>OY970205.1:0-4800000 GCA_963708335.1 uncultured Acidobacteriaceae bacterium | reverse complement strand
TATCAAGGCTGGCCCCAAATGTATCTTTGCCGACGCCGTCGTAGACGACGCTCACACCTCGGCCTTCCGTGATTCTTCTCGCTTCCTTTGCGATGTCGGACTGCGTGGAAATAATGACGGCGTCGGCGCCTGCAGCTTTCACGAATTCGGCCTTGTCCGCAGTGGAGGTAACGCCAATCACGTGCCCGCCACGGATTTTCGCCATTTGACAGAGTAGAAGTCCAAGGCCTCCGGCCGCCGCCTGAATCAGGCACCAGTCGCCGGGTTTGATCGGATAGGCAAAATGAGTGAAGGCGTACGCGAGGAAACCTTGATTCATTCCGGCCGCTGCCTGCTCGAACGTGATTCCCTCCGGGATCCGGATCACCCGCACTGTGGGGACTACCGCGTGGCTTGCGTAGGATTCACCGACGAAACTTACTCGATCTCCCACCGCGACATTGGTGACTTCGGGCCCGAGGGCCTCCACGACTCCGACGCCTTGACTGCCTAGAGTTGCAGGGAGATCAGGTTGGCTTGCTTTGCGATAAAACGCCTGCCCCGCCAGTTCGCCACGCCGCTTCTGTACATCCAGAAAATTTACGCTCGCGGCATGGACGCGAACCAGTGCCTGTCCGGCCTGCGGAGTTGGCATGGGGACTTCTTCCAACCGCATCACTTCCGGCCCGCCGTAAGCATAAATGCGAATGGCCTGCATCGTCGTTGCCAATGTTCCGCTGCTGCTGCGCTGCGCGTCTGCGCTCTGCATTCGATTAGGTTCTCAGTGCTGGGAACTGCTTACTGCCTGTCATGTCCCGCGCTCAACAGATTGACATAGAGCCGCACTGCTCCGGGTACCCCAGCGGGCAGCTGCCGGAAAAACGCGTAGCCCGTATAAATGTAAGTGCCCTTGCCGTATTGCGCCCGCAGTAGGCCGCCTTTTTGGGCATCTTCTCCGGGATCGTGGCAGGATAGCAGCGGCGTGAAGTGCTCGTCCCACTTGTCCATGAAATAGAGGCCGCGCTCTTGCACCCAGCCGTCGAAATCGTGCGCGGTGATGGTGTTGGGATAATGGAAAACGGAATCATCGGGCGCGAGAATCTCGACAGGCGCTTCTTCCACCGAAACCCGCGCCCGGCTTAGTTGAGCCGGATAGGGCGTGAATTTGCCTGCGTTGAAATCGGCGGTCCCGGTGTTGTACTGCACCACCAGCGTTCCGCCGGCCGATACAAAATCGAGCAGCTTCTTGTTGTTCGCCGGCACATCTTTCTGCGTGTCGTAGGCGCGGATTCCTAAGACGATAGTTCCGTATTTGCTTAGCTCCTCGGCGGCAATCTTTTCGGCGGGAAACAGCGTGACGTCCATGCCGACCTGCTTCAGCACTGTGGGAATGTCATCGCCGGCGCCCATGATGTAGCCGACCTTTAGCTCATGCGGCACCTGTACATCGACGATGCTCACGCGTTGCCGCGCCGGCTGGTAATAATAGAAACTGCCCAAGTCTTCGCGCGTGATCAGCGTGTATCCCTCGTTATATTTTTCGCCTTCGGAGTCAAGCACGGCGCGTATGGTGGCGCGGCCTTCCTGCAGTCCGGTAGTAAAAATCTTGAATTGAAAATCGTGCTTCTCGCCGCGCTGCTTGCACCGCACCTCAAACTGCGCTGGTTCGGAATGCCAGCCAGGCGGCACTTCCAGACGCAAGACCCCGCTGACGTCGCGCAGGAGATTGCTGGTCACGCCGACCGTTACCGTGGAAGTTGATCCGTTGTGCGTCGAGATCACCTGCGTTCCCGGTTCCAGCATTACCGAAAATGCGGGTACCACCGCCAACGGACGAGTTGCGGGTTTGCCAGTGTCGTCGAGAAACGGCGCGACGACAACCGAAGTGATTCCGTTGCGCGCTTTCTCGGCGCCCGTTCCGCCGACCGAATATTCCACGCGCGCCCGCAGGGCTGGAGGCGGGAAGGGAAGCGTCGCGTATTTTTCATTGTCGATGTGATTGACGGCCTCCCGATCGGGATCGTCGCGATGCCAGTAGGGGCGGGTGTAGGCTGCGTTCTTGGGCACGCGCAGCCGGAAATTCGCGTGCAGATCTGTCCCGGCTTTGAGGGTCTCAGCCTTCGTTTTCCCTTCCACGGTCGTCCAACCCTCAGGCACTTCCAGCTTGATGTGATCGATCAGCAGCGCCTGCTTCGATCCGTTGTGCAAGGTGACGGCCACCCCGAATTCCTGTCCCGGGGAAACCGTGGTGAGCGCCTCCGCTTCCTTGGGCATTGGCACTGCCGGCTCACCTTGGAACGATGCATCCGCCGTGAGGCTTACGCCCAGCGCCAGGTTCAGCGCCGATTCGGCCTGCTGCCGCTTCTCCGCGATGCGCGTTAACAGGTCGAGTTTCGCGCTCGCGCTTAGGGAGCTCGCCTTCAACTCGGTACTCACTCGATCCAACTCGGCGACAAGTTTCGTGAGAGGCGCGGCTGCTGTCGAAATGTCGTCTCCCCTGGCAGCCGCTGTGGCCTCAGCTACGCGCTTCGCGATTTCGTTTAACTGCTGCCGCAACCTCGGGAACGTCTTTTCTACACCGTCTTCCGAAGCCAGCCCCAGCCAGGTTGTATCGATGCCGTCAAAGAAACTCTTCTCGTGCCCGCTCTTGTCCAACGTCGAAGGCACCACGGAATCCACCAGCCGGTAAAAGGTAAACCGGTCTCCGGGCGGCACGGTCCAGTTAGCGGCCCCCTGCGACATCTGGTGGCGCAAGCCCTGCATCGCGAACTGTATGTACGACATGCCCAATTCCGCGTTCTTCTCGCCGGTGTTCAGCTTGATGGTCCAGTCGGCGTCGGGACAAGTTTGGGCCCCGAAGGAGCACACATTTCCGATGTAAAGCTTTTTCGCCTGCCAAGGTTTCAGGCCTTCGGCAATCTGCTCTGGGAACCGTTTCGGATCGGCCGCGGCCTGGAATGCCTCCCTAGTCAGGATGCTCGAGGCCTGATGATGCCCGTGCCCGTCGCGCGGCGTACCCGAGAAGCGCGCAACCAGCACGTCAGGGCGGAACGTCCGAACGACCCGCACCATGTCCGCCAGCGCCGTATCGTGCCCGCCCCACTTGGCAAACGTCTCCTCAGCACTTTTCGAAAATCCGAAGTCGGCTACGCGCGAAAACCGCTCCTGAACGCCGTAATATTGATCCGAGGCCAGCAACTCCTCCGCGCGCAGTACGCCTAACACATCCGACAGATTGCTGCCGATTTTGTTCTGCCCGCCCTCGCCGCGATTCAGTGTCATCAGTAGAGTGCTGACGCCGTGCCCGCGCGCTTCCAGCGTTAGCATTCCGCCATCTTCGTCATCCGGGTGCGCCACTACCTGCATGAGGCGCGCCGTAGTGCCCAGCCGCAGTAGTTCCCACCGCAATCCCGCCGCGCCTTCATCTTGCGGAATCTCCGCCGGAATGCCTTGGTAGAGTAGGCCAGGGGGATCGGCCAGAACGTCGAAGCTCGGGGGCGGAGAATTCGCGGGCGCCGTGGGCGCCACTGGGCTTTGGGCGATCGCGATTGAAGAAACAAGCGCGAGCAAGCAGACAAAGGTCGCACCAGAAGAATGCGGGCGGTGAAAAATAGAAAGGACGCGACGAGGCGACCGTGGCAGGCTGACGGGTCCGGAATGTCTCACCCTATAAGGATGGGGCCTAGAGCCTCTCCGACGCAAATCCTTTCCTCAAAAACGTAGCCCCGGAATCGTAGAAGTAGCACCCTCACAAGTGGCGCCAGCACCTTGCCGGCTGTCGCGGGCGCGTCTCGCCCGCGCAGTGCCGGCGGGACGCCGCCACGACAGCCGCCGGGACGGCGGCGCTACCAAATGCGGCCCCACCGATGCGCTATACGTCGCACAGATCGGCCGCTTTTCGCAGCGAAACCAACGGGTCGCCGGTGGGCACGAATTCATGCGCTACAAAGCCGCGAAAGCCCGCTTCGGCAATCGCGCGCATCACTCCGTCCCATTGAACTTCCTGCGTGCCATCCAGTTCGTGCCGTCCCGGAACGCCGCCGGTGTGGAAATGGCCGATCCACTGCAGGTTCGTGCGGATCGTATCGATGAGATCGCCTTCCATGATCTGCATGTGGTAAATGTCGTAGAGCAGCTTTACATTGGGCGAATTCGCCTCCCGCACCACGCGCACGCCCCACGCGGTGTGGTCGCACATATAATCCGGGTGATTCAGCTTGCTGTTAAGAAGTTCCAGGCAAATGGTCACGCCGTGATCTTCGGCAATTTTCTTGACGCGGTTCAGGCCGGCGATGGTGTTATGAGCCCCTTCATCGTCGGACAGGCCGTCGCGATTTCCGGAAAATGTGATGACGTTCGGAACCCCGGCCTTTGCCGCCCGTGGAAGGTTGGCGCGAAAAGCCTGCTCAATCGCCGCATGGTTCTCCACGCGGTTGAGGCCTTTCCTAATTTCTCCGCCGCCCGCATATCCCATGGTGCACACCAGACCGTAGCGGTGCGGGATTTCGTATTCGTCGGGTTGCAGCAGGTCGACCCCTCGCAGCCCTATTTTTGCTGCGTACTCGGCCAGTTGGTCGACGGGGATGTGAGGGTAGCACCACTGGCAGACAGACTGGTGAATGCGTCCTTTGCGACTAGCCGCGTCGATGCTGCTTGCAAGCGAGGGCAGGCTCACGGCCGCGACCGAGGCGAGAGAGGATTTCAGCAAGGATCGGCGGGTAAAGTTTGGCATGGTACGCGGCGAGCCCTGAGGGGTTTAAAAGCCCCGCTTCGTTTTAGCTGATAAGCTGATGCTGACAGCTCCTACCGTCCTTCCTTCAGCACCGCCTGACAATTCGCCGCTGCGGTCAGCACTTCGTTGAAAGCGGTTTCTTTGCGCAAACCCTTCAGCAGAGGATCATCCAGCAGGGCAGAATAAGCACAATAGTTCTGCTGCACCGCAGCTTTCAGCAGGCGCAGCGCCGGGTCCTTTTGCCCGCAGGCCGCCATTAGAGCGCCTACGTGATACCAGGCCTCAGCATCCGGTTCCGTCATGACAGATGTCTCGTTCTCGCGCACAATTCTCGCCAGGTCCGCAGGACGCTGCGCGGCGGTGCAGGCCTCCATCAAGTCGCGGTGATAGGTGCTAGCCTTTGCCATGTTCTTCGCGGTTTGGCGTGCCTCGGCAAAATTGCCTTCGGCCAGGTAAACGTAGGGAGTAACCCAAGCCGCCCATTCCGAACCCGCGTCGAGATGCACGAAGTCCATCGCACGATCAGTTTTGCCCATCTCCAGGAACGACCAGGCGCAGGAACGGAAGGAGAAATTTCCCGGATCGAGCGAGCGCGCGGTGTTGCACTCCTGCGTCGACGGTTCGAGCATGCCGGCATAACGCAAAACGTAGCTGAGAGCGAAATGGGCGTCAGCACTTTGCGGACGCCGCCTTACCAGGTCGGTCGCGGCATCGTATGCGCGGCCTAATTCCCCGCGCTCCACGCGGTTCGTAATCAGGTTGCTGGCCGCCATCACGCGATCGGGATCGAGCGCAATGGCTCGTTCATAAGCCGCATTCGAGCGCTGGAATTTTTCCTCGCCGCCGCCGCCGAACAGCGAGTCGAAATAATATCTCTGGCCCAGCGCTTCCCACGCCGGAGCGTAGCTGGGATCGATCCCGACCGCCCACTCCAGCATTTTGATGGCTTCCTTGTTCGGAGTTGCGTCGTGGGGCACGGCAATACTGCGCAGATAAAAGTCGTAGGCCTGCTGGTTTTTCGGCCGCGACGCTGCGGATTCCGAGGCCCCAGCCGCGCCTCCCAGGATCGGCAACAATCCGTGCTGCACTTGTGAGCTCAGTTGCTGTTGCAGGCCAATCAGGTCGTCGGCCTTGGCCTCAACTGTGGTCTGCCAGAGCAGACGATTCGTCGGTACATCAATCGCCTCCAGCGTCACCGACAGCTGATCTCCCTGCTTGATGAAGTGACCTTGCAGCAATCGCCCCACGCGCAGTTCCTGGCCGACTTTTTTCGGATCCAGATCCAGCGCCACGTAGCGCCGAGTGATCGACGAGGGGCGCACCTCCAGAGATCGTGAATAGGTCAGCACGCTCGTGAGTTCGTCGGCCAGTGCGAAGCGCAGATAGTCGATGTTGTAATCGCCATTCAGATTCTGCAAAGGGAGCACGGCAATGGCATTCTTCTGCTCGGCGCTCGCGACTTCCCGATGCTTAAGCCACCAGGCGCCCACCGCCCCCAACACCGTCACCAGCAGCGCCGCCATGCCGATGACGAGATAGGTTTGGAAGCGCGAATTCCGGCTGAATGTCTTTGTCGCCGCGCGCAGCATCGACGAACTGCCAATCTTGATCGACCCGGACTCGGCCTCGCGCTTCAGTTGCGCGAGATCAGATCGGATTTCCGCGGCGCTCTGGTATCGATGCGCCCGGTCCTTCTCCATGGCCTTACCGATGATGCCCTGGAGTTCGATGGGAATCGCGGGATTCAGGTCGTGGGGCGGCGTTGGCTTCTGGTGAAGCACAGCATCCAGCGTCATCAGCGAGTTATTTCCCGAGAACGGCTTCTTCCCCGTCGCCATCTCGTAAAGCACCACGCCGAACGAGAAAAGGTCGCTGCGCGCGTCGACGGTTTCGCTCCGCGCCTGCTCCGGAGACATGTAGACCGCGGTTCCTGGAATGATTCCAACCGCCGTCAGCGATTGATCCTCTTCCGTGCCCGGATTATGTACGAGTTTGGCCAGGCCGAAGTCGAGTACCTTCACCGGGCCGCCGGGCGTCAGAAAGATGTTGGCCGGTTTGACGTCACGATGCACAATCCCTTTGGTGTGCGAGGCGGCGAGCGCGTCGGCCACCTGCACCCCAACGTCGAGAACTTCTTCCAGCTTCATCGGCTGCCCTCCGATGTGCTGCTTCAGGCTCTCCCCCTCAAGCTTCTCCATGACGATGAAAGGATGCCCGTGATTGTCCTCGATGCCGTGAATGGTGCAGATGTTGGGATGGTTGAGCTGCGATGCGGCGCGCGCCTCGCGAGTGAAGCGCTCCAGAGACTTGGGATCGCCGGCCAGATTTTCAGGTATGAACTTCAGCGCGACGTGCCGCCCCAGCTTCAGGTCTTCGGCCTCGTAGACCACGCCCATACCCCCACCCCCGAGTTTGCCGAGGATGCGGTAGTGGGATACTTGCTGGCCAATCATGAATGCGTCGGACCTTGCTCGGCGGTAATGTTAGGCCCCCGGTCGAGTCCGGTCAACTCCGATGCGGCAGAAATAGGCGTACACCGGTTGGGCAGCAATCCATCCGGAGACGGCGCGGCGCAACTTGACGGGATGACCCGTTTTGGTGTTTTGCGACCGCGATTCCCAAACTTGCCCTTATGTACGTCCATCGGTGAGATGCCCCTGACCATAAACGCGTTTTACGCAATATTATGATAGTGAGACGATCGCCCGACGCCACGCTGCGCCTCAGGAGGCATGAAACCATGAATGCCGCTGCCAACAATCCCCAACCTTGGCCGACCACTCCGGTCGACCGGCAGGAAACGATTCGCCGGCGAGCGGAGGAGATTTACATCCGCAACGGAAGAATTCCGGGTCGCGATAACGAAAACTGGGCGCAAGCCGAACAGGAAATCATGCTGGAAGTCGCCGGGGAAGCGCCTCGCAAGACGGCTATCGTAGTTCGGGTCGATGGCGAGGAATATGTCGGCGAGTACGCCCCCGAATCAGCCGATGGCTACGTGCCGGGCGAGTTCGGCACAGGCGCCTCGGTTCCGGTACGCTTTCGCGGCAACAAAATGCTTGTTCTGCGCCCCAACGGCAAGGTGCTCGAAACCACGATCGTCACGAAGAACGGCGAAAGATTCTAACCGCGAAAGATTCCAGGAAAGTTTCGCATCGCAGCCTGCCTTCCGCGCAACTAATTCAAGATGCTGAATCTGCTGGTTCAGGCGCAAAGGCGACGGCGCGGCCACCCTCTTACTTCGGCGCTGCTGCACCTCGGGGCAGTAGGGCTCTTTTTTCTGGCGATTCTCGATAGCTCTCCTCTCCCAACTTTTGGCGGCCTCGATATTCTTACCGCAGTCCTGGCGGCCAGTCGTCGCAATCCGTGGTATGAATATGGAGCCACCGCGACGGCGGGATCGATCGTCGGTGCCTATCTCACTTTCCGGCTGGCACACAAAGCGGGCTCGGCATACCTGGAAAAAAAGTTCAAGAAGGGCACTGTCTCCAAATTCCTCAAGCTCTTTAAAAAATGGGGCACAGGAACCCTTGTAGCCTCGACGGCAATTCCTTTTCCTACACCCACCAGCATGTTTTTCGCGGCGGCCGGTGCCCTGGATTATCCGCTTCCCAAGTTTCTGATTGTGGTTGCGCTTTGCCGGTCGCTCCGTTACTTCGGCATCGCCTTCATTGCCAGCCAGTACGGGCGGGGATTTATTCGTGTCTTGCGCCATCCACTGCAGCATTGGGGCTGGCTGACGGTTGCCATTGCCATGATCGCGGTTTCGATCGCCGGCGGAATTTTGATCAGCCGGAGGCTCGAGAGCGCGCCGGCGCAGTAGCTTCTTGGGGAACGCCTCGGCGGTCAGCGCCAGACAAAGCTCTTACTCCTCCAGAAACAATCCCGCCGATGCCCCCACCCACTCCATGTTCTTATTCTGGTCCACCCCCATCATCAGGCCTCGCCCCATGCGGATGATGGTCAGCACCGGAACCAGTTGGTCGAGCCAGACATACATCACGCGAACCTCCGCCTTCGTGCCGCCGAACGGCGTCTCGATAACGGGCTCAAAGTGCATCCGCTCCTGCAAAATGTAGTAGGGGCGCTTCTCCGCTGGGATGGCCGCTATGTCTTCTTTCGTCGGAGCGATTACCACACCCAGCCCGGCAAACGAATAAAGAGGTTTGAGCGCGTAATTTTCCAGGTCGGCCGGAATCTCCTGCAGGCGGTCCAGAAACCAGGTCCTCGGCACGGACTCATGCTTGAGGTAGGGGATGGAAAATTTGCTGATGCGGAAGTACCAGTTGGGATGTCCCGCCCATTCGACATCGAGATCGTCGCGCCAGTCAAAATTCAGCTTGACCTGCTTGCGCTCCAGTTCATCCACGATGGTGCGGTTATAAATCCGGCGGATGGGGACGCGCTTGCCCTCGCGCTCGTAATAAAGCCGCGATCCATCCTTCTTGACGTCCACAATGTCGACCGTCCGCACGCCCAGCATCTTTTCGGTCAGCAGAAAATCTGGCAGAGTCTTCTGTTCCTGCGGATGAATCTCCATCAAAATTACATTCTCGGGATCGTGCGCGCCCACAATCGCGCGCCGCAAAAGTTCGCGATAAGAATTCTGGTCGAGCCCGGTCAAAAAATATTTGAGGCGTCCGGGAACCGGTAGCCGAAAGCCGGTAGCCGCAAGCCCATACGTCTCGATGTAAGCTTCCGCCAGCGGCCCCTGGTACGCATATAGAGAAGGGAAAGCCTGCAACTCCACCAGCTTCGGCTGCAGTTCGCCGTGCGCATCCCGCACCAATCCAAAATCCACCTGCACAAACATGGGATGAGCTGGCTCGTTTGGAACTTTGAATTCGGCAGGGACAGCCTCATCGGACTTTGCGAGATACGCGGAATTGTCGACCAATTGTCGAATCAGCGCTGCGCCGTCCGCAGCCATCCGGTCGATCAGTGGCTTAGGGAAAAAGCATGGGGTCTCAGAAATTCGAAACTGAACATGCGTGCCGCACGCGTCATCGATTCGACGCAGGAAGGCGCGATATTTGTCAGCGGTAAAGTTCTCGTTGAATTGCTGACGCAAGGAAGGGATCATCAGAAGCGCCGCTCAGCCCGTCTGTAGCGCCGGCGTCCCGCCGGCTGTCGCGAGGGCGTCCCGCCCTCGCATTCGCAAACTAAAATCTCTATGCGTCAATCAGGAACTTGCCGTCCTGCATGATCTGCTGGTCGTCGACCCAGATATTAAATTTCCGCCCCACCACGTCAATATGGGTCGTCGAGTCCCACTCCGCACCGGTGTGCGCGCCGTAGGGATTCCCAAACGCAATATGGACGCCAGGATACTTCTCATCCTGCAGAATCTGCCCAATCACATTTTTCAAATCGATGTTGGTGCCAATGGCGAACTCGCCCACGCGGTCGCTGTTCTCATCGGTGTGCGTATATTTCCAGAAATCGCTCTCCAGTTCGCGATTCTCCGAGTGCGCTTCAGTAAGGCGGTTTCCTTGAATGCGGACGGTCAGCGGATTGTCCTGGAGATTGCCAAACTTCGCGCACAGATAATCGCCCACCACCCCGTCGATCACAAAGGTTCCATTTACTTCGCCGGGCGTGGTAAAAATTTCCCCGCCCGGCAAATTGCCCCACTTTTCCGAAGAGATGATTCCGCTGGTTTTCAGCCACTTGTAGTTAGGGTTCAAGTCGGCCGTCAGATCCGTCCCCGCCGCGGTCTTGGCACGAATCTTCGACGCCTTGCGGACCATCTCGACCACTTTCTGGCTCAACCGGTCCACGCGGGCGAAATCCGCGCGCATTCCTTCCAGCATGATTTGCCGGTTGATGTTCACCATGTGCGCGTGCCGGATCTTGCGGCGGTTCACCACATCGGTCATCTGAATCCGCGACCGCAGTTCGTTGGTCTGCGCCTGCACCGCGAAAATTGAGACTTGGCTCGTTTCCAGATCCTCCAGAATCGCCCGCGGCAAATCCTTCAGCGGACGCTCCGCCAAATCCTCAAGTACCCAGGCATGATAGGGAGCACCGATCGTTTCCAGTTCGTGTACGATCGCCGCCGCAATCTCAATCGTCGCCTCATCGGTGATCACGCAAACCTGCTCGTCGGCCCGCACCCGCAGGCATACATTCACCGCGTTATAAGCCCCAGGCGTGAACTCCGGGTCGAAAGGGATGAGGGTGCCCCATCCTTGTCTCTCCGTTCTTTGGAGAGACAGGGTGGGAATTTTGACTTTCTCCACAGGAGTGCTCATTTATCCGATTTTTCGAACGTCAGCCGGCTCTTCTTCCAGCCCGGCTTCCGTCTCCTCAATGATGTAGTCGACCACTTTCTTCAAATCCCCGGTCTGCTGAAACACACGCAACTGCCGGTCCGCTCCGCTGCCTTTTTCCAGAATCTCGTGGATATAGTTCAGTTCCTCGCGCGAGCCGAGTTCGTCCACCACGTCGTCGATGAACTCCAGATATTCATGCACCAGGTCACGCGCCGCCACTTCCGTCTGCTTGCCGAAGTCGATTAATTTTCCGTCGAGGCCGTAGCGCGACGCCCGCCACTTGTTCTCCATGATCAAGGCGCGGCGATACAAACGAAATCCCTGATTCGCTGTGTAGAGCTTGTACAGCTTGGCCACGGTCGCCTGAATCAGGGCCGCGAGAGCAATTGTTTCATCGGCGCGCATGGGAATATCGCACACCCGGAACTCAATGGTATTGAAGAAGGGATGTGGCCGGATGTCCCACCAGATCTTCTTGGCGTTATCGATGCAGTTGGTCTTGATGAGCAGTTTGATGAAATTTTCGTACTCGCCCCAGCTGGGAAAATAATCTGGAATGTTGGTGCGGGGAAATTTGTCGAACACCTTGCAGCGGTACGACTTCAGTCCCGTGTTCATTCCCAGCCAGAATGGCGAATTGGTGGAGAGCGCCAGCATGTGCGGCAAGAAATAGCGCGCGTGGTTCATCATGTGGATCGCGGTCTCGCGGTCCTCAATGCCAATGTGCACGTGCAGCCCGAAAATCAGGTTGGCGCGTGCCACCAACTGCAGGTCTTCGACAATGTTCTTGTAGCGTTCGTCGGGATGAATCTCCTGCACCCGCCAATCGCCAAACGGATGCGTCGCCGCCGAGGCCAGCCGTAAACCATTCTCCTTGGCCAGGCGCACCATGTCGCGTCGCAGCTTCTTGACTTCGGTCTTCGCATCTTTGATGTTCTGGCAGACCCGCGTCCCGACTTCCACCACCGACTGGTGCATTTCCGCCTTCACCCGTTCCTGCAGGAGCATCTTCCCCTTATCCAGGAGTTCGGCGTGGATATGCGATCGCAGGTCCCGAGTTTCGGGATCGACGGTCTGGTATTCCTCTTCAATTCCGATAGTGAATGTCGGTTGCATAAAGACTCACGTAGCGACAGCCGCCTCGGCTGTCGATGTGATGCGAACCCCGCCCGCAAAAGTCCTAACAGTATAACAACGCGGGATCATCACTCCGCCGGCTCAATCCCACTCTTTGTTTTCCTTCACCCGAGCCCTCACAATCTTCTTCACCAGCGCATCGGGCAAAGGTTTGTCCGGCGGAAACTGAATCGTCCCTTTGGACGTGCGGTAGCCCTTCAGTTCCTTCTCAAATTGGTCGAGCACGCTGGAGCCTGTCGGAAACAGGCTGCAGTGCTTCTTGAACGCTGCATATCCCACCAGCATTCCGTTGAACTTGAACATCGGAATCCCGTAGCTGATTTCTTCGGTTGTTTCTTTCGGCACCACCGAGCGAATCACTTTGCGGATGTGCTTCAGTGTCGCCTGAGCTGGCTCTGGAACGTCGGCCAGGTATTCGTCCACGGTCTTTGCGGGAGCTTTGCCTTTCATTGAAATACTCCATTTGTCGCGGTTGAAGCCGATGTGGGGACAGCCGCCCTCGGCTGTCCGCCGAGCGGAGCGCGGCTGCGTTGGCTACACTTGTCTCGGTGCTTTCCCACGCTTGCGAGCCGCAACCCACTCAGGTTCTCCCTTGCGTGCCGGCTTGTCATGCGTTCCCGCCAAAAACTCCGCCCAGCGTAATTCCTTCACCGGGCTCGCCCCGCTCTGCGCCATCTTCACCGCCATCTCCGCCACCGCATTCACGATCCAGTCAAAATTCTCCTGGCCGACCGAAGTAATCTCGGCATCGGGCGCGGGATTGAGAAAATCGATCGCGTAGGGCACTCCGCCCTCCACCGCAAATTCGACTGTATTCAGGTCGTAGCCCAACGCTCGGCATAGCGACAGCGCATCTTTTTCCATGCGGTCCCGTAGTTCCTGCGACGACGGCGCCGGGTTCCCCTTCACGTAGCGTTCATGAAATGGCGCCCGCGGATCGTACTTCATGATGTGCACTCTTTCCTGCCCCACCACGTAGCAGCGGTAATACTCATCGAACTCCACGCCGTGCTGCAGGGTCATGCACAAATCGCCGGTCTGATTGTAGTGATGAAAGAATTCCTCTGGGGAATGCACCTTGTACACATGCTTCCACCCGCCTCCGGAATAAGGTTTGAGAAAAGCAGGGAAGCCGACATAATCGAACAACTCCTGCCAGTTCAGCGGAAAAATCAGATTCCGCATGGACTGCTCCGTCGTTCCTTCGGGATGCTTGTTGTGCGGCAAAATGATCGTCGCCGGAATGGCCACGCCCATCTTGTGCGCCAGCGCGTAATTGAAAAACTTGTCGTCGGCCGTCCACCAGAAAGGATTGTTGACGACGATCGTTCCCTGCATCGCCGCATGCTTCAGATAGGCGCGATAGAACTGGATGTCCTGCGAGATGCGGTCAATAATGACGGCATATTTTTTCGGCTCATCCATGCGGACGCCGCCGACCTTCACAAACTCGGCCTCCACGTCCTCGACCTTCATCGCATTGATCTTCTCGACCAACGCCGGAGGAAACGTGTTTTCCATCCCAAACAAAATTCCAATCTTCTTCATACCCACTCCGTAGAGACGTTGCTGGCAACGTCTCTTTTCTTCACGAGCAATACTCCAAGCGAGCAAGAGACGTAGCGAGCTACGTCTCTACGAACTCACTAAAAATACTTTTCTGCCATCCTCAGCCACAGCGGCCAGTCGTGCTTGGAATTGTCATTCCAAACGTCCAGCCAGTGCGGAATCGCCTTGCCATTCAACATCGCCGAAAACTTGATGTTCTGATCCAGGCAAATATCCCAATCCGCCGAGCCGAGCACAATCTTCATTTGGCGGTAGCGGCTCAAAAACCAGTCGTCCGACAAGTTCGGCACGAAATCCGGGGGATTGTTGAAGTAGCAATCGTTATCGTAATACCCATCGAGAAACTGGTGGATATCAAATGCCCCGCTCATGCTCACGCAGTGCGTGACCACGTCGGGATGTTTCAACGAAAAATTCACGGCATGATAGCCGCCGAAGCTGCATCCCGTCACCGCCAGGCGAGGCGTCTGGTTCTTCCACCGGACGAAGGGCAGGAACTCATGCAGCAGGTAGCGCTCGTACTGCAGGTGCCGCAATACCCGCACTCGCGGATGCACGCGGCGGTTGTACCAGCTCTCACCGTCCACCGCATCGGGACAAAATACCTGCAGTTCGCCACGTTCAATCTTTGAGGCGAGTGCCCCAACCATTCGCCGGTCTTCATACTCGAAGAATCTTCCCATCGAGGTAGGAAACACCAGAAGCGGCGTCCCGGCATGCCCGAAAACAAGCGCCTCCATGTCGCGGTGGAGTTCCTGGCTATACGCCTTGTGATATTCGCGATTCATGGTGACGAATAAAGGGGGCGTCGTAGAGACGTTGCTGGCAACGTCTCGGTTCGCAGCCGAAGTATCTTACTCGATGAAAGACACATTGGCCTACCGAGATTGGTCTCTGTCGTAAGTGGGGTGAGTCACGAATTGACTGAATGAAGGAAGATGCTGGGAGTAGCGACTCGATTGTGGCGCACTTCTTTCAGCGCCTCTGGACCGGACACGAAGCGGGGGAAGATGACCCAAACCGTCAAATAATCTAAACGACCGTCCTCAGGCGAGAGACCCCACGCCCCGGCGGCCGCCGCCGTTCGCCAAAGACTAACGCTTATACCAGTAGATCGCCAACGCAATGAGAACGACCGTGATGATCCACAGAACAATGTCTTTGCTACGGCTTTTTTCCTCGGCCATGCAAGGCAGTACACCACATCTCAAATTTCCGTTCAAGTATCAATTGAACGCCGTGCCAATTCAGGATTTAACGATCCTGTGAAATGGAACCGATCAGCTTTCGGTTGCGAACGCAAACGAAGACTGCCAAATGCAATTTTCGTGGGCGTCCCGTCAACTGATCCGGCTCCGGCGATACGCCGTTTTGCCGAGCGAAGGCACCATTCGGCCGAAAAACATGCTGTTTCGCGCCTTCCCTAAAATATGCAAACTCTTGCGCTATGCTTGCAGGATCTCTTGTAACCCTTTAAAGGTTAAGGCGCTTAGGTTGGTACCAGGGTTGCTTTATAGCACTGTAGATATGGAACGAAATAACATGAAAATCACTCTCTTTACGCTGTTCATCCTCGTTGCCGCCACAACCGCCTTCGGACAGGTTGGATCCTCGATTTCCAGTGAGGCACACATGACCATAATTCCCGATCATCCTCAGCACGCCGAACTGCACGCTCTCGCCGACGAGCATTCACTGGTCGGCGGCGGAGGCTACAGCTACGCCCATGGGGAACGCCCCCTTTGGGAATTCGGTTCCTCCGCGCCTGCATCCCCGCCACTGGGCGACGTGGCCCGCGCTGTTCGCAAGGAGAAGCTGGCCGTCAAGAAGGCTGCGTTTATTTTCGAGAAGCAAGGCTCATAATTTTCGTCGAGTAAAACACGCTGGAAAGGATCCGGCGAGCGCGGGCGAATCCGCAAGCGCGGCATACGTCCCGCCGGATCCTTCCGCGATAAAACGATTACACCTTCCTGCGCATCAGACCATTAGCATCAGAATAAAAGCAGCGCAAATCTATTGCCCGATCTCGAGCAAACAGCCCCCGGTTGTCCGCTCGCATTGGCGGGAGTGTACACTCCACAAGGGAGGAAACGCATTTAATGAAGCGAGGCAAGTCGCATCTAGTTCTCAGCGCACTACTTTTGCTATTCCTACTGGCCACGGTTCCAGCCTATTGTCAACGCGGTTCAATCGACATCAACGGAGGCGAGACCTCCGACAAATTTGACTCATTGCCGACGGTTTATGGGGCAATTCTCGACGTGAACGGCGAGTTAACGGTAAAAAAGCCTTCCGCGAAGAACGGCGGTCCCAGCATCGTTGCTGGCGGCGAGGTCCGCGTACCCACCGACGACACAAATCATGCCAAAGAATTCGCCGTGTTCGGTGGAGTCGCTTTTCAAGCGACTTCTAATTTTTCCATCGGCGTCAACGCCCAGGTTCGCAAGATCGATCTGCCTGCCGCCAGCGTGGATAACCAGATCCTGGTTCGGGGTAATTTGGAATTGCTGCAGATACCCATTGTGCTGAAATACAAGTTCGGTCCAGACAAGCGCTTCTTCGTGCATGCGCAGGGCGAACCCGAGTTCACGCCTCGCTATCGTGCGCCGAAATCCGTCTTAATCTCTTTGCCAAGCCCTAATTTCGATCACGCCTATACCATCCGCGGAAGTCTCGGCTACACATTCGACAAGTGGTATGTGCAGGGAACTTACGAAACACGCTATTTCAAGTTCCTGCCTCTCCCGAGCAATCCCAGCAATCTCTACAATTGGAAGAGCAACATGATTACCGGGGGCGTGGGCGTGAGTTTCTGAAGTAAGGTGTCAGCTCCTAAAGCTTCAGCCTTTCCTCTAACAGCTTTGCCATGGTGATCTTGCGGCGCGTGTGCGAGGTTGTTTCGGGGCGTTGCTGCTGCATTTTGCAACACCTCTTTCCTTTCGCGAAGTGGGGAATTTAACCTAGGAGAGTTTGTATATGGTTCTTTTCCCCCACTTTGGGCCCTTTCCCGTTTCGGCGATCTATCCGGCCGTAAGCAACAATCCTATTAAAATCAATAGGTTACATCCGAACCGTCGGCAACGGCGGTTCTGCCTGTTTTAGGACGGACAGTTGCATTCACTGTTGACGAGGGGCGGTTGCTACAAGCGTCCAGGCGCAAAATGCAGCCCACGGCCTAAGCCTCTGGGAGTTTAGTAACAAGACTGAAAAACATCATTCATGGAGGTCGTGAGATTTTATGAAGAGAGCAATGTTATTGGTACTTTTCGTACTCGCAGTCGGGGGCTTGGTGATGGCGCAGAACTGGTCATCGCCGGTTGACGTCCTCGGCGCACACGGGAACAACGGCCGCGGCTGCGCGGGTTGCCACCAACCACACAGCGGCTCGTTTGGCTCCGGCCAAAAGGGCGCGGCTGACGCCGGAAGCTATGCACTGTGGGGCCAGGACGCGAGTCCGCTGTATGGCGCCACGGTCGCGTTTGGCGACGGCGGTAGCTTTACTGAAGTTCTGCCCACCGGAATCACCACTGGAAGCCAGGAAGTCGGCGGCATTCTGCTCTGCCTCAGCTGCCATGACGGCAACCTGACCGCGAAGAACATGATGGCCAATCAATCCTATGAACAGAGAATTGGCCTCTTGACCAATACAGCCTACGGCAGCAAGCCGATCCCCACGCTGCTTGGAAACGACGGTACCTCGGCCGGCAACTACACCAACGACCACCCGGTGGGACAACTGGCCAACATCCGCACTGGCAATGGGCTGGTTTTTAACGGCACCTCGATGACAGTGACGCCGGGAACCCCCTATGCTCAGTTTGTGGCGAACTACGGCTTTCCAGCTCTGGCGCCTGGCAAGTACTCGCAGCCCTTCGGTGTTACCACCGGCGGCAAGCCGTACGTGCTTTGCACCACCTGCCACAACCAGCACGTTATGACCGTGTATACGTCCAGCACGGCAAGCCCGATCGCGAACGACGGCGGCGGCAAATACTATGCCACCTTCTTCTTCGTGAACGGCCCCTACAATCCGAACATCAACAACGTCGCCAACGCGAATGCGCCATCGACGGCGCAATTCTGCCGCCAGTGCCATTTTGGCGAGGCGAACGAAGCCAACAACACCAACAACATCACCACGGTATTCCAGTAGACCTTGGCTGATGGAACAAGAGGGGAGAGCATGACTCTCCCCTTTTTTTACGAAGCTTAAGTTAGCAAGCGAGGAAATATGAATTACCAACTCCCAATCTGCGCGTTCCTGGCAATGGCACTCACGACTGCGTCGGCCCAAATGGCCTCGCACGCGCCCACAATCGTGGCCAATGCGCCTTCCGCCCAGACCTCGCCTCTGCAAGTGAGCGACAAGCCCGTGGTGCGGGTGAACGGCGCAGTACTGACCGACCGCGACCTGCTGCGCGAGATGTACACGATTTTCCCTTATGCCCAGCAGCACAACGGCTTTCCCAAGGCGCAAGAAGCGGAAATTCGGCAGGGCGCCCTCGAGATGATTATCTTCGAGGAGCTGGTATACCAGGAGGCGGTGCGGCGCAAGATCGTGATTCCAGCCCAGAAGTTGAATCAGGCGCAGGAGGAGTTTCGCAAGCAGTTCAATAGTCCCGATCAATATCAGCAATATTTGCAGAGCGAGATGCACGGTTCCGAGCAAAAACTGCGGCAGCAGATGCGGCGCTCCTTGCTGATCGAGCAGGTGTTGAAGACCGACGTGGAATTGAAGGCGACAGTCACACAGCCGGAACTGCAGGCGTACTACGCGAAGAATGCCGCGCGTTTCAGCCAGCCGGAGAGTTTTACCTTCCAGAGTATTTCGGTGGTGCCTCCCCTGAAGGCTACTGCCGGGCAAGCGACGCAGGCACGCGCCAAGGCTGACGACGCGCTACGCCAGGCCAAAGCGACGAAGACCTATCAGGATTTCGGACTGCTGGCGGAAAAGATCTCCGAGGACGATTTCCGGGTGAACATGGGCGACCACAAAGTAGTGCCGGCGGATAAGTTGCCGCCGCAGGTCGTCAAGGCGCTGCAGTCGATGCAGGTCGGGCAGATGAGTGGCGTGATCCAGATCGAAAGCGCGTATACGATCATCCGGCTGAACGCGCACACGCCGCCGCGCAGAAAGCCGCTGTCAGAGGTCAAGACAGAGTTGAAGACCGACTTGCAGAAGAGCAAATACGAGAGGCTGCGCTCCAATCTCGCGAAGCAATTGCGCGCGAAGGCCAAGATTGAAGTAGTGTAGAGAGCAGATTGGCATCTTGACCGAAGCGAACGACCTGTGCGTTCGCAACTCGCTTGGCCCAGGTCTCTTCATGGAATCTCACACCATGCCTCGCGTCCTCGTCATCGCCTTCGGAAATCCTATGCGCGGAGACGATGGCCTGGCGTGGCACGCTGCCGCGGCACTGGAGAAGAAATTTTCCGTCTCGCAGATCGAGATCGTGCGTGTCCATCAACTTACCCCCGAACTTGCTGAAATCGTTAGCCGCTGCGACGGCGTGATTTTTGTGGACGCAGCGTCGGGAGGCGATGCTCCGCCCGGAGAGATTCACTACACGGCGATCGAGCTGCCGCAGGACGCGCCGCATTTCTCCCACGGACTTTCTCCCCATGCGGTGATGGCGCTGGCGCGCCAACTCTTTGGCGCCAACCCGCGCGCATTTTCGGTGGCATTGACGGGCCAGCGCTTCGATCACGGCGAGTCGCTTTCTCCTGCGGTCGCGGCCGCGCTGCCAGTGCTGGTATCGCGCATTGAAATGCTAATTCAGGAGTTCTTGACGACCGACAACCCCCAGCCTCCAACCAGGCTTAAAAACAGAACGGACTCGGCGACCCCATGATCGTTACGGCAAAGCCCGTGACCCAACGCGTGCGCATCACTCTGCGCGGGGCGGTCCAGGGAGTCGGCTTCCGCCCCTTTGTGTATCGCCTGGCTACCGAGTTGTCTCTCACCGGCTGGGTGCTCAATTCATCCGCGGGCCTGGTGGTGGAAGTCGAAGGCCCCAACGATCAATTAAGCCTCTTCGAGCGGCGCCTGGAACAGGAGCGGCCGAAAGCGTCGGTGGTCACGGTCCGCGAATCTGCCTGGGTAACTGTCGAGGGTTCCACGCGTTTCGAAATTCTCGCCAGCGACCACGATTCCGGCAAGACGGTGAACGTGCTCCCCGATCTGGCCACCTGCACGGACTGCCGCGAAGAATTGTTCAACCCCGGCAATCGCCGCTTCGAATATCCCTTTACCAACTGCACCAACTGCGGCCCGCGTTACACCATCGTCGTCGACATCCCTTACGATCGCCCCAACACCACGATGCGGGGTTTCACGTTGTGTCCCGATTGTCGCGAAGAATATGAGAATCCTGCGAATCGCCGCTTTCACGCGCAGCCCAATGCTTGCCCGGTTTGCGGGCCGCAGCTTGACGGCACCATCGAAGACGCGATCGAAGCGCTGCTGCAAGGCGAAATCGTCGCGCTCAAAGGTATTGGGGGATTCCAGCTTCTGGCCGATGCACGCAACCGCGATGCAGTCGCTCGCCTGCGCCAGCGCAAGCATCGGGAGGAAAAACCGTTCGCGCTGATGATGCCGTCGCTCGACGTCGCGCGAACCTACTGCGAAATCTCGCCAGCCGAGATCGATCTTTTGGAATCGCAAGCCGCGCCCATCGTCCTGTTGCAGCCCAAGCCCGGAACCGACATCGCCGCTAATGTTGCGCATTGCTCGCCCTATCTCGGAGTCATGCTGCCGTATTCCCCGCTGCATCACCTCTTGATGGAGGAGTGCCGCTTCCCCTTGATTGCCACCAGCGGAAATCGGAGTGACGAGCCGATCGCGATCGCGAATGACGAGGCCAAGGCCCGACTCAAAGATATCGCCGACCATTTCCTGATGCACAACCGCCCCATTGTTCGCGCCTGTGATGATTCGGTGGTTCGCCTGACCCGCGGCCGTGCCGGAATCCTGCGCCGCGCTCGCGGCTACGCTCCGCTGGGCGTTCGCGTTGCTCAAAGCCTGCCGGCTGTGCTGGCTGTCGGCGGCCATCTAAAAAATACCGTTGCCATCGGGGTTGGCCAGGACGTTTTCCTCAGCCAGCACATCGGCGATCTCGAAACCCTGGAAGCCCGAGGAGCATTCGAGAAGGCCATTGACGATCTGTGCCGCCTCTACAGTTTCAAGCCCGAAGTAGTGGCCTGCGATTTGCATCCCGACTACGCGTCTACTCGTTGGGCCGAGAATTCGAAGCTTCCATTGATCCGGGTGCAACATCATCAAGCGCACGTTGCCGCCTGCGCGGCGGAAAATAACGTGCAGTCGCCTTATCTAGGAATTTCCTGGGATGGCACCGGATACGGCTTGGATGGCGCCATCTGGGGCGGGGAATTCTTTCGCGTGGAAGCACACCAGTTCGATCGCATCGCCCACCTGCGGCCGTTCGGTCTGCCGGGTGGCGACGCGGCGGTTCGCGAAGGATGGCGTTCTGCCGCCAGCCTGTTGTTCGCGGTTGGCGGTCCCGAGCAGGTAATCCCCGAGAACAACGGGGAAGCACGAGGGAAATCCCGATTAGATTTCTCCAACATCCGCCATATGCTCGAACGCGGAATTAACGTCGTGCCCACCACCAGTGTCGGCCGGCTCTTTGATGCCGTGGCGAGTCTCGCGGGGGTGGCTCAACAGAACCGCTTTGAGGGTCAGGCTGCCATGCTCCTCGAAAATGAAATCGGCACCCTACGCACCGAAGAGGCGTATTCTTTAACCGGCGGCGACTGGGAGCCCCTGATCACGGCGGTGATCGCCGACAAAGCTGCGGGAGTTGGTGTGCCCTTGATCGCGGCGCGGTTCCACAATGCATTGGTCGACTGGATCCTTGAAGTTGCAACACAGAATGTGCCGAAACAGGTGGTGCTCAGCGGTGGAGTTTTTCAGAACCGTTATTTGACGGAGCGCGCCGCGGCTGCCCTTGAGTCCCGCGGCTTCGAGGTGCATACGCACCACCAGGTTCCGCCGAATGATGGCGGCATAGCGCTGGGCCAAGCGGTGATGAGCAAGATGTACGCAGAAAGTTATAGCGCCAGAAAATTGTAGCGCCGCCGTCCCGGCGGCTGTAGCGTGGGCGCCTCGCCCACGCTGCAAGGGCAAGATGTCCTCGCGACAGCCGGCAAGATGCCGGCGCTACTGTGATGAAATTTGCGCGAGGTGAGAAACATGTGTCTCGCAGTTCCAGGCAAGGTAATTGAGATCATGGACGACGGCGACCTCGCTTTCCGCCGAGGCCGTGTCGACTTTGGAGGCATCCGCAAAGACGTGAATCTTGCCTACACTCCTGAAGCCGAAGTCGGAAAATATGTTCTCGTGCATGTGGGCTTCGCCATCAGCGTTATTGACGAGGACGAGGCGCAGCGCGTCTTCAAGTACCTTGCAGAAATGGGCGCGCTGGAGGAGGAACTCGGTGAAATTCCTCAATGAATATCGCGATCAGAAAGCCGCCGAACAAATGGCGCAACAGGTCTGGAAGAAGGTAACGCGCCCGTGGACCATCATGGAAATCTGCGGCGGCCAGACTCATACCATCGTCAAAAACGGCCTCGAAGATTTATTGCCCCACGGCATCACCCTGGTTCACGGTCCGGGCTGCCCGGTGTGCGTGACCCCAATCGATTTGATTGATAAAGCCGTTGCCATTGCGCAACGTCCCGAGGTGATTTTCTGTTCCTTCGGAGACATGCTACGTGTGCCGGGATCCTCGAAAAGCCTGTTCGATGCCAAGGCCGAGGGCGCCGACGTTCGCATCGTGTATTCGCCGCTCGACGCGCTGAAACTTGCCAAGGCGAATCCGCAGCGCCAAGTCGTTTTCTTTGCCGTCGGATTCGAAACTACCGCCCCCGCCAACGCCATGGCTGCATGGCAGGCGGATTACGACCACATCGACAACTTCTCGCTGCTGGTTTCGCATGTGCTGGTTCCTCCCGCCATGGAGGCGCTGCTCTCCTCAGACAGTTGCGTGGTGCAGGGATTTTTGGCCGCGGGACACGTCTGCACGATCATGGGCTACGAAGAATATTATCCAATCGCGGAACGTTACAAAGTTCCGATCGTCGTGACCGGCTTCGAGCCGCTCGATATTCTCGAAGGCATTTTCATGACGGTCAGTCAACTGGAAGAAGGCCGCCACGAGGTCGAGAACCAGTATGTTCGAGCAACTCGCCGGGAAGGGAATCGCCCAGCACAGGAACGTATTGGGGAGGTCTTCGAAGTAGTGAACCGCCCGTGGCGCGGTCTGGGCGAGATTCCCGCGAGCGGATTCCAGTTGCGCGGACGTTTTCAAAAGTACGATGCCAACCGCCGCTATCCTTCGTCGGCGGAGCCCGCCCGCGAATCTCCCGAATGCATCAGCGGGCTGATTTTGCAAGGCATCAAGAAGCCCCACGAGTGTCCGGCATTTGCCGTGAAGTGTACGCCGGAGAACCCGCTGGGCGCTCCCATGGTATCGTCGGAGGGCGCGTGCGCGGCCTATTACCATTATGGCAGACGCGAAAATCATGACCGAGTTCAACCTGAGTTGTCCGGTACCCCGAGTCGCTGACGATCGCATCGTGCTGGCGCACGGCGGCGGCGGACGCCTGACTCACCAACTCATCGAAAAGATTTTTATGCCCGCGTTCGGCAATCCCATGCTCGAACAACGCCACGATGGCGCAGTGCTTGCGCTCGAAGGAATGAAGACCGGTTCGCGGCTGGCTTTCACTACGGATTCATTTGTCGTGCGCCCGCTGATTTTTCCCGGCGGCAATATCGGCGATCTCGCCATCTACGGGACAGTGAACGATCTCGCGATGTGCGGCGCGCGCCCGCTCTACTTGAGTGCTGGATTCATTCTCGAAGAAGGCCTCGCCATGGATACGCTGCGCACTGTGGTCGCATCCATGCAAGAAGCTGCGGCCAAAGCTGGCGTGCAATTAGTCACTGGCGATACGAAAGTCGTCGACAAAGGAAAAGGCGACGGAATTTTCGTCAACACTTCGGGCATCGGCCTGATCGAAGCGAACGTGAAGCAGACAATCGGCCCGGGGTCGGTTCAGGTGGGCGATGCAGTGATTGTAAGCGGCGATCTCGGCCGCCACGGCATTGCCATCCTCTCAGTACGCGAAGGTTTGGAATTCGAGTCGCCTATTCTGAGTGATACGGCTGCAATCTGGCCCGCGGTCGAAGCCTTGCTTAACGCAGGAATTGAAATCCATTGCCTGCGCGACCTGACGCGCGGCGGTCTGGCCACGACGCTGAACGAGATCGCTTCCGACCGGAAGATTTGCATCAAGCTGGAAGAAACTCAGATTCCGGTGCAGGAGACAGTGCAGAGCGCCTGCGAAATTCTCGGCCTCGACCCGCTCTACCTGGCGAATGAAGGCCGTTTCGCCGTCTTCGTTCCGGCCGCGCAGGCGCATGCAGCGCTTGAAGTCATGAGGAAGGTTGCGGTGTCGCAGGAGTCAGTTTGCATTGGAAGAGTAGAAGAAAGTCCTGGCCGCACGGTAATCCTGCAAAGCCGCATCGGCGGCAATCGCGTCGTCGACATGCTAAGCGGCGAACAATTGCCGAGAATCTGCTAGCGGTTGACAGCCGGCAAGATGCCGGCGCTCCTCATCGCACTCACGCCGGCGCTGGACCGACCTCGTCGGTTTCCGCCTGATGGCTTTCCACCGACAACTTTCGCAGCGACAATCTCTCTCGATGTGCCAGGACCAAGCCCGTGGGTACGACCGAAGCGAAGGTGACCAGCCAAAGCAGGATGCCGCAACTAGCGGCCATCTCCGGAGGTACATCAAACACCGCCGAGAGCGTGGCGATGGTCGCCATCTGCGAGCCGCCGCCGACCGCCGGCAACTGCAGCATCGATCCGGCCATGCTCGCTCCCATCAGAATGAGGAGTTGCGAAACCGGAATCTCCAGCGCATCTACGCCATAGGAGTGGGTCACTTCCTTGTAGGCCAGTGCCGTCACGTACCAGATGACCATCGACAGCAGCGCCAGCGAGATCAGCGACCAGGGTCCATGAATCGTGTGGAGACCGCTACCGAACTCGCGTACTCGCTGCGCCAGGCGGTGTCCGAAGCCGGAAGGCAGGTGAGAGAATCGCTTTTCGATCCATTGCGCGATGGCCTCGCCATTTCGGCTGATCATCACCGCCGCCCCGGCCGCCGTGCTCACTCCCAGCACCAGCACGAATCCCGCGTCACGAAATTGCCGGTAATACTCGGGATGTGGAATGGACTGCAGAGCACTCGGCAAAAAGATTGCCAGCACGATCAACACCGCGAAAGCGCCCACGTCAAAGACACGCTCCACCGCCCACACGCCAAGTTGTGAGGAGAAGGAAAGATCAGCACGCCGCGCCACCAGGTAGGGACGAATAAATTCGCCCGCCCGCCCCAGCAACGCCAATCCCGTAAAGCCGATCATCATGGGCGCAACCAGATCGATGGTCCTTACTTTTGGGCGCACCGGCCTGAGAAAAATCTTCCAACGCAGCGCTCGCAGCACATACGCGCCATACACCAGGATGATCGCACGCAGCACGTGAATCTTCTTGATGCGATGGATCTGGCTCCAGAATGTTCCCCAGTCGAAGCTCCGCCAGTGCCGGTATTGCAAATAAACCAGACCTGCCAGGATCAGGAACACGACCACGCTGGCTAGAATGTGCTTCTTATCCATGAATGGGAAAGTCTCTGCGCCGCAGCCCTCGACGCGAAGCGGGGAACGGCTGTTCCAAGGTAAATGACCGCGACAAAGGGGTCAAACCACAATCAACCAGAACGGAGTGAGCAGGTGGGTGCGTCCCGTCGAATTTACTCGGAGGAATGCGCAGGGTTGACTTTCGCTTGAGTGAAACCGGAGTTTTGCGTCTTCCCCGTTGCACTAGCAGTTTTCACGCGGCTTCGTTTGGGAAGCGCCGACTTCGCAACAGAACTGGCGGCTCCTGTTTTCTGGGCCATCTTCTTCTTGTTGAAATCTCTCACCACGCGCGCGACATAGGCGCGCGTCTCATAAAAAGGAGGCACGCCGCCAAACTGTTCGACCCGCTGCGGACCCGCATTGTAAGCCGCAAGCGCCTTGACGATATCGAAGTTGTAGCGCTCCAGCAGTTCGCGCAGATATTTCGTGCCGCCCTCTACATTGGCCTGTGGATCGAATGCATTCGGCACGCCCAGCTGCGATGCCGTTCCCGGCATCAACTGCATCAGTCCCTGCGCGCCCTTGGGGGATACCGCGCGCGAATTGAATCCACTCTCCGCTTTGATCACGCTATTGACCAAGTCGGGATCCAGGCGATAACGTCCACTCGCCGAAGTAACCACTTCATTCAGATCGAGCGTGGGCGGCGCCTGGTTTGTGTTCCTAGCGAAAGGAGAGCTGCGAGAAATTGGGTTTGCCGCGGAAGCTTGGAGCCGAGAGCCGGAAGCTGCGACTGGTAAGTCTGGCGCCGCCTCGAAATGTTCAATCTCCGCTGTGGGCACGTCCACAAAACTCGAGCCGTCCGCAGTCACGTATAAGCGGGTGACGTCGCCGACCACCTTGCGCCGCTCATGCCGGATCGAAAATCCATTGCGCAGTACCGCGACTTCGCCAGCCAGGCAGGGAAGCGCGGCCACAGCCAAAGCCATCAAGACGGCAATACGTCGAAATGGAATCAACTCTCGCATTTCTGAAACGACCAGCGACGATCGACCACCGACCGGTTATCTGCCGACGACCGGTTATCTGCCGACGACCGTTTCCGCCAACGCCATCTCTACGGCCGCAGCGATCCCACAGGCATCATTGCCCCGGGTCACGGTCCATCCCCGCCCCCGCAGCTCGGCGCATGCATTTCCCATGATAACCGGATGGCCGGCAAACTCAAGCATTTCGACATCATTGTGATTGTCACCGATGGCCATGACCTCTTCCCGGCGATAGCCGCGGTGCGCGGCCCAGCGTTTGAGCGCGTGACCTTTGGAGCAGCCCGCGCGAAGCACATCGATCATCGACAAATCCCGGGCCGGATATTCCGTGCGCAGTACTGTAACCGAGCCCTCCATTCCGGCACCCTCGAGAGCGCGCAACGCGTCGCTCATGCGGCTTGTGGTACCGCAGAACATGGCCTGCACCGGATCGCTCAACAGCGCATCTTCGATCGGAACTACGAACTCGATGTATTCCATATTCTTCTCCAGCCATCGCCGGATGCTAGGTCCGAGTTCGTCGAGATGCTCCAGCACGATTGCGCCCTTGGTTTCTTTATCGAAGGTTAGAACGGTGTTGCCGCGGAATTCTTGCATCGCGCTGCAGAGCCGGCGGCAAGTTTCGGCAGGCATCAGGTCGCGGTGAAACGTCTCTCCCAAGAGCGAGCGCGTGACCGCGCCATTGGAGCTGATCAGCCATAAGTCGAAGCCAAGCTGCTGAGCAATGGGCAAGGCGAAAGTATGCCGTCGCCCCGTGACCAGCACAATTTCGATGCCCGCGGCATGAGCGCGACGCAACGCCATCAGGTCACCCTCGGACACCTGAAATTGTGGATTGAGCAGCGTGCCGTCGATGTCGGTCGCCAGCAGTCGAATAGGAGGCTTGGAGGTCGTCACTACCAGTAATTTTACCATCGGCCCTGGGTCGAGCTTCGCTCGACTGGACAGCCGAGGGCGGCTGTCCCCACATGAACTAACCGAGTGCCGACCGTGGCGGCTGTCCACATGAGCACCCGCCTACGTCGCGGGCAGGCGCGCCAGCAGGGAGCTCGCTTTGCGAAACCACGGCCGTTCGCGCCGCCGAAGAAACAAGGGCATGGTCGGTTTCTTGTCGAGGATCTTGCGCGCCCACTCACGAGCTTCGGCAGGGCGCCCTTGCGACTCCAGGAATAGTGCGTAGTGGTAATACGTTTCGGAGATCGTGGAGAGGCGGATGGCCTCGCGAAACATCGCTTCCGCTTTCTCGGCCTGTCCCGTCTGCGCATAGGCCCAGGCCAGCAAGCCCTTAGCGCGGTGAAAGTCGTAATCAGGATCGGAGTGGACGGCGCGCTCCAAGTCGGGCACGGCCGCGGGGAAGTCTCCAAGTTCGATCTCGGCGATGCCGCGACGATAGAACGGATCAGGGTGATCGGTGCGCGAGGAAATAGCCTTGTCGTAGCAGGCGCGGGCGCGCGCGTAGTTGCCGTCATCGAGATAGAGTAAGCCGAGTTCCTCGTAGTTTCCCGCCGAAGGATTGTCGAGGATGATGCGCTCCAGTTCCTGAATGCGGCGCCGTCGCGGAAAAAACTGAAACGTTCCCGGCAGCAGGCTTGCATCGGGGACGACTTCGACGAGGATGTAGACGAGAGCTCCGATCCAGTGAAACAGGATGACCCAAATCCAAAAGAAGTTTGGGCGGCGGCGGATAAAGTGGACGATGGCCACAATCCGCAGCAGGATGGACCACCACGAAAACGCGAAGAACAAAAATGATCCCATTGCGAAATCGCACTATAGCATGTGCGCGGAACTTGTACTCAGGGTGCCTCCTCAGGGTGCCCCAGCCTTCTTTCGCGTTCTGGGCGAAAGAGGGTGGGGATTTTGATTTTCAACTCCCAGAGTCACACTTCACCTCACCATCCACCACGCTTCCCGAAACTTCTCAAACTTCGACCTCCTCCTCTTGCTGACCGGAAACAACTTCATCGATTTGTATTTTCGAAACTCCTCTACCGGAAACAGATACCACGCCTCCATCGGCACCACATACGCTGCGATTCACCACCCACGACGCGCGACGGCTCACCCGCGTGACTGCATCGTAGAAGTCCTTTGCTGCTTGTACTCCCTTAGGTGTTACACGAACCATACGCTTCGCGCGACCACCCCGCTGTGGCGTGGCATCACTCATCCACGTCTTCAAGAGTCCCTTTGTTTCCAGGCGATCGATGGTTGTGTAAAGTGCACCGATGGAGCATTTGCGCCCCGTGGTCACCTCGACTTCTTCCCGAATGGCAGCCCCATAAGCCTTCTCTCCAAGTCCAGCCGCCGCGGTAATTAACAGGTATTCAAATTCTCCAAGCATAATTAGAACTACATTGTGATGGTAATAGAGTTTGATGTCAGCACGCAGCATAGGTATAGGCAAATTCGTCAGGACCGGCGACCTGCGCGATTTGAAATTTCAATTGCTGCGTCCTGGCCAATGCACTCGTTGATGAAGTTCTGGGCGTATTGGCAATACTGAAGTTGAGTTTCTGCAAACTGGTCGTCCGCGGCCGAAATTGGGTACTGTTCCCACATAACGGATGGCTAAAGAAGCGTTGAAGGGGTTGAAGCAATTGCTTTTGAGTTTAGGACCTGCAAGACATGCTCTCGCCCTACGACCCACAAAAGGCTTCGCCATGGCTCAGAGAAGAGCGATTGTGGAAACATCAGCGTGCGAGGCCTGACTGACAACTACAATCGCGATCTAAAGAATCTGTTCAAAAGCACCGCGATCTCGGCCAGCGCTCGGCCGGGGCCACTCCGCGATTTCTACTTGGCCCTACTGGCGAAAGGGATACGGCCCACCATGGCACGTCTTACCCTGGCCAGAAAGATCGCAGCCATTGCTTTAACGATGTGGAAGAAAGGGGTGGACTTCGACGCCAAACAATTAGATCAGCAAGCAGCTTGAGCATCTCTGGGGATCGGCTCTTCCCATCCTTGGTGTTTCCTCAGGCGGTGGCCGGTCGGGTTCTGGAGACGCTCGATTCGAGGGCGAGTATCAGTCGATCAGCTGGGCCGCGTGTGCTTCGGCACCGAGTCACCATTCTCACGCTATGCCCCCTCGGATAATCAGAAATAGCGATAGGCCAGGAGCCTCGAATAGAACCGTGATTACCACCCAGACAGCACTCGCGCTTGCTAAGTCTCCCGGACTCGATTGGCATTGTCGCCACCGGCAGGGAAACCAAACGAAGGGAAAAACCATCCAGAGCAATATCCCTGAGCGACAGGGGACGCTCGTACAGACAGTGGGCTGGATATCGAGACACAAGTCCTCTCGTCCTCCGGTCGAGGGAGCAGTTTTTTTCTTGACATCCGTTTTTATAGAGCTCATCGACTGCATTTCAGTTGGAGTAGACCGGATGCAACGCAGCATCGGAGCCCATGCGCAAGCAGGTGGAGGTCTGGCAGAAGAGCGAACTGACCGATGTTACTACCAAAGTCGTTAACTACGAAGCGTTCGTGGAGGGCAAGCTGGAAGCTCCAAAACATCTGGCTCGAACGGTCCACGATCTCTACTTCGAACCGAGTACGAGGAATTCCGTTCGCGAACGATCTGGAGTCTGTCGAATGCGTTTATGTCTGCCTTCAAAGAACTTGACCCGATTCCGCAATTCAGGGCGACGGCGAAGCTGGGTGAGTCTCTGGAGGCTCGGTTCTCGCAAGTGTTTTAACGACGCATGGAGGCGCCGCCCGGACCGCCGAGCTTTTATTAGTTTCTTTTGCCGACGGGCCTTACGCGGAGGCCGACACTCCCCCCTTACCCGACCGAGTTCCCATTGTCCGTTTGTGGTCAGTCTCCGGACGGCCGACCATCTGCCCAGAGTCTGCCGGGAAGCAGTCGTCGCTTGCGACCAGCCCAGCTCTTCTGGCCGCGAGATCATGTGCCTCAGTTCACAGACCGATGGCTGACAAAACTGCTATACGTTCCGTGAAGGATCTTCCCCGGGTGGAAGGAGCACTGCAATGTCCGCTAAACAATTTTCGCCGATCGCGTTCTTGATTCTCCTGCTACTCAGTATCGCCTCTTTCGCAAACGACGCTGAACTCTCTGTCGCGAAGGTTCGAGAGGGTAACCTGAGCCCAGGCAAACAGCAGTCCTTTGTGGTCTCGCTCAATGCTGGGGATTATGCCCAGATCAATCTTGACCCTCGCGGAAAAGAACTTGTTGTTATTGCTTACGATCCGTCAGGCAGTAAGTTTCGCAGAACCACGCTTGGGCCAAACGAGGGCAAGTTCAACTTCGTTGCGAATCGTCCGGGCACGTACCGGGTTGAGGTTGCTGCCAGCGACAAGACTGTCGCGGGAGCCTTTGCGATCACACTCGAGAAGGTCGTCACCTTGACTGCACGGCTCGCTCCTAAGCCGTTACATGAAAGCCCGCGGATCAAACTTCTGAGAGCCTCGGTCGAGGCCGGAAAACAGAGAAGTGTTGACGCCTTCTGGGATGAAGTCAAGAAACAGGGCGCACCGATCATCGAACCGCTGCCCGGTGATAACCAGAACATGTTGGTAACTTTTCTTTGGAAAGGAACTCCCTACACACAGAACGTAATCGTCCTCCGGCTTCCTTATGCCGCTGCCTCACCAGACGACTATCTCATGCAGCGCTTGGGAGAGACCGACGTTTGGTACGCGACTGTCGTAATTGACAGGAGAACGAGATTTGAATACACACTTGCCCCCAACGTCCCCCGGTTCCAAGGAATCGCACACGGCATTGATAATGACACGATCGCGATGATCGCAGCGGCGGCTTGGCCTGATCCCCTGAACCCAAAGCTATGGCGTGTTGGCAAGCACAGCGTGGATGTTCCAGATTATCAGGAACGTTCCATGGTCGAAATGCCGGATGCGCCAGCGCAGCCCTGGCTCGCAGAAAGGCCCGGTGTTCCAATAGGCCGAGTGGAAAGGCACCAATTCAAAAGTGCCTTGCTGAAAAATGAACGCGAGATTGCCATTTATCTTCCCCCGGGATATTCCAGAACCGCGAAAGCATACGCGGTTCTCGTTCTCTTCGACGAAGTGGCCTATCTAGGCGACAAGAATCAAACGGCTCTTGTGCCCACGCCCACGATCCTAAATAACCTCATCTCAGAGAGGCGAATCCCGCCGATGGTGGCACTCTTGGTCGGCAATGCACCCGGTGATGCGCGCAGTCGCGAGCTTCCCTGCAATCCTGTGTTTGCGGACTTCCTTGTTTCCGAACTCCTGCCTTGGGCGCACGGAACGTACAACTTTACGACTGATCCTCGGCAGACAGTGGTCGGCGGTTCCAGTTTCGGCGGACTGGCCGCCGCGTGTGTCGGTCTGCGCCACTCGGAAACATTTGGAAACATTCTCGCGCAATCCGGTTCGTTCCATTGGATTCCGCCGAAGAGTGACAATTCGTCGGGTTCAGAGAGCGATTCCGAGCCCAACTGGGTAGCCAAACAATTCATCGCAATCCCCAAGCTGCCGCTTCGCTTCTACCTGGATGCTGGCAGCGATGAGATTGACTTTTCCGGCAACGGCAATTGCATTCTGCTTACCAGCCGAACCCTGCGCGATGTGTTGCTGGCAAAGGGCTACGAGGTTCACTTCCAGGAGTTCGCGGGCGGCCACGATTACTTGAGTTGGCGCGGCACCCTCGCCGACGGCTTAATTGTGTTAATGGGCAATGCCCCAGTGAAACCGAGGGAGGAGTCCGCGGCTAAATCTAACTGAAAGCCAAGTCAGCTGCTCCCCTGATAATCCGAGATCCGACGGACGAAGGGAATCTTTCGAATCGAAGCCATCTGCTCCACTGAAGCCGAAGTCCGCCACCAAATCCGCCAGACGCTCATACATGAACTGGGTCACTATTTTGGCATGACCGAGGAGCAACTGAAGGATGTTTAGATGCCCCCAACCTCGCTTGCCAACGGTTCAAATGCGGCTTTTGGAGTCTTAAGATTAGCGAAGGGAGGAAGCCATGAAATTCAGCGTAAAAGGTCTGGCTTTAGCATCAGCAATCCTGTGGGGATTCGCGATGCTGGGCATGGGACTGGCGAACCTGATCTGGGACGGCTATGGTCAGCCATTTCTCCAGACAATGGCGTCGGTCTACTTCGGCTACCATGCGACTCGCAGCATTGCTGAGGTCATCGTTGGGACTCTCTACGGATTCGTGGACGGGCTTATAGCCGGAGCGGTTTTCGCTTGGCTATACAACCAGTTTGCCAAGTCGGGTGCGTGAGCAAGAGCCTGCCCCAAGCTGGCGCTGCTAAGATTCGAGTGTGAGCGTTCGGGAGCCAATGGATTGTTACTTCTCGCCCGCAGAGGCGAAGCGTTTTTATGACCGCCTGGGCTCTCGGCAGAACTGGCAAGGCTTCTTCGAGAATCCCGCGATCAATGAAATGATCGCGCATGCCGCCTTTGACTCCGCACACTCGGTGTTCGAGTTCGGGTGTGGGACGGGCGCATTGGCGTCTAAGCTGTTGCAGCATCACTTGCCAGCAGACGCTCGCTTCATCGGGCTGGACATCAGTACCACCATGGTTTCGCTTGCAGGGGAGCGTTTGAAACCTTGGTCAGAACGCGCACGTGTCGATCAGAGCGACGGTACTTCTCGCATACATGAGCCTGATCGCAGCTTTGACCGCTTCGTTTCAACCTATGTGTTCGACCTCCTGTCTCCCGACTTCATAAATCGACTCCTGTCAGAGGCTCACCGCGTGCTTGTTCCCGGAGGCAAGCTCTGTCTGGTAAGCATGACTTTCGGTGCGTCTCCCCTGTCCCGTGCAGTCTGCTGGGGATGGCAACGCTTGTGGCGACTCAGCCCGGGCATCGTGGGCGGTTGCCATCCTACCGAACTTGCCGAGTGTTTGCGGTCAGAGTGGTGGAATGCCGAACATCAGACCATGGTGACAAGCTGGGACATCACTTCCGAGGTACTGGTAGCCTCGGCGAGGTAGTATTTCGATGATGGCAACCCCAAAACTCAACCCTGACCAAATTGCTCAACTCTCTGGGTTGGTCGCCGGGTACATTTCAGCACAGCGCGGGAAATATGCGCCTCGCTCTGTGCCGCTGTCCGCGCAGCAGAGAGCCTCTGGAGCCATTCTTTACGCGAGAGGTCTTCGAAAATGATGGAGAAGATTGGCGGGGAGTGGAAGATTGTGCAGCAGTTTTCGCTGAATGCCAGAGAAACCCAGCCGTGACTGCCGCGCCATCAGCAGCACCGACGCTGCCAACTGTCTTTGAAGAAATGGTTCGTCGGGAACCGGATATGCGAGGGATAGCAGCAGGCGTCCGTCTCGTCGGCTTCACACCGCCACGGTTTCCGCCTCGCGATCAGTATGAACCTTGAAGTGCAAGTGATCCTGCTTGCAGATCCATTTCACAGCCGGCTTCGCCGTCATCGGCCCCGAAGGCAACCCCCCACCCGGCATCACCCATTGCCCCGCCATCACGAAATGCTTCAGTCCGGGCAATGTGTTCCTCAGCGGCTTGAAGCTGTCGCCCGGTTCCGCCAGCCATCCCTCCATCGTACCCTTCCAGTTGCCGGTGTAACGGTAAACCGTGGCTGGCGTCGATATATCCACCACCTCGATCGCTTCGCGGATTCCTGGGATGCGCTTCTCCAGCACGCCGATCACCGCCTCAGCCACGCGCAGCTTCTCCCTGTGGTAGCCGCCCGGATCCATTTTCCGCAGATCGTTCCAGTACGCGAAATTGCGTGTCGGCAGAGTACTTGTCACTGCTGTCTTGCCCGGCGGCGCGAACGTCGGATCGTAATGGAAAATGCGGAACGTGACACTGTCGAGTTCCGTGCCCGGATCCACTACGAGCGGCGACGCCAGTATCCGTGACAGCATCGCGGGCTCGTCGCTCAGATCCTTCGCCACGCCCAGCGACACCTGCAAATACGAAGCAAACAGCTCCCGCTCGTCGTACCTCTTACGCATCTCCCCGTCCACGTACCTGCCGCCCAGCATCTCGAAAATCGTCGTGCGCCCGTCGGCTGCTGAGATCACCCAATCCGCCATCACCCGCTCGCCGCCCTCGAGCTCCACGCCCACAGCCGTATCGTTCTCCGCCAGCACGCGCTCCACGCGCGCGTTGAACCGTATCTTGCCGCCCAAGCTCGCGATCTTCTCCTCGATCAGCCTGATCAACGACTGCGCTCCACCAATGCAGTATCCAGCGTTTCCCACATTCATCCAGCCCAGCGAAAACACCATCGCCATCGCCGTCATCTTCCCGATGTCGCCGCTGGTGAAGAAGCGCCTCAGCAGAGGATCCTGGAACTGCTTGCCGTAATCCGCACCGCTGATCTTCGACAGTCTTCCGAGCAGCGGAAATACAGGAATGTCGCGCAGCATGTTCAGCCAGTTTTCCTTCAGCCCTCCTGTCGGATCCAGCATCCGGAACTTCCCCAGCGCCCGCACCGCGCGGGTGAATTCCATAATCGCCGACGCATTCTGCGGAGCCCGCCGCAACAGCTCCGTTTCCAGACGGTCGACATCTGTGTAAAGCCTCAGTGTGTCCCCATCCTCCGTTTCCAGTCGCGCAAACTCGTCCTGGTTCACGAACGTGAGCTGATCGATGTCGCAGACCTCCTGCCACTGCTCGTGAAAGTCTCCGCCCGGCCTCGACCCTATAAGCCAGTGCAGGCACGTCTCGAAGCGGTAGGCGCCGCGCTTCCAGCTCATCGCCAGTCCCCCCGCCATATCGTGCATTTCCAGGACTTCTACGTCGTAGCCGCACTTCAGCCCATATACGGCGGCGCACAATCCGGCAATGCCGGCACCGACGACAACAATCTTCCTTCCGTTTCCCTCCATCGTGTTCAACTCCTTCCGGCCGCCCATTGAGCAACGGTTGCCGTAGACTCTCTCTGAATCGCGCCCTGCCCAGACTGCCCAAGCATATTGCGGTCTTAATAAGGATGCTGTGACGTGAAGCACAGGAGTCAGCCTATTTGTCTGACGTGTTGACGTGATCGCCTTTTGCCGAACAAGGCTGAGCCGGGCCGCCGCTCGGCTTTGCTCCTCTTCGACCAGACTCCGAAAGATATTGTGTCTCGACGTGACACTCTCGTCAGGACGACGCGCGATGGCTACAGTCCGCTCAAGAATTCCCGAGGCACGCAGATGAACGGTCGGATGAAATCGCTGGAGCATCGGACCACAGATTGCTGCCGCAGCCAGAGAGAACTCCTCGCTATCTTAGAAGACGATGAAGGCAAAGCCGGAGCGATCAACTTTTATGGCCCGGCTTATGGACTACTTCGTGTGCCGCCGCCTGCGATGGTCCTGGCCGGAATTCTGGAAGCATTCTCAATATTACGGGTGAGGCGACCAAGAGGGTATTTGGTGGTTAGCATAGTCTAGGCTCCCGCCGTGTGCGTAGTGTGTCGCGGTCTGCGCGGCAAAAGGAATGGGGTTCTCGCTTTGTATTCCAGATACGAATCTCCAAATCGAATCTTGAGTTCTCGCTCCTCATAGACCTTAACGAAGAAGATCCAGCCAGGCGACACAATCAGGATTACCCACACGACAAACCACAGCGATCGATAGCGGAGTCCTGCCGACACCAGTAGAGCCAAGGTGCACAGAAGCATCGGATTCCTGGTCCAGGCGTACATCCAGTCGGTAGCCAATCTGCTTGACAACTTTGCGGCAAACGGAGCTCCCAAACCGCGGATAGCCAGGTTCAAAACGGTGAGAGCAGTCGCAACCCCAGTCAGCCATACAAGCGCTTGGCCGAGTTGTTGCGGAATTGGAAGTGCACCAGGTTGCTGCTGCACCGAGCGGATGGCAGGAAAGATGCCGACTCCAAGAGCAATCATCATGGCGTAGTGCGTGAAAATGCTCGTCCACCCTGCTCGTTGCTCGTCAGGGTGTATGTCCAACATCCGCCGACCCAACAGCGTGATCGGATATTGAAGCAGCGGAGAGCACCAGATCAGTGCTAGATTCCACATCCGGCTGCGCTCGGCGTCGCGCGCCCACAGCCAGCACGCTACTGTGAGAACAAGGCCCGCGATTTTGAGGAACCTGGTGATCATGAGTCGCTCGAGTTGGTACGCACAATGGCGATTCCCGAAGTGACCAACGCCATCGCGACTGCGCCATACAAGTAGTGCGGCCAAACCATCAGTCGCAACATTGCAACTTCAACGATGAGCCAGCCGAGCAATACAACTCCCTGCACGACTACCCACCAGCCGTATCCCGGGCGGCTCCTCACGGCCAGCCACAAAGCCCAGACACTCAACAGACCATTCGCGACCAGAACAAGGTACGAGCGGAACGGAGAATATTGCAGCAAGCTCTGCGGCATACTCCACGGCTCATCGCCCGGGTTCACGATTAGAGGGATCGCGCCGATGACTCCGGACAGACCCAGAAATATCAACGTGACGATTGCGACAATCCGTGCTTCCTTCATTGCAGTACCTCGCTGACGGCGACTAGAGGAGATGGTTCAGTGGACTTACCTCTTAGCTTCGGTGCTTTCCCTCACCGCAGTGCTCGATTCGCTTCTCCTCTTGACGATGAACCCTGCATATACTGCGGCCCCAACAACGAACATGCCGAACTCCAACACCGTGGCCTCGACCGCGCCGATGGAGTTGTACAGGCCGAGGCCGACTCTCGGCGAGTCGCCGAACAGCAGTGGGAGGTCGGAGGGCAGCGGGTGTCCATAGCTCCACTGCCACGAACGCCAGGAAAAGCTGGAGAAAGGGATGGGATGCGATATGAAGTCGAGCACCCAATGGCTGAACACCAAAAGCCCAACGACCACTGCTGCGCGGTAATCACGGTAGATGCGCGTAGCTAACAGACCGAATACCCCAGACCAGACAACGGACATGAACAGGCCATGCGACCAGGGATTCCCAATCTGTCCGCCCTCGATGCTGGCGAAACCAAAAGCAATGGCGAGAACATCGAGAATCCACGTGGCCAGCAACAGAACGCCAAGCGGCACTTTCGGAGCGGCAGGCTTGGCTGCCAATCCGACCGAGAAATGTCCTAGTGGGCCCATCGGGGACTCCCCACAAGTGAAGCAAGCTGGGGCTTGAGGCCGACTTCGACATTCAATTGCTCGATTACCTTGTTGTCGCCGTGCATGGCTCTTCCCTCTATGTGTCTTGCGATCATCGACATTCTCACTGTTTCAACGTGGCGCCCCACACGAAATAAGCAAAGGGAATGAAGCAAACCAACCCCATTGCGAAAACCACCAGCACATCACCGGGACGAAAGTGGTTTCCGGAAATGAGGGGCTGTAGCAGAAATAAAGTGATCAAACCGATGAATAGCATGCTGGCCTGAAACAGCAAACCCAATCCAACGACATATCCCAGGGCCTTGCGCCGCCAAAGTAGCACGCCGCCAATGATCCATGACGGACTCATCAGCACGTCCGTGATACGCAGCGCTAATTCCGAAGCGTTGATGGGGATTCGCTTAACTAGGGCGGTTAACATCACGGCAATTGCCCACACGAAGAACAAAACTCCGAGGCCCACCAAGACTCCCCCGCCAACCTTTTCTGGCACTCTCCCCGCGAGACGTTGCCGCACGGCCATCCCGTCGACAGAAAGGACGAGACATGCCAATGCATAGAGGCTCATCGTAGCCAACATAAGATGCAACAGGAAAAGCGCACCGAGGGGTCTTGCGAACAAGAAAACGATGTCATGGTAGAGGAGATAGAACAGTGCCCCTGGCCACAGTAGAAGGCCGACCAGTCCGCCGTGCCGGGCAAACCAGATCGAACCCAGCAGGAAGGGTATCCCGAGAAGATTGACGAGATCCGTGGGCAGTGAATTCCGCAGTATTTCCTTTGTCGAATAGATCGTCGTTGGGCATACGAGACCGATAGCACAAGCAAGAATCATCAGCGTAGCGATCGCTAAAGAGCCGGCAAAGGCAATTGTGTAGCAAGGCCTGCTACGGACAAGAGTGCATCCAGCTATTTCGTCCATGACACGTCTCTGTCAAGATTTGAAGACGCCGAGCCGAGTCGGAGAAGCTTTCGGCCAACCACTAGATACCAAATCAACAAGAAGGGAGCGGATGCAGACAGGGGGATGGCACTCATCGATGGAGCAAAAACCAAGGTCAGGTAATAGCTCAGTCCGAACAAGTTCGCCAGAATCCCCATCCACGCCGCGAACTTGCCGAACACGCTGCTTCGTAGCATCACAGCCGCACTGATCAGTCCCGCAAGGTTTACGAAGAGAAAACTGACGTAGGGCCCATTGCCGTAGTTAGCTCCGGAATTGTGAATCGCGAGCAACGCCTGCCCGGCAGCGAGCAAACCCGAACGTTGAACGTCGGTAGTTGCGACGGTGTATTGATCACTGAGAGAGAGAAGGGCGAAGGCCTGATTGGAGGCGAAATAGACCGCGACTGCCACGAAGGTGAGCGCCATGGCCAGCGTCATAGCGCTTTTGTTCACGCGAAATAGGGCTGGGCAAAGGCCGAGAAAGATCAGGCCCACAAGGGCATAGTTCACCATGTCGAAGAGATTGAGAAAAGTGAGTCCGATGAGCGGGTGAGCCCGAAGGAGTGTGAAGCAGTCGGCAGCGGTGGCGGGAAATGCCTGCGGTCCAGAATGAATGATTCCCGAGAGCCTAAGGAGCAGGAACTCTTCGGCTAAGTTTCTTCTGAATAAGAGAGCGGCAACTAAGGCAGCCCATCCGCCAAGTTTGAGCAGTAGTCTCCATCGGACGTCCACCTGAGGATCACCACCCCGGTTCAACTCCGACATATCATCTCCTATGCCGCGAGGGCCGCTCGCGGCGCGAGTGGTTCGCGCATGCGGACCATGAGGATGCCGATTGTGATCATCCACGCCGCCAGCGGGAAGCCAGAAGCGATAGCCTCCGGACCCCAGCCCGCAGGATTGTAGAAGCGCATGATGTCGGGGCTGCCGACAAACATCGAAGGGACGAAGGCGAGGCAGCCCAGGGCGCAAAGATAGCCGACCCAAGCACTCCATGCAGGCAAGGCGCGGCTGGCCACGCCGGCGAACCCGGCGAGGGCCATCAGAACCGCCATCAGAAAAAGGGCGACGGAGCCGTACATCAGGAACGTGCTCTCCAACATGCCGCGAATGATGACGCCGTTAGCAGGAATGGTGCGGGCGTCAACGACGGTGGCGGCCTGCAGCGAGTCGGCAACGAAAGTGAGCGTGACGTAGACCAGGCCTACTCCGAAAACGAGCGTACCGAGCCACTCGTGCTGTGCATCAGCCTGACGAATGAGGTGACGGAAACCGGCGAGGAAGATCATCAGCAGAGTGAGGATGATGAAGTCGAAAAACACGCACGTCATGACGTTCGTGCCATAAGTGGCGGTGAAGCCGGCGATCTTTACCGGGTCCGTGACGCCGGGAAAGCCGGACCGCACGAGGTAAAAGGGGAACTCGATAAAAAACACGGCGATCGCGGCCAAGCCGCATGCGCCGCTCCAGCGGTAGATCTTCTGATCATCCATAAACGATTCCTTTCTTTCGGCAGACTCTCACCACACTCCCGGCAGCAGCCGATAGCGCGTGTGCGTGGCGAAATCTTTGTAACCGGGAAGTTCCCGGCGGAGAGCCTGATCTTCGTGAGCAGTGCGCCAGATGAACAGCAGGCTGAGGATCCCCGACACTGCCAGCGCCCACACCGATCCCCAGACGAGCGGGTTTGCGACACCCAGCAGGATGGTGCCCACGTACATGGGGTGGCGCACGAAACGGTAGGGGCCGGTAGTGACGACCGTCTGGCCGCGATCGGTCTGAATGCGGACGCTGGTTTCGGCGTAGGGATTGACGACCATCACCCAGCCGATCACGACTAGAGACGTCACGAACATCGCTGCTCCGACGTACATAAACGCGAAGGGCATGGACGACCAGTGGAAGCGCACGGCATCCAGGCCAGCGATGGCCGGGTGAAGCAACACCAGTGGCAGATAGAGCGCCATGAATATCTTGTCGAAGCGCTTGGTGTCTTTGCGGCGCCAGCGGGCTCGCTCTGCCATCAGCTCAGGGTTATAGCGCTGGACGATCAGGCCCAGGGCGGTCATGCCGACAACCGAGAGGACAACGGAGACCCAACCGCGCGTCCAATTCAGGCGACCGGCAGAAGCAAACAGGGCGCCGATGAACCAGACATAGGTGACGACTACCTGCAACAGCCGCTTGACTGCGCTCGGTTTCGACTGCGGCGGCGCTGCTGTGCCCACAGGTGGTGCCGCAACGGATTGTTCAGGCATGACGCCCCCCCGCGACCCGTGTTAGAGCTTTCAGACCCAGCAAATTACCTTCGAGTCCGCATGCCGAACTCCCGAGAGTTCGGCAATCTGATGCCGCATCGTCACGCGGCTTGGGGACCGCTCCTTAGCTGGTTGCCCCATTCCAATCGGGGCGACCGCCTCTGACCAAAATCCAGATTCCGACAGCAAATTCAAATGGAAGGTAAGGAAGGTATACGGCGAATGAAAGTTGGTGGCCGGCTAGATCGGACACTGTTCCGATTAGGGCAAGTGAAACTGCTGCCAGACCCCAGAGAGACAGAGCGCGTGGAATGATGGCTGATTTATAGAGGAGATAGTAAAAGAGGATCGCGCCCAGACAAAAAGGCAGCATCAGCAGCTGGTATCCAGAATTCATGGATGCAAGCGCCAGATTTCCAGCTGTTTGGAAATCGGTGGGGTGTCCCGCGGTCGCGTATTCCTGACTTATCCGCAAGAGGGACAAGGCCGCAATTCTGCTCGCGGCAAGCAACGCCGCTTCCAATATGTAGAACCCTAAGCCAACAAGAGCCATAATCTCGCTTTGTTTGCGCAGGGTCAGGAAAAGAATGGCTCCGAGGAAGATGACTCCAACCGCAGTGATCATCTCGCCGAAGATATTCGCTCTCATCAGCCACGGACGGTTCGCAATCCTGATCATGCTTTCACTGATGTTTCCGGGCACGATCAATGCCACCTTCAGGATCACTCCACTGACCAATGACGTGACCGCTTGGAGCAGAAACGCTATGCCTAGAATTCTTGGAGCATGGTCATCAGAGTTCATGGCTCCCTCCGTGCTTATGGCAATCGCGAAGTGGACTCACCCGGAGTGCTCTGTTTTCCCAACCTGAAGCAGCCTTCGCCCGACTAGCCATAACCAGACGGGATACCCCAGCCCCGCAATGATCATAAGAACAGTGGCCATCTTTGGGAGAAACGGCACGAAAACGATGTGCACCAAATCCAGGCCGTGCGTGAGGATGCCCACATAGGCTGTCACTCTGCTGAAAACACCTCCACGCAACATGGCAACGGAAATCCACACCGCTCCGGTCTGTACCAGGATTCCGCCGATGTAGGCGCCCGTTCCGTGCCAGATGTCGGTGGCCAGTACGGCTTCCCCCGCGGCCAGGAAATGGGCTTTCATGGCGTCGCTGGTCGCAGTTGCATACTTGTCACTTAGCGCCATCAGCGGGAGGGCAGTGGGCATTGCTAGCACCAGGGTCACGCCAAGAAAGACCAGAGCTGTCCCAATCGCCGCGTGGGTGCGTTCCGTGTCCTTCAAAGCCGCGAACAAGCCAAAGAAAAGCAGGTAGTACAAGGGCAGTACCAAGACAGTCGGAAAATCAAGACGCAATAGACCCACCACTTTGTTCTGCTGCAGCACGCGAAACGCTTCTGCGACGGTGGTGGGAGGTCCGCCCAGGACGGACATCTGCACCATCGTTGCCAGGCAGTAAAGGAGAAAGACGAACGCAGCAACTCCCCCAGCTCGGCAAAGAAGGTCCCAGTCGAAGGCGGAGGATGCGGAGAACGTTGGGGGCCGCATTGCTGGCACGCTCGGTCCTCATTTCAGGCCGCGCGAAGCAAGCAATGCAGGCGGCGGCTCTTGGAGAGTGCTTCGATTGTTATCGGCGTGCACCCAGAAGAACAGTGACCGCGATCACCCCATGGCGTGATTGAGACGGACACACCGCTGTCTGCCGCACTTGAATTCGCTGCGTTCCTGATCTTCTTTCGCACTGTCTCGGGACATCGGCCCCAGGACTCCGGAAAGAACCCACTTGAACCGTGGGTGTTCGTGGTAATCGCAGGCACCACAGGACTACTTGCAACTCTGCTTGTGAATCTTGGTGTATCAATCTGGTCCGCGCTGCGGGCGACAACTCCTGATGTGCCTGCCAGCTTCGATCAAAAATACTTAGCGCTCCAGACGTGCCCTCCAATTGACGAGCATCCCTCCAACCCGCTTCGGTGGCGGCAATTACTGCCTCTGGACCTACGAGAGTGAATCCAGGGGAGGAGATCACGTGCGCCAGGTAGAATTTTGATCAATAATGCCGAGCAATAGCCAGAGCATGGCGGAGGGGTTTCTTAGACGCTTCGGAGAAATCAGTTGCGATCAGGACCGATTTTAGGCGAATGTCTACAGCCGGTACGATGAGGGACATGCGAACCTCCTTCCTGGCTGCCGAGCCGAGGTAAGCGGTCGCTTCTGGCGTCTAAATAATGCCATGGACCCGAACAATGATACCGTGACCACTGTCACTGAGTTGCGTGAATTTGCCATTTCTCAGACGTTTGAGTCCCAGAGACTCACCGAATACTGAGAGCGAATTGAACCCAACAAAAAGCGTCAAGGCATACTGGCCGATGCTCACGCTTGTTAGGTGTAAAGAGCTAGTTGCGCCGCCAAATCCGCCTGCGGGACGTTGACACCTCGGCTGATCTGCCTCCGATTGAGAGTGCATGAGGCAAGTTTTTCTCTAATCCCATTGAAGAAGAGGGGCCGACCACTCTCGGACTGGAATGTCCGCACTACAACGTCCGAACCAAGCAGTCTGCCGCTGCCTTGGACTCGTGCGAGTGCAAGACAGTTTCTCTCACCTTCGTTCGTTGAAGGTGAGCGCAAACCTGCCGTCCTTCCGTCCCACCAAAGCAACCTCGCTGGCCGTGCCCTCTGGACGAACTTCAGATTCTCGTCCACCCGGACGCCTCCGGGATTTTGTCTGCAGCTTGTCGAGGTATACGTAGTAAACGGGCGTGATGTAAAGCGTTACGACCTGAGAAAAGAGTAGACCGCCCACCACCGCCAGGCCCAACCCTCGCCGCGAGTCTGCACCCGCACCAAAGCCAATTGCGATGGGCAGGGTTCCCACCAGGGCCGCCATGGTTGTCATCATGATCGGGCGGAACCGGACAAGCGCGCCTTCATGGATGGATTCTTCCGGGGTCTTTCCTAGTGTTCGCTCTGCTTCCAGAGCGAAGTCGATCATCATAATGGCATTCTTTTTGACAATACCGATCAGCATGATGATCCCCACGAACGAGTAGAGATTGAGCTCCTGGTGGAAGAGGGTGAGTGTCAGCAGCGCCCCAACTCCGGCAGAAGGTAAGCCCGAGAGAATGGTCAGGGGATGAATGAAGCTTTCATACAGAATTCCAAGAATGATGTAAATCACCAGGACCGCCCCTAATAGCAACAGACCCATGCCGGTGAATGAGTTTTGAAAAGCTTGAGCAGTTCCTTGGAATGTGCCTTGAATGTCTGCGGGAAGCACTCGGATGGCTTCGCGCTCGACCAGTTTTGTCGCGTCGCCCAACGCCGTTCCCGGCTTAAGGTTGAAGCTGATGGTCGCCGCCGGCAACTGGCCAAGATGATTCACCATCAGGGGACCCACCGACGGTACGAGCTTGGCGACAGTGTCGAGCGGAACCAGTTTGCCTGCGCTGGAACGGACGTAGAGAAGGGACAGCTTGTCAGGATTGTCCTGGAATTCCGGCAACAGTTCCACGATCACGTAGTACTCATTGTTGGGCGCGTATATTGTGCTGATCTGGCGGGTTCCGTACGCGGAATAGAGCGCATCGGAAACCTGAGCCGGCGTCAATCCTAGTGCGTAAGCTTTGTCGTGGTCGACTTCCACAGTGAGCTGCGGGTTCATCACCTGCAGGTCACTGGTAACGTCCTGCAATTGCGGAAGGACGCGCAGAGCACTTTCCAGCTTGGGCGCATCCTCGTAAAGCTCGGCAGTATCGGGTGATTGCAGCGTGTACTGATATTGTGACTTGGTCAGCGATCCCCCGATACGAATGGTCGGAGGAATCTGCATGAACACATTCAGGCCCGGAATCTGCGACACCTTAGGGCGAAGTTCCTGAATAACCTCCATCGCGCTCATGTGGTTGACACGATCTTTCTTATCCTTCAGGCGAAAGAACATGCGACCCTGATCGATAGGATTTCCGATCGAAGACATGAGGTTCATGACGTTGGGATCGGACCCCACGACGGCAGCCACTTTTTGCTGCAGCTGCATCATGTCCTGAAACGCAATTCCTTGTTGCGCTTCGGTGAACGCGAAGACCAGCCCTTGATCTTCATCCGGAATGAATCCGGTCTTCGAGATCGTGTACAGATAAAACGTTAGTCCGATCACAACGAAAGACACGATCAGGGTTGCGAACTTGTGCCGCAGGACTACCTTCAGGCTGCGGTCGTAGCCATGCAGCCAAGCATCGAAGACCCGCTCTCCGTAATTGAACAGCCGCCCGTGCCCCGTCCGCTCCTGGTGACGGAGAAATCGGCTGCAGAGCATCGGAGTCAGGGTGAGTGATACGAATCCCGAAACCAGGATCGCGGCGCCGATTGTCACCGCGAATTCATGAAGCAAACGTCCGATGATTCCACCCATAAACAATAGTGGAATAAAGACTGCAGCAAGCGACAGCGTCATCGAAAGAATGGTGAAGCCAATCTGGCTGGCGCCATCCCTGGCGGCTTGCTCAGGCGTTTTCCCCATCTCCATGTGGCGGACGATGTTCTCCAACATGACGATGGCGTCGTCGACCACGAATCCGACTGACAATGTCAGTGCCATCAACGACAGATTGTCGACGCTGTAGCCCAGCAGGTACATCACCGAAAACGTACCAATGATCGACATGGGCAAAGCCAGTGACGGGATGATGGTGGCGGAGACATTGCGCAGGAAGATGAAGATCACCATGATGACGAGGCCGAGGGCCAGCACCAAAGTGAACTTCACGTCGTTTACAGACGCACGAATAGAAACCGAGCGGTCATAAAGCGTGTCGATTTGGACCGCGGCAGGGATATGCTCTTGCAGCCTGGGCAGCAGCTTCTTGATGTTATCCACGACCGCAACGGTGTTGGTCCCCGGTTGCTTTTGGATCGCCAGCACGATCGCCCGCACTCCGTTGAACCAGCTTGCAGTCTTGTCGTTCTGCACACTGTCCAGCACGCGGCCGAGTTCATTCAGGCGGACCGGCGCGCCATTCCGATAGGCAACCGCCATCGGTCCGAACTGTTGAGCATTCATTCGCTGCCCGTTGGACAGAATCGTGAATGTGCGGTTCTGTCCATAAAGCGTGCCCGTGGGAAGGTTGGTGTTTCCCGATTGCAGCGCTGCGCTGACTTCGTCGATCCCAATCTGGCGTGAGGCCAGCGCGCTCGGATCGAGTTGTGCTCGCATGGCGTATTTCTGTGCCCCATACACCATCACCTGGGCCACGCCATTCACCATCGAGACGTTCTGAGCGATGGTGGTCTCGGCGGCTTCGTCGACGTCGGACAGCTTCATCGTGGGCGAACTCAGCGCCAAATATAAAATGGGCGAATCGGCGGGATTCACCTTCTGGAACGTCGGCGGCGTCGGCATCTGCGGAGGCAACTGGCCTCCAGCCGCCGTGATGGCGGCCTGGACATCCAATGCAGCGCCGTCGAGGCTTCGGCTGAGGTTGAACTGAATGGTGATGTTCGTCAGCCCGAGGGAATTCGTGGACGTCATCGAGTCAATGCCGGCAATCGTCGAGAATTGCTTCTCCATCGGAGTGGCAACGGAAGAAGCCATCGTGTCCGGACTCGCGCCAGGAAGGGAAGCGCTCACCAAAATCGTGGGAAAGTCCACATTCGGCAGGTCGCTGACGGGCAGCAACTGATACGCGAAAACTCCAAAGATCAGAATCGCGGCCATGACCAGCGTGGTCATAATGGGCCGATGGATGAAGAGCTCGGAGAAACTCACCGTCCGCCTCCCGTAGTCGGCTGAGTTCCTGGCAGTGTGCTCTGTACCATGACTTTTGCGTTCGGAGCCACCCGCAACTGCCCGTCCACAATCACCTGCTCCCCGGTCTTTAGGCCGTCTGAAATGAGCGTTAGATTCTCATATACCCCCGCCGACTTCACCGGTCGCGATTCAGCCGTACTGTCACTTCTGACGACATATACGTATTCGCCTTGCTGTCCGGTTTGAATCGCTTTCGTCGGGACAACAACGGCATTCTTCTGCGTAGAAAGCTCTAACGCAACATCCACGAACTGTCCTGGCCACAGACGCCGGTCTTTGTTCTGATACGTGCCTTTCAGCTTGAACATGCCGGTTGTTACGTCGACTCCGTTGTCAATGAACGTCAACCGGCCCTCAGCCGGATTTCCCGATTGCCCCTTGGGGTAAGCCAGAACTTTGAGCTGCCCAGAAGTGAAGCGCCGCCGTACCCGGTCCAAGTTGGCCTCAGGCACTGAAAAGGTTACATAGATCGGCGTGACTTGATTCAACTGCACGAGATAGGGCGTGTCGTTCGCCTTCACTAGATTGCCGAGATTGATCATCAATGCGCCAGCGCGTGCGTTGATGGGAGCAACAATGTCGGTGTACTGCAATTGAACGCGGGCAGCCTCGACCGCGGCCTTGTCTGCCTCCACTGCGGACGCATCGGCTTTTGCCTGGGCACGCAACTGTTCGGCCTGCTCGTGGGACGCAACGCCTTCTTTCTCCAGGGTGGAATAGCGGTCTGCTTGCATCTTCGAATTCTCCGCCTGCGCCTGATCATGCCTCATTTGACCAATGGCTTTTTCAAAGTCCGCCTGGAAAGGACGTTTGTCCAACTGAAACAGCGGCTGGCCCTCGCGTACATCCTCTCCTTCTTTGAAGAAGATCTTCTGGATTTGACCGTTGACTTGCGACCTGATCTGCACAGTTTGGTACGCCTCAACGTTGCCGATGGCTCTGATCTGGACCGGGATGTCTCTCTGTTCGACACCGGCTACGACCACCGGTGCAGGGGGACGCCCCGCGGAACCGCCTGCTGCCTGAACTTGTTCTTTGTTGCTGCACCCGGATAAAAGAAGAACAGCGGTCAGAACGAAGAACAAAAACGACGACCACAGTCGCTCGACAACGTGTTTCATGACGGGAGGCTCCGGCGCGAGGGATACGCACATGATTCTATTTTGCGGGCACGATCGGTTGTGATCAGTGACTACCATCACCAAACCTGAATAAGCCCAGCCTGCGCGTTACCTATGAAGTCGAGGATCTTACTCATCTCGGAGTGGCGGAGATTCTGGCCCGCTCTACCCGGGAGCGGATTGGAGCGGAGGTCTAGGCAACACGACTCTACGCTCACGACAGATTGTGATCCTAATCATAGTCCGTTGCCGGACCCGGGCATATAAACAGAAGTATGGGTTGTCTCTGGCGGCCGAGACCTTCGCCGCCAGGAGGTATGCCATGCCCACGCTTCCCCAGGTTACTCGCCTCTCTCTCAAGAACATTTTATTTCCCACCGACTTTTCCCCGGCATCGAAAGCTGCCTTGCCGTTTGCAGTGGCGCTGGCACGGACCTATAGCTCAACGCTCCTGATAACGCATGCGATTCCTCCCGAGCCGTTTCTGGAGATTGTGACTGACCGCTTGCCTGCCCAAGACGATCGTGTCCGGCAAGACGCCCGCCACAAACTGCATGAGTTTACACATAGCCAATCGCTCGCTAATACGCCGGTGAAGGCTGTGCTCGATCAGGGCGATCTGCAGGACGTGATTCCCGCAATCGTTGAGGAGCAAAACATTGACTTGGTTGTCCTGGGAACTCATGGCCGGCGGGGCGTCAGCAAACTTGTTCTGGGCTCTAGCGCGGAAACGATTTACCGCTCTGCCACCTGTCCCGTGCTGACGATCGGCCCGCAAGTCCACGATGCCGCGGACTGGAAACTGCACCGCATCCTGTGTCCTGTCGATATCGCCGAAGACCCCGAGCAGCTTATGCACTTCGCCCTTTCCTTGGCAGAGGAGAATCAGTCAGACCTCGTCATTTTGCAAGCAATCCCGCTCGTTCCCTGGCAGCAGCGACCGGCGGTGGCGGAGCGATGTCGCCGCGCCCTGAACCGGTTGATTCCGGAGCAGGCGCAGGACTGGTGTACTCCGGAAATCCTCATTCGCTGGGAGTATGCGGTCGAAGCGATTCTGCAGACCGCGCACGAGCGCGAGTCGGACCTGATCATCATGAGCGTGCATAAATCGCGAGTATCCGCATTGGCGGCGCACCTGCCGTGGCCGGTCGCGTCCGAAGTTGTCAGCCGGGCTTCGTGTCCGGTGCTGACGGTTCGAGTTTAGAGTTCGAAGCGCCACCACATTCTGTGTGAGAGTTTCGGGTGGCGGCGCCAGAGTACGGAGGAGTTTATGCTCATCAGCAAGCAGCAGGCCCTTGATTATCACAATGGGTCTCGCCCCGGGAAAATTGAAGTCACACCTACGAAGCCCTGCCGCACGCAGCGCGATCTCAGCCTGGCGTACACCCCGGGCGTGGCCGAGCCATGTCTCGAAATTCAGAAGAATCCGCACGACGCTTTCAAATACACCGGCCGCGGCAACCTGGTCGCCGTTCTCAGCAATGGAACCGCCGTGCTTGGTCTGGGCGACATCGGCGCCCTCGCCGGAAAGCCGGTCATGGAAGGCAAAGCTGTGCTCTTCAAGCGTTTTGCCGATGTCGACGTTTTTGACATAGAGGTGAACAGCCACAATCCCGAAGAGATTATCAACTTCTGCCAGTTGCTCGAGCCCACCTTCGGCGGCATCAATCTCGAAGACATTAAGGCCCCCGACTGTTTCCAGATCGAAGAGACGCTGCGCAAGACGATGAAGATCCCCGTCTTCCACGACGATCAGCACGGGACTGCAATCATCTCAGGCGCGGCGTTGCTGAATGCTCTCGAGGTGGTCGGGAAAGACATCCGCAAAGTGCGCGTGGTTTTCAACGGCGCGGGAGCGGCCGGCATCGCCTGTGCCGAGCACTATGTGCGTCTCGGAGTGACGCGCGAGAACGTCATCCTGTGTGACACCAAAGGGGTTGTGTACAAAGGCCGCACCGCTGGCATGAACCCGTACAAAGAGCGCTTTGCACACGAAACGAAGCTGCGCACTCTGGCCGAAGCCATTGTCGGTGCGGACGTCTTCGTCGGGCTTTCAGTCAAGGGCGCGATCAACCAGGATATGGTGCGCTCCATGGCGCCCGACCCGGTCGTGTTCGCCATGGCGAATCCCGATCCCGAGATTACTTACGAAGACGCCAAGGCCGCTCGCAGCGACGTCATCATTGCGACTGGACGCTCGGACTATCCCAACCAGGTCAACAATGTGCTCGGCTTCCCGTTTATCTTCCGCGGGGCTCTCGACGTGCGAGCCACCGCCATCAACGAAGAAATGAAGCTGGCAGCTACCCACGCTCTGGCCGACCTTGCCAAGCAAGATGTTCCCGACTCTGTCTGCCGTGCCTACGGAGTGTCGCGCCTGCAGTTTGGTCGCGAATATCTCATCCCCAAGCCCTTCGATCCGCGCGTCTTGATGTGGGAAGCATCTGCCGTGGCGGAAGCTGCTATGCGCAGCGGAGTCGCGCAGGAGCCGGTGGATCTCAACACCTACCGCGCCCAACTCGAACGGCGATTAGGCAAGGCCTATGAAGTTTCACGCATCATGATTCACAAAGCCCAGGCCAATCCCAAACACGTGGTGTTCCCGGAGGGCGACAACGAAAAGATCCTGCGCGCCTGCCACGTGCTGGTCGAAGAGAAAATTGGAAATCCCATCCTGCTCGGCGCGCCGGGCAAGATTCAGAATCGGGCTCACGAGTTCGGTGTAGATCTTGAAGGCATGCAGATTATTGATCCCGCGACTTCGGATCATCGCGGATCTTATGTACAGGAAATGTTCCGCCTGCGGCAGCGGCGCGGCGTCACTCTCCAGGAGGCCGAGTCGCTGATGAACGACCGCAACGTGTTTGGCTCCATGATGGTGCACATGGGCGATGCCGACGCGCTGGTCTCCGGCGTCACCCAGCATTTTCCCGACACCATTCGCCCGGCGCTGCAGATTGTTCGCATGCGCGAAGGCTTGCACCGCGTCTCCGGCTGCTACGCGGTGATCACGCGAAAAGGAGAAGTTTTCTTCCTGGCCGATACCAGCGTCAACATCGAAACCACAGCCGAGGATCTGGTCGAGATCGCACTCTGCACCGCCCACATGGCGCGCCGCTTCGACCTGACCCCGCGAGTTGCCATGTTGTCCTTCTCTAGCTTTGGAAGCGTCGACCATCCCATTTGCACCAAGGTGCGCAAGGCGGTGGAACTGCTGCGCTACGCCGATCCAATGCTGATCGTGGACGGCGAAATTGCCGCCGACGACGCGGTATCGCCCGAGATCATCGAGCAGCAGTATCCCTTCTGTGCGCTGAAAGGCGGGGCCAACGTGCTCATCTTCCCCGACCTGGCATCGGCCAACCTCGCCACCAAGCTGCTGGCCAAGATCGGAGGCGGGGAAGTGATCGGTCCCATTCTGATGGGGATGAGCCGTCCGGTACACGTGCTGCAGCGTACCGCTACGGTGGAGGAGATCGTCAATGTATCAGCCATCGCCGTAGTCGACGCGCAGGAGAACGATACTTACACGCGTCCCCACGTCCATGTGTCGGTTGAACCAGAACTGGTAGGAGAAGACTGACAAGAGGAACACGGGAAACTGATAGGCGCAATCCGTCGGGCCGCCATTATCCGCATGCTCAAAACCCGGGTCAATGAGATCCCTGCCCCGCAGGTCCAAACTCCTAGTTCGGCCTGCGAGTGCTGTTGAAAGAATCAATCAACCAGTTCCACGTCGGTCATCTTGACCGACTTGTCCCAGAATGCATCGCCGCGCAGCGTCCGCAGGCCATGTTCTCCGTGGTGGACCGGGCGCAGCATTCCCGTGCGTAACAAGTCGGCCAGTTTGCGCGCATCCACCCCGTCGCTCTTGTTGCCTTCCTTCAATCAGGCATTGCGCCGCGGATCGCACCAGCACTTGCGCCACCTGGGGTTGCAGCAGATCGTACGGCCAAGCCGCCCAGGTCAATTCTTCCCAGGTCACATGCAACTCCCCCCGCAGACCGTGGATAAACTGCAGAATGCTGCTGGCTTGGGTTCGACAATCGACTCCATTACCAGCTTTCCACTGCTATTGAGGACAGCGATCACCACCGCTTCCTTGTGCACGTCCATGCCGATATACTTGAGGTCGCGACTCATGCAGTTGGCTCCTTGAGGGAAAGATCATTCGCGCTCAACGGAGTCTTCCCTCAAGGTAAAGTGCCATTCTTCAGCCGATCTGCCTATCTTCTCCTGTGATTCTTGCCCTGCATCCCCCCGGCATACTCCACTCAACAGGGCCGCCGCCCTCTCATAATGCATTGACCCGAGACCGGGGTCGTGAGCGCAGCGAAACCAATACCGTCGGCACGACGATCTGGTTTGTGGGGTTGATTGGCTAGGGCTCAATGTTTCTCAGCAGCCTCTTCAACGATCCGCACAGCGGCTTGGTTGAAGTCCTCGCGTGGTTTTTTCCCCTGATTCTGTGGTGGACGGTGAGACGACTTCTTGTCGAGGAGATCAGCTTTTCGCTGTGCTTTATCGGCTTTTGTTCGTTTCTCTGACATACGGATAGCCTCCCACGGGGCGCACCCGATTGCTACCCTTGTGGATTTAGGTAGCGGCCTCGTTTGAATTTAATTCACGAACTGCTCTGGCGTAATCGTCAGTCGCGTTCTTTAACTCAGTGCTAAGGTGGTTCGGATCTTGCGCACTGGCCTTCTTGAGGGCTTCCAGAACCTCTTGCACCTTTTTCTCGGCTGCTCTTACTTCCTCAATGGTTGACATGGTTATGTCGCTCTTCCTCCTAGGCTGTTCGATCGTTCGATTAAGATCGCAGGCTACCTATTTTGCTGAATTGATTCCATGTGTCTGGTGATTGCATCCATCCTCACTTCTCCCCAGTCTTGGTCCGATTCGACCTCATGGAAGATTGGTCCCCAAATTGGCATCTCTCGATCGCCGTGGGCGAGCAGTCCAGGTTCTTTTCCTTCAATGATTTCTTTTACACGCTGGAACGGGAACTTTCCGCCACTTCGTTGCGAGATTAGGGTCAAGTCCGGAACCGGGTGCTGAAGGACAACTGAGTCTGGTCCATGCCCTCGTCCATCAACTCCATGACACACGGCGCAGTGATATTGAAAGATTTTCGCTCCCTCAACTGTGTTACGCCCCGACAAGGTCGTCTTACCCTGTTTCTGAGCAGCCGGCAAGAGAACCACCGGTAGAAAGACCAGACACAGCAGGAGCAGCATTGACCATCGTTCTTGCCGGTACATGCTCACCTCCATCACAACTGCATTTCGGTTAAGGACTGTTGAGAGGCATTCCTAAGTCGCCTACGGGGGTGCTGCATCCCAATGCTTGGAACTGCTCTTCGGGGAGGCGAGATTTATTCGAGACGTCTTAATGCTGCGCGGATGACCACGTCATGTCAGTGACGTGCGTCACATCTGATTCGCGGCGAGCGCCACGAGCCCTCAACTATTCCAACTTCGACGATTACTCTCATTGGCTGGATTGTGACTGGTGCTCGGCTGATAATACTCTGCTACCCTCCACAAAATGCACGCGCCTGTCTGTGATCGCCATTAGCAGTTCTCGCAATCTCCGATCACGTGGGCATAGCGGGATCGCGAACGATGACGATACCTCCTCATTATTTTCGAATGCAGTGCTGGACTCGTTGAATGTTGAATGTGGATCAGTGTGTGCTCGCCAACCGTCACCTCTGGTATGGCCTCAAACTCTTGGACGACGCTTTGTGTACGATTGAGCGCCGGCTTGAACGGGGGAGTAGAATAGTTGTGACTGTAAAGAGCACGTTGGCTGGCCGAATCTCGCCCTTGAGATTCGAGCCGGCGTGGTTCCAATTTGTCCTAGTTCTGGACCTCGTTCTTCACGAAGACCCACTTTGGCCTCCCCTGGTCCACAAGGAGGTGCACGTTATGCTGGGAATGACATTTCTTTCCTTCCTGGTTCTCACCGTCATCGGGGTAGTTGTTGCTGTTGCCTACCACAACGTTATTCGCTATCGGTTTCTCGAGGGCAATGATGCTCTGTTCGGGAAGCTGATTGTCGGTTGGCTGGGGGCATGGCTTGGCTCGCCCGTATTCGGACACTGGTTCTGGAAGATTGAAAACGTGTACGTCGTACCCGCCATCTTGGGTGCGATGGCTGCTGTTCAGTTGATTGTTCTCACAGGGAAGTCGGTGGCAAAGCTTGCAAGCATGCGGCCTGCTGTGATCGAAAACAGGAAAGAGGAACTCCGTCCTGTCAGGCCGGCAGTAGCAGCTTGACAAGCAGCTTCGCGAGTGCAGTGCTGACCTTGCAGTGAAGAAGAGCCGGCCTCGGTGCCGAGGAGGTGTCCGTATGCCTAAGCGGAGAATTTTATGCGCGTCATTCGACAGAATAGTTTCAGAAAACCGGTGCGCTGCTTTAAAGGAAGCGGGATATGACGTGACGGCAACCACTGATGTCAAGAAGGCGTTGGAGTTGCTGAGTGCGGGGAGTTTCGATGCCGTAATTGTGGGTCATCGATTTTCGCCGGAGGAAAAATATCTGCTGGCGGTTGAGGCCGAGGAGAAGTCGAACACTCGGGTCATCTTGGTGTGTGGCAGCGCCACTCGAGACTCGGAGATTCCAGCGACAAGCCGGGTGTACGCGTTAGAAGGCAGTGAAGGGCTTTTGTCTACCTTGTCGGCGTTGTTGCCCGCCAACGTCGAATCTCGGTCGCAGGTTGCAGCCTGAGGCGTTAAGGCCTTCGGGGCTGCGCCAACTGGATAGCTTGAGGGCGTAGTGCGGGTAGAGAGCAAGGTGTCACATGTTGTTCCGAGACGAGGACGAAGATCTTGAAGTGCTGCCCTTCGCAGATCGATCCGAAGCCGGGCGTGTGCTAGCGAGCAAACTCTCGGCCTACGCCGGCCGCGACGACGTGATTGTTCTGGGGCTTCCCCGTGGCGGAGTGCCCGTAGCTTGGGAGGTAGCTAGCACGCTGCACGTCCCGCTCGATCTCTTGGTGGTCAGTAAGCTCGGCACGCCGTGGAACAGGGAACTTGCAATGGGGGCGGTTGCTGAGGGCGGCGTGCAGGTACTCGATCTCTCCATCGTCAAGGCATTGTGCGTGTCGGATCGGGACATCCAAGAGGTGGTGGCGGCCGCGCGGAAGGAACTGGAATGCCATGAAGAGTCATATCGCCGCGGTCGCCCACCGCTGGAGCTAACCGGGAAAACCGTCATTGTTGTGGACGATGGTATCGCGACCGGATGCAGCATCCTGGCAGCGATCGCCACTATCCGTCGGCGAAATGCCAGGAGAGTTGTGGTGGCTGTTCCGGTCGCTCCCGCCAGCGGTTGCGGTGCGATCAGAATGGAAGCAGACGAACTTGTCAGCGTGGCAGAGCCGGCGATGTTCTTGGCTGTTTCGCAGTGGTATGAGGACTTCCCTCAGATCAGCGATGAAGACGTCCAACGTTTGCTGGAGAGCGCCGCCGGTTCGATGTCGCGCGCGGCTTGATATTTCCGTGCTGTGTCAGAAAGGAGAGCATTATGCAGAGGCATTTTTCAAATCGAGGGGAGGCGTTGGCGGAGGTGACTGCTGCCAGAGTGTTGGCTCGCCGAAAAGCACCGGTAAACTCGGCATTTACTGCCCGAGCGGGTGGGCGCTTTCCTTCCGAGCAATGGTTCATGAAGCCAGCGATAACGACTCAGCGGCCGAAGACAAAACAACAACCAGAACACGATCAAGACGTCACACCGCTTCTGTAGCTGTTCTAAGGGAGGGTTTGATATGAGACCGACTGCGAAGAAGCGCGCCGCAAGCACCAGAAGTAGAGTACAGCACAACGTTCGGAACAAGAGAAAGATGAACGCCGCTGCTACGATCCGACGGATTGGCGATGATTGGGCTCGACATTGGAATGCGGGAGAGCTGGACGAAGTGGTTGCGGCATACGCTGAAGACGCAGTTTATCTCCCGCCGCACCACGAAGCCGTTCATGGGAGCGATGCCATTCGAGACTATCTAAAGGCGCCGCTCGGTCATGGCGTGTCCGACCTGGCATTCGAAGTTGCTTACATTAGGCAACAAGGATCCATCGCTTGGGACGTGGGGACGTACCGCATGACCATTCCTCAGAATGACGGTACGAAGAAGGAGGATCACGGCAAATACCTCAGTGTTTGGAGACGCGTCGGAAAGAACTGGGTGCTTGCTGCCGACGCCTGGTCGAGCGATTTGCCGGTTTCACCGTGATAGCTGGGCTTGGTGCGGTCGTGTCGTCTGCCTGATGAGCGCGTGGACGGTCTTGATCACAAAGCATTGGAGGCTGAGGAGTTCGATCGCCGGGAGGAATGATGGAGTTGATATTGAACACCCAGGAGCAGGAGCTTCTGCTAAGCATTCTTGAGCAGCGCCATCGAGAGCTACTGAAGGAGATCTCGCACACGGACCACCACGAATTCAAGCAATCTCTGCGCAAGAATGAGAAGCTGCTCGAGTCCATCTTGAGCCACTTGCGACGAGTGCCAGTTCAAGAACTTCGCGGCTGACCGTTCAAGTCGTCGCTCGAAACACAATCTCGCCGTGATCAAGGGACAGCAATAGCAAGCTGTCGTCAAGCCGCCGTAATGAACGTGTCAATGTGCTGCTTACGTGCGTGCTCAGGCTCGCAGATGCTCCACAGGGTCGTCGCAATATCGCTGGCTTCGATGCCAGCCTTGCACACCAAATCGCTAAGGGACAAAATGCCGGCCACCTCGTGTTTTTCGTTCACTACCGGCAGACGCCGGATCTGATGAGTTTTCATTAGTTCGAGCGCGCGGGAAACGTCGTCCTCCTCAGTGCAGCAAACAGGGTCGTGTGTCATACATCCATCGATCCAGGTGGACGAGGGATTCCTGTCGGCAGCGACCACGTGCAGGCAGAGGTCGCGATCGGTGACTACGCCCACCAGTGTGGGAGTGAAAGGGTCATGGACGACGGGCAGAATTCCAGTATCTGTCTCTTGCATCAGCAGGCCCGCCGACACGGTCGAGCTGGACGGAAAACAACACACAGGTTTTTTTGTCATGATCTCGGTGACTTTCATAAAGACCTCCCCGAATCGGGAGCAGACGAAACAGGTCGCGCTCATTTCGCTTGCAACGATTCGATGTATCTGTTTAAGTTGGCGACCCGCAACTGCTCTCTCCTATCCCGCTACCTTCATTATCTGCTTCTCTGTCACCGGTATCGTTTCTTGGCTGATGCGATGACCAATTCTTGCTGTTTGCGCCTATTGACGCCCGGGCCTCACTTGTTCGTCAGGATTGGAACGTCAGTTCTGCGTGACACTGCAGATTCTTGGCCGCGTAGTGGGAATCCTAAGCCTGAGTTGCAGTGGCGGACTGGGCGTTCATGCCGGGCGTCGCCGTTCTCGAGCCCGCGCGGATGGCGCAGGGGTTGAGTGCCTTCGGACGACTCCCGGCCCACCTTCATTTCTACCGCAACGCGTTCAACAATTCAGTGACTGAACGCACTCTTTTGCGTGCCACCCGGTCTTTCCGCGGGAACGGAAATGATAAGCCCCGGAAAAAGTCCGGGGCTCTCGTGCGCCTGGCTGGGTTTAGATTAGGCTGCGGTCCTTACTTCAATGCCTTTGACCTCCGCTTCGGCGCGGACCCAATCATCAAGGTCGTGGCCGTCCTTGCGACCGCGTTCCGCATACAGTTCGTAAGCTAGACGGCGGATCTCTTCTTCAAGATTTGGATGCCTGTTGGTCGGGACGTTTCTGGATTTGCTTTTAGTGGGGTTCTTGGACATGGGGGCGGTCCTCCTCTCTGGGGCTGAAAGCGCGAGCAAAAACTGACCAGCAATTCGTCCCTTTAGCTTTCGAACTACCGGTTCCTTGCTGTCTGAATTGGGACGTATCTCGGCACATTGGTCCTGAACTGTGCCAAGTCGGGAGCCGCGGTTATTTGCCGCGAGCTGCTCGCGAGCCGTCTTTAAAAAAACTCTACCGTAACACTTCTAAGAGTTCAGTGACTGAGCGCACTGTCGAACTGTTCACGTTGAACCGAGCCTTGGTAGGGTCTAGAATTGTTTTGTGGTGCGGGAGGGCCAGATTGATGCCCCACTCCGAGTTCTTCAGCCACGCCTGCAATAGACCCTTCTCAACGACACTGCCTCCCATCGAGCACAACAAAGGCAAGATTGTCTGTCCACGCTGTGGCAGTGAGGAAGGGGAGCGGAAATGGTTCTACCTGGCCGCCGCCAAGCAGGGCGCTTAAACAACTCGACAGGTCCCGGTCGCGATTGATAGTGCGCTACTTCTCTCAAAAGGAAAGCCGCGGCGGATACTCTAGGAAGAAGAGGCAACTGAGCCTTCCGCACAGCGCCACAACGAGGCGAGGGCACTTGAGACGAACATAAGCTCCGCGTGGCCACTGCCTCCCCGGCGGCCTGCGAGATGGAGGTCCTATGCCAGCAAATAAATTGCGAGAATTTCTCAACAGTCAAAATATCCCTTATATGACCATCTCCCACGCGGTTGCCTATTCTGCGAAGGAAATCGCCGCGCTTACACATATCTCAAACAAAGAGCTCGCGAAGACGGTCATTGTAAAGATCGATAGCACATTGGCCATGGTGGTCCTTCCCGCTTCTTACGACATCGATCTTTCCTCGTTGCGGGTTGCAACCGGCGCGAGAAGCGTGAGTCTCGCCAAAGAATCAGAATTCAAGGACCGGTTCCCGGAGTGCGAGATCGGTGCCATGCCGCCCTTTGGGAATCTCTACGGAATGGCTGTCTATGTTGACGAGAGCCTTACCAAGGACAAGGACATTGCATTCAATGCCGGCTCCCACAACGAGTTGCTCCAAGTCTGCTACGCGGACTTCGAACGGCTGGTCAAGCCGACGGTTCTGAAGTTTTCAGAACTGCCGGACATGGCGTCGATGGGAGCGTGGCACCTTTGATGTATGAAAAACTTCTGGCTGTGTCGAAGCTTTGGCGGCCAGTGCGAGTTCCGTGATCTCCAACGCTGGAGACTGCGCCAGGAGCGCTTTTCAATTCCGCGTCACTGGAGGTCGCAAATGATTCCCATTCCTGCTGTTGTTGCAATCATCGTCGTTTTGTATGTTCTCAGCGCGATTAAGATCCTGCGCGAATATGAGCGTGGCGTGATCTTCCGACTGGGGCGGTTGCTGCCCTATGCCAAGGGACCGGGAATCATACTGGTGTTTGCCCCGGTCGATCGCATGGTACGGATTTCGCTGCGCCAGGAGGCGCTTGAAGTAAAACCGCAAGACATCATCACACGTGATAACGTCACCTTGAAAGTCAATGCCGTTATCTTCCTGCGCGTAATAGATCCGCGGCAAGCGGTAGTCGAGGTCTCCGATTACATTAACCAGACTTCGCAATTTGCCCAGACAACGCTGCGTTCAGTTCTCGGCGAGGCGGAGTTAGATGAATTGCTGGCCCATCGGGAAAAAATCAACATGCGCCTGCAGAACATTCTCGATACCCACACCGCCCCATGGGGCGTGAAAGTGGTGAATGTGGAGGTGAAGCAGGTCGATTTGCCGGAGTCGATGCTGCGCGCCATGGCCAAGCAGGCAGAGGCAGAGCGCGAAAAGCGGTCGAAGATCATCCATGCTGAGGGCGAGTTTTCGGCGGCACAGCGGCTGGTGGATGCCGCTCATTTGTTGGCCGAGGAACCGGTCAGCATCCAACTTCGCTATCTCCAGACATTGACCGAAATCGGGGTGGAAAAGAACACTACCTTGGTTTTCCCCGTTCCTGTGGACATATTTTCGCGCATCAGCAAGCTCCGGGAAAAAGTCTAAGGCCCAGCGCCCCGGTCGTCCGCAGTTTGCTAGGAGGAGAGGTGTGACATGCGAGCCAAATCTAGGACTGCTTCCGTATCTCTTGATCCAGTTTTTTCATCAGGCTTTCTCTTAGTTCCTGACCTACCGACATTCTTTTATCAAGCTCCGCTTTCGTTACGACGCCTTTCTCTATTAACAATTCAGCTAAGGCAGAGGACTGAGCAAGAGCCTGTGTCGCAAACTTCATCGTATCTGCCAGCATAGGGATCAGGGCGGCGAACTCGCCGCTGATGGGCTTGTTTACATCCATTGCTTCTCCTTCGGCGGTGCGGGCGGATGGGTTGGGCAGTCAGCTTGGCCTCTCGCTCCCAACAGAATTGACCAGAAAAGACCAGGAGTCGTCTTGTTGTAGAAGGTCATTGAGGAATTGGCGCCAGTCAGGACTCAGATCGGGAGAGAAGCCAATCCGCTCTGGGAGTGGCTTATTAATGCCGCTTGTAGCAAGTGCGAAATGTTTGATCCTTTCCCTGATAATCCGCATCACTGGAGCTGCGAGAATGAAGCCGCGCCGCACGATGCTGACATCTACCTTTCTACCGGAAACACCAATCCAAAGTTCCACAACGTCAGGTGGCAGGTCTTCTGCGCAGCGTGGCAAGCGTTGTACGTACTGGATCTTGAGCTTACCCATGGCCTGGACTCCGCTATGGCTCAACGCTATTTCCCCATCGACCATCCGCGACAGCGGCTTTGCGAGCAACCGGGAGATCCCGATACGGAATGCGCTCGGGGGTCGATCAGTGCTGCGCGCACGCATCACTTTTCTACCAGACAGTATTCGCCAACTTTCATATCTTTATCTGACGTGACAGCGGACTCGGGATAAATCTCGACGTCGTTGCACTCGTACATTCCGAAATTCTTGGGAAGTTCAACCATTTGGTATTTGCCGTCCTTCAGTGTCGTACAGGTCGGCTCCGCCTGGTTGCACTGTAGTTGGTAAGCCTTGCCTGCCTTCAGGATGTCCAGGATCACTACCCCATTGTTCAGTTGGCTGCCTCTTACCGCGATGTAGGACTTTTCCTGCGCAGAAACATGCCCTGCGCCTAACAAGAGGAAGAGGGCCAGCAGGAGGAAGAGAATGGTTCCTTTGTTCATACACACCCCCTCGGGCCGATGCCAGCCTCGCCAGCATTGCTTCTCTAAACTACATGTTTACGCGCTCGGCAGACTCGTGTCTGTGACACGAGGCACAGAGGGCGCGATCAATATCAATGGTGTGTTGCGGATGCTCTGGAACATGGGAGGCGAGTCCAAGAACTTTTCCCCGCTACGAAAACGGTTGCAACTGAAAACGTGCCTGTTCTGGAGCAGTACCTTCGTGCGCGAGCGATTGAAGGAATTCAGCGAGGGATGGCTGACAGTCGATCGGCCGGAGGTTCTCCCGTTCGACGGTTGTGCAGTGACGGACGTCACAAGAAGTTTCAAGAAGTGCCACAGTTGGAAGCCCGAACCCTATCGCTTGTACCCAATCTTGCGCAGAAGGTCATGGCGCCACGTAATATCGGCTTGTTCCTCGACGCCTTTTGGCGAACTCCCGTCAATCACACCCAAAACTCCCCGGCCTAGCTCAGTTTGGGCAACAATGATTTGGGCTGGGTTGGCGGTTGCGCAGAAGATGGAACAAACCTCGGGAACGTTGCGAATCACGTGCAAGACATTAATGGGATAAGCGTTCTGCATCACTAAAACAAAAGTATGGCCTGCGCCCAGGGCCTGGGCGTTGCGCACCGCGCAATCCCGCAGCTTCTGGTCGTTGCCGTCCGAGCGAGTCAGACACGCGCCTGAGCTTTCATTGAAGGCAAGGCCAAACCGAGCCTGCGGCACAGTCGTGCTCATCGCTTCGTAAAGGTCCTCGACTGTCTTGATAAAGTGCGCTTGACCAACAATGATGTTGGCGTCCGCCGGGAACTCCATCGGAACCGTTTTGATCTCCAGCATGGTCACCCTCCGCGCGGCGCACAAAATCTGCCTCTCACGCGATTCGCCTACGCTCAATATGTACGCGTTCGAGATAGCGACCCGTGCGGAGATCGACGCGCACCCATTCCTCCGGGGAAATGAACAAGGGAACACGAATCGAGATGCCGTTCTCGAGCGTAGCCTCTTTCCAGGCACTGTCTTGTTGGGAGTGCGTGGGTGGCGCGGTATGAACTACTCGAGCTTCCACGATATCGGGCAACACGGCACTGATCGGCTTCCCTTCAAAGAACTCCAGGGGTACCGTCGCTCCTGACTGTAAGAAGTTCACCGCGAGCCCAAGAAGTTCGCCGGGTACTTCGACCTGTTCGAAAGTTCCCGGGTCCATGAAAGTGCTTGTGTCGCCTTCACGGAAAAGGAATTCCATGTTCCGCCGTTCGACTTGCAGTGCTTCTACATGTTCCTGGGGCCGGAAGCGAGCCTCCCACAGGCGACCCGTAACCACGTTGCATAACTCAGCCTTTACGACGCCACCCAGTTTCGCGGCGGCCGCCTTGGATTCGACCTTCAAGACTCGGTAGATCTGTCCTTCGACTCGGATCACCATTCCGTCCGTGAGTTCTGAAGCAGTCGCCATATCGGTCTCCTGTAAGACAACAGTGTTTCCACGTTTCGACTTCTCCGGTCCAGCAGAAAAATGCCGCCCGGAATAAGTTACTCCGAGCAGGGGTGCACTAGTCACCCATGGCTCGACATCACGCTGGCTGCACGACGTGCCTTATCTTCCGGCATTTCGATATCCTCCAGTTCCTGCTTGCGATGCAGAAACACATAGGCTGCGAGAAGTGACAGTATTAACAGTGACAGGATCATCACCAGCAGAGCGAAAACGGTCATGTTGCGAACCGGACCGGTGACCTCTCTGGCCTCTTGGCTGGCCAGCACGGTCCAAGGCAGACTCGGGTAGGCGTCCTTCAAACCTGTATCGGCGAACCCGATGAGGTAAGACTCGCCATTCGACAGCGTGGAGAAGATGTAACCGGCTTCGCGGCCGCGCAAGCTTCCGAGGGCGTCACGGATGGCTGCGTACTCTTCCGACTTGACCTTCATCGAAGGAGTGACACCCGGGGCCTCAATTACGGTCCCGTCCTCCCGCACCAGGAACAATCGACCGGTGCGGCCGATCTGCCGTCGGTTGAGTTGAGCAAACAACGGTGAGACGTCAACTGTAGCCGTTACGGCACCGACAAATCTCCCGGTTCCCTCTTGCAAGATAGGATAGGCGATGCTGACATAGTAAAGACGGCTCTGATCGTCATAGCGCAGATCCGACACACTGATTGCACCATTCCCCCCGGAGGAGAGCATGCGCCAAAATTCCCGGTCCGTTTGAGAGTAATGTGCCGGTCGATCAGTCGCAGCGACGGTCGCTCCCGCGGCATCAGCGATCGTGATCTTCAGCAGCGTGGGATTGAGCTCACGCACACGCCGTAACTGGTGAGCCAAGTCAGAGGTGAGAATCTTCGCAGACAATCCGTCCGTCTGCGAGCTCTCCCAAGTTTGGTCAATGGCATCAATCTTAGCGCCAACTGCCTCCTCCGAAAGACGCTCATATTGGCGGTTCGCGACAGCAACTGCCTGTACGGGACCCGGGGCGTTGGCGATCACACTGACATCCCTCACACATCTGGCAATGAACTCGGCCGTAGATTCTGCCGCGGCGCGTGTGAGCGAGCGAAAGTTCTCACCGCTCGTCTGCCGTATGTGGCTGTCTCCTTGCATGGCCACATAGAAGCCAAAAACGGTGAGAGGAACAAGAATCAAAATGAGCCCGACAAGCAACTTCTGAAGAGATGTACGGAATTCCAGGCTATCGAGGGGCATGGGATTACCTCCTCTTCTTGCCGTGAAGGAAAACCACGGCACCATGGCGCCCAGGGAGGGAGCCAGTGCACAAGCAGAAGAATATTCCAGCACGATAAAGCTACTTCTGCAGGGTCTGTGCGTCTGTGACTTGCCGCACAGGGCTCCGTGCGTTTGTCCCTTGTCCCTGGTGGAATCCGCCTGAGCCACTGGCGACGGTTCGGCAGACTGGGTCGAGCGGTCGAGCCATGTTATTTCGATCATGTGCTGGGAACTAGTCCGCTTCATGCCTCGCCAACGTCGGTTAGTTCACGTGTGTGAAGTGCAGGGGCGGCCAAAAACTTGGTCACGCACCGGGGGAACATTCGTCCCGAAGGGCGGGATGATGAAATCTGAAAACAAATGGAAGACCCCAGCGCCGTTCTGCGTTCTCTCCACACCTTTTGCCATACTGCGCCCGGGTTAAACTGCCACACATTCGTAAACGCGTGTGGGAAGGGCGCTACTTCTTCGGATATCCAACAGACTGCGCCAGCAGAATTCTCTGGTTTGGCCCCAACTTCATGATTTTGGCTAGCGCGGCGCGATTGACAGAGCCTCGGACGACTGTTGCCAATCCCTCAGAGGTGCAAAATAGATAGACATTCTCACTGATGAAACCTACATCAGCGGCAGTGAAGAATTCTGCCTCACTTCCCGATTGTCCCGTCTTGCTGATATCTGCGACGTAGACTAGGTTTAAAGGTGCTCCGGCGACAAAGGCCTGCATTCCAGTGGCGGCGCGCACATCTTGCGCCAGGATCGGCTCAAGACGGTTTGCTTTGGCATTGTAAAGAAATAGGCCATCGTCCATAGCGATGTAGATGTCAATTTCCTGCCAGTTCATCGCCGAGGGTGCGGTACGGCCGCCATCCGGACGGTTGATGCCGAACGCAGCCCATAGGAGATTGGCTAGCACCTGCATGGGTAGCCTCTCCGGGCTAAAGTCCCGCCGAGTTTTTCGTTCCTTAAGCACCTGCATGAGCGGACGGCCACCCTCGGTCTGCGCCGTTGGCAGTTGGATCGGTTTCAGATCCTGGGCTTGGATGGCGATGCTGACAACAAGAGTGAGTAGTAAAGCTGATTTGCGCATAAATATCCTCACTAAGAGACGCTATCAGGCTAGGCTGGAGGTCGTGGGCGAGGAGGGAAGCGCTGCCATGCCTGCAGCAATGACAAGATTGTAAGACGCTTTAACCGTCAAAGCGCCCCTAGGTCCTCTTTTGAGCGGTTTGTCGCCGACGCGGACAATGATCGAAATCATCCACTTCGAGCTTTCTCCTCTATAGGGAATCGGCGGTAAGCGAAGCCAGATCGCTAAAAAGCCTCTCCAAGGTCGCTTCCTTGTCAACCTCGGGCAAGCGGAGTTGTCGCTCCACCCGCGCTTCCATCTCGCGCAGTTGCGCCTCAGGCGCTTTCCCCGCAAGGTGCTGGAACAGCAACTTGTGCGCACTCTTGCGCTGCATCACCTCCAGCCCATCCAGCATCTGCCGATGCGATGTTCCTTCCCAGATCGCAAGGATCATTGCCTCGCGCAGCCACCGCTCCACGCGATATTCCTGCAGCGTTCCTACACCGCCGTACACTTCCATCGCCCACTTTGCCGTCTGCACAGCGAACTCTGCTGTCCAGTATTTGGCCAAGTGAGCCACCAAGCGGAACAAATGATAGCTCTCCGAGTACGGCGGTTTCTCCAGCCATACCTTGTCGAGTAGACGCACCGCTTCCCAAGCCAACCGGGAAGCCGCGCGTAACCCCTGCGCACGATCCTCGAACTGCCGCCGCAGCAATGGATGTTCGATGATCGGTCTACCGAAGGCCGTGCGCCGTTCAGCGAAAGAATAAGCGTCGGCGATTGCGCGTTGGGCCAGCGCTACGCTGCCCATGCAATTGGCCACACGCGACAGGTTCAGAACTTCGAGAATCAAATAGATTCCTTGCTCCGCTTGCCCCAGGAGCCAACCCTCGCTGTCGCGAAATTCGATTTCACCGGTTGGCACCGAGCGAGTGGCGATCTTGTCCTTGAGGCGGCGTATGCGATAGTTCAGCTGCCCGTCTTCACCGCGACGCGGTACTAGGTACAGACTGAGCCCGCGCACATTCTTCGGTTCGCCCTCCTGCCGGGCTGCGACCACCGCCAATTCCGCCCCGGCATTACTCGCGAAATATTTGTCGCCGGTCAGCCGCCACTTATTCCCACGCCGTTTTGCTACGGTCTCCACGGCCGCGCCTAGGTCAGATCCACCTTTAATCTCTGTCATCCAGGTTGCCCCCTGCCAGACACTGTCATCGCGCTGCAACATGTTGGGCAAAAACCGCGCTTTCAACTCTGCCTCCCCATATTTGGAGAGCGGGGTAACAGTCGACAGAGAGACCGTATACGGACATGCCAAACCCGGATCGTAGAAACCAGTAGCGTAGAGAAGGAGGTAAGCAGGTATCAGCGAATTTTGCTCAAAGACTCGCCAGAGCACGCCTGCCCTGTATCCATGTTTCAACATGCGCCAATATTCCGGTGGGTAAAGGACTTCATCCACCGGCGCTCCCCACCGATCGAACATGCGTAGCCACGGCGTGCCAGCGCGGTCCACCGCGTCTGAGATTCCCTGGCCTTCGCGTTCGAACCACGCCTCGTATTCCCGCAGCCAGTCTTGATCCGCCGAGATTCCGACCTGCTGCAGAAACTGTATCGGAGAGCACAATACATCGAGGTACATGGCTAGAGTCCTCTCACTCCGTCGCGAATTTTGCAAGATGTGCGGAAACGCCCTTGCCCACGAACAGTGGCCCCACCGATGACGTGCACCGGCGTCGTGCTTAACCTAATTTCGGCAGCAAGCGCATAAACTTCAGACCCGAGCGGAATCGCAGACTGCTTCCACTGTGATTTGCTCTACCACTTCTTCCACCGCGCACATTACTTCCGCCGAAATTTTGCTTCCAAAATCGAAAAGCCTTCCTTCGATCCCGAATACGCGCAGGCGCTTCGGAAGCCGGTCAAGAATGCGAGCCAATTTTATGGCTTCCACCACGCCGTATCCGTGAGTCGATATGGGTATGCTCCCTTGCGTCGTCACCAGGCCACCGTCCCAAAGCCACACCTTGCCAACGGCTGCCCCTGTCACCACCGAGTCCACAAGGACTACGTCATCGGCCCCATTCCAGGCCTCGATGAGCGCCAGGGATTCGCCCGTGCAGATCTCAGCTTTCACACCCAATTCCCGCACGCGCTCCGCGACCATGACTCCGGCGCCGTCATCGCTTCGATCTCGATTCCCGCAGCCGATGACCAGCAAGGTTCAGTCCACCCCCATCTCTTCACGCTCCACGACCACTTTCAGCGAGTGGGTCGCGCAGGAAATGCATGGGTCGTAGCTGCGCACGGCCTGCTCACACTTCCAGGTTGCGTCTTCGATCGGCCAGGCCACCAACCGCGCAGCATATTCGCGAAGGTCATCCTCGATCTGTCTAAGGTTTTGGGAGGTCGGAGGCACAATTCTGGCGGTGACGATGAGTCCCTTCTCATCCAAGGCGTAACGGTGATAGAGAATGCCGCGCGGTGCCTCAGTGATCGCCTGGCCTACGCCGGCCCGGTTGGGCGCCTCGGTTCGCGGGGCGCCTGGCGGTTCGTACTCGCGGATGATTCGCAACGCCTCGGCGCAGGCGAAGACCAACTCGACTGCACGCACCACGATGCTGCGGAAAAGATTCTTCACCGGCGGTCGCAGCCCCACTTCCAGTGCGACTGTACGGGCAACTTCCGGAAGCTTGTCAAAATTCAGGTTGAACCGCGCAAGCGGGCCGACCAGATACGAGCCTCTTCCCCGCACCACCGAGTGCAGCGCGTTCGAGTGCTTCACATGTAACTCGACAAAGTGATCCTCGTATTCCGCGGCGTCGATGTCGAGCCCGCGGTTCGATACGAGGCGACCTTCGTTCAAGGGGTACTCGTCGGGGTGTCGCAAGGCCACAAACTCATAGTCCTGCTCGAAGTTGGGAAACTCGAGGGAGGCTGTCCAGCGCACGGTTTCGATCGAGGCTTCCAGCGCCCACTCCAAGTCGCTGACCAGTTCGCTCAGTTGTTGCCTGGTGGGTATCCTGTAAAAACCTCCGACTGCGGCCGAGATAGGATGAATCTCGCGTCCCCCCAGAAGCTGCACAATGCGGTTGCCGATCTTTTTCAGCCGCAGGGCGCGCTCGACCACGGCCCGGTGATCCGCCGCCATGGCGATCGCGTCGGGATAGCCGAGAAAATCGGGCGCGTGCAGCATATAGACATGAAGGGTGTGACTCTCGATCCACTCGCCACAGTAAAACAGACGACGAAGAAGACGGATCACGGGGTCGATACGGACTCCCAAGGCGCGCTCGATGGCGTGCACCGCACTCATCTGGTAAGCCACGGGGCAGATGCCACAGATTCGTGCGGTGATGTCGGGGGCTTCGGAGAAGTGGCGCCCGCGAAGAAACGCTTCGAACATTCGCGGAGGCTCGTAGATCTTCAGTTTCACATCGGCGACGCGGTCACCCACGAGCTTTATGTACAGAGAACCTTCTCCTTCCACGCGGGCCAGCGTATCGACTCGAATGGTTCTTGCTCCGCGTCCGGTCATTTGTGTTCACACTCCTCGCTGGCCTTGCGGAACTGCCACGCCCAGGCGTCGAATCCTCGGAACGCACGCACAATTTGATCGTCGCCCTGCCCCAGAACCCGGAACTGCTTCGTGAGCGAGGCTGTATTGGATGTTTCCATGGGACCGTAGCACCCATAGCAACCACGGTCGTAGCTCGGGCACAAAGCTCCGCAGCCTGCCTGGGTTACCGGTCCAAGACAGGCAATCCCGCGGGCCACGGAGATGCACACATTTGCCTTCCGCTTGCATTCGATGCAAACGCTGTAGGTTGGAATATTCGGTTTACGGCCAGCCAGGGTAGCGGTGATCAGCTCGATAAGGTGGTGCTTGTTGATCGGACATCCTCGCAGTTCGAAATCGACCGGCACATGTTCGGCAATCGGGGTCGAGAGCTTCAGCGTACTGATGAACTGGGGCGTCGCGTAGACCACGCGGACGAATTCGTCGACGTCTTTCCAGTTACGCAAGGCCTGAATGCCACCGGCAGTGGCACAAGCTCCGATGGTGATCAGGGTCTTGCACTGCCTCCGTACCTCCTGGATACGCTGCGCGTCCTGATGGGTAGTGACCGATCCCTCCACGAACCCTATGTCGTACGGTCCTTTCAACATCGTGCGGGTGGCTTCGGGAAAGTAGGCGATGTCCACTGCTGCAACGACTCCCAGAAGTTCGTCCTCGGCATCCAGCAGACTCAATTGGCAGCCATCGCAGGAAGCGAACTTGAAGACGCCGATCTTGGGTTTGTGCTTCGCCTTAGAGCTCATACTTCTCCAATAACGGACGGATTTGCTCGTAGCGGAAGACTGGACCGTCTTTGCAGATGAAGTACGGCCCATACTGGCAATGCCCACAGAATCCGACCGCACATTTCATGTTGCGCTCCATCGAAAGATAGATGTCATCGCGACGTAGGCCGTGCATTTCCAGTTCGCGGATGACGAAGCGCATCATGATTTCAGGACCGCAGACCATCGCAACCGAGTGTGCCGGCTGAAGCCGGGCGTACTTGAACAATGTGGTGACCACGCCTACGTGCCCTCTCCAACTCAGCCCGCCATAGTCGACTGTAACCAGCACTTGGGTTTCGCGGTTTCGAGCCCAGTTTGCCAGTTCTTTGCGATAAAGAAGTTCGCGTGGGCTGCGCGCACCATAGAGGATGACAAGGCGGCCGTAGTCCTTGCGATTGGCCAAGACGTGATAGACAAGTGGCCGCAATGGCGCCATACCAATTCCACCTGCAACGATAATGACGTCCTTGCCGCGTGCCACATCAGAGGGCCAACCTGTTCCCAACGGACCGCGTACACCTACGCTGTTGCCGACGGATTGGCTGACGAGCGCGTGCGTCGCCTGACCGACCGAACGTACTGTGTACACCAAGCAATTATGTTTCGCCGGGTCACCGCTGATCGAGATCGGTAACTCGCCCACTCCAAACACCCAGAGCATGCTGAACTGTCCCGGTAAGAACGAGGTGCTACCTCCTCCGTTACCGCGTTCAATCGTCAGAGTGAATGTGTCCGGCGTTTCCTTGGCTACTTCACGCAGAACGTACGGATGCGTGAGCATGGGATCAACCGCGGCTTGTGGCGTCACTGTCATCGGGACACCGAGTAAACGTCAAGCAACTGCAAACGGGTCGAGTCCAGGCGTTGCTCCATGATTTGGGCGAAACGCTTTAGCACTGCATAGCCGAGGTCGTGGTTCTGCTCGCACTTTGTTCGTAGACACTTTCCGTCAAGGGCAATGGCGCGTACGCCATCGATAGCACGGGCGTGAAACTTCCATTGAAAGGGCGGTAGCAGCCACGACCAACCCAGGAGTTCTCCGACGCTTAGCGTTGCCACGATGATCGGCGGGCGCTGCGGGGCAAAAACTTCCACTGCCACCTTGCCTTCGCGAATTAGGTAGAAAGTGTTTGCCGGGTCGCCCTCCCTGAGGATGTATGTGCCCGGTTTGAATCGAACATTGGAGGCACAACTCACCATGAGCCTGGTGAATTCACTGTCGAGTCCCTCGAAAAAGGGATGCTCCGCGATGATGCGCTCAAGGTTTTCCATTCTGCTCTCCTTCCCGGATAGCCCGAGCTTCTTCAGTAATGTCGATTCCTACCGGACACCACGTAATGCAGCGTCCGCACCCAACGCATCCTGACGTGCCAAATTGGTCGATCCACGAGGCAAGCTTGTGAGTCATCCATTGCCGATAGCGAGCCTTGGCCGAGGCTCGTATGCTGCCTCCATGGATGTAGGAAAAACTCAGAGTGAAACACGAATCCCAACGGCGCCAACGCTCCGCATGATCACCGGTGACGTCACTGACATCTTCTACCGTAGTGCAGAAGCAGGTAGGGCAAACCATTGTGCAATTGGCGCAAGCCAGGCAGCGCTGAGCGATACTGTCCCAGCGCGGATGGTCAAAGCTTTGATAGAGAAGATCCTTGATCCCGTTGGTGTCGATGCGACGCGCCTGCTGGTTCGTGGCTTCTCTAACCCCGACTTCCATCTGTTGAAGATCTTCTTCGCTGGCTGGAGATACTTCGACCTCAGCCAATACCTCGGCCCCGTGCTCACTTCCTGACTCCACAAGGAAGCGGTGCCCCTTGGGTTCCGAGCAACTCTGTAAGGGCCAGATCAAATCCACCAGTGACCCGCGGCCCGCTTCCCATCGACGCGCAGAAGCACGTCGCCACCGCTCGTGTGCATTGCACGGCAACGATGAACTTTCCGGTACTGCGCTGCTCGTAGGTGGAATCGCGGAACTTGTCCTGGAGCAGGACGCGGTCTTGCACCGCAATGGCTGCCAGCTCGCAGGCCCGAACTCCCAGAAACGCAAAGGGGGGGTTGGATTGCGCCTCATGGTTCAGGATCTGAAGCGTTTTTCCCCGACGCTCGGCGGAGCAGAGTCGCACATCTGCCGGGTGGAGATATTTCTTCCAGCTTTGTGGTCCCACGGCATAGCCAAAAAAGGCTCGGTCTGCGCGCGGCGAAAGCCGGTAGTGCCCCGGTTCTTGCTCGTCGCTCCAACCTACTGGCAACGCCTCAGGCGATCCGATCCGGTCAAACACAATCGCCCCATCCCGGACCGTCGGCCCAACCACCTCATAGCCTCTTCGCAGCAACGCCAGGATTAAGGTTCCTAGATGATTTGCTTTTAGAACTACAGGCTGTTTTGGAAACACGTTATCGCACTTTTCTATTCCTAGTTGCGAGCGAGCTTGCAGAAGCCACAAAACTCCACCTCAGACACCAGTTACCGCTACTACTTTCAGACCGGCCATACTCAAGGTGCGATCGTTGCATCCAGCGCGACCAACTTCGCTGTTCAAGCAACGTCGAGGTTCAGCGCGCTCACGATCGGACAATCGCGACGTGCCTCCGCCACAGCCTCAAAAAAAGGGCGCTCGGTCGCCCGCTCGAGCATTTGTGCAGTGATCTCCAAGTGAAGACCACGAGCCGCCATCCCTTCCCGGAGTCATCCACGGTGATTACCGCGCGCGTATCCACTGCACACAGCCTTGCGCCGCATTGGGCTATTTTCAGAGAAATGATTGTGGACATGGAAGAAGCCGCCGCCGCCGCCAACAACTCACCCGGTGTAGTGCTGGTGTAGTTTCTGCCAGCCCGAAAACGTAACTTGTGTTGCTCAAGACGCAGCTCCGTCTTTCCAGACTGCGTGGGCTTCACGAAACATACACTCCTGCTGAATGAGACGCTGTTGCTTCCGTGTGATTCCCCTCCAGATTCAGAGGGGAGAGAGGCGCTTTCTCAGGCTCTCCCCCTGGTTTTTCTTCAGTCGCCGGCAATACCAATTTGCCGTTCAAGCCTCCAATGATTGCTCCTACCAGCAGTGAAGCCAGAAGCGTGTAGCCCAGTTCTAGCCTCAACAAATCTTCGGCGATCTGTGCCTGAGCAGCCCCAATCAGGCCGAGTATAGCGATTGCGCCCCAAAACAAAGTCGATACGCCGATTCCCCGCCATATGCCTCGTCGTCCACAATAGGCCAGCAGAAAGGCCACTCCATAAGCAAACAAAAGACAAATTCCCACGCTGAGCAGGTGGGGACTGTACCACCAGACGATCTGCTTAAGTTCTGCCTGACTCAGCCCTAACGCGGCCATCCATCGCGTACGAAATAAATAATGTGAATGCCAAACCGCTCCCAAGTACCAGCTGGCAAATGCGGCGATCAGTACTGGCAGGTGGTAGATCTTCTTGGTTCTCACTTCAATCTCGCCGAGAGTGTATGGTTCCCGTTGGACGGATTCCGGTATGCAATCCTGGCCGCAATTTGAATGCGCGGGCCAACGGGTACAGTCCGCGATGCGCAAGTCGGGCCTGCCAGTGAGGCCAGTCACGGCCGCATGAGTGCTGTCGAGGCTGACCGCGACCTGGCGTCGAGTTTCGGGGCATGTCACGGCCCTGCTTCCTGCATACTGATTGCGGGTTTCGCGTCCCCATAGCGCCGGCAACAACAGAAATAGGGAAGCGAAAATAAGGAAAAGCAAAAGTCCAAATATTAGCAACATGACGGACCTCCTGACTTGGTTGGCTCTTGACGAGCCCTGCCAGGCACAGCGTCCATCGTAGACGCGGAGCCTCAGCGGGCCCACGTCATGGGCTCGCGCCTCTTCAATCGAGTTCAGCCATAACGGACGTCCATTCGGTTTCCCGGAAGGCAACTGTCTGAACCGCTCGCGCTGTCGAGCGAGCAATCACGGCCTCGTGCCGCTGGTAAACGATTCTCGATCCGATGACCCGGATCTCGTCCCCTCGACTTTAGATTCTCCTCGTAGTTAGTAGGGCTGGCTGTGATTCGCGTCACTACTGGCGATCTTCCACACCGAGCGTCGCAACTCCGCATAGGCAACGCAGTCGCGTGGGCGAGCTTTCTTGCGGTGATTGCGCTGCGGAGAAGCCTCCACGCGAGGACTCTTGTTGCGACTACCCTTGAGGAGATATCTCTCCAACACCCTGAACATCTTCGTTTCCGACGCGACGATGAATTTCACAAATATAGAGTCCTGACCGGGGTTTCAAGATCGGAATCGGTGCCTGGCGTCACAGACAATAGTTTGCTGGGTGCGCAAACATGTAGTTGCAGGATCGATGCGAAGAAACCCAACTTCGACCCAGGGAGGTGCATATGAGGAAAATCGTCCTCTGCACTCTGCTGGTCCTCTTCCTCTTATTCGGGTCAGCGGAGGGTTTAGCCCAAGAGAAGTCCTACATCACGGTAGAGGGAAGCAACCTGAACAACAGTGTGGTGGTTGTGGACATCTTGAAAGCTGGCAAGACGTACGTACTGCAGTGCAACCAAGGAGCCCCCGGATGTGAGGCTCTGAAGAACGGTAAATATCAGATGGTTGAACTTCCTCAGAACTTTGGAATGTACGAGTGCAAAGTTAAAGACGTCGAAGTGTACACCGAGGAGGACAAGACTCTGAAGAACAAGCTCGGAGAGTACTGCTTGATGGAAAAACAGTGAGCGGCAGGGACTATGGTCTGAAGCTTTGTTCTCCCTGCGGTTTCGGCCGGAACAAGAGAGGGAGGGTGCTATGCGAGTTCTCCGACACTGGCAGGGCAGGGGTACGCTGTCCGCATCTGGATCGTCTTTGTTAAGGGTTGGCTACTACTGTCAGGAAATTGAGACTACCCCGCAGGATTTGCGGCCTCCTCTTCTTGAAGTGAATGGCACAATCACCTCAGATGACGTGCATACGTTGACGAGTTGGTATCGCGAAAAAACTCGGCTGACCCTGGAAACTGACGAGTTGACGCTCCAGGTCTATCTCATCGACCCATATCGCTTTCACGCAACCAGTGGGCCCGCTTTCAAACAGAAACAGGCTTAGCCCACGGGGCGAGCAGAATCTCGAGGACGCAGGGTCACTGTCAAGAAAGAGCCACTGCATAAACTGAGCATTGGAGAAGTAGGGGGAGTAAGGCTCACCGAATGCGGTAATCCATCTCCAGGAGCGAGGGCCGGGGTTGACGGGAACTATCTCGCCTTGGCAAGTATCGCTTGGCCTGTAGCTTCGAGAGTGTGGATCAGCGACTCCCCAGGAAGCTTCTGGATGATCGGTTCGATGATCCATCCCAGCCCCGTGGGCACGTCGCGCGTCAGAGAGATGGCTCGACACTCAACATACGCACCACCTTCTCTCTCCTCGAATCTCCAGTAGGTATACAGGCGCCATAGAAATCCGGAACCGGTATCGGGAGGCAGCACTCTCTCCTTGGCCCTTCCGGCATTCTCCACTTCAGCAATCCGAGTCGTGTACGAGCGACAAAGCCAGCGCCCTCGATCCAGCGAACGATAATGGACCTCGTGATCGGTATCAAGGACAACCGTCACAATTCTCTTCTTGAGAAGGCGTAAGTAGATTTGGAAATCGTTGCCGCAGTGGCTTATCAGCCTTGAGGCAATCACCTCTGGCTTGTAAATGTTCTTATGGTTGTCGTAGTCCTGCACCAGCGCCAGCACTTCTTCGACGCTGGTATCAGGAATAAATGAGGTGCCGATCCAGTCATGAATCAAACCATGCGGCACTTTGATTGGCCCGTGACCTGACCAGAATTGCGCTACAACCTGGCCTCCCCGAACCTGCTGCGCTCTCTCCGAATTGACATCGGACCACAGGAATGGGCTGCCGTCAGCCAGAGCCTGTTCCATGGCCGCTTCAGCGTCACGAATGTAAACATTGAACCTCGTCAGTGTTTGCGGCTTCAACTGTACTGGGACTGCAGTATGTGCCATAGCACCCGACCTAATGCGAATCGTGATCCGCTCATATTTGCTTGTCAAGTCGGCCGGCGACTTGAGCCCCTGCAAGACTCTGCCCGTGCACGTTCTCAATCGTGCAATTGCGTGGAACTCGCAAGCCCAGGCAACCCGCAATCTCGCCGGCATCAATCCGGTCGTTCTTCTTTTGCGCTGGAAGGGGCTTGCAAACGAGCCTACGGCCTCGCGCCGTGATCGTAATCACAAGGGCCGATCCGCAAGAACTTTCTCTTCATAGCTTCACCGGGGAAATAGGACAATTCATGATCCTGTGCAAGGAAACGCATGATCGTGATTCGCATCGCACAGCCGCTCATCAGCTCATCATCGGTGGTCAGGAGATTGACTGGGCCTTTGAGCAAATCACGAAAGTGATTCAGCGGCGTTGAAGGAGGGAGTCAACGGCCATACCGCCCCTTGAGTTCGGTTTTGCCTAGGATATGACTTTTCATGGCGCGTTCGAGTTCAGGTTTGGTAGCTCCGGCCTTTAGGGTGAGTTCTGTGTCGAGCGCATAGAGCTCGAAATAATAGCGGTGGGGCTTGCCTGGTGGAGGACAGGGACCTCCATAGCCGATCCGGCGAAAATCGTTGCGGCCTTGTATCGCCCCGCTGGCAAGCTGTTCCTGTTTTTCCACTTCTTCCGGTAGTTCTTTCGTGTCTGCCGGGAGGTTGTATATCACCCAGTGCACCCACGTACCGACTGGTGCATCGGAATCGTCCATGATCAGCGCAAAGCTCTGCGTCCCTGCAGGCGCTGGCGTCCAACTGAGCGGCGGGGAGACGTCGGCTCCGTCGCATGTGAACTTCGTAGGAATCATTCCGCCGTCGGGAAAAGCGGTGCTCGAAATCTCGAAGGACATAGAGCCTGCTCTCGCTTAAACGAGGCTTGCCTCAGCCCCAAGAACAATGCTACCTAGCTTAGCAGGCAGGCGCTTTGTGCTGATAGAACTGCGAGCCTTCCGAACATGCAAAAACAACGAAGACAAGCCCTGGCTCAGCCAGGACTTTGTGCGCAAATGAACTCGCTAGGGGTTAGGCTGCGGCTGTTAAGGTCTTGGCCTTATGCTCTGCTTCGGCACGGAGCCAGTCATTGAGATCATGACCGTCTTCTCTGCCACGCTCTTCATAGAGTGCGTAAGCCCGAAGCCGAATCTCTTGTTCAAGGTTGGGATCCGTTTGGACGTTTGCGCTCTGCCTCTTTGTTGGTTCTTTTGCCATGTTGGACACTCCTTCTTGCGAGCTTGGACGGAGCTCGGTGAATCCAGCCAAGGAACGTGTGATTGATAGACAACGTCGGCCAGGTTCTGAGCCCGGCTCAATTACTAAAGATGCCTCCTACTTCCGCATGTTGGCCGAGTACGAACTCGGCGGCAGCGCGCCGGAAAATAATGAGACGGCGCAGAAACATGCTTCCGGATGCGCCTTCTAGCTGTGTCTAGACGGCGGGTTTCCGTCGGACTCCCTGCACGGCACCGAAGCCGCTGTCCAAGAACTCTAGAGAAGCTTTCCAGGACGTTTCCTCAGGTTGCAAAGCGGTAAACGGTACGACTTTAATTTCCCAACCCTGTTCGCTGACCACAGTCATCGAGCGGTGACAGTTATCGCACAGCCAAAAGTACCGAAGTCGATGTGAGGCTAGCTCATTGCTGAACGGTCCGCGATCACTGGCATCACCCGACACGCCGAGGACGAACAATCTGCCTTGGTGCAGGTAGCGGAAACTTGCGGAGCATGTGGGATTTGCACACTTTGCCAACATTGTAAGCTCCAGGTTGGGGCGAGCCCAAGACATGTGTTGTTCCCGCTGTTTTGAACCGAGGACATCGTGTGATGATGTCCAGAATACTGTCCGTTTCACGCCACGGCTGAATCGCGGGCACTTTCACACTTTGTCCGAGAACGCCGGGCGATCCCGGTCCAATCACGAGGACCGCCCAACGATTCGAACCCACCTCCGATTTTCGATTGTCAGATCGCCTGACCAAGCATGCGTCGCAATCGCCTAGTCAAGATGTTGCGCAAAATCATCGCGGCCTCAAGGACTCTTGTGATGAAGTGCTCAGTGGATGTCGAAGATGAAAATCTGGGGATGATTTCCGTCCATGGCATTCTCTTTCCGTTTAGGAAGCAAGAACCCACAAACAGAATCCCAACTCTACTTGAATAAAATTAACTCTACGCTTCTCGTTATCTCTGTCTGTACGGTAGCGTGCACAACGATCCAAGAATAGTTAAAGGGTTTAATCGATCTCGGCAGGGTGAGACCGTCGCATCACCTCATAACACTCGCATGCTTTTCGCTCCAGGCCTTTCCGGTTGAGGACGCGGATATGACCTCGCCCGCAACTGATCACTCCGGCACTTCGCAGCGAGCCGATTGCCACGCCCACAGACGAGCGCCTGCAACCCAGCATTTGCGCGAGGGATTCTTGGGTAACGGACAGGAATTCGGATTCAGCCCGGTCGTAGGTCATGGCGAGCCAGCGAGCGAGGCGCTCGGGAATTTGATGTAAACAATTGCAGGCGGCTGTTTGCGCCACTTGCATCGCATAGGCGTGGGCATAGCTACGGAGCAACTGGTCGAGTTGTGGGGTTCGAGGCAGTATCTGGCGCAGCAGGTCAGAATCGATCCTGAGACCATCCCCATCGCTTTGCACGATGGCACCAACTGAAGTATCGCGAGCGCCTAGGGCTACCGGCGTTCCGACGAACCCCTCCCGGCCCGTCATGGCGACTCCGACCATCGCTCCGTTGCGCATTACCGCGACGAAGCAAACAATTCCGCTATTGGGGAAGTAAACGGACTCGATAGGCTGGTTCGGTTCCCAGAGTACGTCTCCAGACCTCAAAGGAACGAATGCCAAGTATTTGCGCAGGTAGGTGTACTGTTCTCGGGGGAGTGCCGCCAGAATCATGTTTTCAGGATCGTGCGGACTAGTCGGCTGGTAAAGTTGTTTCCTCTCTGTGAGTTTTGGTCGCCCTCTCGATCTTTGCCGTTCCTGCGTTCCCGACATAGCGCTGTCGGGCCGTTCTTCCAGTGCACAATGTTTGGAGTAGCAGGTCCTGAATCACGGCCCGATCTCCACTTTTTATGATCCCGCGTCGACAACTCCTCGTCTGTGACGCGGAGCACAGCGCGGCAGTAGCCGCTACTCGCCCTGGATCAACTTCTGTCGGCAGGTCGATCAGACGCAATATCTGGTCGGGATAACGATCGGCACACTCTATTGGTACCGCCTCGCTCTGGGAGGTGATACCTTCTCTCTTCCCGAGGATGGCAAGACGTCTGGGTTCAATGCTGACTTGGAGCTCATTTTCTGTGAACCCGAAGACGTAAGCGCGAACGCTTAGCCGGTCCTCTGAAGCATTAGCGTTCTGACTCGCAGGGAGGAAGGCTAAGCGCGAGAAGCGCAGCGCTCCCTGCTTCGATTGACCTTGCCCTCATGTTTCGGGTGCGTAGGCCCTTATAGTGCATCCGAGAGCGGCTTGTGGGCTCTCGCAGGAGAATCATTGATGTATGGCGGAGGGGGGCTCTAGTAGGACGGAGACTCTTTCAGGAACTAGTCCCGGCGCTCAATCCGGTACAACCTCGATCGCCGATACAGTGGCATAACGGGTCACAGGCACAAACTCCAGTACCAACTTGCCCTGGGCGTTGGGCTGAAGGCCTTTGATCTTGCGGACAAGGGGGCGATTTTCGCCGGATTGGTCGAGGATATTCAGATCGGCCAGGACTGTCTTGCCATTGCAGAACACGTTGAACACGCGACCCTCGGAGGCGGCCGAATCTCCCTGCGACAGGATCTTGCGGTCGAGTTCTTCCGCGACTGTGCGATGTTCTATGAAGTGAAGAGTTACGGTGTACCGGCCGGGAGCAACGGGGATCGCGTAGGAGAAGTGTCCCCAGCGTTCGGTCTCATAGAACTCGGGATCATCAGTGCCGATGGCGGGCTCCTGGCTGGTGCTGAGCTGTCCACCTTTGAAGTAAACGTCGGGGCTCCACCAGTGGCTATCGTTGGAGTAATACGGCACATCGCGGGCGACGATGCGCACCGGGCGCATCTGCCCGCGGATGCCTGGCAGAATCTCAATGGCGGAAAGCATCGCGCTGTCGCCCTTCACCGACGAGAAGCTGAGATGCAACTGGCCGTCTGCAGCCGGGGAGATGTCGGGGAAAACCTTCACTTCGGCAGTGCGGCCGCCGCCAGAATCGGCGAGCACGTCGAAGTCCTGAAGTAGAGGCTGTCCGTTGGCAAGGACAGTCATGATGCGGCTGCCTTCGCCGCCGCCACCGGCGTTTTCCGGGCCGTAGAAAGTCTCGGCGAAGTGCAGGCGCAGTTCGTAGGTTCCCGGCTTCAGTGGAATATCGTAAGTGAAGTCACCCTGACGGCTGCTGCGATAAATGATAGGATCCTGCGTGCGCCAGATGTGCTGGACCGCGCTTTGAACCGAGTCGCCGCCGGAGAAATAAGAATCCGGACTCCAGAGTTTGCCGGCATGATCCAGATATTTGCGGCTGGCCCCGGCGAGGATGCGAATCTCTTCGCCTACGGGAAGCCCTACAACAGGTTCGGCAGAAACCTGCGGAGAATTTGAAGAGCGAATGACTGGCTGCTGTTTGGATTGGTTGCGAGAAAGAAACGCTAGCGCTAACGCCACCACGACTATGATCACGGCAGTGGCGAGCACCCAGATCTGTTGACGGCTGGGACGCCACGCATATTCTCGCCTGTCGTCTGAGGCTCGTGCCTGCGCTGTCGTCGGCGTTTTTGACGCGGCGGCTGCGTCCACATTAGCCATTGTCTTAAACAGCGGGATGTACTGGCCTATCGGAATGGTGATGTGGACAGGGTGTGCCGCGCCTTCTGATGCGTAGTATTCGCTGAGACGCTTGCGCAGGCGGTTTGCCTGAACGCGGACGATCGAATCGGTATCCTGATCGAAGGAGTCGCGTCGGTCAAAGACGTCGAGGCCGACGGAATATTCCTTGATCTGGCCGCTCTCGCCAGCGAATGTCTTTTCGCACAAGTAGGAAAGCAGGTGGGTCAGCGTCGGGGAACGAGTAAAAAGGTTAGATTGTAGTACCGCTTGCAGTTCGGCGCGTTCTGCTTCCCAGCTTACCCGCTCTATTGTGATCGAAGGCACGGTGGACCTCCCGTCATAAGCGCCTTCTACATCCCTTTATACACCAGCCCGTCGCTTCCGGACAGGCTTCCAACGGTTACGTAACCCCCCTGTAACGGCTGCCTAGCTTCGTTTCGGAGTCGCGACTTGCGGGCGACGGCTGCGTGCTAAGTGCTTGTCTAATCAAGAGACGGATTTTCGACAGGGGTTACTTCCACGCACATAGCCCCCGAGTAGCAGTTGTAGCGTTGTGGGCGGCAACAATCGGCGCGATAAGTGAAGCGTACGCGGAGAGCAGATCGCCGGGGCGGGGCACAGCCCAGACGGGAACAGAGGCAACTCCAGAAAAGGGAGGCTGAATATGAAAAACATCACAGCGAGAATCGTGTTGGCAGCGATGATCATGGTGCTGTCTGGATACAGCGCCGGCGCGCCGGCTCCTCAGCAGAGCCAGGACAAGGCCAACGTGCAATCGATGACTGTAGCCGAACTGGAAAAGGCTGCGGACCTGGCGAGAGCGCGTAAGGACTACGACCAGGCAATCCTGTATTTTCAGACTGCGCTGCGCAAAGACCACAAGAACTCGGTGCTGTATAACAAGCTGGGTCTAGCGCAACTAAAGAATAATGACTTGCGAGCCGCTCGGTTGAGTTTCGAGCGCGCGGCTAAATTGAACCCGAAATCCGCGGATGCGGTCAACAACGTTGGCGCCGTGGACTACATGAACAAGAACTATGGTGCCGCCGCCAAACACTTCAAGAAGGCGGTTGCTCTCGATGAAACCCACGCTACATTTCACGTGAACCTCGGTGCGGCATGGTTTAGCCAGAAGAAATTGGAGCGCGCTCTCGCGGAGTACACGCGGGCCATCGAACTGGATCCGGACGCTCTCAGGCACGAGTCCAGAGCGGGCGTTGTTGCCCAGATCTCGAGTCCGGAAGAACGCGCACGATATTCGTATCTGCTGGCGAAGATTTACGCCAAGCTCGGCGACGTGGACGGATGCCTGCAGTGCTTGAGGAAGGCCAAGGAAGAGGGCTATCGCGATCTGGCGAACGTCTACAAAGACGAAGAGTTCAGCCGGATGCGGGAGAACCCGAAACTGCATGAGGTTGTTGCGCCGCCAACCCCGAAGTAACTCCATGCCTGTTGTCCCGGAGCCTCTCCTCCGTGCTCGCGGGGGAGAGGCTCGGCGTGGACTAACGTGACTAGCAAGATTCCGATTTCGCTGCGCTCAGCGAGGATCTTAGGCCGCACGTGTATGCTGCTCGAGAGCGACCCCCAGCGGCTTACACTCGAAGCGACCACCGATCCTCTCTCGACGGCTCGCGTGATCTCGCGTAATGGGATCACTGCGTTTCTTGATCCGTGGGAGTTGCGTAGATGGTAGGGGACCGCAGTGCTAAGCGCACGGCACTTCCAGGAGGTTCAACATGAAATCTCTTGTACGTTGGCAACCGTTTCAGGAATTCACATCACTGCAAAGGCAAATGAACCGCTTGCTTGACGCTTTTTCCGGCGAGAGATCATTGACGCCGTTTGAAGAGACTCTTACCGGTTGGGAATTCGGTCCGCCCGTGGACATCTACGAGGATGACCACAAATTGACATTCAAAGTAGAAGTACCAGGGATTGATGAAAGGGATATCAAGGTCGAGATTGGGAGCAATGTGTTGACGGTGCACGGCGAACGCAAACTGGAGAAGGACATCAAGGAGGAAAATTTCCGCCGGATGGAACGCCATTATGGCGCCTTCTCGCGTTCCTTCACGCTCCCAAGCACGGTGGACCCGCAGAAGATTGAGGCCAACTACGCGCATGGCGTACTGGCGATTCAGATGCCCAAACGCGCCGAAGCCAGGCCAAAACAAATCAAGGTGAACGTCACTAAGGCGCTGAAGGCCGCGTAGTTGGCGCGGGGAGGGCCCTGGCCCTCCTTGTCTGCATCCAAAGGCGCAGTGAGAATGACCGTGAGAGACCGACAAGGTGTCTGAGCTTGCCACGGAGCAGTAGAAACAGAAACCAAGTAGTTTTTCGAGCGCACTGAGGCTCGTTCAAGTTTGCAATCGATGGAGTCAGCAGTCATGTTTCAAACCATAGACGAACAAATCGAGAGGACTCAAGGTGGCCGCCCCACCATTAGTGCACGGCTGGTCCGTTTCGCGGTAATAGCGGTCGTCTTACTAGTCTGCTTTGCGGGACTGTACTTCGCAATCGTATCCTTCGATTGACTCCAGTCTGCGGAGTCGCCGAAGCGAAGGAGGGTAAAGGGAATTTTTGTGGGAGGTCGATATGTCAACCACCAAGGATAGGCTCCGGGTTTTGAGAAACGAATTGCAGTTCTTAGACAAAGGTGGTTACCGGTCTCCGATCCAATGGAGATCAGCCCGAATCTTTGAGGACTCGCCGACCTGTCCCAAGGATCGGTGGTCCGCTTGTCCGCATGGCGATTGTGTATTGTTGGATTTTGTCCCAGAGCAGAGCCGTCACCAAACGATTCCGTGCCGCTACATTCCGTTAGATGAAAGCGGCGAGACCTTAGAAACTCTGTACAGCACGGGTACAAACGAGGAGATTCAGAAGACACTGCGAGAATGGCTGCTGAAGACCATCGCGGGACTCGAACAAATCGCCCGAGTTGAAATGCCAGGTCGCGGCGAAAAGGCTGGTTAGCGGGATCCGGGATAGGTTGGAGCACACGTGACCCAAATGCGGAAAGACGTGTTTACCGGTCGCTGGGTAATCATGGCTGAGACCACGACGGTCCGCCCCTCCGATTTTCGTTTCAAGAAGTTCGTCAGGGAGACGACGTTTTGCCCCTTCTGCGAAGCCAACGAAGCCTCCACGCCGCGGGAAGTCTTCGCCATTCGCACACCCGACTCGTCCGCGAACGCGCCGGGCTGGTCCGTTCGCGTGGTGCCCAACTCAGAGCCACGATTACGGATCGAAGGCGAATTGGGACGGCGTGCCGAAGGTTTTCACGATCTGATGAACGGGGTGGGAGCACACGAGATAATTGCGGAAACGCCTCGCCACGACCGTAGCCTTCACGAATTCGAAATCCACGAAATCTGTGACGTAATTCGAGCGTACGTAGCGCGCATGGTCGATCTGGAGGGCGATAAGCGGATGCGCTAAGTGCTGATCTTCAAGAACCATGGCGAAGAAGCTGGTGCTCACACAATTAGTCATTCGATCTCGCAATTGATGGCACTCTCGGTAACGCCGCGCACAGTTAAGACCAAACTCATAACGGCTCGTGGTTATTTTGCCTTGAAGGAACGTTGCATTTACTGCGATGTGCTCCAGCAAGAACTGAGGGAGGGGAAGCGATTGATCGCAGAGAATGAGGATTTCGTCGCGTTTGCTCCTTTCGCTTCCCGCTTTCCATTCGAGATGGAGTATTTCCCAAGGCTCACAACAGCGCCTTCAGCCGCATCAGCCAAGGGCAGGTGGAGAGATTGGCCTGGATCCTGCGTCGCGAACGATGCTACTCGGTCCACACCGGCAAGACTTTAGGGACTGGCGGCCGTTCCCTGAGTGACATCGCCCGCGCTCGCTGCGCGTTTGAGAGGAAAGGCGAGGAATTGACGTCTGAATCGAGGGCGGCTTTCAGCAATTGCCCTTGGCCGTGAAGACCCATACCTATGATCTGCGAAATCAGTATCAGAAAAACCGCGCAAGCAATCACCGAAGCAAAGACCACAGCGAAAGCCTGATGCTCTGCCGGATTCAATATAAATTCGACAAGGCCCCCGACGAAAACCACGCCCCCTGCAACGATGCCACCGAGTTTGACGGTTTGGCCAAAAGTGATTACCGTTTCTGCTGCGCGATAGCCGTCTTGATAGCGTCTGATCGCGGCTGTGGAGTCATTGAATTCTGGTGTGAAAGTGATGACGGCAGCGCTCATAAGCACCTCCTTTACCTTCCTGGGAGCGGGCCCTCAATGTGGACACGCCAAGAGCGTGCGAGCCTCTCAGGATCGGTCGCTTCTCGAACAGCGCTAACGACATTCTCATGCCCGCTTGCTCGCAGTGCAGTGAGCGGCGTCACAAGAGCGTTGCAGCCGCACGCTGTTGTTGTTTACCCGAAAACATCCAGCAACGTGCCGCCTCATCCTCGGGTTGAGCCGGGACCTACATTTGGCGATAGATGGCTTTGTGACCCTTTTCTTCTTTTGGATAGAGTTCTGCGGTCTGTACTGGAGATTGGTTCGTCCTGCGCGTGATCCGCTGTGATGTCTATTAAAATCACTTTCTTGGTATTTCGATGACTTCACCGAGGTTCAATAAACCATGAGCCCTGGCAACAACGGACGTTTAGTGATTCTCAGCGGCCCGTCTTGTGTGGGGAAGAGTCCACTCTACGAGTGTCTCGGCAAGTTCTATCCTGAGCTGCGCAACCGATTCCACAGGTTGGTGCTGATCAACAGCCGCGATCCGCGTCGCGGAGAAATCGACGGTGTGGACTATCATTTTCGGAAGCGGGCTCAAGTTGAGGCGCTACGAGCGGACCGTCGCTACGCCGTACTGGAGGTGCGCACTGACCTGCAGGCGCTGGATGTTGAGGAGCTCGAGTCTTTGCTGCATCGAGGCGATGCGTTCTTCGAAGGGAATCCCTATGTGGCCCGAGCATTACAGACACATCCTCGCCTCGCGGACATAAATCGCCTGAGTATTTTTCTGTCGCCGCTTTCGAGAGAAGAGATTGCATACTTCAAGATACCGGAGCGTAATATCTCGCTGGAGGAACTGCTCACCGAAATCATGCGGCGCAAGCTCCTGAGGAGAACCCGGCGGCAAAAAGGAGAACTATCAGCAGCGGATCTGGACAATGTGGAGACTCGCGCCTCGAGTGCCTACCGCGAACTGCAAGCGGCATGGCACTTCCAATATGTAATTCCGAATCACGACGGCGAGGACTCCGACAACTGGGACGCATTTTATTACCCGATTGGTGATGCCCGGAAAACCCTGGACGCTTTCGTCGGCTTGCTGCAGGGTCAGGTTCAGCCCAGCGTGGAGAAATGGGAGGAGAACCTCTTGCGGCCGGAGAATTGAACTAGAGCTTTTGCCAAGGATCCCTTTCCCCGTGCGCAGGCTAGACGCTCAGCAATGTGCAAATACGTCGTGGAATTGAAGATAAGTCCAAGGTGCGTCCCGCCGACCTCGACGTCTACCTTTGGGTCGCCGGTCCGGCAGTAGCGCCAGTCGACGATCCCGTCGTCACGGCTATAAATAGCAGTTTGCGCCACCGATGTTGGCCACTTTCGGCGAAGAGAACCGGCGAAGGCACACGAGCACCGGCTGGTAGCACATCCCTGCGGCGGCCTTGGGGACCGGCCTCGGATGCGGCGGCGTACCACGTTGGCTAGCATGAGCACCAGCGGATGCGCACGACCCCGCGGAAAGGAGAGCCCAACGTGGTGACGGAAGCGATGCGTTCCGGCATTCGGACCGCCGCAGATCGCGCGAAGATTCCGCCCAGGCTATGCCCGATCATGTGTACCCGCCGTCCCGTCTCTTGGTAAGCCCGCTCAACAGTCGTGGCGAGATTTTGAGCCAGCACGTTGGGGCAGTCGGCAGCCAAACCCATCCCGGAGAAATATGGGCGGTACCCGATACGCGTAAGCCAGGCGTGCAGTTCAAACAGGCTCAAGTCCATCCCAAGGAAACCCGGGATGGTGACTACTGCCGTTCCATCTCCAGCAGAAACTCCGAGACCGTAATACACGGGAGACAGTCGCAGGGCGGCAAATTCCAGGAGTGAGAAAGGTTCGCTAAGAATAGGCAGCGGTGTGGGAATCTCTTCGTGAGGAAGGAATCGTGCCTTCGGTGGTCGTTTCAGATTCACCGCATTGGCGATCATAGTCCGGCTTTAAACCGTGTTGAGATCATTATCAGCTCGTACTCGCGGGACGATGCAAGAATTTTTCTGGGCCTGGTACCCAAGAGTCCAACATCGTTAGTGTGGGGCTTTAGCCGATTGACCAAGAAGAGAAGCTCGGCGGAGATACGGTTCCAGCCGTGAGGCTCTAACGCGCGGGACTTCAACACAGTCGTACCTGCGTGCAGAAGCTTGACGAAGACCGGCCACTATTCGATGGCATCAATCGGCTCACCAGCCTCGCGAAAGAGGGGAGAATCTTAGATGCAGTGAAGGGAGTTCAGCCTCTCGGACCTTATCGTCACGCTGTCGCCATCGTAACCAATGCTTGACTTCAGCACGTCACGTGTAGGGTCGCATTGGTATCTGCCGGAGCCTTGATCAACATTTCTATGCCCTCACTCGTCGGCAAAATCAGCAATTCGACGTTCCGCCTCGCGCCTGGCATCCTTCATTACTGGCAACCGGCCATACACGCCTGTGCCCGCTGACGATGCCGCGCCGATTCACAACAAATTAGCATCCACTATGATCGCTGCGGTGTGGCCCGTGAAGTTACGTCCAAGGCATGTGCGATCAGGTTATGGACACTCTTCGCCAGTTCGACGACTTCACCTTCACCGCGGAGTTCGAAATCGATCTGATAATTTCCCGACGCGGCTTGATCCACGGCTTGTCTGAGATCAAGCAAGGGCTTCACCACTTGGCGAGGCAGCACAAAGCTGATCCAAACGCTCAGCAGAAGGGTAAGTACAGAAACTATACTGAGCACCCATTCTGCACGATAAAGGAGATATCGGGCGTTCTTGTGATCTTGTTGAACACGAGCCCAGCTTCGGCTTTCCAGTTCGGACGCCAGTTGCAGCACCTGCTGGCTTGAGGCCTGGAGACCAGGCGTGACCCGCCGTAATGTGGGATCTCCTGCCTCCATTGTCTTAGCGATCTGGGCATCGAAGGAATTAACCTGACTGCGAAGATCTTCGATGAGCTGAGTTCGAGTCTTGCGCCTCGCCTGTTTTAAGAGGTCATTCAAATCTCTTTCATACGCGCGGACCACCTCTTGAGTGCGCTCTATGGGAGTGCCACCCGGTTTTTCTGCCTGTGACACGGCATCCGAAAATTGTCGGCCATACAGTGCAGTGTTTTCGAGCGCCTGCTGAGTTGCAGACCGTTCTCCGGGTTCAAGATCACGAATCTTTCCCAGGGCTTCCGTCACTCGGGCGAGTGCCCGCTGGTTCACCTTAAGGTATTCCGGATCGCGCAACAGAAAGTAGCTGCGCTCGGCGCGACGGGCGTCCAGCATTTGGACGGAGGCTTGCTCCGCGAGCGTCGCTACTGGGGCATCCACGTTGACGATGCGGTCGACGATCAGACCCATTCTGAACAAGTAATAAACCGCGAGAAGAATGACGGGTACAAGAATCAGTCGTACGATGGCCAGACTATAGGCAACTCTTCGCCGCAGGGAGCTACCGGGAGAAACTATCTTGAACGATTTCCGCAGTCCTAGTTCCACGATGCCCTCCACTGGAAGATTCTCGCACGAAGGTCTCGCCAAAACGATGTCATTGGGAACGTTTTCAAGCTACTGTGATCTCTTTCGTCCCATCCAGAAGGGACGGGCATAAAGTACGAGATTCAGCGTACAAACGACGACACCTGCAACTGTAAGCTCGGCTGAAGAAGTATTCGGATAGACCAGCGCGGCGAGATAATGCAGCAAGAAGCCACGCCGATAGGGCCTCGACGCCAGCCCGGCTCTCCAGCCATGCGTTCTTCTCAGAACATTCCAGCAGAGGAGAGCGCAGGCCAAGGCCAGAAATGCCTCATGGTCGGCCCGCTCCTCGTACCGAACACGCGGACGGCGAAACTGATTAAACCGAGCGAAAGTACGCTCGACAACCCGTCTCCATCGTCCATGGCCACTGCCATGTTCTGTGTTGCGTTTAGCCAGAAAGGGGAGGATACGAGAGCGCGAGCGGCGCAGGGCAGACTGGAAGCTCCCAAGCACCTGGCGCGCTCGGTGCACGACCTCTACTTCGAGCCTCAGTACGAGGAGTTCGGGCCGCGAACGGTCTGGAGTCTTTCGAACGCGTTTACATCCGCGTTCAAGGAACTGGAGCCGATCCCGCAATTCAAGGCCACCGCCAAGCTCGGCGAGTTTCTGGCGGCCCGTTTCTCTCAGTCGTTCTAGCCTTGCGGCGCGGTCTCGGCGCCGACCGCTCCTTCTTAACTAGCGAACGTTTTGCGACGATTGACGCCTTCCGGACTTACCCACTAGCGTTTCGGGGTAGCTTCCGGTTTGCCGACTAATCGGATCGATCCGCTGAGAGTATGCGATGGTATAAACGTGCCGCATCTCGCTGTCAGAAAGCTGGGGAGGCCTGGTCTGGCGCGGCTGCTTGGGGCAGGGAACTGCACCATATGATGGCACCGACCTTTCTACTTTTGTTCTATTAGTACGGATCGTTTAGTACGGATCGTTTCTGGTGCCCACGGATGGCCTGCTCTCAAGCCATTTAGGCTGCCGGTTGCGGGAACGGAACCGCGCTGGATTTTGCACCCACCTCCGGTGCTCGATTGTTCTCTACAGACATTCAGTCTGCCGATTTCTGGGTGGGGAAAACTGCACCGGATTTTGCACCGACTGCTTGCATCCGAGGGCTACTGGGGTTACTGGCCGTCTTTGGGAGGATCCTTGGATGTAATTGAGGCGAAAGGCAAAAGCTGGAGTATCAGAAGTTTGTAAGTAATGGCTAAAGTGATGGCCTCAGATGGTGTGTCTGCCAGTTCCACCACTCCGCAATGCCAATTCCTTCAATAGCCTAGCTGGTCTGGGCTGAGATTTCGACTGCCGCAGTCTGGCCTAATGTTATCGTGTCTGGGTGTGGACTGAAACGTGAAAGGGCTCGCGTTGTCGCAGGGTGGCGCGGCTAAGATTCGAGCTGCGCTCGAAGGACAGCCGGGGCGGCTGTCCCCACACGCGCCTGCACATGGGCTGTCCCCACATTCGGCTGTCTCCTCACGCCTCTAGAACGGGATATCTTCGTCGGTGATCGGCCCGGCGGTTGCTGGCTCTGGTTCGGGCGTGCGCTGGTCGAAGTTGTTGCCGCCCTCACTCGCGGAAGAGGATGCTCCGCGCGAGCTTCCCGCGAAATCGCCGCCGGCGGCGCCTTCGCCACGTCCGCTGAGCATGACCAGATCGTTGACGATGATTTCGGTCATGAATTTTTTTTGGCCGGATGTTTTGTCGTCCCAGGAGTGGGTTCGCAGACTTCCCTCGATGTAGACTTTGCTGCCCTTCTTCAGATATTCGCCGGCAATTTCTGCGGTCCGCGCCCACGCCGTGATGTTGTGCCATTCGGTGCGGTCCTGCCAGTTGCCTTCCTTGTCCTTGAATCGGTCATTGGTGGCCAGACTGAACTTGGCGACTGGCGTCCCGCTCGGGGTGTACTTTAGCTCGGGATCCTTGCCCAAATTTCCGAGAAGAATGACTTTATTGACACTTCTTCCTGCCATATCGGTGCTCCTTTGCAGGGGTTCACTATAACAGAATGAGAGCGGTGGAGATTGTGGATATGGTCACAAAGTCGAAGCGGAGTATCGTTTTGGGCCAGCCAGAGTTCGGGGTATAATCCCCTTCATGCCTCCTGCACCCGGCGCTAACAAGGCTGTTGGGATGGTTCCCGACGAGCTCAAGTTTGAACCGAAGTCCAAAGGTCTTGCCACCCCGCGGAAGAAGAAGCCGAAGGAATTGGCTGTGATTACCGAGTGCTGCACCGGATGCGCTGGGTCCCCGGCCTGCGTGGAATATTGTCCGGTGGAAGACTGCATGTTTTGGGTGCCCGACGAAGACCATCCGCCGTTCGGGCGAATTCAAATCGATCCCATTCTCTGCATTGGCTGCAAAAAATGCCTGAGCAAAGGCCCCGACGGCTGCTTCCTTGACGGCTGTCCCTGGGACGCCATCGTCATGGTCGATACCATTGAAGTGGAAAAAGAAGTGGGGGCGATGGCAATTTAGGAAAAGCTCTCAGCGCTCAGCTGTCAGCTTTCAGTTGCAGCAGATCCCATTTGTTGCCGTAGAGATCCTCAAATACGGCGACAGTTCCGTAAGATTCCTCGCTGGGCGGCCGCACGAACGTCACGCCGCGGGCTGTAAACTCGCGATAGTTGCGCCAGAAGTTGTCGGTGTGCAGGAATAAAAAGACGCGGCCGCCAGTCTGGTTGCCAATGCGACTGGCTTGCTCGGGGTTCACGGCGCGGGCGAGCAGCAAGTCGGTTCCGGTTGATCCCGGCGGCTTGACCTGCACCCAGCGCTTGCCTTCGCCGAGATCTGTATCCTCCGCCAACTGAAATCCTAGTTTGCCTGTGTAGAACGCGATGGCCTCATCGTAATCGCGAACCACCAGCGCTATGTAGCCGAGTGTTTGGGACATGACGACGGAGATTTCAGATTGTAGATTTCAAATTGTAGATTGAAAACCGGGACCGCTTCGCCGCAGTCAGAAATCATCAATCATCAATCTGAAATCATCAATCTGAAATGTCTCGCCGATCAGTTCGCCCCCGCCCTCGTGCGGATCGCCTTCTCCGTCTCCGCCGCTTGCTGGCGGATGTGATCGGGGATATCGGGCACATCGCGCTCGTAGGGGCGAATCGCGGGCACGTCGTCCATCTGTCCCACAAGATAGAGCGCGCGCAGCGCTTCCCAGACTTGATCGGTACCCGGATCGACCACGGCGATTTCTGTGCCGGCCGCGACATTTGCGCCGGGTTGCGCAACCGAGCGGATACGTCCGGGGATTGGAGAACGAATCTCTGTCGGCGCGGACGAGCCTGCCGCCGCCAGCTTCGCCAGTAATCCACCTTGATGAACAGCTGTGCCGGGGCGGTCGGCGTCGAGAACACGACCACCGACGGGAGCGTTGATCGTCGCCGGTTGCAACAACGCTACGATCTGCGGACGGCCGGTGGCGTCGCCGAAACGTACCAGCGATAGAGCGGCATTTCCACGCACCATTGGCGAAGGGTCGGCCAGCATCTTCAGCAGCATTTCGTGAAAGTCCGCTTCCGAAGTGTCCTGCCCCATGACCCAGGCGTCGGTGTTGCGCACTTCTTCTACGGGATAGTTGGCCAGGCGGAGCAGGTCGGGATACCAGCGCTTGACCGTCTCGCGGCTGGAGGTAGTCTGACTTTGATTGGGTGCGCCCATGCGCTCGCCCATCTGCACCAGTGCGTGCTGGATGTGGCGCGGCTTTTTGTCGTCGTGGAGATATTCCGTGAGTTGCTGGTCGGTCAGATGGCGTCCAAACCAAGTGCTCCACCAGAATAGAAATGGCATGAGAACGATGAGCCAGCCAGTGGTAAAAAAAAGAATTTTCTGGGTGCGCGACATGCTGCGCTTCGGCTGGGGGGAACTAGTTTGATTTTTCACCGAGGTATAACTGCCAGTCATCGAATTTTTTTACCCTGACGACTGGAGGAAAAAACGTATAGCGTCTTGCCTACTATCGATCTCCTGTCGACGAGGCCGATCTCAGGGGAGCGACTGTCCAAACTTATATCCCGATTGTCACCCATTACGAAATACTTGTCGCTTAACACCGTTACCGGACCGAAGGTGTTCATCCAGGCTTGAAAGGATGATCCCCGGTGCTCAACAAATGGTTCATCCAATGTTTGGCCGTTTAGAACGATCGACTGAGCCCTTCCAACGATTGTGTCACCCGGAACCGCGATTACCCTCTTAATAATAAAAGACCCCTTGTTGTTGAAGATAATGACATCCCCACGTTCCGGCGATCTGGACTTGTAATACCAAATATCGGCAACGATTCGATCGCCTCGTTGAATGGTTCTCTCCATCGATGTGGATGGAACCTCGAAGCTTCGGAATCCGCTGGTGCGCGTGACTGCGATGCCTAGAACGTCGGAGGCAACGAGGCTCAAGGGAATAATTAGAAGCAACCACAACCTTGAGGTTGGCTTCGAAGAGGACTCTAAAGGAGTAACAAGGGCACTCCAGGGTGCATACACGTACAGGGCGATCCAGCCAGAGTAGAGGAGGCAGAATCCAAAATAGAAACGCAGCAACCGCAGTGGCCAAAAGCCGATGAGCAGAACAGCAAGCAGAGCCAGCAAGACAATACCTTTACGACGAACCCCGAGGTAGATATGGCCAGTTCCTGGCACGACCGCCGACAGAAACGCCGAAAACAAGCTACGTTTTGCTCCTCCTGTAGTTTGCTCGGTAGAAAGCAACTCTTCGGTGCCGGCGAATCTTGAGCTGTGTATTGATTCTTCCACGGCTGAGCAATATAGCAGAAAAAAACGAGCAGGATTCCAGCATGCGGTGGACAAGGTACTACTCCACATCGGCGTCGAGCACGCGTTCCTGCTCGAGATAGTGAGACATGGCGTACTGGGCCAGAAGCGGAGTCTGCAGGCGGATTTCGGCGCCGATCCATTCGCCTTTGGAGTGCGGAGCGTCGGGCGGATGGTTGCAGCGTCCGCCGCTGCCGAACTGCGGACCGAAGTCCGCGCTCTGGATTTGGTCGAATTGGTGGATCTCGCGCCAGGCGGCGTCGCCGATGGTTCGGGAGACGTCGATCTTGAGTTTCAATACGGACATGGATCTAAACGCGAAACGACCGACAAACACTCACGCGGCCGGCTTTGTGGTGCGGCGGTTTGCCATCAGCACGGCCAAGCCCACCATGAACAGCGAAAATAGGGCGAGCGTTGCCATTGCTGTGGGCAGCGGAAAATTGGTCTCCGCGCCGGGATACAGGAGGCCGCGCAGCGCTTCCACGCCGTAAGTCAGCGGGTTGAGACGCATGATGATGCGAATCCACCCCGAAGCGCCCGCGAGCGGGAACAATGCGCCGGACAGCAGCCACAACGGAATCAGAAAGAGATTCACGATCCCGTGAAAGGCTTGTGAAGAGTCCATGGGCCAGGCGATCGCGAAGCCAAGCGCGGTCAGCGAAAACGAAACCAGAAACACCACCACGGCAACCAGCAAAACGGATGACAGCTGCAGATGAACGCCGGCGAACGGGGCGAAGATCAAAAAGATCATGCCTTGGACGGCCGAGAGCGTGGTGCCGCCCATCACCTTGCCGAGCACGATCGCGGTGCGCGGAACAGGCGCGACCAGCACGGAGAGCAGGAAGCCTTCCTTGCGGTCTTCGATCACCGACATCATGGTGAAGATGGAGGTGAAAAGCACGATCATGATGAGCGCGCCGGGATAAAAATAATCCAGATAATGCTGCTGGGCGGGGCCACCGCCGGAGCGAAACGAGGTTCCGAATCCCGAACCGATGACCAGCCAGAACACCAGTGGCGAGGCCAGCACCCCGACGACACGCGCGGGTTGACGGTAGAAACGCACGATTTCGCGCCACCACAGAGTAAATGCCGGGAGCATTACGCCCGCCGACGCCGGGCGGCCCATCGGCTTCACAAAAGTTGTTGCCTGAGTTGCCATTATGGATTCGCCTTCGCAGCGGGAGCAGTAGTCGTGGTTGCTGGTTTCGGTGCGGCTGCAGCCTTGGCCGGCGCTACAGCCTTCTTTTTGCCAATCCATCCGTGGTCCCGCATTTCCCAGAACGCATTCAACAGGAAACATGCCGACAGCGTCAGCAGGATGAGCGTCATGAAAAGGCCGTCAACCGTTATCGAAAATGGGGACAGCACAATCATCCCGCTTTCGAAGATCCATACCACGCCCGCAAACGACAGCAGACCGAGCACTAGAGAAAGCACCAGAATCATGGGACGCAAGCTACCTCCTCTTTTTCTTCTTTGGTTCAGGACTTGGTTCGCGTTCTTCACTCCAAAACTTGTGCCCGGTGCGGTGGATGAAAACGTCCTCGAGCGCCGGTTTGCTGACGGAGATGGCCTGAATCTCGCCGGGAAAAGCCTCGACTACATCGGGAACGAAGCGGTGCCCGCCCTCGCGCTCGATGCGCACCTGGTTGCCCATCACAGTCGCGTCTAACTGGAAACGGCTGCGGATGTGGTCGGCGAGAGAAGCGGCGTCGCGAGCGGCATCGAGCAAAATGATGTCGCCGCCGATTTCGCTTTTCAGTTCCGCGGGCGTACCCAGCGCGACCAGGTTGCCTTCATTCATGATGGCCAGGCGGTCGCAGCGTTCGGCTTCTTCCATCAAATGCGTGGTCACCAGAACAGAGACGTGCTCTTCGTCGCGTAGTATTTGCAGATACTGCCACAAATCGCGGCGGGCGCCGGGATCGAGGCCCGTGGTCGGTTCATCGAGCAATAAGACGCCAGGATGATGCAGGAGTCCTTTTCCCAGTTCAATGCGGCGCTGCATGCCTCCGGAAAAAGTTTCGACGCGCTCCTTGGCGCGATCGGCCAGGCCGACGCGGGCCAGGATTTCTCCTATGCGGGTTTTCAGCGCTGATCCGCGCAGGCCATAAAGGTGGCCCTGGTGCCACAGATTTTCGTAAGCGGTGAGTTTGGGGTCGATACTCTGCGCCTGAAACACCACACCGATCTGGCGGCGAAGGCTGGGGGCATCTTGGGCGGCATCGTATCCCATGACCAGGGCGCGGCCGGAGGTCGGAATCATAAGCGTCGAAAGAATCCGGAACAGCGTGGTCTTACCGCTGCCGTTCGGCCCGAGCAAGCCAAACAATTCTGCCGGACGCACGTCAAAGGAGACGCCGTTGAGCGCCGTACGGTTCTCGTAGCGATGGACCAGGTTTTCTATGGAAATTACCGGCGCGGAAGTACGGTCAACTTCAGGGCTATCGGCGAGTGCGGCAACTTTCGAAACCAAAAGAGTTCCCCAGGGACTGTTAACAGTTTACGACATCTCGGCGAATGGCAGGGCGGCGGCGATGCCACCTTGCCCCACTGGGAAAACAAAAACAGTCGAGCTGCGCTCGACGGACAGCCGAGGGCGGCTGTCCCCACATAAATCAGGAATCAGGCTGTCCACATAAATCAGGCTGTCCCCACATAACCCCGCGACGCCTATTCAATCAGGCGGTGGTTGGATCGCGTTGCGGCTGCGGCAATCGCTCTTCGAAGGCGACTGGAACATGCCTCCAGACCTGAATGGCGAGGATTACGGTCGTTGCCAGCAGCAGGGCTCCTACGGCGACATGAGCCACGGTCGAGACCACCATGGGGAGTTCCGGTTGCACGGCGTCTCGTCCCCAGGCGACGCGCGTTAGAAACGCCGTGAAGCCAAGGCACAGTTGGGCAATCACAAGCGAGAGCATCACGATGGCTGGTCGGCGAATGTCTTCAATCTGCGGATAAACGGTAAGGGCGCGGACCGCCGTCCAAGCCAGGACAAACGAGACTACGACCGCGTGCACGACGTGGGGCCACCAGCTCAGACCATGGTGGCGGAACATTGCGCCGAGAATCAGTTGTACGTACAAGACGAAGATGGAAAGAAGCGTCAAGGTGAAGAGGCTGGGACGCCGCTGGTCGAACTCGACGGGAGGCTGCTCTTCGATCCACCGCCTGCCGGTGAAGATTGCGATGGCCACGGCAATGCAAAAAAATGTTTGCGCCAGCGCGGCATGCGCCGAGGACACGGCCGGCGGCAGATAGAACAGGACAGTGATCCCGCCCAAAACACCTTGGGCAATCACCGTTCCCAAAGCGGCAAGAGCCAGATTCCGCAGCCAGCGCCGCTTTTCGACACGCCAAGTCCATATCACGAGGATGATGGTGAGTAAACCAGCGCCTTGCGCGATCATGCGGTGGGTGTGTTCGAACTTCACTCCGCCGACAAGTTTCGGGATTTTATACCAGGAACCGAACGAGGTCGGCCAGTCGGGCACGGACAGGCCCGCGTCGTTGCTGGTGACCAGAGCGCCCGCAATGATCAGAAAAAAAGTCCAGCAGGCGAGGATAACGGCGAGCCGATGATGGCCGCGATGAAAAGTTGTCGCGATGGCTTTCAGAAAATGCCCCTTGGGTCAGTGGGATCGCAGAGAGCGGTTTCGTAGCGCCGGCAGCTTGCCGACTGTGTCAAGCCGCGGACGAGACACTCGCGGGATAGCCGCCGAGACGGCGGCGCTACGCAACCCGGTATTTTAGCACCGTAGACGCTACGCGCCGGCGGCCTTGAAGCTTTGGTCGACCGTCTTCGTGTCTTTTGGAGCGACCGTTACTTTCTGATCCTGCTCTCCGAGCTTCTCTTGCACGAACGCGATGGTGTAGTCGCCAGGAGGCAGGCCCTTGATCTCATAGTTCCCATCCTTGTCGGTTACTGCGAAGAACGGGTTCTTGACCACGTTGATGTACATCTTCATCCAGGGATGCTGGTTGCACTTCACGGGCAGCATGATTTCTTCGCGCGCGAAATTCTTCTGGATGTCGGCGGAAGACGGGGGCTGCGATTCGTTCCACTCGCGGTTATCTTTCGGCGTGGGATGAATGTTGTGCGTGGTGGGATCGGCGTTCTTGATGTCGACGGTCTGGCCTGCCATCACGCCCAGGACGTGCGGGTGATAGCGGCAGCCCTTCTGCTCAAGCACCACTGGAGTCTGCGGCACATCGAAGGTGCGGTTGCCGAGCCCGTCTTTGACATAGACGAAGACGTTGGCGAGATCACCGTCGTTGACGACGATGTTTTCGGCTTCATTGGTGCCCTTGCAGCCAGGGTCCTGGCTCATGTCAATCTTGGACGGTTTCGGAGCCGTTCCATCAAATTTTACGGTTCCCTTGATGGTGGCTACCGTCGCGGGATCGATGGGAGTGGCTGCCGGCGCGGCCGACTCGGTGGGAGCATTATTCGACTGCTCGGTATTTTCTTTTTTGCTGCACGCCGCAAGCGTCAATAGTGCGCAGACCGCAAGCGTACTGACTGCCATCGTCGCCCAACCTGTTTTTCTATTCATGATGTCGCCTTTCTGTGGGGAATGTAGCGCCGGCGTTGCGCCGGCTGTCGCACGGGCATCCTCGCCCGCGCCGTAGGTAGCGAACAAAATGTAAATCCATGCCAAACCGTCCATTTTACCGCGAACCTCCGCTTGGCGTATGATGCGATTCCAGCGCTGCCTGTTTGCGATTCGTTGAGCGCTGCACGGCCGCCTTCGCTCGCGGCATGGAAGAGGCGACGCGTTTTTGTTCTTCCGGCGTCAGTTGGAAGATGTAATCGGTCAGCAGCTTTCGATGATCGCCCTCGAAGCCGTTGAATGTGGGTGGCGTCGGTCCGGCAAAAACCCACTGATTATTTTGTTGTTTGAATAAGCCTGACGGCATCGACGTACCGGGACTGATGGCCTGCGGATCGGTAATCCAGCGCTCCACCCAATCCGGCTTGAGGCGCTCTTTCGCGAGCAGGAAGTTGGGCGCGGTCGCGATTTTGTCGTGTGCGGGATCGCCCGTAGCGTGGCACTTCAAGCAAGGCGCGGCCGTGCTCGAAAACAGGCTGCGCGCCATGCCCGATTCTTTCGTGGTGAGCGTGGGCACCTGCTCCGGAATGTAGGGAAGCGGCTGCTGCGACAACGCCTCGAAGAATCGCACCAGCTTTCTCAGTTCATTGTCGGAGAACGAGAATGTGGGCATGCGAACTTTCAAGTACGGCCGCACGCCGTTGCGATTTGTGTCGGTGGTGCTCAACGCGGGATTCGACAGGAATTTCCGCAGCCATTCGGGATCGACACGCGCGCCTTCGGTCAACAGCTTCGGCGGCAATTGCTCTTGCGCATCCTGATACTGCTTGAGCCCCATCAAAACTGTTTGCTGGCCGGGAATGAACTGGTGGCATCCCATGCAGTTGTATTTCTTGACGACCCACCAGCCTTCCTGAATGTCGTGGCGCGCATCGCCCGGCTTGTATTGATAACTCTGGGGCAGGGAAGTTTCCTGGCTTCCGAGCAGGAAGGTGGTAAGGTCCAGCACCTGTTCCTTGGTCAGGTGCACGTTAGGCATGCGGAGAGCTTCCGTTTCGGTCTTTACTTTGCCCTGATCATAGACATTTGGCTCGGCGAGTTTGTGCTCGAAAAATCCCTTGTGGTCGTACCAGGGTTCTTTTGCAGGGCCATCGGGCAAGCGCGCCAAGTCTTCTTTATCTTTGATTGGCTCTGCGTTCTTGCCGCCCCGCTGCGCGGCTTCCGTGAACAGCGCGAAATCGAGGCGCTCGATGGGCTTGCTGCCTTCAAACGTCAGTTCGGTACCGATGCGACCTTCATCTTCCATCCCGGAAATTTCATGGCATCCGCCACAGCCATAGAAGCGAACCCACTTCTTGCCCTCTGCTTTCAGCGACGGATCATCCATGAACGCCGCGTCGGGATAGGATGAGGGCTCGTTCTCTTTCTGAGTCATTAGATACGAAGCGATATCTTCGGCGTCCTCCGGGCTGAGGCGCAGGCTCGGCATCACCGTCATGTTCTGCACTTGCAGTTCGTGTCCGTCGTTGGGGCACTTGCTGTGATCGAGATCGAAAACGTAGGGCAGACCCTTTTTCGCGTAGTCCTCGGGACCGATATCTTTTTTCTCGTACGGGCAGTAGGGCCGAGTGCGCTGGCGGGCATTATGAATCCACCGCACCAGGTAGTCGTAGTTCGCTTTCTCGCCAACACGCGACAGATTTGCGGCGAAGGTTCCGCCCTGCATCTGGTCGCCTTCGCCAATGGAGTGGCAGGCGAGGCATCCACGTTCCTCAAACAATTCTTTTCCGTGTGCGGCATTTCCTGGCTTGTGCTTGGGCAACGGATCAGTCAGGCCGGACTGCCAGATGTAGGCCGAGATAGCCTGAATCTGATGGTCGGTCAGGCGGAAGTTCGGCATTTTTGTAGTTGGCCGGAAGTCGGTGGGCTTTTTCAACCAGACGGGAATCCAGTTCTTGTTCAGCTTCAGGCGCACATCTTTCAGGTTAGGGCCGACTTTCTTCTGGTCCTGCAGCAGGCTGTGCGACTGAAAGTCAAGTTGCTGCAAGCGTGCGTCTAGCTTGCTGTTGGCAACTCTTAAATCGACGGCCTGGGTGTTCAGCTTGTTGGCTTCGTCATTGGACTGGGCGGCATCGGCCTGTTTCATCAAGTCTGCAGAATTTTTTACGTTCTCTTTTTTCTGGGTTTCAAATTGCTTGATCTGCTGCCCGATCGAGTTTAGATCTTCAGGTTCCTTGTCATAACCCTCATAACGATGGCAGCCCATGCAGCCGCGTTGACGGAATAGGTCCTTGCCATTGTTGATGGTTTGCCACTGCACGTCGCCGCTGGCCAGAACCATGTCGGCAGAGTGGCAGCTCTGGCAGCCGGCTTCGGAATTTTCTTTGGGATAAAGCGGCCACAGCCAGTGCTCGTAATTGCCGTGCGCCTTCTCGATGCTGGTCGTGGCGCGTCCATTGCCCTGGTGACAGGGAGAGCATCCGAACTTCTCCGGATCGTGGATCTTCAACAACTCCGGCTCGGTGTGGCTGGAAAACGCTTTGGCATACTCGTCGGGTTTCTTCTCGCCTTTTGCCATCATGGACGCAGCGGTGATTTTCAAGGGCTCGCGGATATTCATGTGGCAGGACTCGCAGCGGTCGACGATGTTGGCCTCGGCAACATTGATTTGCACGATCGCCGGATCCCACTCCGCCGCCCGCTTCTTGAGCCCATCAATTTGCTGCGGCGTCAGATCCACTAGGTGGTCGGTGATGTACTCATCCATCTTGGCCTTGGCTGCAGTCACGGGCTTTCCGGCATCGCCGAGTTCGAGACTGAGCTTGGTCTTTTCGTCGCGAATGCCGTTATAGGCTTCCTCCAGTTCAGGGAAGGTGAATTGTTTCCGGCTGCCGTCAGGGAATTCGATGGTTGCAGTTTCAGCCTTGTACTTGTCGATTTCTTTTTGCTTGCTGGCTTTGGCGGAAGCGCTGCTGCTGGTTTCCAGTTCGTAGGTCAGGGCGTTGACGTAGGCACGACGATCCGTGAAAACGCTTTGGACAGCAAGCAGGCGAGCGTTGGTATCATCCAGCTTCTTGCGGATTTCGCCGGTTTGCGGCGCGGTCTCTTGAACCGCACTTTTCAGGGCGGCGTTGAGGCTGGCGTATTCGGAATTGTTCTCGACATCCTTTTCCGATGCCTGCGATTTCGAGCGCGCCGTGTCCAGGAAGGCGGGATATCGATCCTTCCATTGATCCTGGAAGGCTTTCCACGGGCGTTGCCCCCAGGCTTCGTCGTACAAAGCCCAGAACAGCGTGGCCATCAGAATGATCGTCGCGATCACATAATGAATGGCGTACGATTTGCCGGTAATCGGATCCTGCTCGGGGACGGGTTTATCAGGCACCAGATTATCCCTCTAGAGATTCAGCCAATTTCAGATTTTAGATTTCAGAATTCAGATTGAAACTGCCGAGGCGAACGGCGATCTCTTGCAATCTGAAATCTACAGTCTGAAATCTACAATCTCTTCATATGTTGAACCACGGCGTAATCCATACATACTTGATGTGCCACAACAGCCGCAGCCCCATCTTCAGAGGCAACGCGACCATGGTCAGCAGTAAGAACTGCATGATGGCAAACTGCAGCAGACTCATGCGCCGGAAATCTTTGCCCATGCGCCTGCGGAAAAGGGAATAGACCAGCGCACCGCCGAGCAGATAATATCCGCCGACCACAATCGCGCCGAAAATTCCTTTGCCCAGATTCGTCGTGATTCCAAAAAGGTCCGGCAGATCGCGGTTCACTTCATAGATCAGGCGGTTGTGATCCCACGTCTGCCCGGGCCAGAACCATTGCCAGCCGGGGCCGCGAATGAACGTCCCAATCAGGATCATCGCGACCCACAGAATGATGAAGCCGAAAAGAAACGTCGAGATGGAAAACTTGCGCTGCTTCCAGGTGTAATAGCCGCTGCCTAGCGGATTCGTGTCGATGTAAGGAATGACCATGAGGCCGATGATGATCAGTGTCGGCATGACCACGCCCGCAATCCAGGGATCGAAGTAGACGAGCATCTCCTGAAGTCCGAGGAAGTACCACGGAGCCTTGGCGGGATTCATCGTTAAGTTCGGATTGGCAGGCTCTTCAAGAGGGGCATTGAGGCTGATCGACCAGACCATCAGAATGATCGTGATGATGATGGCGGCGAGGAATTCAATGCGCAACAGAAATGGCCAAACGTGCACTTCCTTTTGCCAGCCAGCCTTGAACGGCCAGGTCTTGCGATGGTGAGTTTTGGCCATCGCTGGATCGGCCTCGAGTTGCTCGATTAGCTGATCGTTGGCCCGCGCCTGTTTCACTGCCAGATAAATGTAGAAGGCCAGCAGCGGGATGAGGCCTACAATCGGCACGTTGTCGGGCGCCGAGCAAATCTCCCAGAGTTGTCGCCAGTCCATAAGGTCTCCAGACTGCGGTGTCCTATCTCCTCTAATTCAAAAGTAAGAAGTCAGAATGCAAAATTTGTCTTTGTTGTAGATTTTGCTTTTTACTTCTGCCTTCTACATTCTTCCTTGACTTCAAGCATTCACTCTCCAGCCGCCTTCGGGCCGCGGCGGGGCTTGTCCGCTTCCGCTTCCAGCATGACCGGGGCCGGGCCTGAAATGCCGCCATCTTTTCGCACACGCCAGAAGTGCACGATCATGAGCACGGAGGCTACGATCGGAATGCCGATGCAATGCCAGATGTAGGAGCGCAGCAGGGCGTTGGCGTCCACGATCGATCCACCGAGCAATCCGAAGCGGACGTCATTGTAGGGCGTCATTCCGAGCATCGAACCGAAGGGGCCTTCATGGCCCAGCAGCGGCGTGGCACGTGCCATATTCGTGCCCACCGTGACCGCCCAGAAACCAAGTTGGTCGTCGGGCAATAAATATCCTGTGAACGAAAGCAGCAGAGTAAACACGAGCAGCAGCACGCCGATGTTCCAGTTGAATTCGCGTGGTTTTTTGTACGATCCGGTCAGGAATACGCGGAACATATGCAGCCAGACGGCGATCACCATAAGGTGAGCGGCCCAGCGGTGCATGTTGCGCAGGATCTTGCCAAAGGGAACGTCGTGCTCGAGATAGAGCACATCGCGAAACGCTTGCACCTTGCTGGGATGGTAATAAAACATCAGCAGCACGCCGGTGTAGGTCAGGATGATGAACAGGTAAAACGTGATGCCGCCCATGCCCCAGGTGTAGCTGTAACGAACGGCGTCGCGATTAATCTTCGCGGGATGCAGATGCAGGAACACGTTGGAGAGCACGCCCAGAGCGCGGTTGCGGGGCGTGTCGTCGTGCTTGTGGCGGAAGATCGAGGTGTAGACCTGAGTCTTGGTTGGATCTTTCAGCCCTTCGATCTGTTCCTTGGCTTTGCTGGGGATATCGGTCCTGAGGGCCTGAATGTCTTGCTTCACGCCCGTCGTGACCTTCTCCAGCACGCCGATTTTGTTGCCGTTTTTCCCGTTCGTGCTATTAGTTCCGCCGCCGTTGCCGCTGTTGGGATTTTTTTCGTCAGCCATATGAGTTCTGAACTCCCCGTAGCGCCGGCGTCCCGCCGGCTGTCGCGAGGGCGTCTCGCCCTCGCCGCGGGTAAGGATGCCCGCGCCACACTTATACTCCGGTCAAAAATGCTCCTGGATCGTTGAAGTGCGAAGGCTGTCCCTTCGGCCATTGGTAGAGCTTTGACGTATCCACCAAAATCTGTCCATCCGGCGCCAGTTCAATCTTCGCACGGTCCATCGGACGCGGCGCCGGGCCTTCGAAATTTATTCCCTCGCTGTCGTATCCGCTGCCGTGGCAGGGACACTTGAATTTGTTTTCGCTTGGCTTCCAGTCTGGAGTGCATCCCAGGTGGGTGCAGCGTGCATAGATCACGAACAACCGGTCGGGCGTGCGATCAACCCAGATGCGGTATTTCTGCTGGAACTTGGTATCCACGCCGAGCGCGAATTCTGACGGGTAGCCAATCTTGAAAACAGAGTTGGGTTCGAAAAGAGTGCGCGGCAGGAAGAAGCGAAAGAATGCCAGGAACCATGCCATCAGGAATCCGGTCACCATCGTCCACACGAAGCGGCGCCGATGGCGATCGATCTCGGTCGAAGGAGCGGTGCCGGGTACGCCCGCGGCTGCGGCCGCTTTTGAGGTTCCAACCGCCGGAGTGCCCACATACTTCGTGGCATCCGTGGCTGTGGCTGCGGGTTTCGCCGCCTCGGGATTCGGATTGACCTTCCCGGTCTCCAACTCCGCCATGCGCTCCCTCCTTTACTAGATGACTTGGCCCTAATCCAAACCAGCGGCCGTCGCATACTGGGGCGCCGCCAACGTCCTCCCAACACTGCCGATCGGAATCAACGAATGAGCTGGGTGGCCGAGAGCCTGCCGAACGATCTGCCCCAGGGCTTGAATAAATTTTGGAGAATCATTGAGCCCGGCGCTCATCTCAAATTGGGTGAAGCCCAGGCTGGCAGCCTCTTCGCGGGCCTCGTGATCGATTTCCCCGAGAGTCTCCACGTGATCCGACACGAACGCTACGGGAACGACGCATATCTCTCGCACCATCTCGGTTGCCAACTGGCGCAACGTCTGGTGCAGCGAAGGCTGCAGCCAGCGACTGGCGCCAACTTTGCTCTGATAGCACAAGCGGTGCCGGTTGCGCCATCCGCCGCGCTCCATCAGAAGCCGTACGGTTTCTTCGATCTGGCGCCGGTAGGGATCGCCTTTCTCAATGACTGAGATCGGTATGCTGTGGGCGCTGAAAACTATTTCCGGCCTTTTCGCTTCGGAGAAGCGCGACAGGGCCTCATTCACTCTTTCGATAACGGCATCCAAATACATCGCATTGCGATAGAAAGTCTCCACGCAGTGAACCGGCACTTCGTCTGCGAACAGGCGCCGCCATTCGTTCAAACTCGAACCCGTTGTTGTTGACGAATATTGAGGATATAAGGGTAAGAGCACAACTTCATCGCATTGGGATGCCTGCAGCCCTTGAATCGCTTCGTGCGTGAAGGGATGCCAGTAGCGCATGGCCACGAAACAGCGGGCGTCCAAGCCATGCTTGCGCAATTCGGTTTCCAGAGCAAGCGCCTGCCTCTCTGTGTGGCGGCGGATAGGAGAGCCTCCGCCAATGGTCGCGTAATGATGCTGCACTTTGCGCGCCCGCGTAGCGGAGATGAGTTTAGCCAGGGGCTTACGCCCGATGCGAGCGAAAGGGAAGTCGATAATGTCGGGGTCGCAAAACAGGTTGTAAAGAAACGGTTCGATCGCTTCCAGCGTGTCGGGTCCACCGAGCTGAAAGAGAACTATCCCCACACGCCGTGCTGTGCGCGTCATTTTCCCCAGAATCCCCAGAACGCAGGCAATGTACTCCGAATGGAGCGTGCGAGTCAATGGCGGAATCGCATTTGTTTCCAGGCGCGAAGTGAAAACGTCAGGCGACGGGAACTTCTTTGGACATTTCTTCAATGACCGCGTCGGCGAACTCCGAAGTTCCGGCCTTGCCCCCAATGTCGCGCGTCAATTTTTCGGGATGACGATACACGCGCTCCAGGGCGTTGCGGATTTGGGTGGAGGCTTCATGCTCGCCGAGATGGCGCACCATCAGCAGCGCGGATCGCAGCAGAGCCGTGGGATTCGCGAGATTCTTTCCTGCGATATCGGGCGCCGACCCGTGAACCGCTTCAAAGATGGCGCATTCGTCGCCCAGGTTCGCGCTGGGCACGAATCCTAAGCCGCCCACAAAGGCCGCGCATAAATCCGAGAGGATATCTCCGTAAAGATTTTCCATGACCAGCATGTCGTACTGGTAAGGATTCAACACCAACTGCATGCAGGTATTGTCGACAATGTGTTCGCCGTAGGTGATCTCGGGATAATCCTTCGCGACGGCACGGCAGCAGCGCAGAAACAGGCCATCTGACAACTTCATGATGTTCGCTTTGTGAATGGCGTGGATTTTCTTTCGTTGGTTTTTGCGGGCGTACGAAAAGGCGAATTTAGCAATTCGCGTGGAAGCTTTTTCCGTAATGATCTTCAGGCTTTCGACCACTCCGGGTACGACCTCATGTTCCAGACCTGAGTAAAGACTTTCTGTGTTCTCGCGCACGATGATCAGGTCCACGTCGGGATAGCGAGTGGGGATGTGAGGCAGGTTTCGGATCGGCCGGAAATTCGCGTACAAGTCAAATTGCTTGCGCAGCGCTACGTTGATGCTGGCGAAGCCGCCGCCCACGGGAGTGGTTACCGGTCCCTTTAGAGCGACGCGGGTTCGTTCGATTGATTCCGTCAATTCCTTGGGAATGTATTCGCCCAATTTTTCGTAGGCTTCCGCACCGACTGCAAAGGTTTCCCATTCAAACTTTACCCCGGTCGCTTCCAGAATTCGCACCGTTGCTTTTGTGACTTCGGGACCGATGCCGTCGCCGGGGATGAGCGTTACTTTATGACTCATGGATGCATTTCCTTCGTAGAAAACTTTGGCGGATGACGCGATGGAGCTTAGGGGGTCTTTACCTTCACCAGGTCTTTCAACTCGTTCATGAACTCTTTGATGTCTTTGAAATCGAGATAGACGGAGGCGAAGCGGACGTAGGCGACTTTGTCGTAGCGGCGCAGGCGGTTCATGATCAATTCGCCCAGTTCACTGGTTTTGCGCTCGCGTTCCGGCGACTCCATTACGAACGATTCGGATTCGTTGACAATCTGCTCCAATTTGCTGATGGGTACGGGACGCTTTTCGCAGGCCCGCAGCAATCCGTTAAGAACTTTCTGGCGGTCAAATTTTTCCCGGCGGCCGTCTTTTTTTACCACCATGTACGGAATTTCATCGATGCGCTCGTAGGTGGTGAAGCGCTTGCTGCACTTCAGGCACTCGCGCCTGCGGCGGATGGATTCCGCTTCCTTGCTCTCGCGCGAGTCGACGACCTTGTCATTGGCAAATCCGCAAAAAGGACATTTCATGGCGCTGGCTTCGAACTCCCACCTGAGCGATCCCTCATTCGTTTTCGTTCCAACGCTTGAGCGAAGAGAGAGAAAACGGGAAGGAATCTGCTGTTCTGTCAGTTCCTCGAATTGTAACAGTTGTGGTGTCTGGAAAACGGACACCACGGCATGGGTGCCCTATGCTGAGGCAAGCCGCCGCAGCCATCGGCAGATGGCAAACGCAAAACGGCGCCCGCACCCCCTGCGGTACGAGCGGCTGTTTTTCCCCATGCCTTCTCGGTGACGGAGGGCCTGAAGGCTGCGATCCCGATTTACGCGCGTCGGGATCTGATTAGAATTTGCCCGACCACCCGCATAAGTTTGTCATCAAAATGTCAGCAGTTTGTAAATACGCAAGAAGCTCCGAGTTACACCACGAAATATTTCGCGGCCGGATGGTGCACCACAATTGCGGAAGTACTCTGCTCCGGCTCCAACAGAAATCCGGAAGTCAACCGCACGCCCACATTTTCCTCTGGCTTGAGCAGCGCGAACAGCTTGGTTTGATCCTCCAGGTTGGGGCAGGCCGGATAACCGAACGAATACCGCGAGCCGCGATACTTTTGATGGAACAGATCGCGAATCTCTGGCGCGTCCTCTCCGGCGATTCCCAGTTCCTCACGCATCTTCTTGTGATGCAGTTCGGCCAGCGCCTCCGCGGTTTCAACGCTCAGCCCGTGCAGGTAGAGATACTTCGTGTATTCTCCGCCTTCGAACAGGCGCTGAGTCTCCACGCTTGCCTTCGGCCCGATCGTAACCAGCGAGAGACCGATCACATCCATCTTCCCCGAAGCCTTGGGCGCGAAAAAATCAGAAACTGCCAAGCGGCGGCCTTCGCGCTGCCGTGGGAAAGTGAAGCGCAGCAACTCATGTGTGGGAACAGCCGCCCCCGGCCGTCCGGCCGAGCTTGCGCTCGGCTCGCGGCCAGTAGTGCCCGCGCCACACGGCTCATAGACAATTACGTCGTTGCCGTCGGATTGAGCGGGGAAATAGCCGTATACAACTTTCGGTTCGAATAATTCCGAAGCCACAACTTCGTCTTCCAGCTTGTGCAGGATTGGCCTGAATTTCTCATCCACCAGTCGCAGGTAGTCAGTCTGCGAGGCCGTCTTCAGCTGCCACTGGTTCTTGAAAAGCGCGGTTTCGTTGATGTAGCGAAACACTTCGCGCAAGTCGTAATCTTTCCGTACGCGCACGCCCCAGAATGGAGGAGCTGGAATATTCGGAGCATCCGTCACGACCGGGCTGCGTTCGGCAAACACTGGTCCGGTTTCTTCATCGACCGCGGCGGCTTTCGCGTACTCCTTTACCGTCCGTCCCTCGGTCAGCCGCGTTTGTTTTGCGCCGTTGTCTGTGGCGAGGTCTTCCATGATGTGCAGTCCGGCGAAGGCGTCGTCGGCGTAAAAGACGGCATTGGCATATTCGCGGCGCAAGTCGTCCTCTACATATTTGCGGGTGAGTGCGGCGCCGCCGCAAATCACGGGGAAGGTAAGCTTCTGACGCTCCAGATCCTGGATGACGTATTTCATCTCGAGCGTCGACTTCACCAGCAGTCCGCTCAAGCCGATTGCGTCCGCATGATATTCCTGGGCGGCGCGGATGATCGTGTCCCCCGGCTGCTTGATGCCGAGGTTGACGACCTTGAATCCGTTGTTCGACAGAATGATGTCGACGAGATTCTTTCCGATGTCGTGGACGTCGCCTTTGACGGTGGCGAGCACGATTGTGCCTTTCTGCGATCCGGCTTTCTTCTCCATCTTTGGTTCGAGATACGCCACCGCAGCTTTCATCACTCCCGCCGAATCGAGCACGGAAGGCAGTTGCATCTTGCGCGCGCCGAACAGGTCGCCGACCGTCTTCATTCCATCGAGCAGGACGGTGTTGATCAACTCCAGCGGGGAGTAGTTGGCGAGCGCTTCGTCCAACAACTGTTCCAGCGATTTCTTGTTCGCGCCATCGCCGACGGACTTTTCGCCGTTGATGATCGCGAACTTCAGCTTGTCCTCCACCGACAGTGTGTCAACGTGCGCAGTGGTCGACGCGGCAGGCTTGCCCTTCATGCCCGCGAAGTGCGCCATATACTTCTGCAGCGGATCGCCGTCAGAATTTGCATCCCGGTGGATGAGCTTGCGAGCCAGTTCCACTTCTTCCTGTGGAATCTTGTAGAGCGGGTAGATCTTGGTGTAGTTGACGATGGCCATGTCGAGCCCATGGTCCACCGCTTCGTGCATAAAGACAGAGTTCAACACCCGCCGGGGATAAGCGTCCAGGCCAAAGGAAATATTGCTCACGCCGAGTATGGTCTTCACCTTCGGCAATTCCTTCTTGATGCGCTCGACAGCTTTCAGCGTTTCCATTCCAGCCGTGCGGTACTCTTCCTGCCCAGTCGAAATCGGCAGGGTTAGCGCGTCGAAAATCAGATCGGTGCCATCGAGGCCGTACTTCTTCGTGGCAAGATCGTAGATACGATGCGCGATGGCAACTTTCTTGTCGGCGGTGAGCGCCATGCCATCTTCATCGATGGTCAGCGCGATCACGGCTGCACCGTAGCGCTTCGCCATGGGGAGAACTTTGGACGTGCGCTTCTCGCCATCTTCCAGATTGATGGAGTTGATGATGGCGCGGCCCGGAATGCGCTTCAGCGCTTCCTCCACCACATCGGCCTCGGTGGAATCCACAAGGATCGGCGCGGGCACGCGCGTAGCGATTTTCTCCAGGATTGACGTGATGTAGCCCTTCTCGTCTTCACCCACGATGGCGCAGCACAAATCAAGCATGTGCGAACCTTCGTTCACCAGCTTTTTCGCCAGCGTGAGAATGTCGTCGTATTTCTTGCCCTGCACCAGTTTGCGGAAATGCTCGACGCGTGTGGTCGTGTTCATTTCCTCAGCCACGATCAGCGGTTTGGGCTCCAGGTCGAGAGGAACGGTCGTGTAGGCGCTTGATGCGGCGCCGGCGCGCTTGACTTCGCGCTTGGCGGGTTCCACGCCGGAGACCGCGTCCACCACGGCTTTCAGGTGTTCCGGAGTTGTTCCGCAGCAGCCGCCCACAATGCGGACGCCGTAATCCTGCACAAAATGCTTGTGGTATTCCGCCAAGTCCTCCGGAGACAACTTGTAGACTGCGTGACCGCCAACGTTCTGCGGCAGACCTGCGTTAGGAAGCACCGAAACTTCCTTGGTGGAGTTGAGCGAGAGGTAGCGGACCGCGTCATTCATCTCTTTGGGACCGGTCGCGCAATTCAGCCCAATCGCGTCCACGTCGAACGGCTCGAGCGCGGTCAGCGCAGCGCCAATCTCCGTGCCCAAGAGCATGGTTCCGGATTCCTGCAGCGTGACCTGCACGGTCACGGGCAGTCGCTTGCCCGATTTCCGCATCGCTTCCAGTACGCCGATCGTGGCGATCTTGGCCTGCAACAGATCCTGCGCCGTCTCGATCAGAAGAACGTCTACGCCGCCTTCAATCAGAGCGGCGGCCTGCTCCTCGTAAGACGCCACCATCGCTTCGAACCCGATGTGACCGAGCGACGGCAGTTTGGTGGTTGGCCCCATGGAGCCTGCGACGAACCGCGGCTTATCTTTTGTCGAGAACTGCCGCGCCACTTCCTTGGCCAGTTGCGCAGCCTTAAAGTTGATTTCGTGTACCCGGTCGCGCAGTTCGAATTCGCCGAGAACGATTGAGCTTCCGCCGAAAGTATTGGTCTCGACGATGTCGCAGCCCACGCCGAAAAAATCCGCATGAATGTCGCGGATGATGTCGGGACGGCTCAGCACCAGTACTTCGCTGCAATTCTCCTTGCCCCAGTAATCGTCCAGGGTGGGATTGCGCTTCTGAATGTTGGTGCCCATGGCGCCGTCGTACACCACGACGCGCTCTTTCACAGTCTGCAGAAAGTCAGTCATTAGTAGCTTCTAGCTCCTAGCCTCTAGCTTTCGGTCTATCCGTGTTTATCCGTGTGAATCCGTGGCCAAGAAGTTGTCGCGCTTCCCCATACACGAACGCCGGTCTCGAATGGACCGGCGGGGGATTGAACTCGGAATCGTTTTGAAGGTTAGCTCCCCGGCACCATTTCGGTGGGAGCCCCGCCATCCACGTCGGCCTGATTGAATACGATGTTGGCTCCCATGTGTGCTGGCCGGGGGGCCAGCATTTGCTCCTTACGGTAGACCAGGTTGCTGGCATTGAACGTTGCCAACTCGAATCCGTGGCCGTGAGTGATCGCATCCGTGGGACAGGCCTCCACGCAATAGCCGCAAAAAATGCAGCGGTTGTAATCGATGTTGTACACCTTGGCGTAACGTTCTGCGCCGCTGACCCGGTTCTGCTCGGTGTTTTCGGCGGCCTCGATATAGATGCAGTTCGACGGACAATTGGCGGCGCACAGGAAGCAGGCCACGCACTTTTCCAGTCCGTTTTCATCGCGCTGCAGCACGTGGGCGCCGCGGAAACGGGCTTCAATCCGCGCTCCGCGCAGCGGACCTTTGCCGTCCGGATAATTCTCCACCGTCGTGGGCTGGAACATCTCCATGAAGGTGATGCTCATGCCTTTGGCAATGGCAGCAATGTTCTTCAGCACCGGCATACATATTTAGTATATCGAAAGAAGTGGTAAATCGTCGCGCAGGGGCGATTTCAGCGCAATTTGAGCGGCCAAAGAGCGTTCGAGCCTCGCTCGAAGGACAGCCGAGGGTGGCTGTCCCCAACATAAATCTACTTTGTTGGCGGCGGCGCTGGCGCATGCTCTGGCACTGGGTTGGCGCTTTCAAGCCATGCTGTGTACCACAGGTTGAGCAGCATCTGCGATCCGGCAGCGAGGCGGTGGGTGGTGAACTCGAAGGCGGCCGGAGAACCTTTACCAGCAAACCCTCCGGCCTTCTCCAGAGCGTAGACGTTTTCCACCAGACTGTTCGACTGCTTCAAGTAGGCCATGTAGCGAGCGAAGGGATCGTCGACGCGCTCGGGACTCTTCACCAGTCCCGAGAAATCTTTTGCGCTAATGTTTGCGGCCACATAAACACTCTCGAACTGGGAATGGATGTGGTGCTCGGTGGTGTATCCGTTGGGATTGGGGCCGACCCAACCGTTGTATTGGATGGTTGTGTGCAGCGGTTGCGATCCGTCGGCGACGTAATGGCCGAGCCACCCGGCGTAGAAGATGATTGCCCGCCGGACTGCTTGCGTGGGCTGGTGCTTCGCCAGGCGCTGGCGGTATTCGCGGAACGCGGCCTTCAGGCGGCCGTAGACTTCCATGGTGATATAAGGCTGCAAGCCGACACGCTCGGGAAGGTAGTCATCAGGGTGTTCGTTCTTAGCGCTATCGCTCTCCAGGTTCGCCAGGATCGAGGCGCGTTTTTCGTAGAGCTCGCGGTAAAACTCATAGCGCCCGGGAGGAAGAGGATCGAGCCAGGAGACGCGTTCCATGTCGAGGAAGTGGTCGGGCTCTTGCGCGTTCTTTAAGGCAAACTCGGAAGAACTGCGCCAGCGGTCTGGTTCCGGGCCGAGATAGGCGATCTCTCCCACCGCAAGGCGCAGGAAGCGCGGCATGGTGGCCGGAATCTTCTGAGCGGCCACGCGGTTCACTGCAACGTGACCTTCATTTCCCCAAGCTGCCGCGAGCGGACCCTGAAAAAGGACGAGGGCCATCAGCGCCACGCCGATCAACCCTCGTCCAGACCGCGCATTTTTCATTTCACGATGCAGAATTCGCCAACTCCTCTCGCCTCAAATCAGAACGCCAAATGCAGCGATAGCTGCAGGAAGCGTGGGCTGCCAATCGTGTGCTGGATGACGCCCAAGCTTCCTTGGGGGGGAATCGAGGGCGGACCGACGAAATTGGGAAAGAAGGTCACGTTGTTGTTGGGAGTGTCGAAATCGGGATGGTTGAAAATGTTGAACGCATCGGCTTCCAACCTCAACTGGAAGCGCTCTTTGAATATGAACTGCTTGGCCAAGCTAGTGTCGAAGCGCACCTGGAATGGGCCTCGAAAACTGTTTCGGCCTGTAGTTCCAAACAAGGATTCAAATTCATCGCACCCGCTTGCGTCGCAAGCCGGAACTCCGTTGGTCCCTGGAGCCACGAACTGCGGTAAGAAATCAGCGGAATTGAGCTTACAAATTTTTGGCGAAAGTCCCGCGCAATTCGCGCCAGGGTGGGCTGCCTGCTTGGCAGTTACGCCCGGTACCAGCGGTACAATGGGATTCCCGATGTAGTTGCTAGTGCCGTAGTACAGGCTCGCCACCGAGCCCGAAAAGTCATAGACGCTGTAGGGCTGTCCGCTCTGCGCCACGGTCTGGCCACCAATGGTCCAGCCATTGACCAGGTAACCCCACGGCCCACTTTCCACGAACTTCGGAATCGTATAGCTGTAGTTGACCAGAAAAACGTGAGTCTGATCGAAATCCGAGGAGGCATAGTTGGCTCGGGGATTCAGCGGATTGTTCCCGGTGAAAAAGAGTCCCAGGCCGCTCTGCTCGTCAAGCGAATGAGACCAGGTGTAAGACGAGGTGAATTGCAGGCCATTGGATAGGCGCTTGTGAACTTGGAGTTGCAAGGCGTTGAAGTTCGAAATGCCCTCCGCCTTATACGACACCGAGTTCATATCATAGCCGGGATAGGGTACGCGAATTGGCGCGTTACCCGCAAATTCGTTCGTAAAGACTGGCTCGGTATCCAGGAACAGCGGGGTGGTACCCCCGTAGGAACTGGTCTGCCCGTTTACCACGTGCGTCGGTGTGGCGATGAGTGGTTGGTTGAAGGGAATGGGCAGCACCAAATGGGTACCGTGATTGCCGACATAACCGGCCTCGAAAATCCAGGAGTTGTTCACCTGATATTGCAGGTCCAGTGTCCAGTTCTGCGTATAAGGCAGTTTGTTATGGATATCGTAACCGCCGAACAGGAAGGGACCATAAAGATTGCCGGACGGCCAGCATCCCGGAAAACCGCAAGCAGTCTGCTGCAGGTTGGGCAGGTAGTCGCGGAAGGCTGCTGCCGTGGCTGGCGGCGGTGGTGGCAGAGTCGTGCCGAAGGGCTGGGAGAGCGTCGCGCCCTGCGCGACGGAGATCGGTTGCACGAACGGAGGCGAGAGCGTGACCCCGAATGGGCCGTTAAATCCGGACCCCGCGCTCGGCGACAAGTAGCTGAAGAACTCGCCGCGGTCATAGTACAAGCCGTATCCTGCGCGCACGGTGAGCTTAGACGTTGGAGCCCACGCGATGCCGATGCGCGGCGCGAATCCCCATTGGTGATTTTTCATGAGCGAATTGCTGGCACCGGGCGTGCCTCCAGTCTTGTTATTCCCGGCGATTAGCAGACCGGAGGCGGTAATTGCGTCGGTCCCCGTGTCGCAAGTGCCACCGTTGATTTCCGTCAAAGCCGGATCCGCCAGTACTCCACCGACTTTGCATTGCACATAACTGTACTTGGAAGGGTCAAAACCTGTGAGCCTGCCATATTTCTCCGAGAGCGCCCCGTCAATGTCCCACCGGAACCCTGCCGTTACCGTGAGGTTTTTCCTCAGCTTAAAGTTATCGTTAATGTAGGTTCCGATGGTATTCGCGCGATAGTAGCGGTCGGCCGAGCCGACGAATTCATTGCCACCGTGCAACGTTCCTTCTACAAAATCAAGGAAGGTCTGGAAGTCGAGCGTATCGGTGTTTGTGTTGTTATTGAGGATATTGAGCTGGGTGTGGTCCCATGTCGTTCCTACCGTTAAAACGTTCTTCCCTTTCACCCAACTTGCCGATGTCCCATATTCCCATTGATTCTGGACCATGCCACCATCGCCAAAGCTGGTGCTCGGTCCAAACTCCACACCAGCGCTGATGGTAGGGTCCGACGCGCTAATTGAGAAGTCAGGAAAAGTTGCCGCGCCGGGCAGGCTAATGCCTACCGAACTTGCGGAAAATGCTTTTGTTGTGTTGGCATAAGCTCGCAGGCGGGTGAAACCCGCATGCTGTTCCCAGGTGAGGTTGGGCGAGAGCACGACGGAGTTCGCGAGGGAAATCACCTGGCTCCCAGCGGAAAGCTGCTGTGCAAATCCGAGCAGCGAACCAACCGCGCCAAAAGGATTGTTGGTGGGATTGCTCTGAACGTAATACCTGACGGCCAAGCGATCTTTGGCGCTTACTACAAAATCGATGCCGGCGATCCCTTGGTTCACGCTGGCTTGCGTGTTGGGACCTTGCACGATGGCATCGTAGCCTAGCGTGACGGCCTGCGTCGGATTGTACTGCGCGCTTGGTACCAGATACTCCCCGTTGGGAAGTTTGGCATTCAGGATCTGGGAGGCAGCGCTATTGATCTGGCTCGATGTGATGGTTTGTCCGTATGTCGCCGAAATCATGTTAATGATGCCCTGCGTGCTTCGGTCATCCGTCAAGCCCAGAGGCACCGTCACATCTTTGGTGGAAGCCTGCGCGTCGGCAATGCGTACTCCCTGATACGACCCAAAGAAGAACAACTTGTCCTTGATAATCGGCCCGCCGATGGTCCCGCCAAAAGCGTTTCGATTCAAGAAAGGACGAGGCAAATAAGGCTTGTTGGTGACCGGGTTGATGCCGGCAGCATTGTAGAAGTAGGGCGTGGCATTCATGTCGCTGTTCTGCCACTGTTCCCATAGTGAACCGTGCAACGCGTTCGTACCAGACTTCGTCAGTACGCTGATGTGAGCCCCGCTGTTGTTGCCCTGTGTGGCGTCGTACTGCGAGGAGTTGACGGCGATCTCCTGAATGGCATCGGGGGGCGGAGTAGGAAGAGCCTGGCCAATCGCCCCGTACACCGATGTGCTGGTTTGGATGGTTCCACCGGCGCCGAAGTTCTCACCGGTATTGAGCACAAAGCGGTTCTCACCGACCTGGCTGGTGGAATTGCCGTTAAAAAGGTTGTTGGTGCTGACACCGTTCAACGAAAAGCTATTGCTGGTGTCCCGGTTTCCATTCGCGAAGATGGCCTGATTGCCAAGGCCGGTGTTGGCGCCCCCTCCACCGAGGAAGTCCGCATGAACGCCAGGGCTGAGAATTGCCAGTTGCGTGAAGCTGCCGGTGCCCAGCGGTGTCGTTTCGATGGTGTTGGTATCGATCACATAGCCGATCGTGGTGTCCACCTGGTTCATCAAGGGCACGGCGTTCACTTCCACCGTGGTCCCGATCGAGCCCACCACCAGAGACGTATCCACTGTGGTCGTACGGTTACCGGATACCAGGATTTTCGTATGGGTTTCCGTTTTGAAGCCATCCTTCGTGACGGTGACTCGATAGGTTCCAGCGGGAAGATCCGGGATCACGAAGGAGCCGTTCTTGGTATGAGCCGTAACTTCGAGGTTGGTCGCGATATTGACGGCTTTCACGGTCGCGTCGGATACGACAGCTCCTGATGGATCAGTCACCGTGCCGGTGATGCCGCCCAGAGTCTGCTGGGCTGATGAAAGTTCAACCAGGCAAACGGCGCCCAGCAAAACAATAAACAGAACACGCAACAAACTCAAAACAGAGACGGATGCACCTGTGGCAGCACGCACGTGTAGAGCCTCCTGTAATCGGAAACACCTTATAGCAGAGCTATTTGGCGAGATTCAAGACGGTTCCGTGCAAAAGTCAGTGAAAACTTGATGAATTTTTCTTCAGACTTCAGGTTATGCAAACCGGCCGTGGACCGCTAGGTCCGACTTGGGGCATTATCCTGTCGGTATGAGCAGGAACCTACCGGATCGGCTGCCAGTTCGCATCGGGCTGTGCGCGGACTGCCGGTTTATGCGCCGGATAGAATCGGATCGCAGCTCAGTCTTCTACCTCTGCCAGCGCTCAGCAACCGATGCGAGCTTTCCCAAGTATCCCCGGCTGCCCGTCCTCCAGTGCCGCGGCTATGAGCCCATCGCCGAGCCACAGAATTCGGACGAGCAGCTGTAAAAGGGTGCTTCCCGCACCCACTAAATATCAGTGATGGCTGTCACTGCGCGAGCGAATGGAATCCGGCAAAATCATCTCATCCTTCCAAGGAGGAGGTCATCTTGATAAAGATCCTCGCCGGCGCCGCAATCTTATTGTTCTTCGTTTGAGCTATTGCCGTGCTCCAGGGCTGGAGCAAAAGCACGAATACAGGCCACATCTTAGGAATCGCTTTCCTGCTGGCTTTCGGAACTGCGGCGGCCTGGGGCCTGCGAGTGTTCGGGTTGTGGCAGCACTAGCTCTTTACTGCAAGCCCAGATCTTTGGCCAGCGCCTTCCACTTGCTATCGACCAGGGCTTTCGTCTTCGAATCCATGACGATCTCGTCGGGCCAGGGGCGGCCGAAGCCTTCGCTCGACCACTTGCGCGTGGCGTCAATCCCCATCTTTGATCCGTAATTGGGCAGGCGCGAGGCGTGATCGAGCGAATCCACCGGGCCAAGCGTGAACTGAATGTCGCGCTCGGGGTCGATGTGGTTAAGAACTTTCAGTGTAACGTCGGCGATGTCCTGCACGTCCACGTCTTCGTCGACTACGACAATGCATTTGGTAAACATCGCCTGGCCCAACGACCAGATCGCGTTCATCACTTTGCGGGCCTGTCCCGGGTACGATTTCCTGATCGAGACGATCATCAGGTTGTGAAAGACGCCTTCAATGGGCAGGTTGATGTCCACCAATTCTGGAATTGTCAGTTTCATCAACGGCAAGAAAATGCGCTCCACCGCTTTGCCCATGTACGCGTCTTCCTGCGGCGGCTTGCCGACGATCGTGGTCGCGTAGATCGGATCCTTGCGGTGGGTAACGCAGGTGACGTGGAAGACGGGATAGAGATCCTCGAGCGAGTAAAAACCCGTGTGGTCGCCGAACGGTCCTTCACTGCGAAGTTCGTCGAGATTCACATAGCCTTCGAGAACGATTTCGCTGGCCGCGGGCACCTCAAGGTCAACCGTCTCGCATTTGACCAGATCGACGGGAGCGCCGCGCAAGAAGCCGGCGATGAGGTATTCCTCAATCTCGGGCGGCGCTGGAACGATGGCGGAAAAAGTAACTGCGGGTTCTGTGCCGATCGCAACCGCAACTTCCATCTTTCCGGATGGGCGATCGCCTTCGGCTAGGACGCTGCCTCCGGAACTGCGCGCCATGATGTCGACTGCCGCAGACTTGCCGTCAACGAAAGCGCGCATACGTTCGCGCGCGTGTTCGGCCGCAACTTTCTGGCGCTGCCAGTGCATGCCAGTGGTGCGTTCGTCGCAAACCTGCATGCGATACATGCCCAGGTTGCGCTTGCCCGACTTGGGGTCGCGCGTGGTGACCAAGGGGAGAGTGATAAACCGACCGGCATCTTTAGGCCAGCATTGCAGGATTGGGAAATCGAGCAATGAAAAGTTGTCGTGCTTGATTACTTCTTTGCAGGGCCCAGTCGGCACGGTGCGCGGGAAAAATTTCCCGGCTTCAGTGAGCAGGGGAATCATCTTCAGCTTGTCGAGAAAACCCTGCGGAGATTTCACATCCATAAACATGCGGATGCGAGAAGCAACCTCGTCGAAGGAGTTGACTCCGAGCGCTAGTTTCATTCGGGCGTCGGAGCCGAACTGATTGATGAGAAGCTGAGCCCCAGGATGGCCTTTGAGGTTTTGGAAAAGGAGCGCCGGGCCGCCAGCTTGGCCTTCTCCCGGCCAGACAGACGACGTCGGCCGTCCCCGCATGTGCATTTTCGAGACTCGGTCGGTGATCTCGGCAATCTCCAGGATCGGATCAACTTCGGTCTGAATGCGCTTCAGTTGTCCGGCGCGGTCGAGCGCGGCGATCCATTGGCGGAGGTCGTCGAAGGGCAAAGGATTCCTCTCTGTGACCGAAGATTATAAGGGATTCGAGAAACGGGACTAGCTTGTCGTGCCGAGCTATCTGCGCTGTTCGAGCTTCACGCTTGCGCTAACCGGCTGCGAGCGAATCGTGCGAAGCGGAGCGGTTGGCGCCAATCACGACGAACACGCTTACGCAGCGAGTTGGATGACCGTTTCCTCCACCTGTTTCCAGGCTTGAGTCTGGGGATCAATAAGATCGAAGTGACCGGCGCCTGCGATCTCGAGCAGGTTCGCGTCCTCTGTTTCCTTGCTCCGGCGCTTTTGTTTTGCGGCAACGTAGTCACGGCTGAAGGCTGGCGGGACGGTGTCATCGGCCAAACCATGAATCAGCCACTGGCGTGCTTGCAGAATAGAGAGTTCTATCGGGTCGGCTTCGCGGTAGTGGTCGTGGACCTCGGCGGGCGTGCCGTGGAGAAACTCGACGACCGCATCATGGCTGAGATGAAGCTGGTAAGCACGCCGCAGGTCGACCACTCCGGCGAGGCAAATGACGCGTTTAACGCTGGCTTCGTAGGCGGCGAGGCAGAGCGCGAGTTGGCCGCCAGCGGAGTGGCCCGTCACCACGATTCGTTTTGAATCGAGGTTGTGCGGTTGCGCGTTTTGAATAAGAAAATTGTAGGCCGACCGGATGTCGGAAAAAGTGCCGGGCCAGCCTCCGCCATCGTTGCCGACGCGGCGGTATTCCAAGTTGGCAGTTGCGAATCCCACGGCGGTGAGCGCGGCGCAGAAATGCCCGGCATGGTCGAGATTGTACTTGGCGCGCCAGAAGCCGCCGTGGATGTTGATAACGAGAGGATGCGGGGCCGAGGTCTTTTCTTTGGACGGCAGACGCAGATCGAGAAACTGATTGGAATCGGAGCCATAGGCAAGGCGTGCATTAGCGCGCGGCGGCGGCGAATTGAAGATGTCATCCGACATGTGTGGAGTCCAATTCTAGCCTGTACCGGGTGCGCGGAGTCACTCTGAGGTGTAGCCGCGGTCACTGCTGATATTGGACATCGGAGAATAAAGTATTGCCGTTTTCTTACCACTTCAAATTGAATCACCCTGATTCGGGATTGGGCTCGGAATAGGCCAACTCGAACCGCGGCATCTTCCGAGCACTTTCCCTTCAAGGAAGGAGAGTGTCGCATGTTTGCCCGTATCCTCGAATTCACTCCTAAATCCGAAAAGAGGGAAGACCTGATTTGGACGATTCGTCAGGAAGTCCTTCCCATCATGAAGAAGCAGCCGGGCTTCCTCGAACTACTCCCATTTGTTCCCGACGTCGCAAAAGAAAAGATGGTCATCATCTCGCTGTGGACTGAGAGAAATGCAGCCGAGAGGTATGTGCATGAGACGTTTCCCGATGTCGATCGAATATTGAGGCCTTTTCTGACTGGCCGGTTCACGGTCAGGATGTTCAAGGTCGAGACCACGGTGTGCCAGCATTTTGTCGACGCGCTGAGCCCAGCCGCCTGAACAATATTGTTCCGTTTCTGCAGCCGGAGCGCAGCCGCTCCGGCTTTTTATCGCGCAGCCAAAGGTCTATTCGTAACGGAGCGCTTCGATAGGATCGAGGTTGGCGGCGCGTAGAGCCGGAACCATCCCGCTGATCACCCCGACGACCGCAAGAATGGTCGTTGCCACAACCAGAATCATAGGCGACACGATGAGGTGGATGTCTGCAGCTTCCGCGTGTTTGGCGAGAGCACTGTAGAACGTAATGCGCCCGGCGAAGATCGAGACCGCATAGGAGAGCAAAATGCCGAGGAAGCCGCCGGCCGCGGTAATCACCATGGCCTCGGCCAGAAATTGAAACAGGATGTGGTGACGTCGCGCGCCCAAAGCTTTCTCCACGCCAATTTCGCGGGTGCGCTGGGTTACAGACACCAGCATGATGTTCATCAGCCCTACGCCGCCAATTCCGAGCGTTACCGTCCCAATGAAGGCGAGTAGAACTTTCAGCGCCATAGTGATGATGCCGAATTGCGAAAGTTGCTTCTGGGCATCGAAAACGAAGACGGCGCGCTGGTCGTCCGGTTTGAAGTTGTGCGCTGTCGCCAGAGTTTCCCGAATCGTCTTATCTAACTTTTCGTGGTTCAGCCCCGCCGAGTCGAGCCATATTCCGTCGAGATAGTGGTTGTCCTTGAGGACATCCATGGAGTTGTAGGGAATGTACACGACGCGGTTGTTATCGTTGTCTCCCTCTTGCATACGGGGTGCGCCGACGCCAATCACTTCAAAAGTGACGCCATCGATGCGAATCGACTCGCCGACGGCAGGCATGCCGGAGAAAAGTTTGTCGCGCGCCTCAGACCCGATGACGGCATACAGCCCGTGTTGCATATTGTCGGCATCGTTCAAGAATCGTCCTTGCTCGATGTCGAGATTCCAAATCTCCTGGATCGACGGGTCCAGGCCCATCACCGGAAAAGTAAAGGAGCGATTGTTGTTCTGAACCGTTGAATCCTTTTGCAGCATGCGGACGACATGCCGGCACAGAGGAATATTGTTGCGCAGCAGTTCGATGTCATCGTTGGTAAAGCGAATCTGTACGCCGGCCTTGTTTCCTCCAGCTTGCTGCGACGTGCGCCCTGGGAACACTCCGACCGCAGTGGCGCCAAAGCTTTCGAAGATAGTTTCGATGGCTTTGCCGAAACCGTTACCGTAGGCGAGAAGCAGGACCACCGTGGCGATTCCCCATGCCATACCGGCCATGGTGAGCAGGGTCCGGCGCAGGTCATGTCGCATCGCCGAGTACGCTTGTTGGAGCAGGTCGCGGTGCATTTAAACTCTCACACTTGATCGTTCGTTAAAGTTGTTCTTGGGCCGCCCAAGCTTTAAACCGCGGAGTTCGCGCAGAAATACCGCTGAGGAAGCGGAGTACAAGCACAGGCTACTCCTTCCTCAGCGCCTCCACCGGTTCCAGCATGGCGGCGCGCCTGGCCGGATACAGTCCAGCGGCCACTCCTGCGACGGCTAACGAAATCACTGCCAGGGCTGCAGTCGACGCGACCAACTTGGGAGGATCGAATCCCTGGCCAAGGTCGACGCCGGACAGCAGGGCCATCAAACCCGCAGCGCCGGCAATGCCGATGCCTCCACTCATCAGCGTCAAGAAAGCTCCTTCCACAAAAAACTGAAACATGATGCTGGCGTTGGTGGCGCCGACGGCCTTGCGCAAGCCGATTTCGCGAGTACGATCCGCCACCGCCACCAGCATAATGTTGATGATGCCAATCGCGCCCAGCGCGAGAGTGACCAGGCCCACGCTTCCGAGGAACATATTCATGGCGTCGAAAATCTTGCCAACCTGGTCGATCGTCTTGATCGTGTCCCATTCATCGAAGGAGTCTGGATTGTTCGGATCGAATCCGTGGTTGCGGGCGATAATCTTGTGAACTTCCTGCTGGGCCGCTTCGTGCAAGGCGCGCGACTTGGGCTGGTAGTTGATAAACGAAATCACGTCGGTGCCGGTGCCGGCATTCAACGGACGGAAATAGTCCTGCATGGTGTGGAACGGCACGAAACTGCGCAGGTTCAGATTCATGTTGTCGCCGTGACCGATTTTCTGCACGGTGCCAACTACAGTGAAGCGGACGCCATTCAGCAGAATCGTCGCCCCCACGGCCGGGCGTCCCGGAAACAGGGTGCGCCGCACTTCGTCGCCGATGACAATCACCGTGCGCTTCTGCGCATCGTCCATGGGATTGAGCCAGCGCCCTTCGTTGATCGGAAGGTTACGAATCTGGTTGATGATGGCGGGCACTCCCATGATCTGGCCGCTGGCTTGGAAGAAATCACTGACCGCGCGGATGTCGTTGCGGGAGATGACCGGGGCAATGGCGCCGACCGAAGGGCACTCGTTCACGATATCCTGATAGTCGCGATAGGTGAGGTAGTACTGGCGCAGAGCGGTGAAGCTGCCTTGCATCACGGGGGCTCGCCCGGACCAGATAAACATCACGTTTTCGCCGAGCGAGTCGAACTGCTTGCGATTGCCCGCACGAAATCCCTCTCCGAGGCCGACCAGGAGTAAAAGGGAGCCAACCCCCCAGGCGATGCCAAACATCGTGAGAAACGAGCGCAGTTTATGCGCCCAAAGGGCGCGCAGGGTCTGCCCGATGATGTCGAAGATATAGCGCATCCGGCTATGGAATTATTATAAGCGGTCGGACTTTGGTCCTCAGGGCTCTGGCCTCAGACTTCAGACTCACACCAGAGACCAGCCCGGACCCGCTGGTCGCCGAAACCGAAGTCTTAGGTCCGAGGTCCAAGGTCCGCTTTGCGATTTTCATTCCGAATCGTGCGCGAGTTCGTTATTCTCTAACGGGATGACGACGCTTGCTCTCACCGAACTGCTGGGCGCGACGGTTTATGACCCGTCGGGCGCGTCCAGCGGGCGTGTGCGCGAGGTGACGCTGGCTCCGCAGGAAGACCGGTCGCGGATCGCATCGCTGATCGTGAAGACAAAATCTGGAAATCGCGTTTTGGCCTTTTCCGCGGTGTCGGCGATCAATGGCGGCATTCGTTCGACCACGGCCCCCGCTGAGTGGCCCGCCTCCGATGGCACCGAAGGACTGTTTCTGTTGGAGCGAGATCTGCTGGACCAGCAGGTGATCGACGTCAATGGACGAAAAGTTGTGCGCGTTAATGATGTCGACCTGCAGGTGGACGTCACCAAAGATAAAGGTTCAGATGGTCATCCGGTATTGCGAGTCCACTCGGTCGATGTGGGAGCCCGAGGCGCAGTTCGAAGGCTGTTGCGGGGGGTAGCACCGAAGCAAGCCTTGCAGGCGCTACTGGGAAAAATTCCTCCGCGCAGCATTCCGTGGAATTTCATCGACGTAATCGAGACCGACCCGGCCCGGCGAGTGAAGCTGAAGACTTCCTACGAAGGATTGTCGAAGCTGCACCCCGCCGACATTGCCGACATCGTAGAAGATCTCGCGCCCGACGAACGCCAGGCCGTGTTCCAGACTCTGGATGAAGAGACGGCGGCAGAGGCGCTGGAAGAGGTTAACCCACGAGTTCAGAAGTCCATTGTTGAGTCGCTCGATTCGGGCCGCGCCGCTGACATTGTCGAGGAGATGGATCCTGATGCCGCCGCTGATCTGCTGGCCGATCTGCCCGAGGATCGCACCGAGCAGATTCTGGTCCAGATGGAACCGGAAGCGCAGCAGGACGTCGTTGAACTGCTGGAACATCGCGAGGGTAGCGCCGCGGGCCGCATGACCACGGAGTTCCTCGCACTGCCGGTCTCCGCGACGGTTCAGAACGCGATCGATTCCATGCGCGAGTTTGAAGGCGGGGTCGAGGCCGTGAGCACAATTTATCTCGTAGATTCACACGGAACGCTGGCCGGCGCAGTCCCGTTGGCCAGGCTGGTACTGGCGGACCTTTCGACTCCGATGCTCTCGCTCACACAGGAACCTCTGGTTCTCGCCCATGAGGGCTCGGAAGAAAACGAGGTGGCAGAGTTGTTCGACAAGTACAACCTGCAGACGCTGCCAGTCGTGGATGAACACAATAAACTGACGGGGGTTATTACTTCCGACGATGTAATCAGCATGTTGCGGGCAAAGCTGTAGCCAGATCTCAGATCTCAGACCCCAGACCTGGGAACCTCTTGCGCCATCTTTAAATTCCGCCGCTACGCACTTTTTGTTTGGTCAGATTCGCCTCGTGCATTTATCCTGTGGCGTCCTTCGTGGCTTTAATTCGTTTCATCCATATGTCTTTGAAAAGTCCGCATGAAGTTTCTGAGACGCTCGAAAACCCGGCTTTTGTTGTTCCTCGCCGTAGTCGGGCCGGGATTCATTACCGCTAATGTAGACAATGATGCCGGCGGCATCCTGGTTTACTCCTCCGCCGGAGCCCAATTCGGACATCTTTTGCTTTGGACCATGATCCCGATCACCCTGGCCTTGATCGTGGTACAGGAAATGTCCGCCCGCATGGGCGCGGTTACTGGCAAGGGCCTTAGCGATCTCATTCGCGAAGAATTCGGACTGCGCATCACCTTTCTGATGATGATCGGCATCCTCATCACCAACTTCGGCAACGTGGTTACCGAATTCATCGGCATCGCGACCAGCCTGGAATTATTTGGCCTGCCGCGCATTTACACTGTGCCGATTTGTGGGGTGATTGTTTGGCTCATCGTGGTCAAGGGCCAGTACAAGACTGTAGAAAAGGTTTTTCTCGCCGCCTCTTTCTTCTACGTGACATATATCTTCGCCGGCGTCCTGGCGCATCCCTTCTGGAAAGATGCGCTGATTGCCACGGTCAAACCGCCCGCTTTGCACGCCTTTCGAGATCAAGCCTACCTGTTTATGGTGATCGGGGTGGTGGGGACGACGATTGCTCCGTGGATGCAGTTTTACCTGCAGTCGTCGATCGTGGAGAAGGGTGTGACGCGGCGAGGCTACAATGCTTCTCGTCTTGACGTTGTCACCGGCTGCATATTCACCGACGTCGTGGCCTGGTTCATCATTGTCGCCTGCGCCGCCACTCTTTACGTCCACGGATTTCGCGACATCAAATATGCCGCCGACGCTGCGCAGGCCCTGAAACCTCTCGCCGGCGACTATGCCTACATTCTTTTTGCGGTGGGACTGTTCAACGCGTCGCTGTTTGCGGCGTCGATTTTGCCGCTTTCGACTGCCTACACCGTATGTGAAGGATTGGGTTTCGAATCCGGGGTGGGAAGGAAATTCAGCGAAGCGCCGTTTTTTTACTGGCTCTACACGCTGCTGATTATCGCCGGAGGCGCGCTGGTATTAGTCATTCCCGCGCCACGATTGATCGAAATTGTGGTGTGGTCGCAGGTCATTAACGGCATCGTGCTGCCGTTCGTCCTGATTTTCATGCTGATATTGATCAACAAAAAAGAATTGATGGGTGAGTACACCAACACGCGGTTGTTTAATGCGGTGGCGTGGGCGACTACTGTTATCGTGATTGGCTTGTCGGTGGCGCTGATGCTGGCGTCTTTCGCTGGCAAGTCCGGATAGTGGGCAGGTTCCAGAAAAAAGTCGAATCATCGTTCTCTGCGGTAGCGAGCGGATTGCTGATTCCAGACAAGTGATCGACCGGATTATGCCGCGACTGCAAAAGGATCAAAAATGAAAGCGGGATTATACACCTTTAAACCAACTTTAAAGCAGTTTGCCGGCGGCCAGTTCTTGTACTAGCGTGAGGTCGGCCTCAAGGAAATCGAAGGCGGGCAGGTCTTTGGGTTCGGCCCACCGTACATCGCGGAAGATGCGGTTCTCGATTTCTCTCTGGTACTCGCGCACGATGAAGAAGCGAAGTTCGACCATCCCTCCATTGGGATATTCGTGCTGAATGCGTTTAACTTCGTCGCCGATGGCGGCGAGGATTCCAAGTTCTTCTTCCAGTTCGCGGCGAAGCGCAGCGCGGGGCTGCTCGCCTTCTTCGATCTTCCCACCCGGAAACTCCCACTTCAACGGCATGGTCTGGTGCCGAGTGCGCTGGCACACCAGCAGCTTGCCGTCCTGGACGATCAGGCCCGCGACTACTCGCTTCATGATTGGGTCACGGTGGCCGATTGCAACACACTTGCCAGGGGATCGACGCAACTGGTGAAAGTAAAGGCAAGGCCGGCTATGCCCGCCGAGCAGCGCAGTTTCAGTTCGAGCGCGCCAAATTCCGTTCCAATCTCCGGCGCGCGTACTTTGCCCTTTTCGACTCTCATGGGTTGACTTTGATATGGATGTCAGTCAATCTCCGGCGGCTTCCAGTTTCTTTCCCACGAGTTGGGCGCAGTGTTGCACCAGGTGCTGATGTTCGGGGGTGAACGCCGCCGCAAAGTGGCTGTCAACGTCCAACTCCCCAACTACTTTGCCACGCACGAAGACCGGCACCACGATCTCCGACTTAGTCTCAAGCGAGCATGCCAGATAGCGTGGATCTTTGCTAACGTCGTCAACTACCACGGTCTGGCCACTGGACGCGGCCGCGCCGCAGATGCCCTGATTCAGAGGAATGCGCGTGTGCGGTGTCATGGCGCCCTCAAAGGCGCCAAGCACCAGCATCGGCGGGTTGGCGCCCGGCTCCAGCATATAGAAGCCCACCCAGTTGTATTTCAGCATGCGCTCGTGCAGTAGTTTCACGACGGCCCGCATGAGTTCCTGCGCGCCGGGAACCGTCTGCGCCACATGGCTGATCTCCTCGCGAATTTCTTCGATTCTCGTGCTGCCTGCGAGCATGAATGAAATCTTAACTCACCGCGGCGAATTTGCACGGCACGAAGCGGGATCCGCAGTAATCTGCCGGATTCCTTTCGTGCGAGGGAACAGTTCTGGATGAATGGCGAAGGCCAGTGCCTGCAAACCCTGAATTAGCGTGGGTGCAGGCGTATTCAGATATTCGTCGCGGATGCAGAAGACCCGCTGGTCGCGCGCGGCTGCAGTGCTATGCCAGCCACGTTCGGTAACGATTTTCTCCAACGGCACGCGATCGCCAGCGCCGCACCAGGCCGTAATGATTACCTCCGGATTCAGGCTTAACACCTGCTCGGATGACGTCTGATGATCGGGCGCGCCAATGAAGTCTCCGCCAGCCGCGGTGACCAGTTCGGCGACCCACATTTGCGATGCGATGAGTGGCTTGCCCCATTCCTCACACCAGACTCTAGGCCGCTCAACGGCTGCGATTCGTCCGCGTACTTCTTCGATCGCGTGTTCGATCTCGCCAACTACCTGTTCTCCACGATCGACCGCGCCGACGGCGCCTGCAATGGTTGCGATGTCGGTGAAAATGTCGGCCAACGTCTTTGGAGCGAGGCCGAGAAAGCGCGCGCCTGCTTTGAGAATTTCGCTGACCGCTTTTTCCTGGTAGGGAACTGCTGCGATTACCAAATCAGGCCGCGCGGCGACGATCTGGGCAGTGTCGGCGGTCCACGAGTCGGCTAGGATGATGCGTGAACCGTCAGCGACCGCGGGAACCACGTCCGCGCAATATCGCGTGCATGCGACTACTCGCGCTAAGTCGCCGATCGAGTCGAGGATGACCGTCGCGCTGGGCTGCAGGCACGCGATGCGTCGAGCGGTGTGAGAACCGGACATAGCAAGAGTTTAAAGCTGCCGCAGGGCCGCTGAGAGCGCATCCAGCGCCAATTGCGCCGCGTGCGTGGAGGCCTGCGGCAAGCCGCCCACGGCCGCGATCAGCGTGTCGCGTTTCAGGTTTTGGGATTCGCCTAAAGTCTGTCCAGTCACCAGCTCCGTCAGCGCCGAAGCGCAAGCCATAGAAGGCACGCACCCCTTGGCCTTAAAACGGATTTCTGCGATGCGCCCCGATTTAACTTTCAAACTCAGGCGGAGCACATCACCGCAGGCAGGGTTCTCGATCTCCACGGTGGCGTCCGCATCAACAACTTCGCCGGCATTACGCGGATTCTGGAAATAATCGAGCAGTTGCGGCGAGTACATATCCTCAAATTGTAAATGCGCCGCGGTGCAGGCAAAGATTCGAGCGCTATTCGCGTGTTCCCTCGGGGAAGTAGACAATCCAGCCGCGTTCGCGGGCCTGAATTTCCAGGTCAGGATTGGGATTGACGGCGAACGCGTGTTGGGCGATGGCGAGCATTTCGGCGTCCCAACGAGAATTGCCAAACGCGGCAGCAATCGGCTTCTTAACGACTTCTCGTAATACTTGAGGTTTGCCGGGACCCGAGGGAACGCAGCCGAGACGATCGCTGATGACGCCATTTTCGAGCGGGACTTTTGTCGCCAAAATGTGGTCTTCAGCGATCCCAAACGCCCTCATCCCCACTCGGATCACCCACTCATTGGAGGAGGAAACTGCCCAGATGTCGCACCCGTTCTTCTGCAGCCGGCTCACCAATTCCTGCATCTCGGGAAAGATTCGCCCGGGAAAAGCCTGCTCCATGAAATCGGAAGCAGCCTTCATCATTGCGGCCTCGGTCATGCCCTCGTGCATCGTGACCATCTCCCCGCACATCGCCTCTTCGCTCACTTTGCCGGCTTTGTACTCGCGATATCGGGCGCGCATTGCCTCGCCGATCGTGGCCGGGACGATTCCTTTCTTGATTTCCCAATCGAAGAATGCTTCTCCCGCATCGCCCGACCAGAGTGTCCCGTCGCAATCGAAGGCCGCAACTTGCGGGTTTAGTTGCAAAACTAAGTCGAGAAAGTCCTGCCGGGTGAGCTGTTGGGCGTGAGCGCTGAAGGTTTTCATGTAATTTGACAATAACGTGCCAGCGGCAGGATGCGCAATTTACCAGAGGAAGCCTACGAGGATCTTGCCAGCAGCGCCGCGTAATCCTCGGGCGTGTTGATATTCAGGGCCACAAACGGATCGCTGACCGCCACGTACTGAATATGTTGTTGATAGCGATGTTCGATATCGCGCGCGTTGGCGGTGGGCGGTGCTTGCAGAAATATTTCGATTAATTCTCGGCCCAGAAGATAGGGATGCCCGTGCTTGCCTGAAAACTCGGGCACCACGGCCCAGATGTTTTGAAGGGCGGACTCGTAAGCGTCGCGCAGCAGGATTATCGTGCTCGGATTGGCTGGCGGGCGATCCACCAACGTGACAACGGCGGCGTCGCGACCCCGATTGAGAACTTCGTGCAATCCGACCTGCAAGGAACTGAACTGGCCGCGGCTGGGATCAGGATTGGTGACCAGCGACGCTCCGTTCGCATAAGCGATTGGGGCCAACGCAGCCTCGTTCTTGCCCGCCACCACGAGTACGAAATCTGTGGCAGTCAGGGACCGGATTGCCGCGGAAAGGAATGAGTCTTTCGATGGAAGCTGCGCGCTAGTTTGTGGAGGCCAGGGGAGCAGGGCTTTATCGGTGCCCATGCGCGAGGATTCGCCGGCGGCAAGGATCACTCCGGCAAAGCTCGGGGCTCGGGACATGTGCGGAAGATAGCAGAAAGCGACTGGAAAGTCAGTGAGCGAAGATACCGCCGGAGGTGCAACTCAACTGGTCTTATCGGTGTCTTCTAATGCCTCGGCGGGCGATTCCGGGTTTACTTCGTGGCGAGAACTCTTAAACCAGCTCAAATGCTGTAGCCCCTCGGAGGCCTGCCGCCGAACCGCGATTAACTCCGCAGTGATGGCGACCGCGATTTCTTCGGGCGTAACCGCACCAATATCGAGTCCAACGGGGGCATGCACCCGGTCAAACAGATGAGCAGGCACGCCCTCCTGCTTCAGGGTCTTGAAAATTTCGATTACCTTGCGCTTCGACCCAATCATTCCCACATACCGCGCCCGCGTCTGCACGGCCCAGCGCAGAATGCGCATGTCGTCGCGATGTCCGCGCGTGACGATTACGATGTAGGACGACTCGCTGGGGTCCAGCTTTCGCATGGCCTCGTCAAAGTCCCCGGCCAGAACTTCGCGTGCAGTCGGAAACCGTTCTTTCGTCGCGTAAGAAGAACGGTCGTCGGCCACCGTGACCTCAAATCCAGCATTTGCAGCCGTCTGGCAAAGGTGTAACGCCACATGACCTGCGCCGAAAACATAAAGTATCGCTGGAGGTAATACCGGTTCCACGAAAACCTCAAGCGTGCCGCCGCAAACCAGGCCCGTGTCATACTTGGGATCCTGGTTCAAGTCAAACTTTAAGGTTCGAGCCTTCTCCGATTCCATCACTTCGCGCGCAGCCTGCCAGACGTCCGCCTCGACGCATCCGCCGCCGATCGTTCCCACGATCGAGCCGTCGTCGCGAACCAGCATCTTGGCGGTATGAAAGGAAGGAATGGATCCGCGCACGTTCACGATGGTCGCCACGGCCCCGCGGCGGCCTTGACGCCGAAGTTCGACGATTTGTTCGTAGATATCCATTGCGATCCGAGGCACTTTGATTATCAGTCGGTTAACAGAGCAGAGTCAAATCAACGGCCTCAACCACGAAGGGCACGAAGGTTCACGAAGGAATTCATAAATCGGGTTTTCCTTCGTGAACCTTCGTGCCCTTCGTGGTGTAAGCTTTTTTCTCCGTCAACCCGGTCAACTCGAATTTTGTGCTAGCGTCTGAACATGCAAGCCGTTCGCATTCATCAATTCGGAGGGCCGGAAGTCCTGATGTACGAAGACGTGCCTGATCCTCAGCCGCGCAAAGATCAGGTGCTGGTGCGCGTGAAGGCTTGCTCACTGAATCATCTCGATGTGTGGGTCCGCAAGGGGCTGCCGGGCGTAAAACTGCCACACATTCTTGGCAGCGATATCGCCGGGGAGGTTACCGAGATCGGCGAATACGTCACTGATTTCAAATCAGGCCAGCGCGTTCTGGTTGCTCCCATGCATTTTTGCGGGCATTGCGTGAAATGCCTGGCGGGACTGCAAAATCATTGCCGCGAGTTCACGGTTCTGGGAAATGCGGTCGATGGAGCGAACTGTGAGTTAATCGCGGTGCCTGCCGCGAGTGTGATTCCGATTCCTGACTCGCTCACTTTCGATCAAGCTGCTAGCGTGCCTCTGGTATTTGTGACGGCTTGGCACATGCTGGTGGGGTTGGCTGCGGTGCGTCCCGGGCAGACCGTGCTGGTGCTCGGAGCGAGCTCGGGCGTAGGAAGTGCCGCTATTCAGATTGCCAGGCTATTTCATTGCCGCGTGATCACGACTGCAGGAGACGAAGCCAAGCTCGAGAAGGGGCGCGCGCTCGGCGCGGATTACGGCATCAACCACTACACACAGAAGATTTCCGACGAAGTCCGCAAGATTACGAACAAAGAAGGCGTCGACATTGTTGTCGAGCACGTGGGCGCGGCCACTTGGGATGAGAGCGTGCGCTCTCTGAAAAGCGGCGGCAAACTGGTAACCTGCGGGGCGACCACCGGACCCAATGTTTCGATCGACCTCCGTCATCTCTTCGCGCGGCAGTTGACCCTGCTCGGCTCTTACATGGGAACGATGGCGGAGTTGCATGAAGTCTTAGGTCACGTATTCGCGGGCCGCCTGAAGCCGGTGGTAGACCGCGTCTTCCCGCTCAGCGAGATTCGCGCGGCCCACGAATATCTGGAAAAGAGTCAAATGTTTGGCAAGGTTGTCTTGAACCCTTAAGTGAACTGCTATCGCTTCTTCTTCTGAGGTCTCGGTTTTTGTTTCCCGGCTCCGCCTGAGCCACGGTCCCGGTCTTGACAGTCTTCTTGGTGAGATCCACCGTGAAGCTGTCCGCGACCTTCGCGGCCGGCGTCCCTCCAACGGAATAGGGAGCCGACAAATACGTTCCAATGATCTGGTTCTTGCTCACCTCGAGGCGCAAGAATCCGAAATTATCCTGATCATATTGTTCGAGAGTGAGGCTGCTGGTAACTGCCAGAGGTGCTTTCGGATAAGCGCCATTCACCAATTGAAGTTTGCCAAGCTTCGTATACCCGCCGGCTCCGGTCACAATATAAGGAATCTGCAGTGGCCCCTTAGGGAACCTCTGAGCAACCATGATCATTAGGCGGCCTGGAATTCCAGACCTGCGCGGGTCACGAATTTCCCAGTATGGCTTGCGACCTTACGGGAACTCGCTTTTCACGCGGGGTTCAGAGACACTACGCCCTCGCCACTGCCAGCCGTCTGCGGTGCAGATACAGGTTCACCAACGCGAAGCTGGCGCACAGCCGATGATGATTCTTCTGAATCCCTCGGTATCTCACCTTTTCGAAACCGAAGATGCGCTTGAGAATCCGGAACGGATGTTCCACCTTCGCTCGCACTCTGGCCTTCACCCGGTTCTTGGCCTTCTGTAACTCGTCCACAAAGTTCTTGTACTGCACTCTCCGGCTGGTCATATCTTGCGCTCGCGGAGCCGCCTGCCGGATGGCTTCTCCCTGTCCCTGATATCCACCATCGCCCCACACCTTGCGCTCCTCGCCGTGTAGCAGATCCGGCAGCATGTGCTTGTCCGCCACCGAAGCCGCCGACGTGCACACCGAATGCACATGGCCTTGCTTGGAGTCCACCCCGATGTGTGCTTTCAGCCCGAAGTACCACTGCTTTCCCTTCCGCGTCTGATGCATCTCCGGGTCGCGCTCCCCACTCCGGTTCTTGGTCGACGAGGGCGCATGAATAATGGTCGCATCCACAATCGTCCCCGTGGTGATGCGGATGCCCCGGCTCTCCAAATATCGGTTCACCGCGTTCAGCATCGCGCCGCCCAGCTCGTGTTTCTCCAGCAGGTGACGGAACCCGAGGATGGTGCTCTCGTCCGGCACTGGTGCCCGCCCCAGATCGATTCCTACAAAGTGCCGCAGCACCGGCGATTCATACAGCGCATCCTCCGCCCCCGGATCGCTCAGGTTGAACCACTGCTGCAAAAAATACACCCGCAACATGATGCTCAAGCCTACCGGAGGCCGACCGTTCTCTCCCTTAGGATAGTGTGGTTCCACCAACCCCTGTAACTCGGCCCACGGCACCACCTGCTCCATCTCCTCGAGAAACCGCTCCCGCTTCGTTTTCCGTCCGTACTTCTCGAACCCCGTCTGCGCCGCCAGAGTTTGTTGTCGCACTCGCCTTTTCACCTCGACTTACACCGTATACGCTCAGCCTGTGGATCGGAGAGTTCTTCAGAGGTTCCTTAGGCCCCTGCACCAGATTGGTGAAGCGCTGGTAGCTGTGCACATGTCCCGACAAAATCAGATCGGGGTAGCGTTTCACGGCCTGAAACGCCTTCATCAAAACCTGATCGAGTACGCTGCTGCCGGAGTGTTCCACGTCTCCGGAAAACGGCGGATGATGAACCGTCACGATCAAGGCCTTCTTGGGATCGGCGGCGGTGAGTTCCTTCTGGAACCAGTCCACTTGATCCTGGTGGATCTCGCCCTCGGTCTCTCCGACGTTCGAGAACAGCCCGATGATCGTCGCCAGCGGAGTCGTGAAGGTCCAATAGACGTTCGGCAAGTCCATCTGGGTTCGGTTCGCTCCGGTCTTTAACGAACCGAGCTGGCCAGAATTTTTTGACATGAAATTCTGCACCCAACCATCGAGCGGAACCTTGTGGGGATCTACGGGACCGTCCTGCGGATCGTCGGGCTGGCAGTCGTGGTTTCCCGGGATCGCCACGATGAAGCAGGGATAGTCTTTATATGTCTGGTAGAAATTGTCGCCGTACATACTGATGTCGCCCGCGAAGTAGACCACGTCTCCGAGGTGATAAAAGAACGCGGGCTTCCGGTCGGCGGGGAGATTCTGCGCATCCTGCGTCATCATCTGTGCGACGAAATCCTGCTGCTGCCCGCGATGATCGCCCGTGTCTCCCACGGTGTGAAACACCAGAGTGCCGTTCGCAATGGTCGCAATGTCAGCCGCGGAGAGCAACTGCGACAAGTCAAACCGGTAGGGCGGAGGGCCGTTGGGAGTGGGAAGCGGTTGAAACGGATAGTGCGGAAGCTGGATGCCAACCGCCTGTACTTGGAGCGTCGGACCGGAAACCGGAGGCACGTGACTCAACCGCTTGCCCGTTCCTTGGCCGGTGCTGAATGCGCGCAATGGACTCATGATTCTCTCCTCTCGCTGGGCTAGGGCGCCTCCGTCCGCTGCACACGCGAATCAGTGTGCAAGGCGCAGTAACAAGTTGGACCGCACTCCGATGATTAGTTGCAACAGATGCCGAAAAGGATCGGCCGAGGGGAAAGATTCACTAGAGATTAACGCAACCGCGCTCGCTGTCAAGAAAATTTCGATTGCCTCTCGGCAGAGGAGAATTGATACCCCTTCTTCGGACAAAGAGTAAAATTGTAAATTGTGTTCTTTAGAATTTATGCCGAGGTGCATTGGTATGAAGCCCACAGCATCGGCCCAGAGGAATTCAAACTCAAACGCGTTCTAGAGATCCAATGAAGAGAACCGAGCCCCAATTTGTCATTTGTGTTAAGAACAAGGGCTACGCCGCCTCGCTCGAGCTTAGAAAGCTTTATCAAGTCATGGCTGACGAGTCGGCCACCAAACTCGGACAGATTCGCGTCATCGACGAGTCAGGGGAGGACTATCTTTACCCTGAAGGATACTTCGTTCCGGTGCAGCTACCTCAGTCAGCCGAGAGAGCGGTGCGGCGAGCTGCTGGCCGCTAGAGAGCGACTGATTTTCCCGGCATCGCGAGCATCGTGGTCGTTCCCAATTAGTTTAGAATAACCACATGTCTCGCGAACTGAACTTCGGACCTTACGTTGATACTGAGCACGGCAAAAAGACTGTCAAAGACCTGACCTACGGCAATCCCACGCCTGAGGGAGTAGTGCTCACCACGCTCGACTCCGCCGTCAACTGGATGCGCAAGAGTTCGATCTGGCCCATGACGTTCGGTTTGGCCTGCTGCGCTATTGAAATGATGTCGATGGGCGCGGCGCGATTTGATATTGCCCGCTTCGGCGCTGAGGTATTTCGCCCGTCCCCGCGGCAAAGCGATTTGATCATCATCGCGGGCCGCGTCTCCAACAAGATGGCGCCAGTCATCCGTCAGTTGTGGGAACAGATGCCCGAGCCGAAGTGGGTAATTTCTATGGGCGCCTGCGCCACTTCCGGCGGTGTGTTCCAAAATTACGCGCTGGTCCAGAGCGTCAATCAGGTCATTCCGGTAGACATTTACGTTCCCGGTTGTCCGCCGCGCCCGGAGCAACTCATCTACGCCATCACGTTATTGCAAGACAAAATCCAGAAAGAGCGCGGCACCATCAAGAAGGCGTTGAACCTGGCCTAGACAAGTTCTGTCTGTTTTTCAAGTGCCCGGGGGTATAATGACCGCAATTGGCCCTGGGGTGCTTTATGCAACGGTTTCGCGGCGCGCTCTTGCTGCTTCTTCCCTGGTTCCTTCCTGCAATTCTGGTGAGTGGACAGACCAATCAATCATCCCCATCCGCTCAGCCGCAAACTCCCCCAGCCAATATTCAATCCTCGCAATCGCAAACGCCTGCGCCACCTATTCCTGCCGACGCTCCGCGAATGTCGAGGCAAACACGCCTGGAAATCATTCGCGACTTCGAGACCCAGATTCTTTATGCGCGCACTACTTTTCCCATGGGTACGAAGGGGCTGAAACTCAAAAATGGAACAACGTCGCCCAGTGGCGCGGAACTGCAGCAAGCCATCGCTCTTTGGGGCCCGGCAATCAAGCCCGGCGATCCGGCTCATATTTCGTACGTGAAGATTCACGACGACCATATTCATTTCGATCTCAACGGCGGCCCTGTGCATCGCAAGAAGTGGTATGAGCGCGTGCAGATTTCCGGCGCGAACGGAACTCCGATGCAAACCTCGTCCAATGAGTCGCCTACCAACCCGCACGGAACTTATCTGGACATTTATTTCGACAAGTATGTTCCGGAAATGACCGCTCGGCAGTTGCGCGATCTGCTCTATCCCGTCCTCGATTTTAATGCGCGCAATAAAGAGGAAGCCTATCTGGATACCGTTCCGCCTAAGGTAAAACAAGCCATTGAGGCACACACCGTGCTGGTGGGAATGAATACCGATATGGTGTTGCACGCCAAGGGCAAGGCTCCGAGAAAGGTGCGCGAGAAGGATGGCGACACCGAGTATGAAGAATGGATCTACGGCGAACCGCCGCAGGACGTGGATTTTGTCCGCATTGTGGGTGATGAAGTGGTGCGCGTGGAGACCATGAAAGTCGGCGGCCAGAAGATTGTGCGCACGGAAAAAGAAGTGATTCTGGCAAAGCCTGACCAGGACACGGAGGCGAAGCAGCAGGAAGAGCGGCCCGCAAACGCTCCCAGCTTGCGCCGTCCGGGCGAGGATTCAGAAAACGCCCCGAAGCCTTCGAATGGCGTGAACCCGCTTCCGCCCTCGCCGCCTCCCGATTTTCCGCAGCCGTCGGGAAACCCGGGACCGGGCAACCACTACTCGAGCCGTAGCGAAACGCCAAATTCTCTGGGCAGTTCTCCCTCCTCTTAGCTTTGTGACTTCAAAGAGAAGAGTGGTTCTTTTCCTGAGCTTCAACCTCTCCGGCGTTGACAGCCCAGATTCCGCCATATCCCTCCGCAGCCAAAATGCATCTTATTTCGGGTCGTTTGTTTGATTTCTTAGGAGGGAGGCCCGGATGAGCCTTGGCGAGTCGGAAGAGATGATGGATCTTTTGAAGGAACTGGCATTACTCAAACGGATGGACGAGGACCAGACGAGTGGGGAAGGCTCGGATTTGGAAATCGCCGAACGTGAATCCCGAGAGAAACGGCGGCGGGAGATAGCCGAGCAGATCAAGTCCCTTGGTGGACCTCTGGCTTAGTCGCCGGTTCTTGCGAAAGCACAATCAGCGCCGCCAAGGCTGCAACTTTGTGATCCTTCGTCCACGGTGGTCCGATCGCGCGACCCGCCGATTCAACCTTCTTCCGTAGTTGGCTCGCCGAAGTTCCGAAGGCCACCTGCACTCGGTCTTCAACTTCTCGCTCGCGGATCGTCTCAACAGGAATGTGCAATCGTTCACAAGCGGACCGAACGCTGTTGCGAAAGAATTCGCCTTCCGCGGTGTGAATCAGCGGATGCGAGCCCAGAATTTTCTCAAGGGAAGGCAGGGGACGGCCAGAGGCAAGCAGCAGCGCGGATTCGACGACCCGGTACCCACGCTCGGCCAATTCATGGATTACCTGCTCGATTGCCGCCCGCGCCATGCTCTCCGAAACTGCCGTACAGTTTGCCAGGTGGCTTTTCGAATCTTCAAATTTCAGACTGGCCGCGTAGTGATAGGGCTGAATTGCACCTTGAACTTTCCCGTCGGCAATCACGATGCGCCTGCGCTCGACGACCTGCATTTCATGTGGATCGATATGCGAGTCGATGAAAACGGCGACCAGCACTCCCCAGCCAGAATGCATTCGAAAACCAAGAGCGGTGCGTTTCATAATGCGAAGATTTCAGCGGTTATCGTTTACCCGAGCAGAATGGGATCATTTCACCGCAATCGCCCGGGCAACGTCGGCAAAAGCGAACGTCAGCGACACGTTGTGATATTCCCGCCCTTCGACTTCCACGTAAGGATAGACAAAATAGTTCAGCGGCTTGCCTTCCTGGGTCGGGCTCAGACGCAAGTCGCGGCCCATGCTGAACTGCACCCGATTTACATCGTGCGATCCAAAAAAATAGTCGTGCTTCTCTGGATGCTTCCAGGCCTCGGAGATGTCGACTGGAATCCAGCCCTTTCCATCCACATAGAAATCAGACCAGCAGTGATACCCGGCAATCTCGGCGGAATGCTGGTCGGGCGGCAGAGAAAATCCAATCTCGAAGCGGGCCGGAATGCCCTGTGACCTTGCCATGGCGATGAACAAGGAATGGAAGTCGGTGCAGTTTCCCTTCTTGGCGTCGCAGGCGTAAAGTACATCCCCGCGCCCCCATCCGGTTCCGCTTTTGTCGTACCGCATGGTATTGAATACGTAATCGTAAATGGCGCGAGCCTTATCGAGCGGTTGCGTCTTGCCCTGCGTTACCTTGGCTGCGAGTTCGGCTGGCACGCCTGTGATGGGCACGAGCGCATCGGGTTGTAGGTCTTCTTGCCTTTCTTTGTTGCTAAGTGAGGCTGCAACCACGCGCGGGCCAGGGCTTAGCGCGATGCGTTCACGCCGCACCACCTCATATTCAACGTCGAAGTGCAGTTCGGCCTGGGTTGAGGCCCCGGTTTCGGCAAAATAGATCTCATTGCCGTATTTCGGTTCGCGGGTTCGCTTGACCGGCAAATCGCCCTTGGCGGAAACGATTCTAACTTCCTGATAAGCGTCTGACTGGGCTGCCGGAATCCAGACCCGGACCTTCTTGCCGGCAGGCAGATTCTTTACCGTAAACGAATAGCGAAAGGTGAAGTGGCGCGATTCTTGAGCATGGGAAGCAACGGTAAGTGCAAGTAGCAGTACAGAGATCGGTCGCAACATGACGGCTTCCTTTCCACTGAGAACTGAGAACTGGAACTGAAAGAGCTTTAAAACGACACACGGGCGTCTTACTGGGAAAAATCTCAAGTGAAACCGCGCTTAGGGATGCGCATACAACTTAAGGATGCGGAATAGGATTCCAGCGATGCGGTATTTTAGCAGGATACATCGGGTAGAATCACCCAATGCCCGCAGCCATCCAATGCCGCAACCTGCGCAAGACCTACGACGGCAAGGTCGAGGCGGTGCGCGGTCTGAATCTTGAGATTCAAACCGGCGAGTGCTTCGGCCTACTGGGGCCGAACGGGGCTGGGAAGACCACGACCATTGAAATTCTCGAAGGCCTGCTGGCTCCGACATCAGGCGACGTGTCCATCCTGGGGAAAAGCTGGCGCGAGAATGAACGCGAGATGCGCGAATGGCTGGGCATCTCGCTGCAGGAGACGCGACTGTCGGAGAAGCTCAGCGTCCGCGAGACCATTGAGCTCTTTGCCAGCTTTTACCGCGAGCCGCGCTCCTCCGACGAGGTGCTCGAACAACTCCAGTTGACCGAGAAGGCCGATTCGTGGGTGGGAAAGCTGTCCGGCGGGCAGCGCCAGCGGCTGGCTGTGGCGACGGCGCTGGTCTGCAATCCTAAAATTTTGTTTCTCGACGAGCCCACAACCGGGCTCGATCCCCAGAGTCGCCGTCAGCTTTGGGAGATCATTCGCGCCTTTCAGCGCGACGGCGGCACCGTGCTGCTCACCACGCACTACATGGACGAAGCGGAGCGTCTGTGTGATCGCCTGGCCATAGTGGATCATGGGCAGATCATTGCCGAGGGCTCGCCTGCCGAATTGATTGAGCGGCTCGGCGGACATCACGTCGTGGAATTTTCCATCAGCGGCAATTCAGACGGTGCGGCGTTGCAAGCCTGGCGCGGATTGCCGAGCGTCGAATCCGTCCGCGAAGACGATGGCTTAGTCGCCCTGAACGTCAAACAACCCCACTTGACGATTCCCGCGCTGCTCGATGCGATTGACAGGCAGGGAAGCCGTTTGCAACATCTGACTACGCGGCAGGCAAGCCTCGAAGATGTTTTTGTAAGTTTGACGGGACGCCATCTGCGAGAACAGTGAATTGACTTATGAGCGTTGCCCAGGAAACTCCGGTCACGACCACTGAGCGGCAGCAGCTTCCGCCGCGGCGGAACGGCCGCTGGTCCGGCTACAGCCACCTACTGAAGGCACGCATGCTGGAGTTGAAGCGCGAACCGGAAGTGGTTTTCTGGGTGTTTGTGTTCCCTCTGCTGCTGGCGCTGGGCCTGGGGATTGCCTTCCGTAACAAGCCCGGCGATGCCGCTTCCGTCGCAATCGTTGTGGGACCGGGCTCGCAGGGTGCGCAAGCCCTTCTCGCGCGTTCGCCGGAGCACGATCTGTTCAAAATCCAGACCCTGGATGCCGAAGAAGCGAAAAAGGGATTTCGCTTGGGCAAGTTCGATGTGGTGATCGAGCCCGACGCCAACGGAGAAGTGGAATACCTCTACGACCCCGCCCGTCCTGAGAGCGTGCTGGCGAAAACCGAGGTCAACGATGCCCTGCAATCAGCTGCCGGTCGCAAAGATGTCGTCGCGACAAAGGCAGTCACATCGTCAGAGCCCGGCTCCCGCTATATCGATTTCCTAATTCCCGGGCTGCTGGGAATGAACCTGATGAACTCCGGCATGTGGGGCATTGGATTCGCGCTGGTGGACATGCGGCAGCGCAAGCTGCTGAAGCGCTTTGTAGCCACGCCTATGCGCCGCGGCGATTTTCTGCTCGCCATCATGAGTAGCCGCCTCCTGCTGATGGTAATCGAGATCGGACTCCTACTGCTGTTTGGCGTCCTCTTCTTCCACATGCGCGTGCTCGGGTCCGTATTTTCGATTGCCTTGCTGGGCGGGCTGGGATCGCTGACCTTTGGCGGCGTCGGCCTGCTGACGGCGAGCCGAGCGCAGAAAATCGAGAGCATCAGCGGCCTGATCAACCTGGTGATGATGCCCATGTGGATCTTCTCGGGAGTCTTTTTTTCCTACGAGCGATTTCCGCAAGCGATCCACCCGTTGATCAAAGCCCTGCCCCTGACCGCGCTCAACGACGCGTTGCGCGCCAGCATTCTGGAGGGCACGCCGTTATTGCATCAATGGCCGCGTCTGCTCGTGCTGTCATTGTGGGGAGGGATTTCGTTTCTATTGGCGTTGAAGTGGTTTCGGTGGACTTAGCGAGAGGAATGTCTGAGTCGGCTGCGAGCCCCGCTTAGGCCCCGTCCGCACGTTTTAATAGAAGTTACGAACGAGGCTGTCTGCGGTGCTGGCGAAACAACAACTGTTACGACTTGACTAGCTTGGCGGCTTGCTTCCGCACTTTCGCCCAGCGTAGTCTTTGCGCCTCGGCTATGCGACGGCGGGCATCTTTGCTCAAGGTACGTCCTGTCCTCTTGAGCGACTTCCCACCAGCTTGGCCTAATGCGTCCAATGCCTTCCCCACTCTTCCCATCTCTTTTTCGAGACGGGAGTACTCGTTCCGCAGGGAAGAGACTACCTTGTTCAGGTTGGTCATGCATTACCCCCTAATAGGTCAAGACTAACATGGAGAACCGGAATCTTATCAAGATTAGAATCAAGAGTAGAACGTCTGCAATTTATTGTCGGCTAGTCGTCACGCGTAGCATCCCTTGGACCTTGCTCCAGTCGTCCGTATCGCGATTAAACACGACTTTCCGGCGCGAGTCTGAGTAGCGTGTATCCAGAAGCAGAAACTTGCGAATTGAGTACTGAACTCCGCCATTCTCATCGTATATTTCATCATAAATTACGCCGTAACAGATATAGATTTGAGAATTCCATTGAAACAGCAGCGCACGTTGGCCGCGCAACGTACCGATCAGCATGCCTGAATTGATCGCAGCCGGCTCAAAGTATTCCGCGGTGGCCATGATCGGTCGTCCGTCGCTCAACAGATGTCTGCCTTGCAGATTCGCGGCAACATCCTTCAAAGAGGAAGCGTTGGATCTTTCCGCGCTGTCTGCGAGTGCAGAGTCCGGTCCGCAGCAGACTTTTCTCTTATGGATCACGATGTCGAGCGAGGTGAGCAGCACATCCGACGGATCATGAGACCGCGCCATCAGAGCCTGCAAACCACTCACTTGGACTTCGTGATTCGGGTACCATTGGGCGTTGGCCCGGGTCGCAAGCGCCAGATACGACGCCACAAGGAAGCTGACCGCTGCCACGAATGCTGCGACGCGAGAGCGAGCGCCGGTCAAGGATGAACTGCAATGTGCCGCCATTGACTCTATCTTATTCCAGTGCGATGGAGGTCAAGAATCGCGGGGCCTGCCGCGCCTTTGTCGCCTGCTCGAAAGAGTAAGCCAACTTGATCAGCGTGGGCTCGCTCCATGCGCGGCCAAAAAATGAGATACCAACCGGCAAGCCGAAAATATAACCTGCGGTCACATTGATGTTGGGATAACCCGCGACCGCGGCCACGTTGGAACTGCCTCCAGCCGAGTGGTCGCCATTGATCAGATCGGTCAGCCATGCCGGGGCGCCAGTCGGCGCCACGATAGCGTCAAGCTTGTACTTATCCATGAGCGCATCAATGCCTTCGACCCCCGCCAGTTGATGATTCTTCGCCACCGCATCCACATACTCTTTCTCAGTAAGTGGCCCCCTGGATTGCGCTTTCACGAATAAATCCTGGCCGAAGTAAGGCATTTCTTTCTGCCGGTTGCGGTCGTTGAAATCGATAATTTCCTGCAAGCTATGTACGGGAGCGCTCGGACCGAGCCGCGCCAGATAAGCGTTTAGGTCCGCCTTCAGCTCATACATAAAGACCAGCAATTCGCTGTCGTCGAACTTGCCCAGGGTTGCGATGTCGGCAGGATCGACCAGGGTCGCTCCCTGCGCCTTGATCAGGCCCAGTGCTTGTTCCATGAGGGCATCCACCGAGTCACTGAAGCCGAAATATTTTCGAGCTACTCCGATGCGTGCGCCCTTTAGACCGTTCGGATCGCAGAACTGGGCATAGTCCGTCTGCAACTTTCCCGTGCTGGCGGAGGTCGCCGCGTCCTCGGGATCGACGCCAGTGAGCGCGCCCAGAAGAATCGCAGCGTCGCGCACCGTGCGGCCCATGGGACCAGCGCCGTCCTGGCTATGGGAAATCGGGATGATGCCGCCACGGCTCACCAATCCCACGGTGGGCTTAATTCCAACGAGGCCGTTGGACGATGACGGACACACGATCGAGCCGTCGGTCTCGGTACCAATCCCAATAGCAGCCATATTCGCCGAGATGCCGGCGCCGGTGCCCGAACTCGATCCGCAAGGATTGCGGTCGAGCGCATAGGGATTTCTGGTAAGACCTCCTCGGCCGCTCCATCCACTCACCGAGTGGCTGGAACGAATGTTGGCCCACTCGCTGAGATTGGTTTTGCCCAGGATCACCGTACCCGCCGCCCGCAACCGCTGCACCACGAAAGAATCCTTGAGCGGTTTGGATCCGACCAGGGCGAGAGATCCAGCCGTGGTCATCATGCGATCAGCAGTATCGATGTTGTCCTTGACCAGCACCGGAATGCCATGCAGCGGGCCGCGTGGTCCTTTGGCCTTGCGCTCCTGATCGAGCGCTTCGGCAATAGAGGGTGCGTCGGGATTCAGTTCGATGATCGCATTCACCGCGGGCCCGCGCTTGTCGATTTCGTCGATGCGCTCCCGATACTTCTCGACGAGCGACCGGGCCGTAAATTTGCCGGATTTCACTCCCTCCTGCAGTTCTGGAATCGTGATTTCCTCCAGTTCGAAGGGCTGGACGCCGGCACGCGGCGGCGCGGGTGAAAAAATCTCCCGGCCGGCGCTCTGCGCGGGATACAGTGCTGCGGCCGCGGTCGTACTCACCGCGGACTGTAGGAAGGAACGTCGATCGGTTGCACATCTGGAGTTTTTTCTGGACATGTTGTTGTGAAAGCCCTCGAACGCGACGAACATACTAAAACAGTGCATTGAAAATTGCAGGCAAGTGTAGTTCGAGTAGCGCCGGCGACCCGCCGGCTATCCCGAGGGCATCCTGCACTCGGTGTGTATGTCAGACGAGACGACCGTTGCTTCGCCCACACAATTCTGAGTTCGTACCACAGAAGCGTGTCCCGATGGTTGTGGGCTGATGTCGAGGATGATAAGCTAACTTCGTTCACCACGCTTGAGCGGGAGTAGTTCAGCGGTAGAACGCCAGCTTCCCAAGCTGGATGTCACGGGTTCGATCCCCGTCTCCCGCTCCATATTTCCACAACCGTATGGTCTCGTTATCGACCAGTGAGAATGAGAAATTGAGCGGGTGAAATTGCGATTCTCTAACGCCCGACTTCTCGAACCCACCGATGCCCAACTCTCGCATCCTGGAAATCTGTGTGCAGTCGCTCGAGCACGCCGTCGCGGCGGAACGCGCCGGCGCTCACCGTATCGAACTCTGCGCGGACCTGCCCTGCGGAGGAGTCACTCCGAGCGAGTCCCTGATGCGAGTCGCCCGAAGCGCGGTTCGCATTCCCATCCACGTTCTGATCCGGCCTCGCGCCGGCGATTTCTCCTATTCCGAGGATGACCTGGAAAAAATGCGCAGGGACATACGCGCCTGCAAACATCTCGACATGGACGGTATTGTTCTCGGCATACTCCAAAAAAACGGTCGTGTCGATCGCGAGCGCACAACAGCTTTTGTGGAACTCGCCCACCCTTTGCCCGTAACGTTCCATCGCGCGTTCGATGTCTCGCCAGATCCGGAAGCGTCGCTGGAAGAGGTGATTCAGACGGGCGCATCCCGAATCCTTACGTCCGCGGGGCAAATCCGTGCCATCGACGGGCTCGCGCTTCTAGCCGGGCTGGTCCAGGCCGCCGTCAAGCGGATTTCGATCATGCCCTGTGGCGGCATCAATCCCGAGAATGTCTTGCAAATCGCTCGAGAAACTTCAGCTTCCGAAATACATAGCTCGGCTGGCACATCCAATTTCAACGCGACCGGAACCGGGACCGACTCATTTCTGGCCAAAGATGGTCCCGATTCCAGCTCAGCACTCGCACGTTTTGAGCGACAGGTTGCCAGCATGGCTCGTCTGCTGCGCGACATGACTCATGAGAAAGCCGCGCGCTAGAACAGTTGTCACTTCAGGTTTTCAACAACTCTCGCCTCTGGTATCTTGCTTACCTATGCGTCTTCAACATTGCCTGGCGGTTCTGTTTTTCGTTTCTGCGTGCGCCCTCGCCCAAAATGTTCAACCGGTGGCCGACCGTGTCGCTGCCCAGAACGCCATTTTCGACGAGCAGTACGAATCCGATCTACGAAATTTTCCCGAGCGAGCTACCGCTTTCGGCGACTACCGCTACAATGACAAGCTTGCCCAGCGTTCACTCGAAGCGATTACGCAATTTCACAAGACCGACCAGGCTTTCCTTGCCCGTCTGCAGGCGATCCCCACCACCGGATTCGACGATCGCGATCAGCTTTCCCACGACCTGATGGTGCGGGTGCTGCAGCAGCGCATCACCGACTACGGTCTCAAAGAGTACGAGATGCCGATCAACCAGCAGAACGGCGTCCACACCAGCCTGGCAGATCTACCGCTCTCCATGCCGTTTGGTTCGGTTAAGCACTACGAGGATTACATCTCGCGGCTTCACCAGATTCCTCGCGTGCTCAACCAGACTACGGAAGTGCTTCGCGCCGGCATGAAGGACAAGTTGATGCCAGTGCGCTTTCTGCTGGAGAAGATTCCGGGTCAGTGCGACGGCATCATTGAAGCCGATCCCTTTTTGCGGCCGACGCACAAATATCCTGCCAGCATCTCCGCCGAAGATCAGAAGCGTCTCACGCAGCAGATCACCAACGCTATCCAGACGGACGTTATTCCCGCCTACAAGGCTTTCGCCACTTTTGTGCGTACGGAATACGCTCCCGCCGGCCGCACAACGCTCTCCATCACTTCACTGCCCGACGGCGAGAAGCGTTATCAGAACGATATTTATGCCCGGACGACCACCCACATGACGCCAGACGAGATTCACCAACTCGGCCTGCGCGAAATCGACCGCATTGAGGCCGAGATGACGGCCATCGCCAAGAAAGAGGGCTTTGCCGATCTCGCTTCATTTCGCGCTTCGCTCAAAACGAATCCTAAATATATTCCGACCTCGGCCGAGCAGATTCTCGACGACTTCCGCCACTACATCGCGCAGATGGAGCCGAAGCTTCCGCAACTGTTCACCCTGCTTCCCAAATCTCCCGTCACCGTTGAAGCTATTCCTGCTTTTCAAGCGACCGCCGCCACGCATTATGTTACCGGCACGCCGGATGGCAAGCGCCCCGGCCGCGTCGTCGTCGCGACCTCAAACTTTGCGCAGCGCTCCACCATCGATGACGAGGCCGTTGCCTACCACGAGGGCATTCCCGGCCATCACATGCAGCTCTCCATCCAGCAACAACTCACCGGCCTGCCCAAGTTCCGGCTGCACGGACTCGGTTTCAATGCCTATATTGAAGGCTGGGCTCTTTATGCGGAGCAACTCGGCAAGGAAGTCGGTTTCTATAACGACCCGGTTTCCGATTACGGACGCCTCTCGTCCGAACTCTTCCGCGCCGTGCGCCTGGTGGTCGACACAGGCATTCACGCCAATGGATGGTCTCGCGAGCAGGTCGTCGAATTCATGCGCAAATCCGGCGCCGTGGACGAGCCCACCATTCAATCGGAGACCGACCGATACATCTCCTGGCCCGCGCAAGCGCTCAGTTACAAGATTGGTCAGCTCAAAATCCGTGAACTCCGCGACCGGGCACAGAAAGAATTAGGACCGAAGTTTGACATCCGCACCTTCCACGATGAAATCCTCGATGGCGGAACGCTCCCTCTGGATCTGCTGGAAGCTCGCACCGATAAATGGATCGCCGAGCAGAAGACTGGGTCGGCTGCATCGGCCGCTCACGCTGGTTCCAAGACCAAATGAGTACAGCCGATTCCAAACCGATAAGTCGAGGCTGGTACTGGCTGGCGCTGATTCCTCTGACCTTCGGAGCATCTCGCGCGCTGATTAAATATACGTGGTGGGCCGCCATGCATAGCTCGCTGTACGGCGTGCCCTCCGAAGCGCGAAGACTGCGGGAAGCGGATGCCAACGCCGACTTTAACTGGTGGATGCTCATGGGCCTGGCCCTAACGGCCAGCATTGTGGCCGCTCTGTTGATCCCGCCATTTAAATCGCAGAGTCTTCCATCGAGCGTGAAAGGAATCGGCAGATTTGTCCTCGGGGTGGCGCTCGTCGTAGGGTTGATTCTCTTAGCCGCCGCCGGAATGTCGGCCACGGGATATTTCCTGCAGTAGCGTGCGGCCCGACCATCGCGGAGTTTGCAAGCATTTCATAAAGACGGTCAGCGCCCCACCTGATCTTCCATTGCCGGTTCTAAGTTACTGCGGATAATCCCTAACTCGACATAAATTGGGCGCATGACTTGCCGGATTGACTTCAACTGCGTGGTAAACCAGACCGAGCCAGCAACGCAAAATGCTCCGGTAATCATGACGGCGTGCGACGCTCCGAAACGGTCTGCGAGGCTGCCAGCCAGCAGGCTGCCGAAGGGCGACATGCCCATAAATGCCATGGTGTAGAAGCTCATGACCCGGCCACGCTTATCATCGGGCACTAACGTCTGTATGACCGTATTGCTGGCCGCCATCCCTTGCATCATACCGAAGCCGACAATCAGCATCAGCAACAGCGAGAGCGGAAGAAACCTCGACAAACCGAAGCCGATCAAGCCCAATCCAAACAGCGCGGCTGAAACTTGGATCATGGTCGTGAGTCCGCGAACGGTTTTGCGCAGAGCCAGCGATACCGCGGAGATCAGCGCGCCTACACCGGACGCGCCCAGGAGGAATCCAAGTGTATGCGGTCCGCCATGAAGCACCTGGGCCGCGAAAATGGGCATGAGCACCATGAACGGCATTCCCATCAGGCTAATCAATGCAAAGAGCGACAGGATCGTCCGCACCGGCGGAAATCCTGTCACGTAGGTCCAGCCATCTTTGAGTTGCTCGAGCATGGAGGCCTTCGAGGGCAGAGAAGCTGCGATCTTCACGCGCATCATCAGCAACGACGCGATGACCGCCAGGTTGCTGATGCCGTCGATCAGAAAACAATATCCTTCTCCGACAGACCCGATCACGATCCCGGCCAACGCCGGGCCGACCAGACGGGCAATGTTGACCATGGAGGAATTGAGAGCGATGGCATTGCCCAGATCTTGTCTGTCCTCCACCATCTGCACCAGAAAAGATTGCCGCCCAGGCATGTCAAAGGCATTGATCAATCCTTGGAGCACGCTGAGCCAAAGAACTTCGTGGACGTTGATAACTTTCGCCAGCGTCAGGACCGCGAGGGCGAGCGACTGTATCGCAGCCAGAGTTTGCGTCCAAACCAGCATCTTCCGTCGATCCAGCCGGTCGACCATCACTCCCGCGAATGGAGCCAAAAGAAACGTGGGAATTTGCCCGGCAAAACTGACCAGTCCCAGCAGCAGCGCCGAACCGGTCAGTCGATAGATCAGCCAACTGGTGGCGACCCGGGTCATCCACGTACCGATCAGCGAAATGCTTTGGCCGGCAAAGAATAGCCGGAAGTTGCGATGCCGCAGCGCCCGCCATCCGTGGGAAAAACGCTGCAGGGGACGTTGCGAGGATGCAGTTGAGTCTGGCGAATCGGTTGGCTTCACTCCGACTATTCTTGCGCAAAATTGCGATTGATGGAGCGAGCTGTTTTCAAAAGGCAAACACGTGGCCCCGGACGCATTCGTCCGGGGCGGGCCGAGTCGGGAAAACTGTCGGCGGGCGGAGGAATGCGTCCGCCGCTACGTGAGACCTTTGAGTTCCGATGTCCGTCTTTTGCTTCTTCTTCGCACTGGCCATCCTCCGTCGAGGACACAGCTGTTACATTTTCGGCTCCTAACATCTGCCGTTGTTACTTTGGGTTAGCCCAAAAACGCAATTCCGTGATTGAGATCACCAAGAACCGTGATGAGGGCCATTTGCTGCGCATCTTGCTTCGGGGGAAGATGTCCCTGAGAAAAGCGAGATGTGGCCGCTTTCAGGCGACATCTGCCCGTCCGACAGAAAAGAGGGCAGTCGCGGCGGGGTGAGGCAGGGAGGTTCCCCATGGCTACCATCGAAATCCACGAACCAGAAGTCAAGGAAGTAAAGCTTGCAGGCAAGGGGGTGGTTCTGCCACGGTCAGAGATCGTTTGGGGCCCTCCTGTGCCGCCGCGGATGATGTTTTCCGACAGTGTGCTGGAATTTGGCGAGCAGAAGAAGCGTAAGTTCTTGGCTACGACCACGTCCTTCATTATTAACATCTTAGTGATTATCGTGATGTTGCTCATTCCGTTGGCATTCACCGAACAACTGCCGACTGCGCAGTTGCTGACGTTCCTGGTGGCTCCTCCTCCGCCGCCCCCTCCCCCGCCTCCGGCCGCCGAACCCGTGCAACGAGTGGTCCGGCAGGTCGAGACCGACATGCTAAACAATGGGACATTGCGTACGCCGACGAAAATTCCACAGAAGATTGAAATGATCAAGGAAGAAGAGGCGCCACCACCGATGCCGGCTAGCGGAGGCGTCGTTGGAGGCGTACCCGGAGGCATTCCGGGCGGTCAGACGGGTGGCGTGATTGGCAGCGTCATCAGTTCATCCAATCTGGCAGCCGTTCCGAAGTTTGTTCCCGTCGCTCCGCAGCGCATTCGCATCTCCGCAGGCGTGACCAAGGGGATGCTGATTCAGCGCATTGAGCCGACTTATCCGACGCTGGCCCGGGCGGCCCGTGTGCAGGGCGATGTCGTGCTCAGCGCGATTATCAGCACCAGCGGCCAGATCGAGAACCTGCAACTTGTCAGCGGCCACCCCATGCTCGTGCCCGCGGCGATTGCGGCAGTCCGACAATGGCGTTACAAGCCATATCTTTTGAATGGGCAACCGGTAGAGGTTGAGACCACAATTACTGTGATCTTCACGCTCTCCTCTTGAAGTGGGAGCGGCGCCATTGGGAAGCGCCAGGAGTCAAAACATGGCTGCAGAATATACCTATCGCGTTTCGGCCTGGTGGACTTCGGGCCGCACCGGACTGGCCAAGTGCGAGTCCTCGCCCAACACCATCCATTTCTCCGAGGCTGCCGAACTGGGAGGTCTGCAGGGCCGTTGGACTCCCGAGCAATTGCTCCTCTGCGCCCTCGCGGGCTGTTTCACCACCACGTTTCACGAACTGGCGCGGGTTGCAAAGTTTGAGTTTACCGATCTGGAAGTGGAGATCGAGGGCAGCGTTCACCGCAACCGCGCTGCCGGCTGCAATTTTAACGAGATTCTGATTCGTCCAAGATTAACAGTGCAGTCCGAGGAGCAATGCGAAGCAGGACTGAACCTGTTGCGCAAGACCAAAGCGGTCTGCATGATTTCGCGCGCCATCACCGTCCCACAGACTCTTGAGCCCACGGTCGAAACCGGTAAAATTCCGGTTGAGGGCTGGAGCAATCAGGACGCGGTCGTGAAACTTGGGGTGTGATTGGCTCGGGGTGACGCAGGCCCGGCGAGGGCCAGGGGGCGCGTATGATGTTTTCCTACAGGTTAGTGCGTCTGATTGAATCGCATGCCGATGCGCTGGCGGCGGGACTTGAGGAAAAAGTCCAGGCCAGCGAGCAGGTCACGCATTTTCGCGATATTTCTGCCCATGAATTAAGGGAGCGCGTTTACGAAATCTACCGCCATTTGGGCGAGTGGCTGCTGGGCAAGAACGAACTGGATATTGAGCACCGCTACCGCGAGATTGGAGCGCGTCGGGCGCAGCAGAACGTGCCGCTCAGCGAGGTCATTCAGGCCATCGTGCTGACCAAGGAAAATCTCTGGGAATTCCTGAAGAGCGAAGCCGTGATAGACCGTGCGGTAGAGATCATGGGTGAACTGGAACTGCTGCAAATGCTGGAGATGTTTTTTGACCGGGCAATTTATTTTGCCGCTGTGGGATATGAAGAAGAAATTGCTCGCGTGACGCGCGAACAAGGCGTACTGCGGGCTCGCTAGGGGAGCGAACAACGATGTCGATGTCGTGGGAAATGGATTACAAGAAGCGGCTCAATACTGCCGACAATGCATTGCGCTGCGTGAAGTCGGGGATGCGGGTTTATATCCAGCCCGGCTGCGCCGAGCCGGAAACGCTGGTCGAAGCTCTGATGCGGCGCGCCCCGGAACTGCACGATGTGGAAATCGTGCACATGATGACCATGGGCTGCGCTCCCTATGTCGCTCCGGAGATGGCCGGGCATTTTCGCCACAATGCTATGTTCATCGGCGCCAACGTGCGGGCGGCGATCAATGACGGTCGCGCCGATTACACTCCGATTTACCTGAGCGAGATTGAGAGCCTTTTTGAGAGTGGGGAGATGCCGATTGACGTCGCCCTGATCGAAGTTTCGCCTCCGGATTCCCACGGATTCTGCAGCTTCGGCGTCGGCGTCGACACCACCCTCACGGCCGCGAAATGCGCGCGCTACGTGGTGGCGCAAATCAACGACAACATGCCGCGCACCTACGGCGACAGCTTTATTCACGTGAGCGACATCGACGCTTTGGTCGAGTCGTCGCGTCCCTTATGCGCACTGCCGAAGGGCGTAGTGAACGATCTGCAGATTGCCATTGCACGCAATGTCTCTAGCCTGATCGAGGACGGCTCAGTGCTGCAGACCGGTATTGGCGGCATCCCGGACGCGGTGCTCCCCATGCTGATGGACCGAAAGGATCTCGCGGTTCACAGTGAACTCGTGTCCGACGGCGTGATTCCGCTGGTCGAAGCCGGAGTGCTTACCGGCGCCCGTAAAAATTTCAAGCCGCGAAAGATCATCCTGGGATTTGCTCTCGGCACCAAGCGCCTGTTCGAGTTTGTAGATAACAATCCCATTTTTGAGTTCCATCCCACGGCTTATACCAACGATCCCCTGCTCATTGCGCGCAACGACAAGATGGTGGCGATCAATTCAGCGCTGCAGATTGATCTCACCGGGCAGGTCTGTTCCGATTCCATCGGCAATCAGTTCTATAGCGGCATCGGCGGGCAGGTGGATTTCCTGCGTGGAGCGTCACGATCCAAGGGTGGCAAAGCCATCATCGCGATTTCGTCGACCGCGAAGCAGGGCACCATTTCGCGGATCGTACCCACGCTCGATCCGGGAGCTGGTGTGGTCACTTCGCGCGGCCTGGTCCGCTACATCGTGACCGAGTACGGCGTTGCGTACCTGCACGGCAAGTCGATTCGCGAGCGGGCCAAAGCGCTGATTGAAATCGCACACCCCGATTTCCGCCCCATGCTTTACGAGTATTGCGAGAAGACCAAATGGTTGCAGCATCCTCATGCGGCACAGGCAGCAGTCCCGAGGTGAACATATGGCGGGTCCGGCACGCGGCAATGTCACGATTGATGTTGAGGAGTGCAAAGGATGCGGGCTCTGTGTTGAATCCTGCCCGCCGAAGTGCCTGGAACTCGCTCCCGAGCTGAGCTCCTACGGAGTACATCCGGCCCGCTATACCGGTCACGATTGCACTGGATGCGGCATCTGCTTCTATTGCTGCCCCGAGCCTGGGGCGATCGTGGTCTACCGACTGGTCCCGCCTCCCAAAGCGGTGGTCGCGCAATCCCAGCCAGGAGGCGAACATGCGGCAGCTCTGTAAGGGAAATGTCGCCGTCATCAAAGGCGCCGTGCTGGCTGGTTGCCGCGCCTACTACGGATATCCCATCACCCCGGCCAGCGAAGTCGCGGAAGCCGCGGCGCTCTACTTTCCCGAAATTGGCGGGACTTTCGTGCAAGCCGAGAGCGAAACCGCTTCCATCAACATGGTGTACGGAGCGGCATCCGCTGGAGTGCGTGTGATGACTGCTTCTTCCGGACCAGGTCTCAGCCTGATGCAGGAAGGCATTTCGTATCTCGCCGGCGCGGAACTGCCTTGCGTCATCGTGAATGTGATGCGCGGTGGTCCCGGCTTGGGCAACATTGCTCCCGAGCAAAGCGACTACTTCGCCATGGTCAAGGGCGGCGGCCACGGCAACTATCGCAACCTGGTGGTCGCTCCGGCTTCGGTGCAGGAGATGGCGGACCTGACCATCCTCGCCTTCGAACTGGCCGACCGCTACCGCAACCCGGCCATCGTGCTGGCCGACGGATTCGTGGGCCAGATGATGGAGCCCCTCGACCTGGAGTATCGCGAAATCGTCGCCGCGGAAAAGCCCTGGGCGGTGAAGGGAACTGCCGAGACTCGCAAGAATATGGTGAGCTCGATTTACCTCGAATGTGACGATCTGGAAGAACACCAGCGTCAGATGGAGGCGAAATATATCCGCGCGCAGCAGGCGGAAACGCGCTGGGAGGAGTACCGCGCCGAAGATGCCGAACTGATCGTCGTCGGCTATGGCATCGTGTCGCGCGTGCTGCGCTCGGCGGTGGATGAAGCGCGCCAGCAGGGAATGAAAGTCGGATTGTTCCGGCCCATCAGCCTGTGGCCTTTTCCATCCAAAGAACTCGCAACCGCAGCTCTGCGGGCCGAGAAGGTTCTTGTGGTCGAGCTTAGCAACGGGCAAATGGTGGAGGATGTTCGTCTGGCTGTAGACGGAAAGCGGCCGGTTAAATTCTACGGGCGCGGCGGTGGCAATGTTCCAGCGGTAGAAGAACTGTTAGCAAAGATAGAAGAACAAATGCCCGCAGCGGTGTAAACACGTAGCCCCGGACGCATTCGTCCGGGGCCGTTGGTGTAAAAAGCGCAGCGGCGGGCGCAGTGGTTCGAGGACGTGAGAATTTGAATTCGGGACGGCGGACGAATGCGTCCGCCGCTACGTGGAAAACAATTATGGCGGAGAACAACGTCATCGTGGAACAACCGAAAACGACCAGCGACAACTACGCTGTCGTGCACGCGAAGTCGAAACTGTTCTATCCGGAGTACGAGCGAAAGGGCGATCTCAAGCATCAGACCCACTACTGTCCCGGATGCGGCCATGGAGTGGCGCACAAGCTTATCGCCGAAGCTCTGGAAGACTTGGGCTTGCAGGATCAAACCATCCTGGTGAGTCCCGTAGGGTGCTCGGTTTTCGCCTACTACTACTTCGACGTAGGCAACGTGCAAGTCGCACATGGCCGCGCTCCCGCCGCGGCGACCGGCTTGAAACGCGCCTGTCCCGACAAGATCGTGATCGCTTATCAGGGAGATGGAGACCTGGCGGCGATCGGCACGGCGGAAATCGTGCACGCCGCCAATCGCGGAGAAAAAATCAGCGTCTTCTTCGTCAACAACGCGATCTATGGCATGACCGGCGGGCAAATGGCTCCCACGACTCTGGTCGGCCAGCGCAGCACGACTTCCCCCTGGGGCCGGCGTCCGGTGAACGAAGGTTTCCCTCTGCACATGTCCGAGATGCTGTCCTCGCTGGAGGCTCCGGTCTACATCGAGCGAGTCGCGCTCTCCGACAACAAAAACATCATGAAGGCGCGGCGGGCGGTGCGCAAGGCGCTGGAACTGCAGAAGGCGGGCGCCGGATTTACTTTCGTCGAGATTCTTTCGCCTTGTCCGACTATCTGGGGCAAAGACCCGGTCGAAGCGCGAAAGTGGGTCGGCGAAAAGATGATTCCGCAATTCCCCCTGAACGTTTTTCGCGACCGCACGGTGGAAATTCCGAACAACAACGTCCCCCCGCACAAGACGGTCGCCGAGCTGGTGGAGGGGGAGCGCAAAGCGGCAAGCGACGCGCCCGTGCCACGGAAGCATCATCATTTCCGCGACCTCGGCATCAAGATCGCCGGCTTCGGCGGACAGGGCGTGCTGCTGCTCGGTCAACTTCTGGCAGAGATGGGCATGCAGGAAGGCCTCGAAGTCAGCTGGCTGCCCTCCTACGGCCCCGAGATGCGGTCCGGGAGCGCCCACTGCCACGTGTGCCTGTCGAAAGACCGCATCGGGTCGCCCGTGCTGTCCCGCCCTAAGGTTTTGATCGCGATGACTGAGATCTCGTTACGCAAGTTTGCCGCGCAGGTCGCGCCGGGTGGCACAATCATCTATGCCCGCGAAAAGCTTCCTGGCGACTTTAGCATGCCGCAGGCGCAGGTGGTCTGCGTCCCCGCCTCGGAGATTGCCGACAAGCTGGGCTCAGCGAAAGTGGCAAACGTGGTGATCCTGGGCGCGCTGCTCGAGGAAACCGAGTGTCTTTCCCCAGCGACGGCTATGCAAGTGCTGGAAAAGAAAGTGAAGAATCCGGCGCTGCTCGAACTCGACCGCAAGGCGCTTGATGCCGGAAGACTCTACATCGACCACACCGTCGCTATGGGAGCGGTTACCCAGGCGGATGGCTTCGCCCAGTAACTAAAAAACGACTCTGTAAGAAGCTGGTCTGAGAGGGTGGCCCATCCTTGTCGCGTTTTTTGCGACAGAGCTTGCCCTGAGCGTAGCCGAAGGGGTGGGGATTTTTGCAAGTTTCGGACTCTGACCTCGAAAGACTCCACGGAAAAATAAGTCAGCATCCCCACCCTGTCCCGCGAAAGAGCCGCGGAACAAGGGTGGGGCACCCGGGTTCTGTGATTCAAATCACAAAAACGGGTGATACCGGCCATATCGAACGCGGCTGCTTGGTGTGATCCTCGAGATGGGTGCAGGAGGGGTTATGGCACTCATCGAAGCAAGAATCGAAGAAAAGAAGTCCGCTTGCCCGCCAACTGAGATCGCGCACAAAACCGGCGCGCTTTCCGTGAAGAATGTCTTGTTTGCCACCGACTTCTCGGCTACGTCGGAGGCCGCCTTTCCCTACGCAACTGCGATCTGCCGCCATTTTGGCAGCATGCTGCATACCGCTCATGTGCTTTCCGACACCACCATTCTGATGATGACGGGTGGGGTCGACTACGTCAGCCTGAGCACCGTCTACGAGGATGCACACACCGAAGCTAAGGAGAAACTCGACCAGATTTCTGGACACCTGGAGGGAATACCCCACCGCACCCATGTGCGTCATGGCCAGATATGGGAAAACCTCGCCGGGCTTGTGAAAGAGGAATCGATCGATCTTATCGTGCTCGGCACCCATGGCCGCAGCGGACTTGGCAAGTTGCTGCTGGGCTCAGTGGCTGAGAACATTCTGCGTCATGCCGCGTGCCCGGTGCTGACGGTGGGACCGGAAGTCTCCGGAAGCGCGAAGCTACCGGCATTCAGGAATCGGAGGCGGGACTTGGCTCCTGTCGAGTTGGAGTTGAGGAAGATCCTCTTCGCTACCAACTTTGGGGAAAATTCGGCGTGCGTGGCGCAGGAAGCCGTATCGCTTGCCGAAGAATTTGGTGCGCGGCTGACCATGCTGCATGTGATCGAGGACTATACCCAGTTAGGCAGCCGCCCTGGGCCCATGGAAGACGGCGTTCGCCGCTTGCATGACTTGATTCCCGGAAACGCGGCTTTGCAGTATTTGCCGGAGACATTGCTGGAATTTGGGTCGCCGACGAACTGCATTCTGAAAGCTGCGTCGGAGCGCGAAGCCGACCTGATCGTACTCGGCGCTCGTTCCAGCGAAAACGCGGGCACAACTCATCTTCCCTCCACTTCGCAGTACGTAATTGCCCAGGCTCAGTGCCCGGTGCTGACGATCCGGTGCTGATTCGGGGCGTCGCGGGCGGGCAGGACCTCTCGTGCTGAGTGCGCACGATAGTCGTGTGCAGCCGTCCTTACGGAATGGGACACGAACCGAAATGAAACTAGCATCTGAGATTTCGTTTGCAGAATTGTTACGAGCGAGGCGCTCGGGACTACAATTATTTCTTACTGCGGAAGGCCGGCACTTTCATAACGTTTGTTGACTCTATCCACGATTGAGAACGGACATGCCCTCATACCTTGCCAAGCCCACTCCTCCCAATCAGGACAAGCGCTGGAAGCTGGTCGATGCCACCATACGGCGGCAGGGCCAGCAGCAGCGTGGCTTGATTGAGACGTTGCACACCGTGCAAGAAGCGTTCGGCTACCTCGACGTGCAAGCCCTGCGCTACGTGGCCATGTCGTTGCGCGTGCCGCTAAGCCGGGCTTACGGCGTCGCGACCTTCTACCATTTTTTTACGCTGAAGCCAGCGGGTGAGCACACCTGCGTCATCTGCATGGGCACGGCCTGCTACATCAAGGGAGCGCCGCAACTGCTCGAAGCGGTGCAGCGCGACCTCGGGATTGTTCCCGGAGAGACCACCCCCGACAAAAAAGTTTCTCTGCTCACCGCCCGTTGCCTCGGATCCTGCGGACTCGCTCCCGCCGTGGTCTACGACCAGGAAGTTGCAGGGAAAGTCGGGACTCCCGCCATCCGCGAGCACTTGAAGAAATGGACACACGCATGACGCCTGAGGAACTCGACCAGATCGCCGAAACCGAACGCGAGGCGCAGGGCCAGTTCACCCAGCGGGTGAGTGTGTGCGTCGCTGCCGGATGTCTTTCCTGTCAGAGCCAGGCGGTAAAAGATGGGCTGGATCAGGAGGTCGAACGCCGCGGCGCCAAAGATCATTGCCAGGTGAAGGGCGTAGGCTGCATGGGCTTGTGCTCCGAGGGACCGCTGGTCTCGACCAGCGCGGGAGTGCTTTACAAGAAAGTAGAAGCTGGGGATAGCGGGGCGATTCTCGATAGTCTCGAAGGTCCCGCCGTTTCGCGGTTGGTCTGTCCCACCGACGTACCGTTCTTCCAGCGTCAGAAAAAAATTGTTTTGGAGAATTCCGGCGTGATCGATCCCGAGCGCGTCGAAGACTACATTGCGGCCAACGGCTACACCGCGCTGATCAAAGCGCTGACCGAAATGACGGCGCACGAAGTCATCGAGCAGGTCACGAAAAGCGGATTGCGCGGCCGTGGCGGGGCGGGATATCCCACCGGCCTGAAGTGGAGCACGGTATCGAAAGCAGTGGGAACGCAAAAGTATGTGATCTGCAACGCCGACGAAGGCGATCCCGGGGCCTTTATGGATCGCAGCGTGCTCGAAAGCGATCCGCATCGCGTGCTTGAGGGCATGCTGATCGCCGCCTACGCCGTGGGAGCGTCGGAAGGATATATCTACGTGCGCGCCGAATATCCGCTGGCCATCAAGCGCCTCAAGAACGCGATTCGCCAAGCCGAGGGCGTAGGCTTGCTGGGCGCGAATATCTGCGGCACACGCTTCAGCTTCCGCGTGGATCTGCGGCTTGGCGCGGGAGCGTTTGTATGCGGCGAAGAGACGGCCCTGATCGCGTCGGTGGAAGGTAAGCGCGGCACTCCCCGCCCGCGCCCGCCGTATCCCGCCATGGAAGGGCTGTTTGGACAGCCTACGTTAATCAATAACGTTGAGACCTACGCCAATATCGCGCCCATCATCCGAAATGGCGGCGAGTGGTACGCCCAGATCGGCACAGAGAAAAGCAAGGGCACAAAAGTTTTCGCACTGGCCGGGCGCGTGGAGAACACCGGCCTGGTTGAAGTGCCGATGGGGATTTCTTTGCGCGAAATGGTTTTCGAAATCGGCGGCGGAATTCCCGAGGGCCGCAAGTTCAAAGCGGTGCAGACCGGCGGGCCATCCGGCGGCTGCCTGCCCTCCGATTGCCTGGACATGCCGGTGGACTACGAATCGCTGGCACGCGCCGGATCGATCATGGGCTCGGGCGGCATGATCGTGATGGACGAAAGTTCCTGCATGGTGGATGTGGCCAAGTACTTTATGGACTTCTGCATGACCGAGTCCTGCGGTAAGTGCATTCCGTGCCGCGTGGGCACCTACCAGATGCATCGCATTCTCACCGCCATCGCCAACATGAGCGCGACGCCGCAGGATTTAAAAATGCTGGAAGAACTTTGCGACCTGCTCAAGCACACCAGCCTGTGCGGCTTGGGACAATCGGCGCCCAATCCCGTGGTCAGCACGCTGCGCTCGTTTGCCGAGGAGTACCGGGCGCACATTGAAGATCACAAGTGTCCGGCCGGAGTGTGTGGCGCGCAGCTCGCGGAAGAAAGAGAACCCGCATGAGGCAGTCCGCCCCCGTCAAAACGCTAAAAATCGACGGCCGCGACTTGAGCGGGCGCCAGGAAGAAACCATCCTCGATGTCGCCCGCCAGAACGGAATCTTTATCCCGCGCCTCTGCGAAATGGATGGGCTCTCCGATGTCGGAGCCTGCCGCCTGTGCCTGGTCGAAATCAAAGGGCAGAACAAGCTGCTTCCCGCCTGCGTCACCATGGTCGAGGAAGGCATGGAGGTCACAACGGACTCCGAGCGCCTGCAAGGTTATCGCCGGATGATCCTGGAACTGCTGTTCACCGAGCGCAACCATGTGTGCTCGGTCTGCGTGTCCAACGGACACTGCGAGCTGCAAATGTTGGCCCAGCGGCTCGGCATTACTCACGTCCACTTTCCCTACCGCTATCCCAAGGAAGAGGTCGACGCCTCGCACGATCGTTTCGTCATCGACCACAATCGCTGCATTCTATGCACCCGCTGCGTGCGCGTCTGCGACGAAATCGAGGGCGCGCATACCTGGGACATCATGGGCCGCGGCATCGACTCCAAGGTCATCACCGACTTGAACGAGCCCTGGGGATCTTCGGAAACCTGCACCAGTTGCGGCAAGTGCATTCATGTGTGTCCGACGGGCGCCCTGTTTGAAAAGGGACGCTCGGTGGCCGAAATGCTGAAGCGGCGGCAGTTCCTGCCCTATCTGACCATGATGCGGGAAGAAAACGAATGAAAATCTTGAACCACGAAGGACACGAAGGTTCACGAAGGAAATACGCAAACAAGAGTTGCGTTTGCCTGTTTCGAATCGCGCGGGATTGAACGAGTGGGTCCACCGAATAGAAGGCCACGGGCGGGAAGAAAGTTAATGATCTTGAACCACGCAGTAAAGAAAGACAGTCACGCGTTTAGGTTTTTCCTTCGTGAACCTTCGTGTCCTTCGTGGTGAATGGGGTTGAATGAGTAAAAAGCGTCTCGCGACTGTATGGCTCGATGGCTGCTCCGGCTGCCACATGTCGTTTCTCGATATGGACGAACGGCTGCTGACCGTGGCCGGCATGGCCGACCTCGTGTACAGCCCGCTAGTCGACGCCAAGGAATTTCCCGAGAATGTTGACGTCACGCTGGTCGAAGGCGCGGTGAGCACTGAAGGGGATCTGCACAAGATCAAGCTGGTTCGCGAGCGAACGAAAACCCTGGTTTCACTGGGCGATTGCGCCGTCACGGCAAACGTCCCGGGAATGCGGAATCCTTTCGGCACCAAAGCAGTTTACGACCGGGCCTATCGTGAGAATGTGACCTTCGATCCCGGCATCCCCGACCAGGTCGTGCCGGCGCTGTTGCCGAATTCGCGGCCGGTGCACGAGTTCGTCAACGTGGATGTGTTCGTTCCGGGCTGTCCGCCGTCCGCCGACACAATTTATTACGTTGTTAGCGAATTGCTGGAAGGCCGCCAGCCGGACGTTAGCACGAGAACTCGGTTTGGATCGTAAAGTTGGACCGGAAAGCCGGCGGGACAAGTAAGTCCGTAAGAAAGAGCTTCTAGCTAGGAGCTAGGAGCCAGAAGCTAGGAGCTATTCGTGAAGCAGGGCAGCAGCATCGTCATCGATCCGGTCACGCGCATCGAAGGCCATTCCAAGATTACGCTTCACCTGAACGACGACGGCCGGGTCGAGGAAGCCCGCTTTCACGTCACCCAGTTCCGCGGCTTTGAGAAGCTGTGTGAGGGCCGACCTTTTTACGAGATGCCCTCGCTGATGGCGCGTATCTGCGGCATCTGCCCGGTCAGCCACTTGATTGCGTCCGCCAAGGCCTGCGACTCTCTGCTTGCAGTAAAAATTCCGCCCACTGCCGACAAACTGCGCCGCATCTTTGGACTGGCGCAAGTCACCCAATCGCACGCGCTGAGCCTGTTTCACCTGTCGTCGCCCGACCTGCTGCTCGGCATGGATGCCGACCCCGCCACCAGCAACATCTTTGGAGTCGCCGAGAAAAATCCTGAGCTCGCGCTGGATGGCATCCGGCTGCGTCAATTCGGACAGCGCATCATCGAACGGCTCGGTGGCAAGCGCATCCACCCAGCCTGGATCGTCCCCGGAGGCGTGAGCGAACCCCTTACTGAGGCCAACCGGGACGCGATACTTTCGGCGCTTCCCGATGCTCTCGCCATTGCGCAGCGCACGCTGGAATGGTTCAAGAGCACCATGGAACGTTTCCGCGAAGAAATTTCTGTCTTCGGAAATTTCCCCACGCTGTTCATGGGCATCGTCAAGAAGGACAATGGCCTGACTTTCTATGACGGAAAGATCCGCATCGTCGACGCCTCCGGCCACGTGCTCGCCGACGATCTCGATCCGAACCAGTACTACGACTTCATCGGCGAAAAAGTCGAGCCTTGGAGCTATCTGAAATCTTCGTACTACAAGCCCAAGGGATTTCCTGACGGCATCTACCGCGTGGGCCCGTTAGCTCGTCTGAATGTGGCCGACCGCTGCGGCACGGCGCGCGCCGACCAGGAACTGGCGGAGTTTCACGAACTGCAACGCACCGCAGTTCTCAGCTCCTTTCACTATCACCACGCGCGGCTCATTGAAATCCTTTACTGCATCGAGCGCCTGGAGCAGTTGCTGAACGATCCCGAGATTCTTTCCAAGCACGTGCGCGCCGTGGCCCGTCCCAACGCGCTCGAAGGCGTGGGAGCAGCCGAAGCCCCGCGAGGCACACTTTTCCATCATTACAAAATCGACGAGCAGGGCCTGATTCGATGGGTGAACCTCATCATCGCCACCGGACAAAACAACCTCGCCATGAACCGCAGCGTGCTGCAAGTTGCCAAACATTATGTGTATGGCAACCGCCTGACGCCGGGCATGCTCAACCGCGTCGAGGCCGTGATCCGCTGCTATGATCCTTGCCTGAGTTGTTCCACCCACGCGCTCGGCCAGATGCAGTTGCAGGTTCAACTTCTCAGCCCCAGCGGAGAAGTGCTCGACGAAGCAGCGCGCTGACCGGACAAAATCTCACCTAGTACCCTCTGCACCTTTTGAAGGCGATGGCGGCTTTCGTGCGCGCCTGGATGCCCTGAGCAGTACCCAGCCTAAGGCGTTTCTTAGAAAAAGCCCACCGGTCCGACCAGCGCTGTCTGTTGTGTATTTCAACTCGGGAATCGGGTGATATCCCGCACCCCGGCTGTGGATTCGCCTTCAAACCCGCCAGCCTCTCGACTTAACAGTTTTATTATCAATTACTTACAGATTAGAAGCCGCTGCCCGTTTTGGCTATTGTTGTGCCCTAAAGAGAGGTAATGAGAGCTCCGACCGGAAGCGGCAAGGGGAAATGAAGGCGGCGATTCGCATCTTCGCGCTGGCGCTGTTGGTGACGACACCGCTGCTTTACGCGCAAACTCAGCCACAAAATCAGACGCCTGAACTCTCCATTGGAGAAAACACGAAACTGAGCGCCGGCGGACTATTTACCTTCGGATATACGGGCGACTACGGCGACGTGATTCCATCGCAGCACGGACTCGACTTTGGCGTAGACGGCAGGCTTTCCGGCTACTATTACAATCCCAATTTCATTTCCTTTACCGCCGCGCCGTACTACAACCAGTCGCGGAACAACTCGAGCTTTCAGTCTCTGACCGGCGCGAGCGGAGTGAGCGCGAACGTGGACTTGTTCAAAGGCAGCCATTTTCCAGGCTCGGTCAGCTACCGCTACGACCGCGACAGCAGCGGAACCTTCGGCCTGGCCGGTCAGCCGAATTTCACGACCATCGGCAAGGGCCAGGGATTCGGAATCAACTGGAGTGCACTGCTGCCCAACCTGCCGACGCTAACAGTGGGCTATTCGCAAGGCGACGGCAGCGGCACGATCTACGGCACCAGCGAGACCACAAACTCCAACAACCGGCTGTTCAACGTGCGCTCGGGCTATGAACTCGAAGGCTTTCGCCTGAATGCTTTCTACGACCGCAACACGCTGAGTTCGAAGTTCCCTCAATTCCTGGCGGGACAATCGGAGTCGGTGCAGAATTCAGCGGGCAATGACGTGGGCTTCGGGGCGCAACATGCTTTGCCGCTTCACGGCCAATTCTTCGCGAACTACGACCGCTCGTCGGCCGACACTAACTATTTCACCGACGCGGGATTGAACTCGAACCAGTCCAATTACGTCGATGATATCGTCAATAGCGGGGCAAGTTTTCATCCGACGCAGAAACTTTCGTTGAACGTCACGGAAAACTACACCAGTAACCTGAATGGATTCCTGTCGCAGAGTCTGAGCGGCACGGGGACTTCGGATCTGGGACTGAGTCTGGGATCGGGCGCGCACTCCTCAACGATGGGCGGCGGCGCCACCTATCAGTTTACAAATGACTTGTCGGCGACGACGCAGGCCACTTATTACGACCAGGAATATTTTGGAAAGACCTACACGGGGACGTACATAAGCGGGACCGTGGTTTACGGCAAGAGATTGCTTGACATGTTTACATTCTCCGGTTCGGTGATTGACAGCAGCAATGGGCAAGGAACGAACGCGCTGGGATTTGTGGGCAATGTGAATTTCTTTCACAACATCAAGGGCTTCCAGACCTCGGGCGTATTCACCTACGCGCAGAATGTGCAGTCGTTGCTGGTTACTTACACAACTTCTTATTACAGCTACAGCGCGAACGTGCATCGCCGGTTGCCCGCGGGTTTGCAATGGACGGCTGCCTTCAACGGAACCCGTAGCGGTCTGACGAATTATCAGGGAACCAGCAGCCAGGGCGAAGGCTATTCGACTTCGCTCAGTTCGCGGAAGTTTACCCTTGGCGGAAATTACACGCAGTCGACCGGAATCTCGCTGCTGGGAGCAGGAGGGTTCGTGCCGGTCACCGGGACGCCGGGAGTAACCGACTTCATTACGTTTGGGGGAACAAGTTATGGCGGGGAGATTTCGGTGACGCCGGTGAGGCGCCTGGTGGTCTCGGGCAGCTTCAGCCGCGCTATCAGCAATACCATCGGACAAACCACCTCGCACAACAACACGGAAATCTTCAATGCCCAAGTGCAGTACCACGTGCGTCGGATTGGACTGCTGGCTGGGTATACGAGATTCACGCAGGGAATCAGCGCCGTGGGGGCGCCAGCCAATACAACGTCGTACTTTGTGGGAGTGTCCAGATGGTTCGACTTCTTCTAGGGAGGCCGGCGCATTTTCGCGGCAGGGTGATCGGCGCCGTGCTGACGGCCTGTTTCGCGCTGGTGTGGGCCGCTCCGGCGGGAGCGGCGCGACGGTCGAAGGAGACGGTAAAGCCGTCCGCTCCCGATTTGCTGATGGACGGGGGGCGCAGGCTTACGTTCGAGCGCAGCTTCAGCCTGGAGCGGGAGGTCAAGCCCCGGCGCAGTTTTTGGACCAAGGTAGTGGATGTTATCGCCGGCCAGCCCGACTTTCATTACCTGGCCAGCCCCTACAGCGTGGTCACCGATTCGCGCGGTCGAATCATTGTGAGCGATACGGCCGCGGCGGGCGTGCACATCTTCGATTTCGAGCAGCAGAAGTATAAGTTCCTGTCGCGACGGGACGCGCGGAAAGATCCGATGCTGACGCCGCAGTGCGTGGCCGTCGATGCTCAGGACAACATTTACGTGACCGATTCGCAATCGGGGAAGATTTTTGTCTTTGAACCCGGCGGCAAATACCGCCGCGCCATCGGAAGCCTGAAAGGCGGGGAGGGTTTCTTCAAGCGGCCCACTGGAATCGCCATCGATTCCGCGGCCCAGCGAATCTATGTCACTGACACTCTACGTAACAAAATTTTCGTCATGGATATGCAGGGAAGCGTGCTGCAAACCATCGGGAAGACGGGAACCGCTGACGGCGAATTCAACTTTCCCACCGAGTTGCGCTTGCACGGGAACGATCTGGCGGTGGTCGATGCCATGAATTTCCGGGTGCAGGTGTTTGACCGGGCCGCAGGCACATTCCGTTATGCCATCGGAAAAGAGGGAGATGGGACGGGATGGATATTTCGTCCCAAGGGAATTGGCTTCGATTCGGAATCGCATCTTTATGTGGTCGACGGACAATGGGGGGTTGTGCAGGTGTTCAATGAGCAGGGTCAATTGCTCTATTACTTTGGAGGAAGGGGAACCGGCCCGGAACAATTTCAATTGCCGGCCGGCCTGCAGATCGATCGTCAGGACCGCATCTACGTAGTGGATTCGTTCAACCGTCGAGTCCAGGTTTTTCATTATTACGGAGCGACGCAAGCGGCGGACGGGAGGCAGCAGCCATGAAGCTGCTTTGGACGCTAGCCTGCACGCTCATCGCTGCCCAGAGTTTTGCCCAGACGGTCCCGAATGGCGACGTGCTCGGCATGCACAATATGACTTTGTCGGGTGGAGCGTCGGCTTATTCGCAAGGAAGCCTGGCCTGCACGTTTTGCCACGCCCCGCACAGTGGATTGGGCGGCAACACGCCGTTGTGGAACCAGAAGCTCTCGCAAAAATCGTACGTTCCTTATACCAGCACGACCGATCCGAACCTGGGAAACTCCCAGCCCACCTTGGGTGTGGGCAGCAGCCTGTGCCTGAGTTGTCACGACGGCACTGTGGGCGTGGGGCAGTCCGCGGCCTACGGACAGCTGCCGGTAATCGGGGCGATGAATAGCGCCGATTCATTCGGCACGACGCTGACCGGATCTCATCCCTTCAGCCTGGTGATGCCGATGAAGGACGCCTCAAACCTGGTTGCTTCATTGGCAACGCAAGGCAAGACGGCAGACCCGACCGGGGCCGTGAAGCTCATCAAAGGCAACATCGAATGCACCAGTTGCCACGATCCGCACGTGCAGAATATTGACAAGGTTGCGCAGAACTTTCTGGTTCGCGACAGTTCGAACGCGCAGATGTGTCTGTCCTGTCACGATCCGACGCGCGTGGTGGTAGGGCAGGTGAACCCGCTGGCGGGCTTCACCAACAGCATCCATCAGACGGCGACAAATCAGGTTTCACCCGACGCGCATGCTGGTTCGTATCCGACTGTGGGCGTGAATGCATGCAATTCGTGCCATATGTCGCATGATTCCGCTGCGCCGTCTCGACTGCTGCGGCCGGCAATGCCCGCCACTGCCGCGTACGATCCCGTCACGCAAAGTTGCATGACCTGCCACGGCGGTGGCAATTACTTGTCGCCGGCCATTCCCAACATCATGGCCGAGGTGGCGAAGGTGAGCCATCCGTTGCCTGCGGGAAATAATTTTCACGATGCCGCCGAGGCTCCGCTACTCAACAATAATCGGCACGCGACCTGCGTGGATTGCCACAGCGCACACGCCTCGAATCCCGAATTGCAGTTCGCAGCGGCGCCTTCGATTCGTCCGCCGCAGTCGGGAGCGACCGGCATCAGTGCGATTGACGGCATCACTCCGATTATTCCGGCGGTCAATCAATATGAGACGTGCCTACGCTGTCATGGAACCAGCATTGGCAAGCAGCGGCTGCTGATTTACGGATATGCGCCGATCCGGGTGGTCTCCGCTCCGGACCCTCTGAACATTATTCCGGAGCTTGCTTCGACGGCCACATCGAGTCATCCGGTGACGCATGCGCGGTCGAGCCCCTTGCCGCAGCCAAGTCTGCTGGTGAATATGCTGGACGAAAAAGGGCTGGCTTCGGCGCGCCTGGTCGGTACGCAGATTTTCTGCACTGACTGCCACAACAGCGACGATAACAGGGAGTTCGGCGGAGCGGGCCCGAACGGGCCGCACGGCTCCATCAATTCGCATATTCTCGAGCGCAATTATCAATTCAGCCAGGCAGCGGTTCCGGGTGGCCCGGTAACGAATCTTTTTCCCAATCCCGATACCAGTGTCGCCGGACCTTTCTCGATGTGCGCGAAGTGCCACGATCTGAAGCAGATTTTTGCCAACACCAGTTTTTCGCAGCACAGTCTGCATACCGTCCAGTATGGATTTAGCTGTTCGGTTTGCCACTCGGCACATGGGGTGGGCGCCACGTCGCCGACGATCACGGGACAACGACTGGTGAATTTCGACGCCAACGTAGTAGCACCCAACGGAGCGGCGCCAATTTCTTACAACCGCGCTACGAATACGTGCACGCTGATGTGTCACTCTTCAGCGCACAATTCGGATGGCACCGTGGCTGCGCCGGCATTGATGAAGGGGAAAGGCACCAAGAGGTAAGGAGGGGCGAGCGTATCTGCGCCTGTACTTCGTTTTTCCGCGGCATCCGGCGATCCGCTTGCGGATCGCCAATGCACGGGGACCGGCAGGGCTGGATGATAGAAACGATTGGAAACTGTGGTTAGGCCCACGGGATCAGATCGAGTCCAGCCCTGTATCGCGCCTCGCAATGGCTTCCCAGCGGTGTCCGCGAGTGCGCTCCTACGGCTGCTCTGGCATGCTCGCCAGGTCGATGTGATGAGTGATCATGGCCGTCGCCTGGGCTTCCTCCAACATCTGATTGCGATCCCATTCCGGCCGCAGCACCATCGCCTTGATGTGGAAGCGGGATTCCTTGGAAGAATCGTCAATTCGAATCAGCATTTCATTTTTCTGCAGGCGAAAGCGCGTGACCTCCGCCAAAGGTATGAGTTGCTCGGCGGTCTTTCCCGTGATGACGTAAACCACCTTCTCCCCTACTAGAACGTATTCCGGGCAAAGCAGGCGGGTTTCGGGGTTTTCTCCGCCCGACATCCGTGCCATCAGTGCATGCTGCGGGACCACACACCCGGCCAGGCGCATACGGATTATTGTGCCCTGCTGCTGGCTGTTGGTCTGAGCCGCAAGAACCACAGCAAAGGTGACGAGCATAGCAATGCAGAAAAGCGTGCGTTTCATAATCCCCCAATTATCGAGTTCGGTCTGGATAGTAATATCCGCTTCGGCTGCGGAACTGCAGGTTGAGGTTGTGAGTGGGAAGAATCCGGACGGTGTGAAAGCCGGTCACATGGCTGGGAAGTCGATAGCTGACCGTGTAGCTTGCTTGAAAACCTTCAAGGATTAGCTGGAGCGCGTGGGCTGCCGCGTCAGGAGGCGGGAAATAGCGCCCTCCGGTGGCATTGGCTAGAGTGCGCAGAATCGCGCCCCCCGAAGAAGAGTAGGAACTCCGATTCACGTCGATGCATTCGATCTGAATGTCGTCGCGTAGCGAGGCGTCGATCGCATCGCGCAGAGAACGGTTGCTAACGGTGTCCACGCCGTCAGAGAAGACGATAAGAATTCTCTGCGTATGGACGTTGCCGCGCTGGGAAAGAAAATCTGACGCGAAGACGATTGTGTCAAATAAGGGCGTTAGGCCATCGGCGCGCCCTGCTGGAAGGGATTCGACGGCGTGAGAGGCGTGGCAATCTCCGACGCACAACATCACCGGGCGCACGCCTTGAAAAGAGAAGATGGCAAGGTTTTCGTCCGGAATTCCGGTGGTTTGGGAAAGCAGGTTCAGAACGTCGGCAATTTCCTGACGGAAGTGCGGCGTGACCGAACCGCTGGCGTCGAGCACAATGGCGATCTCCAGCTTGGTCCAGTCGGAGCGGCTAAAGCTTTGAAAACTGCGGACGATAACATCTTTGTCCACTACAGCGAAGTCGCTGGGCTGCAGCGTCGCCACTCCGCGATTGTTCTGGTCCGTTGCCGAAAAGCTCAATCGAACTTCGATGGAACTGGTGCGATAGGTGTAATCGGCGGCCAAGGCGGGAGCGATTCCCGCGCAAAACAACGGCAGCCACAGGAACGAGCGAAAGCGCCGAGTAGGTACAGGTATGGCCATACCTGATCTATCGGCCTTTCGTACGAAACTTTAGGACGTCACCGTTACGGCAGTCATTTCATTCCTTTATTCTTCGCCTCTGGTGGTTCCAGGATTGCGCAATGCGCGAGGACCAGGAAATTCTCAGAGGATTCCAATCCTGCTGTGCTGCTCCGCCGCGTGTGGTGAGAGCCAGCAGTCAGTTTCAGAAGAAATTGTCGTGGAGAACGATTCGGGAGAGTTCTTCCGGGCAAACGCTATTCGTGCAGTCTTGGCTGCCGTGCCTGTGCGATCAACTTCTGTACGGCGGCCTTCTTTTCCTCGGCCAGCTTAGGATTCAGCCTCAGTAACTGCTGCCATGCGGTGATCGCACCCCCGGGATCATTCTTCGCTTGCAGGCGGATCATCCCCAGGTTAAACAGGGAATTGGCATCTTTGGGATCGTAGTGCAGAGATTGCTGAAGCTGGCTAATAGCACCGTCGGCGTCGCCCTCGTAGTAGAGGCACGAAGCCAGATCCGTGCGCGCCGCGATGTTCCTGGGGTCGGCATCGACGGCTCTCTGATAGTACCCAGCCGCTTCCTGGAATTGATGAGTTGCTTTGTAGAGCGTTCCAATTTGATTGAGCAGAGTCGAATTGTTAGGGTCAGTCTTAAGTTTGGCGAGCAAAGGCTCGGCCTTCTTGTCGGCCATGCGCTTCATGTCTTCCAGGCTTGGCATCTGCGGTTGCGCGACTGGCAAGGCCTCTGCGCTTGCAGTATTCCGAGCCGGGGCGCTGGGAACTGCGCGGTATGCCGATCCGCGGAATAGGTAACCTAAAGCCAGTCCAATGAGCAGGCAGGCCGCAGCCATGGCGTAGACTTGAGCTGTCCTCCAGCCTTGGGGAGCGTCGTGTTGTGCCGCATTCGTCATTCGCTGCTGCTGTGTTGCGTCTCGGTCATTGTGCCGATAGAAGTCCTAGCTGGCACGCAAGTTGCCATCTTCTTGATGCCTGAGGGACTAGCATTTTCAATCACATACAGGCGGAAGTTCATGCGGTCAAGAAGATCTCGAGTCGCAGTCACGGATTTGTCCGCAGTACCTGCGCCTTTTCCCGTGGACGCGCCCTATAGCCGGGCTTTTATGCTGTATCAGCTGCAGCGGCGACTGGCGTTGCCCTTGCTGGAATCGGCAGCGAGACTGCAGTGTTACCCGCCTTTTCGGAGACTCTCGCCGGGTACGGGCCGGCAATTGCAACTGGCACGAGTTGGCTCTCGCGTGCAGGACAGCTCGGGATGAGGGCACTCAGAGCCGTGGCGGGTGCAGCCGCTGGTGCGATAAGCTCTGTCTGCAAATAGGCAGATCAAGGAGTTGCGCGGTGTCAGTTAGAGGACGATGTCCCAAGTGCGATGCGCCGCTAACGGGGGACGAGCTACGCGTCAGTCCGGCGGCTTGTCCTCGTTGCAAAACGGAGTTACAAGTGCTCATCAAGGCGAACTGGGTATATACAGTAGTTTCACTCACCATAGGTGTAGTAGTTGCTTACCTTCAAGGCCTTGAGAGCATTATTCTCGTTATGTTGGCGCTTGTCTACGGAGCGGTGATTCTTGCCTTAATTAAGATCTATCGATGGGAGCTTCATCTTCCGATCAAGGTAGTAGAAAAGCCCGATTGTCGATTATTTCCGATAGACACCTCTTGATCTGTGCGGGCGGCTCATCGTTTCGTCTTCCCTGAGTCACCACTTCTGAGGCTGGCTGATGCCGGGCTCCAAACAGTCGAGTAAAGTTGGTGCGCTCGACCAAGCCAAGGCTCGGAAGAAAGGAGCGAGAGCCGAGCACAGGTTCACGTACTACGCGATGACGGAATCCGGTGAAAAATGCTGATCATTCTCGCCAGAATTATCTGGCAGATATACCCGAATGTTTTGTGCTGCATAGGCTTTTGGGCTGTTGTCCTGTGGCTAAACAGACCTGGGAAGAAGAACCCAGAGACCTTCCTCGTGTTTGTTGGTTCCGCGTGCAATGCAGTTGCAACAATTGCCAATGGCGGTAAGATGCCAGTCTTAGGGAACCTCTGAGCAACCATGATCATTAGGCGGCCTGGAATTCCAGACCTGCGCGGGTCACGAATTTCCCAGTATGGCTTGCGACCTTACGGGAACTCGCTTTTCACGCGGGGTTCAGAGACACTACGCCCTCGCCACTGCCAGCCGTCTGCGGTGCAGATACAGGTTCACCAACGCGAAGCTGGCGCACAGCCGATGATGATTCTTCTGAATCCCTCGGTATCTCACCTTTTCGAAACCGAAGATGCGCTTGAGAATCCGGAACGGATGTTCCACCTTCGCTCGCACTCTGGCCTTCACCCGGTTCTTGGCCTTCTGTAACTCGTCCACAAAGTTCTTGTACTGCACTCTCCGGCTGGTCATATCTTGCGCTCGCGGAGCCGCCTGCCGGATGGCTTCTCCCTGTCCCTGATATCCACCATCGCCCCACACCTTGCGCTCCTCGCCGTGTAGCAGATCCGGCAGCATGTGCTTGTCCGCCACCGAAGCCGCCGACGTGCACACCGAATGCACATGGCCTTGCTTGGAGTCCACCCCGATGTGTGCTTTCAGCCCGAAGTACCACTGCTTTCCCTTCCGCGTCTGATGCATCTCCGGGTCGCGCTCCCCACTCCGGTTCTTGGTCGACGAGGGCGCATGAATAATGGTCGCATCCACAATCGTCCCCGTGGTGATGCGGATGCCCCGGCTCTCCAAATATCGGTTCACCGCGTTCAGCATCGCGCCGCCCAGCTCGTGTTTCTCCAGCAGGTGACGGAACCCGAGGATGGTGCTCTCGTCCGGCACTGGTGCCCGCCCCAGATCGATTCCTACAAAGTGCCGCAGCACCGGCGATTCATACAGCGCATCCTCCGCCCCCGGATCGCTCAGGTTGAACCACTGCTGCAAAAAATACACCCGCAACATGATGCTCAAGCCTACCGGAGGCCGACCGTTCTCTCCCTTAGGATAGTGTGGTTCCACCAACCCCTGTAACTCGGCCCACGGCACCACCTGCTCCATCTCCTCGAGAAACCGCTCCCGCTTCGTTTTCCGTCCGTACTTCTCGAACCCCGTCTGCGCCGCCAGAGTTTGTTGTCGCACTCGCCTTTTCACCTCGACTTACACCGTATACGCTCAGCCTGTGGATCGGAGAGTTCTTCAGAGGTTCCTTATTGAGCATTGCATAATATAGTTACAGTGGAAACAGTTCTGCCTGTCGCCAGAAAGCGATCACCAGCGAGGGTCGCTGGCGCATGCGACATAGGGCGCGGCGGGCATAGTGGCTGAGCTGGCCGAAGTTCTGGGGACAGAAGTTGGGTAATTCGTGTTGCTTCCAGTGCGACCACAGATACTCGACCGGATTCAGTTCCGGGGCATACGCGGGCAGAAACTCCACCCACAATCGCCCGCGCTGCTGGCGAATAAACTCCCAGGTGGCGCGGCTGCGATGGCCCGGCAATCCATCCCAGACGATGAGCAGCTTGCCGGGAATGTGGCGGAGCAGGTGCGTCAGGAACTCGATGATCTGGGGGCTGCGGATTGCGCCCGGAAACAGCCGAAAGTAAAAGTTCCACCACGTCACCCCCGCCATCGCCGACAACATCTTCCAGTTGAAGTGATACTGCAGCACTGGGGTTTGTCCCCGTGGCGCCCAGGTGCGGCAGCGGTGCGGGCGCTCACTCAGTCCGCTTTCGTCGATGAAGACGATGGTGCGGCCTTCGTTGTGGGCTTTTTTTTAATCTCCGGCCAGCGTTGCTGTTTCCATCGCCGGATCTTATCTTCATCGCGCTCCTGCGCCCGTCCCACCGGACGCTGGCAACTCCATCCCAATTGCCGCAGAATCCGCCAGGCTTGCGAAGGGTGGTACTTCACCTCGCATTCCTGCTCGATCAAGTGGGCCACCCGCCACGAAGTCCACAAGTTGGTTTCGTATCCCAGCGCCTCAGGCCCGCGCTTCAGCCCGCGCTCGATGCGCCGTAAATCTTCGGGCCGTAAGCGGGCCCTGCGCCCAGCGTGGCTGGCCTTCTTCAGCGCTCGTATCCCGCCCTGCTTCAGTTGCTCCGCCCAGCGGCTAACCGACTGCCGATGCACTCCCACCTGCCGTGCGACTTCGGCCGGATGCACTCCTTGGCGCAGCAACCGCGCCCCTAATAAACGTCGTTCCTCTAACTTCCGAAAATCTCGCCGTACTCCCGCTGGGTTTCCCATGACCGGAGAGTAGCATAGGACCGCAAGAATGTCACTATATTATGCAATGCTCAATAGGTAAGTACGGGTCTCCGGTGAGTGTTTGGCGAGCGGCGCGGCCCAGTGACCATTTGCTGATACTCTGTGATAGATTCGACGGATTCAGCCTTGGGGACATGCTGATCGGAGGATGGTTCGTCCTTGCAATCGGATTGTGGTTATGGAAGAAGGGGGAGAGCCGTCTTTTCGTACATGAGAAGCGGGACTGACCTGCCCCCTGTTTTTGTTCAGGTAAGAGTACGACAAAGTCTATCCTGATCGGTCCTCTTTGGGCATAGGTCGGTTCTAAGTACTGGCAACAATCTCCTTGACATAGCCCTTCCCGGGATACGGTCCCGGCAGTCGTTCACCGACCACTGCACTGGCCACCGCCGCCTTCTGCCCTATGAGGTAAATCACGGCCTCCAGTGAGCGCCCTCACAGTAGCCATTAGTTCCCCCCGCTAGAATCGCTGCTGTCTCCCCCTGGTACTCGGAAATTGCCACCACGGCTTTCAGCTTTCCGAGAAGAGAGGCTTCATGCAAAGCCTCCGCAATTTGTCTTGTTCCGTGTGCTGGCCGGATGCGAGCTCTTGCCCGCGTTCCGTGGGTCCGATTATGACTTGCGTCCGACTTTACCCTCCCCCGCCGTGAGGCTCAGGTTCGGATCCATTTCCATTCGTTCCTGTGTCCTTTCCACGACGTAGGTCTACAGGAGGCCGACAATGACGCGTCACTGCATTCTTCCTGTCCTTATCCTGCTCGGTTCTGTCCCGGTTTTCGCGGGCGGCACTCCTAAATCCAATCCCGAAGAAGCGATTGATCGAATTATCGCCAACGAACGTGCGCTCTCGACCACCATGCGCAGTTACAGTCCGATGGTCGAAACCTACCTACAGCGCATGCAACCCGATGCCACCCTGGGATTCGTTCCTTCCGAAGATCGATATTTCCTGGGGCGAGTGCAATTTCAGCAGGCGAAAGAAGAGTTCTATCTGGACAAGCGTTTGGTGGAGCGGATGGCAGGTTCGTTCTCGAAACTCTATTCGCTGAGTCCGGTGGGCTTCTCCAGCATGATTTTCGTCGATCGCGCCGGTTTCGATCACAAGAATTATCAACTGCGCTACATGCAGAGCGAATTTCTCGGAGAAATCCGGTGCCTGGTCTTCGAAGTAAGTCCCCGCAAAGACAAAGAGAAAGGCGCCCGCCGCTTTAAGGGCGCGATCTGGGTCGAAGATTCTGGCTACAACATTGTTCGATTCAACGGCAGCTATGGCACGTTTCACATCGACAGCTGGCGAATGAATCTGCGTCCGGGAGTTTGGCTTCCGGCGGTGGTGTACTCCGAGGAATTCGATTCCAACAAGCCGCAAACCCAGAGTCCGCGCCTGAAGGCGCAGACCCGCATCTGGGGCTACAATCTCAGCCCGCGGCGCGAATCCGAATTCACCGAGATCGTGGTCGACCCGGGAGCTGCCAAGGATTCGTCGGAGAATCCTGACCAGAGTCCGCTGGAGATTCAGCGTTCCTGGCAGCGCCGCGCCGAAGATAACGTCATCATCAAACTCGAGGAACTTGGACTGATCGTGCCTGAGGGCGAGGTCGACAAAGTTCTGCAAACGGTAATCACGAATCTGGAAGTTACGAATCAGGTCGTGCTGGACCCTGAAGTCCGCTGCCGGATTATTCCCACGACTCCGATGGAAGTGGCGACTATCGGCCACACGATCCTGATCAGCCGCGGCCTGCTGGACGCCTTGCCGAATGAAGCTGCCCTGGCTGTCATTCTCGCCCATGCGCTGGCTCACGCCGCGCTGGGCCACGATCTCGACAGCAGCTTCGCCTTCAACGATCGCATGGTTGTGCCCAGCCTGAAACAACTGCCGCTCTTCGATTTTAAACACACGCCCGAGCAGGAACGCGAAGCCGACGCTCTCGGACTGAAGTTTCTGGCAAACTCGCCGTACAAAGACAACCTTGTCGAACCTGGGCTGTTCCTGAAAGCGCTCGCCCGGTACGATAAAAAGTTGCCCAACCTCACTCGCGCGAATCTGGGAGAGAGCCTGGTAACAGACAATCGCGTTTCGCTCATGAGTTCCGTCGCCGACGCGGCACCCGCGCTTGAACCCGACAATCCACAGCAAATCGTCGCGCTACCGCTGGGCAGCCGGGTTAAGCTTGATCCCTGGGCAGGTCAGCTGAAGTTCGTCAAAGCGCGTCCGCCCCGCATCTACTCGGCAAAAGATAAATTGGCGCTGGAAGTCACACCCTTTTCGCCGTACCTCGTTCGCTTGAAACCTGCGGGAGCCGCGACGGGAACCGCGCTGGATTCCGCCCAGGAGCGCTGACCCTTATGGTTCCGTCTACAAGGTTCGCGCTTCGCCTGACGCTTGCCTGCTTTCTGGGTCCGTGTTTGTGCTACGCAGGCTCGCATCCCATTCGAGTCGATCAGAACTCGAACTGCCTGGAGTGTCACGCCGATCATGCGACCGGAGATCACGTTCATCCCGCGGTGAAGATGGGCTGCACGTCCTGCCACACCATCGAGAACCGTCAGGACGCGACTTACATCCTGATCAAGCAGGCAAACGAGGGCGCATGCTTTGCCTGCCATGAACCGACGAAATTCCTGTACCCGCATCTCCCTTACGCTTCCGGGCTGTGCACACGGTGCCACGATCCGCACCAGTCGGCCAATGCTCGCCTGCTGCGCGCGAAGGTAAATGACCTTTGTCTCAGCTGTCACTTGCGTACCGCAGAGACTGTTCCTTCGCGGTATCTGCCGACCATCGCGCTCACGGACAACAACAGCATGGGACATCCCTACGAGCGTCATCCCGTGAGTGGCAGTCGCGATCCGTTGACTGGCCAGGAGATGTCGTGCGTCAGTTGCCACCAGGCGCACGGCGGAGCGCAGTTGCACCTGCTCAAGATGGCAGCTGAGATTCCAGAAGATGCGCTGAACCGAAACACCGAGACTCAGGACATGTGCCGCGAGTGCCATCTGCGGTTGTGGGGACTGAAGGACCCCGCGTCAGGAAAAAAGAAGAACAAGAAAACGAAGTAGGTCGCCTGTCCGAATCTAGGTAATGCTCACTTCCGTATAGGTTCCGTAAACCTGCCGCAGCGCTTCGCAGATTTCCCCCACGGTCGCGTAAGCGCGGACGGCCTCGACAATGTAGGGCATGGTGTTCGCGGAAGAGACGTTCGCGTTGGCTCCTGCATTCGGCTCCTGCGAAGCGGCCTTTTTGAGCGCCTCCAGTGCGCGGTGCACGGCATCATTCGAGCGCCGAGCGCGCAGAGTCTTCAACTTTGCAGACTGCTGGCGGGCTACGCTCTCGTCGATATAAAGAATGTTCGGCGACTCTTCCTCGATGACAAATTCGTTGGCGCCGACAATTACTTTCTCCCGAGCCTCGACCGCGCGCTGATACTGGTAAGAAGCTTCCGCAATTTCTTTCTGCGGGTAGCCGCGCTCGATGGCTTTGACCATTCCGCCCATCGTGTCGAGCTTGCCGAAATAATCGAATGCGCCGTTTTCCATTTGCAGCGTTAAGTTTTCCAGGAAATATGATCCGCCTAGGGGATCAACCGTGTGCGCGACTCCCGACTCATAAGCAATAATCTGTTGCGTGCGTAGCGCGATGCGTGCCGCTTCCTCGGTGGGAAGCGCGAGCGCCTCGTCGTAGGAATCGGTATGCAGCGACTGCGTTCCGCCGAGAACGGCTGCCAGTGCCTGCAAAGCGACACGAGCAATATTGTTCATCGGTTGCTGCGCCGGGAGCGACACTCCCGCGGTCTGTGTATGAAAGCGCATAAGCTGCGTGCGCTGGTTCTTCGCGCCGAACCGGTCTTTCATCACGCGATACCAGATTTTGCGCGCGGCCCGGTACTTGGCGATCTCTTCGAAGAAATCATTGTGCGCGTTGAAGAAGAAGCTGAGCCGCGGACCGAAATCGTCCACATCCAGCCCGCGCCGGCGAGCCCACTCCACATACTCCACGCCGTCGTACAGCGTGAACGCCAACTCCTGCAGCGCGGTCGAGCCGGCCTCGCGAATGTGGTATCCGCTGATGGAAATTGTGTTGAAGCGCGGCGTGAACACCGATCCAAACTCAAACGTGTCGATGACCAACCGCATCGACGGCGCCGGCGGATAGATGTATTCCTTCTGCGCGATGTATTCCTTGAGTATGTCGTTCTGAATGGTGCCGGAAATTTTCTTCCAGTCGGCGCCCTGCTTTTCCGCCACCACCAGGTACATCGCCCACAGCACAGACGCAGGCGAGTTTATGGTCATCGAGACGGTTGTCTTTTCCAGGTCGATGCCGCCAAAAAGAATTTCCATATCTTCCAGCGAATCGATGGCCACGCCGCACTTGCCGACTTCGCCTTCGCTGGCAGGATGGTCGGAGTCGTATCCCATGAGCGTGGGCAGATCGAACGCCACCGAAAGCCCGCTGCCACCGTGTTCCAGCAAATATTTGTAGCGCTGGTTGGTTTCCTCGGGTGACGCGAAGCCCGAGAATTGCCGCATGGTGAAAAGCTTGCCGCGATATCCGGTGGCATGAATGCCGCGCGTGTAGGGCGGTTGGCCGGGATAGCCAAGATATTGCTCTTCGCTCCAGTCCGCCGGGAGATCGGCTTCCGTGTAGAGGCGGCGAATGGGCACGCCGGAAATGGTGGTGAAGCGCGCACGGCCGTGCTCGTCGAGATTCACGCCAGTGGGCCCGCCGATCGGACGCTCCGGAGCCTTTTCAAGCGTAGGCGCCAGCGTCTTCTCCGCCCATTTCTTCTCCGCTTCCGAGGGATGGCGGTTCTCGAAAACGTCGGCGATCGGGCTCTCGGCTACTTGCGGCTTCGGCTTCTTTGGCATGCAATCCCCAGTCGGTCTAATTCGATGATAGGGAAGGGAACGCGCCGGAGCAAGATGCCAGGCTCGGGTGAAAACGACCGGTCGGTAGGGAACACCCGTGATTCCCGGGAGCCTGTCCTCCTGAGCGGAGTTGGAAGTTCGCGAACGCGAACTTCCAGCGCAGTCGAAGGATCCCTACGCCAGCACAGAAATTTTGGATGTTGGAGGGTTTAAGAGGCCGGATCCTTCGACTCCGCTCGGGATAACTATTGGGAGGAGTAAGGCTGCTGTCGTCGTCGAGACAGTTCCCACGCCTTCGCATATTTCCACGAAACGTAAACCGCATGGTAGAGATGCAGCAGCAGCCCTTCGCGGCCGTCAAGAAAGCCGAGCCGAAATAAATAGTTGTACAGAAATGTAAATAGCGGCCGCACGACGATGTTCATGAAACTGAAACTGACACTGACCTTGTCCTTAGCGGCGACCATCTCCGCCCCCAGCGATGAGTAGCGGTTCATGTGCTCGATGTAATCGGACAGGGTTGGGTAGGAATGGTGGATGAGAGCGCCGTATGGAATCAGTTTCGTTAGTCCGTCAACCTGAACATCCTCATGTACTGTTCGATCTTCGAATAGGCCGCTTCCACGACGAAAAAGCCGTAATTTGGGATCGGGCCAGAAGCCACCACGCTTAATCCATCGGCCTAGGAAATAGTTTTTTCGGTGGATAAGAAATCCAATCGGGGCTCCCTTCATGATTTCACGGCTGGCCGCTCCACCTTGTCCCACCGTCAGGCACCATTCGTAAAGAGTGCGTCCCGGCTTGCCATCACTGCGCCTTGTCAATTCCGTGATCAACTCGGAGTCGACCTCCTCATCCGCGTCCAAACTCAGAATCCAATCGCCGGTAGCTTTGTCGGTCGCCGAATTCTTTTGCGCTGCATAGCCCTTCCAATCCTCAATGAAGACTTTCGCGCCGAACGACTCCGCGATCTCAACCGTGCGATCCGTCGAGCCCGAGTCGACCACGATCACTTCTCCTTTGCCGTCGGCGACCAGCGCCTTCACGCTTTCCAGCGTGCGCCCGATATTTGCCTCTTCGTTAAAAGTAATGATGACGACGGAAAGATTCATAGATGGAATGCGGCCATTCCGCATTCGTGGACCCGAAATTGTCTCACACGGCAAGAATGCAGAAGTAAGAAGTCAGAATGCAGAAGTGAAGTCGATTTCAGATTTGAGATTTTGGATTGCAGATTGATTGAATCCCGTCTTCAATCTTCAATCTGAACCCTGAGATCTAAAATCTAAGGTTTTAACCTCTGCACTCTGACTTCTGACTTCTTACTTCTGACTTCCGCATTCTTATTTCGCCAGCTCACTTCCGACAGTAAAAACACAATCAGAATCACCAACTCCGGCTCGATCGGATGGCGGTAACGCGCATGCGGGAACACGAAGTAATAGACCGTGGGATACGTCAGCATCAATCCCGCGAAAAGCCACGCCCCGGGCCGCTTCTGGCGCAGAGCGCGCCCGAGTCCCCAGATCGCCAGCACAGACGTCGCCAGAAACCCTGAACTGCGAAAGTCTACCGGCGCGACGCTGTTCGTGGGACGCGGCACCCCATTCCAATAATAGAAGAAGCGTTTCAGGCTTATCACCGCAAAGCGCCCAGGGTGCGCGCGAATCCAGTCGTAGGTGAAACGCTTGCAATACTCCGCATAGGCCAGTTCTCCCATGCGCTGAAACTTTTCCAGCTCAAGCTTATTGAGGTTCGGCTGGAGGTAAGCCATCAGCATGCCGTCAGCCGACGGGCCGTTTCCCAGGCGAATCTGCAATCCGAAATCGTCGCGGAGAAAGACGAAGCGCCCGAACACTTCGTAGTTGCGTACCACCCAGGGCGTCAGCACGAAGAAAAACACCAGAGACGAAAGTACGACACCGCCCATGGAAGGCAATCCCCTCCGGTAGCGCTGCCGCCAAATCCACAATCCGCAAAAAGGCAGGAATGCCAGCATGGTGGGATTGGCCAGCGCGCCCACGCCATATAAAGCGCCAAATAGGATCCAGCCGCGCCAGCCCGGCCAATCCTGCAGTTCCAGTGCGAGCAGGAATAGACAAGCCAGAACGAACGGCGTAAAAGTCGTGTCCCAAATCCAATGGACCGACCAATACCACACATACGGGCACAGCCCCCACGTGACCGCCGACCAGAATGCAATGCGTTCTGCGAATGTCCGCTGCGCGATAAAAAAAATGGGAACGCAAGTGAGCGTCGCGAACAGGCTGTTGATGCTGAGCAACACCCACGCGGAAGACTGCGTATAAATTCCGAAAACCTTAAAGACCGCGCCAATCAAATAAGGATAGAGTGGCGGTTCCCAGGCGGTGGGGCCGGTATCACCCTCGTAAGGACTGCTGAAGCCATGGCCCAGCGCGATCGAGCGGCCGACCCGTCCCATCTCCCAGCCGAATTCGAAGTGGTCATCCCCAGGACGCGTTCGATACTGATGGAACGCGGCGATGGCCGCCAGTTGCAGCACAAACGACAAAGGTAGGAGCCACAGAAAGAATCTGGGAAATGCCGGCCGCGACAGTGTCGCCATCGCGCGTAGTGTATCAGGCGCGCTCAATTCGTAGAGACGTAGTTCGCTACGTCTCAGCGCCATGACTAGGCGCGCGCTTGAGCCTGATAACTCTCGATCAAGTCGCGGATGCGTTGAGCGTCCGCCTTGCGGTGTCCGTGGCTGGTGATGGGATCGGTGCCGCCGGTGGACTCGATCACGATCTCGGACCAGAAGACTCCCGTGGAAATATGAACGGAAGCGACCTTGGTCATGCCAATGCTTTCTTCGTTGCTGCCGAACAGGCGCGGCTTGATGCGAGTCACACGTTGCGGGCTGATCACCAGGCGCGTGGGGAAGAAGAAGTTGCCTTGCGTCCAGCGGCTCGCTGTGAAAGTCTGAGCGGGAGAACTATCCATCGGATTGTCGGGAAGGTTGGGCATGCGATCAGTCCCCGAGCCGCGGAGCCTGCGCTCCGCTGGACAGCCGGGGGCGCGGCTGTCCCCACATAAATCAGTCCCTACTTAAATCATCCCCACATTCATCGCCACTTGAAGCACGAACGATTTCTAGACCCATTCGAGGGCGCCTTTTCTCCACACCCAAATGTAGCCGACCACCAGGATGGCCAAAAAGATCAGCATTTCGAGCAAGCCGAACAGGCCAAAGGCCTTGAACCTCACCGCCCAGGGAAAAAGGAATATCGTTTCCACGTCGAAGACGACGAAGAGGATGGCAATAATGTAGTACCGAACGGTGTAGCGGCCGCGGGCGCTGTCTATGGGGTCGATGCCGCATTCATAAGGCATCAGCTTCGTCTTGCTGGGATTAGACGGGCGCACCAGCTTTGCGAGCAATAACGTGATCGGCAACAGGCTGCCAACAATGGCGATGAAAATGAAAATGGGAACGTAGTTTTGCGGCATAACGAGTCTGCCCTCTCAATTGGCGCAGCACGCCATAGTAGCGCTGATGAGGCTGGCATTCAACTGGCACCACACCTTCGCGAAACTTTCTCGTCGAGCGGTCCTACGAGAAGCCGTTGCGCGTTAGCGGCAACTCGCGCACGCGCTTGCCCGTTGCGGCGAAGACTGCGTTGCACAACGCAGGCACGAACGGAGGGACGCCCGGTTCTCCTACACCTGCGGGCGGCGCCAGGCTTTCGACAATGTGGACATCCACCTGGCGCGGTGCGTCATTCATGCGGGCGACCTGGTAGTCGTAAAAATTCGACTGGTCGATGGCGCCATTGGTCGCGGTGATCTCGCCTGTGCGCGCGATGCTGGTGCCGAACACAGCCGCGCCCTCGAATTGTTGCCGCACCATCTCAGGATTCGCCACGATGCCGGCATCGACCGCTGTGTACACATGCGGAATACGGACTGCACCCTGGTCGTCAACTTCCACGTGAACGACCGAAGCTACATAGGTGAAGAAACTGCGGTGGACAGCAATGCCCATGCCCGTGCCTTTGCCAGATTTCGTTTTTCCCCAGTTGGCTTTCTCGGCGGCAATCTCCGCAACGCGGCGAAGACGCGTCGTGTCGTAAGGATATTTTTCGCCAACGCCCGCTGGCCCTCGCGGCTCCACATCGAGAACGCGGCCGTTGCCGATTAAGGCCAGAAGATAATCGTAGGGATCGCGGTTGGCGGCATAGGCGAGTTCATTGGCAAAAGACTGCACCGCGAACGCGTGATAAATATTCGCCACCGACCGCAACCAGCCAATGCGCACGTGCGCCGCTGCCTGCCCATTTTCACTGCGGAAGTTGGGAACCTCGAAGGGCACCACGTTCCATCCCATCGACATTTCACCGGCGCCGCCGTAGACTTCACCCTCCTTAAAGGTTGACCCGATGGGCGGAAAGACCGAGCGCTGCAGCCACGCCTTCGGCTTGCCGCTATCATCGAGCGCGGCCTTCAAGTACATCGCCGCTACCGAGTGGTAGTAGTCGAACTTGATGTCATCTTCGCGGCTCCAGATCACTTTCACTGGCTTGCCCGTTTTCTTCGAGAGTACAGCCGCTTCAACGGCATAGTCGGGTTTCGACTTGCGTCCGAAGCCGCCACCCAAAAAAGTTACGTGGCAGGTAACATTTTCTTTTTTCAGGCCGAGCGCTTTGGCGACTTCCTCCTGCACGCCCTGCGGATCCTGCGTAGGCGACCAGACCGTCACTTTCTCGCCTTGAACATCGGCAACTGCAACCGGAGGTTCCATGGAAGCGTGCGCCAGGTGAGGCGCGAAATATTCGGCTTCGACAATTTTTCCGCCCTTCGCGAATTCCGCGTCCGGATCGCCAACCGTGTGCACGACTTTGCCCGGCTGGCGGGCGGTTTGCTGCAACTCTTTTTTGTAGTCGGCAGAGTTGTAGGAGGCGTTGCCGCCATTGTCCCAATCGATTTTCAGTTGCTTGCGTCCCTTGAAGGCGGCGAACGTGTTGTCGGCGATAACCGCGACTCCGCCCAGCGGCTGAAACGCGTGCGGCGGCTTGAAAGGATCGATCGCGATCGTCTTCTTGACCCCGATGACTTTCAGAGTCGCGGAGTCGTCGACCGATTTTACTTTTCCTCCCAGCACAGGCGGATGCGCGATCGCCGCGTAGAGCATGCCATCCACGCGAACATCCATGCCGAACAACGGTTTGCCCGCGCACACATCGGCGACGTCGTACCCCGGCGCCGGTTTGCCAATGTAACGCCATTGCTGCGGGGTTTTGAGCGTTAGCTCTTCTTTCTTCGGGACCGGCTGTTTCGAGGCCAGAGTCGCCAGTTCTCCATAGCCCAGCTTGCGGCTGGAACTCTTGTCGGAAACTACATGCACGGGATCGGCCGCACATTGTGACTCTGGAATCCCCCATTGCTGTGCCGCCGCGCGGACCAGCATCAGGCGCGCAGTCGCCCCAGCTTCGCGCAGCGTGTCAAAAAATTCGCGGACCGAGTGCGAGCCATCGGTGTCCTGCGACCCGTATTCGGCATTGCCATCGGCCTGCAGTACGTGAACGCGGCTCCAGTCGGCGTCGAGTTCGTCCGCGAGAATTCGCGGCAAGCTGGTGCGCACGCCGTTTCCCATCTCCGAGCGGTGCGCCACGATGTAAACGGTGCCGTCAGTTTGAATACCAACGAAAATGCTGGGATGGAACGCCGACCCGTCGACCGAAGCTGGTGCCGCTGCGGTTGTGGCCCAGAGCGGATCGGGAAGAATGCGAGCGCACAACACGAACGCACCCGCCGAGAACACGCCTTGCAGAAACCCGCGGCGGCTCACATTTTCTATGGCGACCTTCTCTATGGTGATCATGCGGTCTCCTTCGCCGCTACCTTGATCGCGGAGCGGATGCGCTGGTAGGTGCCGCAGCGGCAAATGTTGCCCGACATGGCGGAATCGATGTCCTCGTCCGTGGGCTTGGCCTTCGACGAGAGCAACGATACGGCCTGCATGATCTGGCCCGGCTGGCAGTAGCCGCATTGCGGCACGTTCACCTCAGCCCACGCCTTCTGCACGGCGTGCGGGCCGTTGGCCGAGATTGCCTCGATCGTCGTGATCTCAAGCCCTGCGACGGTGCCCATCTGCTTGGTGCAGGAGCGGATGGCCTTACCGTTTTGTAGCACGGTGCAAGCGCCGCATAAGGCCATGCCGCAGCCGAATTTTGTTCCTGTCAGTCCGAGGATGTCACGCAGGTACCACAGCAGCGGCATTTCCGGATCGCCATCGAAACTCTGAGCGCGTCCGTTCACTTTGAAATGAACCATGGGACACTTCCTGAGGAATAGGTTGGAAAATTTACCCGGCTATTCTAAACGCTCGAAGGTCGGCTCCGAAAGAGGTGGGCGACCGTTTAGCAGCACTTATCGGGCAGAAGAAATACCTTGCGGGCCAGATCGGACTGCAGCGTGGCCGGGTGGTAGTAGCGAGTGAGGATTCCATCTTTCCACATGAGCAGGTCGGGATTGTCGACTGCGAACTGTTCCCACTCGGATACGGACGATCGCGCCATGCGTTCGCGAATGAGGAAGAAATAGGCGTGAGTAATGGTCTCGTGGTAAAGCTGCGACTTGCCGCGCGCCGCCGCGAAGCGCTTCAGCGCAGCGCAAAACCGTTCCAGCGCCTGCAGAACCGGATACTCCGATAGATACGCAAAAGCTAGCCGCACGTGGTCGGCATGATGAAACGAGTTTTCTGGGACAAGGTCGGCTTCAAATTGAAAAATTAACTCCGTATGTGGGGACAGCCGCCCCCGGCTGTCCGCCGAGCGCAGCTCGGCGACTTTCTTGCTCTTTCGAAGCTGTGCCATGAGCTTGATCTACTTTCCCCAGGCAATCGCAAACGCCGCGGCAGCATAGATCACCAGATTGCCAATGCCGTACATGCCATGCAGCAAGTGAATCAGAATGGCCATGATAAAGACGGCCAGCAGCACCCACGCCCCACGGATGGCGGTTCCTGGAATCAAGAGAAGAACAGAACCGAGTATCTCCCCTCCGCCCACGACCATGCGGACGAACCCCGGTATATGCGTGCGGCCAAATTCATGCGCCGCTCCGGGCATCACGAACAGCACGGCTTCAATCAAAACCACCACGCCAAGCGTCCACTGCAGAACGAGCAGACCGACTTTCGATTTCACGAAACCCATTGTGTGTCCTCTCACTGTTTCTTGGCTGAACTCTTCGGACGCGGCGATTTGGCCTTGATTTCGGTAAGGCGATGGCTGGCGCTGGAGTCGAGGTCGAGGCCGTAAAACTTCTTCAGCTCGCGAATGCGCTCCAGCGAGGCTGCACTGAACGGAGTCTTGCCGTCGAAGGCGTGCAGCACGATACCTTCCAAAACGTCCCCCAGCGTCATGTCGTGATATTCGGCAAACGCTTTCAGGACTTTCAGGATGCGTTTCTCGATGCGCACGCCGGTTTGTACGCGTTCCACCAGCAGCTTGGAATCGTCTGTCATGCGTACCAGTGTACCTAGGTACCAACCTGAAAGCAAACGCAATTCTTGAAACACTCCCAGCCCGCACGCGTTTTATTTGACGATCAGCCTTTTTCGCGCCGCACCCAACCGGTGCTCGACTGCCGTCGCTCAAGGCATTGTTTATAATCTCCCTGCATCGCAACCAAAAAGGAAACCCTTGGCTCTCGACGATCATATTTACAACCTGCGGCGCGAAAAGTTGAAGCAGATTAAAGCGCTCGGGCAGCCCACCTACCGCAGCAAATACGAATTCACGCACAGCGTGGAGCAAATTCTAGCCATCTACAGCGCGAAGAGCGGCGAGGAACTGGAGAAGGATCGCGTCAACGTGCGGGTTGCCGGACGCATCATGGCCATCCGCCTGATGGGCAAGGCCGGATTCGCCCACTTGCAGCAGGATGGCAAGCGGCTCCAGATTTATGTGAAGAAAGACGCCGTCGGCGAGAAGGGCTTCGAGTTGTACAAACTGCTCGACCTCGGCGACCACATCGGCGTCAGCGGATATTTGTTTCGCACCCGCACCGGCGAGCTAAGCGTGCATGTGGAGGAGATCACTTTCCTGAGCAAGGACCTGTTGCCGCTGCCCGAGAAGTGGCACGGTCTAACCGACGTGGAACTGCGCTACCGCCAGCGCTATGTCGATCTGGTGATGAATCCCGAAGTTCGCGAAGTTTTTCTGAAGCGGACGAAGATGGTGCAGTCGATGCGCCGCACCATGGACGCCCACGGTTTCATTGAAGTCGAAACCCCGATGATGCAGCCAATAGCTGGAGGCGCGGTGGCGCGGCCCTTCGTCACGCACCACAACACCCTGGATATGGATCTCTTTTTACGCATCGCTCCGGAACTCTATCTGAAGCGTCTGGTAGTCGGCGGATTGGATCGCGTGTACGAGATCAACCGCAACTTCCGCAACGAAGGCCTGGGATGGCGCTGGAATCCCGAATTCACCATGCTCGAGGCCTATCAGGCCTACACCGATTATCAGGGCATCATGAATCTCACCCAGGAGGTCATCACCGAAGCTGCCAAGGCGGTCAGCGGCGGCACGAAAACGAAGTGGGGCGAGCACGAAATTGATTGGGCGAACTGGAATCGCATGACCATGCGCGAGGCCATCATTCATTATTGGCCAGAGGCCGCCGGAGCGAAGCCCGAGATGAATGATTTTGCCACTGCGGAGAACGTGAAAAAATTGGTGGACCGTTTCAACGCGGCACACGCTCACATGGCGTACGAACCCAACGCTCCATTGGGTAAGACGATTGCAGCATTGTTCGAGGCTGCGGCCGAAGAACACCTCACTCAGCCGACAATCATTTACGAATTCCCGACGGCCGTCTCGCCGCTTTCCAAGCAGAAGCCGGATGAACCGGAGTGGACTGAGCGCTTCGAAATTTTTGCCGGGCAGATGGAACTTTCCAACGGTTTCAGCGAACTCAACGATCCCGAGGATCAGCGGCGTCGATTCGAGGCGCAGTTGAAGGAACGCGAGCGCGGTGACGAGGAAGCTCACCAGATGGATGAGGACTACATTCGCGCGCTTTCATACGGGATGCCGCCAGCCGGGGGCGTGGGTATTGGCCTCGATCGAGTATGCATGCTGCTGACCGACTCCCACACCATTCGCGATGTGATCTTGTTTCCGCTGCTGCGCCCGGAGAAGAGCGCAACCACAGAGGTCACAGGGGGCATGGAGGAAAAATAGCGGCTATTCTAGCCCCGCCCCTTCTTTTTAATCTCAATATTCAACCGCCGGATTTTCTGGTTCAAAGTCGACAGCGGAACATGGAAACGCTCGGCGGCTTCGGTCTGGTTCCAGTTGCAGCGTTCGAGCATGTCGACAATCACGCGGCGCTCCACGTCCTCGACAATTTCGAACAGGGAAGCATCAGAGGGCGGCTCGTGCAAAGACAGTGAAGAGCCGCGCCCCATCATGGAATCGGGCAGCAGGTCCATGCTGATCTCGGGCCCGGAAGAAAGCACCACGGCGCGTTCAATCACATTTTCGAGTTCGCGAACGTTGCCCGGCCAGGAGTAAGCCATCAGCGGGCGCAGCGCCTCGGGAGTAATGCGCGGCGCGGCACGGCCGTTTTCTTCCGCGTACCTCTTCAGGAAAAATTCCACCAGCAGCGGGATATCCTCTTTCCGCTGGCGCAGTGGCGGGAGTTCGACGGTGATAACGTTGAGGCGGTAGAAAAGATCTTCACGGAAGCGTCCTTCGCGTACCATCTGCCGCAAATCGATGTTGGTAGCCGCGATGATGCGCACGTCCACCTGGATCTCGGAAATTCCGCCCAGATGCATGAAGCGGCGGTCTTGCAGTACACGGAGAATCTTCGCCTGCGTTTCCAGGCCCATGGTGGCGATTTCGTCGAGAAACAGCGTGCCCTTATCCGCTACCTCAAACAACCCTTTCTTCGAAGCGATGGCGCTGGTGAAGGCCCCCTTAAGATGACCGAAGAGCGTAGACTCCAGCAGGTCGGTCGGCATCGACCCAGTGTTGACCGGGACGAAAGGCTTGTCCCGCCTCGGAGAATTCAGGTGGATCGCTTTCGCAATGACTTCCTTGCCGGTTCCGCTTTCGCCCTGTAAGAGCACGGTAGAGCGGCTGTTGGCCACCTGCCCGACTAGGTCGAATATCTTGAGCATGGGCTCGCTTTTGCCCACGATGTTTTCGAAGTTGTAGCGCTGCTTTAGCGCGCGCTTCAGTTGTACGTTTTCTTCTTCGGCACGCCGCCAGCCGACTGCCGCACGCACGTCGGCAAGAAGCTTTTCGTTGTCCCACGGCTTCTGCACGAAGTTGGCGGCGCCCGATTGCATGGCGCGCACGGCGTTCTCCACGGTGCCGTAAGCGGTAATCATGATGACCGGCAGGCGCGAGTCGTGAGAGCGAATCTCGGAGAGAATTTCCATTCCGTCGCGGCCCGGTAAAGTCAGATCGAGTAGAACCAGATCAAAGGGATGGTCGGCCATTCGCTCCAGGCCGTCTTCGCCGCTTTCCGCCGTCTCGACCGCGAAGCCTTCCATCTCGAGCAGTGTTTGCAAGGATTCCCGAATCTCGGCCTCGTCGTCGACGATGAGCACCGAACCGGTGGGCGTCGGATTGCCATTTAGCGTGCCGCTGCTGATAACTGCTGCTTCAGACATGAACACCCTTCCTACTTAGGGGAAAGTCGAGAGCAAAGGTTGTCCCGGATCCCGGATTGCTTTCCACGCGAATCTTCCCGGCATGCTCCTGGATGATTCCGTAGGTGACAGAAAGTCCCAGCCCAGTGCCTCGCTTCTGGCCTTCCTTGGGCGCTGTCTTAGTCGTGAAGAATGGATCGTAAATCCGCTGAATATGTTCAGGCGCGATTCCAGAACCGGTGTCACTCACGCGCACGCTGACCATGTCCCCGTTGAAGGTGGCGACATTGAGTTTGCCGCCGCCCGGCATCGCGTCTTTAGCGTTAAGAAAGAGATTCAAGAAGACTTGCTGCAAGCGGCCGGGATTGCCCTGAATCGGGGAAATTCCAGCCCCCAGTTCGGATTGCACCTGAATCTTCGCAATCTTGAACTGGTGTTCGAGTAGCGCAAGCGTGTCGGTAATAACTTTGTTAATGTCGACGTCGCCGAACTCAGTGCCGCTGGTTCGCGAGAAGTTCAGCAAGTTGTTGACGATCTCCGAGGCGCGGAAGGTTTGCCTCGTGATCTTCTCCAGCAGACCTGACTTTTGTGGATCGCCTTGCAACTGCTTGGCGAGCATCTGCGTATACGACGAAATCACCGCCAGCGGCGTATTCACTTCGTGCGCCACCCCGGCCGCGAGCAGCCCGATCGACGAAAGCTTGTCCGCCTGGGAAAGCTGCCCCTCGAGTTCGATCCGTTCGGTAATGTCGTCCATGATGACGAGGCGGCCAATTACTTGGAACGTGCGAGTTACCAGCGGAGCGATCGCAACATTGACCGTGCGAGTCTCGCCCGCGGGCGTTTGCAGCCGGAACTTATATAGGTTATTGATGCCCGCGTTTTGCCGGACGCGGTAGAACTCCTCGACAAACTCCGCCGGGAAGATGGCGCGCACGGGCTGGGTGAGTGTCTGCCAGCGCGGAAGCGCATACATGACTTCCATCTGCGCGTTCCAGCTTTCGATGCGATCTTCCATGTCGAGAGCCATGATGCCAACGTTGATGGACTCGACGATGTTTTCGTTGAAATCCTTCAGGCGTTCGTACTCCGCCACTTTCTGTTGCAGCGACGCATAGAGGCGGCCGTTCTGAATGGCGATGCCGAGATAGCCGCCAAGAGTCTCCAGCAGTTCCATGTCTTCGCTGGAAAGGTAGTCGCCGTTGGCAGTCTTTCCCAAACCAAGCACGGCAACGGTTTTCTGCTGGGCTCGGCAGGGAATGTAGTAGTTGAGATCGAGTCGCGCGATGGCGTCTTGCGATCCCGCAGTCTCGCGCGGCACCTGGTGCGTATTCTCGAAAAACATGTGCCCGGCGGGTTCGGGACGCGGCGTGCTTAAAAAAGTAAGATCGAGTTTCCCGATCGGATTCATGCCAATCGATTTCGAGAGCACGAATTGCTCGGCTTCTTCGTCACCACGCAAAAAAATCGCAATGCGATCCACTGCCAAGGTTCGCGATAGCCGATCGAGCACGGAGGAGAGCAGCGCGTTCAAATCCGTTTCCGAGCCGAGCTCCCGGCCGAAATCGATCAAGGTGCGCCGGTAGTCATAGACCGTGCGATAAAACGTCTGATCGACGCGATCCTGAATCCACTTGCGCACCGGATCAAACAGAAGCGCGGTAACGACGACAGCCAAGATCCATCCCAGTGGCCCTGTGCCGGGCTGCCGCATGTGGACCAGCGTGGCTATTCCGGCTACCAGCGCGAAATACATTCCCGCTACCGCCGCTGCGGCCAAGGTATAAACCACGCCCCGCTTGAAAATCAGGTCCACGTCCATCAGGCGGTAGCGGAAGATGGCGTACCCGAACGTGAGCGGCAGCAATCCCAGCAGCAGGACGGACAGCTTCATCCACGTGCCGGGCAGCGACCCCATCAGGTACGGGACGACATAGAAGAAGGTGTAAGGCACGATCGCCAGAATTGTTCCGCGCGTCACCCACTTCAACTGCTGGCGCAGGATCGTGGTGCTCGCCCGCCGGTAGCTGTACCACAGCACGGCCGCGGCGCACACAAACACAATCGCGCCATATGCCATTTCCTGGCGATCCATATCCCAGCGCAGATAGCCGCTGGCCTGCGCCATGCGCAGAGCCAAAATGTGCCGTCCCAGAAGCGCTGCAGCTGGCAAATACGCCAGAGCGAGCACCCATGGCCGCTGGCGCACGAATTGCCGCTTCTCGGGAAACGTCAAAACAAAATGCAGGAACAGTGCGGGCTGCAAGACCCACGCGACGATGTTGCTCCAGTAAATGACCCAATCGAAGTCGTTCAACTTTCCCGTGTACTTGAACGAATAGGCGATGAACGATACCAGGCAGAAAACGTAAAAGTGCGTGGAGCCCGGAGCGGTCCAGCGTCGCAGCAAAACGTAGATGCCGATTCCGAGATAAATCAGCGCGATCAACCGCAGGGAAATATTCAGCGAGCGATCGACCGGAGCCAGAATGACGTTGGAATCGAGCGGCACCGATTTCCGGATCAGCGAATACGTCGCCTTCGACCACACGCCCGTGCTGTAGAGTTGGCGTACCAGTCCTGGAGTGCTTTTGATTTCCTGGCCGTTAACCGAAACCAGTTGGTCGTCGCGTTTGATTCCCGCTTTCGCTCCCGGGCCGTTCGGATCGATACGGTCGGCCACCAGCCTCCCGTTATGTTCGATCCACCATACGCCGTCATCGGGGACGGCTGACTCGCGTTCTTTCTGGAAATTAAATCCGGCAAACACCACTGCAGCCACGGTCAGCAGGAACAATAAGATGGCGACAAATCGAGCTTGGCTTTCCCGATTCATGAGTTTCGGTACAGGCCCCGAACCCTTAGGATGCGGCGGAGGCATGGGAGACACATCCCATTGATTCGGAGTTAGCAACTTCGCTGCCACGTCGACTCCAATTCTTGGAGCGCTAAGCCCCGTAATTCAAGCCAGTTCCAAAATTATAGATGCATTTTAGAACAGCCACTATGTATTTGTGGAGGGTTCTGTGAGATTCCGTATCTTCGAGGTCTCGCGGAAGCGAGCCCAAACCTATCCCGCCTTGGCGCTATTTTTGGCCGTCTCAGGCGGTTCCTCATCCCACTCAAACGAAAGCGCGCGAGACGTCGTCTCGATCGGCTCGAGTTCCGGAATCTCTTCCGCCACGGCGGCTCCCAGTTCCGCGAACTTACGAGCGGAAACCAGAACCCGGTTTTCCATTGAGCCGACGGCCTGGTTATAGGCTTCGACGGCTCGATCGAGATTAGCGCCGACTCCGGTGATGTGCCCCGCCAGTCTCCGCAGCCGATCGTGGAGTTCTTTGCCAAGCGCGCTGATCTGTTGCGCGTTCCGCGCCAGCTTTTCCTGGTTCCATCCGTAGGCGACGGCCTTCAACAGCGCGATGAGAGTAGTCGGCGACGCCGGAATCACGCGCTGCAGAACGCCGTGCTCAATGAGCCCGGGATCCTGCTCGAGCGCGGCGCTAAAAAAAGTTTCGCCCGGCAGAAACATCACCACAAATTCAGGCGTGGCCTCGAATTGCTCCCAATAATTCTTCCCGCTCAACGTCTTCATGTGGTCGCGGACCTGCCGCGCGTGATTGGCCAGGCAAGACCGGCGTGTTTCCTCATCGGTCGTTTCAAAGGCGTCGAGAAAAGCTTGCAGCGGCGTCTTGGCGTCGACTACTACGTTTTTGCCGCCGGGCAACTTCACCACGAGATCGGGACGCAGGCGGCCGCTCTCACCGGTCACCGTTTCCTGTTCGGCGAAATCGCAATAGGAGAGCATCCCCGCAATTTCGACAACGCGGCGCAATTGGATCTCTCCCCAGCGTCCGCGCACGTTCGGCGTGCGCAGGGCGCGGACCAGATTCCCGGTCTCCGACTGCAATTCCTTTTGTGTGGTGATAAGGGACTGAACCTGCGCCCTGAGGTCGCCATAAGCCTCGCCCCGCGCGATTTCCATCTGCTGAATCTGTGCATCCACCTTGCTCAGCGACTCGCGAACAGGCGTGACCAGATCGGCGACTGCTTTCTGGCGAGCGTCGAGATCGCCTTTGGCCTCGCTTTGAAAGCGCTTCAAAGTTTCCTGCGCGATCTGTAAGAAGGAGGAATTATTGCTCTTGAGCGCGTCGGCGGCGAGAGCTTTGAAGGCATTTTGCAGGTCCGTTGCCGCGCGATCACCGGCTTTGGTGAGCAATTCGATCTTCTCGTTGTTGGTCTTTCGTTCCGCTTCCAGCGCCGATTCCAGGCGGGCCCGGCTTTCCAGCAGGCTTCGCTGCTCCTGCAAAAGCCGCGCCAGATCTGCCTTTGCAGCCGCTAATTCCTTGTCCATCAATGACAAACGAACCTGCGTCGCAGCCGTGCGCGAGCGCAGGGCCAACCACGCCAGCACCACGCCAAACAACAGGCCAATGCCCCCACTGATCCCTAGTTCCATAGACCCCTGTAACTTCTCCACCTACATGCCAACCCCTAGCCTAGCACCAGCAACAAAGTTTCCGCCGTATTGAAGTTTTAGCCCGAAGCAGAACACGTAGCCCCGGACGCATTCGTCCGGGGTGGTTGATCGTGGGCTGGCGGACAAGAGGTGGTTGATTTTCGGCTGGCGGACGAATGCATCCGCCGCTACGTTTTGCGGAAACCGACTCCTCCCAGGGTCCGGCGAATAGGCCCGATAGATGGCAAGAACATCCAGATTGTTGTTGGCGTTCCTGATCGCCGTGGGCGCTGCGACTCTACCGCCAGCGACTCGCCTGTTGGCTTCCCCCGCGGAAAAGCCGGCCGGCCAGCCCGAGATTCTAAAAGCCTCCGCCAAGGCCGCCGACATCCCTTTCGAAGCCTATGACTTTCAGGTCGAAGAGCAACTGCTAGCCTTAGCGAACCAATCGCGCCGCCAAGCCGGGGCGCCTCCGCTCGTGGTGGATGCAGGCCTTTCGCAAGCCGCGCGCATTCACGCGCAAGCCATGCTCGAGGCGCGGCGTCTCTCGCATCAATTTGACGGAGAACCCGCGCTGCCGCAGCGTCTCGCAGCGAGAACGCGACTTCAGCTCGAGCAAGAAGGAGAAAATGTTGCGCTCGATTATGATGCCGCGCATGGGCACGAACATCTCATGCTTTCCCCACCGCATCGCGCAAACTTGCTCAACCCGGCGTACAACGTGGTCGGGCTGGGCGTAGTTCGCAACGGAGACCGGCTTTACATCGTGCAGGATTTCGGCTCCGCCCTCCCCAAATATTCCTCCGCGGAAGTGAAAGACCGCGTTGCCGTCGCCTTAAGCCAAATGCGCCGCGCCGCCAGACGCTCTGGCTTGCAGCGCCGTGACTGGCTTGGCGCTGACGAGGCCGCGTGTTCCATGGCCCAAGCCGATAAGTTAGGGACGGCGCCGGTTCGCCATCTCGCAGAAAGCTACAACGTTCTCACCTATACCAGCCTGCGTCCGCAAGCTTTACCAGCAGAAGCGGCGCGCGTCGTCGCGGGTCGCAATCTTCACAGTTACTCCGTCGGCGTCTGCTACAGCCGCACTCATACCTATCCCACCGGCACGTACTGGATCGTCCTGTCGCTGGAATAACGAGCAGCGGGCACGACGGCTCGCCGCCATGACCCAATCGTCCTGTTACGCTTTGAAAGGGACCCCTTCAGGCGGTCCGAAAATGCGCCTTTTTTGCGGGCGCCTTTAGCCGCCGAGAACTTAATGCCGCGCGAAATCTACGTGCCTTACTCACGTAAGTGTGAATAGTCACACTGCTAGGTCAATGCTTCGCAAAGAACTGTAAATCTTGTGGCTTTTTTTCTCCGGATAAGCCAAGCTAAGAGCGGCCTCGCCAGCCGGATCACGTGCATGAGTTGACCCGATTGACGGCCGTTCCCTACAGGCAGTGTTACCGCAAAACACATCCAAGGTTCGGGAAGATTTGTCATGAAGCGAAGTGGTGTCTCCCATTCTGTCGCTCTGGCTCTGATCGCAAGTTCGCTACTGCTCCTTTGCCCGCTGTCGGCAAGCGCGCAGCGTCACGGCGGCGCGGGCGCGGGAGGCGGCGGCATTTCCGCAATTACCCGTCCGAGCGGGGTCAAAGAGGAAGACACACTCAAAGACTTTCATCAGGCCATGGCGGTGCAGGCCACCAGCCAGCAAACTGCCGAGTTTCAGGCCCTGGTCAAAGCCACTGAGGCTGCGCAGGCTGAACTGCCAATTTTTTCGCAGCAGGTGCAGAAGGGAACCGCGGACCAGGCTTCCCGCGAGGCATTCGACAAATCGGTCGAAGACCCGCGAAACGAGACCAGGAAATTTCAACAAGGATTCTCCCCGGCACAGAAGTCTGGCCTCAAAGAAATCGCGAAGCGCCTGGCGAAAGCCGATTCCGACCTGGAACAAGAACAGAAGAAGTTGGACGAGGGCCTGCAAGCGAAAGCGCCACCCGCAGAACTTGCCGCGCGCGCCGAGAATCTCAGCAAAGCTCTGACCGATTTTTCCAACCAGCAACTCGCGCTGGGAAGGGAAATGAGCATCACGCTCGCCAACGGCCAGGACGTGGCTTTCACCCTTCCAGCCGTGAGTCATCCCGTTAAAATCGCCGATCGAACCATTGGCGTTGAAGTGTCGGGCTCGCTGCAGCAGATCGCTGCGCAAGGTGGCCAGCGCACCTTCACATTGGGGCTGACCGCCGATCTCACCGACTTGCAGCAAAATATTACCGATGTGCTGCGGGCTCAACTCAACGCTCTGGAAGGTTGCGGGGAGCGCGTCGCCATTCAGCGGGCCATGCTCACGCCTTCCGCTCCAGCAGGCCTGCTCGTAGTGCAATTACATTTTGAGCGCTGGACCTGCGCCGGAACTATTGGTCAGCAAGCCGCGACCGAGCTTGCTGAAGAGGATGGTAGTGTCGAAGTCCATTTGACCGCGTCGGTGGAGAAGCCTAACTCGCTAAGGGTCGTCGCAACCTTCGGACGCATCAATGCCAGTGGCATGATGGCTGACGCGTTGCGCTCCGGATCGCTGGGCGAGGACATGCGCAAGACCATCGCCCAATCCGTTCTTACCGCCGCGCAATCCGCGTCGGATTTCAACGTGGTGCTCCCGTCGCCCCTTCGTAATTCCGCCGTAATCCAGAGCGCCCGCTTCCAGGATATGGGCGCCGGAAATCTGATCCTCCAGCTTAATGGCCAAGTCGAAATCTCGAACGAGCAGGCAAATCAACTGGCCAGCCAATTGAATCAGGCTCTGTCAGCCCAGGGAACCGCGCCCCGCTAGCGGCAACCACACACCAGCCGCGAAGCGGCGGAACAAGTTAGCCCAGGACGTAAGTCTTGGGTAAAGTGCGAAGTCGGCGCGAGTCCCGCAGGGACGACACCGTCCTCACGCACACCTTCACAGCGCTGCAGATTGATGCGGACACCTCTGTTTTGAAAGGGCACGGCTTCTAGCCGTGCCGAAAGAGCCGCTGAAGGACGTTGCGAAGGTTCACGACGGAAATCTAAAACAAGAAACAATAAGTCGCCAATCCAAGCTAACTTGGTGGGCTTTTTGTTTTCTTAGATTTCTTCGGCTTTTCCTTCGTGAACCTTCGTGTCCTTGGTGGTGAATGCCTTTGATTGCTTCTCGAAATCTCGATTTTCGCCGCGCCCCCCGCAGCACCGCCTATCCCGCAGACCGCTCTATGCTACTCTGAGGCAGCCCTTCGTCCAGCGGTCCACCCATGGGATCCACAGCCCAAGTTCGCTTGCCTCAGACTCAACCAAACCGCATCCGCTTCGGCACCGCGGGCTGGTCTTACAAAGATTGGGAAGGCATTTTTTATCCTTCGGGAATGCAGCACCGCAAGGTGCATCCCCTCGAATACCTGGCGCGTTTCTTTGATACCACCGAAATCAACACCTCGTTTTACGGACCGATCAAAGCCCAACTCGCCAAGGTATGGTGCCGCAAAGTCGCAGCCGTGAATCCCGGATTCCTCTTCACCGCCAAGCTGTATCGCGCCTTCACCCACTCTCCCAATGCCATGATGGAGCCCACCTCCGCCGCGAGCATTCGTCCCACCGACGAAGATGAAGCCCGCACTCGCGAAGGCCTCGACGTCCTCGCCAGCGAAGGACGTCTCGGCGCGCTGCTCATTCAGTTCCCGGTCTCGTTCAAAAACACCTCGCTGAATCGCGAATATCTCGACCGCCTCCTGCGCCAGTTCATCGAGTATCCGCGCGTCGTGGAAGTGCGCGACTCCAGTTGGAATAACGCGGAAACCCTGGCCGCATTCACCCACCAGAGCGTGGGCTTCTGCAACATCGATCAACCGCTGCTGGGAAAATCGCTTGCCCCAACCGAGCATGTGACTGCACCAATCGGCTACGTGCGCCTGCATGGACGCAACTACGATCAATGGTTCGATTCCGACAATCGCAACGACCGTTACAACTATCTCTACAACGAAAGGGAACTGACGGGCTGGAAAGAACGAATCGAAAACGTCGCCGAGAAGGCGCAGACGACCTACGTCATCACCAATAATCACTTTGAAAGCAAAGCCGGAGTCAACGCGCTGGAGTTGAAGGCCATGGTAACCGCCAAGCGAGTCGCAGCTCCTCCCACGCTCCTGCAGAAATATCCGGAGTTAAGGCGATTCGCGGATCCGCTCGACGAGTTCGGTGATGATGCCTCGAATCCGCAACTACCTCTTCGCGCCTGAGCAGGTTCGTATCTAAACTTTCTTCAACGGCACCACCCTGGCGCCGTCTATGATTTCTACCCCCGGAAGCCAGTTGTAGGTGTGCGTCGCTTGCATATTCAGCGGTTCCGGCCGAAACTCCCGCAGTACCTGCTCGGAATATTCCGTGGCGGAGAGTTTCGTTATCTCATTCAGGGTGAAACTGTATCCGTAGACCGGGGAGCAGCTCTGGCTGGGCCGGATCAGGCGCCCGTTTGCGTAAAAAATGCGTCCCGCTCCACGATTGTTTCTGACATCGGTCGAAATCGGATTCGCCTGGTGAAAGCGCCAATCCCCCGTCAATCGTTCTGCATAGAAAAGGAAAAGGCAGGCAGACCGCGAATCAGGATCGGCCCGGGTCGTCATCATCCACCACAGTCCGTTATGATTCCAGACCGATGTATCGACAAACTTTCCCGTTAGCAGCGTCTCTTGGAAAATCCAGCCGTCAGGAAATTTGTCGCACCGGTACAAGTCAATCGAACCCGCGTCAAGAGCTTCGGGGATCATGAATAATTCTCCCCCATCGCGAAACACATAAGGATAGGAGTAATGGTGCTCTGGATTGCTCAGGCAGAGAACTGGCGAAACCAGCTTGCCCCCGGCCGACAGTTCAGCGCAAGCAATAAGAGCGCGTTTCCTGGCATAGACGTAGTCCTCGAAGAAAACCCATCTGCGGCCGTCATGTTCGAGCAGAAAGGGATCGGCCCAGAAATGGCCTTTTGGCGGTTCGATCCAACGGAAGCCTTGCAGGCTGCCATCCGATCCTGCATCGAAAAGTGGCCGGCAATTCAGGCGAATCGCGATCTTCCAGTGCTGCACCGACGGGCGGCGAAACAGACGGCCCATCGCCTTCTTCACTAGAACCGGACCCAGCCAGCGTGCCATGTCGGAATTCGTCGGGGAACGGTAAAGTTTCCGCTTCCCTCGATAAGGCACCGGGCGGACTGCGTTGCGCAGAAGGTACTCCCAGCCGAACTGATGCAGTTCGTTCAGTTTTCGAATGACCAAATCGGTCGAGCCCGAGTAGGGCGCAACTCGATTCTCCGACATGCTTAGCGTCGCTTTCGTTGCAAACAACGATTTGCAAAGGACGATTCCGGCATCGAGTTCTTCGGTCAGTACCTGCAGCAGTACGCCCGAGAGCGGCGAGCGTTCGTAGAGTTCCCAAAAAAGAGGCGGGCCTCCTCGATAAAACTCGTTGTCGCCATGATGATAGGACCACACTCCGAAGCGCGCCGCCGTCAGGATCTCACCCTTCAAAATGTTAAAGCCGAAACGGATCAGCACATCCAGGTTCTTGACCTTGATTCTCTCCAGAGCTTCGGGCGGAAAACGGTGGACAAACTTGGCGCCTATGGGCTCTACCTCGGTGGATTCGATGCCGGACAGAATGCCCGAGCAATCGAGGTTCTCGAGAGGATCGTCGGGTCCCCGTCTTCGCTGGTCGAAGCGGAGATAGAGGTCGTAAAGAGTATGCTTTCTCAGTTTGGCGTCGAAGAGTCTTCGCCCAACACGGCCGGCGACGCCTTGAGGCGCCGTCGTCTTCTCCAAGGCTGAGTCCTTCTTGTAAACCAGCAGCGCAAGGTCAATGAAATTACTGGCTCGGAGATCCTCAATTATTCGAACGTTAAATCTGGGCAAGACGGGACCATTCAGGAGAAGACCAACCCGAAGACGTGGCTTTGTGGCAGGGGAGAAGCGCCAAGGCGTGTTCCGGGCGACGTCCGGTTTTTTCGGGGGTGGTCCGCCCGTTTTGCCCAGTCCCGATTCTTTCCTGGCGACATCTCCCTCGGGCAAGCTCCACCTTCGAAGAATTCCACGGAGTAAAAGATTAAGGATTCAGAAACAAGGCATTCTGTTGTCTGGGTTCGTGGTTTGTCAAGAACGAGGAAGGAAGCGGCACGCCACTGCGGCGAACGCCGATACAAGACGCAGACGAATTCGGTGAGCCCAGGGAGAGCCAATCGGCATGCGCTTTTCGTTTACGCACCCACCGCCACGCGATCGAACAAGGCCGGGGTCAACGCGCTGGAGTTGAAGGCCATGGTAACCGGCAAGCGAGTCGGAGCCCCGCCCACGCTGCTGCAGAAATATCCGGAGCTACGAAGATTCGCCGACCCCGCCGAAGAGTTTGACGGTCCTGCCAGCAAGCAAATTGCCGCTGCTCGCCTGGTAGGTTCCGCGTTTGGCACCAAAAACTCTCCAGTCTGGATCACCGCTGGTTGCCAGCGGTGATTGCATCCTCCGATCCATTGCGGTAGACTCGCGCCGTCCGTTGAGGAGGCGTCTATGGCGCAGAATTCCTCTACCCTCGTTCGGCGTGCTTCCACCTTAACTATCCTCTGGGGCGTATCGCTGATCTGTTTAGGCATGTTCGCGGTGGCAGCGCCGCTGATTGCGGCGGTCGCTGTCAACATCCTCATTGCCTGGCTCATCATTTTGGCGGGTGTAGTCCATCTCGTTGTCGCTTTTCACTCTCGTGAAGCTGGCAGCGTGATTTGGAGACTTTTGGTTGGGCTCGCCTATATATGCCTTGGTGGATATCTGATCGCGCGTCCCGCGTTGGGAGTGGCGTCGCTTACTTTGTTACTCGCATCGCTGTTTCTGGTGGAGGGAATCTTTAACATCGTCTTGTTCTTCCGGGCTCCCACGATCCTGCGATCCAGCTGGTTTCTGATCGACGGTATTGTGACACTGCTCTTGGGGTTAATGATCTACATGCAGTGGCCGTCGAGTTCGGCCTGGGCGATCGGTACTTTAGTCGGCGTCAGCCTCATCTTCAGCGGCGTTACGCGGATAATGGTGGCTTTGACTGTTCGCAAGGCCGCCGCGTCGGTGTCGCCGCCGACATCACTAGCTGCTTAGCAGGCCGGAGAGCACGGCAGAGCTGACTGCAGGGAGAGTTCTGCGCGCGGAAAGAACCCCGACCAAAACGGAGGAGCAGAACGTGGGCGGCTTAATTCCCTTAACTGATGCGTCCCGCCGGCCGGTGCGCACGCCCGTGTGCACCGCGATCATCATCGTCGTAAATGTCCTCGTTTTTTTCCTTGAGTTGACGCGCGGTGATGCCTTCGTCATGCAGTGGTCGGCGGTTCCAGCACAAATCACGTCCGGTCACCACTTGATCACGCTCCTGACCGCGATGTTCATGCACGGTAGTTGGTCCCACATCATCGGTAACATGGTTTTCCTTTGGGCCTTCGGTCCCGAAATCGAGGATACGATGGGCCGGGCCCGCTATCTCGTTTTCTATTTGCTCGGAGGACTGATCGCCATGCTCGCCCAAGTCGCAGCCAGTCCCCACTCTACTGTCCCTAGCCTGGGCGCAAGCGGAGCCATTGCCGCGGTGATGGGCGCCTTCCTCGTGACCTTTCCTCGCGACCGCATCAAGTCGTTGTTGGTGATCTTCATCTTCGTGAAAGTCACATTCATCCCGGCGGCACTCTTGATTGGGTTTTGGTTCCTGACTCAACTGGTGCACGCCGGCGCAGTGGCGCAAGTGCAAACCGGCGGCGTCGCATACCTGGCGCACGTTGGAGGCTTTATTTTCGGAGCCATCACGGCTCGCTGGTTCGAAGCGCCAGGTGCCAATCTCCAGGAAGCGGATTGATTCGTGTCATTCACTTCGTAGCGTCAGCATGGGGTCGACTGATGCGGCGCGGCGGGCGGGCAGATAGCTGGCGAGCAGCGCGGCCGCAAGGAGAACGCAGGGTACAGTCACGTACGAAACAGGATCCAGCGGCGTGATCCCGAAGAGCAACGAGTGCAGGAACTGCGTGACGGCGGTCGCGGCGCAGATTCCGATGACGGCACCGATGCCGGTGAGGACAAGCGCGGAGCGGATAAACATCCAGCTGAGGCTGCCGCGCTGAGCGCCGAGGGCGAGCCGAATGCCGATTTCGCGAGTGCGCTGCGACACCGCGTACGAGATAACGCCGTAGATGCCGATGATGCTCAGGGCGAGCGCCATGAAGCCGGCGATGGCCAGCATGACAAGGGTGAACGAGGTGCGGGCCATCGACTCGCCGTAGATGTCCTGCATGGTGCGCACCTGGGCGACGGGCAAATTGCCGTTGACGGACCAGACGGCCTGCTGCACCTCACTGATAAAACTTTGGGTTCCGGCGCGGTTGGAACGAATGGCGAAGGTGACGGAGCGCGGAGCGTCGATGGTGGGCTGCGGTGTATAGGGATCGTTGAGCATAGCCGTCCAGTAAACCGTGGGAGGCGCAACTTCCTCAATGCCATGCTCCCGGACGTCTTCGACAACCCCAATGACTTCCTGCCACGGCATGTTGTTGAACTGGCGTACACGTTTGCCGAGGGCGGCGGCAGCAGAGCCCCAGCCATCGCGGGCAAACCCTGCGGAAACCATCACGTACTGATGGAGACCGTAGTTGTCGGCCCAGTTGAAGTCGCGGCCGGCGACGAGGCGCGTGCCCATGGCGCGGAAGAATCCGGGCGAGACGTAATTGAAGAGGCGCAGCGGGGGCTCATTGCCAGGATAGATTTTGCCCTCGACGCTTATTTCATCCCAGTTGGGATCAAAACCCTGCATCGGCAGACCGCTCGCGAAGCCGACGGACGTGACACCGCTGACACTGGCGATTTGGTCGACAATGCTGTTCTGCGTGCGAGTAACGAGAAGTGGGTCGGAGATGAGCGAATCGGGGATGGAGATGCTGAGCGTCTGTATCTGGGCTGGGTCGGAAAAGCCGGGATCGACGTTGCGAAGAGCAGCGAAGGTGCGAATCATGAGCAGCGCACTAATGAGGAGCACGAGCGCCATAGCCGTTTGCGCGATCACGAGCAGGCTGCGGGAGCGATGACGGGCGCGGCTGGCGCTGGCGGTACGGCTGGACGAGTCCATGGTGAGCGAGAGCCGGGCGCGCGCGTACCGCCAGGCGGGGATCGCTCCGAACAGGAGACCGGAGAAGAGAGCCAGCATGAAAGTGAAGGCGAGGGAGCGGGCGTCAAATGTGATTTCGGCGAGGCGGGGCAGATTGGCCGGGCCGATAGCAACCAGCAGGCTGAGCCCGGCCCACGCGACGCCGATTGAGATCACGCCGCCGGTGAGGCTGAGGGCGACGCTTTCGAGGATCAGTTCACGTGCAATGCGGAGACGGCCGGCACCCAGGGCGGCTCGCACGGAGAGCTCATGCTGGCGCGATTCCGCCCGCACGAGGAGGAGATTCGCAATATTGGCGCAGGCAATCAGCATGACGAGCCCGACGGTCGCCATGACGACCCACAGAACACCGCTCACATTACCGATGACCTGCTGTTTGAGCGAATGAAAATTCGGCGTAATGCGCCAGATGCGGTAGTAGTGCGGATTGGTGCCGGGGCCGTTCGACCAGGAGTCCATCCACACGGGAATTAGGTGGGCGATATCTGCGTCGGCCTCGGGAATGGAGATGCCGGGTTTGAGGCGGCCGATACCGTCGTATCCGAAGGGCGCCAGCTTCTGGTGGGCGGGATCGAGGGCGAGCGGAAGAAGGAGGTCGAAGTCGCGGTCCGCAATTCGGAAATTGCGGGGCATCACGCCGACGATGGCCCGGGGCTGGGAATCGACTTGCACAATCCGGCCGATGACCGAGGGATCGCCGCCGAAACGACGCTGCCAGTAGCCGTAGTTGAGCATGACGGTTTTGGAACCGCGGGGATCCTGGTCGGCGGCTGAGAACCAGCGCCCGACGACAGCCGGGACGTCAAAGGTTTCCAGCACGCCTCCGCTCACGGACGCGGTGCGGACCCGCTCGGGGCGGGCGATCCCGGTCACGTTCGCCATCCCTGGGGTCCAGATGCCGAGGTCCTGGAAGGTCTGGTTCTGCTGGAGGAAGGTAAAGTACATAGACGGCGAGAGTTGGAGGCCACTCGAGAAGCTGGCGAGTCCGCCGGCGCCGGGTGCGTTGAGCCAGAGAGCGACGACTCGGTCCGATTCCGGATAAGGCAGGGGATGCAGAAGGACGCGATTGATGACGCTGAAGACGGCGGCGTTGGCGCCGATGCCGACGGCCAGAGTCAAGAGGACGGTGATGGCGAATCCTGGAGTCCTGCCCAGTCGCCGTACCGCGTGGCGAATGTCCTGCCATAGATGTTCGGCCGGCATCCAGCCCCATGCTTCGCGCGTCTGGTCCTTGATCAGCGCCGCGTTGCCAAAAGCCCGCTTAGCCGCATACCGAGCTTCTTCGGGAGATATCCCGCGCTCCCGCTGCTCTTCCTCTTCGAGTTCCAAGTCGGACTGGATCTCCCGGTCCAGGTCCGAATCCCGCTTTCTGATCCGCCACCATCGCATCTCAGCTCTCCTCGGCAGCGGGCCACATTATGCGTGCCACAGCTTCCGCCATCTGCTTCCATTGCGATTCTTCGACCACAAGTTGTTTTCTTCCCTTTTTCGTAAGTCGGTAATACTTGAATTCCCGATTGCGATCACGGGCTGTCTCCCATTTGGAGACGACCCACCCTCTTCGCTCCAGACGGTGCAGCGCAGGATAGAGCGAGCCATGCTGCATTTGAAGGAAGTCATTGGTGGTCCGCTGAATGTGCTTGCCGATCTCGTGCCCGTGAGCCCGACCATAAAGCAGCGTTCGCAAGATGAGCATGTCCAGGGTGCCTTGAAGCAGACCAGCGCGCTGTTGGTTCGGATTCGCCATGGAAGACAGTCTACCCTCAACCAGGAGGGTAGACACTCGACCCTCACTTTGTCAAGAAGAGAAAATGATGTTGATTTTCGAATAACGACTTAAAAGCCATCGGCGCCTGTTTACCCTGAAATCGGTCGAATAGGCACTGGGCAACGCGGACCTTGCAACCGCCGAAGACTCCGAAGCCGCGCCCCCGAAAATCAGGTATTTACCTGATGTCCTGACCGGTTCCGTTGGGCAATGCTCTGCATCGGCGAAGTTATCCGCCCAGCGTTGCGCTCCAGATAGGAATCGAGCGATACCGTCTTCGGCGGCGCCCTTCGTTGCACCTTCTGATTTTCACTTAGCACCAACTCACCAGGGAGGTACCTGCTGGCCGGAGGTTTACTTTGATAAAAACCATGCTGCAAGCCAAACTCCACCGCGCGCGTCACTCAGGCTTGCCTCGATTATGAGGGATCGTGCGGCATCGATGAAGAACTGCTGGAACTCTCGGGAATCCTGCCGAACCAATACATCGAACTCTACAACGTCACCAATGGAGAGCGATTCTGTACCTACGCGATCCGGGGCAAACGCGGTTCGGGGGAGATTTCGTTGAACGGCGCCGCGGCCCGAAAGGCGGCCATCGGAGACATACTGATTATCTGCGCGTATTCCAGCTATATTGATGGAGAGTTGGCGACGCACGAACCAATCGTGGTCCTGTTGAATGAGCAGAATCAGGCGCGCGAGGTGATTCGGGCAACGGCCGCGGTCCACTAGAGCCATCTGGAACAAATTCCATCGTGACGGTGTCTCCTCCACTTGACCCGGAGATATGCGTCTGGAGCGCCGACACGATCACGGCAAGGGATGAAAAACTTCGTAGCCGGAATTGTCGCGACGCTGATCGTATTCACATTCGGCGGCTGGCTTTACCTGAGACTCGGCTATGCGGACCTGCGCGCGAATCTTCCCGAGTCTTGGCTCGAATCTCAGCTCGCCACCACCGCCTTGAATGCTTCCGCCGTACGCCATGCGCCACCGCAAGCGAATCCGATCGCGCCTACTGAGGCCAACGTGCTCGATGGTGCCCGCTTGTATCGCGACAAATGCGCCGACTGCCACGGCCGGCCTGACAATCCGGCGAGTGATTACGGCGCCTCCTTCAATCCACCAGCGCCCCAGTTCATGCAGGCGCATCCCCGCTTGCGCGAGAACCAGGATTTCTACCTCATCAAAAACGGAGTGCGCCAGTCGGCCATGCCAGCCTGGGGCAATATCATGGCCGATAGTGAGATCTGGCAAGTTGTCACTTTTCTCAATCACCTGGAAAATCTTCCGCCCTCGGTCCAGCAGGAACTCCATCGACCCGCGGGCAGCAATCCTTGAACGGCGTAACAAATACCGGCTGTAATAAATAAGAAGACATGCCCTCCACAATCAGTTGACCGCTCTAAATTCACGCCAGCCGCGATCTCACGCACAGACCTTGGCGGGGGTTTTGAGTGCAATCGCTGGTTGCGACAGTTATCTTGCTAGAACAGAAATTGATTGCTGCAAATTGCCGGGAGATTCAAGGTCGAGATCACAGCTAGGGCTGACAGGCGCCGAAGTCTCTAGTCACCTTTGTTGCTTTCCATACAAGCGCCTTGTCGGTGCCCTTCGGCTTTTCTTTCTTGCCCTGTAGCTTCATTCGATCGCCCGTCTTGATGCCGGTTGTGTCGCCAGACAGTGCGTAAATCTGTTTGTCTCTTTCGTCGGTGAGGGTAATCCCGTTCGCCCCCGAGGTGACACAACCCGTTATCGTTCGCTTTTTCGAATAGTGAATGATCGTGGAGGGTACCACGTACGCGAGAACCACGCCCACCACCACAATTGCGACGATGATTTCGATGGCGGCGGAACCCTCGCTTTCTGCCCGAGCAGGCATGGTCAGGGCCAGGCTGAGAACCACAATCAGGACTACACGCCATGCACATTTTTTGATCATGCTGTTCTCCCTATGCGAGCGGCCTTACCTGCGCCGTCTCATGACGGATCGTGTGCCGTTACTTGCTCCACAATGGTGCCGTTTATACGTCAAGCGCCGCCCCCAAAGTACAAGGACAGTGTTCACTGTTGAAACAGGGCCTCCAGAACCTCTTGCACCTTCTTCTCGGCTGCTCTTACTTCCTCAATGGTTGACTCGGGTCGGTTACGTCCACAATCAGCTGACAAGAGAAGTTAGTTCGCCGGGGGAGGCAGGTAGTCTTCGAACGCGAACGGGTACGCCATGTCGATGCCGGAACCTCCACCGTCTGGAGTGGTCCAGAACGTGACCGACTTGAGCCGAGTGTTGGTTGCGGCTTCGGAGGCGAAGGCCTGGCCAAACGGGAGAAGCTGGGTAGGGTCCTGGAAGTAGAAAGTTTCGGCTGCAGCGTAGGACTGGGAGGCTCCTAGCGAGGGCAGGGTTGCGTCGGCGTCGTCGAGGACGCGAGTTAGAAGTTGCGGGTAGGTTGCGCCGGTGGAGGGCACATAGTAGGAGAAGTCGATGCGCGCTGGGATGGGAAGGCCCTGGTCGAACATAAACACCATGGTGCGGTAGACCCAGAACATGGAACGATGGTTATTCAGAATGGGGTATTGGGCATCGACGTAATCGTTCTGGAGGACATCGTCCTGCGTATCGGCCACATTGAAATAAATGGCCGGCGTGAATCCTGCCTGCTTCACCACCGAAACGAAACGCGGATAGTGCGTCGTCATGAACCAATCTTCATTGGCCTTGGCGCCGATCATGACTTCTCCGTTCAAGTAGATGATGTCGACGACCGGCACGCCGTCTGGACGGTTGACACCGGTGACCGCAGCGAGCACCTTGTCGGTCGTGGTTTGGACGCGGGAAGTGAATACGGCGGCAGTGACCGGGGTGAATCCCAGGCCGGTGGAAGGCGTTCCCATGGTGTAATCGGCGGCTCCGAGCCAGAGTAAACAGAGATGGAGCCGCAGGCGATTTCCACCGGAGCCCTGGATGGCAGCGACGTCCTGAACATAAGTGTGAAGATTGGCCTGTTCCTGGTCGCTGAGGGGAAACGTTGCGCGCCAAGTCTCGCCGAAGTTGGTCGTGCCCGGTTCGGTCACCAGCCAGATGCGGGTCGAGATGACCGTGGCACCGCGGTCAGCCATGCCTTGGAGTTGAGAGCGGACTGACTGACGAACATTGGATTGATCGTAAATCGTGATGAAAGCGGTGTGCAGGAAGTCGGTGCCGGTCGCATGATAATCGACTCCGACATCGTAGCCTGCAATATGCCCTTCCGGGATAACAACCGGCACCGGCGCAGTGCCGGAGGCGATGGAGTCCGCCAGGGCAGTGGCCTTGACGGTGTACGTCCCTGGCGTGGCGGGCGCCGTGTAGACGCCACTCTGGGTGATGGAGCCGCCGCCTGCCTCCACCACGGACCAGGTCACTCCCTGATTGGACGAGTTGCTGACTGAGGCAGTAAACGTGTGCGAGGCTCCCGTATTCATTGGCGCGGAGAGCCCCGATACGCTGACTGCCACTTGGGCACTGGGCAGCGTGCTGCTGCCACTACCGCTGCAGCCCACAAGAAGGGCTGTGCAGAGCAGGATGGCGATACTGGATTTGCGGATCGTCATTGGAATCCGCCGGGCGTACGGCTGCAACAGTGCGCCCAAAAGGAGCCATTGTCAACATGCATGAATCTGCTCACGGCCGCTTGCGGCTCTGTTCTTCCCCTCGGAAAACTTAACGAATCCGATAACTGTTGAAACATCGCCGTTACACTCAATGACCAGCGGTCCAAACGTATAATCAATGCGTTATTTACATCAACGATCGCATGCTACGGCGTCACTGCTATCTCGGGACAAGCGCGTTCCTTGCCCTGAAGATATCTTCCGGAGACACGAGCATTCTGCGACAATATGGGAAATCCCGCCGAGGCGTGAGGGGCTATGAAGGGTCGCATAATTCTCTGGACGCCACTTATGGCATATTCTGGATTCCTTCTGACCGGCCAGGGCCTGCGCACTTTCAACCGCCTCTCAATTTCGGAAGCAATCCTCGGAGCTTTAACCGGATTTTTACTCGCGATCATGTTCACTCTCCGAGAGAGGCGCCGACAAAGACCTGCCTTAGTCGAATATTCCCTTGAACAAATCTTCCCGAACTGGGGTATATCCCGCGAAAACCGCGACAAACATCCGAAGCCATAAGCGTTGATCCCAACAGGCAGGCTGAGTTCGGGCTGCGCTGAATTCGGTCCGCGTGAACCAAATTCTCAATTGAGGTTATGTCGGCATTACTCTCGCTGCCCTCAATCGAACATCCACCGCGTAGCGGTCTTCGGAAAGCTCTTCTCGATAAGTCCAAATACACGGCTCGGGCGCACACGGTAGAAAGGCTCCGAGCCATCGCCCCCGCTCATTCCATATTTGCTCATCGATGCTGGCTCCAACTTCTTCCGCATCGCTGCGTCGGTGATCAGTTCGGCAGAGCCTTCCAGAATCACCGCTTCAGCCGCATTCTGCGTGCCCACAATACAGTTCGGATTCTTTGCCAGATTTCGTGCCTTCTGGGTCTTGCCGCCTGTCCCAAACCAAAACGCGCCGTCGAACCACACGCCCCAAATGATCATGGCGTGCGGCCGCCCATCGGGACGAACCGTGACGATCCAATACTCGCGAGAATCCGTCAGCGTCTTCACCGCCCATTCCCAAGGCAGCATCCCCGTTTTGCTCTTGCTGATCCCGTACCCCGGTATTTGCGGTCGTTCCGTTCGCGGCTTCGCTTTGCTCTGTTTCAACTTCGGCATGAGCACCTCCAACCTTGCCTTCCGTCGGCCTCACAATCACGGAAAAACGGTTCCGGCATTGTATCGAATTTTGCCGCACGGAAATATGTTGGAAGGCGACTCTAACCAAGGAGCACGCTATGGCTGAGTACGTATTTGGCGAAAGGATGCGAGCTTGGGAGAGTGAGCCATGCGGTCTGGGAATTTCTTTACCCAGCGCGCCATATTTGGATGCCAAAAATGTAAGTAATGGAATGCACGCATTTCCTGGATGGCTTGCCGAGGCGACCAGCCCTCGAACGCGATGCGGTAAGCGGCGATGAACATGCCGCTGCGGTCGCCGCCCAGCCAGCAGTGGATGAAGATTTTTCGCCTGGGCTCCTCACGCACTAGCGAGAAGAATTGAGCGATTTCGTCATCTGTGGGTGTAGCCCAGCCCGATCCGGGCAGGTTAACAAAACGCATGCCCAGGGATTCTGCGCGCTCCCGTTCATCCTCGATTTCTCCAGGCAATTCGCCGCGCAGATCGACAATGGCATCGATGCCGAACTTTTTGAGCTGATCGACTCCGTCATCCTTTGGTTGCGCGCCACGATAAAGGAAATCGTTAACCTTGCCGAAATCTGAAATCCCCAGCACATAAATTTTCTCGGCAAATGGAGGTTGGTTCACAGCCCGCGTTTGATTGTGGCGCGCGCTACACCCGAGCCCGACAACCGTGGAAAATAAAATTAAAGTGATAACAGCAGCGCGACAGGGTGACATTTTGCCGGTTAGATGCAGAATTAAGAGGCTAGGCAATGAATGAAAATCCCGCCGCAGCACTCACTGACCAGCGGTCAAAACCTGAAATCGCCTGCTTTCAACACCTACCTTTTCAATATAGATTTTTTGCGCTTACAGGCGACTCTCGGTTCGCCTTCCGAGAAGGGCACAGGGGATTTTCAAAGTTAGCCCACTCCCAAACGGTCCCTGCTGATTAAGTTACACTTCCGCACCCAAGCACAGATTCGAGCGGCGTTTTCGGTCGCACTGATGCATCGGCGGAAGCCGTCGGGCTCTATTCCGGCTGGTGGCCCTTAGCAACAGTTGCGGTCACCAACAACGATGTTGATCCGTTGAGGACCTTTGTCGGATCGGTTGCGCATGTCTCCTTGCCATTCACAGAAAGAGTAAACGTGTAATTCCCAGGCGAAGCCCGGCCCGGAATCGGGAAGGCTGTCGCGAATGAGCCTTGCTGGGAGAAGGCATCGATATTGACAATATTCGTTCTCGGCACGCCGCTCACCTGCCACGTCATTTGGTTGTTATCGGGGTCGAAGGCCGTCAGTAAGACTTCGTAAGAGCCCATGATTCCATAGCTGTAGTTGGGGAAGCTGCTGGGACCGATCAGGTTTACAGCGACCATGGTCTGATCCCTATTCGCCAACGAGCCACTACCGGATCCGACAATTCCCGAAGTGCTGGTCCCGAATGTCTTGAAGTTCAGAACCGCCATCGGAAATGGGAAGTCAGGCTTGAGACTGTCCGGCAGAGAGGAACTGCGAAACGGAATCCAAGCGGGCAAATCGTTCAGGACGGTGGCGATGTTGGTCTCCACCTTTCCCGAAATAGAATTCTCAGGGTCAGTAATGATGGGTCCCAACAGACCAATCAAGCCGTCCAACGAGCTTGAGACGGAACTCGACAACACGGCACCCATATTGGATTGTGTTCCCAGCCGCTGCTGGAGGCCGAGGATCTCAATCACCTCCCCGGATATCCCAAGGCCTTCCCACGAGGCCGACACATCGCCTATGAGTTGGCCGTTGCCACCGGTTCTGACGGTGATGGAATTTACGCTGCCATTGTGCCTCTGGGCCGCCCTATTGATTGTGGGGAGCAGCGCGTCGACGATCGTCTGAAGCGTAGGGGTGGGAATGGATAGGGCGAACGCAAACAGGTCTTTGGTCGCCGGCGACGTGGTGGTTAGTCCGCCGGGAGGGAGCAGCGGCACCAGAGCGAAACTACCTGTGGCGGCGTCGGCTGTCAGTTGCGGTAAGGGAAAATCGCTTGTCGGCTGGATTAATTCCTGGGCGGGAAAATTGAAATCGAGAATCCAGAAGCCGACGCGAAGGGTGAGCGCATTCGGAATAGGCACGATGCTGGGGCCGACTAACATCTGGCCCGCGGCCAACAGGTCGGAGACCAGGGAGAGCGGAGCAATCCTTCGAGCTACGGTTCCGAGCAGGCTTTGCAGGCTGGTGGCCACAACGGACACGTCGCTGGGCTTGGTAACCGGAATTAATATATCGACCCACGCCGCGGGGGCAACGAAGCGCAAGCCTGCCGTGACAATAACGGTGCCGGTGACGGGGATGCCGGCATCGGATATTACCGTAACCGTGACAGTGTGGGGATCTTGTCCACCGGTGATTTGGACTGTCGCGCTGAACGTGACTTCGACCTGCGAGCCGCCGGGAACTGGAATGTGTGTGATGGTTGCGTGGACTGCGGGCTGCAAGTCAATCTGCACCGAAATCGAATGAATCGCAACCGGCTCCGGCATCCCGGGCGCCGTGACCAAACCCGTAACAGCAAATGGTGCTGTACCGACAACAGCATTGGGCAGAGGTGAAGAGATCGAGAGGATTGGCAATCTGTTGGGCATAAGCGACTCCTTCTTCTGGGGGAAATCGGAAGCCGCTGGCAAAAGACGACAGGCTGCCGGAAGAAATCTTTCCGTTACGAGCCTCGAATGCAGCGGCCTGGGGCAGGCCATGAGCGTGAACTTTTTTTGGGGGAACCCACGGCATTCACCTTTTCCCGTTTTAATAGTGCGAAAGCCCACGAGAATGTTTCATCGAATCCTTCACGCCATACTGAACTGAGAGACACAACCCCTTGCGCAGAACTCGAACCGGGGCGAGAACTTTTTCCACAGCCTTCCACAAAAATAAATCCAGGTTTTGTGACATACAACCTTGACCGAGCCTACAGAGAGTTCACAATTGGAGATTGAGCGGCCGTTGGATCGACCAAGCCTTGGGAGCAAAGAATGTACGTTTGGACCAGATCCATGAAAAGCACAACAGCAAAAGGAGAAAGGAAAGAGGAAGGGACAGTTAACTCTTTATTCCTGAAGATTTTACCCGTAAGTCTTTTGTTTGCAAGATTTTGCGCCGAAAGCCGAGATCGGTACGGGATAAGTCTAACCGAATCAAGAATTTAGCGAAAGGAGCAAAAAAAATACTCAGGGCTGTCCAGCCCAAGTGTCTCGGAAAGGTCGGTTTCTGACAACTGCCACTGACCCCTGACCCCTGACAACCCCTGACCACTGGCAACAGAACTGAGAACTGAGAACTGTTCTAAGCCCCCACCGCCGCATGATCGGCCATTCGCTTCTTGTTGTAGCGCAGCGCAACGTTCATGAAGACATCGCCGAGGGAGGTCTCGAAGCAGATCATCAGCGCCTCGGTGTCTTCACTGGTTTTATCGCCTTCCTGAGCAGTCAGAAGGAGCGGGGGATGCACCCGGAAATGGAAGCCCTGGTCGTTGAGCGCGGAAATGGCATTGCCCACAACCTGGTTGGCCAGCTCGAAGATGGTTTCCTTGATCAGCGCGTCCGACTCGGGCAGTTCGGCGCCCGCGTAATGGCTGGCGACTTTGACCGCCGTCTGGGGCTCAAGGTCGAGGATAATGCGGCCCTCAATGTCCCCGGTCAGCGCGATCATGCCGGCCACCCCCTTGCGGCGGTAGGCATCTTCTTCCATGGTGAGATTGCCTACCTTGGTTTTGCCCTGCAACCCTTGCGACAACACGGCGTCGGCCGCATTGATGAAAGGCTGGATCAATTCCATCTTCATGACGTTAGACTCCCGCTCCGGCCGTGGCCGCTACGGCCCCGTCTTCACCCAGGACGTACTTGATGACTTCGTACAGCACTTCCGGCTTCACCGGCTTCTGCACGAAATGACGCGCACCCCGTTGCAGCGCCGCGACGATGTTCTCCTGGTAGCCCACCGAGGAGACCATGACAATGCGCGCTTCCGGATGCTGTTGGACGATCCGTTCGGCAGCTTCAATCCCTTCCATCTGCGGCATGGTGATGTCCATGAGCACGATGTCAGGATGCGTGCGTTCGAACTCGCTGATAGCGGTCAAGCCGTCCCCGGCCTCAGCCGCCACCTGCCCACCGAAGGTTTCGATCATGCGGGCCAGATTCTTGCGGGCAAACACGGAGTCGTCCACTACCAGGTAGCGGACCGGCTGGCCGTCTTTGCTGCGTTTTACGGGTGCAAACTGCTCCATACAGACCTCCTCTTTCTACAGCTATCATGCCCGGCTGTCCCGCGCCAGATCACGCTGGTCACGGGTACCCGAATTCAGTTTCCGGCGCGCACTGCGCGCCCGCTCGATCCCAGCGAACCTTGCCGTCCACATAAGGTCTGCAAGGTCGCCCCCAGCACATCCAAACCAACCACGCGCACGGCGTATCCTCGTTCGATCGCAGCCTTCGGCATGCCAAACACGACGCAGGATTCTTCGCTCTGCGCCAAGGTCATGCCGCCCAACTTTTTGACCGCTCCCAAGCCTTCGGCGCCGTCGTCGCCCATTCCGGTCATCAGCACGCCGATCGCCTGCGACCGGAATTCCTCGGCCACGCTGCGCAACAACACGTCCGCACTCGGACGATGGCCGTTCACGCGCGGCTCATCCGAGAGCACAACCACATCTCCCAGGGGCAGCCGTTTCACCTTCATGTGGCGGCTTCCAGGACAGATCAGCACGCGTCCGGCCTGCAGCACGTCGCCCGACTGCGCCTCTTTCACGCGCAACGGACAAACCTCGTCCAGGCGCCGCGCGAACATGTCCGTAAAACCTTCCGGCATGTGCTGCACCACGGTGATGACGCTGGGAAAGTCCGCGGGCAGTTGCGACAGAACGTATTCCAGCGCCTGCGGACCTCCAGTCGAGATTCCAATAGCCACGACTTTATTCGGGGCTCCAGAAGATCCCGGCAACTTCTCCGGCTTAAGAGGAACGGCCGACAGCATGCGCGGCTTCAGCTTGCAATCCGCCGCAGCTTTAATTTTCGCAATCAATTCGTGCGCCGTCTCCGCCATGTGCGCGGTAGCGTCTTTCGGCTTGGGAACGAAGTCGAACGCGCCCAGTCCCAGCGCTTTCATGGTGATGGTTGCGCCTTCCGTGCTATGCGAGCTGAATACGATAACCGGTACCGGATGCCGCCGCATGATTTCTTTCAGCGTATCGATTCCGTTCATGCCCGGCATTTCCAGATCCAGCGTGACTACGCCCGGGTTTAGTTCCTCAATCTTCTTCAAGCAGAACGAGCCATCCATGGCCGTTCCAACCACTTCAATGGAATCGTCACCCGCAAGCATCTGCGGAATCAGCTTGCGCATGAGCGCCGAGTCGTCGACCACCAGCACGCGGATAGGATTCTTCTTCATGCCTGACCTCCCACGGCGGGAGTCATGGCCAGCCGCATCCGGTCGGTGGCCGTGAGCAGCAAACCTGCGTTGGCCTGTCCGCTGGCTTGCGGCCGCCAGCGCGCCACATGCTCGACCACCGCAGGCAGATTCAAAATTAGTACCACGCGGCCGTCGCCGAGAATGGAAGCCCCAGAGACCAGATCGGTGGAGAATGTCTGGTCGTCTAATGCTTTAATTACCAATTCTTCTTCCCCTTCGAGTGCATCGACGATCAAGCCGTACTTCCTCTCTCCTGCAGTAATGACCAGCACAAAGAGCTTGGATTTCCGATCTCCCTCGGCTACCGGGCGGCCCAGCCGCAGCAAGGGAAGAACTTGATTACGCAATTGCAGCACTTCGTAGTTGTCGACCTGATGGACTTCGGTTTCGAACGTGCGCGAGATCTCCACGACGGCATTCAACGGAATCGCATACAAGCGCTGTTCCACCCAGAACAGCAGCGCCTTGATGATGGCGAGCGTCAGGGGCAACTTCATGCGGAAGGTGGTGCCTTTTCCCGGGCGCGTCTCCACGCTGATCGAAGCCTTCAGGCGGTGCAACACGCTCTGCACCACGTCCATGCCCACCCCGCGCCCCGATACCTCGGTGACTTCATTAGCGGTGCTGAAGCCGGGACGGAAGATGAAATCGAAGACCTCGCCGTCGGTCATCCGCGCCGTTTCCTCGGGCGTCGCCATGCCGAGCTCAATGGCTTTGGCGCGAATCTTCTGAGGATCGATGCCGCGACCGTCGTCCGAGACTTCCACCACCACCTGGTTGCCCTGGTGATAGGCATTCAGCCGGACGACGCCCTGCGGCGCCTTGCCCTGCGTGCGACGCTCCTCGGCCGGTTCAATACCGTGGCTGACTGCGTTGCGCACCAGGTGCGTCAGCGGCTCGGCGATGGCGTCGAGAATGCCTTTGTCGAGATCGGTGTCCTGTCCGCTGATGTCGAGTTCAACCTCGCGCCCGCACTGCCGCGACACGTCGCGCACCATGCGGGGAAAGCGACGGAACAACTGGTCGACTGGAACCATGCGAATCTTCATGACCGAACGCTGCAGATCGTTGAGCACTCGCGCCTGAAACGCCATAGCGTCGGCAAACTTGCCGCGCAAAGCCTCTTTAGGAAAGCGCTGGGAAAATTCATTCAGAGCCTGCTGCAACATCGACTTGCCGATGATCAGCTCGCCCACGAGGTTCAGCACGTTATCAATGCGCCCAGCGTCTACCCGGAGAATGTTTTCGAGCATGGTGGGCGCCGCCATCGGCTCGGGCGTCGCAGGAGCGGCAGGTTCTGAAGCAGGTGCTTGCGGCGCTCCGGTCGGCGCTGAAGGAGCTTGAGCGATTGCTTCGAACTGTTCGGTTGTGCTTGCGCTTTCAAGTTTTTCCGCCGAGGCTGCATCCAGCAACAACTCCACCACGACTTCTGCAGTGATGGTCGGAATCCGGCACTTGGCCGCAATCTGCTCCGCTGTCTGCACACTGCCCAGCACGAACTCAACCTGCTTAGCCGCGGCAGGCGATTTCGCGTCCGGGCGCACCGCGAGGACTGGGCCCATGACGCCGATGGCGTTGTGCACCAGTTGCCGCCCGGCAATCGGCATGGCGCAGTGCGGATCGATCTTCACCAATACGTGATACACATCTTGCCCGCTGGCCTGCGCCCGCGTCATGGCAAGGTTTTCGTATTCGGTCCAGTGAGCGGAGACTTTGTGGGAAGTCCGGGGGGCCGCAGTCCTGTGGGCGGATTTTGTCGCCGCGGATTTCCGGGCACGCTTCGCTTTTCCAGGTGCGGGCGCAGCCGTCAGGTCTGCAATCCGCTTACTCAAAGTTTTGGTGGAGGGCAGCTTCTTGCCGCGGTGATACGCCGCGATCATTTCGGCAAAGACGTCGGCGGCGGCAAAGGCGATTTCTGCCACCGCCGCTTGAGTTGCCGTGCCTTCCAGCGACAGCGCATCCTCGAACTGGTGCGCCAGTTCACTCAACTCGCGCAAGCCGCAGGCCGCCGAGTCGCCTTTCAAGGTATGCACCGTGCGCCGGATTACCCGCACGATTTCCTCATCGCCGGGCTTCTTCTCCAGCTTCAGCGCTTCGTCGTTCAGCGCTTGCAGCAGTTCCTGCGAAGTCTCAAAGAAGAGCTCCCGCAGTTCCGCGCCGCGCTCGTCGGGGGAATCCATCACTCTCTCACCTCGAGCCGCTGGTAAGCCGTTCCGCTGTCCTTGTGCACCATCTGAAACTTGTTGGTCAAACCGAGAAGACTCTCGGCGTGGCCCACGAACAGGTACCCGCCGGCATTCAAGCAGCGATAAAACTTCTCGATCAGCCGCTTCTGCTCAGCTTCATCGAAGTACATCATCACGTTGCGGCAGAAAATCACGTCATTGCGTTGCGGCAGGTACTCGGTTTTCAGATTGTGAAAGTCGAAATGCACCATCTCTTTCAGAGGCTTTTTGATGGCATAACGATCGCCCACCTTGTCGAAATAGCGCAGGCGATAGCCATAATCCACGGTCGCCATCTGGTTGTCGTTGTAAGTAGCGTCCTGCCCCGCGCGCAAAACCGAGTAGCTGATGTCGCTGGCCAGCACCTCCACCCGCCACGGCGGCGGGATCAAAGGCTTGGGCAGGGGCAACTCCACCGGCAGGGGATTGCGCAAGTAGTAATACGCCAGGGCGTCGGTGACGAGCATGGCCAGGGTATAAGCTTCCTGGCCGGTAGAGCAACCGGCACTCCAGATGCGAATGGAGTATTCGCGCCGCGAACTCTTGTGCTTGAACACTTCCTCCAGCACCGTCTTCTGAAACAGATCCAACTGAGCCTTGTGGCGGAAGAAGCTAGTCTCGTTGACCGTCAGATTCTCCAGCAGCTTGGCCAGTTCTTCCTTACCCTGATGGCTGATCAACAGGCGGTAGTAGGAGTAAAAGGAATCTACCCGGCATTCCTTCAGGCGGCGCAGCAGGCGGTCCTGAAGAAAATGAGTGCGGCGTTCGTCGAAGGCCATGCCACACTCCTGGTAGACGAGCGCCTGCAACAGCTTCAGTTCCGCTTCCGTCAATATGGGAGCTGGTGCCGCTCCGGTTGTGCTCATACGGGCTCTCGTTTAAAAGTCAGTGGCCAGTGACTAGTGGATAGTGACCAGCAACTCAACCATCCTCAGCACCGGTCACCATGAATTCGAAAGAAACGTTGTCACGAATCACAGCCCACTAATCACTGCCCACTGCCCACTAATCACTGCTTTATCTGGCCGCCGCGCCTCGCGCTTCGGACTTCTTTTTTTCTACGGCCTCGGTTCTGATTTGCAGGCTCTCTGGCGCCAGCAGTTTGCTCATATCGAGCAGTACGACCAGGCGGCCCGCGACTTTGCCCAGCCCCGTGACACAATTCAAGCCGCCATCCTGAAAAGCGGCGGGTGGAGGCTCCACGGCGTCGGAGGGAATCTTGAGTACTTCGGAGGCCGAATCCACAATCAGTCCAGCCAGCCTGCCCGCGTGCTCGACGACCAGGATGCGATTCTGTTTACGAAGCGTAGCCTGTTTGTCTCCGAAGCGTTTACGCAGGTCCATCACCGAAACGATCTTGCCGCGCAGGTTGATCACTCCCTCTAGATAATCCGGCGCATCGGGCACCGCAGTAATCTCCGGGACGCGCACAATCTCGTGCAAGGAAGTGATGGGGACGCCGTAGGTCTCGCGTCCCACCTTGAAGCCCACGATATGAAGTTCACGGCTCATAATTTCAAGCTCCGCATGTATTTTTCCGGAGGCGCGTACCTCAGAACTGCGATCCGGCAGCGGCTTTGCGTGCGTTGCGGCCGGCAGCATCGGAAATGGCCTGCGCGCGCGTGCCTTCCGCCAGGGCAAAGCGGTCAATGAATTCGAGCAGCCCGCGCGACATTTTCGACATCTGCTCCGACGACGCCGCCAGCTCGGTCGAGCCCGACGTGGATTGCTGCACCAGTTCGCGCATCCGCTCCATGGCCTTGACCACGGCTTGTGCTCCCGAAGCCTGTTCCTCGACAGCGGAGTTGATTTCGTGCGTAATTTCGTTGAGCCGCGTGGTGGCGCGCGCGATTTGCGACGAGCCGTGCGACTGTTCATTCGTAGCGGCGCCGATTTCCTGCGCGAACTTGTAAACCTCGGTGACTACGTTCGAAATCTTGCGCAGCGCTGCATTCAGCTCTCCGCCGAGTTCCAGGCCTTCGTTGACGATGGTGGTGGAGCGGTCCATGTTCTCGACCGCCTTGCGCGCTTCCTTCTGGATGCTCTGGATGAGCTCGGAAATCTCCTTGGTGGACTGCGCCGATTTCTCGGCCAGCTTGCGCACTTCGTCGGCTACCACAGCAAAGCCCAGCCCGTGTTCGCCGGCGCGCGCCGCTTCAATAGCGGCGTTCAGGGCAAGCAAATTCGTCTGCTCGGCGAGATCGTCAATCACTTCGATGATCTTGCCAATATCGTCGGCGCGTTGTCCTAGCGCGCCAATGATCTGCCCGGAAGAGGTAATAGTGGTGTTGATGCGGTTCAGGCCGTCGGTGGCCTTCTCCATGGTGCCAATGCCGCTGTGGACTTCTTCGCGCGACCGGTTGGAAATGTCGAGCAACACCTTGGCGGTATCGGCGACGCGCTGAATCGAAGCCACCATCTGATCGATGGAGGCAGAGGTCTCACTGACGCTGGAGGCCTGCACCTGCGTGCTCTTCACCATGTTCTGCACGTTGACGCTCATCTCGTGCATGGTGCTGGTGACTTCATCGATGGCGGAGGAGGCTTGGAGGCCGACTTTGGCCGCGTCGTCGGAAGCGCCCGCTACCTGATTCGAAGCGCTGGCGACCTGCGAGGATGCGTCCCGAACGCTGCGCACCAGACCTGCCAGCCCTTCGACCATGCGGGCGAACGCGTTGCCCAGCGTGTCATGCGAAGAACGAGGTTTCACTTCCAGGGTAAGGTCCCCTCCCGCAATGGATTCCGATACTCCGGCCATTTCCTTGAGGTAGGTGACCATCTTGTGGAAGGTGCGGGCCAGTTCACCGATTTCGTCGTCTCGGCTTAAGTCGATGTTGTGCTCGAGATCGCCGGTGTTGCCGATGCCGCGTGCCACACCCATCAGATCATTGAGCGGCTGCGTAATCGACTTGGCGGTGCGATAGGCAATCGCGGCACCCAGGGATAAGGCCAGCATGGTGCTGATCAGCGAAACGCCAATCGTCCAGTTGGCCGCGCTTTCGTCTGACTTGCGGCGCTCCTCCACCAGCTTGCGGTTTTCTCCGTCGGCGACGTCGAGCGTGTCGGTGGAATTCTTGACCCACGAGGAAGCGTCTTTCTGGAGGTAGTAGATCTGAAGCTCGGCGACGGTGGCGTTGCCAGAGTCTACGTCCTTCCGTTTGTCGATCAGCGGCTGTGCGAATTCCTTACCCCACGCCTGTTCCAACTGCTGAACCTTGGTGAGCGCGTTCTTTACCTGCTCGGAGTTAGCCAGGCTCTTGCCTTGTTCCAACTTGTCGTTCAAAGTGCGCAGACCGTCATTCATGCGGTCCACCTCGCGGGTGTCGCCGCTCAGCAGGTAATTGCTCAAGTAAAGGCGGTTCTGCATCATCTGAAAGCGGACCGAGTTGGTGCTGTCGGCCAACTCCAGCGAAGCGGCGGCGGCGGCCTTGGCCGCGTGCTCGCGCTGCACCGCCGACCAGTTCACCAGGAACAGCACGACCACCATGGTGAGGATGATGCCGAAATTCGTATATAACTTCTTGCCGATTGTCATCCCTGTCTCCCCCGCTGCCGGGCCACTAGCGCGGCTCAAACTTGAAGTCGATCACTCCTGAGCTTTCGGTCGATGCCGGTTCGAAGCGCCATTTCTTGGCGGCGTCGAGCGCCGCAGTCGCCAGTACCGGGTGTCCGCCGACCACGTGTGCATCTTTCACTGAGCCGTTTGGCGCCACTACAACCTGAACCTTGACCGTGCCCGCGATATTCATCTTCCGCGCCAGTTCCGGATACTGCGGCTGAACCTTGCTTTTCGCGCGGCGCATAATTTCTTCGTTTTGGGCCTGTTGCGCTCCCATGCGCACCGAACCGCCGACGCTCGCCAGGGTCAGAACGGCCAGCAATGCCACTATCACTCTTCGAGACACAAATCCTCCTCGCCTTCGAGAAGCTGGTGAACTGAAGCGTGCAACGCCCGGGCCACCCGAACCTTCTTGAAGAAACGAAAGTAATGACTGCTATGTATCGAAAAATAGATAACTTAGGCTTGCAGTCGAGGAGTAGAAGGCGGTCTTCTCAAGTTAAAGCCGTCTCAGTCCCGCCGAATCGGGGTATGCTTCTCAGTGTGAGACGAAATCTCACCGCCGTCTCGGGATTTCACACCAAGGCACCTCATCACCCATTTTTCTTGACTCAAATTGAGATGACAGATAGTTTCCCAAATAGATTCAAGCACTTGTGAATCGCGAATCCTACTCACCCAGTTTCGGCGCCGCATTCAGCCTGCCTGAGGGCAGTCCGGTCATTCCGCCGGAGAGGAGCTTCGCCGCGGGCTCGGACGAAAGCTTCCAGAAACTTCTGCTGCGAATTGCTGCCAAAGCTGGGCAGCGCTGCGCTTCCCACGAATTAATCCAATTCTTCTGTCAGGCGACGCGCGAGTTCTTCCAAGTCTCTGGGGTCTATTTCTGGCGATGTCACTTCGCCGACGAGTTAGTAGGAGAACAGGCAGACGGAAAGCTGGCGAATCGTTTTGCCGGCCTTCGGCTGCGTCCCGACCAGAGTGCTGTGAGTGCCGAAACCGTGCGGCAGCGTCGCACAATCTTTGCCAATCACGTGAAATCGGCAGCCTTTTCGGCAGCTACGGAATTTGAGGCCCGTTCTCTTATGGCAGTACCGCTCATGGTATTGAACGAAGTAATCGGAGCACTCACTTTCCTGCATGATTCGAACGATGCGTTCTTTAGTGACGATCTGGCGGCGCAGGCAACAATCGTTGCCGGCCAGCTGGGAAGGCTGCTGGAAGCCGCCCGCTTGAACGAAACTTCCCGCGAGGAATATCGTCGCGCCGAAATCCTGGCCGACGTCGCTCATGTTCTTCACGGGGCGCCCGATGTCGCGGCGGTGATTGAAGCGCTGGCCGACCGCCTTCGCTTGCTGCTCCGGACCAAGCTGGTTTGCGTGTTGCTGCGGCGCGAAGGACCTTTTGAATTAAAGGCGGTTTCCGCGGAAACTCCGCAACTGGCGACCTCCGCCCGAGCCCGGCATGACCGGCAAACGCTGCGCTTTGCCGCCGATCTGGCGCAGCGCGCCGTCGCCGCCGGGGAGCCGCTCACACTTTCTATTGGCGCCGACGTGCATTCGTTGGGAAACCTGGTTTCCCCAGGAATGCTGATCGCCGCTCCCTTCCGCACCTCGCGTACCCAGGGCGCCATCCTAATTTATCCGCGGGCGGAGGGAGTATTCAGCGCGGAAGAAAAGGCTCTGGTGGCGGCGATTGCAGGTTTCGGCGCCGTTGCCGTGGCCCATGCGGAACTGCACGCCACCGCGCATGCCCAGGCACACGAACTCCACCAGTTACTCGAGATTTCTTCCGAGCTCAGTTCCAGCGGTAGTCTTGATCATTTTCTGCAAGCGTTCGTGATCCGGGCCTCCGATTTTCTGGGCTTCGGGCGCTGCGTGATCGCATTGCTCGAGGATGGCCAGTTCCGGGTTCGGTACGGCGTCGAAAAGGGCGAGTCGCGGCCTATGGAAACGGCGATTCCGGAAGGCGTGGCCACGCGCGCGCTGCGCGCCAAAGAAGTCTTTTGGACCGACGAAGCCAGCCGCATTCCCGGAATCAATCTGGACGCGGTTACGAAATACAAGATTCATCAATTCCTTGCCGTGCCGCTGCTGTCGACGAGCGGGCGCGTGCTAGGCATGTTCGGCGTTCTCGACCGTCTCGACGACACCGGGATTTCTCAGGAAGACATCCGCCGCGCCCGCGCGCTCTCGAATCAAGCCGCGGTCATGCTGGAGGTTGCCAGCAATCTTCATCTTTCAGAGCAACACCGGCGCCGCGCCGAGGCGTTGATCGAGCTAGCTTGCGAAATTGACGGCAGCCTTCATCTGCCCGAGTTTGCCCGCCGTTTCGTGGCGCGCACCGCGGAGCTCACAGGTTCGCGGGCGGGGCTTCTCGCCGTCTGGCAGGAAGGGCATTGGCAGGTGGTGGCGCTGCATAACGAGGAGATAGCTCCAGCAGAAATTTCGGGCGCACTTGCCGTTTCGGCTGCGCAAGGCGCGCCCCGGATGGGACAAAAGGCAGCGAATGTGGGGCTTTCAGGTCCGTTGCAGGCGCTCAAATTTTCCTCGGTCGAGGAGAATGTCGCAACTGCCCCGGAAAGCTCTCCTCCGAAGCCTCCGTCGGTTCCGGTGCTCGAGCACGGACTGGAACGCCTGCTGGCAGCGGGTCTCAGCCGTTTTGTGGCGGTGCGACCGGAGACGGTCGCCTCTGGCTCTGCGGAAGAGATGCTGGGCGCGGAGGCCGCGTTCAGCCTGCGCTGGAAAGATTGCACGCTCGTGCGCCTGGCTGGCGCGAAAGGTGACCTGGCTGGGCTGCTTTGTCTTTCGGGACGGCCCTCTCCCTTGGACGAGGAGGACCGTAAATTTCTGGGAACCATGGCGAGTCATGCTGCAATGGCGCTGGCCAATGCTCGTCAATTCACCCGGATCGAGCAGGCGAATCGGCATTGGATGGAAATCTTCGACGCCATCACCGACTTTATCGTGGTGCACGATCACACCGATAAAGTTTTGCGCGTGAACCGCTCGCTGGCCGAAATGATTGGTGTTCCAGCAAAAGAATTGATTGGCGTGAACATGCGGGCTTTGATGGCGCTTACCAGCGACGCTGCCTCCTACTCCTGCCCGTTCTGCCGCGCCATGGCCGATGCCTCGGATGAATTCGTACACCCGGTATTTGATCGCACCTATCTGGTCTCGACTTCGCGTGTGCATTCAGCATCCGACGAGGGCCTGCAGACCATTCATGTTTTGAAAGATATTTCCGACCGGCGCGAGGCTGAGCGGCGCTATCGCGAACTCTTCGACAACATCCAGGAAGGACTGTTCTTCAGCACGCCCGGCGGGCGCTTCATCGAAGTCAACGACGCCATGGTGCGGATGCTGGGATACGCGAGCCGGGAAGAACTGCTCCAGATCGACATTCCGACCCAACTCTATTTGACACCGGAGCACCGCGAGCAGCATGCCAAAGCGATGAAAGAGACGGGCCATTTGCGGAATTTCGAGGCGACCCTGCGGCGCAAAGACGGCTCCTCCATTCATGTGCTGATCAACGCCTTTGGCCTCTATGACAACTTGGGGCGCTTGCTGCAGATTCGCGGATTGATGCTCGATGTGACCGGTTTGCGTACCTACCAGTCGGAGTTGCACCGGGAGCGCGATTTTTCCAGCAAGATTCTGAACAACACGCAGAGCCTGATTCTGGTGGCGGACACGGCAGGACTGATCAGCTATGCCAACCGCCGGTGGTATGACGCAGGCTTCGAGCAGCGCGATCTGCTCGGCCGTCCCCTAGTCGAACTGGCGGCTCACGGTTACGTCCGCGCTTTGACGGAGGCTTTGCATAGTACGTTGCACGGACAGCAGGTCGATAATCTTGAATTGCAAATCGTTCGCGGCCAGGGCGCAACCGGGAAGTTCTCGGCCAATCTCAGCCCCATGCGCGATGAGCAAGGCACAGTCACCAGCATCGTCGTAGTGCTCACCGACATTACGGATTCCGCGGTGCTGCGCGATAAGTTAGTCCACACCGAAAAAATGGCAGCCGTAGGACAACTCGTCTCTGGCGTTGCCCATGAGGTCAACAACCCGCTGACTGCGATTCTCGGATTCGCCGACTTGTTGATGGAGAATCCCGAGCTGCCGGAAACTGCGCGCAAGGACATGCGCGTGATTCTGCAAGAGGCGCAGCGCACCAAGCAGATCGTGCAGAACTTGCTCAGCTTCGCGCGCCAGATGCCGCCGCAGCGCAATCCGGTGCAGTTGAATTCCATCCTGCGCCGTACCGTTCAGTTGCGTTCCTACGATTTCACTAACCACGGTATCGACATTGTGGAGCATCTGGATGAAGGGCTGCCCGAGGTAATGGGCGACGCGCACCAGTTGCAGCAGGTTTTTCTCAACATTCTCAACAATGCTTATGACGCCGTGCACGACATTGGCCGCCCCGCTCGCATCGAAATCATGTCGACCAAGGCGGGAGATGTGGTGGAGGTTTCGTTCCGCGATAACGGCAATGGGATCACCGATCCAGACAAGATTTTCGATCCATTTTTCACGACCAAGGAAATTGGAAAGGGAACGGGCCTTGGCCTCAGCATCTGCTACGGCATTCTGAAAGAACACGGCGGCGAAATTCTTTGTCACAACAACGCGGGCGGCCATGGCGCCACATTCATTGTCCGTCTGCCCGCAAGCCCCCACACGGCATCTTTTGGTGTGGCGGCGGGAGTAAAACAACCATGAGCCTACCAGCGCTAAAACCTCAATCCATTCCCGTGCTGCTCATTGAAGACGAACCGGCCGTCATGGCCTATGTGCAAGCCGCTCTGGAACGCAGCGGATACCCGGTCGTCTGCTGTGAGTCGGGGGTGGATGCCCTGCGATTACTGGAGAATGGCGAATTTCTCGGCGTAGTGTCCGACATGCGCACACCCGGCGGCGTGGACGGAGGCCAGGTGCATGCCTGGATCGCGCGCCACCGTCCCGACCTGGCTTCGCGAATCGTTTTTATTACCGGTGACATTGCCAATGAAGAAACGGTTGCGACCCTGCATCAGACCGGCGCGCCCTGCGTGGAAAAACCATTTCGCGTTCAGCAGTTCATCGACGTGGTTTCGAAAACTTTTGGGAAGTCGGAATGAACAGCGCCGGCAAGAGGGAAGATTTTCGCATTCGCCTGCTGATCGTCGATGACGAGCAGAGTATCCGCAAACTCTGCGTTACCGTCGGCGAGGCCCTGGGTTTTGTCTGCCTGGAGGCGGAGAGCGGGGAATCCGCGCTGGCCTTGCTCGAAGAGCAGTCGGTACACATGGTGCTCAGCGACATGGTAATGCCCCACATGTCGGGCCTGGAATTCCTGGAGAAGGTAAAGAAGCTTTTGCCGCGCACCGAGGTCGCTCTGATGACCGGGCACGGATCGATCGAAACCGCCGTGCAGGCCATGAAACTTGGCGCCTACGACTACATCACCAAGCCTTTCTCGCCGCTGGAAGAGTTGAGGTTGTTCTTGCGGCGCATGGCGGACAAAGTTCGCCTGGTCGAGGAAAACGAATTTCTACGCCAGCGCACGGATTCGGAAACCGCCGTGCATGGCATCGTTGGATCCTCGGCGCGCATTCAGGAAGTTTTGCGCATGGTGGCCCGCCTGAAGGACACGCGCACTCCGGTGCTCATCTACGGGGAAAGCGGAACCGGCAAGGAATTGGTGGCGCGGGCGATGCATTTCCGTGGGGCATTTTCCGGCCGTCCGTTTGTGGCCGTCGATTGCGGATCGCTCGTGCCCACGCTGATTGAGAGCGAACTTTTCGGCTACGAAAAGGGAGCTTTCACCGGAGCGCTGAAATCGAAGCAGGGACTGTTTCAGTCTGCGGACGGAGGCACAATCTTCCTGGATGAAGTGGGCGAATTGCCACTGGAGTTGCAGGCCAAGCTGCTGCGAGTATTGCAGGAAAAAGAAGTCCGTCCGGTGGGCAGCAATCAGAGAATAAAAGTGGACGTGCGCGTGATTGCCGCGACCAACCGCGATCTGGAGGCGGCCTACAAGAACGGAACCTTCCGCAAGGATCTTTACTTTCGCCTCAACGTCGTGACCCTCTACGTGCCAGCGCTTCGCGAGCGCCGCAGCGATACGCCCATGCTGGTGCATTGGTTCCTGGAACGCTACGCTCCGGGCGCGGAGTTGCACGTCACCAGCGCGGCGATGCGCGCTCTCATGCAGTACGACTGGCCCGGCAACGTGCGCGAATTGGAAAATTGCGTCGAGCGCGCGGTTGCGCTGGGAAATGGGCGGACCATCGACTTGGGCGACCTGCCACCCGCGATCGCATCGGGGGCGGTTGCTGGCGCGCCAGCAGCAACCGCGCCATCTGCGGCCGTGCTTGATCTGGATCTTGTTGCAGCGCACCCCGTTCCGGAATCGCCGCGTGCGCCGCTCTCCACCACCGATCTCGAAGACATTGAACGCGCGACCATTCAGCGCGTTTTTCAGCAGGTCAAAGGGGATAAAGCGCTCGCGGGACGCATGCTTGGCATCAGTCGCGCTACTCTGTATCGCAAGTTAAAACGCTACAACATCGGCATGGGATCAACAGAATCCGGATCCCCCAGCCACACGCTGCAGTGAATGCCAGGGCGGTCGCCGCCTCGGCCGTTTGCGCGCGGCCTATTTGATGGCGCGGTATTTCTTGAGTATCTCCACTGTCTTTTCGATCGGTAAGGCTTCGGCGGTGTGCCCATTCCCGGTCGTCGTCGTTGCCTTAAACATCGAGTTGTACACCGCCTCCTCGGTGGCTTCGATCACCGCCTGAAACAGCGGCGACATCGCGTCGTTGGTCATCAACTCCACGGTTCTCGTTGGAGCTTTGTCCTGGGAATGGATTCGCACCTGCGCGGCCGTTGAAAACGCGATCGCGTAGTCTCCGCTACCGTTTGAGCCGGAGGATCCGGTACGGGCGAGGCCCAGCCACGCCCTTGCCGCCAGCCGCTTCAGATTGCGCGAATCGAGCGGGGCGTCGGTGGCGATCACCATCATGCACGATCCGTCTGCCTTGTCTTTGCCTTCGCCCGCCTGCTGTAGCTCTTTGCGCAGATAATACTGGCCCAGTTCCTGGCCAACCGGCGCGCCGGCAATGGTGAGGACGCCCCCAAAGTTCGTTTGAACCAGGACGCCAACTGTGTATCCGCCGAGATTGGAGGGCAGGCGGCGCGACGAAGTCCCAATGCCGCCTTTCCAGCCGAAGGCCACAGTCCCGGTGCCCGCTCCGACCGCGCCTTCTTCGACCGGCCCGCTTTTCGCGCTCTTGACGGCGGCGACTACGTCCTCGGGCGAGATCGGACGGCTGCGAATGTCGCTCAGATATCCGTCGTTGGTTTCGCCGACGACCGGATTGATGGACAAAATATCCTCGTTGCCCGGCAATGCCAGCATGTAGCTGATCAAGGCGTCCTCAACACGAGGCACGCTGGTTGTAGCGGTCAGCAAGATTGGAGTCTCGATGTCGCCCATTTCCTCGACCTGCGTGAATCCCGCGAGCTTTCCGAAGCCATTACCCACAAAGATGCCGGCCGGAACCTTCTCGCGATAGAGATTGCCGGCGTGGGGCAGAATGGCGGTTACGCCGGTGCGGATTTTGTCGCCACGATTAATGGTTGTCTGTCCAACTTCGACGCCGGCAACATCGGTGATTGCGTCCAGCGGCCCAAGCGGCAGGATGCCGATCTTAAGCCCCAGATCCTTGGAGCGCGGACGTGTTTGAGGAGTTGCGGATTGGGCAGTCGCGAATGCGGCCGCTATCAATAGCGTGGCAAGGACGAAGAACTTATGCGCCATGGGAATTAGGATACGACCAAATAGTGGTGCGGGAATCGGCCAAGGTAGAGGTCTACCAACTATGTTGCCTGAGAAAAGCAGCCGCGTCGCAGGTGTCGGGAATGTGAGATTATGTCTCATCCTGAGACATTAGCTCCGTCATTCCCTAATAGATCACTCTCAAACTCTACCCTAACCCGCTGAAAACGCATTCACCTCGGTGCTAATCCTTTCGTTCGAAGTGATGGCTGCTGTGTTGCTCCTCCTTTTCTGAATCGTGGAGTCTGGGCTTCCTGCAAATAATCTTCCGAACCTGGAGGAAGGGAAGCCGGATCCGCTTTTCGCATTCGTTCTGAGCTTGGATTAGGAGAATTTGAACGCTTGGCGCACGAAGCCACAGCAACCGCACGGTCGGTCCAGCACGTCAGTATCGTGGCGGGGCTCGCGCGTTTTTTTCAGGACGCGACGCCCGTCCGGATGCGGGTTCAACTCGCCCGGCTCGTCTCGGGCAACGATTCCCTAACTCCCTTCACCGAGAGTGTCGTCCTCGAGTTCGGCACGCCGCGTGAAGTTCTATTCGAGTGCGACACGGCCTTGGAATTCGGCGACGACCTGCGCTTGCGCAACTCTGATGGTTCCTTCGACGTAACCGCGTCTGTTGTCGCGGTGCAATATCACCCTGATAAGACTGTAGTGGCCGCCCGTTTTCGGAAAGAAGTACCCAACTGGATCGTGAAATCATGACTCCTTCCACACCCGTGCAGGACCTTGCAGCCCAATGGAAGTCCGCCCGCCGGTTGTATCCCATTTATTACGAACTGGCGCGGGAATTTGCCATTGACGTGAAACCGTGTCCCGACCTTGAGAGCGGCGTGGAAACGCCCGGCAAGGAAACGGTCGAGCAGGCCAACCGTTGGCTCGACGAACTGGACCAGCACATCCAAGTGCACCAGATGCGCCAGTTCCTGCAAACTAGCACTCAGGTGAGTCCTGAGAGCCTTTCGATTCTACTGCAACGTTTTCTGACGAAGACGGCTAAGACCGACATCATGCGCGACAAGGTCGATTTCCTGCTGGTGCAGTATTTTAGCCAGCTGGCGCCAGTGGGAGTGGCCGACGCAGAGGTGGACCTGGCGTATGTCGCTCAATCCCTGGAGCCGATTTTAGGCGAAGTGGAACTGAAGCCTCCGGTCTGGTTGAACGCGCTGGACCGTGTGTTGGAGGGAGCGCGGCGCTGCCGTTCGCTTGACGAGCTTCTGCATGGCGGCATTCTGGAGCAGGGACGGAAGGCCAAGGGTTTGGCAGGGGACTTGTTTTACCTGCCGGTGGCTTTGGTAGCTTTCACCCGCTTCGGCTATCTGATGCGGCGAACTTTTTTCCGGCTCATGCTGGCCGACCTTAATACGATTCTCGAAGGTCTGACCGAGCTGGAAGATAAAGGTGTAACGACCATCGACTGCCGGCGCGCCCAGTTCTCCGCGCAGGAACCGATCGTTCGTCTGCGCGTGATCTGCCAGTCATGGAAGGTAATGTTCCAGGCGGAATATTCTTCGGGATCGCCGTTGCGCATGCTGGTCGACCTGCGCGCGTCGGTGGACCAGGCCCTGGGTCGTGGAAAGGGTACCGAATCCAAAGTGGTACGCGAGACGAAACCAAAGACTGCGGATGCCGGAAAAACGGCTGTCAGGCCACCTGCAACGGCCAAGCCTGCGGTGGTTGCGGCGAAACCGATGGCCGCCGCAGCCGCGGCTGGGTCTCCGACCAAATTGTCGGGCAAACCTGCCCCTGCGCCGGTACCTGGCGCAAAGCCCAAGGCAAAGCCGGACATCGCAAAGTCGGAAGCCCCTGAGTTTGACATCTCAAGTACACCCGGATGGGAGCCAGACTCCAAAGCGTAGTCGCTACGAAGAGCCGGATGACGTAAAAGCACGAAGATGTGGAAAGTCCTACCCCAGGGACAAAGAGGATCGTAGAAGTGGAAGCACCAACCGTACTCATCATCTCTGACGAAGTGGATTTTGCCCGAAGCATCGCTGCCCGCTGGCAGTTGGAACGCAATGCCCCTGCGTTCACGGTACTGAGCGGCGAATTGTGGCCGCGCTTCGCGGTGGACGCCTTTGATGTGGCGATCGTTGGAGAGTTGCGCCGGGAACTTCTCTCGGTGGTGTTGGAGCCCTTGCATTCCACGGGACAACCGATTTTCTGTGTCTGCCAGGATGGGCGAACGGCGCCGCTGGTGCGCACGCGCTGGCCCAGAATTATAGTTCTGCTTCGCACGGAACAGTGGCTGGAAACCTTGGTGCTAGCCGCGGGTGAGGCGGTGTACCGGTCGCGAGCGGAATCGCGGGCGCGCGCTGCCGAGTTTTCCTGCGCTGCCCTGGAACGCCAGGCGACGTTGGGGCGCTACATGCTTGAAATGCGTCACAACCTGAACAACGCGCTCACCTCGGTATTGGGAAACTCGGATCTCTTGTTGCTGGAGCCCGGCAGCTTGTCGGCTCAGACCCGCGCGCAAATCGAAACCATTCGCAATATGACGCTTCGCATCCACGAAATCATGCAGCGCTTCTCTTCGCTGGAAAAAGAAATGAATGTGGTGGCGCAGCAGGCGGTACAAGATTCGGGCAAGTCGTACGCGGCCACAGCCGCTGGTGATTAAAAGTATGAAGACGCAATCCTCCCCTCGTAGAACGCCGACCTCAGAGAGTTCGGCAAATGAATTTGGCCGACCCTTTGGGGGGAAAGCATTATGCATAGATTGATGGCGGGCGTCACGATTCTCGAGCACGAACTTTCCGAACTGCGCTTGCTGGTCGAGCGCCAGACGGGAATCCTTCTCGACTGTCCTAACAGCGCCCTGGCCGCTCACGTCGCCGATTATCTGGAGAGCCACGAACTCGAATCGGCTGCTTGTCTGATAGCCCATTTGCGGGGCGCGGACCGGGACCCATCGATTTTTTGCACGTTCCTCGACGGCGTCCTCAACGTAAACACCGGCTTCTTTCGTCATCCCGGCGCGATGAACGCGCTGGCGCGGCAGGTGGTGCCGCAACTCTACGCTCGCAAATCCGATGATGGCGCTTGCGCGCTGCGCATCTGGAGCGCCGGCTGTTCCACGGGAGAAGAAACTTATTCGATTGCGATGGCCCTGTGCGATGCGTTCCCCGGCGGCAACGGCAACAACTCCGCCAACGGAAATGGGAGCCGCGACCCGCGCGAAAAGAGCGCGTATGGCCGCAATGGTGGTATTGCCGACAGCGCAATTGCATCAGGTGCGGGATTGAAAGACTGGTCGATCCACATTGTGGGCAGCGACCTGCTGCCTTCCGCGATTGAAGTGGCGGAGCGTGGCCTGTATCCGCAGTCGGCCCTGATGGGATTGCCTCCGGCAACGATTCGCGCTTCCTTTTCGAGAATTGGAAGCACAAATGGAGGCCAGCCTGGGATTCTGGAAGGTGCATCAAACCTGGCCAATGGATCGGGTGGTTCCGCGAATGGAGCGAACGGCGCGAATGGTTCGAGCAATGGCGCGCACCTGCTGGTCAAGCCGCGCCTGCGCAGCCTGGTCACTTTCAACACCATGAATTTGACGAAGCCGGTCTACATTGGCCGTTTCGACTGCATTTTCTGCATGGACGTACTGCCCCATCTCTCCCGCGCCCAACGCACGTCCTTGCTGGAGCGGTTGCATCTTTACCTCGAACCGGGCGGGTATCTCTTCCTCAGCCAGACAGAAAAACTTTGTACGCCGAACCTGAATTTCCGCTCAGAAACCTTCGACGGCTATACCTTCCATCGCAAACCCCTGGCGGCTAGCGCAGCATACGGACGCTGAAAATGTGAGGTGGGTTCCGTGTGCAGCAGTTCTATCGCATCAATCTCACCCCGGTGTTGCCGCAAGCGCGGATCAGATCGCCATCCAAGGTAGCCAGCGGAACACCAGTAGTCTGAGCGAGATCAAGGTAAGCGGCGTCATATGGCGTTAGGCCGTGCTCGCGGCTGAGCGACTGAATGCGGCCGAATACAGCTTCTGCGGAGACTTGCGCCAAGACGACGGGCAGGCCCTGGAGGTCTTCAAGAAAGGTTTTTATCAAAACGCTTGAGATTCTTTTTCGTTTTTCTCCAACGAGGAGAGCGTTGAGAACCTCATGCGGCCAGAAAGAAGGCGCCGTAGCCGAGGCCCCCTGCTTGAAAAGGAGCGCGATTCTTTCAGCGAATGGGGAGTTCTCATCAGGGAAGCACCAGGTGAGAACGGTGGACGCATCCAAGACGAACTGAGTCACCGACGGCCTTCATTGATCAGGTCTTTGATCTTAAGTCCACGCAATGAAAGCTTATGCCGCTGGCCGAAACTGGCCAATCGATCCGCGGATTCCGCGATAGGAGTCGGCGCAGCTTTTCCCATCCTTTCCTTTAGCAGTTCGCAGAGCAGACGGGAAACGCTCGTGTCTCTTCGTGCCGCCTCGATCCGGGCCCATTGGGCGACGTCTTCTTCGAGTGTCACCGTGACATTGCGTAGTGGAGTCTTGGGTGTCACGAATCTAGTGTAACACAAAAACAGTGTAGTAAGGATCGATTCAAGAGAGAACCGTTGGCTGTTGTCTATTTTGTCTATTTTATCTATAATGCACCAATGAAGGCCGTTTCTGCTACCGATGCTAAACAGCGGCTTGCCGCTCTCCTCGATGCTGCCCAACGCGAACCAGTGCTAATTCGCCGCCAGAACCGCGACGTTGCTGTAATTATGTCCGCCGAAGAATATGACCGCATTCGCAGAATCAACGTGGAAGACTTTGACAAGTTCTGTGATCGCGTAGGCGCCGAGGCCAAAAGACGCGGCATGACCGAGGAGATTCTTGCTGACATCCTGAAAGACTGATGCCTCGATCACGCGTAGTAGTCGACACCAATGTCCTTGTGAGCCGCCTGATTCTGCCCCAGTCGTCATCGGCGCAAGCTGTGCGAAAAGCTGAACTGGAAGCGATCCTTTTGATCTCAGACGCAACGATGTACGAACTGGCCGACGTTCTGGCCCGTGCAAAGTTTGACCGCTACGTCAGCATCGAGGATCGCAAAAGCTTCGTCCGGCGGTTAACCTACTTCGCCGAGTTTGTTCCCAACATTCAACTCGTCCACGAATGCCGCGACCCGAAGGACGACAAGTTCCTGGAAGTTGCGCTGAACGGCAGGGCCGACTTGATCGTTACTGGCGATGCGGACTTGCTTGAGTTGCATCCATGGCGGGAAATTGCGATTCTGTCGCCGACGGGTTATCTGGAGCAGTAGCAACTTGCGAAAGCGCAAAGCCAATAGCCCCCCGGCACCGAAAGGGCGGGCTGTAAGAATTCGACGCACCACCGCGCTTGGCCATCCTGCAAAACTCTCATTTTTCTAGTTGTCGACGCAGCGAAGGACATCCCTGATTCCAGACATGAGAGAAGTATCAGTGGCAAGCAAACGTTCGATGGCAAGGAGGCCGAGATTCGGGCATTTGTGCGGGAGGCATAATCCGAATGGCAAACTTAAGTTTAGGCGAATAAAAACTCCTTCGTCCTCAACTCTTTGATCGTGTCCCTTAATTTCGCCGCCTTCTCGAATTCAAACCTCTTGGCCGCTTCGCGCATGTCGCTTTCCAGTTTGCCGATATAGGCATCCACCTCTTCCTGCGTTTTGAATTCCGGCATGCCCTCAGCCTCGCCTGCGGTTAAGTCCGCATAATCGGCGGCGACGATTCCTGCCAGCGTCATGTCGAGGGGGCGCACGATCGATTCCGGCGTGATCCCGTGCTCCTCGTTATACGCAGTTTGAATGGCGCGCCGCCGTAGGGTCTCGTCCATCGCGCGCTTCATGGAGTCGGTCATGCGGTCGGCATAAAGAATCGCCCGCCCGTTCAAGTGCCGCGCGCAGCGGCCAATGGTCTGAATCAGCGAACCGACCGACCGCAAGAATCCTTCTTTGTCGGCATCCAGAATGGCCACCAGCGACACTTCCGGCAGATCCAGCCCCTCACGCAGCAGATTGATGCCGATCAATACGTCAAATTCGCCCTTGCGCAGGTCGCGCAGAATCTTCACTCGCTCCAGGGTTTCGATCTCGGAGTGCATGTAGCGGCACTTCACGCCCACCTCGGCATAGTACTCAGCCAGGTCTTCAGACATTCGCTTGGTCAAAGTCGTCACCAGCACGCGTTGTCCAAGTTCCACGCGGGCGCGAATCTCGTGCAGCAAGTCGTCGATCTGTCCCTTCACCGGACGCACTTCAACCTCGGGATCGATCAACCCGGTCGGCCGGATGATTTGCTCGACCACCACGCCCGCCGACTTGGTCAACTCGTATGGACCCGGCGTTGCCGAGACATAAACCAGTTGGTTGGTGCGATGCTCGAACTCCTCAAATGTCAGGGGGCGGTTGTCGAGCGCCGACGGCATGCGAAAGCCATATTCCACCAGGGTTTCCTTGCGCGAACGGTCGCCCGCATACATTCCCCGCAATTGCGGAATGGTCTGATGAGACTCGTCGATAAACATCAGGAAGTCGCGGGGAAAATAATCCAGCAGCGTCGGCGGCGGTTCGCCGGGAAGGCGCCCGGTAAAGTGCCGGGAATAATTCTCGATTCCGTGGCAAAAACCCATGGCCTTGATCATTTCCAGATCGAACATGGTGCGCTGGTGAATGCGCTGCGCCTCCACCAGTCGCCCTTGCTTCTCGAGTTCGGGTTCCCACCATGCCAGTTCTTTCTTGATCGAGGCCACCGCCGAAGCGCGGGTCTCTTCTTTCATCACATAATGCGTCTTCGGATAAATCGGCAGGCGCATGTATTTCTGCTTCACAGTGCCGAAGAGAGGATCGATCTGCGTGAGCGACGCGACCTCGTCGCCCCACAATTCGATGCGATAGGCCATGTCGTCATAAGTAGGGAAGACCTCGATCACATCGCCGCGCACGCGAAAAGTGCCGCGCCGGAAATCTCCGTTCGTGCGTTCGTAGAGGATGTCGACCAGTCGCCGCGTGATGTCCTCGCGCTTGATCTTCTGGCCCTTCTCCAGAAACATCATCATGCCGTAGTAGGCTTCGGGCGAGCCCAAGCCATAAATGCAACTCACCGACGCCACAATCAGCGCATCGCGCCGCTCAAACAGCGACCGTGTGGCGGAGAGCCGCAGCTTGTCGAGTTCATCGTTGATGGTCGCTTCTTTTTCGATGTAGAGATCGGCAGCCGGGACGTAGGCTTCGGGCTGGTAGTAGTCGTAATACGAAACGAAATATTCGACTGCATTGTGCGGAAAGAAATTCTTGAACTCGTGGTAAAGCTGTGCCGCGAGCGTCTTGTTGTGCGCCATCACAAGCGCTGGACGGTTCGCTGCCTCAATCACCTTTGCCATGGTGAACGTTTTGCCTGAACCTGTAACCCCCAGCAACACCTGGTGCTGCTCGCGGTCAAACACGCCCCGCAGCAGCGTGTCGATGGCCTGACCCTGATCGCCTTGCGGCTTGTAATCCGATACGAGTTTGAAGTCCATGGAAGAAGCTCTTAGCTGTTAGCTTTTAGGCTTTAGCTCCCCCGACCAGGGCCAGCCGAGCTTTGCTCCGCCGGACAGCCGAGGCGGCTGTCCCTACACAGGCAGCGCTGGCCGACGCCTCACAGAGGCCGATTTCGCTAACAGACAATCTTTTTATTATAACGAACCGCGAATGAACCGAGCGCCGAGAACTCTTTGCTGTCAGGAGATTCGAGGAACAATCACCGCCGTCATTCACAGGACTACGGGACGTGATTCCACTTTCTTCGTGGTGATTATCACTTTTGTGGCGGGCAGCTTTGTCGGTGCTGACTCCTCGGTGTAGGCTTCGATTGTGATCGCCCCGGGCGTTTTATTGGCCTGCACGATTACTTGCGCGAGACCGTTGAACAAGCTGCGCTTCGGCGCCTTGTCGGACTCCTGGCAGTTTGGATCGCCATTGCCCACGCCGATCAACGCGCCTTCTCCGCTCACTTTGAAGCTGATCATATTGTCTGCCGTTGGGACTGCGCGGCTTTCCTTGTCGAGTACCTCTACGCGCAGGACAGCCACATCTTCGCCGTCCGCATCGATCTCGGTGCGATCGGCGGTGAGCCGGATCGATTCCGGCGCCCCGGTCGTTTCGCGTTTTTCCACCAGAACGACCTTGCCGTCCTTGGTGCCACGCGCCTCAAGCACACCAGGCTCGTATTTCACGCTCCACTCCAAATGCGTTAGCGGCTGCACTCTCTGCGAGCCGTAGCTCTTGCCGTTCAGGAAAAGTTCCACCGAATCGAGATTGGAGTGCACCCAGACGGAGATGGGTTCGCCCTCGCGCTGCTCCCAATTCCAGTGGGGAAATAAATGCAGCACCGGCTCCGAGCCCCACCATGCCTTGTAGTAATAGAAATTGTCCTTGGGAAAGCCGCACATATCGACAATGCCGAATTGCGAGTTGATCGACGGCCAACCGTAAGGCGTGGGCTCCCCGCGATAATCGAAGCCGGTCCAGGCAAAGCCTCCCGACAGCCATTCCCGCGCGGCATAGAACTTCCACCATTCCTCCGCCAATTCCGCCCATGGCGGATGAACCGCATCGTAAGAACTCACCCAGTTGCGTAACTTGTCGGTTTCGTAAATGCCGCGCGTGCACACGGTGCTCGCGGTTTCCGAGCCTACGCTAGGCTTTTTCGGATGCGCCTTGTGCCAGCCGTCAGGCACGTTCAGGTTGTAGTTAAAACCCATGACGTCGAGCTGTTCGGGAAAGTGCGTCTCGAACGATTCATTGACTGCCGCCGTGCACAGACGCGTCGGATCCAGTTCGTGAGTTCGCGCAATCATTTCGTCAATCACGCGCACGCCTTGCGGCTGCGGCATCATAATCCACTCTTCGTTGCCCATGGACCACAAAATAATCGACGGCGAGTTGCGATAGCGCTTTACCATCGTCTCTAGTTGGGCCATGCCCTCCGGGTTCGAACTCATCATCCGCGTTTCGCACATCATCATCATGCCAAGGCGGTCACATGCCTCCACCCACGCCGGCGTTGGCATGTTGTGCGACGTTCGCACGGCATTGCCTCCCATATCTTTCAAAACTCCGAGGCGGTACCACTGTAGGCGATCAGGAAGCGCCGCGCCTACGCCGGCATGATCCTGATGGTTGCAGGTGCCCTTGATCTTCACCGATTTGCCGTTAAGAAAGAATCCCTTGTCCGCGTCCCATGCGATCGTTCGGACGCCAAAGCTGACGCGTTCGGCATCGCGAGGTTTGCCGCCGGACTCCACCCTCACCACCGCCGCATAGAGATTTGGAGTTTCCGGCGACCAGAGCGCGGGATTCGGAATGCCTGCGGCGGCCGTGAAGGTTGCAGATCCATCGGGGAGGATGGACTGCGGCGCGGAGTCGGCAGTGGCAACTGGCTTACCAGCCGCGTCCACGATCTGCCATCGCACGCGACAGCTTTCGGGCTGTCTACCCTCATTCCGCACCACTGTCCCGAGATTCAAAACGGCGGCACTGCCTTTGACCGCACTACGAACGTAACTTTCGCAATGTCCGAGATGCAGGGTGTCCGTCTTCGTAAGCCACACATGCCGGTAGATGCCCGCGCCCTCGTAGAACCAGCCATCGCCGAAACTCGCATCCATCCGCACCACCAGAAAGTTCCGTCCGCCATAGTTGAGAAAGTCGCTCACGTCGAAGCGAAAGGGCGCGTAGCCATTGTCGTTGCGTCCGATGAAATATCCGTTCAGAAACACGAGCGCGCTGCGAAATGCGCCGTCGAACTCAACTGTGATTCGGCGTCCATCGTCCCCTTTGGGAATGTCGAACGTGCGCCGGTACCAGCCCACGCTCGTCTCCGGGTATCTTCGGCCCAGTGGCTTGTAACCATGAGATTGCTGTTCTTCGTCGTGGACGAAGGGCAACTCGACCGCCCAGTCGTGCGGCAAATTGAGAGCGCGCCATTTCGAGTCGTCCAGTTTCGCCGTGGCAAACTCGAAATCGCCACTCTTCGCGAAATCGCCCTGCCCCATGCCAAATCCCAGATCGCGCTGCGGATCGCTGCCATGTCCCTGAAAAAACTTCCAGCCAAAATCAAACAGCAAACGCTCCCGTGGGGCCACCGCGGACAGAGCCTCCGCCGACGCGGCACCGGGATAGGTAGCCAATAGCGCATGAGCACGGCGTACCGAGCTCGCAACGAGCGCGGAGGCGGAGAGTGTCAGGCTGGAACGAAGCAGATCGCGACGGCTAAGCGGATGACTTGGAGAATCCATTCTGTACCTCACGGGGAAGAGCGAAATTCAGCGCAACGGTCCACGCCCAATAGCGCAGAACATTGCACTTGGGAAATCGCATTATAAGTCCGTAGATTGATTCGTAGTGCTGTTTAGCGAGAAGACGGGCTGCGCCCAGCGGACAGCCGAGGGCGGCTGTCCCCACAATCTCGGTATGCGCACAGGGTGCCTCGCGCACTCTGCGAGCTTTGCGGTTAAAAGCTTTTGAGCGCAAAGGGAGCAGAGGAAGCCGCAGAGCTCGCTGAGAAAACCATATTTACGTCTTTACTTGCCGGTCTTTTACAAGTTACTGATCTTTCACTTCGCCGATGCCCACAATCTTCGATGATGTGCGGAACTTCTTGTAGTCGCGGAAATCTTGCTCGCCGTCAATTTTGAAGCCTTTGAACAGGGCGACTCGCGCGTCCACTTTGAAAGTCAGATGCCTGGGTAGCCAGACTTCATCATTCACTCGAGTCTGCTCGAGCATCACGCGCGTGCCCTTGTGGATGCGCGCCAGCACCCATCCCACCGAGACCGTGTCGATCGCCTCGATATCCATCTTCGCCAGTTGCAGGTCGCCCTTGTCGATCCACACCCGGCCATGAAACTTGGAAAGAAATTTCGATTCCTTCATGTGCGGCTCAAAGCCCGGTCGCGGCTCGCCATCCATCACCCAAGCTTCGCGCCCACCGATCTCGTCGGTCCCCACCAGCTTGAAGTCGTAAGCGTCGGCGACTTCGCGCACGAACTTGCGGCCGTCCTCGCGCTCCTTCAATTCCTTCTCTTCCCGCTTTTTGCGATCCTCGTCCGATTCGTTCTTTCGTTTGTCGATGATCTTCTGGATTTTCTCGTCCTGCTTGGCATTTTCTTTAGCATCGAGCGGCTTGTCTTCTTTTTCGATCAGCCGTTGCACCGGAGTTCCATAGATCTCGAGCATCTCGTAAGTCTTCACTTCAGTGGATTTAGTTTGTCCCTTGCCGTCGAGCTTGTTCTCGACCTCGCGATCGATATAAGTGTAGTCACGCAGCCGCTTCTCGTTTTCAATGTCTTTATCTGCCACCACGCGAAACAACTCCCGCATCTGCTCCTGCGAAAGTTTGCCGCCAACCCCCGGAGTGAGATCGGGAACCGAAGTTCCTGCGGCGGGCGGCGTTGGTTCCTGTGCCGCGGCAGGAGTCTCCTGCTGCTGGCAAAAAGCCGGCACACAAGCGAGTACGGCGATAATAGGGACCAGGAGCAGAATTTTCATGAGGCGATTTTAGTTCGTTAGACGGCGCGGACTACCTTTGGGATGCACACAGTGAGAGTACTTGTTGCGTAGCCAGTAGTGCTGGGGGGCAGGGGCAATGGGCTCAGAGTTATTCGCCCGTCGCGGTACGTTCCATCGAAAGCGCTCGGCAGGTGCGACCAATTAGGTCATGCGAGGAATTGATGTCGACAAATTGGAAGCCATAGCGGAAGGCGCTTCGCTGGCGTACCAGGGCGAGTACGTCCACATCGCCGAGCGGCAACTGGAACTCCAGCCGAACTACCTCGCCCACCGGAACTTCGACGCGCAGCATTGCCGAAATGCCGGATTCGCTGATGTCGACCGTGTGCCCGCGCACCACTGCGGAATCTCGCGGATATACACGAATTTCGATGTCGAGCGGAAACCGTGGATGACGCCGAAGATCTACGGCCGGATCAGGGCGCTTGTTTCCGAGTTGAGGTCGAAGGTCCAAAGCTGCTTTCACCAAGCCTATAGCATGCGCGGCCTGCGAATATCCGAAGGTCGAGAGCTCTGTGCCGTGGCCAACACAAGGGTTCTTATGGAAAAGATCGGCGGTTTTTCCCCAAACCTTTAGAGCCCGAGCTTAAGGATCCGCCTTGTGGGATTTTCCCAGGCACTCCGCCTGAAAAAGTCGTTCGTCCACGCGGTGCAATCGCTTCTCCTGCGCCTTGGTCAGCAGGGAATAATGCTTGATGTCAAACAGGTGATAGACGATGAACCACACTGGTTCGTCGGTGGTCATCCAGTTCTGCCGGTCGAAGCGCTTGAGGTTCACCGGAATGGAATAACGCCGGAGTGTGCGTTCGCGACGCAGGTTGAAGTAAGCGTTGAAGTAACTCAGCGCGAGTTCGCGCAGCGTGCGATAGACGGGCTCGCGCCAGCGGCAGCCCGAATAATTCGACTTGGCAACCGCGCCCCAGCAGCCGTCCTGGCGGTAAATGGCAATCACGTGGTCGGTGTCGTGATGGGCTTCGAAGTCCAACAGGAGCGGAGGATAGCGGTTCGCTCGTAGCGCCGCGGCTGCAAAAATTGCACCCTCCAGGCAATGCGAAGACTGTTCCGCCAACACTTTTCGCGGTGACCAGGCGGTGTCTTCCAGGTGATAAGGCATGTCATCGAGAAACTTCTGAATGCCGTAGGGATTTTTCATGCTGCGCAGCTTGCGCAGTTCTTTTGCGGTGAAGCCGGCGCTAGGGCCAGAGTGGTTAGACGTCATAATGCGTTCAGCGTTCTCAGCTAGACGGAAGTGTAGCTCCGCCACAGCCGGATGCGGTAAACAGCTGCGGCCTAGTTTTGCTCAGCGCTCTCGGCAATGGGCTCTCCGCGAACTCAGCGGTTCAACGTTTTGACGTGCTCTCAGACAAAACCTCACCCATTTCCTGCGCGCTGTCGACGAGCACATCCGGGATTTCCGCCTCTAGAGTTTGTGGAGCGAATCCGTAAGTGACGCCAATAGTCCACAGTCCGGCATTGCGTCCTGTCTGAACGTCAACGTGGGAGTCGCCCACAATCGCCGCCTGTTTGGGCTCTACGCCATACTCCTGCAGAAGTTTGCGCGCCCCCTCGGGATCCGGTTTCTTGGTGACGAAGCTGTTGCCTCCGTATACCTGGGAGAAAAATTGGCCGAGGCCGAGTGCATCGACAATCGCGCGCGAGGGGATCACCGGTTTGTTCGTTAGGACGGCCAAAGTGCGCGGCGCGCCGTTCCCTGAATTCCGAACCTTCGCCAGCGCCTGCGGGATTCCCGGGTAGACCTTGGTGTGATCGAGTTTGTGTTCGCGGTAATAGGAGAGAAAAAACTCCAGCCCCTTGCGCACGAGGGACTCATTGGCTGCCTCCGCCCCGAGCGCCCGCTGAATCAGGATCGGCGCGCCGTCGCCCACATAGCTGGCAATCACGTCGTCCGGCAATTCGGGCCGATCGATGTAGCGCAACGCAGCGTTCACCGAATGCACCAAATCCAGGCGCGAGTCGATGAGGGTACCATCCAGATCGAAGATCACCAATTTGATGGAATGTGAATGAAGGGCACGGCGCGTTCGAATCATTAACTTCCAGAATAAAGCACTCAGGCCTCGGCCGTCAGCAACAAGGGCCCTAAGGCTGGCGAAACGATCAACCACCAAGGACACGAAGTATCACGAAGGAAAAACACCTGCGAATGAATTCCTTCGTGTGACTGCGTGTCCTTGGCGGTAATCGCTTGCACTTGACAGGCAACTATGTTTCTAGTAATGTCGAAATATGCCGGCAGCGACCAAAGCTCCTTCGCCCAGCAAATCCAGCGAACGCGTCGCCAAATATGCGGACATGTTCTCGGCTATGGGGACCGAACCGCGGCTGCGCATCATGCAGCTACTGCTCACGGCGCATCCCGAGGGACTCGTGGTCAGCGAAATTCAGGGCGAACTCGAAATTCCCAACTCCACGCTCTCGCACCACCTCGACAAGCTCAGAACCGAAGGCCTGGTCGAAGTGCGGCGAGAGAGTACTTTTCTGCGATACACAGCCAACACGGCCGCGTTGCAGGAGCTGTTGCAGTTTCTGTACGCCGAGTGCTGCACGCGAAATAAAGCGGTCAAACCGGAACAGATTGTACAAATCTGCAAATAGGAGGGGTTCATGAGTACTACCGAGATCAAAGACGTTGTCCGACAGAAATATGGCGAAGCCGCCTTGCGTGTGAAGTCTGGAGGAAGTTCCTGCTGCGGCGCCGCGGCAGCTACAAGTTGCTGCGATCCCATCACAACTAATCTTTATGACGCTGCGCAGGCGGGGCAGATCCCAGAAGAGGCGCTGCTGGCGTCGCTGGGCTGCGGCAATCCCACGGCGCTGGCCCAGTTGAATGCGGGCGAGGTTGTTCTCGATCTCGGTTCCGGCGGAGGCATCGACGTGCTGCTTTCCGCGCGCCGCGTCGGTCCCACCGGCAAAGCCTACGGTCTCGACATGACCGATGAGATGCTCGCGCTTGCCAATGAAAACAAGCGCAAAGCTGGCGTGGAGAATGTCGAATTTCTGAAGGGTGAGATTGAAAATATCCCGCTGCCCGACAATTCGGTCGACGTCATCATTTCCAACTGCGTCATCAATCTTTCCGCCGACAAAGACAGCGTTCTGCGCGAGGCCTTCCGCGTGCTGAAGCCGGGCGGGCGATTTGCGGTTTCCGATGTCGTCACCAGGGGAGAGATATTGCCCGAAATTCGCCAGAGCGTGCTCGCGTGGGTGGGTTGCATCGCCGGCGCGATGGAGGAAAACGAATACCGCGAGAAACTCGTCGCTGCCGGATTCGAGCAGGTTGAAATCGAGCCGACCCGCATCTATCGCACTGAAGACGCGCGTGAATTTCTTACTGGGCAGGGAATCGACGTAGACGCCCTGGCTCCGCAAGTCGACGGTAAATTTCTGAGCGCCTTCATCCGCGCCGTCAAACCCGCCCACGCGCAGAAGGCATGCTGTGGTCCAACGTGTTGCAACTGAATCGTACTGGTAGATCAAAATGCAAAAACACTATAACGTCCTATTCTTGTGCACCGGGAACTCGGCACGTTCCATCATGGCTGAGGCAATCCTCAACCAGAAGGGCCAGCTAGACTTCACCGCTTATAGCGCCGGCAGCCATCCCACGGGAACGGTTCGCCCCGAGGCGCTGCGGCAGTTGGAAACGGCACACCTGCCGAGTGTTGGACTTCGCAGCAAGAGTTGGGATGAATTCGCTCGACCCGGCGCGCCCGATCTCGACTTCGTTTTCACGGTTTGTGACAATGCCGCGAATGAAGTTTGCCCGGTGTGGCCGGGCCAACCGATGACGGCACATTGGGGCATCCCCGATCCGGCCGCCGTGAAAGGAACGAAGGAACAGATCGAGAAGGCCTTTCGCGATGCGTTCTTTCTACTCGACCGCAGGATTAGCCTCTTCCTGAGTCTTCCCCTCGCCACCCTGGACGGATTTTCGCTCAAGAAGGCAATCGACGACATCGGGCGACAATCGAAAAAGTGACCGCAGGCCGGCCACTAGCAAAATAAGCATCGTAGAGGCTCGAAGAAAATGAATACCCGCGTGATGTCCCGTCTCAGTTTCCTGGACCGTTTCCTTACCCTTTGGATCTTTACCGCCATGCTGATTGGCGTGGCGGCCGGGTGGGCCCTGCCCGGGATCGTGCCTTTTTTGAATCGCTTCAGCGTTGGCACAACTTCCATTCCCATCGCCGTGGGACTCATCCTGATGATGTACCCGCCTTTGGCCAAAGTCCGTTACGAGGAACTCGGAGAGGTCTTCCGCAACAAGAAAATCCTCGGTCTCTCGCTTTTGCAGAACTGGGTGATTGGCCCCCTGCTGATGTTCGCGCTCGCGATCATTTTCTTGCGCGGCTATCCGGAATACATGGCTGGCCTCATCATGATTGGCCTGGCTCGCTGTATCGCGATGGTGATTGTCTGGAACGAACTGGCCAAAGGCGACACTGAGTATGCCGCCGGGCTGGTTGCCTTCAACTCGGTCTTTCAGGTGCTCTTTTACTCCGTGTATGCGTGGGTATTCATCACCAAGTTGCCGGAGTGGTTTGGATTGCACGGGGCAGTGGTGAACGTCTCCATTCGCGACATAGCTCGCAGCGTCTTCATCTATCTAGGCATTCCGTTTCTTGCGGGCATGCTCACGCGCTTTGTCCTGGTACGCGCGCGGGGAAGGGAATGGTATGAGACAAGCTTCATCCCGCGCATCAGCCCGATCACGCTGATCGCACTCCTGTTCACCATCGTCGTGATGTTTTCGCTGAAGGGCGGATACATCGTGCGACTTCCGCTCGATGTGGTGCGCATCGCTGTTCCCCTGCTGATTTATTTCGTGGTGATGTTCCTGGTTTCGTTTTATATGGGACGCAAGCTGGGGGCGGATTACGCGAAGACCGCGACCTTATCGTTTACCGCGGCCAGCAACAATTTCGAACTCGCGATCGCCGTTGCAGTCGCTGTCTTCGGGATCAATTCCGGCGCTGCTTTTGCGGCGGTCATCGGCCCGTTGGTCGAGGTTCCGGCCCTGATCGGCCTGGTGAACGTTTCCCTATACTTTCAACGCCGCTATTATGGGGCGGAGCCCGCAAATGTGCCGGTTGCGCCCATCCTCAAGGCCGCCAGCAAATTATGAAACGGCTTCGCAGGAAAAATTCGCAGGTTGAAAAAGCAAACGAGGCTCAAGCCGCGGTTTTACGCGACCTGACCCTCGTCGTGATTTCGTCCAAGCTATTGGCAAGTAATGCTGGGATTATCTTTTGCCAAATCCAGGCAAGCTTGGTGCTGCTTGTTCTTTTTCGCCGCGTCGGCCACGGAGTCGCTGCCGCCGACAATTTTGGCCTGACCCGCGGTGGCTACCGCCGGAACAACCTGCACCGATGGTGACGGTGTCTCAACCGCTGGCTGAATGCTTGCCGGCTGCGTGGGGGCTTCCGCTCCCTGCTGAACATTGATCGGCCCATCAGACGCCCAGTCCGCTACGATCAAGTTGCAGGCATCCTTGGCCGCATTTCCGACGGTGTGGGTGGCGTTGGTGCCGATCACATCGCCCGCTTTATTGGCCACCTGAATCTGGCTGTTGCTGCGCAGCAGGCCGCGGTTCTGTTTCGACTCGCGATTCATCATGACAATGTAGTCGGCATTCGACTCATTGATGGTAATGATCGCGCCGGAGCAATTCTTCTGCAGGTCTTTAGTGACTTCCATGCTCTCGTCGTGCGCATCAATCGTCGACTTCGAACCCCACGTTCCCCAATGGTGCCCGCCCACGCCGCTTCCATTTGAGCTGACGTTCTCTGAGCCCTTGCCCTGCACAAATACGCGAGGCTTATTTTGAGCGTTCGCAGACAGCGCAATTGCAAGTACACACAACAGTCCCCAAGTCTTCATAGCCAGATAATCCTTTCCGTTTTTTTTCACGACCCGAACCGTGAGTTCGAAATTGATTATCTTTCAGCAGAAGGACATCGCAAGGTGACCAACGTCACGATACCAAGGCAATCCGACCGCCTCAGGCACAAGACCTTCGGACACTTGAGGAGGGTCCTGTGGTCGGACCGCCAACTTTCGAAACCTTTACTTCGTTACTTGCCAACCTCCGGTTACCATTTACAATCCAACTTGCTCCATCAACTGTGTGGAATCCTAGGACGCCGGCGTGGAATCTAACTGATTCAGGACCCAGGAACCGGATGGCGACGACGAAGACCGACCCGAAGCTGGCTCTGACGGCCAATGGTGGCAAGAAGGGCAAGCTGTATGATGGACTTACGCGCGATCAGCTCATCCAAGCCTACCGCATCATCTATACCTCCCGACGCATCGATGATCGCGAAATCCTGCTCAAACGCCAGCAAAAAATCTATTTCCAGATGTCTGGGGCAGGCCATGAGGGCATCGGCACCGCTGCCGGCATGGCGCTGAAGGCGGGCTACGATTGGTTTTATCCCTATTACCGTGATCGGGCGCTATGTCTGGCGCTTGGGGTCAAGCCCTACGACATGTTCCTGCAGGGAGTCGGCGCGGCCGACGATCCCAGTTCCGGCGGACGCCAGATGCCTTCGCACTGGAGCCATCCCAATCTGCACATCGTTACGCAATCGTCTCCGACGGGGTCGCAGATTCTGCAGGCTGTGGGTTGCGCCGAGGCTGGACGCTACCTCGCGCGGCACCCAAAAGCCGCGGAGGTTCCATCCTCCGGTTCGCTTGATTATCGCCAGTTTAAAAGCGTCAGCTTCAAGGGCGATGAGGTCACTTACGTTTCTCTGGGAGACGGCACTTCCAGTGAAGGTGAATTCTGGGAAGCGATGAACGCCGCCGCTTTGGGCAAGCTACCGGTGATTTTTTGCGTTGAAGATAACGGCTACGCGATTTCGGTTCCGGTCGAGGTTCAGACCGCAGGCGGAAGCATTTCGCGCCTGGTCTCGGGATTCCCCAATTTCCATTTCGAAGAAGTCGACGGCACCGATCCAATGGCCAGCTATGCCGCATTCCAGCGGGCGACGCGCTATTGCCGCGAAGGTCACGGCCCGGCTTTCGTTCACGCGCATGTGATCCGTCCATATTCGCACTCGCTCTCAGACGATGAGCGCCTGTATCGCCCCGACGCCGAGCGCGAACGCGACGCGCAACGCGATCCGGTCACGCGCACGCAAATGTTTCTGTTGCGTGAGGGCATCCTCGACGAGAAGGGCATCAACCAACTGGAGAAAGAAGTCGAAGCCGAGTTGCAGAAAGCGGTGGACGCGGCGCTCGAAGCGCTACCGCCCGCCCCGGAGAGCGTTACGAAGTTCGTATATTCGCCCGATCTGGATCCGGCATCGTCTGCGTTTGACACACCGGCGTTGCTGGCTGAAGCTCCGGCCGACGGTAAAAAGCCCGCCGCGAAAACCATGGCCGATCTGATTACGATGACGCTACGCGATGAAATGCAGCGCGACGAGCGCATCGTGATCTTTGGTGAAGACGTCGCGGACTGCAGCCGCGAAGAATATTTAAAGCGCAAGCTGGTCAAAGGGAAGGGCGGTGTGTTTAAACTCACCTTCGGCCTGCAATGCGAGTTTGGCAATGACCGCGTGTTCAATGCTCCGCTGGCCGAAGCTGCTATCGTAGGGCGCGCCACCGGAATGGCTACCCGCGGCCTGAAGCCGGTCGTCGAGATTCAATTCTTCGACTACATCTGGCCGGCTATGATGCAGATTCGCGACGAACTCAGCGTCATCCGCTGGCGCTCAAACAATGGATTTTCCTGCCCGGTGGTGATTCGCGTAGCCATCGGCGGATACCTTACCGGCGGCGCCATCTACCACTCGCAATGTGGTGAGAGCATTTTCACGCACTGTCCCGGGCTGCGCGTGGTCTTCCCGTCGAACTCGCAAGATGCCGCCGGGCTACTGCGCACCGCCATCCGCTGCGACGATCCTGTTCTGTTCCTCGAGCATAAACGGCTCTATCGCGAATCGTTTGGCCGCGCGGCCTATCCCGGCCCTGACTACATGATCCCGTTCGGCAAGGCGAAGGTCGTTCATCCCGGCACCGATCTGACCGTCATCACCTACGGCGCGGTAGTGCCGCGAGCGCTGCAAGCGGCGCAGAAGCTGGAGCGTGAGCAGGGAGTGAAAGTGGAGCTGATCGACCTGCGCTGCCTGAATCCGTTCGACTGGAACACCATCGCCGCTTCCGTCGCTAAGACAAATCGGGCTCTGGTGGCTTACGAAGACACGCTGAGTTGGGGCTACGGCGCCGAGATTGCGGCGCGCATCGCCGACCAGCTTTTCGACCAACTCGACGCCCCGGTTCGCCGCGTCGCCGCCAAAGACGTGTTCGTCGCCTACCAGCCGATCCTGGAGGACGCCATTCTCCCTCAGCCCAACGACCTGTTCCTGGCGATGAAGGAATTGTCGGAGTACTGAAGAAAAAACTGCCACGGATCCGCACGGATTTTCACGGATCAATCCAAAGTTTTTGGGATATCCGGGATTGATCCGCGTCAATTCCGTGGCTGTTTTAGGGCGAGTCTCCGCCGCTGGGTTACGAACGCTTTCGTCGCGATCCGATCTTGATTGTCGGTTCCCGCAGAGAATGCTAGGCTCGAAACAAGTGGGTTCTGCCTACGCCAACCCGTTGAAATCCGCCCCTTCGGCGCCAAGCCGGCTCGCGCAATGGTTGCAATCGGCGTCTGCGGAAGTCTGGATGAAATTTCTGCTCGCGCTGTTGGGGCTTGGACTGGCCTTCGCGACCGCTCTCTTCTCCACAGTCTCGCGCGACGCCGGAAATCTCTGGGCCACGCTGATTCTCGCCTCAACTTCGTTAGTGCTCGCAACTCTGGTTGGACTGGTTACGGTGCCGTACCTGGCGCGCCGCGTGGCTGTCGAACGCATGCGGGAATCCTTCGACTATGACGTGACCCGCGCCGGCATCGTCTACGCCTTGGTCACGCTGGTCATCGGCATTGCCGCGCTCAACACCGGCAACAATCTTCTCTACATCGTGGTCGCAGCCATGCTGGCTTCGATCTTGGTTTCCGGAGTCGTTTCCGCATGGGTTCTGCGCTACCTGGAACTCGATGTTCGCTTGCCGGAACACGTTTTTGCGGGGCGTCCGGTTGCAGGACGCATCGTGGTCCATAACCCGCGCCGATTTTGGCCGTCTTTTTCCGTTCGCGTGGTTTCCACACGTAAGAAGCGCAAGAAGGCTGCCAAGCAGTGGCAGTGGGAAGCCACCACATTCGCGTTTCCCTTCAATCGTCCTTCAGAGCAGCAATGGCTGCGCCTGCCGGATCGGCGCCTGCGCCGGGTGACCGTGCTGCCGCCACCTCCGGGAATCTTCCAGGGGATGGCATACTTTCCCTTTCTTCCGCCGCAGGCCGAGTTGTCCGCCGATCTGGAACTGCGTTTCGATCAGCGTGGACGCTATCGCGAAGACAGTTTCGGTCTGGCCACGCGCTTCCCATTTGCCTTTCTTACCAAAACCCGGCACGTGTCCCTGCCGAGGGAAGTGCTGGTGTATCCACGCATCGAGCCCACGAATGAAGTATTGGAAGTATTGCTGCTCGTGCGCGGCGACTGGGAAAGTTTCGTGCGCGGCCGTGGCTCGGAGCTTTATCGCATCCGCGAGTACATGCCCGAAGATTCCGCCCGCCACGTTGACTGGAAAGCTACTGCGAAATCCGGCTCGCTGAAAGTCCGCGAGTTTGCGCGCGAGGACGAGCGTAAACTTTGCATCGCCTTCGATAACCCTGAGCCCGGGCTGATTACCGAGCGCGCTTACGAAAAGGCGGTCGATCTTACTGCCTCCTTGGCCTGGCACTTTTCCACGCAAGAAGCGGAATTGACGTTCACCGTTCCGGGACGCCCTCGCACCCGCGACCTGCATGAATTCTTAGGTTGGCTTGCTGTCATTGAGCCCGGAACGAATGCCGCCGGCTCCAGCGCGGGCGGGAAGAAGAGGGAAGTGCGATCAGGCGATACCTTGGTGGAGATGAATCTGAGCAGTTCCGATGCCTACAATATCGTGGTTACCTCCCGGCCGCGGGGAAGCTTGCCCGCCGCGCTGTGGAACTGCTCGTACTTCGTCTTCGCAGGCGAACCTGGGCGCTAGCCCAGTTTTAGCAGTGGTTCCCACCCTCCCCATTTCGGGCCAGATTTCTTCTGTTCCCAACCTTTTTCGCTTTCCTTACATCTCCTTTCCGGCATATACTCGCGCCCCGGTAGATGCTTTTGAACAACTCGGAACCTCTGTTCCCGAGGAGGTATCAAATGCGTGTCTGCGATCTGATCAAGGATCAGAATACCTTTCAGGCGGAATTGGGCCACACCGTTCTCGAAACCGTTCGGCTCATGGTCGAACACAACATCGGCGCCGTGCCCGTCCTGCACAACGGCAAACTGGTTGGCATCTTCTCGGAGCGCGACCTGATGAAGCGCGTGGTGGCGGAAAATCGCGATCCCCGCAGCACCTGCATGGCCGAGGTGATGACCGACGATCCCTTGACCATCAACATGAACGAGGATCTGGAGAACTGCATGACCCTCATGCGGCGCCATAGTTTCCGCCATTTGCCGGTTTGTCACGAGGGACATCTTGTAGGGATGGTGTCGCTGCGCGACATTCTGCTGCATGATCTGAACGAGAAGGATGATGAGGTCCGCATGATGCGTGCCTACATCCACTCCACGCCTGATGCCTAGGCGCTTCGCGAGTCTTTCGCCGTCGACGCATGCGCCATCCATGTGCGCGTGTGTGCGCCCCCAGGTTCAGGGGCTCCGTCTTTTGTCCATCGAAATTGGCTTCCTGGTTCCTTTCCCGCCTTTAGCACGAAGGTAACCTTGCGTTCGGGGTACCTACAACGGTAACGTTACTTGCAATTACTTCAGTGCATTGAACGCTAGGTTGGAACAAGCTAACGTTACTTAGCAACCCGAAGGGGTGCGTCGGAGTGTATTCCAACGGGCTCTGTTCTGGTTCCAGTCCTAGAGGTAGCGTTGCATACCAGCGAAAAGAGATGAGCGACAAAATTAAACTCCTCTACTATGCGCTCTGGGTGGCTCATCCAGTCCTTCAGATGGGCATTGCTGCCGTGATGGTGCAGCGCGGCTTGCATCGCAAATTCAAATTCTTCTTCGGTTACATTCTCACGCAGCTCGTTACCTTTGCCGTAGTCTTCCCGGCAATGTGGCACCATTATTCAGCGGCTTTTTATCTGTACTGGCTTTTGGATGGTCTTAGCGTGGCTTTTGGCTTTGCTGTGATTCACGAAGTCTTTGTCGATGTCTTCCGTTTTTTTCACACGTTGCGTGACTTGGGCACTGTGCTCTTCAAGTGGGCGGGCCTGGTCATGCTGCTGGTGGCAGGAGTGGTTTCGGTTTCCACCAATTCGTCGGAGATGGCTCCCTGGATGCAGGCCATCATCACCTCTCAGCGATGCGTCCGCATTATTCAGATTGGAATGGTGCTGTTCTTGATTTTCTTCGCACACTATGTGGGAGTGAGCCGCCGCCAGCACAGCTTCGGCGTCGCCCTGGGCTTCGGCTCGTTTGCGATGGTCGAGCTCTTACTGATTTGTTCCTGGGTCGGAAATCATCTGGGAGGGACATGGGTCAACATTCTGAACATGGCAGCCTACAATGGTAGTTTGCTGGTTTGGCTTGGCTATGTGGCCGTCACCCGCCCCGCACGCGATGCATCCTTGTCGCTTCTGCAACCTCAACGCTGGGAGCAAAGCCTCACCGACATCCATCACCCGCTTCCCCCCGACTCGCTTATCCCCATGTTTGAAGGAATGGTGGATCGCGCTCTTTCGCGCACCCAAACGGATGCGTCTCCTGCAGCCGGAGCGCTGGGCGGCGGGACTGCTAGTCGCGGGGCCGCAGCGGCAAGCGGCGGTGTCCGACTTCCAGTAGTTCACGCCACCAAATAACGACCCTCCTGACAGACGCGCGTCTCTCGCTTTCTAATCCAAGCTGGCAAATCCTTCCCTTAAGCTTTGTTCGGATTTCGTAAATTCCTGGTGCGGATTTACCTGGTACAACTAGATCAGTTTGTTATTTGAAGTTTTGATTTGCATGCTGCTTGTAAATCGCAGAACCTAAATAGATTACAAAGGAGGTGTAGAGGGTTGACTGTAGATCGCGCTGAGCTGCTGACCGAGCCGGGAAAATTCGTGGGAGGGAGGGCTTGACACGTGCCCTATAATGCGGCTCCGCAAAAAAGTTCCCTTTCGGGGAAACTCTAAGCGGATAGGAGACGAACCCATGAAACGCGCAATCAGGATTTCGATCCTGATGTTAGGACTAGTGGGCACATTCCTCGCAGCTACCGTCCAACAGGTTCCCGCCGCGGACGGTGGCCCGATTCTTCTGTGCCCACCCCATCAACCACATTGTGACTCTGGCCTGCCACCGCAGTAGAACGCGGGGCGGGCAATACTGCAAGGTCACTAAAGTAACCTGTCGTAACTGCTATTTCGGCCAAAGTTTGGGCTAGCAATTTTCGGGCTGACGGGACTCATACTAACCCGTCAGCCCACCTTTTTTGCGCGTCTGACTTATTGATCGAATCCCTGTGAGCCTTATTTCGCTCCCCATGCCTGTTCCAGGGCGCTTCGCAAGTCCGCTGCACTCGACACCGGCGGCTGGCAGGCGGAACCTGAGCAGAGCACCGCGAAAGATTTTCCGGAACGAGATTCTTGTGAGCGCAACGCGGGAAGATTCGGAATTGTGGCGGCCAGCGCAGGTGGAAGATTTTCAGCGACCGCCTGACTTGCCGATAATCGCAGGGTGCTCTTGTTAAAGGCAAACGGCGCAACCGCCGCTGCATACAACTCCTCGGCCGCTTCCTCATCTCCCTCTTCGGCGATCACAACTACCTGCGCAGGACTCTCCAGGAAATGAACCACTGCAATTCCATACGTCGCTGCGAAAATTCCAAACTGCTCGGTAACGCCCGCAAAAGTTTCCAGCGTGAGTTCCGCCTTGTCGTGATACGAAGCGTCGCCCGTGTAATGATGCAGCCGCGTCAGCGCAATTGCAGCCATGGGATTTCCTGCCGGAGTGGGCGAGTCCTGCACCGGCTTGCGCGCCGTCGCCAGTACGCCCAGGCTCGAGTCGTCCCGGAGCGGTTCGCTGTCGAAGAATCCTCCTGATGTCGCGTCGTAGAAGCGCGCGATCATCGCGTCTGCGATCGCATGGGCAAACTTGAAGTAGCTGAGATCGGCGGTCGCCTCGTACGCGTCCAGGCAAGCCAGCACAGTGAAGGCGTAATCGTCGAGCAATCCCGGCACCTCGCGGTGGGCCGCCTTCGGATCCGAATAAGAAACCACGTGCAGCAGTATGCGTGTAGCCGCAGGCGCCTCGCCTGCGCGGTTTTTCTGTTCAGAACCCGCCTTCCAGGCTTCCGCCAGGACGCGATCCAACGACTTCAGCGCAAACCGGCGCGCCTCTGCAAGATTCAATACCTTCGCTGCCTCTAGATAAGCCGAAACGCAGAGGCTGTTCCAGCCGACGTACACGGTCTTATCCACATACGGGGTAGGCCGCTGCAGGCGTGCCGCGTACATCTTCTTCTTCGCCGTCGCCAGCAGTTCGCGGACGCGTTCCGGCGTCAGATTCATCCGCCGCGCGATCTCCTCCACCGGAGCTCGTACGTACAAAACATTCTTCGCCGGATTGTGATGCATCTCGCCGACTTCGTTGATGTCATAGTGCAGCGCCGCGACCTCCGCCTCCTCTTTCGTCAAAACCGCGCGGGCCTCGTCGAGTGTCCAGGTGAAGTAATCGCCATCATCGTCCATGGAAATATCTGCATCCTGCGAAGCATAAAACCCACCGCGATGCCGGTCACTTAACCACTCGTCCATCCAGCGAATGATGTCCCGCGCGACGTCCGCAAGAAACGTCTGCCCGGTGGCCTGGTATGCGTGCACGTAATTCTTCAACAACTCGGAATTGTCGTAGCACATCTTCTCGAAGTGCGGCACCACCCAGCGCTCATCCACCGAATAGCGATGAAACCCTCCCGCCAGTTGGTCGTACACCCCGCCCCGAGCCATGTGCTCAAGGGTAGTGACAATGACATTGCGTAGCTCGGACTTGTCCGTATTGTTTTCAGTAGTAGTTTCCATGTGGGGAGGGCCACCCATGTGGGGACGGCCGCCCTCGGCCGTCCGGCGAAGCGAAGCTTCGCTGTTCCTCGCATACCGCTCAATCAACAAATCCAGCGCCGAGGGATGCGGAAACTTCGGTGCCTGCCCAAAGCCTCCATGCTGAGGGTCGAACATTCTGAATGCGGCCGTCTGGATTCCTGCAATCACTCCCGCCGATACCTGTCCGTTTCGTCCGGCAAACGACTCCGATTGCGCGATCGCGCTTTCCACCATCTTCGCCTGCTCGATCACGTCGCCATGCTTTTCCGCATAAGCGTTGGCGATACTCAACAGCACCCGTCGAAAGCTGGGACGCCCGTAGCCATCGTTCGGCGGAAAATACGTCCCACCGTAGAAGGGCTTCCCGTTCGGCGTAAGAAACGCGGTCAGCGGCCACCCGCCCTGTCCGCTCACGGCCTGCACCGCCACCTGGTACCGGCTGTCAATGTCCGGACGCTCGTCCCGATCCACCTTCACTGCAATGAAATGCCGGTTCACAATCGCTGCAATCTCCGGATCGTCATACGACTCCCGGTCCATCACATGACACCAGTGACACCACACCGCCCCAATGTCGAGCAGCATTGGCTTGTTCTCCCGCTGCGCCGCCGCAAAAGCCTCCGCCCCCCACTCGTGCCACTGAATCGGCTGATGCATGGCAGAACGGAGGTAGGCAGAAGAAGCATGCGCGAGGGAGTTAAGGGCAGTCGTGGTCATAGTAATTCCAGTCTAAATCGTTTGTTAGAAGACCGTCGCACGGACGAAGTTGGTCGAAGAAAAGCAGGGAAGGTAAACCAGAGCGTGGAGTGTAGGACGATATTAGGGGTGCCCCACCCTTCTTTCGCGTGGTTTGCGAAAGAGGATGGGGACTTTGATTTCCGAAACACCGATTCCGAAATCGTTAGCCCTTGCGTGACGCAGTCGATCAAAGCCGGCGAGCTGGATTTCGAGAGCGGGCCTCAAAGGGAAGCGTGAATTTCGGCATGACTTCGCTGGCTACGGCAACGTTGCCAACTCCGCCGCGAACCGATCTGTCACGGCCTCAAATCCCTTTTCCGTGGGATGAAGTTCATTAGCCCACCAATCCTTGTAATCTGCCAGTCGGTTCGAGAGCGTTCCCCGCAAATCGACGTAGTGGACGTGCGCAAGGGCGGGTTGTGACGGCAGCATCTTTACTACCTCGTTGAATTGATCCATCAGCGTCTGCATCATTGCAACGCGCTGCGCCAGATCTTCAAAATTTTTCTCGCGGAAGCCCGGATCCAGCCACGGACCGGGAAACGGCCAGCCTCCCAAAAATCCCCGCCCATCGGGCACCGGATAGTCGTAGCCATGAATTAAGATCGGCACGATCACTCCGAACGTTCCCTGGCAAAGCGCCGTGATGCTCATCAGAAGCTGGCTGTACGCCGTGAAAATTCTCTGATTCAAGACGCCGTCCACGACCTCGGCGTCCCACCCCGCGATCGGCGAGAACGCATTATTCAGTAGCATGCCAAATTCGTTTCCGGCCACATCGTCGCCGCCCCCGGAAACCAGGACCGCCTTCGGCACTACTCCCCGCGCCTTGATCTTCTCCAGTTTGCGTGCGAAATCCTCCAGTTGACCTCCGGTATACGCCATCCTCTCGATTGGATCGCCTTTGTGAGCGGTCGATTCCACGTTGTATCCATGATTGTCTTCGAGCAGCTTCAGGACGTCATGCAGGGGATAATCGAACCACGAATCTCCCGCGGCCGCGAGAAATCCTGCGGTTTGAAACTCGGCGGACAAGGGCGGCGCTCCCTGCGCCCCGATCTGCACCCGCAGCGCCAGAGCCTTCCGATTTTTCCGCAGCGCTTCCGCACGACGTTTTTGGGCTTCGGCGCGCAAAGATAGAATTTCACTCGCTCTCTTGCGCCCCAATTCCAGCGCTGCTGCAATTTTGTTTTCCGGCGTCATGGCAGACCTCCTGGGTTGCGCAGTATACGCCTGGGGCGGCGACGCAAGACTGCCTTCGCGAGTCCGTTCGTGGAATGTAAAAAGCGAGGTTTCGAATCGAAAGGGGCCAGAAACCGGCGGCCTGTCAACGCACGCGAAGACAAATCCGCTCTTCTCTGCGTTCTCTGCGGAATTTCTCCGCGCACTCTGCGGTCCAAAGCTTTATCTGCAAAGATTTTCAATGGCGAGGTCAGGCGGTAGATGACGAAAGGATCGCGGTCTGGGGCGGCTTTCACGCCGAAAGCTGCTGCGCGATCTTGCAGTACAAATCGATCGCGTCGGCCAGTTGCTGCTTCTCGATGTACTCGCCGTCCGTGTGCGCCACGTGAATCGATCCCGGACCGATCAGCAATGCCTCGCCCCAGTTTGTGAGTTTGGGAATGTCTGTCGTAAAGGCGGCGATCATCGTCGGCAATCCGTCAACCGTGCGAAGTCTAAGGAAGGGAAGTTCCAGCGGAAACGTAACCTCCACTGCATCGCCGGCAGTCGCTAGAATTTGCCTGCTCAAATCTTCCGACGGTCCGACCAGCCGGTAGAGCAAATCTGCATGGGCATAATCCGGAATCACGTTGGGCGCGCGTCCGCCTTCGATCAGCCCAATGTTCAGCGTGCACGGCCCAACCTGCCGATCGGAGGGCAACGGCATTGCGCGCAAACGCGTGAGCGCCGGAATCAGCTTGTCAATCGCCGACTCCCCCAGTTCCGGATACGCTGAGTGCGCCATGCGTCCTCTCGCCGTCACCTCCGCGCGCAGTGTGCCTTTCGAGGCGAGCGCAAGACGATTCTCTGTTGGCTCGCCGTTCACCAGGAAGCGCGAACAGTGTCCGTTGACGGCCGCGAATTCGTTCGCGACTTGCGCGCCCAGGCTGTCGCGCTCTTCTCCAACCACAAACAGGAGGCCAACGTAAATGCCTTGCTGGCGCAATCGTTCGGCAGCCGCAATTTGCGCCGCGATGATGCCCTTGGCGTCGCACGATCCGCGCCCGTAAATGTGTCCCGCATCTTCCGACGAGGGAATGAACGGCGGAACCGTATCGATGTGCGTGGAAAATACAACCGAAGGCTGCGGTTCTGCCTCTTCAGTCGCATAGACGTTGAAGCGCGCGCCTTCCACCGGCATTTTCTGCGTCCGATAGCCAAGACGGAGCAGTTCGCCGTAGAGATAATTTCCCACTGCAGCTTCGTTGCCGGTAATCGACTCGATGTCCACCAACTGCCGCGTCAGCGTAACAGCATCCATGAACGAGAGGATAGCAGACAGGATCCCAACTGCGGACCTTGCACTCGGACCTCGGACCTTGGGCGTCAGACCTCTGCCCCACGGCCAGCACCATTTCTGTTCCCCCATCTTTCCCGTGTAATCTGAGATCGTGATTCTTTCGAACTCCTCCATTCGTTCGCTGTTTCTCGACGGGCCTGCGGGACGCCTGGAAGCGTTGCTCAACGCCGGCGCGGCAAATGCAACGCACGCTGCACTGGTGTGTCATCCACATCCTCTGTTTGGTGGGACGCTGCACAACAAGGTCGTCTTCCACACGATGAAGGCCTTCAACAGCTTCGGCTTTCCCGTGTTGCGCTTCAACTTTCGCGGAGCCGGATTGAGCCAGGGAGAACACGACCAAGGCAACGGCGAAGTCGACGACGTTCGCACCGCGCTCGACTGGCTCGACGCCGAGTATCATCTGCCCCTGCTGTTCGCTGGGTTCTCTTTTGGCGCCGCGGTTGGATTGCGCGCCGCCTGCGCGGACCCTCGAGTTCGCGCGGCCGTTGGTGTTGGAATGCCCGTCGTTCCCGTCGCTGAGGCCACGGAAGAGCCTCGTATCTATACGCTCGATTTCCTGCAAGCGTGCACCAAGCAGAAGTTGTTCGTCAGTGGCGCTCGCGATCAGTTTGGTCCGAAAGACAAACTCCAAGCCCTCGTCGCTTCGCTGCCGGAGCCGAAGAAGCTGGTTCTGATCGAAGGCGCCGATCATTTCTTCGAAGGACGCCTGCGTGAGATGCGGGAAGCAATTGAAGCCTGGCTGAAGGCAGCTATTAGCTCTCAGCTGTGAGCTCTGAGCTAAATCACAGTGCAGGGAAGCACCTGCATCCAAGTTTTCGTTGAAAGCCGCGAATCTGCACTAAAGTTTTCTGAAGGCTGAGAGCTGACAACTGACAGCTGAGAGCTCTTTGGCAGTCTTTATAATTCCCGCATGCCCGACTTTCAGCAGATGCGCCAGAGCGCACGCAACATCTTCCTTCATGCGTTGAAGGAGGCCTCGATTGATCGGGGTTTCGCCCGGCATGTGCATTGCGAGCGTGGCGTGTTGCGCGTCTGCGAAGATCTCTACGACCTGCATTCGTATTCGAGCGTCCTGGTCGTTTCCCTCGGTAAAGCGGCTCACACGATGGTCGAGGCCCTGTGCCATCAGGTCGGAACTTCGCTGCAGGGAATCGTGGCCAGTTCTGTGCAGCCCGCGACGCAGGTGCCTGGTTTCCGCTATTTCCGCGGAGGACATCCCACGCCGAATGCGGAATCAATTCAGGCGGCGGGCGCAATTCTGCGTGCGCTGGAGTCGCAGCCGGCTTCTGCCCTGATTATCTTCCTGCTCAGCGGCGGCGGATCGGCGATCGTGGAGAAGCCCATCGACGACGAGATTTCACTCGACGACCTCGTTGCTACCTATCGCGCACTGGTTCTCTCTGGCGCGACCATCGCGGAGATCAATACGATCCGCAAGCATCTGTCCGCAGTGAAGGGTGGAAGGCTGGCGCAAGCGGCGTCTCCGGCGCAGCAGGTGTCTTTGTTCGTGTCTGATGTTCCTGACAACACTCCAGACGCGCTTTCTTCCGGGCCAACCATGCCCGATTCGACCACGGTCGACGACTGCTGTCGGGTGGCAGAGAAATACGATTTGCTGAGGCAGTTTCCGCCATCCACGCGCGAATTATTTGATCGCCACGCGCTGGAAGAAACGCCCAAGTCCGACGATCCTGCATTTCACCGCGCGCGCTGGTGGCCGGTGCTGACTAATCAGTCTGCCATTGAAGAAGCCAGCGTGGCGGCTGAGCGTGCCGGCTTCATCGTGCACGTCGACAGTTCCTGCGACGATTGGGACTACGCGAAAGCCGCCGACTACCTGTTGCAGAAAGTGCGTGAGTTGAGAAAACAGTTCTCGCCAGTGTGCCTGATTTCTGGCGGAGAGGTTACGGTGAAAGTCACCAATGGCGGAGTTGGCGGGCGCAATCAGCAATTCGTGCTGGCATGCGCGGAGAAAATAGCTGGAGAAAACATTACGGTTCTCAGCGCCGGAACCGACGGCGTAGACGGAAACAGTTCTGCGGCGGGAGCCATCGCAGACGGAACAACTGTTGAACGCGCAAGGAATCGCGACCTGGACATAGGCGCCGCGCTCGCTCACTTTGACGCGTTTCCCTTTTTTGACGCGCTTGGCGATACGATCGAAATCGGACCGACCGGCAATAACCTGCGCGATCTGAGAATTCTGCTGGCTTACTAGGTGCGGCGCTTCCGTTTGTGGAAAAAAGAGGACAGCCGAGGCGGCTGTCCTACGTGAGCATGCTACAACTATGCGGTTTTCTGCAGTTCCGGCTTTCCCATTTTTGCCATGGCATCGTCCATCGAGCGCTTCATTTCGTCCGCGGACATGTCTTTGGTGTGGGTCGCGATCGACCACTTGTGGCCGAATGGGTCCTTGAGTTTGCCATAGCGATCGCCCCAAAATTGATCCATCACGGGCATCTCAACTTCTGCGCCAGCTTTTACGGCGCGATCAAACGCTGCGTCGACGCCGTCGAGATAGATGTGCAACGACGTGGATGAGCCCCCAACGGACTGCGGCGACAGCGCCCCGAATTCGGGGAATTCGTCCGCCAACATGATGACGGAGTCGCCTATTAGCAACTCAGCATGCATGACTTTGCCGTCGGGGCCTTTCATTATGCCCCGTTCCTGCGCGCCGAAAGCTTGCTTGTAGAATTCGATGGCGCGGGCCGCATCGCGGATCGTGAGTGCAGGTGTAATCGTATGGTAACCGTCGGGAATGGGTTTTACGGACATTACGAACCTCCAAGTCGAAAATTTGCGCAAGGAAGTTTAGCGCAAAAATGCCGACAGGGATTGTTAAAAATACATTACAGAATCGAGGATTGGATAACAGTTCTTGGGTGTTTGGTTTTAGCCTGGGGTGCCATGGTTTTTGCGGAAACTGGAGACTTACTTCCTAACACCCAAGACCTAAACCACCTCACCAGATCAGCAGGCCAGTTGATCGCGGGTGATTTTCAGCCCGGGGAGATTTCCCAGCGCGGTGAGAGCGACCGACTCGGTCTGGAAGAATTCATTGGCCAGCATCGTGATGTCTTCGGGGGTAACCGCCTCGATTTTTTCGATCAATTCGTCGAGGTCGTAGAAGCGGTCAAAATACATTTCCTGACGCGCCAGGTTCGACATGCGAGCGGTGCTCGATTCCAGCGACAACATCAAACTCCCCTTCAATTGGGCTTTGGAGCGGCGCAACTCCTCTTCGGGCACCGGTTTCGACTTTAACTTGCGGAATTCGCTGACCACGGATTGTACTACTTTTGAAGCCGAAGCCAGGGAAGTGCCGGCATAAACCGCCAGGCATCCCGTATCGCGGTACGGATTCAAATCGCTATAAATGGAATACGCCAGTCCCTGGCGCTCGCGAATATTCTGGAAAAGCCGGGAACTCATTCCCCCGCCGAGCAACGTGTTGAGAATGTAGCCGGCATGCCGCTTTTCGTGTGCGATGGGATGCGCGGGTACTCCCAGGCACAACTGCACCTGCTCGAGCGCCTTCTTGTTGCGCAAAATGATGCGGGAGACAATCTTCGGAGCCGACGAATGGAAGCCGTTGTTCATGGGCTTCATGTGCTCAAAGTGTCCAGTGACCAATTCCACAAATTTGTCGTGATCAAGGTTTCCGGCGGCCGACACGATGATGTTGCCCGGCGCGAAGCGGTGTCCGTAAGCCTCGACTACCGACTGACGCTCGAAGCGCTTTACCGTTTCTTTCGTCCCCAGGATCGGCTTGCCCAGCGGATGATCTTTCCAGAAATTCTGGGTAAAGATTTCGTGGACGAGATAATCGGGATTATCTTCGTCCATCTTGATCTCTTCCATGATTACGCCGCGTTCGCGGACGATGTCGGCGGCATCAAAGATGGGATGAAGAACCAGGTCACTCAGAATATCAAGCGCGGTGGGAACATGCTCGTCGAGAACCTTGACGTTGAAGCAGATGCACTCCTTGGCGGTGAAGGCGTCCATATTGCCGCCGATGGAATCGACTTGGCGTGCGATTTCCTCCGCGGTACGGTGCTTGGTCCCTTTGAAGACCATGTGCTCGATAAAATGAGAGATGCCATTCCATTCGGCGTCTTCATCGCGCGATCCGGTTTGCAGCCAAATACCGATGGAGGCCGAGCGGATGTGTTGCATCTGCTCGGTAATTACGGTGAGCCCATTGGGCAACTTTTGACGACGAATGTTGCGCACTTCTTTGGTCATTGCTTCCTTGCGTATGAAAAGTGCTCGTGAACCCAGGAACAACTGCGGAGCGATATGTACTATTCTTACATAGGGGCTCGCGGCGTGCGAAAATAGTTTAGTGATTTAGAATCAGAGAGTTAAGGGCGCTTTAAGAAGCCCGAGATCAGCGCCGAAGCTGGGATTGCCATGAGTATCTCGATAACCGGTCCTGAAAGCTTGAAAGCGTCGGCGGACCCATCGCAAATTTCGTTGCTGGGACTGGATCGCTCGGAAATGGCTTCGTTGGTGGAGAGCTGGGGCGAGCCGGCTTATCGTACGAAGCAACTTCTGGAGGCTGTATACCGGCAGCGGGTTGAGGCGGTGGAAGACGTCTCAACGTTGCCGCAGCGACTTCGCCTCAAACTGACGGAGCAAGGCGTTTCGGTTGGGCTGCCTAGAATCGAGAAGCGATTCGTGTCGCAGGACGGAACCGTCCGGTATTTGGTTGCACTCCGCGACGGACAGAGTGTTGAAACCGTTTGGATGCCCGAGGGCGATGGCGGGGAAGCCGGAGATGGAAGCGAGGCCGGCGAAATGGCAGAGCAGTTCGAGGAAGGCCTGCGCACGGCGCTTAGAAGCGGAACGGCACCAAGTCGCAGGCCAAGTCAGGGACAAAACCAGGGACGCTCCACAATCTGCATTTCCAGCCAGGTGGGATGCGCCGTGGATTGCCAGTTCTGTCTGACGGCGCTGCTCGGCGTGAAACGCAACCTGAGCGCGGGCGAGATCGTGGGGCAAGTGTGCGCAGTGCTCAAAGATCAGAAAATTTCGCCGCCCGAGGATCGCATCAACCTGGTGTTCATGGGCATGGGCGAGCCCTTTCTGAACTATGACAATTTTGTGAAAGCTGCGCGGCTGCTGGTGGAGGAAGTCGGCATTGCCGAGCGACGGATGACCGTGTCGACCGCGGGAATCGTGCCGCGCATCCATGACTTCGGCGCGGAAACGATTCGTCCCAAGCTGGCTATCTCTTTGAATGCCTCCAACGATGCGCTGCGCACGCGCCTCATGCCGCTGAACAAGAAGTGGAATCTGGAAGTGCTGATGGCGGCGGCCCGCGCTTACCCGCTGCGTACACGGGAATGGATTACGTTTGAGTACGTGCTGCTCGGAGGCGTGAACGATGCTCCAGAAAATGCCAGAGAGGTCGCGGAACTGCTGCGCGGAATCCGCTGCAAGGTGAATCTGATAGCGCTGAATCCCGGGCCGGGCATTGACTTCACGACTCCTGACTCGGAGCGGTTAGCGGCCTTTCAGAACATTCTGCGGCAGGCCGGAGTTCCGGCGTTTGTGCGGCGTCCGCGAGGTCGCGACATTTACGCCGCGTGCGGCCAACTCAAGCGTACGGTCGAGGTTGCCACATCACCGGCACCGTAGATTCTTTTGTCCGCGACGGAGCCGACTGGGTGATGGGAAGTTCTACGCGAAGCAGCAGGGCGCCATCCTCGTTGCACTCCCGCAGAATCTGCCCGTGGTGCTCGTGCAAGATGCCTTGACAGGCGTTCAGTCCCAGGCTGTCCTCGGAATCAAGGGGGGAACAAGGCTGGGAGCCTGCGGATGCATGGCCACGTGTCGGTTCGGTGGCAATTTGAAGCACCGACGTTTCTCCCCGCCGTTCCGTGCTGACGGTTAGAACGTGCCCACCGCCCTCATTAAGCATGTGCAGACAGTTCGCCACGAGTTGCAGGCAGACTTGCAGCAACTGATTAGAATCTCCCAAAACTTTGGGCAGGGCGGAATCGAATTGGGTGCGCACTTCGATGGCGAGCGCCTCCCACTGCGGTTGCGTCAACTTGACGGCGGTGCGGGCCAGCGTGTTGAGATCGACGGGACTCTTGGGCGCAGGCGACTGCCGAGCGAAACTGATCAGGCTGGCAACCAGCGATTTCGTGCGGCGCACGTAGAGCCCAATTTTCGCCGCAAGGGGCTGCTGCTCCGCCGTGAGCCGAGTGCTCAGTAGCATGTCGGAGTAACCCAGCATTGCGGTGATGGGATTGTTGAGTTCATGGGCGGCGCCGCCGACCAACTGGCCGATGGAAGCCAGTTTTTCCGACTGAAGGATCTGGGCTTGCAAATGGTTCAGACTATCCACTGACTCGCGCGAGTGCTGCAGCAATTGAGTCAATTCCCGATCGAGCAGGTGTTGTCGCGCCAGCACCATCACGCCCATGAAGAAGGCGGCGATCAACGTAAGAGTCAGCCGGAAGACGCCGACGCGGGAAGGCACGGAATTGTCCGACATGGCCCACGCGGCGAATAGCGGCAACGAAAACACCGAGATCATGCTGCAACGGGCGATCCACACGCCGTAGAGTGTGGATGTTTCTCGGGAATCGGAAGTCGGCTTATCCGCCGCGGCCCGCAGGCCAATCCAGGTGAGCCAGGCGATTGCGGTGACGTAGGGGATATCGTAAAGGCTGCCGCTATAGTACAGATTCCGTCCGATTGCCCAGTTCATCACGGTCGAACTGCTTGCGTAACAGAGGCTCATGCCGAAGAGGTTGGCGTAGAGGTTTCGCCAGTAACCTTTGCTGGTGATCCAGCAAGCCATTAAGCCGATCAGGAATGCGATCTCCTCCGTCACGTAGACGGCGTTCAAATGACGGTTGTAGGCTGCGATGTCGGCGACAACGTATTGCCACGGAATGACGATCAGGACATAGAGATAGAACCACCACATCAGCAGAAGCGCGAAATCGAGGCGTCCAACGCGCGCGCCATATTCATCCCGCGGACTGTGGGGACGCAACGCGATGGCCGCCATCATAGGAACGATGTGCAGGAAGAGAATTACGTCGCCGGCAAAAAGGTCGGGTACACTGCGCTGCAGAATAACTTCGAAATAAGTCCAAAGCAGCTGGTAGGAAAGCCACAACAGAATGCCGAGAGTGATAAGGGTCCAAAACAAGCGCATGCGTCCCTCAGAGCGCAAGACCATGGGAACGAACGAGGCTGCGCCCGAAACCAGCAAAACGCACTGGATCAAATCGCTCAGCGCGGTCAGGCCCAGTGACCGAGGCAGAACCAGAGCTGACAGTGCAAAGGCCGCCAGCAATCCGCCCGCAGACGCTGCCCAGAGATAAGAACGCTTATGCAAGACACTCCTCTGGGACCCATTCTAGATGTGATTGGAGACCACTAGTGGTTACTGTAGTAATCTGCATCGAAAAGTCAGGGGCTCCCCCCAAAAGCGCTAACTTAAGAATTGGTTTCGGTTTGTCCGTCATCTGATTGGAATAGGCGGCACTACCCCAAGCAAGACGCGCAGCGCCAGTCGCGGGATGGACTACACTACTGCGAAGCGGGTCAGCTGCCCCTGATCACATGGCAACAGCCACGACACAAAATCGCGTACCCCGACCCTCGTTGCTGACTCTCGGGATTGTTTTCGCAGTCCTGACCGTCTTTTACAGCGCGGCGTGGATGTACTACATTCGCCGCCCGGCGCCGGTTCCGCAGGTTGAAGTGGGCTTCGACGATTCATACTCTGCCGAAGGAATTGAAATTCGGAACGTGCACCCGAACAGCCCAGCGGAAAAGTCGGGGCTCAAAGCCAACGACCGCATCGTAGCCATTAACGGAAGCCGCGCAGATTCGGCATCGGCATGGGACGATCTGATGTCACGTACCTGGTGGAGTTCACACCCAGGCGACACAGTCACGCTCACTCTGCGGAGGCCAGGACAACAAGAGCCGCTGATTATCGCGCCTCGGTTTCGGGCCAGGCAAGGCGTGGGCGACACCACGGGCATTGCCCGGACCATAGCAGTTCAGATCCTTGAGCTGTACCCACTGCTGTTCCTGATCGTGGGACTGGCTGTTTTGTTTCTGCGGGTGGAAGACCGCAATGCATGGCTGCTGGCACTGCTTTTCGCGACCTTCATTACGGCTGGGGACATGCCCGCCGAATTTGCCGCCGCGCCGCTCAATCTCCGCTACTTCCTGCTCGCCTATCGGACTCTGCTGGGCAGTGTTCTCACTGGATTGTTCTACTTTTTTTTCGCGGTTTTCCCCACGCGCTCACCGATTGACCGCAAGGTTCCCTGGCTGAAGTGGGTCCTGCTGCTGGCCTGCCTGTGTTTGGGCCTTGGAGGGTACCGGCACGGCAACCTCAGCGCGCTACCCTTGATCCTCGCGGTGGTGCCCGACCGCATCGCCCAGGATGCCCGAAGAGTCGTGGCTTACGGTTCTGTCTTTCTTGGCATGGTCTCCCTGTTATGCAACCGGTTCAGCGCCTCAAGCAAGGACGACGTGCGCAAGATCAAAGTGATTTTCTGGGGCACCGTCGTCGGCGTCACGCCTGCCGTAATCATTGCGCTCGCGCAGGAAGTTTTTTACGCGCAAATTTCCTTTTGGCTGAATTTCGCCAAGGTCATTCTGTTGTTCCTGTTTCCTGTCTCCTTTGCCTACGCTGTGGTGAAGCATCGGGTCATGGATATTCCCGTCCTGCTGAAGCGCAGTGCTCGCTACTTCATAGTGGAACGCGGCTTTATGGTCCTCATCCTCGTCCTCTGTATTGGCCTGACCCTGTGGTTCGGGCAGGCATTCTCGCATTATTTCTCCGCCGGCTCGAGGGCCGCGATTCCCATTGGGGCGACGTTCGGTGTGCTGGTGATCTCGGGCGCAACCCAAGCCCACCGCCGCGTTCGGACGCGGCTGGACCGCGCTTTTTTCCGCAGTTCCTATGACGCGCAGCAAATCCTGGAGGAGCTTGCCGCCAAGACCCTCAACACTAGCAGCCGCGAAGGGCTGGCATTACTTCTCCAGCAGAACATCTGGGGTGCGCTGCATCCACGTTCCATATTCGTCTACCTCCGGGCCAACAATGGGCAGTTGTTCGCGTACGCGGGCAATCCACCACCGGAATCCGTGACGCTTTCTCAGATGGGGGCCGGGATCGCCGAAGTGGCAGGCCGAGATGGGCCGGTGGAGGTGATCTCCGAAAAGATGCGAGGCACGCAATTGGCTCCGCTCGATGCGGAGTGCCTGGTCCCGATTCGCGGCTCCGGCGGAGGAACGCTCGAAGGACTGGCCGTGCTCGGTCCCAGACTCTCCGAAGAACCGTATTCCGCCACTGACAAACGCCTGCTGGCATCGGTTGCCAGCCAGGCGGGAATCGCGATACGCAGCATCACGCTCGCGGAAAAGATGGCACAGCAGATGGAAGCGGAGCGCCGCACCGAGCAGGAAATGCAAATCGCACGGCAGGTGCAAAGCCGCCTGCTGCCGCAGCAGGCGCCTTCGCTGAAGACACTCGACTGTTGCGGCAAGTGCATTCAGACGCGCGCGGTAGGAGGTGACTACTACGACTTTCTCGATTTCGGATCGGGCCGTCTTGGTCTGGTGCTGGCCGACATCTCGGGGAAGGGAATGTCGGCCGCGTTGCTCATGGCGAATCTGCAGGCCAATCTGCGGGGCCAATACGCGCTTGCGTTGGAGGATGTGCCCCGCCTGTTGCGCTCTGTCAATCAACTCTTTTACAGGAACACTGAAACCTGCCATTATGCGACGATGTTTTTCGCAATCTATGACGATGCAACTCGGCATCTGCGTTATGTGAATTGCGGGCATAATCCTCCAATTCTTATGCGGGCCAATGGGGATCTGGTGCACCTCGCGGCCACGGCGACCGTCCTGGGATTGTTCGAGAAATGGGACTGCAGCGCTGCTGAGTGCGAGCTCGAAACCGGCGACCTGCTCGTGATCTATACCGACGGGATTTCTGAGGCGGGGCCGAACGAAGACGAAGAATATGGTGAGCAACGTCTGATCGCGACGACTCGAGAGCATCAGCTACGATCAGCAAAAGAAATCCTGGACAACATTCTCACCGATGTGCAGCAGGCCAGCCAGGGCAGGCAGGCCGATGATATGACTCTGATCGTAGCTACCTGCCGATAGTCCTATAAAGAAGGCCAAGAACTTGAGATTTCTCAATCCCCGGTTGCTCGCTACTCGGAGGTTACCACCCAGAAACTGACCCGGCTGGGTCAAAGTCTCAGCCCATCCCGCCTAAGTTAGCGCTTATGGGGCTCCGCGCCCAATGTCCACCAAACTCTCACTTGCCGATAAGCTTTTCTTATTCAATAATGTGCAGCGCAGCCACGCCCGTGGAGACGGAGTAGATTGAATCCTCACGTTGAGCGCTACCGACAATCCTGGAGATTGAGAATCCCTCCCGACCCCGGGGAGACGAGGCGGATTGAACGCTGGCTGGCGACGGCTCGGGTGTTCTTGGCAATCTCGACCCTGGTGGCGATCCGCATGGATCCTACCGAGTTGGGAAACTCATGGGCGGCCTACGGCCTGTTCGTTTTCTATTTGGCGAACGGCATCCTGATCATGATGTTGCTGCGCCGCAGGCAGGAGTCGACGGCTGGTTTTCGTCTTCTGGTTCATGCCGGCGATATCGCGTGGCCGGCGCTGATTTCCATCTTCGCGGAAGGACCGCGAACGCCGTTTTTCCTCTTCTTCTTTTTCGTGCTGGCAGCCGCCGCCTACCGTTGGGGACTCTGGGAAACGCTGGGCACGGCGGCGGCAGAGGTTGCGCTGCTGTGGATCGAAAGTTTCGTTCTCATTCACTGGTGGCTCGGACCAAGAGGATCCGCGACGTGGCGGGCATTGCTGGGCTTGCGAGTGAACCCGGGAACATTCGGGGAACCGCAGCGGCTGTTCATGCTGTCGGTCTACCTGTTGGTAATGGGCCTGTTGCTCGGATATCTGGCGGAGCAGCAGAAACACCTGCGGGCGGAAAAAGCAGTCGTGACCGGAACCTTGTCGCGGATCCGTGTGGAAGCGGGCCTGACCGGAACCATCGAGCAGATCTTCCGCGACGCCATGTCGATGTACGGGGCATCGCGGGTGGTGGTGGCATCGCAAGAATCGCACAGCCAGCGGATGTTCGTCGGGGAGTTGGATCAGGATGCCCGAAGCGCTCCCTCCGAATTCCACTGGTTGGAGTCCGCTTCGCGGGATGCAAAAACTTATCTAGACGATTTTCCGGGAGAGGTCTGTTACGCAGCGATCGATCGGAATCGATGGAAAACTTTAGCACTGGATCACACCGGCCACGAGGTGCCCGTGGCGAATTTGGCAGCACTTTCTCAACTGCGGGAAGTGCGGCCCTATGACTCGCTGATTACGGTGGCGTTTCTGTTCGGCAGCGAATGGCGAGGGCGGGTCTTTCTGTTCAACCCATCCTGGCGCGGAGAAAAGCAGGAGGAGCTTCGCTTTTTGCTCGATCTGGTACATCAAGTAGGTCCGGCGGTTTACAACGTTTATCTTTTGCACCGCTTGCGACGGCGAGCGGGCGCCGCGGAGCGCGCGCGCTTCGCCCGGGAACTGCATGATGGAGCCGTGCAGTCGTTAATCGCGGTGGAAATGCAGGTGGACGTATTGCGCCGGCAAGCCGATGCGGGCAAGCCGATCGGCGCGGAACTAGGGCGCATCCAGGGCCTGCTGCGCGAGGAAGTGCTGAAGCTGCGAGAACTGATGCAGCAGATGAAAGCCATTGAAGTAGATGCGCAACGATTGCTCCGGGTTTTGCACGACACAGTGGAGCGATTTCAGCGGGAGACGGGGATCAGCGCACGATTTGTTACGGATGTCGAAACTCTGGAAATGCCGCAACGAGTGTGCCGCGAGATTCTACGCATTGTGCAGGAAGGCTTGGTCAACGTGAGAAAACATAGTGGAGCGCGCCACGTGCTGGTGCGCTTGGGATCGAGCGTTGGAAAATGGAATTTGACGGTAGAAGACGATGGGAAGGGGTTCCCCTTCTCTGGCCGTTATAATCAGGATCAAATGGATGCGGCCGGGAAAGGACCCATGATTATTAAGGAGCGCGTCGGTTTAATTGCCGGGGAACTCACGATAGAATCAAATCCCGGACAGGGAACCCGCGTGGAAGTCAGCGTACCTCGCAACGTGGAAGTGCCTCATGAACTTTAGAAAAGCGCAGCAGGTTCGCCTGGTAATTGCCGACGACCATCCCATCTTCCGCGACGGTCTGCGGCGGTTGCTGGAGTCGGAAGCGGACCTGAAGGTTCTGGGCGAAGCGTCGGATGGCGCCGAAGCCGTAAAGTTGGCAAGGCAGTTGAAGCCGGACATTCTGCTGCTCGATCTGGCCATGCCCAAGCATCCGGGCCTGGAAGCGCTGCGGGAATTGAGTATGCCCGCGAATGCAACTCCGGTGCGAGTGATTCTACTGACTGCGGCGGCGGAAAAGAGCCAGATTGTCGAAGCGCTGCAGCTGGGCGCGCGGGGCGTGGTGCTCAAAGATTCCGCGACGCAACTTTTGCTGAAGGCGATTCACACCGTGATGGCTGGCGAATATTGGGTGGGCCGCGAAAGTGTTTCGAACCTGGTTCAATATCTCCGCACCTTGATGCAGTCTTCGCACGATGAAGCACGACAGAAGAAATTCGGCCTGACTCCGCGCGAGTTGGAGATTGTTTCGGCGGTGGTGGCGGGATATTCGAACAAGGAAATCGCCGAGTATTTCAAGATCAGCGAAGACACGGTGAAACATCATCTGAGTAACATCTTCGATAAACTTGGAGTCTCGACTCGCCTCGAACTGGCGCTGTTTGCGGTCAATCAGGCGCTTCCGCTCAAAAGCATTGCCTGACCCCCTGTAACAAGAGTGCCCAAAAATTAGTGCAGGTGGCACTTTTGTGCTATTGGCTGGGAAGGGGACCGAGACTAGTATTAGGTCAAATATCAGCTTGGGGACGACTGCCGGGAAGGTCTCTTCGGTGCTTACCCCGGTGTCACAAGAAGTGATTCGCAAAGTGAGAAATGAGGAGCCCCGTGGCTAAATGTCTACAACAGCTTTGGAACGATGAACGTGGTCAGGACATTGCGGAATATGCAGTGATGTTGGCTGTGATTCTGGTAATTGTCGTGGGCACGATCCGGCTCATTGGTTCCAATGCCAATAATGTGTTTTCCCAGGTCGGCAGCGCAATTCAATAACCGATGATCCGCAAATTTTGTGGCGTGGCAAGCGGCGAGAGAAACGATCTGGCCGCACGTATGTTCCTGTCGGAACTGCCTGCCGAACTACTTCTGCGAATTCTCCGATGCCGACGAAGTAGTGAGCGCCACTTTCTCCCCATTGCCGGTAGAAAACCGGGTTAAATAGGGGAAGACCGGGGTAATCTCAAATTCCATTTTTTCTCGGCTTGACGTCAACGCGACAGGTTTGGCCTTCGATAGTTCGACCCGATCCGACCAAGGATCGACTTTGATGCGGCCTCCCATCGGCAAAGCCGCGATCTGATCGAGGCGCTTCTGATCGAGCGTCGGCGATGCGGCCATCAGGGTCGACATGCGAACGTTTTTATTTCCCGCGAGACTGTTTCCGAGGTGAGGACGAATTAAATTCGGCAGGTCTGGCGCTTTCTCCTGTAAAGCTTTCAGAAACAATCCAGCGTTACCCAGTTTGTCTTTATACGGAGAGTTCTTGAGAAGTTCCAGCGCCTTGGCGTCGGCGGCTTCTTCATCAGCGGAATTGCGCTTGAAATCGAGGCGTTGGAACGATTCCTGGTCGGGGAAGAAGAGCTTGTCATTAAACGCGAGTTCGGTATCAAAGCTGTGGCCCAGCACGATGTGGCTGAGTTCGTGGGCCAGCACCATGGCGAGAGACGCTTCATCGGGAAGCACGTCCAGCAGTCCGCGACTGATGACAATCGTATGGTAGATGGTGAACGACTCGAGTGGCGCAGTCAACAGGATGCGGCAGCGGACGTCTCCCTGCACGTCGATGTTGTTGGTTACGAGCAGATTGTTGACCACGGTGGCCAAAATCTTGTCCACTTCTCCCGGGGGAGCAAGCAAGCCAACTTTCTGCAGGCGGTCGACGGCGTTGTCCTCCGCCTGCCGTTCCCACATACGCTGAGCCATGACGGGACTGGCGTCGGCGGCGGCATCACTCTGATCCTTCACCGACTGCGGCGAGTCGATCAGGATCTGGGTAAACTCCTCATTCTTGTCCAGGCCTTTCAAGTCATAGCCCCACAGCCGAGTCTGCGCTTTGAAGTGCAGAGTCTTGCTGAACCCGGTTTTGAGGTTCGATTCTTCGGTGTACACATACGCTGGCAACCAGACTCCGGGCCGCATGTTGAGGCGCCAACTGTCGAAGTGGAAAAAGAAATTGACTTTGGGCTGGGGATAATAGGTTCCATCGAAGCGGACAATGTTGTAATCCTGATCTTCGACCCAAATCCTTCCCATAAACCGTGCGATCTTCTGGCCTTCCTTGGGGCGAACATCAATCACCAGGCAACGCAGTTCTCCTAGAAACTCGCGACGCACAAAGCTGAAGTTGTAATATTTTTTCTGGAAATCATTGTCCAGCACCACCATCTGTGCGAATCCCATGGGAAGGAAATGCAAGGAGTAGATGCCGGTCATCTTATTGAGCATGCGCCGGCCGAATCCGGGCTGACCCATGAACGAAATGTCCTCGGGGCCGTCACTGAGGTCGAGGCGTCCCAGAAAATACCTGTCGTGCACGGGATGAGGATTTCCAGTCTGATCGTTCTTGAGATCCTGGAGATAGGTTTCGACGAGGGGATGCATATGTCGCATCTGCGCAACGAAGAGGTGCTCGCGCTGCACCACGCGATCCAGAACGTCGTTGAGCGTAACCGCGGCTGGAGGCATGGACTCGACACTCTGTGCCGGGGCAACCGACGGCGTTGTGGCCAAAGGAGGCGTAGACGGCGTCGATGAAGAGGGGGGATCCTGAGCGCTGATCCCGAAAGCGCAGCCTAGAATCAAAACCAACACAGAGCCCGAACGAAAAAGCATTTGCATAAGAACCTTCTGGGAGTCGATCACGCTAACTGAAAAATAATGTGCAGGACGGCCGTCGAGTCTGAGGGTTGGCCGTCTCTCAGTGCAGGCTTGAAGCGAATCTGCTGGGCGGCCCGTACTGCCGCGTCATCCAGACCGTGCCCCAATCCGCGAACTACTTTTATCACACGTAGCTTTCCGGATGCTTCCAATACAACCTCGAGAAGCACCTCGCCTTCAATGTGCTTGGCGCGAGCTTCTTCGGTATAGATGGGAACCGGTTTAGAAAGGATTTCCGCCGGGATAACTTTAGCCGCCGCTTCTGCGGGGCGCGACTGGACTGTGGGAGGAGCCGGAACGTCGGCATCGCCAAAACCAGCCTTTTGGACTGTGCGTTGCGATGTAGTGCTGGCGCTTCCGGTGGCAACGCCATTGCCGAAGCCGGTGCTCGCCACGACGCCGCGGGCGCCCTTCGCCCCGCCTGTCCCGTTGCCGTAGCCGGGTCCGGTGGGCATGTCGAATCCGCCGGCCTGCGCAATATTGACCGCTTGCGTCTGACTTGCTCTGGCGGGAACTCCGTTAGGATCGCCGAACCCGCCGGTTTGGACTTTTTGCGGCGCACGGTCAATGGTTTGTGGCGCCGAGCTTCCGGAGGAAAAGACGTTGGTTTGTACGGGAGGCTTCGGAATCGCAGGCGCGGAAGCCGGAGTTGGAGGCAAGGGATCGAGTTTTCTACTCGCCATCTTCACTTCGGGCGCGGGAGCAGTTTCCACCTTCGGCTTGGGCTGGGATAGAGGAGCTGGGAGGCGCAAATCCGCCGGAGGGGGATCAAGCTCAGCCATTATCACCGGCTTACGAAGCTGTTTCTGCGGTTCGTGGTTGACCGGAACGGGCGTGGGCACCAGTTCCACAGCATGATAATCGGGCTTAGGGCGCTCGAGAATTTCTGGATGGAGGATGGGAATCCAAACGGCGATCGCTACCAGGACCGCCTGCAAGCCGTAGCTCACCAGCAAGTCAGACCAGGGCATCTGCCAGGGTGGAAGCGGCGAGAAGAGGCTTGATTCGCGAGACGTCGGCGCCATAATGCTACTTTAGTGTCCCAAAACCCGACATAACTGTAAAGGTTTCGCCCCTCTTTTCAATCATGGAAACGCGGTAGGCAGGGGTCGAACACAGTGGTCTGGACTTTGGATGCACGATTGAGGCCATTCGCGCAGTATGCTAATGGAACCAATCCCTTTAGCATCAGTCTTTTAAAGGTTTTAAACCGCAGAGAAATGTCAGCGATCGGCGAGGTGGTACCAAAAGCTACACTGCTGTGAACAGATTTCCACCCGGGGCCCATCGTGGTCAGCAGTGCACAATTTTAGGACTTTCGATTCCACGGGTCGCATTCCGCGTATCGACCACCAGTTTGGCTTGCTGCACGATGCTCGCATAGTCGTAATCGGAATGGTCGGTCACAATTACGATGCAATCATATTGGCCTAAATCTTTCAGTTCCGCACACTTCATCTGCAGATCGTACTTTCGGCCTCTACCGATAAAGGGGAAGCAGGGGTCGTGATAGATGACTTGCGCTCCGTCTTCCTGAAGCAGTTCGATAATGGTGAGCGAGGGCGCGCGCGTGCTGGTTTTAGGCGTGGCCTATAAAAACGACATTGACGACCTCCGGGAATCGCCGAGGATAGGACAGGTAGGGCATGTTGGTATTGATCTCACCTGCCAGTTCGATGAAGCGGGTGCGGAAATCCCACTCCTTGGCCTTCCACGAAAGATAGAAAGGATCGACACCCCGACAGCCGGTCTCGTCGCGAAAACGTCGCCGCCCCGAAAAACCTGGCAGCGCGGCAAAAACACGGTACTACCGTGCCTACAATCGGTTCTGATACCACGAAAGCCATTGACTGACGGTAACGAGGGAGGATACGATTCGACCAATGAACCAACCGACACGCGAAATGGGGGCCGCGATTTGTGTACAACGATCGTTCAGGCAACCATCATCCAAAGTCATCGACAAGGACGTTTGCTAATGTTGAGGGTTTTCCATCTGAAGATTCTGAGCTGCATCATGGTCATCGTTTTTCCGGCTGCGTTGCTGGCGGCGGATCTGCCAGGAGCCATGCTCTACAGCCATGGAACTGCGCTGCTCAATGGAAATAGCATCACAAGGTCCTCAGCGATTTTTGCGGGCGATCTGGTGCAGACCAACGCTGATTCCGTAGCCAACATTAACGCCACGGGTTCGAGCGTCCTTGTTCTGAACGAATCGCTGGTTGAGTATCAGGGCAGCACACTCAAGTTGGAACATGGAGGGGTCACAATCTCAACCTCGAAATTGCTGGCGACCCGTGCCGGATCGGTCATGGTTTCTCCAGTCGCGAATGTGTGGACCGAATTCGAAGTCAGGGATGTCGATGGGAAGGTCCAGATCCTGGCGCGCAAGGGCGACCTGACGGTGAAAGACGATAACGGGACCACCACCCTGGCTCAAGGCCAGGAAGCCACCCGGGACGATACCCAACAAAAAGAGGAGAAACGGAACCGTCGGGTTGCAGCGGCACAGGTTCCCGGATATGGTGCGGCTCTTGATTCTCCCTGGGCAATCGGTATCGGCGGTGGAATTATCCTCGGTGGCACGGCGTGGGTTTTACTGCAGAGCGACGAACCGGCGAGCCCTTCCAAATAGAGAGTGGCCGGGAATCTTCGTTACCGGCGCGTTTCAGTTGCGCACGCTTCGCCGGATGGCAATACGATACTGGCTCGCGAGTGAGTGTAAAATTATGGGACCACGCCGTGTGGCCCCGTAGCTCAGATGGATAGAGCAGCGGTTTCCTAAACCGAAGGTCGCGTGTTCGACTCACGCCGGGGCCACCAACATCCCGCCATTCAGGCTACTTTACAACACCGATGCATTCGGTTATCCGGCGCCCCCTTGCATTGATGATGTGCATCGTTAGCGCAGGGCCGCAAGGCTATAAAAGCGGTACAATCGTAGCGTCGCCGACTCGCTGGCTGTCGTGGTGACATCTTCGCCGCCACTTGCTGCCAGCTCCAGGCAGCGAGGGCGAGTTGCCCTGCGACAGCTGGGCGAGACGCCGGCGCTACGACGAGATGCCCATGAAGGCACTCTTTGGTTACCGCTGCTATTCCCGCATCTTCCTCATTCCACACCACCTCCACTCCCCGTGACCCTAATCACTCCCGCCCGTGAGATATATCACTGCGGCTTCCCGATGGCAGGTGAGAATGAAGAACGGCATTATGTCTACGTTGCACCTACGGAGGTAGGACTATGAGTTCGGTTACGACGCGCCCTGGAACCAAGGTTTCCGGGGACTACATTGAACAAGTCATGATCAGCGTGAAGGCGAAGAACCCCGCCGAGCCTGAATTTCATCAGGCGGTTAAAGAAGTATTCGATTCTCTCAGGTTAGTGTTGGGAAAACATCCCGAGTATCAATCCGCGCGTCTGCTCGAAAGAATTGTCGAGCCCGAGCGGGTCATCATGTTCCGTGTTCCATGGTTCGATGATCAAGGTGAAATCCAAATCAATCGCGGTTTCCGCATTGAGATGAACAGCGCTATCGGCCCCTACAAGGGCGGACTTCGCTTCCATCCTTCAGTCAACCTCGGCATCCTAAAGTTCCTGGCATTCGAACAGGTCTTCAAGAATTCGCTCACCACGCTGCCCATGGGCGGAGGCAAGGGCGGATCGGATTTCGATCCCAAGGGCAAGAGCGACAACGAAGTGATGCGCTTCTGCCAGAGCTTCATGACCGAACTGCAGCGGCACATTGGACCGGACACCGACGTCCCGGCCGGCGACATCGGCGTGGGCGGGCGGGAGATCGGTTTCCTGTTTGGCCAATACAAGCGGCTGCGAAATGAATTCACCGGCGTGTTGACCGGCAAGGGTCTGGGCTGGGGCGGTTCGCTGATTCGTCCCGAGGCCACCGGCTATGGCTGCGTATATTTCGCCGCCGAAATGCTGAAGAGCAAGAAAGACTCGCTCGAAGGCAAGCTCTGCCTGGTTTCCGGCAGCGGCAACGTCTCGCAATACACCGTCGAGAAGTTGCTCGATCTCGGCGCCAAGCCGATTACGGTGTCCGATTCCAACGGCGTCATCTACGATCCCGACGGCATCGATCGCGAGAAGCTGGCGTTTATCATCGAGCTGAAGAACGTGAAGCGTGGACGCATCCGCGACTATGCCGATCACTACAAGAAAGCGATCTTCATGCCCACCGACATCAAGCTGGAGCACAACCCGCTATGGAACATTAAAGCGGACTGCGCGTTCCCCAGCGCCACGCAAAACGAAATCACCGCAAAAGATGCGGCGAACCTGTTGAAGAATGGCATCAAGCTGGTTGCCGAGGGCGCGAACATGCCCAGCACGCTCGAAGCCACCAAGCTGTTCCTCGATGCCAAGATCCTGTACGGACCGGCCAAAGCCGCGAACGCGGGCGGTGTGGCGACCTCAGGCCTCGAAATGGCCCAGAACAGCGCGCGCCTGAGCTGGACTCGCGAAGAAGTGGACGATCGTCTGCACAAGATCATGATCGCTATTCACCGGAATTGCTTCGAAACGGCCGAGAAATACGGCACGCCCGGCAACCTGGTAAACGGCGCCAACATCGGCGGCTTCCTGAAAGTAGCCAACGCCATGCTGGACCAGGGCCTCGTGTAAGGATCGAAAATTCCCACGTAGGGACGGACGCTTCGTCCGTCCCGTCGGGGATTTTGACTTGTGGGATCGAAGTGAATTCGGTTTAGTAGGCCTCTCTCGTCGAAACTCGTGTGCACCTTCATAAACTGTCATATAATGAAGGCATGGCCATGACCTCACTGAACATTTCTCTCCCCGAGGCTCTGAAAGAATACGTGGAAGGGCAGGTCGCCACCGGCGACTGGGGCACGCCCAGCGAGTACGTCCGCGAACTGATTCGCCAGGACAAGGAACGCCGATTGGGCGATCTCGAGCAGGAACTCATAGCCGCCGTCAAGGGGCCGAAAATCGAAATCCCGCTTTCCGACATTCGCCGCAAAGGCCTGATCGCAACTCTCCGCGAGTGTGCTCGCCGCCGATGAGAAAGCGCCGGCTCGTCTTCAGCGATGCGGCCATAGCCGACATCCTGGAGCAAGCCGAATGGTACACCGCCCAGTCCGGACGCCGATTAGCCCGGCGCTGGGAGACATCAGTCACGTCGGCTGTGTCTCTCATAGTTCGCCGTCCTGCAGCGGGGGCACCATGTTCATTCCGGCCGCCTGACCTGCAAGGCGTAAGGCGAATGCTGATCTCAGGATTTCCCAGACATCTGGTCTTCTATCGCTTTGACGATGCCGAAGTATTGGTACTTCGCGTTGTCCATGGCGCTCGGGACTTGGAGCGTCTTTTCTCTTAAACCTGAAATGCCGGCGTTATGATTAGCTGATAGCGATCCCTATGTCCTTGCCGCGCATCGCCGCCCCCATCCTCGACGCCGAAGAGCGGTTCGAAGGTTTCGAAAACCTGATGCCCTTTCGTGTCCAGAACATTCTTCTGGTCTCGAGCCTCTACGATTCGTTCATCCTGCGCGAAGACGGACGCCTCAACGAACTCCTCATTGACGAGTCGCTCGAACTGAACCTACGGCAGATTCCAGGCATCACGCACGTCTCCAGTTGCGCCGAGGCGCTCGACCTTGCCAGTTCCAATCCGCAATTCAACCTGATCGTCACCAATCTCGCCGTCGGCGACATGGACGCCGCGCAACTTGCCCGCGAAGTCCGCCGCAAAGGCCTCGACGTTCCCGTGGTCGTCCTTGGCTACGATTATCGCGAGATCAAGAACTTTGTTGCTCGCAATCCGGTCACCGACATCGATCGCGTTTTTCTCTGGCAGGGCAATGCCCGCATCCTGATCGCGATCGTGAAATACGTAGAAGATAAGCGTAACGTGCTGCACGACACCCGCGCCATGGGAGTGCCGGTTCTGCTCGTCGTTGAAGATAACATCCGCTATTACTCTTCATTCCTGCCGGTCATCTACACGGAACTGATCAAGCAGTCTCGGCGCGTGATTCAGGAAGGGATTAACGTTGCGCATAAACTCGTGCGCATGCAGGCCCGCCCAAAAATTCTTCTGAGTTCGAATTTTGAAGACGCGGCGCAACTCGTGCAGGAATATCGCGACTACATTTTCGGCCTGGTCTCCGATGTCGAGTTCCCATGGGAGGGGAAACTCAGCCCGGAAGCGGGCTTCGAGCTGGCTCGCATGGTCAAGAGCCTCACACCGGATGTGCCGGTTGTCTTGCAAACCAGCCGCACCGAGTTCCGTCCGCGCGCGCACGCTGAAGGCTACTCATTCTTGCGCAAACGCTCGCCCACTCTGCTGAAAGACTTGCGCCGCATTCTCACCGATCACTTCGGATTCGGTGATTTCGTTTTCCGCATGCCCGACCAGCACGAAGTGGGACGCGCCAAGGACTTGAACGAGCTGGAAGAAACTCTGCAGACGCTCCCTGCCGACAGCCTGATGTACCACGCACAACGCAATCATTTTTCGCACTGGCTGGCGGCGCGCACCGAGTTCGCATTGGCCGCCAAGCTCAGGCCGCGCAAGGTTTCCGATTTCAGTGGCCCCGAGCACTTGCGCCGCGATCTGATCGAATCGATCAACGAATATCGCCGCGAACAGAACGAAGTCCTGATCGGCGATTTTAAGCCCGACACTTTCAAACCCTCGGAATCGAGTTTTCTCAGGATCGGTTCCGGTTCGCTCGGAGGCAAAGCCCGTGGCCTGGCCTTTGTCCGTCATCTGCTGCGTACTCGCCGCATTGCGCGACGCTTTCCGGGCGTGCGCATTGGCGTTCCTCCCGCCGTGGTCATCGCCACCGACCTGTTCGACCAGTTTCTAGCGGAAAATAACTTGAGCGATTTCGCGCTGCATTGCGACGATGACAGCGAGATCCAGCAGCGGTTCCTCGATGCGGCTTTGCCTGTCCCGTTGCAGGAAGATCTGAAAGCATTTCTCTCCGAAGTCGAATATCCGCTCGCGATCCGTTCCTCAAGCCTGCTCGAAGACTCCCAGTACCAGCCCTTCACCGGCGTGTACGAGACCTTCATGTTGGGCAACCAGCACTCGAGCCTGCAAGCCCGCCTCGACGAACTTTCCGAGGCGATCAAGCGCGTCTACGCGTCAACCTTCAGTCAGCACGCCAAGGCGTACGTGCGCGCCACGCCCTATCGACTGGAAGAAGAAAAGATGGCAGTAGTTTTGCAGCAGGTGGTGGGCAGCGCTCACGGCCCGCGCTTCTATCCAGATTTTTCCGGCGTAGTGCGCTCCCACAATTTTTATCCGGTCTCGCCCATGACTTTCGCTGATGGCATTGCCGCGGTCGCTCTCGGCCTAGGCCGCACCGTGGTGGATGGCGGCAAGTGCCTGAGTTTCTGTCCGCGATATCCGCACAATCTGCTGCAGTTTTCTTCGGTGGAAGACATTCTTGCGAACACACAAACTGAGTTCTGCGCTCTCGAACTGGATGGCGTTTCCCACGGCGCCGGCCATCTCCGGGAAGCCCGCTTCAGTCTCGATGTCGCGGAAGCCGACGGCACTCTCCACGCGGTGGCCTCGACCTACTCTGCCGATAATCACGCCGTCTACGATGGTCTGAGCCGCTCGGGAGCCCGCGTCGTGACCTTTGCCCCCATGCTGAAGCACGGCGTTTTCCCGCTGGCCACAATTTTGGAGTTGCTGGTGCGAGCCGGAGAAGACGCGTTAGGCAATCCCGTCGAGATCGAATTCGCGGTTCGCTTGCCCCGCGCCGAAGAACCCGCCGAGTTTGGATTCCTGCAGATCCGCCCGCTGACTCTGGCCCGCGACCATCAGGATCTCAGCATCGGTGCTGTCGACTCGTCCCGATTGATCTGTCAAAGCACGAAAGTTCTCGGCAATGGCCGCATCGAGAATCTGCACGACATCGTAGTGGTAGATTCGCAACGCTTTGAGCGCAGCCGTAGCCAGGAAGTCGCCCGCGCCGTCGCTCACTTCAACGCCACCCTGAGCGCCGACAATCGCTCCTACTTATTGATCGGAGTTGGCCGTTGGGGATCGAACGATCCCTGGCTCGGCATCCCCGTCGAGTGGGACGAAATATCCGGCGCTCGCGCCATCATCGAAGCCGGCTTCCACGACTTCCGGGTCACGCCCTCGCAGGGCAGCCATTTCTTTCAGAACCTGACAGCGTTCCAGGTCGGATATTTCACCGTCAACCCCGACGCTGGCGAAGGCTCCGTAGACTGGCAATGGCTCGCCGACCAACCAGCAGTCGAAGAGCAAGGCTGCGTCCGCCATCTACAATTCGTCGCTCCGCTGCGTGTAATCATGAACAGCCGAACTAGCCAAGGCGTAATCTTCAAGCCAGAAGCAACTCAGGCGGGGAATTAGGCGGTGTCATTCGTTATTACACTGTCATGCTGAGCTTAAGCGAAGGACCTACGCAATTTCCGCGAGATGCATGGGTTCTTCGGCACGCACAAGACGCGGACCTTAGGATGACAGGTCCATTGTTGACAAACGATGGCGTGAACCCGAGTAACTAACGTCTGAATCTACCGCACACTGAGCTGTGACCCAAATCACAGCCCTCTGCCAGCCGCTCCGAACACAATCATCTAGTCGCGAATTCGTCATTTCATACTCGCGGAGCGATCGTGTTCAAAATTATTCACGCTGAATTCCTTGCGCCGGGTATCAAACGCTTCGTCATAGAAGCTCCTCGCATCGCCCGGAAACAAAAGCCCGGCCAGTTCGTCATCCTTCGCATCTATGAAGAGGGCGAACGCATCCCGGTCACCATTGAAAACTCGGATCCCGAGCATGGCACTATCAGCATCGTGGTGCAGGCCGCAGGAAAGACGACGCATCTGCTCAACTCGCTGGAAACCGGCGATCAGATTCTCGATGTGGTCGGTCCGCTCGGCAAACCCTCGGAGATCAAAACTTACGGCACGGTCGTCGTAGTGGGCGGCGGAGTCGGAACCGCAATGGCCTATCCCACAGCCGCGGCGCTGAAGCGTGCGGGCAACCGCGTGATCTCGATCGTCGGCGCCCGCAACAAAGAATTAGTAATTCTCGAAGCGGAAATGCGCGCCGTCAGCGACGCGCTCATGATCACCACCGACGACGGCAGTTACGCCGACAAAGGATTCGTCACGGACAAACTCCGCCAGTTGATTCAGAACGGCACTCGCATCGACCTGGTTGTGGCCGTGGGCCCAATCGTCATGATGAAGGCCATTGCCGAGATGACTCGCAGGGAAAACATCCATACGGTCGTCAGTCTGAACCCGATCATGATCGACGGCACCGGCATGTGCGGCGGCTGCCGCGTGTTGATCGACGGCAAGAGCGAGTTTGCCTGCGTCGACGGCCCCGAGTTCGACGCCCATCGCGTCGACTTCGCCGTGCTAGTACAGCGCAACTCGATGTACCGCGACGCGGAACAGCGATCGTTGTCCGACTTCCAGCGAATTACCAGTGCGGAAGCATCCAGCAAGGAACTTGAGCATGCCTGTGCCGCCACGCGGGCGAGCCGGCAAGGAGAGCACCGATGAGTTCTACCGCGAAGAAGTCGTTAAACCCCTTGCCGATGAAGGAGCGCATCAAAGTTCCGCGACAACTGATGCCAGAGCAACCTGCTGAGGAGCGCGCCCACAACTTTACGGAAGTGAATCTTGGCTACAGCCCAGAACTCGCGCAGCAGGAAGCCCTTCGCTGCCTGGAATGCGCCAAGCCCACTTGCACCGACAACTGTCCGGTGGGCGTGAAGGTAAAAGAATTCGTGGAACGGATCGTAATCGGTGACTTCCTTGGAGCGGCTGCGAAGATTCGCGAAGACAACGTTCTTCCAGCTGTCACTGGACGCGTCTGCCCCCAGGAAGATCACTGCGAAGGAAAATGTCTGTTGTCGAAAAAAGTGAAGCCCCTCGGCATCGGCTACCTGGAGCGGTTTGTCGCAGACTACGAAAAGCGCATGGGAACTCACGTGGTTCCCAACGTTCCGCCCACCGGGAAAAAAGTTGCCGTCGTAGGCAGCGGACCTTCCGGTCTCACCGTTGCGGGTGATCTCGTCCAGAAGGGTCACAAAGTGCGCGTCTTCGAAGCCCTGCACGAACTCGGTGGCGTGCTCGTCTATGGCATCCCTGAGTTCCGCCTGCCCAAGCAGATCATCCGCGAGCAATTAGATTACATGCGCGAAATGGGTGTCGAGTTCGAAACCGACGTGGTGGTCGGCCGCACCGTCACCATCGATGAACTCATGGGAGAGGAAGCTTTCGATGCCGTCTATATCGGCACCGGCGCCGGGCTGCCGCAATTCATGAACATTCCCGGCGAGCATTTCAACGGCGTTTATTCCGCCAACGAGTTCCTGACTCGCATCAATTTGATGAAGGCCTACAAGTTCCCGACTTACGACGAACCCATGCTCGATTTGCAGGGGAAGGATGTTGCCGTGATCGGCGGCGGCAACACGGCGCTCGATGCGATCCGCTCTGCACTGCGCCTGGGAGCGCGCAAGGCCTACGTAATCTATCGCCGCAGCGACGCAGAGATGCCCGCGCGCGCCGAAGAAGTGCATCACGCGCGCCAGGAAGGAATCGATTTCCAGATGCTGACCGCTCCGGTCGAGTTCGTCTCCGACGGCAAAGGATGGTTAACCGCCGCGCGCTGCGTTCGCATGGAACTGGGAGAACCGGACGCGTCTGGCCGCAGGCGCCCCGTGCCCATCCAGGGCTCGGAGTTCGATCTGCCTTTGTCGGTCGCAGTCATCGCCATCGGGACCAGCGCCAACCCGATCGTACAAAGCACCACGCCCGGCCTGGGCACGAACAAGCGTGGGTACATTCAGGCCAGCGACGAAACGCAGCGCACTACGCGAAAGGGAATATTTGCGGGAGGAGACATTGTGACCGGCAGCGCCACCGTGATCCTCGCTATGGGCGCCGGACGTCGCGCCGCCAAATCCATCCACGAATATTTGACGACCGGCGAGTGGTGATTGCCCACTTGGAATACGCCAACGAAAGCGGGAAGGGCACGACTCCAGTCGTGCCGCAAATTCCGAAAGGAATATTGCGCTGTAGCCCCTGACGCGAGATGTGCCTTCAGCGCTGTCGGAAACGTTCTATCCAAAACTCACTTCCAAATATGTGTCGGTCCTTCGCCAGATAAGCGGAATCCGGGCCATCCAATACTTGCGGTTGATGGTTCCCCGCGCAATTGCGTGCTCTTCGGGCGGCAAAATCCGCGCCCGGGCATCAAACTCCGGACCAGTTACGGTTCCGCGAATCGTGCAAGGCGCCAGCCGCACCTGCGGATTGTTGCGAATCCGCTTCGTCTTGCCCATGTCGCTACGTGTCATTACGTAGAGCTTGCCGCTGTCTTCTCCAAACCACACTGGCGTGGCGACGCCAGCTCCTGTTTTGCGAAACGTGGTCAGAGAAATATATTTCTGACCGTGGATGGGCGAAGGAATTTGGCTCGGCATGCCTTCTATCTTAGTCCGCGGAACGATCAGATAGTTTGAAATCGGAGCGCGCCGATTGCTCCCGTCATGGTATCTGTGTTACAAGCCTGAACATGCGCAAATGGATGAAAGATCGACTACAGCGCCGCAAGAAGAAAGCTCCCGAGCAGGGAAGCCAGCCCGCGCCTCCGCCACTGCAGCCCGCTTATTTCGATGCGGAGCAATCTCCGACGCCCATCTCCCAGCCCGATGCTGAGCCGGAAGCTTTTGAACCTGACCGGGTCGAGTCTGGCCAGCAGCAGGATGAGACTCCCGACGGTCCTGAGCCGCAGTTTGAAGCGCCACTGGCTCGTCAGGAGTCCGGGAATTCCGCCGGGCAACCGCGCCAGCAAGGCGGTCGCGGAGAAGGTCAGCGCGGGCGCGGACGCCGACGTCGTGGCGGGCGCGGTCGTGGTGGACGAGGCCGCGAGCAAGCGGTTGCCCAGGCGTTCAGTCCAGCCGCTGCGAAGGGAATTGTTTCTGACCTGCCGACTCAAGAAATCGAAGAGGGATCTGGGGAACCTGTCGAAGCGAGCGAGCCCGAAGTTCAAGATACGCCGCAAGCGCCCCAAGCTCCGGCAGTTGTTCCCGCCGCGTCGCCGCGTCCCCCGAAAGGCATCGTGGTACTTGCCATCGGGCTACCCGGCTCCGGCAAGAGTTCCTGGTTCAAGCGGCACAACGTCGTCCCACTTTCGAGCGATATGGTCCGGTCGCTTCTGTTTGATGATGTGCGCGAGCAGCGCTTTCAGGACCTTGTATTTTCGAATCTGCGCTCCATGCTCAAGGCGCGCCTCATCGCCAAGCGTCCCATGAATTATGTGGACGCCACGAACCTGACCCCGCAAGAACGGCAGCACTGGATCAAGCTAGCCAAGGATTATAACTACGAAGTCCACGCGGTCTTCTTCGATGTGCCGCTGGAAGTGTGTGTCGAGCGCCACCAACGCCGCGATCGCGTCGTTCCAGAAGACATCATGCGGCGCATGGCCGCCAAGCTGAAGCCGCCATCATTCGAGGAAGGCTTCGCAAAAATCACGGTGGTGCGCGTAAAGAAGAAGGAAGCCGCCAATGAAGTGGCGGAGTAATTTGGCTCAGGCTCGTACAGAGGGAAGTTTAATGTAGACGCCTGAAATTTAGTACTGGAGAACGCCCCAGAAGCCAGCGCAGATTCTGTCAAAGGTAGTCCCGCGTCGCGTTCGACGAAACCCGATGGTGCGGCTCATCCCTTTAGGTGAGGCAACAATTCCTTGAAGGCCGCCGACGAAGACGACCTCATCAATTCATAAATCATCATCTCCGTCGAGGAAATCACCGCACCTGCAGCCCGCATGCGATCCAGCCCGACCTTCCAATTCCATTCAGCCCTCGAACTGACCGCGTCCGATGCCACGTGCACGAGATAACCCTCACGAAGGGCCGCGAGCGCCGTCTGCGTCACGCAAATGTGGCTCTCCATCCCGCACAGCAGCAAAGTTGTGCGCTGCCCTGGCAAGCGCTTCAGCAAGCTGCAAAACACGTCGCTGCCGAAGCAGGAGAATAGTGTCTTGTCGACCGCTTCGGTCCCGCTCAGCAACGAAGCAACCTCCGGCACAGTTCCGCCTAATCCCTTCGCATATTGAGTGCTGACCAGCGCCGGAATCTTCAGAATCCCAGCCGCGCGAATCAGGAGCTGAGCATTCCGCACCAGCTGTTCTTTCTGAAAAATTGGCGGCAGCAACTTCTCCTGTATATCGACGACCACAAGCGCGCACTGCTCCGCTTCCAGCGGACGCCGCGCCATCTCAGCGTAATCTGTTGCGGCATGGATGGAATCAAAGCCGCTGACCATAGCTGCTCCTTACAAGGGTCTGATCATCCAATTCTAGCGCTTCAACAGAGGGATTGAAGGGGAGCAGTTTCGGTTGACCCGCTTCGCTTTCAAACATAAAATCAAGATGGGCTCGTGAGCAATGGCTTCATCTGAAATTGCCCCCTCGTTCAACGGCTAGGACACCTGCCTCTGGAGCAGGCTATCGGGGTTCGAATCCCTGGGGGGCAGCCAAATTTTTCCGCTATCTTCTCTCATTATTCTAAAAACTATTTAAAGATAGATATAATGTCGAATTATAAATTCTAAGTTATCAAATCAAAATCTATTCACCTACCTCGAAAAACACTGGAATAACCCATCATTCCAAGGAAGCGTGTTCTCCGGACCTATGCAAAAAAGTTCATCTAGTGTAAAATACCATAACCCAATGTAAAACATTTTACAGATAGCTCTACCAGAAGAACAGATAACATACTCACTAAAACTCCTCACCCACCTACATAATACTTTTAACACACAAATCCACATACTTTAATTATACAAATCTTTCTTTCCAATCATCTAAATTATTTTTATTCTCTACTAACAATCAAAGCTACAAATACCAAAACCACCCAACATCTAAAACCCCCAACCTCGCGCATCCTCCACTTCCTCACCTTCCTAATAACAATCATTTTACTCTCAATACCTCACATCCCACTACCATAACTTTCGTCCAACTCTGGCCATCCAATTATTGCCATTCTAACTAAAAACAACCCTCACCATCACCAACCTTCTTTCACCATATAAACACACAAACACCTCAACAACAACTAAAACCACTCCATCACAATTGCAAAACCACAAACTAATCACCACAAATCCCTATACCATAATCCTATCCTATCTACACCAAAATACTAATCTATTCTTAAACATAACAATTACTATCTCCCGGTACGCGGTTTCAACATTATCATCTTCATCTACCTCATATACTAATACAAACTCCACATAAAAAAAAAATAAATACACTCCCAGTTTAAAAAAACATACACCACCTATACCCACAAACTACCACCCTAATACCCTACTACCTCTAAACACCTACACCCCAAACACACTACTCCCAAAACAGATATAACAAAAAATCCAAATCACCACCATCCAAAAAGTTACACCTTACTCATATATACCCCCCATTCATCGCTTCATTTCACTCCAAGGAAGCCGGAAGAAAGTTTCTCCATATTCCCCTAAACCGGCAATCCAACCCATGCAAATGAATCGACGTCGCAACCTTCTCTGCGCACAGGTTGCGTTCCTTACCGTTTTCTTCTGCGCTCCGGCCCTGTTTGCCGCCAACGGCATGCAGATTGTCGTGGTTCCGGTCGCGAACATGTTCTCGAAGCCCAGTGACCAATCCGATGTCGTGTCTCAAGCGATCTACGGAAGCAACGTGAAGTTGTTGACGGCGCAAGGAGAGTGGTCGAGAATTCAAACTGCGGATCACTACAAGGGATGGGTGCGCAGCCGCCACCTTCGCCTGGTCCAGAGCGGTTCGGGCTATGCCACGACCGGTGTAGTGGTTCAAGTGCAAAGTCTTTTCGCGAATATTTATCGCGAGCCCGACATCACCCGTCATCAGCCCGTGGTTACCGTTCCGTTCGAGTCGCGGCTGGAAGTGCTCTCTGATCAAAACGCAGCCTACTCAAAGCCCGCATCAGAGAAGGAAACTCCCGAGGGCTGGTTGCACGTGCGATTACCGGACAAGCGCGACGAGTGGATCCAGGCGGGCGACGTAATTTCCGATCCCAAACCCTTGTCGATTCCCGAATCCATTGAACTGGCCAGGCGGTTTCTTGGCTTTCCGTACTTGTGGGGGGGAAGTTCCAGCTTTGGCTTCGACTGCTCCGGCTTCACGCAAATGCTGGTGCGCGCTCGAGGCAAGATCATGCCCCGCGACGCAGACAAGCAAGCGGCATGGACGGGCGTGATCGCGATCGAGCGCAAAGACCTTCAGCCGGGGGATCTTCTTTTTTTCGGGTCGTCGGCGAAAGAAATTACTCACACCGGGATGTTCATTGGTGACGGCCAATTTATTCACGATACCACCAACGGTCACCCGGTCGTCCAAATCAGCCGCCTGGACGATGAACCCTGGACGCGCCTGCTGGTCGCCAGCCGCAGAGTCAAATGACTACGTCGTCATTTTTTCGACGAAGCAGGTGACGCTGGAATTGGTTGAGCTGAAATAATTCCTTTGCCTTCTCTCACGGTGATGAACTGATTGGCCTTGACGCTTGAGATCATATCTTTTTGACCGCTGGGCCATACGATTTCTAGGCTCACGGACTTGCCTTCCTCTGGCTTGCCCAAGCCGAAGGTGAGCGGCAATTCACTTTGCGATAAATAGCTGGAACCAGTCTTCACCATCGCGAAGAGGCGCGTTCCTTTGTTGGTCTTGACTGTGACCTTCGCGCCGATGCCGTCGCGATTCGATCGCGTCCCCACGGTTTTGATTCGCAGCATGTCGTTCTGATTTCCGTTGTCGTTACGGAGAAGACGAGCGGTGCCATTGTTGGCGGTAATCACCAAGTCCAGATCGCCGTCATTGTCGATGTCCGCGTAGGCGGCGCCCCGGCCCACAATCGCCCGTTGCATTGGGGGGCCGACCTTCTCCGTCACCTCTTCAAATTTGTTTTTCCCCAGGTTGCGGAAGAGGTGCGGTGGTTGCGCATACTTCACGTTGGGCTGCACAACGCTGATGTCGTCGGACACGTGGCCGTTGATTGCGAGAATGTCCGGCAGGCCATCAAGATCGTAGTCAAAAAAGAAAGTGCCGAAGGTCAACGATTTTGTCGACAGCCGGCTGATACCGGTTTTCGGCGCCTCGTCCGTAAACAGTCCTGAGCCATCGTTGTGATAGAGCGCCATTCCCTCGTTGGTGAAGTTTCCGATCACGAGGCTCTGCCATCCAGAATTATCGTAATCGCCGGCGTCGGTGCCCATGCCGGCGCGCACCGTTCCCGCTTCGCTATAAGCCAGGCCTGCGGCTACCGCGACATCGGTGAAGGTGCCATTATGATTGTTGTGATAGAGCTTGTTGGGTTCTGTGTCGTTAGAAACGAATAGATCCATCCAGCCATCGTTGTCATAATCCAGTAACGCGATCCCGAGCGATTTGCTCGTCGGATCGTAAAGGCCGGCGCGCCGCGTGACGTTTTCAAACGTCCCATCACCCCTGTTGTGGAACAGGGTTGAGCTTTGGCCTTTGTAGTTCTGCGGAGTGCAGTACGACTTGTTCTTATTGTCGAGCGAGCAATACTGGTCAGTCGCGATGGACCAGTCGATATAGTGCGCAACGAAAAGGTCCAGCTTGCCGTCGTTGTCGAAATCAAACCAGACTGCGCTGGCGGAAAATCCGGGATCCGCCACGCCGGTCTTGCTGGTAACGTCAGCGAATTTGCCGTTGCGCAGATTGTGAAAAAGATGATTGGAGCCGACAGTGGTGATGTAGATGTCATCATAACCGTCGTTATCGTAATCGCCGACGGTACAACCCAGCCCATACATTTCTACGGCAAGCCCGGCCTGGCGCGTTACGTCGGTAAACGTTCCATCGTGGTTGTTGTGATACAGCGCCGGAAAGGATTTGCCAGACGCACGCCCGGGCCAATCCATGGAATTGACCAACAGAATGTCCTGCCATCCGTCGTTATCGTAGTCGATGAAGCAAACGCCGCTTCCCATCGTCTCGGGAAGATACTTCTTCCCAAAGGCGCCGCTGTTGTGTTTGAAGTGAATTCCGGCCTGTGCGGTTATATCGGTGAACTCGATTGGACCGGATGGGCGGGCGGCCTTTTGCGCTGGTTTCTCTTCCAGTTGCGACGAAGGAAGTACCGCCGCTGCTGCTGTGATCGCGGGAGCCTTTGCCGCCGGAACAGCGACCGGTTCGCTAGACGGTTTTTGCTGACAACCCGCCAATCCCAGGGTTGCCGCTAAGAGAAGGCAAACGACTCGGCGCTGCGGCATCAAATATCGCCAGTCACTTTCATAAATGATCAATGCGCCACCGTCACTTGTGGAGAGTGGGCGCGCCGCGAGTCCATCCAAATCTCGACCAGCATGGCGATTGGCCCCACAATGAAAAGCGCATAGAATGGCGCGTAAACAATCTGGTCCAGGCGCATCACCATTTCCAGAAGCGCGATCAGAAATACGACCAGGCATTGTCCTCGTGTCGATCGAACCGTCGTCTTGGGATCGGTAATCATGAAGAAAATAAATAGTTGATACATTGGTCCGGTAATCGGCGCAATCTCAGACTGCCATGGGCTTCCAGTCATCCAGCTTCTCAAAAACGCAAACGCAATGAACGACGCGACATAAATGCCGGTGATGTGAAAACGCCGCAGTCGCCAAATAATTACCGATCCAAGCGCCCAAATAACCAGCATAGGCAAAAGATAGTTGCCCCACTGAATGCTCAAACTCGCCACCGTCTCCGGCGCCGTGAAAAGCATTACCGAAATACCAAAGTTCGATGGATTCCAGATGTGCCGGCCTTTCACCCGCAGAACATACTTGGACGTGATCGAAAGCGCACTGCACAGCGCGTAGGGCCAATAAGCGGGCGAACGAACCAGAATGCCGACGCTGATGCCCGTGATGTAAGCGCTAGCGGGATGGATCCATTTGCGATAGAAAATCTGTCCCAGCACCAGTTCCAGCAAGATGCTCGTGACAATCGCGAGGAGCGTCTTCTGGTAACTTTCGAGAATGCCGAACGTCAAATGCCCGGTCAGCAGAATGCAAGTGATGAAAGCCGGAGCAATATAGCGATTGTCGAGGCTGAACAGCGGCTTCCGCCGGGGCGGTGTTGGAGGTGACGGTGGCAACAAAACAGGCACGCTCATCTGCTGGCTCACGCCGCCTCCTTGATTTTATGCAGTTGATTGGCGACGGGCTTGTCGATCGTCTGGACTTTCCCCGACGGCCAGCGAATCGTCGCCTTTTCAATCTGCGGGTTGGTGCCTAAGCCGAAATGAAGGCGCCGGTCGTTTTCTGCGGCGAACCCGCAGCCACCCGAAACTTCCTGCACCTGCTGTTGCCCGTTCCAGAACAACGTGACCTGTGCACCAATCGCGCTCCGGTTACTGCGCGTTCCTTCCAACTCGAATTCGATCCAGTGGTTCTTGGGCGCGACCGTATTTTTGTAAAGCAGCAATGGCCCATTCTGATTGGCGACCACCACGTCCAGCACTCCGCGATTCCACAAATCCGCCAGCGCGACGGATCGTCCGTCATAAGTATCGGTAGCGCCCACGGCCTGGGCCACGTCGACGAACTTCCCAGCGCCATCGTTCAGCCAGACGCGCTTCGATTGATAGCCCGACAAACTGCGGCCCTCAAATGCCGGCCAATTCTTCGCGTCGCCAATGATGGTGCTGTTTCCGCCCGCCACTTTGGAGAAGTCGTACCAGTAACTGCGATTCCGGTCGCGAGAAATGTAGCCGTTTGTCAGATAAAGGTCGAGGGTTCCATCGTTATTCAAATCGCCGAACTGACCGCCAAAACTCCATCCACCGAGTTCCACGCCAAAGTCGCGCGCCAGATTCTGATACTGGATCGTATCGCCGGCCGTGCCTTCTTTCGGAACCCACAGGTTGTTTCCCTGGATGAGAATGCCATCCTCGGAAATGTTGGAAACGTACACCGCGTATCGGCCCTGGTTCAGAATGTCGCCAAAGGCAGCATTCATACCGCTTTTCGGGGCAAATCCAACACCCGTCTTTTCGCCGACTTCGCGAAAGCGTTTGCCGTCGTTGAAGTAGAGCTCTGCCACGCCGTAATCATTCGCGACAAACAAATCGGGATGACCGGTCCCGCGTAGATCGGCCGCCGCCGCCGCCAAGGCCCAGCGTCGGCTGTCGATCCCAACCTTTGCGCTGACCTCTTCAAATTTGCCGTTACCCAGGTTATGAAACAAATACTTTCGTCCGCCATTCTTGGCATATTCGAAACTGTCGGGCATGATGCGCGTGGTCGTGATGTGCCAAAGATCAATGTCTTCGGAATAATATCCGCCGACGAAAAGGTCCAGCAGTCCGTCGCCATCGTAATCAAACCAGATGGCCGTGTTGGCATTGATCCAGGATGGTAACCCGGCTTTCTCGCTCACTCGCGTGAAGCCTTTGCCCTGATCGTTGTGAAACAACTCGGGCCGTCCCCACTTAATCAGAAACAAGTCTTCATAGCCATCGTTGTCGAAATCTCCCCAGACCGCGCCCATCGAAACTCCGGTGCCTTGCTGGTTGACGTCGGCAATCCCCAGTTGACCCGCTACATCTTTAAACGTTCCATCGTGCATGTTGCGGTAGAGGGCATTCTTGCTTCCTATCGCGCTGTTCGTCACATAGATGTCGGGCCAGCCGTCGCGATCGAAATCGACGATGGAAACGGACGCGCCCATCGAGGCCACTTCCGGCATGATCGGTTCCAGCTTGGAATCGAGTTGTGGGGCATGGTGCACAAAATCGATCCCCGACGCATGAGAGACTTCTTCGAGATAGAAACCATGGCGTGCGAGTGCGGTCTTGGCATCGACTTTCGCCTTGTCAGCTCCTCGCCCAGCCGAGATCCGCTTGATCAGGAACGGGGTAATCAAGAGCCCCAAGAAAAAGAGAGCGACAAATGCCCTTGCGGTCCGATTGCCCTTCATTTTCCCGTCTCATCCCTCAACGCGTTCTTAAATACGTCAGGCGTGACGTAGCGAGTTTGAAACGTCTCCCAATCCTGAGGGTGATAGCGATAGACCCACTCATCTTCGAGCCTCCCGGGCGGCGTCGTGTACTGATTCTTGGCGTGATAAGGCAACGGCAGCACGGTCTTGCCGAAAGTAGAGTTGTAGTCGCCGTCCTTAATCCAGCCATCGCCGGTGATGATGTAATCCCGCACCCAGCCCGCGGGGGGCGGCGGTTGCTCGGCGAAGCGGAATGTCATCTCATCGCCCGAGTTCATGATCACGTAGCGATCATCCACCCGCGCCAGGAGCTCGCGCACGTCGCCATAGCGCGTGTAGTAGCCGACCAGATCGCGCCAGCGTTGTTTCGATCCCTCGATGTGGTTGTAATCCGGAATTTCCGGAGAAGAGAAGTTCGCCTGGTTCATCACGGAGTATCCGCGGAAGTGAAGGTCTGCCACCGACGGATCAATATGCGTCACCTTGAGTTGAGTATCGGGCAGACCTCGCGCCCACTCGATGGAGTCCCAGTAAATCTCAAGATTGGTTCGCAGGCGCACCCGGTGCGGCGCTCCCGGACGAAAGAGATTGGTGAGATCGAACAAGCAAATCTTCTTGCGGCCAGCTGGAAAACCCAGGTTCGCTTTGGCGACGGACCAACCGCCGCGGCCGTCGGGCACTTCCAGGCTCAGGCCGTGGGCCGACTCGTGATGGCCCTGACTAATTGCCACATTGATCGAGGAATCCGTGGGATGCATCCAGCCCTTGGCAATCAGGTAGAGCGGACCGTTCGTGGGTGCGTCGTCGCCGAGATCGACTTCGACGTAATGATCGCGCGTAATGCCTTGATACTGGCCGCGTCCGAACGTATCGAGATATCTTCCGTCCAGGTTGCGGAGGATGTCGGTCACATCCTGACCGTTGTCATCTAGTGCTCGAGCGATCTTCTGCGGGGTGGCGACGGTCGTGATCGCGAGTTTCGCGGGTGGAATCACAAACCGCTCGTCGACGAAAATGTCCGTGCCTTCCGGATGATCCACGGTCATTAGCGCCAGCGAGTCATAGTAGTAGGTCTCCCACAGTTCAGCGGTGATACGAAGGTCGTAGAAGCCGTCGTGCGGCACCAGTTCATCGCGCCCGATCTTGTACCACTCTTCCGTGGCTTCTACGCGCGCTGTACCGAGAGTATTGATGCGCAACCCAATTGCGGAACTCCACGGAACCGCATCCTTCACAAACTCGACTTGCTTGCCGTTATAGGCAAAGAGATACGGGCAGGACCCCTTGATGCGCTGCACCGTCACGATTTCCTGATCCGCGTTCACGCCGAATTCTGCGCGGATCGATCCATTAGGCCAGAGCACACGCACCACGTCCGTGCTCGCTTGTTCGCCCAACCCGAAATGTACCTGGGGGCCGGTGATCGGTTGCATTTGCACCAACAGGCCCGAGCGGATTTCCATCTCGCCGCCAATGCCGAAGGGGTTGATTCTCTGGTCCCCGGTGGCCTGTGCAGCGTGCGGCCGGATGACCTGCCAGTGATAATTCTTCGAACCTTGATTCATTCCCTCGACTGCTTGTCCGTCCGCAGAAACAGCCAGCAGATCAAGTCTGCCATGGCCTGTGAGATCGGCCACATCCGAGGCCGCGGCGAGCGGAACAGGCTGCGTTAGCAGAACCAGTTTCCCTTGTTCGTCGCCCAGCCAGATCAGCGGAGTTGCCGAGCTATTGCCCGTGACAGACGTTGCAGGCGACAGGAGCAAGTCCAGAGCTCCGTTGTTGTCCAAATCCGCAACGCGCAGGCGAACATCATTGGCAAGATAGTTGTTGGCATTTGGAATACGGGCGATTTCGCTGATGTCCCACTCGTCCTCACCTTTCGGCGAAATCCGGACGATCGCGCCATCGGCCTGAACCGCCAGCAGATCAAGCACGCCATCGCTATCGATGTCTGCTGCAGTAATCGCCTTCATCAACGGCAAATTGGCGGGGAGGGCTCGCTCGCGGAACTGGCCCGACCGCTCGTTGATAAATATGTGAAGACGCCCAGCCCCATCGATGATGGAGGCCTCGGGATTGCCGTCGCCATCAAGATCAGCCCAGGCAAATCCACGCAGCCCGGAAACTCCAGTGAACGGATGAATCATGGTGAACGTGCCATCGCCATTGTTTCTGAGCACGAGTGGCAATCCCTGGCTAGCTCCGAGCACGATGTCGAGGTCGCCATCCGCTTCTATATCGACCGCCCACGCGCCGGTATAGTGCCCATTGCTTACCGATTTAGGAAGCTTGGCTTGCGTAGTCACATCGGTGAATGCGCTGGGGCTGTCCTGCCGGAAGAGTCGCACACCACCCGCGCCCGCGAGAACCAAGTCGGTCTTGAAGTCATAATTAAAATCGATTTGCAAAATCCCCTCAGGCGACGGCGGTATCGCAGAAGTCCCGCCGGGAAAGGGAAGTGTTGGCCCGCTCGACAAATGCAGCTCGCGGCCATCCGCCTCGGCAACAACCGGCGCGCCTGCGCTGCCGAGTTGAATGGCTCCAATCCAATTCCAATGGCGATTAGCCGCATCCGTCAGAGGCTTCGGATCAAATCTCAGGGCCAGATCGGGCGAAGCCGGCTTGAAGATAGGCGGCGCCAATCGCAAAAAATGTGGGAACGGCTGCGCCTCCTCTCCAGCCGGTGCCTTAATCACAGACAGACTTTGGCGGTACTCGGGAACGCGCATCAGCACATTGCGAAGAAAAGTGGTTCGCGTGGCAGCGGCGCGCAGGTCCGTGCCAGCCGCGGCGGCCTGCACCGCTGTGAGCTGCTGCTTTACCTCGGGCGGCCATGCGGACGACCGCGCGCTGATCTCAGCGACAGTCTCTTTCAGCGTTCCGCGATCGCCGCGCTTGGCAGCAACACGGCTCAACTCGAGCAAGGCCGCGAGATTGTCGGGCTGCGTCGCCAGAATTTTCTGCAGCACTTGCTGAACTTCGGCCTCGCTGTTGGCGTCGCCTTGGCGTTCGATTTCCTCCGCGAGCGCATAGGCGGCGCGCAGGTTCTTGGGATTCAATTCCATGACCTTTCGCAGATCGGCGATGGCTTGCGCGGAATCGCCGCGGTCGCTCTCTAAAATTCCCAACAGAAAGTAGATCTGATCATTCTGTGGAGCAAGATCGCGCGTCTTTTCAAATCTCTGTGCCGCCGCATCGTAGTTCCGCTGGCGCAGCGCCAGCACTCCCCAGTTGCCCCATCCCGCGGGCTCGGCAGGAACGAGGTGGGTTACTTCCGACAGTTTGCTCTCGGCGTGGACGTCATCGCCAACCTGCAGCGCCGCCAAGCCAACGTAGAATGCCGAAACCACGTCGGTGTAAGCTTTGGTTCCTTTTTTAGGCAGCTTGGGGCTGGAATGGCATCCCGAAAGTATCGCGCCCAAGGTTGAAGAAGCAGCAGCACTGGCGTGCTTTCCCCACCCGCGTCGGACAGCGGCTTCATTCGAAGTAGCTTTTAGAAATCGCATCCTCAATTGACACGTTCCGCCTTGCCTGCCAACGGCGATTTTCCCAGTTTCGCGTTCCTGCGCCACCCACGCGCGAGATACCGCGGAACCACAGAATGCCACAAAAATGAACAGAAAAACAAGAGGTCCCAGCGGCCGATCCCGGCGGTGTCACTGCACTTGCGTCGTGCCTCACCGCCCTTGCGAACTCTGCACACAAGGTGACTCGCCACACTCTTGCCGGTCGAATGCCGCCTGCGCGTTTTATTGCTCTGCCCACGCGACTTCACACGCTGCGCTTCATAAAATGTTTCCGGCAACCTGTTGGTTATCGGCTGCACTCCTATTCTTATTTTCAGATCGTTGGGATCGCGCTTCCAGGCTCCGCTTCCACTAAAACTTAAAACGCTCCTGTACCCACGTCAGGATGAGTCCAGAGAGCTACTATACAAAGCCCAACTTTCTGTTCTCGATGATAGGGAAGGGCGGTCCGTTGTGTGCGCTGGCTGGCAGCAGTCAACATCAGCCATAGCGCTACCAGAAGCCCAACAGAAAATTCCCTTTCACGTGTCCGACGATTCATCATCTTCAGTTCCAATGCCACCCGAGCTAAAAGCTGTATATCCCTCATCCACTCATCATCGTGGCTCGCATTTCCATCGGCTGAAACATCAGTCACATCGACGCGCTCCATAGAATGAAACAAACTGTCGCCCACGGGAGAAAAGCCCGCAACGGCTGATCCTGTGCATCCTCTTCCGCCAATTCGTATATCACTACCAGCTATCCCGCCAGTCCCAAGACTAGAAATCCGATCTCGATCACTTGCACAACATTCGCCGGCATTCCTGTCAATCTCCAACGTGGCTCTCCCAGCAAAGGTTTGCCCAGACTCGCGATCGCATTTTGAGTGACCGGTATCACCGTATACAGGCCAGTTAGAAAATGAAAGCCGTAGTGAGCCAGCCACATTCCTAAGCCTAGAGGCACCAGGCCATAGGTGTAACGCACGGCCAGCGGCAGGAGAGGGCGCCTTCCACGCTCCGAACTCCAGCTGCACGCGTCAACCATGTCGCCAGGCCCAAGAGCAGTACTAGTTCCACGATCAAGGCAGCGACGAAGATCACGCCCAGCACCGGCGCTTCGTGATTCACATGCAGCAGTTTTCCCAGCCAGCTCTCAACCGCATACACAGGACTGACCATGCCTAACGCATTCAGCAGCGCGCCAAACGTGAACACTATTGCCAATGCCGCCAGATCCTTGCGACGCGAAAGTACCCGATGCCTGATCGCATCGGATCTATCGTCAGTTCACTCGCCGGCAGCGGCTCAATATACCTATGTTGTCGTGCGGACAAGCATGAACGCAGTCCAATCAGAAAGTGCTATCCATGTTTCCCACCTTGCTGGGCTGAAATAGCGCCAGCTCGCATCCGCGGATCGTCACAAGATCCGAGACGGCTCCCGCCTGCCACGAATGCAGTCCTTGGTCTGGCAGCGCGTGCACACATCCTGCTCTCGCACCTTCACTTCAAACGGCGAAAGCTTGGAAGCCACAAAATTGAACTGTCCGATCGGGCAGACGAACTTGCAGAACGACGCGTGCTTGAAAAATCCATCCACCACCAGCACCGAAAGAAAGTAGGCCACAATCAGCCAAGCCGTCCACCATGGCGAGGACCACAGATCAAACAGTTCATACGTAAAGAGGATCAAAACGAAGAGCCCAACCGAAATCCACTTGTTTCGCAAGACTCGTGGCCAGTTCAAACGCGGCGTGAAGAATCGCCGCGCAGCTTGGCGCACCAGCATGAACGGGCAAGCGAGACAGAAAAAATTTCCCGCGCATAGCAGCACCAACACCAGCACTCCGCGAAAATGAAGCCAGCTAGCGTGGTCGCCAGATTCTTCGGCGCCAGTGTTGGCCCGAATAGGCCGTGCACGATCATAATGATGCTCAGGACCAGCAGCGGAGCCTGCAGCAGTGGCCGCGCATAGCGCCACCAGAACAGATCGCCCACGACAGGCACCCGCAGCAAGTCAAAAGGCAGCGACTCAGCAGTTTCCAGGGCGGGATGGAAAATGGATTCAACCGCTTGCCTGGTTGGTCGGACGCCCGCTCGATCTGTCGTTCCAGTTTCTTCCGCCGCACTGACGGGAGACATCCATCACCCGCCATCTGAATTCAATGCGTTTGGTAGCGGCCAGGTCTGTTCCTCGCCCTGCGAACACCGGACTCATGCCCGCATGCGACATGTCCGCCTCAACCGCAAAGCGCGCGCCCGTTCGGTTTGCCGCTCGCGTCGGAAACTTGAAAGTGATTGTAGCAACGCCGACGCGCGTCGTCGCAGGCGGAATCTCACGCTCGACTGTGATCAGATCTGGCGATTCAACTGGCAGAGAGCAGTTGGCTATGAGCAAAGTTGCCGCGTACACGAAACCCACCAGAACTCGACAGACACTCGATGATCAGGCGGCTTTTGGCAGCGCTTGGCGGCTCCACTCACACGTGCAAGCCATGTTCCCCTGCTCACCCTCGGGCGGGAATATGTGGTAATACATTCCGATCACCATCGGGATGAACACGATCGAGTTATAAATGAGGTGAAGCTCCATCCGGGGAATAAGGAGCTGCCCGATGCTGTAAGGTATTGGCTTTCCCCAGAAATTATGGTGAAAGGTGGCCTGCCAGAGCAGCAGGAAATGCTCGATGTGATGCCAGAACTGAATCCAGAACGCCACCATCCACCACGTATAGGAAACTCCAGTAAAGCCTTTCCGCAGAACCCAAATGCCAATCAGCATGACCAGGGCATAGCCATAGTGCAAGATTTCGGTCTGGATTAACCACGGATACCACAGTCCAAGCAGGCCCAGAGCTTTCATGCGCGGCCAATGCATCACGTAACACTGATACGCCTGAACCAGGTGCTCGGCCCAATGGGCCAGCACAATCACCATAAAAATCTGCAGCGCCCGCTCATGCCAACGCGTGTTGAGCTTCTCGGAAAGACTTAGGCTAGTTGGCGAAGTACAAGCACTCGGAACTGCAGGATGAGAAATTGCCATGACGGTCCCCCAAAAAGTGTGATCACGATCACATCTTGTCCGACTCAGGTCAATAGTGAATTTATATTATCGGCCTTGCACAGCTCGGTTCCTGGCCTCAGAAATGAAAGTTGGTCTCCAGGAAAATGAACTGCCCGTTCGGGTTATGGGAATAAAGTGACGAAATCACACCCTTACCCCAGGCGTGTCCATAGTAAAGAGTGGCGGCGAAGGACCGGGTGAACTGATAGTCGGCGCTCAGATCGCAGACATTGGCCAAGCCCCGGTTTCCGTTGCTCGGGCGCCCGGTGTAACCAAAAGTCTGGGGCTGAAACGCGCCACCACCTAAGTACCAGAGATCGGAGGCGCTCGCCAGCCGCAGAGTGTGTACTTCGCTGCGCAACGCCAGCTTCGAAATCGGCCGGACATTCAGCGTGCCGTACAAGTCTTCATTATTCATCATGTTGTAGAAAGGGAAGCGCGCGTACTGCCGCGGTGTGGTGAGGACTTGAAAAAACGTGCCGTGATGCGAGTCCTTGGCGTTCCCGTCGCCGCTGCCATACGAATATCCGGCGCTTACCCACGGCTTCAACACTTTGACTGGCGGTTGCCATCCGGCCTCACCGACGAACGCGCCGGCACGCTGCGTGAGATTCCCCCACGAACCTGTCTGCACCGCGCCCCAGACCAGGAAATCGAACTTTCCCGACCTCGTGGTATTGACGACGTGGGCATAGTCGGCCCCCCAGGTCGCGATCTCGATTTTGCCGAGATCGGCCGCTCGAAGCGGAGTAGCGCGGTTATCGGTCTTGAGCACCCTGGTGCGGTGGTCGATGTAGCCCAGCGCGAACACGCGCAATTCGCCCGCGTTCTGGTGATTATTCACCGAACGGGTATAGGCGCCGTAATAGCTGTCCACGTCCAGTTCGTCCATCCCTTTTACCTGAAACACTCCAGCAGTCGGCCGCGCGCCGAAGAAGGTGAAATTGTTCTGCCCTGAGTTCGCCGAGAGTTGGACTCCATCGAACGTGCGCTGCACAGCGGCAAAGCCGAAATTCGAAATCAAGCGATGGGCGATTCGCGTCTGAATCACCGTCGCCAACAAAGGATCTTTAGGCTTCACCTCAAGACCATCAAAAAATTCGAAGCGGCCCAGTTTCAATCCGGCTGGTCCGAGATGTTTGAAGTTTATGAACGCCTGTTTCACAAATCCGTTGGCCACGTTAGTATGATTATTGTTGGCCGCATAGTAGGTCCCACCCAGTCCGAGCTGGCCCTGCGGAGCCGCCACCACCGCGTTGTTTGGCAAGCCCAGAATCGACGGCTGTTCGCCTTCCACGAACCAATCAATGTGTTCCCCGGTTTGACCAAGGCCCACTCGTAGCAGGGAATTCCAAAAGGGGTAGTCGCTGTTTCCGGTTGTGCCCTGGAACCAGTTCCAACCTTCCGCGCGGGTTCGCCAGTTAACGGAAATTTCGAGGGGGCCAAGTTTATGTTTGGCCGGAGCGGGCGCGGTTGGCTGAGATTCTTTAGCCGATTGCCCGGCCGCGGGCACAGATGCGTTCTCCGCTGGCGCTCGACCCGGGCTTGAGGCTTCGCTTGCCGGCAAAGCGTTTTGGGCGAAAGCGCTGACTACGAACAGGACTATCCCCAATCCCAAGCCGCGCACAAATCGCAGTTTCATGATGTCCCCAAGTTTGAAATGTGAATCTGCGGCAAAAAAAGAAACTGTACTGTTGCACAAGTTCGCGAACGTTTCCCTTTCGCGGATGTAGTCACAATTGTTCGAAACGCATCCCCACAAAGTTGTCAGGCATTTTGGAGGGACATTTGAGGTGGGTCAATAACCGATTCCTACTAGAAGCAGTTCGGTAAAGTTTTGGGCCGATCCATGTGCAGTGGCTAAAGAGTAGCGACAAGGACGAGGTCGCGATCGACGAGAGAGGAGGATACAAGACAAAAGCTTCTAACCGCGAAGAACGCTGAGAAAATCCGCGAAGAACGCTGAGAAGAGCAAAGTCTAAAGACTTACTCAGCGCCTCAGCGGACTTTCTCAGCGAACTCGGCGGTTAAAGGCTTTCGTTATTGGGACCGCATCTGGGCAGATTCAAGCTTTGGGTGCCGCTGCAGGCTCTCCGAACGAACCGCAGCGCCCGCGCATCCCTTGGCGGAACTTCTCGCGTTCCTCGGGAGTCATTTTCTCCCAGCGCTCCATCATGCGCTGCCGCCAGTACATATGCCGTCCCGGCCGGCCGTGGAATCCCCCAAAAAGAATCTTGCTCAGAACCAACAGGCCCACCGCCTGCCAAAAGGTGATCAGATGCCACCCGAAGACAGCCGGCATCAGCCAGTTCCACAGGCGCAGGACCACAAAGCTAAACACGGTCACAAACAACACGGCAAACAATGCAAACTTCAATACCCTCGTGATCCGATTTCTTTTCATTGTTTTTGTCCTCATGATTTCGAAAATTCGTCGTGAATGGCCTGCAGCCGCTCTCGCAGATGCAGCACCGCATAATGCTTGCGCGACAGCAGCGTGTTCACGCTCGCGCCAGTTTCCGCCGCAAGTTCTTTGAAACTCTGCCCCATCACTTCGTGGGCAATGAATACCTCGCGCTGTTCGTCAGGCAATTCTTCGATCGCGGCCTCCAATTCTTCGAGCAGCACTCCACGCGCATACGACGCCTCCGGGCCAGCTTCCGGGGAGGGAAGCAATTCTTCCAGTTCCAGCCTCTCACCATCCTCGGTCTCGAAAGCGGATCCATCCCGCAATGCCTCCCGCTGTTTGCGCCGGAAGAGATCCGTTATGCGATTACGAGCCACCCGAAATAGCCAGCCGCTCACCTGCTCGACCGGCTTGATCATGCGATAGGCCTCGATCAGTTCGTAGAAGACCTCCTGCAGGATGTCTTCCGCGTCCTCCCGATCGGCCACACGTCTGCGAATGAAGTTGCGAAGTCGCGGCTGCTCGCGATCAATTGCGTCCGCAATTTGACGATCTTGCTCCGCCATCATCCCAGGTTTTCTCAGCGCCTCTTCCATCTACTGATGTAGACGCATGAGCGAAGCAAATATTTTAGGGTACTGGAAGATTTCCTAGCAGCGGTTTCCGTGGTCAGTCGCGGCGAGAGCGGGCTAATTCCGTCGGCCTCAAAATACAACAGGGCCGATCCGCATTTGCGGACGGCCCTTTATGACGTCACCGCGATACTTGCGACCGTTTAGTCGCCCGACGGCAACAGCATCTCCTCTGGTCCCAGATCGATGTTGATCGGCATCTGCGGGCAGTTGCCGAGAATGGGCTGGCAAGCCGCGTCTGGTCCCTTTTCCGGTCGCAGCAGCGGTTTCTTTTCCATGAACTGCTCGGTTTCGGTGGACCCGGTCAACGCCGTTGTCGAGGCTAAACCACCGCTGATCACCTGCTGTACCTGATCAAAGTATCCCGTGCCCACAAAGCGTTGATGTTTCACCGCCTCATATCCATACTGCGTCTCGCGGCTGAACTCTTTTTCTTGCAGTCGCGAGTAGGCGGTCATTCCCGCCAGTTTGTATCCGCGCGCCAACTCGAACATGCTGAGGTTCAACGCGTGGAAGCCCGCCAGCGTCACGAACTGGAACTTGTATCCCATCCGCGCTAGTTCCGGCTGAAAGCGCGCAATCGTCGCCTCATCCAAATTTTTGCGCCAGTTGAAACTCGGCGAACAGTTGTACGCGAGCATCTTATCTGGATACTTGGCGTGAATCGCATCTGCGAAGCGCCGTGCCTCTTCCATGTCGGGATGCGAAGTCTCGCACCAGATCAGGTCCGCGTACGGCGCGTACGCAAGTCCGCGCGCAATGGCCGATTCGATTCCGCCGCGGATGCGGAAGAAGCCTTCGGAGGTGCGTTCGCCGGTGCAGAACTCACGATCGCGTGGGTCGATGTCGCTGGTTAGCAAATGAGCGCTGTCCGCGTCCGTGCGCGCCATGATCAGCGTCGGCACGCCCATCACGTCCGCCGCGAGCCTCGCCGCCACCAGCTTCTGGATCGCCTCGGAAGTGGACACCAGAACTTTGCCGCCGAGGTGACCGCACTTCTTCGCCGATGAAAGCTGATCTTCAAAGTGGACGCAAGCTGCACCCGCTTCAATCATTCCCTTCATTAGTTCGAAGGCGTTCAACGTGCCGCCAAATCCCGCTTCGGCATCGGCGATCAGCGGAGCAAACCACGTCTGCCCCGGCGCTACCTTGCCTTCGGCGTGATGCACTTGATCGGCACGTTGCAGCGCGTTGTTGATGCGCCGGCAAAGATTCGGAACGCTGTCCGCCGGATACAGGCTCTGGTCGGGATACATCGTGCCGGCATTATTGGCGTCGGCCGCGACCTGCCATCCGCTGACATAAATCGCCTTCAGCCCCGCCTGCACCTGCTGTACCGCCTGGTTGCCGGTCATGGCGCCGAGTGCGTTGATGTAGGGATCGGTTCGCAGAAGTTCCCACAGGCGCTCGGCGCCCATGCGGGCAAGCGTGTGCTCAATGTGAATCGATCCGCGCAAGCGGAGTACATCTTCAGCCGTGTACGGACGCTCCACGCCCTTCCACCGCGGATTGGACGCCCAATCCTGAGCCATTGCCGCCTGGGCGAGCGCGTATTGCGCGACCCGTTCCTGGTCACTCAAGGAGTGCTCAATCTGATGTGAGGTTAAGGGTTGCGCGCTGTGTCCGTTTCCATTGGCTGACATGTACTTTCTCTCCTGAAAAATTGGTTCGATCATGCTTGACGGCTACGCCGGGTTGAATTCTCCGTTCACGATCATGGCTTCGCTGATGTCGCGAGCTCGGCGGAAACGCTCCGCCTCTTCCGGATTTGCGTTTGCGGGGAGACCGGAGAGCAATCGCTCAAGCTCCTCATCAAATAACTGCGTGATGAATTCCGGCGTATGCTTCACCGCTAGGCCGTGATCGTCATTTACCGGAACCAGATTGCGATGCAGCACGCGTTGCGCAATCATCAAGCGATAAATGCGGTCCGTCGCCAGGTCCTCCATGTATCCGTCGAGCAGGCTCGCGCCCTGCCCGCTGAGCACTCCGTGCCGGTAGCGGATTACAGTTCGCACTGCCGCTCGCGTGCCATCCACGGTGCGCGCACCTACGCCGGTCGGCTGCGGACGCAAATCTGGATAGCGGCTCGCATTCTTGGGCCTCGCCTGTAGCTGGTTCGGGTGAGGGAACTGCGCCACCGCGATCGCATTCTGGTCGGGATGCCCGGTCCACGCGCCATCCATGAGGCAATCAGCTTCATTCTTTTTGTCTTTTTCCAGAACGGCCAGCGCGCGTGCGTTTAACTCCGCATCTTCGCGGCTGGGATAAAGAGCGGTCATGCCGCCGATCGCGAGAATGCCCCGGTGATGGCAAATTTCCGGCATCAGTTCGCGCAGGTTCTGAAAAAACGCAACGTTGTGTGGAATCGTGTTGCGGTCCGGCAAGACCCAGTCAGGATCGTCGAGGTTGAAATGAATCAGGCTGGCCATGTAATCCCAACGGCCGAGGTTGAGCCCGATGATGTGATCGCGCAGGTTATAGGCAAACTCTTCCATCTGAAACGCCAGCGGATGCGACTCCACCAGCGCCATGCACTTGATGTAGTTGTGCGGCAGCCCGCGCCACTGGGCCAGCGCCTGGAACAAATCGCGCCACCACAGCGCTTCCTCTGCCGACTCCGATTTCGGAATGTAGATGCACAGCGGATGTTTCAAATCCGCCGGTTCAATGCCATAGAAAATTCGCGCCACATCCAGCAGCGATGCGGAAGCCAGTTCACCCGGAATCAGCCCGGCTTGGTTCAAATGCAAGCCTCGCGGTCGGGTGAAAATCACGGTGCCGTTACGCTGAATGTTTACTGTTCGTTCGCGCTTTTTGTCGTAATAGCTGAGTTCACCGCGCAGGCACGCCAGGATATTTGCAACACCAGTTTCGTGGTGCGACCATTCGTTCACGCAGGAGTCTTCCAGGTCGAGCATCACCCCGGGCGCGCCCGAGTTCAGCATCTTGACGCATAGCTCGCCATCGTCGGCGGGGCCCGTCATCTGGTTGCGCTGGTCCTGGCACCAGTCGGGGAGCGTGATCCGCCAGCCGTTGCGCACCGTGTCAGAAGGGAAATGATGCGTGGGCTTTTCGCCTTCCAGTGACCGCTGTAACACCTCGATCCGCTTCAGCGCCAGCTCCTGCTGTCTGGGAGTGAAACGGCGGTGGAGCGGCAAAAAGAATTCCATGAACCCCGAGGGAAGATCGCGCTCGGGATCGAATCCGTCGGGCGTGCTGCTGACCGGGTTGATTCGAATTTCCGTTTCCGTCGTGGCTACCGCAGTTGGAGTCATAATCCGAGATTCCTTCGTGTTCAATATGGCGAACAATCATTCGTAATACTGGCGGATCGTACGATGCCCACGAAAACCCGTCAAGCTCGTTGTTCAATATGCAGAACATACATTCATTTTGTTGGACGTCTACAGTTTTTGCTACCATAACGATTTGGCGACCTCCACCATGATTTCCAAAGACGAATCCCCGTCCGTGGCCGTAGAACGGGCTCTCTCCATGCTGGAGGCAGTTGCGCTTGAGCCGGAAGGACTTAGCAACGCCGAAATCAGCCGCAGGCTAGAGATTCCGAAGAGTTCCGCCAGCTACATCCTGCGCACACTGGAGACGCAGGGCTACCTGAATCGCGATCCCCATAGCGGAAAATACCGAGTTGGGCTGAAGATTTTGAGCCTGAGCCGGGGTGCCCTCAGCGGAATTGATGTCCGCGAAGTCGCGCTGCCCATCATGCGTCACCTAGTCGAAAAGACTAGTCTCACTTGTCATCTCGCGATTCTCGACGGCCCCGAGGCGGTCTACATTGAGAAGGTGGAACCGCCAGGTTTCATTCGCATGGATACGTGGGTTGGCCGCCGCATGCGGGTTCACGCCACCAGCGTGGGCAAGGCGCTGGTAGCGCATATTCCCCAAGGGCGGCTCGAAAAAATTATTGGTGAACGCGCGATGGAGAAACGTACTCCTAAGACCATCACCACCCTGCCGCGTCTGCTAAAGGAATTGGAAAAAGTTCGCACGCAGGGGTATGCCGTTGACGACGAGGAAAACAACTTAGGCGCGCGCTGCGTCGGCGCTCCCGTCTTCAATCAGCAGGGCGCGATCGAGGCCAGCATCGGCTTGAGCGGAACCATCGGCCAGGTCAACTCTCAAACCATGCCGCGCATTCTGGAAGCCTTGAAGGACGCGGCGCGCCACGTCTCCATGCAGTTAGGCTATCGCCCTCCGCACCGCCGAGCCGGTGCATAGAATTTCCGCGTAGTCGTTTTTCGTATGACCTCGACGATTCCAATCGCGAGATCATTCGTTACTAGAGTGCCGCAGAAGAATCCTCTCGCTTGAGCACGGTTGGTTTCAACTCGAGGAAGCACGCACGCGGGAACTGATCATTCGCCACTTACCGCCGACGCCCGCGACCGTGCTCGACGACGGCGGAGCGAACCGTCCCTGCTGGCGCCAGACCCCACCTCATGGCTATCGCGAGAAAATAGCGCAGTTATCTCCGCACGTGCGCTTTTGATGGCCACCGAAATCGATTGTCTATGCAGCAACGGCCGCAGGCTGATAGGCCAACTTATCGACCAGCGGATTCACCATTCGCACCAGGTCATACCAATTCATGCGAACTAGTTCCCGATGCGTGCCCGCGGTGAAGGTGATCTCTTCATTTTCGGCGAGGCTCGCGTCCGCATACACTGCCATGTCGTAAAGGTTTCCAAACGGAGGCATTGCACCCGTCTCGCAATCCGGAAAGGCGTCTTTGAACTCCAGTTCGGTTGCGATCTTGACCGTCTCTGCGCCTGTCAGGCTTCTAAATCGGTCCAGGTCCACGTGCAGCGGAGCCGGCACGACTGCCATCGCCAGCACGCCATCAATCTTCACGATCACCGTCTTTGCCAATTTTCTGCCCGACACGTGCGTCAGGGCAGCTATCCCCTGCGCGGTGTAGGCAGGGGAGTGAGAAATGACCAAATACTTGATGTGGTTAGAGTCGAGGAATTTGCGAAGCTTCGACAGCGGCATAAAGCCTCCTCGTTGGATGGTACAAAGATTGAGGAGTCCGCTCGCGCGGCTTTCTCTTCAAGAGCAGAGTCTACCGCTTGGCTGCGCTACCCGTCAGTGACTGCCGTCACTCCTAGTTCTTAATACTTCACGATGGACGCAAACGACTTGGGATCGAGCGACGCGCCGCCAACCAGCGCGCCGTCAATCTCCTCCTGCGCCATAAGTGCTGAGGCATTATCCGGCTTCACCGAACCGCCATAAAGAATGCGCAGCTGCGCCGCAAACTCTTCGCCGAAAATCTCTGTGGCCTCGCGCCGGATCACCGCATGTGCCTCGGCCGCGATTTCCGGCGTCGCGGTTTTTCCCGTGCCGATCGCCCATACTGGTTCGTACGCGACAATGAGTTTGGCGGCCTTCTTCGCCGAGATTGCATGAAACGCCCGCACGCACTGCCGCCGCAGAACGTCATCAGTCAGCCCTGCTTCGCGTTCCTGCAACACTTCGCCCACGCAGCAGATAGGCGTCAGTCCCGCCTCCAGCGCCATTTTCAGCCGCAGGTTTACCGTATCATCGGTCTCACCAAAGTATTGCCGCCGCTCCGAGTGCCCGATGATCACATGCGTAACGTTCAGCGCAAGCAGTTGTGCCGCCGACGTCTCGCCCGTGAACGCTCCCTCTTCTTTCCAATGGACATTTTGTCCGCCGATCGCGACATTCGATCCTTTCGCCGCCTCCAACGCCGCCGGAAGATCCAGAAACGGCGGGCACACCACGATTTCGTCGCGATCATGTCCCGCCACAAGTGGCAAAAAATCGCGGAAGAATCCGCGAGTCTGGTCCGGCGTCTTGTACATCTTCCAGTTGGCGGCCATTACTTTTTTTCTCATGAGTGAACCTTTTCAATTCGGAATGAGGAAGTGGCGTTCAAACGATGAACTTGTTCAGCGGCGCGGTGGTAAGCGCGCACAGTTGAGAGATCAAAGAGTACGAATCGACAAAGTGTGACATGCTTCGCGGCGGAGAGGGCTTCGAGCGTGGAAGATATTGCAATTGGCGCCGCCTCGCTCACCGGATATCCGTAGGCGCCTGTCGAGATGGCGGGAAACGACAGCGAGGAGAGCCCTTGCTCGTCGGCCAGCCGCAGCGATTCGCGGTGACAGCTTGCCAGAGTTTCAGCCTCGCCGTGTTGGCCGCCGCGATAAATAGGGCCCACCGTGTGAACGACGTGTTTTGCGGCAAGTCGTCCGCCGGTAGTGATCACGGCCCCTCCGGCAGGTAGCGTTCCAATCCTGCCGACGATCTGCCGGCATTCGGCCAGAATCGCCGGACCCCCTGCACGATGAATCGCGCCATCCACTCCACCTCCGCCTAGCAGGGAAGAGCTGGCCGCATTCACAATCGCGTCCGTGGTTTCCGCCGTGAGGTCCGCCGGACCGTGGATTTCGATCATCTTTTGCCGGCCGGCCTGCTCGCGGACTCCTTTTTCGAGCATCAGTCGTATTGTGAAGTTTTCCACGCTGCTGTCCAGGAGGGTCACGAACTTTCCTATCATTGTTGTGCTCGAAAGTCGCAACGTGCGAGGCCAGGGGCCTAGGTCATTATTTTTTCTCCGTCAGGGCCTCGACGCCTGGCAGTTTCTTTCCTTCCAGGAATTCCAGCGATGCCCCGCCGCCGGTCGAGATGTGCGTAATCTTATCGGCCACATTGGCGGCATGCACCGCCGCCACCGAGTCGCCGCCGCCCACAATCGAAATTGCGCCGCCATTTTCCGCCACCGCGTGCGCAATCTTAAATGTGCCTCGCGAAAATCCCGGAACCTCAAACACTCCCATCGGCCCGTTCCACACGATCGTCCGTGCGGTGGAGATTTCTTCCGAGAACAGTTCAATCGTCTTGGGCCCAATATCGAGCGCCATCTTGTCGGCCGGGATGGGCTGGCCTTCGCCGATCTGCTGTACGACCGCGCCAGCTTCCGGCTTCATCGCGACCACATGGTCCACGGGAAGCAGGAATCGTAAGTTCCGTTTCTTCGCCTCCGCCAGCAACTGTTTTGCAAGGTCAATTTTGTCAGCCTCAAGCAGCGATTTGCCAATCTCGTGTCCCTGCGCTTTGAGGAATGTGTAGGCCATGCCTCCGCCGATGATCAGCGAATTCACCTTGTCCATCAGATTCTTGATTACGCCGATCTTGTCGCCGACCTTGGCCCCGCCCAGAATCGCCACAAACGGCTCTTCCGGATGCTCCAGAGCCTTGCCCAGGTATTTCAATTCTTTTTCCATGAGCAGTCCGGCGGCGGATTGCTTTACGAACTTCGTGATCCCGACTGTGGAGGCGTGCGCTCGATGTGCGGTGCCGAAAGCGTCGTTGACGTAATACTCGGCCAGGTTCGCCAGTTGCCGCGCGAACTTTTCATCGTTGGCCTCTTCTTCTGCATGGAAGCGTAGGTTCTCCAGGAGCAGCGTCTGGCCCTTTTCCAGTTGAGTCGCGACTTCCTCAGCCTCCGGGCCTACGCACTCAGGACAGAAGCCGACGTTCTCGCCGCGCGCCAGTTCCTTGTCAAGCAGCATGCGCAGCCGCTCGGCCACCGGTTTCAGGCTCATCTTGGGATTGGGCTTACCCTTCGGCCGCCCCAAATGCGAAGCCAGAATCAGCCGCGCACCATGGCGCAGCGCATATTCAATCGTGGGCAGAGTTTCGCGGATGCGGGTATCGTCCATCACCCGCCCGTCTTCCAACGGCACGTTGAAATCCACGCGCATAAAAATGCGGTTGCCGTTGAGCGGAAGATCACGAATGGAAAGCTTGGACATGGCTGGTCGTCCTCGATTGCAGGTGATTTTATGAAGTAGCGCCGGCATCTTGCCGGCTGTCGCGAGGGCGTCTCGCCCTCGCACCGTGGCGGCGAGACGCCGCCACGACAGCCGCCGGGACGGCGGCGCTACGCAGAACTTACAGGCCCTTACCGGCGATGTAGTTGACCAGGTCGCGCACGCGGCAGGAATATCCCCATTCGTTGTCGTACCAGGAGATCACCTTCACGCAGTTACCGCCCACCACCATGGTGCAGGGTGAATCCACGATTGAAGAGCGTGAGTCGCCTTTGTAGTCGGACGACACTAGTTCGTGCTCCTCGTAGCCCAGATATCCCTTCAACGGCCCGGACTCAGATGCTTTCTTCAACGCCGCATTCACTTCTTCTTTGGTCGTCTTCTTCTCGACCCAGACCACAAAGTCGACCACCGAAACGTTGGGAGTCGGCACGCGCATCGAAAATCCGTCGATCTTGCCGCCAAGCTCCGGAATCACGAGCTTCAGCGCCTTCGCCGCTCCAGTCGTGGTCGGAATCATTGAGAGCGCAGCTGCACGAGCCCGCCGCAAGTCCTTATGCGGGAAGTCGAGAATCACTTGGTCGTTGGTGTAAGAATGAATCGTCGTCATGGTTCCGCTGACGATTTTGAATTGGTCCTGGATCACTTTGGCAACCGGCGCCAGGCAGTTCGTGGTGCACGAAGCATTCGAAATAACGTTGTGCTTCGCTCCATCATATTTCTCGTGGTTCACGCCCAGCACCAGCGTGATGTCCTCATTCTTGGCCGGAGCCGAGATGATGACCTTTTTCACCGGCCCGCGCAGATGCTTCTTTGCTTCGTTGGCGTCGGTGAAGCGTCCGGTCGACTCGATCACGACCTGCGCTCCCACCGAGTCCCAGGGCAGCGCCGCGGGATCTTTTTCCTTGAACACCTTGATGGTCTTGCCGTCGACCGTGATGCTGTCGGCGCCCGCGGAAACTTCATTCGGAAGATTGCCCAGCACCGAGTCGTATTTCAGAAGATGAGCCAGAGTTTTTGGATCCGTCAGGTCGTTGACCGCGACGAAGTCCAGGTTGGAATCCTTGAGAGAAGCGCGCAGTACGTTGCGGCCGATTCTGCCGAAGCCGTTAATGCCTACTTTAATTGCCATGGTTCCTCCGGAAAATTTATGAAGGCGTAATCAGGTTTGGCTGACGTTTGAGTTGTAAACCTCTGATGTTAGCAGGGAACTGCAAGCAACGTAAATGAGGCCAGTGTCCTTTCGTGCATCCAAGGGTTTGCCTGTGTGGGGACAGCCGCCCTCCGCTGTCCAGTCGAGCGCGGCTCGACAGTTTTTGTGGCCAGACGCATTCGGCGGCAGGCCATCGGGCGTGCGGCCCGAACGACAGCCGAGGCGGCTGGCCCCACATGAAAATTCTGTGACTCCCGTCACTCCCTCCAGCGACCCTTATCACTGCACCGACAAGAGCCCCATCCTCTAATGAGCCTTCTGGAGAATCGCGCCGTTGGACGCGTTCCGGAATATCTCTGCGACCTTGAGGTTAGCGATGGTCAACGATGACGTTGTGAAGTGTCCGCTGTGTGGCGGATTTACCCATATCGAACAGACCGAACTTCGGGAGGCGTTGAAGAACCCCCGCCTGCGCGAACAGGTCGAACTCTACATCGCCCAGCTTCTCAAGTCGCCGGTAGAAGACCTGACCACCGTCGGCGCCACCCAGGCAGGCAGCAGCTTCCAGAAGGACGTGCATAGCTGGAATCCCTGCGTGCCCATGTGGAAGCGAAGCCCGAAGGAGTAATGCCGCATTCTTACGAACGTAATCGGCAGAACCCGGTTCCAGCGAAGCAAGCTGCAATCCGTTTCTTGCGCCTTGGCAGCGAATCACGGTCACCACCAAACGTGACCCTAATCACAGCCCTCTCAAGGCACCCTGGCATATACCCAACAGTGAGGGTTTCTTAGTAGAGATCGCCGTTCGCGCCGCCGCCAAATACGGAGGAAATCATGCTCATCAGCAAGCAGCAGGCTCTCGATTATCACAATGGGTCTCGCCCTGGAAAAATTGAAGTCACGCCGACCAAGCCCTGCCGCACGCAGCGCGATCTCAGTCTCGCCTACACGCCCGGGGTCGCCGAGCCCTGCCTCGAAATCCAGAAGAACCCGCAGGACGCCTTCAAATACACCGGTCGCGGCAATCTGGTCGCAGTTCTGAGCAACGGGACCGCCGTGCTTGGCTTGGGCGATATTGGCGCACTGGCGGGAAAGCCCGTTATGGAAGGCAAAGCTGTCCTGTTCAAACGCTTTGCCGACGTCGACGTCTTCGACATCGAAGTGAACAGCCACAATCCCGAAGAGATCATCAAGCTCTGCCAGTTGCTCGAGCCCACTTTCGGGGGCATCAACCTTGAAGACATCAAAGCCCCCGACTGCTTCCAGATCGAAGAAGCCCTGCGCAAGACCATGAAGATTCCCGTCTTCCACGACGACCAGCACGGAACCGCAATCATATCTGGCGCGGCCCTACTCAACGCTCTGGAAGTTGTTGGCAAAGACATTTCCAAAGTCCGCATAGTCTTCAACGGCGCCGGAGCGGCGGGCATCGCTTGCGCCGAGCACTATGTGCAGCTGGGAGTGAAAGCAGAAAACATCATTCTCTGCGACACGAAGGGCGTGGTCTACAAAGGCCGAAAAGAGGGCATGAACAAGTACAAAGAGCGCTTCGCGCTAGTCACTAAACTGCGCACCCTGAGCGAAGCGATAGTCGGCGCCGACGTTTTCGCAGGGCTTTCAGTAAAAGGTGCGATCGATCAGGACATGGTTCGCTCCATGGGACCCGATCCGATCGTTTTCGCCATGGCGAATCCCGATCCTGAGATTACCTACGAAGAAGCCAAGGCCGCCCGCCCTGATGTCATCATCGCCACCGGACGCTCGGACTATCCCAACCAGGTTAACAACGTGCTCGGCTTTCCCTTTATCTTCCGCGGAGCTCTTGACGTGCGCGCCACCGCGATCAACGAAGAAATGAAGCTGGCGGCCACTCACGCCCTCGCCGATCTTGCCAAGGAAGACGTTCCCGACTCCGTTTGCCGTGCCTACGGCGTTCCTCGTCTCCAGTTTGGCCGCGAATATCTCATCCCCAAGCCCTTCGATCCTCGCGTCCTGATGTGGGAAGCTTCCGCCGTGGCCGAAGCCGCGATGCGCAGCGGCGTCGCTCAGGAACCCGTCGACCTCCAAAATTATCGCGCCCAACTCGAGCGACGGTTAGGCAAGGCCTACGAAGTCTCGCGCACCATGATTCACAAAGCGCAAGCCAATCCCAAGCAGGTAGTTTTTCCCGAGGGCGACAACGAAAAAATCCTGCGTGCCTGCCATGTGTTGGTCGAAGAAAAAATCGGACATCCCATCCTGCTCGGCGATCCCGCCAAAATTCAAAGCCGGGCGCGGGAGCTTGGCGTCAATCTCGCCGGCATGAAGATTGTGGATCCGTCTTCGTCCGACCATCACGAATCCTATGTTCAGGAACTGTTCCGCCTGCGGCAGCGACGCGGTGTAACTCTGCACGAGGCCGAAAGCCTCATCAACGATCGCAACGTCTTCGGCTCCATGATGGTTCACATGGGCGACGCCGACGCCCTCGTCTCCGGTGTTACCCAGCACTTCCCCGACACCATTCGTCCGGCCCTGCAGATCGTCCGCATGCGCGAGGGCCTGCACCGCGTCTCCGGGTGCTACGCGGTCATCACGCGCAAGGGAGAGATTTTTTTCCTGGCCGACTGCAGCGTCAACATTGAGCCCACGGCCGAAGATCTGGTTGAGATCGCGCTGTGCACAGCCCACATGGCGCGCCGCTTCGACCTCGTGCCGCGGGTTGCCATGCTCTCGTTCTCCAGTTTCGGCGGCGTCGATCATCCCATCTGCACGAAAGTGCGTAAGGCAGTCGAATTGATCAAGTTTGCCGATCCCACGCTCGTGGTTGACGGAGAAATCATGGCTGACGAGGCTCTGTCTCCCGAGATCATCGAAGAGCAATATCCTTTCAGTTCCCTGAAGGGCGGCGCCAACGTGCTCATTTTCCCAGATCTCGCGTCGGCAAATATTGCAACTAAGCTGGTGGCGAAGATCGGCGGCGGCGAGCTTATCGGCCCAATTCTGATGGGCATGAGCCGTCCCGTTCACGTGCTGCAACGTTCCGCCACGGTGGAAGTGGTGGTGAATGTGGCCGCCATCGCCGTGGTCGACGCGCAGGAAAACGACACCTACGCGCATCCCCACGTGCATGTCTCAGTCGAGCCGGAACTGGTAGGAGAAGACTGAGAGGAAAGGTTTCAACGTTTCAAGGTTTCTAAGTTCAGTACATACTGGGACGGAGTTTGAAACCTTCCAACGTCGCAACATTGAAACTTTGCAACTTTGAAGCTTTAATTTCTGAGGATGATCGAATGTCCACGGCATGGAAGTTGCGTTACGCGCAGCGTACCCTTGGAGTCAAAAGTTCCGCCATCCGCGAGCTCCTGAAGGTCACGCAGAAGCCCGAAATCATCTCCTTTGGCGGCGGACTTCCCGCGCCCGACGTCTTTCCGGTGAAGCGCTTCGAAGAGGCTTGCCACAAAGTCCTCACCGAACACGGCTCTGAGGCTCTGCAGTACGGCGCAACCGAGGGCTACCCGCCCCTGCGCGAAATGATCGCGCGCAATCTCGCTCGCTACGGCATTGTCGCCAATCCTGAAAACGTTCTGATCACTTCCGGTTCGCAACAGGCGCTCGATCTCATCGGCAAGCTCCTGATCAATCGCGGCGACCGTATTCTGGTCGAGGCTCCCACCTATCTCGGCGCCCTTCAGGCTTTCAGCGTCTACGGAGCGCAGTACGTCCCGGTTCCGGTCGACGACGACGGCTTACTTACCGATCAACTCGACCCCAGTCTCCGCGCCGGTCCGAAATTCATGTACGTTCTGCCCAACTTCCAGAACCCGGCGGGAGTCACATTATCCGAAGGCCGCCGTCACCAACTCATTCTTCTCGCGGACAAGTACGGCATCCCCATCATCGAAGACGATCCTTACGGCCAATTGCGTTACGAGGGTGAGCACATTGCCCCGCTGGTAGTCCTTGACCGCGAGAACCTGCGCCGCGACAACGGATTCACTCTGGGCAACGTCATCTACCTCAGCACATTTTCAAAAACGCTGGCGCCCGGAATCCGCCTCGCTTGGATCGTTGCCCCAGAAGATGTAATCATTAAGCTGGTGCAACTGAAGCAAGCCGCCGATCTGCACACCTCGACTTTCACCCAATACGTTACTTACGAAGTCGCCCGCGACGGCTTTCTCGACCAGCACGTGAAGCTGATCCGTCAGGTCTATCGCGAACGCCGCGATGTCATGCTCAATGCGTTGCACGAGTACTTCCCCCCGGAAGTCACGTGGACTCATCCCAAAGGCGGCCTGTTTCTCTGGGTTACCATGCCGGAGGGCACCGATTCGCAGTCATTATTCCACGCCGCGTTAGCCGAAGAGGTGGCCTTTGTCCCCGGCGACAGCTTCTACGCTGAGAACAGCCACGAAGGCGGCCGCCACATGCGCCTGAACTTTTCCTACTGTCAACCGGAGCAGATCCACGAAGGCATCCGCCGCCTGTCAGTAGCGGTGAAGATGCAGTTGCGCGCAAATCATCACCCCGCAGCAGTCAGTCATTCCTAAACAAAAGTAGCGCCGCCGTCCCGGCGCAGTCGAAGTGTGGGGACAGCTCCCATAAGCACTAACTTAAAAGTCGGGCTGGAAGTTGACTCTGCGGTCCGGTTTCTGGGCGTTAACATCCGACTAGCCGACCAAGCGCGCAGAACAAGCCTCTTCGTTCGGGTCAGGATGCACCGACCTGCGCTCGATCCCCCACCTTGTCGGCTCCAGCAATTTCAGGTGGCCGCAATCCCGCGATAAGAAGCCAAAATCCCATCGTCAGCTCGAAAATCGCGATGGGTATGTAGCAGGCAGGGTCAGCTAGATCGTCGAAACGAGGGAAAATGATGAAAGCGACAGTACAGGTTGCCAACAACAGCGACGAAAACACTCCCCAGGCGGCCAATGCTCTGGGAATAAATCTCGACTTAAACCACAAATAAGCGAATACCGTAGATCCCAATCCCAAGAACATCTCGGCAACGTTGTACCCGTCGCCATGCGCCCCAACATATATCGTTGCCATGGCTTGCAATCGGTCTGCTTCAAATACACGCAGGTACTCAGCACCGCTCAAGATCCGCAGAACGTCAAAGCTGCTGAGCGTCATCACCACACAAATCGCCGCTTCCATTAGCCTCCAAAATGCCGCGAGCAAGGCAAGGTTTTCGTTTACCGTTTTGAGAATCACATAAAGAGCTGTGGCTAGCACCACTATAGAAGCCATTTCAATTAGATCGACAGCGACGCCCAGGCGAAATAGACGTTCGTGCGCGATGATATTCCGAGCGGTTTCCGCAGCATTATTTTCGATAATGAGACGGCCACGGACATAAACATCAAAGACTGCTACAAAGCCGAATAGGTACACAGCTCCCACCACTTTTGCAGCCTTGCGTTGTGACTCTCCGACAGTGTAGGTCGCCATTTCACGCCCTCCTTGACGCTTGCCGTAGCGATCACTGGGAATCCCAAGTGAAGGTAGGAACCCGCGAGCATTGAATGGGGCGCTGCGAAGTATATCAGTCTAGCGGCACCATTGAACCGACCTCGCATCCTCTAAAACCTAAGAGTCCACGTCCAGTCTGCTGAACGAGTGACGGCCAAACCCAACGTAATTCTTAAGTTAGCGCTCATGGGGACAGCCCCCCGGCTTTTTGCCTATGCCGACGCTTCGGGCGCCCGGGACGGAGCCTGAGCGAGTGACCACAATCACATTTTCCGGTGATGCAAAACACGGCCCAATCCCCGTCCCAGACCCATGCTGTAAATGCCCAAACTGTTGTCAAGTTGGGCAAGCTGATAGCTGAAGCTGATAGCTGCTGTACGGAGGTGCCCTATGACGGTCACGGTACTAATTGCTCTTGCCGTCGTCGCGTTGGCGGTAGGTCTCTTTGTCTTTCGCGCCATCCCCGGAGTCCGCGCGTACTTCGACTATCGCGGGAAGCGTATCATCACCTGTCCGGAGACCCACAAGCCGGAAGCCGTCGACATCGCCGCGGGAGAGGCCGCCGTCGGAGCGTTCCTCTCCGAGCCCACGCTGCGCCTCAAAGAATGTTCCCGCTGGCCCGAGCGCCAAGACTGCGGCCAGGAATGCCTGCAACAGATCGAGACTGATCCCGCAAACTGCCTGGTCTGGAATATCGTCTCCCATTGGTATGAAGGGAAGAGCTGCGCCTTTTGCCACAAGCCGATCGGCCCGCTTCATCATGTCGATCACGCGCCCGCGTTGTTAGGTCCGGATTTCAAGACTGCCGAGTGGAGAGAGTTTCGCCCCGAACAGCTTCCTGAAGTTTTCTCCAGATACCAACCGGTCTGCTGGAACTGCCACGTCGCGGAAACCTTCCGCCGCCTGCATCCCGAGTTAGTCGTGGACCGTCCGGTTGAGCCCAAGCGAATGCGGGTGTAGCGAGTCGGCCCGGCCCGCGGTTACGATAGGTTGCTTGCCCGCCTGCGTCTGGTTGGAATCCATCGCGCTGTTGCCCGGTGGCGGGCACGCGCTAGGGCCGGGTGCCTTCGGTCTCGCGATTGTGCTTACGCGAGAACCTGCGCTGAACGTCGGGCCAGAACTCGTCGAACAGGCTGCCAAGGGTGCCGTATCCCAGCGCAATCGCTGCCCGGCTCAGTGTCAGGACGACGCCACGATCGTCTTCGTACACTGGGATCGCGGGTGAAGTAGCGGTCGCTGGGATCGTACGAATCAGCGTGTTCCCGGGATAATACAAATTCGAAAGGGCCCCGCTAGTGAACGCTCCCAGCACGCTCGAGAAGTTGAACTGACGTCCGCCCGTGTCCGTGTGGCAAACAAACTCTTGCGCCAAGCTATAAATCACCCGATGTCCCAACTTGCCCTCGCCGCGTCGAAAGTAGCGCGGATCTTCTTTCATCAGCGTCGGATAAACATAGTTGGTCCAGAAGCCGGCAGAAACTTCATCCGCCAGCGACGCTCCGAAGCGTTTGCCGTATCCCTGCGCACCCTGACCATAGGCAGGGAATTCGTTTTCCGCCTGGCTCAGTCCGGCCTGCAAGCCCACGATGCCGATCGTCGCCGGATCGAGCGCCGATTTGGCAAACAAATGAAATTTCTCTCCGGACGTTAGTGGAGACGCATTCTGCCGGTTGGTGACGCCGAAGTCTGGAATCACTCCCAGCACACGTCGCGATTGCTCCTTCTCCTGAATTCGTTTTTCTTCCTCGGACTTGGTTCCAGAATTGTTTTGGCTTTGCCAAGTAGGCGCGGCCGGCCGCGGACTTGGAGTCGGCACAGACTGTGGATCTTGAGACGAAGTCTGTTGCCCCGCGGAACGGCTCCAGCAACTACTCACCAGAACAAGTGCGAGGAATAGCCGGCTTGCGATGTCCGGCCGTCTGTAGTTCATCCAAAATAGATTGGCCTGAATCAAAACAGGATTCCTACGGATGGCGGTGCAGTACATGCGTCGCGATATCCGGCCAGAACTCGCGAAACACATTCGTGAGCGCATCTCTTCCCATGGCCCACCCGTACTTGGTGGCCAGCGCGCCTGCAGTGCGATCCGAACTGGGGTAATAGGAGAGCGAGATCCCTTGAGAAGCAGCGCGCCCAAAGATCTCGGAAGCATTCAGGGTGTTTTTTCCATTGTAGTCAGGGGTGATCAGAATCCGTGTCGCCGCATAAATCCCGCGTTTCAAGAACTTGCCCTCGCCCATGGCGTAGTAGCGCTCGTCTTCATGCAACACGGTCGGCAAGGCAAAGATCACCATGTAATTCCCGCTCGTCTTATCCACAAAGCCGCGCCAGTAGTATCTCCCGAACCCCGCCATGCCATCGCCGAGCGCCGGATGTGCATCTGACCACTCCGCGAACGCCGAGGTGATCCCTACGAAGGCGTAGGAGGAGTAATCAAAACTGTTGAGCGTCGCAATTTTGAATGCCTGCTTCGGCGTAGGCGGTGGAGGTGTCGCCCCCGCGCTCACCGCGCGGTAATTGGGCATGATCCCCAAAATCCGCTTGGGCTGCTCCTTCGAGCGCGGAGCCCCTTGGGTTACAGGCGCTTGTTCTTTCACCGTCGACGGTGCCGTGGGCAATGTCGGCTGCGCGGCCGGGGACTGGTCCCCTGTAGCAGCCGGTTGGCTTTGCGTCATCGAACCAGAGTTCGAATTGTTCTCTTGCGACATGGCTGCTAAGGGCACAAGCCCGGCCAGTGCAAGACTCGTGATAAGTCTTGCGCCAAACTTAATAAACAAGCATCCCCCCTACTTAGCCGAATTGAATCGATTCTTCGCTTTGAGCGAATAGATGCGCGATGTTGGATTTGCGATTGCTTTATTCTAACAACCGCCGCGCTCTTTCATCTGCGATCGATCAATGTTTTACATTCGTTTACAAGAACTTCCGACAAAAAAGGGCGGCCAAAGTTCCGGCCGCCCGATCAAAATCGATTTGCGACTGCGCTTTAGAAGTGGAATCCAATCTCCGCGGTCAGGGATCGCGGCGTCACATAGTGCGTCCCGCTGAACGTGGAAAGGAAGTTGTAAAGCGCGTACTTGTTAGTGATGTTGATCGCCGTGAGTTGCAGGCTCACCTTGTATTTGTCTCCCTTGAAAATGTTGTCATGCCCGATGGCGATGTCAAACAAACTCCGCGCCCCGATGCGCGGAGGATTCTTGTCGTCGTTCTCGGTATTCGGTGCGGGCACCTGCAACAGCGTTGATCCGAACTGCGACACCGCACACGGATTTGGCAGGGCCCGCGTCGGAGTTGCACGCTGCGCTCCGCAGTACAGGCCCGCTTCAAACTCCTGATCCGCCGTGAGCGGTACGCCGAACGAATCTGTCATGGCGATCGCTGGATTTCCGCTGGAATCCGTTGTGGTCTGCGCGCAGTTTCCGCCGTAGCACGGAGTCTGCCCCGCGACAAGCCCACTGTCGTATCTCCAGTTAAACCCCAACCAAGGGCCCGTTTTCCACGGCTGGTATTGGAAGTGCGTGGTGAGATTGAATTTCTCGTCGTGGTCAATCCGGAACGGTGTCGAACCAGAGGCTAACACCGCCGATGGAACCGCGCCCGCTCCTCCGAGCTGCGGAGTGAAGAACCGCGCCGCTACGCTGGAAAACACGACCAGCGCCGAGAATCCGTGCAAGTTTGGCACGCTTACGCGCCCCGCATATCCTGGAATCTTCGACCGCTCCCACTCCACTGGAAACGTGATCGGCGTGTTGCCCAGGATGCTGAAGTCGTAACCGTTGTGGGTGTATTTCCAGATGTATTCGCCGGAGAACACCAGATACCGGCCAAACGCCTGCTGGATTCCCGCATGAAACTCGTTGCGCCAGCCAGGAGCCAGCGGAGTCGGCTGTCCCGCTTCAAAACACCCAAGAAGCGGATTCAACACCGCGTTATTGCACCCCACACTGGAAAGTACCAGGTTTTCATTGAAGGGCGTTTCCAGCACACGCGCATAGGAGACGCGCAGTACAGTGTTGGTCCTTTTTATGTTGTAGGCGACGCCAAGACGTGGCTCCGCTTCCCGGTGCGTGGTCAACCCATTGTAGAAATCGCCGCGTATGCCCAGATTGAAGGCCCAGCTTCCCTTGGTAATGTTGTCCTCGAGATAAAGGGCCAGTTCCTTCACGTCGGTGTGGCCATTGAAATTGTAGAGGCTGCCGCCGCTGGGTTGCGTCAGGTCATAGGGCAACAAGTCCGTGCACGGCGAAGCTAACGCCTGGTGGGTGACACTGTCATAGCAGGGATTACCATTCGCGTCCGTAAGCGACGGAAGAAGCGTCGGGTCGACGATGCCCAGTCGGTCATTTTCGTTTAGAAACGTCTGCTGGTAAACCGCCCCCGCCTTCATATTGTGAATCCCCTTGACGTACGACAACTGCGCTCGGAGGCCCGCGTTGGTCAATGTCCGATCCTGTCCCACCGTCTCCCTCTGCAGGTTCGTCGGACCAAGATCGGCGAACGGGTTGCCGCTCGGATAGTAATTAAAGTGGTCGCGCCGGACGAAAGCGCCTAGCGTGAACACCGAGGTCGAACTGATCAGCCGCGTCCAGGATGGCGCAATATTGAAGGTCTGAATTTGCGAGCGTTGATCGGATGGGCCTACGACGTTCCCTTTGGGATCGAGCCCGCCGTTATTGACGACCACGCCGTTCCAGGGAGTTGCATTCTGCGTGTCGAAAGTATTCGGCGTCTGGAACCACGAACGAGTGTATTCGAGGTTGACGTGGATCGAGTCTGCGGTGGACAACTGATAGTCCACGCGGTCGAATAGATTCTCTTCGTTCCCGTTGTCGTGCATCACGGCGAATTCCGGAGGATCGAGGAACCGCCCGCTATTCAGGCCGCTCGCCGAAATGAAGTTCCCCCAGTTCTTCCCGCCATACGCCATATTGAAGTCGACGTTCGACGTTCCGAACGAACCGTAGGAGGCCGTTAGGCTCCCGTGCGGCGTCGTAACGCCCTGTCCCGACTGCGTAGTCACGTTGATAACGATGCTCGTCTTGTCGCCGTACTCCGCCGGCGGAGCCCCCGAAATCACTTCCATTGACTGGATTGCATCCATCGGAATTTGGTTGGAGAAGACCTTGCTCTGCTGATCGGTGATCGGCTGGCCATCCACGGAAAACGAATTTTCCGCGTGATCGCCCAAGCCGTGAAACAGCCCATTGGAGTCAGCCGCGATTCCTGGAGTTGCTAGTGTAACCAGCGAACTCACCGACGACGACGCACTTTCCAGCGGCACCTTGTCGAATAGATTCCGATCCACGTCGGTGTGGAACGTCGGATCGTTCTCGATAAGGTCTCCCCCCTCCGCCGCTACCGTGACCTGTTCGGTCGAAGTCGCCACTCGCAGTTTGACGGGAACGCTCACCGGAACTGAAGAGCGTGGTTCCACGTCTTGCACGTAGGGCGCAAATGTCGGCGCCGTGACCGTGAGATGATAGGGATTGAAGGGAATGTTCGTGAACTCAAATCTTCCGGAATTGTCTGTTGTCGTAGACCGGTCGAACCCGCTGACTGGGTTGCGAATCTCGACCGTCGCTTTGGGCACCACCGCACCGGTGGAGTCAACCACGGTGCCATCGATCGAACCAGAGTTTCCTGCCGATTGCGCCCAGCCTGCGGCGGCTATGAGAATGGCGGCGAAGATGGCGGCAAATCGCCAACTTTGAAAAACGGGCATTTACGTCCTCCTGAGAGATGAAAGAGAGTAGGGAATCGCCGGCGTTCGCCGGTGCCTCAACTTCGGGGGACTCTCTATAGGGCAGGAGGACCGCGAATTTCCCGTTCACAAAAATCGAACTGGGCCTTTGCGTTGACTTTTTCTTCGCGCAACAAACCGATTGCGGCAAAAATTGGAACGACGTGGCTAAAACTTAGCGTGGGGCTGGCGCTGTGCGCCGCCACGCAGATCGAGCAGGAAGCAGATTCAGTCCGCGTAGCGTGATTGTGGGTAGACTCCGCCGCCGCCGCCCACAACATCAGCGACAAGCAGAGCCATGCCAACCATCGTATCCACAGCCGCATCGTTTACGGGACCAGACTTCCTACTTCGGGATTAGACTCGTCAAAGCTTATAACGGTTAGCCAGCCCAAAGCAATCGCGGCACGTTACTATAGAAACACGCGCTCATCCGCCGAACGCACTCATTTTCAAAACGCGAGGTAATTATGGCAGAACCGACCTACGAAGAACTCAAAGCCAAGCTCTCCCAGCTGGAAAAAGAAGTCGAAACCAAGAAACGCAGCGGCGACCTCATCTTCAAAGTCGGCGAAAAGGGTGGCGTCAGCGTCTACGGGCTGGGCCGATTTCCCGTGACTCTCTACTACGAACAGTGGAACCGCCTGCTGGGCGCCGCCAACGAGATCAAGGCCTTCCTCGAAGAAAACAAGTCCAAGCTAAAACTAAAAGACCAAAGCTGACCGGCCTCTTCGTTAACTTGTCGGGTCTAACTACAGCGGGGGTGCCCCATCCTAACGTCGCTCCCTTTGCGACGTTAGGGTGGGGACTTTGATCGCCCGTCCGCGCCAATTACGCCATTCCAATCATCCAACGAAAAGCACATCTCTTCGCTGACCAAAGGTACCCAACTGAGAACGGAGAACCGGGAACGGAGAACCGGTTTTCGTCTATAATCAAAAGACCGTGCCAAAGTATTCCATAGTAGTCCCGCTCCACAACGAGCAGGAGAATGTCACCGACCTCTACGACCGCCTCAAAGCGGTAATGGAGGCTCACGGCGAGAGCTTTGAAATCGTTCTGGTGGACGACGGTTCTGCCGACCACACTTTCTCCATGCTGCGCGAAATCGCCGCAGTCGACAGCCGCGTCACCGTGGTCAAGTTGCGCCGCAACTTCGGTCAGACCGCTGGACTCGCGGCCGGTTTCGATCATGCCCGCGGCGAGTACATCATCGCCATGGACGGCGATCTGCAGCACGATCCCAATGACATCCCACTGTTCCTGGAAAAGATTGCCGCCGGTTACGACATCGTCAGCGGTTGGCGCAAAGTGCGCGTCGACAATTTCTGGATGCGCCGCATCCCCTCGCGCATCGCCAATTGGATGATGGCCAAGATCAGCGGCGTCGACATCCACGACTTCGGCACCACTTTCAAAGCCTACCGGCGCGACATTCTCGAGCAGGTCCCGCTGTACGGTGAACTGCACCGCTTCATCCCGGCACTCGCTTCCTGGCACGGCGCAACTATCTGCGAAGTCGCCATCCGCAACGTGAACCGCGAACACGGCGTTTCGCACTACGGCATCACGCGCACCTTCCGCGTATTCTTCGACCTGCTAACCATCCGGTTCCTGCTGCGTTACCTGTCGCGCCCGCTTCACTTCTTCGGCAGTGTGGGAATGTTGAGCATCTTCAGCGGAAGCGCGATCGTGCTCTGGCTCAGCGTGGAGAAATTCCTGCGCCACGTTCCCGTGATGGCCGAACACGGTCCGCTGATGATGACTGCGATGGGCTTGTTGATTGGCGGCCTGAACTTGCTGGCCATCGGACTGCTCGGCGAAATGCAAGTCCGCCACTATCACGAACCCAGTCGCCGGGCGCCGTATTCCGTCGACCGCGTCCTTCGCTCCCAAAGCGAAGAGCACAGCGTCTCGGAATAAATTTTCCTTATATAGCTTTTCCTGATGTGAAGATTGCTTGTGTGGCGACAGCCGCCCTCGGCTGTCTTCGAAGGTCGAATGTTTTTCCGGCTTTCAGTTCCACGGCGCGGCCGGTCGTCCGTTCTTCAGCCAGTCAATAAAGTCCGTCATCGGCGGCGAGCCGCCCAATTCGCGCAATCGCGTTGCATTCTGTCCACGATGATAGTGGCTATGCATCGCTGCCTGCGTCAGAGCCTGACGCACGCTGATCTTCACCGGCGGATTGAACCACGGCACTTCAATCACTTCTTCCATGCGATCCTGATCGCAATTCCGTAATCGCTCATCCATCTCTTCCAGGCCCTGACGTGCGTACTTCTTCAGATCCGCCATGGAAGGGAAGTCTTCCAGCTTCTTGAACAGGAACTCTGTTCGCTGCAGAGCAGTCACCCACAAAAACGCGTGCTGCACCAAATGAATGTGCAGCAGCCGCTCGCGGATCGCCTTATCCGCCAGCGCCGCTGGATGTCCTTCAAATGAGCGCCAGTGCTCGGCATCCGCCCACTCCTGGTGTGCGTAGAGTTCGTCGAGATAAGAATTCACTTGTTCCTCCCATTGTTTTGCTCAAGAGTTTACTCTGCGCTGCTCCGTAGCCGAAGGCACATTCCTTCCGCACACGCGGGCGTATAATGTGCAGTTTGCCGCTTTCGGGAGTTTCCTGTCATGGAGAAAGCCACTCAACACGAATTGCAGCTCGCGCGCCGCATGTCGCGGCTGGGCACTGAGACTGCCTTTGAAGTCCTGAACAAGGCGCGCGCCCTCGAACGTCAGGGCAAGAGCATCATTCACCTGGAAATCGGCGAACCGGATTTCGACACCCCGTCGAACGTAATTGAGGCTGGGGTCGACGCCATGCGCAAAGGCTGGACGCATTATGGTCCCTCCGCTGGCCTGCCGGAACTGCGTCAGGCGATCGCCGAATATGTCAGCCGCACTCGCGGCGTAAGAGTTTCGAGCGACGAAGTCGTCGTCGTCCCCGGCGGAAAGCCGATTATTTTCTTCACCATCCTGTCGCTAATTGATGATGGAGATGAAGTCATCTATCCAAATCCCGGCTTTCCCATCTATGAGTCGATGATCCACTACGTCGGCGGACGAGCCGTGCCCATCGAACTCCGCGAGGAACGCGACTTCACCCTCGATGTGAACGAATTGGCGTCGCTCATTAACGAGCGCACCAAGCTGATCATTTTGAATTCGCCGCAGAATCCTACGGGCGGAGTTCTGGAGCGTCGCGACATCGAGCAGATTGCCAGGATCATCGGCGACCGCAACGTGATGATCTTGTCGGACGAGATTTACAGCCGCCTGCTGTTCGATGGAGGACAGCATTTTTCCATTATGTCGGTACCCGGGATGCAAGAGCGCACGATCCTGCTCGACGGCTTCTCGAAAACCTATGCGATGACCGGATGGCGCATGGGCTATGGCGTGATGCGTCCCGATCTGGCCGCGAACATGACGCGGTTGATGACGAATTCCAATTCCTGCACCGCCAGCTTCACGCAGGTTGCAGGAATTGAGGCGATCCGCGGCGACCAGACCTCGGTGGATCATATGCGCGACGAATTCCAGCGCCGTCGCGATGTATTCGTGGCAGGGTTGAACAAAATTAAAGGCTTCTCCTGCCGCATGCCCAAGGGCGCGTTCTATGTATTTCCCAATATCCAGAAGACAGGATGGAAATCGAAGCCCTTGGCGGACGCTCTGCTCGAGCAGGCGGGAGTGGCCGCTCTGTCAGGCACGGCCTTCGGCGAATTCGGAGAGGGCTACCTGCGCTTCAGCGTAGCCAATTCGCTGGAGAACCTGCAGCAGGCGTTAGACCGCATCGACCAATGGACGAACGAGAACCTGTAACATGCGGGTGAAAAGCTCGCGATGGCATCCCTTTTTGAGGGGGGCGGCCGTTAGCCGACCTCGCGAACTGCGGCAGCGCGCGGTCGTGCGACTCGCGCAATCGCCACAAGCACCGCACAACTCACCGCGCAGAATCCCAGCAGTTTCAGGTTATTCGGCGTCCGCGGACCGCCCAACGGCATGTCAGTCATTACCAGAGCTGCCTTCTTGGGATTCGCAGGATCGTAATGCACCGTGAGCGGCGTCCCTCCGATGCTCGTCGACCCACTCTTGCCACCGCTCGAACTGCCCTGGCGGGTATTGGTAGACGAACCGCTGCGGGGCCGGCCTGGTGAGCGAATGAACGTGAGACAAAATTTCCCGTCCGCGCACCGTATAGCTGAGGCTGCAGTCGATCCAGTACGACTCCGGATTGTGTGTGAAGATATCCACGCCGCATCTCTGGATGCGCGCCGTCGCCTGTGGCCACTGCGCCTGGCCTTGTTCCACCCACCCCTCCGCCACCGTCACGACCAGCGCGAAGACCGTGCACAACCCGGCGAACGGCCCCATAAACCCAGCCCCTACCATTACAAATCGGCGCCACCTCGGAAGATTCTCCGACACATCTGCTGTCGTCATCGCCAACCCTCGTAATCTCCATCCAAGCTACAATCTCTCAGTCGCATATTCTCACACACGTCGTCTATGCAAACCATGCAGGAGGTTTCTTGTGACAACGGCGAAAAAGAACAACCCATCCCGCAAGCCCCATTCCTCCCGCATCGCCACACCCGGCTACGGCTTCCCGAAAGGCCGCAAAGGCCTTCTGCCCTGGTCCTGGGCCGAGCAGCGCCTGAAGAAATCGCACAACTACTGGATCACGACGGTTAAGGGAGACGGTTCTCCTCACACCATGGTCGTCTGGGGCCTGTGGCAGGATGGACGACTGCTCTTTAGCACCGGCAGCAAGTCGCAAAAAGCGCGGAACCTGGGCCGCAACCCGAAATGCGTGGCCTGCACCGAGCATGCAAATGAAGCTCTGATCGTCGAAGGGACTGCCGAAGTCGCCGATGTAGAGGCGCGCCGCAAATTCCTTTCCCAGTACGAACGCAAGTACAAATTCGACATGTCGTCGATGAAAGCCGACATCCTGGCAATGAAAGAGCCGGTGTTTGCGGTGCGTCCTCAACTCGTGTTCGGTTTGTGGGAGAAATACTTCCAGAGCAAATCGACGCGCTGGAAATTTGCATGACCAAATGGCGCGAACACTCCTGTCCGCGGAAGCTGTCCCTCTTGCCAATTCTCACGTTCCAGTGAACTGTTTCGGAAAGGTAAACCTGCGTTCGATGCGCCGCTGGCATTTCGCGGACAGGAGTGTCCGCCCCACACGGCTCGATCACTCCGCAATGTGACTCCAATCACGGCCACATAAATGGCTTCCCGATAGGTTGTCTAGAGCATGTTCTCTGCGTTTCTCCGGTGCGGGAGGGTTGTCATGCCCCTTACGGATTCCACCAGCGGAAAAGTCATCCGCGAATATTCCATCGAAGAATTGAAAGATGCTGCCAACCTGATGCGCGGCTACGACCTGGTCGCGCTGCATGCGGCCGGTTCCGGGCACGCGGGCGGCACGCTCTCCATCATGGACATTGCTGCGGCGCTCTATCTCAAGATTGCCAACCACGATCCGCAAAATCCCAACTGGCCAGGGCGCGACCGCATTGTCTGGTCAACGGGACACAAGGCTCCCAGCCTGTATCTTGGCCTTGCGTTCGCGGGATTCTGTCCGCTCGACGACGTGGTCACGTTGCGCAAGCTAGGTTCGCCCTACCAGGGACACCCGCATTGGCTGAAACTGCCGGGCGTGGAAGCTTCGACCGGATCGTTGGGCCAGGGATTGAGCATCGCGGTCGGTCTAGCTCTGGTCGCGCGCCTTGATGGAAGGAAGCACAAGATTTTCTGCATCATGGGCGACGGCGAGCAGCAGGAGGGTCAAGTCTGGGAGGCGGCGATGGAGGCCGGGCATTACCACTTGGACAATATGGTCGGAATCATCGACTGCAATCGTTTGCAGATTGACGGACCGGTGAAAGACGTCATGGACATTGAGCCGTTGTGCGCGAAATACGCCAGCTTCGGCTGGGACGTGATGCGCATCGACGGCCACAATATGACCCAGGTCGTGGATGCGCTGCAGCAAGCCCGGGCCGAGACCGGAAGGCCTGTCGTCATTCTCGCCAACACGGTGAAAGGCAAAGGCGTCAGCTTCATGGAGGATCAGGCAGGTTGGCACGGCAAAGCGCCGACCTATGAAGAATTGACAAAGGCGTTGGAGGAATTGGCGCTGATCGATCGCATTCCGGTGCAGCATTTGTTGGACAAAGCAAAACACTACCAGGACGAAGTTGATCACAAGCTCGATGAGAAGATGCCGAAGTTTACTCGCAACTACTGGTGGAACGCCAGCGACACGATGAAGGTAAAGATGGAGCCCACGCGGAAAGGCTTCGGCCAGTCACTGGCAGAAAACGGCGATGACGAGCGCGTGGTGTGCCTGGGTCTCGACATTTCCGGGTCGATTATGATTAGCGACTTTTACGCCGGCAAGCCGGAGCGCAAGAAACGCTGGATCAGCATGGGAATTGCTGAGCAATCGGCAACCTCGGCCGCCGCGGGGCTAGCCAGGGAAGGAAAATTGCCGGTGCTCGGAACGTATGCCACATTTGCGGCGGCGCGGAATCTCGACCAGATTCGAACCTCCGTCTGCTACGGCAATTTCAACGTGATGATCGCGGGAGCGCACGGCGGCGTTTCCGTGGGTGCAGACGGTGCGACTCATCAGGCACTCGAAGATCTTTTCGCCATGCAAGGCTTGCCCAATATGTCGGTCGTGGTTCCCTGTGATGTAGTAGAGACGCGGAAGGCGACAAATTATCTGCTGTTAGAGCACGAGGGTCCGAAGTACATCCGCTTTGCGCGCGAGGCAACGCCCGTGGTGACCGATGCGAAGACGCCATTCGTTTTCGGTAAGGCCAATGTGATTCGTTTGCGGCGCGAAGGCCCGGACTTTTTGGAGGCGTTCGAGACTGTGCTGGCAGCCGCTTACAGAAACGAGGAAGAGGATTTGAGCATCGTGGCTTGCGGGCCCATGGTTCCCGAGGCAATGCGCGCCGCTTATATCCTCCAGAAAGAATTCGGCTACGAAACGCGCGTTTTGAATATTCACACGCTGAAGCCGATTGACGCGGATGCGATCGTGCGCGCGGCCGGCGACACTGGCGTTGTCGTGACAGCCGAGGAGCATCAGATTGGCGCCCTGGCCTGGCGCGTCAGCGGCATTCTTACCGAGAGTCCTCAACTGTACGGCCTGCCCGTAATTACTGGAGCGATTGGCGTGAAAGATCGCTTCGGAGACTCGGGCGCTCCCTGGGAGTTGATCAAGGAATTCGAGGTCAGCGCCGAGCACATTGCTCACAAAGCTGCGGAGTTGATGGCATTCAAGAAGAAGAGGGAGGAAGCGAGAAGACAAGAGCGCGAGCATCTCTTCTACGCAGGCATGCGATAGAAGGCTGCCAAGCCTCGCTATCGTTACTTTCGTGACCGGTGCTTTATGATTCTGGTCATGCGTCGCTTAGGAAATGTCTCCCCTATAATTGGTCCAAACGGGCTTGTTGACCCCCTATGAGCCAGTTGACACTGTGGTGATCCTGCTCAACAATTGAGGCATCCCTGCAATTCTTCGATAGCTTCCCAGGAGGAAGAGTGTATGGCCGAGGAAGGCGCTGGACAGTATGTACAGATGGAGCAGCAGTCGAACGCCGGCAAGTGGGTCCTGATCGTGCTGGCGATTTTAGTAGTGGCGGGTTTCGGATATGCGCAGTACACCTCGCATGTGCAAATTCAGGCGCTGTCGCAGAACCTGAGCGCCAGCCAGGCCCAAGTCAAAGAGTTGCAGAATAGGATGCAAACCGCGGAAGCGCAGGAAGAAACACTAGCGCGCCAAGCCGGCATGACTAAGAAAGAACTGGCGCAACGCGCAACTGCCTTACAGGCGGAACAACGGGCGGCCGAAAGCCGGTTGGAGCAGGAACAGAAGGCTCAGATCAACGCGGTCAGCGGAGAGATCTCCGGCGTGAAAACCGACGTTGGCGGAGTGCGAACCGACGTGGCTTCTACCCGGGCCGATCTGGAAGCCACCAAAGCCAAGCTGCAAAGCACGATTGGCGATCTGGGAATGCAGAGCGGGTTGATCGCTCACACGCAGAGCGACCTGGAAATTCTGAAGCACAAGGGCGACCGCAACTACTACGAGTTCACGCTGCTCAAGGGCGCCAAGCCGCAGCCGGTCGCGACGGTGAGTCTACAGCTGAAAAAGGCCGATCCGAAGAGGGGCAGATTCACGGTGAATGTGACGGCCGATGACAAGACGATCGAAAAGAAAGATCGCAACATCGCCGAACCGATTCAGTTCTACTCAGGACGCGATCACCTGTTGTTTGAGCTGGTGGTCTGGAATGTAGATAAGAAAAAGGCCACGGGATATTTGAGCACGCCGAAGAATGCTCCCGTGCCGGTGACGGCGAACTAACACTTCATCATGAGCGGAGCGTTTTTTCCCGGCGGTCACGTCCTGCTGCAGATCGTAGTTCGCACCGGCGTGATTTACCTGCTGGTGTTGATTGGTGTGCGCTTAAGCGGCAAGCGGGAAGTCGGGCAGATGACTCCCTTCGACCTGACGCTGCTGCTCCTTCTCTCGAACTCCGTGCAGAACGCGATGACCGGGCCCGACACGTCGCTGATGGGCGGCGCGGTGGCCGCGGCTACGTTGCTGATCTTGAATTATCTGGTCGCCGATGTTTCGGGCACAAGCAAGCGATTTCGGCGGCTCATTCAGGGCCAGCCCAGTCTGCTGGTGCATGACGGGAAGATCATTGAATCGCACATGGCGCGTGAACACGTCAGCATGGACGAGTTACATCGCGCGCTGCGCGAGCACGGAATCAATGCCTGTGACCAGGTTGCGCTCGCAGTGCTGGAAGTGGATGGCTCGATCAGTTGCCTCAAGTACGACGAAATCAAGCAGGACGCGAGCACACATCTGGTACGGCGAAGATTTATTCAGAAGAAGCAGTAGGCCTGGACAAATCTGCTGGGTCGGCTATGACGTCAGGCGGATCTCGCGGCGCCTTCGGCATCGGGCGATGCAGTTCTTTGGGCAGATCGCCCAGGTGACGCACGGGACGGCTGAGCCCGCTACTGTCGATAACGGTCACGCTGAAGACCTTCGGAACACCCGACGGTCCTTTCTTGAATGTTCCGACTGAAACTATGACGCTAACGGCAGCATGGTTTTTGTCGAAGTCCGCCTCAACGCATATGGGAAAATCGCGCCCTGGATCCGTCCCCGGATTTCCGGTCTGTTCGCCACAGTCGTTCACCTGCCATGTGATCGGCGCGCCTCCGCTTTCGTACTTCAGGAAAAATTCCAGCGTCACCCTCGGTAAGGTTCGATCAAATGACGAAACAAGCTGATTCCTTGCGCGCTGAATAGCAGCCTTTTCCCGCTTGTTGCCAGACGGCACTTGCCCCCATGAGCAGGCGGTGACTAGCAGGACCCCGCTGAGAATAATTTGCCGCACGCCTCTATTAGACACCGCTCTCACCTGCCAGCGGAAACGTGAAGCCTGCTCAGTCGACTTTCAGGAACTTCACGCACACTGGCGAACCCACGTCGAGCACTTGGCCCGTCGGCGTCAGGCGGCCTGTTTTCGGGTCAATTCGAAATACCACAATGTTGTCTGACTTCTGATTCGCGGCGAAAAGAAACTTGCCCGTGGGATCGATCTCGAAGCTACGCGGCTCTTTGCCTTGCGTTGGCGTATATGCGACCGGCGTGAGCGTGCCTTTGGCGGGATCGATTGAGAATACGGTAATCGTGTCGCTGCCACGATTCGACGCATACAGGAACTTGCCTGAAGGATGCATCTCGATTTCCGCATCGTCATTCCGTCCGGCGAAATCTTTGGGGAGCGCCGAAATCGTCTGCAGGGGATGCAGCGTCCCCGTTTTCTCGTCGTTGGAAAAAACCGTTACGGTCGAGTGCATTTCAGCGACGACGTAGGCGAACTTTCCGTTCGGGCTCAAAGCGAAGTGGCGCGGACCGGCTCCGGGATCGAGCTTGGCATAGGGCGGATCATTGGGCGTGAGCGATCCCGTAGCGTTATCGAACTTGTAGACCAGCAACTCGTCGAGACCCAAGTCGTCGACCATGGCGAAGCGATTGTCGGGCGAGAGGTCGATGGAGTGGGCGTGAGCTTTCTCCTGGCGCTCTGGATTGGTGCCATGGCCCGTGTGCTGCACGAAGCTGGAAGCCTCGACGAGCTTTCCGTCCTCGAGCACCGGGAAGACGGCGATACTGCCGCCCGTGTAGTTCGCGACCAGAACATATTTGCCAGTTTTGTCGAGCGTGATATAGCAGGGGTCGGCGCCGCGGGAAGGGACTTCATTCAGAAAAGTGAGCTTGCCGGTGGAGCGATCGATGGAGAACGCGCTGACTCCGCCGCTATTCGGGCCCTTGTAATTCTGAATTTCGTTCACGGCGTAGAGAAAGCGGCCGTTCCGGTGCAGCGCAACGAACGAGGGGTTGGTGGTTTCCGCGGCCAAGCCGAGCGAGGTGATCTGTCCGGTGCCGGCGTCAAATCGGTAGGCGTAGATGCCTTTGCTCTTGCTGCCTTCCTCGGTGTAAGTGCCGACGTAGAAAAGGTATTTGCCTCTGGATTCCGCCGGTGCGGCAGAGGCGAGGAGCGTCGAGAGGAGGATTGCAGAGAGCAGAGCCAGTGGGTGCAGACGCAACCAGGAATTTTTCATGATGCTATAGAAACGCATTCGGAGCTTTCATGCAAGCTGGTCGGTGGTGTCCTAATTAGGACACTACCAGCTGGTCCATCAAGCAAAAGCGTCGAGCTGCGCTCGACGGACAGCCGAGGGCGGCTGTCCCCACATTTTTCTTTTTACTTTTATTTCCATTCTTCACTTTTATTTCGTCAAGACGATGGGTACGGTCTGGTCGTAGGGCCAGATGACTACACTTACCGATTTGCGCTGGTTGAAAATGTCGAGGGTAACCGGGAAGGCGACGATAATGGTTCGAGTGGTGCTTTCGCCGGGTTGGAGTTTTGTCTCCGGCGGAAGGGCGGGCTGCGCGCCACTTTTCAGGGCTGGAAAGGCCTGAAAGTAGCGATCGAAATCGATTGCCGAGACGGCATCGGCGATCGACTCTCCGCTGGGCGACTGCAGCTTGCTCTCGAGAGTGTGGACGTAGAGAATTTTGTCGCTGGTGTTGCGGAGCGTGAAGGTCAAGGCGACCATAGTCGAGCCTTGACCGGGAATTTCCACGGCAACTACGTTGTCGAGAGAGCCAGAGGCCTGCGGAGTGGCGCGCTTCAGGATGGAAGCGATGACCACCACCACCAGCACGATGCCGATGGCGATCAGAACAATTTTGGCAGGCGGCAGATTTTTCTTCGCGGTGCCGTACTCTTCGCCGATGTTGATGGTCGGTCCAGCGGGAGTCGCGGACGGCCCGGCTTCAGGAACAGTCGGCTGGGGCGGAGGAGCGGGAGTTTGATCGGGCATAGCGTTAGGACTACTTGGCGATTCTACGCTGCGTGGATACGGTTTTAAAGAATTTAACCGCTGAGTGCGCGGAGAACTCGCGGAGTACGCTGAGAAAAGCTAGGCACGATAGAGCTTCGCATGGCAGACGTGGGAGCACGCCGTTCTCAATCTTTATTACAGCTTCTTTTCCGGCACTGCAATCTCGACGACGACATTCAAATCTCGGTCGTGACTTCTCCAGACTTGTTCCCGTGCCGCGCGAGACATGATGATGCATCCTTGCGAGGCGCATCCGGGCGAATCTTTGGAGTCGCCGTGGAGCAGGAAACCCTCGCGGCCGTATGTCGGCGTTCCGGGCGACGGTTTCAGCGATAAAACATAAGGACCGTGTTTCACCGTGTTGACGGGCGGACCGACGATAGTCCAGTGGCCTTGCGGAATAGGGCCGACGTTGTGAACATGCTCCATTCCGGGATTGTTCTTGCCGTCGCCGTCGCCGGAATATCCAGTCGCGACGGGCTTTCCGTCCTGCTGAAGTTCGCCCGTTGTTTGGGAATAGGTCCAGGCCAGGGCATGTAGATCGCCGGTTGGCAGCACTTCCAGATTGTCTTCTTTGTCCACTGATTCACTCTCCTAGTTTGGGTTCCGTTTCCCAGTATTGGAGAGTGCGAAAACTGGAGCAAGGTTATGTGAACATCGAGCGACAAAAATCTGTGGAAAATCGTGGTAACAGTTGGGACTGTGAGCAGCGACCTCTGGAGTATTCCTTTCGGAAGTCAACATCCCCCACCCTCCCGTCACAAACTCCGCGACGTTAGGACGGGGCACCCGCTAGATAGTTTTGGCCGAGAGTTCGACTTCTTTGCACAATTCTTCCAGCCTCTTCGCGTCCTCGGCAGAGTCGCCGAAGCGGGCTGCCTCGTAGGCGTAGGTGAAGCGAGCGACGGGCTCGCGCAAGCGGGCGCTTTCAATCTTCATGAGGAATTCGTGCGGGGTCTGAGCTGCGGGCTTCTCGACGCCGCCGCGTGCCAATGCGCGAACCATTCGCTGATACCACATCGTCGCGGCTTGTTCGGGAGAGCGCTCGGGGTGCTTGCGCAACCACTTTTCGTGCAACAGGCGGGCGATTCGCCCAAGATTTCCCAAAAGCAGGAGACCGAGTGCGAGTGTTGTCCCGAGCATGGCCCAGCGTTCGGGAGAATGTTGCACGCGATCCTGACTGCGGCGCGCCCATTTTAGCATCGCTTCATAATGGCCGCGTGCCCAGTCGCGAGCGTTTTCCCAAGCGGCGCGACTACGGCCGATCGCCGTCTGACCGAGCACGTACTGGTGAGCGCTGTCGTAGCTGACCACCCAATCGCGCCAGAATGACGCCATGGCGTCGAGGTAGAGCGCGATGCGGCCCCAGCCCTGGGGAGATTCGGTGCCGATGGAAGGCGTCGGATCGAAAGTTTGCCAGCCGTAGCCGGGGAAGTACGCCTCCACCCAGGAGTGAGCATTTTTAGCGCGGACTACGTAGTTGTCCGTGAGATCGTTAAATTCGTCGCTGCGAAAGCCGTTGACGATGCGGGAAGGAATTCCGAGGGTGCGCAGCATGACGGCCATGGACGAAGCGAAATATTCGCAATGCCCCTGCCGGCGCACAAAAAGAAAATTGGCGATGGGATCTCTCACCTTGGTGCGCGGCAACTGCAGGGTATAGCCAAATCGGGTCTTGAGGTAGTTCTCGAGGGCGGCCGCTTTGTCGTAGTCCGTAGCAGACGAACTTGTAATCTGAACTGCGAGGCGGGGAATGCGCGGATCGAGCGTAGGCAGGCGCAGATAGGCGTCCTGAATTTGAGGAGGGTAGTTTCGTCCCGCGGAGCGCAACTCCTGCGGAGGCGGTGCCGCAATATCCGAGTCCGCTTCATAGCGGTTGATGACGCGCTGAGTGTCGAGATTGTACACCGCGCCTCCAACATCGGAGGCCAGCATTCGGTAATCGCCCGCGACCCGGCGAGCCCAAGGCGCCAGAAAAAAAACGTTGGTTCCGATCGGCTCCATCAGAACTCGATAGTGGATGACCTGCTCGCGCTTCTGACTTACCGTGACATAGGATTGGAGCACCGGGTTAGTTCGCGGTACCGAAAAGCTGTGCTCCCGCTGGCCCTGCAAAATGAAGCGGTCTTGGGGAGTGGACCAGGTTATGCCGTCGAAATTCGACAGAGCGACGCCGCGCCAATGCAGGTCGTAGCGGCCTTCGCGGTCGCCGTCAATCTGGACATGCATGACGACGGCATTCGACTGCTGAATCCGCCCAATCTGTCCCAATTGCACGTGGTCGCTGAATCCCGAAGAGAGGTCGGTGCCGAAGGACAGGTCGCCCATATATCCCGCCGACATGCGCGGCATGATGAAGAATACGGCCGCGCCGGTGAAGAGAATCATGAGCATCAGAGCGGGAGCAACGCGTGCCAGAGAGAACGCCAGGCGACGGTGTTCGTGGGGATCGTTGGAGTGCGTTGCCTGAATGTTGGCGGCGCGCCCGGAACGGCGCATTTCCATCAGGACAAAGGTTCCCACCGCCATCAGCATGAATGCGACGAAGGAAAACAGGAACGTACTGTCGACGGTGAGCACCGCGGCGGCGAGCACCATCAGGAAGGCGAGGATGGCAAGCGTGACGTGGTCGCGCTCGCGACGCAGGGAGAACATGCGTATGACTACGCCGAATAACGCCAGGTGGATGGTCGCGGGCAAGAAGGCTCGGGAGAAAATAAAATAGTCGGCTGCGAAAAAGACGAAGTAGACAAAGGAGAGCGGTGTGGTCCAGCGTTCCGAAATTACAAAGTGACGACGCTGGACCAGAAGGTATCCGCGGGCGACGAGCGCGGCGGTCATAAGAAGGATGGATGGAAGGTCCAGGCCGCCGGTACTTGCAAGCGTTACAAATCCCGTACAAACAAGGAAATAGAGGGCCAATTCGAAGTAATGGTCGATGGCCCGGGCCATGGGGACGACGCCAGGAAGTGAGGGGCGCGATTTCATTCGATCCTGTAAGGCTATTGTTCGATAAGTCGGTGAAGAAGGGAAGGCTTTGGCGCGGAATTCTTGCACCGAAAGTCACATTACATTGGGGAGAGGTTCAATACGGATTACGACGCGGGCCCAAGATCGGCTCGCCAGAGCGGGTCGACCCTGGTATGCGGACACGAAGAAACGCATGCGGCGGGTCCTCAGGCCGGCAAGTTTCGAATGCTAGAATGATTCAGGTCAGGCATCGGTCTCACGCGACGTACTCCCGCCAACCCCGCCAGGTCCGGAAGGAAGCAACGGTAACGGGCTCTTGCGTGTGCAGTGAGTTCCCGGTGCCTGGCTTATTTTTTGTGGTTTCCGACCTTGTGATTACGAAAATTTACAAGACATTTACTACTCTTTTCGCAAGAAACTTCTCCGCGAGCATCAACTGATATAGGCTCGGTATTTCAACCAGCCTGCGAGGAGAACTTGATGAATCAGGGCGTTTCCCCCAAGCTTGCTCCGCATATCACGATCCGTGTATCCGGCAAATTGTTTCAGGGACATCTGGCGTATCTGGACCAGTTGGTTCATTCCGCATTCGAATGTCAGTTGTGGCCCGTGCTAAGCCTCGCGAATCTGGAGGAATTTGACCGTGCCGCGCTTCTGTATCTTGCGGACGGGGAGAACGACGCCTTCGGCATCGAATCTTGCCCGGGATTCATTCGGGAGTCGATCGAACGACAGAAGGGACGGGCCGCCGCCTGAGGGATCGCCCAAACGGGTGCGGGCGCGCGCATTCAACAGCAACGGAATCAATCTGACTCTGTTGCTAATGATTTGAGTTGCAGTTCTGGTTTCGGCGTGGTCGTGATCACCACCACCCCCAGGAGCACCAGTACAGTTCCCGCGATGGTGCGCGGTCCAATCGCCTCTCCGCCGAAAAAATGTCCGACCAGAACCGCCACCACGGGATTCACATATGCGTAGGTTCCCACCTTGGTTGGCGATTCGTGGTGAATGAGCCAGACATAGGCGGTGAAGCCGACGATCGATCCGGCAATAATCAAATAGACCAGTGCCAGCCATGCCCCGCGCGAAACCGCCTGCGCGTGAAAGCCGCGAAACTCTCCGAGCAAAACCGCCGTCAACGTGAGAAGCACGCCTCCCGCCAGCATTTGCGCCCCGGAACTCATAGCTTTTGCGGCGGGCAGTGGCAGCTTGCGGCTCAAAGATGCCGCCGCCGACCAGCTTATTGACGCAACGATCAGCGCGCAGGCGCCAGCGGTATCCACTGGAGCTTCACCGAGCCTTATCGTGTGCCCAACCAAAACCGCGACGCCTGCCAGGCCGACCAGCAGAGCGAACCCAAGTCGTACGGTGAGGCGTTGAGTCCGCAGAAAAAGAATTTCTGCCAGCGTCATGAACGCCGGAATCATCGCCATCATCACGGCTGCGATTCCCGACGGCACCCGTCGTTCCGCCCAGAACAGCAGACCGTAGTCGAAAACGAAAATCAGCACAGCCAGCAATGAGGCCGCCCCCCACTCGCGAGCGCTCGGCGAAGATGTGCCCCGAACCCGCATCCAGAGGTAAAGAACGATTCCCGCAACCAAGAATCGCATGCCCGCGAGAAGGAACGGCGGCACCTCGCGCACTCCGACTCGAATTGCCAGAAATGTCGAACCCCAAACGAAATAGATAATGGCGAAGGCCAGCAACACCTTCCATGCTCGAGGTCGGGATGCGGAATCCATAGATGAACGTTCAGGAAAGGTCGTAGGCGTTCGGCATAGTGGAATGCCTGACAACGAACACCTAATCCCTAGGATCTGATTAGATCACTGCACCCCAAACAGGACGCGGACTTCCCGCATAAAAAGATTTTATCGGACTATAAATGAAAAAGAGTTCGGTGAAGTGAGCGGTCTTACTTCTTCAGCAGGCTGGTGTGGCTGGCGACGCACTGCCACTTGCCAAGTTCCTGAACCCACGTATCGGTGAAACGCCCGAGGTGGTCGTAAGCTTTGCCTTGGTACGTGCCCTGTGCATGATAAATGCCGGTCACCACCGCCGTCTCGCCGAAGAAATTCATTTTGACGTCCTGAATCTTCAATGCGCTAGGCTTGAAACGCGGATCTCGAATGTCGGCTAGAAATCTCTGCTTATCGCTGAGTTCGCCGTCCCATTCAGTATTTACAAACCGGCTCGAAACCAGAGCCTCAAGGGCAGACGCATCGCGATTCACCTGGGCTTCATTCCACATGCGCTCGAGAACGAGCAGTCTGCTCTCGCGCGGATCGGCCTGCTGAGCGGCCGTTCCGATCGAACACAGGGCCAGAAGAAAACAGCAACACAATTGGCGAACCATGTATTACTCGCTTGCCACATCCCTACGTGGGGCAAACGTTCCAAAACAATAGCAATCTGTGTCTGTTTAGTGCTAAGGAAATGAACGGAAGAGAGTTACCGAGGTCATGAGGGACGTTCGGCCTCGGCATCGGACCTTGACTGTCGTAGCTGGGTCTCCCCTGTTGTTGGGCGTTAGGTCCGCAGTCCGAGGTCGGCCTTTAGAATGCCCATCTCAGCAACGTTGCCCCCACGGTGAATCCTGCACCCACGGAGGCCAGCATGACCAGGTTTCCTTTTTTCAACTTGCCTTGCTCGATCGCCGTGTTCATGGCCAGCGGGATTGTCCCGGCCGTCGTGTTTCCATAGCGCTCGATGTTCGTTACCACGGCCTCCGATCGCAGGCCGAGCCGGTCCGCAGTCGCGTTGATGATGCGCAGATTCGCCTGGTGCGGAATAAATGCGTCAATATCCGAGCCCTTCAGTCCATTGCGCTCGAGCAATCGCTGGCACAGTTCAGTTTGCTTGCGAACTGCGAACTTGAATACTTGTTGGCCGTCCTGATGGACATAGTGCATTCTCTTGGCAATCGTTTCTTTGCTCGTCGGGTTTAGGCTGCCTCCGCCGGGCATGTAAAGAAATTGGCCGCCGGAGCCATCAACCTCGTGAATGAAATCAATGAGCCCGACCGAGTCATCTTCGGCAGGCTCCAGAATGGCCGCCCCCGCGCCGTCGCCGAAAATCACACAGGTGGCGCGATCGGCATAGTCGATGATCGACGACATCACATCCGCACCGATTACCATCACGCGCTTGTGTGCTCCGCTCGAAATGAATTGCGCTCCCACCTGCACGGAATACAAAAAAGCAGAGCACGCCGCCGAAAGATCGAAGCCCCAGGCTCCCTTTGCGCCAAGCTTGTCCTGCACCACGCAAGCTGTAGAAGGAAAAAACATGTCGGGCGTAACCGTCCCGACAATAATCGCGTCGATGTCCGTGGCCGCCAGCCCGCGCTGCGCCAGCGCCTTTTGTGCGGCTTTCACCGCAAGGTCGCTCGTCGCCACTCCCTTGTCCACGATGTGACGCTCGCGGATACCCACGCGGGCCATGATCCATTCATTGTTGGTATCGACCATTTTCTCCAGGTCGGCGTTGGTGAGCAGGCGAGGCGGCACATACGTACCCAGGGCGCTGATTTTCGCGCGGATCGGTTTGGTCAACAAGAACTCCTGTGAATGAGACCCAATTATTTTGAAGGATTGCCGCCAGAATGTCTAACAGTGGACGTCGGACCTTGGACCTCAGACGTCAGCTGCAAGATATTGGCTTGGGGGTTAGGTCTGAGGTCTGGGTCTGAAGTCGGAATTCGCCACCCGAGGTACGCCTAAAACGCCCACCGCAATAACGCTGCGCCCGAAGTAAATCCCGCGCCCACCGCCGCGATCAGCAAGCGATCTCCCTTTTTCAGCTTGCCCTCATCCAGGGCCGTCTGCATGGCGATCGGAATCGTTCCCGCAGTCGTATTCCCGTAGCGATCAATGTTGATGACGACTTTCTCCATCGGCATGCAAAGCCGATCGGCCGTTGCCGTGATGATCCGCCGGTTCGCCTGATGAGCGATGAAGCAATCGATATCTTTTCCCGTCAGCTGATTTTTCTCCAAGATGCGTTCGGTCATCTCCGCCATCTTTTTCACCGCATACTTGAAGACGTTCTTTCCATCCTGATGGATATAATGCATTTTCTGGTCGACGGTCTCGTGCGTGGCGGGATGCAGACTTCCGCCGCCCGGCATGCAGAGAAACTGCCCGCCCATGCCTTCGATCTGCGCCACGTGATCGAGCACGCCGACTTCCTCATCCTCCGACGGTTCCAGCAAAACCGCCCCTGCCCCGTCGCCAAAAATGATGCACACCGCGCGGTCGGTGTAGTCGGTCATCGACGAATTCACGTCGGCTCCGATCACTAGCACTTTTTTGTATTGCCCGGATTCGACGAACTTTACGCCGGTGTTCAGCGCATATAAAAAGCCCGAGCACCCCGCGGAAACATCGAAACCCCACGTGTTCTCGATGCCCAACTTGTGCTGAACCAGGCAGGCCGTAGACGGATACATCATGTCGGGCGTTACGGTTCCTACCACGATCAGATCCACCTCCTGCAAATCGAAAGGATAGGACTCGACTAACTTCTTCACTGCCGCCACCGCCAGGTCGCTCGCCGCCACGCCCTTGTCCGCGAGATGCCGTTCGCGGATCCCCACCCGCTCCATAATCCATTCATTGGTAGTGTCGACCATTTTTTCCAGGTCGGCGTTGGTCAGTACGCGTGGCGGCAGGTAGGTACCCAGAGCGCTGATTTTGGCGCGGATCTTCTTGGTCAATGAGAGCTCCTGACAGGAAAGTGAGTATTCTCTAGGATCGGGAGCAGAATGTCTAACCAGCTTCACCGAAGCTACGATCTCGGCCACCTGCGTCGCGTTAGGTTGCGGCGGCAATTACGGGTGAGTCATCTTTTCGGGACGCACTAGTTGGTCGAATTCTTCGCCACTCAGATAACCCAGCTTCAGCGCGGCTTCGCGGAGGCTGCTGTGATCGACGTGGGCAGTATGGGCGATCTGGGCGGCTTTGTCGTAGCCAACTTTCGGTGCCAGCGCGGTCACCAGCATCAGCGAATTTTTCACGTACCAGTCGACTTTGGCGCGGTCGACCTCAATGCCTTTGAGCATGTATTCGACATATCCGTGGCAGGCGTCGGTGATGAGCGTGACCGAGTGTAGGAAGTTGTAGATGATGACTGGCTTGTAAACGTTGAGTTCGAAGTTCCCTTGCGATCCGGCGAATCCGACGGCGGCGGTCGCTCCGTGCACTTGCACGCAGACCATGGTCATGGCCTCGCACTGTGTGGGATTTACTTTTCCAGGCATGATGGACGATCCCGGCTCATTCTCTGGAATCGACAGCTCGCCCAGGCCGCAGCGCGGGCCGGAGGCCAGCCAGCGAATATCGTTCGAGATCTTCATGAGGGAGGCGGCCAGTGTTTCCATTGCTCCCTGCGCGAAGACGATCTCATCATGTGCCGAAAGAGCCGCGAACTTGTTGCCGTGAGAACGGAAGGGAAGGCCCGTCAGCTCCGCTATCTTTTTTGCCGCGCGGTCGGCAAATTCCGGATGCGTGTTGAGACCCGTACCCACAGCGGTGCCGCCGATGGCCAAATCGTAAAGTCCATCGAGCACTTGCTCGAGGCGGTGGATGTCACGCTCGAGCAGGCTGGCCCAGCCGCCGAATTCCTGGCCAATGGTCAAAGGCACGGCGTCCTGCAGATGAGTGCGGCCGATTTTTACGATGCCGTCGAATTCTTTGGCCTTGGCGGAGATTGCTTCGCGTACGGTTTTGATCGCCGGAATGAGCGCATTCTTCACACGCTCGGCGGCCGCGATGTGCATCGCGGCGGGAAACGTGTCGTTGGACGACTGCGACATGTTGACATGATCATTGGGATGGATGGGCTTTTTCGACCCCATCTCGCCGCCCGCGATCTCGATTGCGCGGTTGGAAATGACCTCGTTCACATTCATGTTGGTCTGGGTGCCGCTGCCGGTCTGCCAAATGCGCAAAGGGAACTGATCGTTGAGTTTGTCAGCGATGACTTCGTCGGCGGCTTGCACGATCAGCTTAGCTTTATCAGCCGGAAGCTTGCCGAGGTCCTGATTTACCAGCGCGCAGGCTTTTTTGAGAATGCCGAAGGCGCGAATCAACTCGGGCGGCATGGTGTCACGGCCAATATTGAAGTGCAGCAACGAGCGCTGCGTCTGGGCTCCCCAATAGACATTTGCGGGGACTTCGATCTTTCCCATGCTGTCGGATTCAATACGGGTCTGGGTGGCGGACTCGATAAGAGTAGACATAATGAATTCTCCTGTGCGGCGGGCCGCGCGAGGGACGCAAGTCCGTCGACGGAAATAGAACCGAGTATTATACGGCGGCGTGAACGGCAAAAATGTATGTGCGATCGTTTGCTTCTCGCGTCCGAGCGGAAGTCGTCTGCAACCGCGGCCGGCGAATCGACCGCCGCGACAGTTGCGGGGACTGAGGCTACTCGTAATACTCACATGCTAGAATCAGCGTTCCGAGTTGTTCGAACCCTCGTCGCCTCGACCGACTCCCCACTCAATTCCATGCCTCAGTCGCTCGCCGCAATCGAACTTGAAACCCTGCCGAAGTTAAAGGCCAGGCCGGGGCCGGAAATGCGGACCGACGTCCTGGTCATTGGGGCCGGGCCGACGGGGCTGGCTTGTGCTATCGAGGCGCAGAAAATCGGGCTCAAGGTCATCATTCTCGATAAGGGCTGTCTGGTGAATTCGCTGTTTCACTATCCGGCAAACATGTCGTTTTTCACCACTCCAGAACTGCTGGAGATTGGCGACATTCCGTTCACTACGGCCCAGCAGAAGCCCACACGGGAAGAAGCGCTGGAGTATTACCGCAAGGTTGCGGAGCATTACCACCTGGATGTTCGCCAGTACGAGTGGGTCAAAACGGTGATGGGCAAAGATGGAAACTTCGCAATCACGGCGACGGACCGCGCCGGGCGTCCGCATGATTACCACACAAAGAAAGTCATTGTCTCGACCGGCTATTACGACCTGGCAAACCAACTTTGCATTCCCGGCGAAGATCTTCCCAAGGTCTCGCACTACTATGGCGAGCCGCATCCGTATTACGACACTGATGTGCTGGTGATCGGCGGCAAGAACTCCGCGGCGATCGCGTCTCTTGACCTGTGGCGGCATGGCGCCCGCGTCACGCTGGTGCACCGCGAGGCGCAGTTGCACAATCATGTGAAGTACTGGATCAAGCCCGACATTGAAAACCGCATTAAGAATGGGGAAATCGAAGCGTATTTTAATAGCTCGGTTCAGGAAATCGGGATCGATCATGTTCTGCTCAACACGCCGCGCGGTCCGCTGCGCCTGAAGAATGATTTCGTGCTGGCCCTGATTGGCTACCATCCTGACTATGATTTTCTGCGCAGTATGGGGATTGAATTGTCGGATCCGCAATGCCGCCCGGTGTGCGATCCAGTCTCGCTGGAGAGCAATGTTCCAGGAATCTACGTTGCCGGAGTGATAGTAGCGGGATCGCGGACGAACGAAATCTTCATCGAGAATGGCCGTTTCCACGGCAAGCAAATCGCTGAAGACCTGAAGAAAAACTTGCGGCCAGAATCGCGGCGAGAAAGTCCGTCTCTCGACTCGTAAGCAATTTTCTAGAGCCAGACCGTTCCACTTCCCAACTTAATGGAAGCGAACAAAACAAGACCCCGGGCAAGTTCTCCCGGGGTCCGGCCAGCAACTTGGCGAACCCGCTAAATCCGCAGCTTGCGCCGCAACTGAGTACCGACACCAACTAGTCCAGTGCCTAGCAATAGGAGGGATCCCGGTTCGGGGACAGGACTGGTTGGAACCTCCAGGAACCCACCTTCTGAGTTGGGCGTGATGTAGAGAATTTGATGGTTCACTGGGTTGATAATTTCAGCATAAAGGATGGTTCCGTTGGGAACCCCCGATGCTGTCACCGAGATCGGTCCGGCGCCGATGACCCCCAGATTCGCATATCCAAATGCCACGCTGTTGAATAGGATTCCGTGACCCTGCCAGGTACTCCACGTGGTAGGGATCGCTCCGGTCCAGTTTCCGTGGTGCTGCGCAATGGCGCCGCCCTCGGCAAAGGCGCTGAGAGAAGAAAACGACGTGCCGTTTACCTTTCCGGCCATGCCATCGGGGAATGCAGCCACAATAACGAGGTCGTCTCCGACGACGGACTTGCCATTAACGGTGATTCCAAAGGTGTCGCTTCCCAGCAAAATACCCACAACAGACGTTCCGGTTGACCCGGATCCGACCAGGTTGACGACGTTGGGATCATTTATCGTCTTGCCCTTGGTATTCGTGGGGCAGGCGAAGGATGCGAAATTGTCACAGGTGTTGGCTAGAGCCGCTCCGGAGAGCAGAAGTGAAGAAATGAAAATGGCTAGAAGTCTTGAAGACGAATGCATCGTTAAAGGGGGCCTCCAACCCAGCCCCTTTACGTTGCACGGGGTATACCAAACACAGATGACCAAATGCGTGAACTTCCATCCCGCATCCTTTTGTAGCACAATGGCTTACTACTTACGGCCAAAAGCAAACATCGCGCCGCAACTGCCTTCGATGAAAACTCTTGGACTCTTTTCGTGAAGCTTTGCAGGCGGCGTTTTGGCTCCGCGGAATGGATTTAGCGGAAGCACCTAACACTCCCGGGTACACTTGAAAGCCGCATGGAACCGCAACCGCAGCGCAGTGTCCCATCCATTTCGATTGCGTCGTATTTCCGTTTGCTACGGCAAAACCGGAATTTCCGGCGGCTGTGGATGGCGCAAATTGTCAGCGAGATCGGGGACTGGTTCTACACGCTTTCGATTTATACCCTGCTGCTGCAGTTGACCGGGCACGCCGGTTCGGTGGCATTGGCGCTGGTTCTGCAAGTGCTACCCCAGACATTGGTGGGTCCGACGGCCGGGGTTGTGAACGACCGGCTGCGCCGCAAGCATGTGATGATTGCGGCAGATATCGTTCGCTTCTGCGTGGTGCTGGCGATGCTGTTCGTGCGTTCGCGCTCCATGGTGTGGCTGGTGTATCCCCTGCTGCTAGCGGAAACCACGATGGCGGCCTTCTTCGAACCAGCCCGCAGCGCAGTGATTCCCAACATCGCGAGCGAAGATGAGGTTCTGGTTGCCAACACGCTGTCTTCGGCAACGTGGTCGGTGAACTTGCTGATCGGAGCGGCAGTGGGCGGCGTAGTGGCCGCTTTTTTTGGACGCGACACAGTTTTCATTCTCAATGCGCTTTCTTTCTTGACCTCGGCGTTGCTGATCAGCGGGATGCGTTTCCCAGAGCCGCATGCCGAGACTGCGGCCCCGCTTCGGCCGCGCGATCTGATCGACTTTTCTCCGGTCCTGGAGGGAATCCGTTACATTCGCAGTCATCCGACATTGCTGCCGGCGGTATTTGCCAAGGCCGGAGAATTGATGGTGGGACCAAGCTGGGTCATTTTTACGGTGATGGGAGCGCGCGAGTTTGCGGTGCACGGGCGCGGGATCGATGCTGCCGGCGGGGCCATGCTTGGCATGAGTATCCTGCTCGGTGGGCGAGGACTGGGCGCAATGGTGGGTCCGGTGGTGGCGGCGCGATGGGCGGGACGCAGCGACGGTCGGTTGCGCCTCGGCATTCTTTTCGGTTATCTCATCATCGCAGCGGGCTATTGCGTTCTGGGCGCCAGCCGTAGCGTTTGGATGGCGGCCGCTTGTGCCATGCTGGCGCACGCCGGAGGCTCGACGGTCTGGGTCTTCTCCACGACGCTGCTGCAACTTCACACTGAGGATCGCTTTCGCGGACGAGTGTTCTCGGCCGATCTTGGCTTGGGGAGCTTTACATTTGCCGTCACTGCGTATGTGGCTGGTCGTTTTCTGGACGCGGGAATATCTGTCCGCGCCGTGGCGACAAGCACTGGCGTGCTGATGCTGATCCCCGCCGCAATCTTAGCTTTGGCGCTGCGAGCCGGACGGGCTCGAGCGGTGAGCCTGATTTCTTAGTGGTGTCACGAGCGACCGCCGCGGAAACAACCGACAAGGGTGAATCTATGGCAAGCTGATGCGGTCGATTTTTGCAGCTATGATGAAATCGCTCTCGGTCAGGCCATCAACCTTGTGAGTCCAAAGCGTGACTCCGACCTTGCCCCACGCCAGCAGAATATCGGGATGATGTCCCTGCTCTTCGGCTAACGCACCTACCCGATTGACGAATTCCAGCGCCTGCTTGAAGTCCGGGAACTTGAACTCGCGGTGAAGGTGATGCTCATCGTAGACCGACCACTGGGGAATGCTCTGGGATAGCTTCTCCAGTTCCTTGCCCTTGAGCGGCGGAACGCCTCCACGGCACGGTACGCAAGTTTTGTCGGCGAGTTGTTCCGTCATATGTGCCGCAAAGTTGAATGACCGCCGGTCGTACGGAAGAACCGATCATCCAGCAGATGTCCGAAATCGGGTCCGGGATCGGCTTCCACACCGGACCTCCCAACGATCGGGACATCTTAGCAGGCGGGAGGAAAGGAATATAGTTCCGGCTTTCAATGTTCGTGCGCTGTGAGCTCCTATAATTTTCGTTCGTTGTACAATAACTCTCTACTCCATTAGCCTTTCTGGCAAGTTCTTCAGGCAATCGGGAGGCTTCGGAATTGCCGCTGAGGCCGACGGTTCAGTACTGCCGCCGGTGAGCCTTTAAAACCATTCGAGAGACGCTGCGAATGCGAAAAGGAACACAAATATGGTGGTTCTGGTCATTGGCGGAGCTGGATACATCGGTAGTCATACTGCCCGCGCGCTGAAGCGCGCCGGACATGAAGTGATTATTTTCGACAATCTCAGCACCGGATATGAATTTCTGGCCTCGGGTTTTGAATTGATCCAAGGCGATGTGCTGGATGCAGTTGCCTTGGCGCGAGTGCTGCCGCGCGTCGATGCCATCATGCACTTCGCGGCACATGCCTATGTCGGCGAGTCGGTGACGAATCCAAAAAAATACTTTCATAACAACGTCGAAGGCGGGCTGTCGCTGCTGAATGCGGCGCTAGACATGGGCGTGAAGAAGATTATTTTTTCTTCGACCTGCGCCGTCTATGGCGAGCCGGCGAAGGTTCCGATCGAAGAAAACACCCCGCGGCAGCCGGTGAACCCTTACGGCGTGTCGAAGATGTTCTTTGAGCAGGCGCTGGAGGCGTACGACCGCGCTTACGGATTTCGCTACGCCAGCCTACGCTATTTCAATGCGGCGGGCGCGGACGACAGCGGGGAGATCGGCGAGTTGCACAATCCAGAAACGCATTTGATCCCGCTCGCGCTGTCCGCGGCAGCCGGCCTAGGGCCAGAGTTGCGGGTGTTTGGATCGGATTATCCCACGCCCGACGGCACCTGCATTCGCGACTATATTCACGTGAACGATCTAGCCAGCGCGCATTTGAAAGCGCTCGAATACCTCGCGGCTGGAAAAGAAAGTGTTGCCGTCAATGTGGGAACTGGAACTGGAGCTTCTGTGCAAGAAGTGATCTCCGCGGTCGAGGAAGTGACGGGAAAGTCGGTGCCCCACGAGATGGTGCCGCGACGGCCGGGAGATCCTCCAAGGCTGGTGGCGAATCCCGCGAAAGCGCAAGCGCTGTTGCAGTGGAAAGCAAACCGCGGATTGCGCGAAGTTGTGGAGACCGCGTGGAATTGGATGGAACGACAGAGGTCGCGTTCCGCGCAACGGGTGGCGCAATAGCAGATTGTCGATGAGAGCGTTGATGCGAAATGACGCGAGGCGAGCAGAAGGCATTATGGCAAATGATCTGGCAGGGAAAAAAGTAGCGTTCCTGGGCGCGGGCAAGATGGGCGGAATTCTTCTGCAGGCGTTGCTGAAGAATGGCTCGCTCTCACCTAAGGCCACGCGCGCGACCGTGGCCCATGAGGAGCGGGCGAAGGCGCTGAGCGCCAAGCTGAACGTGAAGGTAGGCACCAACAATCTCGAAGCCAGCAAGGGCGCCGACATTATCATCCTCGCCGTCAAGCCGCAAGTGGTCGAAGAGGTAGTGCGCGAAATCAGCGGTCACATCACCCCGAAACAGCTGGTTCTATCGGTGGCAGCATCGGTGCCAACTTCCATGATCGAAAAGAATCTGCCGCCGAATGTTCCGGTGATTCGCGCCATGCCCAACACTCCATGCCAGCTCGGTGCGGGAATGACGGCGATTTGCAAAGGCAAGCACGCCAGCAGTGAAGATGTGTCACTGGCCTGCCACATGTTCGACGTTGTAGGCAGGACAGTGGTAGTCGACGAAAAACATATGGACGCGGTCACCGCGCTTTCCGCGAGTGGTCCGGCCTACATTTACATCATCCTCGAATCGCTGGCGGAGGCGGGCGTGAAGGTCGGCTTACCGCGAGATATCGCGACACTGCTGGCAGCGCAGACAACTTTAGGCGCCGCCCGTGTCGTACTTGAGACGGGAGATCATCCCGCGCTGCTCAAAGATGCGGTGACCACCCCGGCGGGTTGCACCATTGATGCGATCATGGAACTCGAGGAAGGGAAGTTGCGGGTCACGCTGATTAAAGCGGTAGTCAAAGCGGCGCAGCGCGCGAAAGAATTGGCATTCGGGTAATGGTTATTGGTTCACTTCGATCCCCGAGTCGCTGGCGGAACTTAAGACTTCGCCGCGACTGAAGCAGGCAGAGGCGTTTCCGCCGATCAGAGATCTCAGAGTTCCAGATTCGTCGGCACAGAACGTCTTCGTGCCGGCGTCGGAGTCGACGGGTACGGCCGTCAGTTGGTACTTCGACGCTGGGGTTCCTTCACAACTTGTGAGCGTGAAACGGTATCCGCTCCATTCGGAGCTCCACTGCCCCGGATCATAGTAAAGTTGCCGCGGTTCAGGATTGTCGTCTGCAGGGTCAGGCTGTTCCGGTGTAAAAAGAGTTGGCAGCGCACACTCATAGCCGCGATCAGGATGCTGTTCGGCATAGCTCGTTTCGGCAGCGGCAATTATTCCGACACGCATCTGGGCCGACGATTCGTTGGCATCCTGCTGCTGCTGACGCAGTCCGCGGAGATAGTCCGGATCGCTAAGGGGCAAGCGCTCGGAAGCGGTGACCTCGATCAACCTCCAGATATCTTTTTCCTGCCTAAGTGTAAACATTATTCGAGGGATGATGGAAAGCCATTTTTCTTGTCCGTCGTGGTAGAGGTGGACGGAGAGTTCAATCTCCTCGATTTCGCCAACCATACTGTCGCGTTCGACGACTACTTCCATTTTGTCGTCTTCTCCCTGCTGACTGATCAGTATTGTCGGACCATCGTCGAAGGTCTGAACCTGTCCTCCACCTGAGGCCATTTGGCGGCCGAAGGTGGCGAAGCGAAAAATTGAAATTGCATATTGCTCGTTCTGATTGCGTGCCACAAGCTTACGCGCGGCGTCAGGAAGATGTTTGCTCAGTGCATCGCTGTCGGCGCCCAGGAACATTTCGATCAACGCCTGGCGGGCTGTCTGAGGTGGTTGGGTTTGAGTCTGCGCGGTCAGCGAAATACTCACCGCTAGGGAAGCTAACAAAATCATCACGCTGCGCATAACCATCTTCCTTTTGGAACCGGAGCTTTGGCCGCAGGCGGTCTCATTTACAGTGCTTAAGACTCCGCCGAACCGACCGAAGTTCCCGCTCCGAAAAAGTGCGCGAGGACTCCGGCAAATCAGAAGCGGCGTGCCAAGGCGCTTTCCGAGTTGCGGCCCGTGTGGTTAAATTCTTTCATTCATGAAGCTGCTGATTGTTGTACACAGCCGGTTTGAGCTCTGGAATGCTCCAAAATGGTTTGGAGAGCGTTTGGCGCAGGAGTTTGCGCAATTGCAGATTACGCAACGCGACAGCTACGACGGCCTCGACGAGGAATTGCGCGACACAGAAATCATTTTCTCCATGTCGCTGAGGCCGGAACAATTGGCCGCTGCTCGGCACTTGCGCTGGATTCATGTTCCCTCGGCAGCGGTACATGACATGCTCTTTCCGGAGTTGGTGAAGAGCGACGTCGTGCTCACCAACTCCCGCGAAGTGCATGGTCCGGTCGTAGCCGAGCATGTGATGGCGTTGATCTTTGCGCTGGCGAAGAAGATTCCGCAGGCGGCGCTGCTGCAGCAGAAGCGCATCTGGGGCAAGGGGGAGATTTGGAACCAGCGAACGCGCCCGCGCGAAGTCGCCGGCGCAACGCTGGGCTTGATCGGCGTGGGGAGCATTGGAGGCCGGGTCGCGAAGATGGCTTCCGCCCTCGGGATGCGAGTGATTGCGGTGCGCGAGCATGTGGAGAAGGGAAGTCCCGACGGCGTGGAGGCCGTCTTTGCACCACCGCAGATCGACGAGGTGCTGAAGCAATCCGATTACGTTGTGCTAGCCGCGCCGCTGGTGACAGCAACGGAACGCATAATCAATGCCGACCGCCTCGCCAACATGAAATCGGATGCTTACCTGATTAATGTCGGGCGCGGAGCGCAGGTGGACGAAACAGCTTTGGTCAAGGCTCTTCGGTCACATCGAATCGCGGGCGCGGCACTAGACGTCTTTGAGCAGGAACCGCTGCCGCCGGACTCGTCGTTATGGGGCCTTGAGGACCTTCTCATTACGCCGCATACCGCCGGACTCACCGAAAAGCTGTGGCACCGGCACTACGAGATGTTCTCGGAGAATCTTCGTCGCTACCTGGCGGGGCAGCCATTGCGGTTTGTGGTCAACAAGCAGAAGGGCTATTGAGCGCCGCCTTCGTGCTACAGTTTTCTAGTCGCCGTTCATCGTCGCAAATTTACTCTGGCAGATTCACGAAACGGAGCTCATGGCATCGCGCCTCATCCTCATCAATTTGCTGGTCCGCTTGGGCATAGCGGCGGCTGTGTCGAGCACGTTGGTGCGCTCCAAGGAATTCAAGTCTGTGCTATTTCGCGAGGAGCGGACGGTCCGCCAAAAAATATATCTGGTGCTTTGGTTTGCCCTGCCCATCATGATTGGCGTCGCGATCCGAATTTCACAGAGGAGCTTTCTGGCGGGCGACCTGAGTTTTGAGACCTCGCTGCTGCTGGGAGTCATCGGCGGACGATTAACCGGTTCCCTCGGCGGCGTTTTAATGGGCGTTCCCGCGTTATTGCACGGCGAGTGGGCCGCCATGCCAGTCGATGTGCTTGCAGGTTTTCTCGCGGGCCAACTGCGAACCATGGCGAACAACAAGGACGACATCTGGTCGTTCTCCCCGTTTGTTGACGAAAGCATCATTCGGATCATCCGGCGCAATCTGCCCCGGCCTCGATTATTCGACTGGCAGATCATGTTTTTCTGGACTGTGATTGGCTTGCGTTTCCTGCAGACCGAGTTGGCCGAATATTTCCCGCATTCCATTTTCAGCATTGAAAGCCCAGACAATTACTGGGTATATAGCGCGATCTATGCCGCTTGCGTGGCGGCAGTGGGCATCGAACTGAAAATATTCAACAGCGTGCGCATCCAGATCAAACTGGAGGAGCAAGAGCGCCTGCTGCTGCACGCGCGCATGGAGGCGCTGCAGAATCAGATCAATCCCCATTTCCTGTTCAACACTCTGAATTCCATTTCCTCGCTAGTGCGCTTCGACCCAGACATGGCGCGGGACGTGATCTTTAAGCTGGCGACAATTCTGCGGCGGTTGCTCAACAGCGGAGAAGCGTTTGCGCCCCTCCGCGAGGAATTCGAGTTCATCGACAATTATCTCGATATCGAGGTAGTGCGGTTTGGGCGTGACAAACTGCGCGTGGTGAAGGAATTTGACCCTGCCTCGCTCGATGTGGTGGTGCCCAGCATGTTGCTGCAGCCACTGGTGGAAAATTCCATCAAGCACGGTTTAGCTCCGAAAGTGGAAGGCGGCAGCGTTTATCTGCGCAGCCGCGTTATCGATTCCCGGCTTATCATTGAAGTTGAGGACGATGGGGTCGGCATGGGAGCAACTCAGCTCGAAGAAAGCAGCAGTTGGTCGGGCATGGGCATTGGCATGGCGAACATCTCCGAGCGGTTGCACGTACTTTACGGTGACACGGCACGCATGACTATCGATAGTCACGAAGGGAAGGGAACGCTGATTCGAATTCGGCTGCCCCTGGTGGAGGCCGCGAGTTCCGTTCCTGAGGGTTTCTACGCTGACCGCTCCAGCACGCGCCGGTAAAAATCCTCGTACTGCTTGACAATCTTGGTGGAACAGAAACGGTCCATCGCGACGGCGCGGGCCGCTTTTGCCATCTCCCGCAGGTGCTGTTCGTTGCCGAGCAATTCGATCGCGTAGCGCGCCATTGTGTCCACGTCGCCAACGTCGGCAAGGTAGCCGGACTTGCCATGCTCGATGACCTCGGGCACCCCGCCAGCCCGTGTGGAAATTGGAACCACCTCGCACGCCATTGCCTCGAGTGCGGCAAGGCCGAACGACTCCAGTTCGCTGGGAAGGAGCATGATGTCGGCGATGGCCAGCTTCTCCTGAATCTGATCCTGCTTGCCAAGAAAGAAGACATCTTTGTGTATACCTTTTTGCACCGACAGCCATTCGGCGACAGAACGGTCGGGGCCATCGCCGATCAGCAACAGCTTTGACGGAATGGTTTTGTGTACGCGGTCGAAAATTTCGATTACATCGGTGAGACGCTTTACCGGCCGGAAATTGGAGAGATGCACTAGCACTCGTTCGCCTTTGGGCGCGTACTCGGCGCGCATTTCCGTGTTTGTTTCCTGGTTGCGGGAATACACATCGCAGTTTACCGAGTTATAGATCACCTCAATACTGTTCTTCACGTCAAAGACGCGCTGGGTGCGATCTTTCAGATAATTCGAAATGGCTGTGACCCCGTCGCTTTGCTGGATAGAGTAACGCGTGATTGGCAGATAAGAACGGTCGAGCCCAACCAGCGTAATGTCGGTGCCGTGGAGAGTCGTCACGAAAGGGAGTCGACGTCCCCGTGGTCCGTCAGCCAGCATTTGCCGCGCCAGGAGTGCGCTCACCGAGTGCGGAATGGCGTAGTGGACGTGCAGCAAGTCGAGATCGTAAAGTTGCGCCACCTCCGCCATTCGCGTCGCCAGCGCCAAATCGTAGGGAGGATAGTCAAACAGCGGGTAACGCGAGACCTCCACCTCGTGATAATGGATGTTCGGTTCCTCTCCCCGCAGGCGAATGGGCTGCGCATAGGAGATGAAATGGATTTCGTGTCCGCGCTGGGCCAACTCCAGCCCCAGTTCCGTGGCGACGACTCCGCTGCCGCCATACGTGGGATAACAAGTGATTCCGATCTTCATTTGCCAGGGGCCGCCTTTTGATTACTCTGTCATTCGATGGTTGGACTGCGCAGTGGTTGCAGATTTTACACGAGGGCAAGCGCAGCCAGCGCCGTGCGGAGAGGCTATTCGCTTGATTTCGGGCCGAGGGCCATCGCAGGATCGAGGGTATCGAGATGATCCTGGAAGCGTTTTTTGGATGCTTCGGGCAAGCCAGTGAATTCAATGCCCATGCCAACTCCTGGGTCGCGAGTCCGCACCACGGCGGAAGGGGCGAGACGCTCGTCTTCGATCCACAAGTCCACTCGCAGCGCCGTGCCGATGGCCAACGGCATCACAGTCTCTACATAACATCCATTACCGCTGATGTCTGTGGCATTCACTCGCATGGGAGTGTTCACGCGCTCGTCGCGCAGTTCCAGAGGATAAGAAATCTTGTGGCGGATAAACTTGCGGCGATTGTCGTGGCGAGGCGCGGTCCGCTCCTCCGCTTTCATGTCGCTGGAAAGAGCCGTGGCCCAGGGGCAGTCCTGGTCGGCAACCAACTGCACTCCGACCTGAGTTTTCTTCAAGGCTCCAGCATCGACGACCCAGATCACCTTGCAGCGTGCTTTCTTGCCCTCGTATTGCACGCCAATCACATCGCCAACTCTCAAGTCGGGTTCAATGCCGTAGATGCAGGCGCCGGTGGCGCTAACATTTTGCGCCATGGCGTTCTGGAAGAAAGGCTGGTCATTGGCGCCCATGCCCCACACCCGGACCTTAAGGTCCAGAGTCGTGCGCGGAGCTGAACCTTGGGCCGACATGAGCGAAGAACCTCCTGTTTAGAAGGGACACGTCTGCAAGACATCATACTACGTGGAGTTTTCGCGGCAGGTTACGAGGGTACCTTGGACGACAAGGATCGCCAGAAGTAACCCAGGGGACCGAAGATTTACAGTTTAAGTTAGTTGGCCGGAGGGCGTCGCCGCGAAGTCACGATATGAGATTAACTCGATGCCCTCGTGCGACAGGACCTCGCGTGCGGTCGGTAGCGTGAGGACGCGAAGTTCGGTCTCCCGCGATGCGCGCAGACGTGTCTCGGCGCGCTGCAACTCCGCGTCGTTGTACCCGGGATGGCAAACGAATTCCCAAGTGCCTTGCGGAATGCTGCGGGCAATTGCGTGGAAGAGAGTCTCATCAAGAACGCCCGTGACCACGATACCCAGCGTTCCGTTGGGCGTGAGGAAGCCTTCGCGATCCACCGCATCGCGAAACTTTCCGGCGAAGGTGCCCAGGACACGAAGCTCAGCGTAGCGCCTCCACAGTCCGGGGCGCGCCAGAAGTTGGCTCGATCGCAGCGGCAAGCGAGGCCCAAACGGATTGCGGATGGCGCGAACGCCGCAGGACGCCGCTGCCCGCAGCAACGGCTGCAGAATCTTCGGGAACAGATGCGTATGTTTGTGCGTGTCGATGTGAGAAACGGCGATTCCCGCGGCTTGAATCTTGCGAATCTGGGCGGTGGCTTCAGCGGCAATTTCCTGGGCATCGATGCGCCCGGCAATCGCTCGCGCGGCGAAGGTCATCAACCCATCCCGGAAGTCAGCGCCGTTGGTAAAAGAGGGAAGCTGTTGCGCTTCAAGAATCGGCCGTCCGTCGATCAGTACCACGTGACAGCCAATACTCAACTTCGGAAGACTCTTTCCGAGTTGGACGGCTTCGGCAAAAGCGGGGCCGTTGGCCATGAGCGTCGAAGAAGTCACGACGCCGCGTGAGTGCGCCTCCGCGATGGCCCGGTTGACGCCTGGCGTGAAACCAAAATCATCTGCATTGACGATCAAACGGCGCACGCAAAGAGTGTAGCAGGGCGAAGTTTGGCGGGGAGCGGGTGTTGAAGACCGGGCACATTCGGATCGCGCGCGAATTCTGCTGACGCAATTGCGGAAGTTCTCGGAGATACAGCCCGCATCGTTGGACCCGTTTTGGCTAAGTTCTCAGAAACTCGCTTACACCCACGAAATGGTTTGTCTTGACTTTGGGCATAAACGAAAGTAATAGTGTTAACTCGTAATCATTCGAAAGCTTATAGAGGAGGAGCCATGCGTGTCCACCGTCTCAATTTGCAGTCCGTCGCATCCTTCATCGGTTCATTTTTGCTCACATTGGCCGCTGTGACGGCGGGGCTTGCGCAGGGGTCGTACGAGGCGCAAGTGCGCGGAACGGTCACGGATCAGAGTGGGGCGATGGTCGTGAACGCAACCGTCACGATCACCAATGACGCCACGAATATCTCCCAGAGTGCGCACAGCGACGACCACGGTCAATATTTCTTCACGGGTCTACGTCCGGCGGTTTACACCGTGAAAGTGGAGGCGTCAGGCTTTCGCATTTCGGAGAAGAAGAATGTGGTCTTGCAGGTCGATCAGCAGACCACCGTTGATTTCGTACTGCATCCGCTCGGCGTGAGTGAGAGTATCGAAGTCACCCAGACGGCGCCGTTGATGGACACCGAGAGTGCGACTCTGGGCACGGAGATCAGCAACGAATACGTACACGAACTCCCTCTGGCGAACCGCAACTTCTTTGGCCTGACCTTCCTGGCGGCGGGCGTGACCGAGGTGGCAGGGTCAGGCACCGGTGACAACTATCCATCGGGAACGAACTTCACTTCCAACGGGCAGCGCAACGCGACCGCCGAGATACGGCTGGACGGCGCGCTGATCAGCGCGCCGGAACAGGGTGAGGGAGGGAATACCAACGTTTACTACGAGCCCCTGGTTGAGGGCATGCAGGAAATGAAGGTGCAGAACAACAGCTTCTCGGCCGAGTTCGGCAACAACGGAGGCACGGTCGTAAACATGGTGATGAAGAGCGGAACCGACCGCTTCCACGGCAGCGCCTGGTATTTCCTGCAGCGCGCGCAGTTGGATGCTCGCGATTTCTTCAATCCCGCCAACGTCGGCCCAAAACCAGACAGCAAGCGGGACCAAGGTGGATTTTCGCTGGGCGGCCCGATCGTGAAGAACCGCACGTTCTTTTTTGTAGATTTCGAGAAGGTTGCAAGCTCCAGCGCATCCAGCGGGGTTGTGACCGTACCGACGCTGGCGGAGCGGCAAGGCGACTTTTCGGCGACAGCGAATCCTATTTACGACCCAACCGCGTGTGACAATCCATGCACAATCAGGCCGCAGGTGCAGTACAACGGCCAAGCGAACGTGATCCCGCCCAGCAAACAAGATCCAATCGGAATGGCGGTCCTCAATCTCTATCCGAAACCCAGCAACGCGAACGAGTTCAACAACTACAACTTCACGACGCTAGCGTCGGCTCCGGATTACCAGTTCGACATCAAGATAGACCACCAGATCAACGACAGCAACCGTATCAGCGGCCGCTACAGCCGAGGCTGGAGCAACTTTACGACTCCGCTGACCCTGGGCGACGGCTTCGATAACGACGGCATCAAGAGCGGGGTGACGGTGGCGCAAAACGCTTCGCTGGAATATACCCGGACCATCAACCCCCGGATGGTCTGGACCAGCCATATAGGAGTCGACCGGGTACACGAGCTTTCACTCCCGGGTATCCCGACGATCTCCAGTTTCAACGCTTCGCTGCCAGCTGGCGTTCAGGGATTGCCTTCGGTGTTTCAACAGGCCAATGGGATCGACAAGATGCCGACGTTTCTGATGCAGGGCAATTTGCCTTGGACAAATCTCTACGATCAGTGCTGCATCAACACCACCTTTGCGCACACCTTGGTCAGTTACTCCACGCAGTTGGTGATTTCCAAAGGGGCTCATCTGATTAAAATCGGCGGCGAGCAGAGAATTTTCTACAACAATTTCTGGCAGCCGAATTACCCGAGCGGCTTCATGACCTTTACGGACAACACTACCTCGCAGAATCCAAACAGCGATACAGACGCTTCTGGGAACCCAACCGGCAATCCCTTCGCCAGCCTGGCTTTTGGCTACGGCGATAATGTCAACGCCTCCAGTCAACTGGCGGTGACTCCGTCGGTCGCGAACCGTTCGCTGGAGACTGGGTTTTATGTCCAGGACGACTGGAAGGTGACCTCGAAACTCACGGTCAATCTGGGCTTGCGTTACCAGTGGAGTTCGCCTTACACGTCGCGCGGCAACCGGATCGAGTTCAGCAATTTCACCGCCGACAGTGGCGTGAATCTCGATATGAGCAGCGTTCAGGCTGCTCTGATTCACCCAAACGGGGCGAGCACCAGCGTAAGTTTCCCGTCGTCGATGCAGTTGCTCGGCACAACGCAATTCCCGACGTCGAGCATGAGGACGGTTCCGACCTACTGGAAAGACGTTGGGCCGAGGCTGGGGTTCTCGTACCAACTCGATCAGCAGACGGTGGTGCGGGGCGGGGCCGGCATCTATTTCGGAATGAGCCCGGCCACCAACTACCAGTATCCCGGCGCGGCGTTCCTGAAGACCGCGAACCTGTTTTTTACGAACGACAATTTCGCCACCCAATCCGCGACCCTGGAGAATCCGTTTCCGGGAGGCTTTAGCGGTCCGCAGGGTACGCAGTACGGCCAGTTTGCGAACTGGGGTTATCCAAACCCGAACGATCTGGGCACGACGGCGGCGCGAGACGCCAACATTTACATGTGGAATTTGGGGATCCAGCGGTTGCTTCCCAGCCAGATCGTGCTCGGCGTGGACTACTCCGCGAACCGAAGCACCCATCTGCCGTGGGCCGGCACAAATAACCGCGATTACATCCCCTCTGCATTGCTGGCCCAGATCACTGCGGCGGTAACTCCGACGGATTCGAGTTGCTCGGGGGATAGCTGCGTAAGCAACTTTCTTCAGACGCAGGTGGGCAACCCGTTTTATTCCATGTTCAATAGTCCTTGCACTGCGACCGCATCCCATCCCTGCTTCAACGAACCGAATTCGAACTACCCCCAGGCGACGCTGCCCTTGGGGACTCTGTTGAACAAGTACCCGCAATTCCCCGGCGACTTTGAAGGGCTGATGATCGAGGAAGCGAGTTCCTGGTACAACGCTCTGCAGGTTCGCTTCCAGAAGCGCACTACGCACCACATCAGTTTCGAGGGGAGCTACACGATATCGAAGTCAACCGACAATTCGTCGGCGGGCAGGAACAACTGGGTAGGTGCGCTCGGGGCCGGGATTCCACAACAACTGGATCGCCTGTCCGCGGAACACAGCATTGGGGCTAACGACACGCCACAGCGGCTAGCGGCCGCCGTGGTCGTGGATCTGCCGATTGGACGCAAGCAATGGATCGGCGGCAATATGAACCGAGCGGTCGACGCCGTTGTGGGAGGCTGGTCGCTAGCGACGATCATCACCGAGCAATCGGGACAACCGATGGCCATCGGCATGTCCAACGCCCGCCTGGCGAACGGCACCCAGCGCCCCCAAGTTGTGTGCTCCCAACTTAAGACCGGGACCAGCGTGCACTCCGCCGCCTTGAGTTGGCAAAATGCGAGTCCCGCCGCCTATCTCAACGCCAACTGCTTTGCCGACCCCGGCGACCAGGTTCCTGGGAATGCTCCACGGTACTTTTCCGGGCTGCGCACCGACGGCATCCACAACATGGATCTGAATGTTTACAAGTCGTTCGTGCCCAAAGAGGGCATGCGGATAGAAGTGCGGGCGGAGACGTTTAACACACTTAACCACCCGCGCTTTGCGCAACCGAATTCGTCCGTGGGAGATCCGCTTTTCGGGACAGTTACCAGTGACAGCGTGAACGGGACAGTACTCGAAAATCCGCGATCCTTCCAGTTTGGATTGAGATTCGAGTTCTAGAACTTCGCTTTTGGGTGGCGTATCGTTTCAGCGCTGCGATAACCGCCTTATTTTCAATTGGGGCTTCAGCCCCGAGGTTTGGAATTCGAGTTTCTCAGCAAACTGTGAAGCCGTTCTTCATGCGCTCATGATGCGACGCACTTGTATACGTGCCGTGATACGAATCTTTCCACGGACAGAGTCTCTTTTTCCGCAACTGCTATCGAGGACCAATCATGCAACGAAGATCGTTTCTGAAAGCCGGCGGCGCGATGACGCTCGCTGCGGGATTACGCACGCCCCTGCTGGCGCGCGTTCCTCCACATAATTTCGATAAATATGACTTCGGGTGCGGGCCGCCTGTCAAGGATCGCCTCTATCAGGGACCCTTCTCTGCCGATGACTACCCTAGTTGGTCGGTGGTGATGGGAGTGACGCCTTCGCAAGACGTTGTGCCGAACTACGGCATGGGGCTGATTACCTATGTGTGCGACGAAGTGGGTCCCGGAAAGAAAGACGGAGAGTCGCAGGCGCAATCGATTGAAAATCTGGTGAAGCTGCCGTTGGGCACGAAACTTTATTTGCGCGTCAACTGGAAAGACGTGCAGCAGAGGCCGGGCAGGCTCGACCTTTGCGAGCACTGGAAGCTGACATTTGAGCTGGCGCGGAAGTATCAGAAACGGATTGGCTTCCGCGTGATGTTGAGCAATCCGGATATCCTGGACTCTCCGCTGCCGGAATTTTTGCGCGGCAAGATCCCAATGGTGAATCTTGGCGACTGGCTGGGACGCGCTCGCGATGAGCCGCGTTACGACGATCCTGCGTTTCAGGCGGCGTTTCATGAACTGGTCGATCTGCTGGCCGATTCTTACGATGGACATCCAGACGTGGAGTACGTCGACACTTTCATGTACGGATTCTGGGGCGAAGGCCACACCTGGCCGCTCGAAAAAAATCCATTTCCTGATGCAGTCACTGCCGAGAACACATTCGTCAACATGTTCCAGTATCAACTGGAGCACTTCAAGAGGACTCCGATGGCAACGAATACGCAGCCGGACTTCAGCAAAGTTGGCAACTCGGAGTTGCTCGACCGCACCGTCCGGAGTTGCAACTGGCTGCGCACCGACACAATCTTCATCGAGAACGAGCAGATCGAAGAACTGAGCAACCGTCCACCGTGGACGGGAGTGACGGTCGAAGTCGGTATGTCGGATGGTTCGCCAAAAAGTCTGAGACTCGATGAGGGCATGACCTATACCGACAATGTCATTCATCACGTGCGCGACGTGGGCGCGTGCTACTTCTCGCTGTGGAACTGGCACCGCATCCAGGCAGATCGAATTCTCAACTACTACAAACAATATCCCGACACCATCGATGGATTGGCGCGGCAGATCGGATATCGGGTACGGCCGTCGTGGGTATGGACGTATGAAGAAGGTGGATATCCGGGACTGATCGTCGGATTCGCGAATGATGGGATCGCCGCCGTGCCGGGAGTGTTGCGCGTTTCGGTCACCAGCCCGGATGGGAAGGTCAATGTGAGTGGGAGTCTCGATGCGGGATATCCGCTGCCGGGAAAAGTGAGGCAGGCAAAGTTTGCTCTGCCGAAAGGAACGAAATGGCAGGGCCTTCGGCTAAAGGCGGAGATTGAGGTCAAGGGGCAACGATATCCCGTGCGATGGGCTTGCCGCCAGAAGTTGAATGAGGATGGCAGTCTGACGCTCAGACGAACAACTGGGTTAGGAGAAGACGATACGACCGGCGGTGTGCCGGGAGGGCAACCGGGCGAGATACAGGATACGCAATGAAACATCGATTGGGATTTGCAATTTTGTTGGTCTTTGCGGCCGGATTGATGGCTGCTCCGAATTCTGACAACCAGAACTGGACCAACTATGTACGGATCGGCGCCTATGGCCTGAAAGGCGGCGACGCGAACGACATCGTACAACGCGCGCAGGCTAGCGATGTCTTTGGGATCGAAGTCGATAACGACATCCCCGGGCGGTACGAGAGCTTCCTGAATCCCGAAGCGAAGCTGAAAGCGATCCACGATGTGGCCGATGCGGCGCACAAAGTTGGCAATCATGCATTCGTTTACATTGCGGGAACGGAATGTATTACCGCACATGGCGACAGGGTTGCCCATACGATGGCGAAAGATCATCCGGACTGGCTGCAGAGAAAGATCACCGGTGAGCCGGCAATTTTTGGAGGCGGCACGGCGTTCTGGATTCGGCCCGGGGATGAGGACGTGTGGGTGAGTCCGTATGCCACGGAATGGCGCAAGATTTACATGGAGCGGGTGCGGCAGATTGCGGCCACCGGCATCGATGGTATCTACATTGATATTCCTTACTGGATGACGCACTTCGAAGGCTGGGAGGATACATGGGCGAGCTTCGATGATTTCACGGTGGCGGCGTTCAAGCGGGAGACCGGGCTGGATGCGAAGAAAGATTTGAAGTTGGGAGATTTTTCTGATCCGGCGTTTCGCAAGTGGGTGGAATTCAGGATTCGAACTTTCACCGATTTCCTGCAGGAGATTGCGCAGACGGCGAAGGCCGTGAATCCGCAAATCAAGATCATTCCAGAGATTTATCCGGGGATCGAAGAAGAGGCGGTGCGGGTGGGTGCCGATGTCTACAGCCTGTATGCGGTGGTGGACGCGATCGCGCATGAATATGAATTTGGCGAAGGCGATCATATGGCCTCGTCGCGAAAGCCGCTGGATTGGTTCCGATACCAGGTGGGCATGCATTCGTTTCGCGCTTTCGCGCAAGGGAAGGCGACGTGGATTTTGAATTACTCGTGGGACGGCAATAAGAAGGTGGATGCGCGGCAAGCGATGATGAACCTGGCCATGTCGGAGGTGATGGTAGGCGCGAACTTCTGGGATGCGCCCGGCCACTCGATGGCGGGATCGAATGATCTGCCGACGAGGAAGAAGATTTTCGAATGGATTGCCGCGCATGAGAAGACTTTTTACCAGCCGCGCACGCCGATCGATCCCATCGGAGTTTACTTTTCTCCCGAGACGCGGAACTTTTTCGCCCGGGAGTTTATTGATTCGTATCGCGGTATTCTGATTTTGCTGATGCGAAAGCATCTTGAATTTCAGATTGTGACGCCGAGGACGCTGGCGGAATTTCACGGGCGAACGCTAGTATTGCCGGATGTCCGCGTGCTGAACAATAGAGAGCGGGATTGGCTGAAGAAGTTTGCTGCGGACGGAAGAACGGTGGTAGTGACCGGGACTGACTCAACCGAACTTGGCGATGCGCAACATGTGGTGCGGTTTCCGAGTTGCCCCGGCAGGGCCTATAACGCGGCTTTAGAAAAAGATTTCGAGCAGGCTTCGCCGGATTCGCAGCAGGAATTTCTTGCCAGCCTGCAAGGCGGGAAGACGGTGCAGATCCAGGCATCTACAGAAATTGCGACTTCGGTCTCGCGAGGGCCCGACGGACGCATCCAGTGCTTCCTGGCGAACTTCGCCGGGCTGCGGGGCGAATCGAATCCGATCCAGACTCCGCAAAATGGAGTCACTGTGAGCGTCGCGTCGAAGTCGGAGGGGGAAGGATTCTATTTGCCGTTCCTCGGTGAGATGCAGTCGGTTCAGGGAGTGCGCCACGGAGATTCCGTCGACTTCACTCTGCCAACGATCACGAAGGGCGCTGTTTTCTTGTACGAACCATAAAACTGTGGCGCTGGCCTGTCCTGTTCGCGCTGCCAAAAACGATGGCCGAGCGTGGAATTCCCCTTCCGGTTACAATGGCCATGGTTTTTCACATGTCCGCAGCAATGACACGCCACTACAGTGATATATCGAAAGAGGCCCCGCGCGTCGGGCGGTTGAAACACTGGACAGACCAGAAGAAAAGGTCCAGTTTGTGGGGAGACTTCAAGCCAACGATCCGGCGGCTTAAGTCCTTGAATTAGCAACGTGGGCGGTTAGCTCAGCTGGTTAGAGCGCCTGCCTTACAAGCAGGAGGTCGCAGGTTCGAGTCCTGCATCGCCCACCACTTTGCATCCCGCACCGAAACCGGCAACTCGCTCCGGTTAAGCTTGTATCTTTCTCGCAGCGTTGAGCTTTGCGCCGCCATTATCGCGCGTACACCAGCACATGGAATGTGCCGGGTATAGGCGTGGGACGCGGATGTGGGTGCTCCTTGGTGGGCGCCGGAGCTTTTCCAAAATCGGCCGTGTCCACGAAGATGCGATTGGTCTTCGAATCGTAGGCCATAGTCTTGGCGCCAAATTCCGTCTTCACCTTGCCGGCCTCGCTGTACTGGTCAGGCGAGTCTTCGTGGAAAATGTGGACCCAACCCTCGCGAGTGGAAACGAAAATCAGTCCAGATTTCGCGTCGTACACTTCCGCATCGGCGCCTTCGCTGATGGGGAATGACTGGATCACCTTGCCGTCGTCGGCGTTCATCACCACCATCATCGCGGGCTCGCGACCGGAAACGAACAACCGCCGATGCTCCCGATCCATCGCGATGGGCGCTGGAGCGCCGGCGGGCGCGATCGGCCAACGTGATTTCACTTTCAGGTTGTTGGAATCGATTGCCACGACTTCGCTCTTATCTTCCAGGTTGTTGTAAATCGTCCCTTTCCCGTCGGCCACGGCGAATTCGGGGCCGCCGCCCAAATCAACCGTGCCCACAACATTGCCGCTGGCTGGATCGATCGCGGTCGCGTTCTTGCTGTCGCCATTGAACGTGAAGACGTGCCTGGAGGCGGGATCGTAAATGATGCAGTCGGCATCGGGCGCCGCCTTTACTGCGCCAGTCACCTTCAACGTCTTGAGATCGAAGATGATGGCCTTGCCCTGCGCGCCGTCACTGATGAAGCCGCGCCCCACTGCCGGCACCAGCGCCACGCCATGACTCGTCTTCAGCCCGGAAATTTTTCCTTCTTCTTTGCCGGTGTCCGCATTTACCACCAGCACTTCGCTGCCATGCGACAAGTACAAGCGGTGCGAATCGGGATCGAGCGTCATGTAATCAAAATACTCCCGGGTGCCTGGCGCAGCGCCGAATTTATAAGTGTTCGCCAAGTGGTATTCGACGGTAGTTGCGGCGAACGCCATCACGCTGAGCATCGTGGCGCCGATCATGATGCGATTGCGGAGAATCGATCTCATAAGATATCCCTTCCATTGCTTGCTGAAATCTGGATGCTTGTTGTCGCGTAGCCCCGGGCGCCTGCTCCGCGGATGAATGCGTCGTGCTAGGAAGACCGCCATTCCACGAACCTTCGACCAGAATAGTAACCACCGTACATGAATAGAACCTGAAGAAGATTTCAAAGGCGGGAGCGATAGGCGTTTTTTTATCCGAGAGAGTGTCGGAGTAGCGTCTCTGGTTCGGATTCAGGTGCCGCGTGCATGGGAAGTCTAACCACGATCGTGGCGCCGCTGCCGTTCGACTGAATATCCATTTCACCTTTGAACTGACGGATGCGTTCCCGGATACCGGTTATACCCACGCCGGAGCGCTGCGCTCGGAGGTCAGCGAGCTTCTCGGCCGAGATTCCCTTACCCTGATCCTGAATTTCCAGCAAAATAGTGCCGTTAGTGTGGGAAAGACGGATCTTTGCCGTCTTGCTTCCGGAATGGCGATGGATGTTCGTCAGGGATTCTTGGACCACGCGGAAAATGGCGAGTTCGAGGTCGGCGGGAAGCCTGCCGAAGTCCTCCGAAATGTCGAAGTCGATATTCAAGCCGCCGCGTTCCATCAACCCCTGTATGTACCACAGAATGGCCTGGGACAAACCATTTTCGTCCAGTAGCGGTGGATGCAAAAGGTACGACGTGGTGCGAATCTCTTTGTTGAGCTGCTGCACCAGATTCTGGGTGTCCTCTAGAGCTTCCGCCAGCGCCGGATTTTTCTTTGCCTGTTGTGCCATGCCGGCGAGATTCATACCAAGCGCCGCTACCAGTTGACCGGCGCTGTCGTGCAACTCGCGCGCAATATGTCGTCGCTCATCATCTTGCGTTCTCAGCAACCGGTTCGATAGCTCCCGTAGTTGTTCCGACTGCTGGAGAATTTCGGCATTGCGGCGCTCCAGTTCCTCGGTTCGCTCGCGTACTTGAGCTTCAAGGCTGTTAGACAACGTACGAAGGCGCTCCTCGCTTTCACGCAGAGCTTTATGGTTCTCCTTCTGCCGCGTGACGTCATTGTTGGTTTCAAGAACGCTCTTCCAATTCCCGCAGTCGTCCCGATCCAGTGCCCAACGGCTGGCAACCACAATTTGAGATCCGTCCTTGCGTCGATGAATGAGCTCTCCTGCCCAGCGATTATCACGCCTAAGCTGTTCGAGAATTCGCTCCAGCGGTTCGGGGAAAGATGTTTGCAACAAGTCCTGAGCGACTCGACCCATGGCTTCCTCACTGCTGTAGCCATAGAGCTCGAAGGCGCTTTGGTTCCAGTATGTGATACGGCCAGCCTCATCGCGAACCAAAATTGCATCATTGCTCAAATCGAGCAACCGGGCCCGTTCCGCCAGCGCTCGCTCAACCCGCCGTCGTTCTGTAATGTCACGGGCGACCTTCGATGCGCCGATAATGCGACCTGAGGCGTCCTTCACCGGCGAAATCGTCAACGAAAGCTCGACTAAACTCCCGTCCTTGCGCCGGCGCACCGTCTCAAAATGGTCGATGCGTTCGCCTCGCCTCAGTCGCTCAAGGATGTTGGTCTCCTCACTCCATCGATCCTCGGGAACTATCAAGGTGATGTGCCGACCCACAGCTTCATCGCGTGTGTACCCGAACAACTTCTCCGCGCTCTTGTTCCAACTGCTAATGATGCCACCAAGGGTTTTGCTTACGATAGCGTCGTCGGAGGAATCCACGATTGCGGCCAGAAGTCCGCTGGCTCGTTCCCTTTCCTCTCGTTCTTTTACCTGGAGCACCTGATTGCTGACTTCGACCGCGTGGACCAGGATCCCATCGACTTTTCCCTCAAGGTTGCGTACGGGCTGGTAAACGAAATTGAAATACGCTTCTTCATCCTGCCCGGAAGCAGCTCGATTCAGAATTGCTTTTGCGCCGCTGGCGACGTGGCGAACACCGGTCCGGTATGCCGTATCCAACGGCTCAAAGAAGGGTTGCCCGTCCAACTCCGGCAGGCTTTCGAGCAGTGTTTTGCCGAGGAAGTCTTCCGGTCCCTTGCGGCCCGTGATCCGGATGTACTCGGGGTTTACGAATGTCCAGCGATGCTCCGGGCCGGAAAGCAATCCGATTGCCGCCGGAGCCTGCATGAGGAGCTCACGCATTTGATCGCGTTCGGCTTCGGCCCGCAGCTTGCGTGCTCTTTCCGTTGCGCTCACTTTCCCGGCGGCGATGGATGCATTGCTGGAGAAATCAGACGGTTCGCCGCCGCGGCTCACTGCGGCACTCTGTGCAAGACCTTCGATCGTTCGTACGAGATCCTGGGGCATTTTTGACTTTTCTACAAATGCCTTGGCCCCGGCCTCGGCTGCTGCATTCTGCATGAGGAGTGGATCGTTTTGGCTGACGATAATTACGTCGGAATCTGGCAGTTGCTGGCGGATAATTCGGGTGGCGGCAATTCCGTCCATGCGAGGCATGGAAACATCCATAATCACAATGTCGGGCCGCAGTTGTTTCGCTATTTCAACCGCTTCAATCCCGTCGCGCGCCTCGCCGCAAATAGACCAGCCCGGGCGTGTCGACAATAAGACGCCAATACTCTTCCGCACAGCCTTATGATCGTCGACAATAAAGATGCTCAGGGAACCCATGGATCTCATTGCATCCAAAAGTAGAAACTAGATAACGCCCGCGGTAAGGAATCGGTACAGACGATATCGAGTGACAGTTTCGTAACCCACCCGAATTATAGAAGGCCCTGCTTTGTTTTTCCGTACTGTGTTTACCCGATTGCGTATTCAATCCGCTCGGCAAAGGAAGGCGTTACTTTAGGGCTGCACAGAATGAGAGAACAATGACGGGCCGAGTTTGAACCGTCCGCTCATAAGCGGACTTGAAGGCAGTGAAACCTGCAAGACGGTCGAACCTATTTGCGCCGATTCTGCGCTCAGTCGAAGATCAGTACCGCAGAGGCGATCACTGTGGTCCAGAGGCCGCGCTTATCACCTACGGCGGACTGGGTCACGTTGGCGGTGCGAACGATTTTGTTGGAGAGGCGGTAGATCTGCTTCTTCTCGTCCCAGGATCGGTCGGGATCGAATTCGACGTTCAGCGTCGTGGCGAGCATTTCGGCGGCGAGTTCTTCGGCGTATTCTCCGGCGGCGTCTTCGGTTTCGCCGAAGGAGTGGTGCTCGCTGAGGTAGCCATAGGTGTTCCGGTCGGCGGGAATGGCGACGCCGATGGAGGAAGCGAGCAGGCGGTGCGGCTCGCGGGTGGAGTTTTCGGCGACCACGGCGAAAACGACTTCGCCGGGATGGAGATATTTCACGCCTTCCTTGCGGGCGAGCAGCTTGCAGTTGGGCGGAAAGATGGACGAGACTCGAACCAGATTCTGGGCGGCGATCCCGGCGTCGCGCAACGCCAATTCAAACGAAGTCAGCCGCTCGCGGTGTTTCCCCACTCCCTTAGTAAAGAAAATCCGCTTCGGAACCATGTCTTTGCCCAATGCGATCGTCCTCCGGAAAATTGAGTGTAGAGAATGCTCAATCTAACACAATGCTTTGTGACGGGAATGTGAATTTGCAGGCTGCGGGGGAAAAAATTGCGGGGAGCGCCAGGGCGTCCCCCGCGGATTCGGAAGCAGGTTGGGTTAGGGAGCGGCGGTCACCTCGGAGACGGCGATGGTATTGTCCTTCTCAGTTCCGGTGACGGTGACTTTGGCTCCGGCATTTTTGTCGAGAGCGGCGAGAGCGGCCCTGTCGCTGGTGTCGAGCGTATAAACCTTGTCGCCCACGACGAGGGCGTACTTTGCTCCTTTGCTAACGCAGGCGCGGGTGCAGGCGGCGTCATCGTTGGACTCCATGTGCTTTGCGCCGCACATGGCGTCGCTGACTTTTCCGGTGAAAGTTTTTGCGCTGGCCGCGAAGGTGGCGGAGGCCAGGGCTGAAACCAAGATCAGGTTCAAGAGAAAGAGTCCTATTTTCCGAGCTCGTGAATTCATCAGATTCTCCTTGGCGGCAGGCTTCGCACGATGCTGGCGGCACAGCCACATCGTTAGAGGATGACTCAACCGGGGCAGAAGTTACAAGTCCGGGGAAATCCATCTGTCTGGCGCTCGAGTGGAATGGGGAAAGAAAAGCGGGGAGCGCTGGCGCGCTTCCCCGCGGGGTGCCCGGAGTCTTTGGGGGGAGGGCCCGGGCCAAAATTGGGTTGCGAACTGGCAGAATAAGGCATGGAAATCGGCCGCTGACAAGGTGGGTGAAAGTGTTACAAAAAACGGACAAGGGTGGGAGAAGGCCGAGCTTCGCTCTGCTTGAACAGCCGGGGCGGCTGTTCCCACATGAAGCAAAACCTGAACAGCCGAGGCGGCTGTTCCTACGTGAGCCGTTCCTACGTGGGCTGTTCCTACTGGCTTGGCTATTTTGGGGCTTTGACGGAATAGATTAGATCGACGTCGACGGTCTTGTCGCGGACGTTGGCGGTTACGTGAGAGGCCACGTCCCAGTCGAGGGACGGTGGGAGCAGCTTCTGGGCGGCGGGCAGATAATCGCTGAGGTAAGTGGCGTCGTAGACCTCGCCAAAGCGGATTTTCCAGGCATCGCGCAGCTTCGCCATAAGGCTGTTATCGAGGCCGCGGAATTCGAGTTCTCCCATGTGGAAGACCGGGCCTTCGGTGACCTCGAAGCGAATAGCGACTGTGCTTGCGACGTCGTCGAAGGTGGCGTCGGGCTTGATTGTGCAGGTGATAAATCCGCGGGAGCCGTAGAGCTTCTGGATGTCCTTGAGATTGTCGCCGAGGCGGATGGTATTGGCCGGCTTACCGACCTCGGCGCGAACCATCTTCTGTAGAGTTTCGGTGGGGAACTCGTGGTTGCCGGACCAGTCCAGGCTTTTCAGCTTGTATTGCTGGCCGGGCGTGACGGCGAAGCTGACATCGACGACGGTCTGGTTGCGGGGGCCATCTTCGTTTTCGGCGGAGGGCTCTTTCACAACTTTTGGCACGGGCGGACCGAATTCCGCCTTTAGATATCCGCGCGCGAAATAGACGGGAAGGAGTTGATGCTCGACGAGTTGATGGAGGCGACTGCGGGAATATTCGCGGTCGCCAAGACGGCGACCCGCGGCTTCAAGTGCAAGCACATCGTCGGGAGACGCTCCGGTGAATTCGAAGTTGCGGATTCGAATGAGAACGTCGTTTACGTGATAAGTGATCGCCTCGACGGGGCCGTCCTGTTTGCCGGTGCGGAGATATTCGACATGTCCGGGGATGGACCGTTCGACCAGCATGGCTTGCAGGACGTCGGAGACTTCGTCGGCCAGGCGGCCGTAAAGCGGTAGTTCGCCGTCGAACAGCGGGGCGTGCTGCTGGATGCGCTGCCGAAGTTCCTCGTCAGAAAACCAAACGAAGTCCTCGAAGCGGGCGGGGACGAATTTCTGGGCGTCAGTGACGCGCAGCTCGAGCTTGGTCCCCGCAGAGGAGTAGCTGTAGTTGTAGGCGATGTCGGTGAAGACTCCCATGTCGCCGAGGCGGCGAGCGGCTTTCTTGAAGTCGTCGTCGTTGACCGCGGCGCCCATCTGCAGGCCGGAGGCGGCCGCGATCGCCTGTTCGGAGTAGCGCTTGCTTCCGACGACTTTGATGGCGATCAGCTGGCGGGCCGAGGCGGGCATTTGCGAAAGCGGCTTTTGCGAGGAAGTGGCTTGGCCCAGGCTCGGCAAAGTGAGTCCAGCGAAAAGCAAGAGGAGCAAAAATCCGGAGAGGGCCTTGGTCATCACTGTGATCGTCGCCTTGATCATCGACTTGGGGAGGGAACCAATTCTTCCGTGGATTTGTGTTTCACCGCGATGTCGATGAAGGCGAGGGCGGCGCGGCTGAGAGCCTTGTCTTTGCGGAAGACGAGCGCCAGATCGCGGCGGATCTGGGCGTCGGCGATGGGAACGGCGGCGAGCACTTTGGCGCGAACGTCTTCCTCGACGTTGGATCGGGCAATGAAACCGATGCCGACGTCGGCGGCGACGAAGCGTTTGAGCAACTCGCTGGAGTCGAGTTCCATGGTGAAGTTGGGCTTCAGGCGGCGCTCGTGGAAAAGTTGCTCGAGGGCATCACGCGTGTGCCCGGCCTTGGGGACGACCAAGGGGAACTTGGCTACGTCGGCGATGGTGGCGGACTTCAACTTGCCGAGGGGATGTTGCGGCGGGGCGATGACAATCAACTCGTCGCGATGGATGGGGACGACGGTGAGGCGGGTGTCGGTCACGGGAAGGGAAATGACGCCGAAGTCGACGGAGTTGTCGATGATGGATTCGAGAATTTTGCCGTAGTCGGCGCGCTTGATGTTGACCGAAACGTCGGGATACTGCTTTTTGAAATCGGCAAAAACGTAAGGCAGGATGTGGAGGCAGGTGCCTTCGTTGGCGCCGACGATGATTTCGCCGCGAGGGACGCGCTCCATCTCGGCTATGGCGACCAGCATGGCTTTGCGGGCGTCGAGAGTGTCTTCGACGTATTTCTGAAAGGCCTTGCCCGCGGCCGTGAGTGAGACCTTGCCGCCGGAGCGGTCGAAGAGCTTGGCGCCGACTTCTTCCTCCAGGCCGCGGATTTGGGAGGAAATCGCGGGCTGAGTGCGAAAACGCTTCTCGGCAGCGCGCGAGAATGAGGCGTGCCGTGCCACTTCGAGGAACGTTTCGAGCTGGTCGAAATCCATAAGGAAGCCTTCAGCTGTCAGCTCTCAGCCGTCAGCCAGCGCAATTCGGATATCTCATCCCGAACCGAATCGGGATTGGCTGAAAGCTGATGGCTGATGGCTGATAGCTGACAGCTTCAGTATAAAGTCAGGTTATCCCGGCTATAAGAACAATCGAATTGCCAGCGCCGGGGGCTGGCATTAAACTCCTCGGTTTGCATAACGCGACCGATTGTAGCAGCCTGCCCACGCGCCGGTTTGTCCGCGACCGATCGCCTGATTCAGAACGAAGTTGGCTCGCAGAGACCTGGCAAGGACGTCTCTCCCGTAAGGCTTTCCGCAAGGAGCTTTTTGATGGCTGATAGCAAGACTGTGCTCGCGTTCGCCAAAGAACACGAGGCAAGCATTCTCGACCTGCGCTTCACCGATATTCCCGGGCTGTGGCACCACGTCTCCTATCCCATTGGGCAGCTGACTGAGACTTCTTTTGAGGATGGATTTGGCATCGACGGATCGTCGATTCGAGGCTGGGCCGGAATTCATGAAAGCGACATGCTGCTCAAGCCCGACGCGAATTTTCATTTGCTCGACCCATTCACCGAGGTACCGACGCTAGTGCTGGTGTGCGATGTGATGGATCCGGTGACCAAACAACGGTACGACCGGGATCCGCGCTACATTGCACGGAAAGCAGAGTTGTATCTGGCTTCTACTGGCATTGCCGACACCGCATACTTTGGCGCGGAAGCTGAGTTTTTCATTTTCGACAACGTGCGCTTCGACCAGCGAGAGCAGTACGGGTTTTACTACCTCGACGCGGAAGAGGGACGGTGGAATTCTGGCAGGGAAGAGAACAATCTCGGCTACCGGCCGCGCTACCGGGAAGGTTATTTTCCGGTTCCGCCTACCGATCATTATCAAGACCTGCGCTCCGAGATGATGCTGACCATGCAGAGTTGCGGGATGGACGTGGAGTGCCATCATCACGAAGTGGCGTCGGGCGGACAGACGGAAATTGATTTGAAGTTTGACTCACTGCTGCGCTCGGCCGACAAGATGCTGCTCTACAAATACATTGTGAAGAACGTAGCCAACCGGTACGGGAAGACGGTGACATTCATGCCGAAGCCGATTTTTGGCGATAACGGGAACGGCATGCATACGCACCAGTCGCTGTGGAAGTCCGGGGAACCGCTGTTTGCGGGCGACGGATATGCCGGCATGTCGCAGCTCGCGCTGTGGTACGTGGGCGGGTTGATTAAGCATGGGCCCGCGCTGTCGGCGATCATCGCGCCCACCACGAATTCCTACAAACGTCTGGTGCCAGGATTTGAAGCTCCGGTGAATCTGGCATACTCGCGGCGCAATCGCTCGGCTGCCTGCCGCATTCCCATGTATTCGATTGCTCCAAAAGCGAAGCGCGTCGAGTTTCGGCCGCCAGACCCGAGCTGCAATCCATACCTGGCGTTCGCAGCCATGCTAATGGCTGGGCTGGACGGCATCGAGAACAAGATGGATCCGGGCTTGCCTTTGGACAAGGATATCTACGAACTGGATCCGGAGGCGTTGTCGAATATTCCGTCGATGCCGGGATCACTCGAGGAAGCTCTGGACGCGCTGCAGCGCGATCACGCTTTCCTGCTCAAAGGCGATGTGTTCAGCGAAGAACTGCTGCGAACGTACGTGGACTACAAACGCTCGAAGGAGGTGGACGCCATCCGGCAACGGCCGCATCCCTACGAATTTGCGCTGTACTACGACATTTAGGTGCGGGCGTAGATTGGGAGCGCCGACATCCGGCTGCGGGCAGGGCTCGATTGTGTTGGAACGGCTACTCTGCCTCGATCTCGATGTAGTTGCCGGTTTCTGCTTTAAGCCTGGTTGTCACTTTCGTTCTCACCGGCAGGTCGCGGCTTTGGAAATCGGAAGTCCTGAGTTCGATCAGGAAAAACCGGCCATCTGCGTGTAGGAAAACCATGCCCTGTCGTTGTGGCGATTTCAGCAAATCACCAGGGTTGGTGAGCATGTTCACCCCAACGCTGCCGTTGGTAACGCGCCAGACGCTTTGGTCTGTATCAAATGCTGGTTCAATGCTGTAGTGCCCGGCGGGTAGAGACTTGCCGGCGGCGATGAAATTGAACGGAACATCGACTCGAATTTGCGCCTGGACGCTACTGGAAAGGCTGACAATCACAAAGAGAGCACAGAAAAGAATGACTCTGGACGACTTCATAGGGACTGCCTCCAGCCCCAATGATCGCCTCGTTTTCGCTTGTAAATGATGAAAAAGCTCTCATCTGGGAGTTACGAATGATCGCAGACGGTCCCGTCCCGGCAGCGATGCCTTCAATTTATGAAGGGATGAGACCGACGAAGTACGCGACACAACGGGCCAGACTACATTTGAGCCGCTCGGGACAGGTTCCCGGGGTTACACAACGCTGCGGACGGACGTTTCCTTCACGACACGCTCAACCAGGCGCATGCGCTTGCCTGACAGGGCGGATTCGGTCATTTGCGGACGGGCTGTGTCGCAGGAGCCGATGGAAAGGAAAGCGTCGCCCATGCAGTCCAAGGCAGAGGCGGAACGGCCGAGGACCATCAACAGGTATTTTTGTGCGATGGGGCGATCGGCTGGGTGGATCAGGGACCACCAGCGGCGAATCGATTCTTGAACGTCCGATTCGCTTTTTTCACCGACCACGAGGGAATCGATCAAGCGGTAAACCTTGCTCTTGATCGCCTGGTACGAAACCGAAATCTCTTGAGGCATAGGGTTCCTGGGTGGTGCTTGATGTCTCTTTGTGCAATCTATCCACCAAACCGCAAATCCCGCTTTTGGCGTAAGTTAGCGCTGCTCGATAGTGTGAACGTACTATGAATGGAATAAATCGGGTATGGGATATGAATTCTGGAAGGAATCAGCCCCGACATATTCCTGCCCGAGCTTGGCGGACTTAAGTCCGAAGTTCGACAGGAATGAGAGCGTGCGGTTCAACAACCTGCTTTGGAAAACGATTGGTTTCGCGGATGGATCACCACCCGCTCATCTGCCAACAGGTTACAATGTGGCGCTCTACGCAACTTAACTCTGCTCCCATCCTGTGTCTTTGACGGGATCGGTCAGGTGCGGTCTGTAATCCAAGTGCTTACAACTTAGTGAACTTTTTCGGAGGTTCAATGAGGAAATTGGGGTGGCTGCTGACAGTTCTAACATTGGTTTCAGTCGCGGGAGGACAGATCACTTCGTCGCTCAATTCCCAAGGAGGCGATGCTCCGAGAAGCACGGCGCAAAGATCGCGGGGTACATGGCACGAGGCAGATTCAGGGGACCGCATGTTCTTTCCACGGGACATGTTCTGGGGCTGGGCGCAGTTTGACCTGGCGCCACCGCATAACGAGGTGGATCCCAATCTGTGCGCCGGCAATGCGGGTGACTATGGTGGAGTTAACGCGCCTTGCAGCCTGTTTGCCCGCTACATGCTGTCGGGCATCCTGGAGGTTCGACCCTTTGGCCGGGGTCCGCTGCGGCGGTTCATGGTGTATGGAGCGCCCACATTCCTGTTTGGCAAAACCATTCCGAAGACGCTTTACACCTGGTCGCCGGACGCGATTGGCATAGAGCATTCGTGGGGAGCGGGGATCTATCTCGATAAAGGGTTCGAGTTTCGCGTGACCCAGCACTTCCTGTTCGATCGCCTGGGCGCGCGCAATAAAAACCTGGGCCAGGCCGATTTGGGCAACAACGGTCCATGGGGGCGGTACATGACCGTAGGCGTGCGGAAGACCTTCGGCACCCGGCGCTGGTAGCGAGGCGTCGAGTTTTTAAGCGGTGACGGGCACGCCACTCCGCATGAGCCGCCGCACGATCCAGACGATCAATGCGACGAAAGCTCCGAAAAGCACGAGCGGCAATCCAAAAATCAGGGCGAGCCAGAATCCGCCGGCAAATACGGTGACGTCTCCGGAAACCGAGGCTTCGGGATCGCGATGAAGCCTGCCGCCGAACACGGTAACGCCAGAATTGACTTTAGCGCCTTTATCGAGGCGGACGCTGCCGCCAAAGGCGGTCAAATCGCTTCCCACCTCGCCGCCTTCCTCCACGATCACGCTGCCAAAGAATGTCGTGACATCGGTGGCGACCTTCCCGCGGACGCGCACGCTGCAACCAAAACACGTGACGTCAGTAGCTTCTTCGCCCGCCCCAACGGTGACGTCGTGGCCGAACTGCGTCCGGTCGCCGGACGCATCTGCGAAAGAAGCGGCTGAGAATGCCGCCACAAAAGCGATGGCGGTGATGAGGCACAGGAGATTGGGAACTTTGCTGTCCATGGAGACCTCCTCGGTAGGTTCCGAAGTCCTGAAGCGATTCAGACAGAATTATCCCACAACAGGCAAGGTGGTGACATTGCGGACCGGGGCAACCGGTAGGGAAGAAGTTGGTGGTTAAAATCACTGCACGGAGTGATTAAAATCACCTTCGTTTATCAATTCAGGTCCTAGATTTGGACATTCGTGTCTGGCGGATGCGCAGACTTCAACACACGTGGCGGGATGAGGAAATCAGCGGTGGTGAATAATTTCGCAACAGTTTGTCGGGGAACGTGTTTACCACCGCTCAAATTCTTTATAATGATCGGTTTTCCAGCCCATCGCAGATTCCTTTATGGGGAGGCTTTTCATGGCAGGCTCTTATAACGGCGTACCGGTACCCTCCGACGGAAAGAAGATCGGATACTCCGGGGGCAAGTATGAGGTTCCCGACAATCCGATCATTCCGTTCATTGAGGGAGACGGGACTGGCCGGGACATCTGGAAGGCCTCGCTGCGCGTTTTCAATGCGGCGGTGGAGAAAGCGTATCAGGGCAAGCGCCGCGTTGCCTGGTACGAAGTCTTCGCGGGAGAGAAGGCCAAGGCGAAGTTCGATACCTGGCTGCCCGACGAAACGGTAGAAGCCATCCGCGAGTTTCGCGTGGCGATCAAGGGACCGCTGACGACGCCGGTGGGCGGGGGCATTCGCTCGCTGAATGTGGCGCTGCGGCAGATTCTCGATCTTTATTGCTGTGTACGCCCGGTGAAGTATTACAAGGGCGTGCCTTCGCCGGTGAAACATCCGGAGCGCATGGACGTGGTGATCTTCCGCGAAAATACCGAAGACGTTTACGCGGGAGTGGAGTGGGAGCAGGGAACTGCGGAGTGCGCGCGGCTGATCGAGTTTCTTAACAAGGAAATGCTGAAGGGCGGCAAGAAGCAGATTCGCCTCGATTCCGGCATTGGCATCAAGCCGATTTCGGTGACTGGAACGAAAAGACTGGTGCGGATGGCGATCGAGCACGCGCTGGAGTCGGGCCGGAAGTCGGTTACGCTGGTGCATAAGGGCAACATCCAGAAGTTTACCGAAGGCGCCTTTCGCCAGTGGGGCTACGATGTGGCGACCGAGGAATTCCGCGACAGGGTCGTCACTGAGCGCGAAAGCTGGGTGATCGACAACAAAGACAAGAACCCCAATCTTACTGTGGCGCAGAACGCCGAGATGATTGAGCCGGGGATGGAGTTCGCTCCTCCGGCATTCCGGCAGGCGGTGGAAAAGGAAGTGAAGGAAATTCTCGACCGCATTTATGCGACGCACGGCAAGGGCGCGTGGAAGAAGAAGATCATGATCAACGACCGCATCGCGGACTCCATTTTTCAGCAGGTGGTCACGCGGGCGGACGAGTACTCAGTGCTGGCGACGCCGAACCTGAACGGAGATTACATCTCCGATGCGTGCGCCGCGCAGGTGGGCGGGCTGGGAATCGCGCCGGGCGCGAACATTGGCGACGGCTACGCTATCTTCGAAGCGACGCACGGGACTGCGCCGAAATACGCGGACAAAGATGTGATCAACCCCGGCTCGGTGATTCTGTCGGGCGTGATGATGTTCCGCCACCTTGGATGGAACGAAGCGGCCGACCTGATTGAACAAAGCATGGAGCGGACCATCGAGCAGAAGAAAGTTACATACGACTTCGAGCGTTTGATGCCGGGCGCGACTAAGGTTAAGACCAGCGAATTTGCAGGACACATCATCGAAAACATGGGCGCGGGCGCGCTGGTGTGAGAGCACTCAGCAATCAGCACTCAGCATTCGGCCGGGGCATCGTCATTCCGACCCTGAACGCAGCCGAAGGGTTGGGACCTGCCGTTGCGTGCAGCACCCGTGAGCGGGGGCTGAATGCTGATTGCTAATTGCTAAGTGCTGCTCTAATGAAAGGAATCATCATGCGAAAGAAAGTAACGATTGTGGGCTCGGGCAATGTGGGCGCGACGGCGGCTCACTGGATCGCGTCCAAGGAACTGGCCGACGTGGTGTTGATCGACATTATTGAGGGCGTGCCGCAGGGCAAGGGGCTCGATCTGCTGGAGGCCATGCCGATCGAGAAGCGCGACTCGTACGTCAGCGGCACGAACGACTACAAAGACACGGCGAACTCCGACATCGTGGTGATCACGGCGGGCATTCCGCGCAAGCCGGGGATGAGCCGCGACGATTTGCTGAACACCAATTACGGCATCATGAAGGCGGTGGTGGGCGAGGTGGTGAAGAACTCGCCGAGCTGCATCCTGATCATCGTTTCGAATCCTCTGGATGCGATGGCGCAGGCGGCTTACAAGCTCAGCGGGTTTCCGCGCGAGCGCGTGATTGGCATGGCGGGTGTACTCGACTCTGCCCGCTTTCGCGCGTTCATCGCAGCCGAGTTGAAGGTTAGCGTGGAGAACGTAACCGCGTTCGTGCTTGGGGGCCATGGGGATACAATGGTGCCGCTGCCGCGCTACTCCACGGTCGCGGGCATTCCGATCACCGAGTTGATCGAGAAGGCGAAGCTCGACGCGCTGGTGCAGCGCACACGCGATGGCGGCGCCGAAATCGTGAAGTATCTCAAGACCGGGTCGGCCTACTACGCGCCTTCGGCTGCTGCGACCGAAATGGTCGAGGCAATTCTGAAGGACAAGAAAAAAATCCTGCCTTGCGCTGCATATTTGCAAGGCGAATACGGCGTCAGCGGGCTGTACGTTGGCGTGCCCGTGAAGTTGGGGGAAAAGGGAATCGAGCAGATTATCGAGATCAAGCTCACGGCCGAAGAAAAGGCTGGGCTGGATAAGAGCGCGGCGGCGGTGAAGGAATTGTGCGGCGTGATCGGGGTGTAGGATTCTGACGAGCCGGCGGGAGCAGCTAATAGTCAGGTTCCGGTTCGGATAAGAGCCAGGGAACTATTGCTTGGAACTCGAGTTGGACAACGGGGAGCCTTGCGAAGGACTCATCCAGGAGCGCAATCCGAGAGGTGAAGCCTAGCTGGAGGCGCTCATCGACCTTCTCCAAATCGAAAGTCCACGCATTCGCGGCTATCTGCCTGGAAGCATCCACGCCGTTGGTGATTTTTCCTATGAGGTGAAAGAAGCCCGAATAGTGATGCTTTCCCGCCTCGACTCTGGCATTGTAAGAAACCTCGATCTCACGGTCGGGACTGATCCCGAGTTCTTCGAATAGATTCAAAGCCGCGGATGGAAAGAGCCTACTCCGTGCTGCCACAAAATTGAGGCATTGCAGGCAGCCGCAGGCCTCCGCTGAACCGGTGGTTCGTTTGCTGTAAAGTTCGCGCGTCGCCAACGGATCGCACTCAAGTTCCCACCGGGCAAACACAAGTTGCTTCATCTCTGGCCAGCCGGCGCTACACCCTCTCGATCGTCACCTTTTTCACCACCACATCCTTGTTGGGGCGGTCCTGGCGGTTGCGGGGCAGGGCTACGATTTTCTGGGCGACGTCCTGGCCTTCGACTACTTCGCCAAAGATTGTGTGCTTGCCCGTGAGCCACGTCGTTGACGCGAGCGTGATGAAAAATTGCGAGCCGTTGGTGTTGGGGCCGGCATTGGCCATGGCGAGTTTGCCCGGCTTGTCGAATTTGTGTGGCGAGCCCTTGGTCTCGTCTTCAAACTGGTATCCCGGGCCGCCCATGCCGGTGCCTTGCGGATCGCCGCCCTGAATCATGAAGTCGGGAATGACGCGGTGAAAAATGGTTCCATCGTACAGGCGGTCTTTCGATTTCTTGCGCGTGGAAGGGTGCGTCCACTCGCGCTTGCCTTCGGCGAGTTCTACGAAGTTGGCGACGGTCTTGGGCGCGTCTTTCTCGAACAGGCGGCAAACAATGGTTCCTTCGCTGGTTTCAAAGGTGGCGTAGAGTCCGGGTTGGCGGGTCATGAGTTCCTTTCGAATTAGTTCGGTCGTTGGTCGATGGTCGTTGGTCTTTCGTCCTTTGCTAGGCGCCTGGCTTCGCCAGACGGGACAGCCAGGGGCGGCTGTCCCCACATAGGCGTTTGCTAGTTCGGGTTCGCCGGAGCTTTTGGGGCTGTCGAAGCCGGCTTCTTTACGGTGCCTCCGGCAGTCGGCTTCGGCGCCATCCCTGTACTGCGGACGATGCTGATGTGAATTATCTTCACCGGGCGAAACGGCTTGTCGTTGGTGGGATCGGTGGCCATGTGCGCAATCTGCTTGACCAGCGCTATGCTGGGTTCGTCGCACTGGCCGAAGATGGTGTAGCCGCCGTTTAGATGCGGCGTGGCAACCTCGGTGATGAAGAACTGCGAGCCGTTAGTGTTGGGTCCAGAGTTGGCATAGGCGAGGCGGCCGGGTTGATCGAACAGCAGGCTGGGCGAGGTTTCGTTTTTGAATTTGTATCCCGGATCGCCCGAGCCGTTGCCGGCGGGATCGCCGCCCTGGATCATGAAGCCGGGGATGACGCGGTGAAAGATGGTTCCGTCATAAAGCGGAACGCCGTGCTTGTTGGCGCCGCTGACGGGATTCTTCCAGTCCTTGGTACCGCTCGCGAGGCCGATAAAGTTTTCCACGCCGATTGGCGCCTTGTCGGGAAACAGCGTGCACGTCAAGTTGCCGGCGGTGGTCTTGATGATGGCGGTTGGTTTAGTCGCCGTATGCACAGGGGGCTTGGCTGCGGTGCTCGATTTGGCCGCCGTGCCGGGCTTGGCGGTGCCCTGGGCGGATGAAGCGGACTGCGCCCAGGCGCCCAACGAGGCTGACATCAATAGAAATGCGATCGTGAATCCCTTACGCATGGATGCTCCTTGCAAATTGGTACAAGCAGTTTGTGGGTGTGCAACGTTGCATTGTACGACAGTAACGCCTGCGGTTTCTTCCTGGCCAGAGGGTAGGACACGCCGAAAGCTGCTTCCGCCAAGATCTTTAGCTGGCAGCAGTTGTATGTATCGAACCGACTCGAACAGTTTCGAAGAATTCCAGGAGGTAGGCCGAGCCTCACGCTGGAGTGTGATTCTAATCACAGCCCTTGGAATGGACCGTTGCGAAACTCAACATACTAGAAACGAAGGAAAGCCACTATGGGGAAAAATAGCCTGGAGAATTATCAGCCCAGCTGCCTACTCGCGCATGACTTGATTAACAAGCTGACCACCATTCTGGGCGCGTGCGAACTGTTGAAGGACAAGGCTGCGGACGACGTCGAATGCATGCGGCGGCTCCATACGATCCAAGAGACGGCGAAATCCATCGCAACGGTACTCCAGCAGCACCAGTGCCGCCTGGACGACGCAGCTCGAACCGAATTAATGAAACATCAAGTCGAACTTGCTCGACCCTTAGCCTCAAGGGAGAACCGGGAATCCAGAGCCTAGTGTGGTGCGTCGCAATTATGACCCTTATATTTGCTGCATCGACCATCGTCTCTAGATCGGCCTCGCTCAGGGGCTAAAGCCCCGTTGATTTGGCGGCTGTTGCGTATGGGCTGAAGCCCGCACCCTTCAAAGCAGGCCTTCAAGGCAGGCCTTCTAAAAGAGCCCTTCAACTACTTACCGGGCATATATTTATTAGTCATTCCGCTCTGCATTTCGCGGCTTGCGTGCTCGACCTGGGTGAAGACGCGCAGCAAGTTGCCACCGAGAATTTTGTGAATGTCGGCGGCGCTGTAACCACGATCGAGCAGCGACTGCGTAATCTTCGGTAGGTCGGCGGCTGAGTCGATGCCCTGGGGCGTGGCGCCACTGACACCGTCGAAATCCGATCCCAGCCCGACGTGATCGATTCCCGCAATCTTGGCAATGTAATCGATGTGATCGATGAGCGACTTGAGCGGCGGACGAGGAATTTTCGCCATCCACTCACGCTCAATGCGATCGACGTCGACGTAGTTTACGGGCTTGCCTTGGGCTTTTAACTGGTCCATGTAATTTTGAATGGCGGCCGCCTGGTCTTTTGCCTGGGCCTCCATGGCCTTGCGGAAGTTATCGTCGTCGAATCCGCTGAAGAAGTTCACCTGCACCACGCCCCCGTTTTTAGCCACTGCGCGCAGCATGTCGTCGGTCATGTTGCGGGGAGCGTCGACCAAGGCCCGCGCCGACGAGTGCGACGCAATGACCGGAGCTTTGGTAGTGGCAATGGCATCCCAGAAAGTTTTATCGGAGACGTGTGAGATGTCGACCATCATGCCCAGGCGATTCATCTCGAGAACAACTTGCTTGCCGAAGTCGGTGAGGCCGTTGTGGTGTTGGATTTGCGGATTGTCGATGTCGCCGGAGGAGTCGGCCCATTCGTTGGTGTTCGACCAGGAGAGCGTCATGTAACGCACGCCCAGGCGATAGTAATCGCGCAGCAGGTGCATGTCATTTTCGATGGAATGCCCGCCTTCGATTCCCATGAGCGCGGCGAGTTTGTGCTCGCGATGGGCGCGCTCGATGTCGGCGACGGAGAAGGCCATCATCATGCGATCGGGATGGTGCGCGGCCTGTTCGTAGACCGAGTCGATGAGATCGAAGGTGTGACGCGCGAAATGGCCTTGATTGGTCTCAGGGTCGACCCAGATAGAGAAAAATTCTGCGCCAAGATTTCCACGGCGGGCTTTGTCGAGGCTGATGTGGCCGGGATCCTTGGGATCGGTCGAGCCGATGTCGAAGCCTTCGTCGAGAAAGCGCTGCGGGGTGTCGGCATGGGTATCGACCACGATCGCGGAATCGTGAATCTGACGAGCGCGCGCGCTGACGATCATGTCGGGCGCGGCAGATGGGGTTTGCGGGGCTTGGGCGAAAAGGGCGGAGATGAGCACGAAAACAGAAAGAAGCTTGGTAGTCATAGTTTGGTCGCCGGTCGGATGCTGGCGGATTCACGATTGTATAGGCAGCGGCGGCGGTGAACAAAGGCGAACGCCCAGCAGTCAGGATTTTGGACGCCGATCACGTTTATGAGGCCGATTCTCATTGTGTAATTAGCAGCGGGTCAAAACGTGTAATGATGTTAGCAACGTTGCCGGGGAAGTTGTAGACTGAACTATCTGCGTTGGAGGCTTCCTATGCTCCCCCCACGCCTTCTGCTGTTGTTTTGCTTCATGTGTCTGCCAATTTTATGCAGTGGCCAAGAGAGGCAGAGAACATCAGCCGTGCCTGAGACGTGTCCGGTTACGAAGCCCGCAACGCAACCCTTCGTGCCGCCAGCGCCCTATCCTGCAAAACCATCCGGTGGTCAATTCTGGTTCGGGACGGACGAGCTATGGACCGCTCTTCCAAAGACCGGAGCCTGGATCGGCCTAGGGCACTACACACCGAGCGATCCGACATTCAGACAGAAGCTGTTTTTTTGGCGACAAGGCTTTGACGCACACGCTGCAACCGAAGCGAAACCCACGGTCAGCGGCAGGAGAACCGATTCTCTTGCCCCTCCGCTCCAAACCGACGGCCCGGGCACACCCAGCGGGACGGCGAATGATCACTTCTTTGTGACTGGTATCAACTTCCCGACGACTGGATGCTGGGAAATTACCGCGCGATACGAGGATGTCACGCTCACCTTTATCGTATGGGTCGGACAGCCGTAGCCCTTTCGCTGCATGTGTGAATTCGTGAAAAATCCCTATAGCGCTCATCAGGAGATTAGCGCATGAATCTGATGGGGACTTACAATCGGGGGCAGGGCTGGGGGATGGACATGTACACAAACGAAGGCACGCACCGGATTCATTTGCTGGCAAAGTGCATCGTGCTCTTCGGTTCGCTCGCCGGTATTGCCCTTTGGGTAATTGTTCATTCTGAAGGGTGGAGGCGCGTTGGGGGAACTGTTCGTGCTCGCAGACGGTCCCCTCGCATGTGGCGCGACCCTTTGGCTAATCGCCTGGATTGTGGAAGGTTTTATGACTTCCTCGAGCCACCAATGACAATAGCATCGTATATGCTCCGCTAACCTCTCACCCCGCCGAAATGCCCATGAGCACGGTCAACTGGAATTGGTTGGTCAGCGTCTGTGGCGAAGAATCCCGTTACGGTCCTCGTGCGTGTTGGCCTAGCCGGCTGCTGAAAAGCTCATTTCGTGAACTGAAAACCCCCCAGCGCCTAAAAGGCTCCAGACTTGCGGCGCGGCTGAAAGCCGCGCCCTTTCAAAACCTGATGGAGATCTGAGTTGTTCAACAGTCTGCTGCAGAAACATTTATTCAGCCTGCAGCGCGGCGAGGGCTTGCTGCAGGCAGGCTTGCAGTGGCTGGTCGGTGTCGATGACCGTTTTGGGATGGACGATGGTTTCGAAGCGCGACTTTACTTCGAGGTAGAGTTGGAAGTCGCGGTTGTGGGCGGGGTGCGCGCCGGCTTGCGCGTCGGCTGCTAACCTGCGGCGCGCGGTTTCTTTAGAGCAGATGCATTCGAGAATGCGCCATCGCTGGTGCAGGGTAGCGGCTGCGGCGAGCACATTTTCAATCTGGTAGCGTCGCGAGAATGGGCGGCCATCCAGAAAAATCCAACGACTGGGGCTGCGGGATAAGAGATATCCTGCCGTTTCGAGCATGACGCGCATGCAAAAGTCGTCTTGCGCCGAGGAGAATTCGATTTCTTCCGCGCGGAAGATCGCGTGGCGGATTTCGTCTTTGCTCAGGACGCGGCCTGAAGTTCGGACGGCCAGTTCGCGCGCGAGCGTGCTCTTACCGCTACCGGGCAGGCCAGCCATCAAAACGATCATACGAAGAGAATCCTAAAGGATTTAAAGCGGGAAGTGGGAACGGGGCAAGAGTTGAAACCTTGAAACTCTGAAACGTTGAAACCTGCTTTACTTGGTGCCGCCACCCAGAGCGACCTGCGTCTGCGGCTTCTCCTCATCCGGGCGCTCGACGGGAACGATGTCCTGGGTCTCGCGCCATTCGGAGTAGTGACCGCTCACCATGATGTGAAAGACCCACTGATGGCGCTCTTCTTCCGGTTCCACCAGGCCGAGCGCCTTCATGTAAAAGAGGTAGTGCTCCATCCAGCGAATCTGGTCTTTGCTCATGCCGCGGCGCTGCAGGTCGACAGTCACGCCGGCGAGATGCGATGAGGCGGTATCGCCGTCGGCGGGCGCGGCATTGCGATTGTGGCGGCGAAGCTTTTTCTGCACCTTGACGGTACGAACCGCCGAGTTCACCTGAATCTGTTGATGGAATCGGTTGTAGTAGGCCTGGCTTAGGTCGTCGACGAAATCCCGCGTCCACGGTCGGCAGAAACGTCGCGAGGGATCGAGTCGCGGATCGAAGCGCAGCATTTCACCGGCACGAATTTCCAGCAGGGAACCGTCGGCCTTGAGAGCTTCAAGCTCGGTCTCGTCCTCAATGCGCGGCAACTCCAGTCGGTCGATTTCAGCATTTTGGATCAGAAGCGATTCATGCGATGGGCGGAACATCGGATTCCAGAAGTGCAGCCAGCGGAAGTGCCGTCGCGGCTGATGCTGCCGGATGGAGTGACGCACGGCAAAGGCTGTGCTCGACAGGCAACCGCACGTCAGGGCCAGAAGAACTGCGGCCACGAAATTTAATTTAACGATGTGTTTCACGAAGCGGTCCATAGGGCGGGCACTGCTTCCCGCCTAAGCTCTTAGATCTGCTTGCGAGTAGCGGCTATTCTAAGCCATGCTGTCAAATGGTCCCACGCGATACAGGAGTCGCGCCATTACCTGTGTACCCAAAAAGGCCATGTTTCGGTGGTTACTGCCCGCGTGGTTACCGCGGTTACCCGCGCGCCGCAATGCAAGACCCGCAAACTTATAGCGGCAAATCAAGTGCCAATTCGAACAGAAATTACGGGCCCGCCTATGTTCGCATGTAGCCGCGACTTGGCGGGATTAAGATGACTCTCGGAAGAATCCGGGTTGCGGTACTTTACGCAAAAATGACAACAATCAGCGCCGCAAAAGGTCACCAAGAGCCTGCTTCATAACTTGTCCTCCCACCTCGGAAATCGATTTGGTGAGCGGAATGTCCTTGGGGCAAACCTCGACGCAGTTCTGAGCGTAGCCGCATTCCTGAATACCGCCATCGCCCATGAGGGCGGCGAGCCGCTCGCGCTCCAGCGCTTTGCCGGTGGGATGGGTATTGAACAGCCGCACTTGCGCGATCGTGGCTGCGCCCACAAACCCGGTGCTCTCGTTAAATTGCGGGCAAGCCTCCATGCAGCAGCAACAGGAAATGCAGCGCGAGATGGGATAGGCGACTTCCTGCTCTTCGGGCGCCAAACGCGGCCCGGGACCGAGATCGTAGGTGCCGTCGATGGGCACCCAAGCCTTGACTATTTTGAGATTCTCAAAAAGCACGCTGCGGTCAACCGCAAGGTCGCGCACCACCGGGAACTTCGAGAACGGCTCCAGCCGGATGGGCTGTTCGAGATTGTCGATCAGCGCGGAGCATGCCATGCGAGCCTTGCCGTTGATCAGCATGGCGCATGATCCGCAGACTTCTTCGAGACAGTTCGAATCGTAGGTGATGGGCGTGGTCGCCTTGCCCTCGCGAGTGACGGGATCAGCGGCAATGTCCATCAGCGCCGAAATGACATTCATGTTCGGCCGATAGGGAACGGAGAATTCTTCCCAGTACGACTTAGAGGTGGGAGTGAGTTGACGCTTGATCTTTATGATGACGGATTTAGATTCAGCCATTAGCCATTAGCCTTTTAGCAATTAGCTCAAATGTCCGGGTGCCCCGTCCTTGCTCCTGCGTTGTTTGCAGGGATAGGGCGGGGATCTTGAATCTCAATGCCGACCCGGTGAGAGTCAACATCCCCATCCTGTCGCAAAGAACGCGACAAGGATGGGGCACCCTCGAGTTCATACTTCCCCTTAACACTTTTCAATATTTCCTCGGACGCGGCTGAATTAGCGACGTGTCGACGGGCTCGAACTCAAATTTGGGCTCGTCAGCGTCGGGGGCAAAATATGCCTTCGTCGTCTTCAGGAAATTTTTGTCGTCGCGCTCGGGGAAGTCCGGTTTGTAATGCGCGCCGCGCGACTCGTCGCGCAGCGCCGCTCCCAGTGCGATCACCCGTGCTAACTGGAGCATGTTGTAGAGCTGCCGCGCAAAGACGACCGTCGTGTTCGCCCACTGCGTGCGGTCGCTCAGGTTGATCTTGCGATACCGCTCCAGCAACTCGACTAGGCGTGCGTCGGTTTGCTGCAGCGTTTTGTTGTAGCGGATGACGGTGCAATCCTTGGTCATCAGTTCACCCAGTTCGCGCCACAGCTTCACTGGATTCTCGGTGCCGTCGGCCTTCATCAGGTTGGCATTGATTTCTTCCTGACGTTTCTGCTCGGCCGCAAAACTTCCGTTGCCATCGGACGCGACTTGCAGTCCGCGCGCATACTTCACCGCATTTGGACCGGCGATGCCGCCGCCATAAATGCACGACACCAGCGAGTTCGCGCCCAGGCGGTTGGCGCCGTGGTACTGATATTCGCACTCGCCCGCCGCGAAGACGCCGGGAATGTTGGTGGCTTGCTGGAAATCGATCCAGAGCCCGCCCATGGTGTAGTGCATTCCCGGGAAAATTTTCATGGGCGTGTCACGCGGATCGTCGCCCACAAATTTCTCGTAAATTTCGAGAATGCCTTCGAGCTTGCGGTCGAGGATCTTGCGATCGATGTGCGTAAGGTCGAGATAGACCATCGGCTTGCCATCGATGCCCAGGTTGTACTCGTAGACGACCTTGAAAATCGCGCGGGTAGCCACGTCGCGCGGCACCAGGTTGCCGTATTTCGGATACCACTCTTCGAGGAAGTACCAGCGCTCGTTTTGCGGAATGGATTTGGGATCGCGCTTGTCGCCGGCAGCCTTCGGAACCCAGACGCGGCCGCCTTCGCCGCGCGCTGACTCCGACATCAGGCGCAACTTGTCTTCGCCGGGAATGGAAGTGGGATGAACCTGAATAAATTCGCCGTTCGCGTAATAGCAGCCCTGCTGGTAAAGCGCCGACTGCGCCGATCCGGTGCAGACCACGGAGTTGGTAGACTTGCCAAAGATTGCGCCAATGCCGCCGGTGGCGATGATGATGGCGTCGGCGGGAAAAGTACGAACTTCCATGGAGCGCAAGTCCATTGCGCAGATGCCGCGGCAGACGTTATTGGTATCGAGCACCGCGGAAAGAAATTCCCAATGCTCATATTTTTTCACTTTGCCTTCGGATTCGTAGCGGCGAACTTGCTCGTCGAGCGCGTACAACAGTTGCTGTCCGGTAGTTGCGCCGGCGAAGGCGGTGCGATTGTAGAGCGTGCCGCCGAAACGGCGGAAATCGAGCAGGCCCTCCGGCGTGCGGTTGAACGGGACGCCCATTCGGTCGAGCAGATCGATAATGCCCGGGGCGGCGTCGCACATGGCTTTTATGGGAGGCTGGTTGCCGAGGAAGTCGCCGCCATAAACGGTGTCGTCGAAGTGCTGCCAAGTCGAGTCGCCTTCGCCCTTCAAATTTTTTGCGGCGTTGATTCCGCCCTGGGCGCAGACGGAGTGCGACCGCTTCACTGGAACAATCGAGAACAGGTCGACGTTGGCGCCCATTTCCGCGATCTTGATGACCGCAGCTAATCCGGCGAGGCCGCCGCCTACGACGATGATTCTGGGAGTCGCCATTTTATTGCACCGGCCTTCCGTGAGCGGCAGTCGCTGGACTCAGGCGCGCGATGTTCCCGTTTGGAGGGTTCTGCTGCAGAGGACGTGTTCGAAATGTATAGAGACTCGCGAATCCCGCCGCGCACAGCACAAGGAAGAAGGCAACGCAGGCGCCTAATAAACGCTTCTGCGCTTTATCGCCCGAGACGATGCCCCACTTCGCGCAGAACAGCCAGATGCCGTAGGCAAAATGCCACGAAGCCGCAACCAGTCCGGCCACGTAGAAGAGGAATAATCCGGTGTGTATGACCTCGTGTTGCACTTTGCCGAACGACGCCATGGGATAGTCGTGCAGGTCGATTCCGGTGAAGCGCATGGTGTAGGCGTGCCAAACGATGTAGACGAAGGCGATTCCGCCGGTCCAGCGCTGCGCGGTGTACATCCAGTTGCCGGACCATGGATAAGCGATCGTATTTCCGTCTCCCCGATACCAGATGTAGAAGCCGTACAGGGCATGAAACAAAATCGGCAGCCAGATGCCGAACAGCTCCAGAAAAAATACCAGCGGCAGATTCGCGAGAAAGCTGACCTGACGGGCATAAGCGTCCGGACCGCTGATGGCGGTGGAGTTGGAAATCAGAATGTGCTCGAACAGGAATGCTCCGACGGGCACGATTCCCGAGAGGGAATGCAATCGGCGCAGAACAAAGGAAGATCCCTGACCGGCGCGCAATGGAGCAACACCATGCGCTAAGGCGGGAGCAGGAGAACTGGCTGACGCCACGAAACGCTCCTTATGAGTTCAGCAATGAGAAAAGGACCTTGTATTATCGTGTGCCGGAAAAGTGAAGTCAAGGAAGGCGAACGATTCGTGATGGCGCTAGTTGAAACTTCATTACCACGAAGGGCACGAGGTCACACGAAGGAAGCAGCGCAAAACTCGACCTGGTTGTGCTTCGCGGACTAGGAGTTGGATGCCTTGGCAGCGGTGAGGGCGTTTGTATTTCTCAAACGGGCCAAGTCGCATTGAAGCTGGCCGAGTTCCGAACCCACAGCTTTCGCTAGATCCCGCACAAGCAGCGTTTCTTTGAACAGCGGAGAATTTTCCGGTGTCTGTTCAACCAGAAGATCGCAGTGACCAACGATGACCGCCAGTTTATTAATGAGGTCGTGGGCTAACGGACAGTCTGGCTGATAGTTGTTCCTGCTCGATTCCTCCATGGCGCTGCCTTTCATTTGCTTATGACCTATTGTCACGCTCATCCGGGGAGCCGCATATGACGAGAATCACATACGCGATTGTTCGTTCTCTTTGGCTGCTGACTACCCTCGTTGCTTAGGGAACCTCTGAGCAACCATGATCATTAGGCGGCCTGGAATTCCAGACCTGCGCGGGTCACGAATTTCCCAGTATGGCTTGCGACCTTACGGGAACTCGCTTTTCACGCGGGGTTCAGAGACACTACGCCCTCGCCACTGCCAGCCGTCTGCGGTGCAGATACAGGTTCACCAACGCGAAGCTGGCGCACAGCCGATGATGATTCTTCTGAATCCCTCGGTATCTCACCTTTTCGAAACCGAAGATGCGCTTGAGAATCCGGAACGGATGTTCCACCTTCGCTCGCACTCTGGCCTTCACCCGGTTCTTGGCCTTCTGTAACTCGTCCACAAAGTTCTTGTACTGCACTCTCCGGCTGGTCATATCTTGCGCTCGCGGAGCCGCCTGCCGGATGGCTTCTCCCTGTCCCTGATATCCACCATCGCCCCACACCTTGCGCTCCTCGCCGTGTAGCAGATCCGGCAGCATGTGCTTGTCCGCCACCGAAGCCGCCGACGTGCACACCGAATGCACATGGCCTTGCTTGGAGTCCACCCCGATGTGTGCTTTCAGCCCGAAGTACCACTGCTTTCCCTTCCGCGTCTGATGCATCTCCGGGTCGCGCTCCCCACTCCGGTTCTTGGTCGACGAGGGCGCATGAATAATGGTCGCATCCACAATCGTCCCCGTGGTGATGCGGATGCCCCGGCTCTCCAAATATCGGTTCACCGCGTTCAGCATCGCGCCGCCCAGCTCGTGTTTCTCCAGCAGGTGACGGAACCCGAGGATGGTGCTCTCGTCCGGCACTGGTGCCCGCCCCAGATCGATTCCTACAAAGTGCCGCAGCACCGGCGATTCATACAGCGCATCCTCCGCCCCCGGATCGCTCAGGTTGAACCACTGCTGCAAAAAATACACCCGCAACATGATGCTCAAGCCTACCGGAGGCCGACCGTTCTCTCCCTTAGGATAGTGTGGTTCCACCAACCCCTGTAACTCGGCCCACGGCACCACCTGCTCCATCTCCTCGAGAAACCGCTCCCGCTTCGTTTTCCGTCCGTACTTCTCGAACCCCGTCTGCGCCGCCAGAGTTTGTTGTCGCACTCGCCTTTTCACCTCGACTTACACCGTATACGCTCAGCCTGTGGATCGGAGAGTTCTTCAGAGGTTCCTTAGAGAGTTTTAACCGTTTGCTAGATTGTCGCACCACTCAAGAAAATTCCGAAATGCTGCGCCGCGATGGCTGTAGCGCGCCTTCTCTTCGGCAGTGAGTTCGGCAAAGGCTTTTTGAATTGTCGGAAAACAAAACAGCGGATCGTATCCGAAGCCGTTAGTGCCGCGTGGGGAGTCGAGAATCAGGCCTTCCGCCGTCCCGCGAAAAGTCGCGAGCGTCTGGCCATTGCGCGCGGCGGCTAGTACGCACACGAACCTTCCGGTGCGCTTTTCCGGGGAAACTTTTCTCAGTTCCCGCAGAAGGCGAGCGTTATTCGCTTCGTCGTCAGTATTCTCGTCGGCGAGATGGGGCTGGTCTGCGGCGTAGCGCGCGGAATGCACGCCCGGCGCGCCGTTGAGCGCGTCGACCTCCAGCCCGGAGTCGTCGGCAACAACGATTTCTCCGGGTGCGGAACGGCTGTACTCTTCCGCCTTCTTGCGCGCGTTTTCCTCGAAGGTGAGGCCGTCTTCGACCACGGTGGGCAGCGAAGCAAAGTTAGGAATGCTGGCAATCTCGATACCGTGCGGGGCGGCGGCTCCGGCAAAGTCACGGAGTTTACCTTGATTGGTGGTTGCAATGAGAATTTTTCGCATGGGAAGTTCGAACCAAAAGTTAACCACAGAGGGCACAGAGGTCGCTGAGGAAATTCAGTTTCTGCGGCTCTTCGCTCGAACAGTCCAGACGATCAGCGGGATTAGTGTCAGCCCGGAGATCCACCCGCCTGCAGTTCGATCCCATGTGCGCACGAACGTGATTTGCACGCGATTTGTCCCCGCCTTGACGGGAACGAGCATCTGGCCGTTGTCCGGCTTCGCCGACGTTCTCACTAGCTTGCCGTTCACTTCAGCTTGCCACGCTGGATAGCGAAACAGGCGCAACGCTAAATCGTCCGGCGCGGATATTTCCGCTGTAAATGTTTTCGACTCGGCATCCCAGCGCGAAACGTGGATGGCGCCCCGCGACGGTCCCTCGATAGTTACATTGCGGGCGTTTTTGTCGATGGTTGCCGGGTCGGCACCAGACGGCGTGTACTCGTCTGTGCCTTCATAGCCCGCGCCGGTGGATACATTGTCCTGCATCTCGCGGAGATCAGCGGCTGTGTCCCACCACGGGGATTGGATGCGCTGCCATGCCATCACGATTACCAGAATTATGAGCGCGAAAACCGCAAATTGCAGTATCGGACGGACCAGTCGAGCTTTGCTCGACCGGACAGCCGAGGGCGGCTGTCCCCACATAAATCCTCCGGAGACAAAAATCGAAAATATCATGCTCAGGCAGAGCAGCCAGCGCCAGGGAAACTGCATGAATTGCATTTTGGGCAGGATTCTCCAGAGAAGAGCTGTAACCGGAAACATGAGAAGGCCGCAAGCCAGCGCCCATGCCAGAAGGACATTCCCGAGTTCACGATGAGCATCGCCCCACTGCCTTGGCGGCCGGAATTTATTTAAAGCAACCACGCCAAAAATCACCGCCATTTCCAAAACTGCCACCCAACTGATGACGTGGTTGAAGGCGTCATGATCGGCGTCACCGGTATGTATGAATAAAAAGTTGTCCGCGGGACGCGAACCTTCCGACACGACTTCGGCAATGTTGATCCAGCGTTGTTCATAAATTGCAGGAAGCAGATAGAAGGCGGACAAAGCCGCGCCCAGTGCGACCGCCAAAACTCCCACAAGAAGCGGACGAAGCGAGCGCTGCCGCCAGGCGAACCACACCAGCAGCAGCGCTGTGGAGTAATGAATCATGACCGCCGCGGGAGCGTTCGTCAGCCACGAGGCGGCAAGCACCAGGGCGAGGGGCAAAGCGGCGCGGCGTTTGTGATCGACGACCTTCAACACGCACAGCAGCAGCAGCGGTACAAGGCAACTGGCCAGCAACTCTGCAAATGCGCTGCGCCAATAGACAATCATCAGGTGGTAAGGGTTGGCGGTGTAAAGCACGGCGGCGAAGATTGCGTCTTGGCGGTCGAGCCATCTCCTGACGAGCACGAACATGGATGCGCCAGCCGCCAGCAGCACGATCCATATGTAAACGCTGGAGGCGATGGTCCACGGAAAGATCGCGCTCAGCAGCGCGCCCAGCGTCCACGATGCAGGTGGATAAAACACGAAGCGCGGCTCCCCGTAGCCGAAATGCGCCAACGCGGCCCAGCGCGGAAAAAAGATGCCATGCTTCCACTGGGAGAGAACCTCGAGCCATGAGTAAAGATGAAACTCGACGTCGTGCCCCGAGGGTATTCCAAAGAAGAAAAAAGGAATTTCCACGGAGAAGGCCGCCGCCCCAATCGCGAGAAGCGGCGTCCACTGCAGCGACGGTGTGCGTCCGGAGGTGGGGAGGCGCTTATCAAATAAATGTTCAGCCGCTCTGGTTGTTCCCAGATTGTTTGCCTCGTCCCGAAAGTTTCAATGCGTAAAGCAGGAACACAGTCTACATTTAACCGGAAATTGATGAACCGAGATTCAACCGCGCCGTCTAATTAGAGATTAGAGCAGTGGGAAGGCGAGGATTGGAGATTAAACCGAGGCGACGTCTTCGGGATTACGTTGTTGCTTGAGTTCGGAGAGGAAATCGTCCTGCTGCAACGAAGCGCCGCGGCGCAGAAGTTCGAGCAACGGATCTTCCAGATCGACCGCGGAGGGTACCGGTTTATCCGCCGATTCAAACTGCGTGAGATCGGCCACCAAGGCTCGGGGAGAAATCGTCAGTTCCGGCGTACTCGCCGCACTCTGGCGCAAGAAGTTGATCAGGTTGCCCACCTGGGCGCGCTGCTCCTCGGTGCGGGAAGGGAACTCGACTCCCATGCCGTGTCCGGGATGGGCGACTCGAACCATGCCTTCGGTGTGCACTTCAAGCTCTTCGGTTTTCAAGCATAGATCGATCAGAGCCCGCTCGGGAAACGGCGCGCCGGTCTCGACGTAGCAACCGCCCAGGCTCAAGTCGGTGAGCTTGCAGTGCGGCACAGCTTCTTCGGGACCAGGTGTACCGGTGTTGGCGGCAGCCTGCAGCCAAGCCCTGAGTGCGGAGGCCGACGCCTCAGGGAGATCGAGAAAGCGAACTCCGGTCTGCCCATTCGGATTGGCCCAGGCCACTTCACCACGGGCTCCGAACTGCAGCGAACGATCCGGCAACTGAAACTGGAACGAGAGCGCACCGCCGCGCTCCAGCGGTTCTGCGGTCAGGACTTCCATGCCAGTTTCGGAAAGATCCAGAAGAATACCGTCTAACCTACGATCATTGTGAAGCACGATCTCGACCGGCGCCTGTACCGGAACTCGGAATGCCCTGCGACGCTCGCGGCTCAATAGAGCTGCGGCAGGACGCAATCCTGCTTTTGCAGCCTCTTCAGATAAGGGTTTGTAGAGCACGAAGTGTGCCCCACCGGTGAGGATATCGCGCACTTTGGCGGCATCGGCGACGAGGGCGATGCTCAGCGGTTCCGTGCCGAGTTTTTTCGCTTGTTGCAGCACGCCCTCAGCCATCTCGGGATTATCAAAATCGACAATCAGGGCGGCAAACTTCTGTTGCTGGATTCTGGATTTGGTAATTTCCGGATCGCTGCAACGGTCCAGGGCAACGCCGAAAGGTGGCAGGACTCTGCCGAGAACCTCAGCCGCCTGATCGTCGGTCGAAACCAGTAATGCCTGGAGAGTCATAAGGCGTTCGGATTGCCAATGCCCGAGGGATTAGGGCCATCGGGGAGCTGTAGGCCGACCTGCCTTGGACGCGCCAGGGCTGGCAGCACCAGCACCGGCTTTCGCCGCCATCGCGTCTCCCTGCGTCGCAGTCTCGTCCACTTCTGCGAGGACGACGTTATCTTCATCATCGTTCTCCGCCAGCAGTGGGGCCACTTCGCGCAGCTTTTCCGCGGCTTGCTGGAGCATCTCGATCTGTTTGCCAAGTTGGGCGTATTTTGCCTGCTTCTGCCGCAGGACCTCATGGATATCTTTCATACAACCCCCTACTGGCAATCTAAGGAGGGCAGGGCGAGGGGTCAACGGTAATCCCGGTCATCCGATTACCGCGGTAACGGGAGTGCGTCCAAAAAGTACTGTAAAGGCCAAAAAGACCGGCCTTCGGCGATCTTGGTCGCCGGCCGTGTCGCTCCCTCGGTACGATTCCGGCGATTTGCCCGCCATGCCCTGTTTTGATATGGTCCGGACAATGGATAACACCAACGTCAAGCTGACCTCGTGCCCGCACTGTGCCGCACAAATGCCTGAAACCGCAGGTTTCTGTCCGGGCTGCGGCCGGAGCATGCAAACGGAAGCGCGTGCCCAGAGTAAGGTCGGAGTTCTTCCAGAGACCATCGCCGGAGCGGCTGCCTACCTAACATTTATCCCCGCAATCGTTTTCCTGCTGCTAGAGCCCTATAGGAAGAATCGTTTTGTGCGCTTTCATTCGGTCCAATGCCTGGCGTTCTGGGGCACCCTGATTGGACTGGCGATCGTGCTCAAACTTGCCGGACTTCTTCTCTACATCATTCCGGTGCTGGGACCGCTTCTGGTGGTTCTGGTCTGGACAGTGATCGCGATCGCTGCGGCGGTGCTCTGGCTGGTCTTAGCGGTAAAGGCGCTGCAGGGTCATATGTTCAAACTCCCGCTGCTCGGTGATTTCGCCGCGCAGCAGGCCGGCGCGATTTAGCCGCTTTCTTTTTCAAAATTGTCAATTGCTTTGCGGTAGGCTTTTTGGTACCTTGCCGCAGCGTCATTTGGTGGCAGTCTCCTGTAGGCTGCTGGGCCACTCCCTTTCAAATCCGAATACAATCAGGAGGATACCGCTATGGCCTTTTGCAATATGTGCGGCACACAGATTGCGGACGGTACTACTACGTGTTCCGTGTGTGCGGGCAGAGTTGCAACCGTACCCGCTGCAGCGACGACCGCCGCCGGGGGAATGACCGACAATGTGGCTGGCATGCTGGCTTACATCACCATCATCCCAGCGATCATTTTCCTGGTGATGGAACCTTACAACAAGAATCGCTTTATCCGTTTCCACGCATGGCAGTGCCTGCTATTTGCGGGAGCATTGTTGGTTCTGCACTTCGGGCTTTCTGTGCTAACCGTGGTTCCATTCCTGGCCCTGATCACGTTGCCGCTTCACCTACTGGTGAGCTTAGGCGGATTCATTCTGTGGATCATCGTGCTGATCAAGGCAAATCAGGGACAAATGTACAAACTGCCGGTGATCGGCGACATCGCGGAAAAGCAGGCGAATGCGATGTAGCGTGAGGCGGCCTGCTCGCTTCGGAATTTGGTTTGCCGGACGGCGCGAGTTCGTTCGCATGCAGTGAATGAACTCGCGACGCTCAGCTTGTACGGAGATGAGGCGCTAGACATTCCCGCCCTTGACTTTCTTCCTGTAAGCTGTCAATCCTATTAGCTTTTACCCGCGTCGTAATCCCACGGCTGCAGCGTGGTTTTCGGCCGGCGGGAATTTTTTAGGCGACAGGGGCATTGCTTGAGAGTTCGGGTGTTTTATCACGACAAGTGTTTTGACGGAGCTTCCTCCGCCGCGCTATTTTCCCGCTTCTATCGCGAGCGCATTCGCGGCGATGTCGATTTCGAGTTCACCGGCCTGGTGCATCGCGCCGGGGCGCTGTTCGACGAAAAGCAATTCGACGGTGAAGAGAACGCCATCGTCGATTTCAAATATTCCAGCTCGCCCAAGATTACGTGGTGGTTCGATCATCACGAGAGCGCCTTCCTGTCCCCCGCAGATGCGGAGCATTTCGAGCAAGACCAGAGCAATCGTAAGTTCTACGATCCCGATTTCAAGTCCTGTACCAGTTTCATTGCCATGATCGCGCAGCAGCGTTTCGGCTTCGACCCTTCGCCGGTGGCCGACTTGGTGCACTGGACCGACATCATCGATGGCGCGCTTTATCCGGACGCCAAGACTGCAGTGGAGATGCAAGCGCCCGCCATGAAGCTGACCATGGTCATCGAATCGGCGCCCGATCACGGCTTCGTCCCCAACCTGATTCCTTTGCTGGCGACAAAATCTCTGGCGGAAATTCTGGAGGAGCCGTTTGTGTCGCCGTTGCTTTCCCCGTTGCTCAAGCGTCACGAACTCTCGATCGGGATTCTCGAGCAGCGTACCGAGTGCAAAGACGGCACGATCTTCTTCGACGTCAGCGATCACGATCTCGAGGGCTATAACAAATTTATTCCGTATTATCTGCATCCGGAATCGGTATACAGCGTAGGGCTCAGCAAGAGCAGTTTCCGGGTGAAGGTTTCGGTGGGATCCAATCCCTGGGCGCCAGAGGAACCCGAGGTGAACCTGGCCCGCATCTGCGAGCGCTACGGAGGCGGTGGGCATGCGCGCGTGGGTGCGATCTCATTCCACGTGAACCAACACGCTGCCGCCATCAAAGCGTCTCAGGAGATCGTCGCCGAATTGCGTGCCGCCATTCGCAAAAAGAAGTCGTAGCCGGCATCGTACCGCCGGCATCTTGCAGGCTGTCGTGGCGGCGTCTCGCCGCCACAGGAGGCAAGTCGGCGCGAGAATGCTGGAAGCCATTACAGAATCGGCACTCCGCTGGCCAGGCAGGTTGCGGGATTGCCGTCGCTCGAAGAGCGGATCACTCCCGATTGATCGGCGCAAAACGTCTTCCGCCCGTAATTGTTTGCGTTGGGCGCGGCTGTGAGCTGAAAACTGGTAGCCGGAGCTCCGGCGCACCCCGACAGCTTAAACACGAAACCATATCGCTTCCCGCTCGCCAGCCCGCTATTGATGAGCATAGCCTGATGCTCGTTGGGCTGGCCGCCTCCGAAACCATCCAGACTGGAGAGCGAGCAGGTGTAGCCGACCGCAGGGTAAGTGCTGAAGTACGTGACTTCGGCGGTAAGAATTGTTCGCATCGCGGCCACCACGGCTGTGTCGCTACCCGCGGCCTGCACGGCAACCTGCGGACGCGAGCCCATCGCGGCGCCGGATTGCGGCGTCATTTTTTCGGTGATGGCTCTCAGAAAATCGGGATCGGCAAGTGGCAGATGAATGGTGACTGAAATTTCATTCAGCGTCCAGACTTGCGCTTCCTGCTTCATCAACAATGTCATTTGCGGCATGAAGGGCGTTCGCTCGGCCTGTCCGTTCTTATAAACCTGAAACGATAAATCGATAGTGTCCCGGTCGCCGCGAAGGGCGTCATTCTCGACGGTGATTTCAAATTTCTGATCGGTCTTTGGATTCTCCGCACTCAAGAGGACGGAACCGGTCTCAAAGGTCTTAACATTCTGGCCCTGGGTCTGAAGTTGGCTCGCCATTACCGAATACTGTTGCAATGCCGTTAGTTGGCCCGCCTTTTCCAGCGCCGCGCGAGTGGCCGAGGGCAGATGCTTTACGAAGGTTCCCGAGCTCTTGCTGAAAAACATTTCTATCAAAGCCTGCCGCGCAGTTTGCGGAGCGCCTGCAGTGTCCTGAGCACAGGCTGCGCCTGCCAACCAGATTGCAAGGCACAGAGCAGCAAGGATTCTTCGCATATTCATCTCCCGCTCAGATCGTGCCACGATTTTCGCGCCCACTCTAGTTACGCTGGTAAGAGGATCGGAAATGGCGGCGGCAGGGAAGTCCTGTATGTGCGCCTTTCCCCGACCGTGATAGTCTGGCTGCAGTCATCTTTCATGCAGCACGTGGCAATCAAGCCTGTTCCACACCACCGCCAGCGACGAGTCCTCCAGGCCGTAGCGACATTCGAATTCTTTAAAGGAATTTTTGTGTTGCTGATGGGATTCTGCGCGCTTGCCCTAGTGCATAAGGATGTGTGGCTCTACGCCGAAAGCTTGCTGGCGCTGCTTCATATCAGCACCGACCGCCATTCTGCCCAACTCTTTCTTGACTTCGCCGATAATGTCACCGATGCGCGGCTTTGGGCGGCAGCCCGCATTGCCTTTGCCTATACCGCGCTCCGCTTCACAGAAGCCTACGGCTTGTGGAGGTGCCGCACTTGGGCAGAGTGGGTGGCATTGATTTCCGGGGCGCTGCTGATGCCGCTGGAGGTCCGCGAACTCTTGCGCGGAGTGACCGCCCTTCGATCGGCGGTGTTTATCGGGAATCTGGCGGTGGTTTTCTTCATGCTTTATGTGATCCGCACTAACCGCCGTGAGCGACGAATGGCGTCTGCGGCCCATGCTGCCGAAGCCGACAGCCACTTCGATTAGCGAGTTCTGCCAACGCCACGCGGCTTTCGGCTCTTCCCAGCGTTATACTTGCAGTATGTCTGGGGTTCCGCCGCAAGTTTCAGGAAAAGATTCGCAGAAGACGTTTTACCTGGAGACCTTCGGGTGTCAGATGAACGTCCACGACTCCGAAAAAGTCGTGGGCACATTGCTACAGGAAGGCTATCGCCAGGTAGAGACCGTCGAGCAGGCCGACCTGATTCTCTACAACACCTGTTCCATCCGCGACAAGGCGGAGCAGAAGGTGTTCAACCGCCTCGCCGATTACAAGAAATACAAGAAGCAGGGGAAGACGTTCGGAGTGCTCGGCTGCGTGGCGCAACAGGAAGGCGAAAAGATTTTCGAGCGCGCGCCATGGGTGTCGCTTGTGTGCGGATCGGCGTCGTACCGCAATTTGCCGGGCATGCTGGTTCAACTGGAGAATGCAACCGAAGCGGCAGGGAAGTTGGAAATACGCAAGCCGGATCTTGGAAGTTTGGTGCGGATCACCGGCCTTGACGATCGCGAGACCGACGCCTGCTTCGAAACCGAATTTACCGCCCGCACCAACCCGCATCGCGGATACATCACCATCATCGAAGGCTGCGACAAGTTCTGCGCCTACTGCGTAGTCCCCTACACGCGCGGCAAAGAACGCAGCCGGACTTCGGAATCGGTGCTGGCCGAGGCGCGCCAGATGGCTGATCTCGGCTACACCGAAATTCAGTTGCTGGGACAGAACGTGAACTCCTATAAAGATCCGACGAGCAACTTTACAAAGAAGATGTCGTTTGCCGAACTGCTGGCGGCGGTGGGAGAAGTTTCCGGGATTCGCCGCGTGCGATTCACCACGTCGCATCCGCGAGATTTCGGACGCGACATCGTCGACGCGATCGACGCTGTGCCAACGCTTTGTGACCACGTCCACCTGCCCGTGCAGAGCGGGTCGACGCGCGTCCTCGACGCCATGCAACGCCTCTACACGCGTGAGCAATACCTGGAGCGCATTGCCTGGATGAAGGCCGCGAAGCGCGAAATCAGCATCACAACGGATGTGATTGTGGGATTCCCGGGCGAGAACGAGCAAGATTTCGCGGAGACTCTCAGCTTGCTGGACGAAGTCGGCTACGACGCCGTCTTCGCCTTCAAGTACTCGCCGCGCCCGAATACGCCCTCGCTCAGCATGGAAGATGCCATTCCCGATCAGGAAAAGGCGCGGCGGTTGGAGGTGCTGATGGCGCGCCAGCGTGAGATCCAAACTGCACGTTACAAGAAATACGTCGGGTCAAAATATGAAGTAATGGTTGAAGGAAAGAACGAAGCTCGCATGCAGTGGATTGGCCGCACCTCGCACAATAAAACTCTCAACTTTACCGCTCCGCAGAACGCGCTTCCCAAGGTGGGAAGCTACGCCCCGGTGATGGTTACGAGCAGTTTTCCCAACAGCCTTCTCGGCGAAATGGTGGTATAAGAGGCAAATATCAGGAGCACGCCATGGAAGTAGAAATGACAATCCGCGGCCTTTTAATGGATCCGGTTTCGAATATGCCGATCGTGGTGTTGAAGGACGTTGGCGGCGACACGGTGCTGCCGATCTGGGTGGGCGTCTATGAAGCGAATGCGATTGCGCTGGAGATGGAGAAGGTCAGCACTCCGCGCCCTATGACCCACGACCTGATTAAGAACGTTCTGACCGGGCTTGAGACGCAGGTGCACAAGGTCGTGGTGACGGAACTGCGCGAGGATACGTTTTATGCGGTCATTTGGCTGGAGCGCGGGGGCGAGGTCATCAGCATCGATTCGCGGCCGTCGGATGCGCTAGCCCTGGCGCTGCGGGTGGATTGTCCGATCTTCGTGGAAGACGTAGTGTTGAAGACTTCGAAGCTGGCGTCGAATGCCTCAGACCGGGTGACGAGCGAGGAGTTGCGGAAATACCTCGAAGGTCTGAACGATGATGATATGGGCAAGTACAAGATGTAGTCCTTGGCCGTATGATGATGCTACCTGCCCGTACTTGATGCGCAGGCTGATGTATTGACATCACCGTGAGAGGCGCGGCATCTATGAGTCATGCGGACGACTCTCAATCTGGACGACGATGTTCTGGAACTGCTGGCTGAAAGATTACGCCGAAACCCGGTCGGTGGCGCTCGGGCGGGCAGCTTCGGAACCGGTGCGAAAGGGGCTTTTTACTCCGACCCCGACGCGCTTAGTGAACTGCCTCGTGGTGTTTGAGGTTCCTCCGGACTCTCCGCGAATTACCTCTGAGCGGGTGAAAGAGCTCGAGTCCGAGTTTCTGGCCGGACGACATTCCGCTGGCCGACGCCCTAGCGTATTTGCAGGATCGAGTCCGGGGCCATCAGCAGATTACGGATGCCTATCTGCTAGCGTTGGCGATCCATCATCGGGGCAAGCTAGCGACCTTGGACAAAAGGATTCGAGTGTGGGGAAATGAAGAAACCGTGGAAGTGATCGGCTAAGGAAAGATAGCCAGCGAACCAGCATCGCCGTTGCGGAGTTTACATAATACCTGTTATCGGACATTGAATTAGTAGCTGGATGGGCCGTATGCCAATAGGAGGTTGGTTCAATTGGCCGTCAGAGTGTATTTCAGCAGGCACCAGAGGGCGCGGAAGCCGTCCCTCCAGCCTATCTTTTTCCCTTCCTCGTAGGTGCGTCCCCAATAACTGATGCCGACTTCGTAGACCCTCAGGCGGCGCTTGGCGATTTTCACTGTGATCTCGGGTTCAAAGCCGAACCGGTTCTCCTCGATCGGAATCGACTGCAGCACCTCGCGGCGAAAAACCTTGTAGCAGGTCTCCATGTCGGTCATGTTCATGTTGGTTAGGGCGTTGGACATGAGCGTCAGAACGGAGTTGCCGACGGAGTGCCAGAAATAGAGGACACGATGAGGGCCGGAGCCCAGAAACCGGGATCCGTAGACGACGTCGGCTTTCCCTTCGATAAGAGGCACGAGCAAAGCGGGATAGTCCGAGGGATCGTATTCGAGGTCGGCGTCTTGAACGATGATGAAATCTCCAGTTGCCTCCTGGATGCCGCGACGAAGAGCGGCGCCCTTGCCCATATTCTTCGGCTGCAGCAGGACGCGTACTTGGGGATGGCTAGATGAAAACTCAGACAGCATTTCGCGCGAACCATCGGTCGAACCGTCATCGATGCAGATCAGTTCAATCTCGAGCGGCACCAACAGGACGCGTTCGACGACTTGCTTCAGGGTCGCCTGCTCGTTATAGACGGGCATGACTACGGAGAGTTTCATGGTTCGCGTATCGACACACTAAAGGGCTGGGTGGGAACCGTCAAGTCAGGGCGTTCGGCTGCGGCACGAAGAAATCACAGGCGCACCGGACTGTCAGCCCCACACAGCACAATTTTTGGATGGAATAACGTGCCCGCCACGCGCGTGGCGATGGCGATCAGTTCCCTTTGTCCGCTGAACACTTTGACTTGGCGAGCGCGGGAGAGCTCAGACAGATTCACCGTGCGTCCGCTGCGGATGCGGGCGACTGTCGCTTCGTCGGCGGTGACGGAAGGAAACTGCGGCAACAACTTGCGAGGATGGATGAAGAGATCGTCGAGAGTGTTTGAAGCGCCGGCAGCGGCTGCGCCGGCGACTTCTTCCAGCGTGTGAGCGTCCTCGAGATTGAACTCGGCTACCGAGGTTCGCCGCAGCGCCTCCAGATGCGCGCCGCAGGCCAGTTCCCTGCCCATTTCGTGCGCCACCGAACGCATATAGGTTCCGGAGGCGACACGAGCGCGAAAACGTGCGCGATCGAGTTCTACGCCAAGGATGACGAACTCCTTGATCTCAACTTGCACCGGCTTCAGCGCAACTTCTTTCTGCTGGCGCGCCAGTTTGTAGGCCGGAACTCCGTTAATTTTCTTCGCGGAGAACGGCGGCGGAGTCTGTTCGAAGACTCCGCGAAAACGGCCAGCGACAGCTTCCACCTCTTCCGGCCGCAAGCTGACCGTTTGAGGAGTGGTAGTCGGTTCGCCGTCCGCATCGTAGGTGTTGGTGGCAAAGCCAAACCTGACTGTGCCTTCATAGGTTTTTTCTGACGCCGTGTAGAACTGCGCCAGGCGCGTGAGGCTGCCCGTGACCAGGGGCAAAACGCCCGTCGCCATAGGATCGAGCGTGCCCAGATGCCCGATGGATCGTTCCTGTAGAATGCGGCGGGCGCGGTTCACCACGTCGTGCGAGGTCAATCCCGCTGCTTTGTCGATGATGAGGACGCCGTTCATGCCAAGGATTTGGTAATTTGGTAATTACGCAATTCGACTCGATTCCAATTGCCTCGCCTATTTAACGTACCAAATCTCTTATGTTCCCAATCAGAGACGACCAGCCACGATACAGCACACCTTACGTAAACGGATTTTTGATTGCGCTCAATATTCTCGTTTATTTGTTTCAGTCGTCTCTCGATCCTCGCAGCTACGAGTTGTTTGCCCGTGAGTTTGGAGTAGTGCCGAACCATCTGTCTGCGTTTCTGGCAGGTTCCCCCAAATACCCTCTAGTGGCGATTATCATTCCCTACTTTACCTCGATGTTCCTGCACGCGGGATGGATGCACGTGCTCGGTAACATGTGGTATCTCTACATTTTCGGCGACAACATTGAAGATTACCTTGGGCACTTCACCTATCTTGTGTTTTATGTGGTCTGCGGACTGTTTGCGATGGCGACGCAAGTGGCCATATATCCGCACTCGAATCTGCCCACGGTCGGGGCCAGCGGCGCGATTGCCGGAATCCTGGGAGCATACTTCATTGTCTATCCGCGCGCTCGCGTGTTGACCTGGTTTTTTGTGTTTGTGCTTTATCTTCCCGCGTGGATTGTGCTGGGAGAATTTTTCGTGCTGAACTTCTTTTCCGGAGCCACGACCCTATCGATGGCGCGCGCCGGAGATGTTGGAGGCGTCGCCGTCTGGGCCCACGTTGGCGGATTCGTCGCAGGCCTGGTTATGGTCAAACTCTTTCCCGAGCGCGCCAGAAGAACACCCTACGCCTACCGTTAAAGATGAAGTGGGTGCCCCGTCCTTGTCCCTGCGATGTTTGCAGGGACAGGGCGGGGACTTTGACTTGTCGGTCGCGAATCGTTATTTCTTGGGCCGCGATTCCGGCGGCACCAACCCAGCCAAGCGGTAGTAGACCACGAGTTGCCCATAATGTTCGCCGCAATGTTCGATGAAGCCATAAGCAAAGTCATAGACACGAACCTGCTGGTGGCTGAAAGGATCGACCAGCAAGTCATTCATTCCTTTGTCGCCCTTTGCCCGAATAGCGGCCGCGCCGTCGGCGAATGATTTCTTGACGAAGGCAACCAACTCCGCCCGCGTCTTGTACTCCTCAGCCTTGGGATTCTCGTCGACCGGACCTTTCTTTCCCGTCGCAAGATTAGTGAAGTAGTAGTTGGCGCCTGCGGCGTGCAGCAGTTGCTCGCGAAACGAACGCTGGGCGGGTGTAGGTTTGAAATCAAATTTATCTTCCGGGAAATCTCCGGCCATGACGATCAACTTGCGCCCGATCTCGTTCCATGAATCGAGAACAGCTTTGGAAGGACTGTCAGGCGGTTTCACGGCAGCGTCTTTCTTCATGGCGTTTTGCGCGCGCGCTGGAACCGTCAGGGTGGCGGCGAGGATGGCTGCGGCTACGAACGAGGTCTTCAACATTGTGATTTCCCTCCAAGATGGAATAGCGGTCAGCATTGTATCCCAGCGGTTGAAGCCGAGGTTGCCACGTAGATCCAACTCGGACTCAGGCTTACAGGGTCCCTGCAGTGGGTAGGATTTCCAGAGTCTCTACCGTGGCATTGGCGGGGAGAAGAATAGCTTGAACCACCGACGCCGCAACGGTCGCGGGCGACATCATTTTGCGGCGGGGAGCTTGCGGCCACAGCGTATTCCAAATGTCAGTGTCAGTTGCACCGGAGAGCAGCGCGATTACGCGGATTCCGCGCGGACGAAGCTCTTCTCGCAGCGTATTTGTGAAACCGAGCGCACCGTGCTTGGACGCGTTATATGCGGCGGAGCCAGCAAACACGCGCGTTGCCGCGATCGATAAGTTGTTTACCATGGCGCCGCCGCGCTTCATCATGGCCAATGCGGCCTGCGTGACCAGAAAAATACCATCGAGGTTCGTCTCGAGAACATCTTTCCAGACGGGAAAAGGCAGCTGCTCCACCGGAAGATTGGGATGCGCGATACCGGCATTATTGATGAGAATGTCTACTCGATCGAACCGTTGACGTGCCGCGCGGAAGAGCGCATCGACCGAGTGAGGGTCGCGGACGTCGCACGCATGGGCGAGGATTCGAACTTTCGCAAATGCCGGTTCCCTGCTGACGCGGGCTAATGCCGATTCGTTGCGTGCGGTCAGGATCAAGTTGCAGCCTTCGCTTGCCAACGCGCGTGCGATGGCCAGTCCAATGCCCCGGGTGGCGCCGGTGACGAGAGCGACTTGGCCGCGGAGAGGCTTTTTTGATCTTAATGTGTTACTTGAGGTTTGTTTCGGCACGATTCGGGGGGTCAGCCTCTTGAGTTAAAGCGGCGGGCAGGAGTGCCCGCCCCACATAACCCTTCCCGCTCAAATCTACACTCCATTGGGGCGCTGGCGAATCAGGGAGAGGAACTCAGAGCGAGTCTCTTGTTCGTTGCGGAAGCAGCCGAGCATCGACGATGTGACGGCCGCTGAGTGTTGCTTCTCGACTCCTCGCATCATCATGCACAGATGGCGAGCCTCGATGACGACGCCGACGCCCTGGGGTTCGATCACTTTCTGAATAGTCTCGGCGATCTGCGTGGTCAGCCGCTCCTGGATCTGCAGGCGGCGCGAAAACAATTCAATCAACCGCGGGATCTTGCTGAGGCCTATGACACGGCCATTGGGAATGTAAGCCACATGCACCTTGCCGAAAAATGGCAGCAGATGGTGCTCGCACAGGCTGAAGACTTCGATGTCTTTGACGATGACCATCTCGTCGTAATTCACAGTAAACAACGCGCCCTTTAGAAGTGTCTCAGGGTCTTCCTGGTAGCCCTTGGTGAGAAACTTCAGCGCCTTGTGAACTCGTTCCGGTGTGTCAGAAAGGCCTTCGCGCGCGGGATCCTCGCCCAAGCGGACGAGCATTTCGTGAACCAGGTTTTCAAATGTGGCACTGGTAAGGGTGGGTGTTTCTTTGGACCGTTCGAGCGAAGTTGGCTTCATAAAGTGGCCGGGCTCCTTCCCTGCAAGACTGATCGGCTGAAGTCAGTGCCGCGGTTCGTTTCCTCCAGCATATTCAAAAGAGTTCATCATGGTTTCTTCCAATCTCACTCTTTCCAGATGCGCCTGGGAGAAGCCGCGCTGCAATATTTCGAAGATCTGAATTGAAAGATTTTCCGTGGTAGGCACAAGCTCGGCGAATTCTTGAAGCGCATTCAAATTCGACAGATCGTAGCGGGAGAGCACTTCCCTTTCGACCGCGCCGTCGAGATCGACGAGATTGCATACCATGCCAGTGGCCGCATCCACTTGTCCGCTCACGGTGACTTCGAGCGCGTAGTTGTGGCCGTGCCCGTATGGATTATTGCATTTGCCGTAGGTCGCGAGATTTTCCTGCGCCGACATCTCCTCACTGTGCAGCCGGTGCGAGGCGGAGAAGCGATAGCGGCGGGTGAGATGAGCTTTCATAAGGCAATTGCTGATTGCTGATTTCTGATTGTTGATTGAACCAGCGCTGCAACCTCACTTCGGACCATGCGATCTTAATCAACAATCAAAAATCAACAATCGACAATGCATTTCTACTCCTCTCCATAGAAGTCCACGAACAAATCTGGGGTTTCATAGACGCGGACGCGGTGCAGGCGAGCTTTCTGGAGTTTCGTTTCCAGGCGTTGCCAGACTGCGATTGCCAGATTTTCCGTCGTCGGAATCTGGTTGAAAAATTCTGGGACTTCTTTATTAAGGAAGCGGTGGTCCATGGCGTCGAGCACTTCATGGTGCATCACTTGCTTGAGTTGCTTGAGATCGACGACAAAACCGGAGCGGGGATCGACCTCGCCCTTCACCGTGACTTCCAGAGTGTAGTTGTGACCGTGGCCATTCGGGTTATTGCATTTACCGAAGATGCGGCGGTTCTCTTCCGGAGAAAAATCGGGATTATGGTAGTAGTGCGAGGCAGAGAATTCGGCTTTGCGGGTTAAGTAGACCATAAGTTCAGTTGTCGGTTGTCAGTGGCCAGTTGCCAGTACCGCAGGCTTGTCAGAATACATGCGACCTTTCCAGGGGACGCTGCCATTGGCGTGGGCGCGCTTCGAGCGCAACAAAAGATATGCGAACATGGGCATACCGAAAATTGCACCGAGAAACTCCATCGTTAAATCGAAATTCGCGCGACGGAGTCTCCCTGTGTTACGCGTGAAGCCTAGAACTCCAATCGTTATCCACCACCAGCGCCCCGCGTGGCCTAGGGGCAAGGCGACCCATGGGATTGCCCAGAGAGCCAGCGTTTTTGCGGCGAGTCGGCCCGGTCTTGGGAACAACAACGCGAGATTCTTTGTCCAGCCATCGCGAAGCTGGCGATAGTTGCGGTACATGCGGGTGCGGATGGCGTCAGCTGCGTAGCGGAAGCGAATTCTTTGCCCCGAACGTTTTACGGCGCGAGCCAGAGCCACGTCTTCGAGGATGTCCCCTGCGATCGCGGCATGACCGCCGACGGCCTCATAGGTATCGCGGCGCACGAGAATGAATTGGCCGTTGGCGGCCGCAACCGGTGAAGCCGGATCGCTCACAGTCGACGGAGAGTATTGCCGCGCCAGTTCCGCGAAGACGACGGGCAAGACGGCCATCTCCCAGAAAGTTACCGCAATCTGTTCGGGCGAATAAGAGAGCAACTCGGCGCTGTTGTCGCGTGCCTCCGCCAGGGCGCGGGCCAGCGATCCGGGAAGATGCACCGTATCGGCGTCAGTAAAGAGGAACCACTGGCCAAGAGCCTGTTGCACGCCGTAGATGACGGCATTGTTCTTGCCGGTCCATCCTTCAGGCAGCGGACCGGCTTCGATTACGCGAACTTTGTCATGGGAAAAGGATTGCGCGATTTCGCGGGTGTGGTCTGTCGAATGATCATCGACGACAATAATTTCGAACTCGGCGCCAGACTGCGCAACCAGCGACTGCAGACAATCGCCGAGACACCCTTCCTCGTTGCGCGCGGGAATAATCACCGAAACTGTGGGCGCAACTGGCTCCGTCGCAGTCATAGTTAATAAAATCGTGCTCGAATCTATTATTATAGCTATGTGCCCCGCACAGCCCAGTTTCCGGCCATGGTTTCTGCTTGTCTGCTATTGCTTGCGCTTTCCGGCTGCTACAGCGGATCGCGGCCTCCGCGCATCGGTTCCAATGCTCCGGAATTCGCGGTTCAGGATTCCGATCGCACCGTCGACCTCAATCAGTTTCGCGGTCAGGTAGTAGTGTTGAACTTCTGGGCGACATGGTGTCCGCCTTGCGTGGAAGAAATGCCTTCGCTGGTGGAGATGCAGCGCCGCATGAAGGGCAAGGGTATCACCGTGGTGGCAGTCAGCGTCGATGTGGACGAGAACGCTTACCGCCAATTCCTGAAGCAGCACGGTATTGACCTGCTAACGGTGCGCGATCCTGCGCAGAAAACGCCGGAGCTCTATGGCACGCACATGTGGCCCGAGACCTACATCATCGACCGCAAGGGCGTGATGCGCCGCAAGTTCATTGGGGCGGTGGATTGGACCGAGCCGGAGATCACGGATTTCTTGAGCAAACTGTGAGTGTGATTCTATGCCGTCCCTGCTGGACTGATTTAGAGTGTTGGCTTACTTCCCCGGCACTTCCATGCCGGGCTTTCACATTCCGCCCCTTCGGGGCTAGCCTCTCACAACCGTCGGCTTTCTAAACAACACATCTGTCAAAGTACGAGCGGAACAGACAGGCAGTTGCGCAGTATGAACGATTGGGACTCCGGACTCGGAGCACGGTGCATTACGCGGCGCTCCCGAGGGTTTCGAACGACAACAGCGTGATGCTGCAGCCTGTGGCGGCGAGACGCCGCCACCACAGCCGCCGGGGCGGCGGCGCTACGAACCAACGACAATAATTTCAGTACAGGTGGAAGTCGACTTCCACGGCGATCTCGACCCGCACCGGGTGGCCATCTTTCATGGCGGGCTCGAACTTCCAGGTCCTCACCGCTTCAATCGCCTTTTCGTCGAGACCCATGCCCAGGCTGCTCAACACGCGAATGTTGCTGGGGCGGCCATCGGTTCCCACAACCAGCCCGAGAGTACACACACCTTGATATTTGGCCTTGCGGGCTTCTTCAGAGAATTCCGGCTCTGGCGCATAAATCTGGCGCGGCGGAGAAACGCCGCCACCCACGTGGAAAATGCCTCCACCAGTGCCGCCGCCTTCGCCGGGACCAAAGCCCGGACCCTTGCCCGATCCCACACCACCGCCGCTGCCCGATCCAATGCCGCCACCTGCGCCGGTTCCATTCGAAGGCAGCATCGCGTGCGACATGGGATCGCCCAGATTCGGCATGTTATTTGAAGCCAGTTGTACTTGCGGTGGAATTACGACGGTGGGTTCGACCGCCAGCTTAGGATGCTCGTTGCGCACCACCACTACCGGAGGGGTAATCTGCGTCATCGAAAACTTCGGCAGCTTGCCGCGAGTCGCCTGCAGCACGTCGCGATCGCCGCCGCCACCACCGCCGCCCACCTGCGTCTTCGAGGGCTTCAGCGCGGGCAGATCGCTGGGATCAACGAGGGTGACGGTCGGCTTGGGCGCGGCCACGGCTTTGACCACGTGCCGTCCGATCACCGTGCCAACCACAAGAATTGCAATGATGAGCACGTGCACCCCGGTCGCACCGAGAGCGCCCTTTTTCCGATTGTCGTAGAAGCCCCAGATATCTTTGACCGGCTCCGGCTTCGATTCCAGAACGAGAGGCGGCAGCTTCTTGGGAAAGAAAAACTCGTCCAGTTCGCGGAATAGCGACTTATAGAGGGGTTCCTCGAAGCTGTCTTTGGCCAGAAGCAGGTGCAGCTCCGGCTCATTGGGGCTCATCGGATTGATTTGTTGGGATCCCATAATTCCGGTCTGGTCGTCCTCGCTAATACGCCGTAATTCCTACGGCTTTTTCCCAGGCGAAATCCGGGTTGCGCCTTCTTTACAAAGATGTGCGACACACCCGGCGAGTTGCTTCAATTCAGCTCGATTATGAGATAAGGGTACCCACAACGCCGCCCCTACCGACATCGAGCCACCACGTTTCCTGCCTGAGATTGTACCTCTACCCGACCGATTCTGACAGTGCATTTCGCCGCACTTGGTAATAGCCCGAAAGACCATGTCCCTTTTTCTAACTCCACCCGCTGCCGTTATAATGAAAAGATTCAATCATTTGGGAGACGCGACTGATTGGCTTCTGAATTCAAAGACAGCATTAATCTGCCTAAAACAGCCTTCCCTATGAAGGCTAACCTGCCCCAGAACGAGCCCAAGATGCTGGAGCGCTGGGAGCAGATGGGCATCTACGAGCGCATTCGTGAGTCGCGGAAAGGTGCGCCCCGATTCATTTTGCACGACGGGCCGCCTTACACGAGTGGGCCGATCCACATGGGAACGGCCATGAACAAGTGCTTGAAGGATTTCATCGTCAAGTCGAAGACCATGGCCGGGTTTGACGCGCCTTACGTGCCCGGCTGGGATTGCCACGGTCTGCCGATCGAGATCAAAGTCGACAAGGAACTGGGCGGGAAGAAACTGCAGATGCGGCCGGTTGACGTGCGCGCTGCGTGCCGCAAGTACGCACAAAAATATCTCGATCTGCAGCGAACACAATTCAAGCGCATCGGTGTTTTCGGACGTTTCGACCGGCCCTATGCCACCATGAATCCGCAGTACGAATCGGTGGTGCTCTCGACCTTCTTTTCGTTTTACGAGAACGGATTCGTATACAAGGGGCTGCGCGCCGTTTACTGGTGCATGCACGACGAGACCGCGTTGGCTGAGGCGGAGGTCGAATACGAGAACCATACCAGCATCACCGTGTGGGTGAAGTACGCGCTGCTTGACGATCCCGCCGAGATCGAGCCGGCGCTGGCGGGGAAAAAAGTTTCGACCATCATCTGGACCACGACTCCGTGGACGCTGCCGGCGTCGATGGCAGTGGCATTTCATCCGGATGAAGAGTATGTCGCGCTGGAATCGGGCGGAGAGGTGTATATCGTCGCGTCGAAACTAGCGGCGGATGTTGCAGCAAAGTGCGGGCTGGCAGATCCGCAGCCGCTGGCGCACTTCCCCGGCCGCAACTTGGAGCGGCTGAACTTTCAGCATCCTTTTTTGGATCGCAAGATTCTGGGAGTGCTGGCAGATTACGTCACCATGGACACCGGAACCGGCGTGGTGCACACCGCTCCGTCGCATGGCGCCGAGGACTTCATCACCGGCGTGAAATATGGCCTCGACGCGACGAGCAACGTCGACGAGAAAGGCATTCTGCGCAACGGCTTGCCGGAATATACCGGCAAACGTGTGTGGGAGGCGAACCAGCCGATCGTCGATTTGGTGAAGAGTCGTGGCGCTCTGCTGCACACGGAGAAAACCGAACATTCGTATCCGCACTGCTGGCGCTGCCACAATCCGGTCATCTTCCGCGCGACCGAGCAGTGGTTCATTTCCATGGAGACGCCCATGCCAGGCGGCAAGTCGAAGAACGACACGCTGCGCACGCGCACGCTGGAAGAAATCAAGAAGGTGAAGTGGGATCCGGCGTGGGGCGAAGAACGCCTGGCGAACATGATTGAGACGCGCCCGGATTGGTGCATCTCGCGGCAACGCGTCTGGGGAGTTCCCATCGCTGTTTTCCTGTGCGAGAAGTGCGGTAAGCCGCTCAACGACCACGATGTGAATCGCAGTGTTGTCGAGTTGTTTGCGCTCGCCGGCGCCGATGCATGGTTCACTCCCGAGTCCGACACGATTCTTCCCGCAGACACAGAGTGTCCGCATTGCGGCGGCGCCAAGTTTGAAAAGGAAACTGACATCTTCGACGTGTGGCTGGAGTCAGGCGCGAGTTATCTGGCGCTCGTCGCTGATGAGCCGGACTATCCTTGGCCATCCGATCTTTATCTTGAGGGTGGCGACCAGTACCGCGGATGGTTTCAGTCTTCCCTGCTCTGCGCCATGGGCACGCATGGCACGCCGCCCTACAAAGGCGTGGTGACGCCCGGTTGGACGCTCGACGAAAAGGGCCAAGCCATGTCGAAGTCGCGTGGCAACGACGTGGACCCGGTCGATATTGCCAGCCGACTCGGCGGCGAAGTCGTCCGCCTGTGGGTTGCTTCGGTGGATTTCCGGGAAGATGTTGTCGGCTCGGAAGCGCTGATGTTGCGCGTCGCCGAGAACTATCGCAAGATTCGGAACACCTTCCGCTACGTTCTTGGAAATTTGTACGACTTCGATCCGGAAAAGGACGCGGTGAAATACGAGGAGATGGAAGCACTGGACCAGTACATGCTGCGCCAGACCTGCTCGTTCGCGACGGATGTGCGCAACGCCTACGAGGAGTTTGCCTTCCACAAGATTTATCACCGCCTAAACCACTTCTGCATCGTCGACTTGAGCGCTTTTTACTTCGATGTGCTGAAGGACCGGCTGTACATCTCTGCTCCAAAGTCGCAGGCGCGGCGCAGCGCACAGACGGCAATCTGGCGGATCGGTGAGGCGCTGGTTCGCTTGCTCGCGCCGGTCATGAGCTTCACCTGCGAAGAGATCTGGCCTTATCTGCCGAAAACCGCGGATCGGCTGGACAGCGTGCATCTGGCGAAGTTCCCGGGCACGACGGAAATTCTGGGCGAAGCCGCGGTTTCGATTGCCAATGCCAGCGGTTCAAAGTCCGATGAAGAGTGGACATCCCTCCGCGCGGTTCGCGACGAGGTTTTGAAGGCCCTGGAAGAAGCTCGAAACAACAAGCTGATCGGAACCGGGCTGGAAGCGCAGGTGGCGATCACGGCTTCCGATCCTTTGTATTCCGTGTTGCAGCGCTATGCCGATCAGCTTCGCTACTTGTTCATCGTTTCCGCTGTCACGCTTTCCCAGGGCTCTGGCAATGGCACCGGCGGCGTGCACGTCGAGGTGAAGAAGGCGGACGGCGCCAAATGCGACCGTTGCTGGAACTATTCCACGCACGTGGGTGAAGACAACGCCTATCCCACAATTTGCGAGCGCTGCAGCGCGGTGCTGAAGGAACTGGAAGCGCAACACTAAATCCGCAAACACCATCGATGACTACCAACTCTGTGCGCTCCGTCCATTTTTTGCTGGCGCTGCTCATCGTCCTGCTCGACCGCTGGACCAAGCACCTGGTCGCGGCGCACATCGCCATGTACACCCACATCCAGATCATCCCGGGATTTTTCCGGCTGACGCATACCGAAAACACGGGCGCGGCGTTCAGCCTGTTTGCCGACTCACCATCGCATTGGAAAACGGGGCTACTGATCGGGTTCTCGGTCGTCGCGATGATCATCGTATCCGTGATGTTGTGGAAACAGACGCGCGCACTAACCATCACGAGCATCGCGCTGTCGCTGATTTTGGGTGGCGCCGTGGGAAATCTGTGGGACCGCATCGCCAGCGGCCGGGTGGTCGACTTCCTGCTCTTCTATGTCAAGCAATACCAGTGGCCGGTCTTCAATCTGGCGGACAGCTCCATCGTAGTCGGCGCCGCCTTGCTGGTGATTGACATTTTGTGGGGCAAACCTACGCCGCCTGAAACTCCGGCACCATAGCAGATGTTAAACGCGCCGGGGAAGGTTGGACCCGCCCTTCCCCAGCAAGAACCGTTCAGTGCGCCGCCACCGGCTCGTCAACAGACCTGCCCGCAGGCGGCACAACCACTGTCGACAAACTGCCCTCAGCTGTGAGCTTCTGGAACGCCGCCAGATCCCGCCGCTGCAGATCTTCCCAACGGCCGACCAGTTCTCCGCTCTGCCGCTTCAGCTTCTCGAATTCTTTCTGCTCCGCTTCGGTTGGCGCCGAGTCCGCGGTTCCCACGTCCATCGCGAGATACGCCAGCTTCGCGTCCAGCTGCGGAGGATAAGCCAGCGAGTCTTCGTTGGCGCTGATGGTTAAATTGATCAGGTCTTCCCGAACGGCGACCAGTTTCTTCTCCAGATCGTCGGCTGCTGACGCAACCGTTTTGGTGCTGGCATTTTCCGGCAATCTCCGCTTTAGCCCCGCCAGCTGCAAACGAACGTCCTGAATCTGATTCACCGTGTCATACACGCGGCTGAGTTCGTCGCGAGTCTGCATCAGCAAATTAAACTGCGCCTCCAAGTCGGCCTGGCTCACCTTCACTCGCGGATCCAGTTTCAAATCGAACGCCGCCGTCTGCGTCTGATTTCCTACCGTAATTCGAACCTGGTATCGACCCGGTACCGCCACCGGACCTCGCGCTCCCGGACCGTATTCCCAAAGATAGTAGCCGGGTATATGCCGAGCCTCCTCGTAACGCAAGTCCCACACAAACCGGTTCAAGCCAGCTTCCGGCTTGATCTGTTTCTCCGGTTTTTTGTCGTCCGGATCAAGCGGTTCTTCTAGCGTGTTGTACTCCATGCTCGAATACTTGCGAATTACTTTGCCCGAAGCATCGAGAATTTCGATCTTTGCCTCGGTGTCGGCTTTGGGCGCATCTTTCAGGTTGTAATAAATTACCGCGCCAGCCGGAGGATTCATTCCGGTCCGCTTAGAAGGATGGCGCTCACCGCTGGCCCCTGCTTGAATCCGATAAGCCGTCTCCGGCGTGTAGAGAAAAGCGTCCTTCTGCGCGATCTCATCGCTGTACTGCCGCAGTGGAGAAACGTCGTCGAGAATCCAGAACGCCCGCCCATGCGTCGCTACCACCAGATCGTTGTCCTTAATCACCAGGTCGTGCACCGGCGTAGTGGGCAAATTCAATTTCAGCGGACGCCAGTTCGCACCATCGTTGAACGAAACGTAAATGCCCTGTTCAGTGCCCGCGTACAGCAGTCCGCGTTTTTTCGGATCTTCGCGCACCACCCGGACGAATGTGGTATCGGGAATTCCCTGCCCCAGCTTCGTCCAGCTTTTTCCATAGTCGCTGGTTTTGTAAATGTAGGGACGAAGGTCGTCGAACTGGTGACGGTCAACTGCAACATAAGCTGTCCCGGCATCGAACGGCGAAGGGTCAATCTGGCTGATGCGGCTCCATTCCGGCATATCCTTCGGGGTAACGTTTGACCAAGTCTTGCCCTCGTCTTTCGTGAGTTGAATCAGCCCATCGTCGGTGCCCACCCACAGCAATCCCTTGGTAATGGGCGATTCCGCCACCGCAAAAATCGTGTCGTAGTACTCCGTGCCAGAATCGTCGATCGTAATGCTGCCGCCCGAGACTTTCTGCTTCTCCTTATCGTTGCGCGTCAGGTCCGGACTGATGGCCTGCCAGTGCACGCCGCCATCGGTGGTTTTGAACAGCTGCTCCCCGCCATGGTACAGCGTGTTTGGATCATGCGGAGAAAGCAGCACCGGCGCGGTCCACTGAAAACGATGTTCCAGATTTGCCGCACCGTGCGCATCGGAAAGTTCCGGCTGCTCGGTAATCGCCTTCACCTGCCCGATGTGCCGGTCGTAGCGCGTAATGTTTCCCTGGTAGTCCGCCGCGTAAACAATATCCGGGTCGCGCGGATCGGGCGCAATGTAGCCAGCCTCGTCGCCGCCCACGTCGTACCAGTCGCTGCGGTCAATCGATCCATCGTCGCTGCGGCTCGCGATCGCGACCGTACCGCTATCCTGCTGCGCTCCGTATACGCGATAGGGTGTCGCCGAATCCGTAATCACGTGGTAGAACTGCGCCGTGGGCTGGTTGTCCTGCGGAGTCCAGGTTTTTCCTCCATCCAGCGTGACCGTCACTCCGCCGTCGTTGGATGCGATCATGCGCCGCGTGTTTTGCGGATCGACCCAGAGCCCGTGATTGTCTCCGTGCGGCACTTTAATCTTGTTGAACAAATGTCCGCCGTCGGTCGACTTGTAAGCCTCGACATTCATGATGTAGAGAACGTTCTCGTCGCGCGGATCGGCGGTGACGTGCATGTAGTACCACGGACGCTGCCATAGGCTATGGCTCGGATTCACCAACTGCCACGACTCGCCGCCATCGTCGGAACGGTAAAGGCCGCCATCGGGATTGTGCGCCTCAATCAACGCGTAAACCCGATCGGAATTCGCCGCCACTGCGACGCCAATTTTTCCGTACGGCCCCGTCGGGAGCCCGTGCTCCTCCAGTCGCTTCCACGTCGTCCCGCCGTCAGCCGATCGGTACAGGCCGCTTCCAGGGCCTCCGCTCGTCATGCTCCACGAAGTGCGCCGTGCCCGCCATAGCGCCGCAAACAGAATATTGGGATTGTGCGGATCGAAAGCCACGTCGATGCCGCCGGTGTTTTCGTCTTTGTAGAGTACCTTCTCCCACGTCTTGCCGCCGTCAGTGGTGCGGAAAATCCCGCGCTCGGCGTTCGGGCCGTAAGGATGTCCCAGCGCCGCAACAAACACGATGTCAGGATTCGTAGGATTGATAATGACCTTGCCGATGGCACGCGAATCGCGCAGCCCCACGTTCTTCCAGGTCTTGCCGCCGTCCAAGGTTCGGTAAACGCCGTCGCCGTGCGAAATATTTCCGCGGATGCAGGCTTCCCCCGTCCCTACGTAGAGCACGTTGTGGTTGGAGTTGGATACCGCGATGCTTCCGATTGCAGAGGTTCCCTCTTTATCGAAAATCGGGGACCAGGTCATGGCGCCGTCGGTCGACTTCCAGACTCCGCCGCCCGTCGCGCCGAAATAGTACGTTGTAGGATCGCCCGGGATTCCCGCCGCAGTCAACGACCGGCCGCCCCGAAACGGCCCGATCAGGCGATACTTCATTCCCTTGAAAGCCTTCTCCTCGGGCTTGGAGGATTCCGTGGTATCAGCTTCGTTTCCGGTTGCAGCAGCGGGCTGGGTGGCGGCCTGCGGATTTTGTGTCGCCTGTGAAGGTTTCACCGCCTTCGATTGACGCTCCGGCTTGGCCTGTGAGTGCGCTCCACTGACAAACAATATTGCGAATGTGATTGTGAAAACCAACCGCGCAAACAGGAATACCTGCCTGCAAAAGCTGTCTGAGCCCATGTTTAAAGTTCTCCGGGGAAGAAATAGACAATGCGCTATGGTAATCGCTGCAGGGGCTTTGCTGCAAAAACCTTGAACTTAGGGCATTGGCTTCCAATGGTGGTCATGCAGATCAGAGATGACTCCGCATTGGCTCATTCATGGTGACACCTGACCGGCCGGTTTTCAGCCGAAGGCAAAGATCTTTATCGGAGCGCCCGGCGACCTGCGCCCTCATTTTTTACCCAGTAGAATTTCTTTCGCCGCTTCTAACTCTTTGCGTTTCTGCGCATCCACTTTCGGGTACGACAATTTAAGACTCTCCAGAGTATCGACCAGCACTGTCGATATCACAAGCCGCGTAAACCATTTGTTATCGGCCGGCACCACGTACCACGGAGCTTCCTCGCTGGCGGTATTCCGGATCATGTCTTCATACGCGTCCTGATAGTCGTCCCAGTACTTGCGTTCGTGAATGTCGGCTGCGGAAAATTTCCAGTTCTTCTCCGGTTCCTCCAGGCGCGCCAGGAAGCGCTGCTTCTGCTCCTGCTTCGACAAGTTGAGAAAGAATTTGCGAATGACCGTGCCGTTTCGCGCCATGTGGCGCTCGAAGCCGCGAATGTCTTCAAAGCGCTCGTCCCAAATGTTTTTGCCGATGAGAGCTGCAGGAGTCTTTTCGTTCTTGAGAATTTCTGGATGCACTCGCACTACCAGCACCTCCTCGTAGTACGATCGGTTGAAGATGCCGATATGTCCACGCTCCGGCAGCGAACAGGTCGTGCGCCACAGGAAATCGTGCTGTAGTTCGGTCTCGGTGGGAACTTTGAACGAATAAACCTGACAGCCTTGTGGATTCACGCCCGACATCACATGGCTGATGGCACCGTCTTTTCCGGCTGCATCCATCGCCTGGAATATCAGCAGGACCGACCACTTGTCCTGGGCGTAGAGCTTGGCCTGCAGGTCCGCGGTTCTTTCTATGCCTTCCTGTAGAGCCTTCTCGGCATGCTCCTTGGAATGCCAATTGGCTGTATCTGCCGGATCGAAATCCTTCAACCGAAACTTCTTCCCGTTCTCCACTCGATAAGCCTTTGCCAGTTTGTCGATCTTCTTCATCGTGAGTTGCTCCCTGACTATCAACACTAAATCCAAAACGCCCAGGGCGTCATCCCCGGCCCGACTGTCCTCAGACCTAGGGACGAGCCTGTCCTAAGCGCATGCGAAGGGATCGCCTCGCCTGACAATGATGATAGGATCACTCTGGCCGCGACTACACTAGGAGCAGCGGTTCAAAATGCAATCTTGTTGCTTATAACCGGGGTTTCCTATGAAAGCGTTACCTGTTGTTGGCGTCCTGCTGCTGGTACTGGGAGTTCTTGCGTTCGTCGTGCCGATCCCTCACAGCGAAAATCACGGAGTAAAGTTCGGGGACGCCAAAATCAGCGTCCAGACCGAAAGCAGCGAAAAGCTTCCGCCCGCAGCAGGCATTGTTCTTCTGGCTGGCGGGGTAATCGCACTGGTACTCGGCCTGCGCAAATCCTAAGGCAATCGTGCTGAAAAGTGCTGACCTTCTAAGTCCGGCTCTCTCAGCTGCTTAGGTTACATTACTTATATAAATGTCCGTACATTGATGCCTATGTTCCTGAAGGAACATTTCGACGATTCTGTCGCTCAGGCCCCTACCGGTTTGGCAGCCACTACAGGCAAGTTTGCCGCCTGCCAGGCATCGAACCCGCCGGTCACGTTGATGACCTGCTCGAAACCCGCGCGCTGCAGCAGGCTCGCGGCGATCATGCTGCGATATCCACTCTTGCAGTGAACCGCGATGGGTGCCTCGCGATCCATCTCAGGCGGAGAGATCCGGAAGTTGTCCAGCGGCCACCACGTCGCTTGCTCAATGTGCGCCGCCTCCCATTCAGGCTCGCGACGTACATCCAGCACCTGTAGTTGCTTCGTTTTTAACCGCTCGTCCAGTTCTCTGGCGGTAATCTGCGGAATCGTCGCCAACTCGAACCCCGACTGTTTCCAAGCGGTCACGCCGCCTTCAAGGTACCCGTCCAAAATTTCGATGCCGACGCGCGCCAGCCGCAGCCGCGCCTCCTCCAACGGCGCGTCAGAGCCTGCAATCAAAACGGGATGCGCCGCCAACCCCAGCACCGTGCCCGCCCACGAGGCGAACTGCCCTGACAACGCGATGTTCACCGAACCGGGCACGTGACCCGCCGCAAATTCGTCGCCCGGACGCACGTCGAGCGCCATCTCGCCTTCGTGCAACATAGTGTTCAACTCAGCCGGTCCGATCGAACGGAGCGGCGCCAGTTCCGAGAGGGCCGCGGCGCCGGCGCGGTTGATCTCAGCATCCTTCAGAAAATATTCCGGCCGCGCGGGAAGGTGGCTGGTTAACTGCGCTACGAACTCTTCCCTGCTCTTGATCTGTAGCGCGTAATTGGTGAGGCGCTCGGTGCCAATGGTCGACGAGCGCTCCGCCCGCATGTTTTTTCCGCACAGTGAGCCCGCCCCGTGCGCGGGATACACCAACACGCTGTCGGAAAGAGTCAGCAACTTATTATGCAGGCTGTCGTACAGCAGTCCCGCCAACTCCGCGGGAGTGTGCCCGGGCGACAGATCGGGACGCCCAACGTCCCCAATGAAAAGCGTGTCGCCGGTCAGGACCGCCCAGGGCTCTGACGATTTCTCTTCGTCCGTGACCACGAGGCAAATGCTCTCCGGGGTGTGGCCTGGCGTTTCCAACACGCGAATCGAAGCCTTGCCAAACTGCAAGTCAAATCCATCGCAAACAGGCACATGCGGAAACGTGGCGCCAGCCTGCGCACCGATGTAGATTTTCGCGCCGGTGCGCGCCGCCAGTTCCCTGTGCCCGGAAACGAAATCCGCATGCAGATGGCTCTCCACAATGTGGCGGATGACGACCCCCTGCTGCGTTGCGGCGGTCAAGTAGAGCTCCACATCGCGCTGCGGGTCGACCACCACTGCTTCGCCTTGGGAAGCCAGCAGGTAAGAAGCGTGTGCCAGGCATCCCAGATAAAACCGTTCAAAGTACATCGGACGACCTCCGAAAATGCGTACCGATGCTAGAACAAATCACGAGGCAATGTCACTGAAGAGATGAGGTAAAGAAACTACGAGGGGAGCGGAGTGATGAATTCCAGGCCAAAGCAGAATCCGGTGCGGGAACGAACCACGGCCGTCATCCGCGAGTGCGTGGGCGTATCGAATTCAATTTCCAGCAAGTCTCCCGGGTTCAGCAGGATTCCCGCATAAAGCACCATGCCGCCTTCGCTGAGTTCGGTGCCTCGCCCTTCGACGACGGTGGTCGAAAAGCCTTTCGAAGTCACCACGCGCACCGGCATGTCTACCGGAACGCGCGGCCAGCGGCGTGTGTTGTCAGACATGCTGACCATGATTCCCCTTTCTAAGATTTTCTTCAAATTACTAAGGTGACTAAGGCTTCTGTGCGCGATCGAACGGCATCGCAAGGCTGGCTGCGGCTCGGCGCGGTCAACGCTCTGCTGCGTCCTGTACAATTTGCCTGTGAATTTGCGCACGAAATTGTGTCTGGCGACAGTCTTCTTTTTGTTGCCAGGCATCTTGGTGCGGGGCGAGTCCGTTTCCCAACTCCAGCCCACGGGTTACGTCAACGATTTCGCCCACGTTCTCGATTCAGACACGACCGCGCAGATCAGCGATCTCTGCCGGCAGGTTGATGAGAAAGCTCACGCGCAGATCGCCCTGGTGACCATCAATACCCTGGACGGCTCCGACATCGAGAGCTTCGCCGTCGACCTCTTCAAAAAATGGGGCATCGGCGCCAAGGCGACGAATCGCGGCGTCTTGATTCTGTACGCAATCAAGGATCACCGCGCGCGCATTGAAGTGGGCTACGGCTTGGAGCCGATTCTGCCGGATGGCAAGGTAGGCAGCTTTCAGCGGGAGGCGATCCCGCTGATGCGCAGCGGGAATTACAATCAGGCTCTGCTGCTAGTCACCCGGCGCGTCGCCGACGTGATTGCCAGCGATGCGGGAATTCAACTCACCGGTGCTCAAGCGCGGGCTCCAACTGAAACGGAACCGCAGTCGAGCCCTGGTTTGTCGCTCGGCGGGATCATCGCAATCATCGTCGTGGTGTTGATCATTCTGTTCACGCCGCTGCGCAGCATTCTTTTCTGGCTGCTTTTTTCTCAGATTTTTGGCGGGCGCGGTGGCGGTTTCAGTGCCGGTGGTGGAGGATTTGGTGGCGGCGGAGGCTTCGGCGGATTTGGCGGAGGCAGTTCGGGTGGCGGCGGCGCAAGTAGCAGCTGGTAGCAAGCGAGGATGCGATGGTTCCAGAAGAAAAAATTGACGAGTTTGTGAAACGGATTCGCGAAGCGGGCGGGCCGAATCTCGAGAGCGTGATTCTCTTTGGATCGGCCGTATCCGGCGATTTCCATCCCGGCATGTCGGATCTAAATCTGTTCTGTGTCCTGCGCGATTGCTCGTTTGCGGCATTGCAGGCGTTGGCCCCGGTGGCGAAGTGGTGGGAGCGGCAAAAGCAGCCTCCGCCACTTTGCATGACGCGCAAGGAACTCGAGCGGTCGACCGACGTCTTTACCATCGAACTGCTGGACATGCAGCAGCACCACCGCGTTCTGTTCGGCGAAGATGTGATGCAGGGCCTGCGCATCTCCATGCATGTTCATCGCGTGCAGGTCGAATATGAGTTGCGGGAAAAACTGATCTTGCTGCGCCAGCAAGTCCTTTTAGCCTCTGAGAACGATTCCCGATTGTGGGAACTGATGCAGCGGTCGGTTCCTTCGTTCGCGACGCTGTTTCGTCACGCACTGATCGCGCTTGGCGACCAAGCGCCGACAGGAAAACGGGAAGCTCTACAAGCTTTATCGGCGAAGATGAGATTTGATCTGTCGCCTATGTATCAACTTTTGGATGTGCGAGAACACAAGACCGCGTCCAAGAATATTCAGGTCCAAGATCTTGCGGCGAGGTACCTCGCGGCAATTGAGAGCGTTACTGCGGCTGTCGACGAAGCGTTAGACTCAGATGCATCCGTGCAGGCGTAGCGATTCGAGATTGAGGTTTTGAGGAGGAACGTATGGGAAAGGGCTTAATCGCGGTAATCGTCATTGTCGTGCTTCTGCTGGGGGTGCTGGTCATCTTTGGGCAATATGTCAGCGTCAAGAACACGCTGGTGGCCAAGAACGAGGCGGTAAAGAGCGCGTGGTCTCAAGTCGATGTGGTGCTGCAGCGGCGCGCGGACCTGATTCCGAATCTGGTGGAGACGGTGAAGGGATATGCGAAGCAGGAGCAAACCGTATTTGGCGACATCGCCAAAGCCCGGTCGGCGCTGCTTTCGGCGGGAACCCCTCAGGAAAAGATTGCCGCTAACGGGCAATTGGACGGAGCCCTCGGGCGCCTGCTCGCGATCGTGGAAAATTATCCGCAACTGAAGTCGAACGAAAACTTTTTGCGCTTGCAGGATGAACTGGCGGGCACAGAGAACCGGATCGCGGTCGAACGGAAGCGCTATAACGACACTTTGCAGGACTACAACACTTATGTGCAGCAATTCCCCAACAGCATTTTTGCGGCGTGGGCGGGGTTCAAACCCAATCCGGCTTACTTCGGGGCGTCCGAGGGAGCGCGGGAAGTTCCGAAGGTGAATTTTTCCAGCCCCACGACCATGGCACCGGCGACAACTCCGCAACCGGCACCGGCGCACTAGCGGCCGGGCCTCGTTCGATGCCGCTTATCGATGGCTCCTGGCCTCTCCGGTCGCGGCGGGAGTAATCGTGACCAGAGAGATGTTGCGAGCAACGTCTCTGCGAATGGATTGCTCTAGCTTGAACTGCCGGGCGTTGGAGACTACCGTGCGGACGAGATGTGCTTCCGTCCGCCAGTAGCCCGTGAACATTTGATCGGCGGAATAACGTACGCTGATGGGAAGCCATCCTTCATAGCTGGCGATTATCGAGTTGTGCGCCCCCTTCGCTGCTAACGCCGTCCATCCTTGACCAAGTTGGACGTTCACGCTCGTGGTCGCAAGGCGAAGTCCCGCGCGCAGCGCTTTGAGGGTGCTTTCTTTTGCGCTCCAGAGTAAGGCCAGCAACAGAGGGCGATCTTGAATTGCGGTTCGCCTGACCAAGGATTGTTCCTCCAGCGTGAAGTAGTCGCCGATGAAGGCATCGTCGCGCGGTTCGACCTTCTCCAGATCGCAGCCGAAGTTGGCTCCCGCTACGGCGGTCGTGCACAATGCGATGCCGGAGCTGTGGCTGAGAGAAATGGCGACAGGCGCCGGCTGATCGTGGAGAAAAACTTCTGGCGCGCCGGAGGATGCGGCACGTATTTCGATGGTCGCAAGGGCGGGAAGGTCCACGCGCAGGTTGAGGAAGGAGGCTACTGCCTGCTTCGCGGTCCAGCGACCCAGACGCCAGTCGGCGCGGCGCTTGGGAATTCGCATGGCGGTGAGACGGTCGAATTCGTGCGGGCTCAGCCAGTGATTGTCGAGTGGAACGTCTGCCTCGGTTTGTTCCAGCCAATAGATGTTCATCGCAGGTTTCTTTCGCTCCGCCGGGGACTCCGTCATCTTTCGGTTGTCCAGTCGGGTACTTCCGCGATCGAGCCTACGCGGCGACGAGTTCCGGCTCTCCCGCCAGCGCTTCCAACTCGCGATCGATTCCGCGTTTCACAGCATCGATCAAATAGGGGCGAAGATTCCTTGGCGCAATAATGTGGTTGAGCGCGCCGACACGAAGAGCGCGGAAAACGCTGTGCACGTGATCGAACTCGCTGGCCATCTCGCCTAGCTTTTCGGAATAGACGAGCTCGTAAAGTCGGTTGTATTGCGTGCGCAGGCGGCCTTTTTCGGCAGCGTCGGCCTGGAGCATGGATTGATTCAAGGCCTGCAGGCGCTCGTCGTTGCGGGTGCGGGTTTCCACCTCTCCCGCAAAAACAACCGCTGCGGCCGGAGCGCCGCCAATCACCGAGGCATAGGTGCCTTCGAGCGCGGAAACTTCCAGTTGCTCGTTCAGGGCTCGCGAGAAAACCACGTACGCTCCACCGTGATAGCGCGAGATCACGCAAAACACAATCGGGCCTTTGAAGTTGACCACGGCTCTGCCGATCTCCGCCCCGTATTCGAGTTGCAGGCGGCGCATGGACTCTGGCGAGCCATCGAAGCCCGACAAATTCGCCAGCACCACAACTGGGCGATTGTTGCTGGCGGCATTGATGGCGCGCGCCACTTTTTTCGACGATTGCGGAAAGAGCGTTCCCGCTGACCACTGGTCGGGTCCGTCGGCGGGGACGAATCCCAGGCGCGGGACGGAACGCGACTCGATGCCGATGAGGCAAACCGGATAGCCGCCGAGATGGGCGTCCCACACCACGGCAGTTTCAGCCGCGCGCATTCCGGCCCAGCGCTCCAGCGGGGGGTGATCCTGATCAATGGCGGCCATCATTACCTTGCGAATATCAAAGGGTTTCTTGCGGCCGGGATTCGTTTCATCGGACAAGATTTCTCCGACCAGCGCGAAACCGTTTTCTCCGTTTTCACTATGCGGAGAGGTCCGAACATCGCGATCAACCGGATCGCTGGTTGTGGCGCGTCGCGGAAATCGCTCGCCGGGCATGACGTAGGTATGGTCGTAGTGGCGGAACAAAATGTGGCAGGCTTCGTTAATGTCGTGCGCCCAGTACTGCGCCTGTCCATTGACGCCCATGATGCGATCGTAGCCGCCAATTCCCTGATTATCTTCGGCGGAAATTCCGCCCGAGTAATCGAGAGCGCGCTTGCCGGTGAGCACCATCGCGGCCTTTGGCGTCATCACCAGAATGCCGCGCGTGTGCATGAGCATGGTGGCTTCGGCGTTCCAATACGGCTGAGCGCCGACGTTGATTCCGTTGATGAGAAGATTGACCTCGCCGCCGGCCTGTGTGAATTGCACCAGGCGGCGCAGGACGCGGGCGATCCAGTCCATATTTTCGACGCCACTATCCATGGAGATTTTCGCGCCCGCGGAGATGGGAAACCATTCGAGGGGGACGCCCTTTCCCTCGGCGAGGTCAAGCGCGCCCATGATGAGCCGGCACTCGGTTTCGGCGAGCGCGCCCAGGTCTTTGCTGGGATCGCCGAGGAGCAGGACGCGGGTCATCCCTTCGGGATAGCGTGGAGTGAAGTTGCGGATGACGCCGGCGATGATGTTAGCGCGATTCTTGCCGTAGGGGCGGTCGACCGGAACCAGATTGCCGGCGGCGTCGAGGTCGTGCTCGACGAAATCACCGGGGGGAAATTCGGTGCGCGTGTCTTCCCGCGAGGACGTAAGCATCTTGATAATCTCGTAGGGATAGACCAGGCCGCGGCGGCGGACTCGCACGACTTTCTGATCGTATTCGGAGAGCGGCTTGAGTGCGAGCAACTTGTCGGCGGGGCGGAACGTGATGAGCAGGCCGCTCCCGACCGGGCTAGAGATGCGCACCACGAGGTCGCGCAACTCTCCGGTGGACGGATTGGGAATGCGCGCGCGGACGACGACCTGTTCCAATCCCAGACCTTCGGTTGCGGGAATGAGGCGGCGCACAATGTCGCGCAGTTCGTCGGACTTGAGATTGAAGGGTGGCCAGACGTACAGGAAGATCCGATTCCAGTAGAGGCGTTCCTGCGGGCGTCGCCGTGACTGAAAAAGACGGATCGCGGCAAGTGCTTCCATCAGCATGCGCTCAAGATGCGGCAACTGCACGACGCGGCCGGCTGTGTCGCGGACGGGGGTCACGTCGCGGACTTCCGCGGCCGCAAATAAACGTTCGTCCTTGGGATTGTCGCGGGCCACGGCATGAAGGAGATAAACGTCTTCGACCGAGGGCAGGCGCCCGATTTTGAAATTGCTCAGCCGCCACAAATGCAGACGCTTCCCCATCATGGGATGCAATCCGCGGAAGAAGCGGTCTTCCGCGTATCCCGTCTCAGCAGGTTGAAAAGAGAAATGTTGCATACCGCTGACGCGGTGGCCGGGGTTTGCTCCGGCAAGGGCCACGACAATGCGCTGGATGGGCCGAGGAAAAGCGACCTGGTTCAACATCGTCATAATTTCACGCTGCGTGGTGTCGGGATCAGCCAGTTTGCCGGAATGGCAAATGTGAAAGTCCATGACAATTTCGCGGTTAGCAGGAATGTTCGCAATCGCGGCCAGCATTGCCTGGGCTGCGGCGAGGAGGGCGTGATAATCGGCATAAGTGGCAAACACATGAACACGCTTGCCCTCAGAGTCATACTCGGCGGAGAAATATGGATATTCGCCGGCTGACGATGACACCGGGTTCAGCAACGCGCAAATGCGGTAGTACCTCCAAGTAAGAATCTCCAGCATGGTGCGGCGCAGGTCAGGATCGGCAGAGGGAAATCGTGCGGCAAACAGGCCTGCCAGCAACTGCGGACATTCGATAAGCGCATGCAGACGGGCACGATTGTCGGCAGCGTCGGGATGCGCGGCGAGATAATCAAGATGCGCTTCCGCCTCCTGGTAGACCTGATCGCGGGCGCGTTCAAAGATTGGCTGGTCGTAGCAGCGATAGCGCACCTCACGAGCCAGATCGCTGACTGACGGATAGGGTTCGTGCGTAATTGGAATCATCCGATCGAGCAGAATGCGGAAATTCTTGCTGGGCGGAGCAGCTTTGGCGCCGCACAAACGGCGTTCCAGAATGTCGATCACAAAGACGATCTGCCGCTCCATGCGTTGGTGCGATTTGCAAATCCAGAGCAGGCTTTCTTTCAGTTCCGCAGAGCCATCGAGCTCGCGGATGCCGTAATGGGCCAGCGTTCTGCGCAGCGCTTCGACAAAGGAGGCCGGCAAGCCTTCTCCGTTCGTTTCGACCATGCGCAAATAGGAGAAGAGATGAGACTCGGCGCTGGGCTCTTCCGCGGAGGCACGATGGTTCACTTCCGGTTCGCGATGGAACAACGACGATATGTCGGTAAAGATGCTGAGAATTTCGTCTTCGTGCTGCGTGATCGCCTCGCTGTAGGCGGGGCAGGTATGGCTCCAGGCCGCGAGCAGGCGGGCATGGGTGGCCGGGTCCAGGTCGAAGCCCAGCATGATCTGGCGGATTTCCTTGAGAGTCTCAAGACAAGTGGCTTCCCTGTTGTCGGACGAGGGCTTCAATTCGCCAAAGGTTATGCGCTGCTGCGAACCCGTTGTTTCCTCGCCGGTGGCGGCGTCGATCTGCAGAAGCGGAGCGCCGGCGTCCACTTGCACGTTGGGCATCGTCATCACTTTTCGTACTTTGCCAGAGAAGGGCGCGACCACCTGCGTCTCCATTTTCATGGCTTCGAGCACCGCTAGACGGTCTCCAACTTCCACGGTGTCGCCAGCCTTGACCGCGATCGAAACGACCACCGATGGCGCGGGAGCGTGGACGACGCCACCATCGTCGCGATCGAGTTGATGTGCCACACCGTCCACTTCAATGCGGGAGCGAATGCCCTGACTCACCGACACGGTATGAAAGCGCTGTCCGAAGACGGTGAGCCAGCACTCAAACTTGTCCATGCGGTCAATGTGGGACTGAATACGGACCCCGTCGACTTCGATCTGGTAATCTTGCGGGCCGACCCGGTGAGCCTTCATCGAGTAAAGATGGCGTCCATAACGCAGAGCGAGAGTCCGGCCAATCTCGCTGCGCACCAGAGGACGGCCGCGTGCCGCAGACGCATAGAACTGCGCTTGCTCGATGGCGCATTCGGCGTCATAGGCATCGATCGCAGCCTGCACCAGCGCGACATCGGCGTACTTCTTAGCAACGTGGAGACCCTGTGCCGCAATGCGATCCAACCATCCGACAGTGAAATCTCCGCGTTGTACTTCCTCGCGAGCCAGCATTTGCAAAAGGAACGCTTTGTTGGTGGCGCCGCCGTCCACCACGATCACGCTTTCGGCGAGCGCACGCCGTAAGCGAGACAGCGCTTCGGTTCGAGTCTGCCCGTAGGCGATCACTTTGGCGACCATGGAATCGAATTCGACAGGAATCCTGTCACCTTCGGCGACGCCGGTATCGACACGCACGCCCGGTCCCGTCACCACGCGGAAGCGCTCGATCAGGCCGGGCGCAGGAGCAAAATCGTTGTCGGGATCTTCGGCATTGAGTCGTACTTCTATTGCATGGCCGATCGTTCGTGGCGGTGCGCCTTCCAAGCGACCCCCGCGCGCGACGTGGATCTGGAGCTTGACCAAATCGATCCCCGTCGTGCACTCGGTGACGGGATGCTCCACTTGCAGTCGGGTATTCACTTCCATGAAAAAGAAGTTCCTGGTGTCCGGCTCGTAGAGAAATTCCACCGTGCCGGCACTGCGGTAGCCTGCGGCCTGACTCAGGCGGACGGCGGCGCCGCGTAGAGCTTCATCCTGCTCGGGGCAGAGTGCGGGAGAAGGAGCTTCCTCGAGCACTTTTTGGTGGCGGCGTTGAATGGTGCAATCGCGCACGCCGGCTGCCCACGTAGTTCCGTAGTTGTCAGCGATGACCTGGACTTCGATGTGGCGGGCTCCCGCGACTAGGCGCTCCAGAAAAACGGTAGGATCGCCAAAGGCTTTGAACGCTTCCGCACGGGCCCGTTCGAAGGCATGCGGCAGCTGGTTGGCCGAGTGCACTAAGCGAATGCCGTGACCCCCACCGCCCGCCGTGGCCTTGATGAGCAAGGGAAATCCCAGGCGATCCGCGTGCGCTGAAGCGTCGGCCAGAGTTTCGACAGGACCGTTACTCCAGGGCGCGACAGCGATCTGCGATTCTTCCGCCAGATGCTTGGCAGCTATTTTGTCGCCAAGCTTGCGCATGACCTCGGCGGTTGGACCAATAAAAACAATGCCCATTTCTTGGCAGAGGTCGGCAAAGGCGGCATGCTCCGCCACGAAACCCCATCCTACCCAGACGGCGTCGGCTCGCGCGGCCGCCAACGCCTGTTCCAGCCGCTTGTAGTCGAGATAGCTGCTCTTGTGACAGAGTGCATCTCGTTCCATGAAGTGCGCGGCGCCAAGAGAGACAGCCTCGTCGGCTTCGCGCACGAACATGGCATGACGATCAGGCTCGGTGAACAGAGCGATTGTACGCAGAGGAATGCCGTGCTCCAGGCTGAACTCACGGGCGGCGCGGATAAACCGCATCGCGGGTTCGCCCCGATTCACAATCGCAACACGTTGGAATTTGATTTGCATACGCACCCCGATGAAGCGTCGTGGGTTAATCGGGTCGCATAGTTTACGCCGCGAGCACGGCCTCGCCCGACATAATGTCGTGCAGGACCTTCAAGCGATCGGCATCAACCCTGTTGGGCAGCGCCACTGTCTGGTAGCCGGTGAGGCGCACGTAGCAATTGCCTTGCGTGTCGAGAACCTCGGCATAGAAAGTTCCATGAACCTGGTCGGGCGTAACGACCGCATACAAGCGGCCATCACTCCGCGCTGGCAGCCGGTCGAACGAGATTTGGCGAACATGACGCGGAAGGCCCATCTTGCTCTGCACTCCCAATTCCCACACTCCGGCGGTCTGAAAGCAAAGTTCGATCAATCGAGGCGCCACAACTGTCGATAGTTCTGCCGGATAGTGATTTGCCGGCAGATTGTTCGCCAGTAACCCGACGATGCGATGGCCATCCCACCAGGCTCTTTCCACGACTTGATAAGCGGGGCCGTGAAAGTAGAGCCGGTAGATGTCGGCTGCTTCAACGATCTGGCCCTCGGGAGTGCCGAGGGGATGCGGCGTTGTAGCTTGGTGGGTTTGCTTCGCTAGCCGCACGCGTCCCGTGAAATGGAGGGTCTGTTGCGGCTCGCTCTGGTTGGGGAGAGTTCGGTAGCCGATCAGCTTGCAATCTGCTAGCAGTTCGCTTCCGTGCGGATGGATCCGTGTCTCAACTTGTATCCGGCGCGGCTCGCCGCGATAAAACTTAAACGGAGCCAAAAAGTTTACGTCTTCAACGGCTTCGACATGCCATCCGGGAAGCAGGCACAGAGCCGCTTCCGCAAAGGCTTCGATGCCCATTACGCCGGGCAATAGAGGCGTCCCATCGATCTGGTGATCATGCAGGAAGGGCTGTTGCTTTGGATCCAAAGTTGTTTCTACCGTGTATCCATCGGACAGGCTGACCGACACAACATTCCCTGTTACCGGTCCGTGTAGAGACAGAGATTTTCTGGCAACCTCTGCAGCAGACGCATCGAGGCCGCCAGTCGCGTCGAGTTCGTTCAGTAAAATGCCAAGGCGCTGGCCAATCACAATTTCGCCGCGAGTCGCGCCCGCGGTGAGTTCGCGCCGGATCAGAGGAATGCCCGCCTCCGGCGGCAGCATGTCGATACCCGCAACTTCCATCACTTTGGGGATGGATCCACGAGTCGCCATGCCGATCCCACCCCATGCGGTCCAGTCAATCACGACGCCGCGCGTGGCCGGACGAGTGGTGCGGAAGCTCGAGGTGATCTTGCAGAGCAGGTCGTTGGCTGCGCTGTAATCAGTTTGGCCGGCATTCCCGAAACGTCCGGCGATCGAACTGAATGCGACCGTTGCACCCAACGGCATATCGCCGATGGCGTGCAGCAAGTGAAAGAAGCCATCGCTCTTGACGTCGAACACCAGGTCAAATTCCCGTGGATCTTTATCCGGGAGAGCGTGGCTTCGCTCGATACCCGCAGCATGCAGCAGGACGTCGATGCGCCCGTGGCTCCGGCGCACCTGCTCAATGACTTGGGCGACCGCCTTCGCATCCGCGAGGTTGACGCTGAAATAATGTGGCGTGCCGCCCGCGGCTCGAACAGCATTGATCGCGGTTTGGGCGGCTTGAGCCCTTTCCAGTTTGGCAAGTTCTTTTTCGACGAGCGCCGGAGTGGCGCGCTCACCGCGAGCCTGTATGCGGGCAAACAGATCGCGTTTGAGATTTTCTTTGTCGTTTACAAAGCGCTTCAGATCAGGATTATTGGGATCGGGCTGCGGAACGAGATCGAGCAGGTAGAAGATGCCGCCCGATGCGGCAGCTAAATCTGCAGTGATGGCAGAAACAATGCTTCCCGCCGCGCCCGTGATTACAAAAACAGTACTCTTGTCGAGCGTCATGCCGGAGTCGCCATCGGCGGCAACTTGTTCCTCAAGGCTAATGCTCCATCGCAGGTCGCCGGTGTATCCGATCTCGACCGTGCCTGGGTCTCGCAGTGTCTCTGCGATCAGCAGGTCGACGATTTCCTCGGCCGTGCGGCCATGCTCAAAGTCCACTGCCTTGACCAGGGATTTTGTGCGTTCCCGCTCATATGTTTTGACAAAGCCCACCACGGCGCCGCCGAGAGGAGCAACTGCCCCAGCCTCGTCGTATCCGTGATGCCCACCGAGTCGCGTCCCTGAAACCAGGAACGTACCCGGGCGCCCGATCTGCTCATACAGAACCCGCGTCGTGACGTAAAGGGATTTCACGCGCACTCGCAAGGCTTCATGCCAGGTGGCGAGATCCAGCTTGCGAAGATCTCCTTCGTTGTCCAGCGCGGGCAGCCAGTAGACTCCGTTGACTGGGCCAGCGGCGGTCCAATTTTTAAGAAGACTTTGCAGCGCCTCTGCGTCTGGCGCCCCCTCGATGTGAAGCACTTCTACTCCCTTCGCGCGAAGTGATTTTGTGAGCGCATCTCCTACGCCTCCCTTGTCGGGCATGACGACGACTCGGCTGTGATTGTCGAGTTTTACACCCGTCGCTTTGAAAAACATGAGCGGAGGACGCAAGGTCGGCACCGGGACCCGTCGTGGAATGCGATTCGCGGCGGCAAAGCTGGCGAGCACGGGACGCGTCGGCTGGATCGAGGGCGCGTCGGAGGAGAGATTCGGTTGTTCTGCTCTCGCCGAAGCGGGAGCGGCCGCCACCATCGCCGAGCGGTCGTGCGCGAACTTGATGACATGAGCGAGAGTGGGAAAGTCGCGCAGCTTCATGTTTTCGTCGCGCGGAATGTTGTAGGCGGCTCGAACCGCCGCGAACATTTCCGCCTGTTTGACGGTATCGACGCCGAGGTCTGCTTCCAAATCGAGATCGAGGTCCAACATGTCTTCCGGATAGCCCGTCTTCTCGGCCACGATCTGCAGCACCTTCCTTTTAATGGGATCGTCGGAACTGTCCTGCGCCGCGACTTGCACCCGAGAAGGGAGGAGGGGCTCAGTCGTGGTTGCCGAGGTTGCAACTGGTGAAGGTGAAACCGACGGGGACGCAAGCGGTGCTGGCTTACTTGCCAGGTCGGGCCGCTTCTCGTACACGAATCGAATCACGTGGGCCAGCGTGGGGTAATCGCGGAGCTTGCGATTCTCATCGCGCGGAATGCTGTATATCTCGCGGATGGCCGCAAACATCTCCGCTTGCTTGACCGTGTCGACACCGAGGTCGGCTTCCAGGTCGAGATCGAGGTCGAGCATGTCCTGTGGATATCCCGTTTTCTCGACCATCAGCGCGAGGATGCGGCTCTTAACGGGATCGTTATCTTTATCTGTATCTGTAGCGGAGTTCGCCGCAAGCGACGGCGCGACAGCTTTGATTTCCTCTTTCATCACCGGCTTCACAAGTGGCGCTGGCACTGGCGTCACCTCCGTTACCTGCACGGGTTGTGGACCACGAAGATCCGGTTTGCGATCATGCACAAACTGGATCACACGAGCGAGCGTGGGGAAGTCTCGTAATTTGATCGTGTCGTCACGGACAATGCCGTAGGCCTCACGAATCGTGGCCATCACTTCGGCTTGCTTCACCGTGTCAATGCCCAAATCGGCCTCAAGATCGAGATCCAGGTCGAGCATGTCCACCGGATAGCCCGTCTTCTCTGCTACCAGCGCCAGCACCCGCTCTTTCACTGAACCACCGTCAACTGCAGGCTTCGCAGGCGTTGGCGAGGCTGGCGTCGGTGACACGAACGCAGGTTTCGCAGCTTCCATTGTCCCTGCTGCTTCCGCCTTGGCTACGACGAGTTTGCTCGGCAGTGCCTCGGGCGGAGCAACGACCACCGGAACTGGCGACTTCGGAAGAGTGGGCGCCGTCGGCTCACTGGCCTTCTTCGCAATCTCTGCCAAGCGGGCAGCGGGTCTTTGATCGCGCACCCGCAGTGTGCGATGCACAACTTCCAGATCAGCCGTCGGAAAACCTGCGACCTGGCTGACCCAGTTCTTCCAGCAATTTTCATCGACGATGCGGTAGGCATAGCCCAGGTTATTGGGACGCCGGCGAATGCCGTCCTTGGGTGCGATCCAATGCAACAGCGACATGCTAATTTGCGAACCAAATCCGGCGCCAAGACGTATGGCGTATTCGACGGGATATCCGCCACCCTTGGAAAGGTTGAGAGTGCCCAACTCGGGATCAACCTCTTTAAAGTTGGCAACCGGCGGAACCGTCCCAGTTTCTAGCGCCTTTATCGCGACGACATCTTCGATCCCAGTCGCCATAGCGTGACCGGTCATGCCCTTGGTGTTGGCAATCACGATCTGATTGGCGGCGGCGCCGAAAACTTTTCTTAAGGCATGGATCTCCGCCGAAGCGCTGCCGCCGCGCGCGGGCGTGTAAGTCTCGTGAGAAACGAAGACCGTGTGGGGCGCGATCTGATGACGCGAAATTCCGCTCTGAGCTTCGGCCTGGGAGATCAGTTTTTCCATCATCTGGCCGATGTGCTGAACGTCGAGACGAGTGCCGTGGAAGGCGCTGTTCGCCGTGACCGTGCTCAACACTTCGCAGATCGGTTGGATTCCGCGCTGCCGCGCAGCTTCCGCACTCTCGACCACGAAGCCAGCGGCGCCCATGCCCACAATCAGGCCGTGGCGGCGACGGTCAAAGGGGGTGGCGGCTTCTTCCACAACTTCGTCGGTGGCAGCCGCGCCGCTCGCCAGAAAACCGGGACCAAACCATTCCATGGAGTTATCGGAGGTGATGTCGTCCGCCGAGATTACGATCACACGGCGGCAGCGTCCGGCGCGAATCCAGTCTTGTGCCAGCGCGACCGCTTGCGTTGTGCTGGCGCAGGCGGAATTGATTTGCGTGTTGGGACCGCGTGCGCCAATGAATTCGGCAAACTGCGAGTGTCCCATCGACAAGATTCGGAGCAGGAAGCGCCGGTCGAAAACATAGGGCGCTTTGTCGATGGCGTCCCGCAACTCTTCGGTGCGCCGCTCAATCTCCTGCTCGAGAATGGAGTCGCCATTGGCCTTCGCACCTCTCGCCAGCAGGCCTTCCAGCAGGCTCAACTGCTCGCGGCGGGAATGGTCCGAGTAATAGCGAGACATTTCTTCGGCGAACGAGTCGCAGCCCGGGAAAGCAGAAGCAAAGATCACGCCGGTGCTGTCGCGCAACGCGTCGGGCAAGGCCCAGCGATCCTGCAACTGTGTATTTTTCGTTGTAGTCTTGTAACGCATGACCAGCGGAATGCCAGCGTCGCGCAAAGCGTCGATCCCCACGGCAATGGCTAACTGAGTCGCGCGATCGAGAGCAGCCAACCGGTCGGCGGAGATGCCAAATTCTTTTTCCAGATCGAACGCGCCTCCCCGGCCCGCCAGCTTGATGACGTCGGCCACGTTGTTGATGGTTTCAAACGTGGGCCCGCCATTGTCGCTCTTGACCAGACGAGTGATGTGCTTGTCGAGCATAGCTTTGCGCAAACGCGTAGGAATGAGATCGATGAACTGATCGCCGCGCAGGATGCGAGCAAGATTCTCATCATCAAAAATGTGTTCGGTTCCGGGCAGACCTAAAGCCGCGCCGGTGATGACAACTGGAAGATCAGCCGAGGCACGCTCCTGGCCACGATACATCTGCCAGCCGCGCTCTAGAACCTCGGCGAAATAGTGGCCGAGTTCGACGTAGTGACCGTTGCCGTTTGACGACGTTGAGGGTTGCGCAGGTGCGCTCGAGGCAGACGCCGCGACCGGCAGGGACTTTTCGGCTGGAATGGATGCCGACGAAACGCTTACCGTCTTCTCAGCAGGGAGTTCAGCTCTCCCCCGGCCCAGGCCCGCAGCATAGAGCCCGCACAGTGCCTGATTGAACGAAGCGATGTCGCCGAACTTGGGGTGATTGGTGAAAAGCGACAGCACATCGCCTCGGTCGCCGAGAACATCTTCGGCAAACCCTTGCAGCGCTTTCTTTGGGCCGACTTCCACAAAGACTCGCGCACCAGCCTCGTACAGAGTGCGCAGTCCTTTGATGAACTGCACGGGAGAAGCGACCTGCTTGGCGAGGAGATCCAACATCTGCGGAACAACACCCGGCCCTGTGGGATAGAACTGTCCGTTCACGTTGGCAACAATGGGCAGGTGCGGCGATTCCATGTGCAGACGCGCAAGCTCCAGCCGCAGCGGTTCGCTGGCTGGCGCCACAATCGAAGTGTGGAAGGCATGGCTGACCGGCAGTTCCGAGACTTCGTAGCCTGCTTTCTGAAGAACTTCCATGGCTTGCGTCACGGCATTAGTCGCGCCGCCAATCACCGCCTGATGCTCACTGTTGACATTGGCAATTACGACGTAGCCCTGCACCGTTTTCAGGATTCGTTCGACTTCTTCTAATGGCGCAAACACTGCTGCCATCTTGCCCTTGTCTGCGACTGCCACGCGGGTCATTCCGCGGCCGCGGGCGCTGACAGCTTCCAACGCGTCCTCGAAGGGCAGAGCGCCAGCAGCGACCAGCGCTCCGTATTCACCCAGGCTGTGCCCCATCGTCATGTCGGGCTGGATGCCGTAAGCGGCCAGGAGGCGGGTGAGTGCGAGATCGATGGCCAGCACGACCGGCTGAGTAATAGCGGTCTGACGCAGATCATCCTCGGCCTTGGCGACGGCGGCAGGATCGGATGGGTCGACGAAAACAAATTCGGTGAGCGGCTTGCCCAGCAGCGGCGTCATGACGCGATTGGCCTCGGCAAACGTTGCGGCGACTATGGGCTCTGATGTGTAGAGTGGACGGAGCATGTTCACGTACTGCGAACCTTGGCCGGTATAGAGGAACGCCACTTTCGGCGCTGGACCTTGACCCCGAAAGATGCCTTGCGCGCGCAAAGCTTTCCACACGGCTGGCTGATCGACCCGGATCGCCTTGAGAGCCTTGCCTGACTTGTCAGCCAGATCGGCGGCGTCGACATAGTCAATCGCAACGCGCTCAGGAGCGCGCAGATCGGTTTCAGCCGGAGCTGTTGGCGCTGGGGCGTGCCCGGTCTGAGCATCTTTCATCACCGCGCTTAAACGATCGGTGAGGGCGGCTTCCGAAGCAGCGCCAACCACAAGTGCGCCACGCAGTGGCGATTTATAGGCGGGATAAGTTGAAGAGAACGCAGACGACAGGACTTCTTTCGTGTTCATGACTACCTCATGGATCGCAGTTTGCGGGAGAGCGCCGACAGCTACCGAATGCTTGCCATTTCCAGTCAGCCGGTGCGGAATGTGTTCTTCGACGACGAGATGAAAATTGGTGCCGCCAAAACCAAAGGCGCTGATTCCGGCGCGCCGGGGAGTATCCCCGGGCACGGTCCACGGCTTCACTTCGGTATTGACGTATAGAGGAGAATGGGCAAAGTCGATATCGGGGCTGGGATGTTCGCAATGCACGCTGGGTGGCAGTACTTTATCCCGAAGCGCCAGCACCGTCTTGAGCAGTCCGGCGGCGCCCGCCGCTCCTTTGAGATGACCGATATTCGACTTGACCGAGCCGAGCGCCACCGAGTGGACTGGAAGATTCTGTCCACTGAGCAGATTCGCCATGCACTGCGCTTCCACCACATCGCCTACGCGTGTGGATGTGCCGTGGCCCTCAATCAAGGTCGCGGTCGCGGGCGACAGCCCCGCATTCTTCCAGGCGCGCTCAAGACAGAACTTCTGGCCGACCGGGTTGGGTGCGGTGATCCCTTTGCCTTTGCCGTCGCTGGATGCGCCGATGCCGCGAAGCACGGCGTAGATCTTGTCGCCATCGCGCTCGGCATCGGCCAGGCGCTTCATCACGAAGATCGCGGAGCCTTCGCCCATCACGAAACCGTCCGCTCCTTCGGCGTACGGGCGGGTTCCGGTGGCGGAGAGCGCCCCGATCTTGCAGAACTTCACGAAGGTCTGGGCACCCATGTTGCGGTCAATACCGCCAGTAATGACTGCATCGAAATCATTTGCGACCAGGCCCTCCGCCGCAGCGGTCATGGCCGCCATGGCCGACGCGCACGCCGCGTCGCAGACGAAATTCGGACCGTGGAAGTTGTAGATGTTGGCGATACGTCCGGCAATGCAGTTGGCCAGTTCGCCTGGCATGCTGTCTTCCGTAACTTCGGGCAGGCGCTTGCCAATGCGATCGTGCAATTCTCGCGTAATGTCGGCTCGCACTGCTTCGGGAAGAGAAGCGAAGCTGGCGCTTTCAGCGAGTTCGTGCGCATACTCTGGAAAGTTGACGCGCAACGCAGTCTGATAATGTTTCTCCCCTGCCATCGCATTCCCTAGGATCACGGCGACGCGGTCCGCATCCAGCGGCCGCTTTGGATAGCCATAATCGTCCAGAGCTTCTCGCGTGGCCGCGATCGCCCACTTCTGTGCCTCGTCCATAGCATCGGTGACCCGCGGTGGAATCGCCAGATGCCACTTCATGGGATCCCACACCTGCTCCCGCACCCAGCCGCCAATCTTCGAGTAGGTCTTGTCAGGAGCTTTTGGATCAGGGTCGTAATAACGAGTTGAATCCCAACGGTCGGGCGTGACCTCCGTGATGCTGTAGCGGCCCTTCTTTATGTTTTCCCAGAAGGCCGCGACGTTTGCGGCGTCGGGCAGAACTGCTCCAGTTCCCACGATTGCGATCGCTCGATAGGCTGTATCTTCCATTTGGACGCTCCTGGGCAACCCGAACTAGCCGGTTGCGCGCGACGATAGTCAGGCGTCTTGATGTTTACGCGGCGAGTGCAGGCTTGGCTGCACGGGCGTAGAGGACGTCGGCTATAAAATCCATGTCAGAAATCAGGCCCGCCTGCGCACGATGAATGGCGGGCAAATCTAAGCTCAATTCAAATGCAGGCATCTCTATCTCGCTGATGCCGCCCGCTCCGCAAACCCAGCGCAAACCCTCTTCCGCAACCTTGAGCGCGGCCTCGCGGGCAAAGGTCCGGCTGACTGCTGCGAGCGCGGTTGCGTCAAAGCGCCGAGGAGCCTTTTCGTTCAATTTGTTTTCGGCAAGAAGTGCGGCGCGACGCGCCAAGCTGCCCGCGCACTCGGCATAGGCAATCCACTCTCCCAGGCGCAGGAGAATATGCTGATAACGTGTGAGGCGGGCAACGCGCGCTTTTTCCATGAGTTCGGCGAGCGCGTGGTGAGCGAGCGCAGCGATGTTTGCGCCAACGTTTGAATGGCGCGCATGCAGAGCTTCCAGCTCGCGCGCTTTCTCGTGATAGTGCTGACCTCGCGTCTTCAGGTGAAGCTGCCAGCGGTCGCGGCTGATGGTCATCTCCATAATTTCGGAAGTGCCTTCGTAGATCGTGGTGATGCGAACGTCGCGGCTGATCTTTTCCACCATGTATTCGTGGGTGTAGCCATAGCCGCCCAGCGCCTGGATACTGGCTTCGGCAGCCTGATTCCCTGCCTCGGTCGCCATGTACTTGGCGATAGCGCCCTCAGTGTTCAAGCTGCCTTCGCCGGCATCAATGCGCTCGGCAGTCTGCTCAATATAGGCACGCGCGGCTTCAAGGCGCACCACATGCGGCACAATCAGCTTGTGCGTGTAGCCTTGCTTCTCCGAGAGCGGAGCTCCGGCCTGAATGCGCTTGGTCGAATATGGAATCGCGCGATCGAGTGCGGCCCATCCTGCGCCCAATCCAAAAGCCGCTACCATCAAGCGGGTGTAACCAAAGACGGCTTGCGCCTGGTTGAGGCCCTGACCTTCCACGCCGCCGATGAGCCGGTCGGCGTCGACATAGACATCATTGAAGGCGAGTGCGGCGGTGTTGCTGAGGCGAATGCCATGCTTGTCTTCGGGTTCGTCGTGGGTGAATCCCTTAGCGTCTTTCTCAACCACGAACCAGCTTGGACCCGCGGGCGTGCTGGCCAATACCGTGTACGCGCCGGCGATTCCGCCGTTGCTGATCCATTGCTTGTTGCCATTGATCTTGTATCCAACGATTTTGCCGTCGTTCATGACTCGATCGGCGGTAGTGCGGAGCGCCCCGAGATCGCTGCCCGCCTCCGGTTCCGTGGCGCCGTAGGCGAAGAGCAGTCCCTCATCCGCGATGCGGCTCAGCCAAGTTTTCTTTTGCTCGGGAGTGGCGCCGACCGTGATGGGATCGCTGCCCAGAAATGTCGCCAGCACAGAAGTTGCGATTCCGAGATCGATGCGCGCCATCTCCTCGCAAATGCAGTAAACGTCGAAGGTCCCTCCGCCCATGCCGCCGAATTCCTCGGGAATGAAAAGCAGTTGAATTCCCAGCTTGTCGGGGCTGCACATGTCGCGCACAATCTCGATCGGGCATTCGTCGCGCTCGTCGAGATCGATCAGCACTTCGTCGGGCAGGCGCTTCTTGGCAAACTCTTTCAGCGATTTCAAACTGAGTTTCAGCGTCTTGGATGCAAGCATGGGCTCCTCACTTGGCGGCAACGCCGCGCAATTCACGGGCTTTGTTAGTCAACTCGGGAAGGAATTCGAGGAGGTCATCCACGATTCCGACGTCGGCCACCTGAAAGACCGGCGCTTTGGGATTCTTGTTGATGGCGATCAGGAACGGGCTTCCTTTGATCCCGGCCAGGTGCTGGAATGCTCCGCTGATACCGCAGGCCAGATAGACTTTGGGCTTCACCGTTTTTCCCGACGAACCAACCTGGCGCGACTTCGCCATCCACTTGGCGTCCACTACGGGCCGCGAACAACTCACCGCCGCGCCGAGCACCTCCGCCAATTCCTCGGCCAGCGCGACGTTATCTTTTTCTTGTATGCCGCGTCCGATTGAGACCAGCACGCTGTGCTTGGTGATATCGACATCGCCCGGCTCGGCGACGATGGTCTCGATATAACGGCGTCGCCCGGTCAGTGTGCCAACCACGGACGACTTGTCCACGATCGCCCCCGAAGGAGAAAGGTTCGCCTGCGGTTTGAATGCGCCCGGGCGAATGTTAATGACCGCGCCGGATGAAATGTCGCAACACACATGTGTATTCACTTGTCCGCCGAATTCCTGACGAACGAGTTTCAGGGAATTTCCTTCCATGCCGTCGATCGCCAACACGTCGGAAGCAAATGCGGAGTTCAACTTGATGGAAAGGCCCGGGGATAGATCGATCCCAAAGTGATCGTGACTGACGAGCACAATACTGCCCGGCGCCAGAACACGAACCAGTGCCTGCCGGACTAACTCGGCGTTCGGGTAGGCCAGAGCTGCATGAGCGACTTTCCAAATCTCGCTGAAGCCGCAGCCGACCGAACTGCACGCGGCCTCGAGTTCCGGACCCGAGCCGGAGAGAATCGCCATGGGGGCTGCTGTGGCATCAATCTTTTTCGCGGCGGCTACAAGTTCGGCCGCGGAATCATCGACCACTCCACCTCTGTGCACGATGTAGGCAAAAATGCGCGGCATTATTTCAGCCCTCCCTTCGCTGCTACCAACTCAAGAACTCGGTCCGCGTTCTCTTCCCTGCTGCCATGGAGCATCTCGGCTCCCTTGCTCGCCGCGGGGACAAAATAGTCCACTCGCTTGATCTTCGCTGCCACTTCTCCGACTGCGCCCTGGTCGATACCGAGGTCTGAAGCTCTCGAGGTAGGAATCGGCACCGACGCCACCTGCCGGATGCCCCGCATCCCGACATAACGCGGCTCGTTGATGCCGGTCTGAATGGAGAGCACGCAGGGGAGATCGATTTCATTCATCTCGCGGTTGCCGCCCTCGATCTCCCGGCTGACCTTCAGTTTCCCGCCTTCCACCGCGATCGAATTCACGAGTGAGGCAAATGGATAGTCGAGCATCGCGGCCAGCATTCCGCCGACTTGAGCCGCGCCATCATCCGCCTGAACACCGGTGAGAATCAGGTCGTAATGACCTTTTTCCACGAAGGCCTTGAGAATGGTTGCAACGCCTTTGCCATCGGATCCGTTGAAGGCCTCATCGGAAACCAGAGCCGCCTGGTTCGCGCCCATGGCCAGTTCGCGGCGCAGGATCTCTTCGCCTTCTTCGCCATCAACGGTGACGACAGTGACGTTGCCGCCGACGCGGTCGCGAATCTGCAGGGCTTCTTCGACCGCGTAGTTATCCGCCTCATTGACCGAGTACACGAATTCTTCGCGCTCAATGTCGTTTTCGACGGCGTTGAGTTCGATCTCGTTCTCCGACGTATCGGGCACTCTTCGCGCACACACCAGGATTTCCATCTCTAACCTCCAACAGTTGCGGTTTCTAATTTCTCTGTCTGAGCAGGGCAGCTTTCGCAAATCATGTGCTGATCGACGAGTTCGGTCAGGTCGATTACCGACATCTTCCCTTCCATGCCCGCGACTTTGATCGCGTCCTCAATGTTCACCATGCAGAAGGGGCAGGCGGTCACGATCACGTTCGCCCCGGCTTCCGCTGCCATGCGCACGCGGACGACGCCCATCCTCTGCTCTTCTTTGGGTTCGTAGAACAGCATCAGCCCGCCACCGCCGCAGCAGAAGGAGCGGTCGCGCGAGCGCTTCATCTCAACTCGGTTCAATCCTGGGATTGAGTCGAGCACATCGCGCGGGTCGTCGTAGACCTGGTTGTGGCGGCCCAGATAACAAGGATCGTGGTAGGTGTATACGCGGTCTCGATTTTCGAGCCAGTCTTTCGCTGCGTTGAAGTGAAGATTGCCCACTCTCGCCTGGCGAGCCAGCACCTGGCTGATGTGTTCGACCGGGGGCACATCCTGATAGTCGTGCTTCAGCGCGTTGAAAGCGTGCGGATCGGCAGTGACGATTCGCTGGACTCCCGATGCCTTGATCGCGTCGGTGTTGTGATCGCGCAGGGTCTGGAAGAGCATCTCCTCGCCGAAGCGACGCACTTCGTGGCCGCTGTCTTTCTCCGCTGCGCCCAGAATGCCGAAATTGTTTCCGAGGTTTTTGAGTATCCGCGCCGTGGCCCGCCCGATCGACTGCATGCGGTCATCGTAGGAAGTGATGCTGTCGACGAAGTACAACGTTTCCGAGTCATTCTTGCCATCAAGAACCCTGACTTTCACGTTCCGCGCGAAATCAGCAGTCTTCGCCCAGTCGCCCCGTTTCTTCTCGATCTTCCCGTAAGGATTGCCGCGACTCTCCAGGGCTTTCAACGGCTTTTGCAGAGACTGCGGTACATTCCCGTCGTCAATCATCCCGCGCCGCAGGTCGACGATCTTGTCGATGTATTCCACTAACAGCGGGCACTCCTCTTCACACGCGCCGCAGGTGGTGCAGGACCAGATCTCATCCTCGGAATAGACTGTGCCGATCAGTGCCTTGCTGTTGTTCGCCTTGCCCAGCACTGGATAATGCTGGAACGCGTAATCTCTGGCCTTAATGGTGAGGAATCGCGGCGCCAGTGGCCGTCCAACCGTATTCGCCGGACAGTTATCGGCGCAGCGTCCGCAGTCAGCACAGGAATAGAAATCGAGCATGTGCTTCCAGGTGAAATCTTCGAAGGTTTTCACGCCGAAGGATTCCACCTGATCCAGATGCTCGTCGGGAACGCCCCAGCGCACCGGTTTGAGAGTCCCCCGCTCCAGCTTGGAGAAATAGATGCTGAACAGCGACGTCTCCACGTGGAACTGGATTCCAAAGGGCCGATAGCACAGCAAGAAATAAAACGCGGTCTCGTGGACGAGATAGGCCCCAATGTTCACGCCACGAAGTGTCGCTAATGGCATCGAGCTAATCGCAGTCTGCAACATCCATGGGAGAGAAAAAGCGGCCAGAGTTTCCGCCGGCTGGCCCTGCTGTAAATGGCCGGCAGAACGGCTGGCCGCAAACAGGCTGTCGGCAGCCATCAGAAGTGCAATGAGTCCCAGGAGAAAAATTGCATCTGCGGTGTGAGCCTTCCCGAACTTCGCTGGTACGGCGTATCGAGCCGGTTTAGAAATCAGGCGTCGGCCAGCCGCCACGATCATGCACAGGAAAACAACGGTCGCCGCATAGTCGGTGACCAAGTCGTAAATCTCGCCGGTTCGGCCCGAAAGACCGGGCATCACGAAATTTGGAGAGACTCCGACGATCAAAACCGTGAAGGCGCGCATCGCCAAGAGAATGAATCCCGCGAAGATCAGGATATGGAGGGTTCCTGCGAACTCGTAGCGCGGATGTTTCCACTGCCCCAGCCAGAACTTGAACACTCTTCCAAGTCGCACCAACGGTTGATCAAAACGGGGATCTCGCTGTGCCCGAACCAGCGGCACTAGCCGCCTCGACACGATGAAAATAAAACAGGCAACTCCGAGAACATGGAGGGCCAGAAATAGTTCCCGGCCGGGCATCAGCCAGTTCACAACGTCCTGGTGGGAATAGATACCTACCACGGTCTACACCCTGATTTACTGCAACCTGCCTATGCCGGACTGAATCGGCGTTCCCCGTTCAGTTCGTGCCAGGGTTTTTGATCTAAAGGGCCGGCCTGCCCTCTTCTACGCATAGTCGATCGGATTCTTCTCAAACCAGTGTTCATCCCGAGTCTGGTTGATCTTCTTCCAGGCACCGGAAGCGACGCTGGCGGTGAACTCTCGGTTATCCCAGACCATGCCTGCACCAAATCCGAGGGCTCCGCCGAGCAGGCCGAAGGCGAGCACTCTTGTAGAAGATCGCCCTCGGTTTCGCACGCTTCCGCCCAGTGCACCTAGAAAGGCTCCGAGCATCGCGGGCCCCAACGCATGCCGAACGGATTCGCTCAAATAGGGACTAAGCAATTCCTCTTTGAGAAATTCGTCTTCCCCTTCGTGCGCTCCTTCCAGTGCGGAGTGAACCAGTCTCTGGCCGTAATCAACGCTGGATTTGGACCATTCCAAGAAATTCATGATTGCCTCACACTGCGCTTCACTCTCTGTCGCCGACTATGCCGCTCGCTGGAAACATTCCATCCGCGATTCGATACATTCGAGTAACGCCCCAAAGGTCATTCCACGATCCAGCATTCGGAGTAAGGTGTCCGCATCAAGTCCTACCGCTACGCCGGCTTGTACCAGCCTCTCGACTGCTTCGTAGACGGAAATTTCGTGGGATTCATGCAGGCGAGTGACAAAAAGATTAAGGCTGAGGACGGTCTGTACTTCGGCGGGCACGGGTCTCTCTCGTTCCCAAGCTAGAACTAGAAGGCCAGTCAGTCAGCAATGCCGGTCACGGCACAATGTGATAGTCGTCACACGAAGCGTTGGAGCTGTGAATAACCCGCAATTGGGCCGTCTGCACTGCATTTTCTGGGCCTGTCGGCCCACGATCGGAATGTGTTCGGTAGCGTACAGTATCCGCGGTATTCCATCTTCTCCCTCGCGGCGTATGGTCGAAGTAGCACTCCGTTAGATCATCCGCACCCCCCATGATGGATGCGATGCTCACATTATCGATTGGTTCGGCCGACCACGGCGAGACCTGGATCAATCGCGGGCTCTGCGGTCGCGGAAAGAGGCTATTTTGCTTCGAATTTTTCTCGTGGACGACAACGCGATGGCAAGGGCCGCTATTAAAATGGCGCTCCAACAACACTCGGATTGGGTTGTTGTTGGCGAAGCAACTACCGGCCGCCAGGCCGTAGAGACATTTAGCGACCTCGCTCCTCAGGTCACCGTAATGGATTTCCTCATGCCTGAAATGAACGGCCTGGAGGCGGCTCGGCGCCTGACTGAGCGCGACCCCGATACTCGCATTCTGATGATCACCACCGATCCGTCGAGCCAACTTGAGGAAGAGGCCAAGAACGCTGGGATCCGCGGCATTTGCGCCAAGGAAGAGATGCACTGTCTGGCGACGGCAATCGATGTCGTGATGCACGGTGGAACTTATTTCACCCGAAGAGCGGCAGCGTAGCTTGAGGCCGCAAAAACGGGGAGACTCCGAAGTCTTAGCCTGTTCGCAAGTCTCCCCGCCACATCCTTGCAATTACTGTTGCAAGGCTTCTCGCTCACACTTACCGGCCATGGCCTCCGCCACCGCCATGAAAGCCGCCACCACCACCACCGTGGAAACCACCGCCACCGTGAAAGCCTCCTCCACCGTGAAAGCTCCCGGCGCTTGTTCTGCCCCCGAAGCCACGAGCGCCCATCATCACATGTCCGGAGTGGAAGCCGCTTCCCGTCGAGCCCGCACCGCGATAAATCCCATGCGCGTAGCTGCTTCCTGCAGCATAGTGCGTACCAGGGCCCCAGTTTCGCGCGTTTTCACTGAAGTGGTGGTAAAAGTGCCCACCGTAGCCATATCCGCGACCGTAGCCATATCCGTAACCGTAGCCGATGAACGGAGCCTGATAGACCCACCACGGTGAATAGAAGCCCCAGCCAAACGGGCTATAGAAGATCCCATCACCCGGAATGAAAGTGAAAGCGCTGAACCACGGATCCCAGTACCAACCCGCGCCCCACCATCCAGGTCCAGCCCATCCAGTAGCAGCGTAGTTCCTCGCCGCGTCGACATTTGCTTCTGCCACGTAACTCGATCTCAAACTACTCCAGCGAAAGAGGTCGCCCTCTTCGTATGTCTTCTTGTCGAATTTCCGGGCTTTCGACAAATCATTACTCGCCAGCGTGATTTCTCGGCCTTTTTTTACCTTGACATGTTGCCGGCCAGTTTCCGCCACGGCTTCGCCGTCAAAGACGCGAAACTGCTTTTGATTTTCGTTGAAATCATATAAGCCGGTCTTCAACAGTTCGGTGCTGGCGCCGTTTTGGTCGATGCGAATGCTGTTTTCCGGGTGGATTTCGGCAACCTCAATCATGGCATGACCTTGGTCCACTTCGACTTCGGTGTTGGTCAGACCCGCTGAAATCATCTTCACCGAACTCTCATCGCCGACTCGCAGAAACACTCCCGGAGTCAACAGGATTTCTGCTTTGCCCTTTTCCGTATTTAGCGAGTCGCCCGGCTGCAATTCCGCCGTGCCGATGGACTTCGAATCTAGCGCCTGATCGCCGATCGAAACTTGGCCTTCCACATAATTGACCGTCCCAGGAACCGCGGTCCTCGTGCTCGTATCGCCTGCCCACGCCGGCATTGAAAGAATCGCGGCCAATAAACATCCTAAAAATGCTCCAAACTTCGGATGCCGCATATCATTCTCTCCTTTTATCCCTACTGCATTAGATGTTCCTGGAAGGGCACACGATGCCCGGTGCACGGCGCGGGCGGTTAGAACGGGCGTCATTCAAGGGTTACAAAGATTTACGAAAGAAATAATGCGGGCGGGATGCAAAGATTTTGAATTCAAATTTAACTGGGATAATAATCGTCGGCGGAGCACCGGGAAGCGACATCTACGGTTTCTTGTCCCAGCTCACAGACTTCAAGGACGGATTCCCTTCCTCAGCCTTATCGCGCCGAGACTCGGCGCAACCGGAGGTCCTTCAAGTAGGAACGCCTAATTTTGGCAAAAGCCACTGCGTCAGGACTAAATATCCAATCACAACGGCGATCAACCAAACCCACTGCGGCATGCTCGTCCCTTTCCTGGCTGCTGAAGCCTATTTTACCTGAACCACTCAATAATTAGACGCCAATTTTGCCTCTCGCGATTCCAAAGTCACCTGCGACGGTGACTCAAGTCAGAGGGGTTCCGTCGAGCGCGACCGGCATTGTTTACGGATTTCTACAGGCATTCAAGCAGCGGACTTCTGTGATTTAATGTCAGCATGGAACGCATTGGAACCAGTCCGCGCCCGGTGGTTGGAGCCATCGTCGTGGTGAGCGGCCTTGCCGTAACCTTCCTGCTGTGGCTGCTTTACGTACATCACGCTTCCGGGGATTTCGCCGGGCGCTGGATGTTTTTGCCGGCCCTGAATGCCTTACTGAACGGCCTGTGCGCCATCACGCTCTGCGTGGGATTGTATTTCATCAAACATCACAACCAGGAGGCTCATCGCAACAGCATGCTGCTGGCGTTCGCGTTCTCGTCCCTGTTTCTGGTCAGCTACATCGTGAACCATGCGCTGCACGGGGACACGATTTTTCCCGGACACGGCCCGGTGCGCACGCTCTATCTTTCGATCCTCGCCAGCCACGTGATCCTCTCGATCGTGGCGTTGCCGATGGTGCTGACCACGTTCTTTTTCTCGCTCACCGAGCGCTTCGCCATGCATCGCCGCATCGCGCGCTTTACTTTCCCAATCTGGCTGTATGTGTCGGTCACGGGCGTAGTCGTGTTCGCCTTCCTCAAAGCGTACGTATACTGAAGCTCGCTTCGAATGCCAGTCACGTCCTTCTAGCACGCCGGGGTCGAGGGCTACACCGAGATCCGAGACCCCACTCTCTTTCGCCAAGAACGCGAAAGAAGGATGGGGCCCGAAAATTTCGAATCCCAGTTTTCGAATCCGTGAAGATCCGTACGATCCGTGGCTTAAGTGCGCGTGTCCACGGTCTCGCCTTTCTCCACTTAGGCCTAAGGTTTCTTGCCGTTCGAGACCAGATCGAGGAAAGCCTGGTGAACGCGCGTGTCATCGGAGAGTTCAGGATGAAAGGTCGCCGCCATGGCTCTTCCCTGCCGGACAGCAACCGGATCGGAGCCTTCGGTCGCGATGATCTCGACGCCCTGGCCGACGTGCTCGATTTTAGGAGCGCGGATGAAGACCATTTCCAGCGGCGAGGTGCCGAGTAGGCCCTCGCGGATGGAGCTGTCGATCTGGCGTCCGTAGGCGTTGCGGCGGATGCGGATGTCGAGTGCGCCGAGCCCAGCCTGCTTGGGGTTCTCCACCTCCGACGCGAGCAGAATGGCCCCGGCGCAGGTGCCGAAGGTGGGTTTGAGTCGGACGAACTGTCTCAGCTTCTCGAATCCGGCGTCGCCCAAGAGTTTCAGGAATGTGCCGGACTCGCCTCCCGGGATGACAAGGCCGTCGATGTCGTCGAGTTGCTCCTGCTTTTTGACGAGCACAACTTCGGCACCGAGTTCTTCGAGGCGGCGGCGATGGGCGTCAAAATCGCCCTGCAGGGCGAGGACTCCGATCTTCATGATGATGAGTTCAGATTTGTGTGTCCTAGATCTAAGGCGTTAGGTCTTAGGCCTAAGAGGCCTTCCACTAGCGATATTAACTGATATTTGGACGCGCTACGGAGCGTGTGGCCTCAATCCTTCGTCAAAGTTTGCCGGTTACATTTTTGTTCGCGGGTACATCTATTAGCAGGGAAAGGAGGCCCTGACGATGCCCAGCACGAAGCAACGAACGGCTGCCAGGAGGAATATCAAGAAGGCCGCTGCGGCCGCCAAGAAGAAGCGGACGATTTCGCATCTGCCGAAGTCGACGCGAACCGCATTAGGCAAGCAGGCTGCGAAAGTAGCGAAGCGAAAGCGGCGCGGTTAGTGCGCCGGAAACTTGCTTGGTCACTCCGTATCAAGGCGTAGGGTCTTGCCACATTTACAGAGGAAGAGCACTGGGAAAACGTGTCTGGAAATCCAGAAGCCCGACCCACTCGGGAGTGACGGTGATACGAACCATGGATGAGACCATCTTGCCCATCTGCGCGACCCAGGCCTTCCCCTGCTCGGGCCCGAAGTAGCGGTCGGCTGCCATGGCGTATTCCGGGACAACTCCCTGCACCGGCTGCAGGCGCGCAGTGCCGCGGATCAGCAAGACTTTATGAGGAAATGTGTTGTCGTCGATCGTCAGCGCAACCTTGGAATTTTTGGCAAGAGCTTTCAGCTTCGGCGCCTTGGGAGGAGTGCCCATCACTAACTCAGTTCCGTTCCAGTGAAACCAGATAGGAATGACGCGCGGCGTTCCATCAGTCGCGACATATGCCAGACGCGCAGGGATTTTCGATTCCAGAAGTTGTCGAGATGCAGGGTGCTGCAGAAGGCTCAAATCCCCTTGTTTGACGGGCATAGATTTATCCTTGCAACCACCGGTGTCCGATCGAATCACCGTGTGGCCGCCCAGTATAACTCCAATCGGGATCAGAACCGCACGATGGGGCCGAAGGTGATGCGCAGGTTGTTGTGGGCGCCGCTGTTGAAGTAAATCTCGTCGCCAGCTTCAAGACGCAGCCCGATCGGGCCTACCGTGGCTTCGATTCCGGCCGCCGGGTAGATGGCCGCGTTCAAACTAGAAGTGCGCAGGCCAAAGACGGTGCTGGCCACGTCGCTGTAGGGGAGCAGGCTGGGGCTCAGGCGGAAGTCCACAAACCCGCCTTTGAGAGTGACGTACGGGCGAAATCCTCCGCCAGAAGGTTGCAGCTTGGGTCCGATCAAGCCCTGCGTCACGCCGATGGAGGTGCGTTCGATGGCGGTGATATTGCCGTTCGCGATGTTGCGGTAGGCTTCATCGAAGTTGATTCCATAGTCGTAGGCCAGTTCCCCTTCCAGCAGAACATCGCGATGGACGCGGTATCCGAAGCGCGCGCCAAGCCCGAAATTGTTGGTGCTGGTTTGCGAGATGCTGAGGTAATCGAGAAATATTCCGGCTTCGACTCTTTGCGCCCATGCGGATGAAATTGCGAGAAAGAGAAAACACACAACCGCCACGGAAAGGTTACGCATGCGGGGAAAACGCCTCCAAGCTTTAGTGGAGATTAGATGCCGGAGGTATATGCGCAGTTGGTGGCGGAGCGAGCGCTGGGGAATGGCATTCCGAATCGCGTCGCACGGAAAAGAAGATTTCAGGGACATCTCGCAGTCCCGAAGTCAAAATCCACCCTCTTTCGAGAGCGCGCGAAAGAAGAAGTGTCCTCGCTTCACATTGTGGGTTTGCGGAGGGCGACCCCTAGCACTTTGCCGGGGCCCGATTCCTGCACCAGCGCCACGAGGCGAATATTTTTCGGATCCGTTCCGGGCTTGAGTTTCAGCTGGACGTCCTGCGCAAAGCTCTTTCCCTTTGGGAGTTTGCCTATCTTGGTGAGTTCCTGCACCACCGCGACGTGTATCAGGTGGCGTCCACCATTTTCTCCGCGCAAGACCTGCGATTCTACGTGATCGAGAGCCACGGCCAGGTAAACGTCGGCATTGTGCTTTTCAAAGTTCGCATCGGTCGCAATGCGGGCATGCAGGACGGCGGGATTTCCGGTGTCCACGGTGACTTCTCCGATGCGCACAGGAACCTTGGGACTGGCCGCGGCTTTTTGAAGAGTCTCTTGAATGTGCTTCGGATCGCCGGCCTTCACTTCGTGAGTCCCGTCGATGATGAGTTGAGGCGTGAAGACAGTCGTCTCGCCGAGAACACCTTCATACGAGTTCTGGCGCTCGGTCAGCGCGGAGGAAGAGTTTGGATCTTTCCAGCCATCGTGGTCCCAATAGGTGACGTGCTCGCTCAGGACGATTAACTGGGCGCCTGGAATGGGCTGGCCGGAGTCCAATTTCTTGAGGAGGCCGTCCGCGGGAGGACAACTGGAGCAGCCTTCGGAGGTAAACAATTCGATCAGGACGGGGGTGCCCTTACTTGCAACATTGTTTTCAGACTGCGGAGACTGGCCGTAAGCTGCCACCGACACAATCAGCAGAGTGAATGTGAGGAACGCGTCCGACAGTCGACGGTGACGAAATGCTCGAGAGTTTAGCATCGGGGCAACGATGTGCACGCTAGTCCGCCAAGAATTTGCGCCGCGTTGGGGCGCGGATATTGGATGCGGGAGAGTGGCGAAGGTTACAGCGGCAATGGAGGTCAGAAAACCAACCATAAGTAGGCCCTCGGTTAGCAAAGGGCTAGCCACGGCCGTCGCACAAAGAACTGAACCCAGAGTCCAAATCAAAGCCACTATCGGCGGACAAAAGTGTCCGCCCCACACAACCATCCCACATTACCAACCTCGAGTTTGCAGCATGTGGGCTTCGTCCAGTCCTGCTACTGCCAGGCCCTTCATGGCTCCCTGCAGGTCTTCGCTGACTTCAAGTAATACTTTAGGGTCTTGAAAGTGCGTGGCGGCCTTCACGATGGCTCTCGCGCGCTTCTCCGCTTCAGCGGGATCGGCGAAGGTGGTGGAATCTTTCATGAAGATGCCGCTGCCTACGAAGACGGCTTCGGCGCCGAGCTGCATCACGAGCGACGCGTCGGCGGGAGTGGCAATTCCTCCGGCAGAGAAATTCGGGACGGGCAGCTTCCCTGCCTTGGCGACGATGCGAATGAGTTCATACGGGGCGCCGTGCTCTTTCGCCTTGGCGTAGAGTTCTTCTTCGCTCAGGACGGTGAGAATCTTCATCTCCTGAACAATCTGGCGGATGTGCTTGACGGCGTGCACGACGTCGCCGGTGCCGGCTTCACCCTTGGTGCGAATCATGGCGGCGCCTTCGGCGATGCGGCGCAGGGCCTCGCCCAGATTGCGCGCGCCGCAGACGAAGGGAACCTTGAAGGCGTGCTTGTCGACGTGATGCGCTTCGTCGGCAGGGGTAAGGACTTCGGATTCGTCGATGTAATCCACACCCAACTCTTGAAGAATCTGGGCTTCCGCAAAATGTCCAATGCGGCACTTGGCCATGACGGGAATCGAGACAGCGGCCATGATTTCTCGAATCTTTTTCGGCGAAGCCATGCGGGCTACGCCGCCCTCAGCGCGGATTTGCGCGGGCACGCGCTCGAGCGCCATCACGGCGACAGCGCCGGCTTTTTCAGCGATGGTCGCCTGCTCGGCATTGGTAACGTCCATAATGACGCCGCCCTTGAGCATCTCGGCGAGGCCGGTTTTGAGACGGAGACTGGTGTTGGTGCCGTTGTGTTGGGACATGGTTTGAACCCGTGGATACCTTTTCGCAATCGCGAAGAATGGGCTGTCAGCCTTAGCTTTCAGCCTTCAGCTAACCCTTGAATTGATAATTCAGGTATGGGTTTCGCCGCTCATTCATTCTACAGCGCGGAGGCGTACTTGCGGAACCCCGTCCGCTTGCGCGCATCAGCGGGGACGCGTGGTCAGGCCGCATTGTTTCCAGAGCTTCTCCCAGTGCCAGATGCCATAGGCGCCGGGAACGGGCAAGCGATATCCAAGCTGGTGGGCGAGCATGATGATCTGGCCGCGATGATGCACCTCGTGCGCAAACATGTAGGCGAACATGGCGGCTCCGGCGGGCCACACCTGCGTCCAGGCTCCGCGCGAGAACTTGGTTACGCGGCGGTTGGGCGAGGTCGACAAGGCGTCGGTCAGCATGCGGAGGCACTGTGCGCCGCTCTTTTTGTGTGCGGCAGCCGCCTGCTTAAGCGTGCAGCGGTCGGGGTTGAGCGGGGCGGGACATTTCAAGTGCGGAGCGGAGTGCTTGAGCCAGACCAGCCGGGCATTGTGCAGATGGGCGAAGATGCCGGCGATGGTGCGTCCGTTGCGCGGTTGGCCGGGCGGAAGGGCGCGCCAGGCCCGGGGATCGAGATTGGCGAGCAGTAGCTGGTTCATTGCGTCGTTGACGGCGTAGATTTCGAGGAGAACCTCGCGGGGATCGGATAGGGAGTTCGGACTGGGCGGCATGATTATTTCTCTCGGCGAATCGGAGAATTATCCGCGAGGAAAACATAAAGTCAAATTCCCCACTCTCTTTCGCAAACAGCGCGAAAGTGGGTGGCGCACCCGCTTTGATTTTGCTGATAGCTGATGGCTGAGAGCTGATAGCTATCTTTCCACGAATTTGGCAAACATCTTTTCGGGGTCGATGGCGATGAATGTGCCCTTGCTTCTGGCCAGGACCTCTTTCTTCTCGTTCAGGATTTCGGCGCTGTTGATGTGGACGCGTCCGTTGACACTGACTTCCCTACCCTCCACGTGCAGCGGTTTGTACAGGGGAACGGGCTTGAGATATTCGACGGTCATCTCCTTCGTTAAGGCGACTACGTGGTGGAGTTTGTTCACCTTGCCCATGGCGTCGTCGAGAATGCTGGCGATGATTCCGCCGTGGCAGTGGCCGGGCGGTCCGGTGTATCGCTTGCTCAGGCGAAATTTGCAGACGAAAGTCTGGCGCTCTTCATCGAGCTGAAATTTGAGGCGCATGCCATCGGGATTGTTCATCCCGCAGACGAAACAATTGTTTTTCTGCATTTTGACGTAGCGCGTGTCGTGGCCGTGAACTTGTGGCTTGCGGGGCATGGGGTGATTTTAACCTGCTGCTTTCTGGAAAAGCTTTTCACCGCTGAGATCGCGGAGAAAGGCCGCCGAGAACGCAGACAAAATCTTGGGCCACAGAAATGCTTGGGCTTCTTTCTGGGGTGGGAATCCTGTATACATATCGGTTTCGGAATCACTTGATTTAGTAGACGCGCTTTACGCGTGGAAACGTTTGATGCTCGCGATTGCTTTTATAGGTTCTTCAGCAGGCAAATGCGCCTCAGGACGACATTCGATTGGAGAGTTTCATGACAGCGTTCGCTACTTTTACTTCAAGACTATCTGCGATTTTCAAATTTTTCGCCATTCTCGTACTCATCCTGGCGGCCCTTGAGCCGTTGACTCTGCACGCACAGACTCCACAAGACAAAGACGCCGACAAGAAAAATTCGCCGGCGGCCAAGACTCCCAAGAAAGATCAGAAGAAGCCGGAGCAGAAAGAGGAGTCCAAGAAAGAGGAGAAAAAAGGCGGGATGACCGCCGACACGTTCTCCGGGCTGAAGTTCCGGCTGATTGGGCCGGCGGTGGCTTCTGGTCGCGTGATGTCGATTGCGGTAAATCCGAAAAATAAAAACGAATATTACGTGGGCGTGGCGTCGGGCGGAGTTTGGAGGACAATCAATGACGGCACCACTTGGACGCCCTTGTTCGATAGCGAGGGGTCCTATTCCATCGGTTGGGTCACCCTTGATCCGAACGATCCTTCTGTGGTGTGGGTGGGATCGGGCGAGAGTAATTCGCAGCGGAGCGTGAGCTACGGAGACGGCATTTACCGGTCGGACGATGGGGGCAAGAGCTGGCAGAATCTCGGGCTAAAGAAGTCGGAGCACATTGGGCGCGTGGTGATCGATCCGCGGGATTCGAAAGTCGTCTATGTGGCGGCGGAAGGGCCGCTGTGGGGGCCGGGCGGGGATCGCGGCCTCTACAAGAGCGTGGACGGCGGGAAGAATTGGAAGGCGGTGCTGACCATCAGCGAAAACACGGGCGTGGTCGATGTGGCGCTCGATCCGGCGAATCCGGACATCGTGTACGCGGCAGCGTACCAGCGGCGGCGCCATGTCTACACGCTGATTGATGGCGGCCCGGAGAGCGCGATCTACAAATCGACCGATGCAGGTGCGACGTGGAAGAAATTGTCGGCGGGGTTGCCCAGCGTCGATATGGGGCGAATCGGTCTGGCCGTCTCCGAGGCCGATCCGAATGTGGTCTACGCCACGATCGAAGTGGGCGACGGCAAGGGTGGCATTTTCCGCTCTGACGATAAGGGCGCAACCTGGGAGCGGCGCAACGAATTCGATCAGGGCGCGATGTACTACGCGCGAGTGGTGACTGACCCGAAAAATGTGGACCGCATTTTTGTGATGGGCGTTTCGCTGCGCGAATCGCTCGATGGTGGGAAGACTTTGCACAAGGTCGGCGAAACCAATCATCACGGGGACAACCATGCGATCTGGATCGATCCAGAAGACACTAAGCATTGGCTACTGGGCTCGGATGGCGGCATGTATGAAACGTACGACGACGCCAAAAGCTGGGAGTTTAAAGCAAATCTGCCGACGGTGCAGTTTTACGACGTGGCGGTCGACAACGCGTCGCCCTTTTACAACGTCTGCGGAGGAACCCAGGACAACTTCTCCTGGTGCGGCCCGGCGCGCACTCGGGACGTGAACGGAATTATGAATTCCGACTGGTACGTGACCACAGGGGGCGATGGTTTTCGCTCGCAGGTTGATCCGGTGGACTCGAACACCGTTTATGCCGAGTCGCAATATGGCGTATTGGTGCGCTACGACAAGGCCACCGGGCAGGAACTGGTGTTGCAGCCGCTGGAGGGCAAGGGTGAGCCGCCGCTGCGGTGGAATTGGGATTCGCCCATTATCGTGAGTCCACATGAGCACACGCGCATCTATTTTGCGGCGAATAAATTATTTCGCAGCGACGATCGCGGCGACACATGGAAGCCAATCAGCGGCGACCTGACACGGCAGATCGATCGCAACAAGCTGCCGGTGATGGGCAAGGTTTGGGGGCCGGACGCAGTGGCGAAGAATCAGTCGACCTCGTTCTACGGAAACATTGTGGCACTGGCCGAGTCGCCAAAAAAAGAAGGGCTGATTTATGCCGGCACCGACGATGGCTTGATCCAGGTGACGAGCGATGGAGGCGCCAGTTGGACGAAGTACGAAAAGTTTGTCGGCGTTCCAGATATGACATATGTGAGCCGGTTGGCGGCGTCGAATCACGACGCGAATACGGTTTATGTGGCGTTCGATAATCACAAGAACGAAGATTTCAAACCATATTTGCTGAAGTCGACCGATGCCGGAAAAACCTGGACGTCGATTGTCGGCGATCTGCCGGAGAACGGGCCGGTGCTGGCGTTTACGGAAGATACGGTGAATCCGAATCTGCTCTTTGCGGGCACGGAGTATGGCGCATTCTTTTCAATCGATGGCGGGCAACACTGGGTTCGGCTGAAAGGAGGACTGCCAACGATCGCAGTGCGCGACATGGTGATTCAGGCACGAGAAGGTGATCTGGTAATTGCCACGTTCGGCCGCGGATTTTATATTTTGGATGACATCACGCCTCTGCGCCGGCTGAAGCCGGAATCGACCGAGCAGGCAGCGGCGGTTTATCCGGTGAAGGATGCTTTGCTGTATGTGGAGCGGCACCCGCTGGGCGAGCCGAAAAAAGGATTCCAGGGTGATGCGTTCTACACCGCGGAGAATCTGCCATACGGCGCGATCTTCACCGCGTACCTGAAGGAGAAGATCAAAACAAAGAAAGAGAAGCGCCAGGAGGCGGAGAAGGATGCGGCCAAGAAAGCTCAGACGCTCCCCTACCCGACCAATGACGAACTGCGAGCCGAGGCGGAAGAAGCCAAGCCGGAAGTTTACTTTGTGGTTTACGACGAGAGTGGGGCGGCGATCCGGCACGTCGATGGAAATACCGGAGCTGGCTTCCAGCGTGTGGCTTGGGATTTGCGGTATCCGGCGGCGCAGCTCGTGAAACATTCCGACAACAGCGACGAGGATTTCCCGGACGCGGCCGATCAGGGCCCGCTGGTGCTTCCAGGAAATTATTCGGTGCGTATGTTTGAAAAAGTCGGAGGCGCGGTGACGGAGCTGGCCGAGCCACAGTCGTTCAAAGTTGTGAGCGAAGGCGCGACGGGTATGAATGCCGCCGACCGCACGGCGCAGGAAGAATTCTTGCGTAAAGTAACGCGGCTCTATCGGGCCGTCTCGGGCGCTCAGCATACTTCGGACGATGTCGAGTCGCGATTAAAGGCGATTCGCGAAGCACTGCAGCAGACGCCAGCTGTGGAGAAGCAACTCGGCGCTGTCGCGGATGGGATCGAGCAAAGGAATCGTGAGATTCGACGGGCTCTGCGCGGCGACGTGGAAATCGCAAAGCACAGCGAGAATATTCCCTCTTCGATCAGCGAGCGTGTGAAGTCGGTGATGGAGGGTGAGCGGTTCTCGCTGGCGAAGCCCACTCAGTCGCATATCGATTCTTATAACATCGCAGCGGCGGAATTCGCGGATCAACTGGCGAAGCTGCGCACGCTGGTCGAGGTCGATCTCAGCAAACTCGAGAAGGAAATGGAAGCGGCGGGAGCGCCATGGACTCCGGGACGGATTCCGGAGTGGTCGGAGAAATAAGCAAACCCTGGCCACGGGTTTGCGCGGATTCGCACGGATCAGAAACGTGAGGCGTTGAAAAAATCAACACCGGACTTCAGGGCTGGAGCCTGCCTTATATGGGATAACCCTGCGGCACGGCTGAAGCCGTGCCCTCCTTGGGTTATTTACATTAGCTTAGAACCGTTTTCCTAAATGAGGCATTTTTGTTCCGACTCTATCCGAATCTACTTGTTGCTTAATTTCTTATCGGTGGAAATCGGTTTTAATCCGTGGCCAGCCTGTCCTAAATAAGCCACTGACTTTTTCACGTGCGGCTGTGATACACTCGCCGCCGACTGATGCTTGCGCTGTGGGGCGGGGCATTGGCCGTGGGGAAATCCTTCTTGCCCGGGGGTACTGGGGAATGGGCCTCGCGTTACTGCTTTTGATCTGGCTGATCACGCTGGCCAGCACGTACTTCTTCGTCGCCAAGACCTGGTGGCTGCCTGTGGGGGCATCCGCGGCCGCGGGCTGGATTGACCATCAATTCGCTCTCACTTTCGTGATCATGGGGATTGTGTTTCTGGCAGCGCAACTTGGGCTGGGATACATCGTGTGGAAATATCGCGAGACTCCATCTTCTCCTCCCGTTTCCTATTCTCATGGGAACACAACGCTCGAAATCGTCTGGACCGTGCTGACCGCGATTTTATTCATAGGGCTGAATCTGATGGGCAGCAGCGTCTGGGCAAGCCAGCGTTGGGACGCTGCAGAAGCCGGGGCGGTGCAGGTGGAAGTCACGGGGATGCAGTTTGCCTGGTACTTCCGCTATCCGGGGCCGGACGGAAAATACGGCGCGACCAGCGAAAAACTGATGGATCCGTCGGCGGGCGGCGAGGCGGCGGTGGGACTGAATACCTCCGACGCTGCCGCGAAAGATGACGTCGTCACCGGAACCATGTACTTGCCGGTGAATCGCGAAGTCGATCTCAGCCTGCGCGCGGTGGACGTGATTCACAGCTTCTTTGTGCCGTCGCTGCGCTTCAAGCAGGATGCAGTTCCCGGGCTGAATATTCACATGCACTTCAAGCCAACGGCAATCGGCGAATATGAAATTGCCTGCGCCGAACTTTGCGGACTCGGACACTACAAGATGCACGGCATGGTCCACGTGGTCAGTCAAGAGGATTACGACAAGTGGCTGGCCGCACGGGAGGCGGAGAAACAATAAAATGGCGACCGCGGCTTCGATTCATTCGCACGCTCCTCAGGGTTTCATCCGGAAATACATTTTCAGCCTCGACCACAAGGTCATCGGACTTCAGTATTTCTTCCTGGCGCTCACGGCGGTATTTGTCGGGATGTTCCTGTCGTTGCTGATGCGCATTCACTTGATCTGGCCAACCGCCAGCATCCCGCTGATCGGAACCATCCAACCGGAAACCTATCTCAGTCTCCTGACCATGCACGGCACCATCATGGTGTTTTTCGTGCTGACCACGGCGCCGCAGGGCGGGTTCGGAAATTACTTTCTGCCGATCCAGATCGGCGCGCCGGATATGGCATTTCCGGTCCTGAACATGCTTTCGTTCTGGACGACGTTCGTCGGATTCGCGGTAATTATCTGCGCCTTCTTCGTGACGGGAGGCGCGCCGCTGCACGGGTGGACGGGATATGCCCCGCTGAGCGCACTGCCGTCAGCGGGACCGGGCGAAGGTTTAGGGGCGGACCTTTGGATTACCAGCATTGCGATCTTCTGCGTCGCGTCGCTGATGGGCGCACTGAATTTCATTACCACAACGCTCGATCTGCGCGCTAAGGGCATGACGCTCATGCGGATGCCATTGACTGTGTGGTCGTGGTTCATCACCGCAATGCTTGGACTGCTCGCCTTTGGCGTGCTGCTCTCGGCAGGAATTCTGCTGCTGATGGACCGCAATCTGGGCACCAGCTTTTACGTGCCGCTGGTGGTGGTGAACGGAGTGGTAATGGGCCACAAGGGCGGTTCTCCGCTTTTGTGGCAACACCTCTTCTGGTTCTTCGGACATCCTGAGGTGTACATCGCGATTCTGCCGGGCATGGGCGTAACATCGCAGATTCTGTCGACCTTTTCGCGCAAGCCGATTTTTGGTTACCGGGCGATGGTCTACGCCATGCTATCGATCGGCTTTTTAGGATTCATGGTATGGGGCCATCACATGTTTATGAGCGGAATGAGCCCCTACTCGGCGTTTGCGTTTTCGATTCTGACCATGTGCATCGGCGTGCCTTCGGCTATCAAGACATTTAATTGGCTCGGAACGATGTACAAAGGGCACATACGTTTCCATACGCCGATGTTGTATGCCATCGGCTTCGTATCGCTGTTTGTGTCGGGCGGACTGAGCGGGCCCTTTCTGGCGCAACCGGTGCTCGACATCCAGTTGCACGATACCTATTTCGTAGTCGGACACTTCCACCTGATCATGGGCGTCGCTGCGATCTTCGGAATCTTCGCGGCCACGTATTACTGGTTCCCGAAGATGTTCGGACGCATGATGAATGAAACGCTGGGCAAGGTGCACTTCTTCATCACCCTGGCTGGAACCTATGCCATCTTCATGCCGATGCATTATTTGGGGATGGCTGGGCAGACCCGGCGCTACTCGCAGTTTACCGAAGTTGCGTACCAGACCAAACTGCTTCCATTGCAGACGTTCATGACCTATGCGGCGTTCATCACGATTGCGGCACAGTTTATTTTCGTGATCAACCTGTTCTGGAGCATGTTCAAGGGACCGAAGGCCAGCGACAATCCGTGGGAAGCAACTACGCTGGAGTGGACGACGGCAACTCCGCCTCCGCACGACAATTTTGGCGGCGTGACGCCGGTGGTGAATCATGGGCCGTATGAATATGGGGTGCCCGGCGCGGCTAGAGATTACGTCATGCAGACCGACCCGGCAACCAGCATGACGCATTGAAACTGCAGCGCACGTTTTCCGATCACGGGAGAGTCAAAAGCCTGAAGAGCTAAGTACGCTGAGAAACACCCAGAGGACGCGCGGAAAGCAGCGCGAAGAAAGATCGGCAACGAGCGGGGCAGGGACGGAATCAGATTCAGGTATGGCGACTTATACTCCAAGCACTCCGATCGATCACGTTGGTCACGGCCACAAACCGCCTATGCCGCCCGCGGGTGGCGGCGATGACGGGCGCGGCGGCGGCGACGCTCCAAATTACGGCGCGAGACTGCGGCGGGCGCGGCTGGGACTGATTTGCACCATTGCCACGGTGTGCATGGTGTTCGTCTCGCTGACCAGCGCATATCTCGTGCGCCAAGGTTTGCCCACCTTTGATGGGGCGTCGAACACTTATGTACGCGATTGGGGCCGCGTGGATTTGCCCTGGCTGCTGCTCGCGATTAATACGGTCGTACTGTTGTTAAGCAGTGTGAGCATGGAGTTGGCCCGGCGTCAGGCGGCGCTTCAGGCGGCGCTGGCTCCGGTCAAATCGATTCCTGGCATTTCGCTGGGAAACGAGAGATCGTTTCCGTGGCTGGGTATTACCGTTCTGCTGGGCTTCGGATTTCTCGCGGGACAATGGCTGGCATGGGGCGAGTTGCACGCTCGCGGGTTCTTTGTAAATACGAATCCCAACAGTTCCTTTGTGTTTCTACTGACGATCGCACACGCGGTACACCTTTGCGGCGGCATGATCGCCTTGCTGTGGGCGGCGAGCGCTTCCCTGCTGAACCGTCCGGTCGAAGCGCGGCGGATCGCGGTGGACATCACGGCATGGTACTGGCACTTCATGGGATTGTTGTGGATCTACGTGTTCGCGTTGTTGGGATTCGCAAGATAGTGGCCAGTGGCTAGTGGTCATTCGCCACACACTGCGTCACTGAACACTAGTCACTAGTCACTGACCACTGGTGAAAGGGGAAACATCAGGAATGGCTAACGCCACGCTGGAGCATGGAGCCTTGGAACACGAGTTGCCCGGAGCCTATGAGGCGCCGCTGTTTGGTGCGTATTCGAAGAAAGTCGGGATGTGGCTGTTTCTGGCATCGGACTCGCTGACCTTCGGGGCGCTGCTATTCGCCTTCAGCTACAACCGCATCTATACCACACCGTGGCCTACGCCCTTTCATGCGGCCAGCATTGCCAATGCCACCATCATGACGGCGTGCCTGCTGTCGAGTTCGTTGACCATGGTGATGGCGGTGTTTGCGGCGCAGCGCGGCGATCGCCCCTGGACGCGTAATTGGCTTCTGGCCACCATGGTGTTTGGCACGGCGTTCATTGTGCTGCACGGCATGGAGTGGACCAAACTGATTGGCGAAGGCTTGACCATACCGGGCTTTCCAAAGCCGGCCGGCGCGGCTGCGGGAGAGTTGGCAGACGTTTCGAAAAATGTGCCGCAGTTTCCCGCCACGTTCTTCGGCCTCACTGCCATGCACATGCTGCACGTCACCATTGGCGTAATTTATCTAGGTGTGGTCGCGTTTCGAAAATGGTTCCTGCCGGTATTGGCTGCCTTGTGGATCGCGGGATATTTTCTGATTCCTTCCGACAACGTTTTTCACTATGGCATTCATGCGCTCGGCCTCGGGCTGCTGGTTGCGGCGGTGATCCTTTTCCTGAAACCGAAAGATTATGATGCGCACGATGTGGAAGTGTCGGGCTTGTATTGGCACTTCGTCGACCTCGTGTGGATGTTTATTTTCCCCTTGGTCTACTTGATGTCGACCAGCATCAGCTAAACAACTCAGCCGTTTGTACCGGAGCGAGGAACCTGACCATGCACGATATCGCAAAGCACGACGATAGCAAGGGCCAATATTTCTGGGTGTGGGGAGCGTTGCTGGTACTGACCGCGATCGAGGTTATCCTCGGCTACAAGCAGATCTTCGAACCGGTACGGATGCTCGAGGCGCTGCTGACTCTATCGATTATCAAGTCTGCCCTGATTATTGGCTATTTCATGCATCTGAAGTTTGAGACAGCATTGATGCGGTGGATGCTGATAAGCGCCGTGGTCGGCTGCTTTATCATCATGTACTTCTTCTTCTTCCCCGATGCGGGCAGGATTCTGAGACTGGGAGTGCATTGATCGCGTAGCGGAAACAAACCATGAATGTGGCTGCGAAATTTCGTCTGGCTTTTCTGTTGTTACTCGTCGCGCTCTGGACCGCGCCCGCGTGGTCCCAAGGGTGCGCCATGTGTTATGCCAACGCAAAGGCCACTCCCAAGGAGGCCCAGCGCGCCCTGAATCACGCCATCCTGGTGATGCTGGCGCCACCTCTGGGGATCATGGTATTTGGATTCGCCTTCGCGGTCCGGTATGGAAAACGGCGCGACCGGGAAAACGATCTAGATTCTCAATAACTCTGTAGGACCTTGCTTGCAACGCTCTCCTCTCCCCCAACTTTCGGATGCCGTCGCTAGACACGTAGCAGCTACGTCTCTACGATGCGAGTGGCTCTCTCCTGCTTTATAATAGAAAGATTCGGTAGGCCTCGCGGAAGGCTCCGTGCGCTTGCGCTCGGAGTGAGCTCGGTCTGCCGGGGCCCTTTATTCGATGTCTTCTGAATCCACGCATCCTGAATTGACCCAGACGGAAAGCATTGTCGTACGCGGTGCGCGTGTCCACAACCTGAAAAACATTGACTTTCAGGTTCCACACAATACTTTGACGGTGGTGACTGGGGTTTCCGGTTCCGGCAAATCGTCGCTGGCCTTTGACACCATCTATGCCGAAGGACAGCGCCGCTATGTGGAATCCCTGTCGGCCTATGCGCGCCAATTCTTGGAGCGCATCGAGAAGCCGGATGCGGACACGATTGACGGAATCGCGCCGGCAGTGGCGATCCGGCAGAAGAACACGACGCGGAATCCGCGCTCGACCGTTGCCACAGCGACAGAAATCTACGATTATCTACGGCTGTTGTTTGCGCGCGTGGGGCGAACGTATTGCGCGAACTGCGGGCGCGAGGTGAAGAAGGATACGGTTGACGAGGTGGCCGACACTATTCTGGCTCTCGATCCGGAGACGCGCCTGCAGGTCTTTTTTCCGCTGCAGCGGCCGGGTACGGTCGCGCAGGAAACTACCGGAGCGAGACCAAAGAAAGCTGGATCAAAATCCCCATCCTCTCGCCAGAAGCGCGATAAGGGCGGGCCACCTGGGCCCGAGTTCAGCGAGGCTCTGAAGACCCGATTATTTGATTTGCGGAAGGCGGGATTTAATCGGCTTTATCAAAGCGGCGAGATTTACGAATTCTCCACGCCGGAGTCATTGCTGGATCTTAACTTCTCCGAACCGGTGTTCGTGCTGGTCGACCGGCTGGTGGTCTCGGCCGAGGGTCGGACGCGCGCGGTCGATGCGATCGAGACGGCCTACCGCGAATCCGGCGAGGTCATCTTTGACATTCCCGGGGATGATTCTAATGCAGCGGGCGAGGGCGCCCGCTCCGCACGAACGCTCCGCTTTGCGCAGCGCTTCGAGTGCAAGGAGTGCAACTTGCGCTATGAGGAGCCAGAGCCGCGGCTTTTTTCTTTTAACAATCCTTATGGGGCGTGCCCCCGGTGCCAGGGATTCGGAAACACGATCGATTTCGACCTCGACCTCGTCATTCCCGACAAAATCAAAACTCTGGCCGAAGGTGCGATTGAACCGTGGACTAAGCCCAAGTATCGCCCGCTGTTTACAGATCTCAAGCGGTATGCCAAGCAGGCTGGCATTCCGCTCGATGTGCCTTGGGCCGACCTCGAGGACGAGCACCGAAATCTGGTGCTCAATGGTGAGGGAAAGTTCCTGGGAGTTCGGGGATTTTTCGCGCACCTGGAGCGCAAGAAATACAAGCTGCACGTGCGTGTGTTTCTCAGCCGCTATCGCGGATATTCGCTGTGTCCCGACTGCAGCGGGTCGAGGCTGCGACTGGAAGCGCGGCAAGTCCAGGTCAACGGACGAAACATCTGCGAGATCTGCGCGCTTACGGTGGAAGATGCCCTGCGATTTTTTGAGCAAGTCGAACTGAGTCCGCAGCAGGCGGAAATTGCGGACAAGTTGTTGCAGGAACTTCGCGAGCGGCTGCGCTTTTTGAACGACGTCGGGCTGGAATATCTGACGCTGAACCGGCTTTCTTCCACGCTGTCGGGCGGGGAGGCGCAGCGAATTCAACTGGCCACTTCGCTAGGCTCGCGCCTGGTGGGCACGCTCTACGTGCTGGATGAGCCGTCGATTGGGCTGCATCCGCGGGACACGCATCGGCTGATCAAGATTCTGCACGGGCTGCGCGACCTTGGGAACACGATTCTGGTAGTGGAGCATGATCCCGACATCATGCGGGCGGCGGACCGGATTCTTGATTTGGGTCCAGGGGCGGGCGAGAACGGGGGCAAGCTTGTAGCCGAAGGCACGTATGACGAGATCCTGCACAATCCGATTTCACTGACTGGGCGCTATCTTTCAGAGGACTTGCGCATTCAAGCTCCGGTGCTTCGCCGCAAGCCGGGGGCGCAGCAGATCAAGATTCGCGGCGTTCGCGCCAACAATTTAAAGGGCGTGGATATCACGATTCCGTTGGGCATGCTGGTTGCGATTACCGGCGTTTCAGGATCGGGCAAGTCGACGCTGCTGCATCAGGTGCTGTATCGCGCGCTGGCACAGGCCAAGCAGCAGTCGAGCAACGGGGCAACCGGGCCCGCCGCAAGCTGGGAAAGTCTGGAAGGCGATCAGTTCATTGAGGAAGCAGTGCTGGTCGACCAGTCCCCGATCGGGCGCACGCCGCGCTCGAATCCTGTCACCTACATCAAGGCGTTCGATGCGATTCGCGAACTGTTCGCTTCCCTGCCGGAGGCAAAGAAACGCGGGTTTGGAGCGGGGCATTTTTCCTTTAACATTCCCGGTGGCCGCTGCGAGGTTTGCCAGGGCGACGGTACGGTCACGGTGGAGATGCAGTTCCTCGCCGACGTGGAATTGATTTGCGAGGAGTGCAAAGGCACGCGTTACAAGCCGACCGTGCTCGAGGTGCGTTACCGCGGTAAGAACATTCACGAAGTGCTGAATCTGACCGTGAAGGAAGCGCTGAAATTTTTTGCCGAGGCGCCAAAGATTACCGACAAGCTGCGGTCGCTGGAGGAAGTCGGCCTGGGATATCTGCGACTGGGGCAGTCAGCGACCACTCTGTCAGGCGGCGAAGCGCAGCGCATGAAACTGGCGGCGCATCTGCAGCCGGCATCTCGGGAAATAGGCCGAAGCGGATCGGGGAGCGACGGACGGCTGAAGCGCCGCCTGCTCTATATTTTCGACGAGCCGACGACGGGCCTGCATTTTGACGACGTCAGCAAACTCCTGGCGGCATTCCGCCGTCTCATCGATGCAGGGGGCTCGATTGTTGTTATCGAGCACAATTTGGAGGTCATCAAGACCGCGGATTGGGTCATCGATCTTGGGCCGGAAGGCGGGAACCGCGGCGGCAAGATCGTCGCGACCGGGCCGCCTGAGACGATCGCGAAGGTTGCAGGTTCTTATACCGGAAAGTATCTGGCGCGTGTTCTCAACGGCAATGGTGCATCGCGTTCCAATGGCCGCTCGTAAGCTGGCGTTTGCCGCGCTGCTGGCGTGGATTGTCAGCGCACTTGCGGGCGGGCAAACTACAAGTTCCCCTTCGGCTTCCGCGCAGACCGAATCGCAAACACAGACCCAGGATTCATCTTCCAGCACACATCGCAGGAGCTCAGCACATCACACAAGAATTGCCGAGGAAGTTGGGCCGCCGCCAGAACTTACAAGGGCCGAAGAGTTTATTCAAAGAAAGGATTACGCCTCGGCCGAGCCGCTATTGCGCAAAGTGGTGAGCGCCGATCCGTCGAACTACGAAGCCTGGTTCGATCTCGGTTTTGCGGAAAATGGTTTGGGCAAAGTGGACGAGTCAATCGCCGCCTATCGCAAATCGGTGTCGGTAAAGCCGGATGTGTTCGAGTCGAACCTGAATCTGGGATTGCAGCTCGCCAAGAGCAACCAACCTGACGCCGAACAATTCCTGCGCGCGGCCACGCGACTCAAGCCCAGCACTCAAGTCGCGGAGGGCCAAGCGCGGGCATGGCTTTCGCTGGCGCACGTGATCGAAGCGAGCAAGCCGGACGAAGCCCTGGCCGCATACCGCAGGGCCGCAGAGTTGCAGCCGAAGGATCCCGAGCCGCATCTAGCCGCTGGACTGCTGTTCGAAAAACAAGACAAGTTCGCGGATGCGGAGCAGGAGTACAAGGCGGCTCTGGCTCTCGATCCGTCGCAAGCCGATGCAGTGACAGGCCTGGCCAATATCTACATGCGCGGAAGGCGTTTTCCTGAGGCAGAGGCGGAATTGCGGAAGTTGGTGACCGCCCATCCAGAGGATGCCGCGGTGAGGATCCAACTCGGGCGAGTGCTTGCGGCCGAGAGCAAATACGACGAAGCAATCGCTGAACTGCAGGCCGGCGCAAAGGCTGCTCCGGCAGACGTTTCGCTGCAACGCGACCTTGCCGATCTTTACGTGCTGGCGAAGAAGAACGATCAGGCCGAGGCGGCCTATCGCAAACTGCTGGCCACGAATCCCGAAGACGCAGCCCTTCACCAGAGCCTGGGCAAGGCCTTGCTGGAACAAAAGAAGTTCGCTGATGCCGAAAAGGAATTTCTTGCCACAATCAAGCTCAAGCCTGAACTGGGCGCAGTGTACGGCGACCTGGCCTTTGCCGCCAGCGAGAACCAGAATTATCCGTTGACCCTAAAAGCGCTCGACGCCCGGGTGAAATTTCTGCCGGAAAATCCGTTCACTTATTTCCTGCGGGCCTCAGCCTACGACCATCTCAAGGATCTCAAGCGGGCGTCGGCCAATTATCACCTCTTCCTCAATACCGCCAACGGGAAGTATCCTGAACAGGAGTGGCAGGCGAAGCACCGGCTCATTGCCATTGAGCCCAATAGATAATTTGCCGCGGATTTAGGAACATGCTTGGGATGCAATACCGACTTCGATTGTGGGGCACGTTCACGCTGTTGACGCTGATTGCGGCAGCGGCGGCTCGCGGAGCACCCAACAAACCTAGTGTCGAAGAGCTGAAGTCGAAGCTGGCTGCGACCAGCGTCCGAGATCGTCCGCACCTCTGCGTGGAGATCGCGCAAAAGCAATTGACGGAGGCCGACAAATTTTATGCGGCCTCCGAGTTCGAGGAGGGGCAAGCAGCCCTGACCGACGTGGTGGCTTATGCGGAACTGGCGAGGGACTATGCCATCCAATCGCACAAATATCAGAAGCAAGCTGAGATCGCGACTCGAAACATGACGCGCAAGCTCAATGACATGCTGCATTCCCTGGGCGGTCCCGATCAGGCGCCGGTGCGCGATGCCATCAATCGGCTGCAGCGGGTGCGCGACGACCTGCTCGCGGCTATGTTTCCGAAAGGAGCGAAATGAGTTCCTTCCAGCTCCAATCCTGTGTGTGCATAGCTCTGCTGCTGGGCGGCGGTGTGCTGGCGCGGGCGCAGCGCCATCGCGAGCCGCTTACGCAACCCGAAATCGACCAAATTCGGGATGCCAGCTGGGAACCCAAACAGCGCCTTTCCCTTTACGTGCAGTTTGCCCGGGCGCGACTGGTGAAACTAGAACAGATGCGGAACGATCCGAAGACGACGGACCGGGCACGGCAGACGCACGACTTGCTCGACGATTTTCAGTTGCTCTACGACGAACTGAACGACAATATCGATACCTACGTCGATCGCAAAGACGACATTCGCAAGCCGCTCAAACTCATCATCGACGCCGATACGGAATTTCAGGCCAAACTGCGCGCGCTGAAGGACGCCGCCGCTATTCCCGCGGACGAGGCGCATCAGTATGAGTTTGTTCTGACCAATGCGCTGGAGACTGTGGACACGTCTGCGGAGGACCATCGCAAGTTGCTGGCCGACCAGGAAGACGCGGCGAAACATAAAAAGCTGAATTCGAATTCGAGTGCGAGGAATGGGGGCAGGCCGGAATGAGGAACGCTGTTTCCAAGAGGTAGCGCCGGCATCTTGCCGGCTGTCCCGAGGGCGTCCTCGCCTCGGCACGGCGGGCGAGGACGCCCTCCGGATCGCCGTCGGGCCGGCGGCGCTACAACCCCAAGCCATGCTAACCTAGGCTCACCGTGCACGAAGGGCTGCTTGAAATTTTCCAGGAAACTTACAGAGAACTCCGCCCGGCTGCGGCTGTCCCTGAGCTGAAGATCGAGTTCTTTGCCTTTGCCAACGTCAACAATACCATCCGGCTGCGGAACGGAAGGCTCCTGGTGCGCCTGTCGGATCTGCTGGAAGGAGCGCCAGATACGGTCTTGCGAGCAATCGCGCACATTCTGCTGGCCAAGATGTATCGCCGGTCGATCGATCGCGGGCAGGCGGCGCGATACCGGAAATATGTGGCCAGCCACGACATTGTGCGCAAGATCCACCTGGTTCGCCAGATGCGCGGACGCAAGCGCCTGCATTCTGCGCGCGGGCGCTTCTACGACCTGGACACCGTCTTCGAACAATTGAATACGCGCTTTTTTCACGGGCTGATGGCGCGTCCGCAGATGAGCTGGAGCCAGACCAAGACGCGGCGCATCCTCGGCCACTACGATCCCGCGCATAATGCGATCATCATCAGCCGCATCTTCGACCATCCGGCCGTGCCGAGCTATGTGCTCGAATACATCGTGTACCACGAGATGCTGCATCTGAAGCATCCGGTGCGACTGCGCGGGAGCCGGCGCTGCGTGCATTCGGCGGAATTTCAAGCAGAGGAAAGACTGTTCCCTCACATGGCCGAGGCGAACGTGTTTCTGAAAAGGCTGTGACCGTTATGGAGGCGCCCGCGTCGACAACTGAAAGAGGCCGGTCTCCACAGCCAAGACCCTTGCGAACTCTGGTAAGATGCGGCAGGAAAATCTGTTCTCAGAGGGCTGATTGCCTCAACATAAAACTCAGGATCGAGAATTTGCCATCCCCGCCCCTGGCCCTTTCCACCTTCGGGTCTTAGGCCTCGTCCTGGCCGGTGGCAAGGGAACCCGCCTTTTTCCCCTCACCCGCGAGCGCGCCAAGCCTGCGGTTCCTTTCGGAGGCAAGTACCGCATCGTCGATTTCGTTCTCAGCAACTTCATCAATTCCGGCATCAACTCCATTTACGTGCTCACTCAGTTCCGCAGCCAGTCGCTTCTTCAGCACCTGAGCGAAGGATGGCAGTTCGGCGGACTGCTGAAGAGCCACTTCATCATCAACGTGCCGGCACAGATGCGTTCGCACAATGAATCCTGGTATCAGGGAACAGCCGATGCCATCTTTCAGAATATGAATCTCATCGAGCAGTCCGACCCGCACCTGGTCGCCATCTTCGGCGCGGACCACATCTATCGCATGAACGTCGCCAGCATGATCGATTTCCATCGGGCAAAGCAGGCAGAAGTCACCGTCGCCGCAATTCCTGTTCCCCGAGGCCAGGCTCGTGAATTTGGTGTCATCGAAGCGGACGAGAGTGGACGCATTATGGCTTTTCACGAAAAGAAGGCCGATGCCCCCACCATTCCCGGCGATCCCACCCGCGTTTACGCCTCCATGGGCAACTACATCTTCTCCACGCCTACCCTTCTCGGCCTGCTCACGGACGACGCAAAACATCCTGGCAGCCATCACGATTTTGGCATGGACATTCTTCCCAAGCTTGCCGGCAAGGCCCCCATCTATGCCTACAATTTCGAGGCCAGCCGCATCCCGGGCGAACCGGAAGACTCGGTTCCGTACTGGCGCGACGTCGGCACCATTGAGGCCTATTACGAAGCCAACATGGATCTAAACCACGTGAAGCCCGAACTCAACCTCTACAATCGCGAGTGGCCGGTGCGCAGTACAAGCTATCCCGATCCTCCCGCCAAGTTCGTTTTCGATGAAGAGAATCGCCGCGGCGAAGCGCTCGACAGCATCGTTTCTGGCGGATGCATTCTTTCCGGTGGCCTTGTCCGCAAGTCGGTTCTCGGACGCGGCGTCCGCGTGCATACCGGCGCGCTGGTGGAAGGCTGTGTCATCATGGACAACTGCGACATCGGGCGCCACGCCAAAGTGCGCCGCGCCATCCTCGATAAGAACGTTCGGGTTCCGGAAGGAGCCACCGTCGGCTACGATCTGGATGCCGACCGCGCCCGCGGCTGGCACGTGACGGATTCCGGCATCGTCGTTATCGGCCGGGAACACAGCACGGTGCCAGTGGCGCCGATGTTTGCGTAGAAGGCGTTGCGCGGACCGCTTGTTGCCCTTCGCAAATTTCAGCCCTTCCCTGCTCTCAGCCGCCATTCGAGGTCGAAATCCTGCAGTGTGATCCCAATCACAGGCGGTTGTGAGGCAGCGGATTGACGGCTCCGGCGCGGCGAGGATATCCTTGAAGTTGAAATTGAAATTCATTTTCAAAATCTAAGGTCCTCTCATGCTTCAGGCTTTCATCGTTACCCTCCGCGAAGGGGTGGAGGCGGCGCTTATAGTCGGCATCACCCTGGCTTACCTCACCAAGATCGGCAGGCAGGAGTTGCGCAAAACCGTATATGCGGCGCTGATTGCGGCGTTCCTCGGAAGCATTGGCGTGGCCGTCGTCATCTCCCGCACTCACTTGAATGAAGATGTGTTCGAAGGCTGGATCATGCTGGTCGCTGCCTTTTTCGTCGTCACCATGGTGGTGTTCATGATGAAGACGGGCCGCAAGATGAAGGGCGAAATCGAAGGCAAGGTCGGGCTGCTGGCGGGCAACGACGCGTGGTTTGGCCTGTTCGTTTTCATTTTCCTGATGGTGTTGCGGGAAGGTGCGGAGACGGTGCTGATTCTCTCCGCTGTATCTTTGAATTCCACGGAGCTGATGAGTTTTCTGGGCACACTGCTGGGCGTGCTGGCCGCGATCGCGTTTGGCGTGATGTTCGTCAAGGGCAGCGTGCGCATCAATCTGCAGAAATTTTTCCGCATCACGACAGCCATCATGTTCCTGGTGGCGGCGCAGTTGATAATCTCCGGCCTGCACGAGCTATCGGAAAGCGGAGTTATTGCCTCGTCCAAGCGAGAAATGGCGATCATTGGCCCGATCGTCAGTAACGACTGGTTTTTCTTTGTAACGATTTTCGCGCTGGCGGCGCTGATGATCCTGTTCGAGGCCAAGCGGCGCGAACCCGCGCCCGCCACTGCTTCTCCCGCCGAACGCCGAAAGGCCGCGTGGAGCGTCCGCCGCGAGCGCATGTGGATGACCTCGGTTTGTACGTTTTCCTTCGTGTTTATCGCGATGGTGACTGCGGAATTTATCTATACCAAGGGTGTGAGCGCGCTCTCGCCCGCGACTGAGGTGACCTTCACCAACGGACGGGTCAGTATTCCGCTGGCGCAGGTGGCGGACGGCGATCTGCACCGCTTCCAGGCGACCGAGAATGGCACCGCAATCCGGTTCTGGCTCTATCAGAAGCCCGACGGCAAAGTAGCCACAGTGTTTGACGCCTGCGAGATCTGCGGAGCGGTCGGCTTCTACAAGGGTCCCAACGGCGTGGTCTGCAAGAATTGTGGGGCGCCCATCAACCCGCAGTCGGTGGGAACGGTCGGCGGATGTAATCCGGTGCCGTTGAAGGCGACGCAGACGGCAGACGCGGTCATTATCCAGGAGGCGGACATTGCGGCCGGGGGTCGCATGTTCGCGCAACAGTAAACGATGTTCGTCCGGCTGGTTTACGAATCTTTTCGGCGCCAGAAGCGCCGCAAGTTGCTGGCGGGCGCGGCCATTACGCTGGGCGTAACCGTCGCCACGGCGATGATTGGCGTGGCGACCGATATTGGCGACAAGATTAACCGCGAACTGCGCACCATTGGCGCCAACCTCGTTGTCACCCCACAAGAAGATTCTCTTGATTTGGAAATTGGTGGAGTGAATCTCAAGCCTCCGACCGACGGAGCGTTCCTCAGCGAAGCGGACCTGCCCAAGATCAAAGGAATTTTCTGGCACAACAACATAACGGGCTTCGCGCCGATGCTTCCCGTGAATGTTGAAGCTGAGCGGAAGGGCAAGCGGCTGGATGTCACGCTCCTGGGGACGTATTTTGCGAAGCAGCTTTCCTACGGTAAGGACGAGTTCACTACTGGGGTGCGCAGCACGCATCCGTGGTGGAAAGTTTCTGGCGCGTGGCCCGAGGATTCGTCACGGGACGTGCTGCTCGGGGAAAGATTGGCGGCGCGCCTCGGCGAGAAGGCGGGAGACGAAGTCACGCTGGCGGGACGTCAGTTGAGAGTGAGCGGGATTTTATCTACGGGTGGAGCTGAAGACGATGAAGTCGTTGCCCCGCTCTCCTTGGCGCAAGAGTTTCTGGGCAGGCCGGGGGTGGTGCGGCGGGTGTATGTGAGTGCGCTGACCAAGCCGGAAGACGCGTTCGGTAGGCGCGATCCTAAGAGCCTGTCAGGGGCGATCTATGATCGCTGGTATTGCACGCCTTATCCACAGTCAATCGCGTTTCAGTTGGTAGAGGCCATTCCGCACTCGCATGCCGAGCAGATCCGGCAGGTTTCGCAAAACGAGGGCGCGGTGTTGACGCGGATTGAAGGGCTCATTTTTCTGATTACGTTGGCCGCGCTGTTCGCGTCGGCGCTGGCGGTTTCGGCGGCCATGGCGACGACAATTTTCGAACGCCGAGCCGAGGTCGGACTGATGAAGGCTCTGGGCGCAGGAAAGCTCGCGATCGCGTCGATCTTTTTCGCGGAGGCCACGCTGCTGGCGTTGCTCGGCGGCTTGGCCGGCTTTGTCGTCGGCGCAGGACTGGCGCATCGGATTGGACACTCGATCTTTAATTCCGATATTTCGATTCCCCCAGTGCTGCTGCCGGTGATTCTGGCGATCGCGGTCATCGTGACCTTCGCGGGCAGTGCTGCCGCCATCCGGCGCGCGATCGGGCTCGATCCTGTGTTCGCGTTGCGAGGCGAACTGTGAGCGCACCTCAGTCAAACGTGAACATGTCACACTCAGCGCAGGATCTGGCGGCTAGCCGTGCGCGTGCTCCGCACACTTCGATGTTCCTGCGCATGCTGGTGCGAGCGGCGATTCTGCGGCGAGGTCGCGCGGCTTCGGCGCTGTTTGCCATGGTGGTCGCGGCCGCGGTGGCCACAGCCATGCTGAATCTTTATGTGGATGTGCAGGCGAAGCTGCGGCGGGAATTTCGCAACTATGGCGCGAATGTTATCGTTGTCGGAAAAGACGGCGCCTCCCTGCCTGCGAATGCGCTCTCCGCTGTGGATTCGGCCCTTTCAGGTCGCGGCATTGCGGCGCCGTTTGGGCTGGTGGTTGCGCGTACCGGTGACGGGCAGCCGATTGTCGTCGCAGGCACGGATTTCGAGCGGGTAAAGCAACTGGATAAGTGGTGGTCGGTGAGTCGCTGGCCGGAAACTTCTTCCTCACCAAAAGCTCAAGCCGGAACTGCGAGTTCTTCCGAGAATCACAATCCCCACCCTGTCGCACAAGACGCGACAAGGGTGGGGCACCCGTATTCTCCCGCTTTGATTGGTGTGCGGGCTTTGCCTCAGGTTGCGCCCGAGAATCAGCCGTTCGATCTGAGCTTCCAGGGACGAACTCTACACATCACTCCTGTCGGAACGGTGCAGACCGGAGCGGCCGAAGACAGCCGCATTTATGTTTCGCTGGCAGACTTCGTCGCATGGACTGGCCTTCAGCCATCGACGATAGAAATTGCCGCCAGCGGGTCCCCCGAAGAAGTAACGAGCATCATGAGCCAGGTTGCGCAGGCACTGCCGTCGGGTGACGTTCGTCCGGTGCGGCAGATCATGGAGGGGGAAGCCCGCGTGCTAGGCAAGACACGGGCTACGTTGCTGGCTGCGGCGGCGCTGATCATTCTGACCGCCGCGTTGTGCGTGCTTTCGACATTGATGGGATGGGTGTTTGACCGGCGGCGCGACTTCGCCATCATGAAGGCTTTGGGGGCGTCGGGACGCTTGCTGAGCGGATTCTTCGCGGCCGAAGCTGCGGTACTCGGGGCAACCGGGGCTCTGATCGGATTCCTGGTGGGCATTGGCATCGCCGCATGGATTGGCCGGGTTAACTTTCATGCGCCGGTAATGCCACGTTTGAGCGTGCTCCCGGTGGTTCTGGCTGGTAGCATGGCGGTAACGCTGTTGTCGGCGATCCTGCCGATGGCGCTGCTGCGCCGGGTGCAGCCGGCCGTGATTCTGAGGGGAGAGTGAAATGATTCAGATCAAAGATGTCACCAAACTCTACCCCGCCAAGGAATCGGGCAATGGTTCGGGCAAGGACGCGAGCTCGATTCACGCCCTCGACCACATCTCACTGCACGTCACACAGGGGGAATGGCTGTCGATCATGGGGCCGTCAGGATCGGGGAAATCGACTCTGGTGAATCTGATTGGCTGCCTCGATCGGCCTTCCTCCGGCGAGATTTGGCTCGATGGACAGAACGTCGCTGGAATTTCTGCTGCCGATCTGAACCGCGTGCGCGCCGAAAAAATCGGATTTATTTTTCAGCAGTTCCATCTGATTCCCTTCTTGACTGCGGTGGAAAACGTCATGCTCGCGCAGTACTTTCACAGCATGACCGACGAACAAGAAGCGGTTGATGCGCTCGCCCGCGTTGGACTGGGCGATCGGGCGCATCACCTGCCGTCGCAATTATCGGGCGGGGAGCAGCAGCGGGTGTGCATTGCGCGCGCGCTGATCAACGATCCGCGAATCATTCTCGCCGACGAGCCCACCGGGAATCTGGACGCGGTGAATGAGGAAATCGTGCTGCGCCTTCTCCGCGAGTTTCACCAGCAGGGACGCACTATCGTTATGGTGACGCACGATCCGGTGGTGGCGCGGCTGGCCGACCGCCGCATCGAGTTACATCATGGCAAGATCGCGTCGCAGGAAGTTTTCTCTATGGCCGACGAAGAGCAGCTCGACGAAGTTCTGGAAGAGCTGTGGGTACTGGCCGAGCACGGAGAGATTGCCGAAGTGGAGCGCATGGAAGTGCACGGCGCGCTGCCGGTGAGCCTGGCGATTGAAAAGATGATCGAGATGGGGCTGGTGGTCTCGGCACCGCACCCGCCGCAGGCGCATGATCACAAGCCGTTCGTGAATCCCTGCCACGAGGCGCTCAAGCCGGTGGCCGCGTCTTTGGGTGACGGCACGCTGATTGTCGAGCTTACGCCGCGCGGGCGCGAACGCGCGGGCAGCATTATCCGGCGTCATCGGCTCGCAGAGCGGCTTTTCACCGACAGCCTCGCAATGGACAGCGAGTCTGAGATCGAGCAGCAGGCCTGCAAATTCGAGCACATTCTTTCGCCCGAGGCGACCGATAAAATCTGCACCTTTCTCGGCCATCCGCGAACATGCCCCCACGGCGCCCCGATTCCGCCGGGCCCGTGCTGCGCCGGGCAAATGATCACTCAAAGAGAAACGGTAAGCTCCGTCCGCAAGTTCACTCGGGACGAGATGCATGAGCGCTGAGGGCGGACGCCGTCCTACCATCGGCGTATTCGACTCGGGCTTTGGCGGCCTAACCGTTCTTAAAGCTTTACTTGAACTCATCCCCGACGCCGATTATGCCTATTTCGGCGATACAGCGCGGCTGCCCTACGGATCGAAGTCGGTTGAAACCGTGGCCCGCTACGCGGTAGAAGCGGCGCATTACCTCGAATCCCATGGCGCGCAGATGCTGGTCATCGCCTGCAATACGGCGACGGCGCTGGCGCTCGATCGCATCACAGCAAGCGCGCACGTCCCAGTAGTCGGAGTCATTGAGCCGGGCGCTTCGGCCGCCGCCGCTGCGACTAAGAATCAGAAAATTGTGGTAATTGGCACCGAGGCCACGGTCAGCAGCCACGCTTACCGCAAAGCCCTTGAAGCCCGCGGCCTGCGCGCGCGGGAGAAGGCCTGCCCTCTGCTGGTTCCGCTAGTCGAGGAGGGATGGGTGGAGCACACCGTCACCGAACAGGTTGCGCGCATTTACCTGGGCGAGGCCTTCGCCGACGGATTCCACGATGCCGATACGCTGGTTCTAGGCTGCACGCATTATCCCTTGCTCAAGCCGCTGCTGCATCGGGTGACGCCGGGGCATGTGAGCGTCGTGGATTCCGCAGAATCGACCGCCCGGGCCGTGGCTTCGCATCTGCCGCAGTTGGTGCCTGCGAAGGGCGGAGTCGAAGAGCGCCGCGCGCTGCCGCGAATCAAGTTCTTCGCGACCGATTCGGTGGAGAAGTTTCGCCGCCTGGGCGAGCGCTTCCTGGGCCGCCCTATCGAGGACGTGGGGCACGTGGATTTGAAGGAATAGGAGACTTTTTCCTGACAGCTCTTCGCGATCGCCTTGAACCTTCCCGCTCCTCTCTTTCTGCTTGCTAAACCGCGGCTCCGGTGTATACTAAGCGCCGCTCGTGTCGGGTTCTCAGGGGAAACATCAAAATCTCAGGAGGTTCTTGTGGAAACATCAATTGGGGTGTTCTCTTCGCGGAGCCGTGCCGAAGAGGCCGTCCGCGAACTGTTACAGAAGCAACTCCCAGAAGAGTCCATCCTCTTTCTAACTCGGTCTGAGGTGGAAGCAAAAACGATCGGGACGCAATTTGGAGCAGCCGTAGGAGGCTTTACCGGTGGTGCGGTCGGCATGTCGGCCGGCGTAGTGGCGGCGACTCTGCTGCTTCCCGGCATCGGTACGGTTTTTGCGATTGGTTTTGGAGCTGCCGCACTGCTTGGATTGACTGGAGCCGGCGCGGGTGCCTCGTTGGGCAAGATGGTAGCGGATGATGTGAGCGCGCTCCAGCCTACACCCGATGCCAAGTGCTCGGAGGAGGCCGCCTTCTTTCGTGAAGTCTTGCAATCAGGGCGCTCCCTCGTCGTCGTACGTACTGAATCCAAGGAGCTTGCCCATGTCGCTTCTGAGATTCTCGATCGGACCGGTCTTTCCATCCAGGGATCGACTCCAGTGCCCATGCAAGCCCGGGTTCGGACCGTCGAAGACGTTGCGATTGTGGACGTGACGGGACGAATTACGATAGGCGACGGCAGTACCGCCTTGCGAGAAATAATTCGCCAAATCGTCGACGGCGGCACTAACAGGATCCTCCTTGACCTGCACGCAGTCGGTTACATTGACAGTTCAGGACTCGGCGAACTGGTCAGAACCTACAGCTCCGTACGCAATCAGGGTGGGCAAGTCAAGCTGGTCAATCCCAGCAAACGGGTTCATGACCTTCTCCAAATGACAAGGCTGTCGATGGTTTTCGATGTACAGCAGGACGAGGCCAGCGCCCTTCAGTCGTTCTCGAAACCGTTAGCGGCCGCCTGAAACTCTTTTTTCCTGTTCGCCCGGCGGATGAGACCACGCTACTAGCTGAGTGGCGTGGTCTGATCCGCAGGCTTCAGCCTAGGCCCTTCAGCCTTGGAGCTGGCGATAAGAGTTATCGAGAGCACCATCCCGCCTTAACATCGTCGTCCAGAGTGGTGCCCGCGACGGACAAAATAGACTACTGCTGCAGCAAGATCGATACCGTTCCATCAGTCAGGTTCGCCACCGCGAGGTCGAGTTTTCCATCGCCATTGAAATCGGCGGCCGCGATCTGGTATGGCCCCTTCCCCACTGCGTAAGGCGAACCGGCTGCCTGCGTGAACGTCCCATCGCCATTCCCCAGGAGGACAGTCATCGTGCCGTCCGCGTAATTGGCGACCGCGAGATCCAGCTTCCCATCGTTATTGAAGTCCCCCGTTACGATCGCATCCGGCTGATTTCCTACCGGGATCGTGGTTGGCATCCCAAACGTCCCATCGCCCTTTCCAAGCAGGATCAGCACCGCGTTACCAGCGGAATCTGTCACTGCCAGATCCAGCTTCCCATCACCGTCAAAATCGGCTGTCACGATTGCCGAAAGACTGTTCCCGACTGCACTCGGCGAACCACTGGCCAGTGTGAATGTCCCGTCGCCGTTCCCTAGCGATACGGTCACTCCCGAACCCTGAGAGGAGTTCGCCTGTACGCCGCTGCTCGCCACAACCACATCCAGTTTTCCGTCCCCATTAAAATCGCCTACGGCCGCTCCAACCGAGAACCCTCCTGTGTACAAGACCCCAGCCGCGTTGAATGCCCCGGTCCCGTATCCCAGTTCAACGGGCGACTGCCCCGAGAGTTGGTTGGCAATCGCAATGTCGAGGTTCCCATCCGCGTTAAAATCGGCCGCGTCGATCGCAACTATCGGCATGCCTAACGCGTTAGCGAACGACGCCGACGATGGAACGAAGCTTCCATCTCCATTTCCCAAAAGGATCACTGCCGCTTCATTATTGATCTCTCCGAGCGCCAATCCCTGATGACCGCTATGGTTGAAATCGCCCACGGCGAGCGGCCCGATATAGGGTGAAGCGAAATTGTCGTAGGGCGGGCTCGGCACGCTGATCGGAGATGTCGACGCCGGCGCAAATGTGCCGTCGCCGTGGCCAAGGAAGACGTACATGCGGATATTCGCCGCGATAACGAGGTCCGCCTTACCATCCTCGTTGAGATCGGCAGCCACGATCCCAAACGGCGCGTAAGTTTGCAGCGGCGAATTCGCCGCATTCGCGAAAGTAACAGCGGCCTCTGGCGCTGCGACCTGGAAGTAGCCCACGTTCGACGCGCCACCGCCCGTCCCCGGATTCACCACCGTTACTCTGGTCGTTCCTGCACTCGCAACCGCCGCCGCCGGAACCATCGCCGTCAGATGCTCGTTGTCGACAAATGTTGTCGCCAGCGGCGAACGATTGAAATTGATGGTCGCGCCCGAGACGAATCCCGTCCCGCTTACGCTGAGAGTGAACCCCGAAGCACCGGGTGAAACCGCGGTCGGCACGAGCGGCTGATTCAAGAATGGAAGCGGATTCCCCGGTGCGCCCGCCGAATTGATTTGGATGCTCAGAAAACCGTTGTCCACAGTCACGCCAGTCGCATCCGTGACCACAGCATCGAAATACCACGTTCCGCCGGCGCTCGGCGTTCCGCTGATCGTCCCGCTATTGAGATTGAGCTTCAGTCCATCGGGTACCGCTCCGCCCTCCTTATATCCGGTGAGAATGGGTCCGTTGTACACGCTCCATTGAAACGGAGCAGTACCGCCGGTGAGCGCGATAGTTTGGCTGTACGCCGTGCCCACTGATCCGCTGGCAAGCGTTTGGAATGGAATCTGCGGGTACGGGTTTACCGTGATTCTCAGCGAAGCGCTCTTCGTTGGGTCTGCTTGAGACGTGGCCGTGACCGTCGCCTGTTGCGCGCTGGTGAGTGTGGTCGTCGGCGAGCTATAGGTAATAAGCCCGGTCGAATTGCTGAGAGAGCCCGGGCCGGTCAGGGTCCACGAAACCCCCTTAGACGAGGTGTCATTGATTACGGTTGCTGTGATCCCAACCGTCTGGCCCTGATCGATTGCCTGCTGAGAGGAAGGGGATAGGCTCACTGAAATCGGCGGCGATGAACTGGAACAGCCGCCCATAACCGCCGCCATCGCTAGGACGAACAGGTTTACCGCGCAAGAGCAAACCCGGGACATCGCCCCTCCACCACCAACTTATTAGCAGAAAAGTATCGCACACGTTGTCTTACTTTGCCCGCCGAAGACTTGCGAACCCAGACTGCGCTGACCCGGTTGTAGAAACATTGCGATTTCGCAGCGGGTGGCTCACCTTCACGTTGTAATACGCCATCCCTGGTGGGGTGCCCCATCCTTGCGATTTGCAAGGGTGGGCGGCGATGCTGCACGCGCCACTTGATTTTGTGCGACGAGTTCAAGGCAAGGCCACGCGCCTATCGGCCTAGATTGCAACCGTTACTTCAGTCACTACGTTTCCCACGGGTCCGGAAATACAATTTCTGCATTTAACCGTGAAGCGTCAACACAAAGTCGTGCTCCTTCTGTCCCTCTTGGCCTTCTTTTTTCTGGGCAAGGAATTCATGCCTGAGGTATTCGCTCTCGGTTGGCACGTTCGCCATGGCAGGACAGTTCGTTTAAGGAGTTTTGACGGCAGGAAATATGTTCTTGACGTTCCCCTCCTATTCTGGCCACAAGTAGACGAGAACGGGTGGAATGTGGTGTTGATCAAACGATCCGGACCATTGCGCGCTTCATTGGGCCAAACAGAGTTCGCGACGTTGTCTTTTTCGGTTGTAAACCAGTACTCAACCGGTGAAGAGCTGCGGGAATGGGCATCTGCTCTCAACCAGAACCCGGGACTTGTCCTGACTCAAGTTGCCAGTGTCAGAGTCGGTGGGAAAGACGTGTATTGCTTTGATCAAAAATGGGAAAAGGGCAAGATGCCTGACTTGGGCCGCAAGTTCCCGATGGTTGAGATCATGTGCGTTCCGCTATCGGATAAACGCGGTTTCTCGTCGTCGTATTTGGGTAGTAGCCGTTTCCTTCCAGTGTTCTACGACGTTCTCTCCACAGTCAAACGAGTCAACTAAACTCACAGCTTCACTTTGCGGAGCCGCAAGGCGTTGCTAATTACCGACACTGAGCTGAAGCTCATGGCGGCGGCAGCGAAGATGGGGCTGAGCAGCAGCCCGAAGAACGGGTAGAGCACGCCTGCGGCGATGGGGACTCCGACGGCGTTATAGATGAAGGCGAAGAAAAGATTCTGGCGGATATTGCGCATCGTGGCCTGGCTCAGCTTGCGGGCGCGAAGAATTCCCGAGAGATCGCCTTTCACCAGCGTGATGCCGCCGCTTTCCATGGCGACGTCGGTTCCGGTGCCCATGGCGATGCCGACGTCGGCCTGAGCCAGCGCGGGCGCGTCGTTGATGCCGTCGCCCGCCATGGCGATGACCCTTCCCTGCTCCTGCAGTTTGCGCACGACTTCCGATTTGCGCTCAGGCAAAACTTCGGCTTCGAATTCATCATCTTGCAAGCCGAGCAGTTTGGCGATCGCTGCGGCGGTGTCGCGGGTGTCTCCCGTGAGCATGACGATTCTAATTCCCAGGCGCTTAAGGTCGCGCACGGCAGCGGAAGTGGAGGCCTTGATGGGATCGGCCACGGATACGCTTCCCGCATATCTGCCGTCCACCGCTACGGAAAGATTAGTGCCTCCCGGGACATGCGCTGTTAAAACTCCCTTGCCCGGCTGGAAAGCGCCGACTTCTCCCATAAGAGCCAGATTGCCTACCGCGACGCGTTTTCCGTCCACTGTGCCCTGGACGCCTTTACCAACGGAATAGGTGAACTCCGTGGGATTGGAAAGAGTTAATCCCCTTGCTATCGCGGACTCCACAATGGCCGCGCCCAAAGGATGCTCGCTGGCCTTTTCCAGGCTTGCGGCCAGGCGGAGCACTTCATCATTCGTGTAGGCTGCAAGCTTCGGCTTCCCTTCCGTCAACGTGCCGGTCTTGTCGACGACCAGCGTATCAACCTTCTCCATGGTCTCCAGCGCTTCGGCATTCTTGATCAAGACTCCGGCGTGGGCGCCGCGGCCCGTCCCAACCATAATCGCCATAGGAGTCGCGAGGCCTAGCGCGCACGGACACGCGATGATCAGCACCGCGACGGCATTCACCAGCGCGTGCGCCAGCCGTGGCTGCGGCCCGAACACAAACCAAGCCACAAACGTCACTACGGCCACCGCGACCACCGCGGGCACGAACCATGCGGCAACCTTGTCGGCAAGACGCTGAATGGGAGCGCGGCTGCGTTGGGCCTGCCCAACCATCTGAACGATTCTCGCCAGCAACGTTTCGGAGCCAACGCGCTCGGCACGCATGACGAACGAACCAGTGGTGTTGATGGTCGCGCCGATGACCGCACTGTTGGGAGCTTTTTCCACGGGAATCGACTCGCCGGTAATCATCGACTCGTCGATGGCGCTGTGTCCTTCGAGCACCACGCCGTCGACAGGAACCTTTTCTCCCGGACGCACGCGCAGCCGGTCGCCGGGTTTTACGCGCTCCAGCGGAATGTCTTCTTCCGTAACCTCGCCACCCGTGCTAACGTCGCCATCCCCGCCAGTTATCAAACGCGCCATCTTCGGGCTCAAATCAAGCAAAGCGCGTATGGCCGCGCTAGTGCGGCTGCGCGCGCGCAGTTCCATGACCTGGCCGAGCAAAACCAACGTGGTGATCGCGGCGGCGGCCTCGAAGTACACATCGGGATATCCACCCCTGCCACGCAGTGACGCCGGAAAAATCTGTGGCGCGATCGTCGCAATCACGCTGTAGACATAAGCAACGCCCGTTCCCAGCCCAATCAGCGTAAACATGTTAGGGCTGCGGTTCACCAGCGAAGTCCAGAAACGCTGGAAGAATGGCAGGCCGCACCATAAGACCACTGGGGTCGACAGCGCAAATTCGAGCCAAGGCAGCCGCCCACCGCCTAACAAATTCATGAACGCGTGCGGCCACAACATGCTTCCCATGGCGATCGCGAGCAGCGGCACCGTCAGCACAACGCCCGCCCAGAAGCGGCGCGTCATATCGCGCAATTCCGGATTCTCTTCGGCCGCCGCCGTCACCGTGCGTGGTTCAAGCGCCATGCCGCAGATCGGACACGACCCCGGTTCCGTGCGAACGATTTCAGGATGCATCGGGCAGGTGTATTCGGTGCGTGTAGTGGCGAATGGAACTTCCGGCTCAAGGGCCATGCCGCAGGACGGGCACGCTCCCGGCTTGCTCTCGCGGACTTCGGGGCACATCGGGCACACGTATGCCGGCGCCGCTGCGGCCGCAGGTTTCGACGCGGGACGGATCGTGACCGGTTTCGCGCCCGCGGCGTGAGGCTTCGCCGCAGCCGGCATTCCCAGCGTCACCAGGTTCGACGACAACGGGGCGGGTTTGTTCAGATACTTCGGCGGATCGGCTTTAAATCTTTCCAGACACGAGGCGCAGCAGAAGTAATATTTTTTTCCGCCATGCTCGTAAACATGCTTGGCCGAAGCAGGGTTCACGTTCATTCCGCAAACCGGGTCACGTTCCAGAAGAGTTGGATGGGTCACTGTCATATACGATGCCCGGGCTCAGCCGGCACTGACTTCTTTGATTGCGGATGCTTTATATTAGTTTCATCCGGTTCGGGCGTGCCGGAACTCTCGACATCATAACCAACGAAGGACTTGAACCCATGACTTATCTGGACGTGGTCTTTAACTACGGCGCAATTCCCGGCGAGAACGAAATGCGCGCGATTGATACGATGCGTGAGGTATATGGCATCCGGCAAGTGCAGTTCAATGCGAAACAGCGCACCGTGCGCGTGGAGTTCGACGCCTCGCGCCTGAAACAGGACGCCGTCGTCAAGTTGCTGCGGAACGCGGGAGTGGACGTGCGCGAACCAGTCGTCTTGGCCTGAATTCGGGGCAAACTGGTAATCAGCCTAAAAATAGCAAACCCACGGTTCTTGAACCGTGGGTTTTTTACGGCTTTAAGACGGGGGAAGGCTCGCTGCGTCTAGGAGACAAAAGCAAGGGGTGCTCACAGAAAACCTCTGGCCGAAGTTATTCTCTGAAGCACCCCGTTGCGCGCCACTTCGTCTGTTCTTTCTAAAGCAAGCGGTATGCCGTCTTGCAAGCCATTCAAAATACAAGGCTATGGAATTGTTGGCTCTGTAGGAATTGCCTGCCCCGGGAAAGATTTACTCCTGTCTTCCAACAGGCAAGACAGTAGCCAAGCGTTGTTGAAAACGCTAAAAGGCGTATTTGTTGTGAGATACTTTGCGTTATGAGTCCAATGGAATGGTTAAAGGCCATATACGAAACTTTCGGAGTCCCGTACCCACGGGCATCGTTGATTGCGGTAATGGCGCTAGGTGCTATTTTATCCGCCGCAGTGTGGCTTGTTTTAGCGAGACAGGTGGAAAAGGGCCGCCTCGCAAGTACTCCGCCGCGGCTAACTGGTCCGGCAACTGCAGGTCATGGCAGTATTGCAAACACGGGCAACGATAACACGATCAATCAATCGGCCTCTCCATCAGATAAGAAAAAGGAGTAGATCTTGCGGTATAGCATGATTCTGGTTTTGCTGATTTCCCCGACCTGCTGGACTCAAACGACGACGACCGGACAAGCCACGAGCAATGCGCCTTGCACTGTCGCGAATACTGGAAGCGGCAACAAAATCCAAATCACTTGTGGAATGGACAAGGAACAGGGGCAGAAGTTGCTCGTCATCCTGAACAAAATTCTCAATGAACACCTTGATCTCAATGCAGTGATCGCCAAACTGGACGATATTCAGAGCGGCGTCGATCAGGTGCGCCGCGAGGGACAGACTTCCGGGTTGCTGTCGCCAGCCGATGAACCAACACCCGAGAATGCGTGTAGCGGGTTTATGCCTGCTGCGAGCACCCTCGTGCTCCTCGGCAATTCAGCAAGCTTCGCGACCAGGTCTCCCTCGACAGTCATAGAAATTGGTAACGAGCGTATGCTCGTTATGGAGAGGATAGGAGGGCGAATCGCCATAAGTGCCAAGCTTTTCAGCAGCGACGGACGAATTGTCGCGCAACTCGAAAGAAATCAGTTTTATATCAATCCTAATAATTTCTTTCGGAAGGAGATTTCATCAGACGGACACTCCCTCGTAGTTTTCGACCAAGTTGGGGTCGAAGTGCTGAACGTGAAGTTTGTAAATCCAACGACCGTTGTATTTCGTGGAGTAATCCGGCATCCAAGTCGGAACCTAGAAATTTCCAGTGTTCGCGGGCCCTTTGCTAATGGAATGTGCTCGGGCGATAACCAGGGTGCGGGCTTTCATTTTTAACCTCTATCGACACGCTTCTCAGCCACATGAGGCGAGAACAAGTGCCTTCGCGGCCAAGAATCAATCTGGAAAAGTTATGTTGGCTCCTAGTGCGCTTAACAAGTATCCGAGGTTGCCGCTCTACCGCTCCAGACGGTACAATCATTTCTTGTTTTCATAATTCGCGCATGGTTGGCGGATACGCCTCCTTTCCCGATCATCGCATTGTTTTACGTTACCTAATTGCGCCCTTAGCTCAGTTGGATAGAGCGTCTGGCTACGAACCAGAAGGTCGGGAGTTCGAATCTCTCAGGGCGCACCATCTTTTCAAATACTTAGGGCCTGCCGATACTTGGCAGGCCCTTCGAGTGTGCGGGAATTGTGCGGGTTCTTATTTTGCTGCACGCATTCTGACAACTTTGCGCTCCGCGGCTGTCGCGAGATAAAGCTGCGTCTTGACCAGCGCTTCACGCTTCTGCTCTTCGCTCACGATGGCATAGCGCCGAAACATCGAATCGGTACGGTGTCCTGTGATTTTCATCGCCACGGGAACAGGGACGCCGGCGCGGACAAGGTTACGCGCCGCCGTGCGCCGGAAGTCGTGAAAGATCGCGCCTGTATAGCGCAGCTCTTCCCGTTTCCAGGTTCGTCCGCATTCTTCGCACTTGCTCTTGTCATCGACGTTGGCCCTGCAGGTGGGGCAAACCAGCTTACCGACTCCGGCCGCACAGCATGCCGACGCCCAGGCCTTGCGGAAGTCGCCCACGGGCTGACCGTGATCGTGAAACACATACTCAGAGAAGTGGCCCTGCCCGTCTTTGCTCTGCCACACGGCGGCCGCGCGGCGCCGATCGATGATATCCCGCAACTCGCCCTCGATTGGGACGCTTTCAGGTTTGCGGGTTTTGGAGTGCTCTGCGCGCAAGTAGATCACATCATCTGCAACGTCAGACCATCGCAGTGATTGGAGCGAACTCTTGCGCCAACCGATCAGAAATCCGCACTTCGCAAAATCGCGGAGATATTCGGGCAGGTTCTCAAGAACGGCGTCGAGGTGCTCCGTCTCGAAAAAGCCCTGGCGCTCGTTGCCCACTTCCGACAGCCGCGGAATGAACGGCGCGCTGGCCAGCTTCTTGGTTCGTACCGCCAGCTTGAAAGCCTGTCCTAGCAACTGAGTCCTGCGATTGCAGGTTGCCGCACTGTACCCTTGCTCACGAAGACTCTCGATATATGCGCTGACGGAATCCGACGTGAGATCCACGGCGCGCCGTTCGCCGAAAAATTCCCGTAGCGGTTTCACGTTTGAGTTCACCTTGACGTTCCATTTTCCGCGAAGCTTGTAATCACACTCCAAGCTGTCGAGCAGTTCCCCGACGCTCACGCGCTGTTGTTTGGGGCTGATAAACGTTCTGGCGCCGATCTGATCCGCGAAGACTTCCTTGAGCTTGTTGCGGAGAAATTTTCGGGCCTTGTCTTCATCGGTCTGATCCGTCGATTCACGGTACTGCTTGCCGCGAAGCCAGTATTCGCACCAGTAGAACGGGCTGCCCTTGCGGAGATAAATTCGGCCGTCGCCTCTCACAATTCACCTCCGTCAGACGCTTTCTTTTCGAATCGCTTTTCCGCTGCTTTCCGGGCGCGCTCCGACCGCTCTTTTTTGGTCATTCGAGCCGCGGCAGTTTTTCCGCCCTTACTTCCGATCTTCGCGAGATACTTACTCACTTCGCTTTTCTTCATGGATGGCCGCCTTTCCTTTGCCGTTACGCTTACCGGCTTAGCATTATATTAATGCTTAGCGGCTAAGATGGTCAAGTTTTGGGGCGCCCTCTCCTGATGTACTCATCGATGCCAAGGCTGGAAAACAGAAGGCTCCGGCCCATGCGCCGCGTAAATGGCAATTTGGAATGATTACGGTACAGGTAATCGGGAGACATCCCGAGTCGCTCGGCGGCCGCATCCACGTCGAGCAATTCATCCCGCGACTGTGGCGCCGGCGGAGTTGTGAGGCGGGCGAGCGCCGTGGCGCGGATCTCTTCGAGCTCGCCCAGGAATCTGGGCAACTGCTCGCTTGGTAGGGTCCGCGCGGTTTCGAGAAGCTGCTGGGCGCTCGTGTTCATTGAATTATCGCCCCCATTGCCTCTGCCACAATTCGCCTCATGACTACCGGGCAGAAATCGAGCACTTCCCGATTCGTAAACCGCAGCACTTTGATACCTCTCTCGCGCAGCGCTCGGTCCCTCTGCGCGTCCGCCAAGCACTGAAGGCTGTGAACTGAACCGTCAATCTCGATCGCCAGTTTCAACTGTGGGCAGTAGAAATCTAGAATGTACCCGCGCCGCACACTCTGCCGATGGAACACGAAACCGGTCTGCTTTTCTCGCAGGCGTTCCCATAGTGCAGCTTCGGCCGCGGTCGGCCCTCGGCGCATCTCTCCGGCAAAAGCGCGCTTAGCTTGGAGGGAATAGGCGGATCGTTTCATGCTGATGCCTCCGTTGTCGGCCATTGCAGCGCGCGTTTTTCAACTTCCAGTGCTCGCGCCACAGTGAGTCCTGCCCTAACACATTGTTCCTGGAAAAGTTGAGCGGGGGTTAGGCCCTCTCCCCAGCCTTGGTTAATCTTCATCTGGATCTCGTCGCGTGCCTTGCAGAGCCTTCTGAAATCAATCTGGTCCCCAACCTCCGAGGGGTATTTCTTTTCCACAGACGAAACAGGTCTAAAAGCTTTTGCCTTTACTTCATCAGTAGAAATACTTTCTAGGGGGGGAGACAAAGACTCAGACTTTACATTCCTTATTGCCGAACGTGTGGCGTTCAGTTCAGGGCCTGAACTGAACGTGTGGCGTTCAGTTACCTTCACTTTCAAAAGGCGGATTGTGGCGATTACGCCCGGCGCGGGATGCTCGGGAGTGTCGATCTGGATCAATCCAAAATCGGCCAGGCCTACAAGCGATTTCCGTACCCGGTCCTGTGAGATTCCCAGAATTGCAGCGATGTCTCTCTGCGAAAGATTCAGCACTTGCTGAGTCGACGTAATGCAGCGCCGGCAGAGCACCGCATAAACCGAAATACCATAGGCCCCGAGTCGCACTCCGTACTGGTCGACGATTTCGTTGTCGATGTGGAACCAGCCCGGCTCTCGCTGATCCCGCACAAGAATCTCGCTCATGCTTTATAAGTCCGATCTGGCGAGAGATCCCCAAAGAGTGAATCGGGATTGGCGGAAGTTTCTGTCGGTCGAATAGCAGGCGCTGGGACAGAGGCGCCCGCTTCCGCGACTGCGCGAGTGATTAGGCGGAAAGCGCGGCCTGGGTCGTTCTCAATCCTGTGCCCCAGGCGCCGCAATTCGAGAATCCGAGTACCGTACTGGTAGCCCGCAATCTCAACCACATCGGAAATCGGAACCCAATCAGGTGCTCGACGCTTGAGACACGCGAGTAGTCGCTCGCGTTGACTGGTGTGTTGATTTTGTTCCATGCCCCGATAGTGGGGCGTATCGAGAAAAAACGGAAGATTGCGGGAAAGTTTTCCGCATGCGGAATTTAGATCAGAGTTTTCCGCACTGCGGAAAATGCAGCCGTCTTTTCCGCATGCGGAAAAGTATTAGGAGTTTTCCGCATACCCTCGATAGGTGCTTTGGGCGCGGGGTTGCCCGGTCTCCCGATCTAATATCATTTTTAGGCGGGCCCAGCTGGTAGGTTTTGGCTTTGTGGCCCGCAGTTCGCGAACCCTCCGCTCCAGTTCCGTATTCGGTGGACGGCCTATCGGCCGTGCTTCGTCTGGTGGGCGCTGCTGCGCAAGAATGCGCTCAGCTTCCGCAACTTTTATCAGTTCTGCATGGCGGAGGGTTCGCATTTTCTCGCCCTGCAACGCGCGCCGATCAGGATTCTTTTTCCACCAAGCCTTCTTACTCCGACGGAGTCGCTTCTTGCCCGCTCTGGAGATCTTGTGATCACCAGCCCTACGCTCGGTTTCAACCACTTCGCCAGTTCGAGCGTCTCGGAAGCGGTATCGGCCAATGATCGGCCGCAACTCTTCCACCGCCTCGCCCTGTGGACCCGTGCGTTCTATGTGCAGGATTTTTTCCGGCCGCCGGTAGTCTTTGCATGTAAATTCGTGGATGATCACGGGGCACTGTGGACTGCTGCCTTTAACCGCAAGTTGTACTCGCTTGTGGCGCAATAACCAGCCCTTCTTGCTACAGTTTTTCCGTTCACAAACTCGAATGATCGAATCCGACTTCGCTACCCGACGACAAGGCTGATTTCGCTCGGTTTCGATCACTTCGCCAGTTATGGCATCCGTAAACCGATAGCGGCCAGCGCCCAGGATCTCCACCTTCTCGCCGCTGGGTCCGCTTGCCTCCCAGTGCAAGTTCTTCCATGGCCGAGGCCAGTAAATCGCGCAACGGAAGAAGTGTATCGTTACCTTGCGCTGGGGAACCGCACCTTTGACGCACAATAGTCTGTCTCTGCTATGGTGCAGCTTTCGTCCTTGCCTCGTGCAGCCACTGCGGTTGCAGAGCATCTGAGGCATATGCGATGCAGGTAGGGACGTGCTGGATATTCGCTTAGTTACTTGCGAGCTCGCTGCCATAATCTCACTCGCCGCCTTTCCTCTTGTTTGCCTCAGCCGAGCGCTTCTTCGCTGCGGCCCTTGAGGCCTTGACGGCGATCGCTCTTCGTTTTTTTGCGGTAAGGTTCCGGGCCCGCTGGTGACCGCCCATCCGCCCCAATTGGGCAAATACTTTCCTCTGCTGCGGAGTGAAATTGACTGTTAAGGTTTGCTCCATATGTGGGGCATAATAGCACCACCTTAGCGCTTAAGGTGCTTGTGAATACCGGGTGTTCCTGTGCAAAACTTGGGGGAATCGAATGCCCCTTAGTGGCGCTTTTCCGGCCTTCTTCGCTCTGCCGCCTTCTTAGTTCGGGCTCTGGCCGCCGCTTTTGACGCTTTCGTGGCAATTTCCTTGCGCCGCGCGGGTGTGAGACGGCTTGCCCTTTCCTTTGCGCCCTTGCGTCCCATCTCTGAGAAATAGCGGGACAGCAACTCGGGATCTGGCGTATCGGTCATTGGCCGAGATTCTATAAGCCAAACCCCTTGACACCTTAGCCGTCAAGGTGCATCATTCTGCGTGCGCGCCAAGGCAGAGCTTGTTAAAGAGCCCTCCCCAGAAACAGGGGCTTTGCCTTGGCGCCTTTTAGGCTTGGCAATGCGCCAGTGGTCAAGAAACGTAGCCTACGAAGATCGCCATCGCAGCCAGGGCTTGTGTACCCGCGACTCGTCCCCGCGCGATCCCCGCAGTAAAAATCTTTGCTCGGCCTGCTTAAATCACGCTAGAGTGTTAAGCCGCTGCTACCGAAGGAGCCGTCATGGCAACAAGCGTTCCCAACCAGGTGAGCGATTTTCTCAATTACAAAGCCCTCGATCTGGGAATGCCGGAGAGCGCACGGGAAAACTACCGCAATATCCTGTGTGAGTTTTGCGCTTATCTTGAGACTCGCCCTCAGCCAACCACGTTGGCTCCAGAGGAAGGCAGATCTCCATACGATGGCGTGCTCGCTTATTTGGAGTCGGCCCAGGCGCGTGAAGGCAATCCGCATTTTCGGGCCGATCTGCGCCAAAGTTGGCTCTATGTCTACTATGAATCCCAGCGCAACCCCATCGCGTTTGTGGAGGCATCCTATATGGTCCACGGTTCTCACCCTGACAAACTCTGGGCGCAGATTGTTACGAACCGCAAAGGCATCTTAGGCCGCGAGTATGACCGCTGGTACGATACCGCGGGGACGCTTGTTCCAGAGCGCCTCGACATTCCAGACTATGACCCGACATGTGCGCTAGCGCCGCGCTTACCGCGTCAACAGATGATCGTCCCGAGCATTCAACCTCGGGGAAAATCTGCATGGCCAAAAGCTCCGCTACGTCGCGTCGTGAGCCGAAGTGAAGTAATGGGCAATCGGCGTGTGCTCTACCACGAGGAGCATTTGGAGTGCGGGCATCTGCATATTGAATTTCTCGGAGCCAACCCAGGCAATCGCCGGCGCCGGTGTCTTGAGTGTAGGCACTCCAAGCGTTCTGAAATTCCCAAGAAGCCCGTTCAGTCCGTCACGCGCGCACAGAAGAAGATTGCAGCGTGATTTCTCTGGGGCAAATCGCCTAAAACCCGTTCTCCGTGAGAAGATTAAAGCGAAAAAAATAAGCCCGAATCGCGAGAGTTCGGGCTTTCATGCTTTCTTTGTAAGGTTTTTCGCCTTCGCCTTCAGGATGAGGGTAGAGGAATTTCCGCACCCGCTTCTCGGCGTCGAGTTGAGCCTTGAGAGCGGAGTGCGGGACAGACAGTACTTTTTTAAGCGCCGATTCAAAAAGTGACGTACTCGTTCTCATTCTTCGCGGGAGCGGAACGGGCAGACTTTTGTGGCATGACAGGAGTAGTGTCTCTTGCCTGCCAACCGAAGTCAATACTGTGCCTATCGGCATTTCGCTGGAGAATTGCGCGGCGATGCTGCCACGTCCTTGATTGCTATGTTTACTGCTTACTTTGACGACAGCGGGACGGATGGCAATTCGGACATCGCAGTGGCGGCTTGCTACATATCCACCAAGCGTGGCTGGGATGACTTTGTCGAGGCATGGGATCGGGCACGATGGGAAGAGGGTTTTGATGCCTTCCACATGGCGCACTTCATCGCAAAGAGCGAAATGGGTCACAAGCCTTTCTGTGACTGGGGTAATACCAAGAAGGACCATGTGTATCAACGACTGGCAAAAATTATCAACGAGAACAAAAGAATCGGGGTCGCCGTTGCTGTGCCAAAGGACGTTTGGGATCAGACGCCCGAGCGCATCCGACGCCACTATGGAAGGGAACACTACACCTTCGCCGTGAGAATGTGCATAACACAGATCGTTCAATGGAGAAAGAGAAGTCAAATTAAACTTCCAATGCGGTACGTCTTCGACTGGGAAATGGAGCATACGGAGAAACGGCGGGAGATTAGCAAGGTTCTGGAAATCATTTCGAGAGTGCCGTTAAATCAGCCGGTCGCAGACTTGCTTGGTCTTGAGATTGACGGTTACGGCTTTGAACACAAGGAAAAATTCAAACCGCTTCAGGCTGCGGACATTCTCGCTTGGCAGATGCGTTCCCATATGCGAAAAATATGGCCGCTCGGACATGACGATAAATCCCTGCGTCACCCTGGATTTGCGACTTTAATCGACCAGGAAGTCGATCTCGGTTTTTTCACGAAGGAGCAAATTGATAAATTTGTTGCCCAGAATGACGAATTTGTGAGTCAGGGCCACCCACTTCCAATGATCTACGACTGATTCCTGTAACCACAGTCAGTTTTTTGCCTTGTCACTGGTTGCGGAATCGTTCACGTCCCGCCCGACAACATCGAGAAGATGGTGGATGTATTTACCGACCCACGCCCGTGCTGATTCCCATGGGGGAAATGCTGGTTTGTCTTCGTTTTGTCTCTACTTTGTCAGCGGAAATGCGCTAAGTGTCTCATTTGGAGCACGCCTACAATGCGATTTGCCCTGTGTTTTCACTGGTTTGGGGCAGTTTGCGAGTTTTTTCGTGTGAGATTCGCGCGAAAACTCATCGGTCCGGCCTAGGCCGGACCGATCACTGTAAGCGTTTGGGGGCCCCCCGGTGGGGTGTAACAACGTTACAAAGCATCCTTTTCGGCTTGTTATCAGCAAACCAGAAGCCCTCGTCCAAGTCAGGCGACTCGGTTGGGGTTTGAAATGCTCAGGATCTGATTGTCCGACCCGTCAACGGTGGGCTGCGGAATACGTGAGCGCCGAGCTTCGCGGAAAACACAAAAGCTCTCAGGTTTCCCCGAGGGCTCTCTGTGAGCTCTGGCTTTTCTCTCCGCGACCTCCGTCTGCGCCTGAAGGTGGGTGAAGGTCAAGCTGGCAATTCCGCGGCGCAATCTCATTCTGAGATACTTTTGGGTCGATGGCTATTACCTTTGTCGCTCCAGCGCGGGCTTTTTAGAATGCGCCGCTCCACCCGTCCAGCGAGACATTTAGCCCGATGCTTCTGTCGGCCGGGTTGGGCGCTGCCAAAGCGGTTACGTTGATGCGCACAAATCCGCCGGTGACGCTGTTACCCCCCTTGATGCTCACGGAAGACGGTGCCGTGCATGGCTGTGATCCAAACAGGCCAGCGCTTGTCCAGTTGGTGCCATCTGTTGACGTATCCACTTGCAGGGCGCATGTGCCGATTTGGCCTTGCACCGTCCAGGATAACGTCCACTCACTAATGGTTGTGTTTGGTGGAATCGGGGCGCCCTGATGCGCTCTCGGGAAGACGAAATTCGCGTTGTACTGGAAATCCTGCGCGCGCAGCAGCGGACAGGCAAGAAACAGCGCGATGATCGCGAGAATTGTTCTGCCTTTCGTCACCGCCGCCCTCCTAAGGCTCGGTCTGCGCGTTCTCGTAGCTCATCGAGTGGCATGCGCGAGGCTTCGGCTTCATCGAACACATCGTTCGCTTGGATCTCTCGGACCTCTTGCCCGATATCGTCCTGTTGTTGTTGGAGAATAGCGGATTTGTTGCGCTTCACTTCGAAGCCCGCGGCCTTCACATGCTCCCAGGCATCTTGAAAGTCCCGAGCATCTGCGGTCGCGGGATCGAGCCCCCGCAGCCTGAGCTCTGCCGCAATGAGCGGTCCATTGTGGTTTCCGGGCGAGATCGTGTCGTCGAAGTCGGGGCAAAGCGCGAGAAACTTCGCGATCTCTTTCGGTTGAGCTTTCCGAGCGGCCGTCAACTGCTCGTCCCGATATACCAGATCGCACACTTCGCGCATTTTCTCCGTAGACAGGCCATCGAAGATCTCGTCTGCCGTCCTCGGCTCGCGCGTGTCGGCCCGGTTGAAGTTGGAGTTCATTGGGTTTTTCCTCTCTTCCCTATCCCAGGATTTCGGCGCCGTTCTGCATACACACAGCCAGCAAGTTGTTGAATAGCGCGGTGTCGAAAATCGCGCCTGGATCCAGTTTCTTCATTTGCGGCTCGTCTGGTCGCACTCGTCCTTGACACTTCTGGCAAAACACGAAGCCGGGAGAGGTCACAACGTCATTATCTTTCACGTAGACGCAATGCGTACCGCGAAGAGGGCCTGTATGCTCGTGCGCGCAACCATGTTCCTGAAACCAGCGCTCGCGGTCTTTCTGTTCTTTGACGCTGTCGGCTGTGGCTTTTCGTTCTTCTTGCGCTTGCCGCAGGTTTGCCAGCTCTTGCGGGGTCGGCGGTTCGGGCTTCCGCATTTCGGCCACGGTTGCCGCTACAGTGGCGGCGATGATCTGCGTCAGTTGCTCCGCGTCGAGAGGGATAGGTTTCTGTGTGCTCATGCTTCCTCCGTGATTTCCGGCGCCTGATTGAGATCCGCCAGCGATTCGTTCATGGTCTGTTCGTTCGTCCCGCGGCCGGTGGCGCCCTGGGCTTGTGACCGCCGGCTCTCTGGGTCGAGTTTGGTCGGGAGCTTGCGGTCCTTAACTTCGCGAAATTCGCCGCGGCCTTCGTTGATGTGTGGTGTTTTGCTCTTCATTGCTGTCTTCCTCCATTCGCTCTTTGTTCCGCTTCGATTTGCAGCACAAGCTCTTGGATACCGGGCTGTTCCTTTTTCCGCCGTCGCCGTCCGCGCTTGCAGAGGCGCCAGTAAGTCTCAAAGATGCGCGCAAATTCTGCCGCTGGTGTCTGCGGGTTACGCAGCCTAGCGCTGGCGAGCTTTTTGGCTTCGCGGACATTCACGGGTTGGGTATGGCTCGACATTGCACGCCTACTTGAAGACTGGCACCGTAACCCATTGACCCTTATCAAAAACTTTGTACGTCTTGGGCTGTCCCTTGTTCGCCCCGCGCCCGATTATCTTTGGACTTGCAGGTTGGCCCACACTCGCTGCCTTCTGCTCCGCTGTCCGCAGGTCGGTGACGTTGCCTTCGGAGTCCGTTGAGAAGTTCCCGTTATTTTTCGGGACGTCCACGTATTTGCCGTTTTCCCAGACGCGATAGGTTCCTGCTTGCGGCGGCTGCACAGGTTGCCCGGTTTGCGCATTAATCAGGTTGCCGTCTGCATCCGGCTTGACGGTTAAGCGACCTTTGCCAGCCACGCGGTCAACAAATTGTTCAGGCGTTTCTTTTGCGGAGGTCGCCGTCGCCGCCGTTTCTCCTGTTGCGGCGCTTTCTGCCGCGGATGCGGCCTCTTTAGCCGCAGTTTCGCCACTGAGCGCCTCGGCACCAGGTTTATAGTCACCGAGCAGGATTAACGCCGGCAGTTCGAGCTTCTGTGCGATTTCACTGGCCTTTGGGAGTCCTACGGCGCTAAGGCCCCAATTGATAGCCGCCATCATCGCCATAGCCTTGTACGGATTCGCGGCCGCCAATTTCTGAGCCCATGTAAGCGCTTGTGTCGCGCGCGGGATGAGTGGCCCAGCAGCATGCAACGCCTCAGCCATTCCCGTCAATGCCGCGATCGATCCGCCCGCGGTCTCGGCGATCCGCGCCGGTACACCTAATCCGAGTTTCATCGGCTGATCGGCTTCGTCCGCCATTTGGCCTGGTGTAACCGTTTTTCCGTGCGCAACCGCCCGTTTCATGAAGTCCGTATAGCTTTCGTCGGGCTTCTGCATCAGGTAAGTGACTGGCTGGCCGCTGCGCTCGCTTGGTTCGCTGTAGCCGCCGGCCGCTTGTGCCTGGTCAAACTCGTCGCTGGAGCTGGGCCGAGTCGTCGGCATCGGAGGCGCGGGCGCGCCGAAGCCAAGACTCGGGTCGGCAGCAACTTGGTCGAACATGTCACCACTGCCCGACGTGGAGGTCGGCAATGGCGCCGCGCTCGCCGCCGTAGGCGGCGACGATTGCGCCACGCTCGACGGCGCCGCCGCTTGCACGGCGCCCGGTGCGGCAGTCGAAGACGCAATTTGATCGAAAATGTCGCTCATGCCCTCAGAAACTCCAGCCGCTCACTGTGGCGGCTTTTCGCGCAGCCGCTTTGTTGCCGCCAGCCGAATCGAGATAAATCCTCGCCGTCAAAGGATCGATTCGTTGATTCTGTTGTGTGGCCTTCGGCAGGAAATTGACTGGAAGCCCTTGCCGTCGCGCTTCCTGTGCAGCTGTCAGATAGGCGTCATGCACGACGCCCTGGGCCACAGCGGTATAGTCAGAAATTTGCTTGGACGTAATCGGGCCGCCAGAGCCCGCGATGGTATTCAGCTTTTGCACGCCGCTTTCCCAGATATTTCGCGAGGCCGCGTGTTCGTTGATCACATCGTTGCTGATCCGAAAGCCCTTGCCCTTCAGCGGATCTCCAGAGATTCCAACGGCATTGAGCAATGCGGTAACTTTTTCGGCGCCGGTCTGATTCGGATTGGAGTTGATGCGCTGAAACTCCAGCATCGTTTTATTGAGCACGGTCAGCGGTTGCACGTACTCTTTGCTGAAGCCCTTCTGCGCCGCGTCGTACTCCGCCCGCGTCAGGGTATTACCCTCCGGCGTTATGCCGATGTTCGCTCCAAAGGCATCAGTGCCGCTCATGTTCTTCATGCGGTCCAGCTCGTTTTGTGTTTTATCAATTTCGAGATTCTGAAGTCTCGCCTCGCGCTGGCCGCTCGGCGTGTTTGCCCGGGCATTCTCCATCGCAGCCGTCTGATCCGCAGCTTGTTTACTCTTTGTCGCCGCCATGTCTTGCTGTGCGCCACTCAGCAAATCGACGCTGCGCTGTAGGGTCGCAACCGTGGCGGGGTCCGCATCAGGATTGCCATTTCGATCCGTGTGCTGTTCGTAAGCCGTGAGTTGCTGTTTGCGCTGCGCAAGCACGGAGGGGAGATTGTTTTCATTGAACGGCTGAACGGGCGAAAGGAACGTCTGAGCCGCCGTCACTAACCCTCTCTGGCCCTGATAACCGTTTCCCGCGCCAGTGGTCCAGGTCAGATCATCGATCGGCGGAAGCCCCTGCACGGCGCGTGCGGTGTCCACCAGTTTGCGGTAGCCTGCGGTGTTGCGCTGCAGGTCTTGCAGGCTTGGAGCGAAGACGCTGATCTTAAACTTAGGCTGGTCGGCTGTATGGGGTTGGACCAGGGCGCTGACCGGGGGAATCTGTCCGCCATTTTCTGCCGCGAGCGTATGTAAGGCAGCCGTGGCCTGATCGTGGACATCCTGCCCATTTCCTTCGAGAACGACGTCGGGCGGGATTCCGTAAGTTTTGAAAAGGTAATCGACATGCGCATCGTTTAATTGGCGAATGCGGCCCCGTGCCTCGTCGTTCATCAAATCGATTGTCTGCGCTTCCCGCGAGGCTTTAATCGCCATGTCCGCGGCTTGCACGGATTCAAATTGAGCATTGCTCTGCGCCGCGGATGTTTTCGCCGCGCGCACGGCTTCGTTCTGCTGGAAATGCGTGCGTGCAACGTTTGGCGCAATCGCCCCTTCGACCGCTCCCGGAATGCCGCCCGTAGCCAGGCCATAGAGCACACCGCGCAGCCGGCCGCCTAGTCCCTGCAGAGGGGCTTGCGGAGTCGTGGCCGGCGGAGTTGCCTGCACTGGATTCGGCGGTGCTTGCCGCGAGTCGCTGGGAAGCGAAGACGTATCCGGCGCGGGAGCCGCAAGGGAATCCAGACCGCCGCCGGAAATCGCCGCGGCGAGATTCGAACGGCTATCCACTGGAAGCGAAGAAGTATCCGGCGGCGCGTCGGCAGTTGCGGTGTTGCTCGTGAGATCATCTGGCATTGAAAGCTACTCCCCTGTTAACTGGCTCAATAGATAATTCAAAGTCTCGGGATCGTCCTTCCACTGCGCGCGGACAATGTCCACCAGTTTGGCTCTGTACTCCGGCCCCAACCCGAACGCTCCCGAGCTGGCCACAGGCGCGCGCTCTTCTGTTTTTTCCAAAACCTGATCGAGCGTGAGTCTGTCCTCTGCGAACTCCTGCATAATCTTCTGGCGCACTCGCGCTGGGCAGGCTTCCAGTGCCGTGGTTAGAAGTACCCGCACGTAACTCGGAGTGCCGTCTGTACCTCGCATCAGGCGTCCGAAGGCCTCATCGTCGGCTGGCGTCCATTCCCGCGGTGCAACCGCCCTACACGGCCGCAGGATCCTCACCGGTGGAACGTCTTGGCCCTCTTCGGCCGCTTCCGCCTCTTCCTTTGTTCCGTACAGCAAGATCCGCCCATCTGCCGCCAGAGTCCCGTAGAACCATTGCCCATCGACCTGGCGGAGTTCGCTCATACATGCACCGTCTTCGATTCGGCGTTATCAAAACTCCCCGCCAGCAGCCAAGCGCCGCCGCTTCGGACGAGAGTATCGAGGCAATTCAGCATTTGCCCGCGTCTGCCCTGTTCGGGACACTGCTCCAGCTTCAGGCGTAAAGCCTGGGCAATCTGCCAGCCCGAAAGCTGCGCCAGGTCCTCGACCTTAACGCGCTCCTGATGCCGTTGTGCGCTCATGCGCTCCTGGCCTCTCGATCGTTGAGGAAGTGCGTCACGGAGCGCCGAAGCAATTCCGCAACCGGCGCGCCGGTATCGGCTGAAAGTTTTTCGAGTGCCGTGCGCTTGTCCTGATCGAGCAGGAACACGGTTCTAACCTTGTGTTCTGCGCTCGGCGCTTCCTGCGTGCAATCGCTAAGTGTCTGCACCATGGTCACAGGTTGGCACAGGTTGGACATGCAGAACAGACGGGGAAAATGTCACAGGTGACACGGAGGGAGCCAGTAGCGATGCGGGCGTCCGGCGCGTGTCTCCCGCTTCACGAGGCCGGCGTCTTCCAGTCGGCGGAAATTCCTCGAGACTGTCCGCTTGTCTTTCCCGAGAGCGGCCGCGGCCTTGTTGATGGAGATGGAATTGGGATCCGCGGGAGACCGGCGCAGCATACGGTGAATCCAGGCCAATTCGAGCACCGCCGGCCCGATCGCTTCACGATTCGCCAGGAGCAGTTCATCGAGTTCCATCATGGATCAATTTTCGCCGCGAATCAGTCTCTCCCCGTGGCTGGCGACACAAGCACCAACGTTCGTATATCGATGGTAATCGATATAGTGCGGTCCCTAAGTTCTATCTATCTCTACCATTTCACTAGGGTTTACCATCGCGGCAACGGTCGACAATCCTACGAAGGAGGTATGCGGAGAATCACCAGAGCCATTTGCCGGTCGCGCCGTCGCAACGGTTCCACAGGCGGCGCGGCCCGGCCAATGAAATCCCCGCAACTTACTCCCGCCGAGCGCCGAATCGCTGAATTGCTTCTAGGCGCGCACTCCGACGCCGCAATGGCCCGCATTCTTAACCGATCAATTTGGACCATTAAGCATCACCTGCAGAACATGCTCCGTAAATTTGAATTGAGTGAGAGCGCTCGATTCGCGCCGCGGCTCAAGCTCACCATACTCATCCACGAGCAACGGAATATCTTAGGAGTCCGCTGCGAAAGTTGCTTGAATGAATCGGTCAAACTTGTGCCATACTCCACGCGAGGGCTTTCAGGCTTGCACGCTACGGCGTACTGTTTGAAATGCGGTGAGCAGGGCCAACCGCAACCTGCGGTCGGATTGGATGAAGACGGCGAGGCCGCGTGCGTTACGCATAGCGTGACCGCCCGGATCCCCGCAAACCTAGAAAGCCCCGACTCTTCAGTGCCTACCCGATTACAGACAGCCAAAAAGGAGAAAACTGAAATGGCGAACGAACCGAAATTGTGTGCCTGTGGCTGTGGAAGTGAACTACCCGACGGTTATAAATGGCCGCGTCTGCGAGGCCACGCGAGCCAAGGAAATGGAAGCCATGGCGCTGCAAGCCAGGGGAACGGGAAGGCTCACAGGTCATCCCCGGCGCCTAAATCGGCACCCGAACCGCCTGCGCCGCCGGTCACTCAGACCATGGTCACGTTAAGGCTCCCAGTCGCCAAGGTCGAGAAATTGTTTGCCCTGCTTCTGCAGTGAAACCCGGCCATGAGTTTTTTCAGGAACCCCCCCCAGGGGTCCCTTTAGCGGGTGAGAACTGCATCCTGGCGTCGCTCGCGCCCGGCTCGACGCTCAAGGCCGTCCCAAGTTGCGGAGCGTCTACGATTTTCTTGCTTTTTTTTTCCCTGACGCACGAACCACAGCCCGGCTCCGAACAGGACCGCTCCGTACAGGCATGTGATCAGAAAAGCCATAACAATCTCCTTATCTCCAGCGTAAGCGCTCCAGCCACATCCCGGCTACGATAAATGCAGCACTCGCGAGAATTGAGCCGCCCACGAACTTCCATGTCAATGCGTGGAACGTGATCCACTCATCAAACGGGAAAAAAACCACGATGAGGACGCCGATCTCGCGCAATACTTCGCCGAGCATCTCCTCATTTGATTTGCGTTCCGACATGAGGGTTTCACGCTTTCGGGGGAAGGGAAACGTTACCGGAGTACTCCGCGAACTGCAAGGAAATCCGGCAGAGTTTGCCCTGGCGACAGGTCGTAAAAACCCCCCGCCCCCTTGCAATGTTGTGTGCGGGTATTGTGCGGGAATGGGGTACAAAACGAACCAAAATCAGGTAACAGCTAAATTGATAAACCGTGCGTTTTCTGTGATGTAGTTCCCTTCTGTTGTACGCCCTGGCGTGCGTCGATGGGCTACGAACCAGAAGGTCGGGAGTTCGAATCTCTCAGGGCGCACCATTTCTTCGACCTCTAATACCATAGATCGAATTCACCCCGTCAGCGACGGCAGCTTGGCCGCCGATCCCACCAGAAAGATCGTTCCGACGACGATGCTATAAGCCGAGGTCGCCAATGTCAGCGCTCGCAGGGCGTTGGGATTAGCGAGGGTTGCGGAAAACATTCCCGCGGCCGTGGCACACATCAGCGTGTTCATCACGATCAGACCTACAATAAACATGAGCAGGCCCAGCAGCCCCACGCCTGTTCCTCCCAGATTTGCGGCCATGAGAAAGACCAGAATCTGCGTTGGAGTTTCCGCGCCCAGCCCGTGAATCACGCCGACTAGAAACGTCGAACTGGTGCCGTAGCCGTTTTTAAATACCTGCGGAGCCTCGACCCTGGTCCCGCCAAAAATGCGGGTCAGCCGCCAGTAAATCCACAACATGCCGTTAATCAGCAGCGTGATGCGGGTTCGCGGGGCATGCGTATGAGTTGAAGGCCGGAAAAATGTTCCGAGCACGTAGACGCCGAGCACCAGCAGCGTGATGCCCACCAGCCGTTCCGCCCAACGATCGCTGGCCGCGGGCAAAGAGAGCCGGAAGACCACCGCCGCCGAGCCGAGCACGGCCACGGTCGTCGCATGTCCCGTGACATAAAGCAGGCCGTACCGCATGGCATCGCTGGGCTTGGCCTGAACGCTGCTGATGTCGGTGATCGCGGCGATGTGATCGTAGTCGAGTCCGTGGCGGAACCCGAGCACCACAGCCGAGAACAGCGCCAGTCGTAAATTGATAGGATCGATCAAAGAAAATTCCGCGTGCAACACTCACCGCGGCGCAGGCTGCGGCCTTATCGGACTGTAGGCTAGCATACTCCGCGCCGCGCCTAACTTCGCTTGGGAAGAGAAACCGGCTCGGGAGATACGGCCGGAGCAATCAGTTCCCGCAGTCGTCGCGCAAGAATGGCGGCCATGGAATGATAGAACCGGGATCCGAGGTGCGGAAACAACTCGAAGAGTGACTGCAGTGTTGCCCGATCCAGAAAATAGGCCTCGACGGGCTCTTTTGCGATGACATCAGCAGTGGCGGGCAGTTCGTCTAGAAACGAAATCTCGCCGCAAGCCTCGCCTGCGTTGACGGTCACCGATGTGCCGCGCGCCAGAATCTGCACCCACGCCGTGCCTTTCAAAAGTAGATACAGGCCGTTCGTTCGTTTGCCTTTATGGACAATGGTGTCGCCTGCCTTGAATTGCAAGCGAACCGCTTTGTCCACGATGAGCGCCCAATCGTTGGGCGTAAGATACACCAACCCGTTCTTAGCGGCAGACAATACCGATGCGGGCTGCGGAGTTGCATTCGACATGGCGCGCTCAAGCGAAATCTAGTGGACCTTCCGGTCGCGATTGAACCGGAGCGAGTCAAAACCAGCGACAACAGGGCAGGATGAGACTATCAGAAAAATCCTTCCACCGGCTTCAGAACCGTTGCCGTCAGGACCTTGTCCGTTATCAAGCGAAGACTTAGCCGTTTACGGCGCGAATCAATCTAGCGAATTGACGGCGAGCCCGCTGGAGTATATGTTTCGTGCCAATTTCCGTGCGAAATTAAAGCGACCGGAGGGAGCATGGCGCAGTTCTGCGAAGCTTGCGGGAACACGTTGGCGGCCGACGATAAATTCTGCCGAGTCTGCGGGCGAGCAGCACAAGCGGCCGTTGCGGCACCCTCTGCCATTGGAACGCCGCCGCCACCGGGAACTGTGGAAACCAGCGTTAAGGCCATCCTCAGCCTGGTTTGTGGCCTTTTGTTTTTCATTCCGTTTCTCTTTATAGCGGCAATTGTGTTCGGCCACCTGGCCTTGTCGGAAATCCGCAAGAGTGCAGGGCGGCTGAAAGGCGAAGGGATTGCTATCGCGGGGCTGGTCCTGGGGTACATCGAAATCGCAGGCATTCCATTCCTTCTGATTATTGCGGCGATCGCGATTCCAAACCTGTTGCGCGCGCGTATGGCCGCGAACGAATCGTCGGCCGTTTCGTCCGTAAGTACTTTGAACGTGGCAGAGATTAACTACGTGACGGCTCATCCCGCTCAGGGCTATACGTGTTCTCTCTCCGACCTGTCCGACGCCGGTTCGATCAAAGGTCCGCTCGCAACCGGCCAGAAGAACGGATACGCATTCGAGTTGACCGGCTGCGCCCCCGCGACTGACGGCGGACCTAATGTGAAATATCAGGTGGTTGCCTATCCCGTAAGGGTTCATCAAACCGGCAGGCGCGCGTTTTGCTCGGACGAGTCCGCGACGATCAAGGTCGATTCCGGCGGTTCGGCGCAGACGTGCCTTGAAAACGGCACCCCGTTGCAAAAGTAAACTCGCCCGGTTTTCGGACGTGATTGGTGGCTATCGTGCGGTTGCGCCATTCTCAGATCCGCGTGGCGTGTGGTTTTTCTTACGACAGTCCTCACAGACTCCATAGATCTGGAAGGTATGGCGCGTAGTCAGGTAATGATATTTTCGGCCGATTTCCTGCTCGAGTTGGCCGACTTCCTGCGAAAAAAACTCGACCGAGCTGCCACAATCGGTGCACACCATGTGGTGATGGCTGCGCCGGTTGTATTGATGTTCGTAGCGCGCAATGCCATCGTGGAAAGCGACTTCGCTGGCCAGGCCGCATTCCGCCAGCAGCTTCAGCGTCCGGTAAACGGTGGTGTAGCCGATGCGGGCATCTTTTTTCTGCACCAGGCGATGAAGTTCGTCCGTGGAAAGATGATCGCGGGTTTCGAGGAAGGTGTGCAGGATGGCGTCGCGCTGCGCGGTCTGCTTCAGGCCAACATCTTTGAGATGGCGATGAAGAATGTCCTGGGCCTCGCGGACCATCTGGCGGGAGATGGTGGGCTGATCATCGATGCGCTTCTGCAGCATGGCAGGTGGAACAGGGTCAGGATACCATCGGCAACTTGAAAATGAAATTCATTTTCAGCGCGGCCGCGGCCCTCGCTCCACTCATCTGGAATACAATCAAGATTCCTCATGAACACCCTGGTCGAGGTTAGCCTCCCGAAATCTCGTCGTACGCCCATCTTTCGCATCGTCGGATGGTTGCTGCTGGCTGTGCTGGTTCTTCTGGCGGCCGCGGCTGCCTACGCCTACTATGTCGCGCACTCTGCTCTTCCTCAACTCGACGGGCAGGCTGCGATCGCCGGCCTCGAAGCGCCAGTCACGGTCACGCGCGACACTCACGGCGTGCCAACGATCGAAGCGGCCAGCTTGAACGATCTTTTCTTCGCGCAGGGTTACGTGACGGCGCAGGACCGTCTCTGGCAGATGGACGTGATGCGCCGCTTTGGCAGCGGAGAACTTTCGGAGATCTTCGGCGAGCCCCTCGTCAAACTCGACCGGGAGCAGAGGATTCTCGGTCTGCGGGCCGCAGCCGCGAAGTCACTGCAGACGGCGAACCCGCGCGACCGGGGCTTCCTGGAAGCTTATGCGCGCGGCGTCAATGCCTACATCGCTGAGCACAGCCACAAGCTTCCTATTGAGTTTCGCATTCTCGGTTATTCGTCAAAGCCCTGGCAAGTGGAAGACTCTCTGGTCATCGCCAACGAGATGGTGAAGGATTTGAATTATCACTATTTTTTTGATGCACTCGCCCGCGAAAAAATTCTGGCCAAGCTCGGCCCGGAACTGACCGCCGACTTGTATGTGAACCGCTCCTGGCACGATCGTCCGCCGACCGTCATGCGCGAAGATTTGAACCAGCCCGACAACAATACCGGCGAGTCCGACGACGAGGACGACGACTCCCCCGACAACTCAGTCACGCATAAGACGAGTCCCGCAGACAGCGCTTTCGCGGAAGAAGGCTTGCCAGTGGATGGATCGAACGACTGGGTTGTTTCGGGCGCGCATACGGTGACGGGCAAGCCGCTGCTCTGCGACGATATGCACCTTGGCCACCAGATGCCGAATCTCTGGTACGAGGCGCACCTGCGATCCGGCACGCTGGATGTCGCGGGCGTTACGCTGCCGGGCATGCCCTTTGTGATTGTTGGCCACAACCAGCGAATCGCGTGGGGATTCACCAATGTTGGCCCTACCGTGACCGACGTCTACATCGAAAATTTCAACGCCCAGGGCGAATATCAAACTCCGAGCGGATGGGTGCAACCCGAACATCGCCTGGAGATTATTCACGTCAAGGGCAAGCCGGACGTGAGCGTCGATGTGAAAATCACGCGGCACGGACCAATCGTCACAGAACTGGTTCCGGGCGAAACCCGGCCTCTGGCTCTGCGTTGGACGCTCTACGACAATCTGCACATTCCTCTCTTTGATATAAATACAGCGCAGAACTGGCAGGATTTCCGGCGCGCATTTTCGCAATTCGACGCACCCGGGCAGAACGTGGTTTACGCCGACGTCGATGGAAATATCGGCTACCAGGCCACGGGAAAAATTCCGATTCGCGCTGCAGGCGATGGCAACCTTCCCGTGAGCGGCGCCGACAACGCGCACGAATGGATTTCCTACATCCCGTTCGAGAAGCTGCCGAGCATCTACAACCCGCCGTCGGGAATCATTGCCACCGCAAACGCGCGCATGACGCCGGACAACTATCCCTACTCGATCAGCATGGAATGGGAGGCTCCCTGGCGCGCCGCTCGCATCTACCATGTGCTCGAGTCCGGGCGGCAGTTCTCGCCCGCCGACATGCTCGCGCTGCAGACGGATATTCAATCCGAATCCGATTTATTCGCGGCGGAACGATTTGTGTATGCCGTCGACCACGCCACCAAACCTTCGGCGCGCGCCAAACAAGCGGCCGACCTGATGCGCAGTTGGGATGGACGCATGCAAGCCGCGTCTGCGGCGCCGACCATCGCCGAAAATTCGATCCTGCAACTGCGGCGGCTACTGCTTGAACCAAAACTGGGAAGCCCGCCCGCCGATCCCGACAAAGAAGATGCAGTTTTGAACTGGAAGACGTACTCGTGGCAGATGCGCTCGGTGTGGCTGGAGAACATCCTGCTGCACCACCCGAAGCGCTGGCTGCCCGATGCGTTTCCCAACTACGACGAACTGCTTACCGCGTCGGTGGAGGCGGCGGTCAATAGTCCGCTGGCGCCCAAGAACCTGGCATCGTGGCGTTGGGGCACGTTCAATGCGGTGGAGATCGAGCATCCCGTGCTGGGCAAGATTCCAATTCTCCGCCGCTGGTCGGGCCCCGGAGTGCAAGCGCAATCCGGCAGCGGGTACACAGTGAAAGCGGTGACCCGCCATCATGGACCGTCGGAGCGTTTCACCGCGAATATGGCAAACCTGGATCAGTCGACATTAAACGTCGTGACCGGCCAAGGCGGAAATTTCCTCAGCCCTTACTACATGGATCAATGGAACGCGTGGTACGAGGGAACAACGTTCACGCTACCGTTCAGCGTAGAAGCGGTGGAAGCAGCGAAGGCGCACCGGTTGCTGATGGAACCGGGGAAGTAAGCTAGCACTCCGCGATCCCCTAGAAGAAATCGATCGCCTTCACGTCCCCGATATAGCCTACGATGTTGATGGTCCCCTGCGGCAGCAGGTCGGGATTGATGTACAGAATATCTTTGGTAGTGTCATACACCCAGAGTTTTCCGTTCTGCGCCACGTATTCGTAGTAGCGGCTGGTAAAGCCCTGCAGCCCGCCGACATTGCCATTCTGAGGGGGAACCACGACCGAGTTGTCCGCGATCTTGTAGATCGACAAGCAGCCGCGGACTTCTCCGCTGGGATTGTTGCCATTGCCAACGTTGGTGCAGTTGTACGATCCAATAAATATCTGATCGTTGTTAGTCAGGTCCATGCGCCAGTGGTAGCCATCGGTAATAACCGCCGTAGCAGTGACGGTGCCGGAGCCGAGATCGACCACATCGAGCCGTCCACAGATCGTGGCCGCAGTTGTTTGTCCGGTGCAGGCGTGATTGGTGGGCGAGGTCCCCGCAACATAAAGCGTCGAGCCGCTGAGGACTGCCCAAGTGGCAGCGTCCACTGGGATCGTGCGGGTGATTGTAAGCGTGGGCAGATCGAAGATCGCCACACTGGCTTGCAATCCGCCGCACTGCGGACCGCAATTCAAAATGTAAGCAGTATTTCCGTTGATGATGCCATACACCGGCCGGTCGAATCCGGGAACGATCGTGCACACCGCATTCGGAGGATTAGTTAAGCAGCTGGTGTCGACCGGGGGCGCGGCGGCCCCGGGCTGGAGCAGCGTGACTGAATTCGAATCGTTGCTGAACACCAGCAGTTGCGTCCCGTTGGCGTTCGAAATTACAGTCTGTGCATTGGGAACCGCAATGGATGTGATGAGCCCTTGCCCGAAATTCATCACCTGCACCGCCCCGATAAAAGCAAAACCCTGGATCGTGGCCGCCGGGACGGCTGCGTACCCGATGGAAGCTGAGGTCGGAATCACCATGCTGGAGGTGGGCCCGGAAAGGCGCACGTTTCCGATGTCGGCCTCCTTGACCGTGTCCGCGGCGTAAACGCTGTTGCTGCTAGAGTCGAAGGCCGCCACGATGTTGCGTGCAGGAGAAATCGCCATCAAGCCAGGGGAGTTCCCAGCTCCAATGGGAGCAACCGACGGTATAACGTTGTAATAGGCGTCGATCAGGACCATGCCGGGCCGACTGGTGATCGAGGAAACCCCTTGCGAGGCCAGTACACGATTCAGATAACCGCTGGGGGATGATGATTTCTTACGTCCGCCACAGGAAACTAGACCCAGCGCGGCCAATTGCAAGACCACCAGAACGAAGACGCTTCTCTTCAAACCGAATGCTCCTAACGACATGAAAAAGGAAGATTTGTTGGCGGAATGCTGGATTATACCAGACCGTAGGCGCCCTCTCGCTCCTGCATTGGACCTCACTTGCTAAAACTACTGCGACGGCCCTCTGCTCAGGCGGCGGCGGCCAGTGAGGATGCGCGAACCTCCACTCATCCTGTATCCTCAGAAAACATATGGCATCTGACTTTCTCGCCCGGATCAATCAGTCCCCTGTGCTGTGCGACGGCGCTATGGGGACGCTGCTCTACTCCAAGGGCATTTTCATTAATCGCTCTTACGACGAACTAAATCTCTCGCAGCCCGACCTGATTCGCGGAATTCACCACGAATACCTGCAAGCGGGCGCCGAGATTATTGAAACTAATACTTTCGGTGGCAATTCGTTTCGCCTGGGACGACACAGCCTGGCCGACAAAGTCCGCGACATCAATCGGACTGGCGTGCGCATCGCACGCGAGGCCGCCAAAAGCTTCGATGTGTGGGTGGCAGGATCGGTTGGCCCGCTCGGAACCAGAATCGAACCGCTGGGAAAAACTTCGTTCCAGGAAGCCCGCGACGCGTTTCGAGAGCAGATCGAAGCGCTGGTCGAGGGCGGCGTCGATCTCCTGATCCTCGAGACCTTCGGATATTTGGAAGAAATTCATCAGGCGATGCTGGCGGCGCGGGAGGTAAGCAGCTCCCTGCCACTCATAGCCCAGGTCACCATCGACGAAGACGGCAACTGCCTCGACGGTTCCGATCCGCAGACATTCGTTCCGAAGCTGGCAGAGTGGGGCGCCGACGTGATCGGCTGTAACTGCAGCGTCGGCCCGGTCGCCATGCTCGACGCGATGGAGCGAGTTCGCGCCGCCACAACGCTCCCCTTAGCTGCACAGCCAAACGCAGGCATTCCCCGGTCGGTGGACGGCCGAAATATCTATTTGTGCTCGCCCGAGTACATGGCCAGCTACGCTCGAAAATTTGTGGCCGCCGGGGTTCGCCTCGTGGGTGGATGCTGCGGAACCACTCCAGAGCACATCCGTGTAATGAAATCTGCTCTGCGCGTGGGCGAGGCTCGAGGAAAAGCGGCTTCCAAGCCAGCCGGGACGAGTCAATCCCTGCCCCAAGCTACTCCTGCTGTGCCCCTGCAGAAGCGTTCGCAACTCGGCGCCAAGCTGGCTCGCGGCGAGTTTGTCACCATGGTGGAGATCGTTCCGCCAAAGGGGATCGACATTCGGAAAGAAGTAGAGGGCGCGCGGTTCCTGAAGTCAGTGGGCGTGGACGCGGTCAACATCCCGGACAGCCCGCGTGCGTCGGCACGCATGAGCAACCAGGCGCTTTCGCTGCTCATTCAACGCGAGGTCGGCATCGATCCGATTCTGCATTACACCTGCCGCGATCGCAATGTGCTGTGCATTCAGAGTGATCTGTTGGGAGCTTCCGCCGTAGGGATTCGGAACCTCATCTGCATCACTGGCGATCCGCCAAAGATGGGCAACTATCCGGATGCCACCGCGGTGTTTGATGTGGACGCCATTGGTTTGGTCAACATCGTGCACAACCTGAATCGCGGCCTCGATCTGGGCGGAAATCCCATCGGTACAGGTACCGGCTTCGTGATTGGCGTAGGAGCGAATCCGGGGCTCACGGATATGGATGAAGAGATTCGCCGCTTCGAGTACAAGGTCCAAGCCGGGGCGGAGTATGCTGTGACCCAGCCCGTCTTTGACCTGCGCCTGCTCGAGAACTTCCTGAGGCGAATTGAGCACTGCCGCATCCCAGTAGTGGCTGGCATTTGGCCGCTCGTGAGCGTCCGCAACGCCGAATTTATGAAAAACGAGCTGCGAGTTTCCGTGCCCGATGCAATCCTCGATCGAATGGCGCGAGCCCAGACTCCGGAGGCTGCGCGGGCCGAGGGCGTTGCCATTGCCCGCGAGATGCTGATTGCTGCCCGGCAGATGGTGCAGGGAGCGCAAATCAGCGCTCCGTCGGGACGCTACAGCTCCGCCGTGGACGTTCTCGAGGCCTTGGGGACGAACGCGCCTACGGCGTCAGCCTAAATTTAAGGGCGGCGGTTCCCGTACCGGGACGGCCTCGTCATTTTGTTGGTCCTTCGCACTAATAAAGACTGGACACTTCCTCGAAATAGTTGCATTACAATAGACAGACGGAGCGAAATCCCGTTGCCCAAGTTTGAAGAGTGCCTCCAGCGACTGGAGAAAATTGTTCAGGAACTGGAAAAGGGAGAGGTTCCCTTAGAGAAGTCTCTCACCCTCTTCGAAGAAGGGATGCAGCTTTCCTCTGCCTGCCGCAAGGAACTGGAACAGGCGGAGGGAAAGGTCGAGATCCTGCTGAAGAAGAACGGAAAGCTTCAAGCTGAACCATTCGAACCGCTGACCGAAAAATCGCCTGCACGCCGGTAAGTGCGGATTTTTTCGACCGCGATTCGAGACCTTCAGAAGTCTGTGGAGTTGTGGTATCCGAGGCCACCCCCCCGCAGCCCTAGTCAAACTATCGACTGTCTCCCCCGTTGACGACGGTTGAAGATCGGGGCACGTATGGCTCAAAGTGTTGTTGTTCTTGAGCAAGATCCTGGAGTGGCGCGTTCCTTGGCTGGAGGACTTCGCCCTCATTTCTCAGTCCACGTAACCCAATCCCGCGAAGAATTGCGGGACGATGTTATCCGCAACAATCCCGAAGCCGTGGTTCTCAACATCGAGTACTGGCGTTTATCCGATGTGGAGACCCTGCACCGCGATTTTCCTGGTCTCTCTATCGTCTGCACCCATCGCATTCCTGACGAAGAAATGTGGATGGCGGCCTTGGAAGCGGGTGCCAGTGATGTGTGCCCCACCGACGACATAGCCAACCTGCTGACTTCGGTTCTGCGAAGTACGGCCGTTGCGCGCAGCGCCGCTGCCTAAAGCGACTTCTGCAAAAAAGGGGACGCCTGCGGCGTCCTCATTTTTGTTTTCCGAACGCTTGGGGCGCAAGCCTTTCTCACGTCAGCGGCCTTGTTATACTCACTGCTTCATGCTCACCGAGGCTCTCGAACAGGGACGGCTGCTCACCGACGCCGCGCTCGACCGGCTCATTCCGCTGGAGACCGAGCATCCCGTCTCAATTCACAAGGCCATGCGCCATAGCGTATTTGCCGGCGGGAAGCGTCTGCGCCCTGTGCTCTGTATCGAGGCTGGACGCATGGTTGCTGGGTCGATGCCCGCGCACATCGAAGAATTGGGCGCGGCGCTTGAGATGCTCCACACCTATTCCCTCATTCATGATGATCTTCCCGCCCTCGATAACGACGACCTGCGCCGTGGGCGTCCGACCTGCCACAAAGTATTTGGCGAGGCGCTCGCGATTCTTGCCGGAGATGCGTTGCAGACGCAGGCCTACGAAGTGCTCGCCCGGTTGAAATGTCCGGCAGAAGCTCGCGTTCGCATCATCGAGGAAATCGCTCGGGGTACCGGTACGATCGATGGGATGATCGGTGGGCAGGTCGTCGATCTCGAAGCCGAACACACCCGTCCGACCAAGGAGATGCTGGAGTACATTCACCGCTCGAAGACGGCTGCGCTGATCGCGGCAAGCCTGGTGAGCGGCGGATTATATGCGGGAGCGAAAGATAGCCAGGTCGCAAAGTTGCGCGCCTTCGGATTGGCGATTGGCTTGGCCTTCCAAATCGTGGACGATGTCCTCGATGTGACGCAGACTTCCGAACAGCTGGGAAAGACTGCGGGCAAAGATACGGCTTCCGAGAAAGCAACGTATCCGGCGCTGTTTGGCATTGAAGCGTCGGAGCAGAAGGCGGACGCGCTCGTAAACGACGCCTTCGCCGAACTCGAAAGCTTCGGAGATCGGGCAGAGACTTTGAAAGAGTTGGCGAGATTTTTGGTGGAAAGAAAGAAGTGAGAACGGGCGTCGGACTTCGTACCTCAGACTTCTCATTCGCCTGTGCTCCTCCGTGTCCTCTGTGTTACAAAATTACTAACGGCGATGGAGTTCGCCACAACCGCCTGCCGGGCCAGGCTGATAACTCCTACAGAATTGATAGATTTTTTGTAGGAGTGACTCGTGAAAGATTTCCTCGCCATATCCGTCGCTGCCATTGTCGGCGCCAACCTAAGATTCGTCATAAGCCGGCTTGCTGCTCGAGAATTTGGTCCGGTCTTCCCTGCCGGAACGCTCATCATCAACGTCGTGGGCAGCTTCATCATCGGCTTTTTCATCATCTGGACCACCGAGCGCGTGTTGCTGGACCCGCGCTGGAGGCTGCTGGTAGTGGTGGGTTTTTGCGGCTCGTTCACCACTTTTTCCAGCTACGCGTTTGAAACCATGGCCTATTTCGAACAAGGCCAATGGGGCCTAATGGTGACCAACATTCTCAGCAACAACCTGCTGTGCCTGGGCGCCACGCTGGCGGGCATGGCGCTGGCTCGGGCGCTTTAACGATGAACACGTCCCCTATTCTCGAAACCAGCCGCTTGAAATTGCGCCCTTACAGCGAGGCGGATATAGCGGAGCTGGTGCCACTCATCGGCGCACGCGAAGTAGCGGCCACCACGCTGCGCATTGCGCATCCTTATACCGAACAGGACGCAAGAGCATTCCTCGTGCTCGCAGAAGAACCCGACAAGATATGGTTGGCAATCACGCTGCGGGCCGATGGCCGTCAGATTGGCGGCATCGGACTGCGCGTCGATGATCAACATCAGCATGCGGAACTCGGCTACTGGCTGGGAGTGCCCTACTGGGGTCAAGGCTATGCGACCGAGGCTTCGCGCGAAATGCTGCGCTACGGATTCGAAGTGCTGGGCTTGCATCGCATCTTCGCCTCGCACTTCACACACAATCCCGCTTCGGGGAGCGTTCTGCGGAAGCTGGGCATGCGCAATGAAGGCTGCCAGCGCGAACACCTGCGCAAGTGGGATCGTTTTGTCGACTCGGAGTTATATTGCATCCTGCGGCAGGAATGGAAGGATCGCGAGTAGAATGCCTGAGACCATGGCGGTGCAAGTAACCATCTACCTAAATGAAGCGGACCAGTGGCGACACCGGCCCTTGCACATGGAGATTCTCAACTACCTGCGCAAGGAGAATGTTTATGCGGCTACCGCGATCCATTGTGTCGCGGGGTTCCTGGGGCGGCATCGGGTAGAGACGGCGCATCTGGTCGAGGCTGGAGGCAAGCTTCCGGTGATCATCATTTTCGTCGACACGGATGAGCATGTGAACCGCGTACTTCCCACGCTGAAGGAAATGGCGGCGCACCGGCTGATCGTCCGCGAGAATGTAGTGCTCGAGCAAGGAAATCTCGACTGATGCCTCCTTCGTCCACTTCACCGCTCGACATCCTAGCTATCGCCGCGCATCGCGACGACGTAGAACAGACCTGCGGCGGCACGCTGCTGCGAGCGGCGAGCCGCGGGCAACGCACGGGCATTCTCGATCTGACCCAGGGCGAAATGGGAACGCGCGGCACGGCGGAGGATCGCGCCCGCGAGGCCGACGATGCGGCCAAGATCCTGGGAGTCAGTTGGCGACGTGCGCTCGATCTTCCCGATGGACGCGTCGAAAACACCTGGGAAAACCGGCTGAAAGTAGCGAGCGTGATTCGCGAGACCCGGCCGCGGGTGATCATTCTTCCCTATTGGAAGGGGCGGCATCCGGATCACTACACTGCGTCCGTGCTCGGCTACGAGGCTTGCTTTCTGGCGGGGTTGGCAAAATTGGATCCGCAGAGAGCTCTTGGATCGATGCCATCAACCCCCGCCCCGCATCGCCCATTCAAGATCATCTACGCTACGCTCTATTACGACATTCGGCCTTCGTTTGTCGTCGACATCAGCGAACAGTTTGAGGGGAAGTTCGTATCCATTCTGGCCTACAAATCGCAATTTAGCGATCAGGATGCGGGCAAAGATCTGTTCCCTGCCCATGACGAGATTCGCGCGCGCGTAGAGGCCATGGCGCGGTTCTACGGAATGCTCGGCGGCGTAACCCACGCTGAGCCGTTCCTGCAAAAAGAAGTCGGCCTGGTGGACGATCTGTTGGCCATTCCCGTCAAATCCATTTAGCATTATTGAACTTCATTACGCCGAGGAGAACTGCAGATATGTCCCGTTTTGTCTTTATCCTTATCACCGCGCTCGCGATGGCCGCCACTGCTGCAGCCCAAGCGACTACTTGGCAGATCGATCCCAATCACACGGCGGCGCAGTTTTCCGTGCGGCATCTTGGACTTTCGACCGTTCGCGGAGCATTCACGAAAGTCTCCGGCTCAGCACAATATGATCCCGCAGATCCCTCGAAGGACGCTCTCGAAGTTACGATCGACGCCAACTCCGTCGATACGCGGGTGCAAATGCGCGACAACGACCTGCGCAGCCCGCGCTTCCTCGACGTGCAGAAGAATCCGACTATTACTTTTCATTCCAAGCAGGCAAAAGCGGCAGGGTCCGGAAAACTGCAGATCACGGGCGACCTCACCATCAAGGGCGTGACCAAACAAGCTGTGCTCGATGTGGATGGGCCGACGCCGCCCATTAAAGATCCAATGGGCAAGGGCCAGCGTATGGGTGCCTCGGCCACTACCAAAATCAACCGCCAAGATTTCGGCGTCAGCGCCCTACCAGGTGCGATTGGAGACGAGGTCACCATCACGATTGACACGGAATTGATTCAGCCGCCGAAGTAAATCCCCCGCGCCCTAAACGCGCAAGTCCGCCACTATTTCTTCAGTGCCACGGCTAGCCCGTCGCGAATCGGCAGAATTGTGGTGTAGAACTCCGGCGCGTCGTAGAGCTTGCGGTTAAATTCGAGAATCGCCTTCGTCCTCGAATCAGTCGGATTCTTCTCGGCAACGCGCCCGCTCCAGAGCACATTGTCCGTGATGAACAACCCGCCCTTGCGCAGACGCGGCGCAACCAACCGCAGTACGCGCGGGTAGTCTTCCTTATCGACATCGTTGAAGATGATGTCGAATTCCTGCTTCTGTTCCGACAGGAACTCCAGCGCGTCGCCGACATGCAGCGTGATGCGGTTCGAAACTCCTGCGCGCCCAAAGTATCCGCGAGCGCGTTCCGCATTCTTCGAATCGCCGTCGGTATAGATCACGCGTCCTTGATCGCCCACCGCCTGCGCCCACCAGATGGTCGAATACCCGATGGCGGAGCCGAGTTCGAAGACATTGCGAGCCTTGGTTGTCATCGCCAGTTGCTGCAAAACCCGCGCCACTGCGGGGCCGACGATCGGGACATTATGCTCCGTCGCATAGTCTTCCATCTCCGCCAGCACCGGATCGCGCTTGGGCAGCATGGAATACAGGTAGTCATCGACCGGTCCGGCGGTCGTGAAGTTGTAATGCCGCCAACTGGAGCGGGCGTCTTTCTTCTCGTTTGGCTTCTGGCTAGGCTTCTTGCTTGGGGTCACGCGGTTTTCCTTGTCGGAGAATGATTCGCCTCGGTTAATCCGGTTAGGGTCGTGCCGGGTTTCATGTCGACCACCTCAACATTCGGCACGAGCTTCTGCAACTCGCTGGGACGCCCCGTGAGCACTGGGAAGGTTCCGAAGTGCATGGGGATGACTGCCTTCGGCTTCAGCAGATTGCACGCATAAGCCGCTTCGCGCGGGCCCATTGTGTAGTGATCGCCGATGGGCAACATGACAATCTCCGGTGCGTAGAGCTCGCGGATGATCGCCATGTCGCCAAAAACATTCGTATCGCCGGCGTGATAAAGCTTCACGCCGTTCGAAAACTCGACGACGTATCCGCAGGCCTCGCCGCCGTAGACCATCTCGTCGCCATCCTGAATGCCGCAGGAATGATCCGCATGCACCATGGTGACTTTGACGTCGCCCACCGTTTGGGTTCCGCCCTTATTCATCTCGGCAATTTGCTTGGCCCCCTTCTTCCCTAACCACCGCGCCAGTTCCGGAATTCCAATCACTACCGGATTGTGTTGTTTGCAAATCTCCACCGCATCGCCGATATGATCGCCATGACCGTGCGTGCACAACAGAATGTCAACCTTCTTGACTTTCTTTTCTGCTGCCGGGCACATCGGATTATTCATGACCCAGGGGTCAATAATGACGGTCTTTCCCGCCGGTGTTTCGAAGCGGAAAGTTGCATGTCCTAACCACGTGAGTTTGAGGTCTTTCAGGTTCATCGGTGCTCTCCTGTTCAATTCGGCATCCAGCCGGCGTGCTGAGAAGCATGGATGATTTCTGATTGATGATTGTTGCTTGAAAAGGCTTCGCCAAAGTGCGTTCTGATTTTAATCATCAATCAAAAATCAAAAATCAACAATGTCCCGTTCGCCAGATGTCGTCTATTTTTCCCAAATCATCCTCTCTAGTTTAATATGACTGCCATGACAGAACTCAAGGTGCTGATTCCGCGGCAGGAGATTGCGAAGCGGGTCGCCGAACTGGGCGCGCAGATCACCAAAGATTTTGCCGGGCAATCGGTTATCCTCGTCGGCGTGCTGAAAGGCGCCGCCATCTTTCTCTCCGATCTGGCACGCCATATCGATCTCGACGCTACTTTCGATTTCATCGGCGTCTCCAGCTACGGCAATCGCCCCACCCCCACCCAGGAACTTCAGAGCGGATGGGACTCGACCGGTGAAGTGAAGCTAACCAAGGATGTCGACCAATCGATGAAAGACAAGAATGTGATTGTGGTGGAAGACATCCTCGACACCGGCCTCACGCTCACAGTTCTGAAGAAACTCCTCATGGCGCACCAGCCACGCACACTCAAGATTGCCGCCCTGCTCGATAAGCCTTCGCGACGCAAGCTTCCTTTGGAAGGTGACTACGTTGGCTTCAAAATTCCCGACGAATTTGTGGTTGGCTACGGACTGGACTACGCGGAAAAGTATCGCAACATCTCCGACATTTGCATTGTGCCCAGAGAATAGTTTCGCGGCGCACAACGCGGAAATTCCAACCAGCCTTTGAGCCACTGCGCTACCGCGTACGGGGAACGGGAAACGCGGCTGCTATCATATCCATCGATGGGTTCTGTCGTTTCCAAACCGGATCGCTTGCCGGTCGAGTCGCTCCTGCTCGACGTTGCCGACGTTTTAGCCACATCGCTCGACCTCGATACGACCGTTCGACGGGTTGCCGAGGTCGTCCGCAAAGTCATCGACTACGAGATTTTCGCGATCCTCCTGCTCAACGAGAAAACCCAGGAACTGCGCTTCCGCTTCCAGGTGGGCTATCCGCCTGAATTCGCTGAGCGCAGCCGGATCAAAGTTGGTGAGGGCGTCACCGGGCAGGCCGCTCAACTGCGGCAGGCCGTTCTCATCGACGACGTTACCAAAGACTCCCGCTACATCGAGGCCGTGCCCAACGTGCGCTCGGAACTTGCCGTTCCGCTTATTACCAAGAATCGCGTCATCGGCGTCATTGATTTAGAAGCCCGCGAGCCGGGATATTTCAACGAAGAGCATGTCCGCGTCCTCACGCTGGTTGCGTCCCGCATGGCGGCTGGAATCGAAAACGCCCAGCTCTATACGCGGACGACGAAGCAGGCGCGCATTCTTTTGCTACTTAACGAAATCGCGCGCGAGCTGACCTCGATCCTCAATCTGGACGAGTTGCTGGGGCGAATCGCAGAACTCATTCGTCGCCTGATCGACTACCAGATGTTCAGCATCCTTCTGCTCGATTCTTCCGGCGAGAAGCTGCAACACCGTTTCTCGCTGCGCTTCAACGAAAACATCCATCTCAAACACGAAATTCCTCTGGGGCGAGGGCTGGTAGGCGCCGCAGCGGAAAGCCAGCAAGCTGTGCTCGTATCCGACGTCACCAAGGATCCGCGCTACGTGCTGGCCAATCCCGAGACGCGATCGGAGTTGGCGGTGCCGCTGGTTTATAAAAGCAAAGTAATCGGCGTTCTGGATCTCGAGCATACCCGCCGCGGATTCTTCACCGAGGAACACCAGCGCACTATGACTACTCTGGCCGCGCAAATCGCGATTGCCATCGAGAATGCACGTCTGTACGAAGAGATTGAGCGCCAGGAGCGGCGCCTGGAGCGCGATCTGGCCCTCGCGCGTGAATTGCAGGGACGTCTGCTGCCGCAGGTGAATCCGAAGCTGGCGCACTTGGACGTCGCCGCCAAGTTCGTTCCCGCGCGCGCCATCGGTGGCGACTTGTATGACTTCATTCCCTACTCCATGTCGCGTCTCGGCATCGTGATCGGCGATGTCAGCGGCAAGGGCGCTCCCGCGGCCATTTATGCGGCACTGGTCAGCGGAATCATCCGCTCCCATGCCCCGATTGAACCGGGGCCGGCGGAGATGCTTTCCGCGGTCAATCTATCGTTGGCCGAACGTCGCATCGAAGCTCAGTTTGTGTCGATCATTTACGCGGTGTGGGACGACGAGAGCCGCACCCTCGCCGTCGCGAACTCCGGCCTTCCCCGCCCCATTTATGTTCATGCGAAGGATGAAGTCATCGAGGCGGTAGAAGCAACCGGCTTGCCGCTCGGCTTGTTTGATGAAGCCGATTACGATGAATTCAAGTTCCGCATGAAGCCCGGAGACATGTTCGTGTTCTTCAGCGACGGAATTCTCGACGCTCGCAACCGCAAGGGCGAGTTGTTCGGACGCGGCCGGGTTGAGAAAATCATCGCCGAGTGCGAAGGCAAATCGGCAACCTGCGTGGTGGATTCGCTCTTTAAAGCGGCGGCGGAACATTCGGCTGGCGTGGAAACATTCGACGACCAGACGGTGGTCGCGATCCGCGTCCGCGGCGGCGGAACACAAGCTACTCCCAAGAAAAAATGACCTCGCGCAGCCAGAAGCCAGCAGTACGTCCCCCCGGATTCGTCTACCGCGAGACCAAGCACGGCCTCTTTCGCCGCGCCGGGCAGTCTGTCTTGCATTGCGACGATGTGGCCCTGCCGAAATTGGTGGAGCAGCTTGGCACGCCCCTCTACGTGTACTCGGCGACAACAATCCGCGAACGCTACAACGCATTCCACGCCGCCTTTCGCGACGTGCCGCATACCATCTGCTACTCCGTCAAAGCCAATTCCAACCTGTCGATCCTGCGAATGTTAGCCCGCAAGGGATGCGGGTTCGACGTGGTCTCCGGCGGAGAACTGGAGCGCGTCCTCACTGCGGATCGCAAAACCGCCAAACGAGTTGTCTTTTCAGGTGTGGGCAAGACCCGCGACGAACTGACTGCGGCGTTGAAAGCGGGAATCATGCTGTTCAACGTGGAAAGCGAGTCGGAGTTGTGGGCGCTGGCCGAGTGCGCCGCGCGGACACGCCGGGTTGCGCCATTGGCCCTGCGCGTGAATCCCGACGTCTCGGCCGAAACGCATCCCTATATTTCTACCGGTTTGCGCAAACACAAATTCGGCGTGCCCATTCGCGATGCGCGAACTCTTTACGCCAAGGCATCGGGCGCGCGGTATCTCAAGGTGCGCGGGGTTAGCGTTCACATTGGATCACAGATCACCGACATCGCGCCCTTCGGCGAAGCCATGTCTCGTCTGGCTGACCTGGTTCGCGAACTGCGCACCGACGGACATCGCATCGACTACATCGATGCGGGTGGCGGCCTTGGCATCAACTACGAAAAACCGAGCGCCGATGATTTTGCGGCCGGTGCTGCCGCTTACGCGCGAACTCTCGCTGCACCGCTGCGAGGCTTGGACGTGACGCTGCTTCTGGAGCCGGGGCGCTCCATCATCGGCCCCGCCGGCGTCTTGCTCACTTCCGTGGTCTATCGCAAAAGTAACGACGGGAAACGATTTCTGATCGTCGACGCCGCCATGAACGACTTGATTCGCCCCGCACTTTACGGTGCCTATCACGAAATCGTTCCGGTGATTCTGCCGGATCGTTCCGCGGCGCCGAAGATCGAAGTCACTGACGTAGTCGGTCCAGTCTGCGAGACCGGTGATTTTTTCGCCCGTGATCGCGAGTTGCCCGTGTCCGAGGAAGGAGACCTGCTTGCGATTCTGGATGCGGGAGCTTACGGAATGGTCCTGGCTTCGAACTACAACACTCGTCCGCGCGCGCCGGAAGTGCTGGTCACCGGCAAGTCAGTGAAAGTAATTCGACGACGGGAAAAAGTTTCAGACCTGCTGCGCGCTGAAATGTAAAGCGGTTCCCTCTCAGTATTGCCGCTCTCCCCACTTCATCTTTGTACGCAGCACGTGAAAGAAGTCGGTGCCGGTGCGAAACAGCTTCACCTGATGCTCGGAGCGGCGGCAGCGCACCCGGTCGCCATCGCGTAGGTCGAGGCCCGGTTGGCCGTCCAGGCTTAGGTAAGCAACCTCTTCCTCGCTGCGCAACAGTATCTCAATCTCTACCGAATCCGGCACGACCAGGGGGCGATGCGTCAGGGAATGCGGAGCGACCGGAGTAACCACGAATGCCTGCACGCTCGGCATGAGCACGGGGCCACCAGCAGACAGAGAATACGCGGTCGAGCCAGTCGGCGTCGCCACAATCATGCCGTCCGCCCGATAGCTGGAGACGAACGCCTTGTCGATAAAGAGGTCATACGTGTTGAGCCGCGCCAGCGCCGTTTTATTTACTACCGCGTCATTGAACACCAGATAGTTGCCGCGGATCTCGTTTCCTCGCAGCAATTCCACCTCCATCAACGAGCGGTGTTCCACCGCGGCTCGTCCCTGCCCGATCGCTTCGAGCATCGGGTAAAGCTGTTGCAGCGGCACTTCAGTTAAGAATCCAAGCGATCCCAGGTTCACGCCCAACACCGGAACATCAACCGCGGCCGTAACTCGCGCGGCCGACAAAAGCGTTCCGTCCCCTCCCAACACCACTACCAGGTCGAGCGGCTGCGATGCCATCGCCGCCCGCGGCACGATCGGCTGCCCGTCGATATATCGCGAAGTCTCCTCATCGATGATGACTTTGTAGCCGTGCTCGGCGAGCCAGGCGAGAAGGCCGGGAAGAATCTGCGCGACGTTCGGGCGATTGGGCCGCGAAATAATGGCGGCGGTTTTCTGAGTGGACGCTCGCGGGCTGGCCATAAGGAAAAAGTGATTGTACAGAATATCAAGCGCTTAACCACAGAGCGCGCAGAGAACACCGGAGCACTAAAACACCGCGTAGAGGAGGAACTCGCGATTGCCCTCGGCGCCCAGGATAGGGGACTCGATTGCATCCGTTTGCGCCGCGCCTGAACCGGCCAGTACAGTTCTGACTTTCTCCACGGCTGCCATTTGCGCGGCTTGGTCGCGCACAATGCCTCCCTTGCCAACGTATTCCCTTCCCGCCTCGAACTGCGGCTTCACCAGCACGACAAGTTGTCGTCCCCGGCGTTGGTCTGGAGGTTCGGGAAACGCGGCCGCAAGCACCGCTGGAAGGACCAGAGTTGCAGAGATGAAGGAAACGTCCATCGCTACGAAATCGACTGACGTTCCGACCGCCTCGCGCGTCAAGTAACGAGCGTTCGTTTTCTCCAGCAGCTGGACCCGGGCATCTTGGCGAAGCTTGAAGTCCATTTGACCGTAGCCGGTGTCGACCGCGATCACTTGCGCCGCGCCGCGTTGCAATAGACAATCGGTGAACCCGCCAGTCGAAGCTCCGACGTCAAGGCATATTTTTCCGGCAACTGCGATTTTCCAATGTTCGAGGGCGCGCTCCAATTTCAGGCCGCCGCGGCTCACGTATTTCAGATCTTCGCCGAGCAGGCGAATGACGCAATCCGCAGAAAGCTGCGTCCCCGCTTTCTCAACTTTCTGATCGTCGACTAGAACCTTGCCCGCAAGAATGAGAGCTTGCGCCCGCTCGCGTGAAGCAGCCAGTCCGCGGTCCACCAGAAGTTTGTCGAGTCTGATTTTCAGAAATTATTTCGCTGCGAGTTCTACCACGAAAGTGCCAGCACTCGCTTCAGTGCAATGTGTTGAACCATTTCCCGATGAATCACTTACAAAGCGAGTTGTGCCCTTTTCCACAGCATTTTCCACGAACGTGTTGAAAACTTCGGTCCGTAGAATGCCTCAAGAGGAAAACAACCGCCTCGAATGATCGAGCACAACAAAGCCGCCCGAACCGAGGGCGGCTGCTTGCGTTTTATTAATTCCAAAACTATCCTGCGACTTCTTCCAAAAGTTTCTGATCGATATCGAAGTTCGAGTGAACGTTCTGCACGTCGTCATGTTCCTCGAGCGCCTCCATCAAGCGGATCATGGTATTGGCCGCGGCCCCTTCCAGCTTAATATAGTTCTGCGGAATCATCGCAACGCTGGCGGAGATTGGCTCAATGCCCGCTTTCTTCACTGCTTCGAGCACCGCCTCGTAGGCTGACGTGTCGGTCAGGATTTCCCAGTTGTCGCCATCGTCGTTCAAATCTTCCCCGCCCGATTCGAGAACAATATTCATCAAATCGTCCTCTTTGGCAGCCGTCTTCGCGATCAGAATGTCGCCCTTCTTGTGGAACATCCACGAGACTGCGCCAGCTTCAGCCATGTTGCCGCCGTTCTTGCCGAAGACATGGCGGATTTCACTGACGGTACGATTGCGATTGTCGGTATTAATGTCGAGCAAAACAGCGGCACCGCCGGGACCGTAGCCTTCGAGCGAAAACTCCTCGTAGGTGGCGCCGGGCAATTCGCCGGTACCACGCTGGATGGCCCGCTTGATATTGTCGGCAGGCATGTTCTCCGCCTTGGCCGCGACAATCGCGCCGCGCAGACGCGGGTTGGAATCAGGATCGCCGCCGCCATTTTTCGCGGCAATGCTGATTTCCTTGATCAGACGGGTGAAAATCTTGCCGCGCTTGGCGTCGAGCGCGCCCTTCTTGTGCTTGATTGTGGCCCATTTTGAATGGCCAGACATGGTTAGCCCTCGTATCTAAACATCGGTCTTTAAAGAACGCTGGATGGCGCAGGATTCGCCTTCAGAGGAGATCACAAGATTGCCTCGAATATGAATGCAGGCGACTGCAAATTATAGCACGCCCTGCGGACAGCTCATACCGCGGACTGGCTACAGTAACGACCTTACCTCTCCAGGGCCATTTTCATTCGGCCCGTTCGAAAGTAACTTCGTGCCGAGCAGCTTTCGGGGGAGGGCTGCTCAACACGAAGCGCCCTAGCGAGCCCGGGGCGCTTTCGTTTCCGCGGTGCCAGTGGGAAGAAATCGTTCAGCGCCAAGCATGGAATAGCGCGCTTGACTGCATGCGGCGTCACACCTAACATGATTTGCCTGGCAAAGGCGCGTGCTCGTCCAATCATCTATGGCTGGCCAGCTGTTGGGGCATTACCGGGTCCTCGAAAAAATTGGTTCGGGAGGGATGGGCGAGGTCTTTCGCGCGCGCGACGAAAGGCTGGGGCGCGATGTCGCCCTTAAGTTGATCCGGCCAGCCTCCAGCGACAATCCCGATCATCTACGCCGCTTCGAACAAGAAGCCCGCGCGGCAGCTGCCCTTAACCACCCGAACATCCTTGCGATTTACGACGTCGGGTTTGAAGGCACAGTTCCCTACATCGTTTCGGAATTACTGGAAGGGAAAAACCTGCGCCAACGACTGGCGGAAGGCCCTATCCCTGTTGCCGAGTCTGCCGACTATGCTCTCCAAATTGCCCAGGGACTTACGGCAGCGCACGAGCGCCACATTGTTCATCGCGACCTCAAGCCGGAAAATCTGTTCTTAACGAAGGACGGACGCGTCAAGATTCTGGACTTCGGTGTGGCCAAACTCCAAGCTCCGGCTGACACCGAACGCTCTATCGAAAGCATGACGACGGTGACCAAGCATGGATCCATGATTGGCACCGTCGCCTACATGTCGCCCGAGCAACTACGCGGGAAAGCCGTCGATCACCGCAGCGATATTTTCAGTTTCGGGGCGATTCTCTACGAGATGATGTCCGGTTCCCATGCATTTCGCGGCGAGACTGAAGTCGATACCATGACCGCGGTCCTGCGGGAAGAGCCGGTCATCGCCAATCTGGAGGAAGCCGCAATCCCACCGGGATATCAGGACATCATCCATCACTGCCTGGAAAAAGATCCGGAGAACCGGTTCCAGTCGGCGAAGGATTTAGTCTTCGCGCTACAGACTTTGGCGGCTTCGCCGGCGAGAATTACTCGCCCCAACAAAAAACGCACTGCTCGGATGGTTCCGTGGGCACTGGCCGCCGCACTAGCGCTATTGGCGATTCTGGCCATTACGCAACTGCGCACGCCAGTCCCGGCTCCCGCTTACCGGCGTTTAACCTTTGAAGAAGGCACCGTATATTCTGCGCGGTTCGCGCCCGACGGAGCATCCATCGTCTACAGCGCGGCGTGGAACGACAAGCCGGTGCAACTGTTCTCAACCGTCGGGAAGTCTCTTTTAACTCAGCCCCTGAATTTGACCGACGCCAATCTGCTGGCCATCTCGCGCAACAATGAGCTCGCAGTTGTACTTCACGGCAGCCATAATGGGCAGCTTGAAACCGTCGGCGGAATGCTTGCCCGCGCGCCACTCGCCGGAGGTTCTCCCAAGGAACTTATGGCCGATGTTCGCTGGGCGGACTGGGACGCGCAAGGCAATCTCGCGGTCGTCAACTATGTCGATGGCCACAGCCGGCTCGAATACCCTGTCGGCAAAGCGCTCTACCAGAGCAATGGATGGATCGGCGACATTCGCTTCTCTCCTCAAGGCGACACCATCGCCTTTACCGATCATCCCTCGCTTTGGGACAACCGCGGGAAAGTTTGCGTCAGCGATCTGCAGGGTCATATTCGCGGTCTGAGTTCCGATTACGAGTCCGTCCAAGGACTAGCCTGGCGCCCCGACGGAAAGGAAATATGGTTCACCGCCGCCGAAAAAGGCATGAACTTAAATCTGATGGCGGTCAGCTTGTCCGGCAAGATCCGCACCGTGCTCGACTTGCCCATGGGAATCACTTTGCAGGATGTAGCCCCAGACGGCACCGTGCTCGTGAGTTTGAACTCCAAGCGCTTAGCAATGGGCTTCAGCACTCTGGGAAGCACGCAGGACGTGGAACTTTCCTGGCACGACTGGAACGTCGCCAAAGGTATTTCTCCCGACGGCTCGTTCGTCCTGTTTGAAGATGCCAGCGAAGCCGCCGGACCGGGCTATGCGGTGGCGCTGCGTAAAGTGGACGGCACGCTCCCAGTCCGCCTGGGAGAAGGCAGCGCCGGCGGTCTTTCGCCCGATGGAAAGTGGGCGATCTCCGTCTCCACCACCCAGCCTCAGCGAGTGACGTTGCTGCCAATCGGCGCCGGCCAGCCTCGTTCCGTCGAAGTTCGCGGGCTGGAACACATTCAAAGCGGATGGGCGCGCTTTCTCGAAGACGGACAAAGGCTCATCGCCAATGCAAACGAGCAGGGCCACTCGACCCGCTGCTATGTGTTGGATCTGATTGGCGGAACGCCCAAGCCGGTGACGCCGGAAGGAACGGTCTGCGGCCCATCATCGCCCGACAGCCGTTACGTCGTCGGAGTTGGACCGGACTCTAAAGTCGCGATTTATCCCCTCGGCGAAGGTTCGCCCCGTTCGATCCCCGCTCTGGAACCGGGCTTTCTCCCGGTGCAATGGTCAAGCGATGGCGCGGTGCTCTTCGGCTATCACCGCGGGGAACTTCCCAGTCGAATTTACAAAGTCAGAATCGACAACGGTAAGGAAAGCGTCGTCCAGCAATTGCGTCCGGAAGTTCCAGCCGGAGTTGTGATGGTCGCCCCGATCGTAGTCAATCGCGAAGGCACCCGATTTGCTTACAGCTACAATCAGACTCTCTCGGTTTTATATTTGATTTCCGGCCGGCGCTAGCGCGCGTGAAACTTACTTTGCCTAATCCAAAGACCCCGCAAAATCATTCGCCACGTAGTGAAAGAAGATTGAAGTGGAACTCTGTCCTGCTCCGAGCGGATGCCGGTAATGGGGCAAGCGAGTTCCGCGGTAAGCCAGCGCATCTCCCAACGCCTGATAGACAGTCACGCTACCGTGAGCCGTATCCAGCCGAATCGGCCAAGGCGTCGCCAGCGCGGGCTCGGGAGAAAAATCCAGGCACAGCGTAACGCTGAACTCGCACTGCTCGCGGTCTGTGTGCTTCTTCAGTTCCGCCCCGCTCAGGTAAGAAGCGAGATAAACATACGATGGTTTCAGCGCCTCTCGCGCAACAGCGCTCAACGCGGCCGCAATGTCGTGGTGGAAGAACCGCGCCACCGGTTCGTTATAAGCCACATAGCGTCGCGGGCTTTGCCCGTCGCCCAGCCGAATGGCGCCCGTGCGAATCAGGTAGCGATAATAGCGGCGCAATGCGGCGATGTGAAACGGATGGATCAAGTCGCCCAGAGGCGCGTAGCCTTTCTCTTGAAAACTTAGCGACGCATTTCTGAAACTTTCGTCAGACTGACAATCGGGACCGATGTTGTCCGATCGCAGGATACCCGCCCCCAACAACACTCGCCGATACATGTCTGGCACCGCTTCGGACACCGCTTCATCAGGGCGCAGATTCTGGATCACGGCTTTCAAATTCGGTCCTAGCCAGAATGGAAGTAAGTTTCCAGTTGCTCGGCTTCGCACCCAGGCCATAGTTCCCTGCCGCGCAAATCCAGAAAAAAGGTCGGCCCGTAAAGCCAGTTCGCCAGGTATTTGCTCGGCCGCACAAACAATACACTCCGGATTCAGATACAACGGTTGATCCCGAATTTCCTGCTGCCACAGCCGCTGCGCTCGCTGTGGCACCAGATGCAGCGGCAATTCATCCAGCAGACAGTAAAAACGATCCAGAGGAAGCGTCGCGGCATAGCTTTGCCGCGACACTTCTTCTCCGGACACTCCGGCCATCAGAGTCGTCACCCACTCCAGCCACGCCGAATTGTTTAGCGACGAAGCCATCCATTTAGAGTAAACCGGCTGTCGGCGAACAGCTGCGACACGCAATTCACCGGAGTGATCTCGTGCAGCAATTCGCACGGGAAGAAAACGATCTGATTCTGTCGTGGAACGATCGTCTGGTAACTGCCCTCGCTGACGTACGACCCGTCTTCCAGGCGCGCGTCGTGAATCCGCAGTTCGCCACCTTCGAACTGCCGCGGCTCGCGATGGAAGAAGTAGACGAAAGTCAGGTGGCGTGAGGCCACACGCTCGCTTCCGTTGTCGCTGTGGAAATGGAAGAAGTCTCCCTCGTTGCTGGCGGTAATCTGCGCCTCCACGTCGGCGATGGAAAATTCCTCCATGCCGAGCTTCTCCAGCACTTGCGGCAACACCGCCTTGATGCGTGCCAGCATACGATCCTGGTGCTGCGCCAGTTCCGTCAGCACCCGCGAGCGGCGATGCTCATAGTTGACGATGCCGCCATCCGCTTCGGGGGAAATGACTTCGCTGGTGCTGAAGTCGGCCTCATGTTCAATCGTGAAGCGCGTGAGTTCTTCCAGTTCTTGCGGTGAAAGGAACTCGTCGAGAACCACGCATTTCGCCGGCAAGACGGCCGGCCGCGCGGCCACGGCCGCACTGGTTTCTGAGGCCGTTGTGCGAACTAGGTGCGGCGAAGGCGGCTGGGGCTCTCCGGGTGTTCGCATCGGTTCAGGCTTGCGTGGCACGTGGACAGGGCCTGGCGACGGTGGCTGCGGCTCGCCCGGCGTCCGCACAGGGGGTTGCGGCTCCCTACGCGGCACTTTCACTCCCGGCGAGGGAGGCTGCGGTTCCCCAGGCGTCTCCATCGGTGGTCCCTTTGGCGGCGCCTTTACACCGGGCGAGGGCGGCTGCGGTTCGCGTAGATTTTTTGTTGCAGAAAAGCTGTCGGGGAGCCCCATGCCCGCCGCATCACCCGCGGGCAAGGCGCTTTCTTCCAGCAACCGCTCCACAATGCTTCCGCCAAGAACAGCGAAGGCGCGTTGCGCAACCGTTTCTCCAATTGCCGAAGCAATGACCGCTCTGACCGCTTCCTGCGTCTCCGGCTTTTCGGCGGTAGCCGCCTTCGCGTGTTGCAGAAGAGTACAAACCAGCGCGCGTTCCTGCGCACTAAGAATTCGCTCATCCCGCATTAATGTGTCGGAAAAAGAATCTAGGATCTGCTTCGGTGTCATTGGAGACACGCCTCCCCGCGTGTGCGCAAACCAAAATTTGGGCTCGAAGCCCACTACAGGGGAAGAAGCACAAACGATATACCGTGTGCCTGTTAATAACCAAGAAAATTCGTTGGCAGGCAGCTAGCGGTTCGCCATGGAGCCAACTAGCGACTGGAACACCTTCACTCCGTCGGTGCAACCGAGTTCCGGTTCGGCCGACCGTTCGGGATGAGGCATCATCCCCAAGACATTCCCTCCGGGACTGCAGATCCCCGCAATGTTATCCAAAGATCCGTTGGGATTGGTGGAGGCAGTGATTTCGCCGGTGGGCGAGCAATAGCGGAAGACAATTCGATTATCGCGCCGCAACTCTTCGAGAGTCGCCGGATCGCAGAAGTAATTCCCTTCCATATGGCCGATCGGGATGGTCAGCACTTCGCCCTTCGCGCACGCATTGGTGAAGGGAGTCTCCACATTATCCACGCGAACCTGTACCGGCTTGCAGACATACTTCAGGCCAACGTTTCGCATCAGGGCGCCGGGCAGCAACCCGGACTCGCAAAGGATCTGAAAGCCGTTGCAGATGCCAAGTACCAGCCCGCCGCCTCCCGCGAACTTCCGAACCGATTCCATGACGGGTGAGAATTTGGCGATTGCGCCCGTTCGCAGGTAGTCCCCAAAAGCGAACCCTCCCGGCACGATAATGGCGTCGCAGTTCTCCAGATCATGCGATTCATGCCACAGAAACGTCACCGGCTGCTGGGCGACGTGCTGAATCGTCCAGAAGGCATCGTGATCGCAGTTTGACCCGGGAAAAATGATGACGCCAAATTTCATTGCTCGCCTCAGATGTGGGATTTAAGGCTAGTTTAGCACGCCCGAAAGGGCAGCAATCGTGCACAGCTTGACGCGCTTGAAGCGAAGAGAATTTCAGTTATGGGGTCTTCTGCGGCAGCGAGGCAGGCAAGACCTGACCCGTGCCGGACGCAGGAGCCTCGACGGGCTGTGTAGAAACCGGGTCCGGCAACAGCGGTTGCGACAACGATGGCGGTGCCTCAATTGTTTGCGCCGCTGTCTGCGGCAAGTTGCCCAAATAACTCTGCGGAGGATATCCCCTCGCCTGCACGATCGCCCAGTGCCACTCTTCATCGGGCTGAATTTCCAGGTTAAGCCGCGCACTGAAAACCGTGGTTGTCGACGGCGCGGCGGCGGCTCTCGTGCGATAAATCACTGTCACATCGGGCTTCTTCTCCGGGCGAACGTCATCCTCCTGCGGCCCGCTCACTGCCAACCCCGGCACCAGTGCCGCGTCGCCACCGAACGTGGATCCGTTCGCCAGCAAGCCTTGTCGAGCTTTTTTCACCACCGTCAATGCCACGGCGACTTCGCTCACATGCCAGTCGGTCCGGTTGTAAACGGGAACGATGAGTGTATCGCCCTCAATCGTCGCCGGTCCCTCGAGTTTGCTCACCTCACCCGGCGGCAGCTCCATCTGAGCGTAAGCACTCGACAGCAATGATTTGGCTTTTACGTTGAATGACAGGCTGCACGACACGTCCGGCCGCGCGACCCGGAAGCCCTTATCGTCGCCCGCCATCAGAAACTGCAGCGCGGGACCGGGAGCGTGCCGGCTCTCCGCCTGCTGCATCACCTGCGTCAGGTTGTCGTCGTCGATCACGTCACGTGCCGGTGGATTTTTCTTGCGCAGGATGCGGGCCAAGTCGCCCAGCGGAGTGGCGTTCGGATCGTCCTGTGCCTTCGCAGCCGGAGACAACAAAGCCCCGACCAGCCGAACCGGCAACACAGCGATTGGTAATTTGAAGAACGGACGCATACAAGCTCAGGAACACGCCAGCAGTTCATCGATAAGCAGGCCGGCCGAGGTTTATCCCTGACTTAATTGTATGGAGAGATCGAAGAAACCGGGATGATTCAGGCAAACCTTGGTAACAGTACTTCTGGGATGGAAGCTAGGGGCGTGCGTCGACGAAATGGAAGCGCAACGGGAACGCACGCCCGAGACTCGAAACCGTTCTACAACAGGCCCTGCGACCGAAACCGTGTAACTGGGTCTACGACTGCCAATGCTTGCCGTTTGAATATCCAGCGGGCCACCGCAAAGCCTATCGCCGCATAGCACAGATGCATCATTCGCATATATACCCCCAAGGACGGCTCGACTTTCGATCGTCAGGGGAGGAACTAACTTCTCTATCGGCACAATAGCAATCGGGATTAGACCGGGCAAGGCACAACGGTGCCATACAACTGGCCCATAGGTAATAGGAGTAACACCGTAAAGCGGGCCTGTTTCGAGGAGTTCAAGTGAATCGATCTGCCAGACGATAGGAAAGCAGGAGACTTAAACCATGATCAGTTCAATTGCTAGCCTGTCCCCCGCCCAACCCGTCGCTCCAGCGCCCCCGGTGCAACAGACAGCGGTTGCCGCGCCGCATCCCCGGCCTACCGACTCCGTCCAGATCAGCAATAGCGCCAAAGCTTTACTGCAGGAATCCATGGAAAATTCGATGCAGACCGCCCAGGAAGCCCGCAGTGGCGACATACAGGCGATTCACCTCCAAGCCAGGGAGGCTGCCGCGAAAGCGTCGGCTCAGTAAGGCGCGACAGCTCACCGTCGGGAACTTCCCGGCCCCGGGTGAAGCGGGCTTACGGCGCACCGTAGAGTTGTTTATAGACGGCGGTATTGCGCACAATGGCCTGCACGTACTCACGCGTCTCGGTGAAGGGGATCGACTCGACAAATTCGGGCGAATCGCGATATGGGCCTTGCCCCATCCATTCCTCAACCCGGTCCGAACCGGCGTTGTAGGCGGCCAGCGCGTGCTCGAACGAGCCGCCAAACTTGTCGACCAGGCTGCGGAAATAACGTGTGCCCAGTTGCAGGTTCACGGATGGGCTAAACAGCTGAGTCGAATTGTAGTGCTTCAGCGACTCTTCATGGGCAACGACCTTGCCGGTCTTGGGCAACAACTGCATCAGCCCCACCGCATTGGCCCGCGAAACCGCCAGCGGATTGAACTCCGATTCCTGCCGGATCAGCGACGCCACCAGATACGGATCGAGCCCGTTCGCCACGGAAAATTTCTTCAGGTCCGGCCAGTACGGACGTGGAAACAGCGCCTCCCAGTACACGCGAGGCAGAATCGGAATATCAACCGCAAAATAACTTGGGATGGAATGCTTCATCGTTTCGATCGCCCGGTCGTAGTGCCCGGTGTCGGTGAAAAGTTGCGCCGTTTCCGCGGGACCCCAATTTCCCCCATCGGCTGTGGCCGCAGCCTGCAACTCCTGCACCGCAAAATCCACCAGCCCGCCATTACCCAGAAGCTTGGCCTTCTGCAGATGCAGATCATCGGCTGGAGGATCCGTTAAGGTCACCTTGTCCCCGTGCTGCAGCGGAGGAATGTGATCGAGCAGGGGGTACTCGCCCGGCGGATCGCTCGTCTCCGGAAGTTTCTGCAATCGATCCCGACCCAACTCGGCGTAGTAATAGTTCCGGTAGCGGTCCGATAATTTGAGGTAGTAGGCACGCGCCATAGCCGGCTGGTTCTCTTCTTCGGCCAGCCGCGCTCGCCAATACAACGCCGCTGAGGTCTCGTTCCCGCCAGGGTAGATAGCGATTTGCTCGTCAAAAAGTTTTTTGGCTTCCTCGTTGCGTCCAAAGCGCAACGTGAGCCAAGCAGTCTTCCAGTGCGCATAGGAAGCGCGCGTTCCCGTGGGAAAGCGCTGCTGTAACTCGCGAAACGAGTCCAGCGCCAGCTCGTATTCATGATGCACCAGGTGCAAATTGGCCGCCGACAACAGCGCCTGCTCGAACCACGAACTGGTGGCCGCGCTCTGGCGCAATTCTTCCACCGTGCGATAAAACGTTCCGTTATCGTCCGAAGCCCACGCGACCTCGCCCAGAATGTAGAGCCGCTGCGCCTCCTGGTCAGCAGTGGCGCCGGGCAGGTTGTTTAATTCTGTCTTGGCCTCGCGGTTCCGTCCGCTGCGATGCAGCGCATCTGCCAGCGCAAGTTCAGCTGCCGGGCGCGCATACGGAGTGGCGTGCACGGCGAGTTCGCGATATTCGTCGACCGCGTCGTTATACCGCTTCGCCTTCATCAGCAGTTCAGCGCGCGTTTTGTGTTGTGCCAGAGTCGCGGGCGGGGCCGAAGGAAGCTTCTTCAACTCCGCATAGGCCGCGTCCGCTTCCGCCGCATTCGGCATGTTGTAATAAACATTCGCGAACGCCTCGGCTGCTTTCGCAGCTTGCCCCAGGCTCGCGTAGGCGCGTCCTAGCGCGAGTTCGATGTCGGACCTCGCCGGCAGCCGGTCCTTCTCCAGCAGTTCCGCTGCCTCCGAAGCTCGCTTTTCCGACAGCAGCGCATTCGCATAACTCACGTGAGCGTCGCGCATCAGCAGCGAATCCGGATACGTTGCGTTGAAAGTAGCCAGTGCCCCCAGACCCTCCGCCTGATGGCCCGTCTGCAGATAGCAAAGGCCAAGGTAATAAGTGACGTAGTCGCCCAGGTCGCCAGCCAGAGGCTTGGCGCGGTTCAGCGGATCAATCGCCTTCCCACAATCGTGATCGAGCACATGAGCGTATCCCACGACCAGCCACGCCAACGCTCCTGCATCTTCCCTGGCATGGGCGCGGGCGAAGGCTTCCACTCCCGCATAGCCCGCGGGAGTTCGGTCCAGAATCAACTGCTGCGCCATCGGACGCAAGGTGGTCGAAGCCACGAACGCCTGGTGAATGCGGCGCACTCTTGGAGACATGGGCCGCCGCCTTCTTCTCGCAGCAGCGGCCCGTCTGGCTGCCCTCGAGGATTTTTTTGCGGCAGTCTTGCCGCTCGCGGTCTTACTTTTCCTCGAGGGGATTGCCCCTGCTGTCGCGGATTTTTTGCTGGCACTATCGGAAGCCGCCGGAGGCGCAGCCTGGGAAAAAACAACGCTAGGAGTAGCGCTCAGGAGCCCGCCGAGCCCGAGCACACACCACAACTTGAGACCCAATCGAACCACCTTAAATTTTTCGCGCGCAAACGCGCACATCAGAACGTGAGATGCGAGAATTTCGTTAAAAGATCTCCGCCGCACTTACCGGCGGAAGTTCGCGCCCATGACGGAATAGTCGTCTTCGGCCAGGCTGCGTACGACTTCCTTCTGAAAATAATCTCCACTGGCCGCGGCGGTATTGCCGTAGCGCTTTTGAAACGTGGAGCGGCTCTTTTCAATATCTTCTTTCAGGCGATCATAGAGGTCCTTGTTGCGGCGGCCTTCTGCCACCTTCGCCTGGTTGTAGAGCTTGATTTCGTCCACCAGCAGGCGGGCAAAGCGCTGCGCCTTGCGGTGAGTATCGGCATCGTCAGGTGACATGCCGGCAAATGGATCTGCGGCGGTCGCTGGCGCGGAGGCTGCGGCCGATGCCGCATGGGCGACCTCGACGACCTCTGCGGCTGGCTCGGCCATCGGCTTCGCTGCCGTATGTTTCGGAGTATGTGCCGCAAAGGGATCGGAGAAAGAATTGACTGTCTGCACCGGCGCCGCTACCGGAGGCCGCTCTATCGCCCCCGTATCGCCCATGTCCCTCTGCGCCTGCTTACGCAACGAAACCACTTCCAGCCAGGCACTGGTGGCCAGCACCAGAACTTCCAGGGATGCCCCGTCGAGCATGCCCTCTGCGCCGCCATCGGCATAGAGCAAGGCGGCAACTTTATCTTTCAGAACCAGAGGGAGCACTAGAATCTGCTCGTTATGAGGTCCGCCAAACTGCTCTACGAAGCGGCGATCCATCTCCGCAATGTTTGCCGGAGTCGCTGCCCGGTTGTGATAAGCATGGGCCGCCGGTCCCGCCGACATGTCCAGCGGAAAATCTTTCACCGCATCTTCCGCGCCAAAACCGCGACCTTGCCAACCGTTGGCTGCGCCAGCCTTTACGACGAAAAGAGCGACGCGCGATCCGTACAAACTGCCGGCATCGAGCAATGCACGCAGAATTTCCTTTTGCGTGGTTCCCGCATGAACGCTGGCGACTGCTTGCACCAGATTGGCATGAGCTGCGCCTCCGCGGCTCGTCGCAGCCGCTGGAACCGCGGGCAATTCCGCCAGCACGCGCGCCACTAACTGCCCCTGTAGCGTGGGAATTTGGCTGTTGAGAACTTGCGCTACCGCTCGCTCAACGATTTGTTGGATTTCCTTACTGTCCGCCATGCTCAGAGAACCAGTCCCACTCTGAAAGTCTTTCCGCAGGCACGCTCACACTAAAGGCCAATGCCCTAAACGCTGATTATACGGTACTTGTGCTGTGACATCAGAGTACTTCGGTACCTGTTCGTCCGGGTAACGATGGGCCTCTTGAACTCTATCGCAAAGTTTTCTCGCCGCCTACCGGAAAGCCATTGGGCAAACTGCCGGGTTACCAAGTAGAATAACAGTTTCAGTTTGCGCCACGATCCGCGTGCCGCACACTTTTTGGTACCGAAAATACTGCATCGCCAAGCGAATGGGAGCCATCCAAAACAAAGTAGTAGGGCCGGTTAGCGAAGAGCTGACGCTCGTACAAGCCGCCAAGCGCGGCGACGACTCAGCCTTCGAGGAATTGGTCCGCCGCTACGATCGCAACGTTTTCCGGATCGCGCAGCACATTACGCAGAACCGCGAAGACGCCGAAGACGTGGTGCAGGAAGCCTTCCTGAAGGCTTACGGCAACTTGGCGCAGTTCCAGGAGCAGTCGAAGTTTTATACCTGGCTGGTCCGGATTGCGGTGAACGAAGCGCTGATGAAGTTGCGTCGGCGCAAGCCGGAACGCACGGTTTCGCTCGACGAAGACATTAAGACCGAGGACGATTCCCTTCCCCGCGAGATCGCGGATTGGAGTCCGAATCCCGAGCAGCAGTATACGCAAGCTGAGTTGCGCGAAATTCTAAGCAAGACGATTCAAGGTCTTCCCCCGGGCTTCCGGACGGTGTTCGTGCTCAGGGACGTGGAAGGGCTTTCAACCGAAGAAACCGCAGCCGCTTTGGAATTGAGTGTGCCTGCGGTGAAATCGCGGCTCCTGCGGGCGCGCCTGCAGTTGCGCGAACGGTTGGGACGATATTTTCAGAGACGTGAAAATGGCAAAAGTGAAATTAAAACCGGAGATGTACCAAGCGGAGATGGCAACCAGTGAAATGCGCTGAATTCCTAAACGAGCTGACCAATTATTTGGACGGCGTTCTCGATGAAAAGACCAAGGTTGAGCTCGAAAATCATCTTTCCTGGTGCCACAACTGCTATGTGGTGTGCGATACAACCAAGAAAACAATTGAGATTTATCGCGACTCCCAGCTTTACGAACTCCCCGAAGATTTACGCAGCCGCCTGCGCTCGGCCATCATGACCAAGTGCCAGCAACAGAAAAAGCGCGGCCCCCAGAGCGTGTGAAACGTTTTTCCTTCCCCCGTAACTATATCCATGGCAAGGATTTCAGGGGGATTCCCCAGGTGCCAGCCCTTTCGATAAAAACGGAAACCGTTTTGTCAATTCAGGAATCTAAGTAGGTGATTGCCCGCACGTTTTTCTTTCAGGCGGGGGCGTATAGTTCAACCCAGGGGTTCGGGCTCCCAGGCCCGAATGTGGAAGGTGGATCATGTTCGCTAAGTTAGTGGATGTGCTCTTCGGTTGCAGACACCCGCGGTATAGTTTTCCAGTAACCATTCGCGGAGCCAAAGCGGGCCGTCCCGCCGCCGCTGCTCTGACGGGGACTTACGTTGCCTGTCTGGAGTGCGGCAGGGAGTTCCCATACGACTGGCAAGGCATGAAGGTCATCACCTCGCCCGAGCGCCATCAAGAGCGGCTAGCTGAACTCGCGAAGCACGTCGCTTAATCGAGCGCGGCGCCTGACGCGGTTCAAAGTCCGCGTCAGCTGTGATTTCCTTTTCCCGGAGCGCGGTCCGTTCCCCAGGATTTCGTACGAAAGACAAATGCCCCGCTTTTGGCGAGGCATTTTGTTTTGCAATCGTGATTCCTGCTGCGCTTATCCCGCGGGATATTCCGCTGGAATCGGCACCGGCACTCGCTTATCAATCTGCACGAATTCCCGCTCCCCGGGCCCGGTATAGACTTGCCGCGGCCGCGCAATCTTTTGCTCAGGATCGGTGATCAGTTCCTGCCATTGCGCCAGCCATCCCGCCGTCCGCGGAATCGCAAACAGCACCGTGAACATCTCCGGCCGGAATCCCATCGCCTGGTACATGATCCCAGAGTAGAAATCGACGTTGGGATAGAGTTTGCGTTTCACGAAATAATCGTCTTCCAGCGCAATGCGCTCCAGTTCCAAAGCAATGTCGAGCTTCGGGCTGCGTCCGGTGACCTGGAAAACTTGCTCGGCGCTCCAGCGGATGATTTTCGCGCGCGGATCGTAATTCTTGTAGATGCGGTGCCCAAAGCCCATCAACTTGATCTGCCCTTCTTTCACGCGCTTGATGTAGGCGGGCACGTGATCTTTCGAGCCGATTTCGTCGAGCATCTTTAATACTTCTTCGTTCGCGCCGCCGTGCAGCGGCCCCGCCAGCGCCGATGCCGCCGACGCCACCGACAGATACGGATCGGCCTGCGAGCTGCTCACTGAACGCATCGCGTTGGTGCTGCAGTTCTGCTCATGGTCGGCGTGCAGAATAAACAGGATGTCGAGCGCCCGCGCAATCGCCGGATTCGCGACATATTTGGGCTCGACCATCTTCCACAACATGTTCATGAAATTTTCGGTGTAGCTGAGATCGTTGTCGGGATACACGTACGGAAATCCCACGTTGTGCCGGTACGACATGGCAGCGATTGACGGCACTTTCCCAATGAGGCGCGCGATCTGGTGCAAACGGTTGGCGGGATCGTGCACGTGCTTGGCGTCGGGGTACACGCTGGACAAAGCCGCAATCGTGCTCACGAACATTGCCATGGGATGCGACGAATAACGGAAACCCTCCATAAACTTCTTCGTGGTTTCGTGCAGCATGGTGTGGTGGGTGATGTTGTGCACCCACGCGTTCAGCTCTTTCTCGGTGGGCAGCTCGCCAAACAGCAGCAGGTACGCAACTTCAAGGAAGGTGCAACGTTCCGCCAGAACTTCAATCGGATATCCGCGGTAACGCAGGATTCCCCTGTCTCCGTCGATATAAGTAATCGCGCTCTTGCACGACGCCGTGTTCATGAACGCCGGGTCGTAGGTCATGAGCCCGAAGTCGTCTGAACTCGTCTTGATTTGCCGCAAATCCATTGCCCGAATCGTGCCGTTCTCGACCGGGACGGTATAACTCTTATTGGTGCGATTATCAGTAATGGTGAGCGTATTTTCTGGCATGGAAATTTTCCGCCTTATCGAACTGCTCTGAAGTCCGTAGAGTTGAGCCTATGTTTGTCCCCAAGTTCCATCTGTGATCACAATCACAGGCGTTTGTGAGCACACTGAATGCTGATTCTACGCCAAATCGCGAGCCGTCGTTCTGCGCTGCCAAACTTCGCGCAAAATAAAACCGGCGGCCGTAGCCGCCGGTTACACCGAAGCGAAAATGCGCTAAAACCCTGACAGCCGAGGCGGCTGTCTCTACACAAGCTAGTTCGAATCGTCACGTCGCTTCAGCGTCGGGCGATCGTCATCGCTCTTGGTGTCAGACTTGTCTGTGGTGTTCGCCGTCCGCCGCAAGCTGGGCTTGTTGGCATCTTTCTCGTCGATGACTTTATGCTTGTTTTCGATCGCCGCCAGCCGCGCTTTGACCTCGTCGAATTCCGATGTCGTCACGATGTACTCTTGCTTGGCAGGAAGAATCTTGCGAATCTCGTCCTGCGACTTCTCAATCCTGTCCGGAGTCTGAGGATGCGTATCAAACGCCTTCGAGAGCGTTCCCGGCTTCTTCTTCTCCATCGCCTGAATCTTTTCGAAGAACGACACGAACGCCGAAGGATCGTACCCGGCGCGATACATGTACTCGATGCCCAGATAGTCGGCCTCAGCCTCGAATCCACGCGAGAAGTGCAGGAAGGCTAGCGGAATTCCCAGGCCCATGCCTTCGTAGGCTGCGTAGCCGATTCCGCCTCCCATGAAGATGAACGGGATGGACGCCATCTGCAGCAGGTTGGCGCGCGTCATTTCGCGTCCATAATGGCAGGCAGCCACGTGCGCGATTTCATGCGCCATCACGCCCGCCATCTCCGCCTCTTCGTCGGCAGCAAGAATCAGACCCGAGTTTACGTAAAAAAATCCGCCCGGCAGAGCCATGGCGTTGACCACATCGGAGTCAATGACCTTGATGGTGAAAGGCACCTGGGCATCGGAATTGCGCACCAGGTTCTGGCCGATCCGGTTTACATATTCCGTAATGACGGGATCGTTGATCAGCTTGACTTGCGATTCGATCTGCTGCGCGTACACCCGCCCGCGCGCGACCTGGCCTTCGACCGTATACCAGTTACCTACGCCGCGCCCGCACCCCACGTTGCGATTTCCCACGGCGTCCACGTCGGTCTTGCTACCGTCATGTTTGATCTGGCTGTCATCAGCGGTGGGCAATGATGCAGGCGCTTGCTTGGGCGCATTCTGCACGTCCCCGGATTTCGGCTGATCTTTGTCTTGATCGGAAACTTGCGCAAACGTCCAGGGGCCCACGCTGAACGCCGCCAATCCCACAGCGATTGCCAGCCATCTGAATTTCATACAGTACTCCTTGCCCCCGATTATACGCCCGCTCGGAAGACACCAAGTGCCCAATTCTTGGTATTGATTTAGACGCTTTCGAGCCCGCACCGGGTTATCCGGGGTAAAGAAAGAAGTGCAGAAGAAACGTGCAGAAGAAACCTTGCCCGCACGCGACACTCACAGGTGTGGCCCACACTTTACCCTGCCAGCCGGACTCTGCTATAAACCGTCAGGTTTCAATTTGTCAGCCGAGCATCCAGCCTTGAGCAAGGTTTGCACCCTCGTGCCAGCCTGGGACGATCAGGACCATGCTTTTTCGGCGGCGTTCGACATCCTGCGGGCGGCGATCGACCTGCGGGTTTTCCCTGCCGCCTCCGTTGCGGTCACTCACCATAGCCGCTTGGTGGCGCTGAAACCTTTTGGCCATTTCACGTTCGAGGCCAGTTCGCCTTCCCCCATCACGGGGACCCTCTTCGACCTGGCATCCGTGACCAAAGCGGTCGCCACGACCAGCATGGCGATGATCCTTTATGAGCGCGGCCTGCTTGAACTGGAGGTTCCCGTCGTTGCGGTCATCCCCGAATTTGGCGGACAATCCGACCCGCGCCGGACGTGCGTAACGTTTCGCATGCTGCTGGCGCATTCTTCCGGGCTGCCCGCCTATGAGAAGTTGTTCCTCCGAGCCCACACCCGCGACGACTTGCTTCAAGCCGCCTTCGCCACTTCCCTCTCGGCCGATCCCGGCACGCGCACCGAATATAGCGACCTGGGATTCATCCTGCTGGCGACGGCTCTGGAACGCCTCGCAGGAGAGCCGCTCGATCTTTTTTGCCAACGAGAGATCTTCGGCCCGCTGGCGTTGATGCACACCACCTTCAACCCGCCGGCAGGCGCGCGCGCGAAAATTCCCCCGACCGCCGACGATCGCACCTTCCGCCATAAGATCATCCAAGGTGAAGTGCAGGACGAAAACGCCTACGTCCTCGGCGGCGTCGCCGGGCACGCGGGCCTGTTCTCCACCGCCGAAGACATGGCCCGCTTTGCGCACGTCCTGCTCGAATGTGGCGCGGGCACTCCTGCCCGCGTTCCCATCGTCCGTCCCGAAACTGTCGCCCTCTTCACCCGTCGCGAATCGGAACCGGTCGGCACATCACGCGCCCTCGGTTGGGACACTCCCTCAACCCCATCCCAGTCGGGAAAATATTTCGCACCCGGCTCGTACGGTCATCTGGGCTACACCGGCACATCGCTCTGGATCGACCCGTCCCGCCAACTTTCGATCACGTTATTGACGAACCGTACCTGGCCCGACTGCGCGAATCAGGCAATCAAGGAAGTGCGTCCCAAGTTTCACGACGCGGTAGGAGAGGCGCTGCATCCGTAGAGACGTTGCTTGCGAGGTCTGGCTTGCGGCGCCGTTGCTGTCAGCGGAAGACGCTGCAACCAACCTCTCTACGACGCAAGTAAAATATTTAGCTTCCCCGTTCCCGAAAGGCTCACGACTTGACGCGAGATCGCAAGAACAATAAAGACAACTCCGACCTTCGCCAGCTTCCCACGGAACAGATTCTTCCCGGCGCTGCCGATCTCGATCGCATGTCATCGCTCGAAATCGTGCGCCTCATGAACCAGGAAGACTCCACCGTCGCCGCCGCAGTGGGCCGCGCCCTGCCGCAGATCGCCCGCGCCATTGACGTGGTTGTCGCCGGACTGCGCCACGGCGGACGCCTCATCTACGTCGGCGCCGGAACCAGCGGCCGCATCGGCGCTCTCGACGCCTCCGAAATTCCTCCCACATTCAACACCGACCCGCGCACGGTGCAATTCATTATGGCTGGAGGACCCAGGGCTTTGGCTGCCTCCACCGAAGCCAGTGAAGACGACACCGCGCTCGCGGTCGCGGAAATGAAAAAACGCAAGCCCGGCAAACGCGACATCGTTCTCGGCATCGCCACCAGCGGACGCACTCCCTTCACCATCGCCGCCGTCGAATATGCCCGCCACCGTGGCGCCCACACCATTGCGCTCACCTGCAACCGCAACTCGCCGCTGGAACGCGCCGCCGATTTCGCCATCGTCACCGAGGTCGGCGCCGAAGTCCTCGCCGGATCTTCGCGCATGAAGGCTGGCACCGCGCACAAAATGGTGCTCAACATGATCTCCACCGGCGCTATGACGCGGCTGGGTTACGTCTACGGAAATCTCATGGTCAATGTGTGGACGAAGAACGAAAAGCTCGTCCAGCGCGCGATTCGAATCCTGGAACAGGCCACCGGAGCCGGTCACGACGCAGCCAGCGCCGCGCTCAAAGCCAGCGGCAATCGAACTCCAGTCGCAGTGGTCATGTTGGCGGCGGGCGTGAATCGCACCAAAGCCTCAGCCGCGCTGAAAAAATCCCGCGGGCACGTGCGCAAGGCCATCGAGTTCGCCAGAGCCTGATCGCTTACCAAGATTCCCAGCTGACAATTCTTCTTCGCCGTCGAGTGCGCGACCCTTTACAATCCGCCAGACTCGCGCTCGAACCTCCATGGTCGTTAGCCCTCTACAACTGATCCGGCAAGCGACTCCCGGACAGCGGCGCACGCTGCTCGCGGCGAGCATGGGTTGGGCGCTCGACGCTTTCGACGCCATGCTCTATTCGCTGGTGCTGGCCTTGCTCATGCGCGACTTGGGCATGAGCAAGACTGTCGCCGGAACGCTGGGCACGCTGACGCTGCTGGCCTCGGGGATCGGCGGCGTGCTCTTCGGATTTCTTGCCGACCGCATCGGCCGCAAGCGTGCGCTGATGGCGAGCATCCTGACCTACTCGGTGTGCTCGTTTGCTTCGGGCCTCGCGACCAGCATTGCCATGTTGGCGGTCGCGCGCTTCGTGCTCGGCCTGGGCATGGGAGGCGAGTGGAATACCGGAGCCACGCTAGTGGCCGAGACTTGGCCCACCGAAGTTCGAGCCAAGGCGATTTCGATTGTGCAAAGTTCGTGGGCGCTGGGCTTTGCGGCGGCGGCGCTCGTGGCCGGGCCGGTGGCGCGCTACTACGGATGGAGAGCGGTATTCTTTGTCGGCATCTTGCCTGCGATTGTCACGCTCTGGATTCAGAGGCGCGTGCCGGAGTCAGAATTGTGGCGCGAGCGTAAGGATAGGGGTGGGGTTGGAAACGGTGACCCTGCCGCTATCGGCAAAGACGCAACGAGTTACGTCTCTACGAATTTTTGGGTCATCTTTCGCGCACCTTACGCCAAACATACGATCGCACTTTTGCTCTTCAATTTCTTCGGATTGTTTGCTTGGTGGGGATTGTTCACCTGGATTCCGCCTTACCTGTCGCTACCGGTAGCGCAAGGCGGACGCGGGTTCGGCGTGATGGGCATGACCACTCTGCTGGTCGTGCTGAACCTGTGCGGGATGTTTCCCGGATACATCAGTTTCGGCTGGGTAGCCGATCACATCGGGAGGCGCAAGGCTTTTATTGTCTATACGTTAATGACAGCTCTTCTGATTCCACTTTATGCCGCGGCGCGCTCGCAGGCAGCGCTGCTGGTTGTCGGAACGCTAGTCGCATTCTTCGGAACTGGAATCTTCTCTGGCTCAGGAATCATGGGCAGCGAGATCTTTCCGACAGCCGTTCGTGCCCGGGCGCTCGGCGTCACCTACAACGGCGCGCGCGCCCTGAGTTCACTCGCCCCGCTAGTGATCGGCCGCGTCGGCCAGACGAAAGGATTAGGCTGGGCGTTCTATCTCTGCGCAGCCGGATATCTGCTGGCTGCGTTGACGACGACGCAGTTGCCGGAGACGAAGGGAAAAAACTTGGAGTAGCCGGGAGAGAAAGTCTACAGCGGTTCGTTCACTCTTTTCTTAGCGCAAGTTCCTTCGACTTCGCTTCGGCAGGGGTTATCACCTTATCCTTCAGTTGCAAGAGCAGAGTCCTTGCGTCCGGATAACGATGCGTATCGAGGACCCATGGAAACTTACGGATGAAATCGAACATGCCGGGCTCCTCTTGAGCAGCGAGCAACAAGGGTTGCACCACGACCGATGGGCTGAGTGGAACAATGGCCTGAAGTTCCTGGAGAACACTCTTAGCGTCAGTGAGATCAGCGATCACGAATCGAGCCATGTGGGCCAACGTAGAAATGGTTTCGACCGTCGTTTGGCTGCCAGGCTTCTCGAAATCAAACAAGACCGGCAGATAGTCACGCTCGCGGAGTTGTTCTCGAATCGCTTCGAGAACAACTATTCGCTCCGGTGTGAAACGACCAAGAATTAAGACCATTTTGGAAGTGATGGTGTCAATGGCGCTTCTGATTTTCTCGTTATTCAGAAGAAGATAGATGAACTGAGCCATTTCTAGATTGTCGACCTGGATCGCGGATTTGTCCCCAAGAGGCCGCCACGGCGTGATTATCAAGTTCGACTGGATTGCTCCCTCAAGGCGCACGTCCCAAACGGAGATTCCATATACAGAGCAACCGGTCAGGTTTGCCCCGTCAAGGTTAGTTCGAAGAAGCGACACGCGCATGAGCTCCGCCCCTCGTAGATCCGCCCCCCGGAGATCCGCGCGGCTTAGGTTCGCTCCTGTGAGATTTGCGGCGTTCAGTTTCGCGACCTTGAGGTTCGCCTCGCTCAGGTCCGCCTCGCTGAGATTTGCCCGAAACAGGTCGGCCGCGCTGAGGTCCGCACCTGCGAGATTGGCTCCCATGATGCGCGCCCCGCGAAGGTCTGCCTTTTCGAGGCAGGCTCTGCTGAGATTCGAATTTCGGAGGTCCGCGCGAGAAAGGTCCGCCCCGCGCAGGCTCGCCCAACTCAAATCCGCACCTGTGACATCGACGAGGGCAAGTCTTGCTCCGTCGAAGTTCACCATCCTGAGGTCCGCCCCGCGGAGGTCTGCTCCCGGTACGGTGTTTCCAGGGCGAGACGCGCCGCCAAGGTTCGCCCCACCCAGGTTTGCCACGTGAAGGTGAGCCCTACGGAGGTCTGCCCCTCGTAGGTCCGCGCCGCTGAGGTTCGCCGCAATCATGTCCGCATCTGTGAGGTCCGCCTGCCTTAAGTTCGACTCGCACAGCCGCGCGGCAATGAGGTTCGCCCGCTTAAGGTTTACGCCGTTGAGATTGACTCGGCAAGAGTTGGTCCCGCAGAGCACCGCTCCGCTGAGATCCATCTCGGCCTCTGGTTCTTCTTTTCTCCAATCGTTCCACGGCTCGACTCCTTCTTTGAACCTCGCGACATGTTCGAAATTCGCCAACGTGCCTACCCTCGTGGTTGCGTGGTGCCAATGATAACTTCCCCCGATTATCCAATGCGCATTACTCGATCGGGTCCACCACTACCGATTCCTGCCCCGCCCCGCCTCGTCCCGGCAACTGCACAATCACAATCGCGGACAGCACCAACACAATCCCCACCGTCTGAATCGGGCGCACGCCTTCGCCTAGCAACGCCGCCGCCAGCAGGATTGAGAACACCGGCTCCAGGCAACTGGCGATGATGGCGCGCGTCGGCTCGAGATACTGCAGGCCCAAGAAATAGAGCGAGAACGATCCCAGCACCGAGATCATGGAAAAAACGAACAGGAACGCCCACTGCGCGGGCGCATAGTGCGTGGCCACAACTTTCCACGGCGGATTCACGAATAACCAGAAGACCGACGCCGAAGCCAGCGTCCACACCAGCACGCGCCAGCGGTCGTGACGTGCCAGGATGCGGTGTCCGCCAACGTTGTAGAAGGCGAATGAGAATGAGGCCAGCACGGCGGCGATAAAGCCATAAGAGTCGAGGCGGAAAGGCGCTGCCGATTTCGTCCCGATGATGCCGATTGTCAGCGCGATTCCGGCAAGGGCCACTGCCACCGCGGCAACTTTCTGCAGCGAAAGTTTCTGCTCTCCGCGTGCCACCACATAGAGCAGCACCCACACGGGCGCCGTGTATTGCACGATGATGGCGATGGCGACGCTGGTTCGCTGAATCGCGACGTAATAAAAGTAGTTTGACGCGGCCACGCCCAGCATTCCCAGCACCAGGCATTGAATCAGGTCGGGCGTTGGAAGTTTGATCCGTTGCCAGCCGCGCCGCGCCACCAGCAGCGGCAGCAGCACCAGCAGCGAGAACGACGTCCGCGTCTGCGACAGGATCAGCGGGTCGATGGGATGCAGCGCTTCGCCGCTCAATCCCAATTTGCCCGTGAACACGGCCCTTCCCAGCGCCGCGGACACTCCCCACAAAAATGCGGCCGAGCCGATAAACAAATATCCCCACAGAGGGTGCGCGCTTCGATTGGAAGGGGCAGAGTTCAGGATTCGTTCACCGAATCCGATGATGGAGCCGGATCGAGGAACTGGTCAAGACGCACGGGATCGAAGCCAACAATCACGTCCGGAGTCTCGCCGGAAAAAATCACCAGCGTCGGCGTTTCGGTGCTGTCATATTCCTCGGTCATGGCGCGGCGAGCCTCGGGCTCTGCGGTGATGTTGTGCTCCTCGAACAGGATCTCCTTGGCTTCGAGGAATATTTTCATCAGTTCGCAGGAGAGGCAGCCGGTTTGGGTGTAAAGCAGCACGCGCATGGCAACACCTATTCCACCAATTCGATTTTCGACGAGATCTTTGCGGTTTTTTCCAGCATGGCCGAGACCGAGCAGTATTTTTCTTTCGACAGCTTCACCGCGTCTTCCACAGCTTTGCGAGAAACTTTGCCCGTAATGCGATAGATCAAATTGATTTCCGTATACACCGCGGGATAGCCCGATGCGCGCTCGCCCGTGGCGCTGACTTCCAGCCGCGTAAAGGGCTCGCGCTTTTTGCGAAGAATGCCGACGACATCCGAAGCAGTGCATCCGCACAGAGCGATCAGCACCAGTTCCATCGGCGAACTTGCGCTCTTCTCGGTCGCCGTGTCCATCACAACTGCGTGACGAGAACTAGCCTCGCCGATGTAACGCTCGTTATCGGTCCAGATTGCTTTGGCAGTGATCACGCTCTACCTCCGGTTGTCAGTGCTGGGCTCGGGGTGAATGAGGACGCGGAATAACTCCGGCGCGTCCTGCTTAAAGCGGATTTCCAACTCCGTTTGGATATCGTGCACGCGCGCCAGCGAAAGATTGTCCGACAGCGTGCAATGGCACGAAATGTACATGCGCCCGCGCACCCGTTTGACGATGAAGTCGTGCACGTCGAGCACTTCGGGAAACTGCGACGCCACAGCCTTGAGGCGATGCTCCAGTTCCGCGTCGCTGACCACTTCTTCGGGCGTTTCGATGGTGGCCGGCTCGCTCTCGATGTGCGTAAGGATATCGGAAATTTCGGGAACGTCGCGACGCATGTCGGCTTCCAGTTCGGTGACCTGGTCATGCGCCTGCTTGAGGGTCATCCGCTCGTCGAGTTCGATATGTTGTTCCACGTGCAGCTGCCCAGAAATCTCCTGCACGCTGATGTCGTGCACGTTGAGATTGTTGTTAGTCGCCACCGCGCGGATGCGGTCAAAAATATTCTCCGAATGTTGTGCGCGCGGAAGCGGCTGCACGGTTACGTCGGCATCGGGCAACACACGGTGGACCGCCTCCGAGACCGCGGAGGCCAGCTGCCCGGAGCGCTGAAATGTTACAGTCCGCGCCAGTCCTACTGCCAGATCGGCGAAGTAGCGATTCCCTGCCCGGCGGATGCGAACGCGGTCGACTTCCAGCACACCATCGACGCGCAACACCGCATCGTAAATTTTGGACCGCACGCCGGGCGGCGCAGCGTCGAGCAGCGCATCGATAGTGCGGCGGGCCAACCGCCAGCTCACCGAGACGACCACCCCGGCCACGAACAGGGCGGCGATGGGATCGGAATCGCGCAGCCAGTCCACGTGATACGCGCGTCCCAGCATCACCAGGAAGAGCCCGAGCACCACCACTCCCGCAGACCAGATGTCGGTGGAAAAGTGCAGGGCATCGGCTTCCAGCGCCTGGCTGTCGTACTTATTGGCGATGCGTCCGAGAACGCGCGAGCGCCACCAATCCACGCCCATGGAAAAGATCATCACTGCAAAAGCTGCCAGCGACGGTTCGATTTCAATCCGTCGGAAAAACAGCCGCGCCACGGCCTCGTAAATGATCCACGCACACGTAATCAACAGCAGCCCGGTTTCGACGAAAGCGGAGAAATTTTCAATTTTGCCATGCCCGTACTGATGGTCGGCGTCGGCGGGCTTGTCCGAAACTCCAACGGAGAAAAACGTGAGCAGCGAAGCAATCAGATCCAGCCCGGAGTGCGCTGCTTCCGAGAGAATTCCCAGGCTGCCTGTGCTGAGGCCTACCACCACCTTCAACCCGGTAATCACAATCGCCGCCAGCACGGAACTGCCAGCGGCGGCGCGCTTTTCGGCGCGCATCAATTCACTTGAAGGGATGGCGGGATTTCCCGACATGCAGGAATTATCGCCGTTGCCAGCGCAAAGCGCCAAGCAAATCGCGGTATTGGCTCCGGTGCTCGGCTGAACCAGAGAGCAGGCGGCTGGGTCCTTGCACCCCGCACTTCCATGGCAAAACTGGCCGCTTGTGCTAGGATTTGGTGCTGAGCAATTTCATACTTCTGACCGACCAATCCTGGAGGAAATGCTATATGCGCAAGCGGTGGCTGATGTGTGTTTTGTTGGGAACGCTGGCCGGGGGACAAGCCATGCCTGGCACTCCTGTCCCGCCCCAGGCGCCGGCGGATAGTTCTGCCTCCGTCCCGCCGACAGCGGCGGTGATCACGATCGAAGGCGTGTGCGCTCCGCAGCCCAAGCCGACTCTGGCCAAGGGCGCGACGCCGGCGACCGGCGCGAAAACGGCAACCGCAGCCAAGTCCGCGGCCCCAAAAACTTCCACCGCGGATTGCAAAACCGTCATCACCAAGGCGGAGTTTGAAACACTCGCTAGCAATCTTGCTCCCAATGTAACGCCGCAGATGAAGAAGCAATTGGCGACGCTTCTGCCGCAGTGGATTGCGCTGTCGACCAAAGCCAAAAAACAAGGCATGGACAAGACCCCGCAATATGAAGATCGAGTAAAAATCCTGAAGATGCAGCTCCTGAGCCAGGAACTGCGACAAAACATTCAGGAAGAAGCGGGCAAGGTTCCGCCAGAGGAGATCGAGAAGTATTATCACGATCATGCTCCGGACTACGAACAATTCAGTCTAGAGCGGCTGTTTGTGCCACTGAACAAGCAAAACGAAGTCGAAGTCAAGGACGAAGAGAAGAACGAAAAGCTGAGCGAGGAAGCGCAGAAGGCCAAAGAGGCCGAGCAGAAAGCCAAGAGAGATGAAGACCAGAAGGCAATGGGCGAGTTGGCCCAGAGCCTGAGGACCAGGGCGGCCGCCGGCGAGGACTTCGCAAAGTTGCAGAAGGAAGCTTACGAAGCTGCCGGAATGAAGATCGAAGCTCCCACCGTGACTCTGCCTTCCGTGCGGCGTACGGGCCTGCCTCCCACACAGGCCGCCGTGTTTGACCTGAAGCCGGGCGAGGTATCGGAAGTCATCAGCGATTCAGCCGGACACTACATTTTCAAAGTGAAGAGCAAGACCGAGATCCCGCTCGATCAGGCGAAAAACGAAATTCACGGGAAGCTGCAGAGCGAGCGCATGCGCAAGATGATCGAAGATTTGAATAAGTCGTATAGCGTTACCACGAACGAGGCGTATTTTGGACCGGCGGCGCCAAATGGGCCGATGGGAGGTCCGATGAGCCCGGGACGGATGGCTCCTCCTGCCCAGCGCATGCAAAATCAACCGAACGCGCCCGGTCAAACGCCGCCAGCCACTCAGCCGCAGACCCCGCAACCACATTCCGCACAACCGAACTGATGGCAAAACCAGTCGTCGTCGTAACCGGTATATCGGGCAATCTCGGCTCCAGGCTGCTGCCCCTGCTCGGTAGTTACTCTGTCATCGGGGTGGATGTGAGTCCCCCTCGAACCGACTCCGAGTTACGTTTCGAAAATCTGGACCTGGGCCAGGAATCTTCGACCCGGGCTCTGTTCGAGTTGCTACGCGACACCCACGCCTATGCCATGGTCCACTTGGCGTTCGTGATCGATCCTGTGCGCACCGGCGTGATTGACGTGGAACGCATGTGGCAGATCAATGTCGCAGGAACGGCGCGTGTGATGGAAGCGGTCACCGAAACCAACCGCCAAACCGACGACGGCGTCAAGCAGTTCATTTTTCCCAGCAGCGTCTCGGCGTACGGGCCGAACCTGCCCGCTCCGGCGGTGGAAGACTCGATACTCGCGGCGCACACTCTGCCTTACGCCATTCACAAGAAACAATCGGATGAAGTGGTGCAGACCCGCTCCCACTCTTTACGAGGATGCAGCGCTTATATTCTGCGTCCGCACATATTCTCCGGCGCCAGCGTGGAAAATTATCTTATGGGAGCTTTTCGCGGCACGCCCAATGGCAAGAGCGAACGTGCCGAGAGAATGCGCCACGAGGGCAAGCGCCTGCCCTGCATGCTTCCGCGTGGCCAGCAATACCTCGACAACAGGATTCAATTCATCCACGTCGACGACATGGCGAGGCTGATCCGCCACATCCTGCAGCGCGAGCCGGAGACCCAACGCCTCACCGTTCTCAACGTCGCTGGTCGCGGCGAGCCGTTGACCTTCGCGCGCTGCATCGAGATGGCGCAGGCCAAACTGCTGCGCGTGCCGGGAAAATGGACGATGCGCCAAGTCCTGAAATTCCTGTGGAAGCAAAAGATTTCCGCCATTCCACCCGAAGCCGTCCCTTACATGACTGGGGAGTACATCATGAACACCGATCGCTTACGCCGATTCCTGGGGCCGGAGTATGAGCACGTCATCCGCTACACCATCGCCGACGCGTTTGCCGATGCTTTCCGCGGCAGCGTTGCCGCCAGCTGAACTGCGCCCTTTTCTTTCTCCTTGCTGAACAAGGCATCCAGCGACCATTTGCCGGGGCCGTTGATCAGAAGAAAAATTACCGTAAGCATTTGCGCGTACTCCGAACGAACTTCATGCAGCACGGCCCACATGCCAATTTTCGGGGGCGCTGCGGGAAGCGGCAGAGGCGAAGTGCCCAAATACAACGATATTTTCGTGGAGAGGATGGCAACGATCATCTCCGCAATGAAGGGAATGGCGATCAGCCGCGTCAGCAATCCGGAGAGCAGCAACAATCCGCCCACAATTTCGAGGCACGCCACGAAATCAGCGGTAAGGTGCGGCAACGGCATGCCAAGCTTGGTGAAGCGGCCAATTCCCTGATTGGCGTAGACGAATTTCAGAATGCCCTCCCAAAAGAATACGGCTCCCGCCATCAGGCGCAGAACGATCGTGGACTTCGGGCCGTCGATCGGCGGATTTGTGAGCCAAGTGAATGCGTTTTTCATGGTGCCTCCTGAGTGATTGTCCGCAGCGTTGTTTCGCGCTCGCCCCTTGATAACCGGGCGATGAACAATTTATTCCCTGCAAAAGTTCTTGCGCGCGATGGAATAAACTAGCGGGCATTCCGTTTTCCTATGAAGGTGCCGGAACAGCGCGCGTCCGCGGTGTCATTTGAAGAGCTGGCCATGCCTCTGTTCGATCAGCTCTATAACTTTGCGCGCTGGCTCACCCAGGACACAACGGAGGCGGAAGACTTGGTACAAGAGACGTACGCGAAAGCATTGCGCGGATTTTCTTCATTTCAGCTGGGCACAAACTTTCCCGCGTGGATGTACCGTATCCTGCGTAATTCGTTTCTCAGCTCGCGGACTGGGCTGCGAACCATGGTGGTGCTCGATGGTGAAAACGACGACGCTTTGCTGCCCGCAGAACGCACAACGCCGGAGAGCCTGGTGCTCGAGCAGGCCGATCGCGATACCGTCCAGCAGGCCTTGGAGGATTTGCCTGTACCCTTCCGCGAGATATTGCTGTTGTGTGAGGTGGAAGAAATGTCGTACCAGGAGATCGCAGACACGCTTGCCATCCCCATCGGAACCGTGATGTCGCGCCTTTCTCGTGCGCGCAAGGCGCTGCGCGAGTTGCTGGCAAAGAAACTGAAGGGAGCGCCGCATGCCCTGTGAGCAGTGGCGAGGTCAAATCGATCCTTACGCCGACGGTGAACTGGAATCCGAGCAAGCCAAGGCCTTGAGCGCGCATTTGCGCGGGTGCGCTGACTGCGCCGCTGCGACGCTGGAACGAGTACAGATGAAACGTTCGGTGCAGATGGCTGGCACGCGCTATGCACCCAGCGCCGAACTACGCCAACGGATTTCGAAGAGCATTGCCGTGAAGCCACTCCGCGAATCTGGCTGGTTCTGGAAGATTCTCGTCCTTCCGGCGCTGTCGCTGGTGATTCTGTCGCTTGCGGTGAATCTGTATACAGGGCGCGAGAGCGCGCAGCGGCAGCGGGTTTATAGCGAACTCGCCGACCTGCACGTCGCGGCGTTGGCGAGCACGACGCCCGTGGATATTCTTTCGAGCGACCGGCACACGGTGAAGCCATGGTTCCAGGGAAAGATTCCTTTCACCTTTAACCTTCCCGAATTGCAGGGATCGGAGTTCACGCTGCTCGGCGGACGGGTGACCTATCTCGCGCAGACGCCAGGGGCGCATTTGATTTACCAGTTGCGCAAGCACGAGATTTCGGTGTTCATTTTTCAGGATCGCGGGGAAGAGACCGCCAGCCTGCCCTCTGGACCGCTGCACGCGCAATCGTTCAACGTGGAAAACTGGACACAAAATGGGCTGCGGTATTTTGTGCTGGGCGACGTGGGGGCGGAAGACATTCATGCGCTAAGTCAGCTGCTGCGCGACGCGGGATGAGCGGGGCGCAGACTTCAGACCTCGGACCTTAGGCTTCCTCAAGAAGGCGTGTCACGACTTTTCCTGTCACCCAAGTCAGCGGCAAAAGCCTTTTACCGCAGAGATCGCAGAGGGATCGCAGAGGACGCAAAGAAGATCAAGGAACAAAAGCACCGCAAGATTTTCTCCGCGAACTCGGCGCAACCTCAGCGAACTTAGCGTTTAAAAGCTTTTTCCTGTAATCCAAGTCCGCTACAAAAGCGTTCGATCCTCGTGGCCTACTTGTATAAATACACATATGTATGTACAGATGCCATTCTGAGCCCGGGATCCGATTTCGGGGGGTCGGTCGTTGCCTAGAATGCCCTTTCCGGGGCCCGAAACGCCCTTGCCAGCGACGATCTCTGCACTAGCGAGGGTAAGTGCCCGAAATACAAATTCGCGCGTCCTGAGGGTTTCTAATGCGGCTTAACGGATTATCAATGACTTACACGCAGGTTCAACAACTTAGCGGTCAGACGCCATTGATCGCCATTGCTAAGCGATCTTTCGTCCGCGATACAGCCCGGCGATTCCGAACGTGTAAGGAGTCCAGGTGGCCTCGGCGAAACCTGCGCGCTTCATTCTTTCGACCATCTCTTGCGGCGCAGGAAAACACTCGACGGAGGCGGGAAGATAGGCGTAAGGACCGCGGACGCCGGAGATCAGGGTACCAACCCGCGGCAGCACTTGCTTGAAATAAATACGGTAGAGCGCGCCCATCGCGCCGGCAGGCTCGCCAAAATCCAAAATGCCGCATTCGCCTCCGGGACGCAGCACGCGGACAATTTCGCGCAGCCCGGCATCGTAGTCGGAGAGATTGCGGAAACCGAATGCCGAGGTCACCAGATCAAAGTGCTCGTCGGGAAACGGGAGATTTAACGCATCGGCCTCGATCCATCCCGGCCCTGAACCGTTCCGCGTGGACGCCAAAGATTTCGCGGAGGCGCGCTGCAGCATGGCGTGAGAGAAATCGGCGCCGAAAATTTGCGGCGATGACTTCCCTGCCTGCCGGCGCAGAGCGAACGTCATGTCTCCCGTGCCGCAGCACAGGTCGAGGATGCGAGCATCCGGCCGGGCAAGGATGTGGCGGAACATGCGCGCGGTGCGCCGCCACCACATGCGGTCGATGTTGAACGACAAGACGTGGTTCAGCAGATCGTAGCGCGGCACGATCGAGGTAAACATGTCCCGAACCGCGCGCGCCGCGGAGTGCGGATCGCTGGCGCCTTCCGGCGCTGCGCCTACCACCGGAGATTTGCTGGACTGCTGCACTGCGGTTCGGCCGGCAGGACTCACTTTCGCTTCTTCTTTTTTTTGCGTGCGCTCTTTAGTTGCCCGGCAATGCCTTCGACTTGCAGAACGTGGTTCGCGTCATGTCCGGCGAACATGCGGGTCATATGCGAAATGGTCTCTTTTCCGCGCTGTTCGTGCATGCCGTAATTATCCCAGCGCTCGCGCGGAAGCGCCTTCAACATCGCCAGATTGTTATCGCGCAGCACGCGAAACACTTCCAAAGACTGCTTCGGATCGCGCTTGCTGTATTCAAATACCGATGCCCACGAATCTTGGTCAAAGGGCTGGATGGTTGTGCCGTTTGCGCCAAGCACAGAGCGCATCCGCCAACTGGCCACGATCTCGGTGTCAGCCAGGTGGGCAACGATCTCTGCAATCGACCACTTCCCCGCCTCCGGCTTCCACCTCAGTTCTTTCGGCGAGAGGCCTTGCATAAGCTTCTTCAGCTTGGGCGCGGTCGTGCGTTGTACTTGGAGTGCGTCGCGGCCCTCTACGTGTCCCAGGATTCGTTGAATGTATTGCTGCGTCGTTTGTGCCATGTTGGCTTCTCGACTTTCTTATTTTCCCCAAACCCAGCCGCCGCGCGATAGCCGCCGCAACTCCTCGACCGCGTTGACAATGGCACTGCTGGGCACATCGCTGGCAACTTCAACTTTGCCAATTTCGCGCGGCAGGATGAAGTGCACTACTCCATTTTGCGTTTTTTTGTCGGACTGCAGCCGCGCCAGAATCTTGCGGGCGCTGACATTCACATCCGGCAGCCGTCCTAGGCTCAATACGGCATCGGCGATGCGGCCCGCGGTCACGCTATCGGTGCGGCCGACACTGAGCGCGATGTTGGTGGCGGCAATCATTCCCCAGGCGACGGCCTCGCCGTGAAGCAGGCGTTTGTAGCCGGTTTCGGCTTCAAGAGCGTGGCCGATGGTATGGCCCAGGTTGAGAACCCGGCGCAGTCCGTCTTCACGCTCGTCGGCGGAAACCACTTCCGCCTTCAGTCGGACGGACTGCGCAATGAGCCACTCCAGTTCGACCGGGTCGCGCTTCAGAATGCGCGCGCGATTTTGCTCGAAGCGAAGAAACAGTTCGACGTTCCCAATGATGCCGCACTTCAGCGCCTCATAAAGCCCCGCGCGGAATTCGCGATCGGGCAAGGTCTTCAAGACCGTGGGATCGATAAGCACAACCCGCGGATGATGAAAGGTTCCCAGCAGATTCTTGCCGGCAACCAGATTGACGGCAGTCTTGCCGCCGATGGAGGCATCCACCTGGGCCAGCACCGTCGTGGGCACCTGCACCAGCTCAATCCCGCGCATGTAAAGCGAGGCCAGCAGTCCGCCGACGTCGCCCACCACGCCGCCGCCCAGGGCGATGATCACAGCCTTGCGATCAGCTCCCAGGCGTGACAATTTCTCGGCCAGGGCCTCGATGGTCGCGAGACGTTTGCTGGGTTCGCCGTCAGGCATCGCGATGACCTGCGGCGCGAACCCGCTGGCCTTCAAGGAAGTGACCAGCTTTGAGCCCCAGCGCTTGCGCACCGGAGGCACGGTCAAAACAAAAATCCGGCTCGCCTGGGGCAGCAGTTCGCTCAGCACGGATCCGGATCGAGTGAGCAGGCCGTTCTCGATCCAGGCCTGATAGGGCCGGGGCAGGACGTGGATGGTCACCTGCGGCATGCGGTTCCATCATAGCGTAAGCGTACAAAAGACGGGCTTCGGGCGAAGTGATACTATTTCCCCGCTTATTGAATTGCAGGCGATGAAGGGTCTTCCAGCCGAGACTGACTTCGTGGTGATAGGTGCGGGCGTTGCGGGCCTGCGCGCGGCCATTGAATTGGCTGCTGCCGGACGTGTGCTCGTGCTGGAAAAGAAAGATGTATCGCAGCCCTCGCCTGTCACCGCACTCAGCGACGAAGATGAGGTCACTCTCCACTTGCAGGACACCCTCAGCGCCGGGGACGGTCTTTGCAATGCTGCCGCGGTCAAGATCCTGTTGGAAGAAGGCCCGCAGCGCATCGATGAGTTAATGGCCTGGGGCAAGTCTCACGGCACACCGCTGGTATTTGGGCTGGAGAGCCCGCACAGCCGCCACCGCAGTTTGCATTCGCAGGCGGATTCGACCGGAAGAGAAATCCTGCGCGCCCTCCATGCTAAAGCGCGATCGCTGAAGCACATTTCGATTTCGCCGTTTGCTTTTCCCAGTGCCCTGCTGACCGATGGCGGGCGCATGCTAGGCGTTGAACTGCTCGACGAAAAAGGCGTTCCGCAGGAAGTGGCGTGTTCGGCTGTGCTGCTGGCTACCGGAGGCATGGGACAGCTCTATCGCAACACGACCAATCCTGAGGCGGCGACGGCTGACAGCGCCGCGCTGGCTTACCGCGCCGGAGCGGAACTCAGCGACTTGGAGTTCGTGCAGTTTCATCCCACCGCGCTTTATATGAAGAAGGTTCCGCGGTTTCTGCTGTCGGAGGCACTGCGCGCGGAGGGCGCGTGCCTGCGCAACATTGAACTGAACCGGTTCATGGGAAAGTATCACCCCATGGGCGAACAGGCGCCGCGTGACCTCGTGGCCCGCGCCATTGTTCACGAAATGGAAGTGAGCCGCGCGAAGGATCCATTTGTCTATCTCGACCTCACGCATCTCAGTGCCAGCAAGGTGCAGAAACGTTTCCCACGAATTTATGCCACATGCATGGAACACAACGTGGACATTACCGAGGACGTGATTCCGGTTCGTCCGGCGGCGCATTTCTGCATGGGAGGCGTGCGTACTGATCTTGATGGCAAGACGAATGTTGCCGGACTTTATGCGGCGGGCGAAGCTGCGGCCACGGGCGTGCACGGGGCGAACCGGCTGGCGAGTAACTCGTTGCTGGAAGGTCTGGTTTTCGGCGCGCGCGCAGGAACGGCGATGCGCGACGAGTTGAAAGCGCCCGCGCATCGCAGTGCTCACCCGAAAGCTGCGTACTCCAATGGCCCGGTGGACGCGGGCATGGAAGAACTCATCGCGCAGATTCAGGTCACGCTGGAATCTGAGGTTGGCATCGTACGCACGCGCAAGGGCATGCAGGAAGCGGTGAAGACGCTGGAAGAGATGGCTCCACGGCTGGCTCATCCTAAGACGCGGAGAGCGTATGAGGCGTCGAACCTGCACTTGGTGGGGCTGATGGTGGCGCGGTCGGCTTTGGCGCGCGAGGAGAGCCGCGGAGCGCACTATCGCATGGAATATCCCGATCACGATGACAAGAAGTTCCTGAAGCATTCGGTGGTGCGAGGGGAGGAGGTCGTTTTCCTGTCCTGACTCTTGACGGGAAGCTCCACTTCTCGCAAAGGTCGCGAGAAATGAGGCCATTCAAATTTCTCTTAAGCTTTGTGAGTGGCGGGAAAAATTGCGGAGAGGATAATTGAGATCAGGATTACACCTGCCACGATTCCTAGCATGACCACGGTGGGAATCCGGAAGAAATCTGCCATGAGCATTTTCGCGCCGACCAGCACCAGCATGGCCGCCAGGCCATAGTGCAGGAACCGGAAGATTTTCATCAGGCGGGAGACGGCGAAGTACAGCGACCGCAGTCCCAGAATGGCGAACACGTTGGACGTGTACACGATGAAGGCATTCAGCGTGATGGCGAGTACCGCAGGGATGGAATCGACCGCAAACAGTACGTCTGTGGTTTCAATGACCAGCAGCACGACGAGCAGAGGCGTGGCGTACAAGCGGAAGTTGTCCTGCGGATTGCGAACGAAGAATTTGCCGCCGCGGTAGTCGTCCGTGACCGGAATGAAGTAGCGCAGCGCTTTCACCAGGGGATTCGCCGCGGGACGGACCTTGTGCTCCCCGCTCACCGAGAAGCGGATGCCGCTGACAATCAGCAGCACGCCGAAGATGTATAACACCCAGTGAAAACGGGAAATCAATCCGACCCCGGCGCCGATGAAGATGCCGCGCAGCACGAGCGCGCCGATCACACCCCAGAAAAGAACGCGATGCTGCTGCTGCTCCGGCACCGCAAAGAAGTTGAAGATGATCAGGAATACGAAGAGATTATCGGCGCTGAGGGAAACTTCCAAGACGTAACCAGTGATGAACTCGAGCGCTACTTGGTGTCCCTGCCAGAAATAAAGAAAGACGGCAAACGCAGCGGCGAGGACAACGTAGACTGCGCTCCAAGCCAGGGCGGTGCGAAAACCGACGGGCCGGCCGGCGCGATGCAGGCGCAAGTCCAGCAACAGCATTGCCAGCGCGAACACGTTGAAGAAGATCCAGAAATAGAGCAAGGGAAAATTGATGATTGTTGATTTTTGATTGATGATTGAAAATCCTGCGCTGAAGGCTTCGCGGTTCAATCAGCAATCAACAATCATCCATCAACAATATCCCGGCTACTTCTGCCTCCCCCTCTGGCCATTGACCCAATCGTCCCAAACGCCGCTGGACTTGAGCATCTCCACACTGTTGCTGTCGCGCATGGTCTGTTCAATCTGCTCGTGGGTTAGACGTGGGCCGATCTTCTCGGGCAAATCTGCCAGCTCCACGCTCAGGGCAGCGGCCTCGGCCACGTGTTTTTTGAGCTGGGGAAAATCGACTTTGTCGTAGGTGTCGGAGACGGCGTGGTAATTTTCGAGATAGTTCGCCTCCAGTTGGTCGGCAACGAAGGTGGGGACTCCCTCCAGCATGAAATCGAAGTGGTCGGTTCCCCATTCCATAGTGGGCGTTAGTTCTTTGACATCGAACTGCGCGAGCGGCGCGATCAGTTGCTTTGCGGCATAGAGCACATCCTTGCGGCCGCCGACGGAAAAGCCGGTTGTCTTTCCGGTGCCTGAGTCGTAGACGATCACGCCCGCGGCTTTATCCAGTTCGGTGCGGTGGCTGAAGGCATAGGCGCGGGAGCCGATCAGGCCCTGCTCCTCGCCGGAAAAGAGAATGAAGCGGATGGTGCGTACCGGCTTCACGCCCGACGCTTTAATGGCGCGCAGCGCATCCACCACAAGCGCGGCATTGCAGCCGTTGTCGAGCGCGCCGGTGCCCAGTTCCCACGAATCGAGGTGCGCGCCCAGGATGACGAACTCGTCCGGTTTATCGCTGCCGCGAATTTCCGCGACGACATTGGAGGACTTGATGGCACCGCCAATCTGATTGGGAATGGAAAGGTCGGCCCACACCAGGTTTCCCGCGGCGAGCAGACGCGCCATGCGTTCGCCGTCTTCGCGCGCCACGATCACCATCGGCAGCTTGTCGATTTCTCCCGCGCCCGAGTTGGTGTGTCGATAGAGAATGTCGTGCTCGCGAGTCGCCATGAAGGCGATCGCCCGGGCCTTCCCTTTCACCGCGAGATCGATCACAGGCGGAGCCTTCGCGTATTCGGCGAACAGGTCATCCCAGGTTTTCAGGACCACCGTATGCACCAATAAAATCTTGCCGGAAATATCCCCGGCCTTCTTGAAATCGGCTTCCGACCCTTCGCCCACGTCGACCACCGGCACGTGTTTGACTGGGGCGAGCGCGGGAGCCCACGCCACAGAGACCGCGCGCAAGCGAAACGAAGAGAGCACGGTGCCGCCGCCAACTCTCGTGGCGTCAACTTGATACGCCGTGGTCCCAGTCATCTCGGTGGCGCCCTCGGACCAGGAGAACGGGATCGTGAATCCCTCGGTATGAACGGTGTCAGCCCCAGCGGCGGTGAAGGCTTGCATGCCCCACGCCACGGCATGCTGCATCGCCAGCGTGCCCGGCACGCGTCCGCCGATCTCATCGGTCAGGCGCTGAAGGTTGCTTTCGAGCGGAGAGGGTTGCAGGGCGGATTGAATTACGCGATTGGCTTCGCCGGGGTCGGCGGAAGGAGTGGCTGCGAGACAGGTCAGACTGAGAATTCCAGCGAAGAACAGGAGCTTCACAGTTCGCATATGGGCTGAATTAGAAATTAAATTCTGGAAAAGCGCAAAGATGCTCTGTTTACTCACGGAAAAGATTTTAACCGCTGAGTACGCTGAGATTGCGCAGAGAACGCGAAGAAAATCCTACGTTTCTTTTGCTCTTTTGATTTTCTCTGCGTTCTCTCTGCGAACTCTGCGGTCCAAGGCTCTTGCAGCGGATTTGGCTTACTGGAAAGCTTTTACCGCTGAGTACGCTGAGATTCCGCAGAGAACGCGGAGAAAATCCTAATGCTTCTTTTGCTCTTTGATTTTCTCTGCGTTCTCTGCGATCTCTCTGCGAACTCAGCGGTTCAAGGCTTTTGCAGCGCCAAGGTCACTTTGGCGGGAGCGGGTCTATCTTGTCGAGGATGCGCACGGTTTCGAGGATGACGCTGCCCACGATTTGCAGGCTCTTGGGGCTGAGTTTGTCAACGGTGTCCTGCGTCGTGTGCCAGAAAACATTGTTGTAGCCGTAGGAAAAATCGATGAGGTCGGCGCTGGGCACTCCTCTTTTCATGAACGGAATGTGATCGTCTCCAACCTCATTCGTGCGCCCGAAAAAGTGCGATTGATACCCCAGACGCTTGGCCGCTTCGCCCACTACATTTTCTAGCCATGGAGTAGAGTTCAGGTCGCGATCAATGTTTAGATCGGCGTCGCCAATCATATCCGCCAGCAGAAACGCCTTGATCTTCTTCAGAGTCCCGTCGCTCTGCCACTTCTCGGTCAGATGCGTGATGCCATACAAGCTGTCGTCATCGAACGGCATTTCCCTCGGCAAGCCGCCAGAACCATCGGGCTTCATCGCTTCTTCGGCGTCGTCCCATACCAGCCAGACGCTGTAGCCGTCGCGGGGCTTGCCGCGCAACTGGTTGGCGAGTTCGAGCAGCAGCGCGCTGGAAGAAGCGCCATCGTTCGCGCCGACATAAGAAGTGTTGCGCAGCGGGTAGTTTGTGTCGTAGTGGCTGGCAATCACGATGATGCCGTCTTTGGTGCCGGGATACTTAGCGATGATGTTGTGCACCGGGACCTTGCCTTCGGGCGTGTCGGCGGTGAAGTTGTCGTCCTCGACCTGATCGCCTTTGAGGTGGGAGGCAATGTATTCCTCGACCTTCTTATGATTGGCGCTGCCCACCGGGCGCGGGCCGAACTTCACAATGTCTTTCACGTACTGCATGGCGCGCTCGCCGTCGAACGCGGGTGGTGGGCCACTGTCGGGCGGAAGAGTGAGCGCGGGGCCTGCGGCATCGGCAGAAATAGGATTCACCGGAATCGGCGCGGCCGAGGCTTTATCGGGCGCGGAATCTTTATCGCGGTTGCAGGCCACGACCGCTAACACGCCCAGTAGCAGAAGCCAACGGAAGATCACCGATCGACTGATCATTGCTGTCTCGAATCCTTAAGCCTGTCCCTGCGCCTTCTTCTCTTTCCGCGACTGCCGTTGTTTGGGGTGCACGAGCCACGCCACGGCGATGCTCAGCGCGTACAGGCCCAGCATGGGTGCCGCAAAAACGCACATATTTACGATGTCGGGCGTGGGGGTAACGATCGCCGCCAGCACAAAAATAACCAGAATCGCGTAGCGGAAATTCTTGATCATGAAAGACGGCGTCATGATGCCCATGAAGGCCAGAAAGAAAACCAGGATGGGCATCTCGAAGATCAGCCCCATGCCCAGAACTATGCTCAGGAAGAGCTGCGTATATTCACCGACCGTGATCATCGGCGTGAACTGGCCGCTGAATCCGATGAAGAAATCCAATGCCCTGGGATAAGCGACCCTGTAGCCGAAGTATCCGCCTAAGGTAAAGAGCGTAATCGTCGAAAACATGAAAGGCATTACATAGCGCTTTTCGTTGCGGTAGAGGCCCGGAGAAATAAACATCCACACCTGGTACAGAACGAACGGAGACGTCAGGAACAGACCCGCGAGAATGGCGATCTTCAAGTAAAGGTTGAAGGGATCGGTGGGATTCAAATACACCAATTTTTCAGCCAGATTGTGGTTGTGGAGAGCGTCCATGATGGGCTTTTGCATTACGGCGTAGATTCGTTCCCGATATCCCCAGGAGAGGCCGGTGCCCACGCCCACGGCGATGATGGAGTAGACGATGCGCTTGCGAAGTTCCTCGAGGTGATCGAGGAAGCCCATAGTGGGCATGGGCTCTTTTTCAGTATCGCCGCTGGCCGACGCGGCTGCGGATTCAAACATGCGATTCCTGCGAGGTGGGGGCTACATCATCGGTACTACTAACGGGATTGACGGGAATGTCGGACTCGACAGGGGCCACGGCTTCGGTGGCAACCGGAGGCGGCTCAGTCGGGGCGGCGGGCTCTTCTGACGAGGCAGCCAGGGTCGCGGGCGCTTGCGCATTCAGCGTGCGGCTGGTGACGCCTTCGGGAGTCGGGCTGGGCGGAAGAATCGTTTGATGCTTTTCGACTTCGAGGTTGGAAATTTCCTGTTCGATTTGCGCTTTGAACTCGTTGGAGGCGCGCCGGAATTCATTCAGGGCCTTGCCGACGGTGCGGGCAATCTCCGGCAACTTCTTGGGCCCAAAGACGATGAGGGCCAAAAAGAAGAGGAAAATCGTTTCCGAAAAGCTCATGCGATTCATCATACTGCCGGAGCCGGAAAAGCGGCAATCATTGAGAGAAAGCGCGGCAACCGTTTGAGGGTTCCCGCAACGAAAATCCGACCTGCTGTGACCTCTATTGCCGATCCCGCTGGGCAAACGTTGCCCGGCTGACTGACCCTGTAAAACGACAAACTTACTGGGACGATTGGTGAAGGATCGCGAAATCAATGACTTCAGATTTCTACCTGGCCCGGAGAGCTTTGGCGCGAGGCGTGCCACAGGAAAAGCAGTGATTCTGGCCTTGCCGATTGAAGTTTAGAGCGCAAAGTGCCGATAACGCAGCCATGCGAATGAATGTCGCGAGAGGAGACGTACATGTCCGTATCAGGAATTTCCAGCAGCAATCTGTTTGATTCCACAAACCAGACAATCCAAAGCAAGATGCAACAGTTTCAGAAAGAATTCCAGCAACTGGGGCAGGATTTGCAGTCGGGTAATCTGTCGGCTGCGAAATCCGATTTTGTCACGCTGCAGCAGATGGGAACGCAAAGCGCCTCGATTTCAACGTCTGCAACGCAGAGCAATAGTCCGCTCGCCCAGGCGTTCAACCAACTGGCGCAGGATTTGAAGTCGGGGAACATTGGCGCGGCGCAGCAAGACTTCGCTCAGATTCAGCAGGCCTTTCAGAATCAGGCATCCCAAACCAAAGGCCACCATCACCACCATGGTGGCGGAGGGGGAAGCGCGATGAGCCAACTGTTTGACCAACTGAGCCAGGCACTGCAATCCGGCGACTTGTCGAGTGCCCAGACGGCCTACAACTCGTTGGCCCAGGCTTTCCCGCAGCTCGGCCAGGGCGGACAGCCCGTGCAGAACTATCAGCTTGGCACGGGAGGACAACCGATTGAAGTATCGTCCTCCAGCGGAGTATCGGTGAAGGCCTAGGCGACCGGCCTGAAGCTGCAATTTGGCAGCGTCCGGCAGCTTGGCAGCGTCAGTTAATGAACCAACCGTAGCGTGAGGCCCATCGCCGTCTGTTTCACGGTGAGCCTCACGCGAATGACATCCGTTCAAAATTCCTTTCTTTCGGGCCGTTTTTCACCAAGCAGGAACCTAAACCGTATTCGCCAGCATCTTAAGAGTAGGCCTTCCAACCCAGTTACCAACGGTGACACGGGGCCGTCGGGGAGGGCTTTTCGTTGGTGATATACTGTTTGAATTCAGTGCTGTAGCTGGGGTGGAAGGACGCCCTCAACAAAGGAAATCTCAGATGGCTCGTAGTTCTCGCCGATCACTCTTCCTGGTAGTTTTTTTTCTGCTCGCTTGCGGCTTCCTGGGAATTTTGTTTGCCCAGCGCTCGGGCCAGCAGTCGTCGCTGGGCGACTCCGAAGTTAAGGATAGCCTGAAGCAGTTCACCGACGTGTATGCACTCGTCGAGGATAATTATGCCGAGCCGGTGAACGCCGACAAGGCCATCTATAACGGGGCGATTCCCGGCATGCTGCACGCTCTGGATCCGCACTCGAATTTCTTCGATCCGAAATCGTACGCGCTGATGCGCGAAGACCAGCGCGGCAAGTATTACGGCGTGGGCATGACCGTCGGTCCGCGCAACAATAAAGTGATCGTGATCTATCCGTTCAACGGAACTCCCGCGTACAAGGCGGGCATTCACCCCGGCGACGTGATCATCGCCGTCGACGGCAAGTCGACGGAGAACATGAGCACGACCGATGTTGCCGACCTGCTGAAGGGTCCCAAGGGCACGACGGTTCACATCAGCATCTCGCGCGAAGACGTCGAGAAGCCGATGGAGTTCACGCTGGTGCGCGACGAGATTCCGCGCTATAGCGTCGATGTACATTTCCTGATCAAGCCGGGCGTGGGATATATGCACGTCAACGGGTTCAACGAGACCACGGAGCACGAAGTTTCCGACGCGCTCGATTCCTTCGGCGATCTGAAGGGCTTGATTCTTGACCTGCGTTCCAATCCTGGCGGTTTGCTGAGCGAGGGCGTGGGCGTGGCCGACAAGTTCCTGAAGAAGGGACAGCTGATCGTCTCTCATCACGGACGGGCTTCCGCCGAGAAGCGTTACGTGGCGCAGCACGGCAACGGCGGCAAGGATTACCCGATTGTGGTGTTGGTGAACCGGCAGACCGCTTCGGCAGCGGAAATTGTTTCAGGCGCGATTCAGGATCATGATCGCGGCTTGATCGCTGGGGAAGTGACGTTCGGTAAAGGTCTGGTGCAGACGGTGTATCCGCTTTCGGAAAACACGGGGCTGGCGCTGACGACGGCGCACTATTACACGCCGAGCGGACGGCTGATTCAGCGCGACTACAGCAACATTTCGCTCTATGACTATTACTACAGCCGCGACAGCGCCGAGAGTTCCAACACGGCCAACCGCGAGGTAAAGCTCACCGACAGCGGACGGACGGTTTACGGCGGAGGCGGCATTACTCCCGACGTGAACATTCCTTCGGTGAAGAGCAATCATTTCCAGGACACGCTGCTGCAGCATTACGCGTTCTTCAACTTTGCCAAGCGCTATGTGGTGAATCACAAGCCTTCGAAGAACTTTGAAGTTGACGACGCAACCATGCAGGAGTTTCGCAAGTCGCTGGACGAAGCCAACATTCCGTACACTCAGGCGGAGTTGATCGATAACAGCGACTGGATCAAGTCGAACATCAAGGCGGAGATTTTCACCGACGCTTTTGGGCAGGATGACGGCATGAAGGTTCGCGCCGAATCCGATCCGGAAGTGATGAAGGGACTCGAGCTTCTGCCGCAGGCGAAGGCTCTGGCGGATAATGCCAGGAAGATCATTGCCGAGCACAACTCGGCTCCGGCATTCGGGCGCCAGTAAATAGTGGTCAGTGGCCAGTGATCAGTGAAAAACTAATCTACTGACCACGAGCTCGTTCGTCGTTAGCGCTGAGTTTAGGCCTTGGGATAGAGCCGGATTCGGTTCGATTTCAGGACCTTAATATTTGGCCGACCCTTATCCTCCAGCATTCATTGACTTCAGGTTCATGCTATGTGAGAATCCGCGGAAGAGGCCGCTTTTGCCGGGTTACGGCGAGGGCGCGAAGCCAACCGTCCCTGGCTGCGTTGTTTCTGAACTGCCATATCAATGAAGTGTTTTGAGTATTTGGGAAGATGTGCGGGATCATGGCTGCACGGCCATGTCGAACTGAGGCTCGTTTGAAGCCGCTGGTCCTGGCAGGGGCGGTGCTTCTGGCGGTCTGCGCGGGATGGACGGACTGGCGCTGGCGGCGCATCCCAAACTGGCTGACCGTGTCAGGGCTGCTGCTCGGGGTCCTCGTAAATTCCGTGGTGAGCGGGCTAGCTGGGGTGAAGACTTCCCTGCTGGGAGTGGCGCTCGGATTAGCGCTGCTGCTTCCGTTTGTGCTGCTGCGCAGCCTGGGCGCGGGAGACTGGAAGCTGGCCGGAGCGCTGGGAGCTTTCACGGGACCGGGACGGCTGGTCGATCTTTTGCTGGCATCGATTCTGGTTGCTGGAGTGATGGCGGTGATGCTCGTGATCTACAAACGGCGGGCGCTGCAGACGATTCGCAACATTGGGCATATCCTGATTTCGCTGGTGACGTTTCGATTGCCCGGAACGCGAGTCTCGCTGGACAATCCGGACTCGCTGAAAATTCCTTATGGAGTGGCGCTGTCGTTCACGGTGGTGCTGTATGGAGTTCTCTGGAACTTGGGAATGGCGGCCTAGAATGCTGACCCCGATGCGATCGATCGTGCGAAGGCTGGCGGATGATACTAGTGGCGCCGAGATCGCCGAAGCCGCGGCGGTGTTGCCGTTGATGTTCATGATCCTGCTGGGAATTTTCTGGTTCGGGCAGGCTTTCAGCATTTATGGCACGATCACGCGGGCGGCCCAGGAGGGTGCGCGGGCAGCAGTGGCTCCCTCATGCACAACCTGCTCAGCCAGTACCGATCCTTCGACGAACGCGGACAACGCTGTTCATAGCGCCCTCGTGGCTGCTCACCTTAATCCTGCCCAACTGCAACAGCCAACCGCTCCCCCATCTCTTTGCGCGTGCGGCAGTTCTGTCACGACTTGTACAGGGGCTGGCTCCAGCCCATGCGATAACAGCGAGACCGACATCTGCATCCAGGGAGTTCAGCATCCCGTGAGCGGTCCGTTGCAGGAGAACCTTATTCAGCTTGCTCCCGCGAGTTCGGGTCCCGGAGTTTGTGGCGTCTCCGTGAGCCTGCGCTATCCCTTCAAGTTCTGGCTACCGTTTACGAGCCTGAATAAGCAACAAATCTGGCTTCCGGCACAAGCAGAAGTTAGGGCAGAAACGCAGTGAAGACACGCTGCTACGCTAGGGTAATGATTTCGGCAAAGCAATGCTGGTCAGGAGACCGCGGCGCTCAGTTGGTGGAGTTTGCCGTCACACTGCCCTTGCTAGTGGTGTTCGTCGTAGGCATTTTCGATTTCAGTGGCGCCTTCACGCTGAAGCAAAAGCTCACTAATGTGGCGCGCGATGCGGCCCGTGCCGCGGCAGCAGAGCCGATCACCGACCTCAGCGCAGCCGTTCCGGTTTCGGTGAATGACGCGTTTTGGATGGTCGATAGTTACCTCAAGGCAAATGGTATCAACGATTGCGGTATTGACCCCACTACCGTCGTACAGGCTCGACCAACATGGACTTACACGGCCGCAGGAAACGGCACCAACGGCTGCCCCAGTTCCGGCCTCACAATCACAATCAACCGGGGATATTACTTCCCCGCGACAGCGGGACGGCAGCCGGCCGGGGTCAATTGTGTCGCCCAATCCGCTGCTGGCCAGACAGCGGTCATCGCCACCTGCGTCAGTATTGAGTACGGCTATCAATGGAAGTTCGGTCAGGTGGCCAGCCTGTTAGGAAGAACGCAACTGTTGCCGAGCACGATCACGGCCACAGCCGTTGCCATGAATGAAAACTAAGCGGCAGCCATGAAGAGTCCCTCATTTCGGAGATTGCGCTTGCCCGCTTCCCGCCACGGGGAGCGCGGCATCACTATGGTGCTGGTTGCGGTGGGGATGGTCGCCCTAATTGCTATGGCGGCGTTGTCGATCGACGTCGTCACGCTATACCTCGCCCGCGAGGAGGCGCAAAGAGCCGCTGATGCCGGCGCGCTTGCCGCGGCCAGAGTGATCTCAGTTTCAGGAGTTACCGGAACAGCGGGCCCCGATAACGATGCTGTTTCGTGGTCTACGATCTGCGGCGGCAATAGCAGCGTTGCCAGTGTGACGGCCCAAGCCGCCGCGCAAGAAAACAGCGTCGGGGGTAGCGCTGCAGGTGTCACCGTCACATACTCTTCCGGATCGGGGGCGGCCGTGGCGGATTGTACTGCCGTCGTGGCCGACGATCAACTCGGCGTCAATCCATTGGTTACTGTGCAGGTCAAGCGCGACAGCCTTCCCACATTGTTTTCCCGGATTTGGTCTCGCGCTACAAATACGGTGAGCGCTACGGCGACGGCAGAGGTATTCAATCCCTCCAATTCTGGAAGTTTTGCGCCCGGTGGCGATGCTGTCCCAGTGACTCCTAGCTGCGTGAAACCGTGGATCATCCCGAATGAGGATCCAGTCAACGGGGGTAAATTCATAGACCAAACTACCGGGGCGATCAAGACTGTCGGGATCCGGTTAAGCGGCGGTGGCTCGGGTATCGTGGGCGAAAGCTTTTTATTAACCGACAATTGCACTGCGTCGGACTGCTCGGCCATGACAAATAACCCGCCACACGCAGGCTATTACGTCCCCGCTTTAGTTACCCCACCCGCCAGCGCGGTGCCTTCTTGCGCCATTGACTCCGACTATCAGAAAGCCATCGGTGGCTGCGATGTGAAAACCATCTATGCCTGCGGCACTGTCAACGGGTCGCGTGCAAATCTTTTGATAAATCCTGGCGGAGCGAGCGGAGACACATCGACGGCCGCGCAATGCCTGATCCACCAATCCGGCGGCGTCGGGCAGGATGTTCTTGATGTCAGCTCGTTTCCATACCAAATCAAGCCGGGATCAGGCAATCCGATAATAACCTCAGCTAGTCAGGTAATCAGCGCCAGCAACAGCATCGTGACCCTGCCGATCTATGACGATTCCGGCGGGTCACTAACTGGCAGCAACCCGCAAGTCACAATCCTGGGATTTCTGCAGGTATTTATAGACAGCGTCGACGGCAGCGGCAATCTGAATGTGCATGTCCTAAACGTGGCCGGTTGCGGTAACAATGTTTCGACAACACTTTCCGCGCCTGGAACGTCACCCGTGCCGATCCGCTTGATCACGCCACAGTAGCACGCGATCGCCAATCGTATTCTCAATAGAAGGAGCTTACTGGTTCTGCGGGTTTTCGGGCGGAGCGTTGTTTTCGGGTGGACCATCCGGATTTGGCATTGGTGGACCGTTATTTGGCTGCGGCGCCGCAGCTGCGGTCATCGGGTCACTCTGCGGATCAATGTTTTGCACCGCCATCTGCGGCAGAGGCATAACCGCACCCTCGGCGCGAGTCGTGAGAATCACGCGATCCAGTTTCGCTGGGTCGTTGGTCGCGCTCAAAATCAGAAAATTAAATCTGGATCCATTCAGCAGCCGCGCCAACACCTCGGGCGCGGGCGCGGGCGCAATGTCGGTTACGATCGTTTCCTGCTCGGCGCCGGGAGCCATGGAAACTTCAGCCCCGGTGCGCTGCTGCACAGCGAGTAAAACCTGCGAGAGCGCCACCATGTTGGCGCGGATGCCAAGCAGGCCATTGCGAAAGCTAACGTCGAGCGTCGGCCTGGCGGTGTTTTCAATGCTCACGCGTTGCGCTCGGGGCGTGTAATTGGCCGACACGAGGCCCGGGCGGGTCGCGGGCTCAGGTGGAAAATTGTCGACGCCCGCGGAATTGTCCCGCGGCGCGCCGACCACCTTCGCGTCATTCATCACTTTGATCATGACGGTGCGGCCGTAAGGAAAAACCTGGTACGACTGCGCCGTTTTCAGATCGAGCACAATCCGCGTTACCGGCGGCTTGCCCTGAAATAGACCGACACGAACGTCTTTTACTTCACCGCGATCCACGGACTGGCTATGCAGTTGAGTGCTAGGAACGGCATTGGGAAAGTCGACCACCAACCGATCGGGACCGGTTAGAACCTGGGTCTGCGGAACGATGCGGTCGCTGGCTTCGACTTCAATCTCAACCGCATCTTTTCCGTTTAATACCTTCACCGTGCGAACGGAGGTCTGCGCGTGCAATGGCACGGCAAGCAAGGCAAAGAATCCGGCTAGAAGCAGGCGGTTCACGCTGGTTGGGGAAGGCCTATGCATGAGCACTCGCACTCGGGAAGGTTGTTAATGGTTCTAGCCCCATTTTAACAGCGATAAAGAGTATGAGGACTTACGTTGGTATTAGAACCAATAGCTTTTACGAATCTGTCCTCAGGTGCGTTTGGCGCGCCTTCCAATACATTGCGGCCAATCCTGAGGCGACCAGAAGCCAGGTTCCGGGTTCAGGCACGACGCCTCCGCCGCCACCGCCGGCGGGAGCGCATGGATATCCCTTACCCTTGGTTGTCGGCGCCTGGGTGCCAGACGGTTTCTTTCCGATTCCGCAGACGCCAGGGAGAGGAGGCGGCGAGATCGGAACCCATGTGCCGTTTGCGAAAGGATCGTAGAGATTCAGGGGCAGCTGCGGTCCCAGCGGTGGCTGCTGATTCAGCAAAGCGGACTGGAATGGGACCGGGGGATTCAACAACGCTGTGCCTAGGGCCGGCATCATAGGCTCGTCAAATTTCGCGACCGGAGGCTCCAAAGAAGAATTCGCCTGCTGAGGAAGTTCTTCCACGCGATTGCCGCAGCGCGAGCGCGCGGTGATCTTTCCGTCGGTAAGCACGGTCTCGCCCTTTTTGAGAGTGACTCGGTGCCGCGTCCAGTAGACGCGGTTTCCGATGCGATATGAGAGATAAACGGTGCGCGCCAGAACCAGACGCACAACGCGGGCATGATCGTAATCGAATCCCGCGTAATGCGACGCAACCACGGGATCGTGTTGCGCCACCCACTTCAATTCTTGCGAATCTCTTACGCCGCCGGGCACAACAGAATAGGGGTAGACGGGACGATCTTCAACCTGGCGTGAGGACTCCTGTTGCGTGAGTAACAGGATTTTGTTTGCCGAGACCGTTGCCGCATCGGGCAACGAAGAGCGCGATGAACGGAACAACGATGGACTCAAATAATGCAGCGCGGCCGCAGTGAACGCGAAGACCAATGGCGCGCCAAGGACAACCAGCATAATGCGGCGGATGAGGCGATTGCGGCGATGGCGGCGAGTGGAACGGCGACGGATGCGCAGCTCGGCCCTGCCTGCTTGACTCGACAACTTCTACCTACCTTTGACGAATGCCCGGTCGGGGGTGACCGAAGACACGACCAAATACCATGGGTGCACTTGGGGTGCCGTAGTTAATTGCTTTAATCCTTCAGAAAACGAAGGAGATATGTCTTTTGATGGGCAACATGCTAACAGACCGCGCAGAGGTTTGCACAAAAAATGTTCGGCGGGTATCTGCGTCGCGCAGCGAAAGTGTAAACAGCGCGAACTGGGTGGAATCCTGACGGCGGTACACCACGTAAGGACCATTCTCGGGGATCGATGTAAGGAAGTTTCCAACATTCCACAGGCGTTTCGGACTCCAAGCTTCATGCCTTTCTCTAGTCTTACGGGCACGACATCTCCGTCGACCAATGCGGGGCAAACCGCAAGCAAAACCGGGCGACAATTTCCTCGCGGCAGGACAGTCATTGTCGTCATCGCCGCGCTTTTAGTTTGTGCAGCTGTCTGCTTGGCTGTGTTCTGGAACCGCTTTTGGCCGTTCACCGAGAAGGCAGTCGTCGACGATCTGAAGGAAGCGAGCGACAGCGACGTTACCGTCCGAAACGCGCATCGCACGTACTTTCCGTATCCCGGATGTGTTCTCGAGGGCGTCGAGTTTCACCATGGCCCGGACAAGTGGAAACTCATTAGCATCGAAAAACTGACCATCGAAGGCAGTTATTCCGGAATCCTCACCAAGCGAGTGCCACGGATTCGCGCTGAAGGTGGACACGTGATCGTCCCGCCGCTGGGCAGCCACGTGACGTTTAATACTCACCACTCGAACCTCGTGGTTGAGGAAATTGTGGCCGACGGAGCGGTGATCGAATTCGCGTCGAAGGATCCCCACAAAAAGCCGCTGCGCTTCGAAGTGCACCAAGGTGTCCTTCGCGGCGTTCAGTGGGGCAAGGCGATCGACTACGACTTGAAATTTCACAACCCTGAACCGCCCGGCGAAATCGCGACACGAGGAAAGTTCGGTGTGTGGACCAAGGGAAAGCCCGGCGAGACTCCGATTTCAGGTGAATACACCTTCGAACACGCAGATCTGGGAGTGTACGGCGGCATTGCGGGGATGCTCGATTCCAAAGGTAAATACGGCGGGGTCTTAAAGCACATCGATATTTCAGGGGCGACGGACGTTCCTGATTTCGAGGTATCGACGGGAAAGCACAAGGTGAAGCTGGTAACGCAGTACAGCGCGTATGTGGACGCAATTCACGGCGACACGTTTCTAAAAACAGTGGATGCTCATTTCGGACGAACCGATGTGGCGGCGGAAGGCAGCATCGCCGGAGTGAAAGGGCAGAAGAGCAAGACTGCGCTGCTCGATTTGACTTCGCGGCGGGGACGAATCGAAGACATTCTCAGATTATTTGTGAGCGAGCCGCGCGCGCCGATGTCTGGGCCCATCACGCTTAAGGCAAAGGTTGAGATACCGCCCGGGGACGAGCGTTTTCTGGAGAAGGTAAAACTCAATGGCGCTTTTGGTATAGACGACGGCACTTTCTCAAAACCCGAGACGCAGAAGAGCGTGAACGAATTAAGTGCAGGCGCTCGGGGCGACAAAATGGAAGACGCCGAAACTGTACTTACAGATCTGAAGGGGCAAGTGGTGCTGACGGGCGGAATCGCCAAGTTCTCCGATCTTTCTTTTGGCATTCCCGGCGCCAAGGCGCGCATGCATGGCACTTACAATCTCCTGAACCACAAAATTGATTTGCACGGCTTGATGAAAGTCGACACTAAGATTTCCAAGACCACGACCGGTGTAAAGTCACTGCTGCTCAAGATCCTGGATCCGATTTTTAAGAAGAAAAAGAAAGGCGAGATCGTTCCAGTCCACATCGGCGGCACCTACGAACATCCCCAGTTCGGGCTCGATCTCACGCAGCCGCAGGACAAAACTCATGCAAAACAATGACTTGGCTTGAGTTTTCGGCGCAAACACTTCAGCATCTCCCGACATCCAATCTTCACGTTAGGAGTTTATGCCACAGAGGTTCAGAAACTTTATTGTGTCCAGGGGTTTCCTGGCACTGGTGCTCCTGCGTTGCTTTGGGGTAGCGGAACTCGCATGCGGCGGGGGCGGCAACTCGATCGTTCAGACGCCGGTTCCGGCCGGACAACCCACTTTCAGCCACGTTGTTTTATTAGTCGAAGAAAACCACAGCTACTCAGAGGTGATCGGAAATTCGTCGATGCCGTATTTCAACAGTCTGGCATCGAAGTACGGATTGGCCACGCAATATTTCGCCAACGCGCATCCCTCACTGCCGAATTACTTAGTCCTCACCACCGGCCAGATGGAAACATTGAGCGACAACTTTTCCGGCACCATCAGCGACGACAACGTGGTGCGCGAGTTGTCGAAGGCGGGCAAGAGCTGGAAGGCCTACATCGAAGGCTTGCCTTCACCCGGATATCTGGGCACAGACACAGGCCCCTACTTGCGGCATCACGATCCGTTTTCGTATCTCTCGGATGTGCAGAACAGCAGTTCTCAAGCGGCCAACATTGTCCCGTTCACACAATTCGTCACCGACCTCGCGAACAACGCTCTGCCGCAGTATTCGTTCATCCTGCCGAATGTGAATGATGATGCGCACAACGGAACGCTCGGCCAGGCGGATGCGTGGCTGCAAGCGAATATTGCTCCGCTGATCGCCAATTCCTCGTTTCAGAGCAGCGGCTTGCTGATCATCACATTCGATGAGGGAGATCAGTCGGATCTGCAAAATGGCGGGGGCCAAGTGGCGACTGTCATAGTCAGTTCGGCTGCGAAGGGCGGATTTCAATCGAAGACCCTTTACCAGCATCAAAGCGTGTTGCGGTTGGTGCTTGCGAGCTCGGGCGTGGACAGCTTTCCGGGTCCTGATATGACCGAATTCTTTACGCGCCATTAAGTTAGCTTTTTCACGCTGCGACATACCCAGAAACCGCTAAGAGATTGGATGAGGACCCCCTGAACAGGGCCCAGTCTACGCGGTGTGGTGTATAGACACGCCTATGGCTAACTCTTAGCTTGAAGTATGGTTGTTCGCGCCGAAGATCGGGAAACCACGCCGGTCCGCATCCTGGTTGCGGATGATAGCCAGCTCATGCGCCGTTGTCTGCGCACCTTGTTGGAACAGCAAGATCAATGGACGGTGTGTGGTGAGGCGTCGAATGGCCAGGAGGCGATAGAAAGGGCTCAGCAAGCGGCACCGGATGTGATTGTTCTCGACTTTCAGATGCCGAAGATGAACGGCTTGGACGTGGCAAGAGAAATCAGAAAGATGTGGCCAGAGATTCCGATTCTCATGGTGACTCTCCACATGTCCCCCCAATTAGAAGACCAAGCGAAAAAAATCGGAATCCGTGGTGCGTGCGACAAGGGGAATATCAATTGCGTGGTGGAAGGCGTGGACTCGCTGCTGCACCGTGGCACCTATTATCCAACTTTAAATTAAGTTCGATCGGCTATCGTAAACAGCCGTATTCTCGGTTTTGGAGAATTGGAGTGATGACCATTCCTACCTGCGGGTCATTTCTGAAGCATCAACTCGCGCAGACTCCCTCAGACCTGCAGCTTGCGAAGGTAGGGAACGCTGGCTTTCATCGGATCCAGGTTCATTTCGACGAAATAATTCTTGATGCCGCCGACTTTAGCCGCGGCAAAGATCTTCTTCCAATCAAGACTGCCCTGCCCCACAGGGACGATTTCTTTTGTTGCGGCCGACCAGCCTTGCACGTGCATGGAAATGAAGCGCCCGGGATATTTTGTGAAGTATTCCGCAGCGTCGTAGCCCTGGCTGATGGTGGAAACCTGGAACTGGAATTTCACCAGCTTGGGATCGAGAAGGCCAAACAATAAGTCGTAGGTTCGCTTGCCATCGACATGGGAAAGCTCGAAGTCTTCATTGTGAAGGCCCTGCTGGATGCCGGCTTGAGCCGCGCGCTCAGCGATTTTATTGTACTCGTCGGCCGCGCGCTTCACGTCGTCCATGGTCGGGCTCTTCGGTCCTTCCAGACTGGGCACAAGCATTTGCGTGAGCCCGACATCTTTCGCCCAGGCGATGGCGCGGTCTTGATTTTCGCGGAGTTCCGAGATGCCGAAATGCGAACTCACGCAACTCACGCCGGCATCGCCAAGAATTTTCTTGAGCTCAGTTCCCTTGTATTTTGCGAGTCCGGCGAAGCCTTCATCGGCGTAACCCACCGGCGAGCACAGTTCAATAGTTTGAAATCCAGCGTCGGCAAGCACTTTGATCGTGCTCGGAAAATCCTTGGCGATCATTTGCCGGACCGGCCAGGTCTGACATCCAATCGGCATGCCGAGCGGATTGGCATGAAGCGGAAGCCCAGTGGCCGAAGCAAGGCCTACGACGGCGGCGCAGGTCGACATATTTTTCACAAATTCTCTTCGCGAAATCGCAGACATTGGTTTCTCCTCAACCCGGACAGCCGAGGCGGCTGTCCCTACGTGATTGGCAACTTATAGTTCCCAGCCGGCGCGGCGCTCCGGGCGCACATATTTCTGAGCTACGTCGGAGTTCACGCTCAAGTTCGAGCGATCCCACTGCAGGCGTTGCCCCATGCGCGCCGCCACATTGCCCAAGAGCAAAGATTCGGTAACCATGCCCTCGAATTCGAAATTTCCGCCGGGCTTTACTTTGCCGCCTTTGCAGGCATCGAGCCATTCGCGCTCGTTGCCCGGCGAGCGCGGCAGAGTTTTCGGCGGCTGCTTGTAGCTATCCATCTTTGTCTGGGGAATCAGCCTAGGGTCGCGGCCGTTGAAGTTGCAGAGAATTTTGCCGCGGTCGCCAATGAACAAAAGGCCTTCGTCCTCTTCCTCGGTGGTTCCCTTTAGCGGACGGTTTTCTTCCAGTTCATCAGGACGCCACGGCTTTAGACCGCCGTCGTACCAGGTGAATTTTACTGGAGGCATATCGCCACGCGCCGGAAAATTGTAGCGGACGATCGAGGCGAGCGGGTAGGTCTCGTCATAGCGATCGGTGGAACTGGCTTCGACGCTGACCGGCGCCTCCAGTTTCAGCACGCGGAAAATTGTGTCGAAGCTGTAGGACCCCATGTCGCCGAGCGCGCCACAACCGAAGTCAGTCCAGCCGCGCCACACGAAGGGCAAGTAAGCGTGGTTGAATGGCCGCTCCGGAGCAGGGCCGAGCCACAGGTTCCAATCCAAACCGTCGGGAATGGGTTCGGCTTCCTTCGGGCGCTCGATTCCCTGCGCCCAGAAAGGACGGCTCGACCAGTTCTGGACTTCGCGCACCGGGCCAATGGCGCCGGCCCAAATCCATTCGCATAACTGGCGCGTCGCTTCGGAGGCCTGATTCGCAACTGCGATTTGGGTTGCGACTCCGGTCTCGCGGGCAATTTCAGCGATGCGGCGCGCCTCGTAAATTGTGTGTGTCAACGGCTTCTGACAGAAAACATGTTTGCGTTTTCTCATGGCCGCGGCCGACACCGCCGCGTGCAGGTTGTCGGTAGTACAGACGACAACCGCGTCGACATCTTTCTGCTTTTCGAGCAAGTCGCGGAAATCTACATAGGCCGTGCAACCCCGATACTGGCCGGAGCGCTGCTGCGCAGCGTAATAGGCGTCGACGATTTTCTGGCAAGGTTCTCGGCCGGCAACTCCGCTCGTAACCCCGAGGGAGTGCGTCAACTGGATGGGTTGATCGGGGCTAAGCCAATCCCAGCCACTATCGACGCCCAGCAACTTTTGTACGGACTTGCAAAATTCGTGAGTATCCCATTGCGGATGATTGGCACTGCCTTTATCGACGTCGCAGACCGCCACGCCTTGTACGTCAGGCTCGTGCAAAAAATGCAACATGACGCGCATGCCTTGGGAACCAACGCCAATGAATGCGATATTCACCTTGTCGCTGGGAGGCACATAGCCGGTTCCACCGAGCACGCGGCGCGGAACAATCGAAAAGCCGACGGCGGCAGCGGCCGCTTGTCGCAGGAACTTTCGCCGCGAAAAGGATTCCTTCATCAGTCTGCTTTGAAACTGATTTTTCAAAGTTCCTCCCTTACAAACAACCCGCGGCAGCCATCGACTATGTCCGGTTACCGAATGATGTCGGATACTGTAAACGAAGCGCGGTCGGGAGTGTGCGAAAAGTTGCAACCAGGAATTGACGCTCAAGCCTCCTAGCTCTATTGACAATGGGGGTAGAATTCCACTCCATAGTTCGGCACGTTAGTTCGACACGTTGGAGGTGGGTATGCCCACGCGTCTAGGTTCTGCGCTACTCCTTCTACTCGCACTGCCCTGCGCCGGTCAGAGCAACATGCAGGTGCGACTCAGCCAGCAAGTCGAGCACCGCCAGTTGAGGGCATCGCAAGTGGTAGTCCCACCCTCGCCGGACCTTATGGCGGCCCGGCTACAGGTTCTTCGTCACGACGCAGACGAACTCTCGGTACTAAGCGCCGCGGTGCAGTCCGGTCTTCGGCAGTTGCAGGATGGCTTGCTAGCCAAGGATTTGAACGAGAATCTGAAAAAATTGGAGAAGCTCTCCAAGAAAGTTCGACGGGAAATGCAGTAGCGAGAATTTGATACGTGGAAAGGTCGGACGGCGCCGCCCGTTCAATTAGCGATCAGCACCGGGGCACGCCTTGTGTCCGCGAGCATTCACCGGCCCTCCCGCCGCCGAGACCGTACGAGCATGGCTCCCAAATAACGGGCGTCTCCGCTATACTATTCGCAATTCTCTGGATCTAGCCTTCATTTGGCTGCAACCTCAATCTCCTGACCCGTGAGGTTACGAAATGCATGATGATAAAGATGATCCTCTAGAAATTCAGAAAAGCAGTTCCGATAATTCCGGCGTTTCCCGGCGCGACTTCCTGAAAATTTCCAGTATCTCCGTGGCGGTCCCATTCGTGGCCGGACCCACGATGATTACGGCTGCAGGCCAGGAAGTTCCCGTGCATGGTCCGGGCAAGGTTCCCATGGAGTTCTCCATCAACGGAAAGAGCTACAAGGCGGAACTGGAACCACGTGTCACGTTGCTAGACGCTCTTCGCGATCAATTCGAAATCACTGGCGCCAAGCGCGTCTGCGATCGCGCCGAGTGTGGGGCCTGCACCGTCCTGATGGACAACAAACCCGTTTATGCCTGTTCGGTACTGGCCATCGAGGCTCAACACAAAGCGATTACAACCGTCGAATCTCTAATGCAAGAGGGGAAACTGCACCCGCTACAGCAGGCTTTTGTCGACAATGACGCCTCGCAGTGTGGATTCTGCACGCCTGGATTTATCGTCTCCTGCAAAGCGTTTCTCGATACCCATCCGCATCCGACAGCGGAGGACATTCGCCGCGGTCTCAGTGGCAATCTTTGCCGCTGCGGTACCTATGAAGGCATTCGCAAAGCCATCGCGCAAGTCGCGCAGAAAGGAGCCTGATCTATGCCGGAATACGCATGGCCCGATGCGGAACACCGCACGTTAATCGGCAAGCGCACCACGCGCGTTGATTCTCCCGTGAAGGTTTCCGGGCAGGCGAAGTACACCTACGATGTCCATCGTCCGGGGATGCTTTATGGCAAGGTTCTGCGCTGTCCCTATGCACACGCCAGAGTTGTGAGCATCGACACCAGCGCGGCAGAAAAGATCACCGGCGTCAAAGCCGTGCACATCGTGCAAGGCCCAGGCGCTAACATTCACTGGGCCGGAGATGAGATCGTTGCCGTTGCTGCGGTTGATGAGCCTACAGCGGAAGACGCGGTTCGTGCGATCAAGGTGAAATATGAACAACTGCCGCATCTGGTTAGCGATGCGGAGCCGCCTAAAGGCAGCGCGCAAGAGCAAGGCCCGCTTAGCATGGACGCTATTGGGGACATGCTCGACAATCAGGTGCCCGCCCGGCAAATGGTGAGCGACATTCAGAAGTATGGGATCACGGAAAAGCCGAACGAAGACACGCTGAAAGAATTGAAGGAGGCTGGCGCCACCGATGACGTGCTGGGAGCTCTCCGTAGCGCCAGCGTTCATCCTGAAGCTGCAAAGACGCCGCCGTCAAATTATCAAAAGGCGGCCGCCCAGACGGTAGGCGATCCGGATAAAGCGTTTTCCGAGGCCGAGGTAGTCTCGGAGGGTCTCTACGGCATTCCCGTGATCACCCATTGCTGCCTGGAGACTCATGGGTCAATTTCGGAGTGGACGGATCAAGATCATCTTTTCACCCATATCTCTACGCAGAACGTTTCCGGCATCCCTGGCCAGATGGCCGAGCCGCTGAAAATGCCGGCGACTAACATTCGCGTTCATCAGGACAACATTGGAGGCGGCTTTGGCAGCAAGTTCGCTCCTGACCGCTGGGGGATCTTCACGGCAGAGATCTCAAAGAAGGCGGACGGGAAGCCGGTTCGCATTATGCTCGAGCGCGATTCCGAACTGAAGGTGGCTGGAGCACGCCCTTCCGCGTATGCTCGCGTAAAGCTGGCGGCGAAGAAGGACGGTACCGTGACCGCCTGGCAATCGGACTCTTGGGGAACCGGCGGGCCCGGCGGTGGCGGAATGCCTCCCATTCCATACGTTTTCAGCATTCCGAATCAACGCCAGCAACACACGGCCATCCGGAACAATATTGGCCCGGCGCGTGCCTGGCGTGCTCCCAATCATCCGCAGGCTGCTGTGCTCACCATGTGCGCGCTGGAGGACCTCTCTGCCAAGCTGAACATGGACCCGGTAGAGTTTTTCGGCAAAAATCTCAATCTCACTAAGGCGCGAGAAAACACCTACCGTGAAGAACTCGCCATCGCGTCGGAACTGATGGGCTGGAAAGAGAGATGGCATCCGCGGCCGCAAACGGTGAACGGAGTGGTGCGCGGGGTTGGCCTGTCATTTCACACCTGGGGAGGCCGCGGGCACGCCAGCGATTGTGACCTGACCCTCCATCCGGATGGTTCGGTCGAACTCAAGATGGGCACGCAGGATCTCGGAACGGGTACGCGCACCTGCATCCTGGTTGTGGCGGCGGACACTCTCGGGATACCGATGGACGCCATTCAACTCTTGATTGGCGATACCACTTACCCGCCTTCTGGAGGATCTGGCGGCTCCACGACGATCGGCGGGGTAAGCTCCTCCACTCGCCGTGCCGCAGTAGATGCCCGCGACGCGCTCTTCGCCAGGGTGGCGCCTTCACTCAACGCTCAGCCGGACCAGTTGGAGTGCAAGAACGGTCAAGTGAGTGTGAAGGGGGATTCCAGCCGAGCGCTGAACTGGAAGGAAGCATGTTCCAAGCTCGGAGCCATGCCGCTTACGGTGCGCGGCAAGAATCCCGACCGCAGCAAGCCGCCCGACCTTACCAATAGCGGTGTCGGTGGCGTGCAAATGGCCGAAGTGGAAGTCGATTCTGAGACCGGCATCGTCAAGGTCAAGAAAATGGTTGCGGTGCAAGATTGCGGGCTGGTCGTCGACCTCAAGACGGCGGAGAGCCAGTGCTATGGCGCTTTGATCATGGGCATCAGCTACTCGCTGTTCGAAGAAAAAGTAATGGATCCGACGACTGGCCGCATGCTGAATGCAGATATGCAGTTCTACCGTTTGGCGGGGTTGAGCGATATTCCTGAACTGATCGTGCACATGATGACGGGCAAAGGATATGACGAACGCGGGGTAATCGGGTTGGGCGAGCCTCCCGTGATCTCACCCGGCGCTGCGATCTCCAACGCTGTTGCCAATGCAATTGGCGTAAGAGTGCCGTTTCTTCCACTCACGCCGGATCATGTTCTGGCCGCGATGGAACAGAAGAGAGGTGCATGATGCGACCCTTTGAATACATAAGCCCCCATACCAAGACCCAGGCCATTAGCTTGCTCGGGGCAACTTGGGGAAACACGGAGGTTCTCGCCGGTGGAACCGATCTGCTGGCCCTGATGAAGGATGATGTCGTCGCACCCAGGCGCTTGGTCAACATCAAAGAGATCGCGGATCTCAGGGGAGTTTCTTCCAACCCACAAGGATTGCGCATCGGTGCGCTAACAACCTTGGGAGAACTGGCCGACGATGCGAACGTGAAACAGAACTATCCCGCGCTATCGGAGGCCTTACTCGAAGCTGCCAGCCCGCAGATTCGGAACATGGCTACTCTGGGCGGGAATCTTTGCCAGCGGCCCCGCTGTTGGTATTTCCGCAGTGGGTTAGGACTCTTGCCAAAGGATGAGAATGGCAAAGAGCTTGTTGCTGTTGGGGAAAACCGCTATCACGCGATTCTCGGCAACCAGGGAGCGGCGAAGTTTGTGAGTCCTTCCACCTTGGTTCCGATTCTGATTGCCTACGGCGCCTCGATTCGGCTGGATGGGCCCAAGGGAAAACGCGAACTTCCGCTGGAAAAATTCTTTGTGATTCCAAAGAGTGAGAGCGAACGGGAACACGACCTGCGCCCGAATGAGATCGTGACGGAAATCCTGATTCCACCGGTTTCTGGTGTGAAAGCCGCACACTACGAAATCCGCCAGAAGGAAGCGTTTGATTGGCCGCTTGCCCTAACCGCCGTCGCCCTCAAAATGCAGGGCTCGAATGTTCAATCGGCGAGGATTGTTTTAGGTTACGTTGCGCCGGTGCCTTGGCCTTCTCCGGAAGCGCAGCGGGCCATAATCGGCAAGCCAGTCAATCAGGAGACTGCCGAAAAAGTTGCCGATGCTGCCCTGAGCAAAGCCAGCCCACTCAGCCACAATGCCTACAAAGTGAAGCTTGCGAAGGTGGCTCTAACCCGCGCCCTTTTGAAAGCCGCCTCGGGAGGTGCCGCATGATCGAGGAAATGATCAAGGAATCGGAACGTTTCAACACCAATCATCCGGACCTGTGCTCCGCGCTGCGCTGGAAAGGCCAGTTCATTCTGGCCGAGCCCGATCCTACGGTACCCGCCTGCAACGACGGCCTGTTCTGGTGCTTGCACACACAGACCTGCATCGGTCCCGATGGCGAATTGGCGGAACCGGGCAATTGCAGTTCGAAGGGCCGCAGGTGCCATGGCACAGGAAAATGTGGGTAGACGAACGACCCAGTTTTACGCGTCTTCTCGTCTCGTGTTTGCATCTGAAATGATATAGGTGAGAGGTTTACTATGCGATTTGCGAAGTGGATGACTATTGTTTGTCTCGTGGGTTTCTTTTCGATCTCCATGGCTGCGCAGGAAATACGCGGCGATTATCTGGAGACGCGGAGCGCCGATGTTTATACCGGTCAGTGTTTCGCCAACGGCGAGGTCAACCTGGTGGGAAATGAAGCCATTCTTGCGTGGCACGTTCGAACGGGAGGATGGGACGGCGTCCCCCTTCAAGGGTTGACGGTCGCGGCGGCCGTCCGGGCCAATGGGACGTTAGGCGATCCCTATGAGAGCCCCTATCCGGCGAAGGCTGTACTTCTGGTGGACGATCAAGCCTCTGAGCAACAACGGGCAGCCTTGGTGCATTTTGCAGAGCACATGGGCGGAGAACTGCTGCAGAACGTCGTGCATGTGATTCCGACGCAAATGGAACTGGCTGTGAGTACCGAGCACCATGGAGCCGCAATGCTGCGGGCCGGCAAGTTTGCCAGTATTCAGACACGTGGCATCGACGGCAAGGATCATCTTTGTGGAAATGAGGTGACCTTCTACCCTCCGTTGACGGAAACCGCACACTCCATGCCCGCAGTTGCCTTGACGGATTCATATTCCGGCCCCGGCTTGGATGTTTCGTGGGAACTTCACGGGAAGCGCAGCGCATTTGTGGGCACGTTCGCCCGGTAGCAGCCAGGTAGCCTATTGCGAAAGACTAAAGCTCCACTGACCACGATCGGCTTGGTCCTGATGCTCTCGCTGCTGAGTGCTGCCCAAAATGGCAACGTAGAGACCACGGGACCCCTGACTGACAGCGCGGTTCCGGAAAAGGTCCGCCAGAGCCTCAATGAAAAAGGATATCGACTTACGCTGGACGACCCCAAACCTCTCTGTGAGCTTTGGCTGCGGAAGAGCGTTCCGGGACAAACAAAAAAGGTCGCAGAGACCATAGCCTACCCACAGCTTGCGGAGTCAACCCTGATCGGGGTTGTGCATTTTTTGCAAGGCGCAGCGGATTTTCGCGGACAACAAGTTCCCGCCGGCTTTTATACACTGCGTTACGCCCTGATGCCTGATGACGGCAACCACCTCGGAGTGTCCCCTAATCCGGATTTTCTGTTGCTCATTCCCGCGCAGTCGGATTCCGACCCGAGCGCCGCTTTCAAATTTCAGGAATTAGTTTCGATGAGCGCAAAAACTGTGGGGACAAAGCATCCCAGCCCGCTCAGTTTGCCTGCAGCCGATAAGCCCTCAACCGGAACCGTCGCCCGGGACGATCAGGACCACTGGATCTTTTCGGCTGCTTTGAAGCTCGCCTCGGGCGACGAAATCCCTTTTGCCCTCATAGTAAAGGGCACTGCCCAACAATAACGCCGACGCGAGCGGCCATAAGGGTCACTCCGCGTGAAGCTCTCTACTCTGGCCTAAATCAAGAAGGCATCCGAATCGCCCCTCATTTCTTCTCGAAAACTTCGTTAGCAACGTTGATGGCATTTACGGCATTCGGCGCATTTCCCTCTCGACGAAGCGCAGACAAAGACCAATTCACTGGATAAAGCGAGGGTTACGACACAAACCACGAGAGAAAACGGAGTGCTATGCAACCGTCCCGACGCAAGTATTTGAGAATTTGGTGGAGCTAGTCGGGATCGAACTGCCCAGCCACTTTGAAAATAGGCAAGTTATTGAATCGCGGTAGATCGCACAATGCCCAGACTGCCTAAAAGACGTGCAATCCCGAATTCATTGTACGTTTATTGTACGGTGATTCTTTCAAAAATCAATCGCCATCTTGGTTCAAGCTGATCAAGGCGAACTCCGATACATTCCGTCTCCGATTACCATTTGTTTGACATGTCCGACTTCAGGGGGTAGGTGCGGAACGCTGCTACGGATGGGCTGAAATTGTAAGCGTTCATGCCAAAACGATCAAGGAAGCCCAGACAATTCCCTTCCCCGGGTTAGGAGGGACATTGCGGCCAGTCAGACGTCGGGTGTCGGAGAACTATTTTGGAGCGGCGACACGCGAACATCGCCGTGAAAGGGCGCTGTCCTGACGGCGTTACAAGAACTTAGAGAGCGCAGGTGGTGCTGTACATGCCTCTAAGACACCCGTCGGAGCAGGAGGAGCAGCTTATCGTTACATCATCGTTACATGAAGAGTGACACTCGTTTGCTGATTCAAACGATAAGGATCTGGCGATCTTGGGAACGAAGTACAAAGACGACTTCGAGCCGTACTGGCAAGATGAGAAGGACTGGCTCTGCATCGTCGAATTCCTGCCCCGAGACGATCCCGAGGCCCGGTCCTTTTCCGCGGAAATCATTGGTTACCTCTTTGGCTACGCACATCTCACGAACACGCGTTTGCTGGCACTCCTCGGCGACCCCGACGCCAATGCATACGAACTCTTGTTCTCTTTCTCGTCGGCAGATGAGAAGGAGCAATTCTTGGACTTAGTCCGAGCCAACGACGACTTGGGAGACGATTATATCGAGAACGACTTCATGTCCCCTACGACTGAAGAGATCATGAAAGCCCGTCCTCTCGCGATGATTCGGCCCGAGGATGTCGTGACTCAAGCTATCCTCGTCGCAGCGAGCCTGTGTACAGGTACAGAAGATGACCGGGCTGCGTCGTAAGGCTCTCTTTACTGGCACGATTTCGTGACCGTTAGCCGAGATGTGATTACTGTCGGCGTCGTAAAGCGCAGCCTTTTCAGGGCTGGATTCTCTGAGCCTAAGCCCTTTTTCACTCAACAACTTAATTCGTCAAGGTGGCCCCAGTTTTGTGACCATTCTGTGACCAGCGCCGATGTTCGCCTAAGCGTCGGCCGAGACCAGTTAGCCAGACCAATATAAGAGGATAAGCAATCGGGGCGAGCCCTTGCAGTCTGTTCTCATGCTGAGTACAATTGTTCTCGTAATGAGTACACACAACGGTCTGGGGGACCTGCTCTTCGGACGTACGCGCGGCGCCATCCTGGCCCTGCTTTATGGCCACGCCGATCAATCCTTCTACACCCGCCAAATCGCACGCGAAGTGGATGCCAGCGTCGGGGCAGTTCAGCGTGAGCTTGAAAACCTCTCGAAGGTCGGATTGATTGTGCGCAGCTCAGTTGGCAGTCAGGTTTTTTATCAAGCGAAGCGAGATGCTCCGATATTTCGAGAGATGCAGGGACTGGTGAACAAGACAATAGGCATCTTCAGCGTCCTGCGGTCAGCGCTGCACCCTTTAGCGAAACGCGTCCTTGTGGCATTTGTATACGGGTCAGTGGCACGGGAGGAAGAGACGGCGCAGAGCGACGTAGATCTTCTGGTTGTCGGGAAGGCCACACTTGAGGAAGTGCTATCGCGGCTCTCTACAGTCGAGAAGAGCATCAGGCGTCCCATCAACCCGACCGTATATTCCGTCGCGGAATTCAAGTCGAAACTTGCGAGCGGGAATCATTTTTTGACCGCCGTGCTCAAAGGCCAAAAAGTATTCCTGTTGGGAGACGAGGATGAGCTTAGAAAAGTGGGTGGAGTACGGTTGGCTAAGGCGGGAGCCGACCAGTCCCGGTGAGATTAAAGATCTTCTGGGAATTGTAGAGCGTAGCCTCGCCGATTCAAAGGTCGAAGCCGTATCGACCGATCTTCGATTTATCGCTGCTTTCAACGCGGCGCTTGTCGTCGCGTCAACTGCTCTTCGCGCCTCAGGACATCGCACCGTAACCCAAGCGGGTCACCACGTTAGGACCATCGAATCTCTCGAACTCACCGTAGAGGCCAGCTCCAAGGTCATTCAAAGATTTAAGACCCTTAACAATAAGAGGAACAAATCGGTTTATGACGTTGCCGGCGCCGTATCAGACCAGGAATTGGAAGCAATGGTAAAGCTTGCGAATGAACTGAAGGACGGTACCATAGCCTGGTTGCACAGATTCCATCCGGAACTATTAGAGCCCTAGGCATTGCGGCCACATCCAGGTTTCAGTCAGCTGGTTACCTCGGCACGCTCTAATTAAGAGGTTCTCCACCAAATCAGAATTGACGTGATCGCAGGAACTGCAAAGACGAGCAGAGCAACTGATGGAGTAGCCAGCCTTACTGACGCCGACCCACATATTGACCAGCGTGGCGGCTAGCGAGAGCACGATAAAATACTTGATTCTAGTGGCGACCGCTGTCGCTGCTGCGCCGCCGATCCGTTCTTATCAAAACTCTTGTGCGGCTCCACACCACTACCGGTAAATCTGTTCCGCTATAGACTGCGGCGCATTCGGAGATGGAGTAATCAAACCCGAAGCCAGTAACGATGCGTACATGGCCCGTTCGGCTGCGAACCAGTCAACCTCAGGCGAACCCAAAGGGCGCCCCCTCTCTTCCCAAAACTTGTATGCCAGTTTTGCCACGAATTCGTGCCGATCCTCTCCTAGAAAATCGGTAGTCAACTCAATCGGTTGTTGCTTATCCGCCGACCTATGTTTACGGGGCATATGGATTGTTTCCCTCCAATTCTGATTGAGCTACCCTCGCCGTGAGAGCAGGGTATGCAGCGATCGCGATCCAGTTGTCTATTCACGACATTGATTCTCCACAGTCTTTCCTGCGTACCTTGAATTCATCGCCAAGACGGTGCTTCGTGCCACAGAATGAAAGCAGCCTCTAGCGGCACGGATACTTCTACGTGCTGTGGAACGAGGCGCGGCGTGTAGTCTGCGATCGGGCGACTCGTCGGAACTGAAGCATTGTAGGTGAAGGCACTTGTCGCCCCGACAAGGAGTTCGCCACGATTCATAGCGTGCGTGATTGGATGCTCATCTTTCTTCGCCTCTGCGTACAGTTCGACCCTCACAGCATCGGGATCGATACCGTCAAGAAAAACCTGAACATGGAATATGTATTGATCGCCCTGTTGCTCGACAGTGGTGGGGCCGAACCGCAGCGCCGACCAATGCTTGTCCAGTTCGGCATGCCAGCCGACGAGATCGGCTCCCATTGAACCTCGATTCTCGGCACGCCGACGAAAAGCCGCTGCCGCCGAGAGATAGTGTTCTTCGGTATATTGGCGAACCACGCGATTAGTTGAAAATGTTGGAGTTAGGCGGGCCATACTTAGGCGCATGCGGGCAACCCAACGACGCGGAATTCCACCCTCGTCGCGGGCATAGAACTCTGGAATAACCTCTCTCTCAAGCAGTGTATAAAGGGTATCGGCTTCGGTTGCGTCCCAGGCCGGGTCGTCACCATGTTCGCGTCCATCGCCGATGGCCCAGCCCACTTCTGGGGAATACGCCTCCGCCCACCAGCCATCGAGTTCCGAAAGATTCAACCCGCCGTTTACTAACACCTTCATCCCACTCGTGCCGCTGGCTTCCCAAGGCCGTCGCGGGGTGTTCACCCAAACGTCCACGCCTTGAACCAGATGTTCTGCCATCAGCAAGTCGTAGTCGGAGAGGAAGACAACCCGGGATCGAGCTTCGGGACGGCGGGAAAACTCAACCCACTGGTGGATCATCTCCTGTCCCTCTGTGTCTTGGGGGTGTGCCTTACCGGCAAGCACGAGTTGTACCGGACGCTCTCGATTTGTGAGGAGGTTAAGGAGGCGAGCCGGATCATGCAGGAGAAGGTTCGGGCGTTTGTATGGCGCGAATCGACGAGCAAATCCCAGAGTCAAAACATCGTTATCGAGTGTTAGTTCTGCCTGCGCCAGCTCGTCCCGCGATGCGCCTCGAGTTGCTAGTTGCCGCACATAAAGTTTGCGCACGTAGTCAACCAGAGTCTTGCGGCTAACACCGCGGCATTGCCATATGTCGGAGTCGCTCACTGCGGCAACATTTTCCTCCATGTTTGCCAAGGTCCCGTGCCACCGGTTTTTGCCACACGCGAGTTCCCACATGCGGTCTGCTTCGGCAGAGTCCCACGTCGGCGTGTGTACTCCATTCGTCACATGTGTCACAGGCACTTCTGTTTCCGGCCACCTCGGAAATAAGGTCTGGAAGAGTCGTCGACTAACTTGACCGTGCAATTTACTGACGCCATTGACAGCGCCACTGCCCCGGATCGCCAGATAGGCCATATTGAAAGGTTCGGACGAATCTTGGCGATCTCGTCGCCCAAGCGCGAGAAGGTCCTCGAACGAAATCGACAGGTGTTCCTCAGCGTACTTCTTTAAGTAACGCTCGATCAGGCTGGGCATGAAGCGGTCGAAGCCCGCTTCTACGGGAGTGTGGGTCGTGAAAAGATTGCCGGCACGAGTAATGGCGAGCGCGACTTCAAACGGCCGATCGTTATCCTCCATGTAGGACCGGGCTCGTTCCAGCACGGCGAACGCGGCGTGTCCTTCATTGAGATGGCAAACTTCGGGGTGGATTCCGAGGGCCCGCAGAAGCCGCCAGCCTCCAATACCAAGGACCAACTCCTGCTTTACACGCAACTCCGGACCACCGCCGTAAAGTTCAGTCGCGATGCCGCGGTAGGCCGGAGGGTTCGCGGGGTCGTTGGTGTCGAGCAAGTACAATTTCGTTCTTCCGACTTGTACCTGCCAAGCCCGAATCCACAATTTAAAGCCAGGCAAAGGGAGCACCAGGCGGAGCCATTCACCATTCGGTTCCCGCACCGGCCGGATCGGCAACTGGCCGGGATCATTGAATGGATACAACGCCTGCTGGTGGCCCTCGGCATCAATTTCTTGCCGGAAATACCCTTGTTGGTAAAGCAAACCAATTCCAATCACCGGGACGCCCAGATTACTTGCGGCTTTGAGCTGATCGCCGGCGACGTTCCCGAGCCCACCGGAGTAAATGGGCAACGCCTCGCTCAACATGAACTCCATCGAGAAATACGCAATCGTCGACACGCCCGATCGCGGATGCGCCTCTTGAAACCACGCGTCCGAGACCTCTGCAAGCGTCTTTTCGCGGTGGAGATCAACCAGGAGCTTTTGGAATCTTGGCTCGGAGGTGACAGTCTGCAACTTTTCACGTGAGACAGTTTGCAGCAGAACCCAAGGATTGTGGGTCAATTCCCAGAGTTCTGGATCGAGTTGCTCCCAAAGCTGGTCCGCGGAGTGATTGAAGGACCATCGAAGGTCCAAGGCCAAGTCGGTAAGAGTATCTGAAATGGACGTGTCGGGACGATCAACGATTGTCGAGCTACTCATAAACGAACTCCTCTTATGCTCATCAGCTCGTGCTTATCGGCTCAGGCCGCCTGGGCCCTGCGAGCCAGCGTATCCGCAACAATGGTCTGGGCTTCTGTCTGGATATCTCTTAGATGTTTCTGACCGAGGAAACTCTCGGCATAGATCTTGTAGATTTCCTCCGTACCCGAAGGACGTGCGGCAAACCAGCCGTCCTTGGCAATCACTTTGATTCCTCCAATCGACTTGCCGTTTCCGGGGGCAGCGGTCAGAATCTTCTGGATGGGCTGACCACCTACTTCAGTCGCCTGGATGTCGGACGGGGACAATCGTGCGAGAGCGGCTTTCTGTTCGGGAGTAGCGGGAGCATCGATGCGTTCGTACAGGGGATCCCCCAACTCGCGAGTGAGCTCACGATAAATCTCACCCGGATCTTTGCCCGCACGCGCCGTAATTTCAGCTGAAAGTAAACACGGAACGATTCCGTCTTTGTCCGTGGTCCATACGCTGCCGTCGCGCCGGAGAAAGGACGAACCGGCGCTCTCCTCGCCGCTAAAACCCAAGCGGCCGGCGAGCAATCCTTCGACAAACCACTTAAAGCCCACCGGAACTTCATAAAGCCGTCGCCCCAGGCCAGCGCTGACACGATCAATCATGCTGCTGCTCACCACGGTCTTGCCCACAGCCACATTCGCATTCCAATTGGGCCGGTTGGCGAACAAATAGCTGACGCACGCTGATAGGTAGTGATTCGGAGGCAGCAATCCGCTTCCTTTCGTCACGATGCCATGGCGGTCGTGATCGGTATCGCTGGCAAACGCAATATCGAACTCGTCCTTCAATGCGATGAGCCTCTGCATCGCATAGGGCGAGGAAGGATCCATGCGAATCTTTCCATCCCAATCCACGGTCATGAAGCGAAACGTCGGATCAAGGGACGTGTTGACGATCGTCAGATCGAGACCATACTGCTCGGCAATCCGCGGCCAATAATCGATGCCTGCTCCCCCGAGGGGATCGACGCCCAGCTTAACCTTGGCGTCGCGCACCGCATTCATGTCGACAACGCTATTGAGGTCGCTGACATAGGCGCTCAAAAAGTCGTGTTTACGCGTGGTGGATGCACGCAGCGCGTTGGCCAACTGCGTGCGCTTAACACTATCGAGGCCGCGGTCAAGAAATTCATTGGCTCTCGATTCAATCCACGAAGTCACGCTCGAATCGGCCGGTCCCCCATGCGGAGGGTCGTATTTAAAGCCCCCGTCATCGGGAGGATTGTGAGACGGCGTGATTACGATACCGTCGGCCAGTCCTGACTTTTGTGTGCGGTTGTAGAGCAGAATCGCGTGGGAGATGACTGGCGTCGGGGTGTAAGGCGTGCCCTCGGAGAGCATTACTTCGACGTTGTTTGCCGCAAGCACCTCCACCGCGCTTGCAAACGCCGGCTCGGACAGTGCATGAGTGTCCATCCCCAGGAACAGTGGCCCATCGACATTCTGCTGCTTGCGGTAATCAACGATCGCCTGAGTGATGGCCAGGATGTGCCACTCGTTGAACGCCACGTCGAAAGCAGATCCGCGATGGCCGGACGTACCGAAGACAACCCGTTGTGTGGGATCGCTCGGATCGGGACGCAACTCGTAATAGGCTGTAACGAGCTTCGAGACGTTGACAAGAATGGATGGGTCAGCCGGCTTCCCGGCAGCAGGATTACTCGCCACGGAGCACCTCGCCATCTGTCAAAAGAATTGCGCATGATCGAGGTTCGAGCCTCAGACCGATCTGGCCCTGCAAGGAAGGTTCTTTTCCAGCGTCGAAGAGATCGTCAGGCGCGGTTCGAGAAGTATCGACCGCCAAACGCCAGATCTTCCCGGCTGGCAAAGCAGGAATGGGAAAATCAACTGATCGGGTGTCGGCATTAAATAGCAGGCATAAGTCGGATTCTGTCTTCCCCAGAATCAGACACGCAAGCGATTTCTGCCGCTGGTCTGCCCAGTCAGGAGTGGCGCCGTTTGGCGCGAACCACCTTACGTCTGCATCAGTGTAAAAGGATTCTCTTCGTAAAACAGGATGGGCTCGGCGAAAGGCGATCATTCCCCGAGTGAAGCGCTGGATCTCTTTGTGCTTTTCGAGCAGGCTCCAGTCAAACCAGCTCACTTCGTTATCCTGGCAATAGGCATTGTTATTGCCACGCTGGGTCCGGCGAAACTCATCCCCGCCCAGCAACATGGGAACGCCTCGAGAGATAAACAGGGTTAACAGCAAATTCTTGATCAAGCGGTTGCGCATGCTCGCGACATCGGGATCATGGCTCAGCCCTTCCACACCGCAATTGTCGCTGTAGTTGGCATCGGTTCCATCGCGACTGAACTCGCCATTTTCGTCATTGTGTTTCTGCTTGTAGCCGACCAAATCGTTCAGCGTGAAGCCGTCATGACAAGTAACGAAGTTGAGGCTGCTTGCGGGTCCCTTGCCCGAGCCCTGGTACAAATCTGAGCTTCCACAGATTCGGTTTGCGAACGATCCGATCATGCCCGCGTCACCAACCCAGAAGCGGCGCACATCGTCACGGAAACGGCCATTCCATTCCGTCCAACGGTTGGTGGAGAAGCTCCCCACCTGATAGGCACCGCCCGCGTCCCAAGCCTCCGCAATAATCTTCACGTCGCGCAGGATGGGATCCTCCGCAATGTCTTCCAGAAGCGGAGCGTTGCGGAGAATGTTCCCATGCTCATCTCGGCCCAGGACCGACGCAAGGTCGAAGCGAAAACCATCCACATGCATGTGCATGACCCAGTAACGAAGCACGTTCCTGACGAACTCCCGCACGACGGGATGATTTGCGTTAAGCGTATTGCCGACACCAGTGAAGTCCTTGTAGTATCGGCAGCCGTTTTCCTGCAACATGTAGAAGATCGAATTCTCAAGACCGCGCAGAGAAATTGTGGGCCCCAGTTCATCCCCCTCGGCCGTGTGGTTCAACACGATATCCAGGATCACTTCGATGCCTGCGCGATGAAACACCTTGACCATCTCCCGGAACTCCTGAACCTGCTGGCCGTGCGGTCCTCCAATGCAGTAGGACTGCTTGGGAGCGAAAAAGGCGACGTGATTGTAGCCCCAGTAGTTCTTGAGTCGTTCTCCTGTGATTGGATTCAGCCGGTCGGATTCGTTTTCGTTGAATTCAAGAACGGGCATCAACTCAATGGCGGTAACTCCGAGGTCCTGGAGATAGGGGATCTTTTCGGTGAGGCCAGCGAAAGTTCCGGGATGCGCCACTTCAGAACTCGGATGGATTGTGAAACCGCGAACGTGTGTCTCGTAGATGACTGTTTCGGAAGCGGAATGCTTTGGAGGCGAGTCCATCTCCCAGTCGAAATGGTCATTGGTGAAAATGCATTTCGGCGTGGTGCCAGCATTATCGACCGTCGACAAACTCAGGTCGGTCAGAGTGCTGGATGAATCGTAGCCGCGGGCAGCTAGAAAATCCCAATTCTCGACTTTGACAATTGCTCTTGCATAAGGATCCAGGAGGAGCTTATGTGGGTTGAAGCGATGGCCTTCTTCGGGTAGATACGGCCCCTCGACGCGATAGCCGTAGAGTTGACCTGCGGGAATGCCGCGCACCCACACATGCCATACGTCGCCGGTCCGATGACGCACCGGATCGAAGTGAATGATCCTGCTTGGAGAAGAGTCTTCAGGATTCTGATAAAACTCCAGACGAACCCCGGTTGCGCGACGGCTGAACAAAACAAAATTGACTCCCTCTCCTTGTTGATGGGCTCCTCCAATCGGGAGAGGATTCCCGGCCTGAACGTCGCCCACTTCAGACGGTGCGGCGAAATCGTCCGCCAGATTTTGCTTTGTCGCTGATTCAGTTATTGACATAGTTCCCATCTCACCTCTCTCCGGCAGCTATGTGATCTAGTTTCTACAGAGGTGTGGGGGACAGTTCCGATTAAGCCAGAAGGGTGAAGTTGAGTCTATTAGACGATGGTATTGGCTAATGCCCTTACCTCACCAGCACATACTGCCCGCCGTCCGTGAAGACGATCAGCAGATTCATCAGGATGAACATCAGGTCGTATTGCCAGCCGTAAGTTTTCTCTCCCCAGAATCCGGTGTGCCAGGAGAAGACTTTCTTCTGGATCGCTCCCAGAGGAGGATCAATCCGAAAGCGGCGAGTTGTGTGAGTACGCCAATGGCGACTCCCAGAGCGCCAGCGACCTCGGCAATCCCGAGAACAATCGTGAAGCCCTTCGACATCCCGACGCTCTTTGAGCGCGTCTCCGGGTCCTTCGGATGGGTGTAGCCGCTGTGATGAAAACAAGGCCCACCATAAGTCAAAGCAGGAGCAGGCCGAGGTCGGTGAAGCGGGCGAGTTGCGGGAACATTGCGAAAACCGCCTGAGATGCTGTGCTATTTGTTCCTTGCAATCGGGGTCGTCTCCACACTAGCCCGCTTATTCCACCCATGGAAACGCGCGAGGTCCCCCGCATTCCATGCCTCGCGAAGTCCAGGTTTGCTCAGATCCCAGTCTGGACGAATCTCACTCGTCACGACGCGCAGGTCGTGCCATAGATCGACGACCGACGGACGGCCCCAGAACCAGTAGCCGTTATAGATGTTGTGGATCACGAGGCCCGGCTTAAGCACGAGCGTATGCGGGATCATCGGATTGTGCTCGGGGTCTGTGTACTCCTGAATGTCGAGGTCCTTTTGCACCGTTCGGTCAGGGTCCGAAAGAAACGGCCACTGGGCCCCGACTGATGCACGGAATTCCTGCAGCGTATGGTGATCGTCGGTGGCAATCGTGGCGATCTGGGTATAGGCCACCGCGATCTTCGGATAGAATGCTGCAAGTTCCAAATGCTGCTGGTGTTCCTTTGGGCAGTAGTGACCGCGCGCAAGCGTAAGGATCAGCGGGTCCTCGCCTTGCAGGTCGCTGAGCTTGCGCAGCGTGCCCGTGTGATCGGGGAGTTCGTAGTCGGGGAAAACGCCTCCGGGCACAATCTCAGAACGCATGATTCGACTCCTCCTGTTTCTTTCCAAGATCTTCTCTTGAAGATTGTTTCTCTTAAAGATCCAGAGTGACACCGGCGTTTGGCTGGGAACAGCACACGAGCACATTGCCGGGAGCGGGCGGCTCCAGCGGTTCAGGGTTATAAGTAACCGATCCCCCAATCAGACCCGTTATGCAGGTGTGACAGACTCCAGTCCGGCACGACCATCGCACCGGAACGTCGCAGGCTTCCGCCAGTTCGAGCAAGCTCGCAAATTTCGGATCCCACGCGACGGCAATCCCACTGCGCGAGAATGAGACTGGAGGGCCAGATCCGGGCGGCCCTTGTGGCAGGTGAGGAGTGTGAACAACCTGCGCCATGCCCGGGGTGATAGCCTCGAGAGTACCGAAGATTTCCGTGTGCACATTTTCGGCGAGCACACCCCAGTTTCGCAGCCCATCGCGCATGTCGTGCAAGAATGAAGAAGGGCCACACAAATAGAAGTCGCTATCCTGTGCGATGCCAAGTCTCTGTAGCAAAGCTATGTCGATGCGCCCGGGAGCATCAAAGTCTGCCCCGACTTGGTCGGTGGCCGCGGGCCTGCTGTACACGACGTATCTTCGTCCGCGGGAGAGCTGTTTCAGCAATGAACGCGATTCTTCTGCAAATGGATGCTCGGCGCGATTGCGCGCTCCATAGATCCACCATATCTCTCGTTGCGACCGTTCGGCAGCGAGTGAGTGCAACATCGACATCACGGGCGTTGCACCCACGCCAGCACTCAGCAGAACCACAGGATTCTGGCCGGGACGCAGAGTAAAGCTTCCACGCGGCGCACTGACATCTAACACATCGCCTGCCCGCGCATGGCCGCATAGAAATGAACTTCCAGCCCCATTCAACTCATTCTTGACGCTGATGCGGAAATGGTCCGCTGTGGGCAGATCAGACAGCGAATAGCTGCGAAGAACCGGCGCCTTGTCCTGATCGATGAGCAGCCGCAAAACAACAAATTGACCGGCCCGGAAGAGAGGAAGAAGTTGCCCGTCGATTGGCGAAAGAATAAAGGAAGTTACGCTGTCGCTTTCCTTATTAATATTAGCGACCCGCATCTTTCGGAAACCCGGCCATGCAGGCACCTGCTCCTCATCGGCGAGTCCCGGATTCCCCGCCATATTCTCGGAGTTCAAGTCTTGTTGGAGCATTGTCTGGAAGGAACCCTGCCAACCCTTGCTCAGTGCCGGAATCCGGAGGGCGCGTTGCAGTTGCTCGCTGGAATGTCCTGGCAAATACAGGAGAGCGTCAACGTCGGCAACACTCATCTTTTCTGGACCATCGGCGATCTTTAAGATGTCATCGCCCGCACCCACTTCTCCCTCCTTTAACACGCGAAAGTAGAATCCTGGTCTGTGATATTCCACGAGTAGGGATGGCATGCGAGGTTCGTTAAGACGAATGCCGACGCGGTAACAAGTCACGCGTGGCTGCGTTACTTCAAATTCAGCGCTACCGATGCGGTAGCAATCGCCGATGCACACTTCGTTATCAGGAAGTCCCTCGACGGTGAAGTTTTCCCCGAACTGGCCGAAAGTAAAATCGTTGCGCCCCAGAAAGCGCTCCCAGTAGTGGTAAGAATCCATCTGGTAGACGAATACTGCGCGGTGCTCCCCACCGTGACCGGCGAGATCGGCTTGCGCATCACCATCGATATCGAGCTTGCGCACTATTCGCCGTCCCGTAACCGGAGATTTCCAGACGGAGGTTCGGACAGTTTTGCCGTTCCAGATCACGTCGCGTGGAAGACCGACATTTACCGAAAGCAATCGGGGCATGCGTACCTCGTCGAAGTCCAGTGTCTGGCTCGACCGCTTAGTTTTTACCAACGACGAGCCGGAGCGGCACCATCCACGTGGAGAATCTCTCCGCTCACGCGACTTGCCTGTACCAAGTAAAGCACGGCATCGACGACATCCTTTACCGTCGCCTTCTTCGAGTCGTTGGAGTCGTTGCTGTGCATTGGTGTGTCCACTTCGCCAGGGGCTACGGCGTTAAAGCGAATGCCGTCCTTGGCATACTCGATTGCGAGATTCATGGTCGCTGAATTCAAGCCACCCTTCGTAATCATCGAAACAGAACCGTTTACCCCGGCGATTGGCCGATCGGCAAGCGCCGCAGTGATGGTCACAACGCATCCGGACTTTTGTTTCAACATCTCTTTCACGGTACGCTGAGTAATGTAGAAGAATCCAAGCAGATTGGTGGATACAAGGGCATCGAAGTCTCCGATCGTAAATTCAAGGAAACGCTTGTTTAAGAAGATGCCGGCGGTATTTACCAAAACATCGATGGTTCCGAAGTTTTTGACGGCGGCGTCGACGGCATCGTCCGCTGTTTGTTGCTTGCCTATATCGCCATCGACGAGAACCAGGCTGCTGGAAGTGGTCAACGTTCGATGGGCGTTACGAGAGGTTGCGACGACGTTATAACCTTCTCCCAGAAACCCTTCGACCAACCCCCCGCCGATACCCCCCGATGCTCCGGTTATGATTGCTGTTTTCTTGCTCGACATAAGCGAACTCTCGGTTTAAAGGGTCGAATCCAATACACTGCTGGGCACCGTCTTTCTCAAATGCGGCTTCACCCTGCTCGCCGCACCGCAGAACCCTGGCGTGAAGAACCGACGAATCCGTGGACGAGTGTGGCGATTTCGTCTGCGGCCGTGTCCAAGGCGAAATGGCCGCCATCGACGATGTGGACTTCGGCTTTCGGGACATCGCGGCGATAGGACTCTGGCTCTGAGGGGTCAAACGAAGACTCATATTTACCCCAGATCACCAGCAAGCGCGGCTGCTTCTCGCGCATCCATGCCTGCCATTTCGGGTAGGAATCGACGTTGGTGCGGTAGTCGTAGAAGAGGTCGCTCTGAATGTCAGCCTGGCCGGGTTGATTTAAAAAATAGAACTCGTCAATCCAGAGGTCGGGGTTATGGCGTTCACCGTTGGGATCGTTCCCCGCATGGCGGGACTTCGTCGTCGCAAGCGACAGGAGATTCGTGCGCAGCGCGCTTTCGTTGACAGCACGATCGGCCCAAAAGGCGCGCCGCGTTTTCCAGTTCTCGCCGAGACCAGTATTGTGAGCTACCGCGTCCTGGACGATGAGAGCTTCGACTCGGTCCGGGTGGGCCAGGATCATGCGAAAGCCGACGGGGCCACCGTAATCCTGCATGTAAAGGGTGAAGTGGGAGAGACCGAGCGCTTCGGTGAAGCGATTCATTATTTCCGCGATGTGATCGAAGGTGTACGCGAATTTCTTCGGGTCCGGCCAGTCACTGTGACCGAAGCCCGGGTAATCGGGCGCGACAAGGTGATAGCGATCGGAAAGACGGGTGAAGAGAGGCTCGAACATTCGCGAAGAGGAGGGCAGACCGTGCAGCAGGAGGAGTGTCGGGGCATCTTTCGGACCTGCTTCTCTGTAGAAGATAGAGAGCCCATCGAGCTGTGCGCTGCGATAGAGAGTCGGATACTTCATGGGATGTTCCTTTCCGTTAGTTTCCAGCATCAAGGTGCATAACGAGTAAAGACAAGGTCGCTCCCTCTAGTCTTCTCGTGGCAGGGGAAGCAGCTTTTCATAAACGCCGCGTCGCCGGGTTTGCCGTCCGAGAAGTGACCGAACCCCCAGCCGCCAGTTGCGGCGTACTTAGTTGAGTCCTTGACCATAAATTGAATGTTCGTGGGGGCGCCGGGAACGAAGGATTGAGCCTGACCAAAGACTTTGTTGTTTTCCTCCGAGGGGACGTTACGGTAATGCAAAGCAGCAATGATCGTGCCGTCGGGGAACGGAAGCTTCCCTGCCCGGAAGGCCTCAATCGCTACATCGTTGCCCAAGACGGCACCTAAACTATTCAGGTTGCCTGCTTCATGGGCGGAGGAGACCCACTGCCAGTCGCGATACCCCTGCGGGATGTGGGTAACGTAGGGGGCGGATTGCTCGTCCGCGTGACCGGAGGCAGGGCCAATGAGCGCGACAAGGCCGGCCGTTGTTGCAACTGCAATCAACAAGAATAAGATGCGTCTCACAAGGGTTCCTCCATTCAATATGCGTTGGTGAGCGAAATCGGCTGCGATGACGCGATCACACCAGAAGCGCGGATGCGAAGCAATTGGACGATAGTATTGGCGAAACCTTCTGATCAGTCGATGACGCGGGCGTTCGACGATCTCGTGCTCCAGTCACACGATTTGCCAGTCGAGCCGAGGCCGCGACCGTGACGGCCCGCCAATCTCGGCTGGTGGATCGAGGCGCGCAATCCATCAACTCAGACTCGTCAAGCCAGTCATCCCCGGAGAGCAGAGCCTGTTCCGGACCGAATAACTCCTTCACAGCGGCGATGAATGATGCCAACTCACGCTCCGCCAAATGTACTTGGTCTGCATAAGTCAAATTGTCAAATGATTCTTCATTGTTCATGGGATCTCCGCGTACTCACGGTGCATAAAGAGTGAAGACAAAGTCACGAGCTTTGACAGGCTCGTGGCAGGGAAAGCAGGTTTTGAGCAGCGCCGCGTCCGCAGGTTTGCCGTCTTTGAATTGAGCAAACCCCCAACCACCCGTCGCGGCGTATTTCTTGGAGTTCTTGACCATAAACTGAACGTTCGTGGCGGGCCCAGCCACGAAAGATTGGGAGCGGCCAAAGACTTTGTTGTTTTCCTCGGAAGGAACATAACTCCAGGCTAGGCGTGCAATGATTGTGCCGTCAGGGAACGGCAACCTCCCCTCCCGGTAGGCTTTGATCGCTACATCGTTGCCGAGGAGGGCGCGAAGATCGTTGAGGTTGCCTTCTTCATGGGCGACTGAGATCAGCTTCCAGTCCCGGTATCCGGGAGGAATTGTGATTCCGAAAACCGGATCAGCCTCTCCATCGGAGCGGCCAGTGGCGTGAGCCATGTAGACGATCACGCCAGCCAGCGCTACAACTGCAGCCAACAGGTAAGCAAGCCTTTTCATCCGATGTGCTCTTTTCCAAAATGCTCTTTTACCGATGCTTTCTCTGAGAGGGCCATTGTTATCTCCATCTTTCATTCGCCTTGTGCGTTTGGCCCTGCGCTTCCGGATTGAATCGGCCCACGCAAGCGATGAGAACAGAAGCTTAGGCGATGAACAATCGGACGATGGTATCGCCGATACTTTGGTATGAGAGGCAGAGTTCGCACAGACTTACATAGGCTGAGAGGTCGAGAGCAGAACCCGCGCAGCAAGTGCTGTGAAGCGCAACATGATCCTCATCTCGTTGATCTCCATTGGGTTGTCGTTATAAAATTCCTGCAACAGTGGGGCGTCATCAGTCAATTGTGCACAGTGAAGCACGCGTTTAGGTGCACACACTTGGCCATGAAGTGGGGGATCGCCCATGTTGCAAGGCGCACCAACCGTCTTGGTTTTGAGCTGTCTCATTCTCGATATTTTGTTTCCGGGAATCATTGGTTTGCTCCGAGACCGTTATGCCACTCTTTCCCAGTGATATTCCCGACAGTAAGCGCGAGGAATCCGCCCTCCGCTACAGCGAAGAGAACTATCGCCTCGTGGTCGAAACGGCCCCTGATGCCGTGATCAGCATTGACGAGCGCGGTGCGATTCTGTTTGCCAATCCCGCCACTGTGAGAATCTTTGGTTATGATCCGACGGAGTTGATCGGGAAACCGTTGACCGTATTGATGCCGGAATTGCTGCGGAAATTGCACGAGAAAGGGTTCAGCCGCTATTTGGCTACCGGCCAGCGGCACATCAACTGGCAAGGCACTGAACTGACCGCGCTGCGCAAGAATGGCCAAGAGTTCCCTGTGGAAATCTCGTTTGGAGAGTTATCTAGAGATGGGCATAAAGTATTTACCGGCTTCATCCGCGATATCAGCGAAAGAAAGCAGGCAGAGGAGTTGCGAGCAGCGCACGCGCGCCAGATCGCTGTCCGCGCTGATGTGAGCATGGCTTTCGGTAAGAAAGGAAGTTTGAAGACGATCTTAGGTGAGTGCAGCGAAGCCATAGTGCGCCATCTTGATGCAGCATTTGCGAGGATTTGGACTCTGAGTGGCGATGGGAAGATGTTGGAGCTGCAGGCCAGCGCGGGCATGTACACACATCTCGACGGACCTCACAGCCGCATTCCGATGGGACAATTCAAAATTGGGATGATTGCGCAGGAACGAAAAGCGCACCTGACCAATGATGTTCTGAATGATCCTCGAATTAGTAACAGAGCATGGGCAGAGAAAGAAGGGATGGCTAGCTTCGCCGGCTACCCATTGAGCGTCGGAGATCGCACCGTGGGCGTGCTGGCCATGTTCTCTCGGAAACCGGTCACCCCAGAAACAACCGAGACACTGGCGTCTGGTGCGGACCTGATCGCTCAGGGAATTGAAAGAAAGCGTGCACAAGAAGCGTTGCAGATGACCCAAGCGGAGCTCGCGCGGGTTTCCAGGCTGACCACCATGGGCGAACTGGCAGCATCCATCGCCCACGAAGTCAATCAGCCGCTTACCGCTGTCACCAATAACAGCAATGCCTGCCTGAGACTGCTCGCTGCTGACAAGCTGACACCTGAAATTCTAGGCCGGGCTCTTGAGGAAATCGTGGCCGACGGCACTCGAGCGAGCGCCGTTGTTGCTCGAATTCGCGGATTCATAAAGAAGGAACCTGTCGAAAAGAACAGGCTGGACATAAACGACGTGATTCAAGAGGTGTTGGCTCTAGCTGACCGTGAGCTTTATGAAAATCGAGTTCGGCTCGAACGCCAACTGACGAAGGCCCTCCCGTTAGTGTTGGCGGATCGGGTTCAGATGCAACAGGTTCTACTGAACTTGATCATGAATGGCATTGAGGCCATGATCCCAGTTACAGATCAACCTCGCGCACTTTGGGTGGAGTCCCGGGTTGACGAATCTGGAGACATACTGGTTGCGGTACGCGACTCAGGCCCTGGCCTTGGATCAGGAGCAGATCGCGTCTTCACGCCCTTCTTCACAACCAAAGCAAACGGCATGGGAATGGGTTTATCCATCAGCCGTTCACTCATTGAAAACCATGGAGGACGGCTCTGGGCCATGCCGAATTCTCCCATTGGTGCAGTGTTTTCCTTTACGCTGCCAGTCAGTCCCGGGAGTGTAGCGTGACTGCTGCTTCCATCGTCTTTGTGGTCGATGACGACGCATCCGTCCGTTCTTCGCTCAAGTTCCTGTTAAGCACCGTGGGGCTGCAGGTTGAGAGCTTTGGGTCAGCGGACGCCTTCTTGCATAGAAAACCATCAGATGCGCCTAGTTGCCTCGTGCTGGACGTCAGACTACCCGGGCTGAGTGGGCTCGACTTTCAGCGCGAGCTTGCAACGAGAAAGATTCATATTCCGATCGTTTTTCTCACTGGCCATGGCGACATTCCAATGAGTGTTCGCGCTATCAAAGCTGGGGCAGTCGAATTTCTCACCAAGCCATTCCGCGATCAGGATCTGCTGGATGCTGTTCGCATCGCACTGGAGCGGGATCGTGCCAGACGTGAACAGGAGAAAGAAATAACGGAACTCCAACAGCGCTTCGACTCGTTGACTTCTCGCGAGCAGCAGGTGATCTCCATGCTCGCGTCGGGCATGCTCAATAAACAAATTGCGGGCGAGCTCGGCACTGCGGAAAGTACTGTGAAGGTCCAGCGTAGCCGGGCCATGGAGAAGATGCACGCAGAGTCCCTTGTCGACCTGGTCAGAATGATCGAAAAGCTCAAAGAACCCTCGGAAAAGGCCTCGTAAGCGAAAGCTTACCCGCATCGTCCTTTTTAGGATCTAAATCCACCAACACCCAATAGATTCTTTCTCCCGCTACGAATAAGTTGATATCGGTGAGGGAGTCTGAGTGACAGAGAATCTGATCTCGATAGTTGACGACGATGAGTCAGTTCGCAGGACAACCACCCTACTCACCGAGTCCTTCGGCTTTCGGGCGGCAGCTTTTGAATCTGCCGAGACTTTCCTGAGGTCCGGCCATTTGCACGATACCTCGTGTCTCATCGTTGACGTGCAGATGCCGGGCATGAATGGTCTGCAGCTTCAAAGTCACCTCGCTGCCTCGGGCCGCGGCATTCCCATCATTTTCATTACCGCTTACGAGAGCCAAGATTCCCGTCAACGAGCGATACAAGCGGGCGCTGCCGCTTTCCTGGGCAAGCCTTTTAGCGACGAGCAACTTCTCCAACTCATTCGTTCAGCCTTACGGTTCTTCGGGACCAATGTTGAGGGTCAATTGAGGAGTGGAATATGAGTTCAACGCAGGCACTTTGCCACGAATTGAAGGGACGACCTATGTTGGACCTGGGACCAATCGTCTTCGTGGTCGACGATGACATCTCCGTGCGCGAATCGCTGGAATTGTTGATACGCTGCGAAGGCTGGCGGCCGGAGACTTTCTCTTCTGCGCAAGAATTCCTTGCCCGTCCACGACCTCTCGTTCCGAGCTGCCTGGTGCTGGATTATTCTCTTCCAGGCCTCACTGGTCTCGAACTCCAGAAGCGCATCGCTGTCGAACGAACTGAAATGCCCATCATCTTCATCACGGGCCACGGCGACGTGCCCATGACTGTCCAGGCCATGAAGGCGGGGGCTGTCGAGTTCTTGACGAAGCCGTTCAAGGACGACGTGCTGTTGACCGCCATCTGGGCAGCCCTTGAACGCAGCCGAGTTGCTCTCGGCCTGAAGGCGGAGATGCGGGTCCTCCGGGACCGTTACGCCTCGCTTTCCCAGCGTGAGCGACAGGTAATGGCGTTAGTGGTTTCAGGCCTGCTCAATAAACAGGTCGGTGGGGAGCTCGGGATCAGCGAAATCACGGTGAAGGCGCACCGGGGCAAGGTGATGCAAAAGATGCAGGCCAATTCTCTTCCCGACCTAGTGAGGATGGCCGCGAAGCTTCTGCTCGCACCAGCAGAGATGGCTGCGGCCTAAAAAGCTGTTCAAAGCCGAAGAGAGTGTGACGGCTGTTGTTAATGTTAGAGCTTTCGAACTTCGTAACCGCACAGATGGAGGTATGAACATGGCCGACTATGCTAAATCGCATGATGTTCCGGTAGACAGTTCAGTTCCAACCGCCTCTTTGGAATCGATCCTCTGCACAGACGAGTTGCGCCGTCGCCCATCGCGTCCGCCGGATTATGAAAAAGAGAACCACGCGCTCGTGAAATTAGTAAGCGCGTTGGCTGACTCACCGAGTACCATCTTTCAAACACTGGCTGAAACGATCCAGGATATTACCCAGTGTGACTCCTCTGGCCTTAGCCTGTTGACGAAAGATGGCAAAACGCCGCAGGTTGACGGCCAGAGGTTCTACTGGCCAGCCATCGCCGGCATGTGGAATCCCCACGTCGGAGGTGGAACCCCGCGTAATTTCGGGCCTTGCGGGGACGTGCTCGATCAAAATCGTGCCCTCCTGTTCACCCACTTCGAACGTCGTTATCCCTATTTGATGCCAGTCAATCCGGCAGCCGAAGAGTGCCTGCTGGTCCCGTTTTACGTCGGCGGCAAGGCGGTTGGAACCATATGGGGAATCATGCACAGCGTCCGCCGCAAGTTCGATGCAGAGGATGACCGGGTCATGGCATCTTTGGGGAAATTTGCGTCTTCCGCGTATCAAGCATTGGCACACATAGAAGACCTCAAAATTCAGGTGGCCGAGCGCGAAAAGGCGGAAGGAGAAGTCCGTCAACTGGCGAGTGGGCTGGAAGCGAAAGTCCGACGCCTGGTCGAGTCCAACGTTGTGGGGATGGTTATGTTCACTCTCGAAGGGGCAATCACCGGAGCCAACGAAGCATTTCTCCGCATGGTGCAATACGACCGTGAAGATCTTGCTTCCGGTCGTGTGAGCTGGAGGGACATCACGCCAGCCGAATGGCACGACCGGGACGAACGGGCAGTCAATGAATTGATTGCGACGAGGACTTTCCAACCGTTCGAGAAGGAGTACCTCCGGAAAGACGGCAGTCGCGTGCCGGTACTTCTCGGCGGCGCGCTCTTCGAAAGCGACGGGAACGACGGTGTCGCGTTCGTGCTCGACTTGAGCGAACAAAAGCGAGCAGAGAGGGCTTTGCGGCGCAGTGAGGCATTCCTCGCCGAAGGTCAACATCTCGGTCGAATCGGCAGTTTTTCCTGGCGCGTGTCGACAAACGAAATCACGTGGTCAACGGAGCTCTATCGCATCTATGAGCTTGAGATCGGCATGCCCGTGACGTTCGAACTGATCCGTAGCCGAGTCCATCCGGAAGACGTCAGTTTGATCGAGAAAATGAGGATGGTGGACGGGGCACGAGAGGACGGCCACGACTTTGAATGGAAGTACCGCTTGCTAATGCCGGACCGCTCGATCAAGTACATGCATGCTGTCGCTCATGCGACCCGGGACCGAGATGGTCAGTTGGAGTACATCGCCTCGGTTCAGGATGTCACGGCACGCAAACTGGCGGAAGAGGCACGCGATAAGGCTCAATCGGAACTCGCAAATGTGGCCAGGGTAGTGAGCCTCGGAGCGCTGACAGCGTCTATCGCCCACGAAGTCAACCAGCCGCTGTCCGGCATCATCACGAACGCCAGCGCCTGTTTGCGGATGCTGGCGACTGATCCTCCCCAAGTCGAGGGTGCTCGCGAAACCGCCCGGCGTACAATTCGCGATGGCAACCGTATGTCCGACGTGATCACCCGGTTGCGCGCGCTCTTTGGTAAAAAAGAACCCACGATCGAATCTGTGAACTTGAATGAGGCTGTTCTGGAGGTAATTGCCCTATCCATGGTGGAACTTCAGAAGGATCGGGTAATGCTGTGTCCCGAACTTGCCGACGAACTTCCGCTGATCCTAGGTGATCGTGTCCAGCTTCAGCAGGTCATACTGAACCTGCTCAGGAATGGCTCAGACGCCATGAGCACAGTCGAAGATCGTCCGAGACGACTCTTGATCAGAACCGAGAGGGACGAGGGTGGTCAGGTGCGTCTGACGGTGCAAGATGCGGGAGTCGGATTTGATCCTCAAGCGGCAAACCGTCTGTTCGACGCGTTCTACACGACCAAGTGCGATGGCATGGGAATCGGGCTTGCTGTCAGCCGCTCCATTATCGAGAGGCATCACGGCCATCTGTGGGGGACTCTGAACGATGGTCCAGGAGCCACATTTTCGTTCTCCATTCCTCGAACTCCCGAGGGCTCAGCGCACGCCGACAGCATCCACAATCTTCAGGCGCCAGCCATAGCAGGCCCCGTACCGCATGAAGGCCACGCCAAACCTCATATTGCGGCGAAGCAATACCAAAGGACAATGGACGCCCTCTCCTGAAGAGGAGCATTGTGACAATGGAGTCCTGCTTCGAAAAGGAGCGCCATCGATAGCATACTTGTATCCGTAGTTGACGACGACGAATCCGTCCGTGAGTCATTACCTGATCTATTGAAGCAGTTCGGTTTTGCGGCCCGCGCGTTCTCGTCGGCGGAAGAGTTCCTCGCGTCTGATTGCGTCGACCAGACCAGGTGCCTGCTCCTTGATGTTGCTATGCCTGGAATGACCGGGCCTGATCTTCAACAGGAACTGATACAAAGGCGACAAGTGATCCCGATCATCTTCATTACCGCTGATAGAAATATGATCGTTCGCCAGCGGCTGATCGAACAGGGTGCGGTGGAATGCCTGTTCAAGCCATTCAGCGACACGACTCTGCTCGAGGCGGTTAATTCGGCACTTCACCCGAAGTGAGATTTCCGCAACGTGTTAATTGTGCGGAATAGAATGCGCCAAGTGCGGCATCGTCACAAGCACTACCGGAGACATCCAAGCGTGAGGGTGTACCAACCGCGATTGTCTTTCCATGCGCCTCTGATCGTAAAACCGACCTCTTCGAGCAGGTTACGAATGCGCCGGTCTGTAGACTTGTAACTATTTTCGGTGTGAATGGTTTCGCGTCGCATGAGGTGAACATCAAGGTCCGCGTGCTCGATCCTTACATGCTGCTCCTGCGTGCTCTCGAGGTGCATCTCGATCCGAGACTCTATAGAATTCCACAACGCGCGATGCCGGAAACAAGTGGCGTCAAAGTTGGCTCCTAGTTCTCTATTGAGGCGATGCAGGAGGTTCAAGTTGAACGCTGCGGTGATTCCATCGTTGTCGTCGTAAGCAGCAAGGAGCGTGCGTTCGTCTTTCACCATATCTGTACCGAGCAATAGTGCATCTCCGGTTTGCAATTGACTACACAGATTTCGCAAAATAAGTTCCGCTTCTTGAGGCGAGAAGTTGCCGATGCTCGTGCCGATATAGAGTGCGAGCGTAGTGCCGTCGAAGGATTCGAGCTGGAGCGGGTGGGTTACATAGTTCCGGACGATCGGCTGCAGGCGCACTTCCGGCAATGCGGATGCGATGTTCTGGCATGCCAACTCAAGAGCGTCGGGGCAGACATCAACCGGAACGTAGGCGACATTGTCCGAAACGCGCAAAGCAGCTTCGAGCAGAATGCAGGTCTTGGAGGCCGTGCCGGCACCCAGCTCGACGAGGCGCAGCGGCAACGATCGGTCGCCGTGAACTGCAGCAATGATCGCATCTGCGTGTCCCGCCAGGATGGCTCTCTCTGTGCGGGTGGGGTAGTACTCGGGAAGTGTCGTAATGCGCTCGAAAAGGCGCGACCCCTCCGCATCGTAAAAGATCCAGGGCGAGAGCGAGCGTGGCCGTACGGTCAAGCCGCGACGCACTTCGCGAGTCAGAGCTTCGCGCACATCCCCCCTTGCGAGATGCTCGACGTCAACTGTCTGAATGTAGGTTGCCATTTAGACGAATCCTTTCAGGTCGCCAGCGCGAATCCCGGCGTATCTGCTGAACGAATAACAACAGAGTCGTCAAAGCGAGGCAATTAGACGATGGTGTTGGGGATACCTTGGTGTCAGTTCTTGAAGTGCTGGGCAATGGTCGCTCGCGGTACTAAATAACATTGGCTGATTGCGACGGGCCGACGCTCCTGTCGCTACCAAGCGGCACGATCCCTAGTCGACGTCATAATCCCCGACAGGCGGTGTGCTTACTTTATTCCAGGGGTCCTAATACCAAGGTATCGCCAATACCATCGTCCAATTGTTCCGGCGGGGCATCTAAGGTCTAATGACACTGGTAGTTAGTGAGAGGATGGCAAAGACATGCCGGAAGCAACTTGGAAACCTCACGAGAAACATGGACGGCTGACGACGCAAAGTGACTTGCCCGACAGCGTCTACGCATTTCCGAAGCAGCGTAAAGAACCACTGACCGATGCACAACATGTTCGTAATGCGGTCGCGCGTTTCGATCAAGTCATCGACGTCTCCGATGCCGATCGCGCTTTGGCGTTCGCCAACATCGAGAAAGCCGCAAGCTACTACGACGTGAACCTCGCGGAAACGTCGTGGCACGAACTGGGCATTCATCCTCAAAAGAAAGCGGTGACCCGTTGAACGCATCGTGAGGTGAGGCTCAGCTCGTTTGTGGAACGTCGCGTCACGCCGGTTCGCGTGGAAGGATGATTGTGAGAGTTGTGCCGGGAGATAAATCCGTTCGATCCAGTTGGCGATGTGATAGTTGCGGCCAACTTGTGCCAGATCTGGAGGCAGGCTGGGTGGAGTGGGTTGCGGCAGAGGACACCAGGGGAAAACCAAAAGTAAGCGGTTTACGGTTAGTGCACCGTCGCAACACCAGCGCGAGATCGCCAGAGCCATTCGGATGTCGGTACAATCCGCGAGACGAATTCAGAAAAAACCGGGGCATCGTAGAGGGATTGGCTCTTGACCGGTTCGCGGGCCCCGACGGGCTTATGTTGCTGCTTTCGATGATTGCCGAACGGGAACTTCCACTGCAGGAACTGATCGAACTTGCCAAGCGTGTGCAGATCCCGGGTTACGAAGCAGCGTACGAACTGGTTGATGATGCCGTTGGCGAAGGAGTGATAGCGCCTTGCATCTCGTCAGGCTTTTACTTGCAGTGCGAGATCTGGGATGTGCTGGAGTGGGCGAAATGCCGAACTTCAGCGAAGACGAGCCCTGTTGAGCACCAGAATCGGTGCGTCGTTTCGCACTGAATTACTTCGCTGCCCCCTTCCGGGGGCTTTCCAGTTTCGAATTCCTAGCGGGCGATGGCGGCGACCAACCCCAGATTCGTTCATCTAATTGTTTGTTAGTCAGCGTTTGTCTACCGTACACAAGGAGATCAATATGAAAGCAGTCGTTGTCTACCAATATGGCGGTCCGGAAGTGCTGAAATTCGAAGACTATCCTGACCCGGTGGCGGGCCCCGGCGAAGTACTGGTACGGGTCGCTGCTACCAGCGTGAATCCGATCGACTACAAGCGGCGGGCCGGATTAACGAAGGATTTTTATCCCCTCCACTTCCCCGGCCTGATAGGAGTCGACATTGCGGGAACCGTGGTGAATATTGGGCCGGGAGTGGAAGGCTTTTCCGTCGGCGACCAGGTGTTCGCAATGGCGGACAACACCTACGCCGAACTTTGTGTGGTGAAAGCAGCGGTCTTGGCGAAAGTTCCGAAGGGGCTTGATTTGATCCAGGCGGCGGCGCTGCCGCTGGTGACGACGACCGGCAACCAGCTGCTTTCCGCTACGGAAATCAAAGCCGGCCAGACGGTTTTGGTCGTAGGCGCCATAGGAAATGTCGGGCGTTCGGCGGTGTTCACTGCGAAGCAACGGGGAGCGACCGTGATTGCGGGGGTGTTAAAGACCCAGATGGATCAGGCGAAGACCATCGGCGCAGATCAGGCGGTCGCAACCGATGATGACACCGCGATTGCGAATCTTTCGCCGCTCGATGCGGTGGCGGATACGGTCGGCGGAAGAACCGCCGAGAAGCTGATCGCCAAGGTCAAGCCGGGAGGAGTCTATGCATCGGTTGTAGAGTTGCCGCGAAACGCCGCGAAATACCCGTCTGTAAAAGTGGTGCACGTATTCTCGAAATTCGACAGGAAAACTCTCGAGTTCATGGCCGAAGCGGTGCGCGATGGCAAGCTGGTTATCCCAATTAGCCAGAAGCTGGCACTGAGTGACGCGGCCAAGGCTCAAGCAGCGGCAGAAAAGGGCGGTATCGGGAAGATCCTGCTGGTGGCTTGACACTGTTGTGCGAACAGACGACACGAACGAAAAATGGGGAATGGGAAAGGGGCTGTGCGGAGTCAACCCTGCGTCGAAACCAAAGTGGCGACGGGTGTGTGGAATGCCTAATCGCCTTTTGAGCGACTTCAAGGCGGGGAGGAATTGTCCGTGAAAGCAGTTAGGATTCATGCCTTCGGGCCGCCCGACGTCGTGGTGGTTGAGGATGTGCCAACGCCGACGCCGGGCCCAAACGAAGTTCTGGTGCGCGTGATGGCAGCGGGCGTCGCTCCCTGGGACGCGATCATCCGTGAGGGCAAGAGCAAGGTTAGCCCACAACCTCCGCTCACCCTCGGTTCGGACTTCTCCGGTGTCGTCGAGGAGGTCGGTCCCGGCGTCACGGGATTCGCGCAGGCCGACGAAGTCTATGGCGTCACCAATCCGCAGTTCTGTGGCGCCCAAGCCGAGTTCGCCGTGGCCACGTCCGGGATGGTCGGCCGCAAGCCGCAGTCGCTGAATCACGTAGAAGCAGCATCAGCTCCCATCATTGCGGTAACCGCCTGGCAGATGCTGTTCCAGTATGCACAGGTGGTGCGCGGACAAACGGTAATGGTCGTCGGAGCCGCGGGGAACGTCGGGGCCTACGCCGTACAAATGGCCGTAGACGCCGGAATCCACGTCGTTGCGATCGCCCACCTCGCCGACGAAGACCTGCTCCGATCATTGGGTGTGAGATCCATCATCGACTCGAGCAAGCCTGCATTCGAGCAGGACCTACCACAGGTGGATGCAATCCTCGACACGGTCGGGGGCAGTACGTTTCAACGCTGCGTCGCTGCGCTGAAACCCGGAGGCAAACTCGTCACCTCGGTCTCGACGCAGCCGCTCCCAACAGGGGCGATTTTCTTCTACGCTGAGGTGACCACCGCGCGCCTGCAGACACTAACAGGATTGTTTGACGCGGGCAGAATCACAGCGCGTGTGGGCTCAATCCTGCCGCTTTCGGATGCGCGCCAGGCGCAACGCATGCTTGCGGGCGCACCACACAAGTCCGGCAAGATCCTACTGCAGATCGGGCACCAGTAGCGAAAACTAGCCGCGCGGCTAGTGTGAAACGCGGCTGCACCTTGAGCGAACCGTAGAATAGATGAATCCTTATGGTCGCGTTGCCTGGACCTATGAGTCGGATAAGAATCTAACCAGCAACAAGCGTTTCGTCGATCGATCAGCTCAGTAACTGGCTGGCGAGCCAGGAATCGACACTGAACCTTCCCGGACCGGAGCAGATCAGCCAGATAAAGAAGAGCACGTACAGGACTTCCGGAAGGTAAAGGAAATCGTCGAGCCAGTTAAGAGGCGATAGTCCTTTAGGCAGTGTGGAAAGCGCGCTGGTCAGGGTGGCGACAATCATATCGATGAATAAAGCCACGCAGGCTGCGCTCGAAAGAAACCCCACGGTCAACAAGGACCCGCAAACGAACTCGACACCCGCGACGAAATAAGCCAGTTGCCGGGGAAACGGGGCTTTGGCCTTCACCAGCGTGTCGTAAACAGGTTTCGTACCGCCGGCGATAAACAATTTGTTAGCCCCGGAAATGGCGAAGAAGAGCCCGATCGAAACGCGTATCAGCAGGATGGCATATTGTTCCATGTCACTGCTACCCTGCAGCGAAAACTGGACCGACCGTTTCCAATCCATCTCTCGTTCCTCCATCCAAGGGAAACGCCGTAACGACACCCGATGTCAGCCTGACGTGAGGCCGGTGCTCTGTCCGACCTCGATAAAGTAACCGTCAGGATCGCGGACGTAGGGGCGAATCCCGCCGTACTAGGTATTGGATCCGTGATGACTCGGCTCCTCGACTTTCCCAGTTTCTTTCCGCGTGTCCCCGATTCTTATGCCGCTGAAAGCGACTTCTTCTTCGCATCGAGTGCCGGTAGAAGAAGGTTCAGAAGCGCTTGATCAGAGAACGGGTTCTGGCCTGAGATCAGCTCGCGATCTTGCAGGACATAGCTCCCCCAAGGCGCGACCACACTTACGTCCCCTCCCGCCGTTTGCAAGGCGAAGTCCGGGTAGAACCGAACCTTGCCCTCGATCTCAAGCGGCTCCCGCTGCTGTTCTTCCGCTGTCGAAAAGATAGTCATCTTATATCCGGCATAGATCCAGCCTTGAGCCTTTGCGTGTGCTCCAGCGGCATCGCCCGCCGCCAGCGCGGCAACAAATTCCTTCGAATTCGGAAGCGCCGATAGCAGTGAAATCGGGCCGTGGCAGAGCACCGCCGTAGGCTTGGATGTTTCATGAAAGTGTCTGAACACGGTGCCCGCGTCGGGATCATCGAGCAGGTCGATCATCGGGCCATGGCCGCCAGGCACGAAGACTGCGTCATATTGATCCAGGCCCGAAGCGATGACATCCGAGATACGAGTTGGATCTCTCAGCCCAGTCAGGCCGTCGCGAAATAGCATATAGTCCTGAAGCTTGGCCGCGTCCCCGCCGAAGAAATCGGCGACCTCTGAATGCACATCCACTTGCGGAGTGTTGCCTTTGGGGTTGGCGAAGGTGATTTCGTAGCCCTCCTTCATCAGGGCGCGAACGGGCACCGTGAGTTCGTTGAGGTAGTAGCCAGCGCCCGCATAAACCTTGCCATCTTTTAAGGGCAAGCCACGACCGCTCGAGACTAGTACCAGGACTTTTCCTTTGGTTGTCATTGTTGTTCTCCTTTTTGAAATCGAATTCTGTGCCCTTGAATCTGAGCTAGCTCATCGTCCGCGGCTTACCCAAAGTGCGTAAGGACCGGCTACCGCGGTTGATGTGAGTCATGCCCCTGGAAATCCGAACATCAACCACGACTGATTGGCTACCCAATGCGGGTAAAGCTCCGTCATCTGATCGAACAGTTCCTGGTCGGACGTTGCGGTTCTCTGCAGCCGATCGAAGTCCTGCAGGTAACGCTTGGTGTCCTGGATCGTCGAGGGAGAGTCGGGCGCGCCAGGCTTCTTGTGACCAGCGACAACCATCGTCGGGTTCAGCGCTGCTAACCGGTCCAGGTCCGCGATCCAATTCTTTCGGCTCTCGGGGGTGGTGTCGCCGACATACATGCGGCATTGGTTGTAGACAACGTCGCCAGCGACGATCAGGCCGATCGATGGAACGTATAGAGACGTCGAATCGGGACTATCGGTGCGGCCCTGCTCGATGATGCGCAATTCGTGGCCTTCGAGAGTGAAGGTGTCTTGCTCATAGACCTCAGGTGAAACCAACTTCGTAGCCACTTGTCCAGGAAACATACGGCGGGCCAACCGCTCCACCGTGGGAGTGAAAGACATCTGCATGGCCTTCACCGTTTTGGGTGTTGCGATTGCCCGAGCGCCGGGGAAACGGTCGAGCAGAATGCTAAGGCCGTAGAAGTGGTCGAAGTGGGCGTGCGTTATATAGATGGTCTCTAGGTTGCGGTTGTGCAGAGCAACCCAATCCGAGAGAGCCTCGGCCTCAGCCACTGTCCCCATTGCGTCCACCAGCACCGCGTCGTACTCGCCGAAGATCAAAGTCGACGTGATCGGGTCAAAGCCGAACGCTTCGCCGAAGGGCTTTGGCCGCTCGCCTACCATAGTCTTTCCCGGGGCCGTAAACACATTCACACTAAGCATGTTCGACCCGACAGGGGCGGTCACTCGCAGGGTCTCTTCCAGTTCGTTTGTGACGACCATCTGGTACTCCTTTCGATCTCAGAGCAAGTGACTGTTTAAAGCAAAATTGGCAGAAGCCCAACGATGAGGCGCAGAGTCGGCATCCCATCCAGCACGAGTGTTAACCGTAGGTGAGGGTAGTGCTTTGTCCAACCTCGATAATGTAGCCATCAGGATCGCGGATGTAGCAGCGTATCTCGCCGTACTTGGGAATCGGCGGCGTGATGAACTCGGCTCTTCGACTTTTCCATAACTCGTAGCACGATTGAATATCTGCAACGCGGAAATTCATAAAGCTGTTGATATGATTCGGGTCGGGAACGCTGAGCGTTACCGTCGGCTTATCCGGGGTCGGCCCGCCCCCGACGTTGAGAATCATCCAGATATTCGCCAGCTGAAGGTACGGGGGCGCGTTGCCATCACCCATACTCAGAATGCGAGCGCCGAAGATCTTTTCGTAGTAGCGAGCCGATCGCTCGACGTCGGCGACGGTGAGAAAATGTGCGACGCTGATCCCCTCGCGCGGGGGCATCTCATAGCTCTTCTGTTCGATCTGTACCGCGTTCGTTGATGGCTCCTTTTGTACGTCGTTCATTGATGGCTCCTTTCAATACCGTGCTCATTACAAGTACGATGCCCCGAGTCCCACCCCCATTCACAAACAATCGATCGACGCCAGCTAGTGCAGCAGCGACTCCCAATTGGCTGGAACTCTCCCTGCCGGTCCAGGTGATGGTTGATCCTCTGGGTGCGAATGTGGCGGAAGCAACTCCGCACTCTTGATCATCCCGCGCTTCTCGTAATCGTAGAACCAATCCTCACCCGGCTCGAAGCTGGCAATGATCAGGTGGCCTGTTGCCGCCGCATGCTTGGACGCATGTTGGCTCGGAGAACTGTCGCAGCAACCGATGTGTCCACACTTCGCACAACGACGGAGATGAAACCACCAACCTTTCGGTGACGCCAGGCATTCGACACACCCATCCCCACTTGGCTTGGAAGCGGGGTTGATTCCGCGCTGGTCTTTTTTCATTTCCAATTTTCCTTTCGTGTCACGTCCGACACGTCCGGACTTTGGAATCGGGTCGGACGCGCCGGCCTACCGGCCGATTTGGCCCAGGTAGTATCCGAGTCGATTTTCGACATCCCCCGGTTTGTGGAAGCCGCGCTCCATCAGCCCTTTGATTCCATTTTGTGCGGCAGGTCGCCCGAGCGAAGCGATGCACGCATCCCACCCGGCGCCGAGCTCGACATCCGGCGGCAGGCTGCTGTTGACGAGGCGCTTGGTCTGGGCGATCGCCCATTTGTCGAACTTTGCGATCCGCGTCGCGAGCGCGTCTACGAACGTATCCAGCTCGGCGTCAGGCAGAGCGCGATTGATGTAGCCGTAGGCCTCGGCCTGATCCGCTCTGATGTCTTCCGAGCTCAGGAGCACTTCGAGCGCCCGGTTTCGACCGATGAGTTGGGGAAGCCGAGCCATGGGGCCGCCTCCGGCGACCATTCCCACACCCACCTCCCATTGCGAAATGATGGTCTTCTCGCGGCTGGCAAAGCTCATGTCGCACGCCAGGGTGATCTCGCTGCCATTGCCGGTCGCACGGCCGCGGATGAGGGCAATGGACGCAACCGGCAAGCGGGTCAGACGCACAAGAAAGTCCGGCCATGGCGGCAGGCCCGTCGTGCCCTCCGGCAGCGAGGTCAGGTCTTCAATCTTGGCAGTGAAATCCGAGTGATTCAGGAAGTAGTCGTCGACCGCGCTGTCGAAGACCACGACCTTGACTTGCTCGTCGGCCTCGAGGGCGTTGATGACTTCCTGGAACTCCTTGACCATTTCCGGCCCCATGACGTTGAGCGGAGGGTTGTCGATCGTGACACGCCAATAGGCGGGCGACCGCCGGGTCAGGCGAATCTGTGCGGGTTTTGTGCCTGCACTCGTCCCTGTGAGTTCGGTAGGCGTGCTCATACTTGCCATGGGATCTTCCTCTGTGATCATTCAGCCAGAACAAAACGGGCCGCGCAATTGGACGATGGTATTGCCCATACTTTCGTATCGACTGCCGTGTGTTCATACCCGAGGCATACGGCTTTTCTCCATCCAGCTAACCCGAAAATCGATCAAAGCGAAGGAAGCCTCCTCCAGTTCGCTCGATACGAAGGTATGGGCGATACCAAGGTCCAATTGTTTTACCCCCTCACGTCTGGCCTAATCGCAATCGCTCGAGTTGTACGTTGAGCGAGCTAGAAAGCTCTTGTGCAGGAGGACGCACCGTGTCTGAACTTGTGACGGAATCTGTAACCCAAGAACAAAGGATAGAAACACGCACCACCGTGAAGCGTATCGGCCCGTTTACCATCGTTGCCTCAGCCCTGGCAATGCTAGCCGTCCTCGGCGTCGTAGTCCTTCACGCGCAGAGCCAAAATAAGGACAAGTACTCGCTGGTTTCGCCGGGCGGAATTTCTTTCTCCGACTTCAGGGGATACGAGGACTGGGCTGACGTCTCCTCCGCCCGAACCACCGAAATACTCAAGGTGATCGTCGCGAATCCCACGATGATCAATGCGTACAAGGCCGATGTCCCCGTTAACGGCCAGCCTTTCCCCGAGGGGTCCATGATCGTCAAGCTACAGTGGAAATTGAAGAAGAGCGCGGAGGCCCCCTTCGCCGTGGAAGTGCCAGACGTCTTTTCCCAGGCTTTCGTGATGGAAAAGGACAGCAAGAGATTTTCGAAAAGCGGCGGCTGGGGATACGCGGTGTTCAACTACGACCCCGTATCCGATAAGTTCACGGCCGATGCCAAAAGCCCTTCAGACTGCGGATACGCGTGCCATACGCCAGTGAAGGCGAAGGACTACATCTTCCACCCGTACCAGAAGCGCTGAACCAGTCGATACGTTCATCCAAGTATTTCGCCTGTACGCTTTCGGTCTAATCGCAAATGTGCATCACGACTGAACCAGGAGGGGGTTATATGTCAAACGACGGAACAGCCACCATGACGAGACCACAACAAAGTGTGGTTGCAGCGCATCGGCCGGGCCAAGACGTTTTCAGAGCAGTCTTGTCAGAAGACATAAACTGGAAGCCTTTCCCGGCGTTCCCACCTTCGGTCCGCCTGGCTGTCATCGTGGGTGCGCCCTCGGAACCTGGCCCCTACACGATCAGGGTCCGAGTACCCCACGGCGTTAAACTGATGCCTCACCGACACCCGGAGGATCGAGTCTACACAGTGATTTCAGGCGTTTTCTACATCGGTCTGGGCGATCAGTTCAATGCGGAAAAGCTGGAGGCATATCCGCCTGGAAGCGTCGTCGTTCTGCCGGGCAATACGTCTCATTTTCACTGGGCGAAATCCAGTGAGTACGTAACCCAAGTGACGGCGATTGGGCCACTAGGACTTGAATACGTCAGTGCGAACGACGATCCAAGAAGCCACAACCCTTAGGAGGTCTGCGCGATTTCCGCGACGGAGGATAGGTAGAGGCCCGAACTCCCGATGAAGCCCGATCCGACCAACACACCCGGTGGGGCAGGTAGGTCGCCTGCCCTCGCACAAGCAGTCGCTGCGCCTCTCACTCGCGCCGCGATCTTCCTGGTCGCGAAGCTCAATCCCGGCCCGGGAAATCGCGCCACCCTACGCTCGTTCTGCGGAGACCTCGCCGCTTTAGTGCGCGCCGTGGAATTTCGCGACCTGGAAGGAGGGCTTTCCTGCGTCATCGGGTTTGGATCCGACGCGTGGGACCGGCTCTTCGGGCAGCCGCGGCCGGCAGAACTACATCCGTTCCGCGAGATCCGTGCGGGAGCGCGGCATGCAGTCTCAACCCCGGGCGACCTGCTATTCCACATTCGCGCCAAGCGCATGGACCTGTCTTTTGAACTGATGACGCAGATCATGGCTCGTATCGGAAGTGCCGTTTCCGCGGTGGACGAGGTGCAGGGCTTCCGTTATTTCGACGAACGCGATCTACTGGGCTTTGTCGACGGGACGGAGAATCCGAGGGGCGCGGCGGCAGCCGAAGCAGTGCTGATCGGAGATGAGGACGCTACGTTTGGGGGCGGCAGCTATGTCATCGTGCAGAAATATCTCCACGATCTTGGCGCATGGAACGCGCTCTCCACTGAAGCACAGGAACGCATCATCGGCCGCACCAAGCTTTCCGACATCGAATTGGACGATTCGGTCAAGCCGACGTCGGCGCACAGCGCGCTCACCACAATCGTCGAGAACCGCAAAGAGATCAAGATCCTTCGTGACAACATGCCCTTCGGCCGGCCGGGCTACGGTGAATTTGGCACTTATTTTATCGGCTACAGCCGTTCGCCCCGCACCATCGAACAGATGCTCGAGAACATGTTCATCGGCCGCCCTCCCGGCAACTACGACCGGCTACTGGACTTCAGCCGCGCCGTGACCGGAACCTTGTTCTTTGTGCCGTCGGAGACATTTCTGGAGAACGTGACCGAAGATCCAACCCCGCCAGCGGTTGCGGAATCCCCTGCGGCGCCTGCGGCTGTCGAACCTTCTCCATCCATCCCATCTGTACCCAAGGGTTCGCTCCGCATCGGATCTCTCAAAGGAGACGTACCAGTTGAATAATCTCCATCGTGAACTTGCCCCCATTTCCGATTCGGCATGGGCCCAAATCGAAGAAGAAACATCACGGACGCTCAAGCGCTATCTCGCCGGACGGCGCGTAGTCGACCTGAAAGGCCCGGCCGGTAGTGCGCTTTCTGCGATCGGCACCGGCCACCTGAAGACAATCGCCGCACCGGCGAAAGGCATCGTCGCGAGCCAACGAGAGGTAAAAGCGTTAGTCGAGCTACGTGTTCCGTTCGAACTGGATCGCAAAGCGATCGACGATGTCGACCGTGGAGCGAACGATTCGGACTGGCAACCCGCGAAGGACGCGGCGCGACAGATCGCGTTTGCCGAGGACGCCGCGATGTTCGACGGGTATGCCGCCGCAAGCATTGGGGGCATCCGTCAGGGCACCAGCAATCCCATCAAGACGCTTCCCGCCGACGTTCGCGAGTACCCCGATGCCATCGCTCAAAGTTTGAGCCAGTTGCGTCTCGTCGGGGTCAATGGCCCCTACTCGGTCCTCCTCGGCGCCGACGCCTATACCGCACTCGCCGAAACTAGCGACCACGGATACCCTGTGTTGGAGCACGTCAAGCGGCTGGTCAAAGATCAAATCATCTGGGCGCCCGCCATCGCCGGCGCTTTCGTGCTAACCACTCGTGGTGGTGATTTCGAACTACACATCGGGCAGGACGTCTCCATCGGCTACCTCAGCCACAACGATGCCGCTGTCCGTCTGTACCTACAGGAGACATTCACTTTCCTTCTGCTCACGACGGAGGCCGCTGTCGCTCTGGTGCCTCCCGTAAAGGCGAAGAAGACTTGACGCTATCCTCGCTTTACCTCTGGATTGATCGCAATCGTTCGAGATGCACGTTGAGCGGGCTTAGAAATTTCTTTTTTGCAAAGGAGAACGCACTATGAGCAAGCACCTCGAATCGCTGTACCAGAATCTTCTCAACGGCAAGCTCCCGCATAACTTAAGTTGGAGCGAGGCCGTCGACCTGGTCGGGCATCTCGGTGGTAGGTCCAACTGCACGGAGGCGATGAATTTGTGTTCCAGGTCGGCGACCAACGCGTCTTTTTCAAGAGGCCGCAGACACATGATCTTGGTTTGGAAGAAGTTTCTCGGCTGCGTAAATTGCTGAAGAAGGCCGGACCTGGTTCACACGCAGAAGAGCCGGTTCAGCCCGGCCGGATGATTGTCGTCATCGACCACCACGCCGCCCATGTCTACCACGATGTCGGTGGAAGTCGTCCAGTAGACGAACACAAGGTGCAACCTTATGATCCTTACAATTTCCATCATCATCTGATTCATCGAAAGGAAGCGCACTACCGCGGCGAGCGCGTACCGGAGGAGGATTCGTTTTATGAGGAGATCGCGAAAGATATCACTCCCGCGAGTGAGATCGTCCTCATCGGTCACGCCACTGGAAAAAGCAACGCCGTCGACTTCTTGAAAGAGTACTTGAAGACCCATCATCCCGAGATCTCTCGAAGGATCATCGCTACTGAAAGCGCAGATCTCTCGGCGGTGACCGAGCCGGAAATTGAGGCTTTAGCAAAGCGGCACAAGATGCCAGTCGTCTCACGGCATGATTCGTAACCGCAATCCCCCCCAAAAAATCGTGCGTCCCCGCGAGTGTAATTTGCCGTGACGGACGCATCTGAACAGGTTCGAGTACTCCTCGGGGAATTTCGAAGCCTTCCGACCCACTCGCGCTGTCAGACCGCTCTAAGCAATCCGAGAAAATAACAGTTTGGAATTTCCAGTTTGGTTAGACCAATGTCGCGACAAGACAGTAGCCTCGTTGAAACTTGAACCCTTCCTGCACCGTTGCCCCAGCGCAAGCCGTTTAATGGCAGACGCCCGGCCCTTCTGGTCTGCGCTCTACCACTTTTTAACCCAAACGGATACAGAGGTTTACGAATATCGAAGACCATCGATTTATGAAATGTCGACGCGACGTATCGGATCAAGAATGCATGGCAACTTATTGAAGGTGAATGATTTGGTGGCCAGGGAGGGAGTTGAACCCCCGACGCCAGCCTTTTCAGGGCTGCGTACTACCAGCATATCCCAACGATTCTTCAGGGTTCGAAGCCTTTTCTTCCCTTTCCGAAATAGCCGGCGGTGCGCGCCCCTATGGCGGTCTGAACTTTGGCGAGAAGCTTGTAGTGATCGGCATCTTCTTGCTGGAATACGCTGATGTAGCCTTCTCCACCGGGGATATAGACGCGCTTGCGGGCGGGGTCGTAATACAGATCGTCCGAGTCCTGGACAGCAGGCAGCGTAGCCACTAGGCGACCGTACATCCAGCGCTATGGTCTGAGCTGCCGAATCCAGTCCTGCACCGTGGGAATGCGGCCGAGTTCGCACAATATGAGCGATTATGCCAGCCGGATCCTTTCATGCCAGAGGAAAGTTTGCTGATGGAGACCTCCCGCTCTGCGCCCGGAATCCGGTGGTCACGATCAGCAAAAAGAATTGACCTAAGCTCCTGCGGACAAGAATTTTGATCCAGTTCAGCGCAATAAGGAGAAAACTGCCTTCATCTGCACAAAAAGGAGGCAGCCATGCAACAAGGAAGCATTATTCAGACAGGTCGCAAGCAGGGTCCGAACGTCTGGTTGTTTCGCTGGTCTGAGAAGGACCGGAGCGGCCACCGAGTCTATCGGAAGAGGGTGATTGGAACTGTTCAGCAATACCCCGACTCCCACGCAGCACGCGCAGTGACTTCCGCCCTCTTGGCTCAAATCAATGCAGATTCCAGCCACAACGGTGTGTGCAAGACCACCGTTGCGCAGATCTGCGAGCATTTTGAACAGAAGGAATTGAGATCCGGAGACTGCTTCCGGAGCTTCGCCAACGTGAAGACGTATCGCGGCTATATTCGCAAGTGGGTTAAGCCGCGATGGGGTTCTTTCTACCTGGACGAGATCAAGGCTGTGGATGTCGAAGAATGGTTGCGCCGGCTCCCAATAGCCCGATCATCACGTGCCAAGATCCGAAATATCTTATCGATCTTGTTCAACCATGCCTGCCGCTACGAACTGTTTGATCGCAACCCAATGCGGTTTGTACGCCAGGGCGCAAAGCGGCGGCACGCTCCAGATGTGCTGACAGCTTCAGAGATCAGGGTGCTGGTTGACCACCTCGCCCTTCGCGAACGTACGCTCGTTCTTGTGGCAGCATCCACCGGCTTGAGGCAGAGCGAATTGTTCGGGCTTAAGTGGCGTGACGTCGATTTTCAGCGAGGAGAACTCAGCGTCGTGCGTTCGATCGTCTTCGGAGTTGTCGGTCGCTGCAAGACCGAGTCCTCGCAGAAGCCGGTCCCTCTACATCCTCTGCTCGGTGAGGCTCTCTTGAACTGGAAGAAGACATGCAAGTTTACCGGCTGTGAGGACTGGATATTTGCAAGTCGATTGCACAAAGGGCGGAGGCCGTATTGGGGCGCGTCTATCCTTCGCAAGTACGTCCGGCCAGTTGCCGAGTCGCTCAATATCCAAAAACGCATCGGCTGGCATACTTTCCGACACACCTACTCAACTCTGCTCCGGAGTGTCGGAGCGGAGTTCAAAGTGATGCAGGAATTGATGAGGCATTCCAGCCTACGGACGACAATGGATGTCTACACTCAGGCGGTTGCGCCTGCCAAACATGCCGCGCAGGTGGCGGTATTGGCCTTGTTCTTCCCAATGGCTGCCTCCGCAGATGACGACATCATCGTTGGAACGGCCTAGCCGACCGTCCAGTCTCTCGAGGGGTGCAAAAGGGACACAGAAATGTGGCCCTTTGCACCCTCGAATGTCCGGCGAAGATCAACGCAACCCATTGATGGTGTTTGGCGTCCCCGACGGGATTTGAACCCGTCTGCCAGCTTCTTATTCGATAATCACCGTATTGATGCAACCGAACGATACGCGCCATGGATTTCTCCACTAATTTGCTAATGAATTAGGCGACGATGTATCCGTAGGGATTGGAACAACATGCGACGACATGGATCCCTTGTCGCCGGTTTGACGGGAATCCTAGATCCGCTTTCTCTTCCTGCCAACGCTGTTTTGCATCAGTAGCTTAAGCTTCGCGCGAGCCCTTGCAGTCTGAGCTTTCACGGTACCGTTTGGTACCCCCAGAATTCTAGCCGTGTCCCGAATGCTCAATCCATATACAGCGCGCAGTTGAAAGGTCCTGCGCAACGTCGGCGAAATCAGGATTGAAAATCGCTCCGCCCGCTCTGCAAGCTCGTTCCTTTGAGACACCTCTTCTGGGTTGGGCCGACAATCGCGAAGCATCTCGGGGACCTGCTCGCTGTCGTGATCCTGACATTGATCGCTTAAAGCGACATGCACCTTTCGTGGACGCCGACGCAACTTCATCCGCGCTGAATTAATCACAATTGTCGTCACCCAGGTGGACATTCGAGCTTGTCTCTTGAACTGGTCCAAATGCATATAAGCAGACAAAAAGGCGTCCTGAACTGCGTCCTCGGCGTCCTCCCCGTTTTCAAGCTGCCGCATCGCTATCCGATACAAGGATTGCCAGCGGTCGACGAAAATATTGGTTAATTCTTCGACTCCACTTTGATGATGCGGTGCTAACTCCTCCGGTGCGCCATCGAGATCTGCAATAGCTGTTCCCATCGATAAGCTCCTTCGATCAGTCAAATGAAGGGCACGCCAAGTTCCACTCCTGCACCGCACTGCGCATTGGCCTCTTGTAGCGGTCGCGAATCTCGCGGGCGAGAACGGTGTCCTGGAGCCGACGGAGGAGACGATACTAAGAAGGCGGAAGATCAAACGGCACAAAAGACGTGAGGCGATTTGCGGACGTTATGGCTTAGGAACTTTTTGTGCGCATCGGCGGCCGACGATGTTGCTCGAAAGGACGAGGGTATGTGGCGCTAGATGCGTGAACTAGAACCTCGTCATGAACATCGTTCGCGGCAGCCAGATGTCAAGAATTTCTTGTCTTACGCTAGATGCTCGTCGTTGTCCAGGTATTCGCTTGGCACATCGTCTTCAGGAATCTCGTGTGTGATCACCTCTGCCACATCTGGATCTCTCGCATTTTCGACACCGTATATGGCATTCGCTTCGAACGCATTGCCTTCTTCTGCCAACTCCTCCACACTTTCGGAGTCGGCAATCGGAGTGTCCGAAATCTGTTGAGTCGCTCCCCCTTGTCCAGCGGAGTCAGGCCCCGCTTCCATGCGTTTTTTTCGATCACGCTTCGTCATATTTCTTCTCCCCTGCCGCGGGACCTTCATTGTGTGACTCGCTCACGGCGTTTAAGCGAGACTGCACGATTGGGACCCTTTCTCGTCGAGCGAATATGAATTTTGAGTGCCCGTCTTCGGAATAGGCAAACGAATCTCGATCCTCAACCAGAGGGGTAAACCCTGTGCTCACCGGGGCTGCTCTCGCGCGGTCGGGGATTCAGTCTGTTCAGTCGAGACCATTACAGAATAGCGCGACCGAATTCCTGGATACGGCTGCTGAAGTGTCAGTCAATATAACGTCACGGACTGACTTTGCATTGACTGCGGCTACCTCCTCAAGTTCTCGACAATCTGCACATGTGAGCCGCTCAACTACTCTGTCCTCTCGCTGGCGCTGGGTTCAGCTCGAAATTCGTGTATGGCCCGGTTCGTGCACTCCCTCAGTAGTCAAGCGACCGGCGGAGAGACTCACTTTGACCGAAGCCGCACATGCCGGTACGAATCGTTCAATCAGGAGGAAGAATATATGACACGTTGCATACCACAGATAATCCTTGCGCTTGCGATCTTAACCCCCTACACCTCTCTGCATTCACAAAGCAAGAAGGCGTTCAACGGCTACGACCTGGTCGACAAGACAGGGAATATTCGCAAGCCAACTGACGTTCGAGACCTTTACCAGTTTCTCGGAACTTACACCCCCACCGGTTCCAATGGTGACACTGAAATGCACGTCACCTATGCTTCGCCGGGTGCGGCTCAGTATTACCGAAAAAACGGCAAGTTTGCCGATGGAACCGTACTCGTCAAAGAAACGTTCACGACCGATCATGCCCAAATGACGACAGGCGACGCACGTTGGGCTACGAATAAGACCATAGTGTGGTTCGTGATGATCAAGGACTCCAAAAATCGGTTCCCAAATAACCCGCTGTGGGGTAATGGATGGGGATGGGCACTTTTCAAAGCCGATGCGCCGGATACGCAAGTCGCAACCAGCTTCAAAAAGAACTGTCTCAGCTGTCATGTTCCAGCTCAGTCAACCGACTGGTTATACGTACAAGGTTACCCAGTCCTCAAATCCAAGTAAGCAGAAGACTCTACAGAGACTCGCTTCTGAAACCGCTCACGAGGAGAATTGCAATGCACAAGTATCTGTTGACAATCGTCCTTGGACTTGGACTCGCCGCCTTAGGCGGGCACCTCCTGGTCACCAGGCCGGTCGCTGCCCAGAGTAATTCCCAGGCTAATCAGTCGAGCGTGGTGTTTAACGCCGATGGTACAGTGAACCTCCCTGACCCGCACGTTTTCCGCAGGTGGGTCTTTGTAGGCGCTCCCCTGACTCCCGAGGGCCTCAATAATGGGAAGTTCAACTGCGACCAGCCCGGAGGTTGTACCAAGTCGAACTTCCCCGAATATCATCACGTATATATCGAGCAGAAAAACGTTGATGCATATCTGAAAACAGGCGAGTTTCCAGAAGGAACGGTCATAGTAAAAGAACTGACCCGGGTTCTTAACCCAACGTTCTCAGACGGCTCTCGTAAGGAACCTTCCGGACGCGGGTATTTTAACGGTGTGTACAACGGCATCGACATGTCCATAAAAGACAGCAAGCGCTTCGAAAAGACGAACGGCTGGGGTTTCTTCACCTATGGGCATCATCCATTGCCATACGAGAAGACCTCCGCGGAAAGGCCTGTGGCCGAGTGCGCCGGATGCCATACCGCCAATGTCGCGGACACAGACATGACTTGGATTCAGTTCTACCCGATGCTTCGCGATAAAGATCCAAAGTAAGTGCCGAGAGTTGGACTTCCGTGGCTGAGGCGCCCAGCGAAGGGAGCAGCGAAACGAGTATGCGATCACGAATGGCGGGGGCGATCTTTGTGCTCGTGTTGGTGCTGATCGGGGTTGCTCTGATGCGTTTTAACCTGACGGCGCTGCATGGACCGGGACCGGCTGAAACGCGCCTGGCCAATTTGTCCAAGCGTTATTTCATTCACCGCGCTAGCCGGCACGGAATTCCTCCGCGCCCCCAGGACACCAAAGCAAGCATTGAAAGAGGCGGTTCACACTACGGACTCGATTGCGGCGTATGTCATGCCGACGATGGCCGTGCACAAAGACCGCTGGGGCAGTGGATGTACCCACGCGCATCCGATCTCACGAGCAAGCAGGTGCAGAGCTACTCCGACCAGGAGCTGTTTTGGATTATCCAGAATGGAATCCGCTTCACCGGAATGCCGGCTTTCGGTAACGTCGAGACCTCAGATCATGTTTGGGATCTCGTGAATTACGTGCGGACTCTGCCGGGCGGTTCACAGAAAGGTGATTCAACGAAGTAGCGAAAATGCGCATGAACTCCGAGACCATCCTTCGCCGTAAACGTTCTGAGCGCCTCGAGCGTTTTCAACGGACTAGCTGGGATCTTCTGTGTAAGTCCGTGTCATTTGTTTGTCTTGCTGTCGTTATAACGTCACGGATGCGTTGCAGCGTGCCGTTACGGAAGCGTAGCCGCTATATCGAGCCAATACGATTGGCGATATTCGGACCTGTGGCAATCGCATTGCAACAATTCATCGACGTAAAGCACGGAACTTTCTGTTGATCTGCAAATGGCGGTGAACGTATCGCGCGCCACAAGATCAGCCACCTAAACTACCAACCCGAAAATTGGAGGATCTGTATGCCTGAACACAAAATTGAAGAAGTCGATATTTTGAACTTTGCTCTTAACCTGGAATATCTTGAGGCTGAGTTTTACACGTACGCGACCACCGGAAAATCTATTACGAGCTTTGGTGTCGGAACCAAAGGCACCTCGAATGGGGACAATCCCGCAAACGGCGGCACTACGAAGGGAGGCGCCAAGGTCAACTTTTCCAAGGAAGAATCCATCCTTCATGATATCGCGACCCAGATCGGTGCCGATGAACGCGCACACGTAGTGTTACTTAGGGGCGCACTCGGCTCTTCTGCGGTTGCAATGCCTAACATTGACCTGAGTGCGCTTGGTTTCGGCTTCGAAAACCAGAACGATTTCCTCCGAGCAGCACGCATTCTCGAGGACATCGGCGTGACCGCATACTCGGGCGCTGCCGGTATGCTCAAGACTCCCGACATCATTACGGCGGCGGCAGGCCTTCTAGGGGCTGAGGCCGAACACGCGGCGGCGATACGGACACACATTGCCCGGCTGAAGATAGCAACGACAGCAATGGACGGCGTCGACCTGGTTCCTCCACCAAGCGGGGAAGCAAGGCAGGTCCTCTCTGTTAAAGTGAGCGATGGGTTGATCGCGACCAGGACAGCTGGTGAGGTGCTCTATCTGGCGTTTGGAGGGAAAGCGGGGGCCAGACAAGGCGGCTTCTTCCCGACTGGCCTCAACGGCACCATCATCTCAAGCACCGAAGCAGCGGCAGCCGCAAAGATTGCCGCATAGCAGCTCGCTTATGCATTGGCGCTCAAGCAGCGCCTGAAATCGCAAACAACGCCCGCGCGGTTGGCCGGCATTCTCTTCACCAGAGGATCTGGTCGGCCGCGCACAACTCGCATCGGCGGCTTCCGATCGAGGGTCGGTCGAAAGCCAAAGGAGAACACATGCCGCAAGTTTCCTTCTCAGCGGATATCAAACCGTTGTTTCGCGCCGTTGACATTTCGCACATGAAACGATTCGGCGTAGAACTCGACAGTTACACCTACCTGTCGAATCCGGACAACGCAAACAAAGTTCTCGCGACTCTTTCGCCGCACGATGGCGAGCCCCCCACCATGCCTCCCGGTGGGCCCTATTGGACAGCGGACCAGCTTGCATTATTCGCCCAATGGCAGGGCGGCGGATACCAGCCGTGAGCTTTTTCCGCGCTCGAGAGCGAGTGGACCGGGAGGGAGTCAAAGCTTGGATGGTTTTCGAAGCGGCGTGAAGAACTGGTGGTCAGCCCTCACGATGCGTGCGTCCACAGCCGAGTATCAGAGTTTGCATCTTCGTGCGCACGAAGTTCTTCATGACGTTCCGCTTTATGACGTGTCGTCGGTGGATCTTCCTGGAGGCGGCAACGGGCGGACTATCGCGGACATTCGTACGCTCGAATCTGCGACCCCTTCGAGCCACATCGCGACTTTCATCTACGACCTCCGCTATTTCTTGGGGCGGCTACTCGGTTGGGATCGAGAACCGATGCGGCCGCAAGACTCATTTTTGGAACGCCTTTCGCAACGCGACCGATGCGACTCGGAAATAACGCCAGGTACTCTGGACGGACACTTTTGGGTCTTGTACCAGTTTCCGACAGAAGCGCTTCGTGAAACCCGCAACAAAACCGTCCACGGTTTCATCTGCACTGCTCTGGTGAGCAGACCAAACGGGTACATTTTGTATTGGGGGATATACGTCCGTCGCGCGTCGTGGCTTACGCGACCGTACCTCGTTGCGATCGAACCATTTCGCCTCGTTCTCTATCCAGCAATGCTCCGCCGCATTCGTCGCGCGTGGATTGCTGCTTACGTCGGCATCAGCCGAAACGATGTTGAGCTTAGCTAGTGGGATCATGCATTGTCTGAATTGGATTGTGCTTCTCCAGCGTTCAAGCTGCGGGATTGTTGGATTTCTTCTCAGCGAACGACTCCCCGGGCAGGACTCGTACTCCGCGACGTTTCGTGAGGAAATCAAGCCCCCACTGCAGTAACACGAAGAGGCGATTGGCAAATCCAATGAGAAAGTAAACGTGCACGACAGCCCAGAGGAACCATGCGGGAAAGCCCGCGAACTTTGCGAACCGCAAGTCGGCTACTGCGTAGGTGCGGCCTACGATCGCGAGGTCTCCCTTATCCCAATACCAGAATGGTTGAGGCTTCGTTTTACCTGTCACTCGGCGGCGAATGACTTTCCCGACGTACTCGCCTTCCTGGATGGCAGGCTGAGCTACTCCAGGCATTGTCATTGGAATTTTTGATTTGATACCCAGCAGATTTCGCACTGGAGCGATGACATGTGCGGTGTCGCCGATGGCAAACACTTCGGGATGTGCGGGTACCGACAGATCTGGTCCGACGATGATCTTCCCGGACTTGTCTGTTTCTACTTCCAGCCAGCGGGCCGCTGGAGAGGCGAGAACACCCGCTCCCCACAGCACGGTAGCGGCTTCAATTCTCTGTTGGCCAACGACAATTCCTTCGGCATCTACACGCGTGACGCGGGCATTGGTGTAGACCTCAACGCCTAGACTCTCCAGGTGGCGCTTCGCTTTGATAGAAAGATGCTCTGGATAGGTCGGTAGAATGCGAAACCCCGCCTCATATAGGAGAATCCGTGCGGACTTCGGATCGATGTGACGAAAATCATGCGTCAAAGCCATGCGCGACATTTCCGCTAGCGTGCTCGCCATTTCAACTCCAACTGTTCCTGCACCGACGAGTGCAAAGGTCAGCTGGCGGCGGAGCTCTTCGGTTGGGGCGTGTTCGATCGAGGCCATTTCTTCAGCTCGTTCGAAGGCACGCAATATTCTGCCGCGGATGAGGTCGGCATCATCGAGGGATTCGAGGCCGGGCGCGAAGGGCCGCCATTCGTCGTGGCCAAAATAGTTGTACTGAATGCCAGTTGCGAGGATAAGGAAGTCGTAGGGCAACTCACCTCGAGTCAGATGGATGATGCGTCGGCCGGAGTTGATGCCTATGACTTCATCCAGGAGAACGTCAACGTTTTCCTGATGACTGAAGATAGAGCGCAGAGGGCCGGAGATTTCGTCCGCAGAAAGCAGGCCGGTTGCGACCTGGTAAAGCATGGGTCGAAAGAGGTGATAATTTCGCTTGTCGATCAGCGTCACACGAACTGGAGCTTTGCGCAGAGCGCGGACTGCGGCGAGTCCTCCGAAACCACCACCGACAATAACCACATGAGGCAACATTAACTACACCTAAAGGCTCTCAGGTTCTTGTCACACGGCGAAACTCGCTCAGCTTCTGTTCAGTATCCAGCAAATTCGTCAGTTCTGATGTCATCCTCGTTGACGCCGGATGCGAGGAGCATGTTCCGGATCTCCGTAACCATGCCTGGTGGTCCCGCAATGTAGAAAATGGGGCCTCGTAGATCGTTCACATATCTCGACAACATCGCTTTGTCTATGAGGCCGGTCTCCCCTTCCCATTTTCTCTTGGAACGGAGAATCTCGGACATCGTAGCGATGAGGTGGAAATTCGGATTACTCTCATCTAGGTTGTCCAGACTCTCTAGAAACGGAGCATCCTCTGGCCTGCGGTTGGAGTAAAACAGATACAACTTATGGGGCAGCCGTTCGTGATCAGCCTGCTTCACAATGCTGAAGAAAGGTGTGATCCCGATTCCTCCACCCAGAAGTACCGCTGGTTTTGCCGAAGTCTTATGCAGCGTGAAGGAGCCCGTCGCAGGCTCCACCCTCACAGCGGTACCGATCGGCATTGTTTTCAACGACCGTTTAAAGGCCGTTTCACGCATGCGAGTGGCGAACATCAGCCGATCCTCAAACGGTGCACTGGCAATCGAGAACGTACGGACATTTCCTTCGGAGTCGGTCTCCGGAGGATTCATCAATGTCAGGTCGGAGGACTGTCCGGGTCTAAATTCGAATCCCGGCGGCTTCTCGAAATGGAAGGCCATGGTATCCTCCGCGACTTCAACTCTATTCAACAGCTTGGCTTCGTAGCCAAGTGAAATTTCCTGGGCGGCCATAATGATCTCCTTGAAGCTCCTGCCTCCAAATGCAGGCGGCGCGGGTGCTCCGGGCGCCGCGTTGCTATATCTCGTTTCCCGAACCTTCGCTGGGCCGCTTCGATATAGCAGCATTTGTCTGATTGAGCCACAATATTTTCGTCTCGTCGTCGCGCCGTCATTCAGCTGCCAACGGCTCGCATCATGTTTCTGAGATCTCTAGTGTTCATCATCGTGGTGATGATGTTTGCCGAACGGGGTCCAACCAAAAGCAGGCACGAGTTCGTTGAGAAACAGATCAAAAAGGACTACAGCGCCTACTCTTCGACTCGGCAGGTAACCGCGGAGCGGAACATCCGCTGCCGCACTGATCTGGAAGTACTTCCCGGCGTAAGCAGCCCCCGGTCGGAGAATGGTCGCGCTCGAACCCGAAGTACCCCCAACCGGGGTCGAACCGTTGAATTCGACGAATGGGTACATGTTTCTGAGAACTGTTCGTAGGGAGTGACCCAGCCGCAGGTTATGCTCCAGGTCAAACCCGGTATCAGAATTTCGAATGAAGCGGTTCAGGTACGGTACGCTGTACTCCAATACCATGTCGTATGTCGCGTGTCGCTCACGTTCCCCCGTTACTGCCGCTTCGTAACCAATGTCTCCCTGCAACGCAAAAGGACGCAGCCAACCCCACTTTAGGTCGCCAAATCCTTTGGCAAATACGAGGGCTGGTTGTAACTTGGTGCGATTTTCTGCCACGATGTGGGACCCGGTGGGAGCGGTCAAAAATATCGCAGGGGTCAGCACAAGTTCATGCTTTGCACTGCGATAGAGTGTGAGTTTGGTTCCGACCTCAAGATCATCGAACCCGGCGACGGTTGATCCTGCAACACGGCGGTAAACGCGCGATTGTTCGATCACGACCGACCAACGGTTCGGGTAAAGAGCTTTCTCGAAGGAGGTACTGAAACTACGGGAACTTCCATCTGGCAACATAAGGAACTCGGCGCGTGGCAAATGCAATTCGTTCTTGATATTCGCATCCTCTGTGAACAGCGGCTCGATGAACTTTCTCTTGCCAACAGTACCGTGCGCCCAAAGAGCCGAAGGGATGCATGCGAGAATGACAGCGATAATCAGGAACCTTCCGCAGTGAGGTCGCGTTTCCATTCAGACTCCCAACTTGACTCCGCCACCAGCAGTTGACTCCGCCTTCTTATTCCGCCGAAGCAATTCGTCGAGGCTGAGCGGGAAATTTGCGGATGTTGCCAGGAGCAGCGCACCGCCGGCAGCTGAAAAGACCGATAAATCGAGGGGCGCTTTCACTCCCAAAGCCATCGTCATCGCCAGTGCAAAGGTGGTCAGAAGAACTCCACTTAACAAAGCAATGGTGCGAGTTTTCCAACCGAGAACGAGGAGAAGGCCGAAGAGAATTTCAGCAGCCGTGGCTATAATCGCTAACGCCGGGATCGTTGCCGCAGGCAAGAACCAATTCAGCTTAGCCGTATAGGCCACATACCGGGCATAATTGCCCCATGCCACACTGGGCTCTCCGTAGAAGCCCCAGAAACCAAATCGGTCTGCGACGGCAGACAAAAACGAGATCCCGAGAGCGAGTCGTAGAAATACCGAGCTGACCGTTGCCAATCCTGCCCATCGTGTGTTCATCATTGCTCGCTTACTTGGCGGATACCGTTATCGCAGCGCCCTTGTTTTTCACGAAAAACGCGACAAATTTCGCCGGTTTGGTTTTACTTGCATTCCGCCCAACGAGGTGGATATCATCCGGGCCTTCGTAGAAGGTCTGACCAGGCGTCAGAGTCACTTTCTTTCCGCCTCTGACCTGCATCACGACCGATCCTTCCAGCACATAAACAAACGCATAGGCGTTGTGCCGATGTATTTCGTCCGAATGGCCAGGCGGATATTCCACCGTGATCACCACGCCTTCTTTGCCGGAACACTCTGCCAGGTCTTTGGACATAAGCGGCGCTACCTTAGCCTCTTGTGCTGCCAGCGTGGTGGACATGAGACATGCCAGCACCAGAACTGTTTTCGTGAACGTCATACGTTAATCCTTCGCTTGACTGACGCCATTTGACTTCGTCGTGTGTATGTGGTGCCATCGTACTCGCAGACTCGTATTGCTTTCATGCGTGCTGTAAATCCTCTATCGGTTTTCAAAGGATGGTGCACTTTGCGCTCCACTCATCGCTGATCTCTTTACTTCTCGAACCGCTTTCAGTGGCTCACTAACAGTCTCGCGTTCAGATGACCAAGCCTTATGGGCAAACGCGACGATCATAGCCTGTCGCGATTTGGACAGAGTGAGTGTCAACGGATGACATGCTCCTCACCGAATCCCGCATTTTCCTGTGCCGACGGGATACAGAATCGATCACTGCGGCCTAGCCGCACGAGCAAAGAACACTTATAGGCAATATGAGCTGTTTTGGTCCTCTTTGGCATGGGTCCCGAGCTCGGCATTCGCTGCAACAAAGAGGTGTCTGCAATCGGGAAACCACGACCTTCTAGGATCGCCGTCTGGTTCGTGGCAACTGGCGTGCTCACTGCAGAAATGGTGATGTGACGTCTGAGAAGCGAAAGATTTCGTTTCTCCGATCAGCGACTGTGACTTGAGCCAGTTCGCTCTTTCACGCATAGGAGAAGTTCTAATGGGTGCCATCTCACGAGGTTTTTTCGGCAGACGAACTGTGGCCGATGTGAAGCTACCGCCAGGCCAATACCTAACGACTGATTTCCCGGTCCTCTCAGCCGGGCCGACTCCCCACATTGCACTCGAAAAATGGGAGTTTACGATCGACGATGGAACGAACGTTTTGCGACGATGGAATTGGAAATCGTTTCGGGAGCTGCCCACGGAGAACATTACAGTTGATCTGCACTGCGTGACGCGATGGTCGAAGCTCGGCACGCATTGGGAGGGCGTCTCTCTCGACACCATCCTTGGCGAGATAGAAACCGACGCCGAGTATGCAATAGTGCGTTCCTATGGTGACTACACAACAAATCTGCCTCTTGCGGATCTCAGAAACAAGCAGGCATGGATCGCGTTCCGATTTGACGACGAAGATCTTGCCCCTGAACACGGTGGCCCTGCACGCCTTCTTGTCCCGCATCTCTATTTATGGAAGAGCGCCAAATGGGTACGGGGCATCAGACTCATGCACGCGGATCAGCCTGGTTTCTGGGAAAGCCTCGGCTACCACGACTATGGAGACCCGTGGCGCGAACAGCGTTACTCGGGCGACGAGTGATGTGGCGAGTGGGAACAGTGGTTGCTCTTCACGACGAGACGCCGACAGCAAGGACGATTACGCTCCAAGTAGCGGATTGGCCTAGCCACGTCGCAGGCCAGCACGTCGACGTGAGGTTGACGGCCTCGGATGGATACTCCGCGGTTCGATCGTACTCGATTGCTTCGGCTCCGAACTCGGAAGGGCGAGTTGAACTGACCGTCGAGCGACTGCCCGACGGCGAGGTCTCACCCTATCTCACGCAAGAACTTGCAGTCGGGGATCGTGTGGAATTAAGAGGGCCGATCGGCGGTTGGTTCGTGTGGCGATCGCAGCAAACGGAACCGATCCAATTAATTGCAGGCGGTTCGGGCATCGTTCCGCTTATGGCAATGGTTCGCTCTCGTGCATCAGCAGGTAGCACTGTACCCTTTCGATTGCTGTATTCGGTGCGGGAACCCGGAGCCGTCTTCTACCGTGATGAACTGCAGGCCATACCGAGTCGGGGCGGTTCTGTAACGCTTACGTACGCATATACACGGGCCACTCCGAAGGACTGGCCGAGACCGCCCGGCCGCATCGACGCATCTCTTATCGCCGAGACGAACTGGTCTTCCAAGCTAATCCCCACTTGTTACGTGTGCGGTCGCACATCGTTCGTAGAAAGTACTGCTGCCCTGCTTGTCACTTGCGGCAACCGCCCTGACAAGATCAGGACCGAGCGCTTTGGCCCGACAGGAGGTCGCAATGAGTTCCACTAACTACGATTACATCGACGGCAATGCTGCCGCCGGCGAATTGAGCAAAGTATTTGCCGTTGATATCACGACTGCAGAGGGACGGTGCGGTGAATGTGGCACCACGAAATGCCTGGCTGAGGCACACTTATACATGCATGGCCCAGGTCTTGTGGCGCGATGCCCCGCTTGCGAGCACGTACTCCTTCGTCTTGTGAATGTCCGCGAGCATATGTTTCTCGATATCCGTGGCATGACCTATTTGCGCCTTGACACATCGCGGTCCGAGGAGGCCAGTTGAATGTGTTTCGATCCAGAATGGCTGGGTATTCTGTCGGGAGAAGCCACGCTGCTTAGATGAAGGAGAATAAAATTATAGCAACTGCGACGATCACAACCCGCCCACCCTTGCCTCCGTTCACTCGTGAAAGTGCGACTCAAAAGGTGCGCATGGCTGAAGAATTGTGGGCGTTCACCGACAATCGTATTGCCGTACGCTTCGCCTACGAGTGGCGTGACGACTCAGGTCACTGGTATCGCTCCTACGGCAACGAGGCCTGGAAATTCAATGAAGACGGGTTAATGGCGACGCGCCTTGCCTCCATCAATGATCTCCCGATCTCGGAATCAGATCGCAAATATCACTGGCCCCTCGGCCGCCGTCCGGACAACCATCAAGGACTAAGCGACCTGGGGTTATAGCTTCCAGTATCGCTTTATCGATAACCCCTCGCGACCTTCCCGATACACACCTCAATTGCCGAAAGCATTCAGGAGCTTGTCCCTGTTTGCCTTATACAAGAAACACCGTAGAGACCTGCCGAGGTTCCTGGTATAGGATCAAGTGTTACTCTGCCCGAAAATCAAGAGTCAACTCGCAATGTCCTGCTTGCCGAGACGAAGGTGTTGGCCGTGGTGAACTTTGATGAAAATCTCGCTCGACAAAATCGCACTCGGCATTACCGATGATGAAGTCCCCCTCGGAAGCCACCTCATCCACTTCTGGCATACTGACAGCGAATTCGAGCGCGGAGTTCGCTTTCTCGAGTTGGGGATCGATGACGAATCTCAGTACTCCGTTCTATTCGGACACGACGAAGCGAATGAGCGAGTCTTGCAGACTCTGCGGAAGGCACGCCGCGACCTCGATCGCGTTATTCGAGACGGGCGTTTGGTCATTCTGCGGCGGGAGTCTTCAGCAGCCGCGACCCTGGCCAGCATCGACGCGGCGTTTTCGAAAGCCGTAGGCAAAGGAGCAATAGCGATCAGATATCTAGGCAACCTCGGCATGGGGCAGGCTCCCTTACCCGGCAGGGGTGCAGACGAAGTTGTCGACGTCGAACGTGGTGCAACTACGTTGGCCGCTCGGTATCCGTGTGTGATCGTTTGTATGTACGACATCAACACAGTTTCTGGACGTCTTGTACTAGACGGCGGATTTGGAACGCATCCACTTGCCGTGTGCCGGGGGGAGTTGCGACAGAGTCCCTACTACACAAGCGCTGACACCAGGAACCCTGCGTAGAGGCTTCCTAGCATGACTGCGGAGACAACGACTGCAAGAGACAGCGGCGTAGGTCTCGATCTGGGGAATCTGATCGAAACCATTCCTGCGCTAGTCGTTTGTGCGCTGCCTGACGGCTCAGTCGAGTTTGCGAACCGCGCTTGGCAAGAATATACAGGCGGCTCATTGCAACAAATGAGGGATTCAGGCTGGCAAACCGTCATCCACCCTGACGATGTTCGAGGCTTCGCTGAAGAGTGGAACGCAAGTCTGTCAACCGGAAAACCTTTCGCGACTGAAGCCCGCATCCGTCGGGCTGACGGCCAATATCATTGGTTCTTAATCCGAAAAGCACTAGCTATTCCGCCCAATCAAAGCGATGACTCGTCATTGCGTACTTTGATTGCTTGCGAGGACATCAACGACCGCAAACAGGTTGAGGCTAAACAGCGACAAAGCGAAATCCAGCTACAGGTGTTTTTTGAAAACAGCCCCAACATGATTTTCTTGAAGGATCGGAAGGGCCGATATATTTATGCCAACCGGGAGTTCAAGCGGGTCCGAGGCATCACAGAAGAACACATCAACGGTAAGACTGACGATGAACTTTTTCCAGCGGAACAAGCTACTACTTTTCAAGCAAGTGATCGGCAGGTGCTGGAGGCGGGGTTACCGATAGACTTTGAGCACGTCACAATGCAGAACGACGGCGAGCATACGAGTATTGCCCAGAAGTTTCCCCTGTTCAACGCAGATGGTGAGATCTATGGGATCGGCGGAATTGTCACGGACATTACTGAACGTAAACGGGAAGAGGCTGCGCGCCGCTACATCGAAGAGAGCCATCGGCTGGTGCTAGAAACGGCAAGTGACGCCGTGGTTACCATGGACGAGAATGGCACAATTCGATTTGCGAATCCCGCCACTATGAGAATCTTCGGTTACGATCCAACGGAATTGATCGGGAAGCCATTGACTGTGTTAATGCCGGAGTGGATGCGCAAGTTGCATGATGGTGGTTTCAGGCGCTACCTGGCTACTGGCCAGCGGCACATCAACTGGCAAGGGACAGAACTCACCGGGTTGCGGAAAAATGGCGAGGAATTTCCGGTGGAAGTCTCCTTTGGTGAACTGACCAGAGACGGTCATAAGGTATTTACCGGTTTCATCCGCGATATCAGCGCGAGGAAAAACGCGGAAGAGAAGTTGCGGGCGAGCGAGCGCAGTCTGAGAGAACTCACGGAGACCATTCCCCAGATGCTTTGGAGCGCCGAACCGGACGGAGCAGTTGACTATTGCAACCAGCGCGCATTGGACTACACGGGATTATCCGCGGAACAGGTGCGAGGGGCGGGCTGGATGAAGACCGTCCACCGGGACGACATTGAAAGTATGTCTCGAGCTTGGACGACCGCAGTTTCCAGTGGCGAACCGTTTCAGCAAGAATTTCGCTCGCTGAGAGCAGCGGACCAGACATATCGTTGGTGCATTTCGAGGGCTCTGCCGCTGCGAGATCCAAATGGTCGAATTCTGAAATGGTTCGGAACAGTCGTGGATTTGCACGATTGGAGAGAGGCTCAACAAGCTTTGCGGATGACCGAGGCAGAACTTGCGCGTGTTTCCAGGCTGACGACGATGGGCGAATTGGCAGCATCCATCGCCCATGAAGTCAATCAACCCTTAACTGCCGTAACGAACAACGGCAGTGCATGCCTGAGATTGCTCGCGAATCGTAGCCTCGAACCTGAAGTCTTGCGCCGGGCTTTGGAAGAAATTGTTGCAGATGGCACCCGTGCCAGCGCTGTTATAGCTCGGATCCGCGGGTTCATCAAGAAAGCACCGGTCGAGAAGACCGTATTGGACGTAAACGAGGTGATTCAGGAGGTGCTGGCTCTAGTCGGCCATGAGCTTCACAAGAATCAAGTTTTGGTCGAGTGTCAATTGTCAAATACTTTGCCACTCGTGAGGACTGATCGTATTCAGGTACAACAGGTCTTGCTGAATTTGATCATGAATAGCATAGAAGCCATGACTGGAGCCGCTAATCAATCCAGGGTACTCGCTGTGGAATCCCGGGTCGATGAATCCGGCGACGTGTTGGTTGCGGTCCGCGACTCGGGCCCGGGTCTCGGTTCAGAAGGAGATCGTTTATTCACTCCATTCTTCACAACAAAGGCAAATGGCATGGGCATGGGGTTGCCTATTAGCCGCTCGCTCATCGAAAGTCACGGCGGACGACTCTGGGCCACAACCAACTCGCCTCACGGTGCTGTGTTTTCATTTACCCTGCCAGCAGTTGGCGAGAGTCCTTCATGACCGCGGCTTCCTTAGTTTTTGTTGTAGATGATGATCCATCGGTACGTTCCTCCCTGAAGTTTCTGTTGAGCACGGTGGGGCTGCAGGCTGAAACCTTCGAGTCAGCGGATAGCTTTCTTTGCAGAGAGCCTGCTGATATTCCTAGTTGTCTTGTGTTGGATGTCCGGCTTCCGGGATTGAGCGGACTCGATTTCCAACGAGAGCTTGCGACGCGCAACGTTTGTATCCCGATAGTTTTCCTTACCGGCCACGGCGACATTCCCATGAGCGTTCGTGCTATGAAAGCCGGAGCGGTTGAATTTCTTACCAAGCCATTTCGTGACCAGGAGCTTTTGGATGCTGTTCGCGTGGCACTTGATCGGGACCGCGCCAGGCGCAAACACGACAAGGAAGTGGCCGATCTTCGGCAGCGCTTTGACTCGTTGACTTCTCGCGAGCAGGAGGTGGTTTCCATGGTCGTTGCGGGAATGCTCAACAAACAAATCGCTGCTGAACTTGGAACCGCGGAAAGCACCGTAAAGGTCCAGCGCAGCCGGGCGATGGAGAAGATGCAAGCTGCATCGCTCGCCGAACTGATAAAAATGATCCAGAAGGTCAAAGCTCCTTCGGAAAAAGCCTCGTAAGCCAAAGCTTACGAGCATCCTCCTTTCTGCCAATCTAGAAATACCAACACCCAATAGATTTCTTTCCGCTCCAGGAATATTGTCACTTCAGTTGGAGTTGGGAATGTCAAAGAATCTAATCTCGGTTGTTGACGACGATGCGTCCGTCCTCAGGACCACAACGCTGCTGATCGAGTCGCTTGGGTTTCGAGCAGCAGGGTTCCAATCTGCGGAAGTTTTCCTGAAGTCTGGTCAGCTGCACGAGACATCCTGTCTGATCGTTGACGTCCGAATGCCCGGCATGAGTGGCCTACAACTTCAAAACCATCTCGCTGGGCTAGGCTGCAAGATTCCAATCATTTTTATCACCGCTTACGACGATACTGTGTCCCGTCAGCGCGCCTTGCAAGCTGGCGCTGTCGCATTCCTCGGCAAGCCGTTCACTGACGAGATGCTACTTGAAACCATTCATTCAGCCCTACGGGGAAAATTGGGAGTAAAAAAGAATCTCATATCGCTAGTTGACGACGACGAGTCCATCCGCAGGACCACAACGTTACTAATCGAGTCTTTTGGCTTCCGCGCAACGGCTTTCGAATCTGCCCAGAGTTTCCTGAAGTCTGGCCAACTGCACGAGACATCCTGCCTCATCGTTGATCTTCAGATGCCGGGCATGAATGGGCTACAACTCCAAAGCTATCTTGCCGCCGCAGGCTACAAGATTCCTATCATTTTCATCACTGCTCACGACAATAAAGAATCGCGTCAGCAAGCATTGCAAGCTGGGGCCGTCGCATTCCTCGGCAAACCGTTCAGCGACGAACTCCTGCTCCAGATCATTCGTGCAGCCACACTAAGCGATCAAGAAAGCCCCCCAGATGTACACATCAAGTGATTTCGCTTGTTTACTGGGGATCCCGGTGAGATGAGTTATGGAATGTGGGGTGAGTTTTGGAATACAACAGAGTTCCTCAAAATGAACGGAATCGCCTCGAGTGCCAGTTTGAACAGATCATCGGCCACAGCCCTGCTTTGAAGTCGGCACTGCTGGAAGTGGAACAAGTAGCACCGACCGATTCCACTGTGTTGGTTCTGGGAGAAACCGGAACGGGAAAGGAATTGATTGCCCATGCCATTCACAATCTGAGCGCGCGCTGTGGACGCCCCTTCGTCAAGCTTAACTGCGCTGCCATCCCCTTCGATCTCTTGGAGAGTGAGTTGTTTGGGCATGAGAAGGGTGCCTTCACAGGAGCCGTCACGCAAAAAAGTGGCCGCTTCGAAATGGCGGATAAGGGAACACTGTTTCTTGATGAAATCGGAGATATTCCTCTGGCGTTACAGCCAAAGCTGCTCCGCGTTCTGCAAGAAAAGGAGTTCGAGCGGCTGGGAAGCGGCCGAACACATCGCATTGATGTTCGCTTGGTGGCGGCGACGCACCGAGATCTGAATGAGATGGTCGCGCGCAACGAATTCCGCCGTGACCTGTACTACCGTCTCAACGTATTTCCGATCCTGATGCCGCCTTTGCGAGAACGCCGCCAAGACATACCGGTGTTGGTTACACATTTCGCCAAGACCTTTTCTCAGCGCATGGGCAAGCCGATTCGTCAGATACCGCCGGAAACGCTCGAGGCGTTTATCTTGTATTCGTGGCCTGGCAACGTGCGGGAACTGCAGAACCTGATCGAGCGAGCGGTCATCAGGTCCAATGACGGAGTCCTTCCGAATCCTTTGCCAGCAGTCGAAAACAATCCGCTGACGCTGTCCCCAAAGCAGGGTACACTTACTGACTCGACGAGGGCCTCAATCCTGCAGGCGTTGCGGGCGTCTGGTTGGGTCGTCGCGGGCCCAGGTGGCGCGGCGGCCAGGTTGGGACTAAAGCGGACTACGTTAATCGCAAAAATGAAGAAGTTGGGAATATCAAGGCCGGTCCCCATCAGCAACGACGGTCAATTTGGTGAAGACGAAAATAGTGGGCTAGCGCTGTAATGCCGCACTTGTGATAGATGCGAGCTGGGCTCGCAATGTATTCAGAACGATCTCTGCCTTGGATGATTTTGCTCCAGCCTCAGAAAGGAACATCGGGGGCCCCGGATCGCGAGAAAGGGTCGCCCTGAGGAGTTGTGTGTCGGCTTCTTCGTGTCGATGACCGCACCACATCACGCCACAAAAACATACAGAGCCGATATCCACTTCATCTCCTTCTAGTACGAAGTCTTCTCCGCCGAAAGTGCAGTACTGTTTAGCATTCGGGAGGCGTTAAACCAGATCCCTATTGCCGCTTATCTATGACCTCTTCGGCGACAATCGCTTTACCTTGCTCGCTGTGAGAAGACGTATTCGTTCCCAAACCTGTCGCCAGTGCTTGCCACATGTCAAGCATTCGAGGCGATTGGTTTCGAGCTCGATGACGCCTCCGCATTCGGGACAGAGGCAGTTCACAATCGCAGACATTGCGTCCGGTTCGAGGGTGTTGCTTCGGACTGACATATAACCTCCTTATTCGCACTGCACCTGTTGCTTGCCAGACGTCCGCTCGGTCGACGGGAGTGCCGCTGTTCAGGCCAGCAATCACGAGACCGTCGCTCCTTCATTTTTGATAACAAATACGACGAACTTCGCTGGTTTCGCCTTGCTCCTGTTACGGCTTACGGTATGAACGTCTTCAGGTGATTTGTAAAATAACTGCCCGGGACCAGGCCGCTTTGTTTATTGTTCGGTCGAGAAACTCATGCATTAACGACCCAATCCGCTCCACTTCTTCTTCCAACGCGAAATGGCCTGTGTCGAAAAGATGGAGTTCTGCGCCGGGAATGTCTCTTTTAAAGAGTTCAGCACCCTCCACGGTAAAGATTCCGTCATTTTTGCCCCAAGTGATCAGCGTGGGGGGCTGTTCTTTACGGAAATACCGCTGCCACTCGGTAAACACATCCAGATCCTTTTTTGCGTTGTAGAGGATTGAAAGTTGGATTTCCTTGTTGCCCGGTCGGTCCTGATAAGCTTGATCGATCACCCAGTTGTCAGGGCTGATCTTGGACGGATCGCTGGCACCATGCAGATAGTGCCACTTGGTTCCTTCAATTGTCAGAAGCCAGTCGCGTAGAACTTGAGCATTCTTTTCGCTCCGATCTTCCCAATAGTCAAATAATCCCTTTGCGAACTCCTTATTTAGAGCTTCCTCATGGGCGCTGCCGTTTTGAACAATCATGGCGGTCACTCGTTCGGGATGCATGACAGCTAGCCGGAAGCCAACCGATGCACCTATATCCGAGAGGTATAGCGCATATGAAGAAAGATTCAGCTTTTCGGTGAACGTTTCGGTCACAGTCGCTAACCGTTCGAACGAATAGTCGAAATCGTTGACCGATGGTGCTGAGCTTTCGCCATATCCGGGCAAGTCCGGAGCAACGACATGATATTTATTCGCAAGCATGGGAATCAGATTGCGGAACATGTGAGAAGACGACGGAAAGCCGTGTAAGAGCAGAACGGGGGGAGCATCCCGGGGACCGGCTTCCCGATAGAAGATTTCCAGCCCCTCCAGGTTAAGCGTGCGATAGAAAACGGTCGGCGTAACAGATTTGCTCTCAAGCGTCATAGATGTCTCCTGGGGAAGATTCCGTAGTAAGCGGTTGCAGTGCCTGAATTCTGTTGCTGATATAGCCGACTTACGCGATGCATCGAGACACTCGCTCAAATTCGGCCTGGAATCGGTTTTCTATTTAGGAAACCAAAGAAGTTTTCTGATGTCGCCGCGGAAGCCTCCAGTTAGGCCGAATGAAATGGCAGGTGTAACCGTCAGGATGGTGCTCCAGATAGTCCTGATGTTCCGGTTCGGCTTCCCAAAAAGCACCGGCCGGCGCGACTTCAGTCACCACTTTACCGGGCCAAATCCCCGACGCCTCCACATCAGCGATGGTGTCACTTGCAATTCGTTTCTGTTCGTCGCTTGTGTAGAAGATGGCGGAACGATAGCTGGTTCCCATGTCGTTGCCCTGGCGATTCAGTGTGGTCGGGTCATGAATCTGGAAGAAGAACTCAAGCAGCGTTCTGTAACTGAGCTTGTCAGGATCGAATATGATTTCAATTGCCTCGGCATGAGTGCCGTGATTACGGTAGGTCGCATTGGGTACGTCGCCACCCGAATAGCCGACCCGTGTCGAAATCACACCAGGGTAGCGGCGTAGTAGATCCTGCATGCCCCAAAAGCAACCGCCTGCAATAATTGCGCGTTCGGTAGAGGTGCTCACGTTATCACTCCTTATCTTCGGTCTCGAATGGCTCTCACGAGGCTGATCGGACGCCGCCCCCCGATATGGACGCCGGGGGGCCGTGTGCATCGGTTGGCGCGTGTCGCTCACAGATGAACCTGGATGATGGTCTTTCCCTTGATCCGCTCGGTCCGGTTGAAGGCGGCAACCGCATCGTCGAGGGCAGCCACGTTGCCGATGTTTGTCCGCAGCCGACCAGCCCGGACCCGCTGGACGAGCTCACTCAATTGGGCGCAATCTGATATGACGACGAAGTCGACAGTCAGGCCTCCAGAGGGCCGCGCCTCGGTCGGGCCGGTGACGGTCACGAGCGTTCCTCCGGCGCGAATTACGCCCGCAGACCGCTTCGCGATGTCGCCGCCGAGGACATCGAAAACCAGATCGACCTCGCCGACGTCTTCCAGGGCGTCGTTATCGAGGTCGACGAACTCCTGTGCGCCAAAGTCGAGAGCCGTCTGACGGGCGGCAGCGCGCCCGGTGCCGATGACGTACGCGCCCGCCTCACGTGCGAGCTGGCTCGCCATCGAACCGACTACGCCGGCCGCACCGTGGACGAGGACGCTCTGCCCGGCACGAAGGCGGCCGTGCTCGAACAGCCCCTGCCACGCGGTCAGGCCCGGCATCACGAGGGCCGCGCCCACCGTGAAGTCGACGTCGCCCGGCAGCGGCGCGAGGTTGCGTGCCTCGACGGCTACATACTCCGCCAGCGTGCCGTCGCGATACCAGTCCGTGAGGCCGAACACCCGCTGTCCAATCGACAGCCCCGTCGTGCCATAGCCGAGAGCGGTGACCACTCCGGCCAGCTCGTGTCCGGGGATTGAAGGCGTCCGGTCACGGCCGACGCGATCGGTCCAGGTCGAGGGCCACGTCAGCTCATCCCCGGTGAATCCCGACGCATGAATCTGAACGACTACGTCGTTTATCGCCGCCTGCGGCTCGGGCCGCTCCACCAGCTTTACCCCGGCCGTTCCCGCAGCCTGATCCGTCACTATAATCGCCTTCATCGGTCACCTCCCTGTGTCGAGTTCTTGCCTGCAAGGTAGCCGCTCCACCCTTTGTCCCAAGACGGGCTATCGGACAGAAACGGATCGATCAAAATCTTGGCCGCGCCCGCCTCGATGTGAAATGCGGAATGGCCGTGACATGTCTGTTTCATGGGATTGTCTCCTCGGTAATGTGGCTCTTTACTGGAAATGTAAGTTATCTTTCCATCTGCCTACGTGCACTTTTGATTCCGTTGCTCCCGATCGCAACGCTGGCGTGGCGAGTATCAACGGCAGAACAATCAGAAACCGAAGGGGCGTCCTGTTGCGGCGGCGCGGTGCTGTTTCGGAGAGCTCACTTGTCTGAATGTGCAATTTGGAATTCTCAGTTCTGTCGCTTCGTTCCACGGGGGCATCATTAGTGCACGCGCTCTGCCAAAGTTAGAACCCGGGTGGAATCGCACTCGATGCGATTGCTTTTGCGATCCTCGGCGGGCGTACTTGAGATTGTTCGTCCAACTGACACTAGAGCGTCATGATTTTGACAAGCGGTCCGTCGTAGGGATGACAGAAAAGCGGAAACTCAAGTTTACAGTGAGCACACTCGACAGGTTTCATGACGAATCGGAATACCGCTTGCCAATTTCCGCACGTTACATCGTTGATTCAGAAGGTGTGACTCCAGGCAGTGAGGTCAACGCCGATTACACAATTCGCTCCGAGCCTTCGGAAACGCTGAGCATATTTGGGCCTTGTGAATTATGTGCGTACCTTCCCAGCACAAAGTAGCGCAGATCTCAAGGACCTCAACAGCGCGCACACAAGACACCCGGATGCCCCTTGATCGAATCGACAGCCGCCGTCTGACACGCATATGCGCTGGAGTGCGGTGCTTTATCGCTCCTCCGTTGCTTTAAGGATCGCGCTGTTTAACGGGAATACGGGGAAGGTCTTCCGTACGCCACACCTTTGGCGAGTACGCACTCTCTACCTTCGAATTCCGCTGTCGCGTTTGGAATTGGGTTTGCAACTGCAAAAGGCGTACTTGGCCTAAAAGAGCAAAGGTGACACGAGCGAAGTTATGAATGCGTTGCTCCAATTCTCTAACGTTCGATATGCCGTCATACGGCTATCCAGTGCGAAGGGTTCGCCGGAACGACTAGTCCTTGCGTATCCAAACGAAGAAACCCTTCGCGGCCTCATCGCGGACACGAGCATAGTTGGTCTCGGCTTCAGTTCGCGAGACGAGGCAGCGTGTGCGGCGGGGGCGGCTGTGACCAAAGGGGCTACTCCCTGGCAAGCAGATGGGGTAGCAGGTTCTCACGCCGAAGAGAGGCTGGTGCACCGCCTTCGAGAGCAACTGGCACATCGAATGAAGTTTTCGCAAATTCGCAGATTGGCTACCACTATTGTTCAGCTGGGTATAGCTGCCGCAATTTTCGTCTTTTATTCGAAAAACATCGTGTCTGCCGCAGTCCGGGCGGTCCTTGCAGGCTCCGTGTAATCACATTGTGCGTGAGCAGAGCTAGATCGGTGAAGATGAATATGAATGCGTCAAAACGCTACCTGTTCGGCGGCGGAGTCGTCGTCGTCATCGTCATCGTGATTGGCTTGATTGTTGGAGCGATTCGCCCAAGCAAGCATGCACAGGCCGCACCCACAATCTGGCAACCTTGTCGTTTGCCGCTGCTTACGCGACTGCCCGAAAGTAAGCGATGTGACCTGTCGACTTTCTTCGAATCTGCAAGGCCAGACTCCCTCACCATGTGTGCGGGTAGAAAAGGGTGTAGGGCGAACTCTCCAAACGGACAGAGCCAAGAGTCCTTGGGATCGACGTAAGCGGCGTGTTCGTCAAGGTACTGTTTACCGGCATGAAGACGCTCACGCAACAGTTCCAAACAGCGACCCGACTCCTGCAGTCACCGCCATAGCCAGAGCCCCCCAGAACGTGACGCGTAAGGCGCCAACCATCACTCCTGCCCCACCCGCGCGTGCCGCCAACCCACCCAGAAGCGCGAGGAACACGAGCGAAGTGCCAGCGACCAAAGGGATGACCCTTGCTGGCGAGGCCACGGTCGTGACCAAGAGAGGCATGATCCCACCTACGGCAAAACTGCCAGCCGATGCCAACGCGGCTTGAATCGGGCGAGCACGAAGGGCTTCGGAGATGCCCAGTTCGTCGCGGGCATGCGCGCCGATCGCGTCATGGACCATCAACTGTTGGGCCACCTGTTTCGCGAGTGCAGGATCAAGACCGCGTGCGACATAGATTGCCGCCAGTTCCTTGTGCTCGCCCTTATTGTCTGCTTTGAGTTCCGCTCGCTCAAGCTTGAGGTCGGCTTTTTCGGTGTCTGCCTGCGAGTGGACAGACACATACTCACCGGCAGCCATCGACATAGCCCCAGCCACCAAGCCGGCAACCCCTGCGACCAACACACTGCCGTGAGTCGCGTGTGCAGCTGCGACACCGAGCATCAGACTCGATGTTGAAAGAATGCCGTCGTTCGCGCCTAATACCGCTGCGCGTAGCCAGCCGATGCGCTCTGTGCGGTGTCGCTCGTTGTTGCTTGCCGACATTCTTGATGACATTGCTGACTGTTCGCGCCAATATTTCAACTATCGTGGGTTGCGACGTACACTAGAACCGGATTTTTTGGTTTGCCCAGTAACAAGAAATTCTTGATCTACAAGACAAAATACGACCTGCGGCGTTACCTGAGACCTCGAAACGACTGCTATTATCACGACTTGTGCTTCGGCGTCTTCGCATTAAGCGTCGAGATAAGGCCCTCTGCTGCGGGAGGGACATGCGTCTCGTGAGCAATTACAATGTCCTTCGCCGAGATTTTCTCCCCGTAGATTCTCTTGTTTGCGTCGTTGTCAGGTCGGATCGTCGAACCCTCCAGGGAAATGCCAGCAAATAGCCCGCGCGCGCGTGAATAGCTCAATATTTCCGCACGCATCGAGACATCGGTTTCTGCCGACGCGTTACGACCGACTGGTCCTGCTGCTACGGAAGCGTCTGCCCCGAGCTTCACTTTGCTGCTCAAGATTCCATTCGCACCGCGGTCATTCATCACGAGAAGAACGAAGTCAGTCGCTTGCCCGCCGATCTGAAAGCCTACGCTGCCACCCTCAAGGGCCATCATTGAGGGCGCGCCCCAGGAGCCGTTGAAACTCTCGCCTCTGCGGCACGTCATCGCACCGCGGCCATAACTACCACCGACCACAAACGCTGCCTTGAGGACCGATGGAAAAACAACCACACAGTCGGCTTTATCGAGTAGATCTTGAGGAATGTCGTCTGGAAGATTCAGAATCTCTGTAAGCACCGTGCTGGCGTTCTTCAGACGATCCTCGTCCTTTTCTTTGTCGTCAGCCCAACTCGTGATTGCAAGCAACAATGCGCTTATCGCGCAGACTAATATCCTCTTCTTCATGACAGTCTCCTAGCACGGATATAGTTGCGGTAATGTCCGTACCGCAACCCACAGCTTGGTTTCCCTCGTCACCGAATGGCGGCACCTGCGCCCTATCAATTATTCCATATCCACGTTGAGCGAGCTATACGTTGGGAATCGTAAACGGGGGGTTTCCTTTACATCTTCGTCGCTAGAGGCCGGACGATAGGGCGGTCAGGGCCCTCACGTCTCGGTAATCCGCTCGGCCCACTTCACCGCCAGCGTCGACTAGCGACTCCATCCCCTGTCGTTCCTGATGTCCTCAACCAACTGCCAGACTGGAAGGCAAATCTCTCTGATCCTATACAATGAAGCCCGCTGTCAATCTTGAGGGGGATTATGGCAAATCTAAAGAATGCGCTTCAGCAGCTTCGCGCAGAGCGTAGCAGGGCGCAGTTACACGTGGAGAAATTGGATCAAGCGATTTCCGTGATCGAGTCGTTAAACGGTTCCGGAACATTCCGGAAAACAAACCAACCGAAGCGAATTATTTCGGCAGCTTCGCGGCGGAAGATCGCGCAGGCGCAAAGGGCGAGATGGGCGAGGGCTCGAAAGGGATCGCAACCAGCAGCCGGAGTAGCGAAAACAACTGGCTCGGCATCTGTGAAGCGCACCATGTCGACTTCAGCCCGGAGGAAGATCGCGGCGGCGCAGCGGGCGAGGTGGTCGAAGTTGAAGGCGGCGGGGAAGAAAGCGGCTGCTTAGAGGCACAGGGGCCTGCTGCGAGTGTGCGGCAGGCTTTCCCGTCTTCTGCATCCAGAAATCTCTCCCGAGAAGCTAGACCTAACAACTTTGTCTCTTGTGGCCCCCGCGCAAACGGGATGCAGCAACAATTTTCTTGAAACCACACCCTCCTCCTGTGGCATAATGCGTCCCGCCTCTCCGAAGAGCACTTCCCCCCAAGTTGAGACGCAACACCCCCTGAGGCCAATCGGCTGAATCCTGCGAGGCTGTCGTGAAGTTGAGATGTTATTTGTTGTCCCTCCTGAGAATCCACCGTCTAGACTGTGAACATTGCAAAGCTCGAGAGAAGTGCGGGATTGAGATGCGAGAACGGCTGGCAGAATTGAACTGGCAGACGCAGCCGAATGCGGTCAAAAAGGGCGCTCATGGAGAGGCTGTGCCGCACTTCGATTCCAAACCCGGCGAAGTTGTGGCAAGCCCGCCAAGTTTGTCTGCGCAGCAAATGAAGAAGGCTGGCTAGATTGAGCGGAGCCAATCACTCTCATCGTTCTGGATAGCTGCCCTTCAGAAGAGTATCGGCAGCTTTGCTGCTTTTCATCGATGCCGTTTGTAGAAGCACGCGCGCCTGTTCACAGTTTTGAGAGACTGACTTTCCCTCCAAGTAAAGGTTGGCCAGTGCGACTTCCGCGCTCACACTACCTCGCTTGACCGCCTTCCACAATTCGACAGGAACATCCTCTTTCGCTGCGCTGGTTGTCTGGGCGGTTTCCGGCTTTTCGGCGACGACGTGCTGAACTCCCCTGATCGGATTGTAATAACAGAAGGAGGGGATCTCTATTCCTACACTCTTGCAGGCCTCGATCAGCAGCGTCCCGGCTGGTTGGACTACTTTCCCTCCGTCGACCGTTATGGTTACATCAGCCATTGGTCATCAGCTTGGGTGCGGCATTACGGGTCGTCGTCATCGCTTGTCGCTTGATTAGGGCGCTATCGTATATCGTGTCACGATATACTGTTATTGATTGGAGGGTCGAGTGCGTTCTGGAACAGGAGCAAACCTCGGGATTCAGTCATGATTCACTTCGATGCGGCACATGCCGCAGTGCATTACCCAAAGGATCGCCGCTTCCGGATCTGGGTTCGCCCCTCCATTCTCATCGGAATCGGAGCCGTGGTTCTGGCCGCGGTCCTCACCTCCTGGATTGAAGTTGCGATAGCTGGGCTGCCCGCCGTTCCTCCGGTGCCTCAGATTTATCCCAACAACTTCGTTGGACCGCACGGGTTCCCGCTCTGGGTGCGCTACTGCCATTTTTTCAATTTCTTTTTTGTGATGCTGCTGATTCGAAGTGGCCTATCGATCCTGTTCGATCATCCTCGTCTCTATTTCAATGATGACTGTACTCCGGGAAGCGAATGGATTCGTTTGACGCCCCTCAAAGTTCCGCGCGACCGCATCTGGACGGCGAAGGATGATTCCCGTTACCTGACACCGATCATCGGCACGCCGGGTTACAGGCACACCATCGGCATCGCGAGAGTCTGGCACTTCATCGATGTTCACGGATTCATCTTCACGGGCATTTTCTTTATCATCATGCTGTTCGATACCGAGCAGTGGCGGCGGATCGTCCCTACATCGTCGATGGTTCTTCTGCAGGCTTGGAATACGTGGGTGCACTACGCGACGTTCCATATGCCTGCGGAGCCAAACGGCTTTTCTGGCTACAACGCCCTGCAGCAGATTGCCTATTTCAGTGTCGTGTTTGTCTTCGGGCCCTTGGCCATTGCGACGGGCATCGCTATGTCACCGGCGGTGGTGAACCGCTTTCCCTGGTACGCGAAGATATTTGGCGGCAGGCAGTCTGCCCGATCGATCCATTTCCTCACCATGCTCAGTTTCTTTGCTTTTCTCGTGGTGCACGTCACGCTAGTCGTGATGACAGGATTCGCGAGGAACATGAACCACATCGTGATGGGGACGGATGATCAGGGACATATGGGGATGTATCTGGGATTCGTGGCAATTGCTGTGGTTGTCTTTTCATGGATTGCAGCGCACTACATTTCATGGAACCATCCGCGTGGTCTGCAACACGCACTGAAGTCCGTGACGTACCCTATGCAACTGCTCACGTTGAACCGGCTCGTTCCGCACCAGAACTATTCGGAGCAGGATATCTCGCCCTACTTCTGGCCAAATGGGAAAATGCCAGTACGGAACGATTGGAAACTTCTCGCCGAACACGGGTTTCAGCATTTCAAGCTGCAAGTAGGCGGGTTGGTTGACAATCCAGTTGTGCTTTCGATGGCAGATATCGAGAAGCTGGGCACCGTCGAACACATCACGATGCATCACTGCATTCAGGGCTGGAGTGGCGTTGCCAAATGGGGCGGCATTCCGATGCAGAGGCTGATTGACCTCGTGCGCCCGAAACCGGAAGCCAAGGTGGTGGCTTTCTTCTCCTTCGGCGAAGCACTCTACGGTGGCCCGTACTACGACACACAGACCCTGGACAATGTGCTGAAGGCCGAATGCCTGCTTGCGTTTCGGATGAATGACCAACGCCTTCCGGACGTGTATGGAGCGCCACTACGGCTGCGTGTCGAGAATCAACTCGGCTACAAGATGGTCAAGTGGATTGAGCGCATTGAATTTATCCAGTCAGAGAAACAGTTGGGCGCGGGAGAAGGGGGCAAGAACGAGGATGATGAGTACTTCGATCTGCTCCCTAACATCTGAAACGACTCGCTCTGTCGGAGCGTAATTACCCTGGTTCGCGAAGAGGTTGCGCTGCAATAGCGGGGGCCTGGCGTGCAAACGTAATGAGGAGATTGAATGCAAAGACGGTGACGGCAGCCATCTCGCAAATCGCGGACGTCGGAAGCCATGACCAGGCAGCGCGAACCATACCTTGATAGGCCAATACTTCTGAACTGACTCGCAAGAGACAGCCCACTGCAAGCAGCAAGAGAGAGCAGAACATCAGTTTGGTACTGAACAGCAGGCGCATCCCGGAAAATGCCGGAAGCACGCGCTGGCCAATGGCAAACACCATCATAGCCAGGAAGCCGACTGTGAGCGCGTGACGCGAGGCCCCCCAGATCCCGGACGAATCTCGGCTCACCGCTGCCCAAAGGCTCAGAAAGGCTGCAATCAACGCCCAGACGTAGGCGAGTCGCACGAAGAATGGAAAGCTCACGTGAACCCCCTTCACCTTGGCTGGACGTTCCGCAGGTTCGAACAGCCGTAACGCGGTAATGGCAGTGACTAGCCCTGTAAGGATTAACACCGTGGCAGGCAAAATCTCGCCAGCAAGCGCGAGCAAAACCCCACCTGAGTTTAAGGCAATCGCTAAGAGTAGAATCCGTCCACGCACGGGCCGCAAACCAAGAAAGACCGGTAGCCACTTGGCGCTGAATCCCCAGACAAAGGGCACCAAACATCCCCAGGTCTCAAGCACGAGAAACCGCTGATCAAAGTTGGCAGGCACTTCAGGTGGCGTACTTTGAAACGACAGATAAAAGGTGAGGCCCACATTAATCAACAATGTCAGCGACAGCCCGAGTGAGCCTGCAATCACGACAAAGACCCATTCGTCTAAGGAACCTCTGAAGAACTCTCCGATCCACAGGCTGAGCGTATACGGTGTAAGTCGAGGTGAAAAGGCGAGTGCGACAACAAACTCTGGCGGCGCAGACGGGGTTCGAGAAGTACGGACGGAAAACGAAGCGGGAGCGGTTTCTCGAGGAGATGGAGCAGGTGGTGCCGTGGGCCGAGTTACAGGGGTTGGTGGAACCACACTATCCTAAGGGAGAGAACGGTCGGCCTCCGGTAGGCTTGAGCATCATGTTGCGGGTGTATTTTTTGCAGCAGTGGTTCAACCTGAGCGATCCGGGGGCGGAGGATGCGCTGTATGAATCGCCGGTGCTGCGGCACTTTGTAGGAATCGATCTGGGGCGGGCACCAGTGCCGGACGAGAGCACCATCCTCGGGTTCCGTCACCTGCTGGAGAAACACGAGCTGGGCGGCGCGATGCTGAACGCGGTGAACCGATATTTGGAGAGCCGGGGCATCCGCATCACCACGGGGACGATTGTGGATGCGACCATTATTCATGCGCCCTCGTCGACCAAGAACCGGAGTGGGGAGCGCGACCCGGAGATGCATCAGACGCGGAAGGGAAAGCAGTGGTACTTCGGGCTGAAAGCACACATCGGGGTGGACTCCAAGCAAGGCCATGTGCATTCGGTGTGCACGTCGGCGGCTTCGGTGGCGGACAAGCACATGCTGCCGGATCTGCTACACGGCGAGGAGCGCAAGGTGTGGGGCGATGGTGGATATCAGGGACAGGGAGAAGCCATCCGGCAGGCGGCTCCGCGAGCGCAAGATATGACCAGCCGGAGAGTGCAGTACAAGAACTTTGTGGACGAGTTACAGAAGGCCAAGAACCGGGTGAAGGCCAGAGTGCGAGCGAAGGTGGAACATCCGTTCCGGATTCTCAAGCGCATCTTCGGTTTCGAAAAGGTGAGATACCGAGGGATTCAGAAGAATCATCATCGGCTGTGCGCCAGCTTCGCGTTGGTGAACCTGTATCTGCACCGCAGACGGCTGGCAGTGGCGAGGGCGTAGTGTCTCTGAACCCCGCGTGAAAAGCGAGTTCCCGTAAGGTCGCAAGCCATACTGGGAAATTCGTGACCCGCGCAGGTCTGGAATTCCAGGCCGCCTAATGATCATGGTTGCTCAGAGGTTCCCTAACGTAGCTTTTCCCGAATCTTCGGCGCTATGGCCCGAGACAATACGGAAAAAGACGAGGAAGGCAGTCAACTCGCAAACCGCAGAGAGTGGAACAAGCACGCGCCAATGCCAAGGATAGACGCTCCCGAGCCAGCGCAGGGCAACACCTGAAGTCCACAATCCCCAAGCGCACCACACCGGCGCAAGAGCAAACGATCCCATGCGCCGCAGCTTAGGGATTGAGTAGAACCCGATTCCAAGGATGAAGCTGCCGATCCAGCCGAAGATCTGGGCGTGGCCGTGTGCCTGGATCCGTGCCGGCGAAACCGAATTTGCCGCGCGATGGCTGCTAATGGTCAGCAAGTTCCAGACTCCGAGGAAGGCCCCTGGAAGTAGCATGAACACCACACCTGTGCTGATGTACAGCATCAGCATGCGGGACAGCGCTCTCTCACGCGCGGCAGTGATGTTAACGATCTCGCCTGCCTCTAGCCGCCTGCCTGCCTCCCGTTCGATACGCGTTGGTAGAGTGGACATAAGAATTCAATTTCACTAAGTTAGGTTCTTTGCTCAGGCTCACCGCGCTGATCGTCCAATTCCCTTTCCATCCAGTCTTCACCGAACAGCTCAACTGGGTGCTGCGTTCTAATAGTTCCGTTTCCACAGCGAAGGTCATTAGCTGCGCACAACTTCTCGCACCCCCAGCAAAGACGTTCGGGATGTTTCGGATTCGGCGCTATTCTGGGCTTAGCCATGGCACATAAATTCCGGTAGGGTGATCACATCCTGATACTAGGTACTACGTGACAGTCAAACGAGGACTTTTGTCACAGAAGCAGTAGAGTGTGGTCTTCGCGGTTTTACGACCGAATCATGGTCAACACCATCTTGAAACGTGTCGTTGCTTTTACAGCGTGCGGTTTTTCAGCCGGCAATAGGAGCACGTCACCTGTCTTCAGCTCGATGGGTGCGCCAGCAACGGTAACCTGTGCTTCGCCTTCAACAGCCTGCACGAGCGCGTCGAACGGCGAGGTGTGTTCGCTTAATCCTTGTCCCTCATCGAAAGCAAAGACTGTGACGTTCCCCTTTTCCCGTTTGAGGATGACCCGGCTTACCACTGCCCCTTGCTGGTAATTGACCAAACCCAACAGCGGAACAGCCTCTGCCCCTGCAATCTCTGACCGTGCGATAGTGGTTGAATTCATATCTTGTTTCCTGCCTTTCCCAAATTTTCAGATGCGCTGAGGGCTTCAAAAGTGCGAGGTGACTCACCGTGCCGCCAGAGGAAACGGTGCCCTCAGCAATGTTGTACGATTCGTCCGTGCGAGGTTCATGGTGCGCCACAACTCAATCCCCCACCACAACAGCGCGCTCAGTTCGATGAACCCAGTAAATCCCATCAGCGGGTAAGCTACACTGGGCACGAAATCCGTCAAAATCTGCAAAAGTACTCGTCCGGCACACCCCAAGTTAAATAGCAAGAATGGCGCCCACAACGAGTTCATTCGCTTCGCATCGATTCCCGCCAGGATAGGTACAACGCGCGAGGAGACTCCCAGGATCATCATGCTGACGAAACCCACAGTGAATGCGTGCCGATGAGAACCCATATACGTGTGCGCGAAAACCTGATGGGTCAGCGTCCCATAGAGCGGAAAGAATGGCATCATGCCGCAAGCGATCAATAACCAAACGTAGGCAGCACGAACGAATTTGAAAGTGCGATCTGACTCCGTTGGCTTCCGGAATACGCCGATTTGCATTGCCAGCAAAATGGCCCACAGCGGCATGAGCAGATAGGCCAATTCGAGGCCGACTGCGAAGTAAAGATTGTGAGTGTTGAGCAGCAGTTCATAGCTAATGATGTTCAGCAGCAAGCTGCCATTGATTAACCAGAAGATCGGCGCCTGGCGGTCATGCTTGGGTCTCCGCAGACCATAGACGTGCGGCACGAAGCGCTGGCTGACCCCGGCGATGATCAGCACGGCGAAGCCCAGTAACTGAATATCCCGCAGTGGACCATCGATCAGAGCGATACGCATGATCATGCCATGCTCGGAATGAGATGTTGCCTTGGCAAAGAAGAACACGGCTTCCAAGATCGTGCCAAGCAGGAACCAAATAAAAGAACTGGCAATGAACTTTTCGTACGGGTTGTGCGGTTCAATTGACTGTCGCGCCGTGCGGTACAGCACCGACATGAAGATCACGACGGCCGCGATTTCCGTTACGCCGGAAAACGCACCCAGCACGAATGAAACTGGGGTAGGCAGCAGCATCTCGGCAGCCATTCCCGCCACGATCCCTGATCCAAGAAGATAAAAGCTCAGATTGGCCAGGCCTGGCCGCCAAAGCGTGGTGTTCTTAAAGCGTGGGAATGATTGGTAGGCAAAGCCCATGACAAACATGCCGACCCAGCCGAAGATCATGGCGTGTGCATGAGCATGGATCGAAGACAAAAGTCGTAATTGCAGGAAGTTCCTGCCCAATGCGATTTGCAGAAGGTTGATGGCGCCCCACAAACAACCAACCGTCAGCACGATCGCTACACCAGCTTTGAAGAACCGGCGATAGATATAATCCTGCAAACTTTCTCTGTAGACGTACGCTCGGGCGGACGGGTTCTCCATCTCAGCGTTGATCTCGCGCAGGAGTTCATCCAGGTTGGCCTGATGGACTGCAGCAAAGAATCCCAGTGGTTCGCTTGGACCATGCTCGCCGCCACAGCCCTTTAATCCATGCTCGTCGAAAATGCGTCGGGCGCCTGGGCAGAGCTTCACAATCTCTGCCACGCTGGTATTGGCCGTAATCTGACTCATGACGCTATCCCCTTTTCTCCCTCACAACACCATAAAACCGGAACTGCGAGTCAGCCATGACTTTTGTCACGCTGGAAAATAGCAGCTTCAGCGAATCTATCGCTTCGCTGCCAGCAGTGATGACGGTCTGACAATAACTACTCCCTTCATGCCGGATCCCTCGTGCAGTGTGCAAACGTAGCGATAAATGCCTGGCTCTGTAAAAACGCGGGAGTAGGACTGTCCGGGCTGCAGCAAACCAGAGTCGAATGGACGTGCCCCCGAAGGAAGTTTCACGTCTACTCTGGACAGGGCCTTGCTGGCATCGTCCACGACATTGTGAATCACCTGGGAGGAGTTCTTCCAAACCACCTTGCTGCCGACGTTGACCGTTATCGCCGGCGGAACAAATCCCATATCGGTCATGCCGACTGTTCCCTGGGCAACTGGCGCCGTAAGCTTGGCCAACGTCTTGCGGATCGCCGCCGCGGACAGCTTGACCGAGCAGTTGGGGGCAAGTGCGTCCAGCGTGTCCACCACAAAACTGGGGACACGCGGATCCTCGACCTCCACTACGCTGCCAAAGTACCCGGTCACATGGACGAGACGGTTGGCGTTCTGCGAGAACAACAACGGTCTTGCTTCCACGCGATAGATCTTCGAGGACCCGAGTAATTGCAACATCGCCTTGCCGTCGTTGGACAATGTGAGGCACCCGTTCAGTTCCTTGGGCTTTGCTTCGGCTTGCATAGGTGCTGGTTCTGGCGTGTGGCTTGCGCGAGTTAACTGTACGAGTTTGCTCACATGTGCCATTTCGCTGTGCATGTCCATGTCCGTCGCTCGCTCGTCTGTAGGTGCCACGATTGGTTTGCTATCCGTGGCTCCCCTGGAATTCGTCTCGGGCTCCGTCAGACTTGCTGCAGTGTCAGCCTGTGTCATGCCTGATAGGTGAGGGAGGCCGGAAGCGGTTGAGTCGAGCGCGGGTCCCGGGCGCATCAGGGCTGCGTTTTCGTTGCCAGAAATCTCAAAGATTGCCATTAGCCCTTTCATCATCCGCGCCATGGCGTGGTCCATCATGGCGAACTGCCCTGGAACACTGGCTTTGAATTCCAGGATCGCAGCTGCGCCGGGCGGTACACTGGCGGTTTGGACGCTCGTCAACGGAGGAGATGTTAGAGAGCCGAGTAGGTAATCGCGAGTGAAGATCTCGCCAACGACATGCAACGACGATGTGTCATTAGGCCCCGCATCACCAAAAAAGACTCGGACTGTTTCTCCAACCTTCGCTGCCATTGCATGAGTCTTCGTGAGCGCATCAACTGCTCCGTTGAACACGAAGTACTCGGGGCTTTCCTCCATCAGCTTGGCATCGCTGAATTGCTGCATCCCTGTCTTGCCTTTGGCGGCAGCGGTGTAAATCTCTCCCTGCATCACGTAATATTCGCGATCAACTGGTGGCAGTCCACCTTCCGGTTCAACCAGGATCAACCCATACATGCCGTTGGCAATGTGTTCCGCAATCATGGGAGTGCCGCAGTGGTAGACAAAGAGGCCGGGGGTAGTCGCTTGGAACGTGAATGTTTTGGACTGCCCGGGCACGGCCTGAGTGAATGCTGCGCCCCCACCCGGGCCGAGCGCAGCGTGAAAGTCGACCGAGTGTGCCATGTGGCTGCTGGCACCGTTGCGCAGGGTGACTTCTACAGTGTCTCCCTGCCGCACCCGGATCATTGGGCCGGGCACCTTTCCGTTGAAAGTCCAGTAGCGGTAGGTTGTGCCCGCTGACGGATCTAGTGTTCCCACCACCTCTTCGGCGGCGAGCGTCACGTGAACCACAACTGGCCTTCTGTTTGCGACGGCCGGAGGGACATCGGCCGGATCGCGGACGATATCGACGGTCTTGGTCTGAACCTTTAATTGATGTTCGCTGTGTGTGATTTCCTGTGCGGTCAGAGCAGCCGTCATCGGAAACAGGAAGAGCAGCATGCTGACGATGGCTTTCACGAATGAAATGTGGTAATGAAGCCTTATTTTCATATTCCGTCTCTTTCAGCCGGCCTATCGTTTTCCACTTCGTCGTCGGTGTCCGGTTGCCGGCTGACCTATACTTGTATTGGGAGGCGATGAAGCTCAATGGAGCATCCGTACTATCGGCATAATCATTTGTCACAGGAGCAGGTAAATGCTGGAGATTGAGTTGTTTGCACTGCTCCAAGGAACCACCGACGCGGCATTCTCGGTGACCGGAGAAGGCGAGATCCTGTCTTGGAACAAGGCTGCGGAGAAACTGTTAGGCTATTCCGCCGCAGAGGCAGTCCACAAAACCTGCTATGACATTCTGGAAGGCATGGGAGCATTAGGTACACGGGTATGCCATCAGCACTGCAGTGTGACTGAATGCACGGCAGGTAATGCAGAAATCCCCAACTTCGACATGAGTGTCAAGACTCGCTCAGGGGAACGATTGTGGATCAATATGTCTACCATCGTGTTCGACAATCAGCGCACGGGTCGCCGGCTCCTGGTGCATCTAGCACATGACATCACCGAGCAGAAAAAGAACGAGGAACTAACGCAAAAAATGCTGGAGTTGTCGAAGCAGGTCAGCTCGCTCGGCGAAGCTCCTTTGCGCGCGGAACCAGCTCCTGCACTCTCCGAGCAAGAGAGGCATGTCTTGCGCTTGTTCGCCGAAGGCAAGGATAGCGATGACGTTGCCGACGCTTTGGCAATTAGTCCGCAGACCCTCCGTAATCACCTTCACCACATCAACCAGAAACTCCGCACCCGCAACCGCCTGGAAGCAGTAATGAATGCGATCCAGCGGAAGCTCATCTAACAGTCCCCCGTACAACTGTCCCGGATTCCGGTACGAACGCTTCATTGTGCGTTTTCCTCACATGCGGCACATTGGTTTCAGCCGGTCGTAACGGCGGGAGTTGCCAATGATTTCCGAATGTTCCAACCCACAGTGTGGAAAACCCTTTCACTACCTCCGCGGAGGAAGGTTGTACCGGTTCGATGTACGGCGGCCCGTGGAGCCGTGCAGGGATATTCCCAATGCGATTTGTGCGAGCAAACCCTCGCAAGCCAGCGTGTTCTTCTGGCTTTGTGGTGAATGCGCCAGCCGATCCTCGCTCCGATTCTCCCTGCGGGAAGGAGTCTCTCTAGTCCCTCTGGAGCCGTTTCCCGAGGGTAGCAATCCTGTTGTAACCCGCGCTATCGCGGCCGAGTGACTTTGCCGAAAGGAGTAAGGATATGGCTGCACAATGCGTTTCTGTCCAAATTGAGGGATCTCCTTATGGCCTGCGCCGGCTACCGCATCTCGGGAGCTTGCTGCTGGTATTAATTCCAAATGAAGTACAAAGCATGTGGAAGGAAGAGGCTTGGCAGACCGATGCCGGTCGTACTGCCCGAACACTGGTCAAGTACCCTGATCTCCGCATTGTCTTGGTCTCGATGAAAGCCGGGACCCATTTCAAGCAGCACAAGACGAGTGCACGGTTTGCCATTCTGACGCTCGCTGGTCGTGTATGCCTCCACCTTCCTAATGCAACCGTGGAAGTACCGAGGGGCGAATTGCTGGCGCTCGACCGCGACCTATCTCACGATGTCGAGGCAATTCGCCAAAGCACGTTCCTGTTGATCCTTGCCCGGCCTGACCGGGAACCGGAGAAATGCCATGAGTGACTTCATCCACGAATTGAAAAATGATCACCGCGTAATTCAGCAAGTCGTGGCCGGCATGAGTGCGGTCGCCGAACTACTTGATTCCGGCAGGCAGGTTGACCCCAGCGTGCTTGCCGATCTCGTGCAGTTCTTGCGTGTCTTTGCTGATCAGTGCCATCACGAAAAGGAAGAGCGGCACCTGTTTCCTCTGCTGGCTACCAAAGCGAACGTAAGCACCAGACGCGAATTGGAGTCCTTGGAACGAGACCATCGCTCGGCCAAGCAACTCGTTGGTCAATTGGCGAAAGTGGCAGCAGTTTACGTCCACAACCCGGCAGTGTTGCGGTACCGTGTTATCGATCTGCTCCAGCAGCTCGCCGAACTGTACCCCGCGCATATCTGGAAAGAGGACTTCCTGCTGTTTCCGCTAGCGCAGCAGACTCTCTCGACCACTGAGCAGCAAGGTCTGGAGGAGAAGTTCGAGGATGTTGAACGCGAAGTCGGAGAAGACGTGCATGCCGGGTTTGAGATGCTGGCCAAGAAATTGGAGGCCGTTGTTGAATATCGCAACTCCGGCGCGTGCCCGCTGTGCTCTTCCGCGGCGTAAGAAAACGTCTGGCACTTTTGTCAAGAATAGACAGAATCCCTTCTGTGCACGTTAGAGCGACAACAGAAGTAGATCCGTCTATACGGGCTCAGGGTCAGAAAGGCGAACTACGCCGCCGACTTCCCACGTTTTGATTCGCGGTTGGACCCCAGCTTCCCTTCCAAGTATTCCCGGAGGGCGACGGCGTTGTTGTGCTCAGTGTCGTGAGAGCTGTAAAGCAGGGTTACGGTGCCGTGTCGAGCAGCCTGCAGAATAGATTCGAGGGCTTCTTCATGCTGCTTCAGCTCGGCCTGATAACGACGCTGGAACTCTGCCCACTTCTTGGGATCGTGGCCGAACCACTTTCGAAGTTCGGTACTGGGCGCAACATCTTTCAGCCAGACAGCATCGGCAAGGGCCGTCTTCTTCACGCCGCGCGGCCACAATCTCTCAACGAGGAACTTCTTGCGATCATTGTCTCCCATCGATTCATATACGCGCTTCAGCTTGATCATCTTTTGCCTCGATTCAGTCGCCTGTTGGCCACTCGATCTGCGTGCATTCAGGGCACTGACTGTCCAGATAGGTTAAGCCAGGAGAGAACTTCTGAGATGTCGGGGAGCGGGTCCCCGGTGCAACCACGCTCGTGTACACCAGAGCTGAGTTACAGGCGTAGGGTTTGCCGCGATGCAGGTCCCCGATTTCTGAGACCTCAACGCATATTTGGGGATTGTCCGGCACATGGGTAAGGAAGTGTCCCTGGTGATCGCCCGTGTGAAGGTACAGCAGATCGCCGCCTTCGTAGATGTAGACGAGTGGCACCACATAAGGCCGGCCGCTTGCATCCACGGTGCCTACGTTCGCAACTTTTTGCCGACGCAAAAACTCGATGGTTTCCTGCGGCGGCATCAGTCGCCGCTCGCGATACATTCGTCCGCGGAGATCAGGCACCGCAGTAGACATTAAGCTCCTCCTTGGCGACGTGATTACTATGCCGTTCGTTTAAGCGTGCTCTCATAGTCCGTGACAAACTTCTCGATACCTTTCTTCGTAAGCTCATGAGCGATATCGAAACGATCCCATGGGCTTGAAAGATCCAATTCCTGATATGGAATCGGCTTCAGGTTCCTGCCCTCGATATCCACTCCCTTGTAGTTAAAGTCCGGGTGGGGTAACGGGAATCTTTTCGCTCCCCACTCTTCGAGGACCTTTCCCGGCGCGGTGAGAAGTTCCACATCGAGCGTGAGAGAGGCAAGCAGGTGGTCGAGGTGCCTGATGCTGGCAGCCAAGACATGAACGTGGCCATCGCCTTGCGCGTACATGCGTTTGATGTTTCTCACCAGATCCATGCCGTTCTCGCGGCGATCATCGAGTCTCCCAACGAACGGAGAGACATACACGGGCTCTCTTGAATCTTTCGTTGCCGCGTACACTGCGGCAGCTTGTTCTTGTGAGAAACACAACGTCATGTTCACGCGAATGTTTTTGCGCACCGACAGTTCCGCCGCACGCAAGCCTTCATGGGTGCACGGGTATTTGATATATGCGTTCGGAATCCACGAAAACATCTCTTCGCCCTGGGCCAGCATCCGTTCGGCGCTCGTATTGAGATCGGCAAAGACCTCGATCGAGACGCCAGCCTCGCCTACCATTGGCGAAAGAGATTGAACGATCTTCTTGTACGCTTCATTCTCTTCGCGCGAACTCAACCGGTGTCCAGAAGCAATTTGTTGCCGAATCACGGGGTTCTTGGCGATCAGAGTGGGGTTCGTAGTTTGGCCATCGACGAAGCCAAGCAGGGCTTTAACCTTTCGTGTTTCGTCGGGGTCGCCGCCATCCACGAGGATTTTGGTCTTAGGTCTGTTCACTAGCATGTTCATCACCTCAAACTTCCGCGGACTGTCTCAGTAGCCCGCAAATTCTTCGCTTCGAATATCGTCCTCATCGACGCCGGCACCTGCGAGCATCTCGCGCATGGCCGCGACCATGGGTGGAGGTCCGGCAATGTAGTAGATCGGCCCCTGCAGCGCTCCCAAGTGTCTGGCCAACATCTCTCGGTTAATGAAACCAGTTTCACCTCTCCATTCGCGACCGGAGTGAGACATTTCGGTCATAGTGGCGCTGAGCCAGAAATTTGGATTTGTCTTTTCCAGGCCTTGGAGAATATCCAGAAAGGCTGCATCTTCTGGTCGTCGATTGGAATAGAACAGGTACAGCTTGTGCGGCAACCGATCATAATCCGCCTGGCGAACGATGCTCAAGAACGGCGTAATCCCAATTCCGCCAGCGAGAAAAACAGCCGGCTTGTTTGCATTTTTGCGGAGGGAAAAGGAACCACTAGGCGAGCCGATGTTGATCTCAGTACTGATCGCTATAGTCTTCAACGACCGTTTGAATGCCGTATCCCGCATGCGGGTTGCAAACGTGAGTTCATCTTCAAGGGGCGGGCTGGCAATTGAGAAAGTTCGGATATTTCCTTCTGAGTCGGTTTCAGGTGGATCAAGCAGTGTAAGATCCGCCGCCTGTCCAGCTCTAAAGCTGAACCCTGAGGGCCTGGCGAAGCGGAAGGCCATGGTGCCTTCGGCGACGATACTGCGGCTCAACAATTTAGTTCGGAAACCCGCTAACGGAATCTCTTGAGCAGCCATGAAAGCCTCCCTTGTCGTATCGAGCATCGATGATGCAAGCAACTAGCTCATCGCGTGTCTCTCCTCCGCACTTCCTCCCGGCCAAGAGACTGTTATAAGGAACGCACTTTCCTCGATTGCTTTCACGTCGTGAGCGATGCCCGATTCCAAGCACATTAATTCGCCACTGCCGACTTCGACAGCTTGGTCCGGAAGGTGGAGACGAATCCTGCCTTGGATGGTCTGAATCGAGATCCGCGCGTCTGCGTGATGTTCCTTCATTTCTGAACCAGGCTTCATCAGAACCAGTACGATTCGGAAATCCGGGTACTTGGCAAGGGTCTTGGAGCTGCGTCCGCTTCCGCGGGCCCATGAATCTTCTTCGCGCAACTGGCGAAGCTCGTCGGACAGATTGAAGTGCAACAGCTTGTCCGCCAAATGAGGGAGGCGGTTCAGAGTCGAGGTCGATTCGAGAGGCTTGTGCACTACCGCGTTCTTCGTCATTGCGCCTCCTCGGCACGTCGAGAAGTAAACATCGTCTTACGATATAAATAGATGCGGGCCCTGCCTCCGCGGTGGCAAAGAATGTCGAGGGTGAAGTTCGCGCTGTTTCCACTCCGGGTACTCGCCTATCCGATGCGGGATGTTATCGTCGCCGCACTCGTCGTCGGTACGCTAGCAGTGGCTGCTAGCGTCATGGTTGACAGCATCTTGCTCGCACCCAGGGAGCGCTGTACTCGGATTTGTTGGCAGGGTCTTGTGAGCATATTAGGCTTCTATGGAATGAAGAGTCACAGCAAGAAAATGAATCAAGTAGCAGCAACGAAGCAAGTGGTCGCGGATGTCAATCATCACGTTCGGAATGCATTGTCCGTACTGGCGTATTCATCTCATCCTTGCACTGATCAACGGTTCCGCAGGTATGCGACTGATGCCGGCGCCCGAATAGATTGGACGCTGCGCGACAGCCTTGGGCAAGTTCGGAGCCGATAGCGATTATGTTCCCACCCAAGAACACACACCCCAAAAACAACTAGAACCGTGGCATCTTCTAACGCGTGTCGGCTGCGCTGGCTTTTTTGCAAAGTCAGAACGTCACGTCTGTATGCAGACCAATGACAAAGGCGTTGGGAATTGTCCCGGTGCCGCCGGGTCGGATGACGTATTGCAGATTCGGTCGCACCGAGAGCCACGGCGCGATTTGAACGTTGTAATCGATTTCCGCAATGCTTTCGTACGTTTGGACGCCGACCGAACCCGGAGCGCGCGTTCCGGTCTTCTTGGTACTGAGTTAATCGAGGATTAATACTGCCATGTGCGAATAGCACGGCAATAAAATCGTCGTCGCGACTCTTAAACGTGCCTTGACGCACCCCGCCAGCAGCGATGAAATACTGGTACGTCGCTGTAGCCCGGTCGGCAGTCCCCACTATCGCGCCAATCCTCAAGAAACGGCGAGCGTCACAACTATCGCGCTCAATCACTTGATCTGCCATCGCATACATACCCCAGCGTCCGTTACGGAAAGCAAAAGGCGCACCGCTCAGCCCGGTTGACGAACCATTCACGTCGGTAAGGACATCGCGCGTTTGCGAGGAATTGTAGTAAACGCCGATCCTGTAGATGCCGGGGAAATCTCCGGTTCCTTGGCCAGGCAGCCATCCGAATTCAATAGGAACAAATACGCCAGTACTGCTAAAGCTGAGGTCGAACCCTTTGTCAGTATCCCCTTCCTTGGGATTGACTTGGTATCAACGTCAAGCTGACAGATCGGTGACACGTCATTCATGGTTCGTGCCACGAACACGAAAGTCTCAACGCGCTTGATCGCAGTGGCGTTCGTATGTCAACCAAGGCCAATGTAGCGACGACTGGACCCTCTTCCCTGCAAACACTTCGATGATCACTTTACTTCGTCGGGTTCACGCTTTTCGGCATCGGGTTGGGTTTCTACGCCACACCTTCGACGGATGCGGCCGTATCGAACGTTCCCGATGACAAGGTCGGGTCTGCATCCGGCATCTACAAGATGGCTTCCTCACTGGGCGCGGCCATCGGCGTCGCGATCTCTGCGGCGATTTTCACCGATCTCAGCGGGATGCAGGGTCTGTCTCCGATGGCGGACATTGCCATGGGTCGAACTGACAACCTAAATATCCGGTTTGCAGCTGCGATCGCACTGTTGTTTAACGTCGCCATGGCGGTCGTGGCCATGCTTGCGATTTTCCGGACGGTGCCCAAAACAGGACCAGGAAAGACTACGTAGATGCGGTGCCGAAAGCTCCGCTTCGGACATGAGATTCAACGACTTATTTGGAAGATGACGAACAAGAAGTGACAGGGGGGAGAACATTGTTATGGCTGCAATTGTTCTGATTTGCGGAAATGTATTCGACGGTGTCTCCGACTCGTTGAGCGGTAAGACGGAAATACTGATTCAGGACAAACGAATTACTGCGATAGCGTCTTCCGTGAAGCCGCCTCCTGGGACGCAGGTGATTGATCTTTCGGACCGAACCGTGAGCCCTGGATTCATCGATACTCATGTCCATTTGGCCATGGACGCTTCAAATCTGGCCAAGCAGACTCTGGTTTCCTCCGCGACCAAGGCTCTTAAAGGATTGAGCATCGCCCGTGAGTACATGGGTTATGGATTCACAACCGTTCGCGACCTCGGCTGCGCAGATCCTGATTGGCCGACAGTCGATCTTCGCAATGCAATTAACGCCGGATTGGTCGAAGGACCACGGCTGATCGTGGCAGCGCACATCCTCAGTGCGAGTGCAGGCCACGGGGACCTGCGCGGTTTTTATGCTTCCCGCTGGTCACTGCCGGTGTCCGCGATTGCCGATGATGAAGGCAGCATCAAGGCTCTGGTCCGGCGCGAGCACACCTTCGGTGGGGATTGGATCAAAACCACGAACACCGGTGGGTATTTCAGCCCGGGCGATGATCCGGCAAGAGTAACATGGTTCGACGACGAGATGGAGATGTTGATCTCGACCGCTCGCCAGCTAGGTATGCCGGTGGCTGTTCATACCGGAGCTGCCGAGGGATGCAAGCAAGCCATTCGTTTTGGTGCACGTAGTCTCGAACATGCCTATCTCATCGATGCCGCGACACTTGAAATGGCGCGGAAGGCCAACACGTATGTCGTCCCCACGATGCAAATGACCCAAGAGGACCTGAACGCGCTTCATGCGGGTACGCTTCCTTGCCAAGCGGTTTGGAAATTCAGCCGGGACAATCAGCACATCCTTGATTCGCAACGCCTCATTGGTGAGAGCAAGGTAAAGGTCGCCTTCGGCACAGATTGTGGCATGTTCCCCTTCAGCCATGGCATCCTTGAATTTCAGGCCATGGTGAGCGGCGGAGTGAGCCCAGCCCGTGCTCTCAAAGCTGCTACCAGCGTAGCGGCGGAGTTGCTGGGACGAAATGACCTTGGCGTGTTAGAGTGTGGCAAATGTGCTGACATTGTCGCGATGCCCGGGGATCCAATTGAGGACATCCGCGCTACCGCTAAAGTTGACTTTGTAATGAAAGATGGTGTCGTCTATCGCGCGCCCGGCAAGGCATCTTCTTCGTGACGACCGATTTCGTATAGGGGATCGGGGTACTAGCATCAAATGAGCGGGGACGCCTGGTCGGTCTTATTCCGTAACTGGCGCCCGACATTGCCAAGCCGGCCAACCCTGGTGCGGGCGCTATGGTTGCACTGCGTGCGAAGCGGTCGTCGGTACATTGATGGGAAATGAACACATTCTCGTTTCTGATTTCCTTAAGGTCTTAGACCTAGTTGGCACGTTTGTATTCGCAATCAGCGGAGCGACGGCCGGCGTCAAGCACAAACTCGATCTGTTCGGAGTTCTGGTCCTGTCTTTTGCCGCTGCCAACTCGGGTGGAATTTTGCGTGATGTGATGATTGGGGCCGTCCCGCCAGCTGCGATTCGCGACTGGCGATATATCGCAGTGTCATTGCTAGCCGGACTGGTCACTTTTCTTTGGTCTCCATTCATGAACCGGCTGCGGAGCCCGGTGCAGATATTCGACGGCGCTGGGCTGGCGCTGTTTGCGGTTGCCGGCGCGGGCAAGGCCCTGGCTTTTCACCTGGAGCCAGTCGCGGCAATGTTGCTCGGCACGCTGACCGGGATAGGCGGCGGCATGATGCGGGATGTGCTGCTATCGGAAATCCCGGTCGTATTCACTGCGGAGCTTTATGCCGTCGCTGCCTTGGCGGGCGCGGCTGTGGTGGTCATTGGCAACGCTCTTCACGTGCCGAGCCCCGCCGCCGGATCGGCTGGAATGATTCTGTGCTTCGGTTTGCGCGTCATGGCGATCCGCCGCGGTTGGAAGCTTCCCGTTGCACGGCAGCCGGATTGATCATCGGCAGCCGAGCTGCTGAGTTTACGAACAGATGCGGCTCTTCAGGCGAAACGATCCCACTCGTCGGCGTGCAGCAAACAGGACTATCTCGGACTTAACCTGAACTAGGAATATTCAGCCCCTTGCTGAAGAAGATATCGCCGCATCACCGTGGCACGTTCGCGTCCTTGTATTCCGGGCCAGAAAGACTGGTCGATTGCGCGAGAGTGCTGGAAACTCATCCCTGCCCGATACAGACACCAATCGTCAGATCCCTAGTTTTTTCCTCCCAGCCGAGCTTAAAGAGTTACACAAGAGCATGGAATTATTGCACCTCCCGCTTTTCGTCGACGTAGATCAGATGTCGCACCTTCGGATCACCCCGAACGCAGCCATGGACTCGTTCTTCGATTTTTCGATCCGCTAGCGTCAAGCGTTCGTGCTGACGCAAATGTTCGGCCCAGGAGACTACCAAAAATGTCTCCACGTAGCGGTCCGGAATCTCGAGATCCTGAAAAACCCCCCATTGGTAGGCACCGTCGCGACGGCGAATCCGTTCGTATTTTCGGATCGCCTCGAGAAACCCTTCTTTTTTTTCCGGCTGCACATCGTATTCCACGGTGACCAGAACAGGGCCGGAATCAGCAGCGGCCATATCGTCGGATAATACCGTAGGCAGCCGCCAATGAATCCATGGCGTTAGATCGACTTTTGCGTCCGGCAGTTTCAGAAAAAGGCCCAATGCGGTGCTCAGGATCAATCCCGCGCCGGCCCACACCAGTGCGGCGTGGATGCCGGTCTTCATTGCCACTGCTCCCCAGACTGCGCTCCCCCCGGCCATCGCGCCCTGAAATACGAGCATCGACACAGCAAGCACCCGCGCCCTCACCCACTCCGGCGTATGATTCAAAATGAGTACATTGAAGAGAGAAACGAACAGGATCCACGCCCCTCCTCCGATCAGCATACTGACAGCTAACGACGGGAGAAGGCGAAATACCGAAGTAGTCAGAGTACAGAGCCCAAAAACGAACACCCCGCCCGAGACAACGCCTTCCGTCGACCATCGGGCGCGAACTTGCTGCATAACCAGCGCTCCCAGTACGGCGCCGATACCGAAACAGCCTAGCAGCAGACCATACCCCATCGGATTTTCACTCACAAAGTGTGCGACGGAGGGAAGCAATGCCAGAAGCCCGCTCGCAAAGAACATCACAATCCCGGAGCGAACCATCAGAGTACGCAGGCCAGGTGAATATCGGACAAAACGGATCGCAGCTACAGTAGCTCCAGCCAAGGTCTCAGGAGGTGCGGAACGTTTGCGGGAACGTCGCTTCCAGCGCGCAATGACCGTGATGACACCAATGAAGGATGCCGCGTTGATCAAAAAAACCGTTCCTACTCCCGCCATCGCGATCACCACGCCGCCAATGGCGGGCCCTATCGCACGCGCGAAATTAAACTCGATACCATTCAGCGCGGCGGCAGATGCTAAATTCTCCTGCGGAACCAGTTCAGGTAAGACGGCGCGCCAAGCTGGACTTTCGAGCGCATCTCCGGAAGAAAGAGCAAAGGTCAAAATCAAAAGCAATAACGGGGAGAGTTTTCCCGCGAACGTGATGCTGGTGAGGGCAATCGCTACAGAGGCCATCCAGATTTCGGTAAACAGAATCAGCTTCCGGCGATCAACAATGTCCCCAATGGCGCCTGCCGGCATGGCCAGCACAAAGAATGGCAAGGCACTCGCGGTCTGCGTGAGCGCAACATAGAGCGGTCCAGCATGGAGTGATACCATCATCCATGCGGCGCCCACGCTCTGCATGAACGCACCCACGTCCGAGACTATGTCAGCGACTAAGAGACTGCGGAAAACGGGAAGACGGAGCGGTCGCCAGAGACTCGGCATTACCCGCATCTGGTGATGGTCAATGCTCAACCGTCAACTCTCCAGTTTAGGTAGCGAAGCTTTTCCAAAACTGATCTGTTCAGCGCGCGTGCCGCTCACATTATATTTCTCACCACTTTCCGCTGGCTCTTGCTGACGGGGCGGTCCGGCGCTCCCTCAAGATTCATTCAGCGATGGGCCCTTGATCTGAGGTAACATTCGTTCATGAATCGTCGCTCGGCGCACGCTTGGAGATCGCAACGTCGGCGATGGCTTCTGCTTATCGTTGTACTGTTCACAGCCTGCGCCAGGCATAAGGACCGACCGCGAGCGCCCTATATTTCTTTGAACGAAATTGAAAACGTCTTCGGCCCTCTGCTCACTGCGGGCAATCACCCGACGGCCAATCAAATGGGAACCGGAGATCGTCTGGGTCTGTTTCGCGATTCTGCCGGGACGATTTGGGGACTCCCTCTAGCCGTCGCCGATAACGGTAGCGTAGTCGTCTGTGCTCCAAACACGTTGCGCGATGCGCCGGTTACGGACCACTATCCCGCGAGCGCTACTGTGATTGGCGCGACAAACGAGCCGACCGGCTGGCGTGGCGGTACAGGCAAACTGGAACTTCTCTTGCGGGAGGGGCAAGGCAAGATCGAGTGGCAAGCAGTGAACGGATCCCACATCGACGTTGGGCCCGTTTGCTGGGCTCAGGATCCACCCGGCCCGAAGCAGTTGTTGCTTTATTATCGGCTTGCACCTGCCGAAGGTAAATAGGAACAATCAAGCCGCAACCCTATGGCGGATCTTATCCCTGTGGAGCCAAGCCCTTGCTGCGTCGATATCTTCGGTCGCGAGTTCGTGTCCGCCTTCGTGCCAGCACAGTGAGACATCGGCGCCGCCGTTTTCGAGCATGGCCCGAAGCTGCGCGGGTTCGTCAATACTCACCTCCGAATCGTGAAGACCCGAACCAATAAACACCGAGAGGCTGGAGAAATCGCGAGTGATGGCCGGGATCAAAGGCACGTTTACCCGAAACAGGATTGCGAGCCCCAAATGATGCGGATGAAGCAAGATCAAACTGGCTGCGATGTTCGCACCATTGGAATAGCCCACCACGACTAGGTTCCTCTGCCGGAAGCCGTATCTTTCCGAGGCTCCCTCGATGAATTCGGCCAATTCGTCTGTACGATTTTTCAGATCGTCGACGTCGAAACTGCCGTCAGCGGAACAGTGAAAAAAGCTAGGCTTGCCATCTTCAAAAGCGTTCCCTCGCACGGCTAACAGGGCAGTTCCCGGCCACAACTCTCGTCCGAGGGGCAGCAGCTCGTTTTCATCTCCTCCGGTACCGAGCAGCAAGAGCGTAATCGGTCTCAATCTGTCCTCAAGCGGGGGGACAAAACGATGCACGAATCCCAAGTCGTCAGTCAGCGGCATTGGATGCTCCTCCATGGCGTCTTCGGGGCGTGAAATTTTTTCAGCCCGCCATCCAGCCGTCTCTTCAGGCGGCAGCCGGGACGAAGCCGTGGGGACCTATCTCCCCCGCCTCGATCTGGTCGACATAGCACCACACCCATCCTTCTCCAGGCTCAATCGATCGGATAAGGGGATGCTGGCTACGATGAAAATGTTTGGTCGCATGCTTATTCTTTGAGGAATCGCAGCAGCCGACGTGGCCGCATTCGAGACAGAGGCGAAGGTGTACCCAGGTATCGCCCAGGCGGACGCACTCTTGGCAAACATCCTTATCGGTGCTGGTAATCCTGATCTGGTTGAGGTGCGTGCATGCAGTGATCATGGGATCTGCCTTCCGCACTATTTTTACGCGAGAAAGCAATCATCTTTCAAGCGCTTGGCGGTCCCACTGGCCGAGGGGTTCGGTTCGGCGCCTGCGGCCGTCCTCGATTTCGCCGCCAAGGCGGCTGTGGATGTGATCGTGATGTCGGTGAAGCGCGTTGATCCGATGCTCGCCGCACACTTGCCGAAGCTGGACACAGCCTATGAGGTGGTAAGCCGTGCTCCCTGCCCCGTGCTCACGATTCGTTGATGGTTACCCTCCCTTGTACGTCGCTGTTAGGTTGACGGCCGGCGCCGGACCTTCCACAGGGTGATGACACCCGCCGCCGCACCGCATCCAGAAAAGGACCGGCTAGTCGATGCCCGTGCATCAGGATGCTGTTCACGAGGTCAGCCACGCCTGCGCCGCAATAACCAGGGCCTTCACACCTATCTCCAGAGTTGGGTGGATCACCGGGGCAAAGCGCGGATTGTGATTGGTCGGCAGCGAATTGAGCGTGCCATTCTTCTTCGCCTTTTCATAGACCTCAGGATCGTCACCGCCAAAGAACCAGTACACCGCCGGAGCGTGCCACTCCGCTCCAAAGCATCCGAAATCCTCGCTCGCCATCGTAGGTTTTGTTTGCTCTACGGAGCCGTTACGGAAGTTTCGGCGAAACGCGCCAACGACCTTCTCTGTCGCATCGACATCGTTTGTTACCAATGAATAGCGGTCCAGTGGAGTGATCTCCGGTAGCCTCGGCGCACCTGAAGCTGCTGCTTCGGCATTCACAATTCGTTCAATCGCTGCAAGCACATGTTTGCGGACCCCCTCATCAAAGGTGCGCACGTTTAACTTGATAATCGCGTCGTCAGGAATAACGTTCTCTTTCGTGCCCGCCTGCAGCGCCCCAATGGTCACCACGGCGGAATCTGTTGGAGCGATTTCTCGCGAGACGATGGTTTGCAGCCTCATGACGGTCGAGGCGGCCATGACAACGGGATCGATGCTGGCCTCTGGCATCGAGCCATGCGCACCACGCCCAAACAAACGAATTTGGAGGCTGTCAGCAGCGGAGGTCACAACTCCTGTACGCCAATCGAGGTGCCCAGATGGCAAGCTCATGACGTGTTGTCCGAGTACGACATCGGGCTTCGTAAACCGTTTGAAGAGCCCGTCGTCAATCATGGCTTGAGCGCCCTGTGCCGTCTCCTCCCCTGGTTGAAAGACTGGCATCAACGTTCCCTGCCAGCTATCGCGGCTTTTGGCAAACAGCGAGGTAGCTCCAATCAAGCAGGCCACGTGCATGTCGTGCCCGCAGGAGTGCGCCACTGGCACGGTCTTGCCGTCAGGGCCTGTCGCTGTAACTGTACTGGCATAGGGGAGACCAGTAGCTTCCTTGATGGGCAACGCATCCATGTCAGCGCGCAGCATTACGGTTGGACCGTCTCCGTTGCGCAATATACCGACAACTCCCGTCTTGCCGACTCCTGTGGTGACCTCAAAGCCGTTGGCCTTGAGATGATCCGCCGCAATCTGAGCGGTTCGTGTCTCGTGCATCGACAATTCGGGGTGGGCGTGGATGTCTTTATAGATGGCCTCTAGTTCTGGAAGCAGTGTGGCGAGACTTGTAAAGATCTCTGTCGGCTTCTTCTCGCTCATGAAAGTAATCTCCTTAAGTCAAATCGCCACAACATGAGTCGGGTTGCGAGCTACCGACAACCGCTGTTGTTAGCGGTGGGAATTGCTAGGAACGTAATGCTGGCGGGCGCGAAACTGATACGACCTGTGCGCGTTCGCTCACCCACGAATTCTGGAACGTCGCTATCACTGTTCAGTTCAAGGGTCTTCCCGTTGAGCTGCACTGCTCTGTCTTGAAGTTGGTTGGCAGTCAGTGTATAGCGTTCTGCCTGAGGGACCAATGTGATTTCATGGACTTGCTGTCCGTCCGCATTGATGACCAAGAGCGCAACGCCGCCGGGATGGTTCCGTAGACAGTGCGCATAAACATAGAGGTTCGGGGCTAGAGATATCTGTGGATCGAGAACGGTCGCACCCATGAGGCGTCGCCAAACCAAAGCGGCCCAGTAATTCGGGCGTGGTGCGAATGTATTTTCGTCTAACAGGCCGTAGTCGCTTGATGACAGTGTGTTGTGCATAATCACTGTCACGCCACGCTGGGCCAGGGTTGCATGTTGAACAAGATATCGGAAGGTGTCCAGAAAAGTCGATGCCCAGGGGTTTCCTCCGCAGGCTGCATCGGCGGTTTCCGTAATCCAGAGTGATTTACCCGGTTCGAACCTGTCTCGAAGGTCCGCGTAGAATGCGCCAATCTTTTCCGGTCGCGACAGCCAGTCTTGAGAAAGCGCCGCTGCCGCCGTTGTTTGTGATGATGCGCCCATGCTCGCGCACCGCTGCGAAGCAGCCGCATAAAGATGGTACGAATAAACGTCGAATACGGGACCGGCTGCGTGGAGCAGGTCTTCGGATTTCAGCACTCCGCCACCCATTGGCATTGCGAATGGTCCCTCGCCAACTGAACCTGGACCGAGAAATAGTGTATCGGGCGCAGTTTTCCGAAGGAAAGTGCGGAAGACCGCAACGTCGCGGCCATAACTTGCGGCATCGTATCCCTTCGGTGCGCCGCCCATCGCCGCATATGTCGGCTCATTCATGAATTCGCTTGCAGCGATTCGACCTCCAGCGGACTTGGTGTATTCGAACAATTGCTGCGCCTGGTCCGAGGTCCATACGCCTTGAGCATCACGCGATCCTGGTCCCGTTGCCACCGATGTCACGATTTCGGCATTCACCGCATGGGAAAAATCGATGACGCCCTTCCATTCCTCTCGCGTTAGGACTCCGCTGAAACCTGATGGCGCATTGGGTGGGGCAGGATTTTTCGAATCCTGAAAATAAGCGCTATTGGCCCACGTACCGCTGACTCGCACATATGCGGGGCTTAACGCCGCTGCCAGTTTTCGCAATCGGGGATTTGAAAGATCAATGGGCGCTCGATATCGATAGATGTTCGGGTCTATGCCTGCGGGAGTGAAACTCGCTTTGGGAGGGGGCTCCTGCGCTTTACTTTCGTTCGTGGTGCTCCTGTATGGCTTCCAAAATCTTCCGCCGATGACTTCCACCATTTCAATGTTGTAGGACTGGAAGCGCTCATCGACCGTGCCAATGCGCGCCATCTTCGCCGGATCAAGTGACACAACCTGCCCGGTCAATCGAGTGGTTGGAAACACGACAGCAACGGCGCACAAAGCTGCGGTTACAAATGTTCGCAAACCAGCATTCCTGTTCATTCAATCACCTCGCCGTTCCGAACGTGGGACCTTCACTTCTACTGCTTGCTGTTTCTTTTCCAACGGCATTTTGTCTTCTTTTTCGTCGGAAAAATGAAACTCCTGCTGATCGTCTTTCAGGAATTCCTGGACGAGAGGCTCCGAGGATCGCTCTATTTCCCCTGCGGTGCCGTAGAAAAAAATCTTGCTATGGTCCAGGAAGAGAACATGATCGCCGAGTTTTTCCGCAAGGTGAGTATCGTGGGTAACGACGACACTTGTCAGTTTTAGCTGAACTTTGAGGCGTGCAATCAACTCGCCTAACCGGTGCGCCATCAACGGATCTACCATCGTGGTGGGTTCGTCGTAAAGTACCGCCTCCGGGTTCTCCGCTAGGGCCCTCGCGATCGCGACCGACCGTTTCATCCCGGTAGACAAGTCAGCGGGAAAGCGATCGCGTTCCGCACTGATTCCGACCTTGTCCAACAGGGACTCGACGACTCTATTAATTTGCACTTCGTCCAACTCCCCACGCTCCCGCAGGGCATAAGCGACGTTATCTCCCACTGTGAGAGAGCTAAAAAGTGCGCCGTTTTGAAATACCATAGTGACTTTCTTGTGCACGCGTTCAAGCTGTTCTTCAGAGTAGTCAGTGATGTCCTCGCCTGCGGCGATAACCCTTCCGGAATCCGGCTTGAGAAATCCCATCAGGATTGCAGGCATACCGATTTCCCAACCCCGCTGCGGCCATCACACAGAGTGTCTCTCCGCGCATGACGGCAAAGCTTACACAGTCGAGGACCAAATTCGATCCAAAGGATTTCGACACCTGCCTGAGCGCTAAGAACGGCTGCCTATTCTCGCCTTTCTCGAGTGTCGTCGAGTGCGAGGGCCGGATGGCCACAGGCGTCTGGATCGGTGGACCACTCATCTCTGAATATCGGCACATACCATAAAAGAAGGCAACTGGCCGGACGCTCCTTTCAAAACCTGGTCATCTTCACTAACTCCGTTTCGGTTGCTGTCTTGAGGTGGGTGGCTTTAGCGAATAGTGAGGACAGGGCAGGGTGCGCCACTGACCACCTCGAATGCCGAATCAGTAATGCTTGCTTCAGGAGGCGAGCCCCTCAACCGTCCACCTGCCATAAAAAGTGACGGCGTGACCACCGTGAGACTTGATAATGTTCAGAGCTTGCGTTCGCTTGTCTTCGTCAGCTGCCTGTATAGCAAGCACAAAATGTCCACTTAGCAATTCTTGTTGGTACTCTTGCAGGTTCTTAGATTCAATGTCACCAAGCTTTCCGATATAACGGTACAGACGCGCTAGGAGTCCATGGTGCTCGCCGCTAACATCAAGGCGATCGGCGCCTTGTTTTCCGCAGAGCACGGCAATCTCATTTTCTCCAAATCCAGCCTCGTTCAACTCCGCAATTGTGGCTTGCAGTTCTTCCGGCGTGGTAACAACACCGATCAGTTTGTTAGTGGGATACCGGAGAAAATCGTCCTTCGTGTTAAGGTCTGTGTATTTCATGAGCGCTCCTAATTCTTGATTCAGGTCAGACGCTGAAGAGTAGAGGACTCAGTACGCGCCACGATGTTCACATCGTTGAGAGCTTTCCGGAGCGTACGGCTTCTTCCAACAATGTTTTCAACTTTAAGGTCGTCCCGAATTTCTGAAAAGTTCTTTGATATCTTCATACGCCACCCGCGTTATTTCCAACGTTAAAAACGTCGCGGACCACAGATCTTCGCGCTACGCCTTCTTTCACTTTTTTAGCTACAGCATCACGCCGCGCGCTGGCTCATGATTGAGGCGGCGATGATCGTCCGCGCTGGTTTCGAGATCTCGGACAATGTTCTATGTACTTTGTCCGATTGTTCCGAGCGCGCTAAGTCGGCTTGGGAAACCATGCCAATGCAGCATCCGCGTTGATCAATCACAGGCACCCGTCGGATCTGGTGCATCTGCATCAATCGCTCGCAGGCGTCAAGGCTGTGCTCCGCTCGACAGGTTATCGGATTCCGTCTGACGTAAGCGGCGAATCGGCGTAGTTTTCGGGTCCAACCCTTCCGCTACGATGGTGCAACACAAGTCTCGATCAGTAATAATGCCTTCCAGTCGGTTCGATTCACCGTCAGCGATAACCGGTAATGATCCGATGTCCTCTTCCCTAAAGGCCTTGGCCACGGACTGTGCACTGTCGCTGGCATGGCAACAAATCGGATGTTGGGTCATAACGTCTTTTACTCTCATTGAATCACCTCAAAGGTAGAAATTGCACTCGCGGAGGGTGGAGCGGACCCACGTCCTAGCGTGACATAGTTGCTGTAATCAGCCTGTATGGCGCATCGTCCAGTCGCTGCCTTCGACAGGGTAAAGCGGCAATCGATTTGATCGAAAGGCGTTGACCGGGTTTGATTTGGAAAACCTTAAAAGGAAGCCATAGGGATGTCTGTACGCTAGCGCAACTTTCTCAATGCTTCAGCGAGAACATCCACCAACAGGTCTGCTAGTCTTTTCTTGCCCATGACGCCATCCTCTTCGATGGATTAAGGAAGAATTCAAATTTTCCCCGATGTCGCTAGGGCTTTAGGATTACTTTGATGTAGCCCTCTTGGCGCGTGTCAAATTTTGCGAACGCGTTAGGGGCCTCGTCGAGAGAAAGGCGGTGGCTGACGACCTGGCCGGGTTTGGCTGCGCCGGTAATGATCATGTCACGGAGCTTGCTGTTCCAACGCTTATCATCGTCGCGGCCCATCGAGATGCGAACATTGTTGTTGAAGAGCTTGGACCAGGGAACCGTAAGTTTGCCTTCCTTGAGCGATGGCTCGATGCCTTTTGGGTCCTTGAGCGGCCAGACCCCGATGATTGCCACTCGCCCAGCCGGATTAATTAGTTCAGCGATGGCTTCAATGACCCAGAGCGGGTCCTCCCTGGAGTAATCGGTTTTGGAGCGGGCTTGGAACCCAATCGCGTCGATGGCGCAGGTGACGCCGCCGAGCGGCTTCTCCTGCCGGAACGCTGGACCAGAGCGCCACTTCGATTGCTGCTCCCTGATCTGCTCGACGGGGTCGCCGTGCAGGAAATTGACGGGGATGGCGCCGAGTTCGCCTGTCTTTTCGAGGCGTTCAGGTATTGCGTCCACAACGTAGACGCGGGCGGCCCCGCGGAGGCGAGCGGAGTAGGCGGCAAGTAGCCCGACTGAGCCTGCGCCAAAGATGGCGACCGTGTCGCTGGGGCCGACTTCGATGATGGCAGCGGCGTGGTAGCCGGTGGTGAAGGCGTCGGCAAGCAGGACGAAATCGTCTTCCCACTTGTCGCCGGGCTCGCCCGGGAGCTTGAGGCAGTTGGCATCGGCAAGCGGCACGCGGAGCAACTCCGCCTGCGCGCCTTGGTAGCCGCCCTTGTTGGGATAGCCGTAGGCTGCGCCCGCGGCCCCGGGGTTGGTGGTGAGGCAGGCGGAAGAGTGGCCCTCCACGCACATGGCGCAGAAACCGCAGCAGATGTGCGTAGGGACGATGACGCGGTCTCCTTTCTTGACGTTCTTGACCGTAGAGCCGACTTCTTTGACGACGCCGAGTGGTTCGTGGCCGATTACTCCGCCTTCTATGCCGCGCATGCGGCCTTCGTAAAAGTGGAGGTCAGTGCCGCAGATGGCTGTGGAAGTGATGTGCAGCAGGACGTCGGTGGTCTCCTTCATTTCCGCGTCGGGAACTTCGCGAACTACGATTTGGCGTGTTTCTTCGAGAACGACTGCCTTCATGGACCGCTCCGACTCCCCGCCCAGAGTTTAACTCAACACCGAAGAGTGCTTCCACGCCCGTAGACTCTTTCAGTCATTTTGGAAACGACGACAACTTCAATTGTGAGTTGGTTTCTTGTACGAGATGCACCAGATTGTTCCACTCCCGCTCGTCGGTGACGAAAAGCGATCCGTGCTTTGCGACAGTGACGCCGACCGGCCGCCCCCACACCTACTTGTCTGAAATCACGAAGCCGGTCATGAAGTCCTCGTATTCTCACTGAACTGAGTCAACGTTCAAACCGGCAGAATTCAGCCAGGTTCCCTTGTCTCCACCCAGTCCTAGTAGCCAACGGTGAATCGCTGCCGAATATGCGCGGGCTTCTCTAATTCGTCAATCATCGCTACGGCATAATCCTCGACCGAGATGCTGCTCTGGCCATTTGCATCCACCAAAAGGTGGTCGGTCCCGAGCCGGAATTTTGCGGTTCTCTTGCCCGGCTTCATCTCGGCAGAAGGTGCGAGGAAAGACCAGTCGAGTTCGGGTTCCTGCTGCAACTGTTCCAGCGCGTTGATGGTCGCTAGTGAACCCGGCTTGACCCATGGTGGAAGACCGGGCTCATCGACCACGCGCAGTCCAGGTTTTACTTCGAGCCCGCCGGCGCCTCCCACCCAAAGCACACGCCTGACACCTGCTTTTTTGATGGCGGCAATGATGGAAGCGGTTCCTTTCACCTGATCGTTGTAGAGATTGGGATTCTTCCAACCAGGATTGAAGGCGCTGATCACCGCGTCTGACCCGCGAATCAGAGCAGCCAGTCGGTCGGCGTCGTACACGTCGCCGGCCTTCACGATCAGATGTTCTCGTGCTCCGAGTTTCTCCGGATGGCGGGCGATTGCCAGCACGGTATGTCCGCGGGCGAGGGCTTCATTGAGAATGGCCGTTCCAACGAATCCGGTTGCTCCCAGGATTGCGACTCTCATAGCGTGCCTCCCTTAAATCCGAGTAGCACCAGCCGGGCGCGAAGCCTCACCCAATTTTGGCAGCCAGCATGGAGATCGAACCGCCATCCACGCCATCTACCGGAAAGGTGATCGGCTCTGAATTCTGCCGGGTGGCGAGCACATAGAGCAGTGGAAGATAGTGATCCGGCGTGGGAATCGAAAGATTGGCTTCCCGACCGAGTGTTTCATACTCGATCAGCGGTTCATATTCCCCAGCGCTCATCATCTCGCGCGCCATCGCCTCAAAACGAATCGCCCAGTCGTAGGGATCCGCCGTATGCCGGCCCCATGCATAGGTGTGCAGGTTGTGAACGAGGTTGCCGCTGCCGACGATCAACACGCCCTCGCCGCGCAGCGGTGCTAGCTTCCTGCCAATTTCGAAATGGACCGAAGCGGATTGCGTTTCGTCGATGCTGAGTTGCACAACTGGAACATCGGCATTGGGATACACATGCCGCAGGACCGACCAAGATCCATGGTCCAGACCCCAATTATCATCCGGAACAACAGGAAGCGGGGCCAGCAGCTTCTGAACCCGCCGCGCCAGCTCGGGATCTCCCGGAGCGGGATACAGAACCCGATATAGTTCCGGCGGAAAGCCGCCAAAATCGTGAATGGTTCGCGGTGCGGTGGAGATCGTGACCCCAATCCCAGGGACATACCAGTGCGCCGAGATCGATAGAATTGCCTTGGGTATCGGAACGCTTCGACCCACCGCTCGCCAGCCCTCGGTATAACGGTTATTCATCAACGCGTTCATGGGGTTGCCATGTCCAAAAAAGATCGCCGGCATAATTTCAGACATAGAAAGTGCTCCGTGGAGTGAACAGATTACCTTGTGGTGCCCAGGCTGGAAAACTCTAGTAAAAACACAGCAGGGCGACGTCGATGCACCTATACTAATGATAATCTCTATTCCCGCTCGAAGGTTCTCGTGCGAGCTGCAGTTCTCAGTACGCCCCAGGATGTATCCCATCACCCGCTTCGAATCACGGAAGTGCCTCAGCCCACGCCTAAAGCTGGTCAGCTGCTGCTGAAGGCACGCGCCTGCGGCATTTGTCGAACGGACCTGCACATTGTCGAAGGAGAATTGGCTCCACAGCGCGACGGAATTATTGCCGGCCACCGGATCGTCGGCCAAATCGTGGAAGGTGCCACGGGGATCGTTCCGTACTCAGGACTTGAGGAAACTGTCCTCGACAGTTTTCGGCCAGTTGGAGAAGTGAGAGTTCCGGGAGTTACAAAATATCGGGCGACCATAAGGAAATGCCGTCCGCAAAGCTGGAGTATACGTGAGGTCAACCATGGCTGATACCGGAGAAGATCGAGAAATCAAGCAGCGCGCCAACGCTCATCAGGCAGAGGTGGTTCGCGAGTCAAAGAACCTTGTCGCAAAAGCCAAGCCGAATCCGACAAAGAAGAAGATGCCGGGCCGAAAGACTGGACGGCCTCAGCCGAGGGCAGAACGCTGATTTCGTCCGGTAAATCCGTGCGACCGGAACCACATCGTGGCGCAGTGGCTGGTTGCGCGCCGGTTGAAGCCGGCGTTACGTTGGGTTAAAGCATTTCCAGACCTTCGATTGCACAATGTGAACACGCACGCCAAACGGGGCTCAACACCGGCTTTTTGCACAGGAGAAGTCTAATCTCGTGAACACCGTTGCCACTTCCTCCACAGTTCTCGATCGCGAGGCTGAGCAAAGAAAAAGCCACGATCCTAACGATGCGAGGATCCGCTGCCCCGTCTGCGCTTGGTCACCTCGTAAGGACGATAAATGGTTCTGCACCTGCGGCCACGAATGGAACACATTCGATACGGGAGGAATCTGCCCAGCCTGTCTACTCCGTTGGAACGAAACGCAGTGCCTTTCATGCGGCCGGTGGTCGGCGCATTCCGACTGGTACACATGCAGTCGTGACTATTAGGTTGGGGCAGATGGCAATATGAAATATCGAATCGTCCGTTGGCTACAGCGATACTTGCTCAATCCGCCAGTCAAACTCGCATTGGCTTTGGGTGTTCCGCTGCCGGGCTACGCCCTGCTCGAATGCCCCAAACACTGGCATTGCGTTTGCGCGCAGTGCGAAAGAGCTGAACGACCTCGGGCGCCAATACAGGAGAGTCCAGCAAGAACCAGCATTCATCCAGGACCGTGATGCTTCGTCTGCCCGCTTCCCCCGATGCGCGCTGCGCCGTCGCATGCGCGATGAGCAAACTCATCGCAGTCTCCAGACGTGGGTCGTCGCTGAGTTGTTCCACGTTGAAAAACAGCCAAGGGCTATCGAGGGAAATTGTTGTGGGCTGGTCAAACAGCTTCGCGTATACACCCTTTTCACTGGCCCAGCTGCGCAGCTTGATTGCCGCCAAATGGGCTTCATCCATTACGCGCTCACTCTTGTCTTCGTCGCGCCACTGCGACAACTCATCGCGCAAGTCCGAGAATGTTGGGATAGGATTGGAGGGCCTGATGGCGGCCCGTTTGTAGGTCCGCAATATGGCTTCTGTGAGCAGGTTATCGAGGAGTTCGGTATCCTCAGCCCGTCCCTCACCCAACATGTGCCGGGTCAGGTTCTTGAGGAATGCGACTTGGTCTTTGCTCGGCTCTTTCCCGCCTTCCGGCAAGTCCCACGGATTGATGGTCTGGTCCGTGTCGAGCGACATAGTGATCATCCGGCCGCCCATCAGTTCGACCAAGGGGCGATACGAGTCTCCGCGCTCGATAATCGAGATCAAGGGATTGTCACGGGCGGCCATCAAGAGAAATTGCTGGACCATGAAGGTCTTTCCGCCGCCGGACTTCGCCATAACCAGCATGTTCGCGTCGCTCAAGCCGGGATCGAAAAGAGAGAAGGGTATGAGTTGGCGGTAGGGAGTCTCCAGCAGAAAAAGAGGAGAGCGCGGGGTCCCACGCCATGGCATCTCCACCGGTACAAGATCGGCAGCATTTGACGTAAGCAAGTCTTGATCCCGCTTATCGGCTTCGGCCATTGTAGGAAGCGAACCGAAGAACAGCCTTCTCTTCGCGAGCGTCTCCCCTACCGCTTTGGCGCCATTCATTCGAGCGATGGCATACAGTAGCTGCTGCCGACGGTTGTCGAGGGTCCTTTCTGCCTGCTCAAGGTCGCCGGTTGCTACTGCTGGCTGCGAAGTTCGGGTGCCGATGACCAGGCTCAGCTTCGCCGTCTTCACGGAACTCGAAATGATGTCCTGCTGTACCCGGACCAGTTGAGCCTCAGCCACTTGGGCCTCGACATTGACACGTACACCGCCATTGGCGTCGCGCTGCGCGGCCTGCATCTTGCGTAACCGGCTCTTGTAGCCCTTTAGCACCTTGGCTTGATCGGGAATCGTGATCTGCGCGTTGCAGACGATCGGAAAATCAAGTGCAGTCAGCTCTCTCAAGATTCCGGGGAAAGTGGCGTCCGGCAGGTCTTTCAAGCTGACAAACGCGTACAGAATGCCGCCTAGGTTTAGATACGTGTCAGTCTCATCGACAATGCTGACGTCCGTGAGTTGCTGGCGAGCACTCTTAAATTCGAGTTCGTCGTCTTGCCAATAAGGCCGTCGATCTGGACTCAACGGATTCAGCGCCCGCTTGGTTTCAAGGAACAGCTCCTGATCACTGAGCCGACGGGCGCCGAGTTCGGCGGCTTCGAGCGCGGTCTCCACTCCTCGCAAGAGGCTTTCAAATTCCGCAAGCAAGTCCTGATGCTCCTGGCGCGATCGCTCAATCGACTTTCTTGCGGACAGGCTAAATAGGTCGCCTCGGGGTTTGAGGGGCTTTCCTGCCAGACGGCGATGAAGGACCGGGTCCCAAACCAGGTACGCGTGCAGAATGGGCCGCACGTAGTGGCCCGCACCTTCTTTGGTTATCCATCTCTCGACCCGTAGACGGTCCAGCTCAATCGCTTCATCTCGGTCGGACTTCTGCCCAGCTCTGTATTGATCAAGGAGGTCTCCTACATCTTCGACTACCTCATACCGAATCTGCACGCGCATGCTTTGTTCGGGAATGGAACGCAGCAGGGCCTCAAGCATCAGCTTTCCGCGATCACGGCCTTCGTCACTCGCAAAGTACGAGGTCAAGCCCTTCAACTCGTAGCCGGCAACAAATGCTCCATTCGTGCGGATGACGACGCCGTCCAGGTAATCGCGCACCGGCAGTTGCTCGCACAAGGGCGGTTCCTGCAGCTTCTTCTCGTGTTGAGCAATGGTGAGTGGCATGCTCATTCCTCTCGCAAATATGCCGACCGGATTTCTCGATCTTTTGACACCGCGCAGTAAGCCCGCGGCCGTGCGTACCAGAGCGCAAGATCGCGGACGTACCCACGCGGCTTGCCGTACTTGAACGCCATCAAGACAGGCACGACTAACAACGGAACGCCGTACTGCAGGACGAGATTCATTGGCATTCCGGCTATCTCGCCGCCGACGAAGTGGCCCACGACATTCATCAGCGCCGCGGCTCCCAGAACAACGAACAGGTCCTCGAATTCCAGGTACATGAAGGTCACTCGCGTTTGCAGATTTCGGTTCACCGGCGTCACTTGCAGTGGCATCTCCAAATCCCTCCTATGGCACTCCCGCCGTTCCGTGCTGAATCCAGAACTCGCCCAATCGCAGCAGTCCCGAGAGACCAAACGAGCACATCGCCGCGACCAGGTTCCTTACCCAGGCTTCTCCAACTGTCATTCGCTCCAACAGTCCCGCGTAGTGAGTCACCGCCAGCACGACTTGGAGAACGCCGTAGAGCGGCAAGAGCACATTGCCTACCCAGTTCACCAACGTCAAAATTGAGATCCAGTAGCGATCCGGGTTATTCCACGTGGCCTGGTTGCTGAATGACTCCATCGCCCGAAGCAAGCCGGAGCACATCAGTGCCGCCAGTGCTGCATAGGCGAACTGGTGATGGTGCCGGCCTTTGCTGAACTGATGAACCGCAGCCGCCGCGAAGAGACCGGCCAAGGTCGGCATGATGACGTTGCCCAGCCAGTTCGTCAGGTTGAGCAATCCGTTCGACAAGCTCATAGGATCACCTCCATTCCTCATCAGCCGGCCATGGCCTGAACCAGTTTCCAGATGGCCGAAACACTCAAGAACGCTAGCCCCGAGCCCACCAACGGCATGAACGGCCGGTTTCGCACGTAGTTGAGGATCGCGCCCACAACTGCCAAGCCTGCCGCTTCGGGGAGAATCGTTCCGGCCAGGAAGTTCCAAGCCGAGGTCAACATGTCGGTCGTCGCAAACTCCGAGCCGCTGTTCCAGCTCTGCATCAACTGCACTGTGCCTGACGCGGAAAGCAGAAAAATGGCGGCGATGATGGAACCGAGCGGGTTATGGCCCTCGGCTCCATCAAGCGCCGCCTTTAGCACGCAGAACGCGGCGAGTAAGGGGGAGAGTTTGGCAACGACGATGTTGGTAACAAAACTGTTGAAACTCGATTCGACGCTGGACACCCAAGGGCTTGAGATGTTGCCGCCCTGACCCGGCATGCTGATGCCCTGCGCGGCAAACCAGGACACGAACTGGGGCAGCGTCAGCAAGATCACTGACCACAGCGCCCATCGCTGAAATCCGCCGCCTGCCTGGAAATTCACGCCGCCTTCCCGACGCAGGGCAATCCCGGCCAGCACCATCGTGCAGATGGCAGCCGGCACTGCCAGGTCAAACAGCAGCTTCATCAAGTCGACGAGAATTTGCGGCAACGTCATGGGTGTGACTCAGCTTCTTACTGAACTCCAGCAGTTCCGTTCGAGATCCAGAACTCGATCAGCCGCGTCAAACCTGAGACCACCAGTAGTCCGGCAGCAGTGACGGCCCAGCGAGCTACGCCTCGACCTTGGGAGTAGGCGATAACAGCCATCACAACGGCCAGGGCGGCGCCCACCGGGGCGATCACGTTTCCCACCCAGTTGACTGCGTTAAGCACTGCTCCTTCTGGCTGGGCAGCGGTTTGCCCCTGAACTGCTTGTCCGGTGGCCGGCTGTTGCCCGAGGTTCTGGGCGTAGCAAGTCAATGGCGTTAGCTGAATCGTAGCGATGATGAGGAGACCGGCAAGAGCCCCATGGCCCCGCCAATCACTCCGACTAAAAAGTTGCATGGTGCTTCTCCCCTGCGATTCGGTAAGAGTTCTTCCGTGTCGCAAGCGAGAACATAGGTCGACCTCAGATTTCGAGCAACCCGGGAAGCCTGTTTTTGGGACCCAATATCGCTCCAGCGCTAGATGTCGCCATAAGTCCATCTCTGCTGGCCACGAAGTCGACGCGAGAATTTCAGCTGATTTGACAGTACGGAATCATCAATTCGGAATTCAGAGCAGTGGGCACTTGAGAAACGGACAAGCGTAGTGAGATGAACATTTCGACGACTTTGGTGTAGTTACAAAGAATTAACGACTCATCGCTCCGATCTCACGGACAACGTTGGCAGGTATCAAGGCCAACACTTGGGCAGAGTTCCGAGCGAAACTCCCAACTTCCGCCGACGATCGAGGAGTGATCGCGGAGTGTTCCGGAGCAAAATGCCGGATACGACCACGTCCCATTAAATCCGAATCGCGGCGTCAGGAGAAATGTTTTGCATCGCGCCTTAATACGTGTAATCCTCGCGACGGAGATAAGGAGCCATGTGCTTTTCAGCCACCGCGAACTTTGTGGGCAGCGGAGTTCTGGGCGCTGTCGGCATCGTCACCTTGACGAAGGTGAAGCACAGGCGCGAACTGCTTTTCGCATCGCTCCCCGTGCTATTCGCGGTTCATCAGTTTATTGAGGGATTCGTCTGGCTGGGATTGGATGGGATTCTTTCCCCTGCGGTGGCGCACGACATGGGCGCGGCATTCATGCTTTATGCTCAAGGGCTTTTGCCTTTCTTGCTGCCTCTCAGCGTGCTGCTATTCGAGCCGAACGCGATGAGTCGCAGGCGGATGCTGCCATTTCTCGTCCTCGGCGGAGGAACTACGCTCTACATCTTGTGGGCGCTGACGGCGTTCCCATTGCAGCTGTACGTCAGGGGGAACAGCATTGTTTACATCAATCAAGCGACAAATAATACGGCGGTTGCGTTGCTCTATGTGATTGCAACTTGCGGTTCTCTGTTTTTTTCGAAGATCAAGATGATGGTTATCTTCGGCGCTGCAAACCTGGTAATTCTCCTGGTTGTAATGGAGTTCAAGCGGTACGCGTTCACCTCCCTTTGGTGTGCGTACGCGGCGGTCGCTAGTGTCATCATTCTCGCCTACTTCTGGAGCAGCCACCGATACCGGCCGTTCCTCTATGCCTAGTCGGGACGAATTTGCGGCTCCATAGCGTGGCAGTTCCTATAATCAGTAATTTGCGTGCGGTCAACCCCCTAGATAGTTCGACTCCGACGCCTCCACCAAATATTCCTCGCGTTCAAAGTCTCACTCGATTCTCGCGACAAAATCGCGGCGGTTCGCTACCTGCGCTTGATGATGAATACCGTCTTGTCGTCAATGATATGGGCTTCACCGATTTGCTGTAAGCGTTCATCGCGCTTGACGGCATAGTCAAGCAACGCGTTACAAATTTCGCGGGCTGGCTGGTCTTTGTGATTGCGCATCACGCGCTCGAACTGAGATCGTTCCTCCTCGTCGCTGCCGTCGTAGACTCCGTCGGTATAGAGGAAGAGTATGTCGCCGGGACTCATCAGCGTGATCTCCGCCACATCGGAGGAGTTCACATGTCGTTTTCGCAGGCTGATCGAGAAATATTTGTTCCGATCTGGATGATCTTCGGGAATTTCCAGCCCTAGTGGCGGAAACTGCACCATTCGCGCCTGGCAGATCTCCATAAACTTGCCGAACTCGTTTGAGAAAACCAGCGGCGGCGGGTGGCCAAAATTAACGAAACGAAAAAGACCTTCGGGACGCATTTCGCCATAGAGCATGGTTGCGATTTCGCGCGCACTGTCTTTGGGATTGCGTCCGAGCGCGTTGCGCGCGGTGACCGATTGCGCCAGCCGCAGATTGATTTTGTCAAAAAATCCCGGCGTAGTTTTTCCACAGCTATCAAGCTCCACCAGCATTAATGCATGAAATGTATCGTGGACGGTCGATGCAATTTTGGCTGAGATAAGGCCGTGTCCCTGCGCATCCACCAGCAGCACGCCGGCCGTGGTCTTTAAATCAGGAAGATCCTCCGCGATATGCAACTGCTCGGAGCTCTTTGCTTTTCTGTATTCAAGCGGCGTTGATGGCTCGTGGTGGAGCCGATTTTCCAGCCAGCACACATGGTCATCCACCATATTGCGCGCCGGTTGCCCAGCCGGCAAAGGATCGAGATAAAGCTTCGCAAGGTTGAGCGCCCGGGCAATGCGGCCGTCGATGTTGTAGCGCTGCTGAAAGTTGATGTACTCGAAGAGGTCGCCGCCAACCGTTCCCGCGGGAATGGAGTTGCCATACATATCGATGCCCGTCAAATGCGGGATCGCGCCTTCGACCGGCATCAGGCGCTTGCGAAGATATTCGTCGATTGTGGGACTGAATGATGATTGATTCATGGCCAAAGATTTGCGTCGCCTAAGATAATGATTATCGGTGGTAGCCTTGTGTTGTGGCAAAGGAATCGGTCAGCAAAGTTCTGTCGATCGGCGGGCACGAAGTCCAGATCACGAACCCTGAGAAATTGTACTTTTCTTCGCAAATAAAAGTCACCAAGCTCGAACTTGTTCAGTATTATCTCTCCGTCGCTCCGGGTGCGTTGGCGGGAATTCAAGATCGACCGGTCGTTCTAAAACGTTTCGTCAACGGCGCCGAGGCGGAGGCGTTTTATCAGAAGCGCGCACCGGAGAAGCGGCCAGCCTGGTTGCGTACGGTCACGTTGTCGTTCCCTTCCGGTCGAACTGCCGAAGAAATCGTGGTCGATGACACGTCCGGACTTGCCTGGATCCTGAACCTTGGCTGCATCGAACTGCACCCGCATCCGGTACGCTCCGGCGATCTCGATCACCCGGATGAGTTACGCATCGATCTGGATCCGATTCCCGGCGTCAATTGGGATGATGTTCGCCGCGTTGCACTTGAAGTCCAGGGCTTTCTCGATGGGGTAGGCCTTCGTGGCTGGCCGAAAACCAGCGGCTCGCGCGGGATGCACGTTAATGTACGCATCGAACCGCGTTGGACGTTTACGCAGGTTCGTCGGGCGGCTGTTGCCTTATCGCGAGCGGTCGAGCGCCGCGCCCCAACACTGGCCACTTCGAAATGGTGGAAGGAAGAGCGTCATGGCGTTTTCCTTGACTATAACCAGAACGCGAAGGATCGCACGACATGCTCTGCTTTTTCAGTGCGATCGCTGCCAGATGCTCGGGTTTCGACTCCTCTCTATTGGAAAGAAGTGCCCGATTGCGATCCGGCGGACTTTACAATCTTCACTGTTCCTGAGCGCTTCGCGAAAATCGGTAATCCGCATGCCGAGATGGATGCATTCCCTGGCTCGCTGGAAAAATTGCTGGAACTGGCCGATAAGGATGAAGCGGTCGGTATCGCCGACGCACCCTGGCCTCCGCACTTCCGCAAGATGGAAGGCGAGGCTGCGCGCGTGATGCCTTCCCGCGCGAAATCTGCTGCGAAGAAAACAGCAATGAAGAAGCCGCGCATGAAGATGCCGCTGATTACGGTCGCGAATTCGCCTGATAAAGCGGCCGCGCTGGCAGGTCTTGAGCGATGGAGGACCAAACATGCGGATATCGCAAGTTTGCTTGCCGCAGACGATGTGCTGGTCGATTCCATGCGAGGCCGCTCATCCACATGGACACGCATCCGCATCAACCTGCGTCATGTCCCCGAAGAACAACGGCCGCCGCAAGAAACTCCAGAGCCAGACGATGATCCCACACGGGAGTGGCGAGAGCGTTGGAAGAAAAGGGGTTCGGAATAGTGGCGTCCCTAAGGTGACTAGCAGTTGTTGTGTTTTCACCGCTGGGGGCTAATAAATACTGTCGCATTGCGACATACATCTCATCGTCCTTGTGGAAAAATTGCCGCCAGTTCCTGCGGAGGAACAACTTCAAGCTGGGCGTAGGTACAATCGCTGGGCTTTTTGTCCGTTCGCCATCTGCGGAATTGCGCCGTGTGCCGGAAGCGATCTCCCTGCATGTGATCGTAAGCAACTTCTACAATTAATTCAGGCCGAACTGGCTCCCACGACAAATCTTTGCCTTGGCTCCAGCGGCTCTGTCCGCCGGGCATTCTCTTGACGCCTTCATCATTCTCGCTCGCGTCCTCAGCCCAAGCCTTCCACGGATGGTTCATCAGCGCATCTTTTCGATACGGCTTGAGAAAGTCCACCAGCTCTTTTCGTTTTGCCGTGCTGAAACTCGCACAGACTCCGACATGTTGCAAGGCGCCGGCATCGTCGAACAAACCGAGTAGCAGTGAGCCGACCATTGCGTGCTCGCCTTTTTTATGCCAGCGGAATCCCGCAACTACGCAATCGCAGTCTCGTTCGTGTTTCACTTTAAGCATCACTCGCTTATTCGGTTCGTAAGTTCCTGCAGTGTCTTTGGCCATCACACCATCCAAGCCTGCGCCTTCAAAGCGGCGAAACCAATCGGCGGCAATACTCCGATCGCTGGTTGCAGGTGTGAGATGAATCGGCGGTGAAGCTAAGCCAAGCAGCGACTCCAGTTCGCGTCGCCGCTTTTGAAATGCTTCGCCGCGGAGATCGCGATCTCCAAGGCAAAGCAGATCGAAGAATACAAATGATGCCGGAATCTGCCCTGATAAAAGCTTTACGCGCGATGCAGCGGGATGCAGACGCAATTGCAGCGCATCAAAGTCAAGCCCATCATTTTTGACGATTACTATCTCTCCATCGAGCACACAACGTGCCGGCAGCGCAGCGCGCAGCGGTTCCAGCAGCTCAGGAAAGTAACGATTGAGCGGTTTTTCGTCGCGGCTTTGGATGAAAATCTCATCTCCATCGCGAAACACCAGCGCGCGAAAACCATCCCACTTGGGCTCGAAAATCCAATCGCCCCCGGCGGGCAATTCGTCTACTCGTTTCGCGAGCATCGGCAGGAGCGGCGGATTCAGTAGAAGGTCCACACCCCATGGTATAACTCACGGATTAAAAACGCCTCCTGCCAATCTATACTGCGCAGCAGGACGAGACGTCGCACTGAACTCGGACGTCCTCGTGATACCCGGAATTTCAGCAGCCGTCACGAGCGACCTGGCTTCGGACACGAAACAGCTGATGTGGTCGCCGATAGACCGCAACCGATTTGGCCGCATCCTATTTATTGACGACGGAGGCAGCTATGAATCTACCCGACGCACCGATTGCTAACGAAGGCTTCTTCGCCACGCACTTCTTCACCGTCAAGGACCAGGAAAGATCGAAGGACTTCTATGTCGGAATTCTTGGCGGGAAAGTGATCAAGCCGGAAAATCCCTGCTACATCAAGCTGGCTAACACCTGGATCATTCTCAATTGCGGCGGTGGCCCGACTCCCGACAAGCCAGAGGTCCTTCTTGAAACACCGTCGGATCTGAACAGAGTAAGTAGCTTCCTTAATTTGCGTGTCGCCGACATCTGGGCCTGCTACAAACAATGGGGCGACAAAGGCGCGATCTTTCTTACAGAGCCACTGAAGAATCCCGACGGCTGGGAATGGCGCTGCTACATGCGTGATCCCGACGACTACCTCATTGAGGTCGGCCAATATACTCAAATGGCCCTAGACCGTTTCAAAGACTACGCCAGTTAAACTGCCAAGCAACTCACCCCGAAGGACGCGAGTACACGGTGAATTCCACATTCACTGAGATGCTGCAGTCGACTGATTCAATTCCCGCTTCAATTGCAACAGCTGTCGAAGTTCCTCAGCGTTCGTGTTCAGCGACTGCGAGCTTCTAGTACTCGATTGCCCTGAAGCTGCTTCCCCTCTCGGCGTCTGTTCCAAGACAACATAGATCGGAGTGTCGGCAGAAACAGTGACCACGGTGCGCGAGGTGATTGCCATTCGGGATATTTCCTCGTCTGAGGCCTCGCCGATGTTGTTGCTCACTCGTTCTCGGATAAGGTCGGACTCGCTCAAGGGCTGGTTCAAACTGCCCCGTCCCAGCAGTAGCGCACCTGCCTCCCCGATTCCCGAAAGTGATCTGACCAGAACGTTTTTCCCAGTATTTTTGCCCTCGACTTTACCCTTCAGCGGTCGCATATTCAGGTCGGTCGCGACCGCCTGAATCGGAACAGTTGCGCCGTCCGGCATCATCAATGACTCAAATTGTATGCGCACGTATCCTGATCGGTCGGCCTCTTGAATTCGCCCAACCGCTTTCGCCCCGGCGGGAACAATGATTTGGCCGTCTCGCTCATAGGTGTATTCAACGACTGCCAGGACCGGAGCGCGTACGGCGGTGCTGGCGGCCGACTCCAGACGGGCGCGCAATCGCGTACCCGTGGACAAACCGAGACCGATCTCCTGCGTACCGAAAACTACTCTGTCTCGCTCTTGAGGATCGATTTGAGTCGCCGATGTATTTCGGACGTAAACGAATGACGACTTCTCCATGGCCTCGCGTTCAGCCTTGCCGAGGTCCGCTCCGTCAGTGCCAATCGCGACCGTGCCAGCTTGGTAGGGCGGCGCCTGCCATCCCTGTTGATCCGGGCCGAAGGGTGGTATGGATCCGAGAGTTCCCGGCGCGTTCGACGGCGCGGTTTGACTTGAACTCGGGTGAGATCGCCGGGTAACGGAACGCTCGAGATCCTTTTCGTTCAGAAATCCTTCGTGTGCCTCTTTCGCCGTGGGCCTCCCTGAATCTGTGATAGGAAAAAGGCTGCGATCAACCGCAGCGCTTGCGCTCTGCGTCGGCTCCTCTTTCCCTGCCGCGGCGCCAGCTTTCGACTCTTGTACTGGACTCTTCCGCGGTATGGATGTCGCAACAAAGATCAGCAAGGCTACAACAAGCGCACTCGCGCCAATGATGACGAACCGGTTCTGCTGAAATTTCTGTCTAGCCCTTCGCTTGGCTCTGGTTGCAATATCTACAGGCTGCCCGACGGTCGATGGCATGGCCGGCGGAGTCTTGACGGCCTCGCTCGGAATTGCGGCAGGGACAGTCGCGGTCGAGGGTTCGTGGCCGTTCGGATGGATCATTTCGCTGCTCCTTTCCCTGGGGCTACAAACGCAATCGGCGCTAGCACCGGCCGATCTACTTCTTCCGCTTGCGCGATTTCGAGCAGCAACCGCTCCCCAGACTCCTTGAAAGCAGGCCGCTCGAACACTACCGTGCCCTCGGTCGTTGCGCCGGGCGGCAGACGTCGTGCGCCGAGTCGATAATTTTTGACGGCCACTGGTTCGGCTTTAATTGCCTTGTGGTGTTTTTGCTTGGCGGTTCCGGAGAGCTGAACCTGGGGAGGAAGCAATTCCAGGGTGCGCGATGAATCATTTGCGATGCTAAAGACGACGGTCATGTCCGAGCCTTCTTCCTCAGTCCGCCCCACTGCCACTCGCAGTTCCTTACCGCGCCAGGCGAGCGGCTCAGCCGAGCGCTGACTCGATGGCCGACGCTTATCGTCATCGATCTTAGGAAGGTCGTTGGGAATCACTAGGCGTTCGCTACCCAGGGGCTTCGATTCGCCTATCAGTACGGACGGGTACGCGGCCGAGATAAGGAAGCTCCGCTCGGCCTGATATTCCAGGACGTAATCAACAGGCTCAGAGTGAGCGGATGCTCCGTCGCTCAACAAGGTTAGGGAAACTTCTCGGCCCGTTCGCGTGGTGATAAGGGCGTTGCTCCTGGCAGATTTCGGACTGGCGGGTTTGGAAAAGACCAGCCGCGGCTCGGCTTCGGAGTGCTCACCCTTGAATGCTGCTGGGTCGCCCAGAACGACCGAACTGACCTCCTCCGGCAGTCGCACGGAGCTGACGAACCCCGGGTGCAGGTGCAGCACCGTGACGCTCTGCCGATCCAGAGTGAGACTTACGATGTGCGCTTGAGGGGGTTCATTCTGCGCCAGCCCTCCGTAAGTCAGGAAGCACAGCGCTGTGAGATACACCAAACTCGTCCAAATTTTCATCGCATAACCCTTTTCGAAGTGGTTTTTCCAAAATCGTCTGCAACACCGGCTTGGAGCACGTAAGTGGTTCTGATTTTCTTCACATAAGCGATCACGTCGGCGTTGCGATAGGAGAGACCCCGACGGGCAACAATATCCTCGCCGGCGTAGTAGCCAGCGGCCACAAGCCTGAAGTCGTTATGAAACAGGCGCATTAGCCAGGCCAGGTAACGCACTCCGCCTGAAATGTTTTGATTGATGTTGCAGCTGTCCTTAACTCCAAGGCGGCGCGCAGTCTCCGGCATCAGTTGCATCAGGCCCTTAGCACCCTTAGCAGACACAGCACAAGGCCGCCAATTCGATTCCCGCTGAATGATGGCCCGCACTAACGGAAGGGGGACGTGGTAGTGCCGCGCATACACGGAGACGTAGTACTCGGCTTCGCGGCGATCCTGGGTCTGGGCTGGCTTTCCTGATTGCGCATGAAGGCCGGTCCCAACAAACAGCGTGAGCGCCAACAAGGAGAGTTTAGTCACTCGACGCTCCTCCCCAGGCTTTGCGCTGTATATTGCTGCGCATCGAAAACGAGGCTGGCGAAGCCATCTCGCAATAACAATTTCCGCCGGTCGGCTTCCGTCTTGGCCAGGAGTGGCAAGAGTGTGTCTCTCATGTCCGCAGTCACTCTTTGTTCGCCGAGAATTCTGAGGGCCTGCGCCAAGTCCAGAATCTCGGAGACGGATGGCGGTTTCTCCAGGCTCCAGCCGCGAAGCGCCTTTGCCAGTCCTGCCATCCCGGCGTGAAACTCTGCGCTTGCGTCGGGAGTTTTCATGGCCAGGATTTCCGCTTCGCGTTCCGCAGTGGGGTGCTCCACGCGCAAATAAAAACTGCGTCGACGAAGCGGGTCCCCGATCCGCCTTTCTTCGTTGGAGGTGAGCACAACGAAGGGAATGCTCTTGGCTGGGATTGTCCCGAGCTTGGGAATACTCAATTGCCACACGCTAAGGACCTCTAACAGCGTTGCCTCAAACGCATGGTCGACTTTATCTAGCTCGTCAATAAGCAAAACACAGGGCTTTTCGTACTGGAGAGCGCGCAACAGAGGACCGGCGCTGAAAAACTGCTGTCCATTCAATTCGGTCTGAAGCGACTCCCAATCTGGCGTCTCGGCCCTCGATCTGAGCTCTACGCATAGACGCTGTAGCGCCTCGTCGAATTTCCCAATCGCCTTCTCCTCATTGATCCCTTCATAGCATTGCAGGCGCTCGACGTTCGTACCCGCCGCCTGTGCAACTGCATACGCCAGTTGGGTTTTGCCGCTGCCGGCAGGGCCTTCCAGCAGCAACGGCTTATGCAGCTGCGCCGCCAGGTAGACCGTTGTGGTGGCAATTGGATCCGTAAGGTAACCGCTTGCGTTTAGACCATGACGGACGTCGTCGAGTGACGCAAACATTGCATCTCCTGTGCCCGGGGCCTTAGCCGCATGGCCCGAGCATCAGGAACCTACCCTCAAAGGAAATTTCGGTCAAATGGTTACTCAGGAGAGTTAGCGGGGATTGGTTTTGATCCTACGAGGCAAGCGGAGGAATTTCCACGTTTTGCGCAAAATCCGAAAATTGCGTACACCGATAGCCAAAGAAGGAGATCGCACGATGAAACCAGCCAACCAATCGATTGATACTGTCCCCGTCAATTCCACAGCTTCGAAAGAAACCTGCACGCAGAGGCACTATTCCGTGGCGGAGTTGGCCGAGGCCTGGAAGCTGAGCGAAAACACAATCCGCCGTATGTTCGAACACGAACCTGGCGTTCTGAAATGGGGTACCACGGAAAGCAGATACAAACGCAGGTACACCACGCTTCGCATTCCAGAAACAGTGGTTCTCCGCGTTCACCGGCAGATCAGAGCCGCGGGTTAGACCCCGCCGGCGCCTGCGGCTTTCCGCTACATAACCGGCGCCGGAGTGGGGCGTGATTGTCCAATGTGCCGCCACGCCATGCGAGCGCTTATCTCCAGTTGCTGTTGCCGAGCCTTTACGAATGGGGCGTAATGCTTCTCCGTGATCTTGATGCTGCTATGACCCAGCAGGAGAGAAACCTGGTCCAGCGATACGCCAGCAAGCAAGAGTTCAACTGCAAAAGTGTCGCGAAACATATGAGGATGACAGCGCTTTGGCACACTGTCTTCGATCTTCAAATTTACCGTTCGGAACAGCAGGCGCAGCGACCTCTGCCATGCTTTTTTTGCCGTATGAGGATCGCCGTTGCCGCTCCAAAAAAAATAGCGGGAGTTCGAATTTGGAAGTCGGTCGAGCAATTCTGCAACATCGGGCGGCAGCGGGACGTAGACCGGCACTTTGGTCTTGTGGCGGTAGAGCAGCAGGCGATCGTCGTGTAGCCGCCGACGCTCGAGCGTTACCGCGTCGAGAATGGAAAGCCCAGACCAGCGCATCAGCAAGATCAGCGCCCGCAGTCTGGTCGCGCGATGTTCGAAATCACGGCCGCCTCTCCACCCGCCATAGACGTAGGTGCCATCGATAATTTTTTCCATCTCACTGGGTGTGAAGTAATCAGTGGGATCGGGGGAAACCTGCACCGGCTTCATCTTCTTGGACGGGTTCTTCTGCAACCATTCGTTCTCGATGCAGAAGTCGAAAAAGCCATTGAGCCGATGGTGCTTCCGCTGAGTGGTCAGAGCGCCGTTTTTCCACGATGCGCGGAACTCGCGCAGTCGCACGGTGGTCAGTTCATCGATAAAGTTCAGAGACTCGCCCCTGGCCCAGTTGATTAGCTGCTTTTGAAACAGAGTCTTGCTTTGGCAGGTTGTGGTTTTGGCCAGTTGCCGAGCCTCTTCATCGCTCAAGAAATCCCGGACGGCCTCTTCGACTGTGATTCTCAAACTGACGTCGGGACGAACCGGACGTAGCGGATCGGCATTGACTTCCATGATGCGGGCCTTGCGCTCGGCATTTTCCCAGCTCCGCGTTTTGGCGGACACGCGAACGAACTGGCCGGTGGGCAATGTACCGTTGATCCACTTGGGACAGTGACATCTGCGATGATTGCCATCCCTCTGCGGGCAGGGCGGATAGTGCCGAGTGTAAACGCGCAGCATGTGCCTCCAGACCGGGCGTTGCAGCCGACGCTAGGCCGAGGGCACTGTACGATTATTGTACGATTCGCGCAAACCGCGCAAAACCCGCGTATTTTCAGGGGTTTGAAATGGTGGAGCTAGTCGGGATCGAACCGACGACCTCATCGTTGCGAACGATGCGCTCTCCCAGCTGAGCTATAGCCCCGTGTGCGGGTGGGGTCGACTGCGTGACTATTTTATCAGCGTTCGGGAAGCAGCACCAAGTTCACGCGGTTCGGAGTCGGCGTTACGAACGGTTCCGGTGGCGGACGGCATTCAAGAAATCCGCTTGACGAAGTCCCCGGATTTACGTCTAACTAATGTCAGCAGCAAGTGGGGAACGCCTGCCTTAGGATTGTCCGATGTTTGCGCAACTGAATTCCGGGTCCGCACGCCGGCAACGATGGCTGCGAACCGGTTCGTTCGCCTTCCATGCGTTGTTGCTGGGATGGCTGTTGCACACGCCCGAGCCGCAACTATTGACCGCGGTTTCGGTGGCCGTTGGGCAAAATGGCAAGTCGATCACGCGACTTTACTGGCCGAGCAAGACTCCCGACGACAGCAGCCGGAGTTCTTCCGACGCCGTCACGGAACGCTACCGTCACCAGCGGCTGAGTCATGAAAAGTTGTTTTGGAAGACTCCGGCGCAGCAGGCGAAACTGGCAGCGCGACAGAATCCGTTGGCTCGCACCAACGCTGAGGACGACGCCAAAACCCAGACACTTTCGGCCTTAGGGCACGGCGCGCAGGCGGGGCTTCCCTACGGGACTCTGAGTAGCGGACCTTTTTCCGGCAACGAGATTCGTCCTGCTCTGCCGGTGACGACTTCTGATCCGGTGGCATATCCGTGGGAGTTGCCCGACTCGGAAGGCAACGTCGTGGTTGAGATCGTGATCGACACGCGCGGAGACATTGTCGACAAGAAGATTCTGCAGAGTATGGGCAGCAAACTGGACGAGAAGGTTTTGATCGCGCTCAATAATTGGCACTTCCAGCCGGCGACGCGCAATGGCGCGCCGATTCCTTCCAAGCAGGACGCAATTTTCCATTTCCGGGCGCGCGGGTAAGACTGCAATTCCGCGTCGTCAAACGCTGTGCAGCGCGGTCAGCCGCTATAATAAACGTGTGAGTGAAAACGTAATCCAGCAAGTCGCGTCGGCGGATTTTCCCACGCGTTGGGGTAAGTTTCGGATTTATGGCTTTCGCGGGCAGTCCGGTTCCGACGGCAATCGCGAGGTGGAAGAGGCGGTGGCGCTGGTGATGGGAGACGTGAAGACCTCGGCGCCACTTGTCCGCATTCATTCACAATGCCTGACCGGTGACGTTTTTCATTCTTTACGGTGCGATTGCCGCCAGCAACTGGAGCTCTCGCTGTCGATGATTGCCGAAGAAGGCGCGGGCATCCTGATCTACGAGCAACAGGAAGGCCGCGGCATCGGCCTGATGGCGAAGCTGCAAGCGTACGAACTGCAGGATGCCGGGCTGGACACGGTCGAAGCCAACGAGCGGCTGGGGTTCAAGAATGACTACCGCGACTTCGCGCTACCGGCGGGGATTCTCAAGGCACTGGCAGTAACGCGCGTGCGCCTGCTATCGAACAATCCGGAGAAAGTTCGGGCCCTGGAACAAGCTGGGGTTCGCGTGGTGGAGCGTGTGCCGTGCGAAGTCACTCCCAGTCCACATGCCGAGGAATATCTCAAGACAAAAAGAGAGAAACTCGGGCATCTCTTCACTTCAGGTTAGCCACTTCAAGCTAGATTAACTGTCACCCTGCGCTCAATTCGCCCGTAGTAATGCGCCGGATGCATCTGTCTGGCCTCGCAGCACGCTCACAACAAAAAACGACAATAATGCCAGGATGGCGAAGGGCAGAGGCGCAGCCATGCGCGTCGGGAGCACCAGCACTTCCGGGCTTCGCGCCGAAGCCGGCAAAAAGACTGACGTCAACGCAACCCCACAGGCCACGAACCACTGCCATCCGAGTGCAAAGAGGGCTGCAAGAGCGAGCACACGAAGCGGGCGGCTGGCGTTGAGGATGTCGGCGCGGCGAAAACTCAGCCAGCAAAGGGCGGAGATTAAAACTACCTGGTCGTATACCGCGCCACCAGTGGGCGCCAGGACAACCGTGACCGCGAGGACGAAACTCGTAGCCAGAGAAAAACTGGCCGAGCCAGCGGGAAAGTGCAGCGTCCGCCAGCCAATCGCCGCGCTCAGCCCAAGTAGAAATAGACCGACTGCAATACCGAGAAATCTGCCCAAAACCAGTTGCGTGAGCGGGGGCAAAGTATAGTGCGAGTAGCCAACTAGAGAACGCCACCAGTCGGCCATCCATCCCGGCAACACTAGTTCGCTGACCAGAACAAGCAACGCCAGGGTAAGTGTGAAACCAAAGACAAAGTTTTTTCGACGCTTCCAATCGCTGAGGGCCCATAGCAGAAGCCAAAGTGCGAGCAGCCAGACCAGTTGTGGCTTAACGGAAGCGAAGGCCAGCAGCATCCCAGCCAGCAGGAATCGCCCACGAGCCAGCGAAGCCACCGACGCAGCGAGCGCGGCTCCGACCAACAGACCTGCTTGGAGCGCATAGAGTCCCTCCAGCACCGGATAACTCACCAGCAACAGAATCATTGCGATCGCCAAGGAACCGGAGGGAGCGTCCAGGCGGAAGGCACGCAACCAAAGGATCAAACTCGCTACAGTGAGCAGGGGCAATAGAATTCCTAACACAACTCGAACCACGTCAAAGCTGAAGGGCAGCAAGGGCGCGGCGAGCAGATCGGTGTACAGCGGATAAGCGAATGCCCGAAAATCCGTGGGCGGATCGGCGCGACGAGCTGGGTCCATTGCGCGGCCGTAGAGGCCGATCTGAATTTCCCGCGTCATCTCCTGGGTGTACGGATTAGTCCCATGGAAAAGCAGTTCCCTTCCCGTCAGCCAGATGGGATAAAAGTCACCGCCAAAGGCGTAGCCTCCGCTCATCTGATGGGCAGCGTCGCGCAGGCGCGCCTGGGGCAGAAGCAGGGCGAAATAGTAATAGCTTGTGCCAATCGCGATAAGGACAACGAAAGCCAGGGAGCGGTTTAATCGCAGTTGCATGATTTTTTACAAAATCATTTTTCAGAATCGAGAAGCCGCTTGAGTCGGGTCTTGTTCCTGGCAGGCAAATATCGCAGAGCGCTGCCCGCCAGCGCAGCATAGACCGCGCGGGCCGCGGGCGCGCGACGCAGAACCTGCAGGTGTCGTTTTACCGTATCCACGTCGCCACGGATAATGGGCCCGCTGAATGCGTCACCGGCTTCGAATACGGCATAGTTCGCCAGGGTCTGGAGCAGGATCGGAATCATGCGCCGCTTGGCGCCCTTTCGATTCACGCCGGCGAGGGCTGCGACCTGTTCGGTCGTGGCGAGAAGCGCAGTGAAAAGAGGCGAAGCGAAGGTGCCCCAGGCGTGATAGGCGGCCTTGTCTTTCTTTCGTATCGGGTAGGCACGAGCGCCGATGTCTTCAATTATGCGCCGCGCCATCCGGACTGCAGGCGCATCGCCCTCCAGTGCGAAGGGAACGCCCGCAAGCGGAGGCCGCGAGCCCCGCACGAATGTCATGAGCGGATGTACTGACGCGACCGACGCGCCGCGACTGCGCAGTGTTGCCAGTTCATCGCTACTGAGGGCGCCGCTGGAATGGAATGCAACTCTTCCCTTCCAGTCGATCGGCTTCGCGAGAGTGCGCGCAGCGCGCGCAATTTCGGCGTCGGGTACGCAGAACCAAATCAAATTTGCCCGCAGAGTCCCCAATGAATTTGTCACCGCCTGAGCGCCGACTTGCTTGGCTAATACCTGCGCCTTTCTCAGCGAGGCGCGACGAGCGCGGGCAAAGACGGCCTCGATGACATAGCCGCTACGTCCGAGCGAGACGGAAAGCGCTGATGCCAGGTTTCCGGCTCCCACGATCGCGATCCGCGGCTTACCTGCCATGCCGGGCAGCATAGCAGAATCGGGAAGAGACAGATCTCGGACCTCGGACTTCGGGCGCTCCGTGGAAGCTCCGAGATGTAGGGTCGGTCTGGCAGCCTTGGGTCTGAGACCTGACGCGTGCTTTATATTGGTTCCATGCCAAAATCTTCCAGCAAACGTGCCGGGGCCAAGGGGAGTAAGGAACGGATCCTCTCGTCGCGGACGGTTTATCGGGGGCCAGTTTTCACGGTGACCACCGACCAGGTCGAAGAGCCCGGGGGTGTACGGGCGCGCCGCGACGTGATCCATCATTCCGGATCGGTGGTCGTACTGGCCGTCGATGATTCCGGGGCGACTCCTCGCGTTCTTCTGGAGAGACAGTACCGCCATGCCGCAAAAGCATTCCTATGGGAACTGCCTGCCGGTAGCATCGATCCTGGGGAGCGGGAGCTCCAAGCCGCGAAACGTGAACTGCTGGAAGAGACTGGATACAGGGCCGCCAGGTGGCGGCGCATCCTTAAGTTTTTCGCCAGCCCCGGCTTCGTTGCGGAAACCATGGCCGTTTACATGGCGACAGGCTTACGCGCAGGCGAGGCTCAACCTGAAGAGGATGAGGTGATTCAAAACCGGATGGTGCCGTTGCCGACGGCAGTGGGTATGGTCATGAAAGGGACCATCCAGGATGCCAAGACGATCGCGTCCATTTTATGGCTCGACCGGGTATCGCGCACTTCGAAGGCGCAGTAACATCCTTAGAACCTTTTTGCCCGGTTCAAGAGTCACATTTTTCTGGCCGAAAAGAAGTCTTTTCCTCCGCCCCAATCGCGGCCAGAGTGCTTGTTTTGTAAATTTTTTTACAGGTATGACCCCTTGAGAGCCTACCTCTTACGCCAGAAACTGCATCCTATTCGCGGAATTTAACAGGAGTGCGCGTCTCTGGGCCCCCCTAAGGGACGTGCCGAAAAAGGGGGAGTACGTGGAACGACTGAAAGGAACCGTAAAGTGGTTCAACAACGCCAAGGGATACGGCTTCATCGGTCGCGCAGATGGGCCGGATGTATTTGTCCACTACAGCGCTATTAGCTCTGAAGGCTATAAGAGCCTGCAAGAGGGCGACCCGGTGGAATTCGAAATCACCGAAGGTCAAAAAGGACCCCAGGCGGCGAACGTAACCAAGGCTTCTTAACGGCGCATTCGAGGCATAACGCTCATCTAACCCTGGCTCAGCGAGCACTCCCCCCGCACCCGCCGAGGCCGAGGTGTAGCATCCAGTTGGTCCCTACCGATTCGATTGGTGGCGCGAAGCTTGCGCTGCACTATCCCGGCTGGCCCTGCCGTCCAATCTTGTTTATCTTTAGTCGGTGGACAACAAGGCAATTGCCAACATTCTCTATGAAACCGCCGACTTGCTCGAGATCGACGGACAGGATTCGTTTCGCATCCGGTCATACCGCAACGCGGCGCAGGCCATCGAGAATTTATCACAACCGATAAAAGAGCTGATTAGCGATCCCAAACAGATCCTCGCCATTCCGGGCATCGGTAAGAGCATGCTGCGGAACCTCCAGGAGCTTTTCAACGACGGCAAGCTGGCGATTCAGACGGAATTGCTGGAGAAATATCATCCCTCGATGCTGACGTTGCTGAAGATTCAAGGCTTGGGGCCGAAGACCATCGCGCTGATCTGGAGTGCCTACAAGATCTGCGACGTGGATGGCGTGGAGAAGTTGGCGCGGGAGGGAAAGATCCGCGAGTTGCCCCGCATGGGCGAGAAGCACGAAGCCAAGCTGCTGAAGGCTATTGCGGACTATCGCCGCATCGGCGGCCGTTTCCTGATTGACGCCGCAGAAGCCGAGGCCGAGAAGCTCACGGCGTATCTAGAGAAATATCCCGGGATCGACAAGATCACGCCTGCAGGCTCGCTGCGCCGCGGGCGCGAGACTGTGGGCGATCTGGACATTCTAGTGACTGGATCCGCATGCGCCTCCGACGAAGGGCGGCAGAAGGCGATTGCCTACGTCGCTCAATATCCGCCGCTGATGGACGTGATCGCCAGCGGCGACAACAAGATCAGCTTCCATCTGCGGAGCGGCATGCAGGTGGACGTTCGCCTGCTTGCGCCAGAATCGTTCGGCGCGGCCATGCAGTACTTCACCGGATCGAAGGCCCACAATGTGGCTCTGCGCCAGCGCGCCCTGAAGATGGGTTACACGCTCAACGAATACAGCTTGGCGATGTTGGATGGCGGAACACCGGTCGCCGGTAAGAGCGAGGAAGAAATCTACGCCAAGCTGAACCTTGACTACATTCCGCCCGAGATGCGCGAGAATCTGGGCGAAATCGATCTGGCCCGGGACCATGCCCTACCCCGGCTGATCAGCCAGGCCGATCTGCAGGGCGACGTGCACATGCATACGGTCGAAACCGACGGCCGCAATACGATTGAAGAAATGGCCGAAGCTGCCAAGGCGCTCGGGTACAAATACATGGCCATTACCGACCACTCCAAAAACCTGGCGTTCGCCAACGGGCTCGACGACTCTCGCGCCGTAGCCCATATCCAGAAGATTCGAGAGGCCGACAAGAAGATCGACGGGATCACAATCTTTGCCGGAATCGAGGTCGACATTCTGGCCGACGGGGATCTCGATCTCTCGGACGACGTGCTGGCGCAAATGGATATCGTCATCGCCAGCGTCCACTCAGTGTTCAATCAGGAGCCGGCGAAGATGACGGAACGCCTTTTAAAAGCGATTGCAAATCCGAATACCTCGATCATGGGGCACCCTACGGGACGCATCCAGTTGCGGCGCGACGCCTACGGCTTCGACATGCACGCGGTGCTCAGCGCCGCCGCCAAGCATAAAGTGGCGATGGAGTTGAATTCCTATCCTGACAGGCTTGACCTGAACGACGTGCATCTACGCCAGGCCAAGCAGCAGGGCGTGAAGATCGTGATCAATACCGATTCTCACCATACTTCGCACATGGAAAAGATTCGTTATGGTGTGTTGCAGGCGCGCCGAGCTTGGCTAACCGCGGGCGACGTGCTTAATACGCTGCCCCCGCAGAAATTCGCGAAAGCAATGAAGCATGGTTGGTGATCGCCCCGAGGGACGCTGCCGGCACGCCCCTGGATGCTAAAATAGAAGGATTGCATGCTAGTGAAGGACCTCACCGTTAGCGGTTCCCCTGATCTCAAGCCTGAAAGCAAGCCACATCTCAGGAAAGAGAAATTTGCGGAGAAGCCGCCTGCCGAACGCCCGCAAAAGGTGGGCTTCGTCAGCCTGGGCTGCCCAAAAAACCTGGTCGACAGCGAAGTGATGATGGGCCTGCTGGCGCGGGCGGGAGCGGAACTGACTCGACGCGCCGAAGACGCCGACGTCATTGTGGTCAATACCTGCTCTTTTATCGAAAGCGCGCAGCAGGAGTCGGTTAATACCATCCTTGAAATGGCTGCGCACAAGACCGGTGGCAAGGCGAAAAAGCTGGTGGTCGCCGGATGCCTGGTGGAGCGCTTTCGGGACCAGATTCGCAAAGACATTCCTGAGGTGGACGCGGTTGTAGGAACTGGAGAGCTGGAAAGGATTCTTGAGGCGGCGGGTCTGGAAGCCCCGCCACCGCCTAGTAAGAGCCGGAATAATTCCCCTCTAGTGATCTTGCCTTCGCGGCCGGAAGGCGATGCGCGGGCTGCGCAGGGCCGGTTCTCGCGCGAGTCTTGGAATGGCGCTGTCGGCGATCTTCCTAATTATCTCTACGACGACGCCACGCCCCGGATTCTGGCAACGCCAGGGCACATGGCCTACATCAAGATTGCGGAAGGCTGCGACCATCCCTGCACTTTCTGCATTATTCCCCAGTTGCGCGGGCAGTTCCGCTCTCGACGGTTTGAGTCGGTGGTGGCAGAAGCTGAGCGCCTGGGAGCGAGTGGCGTGCGTGAGATTACGCTGATTGGCCAGGACACGACTTGTTACGGCGAAGATTTCGGCCTGAAAGATGGTCTGGCTCTGCTGCTGGAGAAGCTCGCTGCAATTGACGATCTGGGCTGGGTGCGCTTTCTTTACGCCTATCCCAACAAGATTACGGGCAAACTTCTGGATACGATCGCCGGGCACGAAAAAATCTGTTCTTACATGGATGTGCCTTTGCAGCATGCCTCGACTTCGGTGCTGAAACGTATGAAGCGCGGCGGCGGAGGCGACGTGTTTCTGCGTTCGATTGCCAAGATGCGCCGTACCGTGACCGATTTGACCTTGCGCACATCGTTCATTGTGGGCTTTCCCGGCGAAACCGACCAAGAATTCGAGGAGCTTTGCGACTTTGTGCGCGAGGCGCAATTCGATTGGATGGGAGCCTTCGCCTATTCCGATCAGGACGGCGCCAGTGCCTACGCCCTTGACGGAAAAATTTCGCCTCGCGAGATCGAGCGGCGGCGAAAACATTTGATGGGTATCCAGCGCCAGATCAGCAAGAAGAAAAAGAAAGCTCTCATTGGGCGGGAGTTCGACCTATTGCTCGAAGGCGAATCGGAAGAAACGGAACTGCTGCTCGAGGGCCGAACTTCCATGCACGCTCCCGAGATCGATGGCAAGGTGTTCGTCAACGATTTCCCTGAGGAGATTGAACCGCAGCCAGGTCAGTTCTACCGCTGCCAGATCACCGAAGCGCACGATTACGATCTGGTCGCGAAAATTCTGTAGCAATCGTATGCCGCGCAAGCGTACCGTCAAACTCCGCTGCCCGATCTGCAAAAAGTCTGTCAAGAGCACCGACGCGGATTTCCCTTTCTGCAGCGACCGCTGCCGCCTGATCGATCTCGGCAAATGGGCTAGCGGTCAGTACGTGATTTCGTCGCCGGTAAGCGACACGGAAGTGGGTATCCGGGAGCGCAACCCAGAGGATTCTGAGGACGAATCGTGACGAACGATTCTGAGCGAAGCGCGCCGCTTTGGGCGACATTCGTCGCGACATTTGGCGGCATCGGGCGGCTGCGGCCTGCCCCGGGCACTTGGGCCTCGGCTGTCACGGTCGCAGTCTGGGCAGTAATCGCACATCTGACAGCGCAAGCACTTCGAACGCCCCTGGCGATCGGCCTCGCTGTTCTGATCACCTTGATCGGCATCCCCGCCGCCACCCGGGTCGCCCGTGCTGTCGCCGTAAAGGATCCTCAGTTCGTAGTCATCGACGAAGTTGCGGGACAACTCGTCGCTCTGATCGGAGTTCCCCTGGGATGGAAAACTTTTCTTGCGAGTTTTATACTTTTTAGAGCCTTCGATATCCTTAAGCCGCCTCCCGTACGGCAACTGGAGAGACTTCCCGAGGGCACTGGAATCGTGCTTGACGATGTGGCGGCGGGAATTTTTGCATTTCTTGGCATGCATCTCTTACTGCATTTTGCGCTACTAAAATAGTACGGAGTGGCGCCAACGGTGGTACCTTTGTACTCCGCAGCTGGTAAGTTTCATGGGATTCTCCAACCGCATTCTCGGCAAGAAAACGCTTAATGGAGGGCCGCGCATCGACACGGTCGCGCCCTCGTTTGCGCTTGCCGGAGGGGAACTCCGAATCACCGGCTCAGGGCTGCGTCCGCAGCAGGACCTTCACCGCCCGAAGGTGAAGTTTGGCGAGTTCGAAGGACCGATCATCGTCAGTTCCGACGGATTCGTGGTTACGCGCGTGCCCGAAGGCGCCACCACGGGTTCTGTGGTGGTGGCCACTAACGGGCACGTCAGCAACTCCCATCCGGTAAGGGTGGCGGTCCCCATCGCCGAGAATCTTCACCCCGTCACCAATCCTGCGATCGACCCCGACGGCAATATTTACGCGACCATTTCCGGCTCCCGCGGCCAGAAAGTTCCCGTCGCAATCTTCAAGATCGATACCAATTACACAGTCAAACCCTTTGTCTCGGAAATGATGAACGCCACCGGCATCGCCTTTGACCGCCAGGGACAGATGTACGTCTCGTCGCGTTATGACGGGGCCGTTTATCGCGTCGCTCCCAACGGGACGTTGACCACCTATGCGGAAGGCATGGGCGTGGCCACGGGGATCGCTTTCGATCGGGAGCAGAGCCTTTATGTTGGCGACCGGAACGGCACTATTTTCAAGATTTCGCGCGACCAGCAGGTCTTTGTTTTTGCCACGCTCGAAGTCAGCGTTTCTGCTTATCATCTGGCCTTTAGTCCGCAAGGCGATTTGTTTGTGACCGGACCCACCGACCGCATCTATAAGATTGATCCCAACGGGACGGTAAGCACTTTTTATAAAGGTCTGGGCAGGCCGCAAGGACTGGCCTTCGACGTGAATGGCAACCTTTACGTTGCCGCGTCGCTGTCGGGCACACGAGGGATTGTGAAGATCGCGCCTGACGGACTCGCCAATCTCGAAGTGGCCGGCCCAGGGTTGGTCGGCTTGGCATTTGCGCCCGGACGCTCCGTAATCCTTGCAACCACCAACAGCCTGCATCATCTCTCGTGGGACATTCAGGGATCGCCGCTGCCGCCAGAGTAACTGACGCTTCCTCTTTTCATTTAAACTTCTAGACGAGTGAACGCTGAAATTATTGCGGTGGGTTCCGAGATGCTTACGCCCTACCGCATGGACACCAACTCGCTCTACCTGACCGAGCAGCTTAACCTGCTGGGCGTTGACGTAATTTTCAAAAGCATTGTGGGAGACGACCTGCGGCGACTGGTAGCGGCGGCGCAGCACGGCCTGTTTCGCTCCGACATACTGATTTTCACCGGTGGGCTTGGCCCTACGGAAGACGATTTAACGCGCGAAGCCGTGGCCGAAGCGCTGGGTGTGAGTTTGCGCCGCGATCCGGAGATTCTGGAGCGGTTGGAGCAGCGCTTCGCCGATCGCGGCTGGAAGATGACGGCAAACAATTCCAAGCAGGCAGATATCTTGGAGGGCGCGACGGTGCTTCCTAACCTGAACGGCACCGCGCCCGGACAGTTGTTGAGTGGACAGTTCGACGGGCGCGAACACATCATCGTGCTGCTTCCCGGACCTCCGCACGAACTCAAAGCGCTGTTCGAATGCGAGGTACGCGACCGCCTGCGCGCCAAGGTTCCTCCGGCTTCTCTGGCTATACGAACCTTGAAGATTGCGATGTTGGGCGAATCGGCGGTGGACGCACGCGTCGCGCCCATCTACAAGCGCTACACCGACGTGGAGACGACTATCCTGGCAGGCGCCGGAGAGATTGAACTGTACTTCAAAACGCGCGCCGCCACGCTCGACGCCGCGCAGCGCCGCGTGGACGAGGTCGCGGGCGTGGTCGAGGACGAACTGGACGATGCTGTCTATTCCCGCAACGGAGAATCGCTGGAACAGATTGTCGGCTACTGGCTGCAGATGCGCAACGCGACAGTCGCCGTCGCTGAGTCCTGCACTGGAGGCTTGTTGGCCGAACGCCTTACCTCCATCAGCGGCAGCTCGCGCTATTTTCTGGGCGGCGCGGTCGTGTACTCCAATGCCTTGAAGACCGAACTTGCGGGAGTTCCGGCTGAAATGATTGACCGGCACGGAGCAGTCAGCCGAGAAGTAGCCGCCGCCCTGGCGGAAGGCATTCGCTACCGTTGCGAATCGACTCTTGGGGTGGGCATCACGGGCGTGGCCGGTCCCGGTGGGGGCACGGCAGAAAAGCCGGTGGGCCTGGTGTTTCATGCGGTGGCAAGCGACCGCGGAACGGAAGTAGTCCAACGCAATTTTCCCGGCGATCGCAAGAGAATCCGCCGCTTCGCCTCGACCATGGCGCTGGATATGCTGCGGAAGAAACTAATGTAGTACCGAGTACCGAGTACCGGGTAGCGAGTACCGAGAAAGATGCGGTCGTCGGTCTCAGTACTCGGTACTCGGTAGTCTTTTATGCGCCTTTTTGTTGCTCTCGATATCGACGACGACATCCGCGAGCGCATTGCGCGCTTTGTAGACGGCGTAAGCGCCTTCGCCCCCGATGCGCGCTGGGCCAAGCCGGAATCTTTGCACGTGACCTTAAAGTTCATTGGCGAGCAACCGGAACCGGCCGGTGAGCAAATCAAACAGGCTCTGTCCGCCATTGCGGCAAGCGCGGTCGACATTCGGTTCCGCCGGTATGGATTCTTCCCAACGCCGAAATCGGCGCGCGTTTTCTGGGTGGGGATGGAAGCGGGCCCTCAGCTGGCAACTCTGGCATCGGCAATCGACGAGAAAATGGCAACGCTAGGAATTCCCCAAGAAGAACGTGCCTTCACTCCGCACTTAACCTTGGCGCGAGGAGCGGGCCGTTCCGGTTCTCCACGGCGTAGCAAGGGAGATACGCCGAACCGCGTCTTCGAACTTCTGCAGAAAAGAATTGTCGCTCTTCCTCCGCCCGAGTTCGGAAGCATGACGGCCCGGAAATTCTTTTTGTACCAGAGCCAGCTGTCGCCAAAAGGATCGAAGTACACCAAGCTGGCGCGATTTGATTTACAGTAGCGCCGGCGGCTGAGCGGCTGTCGCGCCGCCTCGCGCCTTCGCGCCAGAGTCAAAGATCAACATGTCGAGATTCCTACTTATCGCTGCCGTGGGCTATCTGCTGGGATCGATTCCGTTCGGTTACCTTCTGGTGCGCCTCTTCCGCGGCGAGGACGTGCGCCGCAGCGGCAGCGGCAATATTGGCGCCACGAATGTAGCGCGAAAGTCGCCCGGCCTTGGTATCTTGACTCTCGTGCTGGACGCGCTGAAAGGATCGAGTGCAGTGCTTTGCGGAGTCCTGTTGAGCCCGTCGGTCCTTGGAAGCACTTCACTTGCTCATCTAACGTGGGGAGCCATCTTCCCCGCGTCGTCGCCGGACCTTGTGCTGGGGGCCGCATTGGCGGCGTTATTCGCCGTCACCGGCCACATGTTTCCCGTCTGGTTAAACTTTCGCGGCGGTAAAGGCGTGGCCACGGGATTGGGCGCATTCCTCATGATCGCGCCCAAAGCCGTGCTCTTTTCCGGCGTCATCTTTGTGGTGCTCGTTTTGGTCTTTCGTTACGTTTCCCTGGGATCGATCGTCGCGGTCGCGGCCTTTCCGAACATTACGATGGCTCTGCACGAATACGGGAACAACGCTGTGGCTCTTGTGCTGATGGCAATGGCGGCGGTGCTCATCGTGATCAAGCACCATGCCAACATCCGACGGCTGCTGGCAGGCACCGAAAATCGTTTCGGATCGAGGCGTACATGAGCCAGATCGCCATCATCGGCGCAGGAGCGTGGGGCACCGGAATCGCCATTGTTCTCGGGCGCAAAGGGACGCACCGCATAAAGCTCTGGGCGCACGAAACGGACGTCTGTGAATCGATCATGCAGAAGGGGATGAATGAGAAGTTTCTTCCCGGCCGCCCCATTCCGCAGTTCGTGACCGCCAGCAACGATCTTGGGGACACGCTTCGCGGCGCACAGATCGTGGTGAGTGTGATGCCTTCGCAACATTGCCGCGCACTGTTCGAGCGCATGCGCCCCCTCATACCGCCGCAAGCGATGATCGTGAGCGCGACCAAAGGGCTGGAAGAAGGCTCGCTGCAGCGCATGACCGAGGTGATTACCGAGGTGATGAAGCGTGAGGACGGAACTCCCCCGGCCGTGGGAGCGCTGAGCGGCCCTTCCTTCGCGCAGGAGGCGGCGCGCGGCGATCCGACTGCGGTCACGATCGCTTCGCAGGACGGAGCGCTTGTGCGCACTGTGCAGCAGGAGTTCAGCGATTCGAGTTTTCGCGTCTATACCAACAGCGACGTGATCGGCGTGGAACTAGGTGGCGCGTTGAAGAACATTGTGGCGATCGCAGCCGGGATCTGCGATGGGCTTGGTTTTGGTCACAACTCGGTCGCGGCCTTGATCACGCGCGGCCTGGCGGAGATGACGCGCCTGGTTGTGGCTTGCGGAGGGCGCGCCGAAACCATGGCTGGACTGGCGGGCCTGGGTGACCTGGTGCTCACTTGTACGGGAGGGTTGTCGCGAAATCGCAGCGTCGGGGTTGAGCTCGGCCGGGGACGCAAACTCCCCGACATCATTGCGGGCATGCACGGTATGGTTGCCGAAGGAGTGTTTACTACGACCGCCGCCGTGGGTCTCGCTCATGCGCGTGGCGTTGAGATGCCGATTAATGAACAGATGCACGCCATTCTGCACCACGGAAAATCGCCGCGCGAAGCCATCCAGGAACTCATGGCGCGCAGTGGAAAGAGTGAGACCGAGTAGCGAATCTGCAAGGCGTACAGAAAGTTCTTTGCCGGAGGCCCGATGAGTCAACGCAAGCATGCGGTAGCAGTACTGTTTCTACTATCCTGCCTAGCCAGTGCATTGGGCCAAACGAAGACCATTGCCGAGCGCCTGGGCTACCCGGCCGATTCGAAGCTGCTCATCGTTCATGCCGACGATCTCGCCGTAGCGCACTCCGAAGACGCAGCCAGCTTCGACGCGCTCGACCAACATGCCGTTACCTCCGCCAGTATCATGGTCCCATGCCCGTGGCTGACCGAAGTTGCTGACTACGCCAAAGCCCATCCCGAGGCCGACCTGGGTTTGCACCTGACTCTCACCAGCGAGTGGAAAACGTATCGCTGGGGCCCGATTAGCTCGAGAGACAAAGTCCCCAGCCTGCTCGATCCGTCCGGATATTTGTGGCCGGACATGAATGCCGCCCTCAACCCACAGGAAGTGGAACGCGAACTTCGCGCGCAGATTACTCGGGCCGCAGCCATGGGAATTCATCCCACGCACCTCGACAGTCATATGGGCGTGCTCTTTTCGCGGTCCGAGCTTTTCGCCGTTTATGTCAAAATCGCTCGCGAATACAAACTGCCTTTCCTGGCAGTACGATCCTCCGACGCCCCCAAGGAACTTCTGTCGCTTCTTTCCGAGCAAGATCTCGTTCTGGACTCGATCGTCATAGCCAATCCGAAGGTCGATCCTGGCGAGTGGAAGAACTTCTACCTGACATCCCTGAAGAACCTGAAACCCGGAGTGACTGAAATCATCGTTCACCTGGGACACGACGATGCGGAGATGCAATCGGTCATGGTGGATCATCCCGACTACGGCGCCGCATGGCGGCAACGGGACTACGACGTTGTGACCAGTCCCGAATTCAAGCGGGCATTGCAAGAGAATCACGTAATCCTCATCAAGTGGAGCGACTTGAAGAAGCTGTTGAATTGAAGAGCAGACCGTTTTTCGATTGCCAAACGCGTCGCCGGTACCGCTCTCGGAGGTACTTTGGTAATGGCCGTCGCGTCGCTTTTCGTCGAGCCGGCGCCTTTCCCCGTTAGAATTTTGAGGATACCTTTGAAAGCCGCCGCCACTTCGTCTTCGGCGTCTGCGATGAGTGAAGGGAGAAACTTGTCCGCCGGTACACCGAACCACGCACGCATTCCGATTCTGTATGTCATTCTCGGCGTGTTGCTGGTGATCAGCACGGTCCCGATGTACTTTTACTCGTCGCAAGTGGAGGCCACAAACCGCGAGCGTCTAAAAACCAACGAGATGCTGCTGCAGAACACGGTGACGCGCTCGCTGGCCGACGACCTTTCGCAGCACGAGCGCTCGCTACACATGATGTTGGCCAATTTGTCATCCGCCATCCAGGTAGCTAGCGGCGGCGACATTGGCGAGGCCAACATTCAGTCGCCGGAACTACGGGCGCTGCTGGAAAACTTCGTATCGTCGTCCGACGAAATCGCCTATGCCACGCTGCTGAATTCCGACGCCAAAGGCATTTCAGCGGGACGCATTGCTCCCGACGCTTTTCTGAACCGCGAATTGGAACGCGCCTTTGCCGCGGCCCGCGACGGCCGCGCCTACAATGGCCAGGCGCTGGTGATTGGCGAAGGTAACTCTGCCCGAACTGTTTTTCTCGTCAGCTATCCTGTGAATTATGGACAGCGTTTCCTGGGAATGATCGGCTCGGTCGTCGACCTGCAGTTTTTAATTCGCCGCCTGCAAGAAGGAGCCGTCGGCGGCCTGACGCCTTACGTCGTCGATGCGCAAGGCCGCCTCGTGGCGGCAGCCAAGCCCGAGTTTGCCACCGGGCAGGACATGAAGAACATGGACATCGTGCGCAACTTCGTCGACAGCGGCAACAAATCGCAGCTGGTTCCGACCATGGAATTCACCGTCCGCGAGGGGAAGACCAGGCAGGAGATGCTGGGCACTTACAGTCCGGTTACGTCGCTGGAGTGGGCGGTCGTGGCGCAAAAGCCGCTCTTTGAGGCCTATCGAGACGTTTTGGAAATGCAGCGTAACGCGCGACTTCTGGCGCTGCTCGCGGTGTTCTTAAGCATGCTTGTCAGTATCTTTGCCGCCCGCCGCATTACCAATCCGCTGCAAGTCCTCACGCAGTCGAGCCGCGCCCTGGCCCGCGGCGACTTCTCCCAGCGTGTCCACCTGTTGAGCCGCACTGAAATCGGCGAACTCGCCCACACCTTCAACACTATGTCTGATGAACTCGAACGTTTCGTTGCCGACCTGAAGCGCGCCGCCGAAGAGAATCGCGAGTTGTTTATGGGGTCCATCCAGATGCTGGCCGGAGCAGTCGACGAGAAGGATCCATACACTCGCGGCCACTCTGATCGCGTCACGCGCTATTCCCTGCTCATTGCCCGGGAGATGAAGGAGTCCGAAGAGTTTATCGAGACGCTGCGAATCTCTGCCCAATTGCACGACGTAGGCAAGATCGGCATTGAAGATCACATCCTCAAAAAGCCCGGGGCGCTGACCGAAGAAGAATTCGAAGTGATGAAAACGCACACCACGAAAGGCGCCAACATTTTGCGTCCGGTCACACAGCTAGCGGAAATGCTTCCCGGAATCGAATTGCATCACGAGGCGCTCGACGGCCGCGGATATCCTTATGGGCTGCAGGGAGACCAGATCCCGTTGCTGGCGCGTGTGATCGCCGTGGCTGACACTTTTGACGCCCTCACGACGAATCGTCCTTACCAGCAAGCGCATACTCCTGACCAGGCATTGCAGATCATCCGGAACCTGGCGGGTAAGCGACTCGACCCCCGCGCGGTCGAGGCGTTGCTCGCTGTCTACGGGCGTGGCGAGATCAAGATTCAACGTTTCACCATCAAGCGACCGGTCGCTCCCCAACCCGTCGAAGCTCAACCTGTCGTCGCTGCGCAGGCGGCGGCTGGTGCATCGGCTCCTGGGGAAATCGCTACTCTCGAAAGAACGCGCGTATAGTACCCCATCTGTAGACAGTCACATCGTACAATCCAAAGAACCCCCTCACTACTTTGCGCGAGACTGCCGTCCAGAGCTATCCTGTCGGTGCAGGCTGACTCGGGTCAGGCAAGTCAAAAATCACCGTTGAGATGGGCCATGAGGAGTTCGAAAAGCAATCTGGCTTTCGCGTTGAGTTTGATATTTTCTGTTCTGCTGTTAGACGCGGGCGCGAAGCCGCAAACCGCCGCCACGAAACCAACGGCTGTTAAATCCTTCGAAGTTGAAATACCTGCGGCAAAAGAGTGGGTGGACACCAACATCGACGTGCGCGGCGGCGCGAAGCTGCGCTTCACGGCTACCGGAGAGATCACATATCCGGCGGATCAATCCTACGCCGGAAAAACTCGAACCCAGGGAACGTTTGGTCCGGATGGGCTTCCGCGAGGATTTGCAGACTTGCTTCACCAATATGCGGTGAAGGATGCCGGCCATGGCGCTTTGATCGGCCGCATCGGTTCTGACAACTATGCGCAACCATTCCTGATTGGCGCGAGCAAGGAATACGACGTTCCGGTGGCGGGAAGGGTGTATCTCGGCATCAATCAGAGCCAAAGCGAGGCATCGACTGCGACCGGCAGCTTTCATGCGAAGGTCGAAGTGCTGAACGAGGGGTCGAGTGCTGCCGCCAATGCAGGGGGGCCGGTTGAGACCCGCGTCGCAGGCATCACTACGGATTTGCTCGGTAAAATTCCGCGGCGGGTTTCCGACCCTGCGGGCAAACCCGGCGACATGGTGAACGTGCTGATTGTGGGCACGCAGGATCAGGTGGTTCAAACGTTCACTGCGGCCGGATGGGTGCAGGTCGACGCAAAAGTCGGGAATACTGCGCTGAATGCGGTAATGGATTCGCTCGAGAAAAAAGACTACCTGACCATGCCCATGAGTACCCTGTTTCTTTTTGGACGGGCGCAGGACTACGGATTCGCCCATGCCGAACCGGTACGAGTGGCGATGTCTCGGAATCACTTGCGAGTCTGGAAATCGGCTTACGAGGTAGAGGGGCGTCCGTTGTGGTGCGTGGCGGCGACGCATGATATTGGGTTTGAGCGAGACCAGCGCAATAACGGTGTGACGCACAAGATTGATCCCGCAATCGACGGCGAACGCGAGTACGTGAACGGAACACTCTCATCAACTGGACTCGTCGTCCAGCGGGATCACGTGACGCCAACCGATCCGCTGACGACCGCCAAGACCGCAACGGGAGGGGAGTTTCATTCCGACGGGCGCATTCTCGTGCTGGTACTCAAGAATACGACGGGTGCCGGAAACTAAGATGCCGCGGGAGCAAGCGGCAAGATCTTAGGGGGCACCGGTCCAGGTTTACAGTGCCGCGACCCGCCGTTGCACCAGCAGGAAATATACCGCAACCAGAACCAACAGCAGACCGTTCACGCCTAGCACGATCGGTGCGGTAAACACGGGAACCAGCCACCCTGACACCAGATTTCCCATCGGCATCCCGCCGCGAAAGGCGCAGTTGTAGACGCTCATAACCCGTCCGCGCATTTCGTTGGTCGTGATCAACTGGACCAGGGAGGTCACCGTGGCGAATACCGCCATCATGGAAGCTCCTACCAGCATCAGCATGGCATAGCTCAGTGGCAATGATTTCGAGAGCGAAAATACCGATATCGCGATCCCCAGGCAAATCAGCATCGTCAGTGCGAACCGCCCCTTGTGGCGCATGTTGCCGATACCAGCCACCGCCAGCGATCCGCAGATCGAGCCCACGCCCATCAGCGAAAGCAGGTTGCCGTAGGTTTCCGGGCCGCGGTGAAAAATATCATTCACAAACACTGGAATGTAGGTGCGCATGGGCATGCTAAGCGCGGTCATGCAAAACGCCAGCAGCGTCAGCGCTTCCATGGAGCCCTGCTTGCGGACGAACTTGATACCCTGCTTCAGGCTGCTGAACATCGACTCGGTAGTAGTCGCCGGCAGATATCGTGCCGCGATCATGGAAAGCGAGATGATCGGCGCCAGAAACGAGATCGCATTCAGTCCAAAGCACCATTTCTCCCCGAACTTTGCCAGGGTTTGACCAGCAAGGGCTGGGCCGATGGTGACGGCCATGTTGAATTGGATCGAGTTGAGTGCGATGGCATTAGGCATGTCCTCGCGATCGACCAGCGTTGGAATCAGCGCCTGGTACGCCGGTCCGCCAAACGCTTGCGCCAGGCCGGAGACGAACGACAGGCAGAGGATGTGCCACACGTGCACTAGGCCAAACGTTACCAAGAGGGTGAGGGTGCCGGCGCTCGCCATCTGCACATATTGCGACATCAGCAGAATCTTCCGGCGCTCGGTTCGGTCGGCCACGACTCCGCCGATCAGCGAAAACAGGAAGATCGGGATGCCGCCGAGAAACTGGTCCAGCGCCAGAAGAAATGCGGAATGGCTCAGGCGGTAGATGAGCCAGCCCTGCGCCACGATCTGCATCCAGGTGCCAATACTCGACGTACAGGCGCCAAACCACATCAGGCGGAAGTCGCGATATTGAAATGCTTTGAAAATTCGGCGAAGCGTCGACGTTGGCATCGGTTCCGAGCGGCCTTGCGGTCCAACGTCTATCTTCGCACGAGCAAGCGTTCGCTGCTTTGTGGGTGCAGGCATTCCCTTATTGGACGCGGATCTGCCGGAGATGTGATCGTGCCCGAAGAACTAGCTCGGTGAACCTGCGCCGCGTGCCCTCAATTCCAGGCAAAGCTCAAACGCGTGGAAGGTATTTTCAGTAAAATACTCGCGGAGTCAGGCCACTGAAGACGTGAAAACTGCCGCCAAAACTACCGGATTGCCCTACTGGATGCTCCGCGTGCTCGAAGAGTACGAGCACGTCGCGGCTGATTTTAGCGCGGATCCGGTCCATGACCTGCGAGTCGCCTTACGCCGCTGCCGCTCCATGGCCGACGGAATGATGGCCATGGACCCCGATCGCGAGTGGAAGGCGATGAAAAAGGCGGGCAAGCGCCTGTTCCAGAGCCTGGGGACGTTGCGCGACGTGCAGATCATGATGGAATGGATTGAAAAACTCCATCCGCCCATGCGTGCTGCGGCGCAGGTATCGTCGGCGAGCGCGCCAGGTGCAGCCGATTTTCCCTTGGCCGATTCCGCTACGAACCATAGTCACGATTCCGCGGCCCACGCGTTGCTCACGATTCTGAAAGCGCGCGAATCTGAGCAGAAGCACCAGGCTCGCGCAGCCCTTGCAGAATTCGACCGCAAGCAATGGCGTCAATGGAGCCATTCCCTGCCCCAGCGCGCCTCCCGCATTCGGCCCGGCAGCGCGGTGTTCAAGCATCTGGCGCTGGAACGCTGGACGGCGGCCCGCGAACTGCACGCTCGCGCCATGCGGAATCGTTCGCAGGTCGCGCTTCACACGTTGCGCATCGGAATCAAACGCTTTCGCTACATCGTCGAGAACTTCCTGCCCGAGGAGCACAAAGCATGGAGCAGCGACCTGAAGCATATGCAGGATTTGCTCGGGGAGGTACACGATCTCGACGTGCTGTGGGCAACGGCGCTTTCGTGCCACGTCTTTCCCGACGCCGCTTCCCGCCAAGCCTGGCATGCGCGCATTCTGGACGAGCGTAAGAAGCGGGTGGAAGAATACCGGCAGCACATGCTCGGCCCGGATTCTCTGTGGAATGTGTGGCGCGCTGGGCTGCCCCAAGGCAAGCAGATCGAGCAGATTGCAACGCGCCGCATGAAATTGTGGGCGAAGGCGCTCGATCCCGACTTCGCGCACTCGGAGCGTGTGGCGCGGCTGTCGCTGGAACTCTACGACGGCCTCAACGCTGCGGGGTTGTTGGGTTCCCTGATTGGCGATGGACGAAATGGCACGTCGACAGATGCGCGCTCTTGCGTTTACGTTGCGGCTCTGCTGCACGACGTTGGCAAGGCCAAGGGAAATAAAGGACATCACAAAGAATCGCTCGAACTCATCAAAGCCCACGGCACGCCGCTGGGCTGGAAACCTGCAACGATGGCGCGTGCCGCCATTGTGGCCCGCTTTCATTGCGGCGCGTTGCCCACCCGCAGCCACAAAGCACTGCGCGACCTGCTGCCCGACGAGCAGAAGATCACGATTCAATTGGCAGCAATTTTGCGATTGGCCAATGCCTTCGATGCCGCGCACGACGGGCATATCCGTCGGTTGCGGATTGAAAATGCGGCCCCCCATTCCCCAGATCGCAAGCGGCGAACCAATGGATTCCTGCGGAAGCCCGCAAAGTGGGCGCCGAACGAAGCGTTGATCGTTGGCGCCGAGGGGTTCGTAGTCGACAGTCCGACGGCGCAAACCGTGGCCGCCGAACGATATTTGCTTGAGACCGTGCTGCGTCGTCCGATTGTGATCCGCCCACTTCACAGTTCACCGCCGAGGAGAGTTGCGAGCGGCTTGACACGGATCGCGTAGCGAACCCGCACGCTCCAGTTGACCCTCCAAGGGCAAATGGGGAGCGGGGAAGCGATCAAGTCACTTTCACACCGCCAAATCCCCATATAGAAATGTACTTTCAAGCTTTATCGGAAGCCGTCGCGGGAAGCCGAATTCATGACTCACGCCCAACTGGTCGAAAAAGCGGTACGGTGGCTGCGATCGTATCGCTGCGGTGTGGTGCTGTCGGAACAGGCCTGCGTGAGCGGCGAAATGCCCGACGCCATTGGTTGGAAGCGGGCTAACCATTCCGTGCTGGTGGAGTGCAAAGTGTCGCGGGCGGATTTCCTGGCCGACCGTTGCAAGCCATTTCGGCAGAAGCCAGAGCAGGGAGTAGGTTGCGAGCGCTTTTATCTCACTCCGGCGGCTTTGATAAAGCCCGAAGAATTGCCGTCCAACTGGGGGCTGCTGGAATTGCGCCGAGGAAGAATCGAAGTGATTCACCCATCGGCAAAGAATCTGCGTACCGCCGCGGGCTTTCGCTACGAGATGAATCTGCTGCTGGCTAGCCTGCGGCGTGTAGAAGTCCGCATCGAACCGCAGAGCATCACGGATTTCCTAAAGTGGAAGAATCGCATGGCGGAATACAATCGCGGGACGCTGCCGGAAGGGCTGGCTGCAGCCGAAGAAGAGCTGAATGTTTTCCTGGAGCCGGAACTTCCCTGCTAGCGCGACCCGCCTTTACATGTCCCTGCGCCCTTCCATCGCTTTCAGCATCGTGATTTCGTCGGTGTATTCGATATCGCTGCCGACGGGGATGCCCATGGCGATGCGGGTGACTTTCACGCCGGCGCGCTTTAGCTGCTGCGATAGGTAGGTCGCGGTCGCTTCGCCTTCGACGGTGGGATTGGTGGCGATGATGACTTCGTCCACGTTGCCGGCATCGACGCGAGTCAGGAGATTCGAGATGCGCAACTGCTCCGGCCCGACGCCGTGCAACGGTGAGATGGCTCCATGCAGCACGTGAAAGACGCCGTTGAAGTGCTTTGTCTTTTCGATGGCCGCGATATTGGTTGGTTCCTCCACAACGCAAACCAGGCGCTGGTTGCGGGTCGCGCTAGTGCAATAGGCACAAGGATCGACATCTGTGATGTTGTTGCACACCGAGCAGAGGCGCAGGTTGGCCTTTACGTCCCGCACGGCGGTGGCCAGGGCTTCGGCGTCTTCATCACTGGCGCGCAGAATGTAGAAGGCCAGCCGCTGCGCGCTTTTCGCGCCCACGCCGGGTAGCTTCTTCAATTCGTCGATCAAGCGAGACATTGGTTCGGCAAATTTAGACATTCTCAATTCACTTTCAAGCGTCAACATGCTCCAATAATCAACGTAGCTTGATACTGGAGGCAGACTGCGGAGGTCCTCGCTCAGGCAGACAAGGGAAAACGTCAGAGCCCCGGGATGCCGAGACCGCCCAGCATGCCGCCTACGGTCGATTGCATCTGCGCTTCGACTTTGCGGGCAGCTTCGTTCACGGCCGCCAGAACCATGTCCTGTAGCATTTCTACGTCGCCGGACTTCACGGCTTCGGGGTCGATGTGCAGGGTCAGCAATTGCTTGCGGCCGTCCATTTTTGCGGTAACGGTGCCGCCACCCGACGTGGCTTCGACCACCGTCTCCTGCATCTTCCGCTGCAGCGCGTCGTACTGCGACTTGGCTTTCGACATCAAATCTTGCAAGTTGAATCCACCCATAAATCCTCGGCTCTCGGCTTTGCTATCCGGCTTTCGGCTCACCCAGGCTCCCGCAGCCGGTGTGCGGAGCGCAGCTAGCGTTTCTCTCTGTAATCAATTACGGTGCGGACTTGCGCACCGAACTTTTCTTGCATGCGGCGCACCACCGGGTCTTGCTCGGCGCGGCCGCGGCCTCCGGGCCCTGGTGCAGTGCGCGTGGTCCCGTTGCGCTTATTTTCTTGCGACGCTACAGTGGCGCCAGGAACGATCTTTAATTTCACCGCCCGCCCGAGGACGCCGCTGGCCGAAGCGATGGCCAAGCGACGCGCCTCAGAACTGAGCGACATGTCTACTACCGTTTGCGATTCGGCAATCTCAATCACAAGTTCGTTGCCTTGAACGCTCCATTTACCTTCAGAGAGCATCGAGACTAGCACGTGCTGGTTGCCGTCGCTTAGGGCTTGCAGAACGGCATTCTGCAAATGTTCCATCGGGGGCTGCGCTACGGGCGTCGCTGGAACTTCTGGCTCCAACCGCGCCTCAGGGGCCGGAGGCTTGGTGGCACCGAGGGAGACGTAGCTAGCTACGTCTCTACGAATGGGATTTGCGCTCGCGTCTTCATCCAGCATCGGATCGCGCGCGGCGGAGCCCATGACCACTGGCTCCGAGGTGCTGGATGTGGCTACGATGCGCGGACCGTTTGGCGTCCCCGGGTCAGACTGCGCTTCCTGCCGGGGCGTGCCTTTGCGAGCAGAGTCTGCGGCGAAAGGAGAAACGACATTTGGACGCGGAGGCTCGGCGCGCCGCGTCTCGGAATTCGGTGATCCGCCCACGATGGCCGGTCTCGCTGCCGGCCTCTGCGCGTTCGATACCGGAGCGGCTGCGACGTCGCTCAGCAATTGCTCGATGGGCAGCAACTTTTGTGCGTGCGCCATCTTTAGCAGACCCAGTTCGAGATGGAAGCGTTGTTCCTGCTTGTATCCCAACTCGCCGTGGGTACGCAGCATGATTTGCAAATGGCGCGTGAGATCTTCTTCGCCAAACCATTCAGCAACGCGGGCGACGCGCTCGCGTTCTTCACTCGAAACCTGCAGCAGCGCAGAATCTTTACCGGCAATTTTCGCCACGGTCGCATTGCGCAGGAAGCGGACCATCTGCCGGGCGAAGTGTGTAGGGCTGTGCCCCTCGCCGATCAAATGGTCGACTTGACGAAGAATTTCTTCGCTCCGGCCTTCCGATACGGCCTGCATCACTTGTTCCAGAATATGAGCTGGAGCCGCGCCGACCAGGTTGCGAACAGAGTCCGCCGTAATTTTTCCGCTCGCGGATGCAATGGCCTGATCGAGGATCGACAACGCGTCGCGCATGGAACCGTCTCCAGCTTCGGCGAGCAGGGCCAAGGCATCGTCGTCGGCTTCGATTTTTTCCCGCGAGACCAAATCGCGCAACTGGGCAACGATGGCGTCGAATTTGACGGCGCGAAAGCTGAAGTGTTGGCAACGCGAGCGGATGGTCTGCGGAATATCCTCGGGCTGCGTGGTCGCCAGCATGAAGACGATGTGCTCCGGAGGCTCTTCGAGAGTCTTGAGGAGCGCGTTGAAAGCGGCGTCGGTAATCTGGTGAGCTTCGTCGAGAATGTAGATTTTGAAGCGGTCGCGGGCCGGACGATAGCGGGCGGCTTCGCGGAGTTCGCGGATTTCGTCGATCCCGCGATTGGTGGCAGCGTCGATTTCGATGACATCCACGGCATTTCCAGCACGGATCTCGGTGCAGGACTCGCAGATCCCGCAGGGCTCGGGGACTGGCCGATCTTTGGAACGGCAATTCAGAGCCATTGCCAGAATGCGGGCTACCGTAGTCTTGCCAATGCCACGATGTCCGCTGAAGATGTAGCCGTGAGCGGAGCGTCCCTGCTCAATTGCGTTCTGGAGCGTACGGGTGACGTGCTCTTGCCCGATCACCTCGGAAAATTTCTGGGGACGGTATTTGCGGGCCAGGACGGTATAACTCATGGACGGAATAGTCGATTATACGTGATCTTTGGGGCAGGTTGCCGCAGGGGGAGCAAAGGATTTTGACCGCAGAGAACGCTGAGAGAAGCCGCAGAGAACACCGAGAAAGACGTAACGGACTTCCGCCTGTCTAATCCGGACAGGGCTTGCATAGGGCGCTGGCACGCGATAGGCTTGTGCCTCAAGATTGGCGGATGTGGCTGGGATGAAGCTTAGTAGCGGCGGCCACAAAGGAGAGCATTATGCAATTAAGGCTGACCAAGAGAACAGTGGACGGCATTGTGGCCATCGAGTGCAACGGGCGGATCGTGTTTGGAGAAGAGTCTTCCCTGTTGCGCGAAGAGGTCAAAAAAGTCATCGCGGATGGTAACCAGCGGATTGTGTTGAATCTGGGCGAAGTAAACTACATCGATTCGGGAGGTCTGGGCACGCTGGTTGCTCTGCATACCACGGCGCATAATGCTGGAGCGACGATCAAACTGGCGAATCTGACCAAGCGCGTTGGCGACTTGCTGCAGGTGACCAAGCTGTTGACCGTGTTTGACGTGCACAATTCCGAATACGAAGCGCTGGAGTCTTTCCGCACAGCGGCGTAACAGCTTTGCCAGATTCTGTTTCAGTTTCGACATGACTGAGAACCCCGCCTTTGCCGCAAAAGCGCGGTAAAGACGGGGCACCCGGTTCATCGCGGAGTGAATAGACTTGACGTCTGGACGGCGCGGTTCTCGCGCTAAGAGAAAGAGCCCGAATAAAGCTGGCGAAATGCGCGTGCGGATCGAGCAAACGATTCGCGCGATCCCTCGCGGCAAAGTGTCGACCTACGGCGGAGTGGCGCGTGCGGCGGGAGTTCCGGGAGCGGCGCGCCAAGTGGCAGCGACTTTGCGGCGCGGATTTGGATTGCCGTGGCAACGGGTGCTGGGCGCGGGCGGCCAGATTAAGCTGACGGGAGACTCGGCGATCGAACAGCGTCTGCGACTGGAGGCCGAGGGCGTACGGTTTCGCGGGCGGCGGGTGGATATGAAGGCGCATGAGTGGAAGGGGCGGCTATCGAAGGCGACCCGCACCCGTCGAACAAGAAGCTCCAGAAAATCCTAGCGGGAACTAAAAACAGATCTGGCTGTGTCGGTAGCGCCAATGAAACAGTTCTTCCTGGGGTCGCTCGTTACTATCTTTGTGTTGGCGATTGGCGGGATCGTCTATTTGAGACTCGGCCTTGCCGAAGTGCGCGGCGATGTTCCCGCTTCCGCGGTAGAAGATTCCCTGATGCGGATGGCTGTGCACGCGTCGGTGCGGCGGCACGCGCCGGAGGTTCCGAACCCACTTGAACCGAGTGAGGAGAATCTGATTGCCGGCGGAAAAATGTTTCTCAACGAGTGCGCGGGTTGTCACGGCACGCCGGGAAAAGTGCGCAAACGGGCGGACCCGTTGAATCCTCCAGCGCCGCAGTTCCCGGAAGTGGGAACCGAATATTCCGAGGCGGAGATTTTCTGGGTGGCGAAACATGGGATTCGCCGAACCGGAATGTTCGCCAACGGCATCTGGGATTCGGACCAGAAGCTCTGGACGCTGGCCGCTTACATTTATCGAATCAAGAAGTTGCCGCTGCGAGTTGCGGAAGAAGTCGAGAAGACCGCGAAGAGCGGGGATTAGATCCCAGGCGGGGTGTAGGCCACGCTTACTTGTCCTGTCGGCACGGTTGAGATTCTACAGGCATTCTTTTTGAACCATGCAGTCCCGGCAGCGCCTGAACGCGGACAGGAGTGTCCGCGCCACACCAGCCGCCGGGCTTCGCCCTGCGGACAGCCGGGGGACGGGCTGTCCCCACATAAATCGGTGGATTACTTCTTGAATTGGGGGTCGATTTCCACCTGATATCCCGTCACCATTTTGTTCGTCTCGTTAGCCATGCCGACGATTGCCATCAATTCTTTGAACATAGCGTCGGTCATGCCTTTTTTCTGCGCCGAGGCCGTGTGCGAGGCGATGCAATAGTTGCACTGGTTGGTCACGCTGACCGCGACGTAGATCATCTCTTTGGTGACCGGATCGAGCGCGCCCGGGCCCATGATCTGCTTAATGTCCTCCCAAGTGCGTTTGAGCGTGGCAGGATCGTGAGCGATGGCTTTCCAGAAATTGTTGATCCAATCGGTCTTGCGCGTGGCCATAATGTCGTCGTAGATGGCGCGAACTTCCGGGCTGGCATCCTTATATTCGATTAGGCCGAAGATGGACATGCTCTCTCCTTTGATAGCTGTTAGAAATGACCGAACGAAGGAACATATCACACGAGCCCCAAACTTTCGTGATGTAACAGCACGGGCAATTCGCGCATAGAATCTGGAGGAATTCACCGCGTAGACAAAGGAGATTTTACGTGTGGCTTGCATTGGTTCCGTTTGCTGCGTTTGCCGGGGCGTTCCTGGTGGGCGCTGTCGCGCTCTGGATTCTCGGCAAGAGGAGCACGATATCGCAGACTGAGACCAAGTTCGGGAAAACACTCCACCTGGAGACTCCGGTCGGGACGCTGGATGTAAGGCCACAGGCGAAGCTGGATCCGCGGCTCGCGCCGATTCCAATCTATCCCGGCGCCATGCCTGAGAATATTTATGTGGGGACAGCCGCCCTCGGCTGTCCGGCCGACTCGAAGAGTCGGACCATCACAAATGCAGAAACCCTTGGGCCTGCGGCCCAAGGACAGCCGGGGGCGGCTGTCCCCACATTAAAGATGGCCGCCGAATCGGTTACTGATCTAAGAGTTGGCTGCAAAACCGCTCAGGACATTTCGGCGACGTACTGGACTTCTGACAACGAGAAACAGGTTTGGGATTTTTACCGCCAACAACTGCCGGACTGGCCGCGCAACCTGGCCGAGTCGCAAGGCAAGGAATTAATCCGTCATGAGCCGGGCTGGACACTGTTGATTCGCATTTCCAGCGGGCGCGATCGGACCCTCATTGAAACTTCCGTGAAGCCGCCTGAATACCCGTATGTGTTCGGGTGAGACGGCACCGCACCTCGATCCGGCGAGACGTAACAGGTTACGTCCCTATGGCAGCGTGCCGCTTAGCAACTTCTCCAGGCTCGCCGACTGAACGCGTACGCCCACGTAGAAGTGGCCGAATAGCGCGTAAACGGCGCTGACTTCATCGAAGCGCATTTCGTAGATCAGCTTCTTGAAGACCAGGGGATCGTCGGCGAACAGGTCGACGCCCCACTCCCAGTCGTCGAAGCCGATCGAGCCGCTGATGATCTGTTTGACTTCTCCCGCGTAACGGCGGCCGACCATGCCATGATCGTTCATCTGGCGGGCGCGCTCTTCGATCGGCAGCTTGTACCAGTTCTTGTCTTCGCCGCGGCGGCGGTCCATGGGATAGAAACACGCGTAACGGTGCGGCGGAATCTCAGGATACAGGCGCGGCCGCATGGCTTCTTTGTGGCGCTCGAGCTTGCAGGCAATCTCCGCCTTCCACTGGTCGGAATGAGGCTCAATGCCCTGGTCGGTAAGTTCTTTGTAGATTTTCAGCGTTGACTCGTACAGGCCAAGCTCGATGATCGAGAGGTATGACGACGTGGGCTCGAGATAATCGCTGAGGCGAAGATTAGCGAGTTGCAGTTCAGCCTGATTGAGATCCGCAAACGATTCGCGGAAGTGAATCAGCATCAGGTCGCCCTTATGGCCGATGAGCGAGTAGAGGGCCGACTGTCCTGCTGAATTCTTTTCCATCCCTGAGAGCGCCTCGCCCGCTTCTTTGATAATCGCGGACTTCTCGGCGGAGGACAGAGCTCTCCAGGCTGACCAGCGGACGCGCATCATCTGGTGCAAGACGCTGTAACCTTCCGTGGTTAGCGGGACGGCCGGGACTTCCGCCGCGACAAGCGGGCGAGGTTGGTGAGTGGTAGTCATTCGGGCCCCTTTGGGTTCTTTAGGCGCAATACGCTATTGTACGCGGTAATCCGGACAGCCGAAAATTCTAGTGCGCGGATGCAGTGCGGGGATGCAGTGCGGGGATGCAGTGCAGGGATGCAGTGCAGGGATGCAGTGCAGGGATGCAGATGCCACGAGCGAAAAAAAGGCGCGCCGCAAAGTGCGACGCGCCATTTCCGACGGGAGAAATTAGAAACTGAAGCGTGCCCCGACCGTAACGACTCGGCCAGCCAGAGCGGCAGTATCGGCGCCGAAGTTCGCATTGGCGATGTTGGTGGAGATGTCAAGCGGATTGAAGTTCAAATTGTTAAAGACGTTGAAGGCATCGAGGCGAAGTTCGAACCGCGCTCCTTCGCCCAGCACACGATTGTTAGGAAGGCCAAATGCCTTCGTTATCGTCATATCGACGTCGCGGTACCCAGGACCGTTGAGCGCGTTACGCTCGACACCAGGGGCCTGTGGAAGCGCGTTGCCGTAAGCAGCCCCGCTATAGGCGGTATAGGCTGGGGTTGCGAAGTAGGCAGTGCCGCCGTTGGGATAGTTGGAGCCGGTCTTAAATTGGTCGTTGCTGGTGCTGGTGCCCGCGCCACCAAGATAAGCCGAAGGCTGCAGCGTCGTATAATTGCAAGCTCCGCAGTACAGGCTTCCGTTTTGAACGCTGACCAGAGGAGTCCAGGGGAATCCCGAATGAATGTTCAGGATCCCGCTGATCGACCAACCGCCCACAATCTTATCCACCCAAGCCCGATTGCCGTGGAAGAACACCGGCTGCCACATCCCATAAAGCTTGAACGCCTTGCCTACGTTGTAATCCGAGCGCCCATAATTCAAGTTGACGTTGTAGGGATAGATTTGTTCTGAGTAGGGCGCGGAGCTAGTGTCCAAACTCTTCGCCCAGACGAACTGGGCATCGGCCATGAATTGGCGTCCGAAGTCGTGCTTCAATTCCGCCAGCATGGCGTTGTAGTTGCCGTGGCCTAAAACGCCCCAGTAATCGCCGCCACCGATCTGCGGATTCAGAGGGTAGCCTGAGGCCGCCGGGGTCGCGTTCGGGTTCTCGTGGAAATAAATGTTTCGCGACAACGTTCCCTGGTATCCCAACGACGCCACGAACTTGTGACCTAGATCGTACTGAGTATCCAGTGAATAGTGATGGACCCGCATTGTCGGCAGAGTGTTGGGGAAGATGCTCACGTTAACCGAAGCTCCACTTGTTGGCAGCCCGTTGGCGCCGAAGGCATTCGGTGAAGCCACGTTTGGATTCGCAGGATAGCCATTGATGGAGTGCAGATTGGTGGAAGGAGCATAGAGGATGCCGGGATTCGCTGCTGTCGGAGACCCCATCTCTAAGGTGGGATGAATCACCGAGCCAGGATTATTGCTGACATTTGCGGAGATCGCGATTTCCTCCTGGTTGTAGTTCAGCCCGTAACCGCCGCGGATCACCATCTTGTCTTTGAAAATCGTCGGGCTCCATGCGAAGCCGAGTTGGGGACCGAGGTTATCTTTTTGCGCGGTCCAGGACTGTCCTTTGTGCACAACCAGGCTGGTCAGATAAGCCGAACCGCCGCCCGGCGTGGCCACAAACATGTTGTTCTCTTTGGACGAGAGCGGACCAAAATACGACCAGCGCAGGCCCAGGTTCAGGGTTAGGTTCGGCCGGACTTTGAAATCGTCCTGAACGAAGAAACCCCAAATGTCGGTTCGTTGGTCCTGGCGAAGAGTAGTGGGAAAGCCGCTTTTGGGATCGAAGTTCGTATTCTCGGAATGGGGTGCGTCGTTGAGGAAGTCCCAAATATTGTAGAAGGCATAGTTGGGCACGCCGCAGCCGGCGCACTCCTGCAAGTAAAAGAGCCGGGTGACCTCGCCGCCAAACTTGATAGTGTGATTCCTGAAAATCTTGGTTGCGACGTCCTTGTAGGTGTAGGTCCATTGATTCAAGATACTGCCGACATTCGGTCCAAATTGCTTGATATTCGTGTCGCCGGTGAGGCTGCCAACTTGACCAATCGTATCGGTGGGAAGTCCAACAGGCGCCTGCGGATTGGAACTGACTTCATTCCAGCGCCATCCGGCCGCATTCACGCGAGCTTCGTTGAGGAAGCTTGGCGAGAAGGTATGATTCCAGAGCGCGGAATACGCGTTGTTGACTTGCTGGTGATGGAAGAGATTGTACTGACGGGCGGGGCCGTTTAGAGAAGTGGTGGATTGCGGTACCCAGTAGATGGCGAATGCAATGCGGTTGCTGGCGTTCAGATTAGCATCAGCGCGCCCGTTGTACTGCGCCTTCGAGTACGTGCTGTTGCTAGTGGTGACGTAGTTGGCAATGTCGGCTACACCATCTAGACCGCCGCCAACTCCCGGCGTCGAGGTGCTGGTCCAACCCAAGTCTTGCGTGCCTAATCCGGTCTTCAAGGGGGAACCGATATCTAAGCCCTGGCCCGGAATGGTTCGGCAGTTCACGTTTTCGGTCAAGCCCGCATCTGCGCAGATGGACGGATTGATCCTCGTGCTGTTGACTCCGGCACCGGGGAACGTGAGATAGGTCGCGGCAATGCTTCCCGTAGGAGCTGATTTGTCAAAAGCCGGGGTGTCATACCAACCGTTAGAGATATTGGGTTGATTGGCCGGGCTTCGCACGGTCTCATAATCAAAAAAGAAGAAAACCTTGTTCTTCCAAATCGGCCCGCCAATGCTGCCGCCAAATTGATCGAAGAAGTTCGGATCTTTCAAGACGGCGTTGTTGTTCCCGTTATACCGCTGGTAGGCATTGAATCCCGGACGGTGCATGGTAAAGAAGGCGCTACCATGGAAATTATTCGAGCCGCTCTTGGAGGTGAGCTGGACCTGCGCGCCACTGAAGCGGCCATTCTCGGCGTCGTATCCATTGGACAGAACTTTTACGTTGTCGACTGAATCTTCCGAAGGCGTGATGATCGTGGTTCCACCCCACACGGCACTGGTCGTGCTGATACCGTCGATCGAGTAGCTGTTGTTTTCGTATTGCTGTCCTGCAGCAAGAGCTTGAGGCCCGTTTTCCGTCTGGAAAATACCCTGGTTACCGCCCGTTCCGCCCGGGCCCTGCGTCCCTGGCAGATTCTGGCCATTCCCGCCACTTCCTTGGGCGCCATCTCCGAAAACGCCGGGCGCTAGTTGGACAAGTTGGTAGACATCGCGTCCGAATGAAGGCATGTGCTGAATCTGATTGTCCGAAACCACGCCGTTGATGGAGGCGGTTTCGGTCTGTAATAACGGTTCGGTCTCCGCGTTGACGGTTACAGTCTGCGATGCCGCCCCAACGGTCAGCTGAACATTGACCGCGTTCGCCTGCTCCGGAATCAGTTGGATATTATCGATCACCTTGGTCTGGAAGCCGTCCTTTGACACTTCCAAATGGAAAGGAACCGCCGGCAGTGCGTTGAAGTTGAACACTCCGGCATCGTTGCTGACTCGAACTTGTTTTTCGCCGGTTTGCGGATTGGTCAGAGTAAGGTTGGCGCCGGAGATCACCGCGCCCGTGGTGTCGGTCACCACGCCCTGAATGGAAGTTCGATACTGGGCGTGGGCCATGCCGGCGAAGAATAAAATACAGGTAAAAGCTAAGAAAGTGCGCAGGGCAGAAGAAGTGGAGCGGCTCATCGCGGGGCCTCCAAGGCTTGCTCAAAGATCAATTCAGTGGGACAACAATTAACTAAATCTCTAGAAAAGCGATTTAGTAACGACCAGGGGCTTGTATAGCATAGGCGATTTTCGACAGTCAAGCGCATTATCGACGGCCACTGAGATGCAGTATTGATGGGTTCCGGAAAGAATTATTTTGAAACAGCGCCTTAACGATTTTGTTAAGGCGATGTTGTGTTTCCCAAAATGGAAACCGATGGTTGCTTCTCGAGTTCGCTCCTTCGGAATTCGCAGGCGTCCCCCGGGGAGCCGACCAACTATTTGGGCCTTAGAGCGTTCGCGCGCGGCAGGTAGTGTCGCGGATGATCAACTTCGGTTCGACCATGGTTTCCCCGCCAGGCGAATCATCTCCAGGTTGCAGAATGCGACGGAGCAAAGTTGCGGCCGCAATTCTTCCCATTTCCCGCAGCGGCTGGCGCACCGTAGTCAGCGGCGGATTCTGATAGGCAGCGCTTTGAATGTCGTCGAAGCCGACAACCGACACATCTTCCGGCACGCGTAATTTGGCCTCGCGCAGCGCGCGGATCGCGCCCATCGCAGAGATGTCATTAAAGGCGAACAATGCGGTGAAGGCTTTGCGCGACCCCAGCAGCTTGCGAGTGGCCTCGTATCCCAGTTGCGGAGAGGAAGAGTCGCCTTTAAGTTGCGAGACAAGCGACGGGGAAATCTGCAAATTCAACTCGCGGGCCGCCTTTTCAATCGTAGTCCAACGAACCTGGGTGTCGGAGCTGAATTCCTGTCCTTTGATGAAGGCAATATTCCGATGTCCGAGTTGAAACAAGTGCTTGAGCGCCACTTCCGCCGCGCGCTCGTGGTCGAGCACAATGTTGGTCACGCCTTTCACCTGGTTGTGTCCCGACACGGTGACGACCGGCACGGAGAGGGGAAGAGTCCACGGGGTATCGACCGCGATGAGGCCATCGACCGAGCGCTCCAAAAACAGGCGGGGATACTCATCGATCAGATCAGCGCGGTGGCGGTGGCTGGCAACAAAATAAAAATATCCCTCCTGCAACAGATGATCTTCCACGCCGCTCATTACCGAGGCCGAGTAGCCGTCGCTCACTTCGGGGACGATGACGCCAATCGTAAAGCTACGCTGAGCCCGCAAGGATCTCGCAAAAAAGTTTGGCCGATATTTGTATTTTCGCGCAGCGGCAAGGATTCGGTCCTTCGTTTCCTGGGGAATGGAGTCTGCTACCGGCGATCGATTGATGACTAGCGAAACGGTTGCGGGAGAAAGAGACAGGCGCTCCGCCAGCTGTTTGAGGCTCACCGGTTTGGGCCCCATGCGCACGGTGTTTGTGGCGCCTTTGGCCCGCTTCTTTGTGGTCACGCTGCGCAGTCTCGCACAAACGTATTCCAGTCGCAAGCGGAGTTTTAGCTATTTCCAGCGCATTCCGGATTGACATTGGGAACAAAAACAGTTTTCATACAATGCGACAACCCTCTACTAACCCGATTTAGTAGACTGTGAGCGCCGAGATCGAGGAGGTGCTACCCATGGCATTCTTACCGCGCGACACTTATATTCAATACTGGCATCCCCAAGGAATTCATTCGATCCAAAGGCGCACATTGAATAACGCGTTCCTGGTGGCGGGACTGCTCTTGGTCATGGTCGGCTCGGGCTTTGCGCAGACGATTGCATCGACCCAGGCCTCCGGCATCGCCGACAGAAGTCTCGATGCGCGAGTGGAATCGATTCTGCGACGCATGACCCTGGAAGAAAAAGTAGGTCAACTCGTTCAGTACTCCGCGGGACAACCGACTGGTCCGGGAACCGGGCGGACCGACTACGACGATATGATTGCGCGCGGACAGATCAGCTCCCTGTTCAACGTGGTCGACCCCAAGCAGATCAACCGCTATCAAAAGATTGCGATGGAGAAGTCGCGGCTGCGCATTCCCATACTATTTGGGCTCGACGTGATTCACGGATTCAAAACGGAATTTCCGATTCCGCTCGGAATGGCTTCCACATGGGATCCGTCGATCGTCGAGAAGGCATCGCGAGTTGCGGCCAGGGAGTCGGCGGGCAACGGCATTCGTTGGACATTTTCCCCGATGGTCGACATTGCGCGCGACGCCCGCTGGGGGCGCATGGCCGAAGGAGCGGGCGAGGATCCATTTCTAGGTTCCGCAATGGCCGTAGCCTATGTTCGCGGTTATCAGGGTGCACGCTTAGACTCGCCTGACAGTATCGCAGCTTGTGTCAAACACTATGTTGGGTATGGCGCGGCCGAGGCTGGCCGCGACTACAACAGCACGGAAATTTCCGAACACACGTTGCGCCAGTTTTATATGCCCCCGTTTCACGCCGCCGTGGACGCCGGAACCGCGTCGCTGATGAGTGCCTTCAATTCGTTGAATGGTATACCGTCGTCGGCCAACCCATTCACCCTGAAGCAGGTGTTGCGAAAAGAGTGGGGCTTCCGTGGTCTGGTGGTCAGCGATTGGAATGCGGTGGGAGAGCTCATTCCACACGGCATTGCGAATGATGGAGCAACCGCCGCGAGAAAAGCGTTCACGGCCGGCGTTGATATGGATATGGTGAGCAGCCTGTATCACGATAATCTGGAACAGATCGTGAAGTCGGGCCAAGCGACGCAAGCGGAACTTGATGAAGCCGTCCGGCATGTGCTGCGCGTCAAGGTCGCTTTGGGTTTGTTCGAGCACCCTTATGTGGACGAGAACGCGGCGGCGAGTGCCTCAATCGATCCGGAAAGCGCAGCCCTGGCGCAGACCGCAGCCGAGCGATCTTTTGTGCTGCTGAAAAATGCGAATGGGCAAGACGGGAAAAGGCTGCTCCCGCTGGCCGCAGGAAATCAGAATATCGCGGTAATCGGTCCGTTAGCAGACAATTCCTGGTATCCGGGCGGAGCGCCGCAGGGCGCGGCCAGTTCGCGCGTTTCCCTCCCTGCGGCGTTGGCTCAGCGAGTGGGCGAAGGCCACATCTCCCGCTTCAAGGGAGCGGGCATTCTTGACGGCACGGAAGATGAGATTGCGGCCGCAGTGAACGGTGCTCAAAAAGCTGACATCGTCATTCTGACATTAGGAGAGACCCCCGAGATGAGCGGCGAGGCAGCGTCCCGCGCACATCTCGGACTTCCGGGCAGGCAGCAGGAGTTGCTGGAGGCGATCGTCCGCACTGGTAAGCCAGTCATTTTAATTCTCTTCAGCGGGCGGCCATTGACGCTACCCTGGGCGTTTGAACACGTTCCCGCAGTACTCGCCGCCTGGGAGCCAGGAGCAGGCGGAGGCCCGGCGCTGGCGCGCACCCTCTTCGGTGATGTCAATCCCAGCGGCAAACTTGTTGTCACTTGGCCGCGTAGCGTGGGACAGGAGCCGCTCTATTACAACCACCTCGATACGGGGCGTCCCGCCGGGAACACCGATCTCACGCGCCCGCCTACCGACGTTGCCAGCAAATATGTGTCCCGATACATCGACGAGCAGAACACTCCACAATTTCCGTTCGGTTATGGTGGGTCATATACTACTTTTTCGTACGGAACGACCACCGTCAGCACGAATCGCTTGAGCGCGGCTACACTGAATAAAACTTTGAGTTCCGCTTCCGAAGTGGCGATGACCGCAGAGACTGAAATCAAAAACACCGGACCTCGTCCCGGCGAAGAAGTCGTCCAACTCTATATCCAACTTCGCGGAACCAGCGTTGCCGAACCCGTGCGCATGCTAAAGGGATTTCAAACGGTTTCCATTGCTCCAGGAGAGACAAAAAAAGTTAAGTTTGAGTTGAAACCGCAAGCCTTCGCCATCTGGAACGATCACAATCAGTTCGCGGCCGAAGCGGCCGAGGTCAATGTCTGGATCAGCCCCGACTCGGCACAGGGATTGCCCGCGCAAGCGGAGATCGCCCCGTAGTCGGAATCGTAATTATCAGCGCCAATAAAATTAGAGGCATGGATATCGTGAAACCACGCAAGCGCTTTCCTCACGCGACGGCAAATCTTTGTGTGTTTCTAGGAATGGTCTGTTGCAGCGCGATCGCCTGGGGAAACACGGAATATTATCGCCACATCGTCTTCGACAACAGCCTGACTCCCGATTCTTATTTTTACAGCCACGGCACGGCCAATGGGTCGAGCTTTCTCGAATTAAAAGATGGTCGCCTGCCCGTTGAGTCAAAAACTTTTCTCACTCCTCCGAATGCCCTCCGCTTGCAGTGGCAGTCGCAGCCCGGAGGCGGATGGGAGGCGGAACTCCACGTGGAAGGTTATCGCAACCGCTACCCGGAATTTGAAGGGCACAATCTGTACTTCTGGTGTTATGCGCCGCAAGCAATCGCCGCCGAGGATCTTCCCATGCTGGTGCTTTCCAACCGTGGCGAAGGACTTCAGGCCGCGGAATTTCCAGCGGCTTTTAGCGAGCCGTTGCCACTCGGAAAAGTGATCGGAAACATTCCGGTGGGTCGATGGGTTCAGGTACGCATTCCGTTTTCCGAGATTCATACCGCATCGATCTATCAATTCCGACCGCAGGATTTGCAGAATGTTGTTTTTCATCAAGCGCGCCCCGACGGTGCACGCCACAGCTTGATCATCGACCAGGTTTGGGTGGGAGACGACACGCCCGAGCAGTCGCTGCCGGCTCCAGAGAATGTTCGCGCCATCGGCTACGACCGCCATGTGGAGGTGCGTTGGGATCCGGTCAGCACTGCCCTGTTTGGCATCTATGTAATCTATCGCTCGGTCGACAGCAAGGAGTTCGAGCCCATCGGCATTCAGCTTCCGGGGACCACTCGTTACTCCGATTTCGTGGGGAAGTCAGGCGTATCAGCGCAGTACAAAGTTGCCGCCGCCGACTGGCACTACAAAATGTCTCCGCTGTCAAAGGCAGCCAGCGCGACCACCCGCGAATTCAGCGACGACGAATTGTTGACCATGCTGCAGGAGGCCTGTTTTCACTATTACTGGGAAGGCGCCGAACCGCATTCAGGAATGACTCGCGAAAACATTCCCGGCGACGATCGCATAGTGGCAACCGGCGCCACCGGCATGGGCATTGCGGCGCTGATCGTGGGCGTGGACCGCGGCTTTATTACGCGCGCGCAGGGCATTGAGCACCTTACTCGCATCGTAGATTTTCTCGAACATGCGCAGCGCTATCACGGCGCCTGGTCCCATTTCATGGATGGCAGCTCCGGCAAGACGATGCCTGTTTTTGGCATGTTCGACAACGGCGGAGACCTGGTGGAGACTTCGTTTCTGATGGAAGGTCTACTGGCGGCACGACAGTATTTTCGCGGCAACAGCGACGCGGAACGTGATCTCTACCAGCGCATCTCCCGCCTTTGGGAGACTGTCGAGTGGGATTGGTATCGGGGCCCTGAGCCTGGGGATTTTCTGTTCTGGCACTGGTCATCTGAATGGGGCTGGCAGATTCAGCATCGGCTAACGGGTTTCAACGAGGTCATGATTACTTATTTGTTGGCGATGTCGTCGACGACGCACGGCGTTCCAGCGGAAATGTATTACTCCGGATGGGCCAGCCAATCGGAACTCGCGATCCGCTATCGCGCTGGACGGTCGGGCAGCGTGGACGGAGATCATTATTTCAACGGACATACGTATTACGGAATCAAGCTTGATGTGGGTGTGGGAACCGGCGGGCCGCTTTTCTTCACGCATTACTCCTACTTCGGATTTGATCCGCACAGTCTGCACGATCGTTACACTTCTTCCTATTTCGAGAACAATCGCAACATGGCGCTCATTAATCGAGCGTATTGCATTGCCGATCCCAAACATTTTCCGGGATACGGACCCAATGCTTGGGGATTGACTGCCAGCGATGGCCCACAAGGCTACGTGCCGCACGCACCGGACGAGATCAACGATCGCGGAACCCTCACGCTCACCGGCGCCCTTGCATCGTTTCCATACACGCCGGAAGCTTCGATGGCGGCCCTGAAGCACTACTACCGCGATCTGGGCGCGCAACTCTGGGATATTTATGGGCCGCGCGATGCCTACAATCCCGGCCAGGACTGGGTCTCACCAATTTACATGGGGCTGAACCAGGCGCCAATCGTGGTAATGGTCGAGAATTACCGAACTGGCCTGGTCTGGAAAAACTTCATGGCGAATCCGGAAATCGGCGTGATGCTGCACAAGCTTGATGAGGTCACGGGAAAATAGACCGCTGATCCTCAATTCCCTTCAGCGTGGAAGAAAGCGACAGGGAATTCTCGAAAGAGATCGGCCGCCATCAAGCGCGGCTGGGGAGCTTCACGCTTTGAGGATAGCTTCCCGCGAGTAAGAATGCTGTTCCACTCCGCGGGAGAGTTTGCAGGCAGTGCGAGCATTGTATCGGCCCAGTCGAATCCACCGTTCCCCTTCGCGGGAATTAAGGAGAGCCATCGTGGAATCGCTGCCAGCACAAACGAAGTTTCTTTCTTGCGAATGAATGCCGCTACATTGCGGGAGTGCGCTCCCAACGATGGCAACGGAATAAATTCTCCCTCGCGAAACAAATCGGCATGATCGCGCCGAAAGGAAATGGCCTTCCAAATCAAATACAGCTTGATGCATCCGTCCTGCCAGCTGTCAGCCAGATTACTCAACCCGTGCGCGGAGTCAAGATTGACAAGGCTGTCGAGCGCCGCCGCTCGCTCAGTGAAGTCGATTGGACCTCGGTTGTCCGGATCAACCAGCCGCAAATCCCAGAACTCCGAACCCTGATAGAAATCCGGCACGCCGGGTGACGCGATTTTCAGTAACGTCTGCGACAGGCCGTTGACCATGCCGAAATACGCAACCTTTTCCTGGAAGGCACGGAAATCCTGCAGAAACTCGCGATTGTCTTGAGGCGAGAGAATACGCTCCACGAATTTGAGCAACGCATTTTCATGCGCCTGGTTTGGCCGCGTCCAACGGGTATGCACCATGGCTTCACGCGTGGCCTTAAGAATGTGCTCCTGGACTCGTTTCAGCAAACTCGCAGACTCTTGTTCATCCAGCGGCCAAACGCCCAGTAATGTTTGATAGAGAAAATATTCTTCGTTGCGATCGGGAACCTCATGTCCGCCGACGTTCTCCTTGTACTGCGCATTCTGCTTCGCCCAGAGCTCCAGGTGTTCTTTCCATTCCGTGGGCATCTCGGACAGCGAGTTGAGACGGGCGCGCACGTCTTCACTTCGCTTCGTGTCGTGTGTCGAGCTGGCGTTCAGGCTTCCGGGCCCTCTGCGTCCGCTCTGAAGGAACGCATAGAAGTTTTCGAGAGAGGCTGCATCCGCAGGATTCGGATCCCCGCCAACCTCATTCAGCGACAATAGTGGGTGGTAGACATAGAGCGACGTATCTTCCAAGCCCTTGGCTAGGATAGGCCCGGTGAACTGCTGCCACCTCATCACAAAATTCAGGCGAGCCTCGCGCTGATCGACGAGAACATGCGGCGGATTCAGGATCAACAATACTTCCCGGACGAAATCAAAACACGCTGAATGCAAACCTGGCGCCCGCTTGCGCGCGGCGGCCAGCGCTTCTTCGATGTATTGCGTGGCATGCGCAGGCAGGTCCATATTGCGAATGTAGGTTCGGTAAACAGACAGGCAGGCGGTCACTTCGATCAGCGCATCGATCAACTGCCCCCGGTTTAACTCACGTGCGTAGCGATCCTGCGCCGCAAGCTCAGCCAATTGTCTTCCCAGAGTTCGCATTTCGACTCCGAGAAGCGTATTCATCACCAGCTTCTTCTTCTGGTATACAACGTCCGCGAAGTTTTGCTTGCGGCCGATGAAGCTCGAATAGATTTCCTCCATGCGGCGCGCGCCTTCGGGTTCAACGAACACGCCATTGGCTTGACTCAGATAGTCATAGCCCGTCGTTCCGCATACCGGCCAGTCGTCCGGCAGTTTTTCATTCCGTGCAAGGATTTTCTCGACCAGCACGTAGGCCGCTGTATCCTTTCGGGCTTCATCTGACGTCAGCCGTTCTTGCAGCTTGTTCAGGTACGCAAGTGGATCGCGAAGGCCATCGATGTGATCGATGCGCAAACCGGCGGCTGCATTCTTTGCGACCAGGTGCAGAATCAGCCCGTGCGTCGCTTCGAACACCAGCGGATCTTCCACCCGCACACCCACCAGTTCCGCGATGGCAAAAAAACGTCGATAGTTAATGCTCTCATTCAGGTTTTGCCAGAAGGCCAGCTTGTAGTTCTGTTCGGCGAGCAACCGTTGGAGAAACCGAAAACTGCCGGGATCGCCCTCCTTGCCGTTGATTTCAGCAACATTTTCCTCGACGAAACTGGCAACTTCGTTGCTGCTCGCCACGAGAGATCGAAGTCGATCGCGGGACGATTCGAAGCGCAACCGGCGCTCCGAGGGCGTTTCCGCGGAGCGTCGATCTCCTCCAGCAAGCTCCCGCACAGAGGCGAGGATTCCAGAATATTCGTGGAAGGCGGGTGCATCTTCGCCGAGCAGTTCTTTCAGTCGATCAATCCGATACTCAAGAATGGCGTGATAAGAGCGGGGAGTCAGCGGAAACAGCGAATCGAAATACTGAAAGAAGAAGCGTCCATCCTGAAACGTGAGTTTAATCTCGCCGGCATCGAGTGCTTCGCCGAAAGGCCGTCCCAGAACCGGCAGAAGGATTCTGCCATCGAGACTGCGGGAATGAGGGTGCCACTCGATGTCGAAGAACGCTGCAAACGCCGATTGCGCCCCGTTTTCCAGCACATCCATCCACCAGGGATTCTCCGCACTCGCCGCCATGTGGTTGGGCACGGTATCGAGCAGCAGGCCCATGCCGCGATTTTGCAGTTCGGCCTGCAAGGCGGCGAATTCCTCTTCGGTGCCGAGTTCCGGATTAATGCGCGAGGGATCGGTGACGTCGTATCCGTGGCCGCTTCCCTTTCGGCTCGCCAGAATTGGCGACAGGTAAACGTCGGAAATACCCAACTGGTATAGGTAGTCCAGGATCTTCAAAGCGTCCGCGAATCGAAAATCCTGGTTGAGTTGCAGCCGATAAGTTGCCGATGGCAAACGTTTAGGCGGCATTTTCTACACTGCCCTCGGGCAACAGAATATGAAGTTGAGCTGCCAGGCGGCTCAGATCATCGTGGCGCTTGATGGCGGCCGGATCTGTACCCGGAGAATGCCATCCGTTCTGCTGAAACGCCGTCATTAGCGGCCGGTAGCAGACATTCTGTGCCTCCCACAAAACCACGGGGAATGGCAGCGAAGAAATCAGGCCGAGCAGCTTGTTGACTCGTTCCGCGAGAGCGGGATCCGAAGGATTCGCGGCGAAGTCGGCCGCATCTTTTTCCAACCGCTTCCGGACTTTATATTCCAGCGTGGTCGAATCCAAAGTGATCTTGCTGGCAGCCGCTTCCCGCAACAGGCTCTGAATACTGTCGATGTCGAGATCGGCGCGCTCCAAATGTTGTTCCAACTGGTTATTCAGCGCGATCTCGGCTGCAGATTTAAGCGCCTGCGGGACAGGTATATCCAATCCGTTCAGGAAACGAATAAGCGGTGCCTGCCCCTCAAACACGGTGCGGTACACGGCCGCTGCTGAACTGAGCGACTCGTTGAGAATGAGATTCGTGATCTTTCTCTGCTCATCGCGAAACAGTTGGCGCAGCGAGAATGTGTTCTTGCCGTACACCTGATCGAGCAACCGGATTACCTCGGCCGTATCGGCCTGCTCAAAGGCTTCGACCAGTTTCTTTTGATCCTCGTCGGATGAGGCGTCCGCGGCGCGGATCCCGGCTGTCACATTATGATCCCCAAGATGGAGCACTGAGAAATCCAGCGCGGATGACTCGTCGGTAACGGTTGAACGGAAGCGTGCGCGTCCATTCGCCAGGCGTATCTTTCCTTCCGCTTCCACCGCATACCGCTCGCGTTCCACTTCGTAACAATAGATTCGCGTTTTTTCGCCGTAGCTTTCGAACAGCGAGCTGATCGCATAGTGCCCAGCGACCCGCTCGATGTCCACCACCGCGGGCTTCACCCACTTCTCGTAGATTTTGGCGCCATCGCCGTGCTCAGGCAGATTACTCTTTGCTTGTGCCAGGTGCTGCAGGAATTCGGCTTCGAGTTTTTGGTCGCAGCATTCCTCGGCGAGCTGCACCGCGCGCCCCGCATAATGGATGACCTGGACGGTTTCGATACCAGACAACTCGTCGAAGAACCATCCGCAACTGGTGTACATCAGCAAAGCATGCCGCTGCATTTCCAGGAGCTTCAACACCTTTACCTGCTCACGCGCCTCGAGCGGACGGATCGCGTGGTCGGCAAAAAAAGCCGTCCGGGTTTCTTCCGAGCGATCGAGAATTACGCGGATGTAGTCGTCGCGCGCGGCCCATGGGTCGCGGATGTATTCCCTTAACTGTGATTCGAAGGTCGCAGCCAGTTTGTCGCGCAGCCAGTCCAACGCCGCCCGCAACGGGGCCCGCCATTGCTGGTTCCATGAATGGCCGCCGGAATTGCAACCGCAATCGCTGCGCCATCGCTCCACGCCGTGAACGCAGCTCCACGAACTGTTTTCCACGATCTCCACGAAATGTCTGGGCGGATGCTTTTCCAAAAACATTCCGTAGTTCGTGAGCTGGGCGACTTTTCGCCGCTCGATCTCGTCCAGCGCGAAACTCAGCGCCATTTCACCATAGTGATGATGGTGGCCATAGCTCTCGCCGTCAGTAGCTATGTGAACTAACTGCGGACCCTGCCGGGAATCGGAGAAGCCGCTCATTAACCGGTCGGCGAATCGCTTTCCGTCATTCAGCAATCCTTCGAAGGCAACGCCTTGCGAGATCGGCCCATCATAAAAGAACAGGTTGATCCGCTTTTTCGAAGGCAGTTCCGCGAGATAGGCCCGGGCCGGGTCAATACGAGCTCCGCTTACGTCTTCGAACTTCGCGCTATTCTTTGCACGCACGCGTCGCGCCTGCCGCGGAGCCAGAATCGTGAACTGAATTCCGTTCTCGGCCAGTACCTCCAGAGTTTCGGTGTCGACCGCGGTTTCCGGCAACCACATGCCCTCTGGCTTTCGGCCGAAGCGGCTCTCAAAATCGCGGATTCCCCATTTCACTTGCGTGACCTTATCTCTGCGATTCGCGAGGGGAAGGATCATGTGATTGTATCCCTGCGCTATCGCGGAACCGTGTCCGGAGAATCGTTCGGCACTGGCCCTGTCAGCCTCTAGAATCGCCTCGTAAACCTTGGGAGCCTGCTCCTTCATCCACGACAGCAAGGTCGGGCCGAAGTTGAAACTTATATGAGCGTAGTTGTTCAGCAGTTTGAGAATGCGATTCTCGGAATCCACAATACGCGACGCGGCGTTGGGCGCATAACACTCGGCCGTGATCCGCTCATTCCAGTCGTGATAAGGGTAGGCGGAGTCCTGCAACTCGATCGCTTCCAAATAAGGATTTTCGCGCGGGGGCTGATAGAAGTGCCCGTGGATGCAGACGTACTTCATACCGCCTCCGTGTTTCGTTGGATTCTCTCGAGGACGAGAAACGAGTGCGGCGACAGCCTCAGTTCATCCGTTGTTGACAGTTTTATTCCGCTTGCGAAATTCGTTTCTGGCCCCTTCCAAGATGCGTCTGCCGAGTAAATCACCTTGGTCCAGTTACCCGCCAAGTCCGGCAGGTTAAAGGTGACCGGAGACTCCGCAAAGTTAAAAATCATCGCCAGTTGACCGGAAGGGCGCTCGCGCATCATCAGCAGTGCGCTGTCTCCGAGCTCGCGCACGATGCGCGGCCCCGGAGTTCCCAAATCCTGTTCCTCTCGGATGCGGATCAACTCCTGATAGAAACTGAAAAGGGTGCGATGCTGTTGCTTTTCTTTCAGGGAATGGTCAAGATGCGACCGTAAGAACGTTTGTTCGTCTTGTGGATCGGGCACGCTACCTTTCCAGCCAAACGCGGCGAACTCTTCCTGCCGCCCGCGACGTACCGCTTCCACCAGCGCCGGATCTGCGTGGCTGGTGAAATATTGAAAAGGAGCCTGCTCGCCGTATTCCTCTCCCATGAACAGCATGGGCACAAAGGGGGAGAGCAGCGTAATCCCCGCGGCGAGCTTTTGTGCTTCGAAATTGACCAGGGTGGCCAGCCGTTCGCCGCCTGCCCGGTTGCCAACCTGGTCATGATTCTGAGTGCAGACTACAAACTTTGCAGGCGAAAGGCCGCGGGGGGAATTGCCGTGGCGACGGTTACGATGTTTCGAGTGTTGGCCACTGTAATACCAGCCATCGCGCAGCGTCGCTACCAGAGGCTGCGCGCCCTCAAAATCGGCGTAGTATCCCTGGTTCTCGCCGGTCAGCAGTTTATGCACCGAGTGGTGAAAATCATCGCTCCACTGCGCGTCGAGATCGTATCCGCCCCGCTCGGGATGGTGCAGCAGGCGGGCATCGTTCAAATCGCTTTCCGCGATCAAATGAACCTTCCGCCCCAGCCGTTGCGAAAGCTTTGCGGTTTCGGACTTGAGTTCCGCCAGAAAATGTCGTGCGCCGAAATCGAAAATTCCATGCACGGCATCGAGTCGCAGCGCGTCGAAGTGATAGTCCTCGAGCCAGTACAATGCATTTTCGATGAAGAATCTTCTCACTTCGTCGCTTCCTGCACCGTCGAAATTGATTGCCTGACCCCAGGGAGTTTGATAGCGATCGGTAAAGTACGGGCCGTAGGCACTAAGGTAGTTGCCTTCTGGCCCGAGATGGTTGTAAACCACATCGAGCGCGATCGCCAGGCCGTGTTCGTGAGCCACGTTTACCAATCGCCGGAGCGATTCGGGTCCGCCGTAACTGTTCTGTGGCGCGAACAGGTATACACCGTCATATCCCCAGTTTCGCGCCCCCGGAAATTGGGCGACTGGCATGATCTCAACCGTCGTAATGCCCAGATTCGCAAGTTCTGGAAGACGCCCGATCAGGGCATCAAAGGTTCCCTCCGGAGTGAAAGTTCCCACGTGCAGTTCGTAGAAGATGCTGCGCTCCAGGCTTATTCCTTTCCAGTTGTGGTCCGTCCAGTTGAAAGCGTCCAGATCGACGATTTGGGATGGACCGTGCACACCGCGAGCTTGAAACCTGGATGCGGGATCGGGTAACTCGCGCTCAGCGTCGAGCTGGTACAAATATTCGGAGCCAGGCTCAAGAGTCTTGACCGTCGCACGATAGTAGCCGTCGGCGAGTGGCACCATCGGCACATACTCGCCTTTCCCGCGGAGAACATGCAAGCTCAGGGCGTGGGCTTGCGGAGCCCATAGAAGAAATTCCCAACTTCCGTCTGCTTGCCGGGTGGCGCCGACTCGCGTCTCTTTGGTCAAAGCTTCAGTGGATGACATCGTTCGTGAAAGGATTGGATCAGGCGAGACTGATCCGCGTGTAAGTTTACTCTCTGCTCGATACCAGTTTGCGGGAAGGTCAACAGCTGCTGCTATACCTGTTATGCGGTAGAAGGCCCTCGGAATATTTCGGTTACGCCACGTTTCCAGGACTTCGTTGTGCCCCAAGCTACACGTTGAAGATTCGATAAGCCGCCGATGGGTCCTTTGCTTGTAGTAAGGTGATGGCGACGTTATAGACCGGACTACCGCCAATGGTCTTCCCTTCCAATTGTCCGTGATGGGCGTGCCCATGCAAAACCAGGTCGGCGCCGTGACGATCGACAACTTCCGCCAGTCGCGTAGTGCCGAGGAAGGGAAAGATTTCGGCCGCTTCCCCCTGGACGGTCGTGGCGATAGGTGAATAGTGGACGACGACCACGCGCTTGGGCGTGCGAAGCTGGGCCATGGCCCGTTCCAGTTTCAACGCTTCATCAATGGAGGCCTGAACGAACTGCTTGATCTCCGGTTCACCAAAGGCCGTAAGCATGCCGCGTCCAAAGCCCCCCACGAACCCCTTGGTGCCCGCGAATCCCACCCCGTCGCGCTCGTAGGCGGTACCATCCAGCACTTTGATTCCGGCCGCCGTCATCATGCGTATCAGTTCGACCTGCTTGCCGCTTTCATAGTCGTGATTTCCCAGTACGGCGATCGTTGGAACGCGCGAGCGCACCACCACATTTAATAACGGATCCATCTCGTCGGGCTGGCCGTAATTCGTCAAGTCCCCGGCCAGCACCAAGACGTCAGCTTCGTCTCGTACCCGGCTCAGTTGATCATGCAGCACATTGTGGCGGGATGCGGAGAAGTGCAAGTCGGCGGTGGCTGCGATTCTCATAGGATTGTGGGAAGCACGGCCGCGATGCTCTTCAAGCGGCAGTCGCGGTACTCCTGCATCAAGTTCTCCAGCCCCCATTCATTCACGTCGATGGCGAACTGTTTCTCGTCTACCAGGCTGCCCCGAAATTTGGCGGCCGGATCCTGATGCGAAACGACATCGTGAAAGCGCGAGACTAATGCGGTCCAGACCGCCTGAGGGACGTACTGCGTCTGCGCCGGATACGCGTAGCGAAACAAGACGAGCGCCCACAGCAGCACTTCCCAATGCTCTCCGATCAGCTTGAAAATGCGTTGCCAGTCAAGCTTTCCGCAAGTTCCGTAGATAACGTGGGCAATGTCGGCTCCGTCGAACCGTTCTCGGCGCGCGATGAATAGTTTCGACGCAACCAGTTCTTCCGCAGCCAGCACTCTGGTGGTAACGCCCTGTATCACGGCGGAGCTCGCACGCTCGATCCACGAGTCGTCGACCACGATCGCGGCATTGCTCATGCCAGTGATCATGTCGACAAAAAAACCGTCACGATGCGCCTTGAATAGCCAAACCGGATCGCACACCTCACACTCGAATCCTTTTTCCTGCAGATGTTTCAGGGCAGTCGCGGCATTTTCGGGTGTCAGAAACAGATCGAGATCTTTGGTGTCGCGGCAAATGCCGGTATGCTCGCGAAGGGCAAATGCTCCAGCCACGGCAAAGCGGGTGCCCTTCTTCTCCAGGAGTTCAAGAATTTCCCGGAACAGCGACTCCTGCTCTTCGGGAATCGCGATTGGTCCCGACGACGTTTCTGGGGCAGGCTGCTCCTGCAGCGGTCCATGCATGGGACCTTGGATGTGAAACCAGTATCGGCGGTTGTCGCTTCCAGAGCCGAAAGCCAGGGGAAGCGCTCGCAAAACCCTTAACAATTTCGCTAAACCAGTTCCCGAACTTTGTCGGAAAGCGCGGTCAAGGCGATCTTGCTGCGATTCGGTTCCCCGCGCACCAGCGACTCGGCAAATTTCAGAGCTTGATCCGTAGTCACTTTCGCGGGCAGAGGCGGCTCCAGTGGATCGACGACCGCCTGTAAAATCGCAGGACCGGGCACGCTCAAAAACTCTTCGACGGTCTGCCCACACTGGGATGGGTCTTCTGCAGTAAAACCCTGGCCGCCGCACGCCCGTGCAAAACCTGCGAAATCGATAGGTTGTAAATCGACGCCGAACTCGGGATTGCCGAGAAACACCATCTGCTCCCACTTGATTTGGCCCAGGGTGCCGTTTTTAACGATAACCACTTTGATCGGCAGTTTATATTTCACCGCCGTGACAAATTCAGCCATGAGCATTGAGAACCCGCCATCTCCGACGAAAGCAACACACTGCCGGTTCGGGTAAGCGATTTGCGCGGCGATGGTGTATGGCAGCCCGCACGCCATGGTCGCGAGATTGCCGGAAACGCTGTGCATCTGGCCCGTCTTCACAGGCATATGGCGAGCCCACCAGGTCGTGATAGTCCCGCTGTCGGAGCTGACAATCGCGTTGTTGCCTAATCTTTTCCCGAGTTCGTGAGCGATCACCTGCGGCTTCATCGGCACATCGCGCCGGCTGGCACGCTCTAGCATCACCTTGCGCCAGTCCTCCATTCCCTTTTGCGCCTTCTCCAAAAAACTTCGGTTTCCTTTCCGCTTCAGGCGAGGAAGCAATTCGCGCAACACGCGGCGGCTATCGCCGACCAATCCGACGTCGACCGGAAATCGCAGCCCGATTCGTTTCGGATCAAGCTCGATTTGCACGCCCTGCGCATCCCCGGGCTTCGGCAAGTATTCGAGATAGGGAAAAGACGTTCCGACCATCAGCAGCACGTCGCAACTTTCCATCGCCTCCTGCGAAGGCCGCGTACCTAGCAGACCGATAGTTCCTGTCGTGTACATGCTGTCGTCGGGCACAGCGTCCCAGCCTAGCAATGCCTTGACGATCGGCGCGCCCAGCATCTCCGCAGCCTGTTCCAGTTCTGCGGTGGCGTGCAGCGCGCCGCGTCCTGCCAGAATTGCGACCTTCTTTCCACCGTTAAGAATTTCCGCGGCACGGTCGAGGTCCACCGAATCGGCCAGCATGGCGCCTTCGGCTTCTGCCCGCGAGGTATGGTGGGGGATGTTGCGCTTCGACCGTTCGCGCTTCTTCACTTCCATTTCCTGAAAGTCGACTGGAAACGTGATGTGGCTTACGGTGCGATAAGAAAGAGCAATTCGCGAGATCGACCACATTTTCGACATGATTCGGTCCCATGATGCGCTCATTGTAGACAGCGACGTCCATGTACAAACGATCGAGCGCGACATCTTGTTGAGTGTAGGTTCCAATCAGATCGTGAAACTGCAGGCCGGTGAGTGCCAACACGGGTTGCCCATCCATCTTGGCGTCGTACAACCCGTTCAGCAAATGAATTCCACCGGGACCTGACGTTGCCAGGCACACACCGAGCTTTCCGGTGAACTTCGCGTATCCGCACGCCATGAAAGCCGCGGCTTCTTCATGCCTCACTTGCACGAACCGAATTTGCTTTGCATGAGTGCGCAAAGACTCCATCAGGCCGTTAATGCCGTCGCCCGGGAATCCGAAAATCACGTCCACTCCCCAATCCATCAGAGTTTCGATCAACACATCAGCAGCCGTCATTGCTTCGCTCCGTTCTGTACTTCACAGGCCTCTTTACTCACACCAGCACCTGATCACGCACAAGAAAGACGCTACTTGTCGTTGACTTGCGAAGTCCATCCGGTATTGTCTGTAAGCCAGGGGGATAGCGGGTGTAAGGACGGTCACGGACCCCGATTTTCCGTGCGAAGCGCCCGAGGATCATCGCCTAGCGCTTGGCATACCCTTGAAGGGACAAAACCTCTCATTCCATTCCACGTCGGCTCTTCGCGGCACGGTTTCTAAGAATCTAATATTTGCGAAATGTAGCTGAGAAATTGCTCCCGATCTTGCCGCACTCCCGCTAATATAGTTTCTCAGGTTCGCTTGCCGAAATCTATATCCATCCTCGAAGATTTGACCAACGAGTACCGGCTCTTATTAGCCTGCGCACATCCGGACCTGAAGGCACAACACATCGAGCAGGCTCGCTCCGCAATTTTGGGCGGACTCGATTGGGACCTTCTCGGCCGCCACGCAGATCGTCACGGGCTTTCGCCTCTGCTCTCGCGGAATTTACAACTTCACTTTCCACTGGAAGTCCCCACTCCTCAACCACAGCGACAGAAATCTTTCCAGCACAATGTCGGCAACCTGTTTTTGGCAGGCGCTCTGCTGAATATCCTGAATGCCATGCGCGCCGCAGGAATCCGCGCCTTGGCCTACAAAGGCCCAGCCTTGGCCGCCTCGCTCTATGGCGATATCACGCTGCGCGAAATGTCTGACTTGGACATCCTGGTCGAGCCCGCCAGCATCTCTGCCGCACGCAAAGTCCTCATCGAACTGGGATATCAACCCTTTTTCACGCTCACTCGTAAGCAGGATGAGGCCCGCCTGGGCTCCGACTGCGAATCGGAGTTCTCCGACGGCAGAGTCGTCGTGGACTTGCATTGGCAGTTCACGCCGCCTCACCTTGCGCCGCGCTTCGACTTCGACGCACTTTGGCAACGCCGTCGCGATGTCACCATTGGACAGAAAGCGGTTCCAACTTTTTCTGCCGAGGACACCGTCCTTGCGCTCGCCGTGCATGGCGGCAAGCATCTGTGGCCGCGACTTAGTTGGTTAGCCGACTTTGCCGGGAGCCTACGTTCGAACCTCGATTGGCAGTTGATGAGGGCAAGGGCCAAGGAAGCGCACGCCGGACGAATGTTACTGCTGGCTCTGGCATTAGCGCACGACATCCTTCGAGTTCACATTCCGCCCGAGTTTTCCACAGCCATCGAGCATGACGATGTCGTTCAGAGCATCGCCGACGACATTGCGAAAAAATTCTTCGCAGATAGCGACCCATCTCCAGCGGACCAAAGCTCGGTCCGCTGGGCGACTTTGTTTCAACTAGCCGACAGCCGATGGGACGGAATGCGTAGCGCTGCCCGCTTCGCCTTTAGTTCCGGACCGCGCGAGTGGCAAACCGTTCGGCTTCCTGATTCTTTGTTTGGTTTCTACCGCTTGCTCCGAATCGCCGCCTTGTTGCGAAACGCGCCAGCGGCGCTTTTCACCGGCCGCCGAGCCCAGTGACGCCGTACCCGCCACGCTCGTCGTTCTTCGAGTTGCTCCAGCTTTGCCGATCAAGAGTTCAAGAGAAACGTGAACATAGATCAATTAATGCGCAGAGCGCCAATATTTTTCCTCCACGCCTTAACGAGTCACCACTCCGAGGACCCCGATCCCTTTCTTCGTGCCGTCCCTTTCAAAAGTCCGGCACCGTACGGATTTCCGAAGACTTACTATGTTGTACACTCTGCTTCGATTTCAAATCCTCTCTCGAAAAAAAACTTTTGCGTGGTAGAATCCCTCAAACGCGTTAAATGTTTTGGGTGCCTTGTCTCCCGACCCTAATGAAATCTTCCCCCTTGCAGCTTCGGCAATCCGGCCTTGGGAGTAATTCGGCCGATCATTCGATACAGATTCCGACCCATCCTGAGACGTATGTCTCAATGCCGCAGCGCGAAACCACGATTCGCGATTACTGGCTCATCCTCACCAAGCAGCGCTGGACGATCATCGCGTTTGCCGCCGTGGTTTTAATTCTGACCACCATCGCCACCTTCAAGACCACTCCAATCTATGACGCGGTGGGACGGATCGCAATTAACCGCGAGAGTGCCGACGCGTTGCCTTTCAAAGACAACACTTCCAACCCTACCGACGAGGATTACACGATTGCGATGGAGACCCAGGTCCGGATTCTGCATAGCGATAACCTGGCTATGCGGGTGATTCGCAAACTCGGTCTCGACACCAATCCGAGTTTCACGGGTGTTGCGAAGCCCCAGACTCCTGCTGGAGAACTACCCACAACCTCGCCCTCGATCGACACGCGCGAGGAAACCAAGCTCATCGATACCTTTCGCAGCGGCTTGAAAGTCGCGACTGTAAACAACACCAGGCTGATCGAGATCCACTACTTGAACTCGAATCCGCGCCTGGCCGCTGACATTGTGAACGGCATTGTCAGCTCTTTCATCGAGCAGAACTACCAGACTAAGTTCGAATCGGCCATGCAGACCTCAGATTGGCTCTCGCGCCAGTTAGCCGATCTAAAGCTGAAAGTGGAAACCTCCCAGGAAAAGCTGATCCGCTTTCAGCGTGAAAAAGGCATCGTCGGCATTGATGAGAAGCAGAACCTAACCACCTCCAAGCTGGACGAGTTGAGCCGGGAGCTCACTGCGAGCGAGGCCGACCGCATTCAGAAGGAGGCGAACTACGAACTCGCCGCCACCGGAAATCCAGAATTAATGGCCCGGTCCCCCAGCGAAATGTTAGGGCACCTCCGGGAACGAGAGAGCACGTTAAAGCAGGATTATGCCCTGCTGAAGACTCAGTTTGGCCCCAACTATCCCAAGGTGGTTGAAATTAAAAACCAACTGGATCAACTGGAGGGCGACATCAATGCGGAAGTGAAGCGCATGGCGACCCAGATCAAGAACGAGTATCTGGCGGCGCAGCAGCGCGAAAATATGGTCCTCGCCCGCATGGAAGAGCAGAAACGCGAGGCGAATGAGCTCAACCAGAACGCCATCGAGTTCAATATTTTGAAGCGAGATGTTGACGCGAATCGTCAGCTCTACGAAGGCTTGTTGCAGAGACTGAAAGAGGCAAGCCTTGAGGCGGGCCTGCACTCCAACAACATCCGCGTCGTCGATTCAGCGCGAGTACCGCTCTCTCCCACATCCCCGGACATTCCACGCAACTTGGGGATCGGCTTTATTTTAGGATTATGCGGCGGCGTCGGATTGGCCTTCTTGCTTGAGGCACTCGACAACACCGTGCGCACTCCCGAACAGGCAGAGTTAGCTTCGGGATTGCCCGCTCTCGGTGTCGTGCCTCAATTCCTGCGTGCGGACACGCCGCGTTTGCAACCTGCCAAACTGAGCTTGGCCAATGGCGATAACACCACGCGGCGTGCCGAACTGATTGCGCAGCTTCGCCCAAACTCTGAAGCGGCCGAGTGCTATCGCTCCCTGCGAACGTCAATACTGCTCTCCGCACTCGACAGTCCGCCAAAAGTTTTGTTGGTAACCAGCCCTCTGCCGCAAGAAGGCAAGACCACGACCAGCGTGAACTGCGCAATTGTTCTCGCTCAGCGCGGCTCACGGGTATTGTTGGTGGACGCCGATCTGCGTAGACCCGGCGTACATCGCGCCTTCGGTTTTGATCGCAAGGGCGGACTCAGTACTGTGCTGACAGGCTCAACCCCGATCGAATCCGTATTGAGAACTTATCCCGAAGTGCCGAATCTATCCATCATGCCCGCCGGCCCCCCGCCGCCGCATCCGGCCGAACTGCTGGATGCGAGCAAGATGAGGTCTCTGATCGCCCAGTGGCGCAAAGAGTACGACCACGTCATCATCGACACACCGCCCGCACTCTCAGTTACCGATCCTGTTCTTCTTTCCGTGGAAGCCGATTCCATTATTCTGGTGATTCGTTCCGGCAAGACGACCAAGGATGCACTCCGCAGAGCCGGCGAGTTGCTCTGGCAGGTGAATGCGAAAGTCATGGGCATCGTGGTCAACGGCATCGACTTGGGATCGCCCGACCACTATTACTACTACTACGGAGCCAAAGCCGGCGGTGAATACTACAACACCGAAACCACCGCCGAAAAAATCGATGCCTAAAATGGGTTTGAGAGACATGCTGCAAGCAACAACATTCTCCGCGTGGTTTCTTCATCAACGTTCGCATCGCCATATTTTGAGCGCATGTTCGAATTTAATGATCCCACGGGACAGACAAAGATGAGCTCATCGTTCATTCCCAAAGTCGTTCGATCCGCCAGACACGATTTCATTGCCCGACAAGGCGAGCGATTCATGCGCGGCTGCGCGACGCTGAACAGTCGTGTTCCCGGATTGCTGTTCAACCGCATCACTCAGTTGCTACTGGATGGTGCTTGCGCCGGATTGGCGTTTTATCTGGCCTTCCAATTGCGCTTCGACGGCGCCGTACCCGCCAAATATCGCTCCATTATGTTGCTGTGGCTAGCTGCAGTCATTGTGCTGCGTCCGTTCTGCATTTGGATTTTGGGCGCATATGCCAGCATTTGGCGCTACTTCAATCTGCGCGACATGTTTTCGCTCTCCGTGGCTGCCGCACTGCCCAGCACGCTGCTGCTTTTTGCCCGCATCGTGATGGCGAGAACATTCTGGTTCATGGCCATCCCGATCAGCATTGTGCTGATCGATCTGGGGCTTTTCCTGCTGCTGGTGGGCACTCTGCGCGCCTTGCGTCGAGCTGGCTTCGAATATTGGAGGGTCACTGCCGCGCCTCGCCATCGCGCTGTGCTGCTAGGTACAGGCGACACCCTGGCTTCGGGGGTGCGCCAGGTCAGTTTACAGAGCGATATCGAACTGGTCGGCCTGCTCTCGCCCGATAGACACCTGCACGGCCGCCGGATCGCAGGCTTTCCCGTGGTCGAACTCCGCGATGATGCCCTTCCCGACGTCTTGGTGAATTATGGCGTCGACATCGTCTTCATCGCCGAAGCGAAACTGGATTGCATTGATGAGATCGTGCAAGACACAACTCAGTTCGGTGCCGAAGTACGCCTTCTGCCTTCGGCGGCGAACATCCTGAGGGGCGACGTCCGCATTTCCGCCAAGCTGAACCCTGAACACGTTCTCGATGGCCGCAATGGCTCGCTGGATGCGCCGCATACTGAGGTCATTAAGGGATTCGAAGGCAAAGACGTTCTGATTACCGGGGCCGGAGGTTCCATCGGTTCTGAAATCAGCCGCCAGGTATCCAGACTCAGCGTCAACAAGGCCATCCTACTCGATCGCGACGAGAATTCGATTTTCGAACTGCAGAACCAGCTGACCGAACTTGGCTCCGCCTCCCAGATTGTGCCCTTGGTCGGAGATATCCGCGACCGCCAACAACTGCAGCACATTTTTGAACTCCACCGTCCTGAGGTCGTTCTTCACGCCGCCGCCTTCAAGCACGTCGGCATCATGGAGCAGAACCCGTGCGAAGCGGTGCTCAACAACGTGATGGGGACGCGCTACCTTGCCGAACTGGCCATCGAATTCGAGGCCAAACGTTTTCTGATGATCTCCACCGATAAGGCTGTCCGGCCAACCAGTGTGATGGGCGCGACTAAACGCGTGGCCGAACTGCTGGTGCGCGGCATGGCTATGTCCAACGGGCATACCACCCACATCGCTTGCGTGCGTTTCGGGAATGTCGTCGGAAGCCGCGGAAGTGTAGTGCCGATATTTCTGCGCCAGATCGCTGCCGGAGGCCCCGTAACCATCACGCACGAGGAGATGACGCGCTATTTTATGACCATCCCTGAAGCCGTGCAATTGGTGATGCAGGCTTCCACTCTTCCATCCAACGGAACCGTTTATACCCTCGACCTCGGCGATCCACTGCGCATCACGCACCTGGCACACAAGTTGATCGAAATGTCGGGCCTGCGCCCTGAGAAAGATATAAAAATCCAGTATGTCGGGGTGCGGCCGGGCGAAAAGTTACACGAACAACTCTGGTACGAAGACTGTCACGTGACGCCGACTGCCTTCGCGCGCGTGTTGGCTCTGGAGGGCCAGGAGGCGCCAAGCATTGAGCAGGAGCTCAGAGAACTGGAGCAAGTGGCATTCGCCCGGCAGGACGATTCCGTGCTGCAGATGCTGCGCGACATGCCCATCGATTTCCGCGTGGAACACCCCTCCGCGATGATTGCATGAACTAGACGCCCGCGTGGGGCCGTGGGCATCGCTGGGACCAATACAAATGGAACTGCGTTCCGTGCTTCGGAAAATTGTTTTCGCGGCGGCCTGCGTCATCCTGATCGCGCTGTACGTCGGATTGTCCTTCCGAGCCTACTTCGCCAGCCGCGTGGCCTCTGTTCCCGACGTTCCCCATCTTCAAAAGGCGATCCGCCTGGAGCCCGCGGATGCGGAATATCGCGAATTGCTCGGACGGAATCTGGCTCTGTCGGGCGTGAATTTAGACGACGCTATTGCAGCCTACCGCGCGGCCGTGCAGCTGAATCCTTACGACGCGCGAACCTGGCTGGATTTGGCGGGGGCATATCAGTTTGCGGGTCGCGTCAGCGAACAGGCAGATAGCGTGGAGCACGCCGTGGAAGCGGACCCCAATACGCCGCATGTCGCCTGGGAAGCTGCCAACTTCTTTCTGCTTCAAGGCGATCAAGCCAAAGCGCTCCGCTACTTCGGCGTAGTGATGGCGAACGACCCTGAGTTGCTCGACGCTGCCCTCCAACTTTGCTGGCGCGTTACCGGCGACGCCGATCAGATTCTCACCCAGGTGCTGCCGCCCCGGCCTGATGTTTACCTCGCGTTTCTGCATTTGCTCGTTGCTAAACAAGACGTAGCAAATGCGGAAATCGTCTGGAATCACCTGATCGCATTAAACCGCGAGTTCTCGCCCAGCGCGATGTTCCCCTATTTCCGCCTGCTCATCGCGAAACAGGAAGTGACCGCGGCAGAAACGGCTTGGCAGCAGGCAGCCCGCGTCAATCGCTCCCTTCAGCCCTACCTTTCCTCGCACCAAAACCTGGTCGTGAATGGCGGATTTGAAGAAAACATCCTGAACGGGGGCTTTGACTGGTGGTATCAGCCGACTTCGCACGCGGCCCTTTCTATCGACACCAGTGATTTTTCAGCCGGAACCCGGTCTCTCTCCATCAGCTTCGATGGGATGAATGCGCCGGATGCCGGCATTTTTCAGTTCATCCCGGTAAAACCCAACACCGAATACGAATTCAGCGCAGACTACCGGGCGGAAGAATTGGACACCGCCAGCGGTCCGCGCTTTTCGATCACCGATCCGTATAGCGAAACTTCTTACGTACTCACCGACGATATCCTTGGCACCAATCCCTGGCGTCAGGCACAGGCACAATTCCGTACTGGGCCCAATGCCAAGCTGGTATTGTTGAAAATCGTTCGCCAGCCTGCGGATCCTCTGATCCGCGGCAAGCTTTGGATCGACAACCTCAAGTTAGTAGAAAAATAGATCGAGGACCAGCCTTTTGAAAATGTCACCGCACACAGTCGTTGACTCAACGACTCCTGTGAAATTCCAAAGTCGGCAGAGCCGCGATCCAGGAATTTTGGGCTGGTCCATTGTCATCGGCTTTTGTGGACTTCTGATTTTCGGAGTCTTGGCCTTCGGGGCGGTCGACGAGTGGTCCACTTTCACTCTTGAGGCTGGCGCGGCAATCCTGTTTCTTCTCTGGACGGCAGATCAAGTTCGATCGCAGCAGATCAAGGTTTCGAACAATCCGTTGTACCTGCCGGCAATTTTGTTCTTCGGACTGATTCTCGCCCAGATTCTGCTGCATCGGTCGGCCTACGCTTACGTCACCAGGTACGAGGCCTTGCAATACGTTTCCTACGGCATCCTGCTTTTCATCGCGGCAGAGTGCCTCACAACCGAAAGTACTCGCAAACTCTTCGTTCTCGTAATGAGCATTTTCGGCTTTGTCTACGCCTTGTTTGCGATAGTACAGGCGCTGACCCCGAACGGCAAAATTTTTTGGTTTCACACTTCCCACTTTCCCAGCGCCACTGTCTTCGGAAGCTATGTGAACCACAATCATTTTGCCGGTCTCATGGAAATGCTGACTCCGATTCCCTTTGTCGTCAGCATGGGACACATTCTCCAGGGCGGGAAGCGGGCGTTGGTCGGATTTTGTGCCGCCTTGATGGCTACCACCATCTTCCTCTCCGGTTCGCGAGGCGGAATGATTGCTTTTATTTGTCAATCCATAGTGTTTGCCGCTCTCGCTTTCGGAAAGAGACGAAGTCCGCGCCTGGCGATGGGTTCGATGGCCGTGTGCCTCTTCATCCTGGCATTGCTATTTTTCTTGGACCGGGGACAGGCCTTGGTCCACCTCGGAGACTTGAGTCCCGACATTCGCCTCAACATCACCAAAGACAGTTTGAAACTGTTTTCCCATCGCCCAGTCATGGGCTGGGGATTGGGAACGTTCCCGACGATTTATCCGCGCTATCGCGGTTTTTACACCAACCTTTTTATCAACGAAGCCCACAATGATTATGCGCAACTGTTAGTGGAGACAGGGTTGCTCGGTTTCGCGCTCATGCTCTGGTTTCTCGTCGGCTTATATCGACGCGGGTTGCCCACTTCGCGAAGCTGGGAGTTTCGCTGGGATTGGGGTCTCTCACTCGCCGCTTTGCTGGGCTGTACCGGCATTCTGGTTCACAGTTTCGTGGATTTCAATTTGCAGATTCCGGCGAACGCCGCTTTTTTTTATGCGCTCTGCGGCTTGGCTGCTTCCAAGCCTCTGGAGACGGTATCGCGACGGAAGCGCTCCCGCTCAATCCAGGATGAAGAGAGCGGAGTCCGGCGACGTTCTTCTGACGACGAGTCGCTGGAGTGGTCGAGGTAACCCTTGAATCGAGAATCGAAAATGCGTTCGCTCGCGCCGCTTCGAACGTTTCAACCATTCATCTTTGCTTGAAAGTGCGCGACGAACCAGACGGGACCGTGCTAGTCTAGCGGAAAGTTGCCTTAATCGAAGTCGACTCCGGGAGGAGAAATGTTGCTGAAACACATCACCATCGGGATGTTGGTGGCGATTTCCGCCCTTGTGGCACCGGCCGCGGCGCAAAAAAACGAAGTATCCGGAATCCTTGGCCGTACCTTCATCAGCAATCAGGGGATTCAGGGCGCCCCCGCATTTGACCCAAACCTGCACTTTGGGAAGGGAGTCACCTTCGAACTCAATTATGCCCGGAGGATCCTTGACGCCAACTTCTGGTCCTTGGCTTTAGAAGTTCCATTCGTGGCCAATGTCGACGTGGACGTCCACTCGGCGCTGGACACCACCCCCAAACAGTTTTCCTCCATCTTCATAACTCCATCCGCGCGATTGAACGCCTTCCCGGAGCAGGGGCTTTCTCCCTGGATCAGTTTTGGGGGAGGGTTCGGCCATTTCGGCGACAGCTCTAGCCTGGAATTCGGCGGCGCTTACACCGGCAAAACCGGAACGACGGTCGGAGTGATTCAGGCGGGCGTCGGCCTTGACGTGAAAATCATCGGGAACCTGAAACTACGCGGCGAGGCAAGAGACTTCCTTTCAGGTGTGCCGCAGCTCAACGTAATTACGAATAAAAACTGGCAACACAATATTTTCGTAGGCGGCGGCGTTACTTGGCGCTTCTAGTGTCACTTAGTTATTTCCAAGCCGAGCATGAAGGCCGGAAAGGCGCTCAGTTCATTCCAACTCGAAGGATCACCGCATCGAGGTGTCGATCCACATTTGTCTAATCTAGCTCCCAACGCAAGGTCTCGCCATCCTCTCCAATGCGCGCTCCCATGATTGCTCCTGCTACTTTCACGCGCTTACGCGGAAACAGACGCACCCGGATTGAGTTAAACCAATTCGCCGGAAATTGAATTGTGTTGGCTGCCTTTGATTTGGAAATCGTTCTACGGACGTAACACTCCTCATGCACTCCATTTCCATCTTCGTCTGTCTTGCTGGTTTCAAGTGGAAGAGGGACGCTGCAGATGGAGCAAACAATGCTGTGCCGCCGCGGGTGTTGGATGTTGCCTGTCATAGCACGGTTCTCCTTCCGGACTACAGAATCAACAGGCGCAAATACCATACGAACCACATAGCTGCAATTCGGTTACCAATCCTCTACTGCCGTACTGCCAGAGACTTACGGCATTGTGAAAATCGGCGACACTCACTTTTCGACAGCAACCTCGAATTTATTGCCGGTTCACTGAATAAAAAGCAGCGCCCACCAACCATTTCTGGAATCTACTGTTGAAGATCTTGATTGCTGCAACGAGAAAAGGAGCAGACATGAATATTGGAATCATTGGAGCAGGACATATCGGTGGAACCTTGACGCGGCGTTTCAGCGCCCTCGGCCACAAAGTATTTGTGGCAAACTCTCGCGGGCCGGAAACCCTTCGTGCATTGGCCGCCGAGAGTGGAGCACAACCGGTATTCGCAAAAGAAGCGGCTGGCAGTGCAGACGTAGTGGTCGTAACAATTCCCATGAAGAACGTACCGAATCTGCCTCGCGACTTATTCAAGAGCGTAAGCAACCGTGTCGCCGTCGTGGACACGTGTAACTACTATCCGCAGCAACGCGACGGGCGCATCGATGCGATTGAAAACGGAATGCCCGAAAGCCGCTACGTTGAGCAACAGATTGGGTATCCGGTAATCAAGGTATTCAACAACATCTACGCGCAGCATCTGATGGATCTCGGCCAGCCATCCGGATCGCCGCGGCGCATCGCGTTGCCGGTCTCAGGCGATGACCAGACCGCCAAGGCAGTGGCGTTGCGACTGGTGGATGAGTTGGGTTTCGACGGCATCGATGCCGGCGGACTCGATGATTCCTGGCGGCAACAGCCTGGCACTCCGGTCTATGCGCAGGATTTCAACGCCGACGGTGTGCGACGCGCGCTGGCAGAGGCGAGCAGAGAACGCAAGCCCGAGTGGCGCGCCAAGAGCGGCCTTGGAGACTTGGCCAAGCCCGCTTAAAATCGGCTGTAAGGAGAGCGCTCATGGTTCTCAACCGATTGTTCCTGTTGTTGCTTGCCGCCACACTTCTGGGCTTCTCGGCGGTAGGAACCCTCAACGTCAAAATTCAGGAATACGAAGTGCCAACCCCGAAGTCGCGGCCGCACGATCCGGCGGTGGCTCCTGATGGTTCACTGTGGTACACCGGGCAGGGCGCCAACAAAATCGGCCGCCTCGATCCGAAGACGGGCGAGTTCAAGGAGTTCGCGCTGAAGACGCCGAACTCCGGCCCGCACGGGCTGACGGCCGACAAGGATGGCAACATTTGGTTTACCGCGATTTCCGGCGGCTATGTGGGCAAGCTGAATCCAAAGACGGGCGACATTGCCGAGTATCGCCCGCACAATGGCGCGGAGATCGATCCGCACACTCCTGTGTTCGACCACGACGGTATTTTGTGGTTTACCAACGAACAAACCAACTACATCGGCCGACTCGATCCGAAAACCGGCAAGATGACGCTGGCCAGCGTGCCCACGCAGCACGCGGTGCCCTACGGAATTGTGACCTTGCCGAATAATACGCCTCTGTTTTGCGAATTCGGCGCCAACAAGCTGGGCAGCATCGATCCGCACACGATGAAAGTTCGCGAGTACACATTGCCGTCAGAGGGCGCCCGCCCGAGGCGGATTGCGCTCGCGTCCGACGGCACCGTTTATTACACGGATTACGCGCGCGGATATCTGGGGCATTTCGACCCAGCAACCGGAAAACTCCTGAACGAATGGGCGTCGCCAGGGGGAGCCCAGTCGAAACCATATGGCATCGCAGTCACCAGCGATGGCCAGGTCTGGTATAGCGAGTCGGGCGTGAGTCCCAATACCTTGGTTCACTTCGATCCAAAGTCGGAGAGATTCAGCACAACACCGATTCCGTCTGGCGGCGGAGTGGTTCGTAACATGGTGGCGACTCCCGATCATCGGCTTTACCTGGCTTGCAGCGGGGTGAATAAGGTCTCGGTGGTAAGTCTGAATCCGTAAAGGATCTCACTGGACAAGAACCGGGGAATCTGGTCCTTACGTAGAGCGCTCATGCGTGAAACCGATGAACTCCGCCTCGTGAGCGGCGAAGTCTCGGCCGCGCAGGCGGTATTTTAAGCGAGCACGATCCTGGAGCGGCCCTTCGGAGTTTCGTCGGCCAGCAGATTGCGAGCAAAGCGTTGCCAGCAAGATCTCTACGGCGGGCCACGCGCTACAATTCAGGTGCGCTTCCCAGACAGTTTGCGTTCTAACAACCTTATGATGGCTGAGATGGCAACAGGCGGGTCTTCCCTGCTCGACGACAAGAAGCTTTTCTACAACCGCTTTCTGCTCGTGGTCGCGGGCCTGGGCGGATTGCTTTATGGCGTTGACGTCGGCATCATCGCCGGCGCTCTACCCTACCTGGAGGCGACCTCAGGCCTGAACGCCGGGCAGCTTTCCATCGTGGTCGCCGCGGTTCTGCTGGGTAGCGTGATCTCCACACTATTCGCGGGGCTGCTGGCGGACTGGATGGGCCGCAAATCGCTCATGGCTGTGAGCGGAATCCTGTTCGTCATCAGCATTCCCGTGATCGCGTTGTCGCACGGTTATGGGCCGCTGGTATTCGGACGTCTGTTGCAGGGCGTCAGCGCCGGCCTGATCGGCGTTGTGGTTCCGCTTTACCTGGCGGAGTGTTTGACCGCATCGAATCGCGGCAAAGGCACCGGCATCTTTCAATGGCTGCTGACGCTCGGTATTGTGACCGCGGCGCTGGTCGGAGTCTACTTCAGTTTTCGCGTAGACCAGGTAGCCAAACTCGGCGACGCGGACAAGTTGCTTGCGTTTAAAGACACGGCATGGCGAGGCATTTTCTGGGTCTCGTTGCCGCCTGGAATCTTATTTGTCATTGGCAGTTTCATGGTGGCGGAGTCACCGCGGTGGCTTCTGCGTCGCGGCAAGAAAGACGCATCGTATGCTGCGCTGCTCCGATCGCGAACGACGGCGCAAGCCGATCTTGAACTTCGGGAAATGCAGGACGTTGACGCTGCCGAACGAGGAACGAGCTCTGGCGCGGCGAAGGCCAAAGAGTCACTGCTGCGGCGCAAGTACGTAATTCCTTTCGTGCTGGCCTGCATCATCCTGGCGTTCAATCAGGCTACCGGCATTAACTCGATCATCGCCTACAACACGAATATCCTTCTGCAGAGCGGGCTGTCGGATGTCGCCGCTCATTGGGGCTACGTTGTATTCACTATCATCAATTTCTCAGTGACCTTCGCTGGAGTCGTGCTTGTCGATCGCAAGGGACGCAAGTTTCTTTTAGGATTGGGGACCGCCGGTATTATCGTGTCGCTGGTCTGCACTGGGATACTCTTTCTTGCCACCGAACGGCAGCACGTGGATGCCAAGCGTTGGGTCCAGTCGATGGTCGGCCCCGAGCAGAAGCTTACATTGCTCTACCACCAGGATCTGGCTGCGAAGTTGTGGAATGCAACCGCACCGTACAGCAATGCCGGCAACAGCCGTCCGACATCGCTGGTCGTGATTTATGCGTACGGCGATTTCCGCGCGGCAAGCCAGGTGGTGCGCTCTGATGATCCAGCGGCGAAGCCAATCGAACTCTCCCGCCAGAACTGCGTGCCGCCGAACAAGGTGGTGGCATTTTTCTCGAATCCGTTTGGAAATCTCGATGCGGCCCGGCGCGCGCCGTTGACTATCGAGAACGCTCTTATAACGCCGGTGCCGCCGCCGCGAAATGGCTGGATGGTAGCCATCACGCTGTTTGTGTTCATGGCGTTCTACGCTGTCGGGCCTGGAGTGTGCGTCTGGCTGGCGCTGTCGGAATTGATGCCCACTCGTATCCGCTCGAACGGCATGAGTATCGCATTGCTGCTCAACCAGGCCGTGTCCACAGCGATTGCAGCAATCTTCCTCCCCACAGTCGGCAAGTATGGCTACTCGACGATGTTTTTTGGGTTCGCAGGCTGCACGGTCATCTATTTCATTACGGCAACTTGGTTCTTGCCTGAGACCAAAGGCAAAACGCTGGAAGAAATTGAAGTGCTGTTTGAAGGCGCTTCGGTGAAAGCCTAGGCCGTTTGCCCCTTGCGGGGACAATGATTTACTCTCAGCATTCCCCATGACTCCTGCCAAACAAAAACAGGGTAAGAACAGCGCGAAGCCAGTGCATTCCCACGCCATGCGCCGGGAGATTTACGAGCAGCCAGCGGCTATCGCAAAGACGATCGAAAAGCATCTGCAAGACGACATCATCTTTCCCGGTGAACTGCAGGCCATTGAGAGCCCGCTCCTGACTTTCGAGAAGCTCATCATTGCCGCCAGCGGATCGAGCCGGCATGCGGGCCTGGCAGGCGAAATCATGATCGAAGATCTTTCGGGAGTGGCCGTCGACGTCGAATACGCGAGCGAATACAGCTACCGCTCCACGCACGCTGCGGTAGATCCGATCGTGATGGTGATTACCCAATCGGGAGAAACCGCCGACACGATTGCGGCGCAACGCGAGGCGCTCACCCGCGGGGTGAAAACGATTGCGATCTCAAACGTTCCCGACACAACCATTGTGCGCGAAGCCAGCGCGGCGCTAATCTCGGGCGCGGGGCCGGAGCTGTCGATTCCAGCAACCAAGAGTTTCACCACGCAACTTACGATTCTCTACCTGATGGCTTTGTTTTTCGCCCGCAAACGGGGACGAATGACTTCGGAAGTGACGCGGACCTATCTGCAGCGGCTGATGCGCCTTCCAGACGCCATCGAACAACAGCTCAAAACCTGGGACGATCTCGCCGAGAAATTCGGCGCCGTACATTTCAAGGCAGAAAAGTTTTTGTATCTGGGTCGCGGCGTTCATTATGCAATTGCCCGCGAGGGCGCTCTGAAGCTCAAGGAAATCTCCTATGCTCACGCCGAGGGCTATCCCGCTGGCGAACTCAAGCACGGGCCTAACGCTCTGGTAGATGAAAAACTGCCCGTCGTCGTGCTCGCCACGTGCGACCATCGCGATCCAGATTCGCTGTTGCGCTACCGCCGAACGCTTGAAGTAATGAAGGAAGTGAGATCGCGGCGCGGGCCATTGGTCACGGTCGCAACCGAGGGCGACAACGAGGTCGCGTCGATTGCCGACCATGTGTTCTATGTGCCCGCGGCTCCCGAGTTGCTGCTGCCGATCGTCGAAGTAATTCCCCTACAGCTGTTCGCCTATCACGTCGCGGTAAACAAGGGGTACGACGTAGACCACCCGCGGAATCTGGTCAAGGCAGTGGTCACGGAATAGCGCGAACAGGATCGCAGTCACGCGCGTGCGAAGTCAATGTACCCTTTTTGCGCGTCGGCGCGGATAAGCTTCACGCGCACTCTATCCCCGACATCGAGTCCTTTCCCGCCTTGAGCAAGGAGCCCTTCAACGCGCGGCTGCGAGATACGGACGAAAGTTCCATGATCAGTCGCGCCAGTTACGATCGCGTCAAAAACCTCGCCAATCCTCCGCTGCATGGCAACCGCAGCTATCCGTTTGGACATTTCACGCTCAACTTTTCGGGCGGCATCTTCTTTTTCCGTGCAGTTGACCGCGATGGCGCTGAGCTCGCTATCGGAGTATGGATTATTCCGCCCAGCGAGCATGGCCTTGAGCAACCGCTGAGTAACCACGTCGGCGAAGCGCCGGTTGGGCGCAGTGGAGTGAGTGTAGTCCTGAACGGCGAGACCGAAGTGCCCGGCGGCAACTTCGCCCGCCCGCTCCAGCACGTATTCGCCGGGACCGATCAGCTTGATAACGGCGAGAGAAAGGTCGGCGAAGTGATCGGGGTCAGCGGCTTTGCGGCGTAGAAGGAAATCGTTGAGCGCCTTGGAATCGGGCTGGGCGGGAAGTTTTTCGCCCTTGGTCGCGGCCAGTTGAACGATGCGGTCCCAGCGCTCGGGAGTCCGCACGATGCGGCGGAGCGACGAAACTTTCCCCAGTTGGCGCGCCACCACGCCGTTCGCGGCGATCATAAAGTCTTCGATCAAATCCGTTGCCCGGTTCTTCTGCTGTCTCACCACATCGATGACTTGATCGTTGAGCAGCAGGGGCTGAAATTCGTCGGTCTGCAGATTGAGCGCGCCGTGCTGGAAGCGCTGTTGTTTTAAGTTTTGTGCGACTTCGTCCTGCAGTTTGAGTTGCGCCTGCAGATCGCTGGAAGCTGCGACCTTCGGCGGCGGAGCCGACTTCCCTTCCAGCCACGCGCCCACGGAGTTGTACTGCAGTTGAGCCTGGTTGCGAACAACAGCGCGATAGACCGAAGGAGAACTCACAGCTCCGCTTGCATCGACCACAAATTCAATCACGACGGCCAGCCGATCCTGATTCTCCAGCAACGAGCTCACGCCGGTGGAAAGCTCTTCGGGCAGCATGGGGAAGTTGCGAACGCCGGCATAAACGGTAGTCGTTTCGAGCGCGGCGTGCTCGTCAATTGCTGTCTGTTTGGGGACGAAGGCATCCACATCGGCAATGCCAATCATGATCTTTACGCTGCCGTTCAAGACGCGTTCAGCGACTTCAATCTGATCCAGGTCCCGCGAAGTATCGTTGTCAATCGAGGACCACAATAATTGGCGCAGGTCGCGCACGTCCCCGCCGGCTGCGATCTCCGGCGGATGGATTTTTAAGTCGGCCAGTTGCTGCCCAACTTGAGGCGGAAAGTCAGGCTGGAAGCCGTGTTGCCGCATGATTTCTTTCGCGGTGGCCTGCAAGTCGAGATGGGATGGATTGGAATCGGGCATGAATCTCCGCGCGCGAGTGAGATGGCCTCAGGCTATCACGAGAAACGAAAATCCCGGCGCCATCGGATGGTTGGGGTCTTAAGGTATCGCTGTTAAGAGGTATCGCTACTAGGCGCCGGGCATATTCATGCGAGTGTAGAAACTGGTCAAGGCAGAACCGTGGCGCGCGCAATTTTGAATCCCAAATGCTAATGCAGACGACCCGGCGCCCACCGCCGAGCTAGCTGCCGGGCAAACGCGCAACGTCAGCGTTGGTATACACGCGTGGAGCGTGGGGTTTGTGTGCCTTCCAGTAGGAAGCCGTATCGCCGAGCGGCACTCCATACCCCAGTTCGCTCAGCGACTGCGCGTTGATGATTCTAGCCACCCCAGGATCGACGATGCTCGCGGGCAATTCACGCGGCGGTTCGGTGGCAACGAGTTCGACCACGCTCGGCATAGGGTAGCCGTAGTAAATCGGAAACAGATCAGGCTGTTGCTCAAGTACCGGGTTAGCAATGTAAGGTTGATTGCCAATCACCGGCCCGACTTGGGGGAGACTTGGAATCGGAGGCAACGGCGTGTCGAGAGAAAAAGTCGGGGTGGCAATCGGCCGGGCAAAGGTTGGCGAACCTGTGATCAGGTATTGCGGGCCGATGGAAAAGTTCGAATCTTGTGCGGCGGTCACCCCAACTAGCACAAAGAAAAAGCAGAACACGCTAGCGAGACGCATACGGCCTCCAGGCATCTTCGTTTCCGAGAGTCATTATGGACCCAAAGGCGAAGAAATTCCACAACCATTTCAGCCCAATCCCGCTTCTGGAGCGGGGTTTGCAAGATTGTCATCGACCGGGCGTGCACCCTGTTTTACGTTTTCCGAGCTGTGTTCCGGCTCGATCGCTGTTCGTTGGAGTGAACAGCGGAAACTGAATGTGACGCAAATTCCTTGCCTCGGTGTCGATAACTCGACATGGGTGTTCAATGGCGGTCAGCAGAAATCAACATCAGTGAACCTTTGGCACACCGACAAGACTTGCAACATGGCCATTGATTTGCAATTTAAGATCCGGTAGAGAATGTTTGGCATCCAAACATTGAAATACTAAACATGAGAACGAGGTGAATCGTGAACAAAAATATTTCTGCAAGTCTTGCTGGCGAGGTTTCACTCGGAGGAGAACTTTCTGTGCATCGCCTCGGCTATGGAGCAATGCGACTTACGGGCGAAGGCATATGGGGTCCGCCGAAGGATCGCAAGGCAGCGCTGGCAGTTCTGCGGCGCGCCGTCGAACTCGACGTAAACTTCATCGACACCGCGGATTCTTATGGACCCTACGCAAACGAGGAACTGATTGCCGAGGCGCTCTTCCCCTATCCGCGCGGTTTGGTGATTGCGACCAAGGGAGGATGGAATCGTCCCGGTCCCAATCAGTGGACTCACGATGCCACGCCCGCTCATCTTCGTAAGGCGGTCGAGGGCAGCCTCAAAAGATTGCGGCTGGCCCGCATCGATGTCTACCAACTGCACATTCCCGACCCGGTCGTTTCCTTCGATGCTTCTGTAGAAACTCTGGCTGAGTTGCGCAACCAAGGAAAGATCCGCCTGGTCGCCTTGTCGAACGTCACACAGGAGCACATCGAGCGAGCTCGCAAGATTGTTCCGATTGTCTCTGTGCAAAACCGCTACAGCTTTGCTGACCGTGAATGGGATTACGTAGTGGACTATTGTCAGCGGCACGAGATCGCTTTCATTCCGTGGTTTCCGCTCGGGGCGGGCAAGGTCGCGGGCGAGGTGCTGAACCGGATCGCCAAGGCGCACGGTGCAAGTGCAACGCAAATCGCACTGACCTGGCTCTTGCGGCGATCGCCCATTATGCTGCCCATCCCGGGGACATCTTCTATTGAACATCTTGAGCAGAATGTTGCGGCGTCGTCTCTGCGCCTGACAGAGGAAGAATTCGAGGAACTTGCGGAGGTTCCAGAACTGGTAGCGTCTCGATAAGAGAACCGCGTCTGACACCGCTCGCCGGTGGTGAGGGCTGACGTCAGGCTGTAACGAAGACTATTACGCGTAAGACAGTACCGTTGCCGCTCTGAAGATCGGAAGCCCTCCCACCCAGTAGTGCCAGTTTGACTCTTGATGAAGAGGTCAACCGACCACCCGAAAATCAAAATGACAACGGTGCGGATAGTTGTGGCCAGGTTGGAATTGACGTTCTCGACACCGACCTTCGTAGCACCGAATTCAGGCCCGCAAATAGCACCGAGAGCAGGGCCCAAATGAACCAGTTCATTTCCTTACCATCCTGTTAAGTTTAAGTTTTACTGATACTTAGCGTTACCCCTCACACATCCGCGCTATCCGCAATCCGACTTCAGATAAGACTGATCAATGACAAACTTTTACGCACAATTACGTCGTTACCTGATCACGGATGCACCTTGGGCCCCTTGCTCAGCATCTACTGAAGAAGAAACCAATCAGTGGAGTTAACGTCTCATCTCATGGATGACAGTTGCTCTTAATTTTCGAAAGGAGAAATCGCAGAATGAAACAGATGAAATACATCGCATTTTTATGCGCGCTGGCGTTGATGCTTTCGGTGGGCGCCTTCGCGCGCGACAAGAACCAGCGTTCGGTTGAGATCTCGGACCCCGTACAGGTTGGCAGTACACAACTGCAACCTGGCACGTACAAGGTGGAATGGCAAGGAAGCGGCCCCCAAGTTCAGGTGAACTTCCTGCAGAATGGCAAGACCGTTGCCACTGTACCGGGGACTTTGAAGACGAATGATGCCGAGATCAATCACGACGAAATCGTGACCACAACCAATGCCAATACCAAAACTCTCAAGGAAATCGACTTCCGCCACAACAAGGAGTCGGTGACTTTTGAGCAGAGTGGCATGTAATCACTTCCCGGCTTTGAACGCTCATTTCGCATTCGGCGAACGGCCCTGCCTCGTAGCTACAGGCAGGGCTTCTTTCTGCACCCAGCGCTGCCATCTTCCTGTGAGCAGTAGTTCGTGAGGACATCCGCCGAGCGAGCGATAGTAAAGCGCACCCTGACTTTCGGAGTCAGAAAGAAGCTGGTAAGATGTTCATACGAGAGGCATCTCGTTTGATTTGGCGAGTGGGGACGTAGTTCAGTTGGTTAGAACGCTGCCCTGTCACGGCAGAGGCCGCGGGTTCGAGTCCCGTCGTCCCCGCCATTCTTTTCAAGCACTTGCAACCCTAACCTCCAGCAAATCACGGGATGTTGGGGAGCGATAAGCGCCCGACAAGAATGTTCCCCTCCGAAATTCTCACACCCATCTCTACCGCAAAATTGTCGAACTAATTCTGAAAATTACGATCGCGCGATGCGAATCAGCTTCGCGACTTCAACGCGAAGAACAATCCTGCACCGGCACCTAATATGGTTGCCATACCCAACCAGAAGCGATTCAGGTCTGCCAATACTTCATAGCTTTCTTGCTGTGCGCGATTGTCAAAGACACCGTGCGCTCCGTGATCACCCGCTACAGGTTCCCACAGATTGTCCGGGCGGTCCGGATTTTCCGGCTCCGACGTCTGCTGGGAAGCGTATCCCGTGCGGCCGAGATAATGGTCAAGAACTCCTGGTGCGATTTTGTTTCCGACGATGGCTTCCACAGTAGGCCATCCTACGTAAATCTCCCGTCGGTGATGGTGGGCAGCGTAGTAGATTGCTTTAGCACCAACCTCCGGCTGAAAAATTGGCGGTACCGGTTGAGCTTTGTGTTTCAGACGACTCTTGACCCAGCGAAATTGTGGAGTATTCAGCGCAGGCATCTGCACCATCGTGATTCGAACGTCGCTCTTGTCGTGAATGAGCTCGCAGCGCAGTGAATCCGTAAAACCGGCAATGGCGTGTTTCGCGGCGCAATACGCCGACTGCAATGGGATGCTACGGTAAGCCAGCGCCGATCCCACCTGCACGATCGTGCCCCGGTTGCGCCCCAGCATGCGCTTCAAAGCCGCCATAGTTCCGTATACGGCGCCCAGGTAAGTGACATCGGTGACGCGCTTGTATTCCTCAGGTTTCATTTCTTTAATTGGGGAAAAAACAGAGGTCATCGCATTGTTGACCCAAATATCAATCGGCCCAAGCTGCTCCTCGACCACGCCGGCAGCCTTTTCGACCGCTGCAGCGTCAGCTACATCGGTAGGAACCACCACAGCCGAGCCCCCCGACTGTTCAATTTCTCGCTTCGCGGCCTCCAGCCCATCTCTGCCGCGGGCCACTAGACCGACACGGGCACCGCGACGGCCGAATTCACGTGCCGTGGCCCTGCCCAGGCCTGCCGACGCACCTGTAATGACGACAGTTTCTCGTTTCGTACCGTTAGTGCGCTTGGCTAGATCCACACTATTACAGATGCGTTTTTTAGGAGTATCGACAATTACGAAATTCTCTTTTTCTTTTTCTAAGTGCCTTCTACGTCTTCTGCAAACGTCCAATATACAAACCAGCCTTTTTGCGTTTGCAGACATCTCAAAGATGGCCCTGCGTGGAACGGCCAAGCCGATGATGACGTGTCGACTCCAAGCTGCTGGCCACAGAAGTGCTCCGATCAGTGATGAGGGTGACACACGGCACAGACGTCCCGATCAAGCGAGTCGAAGTATCGGTCTATACAGTTCCAACCGACAATCCTGAGTCGGATGGCACCTTGGAATGGAAAAGCACGACGCTCGTTCTGGTAAGCGCGTTTGCGGGAAACGAGGCGGGGCTTGGTTACACCTACGCGGACGCTAGCGCCGGCCTTCTAATCCAAAAATTCCTCGCCAAAATAGTAGAAGGCCGCGACGCCATGGCGGTGACCGCCAATTGGGAGGCGATGGTTCGCCGCACGCGCAATTTGGGACGGCCTAGAATCGTGTCCATGGCGATCTCAGCCGTCGATGCGGCCCTTTGGGACCTGAAAGCCCGACTGCTCGACCTTCCCCTAGTCCGCTTGCTCGGGCCCGTACGTGAGGCGGTCGCAATTTACGGCAGCGGCGGCTTTACCTCGTATACCAATCAACAGTTGGAAGCACAATTGGGCGGATGGGCGGCGGCAGGCATTCCGCGGGTAAAGATGAAGATTGGCCGCGAAGCGAAGGCGGACCGTGCCCGCGTTCACCTCGCACGACAAGCGATTGGCGCTAATACCGAGCTCTTCGTCGACGCGAATGGAGCTTACGATCGCAAGCTGGCGCTTCATCAGCATCTGCGTTTTAACGACCTCCGGCAGCCGGAACCGATTCCTCGTGATACCGACTATGCCAGCGTGATTGACTCTGATATTCCAATCGTCGTTCAACACACGAGACTGGATTCACGGCAGGACGCCAATGCCTTATTAAGCACTGTTGCGTACGCGGGGTCTGATTGATAACTCGCAAGCTTCCGCGGAACTCTGGGCTCTTTTCTGTATCCTGGAAAACGAAGTGGCCGCGGACCCGCCTCCCTCATTTCGGCCGTTGTCGGCAGGGTAGGTGATGCAATGACCTTGAACGTGCGCAAAAGAAGTGAGCGAATGAACCTGCGAACGTTTGCCGCTCATAATGTCGTCAACCCGAATCCCTCGTACCGTCAGCGCATCGGCGATGAGCGATCGATGGCAACGCCATGGAACCGCTTCCGCGCACATGATTGCACTCCGCTTCTGGGCGGCCAATTTGATCAATCGGTCTAAGCCTGCTACAAATTCGGAAGACTGCATGTAGTCAGCAAAACCGCGAAATGAGGTATTACGCCAACCCATATTCACTGAATCGCGACGTGTACGACGTAAGCCTCCGAGCCTCCGCATGTACACATAGCCAATCCTGGCAGCTCGCAACTTCTTCGACAACGTATCCCGATTGAACTGCGGATTGTTACGCGAGCGTGGAATACTGCGAACGTCTATGACACGCTCGACGCCGTGCGCCCGCAGAAGCTTCAGAAAGTCTTGCCATGCGTGGGTCGAATGCCCAATCGTCAACACAATGGACTCTTCGGCTTTAGCCCTTTTCACCACAAGACCACTCTTCTTCCAGCCCGAACAGGCAGATTACGGCACTGGACGCCGTCTCGGGAACCGACCCGCCCAGCCCGTTTCTCGAACGTGTTCTTCGTCCAGCCTTCGCAGACGAGCCGCCATGATTCCTTGGCGCCCCAGGTATCCCACTACTCGGGTCGGTTCCGAGCGTTCTACCACCGGTAAGCGGCCGACATTGTGCCGGAGCATCTTCGCCGCCGCATCATGCAGCAATTCATCCGGATACGTCACCACGACCTGGCGTGTCCCCGCGTCCAGCACTCGCATCTTGCCCTCGCTGTCTTTCTCAAACGCTCGCAAAATATCGCTGCGAGTGATGACGCCTTCGAGGTTCCCGTTAACATCCAGGATCAACAGACCATCGTGCCTGCTCACCGCGGGATCTCGGCGCGCAATTCTTTCTGCTAGTTCTCCCACACTCATGTCGCTGGAAATCGTCGGTAATTCACGGTCCATCATCTCTGAAACCGATACCTGCTGCAGCACATCGGTTTCATAATCGGTATGAATGAGCATACCGCGCCGCGCCAACTTTTCTGTCATGATCGACGACTTCGGCATGAGCAACATCGCAATGCCATCCGCAATCACGCTCACCAGCATGAGCGGCAGGACCGAGTTGTAGTCGCGCGTGATTTCAAATGCGAAAATGATGAAGGTAAATGTTGCGCGCGATGCCGCTCCGAACACTGCCCCCATCGCCACCAGCGCAAAAGCACCCGCGGCTAGCTGGGCATTTGGATACAGGCGATCGATCACCAGGGCGTAAGCACCACCCAGGGCTGCGCTCGACATGAACATGGGCGCCAATAATCCTCCAGATGTGCCCGATCCCAGCGAGATCACCAACGCCACCGCTTTCGCCACCATGACCACCAGGAGCAGCTTCAGCGCGAGATTCGCATTCAGAATGTCGCCGATCGTGTCATACCCCACGCCTAAAACGCGAGGCACGAAATATCCAATAATGCCCAGTCCCAAAGCTCCAATCGCCGGCCACCAGAGTTCGTCGATTGGCAACTTTTCGAACTGATCTTCTACCCAGTACAGAGCCTTGCTGAATCCCACCGCGGCGAAACCGCAGATCACTCCCAGCAGCAGATAGAACGGCAGTGCCCTTGGAATTCCGAAGTCGACGGGCCTAACCGAAAACATTGGCCCCCCGCCCAGCAGTCGGACATGGACCGCCGTTGCCAACGTGCTGGCAACAACCAGAGGAATAAACGAACGGGATTTGAATTCAAAAAGAAGAAGCTCAATGGCAAGGATCACGCCTGCAATGGGAGTATTGAAGGTGGCCGACATTCCCGCTGCCGCCCCGCAGGCCAGCAGCACTTTACGCTCTGATGCGGTGGTATGAAGAACCTGCCCTACCAGCGATCCGATCGCGCCTCCGGTTTGAATAATCGGACCTTCGGCGCCAAAGGGTCCGCCCGTCCCGATCGCAATCGCCGCAGAAATCGGCTTCAGAATTGCCACTCTGGGTTCGATACGGCTGCGGTTGGTTAGCACCGCCTCCATTGCTTCAGGAATTCCATGGCCTTTGATTTTTGGCGAGCCATACTTTGCCATGAAACCAACAATGATGCCGCCGATCACCGGCGTCACAATTACCCACAGCCCAAGATGGTTGAGTCGGGCGCTGCTGAAATCAGCCGCGAAACGGTGAAAGAAGAAAATGTTTGTGAACAGCCCTATCAGTTTGTACAACAAAAACGCTATGCATCCGGCGACCAGCCCGATGGCAGCGGCTAGAAATGAAACTAGCAGCATGCGAAACTGCGCGGGAGGCGTAATCACCGACTCGCCTGTCGGCATGACCGCGAGCCGTCCTCCACTCATCGGATCCTTGGCATCCTCGCCTGCACCAAGTCCGGTCTGACTCTTGTCATTTTGCACGCGTATTGAAAGAAGATTAGTGAACAGCGAATTCCGGCTCATCCATAGTATATCGTAGTACGATATATATTCCAATCGTGGACATCACAGTGAGGCCAGGTCTCATCTAAACCGATAGGGGCAAAAGACATCGCGAACTGGCGCGAACCCTATGCATTGACCTTATTACTGGCTGAATGGTGATCGGCGACTGCATCGCGGCGCAAGTCGCGCATATTCCCGTTAGATAGGAGGAAAGAAGAATAAATGTTGGGACTTAAACTGGTACACCTCATCGAAAAACACTCCGAGGAGTTGGCCTTGGGCTTGACCCGAGAGCTCCGTAATTCAGAACGCACTGCTGACTTCAAGAAGATCCCACCCGAGGAATTACACTTGGCGGCAGTTGAGGTGTACCGCAATCTGGAAGCGTGGTTGCTCGAAAAGAAGGAAGATGATGTGGCCAAGCGTTGGAGAGCGATTGCCGCTCGCAGAGCCGCCCAAGGCGTCCGCCTGCGTCAGTTGGTGTGGGCCCTGGTAATCAGCCGCAACCATCTGTGGCATTTTCTGCAGCGTCAGTGCTTCGTCCAAAACATATTGGAAGTGTTTGGCGAGCTGGAAATTCTGCAGTTGCTGGACCAGTTCTACGATCGGGCGCTGTACTATTCCCTACTGGGCTACGAGGAGTCAGTTGCCCACGATCATGCCGGCAATGCGGCCCGCAAGGACTTCGTCGCGCGGCTCAGCGGTAGAACCAGCCTTTCGTGACCAGGAGTTCTCTCCCGCAGTGGACAGCGGCGCCGTCAAAAAGACAGGGCGCCCGAGGTTTTTGATCTCGCTGGCATAACCAATACAGTGGGTGCCCCGTCCTTCGCGTTCTTTGCGAAGGGCGGGAGTCTGAGATGCAAGTGACAACCGGGTTCGATCACGCGGCCGGGGCGCGAAACGAAATCTCCGTCCAGCCCTGATTCACTCGCACCGGTCCGGCTTCGTCCAACAGATAGAAACGATAGCTGCTCCAGCGCCATTGTTCCGGAGAAATCACCAAGCCGCGCTTCACTGGATTGCGGTGCATATACCGCAGTTTTTCGATGCGCTTGCGAGTCGTCCAGACGTTGAAGTCGCAGAAACGAGCCTGCCAGAAGGGCGTGCGCGAAGTGGCGTCTGCGAACAGAGATTGCTGCGCGTCGACCGGCTTTTTTCTCGGCAAAAGGGCACGGGCAGTACGCTGCTTCAACACTTGCATCACCGTGGACGGCGTTCCCACCTCCGGCTCGGTGATGAGCAGGTGGATGTGTTCCGGCATGACGACGTATCCCACGACCACGAAACGATAACGGCTGCGAGTCTGCTCCAGAATCGAGAGCAGACGGTCGCGGCAGCGGGCGGTGCGCAAGAAAGGCAATCGGTGGTAGCACGAGCAAGTGATAAAGTGCAAGTGATGGGCGCCGTAGCTGCGATGCAGGCCGCGCGGCATGACAAACAAAATGGTACAGGCAGCATGCCCACCCGCCCTTGCAAAAACGCAAGGACGGGGCACCGGCGGTTCCGGAACGGGAAGGGAAAGCAAGAAAGGATGGGCCACCCGCCTAATGCGTTCATGGATCGAGATGTCAGTTGGCGACAGAAATCGTCTCGATCTTGACCTCGAAAGGAGGAAATCGCGGTACAATTCAGCGCGGTTCGTCATGTCGTTCCATACTTGCGGAGAACTCTACCGATCCCTCTTAAGCGGGCTATGCGTCTTCTACTTCTGCTTTTGCATCAGCGCAGGAGGCCAAATGCAGCCGAGCGCAGGAGGAGGCCAGAGGCAGCCTCCTCCGCCCCCGGACTACACCAATGTGGACTTCATGCGCGTGCTTGGTGTGAAAGTGAGTGACTGTGACCAAGCGAGAGGTCTTTTGGTGACCATTCTCGATGAGCGTAAGGCCAAACTCGATCGTCAGGCTGTTGTGAAGATTCACGACGAGAGCAAGGACACCACAACGTGGCTGACTACTTCGCACGAATCCCAACTGCTCTTTTGCGGTGTCGAGTCTGAAACGTACGATCTCGAGGCCAGCGCGGTAGGATACCTTGCTGAGCGCAAAGACTTGCAAATCACTCCCACTGTCCAGAGCCCTCAACTCGAGATCATCTTGCACAAAGATCCGTTAGCCGTGGACCTTAGCGATTCTGACACCATGATTCCCTCAAGGCTGCGCAAGGATGCGAACCGAGCGGTTCTTGCTCTAAAGTCGGCAAAGTACAAAGAGGCAGAGAAAAGACTTGACAAGGTCTACAAAGTCGCGCCCTCCAATGTGCAGGTAAATTTTCTGTATGGGTACCTCTTCGTTCAGCTCAATGACTTGGCGAAGGCTGAAGGATTCCTCGGCCGGGCGGCTACATTGGATCCGCGAAGAGTCCAGACCCTGGCGCTCCTGGGCAGGGTGCAATTACAACTCAAAGAAGACGATCAAGCCCAAAAAACGCTGGAGCAGGCCGTCGTTGATGACTCGAACTATTGGATCGCACACAACCTGCTCGCCGACGCATATCTAAGACACAAGGAATATGAAAGAGCTCGGGAGCAAGCCCAATTGGCCATCAATGAAGAACAAGCGGCGGGCAACGTGGCGCAGTTGATCTTGGGGCAGGCGCTGGCAAACCTCGGGCATGACCAGGAGGGAATCCAGGCGCTGAAAACTTTTCTGCAAACCAATCCCAACAACTCAGTTTCGCCGGCAGTACGCGATCTGATTACGAAACTGGAGGAGCGTGATTCGCGTGGAGGCGGAGCAACAGAATTGGTCACTAAGGCTGATCTGGCGCTTGACGCATCCGTGCCGTCCCTGCCCGAGAGCACCTGGGGTCCCCCCGGGGTTGATGACGCCAAGCCACCGGTTGTCCCCGGAGTCCCGTGTCCCTACCAGAAGGTTCTGGACGGCACGGGTGAGCGGGTGAAACAACTAGTGGACAACATCGACAGATTTGCCGCTGTCGAAGAGTTGATGCACGAGGGGCTCGATAAGACGGGCAATCCCATCAGCAAGGAAACTCGGAAGTTCAATTACGTCGCATCCATCAAGGACGACCCTCCGGGCTCCCCAGAAATCGAGGAATACCGTGGCTTGCGATATGGACAACCCGTGGATCTTCCAGGCAATATTGTCACGAAGGGCTTCGTAACTCTGGCTCTGATCTTTCTGCCCGACGTGCGTGTTGACTTCCAGATGAGTTGCGAAGGCGTTGGCGATTGGCATGGGCAAACAGCCTGGCTTATGCACTTCCAGCAGCGCAAGGACACACCCAGCCGCTTTGCCGAGTTTTTGATCGGGAAGCGAAGCTATCCCATGAAGCTAAAAGGCCGCGCCTGGATCGCGACCGATAACCTTCAGATTGTGCGCATCGAGTCTGATCTGGTAAGCCCGGTGCCCCATATGGCAGTGATTCATCAAATTGCGGAATATGGCCCTGTTCATTTCAACAAGATGAATACCGATCTGTGGCTGCCTCAGCACGTTGATATCTTCATGGAAATGAACAGCCACTACTATCACCGGCAGCACAGCTTTGATCACTTCATGCTATTCGCGGTAGAGTCGGAAGATAAGGGACCGGTCAAAAAGCGGTAGAGTCGGAAGATAAGGGTCCACTCAAAAGGCGGGTGGCCCAGGCTTTTGATCTCGCTGGCATAACCAGTACAGTGGGTGCCCCGTCCTTCGCGCCGTTTGCGAAGGGCGGGAGTCGGGCGCGCAGGCGCAAGGTTCTTGCTCCATGTCGCTCGGCTGCCTTAGCTTTCGCGATTCGAACGGTGGCACCACGGGTGCAGAAATCAGGAGACTTTCCCGCCCTTAACTCTGCCCAAATCTCGTTCACCAAAACTGCGCGGAATTCGTCTCCGCTGCCCCGTCCGCTTTCCCACAGCTGTCCACAGAAAGAAATCCACTTTTTGTGACGAACAACCTTTACCGAGAGTTTCAGAAGGCGCATGCTGATTCTATGTGCGCGGCATTTTCCCTTCAGCCGGAGGCTTTCCCCCGCATCGGCACTCGACTTGGACAAGCGCGGCCGTTACTTTTGACCGCCTCTAAGTCCTTATTCCGGAAGATTTTAGCTATAAATCCTTGCGAATCAAGATTTTACCCGGACCAACCTCAGAGCTTTCGCGACAAATCATTTAGAATGAATATTTTACGGGATCTGGCCAAAAAAAATATTATCTCACCCAATGAGCCTGATCTCTCAATAAGTTGCGCTAAACCCACAAGTTCCGCCCTTCCTGCTTTCTTTGGATCAATTCATAACTATTTGAATCTAATCAGTTTGAAAGAGACGAATCGATCCATAGGGAGTAAAACTTTGGTAACTGCGCGCATCGCCGGATGTAACCTTCCGTTAACGCGAATCGGTTATCATAGCTGTGGTAGGAAAGACACGAAAGAGAGAGCAGCGGTGGACTTCGAAACACGCAGAAAAAAGCAGCAAGCCCTGATGGTCCAGCTCGTCGAGCGCAAGGTGCGATCCCGCGCCAAGCAACTCTACGAAACGCGCGGCCAGGAAGACGGCCAAGCCTTGCAGGATTGGTTTCAGGCAGAGTCGGAAGTCTTGGGAAACAGTATCCTTGCTCCGCTGTACCGTCGCATGCGAACCGCCAATCAGGACGCCGATGAGAACAAATCCCCCGAGTTCGTCCCCGAAGATTCCGACACGTGCGAAACCCCGGCCTAAACCGCCCAGAACGTTATCCCACTAACCAAACTCTGAAGGCGCGCCAAAAGCCAAGGGAAAGTTCCATCTCCCGGGCCCTACTTTCGGGAAGCCGCCTTGGCGCCCTTCCGAGCGCCGCCCTTCTTCGCCTTCTCCAGACGCTCCAGCACGGCCGCCACGATGATCGGCAGCCCAACCGTCGCGTCCACGAAGACTTCGCCAAACCTCCCGCCCTCCGACGGCGGCACGAACTTGCCCCACGAGATCGCCTCGCTATACGGACTCCCCGAGAGCCCGCCCCAATGCACCGGCTCAGGGCAAATCCTCAGCCCGTAGTGATAGCGCTTGAGCGGCACATTCTCGCCCAGCCGCCGGTGCCGCAGTTCGATGAACGGCCCGAACTGTTGCGACCAGTTGCGCGGCACACCACCGCCAATCGTGAAGATCCCCAGCTTCTTCTGCCGCAGCAGGGTCGCCGCGAAATGCTCCAGGTCTTCGAACGGATCGAACCGGATCTTGTGCCTTCCGGTCGACTCTCGCAGCCGGTTGTTGAGCGCTGTGTCGAGCCCCAACTCGGAGTCGCTGAACGCCGGCACGAACACGGGCACGCCCTGTTCGTACGCCGACTTCAGAATCCCCCGCTGCCCCTGATCGCGCTTCGCCAGGTACTCGCCGATGGCGTGGTTCAGCTTGTAGGAGCACATGACTTCATTGTGGTCCCAAGCCTCAAGCACGGCCGCCATCACTTCTTCCACATCGTCCAGGTTCTGCTCCGGTTCGAGCGTGTCGTAGACGCGGTTGTATCCCTGCTCATAAAGCTCCTCGTCGGAAACCTCAGGGTTGGCGCGGAAGTGCGCTCGTCCCGTTGCCTCCACGAGCCCATGAGCCATGAGCGCGCCGGTGGAGACGATTGCATTCACAATGCCACGATCAATGAGCTCAGTGACGATCAGCCCCTGTTTGGCCACAGTCATCGCGCCAGCAAGAGTCATCACGATGAAAGCGTCTTCGTCGAGCGCCATCGCTTCGAGCACGTCGGCAGCCTCGCCGAGCTGGCGTCCGGTGAAGGCCGTCTTGGCCATCGCGCGCACCAGATCGTCAATCGACCGCACCTTGCCCAGATCGAGCGGCTCCAGCGGAATCAGACGGTCCTCGATAGGGTTGTGCAGATGGCGGTCCTGTCCTTCACCGCCGTGGGTTGGATGGGAATCTTTCGAATTGTGATTGCCGTGTTTCAACGCAAACCTCCCAAGCAGATCCCTGCTGTAAGTCCCGACTCCCTACTTTACAGGAACCACATCACAGGATGCCACGCAGAGTCTTTGAGTAGGGACAGCCGAGGCGTGTCCGATCGCGAAGCCCCTGTGGGGACAGCCTCCCCCGGCTGTCCGGTCGAGCGAAGCTCGACCCGCCCTTCCTCAGCTACACTCGTTTCATGGCTGGCAAGCGCAGCTTCGAAGATCAAGTCGCCGCGCTCGACGCCCTCCGCCGACAACCGGAAGAACTTCGCACCGAGCCTCTGCGCAAAGCCCTGGCGCACCGCAACAACTTCATCGTGGCGAAAGCCGCCGACCTGGTTCGCGAATTCCGCATGACACCGCTGATCCCGGACATGCTCACCGCCTTCGACCGTTTCTTCAACAATCCCGTCAAGACCGATCCGCAATGTTGGGCCAAGAACGCGCTCAGCCGCGCGCTGTTTGCGCTTGAGCATCAGGAAGCAGAGGTTTATCTTCGCGGCATGCGCCACATCCAGAACGAACCGGTGTGGGGAGGCCAGTCCGACACCGCCGGAACGCTACGCGCTACCTGCGCTCTGGCTCTCGTTCAGTGCCGCAGTCTTAGCGATGCGGATTTGCTAACGCATCTCATCGAGCTCGCGGGCGATAAAGACAAGGCCGTCCGAACCGAAGCCATGCGCGCCGTCGAGCAGGTGGGCTCGCCGCCCGCGTCGCTGCTTCTTCGGCTGCGGGCCATCCTCGGCGCCGACGAACCCGAGGTGCTGGGCGCTTGTTACAGCGGAATCCTGCGGCTGGAAGGCGCGAAGGCGATTCCGTGGATTGCGCGCTTCCTCGCCACCGCCGACAGCAACGCGGCTGAAGCCGCCCTCGCGACTGCTGGCACACATTCTCCCGAAGGCTTCGAGTCTCTGCGGGAGTGCCTCACCAAAGCCGACGATCCGTGGTGGCGTTCGGTTCTGCTTTCCGCCATCGCTCTCACACGGCAAGATGCGGCGCTGGAATTTCTGCTTGATGAAGTCCGCAAGGAATCGCTCAGTGCGGAAACGGCAATCGAAGCAATCCTGCGCTCGATGCCATCGCCCGAAGTCGTTAAGCGACTCGAAAAACTCACCGCTGACAATCCGCGGCTAGCGCGCATCTTCGCCGCCAATCAAAACGCGAAACGGCGCTGAAGAATTCCTCCGTGTACCTCTGTGCCCTCTGTGGTTGAACGTTTTCCTTCAACCAGAGAGAGTACTGTTATATTCATTCTCGGAGGTCTGATCGCGTGCCGCCTGAAAAGTTTCGCGTGGCCCTGGTGCAAATGTCCTGCGGTCCGGAGCCCGAGAAGAATCTGGAGAAGGCACTCAGCCGGGTCGAAGAAGCCGCCGGGCGCGGCGCCAAGGTCGTATGCCTTCCCGAACTTTTTCAGACCCAATATTTCTGCCAGCGCGAAGATCATTCGCTGTTCGATTTGGCGGAAACCATTCCGGGACCATCGAGCGAAAAGTTGTCGGCCGCCGCGCGCAGCAACGGCGTGGTGCTCATCGCTTCGCTGTTTGAAAAGCGCGCTGCCGGCGTCTACCACAACACCGCAGCGATCTTCGACAGCGACGGCTCGCTCCGCGGCCTCTACCGCAAGATGCACATTCCCGACGATCCGCTCTATTACGAGAAGTTCTACTTCACTCCCGGCGATCTTGGGTTTCGCGCACTCGACACCAGCGCCGGACGCCTGGGGACACTGGTGTGCTGGGACCAGTGGTACCCAGAAGGCGCGCGCCTGACAGCGTTGCAGGGAGCGCACGTGCTGTTCTACCCCACCGCGATCGGCTGGCATCCCGCGGAGAAAGCCGAGTTCGGTGTGGCCCAGCACGATGCCTGGCGCACGATTCAGCGGGCTCATGCCATCGCCAATGGCGTTTATGTTGCAGCCGTGAATCGCGTTGGCTTTGAAACCGGCAACATTCGCGGCAAATCGGCTCCCGGACAAGGACTCGAATTTTGGGGCGGGTCGTTCTTCTGCGATCCCTTCGGCCGGGTTCTCGCCGAGGCCTCGCACGACCGCGAAGAGATTTTGGTCGGCGACGTGGATTTGAAAGCGCTGGAAGACATTCGCCGCAACTGGCCTTTTCTGCGCGACCGCCGCATCGACAGCTACGCTCCCATCAGCAGCCGCCTATTGGATGGGCGCTAAATCCATTGCCTGTTAACGACAGTCACTATTTTGCAGATAAGATATTTTCGGGTATGGATCTCGATCTCAACTCGTTGGCAGATGCTTATCTTCGACGGTACAAAATCAACAGCGACGAAGACTTCTGGGCGTGGCAAGAGGTTCATCGCATCCTAGGCGGCCGTGATTTGGGTCTCGCTTGGGAGATCACCCTACTCTTAATTGAGAAAAGCGCAAACAGATGACGCGCTCGGTTATGTGGCAGCCGGCCCCCTAGAAGATATCGTGGACGGTTACGGAGACGCAGCACTCGACCGAGTCGAGGAGGCCTGCGACAAGGACTCGCGGCTGCAATTTGCCCTTAGTGGTATCTGGCTCCTCCCCGACAGTCCGGTCCTGCAACGTTGGCAAGAGCTGATGACGAAATATGGATTCCGAAACGGGGACCGCAAGCCGCTCTCATACCATGAAGATTGCTGGCAGATCCCCAGTGCACTCGTTGGGGCAGAATCCGTTCGTCAGGACCAAATCAGGCACAGGATTCAATCAACGTTCAACATCCCGTGCAATAAACTACCTCAATGCCCCGATCCAATCATTCAAGGAATAACTCAAGTACGCCTCCCGCCGCGCTCGCCTATCGCATGCCTGCCGAATGGGAGCAGCACACCGCCACATGGTTGGCATGGCCCCATCATCAGGCAGATTGGCCGGGGAAGTTCGAGCCGATTCCGTGGGTTTATGCGGAGATCATTCGCAATCTGGCAAAGCACGAGCGGGTCGAGCTGATCGTCAACAATGTGGCCGCGGGCAGACAAGCTCGCAAGATTCTCAAGCAGGCCGATGCTCTCTCCGCCAATGTTCACTTTCACTACTGGCCCACCAACCGCGTTTGGCTGCGCGATTCTGCTTGCATCTTTCTGGCGCCGAAGCGGGGCGTTGGCCCGCCGGACGGCCGAGGGCGGCTGTCCCCACATAAAGCCCACAAGCCCGCCCTCAAGTTTCGCTTTAATGCTTGGGCGAAGTATTCCAACTGGCGGTTCGATGAAAAGATCGGCAGCCTGATAGCAAAAGCTGCGCACGCCGAGGAAATTCAAGCGATCGCCATGGGCGCGCGCATGGTGCTGGAAGGCGGCTCGATCGACGTCAACGGCTTGGGCACGATTCTCACCACCGAAGAGTGCCTGCTCAGCAAAGTGCAGGAACGCAATCCGCACATGGCGCGCATCCACTACGAAAAGGCGTTCGCTGATTATCTGGGCGCGCCGCACACCATCTGGCTGGGACGCGGCATTTTCGGCGACGACACCCATGGCCACGTTGACGACCTGACCCGCTTCGTCTCGCGCGACACGGTTGTCACGATGATCGAGCCCGATTCGAAAGACGTGAACCATGCTCCGCTGCGGGCCAACCTGCGCCGCCTGCAGAACGCGCGCGATCAGAACGGGAGGCAGCTGACTATTGTCGAGCTCCCCATGCCGCAGCCGGTAGTGTTTGAAGGGCGCCGGCTCCCCGCCAGCTACGCCAACTTTTATATCGCGAATGGCGTGGTCCTGGCGCCAGTCTTCAATCGGCCAAACGACCGAATCGCGCTCAACACACTGACGCAGCTCTTCCCTACCCGCGAGATCGTGCCGATTTATTCCGGCGACTTCATTTGGGGCCTCGGCGCGATGCACTGCATGACGCAACAGCAGCCGACATGAAGCTCTCAGCTATCAGCTGTCAGCTATCAGCCAAGTCTCAATCCCCGTGGGTGTAAATTATTTCCTGCTTATTAGGGTGAGGCAGAACTTCGATTTGGCTGAAAGCTGATCGCTGACAGCTGAGAGCTCATGCCAGAAATGACTACAGGCCGACTGGAAGCCTTCAGCGATGGTGTGATCGCGATCATCGTCACCATTATGGTGCTGGAGTTGCATGCGCCCTCGCAGCCCACTCTGGCGGCGCTGTGGAAAGTCGCGCCAATATTCCTGAGCTATGCCCTGAGTTTCCTGGTGGTGGCGATCATGTGGGTGAATCATCATCACTTGATACACGCCGTGCACAAGATCTCGGCCCGACTGTTGTGGAGCAATCTGTACCTGCTGTTCTGGATGTCGCTGGTCCCCTTCGTTACCGATTATCTTGGAAAGAATTATCGCGAGCCTATGGCGGTGGCACTGTATGGCTTGGACCTTGCCATGTGTGCTTCGGCGTTCTACCTGCTGCGAATCATTCTGATCGAGCAGGATCGTCTCGATTCCGGACTGACGGAATATCACACTTCCATTCAGCGCAAGAATACTTTTTCCGGGATACTTTATCTGCTCTCGGTTCCTTTGGCGTATGTTTCGATCTTCGTTTCATTCTTTATCTTCGCGCTAATTCCAGCCATGCACTTTCTGCCGGAGAAAAAGTTGGCGGCGCGGTCGGGCGAGTAGCGTGCGCCAGCTTTAGCTTTTAGCTATTAGCTTTTAGCTCTTAGCAACTCTTCGCTTTGTCGCTCCTCACATCGAAGGCGGCGGAACGGTTCCCGGCGCGGCGACCGGCTGGCATGGCGTGCCAGAGCTCGTCTGAGACGGACTGGTTTGAGTTGGAGTTGTTTGAGTTGAAGTCGTTGGCGGTGCTGGAGTAGTTGGATTCGTTGCGCCCTGATTCATGGAACCTTGATTCGTCGAACTCTGATTTGAATTGGGATTTGCATTCTGACTTGCACTTGCTGGCGCTCCACTTTGCGCGACGGTTGTTGCCGTCGTCGGACATGGAGGCAACTGCGTCGATGGATTCATCGGCTGATTGGCTGGTGTAGCGGGCGCCTATGAAGTGGGGGCGGGAGCGGTCGTGGTCTGAGGCGTAGTTTGCGCACCTTCTCCAGCGGCCTTGGTGGTAATGAGTGTCGGTGGACCGATGGTCGTTGCCGGCGGCGTAGGCGTGGCATTGGTTGCGGGTTGCGCAGGGACAGCAGCAGGCGCTGGGGCGCTGGGCGTGGCGGTCTGCCGGGGTGCGGCCGGCGGCGGAACGGCGCGCCTCTGCGCCAGCGCCAAACTCGCACAACTCATCAGTGCAAAAAACAAAGCTACCCGTAATGTCATAAAGCCTCCTTAATAAAAATAAATTTCCGTCCGAATGCGACTGCAAAGAAGTTGGCGAAGCTGCAATCGATGCTTTCTGACAGTCTCAAACTGCAGGGGAAGGCCCGCTATCCGGTGAAAGCCGTAGCTGGAAAGCACTAGTGTTTTCACCGCGAGGTAGGAAGTTTTAGCGCTGGTACTGCGTGGGCTGCGGACCTTTTTCCAGCGTCTCGCGATCCCAGATCAAGCCATCCCGCGTGTAGCTGGCGATTTCGAAGTCCTGGGTCAGTTCCAGCGCGTCGGTGGGACACGCATCTTCGCACAGCCCGCAGAACATGCAGCGGCTCAGGTCGTAGGTGAAGTTGGTGAGTTCCTTGCGGCGGGTCTTTTCGTTGCGCTCGCTCGACACCACAATCAAATGCTCGGGGCACGCCAGCGCACACAGGTCGCAGGCGATGCACATGGTCTCGTCAGTGTCGGGATTGACGTTCAGCCGCGGCGCTCCGCGGAATCGCTCCGCCACCTGCGGCCGCTCCAGCGGATACTGCTCGGTGTAAATTTCCTTGGGGTCCTGGTAGCGGAAGGTGATCTTCAACCCCTGCAGCAAATCGACGAAGAAAACTTTGCGGAGTAGGCTTGGGATGCCCATAGCCAGCTAGCTTACCACTATCCGGCAAATCGCGAAAAGCGGTCGTTTGCCGGAGTTCTCAAGATGGTTCTTACGATTTTTATTTTCAGACGTCTAACCGAACAGCCCGGTCTTATTCGTTAGTGACCATATCGTTCCGATCGTAGAGACCTAGCTTGCTGCGTCTTCCGCGGCCCCGTATCAAAGAAACGAGGCGAGAGTTCACGGGGAACTTTTCCCGCGGCCGGTACGTAATGTTGGACAAGGGAAAGTTATGAAGGCTTACTTCAACAACCTACCGACGCGAACCTGGCTGCTGCTGGTCGCACCCGTGATCGTGATTGCCTATCCGGTAGTTCGATGCGTGGTGCCGGCGGTCGTCCATGCGGTTGTGCCGGAAGCGGTGCGGACCGTTCTGAGCATGATCTGAGTTCCAGGACGCGAGATTGCAGTTCATCCGCGAGTCCCGTTTCTGCGGCTGATTCCTGTGTTCCTGCAGCAGACCCGTTAAAATGCGGAAGGGAGTGCAATCCCTTTGTCCCCAGAAGAAACAACTAGCCAGCCCAAGACTGAAGACGCAACACCAGAGACCTCCGACGAGTTGTGGATGGAAGAAGCCCTGCGCTGCGCACAGCGTGCTCTCGAAGAGGGAGAAGTCCCGGTGGGCGCGGTGGTGGTACGCGGCGGCCGCATTGTCGGGCGGGGATGGAACCGCAACATCGCGGATTCAGATCCCAGCGCGCACGCCGAGATCGTGGCGCTACGCGAAGCCGGTGCCGCCATTGGTAACCACCGCCTGGAGGACTGCGAGCTGTTTGTTACAATTGAACCGTGCGTAATGTGCGCCGGAGCCATGGTGCATGCCCGCATTCAGCGCCTGATTTATGGCGCGGACGATCCGAAAGCAGGCGCGGTGCGTTCGGTGCTCGCAGTCGTAAACCATCCGCAATTGAACCACAAGATCGAGGTTCGCGCCGGAGTGCTGGCCGGCCGCAGCGCGGAAGTGCTGCAAACGTTCTTTAGAAATCGTCGTTAGTCGTTTAGAAACCGTCGTTGGTCGTTCGTTGTTGGCCAAATCCTCGCTTAAGCTCTGTTATTCCGAGCGCAGCGAGGAATCTGCTGTGGCTGAAAGCTGACGGCTGATAGCTGACAGCTGCTTCCGGAGAGGTGCGTGAGTGGTTGAAACGATCCGCCTCGAAAGCGGACATACCTTAACGGGTATCGTGGGTTCAAATCCCACCCTCTCCGCCATTTAATTCCTGCCATCGTTCCTGCCTGCGCTTGTTTCTGCCCTGCGGTAAACACTGTCACCGACCGGCATTCATATTGCGCAAAAGTGGCCCCTCCCGGAATTCTTCAGATCAATTCAGACGGCTTCAGCCTTCCTCCATGGACATATCCGCGAACCGGGAACATGATCGCACCCAGCTGTGAGGTTTGCCCCAAGAAAGCTTGCTAGAGAGGTGCATGCCTCAGAAGGAGTGGATTATGTCTCGCTTCGCGATGTTGATGATTGGCGGATGGACGTGCACGTTTGCAATGGTCGGGTTTTATGCCCTGAGCGAATCCGGCAAGCTGCTCAAGATTGGCAAACGCATCGCGTTGTGGCTGGAAACAGATCACGCGCGCGGGGAAAGCCTGCGACCCGAAGGCGACAGTCTCGCTTGAGACGTATGTCCCGGCAAGGATCCACTGATGTGGATGATTCATGCTGGCAGGCGGGCGAAGCAGGACGCACTAAGGAATGCGCTAAGAGCGGAGGTTCAAGCAAGTCGCAAGAAATACCAAGCAGAAGCCAGACTAGGATTGCGGCTCGCACCTCCGCCATCTCTATCGTGAGGAATGAAAATGCCCTCCTTGAAAGTGACAAAATGGTTGGGAGATATACCAGTTGAAGGCGTTTGTACGTCTTGCCCTGATGCCCAGTTCAGACCGAACTGGGCTTACCACCGCCCACAAAAAGATGTAAACGAACAGAAAATGAAACAGGCATTTGATCGCCACTGTCAAGAGGTCCACATGCGCGAGGATGCCTCCGCCTAAAGTCTCTCCTCTGGTAATTGATGACTGCCCTAGGGTGATTAGTTTTTGGAATATCCCCGATGCCCCTCATGGGCATTCGCGAAGCCAAAGAGTGATCACAGTCATCCAATGCGGGGGGTGAGGAAAGATGTTTCATGTGCGCCAAGAGAACCTGCCCTTTGTTGGGAGTTCGCATGAGTTTGTCGGAGCCGAGCAGGGCAACACCGATGTTTCGGTCTTCCTATTCCATGGAAGGCCTGGTTCGGGACCGGGTCCACACCGACATCCGTATGACGAGATTCAGTTCATCCGCGAAGGCCGCGGGATGTGGACGGTAGGTAGCAAGACCTTCGAAGGGAGCGCTGGAGACATTTTTGTCATCAAGGCCGGCGAGATCCACAGCTTCAAGGCGGTTGGCGATTCACCACTAGTACAAGTCGACGTTCACCTCAGTTCCCGCTTCATCCAAGAGAACTTATAGAGCAGTGGTTTGCGATGTGGCTGGGCGCCTCCGCCATTTAATTTCCTGCCATCGTTCCTGCCTGTCCTTGCTTCTGCCCGGCCGTAAACACCGTCCACGGGCCGGCTTTCATGTCGCGCAGCAAGGGTTTCTGCCAGCCGTACTCGGGATGGTGTTCCAGAAAATTGGCGGCCAGAAAATCTGCGCCGCAGGGATGTCCCGCCCGGGCCACAAAACTCATCTTCGCTGTCATCACGCTGTCGGTTGCTTTGCCCTGCACCGCTCCGCCCGGATTGTAGGCGTCCCATCCCCACTCTTTCACACCTCGCGCCGACGCATCCACGTGGCCGCATAGGGCGCGCTCGTTGGGCTGCTCTTTCTTTTCGAAGCTGTCGAAGTGGTCGGACAAAAACTGCTCGGCCATATTCACGTCAACCTTTCCCTTGGACTGCCGCATGAGCTCTTCCCAGCGGGTGTGGCGGGCGTTGGGCGAGGAAGAAGCGTCGTTGGGATCGAAGGTGGTCTCTTCGTGAATGACTTTCGGATCGCGCGCGAAATTTGAGCTGACGAAGTATCCATCCTTAGTGCGCCACAGCGGCGTGTTCTTGAGCCCTAGTTCGAGGTACGCGATCTCGCCGGTTTTGCGGTCGCCGATGAGCCAGTCGTTGGCGTAGCCGCCGTTGTTGCCCTCTTTGATGATTCGAACGTAGTCGTCAATGTTGTTGGCGTATTGCATCGCCTTGCGCGAACGCACGAACTCCGGCTTGCCATTTGGATCCCAGCCTTCAAACTGAGTGATCGTGGTTTCTGTGATCATCATGCCCGCGGAGTTCACGCCGAAATCGTCGTCGCTGGTAATCACGCCGGGAAAGCCGTCCATGAGAATGCGGTTGCCATGTTCCGGCTGGATGTCGAAAATCACCACCCAGCGCTCGCCCGCCAGGTAGCTAGTCCAATTATTGTGGGCGATAACAATCTGGTGATCCTTGGTCATGCTGCCGGTGGCGATGAAGGCGCTGCAGTTTCCGGGGGCGGCCAGCTTCGGCGCCTTGGCCGACTTTTGCAGCTTGTTGAGCCAAGGGACGTAGTAGTCGGGCACTTCCTCAAAGGCATTGAGCGCGACAATGTCGTAAACGTCGAGATCGACGCCGTGTGCCTTCACGCCGTCGGCGATGCCCTGCAGCTCCTGCTGATATTCGGCATCGATGTGCGGCCACAGCATTTGCTTAGCGGTCGTGCGGAAGAACTCCCAGTCGCGCTGCGTGGAATGCATGTCGAACAGCTTGATGGCTGCGAAGGCGTCGGCAATGTCGGGCGCCAGCAAATAGCCGTGCTGGAAGCCAATGTCTGACGGAGACCCTTGGAGATGTACGTACGTCCATCCGCCCTGCTGAAAGCGATACGCCTTCTGCAGGCGGGCATCGGACTGGCCGGAGGCAGCCGCTGCTGCGCAACTCAAACCTGAGCAAAGCACGAGGGCGCATCCATACTGCATCAGTTTCTTGAACAGTCTCTCGGACATGGGATCCCTTTCCAGATCGACAAAATCAACCGCGGTCGCGTTGACCGAACATTGTAGCCTGCCGCCGCTCAGATATCCGTTCGCTGGTCGGGATGCCGCGTCAGATACCAGCACGGCAGCCATCCCTCATGCGGAAACAAGGCGTGGACGCAGGTCTGCGCCTGAGGCGGATCAAAGATGAACTGCGTCTTGCCGTTTTTCTGCAGGATCGCGTAGTAGTGGTTCACGGTCACCGATCCGTATGCGTTTCGGTTGATAGCGGCGCGGATGCGAAAGACGGCGTAGTCCAGGGCATAGGCCAACGCGGACGCTCCGACCAAGACGAGAATCGCGCCCAAAAACATTCGCCGCAGCCGAGTTCTCAGGGTTGAAGGCACGAGGCGAGATTATATGCCCTGGCTGGGAAGGCGATCACCACGAAGGACACGAAGGTTCACAAAGGAAGTCAACCGCATTACGACACCAAGTCGAGGACGAATTGGTTTCCGGTTTTCCTTCGTGGACCTTGGTGTCCTTTGTGGTTTATGGTTTGATCACCCGGCGATTCCCACTCACATTGACAACTCGCCCATCCGACAGGCAAACTACCGCATTCGCTGGGAAACGCTTCTGGCGAGCGGCTGCAGCGGCTGCGATGCACGATAGCCATGCAGGCCGTATAATCGCTGTTCACTTCGTCCATGGCCATGACCGAGCAACGGGTCTCGTACACGCTCGACTCCTCGTTGGAGACGATCGACAATGCGGAGGAGAAGGCCACCATCATCGCAACCGAACTCGGCTTCGCCGACGACGAAGTCATGCAAATTTCCATGGCCGTGCGCGAAGGCGCCGTCAATGCCGTGTTGCACGGCAACGCCTATGCTCCCGACAAGAAAGTAACCCTCGCCTTTGAACGCACCGGCGACGACCTGGTCATTACCATTCGCGATCAAGGTCCGGGAATGGATTTGAGCAAGATTCCCAATCCGCTCGCACCGGAGAATCTGCTCAAGACATCAGGGCGCGGAATTTTTCTCATGCGCTCGTTTATGGATGTGGTCGAAATTCGGCCCTCAAAAATGGGCACCGAACTCAAACTAATCAAGCACGTCCGCGGCGCATCCGCGGGCGGCAAGGAGGCTTCCCAGTGAGCATGAAGGTAAGCAGTCGGCAGGTGGATGGAGTCACGATCATCGATTGCAGCGGCCGCATCACCCTCGGCGAGGGCAGCGTCGTGCTGCGCGACACAGTGCGCGATGCGCTATCGAAGGGCAACAAGAAGATTGTCCTGAACCTGCAGAACGTCAATTACATCGACAGTTCGGGCATCGGTGAACTGGTCAGCGCCTTCACCACCACCAAGAATCAGGGCGGCGAATTAAAACTTCTGAACCTGACGAAAAAAGTAAACGACCTGTTGCAGATCACCAAGCTTTACACGGTGTTCGACGTGAAGGACGACGAGGCCGCCGCGGTCAAGTCGTTTAAGTAGCTCTTTCTTTCTCCTTTCCTTTACACGGACCCCATTTCTCGCGAGAACGCCGGGCGAGAAATGGGGAATTGCCTCTGAGATCGGGGCAGTCGGGCCAGTCTCGACTGGGGGACTATAATGGGGACGCGAGGAAAAGTTATGCGCAGGTCTTTGGTTTTCCTCCCCCTTCTGGTACTCACATCTTTCACCTTTTCGTGCGGAAATAGTCGACAGCTTCAATCGATCTCCATCACTAGGACTGCGAACGGCCAGCAAATTGAGTTCGTTGCGACCGGCCATTTTTCGAGTTCTCCAACGACAGCAGCTCCGATTCCGGTCATGTGGTCGATTCAGCTTATGGCGCCGCCGCCCTCGCAGTACACGCTGACGGCTCAGCCTTTCCTTTTCGACTGCTCCGCTTCTGGACCAGTTCCGATTGTGGCTTATGCTCCCTCGGATCCGAACGCACCTCTCAACGGATCGTGGTCCGGCGCGAAGATGATCTCCGCGTCTATGACAATCACCTGTTCGTAAGGAGACATGAGATTTAGCGTCAGGCACTGCGATGGGCCAGTTTCATTCTGGAACTGATCGCGAGATTTCTGCTCTGCGTCACAGACTCGTTTCGATCGCGTCCATAAAATCAATCCCATGGGAAAAGTGTGGCTGAACTGTCTCCTTCTAATTGTCGCGGCTATTGGGTTGCCTGAATCCGTGTTTGGCTCTGATTGCATCCCAATCCACGAAGCTCGCCAGCACGTCGGCGAAACTCGATGCGTGACGGGAAGAGTCCTGAAAATAAGAATCGGAAATAAAGGCGTGCATTTCCTCGAGTACTGCGAGGATGAGATGTCTTGCCCGTTTTACGTTGTCGTCTTCCCTTCCGGACTGAAAGATGTCGGCGACGTGCGCCGGCTGGCAGGCCGCACCATCGAAATTCATGGAGCGCTCAAACTCTATGATGGGCGACCGGAGATCATTTTGAACCGCATCAGCCAGATTACTGGGGGGGCCGCGATGATTCCTCCGCTGCCGAAAAACTATGACGTGGAAAATCGAGGCCACTTTAGCGCTGGACGGCTTCGCCCCACGAAGAAACCGGCGAAGGTCAAGGCCGCCCCGAACCCAAGCGCCACTTATGGCGATGTCGAAGGCCCGGAACGGCCCGAGTAGACGAAAGCAACTTCGGCACCGTACCCGGACATCCATTACCCATGGCGTGCGACATCCGCATCGGCACTTCTGGTTTCCATTACAAACACTGGAAAGGCCCGTTCTATCCCCAAAAGATGCCCGACGCCGCGATGCTCGATTTCTATACGCAACACTTCGACACGCTGGAGTTGAATAACAGCTTTTACCGCCTGCCGACGGTCACCGCTTTTGAAAGCTGGCGCGACGCCACTCCGGATAACTTTATTTTTGCGGTTAAGGCGAGCCGCTTCATTACCCACAACAAGAAATTAAAGGACCCCGAAAATGCCGTCGAGAATCTTCTTCCTCGGGCCGGGCACCTGGGCGCCAAGCTCGGTCCGATGTTGTTCCAGCTTCCGCCCAAATGGCGCGTTAACCCGGAGCGCCTAAGAAATCTTCTGATGATTCTGCCGCGCGACATTCGCTATGCGTTCGAGTTTCGCGAGCTTTCCTGGATGACTCCGGAGGTCAGCCTCACCCTGCGCGAATTCAATGCCGCGTTCTGCATCTATGAACTCGCCGGGTATCGATCATCGCTCTCCATTACCGCAGACTTCACCTACGTACGTCTTCACGGACCGGAAAGCGGCAAGTATCAGGGCAGCTATACCGAACAGCAATTGTGCGAATGGGCCCGGCAGATCGAACTCTGGGCGAAGGATCTCGCAGCCGTCTATTTCTATTTTGATAATGACCAGGCGGGATACGCCGCGGCAAATGCGTTGCGACTCCGAGAGATGGCCTTCGGGCGTCGCCTGGAGCGCGCAAGCTAGGGAGCAGTTCTCGGTTCTCAGTTCTCGGTTCTCAGTTCTCAGCTGTCAGTTCTCAAAGTTCGCTGGTCACTGACCACTGGCCACTGATCACTGCCCCTACACCATTCCCTTGCGCAACTCGGCCAGCGGATACTTCGTTCCCCGCCACTCGATGCCGTCGTTCCATAGCGTGAGGAACATCGAGCGCAGAAGGGTGTAGATGAACAGCGTCGTGCTGACCGGATGCAGCAGGAAGTAATACGGCGGCACCGCCGACCGCCACGACATTCCGATGTAGATTGCAAACATCGAGGCTAGCGCCACCCCGTAAGTCGCGCGCGCCCAACCGTGCGCTAGGAAAATGCCAAGGAAGGGTCCGAAGTTCAGGAAGGCCAATCCGGACGCGGAAATCACCGTACGCCACCATTGAAACGAAAGCACGGCAAAAAAATTCTTGGTCAAATTGTTGACGATGCCCATCGCGCCCTTCGCCCAGCGGATGGAAATCAGGTCGCCGCCAAAGACGTTGCGCTGGGCGAAGCCGGCGTTCTTTACGACCTTGCCCAATTTCATGTCGTCGAGCACTTCCATGCGCAGAGCTGCGTAGGTTCCGACCGCGTCATAAACCCGGCGCCGTACCAGGTTAAACGCGCCCACGCCCATGTGATCGTCGGTGCTGGGGTCGGCCACTTTCCAGGGGCGGTGACCGAACATAAACATGGTTTGAAAAAAGGCGATCATCATGTACTCGCCCGGCCGCTTCATGATCATTTGCGGGAACAAGACAACGTGATCCGCCGGAACCGATTCCGCATAGGCCAGCGCTCGCCGCAATGAATCCGGTTTGAACAGCACGTCGGCATCGGTGAAGAGCAACCAGTCGCCCGTCGCCTGGTTCGCCGCGGTCCACATGGCATGGGTTTTTCCCAGCCAGCCCGCAGGCAGTTCGGTGTGATGAACCACTCGCAGCGGGTGCCCCATCCTTGTTTCTCCGTTTTGTGGAGAAACAGGGTGGGGATTTTGACTCTGTGCGATCCTCTCCAGAATTTCTCCCGTCGAATCAGTCGACCGGTCATTCACCGCGATCACTTCATAATTTTCATAATCGAGCGCGAGCAGAGTTTTCAGCGCCTGCTCAATGGTCTCGGCTTCGTTGCGGGCGGGAACAATGATCGACACGCGCGGATTGCCGGCGAGTGAAACGGGATTGCGATCCCACTCCGGGCGAGACACATCGGCCACGCTCGGCATGCCCACCGCGGCATCCACAATGCGGGAAAGCCACGCCAGTGCCAGAATCGTGCCCGCAATCCAATAAAAATAAATCACCCTTAGCTCTTCCCTGCTACCGAAGCGCCGTCCGTCGCGACAGCAGGCGCAAACCTCATTCCATAAAACAGTATGGCAGAAGAAATCCCCATGGCAATCACCGGCAAAATAAAGGCGGCCTGCAGTGAGCGCTTGTCCGCCACCCATCCCATCATGGTCGGCGAAGGCACGTCGCCGAGAAGGTGAATGATGAAAATGTTGACTGCGAGCGCCGTGGCGCGGATGTGCGCGCCCGCTGAGTTGATTACCGCCGCGTTCAGCGGTGCAGTATTGAACAAGAGAAAGAACGCAGCCACGCCAATAGCAGGCATCATCAGCGGCCCTTTCACGAACAACGCCACAATCATGACCGGAATGCCAAGCAACATGGTTGCTGCCGACACCAGGTAATAAGAACCTTTCATGCGTGGAAGCAGATAGTCCCCTAGCCATCCGCCCGCTAGCGACGCCACAATCCCGTCGACCACGATAATGATTCCAAAGGCAAAATTGGCCGCCTCCAGCGTGTAGCCGCGCTCGCTGTAAAGAAATTTTGGAATCCATACCTGAATGCCGCCGAGCGAAAAGGTCATGGCGGCCATGCCCAGCGTGGAGGTCAGGAAGGCCGGATTTCGCGCCAGCCCGAGGATTGTTCCTCGCTCGGGCGTTTCAGTGAGCGAATCAAACTGGCCCCGTTCCGGCTCCTTCAGGGAAAAAACCGCCAGCGCGAGCAGGAACCCGGGTGCGGCCGCGATGTAAAACGGAAAGCGCCAGCCGTAATGCGGCGCCAGATAGCCGCCGAGCAAATATCCCGCCGCCGAACCGACGGGAATAGCCAGATAAAAGACTCCCAGAATACGGCCGCGCAAATTTTCCGCGAACAGGTCCGCGACGAACGTCGGCGCAATCGTCACGAAAGTCGCTTCGCCCACGCCCACCAGCGTGTGCCGGATGAGCAGTTCGGTATAAGTATGCGTGACCGCAGTGAGCAGCGTGAGCCCGCTCCAGAAAACTGCGCCCAGAGCAATGATCAGCTTCCGCGAATAGCGATCGGCCAGCGGCCCCACAAAGGGCGCGGCGACCATGTAGAAGCCAAGGAATGCGCTGGTGAGATATCCGACCTGGGCGTTGCTGAGATGAAACTCTTCCTGCACCAACGGTTGCACCGCAAACAGCACATTGCGATCCACGTAATTCAGCAGATTGAGCGCCGTCAGAACAATCAGCGCGGTGCGAGGCTGGAGATCAGTCTGGGCCACTGGTCGAGCGAATATAACACGGGCTCAGTCTCGCCGACCCGTGGGACGCGGCCACTTGGCCAAGATGGTCGTCGAGATGCCGCCGCGGGGGCGAAATTCCCCTTTCACCTCCGCCCACACCGGCTTGGCCCACTTCACGACATCCTCCAGCACCTGGTTGACGACGTTCTCCTGAAAAATTCCCAGGTTCCGGTAGCACTGCAGATACTCCTTGAGCGATTTCAACTCCAGACAGCTTTTATCGGGCATGTAGCGAATGGCCAGCACTCCAAAATCCGGCAGGCCGGTCTTCGGACACACGGAGGTGAACTCGGGATCATCCACCACAATCTCGTACCCAGGAAATTGATTGGGCCAGGTCTCAATTTCCGGAAACTTCGTGTCCAAGCCGGCAGCCGCGTGTTCAGGCGTATAACGAGGCGATTGACTCATAATTTCATTGTAACGTCTGCCGGCGGCGAACCTGGAGGCGCGCGGCCCGCATCCAATGAGTACCGTGCTTGGAGCGTTGGCGTCTGTGTGTCGCGGCCTCCGCAATGGTAAATTACTACTTACAGAAATTGCTGCCGCACCCTGAAAGCATACCGGTTGGCATCGACGAACAATTCGAAAACCCCGTCGCGCGGGCGGTGGACTTGGGCGGCAGTAGCGGTGGCGGCGATTTTGATCGTGTTGTATTCCTACCTTCACCAAACTCCTTTGAAAGTGCGCGTCACCAAGGTTGAGCGTGGTCCTATCCGCAGCTTGGTTTCCACCAACGGGAAAGTTGAGCCCATCCAGAACTTCGAGGCGCACGCTCCCATCGCAACTACCGTAAAACGTCTGCTGGTCAAAGAGGGCGACCACGTGCGCAAGGGGCAACTCCTGCTGCAACTCGATGACGCAGACATCCGCACCCAGGCTGCCCGAGCCCAGGCTCAGGTGAAGAAGGCGCAAGCCAATCAAGCCGAACTCACAACCGGGGGCACTCAGGAAGAAGTGCTGACGTTGACTTCGCAACTCATCAAAGCCCGCAGCGCCCGCGACCTGGCCCAGCGCAATCTCGATGCTTATCGCCGGCTCCAGCAGGAAGGCGCCGCATCTCCGGGCGAAGTTCAACAAGCGCAGGACACGTTACAACGCGCCCAGGCGGACGTCACCCTGGCCGAGCAAAAGCAGAAGGACCGCTTCTCCAAGCCGGAAACGGCGCGGATTGAGGCTGAAGGGGCGGAAGCGCAAGCCGCCTACGACGCAGCCGAAGACGCACTGCTCAAGTCCAGCGTTCGTGCCCCATTCGACGGCGTGGTGTATTCCCTGCCGGTCAAACAGGGAGCCTACGTTCAGAACGGCGAGTTACTGCTGCAGGAGGCCGATCTCTCCCGCATGCTGGTGCGCGCATTCGTCGACGAACCCGACGTCGGCCGCCTTCAGGTCGGGCAGAGAGTCGAAATTATTTGGGACGCGCTCCCTGGCCGCGTCTGGACTGGAACCGTCAACACTGTGCCCTCCACGGTGAAGCTTCGGCTCTCAAGAAACGTTGGCGAGACTACTTGCATCGTCGACAATCGCGATCTGCGGCTGCTGCCCAACATCAACGTTGGCGTCACCATCGTGGTTGCCGAGCACAGCAATGTTCTGACCTTGCAGCGCGATGCCCTGCGCATGGATGAAAGCAAGCCGTACGTTTACAAAGTCGTGGACCACCACGTCAAGCGCCAGCCTATTGAGTTTTCCCTGCAGAATTTGACTCGCGTCGAGATCACCTCCGGGCTTTCCGAAGGCGACCTGGTGGCCCTGCCCGCCGAAGAATCCAAACCTCTCTACGATGGCGCTCCGGTCAAGGTCGTTCCGTAAGCATGGCATCGACCGTTCAGTTCGTTGGTCACTCTGGTTTGCGGCGAGTTTTGCTGGCAGCGTTGCTGCTCGCCATTTTGCACACGACGGCCCGAGCGGCGTCTTCTGCGAGGGATCTTCTCGCATCCGGCCACGCTGATGAAGCCGTTCAGACCCTTGAGCAGGAAACCAAGCGCGACCCGGCGAACGCCGAATCCTACAACCTGCTTTGCCGCGCCTATTTCATGATGGACGAGTGGGACCGCGGCATTCCGGCTTGCGAACACGCAATCAAGCTCGATCCGGGAAAAGGCTCTTACTACCTCTGGATGGGCCGGATTTACGGAGAGAAGGCTGACCGGGCCGGATTTTTTTCTGCCGCAGGCCTGGCGAAAAAAGTGCGGAACTCGTTCGAACGCGCGGTGCAGCTCGATCCCAAAAACTGGGAAGCACGCGTGGATCTGGCGGAATTCTATCTCGAAGCTCCGTCTATCGTTGGTGGAGGCCAGGACAAAGCCCGCGCGCAAGCCGACGCACTGCTGTCGATCAATCCGGCGATGGCGCACTGGGTTCTGGCGACCATTGCCGCACGAAATAAAGACAACGCCGCAGCCGAACGCAAATACCGGGCCGCGATCGAAGCCAGCCATGGATCGGCGCAGAACTGGCTGCACCTGGCGCAGTTTCTGGCGCGAGCAGGCCGGTTCGCCGAAATGGATCAGGCTCTTCTCAACATGGAGTCGAGTCCCGTCGATCGCCCCGATGCCCTGATGGACGGTGGCAGCCTTCTGCTGCGCCTGGGCCGCAACTATCCCCTAGCCATTCGATTGCTGCATCGCTATCTCGAGTCTCCCGCCGAAGAAGGGCCGGCTTTCAAAGCGCACGATTATCTTGGCCAGTTACTGGAGAAGCAAGGAGACCGGCGTGCGGCCGCCGAGCAATACCGCGCGGCTCTGGACCTGTTTCACGGCTACCGGCGCGCGCAGGAAGACTTGAAACGCGTCGAACAATGAGCGCATTTCCCACGATGGGTACCCAGGTTTCGCGTTGAGACGCGGGCATTTTCGCTTCGTGGTGCTTCCGTCGTCTGACATTTAAAATCTCGCTGGCATCCAATTGGTGATGAGATTATTCCCGTGTCGTTTGGAAAGGCTCGCAATGAAAACTTCTTGGTGCGGTGCGCATACCGCAATACGGATTCTGATATTCCTGCTTATTCCCGCCTCGCTGCTGGCTGAGCCCGTTTCCCTGAAACGCGTGGTCGAACTAGCCTTGAACCACGCCACCGGGGCGGCCATTTCCGCTGCTGAAGAACAACGCGCCGCCGCGGGCTACAAGGAACTTCGCAACAACTACATCCCGCAACTCGCGACGGGAGCGGGCCTGGGATATTCCTATGGCTTTCCGCTCGCGCTTGAGGGGTCGGCGCCTGCGCTGTTCAATGTGACCGCGCAGTCGGCCTTGCTGCACCCTGAACTACGTGCGTATATGCGCGCCGCGAAAGCTGATTCAGCCGTCGCTTCTTTGAAAACCAAAGACGAACGCAACCAGATCATTCAAGATGCTGCCCTCAACTATGCCGAACTCGCGAAGTGGGAACAGCGCCTGGCCCGTCTCAGCCAAACCGAAGAGGACGCCAACAAAATGCAGATTGCCGTCGCCGAACGCGTGAAAGAAGGCATCGACAGCGAACTGGACGGTACGAAGGCTCGCCTCTCGGTCGCCCGCATTCGCCTGCGCATTGCCGAAGCGCAAGGCTCGGCCGACGTGGCTCGCGAACACCTCTCCAAGCTCACCGGACTTCCCGCCGCGAACATACAGACGGATCCTGATTCGATCCCGGCGGCTCCTGCGCCTCCAGAAAATCCGGAGACGGCAAAAGATGCGGCCGCTTCGAATCCTTCCGTGCAAGCCGCCGTGGAACATGCCCGGGCGCAGTACCTGCGCGCCCAGGGAGAGCATCGAGTGCTCTGGCCCAGTGTCGATTTCGCCGCGCAGTACGCCTTGCTTTCTAAGTTCAACAACTACCAGAATTACTACATTCCATCGCGGCCCTGCATTACGCCGCTGGGCGAATTCTTGTGCGTGACCAGCAGCTTCCAGCAGAACAACGCCACGGTCGGCGTGAGCATCCGGTTCCCGCTGTTCAACGCGTCGCAGCGTTCTCGAGCCCAGGGAGCAGACGCGGATGCGCTGAAAGCGTCCAAACAAGCGGAAGCGGCCCGCAACCAGGCGTCGGAAGAAACTCTGCGCCTGCAGCGCTCAGTCGCGCAAATGCAAGCTGCGCGCGACGTCGCCCAACTGGAATATGAAATCGCGCAGAAGACTCTGACCGCAGTGCAGACCCGCATCGATGCGGGCACAGCAACGCTTCACGACCTTGACGACGCCCGCTCGCAGGCCAGCGAACGCTTTATCACTTTGCAGGACGTAACCTTTGAACTCGAGCGCAACGAACTCGGCGTCCTGCGCTCTGCCGGAGATTTGGAGAAGTGGGCGCTGGGTACACCCTAGGGGATGAAGTGGATGTAAACAACATTTGGGAACCCTGTTCGAGACGATTTTCCAGTAGGTGCGAGTCCCGGAGGGATGCCTGAAAAGCTCCGCTACAACTCTCCCCGCAACGTTTTCACAATTCCACGAATCGCTTTCTCGTTGCGGCGGTACCAGCGCCACTGGCCCTGCTTGGTCGCCTCGACGAGGCCCGACTTTGTCAGAATCGCCATGTGGTGAGAAATGGTGGGCTGCGAGAGCCGCACGCGAACCTCAATCTCACCCGCGCACAACCGCGCTGTCGTGGCGTTTGCTTTGGCGTGGGCTTCGACGGGCTTTAGAGCTTGCAAAATCCGTCGCCGCGTTGGGTCGGCAATGGCATGCAGGGCGCGGTCGAGGGAAGCATCGCTGGAAGACATGGATGAATTAGAAATAACGCCGAAATCGATGAGTGTCAATGTAAGAACTCGTCGTATCGAGCGGGAACCATCTCGCCGGTTTCGGTGTCAATGCTGTCATACGTCACGCGTGGATCGCGTACCGCGCCAAACTGCCTCGTCTCTGCGCTTAGGTGAGGTCCTATGTGAACCTTGATTTGGTTGGAACTTCGGCCCTCAAACCAGTTCCGAGGTGGCTGCCTCCGGCAGGAGGTTTGTTTGCGGCGGCAGTGGTCGCTTTTTTCGTGTGTCCATGGCCCGTCGGTCACTCGCTTACTCTTGGCGCGTTGGTTGGCATCGCGCTCGTTAGCCTTCTGGAAGTTTTCTTGGCAAATGCGGTCAGCGTGTGGAGTCTGAGCGTGAAACCGCCAGGCACAACTGGACTTGAAGCGCTCCGTCTTCTCCCCAGCAAGTCGCTGCCGACACTCTGGCTCGCTCCTCTCGCCCTTTTTGTTCGCGAAAATTCGCCATGGGCGGTGGTCATAGCTGCCGTGCTGGCGGCCAGCCTGGTCGAATCCTTTCGAACTCCGCCGGCCCGCACTGAAAGCCAGCGCCTCCCTGTCTCGGCCGACGGCGCTCTATTCAGCTTGCCGGAGTCGTCGCCTCATTTCCGGCGTCAAGCCTGGGGCATGTTTGCGGCCGTGTGTGCTCAGGCCGGCGCGTTGGCCGCGTTTGCCGATCTGCCATTCGCAGCCGCATTGCTGATTGGCCTTAGTTCCGGCATATGGATGTGGGCCTTCACGAAATACGCGCCTGGGAACTACTCAACGTCACAGTCGAGATCACGCGCTCTGTCGATCGTCGCCCTGACAATCATTCTCACCGCAGCCGGTCTCATCCGCTATCTGCCACACTCCTACGGAATCGGTGGCTTTGGCATTCCGGGGCGCCAGCAAGCGCGTGGCGGATCTCCGCAAGGCGAACGAATCGGCCAGACCTACCGGCGCCGGACCTCGGATGGTTCCACGGCACCTGCGTCCCCCGGGGATCCCGGCATCATCCTATGGCCCGAGAAAATGACTCACACCAAGCTAGTCGCGCCTTTGCCGGCAATGGGAAACGGTTTGCTCGCAAGCCATCGCAGCGCAGCCCCGCTGGTGATTCCATTCGGCGGCGCTTATTGGTTCTTCAAAGCGCCCGACGTGCATCCTCCCCAAACGTCACGCCAGGCGCAGGGGAGCCCCGACGTGCTTAATATCCGTTCCACCGACCGGCGGCCGCTGTCGATGGAGGCGCACGACAATCTCGGCAGCATGATCGATTTGGACTGCTGCAGCCGTATCCAGATCGCGATTCGTAATGCAGACCGCTATCCGGACACGGTCTCGATGGAACTGGTGCTGGTCAACACTGCTATTCGCGGCAAACCCTCGCTGTCACTCGGTAGTTTAACGGTCAAGTCGACGCGGCCGTGGCGGCTTTACGAGGAACGCAAGCCAGCGAGCGAAACCCTAAATTTCGCGATTCCCGCGCACGCCCCGATTCGGCGCTTTGATGAATTGATGGTGGTATTTCGGCTGGATGCATCCCGAGCGGATGCCGGTCCCAAGATCGCAATCGATCGCTTCGTGCTGGTTCCGCGTGGGCTGTGAATGCCGCGCCTTTTCAGCGGGTTGCAAGAAACAGTCGAGATTTATTTAGGAGCGAACATATGCGCATATTTCCAGCCGTCGCATGCCTGTTTCTCACCGCGACTCTCAACGCCCAAAAGCTTGAGGATTTCTCAGGTACGTGGCACATCAATCCCGACAAGGTGGTTTCAAAGATACATCTTCCCAAGACTCCTCCCAACAATGCGCCCCCGATACCACCGCCGCCTCCGCCCGATCATGAGTACACCCTTGAACAGATACGACTATCGGGGCACATTCTTAAGATTTCAGGCGGCGAAGCTGGAACCACTGCCGTCTATACGATTGATCCCAGCGGCAAGGAAGTGTCTGACGTAATACCGGATGCTCCCGGCAGTGTGCGTACCGCGAGCACCCAGTGGCGTGATGGAAAACTCGTCACGGAATGGAAAATGCTGAGAAACGGCGAAGAGTTCATGCACGGAACCGACACGCGTAGTCTCGCGCCGGACGGTCAACAGATTGTCGAGAGAGTAATTGAATCGCCGCGCCACAGGGCCGATCTGCGGCTCGTCCTGGAAAGAACTAAATAGAGCTCGAACGCTACTTCTTCAGAATTGGGCTGTAGCCATCCGCGATCAAGCGCGACCGCATCGCCTCGGCATCTTTGATCTCGGGAAACGGCCCCACCTGCACGTGAAACAGCTTGTCGGCGGGAATCGGCGTCGCCACAAACGCCGGATAATCTTTCTTTTTCAGCGCGTCCACTAGCGCCTCCCCATCTTCCTGTTTGCTGACTGCGGCTACCTGAACGAAATATCCAGCGGTAGGCAAGGTGGTTGCGGAGTCAGAAGAATCGTTCGAAGACTTCGCCGGAGCCGCACTCGCATCGGGCGCGGCCGCCGTTGTTTCCGTTTTGGCATCAACCGCTGGCGTCAATTCCGGCGAAGTATCCTTCTGCTCCACCGACTTATAAAACGTCATGGGCGCGGACGGCGATCCGCTGCTCGCCTTGGTCCTGCCCGGAACGATCTGCGGCGAACCCGCCGCGCTCGCTGTAGTGATCGAGGGCTCCGATTTTCGCCCCAGCGAATAACCGAGAGCGAAGAACATCGCGCAGATTCCGACCAGCCCGAAAAACAGGAATAGCAGCTTGCCCGTTCCCAGCGTAATTTCCGTGTCTTGTGAAGAAGCCATAGTTCAACTCCGTTTACGCCTTGCTCGTAGCGCCGGCAACTTGCCGGCTGTCGCGAGAGCCTGCCCTGAGTCTCGCCGAAGGGGCATCCTGCCCTCGCAGCCACGCCTTGCTAAGCAGTCTTCGCAGGCGCCGCCGCGTTACTGCCCGCCATCAACTTCTGCAGCCCCGAGAAAAAGTCCACCGGCACGGGGAAAATCACGGTCGTATTTTTTTCCACGCCGATCTCCGTCAGAGTCTGCAAGTAGCGCAACTGCACGCTGACCGGCTCGGTCGCCAGTAAATGCGCCGCATCTACCAGGCGCTGCGCCGCCGAGAACTCGCCCTCAGCATGGATAATCTTCGATCGCTTCTCGCGTTCCGCCTCGGCCTGCTTGGCCATGGCGCGCAACATCGACTCCGGCATGTCGACCTGTTTCACTTCGACGTTCGTTACCTTCACGCCCCAGGGCGAGGTGTGCGTGTCGAGGATGCTCTGCAGCCGCAGATTGATTTTCTCGCGGTGCGAAAGCAGTTCGTCCAACTCTTGCTCGCCCAACACCGACCGTAGCGTGGTCTGCGCAAACTGCGAAGTCTGGTACACGTAATTGGAAACTTCGACCACCGCTTTGTTCGGATCGATCACGCGCAGGAAAATCACCGCATTCACCTTGAGCGTGACGTTGTCGCGCGTAATGATGTCCTGCGGCGGAACTTCCAGCGCCTCCTGCCGCAGCGACACGCGCACGATGCGGTCAATCGGCGCGAATACCAGCGTCACGCCAGGACCCTTCGCCGTGGCTAACAAGCGCCCCAGGCGAAAGATGACGCCGCGCTCATACTCGGCCAGAATCTTGATGGAACTGAGAATGTAGATAACGACAACTACGATGACAATCGTGCCGAAACCAAAGCTAAAGGATTCCACAGACGCCTCCGCCTATCGGAGTGCGAAAACACTCCTACCGCGGATTGTATAGCAGGCAGGACATAGCAGTGCGCAATTCACAGGTACGAAAGTTACCTGCCTTGATGCGCGGCGGGACAGATCGCGTAGAGGGAGAGTCGGAACGGGACGGCAGCAGTCTTCGACTAACTCTGGTCGGGATCAATCGCCTGATCCATATAAATCCACAGGATCCTCGCCATCCAGGTCAGCACCGGAGCCAAAGGTAGAAACAATACAATTCCCGCGACCACACTCTTCATTAAAGGCCACTTCAGCAAGGCCCATACCATCGCCGCGAATACCGTAATTGCGCCAATGCCGAGGGCATAGCCGATATACATCGCCCCTAAGAAATATCCGTCCTCGCGCTCAAACTTCAATCCACACGCGGGACACCGCTCATACATTCCCGGAAACAACCACACCGATCTGCGAAAAATCTTCCCCGCGCGGCATCGAGGACAAAGCTGCTGCAGAATTCCGCGTATCGCGGATACGTCGGCCCGCTGCATGCACGAAGTCTAGCAGGCACAGCACCGCTCAGATGTGCAGAACGCCCCAGACCTCTAGCGCGCGGACCGCGCTAGCTGAATCCGGCTGGCATCCACCGAGATCGGCCGCTGAATCTCCATCTCAATCGATGTCCCCACCGGCAGCTTCACATCGGGACCATGTTTGAGCAGCGCCCATGCGACCCCACCTGCGATTCCGGCAAGCCCGCCGTAGCGCGCCCCATTCACGCCCCCAGCCGCCAGCCCGCCCAGGCTCCCCACGGTGCCGCCGACCGCCGCACCTTTGGCCGCATCTTCAACCCGCTTGCCGGTATCTTTGTCGGCCTGAATGGTTCCTTCTTTGTCCTTCACGCCATTGCTGTCGTCGCCGGGCGTGTTCTCCACATACGCGGGCAACATCACGGTATACCCGGTGGGATAAATCATCGACGTGAAGTGCAGCAGAAGTTCTGCGCGCTTGATCGATCGCCCCGGCTTCTCGACGCGGGAAATCCTTCCCTGAATGTAGGTCCCGGCGGGCACCAGAATGCGGTCGTTCACCACAAACGGGAAAGTAGTCGTGGCATAGACAGGATCGCCCTCGCGCGCGTTCTTGGTGGAGATGGCCTGCGCCAGCGACAAAGGAATTTTCGTGCCCGCGGGAATTACGGCGAGGTTCGGATCAGAGGGCTGCGCGCCATTCGAATCTTTAACCGGAGCGGTGCTTGTTTGCGCCGGAGCCGCCGGTTGCGCAGCAGCATTGCTCGGCTTAGCCGCGTCCGGCGCCTGTCCCCAGGCCATCCCTGAAACCAGCAGAAGTGTCCATATTCCGCGCATGACGCACCTCCCCCAAGGCCAAAGCCCCGAACCAATTTCCCTGACAGCTTACTACGGTTTAACGCCTAGGATGCAGGCTTTCATGCCCCGAGTTATCCGGCCGGCGGCCGTGCCCGATCAATCAACTTTTCGCCTGCCAGGTCTGCCCGCGGAGGTAGGCCAGGTTTCCAATGTGTCCAGCGCGCGCCGCCGCGATTCCGGTCTCGACCGGCGCGTTCGGCTCCTTGCGCGTCTTGATGCAGTCGAAGAAATTCTCGATGTGTGAAATCGTGCCGTCGCGGAAGCTGCGTTCGGTGAGCACTGGATTCTGCTCCTTCGGAACGCCTTCGCGGTAGACGGCGAAGCCGCCGCGATCGATCTTCAAGGTCGCTTCCGTTCCGCGGAACTCGATGCCGCCGTCGTCAATGGACGAATTCATCATGCCCTCATACACCACGTCAAAGCCGGGATAGCGAAAAGCCGCCTGGATCGTATCCGGGCAATCCCACTGCTCGAAGATATATTTGTCCGCGAGCATGTGCGCCGAGCGCGGCTGATCGGACTTCATGGCCCAGTGCACAACGTCGATCCAGTGCGTGAATAAGTCGGTCATGGCGCCGCCGCCAAAATTCCAGTACCAGCGCCAGTAATTATATTTCTCCTCACTGAAGGGCTGGTCCGGCGCCGAGCCGAGCCACGTCTTCCAGTCGAGCGCTTGTGGATCGATTGGCTTCAACGGCCAGTGCCGCTGATAGTTCTGCCACCAAAAGGTTCGCGCCTGCACCACTTGCCCGAGACTGCCGGCCTGTACCAGATCGACGGCATCGCGAAAATGAGTCCAACTGCGCTGCTGCATGCCGCATTGCAAAATCTGCTTGCTCGAGCGCACGGCGCGCGTAAGCGTGGCGCCTTCTTCCATGGTGTGCGTGACCGGCTTTTCCAGATAAACGTCCTTGCCCGCGGCCAGCGCATCGATCGCCATACGCACGTGCCAATGGTCCGGCGTCGCAATGAACACCGCGTCCACGTCCTTCGCCAGGACCTCGCGATAATCCAGGTGAGCCGTGGCCAGGCCGTTGGAGCGTTGCACGACGGCGTCGCTATGAGGACCGTACACGTCGCTGACGGCGACAATCTCGTACGCGCTGACTTTGTCGGCGGCGTCGAGCAGGCCCTTCATCCGCTGACCAGCGCCGATCACTCCAATGCGAAGTTTGTCGTTCGCGCCAAACACGCGGGTTGAGGCGAGCGCGGTAAGTCCGCTGGCGATGAGGAAGCTGCGGCGACTGAGCATGTGGCGACGCCCTCCAGTCCGAGTATTCCGACTGATCCTATCAAGTTTCGGCCTGGATGGAATGTTTCAAGGAACGACAGCGCCGGCCTCGCCATTTGGACTGTCGCCCGTGATCCAGACCAACGGCGATTGAAACATTATCTGGCACCAGATCGTCCCTCTGTTCTGATTCCGAGTACCCTTTCGTCACTTGTGAGCCCTCCGTTCACCAATCAGAATTGCGGAAACACGGAGGCCCTATGAGTAAAGCAAGCAGAACAATGATGTGCGTTGCAGCCAGCCTATTGCTGATGAGCGCAATGACGATGTCTCAGACTGCCGCGAAGAATTCCGAAAAAGACAAGAATAAGCAGCAGCAACATAGCCGCCTCTCCAAAGCCGCGTTCTGGCGCCATCATCCAGATGCCAACAAGAACGCAAAAAAAGCCCAGGCCTCGCCGGCGCCGTCCAAACAGGCTAAGCCTAAAACAGCGCAGCTAAAACCAGTGGCGGCGAAGCAGATTGTGGGCAAAAAAGACCAGAAGCCGGAGCATCATGCCAGCAAGGTCACCAAGGCTTCCAGCAAGAAGGCACCTGCTGCGATGAAAACGAAGCAGCCAAAGGAGCAAGATCCCAAAGCAGGGTTGCTGAAGCACTAGCTTTGGGGGACTTATCCGATGGGCGTAACTTCAACCACGCCACCGTAGCTTCCTCTCCGGAGGACTCCCAGGCGGTCGTAGCCGACGGAAAGTATGTGAATCAGCGGGACCAAGCGTTTCGAGAAGAATGAGCAGTCCAGCAGGCAGAACCACGGTAAGCCCATCCAAGCTGAGAGCCTCAGTGTTGCCAGCGACACTGGGTCTGGGTTCGGGCAATAATGTCTCCTATGAAAGCACGGCTTTTCGGAATTATTCTTCTGTGCTTGTTAAGTTCGATCTACGCGACAGCGAAACGCCTCCCACCGAAACCGGTACCACCGATAGTAGCCGAGGGTATTCGGTACTCGGCCCACGGCGACGGCAAAGAGAGCTTTGTGGTCGCAACCGATGAAGCAAGCGGGAAGACGTTGTGGAGGGTGAAAGTGTTTCACCACCGAATCGAGTTCTGGCGGGGCGAGGAGGACAACCAGTGGTTGTTTATCAGCGACCTGAAGCTGGCTGGGGACTCTCTGCTAGTCCGAGATGAGAAGAATCGCTGTTACTCCATCCATCTGAATACGCGACATCTGAACAAAGCCCCGTGCGATGACCTCTTTCCCCAACAAGAGCCGCGCCGCTAGGCGCTCCTTGATCGCTCCAAACCCTTTAATACCATTTCGCCCCTACTTATAAATCAAATACTTCTCCCGTACTTTCTGAAACTTCTGCAGACCCTCCTGCCAATCCTGCGCGATCCGGCGCGGATCCTGCCCCGCGGCCAGCGCATCATACACACTCTGATTCATCAGCAACTGGGTCATGCGCTCGATCTTGAAATCCGCCGGATACAGCTTGTGCAGGGCCCCCGCCAACTCCATACCTAACTCCGGCGCGTCAAATCCATTGCGATCGGTAAGGATGATGTTCACACCCGAGCACAGTTGCCCTGCGTAGTTGCTCGAGGTCGGCGTGAACGTCACCGGAACGAACCGCACTCCCGCGATTCCGCGCCCGTTCAGATATGCCGCCAGTTCCTTGCTCTTCATCCAGGGCGCGCCCAGCAACTCGAATGGAGTGTCGGTTCCGCGCCCCACTGAGACATTCGTGCCCTCGACGATCGCCACTCCCGGATACAGCGCTACCTCGGTCACACTTCGCAAATTCGGCGACGGATTCACCCACGCCAGTCCCGTTGAATCGAACCAGTCCCCGCGCTGCCATCCCTCCATCGGCACCACGGTGAGCTTCGCGTTGATGTTCCGCTCAGCGTTAAACATCTTCGCCAGTTCACCCATTGTCATCCCCGGGCGCACCGGCACGGTCCAATAATCCGTGAAATTTTCTTTCCCCGCTTCCGACACTGGACCTTGCACAAACGATCCCGTCGCGGGGTCTGGCCGGTCCAGAACAATTAACTCAATTCCCGCTGCCGCCGCGCCTTCCAGAAAATATCCCAGCGTCGTTTCGTAGGTATAAAACCGCGCCCCCGCATCCTGAATGTCGAACACCACGGCATCCAGATTCTTCATCACATCCGGCGGTGGACGCCGCGCCGCATCCGTTCCTCCATACACGCTGTACACGGGAACTCCGGTGGCCTCATCCACAGAGTTGCCCACGTGCGTCGTGTCGAGCGTCCCGGTTACCCCGTGCTCGGGGCTGAAGATCGCATTCAGCGAAACTCCGGGCGCCTTCGCTAGCACATCAATCGTCCGTAGGCCCTGGCTGTCGATGCCAGTCTGGTTCGTGACCACCCCGATGCGTTTTTTCCCCGAGGCCCCAGCCGGCAGCTGCAGCACATCGAACGCATGCTCCTCGAGCATGTCGATGCCCGTCTTCACCGCTCCATTCCGCGTGCTCATACGCCGTTCCGCACTCAACGCCTCGTTATAACCGGTGATGCTCTTCCAACGCTCCGCCTCTTTCTCCGAAGGATTCAGCGCCAGCGCCGCCGCTACTTCCGTCGCAACTTTCGTCCGCAGCCCAATCGCATTCCCCTTCCCCCGCGGATGCACCGAATTAGTCAGCAAAATAATGTAGGTCTGCGTCGTCGGATCGATCCAGATCGACGTTCCCGTAAAACCTGTGTGCCCAAACGATCCCACTGGCAGCAGTTCCCCACGATTGGTCGAGAAGGGAGAGTCAATATCCCAGCCAAACCCGCGCAGCACCGGCGCCTGCGGAGGCTGCTCGGGCTGCGTCATCTTCTGCACCGTTTCGGCCGACAGAATTCCTTTCCCTCCATCCAGCAGCGCCTGGGCAAACTTCGCCAAATCGTCGCCGGTCGAGAACAAACCCGCATGCCCCGCCACTCCGCCCATCCGACGCGACGTGGGATCGTGCACCACCCCCCGCAGCATGTGCTCGTTCTCGTCATACTGCGTAGGAGCGATTTTCGGCCGCCACGACGCGGGAGGCAGAAACCGCGTCCGCGTCATTTTCAGTGGCGTGAAAATATGTTTGGTCGTATACGCATCCAGCGTCTCGCCGCTCACCCGCTCCACCACCGCGCCCAGCATGATGAAATTGATATCGCTATAGACGAACCCAGATCCCGGCGTCGTCTCCGGCGGCTCGACAAATGCCAGTTGATAGGCCGTGTTCTTGCCCTCCCACGGAGTGGTCAAATCCAGGTCGGGAGCGAGCCCCGAATAGTGCGTCATCAACTGCCGCAGGGTGATGTCCTCTTTGCCGTTCTGCGCAAACTCCGGCAGGTACTTCGCTACCGGATCGTTCATCCGCACCTTGCCCTCTTCGAACAGCTGCATCATCGCCGTTGTCGTGGCGATCACCTTAGTCAGTGACGCCAAGTCGAACACGGTATCGAGCGTCATCGCCTCACGCTTGGGCTCTAGCGCCCGCTCGCCATAAGCCTTGCGATACACCACCGCTCCATCGTGACCCACCACAAGAACGGCGCCGGGAATGTTTCCGTCCGCGACCGCCTGCTCAATGATGGCGTCGACGCCGCCCAAATGGCTGAGCGCCGCATGTTTAACCTCGGCCCATGATTGCGCGCAAACAATCAGCGAGAGCGCTCCCACGAGAGTGCGCCCAACCCGTAACCGGCAGGAATTTATTTTCATTGTGAGGATGATCTCTTGACTCTACACAACTCGCCGAGCCCGCTCAAGATTACTCGCGACGAGAGTAACTCTGATGTCACAGTCAGGTTACCCAATGGCGCATTCCCGCATCCCACCTCCAGGTGGCGGATCGCGTGTGATTTCTGTTCCGTCGGCTCTGCGAAAAGCCGGGCCCCTTGTTGACGCCGAACAAAAAAGCAGTCAGATTATTGCAGAACGACCGCCCTCGATACGGCCCCGAAGAGCTGGTAAGGAGTAACCGCCTTGCGAAGCGCCGGCAGAGCATCGGTTCATCGCGACCTGCGGTGGACCTATATTGTCTCCGCCCTCCAATGTGCTTTCGTCCTCGTCCTGTCCACGGCTTTCACAGCGCGGGCGCAAACTGCCACCCCCCTGCTGCAACCAGACGGGCAATCCCGCACCGTTCGCGGTACAGTCATTAACGCCGTCTCCGGCGCTCCTATTCCGCGCGCGCTTGTCTTCACGCCCGACAATCGCTTCGCAATGTTGACCGATGGAGAGGGGCATTTCGAGTTCGATCTACCCAAACCGAACAGCGGGAACGGCGTCGAAAGCCAGCCTTCCACTTTCAGTTCCACCATGCTTTTTGCTCGCAAGCCCGGCTTTCTCGACGATCCCAATGGGAGAAGTCAGACGGAGGCGACTCCCGGCGCCGAGGTCGATATTCCTCTGCTGCCCGAAGCGTTGATTAAAGGCCGCGTGATCTTTGCCGAGGCCGATCCAGCGCCCGGCGCTACCGTGCAGCTCTTTGCCCGCCAGGTGCAGGACGGCATGCCACGCTGGTTGCCGGCCGGATCAGCTCGGGCAAACTCGAACGGAGAGTTCCGCTTCGCTGAACTGCGACCCGGCTCTTACCGCGTGGGGACCGACGAACTGCCGGATAACGATCCGGCTGCCAGAGTTGCCGGCCAGGAGTTTGGATTTCCTCCCGTCTACTATCCGGGCGTCTCCGATTTTGCAGCGGCGGGAACGATTCAACTTGCCGCGGGAGAAACGGTGCAGGCAGATATTCCATTGACTCGCCAAAGCTACTATCCCGTGAAAATTCCCGTCGCCAATAATGATGCCTTGAACAATGATTTGAACGTCACCGTATCGGTGCAGGAACATCGCGGCCCCGGCTATTCGCTCGGCTACAATCCCGAAGATCAATGTATTGAAGGTTCGCTGCCACGCGGCGAGTATTTCGTCGAGGCGGCGAAACGGCGAGCAAATTCGGCCTCCGGGTCGGTGCATCTTTCCGTTGCCACCGCGCCCGCCCAAGGCCCGAGCCTGACTCTTACTCCAAACAGTTCGATCCCTGTGCATGTCGTGGAAGAATTCACTTCAAACGACTGGACCGGCTCAGCTTGGAACGTCGACGGGCGGTCCATCCCGATCCACGGTCCCAGGCTCTATCTGCAGATTACCGCTGAACCGATGGACGATTTCGGTCCGCGCGGGGGTGCAGCGCCACGTCCGCCGAACGGACCCAGCGATGACGCGCTCGTGCTCGAAAATCTTGCGCCCGGGCGTTATTGGCTGCGCCTGCATTCCGGCCGCGGATATGTGGCAAGCGCCACCATGGGCGGGGTTGATCTTCTGCATGAGCCGTTAACGGTGTCTGCCGGGTCAAGCACACCCATCGAAATCACGATGCGTGACGATGATGCAGAAATTGAAGGGACGATTGCCGGAATTGGTGCCACGGCTGATAATGTAGCGCGGCCTGGCGGCCTCGCGCCGTCCGCTGTCGTTTATTGCATCCCGACGCCCGATAGTCCCGGGCAGTTTTTGGAAGTGTTCGCATCTTCCGATGGAAAGATAGACTACAGGTCGGTGGTGCCCGGCACCTATCGTGTCCTAGCCTTCAAAACTCGACAACCGAATCTTCCCTATCGCGATGCTGAGGCCATGAAAGCGTTCGAGTCATCCGGCCAGATCGTGCATTTCTCTGCCGGCCAGAAGACGACCGTGCAGCTGCAGGTTATTTCGACCAGCGAGTAAATAAGTGCTAGCTGACTCAATCTCGGCGCGGTGGATGCTATCAACTCTCTGCCTGCTGGCCGCGGGCACGCCGATCGCCGGGCAAACGCCCGCACCCTCCCAGCAGAGTATGATCGGCAACGGCTACCGAATCGCCGGAACCGTGGTGAGTAGAACCGACGGCCATCCTCTGGCCCGGGTGCGCGTTACCGTGCAGGACACCAAGGCTCCTGACAAGTTTGAGTTCGTCGTCACTTCGGAAAACGGTAAGTTCGAGTTCACCAGCGTCCCTGCGGGAAAGTACAATCTGCACGGATCGAAGCGCGGATACATTCCCGCTTCCTACGATGAGCATGAGCGGTTCTCCACCGCCATCGTGACCGGGGCCGGCCTTGAGACCGAGGCCCTAGTTCTGCGCCTCGCGCCTGCGGCCATCATTGCCGGCAGGATCCTAGATGAATCCGGAGATGCGGTTCGCCACGCGACCGTGACTCTCTATCGCGACGATCACAGCAGCGGTGTCGATCAAATCTCGCAAGCTCACGCCGCCCAGACCGACGATCTGGGAGCCTACGAGATGGCCGGCCTCGCGCCCGGAACCTACTTCCTTTCCGCTAGGGAACCTCTGAGCAACCATGATCATTAGGCGGCCTGGAATTCCAGACCTGCGCGGGTCACGAATTTCCCAGTATGGCTTGCGACCTTACGGGAACTCGCTTTTCACGCGGGGTTCAGAGACACTACGCCCTCGCCACTGCCAGCCGTCTGCGGTGCAGATACAGGTTCACCAACGCGAAGCTGGCGCACAGCCGATGATGATTCTTCTGAATCCCTCGGTATCTCACCTTTTCGAAACCGAAGATGCGCTTGAGAATCCGGAACGGATGTTCCACCTTCGCTCGCACTCTGGCCTTCACCCGGTTCTTGGCCTTCTGTAACTCGTCCACAAAGTTCTTGTACTGCACTCTCCGGCTGGTCATATCTTGCGCTCGCGGAGCCGCCTGCCGGATGGCTTCTCCCTGTCCCTGATATCCACCATCGCCCCACACCTTGCGCTCCTCGCCGTGTAGCAGATCCGGCAGCATGTGCTTGTCCGCCACCGAAGCCGCCGACGTGCACACCGAATGCACATGGCCTTGCTTGGAGTCCACCCCGATGTGTGCTTTCAGCCCGAAGTACCACTGCTTTCCCTTCCGCGTCTGATGCATCTCCGGGTCGCGCTCCCCACTCCGGTTCTTGGTCGACGAGGGCGCATGAATAATGGTCGCATCCACAATCGTCCCCGTGGTGATGCGGATGCCCCGGCTCTCCAAATATCGGTTCACCGCGTTCAGCATCGCGCCGCCCAGCTCGTGTTTCTCCAGCAGGTGACGGAACCCGAGGATGGTGCTCTCGTCCGGCACTGGTGCCCGCCCCAGATCGATTCCTACAAAGTGCCGCAGCACCGGCGATTCATACAGCGCATCCTCCGCCCCCGGATCGCTCAGGTTGAACCACTGCTGCAAAAAATACACCCGCAACATGATGCTCAAGCCTACCGGAGGCCGACCGTTCTCTCCCTTAGGATAGTGTGGTTCCACCAACCCCTGTAACTCGGCCCACGGCACCACCTGCTCCATCTCCTCGAGAAACCGCTCCCGCTTCGTTTTCCGTCCGTACTTCTCGAACCCCGTCTGCGCCGCCAGAGTTTGTTGTCGCACTCGCCTTTTCACCTCGACTTACACCGTATACGCTCAGCCTGTGGATCGGAGAGTTCTTCAGAGGTTCCCTAGCGCAAAGCCGTGGTATGCGCTTCATCCGAGTTCCGAGTACGCGACCTCCAGTTCCGGCTCCCAGCTGCCTGAAACAAAGGTTGATCGATCTCTCGACGTGGCTTATCCCCTCACCTACTATCCAGACGTCACCGACGCCGAGAGTGCCAGCCCCATTCCGGTTCGCGGCGGGGAACGTCTGCAGATAGAAATTCACCTGAATCCGGTTCCCGCTCTGCGTGTACTCTTTCGCGTGCCGACCAAGGCCAACGGCGAACACATTTTTCCCCAACTCGAGCAACCCGCTTTTGATGGTTCCACATTTCTACAAACTGAGGGCGGTCGCATGGTATCGCCTGGCGTGTTCGAACTTAGCGGCGTTCCGGCGGGACGTTATAACGTGCGCGTTTTCGGACAAAATACGGCGACCCAGATGAGCGGAATCGATCTCAGCAAAGATGGTGAGCAGGTCGACACTTCGACCGCCGAAGCGATGAGTAGCATCAAGATTTCGGTGCAGGCTCTGGGCGATGCGACTGTCCCGCAGCACCTCACGGTCGCCCTGCGCACAGCTAGCAATATGTTTGCCGGCGCACAACCGATCAATGCGAAGGGGGAGGCGAAGTTCGATCAGATCGTTCCCGGCCGATACGAAGTCGCGGTGTGGGGCCCGACCAAGGCCTTCTCTATCGCCCGCATTTCAGCCGATGGTGCCGAGGTTCCAGGTCATTCCGTCACCGTAACTGCCGGCTCCTCGCCTTCCGTTTCGCTCGACGTCGTGAGCGGCAGCCTCAACGTGGAGGGCGTTGCTAAGAAAGCCAGCAAGCCCTTCGCCGGAGCCATGGTGGTTCTGGTTCCGAAAAATCCTGACGGCAACCGCGATCTTTTTCGCCGAGATCAAAGCGACCTCGACGGGACTTTCAATTTGCAGAATGTCGTGCCTGGTTCCTACACCGTCCTGGCCATCGAGAACGGATGGGATCTCGATTGGTCTCAACCCGGCGTAATCGTGGCTTATGTAAATCGCGGGCGCACCATTGAGGTCGGCAATCATTTCGGGCGCGCCATCAAACTTCCAAACGCTGTCGAGGTTCAATCCAAGTAACGGGACCGACTGTTCTTCATTCACCCGGTTCCGATGGCGTAGTACTGGATCTTTGTAAAACGCGAAGGGCTCTGCTTCCGAACTAGGTTCTGGGGAAGAATCCGTTTGTTCCCGCAGGAGTTACCTGCGTTACCTAACTTTCTGTTTTTCATGATCCCAATTCCCCGATCTGGAGAGAAGATCAAGTTTCGATCGTCGAGTGCTCAGACGCACAGGAGGTGGACGCCCATGAAGAACCCGCAGGAACACATTCCCTTTTGCCAAACCAGTTCCTCGATCGCCGCCTCTTGTCCGGCATGTAAGTGGAGCCGTCGACAGTTGAGCCTGCCGGCGCCCGCGGCGAACTTCGAGAAAAACCTGACTCCCGAGGACGAGAAATTCCTGACTGAGTTGCTCATCTCTTACTAAACCGTAAGAGGACTCGAATTCTGCCGTCCGTTCCCCCGTTTTCCGAGACGGATGAACTTTTTCAGCTCCGATTCTTGCCAGCCGCGACCCACCGTCGTACCATAGCGCCTTCGTTCATTCGCGCGTAGGAGGCGTCATGCTCGACCGCCGTCATTTTCTTTCCACTGCAGCCACCGGAATTGCCGCATCGCTCGCCTTGCGCGGAAACCTGTTGGCCCAACTCCAAAACACTCCTCCGCTTCCCGACCATTCGCTTCTCGACAAGAATGAAGACGCGTTCTGGGCGGCCATGCGCCAGCAATTCATCATCCCGGAAGACGAAATTTATCTGAATAACGGCACCGTCGGTTCCAGTCCTGCGCCCGTTCTCCGCGCCATTTTCGACGGCTACAACACCACCGAAAAAATGGACCAGCAGGATCCGGAGGACTACCCGATTTGGGGATACGCGGCCTGGAATGAGTTCCGCGATCCGCTCGCCGAATTCGTGGGCTGCAAGCGCGACGAGATCGCCCTGCTGCGCAATGCTACCGAGGCCAACAGCTACATCGCCAACGGCATCGACATGAAACCGGGCGACGAAGTCCTGATGACCGACCAGGAGCATCCCGGCGGCGAACATCCCTGGGACCTCAAGGCCAAGCGCTACGGAATCGTGGTGAAGAAAATCACGCTTCCGCGCCCCGTCAAAGATGCCGCGCAGGTTCTCAACCTCTTCAATGACGCCATCACTCCGCGCACCCGAGTCGTGTTCTTCAGCCACATCACCACGTTTTCGGGAGTGGTCCTGCCCGCCAAAGAACTCGCGGCACTGGCGCGCACTAAAGGAATTCTCTCGGCCGTCGATGGCGCGCACGTGCCCGGCATGATGCGGCTCAACGTGACCGAACTCGGCTGCGATATGTACTCTTCGAGCCCGCATAAATGGCTGTTCGCCACCAAGGGCTCGGGATTTCTCTACGTGCGCGATGAAGTGATTGACCGCGTCTGGTGCACCATCGCGACGGAAGGGTGGGACGATAAAAAGATTCGTGCCGAACGCTTCCAGCGTATTGGCAGTTCGAACGTCCCGGCGCTGTGTGGACTGCGCGCTTCTATCAAACTCGCGAACGACATTGGGATCGACCGCATTGAGCACCGTCATCGCTATCTCGCTGACTACATCCTCGACGAAATGAAGAAGCGCGGCGCCGACTCGTGGACTTCTCCAGATCCCGCGCTGCGCTGCGGAATTGTGAGCGTTAACGTTCCGCCGGTGCCGCGCCAGGACCTGGAGAATTGGATGTGGAAGACATATAAGATCCGCATCCGCGGCGGCGACCCCTACAAGCTGCGGCTTTCCACTCCCTACTATTTGCAGAAAAAGGACATCGACCGCTTCTTGGAGAAGTTTGACGAGTACAAGCGGGAAAAGAAGCTGGCGTGAAGGCGCCCGAGCGCGAGCGCTTATCTTAAATAGCGGAATCGTCGATAAGACTAAATATGTGCGCTCCCGAGCGCATAAACGTAAGTTCATCCGTGACGATTCTATGAGGACGATGTCGGCTAGCGATTTCAAAACGCACTGCTCGGCCGTACTGAGAGAAGTTCAATCGACAAGAGCGCCCATGCTCATTACAAAGCGCGGCAAGCCCGTGGCGCGACTCGAACCCGTCGGACGCCCCGCGCAATTTATCGGCAGACTGAAAGGCATCATTAAGGTCGCGGCTGACCTGGACGCTCCGATGCTCCCGCGGGTCGGAAAACCTCGAGCTAATTCGGCGCGATTGCGCGCTCCACGCCGGCGTTCTCAGTCGTAGTACTCCAGCCCGAGGTGCGTGATCAGCTCTTCGCCCTTCAAGTGCCGCAGGGTATTCTTGAGCTTCATCAGCTGAATGAACAGATCGTGCTCGGGATACAATCCTGGCGCAGTCATCGGCGACTTGAAATAGAAACTGAGCCACTCCTGAATGCCCAGGCCGCGCAGCGCTGAACAGCGCTTCGCCAAGTCGAGAAACAATACCAGGTCAAGCACAATGGGAGCCGCTAAGATCGAGTCGCGGCACAGGAAGTCGACTTTGATCTGCATGGGATAACCGAGCCATCCGAAGATGTCGATGTTGTCCCAGCCCTCTTTGTTGTCGCCCCGCGGCGGGTAATAGTTGATGCGTACTTTGTGGAAAATATTTCCGTAGAGGTCCGGATACAAGCCCGGCTGCAGAATATGTTCCAGCACACCCAGCTTGGATTCTTCCTTGGTCTTGAACGAACCCGGATCATCGAGCACTTCGCCGTCACGGTTGCCCAGGATGTTGGTCGAGTACCATCCGCTCAGCCCCAACAGGCGCGCCTTGAACGCGGGAGCCAGCACAGTCTTCATCAGGGTCTGGCCAGTTTTGAAATCCTTGCCGCAGATCGGCGCCTCGTTCTGCCGCGACAACTCCAGCATGACCGGAAGATCAACCGTGAGATTCGGTGCACCATTGGCGAACGGCACACCTTCCATCAATGACGCGTAGGCGTAAATCATGGACGGCGCAATCAGTTCGTCGTTCTCGCGCAGCGCCTTCTCAAACGACTTGACCGACTGGTGCGCCTCACTCGGCTCAATGTACGACTCGGTGGAACCACACCACATGGTGATCAGTCGACTAGCCCCACTCGTCTTTTTGAAATCGCGAATATCGTCACGCAACTGTTCGGCAAGATCCATCTTGGTCTTGCCTTTTTTCACGTTGGGGCCGTCGATCTTCTTCACGTAGTTGTGATCAAACACTGCGGCGCGCGGCTTCACCGACGAAAGAAATGGCTTCAACTGCTCGAGCAACCGGTAGTCGAGCACGCCCGCATTCGACGCGGCCTCGTACATGTTGTCTTCGAAAATGTCCCAGCCGGTGAAGACCAGGTCGTCGAGTCCAGCCAGCGGCACGAATTCCTTCACCTTCGGCGATTGGCCGTCGGTCCGCTTACCCAGGCGGACGGTGCCCATCTGCGTGAGCGATCCAATTGGCTTAGCCAGCCCTTTACGAATTGCCTCCACGCCGGCAACGAACGTTGTAGCCACTGCGCCCATACCCGGAATCATCACGCCGAGTTTGCCTTTCGCGGGCTCAATGGTTCCGTTGGCCTTGGAGCTGCTCCGCGCTTTCGCGTCCGACTTGGTTTCGCTCTTTACCTCTACCCGCGCTGTATTTTTCTGTGCGGACTTCTGCCGTGTCGCCATAGGTTGGCCGCTTCCTCAGTAAGTATCAGGATGGATATGCAAACCTTGTATGTTCTCGTATTAGGCGGGCGTTTGGCAAACCCGTGCCGCTAAACGTCGAGGAAAGCGCTTCAACGGTGTCGCTTGCACATTGAGCGGAGAAACGCTGTCTGCGCAAGTCACCTATCGTCCACGACACAAATCTGTCTGATTCATTCTTTGCGTTGGACACCCATGCCAGAGCCGTTGACAATGGAATCACTTCGCCGCTGGCTCTGCAGCTGGTCCCGCGAAGCTGATATTTGCCGGTAGCCGTGCAGCGGCCGACAAATCTTCTGACCTCGTTGATCTCCACAAAAATCTGAGCCCACGCCGCCCGGCCGTATGCGGGCAGTGTGCTCTTCAGACCCGCTCTTCGCCGTGCAATCTGCAGCGTAGGGCAGAATAGGAGATTCCATGACATCGATTCGTAACCTCGCATACGCCGCGCTGCTGGCGTTCACCGCTCTTACCTTTTCGCCCAAAACGGCCTCGGCCCAGGAACCTACGCACGGCAAGTTCACGCTCACCCACGAAGTTCGCTTCGGAAACGCGAAACTCTCAGCCGGAGACTACGAGTTTTCCTTCGATCCAAACGCAACCTCCCGCATGTTGAGTCTTAGCAAACTCGGCGCAGATAGAACCTCATATCTGGTGGTTGTGCCCTCGATCGAAGACACCAAGCCCGCCGATATGAGCCGGTTGATTCTGAAGACCACTCGGGATGGCAGCTATGTCAGCGCCATGCAACTGCCGCAGCTCGGCATGACGCTGGTCTTTGCCATACCGTCCCACATGGCTGAACGGCAAATCGCCAAGGCCACAACGCCTGCGGCATCCGGTCAATAACGAGTTGCAACAAGGCGAGGGCGGATAGCGAACCTGCTATCCGCCCTTGGTTCTTTGGTGTAAGTTTTTAGCGCGTTCGAGAGCAAACCTCGGCGGGCAAGAGTGCTCGCTCCACACCAGGGCCGCCCGGCACCGGTTACGTTGATTGCGAGTTTCCGCGCACGTCATCGCTCAACACAATGGCTTCCGCGATTTCCTTCATGGGTTTGCGCTTCTGACGGCTCTGGCGTTGCAGAGCCAGGTAGGCTTGCTCTTCGTTTAAGCCAAGGTCGCGCTGCAGAATTCCTTTGGCACGCTCGACTATTTTTCTTGTCTGCAATTGTTCGGCCAGCGTGGAGTTGGCTTCCTCCAACCGCGCCAGCTCCAGTTCCGCGCCCACCAGAAATCCGACCGTGGAAATCATGCGAATCTCGCGCCGCCGGTAGACGTGATGCTGGCGGTGTTGCAAGTTGATGACGCCCACCACACGGCCCCGGCACATCAACGGCACCGACAAGAACGCTTCGTAGCTGTCTTCCGGCAACTCGTGAAAAAACTGGAAGCGCGGATCGTGCGCGGCCTCTTCGGGAATGGCAACCGGCTCGCGATGTTCCGCCACCCATCCCGTAATGCCTTGTCCGACGCGCAGTTTCAAGCGGTCCACTATATCGGGATGCGGATTTTTAGAGGCGCGCAGCACAAGCTCGTCTCCTTCGAGAACGTAGATCAGGCACGAGTCGCATTTGACTAGGGCAGAAGCAAATTCAACGACACGATCCAGAACTTCGTGAAATCCGTCCGACGTGCCCAGTCGGACGCTGATTTCGTGCAGTAGATCAACATGTGAGTCCTCAACCGATATAAAGGTTTCCATGTCATACATTATCGATCTTGCAAAAACTATGTCTAATTCCAAATTTTGATCGGGACGATAAAGGATTTCCGTCGAGTTGTAATCAACAATTAACATCTTTTGCATAAGTCTGAGCATCGAATTGCGGATGGAGATTGGCGAGTGCGCACCGGGATTGCACAAAGCCTTTACCGCGGAGTTCGCAGAGAAAAGCCGCAGAGAACGCCGAGACCGAACAACTTACAAAAGAAAGCCGCGAACGACGCGGAGACACAAGATCACGATGTTGTTGCCCTTATTTTGTTGTTGCTCTTTCTCCGCGTGCTCTGCGTCTTACCTCCGCGAACTCGGCGGTGAAAAGCTTTCGCCGAAAGCACGCCAAGGCTGCAAGCCTCCCCCCTCTAACAGCTAGCGCGCCGGGACTGCCAGAAACCATACCATCAATCCAAACAGGATCAGGCTGCCGAGCAGAGAAAATGCCGTATGCAGCGGATGGAACTGGAAGTAAGGATTGCGCGTCAGACGATATCGGGTCGCGAGCATAAAGACCTCCTACGCGTAGTACGAATGCGGACGGACGTCCCGCTCCTATTCTCCCACTATTTCGCCCGAAGGGCTCCTGTTTTTTGTGAGGCTGTGTTACACCATTGCCATGCCTGAATCCATCGCCTTCGTCACCGGAGCATCCAGTGGCTTTGGCTTGCTGACCTCCATCGAACTCGCGAAGTCCGGATTTCGCGTGGTGGCCACCATGCGCGATCTCGCGCGTCGCGCCCGGCTTGACGAGGCAGTAGCCGCAGCAGGAGTCGCCACAGCAGTCGACGTCCGCGAACTTGACGTAACGAAATTTCAGAGCATTCCGAGCGTCGTCGACGCCGTGCTCCGCGACTACAGCCGCGTGGATGTTCTGGTCAACAACGCGGGGTTCGCCGTCGCTGGATTTGCGGAAGACATCAAGCTCGAGGAACTGCGCTTCCAGTTCGAGACAAATTTCTTCGGCGCGGTCGCGATGACCAAAGCTGTTCTCCCCACCATGCGGCGACAGCGCTCCGGACACATCATTCAGATTTCTTCGATCGGAGGATTGAACGGCTCGGTTACGGTGAGCAGCTACTCGGCATCCAAACACGCGCTCGAAGGATGGAGCGAATCGCTGCGCCTGGAAGTCAGCCCACTCGGAATCAAAGTTGTGCTGGTTGAGCCGGGAGCATTCGAAACCGGCATCTGGACGCGCGGCGCAGTCATGGGCGAACAGGCCACCAAACCGACCTCGCCAAACCTTCAACGCAGCCTGCGGATGCGCGATCGCGTTCAGAAACTTCCGAAGGCCGATCCCATCGCTGTCGCCCGTCTCATCGTACAAATCGCGCAGGATCCGAACCCGAAGTTGCGCTACCTGATCGGCAGCGATGCAAAAATCCAGCTGGCAATGAAGCGCATTCTTCCCTGGAAGTGGTACGAAAAGGTGGTCGCGAACTTCTTGAAGCTCGAGCAAAAAAGATTGACCACGGAGGTCACAGAGGACACAGAGTAAAGCTTAGGTTATTACTCTGTGTCCTCAGTGACCTCTGTGGTCAAGATTCTTAGGGTTTGTCGAGGTCAACGGTCTTCACCGGCAAATCCCAATGCGCATCGAGGATCTCAAACCTCCGCTGTTCTTCCCGCTGAAAAGTTTCCTGGTCGGGATACATCTGCTTCTGCAGCACCGCTTCATCGAAGGGCTCGTTCGCGACGGTCGCATTTTTGAAGACGATGGTCACCCGGAAGTCCCAGCGCCCGTCTTCTGTGGTGTGATAGCGCGGCTGGTCCATCCAGACTTTCGAGATGCGTCCCATCTCGGCTTCTTTTTTCAGCACCGGATAATGGTTCTTCTTGAACAGTTTCAGGAATTCTTCCGCGTGCCCCCACTTGGCCTTGTAGTAATACTCAACCACAAAGGGCCGGTCGGAGCCGGCTGACTGGGCGTATGTGACCATCGGTACGACAGTAGTGGCAAAGAGCACGCAGGCGAGAACACGGCGCATGGCAGGCCTCCAATGAAATTGGTCTCTTACACTATCATTTTGCTGACGACATTGGGGGCTGGGAAGACTTCGCTTGGTGGTGAGAAAAACGTTGCAAGCAACGTCTCTACAAGTGGCGTCGATTCCTACGCGGATTGCTCACTGCCGATCCGGTTCTGCCAGTGACTCCACACAAACCAGGCCAGTCCGGCCAGCAGCAGCACGCCAATCACAACATCGAACTTGTGGAGATATTTCCCCAGGTGGCGCCAGTTCTCACCCATCTTCATGCCGAACCACGCCAGGGCAAGGCACCACGGCCATGATCCGAGGAAGGTGTAAATGTGAAAGCGGCCGCGGGGCATGCGCGCGATTCCCGCGGGCAGCGCGATGAAGGTGCGGATCACCGGAAGCAACCGCCCAACAAACACCGCCAGATATCCCCAGCGCGCAAAGAAACGGTCGGCCCAATCGAGTTCGCGGCGCCCCATCAGAATCCAGCGGCCGTAGCGCTCAACGAGTGGCCGGCCTCCGTAGCTTCCAATTTCATAGGCGACTAGTGAGCCGAGGTTGCAGCCGATCGCGCCCGCCGTCGCGAGCCACAGCAGCTTGAACGTTCCTTGGGATACTAGATACCCTCCGAACGGCATGATCAGTTCGGAAGGCAGCGGAATACAGGCAGACTCAATCGCCATAAGAAGCGCGATGCCGACATATCCGGTCGCGGCGATGACCTGGCTGATGAAAACAAACAGGAGTGCGAGAATCTTTTCGGTCATGAGAAGGAAACAGATCTCAGTTGCTAGTTCTCACTTCTCAGATTTAAAAGCGCCTTATGTTCGCTGAGAACTGAGAACCGACAACCGAGACCCGAGAACTTCTTTCCAGTGTATCGGAAATTCGAGAGCGAAAAGGCGCCGCTAGAACGAGCCTTCCTGGGTAAACGCGTATCCCGGCAGGCTCGCGCCTTCGGGGCTCTTGGTTACTTTCACTCGCACCGTGGGCGCATCCGGCGCGCTAATTCCCGCCGGACGCAGCATGGCAAACTGCGAAAATACTTCGTTGTACACCTTGGTGACCAGGTAATCCTGGCCGTCCGCTTCACTGCGCCACACTTGACCGAGTTGAATGGAGTTCACTGCCACGGGAATTGTTCCTGACTTCCTTCAGTAACTCCAGACTACCCGGCGAGGTGAGACGCGTCAATTCCCGGAAAGGTTACCGACGGCCAATAGGAAACCTCGCCGCCGGCTCTGTTAAGATTTGGCCGCAAGGAGATGCGAATGCCCCGTGGAGTGGTTCCGCGCCAGCCTGCCCGCACCGGCCGCCAAGACAAAGTTCGCGCCGCCAACATTGGTGTGCAGAAAAGCACCCGGATGGAGAAAGGGATTGCGGTGGAGAAAGAGACTCGTGTGGGGACGGGCACTCTTGCCCGTCCAGGCCGAGGCAACGCCTCGGCAGCAACTCCGAAGGAGCGCCAGAAACCCAAAGAAAAAACCACTCCCGCCGCAATCTCCAAACTCAAAGGCTACAATCCCACTGCTCCCGAACGCGTAGCCGAAATCCTGAAGCGCCTGAACCAACTCTATCCCGAGGTCACCTGCGCCCTGACTCATGCCAGCGCGTGGGAACTGCTCGTCGCCACGATTCTTTCCGCGCAATCGACCGACGTAAACGTGAACCGCGTGACCCCAGAGTTATTCCGTAAATACCCCACAGTCGCAGCCTTTGCCGCCCTTACTCCCGAACAGCTAGAACCCGACGTGCGCTCCACCGGATTCTTTCGCAACAAATCCAAGTCCGTGGTCGGAGCAGCGAAGAAGATCGTGGCCGATTACGGCGGGGAGGTGCCCGACGACATCGAAAAACTGCTCACGCTTCCCGGCGTCGCCCGCAAAACCGCCAACGTTGTACTCGGCACGTGGTTCAAGAAGGCGGTTGGCATAGTGGTCGATACCCACGTGCACCGTATCTCGCGCAGGCTGGAGCTCACGACACAAGATGATCCGCAAACAATTGAGCAAGACCTGATGAAGATCATTCCGCGCGAAAAGTGGATCCTGTTTTCACACCAGATCATCTGGCACGGCCGCAAGCTCTGCATCGCCCGCAAACCCAAGTGCGCGGATTGCGCGCTGGAAAATATCTGCCATGCCGCAGACAAAACCTGGAGCACGGTCGAGATCCACAAGAACGCGAAGGCGTAACGAAGGTTTTATTCAGCTTCCATCCATTGCGTCAGCTTCCATCCATTGCGCGTAATATTCGCCGAGTCCTCTGCTAAACTTTCTTTTCTAATTCATGTTTGAGGTTGCCCTTGAGTTTCCGCGTCATCCCTCTTTGTGCGCTGTTTTTTATTGTCCTCCTCATGAGCGCGCTGGCTGCCCCGACGGTCGCCCAGACTCTGCCTTCGCCACAAGCCGTCACCGACCCAAAGAAGATTTCATCGAAGCCCAACGCGCAGGTCGAACCGCGCAGTCTGACCATCGAAAAACTCTATATGACGCGCCAGGTCGGGCGTCCGACGTGGTCGCCCGATGGCAAGAGCATCGCCTTCATCTCCAACATGAGCGGCCGCAACAATCTCTGGCTCGTCCCCGCCGAGGGCGGATGGCCCGTGCAACTGACGGTAAGCGACCAGCGGCAGACCGCACCGGCATGGTCGCCCGACGGAAAATGGATCGCCTACCAATCTGACTATGACGGCGACGAGCAGTGGGACATTTTTCTGGTGTCGCCGAAAACCGGCAAAGTCGTGAATCTCACCCAGACACGCGAGATTGCCGAGATCAATCCCACATGGTCGCCCGACGGACGCTACCTTGCGTATGAAGTGAAGCCGAAAACATCTGCGGCCTACGAGATCGACATCTACGACATGGTCATGCGCGAGGTAAAGCACCTCACCGCCAATACGCCGCAAGACAAGCGCAACACGAATCCCATCTGGTCGAAAGACGGAAAGTACATCGTCTACACGCAGACGCAGGCGAAGAGCACGGACTCGAATATTTTCATTGGCGAAGCCCTCACGGGAAAGAGCACGCTGCTCACGCCGCACGAAGGCGAACAGCGCTACTATGCGAACGATTTCGCGGCAATCGGGGTGAAAGATGCGGAAACCGTGCTGGTCACGTCGAGTGCCCAGAACGGATACGACAACATCGGTTTGCTGAACGTCGGCATGAGGGGAGCGAAGACGGGATACTTTGTTCCCGAGAAAATCAAATGGCTCACCAACGACAAGTGGGAAATTCGCGGCGGCGAATTCTCGCCCGACGGCAAGCGCCTCACTTTCACCGCCAATGTAGATGGCAACGTAGAGATTTATCTGCACGATCTCTCCACGGGCAAGTCCACCGCGCTTCCAATCGCAAAAGGTCTGAACGAGCCTGCAGGCGGGCGTTCTGCGTTCAGCAGGGACGGCTCGCGGTTGCTCTATTACCACAACGGTCCCACCGCTCCCGGCGACCTCTGGGTCTATCACCTCGCGACTGGCAAGTCCGAGCAACTCACGCACTCGCTGGTCGCGGGCATCCGCTCGGAAGATATGGTCGAGCCCTACCTGGTGCACTATCCCAGCCGCGACGGCAAGTGGACCATCTCCGCATTTCTATACGTGCCCTTCAATATGGCGCGCAACGGGCAGAATGCTGCCATCGTCTACATCCACGGCGGCCCCACGGCGCAAACTCTGAATTCCTTCAACCGATTTATTCAGTTCGCCGCGAATCAGGGATACATGGTGCTGGCGCCCAACTACCGCGGTTCCACGGGATACGGCAAAGAATTTCAGCAGGCCAACCTCTTCGACATGGGCGGCGGCGATTTGCAGGACCTGCTCGCTGGAGTGGACTGGATCAAGCAGACGGGCCATCTCGATCCCAAGAAAATCGCGGTCATGGGCGGAAGCTATGGCGGATATCTGAGTATGATGGCCGTGACCAAGGCGCCGGACGTATGGGCGGCAGGCGTGCCCATTGTGCCCTTCGTGAACTGGTTTACGGAAATTGAAAACGAAGATCCTTTGCTGCAGCAGTCCGACCTGGCGACGATGGGCGATCCCGCGAAAAATAAGGCGCTCTACGAGGACCGCTCGCCCATCAACTTTATCGACCGCATCAAGGCGCCGCTGTTGCTTTTAGCCGGTGGGCACGACCCCCGTTGCCCGAAATCCGAAACTCAACAGGTCGTCGACGCGATTACGAAACGCGGCGGTACCGTCGACTACAAGGTTTACGAAAATGAAGGGCACGGGTTCGCACGCGTCGAAAACCAGATTGACGCTTACAAGCGCGTTGCGGACTTCCTGCTCGCGCACGTTGTCCCCGCCGATTGCAGTTGTTCGCTCAACGAATAGGCCCTCAAAAAATATGGCGGCCCGAACCAGGCCGCCATGTCAAGCTTTTTGGATCCGCCTTCACGGACCAACTTGAACGCAGCTCCCGGTGTGATTGTCGAATTCCGTTTGCAGCTCGTAGAAGCGTCCGTTCCACATCTGGTTGGCTTTCGCGGAATCCCAGCTATTCGTCCCGTAGTTATAAGCACACAGATCTCCGATTTCGTTGCCTTGCGCCGTATACCACGCATTCAGCTCGGGATCGGTAATGGCCTCGGTGAGTTCATGGCTCGCCGCAGTCGCAACCGTGTCTGCCGCCACATCGTTGTTCGGCGAAGGCGTGCCGCCCACCTGGCAAGTACTCGGGTTGCCGTATGGCATGTTCGCATAGAGCACGGTTTTTCCGGACAGGCTGTAGTACCCGTGATACGCGCAATAATACGTGTAAGAACACTGCCCGCCCGACGAATCGAAACACGAACCTTCTCCGCTCGACGTGAACAGGAAAAAGATGTTGTCGATGTTGGCGGTCCAGCCGTTGATCCCCATCACGCTTGTGATTTCGGCCTGGATTTGCGCGTCGGTAATGCAGTTTCCCGGGGTTGCCGTATCGGTGCATCCCGACGCAGGATAGGCCGCGGTGTCGACGTAGGAGCCCGCCAAGTACCCGTAGTTCTGCACGTAACTCTTCGACGTCCCGGAAACCTGGTAGTACTGCGTGTTGTTGTTATCGACACTGTGCTTCCCGTAATCGAGCAGCAGGTTCTTGACCACGGTTTGGTAATGCGAGCTCATACTCGTCGCGCCGCCGCTCTGCAGCTTCGCGGGAACCCAAAAGATCGCGTAGGTCTTGGCTCCCCATTGCATAACCGGGCCGCCGTTGTAAACCAACGGCCCCGGATCGGCGGCGGGCGTTGCGCCAAGCGGATTCACATGTGTGGCTGGCAAACTGTGGATGTTGAAATCGCTGGTCCGGGGCGTACCCTCCTGCCCCACGGCAATACCTTGCAGACTCAGCAACACGGAAAGGAAAACAACCTTGGCCCGGCTATCCCACTGCACTTTCATGCCCCACTCCCCCAGGAAAAACTGAAAAAGCCTGAGCAGTGTACTATGGCCGAAACCCAACTCCAATGAAAATCGGCGTCCAGCTTGGGTTTTGGGCTGCCCCGGGATTTAAGCCCCGTTTTGTTGCAGAATTTTGCAGCTTTCTTGTGCGGGTTAACGATTGGCACTCACAATGGCTTGGACCAGCCCGGGGATCGTGAACTTCTTCGCCGCGATGTCAACCGGAAGGCCCAGTTCGCGAAGCGTAGACGAAGTAACGGGGCCGATCGAGGCCATGCGAATTCCGGCGAGGTTCTGCCGCTGCTCGGCCGAGCGGTTCTCCCCCAGCAATTCCACGAAATTCTTCACGGTTGAAGAACTGGTGAATGTCACCACGTGTGGGCGCTTCTTGGAATCTCTCAAAGCGGCCTGCAGCCTGCCACGCGAAGATCGAGGCACGACCGTTTCGTACGCCTCAACAACATCCACCTGCGCCCCCGCCTTGCGCAATTCTCGCGGGATCACGTCGCGGGCAACTTTTGCGCGCACTAGCAGAACGCGCTTGCCCTTGACTTTCTTTTGCAAGCTGCGCACGACCGACTCCGCCACGTATTCTTTCGGAACCACGTCCACATTCCCGCCATGCTGCTCGATCGCCTTTTTGGTGGCCGGACCAATGGCCGCGATGCGCAGCACCTCAGCGCCAACCCTCGATTGCGCGCGCCGCACGGCACGACTGAAGCTTGCCCCGAGCCCAGTCGAGGGGTCGAACCGTCCCCGAATCTTCTGCAACCGTTCCCACATCGCCTCCACGCCGTTCGCACTGGTGAGAATCAGCCAATCGTAAGTGTCCAGATTCGTCAGCGCGGCATCGAGCGGCCGGAACGACTTGGGTTTGCGAATTTCAATGAACGGGATTTCGATGACTGTCGCGCCCAGTGCGCGCAGTTCGCCGGAAAGGGCACCGGCCTGGTGTCGCGCCCGGCCTACCAGCACGCGAATCCCACTCAAGGGCTGGAGCGGCGAAGTCTTTGTTTTTTTGCTCATCTTTAGATTTGGCCCGCAGGCATGCGCTGAGCCTCCCGAAGGAGTATCCGCCCCACACAAAGCATCACGGCTTCTTTACGCCCAGGCCCTGCTCGCGCATCAGCCGCGAAACATCCGAGACCGTCGTGTTTTCCGATTTTTCCAGCGACGCCATCACCTTGCTTTGTTCTTCCCGCGTGCGGTTCTGGCTCAACTTAAATTTCGCTTCGATCTTTGTGACGGCAATTTCGAACCCTACAATGTGGCTTAGCATGCGCTCGCGATAACTTTGGCTCAGGCTGGCCCACTGCTCGGCATAAGCCGCCTCGAACGTTCCGATCAGTTCATGCAGCACGCCTTGCAACTCTTCTTGCGAGCTGAACAGCCGCGCCTTTCCGTACACATGCACCGCCCCGTAGTTCCAGGTGGGGACATTTTCACGAGTCGTGTAATTCGAGGCGGAAACGTAAGCGTGCGCGCCATGAAAGATGGTCAGGCACGCGGGATTCTGCTCCAGATAGCGCCAGTGCGGATTCGCCTTTGCAACATGTCCACGCAGCACCAGTCGATCTTCATCTTCGCGCACCGATAGCGGCAGGTGCGTAGCGAACGGACCTTCGTCGGTGGACGAGATCATGATCGCGAACGGATTCGCCCGTATAAACCCAATCGCGTCGCTCTGCTCGCGAACCAGGAAATGTTCAGGAATGTACATTCTTTTTCTCTGAGGATGCCCCATTCTCGCGCAGTTTGCGAGAAGTCGGGCCTTTGTTCGACTCACCCAGGCTGCCGATCCTTCCTGCGCACGTGCAACACTTTTTCAATCTCGGCAACCACAGTTCCCTGCAGGTCTTTCACTTCCGCAGAAAACATCGGCTCATATTTCGGCAGTCTCTTCAGCTTCTCGCGAATGTCGTCCAATTGCGCGTCACTCAGGCGAAACTCGGCGCGCACCGTGCCCTTTCCCGGCCTGCGATAACGAATGCTCGATGCCTTGTCCCACACAATATAGCCGCTGCCCAAGTTTGCCATCAGCATGAGCATATAGAAAGGATCGGTCATGGCAAAGAGCGATCCGCCGAAATGCGTACCCACATAGTTCGCGTTCCAGAAGCGCAACTTCATTTCGACGTCGATGGCCTTCATGTCAGCAGCAATGCGTTGGATGCGGATACCCGCGCCGAGAAAAGGCGGCCAGAGGTTGACCAGGCGGCGGAGATGGGCCGGACTCTTCGATCCGCCCAGAATCTGCAGTAGAACATTGCGGCCCATACTTGTTTGATCAGGGGTTGTCGATCACGGCTGCGGAGGAACCGCCAGGCCGCGGCCGTAAACAGCCTCGAGAATTTCATCTCCGCCCCGCGCCAGCAGCGCCGCGCCCGCATCCTTGCCAAGTTTTTCCGGATCGTCCCCGTCACGGGAATCGCGCAGCAGTGTAGAGCCGTCCGGATCGGCAACAATCGACTCGAGATGCAACTTTCCGTTTCGCACCTCCGCAAACGCTCCGATGGGAACCTGGCAGCCTCCGCCCAAACTGTTGAGCAGCGCGCGTTCGCAAGTGGTGGCGGCGCGGGCTGCGGAATCGTTCAGAAACTCCAGATGCCGGCGCATGGCGGCGTCGCCCTCGCGAATTTCGATGCCCAGCGCTCCCTGCCCTGCCGCCGGGCACATGATTTCCGCAGGAATGATTTGTTTGACGAGTTGCGTTTTACCCAGCCGCTTCAGCCCCGCCGAGGCCAGGATAATGGCGTCGTATTCTCCTTGCTCCAGCTTGCGCAGCCGCGTGTCGACATTGCCCCGCAGAGGATGAATATCGAGGTCTGGCCGAATCGCCTTCAGTTGCGCCTGGCGGCGCAGGCTCGACGTACCCACGCGCGCACCTTGCGGCAAATCCTGAAAGCGCTCGTAATGGCGCGAGCAGAAAGCGTCTCGTGGGTCTTGCCTCTCCGTAATCGCCGCGATTTCGAATCCCGGTGGAAGTTCGGTGGGCAGGTCTTTCAGCGAATGCACTGCAAGATCGACGCGCCCAGCAGCCAGCGCTTCTTCGATTTCTTTCGTGAACATGCCCTTGGTGCCGACCATCGCGAGAGCAACGTCAGTAATCTTGTCGCCGGTGGTATGAATGATTTCGATTTCGACTTCGTGTCCGCGTTCGCGCAGCAGCGCCGAAATGTGATTGGCCTGCCAGAGGGCAAGTTGCGACCCGCGGGAGCCAATGCGTAGTCTGGGCAAATTGTGAGATGGGCTGTTCATATAGATCGGTTTCGTGCCCTTGGCGGGTGTGGCATTTCGATGAAGACATAGCCGCCGGTCGTGACTTTATCCACTGCGGCCGTGATCTCCGCCGAATGCTGGCGCACAATCGGCCAGATATTCGACCCGAGCACCAACAACGCAAGTCTGCGGCCCAGGAGATTTTGCTGGTAACGAATGTTCTGATCGGAAGTGACCAGCACGTCAAATCCGGCCGCCTCCGCAACCTTCAACAACTCGCCGTTTTCCAGTTGGGGTGGCCAATTCATTTCGACAATAGTGCGGACTTCATGCTTGAGCAGGAACTCTCGCACCCCGACCGGAACGTTGTTGTCAAACAGGATGCGCAATGCGATGGCTCTTAGCGTAAGTCAAGAGTGCCCGGATACGATCTTGAGGGATTGCAAACTGCTGCGAGATTTCCTCAACACTCATACCGTAGTCAAAGTTGTCGACAATCGCTCCAACCGGCGTCCGCGTGCCTAGGAGCACGGGCGCTCCACTCTGCACCTTCGGATTGCTCTCCACAAGCGAACATTGCGACCAGTCGACATGCTCTGTTCCGGCCATATAATCCTCCGACAATATGATTCCACTTTAGGGTCCAAAAGGCCAGAACGGGTGGGCCAGCGTTCCCTCTGCGAACCGCTTCTCACTGCCGCGTCCCCACTTCGTTTTTCTTTTGAGCAGGCGCTACTTCCTTCTCCCGCAGATTGAATAAACGCCTAACTACGTCCACCACCGTCGTCGCCTCCGACTCTCGCGCCGCCGTCTTCAGAGTAGTGATCGGCGTATGCATCACTTTATTGATGATCCCGCGCGTCAGCGCTTCAATCGCGATTTCCTGTTCGGGAGTCAACTGCCCCATGCGCCCGCGTACCCGGTCAATCTCCGCCTGCCGGATCGTTTCCAGATGATCCTGCAGCGACACGATCGTCGGCACCACGTCGAGAGTGTGCAACTTCGCCTCAAAACGCTCCACTTCGCCGGTAATGATGGCCTCGGCCAGTTCCGCTTCTTTGCGCCGGTCGGCGACGTGGCTGCTCACCGCCTGCTGCAAATCGTCAATGTCGTAGGTGAAGATGCCGTCCAGCTTGCCCATCTCCGGCGAAACGTCGCGCGGCACCGCAATGTCGATAAAGAACATTGGCCGATTTTTGCGGCGGGAAAGAAATTGCTCGCCGTGCTCGCGGCGGAAAATCGCGTGCGGAGCCCCCGTGGAAGTGATCACAATGTCCGCTCGGTCGCAGGTGTTGTACAAATCATCGAACTTGATCGCCTGGCCATTGAATTTCTGTGCCAACCCGATGGCGCGGTCGTACGTGCGGTTAGCTACGAAAATCGATGCGCAGCCATGCGCCATCAAATGCCGCGCCGCCAGTTCGCTCATCTTGCCGGCACCAACAATGAAGACAGTCTTCCCTTCCAGCGTTCCGAAAATCTTTTTCGCCAGCTCCACGGCCACCGATGCGATCGACACCGACGACGATCCCACCGCGGTTTCGCTTCTCACTCGCTTGGCCACCGCAAAAGCCCGGCTGAAGAGTTGATCCAGTTGTCCCCGCACCGCCCCGATAGCCCGAGCCGTGGCGTACGCCTCCTTCACCTGTCCCAGAATCTGCGCCTCGCCGACTACCATCGAATCCAGGCTCGACGCCACCCGGAACAAGTGCCGCACCGCATCCTTCCCGCGGAATTCGTAGAGATGCGGATCGAGTTCTTCCGGCTCCAGATGAAAGTGGTGGTGCAGAAACCCACGCAGATCGGCGGCGCCATTCGTCGTGTGCGTCACAATCTCCACCCGATTGCACGTCGAGATGACCATGCCCTCTTCGATCCCCGGATACGCGTTGAGATCGCGGCAGGCATCGGGCAGGCGCGACTCAGGAATCGCCAGCCGTTCGCGTAGCTCCAGCGGCGCGCTCTTGTGGTTCACGCCGATAAGCTGAAATCTCATGAGGCACCAAACCTGTGGATCGCCGAAAAATAGTTCGCGCCCCACGCGGCCAGCGCCGCTATGAAGGCGAATGTCGCCAGAAAAGCTGCACGCCGTCCGCGCCATCCCGAATTCCATCGCGTGAAGACCATCAGCATGTAAACGGCCCACATCAGCAACGACAGCAGAATCTTCGGATCGAGAAAATCCAGGTGCCCGTAAGTCGAAATCGCCACCACCGACCCGGTCAGCAGGCCGAGCGTCATAAACGGAAAGCCGAGCAGCAGCGAGCGGTAGCCAATCTGGTCAATCACCTCGAGCGCCGGCAGAAACGAAATCAGGCTGGTGGATTTCTTCGCCTTCAGCCGCCGCTCCTGCAGAAGATAAAGCAGGCTCGCCCCAAAGCTCACCAGCAGAGCCGCGTATCCAATGAAGATTAGAAAAATGTGGGCCGCCAGCCATCCCTTATGCGAGACATATTGCGTGAGCAGCACCGGCTGCTCATCGACCGCCGCAACAAAAGTCAGAAAAAACACCACAGGAAACACCACCACGCCCGGCGATGTGGTCTGGTAAATCGCATAGATGACCATAAAGAACGTCATCGACAGGAACGCGAGCAGCGATTCCCCGTTATGCACCGACGCCCAAACAACGTGCCCGGAGAGAAAGAGTTCAGTTAGCGAAACGAAGTGGAAAACCATGCCCAGGCTGGCCGCGTGCAGGGCGATGCGGCTGAACAGGTCGCTGGTGCGCGTCAACGCAACGAAGGCGTAGACCAGCCCGATGAAATAGCAAGCCAGCGCGAAACGCAACCAGAGCAGAGACATAGGCCTTATAAGTTCCGGAATCCCTTGAGTTTACCCCAAAAGCACGGCCCCGGACCTTGAATCCTCTCGTGCTGCCATCTATTTTCCATAGCGAAAGGGGCAAGGCAAACAAAGCCGGTCACTTAAGGCTGTGATTAGGATCACAGATCGAGGATGGGAGTTCAGGCGGCAACGACGCGAGCTTTACATGAAACAGGAAAAATATTTCTGTGGTATTCCGAGCGGCATCACTTTGCCGTCACCCGCTTGTTTCTGGTTGTGTCGCATAACATCGGTAGCAAGCTCAAGCGTGAACGAAAAGCTGCTGGTTTTCCCGCAGCGGTCAACTTCAATCGCCATCTTCCGTGGCTCGTTGCCACTAAGCATTTCTTCCAGTTGAGAAGGCGTCTTGCCACTGACGCTCACGCCATTCACGGAAACGAGTATGTCGCCCCAGCGAACTCCTGCCCTGGAAGCTGGCCCTTCTTCGATGCCGCCAACAGAAACCTGCGGCGGGCGGTCGAGAATAAGGGCTTCAAATCCGGGATAGTAAAGGTTCAGATTCTCGGGGTAGTGAGTTGATTGAAACGCTTGACGGCCTGTGATGCGGCTTTCGTCGAACCGAAGAAGGCACGCAAGTTCTTTGTCCGTCGTGTCAAGAGGCACTAGACGACCGTCCTGAACCATCTTCAAACCGTTGTCTTGGAAAATTGTGGCTAGATTCTGGCGCTGCACTACAACTGTGAAGGGCGTACCGGCGTCGCCTCTGCGAATGGTTACCGTTACTGGCGTCGCGGCTTGCGATACTGACCGCTGGGCGGCATTTTCAAAACTCACGGGTATGCCGTCCACCGCCACCAGTACATCGCCCGGCTGCAAGCCTGCCTTTGCAGCCGGTGAGCTCTTAGCTACGGAACCGATAAAAACCGGGCAACCGGAATGCTTACCCCGCACTACCGTCACGCCGATGGCAAAGGATTCGGAGGTGGTTTGCGGCAGCGCGATCGAAATCGCCGCCAAGAAAAAGACGATGAGAAAGACTCGACACATAGCCTCTCCGAGCCCAGCTATTATTGCACTGCACGTTGCGGTGATGGGAAGGCTTTACTGCGGAGACATCGCAATTATCGTGATCGACCGTGAGGGATGAGCCTTAAACGCCCGCTAGACAGATCACACAACGCCGCGGTTCTCCATTCACGATCACCAGACAGATGAGGCAGAGTCGTTATGGGTCTGGTGCTCGCATCCGCCCGGGCCTACCAAGAAATTTCTCTAGCCGTGTTCGACGCGCGCCTTAATATCCGCATACGCCGCCTCGATGAGCCTGCTTAGCTCTGCGGCGTTGGTGGCCGTGCCCGGCCTCAACTTCACATGGCGCATGAACTTGCCGGTGCCTTCGAGCAAGCGCGCCGGATCGCGCAGCGCTGCGCCGTGAAAGAACCCCACATTTACATGCGAAGTGAATGCATTGACGTAGCCGAAGGGCGCATCTCCCAAACAGGCCACCGGACAGCCATCATGCAAAAGTTCCCGGACTTCATCCCCGGATTTTCGCATCACCTCAAACCACTCGTGCGCGATCGCCCCCAACTCGCCGGCATGCTCTTTCATCCACGCATCGATGGCCGGATCGCGCTCGACCACGCCGTTGAATCGCAGAAAATCCGTTTTCATTCTTGCTTCACGTTTTGCTTGCCTGTCCTACCTTTGCGGAGTCGCATGCGGATTTGCAGCCGCGCCGTGCGGATTCGACATCCCCTGCGGCATCGCGGCAGCCGCGTGGCCGGCTCCCATCGATCCCATGTCGCCGGGAGCGAAGCAGGTCACGCGTCCGCTGGAGGCCACGCGCAATTGCGCAGGGCAATCGCCGCTTGTCAATGTCGCAGACGGTCCCCTGCCCTGCGACTGTACGGTGAACAGCTTCCCCTCGGCATTGCCTGCCACGCCCACTGCCATGCCCGGCATGTCATACGCAACATAGAACGGATGTTTGCTCTGGTTGGCCTGCATCGCGCACTCTGCCGCCCTCTTGGACTGATCCGCGCTCGCCTGCACGTCAAGCCGCCCGCAATCCGTGGCGGAGCCTCCCGAATACGCCTGCAACTTCTGCTGCACGGCGTCAGGAGCTCTGGTCGACGAGGCGGCATTCGACGATGCCACCGGTCCTGCCGACTTGTTGCAGCCAGCCGTACACAAGAGCGCGATCGTGATCAAAGTAAAGGCAAAATTTTTCATAGCGCCAGATTGTAAATCGTAATCAGAGCCGCCGCTCTCCCCTGTGCTCCTCTGTGTCCTCTGTGGTTCAGATTTTTCGGTAAGCGGATTATTCGACTCCCAAGCTAGTCAAAGCCTCCTCCAGCAAGCCCGGATCGATGGTCAATCTCCGTCCCTGCGCTTTCACATCTTCCAGTTCGTCAAAAGCGCGAAACATTCGCATTTTGGCCGCCGCATATTGCTCCGCTTCGGTCAGAGGACGGCCGTGGGCTTGGCTCCATGCCGCAACTGTTCGATCCGGCAGAAAGACGCTCACCGCATAGGTTAGTTTCCGGTCCGAGGTGACGTCGAAAATAAATTCGGTGGCCGGCGCTTCTGCATCCTCGGCCAGCGCCTGCCGTTGGCCCACAAAATAATACTGGTACACGTAACCCTGTTCCCCGGTATAGGTCTTCAGCCGCCGCACCGTCATCCCGCCATTATGGAACGCCGCAGCCCCGCTTGTCGTGTGAGTTCGTTGCCGCTGCACCCGGGCAAAGTAGCGCCGGCGTCCCGCCGGCTGTCGTGAGGGCGTCTCGCCTTCGCCGCTTGACCGTATAATCACTGTGTAGTTCTTTTATGATTCAGACCCTTTTCGGCAGCCTCAAGGAAGAACAGAAGCCCAGCTTCATGGACCGCATGAAGCAGGCGGTCACGCGCACCCGCGAAAACCTTGCCGAGCGCATCGACGAAGTCATCTCCATTGGCAAGGAAATCGACGCCAGAACCCTCGACGACCTCGAAGCCACGCTCATCGCCGCCGACCTGGGCAGCGCCACCACCCAGCAGGTCCTCGACAAGCTGCGCGAAAAAGCCAACTACAAGCAGATCAGAGACGTCGCCGAACTCAAGCGCCTGCTCAAAGAAGAATTGCTCGCCATCCTGAATTCCGCCAATGCGCTCCCCGTCAGCAAAGTCGACGGCGTGCCCGAAGTGATTCTCGTCGTCGGTGTCAACGGCACTGGCAAGACCACCACCATCGGCAAACTCTCCCAGGTCTTTCGTTCGCAGGGGAAGAATGTTCTGCTCTGCGCCGCCGACACTTTCCGCGCTGCCGCCATCGACCAACTTGAAATCTGGGGATCCCGCACGGGCACCGAAGTGATCAAGACCAAGCCCGGAGGCGATCCCTCCGCCGTCCTGTTCGACGCCCTGCAGGCCGCCGTCGCGCGCAAGGCCGACTACGTTGTTGTCGACACTGCAGGCCGCCTGCACACCAAGACGAGCCTGATGTCGGAACTCGACAAGATGCGCCGCACCGCCCAGCGCATCATCCCCGGCGCTCCCCATGAAACTTTGCTTGTGATGGACGCAACGACAGGGCAAAATGGTCTGCAGCAGGCTCGCCTGTTCACTGAGTCGGCCGGAGTTACCGGCATCGTCCTGACGAAGCTGGACGGCACCGCAAAAGGCGGCGTTGTAGTTGCTATCTGCCGCGAACTCGGACTGCCCGTTCGCTACGTGGGCGTTGGTGAAAAAGCCGGAGACTTGCTGCCCTTCGATCCTAAGGAATTTGTCGATTCTCTCTTCGAATAGGAGTCCGTATGACCGACGTCGGTGAAAAGCCTTCGCGATTCAGAGCGGCCCTCGACTTCCTGAAGCGCTTGCTGGGCAAGAAGCCCACGCCTCCCGCCGATCCCTACGCTTACACCATGGCGCCCGTCCGCCGTGGTCCCAAGGGCCGCAGCGGAGCCGCCGTAGCCGAGATCGAAGAAGATTCTTACCAAGCCTTTCCGCCGCGTCGCTCGTAGTAATCGTCACTCGTAATAATCTGAGCGTTGCTTGTCTCAGCGTGCTCTGCGGCCTTGCTCGGCGTTCTCTGCGGTTCAAGCTTTTCACTTTCCCCGGCTAAGCCGTAACAGCGTGTAAGATTTCTTCCTGAATGCTCTCTCACTCCGCAGATGAACAACTCGTCCATCGCGCCTTAGAGTTAGCGCGCGAAGGCCTGGGCCTCGCCTCCCCGAATCCCTATGTCGGCGCCGTAATCGCTAGTCCCGAAGGCAACATAGTCGGAACCGGAACCTATACCTACAGCGGCGTGAAGCACGCTGAAATTCTCGCCCTCGAAGCAGCGGGTACAAAAGCGCGTGGCGCCACTCTCTACATCAATCTCGAACCCCACGCCCATCAAGGCCGCACTCCCCCCTGCACTGACGCCCTCATCGCCGCCGGAATCCATCGTGTGGTGGCCTCCATGCTAGATCCCAATCCCAAAGTCAGCGGGCAAGGATTCGAAAAACTTCGCGCCGCCGGCGTCGAGGTCGAGGTTGGTCGCCTGGAAGAGCAGGCTCGCCGCCTGAATGAAGCCTTCGCCCGCTACATTCGCCACCACACGCCGCTGGTTACGCTCAAGGCCGCAATGACGCTGGACGGCAAGATCGCCCCACCGCCCGCCGAGGTGCTGGAACGTTTTGAAGGCATTCCCGCCGGTGGCTGGGTAACCAGTGAGGTCGCCCGCGCCCACGTCCAACAACTTCGCCATGAGAACGACGCGCTGTTGGTCGGTGTCGGAACGGTTCTCTCCGACAATCCCCTGCTCACCGATCGCAGCGGTCGTCCGCGGCGCCGCCCGTTGTTGCGCGTCATTCTCGACTCCCGTCTGCGCCTGCCGATTGAGTCGCGCCTGGTACAGACCGTCATGGCCGACCGAAAGAACGACGTGCTGGTTTTCTGCGCGACAGCAGACGAGCAAAAAAAAGCTCAACTCGAAGAACTCGGAATCCGCATCGAGACCATTCCCGCGGCGGAGCCCGACGACCGCCTCAACCTGCCCGCCATTCTGCGGCGCCTCGGGGAACTGGAGATTGTCAGCGTGATGATCGAAGGCGGAGCCACGGTGAACTGGACCGCCCTCGCCGCCAACGTTGTCGACAAAGTTTTCCTCTATTACGCTCCCAAAATTCTGGCCGGCTCCGGCTCCATTCCGTTCGCCGCCGGCCCCGGATTCCTTCACATGAGCCAGGCCGCCCAGGTCAAACACATCCAACTGCATCGCTTCGGCGAAGACTTCGCCGTCGAAGGCTACGTGCGCGATCCCTACGGCGAGTGAACCTCAACCCCTTTACCACGAAGGACACGAAGGTTCACGAAGGAAAACATTTTCCCAGCGGGATCTGATTGAGGTTGAAAGCACGCAGTCGTCGGGCAAACCAGAAATCGTCGAATTTGACCAATGATTTTTCTTTGTTAGTTTTCCTTCGTGAACCTTCGTGTCCTTCGTGGTGAATGGGTTTATGATGTTGTGTTTATCGGAGAGGTCTTATGTTTACTGGCATCGTCGAAGAAGTAGGACGCATCGCTCGCATTGAGCAGCGTGGCGAAAACCGGCGCATCACCGTCGCCGCCGAACACGCTCCCAAAGAATTGCAGACCGGCAACAGTGTCTCGGTGAGCGGCGTCTGCCTCACCGCGCTCGACATCAAGCCGGGATCGTTCTGCGCCGATCTCGCGCCCGAGACCTGGGTCCGCACTTCTTTTTCGCGCATTCATGAAGGCGCGCTGGTGAATCTTGAACTTCCCATGAAGGCCGACGGTCGCTTTGGAGGCCACATCGTGCAAGGCCATGTCGACGGCGTCGGCAAGCTCGTTGCCTTCGATCGCATCGCCGATTCCGAAAACTGGTGGCTGCACATTGAACTTCCCTCGGACGTCGAGAAGTACACCGTCTACAAAGGCTCGATTTCGATCGAAGGCATCAGTCTGACCGTAGCCAGCCTGGAAAAGAACCGCTGCACCATCGCCATCATTCCGCACACGGTCGAGATGACGAACCTCCATTCCCTGAAGCCGGGTGATCCCATCAACCTCGAAGCCGACCTGATCGCCAAGTACGTCGAGAAAATGATGAGAGGCGATTCGTCGCAGAGTTCATTGACGATTGAGGAGTTGGTGGAGCAAGGGTTCTAAGCAGTGGCTAGGGGTCAGTAGTGTCCGGTTAAAAGTCCAACAATCGCAGTTGGTTATGAGATTCAGTCTCCATAGGCGATACTCCATGGGTCGAAAAGGCCTGCTGCATGGGCGTTTTCTCGAACGGCGACACGCTCAAAATCTGCAGCATGGTCGAGAGCTTCGTCTCCAAGTTGCGCCGCTTGCGTACGATCGCTACCAGCAAATAGCTGCAGACCGCGATCCAGATTTGTGTCTTCACCGCGTTTTCCGAGGTGCCGTAGAAAGCCTTGATGCGGAGATTCTGTTTGATCCATTTGAAAAACAACTCGACTTGCCAGCGGCAGCGATACAGATCGGTGATCACGGGTGCGGACAGCACGAAATTGTTCGTCAGAAAGACCAACCGCCGATTGTGTTCCGCGTCCCAGTAGCGGATACGCCGGAGCCGGGCGGGATAGCCGCGGGCCGTGTAGAACCACACCAACGCGATGGTTTGGTCGCACTGCACCCCCGTAGTTTTGTCGACCGGATGCGAGAGCAGCCGAGTGAAACGGAAGTTCTTGCGCGCCCGCGTAACGAAGAAAGCGCCCTGCAGCGTCCAACGATAGAGTCGCTCGAAATCGAGATAGGCACGGTCCATCACGTAGAACGCGCCGGCCTCGGGCGTGAGTGCGTCCAGCAGATTCACGTCGTGTACCTGCGCCGCTGTGACCCGGATAAACGTGGGGATGGAGCCGCGCAGGTCGAGCAGCGTGTGCAGTTTGAGCGCGTGCTGGGCCGACTTGTAGCGCGCCCAGGGAAACAAGGTCATGCACAGATCGATGATGGTGGAATCCAGGGCGTACACCGCGCTGGCCAAATCCAGCCCCAGATCTTCGTGGCCATAAAGCTGCCGCGCCTCGGCGATCAGCACAGCGGCGAAGTCGGCATAGATGCGCCAGTCGCGGCTTTCGTTGGCATCGGCCAGAGTGCTGCGCGACACCGTACCGCGAATGCCCAAGTGATAAAGTCGACGGTCCTGCGAGCGCAGGCAGGCCACGATGTCGCGCAGACTCTCGCGGAAGGTCAACTGGGCGAACGCCATGCACAGAAACTGGTCCCAGCAGGAAAAACTTCGCACCCGGTAGTTGCCGCCATAGCGCTGCACGCACTTGCGAAACTCGTGAGTGGGAAGATGGTCCATCAGCTGCGCGAACAGAGATTGTCCAAGGTTCATGGTGATCGCCATTCAAATCGATCACACTCCCTCGCGCACCTAAGTTCCGATATACCATTGATTTATAACCGTTCACCGAATTCTTAACCGGACAGTACTGACCGGACACTACTGCCCACTGGCCACTGACCACTGTTCTCAAGCCTCCAGCTTCAACTCATCCAATTCCAGAAATTCCTGAATGATCGGCTCCGGCGATTTCTCCATCTCGCTGTAAGTCCCGAAGAAAATCGCCCGGCCCTCGTGCAGGAACACGACACGCTCAGCCAGTTTCTGGGCCAGCCGCATGTCGTGGGTCACGACGATGCTGGTCAGGTTCAGTTGAATCTTGAGACGCTTGATCAGATCGCCCAGCAACTGCGCCATCAGCGGATCGACCATCGTGGTCGGCTCGTCGTAGAGCACGCACTCCGGACGCGCCGCCAGCGCCCGCGCAATCGCCACCGACCGCTTCATCCCCGTCGAAAGATCCGACGGCAGCAGATCCCGCATCTCCTGCACTCCAACCATTTGCAGCAGTCCATCGACGATCTGGTAGGTCTGCTCTTCATCCAGTTCGCGCGATTCGCGCAACGGAAACGCCACGTTCTCGCCCACCGTCAGCGAGTCGAACAGCGCCCCGTTCTGAAAGACCATCGTGACTTTTTTGCGGATATGGCCCAGCTGCTCCTCAGTGTAGTCGGTGATGTCCTCTCCAGCGACGATCACGCGCCCCGAATCGGGTTTGAGAAATCCCATAATGTGATGCAGCGACACCGATTTGCCCACGCCGCTGCGCCCCAGAATGCATACCGTCTCCGCGGGAAGCACGTTGAAGCTAACGTGGTCGAGCACCACATTGTCCCCAAAGGCCTTGGAGACGTCTCTGAACTCAATGTAAGGCGCCAGTTTGGGGTCGTCGGGCATAGATGAGCTGCTAGCTTCCAGCTACTAGCTTATAGCGTAACCCGCACGCCTTTGTTCGGCGTTTTCGGAACGGGCACCTGCATTACAAACCAGGGCGATAAGTGCTATCGCGATTTTTCATCAACTATTGGGTTTTAGAGGTTCAGAGTCATAGAATTAGCAACGTGAGACGCGATAATAGGCCAGTGAGGGAGCAAGCTAAGTCTGGATTTCTGATCGCGGGTAAACTCGTGGCCGCCTTTTGCATCGCGGCGGCTTTTTTATCCGGCTGCGCACTCGTCCAAGAGGCAGCTAGTTCGTCTGAAGTAGTCATTGGCTGGCTGCTCATCATTTTAAGCATCGTCGTAACGGCGTTTACCGTCAGATTTTGGGCTGCAGGGTTCGTTGGATTCATCGCCTATGCTGCATTGCGGTTATTAGCAGGAACTCTATTCTCCAGTTCGTTGCGCGTGTCGCCGCTTCATATGCTCAGCGTGGCGGCGAGCCTGTTTGCAATGAGCATTTTGTGCATCCGTTTTGCATCGGGCAAACCCCGCATCACTCAGATTGACCGGGCTTCTCTTGTGCTCGCCGCGATTTGTGCTCTCTCGTCTCTGCCGCTGATGGACTCGTACAGAAGCGTAGCAGTGCTGAACATTGGCAACGTCGCGCTCGTGTTGTCGTGGTTGGCAGCCCGAGCCTCACGTCAGACTAGGGAATCAGTTCACAACACAGCAGCTAACGAGTAGCTGACGAGAACAGGCCGTAGCACTCTTTGACCCGAGCAGTTACTTTTCGCTCACCGAAAATTTTGCAGCCCGCCCACCGCGCCTAATTCCTCCGGCGTATTCACGTTGCGAAAAATATCTGCGGAGAAGCCTGCGTCGGCCAACTCTTGTTCGCTGACCAGCTGTGTGCAGTCGGGCGCGAAGAGCGGAGCGATCTTGTACTTGCCTGCGCGCAGCGCCTGCTCTGCGGGCTCGGCAAATTGACGGCGATAAACCGCGCACAGCGGCTGCCAACCACCGTTCGCCCACGCTGCCGTCACCGTCGCCGGCGTGCCTCTCGCCCGCGTTACCAGGTATTGCAACGGCGCCGGCGACATCAAAGGCAAGTCCACCGCCAGCATCAAATTCAAATCCGTCTGCGAGGCCCGCAGCGCAGCGTGAATTCCTCCCAGCGGCCCGCAGCCGGGAAACACATCTTCTACTACTGGAGCGAACGCCGCGAACTTCGCGCGATCGCCAACGATCCGCACTTCCCCAGCCACGCCCCGCGCCAACTCCAGCGTTCTCTCCAGCAGCGTGCGCCCTTGCAATTCCACGAACGCCTTGTCCGCGCCCATGCGCGTACTCTTGCCGCCCGCCAGAATAAATGCCGTCAAATCGGCCGATACGCCTTCCATGGCGCGATGATACACGCAACAGAAAGCCTGAATCACGGCGCACAAGCCGTCCCGATTAATTTCATAAACTGTGGCTTTAAGTTCAGCCAGCTGGACTTCGCACCAAAGAACTCCCCCGGGAACCGCTCGTTTTCGCACCGTGGGGAGTTGCACGCCTCCTGCAAAATGTAGGCGCAAGTCTATTGGCACGAAAAGCAACCGACGTTACGCCGCAAGGTTGCTCGAAGCACGGGCGTGCTTGGGATATCGGCCAATAATTTTGCGGACAAAGCCGTGAAAGCGATGGACACCTGCCGAGCCGGGTAAAAACATAAACGGGCACTGGCCCGCAACCACCGCAATCGCGCGCTCTTTGCAAACTGCGAGCGCTCGTTCGCTCACGGAACCTTCGCCTGTCGCACCCCGATACAACCAAATCCGCCGTATGCCGGCTTCGACACAATCGTTCACAACTGTCTCCGCGACCTCCGGAGAAGTCATCACCAACACGCCCTGTACGGGAGGCTCGATGTCCTGCACCCGGCGGAAGCAGCGCTGTCCCTCCAGTTCGGCCGCATTCGGCGTCACTGGCACTACGTCGTACCCGCGCTCACGAAGTTCTTCAAACAGTCTCCTGCTATCGCTCGCCGAGTTCCGCGATATGCCGGCGATCGCAATCCGTTTCTGCGCCAGAAAATCCTCGATGATTTCCAATGATGCACTTTGAGCTGCCATACATAACTCCTCTCGCCAGCAGCGAATTTTTCTGCCGGACCTCTCTCAACAAATGGCCTGCCCGACTCCTTCTCTTGCGGATCGCCGTTCAAACGGCGCCTACACACTTCCGGGCAACGCTAGCGGAAATCGAATTCCGGATCAGTGACGGGGGTCACGCGAGGACCACAATTCTTCACTGCAGAGTGCGGATGAAACAAACTGTCTCGGGAAACGAGGGCCGAAAAGGGCAGCGGCGTCCGTTTTCTGGCATTCGCGAGTACTCTCCGGAGTCCCACTGTTCCACAGCCTAAGTCACTGTGTTGAAGAGGCTTAGATTCTGGGCGGATCATAATGTGCACGAAAGTAACCTACCCAAAGCGAAATCTTCAGGAGATGATGGGCCTGCATCCGAGGGTTCGTTAACCCGGAAGTTATAACATGCCGCAAAAATTCATGGATGTGCTTATGCTGGGCCGCTGCTCCCACGAATTCTCCTGGCCGCGCCGTGGTAACGATGGGGACTACTACCAGGTTTGCCTGCTCTGTGCCGCCGAATATAAATACGATTGGGCCACCATGCGCCGCACCGAACGCGTGGAGCATGCCAAGCCCGAGACCGGCATCCGCCGCAGCCATACCCGCGAAAAGCGGCCATCCTGGGTGCCCCGTGCGCGCCGCCTGAAACTCGACATTCCACTGCGTTATCGCGTCAACAAAACCAGCACTTGGTACGAAGGCATCATCGAAAATATCAGCCAGAGCGGCGTGCTGTTCAACGGCCCGCAACAGCTTCCGATCAATGCCCTCATCGAAATGGTGTTTGAGATGCCGGAAGAAATTTCCGGACAGAAAAACAGCAATGTCCTTTGCCAGGGCCGCGTGATGCGAGCCAAAGATACGGTCGAGCTCGCCGATCAAAGCGGCGAACTGGCTGCCTCCATCGTCGACTATAAATTCATCCACTAGCATTAGGCGCTGCACGACTTTTCGTTCTGGGGCTTCGTGCGCCGTTCCCTAAATTTCCCCACCCCCAGCCCTCATTTGCATCTGCAAGACCACCTCGCTGCATCTAAACTATGTCTTGGCGATTGTTCCCGCCAATTTCAGGAGTCGAGTATGAATCGAACGTCCCAACATTTTTATGTGTGTCTGCTCGTCATAATTCTGAGTCTGGCCACCGCCTGTGCGCGAAAGCCGGACGACACAAAAATTTCCGCCGACATTCAAACGCGCTTCAGCCAGGATTCCGGCCTCTCCGGCAAGCAACTCACAGTCCAAGCCAGCAACGGCGTGGTCACGCTCGCCGGCATCGTTGACACCGATGCCCAGCGCGATGCCGCCGGCCGTCAGGCAGGGTCTGTCCTCGGCGTAAAAGAGGTCATCAATAACCTGCAGGTGGGCGCGCCCAAGCCTTCTCCAGCCCCCCAAACCGCAGCTAACACGTCGCCGCCTGCGCCTGAGATTTCCAGCCCTCCACCGTCCCGAGATCGCGACCGCCGTCCTAGCATGCCCAAGAAAAGCAAAAAACATCACCCTGACGACGCCAGCGCGAACAGCGATTCGGCGAATGATTCCGGCGGAATGAACTCCCAGAACCCGTCCGACTCCAATCCTGCGCCGCAGATCGCCGATGTTCCACCGGCCAGCGCACCGCCCGTACAAACTCCTCCTCCTCCTCCTCCTCCCAAGCGCCTCATCATTGATCAGGGAACACAACTTTCGATTCGCCTCGTCGATCCCATTGATAGCGAGAAGAATCAAACCGGAGACACTTTCCACGCCACGCTGAACACGGCGCTCACCTCCGACGGAGAAGAGGCTGTGCCCGTGGGCGCCGATCTTACCGGACACCTCGTCGATGTGAAGAGCGCCGGAAAATTTAAAGGGCAATCCGTCGTCGTTCTGCAACTCGACAGCCTGACCTCCGGCGGCAAGACCTACAACCTGCAGACCGACCAGTATCGCAAGGAAGGAAGTTCACGCGGGAAAAACACTGCCGAAAAAGTTGGTGGAGGCGCCATCATCGGCGGCATCATCGGTGCGATCGCGGGCGGCGGCAAGGGCGCGGCCATCGGGAGCGCAGCCGGGGCGGGCGTGGGCGCCGGCGCTCAGGAGGTTTCCAAGAGCCAGCAGATTAAACTTCCTTCGGAGACTGTGTTGAACTTCACGCTGCAGGCGCCAATTACGGTCGTGCAGGCTCGCAGCCCTGACGCCAATCGCCCCAAGCTAAGCGAATCGCAACAGTGATTGGGCGTGGCACTGCTAGCGTGGCGCGGGCGTTCCCGCCCGCGCACAGCATGGCATAAGATACGATACTCGATCCATGCCTTCCATCACCGCCGTGCTGCACACCGAAAACGACGCTCTGCGCCTGGGACGGGCCCTGGAAACGCTCTACCCCTGCGATGACATCGTCGTAATTGACCACGGCTCTCGCGACGCCACGGTACGCATTGCGCGCCAGTATGGCGCCCGGGTCGTCAATGCCAGCCCTGCGCTTTCGGCGCAAGAGTGTCTTCAACTCGTGAATCCGGCAGAATGGATCCTGACTCTCGATCCCTGCGAATCGCTCACCGAAAAACTAGCCGCTAGCCTCTTCGAATGGAAGTCAGCTTCGCATCCCCAACATTCATCCCGCTCTGCATTTTCCGTCTTTCTCCGCGAAGAAACGCCGCAAGGCTGGCTCGAAGTTCCCGGCGCACAAACCCGCCTCGTCCCTCACAACTGGAAATCGTGGAAGGAAAGGCATCCCGTTCACGATTCCTCCGCGCTCACCCTGGAGGGAGAATTGCTGCGCTTCGTTTTTCCCTGAACTGCTCCAAAGGCAGACTCGCTGAATCTCGATGGTTCCGAATCAGGGCTTCTGCTCCACCGTCACAGGTACTCGTGATTTGCGTCACAGTTAGCCTTCCTACCCGCTCCTAGACTGAGACGTTGTGGCTGTTTGGGCCTCAGCCCAGGAGGAAATCATGCGCGTAATGAAATTCATCACTCTCGCTGTTATTCTTGTGACCGTTTCGGTTGTGGCCGCGGCGCAACAAACCCCGGCTCAAACATCACCGACTCTTAAGCACGTTCCCATCACCGACGTCCCGTCAAACTCGGGCAAAGCGATGTTCGACAGTTACTGCGCCGTTTGCCATGGAAAAGATGGCAAGGGCGATGGCCCGGCGGCCTCGGCGATGAAAACTTCGCCAAGCGATTTGACTCTGCTAGCGCAGAAAGACGGCGGAAAGTATCCGGCCGCGCACGTCGCCTCCGTGATTAAGGGAACCTCCGTCAACCCGTCCCACGGCAGTCAGGACATGCCCGTGTGGGGGCCGCTGTTTTCCAGCATCAGCCAGGGACATGAAGCGCAGGTTCAGCAGAGAGTTAGTAATTTGGTCGCCTACATCGACACTCTGCAGGCGAAGTAGCAGGAAATTATTCCCAACGTAAAATTCCCACGGCTCCGGTGCGCGCCGAGCGCTCCGGAGCACTTCGTGCTAAAGGCTCTTCCCGTGAAAAATTCGTCGTGGTCAGTCCCCGCCACTCGGAAGGAACTTTGGTCGGTTTCTTTGCCCTTCCGCATAACCTCCCAGTGGTCAATCTCTTAGTCGCGCCATGGCCGTTCGGCCAGTGACTTCAGTACCTTAGGCGCACCCACATGATCGACTTATAATCTCATCAAGAAAGGGAAATTCAGCGTTCTTTCGGAGAGGTTTGCGCCCAAGGCGGCCGCCTGCTCCTTGCGATCGAAAAGAGACCCGTGGACCCTGTTTTGCCAACTTCGATTTTTCTCTTCGGGCTGGCCTTCGGCAGCTTTCTGAATGTGTGTATCTATCGCCTGCCGCGGGAATTGTCGGTGGTCGCGCCTCGCTCCGCGTGTCCTACCTGCAAACAGCCGATCGCCTTTTACGACAATCTTCCGATCTTGAGCTGGTTTCTGCTGGGCGGCCGCTGCCGCCACTGCAAAGAGAAAATTTCGCCGCGCTATTGGATCATCGAACTGCTCACCGCTCTTCTGTTTCTCGCCTGCTACTCTTTTTTCGGTCCCACGCTCTCCACGCTCAAATATTGCGTGTTCTCATTTCTGCTGCTGGGACTGATCTTCACCGACGCCGAAACCAAGCTGCTACCCGACAAAATGACGCTTCCCGGGCTCGCCTTGGGCCTCGTCTTCAGCTTGCTGGTCCCAGTGAACGATCTCGCCTCTCAGTTCTTGCCCGGCGTGGTGAACCTGCCCTTCAGCGGCGAAATTATGGCGCGGCTTCTGTCGTTCCTCGACTCGTTGCTCGGCGCCGCTCTTGGAGCCGCGTTCATTTACGGGGCCGGGGCAATCTACCTGCGCTGGCGTGGCGCCCAAGGTATGGGCTTTGGCGACGTCAAACTCATGGCCATGGTGGGCGCGTTTCTCGGAATGAAGCTGACCGTGTTCACTATTTTTGTCGCTTCCATCGCGGGATCGATCTTTGGCCTCTCTACTGTTCTCATCGTCTGGATCAGGCGCACCCACCGTTTCATGAAGCGGCTGGCCAACCCTCAGGCTGCGCGCCGCCGCGGATGGCAATCCGCGCAAATCGTCTATCGCCATTACCAGATGCCGTTCGGCGTCTTTCTGGGAAGTGTCGCACTGCTCGCGTTCTTCTTCGGCGACCGCTTCCTGCACTGGTACGGAGGGCTTTGGTGAGAATCCTTGCCAACCCGGTGCTTCTGCGAGCGCTGATCGTACTGGTCTGCTCCTCGTGCGCTTTTTTCATGGGATTGCTGCTGCTCCGCATGCTGCGCAAAAATATTGCCGAAGGGGCCGACCTCTCCGACAAAGCCCCGCGCTCGCTGGAAGCGCTTCCCCTGCACCTCTACAATACCGTGATCCAGCAGCTCAAGCAGCAGAAGCACGAACTGCAGGTGCAATCGCAAGCTGAGCAGCATCGCGCCCGCACCAGCGAAACCTTCAGCCAATCCGTGCTTTCAAATCTTTCCTGCGGCGTGCTGGTATTCGGAAACAACGGTCTGGTCAAGACCTCCAATTCCGCCGCCAAGGCAATCTTGGGTTTTGCCTCCGCCACCGGCATGGGCGCGGAAGATATTTTTCGAGGGGCGGTCGTTCGCCCTGCCCATCGGGCGGCCGAGTTCGACGAAGCTGACGATGCCGTTTTTGTAGCCGACGAAGTCGGCGCCGTCCTCCACGAAGACAGCAAGCGACGCGAGATCGAAGCCGAATACGAAACTCCAGCGGGCGACAAGCGCTTTATCGCGGTCACAGTTTCCGCGCTTCCGGCAGTCGACGGCAGCCTGCTCGGCGCCGCCTGCCTGATCAACGATCGCACCGAGATGGAAGAGATCCGCCGCCAGCAGGAATTGCGCGGCGAACTCTCCGCCGAAATGGCGCTCCAGTTGCGCACTTCGCTGGCAACGATTTCCGGATACGCGCAGCAACTCGCCAACAGCCACGATCCCGAGATGGCCCGGCAGCTCGCCACCGACATCGCGCACGAAGCCGCGCAACTGGATCACAGTATTGGCGGGTTTCTGACTCACGAGAGCGCCACACAAAGTGTGGCTGCGGGCGGATTGAACAAGTAGAACGAATTACGTCGTACGACCTGGCCGGGTGCCGCGTCATCCGCCAGCTACAAAGTAGTAAGAGTGAGGGAAAAAGAGGAGTTATGAAATCAATCGCATGCAGTGAAGTTGGACTTGTCCTGGTTCTCACCCTGGCCGGAATTCCAGCCGGCGCTCAGAATCAGTCTCCTTCGACCTCGTCCTCCGGCACTTCGCTGGGCGACTATGCCCGCCAGATCCGCAAGGATCCTGGGGCCAAGACCACCCCGAAAGTATTCGACAACGACAACCTGCCAAGGGAAGACAAACTCTCCGTCGTAGGCCAGAAGACGGCGCCGGCCACCGAAGCTACCGCCGAAGCCACGACGGGGCCAGCCGAAGGCGCCCCCGAATCAGGCGAGACCAAGCCCGAGGCCAAGGCGGCAGCCGAATCCAAAACTCCAGCTGAGCAAAAAACTCCGGAAGCTGGTTCCGACAAGGCTCTTCCCGACGAAGCGGCCAGGCAGGCCGCGGCCAAGCAATGGGAGGACAAGATCGCGGCACAGAAAGCGCAGATCGACTTGCTGGACCGCGAACTGAATGTGCTGCAACGCGAATACCAGATTCGAGCCGCCGCCATGTATGCCGACGCCGGCAACCGCATGCGCAACCAGGCCGACTGGGACAAGCAGGATGCTCAATACAAGCAGCAGATTGCCGACAAGCAGAAGGCTGTCGACGACGCCAAGCAGAAGCTCGAGGACATGCAGGAAGACGCTCGCAAAGCTGGCATGCCTGCTTCCGTCAGCCAACAACAATAACCGCCGAGTCAAACTAACGAGCGCCGGAACTCTCCGGCGCTCATCTTATTTCAATTCCACTATTATTTGTCGATCGTCAAATCTCGCAGCCGCCGAAGTTGCTTCACGTGATGCAGGCCATGCACTAGATGGAACTTTCTCCATTCCACGCCGCTAAGCGGCCCCAAAACCGGGTGGTCCAGCAGTTTTCGGCGCTTCCCGAATTTTTCTTCGCAACGCGCAATGCTCTCATCCATTTCCAAAATTTTTCCTGCAATCCCGGCTCGCACCTGCTCCGGCGGCAGTCCTCGCGGACGCGCCACCGCCGGCGACTCTCGCCCAGTGGGCAGATACCCAAAGCCCACCGCCACCAGCGCCCGTCCACGCTGCACCCAGCTTTGCATCGTCGCCAGCGGCTTGCCCGCTTCCGCCACGCGCTGAAACCCTTTTGCTGTTCCCGTATAAGTCAGATACAGGTGCTCCAGAACTTCGCTCGCACTCCACTTTCCCGGACGATGCTGAGTGAGTTGCTCGGCCGAGAGTCCGGCAATCGCCGTTTCAATTTCCTGTCGCAATCTTTGCAGAAGAGGGTCCACGACGGTTACTTACCTTTTTGGCCCTTTCAGTTAGAATGTTGCGCGACTAAAAAACTAATCCACGGTATCACAGGAAGGATGCCCATGAAGATGGCCAGCCACGTCCGCATCACGCGTAACCGGCAGTGCGAGGACCGAAGAGAAGACCGGAGCCGAGAATCAGTCGTGGTGGCGCGCCTCGCCTTGGGCAAATGTATCTGCTCTGCGCTGGCACTCGCCATGTTGGCGCTGCTCGCCGGCTGCACTTCAGAGCCGACCAAGCCGGCCGAACCGGCAAAGCCCGAAGGCCCTGAACTCATCTCGGGTCGCTCCGCTTTTCAGAAGGTCTACCTCGCGGCTCGAGGCTGGGCCGCCGATGCCAAACCCTACCGCCTCGAATCCACTGCAACCAGCGACGGCAATGGGCACGATGGCAAGTGGGCCGTGTGGCGCGGCAGCTTCGCTTCCCCGAGCCGCCGTTCGGAGAAATCCTTTACCTGGTCCGGCAGCGCGGCTGACGGCGCACCCGCGCGCGGCATCAATCCGGGCAACGAAGATAGTTACAGCCCTTCCAACTCCTCAACCCAGATTTTCGATATTGCCTTTCTGAAGATAGATTCGGATGAGGCTTTCGCGACCGCGCAAAAACATGGTGGCGATAAGATTCTGGAGAAATCTCCCGAGACGCCGGTCATCTACGTTTGCGACTGGAACCACAATACCAATGAGTTAGTCTGGCACGTTATCTATGGCGCCACCCGCGAGGGCGCCAAGCTCACCGTATCGGTCAATGCCTCTACCGGAGAATTTATTCGCGTGGAGAAGTAAGCCTGGGCCCAGTCGTCAGTGGTTCGCGTCTTCCTGGGAGTGGAAGTGGGCTTCGATCTGGGAAAAGAAGCGGTAGACGGCTTCGGCCGAGGCAATCGCTCGCCGAAGAGAATGCCGCTCTCCGAAAGCGGCGATGTCCTGCGGAGAATATTGCAGACGAATTCGATCGGTTGCGCAATGCGCGCTCAACAACTCCACGCTGGCCGCGGCCACTTCCGCTTTCAGCCGGTCCACGTCGATATTCTTTCCCTTCTTCGATGCCATGTACCACTCCTCCGTTCTTTTGGGGACAGACGCAAGCGGGTCCCGCGCACCTCTTCGGGGAGGACTGCCACTTCAAGAGGTTCCAGCGGGACCCAGCTTGCGAGCTCGTCAGTTTGTATGTTGTCGAGATAAAGTATACAGCGTTAGTGAAACGCAGTCCAAGTAATTATTCCGGCATTTGGAGGCGTCATGCCACGGCATCCCGATCCTGATCTGGAAAATCGCATCCTCTGCGCTGCGTCCCGCCTGTGGGCGCGGGGCGGCGAAAAGGCGCTCACCATGCGCGCCGTGGCCCGGGCCGCCGGCACCACCACGCCCACCGTCTACGAGCGCTACCACGACCGCGACGACATTCTCCGCGCCCTGCGCCTGCAAACCCGCCGCGAACTGTATGCCGCTCTCAGCCGCACTCACGGCCTGCGCGAAGCCTTCGAGCGCCATCTTGATTTCGCGCTCCAGCACAGCCATGCCTACGAGGTCCTGTTCGACGCCGTAGGCAAGCCTCCTTCCCTGCACGAGCCCTGGCCGACCTTCAATCTTATTCGCGAGCGCCTCGCCAAACGTCTGGGCGGCTCTCCCCGCGAACACACCCGGCTCATGCTCGCGGTGTGGTCGCTCATGCATGGCACCGCCATGCTCATCATCCGCGGGCAATTTGAGGGCGTGCTACGCACCCAGACCGTTCACGCTTGCCTGGATGCTTTGGATGGGATAGTGGATGCGGCCGAGCGCTCCAAAGGGCACGCTCACTCCGGGCCTCCGTGGCCTTCTACCTTGATTCTGGGCGAGGGCAAGCAGAGCAGCGCAGGCAATGGCGAGGAGCCTGGCGAAACAGGAAAATCAAAAACCAGAAAGCGCCACAGGTGACTCTCTTCAAACCTGCGAGTTAACGCAGGCACAATCCACAATCGTGCCACTCGTAGAGACCTAGCGCGCTACGTCTCGGGGGCGACACCGACGCCAGCCAGCATTCATTTCCCCGCCTTGGCGTGAGCCCCAGTCCCGTTCAAACGGTCAATCGCCTTGCGCGCATCTTCTGCCTGCGGCCCGTGGGGCAGAATCTTCAAATAGCTTTCAAATTCCTTGAGCGCCTCTTCCGGCTGCCCCATTTTCTCTAAACACACCGCCAGCCGGTAGGTAGCAATGGCGTCGTTTTCCTTGTAGTAAAGCGCCTCGCTGTAGCGGTCCTCGGCGGCGCGATAATTCTTGCGCTTGAAATAGAAATCTCCCACCTCAATATCCTTCGCCGCTTTATGCGGATTCCAGGGATGAAACTCGCCCACGTCGGAATTGCCGGGGCCGCCAGTCGCGTCCCTCACGACTTCCGAGCTTTGCGGATGCGCCTTCGCGTCGTCCGCCGGAGGACTCAAGTCAATCTTCGTGTCCTTGCTCGAACTTTCACCGTCGCTCAACTCGTCTGCGCGGACTTTGTCGGACCGCGGAGGCACAAAACTCGGTGTTCGCTGCTGATTGCCGGCCGAATCTCCGGAGCTTGAGTCAGGCTTGGAGTCTGGCGTTTGCGAAGAAGCCGGCGCAGAATTCGAAGGGCTGTTCTGCCCCCACACCGCCACGCTGCACACCAGCCATAAGAACAGTACGAATCTACGCATAAGATAATTCTACCGTCACGCGCGCATCGACCGATATGTCTGCAGGCACTTGCGCGCCGTCTCAAATTCCGAGAAGCGGCTGCCTTCCTGCTCGATCAGGTAATATTCCACGCCGCCAACGCTCTCCGCCGCCGCGAAAATTCCCTTCCAGTCGGTTACGCCTTCTCCAAACAACACTTTGTAACCTTTGTTTGCGTCCGGCGACCAGTCTTTACAATGGATGGACCGAATGCGCCCCGGGTTGGCCCGAATCCACGCCACCGGGTCCGATCCCGCCTCCACGCAGGTCCCCACATCCAACTGCAGCATCACCGACGGCTTGGTGCTTTTCGCCAGCATGTCCATCGGGCGGTGTCCCACTGCGCCCGTGAACTCGGCTTGATGATTGTGATATCCCGGCTTCAGCCCCGAGGGCTCCAACGTCTCGGCCGCTGAGTTCAGCGTGTCCGCCACCGCCTTCCAGCCATCCGGCCCCGTTTTCGGATCGGACCACGCCAGCACCACATACTTGCTGCCCAGAATCAAATTCAGATCGCGCGCCCGGCTGATGTTCTTCGCGCTGAATTGCTCTGCGCCGTTGTGTGTCGAGTTGCAGCGCACTCCCAGGTCATCCATCAACTTGCGCATTTTCTTTGCCTGCGCGTCGCTCCATTCAAAGTACGGAGCGTAGAACTCCACCACCTGGTATCCCATCTGCGCCACGGTTCGCACCGTGCCCTCAGGATCCTGCTTGAGCGCATCGCGCACGGAGTAAAGTTCCAGTCCGATCGGAATCGAGGTTGTCGCAGCCGCCATGCCCTTGAAAACCCAAGGCAACACGGCCGACACCGCCAGAAATCCGCGCCGCGACAACAAAGAAGTGGAAGCCATCAGCATCTCCAATCAGAAAAGCAAATTGTAGCGCTCAAAACAGCACCGCGATGCGGCACGCCGCATTGTAGCGCCGGCATCCTGCCGGCTGTCGCGCGGGCGCCTTGCCCGCGCACGATGGAACTGAAATAAAAAGTTGGCTATCTTCTACCCTCCGCCCGCACAAAAACGACGCTCACCTCATCCCCATAAACCTGTTTCCAACCTTGATTTTCAGAAATAACATTGGCCAGAGCGGAGTCCCGCGGCAGCAACAAGCACGAACTTCCGTGCTCCAGCAAAAAATCTTCCCACCCATCCTGTACCCGCATCATCTTCAAGTAAGACTTGAAGAATTCGTCTCCGTACAAATCGTGCCGGTCATCCACCACAACTCGCGTCTTCGGATAGAGACGGTAAATCAAATATCCGCCCCACGAATCAGTACTCAGCACCGGCCCGTCGAGTCGCTGTTGGTCAAGAAAATTCACCGCCTCCACCGGCATCCGCTTCGGATCGAACCGCGCATCCATCCACAATGCCGACCCCACGCGCCCTCCGTTCGCGGCAATCGCCAGAGTCGCGACGATCGCGATCATCGGCCACACATGCCTCCGCAGCCGCGCCTCAACCGCCGCCATCCTCCGCGAGAATCCACCAAACAAATTCGCAGCCGGCACGAGCGGCCCCACCACCATCGCCAGCAGAATGGAGGACACCGGAATATTCCGCGAAGCATAAAGCCCCGCATACACCGCAAACAAGACCGTCAGCCCCTCGCTCAACCGCAACTCGCGGCCGCGCAACGCCAACACCGCCATCGTGATGAGCAGCAGTACCAGAAAGCATTTCTGCGCGATCCCATGAAAATTCGGCGACTGAAACTCGTCAATGTGATCCATGAGGAAGCGGTTCGACAGATAGCCATATACATGCCCGTACAACTTCCAGCCATAAGGATTCACCAAGCTGGCAAGGCCAGAAAGCACTCCCACCGCGAAAAGACTCCGCACGCGCTTCTCTGCCGCGATCTTCTGCAGGACCTCTTCGATCCGCCCTTCTCTCGCTCGAAACCACGTCCACACCGCTCCCACCAGAAAAAATGCCAACAGCACAAACCCCACCAGAAAGCCGCCGTGCAGGTTCACCCAAACCAGCATTAGCAAGGGCAATACCCACACTCGCCGATCCAAACCCTCTCGCTCCGACGATTCCAAAATCCAGAACCATGCCAGGGTGAATAGCCAACTCAACACATGCGGGCGCGCCAGAAAATGAATCATCGATGCCGACACCGCCAGCAGCACCAAGACCAGCGCAACCATCACGCTCGTCCCGCGCGCAAGCAGCAAGCGAAACATCCACGCAAACACCGCCGCAATCACGATTGCCGTGAACCACACCACGCCATTCAATCCAAGCGCCGCCTCCAACTTGCCGACGACCACGTCGTACAGCCACTCCCAGGCAAACCACGGCTTGCCGGCCATTGTTGAAGAAAACGAGTCGACTCGCGGAATCGCGTGCGTCGCCAGAATCTGCTGCCCCATCCGAATATGCCAGCCGATCCCCGCATCCCCCAACAACCGCATCGACAGCGGCGTAAACACCAGCACCCCGAGCAGCGCAATAAAAATCAGGTCCGCCCCCGACGGCATCGCCACCCGCACCCACGCTGGAGTCTCCACGCCACTCGAACTTCTCGCAACGTCTTTCATCGCGCTGAATCTTATAGAGGTGGACCCATTAACAGCAAACCGCGAGGTCAAGATGGATAAGCTCAACCAGCCGCCGCGAGTCGTGATCGTAGGTGCCGGCTTCGGCGGCCTTAACGCCGCGCAGGCGCTCGCGAAGGCTCCAGTTCAAATCACGGTCATCGACCGCAAGAATTTCCATACCTTCCAGCCGCTGCTGTACCAGGTTGCCACCGCCGGACTCTCTCCGGGAGAGATCGCGGCGCCCATCCGCTCCATTTTGCGCTCGCACAAAAATGTTGAAGTGCTCATGGCCGAGGTCAGCGCATTCGACCCCGAGCGCCGCACTGTAATGACTTCCGAGGCGAATATTCCCTACGACTATCTCATCGTCGCCGCCGGCGCGGGACACAGCTACTTCGGCCACGATGAGTGGGAGCCCTACGCCCCCGGCCTCAAGACCATTGAAGACGCGCTCGAGATTCGCCGCCGCGTGCTGCTCGCCTTCGAACTGGAAGAGCGCCAGGCGGCCGCCGGCGAGACCACGGCCCGCCTTAATTTCGTCGTGGTCGGCGGCGGACCCACCGGAGTCGAACTCGCCGGAACTCTCGCCGAGATCGCCCGCCACGCCCTTGCCCACGAGTTCCGTTCTATCGATCCCGCCAGCACTCATATTCTGCTGCTCGAGGGCGGTCCGCGCGTATTGCCCGCTTATGCGGAAGACCTCTCGCGCAGCGCGCAGGAGCAACTCAATCGCCTGGGAGTCGAAGTCCGCACCTCGACAACCGTGACCCAGATCGAACCGGGCGCCGTTGTTGCCGGAAACACGCGCCTGCCCGCGACCATAGTCCTGTGGGCCGCGGGAGTCGCCGCTTCCCCGCTCGGCAAGAAACTTGGCGCGCCGGTTGATCGCGCCGGCCGCGTCCTAGTGCAACCAGATCTCAGCCTGCCCGGCCATCCCGAAGTATTTGTAATCGGCGACTTAGCCGCATTGAAAGATGAGCACGGCAAACTGCTCCCCGGCGTAGCTCCAGTAGCCATGCAGCAAGGCCGCTACGTAGCAAAGCTGATTCGTGAAGAAATAAGTAAGGGAATAAGGAAGGGTGCCCCACCCTTGTCGCGCCGTTTGCGACAGGGTGGGGATGTTGACGTAGACTTTCACCCAAAGGCGAAACCTGTAACCCGCCCTCCCTTTCACTACTGGGATAAAGGCAGTCTCGCCACTATCGGCCGCGCCGCAGCCGTCGCCCAGTTCGGCAAAATTCACATCTCAGGATTCGTCGCCTGGTTAGCCTGGCTCTTCGTCCACATTCTTTTTCTGATCGGTTTCCGCAACCGTCTGCTGGTTTTCATTCAGTGGGCATGGTCTTACGTGACCTACGAACGCGGCGCCCGCCTCATCACCGGCAGCACCTACCTTCCCGGATGGCGCGCCGAGCCCCAAACTTCGCTTGCCGAGCCCAAGCCAGCGCCGGAAGAAATTCGTGCCGCCCCGCGAAAATAGAGGCACAATAAGACCGGGCAGTTGCTCATCATTCAGGCAGTTTCTAGCCTGGAAGTGAAGGACCTATGCATTCTTCGTCGATCATCACGCGCCACATGAAGCTGATTTTCAGTCTTGCGGTAATTGTGCTGGTATCCCTGCCGGCCCGCGCCGACGTCCTCAAAGTCGTCCTCACCGACACCATCCAGCCCATCAGCGAGGAATACATCGCCCGCGCCCTCGACGAAGCCCGACGCCGCAACGATCAGGCTGTGCTAATCGAGATCAATACTCCCGGAGGCCTCGTCGACTCGACTCGCGAGATCATCGAACACATCACATCGTCCTCCGTTCCCGTCATCATTTACGTCACTCCCAGCGGCAGTCGCGCGGCCTCTGCCGGATTCTTCATCCTCGAATCCGCCGACATCGCCGCCATGGCTCCCGGCACCAATACCGGCGCGGCCCATCCCGTCATTCTCGGCGGCGGCAAAATGGACGATGTCATGAAAGAAAAAATGGAGAACGACGCGGCTGCCCTCATGCGCTCGGTCACCGCGCACCGCGGCCGCAACGTCGAGGTCGCCGAGAGCACCGTCCGCCAGTCCAAATCTTTCACCGATCAGGAAGCCCTCGCGCAGCATCTCATCGACTACATCGCGTCGAATGAGAACGATCTCTTTCGCCAGATCGACGGCAAAAGTTTCAAGCGCTTCAACGGCGATCACGCCACTCTGAACCTCAGCGGACAACCGGTCGTCTCCTACGACATGACGCTCAAGGAACACATTCTCGACGCGCTCATGGACCCGAACATCGCCTTTCTGCTGCTGGCCATCGGCGCGCTCGCGCTCTACGTGGAGTTCAACCATCCCGGCGCGGTCGTTCCCGGCACTGTAGGCGTCGTCTTTATCCTCGTCGCCGCCTTCGCCCTGAATCTTCTGCCCACGCGCTTTGCCGCGCTCGTGCTTATCCTCGGCGCCTTCGCGCTTTTCGCCGGAGAAGCCAAGTTCGCCACCCACGGCGTTCTCACCATTGGAGGGATCGTGCTGCTCACGCTCGGCGGCCTGCTGCTGGTCGATTCGCCCATTCCGGAAATGCGTGTCCACCTGCTGACCGCTCTAGCCATCAGCATCCCGTTCGGGCTGATCACCGCATTCCTAATGACCATCGCTCTCCGGGCCCGCCGCAACAAGATCGTGACCGGAGCCCAAGGCCTGCTCGGCGAAACCGGAGTCGCGCAGACCGCGCTCTCGCCGCAAGGCAAAGTCTTCGTCCACGGAGAACTCTGGGACGCAATCGCCTCGAGCCCCATGCCCGCCGGCCAACTGGTAATCGTGCGCCGAATCGATGGCCTCACGCTCCAAGTCGATGCCCTCGGAGCCACGCCACCCCCTCAGACCCCAGCTCCCGCGATTCTGTGATGATTTGCGTGGAGACGGCCGCCTGGACCGTCCCGCAAATGACTCACGTGGAGACAGCCGCCTCGGCTGTCCCGCGAAGGCGAAGCCGAGCGGCATGTAGGCAAATCCTGACGCCGAATCCCTCTTCCCCTACTTCAAACTAAACAACGCATTCACATGCGCCGTAACCGTCACACTCTGCGCCGAAAATTCCTCCGTCGGCGCTGGAGCCGCCGTCGACATCGCCGCCATCGAACGCGCCATATGCGGCATCACAATCCTCGGATTCTCAAACGTGTCGACCGACGCATAAGACAGATCTCCCAGACTCCGCCCGCTGGCGCGAGCCAGCGTCTCGGCCGAGTTGCGCGCCCGCCGGTAGGCGTCTTCCACCGCTTTATTCTTGGCCTCGTCAATATTTTCCAGCGTATAACTCAGCGTCTGCGTCTCGCTCACGTTGGCCTCGGCGAGTTGCTGCGTGATGGGACCAACCTTAACAAAATCCTTAAGCTTGAGCGTGACGTCGGTCGTCACGCGATATCCCACCACGTGCTGCTTCGGCCGCCACTCATAGACAGGCTGCACGGAAAGAAATCCCACGCTCGCCGCCTTCGGCTCGATTCCATTGGCGCGCAGCACCTGCCGCACCTGCTCGACCTCTTTGGTCGCACCCTGAAACGCGGCTTGCGAACTCGAATCCTGCACCGACACATTGAATTGCAGCACCGCCGTGTCGGGCGCACTCTCGAATTTGCCGTCCGCGCCCACGTACACGGTATTGGGTTGCGCGGTGACCGCAGGCCGATCCTGGGCAAAGGCGAAAGTTGCGCTGAAAATCAGAGCGAAAAAAAGCGCGAAAGAAAAACGAGCGGATTTCATTGCGAGCCCTCCGGCGGACATCCACGGGAAGCATACTCCCCGTGGCCTCTCTGGAGGAACGACATCGCGCCTTCATCTTGCGTCAGTGGCTCCGCCGCGCAATGAAGCCGTCGAGACTCGTTCCAACGAACACCGATAGCTTCATCAAACGTAATCGCCTACCGCGGGATCCCGAGATTGCGATCTAAACGAATTTCCAGAGCAGTTCCCTTTTCCAGTATGAGGTCGTGCCCCGACTCGAAGGCGGTTGCCGCCGCGTCCGCTGCCCCGGACCCCGCGCCGGCCGCCGCACCACGCTTCCCGCCCGATTTTTCTCCTTCCATCGCGCCGCGCCCCGCACCCACCACGATCGCCTCGGCAATCTGTTCTTTGGTCATTCCCTGGCGCCCGATTTCTCCCTCTTCCCCAATCTGCCGCAAGCCATGTTCGCCGGGCACGCCCGTAACCGTGGCAATCAGCGGCACCCATCCGTGTCCCGTCTCGATCTCGTTAAAGCTCAAAATCATGCGCGTGCGAAATCCCGGTTCCACCGCGCTTACGTGCCCCTTGATCTTCTTTCCCGCCGGAATGGTCTCGCCGTCCGCCGTAACCAGCGGCTCCGCCAATCGCGCCTGGAAATGATCGCCGGCCTTCACCGTCCGGGTATCAAGATGATCGGAAAGCTGGATCAGAAAAACTGTTCCCTGCGGCACAACATTTCCCGGCAGCGGAGGCGCATCCTGCGCCATGTCCTGGGCAACCAGCAACGTGGACGAAATCAACAGGCAGAAAACAAGAGTCGCGAGCGAATAGAAAAAACGGAGAGTACGCATAGGCATAGGAATCCCCCTGGGGGTTTAACTATTATGCTATTGGATGGGGAAAAGAAGGAAATTGCTGCCTTGGGAGTTCATATGGAAAGGGCAGCCCCAGAAGCCAAAACAGCCTGGACCGCAGAGTCCGCTGAGAACGTCCGCAGAGAACGCAGAGAAAGTCAGGGAAGCTCTGTGCAATTTCGAGATTCTCGCGATCTCTGCGACTTTTCCCCAGCACCCGCTAAAGACAAAGCGAACCGCAGAGTCCCCTGAGCACTCCGCAGAGGCGGCAAATAAAATCAGGATATCCTCTGCTATTTCGAGGTTTTTCTCCGCGATCTCAGCGGCCGTTCTCAGCGATCTCTGCGGTGAAAAGCTCTCCCCTAACCCTTGGCCCCCGCGGTATAAGCTACCCGATAGATCTGGTTGTGAATTTCGTTTCGTAAATCCCCCCAGATATTCTCCGGCATCTCGAGAAACACTTTCACCACTTCCGGATCAAACTGCCTTCCGGCCCACTTCTCGATCTCGATCTTGGCAGCTTGCAGGGTCTGAGCTGGCCGGTAAATTCGGTCGGAAGTAATGGCGTCCAGAGTGTCGGCGACGGAAAAGATGCGCGCCCCCAGCGGAATCTGCTCGCCTTTTAACCCGCGCGGATATCCGCTGCCATTGAACCACTCCTGGTGCGAGTACACGATCTCCGCCGCCTCCGCCAAAAACGGAATCTTCTTTACGATTTGATAACCGTGGTAGGCGTGCTCCTTCATGATCGCCATCTCGTCGGCATCAAGCTTCCCAGGCTTGTTCAGAATCTTGTCGGGAATCGCAATCTTCCCAATGTCGTGCAGGAAAGCTCCGCGCGCAATCGTGTTGATTTGCTCCCGCGGCAAGCCCAGGGCCCGCGCAATGGCGATGGTAAACGCGGTCACTCGTTTGGAGTGGCCTTCGGTCTCGCGATCTTTCAGATCCAGCGCGTCGCCCAGGGTCTCGAGTGTGATGTCGTACGACCGCTCCAGGCTCGACATGGCCGCCTGCAACTGGTCTGTGCGCGCCTTCACCAGCGATTCCAAATTCGTCTGGTAGGTGCGGTTCTCCACTTTCAGTCGCCGATTCTCCAGCGCGCGGCTCACCGTGTTGAGCAACTGCTCGCGCTCAAACGGCTTCAGCAGATAGTCGTATGCCCCATTCCGAATGGCCGCCAGCGCCACTGAAATATCGTGCACCGCGGTAACCATCACCACCGGCATGTCGGGATACTTTTCCTTGGTCCGCTCCAGCAATCCAATGCCGTCCAGGTCCGCCATCATCAAATCGGAAAGCATCAACTCGAACTCTTCTCCGGAGGTCAGAACGGCGAGCGCCTCCATGCCGGAAGCCGCCTGTTTGCAGGAGTATCCGGCCGTAGTCAGCATGGAGGCGACGATTTCCCGAATTGGCTCTTCGTCGTCAACGACAAGAATGCGATCTGGCATGGGTTACACGAAAGTCTATCGGCGATTGTAACCCACTCGCGAGATGCCGAAAGTAATCATTCGGGTCCCGAAACTCCACCGAGAATCCTTCGGGACATGATATTCACAAGCAAGGAAGACGTACGTCCGCAATGCGATGAACGCATACCTCTGGTCGATTTGGAATACGGTTGCCCGGCTCGGCCTCGCCCGGCCCTCCACCGCAGAACTGGCGCTGCTGGTTCTGCTGGGTGCGACCGTGCTCGCCCTGAGCGCTTTCCGCGAAAATTATCTTAAAGTTTGGACTGTGGGTTGGCTCGCCCTGGTGGCTTCCCACCTCGCCGAACATTGCGTCGCCGCGAAAATTCCTGCGCCCTTTGATTTGGTTGTGGTGCAGACGACATTCCTGCTCGCCGCCGGTTTGCTGGCGGGCGCCGTCCTGCTTTACACCCGCACGCGCGATCTTCTCCTGCCCCTGACGGTGATCACTCCCTTGCTGGTCGGCCTGGGCGGAGCGCGAATCCTGTTATGGCCCGATTCCCTCCCGTTGCGCGTGGCCGTTGAAGTCAGTTATCGCATTCTCCTGCTCACCGCTTCGCTGGCGTTGTTGCGAGCGCGCCGCGGACGGTGGGAGCCCTCGGCATGGCTGCTCGCCCTGTGTCTGCCCCTGCTTCATCTTTCGTGGTCGCCTTTCACCGATGTTGTTCCTCCCGCCGCCCACTTGGCAGCAGAGATTGCTCTCGGCGTAAGCATGCTCCTCGTCGTGTTCGAACAGGCGCGAGCCCGCACTCGCAGGCTGGATGCTATGCAAGCTATCACCAGCAGCCTGGCCAGCGCTCAGCAATACGGCAACGTGGTTCAATCGGCCATTGAGGAATTAAAAAAACTGACGCGCGTGCGCGCCGCCTGGTTCCGCCTGGTCGAAGGCGATCACCTGGTCGCCACTCACGCCGTCGGGCTTTCCTCCGATTTCCTGCGCGACTCCGGATTTACGCCGGTCAACGAAGATATCCAGAAACTTCTCGCCCAGTCCGCCCCGCAAGTCACCACCCGCGAGGCTGGCGGCCCCGAAAACGAACTTAGTCTTGAGGCTGAGAAAATCCGCCAACTGGTGACGATTCCAGTCGCCGGCAACAAAGCCGTCATAGGACTGCTGCTGCTCGGCGACTCCGGAAGCCGCCGCTGGAGTTCGGAAGAACTCGACTTCCTGCAGGCTTGCGCGAAGCAACTCGGCGTCGCCGTCGAAAACTTCCGCCTGCTCGAGCAGAACCTGCGATCGCAGCGCCAGTGGATCAACACCTTCGACTCCATTCACGACATCATCCTCGCGCACGACGCCGACTATCGCATCATCAAGGCCAATCAGGTCCTGCTCGAACAACTGGGCGTGGCCGCTGCCGATGTCGTCGGCAACACCTGCGACGCCGCCCTGCCTCATACCCTGGGCCAGTGGACCGGCTGCCCCTACTGCGCGATGGGCGGCGACGAAGAATTCACCGAGGGCGCCGACCCCTGCTTTGGCGGATTCTCTGTAGTCTCGACTTCTTCTTACACCGAGCAAGGCAGCCCGCAAAAGGGAACCATCCACGTCGTACGCGACGTGACCGAGCGCCGCTCTGCGGAAGAAAAATATCGTCTGCTCTTCGAGCAGGTGCAGGAAGGCGTTTACGTCGCCGACCCTGAAGGCAAGCTGCTCGATTGCAACGACGCCTTCGTTCACATGCTCGGCTACAGCAATCGCGACGAGTTGCTGGTACTGAATCTCGATATGGAAATCTGCGCCGATCCCAACCAGCGCGATGCATTCCGCCGCGAAATCGAGACTCACAACTTCGTTCGCAACTTCGAAGCCACGCTCCGCCGCAAAGACGGCTCGCTCCTGCTGGCGGTGGAGAGCAGCTTCGCCAAGCGCAATGCCACGGGAAAAATCGAGCGCTATCAGGGATTCGTGCTCGACATGACGGAAAAGCGCCGCGCCGAAGAAGAAATGCGGCGCCGCAACCGCGAACTCAACGCGCTCAACGCCATGGCCGTCGTGGCCGCGCAATCTTTCGACTTAGACGAAATTCTGAACCTCACCTTGCGCCAGGTAGTCACGCTGTTCAGCGCCGAGAGCGGAACGGTCTACCTCTCTGACACTGACACAACAACATATCGTCGCCGCGCCGCCTGGGGCCCGCGCAGCCGCGACAAGATGCGCACCGCCGAAGTGTGCTTCACCGACGGCTTTGGCGATCTGGTCATGCGCTCGCGCGCCGAAGTCGTGACCGCCGAGTATCTCCCGCACCTGCCACCCAAAGTGGCGGAGTTCCTGCGCTCCGACGCCGACCGCTCCTGGATCTGGATTTTCTTCTGGGGCAAGGATAGTCCGGTCGGCATCATGGGCCTGTGCAACCAGCTCGGCTACGAACACTCCAGCAACGACGAAAATCTTCTGGTAGCCATCAGCCGTCAGTTGGCCACGACGATTGAAAAAGTTCGGCTCTATGAAGAGACCTGCCGCGCCTATGAAGATTTGCGCAAGACGCAGGAGCAGCTGCTGCAAAGCGAAAAAATGTCGGCTGTCGGGCAGCTCATTGCTGGCGTCGCCCACGAGCTCAACAATCCGCTGACCGCGATTCTCGGCTACGCCCAACTGCTCGAGAGCGAAGGCCTGAACGAACGCGCCCAGGATTACGTTGCCAAATTATTCAAGCAGGCCCAGCGGACGCACCGCGTGGTACAGAACCTGCTTTCCTTCGCGCGCCAGCGCAAGCCCCAGCGCGACGAAGTCGACATTCGCAAAGTGCTCGACGAAACCTTGGCCCTGCGCGACTACGATCTCAAGATCAACAACATCAGCGTCGAGCGCGATCTGCCCTCCGAGCCCGCGATGGTCATCGCCGACCCGCATCAGATCGAGCAGGTTTTCCTGAACATCATCAACAACTCCGTCGACGCCATCCTCGAAACCGGACGCAAGGGCAAACTCAAGATTCGCATTTCGTCCTCTGGCGGCCACATCAGCACGCAGTTCACCGACGACGGCGCCGGAATCAAAGATCCCAAGCGCATCTTCGATCCTTTCTACACGACAAAGAGCGTCGGCAAAGGCACCGGCCTCGGCCTCAGCATCTGCTACGGCATCGTGAAGGAACATGGCGGCGACATCACCGCCAACAACGCGCCGGAGGGCGGCGCCATCATCGAAGTGCGGCTGCCCGCCGTCGCTTCAACCAACGTCGCGCCCGAAGTGGCCAAGCCCGCACCCCGCCAGCATGAGGGTGCGACCCACGGCCGCGTGCTGCTGGTGGAAGAAGAAGAGGCCGTGCTGGAATTTGAGCGCGACGTGCTCGCCGGCGCCGGCGCCACCGTCGTAACCGCCCGGACCGCGCAGGACGTGAAGACTCGCCTGCTCTCCGAGCCTTTCGACGCCCTCATCCTGAACGGCAACATGCCCGGCCAGTGGACCGCGCAAGAATCCCACCAGTGGCTCAAAGAAAATTGTCCCGGAATGTCCGGCCACATTCTCTACACGTTCTCCAACGGCGTAGAACCCGGCAACGGCCGCGCCTACCTGCAGGAAAACAACGTCCCCTGCCTGGTCAAGCCCTTCGAAGTAGCCGAACTGATAGCCCAAGCCCGCAAGCTGCTGCAAAAGGCGCAGGCCGCTACAGCCGGTTTAAGCTAGAAGCTTCAAACCGCTTCAAACCTTTCGCCTTTTTTGAGGAAATCGCCTTCCGCCTCTGACCCTCGGAGGCGGGTTTTGAGCGCTGTGGCCTGGTAACAGAAGCTACCACGCAGGCACCTCACCGTGATGCAAGAAAAAGCCACCCACCCGGGCGGCTCTTGTTAGGTGCAACTGATTTGCAGCAGTTTAGGTTCTCATCCTCACTGTGACATCTTTTTCGTACGTGCAGGCACTGAGATTTTTCGTCCAGACGCTTGCACATTGGGCGTTGCGGCTGTCTGGCTCGCGTCCAAGGCGTGTAGCGATGGGCAACTTTTCTTGCCGGGTCGTATCAGCCAGCCTTGGCCAGCGTAAGTCTCGTCATACCAATTGCCCACCATCTGGCCAGCAAGGTTAATGCCCCATGCTGTGGTCTCCACCGCACCGGGATAGTTGAGCTGCGTAAATGCGGGTCCTACGGCGAGGAAACCATGCCCGAGGCCGTTTTCATTCTCGTAGGCGGTGTACTCAACCCCAACAATAAAGCCAAGGTCATTGATACCGTCTGCCTGGGTAAGGGCCACTCCCTTAAAAGGTGCATGGAAGCTGATGAACTGTCCCATCCAGTCGACGAAGCCATACTCATAGGGAGAGGAGGAACCAGTATCCCAGCCTCCCACGACGACGCCCCAATCATTGTTCCCCGCTGCTAGTGTGTCTCCCGAGCCCGGGAAGGTCAATTCGCTAAAGTTGCCATCTTTCCAGGTGAAACCCTGGTCATAGAGGAAGTTCCCGCTGGAGTCATAAAGATCCCAAAACCCAACGATGGTGCCGGACTGGTTGATGCCCCACGCGACTGTGTCGCTGGCGCCGGGGTAGTCAAGGATCGTCAGCACACCCTTGCTAAGCAGGAATCCATGGCAGGCGACATCGTCGCAGACCTCCCCCACCACATCCCCGCGATTGTTGATCTTATAAGCATCACTGTACTCGGTACCGAGGATCGTGGTTGGAGCCAGCGGAATGAACGTGCCATTTTGGATGAGCAGGGCATGCAGATTGTAGTTTTGGTCGTAATAGGAGCCAACGATTTGGCCCACATCGTTAATGCCGCGAGCGCGGGTTCCAAATCCTGATGGGTAGTCAATGTCGCAAAATGTGTACTGCGCATAAGCGAAAGTGGAGGCGAGCAAAACTGTTACGAACAACACGAGCTTTTTCATAGGGAACCTCCTTTTGAGGTCAGACAGCGTCGAAGCACGGTTGAAGCTCGGAATTACATTCGCCTCCGGGGGGCGCGTTTCAGCGGTGGAAACGGCGCTTCGGAGAGGCGAGACTCTCGTCAAAACGAAAAATCTTTCTGGGACGGAACGACACCTTTATGCCGCTGAACATCATTGCGTGTTACCTCTGGGTTGCCAATGAAATGCGGATGAAATGCAGCTGAAAATGAGCTGACCGTGAGGTGACTTAGCCAAGGCGATCAAAAAAAGGCACTTGCTGGCTCTCCACTCTGGCCCTGCCAACGGCGTATCTTCCCATCGGATTCTTGGAACTGCATCACTGCTCGCCTGTAAATGCCGGAGTATAATTCGCCCCAAATCTCATAACCGAAGGACCCTTGGGGGTTGTCTATGTCCCGACCCACGAATACCGTCCGCTTCGGGCCCTTCCTATTGGACCAGCGCGCCGCTGAACTGCACAACAACGGCACTACAACCAATCTTCCCGAACAGCCCTTCCAGATTCTCGTGGAGCTAGTCGAGCATCCCGGCGAAGTCGTAACCCGCGAGGAATTGTGCCAGCGGCTGTGGCGCTCGGACACATTCGTAGATTTCGAGCAAAGCCTAAACTCAGCCGTGAAGCGTCTGCGCGAGGCGCTGGGCGACTCGGCGGAGAACCCACGCTACATCGAGACTCTGCCACGCCGTGGTTATCGCCTGATAGTTCCGGTAGAGAGACCGGAGCCGTCGGCTCCCGCGTTTCCTGGAGCTCCCGTTCGCAAGGTTCTTGTTCCCGTTGCCGTGTTACTTGTCGCTGCCGTCATCGGGGCAACGCTGTACCTCCGCTGGCGCCCGACCACGCCCCGCCTGACGGAGAAGGACACCATTGTTCTTTCCGATTTCGACAACAAGACGGGCGATCCGGTTTTCGATGACACTCTGAAGCAGGGACTCTCGGTTCAGCTTGAGCAATCGCCCTTTCTCGCTCTGGTGTCCGAGCGCAGGGTGAATGAGACTTTGAAGCTGATGGGCCATACTCCCGATGACCGCCTAACGGCGAACGTCACACGCGAGGTCTGCCAGCGCACGGGCAGTAAGGCCATGTTGACCGGCTCAATTGCGGGGCTCGGCCGCCAGTACGTGATTGGCCTGAAGGCAGTGAACTGCAACACGGGCGACGTGCTGGCCGAAGCACAGGAGCAAGCAGCGGGCAAAGAAGCGATTCTCAAGGCTTTGGACAATGCAGCAGTCAGTTTGCGGAGCAAGCTGGGCGAGTCGCTCAGTTCGGTGCAGCAATACGCCACACCTTTGGCGGAAGCGACCACGCCATCGCTGGAGGCGCTGAAAGCCTACAGCCTAGGACAGAAGACGGAAAATGCAAGAGGCGGTACGGCCGCGTTGCCCTTCTTCAAGCGGGCGGTGGATCTTGATCCAAATTTTGCCATGGCTTACCGCACTATGGCCGGCATCTACCGATACCTTAACGAAGTTGGGCGGGGCGCCGAAAACGCACGCAAGGCATACGAACTGCGGGAGAAAGTAAGCGAACGGGAGCGGTTCGACATCGAGGGGATCTATTACTTGATTGGGGAGGGGAACCTGGAGAAGGCGGCGCAGACCTACGAGTTGTGGCAGCAGACATACCCCAGAGACATGTTTCCTTACTTGGCGCTGGGACATATTTCCGGCGTCCTGGGAAACTGGGAAAAGGCATTGGAGGAATGCCGAGTGGCGCTGCGCCTGGACCCAAATACTGTGGGCAACTATAGCAACCTCGGCTCCGTCTACAGGACGCTCAACCTCCTGGACGAAGCGGAGGCGGCGTACAAGCTGGCGGAGGGGCACACGGTGGAGGAGGGCGAGATTCTGCTCGGCAGCCGCTACCGTTTGGCGTTTCTGAAGGGCGATACGGCGCAGATGGCGCAGTTAGTCTCAGACGGCATGGGAAAGCCTGGTCTTGAAGACCTATTGTTGGCCGCCCAAGCGGACACGGAAGGTTGGTACGGCAAGGTGAAGAACGCGCACGAGCTGACCGGGCAGGCGATGGTATCCGCCGAACACAACGATGCCAAAGAGAGGGCGGCAGCGTATCAGGCAGCGGCGGCGTTGCGCGAGGTGGGATCGGGAAACTGGGAACAGGCGCGTGCCGACACCAATGCGGCGGTGAAGCTGGCCCCGAACCGCGATGTGCGGGCCATAGCGGCTCTGGCTCTGGCGCGGGCAGGCGATACTTCACGAGCGGAGAAGCTGGCGGCTGAACTCGACAAGACCTTCCCGCGGGACACGCGCGCCCAGAGGTATTGGCTGCCTACGATCCGGGCGGCCGTCGCTCTGAAGCGCAAAGAGCCGAAGCGGGCAATCGAACTATTGAAGTCGGCGAGCACTGTCGAACTTGGCTCACCAATTAACCTTTCGATATTCCTGTGCCCGGCTTATTTGCGCGGAGAAGCCTATCTCATGCTGCACGACGGCAATGCTGCAGCAGCTGAATTCCAGAAATTCGTCGATCACCGAGGACTGGTAGTGAACTTTCCCTGGGGAGCGTTGGCTCGGCTCGGACTGGCACGCTCTTACGCCATGCAAGGCGACGCTGCCAAAGCAAAAGCAGCCTATCTTGATTTCCTCACCATCTGGAAAGAGGCCGACCCCGACGTCCCCATCCTGAAGCAAGCCAAGGCCGAGTACGCGAAGCTGCAATAACATTTGCTGTTGCCTGAACCATAAGATTCAACCGAGCTCACGCCCCGCTTCCTCAGGCCAAAGGTCAACTGTTGAAACATCTCGCCATTACGCTCACCGACCCGATAGACCTTCAGCGTGATCCAGAACACGAAAACCACACAAACGCGCAGTTTTCCTCCGCTCCTCCTGCGATAAACTAACAACAGACCCATGTCCCAATTCGTTCACCTGCACCTGCACACCGACTACTCCATGCTCGACGGCGCGTGTGACGTCGAAAAGCTCTGCCAGCGCGTGAAAGAAATGGGTATGCCCGCCGTGGCCATGACCGACCACGGCAACATTTTTGGCGCCGTGCACTTTGTGAACGCCGCCAAGCACGCGGGCGTGAAGCCCATCATCGGCTGCGAACTCTACATCTGCAAAAAGGACGACCACCGAGCCGCCCCCGAAGGCGATACTTACAACCACCTGCTGGTCCTCGCCGAAAACGAAGAAGGCTACCGCAACCTGGTCAAGATCACTTCCGAGGCCTCGCTGCACGGCTTTTACTACAAGCCGCGCGTCAGCAAGAAGTTTCTCGCCGAGCATTCCCGCGGCCTCATCGGCCTCTCCGGCTGCCTGAAGGGCGAAGTCGCCGAGCGTCTCATGGAGAACAACTACGACGCCGCCCTCGCGGCCGCCGGAACTTTCACCGACATTTTCGGCAAAGATAATTTTTATCTCGAGATTCAAGATCAGGGCCTGGAGATGGAGCACCGCATCCATCCCGGCCTCTTCCAGCTGGAAAAAGAACTTGGCCTGCCGCTTGTCGCCACCAACGACAGCCACTATCTCTGCGAAGACGACGCCCACGCGCAGGACGTCATGCTCTGCATCCAGACCGGAAAGTCCATTCGCGACACCGGACGCATGAAGTTCGACGGCAACCAGTTCTTCGTCAAGAGCCACGACGAAATGGCACGCGTCTTCAAGGATTCTCCATCGGTCCTCACGCGCACCCTCGACATCGCCGAGCGCTGCGACATGCGCCTGGAGAAAGTCGCAAATCCCTTCCCGCAGTTCGAAGTGCCCGCCGGCTATACGATCGACAGTTACTTCGTGCACGTCACCCGCGAAGGCTTCGCCCGCCGCCTCGAAACCCTGCGTCCGCTGCACGAACAGGGAAAGTTAAAGCACTCGCTCACCGACTACGAGCAGCGCCTGGAGCGCGAACTCGCCATCATCCAGCAGATGCAGTTTCCCGGATACTTCCTCATCGTCTGGGATTTCATCCGCTACGCCAAGGATCACGGCATTCCCGTTGGCCCCGGCCGCGGATCGGCCGCTGGATCGCTGGTTTCCTATGCGCTCGGCATCACCGACATCGATCCGCTGCAGCACGAACTACTCTTCGAGCGCTTCCTCAATCCCGAACGCGTGTCCATGCCCGACATCGACATCGATTTCTGCATGAACCGCCGCGGCGAGGTCATCAACTACGTCACGCAAAAATACGGCCGCGACAACGTTGCCCAAATCATCACCTTCGGCACCATGGCCGCCAAGGCCGCCATTAAAGACGTTGGCCGCGCCATGGACATTCCCTACGCCGACGTCGACCGCATCGCCAAAATGGTCCCCACCCAGCTCAATATCACGCTGGAGCAGGCGATTCAGGATTCAGCCCAGCTGCGCGAGGCGATCGAAAAAGACGGCCAGATTCGCGAGCTCTTCGAGACTGCGAAAAAGCTGGAGGGCATGGTCCGCAATTCGGGCGTGCATGCCGCCGGGGTCGTCATCTCGCCGCGCCCGCTCACCGACCTGGTCCCGCTGCATCGCACCAAGAACGACGAAATCGTGACCGCCTTCGACATGGTCGCCATCGAAAAGATGGGCCTGCTGAAGATGGACTTCCTCGGCCTGACCACGCTCACAATTCTGACCGACGCTCTAAAACTGATCGAGCAGACGCGCGGCACATTATTGAATCTGGATCAGATTCCGCTGGAGGATAACGAGACTTACGAAAAAGTCTTCCACAAGGGACTCACCTCCGGCGTCTTCCAGTTTGAATCGCACGGCATGCGCGACGTGCTGCGCAAATATCAGCCCAATTCCATCGAAGACCTCACCGCGCTCAACGCGCTCTACCGTCCCGGCCCCATTCAGGGCGGCATGATCGACGATTTCGTCGACCGCAAGCATGGCCGCAAGAAAGTCGAATACGAATTGCCGGAGTTGAAAGAAATTCTGCAGGAAACCCTGGGCGTAATCGTGTATCAGGAACAGGTTATGCAGATCGCCAACCGCCTGGCAGGATACTCCCTGGGTGAAGCCGACCTGCTCCGCCGCGCCATGGGCAAGAAGAAAGCCGAGGAGATGGCGCAGCAGCGCGAGCGTTTCGTGGAAGGCGCAGCGCAGCGCAAATTTCCGCCCAAGAAAATCGAAAAGATTTTCGATCTCATGGCCCAGTTCGCCGGATACGGCTTCAACAAGTCGCACTCCGCAGCCTACGCCCTGCTCGCCTATCACACGGCCTATCTGAAGACGCACTACCCGGTCGAGTTCATGGCGGCGCTGCTGACCTCGGTCACCGGCTCGACCGACGATGTGGTCAAGTACATCAACGAATGCCGAGAGATGGGCATCGCCGTCGAAGCGCCTGACATCAATGTCTCCGACGCCAATTTCACTCCGCACGGCGAGTCGATCCGTTTCGGCCTGGCCGCGGTAAAGAATGTTGGCGGCAACGCCATCGAGTCCATCGTTGCCGCCCGCAAGAAACTCGGCTCCTTCAAATCGATTTTTGAATTCTGCGAGCACGTCGACCTGCGCCTGCTTAACAAGCGTGTCGTGGAATCCTTAATCAAGAGCGGCGCCATGGACTCTCTCGGCCGCCGCGCGCAGTTGATGACCATCCTTGATAAAGCCATGGAGCGCGCCCAGAAAGCCCAGCGCGACGTCGAATCCGGCCAGCACGGTCTGTTCGGAGTCTTCCAGCAAGAGGACTCCGAAGCCCACAACGACAAGCTGCCCAACATTCCTGACTGGGACGAGCACACCCGCCTCACTGCCGAAAAAGAAATTCTCGGCTTCTTCATCAGCGGACATCCCCTGCAAAAGTACAAAGACAAGCTCACCGACCTGCAGGCGCTCAACGTCGAAGAAATCGCGGCCATGACCCGCTCCACCGGCAAAGACGAAACCATCACGACCGCGGGAATCATCAGCAACGTGCGCGTGCTCAAATCGAAGCGCGGCGATTTCTACGCGCAGGCTACGCTCGAAGACATGTCGGGCTCCATCGACATGATCGTCTTCCCCGAGGCCTTTAAACGCATCGGCGAGAAAGTGAAACTCGAAGTTCCGGTGCTGGTGAAGGCCGGCGTGCGCATTGAAGAGGGCGCGAATCCTAAGATCACGGCCGCCGAAATCCAGCCGCTGGAAGAAGCCAAGGTTCCGCTGCCGCGCGCCATCCGCATTCGCGTACCGCTCGAGACTTCTCTCGAAGCCACCGTCGACGATCTCCACATCTTGTTCCTGGAGCGCAAAGGGGAAGCTCGCGTCCTGTTCGACCTAGAACGCCAGGGCGATTTCATGGTCGTGATGGAGGCGGAAGGCTATAATGTCCTGCCGGACCGCAATTTCATTGCCCGCGTCGAACAATTGTGCGGCCGAGGCAGCGTCCGTATTATTGCCTGAATTCATCTCATGACATCCATGGAAAAAGCGCAGCAGGAGTTGGAGCAGGTCGAGCGCCAGGTCGCCGAACTCCGCTCGCCCGACGCCGACGAAGCCACCCGCCGCGAAATTGAAAAATTGCAGGACCGCATCGAGACCCTGCGCGAGCAGATGAACGCTCCTCACACTGCCTGGCAGAAAACCGAACTGGCGCGGCATCCGCAGCGTCCCCAGTCGCTCGACTACATCGAACGCATCTTCACCGACTTCAGCGAGATTCACGGCGACCGCAGTTTTGGCGACGATGCCGCCATCATCTGCGGCATGGCCCGCTTTCACGGAGACGAGGTCCTCATCGTCGCCACCCAGAAGGGCCGCGACATGAAGCAGCGCGTGCACCGCAACTTTGGCACGCCGCATCCCGAGGGTTACCGTAAGGCCATTCGCGTCATGCAGCTGGCGGAAAAGTTTCGCCGCCCCATCTTCAGCCTGATCGACACCGACGGCGCTTATCCTGGCATTCACGCCGAAGAGCGCGGGCAGGCCGAAGCCATCGCGCACAACCTGCGCGAAATGGCGCGGCTGGAGGTTCCCATCATCGCGACCATTATTGGAGTAGGCGGCAGCGGCGGTGCCCTCGCCATCGCCGTCGCCGACCGCGTGCTGATGATGGAAAACTCAATCTATTCGGTAATCTCTCCCGAGGGATGCGCCGCCATCATGTGGCGCGATGCCTCCAAAAAAGAACTTGCTGCCGAGGCCATGCGCATTACTGCCAACGACCTCAGCGAGCTCGGCTGCATTGACGACATCGTTCCCGAACCCGAGGGCGGAGCTCATCGCGACCACGAGACCGCCGCCGCTTTGCTCGACGCCAGCCTGCAGAGACATTTCAACGAGCTCAAGAAAATTCCGCCCGCCGAATTGCTCACGTCGCGCTACGGCAAGTTTCGCAACATGGCCCAGTTCTACAAGACCGGTTAATTAAAGTCTGGCGCCCCTCCACGAAGAGCCGGCGAAATCGCAAAACGTACAACGGCATCCGCAATGCGCTCGTGCCTCGTCTCAAGATTGTTTCCCAGGAGGATTTCCCGGTGTGGCTTAACGTCATCGGTTGGACTGCAACCGCCGTTTTTTCAAGTTCGTATTTCTTCAAACAGGCGTCAACCCTACGGTGGATTCAGGCCGCGGCGGCCACGCTCTGGGTCGCCTATGGAATCGCCATTCATTCCGCGCCGGTGGTTGTGGCGAACCTTATCGTTGGCGTCGCGGCGGCGTACACATCGTTGCGTTTGGTTTGGAACCGGAAGGCGGGAACAACTCCGTAACGCGGATTCCGTTACGGCAATTTGAAGTTCAAAGTGACTCTGGTTTGCATGGGCGCAGCGCGTCCGTTCACGCGGCGAGGCTGGAATCGCCACTGCTTCACTGCACCGATGGAGGCCTGCGCGAGTTGCGGCGGTCCGCTGACCAGTTGCACATTTTGCACCGCGCCATCGCCGCCAATGTGCACGTCGAGCACAACCGCCCCCTCAATTCTCTGCCGCCGCGCTTCTTCGGGATACTCTGGCTCGACGCGGTAAAGCAACGTTCCCCCGGCCACCGCAGGCAGCGGCGCTATGGAATTCTCCGGCTCAGCCGAGGAAGCTCGCTCCACGCTGTCGGCCGGAGTTTGCGTTGCGCCGTTCTGCGTCGGCTGCATGCGAAAGATTTCTTTGCCGTTATCGAAGATGCGCAGACCTCCCGCAGGCACATCTTTTGATTTGCCCTTGACGAGCACCGCTGGCGGAGGCGACGCCTCGGCAGTTTGCTGCGTTTCCGGCCGTGCGCTCGTATCCGCGGACGCACTGCTTGCATCAGGTGCCTTCACCGAGGCAGGCGCACTCGAATGCGCTACCGTCTTCGGCGTCGGCAAATGCCGACCCAGCAGCAAGCCTAGCAACACCGCGCATACCAGCACCGCCCCTCGCAGCGCCCAAGTGAGCACCTCGACCCCGTGCTCGGTCGAATCCCGCGCCACAGAATTTTCACGCGAATGGCCGTGCACAAAGTCTGCGTCCCTTGAGTCCGCTTTAATCTGCGGCATGATTTGCTGGCTCTCAGAAGCCGCGAGCGGCTGATGAGCCGTTGGGGCAGGAACGGTTTCAACCTTTTCGCTATGCGCCTCAATCGATGCTGACGCGGCCACCCGTAAAGGTTGCGCCAGCCTGTCCAAACTTATGAAGATGCGCGCCGCCAGCGCCTCCAGCGTGCGCTCATCACGCTCGCCAAAAGCTTGCGGCTGTGACGAAAACAATTCAAACAGCCCCACCACTTCTTCGCTGCGCATCAGCGGCATCACCATCACCGACCGCATACCCAGCCGTTGCGACGCTTCGCGGTCGACTCGCGGATCAGCCAGCACGTCGTCGCTGCGCTGGATGTGACGCGTTCGAATGCACTCGCCGGAGAGTCCTGCAACGGAGTCCAGCCTCGAACCCAGCGCAGGAGCCGTCGCCCCATTGCTGGCCCGGCAAACCATTTCTCCCTCCCGCAACAGTGCGATCGCCGCCCCGGTCGCACCTGTACTCAGGCGGGCTTGCACCACGATTTCGTTGAGCATGATCTCCAGGGCCAGGTCCTGGGAGAGTTCCGGCGACACGCCGCCGCCGTGCGCCGAGAATACCGCAGCCAGTTGAGCCAAGTCGGTTTCGAAGCCGGCGTCCTGCGGCTGCGCGCGCAGCACTCCCGTCGCGCTCGCATCCGCTTTCGACGGACCCGGTTCCGATGTCGGAGGTTGAGCCATACTGAAGGATCAGTTGCAGCTACAATCACCGTCCGTAGCGGAGTTTCGCCCGAAAACCACGGGTTGTCAATACGCGCCTGGACTTTTCCACCTCGTTCCCGGCGCGGTTTCTGCACCCAGTCGTGGGGAAAATTGGCCATTCCCACTCTGCGCCCGGTCGACAGGTCGCTGCCCAGCACGCAAAAACTGCCTTCCCAATTTGGCAAAAAACTGAATTCCTCCGCAAGAACTTGCTCGTCTTTCTCCCCGTGAATGTTAGCCTTAATCCTGTTAGAATCATGGCAATTCCAAGGCGCTGTGGATGCGTTTTTCCCGGACCGCCTCGAATTCCCCCAGGCTTCCTCGCCGAAGCACTCCTAACAAAGTTGCTGCAGAACATTCCATCTCGGGAGTCTTAACATGCGGATCGCAGTGGTCGGTTCCGGATATGTAGGGTTGGTGGCAGGCGCCTGCTTTGCCGACCTAGGACACGACGTCATTCTGGTGGACAACGACCAATCCAAGCTGGCGGCGCTGAAAAACGGCCAAGTCCCGATCCATGAAAAATTCCTGCCAGAACTGCTGACCCGCCATCGCGGCCAGCGGCTGACTTTTTCCGACGACTTGAAGGAAGCGGTGCGTGTCAGCTCGGTCATTTTTGTCGCCGTGGGCACGCCGCCCACTGAGAGTGGCGAGGCCGATCTGTCTTATGTCGAATCCGTGGCGCGCGAAATTTCCGGTGGCATTGACGACTACAAAGTTGTCGTCGAGAAAAGCACCGTGCCCGTCTACACCAGCGAGTGGGTGCGCAAGATCATCCTGCGCAGCGGCACTGATCCGAACTGGTTCGACGTTGCCAGCAATCCCGAATTTCTGCGCGAAGGCACCGCGGTCACCGACTTCCTGTTTCCCGACCGCATCGTCATCGGTTGCGACAGCGAACGCTCTGCCGAAGTTCTGCGCGCAGTGTATGCGCCCCTCACCGACGGCACCTACTACGAACGCACCGACGCGATTCCGCAACCTGACCGCGCTTCGACGCCTCCACCCATCATCGTCACCAGCACCAAGAGCGCAGAGTTGATCAAGCATGCCTCTAACGCTTTTCTGGCGATGAAGATTTCTTTCATCAACGCAGTCGCCTCGGTTTGCGAATCGGTGGGCGCCAACGTCAATCAAGTGGTTCATGGCGTCGGCACCGACTCGCGCATCGGACCCCGCTTCCTGAATCCCGGCATTGGCTACGGCGGATCCTGCTTCCCCAAAGACGTCATGGCATTCCGCGCCGTGGCCCGCGAGTCGGGATACGATTTCCGCCTGCTTGATGAAGTCATGCGCATCAATGAAGAGCAGCGCCACCGTTTTCTGCGCAAGGTACGCAGCGCGCTCTGGACACTGCGTGGCAAGAATCTCAGCGTGCTCGGCCTAGCCTTTAAAGGAGGCACCGACGACATACGCGAATCGCCGGCGCTCTACCTTGTGCAGGCCCTCATCCAGGAGGGCAGCAAGATCACCGCTTATGATCCTGCCGCCATGGACCGGGTCCGCGATGTGATCTCTTCTGGCCTGCAGTTCGCAGGCTCCGCCTACGAAGCCGCGCACGGCGCCGACGCATTGCTCATCCTCACCGAGTGGGAAGAGTTCGCCAATCTCGATCTCGCCCGCCTGCGCCAGGAACTCAAGTATCCAATCGTGATCGACGGCCGCAATTTGTATAATCCCGAAATGATGGCAGCCGAAGGCTTCAGCTACTATAGCGTGGGACGCGCCGCCTCCTATCCCGATGGCGTTCCCGCAGCCGTTGCTAAGAACGGCAAGAAGGCATGAGCCTAAAACGCGCGATAGTCACGGGCGGCGCCGGTTTCTTGGGATCTCATCTCTGCGATGCCCTGCTCGCCGAAGGCTGGAGCGTGGTTGTCGTCGACAACCTGCTCACCGGCCGCCGTGCCAACTTCGAACACCTGCACAATGAGACCCGCTTCGAATTTGTTGAAAGAGATATCTGCGAGCCCTTCGACGTGGGCAAAGTGGATTACGTCTTTCACTTTGCCAGCCCCGCCAGCCCGGTCGACTACAGCGTGCACGGCATTCCAACACTCAAAGTAGGTTCGCTCGGAACCTTCCACGCGCTCGATGTTGCGCACAAGTACGGCGCGAAATATTTAGTCTCGTCGACTTCGGAGTGCTATGGCGATCCGCTGGAACATCCGCAGAAGGAAACTTACTGGGGCAACGTCAACTCCATCGGGCCGCGTTCGGTTTACGACGAAGCCAAGCGCTTCACCGAGTCGGTTACCATGGCCTACCGCCGCTATCACAAGGTCGACACGCGCATTGTCCGCATCTTCAACACCTACGGCCCGCGCATGCAGCTCAACGATGGCCGGGTCGTGCCCAACTTCATGAAGCAGGCGCTGCGCGGCGAACCGCTCACGGTTTACGGCGATGGCCACCAGACGCGCAGCTTCTGCTACGTCAGTGACGAGATCGACGGCTTCGTGCGCCTCTCGAAGTCCGACGAACATTTGCCTGTCAACATTGGCAATCCCAGCGAATTCACCATCCTTGAATGCGCGAAGATGGTGTTGAAGGTGACGGGATCGAAGAGCCAGATTCACTACGAACCGCTGCCGCAGGACGATCCCAAACAGCGCTGCCCCGACATCACCAAGGCGCGCCAGTTGCTGGGATGGGAGCCGAAGATCGATCTGGAAACCGGCCTGCGCCAGTCGCTGGACTACTTCAAGACGGCCTTAGCGCAGGAATCAGCGGTGAAATAGTGGCTAGTGACTAGTGGCCAGTGACTGGTGGCCAGTGACTAGCGGCAGCATTCCCGGTCATGTGGGGACGGACGCATTCGTCCGTCTGGCGGAGCGAAGCGACGCCGCTTCAATAGCTTCCGAGCAATATCGTGACTAAGTGCACTCTAAGCAATACATATCTGTACATACAAAGTTGTTCCAGGCGCGCCGGCACTTTCCGTGCTTCGCCCCTCGCCTACAATGCCCTTTCCGGAGCCGTAAAGGCCCCTGCGAGCGACCGATCGTCAAGCGCCCAAGGGTAAACCCTCAGAACGTAAAATTTCCCGTCCTGGAGCCTCCCAGCACCGTTTAACGAATTATCAATGACTTACACGCAGGCTCAACAACTTAGTTGGTGGGTTCCGTCGTCGCTGCGACGAAATCGATGAGTTTTTGCACGTTCGCGCGCTCCTCGCTGGTGTTCAATGCAAACTCCACGCCCATCCCGTAGCCAGGATGACTAGTCAGCACCACGCCCCGCAGAGCTAGTTTCATCTCGTAGGTGCGCACCATGATCTCGACCGACGATCCCGCCGGAACGGGCAAGGGAAATTCCAGGTAGCATCCGCCCGAACTCAAGTCAGTCAAATTGCAACGATGCGGAACGGTGGTTCCCGAGCGGTACACTACGGCGCCCAGGCGGCAGGCGTGACGCGATTGCGTGCGCCGGTTATCAGGATCGGCAAGAGTCCCCTTGGCGTTCGCGTCGTCAACTGAGAAATTCGCGGCTGCAGCCTCGACTTGCGCGGCATCCTGCTTCGCATGGCTTCGGTGAGTAATCTCGGCCACTGCTACGGGTCCAGGCAGAAGCGTCTCTTCCATCTCGACGGTCACGTCCGCCAATGGGTTGTACGCAGACTCGTCCGCCAATTTGTCCACCAGATAATCGGAGAGCAGGCGGCGTGAGGTTTTCGGCACGTCCGCAAACTGCACGCCGGCGCGGCCCTTCCAATCCTGCCACACGACTTGCCCCGAGAGGCGAACATTTGCCGCCTGCCCCGGCAGCTTGAATTGAAAATAAACTTTATTGACGGGGGGAAGCCTTTTGCCAAACTGCACCGACATGCCGTCTTCCGCCAGATCGATCAGGGTCGCTTTTTCCTGTTCGACGTTGGCGTAATCCACGGTGGCCTGCGCGTGCACGGCAGCACGCGCTTTTTTGCGCTTGTCACGGTGCATCACCACGCGCACCGCGCGCATGCTGTTCAGCGCCTGCTCGTAGGCCAGAGGCTTGTAAAAAATAAAATTCGCGCCCAGGGAAAAGATTTCATGGACACCCTCTTGTCCGTCCAGCACGGCGACGGCGAGCGTGGCATCGTTTTTGCGGGACTGGCGAGTCTCGCGCAGCAGCGAGATCACCTGCGACGTGGTCTTCCCCTCGAGGATGACCACGTCGAACCGCTGTTGCGCCAGCCGGATGCCAGCGCGCACGAAGTCTGGGCAGGATTCGATCCCAATGCGGAGTTCGGCCAGAGCGCGCTGCAGCAATTGGGACGATTCCTCGTCGGCACACACCAGTAGAGCGGATAGAGTCATACCTGAGAACATCGTAGGTTCCGGTGGTTCCGCGTCACAAGTTACCAGTGTCACCATCCCATTGCGCACCCGAGGCATCTTGCCCGCCATCGCCCGCGAACCTTACGTTCCATGTCTACGGTAACTTTCGCTGGAAAACTGTGGCTCTTAGAATTTAGTTCTTATGGTCGCTCTGGGAATTCACGAAATGGCTGCCGATTGGATGTCCGCCAAATGGCTGTTGTGGATCAGCTTGTATGCGGGCCTGGGAATTTTCCTGCCCTGGATCATGACGCGGACCTGGGCGAACCAGCACAAGAGCGATTTGCGCCCGCGCGTTCGGCAAGTCTTCCAGTACGGAGAGTTGGGACTGGTCAGCCTGATGCTGGCGATCTCGGTAATCTGGGATCTGCAGAAATCCGGGTACACGTCTTACACCATCGCGCTTGGTTCGGTTTTTCTGGCCATGAGCGGAATCATGGCTGGGGCTGTCTGGGTGGAGGCGTACTGCCGGCGAAACACGGGCATACGATTCACTTCAGAACGAGCGTGGCGCGACTCGCGCAATTTAGCGCTTCTGGTATTCAGCCTGGCGCTGGTGACGGAGATTCTGTTGGACCGATTTTCGAAGGTGGCAGGCTTATGAGCGCAGCGGCGACAGCTCTCGCGAAGGAACCACGCCGCACGGTGGCCATGCGACTTGCCGATCCGGCGGCCATGCTGGCCTATGTGTCGCTGGCTTTCGGGTTGCTGCTGGTGCTCTTCCCGGTGTCGTTTCCGCAACTCATCATTCAGAATTGGCGGAGCGCACGGCTCACGCCGATCATGATTCTGTTTACCGTCTCGCTCAACCTCGGCCTCTACCTAACTATTACGTATCAGCGTTCTGCCCGGCCGGGAGTGGTCGCTTCGGCGTGCCTGGGCAGCGTGCCGGTGTTTGTGCTGGCCGCGCTTAACCTGGTTTTGCACGCGACCATTACGCATATCTTCCTGGGAAACATTCCCAACGCGATGGCGCGAGTCGAAGAAGAAATTCTCGCGCAAACCTATTTCGCGATCGTGGCCGCGATCTTTGCACCGTTTCTGCTGATTCGCCTCGGGCAGCAGTTTTATAAGACCAATCGGTAAGGCGGGGCTTTCGGCTTTGGGCTCACGGACCTCAATCTTAGACTTCGGACCTTAGACCTCGGACTTTAAACCGCAGGCGCCCGCTTGCCGGACGCGCACGTGTGAGCTCTTGACGTTGAGGAATTGTTTCTTCCGTGCGCGAACCGCACGACTACCAGTTGTCTTACGTCCGAGTCCGAGGTCCTGCTTTCGAAGGTCCGCTTTCAAAAGTAACTCTAGTAACCACCCTCAAATTACAAACGGTCCATGTACTGGTGCATTGGTCTGTAGTACTTTGACGATATCCCCCACAACTAGGAAGATGAAGTCGCGATGAAAGAACGCAAGTCTGTTTTGTCTTCCGCGATGGTAGCGCAATCCGCGCCTGTGTCGATGAAGCGGAGGAAAGCGCGAAAAGCTTTGAGGTCGGTCGGGTCGCCGAAGGGCATTATGAAGTTGACTGGAGAGCGCGGGTTCTCGTTGCTGGAAATGCTGATCACCATCGCCATCGGACTGATCATGGCGGGGGTCACTTTCATCGTGCTGATGCCGCTGTTCCGCGAGAACCACGTAAACGCCGCCTACGACACGACGCTGTCGGTGATCCGCAGTTATAGAAATCTTTCGATTACTCAGAGCAAACGCTATATCGTCACGTTCGCGGCGCCCGGAACCATCACGGTGCAGCGTTGGGATTACGCCGCGCCGGTGTCGCCCCCGCCGGTGACGGTGGCTACGTTTAGTCTGCCGCAGGATATTCAGTTCGCGGTGCAAGCCGGCTTCCCGGCGTCCGCGCCGGACGGCTTCGGCGGCGGCACCACCGCCATTGACTTCGACCAAGGCATGGGCCTGGGCAGCCAGGACTACATCATGTTCATGCCCGACGGCTCGTCGCAGGATACGCTGGGCAACTTCAACAGCGGCCTGGTTTATCTGACGCGGCCGGGCGATCTTTACAGTTCGCGCGCCGTGTCGGTGTTTGGCACCACAGGAAGAGTACGGGGCTGGCGCCTGCTGCAGACCGGCAACGTATGGGTGCAACAATGAGGCGACCCCAGCCGCAGGCTACCGGGCAAAGCGGGTTCACGTTGGTTGAAACCCTGATTGCGATCGTAGTAATGAGCATCGGAATTATTGGACTGCTTGCGGTTTTTGCCACCGCCGTGGCCACCACGCAGAACGCGCAGGAAAATCTGATTGCCCGGCAGAAGGCGCTGGAGACGATGGAAAGCATCTACACGGCGCGCAACACGCAGCAAATTAATTTCTCGCAAATCGCGAATATTTCCAGCGGCGGAATTTTTACCGACGGCCCCACGGCATTGCTTTCGGCAGGCCCTGACGGGCTGGTGAACACCGCCGACGATGTCGACTTTCCCGGTTCAGGAGCTTGTCCGGCCGGGCCCGAGTGCATCACCCTGCCCGGTCCTGACGGCATTCTGGGAACGGCGGATGACACGGCCATGAGCCTGGCAAACTTCACCCGTCAGATTCAGATCGGGACCGTGCTGGAGTCGGACGGTGTGACCGTCGACCCCAATCTCAAGCAGATTACCGTGACCGTAAGTTATTTCACCGGTGGATCCCCGTTTCCGCGCAGTTACACAGTGAACGCATTGATTTCGGCCTTCCGCTGAAGGCTCCTGATGGAAAACATGAAGATGCCAAGATCACAATCCGGGCGCGGGTTCACTCTTTTGGAACTCATTGTCGCGATCGCGGTGGGGCTGGTCGTGATGGGTGCGCTCGCCACCCTTTTCAAGAGCGGAATGGATTCGGCCATGCTGGTCACGCAACGCGCGGAGACACAGCAGAATATGCGCGCGGCCATCGATCTGATGGTGAAAGACATTAGCATGGCGGGCGCGGGGCTGCCTTCGGGAGGAATCCAGTTGCCCACCGGCACCGGATCGAGCGCATCGTTGTACGGCTGCGACCAGGCAGGAACCTGTCACGTTTCGGGCAACACTTATCCCACCAACAATTACATGTACGGAATTATTCCCGGCTTCAGCAACGGTGTGGAAGGAAACGCGGTGGTTCCGGCGGCGCCGCCGCCGGCGGTCAACGACAGTATCACGTCCATCTATGCCGACTACAACTTTCCATTGTGGCAGTACGACGTGACGTTTCCGGTTCCTGGAAACGGGACCGCCATTGTGCTGGCCCCGAATCCGGCTTTTATACCGGCGCCGCCAGCCTTGACTTCCGCAGGCGGAATTAAAGTGGGCGATCTCATCATGCTCAGCAATCCTCTGGGCACGGCGGTGGGAGAAGTCACCAATGTGACTCTCACGGGGATTGAGTTCGCGAATTTGGATCCGTTGAATATGAATCAGAACGGGGCCGCCTCCAACAACATCGCGGCCATTTCCACCGGCGCGAACACCATTGCCTACCGGCTGTTTGCGGTCACTTACTATTTGACGGTGCCGCCACCGAATGGCGAAACCCCACGGTTGATGCGGCAAGTGAATGGGCAGACTCCGGTTCCCGTGGCCGACAACATCATCAACCTGCAATTTTCGTATGACATTTATAACTCCACGACTTCGCAGCTGGACCCGAACCAGACCAATCCGCTGGGCGCGGGCGATTCGCCGAACCTGATGCAGAAGATCAACATCGTGGTCATGGGGCAGAGCATGATCAACCACGGAAACAGATCGCAAAACTTATATCTGGCAACTTCGGTGAGCGCGCGCAACATGGCATTTCGCAATCGTTACCAGTGACGCTCACGCAGGAGACCGATCCATGAGACAGAAAAAAAATCGTTCGCGAGGTTTCACACTGATTGCCGCGCTGCTGGTCATGGTGCTGCTGTCAGGCGTGGCCGTGGGCCTGCTATTCCTGGTGACCAACGAAACCCGGATCGGCGGCAATGACATGGAGGAGAATCTCGCATACTACGGCGCCGAATCGGGCATGGAGAAACTCACTTCCGATCTTTCGTCGCTCTACAGTCAGTACCAGGCGCCCAAGAACGACAAAATTCAGAACCTGATCAATTATCCGCCGACTGCGGCCATGGTGGGCGGGATGAGCTACACGGAGAGTATTAACGTTCCCCTGATGGCGGACGGGCTTACGCCCCAAAGCAGCTTCAATACCATCAGCGCGGGAGCCAACCAGGGAATGTACGCACAGATCATTCCCATGACGCTGCAGGTGGTCGCCACCCGGCCTTTAGGCGCATCGGTCAATATCACGCGGCAGGTGGAAGTGTCGCTGATTCCCGTGTTTCAGTTCGGCGTGTTCTGCGGATATGACTGCAGCTATTTCCCGGGCCCCGACTTCAGCTTTGGCGGCCGCGTTCACACCAACCAGAATCTCTTTCTTGCGGCCGGCGGCAACCTGGTGTTCAACGACAAGATCTCGGCTTTTCAGCAGATCGTTATGGATCGGCTGGAGAACGGACACATGACCACCGCGGGATACGGTGGAACGGTCTGGGTTCCCAGGGCCAGCGGAGGGTGCCCCCTGACATTTCCGCCCACGGGTGCAAACTGTGTGGCCCTGCCTGGTGCTGGAACGGTTCCGGGGGATGCTAGCTGGAGCGGCGGGTATCCGAGCGTAGGCGGCCTTGCCAACTCCAATTTCCCCAGCATCTCCTCTTCCTCATCAATTACGCCGCCGCCGATCGGGTTGAACGGCTTTGTAACTAACTCTCTCACCGGCGCCACCAACATGCAGTTGCCGTTTGTAAAGAATAGCTGCGTCAGCAATGCGCCGCCTTGCACTGACCCGATTGCGATCGTGCGCAAGCCGCAGACCGAGTCGGCTTCGAGCGCCTTGGGCAGCGCGCGACTGTACAACAAAGCTCAAATTCGCGTCCTCTTGGCCGACAAGGAAGCTGACTTGGCACCCGAGCGCCCGTCAATCCTCGGTGACCCCGACAATATACAAATGAATCCGAATTTCAGTCCTCCGGGAGCTCCCGCGGGGGAGGCTTTTGCCACCGCGGACACCACCGTCTCCGCAAATTGGATTCCGCCTTACACCAATGCCGGATTGACAACGTGGACCCAGTGGCCGCTGTTGGGGGAGATCACGACCACTCCCGCCGGCGGGACTAATCCAACGAACACCGGAGCCTGGCTGCGGGTCGAGTTCTTCGATAACGGATCGAATTCGTGGAAGGGCGTGACGCGCGAATGGCTTGGGTTTGGTTTCGGCAAGCCCTACAATGCGGACCTGACGGCTCCGCAAAGTTCAAACACGGTCAACCAGAACGCGATTCTGATTCTGCAGCAACTGCGGAACACGACAGTGACGGGAGCAAACGCTACTGACTGGTATCCCATTAACATCTACGACACGCGCGAAGGCGAAATGCGCGACAACCCGCAGGCCGCCGATTCTTGCGCAGTCAACGGCATCATGAACGTAGTTGACCTGGATGTGGGCAACCTGGCGCGATGGCTGAACAGCGGGATTCCCGGCCACGGCGCTAATGTGGACTATGCCACCCAGAATGGTTACGTTCTCTACTTCTCCGATCACCGCGGCATGCTCGTCGACCCCAATGCGAGCAATGGCGGACAGACTGCCGCAGGCGTAATCAGCGGCGAATCGGGCCTTGAGGACGTGGTCAATTCCGGCGCGAACTTGACCTCGGCGACTCCCGACGGCGTTCCCGAGCCGGCGACTTACTACACCTACTCTCCCGAAGACGTCGACCAAAATAACGTTCTCGACAACTGGGGCGCGCGGAATATCGGTTATGGCTTCGGCCTCAACACCAACACCGGCGCGCCGTTGAACCCCTATGTGCGCAATAATTCTTGCAGTACCCAAGGCGCAGCGAACATGGTGACCGGAGCGCGGCACGGCTTGCGGTTGATCGACGGTGGCATGAGCGCGGGCGTAAGTTACTTGCCCGTGAAGCCCGCCGCCAGCGCATGCACGCAGAACGCGGCCAACCCCACCGGATGCGGCGGCTTTACGGTGGTATCGGAGAATCCAGTCTACGTTTACGGCAACTACAACAGCGATGGGTCGGACCCGTTCTGGGGCACCGCGAACAATGCGAATCCGTCGCAAACCACGCATTCAGCAGCTGCTATCATTGCCGACTCGGTGACCCTGTTGTCGAACCAGTGGTCCGACGTCAACAGCCTGCTCAACAGCACTTCTCCGGGCAGCCGCAAGGCCACGGCTCCTGCTTACTACCGCGCGGCCATTGCGGGGGGCAAGAACATTCCTTTCCCACAACCGACGTGGGGCGGCGTGAGCCAGGACTTCGGCACCGATGGGGGCTTACACAACTTTCTCCGATACCTGGAGCAGTGGGGCACGACGCTGAATTACGACGGATCGCTGGTGAGCATGTACTACTCCGAGTACAACACCGGCGTATTTAAGTGCTGTACGACTGTGTATAGTCCGCCAACTCGCAAATATTATTTTGATGTGCTGTTCCTGAACCCGGCGAACCTGCCTCCGGCCACGCCCATGTTTCAGGACGTGGTGAACTTGAGCTATCACCAGAACTTTACGCCGCAGTGACGCGTTTCGAAGCCCCGCCCCGTTCCAGCTTCGGTCATCACTTACTACGGCGCTGGCCTGATTATCCACTTGACTCCACAGGGTACCGTGTGACACTCTACGCCCCACTAAGGGAGGGCGTAGACAAGTGGACAACCTCAATTCGCTTTTGCCCCGTGTAATCCGTGACCTAGGGCTACTCACCAGCGAACTCCAGAAAATCGATGGAGTTCTGAATGGAGGCCGGCACCGGAGTGCTGAGGTGCAGATCATCTCAAACACTCGCAGCGCCAAAGCCGGGCTGGACGGAGAAACGCCAGAACTACCTCCTGTAATACCCGGCCAGTATCAAGGCCTTCGACCGATTGATGCCTTAGAGAACTACTTGCGAGCCAGACGAGGGGTAAGGATACGGCTGGCACGCGCCGTAGAAGATTTACTGGCGGGAGGGGCGGACTCAGGGCCGAAGAAGGCTAGAAGTCCTATTGCAGCGAAACGCATGATGCAAGACCTAAAGATCGCCATACCGAACAAGGCTAAAGTATTCGCTTGGGAGCCTATGGCTAAGACTAGGACTGGAAGGCCCGGAACGCCGCGTGGGGATGTGAGTATTACGATATGGCTGGCGGCTAGGGCTTCGCCACAGCCAAACGTAGACAACTCCTAGCCCTCTGGGACCTACTTGGCCTTAGGGTAGGGCTTAATCGCAAAATGAGACGTGTAGACATCCCAAACGTAGGCAAGAACTTGCAGGCAGTAGACGGCAGCCTTATAGCTCGTTGCTTGCCCTACCGTAGGTGGTACTGTACCCAATCGACTACCCGTGGAGGTGATAAGTCCCTTCCCGCCGACTCCCCCAGGCATTGATTACAATCGCAATCGCGGAACGTTCAATTCATCATGCAACCTCGTCGCTATCTGCTTTGGTATCTCTTCGTCCCCGCTGCCCTAGTGGGCATCGGTCTGTTTTTCGTTCCCGCCTACGTCATTCGGCCGTTTCATCATCAGACACCGGGTGCGCTGGGGCTCGCCATGCATCTGCGGCAACTCGCGCCACGGGGAACGTTGGCGGCTTCCCTGCTCTGCCTGGTTTTCGCGGTCATTCTATGGGAGACAGCCAATCGAACGCGGAGAATCATTCTCGCTTCGGTGATGGCGGTGGTCGCGTTTTCGGCGGTCATGTCGCGGCTGAATTATTTCGAGTGGATGTTTCACCCGGTGAAGGATGCGGGCTTCGAAGCGGCAAGCACCAGTAAACTCGATAACGGAGAGATGATTCTCGGCATCCGCTACGGCGCCGATGCGCGCGCGTATCCCATCCGCGAAATGGCGTACCACCACGTAGTGAACGATGTCGTGGGCGGCGTGCCGGTGGCGATTACTTATTGAACGCTCTGTCACACCGGTCTGGTGTGGACGCGAACGGTGAACGGCAGAGTGCTGCATTTTTATCTGGCCGGAATTAACAATCAGAACTTCCTGATGCGCGACCGGGAAACCGGCAGCTGGTGGCAGCAGATTACCGGCAAAGCCATTTACGGCCCGCTGCAGGGCGCGTCGCTCGACCTGGTGCTCAGTGACGAGTTGACCTTCGGAGAGTGGAAGAGCGAGGTTTCAAACGGGCAGGTGCTGGCACCGGTGGCGAAAGATCTAAAAAATTACGAGAGCAATTGGGAGCCGGAGGTGGCCAAGCTACCGGTGGTGATCAGTTTTCCGGGCACCGAACTGAAGTCGCGGGACGTGGTCGTGGGACTGGAACTCGACGGGGCCAGCCGCGCTTATCCCTGGGACACTTTGGTGAAACAGGCCCCCGTCATGGACCGGGTTCGCGGGACGCCTCTGTTGGTTGCCGTCGGGCCTGACGGAAAGTCTTTCCGGGTCTTCGCCAGCCGCGTGGACGGGAAAGACGCGGAGTTTTTCCTGCAGGGCGAGAGCCAGGGAGACGCGAAAGCAGCGCCGGCCGCGACGAAAGCATGGACGCTGGTCGACACAGCCACGGCCAGCGAATGGAACTTCCAGGGCTGCGCGATCTCCGGACCTGCGCAGGGCAAATGCCTGGATCGCGTGCCCGCCCTGAAAGATTATTGGTTCGACTGGCGCAATTACCATCCAAATACGAGTATCTACAAACGCTGACGTCTCCGCTTTCTCGGCGATCTCAGCGGTCAGGCGCGTTCTTTGTCGGAACAACATCCCGCATCGGTTTTCGCTGGCTGTACGTAGGTCGCGTTCGGATCGACCACCTGGCCATCCGCGTACTTGTCGTGATGCCGCACCCACGCCATGGAGAACGCGAGCCCGTCTTCGTCGCGGCCCTTGGGAGTGAGATCGAGCCAGTTGTAGGCGCTCAACATGTTATCGAGCCCGCGCGCGTAGCTGGAATAAGTGTGGAAGATTTCCCCGGAGTCGTTTTTGTAGAACACGCTCATTCCGGGAAGCTCTTCGGCGAAATAATCCGTCGTCCCGTAGTTGTAGTACACCTTGCCGTTCGCCTTTTCCTCCTTCGACGCCGAAACCCGATAGTCAAAGTTGAAGTCAGTGGAGAAGGACGAGACCCATTTGAACTTCCATTCCATGCGTTTCTTGAAGGCTTCGATCTCGGGCAGAGTCGCGCGGGAGATGGCTACAAAACTCACGTCGCGCTGCGCCAAATGGACCGCGGCGCCGTCGAAAGTGTCGGCGAGGAACGAGCAACTGGGGCAACCTTCCTTCCATCCCGGCCCGAACATGAAGTGATAGACGACCAACTGGCTCTTGTTGCCGAACAGGTCGGCGAGCGATTCCTGGCCGCGGGGCCCGTCAAAAACGTAGTTCTTCTCGACTCGTTCGCGCGGAAGAGCGCGGCGCTGGCGGCTGAGTTCGTCGCGCAGCCGGGTAAGCTCTTTTTCCTTGCGCAGCAGTTCCTTGCGCGCGGCCACCCACTCGGCCGACGAAACCACTGGGGTTGTCACTTCCGACTTGCTCGTCACGTTTGCTGCGTTCATAGTTGCCATGGTCACTTCTCCTTTCGTTCCTCTTTTTTGAATTGTTGTTCGGCTGACACGTCTTGCGAGTCGCGCTTTTTGAAACGAATTACCTTGGCGGCTAGGGCCGCGATCCCGCCCGTCGACATGACGCTGCCCGCTACCAGCGCCGCGTTAGCCATACACGCTGGACACATGGGATACTCCTTCGACGAAATTCATTGTCGATTGATGATTTATGATTGATGATTGAAAAACCTGGATCGACCCTCCGGTTTCGACCAACAATCATCAATCAACAATCCCCTTCTACTTCCGCGCCTTGGCTTCGGCGCTCTCGCGGATGCGCTCATGCATGTGGGTCCATCCCGTAACCACTCCTTTTCGGTGCTCGTCTTGAATGAGGCCCAGCGCGGTATGGTGGAACTTGATGAGGGTTCCGCCATCTTGCTCACTTAAGCGATATTGCAGGTTCGAGACGACGGGATACGACATGAAGAGCGGTCCACTAATTTCGATCAAATTCGGCCGCTTGATGGCCTGGACGACTCCCCAGAAATGGCCATTGCCGTCGCCCAGGTCGCGATACCATCTTCCGCCGGGCCATGCCTCGATTTTCATCTGCATGCTCTTGCCCTCCGGCGTCTCGTTCCCCGGACCCAACTGCTCCAGCAGGGCGTCGAAGGTGACTTGCAGCGACGCCCGCACGTGAATTTCCTGGTTGATGTTCAGAGTTAAATTTTCAATGCCCGCAGGCGCTGTAGCAATCATATTTCCTCCTGGCTCAATAGGCAGATGTGATCTGGTTCAGAGTTTGTCCAATTCGTTCTGTTTGGCCTCGGCGCGCTCCTTCACCCGACTCAATTGGTGCTGCCACAAACGCTCGAACGTCCTGGTCCACTCATGGAGTGGGCGGATGGCATCGGCGTTGGTGCGATAGAACATGTGGCGTCCATTACGCCGCACGTGCACCAGGCCAACGTCACGAAGCACCCGCAGATGCTTCGACACTGAGGGTTGTTCCAGGCGCAAGCTGACCACGATGTCGCCGACCGGACGCTCCTGCAGCGCGAGGTAATTCAGAATTTCGCGCCGGCGGGGTTCCGCTACCGCATTGAACGCATCGGAGGTGGTCGCCGCTCTGGCCATGCAAGGGAATATATATTCCTATATGGGAATGTGTCAAGCGATTTTTCAACCAAAACTTTTTTACTGGTGTTGGGTGCTAGCTTCTAGGGGGGTGGTCCTAGGGGCTAACGAATTATTGACTCCGAGCCCAACATCCAGCAGGGATCCGCCAGGAGCACGGCTGCCCACAGTCAATTTCTCATTTCGAGAAAGAGAAGGATTTTGATCGTTGCGATGTGTATTTCGCAGCCTACGCTTGTGCAACCGCCCTGCGGCTGGGCGCATCTTGTCAATTAGGGCTCTGGATATTCCTGTTGGCCAAAACGAACGAAAACCGCGCGAACTGCACCATGGCAGATGGCATGAAGTGCGCGTTTCTTGAGTGATGAGGCTATATGGCAGGCGTATTCTCCAGAAGTATTTTGACAATTCTTACTCCGCTTCCCCGCCAGCGTGTCAGCGAGCGGTATGAGATTGCCGTTGCAGCGGCGGCGCTCGCTATCGTGCTGCGCTGGCTGCTTGATCCCCTGCTTGGACATGTCGCGTTCTACGTCACCTTGTACATGACGGTGACGTTTTGCGCGGTGGTGTGCGGCTTCCTGCCCGCGATCGTCAGCGGCATTTTAGGTTTTCTGGGAATTTTTTATTTCTTCGTCGATCCTCGACACTCGGTTTCGTTGATCCGGCAGCCCGAAATTCACGCCATGGCGGCCTGTTTCCTGGTATGTGCCGTCCTCATCGCCTTGGGGGAGGCCAACCGCGGCAAGCAATTGCGGCTGAACGAGACGCTGCTGGCCGTCCGCACGGAGTCCCGCGAGCGCGAGCGGGCCGAAGAGGAGTTGCGCCACGCTCATGACGAGTTGGAGCAGCGGGTGCAGGAGCGAACTGCAGCGCTTTCGCTGGCGCTGTCGCGCCTGCAGTCTGAAATCCGGGTGCGCGAAGAGAAAGAAGAACAATTGCGACGTCTGTCGCTTCATCTCATGACACTGCAGGATGAGGAACGCCGGCACATTGCGCGCGAACTGCACGATACAGCCGGGCAGACTCTCGCCGCCATGAAGATGTCGATCGCGATGATTCGCCAGCTGGAGGGCAAACCGGAATTGGTGCGGCTGGTGGATGACCTGAACATGCTGACCGATGATGCTCTGCAGGAAGTGCGAACAACATCGTATTTGTTGCATCCTCCCTTGCTGGACGAGGCGGGAATCGCCTCGGCGGCGCGCTGGTTTGTGGAAGGGTTCTCGCGACGCAGCGGGATTCAGGTCGACTGCGATATCCCCGAAAAAATGGAGCGGCCGCCTCGAGATTGCGAACTCGTGCTGTTCCGGGTTTTGCAAGAGAGCCTGACCAATGTGCATCGCCACTCGGGCGCATCGGCGGCGCGGGTCTGCCTGAAGCGGGGCGCCGATCAATTCGAGTTGGAAGTGGGCGACAACGGCAAAGGTATTCCGGAAGAACGCCTCCGGCGGTTTAATGCATCGATCGGCAGTGCCGGGGTGGGCATCACCGGTATGCGCGAACGGGTGCGAGAGCTGGGCGGCAACCTGGAAATACGATCGGTGAAGAACGGTACGACCATCAGTGTGGCTCTGCCAGCGATGAGAGTCTCGAGCCTTCTGGAATCGGCGGCCAGGATACCTGCATAGCTGTTGTGCTTTTGTCAGGGTGTATGAACTCGACTGGCGTTACTGAAGTCAAAATCCCACCCTGAAGTCAAAATCCCCATCCTCTTTCGCAAAAGACGCGAAAGAAGGATGGGGCATCCCGTGGGGGCACCCCTTGAGGAACCCGGAAAAACCTTGGGCCGCCTTTCGGCGGCCCTTGTTTTAGCTCGGAGCTAGCGGCTAGGAGCTATTAGTCTCCCGCTACTGGCTCGGCGATTTCTGGCTTCGGGGCAGCGTTGGATCCGTTGCCGTTGGGTTTGGAGAGTGCGCCCAGCGGAATGAACCCGTTCTCGGCGACCACGGGCTTCTCCTTGAGCACGACTTCGCGATAGAGAGACGCCATGCGAGCGTTGTAGGCCTCGTCATTCTTCTGCGGACCGCGCGCCTCCTCTGCGGAAATCTGGGAAGCTTTTTGCTTCGCATCCCGCGCCCGCACTTTTTCTTCGCGGGCATTCTTGGCGATGCCCAGCTTGTCGAGATCGCGCTGCAGTTCGTTGGTGACGATCTCTTCGCGCAGCTTGAGATACTCGGTGGCCGTCGCCGGCTCATCCATCTTCACTTTCTTGCCGCCGGCGAAGATCTCGTGCCGACCGTGCTCCTCGTACCACTTGGTGAGTGTAGCCGTCATGTGCATCTTCTCGATGATGTTGCGCCACCCCACGCCGGTGTTGTAGGCGCAGAATGAAATCTCGCCTTCCTGGGTCGCGTATGGAATAATGCACTGCTCGGTGCGGCGGAAGTCGTAGTTGAACAGATCCTGGAACCACATTCCCGCGATGAACAGGAAATTCCAGCGATCCGTCTTGCGCCGCTTCATCACGTCGTCAATCGTACGGTCGGGACCAACCTTGCCGTAGTCCTTTCCAGTAACGTGATAGTTCTTGTCGAACTTCTTCAACAGGTCCATGAGCTTGAAGTGCGTCGGCGACTGGTACGGATCGTAGTTCTTCATCAGGCACAACGCCATTCCAACACCCGTCCAGAATTTCCCGCGTGCCGCATCGTTGACTTTCGCGATGTCTTTCGCAAGCTGGTCGCCGTGCAAGAAAGCCGTGACCGGCACAGCTTCCTTGGTTTCTTTATCGATCATCACGGCCATGCCCGTTCCGCAATTTGGGTGACATCCGCAGGAGAGCTGTCCCCAGTCGTTGTTGGCGTCCTGCGAATGCATCAGGTCGGCCCAATCGCTAAAGGTTCCCATGAAGCTGATGGGGAACCAGTCGCGCGAGGGCTCGCCGAGTCCAGTTTGATTCTTCACGTCGTGCGCCAGGTGCGAAAGCGTGTAACGCTGGGCGGCGCGGCGATCGTCGGTGACAGCCTCGTCGCGGCCCGTGAAGCTGACCGGTTGGAAGCTGAGGAAGCTGATCGTCTTGGGGTTGTCGAGCGCGAACTTAATGATTCGTCCGACCTGCTCGTTGTTGATTCCGTTCACGATCGTGACCACGGGAACGATTTCCACGCCCGCCTTATGCAAGTTCTCGATTGCCTTCAACTTGACGTCGAACAGGTTGCCGACCAGGCGATGCGCGTTGGCCGCGTTGCCGATACCGTCAAACTGCAGGTAGGCGTAGCGCATGCCGGCTTCGACGGCCTGCTGGCAGAATTCAAAGCTCTTGGCGAACTCAATGCCGTTAGTAGCTGCCTGCACGGAGTTGTAGCCGACTTTGCGGGCGTAGCGAACGGCGTCAAGGAAGTAGGGCGACAATGTGGGCTCGCCGCCCGAGAACTGCACACTCATCTGCCGGCGCGGCTTGATGGTGATGGCGTTGTCGAGCATCGTCTTGATTTCTTCCCAGGTCAGTTCGTGAACGAATCCCACCTGGTTCGCGTCCATGAAGCAGGGATCGCACATCATGTTGCAGCGGTTGGTCAGGTCGATGGTGAGCACAGAGCCGCGCCCGTATTTCACGGTAGAGGAGCCGTGGTGGTGAAGCTTCTCGTCGTTGTGGGCGAGAATGTCGCGGCCGGGGAACACGTCCTCCAAGTGCTTGGAGAATTCGGTGTCGATGGACATGACATCTTCGAAATGGCCGTGGACGGGGCAGTCTTTCACCATCAAAATCTTTCCATCTCGTTCGACAATCTGCGCCTTGATCTCGCCGACCTTCTCGTTCATCAGCACTTCATGCGGCAGATGCCCGTCGAGGATCTGCTGCCGGATCTCCGGCACACACTTCGGGCAGAGCGAGTCGGTCGTGCGGGGCCAGCCCAACGGGGGCTTGGACTTCTCGTACGACTTGAGCAGCGGCTTTTCCGACCACTTCGGCGTGGGCGAGGGATTCGGCTTGATGCGATTCAAGCGTTCGAATACCGCCCATGTGCCCTTGGCGGCGACGACGACTGCTTTCTCTACATATTTGATCGGCTTGCGCATGGTGCTCTTAGCTCCTGACTTCTAGCTTTAGCCAAATCTGCTTTGGCTTCTGTTGCCTGGACTGGCACTAATCCTTAACGGATCAGTGTCATCCCTTTCGCGTACGAAAAAATTCTGTTTGAGCCTTGCCTGGTGTGAACCTGAGATTCAACCAAAACTTGTGGCTCTCCCGTTGGGGAATTGCTCCAAGTCTTGCGGAGCTGGTCGTTACACTTTTCCCTCGGGTATTAACTCTCGCTATCCTATTGCAGGGACGGGGAATGGCGCATCCATATCCCAACGAATGGTGCAAAATCGGGGTTTAGCGGGGATGTGAGGGATTATACGGGGTTAAGTCATTGAAAGTAAAGGCGGACATGCGAAAGAGCGTAGACCACGAAGGACACGAAGGTTCACGAAGGAAAACCATTTCGCCGGGGCGAAACGGAATTGTGGAAGTATTTTGCGAAGACCCGGGAAAGCACGCAGAGCGTAAGGCATGGTGCTTCCCAGACTTCGAAACCCGCAAGGCTCGGTGCCCAGTACGGGAGCACGATTCGGTCATTCCGGTAACCTGTAGAAGCTTAGAAGATTAAAAAGCCCGGCTTGATCGGAGCCGGGCTTGACTCTTGGGCCGTCAAACTTGTGCTAGGCGGCCGCGGATCTCTTGGAACGACCCTCCGTCGCAATCGGTTGTGCTACTTTGCGCACGAGAAAGGGTTGCAGGTTCGGCTCAGAACCGGCCCACTCCAAGCTAATAATGGAATGTCCGGGATGGCACGTAACGAAATAGCGTTCTCCGTTGGGGCTGGTTACTTCAAACTTGCCGGTCTCGCCCTGCAGAGCCTCGGCAACATCGTAGGTTGAAATGCTGTCGTTCAGTTTCATGGGGACTTCCTCCAGTTTCTGTTTCAGTTCTTTGTTGGGTTGTCCCCTACCCTACGGAGGAGCGGTTCTTTTTATGATAGACCCCGTAACAGTGGAGTCCAGCCCATGGAAGACTTTTTCTTGTCGAATTCATACTAGGTGTTTCACCTGAGAACCGCACTGGCGGCGAATCATCAGACTGCGCTCGAAATGAAGATCATCGCTCGAGCGGGAGTAATAGTCGTTCGTTGCGACGGTGCGACTCGTGCGCGCTCATGCCACACAGAGCTTGCCGAGCTGCGCTCGGCGGACAGCCGGGGGCGGCTGTCCCCACATTTGCCATCCGGCATCCGGTTAGGAGATCCAGCCGCCGCCTACTACTACGTTTCCATCGTAAAAGACTGCGGCTTGGCCTGGCGTGATGGCGCGTTGCGGCTGGTCGAAGATTGCGAGGATTTCGTCGGGGCCGGCCCGCTCGATCGTGGCCGGGGCGGGCTCATGGCGATGGCGAATTTTTACGGCCACGCGCAGGGGCTCGCGCAGATCGTCGACGGAGATCAAGTTCACGCGGCGGGCACGCAGAGTGCGCGAATAGAGATGCTCTTCCCCACCCACTACAACCTGCTTGTCGGCGCCGCTGATCTGGATGACGTACAGCGGAGAGCCGGTGGCTACGCCGAGTCCTTTGCGCTGGCCTACTGTGAAATTGTGAATGCCGGCGTGCTCGCCGATCACTTCGCCGTTCGTGGTGACGAGATCGCCGGCGGTGTCGGGCAAGGCTTCGCCCTGCTCGGCGAGATAGGCGTCGATGAACCGCTTGTAGTTGCCGCCGGGGACGAAGCAAATTTCCTGCGAGTCGGGCTTCTCGGCGAGCGCGAGGCCGTGATGGCGGGCGAGTTCGCGAACTTCGGGCTTGGTCATATCGCCGAGCGGAAAGAGCGTGCGGCTGAGCTGCTCCTGCGTTAGGCCGAATAGAAAATACGTCTGGTCCTTGCTGGAGTCAGCTGGCCGCTTGAGCAGCCACCGGCCGCGCGCTTGGTCGAAGGCGACCCGAGCATAATGGCCCGTGGCCACGCGCTGGGCGCCGATCTGCTGGGCTACGATGAGCAGTTGCTCGAACTTCAGATGATTGTTGCAGAGGCTGCACGGGATGGGCGTGCGCCCGGAAACATACTCTTCGACAAACGGACGAATCACGTCGCGCTCGAAACGATCTTCATAATTGACCACGTAGTAAGGGATGCCGATCTGCTGGGCCACGCGACGAGCGTCATAGACGTCGTCGAGCGAGCAGCAGCGTCCCTGCACCGACTCGGGCATACCCTCGCGTCCGGCTAGGCGACGCTGGTTCCAGAGTTGCATCGTCAGGCCGATGACATTGTGTCCTTCCGAACGCAGCATAGCCGCGACGGTGGAAGAATCGACACCGCCCGACATGGCTACGGCAATGCTTTCTGAATTCAGCTTCTAGCTCCTAGCTTCTAGCCCGTACGTTTTCGCTTATCCGTTTTCTGATCCCCTCTGGATGATGATGGAAACACAGGAGCATCATGTGCGTGATGAACCAGCAGCAAACCAGATTCCTGCTTCGACCACACGCTCAAATCGCGGCGTCATATCTTGATGATCCCACAGGCGATGCGGATTCGCATAGTCGTTCATCAATCGGGCCGCCGAAGAGTGGGGCTAAGAGCTAAGAGCGGTCTTCCGGCTTACCGGCGAGAGTTCGCGCAGGCGTGCGACTACTTCGGGCACCAGCGCGAGAGCGAGATTAATATCTTCGTCGACGGTTTGCTTGCCCAGGCTGAAGCGAATGCTGGCGCGGGCTTGATCGGGGCGCAGACCCATGGCCACCAGCACGTGCGACGGCTCAATCGCGCCCGACGAGCATGCGGCTCCGGTCGATACTGCGAGGCCCTTAAGATCGAGGGCGATCACCATCGCTTCGCCGTCGATGTAGTCGAAACGAATGTTCGCAGTATTGGGCACGCGCGCGGCACAGTCGCCGTTCACCTTCGCGTCTTCGACCTGGGCGAGGATTCCCCGCTGCAGGCGGTCGCGCATGGCGGCCATTTTTTTGTCGTCGCCGCGGTCCAGCGCTTGCTTCGCGATTTGAGCGGCTTTGCCCAGGCCCACAATGCCGGGGACGTTTTCCGTTCCGGCGCGGCGCGAACGCTCGTGGCGTCCGCCATGAAAGAGCGGGCGCAGTTGCGTTCCCTTTCGCACAAATAGTGCTCCGACACCCTGGGGCGCGTGAATCTTGTGTCCAGAAATCGTAAGAGCCTGGCATCCGATCCGGTTCACGTCGATCGCAACTTTGCCCGCAGCCTGCACCGCGTCGGTGTGAAAACAAACACCGGCTTCAGCTGCGATTTTTCCGATCTCTTCTAGAGGCTGCAAAACTCCGGTCTCGTTGTTCGCCATCATGATGGAGATCAACTTCGTGTTGGGACGCAAGGCGCGGCGCACTTCGGCGGGATCGACCAGGCTGCAGCCGTCCACCGGAAGCACAGTTACTTCCGCGCCAATTTCTTCAAGATGCTTGCAGGCCAGCAACACGGCGTGATGCTCGATGCTCGAGGTGACCACGTGATCGCCGGCGCCAGCCAGTCCGGCGATAGCGAGATTGTCGGCCTCAGTGCCACCACTGGTGAAAACAATTTCCGACGCGCGGCAGCCGAGCAGGACGGCTACCGATTCGCGAGCGTCCTCGACCGCGGCGCGCGTCTGCTGCCCGTGATGGTGAATGGACGAGGCGTTGCCGAACTGCTCGCCGAAGTAAGGGCGCATGGCTTCAAAGACTTCGGGCAAGACAGGCGTCGTCGCGTTGTTGTCGAGGTAAGTGCGGTGCATTGGGAAGCCGCTTCTATTCTACCTTGCTCGGGCGTATAGACGTGGCTGGCTATGTCTTGCTGGCGGCATTGCGGATGGTGGAGAGAACAGACATTGTGAGCAACATCTCTACGAACGCTCGCTTCGCTCGACAGCCGAGGCGGCTGTCGCTACGTGGGTTTACCGCTCATCCAGAGGGATGTAGGGGCTTGGATAGTCGGGGCCCAGGTAGTCGGCGCGGGGGCGGATGAGGCGATTGTCGTCGAGTTGTTCGATTACGTGGGCGGCCCAGCCACTCACTCGCGAAATCGCGAAGATCGGCGTGAACAAATCGACGTCGATTCCCAAGGTGTGATACGTGGAGGCGGAATAAAAATCCACGTTGGCATTGAGTTTCTTATCCGCCTTCACAAACTCTTCGATCTTGTGCGACGTTTCGAACCATTTACCCTGGCCGCTGGAATTCCCCAGATCGCGGGACATGGCGCGCAGGTGGGTGGCGCGCGGGTCTTCGGTGCGGTAGACGCGATGGCCGAAACCGGGAACTTTTTTCTTTTGCGCCAGCATTCCTTTGATGTATTCGACTGCGTCGGCGCCGGAGGAGTCAATTGCTTCCAGGATGTGAAAGACGGCTTCGTTGGCGCCGCCGTGCAACGGCCCTTTCAGCGCGCCGATCGCAGAAGTGATGGCGGAATGCATGTCCGACAAAGTTGCGGCCGTAACTCGCGCGGCGAAAGTGGAAGCGTTCAGTTCATGGTCAGAGTGGAGGATTAGCGCGATGTCGAGCGCACGCTCGGCGGTCGGCGAGGGACGCTTGCCGTTGAGCATGAGCAGAAAATTCGCCGCATGGGAAAGCGTGCGATCGGGTTCGACCACAGGATGTCCCTTGCGAATGCGGTCGTAGGCGGCAATGATCATGGCGATCTGCGAGGTGATGCGAATCGCCTTGTCGACATTGGCTGCGTGGTCGTTATTTTTCTCCTGCGGATCGTAGAACGACAAGGCCGAGACCGCGGTGCGCAGAACGTCCATGGGAAGCGCATGGCGAGGAACACTACGCAGCAAGTTGATGATTGATGCATCCAGCTTCCGCTCTTCCGCCAGGCGATCGTGGAACTCGCGAAGCTCGCGACGAGTGGGCAATTTGCCGAACCACAGCAGGTAGCAGGTTTCCTCGAAGTTCGACTGGTGCGCGAGTTCGTGGATATCGATGCCGCGATAGGCCAGGATGCCCCGGTCCCCGTCGATGTAACAGATCTTGGAAGTGGTCGCGACGACGCCCTCAAGTCCTTTGGGGGGATTATTTGTGGTGACGCTGGACATTGGATTCTCGCTTCGATCGCCGGACTTAGCGTTGCCGACCACGCGAGCGGGACGCGGGAGTGCAACCTTTTTTTATACCTGAAAGGCGCCCGACTTTCCAACCACCCGGGACCGAACTCAAGGCGCAGAAAGTGACGAAACAGGCTTCCGATGCCGGGTTTGCCGCCGGAATAATTCGAGAACTCAGGCCGGCCAGATGGTCAGCGCAGTTTTAGTGAGGATCTGGTGCTGCGTGTCCGCGCTGAGCGGGAGCGTGCGAAACTCATCGAGATTTTTCTTGATGTCGGGCACGCCCGGGCCCGGCCAGTCGGTGCCAAATAGAGTTTTGTGCGCGATCTCTTCGAGGCGCGGAAAATATTTCAGCAGAGTTTTCGGCGGGATGCCGCTGATATCGAGATAGACGTTGGGATGTCGCCGCACCAGGAAAAAAGCGGTCTGCATCCAGAGCGGGCGGCCGCCATGGGCCAGTAGGATCTTCAGTTTAGGGAAATCGACAGCCACGTCATCGACGTAGATCGGATCGCCGTACTTGTTGCGCGCACCGGGGAAAATCGAGGTTCCGGTGTGAAACATGACCGGCACACCATTGGCTTCGGCGGCGCGGTAGATGATTTCCAGCTCTTTAACGCCACTCAGATATTCGTTCGGAAACAGTAACTGGTGCGGCGGGTGAATCTTAATCATCTGCAGGCCGAGTCGCAGGATGTGCTCCACGTCGGCGAGCACGTTGTTGGTATGGCGCGGATGTAGGCTGCCGCAGGAAAGCAACCGCTTGGGATTCTCCTTCACATAGTCGGCGACGAACTGATTCACTTCATTGGTAAAGCCGATCACTTCCGGGGCCACGTAATTGATGAGCATGGCGCGATCGATGCCGCTCGCATCGAGGAACTTGAGGAATGCTTTTGGAGAACGGCAGAACTCGACGATCTGATCGAAGTTCGCGCGCTTGGTTTTCATCAGTTCCAGCGCATGAGGCTTGAACATTTCCATGGGCTGGATGTGAATGTGGCAGTCGGTGATCAAAGGGATTTTAGTCGGACTGAGTACGGCGGAATTCTATCAGGTGTGATTGGCCGCGCGTTGACGAGGCCGATCACGTTGCGGGACAGGGCACGAACGACGACCAATCGATGGCGCGCTGGAACTGCTCATCCGGCTCGAAAGTTGTTTTGAAGGTGAAAGCGAATTGCGTCGGCCCGTGCTTCTCCAGATGGGCCAGGCGCTTCGTCGCTTCGTCCATGCCGGGACGATGACCCGCAGGCACCCACCATAACGCCGTATAGGTGCCCGAGAACTTTTCGAACCACAATTCCCTCTGACGAAGAAGTTCTGCGTGAACGGTCTTGTAAACGTAATGGCGAAGCGCCTCAACCGTCTCCCACACCGACATGTTGATGAGGATGCGGTCGTCTTCGGGGTACGGTCGAAAATAGGTCGCATTGCCGACCGGTGTTTGCAGCCGCCACACGAAGCCGGGACTACGGTCCGCGAGCGCGTTGATCTCGTCGAGCCGCGAGACGAATCCAGCCATCAAATGATCCTCAACCGGTGCCTTCACTCGGCCAATGTTGACCTGCGCCAGGTGATAGTTAGCCATCAGCTCCATCCCAAGGAATGACTGCTCAGTTTCGATCAGACATTTGCGCAGCCGCGAGCACCGCCCTTTTTGTGAATAGGCGAATCATCTCGCGACGATACTCTGGCGTAAGGGCGGAAGTTGTCAAAGGTTTGCTAATTTTTGCGGCGAGGTCGCCAGCGGCCTCGGCTAAGGAATCGTCCACCGGCTTTCCGTTCAGCAACTCGCTCGCTCCCTTCACCAGCAGTGGTGCGGGGTTCACGGCGGTGATGCCGATGCGGACATCGGCGACATGGCCGTTGGATCGCTTCATTACGACCGCGACGCCGGCGAGAGGATAGTCGATCGATCCGCGAACCCGCAGCTTGCGGTAGACGCCGCGATAATCGGCTGATTCGGCTGGAAGGAAGACACGTGTGACCAGTTCGTTCGGCTGCAGCTTGCGATAGTCGTCGCCAAGACCGGTGTAGAAATCGCGCAGGCCGATGCGGCGCGTGCCGTTCGCACCGGCGATTTCAATTTCTGCGTTGAGGCACAGCAACGCTGGCGGCGTGTCTCCGGAGAACACCGCCCAGCACTTGGTTCCACCGGGAGCAACGTGGCAGAGGTCGCCATCTTTCTTGATGCAGAATCCACAGCCCTTGCGCCAAGTGAGCGACTGGTTGTACCAGAGGCAGCGCGTGTCGAGACAGATGTTGCCGCCGATCGTCCCCATGTTGCGGAGGACGGGCGAGGCCACGGTAGCGGCCGCCTCGGTAAGCACAGGATAGTGCTGTCGCAAAAATTCGGAGCGCTCGATGGCGCGAAGCGTCGTGAGCGCGCCAATTTCGACGCTGCCGTCGGGTTGGGGACGAATACCGCGCATAGCTGCAACACCGCGCAGATCGAGAACGTACTGCGGCTCGAACAGCTTTTGCCGCATGGAAGGGATCAGGTCGGTTCCACCGGCCAGAACGCGCAGGCTGCTGGCATGGTCGCTCATCAAGTGAATTGCTTCATCGAGAGAGCGTGGGCGCAGGAGCTTGAATTCCGTAAGGCTCAATCCGCGCTCCCTGCCGCCGAAGGCTGCGCTCGTCGTGACGGATCGAGCGCGTGCCGCTCCGGCCCTTTGCCGTTGAAGCAGAGCGAGCCACCATGCTCGCGGAAGCGCGCGGGCGAAGTTGGATCAACGCCTTCCGGCAGATTCAAAGGTTTTGCGCTCTTCTTGGCACGCAATGCGGCAAGAACTCTTTCCGGTGTAAATGGCGATTCATGCAGGCGGACGCCCACGGCGTCGTAGATGGCATTTGCAATCGCGGGAATCGTTGCCGCCAGCGATCCTTCGCTGCATTCCTTCGCGCCAAATGGACCTTCGGGGTCGATGCTCTCGACGATGATGGGCTCGATCTCGGGCGACTCTACCGATGACGGACTACGATATTCGAGCAGACCGGGGTTCATCAGCATGCCGTCTTTCCAGACCATTTCCTCGGTGAGCGCCTGTCCCATGCCCATCCAGACCGAACCGATAATCTGGCCTTCGACGGAAACGGGATTCAGGGCGCGCCCGCAATCGTGTGCGGCCCAGACTTTGTGAACCGTGACTTCGCCGGTTTCCTCATCGACACTGACCTCGGCCACCTGCGCGGAGTAGGAATAGGCTGGCGACGGCCCGACGCCTGCGCCTTTGTGTTTGCCGCCGCGGGCTTCGGGCGGAGGCGCGTAAGAACCCGTGCCGGTAAGGGCTCCGTGAAAATCGATGGCGGCGACGACGGCCTCTTCGAAGGTCATGGAATTTTTTGGCCCTTCTTCTTTGCGTTTCTGCTGCAGAGAGCCACGAAGGATTTGGCCTTCCACGTGGCCAGAGACAGATGCCTGTTCGGCCGGTTGTGACTGGGTTGAACCATGTGGAGAAGTCGAATCATGTGGGGACGGCCGCCCTCGGCCGTCCGGTCCGCGCGAGGTTTGCGCGGACTCGCTCTCGGCTAACTCGGTCGAACTCTTCCTAAAAATCGCATCACCTCGAAAGATGAGTTCTTCCATTTCGCAGCCCATCTTTTTTGCGGCGGCGGCCGCGATCAACTTTTTCACTTCCGTCGCGGCGCGCAGGGTTGCGTTTCCTGCCATGAAGGTCACGCGGCTCGAATAGGAGCCGATGTCGATTGGCGTCAGGTCGGTGTCGGCGGCAATCACGCGCACGCGCGACAGCGAACATCCCAGCACTTCGGCGGCGATCTGCGCGGTCATCGTGTCCGAGCCCTGGCCGATTTCTGACGCGCCGGTATAAACCACCACTCCGCCATCGCGGTCGATTTTGATGTTTACTGTGGAGTGCGGCATGTCGGAGCGAATAATCGAATTGGCCGCACCGCTGACGTAGTGGCTGCACGCAATGCCCAGCCCGCTCCCCTTGGGCAGCTTGCCTTTACGGTGCTTCCAGCCCGAGCGTTCTATTGTTTTCTCGATACACTCGGGCAGCCCGTAACTTTGTACGCGCAGGCCATTCACCGTGATGCAGGGCGGGTGAAGAAGATTGCGCTGGCGAATCTCGGCCGGGTCCATTGCAATTTTCGCGGCCAGTTCGTCGAGCTGCGATTCAAAAGCGAAGCGCACATTTACGGTCCCGTGTCCGCGCATGGCGCCGCAGGCGGGCTTGTTAGTGAGCACACGGTATCCGTCGTATTGAATGTTGGGGATATCGTAGAGCGCGCCCAGCAGCGCGCCGGAATAAAGAATGGTGACGACGCCGTAGGAGCAGTAGGCGCCGCCATCCTGCACCACGCGTGCCTTCACGGCTGTGATGCGGCCGTCGCGCTTCACTCCGGTCTTGAGGTCAATGATGGTGCGCGGCCGCCCGCGATGCGCCCAGAAGACTTCCTCGCGCGTGTACGTGATCTTGACCGGCGCCTGCGCTTTGCGCGCGGCGATGGCGGCGATGATTTCCAGCGGAATGACTTCGCTTTTGCCGCCGAATCCGCCGCCGACCAGCGGCTTGATCACGCGAATTTGCGACATTGGCATCTCGAGCACGAGCGACAGCTTGTGCTGCAAATAATACGGAACCTGCGTCGACGACCAGACCGTCAGGCGTCCAGGCTTGCCAGTATGCGGATCGAGTTCGAACGAGGCCAGCGTGGAATGCGGCTCCATGGCGGCGTGCGTGACTTCGTTCGCGATGAAGCGGGCCTCAGCAATCTGATCGGCCTCGGCAAAACCTTCGTCGGGATCGCCGAAAACGTGGTGATAATCCTTTTCGATGTTGTGCGGCTTGGAGTCGTGAATGAGATCGGACTGCGCCTTCATCGATTCTTCGGGATCGAAGTAGGCGGGCAGGACTTCGTATTCGACATCGATCAGCTCCAGCGCTTTCTCGGCGATCGCCTCGGAGACGGCAACCACGCAGGCCGCGTTGTCGCCGACATAGCGCACCTTGTCGAGCGCGAGCGCGTATTCGTCGTGGCCGACGGGAAGGATGCCGTAAGGACTGGGAGCGTCCTTGCCGACTACGACGGCGACCACGCCATCGCAGTTTTCGGCGCGGCTCGTGTCGATGTGCTGGATGCGCGCGTGCGGATACGGCGAATGCAGAATCTTGCCTACGAGCATGCCGGGCACGCTGAGGTCGTCGGTGTACTTGCCCGCGCCGGTGGTCTTCTCGGCGGCGTCGATCATCGCGGTGGGCTTGCCGATAATGGAAAAATCGCTCATCTCATTTCGTCGCTAGTTCTTTTTGCTCTGCCGCGATCGCCGACCGGATCGCTTCATACATCTGGCTGTAGCCAGTGCAGCGGCAGAGATTGCTGCTCAGCGCGGCGCGAACCTCCGCCTCGGAGGGATTCGGATTTTCCGCCAGCAACGACTTCACGGTCATCATGAAGCCCGGCGTGCAGTAGCCACATTGCGCTCCGCCCCAGTCGCCATAAGCCTTCTGAATGGCGGCCAACGCGCCGTGCTCGCTGACCCCTTCAACGGTCGTAATCTCCTGCCCTTCACAACTGGCGGCGAGCAAGGTGCACGACATCATGGCGACACCGTCGACCAGCACGGTGCAAGCACCGCAGGAAGAATCGTCGCAGCCGCGTTTGGAGCCCGTGAGCTGTAGTTCCTGCCGCAACACGTCGAGCAGAAGCGCGCTTGGCTCGATGGCAAGCTCGCGAGCACGGCCGTTGACGCGGAGTTCGATGAGTTCTTTTTTCATTGGAAAACAGCTTCTAGCTCCTAGCTAAACCTAAGTGCTTTGGCTAGTAGCTAGAAGCTAGGAGCTAGCAGCTTTCTTCAGTACATCGGCACTTTTTCATCCACTCGACGCGACCAGGCGTCGATGCCGCCGCGCATCGACTGCGCCTTATCGAATCCCTGCTGCCGCAGCCAAACCGTCACACTCATCGAGCGCACGCCGTGATGACAAACCACCACGATGTGATCCTCAGGATCAAGTTCCTGATGAGCGTGTGAAGGCACATCGCCCATCGGCATGAGCTTCGCACCATCGATGCGGGCAGCCTCGAACTCCCAGGGCTCGCGAACATCAAGCAGCGTAAACGATTCGGCCGCGTCCAGCTTGGTCTTTACCTCTTCAGGCGTGATCTCGTAGTCCATGGTTCGTTGCGCTGAAAGACCGTTACTTCCCTGTCCACTTCGGCTCGCGCTTTTCCAGGAAAGCGCAGATGCCTTCGTGCGCGTCTGAAGTCTTCATCAGTTCGTCGAAATAAATTCGTTCGGCGCGGGCCAGGCCTTTATCAAAGTGCATGGAATCCCAGGCGTGGGAAGCTTTCTTCGCCATGGCCAAGGCCGCCGGGCTGAGTTTGCGCAAGTACGCAATACATTCGTCAACGGCAGCTTGCAAACCGTCGTCGGATACTGCACGGTTCGTCAAGCCAATCTCCGCGGCCTCGTTGCCGCCGATCGTCCGTCCAGTCAGGATCAACTCGGCTGCGTGTTTCTGGCCAACGAGCGCTGCCAGCGCCGTACACGCGACCGGCGGATAGCAACCCAGCTTGATTTCCGGGAATCCCCACTGCGCCGCTTCCGTGGTGTAGACGATGTCGCAGACCATGGCCAGTTCCGCGCCGCCGCCGAGGCAGTGGCCGTGCACTGCGGCAACGGTGACTTTCTTCGTCGCGACGAGCGCCCGGATTACCGCGTGGAACTTCGTCAACATGTCATTAACTTTGTCGGGCGTGTGGGCGGCTACATCCACCCCGGCGGAAAACGCTTCGCCATCGCCGGTCAGAACGATCGCGGAAACGTCTTGCCGGGCTTCGATCTCCGCGAGCGATTGCGCGAGCTCTTCCATCATGGGAACGTCGATTACATTGAGCGGCGGGTGGTGCAACGTAATGCGCGCAAGCGGAGGCGCAAAGTCGAGTGCGAGGCGGACGGCCGTTTCTGTGGTTGGCATATTTCGATTCTTCCTGCGTTCAACCTCAGCGGCTAAAGCCGGTTCTTTGTCTACCTGCTAACTGCAGGGCTAACATCGTGCCCTTTCCACAAAAATGGCACTTCATAGTCGATACTTACAGAGAAAGCTTACGAACTCATGCTTGCTGATTCGCCATTACCGCAATGTCTTTACAAGTTAATCGCTGACTTGCGCACTTCTCCTATCGTCGAGAGCGGATCGCGAGCGCCGGTTTTCTCGGCGATCCATTTCTTTTCGGTTCCGATGATGTCGAGCAGCAGTTTCTTATCTTCCGCCGACGGCATGTAGTCTTTTAAATGTTGCTCGTAGCCGCGATCGTCCAGTGCTTCGCCGGTCTGCGCGTGGAATTTCTTGCCGGCCCATTTCCCAATGGCGCGATTGAACTTGATGTCGGGCGCGTAGAGTTTCGGCTCGCCCGGTTTGAGCGAATTGTTGAAACGCTCGATCAGCCCAGCAACTTCGTCGCGATACAGGTTGCGGTTGTAATCGTTCAGGTCGTCCAGGTCGGGAGCCTTGTCGTTCTTAGGTTCATCGTAACGGCCCTTAACGCCCCACACATAGGCCCAATGCGCCGACGACGAATGATCCGTGCCGAATAGATCGTACGAACTCGAAATCCACTTGTTCAGATATTTCTGGATCAGCCAGCCGGGAATGACGCCCGCTTCCACGATGCGACGCAGGCCGTCGTTACCTGTGCCCATGTGGAAGGCTTCTTCTCGCAGCATGTAGGACATAGAGCGCCCGAGCGGCGCGAAGGCGGAATACTTGAGCATCTGCAACTGGAACTTGCCGTCGCGGTCGACGAAGTCGGTATAGGTGAAAAAGTCCATCCAGTTATCGACGTCGACGTTGAAAGCGCCCAGCAGACGCTTGTTCTCAAAGGCGCGCCGCTCCAGCATTTTCTGCGCTTCGACTTTGCCGGAGTAGCCAAAATGATCGACCAGCAAAGCACACATCTGCCAACCGTGGCGCATTTCTTCGATCATGACGCGAGTGATGGCGCGGCGATCCCACTCGGTGGGCGCATTCTCCAGCAGGTTGCGTTGTTGTTCCACGCTGGCGAATTCAGTGTCGCCCTGGTAGACGATCATGTTCATGAGCGCGTCGCGCATTTGCTGCGTGGGAATCTGGCGCAAGTTCTCCCACTTGCGGCGGCCCTTGTAGGAGCCGAACTCGATCTCCTCGGTTTCGATGGCGCCGTATAACGTGTCGAAGTGAAAGGCGTCGATGTCCTCGGTATTGACGCCGATTTCCTTGCGCCAGTCATTGAACAGACCGATCCAGTCACTGAAGGTTCCGATTTTTGCTACTTTTCCGGGCATATAAAAACCTTTCACCACGAAGGGCACGAAGGTACACGAAGGAAATCAAAAACTCTTCTTCCCTTCCCGGCTGCTAGCACATTTCACAGCATTCTCTACTTTGCTTTGAAATTTGCCGGACGCTTTTCCACGTAGGCGGCCAGGCCCTCTTTCGCGTCTTCGCTCTGGAATAACAGTTGCTGATTTTCGCGTTCCACCGCCAATGCTGATTCCATGGGGATCTCCCAGCCGGTCTGCACCGCGCGCTTGATGCGTCCCACCGCCTTTGACGCTTTGTTGGGCGGGCAAAACTGCTTGGCGTATTCCATGATGTTTTCCATGAAGCCGTCGCGCTCGAAGATGTCGTTGATGATGCCGAGTTCCTGCGCTTCTTCAAACGAGAACGTGTTGCCCGTGACCATGAGTTCGATCGCCTTGCTCTTGCCTACCATGCGCGAGAGGCGCTGCGTGCCGCCCGTGCCCGGCAGGACGCCGAGATTCACTTCGGGCAGGCCGATTTTGCCGGCATCTTTGCGGGCAACGCGGATGTCGGCGGCCATCGCGATCTCCAGCCCGCCGCCCACGCAATGGCCGTTAATGGCGGCGATCACCAGCTTCGGCGTGTGCTCCAGGCGCAGAAGCATTTCGTTGGCGTGCAGGCAGAAGTAGTACTTGAACGTCGGATCGACGGTGGACAGCATCTTGATATTCGCCCCCGCGGAAAAAAACTTGTCCCCTGCACCGGTCATGACGATTACATAGACGCCGTTGTCCATGCGAGCCTTCAGGATCGCTTCGTCAAGCTGGCGGTTCATTTCGTAGGTGTAGGTATTCGCGGGCGGGTCGCACATTTCGATGACCGCGACGCCGCCGTCGGTGCGGTAGTTGACTAGCTGCTTCGTGGCTTCGCCGGTTGCCGGCTGCACTGTTGTCGCCATTGGATGCTCCTTAATTTCGGCTCGCCTCAGCGGCTAAAGCCCGCAATGTTTGTTGACTTGTATGGCACAGCTAAAGCCGTGCCCTTCCAAAAACTTTCATCCAGCGCGATCTTTGCGCGGCTTGGCGCCGGTCACTACGCCGCGCAAAAAAATGTCGCCCATCTCACGGGCGATGGAAGCGGCGTCCGCGTCGACGCGTGGATTGTGCCAGGTATAAATCCAATTCATCATGCCGAATAGGCTGAGTACCGCAATGCGCGTGGAAAATTGCAAGCCGCGTTCGCTCTTCAAATCGTCAAGCAGGCCAACGCAAATCCGGTAGTACTCGCGCTTGATCGCGGCGACTTCCGAAGCGAAACCATTTTTCAGCACTTCGGCCTCATGGGAGAGCACCTTCATGGCCGCCTGGTTGGCCAGAAAATATTCCAGGTGATTGAGAATAAAAATGCGCACGCGCTCTTCTGCGTCGCTTACGCCTTCCAGCCGCGTTTTCAGACGCTGCACGATGGTGGAGAACGTGTGCTTCTGGATCAGGTAGAGCAGGCGCTCTTTCGACTCGAAGTAGTAATAAAGTCCCGCCAGCGACATGCCGCTCTCGCGCGAAAGATCGCGCATGGAGGCGCCTTCGTATCCTTTTTTGCAGAAGACTTCGGTTGCATGAGTAAGGATTTCGGCCAGACGCCGGTCGTAACGGGTAGCAGGAGCGGGAAGGGCGCGGCTGCGTCGTGCGGTAACGCGGTTTGCGGTTGAGGCGGTCGCCATGATCGGAAATCGAAACCGGACAATTCGAACGATCGTTCGAATTAAGTATACGCCGGTGTGATTTGGATCACAAGCGGTCGGTAAGGCTGAGCAGCAACGGTATTTAGCCGCGCCGATTTTGATACGTGCAGCCGCCGACTAATTTCTAATGTCCGCCAGGGCTTGCTCAATCTCCGCCTTCAGATCCGCGGTCAGCGGAAGGAATGGCAGGCGCGAGGGGCCGCCATAGTAGCCATTGAAATCCATACCGTGCTTTATTCCAGGGACGCCGAGATCGCCGCCCACTCGAAGCGCGGCTTTGGCAATTCGGTCTTGCTTCAGGCGCGCCAGTTCGGTGTCGCCTTCCTTCCACGCGGCGTAGATTTCGTAGCAGGCGGTCGGAGCCGGGCAGGCGAAGGCGAGGATGGCGCCCACCGCGCCGGCATCGAGCGACGGCTGTAATTTATGCGCTGCCCCCACCAGCACCTGAAATCCGACTTCTTTCTGCCGCGTCTTCATCTTGCCGACCACGGAGACTGCAGACGAGGAAGGTTTGATGCTCGATGAGCCTGAGATCCCGCCGACCTGCACAAGTTCCCCGCCCTCTCCGCTAGATGAAGCGCTGGCGGCCGCGAGCATACGCGGCGTGACGGCATCAAAAGTTTCCGTGACCGTGGCGCTGCGCTTGATGTGACGCGTACCGGCGACCATCTTGCGGACTTTTTCCACGTCGCCGCTCGATTCCTTGATCCCAATGAGATTGGGATGCTCGGCCAATTCGATCACCACTTCGGCGGGCATGTCGTATCCGGTGGCCTGGGGGAAGTTGTAAATGATGATTGGCAGGGGCGAGCGGTCGGCGACGGTGCGGTAAAAGGCGAGCAGGTTCCCCGTCTGCATCTGCTTCTTGTAGTAATGCGGCGTGCGCACCATGGCGACATCGTAGCCAAGTTCAGCGGCGTATTCGGTGAGGCGCAGGGTCTCGATGGCCGATTCAACTCCGGTACCCGCGACCAGAACTTTATGGGGCGCGGCAGCTTCACGCACGGCTTTAAATACGTCTCGGCGTTCCTGATCGGAGAGCATGATCGCCTCGCCGGTCGAACCCAGCGCCACGATTCCTGCCACGGGCGTACGCGAGTAGCGCTCCACGTTGGATTCGAGCTTTTTGAAGTACACGTTGCCGTCGGGATAGAACGGCGTGGTGATGGGAGGAAGAATTCCGTGTAGGAGCATAGCGTCACCTTTACAACTTCGAGCGTATCACTTTCCGGGCGGGCAAAGCAGCGGTATGGCCTCTCGCTTATTTCGGCGGTAGACGCGGAAGTCGCTCTCATCCGTGGTAAGCACTGTATGCCGCGGGTAAAGTTCACTCATGCGAATCAGACAAAGATCAGCAAGATCGGGATGACGGTCGGCATAGCGGATCGCAAGTTCGTGGAGATGTCCAAGGTTTGTTTCGCAAGCAAACGCCAGGCGTACAACGTTGTCCCGCAACATTCCGAGGACTTCTTCAGCGGACTGAAGATGAAACGCGGCTTCCGCCAGCACCGCCTCGCAAGTCAGAACAGGCCAGCTAATTTGCTCACTGATTTCGGCCGCCCATTCGTGGTATTGATCGTTGGCGCGCGAGAGAGCCACCAAAAGCCCAGTATCGGCAATGGTTTTCATTTGCGCGAGAACCCCTTGCGAGTGGAGAGATCTCTCGGGCCACCCTTGATAATTCCAACATACTTACGCCACGCCTGATTGTCGTTCGCGGGCTGCTCCCGGGAGAGCCCGTGTTCGACGAACTCTCGCACCACATGTCCCATTGGCAAGCCTGTACGACGTGACTTTTCCCGAAGCCGCTTGAGCAGATCTTCGGGCAAACGAATTGTAAGTGTGTTACTCATCAGACAATAGTGTAACACAGATGAACACGCAGTTACGAACGGCGTCTTACAGAGTCAAAGCGAAAGTCAACCCATGACTTCCAGGTGATTCCTACTTATGGCTCGTCAGTCGTTCCGCGTGCAAATGTTGTAATGCTTTTACGTTCACTTCGCCGCGCTGCAGCGCCGCGATGCCCTCAGCGGCGGCCCGCGCTGCCGCCAACGTAGTAATCGTGGGGATGCGTGCGGTCACGGCTGCGCGGCGAATCGCTTTCTCGTCGAACCATGGCTCAAGGCCGGTGGGCGTATTCACGATAAGTTGAATGCGCTGGCCCTTGATAAAGTCGACTACGTTCGGGCGTCCTTCTTTTACTTTGTAGACGCGCTCCACGTTCATGCCGGCGGTTTCGATGACATCGGCGGTGCCGGCTGTGGCGACAAGCTTGAATCCCATGTCCACAAACTTGCGAGCAACCTGCGCGACGTAGCGTTTGTCGTGATCGGTGACGCTGATGAAGACCGCGCCCTGCGTAGGCAATTTCTGTCCAGCGGCGAGCTGCGCCTTGGCAAAGGCTTCGCCGAAATTGTCGGCCACGCCCATCACTTCGCCGGTCGATTTCATCTCGGGACCGAGCACGGTGTCGACGCCAGGAAATTTATTCCACGGGAATACGGGAGACTTCACGTAGTAATGGCTTCCGGTATCGAGATCGGCGCGGCGCTCCACGAATTCGGGAAGGAACTCGCGTAGTTTGCGGCCAGTCATAAGTCGCGCCGCAATTTTTGCCAGCGGAACTCCGGTCGCCTTGGAAACGAAGGGCACGGTGCGCGAGGCGCGCGGGTTCACTTCGAGCACGTAGACCTTGCTGCCCTCGCCATAGCCGCCGGCATCTCCGCGCGGGATGGCGAACTGAATGTTCATCAGGCCCACAACTTTCAGCGCCCGCGCCAGCTTGAACGTGTAATCGCGCATGCGTTCCAGAAGCGGTTGGGGTATATCGACCGCCGGCAGCACGCACGACGAGTCGCCGGAGTGAACTCCAGCTTCTTCGATGTGCTGCATGATTCCGCCAATCACCACGTCTTCGCCGTCGGAGAGCGCGTCCACGTCAACTTCAATGGCGTCTTCGAGGAAGTGGTCAATCAAAACCGGGCGGTCGTGCGAGTACTCCACCGCCTCTTTCATGTAGCGGATGATCGACTCTTCGTCGTGAGCGATCACCATGGCGCGACCGCCGAGCACGTACGAAGGCCGCACCAGCACGGGAAATCCGATGCGGCGCGCACCTTCGATGGCCTCGTCGATCGAGGTGGCCATCACGCCCGGCGCCTGCGGAATTTGCAACTCTTCGAGCAGCTTGTTGAAGTGCTTGCGATCTTCGGCCAGGTCAATCGACTCGGGCGAGGTGCCGATGATCTTCACGCCCGCCTTCTTCAGAGGCAAGGCGAGGTTGAGCGGAGTCTGCCCGCCAAACTGCACGATCAAGCCAACGTCCGCGCCCTTGGAAGTTTCATGCTGGTAGATTGCCCAGACGTCTTCAAAGGTAAGCGGTTCGAAGTAGAGCCGGTCGCTGGTGTCGTAATCGGTCGAGACGGTCTCGGGATTGCAGTTGATCATGATCGTCTCGTAGCCGTCGTCGCGTAGCGCGAACGACGCGTGGCAGCAGCAGTAATCGAATTCAATTCCCTGCCCGATGCGGTTGGGACCGCTGCCGAGAATGATGACTTTCTTCTTATCGGTCGGCGCCGACTCGTCTTCGTCTTCGTAGGTCGAGTAAAGATAAGGCGTGAAACTTTCGAATTCCGCGGCGCAGGTGTCGACGCGTTTATAGACGGGCATCACGCCGTGCTTCTTGCGAAGGTGGCGGACTTTTTCCTGCCCTTCCAACCGCCAGACCTGCGCCAGCCGTCCATCGGAAAATCCCATGCGCTTAGAATCGCGCAGCACTTCCGTGGGGATCGATTCGATGGGATGCTTTTCCAGTTCCAGTTGCTGGTCGTTGATTTCCTTCAGTTGATACAGGAACCACGGATCCATCGAGGTCATTTTCGCGACTTGCTTCACCGTGTGCCCCTGGCGCAGCGCGAATTGCACGTAGGCGAGGCGCTCCGGATGAGGCGTGACCAATCGCTTGGTCAGAATCTTGGGTTCGATCTTTTCGCCGCCCACGCGCTTGCCGGTATCGAGGGAGCGGATGCCCTTCATCAAGGCTTCCTTGAAAGTGCGGCCGATAGCCATGACTTCGCCGACCGATTTCATCTGCGGGCCGAGCGTGTCGTCGGCCCCGGGAAACTTCTCGAACTGCCACTTCGGAATCTTCACGACCACGTAATCGAGTGTGGGCTCAAAGCAGGCGGGAGTCTTGCGCGTGATGTCGTTGGGAATTTCGTCGAGCGTATAGCCGACGGCGAGTTTCGCGGCAATCTTGGCAATCGGAAATCCCGTCGCTTTCGACGCTAATGCCGATGACCGCGAAACACGCGGGTTCATCTCGATGACCACCATGCGCCCGGTCTCGGGATTCACGCCGAACTGAATGTTCGATCCCCCGGTGTCCACGCCAATTTCGCGAATCACCGCGATGGAAGCATCGCGCATGGCCTGGTACTCACGGTCGGTCAGCGTCTGCGCGGGAGCGACGGTGATCGAGTCGCCAGTGTGCACACCCATGGGATCGAAATTCTCGATCGAGCAGATGATGATGACGTTGTCTTTGGTATCGCGCATCACCTCAAGCTCAAATTCCTTCCAACCCAGCACCGACTCTTCGATCAACGCTTCGTGCACGGGAGAGAAATCGAGGCCGCGGCTCAGGACTTCGAGCATTTCTTCCCGGTTGTAAGCGATGCCGCCTCCCGAACCGCCCAGCGTAAAGGACGGCCGGATGATGACCGGGAATCCGATCTTGCCGGCGAACTCGATGCCGTCTTTCGTGTTATTGACCAGCGCTGACTTGGGCACGTCGAGCCCGATGCGCTGCATGGCGTCTTTGAAGAAGAGCCGGTCTTCCGCCTTCTTGATGGCGGCGACATTGGCGCCGATGAGGGTGGCGTTATATTTTTCCAGCACGCCCCCGTCGGAAAGCTCGATGGCAAGATTGAGGGCAGTCTGCCCACCCACGGTGGGCAACACGGCAAAACCCGCGCCCGGCGCCATTTCCCGCTCGATGCGGATGATCTCTTCCAGATATTCCAGCGTGAGCGGCTCGATATAAGTGCGGTCGGCCGACTCCGGGTCGGTCATGATCGTGGCCGGGTTCGAGTTCGCGAGGACGACTTCATAGCCCTCGGACTTGAGCGCCTTGCAGGCCTGCGTTCCGGAGTAATCAAACTCCGCCGACTGCCCAATGATGATGGGCCCCGAGCCGAGAATCAGAACTTTTTGAATGTCAGTGCGTTTGGGCATTTAAAACCAGTGGCCAGTGGCTAGTGGCCAGTTGTCAGTCAGAACATCGCCTACAGCATTAGGATTTCGTTTCAACGAATTCATGTCCGCCAGCGCAGTCCGGATGAATGGGTGAAACGTCGATCGTGATGCTCTTCGTCGCCCTTATGCATCGGTCACTTCGACGTCGAACCACCCACCCATCCGGTCAGAATCTTTAGCTTCGATCTGCAGGGAATAGTGCCCCTTCGGGATTGATCCAAAGTCGAAGGTGCCTTTCTTATCCGTCTTTACAGCGGCGACCTTCTTCCGTTCCTCGGGCTTCGCCGCAAAGCGATACTCATAAAGCGTGAGCGTCGCGTCTCCGACACTGACCAACTGACGTACCCACCGAAACGGCATCCAACGGCTGCCTACGACGGTTCCGCGCATCAATGTCACCTGATGGAAGAAACCAACCGGCAAACTGCAAGAATGACAGAACGTGCCTAACATTGCCATCGCGACGACAATTTGCCGAGTTCGCTTGATCAACACTCCCATGGGCTTCTCACTGGCCACTAGCCACTGACCACTATCTTTTCCACTCCTCCATCATCTTCGTGAATTCCTTGAAGAGATAATGTGAATCATGCGGCCCAGGCGCGGCTTCCGGGTGATACTGCACGGTGAACAGCGGAAGATTCCGATGGCGCAGGCCTTCGAGCGTTTGATCGTTCAGGTCAACGTGCGTCAACTCGACTTCGCTGTCAGCCAGTGAATCTGGATCGACCGCGAAGTTATGGTTGTGCGCGGTGATTTCGATCTTCCCGGTCTTCAACTGCTTCACCGGGTGATTCCCACCATGATGGCCGAACTTCAGCTTGAACGTCTTGCCGCCGAGAGCAATCCCCGTCAGTTGGTGGCCCAGGCAGATGCCGAAGATCGGCTGGCGTCCCATCAACCGGCGGATCGAATCCACCGCATAGGTGCACGGCTCGGGATCACCGGGACCGTTCGACAGGAAAACTCCGTCCGGCTTCAAAGCCAGCACATCCTCTGCCTGCGTCTGGGCCGGGACCACAGTCACCTTGCAGCCCTCGCCGCGCAGCTTGCGCAAAATGTTCTGCTTGATGCCGAAGTCGTAGGCAACCACGTGGAATCGCGGCGGCTCGTCTTTCACTCCGACCACGGCTGTCGGCTCGTGCGAGCGCTCGCCCACTTCCCACACGTACGGCCGCTTGGTGCTGACTTCTTTGGCCAGGTCCATCCCGTCCATCTTGGGAATGGAACGAGCCTTGGCTATCAGCTTGTCGGCATCGCTGCCAATGGTCGAGACCACGCCGCGCATAACGCCATGATCGCGCAGATGCCGCACGAGCGCCCGCGTGTCGATATCGGAAAGCACTGGCACCTTGAACTGCTCCAAATATTCCTCAGCCACCTGCGACGAGCGCCAGTTCGAACTCACGCGCGAGAACTCGCGCACGATCAGGCCTTCAATCCACGGACGCGTAGCTTCGTTGTCGTCCTGGTTGGTGCCGTAGTTGCCGATTTCAGGATTGGTCAGGACAACGATCTGTCCGGAGTAGGAAGGATCGGTGAAAATTTCCTGGTAGCCAGTGATGGAAGTATTAAAAACGACTTCGCCGTAGCATTCGCCTTTGGCGCCGTAGCCTTTGCCTCGGAAGACTCGCCCGTCTTCCAGCGCAAGGATAGCTTGCATTCTCGCTCCGGGGAGTGGATTTTCAGAATCTTATCACGAATTGCGCAGCGGCCAAGAGCGGAACGCGGAATCGAGCAAGAAATATTTTGCTGCGCGGGATTTGCAGAAAAACCTTTCACCACGAAGGACACGAAGGTTCACGAAGGTTTTAATTTACGAGCTTTCCTTCGTGTGACTTGGTGTCCTTCGTGGTGATGATTGTTAAGACGAGCTCACCGCACCCGTCCCACTTTATCCATGGGCCAATAACCGAACACGGCTTTGCCGTAGATAAAGCTTTGATTCACAGGGCCGAAGTCGCGGCTGTCGTTCGACATGGAACGGTGGTCGCCGAGCACGAAGAAGGACTCTGGCGGCACAGTCGTTTCCGGGTAGGAACGGGAGTCGGTATAGGCGGGAGGGACGTAGTCCTCGTCGAGCGCCTGGTCGTTCACGTATACCTGGCCACCGTCGATGCGGATGCGGTCGCCAGCCATTCCGATCACGCGCTTGATGTAACTCTTGGAAGGATCGCGCGGATAGCGAAATACCACAATGTCCCCACGCTCAATCGGTTCCAGCCGATATACAAATTTATTCACGAAGATGCGCTCCTGATCTTCGAGCGAGGGCATCATGCTGGTACCTTCCACTTTCACCGGCTGGTAAAGAAAAATGATGATGAAGGCGGAGATAGCCAGGGAGATAATCAGGTCGCGCATCCAGACGCCGATGCCAGCACCAAAGCGAAGAGGGACCGCGGGGGCTAATTCAGGGACGGCCACTGCGCCAATGCATGGGGTGGGTGCCGCTACTTGGCTGCTTGGATTGGGCTCTGGAGAAATCTCTGGCATGTGTTTCCCATTGTATACAGAACCTGTCTGGATGATAGCGGGTTGCATCCGACTTTCGTTCTGACCAACATTTCCCCACACTTCCGGCCTTCAACGGCGGCAGGTTACAATAACCGCACGCGAGGGAACCTTATGATGCGGCGTGTATTTCAGAACAAGATTGTGTATCGCAGCTTGACCGTGGCGTTTCTATTCCTGGTGACGACTCTGACGATGTCGGCGGAATGGGGCGCGCTGCCCGATGAAGGCGGCATCCCGGCCTACAATGCGGGGCCGCCACCCAAAGGGACAAAGCTGCCTCCACTGCTGACTAAGTCCGACCTTTGGGGCGCGGATGCGCAGAATGTATACCAGACGCATGCCTACGAACTGGCGGCGAAGATTCCCAACGTGATCCACCAGCAGCCCTGCTACTGCTATTGCGACCGCATGGGCCACAACAGCCTGCACAGTTGCTTCGAGAATACCCACGGGGCGCAGTGCGCAACCTGCCTGAAAGAGCTTTACTACTCTTACCAGGAACACAAAAAAGGCAAGACCGCCGCCCAGATCCGCGCCGGAATCATTAAAGGAGAATGGAAACAGATTGATCTGCTGCAGGCCTCGACAATGAATTAAGTTTCGAGTACCCAGGACCAAGTACCGAGTACCAAGAAGAACTTCGTTTGCTCCTTCTCGGTACTCGGTACCAGGTACTTGGTACTCAACCCAACTGGACCTCAACCCACACTTTGGGCGATACTTTACTGCTCGGCCAGTACGCAGGATTTCAAGGAGTTCCCCATTACCAAGAGCACAGGAAGAGTTTTGCACATGGCTCAGAAACCAACCGCGAAAAAGACCGTGGCGGAAGATCCGCATTACACGCAGGCGCTGCAAAGTTATGAATCGGGACTGCGCGCCATGCAAGAACACAAGTATGACAAGGCCAAACCGCAGTTTCAGAAAGTGGTAAGCGGTCCCAGCAAAGAGCTTGCCGACCGGGCCAATGTTCATCTCAACATCTGCAACCAGCACCTGGAACGGACCGCGGCCACGCAGTTCAAGACTCCCGAAGAACACTTTGACTACGCGGTTTCGCTGATGAACGTTGGCGACTACGTAACCGCCCGCGAGCATCTGGAAAAACTGCTCAAGCAGAATGCCAAGGCCGACTTCGTGGTGTACGGACTGGCGGCGCTTGACTGCCTTACCGGCCACGTTGAGGATTCCCTGAAGCATTTGAACGACGCCCTTCGCCTGAACGCGCAATTGCGATTTCAAGCGCGCAACGATTCCGACTTCCAGAATCTGGCGGAGGATCCGCGCTTCACGGAACTGCTCTATCCCGACCCCGGCGCCGAAGTGGGCTCCCCAGACAGCGGCCTCGGCGAAGAAGAGCCCGTTTAGCCTGCGGAACATATTCGATGGAAACGAAAGCTGCCGAGCTTCGGTTAACAGAGATGAGCTTCCGCGAAAACGGTCTGCGAGTCGTCGCGATTGGCGGCGGCACCGGCCTGTCCACGCTGCTGAAGGGGTTGAAGCGTTTCGTACTCTGGCCGTCGGAGTTTCCGACACAATCTGAGTTGCCCATGATCCGCGATCTGAGCGCCGTGGTCACGGTCAGCGACGACGGAGGTTCCAGCGGCCGCCTGCGCAAGGAACTGAACATGCTCCCCCCGGGCGACATCCGCAACTGCATCGTCGCCCTCAGCGAGGATGAGGCCCTGCTATCGAAACTCTTTCGGCACCGTTTCGAAAAAGGCTCGGGACTCGAAGGCCACAGTTTCGGCAACCTGTTTCTGGCGGCGCTGACTTCGCTGACTTCCGACTTTTCTGAAGCGGTGCGTCTCTCCTCCGAAATTCTTCTAACTCGCGGCCACATCTATCCGGCAACCACGTCGAACATTGAGCTCGAAGCGCTGATGGAAGACGGCACGCGGGTTCGTGGCGAAACCAATATCACCGCCAGCAAGGGACGCATTTGCGAATTGTTTCTGGTTCCCCCGGATGTGGGACCGATGCCGCAAACGTTGGAGGCCATCGCCAACGCCGATCTAATCACGATTGGGCCCGGGTCATTGTTCACTAGCCTCATCCCGAACCTGCTGGTGCGCGGCATCGCCAAAGCGATTGTGCAATCGCCCGCCACGAAGGTCTACATTTGCAACCTGATGACGCAGGCGAACGAGAGCCTGGGGTTGACGGCCGCAGACCACATCCGCGCCCTCAACAAGCACGCCCAAAAACAGATTTTCGACTTCGCTCTCATCAACCGAACCTGCGCTTCCCCGGCACTGCAAGCCAAGTACGCCAGCGAGGGAGCCTGCCAGATTGAAAATGATTTTGAAGCAATCGAAGCGCTGGGCGTGATTCCCGTTCTCGGCGACTATCTCGAAGAAGCTGGAGTCGCCCGCCACAATACCTCGCGGCTCGCCAAAGACCTGATGCAGTTGATGGCCCAGCGCCCAAGCCTGGATCGCAATTAGATCATGTGGGGACAGCCGCCCCCGGCTGTCCGTCGAGCGAAGCTCGACAAGGGTTTGGTCGACCCCGTAGGTTGGCGGTCCCTCTTCCCTTCCTGTATCTTGAGTTCTCCGGCTCACGGTCTCAGCACTCAATCGAACATGCGCTTCTCTCTGTTGCTAATCCCAGTTCTTCTACTCGTCTCTGCCCAGTGCCTCGCCCAGATCGGTCCCGATGAAGGCGGCCACGAACTTCAGGTCTGGGCCGCAGGTGGCCACTCCGTCAGCGGCGGGCGAGCCAGCACGGGCGTCTTCAACGCAGGCCTGCGCTATGGATGGATTCTGACTGGACCGCACTTGCCCGGCCTTCTTCGCGGACGGTTCGAATATGCGGTCGACGGAGTTCCCGTGTTTCTGGTCTTCCAACCCGCCAACACCGCCTACGGCGTAAGTTTCGATCCTCTCGGTCTCAAGTGGAACTTCGAGCGTCATGGCCGCTTTTCCCCTTACCTCGAACTCTGCGGCGGCGCGCTCTTCACCAACCATAACGTTCCCACCGGCACCAACACGGTGAACTTCACCCCCCAAGCCGCCTTCGGCACGCACATCCTCGGCGCGAAATACAACGTCAGCTTGGAACTGCGCTACCTCCATATCTCGAATGCCGGTCTAGCCACGCCGAATCCGGGGATCAACACGGTGCAGGTGCGGCTGGGATTCGGAAGGTTCTTCAGCAGCAAAAAGCCATGAGAATTTCCTCTGTGTTCTCCCCGCCCTCTGTGGTAAAGATTGAGGCCTCGTAGCCCTACCATCCTTGCGCCACATAGTGCACCCAGCTATTCTTCCTACTTATGTCTACGCTCGTCGAATGCGTTCCAAATTTTTCTGAAGGCCGCGAGAAATCCAAAGTTGACGCCATCGTCGACGCCATGAAGATGCCCGGCGTCTATCTGCTCGATCGCGAAATGGATTCCGATCACAACCGCTGCGTGATCACCCTGGCCGGCGAGCGCGAAGCCATTCAGGAAGCCGCAATCCGCGGCGTGGGCAAGGCCGCCGAACTCATCGACCTCAATGTTCATACGGGCGCGCATCCTCGCATGGGAGCGACCGACGTAGTTCCGTTCATCCCCATCGATGGCGTGACCATCGAAGACTGCGTGGCCATGGCCTGCCACGTCGGGGAAGAAATCTGGAAGCGGTATCGCATTCCGGTTTATCTCTACGAATCGGCGGCCCGCATTCCGGAACGCCAGGGGCTGGAGAATATTCGTCGCGGGCAGTTCGAAGGCATTCGCGCGGAGATTGCCACCAATCCCGCGCGCCGTCCGGACATTGGCGACGCCTGCGTGCATCCGACAGCAGGTGCGACGATTGTCGGCGCACGCAAGTTTCTGATTGCCTACAACATCTTCCTCAATACGCCGAACGTCGATATCGCCAAGAAAATTGCCAAGGCGGTGCGCTTCTCGAGCGGCGGCATGCGCTTTGTGAAAGGTGCGGGCTTCCTGGTGCGCGGCCTGGCGCAGGTTTCGATGAACCTTACCGACTTCGAACAGACGCCGATCCACCGCGTATTTGAGATGGTGAAGCGCGAAGCCGCCCGCTACGGTGTGGCGCCACTGTCAAGCGAGATCGTCGGTCTGATTCCCAAGAAAGCTTTAGAAGAAGCCGCGGAGTGGTTTCTGCAAGTTGAGAATTTTGATTCGTCCTTGATTTTGGAAAATCGGCTCATGGCCGTCATGGGCGGAAAGATGGCGGTGGGCGGGCTGCGCGCGGGGGTGGAACCGTTCGTCGAACAACTGGCGGCGCCGACCGCCACGCCCGGAGGCGGCAGCGCTTCGGCGGCCGCGGCGGCCATGGCCGCAGGGCTCGCGAATATGGTCGCTTCCATGTCCCGCGGCAAGAAAGCTTACCTGCAATATGAAGCGCAGCTCAGCGCGGCCATCGCGAGTCTTGCTCCGTTGCGGGAAGAGCTGAAAGCCGCAGTGGACGCCGACGCCGAGTCCTATAACTCCGTCATGGCGGCTTACAAGCACGCGAGAACCGCAGCGGATGAGAAGTCGGCCGAGGTCGCCATCGAAGCCGCTTTAAAAGTGGCAACAGCCGTTCCGCTGGGTGTCGCCGAAAAGGCGCACGAAGTCGCGCGCATCACCAGGTCGCTCGAGCCGATTACCAATCCCAACATGAAATCTGATTTGACTACGGCAATGGCCCTGGCGGGCGCGGCCCTGACCGGCGCCCTGGCCAATGTAGAAATCAACCTGGCATCCTTGAAGGATCAGGCCTTCGTAGCGGAAGTACGGCGGCGAACCGCAATCCTTTCGTAAAGACGTTGCTCGCAACGTCTTGCCGCCATTGAGAGAGACGTAAAGTTCCGTCACTATGATGATTACAGGGCATGTACTTTTGGTCCGCACGGCGGGGTGCAAGTAAAATACAATAAAGCGATCTAATAACGATAAGGTCTGATCGTGCATCCAATTTCAAGTGGGGTTACCCTTCCATTCTGTATTCGAGGCGTTATGAAAATTTTTAAGATCTGCCTGGCTTCCCTGCTGCTGGCGAGCATGGCTTATGCCATGCCGCTGAACTCGTCGGCCCGCTCCTCCATTCCCGCCGACGTGCTGCAAATCATCTCGGTGGACTATCGCGCCTTGAAGGACTCGCCCACGGCGATGGCGCTGAAACAGCAACTGCTGCCCGACAACATCAAGCAGTTCGAGGCGGCGCTGAAGTCCATCGGCCTCGATCCGGAGAAAGACGTCGATACGCTCACCTTCGCCTCGTTCCACGCCGGCAAGCAGGGCGTCAAGACAGTGGGAGTAGCCGCTGGGCCGTTCGACCGCAAGGCCGTTCTCAAGAAGATGAAGCTGCAGAAATTCGTGCCCAAGAAGTACGGAACCGCCGACATTTATCCGATGGACGGCGGCTTCGTCATGAGCTTTCTGGATGACAGCACGCTGCTGTTCGGTGACGGAACTTCCATCCGTGTGGCCCTCGATACCAGCAACGGCCAGGTTCTGGGCTTGGATACAAACGGCGATATGGCCGACATGATGTCGAGCGTGGACTCGGCGCCGGTCTGGAGCATTCTCGACCAGCAAGGAACGCAGAACGCCATGCACTCCGCCATGGGAGACGCCTCGCAGATCGCAGACTACGACACGGTCAAGAAACGTCTGTTAGGTTCGCGCTATACGCTGAGCTTCACCAGCGGCGTGAACTTCGATATGACTGTCGTCACCTCTGACACGACGACCTCGTCTACCGTTTCGTCGCTGCTTAAGGGTTACATGCTCTACAAGAAGCTGAGCGCTACGCCCGCGGAAAAAATTGCGGTCGACAACACCACAGTCGACTCCGACGGACCCAACGTGCAGTTGCACTTCAAGGCCAACGATCAACAGTTCCAGTCATTAATGCATTCGGAACTGTTCGCCGCGGTTACCCACTAACTCAAAAATCAATATCCCCACCCTCTCGCACAAAACGCGAGAAGGGTGGGGCACCCTGCTAGCTTATTATTTTTTCTGGGCGTTGCGCTTCTGTCCTGCCCATCCTTCTTTGACGATCTGGCGGGCGCGGCCAATGGCCAGTGAATCTGCCGGCACGTCTTCCGTAAGACACGACGCCGCCCCGACGTACGCCCCCTTACCCACGCGAATCGGCGCAACCAGCGTGCTGTCGCTGCCGACAAACACGCCATCCTCAATCACGGTTTTGTGCTTATGAACTCCGTCGTAATTGCAGGTAATCGTTCCGGCGCCAATGTTGACGCCCGCGCCGACCTCGGCATCTCCCAAATAGGTCAAGTGATTGGCTTTCGATCCTTTGCCGAGTTTGACTTTTTTGGTTTCGACAAAGTTTCCCACATGCGCGCCTTCGCCAATATCGCTTCCGGGCCGGAGACGCGAGTAGGGCCCCACCACCGCTCCCGCGCCAATCCGCGACTGGTCCATGACACAACCGGGAAGAACCATCACTCCATCCTCAATCTCCACGTCGCGAATTACGCAGTACGAACGCACACGGCAACCGGTCCCGATGCGCGTCTTTCCCAGCAACTGCACGTAAGGCTCGATTATGGTATCGGCGGCAATTTCCACGCCGGTATCGATCACGCACGTTGCAGGATAGAAAATCGTGACGCCATCCTCCATCAATTGACGGCACTTGGCGAGCCGCATCTTTTCGTCGATGTCCGCCAACTCCGCGCGCGTGTTCCCGCCCAGCACCTCGCTCGCGGCGGCGGTCTTAAAAGCGACTACCCGGTGCCGGGCTTTGCGCAGAACTTCCGCCATATCCGTCAGGTAATATTCGCCATGCGTGTTGGCCGTCGAGAGTTTTCCGATGTTCGCGTAGAGGTCCTTCAGCGCAAACACATAGAATCCGGAATTGATCTCGCGAATCTTCTTCTGCGCCGGACTCGCGGTCTTTTCTTCGACAATCGCATGCACCTCCGCGCTGCGCGCGGACTTCCGCAGGACCCGGCCATAGCCCGTCGGATTCTCCAGTTCAGCGCTCAGCAGCGTCATGGCCGCCCGTTCTTCGAGATGAAAATTGCGCAGCCGGCCAATGGTTTCGGGCGTGATCAGGGGAGCATCTCCCGAGAGCACGAGCACGTGGTCGTATCCAGCCAGAGCTTCGCGAGCCATCATGAGGGCATGGCCGGTGCCACGCTGCTCCGGCTGCAGCACAAAGTTGACCCCGGTGTGCTGCATGGCCGCGCGCACCCGCTCGGCTTCGTGGCCGATGATGGCATACACATCGTGCGCGGGAACGATGCGCTTTGCCGCCTCAATCACATGCTCCAGCAGCGGCTTGCCGCCTACTTCATGTAACACTTTAGGAAGTTGCGATTTCAGCCGGGTGCCCCTGCCCGCCGCCATGATGGCGACAGCAAGCCGCGGGCTCGCCGCAGCCCCCGAACCATAGGGCGAAAGAGAAGAGCTGCGCTTTTTCGAGGATGCCGCCGGAGGAGTTCCGCGTTTCGATTTCTTCATTCGCCTCAATATACCGCGAGTGTGTGGCAATGGCTATTTCCGGGCGTATGCCCTAAAATGCCCTGCGGAAAAATGCGCGGCGGAATGGCCGCTTTCTTCATGGAGAGAAGCACATGCCCAAATACGTCATCGAGCGCGACATTCCAAACATTGGGGATGTCACCCCGGACCAGGTTATCGCCATCTCCCAAAAATCCTGCAGCGTGCTGAATAATCTGGGCCCGAAGATCCAGTGGCTGCACAGCTACGTGACCCAGGACAAAATCTATTGTGTCTACATCGCGCCCAATGAGGAGATGGTGCGGGAACATGCCAAGCAAGGCGGATTCCCTGCCAACCGCATTTCCGAAGTCAGGCAGGTAATCGATCCGACCTCGGCCGAAGCCTGATCTGCGCTAAAGTCCAAGGCCACCGTCGACCGCCAGAATCTGTCCGGTGATGAATTGCGGCGCAGTCGCGAAGAACAGTACCGCCGCGGCAATCTCGTCCTCGCGCCCGTTTCGTGCCATTGGCGTCTGCTTGGCCATCCGCCGCATGAACGCTGCCGCCGACTTCTCTCCCAAATCGATCATCCCCGGAGCGACCGCATTCACCGCGATCTCCGGCGCCAGCGCTTTGGCCATAACTTTGGTCAACATGTGCAGGGCTGCTTTCGACGAGCAATAATGCGCGTGCGTCGCCCACGGACGCAGCCCGCCGAGCGATCCCATGTTGATGATCTTCCCGTCAATTTTCTGGCCCCTATCGCGTTTTCTACGCATCCACTTCAACGCCTCGCGGGATACCAGAAAAGGACCGCGCGTATTGGAGGCGAAAATGGCATCCCACTGTCGCACCGTCAGCTTCTCGAATTCTGCAGTCTCGTAGTTGGCGGCATTGTTCACCAGAATATCGATGCGGCCCAGCTCCCGGCCAACCTCTTTCATCATCGTCCGCACACTGGCTTCGTTGGTCACGTCGCAGCGTAGGGCGAACGCCCGCACTCCGAGTCCCGACAAGTCAACCACGGTTTGCTGCGCTTCTCGGACGGAGTTCCGGAAGGTGATAGCAACATCCGCGCCGGCTTGCGCTAAAGCCAGAGCCGAAGCCCGCCCCAGACGCCGGGCGGCCCCGGTAACGAGCGCAGTCTTTCCACGTAGAGGTCTTGCCTGCCGATCTTGCATGCAGGGATTCTACCGCCTCGCCCTGGTCGCTGCGGTGGCAAGCCTGCTTCTGTGGATGGAGCTATGGTCGCGGATTCGACTTGCCTGCGCTCCGGAAGATGGCTTTCAGACCCTCGGCTAGTTGGAGTGCCTCTTGCGACTTCAAAACGACAACGCTCGCCTGCTCTGTCGCTCCCGGCGCGAGTTCTTTTCCATCGGTTAACACAATGATCACGGGCACCTCGGGTCGCAAACGCTTCAGTTCCCCGGTGATGAGTGCGGCTTCCGACCCGTCATAGTTCAGATCGATCACCACAGCATCCGTCACTTCTTGAATAAACTGGTGGATTCCCTGATAGCCACTGCCGGAGCTGAGCACGGTCCAGCCCTGTTGCCTTAATAGCGAACATCGGAGATTCAAAGGCACGGGATCATTCCCGATACACAGAATCGATTTCGCTCGTCGCTTTGTCACCGCACCCCTATGCCTGACTTATCGTCGATCCCCGGAAGTTGCGCGTTGTAGCCTTGATAGCACGAGCGGTTGCAGCGCGCTATGATCAGCATCACTGTCATTTCTTAGGATTTGATCGGTGTTAAGGTCCAACCATTGGACCTCCCAAACAATGCGGTCCGCCCATGCGATTCTTTTTGTTGCTGGAAAAACGCCATTTCTCCGCGCTAGAATCTCCCCCGCATGCCAGAGGCCCGCACCGTTGTCGTTTATTCCCGCAAAGGCTGCCACCTGTGTGAAGTGGTGAAAGAAAGCTTGTCGAAGCTTTCGCGTCGCGGAGGATTCACCTGGCAGGAAGTCGATGTCGACTCCGACTCTGAACTTCGCCGGCAGTTCAACGACGAAGTTCCGGTGGTTTTTATCGACGGCCGCAAGGCCTTCAAGTACCGGATGGATGAACAGGAGTTTCTGCGCAAGCTGGCCAGCTGACTCTCTCCGCTAGAGAACAGTTCGCACCAACCGCTCCTTCCGTTACAATTCTCCCGGCATGCTGCGCACCCAGCTCTACGCGGATCCGCACAATCTTTTTCTGCACGACGTCGTGCTCGACTCCTGTCGCCGCAATGCGCCCAAAACGGCGCTGGTCGACACTTCTTGCGGCCGCCGTTTCACCTTCGCCGAATACGGGGACGCTGTCGAGAGCGTGGCCCGCGGCCTGCTCGCAGTTGGCATCAAGCCCGGCGACGTAATCGCCATCTTCCTGCCGAACTCATGGGAGTTCTGCGTTGCCTACCACGCCGCTACTCTAGCGGGAGCGATCCCCACTCTGCTCAATCCCACCTATCGCGAGCGCGAAGTCCGCTACCAACTGGAAAATTCCGGCGCTGTACTGTTGATCACCGATGGCGGAAACATTTGCAGCATCAACCTCGCGGGCCTGCCCAATCTCCGGCGTGTTTACACTACGCGCCAGCCAGCCTCGGGCGCCGAGCCTTTCTCCAGCTTGTTTCATGCAGGAAGCGGGTCTTATCCCAAGCCCGGTCAATCTTCCGAACAGACTCTAGCCGCGCTTCCCTACTCCAGCGGGACCACCGGCCTGCCCAAGGGAGTCATGCTCTCGCATTACAACCTTATCGCAAACGTTTACCAGTTAATCGGACCCAATGGATCGGCTCTCAATTCGCGCGACAACATTCTTTGTTGCCTTCCGCTTTACCACATCTACGGCTTGAACGTGATTCTGAATCCCGCGCTGATCCTGGGGGCGAAGATTGTCCTGGTGCCGCGCTTCAACGTCCAAATGCTGTTGAAGCTTCTCGTCGATGAGGCCATCACCACAGCACCGCTGGTACCGCCTGCGATCAATGCCCTCTGCCAGGCAGCCGAGGCGGGGCAGTTCCCTCGCGACCATCATGTCCTGTGGATCAAGTCTGGAGCCGCGCCTCTCGCCCCCGATCTGGCACGCCGCTTCACCGCTCTGACCAACATTCCAATCTGCCAGGGATACGGCATGACGGAGGCGTCTCCAGTCACGCATGTCGGATTTCTTGAGTCGGCGTTGTACCACCCAGACTCCATTGGCCATCCCGTTGCCGCCACCGATTGCCGCGTACTCTCGCAGTACGACATCGATCCTGGCGACACGCCTGACGATTTGACCGAAGCCCCCTCGGGCTTGCCTGGAGAACTGGTGATGCGCGGCCCGCAATTCATGCTGGGCTACTGGAAGGAATCGGAAGCCACGTCGGCGGTTCTGCGCGATGGCTGGTACTGGTCAGGCGATATTGTCACGCGCGACCAGGAAGGTTTTTACCGTGTGGTGGACCGCCGCAAAGAAATGATCAAGTACAAAGGATTCCCCGTGGCGCCCGCCGAGGTTGAAGCCGTGTTGCTGGAGCACGCCGCAGTGAAAGAGTGCGGAGTGGTCGGCCGCTCCGACGCCGCGGCCGGGGAGATTCCGGTCGCCTTTGTCGCTTTGCGCGACGGATTTGTCGAGAGCCCTAAGCTAGGAGAAGAGCTTTGCGCCTTTGTCGCCGACCGGCTTACCCATTACAAGCAACCGCGCGAAGTGCACTTCGTGGACGCCGTTCCCAAAACTGCGTCGGGCAAGATTCTGCGGCGCGAATTGCGAAAGTCCATCGCGTGACCTCTTCGGGATCTCGTCTTAAATTGCTGTAGAGACGTTGCTTGCAACGTCTAGCCCCCGCCATCTTTTGGAGTGCTGGTTCACTGGACCGAACTGTTCTTCTTCTCTCCACTCTCTCCCGGCAACTTCTGCTTCACAAAAAAATTCCAAATCACTTCGTTAGCGTTCGGATCGGGGCTGGTCTTCCCCACCGTCTTCTCGACTTCATATTGCTCTCCGCCCGGCCATGTATTCCCCGCACCTTTCACGCTGTAGAGCACAACCTGCGCGTTGTCGTGGCACCCGTTGTAAGTGTCGACTCGCGTTTCCATGCCGCCCTTTTCGTGCGAGGGCAACTTACTCTTCTCCGGCTTTTCTTCACAGCGATCGATCTTCGCCCATGCCTTCGCGCTATCTTCCACCGAGACGACCGAAAGACTCAGATTATGCTCGGTGCCGCCTCCGTATGGAACCACCGGGTCGGAAGTCCCATTCATCATCAGCATCGGCACGGAACGCGGAGGCAGGCAGATCATAGTCTTTGGCATCGCCGCCCCCACGGCAGCGACCGCGGCAATTCGGTCGCCCAGGGCGCATCCCAGGCGCAGGCTCATGAAGCCGCCTTCCGACAGACCGGCGGCATAAATTCGCGACGTGTCCACTGAAAACTTCATGGGCAGTTGGTCCAGCATCTGGTTGAAGAAAGCGATGTCATCCGCGGGAGCGGCCCTATGTTCCTCGCTCGGCTGGCCACCCTGCGGCCGCTGTTGTCCGCCACCCCGAGGATAGCCACCACCGCCTCCGGGATAACCGCCGCCTCCTCCGCCCGGATAACCGCCGCCGGGATAACCCCCACCGGGGTACCCGCCGCCGCGCCGGCCTCTTCCCGGCCCCATGCCCATCGACCGCCGCTCTTCCGGGCGGACTCCCACATTCCAGCGCCCGTGCAGAGCGTAAGGATAGACGGCGATAATGCCGTCCTTATCCGCCAATTCGTTGAAGCGCGTCAGCCGCTCGATGTCCTCCGGATCCTGATTCATGCCATGCAAGAGGATGACCACCGGATAGTGCTGCTGGGGATCGTAGCCTTTCGGCAACCGGACCATAAAGTTCCGGTCCACGTCGTCGACCGTCACCTTTTCCTTGGTTTCCTGCGCCTGGAGCGCGGGAGAGGTAAACAGCAACGCGAAGCTACCTGCGGCGGCCAGCGTACACAAAGCGTACGAACGTCCAAATCTCATTGACTCTCCAAAGATGACCGGGAATCCCAAGCAGACGAATCCCTTTGCTTGGAAGCGCCTGCTCTACCTTTGAGTTGGCTGCCGGACGGAACTTTCCTGTCTTATCCTGCGTATCTTCTATCGAGCGCGATTGAGGCTCTGCAAAGAAAGCAGCTCAACCGGAAGGAGAACTACCATGGACGGAGTCGTTGGCCTGGCAGCGGTCATCATGATTTTCGGAATGCCCACAGCAATTCTGGGAATGTACACCTTTTATCGCGTGCGCAAACTGCGCACCGAAGAGCGGCTGGCGGCCATGCAGCGGGGCGTGAGCGTCCCCATGGAGCCCGATCTCACCGAGGCGGCCCACTCCCGCCGCGCCGGGATTTTGCTAATCGCCGGCGCCGTGGGCTACATGCTGACCTTCACCATCATCGCGAGAGTTGAACCGGATGCCTTGGTGGCCGGCGCCTTCGGCGCGATCCCGTTCGCCCTGGGACTCGGCTACCTGCTGGACTCGACGCTGATCCGCCGCGACGCGAAAGCGTCGTAAGCCTCAGGCGGATTTAAGGCTAGGAAGTGGGTTGGAACTGGGTGCCCCACCCTGGTCTCGTCGCAGTTTGACGAGACAGGGTGGGGTTTTTGACTCTACTGCCCGGTAAGAAATTTAAACTGCGCCTGAGTCAGCGGCACCACGCTGAGCCGTCCCTGCCGCACCAGCGGCGAATCTGCAAACAGCTTGTTGGCTTTGGTCTCGGCCAGCGATACCAGCTTGGAATTGGCCTTGCCAGCCTTGATCTTCACTTGCGGATTCTTCGCATCCGCCACGTCCACCGAGATCACAGTCGCCGTCCCCACCGCGCTCTTTTCATCTCCGGTGTGATAAATCACCAGCCGGTCTCCCGCCTTCATCCCGCGCATATTCTTGAGCGCGACCGGATTCGAAACTCCATCCCAGATGGTTGTTTCTTCCCTCTGCAAGTCCGCAAAGGAATAGGTTGACGGTTCGGTTTTCAGCAAATAGTCCATTGCGTCCTCGATCATTAGAAATATTTTCGGCGCGGCAAGACTTAAGCCGCGCGGCGCTATGACTCTCTAATTCGGCTTCTTGTTCGGATCCGCCGGTGGGTTCGGCTTGGGCGCGTTTGGCTCCTTGGCGCGATCGTCATATATCGAGTACTGCCCTTGCGGCCGCTTCAGCTTGATCGTGATATCCGTGTTGGGCTTCTCGATGTCGTAATCTTCGCCATAGGTTTGAAAGCCGTTGGCCAGCACCTGCACGCGCAGCATGCCATAGGGAATTCCGTCAAAACCGGTCTTCCCTTCCGGATCGGTCTTCAACTCCATGTCCCCGCGCTCCTGCTTGCCCTTGGCATTGACGGAATGCAGGATGACCGCCGCATTGCGCACCGGCTTACCATTGTCGTCTTTAATTACGAGGAAATGCGCAAAACACGTCGGCTCATTGTCGACATCAGTTTGCCCGAGAGCCGCGCCCGACAACGCAAGCGCCGCCAGCACCACCATCGCCCCAGTCACAACAATCTTCTTCATGCCAGCCATTTTATGCAGCCGCGCAGCGCCTGTCATCCCATATCCCGGTCTTTTACAATGCCGAGGTGAAGGTTTGGGACGTAGTTATCATCGGCGGCGGGATCATCGGTCTTTCCCTATCTTTGGTTCTGCGCAGGCGCGGCGCCAGCGTTCTGATCGTCGAGCGCGGAGAACCCGGCCGCGAGGCCTCCCACGCCGCCGGCGGCATGCTGGTGGAGTGCAGTCTCGAAACTTCCGCCGCTCTTCAGCCTCTCGCCACCGCCAGCGCCCGCATGTATCCCGATTTTGTCCAGGAAATCGAACTCGAATCGGGAATGAACGTCGATCTGCGCGATCACGGTACCATCGTGTTTCCTCCTCCCGAGCATGTCCACGAGCGCCCAGGATTCTCGCTCGAGACTTTGCTTCCTCGTCCTCTGAACGAACTGGAGCCCGCGCTCGCCGATCCCAAACGTCCGGCCTTCTACCTGAAAGAACGCAGCGTCGATCCGCGCGCGCTTTCTGCAGCGGCATGGAAGGCCGCGAAACGTCGCGGCGTAGACTTCTCGTCCGGCGACGAGGTCACCGCGCTCAGCATGGTTGAAGGCCGCGCCGCCGGCGTGAAAACTACAAAGACCGCTTTCCACGCGGCCAAAGTTGTAAATTGTGCCGGTGCTTGGTCGGGCCAGATCGCTCCTCACGCTTTTCCGACGCGCCCGGTCAAAGGACAAATGCTCTGCCTGCTGATGCCTTCGCGTACTCTACTGAAGCACGTCATCCGGTCACCCCAGGCTTATCTCATCCCGCGCAGCGACGGTCGACTGCTGGTCGGCGCCTCAGTCGAAGAAGCCGGATTCGACAAACGCACGGACCTAGCCACCATCCAGCGCTTTCATCGCGCCGCGCTTGAACTTGTCCCCGAACTGCGCAATGGCAAGATCCTGGAAAGCTGGGCGGGCCTGCGTCCCGGCACTCCGGATGGCCTGCCCATTCTCGGCGAGACTGCAACGCCCGCCTACTTCATAGCCACCGGCCACTTCCGGGACGGAATTCTGCTTGCACCTGTCACAGCCGAAGTCATGGCCGCTGTCATCGAAGGCCGCAAGCCGGAATACGACCTAGCCCCGTTCTTCCCTGCAAGATTTCAATAGATGGTTCCTTCGTGAACCTTCGTGGCCTTCGTGGTCCACGATTTTGCTTTTGCTCCGTAACATCGATGCCCCCGTTGCGAACGCTCCGTCCCTGTTCGCGCTATACTGATTCGTTTCCTGGACTCTCGATCCGCTATCTAGCATTGTCCGCCGAGATTGTCTGCCCAGATCACAGAAAGGATTCTCTTATGGCTTCCTCCGCAGTCGATTTTGCCCGCAGTAATCAGCAGCGTTTTCTGAGCGAACTGAAAGATCTTCTCCGCATTCCCAGCGTCAGCACCCTCGAAGAGCACAAGCCCGATATAAAAAAAGCCGCCGACTATGTGGCCAACGAACTGCGCCGCATTGGCATGGAAAATGTCGAGATCATTCCCACCAAGGGTCATCCCCTTATTTATGCGGACTGGCTGCATGCCGCAGGAAAGCCGACCGTTCTCTGCTACGCGCATTACGATGTCCAGCCTCCCGATCCACTGGACGAATGGCACACTCCGCCCTTCGAGCCCACCGAGCGCAACAACAATGTGTACGCCCGCGGCGCCGTCGACGACAAAGGCCAACTCTGGATGGAAGTTAAAGCCCTGGAATCCCTCATGCGCGCCGGCGACGGCAAGCTTCCCATCAACGTCAAAGTGATTTTCGAAGGGGAAGAAGAAGTTGGCGGCGAATCCATCGACGAATATATCGTCAAACAGAAAGCCAAGCTGAAGGCGGATTTCGCGCTGGTCTGCGATACGGAACTGTTCGCGCCCGATCTTCCCACGCTGTGCGTTGGCTTGCGCGGCCTGGTCTACACCGAGATCGAAGCCAAGGGCGCCATGATCGACCTGCACTCCGGCGTTTACGGAGGCGCGGCCCCGAACCCCTTCTTCGGCTTGATCGAGATCATCAGCAAGCTGAAGGACTCCAAGGGTAAGATTTTGATTCCCGGCTTCTACAAGAGCGTGAAAGCCCCGACCGCCGCGGAACTCAAGGCCTGGAAGCGCCTGCCCTTCAACGAAGAGAAGTACCGCAAAAGCGAAGTCGGCTCGAAGGTTCTTACTGGCGAACCCGGATACTCGGTCCTGTATCGCACGTGGGCCCGGCCTACGCTCGAAGTGCATGGCATGCCCGGAGGCTTCATCGGCGCCGGCGCCAAGACCGTGATTCCCGCCAAGGCAACGGCAAAAGTCTCCATGCGGCTGGTTCCCAATCAGGATGCTAACGACGTCTTCAAAAAGTACGCGGCCTACGTAAAGAAACTGACGCCCAAAGGCATTGAAACGAAAATCACAGTCCTCAGCAAGGGACCCGCCGCCGTCGTCGACACGAACAACCGTTTCATCGAGGCCGCGACTGAGGCGCTGCACGACACCTTCAAGAAAGATACGGTCTTCATCCGCTCTGGTGGCTCCATCCCGATCGTCACCGGCTTCCAGGACGTGCTGAAGATTCCGTCGGTGATGATGGGCTTCGGCCTTCCCGATGACAACCTGCACGCTCCCAACGAAAAATTCCATATCCCGAACTTCTACCGCGGGATCGAAACTATCTGCAGATTTTTTGAGAAGCTGGGAGCCTAGGCGAGGCAATTAGCAGTTGGCACTTAGTAATTAGAAATGCGCGGTAAACAAAAAGCGCCCTTCCCGGGCGCTTTTTTGTAATCGCGGGTCAGATGCCCGCATACCAAGCGTAACCGCCCTCGGGCGCCGCGGAGCCGAGCCCCTTCCCAAAGCGTTTAAGTGAGTCGGTGACAGTAAGGCGAGTGATAAATTTCACGCTTTTGTACCCCAGTTGGCGAGGCACCCGCAGCCGCAGCGGGCCGCCAAAACCGACGGGGAGATCTCCATCATTCATGGCCCAAGTCAGGAGAGTTTGCGGATGCCGGGCATCAGCCATGTCGATGCTTTCCCACCAGTCGGGATCGATGGAGAAGTAAACCACATAGCGCGCCTGCGGCAAGGCCCCGGCGGCATTCAGGACATCGAGCAGTGGCGTCCCAATCCACTCGGCGATGTAAGACCATCCTTCCTCGCATACTACCTCTGTAATCTGGCTGCGCATGGGAAGACTTTTCAAGTCGGAGAGCGAAAGCGACATGGGTCGCGCGACCATTCCGTCGACGGCGAGCCGCCAATCCCGAAAGCCGCCAGACTGCAGGCGTTTGAAGGCGTCATTCAGGGGCGGCATTTCATTGGCCAGAGGAGTCGCGGAGATCATGCTGCGGGGGAACTCGCGCGCCAGTGAATGCCTGGTCAGGAGTCGCTGCGCGGCATACGTCAGGGTTTCGCCTGGACCGTAAATGCCTCCGCTGTCGGGCGGCACCAATCCATAGCGCTGCGCCAATGTGGCGGCTACAGCCACTCCCGAAACCCCTGCGGTCGCGGCGAGACCAGCGGTGAAAAACTTGCGGCGTGAGATTTTGCTCATGGGCGTTCCTGGGACGCGGCGGCGGCGCCAGTGATCATTGGCCGCATGCGATTTCTGAATCCGGCCAAAACAACCATTGCGACATGCACGATGAGAAAGAGCAAAAGAAATCCCGAGATGAAAAAATGAAGGGTGCGCGCCGATTGCCGTCCACCCAAAACGTTAACGCCCGCCGGAAACACCGAGTTAAAGCCAGGCGATAAAGCGAGTCCAGTCCAGATAACCAAAGGAAAAAGCACGAAGATCACCACCAGGTATGTCATCCGCTGGACCACGTTGTACGAAAATGCCTCGGCTTGATCCGGTCGCTTAAGCCGTATGTGTTTGGCGAGCACTGTGCGGAACGACTGCCATGTCCTATCGGACGGGGCGGGAAACAAATTGCTCCGAAAGTGTCCGGTCCACAAACTCCAGATGGCATAGAGGAGGCCGATCACCACCACAACCCATGCGGCCTGAAAGTGAAGATAGCGGCTCCAACCATTCTGATCGGGCAGCACGTAGCCATAGCCTGTTGGGACCAGCGATCGCGAGGAGGGGATCGGTATTTGGAACAGCGGCCGAGTCCGCACGTTGCCGGTTTCGCCCCAGTAAAAACGCGGGTGAGAGATCACGATCTCAGTCCCGCTTATTAACAAAGCAAAGAAGCAGATCGCGGTGATCCAATGCGTGACCCGAACAAACGCAGCATGTCGGGGCAAGTCCGAATCTTGGAGTGAATCAACGTCAGACACGTTGGGAAGGATAGCACAGCCGCCAAGTCGGGCATTCCGGATTAAATCCTTTTAGAAACTCCCCTTGCTAACCGAGAGGAGAAAGGCTAGTCTAACTCGGTTACCGAGAGGAGGCCCGGGGTGAGCAAGCCTTCCGATCTGGTCCAGGGAACTCTGGACATGCTGATCCTGAAAATCATCGCGCTGGAACCGATGAACGGTTGGGCAATCAGCCAGCGCCTGAAACAGATCTCCAGCGATGTTCTGGGTGTCAGCGACGGCTCCCTCTATCCTGCCCTGCACAAACTGGAACGCCGGGGCTGGATTACCGCTCAATGGAAGTCGAGTGGAAACAATCGTCGCGCCAAGTTCTATTCCCTGACGCGCCTCGGGCGCAAGCAACTCCAACACGAGACGGCAAACTGGACCCGGATCTCGACCGCGATCTCGGGCATTGTAAAGCTCAAGGAGGCGTAAACATGGGCATCGCACAATGGTTTTATACGCTCCCTTTGCGCTGGCGGCACCGCTTTCGCGGCAAACAGGCGGATCAGGAACTCAGCGACGAACTGCGCGACCATCTTGAGCAACAAATTCAGGTCAATCTCGAAAAAGGCATGTCGAGGGAGGACGCGCGCTACGCCGCGTTGCGGGCCATGGGCGGAGTCACGCAGATCGAACAGCAGTGCCGGGACGCGCGCGGCCACAATTTTCTGGGAAATGCGGTGCAGGATTTGCGCTATGGCTTCCGTCAACTCTGCCGCAATCCGGGATTTTCCGTTCTCACAATTCTCTGCCTCACCTTGGGCATCGGGGCGAATGCGGCCGTGTTCAGCTGGGTCGAAGGAATCTTATTCCGTCCCTACCCGGCAGTCGTTCATCAGGAGCGTTTGGTCGCTCTGGCCGGAACTTCGCTCGGAGAGAGCGGCGCGTCGGAAATTTCCTGGCCTGACTTCCAGGATCTGCAGCGGAACTGCACCCTCTGCGACGCATTTTTCGTAAGCAAGATTACCAGCAGCACCCTCAACATCGGAGACCACGCCGAAGTCACGACCGGCAGCATTGTCTCGGCAAATTATTTCGATGCAATCGGCGTGCGCCCCATTCTCGGACGCGCCTTCGAACCTGGCGAAGATGTCGGAAGCAACGCCCATGCCGTCGTGGTGATCAGCTATGACCTTTGGCAGAAGCGCTTTCGAGGCGACCCGCAAATCATCGGCAAGATGCAGCGCCTCAACAATGTCCCGCACACCATCATTGGCGTGGCGCCGGCGGGCTTTTATGGAACCTTCGTAGGCTGGGCAATGAATTTCTGGGTTCCCGCGTCGATGGAAGAAACGTTTGAGAGCGGTGGATACAAGCTCGAGGACCGTAGCGCACGCTGGATTGAAAGTTACATTCGACTCAAACCCGGCGTCACTCGCGCCCAGGCGCAGGCTGAAATCACTGCAATTTCAACGCGGCTGGAGTCCAACTATCCGGCCACGAATCGCGGACGCAATTTCAAGCTATGGGCGTTGTGGCAAACGCCATTTAACAATGCGGGCACTCTGCTGCCCACGCTCGAAATCATGACCGCCGTAGTGGCGTTCGTTTTGCTCATCGCCTGCGCCAACGTCGGTAATCTATTGCTGGTGCGGTCGTTTGCGCGGCGCCACGAAATGACGGTTCGAATGGCGATTGGCGCTACCGGCCGCCGTTTATTGAAGCAACTTCTCACCGAAGGTCTGCTCCTGGCCAGCATCGGCGCAGCCGGCGGACTCCTTGTGGCGTATTGGTGCCGGCATGCCCTCGTGTTGCTGTTCCCCGCTCGTTCGGGAAGGACAATGTATCTTCCCGGCGAAATCGATTGGCAGGTGCTGCTGCTGACCGCCGGCATTTGTCTGGTGGCTACGTTGGTTCTTGGGCTCGTTCCTGCGTTGCAATCGCGAAACGTCGATCTCGCCGGCGCCTTGAAATCGGAATCTTCGAATGTAACCTCCGCGCGCAGGCGAGCATGGATGCGCTCAGGATTAGTCGCAGTCCAGGTTTGCCTGAGTTTCATTTTGTTGGCTGGAGCCGTGCTCTTGCTCGAAAGCCTGCAAAACATTCGAACCACCAGCCCGGGCTTCTCCACAAAAAGAGTGGTGGAGACGGGCGTCTCGCTGGTGGCCGCGGGATATGACGCGCAGCGCGCCAGAACTTTTCAGAACGAATTAATCGATCGCGTTAGGGCTCTGCCCGGAGTGGAATCCGCCGCCTACGCCCGCGTGACGCCGCTCGGCAACGGCACTTTCTCTTCGACCACGGTTGCGGTCGACGGCTACCAGCTTCCGCCCGGCGAACAGCCGATGATCGACTACAACCAGGTCGGTCCGGAGTACTTTGCAACTTTGGGTATTCCTCTGCTCGCGGGACGCGAGTTCGCTCGTGCCGACGACGAGAATGCGCCTCTAGTCGCGATCGTGAACCGGACGATGAAAGAACGTTACTGGGGAGACCAGGACCCCATCGGACTGCGCCTGCAAGTGAAAGGCAAGTGGGCGCGAGTCGTCGGCGTGGCGGCGAACTCCAAGTACGAAAGCATGCGCGAGGATCCGAAACCATTCTTCTATGTGCCCCTCTTGCAGGATTACTCGCGCGGGGCGTTCTTAAATATTCGGACAACTCAACCTTTGCAAAGCATTTCGGCGGCGGCCCTCCGCGAGGTACACGCTTTGAACGAGAACCTCGCCCTTTACGAAATGATCACGCTTCAAGAACAGGTCGATCGCTCCACCTCGCCGCAACTTGTCGCCGTCAGCCTGGTTTCGATCCTGGCCGGCTTGGCACTTCTCCTCTCGGCAGTGGGCCTGTATGGCGTAATGTCGTACGCGGTGGCGCAAAGCGTGCGCGAACTCGCGCTGCGCATCGCCCTGGGCGCGGGATCAGCCGATCTGCTTCGTCTCGTAATCTCGCGCGGCCTCCGGTTAACCGCGGCCGGAGTCCTGCTTGGCTCTGCCGCAGGACTTGCGCTGACGCGGTTGCTCGGAAGGCTTCTCTACGACGTCAGCCCCAGCGACCCGCGCGCCTTCGGCGCTGCCCTGGCCGTGATGGTTGTCACCACCATCGCAGCTTGTTTTTTTCCAGGATGGCGCGCCACTCGCACCGATCCCGCTCGGGTGTTGCGCGATTGATGTTGCCCTGATCAAAGGCCTCTTCCATCGCGACAACCCGCGAAATTCGCGGTTCTCTCGCTCATTATGCATGCGCAGCCTCTTTCGAAAAAAGAGCTTGCACTCGCTGTATACTTGCGGCGCCTCGACAAAAGACTTGGGGGGATTCAACTGCGAAACTTGTAATCGACATTTGCGAGGCCAAGGAGAACAACCATGCGAAAACAGTTTTCGTTGTCCCGTTGTCTATTGGCTACCGTTGTGTTGACCGCGTTTTGTCTGCCGTCCTGGGGCCAGCAAGGAAATCTGCGCACCGTGTTATTCGTCAAGCTAAAGATGGATCAGCAGGAAAACTGGAAGGCCGCGGTGAAGGATTATGTGGCAACCGTGAAAAAAGCAGAGTCCGATCAACCCTTTACCGTTTGGGAGTCGCAAACCGGGCCTTCGGAGTTCGCCGTCGTCTGGTATTCGGCCAAGTGGAAGCAGATCGATGAAGACAATCCGAAATTGAAATCTGCGGCCGCCGACATGGCTACCATCTTTTCCCGTTTGAATGGCCAAACCGACAGCCTCGAGACCTGGATCGACGAGATGCAGCCCGACCTGATGATTAACTCGAAGGAAATCCCCGCCATGGTGCGAACCAGCAGAACTCGCGTCCTTCCTGGCAAGATGGATGAAGTCAAAGCCCTGTTCCGCGAGCAGGTGGTGCCGGCGCTCAAGAAGTCCGGTGCCACTGATTACGGATTCGCCATAGCCCGCTTCGGCACCCCCACCAATGAAATTCACACCTACCTGGGACTGAAGGGCTGGGCCGATTTCGACTCACCCATGGGCGCCGAAAAGGGCATGAGTCCGGCCGAATGGAAGGCATTCCAGGCCAAACTCCCCTCGCTGATGGAGACTACGGAGTGGGCCGTCTGGAAGTACCAGCCCGATCTCAGCTACGTCCCACAGGCCAAGTAAAGAATACTCAGAAACTGCGCTTTGGACTTGGCTGGAGGCGCGCAAATTGCGCGCCTCCTCCATTTTCGGACCGGGAACATCTTCGTTGCACTGGTGCATCGGAATGCGCTAGCCTTATCCTGCTCTCGCGACACTCCCACCTCCTTTTCTACCTCTACTTAAAAACCATCCGGCTGCTGCAATGTGTGTGCAACCCAACGCGGTCTTCTGTAAGGTCACACCATATATGGTGTTATATTGCTTGACCCCGGCCCATTTTCACCGTTACAGTAGCTTAACTTTGTGCCCGCCCTATCCAGCCTGGGGTGAAACTGTCGCGGAAAAATGGTCTAAACGGGACCAAGGCAGGCATCGAATTGAGCAGAGGAATCCCGTTAGTAAACACGCCTATCCGGGCCGTCGCCGCGCCGCTGCGACGCCGAACGACTGGCAACTAGTCACCGATCACTGGCCACTGTTTCGAAGGAGTTTACGTTGCTCAAACTGAAGAGGCTTCAGATTCTCGGGTTCAAATCGTTCTGCGACCGCACCGAACTCAAGTTCCATGGGGACGGCGTGGCGGCGATTATCGGCCCCAACGGATGCGGCAAATCGAATATTTCCGACGCCATCTCCTGGGTGCTGGGCGAGCAGTCCGCCAAGACTCTGCGCGGCGCGCGCATGGAAGATGTCATCTTCGCGGGCACACGCGACCGCAAGCCCACGGGCATGGCGGAAGTGTCGCTCACGCTGATCGATCCTGAAGCGTACGGAGGCTCCGACGCCAACGCTCCGACCGAAATCGACATCCAGGACGATCTGCCTCACGCCGAATCGCACATCACCGACGATTGGGATGAAGCCACGATCCGTGCCCGCGCCGCGCAAGCCACCGAACAAGCCGTCGAAGAAGCGCAACCGGGACGAACCGAAGAAGTAGAAATCCCGCGCTCCAAGATCAACACCATCGCCCTCGCCTTCCCCGAGGACGAACCCATCTTCGCGCTGCCCGTGCACAACGTCACCGCGCCGGCAAACGCGGCATCGATCGGGACGGCCGCGCCGCACGTAGTTCTCAAGATCCGCCGCCGCAAATTCAACCAGCAGCAGTTCCACTCCGGAGAGATCGTGGTCACGCGCCGCCTGTTCCGCTCAGGCGACAGCGAATACTTGCTGAACGGCAAACTCTGCCGCCTGCGCGACATTCAGGAACTCTTCATGGGCACGGGCCTCGGCCCGGAGTCCTACGCGCTGATCGAGCAGGGCCGCATCGGCCAGATTCTGAGCAGCCGGCCCACTGACCGCCGCGCGATTCTGGAAGAGGCCGCCGGGATCACGAAATTCAAAACCAAGAAACGCCTGGCCGAGGCGCGCCTGGAAGATGCCAAGCTGAACCTTTCGCGCATCAACGACATCTTCGATGAAGTCACGCGGCAAATGAACTCGCTGAAGCGGCAGGCTTCGAAGGCCGAGCGCTACGCGCGTTTGCGCGATGAGATGCGCGCGAAGCTTCGCCTGGTGCTGGCCAGTAAGTTCGCCGCGATCGAACAAGAAAGTGCCGAACTCGATTCCCAATTGAACACTCTCGCCGAAGAAATGCAGCATCGGACTCAAGCCGTGCAGCAGCTCGAAGCGGAGCACGCCGATCGCACGCAGCGCGGCTACAACATCGAAGCCGAGTTGCGCGAGAACCGCGACCGCATCAGCCAGATCGCCCTCGAAATCGACCGTGCTCATGCTCGCCGCCGCCACAACGAAGAACGTTGCGCGGAGTTGCTGGTGCGGGTCGCTTCGTCCGAAGCCGAGTTGGCCCAGGCGCGCAACCGCCTCATGACGCTTGAGTCAGAGCGTGAATCCAATCGCCAGATTCTCGAATCCGCCGCGGCCGACCTGGCCGCCGCCCAGAGCGATCTCGCTCTCTGTCAGCAAGACGCCGCCGCAGCCTCAGCCAGCCTCGCCGAAATCGAGCGCCAGCAGGAGGAATCGCGCGTCGCTATTTTCGATACGGTGTCTTCCGCATCTCGTCTGCGTAACCAACTCGCGCAAGCCGAAGAGCGGCTTGCCGGGGCCGACCGCGAAGCGCGCCGCCTTGAAGCCGAGATCACCAATGCGAACACGCAGGTCGAAGCTTTCGGTGGACAACGTGGCCAACTCGCGCTCGAATTCGAAACCGTCACCCAGCGTGCCAGCGGCATCACCGAAGAGATCAGCCAACTGCGTCGCTTGATCGAACAGAAGAAGCTGGACGAAACGCGCTCCAAGACCAACCTCGACGTTCTGCGCGCGGAATTTGCGACCGCTCTCGGCAAGAGGGGCTCGCTTGAAGCCGTAATCGCCGAGCACGGATACTCCACCGAATCCGTCCGCCGCCTCTTTCAGTCTGGCGTCATGCAGGGAGGCCTTGCGCCTGTAGGCGTACTCGCCGACTTCCTCGAAGTGGAACCCCGCTACGAGCGAGTCGTCGAGGACTTCCTGCGCGACGAACTCAATTACGTCGTCGTCAAATCCTGGGACGCGGCCGACGAGGGCCTGCGTATGTTGCGCACCGGCGTCGACGGCCGCGCCACCTTCCTGGTTCATCCCGAAGACTCGCAGGCCAAGTTCTCGTTCGTGCTCGATGAAGCTGCGCATTGCGCGCCCCCCGCCGCTCAGATCGTTCCGCTGAAAAATACGATTCGCGTGCTCGATGGCTTTGGCAAATCGCTTGAAGTCATTCTGCCCAAACTGCGCGACGGATACATTGTTCCCGAAGCGAACGTCGCGCGCGGGCTGGCGCTGGAAAATCCCGACGCTTTCTTTCTCTCCCAGGCGGGCGAATGCTTCCACAACGTCACCGTCACCGGCGGCAAGCAGCGCGCCGAAGGCCCGCTTTCGATGAAGCGCGAGCTCCGCGAAGTGATGCGCCAGCTCGAAGACCTGGAGCGCGCCCTGCGTGACGAAGAGACGCGCGTGCTCACCTTGGGCCGCGAAATTAAAGAACTCAGTTCCTTGCTCGAGCGCCTCGAAGGTGAAAAGCGCGAGGCCGAACACCAGGCCATGACGTCCGGGCACATGCTGCAGCAACTCGATTCGGAGATGAGCCGTGTCGCCGAGCGCCTCAACGTCGCGCAACTTGAACTGCAACGACTGGCTGCCGAACGAGCCGAGCAGGAAGGCATCTTGTGCGCCCGTCAGTCGGAGATCGAGATTCTAGACCTGCAACGCATCCAACTCGAACAGCAAATTGCGGCAGCACAGGAGTCCGTCACAGCTCTGCGCCAGCGCCGCGAAGAATCGGCGCAGACCACGTCGCAGCACGCCGCGCGCGTGGCCACTCTCGAAGAGCGTCACCGCTCGGCGGCCGCGGTCCTGCAGCGCATCGAATCTCTGTTCGCAGAGATGGGAGAGCGTGTGCAGGCGCTGGCGTCGCAGATAGAAGGGGCCGCCGCCGAGAAACTGCAGCGCGAAGCGGAAAACGAACAACTGGTACAGCATGCCGCCGATCTCGAAGCTGAGCGCAACGCAGCGCAGGCGCGCGAAGGCCTGCTGCAGTTTGAAACTGAGCAGCTGCGCGCCCGCCTCACCGAAATCGACGAACTCCTGCGCAACAGCCGCCTGCTTCTCGACCAGGCTCGCGACCGGCGCGGTGAATTATCGGCCGCTGCTGCCAAACTAGAATCCGACGCGCAATACATGTCGGAAACCTGCATCAACGAACTCGGCGTCGAGCGCGCCGAACTCATGGCCGACACAACGCTCGCCACAGTAACGGGAGAACAACTCGCCGCCGAGGACCAACTCTACCGCGAGATGCGCGCCAAGCTCGACGCCATGGGCCCGGTCAACATGATGGCTCTCGATGAATACAAAGAAACGGCCGAGCGTCACACGTTCCTCGAGACCCAGCGCAAGGATTTGATCTCCTCGATCGATAACACAACGGCCACCATCCGCGAAATCGACCAGATCTCGCGGCAGAAATTCGAAGAAGCGTTTGCCAAGATCAACGAAAACTTCCAGGCAACATTCAAGAAGCTGTTCGGCGGCGGCCATGCCTTCATGAAGCTGACCGACGAAGAAAACAGCGCGGAGAGCGGCATTGACGTGGTCGCCTCGCCTCCGGGCAAGCGCCTGCAAAGCGTGCTCCTGCTCTCGGGCGGCGAAAAGGCGCTGACCGCTCTCGCTCTGCTGGTCGGCATATTCCAGTTCGCGCCAAGTCCCTTCTGCATCCTCGACGAAGTCGATGCCCCGCTCGACGAAGCCAACATCGGCCGCTTCACCGAACTCGTGCGCGAAATGAGCCTGCAAACCCAGTTCGTGCTCATCACCCACAGCAAGAAAACCATGAGCATCGCTCCAGTCTTGTACGGCGTAACCATGCAGGAACCAGGCGTTTCGAAACTTGTCTCGGTCCGCTTCGGCGCTCCAGCATAAACTTTCACACTCGGGTGCCCCACTCTTGTTTCTCCGTTTTCTGGAGAAACAGGGTGGGGATTTTGATTCTCACGTTCTGCAAGGTCTCCACGAAGTCAACTACCCCACCCTGTCGCACAAAACGCGACAAGGATGGGGCACCCGAAACTTTCATGACCGCTCTTCCCACGTTATCCACTCCCATCCTCAGCTTTTCCACAAGCCACAAAACGGAAATCCCTTGCCCGATGGGCCTTCCCGCCCTTACTCCCGCCGTCAACATCTTTCCCCCGAACAGATTACGCGCCGCGTCCCGCCGCTGTGATCAGAGTCGTTGACATTTTTTTCTGACCAGCTAGAATACGCCTCGCCTCTTGCCTGTAAAATTTCAACATGAGCCCCCAACTTTTGGATTACGTCCTCCTACAAACTGATTTCCCCGATCTTCACCTCCACGCCAGCGGCAAGGTACGCGATGTCTACAGCATCGGCGACCAGCAACTGCTTTTCGTCGCCACCGACCGCATCTCCGCCTTCGATTACATCCTGGCCACCGGCATCCCGCACAAGGGACGCGTCCTGAACCAGATTTCCATGTTCTGGTTCGACTACCTTGCCGACATCGTCCCCAACCACCTGATTACGGCCGACATCGACCAATACCCGCAGGCGGTCCGCAAATATGCCGATCAGTTGCGCGGCCGTTCCATGCTGGTTCAGCGCGCCGCGATGTTTCCCGTGGAGTGTGTAGTACGCGGTCATATTTCCGGCTCGGCCTGGAAGGAATACAAGGCCACCGGAAAAGTCGCGGGCATTCAACTTCCGCAAGGACTGAAGGAATCCGATGCCTTTCCCGAGCCCATTTTCACGCCCTCAACGAAGGCCACAACTGGGCATGATGAAAATATCTCTTTCGATCAGATGTGCGAGATCGTCGGCGTCGAGACTGCCAGCCATCTGCGCGACCTCACGCTGCGCGTTTACAAGAAAGCCGCCGCCTATGCCCGGCAGCGCGGCATCATCATTGCCGATACCAAGTTCGAGTTCGGACGAACCGCCAAGGGCATCACCCTCGCCGACGAAGTCCTGACTCCCGATTCTTCCCGCTTCTGGCCCGCCGATAAGTACGCTCCGGGACGGCCGCAGGATTCTTATGACAAGCAGTACGTTCGCGATTACCTCGAGCAAATTCGCTGGAACAAGCAGCCCCCAGCCCCGGCCCTTCCCCCAGACGTGGCTCGGCGCACCAGCGAAAAGTATCTCGAGGCATACTTCCAGCTGACCGGTCACAAGCTGGATGTGTAACCGGGTGCTTCGAGCAATCTACGCCCGCAGGAGCATGGTATGACCCTCGCGGACTGGATCATTTGTGCGCTCGTACTTGTGAACGTCATCACGGCCGCCATGCAGGGTTTTTTTTCCGAGGCTCTTAGCATGGCGGGTCTGATTGTCGGTTATATCGTGGCTGCCTGGCAGTACCGTCGCCTGGCAGAGTGGTTTGAGAAATTTTTCAAGAACGAGTGGTTAGCTGAAATTCTTGGTTTCCTCATCATCTTTTTTGCCATCCTGCTGCTGTTCGGCGTCGCCGCCAGGATCGCTCGTTGGGTGATGAAGCAATCCGGGCTCAGCGGTTTTGACCGTTTCCTTGGCGCAATCCTGGGACTGCTGAAGGGCGGCCTGATGGTGGCCGTGATCTTGATGGGTATGACGGCATTCGAGCCGACTTCGAAGCTGCTGCAGAATTCGCAACTGGCCCCCTATTTCCTGGTCATGGGTAGGGCTGCGATCTGGATTGCTCCTTCCGAGTTGCGGGCTCGTTTCTATCAAGGTCTCGATCTCATCCATCAAGCCCCGCAAAAGCTCTCTGGCTCCCATGCTTCCCCGCCGAAATAGGCCGCGGTGCAGTGAAAAATTCATCGTAAAGAGAGATGCATCGTGAAAGATCAATTGGAAGCGCTGATTTTACAGATGTACCGCAGCAATATTCTGTATTCCGAAGGCGTCCGCGAATTTAAAAAACGTTTCATCCTAACCGTTCTGCAGGAGAACAAAGGCAACCAGTGCCGCGCCGCCCGCGAGCTGGGTATGCACCGCAACACTCTCAGCCGCACCATCAGCGAGTTGAAGATCGACGTCCGCCAGCTCCGCGATGGCGTCAAGCGTCCACCTCGCAGCACCCGCGCCGTCACCCTGGAAAAGAAGATCGTCCGCTAGACCGTTTCGCTCCAGTTCTACGGGCAGTTCACTACGCTCTGCGCCGTAAGACTGTCTGCCGGACAAACCTGCCCCAAGAACTAAGGCAGCCCTCGCAGGCTGCCTTCGCTTTCAATCAATCAGTTCAGTTATTGCGACGGGCGCTTATGATGCACCGGCGCCTTGTGGGTCGCAGGCGCTGCCTTGGCCCTCAGCAACTGGCCCTTTTCCATGACCATCATAAACGGACTCGGAGTATACGATGCCGGCTCGCCCTGAAAGTCGAAGCTGGCTCCGTCCTTCGGAATCAGCCGCGCAGGAACCTTCTCTTCGAACTGCAGGGTGATGTCCGCCTTCTTGGCATCGATGTCGTCCGAGCTGCCCGCAATCATAAACTCGGTCGGCGTAGTGCTGATCACGGTGCCATTCATCTGCACGGCCTTGCCCTTGATCGCATTCCACACGGTCGCCTGATCCTCTGGGCTGCCGTTGCTCAGCACGAATTCCCAGGTCGCGAAGTCCATTTTGTCTGGCGACGTTTGGGTAATCATGTTGTGCGCTTGCTCGGCCGGGGATGGCGCCGGCTTGATCGGAACCTGAGGGCCGTTGGCTTTGGCCGCGGCTAGCAATTCCGGCCATCCATCTTCGCCGGCATGGAACTTCACGTACTGCGAGTGCGCATACTTTTCAATTTGGGCCTGCGCCGCGGGAGGAGCTACCGCCGCGGCCCGCGCCGCATACCAGATTCCATTTTGATAGTCCGGAGGGTTTTGCCCCAGGTACGCCAGCGCCAGCGGATACACCACGCTGAAATCCGTTGGATTCGCGTCCACCGTCTTGCGCAACGCCGGCACCGCTCCGGCATAATCCTTATCCTGCAGGTCCGAGATGCCAATAGCCGCGTTAAAAATCGCGGTCATCTGGTCTTTGGTTTTCTGGAAGTCCGCGTCGGAGGTGCCGTCGGGCTTGGTGAACTTCGGCATGCAGTCCAGTCCCTGCTGCCCATATTTCTTGCCGTCAGCCAACAATTGTTTGGCGTTCGGATCGCCGCCCTGCGCCATCACTCGGTCAAAGTAGGCCAGCAGCGCCAGCGCCCGCACGTTGCAGGTGTCTATCGACACCAGCTTGGTGGCCGTATCCATGGTCTTCTTCGGGTTGCCAGCCTGCTGGTAGGTCTGCATCAGTATTTCCAGCGCCTGGTTTTTCATGACGCTGTTGGGATACTGGTTGAGAAACGCCTCTAGCCCGCTGATCTTCGCATTCGGATCGGTCGCCTGCACAGCCGCCACATACGCGTTGTACTCCGCTGGATCCTTAATCACCGGCGCAGCCTGTGGAGCAGCCGCAGGCGCCGCGGCCTGCCCTTGCGGCGCTGGTTGTCCCTGGGTCGGTGTTTGTCCGGCGGGCGGAGTAGACGGTTGTCCCGGCGCGGGCTGCGGGGTCTCGCCCATCGCACCCACTGCTATCCCAAGCACAACCGTAAGCAGAATCTTTTTCATCAGCATGGCTCCTTGGATCTTTTGGGGAATCGCGTTACTGGTAAACGTGTTTCTCAAACTTAGCAGCTACTGCATTCCGTCTGGACCGCGTCGCGTCCGGATCCTGCTAGGAATGCCCGGCTTTCTGGCAGGGCGCCGGGCACGAGGGCTCATTTTGCTGGAAAAATCTGCTTCCGTCCCTTTTTCCCGGTTGGCCGGATTATAAGTACCTCTTCTGCCGAAGGCAAGCGACTTCCCAATCGTCCTCCTATTTATTGCTAAGATGCGCATAGCGGACGCCGTGATGTTCCTGATCTGCAGCGCCGCATCCCATCGACTCTCAGGAGAGTCCTATATATGGACACCGAGCAGCGTTTAGTCGGGCAAGTGGCCCTAGTCACCGGAGCGGGCCGCGGAATTGGCGCCGCCATCGCACGCAAACTTGCAACCCTCGGCGCCACCGTGGTGCTTTGCGGGCGCACCCAGTCCGCGCTTGACGCCACCGCGCAAGCCATACTCGCTACGGGCGGCAAGACGGAAGTCATCCCCTGCGACGTCACCTTGCTGCACCAACTTGAATACGCCGCCGCGCGCGTCGACAGCACCTTCGGCCGCCTCGACATTCTGGTCAACAACGCCGGCGTCGGCGGATTCACCAAACTCTTGCACGAACTACCGCCCGAAGATTGGGAGCGCATTCTCAATACGAACCTGCGCGGCGTCTATTTTTCCGTCCGCGCCTTCGCGCCCCTCATGATTCGCGCACGCTCCGGCCACATCATCAACATCTCGTCCCTCTCCGGAAAGAACGCGCTGCCCAAAGGCGCGGCCTACGCCGCCTCGAAGTGGGGACTCAACGGAATGACCTACTCGCTCGCCGAAGAACTGCGCCCACATAATATTCGCGTCGCGGTCGTCTGCCCCGGCTCGACGGAAACGGAACTCGGCCCCAACACCGGCAAAGACCCGAAGAAACTGCTGCAGCCCGACGACATCGCCCACGCCGTGGCCATGCTGGTCACGCAGTCCCCGCAATCGTTTGTCACTGAGATCCTGATCAGACCAACCCAAAAGCCCTAAGTTTTGTGTGGAAAGGTTTATGTGGAAGTGTTCGATGTGGAAATGTTCGATGTGGGGGGATGTTTGTTTGATTTGTGTGGGGAAATTTATGTGGGGAGATTTATGTGGGGACAGCAGCCCTCGGCTGTCCGCGGAGCGCAGCTCCGCTCTTCCTCTGTGCCCTCAGTGCCCTCTGTGGTTATCGTTTTACTTCTTGAACAGATTCTCAAAAGCCTGCCGCGCATCATTAGGCCGCAAGCTGGCCTGGGTCGAAGTTTCTTTTTCCCTGGTCACGCGAATCTCATAAAAGCTGCACTCATTTCGCGCATCCTTCTTCGCGATCCGCTCCTTCACCGGCTGCATGCATTCGAACCGGCTGCCCGGGTCGAAGTACGTGCATTGCTTGCAGGAATGCAGTTCAAATCCGCACTTCGGACACTGCCCGCTGGGTGGTATTCCCTGCAATACCGTCCCGCACTGCGTGCATCGTGAAACCGCGCGCGTACCAGGCAGATTCACTGGCCGCGGCCCAAAAGTGTTGTCCTTCTTCGGTGCCGGGGCGCCACCAGACTTCTCCCCCGATCCCTTGCGCGACTCTTCGCGGTCGCGATCCTGATATCCATGTTGACGATATTTTGCCGCCACAAATCCTCCCAAGCACGCCGCGCGTATTGTCTCCCCGCCAACCCCCTCGCGGCAAGTGCAGGGAATCGTAGCGCCAGGCCGGCTGTCCCATCTTAACGTCGCGTTCTTAGCGACGTTAGAGCCTGCCCTGAGCGCAGTCGAAGGGGTGGGAACTTTGACGTTCCGATCAAAACGAATCCCAACCGCCAACCCTGACTCGCTACAATATCCCCATGATCCACGAAATCTTTCCCGTCGGCCCGCTGCAGTGTAACTGCTCCATCATCGGCGACGAGACCACGCGGGAAGCCCTCGTCATCGACCCCGGCGACGACATTCAGGATGTTCTCGCCCTCCTGCGCAAGCACAACCTGCAAGTCAAGCAGATCGTCATCACCCACGCTCACATCGATCACGTAGGCGGAGCCATGAAACTTCGCGCCGCCACCGGCGCGCCAATCCTGCTGAACCAGAACGATTACGCGCTTCTGAAAATGCTCGACGTCCAAGCCGCATGGATCGGCGTGCCCTCGCCTGGTAAAGTCGAGATCGATCGCAGTCTCACCAGCGGAGAAACCGTGACTGCCGGTTCGCACACAGCCACCGTCCTGCACACGCCCGGACATACCGAAGGCAGCATCTGCCTCTACTTTCCTGTCGAGCAGAAACTTATCGCTGGCGACACTCTCTTCGCCGGCTCGATCGGCCGCACCGACTTGCCCGGAGGTTCCATGCAGAAAATCCTGCAGTCTCTGCACAACACGGTACTCGCTCTGCCCGATGAAACCGTCGTCGTGCCCGGTCACGGTCCGCTCACCACCATCGGCGAAGAGCGCGAGAGCAATCCTTTTCTAGTCAAAGGCTAGGACCCGATGCGGGATTCGCGCCCGCACAATTCTGCCAAACGCGATTCTCTTTGTACACGAACAAACAGCGAAGGCCCTCGCCTCCGCTGTTCGTCATTCGTTCGAACAACTGGTCGGACTACTGGTGATCCATGTGCTCATGCTCTTCGTGTTCTTCGTGCTCGTGGCGCCACTTCCAGTACTCTCGCTGCTCCTTGTGCTTAAGGTGCTCGTAATCGACGTAGGTCCTGTGTCGTGCTTCCAGCCAGTGGCGGTAAGCGTCATCCTCGGCTCGATTCCAGGCGTGATAGTCCTTGTGATAGGGATCGTAGACACGCCGCTCTCGTTCCTCTTGCTCATGTCGCTCATGATCGTCTTGCGGACCAGCCATTGCCACTGCCATCGGCGACAGTAACGCAGCCGACAGAAACAGCGACGCGATGTACCTATTTCCACGATGCATAGTGTTCCTCCAGTGTGACCTGCGTTGGATGAAGGGGGCGTATCGCGGGTTGGAAAGTAAATCGTGAATTAGATCGCGCGATTGAATTCAGGAATATTCTTTGCAACCTTTCGCGGGCCGAACGGCGTTCATGCACCTAGTTTCTCAAGAATCGCTCGCGCCCCGGCTGCGAACTCCGGCTGCGGTGGAATCAAACTCAAAACCAAATATCCGTCGCTCGGAAAATCATAAAAATGTCCGGGATGCACCAGCACCGACTCTTCGCGCAATAGCTCGATCGCCAGTTCCTCATCCGTCCGCGTCACCGGAACCCGCAACACCGCGTACCATCCACCATCCACCTGCAGCCGCTGGCACGCCTTCTGCACCGCCAGTTGCCGGTCAAGTTCGGCAAGATTTCTTTTCACCCGCTCCAGCAGTTGCGCTTGCAGGCTCTTTCTCTGCCCCAGCAGCGCCGCCGTCGCCCACTGCAGGGGCGCATTCATCGACAGATAAGTATCGGCAATCACCTCCAGCCGCTCCATTGCCTCGCTAGCTTCTTCTCGCGGTCCGCTCGTCACCACCCACGCCACTTTCATCTGCGGCAGCGCCGCAATCTTCGACAACCCGCTGAGCGTAAACGTCAGCACCTCGCCATTCCCCGCGAAACTTGAGTGCTTCCGACTACCCAGCGCGTAGTCCAGGAAGACTTCGTCCGCAATCACCGCCAACTCATGCTCGCGGCAAAACGAATTCAACGTCTTCATTTCCGTACGCTTCACATACGACCCCGTAGGATTATTCAGATGCACCACCACCACGCCCCGCGTCCGCCCCGTCACATTTTTCTCCAGCGACGGAAAATCCATCTGCCATCCGTGATCGTAGATCAGTTCATACGGCGTCAGTTTCACGTCCTGCAAATCCGCCAGAAACTCAAACAACGGATAACTCGGCTTGGGCACGAGCAATTCATCTCCGGCATTGCACAGCAGCCGGAACACGAACGAATACCCTTCGCTCGTGCTGGTCGTGAGAACGATCTGCTCCGCGTCAAGCCCCAAAGCATGATCTTCGCGGTAATATTGCGCCACCGCTTCCCGCGCGTCGCGCAATCCCTTCGGCTGCGGATCGTAATCCAGCGCGCGTCGAGACGCCAGCGCTGCCAGAATGTCTTGTTCCTCGTAATGCAATCCGGCACGCGTGGGATTCGAAATCGTCAGATCGAGAAGCTTAGCTCCACCCGCCCGCACCTCTGCCACCGCCTGCGTAAGCTGGTTCTGCGTCAGCCTCCAGTTCGTCCGTTCAGAAAACATGTGTCGGATTCTATGCGATAGGCAGGAAAACTGCGCGCAGCGCGGGCGCGATAGATGCTTTTAGTCCGTGAAGATGACCCGGCACCCTACTGACTTGTAAATGAGAACATTGCAGCGCCGAGGGACCGCTTGTTGGAACCCACTGCCCAAGCGCGCCCGCTGTCCAGGCGCAACCGCCATCCAAGCGCGGGAGGCGTTACTGAAAATAGCCCGGCGTTTCAACGCCGGGGTCCAAGACCCACCGAAGAACGGCGTCCCGTAGGGACGCCTGAATTACCTTCCCGGCCCGCGAAACATATGCTTCAAAAACTCCGGAGGCGTCCCGCGGCTCACGTTATCCTGCACGCGTTCCCGCCGCAACGTCGGCCAATCGCGAATCCCAACCGCCGGACAGATCAGCCCCTTGCCCTCGGGCCGCAACAACTGCCGCAGCGTCTGCACGCCATAAAACAATCCTTCGCCGGTGTTGGCGGCCACAATCAAATGCGACTTGTCGGAGAACAGCAAGTATCCGTCCTCCCCAACCAGTTCATCCGCCTTCAGGCCGTTGCGCGCCAGAAAATGCCGCACGCGCTCGTCCTGCAACCGAGCCAGCACAATCGCGCCGCCCTCGGCTTTGCCCGCCGCCTTCATCCCTTCAATGTTCAAACGCAATCCCGACTGGTCCGCAACCTCTTCGGCCAGCGTCTCGGCGGCAATGCGGTCCTCGGACTGGTGCCCCAGCAGGACGTAAATCTTCGTCCGCGGCCCCACTTCAAATCCGCCGTCACGCAACTGCACTTCCTTCGGCGCAGGCACCAACTTCAACTGCGTCCCACCGCCGGAATCTCGCGCCCAAAGTGCGCATGCGCAAAGCACGATGCTCGAAACCATCCACCTCAATCGCTTATTCATGCAGATCCCTGTACTCGACAATCTCATTATTCTACCCGCAACCGGCCCGCAGGCCCTATCGAACGTTTGATACCCCCAACCGATCCCGCGATTCGATCAATTGTTGCCGCTCAAGATTCCTCCCCCAAAAGCTTCTTTATTAACAACATACGGCATCTTCGTGACGTCTCCGCCATAATTACTCTCAAGTACATCAATCAACCCTTGGACGCATCTCCCCGCCATCCCTTTCTCCGGATCGGTTGAAAGCCGCGTAATTCGCGCCGCGCTGGCGAAATGCGGCAGCAGCCGGCAGCGATCCGCTATCGCCGGATCGCGCAACGGAGAGTCCGCAGGCAACGGTTCCTCCTCATACACATCCAGCGCCGCGCCCGCAATCCAGTTTTCCCGTAACGCCCGCGCCAGCGCCGCCTCTTCCACCACCGGCCCTCGCGACGTATTCACCAGAAACGCCGTCGATTTCATGTGCCGCAAATTCTTTTCATTGAACAGATGATACGTCGGTGTCGCGCTCTCCCCGGCCCGCAGCAGCGGCACATGCACGCTCACAAAATCTGCTCCCCGCAGCGCCTCATCGAACGGCACATACCTGATCCAGGCCTTCTCTCGATTCAGTCCTCTCGCATAGCGCAAATCATGAATCTCCTGAATCGTCCGCACAAATGCCTGGTTTTCATAGGCCGGGTCGTAACAAAGAACATTCATATCGAACCCGACGGATTTTTTAATGAACGCCAGCCCGATGCGCCCCGTCCCAATCACGGCGACCGTCTTGCCCGTCACCTCGTCCCCTAAAAATGGCAAATACGGATGCCAGTATCCCCACTGGTTTTCGCGCGTCAGGTGCTCCGCCGTCCACATTTTCCGCGCCAACGCCCCCATCATGAAAAACGCAAATTCCGCGGTCGCCTCGGTCAGCACATCCGCAGTATGCGTGAACGGAATCTTGTAGCGATTCGCATCGGCGCGGTTGATGTTGTCAAATCCCACCGCAATCTGCGCCACCACCTTCAACCGGCCCTTCCCGGCTTCAAACACCTCCGCATCAATCGGATCGCGCAAAGTTGTGATAAGCCCGTCCACGCCCGACCTTACCTTTTCGAGGATCACACTCTTCGCCGGCGCTTCTGGATGCGGGTAGACCTCCACTTTATACCCACGCTTGCGCAGCAACTCGGTCGCCTCTCCAATGTCGCAGGTCGCAAACACGCGAAATTTCTTAGCCATAATTTTTTGAAAACTCTATGCGAATAACTGAAGCGCGATGTTCCATCTGCGCCACCGCCTAGGGTCAGAAAACGGGACGGTGGTCATGAAACGCCTAATGTTCTTCTCCGCGCTCTCTGCGGCCGTGGCTCAGCGTTCTCGGCGGTCAAGAGCTTTTCGCCGAAGTCAGCTGTGCGCCAAGATCCCAAGGCGAAGAACGTTCGAAAATATCATACTCGCCGGACTACAGTCGTTCCGCCCGTCCGCAACGGGACCGCGATTGGCATCGAGTCGTGAAGCAAGTCGTTGGACTCTTTTCATCTGATCTTCAGATTCCCGCCTTTTAATGAGCCTGCTGTCGGAACCAAACACGGGGCGGCAGCCCCGAAGTTTCTTGCCGCCCCTGTTCGGAGGACTTCATGAATATTTCAAATGCTATATTCGTCGTGGCCCTCTCCCTTTCAACCATTGCCCTGGGCCAGGAAAAGAAGATCGAGCGCAAGGACCTTCCTCCCGCCGTCGAAAAAACAGTAGAGGCCGAGAGTCAAGGCGCGACGATCAAAGGTTTCTCTCAGGAAAAAGAAAACGGCCAAATCAATTATGAAGCCGAGATGTCAGTCAACGGGCATAGCAAGGACCTACTTGTCGATCCTAACGGCAAGGTGATCGAAGTCGAAGAGCAGGTTCCGCTGGACTCACTCCCCGCAGCCGTCAAACAAGGACTCCAAGCCAAGATTGGCGCCGGCAAGATCCTCAAAGTCGAGTCTCTCACCAAACACGACAAGATCGTAGCCTACGAAGCCAAGGTTCAAATCGACGGCAGGAAAAAAGAAATTCAGGTTGATCCCGCCGGCAAGTCGCTGGCGCACGAAGAATAACAAAAACTTGTTCGCAGAGACGGAGCCCGCTACGTCTCTGTTTCCATCGTCCGGATGATGGTGAAAATATCGCGGTCGCCTGCAAAAAGACGTTGCCGCCTCCGTCTCTACGACTGTGATTTCAATCACAGAGCCCTTCCCGCCCTCTCGCTACAATTCAAATGTAAGGTCAACCTCAATCATGAGAGGAGGTTCCTGTGACCCGATTCACACTGGTTCTTCCCGCTCTTTTTCTACTCGCACCAGCGCTTCCCGCGCAGCAACCGTCAACCCCCACGCCTCAAAAGACTCCGGCATACGCTGCGATTCCGATTGAAGCCGTCCGACAAGCCAATCCGGTCAAGTCCACTCCCGAGTCCCTGGCTCACGCCAAAAAGTGGTGGACGCTGGATTGCGCCATGTGTCACGGCAAAGACGGCAACGGCAAAGGCGAGACCGCGGTCGACATGAAACTCGCCATCGCCGATTTCACCGATCCCGCAACTCTCAAGGATCGCACCGACGGCGAGATCTTCTACATCATCAAGAATGGCCACGAGGATATGCCACCCGAAGGTCAGCGCGTGAAGGTGGAAGAGAACTGGGATTTGGTCAACTACGTCCGCTCCCTGGCCAAGAAAAATTCCGATCCCGCCCAAAAACCGCAATAAACGGCGGTTGAGCTGTGGCAGTTTCGTGTGAGGCAGTTTTATGTGGGACGGTTTCGTGTGGGGCGGACACTCTTGTCCGCCAGGTTTTGACTTTGAATCAGTTTTCCAGTTGGTAACCCGTCATGCCGGATGCTGGTACAGCCCCATCACATTCCCTGCTGGATCCAGAAATCTGGCCGTGATCTCCGGAGCATCGTCGCCGATCGGCTGCACGATCTCGCCACCATTGGCCAGAATCAACTCCACCGTGGCGCCGACGCTGTCGACCATGATGTAGATAAGCAGTCCAGGCTGCGTCGTCGGCGTCCGGTCCAGAACCCATTCCCCGCTGACCTCGCCGACGCCATCATCGAACGCGGTTCCATGCTCCCGCTGCCGGATGTTCCACCCGAAAACCGCGCGATAGAAGTCGACCGAGCGCTCAATGTCGATTGCAGGAATCTGGATATAACAGATTTTGCCGTTGCCCAGCTTCGGAGCCATACCCCAGTTTACCCCGCTCTGCGCACCCGGGCTCTCGCCTCGGAAGCATCTTCGCCCGAACCCAGCAGTCCAATCACGCCTCGCAAACTCTCCCACGCCGCCTCGTTCAACGACGGCTCCGAGCTCACCAGATCGCGAATCATGTCCCACGCCGCCATATTCAGCGCGCCCTCCGGCGGCATCCCCATGGCCAGCGAGACCGCGCATTGCGGACAAAAACAAATCCGCTGCGCCCCAGATTTCTGCCGCGGCCTGACCCCCACGGTCTGAGCGAACATATAAACCGCTACCGACTTATCTCCTGATTCAATTTCGCGCCTGCAGCGCAGACAAATCATAGATTGCACCGGCTTCCCCCCTCATCCAGCAAACCAGTCTCCTCACTCTGAGGCACACTCGCTCCCACCCACAAGTAAGAAGAAGGATTCCCGTCGAGTGAGTCCCGGTCGAGGGTTTTGAGGGCAATCGTGATTTCGTCAATCTTAAGAGATAATGGGGCTGTCCTCCACGGAAGCTTCCCCAGGGGTGCTCCAAACACTAAAAACTGATGGGAGGAAGAGGGAGCGTGGCGTCTCTACGCGTGTTGCGCGAACGGCAACCTGAATAAGCCACCATCAGACCCCGGTTGTCTCGATGAGTGTAACGGCCTGTTTTGAACAGTTGAGGAACCAGAACGGCAGCACTGTTGTGCGTGAAGATCACTTTGTCAGTTCGCGGTTAGCAACGTGAGGGAACATTCCCTAATACGGGCACACGAACGCTTACTTGGGTTCCTTTCATTGGCTGCGATTCATAGACAAGGTTCCTTTCAACGCGATTATCCGCTCACGCATGCTGATCAGCCCAAGGCCACCCGCTCGTTTTGCTGCGCTTACGTCGAAACCCACACCAGGATCAGAGATCATCAGCTCGATGTGAGTTTCAGTTCCTTGTAATCGGACAGTGAAGTCACGAACGCCGCTATATTTCACGGCATTGTGCAGGGACTCCTGCGTAATCCGAAAGAGTGCGAGAGCCACATCGGGAGGCACGGACATCGGCAAATTGCTTTGCATGAAGTTTATTCTTACCAGCGCATTCTCGCTGATTTCCCTACATAACCCCCTGATCGCCGGAACCAGACCCAGATGCTCCAACTTCGACGAGTGAAGCTGATGCGAGAGCGCCTGTACATCTGAAGCAACAGACACCGTCTCGTTTTTCAGTTTCTCGATCAGCTTCAGTCGCTCAGCGGGTTGGAGATTTTCGGCGGATTGGAACTGCTGGAGACCGACAGAGATCAATGCCAGCTGCTGGCTGATGTCGTCGTGCAGTTCTCGTGCGATGCGTTTACGCTCCTGCTCCTGGGCTTCAATGAGGCGACCTCCGAACGTTCGCAACACCTCTTCACTGCTGCGCCGCTCGGTTATATCGAATGTAATGCCCATTAACAGCGAACGGCGATCACTGGCAAACCCGCGCCGACTACCCCTGGACATCACCCAATGCACCGTGCCGCTTGATGGGATGATTCGATATTCCAGCTTCGTTTCTTCGCCTCGGATCATCGCCTTGATTGTTTGCTGCACTGCCTCGCGATCCTCGGGATGGACAATGGCGAGGAAGCTGGTCATATTGACGGCCTCATCGGGCTTGAGCCCGAACAGCTCTTTCAGTTTCGACGTTGCCCAAATGACACCCGTTTCCACATCTATGGTCCAGAAACCTGCGCCTGCGGTTTCCGCCGCCAGTCTCAGGCGCGCTTCACTTTCACGCAATAGTCGGTCTGATACCGCCCGCTCTATCGTGTTCGCAAACACTCCACCGATGATCCTAAGCCGTTTCCGCAATTGTTCCGGCCACTCGCGCCTCTCTGAGGTACTGTCGATTCCCCAGAAGCCCAGAGGTCGCCCCCCTCCGGTGCTCAACGGGATAACGAGCGCGGACACAACGTTGTATTTCTTCCAACTCGCCTTATCAACCGCCGCTTCCTCCGGCGCTGCTTGCGTGTCGGGCAAGTAGATGATCTCGTTCGCAATGAGTTTCCTGTTGCACCAAGGGAAGTTGTCCACCGCAGTAAACTTTATCGTCGGGGGCGGCGTCAGAGCCGGATCACGAAGAACGTAGCTCAGGATGAAGATGTCGGGATTTTCGATCTCCCGCAGATAGATCGTGGACTCGTCTATTCCTGCAGAGTTACAGATCAGTCGCAAAGCCTCTTCAATGCCACGATCGACCTGATCGGTGGGCAGGCTTACCAAACGGGCTGAGATTTCGGGAAGCAGCTCTTCAAAGCTCAATTCCTCTTCGGGCTGAGCGATCCAGAAATGCCTCAATCCTTCTGCAGGGTATAGGGCCATAAGTTCACTCCCTCCTCCGCTCCCCTGGGTAACAATTTGCTGCATAACAGAGCTGTTGAGAACAGAACAAGTACATAGACTCGGGGTCAGTGAAACCCGATATTCCGAGCTGCTCTGATTCGTCTGAAGGAGCCACTTGCGAGTCAGCAAATTGGAAGCTTCGGCTCAAAGTTAAGGCGTTTGGGCTCTACATGCCGTGACCACCATCACACTTCCAGGGAATGGTACTCAGAAGCCAAGATGCTGACGCGGGACACGAAGGCGCTCACCCCACTACCGCAGAACTGTATCCTTTAACTCGCAAAGGCATCTCAGCACCATGTTTCGCGAAAAATCCCCATAGCACTCAAAATCCCCGAAGGGACGAACAGCGGGCGCAAGCTGGTGCAAAGGCCCCTTGACAACAAACTCTCCTAGTGTTACATATTGTAACGCTACAATGACTAACACACGTCAGCCTCGTCTAAAGAACTTGGGAGAAGTCGAACAGGCGGTTATGGACTACATTTGGACGCACGGCCCCTCTACTTCCGAAGCCTGCCGTGAAGCCTTGGCCGCGTCTCGTCCCATGAAAGACTCCACCATTCGCACCGTTCTGCGCCGCCTTGAAGAAAAGGGTTACCTCGAACACGAGATCGAAGGCCGCACGTTCATCTACCGAGCCTCCGATGCGCGCCAGAGCGTCGCGGTCCGCGCGGTGAAAGGCATAATCGATCGCTTCTGCGGCGGCTCGGCCGAAGAACTCCTGCTCGGCATGGTCGACAGCGCCGTCCTCAGCCGCAAACAACTGGAACGCTTGGCACGTCGCATCGAGGAAAAGACGGCCAGCAAAAAGGAAAAATAGCCATGACGCTCATCGTCGCTCTTTCAGCGTCTACCAGCCTTCTCATCCATCTCGTGAATCCGGCCGCCCGCGCCCTCGCCGTCGGTCTCGTGGTTGCACTCGCGCTGGCAGCGTTTCGCCGGACGACCACTTCTCTCCGCCTCTTCACCTGGACCGCTGTCCTATATTCCGCCCTGGCCATGCCGCTGCTGGAGTGGATGCTGCCGCCGTTGCCGGTTCCCGCTCCACCGTTCCTTCAAACCTCGTTCATCGCGGTCCCCGAAGTCGCTTCCCAGTACCAACAAGCCGGAATCCCGTTTCGCGAGTTCACCACGAAGTCTTCCGTGATCACGCCCAGGAAAGAAGCCGTTGGAAACGAAACCGCGACTGCCATCGTCAGAACGCCTACTCCATTGCCTGCTGCCACTTTGCCATCTCGATCAGTTCCCTTCTCTGTGAGTTGGACCAGCCTTGCCGCAGCGCTCTATGGCATCGTCGCTTTCATTCTTCTGCTGCGCTTCGGCATCGGGCTACTCTTCGGCCGCAAGCTGAGGCTGGCATCGCAAGCGATTGACGATCCGTGCCTCATCACACGGCTCCGGTCCCACGCCGCAAGCATCGCCAAGATTCCTCGGACGGCTGAGTCCGAACTTATTTCCGTTCCGCTCACCATGGGAGTGCTGCGCTCGACCATTCTGCTGCCTGCCGACTGGCGCGAGTGGGACGACGCCAAGCTCAACGCCGTCCTCGCTCACGAAGTCTCGCACGTCGCGCGTTACGACGCTCTCACCCAGCGTCTTTCGCTTCTACATCGCGCAATCTTCTGGTTTAGCCCGCTCGCCTGGTGGCTCGACCGCCATCTCGCCGATCTCGCTGAGCAAGCCAGCGATGAAGCCGCGTTGTTATGTGGAGCCGACCGCACAGATTACGCGAGAACGTTGCTGGGATTTTTCGAAGCCCTGCAAACCGCTCCCGGCCGCGTTTGGTGGCAAGGCGTTGCCATGGCCAAGTCCGGTCAGGCTGAAGAACGAGTCGAAAGAATTCTCTCCTGGAAAGGATCCGTCACCATGGATAGGAACACTAATAAGAACCGATCGATCGGCATCGCAGTTGTGACCCTCGCGCTGCCGCTTCTCTATCTGGCCGCCTCCGCGCATCCAGTGAGGGCGCGGGCCGCGCAAGCCCAGACCTCGACGGCTGCACCTACCGCCACACCAGCTCCTGCTGCCGAAGCAAATCCTCAAGCGGAGCCGCCCAGTGCAACTCCTCCCGCCGACGCTCCCGACGATGGCGTCGATTCCGGCGCACCGACTCCTCCACCTATGCCACCTGCGCCCCGCGCTGGCGTCGCTGGTGGCATTTCCGGACCAGTGCCAATCGCTCCCATCGCCCCAGTCGCGCCCATGGGTCCAGTCGGCCAAGTCGCTCCCGTCGCGCCCGAACCGCCCTCTCATCACGGCTTCTCCTATCACTACGGCTTTGACGATGACCAACGCTTCGTCATCGTCTCCGGCAAGTCCGATTCCTTCACCATGTCCGGCTCTTCCGAAGATGCCCGCCATGTCGAAAAACTAAAAAAGCAAATTTCCGGCGACTTCATCTGGTTTCAGCGCGACGAAAAGTCCTACATCATTCGCGACCAGGCCACGGTCGACCGCGCTCTCAAACTCTGGCAACCGCAACAGGAACTAGGCAAGAAACAAGAGGCCCTCGGCAAACAACAGGAAGCTTTGGGAAAACAGCAAGAAGAACTCGGCAAAAGAATGGAAGAGGTTCGCGTCAACCTTCCCGACATGACCGCGGAATTGGAAAAACTGAAAGCAGAGTTGAAGCAACTCAGCGCCGGCGCCACCAGCGAACAGGTCGGACACATCCAATCTGAAATTGGAGAGCTGCAAAGCAAGATCGGTAACGTCCAGTCTCAAGCCGGCGACCAGCAAGGCAAGTTGGGCGAAGAAATGGGCGCGCTCGGAGAAAAGCAAGGCAAGCTCGGCGAAGAACAAGGCGAACTAGGCCGCCAGCAAGGCGAACTAGCCGAGAAAGCCAGCCACGACATGAAACAACTCCTAGACGAAGCCATCGCCAAAGGCACAGCCCAACCCGAAATCTAATCGCGAGACTTGGCGAGAATAATTGGGAAGTTCCGGGTGCCCCACCCTTGTCTCGTCGCACTTTGACGAGACAGAGTTCCGTCTCCGCGTCGGCGACTATCGCGTGCGTTTCCCGGGATTTCGATGGCTCGATCGAAATCCTCTCTGTGAAACACCGCCGCGAAGCTTATCGCTGAGGTGGACAGCAGGTTCCTCACCGGGCTTGTGCCCGGTTCGGAATGACAAGGCCTTTTGGGCTGCACAAGAAAAGCCCCGCTCTTGCGAGCGGGGCCTCGTTCTTACTGAAAGCTGACAGCTGATCGCCGACAGCTCGCGGGCAGGAGCGCCCGCGCCGCACGAATCTAGCTAGAAGCTAAGAGCTAGTGGCTAGAAGCTGTTCTTAGTACATGTCGCCCATGCCGCCGCCACCGTGTCCGCCCGGCATCGGAGCTTCCTTCTTTTCAGGAATCTCCGCGATCAGGGCTTCGGTGGTGAGCATCAGGCTGGCGATGGAGCCGGCATTCTGCAGGGCGGTGCGCACGACCTTGGTGGGATCGAGCACGCCGGCCTTGACCAGATCCTCGTACTCGTTGGAGAAGGCGTTGAAGCCGAAGTTGGTTTCCTTCGACTCGAGCACCTTGCCCAGAACCACAGCGCCTTCTTCGCCAGCGTTCTCGACGATCTGGCGCAGAGGTTCGGTAATGGCGCGCTTGACGATGTTGATACCGATCTGCTCATCGCCTTCGGCCTTCACCTTGTCGAGCGTTGCGGCGCAACGGGCCAGAGCCACTCCGCCGCCGGGGACAATGCCTTCTTCCACGGCTGCGCGGGTCGCGTGCATCGCGTCTTCCACACGGGCTTTCTTTTCCTTCATTTCGGTTTCGGTGGCGGCGCCGACTTTAATGACGGCTACGCCGCCGACCAGCTTCGCTAACCGCTCTTGCAACTTCTCGCGGTCGTAGTCGCTGGTGGTCTTCTCGACCTGGCTGCGAATTTCCTTTACGCGGCCTTCGATCTCAGCGTGCTTGCCCTTGCCTTCGACCACCGTGGTGTTGTCCTTGTCGATGGTGATCTTCTTGGCCTGGCCGAGATCGGAGATCTGCACGTTCTCGAGCTTAATGCCGAGATCTTCGGTGATGGCCTTGCCGCCGGTCAGGATAGCGATATCCTGCAGCATGGCTTTGCGGCGATCGCCGAAGCCAGGAGCCTTGACGGCTGCGACTTGCAACGTACCACGCAGTTTGTTGACGACGAGGGTGGCGAGCGCTTCGCCTTCCACATCTTCCGCAATGATCAGCAGGGGCTTGCCGGACTTCGCAATCTGCTCGAGCAGCGGGAGCAGGTCCTTCATGGAGCTGATCTTCTTTTCGTTGATCAGGATGTAGGCGTTCTCGAGGGCAACTTCCATGCGCTCGGGATCGGTGACGAAATACGGAGAAAGGTAGCCGCGGTCGAACTGCATGCCTTCGACGACTTCCAGTTGGGTCTCGAGGGTCTTGGACTCTTCAACAGTGATGACGCCGTCTTTGCCAACCTTCTTCATGGCCTCGGCAATGATCTTGCCGATGGTCTCGTCGTTGTTGGCGGAGATGGTGCCGACCTGGGCAATCATTTCGCCGGTGACGGGCTTGGACAGCTTGTCGAGTTCGCCGTTGATGCGGTTGCCTTCCTTGTCGAGCTTGCCGGCGATGGTGGTGACGGCCTTCTCGATGCCACGCTTCAGGGCCATGGGATTGGCGCCGGCGGCAACGGTCTTGACGCCTTCGCGGAAGATGGCCTGGGCGAGAACGGTGGCGGTGGTGGTGCCGTCGCCGGCGACGTCAGACGTCTTGCTGGCAACTTCGCGAACCATCTGGGCGCCCATGTTCTCGAGGCCGTCCTTGAGTTCGATTTCTTTTGCAACGGTGACGCCGTCTTTCGTGATGGTCGGCGAACCGAATTTCTTTTCGATGACTACGTTGCGGCCCTTGGGACCGAGGGTAACCTTCACGGCATCGGCCAGAAGGTTGACGCCGCGGAGGATCGCCTGACGGGATTCTTCTCCGTGAACGATGAGCTTTGCCATTGATTTTTTCTCCTTGAGTGCTTTTGCAGGGCTGGCCTGCGGGATTTCTTCAGCGGCTCTTAGCTATTAGCTTTTAGCTCTTGGCTGAACCGCAAACTGCAACGATCCTTCGCGCAAACTGCCGCGCTCAGGATGCGCCGTTATTTCCTGGAGCCGGCGAGTTCTTTCTTAGCCGGGGTGGAAGCGCCGGTCAGCGTGCCGAGAACTTCTTCTTCTTTCATGATGATGAACTCTTCGCCATCAATCTTGATCTCGGTGCCGGAGTACTTGCCAAACAGGATGCGGTCGCCCTCTTTGACTGCGAGAGGGAAGGTCTTGCCTTCGTCGTTGGTGCGGCCTTTGCCGGTGGAGATGACTTCGCCCTCCTGGGGCTTGTCTTTGGCTGAGTCGGGGATGATGATGCCACCACGAGTGGTAGCAGCTTCCTCCACGCGACGTACCAGAACACGGTCATGCAGTGGTGAAAATTTCGCCATGTTTTGTTGCTCCTTTCGAAGAATTGGACGATGGTGTTGCCTTTTGGATTGTTTGTAACGTTATGATTTAGTTGGGTTAGTTGCTTTTGTTAGCAGTTACGACCATCGAGTGCTAATCCTAAAGGATGAGCAGGGGAGTTGTCAAGGGGGGACGAACAAGCGCGTCTGATAGGGGCATTCACGCGAGGTTGTTCAGAGAAATTCAAGATTCCTGCGGGGTCAAAACACCCTAACGTCAAAAACCCCACTCCGGAGGCTCGATGTCCTGGAGGCGCTTAACATCGCCTTCGCCGGTGGCGAGGACGCGGGCCAAAGCGTGAAGAATGCGACAGGGCCTGTCGCTTGTTCGATCGCGCGCAAGTTGGCCTTCGCACGGTCGCTCCAAACGATCTTCTTTGGCATGTGCTCATGTGCTATTGGTCTGAGCCGTGCGATTTGGGGGGTTGCGGCCCATGTGAACCTTTGCGCTCGGCGTCGATTCTCGCCCGCCATTCCGGGATCTGCCGCAACGAAATGCTGATGCTGCTGAAGGACTGCGTGCGCTTCTATCCTGAGCCGCTCGAAGAAGCAAACGTGTGCGAAGGGCTTACGATCAAGCGAGGATTGAAACGGCGCACGCGCAAGAGAAAGCTGGTCATCGACCCTGAAATGAAGAAAACGCTCGCGTCGCTCCTCCGCGAGTCGCGGTGCGATTACGTGTTCACCAGCCCTCAGGAGCCGGCCACGCAGCTGCCGCCCTGGGTGCTCGAGACGCAGATCACCCGAGTGCGCAAGAAAATCTCAACCCACCCGGACGCCGGATTGCATGCGCTACGGCACACCCTTCTCACCGAAGCCGGCGAGCATACCGTTCCCTTCACTTTGCAGTACGTGGCCGGACACGATACCATTAAGACGACCATGCGCTACGTTCACCCGCGCGAAGATGCAGTGGAGAAACTGTTTGCGCGGCTGGGAAACCTGCCGCGCCCGGAGACTCGTGTAGAATGCAAAAGGTCGGTGCAAAATCCGGTGCAGTCGCAGTTGCCCTCAGACGCCGATCTTGCTAAAATATTGAGCGCGTGGCAGTTACAGCGTGCGGAAGTGGTGGAACTGGCAGACACACCATCTTGAGGGGGTGGCGCCGAAAGGCGTGGGGGTTCAAATCCCCCCTTCCGCACCAAAATTTTGAATATTGTCTCAGCGCCAGGTGCGGTCACCGCGCCGGCGCAACGATTCTGCTATTTAGGAAAAAATCTACTTATGATTTACCTGGTCACCACCCTCCACATTCTGGTTTGCTTCTTCATCATCATCGTCGTTCTCCTGCAGAGCGGCAAGAGCGGCGACATTTCCGCAGCTTTCGGCGGACAAGGCAGCCAGACGGCGTTCGGTCCACGAGGCGCGGCCAGTGCCCTCTCCAAAGCCACGACGTGGTCGGCCGTGGCTTTCATGGTCACTTCCATCACTTTGTCGGTTTATGCTTCCCGCCGAAGCGGTCCGAGTTCGGTTCTCCAGGGCATCAAGTCGCAGCCAGTGAAGACACAGCCGGCACCGACTCCGAAGCCCTCCACACCGCCGACTCAGCAGAAGTAACGTCAGAGAGCTATTCTTTGCGTTCTATGCGAAAGTTCTCCGCACTACGCTTAAAACTTTTCGCGCAGAACCTCGCAAAGGCCATTCACAAAGAAACGCAGAAAGCAGCGGCCTGACGCTCGCACCTGTGCACTTCTGCGCAATTTACAGATTCCCCTGTAATTGTATTTGCCTCGCGGAGGATGTACGATTCAAGTGATTGATTTCGGAGGAGGCATACTATGTCGGACCATGACGGCAGCAGCTTTGTTTGGTTTTTGGCGGGCTTAGGAGTTGGAGCAGTGGCCGCACTACTCTATGCGCCACGTTCAGGCAACGAGACCCGGGAAGTTTTGCGCGCGCGCGCCGAAGAAGGTCGCGAATACGTCCGCAACCGGGCGCGTGAAGCGCGTGATCAGGCATCGCAGTGGGCCGATAAAGGTCGCGACGTTGTGAGCCAGCAGAAGGAACAGTTCCGCGCGGCTTACGAGGCGGGTCGTCAGGCCTATCACGAAGCCACGTCTGAGACGACCGCGCCCAAGAATTCGTAGGGCGTCCGCAGCTTCCCGCAAAGCCGAACGTTAATGGAATTGCCGGAGTAAGCTTATGGAAAATCTCACCCCTCTTTTTATCGCGCTGACTGGGATTGCCGTTCTTCTGCAGGCTGGCGTGTTGATCGCCATTTTTGTGGTCTTGCGCAAGACCAGCGCAAATATGGAATCCCTGGCCAACGAAGTAAAGACCAAAGTCTTGCCCACGATCACGCAGGCCGAAGCTTTACTCACTGAGATTCGCCCTAGAGTGGAAGCGATCGCAGAGCAGGTGCAAGATTCGGTCGCCCTCGTGCACAACCAGGTCGAACGCATCGATGCCACGGTGCACGACGTGGTGGATCGCGCCCGCCTGCAGATCATTCGCACCGACGAACTGTTTACCCGCACTTTGGATCGCGTGGAGCGTACCTCTGACGTCGTGCAAAGGACAGTGGTCTCGCCCGTTCGCCAGATTTCCGGCTTGATGCAAGGAATCACGGTGGGCTTGGAATTTTTGTTCGGCCGTGGCCGTAGAAATGGCGGTAGCCGCGAGCGCGGGCCGGTGCCACAGGACGAGATGTTCATCTAAGCTGCTCGTCTGCCGGATTGATACTCTATAAGAGCGATCGCGTGCGCACAGCGATTACTTTTCAAAGCTCTCCATGCGCTACCTGGTTCGAGCCCGCGTGAAACCCGGTCTTGAGGCCGATCTGCTTGACGCCGTTGAGCAGCAAAGCCTTGGCCGGGGATCGGTCGCGGAAGGCGAGTATCTGCGAAACATGGAGGACGCTCGCATTTGCGCGGACCAAACCGCGCGCTGGGTTGAAGTTTGTTATTGTCCCACGCCGCTGTTGGAAGAGCGCCCGTACTGGGAGCAGTATTTCGATTTAACTCGGGTACAGGATGCTCACGACCGCCGCAAATGCCGCGATGAGAATGGCACTGAGCCGTGGGCCTGCGGCGACTGCGACTGCACTGCGCGTCTGGAACAGAAATTGAAAGCGGCCGGACGGCCATTCCTCGTCGAATTGCGAAACCAGACGGGATCAAACAAACTCAATCAGGGCTGACTCGACAAAATCCAACAGCCTACTTACTCTGGGGACTCCTGGCTTCCGTGGCTGGAGATGGCAGTGGGATGATCTCTTTGGTCCCTCCTGCTTTTTTCAGCCGCTGCTCTTCCCTGTCCTTGCGAAGCTGCTCGGCTTCAGCGTCCGTGACATAGCGGAACTGCTGCACGCGCCCCGGATACATTTCCGAAGTGAATACGCGATTGTTCTTGTCGGTCGCGATCCCGACCAATCCCTGAAACTGCCCGGGCAGTAGCCCATGGCCGCCAAAAGTAATCAGTAACTGCGTCTCCTGATTGAACACCTGCACCCGGTCCTGCATGCCATCCGCCACCCAGATGTGTCCATCGGAATCAATCGCCACTCCCTTGGGGCGAGCGAAATATCCCGGTCCGTCCCCGGCTTTGCCGAATGTGCTCACGAAGTTGCCGTCAGCGTCGAAAATTTCGATGCGGTTGTTCATGGTGTCGCAGACGTAAAGATTTCCCTCTTGGTCGACCGCCACGCCCGCCGGTTTCGCAAAATCACCCGGAGTTGTCAATTCGTGATTGTGTCCGGTGGTGCCGATCTTACGCAGCAATTTTAAGCTGTCTGCGTCATAAACCAGTATCTGGTCCAGTGCAACGTCGGCAACATAGAGCAGCCGGTTCTCTTTGTCGATCGCCAGGTTGCCGGGCTCGACCATTCCATCCGTAATCACGTCTTCTGCCTTGTGCGTAGCATCGAAGACCAGTATGTGGTGCAAGCCGGGATCCGACACAAACAAACGGTCGTTGTCGTCCATGGCCAGCCCGATGATCCGCACAAAGTGAGCATGAACTTTGTTCTTGATCAGCTCCACCTCGCGCGTTTCTGTGTTGAAGATGAAGATGGCGCCGACTTTCTGATCGGCCACGTACAGATTATTCTTGGAATCCACCGCCAAGCCGTAGGGCTCGGCTAACTGAAAAAGAACTTTTCCACTATCGCTCGCCGGTTGCGTCCCTGCCAGACGATCCATCCACTTCTGCTTTTTGGTGTTGCCCGTCTCGACCTGCGACAGTTTCTGCGCCGAATAAAAAGCCTGGTAGCGGATGCGAGCGATGGCCGGCGGATTTGGCCACACGATGTTGGAATAGTCGATGACTGGAATCTGCTTGGCCGCCGCGTTCTTCTTCTTTCCGCCGAAGGCCGCCAGCGGCGCGAGCAGCGTCATGCTCAGCAGAGCCACCACTATGAGCCGGCTCTTGGCGATCTGAATTTGTCTGCTGCTGGATTCTGCCCTGCTTTTAATTTCCCTCATCGAACTACCTCCGCGTCAGATCTTTGTGACAACTGGAACAGAACGCCAGGTTGTTGCTTTGATCTTTGATCAACAGATCGGGCTGCGCCGACGAATGTGGCTGGTGGCATGACAGGCAGTTGATTTGCGCCCGCGTCTTGGTGATGTCGGTCGGATCGACCATGTCGGAAACCGGATGTCCGTCCACTGGATGTCCCCGCCCATACTTCAGCGGCAGCACCACAACTTTGTTCTTGGTAAAGTAATCTTCCGGCAATTTCACGCTTCCGTTGAAAATCGTGAGCATATGCTCGGCTTCGAGTTTCTTCGGCTGCGAGTCTGGCCCGTGACACTCAAGGCACAGTGTATTCACGTTCTTGGCGCGCAGCAGGTGATCGTTCTCGCCCCCATGCGGCTCGTGGCAGGTCGCGCATCCCTGTTTAAATGCTGGCTGATGTAAAAAGTGTTTTTTTGCTTGTTCGGCCTGATCGGTGTGGCACGTCAGGCATATGTCCACTGCGTTCGTCTTGGGCAGGCCCGGCTGCCGGCTGGCATGCGGATTGTGGCAGTCCGTGCAATCTCCGGCCGCTCCCGGATGCGGCACCCTCGCCTTCGCAATCTTTTCCGCTTGATCGCTGTGGCAGGTCACGCAGAGAGACTTCACATCGGTCTGCGTTAACACCACTTTCCCGTCCTTCGCCGGCGCATGGCACGTATCGCACGACTTTTCGGCGAACGGCGGATGCAGGAACTCCCGCATCAACTTCGGAGCGGCCGACTGGTGCGGATCGTGACAAGTAGTGCAGTCCGCGGTGGCAAACGGCTGGTCATGATGCGCCTTCTGCAGAGCCGCGTCCTTTACATCGTGGCAGTCAATGCAGAGTGCCGGCGCGGACTTAGTCAGGTGGTAATCGAACTCGGCCTTGCCGACCTCTCCGACCTTGTGCGTGGTATGGCAAGTGTCGCATCCCAGATCGAGCGCGGCATGCCGGCTGCCTTTTTCCGGAACGTTTAGTCCCTGTTTGTGGCAATCGAGGCAGAGATTCTGGCCTTCATCTCCAGCCTCAGCCTTCAGCAACTGATTCTTGTACTCGCTGGTGTGCGGATCGTGACATTTCAGGCAATCGCGCACTGCTGGAGGGTGAACTGTTCCTTTGAGGGTGGCAGCGTCTTTTTCGGCATGGCAACTCAGGCAAAGCTTCTGCGGAGTCGAAGTCGTCAGCTTAATGCGGGTTACGTCTTTATTGACTCGAACTTCGTGACAACTCAGGCATCCTGTAGCAATCGCCGAGTGCACGGACTTGCCCTTGGTCTTATCCTCGTGGCACTCCAGGCACTTCGCCGAATCAACATTCTTGTCGAGCGGAACCGGGTGCTCCTTCGCGAATGCCGGAATTGTCGCGATTACGAGGAAGAAGGCGAAGACCTGCAGCAGCCCGGAGGCGGTATGACCGATGCTGCCTTTTCGGATTGCTAGCGGGCGATTTTGCGACATTAGGACCATTGCCAACCATTGCATCTGCACGATCCTCTCCGTTGTGATTGTGGAACCACGACGGGGCTCGACGTAGAACTGTAAATTATTGCAACAATTCAGGTTCCAAGCATACGCGACATGCTCCAGAAATTCTCCGAAATCGACGTTCTTTCTCCCTAGAATGGGCTTTCTCGCACACCAGTCCGGTGAAATCACGCACGTCGGTAACGCCCTTGACCTAAGTTCGTTTCCGACTAGATTTCAAGCGCATTGTGATTGAAATCACTGCTTATCGGCTATGCGTGAATTCGCCGCCAAGCCTTTCAAAGATGAGTGTTATGGCTCATCCGGCGGATTTGTGAGAGACCGCGAAACTGACCTCAAGTAACTGATTACAAGCTATTTCCCAGATGACTCCGACCTTGGCGCGGAACGTGCATTGTTAGCTGCGAGGAAGAGAAACAAAATGGCTCTGTCACTTCGCTCCGCGTGGCGCAACCTCTGGCAGACGCTGAGTTCCATCAAAACCGGCGTCGTCCTCATCATTTTGGTCGTCATCTTCTCGGCGGCGGGCACCGTGATCCTGCAGCGCCCGATGACCGATCCGGACGACCTGCAGCGTGCCTATTCGCCGGCCATGCTGCGATTCCTCGATCTCACCGGCCTGACCGACGTCTTCCATACGCGCTGGTTCATCGCCTTAATGATTCTGGTCAGCTGCAGCATCATCGCGGCATCGGTGCAGCGCTTCCCGAACGCCTGGCGTTACTTCGCGCGGCCTTACAAGAGTCCTGATGAAAGCTTCCGCAAGGCGTTGCTCACGCATGCGCAGATTCCAGTTGCCGACGAGGAACAAGGATTGAGCGCCGCGGAACGCGCTTTCCGGCACATGGGATTAAAGACCGAGCGAATCGTTCGGCCTGACAGTTTCTCGTTGTTCTCGGAGCGCAATCGTATTTCCGAGATGGCCGTCTACATCGTCCATGCCAGCCTGCTGCTGATTTTCCTCGGCTTCATCGTCGACTCGCTCTACGGCTGGCGCGGATTCCTGATGCTGAGTCCGGGAACCGCGAGCAATCAGATCGAAATGAAAAACGGCGCCCTGCGCACTATTCCCTTCTCTGTCCGCTGCGACGACACCGGCGAAGAGACCTACGCAGACGGCAGCCCGAAGCGCTGGTGGTCGAAACTTGCCGTAGTCGAAGACGGGCGCGAAATTTCGCGCAAAGAAATCGTAGTCAATGATCCCTTGGTCTACCGCGGACTGCGCTTCTACCAGGCGAGTTGGGGACGTACCGGCAAGCTCGACAAGCTCATTGTGGATGCAACTCGCACCGAGGGCGCAACTCGCAGCACTCAACAAATCTCCCTGTCAATGAACCAACCGGTCGAATTAGATCCCGACACGACCGTGGAACTGGTGGAGTTCATTCCTGACTTCGTGGTGCAGGACGGCCACGTCTATGCGCGCAGTAAAGACATGACTAACCCTGCAGTCCACATGGTGGTCACTTCGAAGAAAGCCAACAGCAGCGTAAACGTGTGGCTGCCAGAGATTCCCGGCATCGACGAGAATGCCTCCTCCCCCTACATTTTCGATCCCAAAGACCTGAAGACCGGGATTTATACCGGGCTGCAGGTTTCGCATGAACCCGGCCAGTTCGCGGTGTGGGCGGGAGTCGTGCTGATAGCAATCGGCCTGACATTTGTTTTCTATGTCGTGCACATGCGCTTCTGGGTAGTTCCGGTCGTCGATGCACGCGGCAGCATCCTGCTGTGGGTCGGCGGCACTGCCAACAGGAATCGCGACGCATTCGAGGACAAGTTCAAGAATGTGGTGGAAGAGATTCAGAAGGAAGTGAAATCGCAAGACGTGGCCTCTGCCCGAGCGCAGGTCACATCGATCTCGCGAACGATTTCGGGAAAAACGATCGCCGGAAAATAAGTCCGGCAGCGGAGGAAAGGGTATGGCACGCGCAAAAATTGAACAGCATCCCACGACCGGAAACACTTTGGTCGTGATGGTGGGATTGGGAATGGCATTCCTGCTGTTCATGGCTTTCCTGAATGTGGTGAAGACCGGAAGTATTCTCAGTGAAGCCAACCTGCTCTATGCCGCGCTAATTTTTTACTCAGGTGCGGGATCCCTGTATTTGGGCTTCGGCGTGACCGGGACCGACGCCTATATCAAGTACGCCTCTCTCATGACCTGGGCGGGATTGCTGGCCAACACTGGCGCGGTGGCGCATCGCTGGTACGAAGCCGGACATCCTCCTTTCGCCAGCATTTATGAAATGCTGCTCAGCTTTATCTGGACGTTAGCCGCGCTCACGCTGATCGCAGAAAAACGCTATGGCGTGAAAGTCATCGGCACCGTGACCATGCCGGTCGCCATTGTCGGCGTCATCCTGATGCAACTTCTGCCCAGCGAAGTTCGCCCGCTCGTCCCGGCTCTGCAATCGACCTGGCTGCACGTCCACGTGACCCTCGCCATGCTGGCCTACGCCGCCTGCGCTCTCAGTTTTGCGCTCGCGATGATGTTCCTGATCCAGGACAAAATGAGGACGGAGACATTCCTGGCGGCAACCAGCATTTTCACAGTTGGAATCTACGCAGCCGTCTTGATGCGCTTCGAGAAATGGGGTGGCCTCAGCGTGGTTGCCTGGGATCCAGCGAACAAAGCAGAGGTATTTATTTCGCGCGGCGTGCGCTTGTTCGTCACCATCCCAGACTTGGGATGGCTGATGCTTCTGGTTTTTGCCTCTGTGCTTGCGCCACTCGTCCTTTACATCTTGTTTCGAGTACAGGAGAACGAAGGCTTGCTAGGGATCGCGGATCGCGCCGTCTTTATCAGCATTCTGCTGCAATCGCTAGCACTCGTATTTTTCCTGCTACGCGTGCGAAACGGGCAGTACCCATCGCTCGATGCCGAGGGACTTTACGCTACCAGCCTGGCGGCGAGCCCATTCATTCTCTCGGCGCTGGTTGGCGGCATCTTCGCCAACCTGCTCTACCTTCTGCTGCTGTGGCGACGCGCGGATCTGGAAAGACTTCTTCCCGACGCCGACGCACTCGACCGGATTACTTACAAAACGATTTGTATTGCCTTCCCCCTGCTCACCCTGATGATCGCCGCCGGCGCCTACTGGGCCAATCGTGCCTGGGGCTCCTATTGGAATTGGGACCCCAAAGAGACGTGGGCAGCGATTACCTGGCTTATCTATGCGGGCTACCTGCATATGCGAATCACGCGCGGCTGGCGCGGGCGGCGCGCGGCCTACTTCGCCATCCTGGGATTTGCGGTGGTGATGTTTACATTCTTCGGCGTCACTTACTTATTACCCGGACTACACGCGTATGCCTGAAACCATGAACGAACAAACCGATCCGCAGATCGCAGCTGAGGATCTTCCGAGAACATCGCTCCAACCTCGCGCGGGGTTCTTCAGTACGGCGTATTCGGGCGCGGCATTGCTTTCGGCTCCGATTTCCGCTGTAGCAACCGGGGAATCGGCTACACCCGAAACCAAATCCGACGACCCGGAACTGCCTTGGCTCCGCATCAACTGGGAGATCAAAGCGCTAGTGCCGATCGCATGCGTTCTTTTGGGCGGAATGTTTCTGTTCTTGCTGGCGACGCTCTCCTGGCGCGATCCCGAACGCCACATCGTGCTCTTGGTCGCGGGGGCAGGCGCCGTCGCCATCTGCGGCGCGCTTCTCGTCGTCCTCACCTACACCGTGCAGCGGCCAATGGTGGAACTGCAACAGAAAATCGCGCAACTTGGCGGCGGCGATCTCAGCGTGACTGTGAGTTTTGCCCGCCGTAACGACGAGATCGGCGACCTCGGCCGCAACTTCAATCAGATGGTGCAGCAACTACGCGAGAGCCGGGCTGAGATCGAACGGCTTCACCGCACCCAGATGTCCCGGGCCGAACACCTCGCCACGTTGGGAGAAATGGCGACGGGCCTGGCCCACGAAATTCGCAATCCGCTGGCGGGGATTGCCGGCGTCATCGAAATCATCGGCCGCGATCTGCCGGCCACGAGCCCCGCGCGATCGGTGGTTAAAGATGTGCGCCAGGAAATTGCTCGGATCAACCACATTGTCACCGACCTGCTGCAGACGGCGCGGCCGCATCCACCTACCGTTCGCAGGAGCGATTTGAATACCACCGTCGAGCATGCGGTAATGCTGGGTCGCCAGCAGGCGCTTGCAAAGTCCGTGGAAATTACGCTGCACAAAGATTCTTCCCTACCAGAAGTCGAACATGACAGCGATCAGATTCATCAGGTGCTGCTCAATTTGCTACTGAACGCGCTGCAAGCAATCGACGCAGATGGAAAAATCGCGGTGACCCTGAAACCTCAGGGCGCCACCGCGATCGTTGAAGTCGCCGACAACGGTCGCGGCATCTCGCCCGACCATCTTCCCAACATCTTTCGGCCTTTCTACACCACCAAAGGCGACGGCACGGGCCTAGGATTATCGTTAGCCCGCCGTATCGTCGAAGACCACCATGGCCGCATCGACGTAACCAGCGCTGTGGGCAAGGGAACGACCTTCGCGGTGGTGTTGCCACTGCAACGGGCTGCGGTATCTCCGTCCGCCTCGTAATCCAAATAGCGATCGATAGAAAGCAGTTTGGCCTGCTTAGGCACAGCCGTGCGATTCTTTAGCCTGTCTTTGGACAAAAAATAGGCCTCGGGTGCTATCGTTGCACAGGGGGACAGCGATGGCATTTCCTAATGATGATCCCACAGTCCAGCGCGGTGACCGTTCCATACAACTGATTGACTTGTTGGTGGGGAGATTGGAAGAGTGTCTCGGCGAGGTTATACCGCTGCAGACGGATGACCTTTTGAAAGACTACGCCAAAAATGCTCGTGACAGCGTGGCATCAGCAATCGAGCAACTGAAGCTTGCACGCGCTAAGAAAGAGCGACAACTCGGGGGACGCACGGGCTAGAGACGCGGACGCTACACGGGAGTGCTTTCACTGCCAATTCCGGTTGAGGGTAATGCTGCCTTCGACAATCAGGAGTGGTAGCCTATGGGTGTGAAGAAAAGCTCTGTCGTAGTGATTTTGGCGGCTCTTGTGGTGTGCGCGCTGCCGTGGCTCCTTCTAGTGCACGGCACTGCAGCTAAAATCAGCGATCCTTTCTTTGCTTCTATGGCGGCGTTTTTTGCCTTGTTGCCGCTCTATCCGCTGTACAGGTTAGCTAATCAGTGGCCGCGTTTTCGCGTGGGGATAGGCATCATTGTGGTAAACGGCCTTCTCTGTGCTGTCCTCGCATTCTTGCCTTTTGGGCGGCATCTGGACAACGTCTGGATGGATCGGACGTTTGAGGTGAGCCAAGTCCTATTGCTCTGCGGATGCGTGATACTCGTATGGCAGGGAGCGCGGTCGCATCGGCCGGACACCCATCGACCGTGATAGCTGTTGCAAAATCCCCATAGCAGTCATTGATCCCCTACCAACCCTCAAGCGCCCCCTCGGCCGTGCCCTGCCCGTCATTTCCGTAGTAAGCTTAAGTACGGATGCCTGCCGAGAAGATTCTGATCATTGACGACGAGCGCCTGGTGCGCTGGTCACTGCGCCAAAAGTGCGAAGAGTGGGGATACCAAGTGGTCGAAGCCGCGGCCGGCGAACCCGGACTCCGCCTTGCGCAACACGAGTCTCCCGACCTGGTGCTGCTCGATGTGCGCATGCCCGATTTAAACGGCATCCAGGTTCTCGAACAGATCAAGAAGGGGCCTGATGCCCCGGCCGTCATCATGATCACGGCCGACCCGCAACTCGATGACGTAAAGAGCGCGCTCAAGCTGGGCGCCTATGATTTCATTGGCAAGCCCCTCGACTTCGAGGAATTACACGTCACCATCCAGAATGCGCTGGAGGCCTCGCGGCTGCGCACCGAGGTCCAGTCTCTGCGCGGCGAGGTGCGCCGCAGTACCGGCTATCACGAGGTGGTTGCCGTCTCGCCGAAGACGATGGAGTTGATGAGCTTCGTCCAGAAAGTCGCTGCCAGCGAAGCTACTACCATTCTGGTTCAAGGCGAGAGCGGCACCGGAAAAGACCTGATCGCCAAGACGATCCACTACGAGAGCACACGCCAGAATGGTCCTTTCGTTGCCATCAATTGCTCCGCCATTCCCGAGACTTTGATGGAGGCCGAACTTTTCGGGCACGAACGCGGCGCGTTCACCGATGCCAAGCAGATGAAGAAAGGCCTGTTCGAAACCGCCAACGGCGGCACGTTATTTCTTGACGAAATTGGCGAACTCTCGCCATTGCTTCAGGCCAAACTGTTGCGCGTGCTGGAGGATCAGGTCATTCGCCGCGTCGGCGGCGTGCGCGATATGCAGGTGGATGTGCGCGTCATCGCCGCTTCCAATCGCGACCTGGAAAAAGCCGTACGCGAAGGCCATTTTCGCCAGGATCTTTATTACCGCCTGGCGATCATCGCCATCTTCATTCCACCGCTGCGCGAACGCACGGAAGACATTTTGCCGCTGGTCGACTTCTTCATCGACTGGTACAACCGCAAGTTCAAGAAATCGATTCGGGGAATTACTGCTGAGACACGCCGACTGCTGCTGTCTCACACTTGGCCGGGTAATGTGCGCGAGCTGAAGAATTCCATTGAGCGCGCCATGATCCTGGAAGACGAATTCATCTTGCGTCCGGTGTACATGCCGTTTGCCGTGGGCGAAGCCGCCCGCAGCGGCCTGACGGCATTCGAAGCCAGCAGCACGCCCGCAGACGGCGGGGGGAAACAACTGCCCAACGGACGGGTGCTCCCGCGGCTGTATATTCCCGAGGAAGGAACTTCGCTGGAAGAAGTGGAGCGTGCCATGGTGGAGTTGGCGATGCGGCAGGCGAACAACAATCAGACCCACGCCGCCCGGTTGCTCGACATCAGCCGCGACGCCCTGCGCTATAAGCTGAAGAAATTCGAACTTGTTCCGGTCGGGGACGACGAAGCCGCCACCGATTCTGTTCCCTCCGAAAATTCCTCCAGCTAAACAGGCCGATCGTCAGAAGAGCGCAAAAAAGGGGGCTTCCTCTTTGGAAGCCCCTTGGCGCCAATATGAGTATTTATGAAAAAGCGCCGATGTATCGAAACAATTTAGCCGCGCGAAGCGTGTTCTTTCGCCTTCGCGATGTACTGTTCCACCTGCTGCCGCTGCGGGTAGTCAGGATTGGCTTTCAGCAATTGCTGCCAGGCCTCGATCGCTCCTTTGGGATCTTGCTTGCCTTGCCAGCGCACCCAACCGAGGTTGAAGAGGGTCTGTGGATGCCCAGGCCGATATTTCAACGAAGTTTCCATCGCTGCCAGGGCTTTCTCTGCATCCCCGGTATACCAATACGCTGTGCCCATGTCGGTCCGCACGTCCGGATTGTCAGGATGAATGGCCAGGGCCCGCTCATAGTATTGGATCGCATTGGAGAACTGCTGTCCGTCGTAATACAGGTTGCCCAGTTTCACTAGCGAATCAAAGTCATTAGGATCCTTGTTCACGACCTCGAGCAATGGTGCTGCCGCCTGGGCCAGGGCAGCTTGCGCGTTGGGGTCAGACTGCTGCTTTTGGAAGCTGCTTCCCTGCGCCGTAGCCGTCGAGGCTGAGACCGGCGTCGCGGCCGGCGATGCCGACCCACGAAACAGATATCCCAGTGCGACGCCCAACAACAGGCAGAACGCCGCCAGCAGATAGGCTTCCTTGCTGGTCCAGAGCTTCGCAGAGACGTTGCTGGCAACGTCTCTGTCGCGGTCAGATTGCGACTGCATGATCTTTACTTCGCTCATTTTTTCGTTTCTCCAAATTGGCGCCGGCAGGCGCCCGTTCCGGCGATTCCAAGTGAAACAGGCGTATGACCGCAGCGGTCATCTGCTCCTGTTCCTCCTTCTCTGGAAGTTCTTTGAGTTCGCGTGCCAGGGAACTGGCAATCTTCTGTATGACTTGTGCCGTGATTGCGTGAAACGATTGATCCTGCTCCCGCGTAAACGGCCCGCGCTCTTCGATGAAGGACTCCAGTTCCTGCCGGCAAATTTCGTCCAGGCGATGGCGCAACGCTACAATTGTGGGTAGCACGCTCTCCGCCTGCAGTTTGCCGCGAAAGGCCTGCGCCTCTGCGGCCACAATCTTTTCCGCCTCCAGCACTGCCGCCGCACGCTCGACCGCATTGCTTCGCACCACGCGCTGCAGACCATCCAGGTCATAAAGTAGAATTCCGTCTACGCGGCGCACGTCGGAATCAACGTCCCGCGGCATGCCAATGTCCAGAACGACAAGAGCTACTCGGTTCCGTTCGAGAGCGATTCTCTCCGCTTCTTCGCGGGTCAGCACAACATGCGGACATCCCGTCGCGCTAATCACGATGTCGGCGCCCAGCATGCACTTCCAGCGGTCGGCCAGCGTTGCCGCCGTTCCTCCTAGCTTCTCTGCCAATTCGCAGGCGCGCGTCGCGGATTGGTCAATCACCACCACCGATGCGGCTCCACTGTCAATCATCTGGCGGGCCGACAGTTCGCTCATCTCCCCCGTTCCTAATAGCAATATTCTTCGGCCCTTGAGCGATCCGAAGATATGCCGCGCCAGGTCGAGCGCTGCCGTCGGAATCGACCCCGACAGCTTTTGGATCGCCGTTCCCTCCCGCACCTGCTGGGAAACCTCCAGCGCCTTTTCCAGTACCGCATTCAAAAACCGACCGGCCGCGCTTACCGTTCGTGCCTGTTCCCACGCTGCTCTGACCTGAGAGATAATCTGCGACTCGCCCAATACCAGGGAGTCAAGACCAGCCGTCACCCGGAAAATGTGCGTCAGGGCGCATTCATCCAGGAGGCGATAGAAGTGTTCCCACTCGGTCAGTTTCAGACCGTGCTCGGTCCCTAGAAAATGAAGCAGCGAATTTGCGGCCAAGGTGGGTTCACTGGCCCATACCAGGAATTCCGTGCGGCAGCAGGTCGAAAGGACGACAATCTCTTCAATCCCTTCGGCACTCTTCAGTTGCCGCAGCACTTCGTAGCGGCGGTTCTCCCCGATCCAAAACCGTTCTCTCATGGCCAGCGGGGCCGTGCGGTGATTCAATCCGATCACCATGAGTGTAGGTTCCAAGACAAACTCCTCGTCGCGGGTTGCACATTCAGAAGCGCAAGCCTTGGGCCAAAGAAACCGATTCGGCCCATCCGCGTGAAGCGGCGTATTTTCAGTAAGTTCGAAGTGTCGCCCCCGATCCGGAATGGTTTTCAACTTCTCCGCTGCGGCATATGGCGCGGACCGCGAGTCTTTTGACGCGATCTCTAACTCCTGTATCGACTTAGGAGCCCGTCACAATCACGACCCGACGTGATCGCAATCACTGACCGCCCACCCACATTCGTAGAAACTGCATGACGATTAGCACATTCTTATCGAGTCTCGTATCTCCTCCGGGGAGTTTCTCCCGCTTCACTCCGGACCCTGAATCGAGACAATTTACGCTGGAAAAGGAAAAGCACTCATGAAGATAACGAAGCTCGCAATCCTAATCGGGATGATCGCTGTGGCACTGTTCCTCGTTCTCCCCAACCTTTCATGGGCCGCCGAGGACGGAGCCGCCCTCTACAAAGCAAAATGCGCCATGTGCCACGGTGCCGACCTTGCCGGCAAACCCGCCGCCAAGATTCCCAGCCTGGTTTCCGACGACGCCAAGAAGGCCTCCGACGCCGATCTGACCGACATGATCGCCAATGGCGGCAAGAACAAGAAAGCCATGCATGCATTTTCGAATAAGGGCGTGACGCCGGAGCAAATCAAAGCGGTCGTGTCCTACATTCGTGAAGCGCAGAAAAAGTAGTTGGTTCCCGAGTAGTAGGCATCGCTGTTCCGAACGGCGAATGCGCGCCGCCTAACCAGGCAGCGACTCGATGTTGAGGGTAAGTGATCCGCTCACCGGCACCCTCTGGCCTCCAGCCGGAAGGCCGGGATCCTCCCTCTACGTTCGCCATCACACCGGAACAGCCCGCCCGGGTCTATGTGCTCACCCGTAGACCCGGGCAATTGTTTGCTCACGTCGTGGACGCACTCGCTCAACTTCGGATTGGGAAAAACCCTGGACCGCCCTCTGCCTCCCCTCAAGCTTCTGATTTTGTCACTGGTCACTACTGTCACTAACCACTGCTCTTTGCGAAATCCGTCACTGCAACCTGTGATTTCAATCACAGCCTTTTCCCGCCTCCAAAAGTAACCTGAATGTGCTTGTGGGACTTCTTAGCTGTAGTGGAAGGGGGAAACACCATGGTCGTCGCGGGCACTACACCAAACATGGGCCGAATGGCTCACGACTTTTCCAAAAATCCCATGCTGGTTTACTGGGAGATGACACAGGCGTGCGGTCTGGCCTGCAAACACTGCCGCGCCGAGGCGATGCCCAAACCGCATCCGCTCGAACTGACCACCGAAGAGAGCCGCCGATTTCTCCGCCAGTTAGTCGGCTTTGGCGATCCCTTGCCGCACCTGATCCTTACCGGCGGCGATCCGCTCAGCCGCAAAGATATATTTCCCCTGATCGACTACGCCAACGGGCTTGGCCTGGAAGTATCGATTACTCCTAGCGCGACCCCCGAACTGACCAATGACGCGATCAGCAACCTGCAGGCGCACGGAATTCAAAGCCTCGGACTCAGCCTCGACGGCTCCTGCGTCGAGAAACACGATAACATCCGCGCCGTCGCGGGGACGTTCGAGCGCACCATGGAAGCCGCGCGCCATTGCGGACGCCTTGGTCTTCCCATCCAGGTCAATACTCTGGTCGCCGAAGAGACCGCCGACGATCTGCCAGCTATTTATGAGTTGCTGCGCACCAGCTTCCCGGTCATGCGCTGGAGCCTGTTTTTCCTGATCTCCGTGGGACGCGGCAAGGCCCTGAACGAAGTCCCACCGGCGCAAGGCGAATCCATCATGCGCTGGGTATTCGATCTTTCTCGACAGTCGCCGTTCGCTATCAAAACGACGGAAGCCCCATCGTATCGCCGCATCGCCATCGACATGATGCGTACATCTGGAATGGCCACGCCCGACATGAAAGCGACCTCGGTCTACAAGGGCTTTCAGATCCGCGATGGCCACGGCATCGTTTTCGTCTCGAATCTGGGAGACATTTATCCTTCAGGATTTCTGCCTTTGCGCTGCGGGAACGTCCGCACTGGCTCGCTGGTCGACGTCTACCGCAGCTCCGAAATCTTCCGAGCACTGCACTCTCCCGACGAGTTCCACGGAAAGTGTGGATCCTGCGAATACAGCCACATTTGCGGAGGATCGCGCGCCCGCGCATTCGCTTACACGGGCGATGCGTTGGGTACAGATCCATTCTGCCCCTATGAACCCGGAACAGGGGTGGCCTAAGGAATGAGCTGTTGAATGTTGCAAATGCAGAATCTAGAAATCAAAATGCAGAAGTCAGAATGCAGATTTTAGATTGCAGATTGCAGTTTAATTGGATTTCAGAATCTAAAATCTCAAAATCTGAAATCGTCCTTCCTACTTCTTCATTCTTCATTCTGACTTCTACAATCTGAAATCTGCAATCAAAAATCTACTAAGTTCCCTCTCACGAATAAAGCTTGATGGGCGCAACCACGCGTGTGATCGTTCCCGCCGGACTCGGCTGATCGGGTTTCAGGCCGCACCGCATCGAAAAAAACAGGCCGAGCATCTGGCTCAACATCACATCCAGCACTGGCCGGTAATAGTCGGAGAACGGTTCGACTGACTCCAGAGACAAAGTGTAATCCACGAGCGACGCCGCATCCTCGCCGCCTTGCGCGGTGACTACCGCACGAGCGCGTCCTAAACGTTTTCGATCAATTTCCCGCAGCAGATCGAGTTCGTAACCACGTTTGCGTGTCTCGCTCGAAAGGAAGCCCACAAACAGGGTGTGCGAATCGAGGCTCGACAAGGGTCCGTGGCGCAGACCGAGCGGCGTCTCGGCCAGCGTGGTTACTTGCCCGCCGGTGAGTTCCACTACTTTCAGCGCGGATTCGTCGGACACGGCTCGCAGCACTCCCGAACCGACAAAACAAGCGCGCCGGCAATCCAGCGTTGTAATGGAGGCCGCAGCCTCGGCGGCGAGCGGCAGAAACCGCCGCCCGATTTCGCACATTTGCGCGACCGTTTCGCCGAACTGCGAATTCTCTTCCAAGTGTCCAAGACACTGACCGGCGAGAACCATGTTGGTGAACGAACTCGTCATCGCCACTCCGCGGTCGTTCACGGCATCGTCCAGCACCAGCGCGAAAGCACGATCCGCATGTTGGGCACAAAGCCGCGCCATTGCCCCGTTCTGACTGCAGGTGATCACCAGATGGCGAATCTCTCGATGCCGCATCAGCGCCTGTTCCAGCAGCGCCACGCCCTCCGGACTCTCGCCCGAACGCGAGAACGAGATCCACAAATATTCTTTTCCCGGACGGTGAAAGTCTTCGAACTCGGTGAGCAGCGTCGTGCTGGGAATCGCCCAGACCTCGCAACTCCAGCAGCGGCGCAGCAATGGAGCCAACGCGCGCCCGCTATAATCGGAGGTGCCGGCGCCGACGAGATATACGGTTGGCGAAGAAGTGTTGCCGCGGCCAATTCCCGCTCGCCTCAAAACGTCGTTCAAGTCAGAGTGCTGATCCCGGCAGTGCTCGTAGGTTTTCTTCCAGGTATCGGGCTGCTGCCAGATTTCGCGGGGCGTGTGCTCCAGCCCGCGTTCAGATTTTTCCTGTTCCGGCAAGTCCAGCAGCATGCGCAACGGGTCAGCCAAGGTGCGATCTCCTCCAATTGAAGACACTGTAGTCTATTACAGGGCGGCATTTCTCTGAAACCGCGCGCGTCATTTCCGCAACTAATCGACCTGAGAAGGGTTCAGTTCTTTGTGAAGGGGAGGACAAAAATGAGCCGTGGTTCACACCTGTTCAGTTCACTACTGCTGGCGCTCGCGCTGGTTTCGTCGTTGGCAGGAATCGCCTGTGAACATCACTACTATCGCGTTTATGATCCTTACTATACCGATTACCACGTTTGGAACGGCGACGAGGCGGTTTACTATAATCGCTGGGCCGTTGAAACCCATCGCGACCCGCACCGCGACTTCCGCAGACTCCCTCCCGAAGAACAAAAGCAATATTGGACCTGGCGCCACAATCACGGCGACCACGATCGCCACTGAACCTGGTCAGGCTCTCAGCGGCGAAGCGCACTGAGAGCCTGGTCCGTCGTGGTGATTCTCGCTCCCAGGCGGCCTAACTCTGCAATCGTTTTTTGTCCATCTTCCGGCTGCAAAGTTTCGATCGCATCCTGTACGATCGCGACGCGCCGGCCGCGTTGCAACAAACCTTTCGCCGCAAACCTTACGCAATATTCCGTCACCACCCCAAACATGACGAACTCGGCGTGATTTCCAAGACGCTGCACTAAAGCGTCCGCATGGCGGCTTTCGAAAATATCGAGCGTCTGCTTCTCCAGCAGGATTTGCTGGTATTGCGATAAATCTTCGGGCAGTTCCGCTGCGGCGTCATTTGAAATCCTCGCAACTTTTTCGGTCAAGGCTTCCGGCACGAGCGCAGCTCCGGCGGTTCCCTTTACGCAATGCGGCGGAAAACTCTTGAATTCGGGGTCGTTCGGAGTGTGAAAGCATCCATGCGAAACTAGGAACACTCGCCCTTGCCGGGCCGCGTCGGTAAGCCGCCGGATGTTGGGCAACAATTTCTCCGCTCCGGGCACGTAGAGTTTTCCGCCGGGCAGCATGAAGTCAGACTGCACGTCCACTTCCCAAAATATGAAATCACGCGAAACCATAAATTCTTCCTCGACGATGAGTCTTTCCCAGCCGAAATAAACGCCGCCTAGTCGATTAACCCACTCGGAGAATCTGCCGGTTCTGTGTTCTAATCTCCGCGTCGTAATTCTCGCACGGAATCATCTCTGGAGGCGCATGCTACATATCCTCGTGAAACGGCCAATACTTATCTTGCTGATTATCACGGCTGCCGGAGTGGCGAAAGCTCAATCGTCCTCCACCGCTCCGCCTTCCGATCTTGACGCCTACGTCGCCTCGTCGATGAAAACTTTCGACGTCCCCGGGATGGCCGTGGCGATTGTGAAGGACGGCAAAGTTGTCGTGGCGAAGGGGTACGGCGTTCGCAAACTGGGCGAATCGACGCCGGTCGACGAGTTCACGATGTTTGGGATCGGTTCCAATACCAAAGCTTTCACGACAGCGGCTCTGGCAACGCTCGTGGATGAAGGCAAACTGGCATGGGACGATCCCGTGTACCAACGGCTTCCGGGCTTCGTGATGTACGACCCGTACGTCTCGCACGAGATGACCATCCGCGACTTGCTCACCCATCGTAGCGGCATGGGACTCGGCGAAGGCGACCTGCTCTTCTGGCCGCACACCACCTACAGCCGCGAAGAAATCATCTACAAGCTGCGCTTCATGAAGCCCGCATCCAGTTTCCGCAGCCACTACGCCTACGACAACCTGCTTTATATGACAGCGGGACAGATCATTCCCTCGGTCACTGGAACTTCCTGGGACGAGTACATCCGGGAGCACATCTTCGCGCCGCTGGGCATGAACCATTCCAACGTCACGAATGCGAACATCCAGGCCAGCGACGATCGCGCCTATCCCCATTCGCGCATGGAAGGCAAGTTGAAAGTCATTCCGTTCGAGAACCTCGACAACGCGGGTCCGGCGGGATCGATTAATTCCTGTGCTGCCGACATGGCCAAGTGGGTGCAACTGCAGTTGAACCGGGGCAAGTTCGTCGACCGCGAAGGTCGCCTGTTCACTGAGCAGCGTTCCAAAGAAATGTGGTCGCCGCAAACCGTTCTGCCGACGCCCGATCCTCCGCCGGGCGCGCTTGCCGGACTAAAAGCAAATTTCGCGGACTACGCGCTAGGTTGGGGACTGCGTGACTATCACGGGCGCAAGCTGGTTGGGCACACCGGAGGAGTCGGCGGATTCGTATCGCGCGTGATGCTTGTACCTGAAGAGAATCTTGGCGTCGTGGTGCTCACCAACGCCGAAGAGGATGGAGCGTTCGATTCCATTCTGTTTCATGTGCTCGATTATTATTTTCATTTGCCGCCGACCGACTGGATCGCGGCCTTCAAATCTCGCGAAGACACTGCAGAGAAAGAAGCTGCCGAGACGATGAAGAAGGCGGAAGGCGCCCGTGACGCCAGTTCCAAACCTTCCTTGCCGCTCGATAAATATGCGGGCGCGTACAACGACGCGTGGTATGGTCCCATAGCGATCCGCATGGAGAATGGCGGACTGGTGATGACGTTCGAACATACCCCGACCATGGTTGGCGACCTGCAACACTGGCAGCACGACACTTTTAAAGCCCACTGGCGCGACCGCAACATCGAAGACGCTTTCGTAACTTTCGCGCTGAACCCGGATGGCAGCATCGACAATGCAAAAATGGCCGCAGTTTCGCCATTGGCCGACTTCAGCTTCGACTATCAAGACTTGCTGCTGAAGCCGGATGAAACAAAGAAGTAGTAGGGGAACCGAAGGCCGCCGGATCTCTGCGTAGTTTGCAGTTTGCCAGGACACAGGATCGTACCTGCAAAACTCTCTACCTTGGCCACAGCCGACAATCCGTTGCTCAAGACCGCCGAGGCTGAAGTCCTATTTCACAGCGCCGGGCTGCGACGGGAACTGAACCTGCTCGACCTCGTCTTCGCGCAAATTCTGCTGGTGGTGATACCCGACTTTTTGGCACGGCCGTTAAGGCGGGCCCTGCGCACGTGGCACTGTGGCTCTCGGCCATGGTGCTGTTCTTTATCCCGCTGGCGCTGATCGTGGCGCACCTCAATCGCCTGATGCCGCTTGAAGGCGGCCTCTACGAATGGGCGCGACTGGCATTCAACGATCAAATCGGATTTCTGGTGGCGTGGAATCTCTGGCTTTTCATCGCACTGTACGTGGCAGTGATTGGCCTGGTGACCTCTACTTTTGTAGCTTATGCCGTGCCGTCGCTTTCTTGGATGGCCGACAACAAGTGGGCCGTTCTCGCGGCGTCGGTGGTTTTGATCGCAGCGCAAATGCTGTTGGCGGGTATTGGTTTCAGTGTCGGCAAGTGGTTCAACAACGCAGGCAGTGTAGCCGTGTTGATCACCATCGCAGTCTTAATCAGCCTTCCGTTGTTGAACCATGGGAATGGGACACTGGCCGCGTTTCATCCCTTGCAACTGGTGGCGCCGCCGCTTACGGTCTTCACTCTTAGCGTGTTTAGCAAGATGACCTTCGGCGCGCTGAGCGGCTTCGAGTATGTCGCCATTTTTGCGGGAGAATCGCGCAATCCCGTCCGCAACATTGGACGCTCCATCCTGATCACAGCGCCGGTTATCGCGCTGATTTATATCTTTACGACCAGCGCGATCCTCGCCTATGTTTCGCCGGATGCGGTCGACGTCATTGGCCCGATCCCGCAGGCGCTGCGGCGCGGGTTTGGAAACTATGGCGCGGTGATCGTACCCGTGTCTATTTTTCTTCTGCTGGCGAATTATCTTTCTACGTTCAGCCTGTATTTCAGTGGAAGCGCGCGGCTTCCCATGGTGGCGGGCTGGGACCATTTGCTGCCTCCGTGGTTCTCACGCCTGCATTCGCACTACAAGACGCCGATGAACTCGATTCTGTTTCTGGGCGGGGCGACTCTCGCCGCGAGCGTCGCTGCGTTGATCGGAGTAGGCGAACAGGAGGCCTATGAACTGCTGTTGACGTGGGGTTTCACTTTCTATGGCGTGGCATATCTGGCGCTGTTCGCGATCCCGCTTTTCGCGTCCAAGGAGAGCGGCATTCGTCCTTCTTTTGTGCTGCGCGTGGCGGCGGGTTCGGGCTTGCTGGTGACGTTGCTCTTCGTGGGACTATCTATCTTTCCCGTGATTGATGTCGCGAGTTCGTGGAGGTATTCGGTGAAGATCGCGGGAGTGGTTTTGGGGGCCAACGTTCTGGGCTGGATCATTTATCGCGCGGGTAGAAAACCTTAGCGGAGAAAAACCCGCGACGCATCATCCACGTGAACGGTCGACTTGCGGCGAGCGCCGGTGGCGACGGTGTAGATCACGAGCACGTGATCCTCGACGATCAGCAATTCTTTCTCACTCAGCCATCCAATGAAAATCGCATGCGGAATGTGCACCAGCCGCCGCGGGGGATCGTCAGTGCTTTTCACTTCCACCACTGGCAATTCGGTCAACGCCTTCCGAATCCGCTGTGACTCTTCAGGGTTCGCCGCTCCCTCCTCCGCCAGTTGGATAGGCTTGTTTGCTCCCCCCGTAGAAACGATCGTCATCGCGACCGATGCGAGGTCTGGCGACAGGCGCGCGTTCGAAGTGTAAAAACTCACGTCATAGTCTGGATTCTTGTATTGCGCCCGCTCATCGAACACGATCCTTTTCTTACCAGCGCTGAACACCACAGTCTGATCGTTACTCTCGTTCGACCATCCGCAACAGCCGGAGTCTGGAATCGCCTCGACAATCATGTCGCCGCTGGGTGAAGCATCCAGGGGCCGCTCCATTGGTTCGGGCAGGACATTCGGCGACCATTTTCCCTCCTGCTCCAGAAAGCGCGTGGTAGCTTTGTATTCCGATTCAGTCTGCCCCGCGACAAACTGCGTCATTAGAAAAAACTTGTCCACGCCGTAGTCGGGGGCCCAAAAGTTGCCGTACGGACAAGTTTCCTCGCACGACCCGGTCTCACAGCGGCAGTCGGGAAACTTCACCGTTGCCAAGTCCTCGCGTCCCCCGCCGTTCAAATCACTTTGCCAAGCTTGCCATGTGGTCGTGGTGGAAAGATCTATACCTTCACGCTGCAATCGCCGCGCCTGGTTGGCGAACCAAAACAAATGAGCGCCATCTGCCGAGAGAAAGGGCGCCGGAGCGATCTCGGTAATCGCCTGGTTCGATCCCGTCGTGCTAACCTCTCGCGTCACGCCGGCGTCGATCGTTGCCGCGCTGTGTCCATTCCAAAGCCATATCTTGTGCGGCGCAGCGAGATCTTCTTCGGCAAGCGGAAGCGGCGCGGGCGTAGCGAACAGAATTTGTCCAACGCGGTTGATGCGAATTCTCTCCGGCGACTGCAGCGCTTCGGCGGGAAGCTTCACTCTTTGCTGCACCTCAAAGCTTGCCGAATCGTATTCGACCATCTCTCCGGGCGCCTGCAGCACCCACAGCCGCTTGCCTTGCCCCAATAACGGAGCGGCCAGCAGCAGCATAAAGCCGATAAGCCGAGTAATTGTTTTTATGAGGTCCATGCGCCCCTCTCAACGCGTTTCAACTATCGGCAACTCGATAAAGCTCGCTTGATCGGCCGAGTGAAAGATGCGCTGCACGGCTCTCCTATAATCTTCCGGCTTGGCCCAGAAAATGTTGGGGACGAACGTTTGCGGATTGCGGTCGTAGAGCGGAAACCAGCTCGACTGTACTTGCACCATAATACGATGACCGGGCAGAAAAACGTGATTCGCGGTCGGCAACAGGAAATGATAGAGCAGCGGCTTGTAGGGCGCGATCGGCTTTGGGGTCTCCAGGCTCTCGCGATAACGCCCGCGAAAGATGTCCGCGGCAATCATCAACTGATACCCGCCCATCGCCGGCTGGCTCGCAACCTCATCGGGATAGACATCAATTAGCTTCACCACCCAGTCGGAATCACTGCCACTCGTGGAAGCGACTAGATTCGCCAGCGGCTGCCCGCTGATTTTTATTGGCTGTTGCAAAACATCTGAGGTAAAGGTGACAACATCGGGACGACCCGAGGCCTCGCGCTGGTCGTCGACCAGCCACTGCGCCCAGGTGAAGCCCTCGGTGTATCCCACGGGCTGAATCGGCCGCGATCGAAAAGGCACGGGCTTTGCCGGATCGGAAACGTATTCGTCAAACGCGGCGTCGCCATTCTTCGGCGCATCAAAGCTCAACTTGAGCCCGGCTTCCAGATAAAGCCGCGTGGGATGAATTGTGCATCCGGTGACGCATCCCGCCGGCCACGACTGCAGACGCCGCCATTCGTTCGTTCCAGTTTCAAAGGCGGTCACGGGAGCCACGTCGGCCTTGGGCGCACCGTTCTTCAAGTACTGATCGAGAAACGGCCGCAGAATGTTTTCGCGAAAATAAAGTCCGGTATCGCTGTTAAATTTCAAGGCCCCGAGCGTACTGCCGTCGCCGATCTCCTGCCCGTGATGCCACGGGCCGAGGACAAGAAAGATCTTGTCGTTGCTGGTGTCTTTCGGCTTGATCGCTTTGTATACCGCCGGGGCGCCATAAATGTCTTCCTGATCCCAAAGGCTGTCGACCAACATGACTGGCACCTTCAGCGGTTGCGCGGCGAGGATTTGGTCCATAGCCTGCTGTTGCCACCACGCGTCGTAACTGGGATGCTCGAGCAGTTTGCGCCAGAATCCCACTTGCTCCAACCCATGCCGCCGTCCGAGTTCTCCTGCCGATCCAGCTTCCATGTATACGTCGTAATCGTCGAAGTGATCGGTCCACCACAGCTCCTTGTTATCGCGCGTCGCCTCCTGCTCGTAGATGTACGGCATATTTTGTTCACGAAACGCGCCGTTGTGAAACCAGTCATCGCCTTTCCAACCGTCGACCATGGGATTCATGGGCACGGCGACTTTCAGCGCGGGATGCGGATTTACGAGAGCCATCAATGGCAAAAAGCCATCATAGGAAATTCCTAAGATGCCGACTTTGCCGTTGCACTCCGGCACATTTTTTATCAGCCAGTCGATGGTGTCATAGGTGTCGGTGGAGTGATCGACCGGCGTGGGGTTGAGTGAACCATGCAGCGGGCGGGTCATCACGTAGTCGCCCTCGGATCCATACTTTCCGCGCACGTCCTGGACGACGCGAATATATCCGCCTTCGACGATGACGTCCTCGGGATTGTCGTAGCCGTACAACCTCGGACCGAGATGCGAACTCTGGGCATGATTCACTTGTGCGTTGGCGTCATAGGGCGTTCGAGTGAGCAGGATGGGTGCATCTTTCGCGCCCTTGGGAACCAGAATGACCGTATGCAGCCGGACGCCGTCGCGCATCGCGATCATCACATCGCGCTTAACGTAGTCGAAACTGTTCGTGACGGTTTGAACTTTGGCCGGAGTTTCGCTGGGCAATGATGCGCTCGGCGAAGGTGCTTGCGCCGGTAAAGATCCGAAAATACCAAGGACAAGCAGCGTGAGAGAGGAAATGAGTGAGGCCCTGCGTATAAGAGGTGTCATTTGGAGTAACGAAATAGTATCTCGCTGACAACCGGCTTGCCAATGGGCAGATCTACTGCCTGAGGACGCGATGCGCACCCTGGAAATTTTCGCGCTTCGTAACAAAAACGAATTCGACGCTCATTGGGACGGTTCTCGTGATACCCTACGCAAACCTTGCCCACGCTAAAACTCCCGCAAGGAACATAGAAGGTTCGAACGTCCCGTATAATGACCGGAGCTTAAACCGGTCAGAAAACGATTTCGAGCTTCTCAGCGCGATATGGCAGTCGATTGTAAAACTCCAAAGCCCGGAATCGAGGCTGCGAGCCTGACCGACATCGGCCGCCAGCGCAGCAATAACGAAGATTCATACCTTTATTGGGAGCCCGACTCGGACGAGGAATTCCTGCGCAAGGGCCGCCTCGCGATCGTCGCCGACGGCATGGGCGGTTACGAAGGCGGGCAAGAGGCTTCCCGCCTCGCGGTCGAGACGGTGCGCGAGGTTTATGAACATTCCTTTGGCGCCACTCCGCAGGATACCCTGCTCAGAGGTTTCGAATCGGCTCATCAGAACATTCAGCGTTACGCCGCAGAGCATCCGCAGTTTTATGGGATGGGAACCACGTGTACCGCATTGTCGATCGTAGGCCGCGAACTGCACTTTGCCCACGTCGGCGACAGTCGCCTCTACCATATTCGCGGGGGATCGATGTCCAAACTCACGCGCGATCATTCCTATGTCGGCCGGTTGGTGGAGAGCGGCGTGGTGCGGTCCGAAGATGCCGAGTTTCACCCGCAGCGCCACATTCTCACCGCTGCCTTGGGAAGCGGTCGCGAAATTACGGCTCATTTCCCGGATCATCCCGTACTCCTGCTAGAGGGAGATACGCTCGTTTTGTGTACCGATGGTTTGTGGGGCGTGGTCGGAGACCGGGACCTGGCGAACGCAGCCCAGACTATTCCGCCCGCGGAGGCTTGCGCGAAATTGGTCAACTTGGCGCTGGAACGCGGCGGTCCCGACAACATTACTGTGCAAGTGTTGCGGATCTCCGGCTGATTGGCTTGATAGGAGCTCTTCCCAGGCTTCCTTCCCCACCGAAGTGCAATCTCTTGCAGCCCCGCCTGTGGATCGTAATGTCACGCTCCGTCTAAATATTTAATTCTGAAGGTTTACGATGCCGCAGAAACTGGCATCGAATTTGCATTGTGACTATGTCGATAAAGTCTATTAGTTAGATATACTTTATTGACTATTGTCCTATGAAACCCCCAAAAGCGCTTTCTCTCTCCCTTGTCCTGCTTGCATTGACGATGGGAGCGGCCGCACAGACCGTTTTGATGTCACCTGCTGCGGCCACCGATGACAATCCAGACACCGCAGTGGAACCAGCTTCGGTCGCGCAAAAACGTACGCCTGCCGTCTCTTTCCGCAGCGACGGCATGTGGTTTTCGACTCATGACGGCGCCACCCACCTGCAGGTTCATGGCTACACTCAGGCGGACGACCGCATGTTCGTGAATACTATCCACGGCGAGGACCTCGATACTTTCCTTTTCCGGCGCATCCGGCCGTTGTTCGAAGGCACGCTATTCAATGCCGTCGACTTCCGATTCATGCCGGATTTTGGGCAAAGCACTTATCAAGTTCAGGAAGCCTTCCTGGAGTTGAAGACACTGAAGTACGCGAAGCTGCGGGTCGGCAAATTCAAGGAACCCATCGGACTGGAAGTGCTGCGCTCCGACCGGGACCTAAGCTTCACGGAGCGCTCATTGGCTTCCGACCTGGCGCCGCTGCGCTACATTGGCGTACAACTGGCAGGTTCCGTTCTCGCCGATTCGATCTCGTACGCCGCCGGTTACTTCGACGGATCGAGCGATGGCTCCAATGGCGCATTTTCGCAATGGTCGCACGGCAACGAAGCAGCCGCCCGGATTTTCGTTCGGCCTTTTGTCGCAAACGGGCCGAGCGCACTGCGCCAGCTCGGCGTGGGAGTGGGTGGCAGCTCCGGCAGTCAGCATGGCGCCATCGCCGGCTTGAAAACCATGGGACAGACCACCTTCTTCAAGTACTCTTCCAGTGCCACCGCGAATGGCCGGCACAACCGCCTCATGCCCCAGGCTTATTACTACGTCGGTCCCTTGGGATTGATGAGCGAGTACGCGATCTCTTCTCAGGAGGTTTTGAACAAAACCTTCAGCCAGCGGGTGCGAAACGAAGCGTGGCAGATCGCGGGATCGTTCATGCTCACGGGGGAAAAAAATGCGTACGCTGGAGTTCGGCCGCGCAATACCACCGAGCATGTTACAGGATTCCGCCGCTTCGGGGCGCTGGAGCTTAATCTTCGATACAGCCAGTTACACATCGACGGCGACGCGTTCCCGCATTTGGCGAATCCGGCGACTGCTGCTCAGTCCGCGAAAGAAACGGCGGTTGGACTGAGCTGGTATTTAAATCGGCACGTAAAACTCGAAACTGACTACGAGCACACGGGATTCGGAACGGCGTCGTCGGCCGTCATTCCTTTGCACAGTGAAAATGTCCTAATGAACCGCGTTCAGCTCGTTTTCTGATCGCTGCAGGCGGGATACAGAAGGCGGACACTCATCTTCGCCAGCCACTGTAAAACGGCTAAGCGCTACCGACCCAATGTCTTGGTTAGGACACTACGGTAGCGCCGCCAATTCAGAGCCCAAATTCACCCTCAAACTTAGATGCGGAATTATAAAAATGGTAGATGTACAAAAATAGTGCTAGATGAGGTACCAGGAAGGTAATACTCGAAAGGACATCTTTTGGAGTTCGGCGTCGAGAACTCGCGCATCGCATGAGGCAGGTACAGAGAACGCACTTTCCCGCGTTCCCGTTCGGTACGTTTGCTATAGTTGCAGAAGTCGTCCCACGGACTTGAATTTGCGCTACCGTTCCCGAATCGCATGGAACTGATCTCGCCCACTGAGTTCGCCAAGCAGAAAGTTTTGGCGGTTCAGAATTACACGCTGATGACGGCGCAATCCGTCGCGAATTTATTTCGCAAACCTGTGTATTTTGCGGACATGATTCAGCAGGCGGACCTGATTGGGGTGGGGTCGCTGCCGATCGTAATCCTGAGTGGTTTTTTCACGGGAGCCGTGCTCGCGGTGCAAAGCGCGAACACGCTGCAGCGCTTCGGTTCGATCACCCTGATCGGACAGTTGGTTTCCCTTTCGATGGTCCGAGAGTTGGGACCCGTTCTCACCGGATTGATGGTAGCGGGGCGAAATGCCTCGGGCATGGCGAGCGAACTCGGGTCTATGGTGGTGACCGAGCAGATCGACGCAATGCGAGCGCTAGGCACCGATCCCATGAAAAAGCTGGTGGTGCCCCGCATCGCAGCCACGGTATTCATGCTGTTTTTCCTGACCATCCTCTCGGATTTAGTGGGCCTGACCGGCGGATTATTTGTCTCGAAAATCCTTCTGAACCTGGATGCCCGCCAGTACTGGAGCAATGCCTGGCAGTCGCTGGTGAATCAAGACGTCTTCATGGGTCTGGTGAAGCCTGTCATGTTCGGATTCATCATTTCGACCGTGGGGTGTTTCTACGGCATGACGGCTCGCGGAGGCACACAGGGCGTAGGCAGGGCCACCACACAAGCGGTGGTAGCTGCATCGGTTCTGATTGTCGTTACCGACCTGTTCGTAACCCAATTCCTGATGAACGTACTCTCCTTCAATTAGTCATGCCCGCACCCACTTTGCCTCTCGACTTGGCTCCGACTGCCGTTCAGGAATCTGCGGCACATGCCATCGAGTTCCAGGATGTGCATCTCGAGTTTGAGGAAAACGAGGTGTTGCGGGGAATTTCTTTTCATCTACCGTACGGCGAGACCAAGGCCCTGTTCGGGGTGGCTGGTTCGGGCAAAAGTACGATTCTTAAACTTGCGTTGGGATTGCTCAAGCCGGACTCAGGACGGATCCTGGTCTTGGGCAACGACGTGACGCAGACGCCCGAGGAAGATTTATTCGCGCTACGGGCCAAGATCGGCATGGTATTTCAGGAAAGCGCTCTGTTCGACTCGCTCACGGTGCGCGAGAACGTTGCCTATCGGCTGATCGAGGAGCATGGCTTTGAGGATTCGGAAATCGAACAGAGGGTACGGGAGGTGCTCCGTTTTGTGGAACTGGAGCACACCATCGATAAGTTTCCTTCCGAGCTGTCTGGAGGGATGCGCCGACGCGTCGCCATCGCGCGGGCCATCATCACCCAGCCCGAAGTGATTCTTTACGATTCGCCCACCGGCGGCCTGGATCCCATCACTTCGAATACGATCGTGGAACTCATCATGAAACAGCGCGATGTCTACAAGACGAGTTCGCTGCTAGTCAGCCATCGCCTGCAGGACGCCTTCACAATGGCTACACACGAGTTCGACGTGAAGACCAATCAGATGCGCGCCCTGCCCCGGGGCCAATATTGCAATGTGCCCATGAGTTTCCTGGTTCTTCGTGACGGCAATGTAATTTTCGACGGCGACGTTCACGAGCTTACGCACACCAAAAACGAGTACATCCGGGAATATATCTCGTAAGGCTAGCATGTCAATCTTTCATGCGGGAGCGATGTGAAAAATCTTCACTTCGATCCCGAGCTGAGATTCTTACCAGCTTGTTTGAAAGCGTCGACGTTGCTTTTATCGATCAGAGCGGAACCGGTATCCACGAAGCTCGGAATGGGAGCAAAACTGTCTTTCGACCAGTCCGTTTCGAGCGATGACGGCTTGTGATGGTAAAGGACGTCGAGCATCTCCATGCCGACTAGAGCCATGGTGTAGGGTTTCTGTGCAATAGTCGCGGCAATCATGCCTTTCTGAATCCAATCGAGCGTTTCCTGGTCGGTGTCCATCGCCATGACGATCTTTCCTGTGACGTGATAGCTGTTGAGCACGCCCGCGACTTCCTTACCCGACTGCGCTTCGAGACATACGAAGCCGTCGACCTTATCGCGTTCCTTGCCGATGATTTGCGTCGCGGTATCGAACGCAATCCGAGGATCGCCCTGAATATCGACCACGCGAGTGATCTTGATTCCCGGTGTTTTATTCAGTGCCTCTTTATAGCCACGCAGTCGCTCCTGCAGGTTGGACTGATCGGGCATGGTGAAGACCACCACATTCCCTTTGCCCTTGAGCTCCTGCGCCAGTCGCAGTCCGCCGGTAAATCCGGCCTGATAGTTATTCGTGCCAATAAAAAATAAGCGTTTGCTGGAGGGAGCGTCGGAATCAATCGTGATCACAGGGATACCGGCGGCCACAGCCTTATCAATGCTGTCCTTCAGCAACGCCGGATCGGTCACGCCGAGAAGGATGCCTGTGGCTTTTTTCTGCACCGCCTGATCCAGGGCGTCGCGCTCGGCCTTGGGATCGTAATTCTGCGGTCCCATGAAATCGGAGCGCACTTTCATCTGCTCGGCGGCGTTGTTGAATCCGGCCCCCGCCGCCTTCCAGTAAGGAACCTGCAAGTTCGCTGAGATGAGAACGTAGTATTCGTCGGAGTCATGGGCGCCACCACAACTGAGCAGCAACACCGATAGGACTGCGAGGGGAGCGGAGTGGAGAATCCTACGCGAGCGGAGCATCGCATCCTCCTTTTCGAATCATTCGCATCCGGAACGGATGAAGCCTGCCGGATGAGAACGTTCAGCGACTGGATTGTAAACGAGAGGTCAAGCGAAGGCTAGAATGAGGTGATGGTGTGAGCGGCGAACACCAACTCGATCGGCAGACGAATTACACCCCCACAGGAAACGGCTTGGTATGCGTAGTGGACTTTACCTGCGCGCCGCCCAACCGACCCTGCAGCAGCGACATGAGGCCGGTGTACCAGTAGCCCACGACGAACAGCAGAAGAAACGGCACCGTGATGTAGTTTTCGTTGTCTATGGCGTAGTAGACGGTGAGCGCGAAATAGGTGCCTACCAGCAACTCCAGCCACGGCATCCATCCCAGGCGCTTGCGATATTTCTTGGCGCCGACTTTGTCTTGTTTCGAAATGACGCTGTACTTGGGAGTGCGCGCGAACGCGCTTTCCTTGCCGATTAGCGCCTCGATTACCGCCTTAGTATTGGTGATGGTTAGTCCAATTCCCAGGGCCATCAGGAACGGCAGATACACCAGGGCGCGCGGCCAACGACGTGGAAATAGTTCACGCTGCGAAACCAGGTAAAAGCTGGAAATTGAAAAGGTCGACGCCATGAAAAGCGGCAAGTCGATGTAGAGCATCTGGAACCAGCCTTGGTAGAAGCGGATGACCATTGCTGGAAGCAGTAGTACCGAAAGCATGATCATCAGCGGATAGCTAAGATTCGCCGTCAGGTGATACCAGGCTTCGATCTTGGTGTGCAGCGGCGCATCGCTACGGAGCACTCGCGGCAAAATCTTTTTTCCCGTTTGGATCAGGCCTTTCGCCCAACGCGCCTGCTGGGTTTTGAACGCGGTCATCTCGACGGGAAGCTCGGCGGGGCATTCCACATCCTGCAGATACAGGAATTTCCATCCTTGGAGCTGGGCGCGGTAAGAGAGGTCGGTATCTTCGGTCAGAGTGTCGTGCTGCCAGCCGCCCGCCTCTTCGATCGCGGTCCGCCGCCACATGCCGGCGGTCCCGTTGAAGTTGAAGAAGAGTCCGGTGCGCGCGCGGCCAGAATGCTCGAGGACAAAGTGGCCGTCCAGCAGAATGGCCTCGACTTCGGTCAAGAACGAGTAATGCCGATTGAGATGAGTCCAACGAGTCTGCACCATCCCAATCTTCGGGTCGGTAAAGTGATGGATGGTGCGCATCAGAAAATCTTCGGGCGGAGTGAAGTCGGCGTCGAAAATGGCGATGAACTCGCCCTTTGCCGCTTTCATTCCCTCCGCCAGCGCGCCTGCCTTGAAGCCGGCGCGGTTGGTCCGGTGATGGTAGGCGATGGGATTGCCCAAGGCAGCGTAGCGCTCAACCAAACCGCGAGCGACTTCCGCGGTCTCGTCGGTGGAATCGTCCAGAACCTGGATGTCCAGCTTTTCTCGCGGATATTTCAACTTGCAGATCGACTCCAGCAAGCGTTCGACTACATACTGCTCGTTGAAAATCGGCAGTTGCACGGTCACACGCGGCAGTTCTTCGAAATAAGCGGCGGGTTCGGTCGTGCGATTTCTTTGATGCTTGTAATAGCGGTAGACCATGATGTAGCGGTGCATTCCATAGCCCGCCAGCAGAGTCAGAACAATGAAGTACGGGATCAGCAAACCTAGATCGAACGCGTTGGCGTGGTAAAGGCCGCGAAAGGTGTTGTCCAGAAAATGCTGGCGGATGTAAGGCACCACGCCGCGCGGGGCGGCCCACAACGCCAGATTCGCTGTTAGGGAAATAGCAGACATCAATAAGAGACCTGACGAAAACTTCCATTTTACAGGATTGCGGGTCTTTACCTTGCCCGCGTTCAGCCTCTCAGCTACAAATAGAACACTCATGGACTTGGCTCCGAGGTCGGTGGTGAACCGCACGCAGAATTCCAGTCCGTTTAGGAGCACATGGACTCGCGTTCGCACGTCACTGGTTTGGATGGTCGCGATTGCGTTGCTTCTGCGTGTGGGTTGGATCGCGATTGGGCACACGTACAGGTTCAAAAATTCTGACAACAACTTCGGCTTTGGCTGGGAGATGGGGCGGCTTGGCGCGTCGCTGGCCTCCGGACATGGTTTCAGCAATCCGTTTGGACCGGCGACCGGACCGACAGCATGGGAACCACCGCTCTATCCCTATTTGACGGCGGGCGTGTTTCGAGTTTTCGGGATTTATTCGAAGGCGTCGGCGTTCGTGCTGCTGACGATTAACAGTGTCTTCTCGGCACTTACCTGCGTCCCGATTTTTCTGATCGGACGCAGGATTTTTTCCGAAAAGGTCGCCGTTGGATCGGCTTGGGCTTGGGTCTTGCTGCCCAACGTCATGTTCTGGTCGACACGTTGGGTCTGGGAGACAAGTCTGTCAGCGCTACTGCTGACTGCGATCTTCTGGCTGGCACTCACTCTCGAAGATCGGGACGGCCAGTTGCCGTGGTTTCAGTTCGGCTTGCTCTGGGGCATCGCTGCGCTGACTAGCACTTCCCTGCTGTCGTTTCTGCCTGCGGCGGGCTTATGGGCCTGGTATCATCGCGCGAAGCGCAACAAAAAATCGATAGCTGGCATTGTGTTTGCATCCGTAGTTTTTTTCTCATGCATCACACCCTGGCTTGTCCGGAATTACAAAACGTTCGGCCAGTTCATTTTCATTCGTGACAACTTTGGCGCGGAGCTTCGACTGGGGAACGGTCCTGGCGCCGATGGAACATGGATGGAATATCTGCACCCCACGCAGGATGTTTATGCCATGCGGCAGTACCAGGCGATGGGCGAACTGGCCTACATCGCAATGCGCAAACGGCAAGCCATCGATTACATCAAGGCGGACTATGGGCGGTTCGCGGTCCTCTGCGTCAAGCGTTTCATTTATTTTTGGGCCGGGCCGCCGAAAGCCACGCAGCCATGGTGGATGAATGACGTCAAAAATTCGCTTTTCCTGGCCTCGTCAGTGCTGATGTTCTGGGGACTGGGCCGAGCACTGCGCTTGCACAAGCCGGGAGCGTGGCTGCTGTTCTGGCTGATCCTGCTTTATCCGGCCATCTACTATGTCGTCTTCCCTGCGCCCCGCTATCGGGTCCCGATTGAGCCCGAGATCGCAATTCTGGCAGTATTCCTGCTCACGGAGGTGGAAAAGCCTCGTCTAAGACACTGAAAGGGAGGAAGCCATGAATCGCCATCGCCAATCTTCCACCTGGCTGGGAGTTGCCCTCGGGACAATCTGCGCAGTGCTTGTTCTTGCCTTGGGAGCGCATGCGTCCGATCATCGCGGCGCTCTGACTGAAGAATTCCATCAGACCTATCCCATGACGGCGGATGGCCGAATCGAACTCAGTAATATCAACGGCGACGTCCACATCTCGAGTTGGGATCAGAACCAGGTGAAAGCAGATGCGGTGAAGTATGCCGACTCGAAGGAGCGCCTGGATGAGGCGAAAATCGAGATCGAAGCGAGGAGCGACTCGCTTTCAATCCGCACCAGATACCCCGAGCATGACGGGGGCTGGAATTGGGGATCGCACAACAACCCGGCCAGTGTGGAGTACACTCTGACGGTCCCACGGGGAGTGCGGCTCGACGAAATCAAACTAATTAACGGCGAACTTGATATTGCGGGCGTCAGCGGCGAGGTACATGCCTCGTGCATCAACGGACGGCTGGAGGCGCATAACTTAGCCGGGCGCGCTCGTCTCGGGACCATCAATGGACGTCTGGAGGCGCGATTTGACCAACTGGCCGGATCATCAGTCGAGTTGAGTTCGGTGAACGGCTCGGTGGATTTGACGATTCCCTCCGATTCGAAGGCAGAAATCGAGGCCAGCACGGTTTCAGGCGGGATCAACAACGATTTTGGGCTGCATGTGAACCATCACAATTTTGTGGGGCACGAACTGCACGGAGAGCTGGGATCCGGCGGCACTCACATCAAGCTGGAAAATGTGAATGGAAGAATTGAGATTCGCCATGCGCAAGATGGACGCGCACTGAGCCCGGTGAAAGACTTGATCCATCACAACGGAGATGATGACACGATCTAGCCTGCGCGAGGGCAATCAGTAGATCGTGTACCCCGGAAGTGGCGTGCGCAGGTCGGGCTTCGATGCCATGAGCAGCAGCGCGCCCTCGCGCTTGAATGCCCGTAAATCTTCCAGACTGTTGAAGGACTTGGTTTTGTAATCGTCCGGAGTGGGCGTGTCGTCGGGAATGCGGCGGGCCTGCACGTCTTCGAAAGCGTGCTTCTTGAAGAGTTCGACGTATTCGTCGGCGGATCGCACGTGGACTGGCACGTTGAGTTTGTCGACCCATTGCAGCGAGTAGGCGTTGTCTTTGTAAAGATTGATCAGAATAAAAAGGTGTCCGCGCGGCGCCATGACGCGGAATAACTCCATCAGAGCGCGGTCCTGGTCAGGATAGTAATAAAACGATTCTACCGACAACACTTTGTCGAAGAAGTTTTCTTCCCAGGGAATCTGCTGGGCCGATCCCCAGACGTACAGAATATTTTCGAAATCCTTCGAGGATTCGCGCGCCTCACGCACCATTTCGTCGGACACGTCGAGCCCGACGACCTGCCCGAATCCTTCTGGGCCCTCACCGACGAGCCTTGCCAGCAGACGAGTGGCCCATCCTGAACCGCAGCCAAGATCGAGCACACGCTCGCCCGGACGCAGATTCATAAGCCGAATCGTTTTCTCCGTGATGTCAAGATGATGGCGCTCCATCTTTGGGCCTTCTCCGGCAGAGGCCCAGCGGTTGAATTCGTGTTGCAGTCTTTCGTCGGGAGTCCGAGGTTTGTCAGTCATGGTGTTAATGTAGCGCCGTTTCGTAGCGCCGTTTCGTGTAGCGAGGGCGTCTCGCCCTCGCAGGGTGCGGCGTGACGCCGCCACGACAGCCGCCGGGACGGCGGCGCTCCGTCTATGCTACAGTTTTCCTCTTCATGGCGACACCTCCCAAGAAGCCGCTGCCGGACGCCGAACCGGGATCGCTCTACTGCCCGAATTGCGCGGAAGAGGTAACGGATCCTCTCACCTGCGGCGACTGTTCTTCGGTGATCTGCCGGCGTTGTGGCACAGCGCTGGAATCGTCGGACGAACTGGGTATTGGATAATGGAATCCCCGCCGGTTGTTCCGGTCGTGGAGGCTCCAGGTTCTCCATTACAACCAGCCGCGGCGAAGCCCACATTGCTCCGCGGACTTGGACTGCTCGATTCGGTCTTGCTGCTGGTCAGCGGAATCATCGGCTCCTCAATTTTTCTAACCGCAAAAGATATTGCCGGGCCATTGCCGCAACCCGTGCTCTTCCTGTTGGTGTGGGTGTTCGGGGCGCTGATCTCGCTTTGCGCCTGCTTTGCATTTGCCGAGTTGGGATCGATGTTCCCTGATTCCGGTGGTCAGTACATCTACCTGCGCGAGGCGTACGGCGACTTAATCGCGTTTCTGTACGGCTGGATGCTGTTCAGCGTCGCCAATGGTGGATCCATCGCTGCGCTCTCGGTGGCGGCCGCGGCTTATGTAGGTGAGGTCTTTCCGATGGTGTCGCAGGATCATCTGGTGATCGCATTCGCCGGGATCGCGATAACCCGGGCCCACCTGCTCGGGTTGTTGCTGATCGCGGTGCTTACGTATGTCAACGTCGTCGGACTCAGATGGGGAGCCTTGCTGCAGAATGTGTCCACCTGGACGAAGTTCACAGCGATGGCCGCGTTTGTGACTTTGGGATTCGCGATCGGCAAGGGGCACTGGTCAAACTTTCAGTCGCACGGCGTTGGCCTGACCATGGGGCTCGGCCCAACCCAGTTAATCTCCGCGCTCGGGGTGGGCATGATCGCCGTATTCTGGGCCTACGACGGTTGGGTATATATCACCTGGGTCGCTGGGGAAGTGAAAGAACCACGACGGAACGTGCCGCGCGCCATGGTTCTGGGCGTGCTCGCAGTGGCGATTATCTATATCGCGATGAACTTGACGTACATCTACGCGTTGCCGCTAAAAGAGATCGCGGCGCACGAGACGATTGCGCATGCGGCGGCCACAGCTTTGTTCTCGCCCGGAGCGGCAGTATGGCTCTCGCTGATGATCGCCGTTTCCTGTTTCAGCGCGGCCGCAACCTGCACGCTCTCAGGCGCGCGCGTCTATCTCGCCATGGCGCAGGATGGCGTGTTCTTCAAGCGCATGGCGGTGATCGATCCCAAGTGGCGAACGCCGGCGTTCAGCTTGATTGGACAAGGCGTGTGGGCGGCGGCGCTCACGCTCAGCGGCCGCTATGACCAGCTCTACACCTACGTTATCTACGGCATGGTGCTGTCGTATACGCTAACGGTAATCGGCATGTTTCTGCTGCGCTGGAAGCGGCCGGAGATTCCACGTCCTTACCGCTGCACCGGATATCCCTGGTTGCCCGCAATCTACGTGCTGATCGGCACGGCATGGACGCTGAACACAATCATCACACGTCCAACACAGGCGTTCTGGGGGACGGCGATCGTGCTGATTGGCGTACCGGGATATTTGTATTGGAAGCGCAGCAACCGGAATGCCAGCTGAGAGCGTGTGTGGGGACAGCCGCCCTCGGCTGTCCAAGCGAGCGAAGTTCGCTTTCTGCGGATGTAGATCAGCCCCAACCGAAACCTTGCCGGGCTGCGCCCGGCGGACAGCCGGGGGCTGCTGTCCCCACATAAACACAAAAACTTTCACACCGGCGTAGCGGTCTTCCTGGTCGGGTTGAAGAATGGAAGCGTGGTCACCTTTACGTTGGTCTTGAGGCGCATCGCCTCGATGGTAATTTCCATTTGCAGAGATGTTCCCAGCTTCGCATATTCGGTTTCGACGCTGGCCAGCGCAACCAATTTTTTCAGGATTGGAGACCAGGTCGTAGTAGTCGCTTTGCCGGCTTGCTTCTCTCCCGAGTACACGGGGACCGCGACCCGCGAGGCCTGCGTTGGCGCTGCCGGGGTGAGGCCGTAGCGCTCGTAGAGTTGCTCAACATCGGTCCAATCGACCTCGAGTCCCACCAGTTGCCGGGGCACTCCCTTTTTCGCGTCTTGCTGGAGCGCGCGTTTGCCGATGAAGTTTTCCTTGTCGAGGTGAACCATCTTGGCGAATCCCAGTTCGTAAGGCGAAAACTTCTGCGACGGGATCAGCGCCTTTTTTGAGCTCGTGTAATCGACTTCGATGAGCAGCAGTCCGGCTTCGACCCGGGCGACGTCGAGCGCCAGCATGCCGGCGGCTTGCAGATCGAACTGCTTGCCTTTCTCGGCCAGCGCATCCCAAACTTTCAGCGCGTCGTTCCAAGGAATCCAGATCTCGTATCCGAGATCGCCAGTATAGCCGGTGCGCGAAATATCCACGGGGATTCCCGCAATTTTGCCGCGAGTCACACGAAAATACTTCAGGTTCGCAATATCGGCTTCCGCAACGGATTTCAAAAGCTTGGCGGAAGTGGGCCCCTGCAGGGCAAGCGCCGCGACTTTCTCCGAAATATCTTCGATCTGCACATCCATGTTCAGGCCGTTCTGCTTGAACCAGCGCAGGCTGGGATCGGCGGCCGTCCAGCGATAGACGTTTTCTTCCAGCCGTGAAATGGTGCCGTCGTCGATGACCTTGCCCTCTTCATCGCACCAGCAGCAATAAATGACCTGGCCGACTTTCACTTTATTAATGTCGCGAGTGATTACGCGGTTGACAAGCCGCGTCGCATCTCTGCCCGTGATCAGATATTTGTAGAGCGGAGAAATATCGATGAGCGCGGCGGCGTTACGAATGGCGTTGTACTCATGCTCGTGATGGACTTCGTAGACACTGACCGTGTAGTAGCCCGACCATTCGCGGTAATTCAGACTGTGGCAGAGCGGGAACGTTCTCTCGTGAAATGCGGTTCCAATGGGCAAATTGCTTCCTCGCTATCGCGGCTTCCTTCTTTTAACCCAAACCCGAGCACTACAAAGGACACGAAGGTTCACCGAGGAAATCGCTGCAGACGGATTATATGAAGCGGCGCGCCGGGCAGCAACAGCCGGCGTTCGTTTGAAGTGCGACGCGAATTTGCAGACAAAACTGGCGCTTCCCGATAGAATGGCGAGTCGACCACGAAACTCCATGCTAACAATTCTGCCATCGCTTTGTGGCATCCTCCGTAGTTGGACCGTCCTTCCCAGCGGGCTCTAATCTGCTTCCCTTCCGTCTCTGCTCGAGTATCATTGCGTTTCCCCGTACCGAACGTTAAGGCTAAAAAGCTAGGAGCTAAACGCGAATGGCTGGTTCTAACTCGTATGACGTGATCGTGATCGGCGGCGGGCACAATGGGTTGGTTAATGCTGCTTATCTCGCGAAAGCCGGCAAGAAAGTGCTGGTGCTGGAGCGGCGGCACGTACTGGGCGGCGCGGCCTGCACGGAAGAAATTGTGCCGGGATTCAAGTTTTCTGTCTGCTCCTACGTGGTGTCGCTCTTGCGGCCCGAGATCATTCGCGACCTTGATCTTCCCCGTCATGGTCTGGAAATTCTTCCCCTCGATGGCACGTTTACGCCCATGCCCAGCGGCGATTACCTGTGGCGTGTGAACGATCACGGCAAGACCCATCGCGAGATCGCGCGCCACTCGCGGGTGGACGCGGAAGCCTATGACGAATTCGGCAAAGCCATGCAGGCGATGTGCCGGTTCGTGAAGCCGATTCTCAGCATGGTGCCCCCCGATCCGACGACGCTGAATCCGCGCGAACTGATGAAGTTGTTGTTCATCGGGCGCCGCTTTCAGGGCATGACGAGCTACGACAAATATAACCAGGTGCAGCTCATGACTATGAGCGCCGTTGATTTTCTCGATCAATGGTTTGAGACCGACGTGCTCAAGGCGACAATGTCGGCGTCGGGAATTATTGGGACGTTTTTGGGCGTACGCTCGCCGGGAACGGCATACGTGCTGCTGCACCACTACATGGGGGAGATCGATGGAGCGTTCCGGGCGTGGGGATTTGCGCGTGGAGGGACGGGAGCGATTTCAAATGCTATTGCCGATGCGGCGCGAGAGGCAGGCGTGGAGATCCGCACCCAGTCAGGGATTTCCCAGATCATCGTAAAGAATGGAAAGGCCAAGGGCGTGGTCCTCGCCAATGGCGATGAGATTTACGCCGACGTGATTTCATCCAGCGTAGACCCGCGGCTGACATTCACGAAATTCATTGGGGCCCAGAATCTTCCGGGCGATTTTCTGGAAGACGTTAACCGATATAAGTTTCGCGGTTCGTCAGGCAAGGTCAACATGGCGCTGGACGCGCTGCCGAACTTCAAATGTCTGCCGGGAGCGGGTGCGCACTTACGGGGCGCGATTTCGATTTCGCCTTCGGTCGAGTACATGGAGCGGGCGTACGACGATGCGAAGTATGGGAACTTCTCTCGGCATCCGTATATCGATATGGTCATACCCTCTCTCACCGATCCCTCGGTGGCGCCGCCCGGCAAGCATGTGCTGTCGTGCTTCGTGCAATACGCGCCGTACAAGCTGCGGCCGGGGCTGAATTGGGACGACCAGAAAGCGGCCTTCGGCGACGCGGTTGTCAACACGATTGCCGAGTACGCGCCCAACATTAAAGACATCATCATTCAGAAACAAGTTGTGACGCCGCTCGATCTGGAGCGCGAATGGGGGCTGAGCGAAGGCAACATATTCCAGGGCGAGCTTTCGCTGGAGCAACTTTTCTTTTTGCGTCCCGTACCGGGCTGGGCGCAATACCGCACGCCGATTAAGAACCTCTACATGTGCGGATCGGCCACGCACCCGGGCGGCGGCATCATGGGCGCGAACGGACGCCTGGCTGCGCTGGAAATTCTGAAAGACATCAAGGGAACGGCTTAGACATGCCCGAACAGAAACGCTCCCCGGAACGCGAAGTAGTGATCATTGGCGGCGGCCACAACGGCTTGGTCACGGCATTCTATCTGGCTCGGGCGGGATACAAGCCGCTTGTGCTAGAACGGAACGCGCAGGTCGGGGGAGCCGCAGTCACCGATGAATTTTATCCTAGCTTTCGGTGTTCGACCTTGGCACACACCGCGGGACCGATTCGGCCGGAGATCGTGCGCGACATGCAGTTGGAAAAGCATGGGTTGAAGATGATCACGCCGGAAGTTTGCGTGACCGCGCTTTCGCCGGATGGGCGCGCACTTTCGCTGTACCAGGATGCGAGGAAGTCGGCGGAGGAGATTTCTGCATTCTCGCAAAAGGATGCGGCGAAGTATCCCGAATTCCAGCAGTCGTTGGCCAAGATCAGCAACGTGATTGGCGAGGCACTCGCGACCACGCCGCCAGACATCGACCATCCGAGCCGGGGCGACCTGTGGAGCATGCTGCAGACGGGTCGCGCGATTCGCAAGCTGGGCAAAAAAGATATGTTTCGCCTGCTGCGTTGGGGGCCGATGGCTGTGGCTGATCTAGCCGCGGAATATTTTGAAACCGAACTGTTGCGAGCGGTGATCGCAGCACGCGGTGTTTTTGGAACATTTCTGGGGCCGTGGTCTGCAGGAAGCGCACTGGTATTGCTGATCCGCGCCGCAGGAGATCCGCATCCGGCCGGGTCGGCGACCTTCGCTGCCGGAGGCATGGGAGCGGTCACGCAGGCCATGGCATCGGCGGCCAAGGCTGCCGGAGCGGAGATTCGAACGGGCGTCGAAGTCATTGAGATCAGAGTGGAAGACGGAATCGCGACTGGTGTGTTGCTCTCCACTGGTGAAGAGATTACGTCCAAGGTAGTGATTTCCAATGCGGATCCGAAGCGCACCCTGCTCAAGCTGACTGATCCGACGCATCTCTCGCCGGACTTCGTGCAGAAGTTGCAGCACTATCGTGGCAACGGCACGGTCGCAAAAATAAATCTAGCGCTCTCAGGCCTGCCAAAATTCACGGCGTTAAAGAACGGCGAAGACGCCTCGCTGAAAGGGCGTATCCACATCGGCAACGAGATCGATTACCTGGAGCGCGCGTTCGACGAATCGAAATATGGCAATTTCTCGCGCCAGCCGTATCTCGAAGCCACGATCCCATCGCTGTCCGACCCGACACTAGCGCCCGACGGTAAGCATGTGATGTCGATTTACATGCAATACGCGCCGTATAAGTTGAAGGGCGACTGGGAAGAGCAGCGGAAATCGCTCGGCGAGACTGTGGTGCGGACCCTCGCGCAATATGCGCCGAATCTCCCGGAACTGATCTTAACGCACCAGATCATCACGCCGCTCGATTTGGAAGAAAAGTATGGCCTGACCAGCGGACAGATTTTTCACGGCGAACTTGCGCTCGACCAGTTCTTTACTATGCGGCCGTTGCTCGACTGGGCGCGGTATCGTACTCCGATTCAGAATTTGTATCTATGTGGGAGCGGCACGCATCCGGGCGCGGGGCTCACCGGCGGCTCGGGCGCGAATGCCGCGCGAGAAATATTGAAAGCATTAAAGAAGTAGTAGCGAGCTACGTCCCTACGAAGCAGAATTCGGCGTCGCGAAAGGTCATGTCCTTCTGGGGAACACTCTTCCCAACTCACTCCGGTAGTAACTTGCGGCAGATGTTACTTTTCATTTTTACTTAAAACATCGTAAAGATTTAGAGAACATTCTGCTCTCGGGGGCAAGTTTGGCCGAAGATCTTCGGTTCGAATTGGCTATTTTGGCGACGGTTCAGGGCTTCTACCAGAAGCTCATGCGAGACGCGCTGGGCGGGGATGTCCCCGTCCCGAGCGGCCTCGACGAGGATGCGCTTCGCCATTCCGAACGCGAGTTGCCGACCACGCTGTCGCGTATGTACCGCTGGCTTCACCTATTGGACTTGGCAATCACGCCAGCGATGGTGCGGCAAGCGTTGACGCCGGATACGGATTCTGAAGTCGCGGAGGCGCTGCTGCGGTATTTTGTGCGGCGGCGCGAACCGAGCGATGTTAACCGCGATAAGACCGATCTGATTGCGACGTTCCTCTACCGTCATCCTCGCGTGCCTGGGCAGTGGCAGCAGAGCGGTTACGGGCTGGATGGCGCGTTGCCCCTCTCGCCGTTTGAAATCGCACTAATTGAGATTTTGGCCGACACCGACGTCCCCTCGCTGCCCGAGGAGCATGTGCAGTTGCTGCGGCGTTTCGATCCTCTGCGCGAAGAGATTGACCGCTTCCGAGACTTCAATGCTCTGATCGATTCCGGGATTATCGGGCGCGTGCGAGAACTGAAGCAGTGGCTGGATTCTTCGTTCTACCATCCCGGCGTGCTGGCCACGGTTTCGGCTTACAACGCGACGTTTGGCAAGAAGTTTGACGAACTTTTCGTCAAGGCACTGAATGAAATAAAAAACTTTGGGCAGGCTTTGGAAGAGATGGGCGGAACGATTCTCACCACGGTCGACGGCGTGGAGGTCACGGTTGAGCACGTGGCCGCAATTCAAGAAAAGCAACTTCTTCAGGCAGACTACGGCGGCGCTCTGGAAAAATTCCGGCGGGTTTCGAAATTGAAAAAGGAACTGGATCGTCGTCCCCCGATCCGGCGAGCACTGCTCACTCCGACCGGGCAAACATCGCGCCCGACGAGCGGTTCAGCGGCAGCACCCAAGCCAGCAAGAGTGGCCACAAAAACCCCGGCGTCGGCTCCAGTGTTTCAACCGCCAGCGGTCACCGCGCAGCAAATTTCGTCGGAAGAAAGCAAACTGCGACGGGTTGAAGAATCCATTCGGGTGTTTGTGCGCGTCGCCGATCCGAAATATCGCCAGGTTGTACCGATGCGCTTTTTCAACTTGACGTTAACGGCGCCAGAGGCCGAGGCATACGGCGCACTGTTTCTGGAAGAAAAGAGCCTGCGGGCTGACGTGGCGCGCACGCTGATCCGGATCGTGTCGATTTCAGCGCGTATCAGCACCGAACTGGAAGAATTGAAGCGCAGTCAAAAGATGTCATCGCTCTGGAAATTGCACGCCGACTCGGTGGTCGTGTTGCTGGATATGGCTAGCAGTTCTACCGAAGATGCGGGCAGCGTGGCGAAGACAGCGGAGCAGAGCGGATCGGGCGTGGCGGCGCGGGCGATCCACGAGTCCGTCCAAAAGCTGCGCAACCAGGCTGATCTGGCGGTGAAGACCCTCGCCAACGTGAGCTAGCATTATGGCGTCCGGACTCGTCTCGCCACTTCCTCGCCAAACATCTTGAAGTGATTCACGTTCCACGTATACAAAACGTCCGCATTGGCCTTTAGAGCGCAAGTCGCGATCAACCCGTCGTAAACCGCCCCGCCGACGACACCCATTTTCGCGATGCGGTGGATGGCGGCGACGTACTCATCGCCCTCGATCCATACTAGAGCAAGCCGGCGCTCAATTTCCTGCAGGAGCAGGGCAGCGGCCTCAGCACTTAAGCGCTGCTTTCCGGGATAGCGGGTCAGCGTGACGTAGACTTCCGCGAGGCTGTGAGCGGCGCAACTCGCATTTTGTGGATTCGCGGCCGTAAAGGCGGCGAAGCTGCGAGCATGGTGTACATGATCCGGCAGAAGGGTTGGTACCAGGACGGAGCTGTCGAAGAACCACCTCACCGGCGCTTCTTCCGTCGCGAGGCTCGCGCGGGGCGATTGCCAAGGAAGCTAAGTTCGCGCTCGCGGCGAATCTGCCGCAGTATCTCATCCGTAGCTTCCGCCGAAATCGGTTCCCCCGTGCTAAAGACCCAGATTCCTTGCTTCTTGTGCAGCCCAGTCCCTCCCCGGTGCGGACGAAGCACAATGCGATCCTCCGAGTTTTCCAGCTCCAGGGAATCGCCCGCCCGGAGCTGCATTTCGTCGCGAACCGGCTTGGGGAGGAGGACCCTTCCGGCTTTGTCGAGTGTCAGGGTGGTTGTCATAAATACCATTATACAATGGCATTTCCTAGTGGGAAATGCCATTGTCTTTTGGAAATGGCTGGGCCAGTGACGTCGTTGTCGGGCGGGACAGCCGGGGGCGGCTGTCCCCACATAAGCGATCAGGGCTAAAGCTGATGGCTAACAGCTGGCCTCAGTTGATATCGAACTGCTGCTGGTGCACCGCCGGATCGCTCTTCACGATAATGGTGCGCTTCGTCATCTCTTCCATTTCATTCAGCAGGCGGCCGTTGTTCGACTTCAACTCCTTCGCCACATCCGGGTGCACGCGCAACATGACATCTTCATGTTCGAGGTGCTTGGCGATCTTGCGCATTTCCACGTAAATTTCGTTGCAGACGGTGGTCACCGACTTCACGTATCCGGTCGATTCGCAGTACGGGCAAGGGGCGCCGATAGTACGTTCCAGCGATTGCTTGACACGCTTGCGGGTGATCGCGACCAGTCCGAAATCGTTGAACTGCAGCGTCTTTGAGGGCGCGCGGTCGTGGCGAAGTTCCTCTTCCAGGGCCTGCATGACGCGCTGGCGGTTGCGGCGTTCATCCATGTCAATGAAGTCGATGATGATGATGCCACCAAGATCGCGCAGCCGGATCTGGCGCACGATTTCTTTGATTGCGTCCACGTTGGTCTTGACGATGGTGTCTTCCAGACGCTGCGTCTTGCCGACGTATTTTCCGGTATTGATGTCGATGGCGACCAGCGCTTCGGTCTGGTTGATAACGATGTAGCCACCGCTCTTCAGCCAGACTTTCGACTTGAGGGCCTTGTTCATCTCCTCGGCTAGGCCGAATTGCTCGAACAGAGGTGTCTCTTTCGTGTAGAGCTTCACGCGCTTGACCATTGCTGGTTGAAAGCGATTGAAGAAGCGGAGAACGCGCTCGTACTCCGGTTCGGTGTCGACCCAGATGACGCTGAATTCGGAGGTGACCTGGTCGCGAAGCACGCGCTCGACGACGTTGAGGTCGTGATAAATCAGCGCCGGCGGTTTGGAGCTTTCCGCGCGGTTTTTGATGTCCTGCCACAAGCCTTTCAGGAAACGGATGTCGGCGCGCAGTTCTTCCTCGCTGGCACTCTGGGCGGCGGTGCGAACAATGAAGCCTCCGTGACCGTTTTCGCGCTCGCTCAGGATAATTCGTTTGAGGCGCTGGCGTTCTTCCTCGGAGGAAATTTTGCGCGAGACGCCAGTGTGGTTCACCGTCGGCATGTAGACCAGGAAGCGCCCCGGCAGCGCGATGTGACTAGTGATGCGCGCGCCTTTCTTGCCGATGGGTTCCTTGGCGATCTGCACCAGGATTTCTTGCCCTTCCTTAAGCAAATCGCTGATCAGGGGAACTGGCGAATTCTCGCGGCGACGAAAGCGGCGTCCACCTGCGCCGCGGCGCTGACGATCGCGCGGACCGCCCTGGCGGTCGCGATCATAACCCGGGCGCGGGCGCTGCGAGCGCTGCGTATAGCCTGCAGTCCCTACCGGAGCACGAACCTCTGCCCGGGCGTCGACGGTGCCGTTGCCGCGGGCCTCGGCGTCGAGGGCCGCTTCCGCTTCAGCTTGCGCTTCTTCGAGTTCCAGTTCTTCGCTGTCTTCCTCGCCTTCGGCGTGCGCCGCCTCGGCGGCGTGATGGTCGGTGGAATCGGCAATGGAAGCCATGTGTATTTCGGAGACGACTTCGCGGGCTTCGCTGTTCAGTTGCACAGGTTGGCCTAGCGCATGGGTCTCCTCTTCAAATTCCTCGTACCCTTCATCAGACGAAGATTCGTAACGCACAGCATCCGCTTCTTCTTCGTCGATGGTCTCTTCTTCCATGGTGCCCGGAGCAGCGAAGACTGGAGTTTGTTCCTCACGGTAGGAGTGCTCGGGAACCGGTTCAGGCCGATCGTGCTCCTGTTCGCGAACTTCCTCTGCGGCTGCTGCCTCCTGGTCCGCGGTAACGCGCAATTCTCCGGGCCAGCCCAGAGCCGGGATTGCGGCTTCAGAGGTACGGAACTCCTGATTCCAGTTCGCTGAAGTGGAGGCTGATTCCACGTGCTCGGTGGTTTCCTCATGATTTGCGCGAATATCCTCGTGCTCCTCATGAAGAGGCTCGGCAACAGATTCGGTAGCGGCGAAGATGGGCTCGTCTTCCGGGAAGCTTTCGGCCAAAGGAACTGAGGAATCCCTGCGTTGAGGCGCTTCCTCTCCCATTGAATCTCGCACCACCGGTTCAGCCGCAGACGCCTGCTGCGACCAGCGCTGGTACTTCGAAATCGACTCGCCCGGAAGCAGGATGGGTTGATACCCGGGCGGAGGACCGGAAGGCTGGTTTCTGCCAGAATCGGCGGCGCGGGAGGTCAAATTCTCGGCAGGCCGCGAGTAACGCGATTCGGGTGCTCGATCGGAAACTCGATCGGCACTTCGCTCCGGACCCCGATCCGGTGACCGTTCACGGCCATCGCTGCGACCATCGCGACGCCCACCGCGGCGGCGCCGCCGGCCACGCCAGCCTCCCCGTTCGCGATTCTGCGAATCGCTCGCAGGTGCGGGACCTCCGACTGCAGATGTAGGCTGTGCATCACCTTCAGCCTCAACTTCACTGAATTCTTGGTTCGATTCTGGCTGTAAATCGGCTTCGGTTGTATCGGCGACTTCAGATTCTTCGCCTACGCCGGGGCTCGCTTCGATCCGGGCAGGCGGCTGCCGCAGGTCCTGGACGTTGCGGGTCGCCGGGACGACGTCGGTTAGATCGTCGTCGTGCTCTTCCAACTCCATAAAGTCGGAGACATAGAGGAAGGCGTCGCGCTCCAGACCGATGTCCACGAAGGCCGACTGCATGCCGGGCAGCACGCGGGTGACGCGTCCCTTGTAAATGGATCCAGCTAGGGTGTACTCGTTCTCGCGCTCAAGATAGATTTCCGCGAGTAGATCGTCTTCGACCAGACCCACTTTCGTTTCGTGGGGAGTGGAAGAGACAAATAGTTCCTTATTCATTGAAACTCCGGTCCCGCCGTCGACTTATTCGAGAAGCCGGGCGAGCTTAACCGGGTGGAGTCAGGGAACAGGCGGGAGGATTGAGGGTCGCGATGTTGCCCCAAAACGGGGACAGACTGGGCCACAGAGCCTTGCTCTGAGCCGAGTCCGTTGCGCAAGCTTGGGAATCTTTTGCACTTATCGCTTTAACTTCTGCCGGGGTTTGTGACCGCACTCTCAGACCTGATAAGGTCGGGGGGCCGTTCCCTGCCCGGCTGACTTCTCAACTTCAATCCTGCCCGGCTTTCGACTGCTCGACTGCCGGTAAAGTACCCCCTTTACGCGAGGGCGATCGATATTTTTGGGGCTGCGCCTCCAAGCGCAGCGAACTGCTTCCTGCCGTCTTCCTGTTCCTGAACCCGTTGTAATCGCCTGAACTGGCTCGTCCTTCTTGGCAGAGCTAGTTCACGAAACGGCGCATCCGAACATTCATGACCATCCCCAGCGCCAGGAACATGAACAACACGGAAGACCCACCATAACTCATCAGCGGCAGGGGTATTCCGGTGACCGGCATAAAGCCAACCACCATGCCGACATTGACCAGGATATGGAAGCTAAGCACAGCTACCACACCCATTACCACGAACGTCCCAGAGCGGTCGGGCGCTGTTTGCGCGTTCTGGGTCAAACGCATCAGCACAATGAAGTATAACAGCAGAATCCCCAGAGCGCCTACGAATCCATGTTCTTCGGAGAAGGCCGCGAAAATGAAGTCCGTTTGCGGAACCGGGAGAAAAGCACCGTGTGTTTGCGAGCCTTTGCCGCCCCAAAGCCCGCCCGAACCCACGGCAATCTTGGATTGCTCAACTTGGTACCCCGAGCCTTGGGGATCCAGTTCAGGGTCGATAAAGCTGGTCAGACGCTGCTTCTGATAGGACTTCAGCACATGCACTTTGGGCACGTAGAAGACGGCCCCGATGCCGATAGCGGCCGCCAGTGCCACGAGCATCCCTTGTTTCCACTGCAGGCCGCCCAGAAACACGCCCATCACGGCAATCGGGACATAGGTGAGGGCGGTTCCCAAGTCGGGTTGAGCCAGAACCATCAGCATGGGAATGCCTACGATCGCTCCCGCTTTCATGAAATCGGACCAGGACAATTCGCGCTGGCGCATGTCGGCAAAATACTTGGCCACGGCGAGGATCAGGATGAGTTTGACCCATTCCGAAGGCTGGAAATGGTTTCCGCCGGGCATTTTGATCCAGCGGCGCGCACCCAAATACTTTTGTCCGAAAACCAGGACAGCCATCAAGGCACCCACCGCCGCGAAGTAAAACCAGTGAATTTGATCGAGGAGCGCCTGGTAGTTAATCAGGCTCATCACGAACATTGCGCCTACTCCGGCGCAAACCCAGTAAACCTGACGCACATGTGCCCCGGCGAACTTGGTGTGCACGGTAGCGCTGTGAATCTCCATCACACCCATGCCGCAAATGACGAGCACGAAGCCCAGGAGGATCCAGTCGAAGTCGCGATAGGAAACGTAGCGTGACATAAAAACAGCTTCTAGCGTCTAGCTCCTAGCTTTTTCGTAGCGCCGGCATCTCGCCCGACGTCTCGCCCTCGCATTCCTACCCAGATCAGTTCACGGCCATTCCGGGGGCTGCCGTGGCTGCTGATAGCGGCTTCTTCGGCAGTTCGAGGACGAAACGGCCGCCCTGCAATTTCTGTTTCTCGCCGTCGGAATCTGGTTCGGTCCACAAGCCGCCGATGTCCACCGTACCGCCGCTTTTCGGTTTCTCTACCATCTTCTGCGGTGTACGGCGTTGCTTGTCGACATAGGCCTTGATCACTTGCGTCGCCAAGCGCGCCGCCAGCTTGCCGTGTTCGCCGCCTTGGAACAATACGCAAACAACAATGTCGGGATTGCGGCGTGGCGTGAATCCCACAAACCAGCCATTCTGCGCCAGATCTTCGGCATTCTTGAAGCGGGCGCGCGTCGCCAGCGAAACGATCTGCGCCGACCCCGTTTTTCCCGCGATATCGATCCCCGGAATATGTGCCGATGGGGCCGTGCCCTCCGGTAGCAGAACCCGCGACATCGCGTCGGTGATGAAGTTCCATCCATTCGGATCGATCGGCACATTCTTTACTTCCGTGTAGTGCTGCGCCTCGACATAGCCCGGCGGCAGATCGGTGGGATTGATGACGTGGGGCACAACCATGCGTCCGCCCATGGAGATGGCGCTAATGGCTCGTAACAACTGCACGGGCGTGATGGCGATTGCGCCTTGCCCGATGCCGACTGAAATCGTTTCCCCGGCAAACCACTTCTGCTTGAAATTCTTGATCTTCCATTCTTCCGAAGGCATGACGCCACTGACTTCGTTGGGCAGGTCGATTCCGGTCTTTTGACCCAAGCCCAGCTCGGTGGCATATTTTGCGATGCGGTCGATGCCTAGTTTTTCCGCGAGCGTGTAAAAGAAAACGTCGCAAGACTGATAGATCGCTTTCTCAAGAGTGACCTCCCCGTGGCCGCCTTTTACCCAGCAGCCGAAGCGGCGTCCGTAAAACTCCGCGCCACCGGTGCAGTTGACGTGCAGAGTCTGGGCTATCCCTTCCTGCCATCCCGCGACGGACATAATGATTTTGAAGGTCGAGCCGGGCGCAAGCTGCGCCTGAATCGCCTTGTTCAGCAAGGGCTTGTCAGGATCGGTGACCAGTTTGTTCCACTGGTCGCGCGAGACGTGCACCGCAAAGTCGTTGGGATCAAACGTCGGCCCGCTCACCATGGCCAGAATCTCGCCGGTGCGCGGATCCATGGCTACGATAGCTCCGTTCTTTCCCGCCAGAGCTTCTTCGGCGGCAATTTGCAAATCGATGTCGACGGTCAGCCGGAGTTGTTTGCCGGGAATCGCTTCGGTCTCGCCCAGGCGACCAACTTCGCGGCCGTGACTATCGACCAGAGCCTGCCGCGAACCGTTGGTGCCCATCAGCATGGTGTTGTACTGGCGTTCCACGCCAGAAATACCGACCACATCGCCCGCGTTGTAAAGCTCAAACTGCGGCATGTTCAGCATGTCTTCGCTGACTTCGCCGACGTAGCCAATCAGGTGCGCCATGAACCCATTGCGCGGGTACAGCCGGCGGTGCGACATGATCGTGTCCAACTCGGGCAACTCGTTGCGATGGGCTTCGATGAACTGCAATTCGTCGGGAGTAATGTCTTCTTTGAGAAAAATGGGCTCGTACTGCGGCATCGACGCGAAACGACGGATGCGCGCGCGCACCTCATCAGGATCCAGATGCAGGCCCTGCGCAATCATATCGGCGTCACCGGCTAAATCGCGCGCAGAGTCGCGCATCATCAACGCGGAAAATGACGGATAGTTATCAACGATGGTGCGCCCCTCGCGATCCAGGATCTTGCCCCGGGGCGCCAGCACGGGCACGTTGCGAATCCGATTCTTTTCCGCAGCCAGCGAATAAAAGTCGCTCTGCATCACCTGCAGGCGCCACAGCCCGTAGGCCAACACCAAAAAAATGCCGAGGATTATGTATTGCGCCGCCGTCAGGCGGATAGCGGAAACCTTTTCGTCGCGGCCGAACATCAGTTGTCAGTGGCCAGTTGCCAGTTGCCGGTGGTTACCGCGCCGGAACCTCTTCTAGCAAGCAACGTGTCACTTTCCTCGCTGGATAAGAATGTGAGTGATTACGAACATTGTAATGCCTGGGGCCTGCGAGCGGTGGCTGAAGGTAGTAACGGAAGTCACGAGATCAACAGGTGTGACTGACCACTGATAACTGACAACTACCCTTACGTTCTCTGTTTGAACTTATCGAGCACAAAATACAGAACCACTCCTAGAAAGGCATTGGCCAAGCCGGCTAGAATGCCGCGAGACCAACTCCATGTCTGTGTCATGTTTACCAGTCCGCGGGCTACGGTGAAATAGACGGCCGAATGCACCAGATAAAAACCCAGGGTCACCAGAAACCGAGCGCCCGCGTTTTCGACGTCAAGTTTCACGCCCAGCGACGATGCGCCGTATCCGACGACCGTTTTGGCGATGCCATAGATTCCGATCGGATTGTGGCCGAGCATGTCCTGCGCCAGTCCAATGACGGCGCCGGTAAGTAGACCGGAAATCGGACTGCGTCGCGCCATGGCAAAAAAAATCGTCACCAGCAGCGGGAGATCGATGTAGACAGCAAAGCGCGGAAAACGTAACGGCACAAAGGCCTGTATAAAGAGCGCCAGCAATGGCACGCCTACGGTTACGGGAATACTAAAGCGGTAGACCTCAACTTGTTCCCCGGAAGTGTAAGTGATGGGCACGCTATTGGGGTTTGCTTTCGCCAGCAGGCGCCTGCGGGTTGGCCTGGTCGGGAGCAACGGGTTTCGGCGTATTCTTCGGATTGCTTGGCGGATTGGCCAGTTCGGCGTTCGGCTGCGTTGGAGAAGTCGGCGCAGTAGACGGCGAGCCTTCGGGCGTTATGGACTGATCCGGCGGAGCGACGCTTCGAACCGTCGCGGCAGAAGAAACAGGCTTGTTGGCTTTTGGACTTAGGGCAGGCGATCCTGTCGGATTGGCTGAATTAACCGAACTCTGTGTTTTGACCACTGTTGCGGTTGCTGGCTTGTTGGCGGTCTTCGGTTGCGCAGCCGCGCCAGAGCCAATCGTGCCCGAGACAGCCGAAGCCGCATTGGCGGCGGGCTTATCCGGCACGGACGGCAACCGTTGCGCCAGTATATCGGAGGCCCGCATTCGGACTCCCTCGTCGGCAGTCGACTGACGTTCCTGCTTCTCGACCAGGACCAGCACTTCCTCCAGCTTGCTGAGATCGGCGGCAGGCCTGATTTTGATATTCAGAAACAAATCTTTGCCGCTGCCCACCTTAGTCACGGTGCCGACCGGCAATCCTTTGGGGAAAATCTGGTCTCCGCCGCTGGTCAGCACAGTTTCGCCGGGCACGACTTGCTCGTCGCTCATCACCCGTTCCAGCACTACTTCGCCATTTGCAGTGCCACGCAGCACGCCCTGCAAACGCGTCTTCTCGAGCAGGGCGCCCACGCCGCTGCTTTGATCATTAATCAGCAGAACTTGCGCAACTGACGGATAGACAAGCAGCACCTTACCCACAATGCCATCGGCTGTAATCACCGCCATGTCGCGCTGGATCCCGGCCTTCTCTCCCTTGTCTATATAGACGATGCGCGACTGGTCGCTGCCGCTGGAACCTATCACCTGCGCGGCCACGGTGCGAGAAATGAACTGTTCCTTGAAGGCCAGCAAAGTTTGCAAACGGCGGGCCTGAGTGGCATCGTCGGCAAGGCGAACCTGCTCCAGCCGCATCTGCTCGATCTGTTCTTTGAGTTGACGGTTCTCGGCGCGAACGCCACGAAGATAGACGTAGTTGTGCCAGAGGCTGCCGCTGCTGTTCTGCAGCCAGACCAGAGAACGCTCCAAGGGAGTGACCGCGTCCACCGCCCAAATGCGGATCAGGCGGGTTTTTTCTACCTCGCCACCGCTCTTTTTGACTTGCATGGCCAGACCGAGTACCTGCAGAAACAACACTCCCACCAGGATGATGAGGTTGCGGTAACGGCCAAGGACGGATTCCATAAAACCAGTGGTCAGTGATCAGTGACTAGTGGTCAGGGGTGCTGTAAGGATTTTGCTGCCCACTGACCACTGCCACTGACCACGTTCTTCTACTCAATCGAAATCTTTCGCAGCAACTTGAAGTCGGAGAGCATTTTTCCCGTGCCTAGCACGACGCTGCACAGCGGGTCGTCGGCAATCGAAACCGGCAGCCCAGTTTCCTCGCGGATTCGTTTGTCAAGATTTTTTAGCAGCGCGCCGCCACCGGTGAGCACGATGCCGCGGTCGCTGATGTCGGCGGAGAGTTCGGGAGGCGTCCGCTCGAGAGCCACGCGGATGGCGTTCATGATGGTCGATACACATTCACTCAAAGCTTCGCGAATTTCGCCGTCGTCCACCGTAATCGTTTTGGGCACGCCTTCGATCAGGTTGCGGCCTTTGATTTCCATGGTCATCGGCTTGTCGAGCTGGTGCGCGGAGCCGATTTCCATCTTGATCTGCTCGGCAGTGCGCTCACCAATAAGCAAATTATATTTCCGCTTCAGGTAGTTCATGACGGCTTCGTCCATCTGGTTGCCGGCCATGCGGACGGAACGCGAATAGACGATGCCGCTCAAGGAAATTACCGCGATGTCGGTGGTGCCGCCGCCGATGTCGACCACCATGTTACCGCTCGGCTCGGTGATGGGAAGGCCTGCGCCGATAGCCGCCACCATGGCCTGCTCAACCAGATGAACTTCGCTGGCCTTGGCGCGATACGCGGAGTCCATCACCGCGCGCTTTTCGACCTGCGTAATCTCCGAAGGCACGCCAATCACGATGCGCGGGTGCACCAGCATCTTGCGGTTGTGCGCCTTCTGGATGAAATAGTTCAACATCTTCTCGGTGACTTTGAAATCGGCAATCACGCCATCTTTCATAGGCTTGATGGCGACGATGTTTCCGGGCGTGCGGCCCAGCATCTCTTTCGCCTCTTTGCCCACCGCCTCAACTTCGCCCGTGTTCTTGTTAATCGCGACGATGGAGGGTTCGTTGACCACGATGCCCTTGCCGCGCGCGTACACAAGCGTGTTAGCGGTGCCGAGATCGATGGCGAGATCGCTGGAGAATATGCTGAACAGCGACCGCAGGTTGTGACCGCGCGTCGGGCCTGAATGAAATCCGTTGTTTGACATGACGAAAATATTCCCGCGTCTTTCGACGTGTTGCTTTTCCAGGGGAATTTCCCTGGAGCCTTATTCTCGTTGGGTGCTGGCTGTCCTCATTCTAAGGGATGCCCGGCAACTCTGCCCCAACCGAAAGTCCACTGCCCTGAACGCCTCACCGACAACGACAGCGCCTACTGAATAATGATCTTCTGCTGCTGCGTATTGACCCCGCCCTGTGCCGTCTGGGCGGTCACCGTAATTACGGCTTCCCCTGTTGGCAGGGGCGGTGTGAAGTAGTGAAAAGCGCCATCCGTGTTGATCATCGGAACCTCGCTGCCATTCACCATAACCCGCGCCCCGACCTGGGTCTTGCCGGTTACCTCGATCACGTGCCCATGCTGGATAAAAGGATCCAGCTCCAATTCGATGGCCTCTGTCTGTTTACTTTTTGAAATAATGGTGAAGCGGTTTTTCTCGCTCTCCACCGATTCCTTCCCTGCCGTATCGTACGACTGCACCATCCAGTAGTAGGCGCCTTCTCCCAGGCTGGTGACAGTAACCGCCGCCGTATTAACTTTCTTATCAACGAGTGTAGAAGAAAAATAAGGATTGCGGGAGATGCGCAGACGGTAACCAACTGCATTCGCCATCGGAGTCCACGAGAAGGAAACGTCCTTCATCGATTCGCCGGTGGAAAATAAGGGCGCCATGTTGGCGGGTGCGATTGGCGTGGGCGGGCCGATCTCCTTCGCTTTCTCCAAGTGCGATTGCGTTCCCTGGAAGGTCACTTTTTCCCAGTTGGCCAATTTCACGGTTTCGCCACCGCGCGAGACCTCGCCCGTTCCTTTTTTCATTAGGATCTCGTGCAGGTCGGCCTTGGGATCGTTATGCACCTGCGCCGCCGACTCGGGAGACAGCGAGGCGGTAGCGCCCGCCACAATCACTTGCGATTTCGAACCCTGGCTGTATGTCGCGGTCGAAAGGTCCACGGTTCCGGTGCTGACCGCAACTGCGACGTTGGTTTGCTGCTGGTCGTTGGCGGAGTTCTCTTCGATGACGATGAGCGAATCCTGTTTCACGGTGTAGCTGGTGCCATCGTTGAAGACAACTTTCGCCATACCTTCTGAAGCCGTCTGGACCACGTCGCCTTTTTCCAGGGGGATGTTATAGTCGGCCTTCACCCAACTGTTGCCATTGCCCTTCTTCACGCGGACCGTGCCATCGAGTGCGGTGAAGTGCGCCTGCTGCGCCGTGACCACTCCGGATCCGGTGGCCGGGGCCATTCCCGCTATGCGTTCCAGAATCTTGCTGCCGGCGTGTTCTCCCGCCTTCAACGTGTTGTCGGTGAATTGCGGAAAGGCAACGCGCAGGACGACGAAAAACACTACGACGGCCGCCAGTACGAGCAGGACCACACTGCGATATGTAACCGTGGTCCACGCGACGTGGATTCCCGATTTGCGATTTTCCGAAGACACTGTAGCCTGAGAAACCTCAGTAAATATGCGGTACGTAAAACGTTAGCACAAGCAAAACTGAGGAAAGAACAGGTAATCAGTTTTGGACATTACCTTGGTGTGCACGTCCAGAACCGCTGCGCGATCGGCAATTTCTCGGTAGCGTACAGACTGTGGTGCCACTTCTAATCATTTGCCCTAGCTGGTTTTCCGAGACTTTCACGGCGTTCCCTTGCCGCACCTTCCTCGCCGGTTGTAGCATCAATTCTTAGGGATTTATAAGGAGAAATCATGGCAACCGATACTTTGACTAGCCCGCCCACCTTCAGCTACGGCAAGACCAAAGTCTTCAAGAATTTCATTGATGGCGAATGGGTCGAGGCCTCGACCGGGGATACGTTCGAGAATCGCAATCCGGCCGACACTCGCGATTTGGTCGGGATCTTCCAAAAATCCGCAAAGGCAGATGTGGACACGGCAGTCGCCGCCGCCAAGCGCGCCTACGCGAAATGGCGATTGGTTCCAGCACCGCGCCGGGCTGAGATCGTTTTTCGGGCTGCCGAGATTTTGATCGAGCGTAAAGAAGACTACGCGCGCGAAATGACCCGCGAAATGGGCAAGGTTCTCGCCGAGACGCGCGGCGACGTGCAGGAAGCCATCGACGCCGGCTACTACAACGCCGGGGAGGGCCGCCGAATGTTCGGTCCCACGGTGCCCTCGGAAATGCCCAACAAGTTCGCAATGGCCGTGCGGCAGCCGATCGGCGTGTGCGGCATGATCACGCCGTGGAACTTTCCCATGGCGATTTCTTCTTGGAAACTACTGCCCGCCGTCGTCTGCGGCAATACCTGTGTCATCAAGCCCGCGCAAGACACGCCGCTCTCCACGTTTAATCTGGTGCGCGCCCTGAGCGACGCGGGTTTGCCGAAGGGCGTCATCAACGTCGTGACCGGATTTGGCGCTGACGTTGGCACTCCGCTCGCCGAGCATCCTGACGTGCGCGCTATTTCGCTGACGGGATCATCCGCGGTCGGGCGCATTATCGGCGGCATCGCGGCGAAGAGTTTCAAGCATTGCTCGTTGGAACTGGGCGGCAAGAATCCCATGATCGTTCTCGACGATGCCAACCTTGATCTCGCCATTGAAGGCGGCCTCTGGGGAGGTTTCGGCACCACCGGCCAGCGCTGCACCGCAACCAGCCGCATCATTGTGCAGAAGGGCGTTTACCGCGAATTCGTCGAGCGCTACGTCGATCGTGCGAAGAAATTGAAAGTCGGCAACGGCTTGGATGAAACGGTACAGATGGGGCCCGCCGTGAATGAAAAACAGCTTCAGACAGACCTCAGCTACGTGGATATTGGCAAAAACGAAGGTGCGAAGCTAGTTTGTGGAGGCAACAGGCTTGACCAGGGCGAATATCAGTTTGGCTGGTTCATGGAGCCCACCGTTTTCACCGATGTCGACCCGAATATGCGCATTGCGCAGGAAGAGATTTTCGGCCCGGTAGTTTCGATTATTCCTTGTGAAGATCTGGAGGATGCGATTGAAATCGCCAACGGAATCGAGTACGGCCTGTCGTCGGCTCTGTACACCAAAGACGTGAACAAGGCCTTCTCGGCGATTCGCGACCTGTACGCCGGAATCACCTATATCAATGCGCCTACTATTGGCGCGGAAGTTCATCTGCCTTTCGGCGGCACGAAGGCCACGGGCAATGGACATCGTGAGGGCGGGATTGGCGCCATCGACTTCTACACCGAGTGGAAGTCGGTTTATGTGGACTACTCCGACAAGCTGCAGAAGGCGCAAATCGACCGGGAAGACTAAGTTCATAACCACAGAGGTCTCAGAGGCTCACGGAGGAAGCAGATTCACTGCTGTAACTTCTATTTCTCTTCACTGCAGCATCGGCAGCGATTAGAATTCGGTTGATGCCCAGCACTCAAACCCACGAGATCTCTGCCGCCCGCCGTCTCGACAATATCCGCTATGCCATTCGCGATCTGGCGTGTGTGGCGGACGACCTCACGCGGCAGGGACACAAAGTTGTGCCGCTGAACATTGGCGATCCGCTCAACTTCGATTTCCAGACACCGCCGCACATCATCGAAGCCGTCTATAAGGCGATGCGGGATGGCAAGAACGGCTACGCGCCGTCCCCTGGCATTCCCGTAGCGCTCGAAGCTATTCGCGGCGAAGCAGCGCGGAAAGGCATCAGCACTGTGCGAGATGTTTTCGTCACTTCCGGAGTCAGCGAAACCGTAGATGCGTGCATTTCCGCTCTGGTGAATCCGGGCGAAAACATACTGACGCCCCGGCCTGACTATCCGCTCTACTCGGCTATTCTCTGCAAGCTCGGAATCGAGCTCAACACCTACGATCTCAATGAAGAGGACGGCTGGCAGCCCGAACTAGCCGACATTGAACGCAAGCTCACGCCGCGCACGCGCGGCATTGTGCTGATCAATCCGAATAATCCGACCGGGTCGCTTTGCACACGGCAAATGCTGGAGCAGGTCGCGGAACTGGCGCGACGCCACAACCTGATCGTCTTCTCGGACGAAATCTACGACAAGCTGATTCTCGACGGCACGCCGCACATTGCCTTCGCTTCGGTAGCGCCGGATGTCCCGTGCGTGACCTTTGGTGGCATGTCGAAGAATTACCTGGTGCCGGGGTGGCGCATCGGATGGGGGATCGTCTCCGGCGAAGCGACGGCGGTGAAGTCCTACACCGAAGGTATCCAGCGCTTGCTGCGAGCAAGGCTCTGCGCCAATCATCCCGAACAATATGCGATTAAGGCCGCCCTCGAGGGCCCGCAGGATCATCTCGTGGGAGTGCAAGACAAATTGCGCTCCCGGCGCAACCTCACCCAAAAATGGTGCGAGACAACGCCGCGCGTAAGCTGCGTAGCGCCGCGCGGCGCCTTCTACGCCTTTCCGCGCATCGACATCCCCGAGAGCGACGAGATTTTCGTGAAGGAACTGATTCGCCAGAAACAGGTGATGGTTGTTCACGGCTCCGGCTTCGGCCAGAAGGCGGGCACCCAGCACTTCCGCATCGTGTTCCTACCGGACGAAAAGACGCTGACGAACGCCTACGCCGCGATTGGAGATTTCATTCAGGAACGATACAGATGAAGCCTTTAACCGCGAAGTTCGCCGAGCAGGGCCGCGAAGGACGCAAAGAAACCCAAAAAAATATGCGCGGCCTTTTCGAGGGAAGTTGCGATGCTCAGCCTACTTCGCGGGTTTCTTCGCGAACTCCGCGCTTAAAAGCTGCTGAATCTTCTTCTGCTCGTCTCACTTGGTCTTTACCGCCGAATCTGCTTAAATCATAAAAGCGGGAGCCTTTTGGGGCGCGTGTTTGGGTTTCTACAATCGTGGTCGACATTCACTCTCACATCCTTCCGGAAGTCGATGATGGGCCGAAATCCTGGAGCGTGTCGACTGCCATGTGTCACGCGGCTGCAGCCGACGGCATCACGCACATGGTTGCTACGCCCCACGCCAACGACCGTTATCATTACGATCGCGAATATCTGAAGGGACTGCTGTCACATCTGCAAGGGTTGATTGGCGAAGCGCCGAAACTGACGCTGGGCTGCGATTTCCATCTTTCCTACGACAACCTGCAAGACGCCTTGGCGCATCCCAGGCGCTACGTCATCGAGGGCACGCGCTACCTGCTGATCGAGTTCAGCAATTACAGCGTTCCGCAGCAGACCACGGATTCGTTTCTCAAGCTGGGGAATTGCGGAATCACGCCCGTCATTACGCATCCGGAGCGCAATCCGATTCTTCGCGAGAACATGCAGCGCGTGGCGGAGTGGGCGGAACAGGGATGCGTCATTCAGATCACGGGCTCAGCGCTGACTGGATTCTGGGGTGAACGGGCGCGCCGCGCGGCGCTGTGGCTGATCGAACGTCAAGCTGCACACGTGCTCGCCACCGATGCGCATGACATGGAAAAACGCGTCCCGATCCTCTCCACGGCGCGCGAGGCGGCTGCTGAAATTTGTGGGCAGGAAATTGCCGAGGCCATGGTCGACGCCAATCCCCGCGCGATTCTCGCCAGTCAGCCGCTGCCGTACTTTCCGACACCGCAGACGCCCAGTTACAAGAAGAATTAGGAATTCGCTCAGGAGGGCATTGGCTAAGTGCTGATTGCTTACTGCTGATTCTTACTGCGGATTGGGAGGATCGCTCTGGTTCGAGTTTGGAGTAGCAACGGGAGTCGCCGTTGGCGGTGCGCTGTGCGAGGTAGTCGGCGCAGCGCTTTGCGATGACGTCGGCAGCGAGGCTGCTCGCGGAGCATCCGGCACCGTGGTCATGGCGCTTTCAGGATTCAGAAGATGATCTTTGCTCGGCCCCAGACCCAGCTTGATCAGCGCCCGCGAGTCGGGGACGGTTTTGCTCTGCCAGCCGTTATCTGCCTGGTAACGCCGCATGGCTTCTTCACTGGCCTGATTCCATGTCCCGGTAGCTTCTCCGCGCAGGTAATGCTCGCGAATCAGCGCTTCCTGAATGGCTTGCGCTCTCTCGGAATCAATTTTTAGTTGGCCCCGCATGCGCTTCTTTCGCGAGCGTTTTCCCGCGGACGCTGTATGCGTCCTGCCGGCGATAGTGCTCGTATGGTGTTTGTGAGCGACAACCTTTGTGGCCGCAGGTTTTTTTGTCGCAGCGTCGGCGTTCGATGCTGGACAAGCGCTCGCCAGAACGCAGGCACACATCACAACCAGCGCACAGCTCGCGATCAGTCGTGCTCTCCGCATTTCAGTCCAAACCGCCAATCTGCAAGCCTTTACTTTAGAAAGGGTCGTGATTTGTCCGAGCGCTTACGAAATGAAAAAAGCCCAATTGAACGCTGGCACTGTGATCATGCTTGATGGCAGGCTACAGCGCCAGTTCCCGTTGGACTCTTCACATTACGGAAGTGTACCGGCCAAAAAGCTCGTCCCATCTTGCTGCGACGATCCTCGCGGCCGAACCAGGAAGACCACGTCCTGGCCGCTCTTCATGCTCGACTCGATCTTGGCGAATTCGTCTTCGCTGTTGACCGGTTGCCGGTTCACTTCCAGGATTATGTCGCCACGTCCCAGGTTGACGTCTTCGGCAAAGGAACCGGGTTTCACATCGGTGACAATCACGCCTTTGCCTGCCGGCATGTCGAGACGATCGGCCATCTCCGGCGTTACTTTGCGAACGGTCACTCCGAACTTGCTCTGCTTGGGAGTTCCCTCTTCTTCGTTGTCCTGCTGTTCGCCCAACCGTGAGGCAAACAACTTGGCGCGGTCGGCAACCGTCACCGCAGCCTCTTGTTGCTTCCCGTTGCGGATAAAGCTCAAATTCACCTTCGATCCCGGTTTACGAGAGGCAATGTCGGAGACCAGGTCATCTCCCTTGGCCACTTTTTTCCCGTCTACTGCCACGATAGTGTCGCCAACTTTCAAGCCGGCCTGATCCGCCGGACTCCCCGCCACTACGGTCGAAACCGTCACCCCTGACCCGGCACCATAAACCCGGGCGATAGCGGGATTCTGCACCTGGTTAAACATGATTCCGATGGAACCGCGCGAGACTCTGTGCTCAGGGCCGGTGAGCTGGTTGTAAACGTCGACTACAGTCTTCGACGGGAGCGCAAAACCGACGCCAGCATAGGCATTGGTCTCGCTGAGAATAGCCGTGTTAATGCCGATCACTTCCCCGTTCATGTTTACCAGCGGCCCGCCGGAGTTGCCTGGATTGATCGCTGCGTCGGTTTGAATGAAAGTCTGAAACTGGCGGAGCGGCACGATATCGCGGCCCTTGGCCGAAACGATGCCCGCCGTCACGGTCTCGGACAATCCGAACGGGCTGCCCACAGCCAAGACCCAATCGCCCACCTGCATGCTGTCTGAGTTGCCCATTTTGGCGGCCGGAAGAGCGCGGTTCACCTCGACCTTAATCACGGCCAGATCTGTTTCGTCGTCCGTGCCGATCACCTTGGCATCATGCTGCACGCCGGGGGGATCATCTTGAAAACGCACTCGTACGCGATCCGCCTTTTCAACCACGTGCCGGTTGGTCACGATGTATCCCTTGGAATCGACGATCACGCCGGAACCCAGAGATCGTTCGCGAATCGGGCCGTCGCTGCCGGGCCCCGCCTGGCCGCCTGGACCACCGAAGAAGTGATTGAAAAAGTCGTCCATGCCGCCGCCGCCGTTGTCGTCATCGTCGGGACTCTGGCCACGGCGCCGGTGCACGTTCTTAATGGTCGATTCCGTGTTGATATTGACCACGCTCGGTTCCAGCTGTTTCGCAATCTGCGAAAAAGTGTTGGACATCTCATGCGGCGAGGGCAGGGCAAGCGGCGTCGCGTCGCTCTTCTGCCCCTCTTTCCCTTTCACTCCGTAGGAAATAACCGTCCCAATCAAAATGCCGACCGAGAGCGTTGCCAGAATACTGAGCGTATAGGCCCAACGATGGGCCTTCATGCGCATCCACATTGCGCCGGAATCCATATGTCTACTTGCCTCCGAAACTGTTTAAACCCTTATAGTATACCCATCTTGCACAATGCTGGCCGGATACGGAAACCGCACCCACAGTGAGGGCTTCCGGTATTAGACGCATAAATCGAGGAAAGCGTTTGATGCTCTCGGATTTAAGTGTGCTGCTTAAGTACGGTGCATGCGTCAATGCATTGAGATGTCGATTGCAACGTCAACGTGCTCGGAGCGAGACGTTGCGGGCAACGTCTCTAACAGGACAAGCCTACTTGGCCACGTACACAGTCTTTCCCCCCACCACTGTGCGTAGTACCTTGGTCGCCAGTATTTTCTCTGGTAACGAAGCGGTCACATCGCGATCGAGCACCACAAAATCTGCCAACATCCCCGGCACCAGCTTCCCCTTCTGCTTCTCCTCGAACTCGGCAAAGGCCGAACCCGTCGTGTAGGCGGCGATTGCCTGATCGATGGTTAAGCGTTGCGCTGGGAAATATTCCTGCTTGCGGTCCTCGCTTTGACGGGTGACCGCCGCGTAGAGGCCGCGGAATGGCGTCACTGGTTCGACTGGATAATCCGTACCGAACGCCAGCGTCACCCCCTTATTCAGAAACGAGAGCCAAGCATAGGACGTGGCAGCGCGCTTCGGCCCAAGCCGGTCCTGCGCCCAACGCATGTCAGTTAGCACATGACTGGGCTGCATCGAAGCGATTACTTTCAGAGTTTTGAACTCGGCAATCTGCGCCGGCGTAGTCACCTGCGCGTGTTCGATGCGCAATCGGAAGTCATCGCCTCCATTGGCGGCTTTGACATTCGCCCCATGGGCGGCCTTCTCGGCCCCGGCAAAGGCATCGAGGGCCATCTGCACGCCCTTGTCGCCAATCGCGTGGAAGCCAATCTGGAAGCCCGCCAGCAGGCGCTCCTTGGTCATGTCATTCAACTTTGCCGCTTCGTATCGCGGTAGGCCGGAATTGTTCGGGTCATCCGTATAGGGCTCCAACAGCGCCGCGGTGCGCGATCCCAGTGAGCCATCCATGAAGCCCTTCAGCATGCCGGTGTGCAACATCAAGTCGGATTGCGGATGCGAATCGCGTTTCCGAGTCAAGTCGGACACAGATTCGTCGAAGGGCAGCCATTCGGTGATACGCGCCGTCAGTTTGCCCTCTTTTTCCAGTTCTTCGTAAATCTCAAAATTTTCCCAGGCCGGCGAATAGTCCTGGGCCGACGTTACGCCGTGCTCGGCCAAGTCCGCGAGAGCGAGTTCGAGGCCTTGGCGGCGAAGCCGGTGGCTCGGCTTCGGAATCACCTCAAGAATCGCGTCCTTTGCCGTTTCCCGCAGGATGCCCGTAGGCTCGCCATTCTCATTGCGATCGATGCGGCCGCCCTGTGGATTGCGGCTGGCCAGTGTAATGCTTCCCAACTGCAGAGCGCGAGTGTTAGCCACTGCGATGTGCCCGTCGATGCGCTCTAAAAATACGGGATGCCCGTTCGAAACCTCATCCAAATCCCAGCGCGTGGGCGGCACTTTGACCGGCCACAACGTTTCGTCCCATCCCGATCCCAATATCCAATCTCCGGCCTGCGATTCCTCGACCTTCTTTTCCACGCGCGTTCGCAATTCGTCGAGAGACTTCACTCCTGTCAAATCGACGCTGAGTTTCGTCTTCCCCGCATCGTCAAGATGAAGGTGAGCGTCGTTGAATCCTGGCATCACAAAATGGCCGCCCAGGTCGACGATTTGAGTCTGCGGCCCTTTCAGCTTTTCCAGGTCAGCCATCTTGCCTACCGCCAGGATGCGATCGCCGCGGACGGCAATGGCTTCTTCGCGCACGATGGCACTGAACTGCGAATTCGCAGCCACACCCGTATAGATGTTTCCATGCTCAAAGATGATGCCGGCTTTGGGCTTCGAATCCATGATTCCACCGCCAGAAGAACTCTGCGCCCCACACAGAGCGCAACCAAACGTGAGCAACAAAAGCAAGAATGCTGCTGACAAAAATTGTTTTTGGAAGGGCACGGCTTTAGCCGTGCCGCTAAGCGTGAAAAACAATCTGGGCTTTAGGCCCTTGTGCCCATTCCTTATCAGCATCACGAAGCCCCCCTGGCATCAGACTCGTTCCCCACTCCCGCAAGTGCGAGCATGGTAAGCAAAATCCGCTTGAGCCCGAGTTCGCGTCCGTTGGAATCGAACCACTCCTGTAAAGTGTGCGCTCCGCCGCCCGAGCCACCGCCGCCGATGGCAACGGCTTCCTGTCCGAGCGAAAGCGGCACGTTAGCGTCGGTCGAGGCCCGCTGCACCTGCGCGGCGTTGCCTAGTTGAGCGTCCACCGCACGCACCACCTGCAATATTCGAGCTCCCGTCCGCAACTCACCCGCGGGCCGATTGCCGATCACTACCACTTCGCAACTCACGCCGGAGGGCCGCTTCTGTACCGAAGATCGCATTTCGGCGGCGAGGGTTTCGTCCTCCACTGCGCGATTTAGCGCCAGCCGCAACGATTGCTCCAACCGCTCCATCTCGGTCATGGAAGTCGAACGGATATCTACTTTCATGCTGGCCGACTCGGGAATCGAATTTACCGAAGTGCCGCCACGAATAACACCAACGTTAAACGTCGTCTTGGGCGTGCCGGGAACCGGAGTTGCCGCGAAAGCCTCGATAGCCTTGGCCAAAATCAAGATGGGATTGGGGGCGCCAAAATCGCTCCACGAGTGGCCGCCCGGCCCGCGCACGATGACCTCAAACCGGCGGCTGCCAAGTGCTTCCGCGACAATGGTGTCCGCTCCTGCGCCGTCCAGCACCAGGCTGTAGGCGATTGAGTCCTTCCAGCGCGGAGTAGAAAAAATGTGACGCATGCCGCGCAAATCGCCTTCGCCTTCTTCGCCGACATTGCCGATAAACACGAAGGGCAGCGCATGCCGGATGCGAACCGTCCGCAGCAGAGCCGCAATGGCCAGCAGCGCGACCACGCCCGCCCCGTTGTCGGAAACTCCCGGACCGTACATGCGGCTTCCCTGCTGGCGAATATTCAACGGGGTGTTAGCCGGAAACACAGTGTCGATGTGCGCACTCAGCGCTACGTAGCGCCGCCCAAAACCGGGATGAGCACCTAAAACGTTGCCCACGTCGTCGATGCGAACATCGTCCAATCCGATCTCGCGAAAGCGCTCGGCCAGCCATGCTCCGCGCGCCGACTCGCCAAAGGGAGGCGCCGGAATCCGTGCCATTTCCATCTGCCAGTGCGCCAGCTGCGGTTCCTGCGTGCGCAGCCAGTTGAAGGCCGATCGCACCTCCGGCGAGGCCGCCAGACGCGCTATTTCCTGCTGCACCGAGGGTGCCAGGTCGGGCAAATCCGGCCGCGGGGGAGTTGGGCTCATGGAGTATTGCGTAAGTTTACAACGCAAGGGAATGAAAGGGGATTGGCAAAGACGTTACGGAAGATGGGCGGTCCGCTCGGGGTTCAGGGGACTTTTGGATTGTCCTGCCCTTAGGACTTCAGATTATTTCGGAGTTATGCGATGGAACGCGCAGATCCGGAGCGCTGCTCGACGCCTTCCACCAACTTTTTCGTAGCCGGTACATCGATCTTGTGGCGGCGGGCCCCGCGAAGGATCGGGCCTGCAATGGCGTCGAGTTCCGGTGGATTGCCACGATCAACGTCTTTCTGCATCGAGCTGCGCATATGTCCAGGAGCGGTCTTTACCCAGGCGAGGATCGATTCCGCATCGACTTTTGCGCCTGCGGCGAGGGCAACGGCGCAGGCCTCGCGCACACAAGCCTCCGCCAAACTTCGCGCCTGTGGATCGGAGAGAATCTCGCCCACAGTTTTGTCGGCAGCAGTAGTGCTCAGCGCAAAGGGGGCGAGGAATACCAGCTTGCCCCACAGCAAAGTGCGCTCATCGTCGATGAACCTGCACGTGAAACCCATTATCTGAAGTTGGTCGAGCGTGCTTCCTAGCAGAGCGCGACCAGCGGAAGCGACGTTCAGCCGTAAAAAAGGCGACCGATGAACGATATTGCCGGGAGCGACTCGCTCCATCTCGCCGGCAATCGTTGCCGGAATCACGCGGCCAGCGCCGTATCTCGAACGCAGCAACTGCACGTGGTCGATTCCATTGAGTAGCGGAACGATTGCTGTGACCGCGTCCGGATTTTTCAGAGAAGCAAGCGCAGACTCCAACTGTGTAGCCTTCACCGTAATCCAGAGGACATCGACGGCGGGTACTTCCGCCGCCGTAGCAACATCGACCACAAACTTGCCGAACGAGCTTTCGAAATGAAGCTGTTTAGGATAACTCGGCAGCGCAGCGGGCTTGACCACCATCGTCACTGCCGCACCGCTGCGCGCCAGGCAAGCGCCCATCGTCCCGCCCACTCCTCCCGCACCGAGAATTGCATGTCGCAAGGTTGTCATTTCTTTGTAGTCGCCGCTTCCACGCACTCCAGAATCTCAGCCTCGCTTAGCGTGTGATCGCTCTGTTTGGCGCGCTGGTAGATCCGGTCTACGACTCTGTCGCTGACCGGAATACCGTGGCGCTCCAGCCACCACAGCACGTTCGATCTTCCGCTCATCGGGCCAACGTCGATAATCTGCTCCAAGCCGAATACGTGGGATGGCACTCCCGAATAAACCGTGTTCGCCAGCACCACGTCATCTTTGTGATACGCCTTGATAATGGCCGAGGCGTGTACTCCAGTTGCAGTGCGAAATGCATCGTCGCCGACTACCGGATAATTCGCCGGAATGGGTACGCCCGTCGCCCGCGACACGGCTTGGCAATAGTGCTTCAACTTGGTCAAATCCTGTTCATCCCAGGGTGCAATGCCCATCAACTTGAGATTGACCAGCATCTGATCGACTTGCGTATTACCGACGCGTTCTCCCAGGCCAATGGCGCATCCGTGCACGCAGTTCGCTCCGGCAATGATCGCCGCCATGGAATTCGCGATTGCCAGGCCGCGGTCGCTGTGTCCATGCCAGTCCACACGAATCTTCTCGCCCGAGGGCCTCACTGTTTCCGCAATCACAAATCGCACCAGCGCCAGCGCACCCATCGGCGTGGCGTGACCCGCCGTGTCGCAAATGCAAATGGCGCGTGCACCGCAATTGATCGCAGTCGCGTAGAGCCGCTTGACCGTTTCGGGATCGCAGCGGCTCGTATCTTCGGTCACGTACATGACCTCGAGGCCGAGCGAGACCGCATACTTCACTGCCCTTTCCGTGGTATGCAGCAGAAAGTCGTCGGTCCAACCTTCGGTAAATCTTCGAATTGGGCTGGATCCGATGAACGTTGCAGCCTCGATGGGCAGGCCCGTCTGCTGTACGATCTCGGCGATCGGCCGTATGTCGTTCTCGTGCGTCCGCGCCGCGCAGTTAGCGCGAATCTTCATCTTGTGGGCTGCGATCTCGCGCGCCAACGCGGTTACGGCTTCGATCGCGCGCGCGCCCGCTCCCGGCAAGCCGAGATCGAGCGAATCTATTCCCAGCGCTTCCATCAAGTGCAGAATTTCGATCTTCTCCGCAATCGAAGGATCGCGCACCGACGGGGACTGCAAACCATCGCGCAAGGTCTCGTCGTTGATCAACACCGGCCCGGGCGGCTTCAGCCCCGGAGGATGGTTCTTATTCCAGTCGTAAATGAGATCGGGAGTGTGCATGGCAGAAAGGCTTCTAGCTGCTAGCCCCTAGCTTCTAGCAAAACTCACGCAGAGACAGCCGCCTCGGCTATCCCGCCCAACAAGGTCCGGTCGCTTCTTTTGGATCCCCAGAAACGAATCGTCCGACGGCGTCTTAGCTAGTAGCTTTTCACTTCTCCTTCGGCGGCAGCGTCAGCCCGAACACGGATTTCATCCCCTGCCCCGCTACGTTCACCTTCGCTTCCCCAGGATTGGGCAGATAAAGAGTCTTGCAGTGCTCGCAGCGATAGACTTCGGCATCAGGTCCCCAGGCTTTCTCTGCGTCGCCGCAAGCCTGCTCCAGGATGTCCGTGATGTAAAACCAGCGCTTCAAATGCCCGCCGCAGAACTTGCCCTTCTCGTTTTTTTCGTTGCAAGCACGCTGCCCGGCTTTCTTGACCTTCACCTTGTGATTGGGAAGCTGCGGAACATTCTGCGAGCCAGACGTGGTCACTTCGCTAGTCGCCAAGGACATACCTCGTTCGAGCGGCCCAAACGCCGCCAGATTCGGCCTTACGCGGTCATTGTAACCGAAACCCTAAGGGCGAAACATGCGCCGCCGCCGCTGCAATCGCGGCGTGATCAGAACTCGCGCTTCGGCTTGGCCTGGTCGGCGCCGACGCGCCCGGTTTCAATTTCAGCCGCGTAATAACTCTCGCCCTTTACCGGGGCGCCTGCCAGACGCCTTAAGATAGCAACTTGCCCCACGTGAGTCAGCGCATCGGCAACCGGGCCTTGAAACAATTTTTCCACTGAAGCATGGAGCGGCTCATTTGAGGCGAGGAAGTCATCGAACTCTTTGAGCGCTGCGAAGAATCTCTCGCTTCCCTGTTCCCAAGGTGCCGGCTTCGAATCGTGCCATACCTGCTGACCCTTCGCGATTGACAAACCCCAGTCAAGGAGATCTCCCAGGTGCGCCAGAATCTGGCCGGGCATGCGCGTTCCCCCGCCCGCCTGAAATTCCGCGAAGCCAGCAGGCGCATTCCGCAGAGCTTTTTCACCTCGATAAGCCAGCGTGGCCACAGTGTGACGCAACATTTCCCGCTTGGGATCGGCGGATGGGTTGGCGTGAATAGGATTGCTCATGGCGACCAGATTACACTGGACAGTGGGAGACGAAAAGCATGACGAAGAAAGCCAAATCCGATTCGGAGGAAACCAGTACAGTTCATGCTACTCCGCCCAAGCAGGCCGCCGTCAGCCGCGAAAATGCGGAGCACTATCGCTGGGGCGCGGATTGCGATGGCTGGCACCTGGTAGACAAGCAACTGAGCGTTATCGAGGAGTTCATGCCGCCGGGATCGGCCGAGATTCGCCACTACCATGAGCGCTCCCAGCAGTTCTTTTACATCCTAACGGGCGAAGTCCTGATGGAAATCGATGGCGAGAACGTGCTGATTCCCGCCGGAAGCGGAGTTCGAATCTTGCCGGGGGCTCGACATCAAATCCGCAATCCATCCTCCAGCCCGGTGCGCTTTTTGGTCATCTCACAGCCCAGCAGTCGCGACGATCGCATCGAAGGCTGATGTTTGCAGCGAAACAAGCCATGTAGCGACAGCCGCCTCGGCTGTCCGGCGCGGGCGAAGCCCAGCCGCTAACGTCACAACCGCTTACGCCTCACAACCCCCGCCGCGCGCAGCGCTCCGCGCATCCGGATCCCAAACCCGCGCCCAAATTGCATGTCGAGAAATCCTTCCATCTGCCGCCGAAAACTCTCTCCGTATCCATGCCACCAGACTTTTTTCATGCCCGGCATGCGATCCATATCCAGGTACTTGACACGCACCATCTCGTCGAACCCAAATCGACCGTGTGTACGGCCGACGCCGCTGGCCTTTACGCCGCCATGCGGAGCCTCGCTGATTCCGAAGCACGAAATCACGTCGTTGACCATGACGGTTCCCGCGTGAATGCGACGCGCCAGGCGTTCGCCGCGCTTGCGGTCGCGAGTCCATACGCTGGCTGCCAGCCCATATTCGGAGTCATTCGCTAACCGCACGGCTTCGTCATCGTCCGCACACGCCATCACTGGAAGCACAGGACCGAAAGTTTCTTCGCGCATGATTCGCATGTCGTGCGTAACGCCGGCGAGCACGGTAGGTGCGTAGAAATTTATTCCGAGTTCTGGCAATCGTTTGCCACCGGCTAGAACCCGGGCCCCGCGCGCCTTCGCGTCCTCCACGTGCGACTCTACAATCCGCACCTGCCGCTCCTGGATCATCGGGCCTACGTCGGTGTGAGCGTCCATGCCATTGCCCACGCGCAATTGCTTGGTCTTGTCGGCGCAGGCCTTGGCGAATGATTCATGTAGACTGCGATGCACATAGCAGCGCTCCACCGACAAGCAGGCCTGCCCCGCATTCACAAATGCTCCCCACACGGCCGCGCTGGACGCCACGTCTACGTCAGCGTCGTCGAGCACGAGCATGGGATCCTTCCCGCCCAACTCGAGAACGACTGGAAGCAGGCGTTCGGCCGCCACGGCGGCGATCCGTTTCCCTGTCGCAACGCTGCCGGTGAAAACGAGTTTATCGATCGGCGAATGAACCAGAGCCGCACCGGCTGGGCCTGCGCCCACCACTACTTGAAAAACCTGCTCAGGCACACCCGCAGCATGCAGCAGCGACGCAAGTTCGAACGCCACCAAGGACGTCAACTCAGACGGCTTCAGCACCACGGCATTCCCTGCCACTAGCGCTGCCAGCGTCTCAGTTGCCGGAATTGAAAATGGATAATTCCACGGCGAGATAATTCCAATCACGCCATGGGGTTCGCGCACCAGCCATCCGCTCTTCAGCTTGGTGACGAGGTTGGCGTGCGGTACCGGCTCGTCGCGCAGCAGGCTCCAGGCGTTGTCGATGAGGAATCGGGCCGCATCCAGCACAACCAATACTTCGGTGACGAGTGCTTCCACCAGCGGTTTGCCAACTTCGCGCGTAATCGCCGCTGCAACCTCAGACTTCCGAGCGTACAGATTCGCCTGGAACTCGCGGAGCACCGCAATTCGCCGCCGCAATCCGATTTCCACCCAAGCGTTCTGCGCCGCCCGGGCGCGAGCGACTGCAGCCTCGATCTCGCCTTCACCTGCGCACTCCAATTCGCGCAAAATTTCACCCGTCGCCGGATTGACCGACGCGAGTTGGCGCGCCCCGATTTGAAGATCTGTCGCCATGAACAAATCTTAGTCCGTAGCGACGCGGCTTGCTACGTGTCTTCTTACGTGCAGCATCTAGTACTCCACGCCGACCAGATATAAACCGCTCGCAGGGGCAGTCGCGCCAGCCGCCGAACGGTCGCGCGCCTCAAGAATGCGAGAGACATCCTGAACCTGCAACGTCCTCTTGCCCACGAGAATGAACGTACCCACAAGGTTTCTTACCATGTGGTGCAGAAACCCAGAGCCGCAGACGGTATAGACGAGTTCTTCCCCCAGGCGCTCCCAGGACGATGAAAATATTTTTCGGACATTCATCGGAGGGCTATCCCCTTTCCCGCGCTCCGGATCGACCGCCGCGAACGAAGTGAAATCGTGTTCCCCAATCACCAAAACCGCCGCCCGTCCCATCTCTGCCTCCGCCAGCGGATACGGATAGTGCCAGACATATCGCGCCAAAAAAGGTGGACAAATGGCTTCCCTGTAGATTCGATAGCGATAAGTTTTGGCCTTCGCCGAATGGCGCGCATGAAATTCGGGCGGAACCTGCGTCACATCCAGCACTCGCACCGATGCCGGAAGAATATCGTTCAGCGCCTTCAAGAAATTCCCGACGGGGACGGAAGACTCTGTGACAAATGTCATGACTTGTGCGAGCGCATGCACTCCCGCATCGGTTCGGCCGGACCCTTGCGGCAATACCTTTTCCCCAGTAATCCGTCCAATGGCTGAGGCAAGTGTGCCCTGAACGGTGACAGTGTCGGGCTGCACTTGCCATCCAGAGAATTCGGCTCCGTCATACGACAGAATCACTTTGAGATTGCGCATGCGATCTTTCGAGTCCCGGATCGACCTTGAATCATCCAACGGGTTCCACGATTTGCCAGCAATTTATCAGTTTCAGGAGCGAGGCGGCGTAACTCCAGTCACATTCCGGTCAGATATACTAAGTGGTTTCCACGCAATTTCGGTTTTCAGGGTGGATCTCTCTGCATCGCTGCATCCCAGGAAATACCGAGAGCAGGAAACCTAGGGACAAAAAACAATAGACCGCTGGCGGGTCGGTTTTTTCCCAGCTTTCCGGAACCTTCCAGCAGTCGGTTGCGTACTATTGCTTGAGCACATCAGTCACGGCAGTTTGGCAGTCTCAGAAATCTAAATTTTTCGCGCCACCTTTCGGACGAAGATCTTAATCAGTTGGTTCTTAAACGAACGGAGATGAGTAGATGCCATTCGCACGATTAGCCTCGACCCTGCGGCCCACCGCTGCCGCCACCGTATTCGCAATGCTGACCCTCGCATGCTGGGGCCAGGAACCGCCCGTGGCGCCTACCCCGCAGAATAGTCCGAAAGCGCAGCCCGTGCCGGCGCTGAATTATGGCCAGCCGGCGTCGCATTTTCCGAATCCAATCGGCCCTTACACTCCGCGCCATCTCGCTCCGCCAAATTTAGCCAACACGGCGCGCATCGACGCTCTCATGCACGACGGCAAACTCTTTCTTTCTCTGAACGACGCAATTGCCCTCTGCCTTGAGAACAATCTGGATATTGCCATCGCGCGCTACAACCTGAACATCGCTGACACTGACGTGCTACGCACGAAGGCAGGCGCTGCTCTCCTCGGTGTGCCTCTCGGCATCGTGCAGAATACGCCCGGTGGTGGCGTGGGCGGAATCGGGAGCCAAGTCGGGTCCGGCACCGGTGGAACCACTCTCGGAGCAGGCGGTGCAGGCGCAGGCGCAGGCGGCATCGTAGGCTCGACCGCAGGTGGCCTTTTCGGACCTCCTATCACCAGTTTTGACCCGATCATCACAGGCACGTTGCAGAACGACCACGCTAGCTTCATCCCGACCAGTCCATTTGCCGGAACCTATCAGGGAACGACCACGGCCAACTTTCAGTACCTTCAGGGTTTCCAGTGGGGAACCAATCTGTCGATCGGGTTTAATAACAGCCGGATCACCAGCAACAATGCTTTCCAGTCGGTGAGCCCGGCTCTTAACTCCAGCTTTCAATTTAGGCTTACGCAACACCTGCTGCAGGGGTTTGGATTCCCCGGCAATACCCGTTTCATCCGCATTGCCAAAAACAACCGCGAACTATCCGACGTTGCCTTCCGGTTGCAGATCATCACAACCGTCGACCAGATCGAAAACATGTACTGGGATTTGGTTTACGCTTATGAGAATCAACGGGTGAAGGAAGAGTCGCTGGCCTTCTCTCAGAAAACTCTTTCCGATACGAAAAAGCAGGTGGAGATCGGCAGTCTTGCGCCCATTGAGGCGGTGCGTGCCCAAAGTACCGTCGCCGCCGACCAGCAGGCTTTGACCGTTGCCAAGACCAACCTTCAGTTGCAACAGTTAGTCATGAAGAACGCTCTCAGCCGGACTCTCCACGATCCCATGCTAGCGGGAGCGGACGTGGTTCCGACTTCGACCATGGAAGTTCCTGAGAACGAACAGATTCAACCCACCGAGGATCTGGTCAATGAGGCGCTACGCCATCGGGCTGAACTCGTCGAGTCCCGCATACAGTTGCATAGTCAGGAGGCGAGCAACGCTGCCCTGCGCAGTGCGCTGCTGCCGACTCTTGATGCGTTTGCCTACTACGGCGGATCGGGATTGGGAGGCTCCCAGAACCCCAGGAGCGTTTGTGTGGATCCCACCTCACAGTCTTTCTGTGCGACCGCCAATCCAAATCCAGCCCTCAGCCAGTTTCCCCTGACTCCGTCGGTGGGCTACCCCTCAACCCTCAACCAACTCGTTAATTCCACTGCCCCCGACAAAGGGGTTGGCTTGCAGCTCAACATTCCGCTCCGCAACCGCGCCGCGCAGGCGCTGCAAGTCCGCGGAGAACTTGAGTACCGTCAAGAACAAATGTCCCTGCAGCAAACCGAAAATCGGGTCAGCATCGAAGTACGCCAGGCTCAGTTTGCCGTGGAACAGAATCAGGCTAGCGTAGCTGCGGCTAAGGCCGCTGTCGACTATGCGCAACAGTCCCTCGACGCCGAGCAGAAGAAATATCAATTCGGGACCTCGACCACCACGGCGGTTCTGCAAACTAGAAGTGCATTGGCCACCTCTGAATCTACGCTGATGTCGGCGATGGCCGCCTATGAAAAATCGCGAGTCGAACTCGATCGGTCCATCGGTACTCTGCTCGACAACAATGGCATTAGCATCGATGATGCCGCTCGCGGGCAAGTCACGCGCATGCCGAACGTGCCTTACGTTGCGCCGCGGAAGGACCTGCCATTAACTCAACCGACTCAGCCAACGGCTCCACCGGTTCAGCAATAGCGAAACGAGTAATCCGAGGCGCCGCTGTTGATGACAGCGGCGCTATCGAGACTGTCCTAAGGTTCCTCCGCGACGAAAAACACCAGGGCGGCGTGCTATTCGGCCGTGCGTTTGGATTGGCGTGCGTGCCTGTTTTCGGCGAGAAGATCCCGCGCGTGTGTTGCCTTGTCGAGGGCAAGCTTCTTCCTCTGCGGACTAGCATGCCCGCTCAAGAAAAACGGCTCCTCAGGAACGGTCACCAGTGCTGGTCTGATCGAGCGGTGGGTTCGTTTCGCAAAACTCAGCCGCCGCCTCGCTCGAGAACGAAGCAGAGTCATTGTTGGTTGCAATTGCAAGGTCGTGGGTTCCGATTAGGCGCGCAGGCGTTAGGGTGGAACCGCTGCCGACACGGTGCGACAAGTCCCAAGGTCCTTCTGGTCCGTCTGTCCGTCCGTCTTCCAAAGCGTTGACGTTGACGTCGACATGGACCGGCGCTGGAACGGCTTCCCCGTTGCGGCGACGTTGTAAGCGTTCGAGTTCACTCATGGCTTGCAGCAATTGACGGTGAATCGTGTTCGCGTATCGTCCCATGCGATCGGCGACGGTAATGAATTCAAGGCGCGAGCGCGCGAATTCCGCCTCGTACCCATAGGCGATGGACAGACGCCAGTACGCCATCGCAATTTTTTCGATGAGAATTTCTTCCAGTGCGTTCCCCGGATTCAGGTCGCGCCGTAAATTCTCGAGCAATAGCGTATAGGTTTGCCCGTCGTTATCGTTCAGTACAACTAAGCGCTGCGACAGCACTCCATGCTTGAGGGCGTTCCAACGGCTGCGGGATTTCCCCTCCTCCGTTTTCGGTCCTTTCGACTTCTGTCCGTTTCGGCGATTCGCAGCCAGTTTCGCCGGCGAAATTGCTTTGCGCACGGCTGGTGCGGTTGTGCTTGCTGTCTGTTCTTCTTCGCCGAACGGCGCGCTGCCATTCGTTCCAGTGTTTTCTTTTGTGTGGTTCATAGGTCCTCATAACGGCTTCTGCCGGGGAAAGCCCAATCTCAGGTTGTCCGGAGGCGCGGCTCTTCTATATAGGGGTTGGCAGCGGTCGAATTTCGTTCATTGTCGAGATTTTCCTTGGCCATAGTTCCCGGGAGTGTATTTGCGGTAGCGGCGTGGGCGGAGCGGCAGGAGGTAGGCGATCGGTCTCAAGTGCGGAAGTTTCCCTGGCGCCTGAACCTGCGGATCACCGGACCAGGCTGGGACCGGACTGGGTTGCGTGGCAGCGAGGTTGGCGTCGGCGGTGGGGGACCAGCCAGGACCTATGGGATGCCGTACAGTTCCGGAAGTACACCTGCATATTCGCACCTGTGTCTTAACGCCTCCGACCGATACGCCTGGGCGCGCGACGGGATTGGGTTCGGGTGGACGCCGGGGAGGGACCGGGTAGGAAACGGGCAGACCGACGAGCGGAGGGAAGGAGTGGGCGAGACGGACGAGGTGGGGGTTGAGGGACCGGTACGGGTGCCAAGCACCCGTGCCGGTCCGATTAATGGTCTATTTCTTCTTGGCAGCTTTGAGTGCGGCGTTGATGCGATTTGCCGCGGCGCCGAAAGCCAGAAAGAGAAGTTGGTGGCAACGATTAAGAACCTGCGCTACCTCCGGGGTTAACTCGTTCGATGCTTCAAACACCGCCCCAAGAATTTCTTCCTTCGACAGTTCCTTGCCTTCGATCGCCAGCCAACCGTAGTCCGTTGTGAGCGACGACAATGCGACCACCGTGTCAAAGGCTGTCTTGAATGCTTTCGTGTACAAAGCGTCGAGATCAGTACGGAGTTGCTCGGTGGGAAACGCGCCGCGCATCCGCTTGTAAGAGCCGACGACTGACACAAGGATTTGCATCTCTTCGGGGGTTATGGCGGGTCCTGCCAGCGCGACAACGTCTCTCAAAGGCTGGGTTGCGAGTTTGTGGTTGTACAACGTTTTACGGTACTTCATTGGTAAGTTTTCCTTTTACTACGATGTTGCCCGATCTCGTCCGTAATGGGTGGATTCAGGCACGATGTCTAATACCCCAAAAAGTGCTTTTCCAATGATTTGCCCTTCAAGAACCCAAGGCTGCATGGAGGATCCGCAATCCTGGCGTCCACCGGCTTGGCGGTCCCGCCCTCGGCTTGGGATAAGCGCCGAACCAACGGGCTGTCGTAGCCCAAGCGACCTGGTCCCGAGGGTCTGCCTGGACAACTGACTGGACGGCTGGTCCCTCTTCCGGCGGCACCCCTTGGAAACTTGGACCCCGAGGAGGGGCGGAGACCACCATCGAGGGAGCCGGCGGAAGCCTGCAACCGGTTCGCCCGGCGGATTTTCGCCCGGGTTTGCGCGCCGAGCAACCAGGAGCGGGTACCGTGCCCGTTCGGCGCCGCCACCAGTCGGTCGCCTATCCGACAAGGCAAAGATGGAAGGTACGTCAGGGGCCCCTGGCTTGCATTGAGACTTGAACTACTGTTGCGTCTGGATGTGGTGAAGGATGATGCCGATGAATTTCCCTGCAGCACTCAGGGAGTGAAGCCAGGGAAAGGTTACCAAAGATTTCTGCAAATACCGGGCGCCAAAATGGCCGTTGTTTCCCGGTCCTTTGTATACTGCAAGCAGGTCATAGTTCTTCCCCTCTCTGTCTTAAACCAACCCATCCCCCTTCGTGCCTGGAGGCGACTGATGGATGGCGCGCGGATATTCGTTCTCACATCTTTGTACATCGACGATGCCGGCAACGTCGCGAACCGCAACGTGGGCGTCACGTTCGATCTCCTCGGGGCTGAAGCCCATAGAGCGCGCGGCATAGAGAATGATTTTCAGAGCTTTGATGTCTCCGTGAATCGGCGCGAGGATGCCGAGCAGTCCAACTTGGTCGCAACGATGCGTGATCTGCGCGCAATGGTGCAAGCAATGCAAGAAGCTGCGCCGCGATAAGCGATCTCGGACTGGGCCCCTGGCTCATTAAAACAAGCACCTTCGAATGTCCGGCTCCGTTGTAGCCTCAGAGCCGCCATAGCAAACCGGAGACTAACGTGCTGAAGACAAGACCCACCAGAGCAACCGTTCTTGAAGACCGAGTTGGCAAGGTGTTCTGCGTCGTAAGCCAGAACATACGCCGATGCTTGATCTGCGAAACGCTGTTCACGTGCCAGACCGCGGCCGCACATGCTGAGACAGCATGTCGCCCATCGCAGAGGTCTTTTCACCACGTGGCGGGAACCAGCGATGAATATCGGTGAGCCAATTCGCAGAATTGTTGTTGAGCCTCTAGCGCCCCCAGTCAATGAAGCGCAGAAAGAACCGGAGCAAGTCTCGCCGCAGCCCGATACCGAAGGAGAACTAGCCCCGAAGTGACGGCCATCCCCGATTACCTCTCGCCGATTACCGGCTACCGCGTTTGGCAATGGGATCGTGCCGGATTGCGCTCGCTCAATGGCGAGACGTGGCAACCCGGCCAGCCGCTCGAAGCGAGGTGCCGACTTTCCGGTTTCGTGCATCGGAGGCGCCGCGGAGCAAGCCTACGTCCGCATGATGCTCCGCATCTTAACTGCACCTGCGGAATTTATGCCGGCAAGAGTCTGGAGCATTTACGCCGGCCCGGTTATCAGGGATCCCTGATTTACGGCCAGGTCCTGCTCTGGGGAGCGATCATCGAACACGAGCGCGGGTGGCGATCCCAATATGCCTATCCTCAAAGCTTTCTCTTGCCGCCTGGAGTCTTGCCGATAAGACTTATGGAAATTGAGACCCGGCTCAAGAGTCTGATTGCTTACGACCGCGACATCTTTATCCTTCGCCATGGGGTCATGTTCCCCCTCTGGAAAAACGACTCGGGGCTTGCCGCCGAGGGCCTTGACTACCTCACGGACCGAGCCAGCAAATGGTACATCCAGACAAATCGGCGGAGCGCGATTAAGCCGGGTGACCGAATTGCGGTGGCCGGTGAGGGCATGGCTGTGGTCGATCAGATCGACGGCACCTGCATCCGCGTGAAGCTAGGGGATAAGACCATGCTAAGAATTGCTCGCAAGCAGGTTTCTTGGAAGAAGGAGAATCTGCGCTGGGAAACGGAAGCACGTGCGGATGATAAAGCCGACGGAAACAGGTGAGTGTTCAGGAACAAACCACTCTCAGGCTGAGCAAGCAAACATGCGCTTGAGGCGCCTCGAATGCGCATGAGGCTGCCTTGCCACCTGAGTTCCTCGACCAGACGTTGGCGACAGCAAACACAGCATACGGGCACCTTGTGGAGGATTCTTTCCCGTAGAAGACAAAGTCGCGGTACGCTGGGCCGCGACCGCCCAGCAAAGCAGCATGCGAGACGATGACAAGCAGAAGGTCACGATAAGTCTGAGCCCGTCTATTCAAGATGGCCGAGATTATTGCTGCCCGAAGCGAGAAGTCCATCAGCGGCCTCTTCGCCTGAGAGAGAGTTGTCCTCGTTGAAGAAAACAGGCATACGAAACGCTGAGTCTATGACCCGGCGTTGCTTGACTTTAGCGGAGACGCGGGCGCGCTTCCGTGCCATGGTTTCATTCCTTCATCAGGTCTGATCGCTCGAGCCAGTCCAATTTTTGACCTAGGGGGAGAGCTGAACGGAGAGGACGAAGACCTCGGGGATCTCTGTCTGCTGAATCAGGTGCACTGCTTGAGGCCCGCCGGAGTGGTTGCCCCGCGGAGCGTCTGGCGCCGGAGAACTGGAGGGGGAACCACGCGTCCTTGCCCGCCGCCCCACCACATTTTGGACGGTGCGAGCGAAGGGTGGGTGCGATGAAGCGTGTGGCGCCTGACTGATTCGAGCTTGACTTCCTCGATGCGAGCGGCCGCAGCTGGCACCCTGGCAAGCCGGCAGATGCGGCCCGCCTGACTGCCCGGGAGCTATGGGATTTGAAACCTTACGTTGGACGCCGCGCGTCAGCGTCCTTTGCGGGCGCGCGGCGTGCTCTGCGGTGCGGCTTCGGTCCGGGATCCCGCGTGAACCCTTTCCCCCGACCTTCGCTCTCCCTCGCATTTCAGTGACGCTTTCGGCGGCTCCCGAGTAGGTCCTTTAGCAGTCGCTGCGCGTCTGCCATCCGTTTGAATGTTCGTGGAAGATTGTCTGGGCTTGCTGCCGTCCATCGCCTCTTGATGGCGAAGAAAAGTTTCAGCTTCACCTGTTGCATGCACAGTTTGCAGAGGGCGTTTGAGCCATAGGGCGCGTCCTTGTTCCCGCATTTCATGCACCCGTAGTCGTCGAAGTAGAATTTCATCTTGTGGCGATGCTCGGGAGGCAGGATTCTCTTGATCGCAAAGGCAGTGTCGCGAGGGAGAAACCAAGGTTGGAGATAAATATCATCGAGGAGTTCTTTGTCGTGTTTTGTCATCGGCTCATCCTCGGGGGTGAAACTGGTGGAATGTCGATCTAACAGCGTTGTTGCTGATCCGCGTATAGATCTGCGTCGAGGTCAGGTACGTGTGCCCGAGCAGCTCTTGGATCGCGCGAATGTCCGCTCCGCGCTCTAAGAGATGGGTGGCGAAGCTGTGGCGTAGTGTGTGAGGACTGACCTTGCCGATCCCGGCTTGCCGTCCGATCTCTCGTATGACGAAGCTCAGTGCACTTCGATTCAAGGGGCGATCTGGTCTGTAGCGGAACAGGTCAACTTTCTGATCTCTCAGAAAGGTTCTAAATCGCTGGCGGGCCTCAGCGTATGGGACGAGCAGTCGATCGCCCAGCTGCTTGCTATGTTTTTGTCCGCCCTTCTGTCCGGTGCGATAGTCCTTCCAGAGGCCGAGCCAGGTTACGCCGTTGTGGGTGATGTAGCCCTTCTGCGGTTCGATTTTGTCTTGGAATAGGTACCCCGTCTTTCTTCCTTTGAGGTACGTGCGCAGGCTCTTCGCAGCATGCGGCCCGAAGTAGACGACGCGCTCTTTGCGCTTTCCACGTACTCGAAACCTCCGACCCTTGAAGTCGATGTCCTCGACGCGGGCGAGGCGAATCTCTCCGATCCGGCAGCCGGTGGCGTACAGGAGCTCTACTAACGCGCGGTCTCGTGGATGCGAAGCGGCGCGGATCAGCTTATTGACCTGGGCCTCTGTAAGCGCACGCGGCAGTGGCTTGCTTCGGGCGCGAGCTTTGAGGAACCTCGGAGCCGCGCTATCGACCACGCCACCGAGATAGAGAAAGTCAAAGAAGGACCTGAGTGCCCCGAGCTGGTCGGCGATGTAGCTGTCTGCCCAGCGATCTGGAAGCGTGTGGGTTAAGAAGTCTCCGATGTCCATCGGGGTCACCGAGGAAAGGGCTTTTCTTCCGACGTGGTGACATAGCTTTCTCGCAATGCGGCAGTAGCGTTCATGGGTGGAAGGAGAGTATTTCTGAGCGACGAGCCACCTCCTAAATCGCTCAACCATCTCCAAATTTAGTGCTTTGTGGGATTTCCGGGATTTCCGTTCGCTGGCCATAGGCCCTCCTGCGAAGGCACATCGGCAGAAACTGAAAACACTTTAGCCTTAACCGATTCTTTTCTGGGTGGGTTGCGCGAAGGGCAGGTACCTCCTGAGAAGGTAGACTTCGCGCCAGAAATGCAAGTTGACACTGATGGTGATTGAGCTTTTCGGCCATTGACATGGCTGTTTCGCAGATTTTTGCAAGATGGTTGGTGAGCTGTCGCTCTGTCTGGCCTGGGTCATGAGAAAGATCGCAGTGGCCGACAATGGTAGACAGTTTGTTGACTAGTTCGTGCGCCAAGATACAAACGGGGTGGTGGCAGTCAGGACTCGTTTCTTCCATCGGAGTACTGCTTTCTCCTCATTTTGAGGGTTTCAGTCTCGGTCGGAGGCCTCGGTTTCGGTCATCCAGTTCGTCGCGGTTTGTCTGCTGGGCCGGATCGCGCACTGGATTGTCGACGTTCAATGTGGCTAAGTTCGCTGATTGCTTGGAAGAGTGAACGCCGGCAACTCACGTATTCGTCCGTCGGGATCTGTTCGCTATGATGTCTTATTTCTAGGGCCTGCAGCTCTCGGTACCTATCCCGCAGAAGGGACTGCGCGTATTCGTACCCTCCCGCGCACTCCGGTCCAGCCTGGCTGAGCATTTTTTTGACCTCCGGGTCTCGGTAGTGCACGTGGTCCCCCATAAAGCGATTACCTCAAGTTGTAGGTAGGCAAAGGAAAGGATCCGTGTAGACGGGAAAGGCGTGGCCGACGCGTCGGCAGAGTGCCGAAATATCGTCGGCAGCGAGCTAGTCGTTGGGCGGCGAAGAGGGTGCGTCCTGATGGACGTCGATGGCGATCTCGGGTTTATCGCTGAGAGATAGGCATCAGTCCTTGCTTTAGTTGCTTCTTGTCTGATTCGTTTAGCTGCTCGCAGATGTTGCCAAGGAATCAATCTCCGACCAATCGCCGAATTTCCGGATTCAGTGAATGGTCGGTTTGTAGTTTAAGGCAATGGTGTGCGGCGTCGCACTTGCCCGCGATTGGTCTGGCAAGGTGGTGCCGACCTCCTCGAATATCTGCTCCCGTGTCTGCGGCGCTGAGATGCAGGCGCATTTTCAGCCGAGGATCCTGATTGAAGACACAGGTCGGGCCCGCAACCAATCCGGCAGCTCAGCGGGAATGGGTTGATCGCCTGACCTGTACGAATCCACAATGGACAAGATCATGCGGCTCATCCTTCATGACTTTTGTTCCTCCCGAGCCAAGTACCTCTGAACGTATTTTGTGCCCTCTTTGTCATATTTCAGCAAACCTGCATTTAAGAATGCTTCGCAGATTTGAGACACGCTACGACCTTCTGAGGCAGCAACTGATTCCAATCTCTTCTTTAGGTTGGAGTGAACACGGAACGTGAGCCTCATGTCTTTGGGGGCCATCTCGAGCGAATTCTACCACCCCGACTCGGCGCTCTCTTGACAATAAAGGAACATTTATGTCATCCTTTGGATGACAGTGGCGGACGTATACGAAAGGATTCTAATGAGCGAAATTGAGACGAGACAACTTTGCACGATACGCCCGCGAAATTTGTGGCGGGAGAATGTTCGCTTAGCAAGACAGTTGTATAGCGAAAAGGTGAGTCCACAATCCTTGAAGATGCTGACCATGGACTTTCAACTTTCTGTGAAGAACGGTGATCTCCAGGTGGTCAATGGGAAATGGTATGTGACGCACCTAGGGTTGTTGCGGCTGGCGCGCCGCAAGAAATGCCGTGGAATCCACGTCGAGACCGTTGACTTCCTTTGTGATTCCGCGGCGAGCCGATTTGTCCTTAAGGCAACTGTGTACCCGTCCAAGAACTCCTCGGGCTTTGTCGGGTATGGTGACGCAGATCCCTCCAATGTCTCATTTCTGGTCCATGGCGCCGAAATGCGCGTAGCCGAGACTAGGGCCGTCAACCGTGCTCTCCGGAAGGCCTATGGAATTGGCATCTGCTCGGTCGAAGAGATCGCATCCGCTGCGGAAGTTCCCCATACGTCGCCCCAAGGCAAGAAGCTTCCCCCACAGCCCGCTATCGGGAACAACGGAGGCCCGAGAGTTCGCGACCGACTCTGCCAAGTGATCCGCCAGCACCAACTCAATCCCGAGTTGGTCAAGTCTTATGCGATCGACTTTTGCGGCGTCAAGACCCTTCGCGATGCAACCCGCGAGCAGGTCGAAAACTTCGTCGCGCACCTCGCGGATTGGGCTGAGAAAGACCGCAATGCCCTGTTGTGCCAACTCAATAGTTACCCGAGCCAGAAAGAGACGGCGTAGGGACCATGATCACTCATGGCCCCCGCCGCAGATCCGGACATGCGGCATTACCGCATCCGGCTCCCACCTTGGGTCATAACGCGCAGGCGCTGAAGGGGGTAAGGATGACAGATACGTGCAGGCGGAAGCCACCGAGTAATGAAACGTTCCATACGGTGCCACGGCAAGCGGTTTCCCTGACTTCGTCGTCGCAAGACTGTTCGCCAGAGATAGCCCACTGCCATGCGAAAGGCTCCCAGCGCCGGACTGTTCATGGGCACTCCGTAATAGCGGAAGTGACCCAACAGGACCGAACGCAGGTAAGCCCCCTGTTCCGCAACGGGCGTGTGCATGCGTTGCCGCAGTTCACTTTTAAGTGCCCGCAGTTTAGCTTGCCACCTCTGCCGCATCGTCTGCCGCAGCACCGTGAAGTGCCCCTTCCGAGTCTTTCCGCAGCTGTGCGTGAAGCCCAGAAAGTTGAACGTCGCCGGTTTGCCGTCGCCACGAGTTTCCCGATCTCGTTCCGCATAGCGGCCGAACTCGATGATCCTCGTTTTGTCGGGATGCAGGTCCAACCCGAACTTCGCGAAGCGCTCGCGCAGTTCTGCCAGAAACTGCTCTGCCTCAGGACGACACTCAAAGCCCACCACGAAGTCATCAGCGTAACGGACGATGATGACATCGCCGTGCGGCCGCTTCTGTCTCCATCGCTGGGCCCAAAGGTCGAACACATAGTGCAGGTAGAGGTTCGACAACAGTGGGCTGATACTCCCACCCTGAACAGCTCCTACCTCAGTCTGTATTCGCTTGCCCTCTTCCAACACGCCTGCGCTCAACCATTTCTGAATCAAGCGCACGACGCGCCGGTCGGATACGCGATGCTCGACAAACTTTACCAGCCATCCGTGATTGAGAGTGTCATAAAAGCGTCGGATGTCGGCATCGAGCACCCAGTTCACTTTCCTCGTTCCGATCCCGACCGCCAGCGCGTCCAACGCCTGGTGTGGACTGCGCCCCGGTCGGAATCCATACGAGAACCCGAGAAAGTCCTGTTCGTAGATAGCGTTCAGCACCTCGACCGTGGCACGCTGGACGATCTTATCTTCCAGCGCCGGAACCCCGAGTGGACGAAGCTCACCCGGTTTACCCGCCTTCGGGATGTAGACCCTACGCACAGGTCTTGCTCGGTACGCTTCCCGCTTCAACCTATGGGAGAGATCCTGGAGGTTTGCCTCGAGATTCTCCCCGTAGTGCTGCCACGTCTGGCCGTCCACGCCTGCAGCGGCGTTCCTCTTAACCGAAAGGTACGCTACCCGCAGCCGCTCAACGTCATAGATGTGGTGGAGCAGCGCAGTGAACCGCTGTTTCCTTTCCTTTCTTGCTGCCTGTCGTACCCGCTCGAGCGCGCTGGGCGCACTTTCCCGGCTCTGAGTCCGGAGCACGTTGCGCTTGGGCGAGTTTCCCTTGGCCAGTTCCCTTCCCTCCACCGCTTCCGCTGCCGGTTCCTCGGCTTTGTTCAGCGGCTTCGCCGGTACTATGGAACTGTCCGACTTCCCGCGTCCGTTCGTCATCGACGTACGTCCTTCGACTTCCCGATGCGGTCTGCGGTCCTCTCCTCCGCAGACAGACGCGGGATCTCCCGGTTCCCGCGCAAGGTGTTTCCGTACATGCACGGGGTCTGTGACCGCGCGGGATCTTGGTGTACCTTGCGATGGCGGTACACCCAGTGTTGCCTTCCGCCTACACCCACGGCGTCGGCATCCCGGAGTGCCTGCCGCTTGCGCAGCAGGGCATGCATTTCGCGGCTCAATACCCGGCCTGTACGTTCCTCTGTCAACGCTTTGCCGTCGTCCTTGCGGACGCCGACACATGACCTGAGGCCGTTGTGGTTCGCTATTCCTTCAACGTATGAGACTTGCACTCACTATCCTTGCCGGTTTAACCGGCGCACAGGTGTTGCATGAAACGCCAGATCAGCGGCCTGAATGCTGCCGATGGCTCTGCCTCGGACCAGATCCCTGACGGAGTCTTCCTCGTTCGAGTGCACCGCGCCCAGTTTCGGCGGCAAGCGCAAAAGCCCTATTACACGCTGGCACTGGCCATTCTTGAACCCAGCCGGTTCTCCGGCCACATCCTCTCGAGCCGGCTCTATTGCACCTCGAAAGCGCTGTGGAAATTGAACTGGTTCCTCCGCGATTTTGGCTACGACACGGAATCGCTTGGGCGCGATGAAGTCGACGAGAAACAACTCGTAGGTCTGAAGGGTGTCGTTAAGATCAGCCATATCGTCTTTCATGGCACTTCCCTGCTCCGCCTCGACGGTTTCGCTCCCGCCGGACGCTGGGAGGAACTCTCGCCCGCGAACCTGGATGACCCGCAGGTGGCCTGAAATGACCTATAGCTATACGCAGATCAGCCAATATCTGACGTGTCCTCGGCGCTATCGCCACCGCTACCTTGACGGATGGAAGGAGAAGGATGCCCGTGCGTCAATGCTGTTCGGTCGCGCGTTCGAACTAGCTCTAGGCGCTCTTTTTCGTCGCGAAGATCCCGGCGCCCATCTGTTCAAGGAATGGTCTGCCTGTCAGACTCAAGATCTGCAGTACTCCCACAGGGACTCCTGGGATCGCATGCTAAAACAAGGGATTGTCCTGCTAACCCGCTTTTGCCAGGACGGTCGGGTCCGCGTATGCCAGCCGCGCCGAAATCTACAAGTGAAATTCACCCGGCCGCTCCGTGGTGGCAACGACTTCGTCGCCTATATCGACGCCATCGGGAAACTTGATGGCAAACGTTGTCTGCTGGAATGGAAAACTTCGTCGACCCGATACCCCGAAGAGCCGCAGGGACTGCTGTCGCTGGATCCGCAGCTCGTCTGCTACTCCTGGATCACGGGCATTGCCGATGTTGCCCAGGTAGTTTTTGTGCGCAAAAGCCTCGTCGAAATCCAGTATCTCCGCGCTACGATCACCGACGAACAGCGCGAGGAGTTCGGACATCTGGTGGAAAACACGATCCGCCGAATCGAGTCCGCGGAGTTTCTGCCGCACAGCGGCGTGCGTTTTCCTCAGAACCCCTGCAGCAGCTGCCCCTACGTGGGGCTTTGCCTGGGAAAGAACGAAATGATCGAGGCCGCCCTAGTGCGGCGTCCGGGAGCCGAGAATCTTGATTGGCTTGACGAGCTTAATTACTGAATTTCCGCCTATGCCTCCGAGGTTAAATCGTCGGCGCGCCGTGTTTGTATTGGGTAAGATTGACGAGATTCTGGCGTGGGAGCAGAAGAAGGAAACCGAGCGTGACACCAAGTTTGTCGAACTTGGGCGGTATCTATGCGAGGTGCGGGCAGGGCAATACTGGAGGCTGGAGAGATTGAAGTGTTTCGACGAATTTTTGGAAAGGCGTTTTCCGGAGTCACGGCGGAAAGCGTACTACCTGATGTCGATCCACGAACATCTGCCACCGCAGGTGAGAAAACAGCTGAAGGAAGTGGGCTGGGCGAAGGGGATCGAGTTGGCCAAACTCGCAAGGCGGGACCGGCAGAACTTCGATTGTGCAACCTGGTTGCACAAAGCGCGCCAACTGCCAAAGGAGGACTTCAAAAAGGAGATCGAGAAGGAACTTACGGGGCGGGAAACGGAACCGTGGGAGCTTATCTACTTCAAGCTGTACCAGAGCCAGATTCCGGTCGTCGAGAAGGCAATTGAAACCGCGTCTCTCATGCTGGGAAGCGACCGATCGCGAGGCTACTGTTTGGAAATGATCTGTGCGGATTTCCTGGCCGGTGCCAATCTGGACAATGGAGATCCGGAGACACTGCTGTTCTCCATTAAGAGATTTTTTAAGTTTCTGACCGAGCAGCAGCAGCAGGAATTCCTCGAAGGTTCAAGCGTAAGGGCCTCATGAGTTCGATCGGCCCGAAATTCACGCGACTGCGACTAGACCCGGTCGCGTATGAGCGTCTGCGAGAGTTGGTGCTCCGTCGCGATGGCTGGCGCTGCCAATCCTGCGGGACGATGGCGAACCTGGAGGTTCATCACAAGGAGTTTCGCAGCCATTCGGGCCCCGACGCTGAAGAAAATCTCATCACTCTTTGCCATGGTTGTCACACGCTGCCCATAGCAATAAGAATTGTCACGAAAAGTAGAATCCTGCCCGGCACCGCCTGTGGCTGAAACCCCGCAACAGACGTTGTCACATCTGCTACGCACCGTCCGGGAGGAGTAGCTCAACGACAAGTGAAAACCCGCTTCACGCTGTTGTGGGAACGACTTCTTTAGCAGGGACGGGACACCGCCATGCGCACGAACTCGCAGAACTGAGACAGGTGCGGCAATCGCTCGCCTCCACGCAACCAAGGATCGTCATCTCCGAATCTACGTTTTCCAAATAGATCAATCCGCGGAAATACTAGGAAGCTGAGGATAGCCGTGTTTGTCGCGTCCAGCAAACAGACTATAGTAACGTTCCCTCTTTCGGAAGGGACAGGAAGTACCGTCCATCGATGTGTGCCATTAGGCCGCTGAAAAGCACGGCAGACCAGTAAAGAGACGACAATGCGATTGTCTAGCAGAAGCTTTGGCCGTTTACCTGAGAGAACTGACACGTCAGCTGGGAATTGGTCAGCGACCATGGTTGCCAGTTTCTGGTAAAGCTGGAAAGTATGCTTGATCGCATTCGACTTATCGATGTATTGGGTAGGAACTTGATAGCCGACGCACTTGCAGAGTTCGGCAAAGCTGCCGAACTGTCGGACTGTTGTGGAGGACGGAGCCCATGGAGTTTCATCGAACATTCTGGTGGTCAACCGCCCCTTTTTCTTCAGCAACCGGTTAGCGGCTTTCAGCACGCGCTCGCGCGTCCAAAAGGACCTACCCGAATCTTGTGGCAGCATCCTTCGCGCGCGATCAAAATCTGACTTCTTAACAATCGCCTCGAATGCGTCGGGTCTGAGAATGAATTGCTGAGGATCGAGCTGAATTAGGTTGCCGCCTAACCTTCGTGACGATCGACCCCACGTGCAGCACCCAGTGTAGACAGGATTTGTAAGCATGGAATGGACCTGGGCCTTGGTCCAACGCTTCCCTCTGAGAGTAATATCTCTAGCATTCAAGTCCCGCGCGATCTCACGAGGACTCATTCGAGCATGCACTACCATTCGGAAGATCTCGCGGACGCAGTGCACTTCGTGGGCAGGACCCGGCACAAGCACAAGACGTTCGCCGCGGACATTCTTTCTTTCGCCATCTTCTAGGATGCGGCTTCGCTGGTTGCCTTCGCCAACGATTTTTCGCCGGAAACCGTAGGGCGTACGTCCGCCAACATTGAAACCGAGCTGGGATATTATTTTCTTACTTTCGTATATCCTCATGCCAAGGTCTCGACTAAATTTTCCCGCCATGCTGCGCTTGAGAGCTTTTAGCAGCGAACTGGCCAAGGTCCCATCGTTCTCGAAAGGTTCAGCGCAATAATACACAGGGACACCCGCAGACTTACAGAGGAACTCGTAATGTGCGGACTCGTCGTTATCTTGAAATCGACCCCAGCGGCTGACATCGTAGACAAGAATCGCCTGAAAATCGTGATCTCCGCAAATCACGTCTCTTAGTAGCTGCATTAGACCTTGTCGCCGTTGAAGGACTACTCCGCTCCTGGCCGCATCGCTGTAGGTTTTGGTGACCCTGAAGCCATGAATCGCGGCATACTCACTGATTGCAGCAGCCTGATTTTCAAGAGAATATTGTTGGTGCTGAGTCGACATCCGTACATACTGGGCAGCGGGTATTCGAAATCTCATGTCGAGGACCTTTGCTTCATTAGCGGACTGGCAATTGAACCAACGAGGTCGCAGCCTTGTAAAGTTCTCCCAGAGTGTTGAGACGTATTCCCGTTCTAAGCAGCGAGTGGTTCGCTCCTATGCAAAACTGAGCTTGAAGTGAATCAATTCGCGGAAGGAGATAGTAACGAGCCTGCTTGGCATCATCTAGGCACACCAACGTTAAAAAGGCACGTTCTGCCACGATCGGACGAAACACCCATCGCATTATCCCTGTCTTGCGTTGCTGTCTAGCGCATATGATCAGTGAGACCACCAATCCGTTTTCAAATCTTAAGAGGGTTCGTCTTTTCCCCGGCAGATGAAATTCAGTGACCGTTTTGGGGAAGAGTTCGCCAATCCTGTCAAGCATACTATTGCGAAAGGTCATTGATCTTTGATAGAAGTCGAGCGGCCAAGCAGAGCGCTCCGAGCTCAAAAAGCCTAGAGAATGGATTCGCCGCAATCCTCCGAGTCTCCGTCGAATGGTAGACGACGAAGGCATGCTCGGACCATTTGCGATAGTTCGCTCCGAAAGCATAGTGTTGCAAGTCAATTCCTTAACGCGGCTCGCAATCTGTTCGGTCGTCCATCTGGGACTCGTGGGGATCACCTTCTGTACGGCTTCAAACTTTGCCGTGTCCACGATTCCTGCAAATGCACGTGGCACGAAGACCCACTGGTCCGACGGATTCTTTTTTTCGGAAGATCCAAGCCTCCGGGAGGTTTGGTTCCATACATTGCAACCAGCGTACTTCCTGCTTGTAAGGATCCGATGGATCGTGTACCCCCTCCATGGCCGACCAGATTGAAACGGGATCTTGCGGCGATTCAGTTCCGCAGCGATGGCGTTAAAGCTCATGTCTCCTCGCAACGCCATGCTGAATATCATGCGGACACATCGGACTTCGTCGGCAGGGCCAGGCACCAGCACCACACGGTCGCTGGAGAGACTCTTGTACTCTCCCGTTTGGAGAACTTGGGTTCGCGAACCATCAGCTGAGATTGCCATTCGACCTAGCCCATAGCCAGCGGAGCCGCCGACTCTGAACCCCAGCTGCGCCAAGCGTTTCTGTCCCCGAAAGGCCTTTGCCGACAATTCACGGCTATATTCTCCGGCCATCGTCCTCTTGAGGCTCTTGAGTATAAAAGCTGGCCATCCTTGGTCATCGCCGAATGACTCGGCGCAGTAATGCACCGGAACATCAAATTTCTTGCATAAGAATTCGTAGTGTGCAGCCTCATCGGCATCCTGAAATCGTCCCCAGCGGCTCACGTCGTACACCAACACGGCGTGATAGTCATTTTTCAGGTGTGTGATGTCGTGGAGGAGTGCGGAAAGACCTGGTCGGTTGCTTAACCGCAGGCCGCTTCGTCCGACGTCCAGATAACTGCGGACCACCACAAACCCTGCCTTAATCGCGTATTTCTCTATTGTTGTCTTTTGAATCTCGATCGAGCAAGGCTGCTGTTGCGTAGACGTGCGCAGATATTGAGCAGCCGGTACGGGCAATGATGAATGCATGCCGCACCTCGGTGGATTTCAAAGTTTGATCGAAGAGTAACAGCTATCTCGATACGACGGTAGTACAAACGTAAGAAGCGATTCAAAGTCCGAACGACGGCGAATCTCACAGTTAACCAGCGAATGCAGTTTCAGCACGGCCTTTCAAACAAAATCGAATCATATTAACTGGCCGAACACTCGGCCTCCAACGGCGTAAGGTTCGAAAGCATCCCCACCACCTCGCAGAGAAGTGCTTCCACGTCTCTTATTTGCCTAATACGCCGAATCGGATGATCGTCAGTCATGGTCCACTCGGGCACGCGTGGTTCAAGTACCACTGATTCGTCCAGGATAACTCTACTGGTCAATTACTCCGGTGGTCACAGCATAGGCGTTGGTTCCATCAAAAATGAATGATTGTGCCGAACACGTGGCGGGTTTTGCTCCTAACGCTGTTCCTCCTTTTACGTTCGTTGGCCACGCGAAGCTGCGCCCTCCATGTGTATCTTGACAGACAATGAAATTCAGCTGCTCTCCCGCAGTTGCATTTGTCAGATTCGAGCGGGTCACGTTTCCTTTCAGAATAATTTTGAAAGTGTTCGCTGTTCCGCCGTCGAAGATAGGCATCGTTGTATACGTAACATTGGCGAAGGCGGCGAGGGCAAATGCGCTGGCGTGTTTCCCGTCCAACATATCGGCGTTGAAATTCGAAACCAAATCCCTATCGACGATGCCCGACATTTTCGGAGTGCTGACGCCAACTTCAAAGCGAACACCCGTGCTCTTATCAAAAGTTGCTATGGCTGAACCCGGTTGGCCCGTTGGATCGGCAGTGAATCCTAGGCCCATTTCATTTCTGCCAGTTGCGTATAGCACTCCATATTCTTTTCCGGTTTCGATTGTGATGGCAGGCTTCGAGGGATCGCCGAACACAAAATTGCCGGTGGATTTCATTCGGGTGTTCGTAGGGGCGTTACTGTAAAACATAAGATCGCCAGTAGAGTTTTGCTGCACGTTTAAAGGCGAGGTCGAACCTGAAGCGGTAATCTCGGTGTTGCCGCCGCTGACGAAGGACAAGGGCACAATTCCCTTGTTCGACCAATCGCGAAAAAATACCGAGCCAGTCGGGGTGCGGTAAATGGAAAATTTTCGCTGCCCATCGTGTCCGTATAAATCCACTCCCATCTCCTGGTCGGCGGTTTTTCCAGCCCGAATTTGGAAGAAGTTGGAACTGTCGCTATGGTTGGACATCGATATCCCGGCCGAAGCGGAAGTATCAAAGAATAAGCCACCGTTAGATGCGCGAATTCCTGCGTGACTCCAGTTGGTGTCAATGCTGTCGCAATTTCCCCCCAGAACCAAAGTCTTGCTGCCGAAGTCCGGCGTTTGTTCATCGCTCTCGCAGTAGGGATTCACCACGATCGTGCTAGAGGAACCGCCGCGACCAGCGAACGGTCCAGCAACCTTCCATTTGCCGGGAACTTCAGAGCCGTTATTCGTTGCGGCATAAACCGCAAAAACAGAAGGTGAGGCTGCGCGTTGCACGGTACCATGTTTCGTCACGCCGTTGCTATGAAGCAACGAGCAATTGAGTGTTCGCGCTGACGGGTTGACGGAGGTCACCTTGCAAGTTCCATTGAAGGATTCGTCATCAGAACCCGCCGTCGTGATCCAGCTTCCAATAGGCAAGAGTGTTTTTCCTAAGCCATCCGCAGCGATGATCGTGGCCACGTTATCCTTAACGCTGATGAATGTGATCCCCTGTTTTGGCCCGGCGGTCTCAGGCAGCCGAGTATTACTGTGAAAACCGGGGGAAATCCAGGTATTTCCCAACTGGCTGTGATCGTAGACTCCACCTAACTGGTTCGCGCGGGCATCGACAAACGTAATCAATCCGGCATTGGAATCAGCACCTGTAATGTAGACGCCGTAACCTTTGTTCAAACCCACAGAAACGCGCTCAAAGCGCGCGAAATCAGGTTGGCTGTATCCATAGGTCCGATAGTCGTATGCGCTGCTGTCCCCGAGCACGGCGATACCGTGACGCTTGAAGCAATACGCCTGGACGTTCACCAGTTTGGGTTCGCCTCCCGTCAGCAAGATGCCATCGTTTCCCAAACCATTGATTCTGGAAGGAAGGGTGTACGTTGTCAGGTCGGTGCTAATCCAGCAGCTGCCGCCGTAGATTTCCAGGTTCGAAATCTGGACCCCGGAGGCTTTTGGCGAAACCGCTATGCCTGGCCCCGTTAGACCGGGATCGAAATCGATGCGACAGCCGCCCGCCCACAATGCCGGAACGTCGCAATCCAGCCATTGCGCATCGCCCACCATCGTCAGTGTCTGACTGGAGTAGATGTCTTTGCTGGTCGCCTGACCGCCCCCGTAACTGGCGGCACCTGTCTTGCGTAGCATAATGTGCCGGCCAGGGTGCTCGGCCAAACACGCATTGATCGCCGGCCCGTCATCGGTAACGCCATCTTCCGCGAGATTGCAGGTCACGTACGGCTCCGCCGCGCGAGCCGCGTGCGACACTGTCGCTATCAAGGCTACGACCAGAGGCCAAGGTAAGACGAGCCGAGCTGCTAGGCGACCGCTGTAAGAAATCAATCGTCTCATCACTATTCTCCCAGACGTAACGCCGAAACATCATACTCGCCGGCGAACTATGCTCAGAGTAAACGATTGTGAGACGGGAGGCCCGAAGGCTCACGATCTGCGAACCTGCTCCCTCGACAAAATCGTCTGCCTTCAACCTGTCTCGGCTAGCGCAGCGGCCATACCGGTGTTGGTAAAAGGGGGTTTTTGGTCGCAGACTAGCAAGTAATCGAATGGCAGCCGACTATTAAGGTCGAGGGTGAACCGTTTTTCCGTGAGCCGAGACCACATTTTCCATGCTATTTATTGAGCATTGCATAATATAGTTACAGTGGAAACAGTTCTGCCTGTCGCCAGAAAGCGATCACCAGCGAGGGTCGCTGGCGCATGCGACATAGGGCGCGGCGGGCATAGTGGCTGAGCTGGCCGAAGTTCTGGGGACAGAAGTTGGGTAATTCGTGTTGCTTCCAGTGCGACCACAGATACTCGACCGGATTCAGTTCCGGGGCATACGCGGGCAGAAACTCCACCCACAATCGCCCGCGCTGCTGGCGAATAAACTCCCAGGTGGCGCGGCTGCGATGGCCCGGCAATCCATCCCAGACGATGAGCAGCTTGCCGGGAATGTGGCGGAGCAGGTGCGTCAGGAACTCGATGATCTGGGGGCTGCGGATTGCGCCCGGAAACAGCCGAAAGTAAAAGTTCCACCACGTCACCCCCGCCATCGCCGACAACATCTTCCAGTTGAAGTGATACTGCAGCACTGGGGTTTGTCCCCGTGGCGCCCAGGTGCGGCAGCGGTGCGGGCGCTCACTCAGTCCGCTTTCGTCGATGAAGACGATGGTGCGGCCTTCGTTGTGGGCTTTTTTTTAATCTCCGGCCAGCGTTGCTGTTTCCATCGCCGGATCTTATCTTCATCGCGCTCCTGCGCCCGTCCCACCGGACGCTGGCAACTCCATCCCAATTGCCGCAGAATCCGCCAGGCTTGCGAAGGGTGGTACTTCACCTCGCATTCCTGCTCGATCAAGTGGGCCACCCGCCACGAAGTCCACAAGTTGGTTTCGTATCCCAGCGCCTCAGGCCCGCGCTTCAGCCCGCGCTCGATGCGTCGTAAATCTTCGGGCCGTAAGCGGGCCCTGCGCCCAGCGTGGCTGGCCTTCTTCAGCGCTCGTATCCCGCCCTGCTTCAGTTGCTCCGCCCAGCGGCTAACCGACTGCCGATGCACTCCCACCTGCCGTGCGACTTCGGCCGGATGCACTCCTTGGCGCAGCAACCGCGCCCCTAATAAACGTCGTTCCTCTAACTTCCGAAAATCTCGCCGTACTCCCGCTGGGTTTCCCATGACCGGAGAGTAGCATAGGACCGCAAGAATGTCACTATATTATGCAATGCTCAATAGCTGAGCATAGAACTCGCGAAGCCGGCGGCATACATCTTTGATATCGAAGTTCGTAACAATATGCTGCCGGCCGCACTCACCCATGCGAACAGCCAGATTACGATCCTGATACAGCCGCTCAATCGCCTCGACTAACTGAGGAACATCCCGCGGCGCCACAAGAAGGCCTGTCTCCCGATCGGCGACCACCTCGCGGCAACCTCGAATATCGCTCGCCACAATCGGACGCGCCATTGCTGCGGCCTCCATGCAAGCGCGTGGAATGCCTTCCCGGTATGAAGGCAGCACAAAAAGATCCATCGCGGCATACCATGGCCTGACATCGTCACACCAATTGACGAAGCGAACCACACCTTGACGCTGCAAATCGTCCATGTAGCCGTTATCGAGCGCGTCGTTCTGGTCGGTTTCACGCGGCCCAACCACAACAAACTTGAGCTGAGGATGGCGGGAAGACAAAATTTCCGCCGCCGCGAACAATTCTCTGAATCCCTTTTCTTCCACAAGGCGGCCAACGCTTCCCACCACAAAGTCGCTGGGTTGCAGGCCCACTTCCTGCAGTTTTTGCGATCGATCATAACTTGATTGCGGTGCGAAGCGCGCGATGTCGATTCCATTTCCGATGTAGGAAATTTTCTGCCGGGAACAGAGGCGGCTCCGAACCGCGCGTTCCACGTCTTCCCTACTCTGCGAAAAGATATGGTCGCAAAATGTCGCCGTGATCTTTTCCGGAACCCAGAAGATGGATTGGCGCAAGCGCGTCATGCGGTCGTGGAACAGAAGTCCGTGAATCGTGTGCACTATTTGAGGGACACCGGCCAGTCGTGCCGCCATCGGACCGATCAAGCCAGCCTTGGGAGTGTGCGTGTGAACCACATCAAATTTGTGCTCGCGAAAACAACTCGTCAGCGCCGCCATGGAAAGCAAGTCGCGCAGCGGCGCAATCTCGCGCTCCATTGGAACGGTATGCACAGTCACGCCCGCGCTTCGCACACTTTCAACCCAAGTGCCGGGAGCACACACTGCTACCACATCATGGCCGTCTGCTTCGAGCGCCTTGATTTGATCCAGCAGCAGAAGACGGATCGACATGCTGGAGGTCGCGACTTGCGCGATTCTTAGGCCCATCTCACTTCACTCCAGACTTCACGCGATGATAGATATATTGCGCCAAGGTAGGATGCGTCCACAGCCGTGATTCCCCACCGGGCGAGGCCGCCGACCGTAATTGGCCATCGCATGCGTCGCGAATCGCTCTCTTCAGCAATGGCAAACCGGCGGCTAGCTGAAGAAAGCTGTAAGTGACAAAGTTGTCTGTACTCTTAGGCGTTATACAAGCTTGTCCTACGATGCGGCCCGTATCCACCCCAGTATCGACCTCATGCACTGTGACCCCACACGCCTCGACATTATCTTCGACAAGTGCCCAATATCCGCCGTGAACCCCCCGATACATCGGGGTAATTCCAGCGTGCATATTGATGAACACCGCTGGTACACAATTCAGGACTTTGGCGGCAATGATGCGTGTGCCGCTTACCACGATTACAGTGGGTTGTAATTGCCGGAGGGCTTGAATAGCGTCGTCGGAATTCACCGATTTTACTTTTGTTAATTTTGCAGTTGGCATCGGGGAAGCATCGAGCCCAAACTCCCGGATAATTTCCTCGATCCTACGCCGTGATATCGCCTTCAGCCAGGGAACGACCGTAAGACGGAACGCGATTTGGCCAAGAGTTATACTCAGCCCGAGTCTCTTGACTCTTCGCTTGATGAATTTCCGGCGCGACTCCGCCTCCTCGACAATGACTCGGGCAATCAGACATTCGCTCTGGAGCGAGTTATAGAGTATGGCTGTCTGACTATCCTCTCGGCCCAGCAACACGATCTTCTTGGGTGACAACATGACCCTGAAACGAATTATTGAGCGCACTCTCCGCCATATTCTTACTCTGCATGCCATAGCGCTCGTGCAGGCTCTGAAAATGGTCTAAGATACGCCTCAACATTCCGATATTTTTTCCTAGATGCACACCAAAATTATGGGGATGCCACCAGAGATGGTATACCAGCCCTTGCCGCGCCGCATAGGTTAGGTCGTTCTTGACACGCCGTTCGTGCAACGCCTGGGCCATGGGCATCTCGGCGTTGTAGGGGCGAAGAAAACGGCTTCCTGGGAGATTCATCGGTATATCCCCCGCGGTCTCTCTCAGTGAATGGCAATGGTGTGACGCAATATTGCAATACGAGTCGAGGAACCGTAGCAACCGTATCCGGTAGGTCTCTTCGGCTCCAATTCTTGGACTATACAGCCAAGATTGCGGATTGCCGCGAAAAGCCTTCAAACCAACTTCACCACAGACTCGAAGATGATGTGCGTCGTATTGATTCCGCGGGAACACAATGGACTTAAGCGTGACGCCGAAATCCGCAGCCGCGGCCTTCGCCGCCCCTAAATCAGCACGAAATGCGGCGATGCTCCGCGTGGGCTCCAGGCAGTAATAATGGGAAAACGTATGAGTGGCGATCTCCTGCGCCGGACTCGATCGAATCTGTTCCAATAAACTGCGAGCAAAATGGAATGGGTCTTCGATTTCATCTTCGCCGATGCTATCGATGTACGGATAGGGCGATAGGCGAGGGTCGGTGTACTTCGGCCGTTCGGTCGGCAAGGCTCGAAGCAGCTCGCTGCGACGGCTGAAGAAAAGAAACCCAACCGTAGCCCAAGTTGCGTGAATATCGTATTCTGCGAACGTTGCCAATAGAGCCGGAACCGCTCTCCGTGCGCCGAGGAGATTCTCGCGATACTGGTCGACAGTCTTGACGTCGCGCATCCCCCAATGCAATTCGAAGTCAAGAGAAATGATGAAAGTACCTGGAGTTTTCGGCCGTCCATCCAGCGGCAAAGTCACGCTCCTACCTGCATCGGTTCTATGCGAGAGTGTGGACGCGCAACCGAATTCTGATGTTCCCACCAGAGTTGAAACATAAGAATGTCCCAGAGATGGAATTGCCACGCTCCGCGACCGCGAAGATGATCGTCCCATTTTTCTCGGACTGCGCTGGCGTCGAAGAATCCTTCCTCCTGCAAGCGCCGCGGTTCGAGCAGTGCCTCGGTCCAATCTCGCATGGGCCCGCGCAGCCAGGAGTCCAGAGGAATGCCGAATCCCATCTTGGGTCGCTCCACCGGATCGCGCGGAACGTAGCGATACAGTACTTGTCGCAGGAGCCACTTGCCCTGGTTCGGCCTGACCTTCATGTGCAACGGCAAACGCCACGCGAATTCCACTACTCGCGGGTCGAGCAACGGAATGCGCCCTTCCAGGCCGAAAGCCATGGTCGCACGGTCGACTTTCACCAGGATATCGTTCGGCAAATAAGTGATCATATCCAGAAAAATTGCCTGCCGCTCGAACTCAGGCAGGTTGAGCCACTGGTCTTCAACCATGTGCAACGCAGGAAGGGCAGCGGCTCCGGACACGACCCGCTCGGGTTGGGGCCAATGCGATGCCATGGTCGCATACATGTCTATCGCGCTTTGCGAAGGAAGCAGGCTGGCAAGCTTGTGTATTTTGTATCCCGGCATGCGCTGGCGCCAACTGTTCGGAAGCATTGGACCCAGGCTTTTGAATGCCGCATCCCACGATTCAGGACCCAAGACGGTCATTCCGGCCGCAGCCAGCCGCCGCATACAGCGCGGAGTGCCATCCAATTTGTTCCACACTCGCGCTCCCCAGGTATAGCGGTTGTAGCCGCCGAACACTTCGTCACCACCATCGCCTGAAAGGCTGACGGTGACATGCCGCCGCGCCAGTTGCGAAACCAGCAAGGTGGGAATCTGGGACGAATCCGCGAACGGCTCGTCGTAAACCTCGGGCAGGCGGCTCACCATGTTGATCGCCTCGCCCGGAGTTACGTACAACTCCGTATGGTCTGTGCCTAAATATTCGGCGACGGCACGCGCGTGGTTTGCCTCGTTGTAGCCCTCATCATGGAAACCGATGGAAAACGTTCGTACCGGTCGTTGGCTCTGGGATTGCATCAGCGCCACAATGAGAGAAGAATCGAAGCCGCCGGAAAGAAAGGCGCCTAGTGGCACGTCCGAATGCATGCGCAGCCCGACGGCATCCCGGAGAAGATTATCAAGTTCTTCCTCTGCCTGTTCTGCGGAACCACGATAGGGATCAGCGAGGGCTCGCTCGACCAATAATCGCAATGACCAAAAAGCCTGCGTCGTCACTTCACCATTGCGGTAGCGAAGAACGTTGCCTGGCAGAAGTTTGCGGATACCGCGATAGATCGAGTAGGGCGCTGGGATGCAGTTGAACCGAAGATAGGAAGCGACTGCGTCTCGGTCAATCTCTGCTTTGAATGCAGGATGCGCCCTTAAACTCTTGAGCTCCGACGCAAACAGGAAAACTCCGCCCGCGAATCCGTAGTAGAGCGGCTTTTCGCCAAAACGGTCGCGCGCCAACACCAGCGTACGTTCTTTTCGGTCCCACAGCGCGAATGCGAACATGCCGTTCATTCGCTCCAGAGCGGGTTCGATACCCCAGTGCTCGAAGGCTTCCAGCATGACCTCGGTATCGGAGTGGCCGCGAAAGCGCAATTCCGGACGGGCGGCAACCAACTCTTGGCGCATCTGTTCGCAGTTATAGATTTCTCCGTTGTAGACGATTACGAATCGGCCGCTGGAGGAAAACATCGGCTGGTGGCCGGCTGGCGAAAGGTCAATGATGGACAGGCGCCGATGACCGAGCGCGATTCCGGACTCAGGATCAGCCCAGACACCGCTGTCGTCGGGTCCACGATGCTGCAACGCAGCGGCCATATGCCTGGCCAAGGCCTCGAGTTCGGGCTGCTGATGACCGCCTCGGGCCTCAATAAATCCAGCCACACCGCACATTTAGAGGAATCTCCGAGAATAAACTTTAAGCCGGGACGCCCTGATTCCCGCTAGTCCCCCGCCGTCGGAGACTCCAGCCCCGGGCGAATCGTCACTATCGGCGATCTTCGCCTTCCCGTGAAGGCGCGGGCCCCAGTCGACTCCCCGTAGGGGACGGATCGCGAGTCTCCCAGGAAGAGCATTAGTGTAAAGGGCAGCAACATGACCCTTTGTCGGTTCAAGAGCCCGAAATTGGTCGTGGCAGCCGCGAAAATGATCGTAAACTCGACTGTGTATAACGCCAGGAACATGGCGAAGGGGTTGGATCGGAGCCGCGACACGGTTCGGTAAAGCACTTTTCTCCGTCGTACGAACAGCACCAGCAATCCAAGGCCTTCCAGAGAGGCAACGGCAGCCTGAGCATTATGAACTTCGAACGGGAATGGCCGAAACAGCAAAAACGGCGCCAGCGCCAGCCGCGAAGCGAGCGACCCACCGTAAGTTGATCCCCCGGCCTCCGCGTTGTTCCTCGCGACCTGCATGACAACCGCTTTGCCTCCCGAGAAATCCCGTATCTCGACATACGTTTCGGCTCGTGTAACCAGAAGCCCGGTAAGGGCAATCAAGGCTGGGATACCAACTACCTTCAAGGCTAGTCCGCTCAGGCCTGTTCGGTTCGCTCCAAACACATGTGGAAAGATAAATGCAAGTGCCAGAAGGCCCGCCATGTGCGGGCGTACGGTCATAATGACCACGAGTCCGGTCGCTAAAAGAGCGTAGCCTGGCAGACCAACTCGATGGTGCACACGCGCGAAGCCATAGGTCGCTATTCCGGCACCCAGCATGACAATTGCATCCTTGCCAATGCTCGCCGTCCAGAAGACGCAACTCGGAAGCAGAAAAGCCAATGTGGCCACGATGTCGAAACGAGTTGCATCGGGAAATCCGATGCAGAACGCGCGGTAAAGGAAGTAGGCTCCCCAAAAAGACATCGAGGCGAAGATCACCATCGCTACCGGTAACGAGATGCCGGTTACAACAAAAATACACTGCGTCAGGAATGGCGGAAATTCAGTACCGTAAAGCGGGGTCGGTATTGTAAGAAGGCCGGTTTGAGCGTAATTCGTTGCCATACCCTGCGCCAGGTAGAAATAGTGAGTCAGATCGGCACCATATGCATACACTCGCACGACCATGGTGATATACAACCCGGCAGCAGCCATCTTGGCCAACAGGCCTACCGCCATCAACCGTCGTAGCGAAGGATGGCGTCGCGAACAATGGAGGATGAGAACGCAGTCGAGGGCCAGGATTAACGCAACGGTTGACGCAGCGGCAAACAAGGAAATCGACATCTCCTCGTCATAGATCCCGAAGAGTTCGTAAAGCCAAAAAGGTACGCCGACTAATAGCAGAACACCGATCACATTGACAGTCAGGCTGAGCCCCGGCGACAGCCGCCACGGAGCAACGCCCGGTACCCGAAAGGCTGGTAAGGATTTGAACATGTCGAAACGAATTTCTTTACGCTACGATCCCATTTGCGGCCACCGGTGAAGGCACTTTTCCGGCTGCACGCCAGCCTGCGCCCCGAAGTATTTCCCAGTCCTCAACCCCTGAACGCATCAGCCAACCTTCCACCTCTTGACGATCATAGCGGTTTTCGATAGGGGCTGAAAGGCGATCGAACTGGTCCTGATATAACACGCGGAAAGGAAAATCCGCGTAGAGTTTCAAGGGCAAGATTTCGGCAAACGTCTTCCAGCGCGTGTTTCTAAGGATCCGATACGGCGCGACGAAACCGATTTCGCAGGCCACGGCGACGCACCACGAAAAGGCACGCAATAAAGGAAAAGGAAGGCGAGTTGTTACCCGCCGTACAAGCGTGACCAAACTCAGGATAATCCTTTTCCATTGCGGTTCGTCCTTGAGCGACCAGTACAGATACACCAACACGTCGGCGCCGGGTTTGCCGTAACGCAGAATTTCGCGAAAGCCGGCCTCGGGGTCAGGCAGATGATGCAGAACCCCGAGCGAGTAAACCATGTCGAAGCTCCGCTGCCGCAGAGGCAACTGAAACAGGTCGGCCTGTACAATGTGAACATTTTCCAGATGCCCGGCATTTTCAAACGCAGCATCCACTGCCGGACTGAGATCTACTCCGATTACCTTGCGAGCGTGCTGTGCTGCGAAAAACAGGTGCCGCCCCTTGCCACAGCCGGCATCGAGCAACACCTTACCGTCGAGACTTTTCGGCGGATAAGCCGCGAAATACCAACGGAAGTTGGCCTCGCCCTCGGGGCGAATATCGGAGAAGTGCCGCCATTCGTAGCCGAAGCTGCGCAACGTTCGCAACGTGCTATCTTGTCCCGGAGGTGCATCGGCCCCCAAGTGCTCTTTCGAATTTAGGAAGAATTCAGGGTATTCTTGCAGAAGCGTGGAGCGAAGAGGACCGAGAAGCATTCGAGGAACACCCCTGATAATGGGGAAGTTCTCTCCACATATGCGACACCGCAACCATCCGTTGATAATCTCTGTAGAATTCTGCGGGTTATTTGACGGGGAGTCGAACACCCGAGTTAGTTCCAAGTCTCCGTTGCACGGACACACCAGATCTTGCAGGAGGGTCAATTTCATCGAGTCACACCGGGTGATAAAGAAGGCTTGGACTAGGGTAACATGCTGGTATCCTCTTGGACAGGATAGCGATGCGATATTTCGATTAGGATTTGGAATTTTGAGAGTTTGGCGTTGGCATCTGGAGGTAGGCATTGCGCGTGCTACATGTCATTGACAGTCTGATCCAGGCCGGTGCAGAGTCATTGGTCAAAGACATGATTCCTCGCATGCGTTCCGCCGGGGTGAAGGTTTCCGTCGCTGTCCTCAAGGAGCTGGACAGTCCTTTTGAGAAGGAACTCAGAGAGAAAGGCACTCCGTTTCTGCCAACCGCCTCAGGTGGAATCTATACCCCCGCGCATCTGCTCACATTGCGGCGGTACATTCCGGACTTTGATCTCGTTCACGTATACCTCTTCCCAGCTCAGCTGTTCCTGCCAATAGCAGCGATCTTGTCTGGTAGCGAAGTTCCTCTCGTACTATCGGAGGGAACTACCCACCATCGTCGAAAAAAGAGGTGGCTGCATCCCCTAGAGAGATGGATGTATAACCAATACACCGCGGTTGCGTGTGCTAGCGAAGCGATTGCTACAAGCCTTAGGAAATGGGTACCCAGAATCGAGTCGAAGATCACAGTCATTCATAATGGGATTGATGTGCGCAAGTTTGAACGGGCCGAACCTGTGTCCCGCAAAGCTGTTGGAATCAGTAATGGCAATTCTGTATTGCTCTACGTGGCAAGCCTGCAACCGCGAAAAGACCACATTAACCTGCTCCACGCAATGACGCAAATACGTGATGCCGACCTAGTTTTGGTCGGCGACGGGATATTACGCCCCCAACTCGAGGGTTTAGCAGAGACTTTGGGTATTGCACAACGGGTTCACTTCCTAGGCCGCCGCAGCGATGTGGCCGAATTGCTAAAGATGGCCGATATATATGTGCATCCGCCCGCATTCGAGGGTTTCGGCATTGCCGCCGCTGAGGCCCTATGTGCGGGCAAACCAGTGGTTGCGAGCAACGTCCCGGGACTCGCACAGGTGGTCGGCGACGCCGGCATCCTAGTACCGCCGAACGATTCGGCGACACTTGCGAGGGAAGTGAGCAAATTGCTGAGTTCGCCCGATCGGCGCTTACAACTCTCGCGAGCTGCCGTCGAACGTGGTCGGCAGTTTAGCATTGAAAAGACGGTTGCCGCGTATATCGACCTCTACAACTCCGTTCTTTCCCAATAGGAAGGATCCCTTCTTAACAATGACAATCGCCATGCCCGATGATAGTGAGTCGTGCCATGGTCGCAGCATCAATCATGTTCTCTGCATTCGCGGTATAGGTCACTGGAGTGTAGCGACCAGCTCGAGTTGCAGTCAGAGCAGAATAGCAGCTTGGCATATAAGCGGATGAAAATATCTCGCAGACCTCGACACCCTCGGGTGCCCAGACGATGTTCGCAAAAGCGGCGCCATGTACGCCCATCAACTGCTTGGCAGATGAAAACGATGCGATCTGCGAGAGAAAGTTTACACCCGACCCGTCAAAGCCTACAAAACCCTGCTTCTCCAGATTAAATTGGAGATCCCGCTCATTCGCAGGACTTCGGTCCCGGCCCACCCGCGACAGATAGAGTTTGCGATTGCACGAGCTAGGTTCGTAATATTTACTAAAGAACTCGCGCAAAATAGCCACATCAACGGGATGCGGCGTGAGGCCAGCCAATGGGTTTCCCAAGCCGCCAGTCTTCCCGGTCATCACGAGCCTCTCTACCCTGACAGGTGAACCTATGGAGACGATCTCGTTCTTGATCAACCCTAGCACTTCACGAACATAGGTAGGAACATTCCTTGGCACAATCACCCGCGCCCCAGGCGCCACTGACAATGATTTCAGGAACACTGGAAGATCCTCAATGAGCCAGTGATAGTACCCATTGCTCGGAAGGAAAATAAATTCTCCACGCAGTTTCGACGCAGGAACGCTTAATTTGGGCGTTGGCCAACTCCAAAACTGGCGCAATGCAAGCCAGCTACTGCTCTCGGCAATGAATTGTCCGTTCGAATCGTAGACTAGGTTCGAAATTGGATCAACCGTCGCATCAGTCAGGCCGTAGACAAATCGTGGACGATATGAATTCCGCGCTTTCGACCCATCGACCGGCAACATGAATTCGATATCGACCGCATCGCAGTAAAGCGTGATGCGCTCGACATCGCCGCGCGGCTTAACCATCCCTGAATCAAGATAAAACTTTTGATCGCTAACCATTCCGAGGCGGCATAACATTTTTCGTTTCGCCGCCTGTAGCATTCGTCGCGCGAGCCCTTGGGTGAATGCCATCATCATTCGTTACGCAGGCTTATAGGTCCACACCCCTTGCAAAGAGGAGATGATCGGGAGCAGGCCAACTATCCCGTCAAACTAAATTGCGTTCTTTCTAAAAAGTGTTCTAGCACGCGGACAGCAATCAGATTCTCGCAGGTAGCGGAGTTGTGGTCGACATTGACTCGGACTACCGATTCGTTGCTCGTGAACTTCAGGACGGTGAAGCCCTTGTTTATCAGGAGATTTACCACATCGCGGCAAGCATAGCCGTATCTGCTAAAGTGACGCTCCCAGGACTCAAAGTAGATACATATGACCTTTTCCAGTGTCCTCGATGCCCCTTCTAATACGAACTTTTCGTACCCTTCCACATCGATCTTGAGGAGCTGAATGTGCGACTCTGAGAGCAGCACATCGTCTAGCCTCGACATCTTCACCGATATCCCTCGACTGTTCTCCGAAACGTGGTTTTGGTCATCACCCCTGAGGTCTGAAAAAACAATCTCCGATTCCTTATCGCCCAAGGCCAAATTAAAAAGGAGAACATTTGGGCAGTTGTTTAGCGCAATGTTCTTCCGCAAAAAGCCGTAGGTTCTGGGATGCGCCTCTAAACTGTAAACCCGGCCGTTTGGTCCGATCACCGATGCGGCGGCCAGCGTTAGATCTCCGATATTCGCGCCGACGTCGACAAAAGTGTCCTTTTCCTTTAGATAGCGCCTTAAGAACTCCTCGTCACTCCGCCGGTCTTGCGGATTGATCCATAATATAGCTGATAACGCCGTGGGATGAAATCTTAGACGGTACCCCTCTTTGTATATGTTGAAAAGCGAGCAAAGCCGGGACCTCCACAGAACTCGCGAAACAAGAAATCTCGAAACGTTAGGCTGCTCTCTTAATATCTTCCAGTACTTTTCTGGCATATTCGACATTTGCCGATCACCGCTCGTCGGCTACATTTTTCCGTTAAAGCACTCCATTTACTCCACGCCGTTCCAGCAGTGTTGCGTGGAGTAGGGCCTCATACTCGTCGACAACATGGTCCATCGTGAACGCTCGTAGTGCTTCAGTCGATGCAGGCTCTGGTTCCTTGTCGAGCGACGTCAGCATCTCTCTTGCCAGCCCGTTCGCATCCCCAACATCAACTAACCCCCCCCGTCCGACTACCTCCAGGATCTCCCGTGGTCCATTGTTGCAATCTGTGGCCAGAACAGACGCTCCTGCTGCTAGCGCTTCAACCAAAACGTTCCCGAACCCCTCCCAAGCCGACGAGAGAACGAACAAAGAAGCTCTGGACATATACTTGTACGGATTTTCCTCGAAGCCCGGAAGCGAGACATCCTGGCTAATGCCGAGTTCGGCCGCGAGCATTTCCAACGACGGCCTTTTCTCGCCCTCGCCTAAAATCAGCAGGCGAGCTGGACGTCGTTTTCGCACTAGCGCAAACGCGCGGATGAGCGTCGCAAAATCCTTTTGCTCAACCAACCGACCTGCGCCGAGTATTACAGGTGCTTGTCCCGGCTCAAACCAAGGATGATCGAGAGCCTCCTTCGCCTGTGAAAGGATGCTGGACGTGATGATCGGATTGTAAATTACCCTGATTCGGGGACGGCATTTAGGCGCGTGCTCGACCAGATCATCGGCTACCCCCTGGGACACCGCAACAATAGCGTCTGCTCGGTGCAAGAACCGGCGGCAAGCGAATGGTACAAGTCGCACTTTGCGGGACGGCGCATGCTTAACCACCTCTGAAAGGTTTGTATGCTCCGTCGCAATGATGCGGGTGGGCACGCGCGCTATCGCTCGAGCCCAGATGGCAACCACGCTGGAATGTTCCATTGCAGTTAGCATCGCGGCAGGCTTCTCATCCTGCATGTAACGCACTAGTTTCGGTAGGCTTGCCAGCACGCGCCCGGCTTGGAGATCCACTAGACGTGCTCTTTTCGGTACATTGTCTCGGAATTCACCCTCTACTCGGTGTGCAACGACATCCACGTCGAAACCGCGATCACAGAAGCCCTGCGCAAGATTCAGCATCACACGCTCGACTCCGCCGAAGGCAAGGGTCGGCACGAAGACAGCAATTCGGGGTTGCTTTCTACAAGTTTCAAGGTTACGGGGCAACGCTACGAGAGAAGGGTGTGAGACTTTCTCGTTAAGTGTAAACGTCAGAGCCATTATTCACCGTGTTACCGACCAGCGACACTGTTTACAGCGCCTTGGGCAATATCCAGTATCCCCCATGTGATGTTAGGGCACCCAGTCCTAACGCGAGAAGCGAAATCGCAACGCGCACGGTTTTGTTCCCGGAAAAAAGCTATTATTTCTTTGCACATGATCGATAGTCCATCCCCGATCCAAGTGATTCTTGAAGCGTCGGGACTAAAGTGTCCAGTCTGCAATACTGCTGGATGGAAGGCGTCTAAGGAATCCGTCGCATGTCAATCATGCGCCAGCAGCTATCTCTTTGATGATGGCGTTCTACGCATCGACGGAGGTCCGAAGGATTCCACAACCCGGTTCTATGCCGCATTCGGCGGAACTCATTTTCTGGATACCTCGTTCGCCAATAACCCCGTGATTCATTGTACAAGCCGACGATATCGGCGGTTTATTGCGGAACAGTTCCCGAGTACTACCGGCTCCTTGTTGGATTTCGGCTGTGGCGACGGGCGATTATCATTGTGGGCGGCGGAAAACGGATTCTCTCCAGTGATCGCCATCGATACCAACCTCGCAAGCCTGAAAAGGCTGGCGGCTGAGGCGCGTCATCGTAGCCTTTTCAACCTCTTGGTAATCTGCTGCGACGTGATCCAGCCTCCTTTTGTCAAAGACCATTTCGACGCGGTTCTTTGCTTCGAGGTGCTCTATTACCTTGTGCTGAGGTTCGGACGCCTCGCTGCTTTGACCCTGCCAGTCAGTCTGCTGAAACCCGGAGGGCGAATGATTCTGAGTGAGATGAGCAGATACGGTCGCTCCCTCGTGGATCTGGCGGCCATGGACGTAAACAATTTTCGATCCTTAGCCGAAACCGGCACGCGATGGGAGAAGTCTGATCAGGGTCGATTGGAAGTTTTTCAGTGGAGTCCGGCTGAATTGAAAGAAGACTGCCGGAGTATGGGATTGCAGATTGTGGCTGAAAGCGGAGTTTCACCCATCGCAGGGCTGTTCGACTTCGCCTGGAAATTCACCAGCTACCCATTGCGGCCCGCCCTGGATCAGAGGCTACAAGAAATTATCGAAGAACTCGACGATCAGACGAGTGAATCCTGCAACCTGGCTAGGAACATCCTGCTGGCACTGAAGAAAACGTAAATTCTTCTTTCAATCGAGCCAATAGCTGGGGAACCAATTGCTGCGGACTTCTCGGCCCTGACTCCGATTGTAGCGCTCCTTGGCAAGCAAGAGCGCTTGCAAGGTCGTGGGATGATGCACCTTCCTCAGTTGATGCACTTTTCCCATGAGATGAGAAAATCCTCTCTTGAATTTGGCGATGCGGTCCGAGGGATCATGGGGATCGCCGCCGCCGCCCAACACCAAATAAGAAATTCCTTTTTCGGCGGCCCAAGCTACCATCCTGTCCATCAGATAGGTGTGAGCATTGGTTCCTAGCAAATTGAGGTCGCTGCCTGAGTACTGATACCAGAGGCTGGTCCTATCGTCGAGGAATATGGATGATGAAACCACGCACCCGTGGGAATAAGATTCCGCGAGCAATGCTCGGCCTTGCAGCGCGCCGAACATGGAACGAAAAAACGATTGCTTTTGGATGTATACGGACCGTGTTCCGTTCCGCCGTTGCGTCCACTCATATAAACGAGTGAAGATGCCTAAGTGATTATCATCTGGTTCCACGAAACTCCAGGACGCTCCTTCGCGTGCCGCTTTTTGCGCCGCCGATCGATGACCCTTACGGTACCGCTTTCTCGCTGCCTCATAGCCTTGGCGAAGATCGACATAAAGAATATCGCTGACTGGAATCAGTTCCTCAATCCGCGACAAAGCAGCCGTCTTCTCATAGAACGGATGAAAACGAATGAACTCAGTGACTACGTGGTTTTCGGTACAGAATTGATTCATTGCCTTACGGTATCGTCGCAGCAATTCGAAGTGGTCAGCGTCCGCGGAAACGACAATGGGTCCGTTATAAACGGGATTCGCCAAATCGATGGGTCGATAAGTAAATTGTTCACCAATGTCCTCATAAAATGGAAGTGTGGCTATGCTCTTGAAGAAAGTTACGTCGAATGCTAGGCCAAGATCGTCCTGATAGAGCAGCATGGCCGGCGAACCATCTTGCTCTTGATGTAACCCACAATAGTCATTGGTATAGAAAATGCCGGCGTTCGATGTCGAAAGAGTGGAGGCCCAACGGGGGTCCTCGACAGTGATTATGTCAAAAGACATTCAATGTTCCGTTGTTTATAGTTCCTCGGCAATAATTTTAAGCCAACGAGGCATACATGGCACACAGGCGGCGTAGGAGCCGGGTTGCTCCGATGCGTTGGCAAATCTCTCGCTATTTCCGCCTCAGTTTGCGTCCAGTCTTTTGCGCAACAGTGGGCCGAGGAGTGAGACTAATTCCTTGCTCCCAATAGACCCTATCAGCAGCAGAGAACCCAGAAGGGTCGTGCCGAAAATTAGGACCCGCCAACTTTGCCAGTGAACTTGCGTGACCCAAAGCACTCCGCCGAAGATAGCTAGCGCCGCCGCTAACCGGATCCTTGAGAATTGGAGAGGATATACGTGTTGCGCGTAAACATACAACAAGGCAGCCTCGATCATGTACGCTACCGTCGTCGCCCACGCAGCGCCGTACATTCCCCAACGGGGAACCCATAAGAAGTTGAGGCCAAGGTTGGCTACCAGTGCCACGCCGCTGACGATCCAAAGAAAACCAACCCGACGCGCCTGCAGCAGCGATGGTTGCAGGATGCCATAGAGAGCGTGGAACAGATAGCCGCCAATGATCCAAGGAATCAACCATCCGGCCGACGAGTAGCGTTTATCCAAGAAATGAGTCACGACGTCCTGGGCAATCAATGACCCGAAAGCGGCAATCGCCACCAGCAGCAGGCTGAGCCCGGAGAACATCCGTCCCAGCATTCGCTGCCCTTCTCGCCCATTGCGTGCTATGTCATAGAAAAGGGGCGACCAAGCTTGGGAAATGGACGCCGTGACCAGGTACATCACCATGCCGAACGTGTACGCGACCGAATATATCCCAACTTCCCCTAGGCTACGGTAATACTGAAGAATGAAGCGGTCAGCCGCGACGAGACCCAAGGCCATGAGCATGTGAGGAAGAATGGGCAATGCCATAGGCAGGGTTTCGCGCACAAACTTCCATTCGAAGCCACCCGTCCACCACTTTTTCGAAAAAACAAATGCGACCACGAAAGAACCAGTGGCGCCCATTAGCTTCCCAGTCAGCATGCCCACTGGGCCACGGCGTAACAGTACGACCAGTAACACTGAGGAACCGGCGGTCATTAGGAATGACGCCGACGCCATCATTGAAAAGGCGAACGGTTTCTGTTCGCTCTGGTACAGGCTCAAGCGGTAGTCCACCATCTGGTTGGCGGCCACCGCACCGATGGCCAGGGCGATGTAGGGAAAGAACGGCACTCCCAAATGGGGTGTAATCCGCACCAGGCGCGGCCCGCCCACGAATGCCAAAACGACCATCGCGCTAGTAACGAAGACACCAAAGCGCAGTACGCTGCTGACATACCTCCGCTGTACTGCCGGTTGATCCGCATAGTGAAAGTAAAGACGGCGCATGGAAGCGTCTAATCCGAGCGCGCTAAAGGTCGCTAGGGTCGCCGCAATTATTTCAGCGAGGCTGATGGTACCGTAGTCGCCGGGACTCAAATAACGCGTGAAGAGTGTGATGAGAAGAAAATTCACCGCCCTCAGGGCGAAATTAGTGGTGGCGTAAGCACCGGAACCGACCAGCAAGCGGTGACTCGCAGAATGAATGCTATATGAGAGCCCACCACCCGCAGACGTTGCGGCAGTTGGGGCTTGCTGACTTAATGTCACAGATATGTGCTCAGTTCGGATTCGCTTTCGGCTGTGATCACCGACTTGGAGTGCACTGCGCTTATCCTACAACACACTTGTGCGACCTCAAAGTGCACAATCTTTCCCAGTTGAGTGATACGGCGTTGGTGCGATACACTCAAGAAACTTTGCGGAACTAAACCACGTTGCGCTCCTGACACAGCCGGAGTATCGGTAAGCTCATGAATCTTGACAATCAAAGCATTCTTATCACTGGCGGCACCGGTTCGTTCGGAAAGAAATTTGTAGAGACGGTGCTTGCCGAATGCCGCCCTAAACGACTGATCGTCCTCAGCCGGGACGAACTCAAACAGCACGACATGCGGCAAAAATTTCCAGACGGGCCGCAATCGCCAATGCGATATTTTCTGGGCGATGTGCGGGATCCAGACCGCCTCCGGCGAGCGTTCGTAGACGTCGATATCGTGGTTCATGCCGCTGCTCTGAAGCAGGTACCGGCTTGCGAATACAACCCTTTTGAAGCTATTCAGACGAATGTGATCGGCGCTAAAAACGTGATCGACGCGGCCATCGACCGGGGGGTCAAGAAAGTACTCGCGATCAGTACCGATAAGGCCGTAAATCCGGTAAATCTTTACGGGGCTTCAAAACTGTGCGCCGAGAAACTATTCGTACATGGCAATTTCTATTCCGGGGGAAGGGGCACTCGTTTCAGCTGTTCGCGCTACGGCAATGTAATTGGGAGCCGGGGCAGCGTCATTCCGGTTTTTCTGGAACAAGCTAAGACCGGGCGCCTCACCATTACCGACCGTCGCATGACCCGCTTTTGGCTCACCCTCGAGCAGGGCGTGAAATTTGTTATTCATTGCCTGGACAAAATGGCCGGAGGAGAAATCTTTGTACCTCGCATTCCGAGCCTTGGGATTATGGAACTGGCGAGCGCAGTTGCGCCGAACGCAACCATTGATTACGTCGGTATCCGTCCAGGCGAAAAGCTCCACGAGGTCCTTGTTTCCGAAGACGAGGCCCGTCATACGTTGGAAATGCCGGAGATGTTCGTCATCTACCCACATTATGTTCGCACGAACGGCAGTTGGGATCAGGCCACGCCCCTGATTGACAACTTCCGCTACACCAGCGACAGCAATCCTCAATGGCTGAGCGCCGAGGAACTGGAAAAACTGATCGGGGAAACCGCGTGCTTACCAGAACTGCAAAGTTAGCGGTAGACGGCGGTATCCCGGTACGCTCCACGCCCTTGCCCTATGGCAAACAGTGGATTGACGACGCCGATATCGCCGCGGTCGTAGATGTATTGCGCTCCGACTGGCTTACAACCGGGCCCAAGGTAGAGGAATTTGAAGCCACATTTGCGGCGGCGACCGGGGCTCGTTACGCCGTAAGCTTCAGCTCGGGTACTGCGGCTTTGCACGGCTCAGTTGCCGTTCTCGAACTAGGATCCGGCGACGAGGCCATCACCACTCCGATCACTTTCTGCGCCTCGGCAAACTGTTTGCTGTACTGCGGTGTTCGGCCCGTGTTTGCGGACATAGATAGCGACACGTTGTTGATCGATCCCGCGGAAATCGAGCGCAACATCTCGTCGCTTACCAAGGCGCTAGTTGTCGTGGATTACGCAGGCCAACCTGTGGCTTTGCGCCAGATCACCGAGCTCGCCGAAAAGCACGGTTTAGCGGTGATCGAAGATGCGTGCCACGCGCTCGGCGCCAGGTTCGAGGGTCGGCGCGTAGGCGGCCTCAGCACAATGACCGCATTCAGCTTTCACCCTGTAAAGCACGTAACTACAGCGGAAGGGGGAATGATAACCACCAACGACCCTGGACTCGCCGACAAGCTGCGGCGCTTCCGCAATCATGGCATCGGGAGCGATCACCGCCAGCGCGAAAAGGTTGGCTCGTGGTTTTATGAGATGGTCGACTTAGGATACAACTATCGCCTGAGCGATCTGCAGTGTGCGCTGGGATTAAGCCAGCTTGCCAAGCTGGACCGATGGCTCGCGCGGCGCCGTGCAATAGCCGCGGAATACGACGCCGCGTTTAGCCAACTCCCCCCCGTCAATCCCTTGTCTGTGAACCCCGGCGTGGAACACGCGTACCACCTGTACGTCGTGAAACTGGATTTGAAACGGTTGCGAGCCTCGCGGGCGCAAGTCTTCGCAGCTTTGCGAGCAGAAGGAATCGGCGTCAATGTGCATTACATTCCGGTCCACCTTCACCCGTATTATCGCGAACATCAGGGAACGGCGGCGGGCTTGTGCCCGCGGGCAGAGGCGGCCTACGAACAAATCCTGAGCTTGCCCATGTTTCCCCTCATGAGTGACCAGGACGTGAGGGACGTCATCGAAGCCGTTCACAAGGTCGTGGCTGAATATTCAAAATGATCACGATGAACAGTGCCGGGATGAAGGTCCTCGTGGCCGGATCGGGCTCGATAGGCCGAAGACATATGCGTAACCTGCGGTCGCTTGGCGTAAATGACATCGCGGCGTGCGATCCCGATCCCGAACGCCTTGCGCCAATGATTGATGAGCTAAAGATCCATCCCTTCGCGAACTTCGAGCATGCGCTCGGAGCTTTCCGCCCGGACGCTGTTCTGGTTTGCACACCCCCTTCGTTTCATCTGTCGCAGGCCAGCCAAGGAATTGCAGCCGGAGCGCATGTCTTCATCGAAAAACCACTCTCGCACAGCATGGAAGGTGTGAAAGCTTTGCTCGGCGAGGCCTGCGCAAGCGGTCGTGTGGTGCAAGTCGGCTACAATCTACGTTTCCATCCCGCTATTCGTAAGATGAAACAGATTGTTGAAGAAAATACCATTGGCCGCATACTCTGGACGCGTGTGGAGGTTGGGCAGTACTTGCCCGACTGGCGTCCCTGGCAGGACTACAGACAGAGTTATACGGCTCGTCGCGAGTTAGGGGGAGGCATCATCCTCGACGCTTCGCACGAACTCGATTACCTACTGTGGTTTTTCGGCGAACCCATTGAAGTGCTCTGCATGGCATCAACGGTCAGCCAACTCGCAGTGAACGTCGAAGATTCGGCAAGCCTGCTATTGCGATTCGCTTCCGGTGCTCACGCCGATCTGCATCTCGACTTCGTCCAGCGAGTGCCATCGCGTTCCTGCAAGCTGGTAGGGGAAGCAGGAACGGCGATATGGGAAGACAGCGACGCTCTGAACGTCCGCGTGCTACGTCCGGAAAAGGAACCGGAATACTTTCACTTCGATTTTGAAGACAATGAAATGTATGTGGCGGAGCTGAAGCAATTCCTCAACTGCATCGGGAGCGGCCATTTGCCCCTCGTAAACGCCGAGCAGGCCGCTCGGGTCCTCGAGTGGGCGTTAGCCGCTCGGGCAGCGGCGGAGAGGACCATCAAGGTTGAGTAAGGGGCTATTGGCCGTCATTCCGGCTCGGGGCGGCTCCAAACGCATCCCGGGCAAAAACATTTTGTCTTTTTTTGGTCATCCGATGATCGCCTACGCGATTGTGGCTGCTCGCAACTGCGGTTTATTCGAGCGCATTATCGTCTCTACTGACAACACAGAGATTGGAAAAATGGCCGCTTGGTACGGCGCGGAATATCTTGCGCGCCCTCCAAAACTGGCCACCGACACGGCTGATTTGGTGGACGTTTCACTGCATGTGCTGCAAACCCTTGCTAGGGAGGGATTCAAACCGCGTGCGTTGTGTCAGCTTATGCCGAATTGTCCGTTGCGCCGCAGCAACGACATATGCAGTCATTTCCGCGAATTCGAAACTTCAAAGCGCAAGTTCCAAATTTCAGTGGTTCCTTACAGAGCAGTGTACCCGCAATGGGCAGTAGCGCAAGACCGGGACGGCGGTAGGTTCATATTTGGCTCTGACTTTATGGCAAATAGCCAATCGCTGACTAAGGCGTACTGCCCGACGGGCGCAATCTGGTGGGTCCAGTCCGCCGATTTCATCGAGCAGCGTGCGTTTTACGGTAAGCCCTATTACTTAGCGAGCATCGACGCCAACCGCGGGATAGATATTGATGACGCGGCGGACCTCGCACTCGCTGATCTACTGGTTCGTGGGCTGCGCGATCGTGATGGTATATCACCCCTTGAAGCAATCACTGCAGAACCATTCCATGCGGGGACTGTCGATGCCTGAGAGGATAATATGTATGATTCCCGCGCGTGCGGGGAGCAAGCGGCTGCGCGGCAAGAATCTATTATCCTTGGCCGGCAAGCCCATGTTGGCATATTCCATTGAAGCCGCACAGGCGGCGGGTTGTGATCCTGTGTACGTATGCACTGAATCCGAGGAGATTGCTGAGGTGGCGCGCAGTTACGGAGCCGAAGTCCCGTGGCTGGTGCCGGAAGAACTCTGTGCAGATCTTGTGTCTTCCCATGAGCCCTGTCAGTTCGTCGCGGAAAAACTCAACGCTCAAAAGCAAGGCGGCGAGATTCTTCTTTGCTTACAACCGACGTCTCCGTTACGCTCCGCGGGCGATATCCAAGCTGGCATCCGTCGCTTCCAGCAAGGCTCCGTAGATTTCGTGGTCAGTGTGACACCGATCGACCCTCACTATTTCCATTGGGCGATGGAAAAGAACGGAAACGAAAGCTGGCACATGTATTTTGGCGATCGCTTCATGCTCGAAAGGCCGCTGTTGCCGCCCATATACCGACCGAATGGCTCCATCAAGATCGGTCGATTTAAAGCTTTGCGCGAAGTTGGGCATTTCTTCGGCCCAAGTTTAGCCGCCATCGAAACGCCTGAAGAGCGCTCAGTTCATGTCGGCACGCAAGCTGAGTTCGATTACTGCGAATTCCTTCTGGCTAAGGCTGCTCGGTGAAGGGTCTTGCCGGCAAAGTCGCATTGGTGACCGGATCGACGGGTCTCATCGGGTCCGCCATCACCGAGCGAATGGTATCGGAAGGCGTTAATGTGTTGGGATCCAGCCGTCAGCCACCAACCGATAATGCAGAGGGCAATTCCCCAGCCGGGGCCTTTCGCGTCGAGCTTGAACTTTCAAATCCGGAAAGCATCAGTGCTTTGTTCGCGCTTCTGGAAAAAACGTCTCGCCTCCCGTCGATCCTAGTTGCTAACGCGTCCCTGCGTGATGGATTGGCGACCCCGTTCGGCGAACTCTCGCATTCCGACTTCTCAGGACTCTACGAAGTGGACGTTGCTGGACATTTTTTGTGCGCGCGAGAGATGGTACAGCGGCGAGATCGCGGAGAGTCGGCTAGCATCGTGATTATCTCTTCCATTTACGCGCTCTGCGGTGTGGATCCAAGCATTTATCCCCCGGGCTCGATGGCTACCCCACCGCAATATGCAACGGCCAAGGCGGGCCTGTTAGCCCTCACGCGTTATCTAGCTGCGCTCTGGGGCAATCGCAACGTCCGCGTCAATGCGCTCTTGGTAGGAGGCGTGCGCTCCCCTGAGCGACAGGATGATGTTTTCCTGGCCAACTACTCCCGCAAAACAATGCTTGGCCGTATGGCTGATGCCCGCGAGATCGCGGCCGCAGTCGCATTCTTAGCGTCAGAGGAATCCTCCTACATTACTGGAGCTACGCTAGCGGTTGACGGAGGTTTTTCCGCTTGGTAGAAGGCGCCATTCTTCTGGTTCGGGCGGACGCGGGCCCACAAATTGGCTCCGGGCATTTCATGCGTTGCCTGGCGCTAGCGCAGGCATGGCAGGAACAGGGGGCAACGGCGATCTTTCTGATGGCGCCTGGTGCAGAGACGTTAGGAAACCGTCTCAAGCACGACAACATCCGCGAAGTTCGCCTCTCCTCGCAACCGGGCAGCCTTGCGGATGCAAAGGAGACCAGCGAGAGCGCGCTTCGCCTCCAAGCGACCTGGGTTGCTTTGGACGGATACCAGTTCTCGCCGAACTATCAGCGCGCTTTGAAAGATACAACCGGGCACCTGCTATTGTTCGATGACCTCGGTCACGCTGACCGCTACTATACCGATCTGCTGCTCAACCAAAATGCCTACGCCACACCGGAAATGTACGATAACCGCGCCGGCGACAGTACCCTGCTCTTGGGCGCCGATTATCTTCTGCTGCGCCGCGAATTCCGAGAATGGCCCCGACGCGACCGCCAGGTCGCTCCGCGTGCGCGTAACTTGCTGATCACGTTCGGCGGTAGTGATGCCGAAAATGCCACGGGAGGAGCACTGCAAGCGCTAGCCATGCTTCGGGCGTCTCCGATGAACGTCAGAGTGCTGGTAGGCGCCAGCAATCCTCATCGCGGCGGGTTGGAGCGACTGGCGGCCAACTTGCCCCATAGTGTAGAGTTTCAGACAGATACGCTGCGGATTGCGCAAGAGATGTCTTGGGCGGATTTGGCAATCAGCGCCGCCGGCAGCACCAGTTGGGAGCTTGCCTTCATGGGGCTACCGAGCCTGCTGGTCACGCTCGCGGAAAATCAACATGGCTGCGCCCAATACTTGCACTCCCACGGTATCGCCGTTAGCCTGGGCTGGCATCACCGAGTGCAACCCTCAGAAACCGCTGCGGCCCTTAGCGCCCTTGCGGATGACCCGGGGAAGCGCAAAGAGATGAGCTCTCGCGGCCGTGCACTGATCGACGGACGCGGCGCTCAACGGATAGTCGAGGCAATGGCCAGCATCGCCAACGCCAGCGGCCAAAGACAACGAATACGCCCGCTGAGAGCAACAAAAATAAAACATTAAAACCAACAATGATTAGTGCTTTGAAATCGCTGGCGAAGTCGCTTCCCTACCCGCTGTTCTTACGGCTTTATTACGCGTGGGACCGGGTCGAGCAGCGAGCGCGCGCAGAAACTGCGCGCAAGCGAGCTGGCATTCCCATGCTGGGCCAGGTCGATCTATTAAAGATTAAGAGCAGCGATACGTTGTTTGTGCTGGGTAGCGGGCCCTCCATCAATCGAATCTCGGCAGAGCGCTGGCAGGAAATTGCCGCCCACGACACTCTTGGCTTTAACTTTTGGCTTTACCATTCGTTCGTTCCGAAGTTTTACTTTTTCGAATCCATTGAGAAGCCATCATCGCCAGAGGCGTTTGACTCCTTCTTGGCTCTGGCTAAGTGTCGGGCGGCCGACTATGCCTCAACAGTAAAAGTGATGACTGAATTTCACAGGCTGGAGACACAGACCATGGACCATCTGCCGCCCGAATTCAGAAAAAACTTATTCGCCGCACACAAACTCGAAGCTCCAGCCCGAAGCGAGGCTGAATTCGCCCGAGCACTTGAATACTTGCAGCGCCGCGGAGCCTTTCAAGTCACAGGACGATTCTCTTCCCTGCTGAAGTACGCTTCCAGTCTGACCAGTATCCTGGTGTTTGCGATGAAGCTAGGGTACAAACGAATCGTGCTTTGCGGCATCGATCTGAAGACGCCAGACTATTTCTTTCAAGATCGTCGCATCTATGCCGAAAGTTGGGAGCCGCCCGTAGCCGAGCGCAAAGAAAGACATGACACCGATCTGCCGCTGATTTGGCGGCTGCCTGCAACACGGGCGGTCGCTGTCATTAAGCAGCAACTTCTGGATCCAGCCGGAGTGGAGCTGCTCGTTGAAAACCAGGACTCGGCGCTTTGGCCCATGCTTCCTGCACTTCCCAGTGTGGATTCCGAGGTGAGGTCGCTGTCCGAGACATCAAATTTGCAGCCTTCAAGCGCCAGTTAGCAAAGTGATGCTACCTATTGCGGTCGGAAAAACTCGAAAGATTGGAACCGGCCAGCCATGTTTCCTGGCCGCCGAAATTGGCATCAACCACAACGGCGAGATGGCGCTCGCCCATCGTGAAATTGACGCGGCTGCCGACAGCGGCGCCGATGCGGTCAAGTTCCAGAACTACCACACTGAAGCCTTTCTCTCCGATCGTTCGCTCACCTACGAATACATTTCCCAAGGCAAGACTATAGTCGAATCGCAGTTTGACATGTTCAAGCGTTGCGAACTTCGTCCGGGAGCACTGCGAGATCTGCGCCAGCATTGCGACGAACGCGGGGTCGTCTTTTTCAGCACTCCGATGGACGAACAGGGCGTGGCCGAACTGGTGCACGAAGGAGTGGAATTACTGAAGAACGGGTCCGACTGCCTCGGACACCTTCCGCTCATCCGATGTATGGCGCGGACCGGGTTGCCAACCGTCATATCCACTGGCATGGCCACTCGTGAAGACATTGATGATGCGGTCGAAGCTTTTCGCGGAGCCGGAGGTCGCGATTTGATTTTGCTTCATTGCACCTCGGCATATCCCACGCCAGCGGCGGATGTGAATTTGCGCAAAATCCCAGCGCTGGCGCACGCTTACGACTGTCTGGTCGGCTTTAGTGACCATACTGACGGGATTGCTGCGGCGGTCGGCGCAGTAACGTTGGGGGCCTGCTTCATCGAGAAACACTTCACGCTCGACAAGAACCTGGCCGGCCCTGACCACCGCTTTTCCGCCGATCCGACGGAATTTCGCGCACTGGTGGATTCTGTCCGTTTTGTTGAGTCCGGCCTCGGCTTGGCAGATCTGGAACCCGCTCGCACTGAGCAAGTGGGGCGCCGGGAATACCGACTTTCATGTGTGGCAGCGCGGGACCTGCCCGCTGGACACATGTTGACAACCCGCGACATCGCCTTTCATCGTCCCGGCACCGGGCTGCCGCCGAAGATGGCTATCGAATTGGTTGGAAACAAATTAGCACGTCCCCTGCGCGCCGGGGCGCTGTTCGAAACGCACGATTTGAATAACCATTCGAGTTCTGCAAATAATTCCCGGGAGATAGCCTCGTGAATCGATCTTTTCCGTCCGCAACTACCTCCGATCCGGTTTGGGAAAATGAGGTTTATGGCAAGGGCGCTTTCGTTCGAAGTCCATATGACCAAATTGCAACCTTTGTTTTCCGAAATCTTCCATCCAAACCGCGGCGCGACATTCGCATCCTCGAGGTGGGCTGCGGGCCGGGAAACAATCTATGGTTCTTGAATCAGGAAGGCTTCGCCTGCTCTGGATTCGACGGCAGCCCGAAGGCAATCGAATACGCTAAAGCCCGCTGCGGGAATGCGGTCGACCTGAAAGTTGCTGAATTTCCTAACGTGCCCTTTGAGGGCACCTTCGATCTCGTGATCGAACGTGGCGCGATCACATGTGTTCCATTCAACATTGGCAAGGCGACAATCGCGCGCGTGCGAGAAGTCCTAGTACCTGGAGGCAAATTCCTCTTTGTTCCATACAGCGCGGAGCGGGAGCAGGTTGGCTATATTTGTAATTACACCCAAGAGATGATTGAGGAGTCATTCCAAGATTGGCGCATTTTACAGCTTCATCTTGAATCCACGGTCGATGTCCTCACTGGTTCTCTGGTAACTGCTGTGTGGAGAGTTTGGGCGGAGCGCAGCTAGAGTACGACGCTCCTAAGTGGCGTGATAACGAGAAATGTCAAAAAATACTGAAATCATTGTCCGGGAAGGATGGACTACCGACAACCGACGCACGAGAGATTACTTTTCCGCTAATTTGGCGCGGTTTGGGCCTGACGTGCGTGCCGTCGATTGGGGTAGCAGGGAGAGTCAGCGCACACGCTTCAGGATTCTGACGCAGGTAGGTAAGCTGAACGGATCAAGTCTGCTTGATATCGGCTGTGGCATGGGCGATTTATATGGCTGGCTAAAAGAAGAGAACATCCAAACCAATTATCGTGGAATCGACATTACCCCGGAGATGGTAACGATGGCGAAAAAGCGTTTCCCCGGGGTTGATTTCAGTGTTGGGGACATGCTTGAAGACGCGCTCTCAGGCCAACAGCCTGATTTTGCGGTTGCGAGCGGAATCTTCTATTTACGTCAGAATGCGCCGGAAGAGTATTTGCAAACCGTGGTCGCTACCATGTTCAAAGCGGCCCGTGTTGGTGTGGCCTTCAATAGCCTGAGCAACTGGTTCGCGGAAGAACCGGGCGAGTTCCACGCCGACCCGTTGCAAACCGTTCGCTTCTGCCGGAGTTTGACACCGTGGGTATGTTTGCGTCACGACTATCATCTTCGTGACTTTACGATTTTTCTGTATCGGGATCGGCATAGCCTGTGATTGTTTCCATCATGCAGCCGGCATACTTGCCGTGGCTGGGATATTTCCATCGGATTGCTTGCAGCGACATCCACATCGTTTTGGATGACGTCTTAATCGACCGCAGTAGCAAGACCAAGTTTGCCAACCGCAACAAGGTTCGAACCAAGCCGGGCTGGAACTGGCTCACGGTGCCCCTGAAGACCACCGGCCGATCCTCCGAAATGCATCTGAATGCCATCGAAATTGTAGACGACCCACGATGGTCTTTTAAACATTGGGAGACTATACGCTGTTCCTACGCGAAGGCGCCCTTTTTTGCCGAGCATCGCGACTTTTTTACTGCGACGTACTCCAAACGTTGGACGCTATTGCAGGATCTAGTTCGATCGACAACCGACTACCTGCGAGGAACTTTACGCATTCCCACTGAGATCCTTTACAGTTCGGAAATGCGCGTCGAAGGGAGCAAGAGTGATTTAATCCTGAATCTTTGTCGCGCGGCAGGAGCCACCACTTACATCTCCGGACCATTTGGAAGGAATTATCTTCAGCAAGACAGCTTCAACGCAAATGGAATTGAAATTCAGTATCACGATTACAATCATCCTACTTACCCGCAAGTCTACCCAGGCTTTGAACCGTTTATGTCGGTCGTCGATCTGCTATTTAACTGCGGCGCGAACAGCCTGGACATAATTATGCAAGGGCAATCCCCGCTTTTTAAAACAGCCTGCACTGCAGTTCCGGTGCCACCTACAAACCTGCAATCTGAACGGAGATGATTGCGATTCATGACCGACACGATAACCCTGAGACTGGCACGCCCTGACGATATGGAGAGAATTTTCCAGTGGCGGAACAATCCTTTTTTGATGCGACGCAGCACGAGCCAGCACGCTGTGAGTTGGGACGAGCACCAGGCATGGTTCACGCGCGCGCTCAACAATCCCGATCAGTTAATTTTCATGGTCATGCACGGCAACGAGCCAATCGGGCAGGTACGTTTCGATCGCAATAAAGTGTATGCCGTCATCTCGGTATATGTATTGGAAGAAAAAACAGGTAAAGGAATGGGAGTCGAAGCCATACGGCGCGGTTCCCTGGCCGCATTTCAGCAATGGAATCTCAGTAAAGTCATCGCTTGTATTCGGCACGACAATCTTTTCGCCACTCGCGCCTTTGCCAAGGCTGGTTATGCCGAATCCAAGGCAGACTCGGGTCTTTGCCCGCCGGCTCATTTCACTTACTCAATTTCTCGCGAGGATGTTATGGCTTCAAAGCGGTTCGCAACTGAGCATTTAGGAAGTGTCCTCGTGATTGCTGCCCATCCGGATGACGAGGTCCTGGGCTGCGGCGGAACAATAGCTCGACTCCTTGCGGAGGGTCACGACGTTAAGATTGCGATTTTGGGAGAAGGCATGACATCCCGCTATCCAACCAGAGAGGAAGCCGACCGGTCCCTGCTTACCAATTTGCGCGATCATAGCCGGCGCGCTGCCAACGTACTCGGCGTGACGGACCTGTTCCTTTATGACTTGCCGGACAATCGCTTCGACACTATTCCGGTGCTAGACGTAGTTAAGATCGTGGAGGAACTGATCCAAAAGCATGCTCCGAACACAATATTCACGCATGGATGTGGCGATCTTAATATTGACCATCACATTACGCATCGGGCAGTGCTTACGGCTACCCGCCCCATCGAAGGCCATAGCGTCCGCAATCTTTACGCGTTCGAGATTCCTTCTTCGACCGATTGGGCGTTTCATCGCATGATCCCGAGTTTTCAACCGAATACGTTTTTTAACATAGATTCCACCATCGATCACAAGAAGCGGGCCATGGCTTGCTATGAAACCGAAGTACAAAGTTTCCCACATCCTCGCTCACTGGAAGGGCTGGAGGTGGTTGCACGCCGATGGGGTACGGTCGTAGGGTGCCAGGCCGCCGAGGCTTTTGAGCTCGTGCGTAGCGTGGTTCAGGCTTAGGAGTGTTTTGACGGGAGCGCTTCCTATTCGTATCGGTCAACATGTGATCGGCCCGGGCCAACCGGTATTCGTCATCGCCGAGCTTTCTGGCAACCATGGCCACAGCTTCAATGAAGCCGTGAAGCTTGTGCGCCTGGCTAAGGAAGCCGGGGCCGATGCTATTAAATTGCAAACCTATACCGCCGACACCCTTACTCTTCCCTGCGACAAAGAATGGTTCACGATCAAAGGGGGAACGGTATGGGACGGCAGAACGCTTCATAATCTGTATGAAGAGAGTTTCACGCCGTGGGAATGGCAGCCGAAACTGCAGGAGGTAGCCCGCGAACTTGGTTTAGAACTTTTCTCCTCAGCGTTCGATCCGAGCGCGGTGGATTTTTTGGAGCGAATGCATGTGCCCGTTCACAAGATCGCGTCGCCCGAACTGATAGATATTCCGCTTATCGAAAAAATGGCGCGCACGGGCAAGCCGCTGATTCTATCGACAGGCATGGCTTCGTTCGCCGAAATCGAAGAAGCGGTCGCATCCGCACGCAAGGCTGGTGCTTCCGAGATTTGCCTGCTTAAGTGTACGAGCGCTTATCCCGCCCAACCCGAACATGCGAACCTTCGTACCCTGATCGATCTTGCCGCTCATTTCAAAGTACCCGTGGGGCTCTCGGACCATACTCTTGGCTGTGAAACCGCAATTGTGGCCGTGGCGTTAGGCGCTTGCCTCGTCGAGAAACATTTCACAGCAAGTCGTGCGACGCCCGGGCCCGACAGCGCTTTTTCTCTCGAACCTGACGAATTCCGCGACATGGTCCAAGAGATCCGGAAGGCTGAGAAATCTCTAGGTTCAATCTACTATGGAGCCACTCCCGGTGAAGTGGCGATGTTGAAATTCCGTCGTTCGCTCTTCATTGTGGCGGATGTTGCGGCTGGGGAAACATTCACCGAAAACAATGTGCGATCCATTCGTCCTGCGCACGGTCTGCATCCTCGGTATCTCCCGGAGATACTCGGACGGAGAGCCACACGTGCGGTTGGCCGGGGCACGCCTTTGGCCTGGGACATGATCGCGGATGGCTCCGTTCGGTCGAAGTCAAGCAATATCCTGTGACCATTGTGTTCCCTGCTCCTATAGTGCGAGACATCAGTGCACCTGCCAGGTAATTTGAGCGGGCATTGCTGACTACGGTTGTCGGCTAATTTTCACGCCGCCGAATAACCCCCGTCCACGGGCAGCGCGGCGCCGGTCATCCAAGAGGATTCATCGCTCGCCAGGTAGACTGCCAGTCCGGCGATATCCTCAGGTCGGCCCAGCCGGCCGATGGGATGGGCAGCGGTTCTTTCCCGTCGAACTGCTGCTGGATCGGCTACCTGGCTTAGAACGGCCGCGGTCAGTTCGGTCTCGACGAAGGAGGGACAAATTGCGTTCACGCGAATATTTTCCTGACCGTGATCGATTGCCATCCCCTTCGTCAATAGAACAACCGCACCTTTGGAGGCAGCATAGGCTGCGCGGTTACGAGCGCCGACCAGACCGAGGGTAGAAGCAATATTTATGATCGAACCCCCTCCGGCTTTTCTCATGTGCGGCAACGCGGCCCGGGAAAGCAGCCAAACCCCGCGCACGTTCACGTTGAAGGTGTGGTCCCACTGCTCTTCGGTAATCTGCTCGGCGTTTCCAATATGCAGGACGCCGGCGTTATTCAGCAGAAAATTCAGCCCGCCAAAGTACCTCAGCGTCTCGTCCATCAATCGGGTAATTTCGCTCGTCTTGGAAATATCCGCCGGGAGGGAAAACGCAGAACCGCCAATCTCGTTTGCGAGTTCTTCAATCCGATCTCTTCGCCTGCCAACCAAGGCGACTCGCGCGCCTTCGCGCGCCAGCGCAATCGTGCAGGCGCGTCCAATCCCGCTGCCCGCGCCGGTAACGATCCCAGTCTTTCCCTTCAGCCGGTCGCTCATGATGAACTAGTTTAGTTGAAGCACACCACTGCACGGCGGGTTTCCATGGACTGACGTCGATTTCCAGATCGTCTTTTATGCCAATGCGTATAGATATTCGACAATGGAGCGCACAGCTCCGTCGATTCCCTCCACTTTGGGATTGGCGGATTCGATCAGGTAGTACTCATTGGGAGCGTGCGCACCGGTGCCGTGGCCCAATCCGAAATGCCCGGCTGGAAGACTGAGAGGCTCAGAGGTAAAGATGTAACCCGGCCACGAGCCAGCCGCTCGAGGCCATAGCAATGGTTCTTGACCGAGTTTGCGGTAGGTCGCAATTTGCGCCTGGATAAGTTTCGTATCGGGCGAAGTTTGTGTCGGATCGTATCCGCCGCTCATATTAACTTCGATGTCGCCAAACCCGTGTTTTGCCAGATGCTCTTTCAACAAGGCCAGCGTTCCAGCCGCAGTCATGTCCGGCACCAGCCGCATGTCAATCTTCGCAATCGCGCGATGCGGCAGAATTGTCTTACCACCTGGGCCCGTGTATCCGCCGACCAAGCCCTCAATGTTGATGGTGGGCTTGGACTCAAGCAGTACCAGCGAGTCAAGCCAATTTTTGTCGTGGACCCAGTGCTCAACGCCAAGCTGTTTTTTTACGGTAGCCTCGCTGCGGCGGGCGGCGACATCCTGAATCATTTTCATTTGAGCGGGAGTGAGCGGCTTGGCTTTATCGAAGAAGCCTGCAACAGCGGGCGTATGTCCGTCGGGCTCGATCAGTGAATTTAATGCTTGGACGAGGTGCCATGAGGGACTGTCGACCTGCGCCTCTAAGCTGGAATGAACGTCGTGTTTGGGTCCGCGTCCCCAGCGCTCTCCGCTGGACACCAACTCGAGCTCAACCACGCCTTTTGCACCAAGTGAGATCTCCACGCTTCCATTCGTGTCCTGGCTGGCCATCGGCATGAACACGCCGACGCATTTCTTCAACGCGGCGGTAACCTTCGGTTGGCGGATAATCTCGGGAAAGTGAGGGGAACCAATTTCTTCTTCGCCTTCGCAGACCAGCACCAGATTTACGGGGAGTTTTTTCCCGGCCGCCTTGAACGCATGAAGCGCGCCCAGAAAGGCGGTTTCAGGCCCCTTCTGGTTTACCGCTCCGCGGCCAACACAGACCTTGCCGAGCCCTTCTTTGTCTACAATTCGGCCCTCGAGCGGCGGCGAAGACCACTCCGAGGGATCGAACTGTTTCACATCGTACATGAAATAAATACCGACGCTGGTGGCCGCTCCGCTATCAAGAAGGCCAAAGACTCCCGGCTTGCCCGAGGTCGGCACAATTTCGACGTTGGCAAATCCCGCGTCGCGCGCCAGCTGCGCCATATATTCAGGGCCTTGGGGAAAATTGCGGTTCTCGGCCGCGATCGAGGGCAACGCGATCCAGTCCTGCAATCGCTTCACATTCTCGTCGTGCATCTTCGGTATTTGACTCAGCACCAATTGAAGGTCGGAGTTGTCCTCGGAGAAGGCTGTCAGCGGCAGCGAAACGAATGCTGCTCCAGCCACTGCGCCCTGGATGAATTCCCGGCGATTGAGTCCGTCATGCTTCGAGTCAGTCAATGTTTCCCCCGTATCCAAAGATAACTGCGCGCCGCCGGCTCAAAATCATTTCTCCGGAAGACGCGGACGGTTTTAGCGACGGCAATGATAACAGGACGCTTCGCAACTGCACCACACTTTCACTCGACCGCCCATTTGTGTAAGACTTGCGTTCCAAGAAAGTGAATCGCAAACGAGGGAAAATGACTTCTTTGAAACTGGCCTTGCTCGCCGCCTCTTCCATTCTGTTTTCCGCCACCCTGCCACTGCAGTCCCAGGAATTGGACTCGACCTTCGCCCGCGATCCTGGCCAGCCGATCGATCAGCACTATACCGATCAGATTCACAAATACACCACCGATCCTTCTTTTACGTCGCCGCTAGTGGAATATTTGCCAGCCTCGAAGAGTGTGCCGACGCCGGCCAAGGTGCTCGGGGATGTTTCCGGAGCGCCCGATATGTTGCCCTACGCCGAAGATGTGTACAAATACTTCCGCCTGTTGGAAGCGAGCACGCCGCGGGTGAAAGTCTTCAGCATCGGCCACTCCGAAGAAGGACGAGAAATGATCGCCGCGGCCATCGCCGACCCGAAATTGCTCGCGGGGGCGAAGGAGAACGATGCTCGCCTGGCCCAACTTGCGGATCCTCGAAGAATCGGCTTGGATGACGCCAAAGCACGCCAACTTCTCGACCAATCCTGGCCGGTTTACTACATCACGGGCACCATCCACTCTCCTGAGACGGGGGCACCGACGGCCCTTATGGAACTCGCTTATCGACTAGCCGTCGACGATGCGCCCTACATCAAGTACATCCGCTCGCACATGATTGTGCTCATCACTCCCGTGGTCGAGGTCGATGGCCGCGACCGCATGGTGGATATTTACAAGTGGCACAAAGCTCATCCCGGCCAGGATTGGCCCCGCCTGCTCTATTGGGGCCATTACGTCGCACACGACAACAACCGCGACGCTATGGCGATGACTCTCAACCTTACGCGGAACGTTCTCGATACTTACCTTGCCTGGCATGCGCAGGTGTTGCACGACTTGCACGAGTCAGTTCCCTTTCTTTACGACAACACCGTGGGCGACGGTCCCTACAACGCTTGGGTCGACCCTACTCTCGCCGACGAATGGGCGGAACTCGGCTGGAATAACGTTGCCCAGATGCAGCACTTTGGCATGCCGGGAGTCTTCGCTCACGGCGACTTCGATACCTGGAGTCCGGGCTATCTGATGTTCCTGGCAGGCATGCACAACGGCATCAGCCGTCTGTATGAAACATTTGGCAACGGCGGCGCCGACACTGAGAAGCGCATTCTGCGTCCGGAAGATTATTCGCGCACCTGGTACCGGCAGAGTCCGCCGCTTCCGGTCGTGAACTGGTCACAGAGGGATAACAACAACTACGAAGAAAGCGCTTTGCTTTCCACACTTTCTTACTTCGCGAATCATACCCACCACTTCCTCGAGAACTACTATCTCAAGAGCAGGCGCGCCGTCCAGAAGCCTACGCTGGAAGGCCCGGCGGCTTACGTGATCCCAGCCGATGCAGCCGAGACCAACCGCCAGATCGAATTGCTGAAGGTTTTGAAGCGCCAGCACGTCGAGGTCCAAGAACTGTCGGAAGCGGTCACCTCTTCCGTTCCGGGCGAAAAGCGAGGGGATAAACCGAAACAGGAAACCTTTCCCGCCGGCAGCGTTATTGTTCGCATGGATCAGCCCTACTCCCGGGTCGCCGATGCGCTACTCGACCGCCAGTTCTGGGCCGCCGGCGATCCTCAGAAACATCCTTATGACGATACTGGATGGTCCTTCACACACCTGTTCAATCTAAAAGTTGTGCGCGTGCTCGATCCCGCGATCCTGAAGTCGAAGATGAAGTTAGTCGACGATCTGGCAAGCCGCGCCGGAACACTCTCAGGCTCCGGCGCGGTGTTTGCGATCGCTAATACCGGCCAGGTCTCGCTGTTGTCGCTGGCTTACAAACTAAAAGGCGCAACCATCCAAGGCGCTGAGAAACCGTTCGACGCCGATGGAAAACATTTCGCGGCTGGCTCGCTGCTCATAAGCGGTGACCACCTGGACGACCGCATTGCGGGAATCCTGCACGATCTATCGCTCGATGCATCTCGCCTCCCCGCCGCGCCTTCTGTTGCGGTACACGCGGTCACGGCTCCGCGCATTGCCTTCATGCACACTTGGCTTTCGACCCAGACTGAAGGCTGGTGGCGCTACGCGTTCGACGCCGCCGGCGTGCCCTTCGACTACATCAGCACTCAGACAGCGGGTCAAGAGGACCTCCACGCCAAGTACGACGTTATCGTTTTTGCTCCGGTCGGGCGCGCGTCTACTCTCGAAATCCTGAACGGCATTCCCACGTGGCATAATCCAATGCCGTGGCAGAAATCGGAACTCACACCAAATCTCGGCGCAATCGACAGCACTGCCGATGTACGCCCAGGCTTGGGCTACGAAGGCCTGGCACATCTGAAGAGATTCGTCGAACAAGGGGGACTCCTCATCACTTGCGAAGACACTGCGCAATTCGCCATCGATACTGGTCTTGCCCCGGGGGTTAGCATTGCTCCGCACGGCGACGTGCGAGTCGTGGGCACCGTTCTTAACACTGTCTTCGTCGCTCGGGACAATCCCATCGCCTTCGGCTACGGAACAACTGTGCCCGTGATCAGCGCCAACGGCATGGCATTTAATGTCAGCGATACCCTGGGAGGCTCGGGTAGACGGATCCTGATGGATCCGTTAACCGACTCTCTTGACCCTTATGCCAAGCGGCCCACTGGGCGCGGCACGGTAGAAGACAGTGACGAACCCCAAGGGAGAAAAATTACCGAACCCGAACCGCTCATCAAGCAGCAACCTTGGGAGCCGGCACACTTGGACGAAGAGCAGACGCGCAACAACCCGCAAGTAATTCCGCCGGAGAGCCGTCCGGAAGTGATCCTGCGTTTCTCCGATTCCAAGACCCTATTGCTCGATGGCTTGCTCGACAAGGGCTCGTCAATTGCGGAGCATGCCATCGTCGTGGATGCCCACCTGGGTCAGGGAAACGTGCTGCTCTTCGGGAATAATCCCATTTATCGGGGAGAGACTCTGGGCACGTACGCCCTGGTTTTCAATGCAATCCTCAACTATCAGCACTTGGCGCACCAATCCGTTCCGATTGAGAAACAGCAATAGACGGTCGCTGTCGGGCCCTTCGAAGCGCTCGGCGGACGATATACTATGGCGACCAGAAGGTGTGTAGATGGCCGCGACCACTCAAACCAATCCGGAAAATGAACTTGGGTTTGCGGAGAGAGCCGCAGGCCCGAGCGTATTCGTTTTGTTTGGCGCGGCTGGAGATTTGGCGAAGCGCAAGCTGGTTCCTGCACTCTTCAATTTATGCAAGGCAAAGCTGTTGCCGGACAACTTTGCGTTGATGGGAGTTTCGGTTGACGACTTGGGCCTGGAAGATTTTCAAACCCAGGTCACCAGCTTTCTGCCGGGCGGAAGTGATTCCGCTGACGCCTTAGCGTGGTTCCGCAAGCGGCTGTACTACGAGCGCGGAGACTTCGCCGATCCGAACACGTTTTCGAAACTCCGCGACCGGCTCGCGGCGCTCGACTCCGAATTGCATACTGAAGGAAACTATCTTTTCTACCTGGCGACTGCTCCCAAGTTTTTTTCGCAAATTGTTCAGCAACTGGGAACCGCGGGCCTTTCGCGGCAGGAGAATGGCCGCTGGCGGCGTGTGGTCATCGAAAAACCATTTGGGCATGATCTCGATTCGGCTAAGGCCCTGAACCGCGAGATTAAAACTGTGCTCCAGGAAAACCAGATCTACCGCATCGATCACTATCTGGGCAAAGAGACGGTGCAGAACATCATGGTGTTCCGCTTCGACAATGCCATTTTCGAGCCCATCTGGAACCGGCGGTATATCGATCACGTGCAGATCACGAATGCCGAGATCGTGGGAGTCGAGCGCCGCGGTGGTTATTTCGACACGGCAGGAACTTTGCGCGACATGGTCCCAAACCATGTGATGCAACTCCTCAGCCTGACCGCCATGGAATCGCCGGTGTCTTTTCAGGCAGACGCCGTGCGCAATGAGCAGGCCAAAGTTTTGCATTCCATTCAGCCACTAGGCTCGGACGATGTTTTGCAGCGCAGCGTTCGCGGGCAATACGGGCCTGGATTGGTGGGTGGCGACAAGGTAGCCGCGTATCGGGCCGAGCCCGGCGTTTCCCCGGAATCGCGCACTGAAACCTTCGTCGCTTTGAAGGTCAACATCGACAACTGGCGTTGGGCGGGAGTGCCGTTCTATTTCCGCACCGGCAAGCGGCTGGCGCAGCGCCACACCGAAATCGCAATCCAATTCAAACGCACTCCCTTTGATCTCTTTCGCAATGCTCCATTTCACAAGCTGCATACGAATACTCTGGTCATCCAGATTCAGCCCGTGGAAGGAATTTCGCTGAGCTTTGGCGCCAAGATTCCGGGGCCGCTATTGCGCGTGGGGTCAGTGGATATGAGCTTTGAATATTCCAAATATTTTGGAGCAGACGCTTACACCGGGTACGAGGTTTTACTCTATGACTGCATGATGGGAGACGCAACTCTATTCCAGCGCGCCGATATGGTCGAGGCGGGATGGACCGTAGTCGATCCAGTATTGGACGTGTGGAGAGCGTTGCCTCCGCGCAAGTTTCCGAATTATGCATCCGGCAGCTGGGGACCGGCGGAGGCCGATCAACTGCTCGAGCTAGATGGCCGCCAGTGGAGGAGAATTGAACCATGATTCTTGCTGAACAGTGATTCTTGCAGGCGAAATCGGCGCGACACGCACCCGGCTTGCCGCCTTCGAGACCGAGGGCAACCGGCTGAATTGCGTTGTCGAAAAAACCTATCCAAGCCAGAAGCATGAGGGCCTGGCCGAAATCCTGGCTGACTTTATCAAGACGGAAGGCATTCCGGTTCACAGCGCATGTTTCGGCGCGGCCGGTCCGGTGCGGGCCGGACGCAGCAAGATTTCTAATCTGCCCTGGATCATCGATGCGAGCGAATTGGCCAAGCAGCTCAAGCTGAATTCGGTCGGGCTGCTCAACGATCTGGAAGCCTATGCATACGGAATCGATGGATTGGATTCAAAAGACTTCATCCCATTAAGCGAGGGTTCAGAAGAGGCCGACGGAAATCGCGCGGTCATCTCCGCCAAAACTGGATTGGGGATGGCGGGTCTCTACTGGGACGGCTTTCGGCATCATCCGTTCGCCTGTGAAGGAGGCCACGCGGATTTCGCGCCAAGAAATGAATTACAGACGGAGTTGCTCGTTTACCTCCAAAAGAAATACGGCCGCATCAGCTGTGAGCGAGTTCTCTCCGGGCCGGGAATCAGAAACATTTACGATTTCCTGCGCGACACACACAAAGTCGAAGAGCCAGAGTGGTTGCGAACACAGGTTGGCGCCGCTCCCGACCCGCCAGCCCTGATTTCGCAGCTGGCCCTGGAAGGCAAGTCCGCCATCTGCGATCAGGCGTTGTCGATTTTCGTTAGCGTTTTTGGGGCGCAAACGGGCAACTGCGCGCTGAACTTCATGTCCACCGGAGGAATTTTCATCGGCGGCAGCATTGCGGCTAAGATCGTGCCCAAGATGAAGGATCCTGTTTTTATGGAATCTTTCCTGGATAAAGGGCGCATGGGCGCGCTTCTGAAAGACGTGCCGGTGAAGATCGTGGCCAATGACGACTGCGGCATGATTGGGGCTGCGCGCTACACGCTCGTCCAGAAGGCATTCCACAAAACAACTTGAGCCTCGTATAAGCGCCTGCTACTCGACAGCGAAATCGAATGAAAGCTCTGCTGCTCTCAAAGTATCGTCGTCTGGAACTCGTCGATCTCGCCGTTCCTGAACCCGGGCACGGTGAAGTTCTCATTCAAGTTGCCGCGTGCGGGATCTGCGGCAGTGACGTCCACGGCTACGACGGTTCTTCAGGCCGCCGCATTCCGCCGATCGTCATGGGGCACGAGGCCGCGGGAACGGTGGCCGCCGTTGGCGACGGGGTAATTGGCTGGACAGAAGGCGACCGGGTCACGTTTGACTCGACGATTTATTGCGGCGAATGCCCTCCCTGCCTTCGCGGAGAGATTAATCTGTGTGACCGCCGCGAAGTGTTAGGCGTTTCGTGTGGCGACTACCGCCGCGCTGGAGCATTTGCTGATTTTGTGCTGCTCCCAGCGCGGATTCTCCATCGCCTGCCAGAGAATTTCCAATTTGCTCAGGCCGCGCTGCTGGAGGCTGTGGCTGTAGCGCTCCATGCGGTTTCGCTTGTTCCCATCGCCGAGGGCTCCACGGCCTTGGTCGTGGGGGCTGGCACCATCGGACTTCTGCTGCAGCAAGCTTTGCGGGTTGCGGGCTGTTCTCGGGTTTTTGTCGCTGATGTCGACGCGTCGCGGCTTCAGCTGAGCCTGGAACTGGGAGCGACGGCCCTGCCTCCCGCAGGGGCTGATTTCGCGCAGCAACTACTTCACCTGACAAACGGAACGGGTGTCGACCTTGCAATCGAAGCTGTCGGCAAAACTGACACCATACACATGGCGATCGATAGTGTTCGAAAAGGCGGAAGTGTCGTCCTCGTCGGGAACATTTCGCCGGAGGTTACCCTGCCGCTACAGAAGGTGGTCACTCGGCAGATTCGTTTGCAGGGATCATGCGCGTCCGCCGGCGAATATCCGAGGGCAATTGAACTTTTATCGAGCGACGCAATTCGCGTGGAGCCTCTTATCACCGCCGTCGCCCCTCTCGCAGAGGGTCCGCAATGGTTTGAACGCTTGTATGCTCACGAGCCTAACTTGATGAAAGTCGTACTCACACCGGGAACCGACTTGTGAATCAGCCTGCGACCAATCCAACCCTCTTCGATTTAAGCGGGCGCGTAGCAATCGTCACCGGAGCCAGCCGCGGACTTGGACAGACTTTTTCCCGCGCGCTCGCTCAAGCTGGTGCAGATCTGGTTCTTACCAGCCGCAATCGCGCCTCCCTTGCGGCGTTTGAAGCGGAGATTAAGGCCCTGGGCCGCCGGGCAATCTCGCTGGAACTCGACGTGCGCGATCAGAAAAGTATCGAAGCGATGGCGTCAGCCGCACACGATACATTCGGCCATCTCGATATTCTTGTGAATAATGCTGGATGCAACGTCCGTAAACCGGCAATCGATGTAACCTGGGACGACTGGAATCTCATTCTCGACACCAACCTGCGGGGAAGCTTTTTTGTGGCGCAGGCGGTGGCCCGCCACATGATGACGCGCCGCTACGGACGCATTATCAATATCGGCTCGGTCACTAGTATTGCCGGCTATGCCGGCCTCGCTCCTTATGGTGCAAGCCGCGGCGGTATTCGACAACTCACCATGAGTTTGGCCGACGACTGGGGGCCGCACGGAATCACGGTCAATTGTCTTGCCCCGGGCTGGTTCCGCACCGCGCAGAACAAGATTCTTTACGAGGATAAAGAGTGGGTGGATTACCTATGTGACCGGATTCCGCTCAAACGTCCAGGCGAACCTCAGGATCTCGAGTCGGCGATCGTCTTTCTTGCAGCGGAGTCGAGTCGCTATATCACGGGGCAGACTCTGCTCGTCGATGGCGGAATTTCCACGGGCGCAACCCGCGCCTTACCAAAACCTGGCTAAACTCTCGCCCGCTACACCAGTTGAATCGACATTGCCGCAAAACAGTCCAAGAAGTAGTTGGGCTCCTCGTTAAGGCTGCTATTTTTGCCGTGCTCGGAAAACCGGGTGTATGCTAGCGGCTAGGAAAGTCATTGGAGGGCGCAGATGCATCGGCGATTCTCTCTGGCTGCAGTTTCTTGCCTGCTTATTCTTGGCGTCTCAATTGCAATTCCCGGCGCTTCGGCTCAAGCCGGTCCGGACGTTTTTGTCACGCCCATCCCTCACGCGCCGTTTCGCGGCGTGGTTCAAGTCGAGCGTTCTGTCATGCAACCGGACGGCTCCATCGTCAAGCTAAAGACCGTTCGCGACATTGCACGGGACAGCCAAGGCCGCATCCACAATGAGTCGCGGTCGATGGTTCCGGCTTCCAGTAAGCAGACACCACAGATCGTGCGCATCCACCTCTTTGACCCGGAGACGCGAACTTCTATCATGCTCGACCCGCGGGAGCGCACCTTCTGGTCTATGACGGTGAATCATCCGCCAGCCACCGTGCCGCCGCGATTGCTCTACGCCTCGCCCACAGGCAGCACCCTTCCCCCAAACGGATTCACCAAAGAAGAGGATCTCGGCATGCGGGAAATGGAAGGCGGACCGGTCCATGGAGTACGCGAAACTCAAACCATCCCGGGTGAGGGCAACGGCAAAGACGTAGTGATTACGGATGAGTACTGGTACTCAGACGATCTCCGCATCAACATGATGATCGCACATAACGATCCGCGCACAGGCTCCGTTACGATGACGGTCACTCAAGTCACGCGCACCGAGCCCGATGCTGCGCTATTTGAAATTCCGGAAGGTTACCAGCGACCCAAAGCTGGACAGATGCGATAGCCAGCGGGACGTTATCGTCGCGACGAATCTCTGAAGCGAGCCGCTAATCACCAAGTGCTGTATGCCGTGCCATCGCTGGCAGTAGCACTCGAAGCCGAGTGCACGTCGGTTATGCCGGGGTCCTGCTGGTCGACAGCCAACATTACTTCTTCCTGCACTACTTCCCAGTTTGTTTGGCGGGTCATCGGATCGACCGGAATCTGGCGAAGATAGCCGGCGGTAACCAAGTCGTCCAGCGATTGCGGAGCTTTCTGCTTGTCGAGAGTGTACTGAGAGATCACCGACCGAAGGGTGCTCAGATTTGAGCGTAGTACCGATTCGCGAGCCTGGATGATCGACTGGTTGTACATCGGAACAGCAACCGCCATCAGGATCATGATGATGCTGAGCACGATCATCAACTCCAGGAGGGTGAATCCACGCGAGAATTGAGGCCGTAAACCATGTCGTTGGCCATTGGCATCTAGCCGCTGACCCCGACGACAAATGACCAACGACCGCCCATTTTGGCCGGACCTACGCGGCGATGCGCTGCGACATTCGCGCCTGTCGTGCCTCATTTCGGTGACGCCCCGTAGCATTTACCAGTCCTTGTATTTCGTGCCGTCGAGCGCAGTTCCCTGCGACTTGGTATAGACGTCGAACACACTCTGTCCACCCCATGAGTCTGAGTCCGGATCGTCCTGCATGGAACGCAATCCCCACTCCGTGCTTTTCGTCATAGGGTCGACAGGGATAGAACGCAGAAAGCGGATTTTCTTGCCCGCTTGTGCGTCCACTCCCTTCACCAGCGTTTCCAGATCGGGGGGATAGTTCTGGGTGTCGACTTTGGTCTGAAACTTCCCTTGCTCTGCGGCGTCCTTGTAGCGGTCGATGGCGTCGCGCATTTCCCAGAGCGCCTTACGCAGTTCCTTCTCTTTCTCCCGCTGAATGGTGACGCGAGCCAGCGGCAGCGCCATCAGCGTAAGAATCGACAGGATGCTTGCGGCGACGATTAGCTCCAGCAGCGTAAAGCCCTGAGCGGGCTTCCTTCGCAGCGCGGAATGGAATTTGCGAAACGACATGCTCTTCGTGCTCGGAAAAGCTCTCCTTTATTGAACCGTGATCGCTGCCTGGGCTCCATTGACCGGAATGGCCTGCAAAGCGGGATCGCGCGCTCCGCCTCGCGTAATGGTCAGCGGAGTTTGTCCGTCTGCCTTGGCCTGGAACGTCAGCGTGACCACCGCGCCCTGGCCGGAGACGCCTCCTGCACCGGGTGGCCGGGTCGCGGTTATTTGCGACTGTCCTATGGTTTCATCCTCGCGGTGCACCAAGGCGACCGCCTGGCCGTCCTGCGAGAGGAAACCGCCATTCGATACGTTCACCAGTTGCAGCATTTTCGGATCGTAATTCAACTGCACCGGCACCGAGTGAACATTCTGCGCCCCGGAAATAAGCAGGTTCACTACAAATGTGTTGCCCTTCACCGCCTGAATGGTTGGCGGGTCAAATAAGAAGCTGGCCGTGCCACCGGCTGCATTGGGAACCGGAGACTGATTCGCCGGCTGCTGGTTTCCCAGTGGCTGGATCGATGGTGTGGTCTGCGGTTGTGCTTGAGAAGGCGCCGCTGTACCGCCAGTGGGCGCTGCTTGGGGCCGGCTCACACGACGTAACTCGATCGCATTCGCGGTTCCGATGTCGATCGCCCTCTGGTTCATCTCGTTGACATCCGTGCCACGGATGATGTGAGGCACAATGGCGAACACAATCTCGTTCTCCGAGTGATCCTGCGTTGTCTGACCGAACAGATACTTCAGGATCGGGATCTGCGCGAGCCCGGGAATTCCCGCCAGCGATTTGGTCTGCTGGTCTTCCATGATTCCGCCCAGTAGATTTGCCTCGCCATCTTTCAAGCGAATTTCGTGCTCGATTTTGCGCTGGCCAATAATCGGCTGGCTGATACCACCAATATTCGATTGGCCGGTCACCGCCGATACATCCATCGTGATTTTGAGCGTCACCTCTCCATTGGCATGAACGTGCGGCGTAATGTCGATATTGACGCCCACGTCTAGATATTGGAATTGAGTATTTACCAGGGGATTTATGCCGACACCGCCGATACCTGGCTGGAACGATCCCGTCGCAACCGGCACTTTGTCGCCGATCTTCAGCGAGGCTTTCTGGCCGTCGAGCGCACGAATCTGCGGATTCTGAATGAGCTTCGTGTCGCTATTGTTCATCACCGCCGACAGATTGGCCGACGGTATCACAACCTGGAAGTTGGTGGCGTTCAGGTTGCCCAGGGTATTCAGATTGATTCCATTCGTTCCCGTATTCTGCGTAACTGTTCCACCCGTTCCTGAAGTTGTCGTTCCGGTCGTGGTCGTGGTGGATGAATTCACATTGGACTGTAGGGTAACGGTGGCGCTAGTTGGAGGATTGAGCCCGAGCGTGCGCGAGCGGTCCTTGCTGATCTGCATGATGGCGATGTCGACGATGACCTCCGGACGCGCCTTATCCAGATCCTCAACCAATTTTTCCGCCAGCGCGATCTGGTCCGGAGTTCCACGTACAACCAGCGCGTTCTGCGAGAGCAATTGCTGCACGCGCTGAACATCAAGCACGGCACGAATTGCGTTCACCACATCCTGCAGCTCAGTGGGAGCCGAAAGATTCGATAAATAAAAAGTTTTGAGTACGCTCTGCTCGAGTTCCTTGCGCTTGGCGGGATTGTCCTGCGCCACGAAAATCGTATTCGCAGTGACCGGACGCCAGAAGGTTTTCGATTCCAGCGCGGTAATTTCCAACGCCTCTTCCAGAGTTACGCCGTTGAGGTCAACGTTGATCACTCGTGCGGTGTAATCGGGGTCGAACAGCACGTTGACTCCCGCCAGCTGTCCGACCGTTCGGTAAACCACGTCCGACTTAGTCGCCAGCATCTTGACCGTGATGGGGATATTCGAAATGGGCGCGAGTTCGACTGGGCCCGACGCTTCGTGGACCCTGCGTTCCAAACCAGCCGGCGGTCCGGCCGCCTGCGGAGGCGGATTCCGCTGGTCGTTGATCATCTTCACCGTGCGGTTCAACTCCTGCTTGGCGATAAACAGTGAGGGATCGATCTCCAGCGCTTTTTGAAATTGCGCTACTGCGTCGTCGAGCTTGCCATCCTCTCGCAATTTCTGCCCGTTATGAACTAATACCGAGGCCGCTTCGAAGCGCAGCCGCTCGAAGGAAGCGCGATAGCGCAAATCCTTGGGCTTGAGGTCGTAGGCTTGCTTGTAGAAAGCAAATGCCGCTTCATACTGCTGGCGGGCCTCGGCGTCCTGCCCCTTGGCGTAGAAGTTTTTGGCTTTGTCGGCGCTGGCAGGAAGGGCCACAACCGCGACCAGCAACAGCAGTAAAGCTGGGCGCATCAAGCGTCTCATTCGATATTCCTCACGAGATGATCCTCTTTAACTAAAGTGTTCGCCGGAAAAGCGGCTTCGCAAAAGATTCCGGCGCGGTCCGAAGGCACTTTTCGCGCTGAAAATGCGCTCAACACAGAAAAATCTTGGATGAGCCGATTATAGCATCGCGATTTCCAGCTCCCGAAGTGCTTGTGCATACGGGAGTTACACTCTTTGGTCGTAGGCCTAATGGTGTTGTCGTTCCCCGGTCCGTAACCCGCCCCCCCGCCAGCTCCGATTCGCACGCCGTGATCAACTTTTTACTTCGAAAGCGCGGCCCCAAATCCGCGTCCCGCGCCGAACAATGCGTTAAGATAACTATTCCGAACCTCATGGCTCGCCAATCCACCCACCAGACCAAGCCTAATCCGGAGAAATCCCCCCGCCGGGACCCTACCGCCTCCGGTGACCGCGACGCCGCTGTTAATAGGATCGCTTCACATAACTATTTCTTGCTGGAAAAATTTGAGGCAGGGGTCGTTCTGACCGGCACCGAGGTTAAATCCGTCCGCGGCGGTCTGGCCAACCTGAAGGACTCCTACGGCCTGGTCAAGGACGATGCGGTCTGGCTGCTAAACGCACACATCGGACCCTATGAGCACGGCAACATCTTCAACCATGCACCCCTGCGCACCCGCAAACTCCTGATGCATCGGGAGGAAATTCGCAAGCTGATCGGCAAGACCCAGCAAAAGGGCCTGACACTCATTCCAACTCGCATGTATTTCAAGAACGGACGAGTCAAAGTCGAACTGGCCTTGGCCAAGGGAAAGCAACTTTGGGATAAGCGCGAGACCGAGCGCCGGCGCACCGCCGATAAAGAAGCGAGAGAGGCCGTCGCCCGTGGAAGGAATAGAAAGTAGCGGCCTCGCGGGGATCTCATCAAAACCGTAAACCTCAAGTCCGATATGCCGTCGGTAGAGGAGGCGCTGCAGCGCTTGGATCGTGAGATCGCGCTAGCTCGCCAGCAGAAGCATTCTCTTCTAAAAATAGTGCACGGCTACGGATCGACCGGCGTCGGTGGCGACATCCGCGTCGCGGTTCAGCGTCGCTTGCACGAACTTTCTGAAACTGGTCAGATTCGCAGCTGTATCTTCGGGGAGAACTGGTCGAAGACCGATGACGCGACCTGGCGGCTGTTGCAGGCGCAGTCTGAGCTGAAGAGCGATCCCGATCTTGGGCGCCGTAATCAAGGCATCACGGTTGTCTTGCTTTAAAACATGAGTCGCCGGTCCACCTGGTTAAGTGGACCAGCCTGCTTGCGCTCGGGGCTGCTCCCCGACGATACTGAAGTATTCCAATCATTATGAAAATAACCGTTTCCCTCTCCAATCCGTCCGAAGTTGAAACTGAAGCGCTAGTCGCCGTCGTGCTCGACCATGCCGAGCCCGCGGCAAACGATAAAGAAAAAGATAGAAAGCCGCAGCTGAAAGTTGCTGTCGCTGATCCGGCAGTGCAAACGGCGGCCTCTGACTTGCTGGCCAGCGGAGAAGTAACCGGCAAATCTTTCGAAACGAATTTGCTGCACAAACCCTCTGGCCTTAAGGCAAAGCGACTCCTCCTCGTTAGCGGTGGAAGCGCCAAAAAATTCTCGAGCTATGATCTCCGCCGGATGGCTGGAGTCGCCGTACGCACCCTCAAAGGTCGAGGAATCCGCAGCTTTGCCTTCGTCGCTCCCGGCAGCATTCCTGCCGAGGAGGCCGTGCGCACCATTGTTGAGGGTGCGCACGTCGGAAATTTTGAACCAGATTATTACCGTAGCGATCGCAAAGACCAAAAAATCGATGTCCTCACCGTCGTTGCCAGCGGCGATAACTCGACGCTCGAGAAGGCGGCCAACGAATCCCAGATCATTGGCGAATCGCAAAACTTTACACGCGATCTGGTGAATGAACCGTCGAACCGAATGACCCCCACCATTCTTGCTGACCGCGCAAAAAAGATGTGCGCGGAAGTCGGCCTGCAATGCGAGGTCTACGGTGCCGACAAGATTAAAGAAATGAAGATGGGAGCCTTCTGGAGCGTCGCGCAAGGCTCTGACGAACCGCCCGCGCTGATCGTCATGCGCTACGAACCCGCCGGTGCTCCCCAGAAGCCAGTGCTCGGCCTGGTCGGAAAAGGAATCACTTTCGACACCGGCGGAATCTCCATCAAGCCCGCCGATGGCATGGAGAAAATGAAATACGACATGGCTGGCGGCGCCACCATGATCGGTGCGATGCGCGCGATCGCGCTGCTAAAGCCGAAAGTCAAAGTCATCGGCATCGTGTGCGCCACGGAGAATATGCCTTCCGGAAAGGCGCAGAAACCCGGCGATGTACAGATCGCCATGTCCGGCAAGTCGATCGAGATTATTAATACCGACGCGGAGGGCCGCCTGGTTCTCGCCGACGGTCTGTTTTACGCTCGCCAACTGGGTTGCACGCACCTCGTGGATGCCGCCACCCTCACAGGCGCAGTCGTGGTCGCGCTCGGTTATAACAACGCTGGAATTTTCGCCAACGATGACGAAATGTACAGCCGATTCCACAACGCCAACGCAAAAGCGGGCGAAAAAATGTGGCGCATGCCTCTTGATGACGAATACAAGGAGCAGATCCGCTCGTCGATCGCGGACATTATGAACACTGGCGGACGCTGGGGCGGCGCTATCACCGCCGCAATGTTCCTGAAAGAATTCGCGGAAGAAACCCCGTGGATCCACCTCGACATCGCCGGAACCGCCTGGATGGAAGATCAGAAACCTTGGATCGCGAAAGGCCCTTCGGGAATAGCACTGCGCAGCCTGGTCGAATTTGTGAAGAGCTTCGCAGCCTAGCAAAGTTTATCGAGGCGCCGGCAGAAACAAAAATAAGCGATCCGGGAAAAGCACGGGTACGCACGTTGAGAGAAATCAACGTGGTTGCTATAATCGAGCGTTCCACGCGCTTCCGCAGTGGAATCGTCCCGTTCGGTCCGCAATTCCGCCACAATCAGCGCGAGGCGAACTGTGCTCGGACCAGCGGCCGGCGGCTTCCAAAATGTGGCCAGGTAGCTCAGGTGGTAGAGCGCAGCCCTGAAAAGGCTGGCGTCGGCGGTTCAACTCCGTCCCTGGCCACCATATCTTTCAGTGACTTAGCAGCCCAGCCCAAAATTTCACACCTGTGATTTCACACCTGTGGTTGCTTACTTAACCGCCGTAGGCGAACAAAAAGCGAATATGATAGACTCGCTGGCGTGGACGAGGGCCGCAAGCGCGTGCTGTTGATCGCGGCGAGTATCCTCGCTGCGCGCAAACTGGCACAGTTCGATGGCGGGACAAGAGTTCCGGCGACCATGAGCGCAATCGCGGACGCAGTGCGGTGGGCCGAGGAAATCATGAAGGCCATTGACGAGCGGTGGCCCGCTGGGAGATGAGGTGCGGTTTTCCGTAAGAGCCTGACCCGGAAATTTCTGTTCGTGTGACCCTAAAGCCACCCGCTCTGCCGCTCAGATGCCGAGAGAGGCACGTTCATCGTCCGCGGGAGCCGTAACCACTGCAGGTAGGGTTCTACGGAGAGAGAGGACGCCGGGAGGAGGCGCCGACGAACCGAGGTCTCGCAGAAGATAAGAAGTTTCGATTGATCGGTCACACTTTGCGGCGATCTTATCCGGTGGACGGCTGTTCGCTTCCGGCTCTGAGCAAATGTGCCAATGTGCCTGGTTGGGAATCCCAACAACTTTCAGCGCCCAGAGAACCATCTTTCGGCTTTCGTATCCGGGGAAAGCGAATTCACTCCCCCGTCAGTACAAACGGAGCCCAGAAGAAGGGGTTGATGTAGCCTTTAGAGACCAAAGCTGACCGTGCTGCGGCTAGCGCAGCATCTTTCGCCATCCCCTTCAGGAGATTACGGTAGAACTCCTGCATGAGAACCGAAGTGGACTGATCCTCTACCTTCCATAGGCTGACGGTCACACTGGATGCTCCTGCCGCCAAGAATGCCGTTCCCAAGCTAGCGACGCCTTCGGCTCGCGTGACCCGTCCTGATCCCGTGTTACACGCGGAAAGGACGACCATCTCGGAATGCAATTTCAATTGCAAAACTTCAGACAATGTGAACAACATTCGGTCCTCTTCCTCCCCGTCATAGGAGAGAACCAGTGCGGGCTCTCTGATTCCGGGCTCCACCGGAAAGAATCCGTGGGTTGCAAAATGGACGAACTTGAACCTGCCGAGATCAGTCTGTAGCAACTCTAGCTTCCTGGCGTCCGCACCGGTGCGAACAGTGGCTGCGGACGGAAAGAGGGCAGCAATATTCCTCACCTCAGTGGCGGTGTTAGGTAGCCGACGGAAAATATACCCCCTGGTCTTAAGATCATCCACTGACAGCTGCGACCGCACCGGAAGTTGGCTTGCCTTCTCTGCGGATTGTGGTGCCAAGGACTCGACTGTCGAGAGAATGATGGCCGAACTATAGCGGTCGTCGTCTCTTGAGACGATTGGATCAGCCAAGCCAAAAAACTGGTCTGGCCACTCGCGTTTGGTTCGGACGATTTCCCGCAACAAGCGGAACGCACCCGCAGACGGGAAGTAAGATGTCGGGGTTCTTAGTAGTGCATATTCCGATTTTGAGGCTGTCGGTGACAGTACTTCGAACGGCAGCAAAAATAAAATGTCGTCCGGTACGAACACGATTGATTTAGCAGCGGTCACATACTGTGCAAAAGACCCAGGAAACAGACCGTCAAACAACTGCTCGGAAATTCGCGGATCAAACTCACTGGGCTGACCACGGTTAAATGCATCCCTGATCCCAAGAACGCGCTCTTCATACCATTGCCGCGGGTGATCGACTTTGTAAAAGGCCACCAAACGCGGCCCGTCTTGTGAGCCGGAAATAATCCAAACGAGGAGGGATTCATCAAGCATCTTGAACTCAATGAATGTTTCATCTGCATGCAGCGGCAAGCTTGAGATAGAAACTGGCTGAGGATACCGGGCCTCGGCGTACGCTGGGCTCGCTTGGCGGAGGTCCTTTGCGAGGGTCAACTGCTCATTTGTCGCGCGACTGAGTTCTTCGCGAATATCCTTTTCCGTCCTTTGGCCTTGGCCCGAAATGGATTGCGCAAGCTCCGACCGAAGGGCGGCCTGTCGAGCAGACAAGGCCTGTTCCCGTTGCTGCAGTTCTGTGGGAAGCTGCAATTTGAGGACATCGATGAAGGTACGACCCCAGGAATTGGTGAAAATTCTAGATTTGTTCAGTTCAGAGTACCGTAGCGCATTGTCAGCGTCTGTCAATTTGTTCGGCACATCCTCGCTGCTGAGCAAGTAGTAGGTATCGACCAACTCACCATAGATGAACCCATAGTTTTCAGATGCCTTTCGCTGTATGTCGAGAGCGCTGTCGGACTTGATTTGCTCCAAGAGCGCGATGACTCGCTGATATTGCTCGATTGCACTCTTCAACTGTCCTCGCGCTTTCAAAAGGTTGGCTTGGCCGTAGTAGAGGCGTCCGGTCATGTAAAAGTTGTGGATACGCTTTACGAGAGGTTCAGCGCGCGCCAAACTAGTGGATGCTGCGTGCAAATCACCATCAGAACGCTGAGCCTCTGCAAGGGTGATTAACGCGTTGCCTTCGTCCCAATCGTCCTTCGTTTGCACGTAATAATCGAGAGCCTCATTTACTTTGGCGATTGCCTGCTTGAATCGTTTCTGTTGCCAGTAGATCTCTTCCACTCCCAAGGCCAAAGCAGCGCCCCGCCCTGGATCGTTTGTTCTAACCATCCGATAGGCCGCGTCGTAGTTTTCAAGCGCTTTGTCGAAATCCTTAAGCCCCGATTCACGCGCGCCGTATATTTCCATGAGGTCGGAGTAAGCGCTGATCTCGCTGTCTTTGTCGTTGAACTGTCGAAACATGGGCAGTGAGAAATTGATGGCGTCGCGTGCGTCTTCCCATCCGCCAACGTCTATGAAGGCTTCCGCCAGCGCCAAACTTGCCTGTGCAGAATTCAGCTGTTGATGCGCGGAATCGCTAATCGTACGGGCCTCGCGAAGAATGGTTAAAGCGTTTTCGAATTCACCACGGTTCTCATACCCAGCGGCGAGGGCGCGGCGAGTCCAATATCGGGCTATCCAAGAAGCGCTCGTATCGGCTACTAGTTTCGCCTTAATAGCAATCTCAAAAGCTTCGTCCGCCTTGTGCAGGTCATTTAATGCAAACGCTTCGTTGCGAAGTTGGAACGCTTCATCGGCAAGGTCGTTAATGTTGTGGTAGATGGCGGCGGAATTCTTGTAATACTCTATGGCGGAATCAGGCGCGCCCGAGCGAGCGTAGGCTTGACCAGCCTCTGATAACACACCTGCTTCCAAATCAGCCCTCTTAGATTCACGTGACAATTTGAGAGCTTTTTCAAAATACTCCCTCGCTTTCTTTATGTCTTTGTTGTTGCCAAAAAACTCGCCAAGAAACATCGAAGCCCGAATTTGGCCTTCCTCGTCTCCAATCTGCCGATAGAGTGTGAGAGCATGTTCCAGGTTTTCGCGGACATCGTCATTGTTATTCGAACCCTTGCTCAACGTAATTGCGCCCGCTAAAGACAAGCGCGTCGATGCCACACTCTTAATGTCTTTCTTGACCTCGAATAGCTCAAGAGCTTTTTGCCAGCTCTGGATCGCTTCGGACGATTTCCCCTGTTGGGCCTGAAGCTGGGCAAGTTCAACGTAGTGCTGTGGATCTTCTGGTGTATGCTGCAACAGAAATTGTTCGGATTCCTGCGCCTCGCTTTGCTTTCCCATCGCCTGAAGCACCCACACATTCGTTTGGTGAGCAAGATTGAGAAGTCCAGGATCTCCCAGGTTCTTCGAGCTTTGAAGGCACAAACGAGCTTTTTCTGCTGCCGCGTCGAGGTCTCTTTGGATCATCAACGAATAGGCTAGTTCGCAGCTGAGTTCGACATCCCAACGATTAGGCTGATCATGCTCTCCAAGTTTCAAGGAGGGCAGAGCGGCAGTCGCAAACTTTACGACCATGTCTGGGCGTTGCGCGAACATGTAATGATTGCTAAGGACCCACAGTATCGACAGCCTTGCATTCTTGGTGACGGGGCCCATCTCCTCAATATTTCGCTCAAGCGTGATGGCCCCATCTGGCTGGGAGATGACTTTGAAAGGCAGGTTCAGAAGCCTGTCGAAATTCTCGGTGCCGTTCTTGCGATAATCATCAACTTTATCGTTCCAGATAGCATCGGTCAGATCGAAATCATCCAGCAACTCGTAGTACACCAAGGCATCCCCGAAATCCCCGGCGTCATATGCTTTGATCGCCTTGCTTCTAAGATCGAAATCGATGAACCTTTTCTTCACCTGCTGCTCGATGTATGCCATTGCCTTTACATCGACAGCAGTGCCGGCAGGGAGCATGGCTTTTTCCAATGCGATAAGTGCTTGAAGGGGATGCCCCTGCTTATCGGCTAAATCGCATTCTCGGCCATAGAGCTCTAGCACCAGTTTCGGCTCCACATTTGGAAGCGTCAGATCCGGAGACAGCACAGATTCTGCATCTTTAAGTGCTTGTGCCGTTCGGTCCAGATCGCCTTTCGGTTGAAGGATCTCGGCCATGGCGAGATCAGTGATGAACTGGCCCGTGCTGTTTTTCGAAGACTTCTGCAACGGTAACAACTCTTCGTCAATCTGTACCGACTTGTCGCCTTCCCCTTGCTGGAACAGTAAGGAAGCTTCTGAAGTGAGGGCATCGATCCGGCGTGCTGTGTTTCCCGCCGCCTTCCAACCTTTTTCCGCCAGGGAGTAATAGGAAATCGCTTTGACGGGCTCCTTTTTCGACGAGTAGATTCCTGCCATCTTGAAAGCAGCCTCGGCTGCAGCCAAGGTAAAGCCCGCGCTCTGCGCGACATCGTACAATTCTTGCCAGCTCTTGAGTGCATCATCCGGGCGCTGGCCGGTCTGATAAGCCATCGCCATGGCCTCCAGAAATGCCACCCTCGGATAAGGGAGAGACATTGCCGATTGGAAGGCTGCGGGACGTTGGAACAGGGGTTTGCCTTCCTCGGAATTACCTACTCGTGAGCGCTCTAGAACTGCTATGCCTTCGTTCAGTTGCCCTTTTTGAACCAGCGCTTGACCCAGGGAACTTGAAGCCTGCATGAAGGTTAGGTAATCCTCGTACTTAATTGCTAGATCTCGTGCGGACCGCACGAGAGTGATTGCCTGATCAATATTGGTATTGTCTGGCGAAGTAACCCAGGCCAAATACAGCGTGTGACTAGCTTCCCATTTGTACCGATTAAGACGGTCTATGCGAAGTGCCTCGTCGACTGAAGCCCGCGCTTCTTCTCGTTTGCCCTGCGTAAGCTGGAGGCGACCCAACTCCCCAAGGCAGCGCGACTGGATAAACAAATTCTTGCTTTTCCGGGCCAGATCAAGAGCCTTAGTGATGAGGTCAAGCGATTCCGTCAGGTTTCCCGCCGCTTGGGCCATAGACGAAATCGCCACCAACACGTCGGCTTGCAGGACGAGATTCGAGGCGCTCTGTGAATCTGATAGGGAACGAACCCAGTATTCCTTCGCATCGTCAAGCTTACCCTGCACAAAAGAAGCGATTCCGAGCTTCGCCTCAATCAATGGCTTGTCGGCAACAAGCCCCTTACTGGTGCACAGGTCGAGCGCCTTCTGGAGTTGCTGAAAAGACTCGCTGTAACTTCCTTCCCGGCTCAACTTCTCTGCGGCATCGAGGTACGCCTTAACTTCAGGGTTGGAAGCCTGCAATTCGACTGGAACATAGTCTTGTGGAGTCCCCGGAGTCTGCTGAGCCAAAGTCCAGGCCGGGAATATCATCGTTAGCAAGAGAAAAAAGAGTCGGGCGACAATATCGAAGCGAGGCGAGTTGATCATTGTCGGCGTTGCAGCGGCGATTAGAGCCTGTAGTATAGCGTCCTCAGAAGTTGACAAGAAGGGCTAAAAGGGGTCAGTTTAGACCGTTTTTGAGTTCAGCACTATCCGCACGGAACCCTTCAGCGTTAGTATGCAAGTTGATGAAGTAGCAGCGTTCTCTCTCAGGGGGAAGACGATGATGTCCGCCGAAATGTGTCGTATCATGCGTTTGCTTGGGGTTGCCCTCGTCGGTGCGCTTCTGGTTCATTCCGCGGCTGCACAGGAGACGACCGGTAGCATTCAGTCAGCCGAGGCGCTCGCGAAGGATCTGAAACCGGGTGGGTTAACTCAAACTGGCGTACGCATTCAGCCAGTTCAGCCGAATGACCTCGCTCGGTCGTTGTCCAAGAATCAGCATGGCGTGATGTCTCCGCCTCGAGCACGCATTGTTTCGTCGCTGGCAGACGCTAGCCTCCCAGCGAGCTCGCCCAAGCGATTTTCCTTACAAGGAATCTCCAAGGCCGATTTCTTCGCGCCAACAAGGGTCCGGCCAACAGATTGGCAGCATCTCAACTTGCCAAGAGTGAATCCTTCAGAACTGCACGACAAGCGTCCCAATGTGGCGCTGCCTGACTAGTTGCTGCAAACAATGCGTGCGATCGCGACATTCTGTATGACGGAACTAACACCGGGGCGCTCGTTGCCTTTCTTTTGGCTGACTGTTCTCCTGTTGACCGGATCGGTCATGTCTCCCGTCAGTGCCGAGGTCAGTGAATCCGACCGCGCGTTGGCGGATCAGGTCTTCCAGCGGCTGTTGATCTCTGTGACGCCCCCAACGGACATGCGCTGGCCGCCTAAGCTGGAAATTATTGATAAGGATGAAATCAATGCTTTTGCGGTAATGAGGAGCCAGGGCAATGGCCAATACCCGGTCGTAGTCTGTTACGGCGGCCTTCTTAAGCGCGTGGTCGAAGGGAATGCAGACCGTATTGCTTATGTTCTCGGCCATGAGATTTCGCACCACACCCTTGGACACACAAGAGCTAACACAGGAGGAACCGAGTTCTTGAGGGCAACTTTTAGCAGGGACCAGGAAATCGCTGCTGATCGGAAAGGAATGGAGCTTGCTCTCCGGGCTGGCTATTCTTATGTTGGCGGCTTGTCCGCGATTCGCAAGATGATCGACCTGGGATTGAATTATTCCTCATTCGAAGGATTGGCGGCGGATCACCCTTCATGGCTTGACCGCATTGCGCTACTGGATAAGGAACAAGCTGGACTGTGGCGTGCGATGAGCTCCTTCGACAATGGAGTGTACTTCTTGTTGGTGCAAAACTATCCTCTGGCGGAACGCGCCTTCCGACAAGTCACAAAGGACTTTCCTGGTTCCTATGAGGCTTGGGCTAATCTCGGATATGCCCTGTTGATGCAGTATGCAGATTCTCTGGATACTGACGACCTTCGCCACTTTGACGTAGGACAAGTCGTAGTAGGTGGATTCTATCGTCGCCCGAAATCTCTGGAAGTAAAGGTAAGGGGTATCAATGAGGAGCTCTGGTGGGACGCGGTGGGTGCCTTGCGGGAATCTATCAGGTTGAAACCGGAGCTCTCACTGCCGAGGGCGAATCTCGGCGTTGCTTACCTTTTCCGTCCGGCCGGTAAGGACCCTGGGAAGGCCGCGCAGTTTTTGGAGGAAGCGTCGCAACTGGCAGATCGGGACTTGTCTCTAGATCCGGTCTCGCGGTTGGCCGAGGATATCAACCTGGCTGTCGCATATGCAGCACTCGGTGATGCCGAGAAGGCTATGGCCACGCTGACCCAGGTGGAGACGTCATTAAAAAACGATGACCGCAGCTCTCTTAGAGGGGATATCGCTGTATCGAACGCCTTAGCTTACAACCACGCTCTCCTGCTAGCGCAATCACCTGACGGTCAGCGTCAACGTCTTGCAATTGGCGAACTTGAGAATTATCTGCGCAAGACGGATTCATCGTTGGCGTGGTGGCAGCTTGCGTATCAACGCTACAACGTTTTGTGCAAACAGTCTGGAGCAGTGCCCAAAACTGAAAATGAATTGCTTTCCCAGACTACGGCCCGGTTTAGACCAGTCGCTTCCTTAGATGTCACCAGAGGCCAGATTGCTCTGGGGCAAAATCTGGTGGAAGTCAAAAGGCGGCTGGGAGCAGAGGTGTCCAGTACTCCGGTGGTGCGGGGTACCAACGTGGTGAGAGTTGAATACCCGAAACTTGGCATCGCAGTAATCGGCACCGATGAAGTGCTTGCTATTGTTCTTTGCAGTGATAAAGCCTCTCCGGTCAACATAAGGGAGATGGGACTGGGCACAAAATCTATCCAATTGCAGGTGGGCATGACTAATGCGGACCTTGACCGCTTGCTGGGCGACTCTGACTACGACTTCCGCCAATTAATCTACCCGGATTTGAACTATCGGTTTTACTCTGACCTAGGAGTCGCGGTGCTCAGCCAGAGCGGAAAGATTGTTGAGCTTGTGATCAGCCAAATTCCGAAGAAGAGAGTGGGTTTCTAGATTCTGAAACTGATCTGCAAATCTTATGACAGACGGAGAAAGACATGAGGAAAATAGCAGTGGTAGCGCTGGGTTGTGCACTGTTGGGGTCGACCTTACTCGCTGCCCAAACTCAATCTTCAGCGTCCAGCAAAAAGATCGAAGCGCTATTCAAAGCCGCGGAAATTCCTTTCACGAGTTCTGAGGAAGGAAGTTATGTAGCCGTGATCACTGTCGAGGAAGGGGAATCAGACAGATTCCATGTTTACTTGTCCTCCCTCGGGAATGACCCAAACAACGAAAAACTTCAAATCGTCCAACTCTACTTCCTTCTTGGCGTGTTACCTAAGAATACTCCAGTTCCCACTGCCCTCGCGAAGCAGATCGGGGAATGGAATGCCAATTTGACGATGGGCAAGGTAGTAGTCCTCAGCAATGCGATCTTGTACACGAGTAGTGAATGGCTGTATCGAACCGACGCCGATACCCTAGCCCAGGATGCTGTTCTCGGTCACTATGTCAGCAAAGACCTGCGTAAGGAGGTCGCACCCTATCTGAAGCAGTAGAGCAGTAGATTCCGGCTCTACGTGGAATTGTGGAATTGTGGCCATCTCAATCGGTTGGTGCTTCCGCCTAAACCCTTGAATTTCGCGCCTTGCATACTACGAGATGTGGGCCCATCCGGCCCTGAACAACAACCTTCATTGCGCGGTGTCGTTTTTCCGAGTACGATTCAGTTCTTCCCCAAAGGTGCAACGGGCTCAGACTGTTTGCTCTTCGTGGCACAGATGTGTCTACCCGTTTGGATGCTCGGCGGTCCAAAATGTCAAGCGAAGATCAATCGTTGCCTAGCGTAGCTGTGGCGGTAAGGACGCTATTAGTCAGCGGCTACGATCTTGACACCGGTGGGGAAAGGCAGCTAACGCATATTGAAATTCGCTGCGAAAAGCCTTCAGTCTTCGGCGTGCAAGTCCGGTTTTTGATCGCGATTACCGACGGTTCAGCCTTTACTGCAGAGCAGATCGGCGAGATCAAGAGACTAGGAGCGCAGGAAAGCCGCACAGTTGTGTTTGTCGGCCCCGACTCGACGGACGATCAACTTGGATGGCAGGAATTTCTTTCAACTTTGGGTGGTGAAGTACCATCGTGGCGGGCAGTCTCCCCGACGTATTCCTCAGCTCTACTCACGGCCAGCTCCAACAAACTTCCTCCCGGCACAACTGGAGAAGCGTGGCTTCTTTTTGAAGATCTGGTTTGCGATGGCCTGGAGTTCATCTTTGGCCGTAGGGCGCACAGGCTAGGGGGACGGCGGCGCGGACAGCGAGTGAGCGACATCGTTGCAGTGCTACCCACTACAGAACTGCTCATAGTCGATGCGAAAGCGGCCGGCGATTCATTTGATGCGAGCTGGCCAGCTCTACGTGCATTGGTTGAGTATGTAAAAAGGCAGCAACACCGACAGCAGGGCTACAACTTAGTTGACTCGGCGGTACTGGTTTCATCCCGCTTCAAGCAACCTCCACCGACTTTGCAGGAGTTATCGAACAGCTTTCTCGCGGAGACGCATATTCCCTTAGTTTTCTTGACTGCGGAAACTCTGGCCAAAATGGTCGAGCGCATTCAGTCGAGTGTAGATATTCGTGCTGCGATAAATTGGAAGCGGTTGTTTGCCGGGGGAGCTCTGAATATCGACTCGTTCGTCCGCGAGATGGGCGAGGCTTCGAAAGAGAGAATACGAGTGAGCGAATACTAAATGGGGACATCCAGGAACGACCGATCACCCAGCAGCCCCCCGTGGCGGCCAGTTCAGGCCGTGTTGGGGCGGAAGGACATTGGCACGCAACGGCAGATGCAAGAGCTGTGGCTCGCTGCCTTTGCCGACAGGGGAGAACGCTTGATCGGTGATTTTACAAAGCCCGCGATGGTCGATCTATTGAGAGTCGCCGCCGCAAACCCAACGCCACAAGCCGCAATCCAAGCGTTTGATGACGTGGTGGGGAGACACGGAGACGCGGGGCTGGCGCTCGACTTTGCGCGCCGCGCTCTCGTTCGCAATGCCGCGGCGAAAGGAGGAATTGCGGGATTCGCCTCCGAATTGTTTAGCGAGGCGTCGGGTTACTACGCATCGCGCGACCTTCCAAGCTTTGTCGGCGCCGAGAACAGGGTTCCCAATACTTCAGGCGCTATTGAACTGAAAAACGCGATCAGGGCTGCTACCCAGGATACTGTCAGCCGGGCCGGTGTCCCCGCGCCCGACCGGTCATCATGGCTGAGCTACGTTAGCAACGTTATTGACCATCTCAAGGGAGCCCGATGACGAGCGTGTATGTGGGCCTCGCCGGGGAAGCTCCCGCTGCGGGATTCGATACATCCCTGAATATCGGGGAACACATTTACACCGGTGCTGCGGAGTTCCAGCAGAAGTTTGGCTTCCCAACAACGCTTGAGACTGATTTGCTCAACATCGCGGCGAGCGTGTTCGCAGTGGATCGCGGACTTCCACGAGGCGAAAGAGAGGAGTTCGCAAGGCGAATCGAATTGTCGATTCCCATCGTAAATATCGCTCGGTTGCAGCCTCTTGTGCCGGAGATTGAGCGAGTGCTCCGCTTTCTTTCCAATGATGGCTGGCGGTTAACGCTGCGCCAGCAAAATGGTGCCCTCGAACGAGCGCTGACGGCCTCGCAGAACGATGGGAAGACTTTGCTGTTCTCGGGCGGCTTGGACTCGTTGGCTGCTGCGGTCGAATTCGGCAGGAATTCGCAGCTCCACCTGGTTAGCCATGTAACGAGAAACCAGCAAACACGGAATACACAACAGGAGCTCGTGGATATCCTGAGCCAATCCGCACTGACTCTACCCCACGATCAGTTCTTTGTGTCATCACGTGACGCTCAGAACTTCAATCACGACGTGGAGAGCACACAAAGAACCAGGTCTTTCCTTTTTATGGTGCTGGGGGCACTCGTCGCCAGAAGATTGGGCCACAGTAAGGTACTGATGATGGCTGAAAATGGCCAATTGGCCATTCATCTTCCCCTGAATCACGCTCGGGTTGGCGCATTTTCGACCCATACGGCTCACCCCGACGTTCTGGCAATGATGCAGCGAGTCCTTCAGACTTCCTTGGCAGTGAAGTTCGAAATACTCAACCCGTATGTGTATCGAACGAAGGGTGAGGTCATTGAAACTCTGTGGAAGGAACTCCAGAACACTATTCCGGTTTCCAGTAGTTGTTGGAGAACACGGCTTCCCCAAGGCGCGACTCACTGTGGTGAATGTATCCCTTGCTACGTTCGGCGAATTGCGATTGAGACGCACGGTGCGGATCAAACCGCGTATGCGAGAAACATATTCGTCGAAAACATTGCGTCACTTCCTGCAACCGACGAGGGTCGTAGGAACCTGGTTGATCTGTGCGAATTCATCGTGAGGTTCAACCGCGAGCCGGAGTTGGAGTTGATGTCCGAGTGGCCGGAGCTTTACTCCCCGAACATGGACCCGGCACAAGTAATTCAGATGTACCGTCGCGCGTCTGGGCAAGCCCTTACGGTGTTAAATCGGTACGCTGGAGTCGCACCGCTACTTCAATGAACATTTCTCATACCCAATTGGACGATTGCCGTTCAAATCCAAGATCATGGGTTCAGGCAAAGGCAGGCCCCGCTCCCTTCTTTTCCTTTGGATACAACCAAGCTCTTCTCTATGCGATCCATCATTACCACCGGTCAAACGGCGACGCGCGCAGCGCACGGCAATACTTGCAGGAATGCATCGACCGCAACTTCGAGAACGAAGATCGTTCTGACCAAATTAAGGACTCGCTTAACGCTTACATCAAGTGGTATCGGCAATCCGGCGTGATTGTTGCGGACTCGAAATTCCGAATCAAATTGAATCTGGGAGTCCTCCTTGAACTTAGAGGGGAAATGCACCGACTGGACGTGTTGCCAAGCGGTTATCGCGCCTTGTTGCTCGGCCAGTATCCGCGTGACTGGGAGAACCAGATGAGGATGCCGCTGCTTCAAGGTGCGGTGGCAAGAAGATACGGGAGACCAATTGACCATATTGCGGTAGGCGTACAGCACCTTGATGGCAGCGGACTGGTAGCGAAGCAGTATTCTCCGTCTGAAATAGCGAAGGCTGAATCGGAATTCAGAAACATCAGCAGAATCGTTGAAGGCTATGCACGGAACATTCCTGGACTGATACCTTAAGGTGTCTGGCCGCGAGACCGTGAGCGGAAATCTACTATTTCCCGCCCGCATAAATGACTCCGCGTAACCCCTTTGTAGAAGGGACTGAAACACCCTGGACGCGCAAGGGGATTTTAGCTCGCCGCCAGTGTCCGGATTGCCGACCATTGGGACATTGAGACCCGGTGAAGTCATGCAAAAAGGAATACGCGAGTTTCTCTGGGTTGAGGGTCGGACTATTTCTCGATTTTTGACGTTACGACCGCGATCAGCCCGTATGGCTTGTTAGGGGGCAGCAAGACGAAGAGCGTGGCTCCGAAGGTTGCCGATCTCTATGCAGACTGCTTCAGGGTGTTCGCGGTGGGATTTAGGGGTATGCGAGCGAGGATGGTTGTTCCACGCTGCGGCTTAGAGTCAACAGAAAGCTGCCCATGGACCAGCCTCAGCCGCTCGTTCATGCTCGTGAGGCCGAGGCCGTGTCCATTGCGGGCGTTGGTCGGATCGAAGCCAGCGCCCGAATCATGCACTCTCAGCTGGATTTCATTCGACTCACCACTAATAGATACCTCGAACTCGCCCACACCGCTATATTTAACCGCATTGTGAACAGCTTCCTGCAAAACACGGAAAAGGCATAGCGAAATTTCGTCAGAAAGCGTTTCAGAAATGCCATCGCAGCGAAAGTCAATCTTGACATTCTGCCGCTCCGAAAGCTCTGTGCAAAAACTATTGGCTGCTGCTTCAAGTCCCAGATATTCAAGCTTCGAAGAATGCAAACGGTGAGACAGTGCCTGGATATCGTTCTCCAGATCGGAAATCCGCGTACAAGCCTCATCGATGTAACGGTTCTGTTTATCCTCAGATGCTGGAACATGTTGCTTTAATGTTTTTAAATTCACGGCGATCATGGCGAGACGTTGATTGATGTCGTCATGTAGTTCTCTGGCGATTCGCGTACGCTCTGCTTCCTGCGCTTCGATCAGACGACCGCTCAGACTGGCGAGAGCCTTTTCCGCCATCTTGCGGTCTGTGATGTCGGCGATCACGGAAAGAGCGCATTGCTCGCCATGGACCTCAATCAGTTCTACTGAACCGAGGCCGGTCCGAATCTGACCATCCTTTCTGCGAAACCTGAGCTCCAAGTCTTTGACATTCCCGTTTGCAAGAAGCTGCTTGATGAATGCGGATCTTTGATCGGGGTCTACCCAAAGGTCGATGTCTAGCGGGCTCCGACCAATAACCTCATCGCGTCGCCAACCAGTTTGCTGCTCGAATGTCTCGTTGACGTCCATGTAGCGCTCATCACTCGTACTAACTATGGTGATCGCCAGAGGGCTCTGTCGGAACGATTTAGAAAATTTTTCCTCCGACTTCTTAAGCTCTGCTTCTGTCTGCTTTCTGCGTGCCCTCTGCCACAACAATCCAAAAATAAAAAGGGACTGGATGACAATCACAGCTATGGCCCCAACGATGTACTTCCGGTAGCGCTCCCAGAGAGAGGGTTGTTGGTAGAGGACCACACTGCCCGGCGGCAGCGCCGACTCCGGAATGTTCCAACGGCGAAGCTGTCGCCAGTCCAGGGCGATGTCCTGCCCAGGTGAGCTCATCACTGGGATGTCCTGCACCCGCTCGCCCGAGAGCACTCGGCTAGCGACTTCCGCGGCCAACGAAAGCTGTTCTTTAGCGTCGTCGGAGACGCCGCCGACGCATCCGTGGTTTAAACAGAGGTGCGACCAGATGGAATAGGTCGGCAGGCGCTCCGAGACCACTGCAAGGATGTCATAGTACCCCAGCGCCGGCCCCAGATGTCCCGGAACTAGTTGAATTAAGACGACCGTGTGAGGGGGAAGGACAGCAACTCTTTCTAACAGCGCAACTGTTGGGAGTCCGACGAGATCGATCTCACTCACCCTATTTTGACGACGAACAAGCTCCGCATGCATCGCCGACAGAATCTTACGTTGCCATGACGTGTCGTCGATAATGATCGCGACTGTATTAGTATCCGGATGGAGCCGCAGGGCTAGGTCGATTGTGGCACCCACATGAGCATTGTCAGTCACACCGGTTACGCCCGGCCACATCTTCTGGTCCTGGATACGAAGCGCCGCGACATCCCAGAATACAATCGGCACACCGGGAAACAACTCGTCGTGATGTTTAGCAGCCAATTGGAGTGTTGGCGTGCCTCGCGGCATTACGAGGTCTAGCTTCCGACGACCGTAGGTCCCTCGTATGCGTTCGACTGCCTCTTTCTCGTAACTCTCATCGTCGAATCGCGGGCTCTCGAAGCGCTCAAGATAAATGTTTACCGGATATTGGACCCGAATTTCCATTGCAGATTTTAACGAATCTACATCGAGAAAAGGGTGATCAGCAAAGCTGTCCAATATCAGCACATTCTTGGGATGCGATGAGTCCTGCGCGAAGGATACGAACGAACCGGGAATAATTATGAAGGCCAGAAGAACAGCTCTCCGGGCGATAGCCTTCAAGCACAGGTGCTTCGCACATGATGCGATGGTGCGCTCCCATCTTCCAATTGAGCAGCGACGAGACATCCATCTCCTTTTTCGAAAGCTAGAAGATGAGTTTAAGTCCAAACTGAATCTGTCGAGATGAGGTTTGGGTTGCGTCGATAACCCCCGCGTTCCCGACTGGCGAACTGTCTGGATTGAACAGGACGTTGTTGTCGAGGGGCGGTGCAAAATTCGCGTGATTAAAAATGTTGAACATCTCGGCACGGAACTGTAGGTTTGCGGTCTCGGAAATTTTGTGGATCGCAGTGTTCTTGAACACGGAGAAATCCACGTTGACCAGACCCGGACCTGTCAAAGGATTCCGCCCGCTGTTTCCAAGTAAGGTATAAATCTGAGCACCACTGGTAGTGGTTCCCTGAGACGGGGGCATCCTAAAGCACTGCAGCCGGATGTAATTGTTCGGATTGCCGGGATTAACGCCGGAGCCACATCCCCGGCCCGTGATGTGATCCGGGTAGTCGAAAGGGTCGGTATTGTCGAGGCCGAGCGGGTCGCCGCCGATAAGAACCGTGAACGGAGCCCCGGAACTTGCCTCAAGCACACCACCTATTTGCCAACCGTTGGTCGCCCAACCTGTAAAACGGGACGGCGACTTGATGCCGGGAATTAGCCAAGTGCCGCTGACCACCAAGTTTTTTCCCAGATTGAAGTCGGACTGGCCTCTTCTGAGTTTCGCATCGAAATAAAAGGGCAAACTGGAAGGGGAATTGGAGAATTGATCGCCAGCGATCGTCGAAGAACCCGTATCAATGCTCTTTGCCCAGGTGAAAGAGCTCTGAAATTGCACACCATGATTGAATTTCCGTTCGACGCCAACATGGAGACCGTCATAGTAAGAATCCGCTCCGAAAATCAATTGATCAATTCTGCCAACGTGTGGATTTACTCTGGTGCCTATTCCCGCGCCCTGCTTGGAATTGCTAGGCCAGAGATAGCCAGATTTGGTCAGCGTCGGTAGCACTATGTCGGCATCATCGGTCCGAAACGGAGGCCGCACGCCGCGAGAACCGACGTAACCTACCGTCAGTGAAGTCTGAGTCGCGATCTCTCGCTGAACGTTGAGATTCCATTGCATCACGTAGCTGCGATGTGGGTTTGGGTCAATGAAAGCGGTGCGATAACAGGAAAGGCTGGGCAACTGACAATTCATGATGGCCTTATCGTAGGCATTCGTAGGAAAGTCGCCCGGCGCCACGTTTGCGATGGAGAGATTTTGTGCAACCGGAGCTGATGCCAAAGAGATGATAAGAAACTCGTACGGCAAAGGAAGCACGTCAAACATACCAAATCCTGCGCGAACGGAAGTCTTGTGATCTCGGAAGGGATCCCATGCGAAGCCAATCCTTGGCTCAAAGTTGGCCGTTGTCGGGTTGTTGCTAAAGTAGGGTGCACCAACCGTAATGGTCGAATCCGTCATGCTTTTCAGCGAGGCCTGTTTGCCGTTCACTTCATACGGGATGGTTGTCATTTCATAACGAAGTCCAAGGTTGAGAGTCAGGTTGGGACGGATTCGCCAATCGTCCTGTATGTACCCTCCGAATAAAGTCTCGCGGATCCCGCGTGAAGTGGCCGAGGAGGGGATAGTCGCTTGAAACACGACAGGTTGGTTTGTAAGGAAAGCTGTGAGGGAGGAAAAAACAAATCTGCCGTTGTCGAAGAAGTGAATCAAGTTGTTCGACTGCATGCGTTCCACAGCAAACCCGAATTTAATCGAGTGTGTGCCCCGGGTCAGAAAGGCATCATCGTATCCCTGGAATGAATTCCACCCAAAAATAGAGCTTGGAAACCCATCCACGCCACCGAAGAACGTGGTAAGTCCGGATACGACGATAAACGGTGCCGCCTTCCCGGGAATCGATCCCAAAGAAGTATCGGTAACTTCGGGATTTGCTCCGGGTTCATTCAGAATGTTTGCAAAATTCCGGCTAAAACCGAACCGGGCGGAGTTTATGAAGGACGAGCTGGAAATGTGGATCTCCTCAAGGCTCACGAATGAACGCGAATTGCTATTGAAAAACACCTCGTTGTTCAAAGAATCGGGATTGAAAAGCTGTGACTTGTCGTAAAAGAAGCTGGCGTCAAGGCTGTCCTTCGATGAGAACTGGTGATCCACTTTCCCCGTGTAGAAATTGATGCTGCCGGTTTGTTTCGTCACTACGCGATACTCTGCTACGTCTCCGTTGCCGACGGCCGGGCCATTGGCGCGGTGCCAGAACCGAAGGTAAGGCAAGATCGCGGGATCGACGGTTACGTTGCCTTCTGCCAAGATCCCATTACGCGCACTATCGGACGGCACAAAATTTACTTGACCGCTGCTGAGGGATTGCCGCACCCCCTCATAGTTGAAGAAGAAGAATGTCTTGTCCTTCACGACAGGCCCACCAACTGCACCCCCGAACTGGTTCCGGCGAAAGGGAGGGATGTTGGTGGGGTCGAAGAAATTTCGCGCGTCCATGGCGCTATTGCGCAGGAATTCAAACAGATCTCCATGAAGCTGATTCGCGCCTGCCCTGGTAATCGCGTTGATGACTCCGCCGGAAGTCTTTCCGTACTCAGCGGAATAGTTGGTGGTTAGCAGGGAAAACTCCTGAATCGCGTCCACGCCGGGAAGAATGCCAAGCACCCCGCCCGGCGCACCGTTCGTATAGTCGTTGAAGCTGATGCCATCCAACCGGTAATTGTTTTGTGTTGGCCGCGTCCCTGAAACACTGAGCTGATCGCCGAATCCGCGTCCGCCTCGAACCACGTCTGCGGAACCGACACCTCCGATGGCCGGCTGATTGCGGACTAGGGCGATGCCTGGCTGCAGTGTTGCGAGCTGCGCCCAATCCCGCCCATTCAAAGGGAGTTCCCGTACGGTCTTCCCGTCTATCTCGCCCCTGAGACCGGAAGTGACGAGATCTATCCCCGATGAAATAGCAGAGACTTCCGCCGTGGAACGGGAACTGCCGACGTGCAATACCACGTCTACAGTCTGCACAGCACCTGCCGTGATGGTAATGTCAGAAACAGTTCCCACTGAAAATCCGGCAGCAGAGACGGTTGCGTCGTATTTCCCAGCGGCCAGATTCGGCGCGGTGTAGAATCCCACCGAGTTGCTGGTGACTGAACGCGCAACGCGAGTGGCGCGGTCGGTTATGGTGACCTCCGCGTTCGCGACGACTGCTCCGCTCGGATCAGTTACTGTTCCAAGAATGCTTCCACCGGCCACCTGCGCACGTGCCCCAACAGAATCAAAGACAGGGGCCGCAATCAAACCGATGAAGAGATAGAGAAGACTTCGACTGAGTCTCGCCATCAGCAGTACCTCTTACTGGGAGTTTGCGACAGCTTCTCCCTACGTGATCTTCCTCGTCTTAGCTACCGGGAGGCTCCTCCGAGGCATGACACCACTCTTGACGACATTCAGAATTCCGCGTCACGGTGTTTAAGCAAGCATAGTACGCTCACAGCACTTCGAGAGATTACCTGTCAATTGTGACAGTTGACAAAAGTTGCCAAAGGGAGTAACACCGGGCGCCATGTAAAGCTTTTGCGACGGCGCGATTAAAAAGACATTGCTGGACTCCTTGGGCAATTGTGGGAGGGACTAGGTAACAAAAATGCCCAGATTCACGACTCTTGTAGTTGATGATCTCGAAGAATTCCGGCATTTCATAATTTCGATGCTACAGGAGAGGACTCAGTGTCGGGTCATCGGGGAAGCGTCAGACGGCTTGGACGCGGTTGGCCAAGCGGCAAAACTCCAGCCGGATTTGATTCTTCTTGACATTGGGCTGCCTACGCTGAATGGGATGGAAGCCGCTCGCCGAATCCGAAAGCTTTCGCCCAATTCCAAGATACTATTCGTCAGTCAAAATTCCGCTCCGGAGATCGCACTAGCAGCTCTGCGACTGGGAGGGCACGGCTACTTGTTAAAATCCGATGCGACGGAGCTTCCCCTTGCGGTTGAAACCGTTCTCCAAGGCAAGCAGTTTGTCAGTAGCCATTTCGACATCCTTCAAATTAGCGAACGACAGCGGCTCGCCATCGAGCAGGAAGTAGCGAAAGAGTTGACAACGGCAACATTTACCGCACTCATAGTTGAAGACTACGAAGAGTTCCGCCAGTTCCTGCGGTTTACGCTGCAAGAAAAAACTCAGTGTCGCGTGATCGGTGAGGTGTCAGATGGATTGCAAGCGGTCCGACAAGCCGAAGAACTCCAGCCGGATTTGATTTTGATGGACCTGGCGCTCCCCAAACTGAATGGAATGGAAGCCGGTCGACGGATCCGCAAACTTTGCCCAAATTCCAAAATAATATTCCTCAGTCAGGATTCCTCTCGTGAAGTCGTGCGAGAAGCTCTCCGCATGGGAGCGCTCGGTTATCTGCTAAAGTCCGATGCAACGGAGCTCCCGATTGCGGTGAATACAGTTCTCCAAGGTATGCAATTTGTTAGCCGCCGCCTTAAGACACCCTTGATCTCGCTGGAGCGGACGGACTGACGACTGCATTAGCCCCAGGCCAGAATGAATGCCGACCATGTCGGCCATCCAGAAGCGATCCGCATTCGATGAAACATTTGGTGAAAAACTAAGGGCGAAGCTAGCACCCTCCAACTCCCGACAGCAGGTTCGCGCGATTGTTGTCGGATGACGAGCAACACGGAAGTTAGCCGACCAGTCATTCAAAGCAAATGTAGCGTACGGAAAATATCAGTTTGTTAACCGCTGCGGAGGACACCTGAAGGTCTGGATTTTCAACGTCAGAATGAGGCTCGCGCTGGTGGGGTTTTTTAATCGCCCTGCATTAGCCTGGTACGGACCGTGCCGGGAGACGCACCGACTGCCTCTGCAATCTCCCGAAAGCTCGCACCCTGCTCTCGCAGGCGGGCCATCTCGTCGCCGTTGACTATCCGGCGCGGCCTTCCCAACGTCTTTCCCCTGAGCTTCGCATTCCGCAGCCCAGCACGAACACGCTCTTGAATGAGGGAGCGTTCGAACTCTGCCATTGCCCCGATGATCTGAAACATCAGCCGTCCCGACGGGGTGGATAGATCCAGGTTGTCCCGCAGGCTGACGAAAGCAATACCGTAGCTGTCAAGGTCTGCGAGGGCGTTGACGAGGTGCTTGAGGGAGCGCCCGAAGCGGTCAACCTTCCAGCACAGCACGACGTCGAAGTGCCGCCTGTGAGCATCGGCCATGAGTCGATTCAATTCGGGCCGAGACTCTTTGGCTCCCGATACCCCGTTATCAACGTACTCCGCGAACACTTCCCATCCGCGCCGGGAAGCGTACTCTCGCAATTCGGCCAACTGCATCTCTGGACTCTGTCCAATGAGCGTGCTCACTCTCGCATAAATCGCAACTCTCATCGATCTCCTCCTCGACGGCAAGTAACAGCTGTGCCGCTTTGTTCTTTGACTCTACCGACTGGCGGGTCGGTAGAGTTAAAGGCGGCCCTACCTGACTGGCAAACCAGGAACGTAAGTTACAGAGCATGCTGATGGCAAGAAAAGTAGCCCTGCGGGTCAATGGGGTATGGGCCATAAACGCACGAGTGCGTCCCGATCCAAAGGGACCGCAGTTAGTCATCACCGACCGTGGGCTTGAGGAGTTTGCGGTTGACGAGAGCTTCACCTTGGAACTGCTGGAGCTTGTTCATCCGCACGAAATCCGAAGCAGATTACCAAACGGCGGCTGGAGGAGAGTTTCGCTGCGGATTTTGATTGCGCTGCTAGGGAGTGGGGTTGTTCGTGTGATAGAGGAGAGCCAAAGCTGATAGGCCATGACTAGGGGTTTCGCTTCATCCGGGAGCAAGTGGGCCTAACGAGCCCTGATTTTCACCAGCTGCGCGCCGGCACTCTCTTAGCCCACTTTCACCGCAAGCATCGAGACTGACCCGCCATCTACGCCCTCAACGGGAAACGTGACCGGATCAGATGACGTACGAGTGCCGGCAACGTAGAGCAGAGGCAGATAATGATCTGGCGTAGGCACCGCCAATTCCGCTTCGCTGCCGAGCTGGTGCTCGTAATTCACGAGCGGCTTGTACTCTCCCGCGAGGAGCAGCTGGCGCACTCGTGTTTCAAACGAGATCGCCCAATCGTACGGCTCCGGTGCGTGCCTTCCCCAAGCATAGGCATGCAAATTGTGCACGAGGTTGCCACTTCCGAAAATGAGAATACCTTCTTCCCGCAAAGGCGCCAGACGCTTGCCAATTTCATAATGGAATGACGGCGGTTGCGTCTCATCAATGCTGAGCTGAACCACTGGAATATCGGCTTGGGGATAGACGTGGAGCAGAACCGACCAGGTGCCGTGGTCAAGACCCCAACGATCGTCGCGTCGCACCGGCGTAGGTGCAAGCAATTTCTGGACGCGCGCAGCAAGGTCGGGATCACCTGGCGCGGGGTACTGCAATTGATAGAGCTCGCGCGGAAAGCCGCCAAAGTCGTGGATCGTCCTCGGAGCAGTGCTCACGGTGACGGCCGCATCTTCGATGTACCAGTGCGCGGACACCGAGAGTATCGCCTTCGGCCTCGACAGGGTCGCACCGATGCCCGCCCACCTCTGCGTATAGGGGTTTGCCAGCAGCGCATTCATCGGATTCCCGTGCCCAATGAACAACGCTGGTATCCGCCCGCCCATTTTGGAATCGCTCTTCGTTACGCCGCCTTTTGCGCTTGGCCCGGCATCGCGCCTATTTGTTTCAGCATGCCCATGAGATCGTAAAAAAGATTCTCTTCCACTATCTGGTCATGTTCGTTCCAGCGCGCCACGGTACAGAAATCAATGTGAAAGCTCTTGCCCGTGGGCTGAATCACGGTTCCATCAGGCATCGTCATCGGACCTTTCATGGTGCCGGTGAAATCAGCGACCGTGCATTTCCATTCACCCTGCGCCAGCATGATCTTGTAAGGATTGTTGATGAGGTGCTGGTCGGGAAACATCTTGAAAAATGCAATTGCCTCCTGCTCGTGCGCATCAACGCCGTGCGTTGGCGGCTGATTCGGCCAGCGCACAATGCAGTCTTTGGTGTGATAACGGCGGAACGTCGCAAGGTCTTGCGCGTTCCAGGAATCATCTAGCGTCTTCATATTCTGCAGGTTCTTGCTAGCATTCATAACGTCACCTCAAATTTCTAGACTTCTGTGAACACTCGTCTCAGTTAGGTTTTAAGCTGCAACCCTGTTCTCGACGTTTCCGTTAGAAAACCTTAGCTGGCTGCTGCGTCGTGTCATCATCAAGTGGGTATCCCCTAAATGTCAGAACATCGAAACGTCTGCCCTTTCACTCTGAGGACGGCCCGGTGAATACAGTTTGTTGGAAGGAACGAGCGGCAAAGAACACAAACAGGAGACCTGTTTAGGTGAATGCCAAACACAATATACTCCCGGGAGTCTCGGCGTGAAAACCTGCGAGTTAGGGCCAGAAGTCTTGTGTGGAAAGCGTCGCTACATGGGAACGCAGAGGCGTATGCTGTTGAATGTCCACAAAGTCCTACGATGATTGAAGGATTCGAGCACGACGGCAGCAGGCACTCAGCGGGCGACCCGCTTCCGCCTAAGTGCGCGGTCATCGAAGTACACGTCGCGGAACTAAAGCAGTTGTTCAACTCTATTGACCCTTCTCCATTTCGCAACAGAGATCTTGATCCAAAAGCTGAGGAGTTCATTGTCGGCTGGGCCAAGGACATGCCTCGGGACGCGCCGCTCGCGCTTCTGGTCGATCTCGATCGTCGTGCCGGACTGCCAGATGAGGCTGTCGTGCTGCGCGATGCCGTCCACGAGTTTTTCAATCAGCGTGCTCAGGCTTTTTGGCAGCGCCTTCGCGATCTGTTCCGCGTGGGTCGTACGAGCCTAGCAATAGGCTTGATCGCGTTAGCAGTTGCTATCGCGCTAGGCGATTTTCTCGCATCGTTGATGAAGGGCAGCCGATTGATCCGCCCGGGAACATACATTTTTAATGATCGCAATACGGTGGATGCGGAGTCCGCAAGCTATTCCGACTGCGCTGCGACGGCGCTGGTAACGGTGGTCAGGCGAGTTGCCATCGATTTCAGCACAGATCCATCCCCTCCGCACAAAGGATCGAACTTAGTCCGAGTCAAGTTCATGGGCCCCGACGGAAAACCAGTCGCTGGGGCCGAAGTCACCGCGACCTTCTTCATAGGAGCCATGCCGGCCATGGGCATGGCCGCTGTGCGAAGCGAGGCGAAGCTCCGCGAAAAAGGTGATGGCGTTTACGAAGCCTCGCTCGATCTCGAAACAAGCGGGACCTGGCAGGTCACGTTAGTAGTGAAACACGCCGGTCAGACCATTGCCAGCAAACAGCTCAGCGTGAGCGCTACGGGAGGCATGTGATGATCTCCCGAATCATTGAATGGTGCGAACAAAACCGGTTTCTGGTCTTTACTGGGGCCGTGCTGCTTACCATAGCGGGGGTTTGGAGCCTGCGTCACATCCCACTCGACGCACTTCCCGACATCAGCGATGTGCAGGTGGTCGTCCACACCGAATGGCCGGGCGAACCACCGAACGTGATCGAGGACCAGGTCACTTATCCAATTGTGACCACTTTGCTGGCGGCGCCACACGTGAAGTCGGTGCGCGCCCAAACCATGTTTGGGGACTCGTATGTTTTCGCCGTATTTGAAGATGGGACGGATCTTTACTGGGCGCGTTCGCGGGTGACTGAGTACCTGCAGCAGATTGGCGGCAGGTTGCCGGCGGACGTTCATCCGGCCATCGGGCCCGATGCGACCGGGGCCGGCTGGGTGTATGAGTACGCCGTCATCGATCGGACTCACACCAAGAGCCTGGCGGAGCTGAGGGCCCTACAGGACTGGTATCTCCGCTACCAGCTTGAAACCGTCCCCGGAGTGGCCGAGGTTGCAACTATCGGCGGCTACGTCCGGCAATACCAGGTCAAGCTCGATCCCAACAAGCTGTTCTCGTATGGCATTCCCGTCTCTATGGTGATTGACCGCGTGCGCGACAGCACGAATGAAGTGGGTGGCAACGTCCTGGAAATGAGTGGCGCCGAGTACATGGTGAGAGGTCTTGGCTACCTGCGCTCGGTGGCCGACTTGGAAAACGTTCCGGTCGCGACGAAAAATGGAACGCCTGTGCTGCTGCGCGATCTGGGCAGCGTGGATTTCGGGCCGGAGGTACGCCGCGGAGCTGCCGATTGGCAGGGCGAAGGGGAGGCCGTTGGCGGCATTGTGGTCATGCGGTTCGGTATGAACGCGCTTGACGTGATCAGTGGTGTGAAAGCCAAGCTGCGAGAGATTGCGCCGTCACTTCCTCAAGGAGTGGAAATTGTGACCGGCTACGATCGCTCGTGGCTAATCAATGAATCCATCAAGACCCTGAAGCGGGATCTGATTCTGGAAGCTATCATCGTCAGCTTCGTATGCATTGCATTCCTGTTCCATCTGCGTTCAGCGTTGGTGCCCATCATCACGCTGCCAATCGCTGTGCTCGCGGCCTTCATCCCCATGTACTTTCTGAACGTCAGCTCCAACGTGATGTCGTTGGGCGGACTGGCATTGGCCATTGGGGTGTTGATCGATGCCGCGATTGTAATGGTCGAGAACGGCTACAAGCATCTGGCGGAACGTAGCGGCCTTGCTGCCGGCGAGCATACGGAGAAGCTCAGTTCTCAAGATCGTAGAGCTATTTTGGTGCGATCGGCGAAGCAGGTCGGCCCTGCCTTGTTCTACTCGCTGATTATCATTCTGGTGTCGTTCCTTCCCGTGTTCTTGTTGGAGGCGCAGGAAGGCCGAATGTTCCGGCCACTAGCCTGGACCAAGACATCGGCGTTGGCCTTTTCCTCGCTGCTTTCGATCACCTTAGTCCCCGTGCTGATGCCGTTATTCATTCGAGGCCGGTTGCGTCCTGAATCCCAGAACCCCGCAGCGCGGGTCACTCAAGCCATCTATCTGCCCGTCTTGCGCTGGTGTCTGCAGCACTGGAAATTGCTGATCGCGATCAACCTGATCTTTCTGGCCGTGACCATTCCGTTGTACTTCAAACTCGGCAGCCAATTCATGCCCGCTTTGTACGAAGGATCAGCTCTCTACATGCCCACCGCCTTGCCGGGCATTTCGATTCAGCAGGCAACCTCGCTGATGCAGGAGCAGGACCGTATGATCCGTTCCTTTCCCGAAGTGGAAAGCGTGTTCGGCACGGTGGGCCGTTCCGACAGCGCCACCGACAACGCGCCGCTCGATATGTATGACACAACCGTTATGTTGAAACCCCAGGAGAAGTGGCGGCCGGGCATGACCTATGAAAAGCTGATCGCGGAAATGGATGCCAAGCTCCAGTTTCCCGGTCTGACCAACACCTGGACGATGCCAGTGCGAAACCGGCTCGACATGGAACTCACGGGCATCAAGACTCCAGTCGGCCTGAAGATCCAAGGGCCGGACTTGGCTCACATTCAGGATATCGGCGCACGAATGCAGCAGATTCTCAATACCATGCCAGTGACCAGTTCGGTATTCGCAGAGCGAGTGTCGCAAGGGTTTTATTTGAACGTAGAAGTCAATCGATCTGAAGCTGCGCGTTATGGACTTACAGTCGGAGACGTTCAGCGCGTCATTACCTCTGCCATCGGCGGCTCGAATGTTGCTCAGAATGTCGAAGGTCGCCAGCGCTTTCCAATCAATGTCCGCTACGAGCGAGATTTTCGTGGCGATCCTGAAGATTTGGGCCACGCCTTGGTGGGCACTCCGTCGGGTGCACAAATCCCAATCGACGAGATAGCTCGACTTTCATTCTCCCGCGGGCCGGCGATGATTCGAGATGAAGATGGAGCGCTCACCGGCTATGTGTATCTCGATTTGAAAACGAAAGACTACGGCGGCTTTGTGGATCAAGCAGACAAGCTGCTTCGCAACAGACTGGAACTGCCGGCAGGTTACACCTATCGCTGGGCGGGCGAATATGAGTTCGAACTGCACGCCAAAGAGCGGCTGAAGATTATTCTGCCGATCGTGTTCTTTGTCATTTTTCTGTTGCTCTACATGGTGTTCAAGTCCGCCGCGGAAGCAGCGGTGCTTATATTTCCGACTCTTTACGCCATGTCCGGTGGGCTCATCCTGCAATGGGTACTGGGCTACAACTTCAGCGTTGCGGTGTGGGTAGGATACATCGCGCTGTTTGGCATCGCCGTTGAAACGGGTGTGGTGATGGTGGTCTACCTGCACGAAGCCCTTCATCATCGGCTCGCCATCGGTACACCGTTGACTGACGATGATGTTGAGCAGGCCACGATCGATGGTGCAGTTCAGCGATTGCGTCCGAAATTGATGACCGTCACCGCCGTAATTCTGAGTCTTGCGCCGATTTTGTGGGAGTCGGGAATCGGGTCGGATGTTATGAAACCGATCGCCGCCCCTATCGTAGGCGGGATGATTACATCGACTATCCATGTCCTGATTCTGGTCCCGGTCTTCTTCTTCTTAATGAAGCGACGTGCGTCGCAGCATGGCACGCTGGCTGAACAACCGGCAAGGGAACAACTGTGAATATTGGCAACGTCGGGTTCTGCGCATTCTCAAATTCGCCTAACGCTGGCTAGACCTCGGGCCTAGTGCACTCAGCAACAGTCACACGCTCGTCCGCGCATCGACTGGATACCCTCGCGCACGATGATAGGAATTATGACCAGCGCTGCGGCGGAGTCGGCCCATGCAATGTGCCAGATAGTGTTTACTCCGATGCCTGCCAGGGCAATCCAAGAAAGATACGCGCACAGTGCGGATTCGGCAGCATCGGCCCTGAGGGCCGCGCTATTGGTGATCACTGACAACCGGCGCTTCTGTTGAGCGAGCCACGGCATAATCAGGGCCGCGCCCGCCAGAATTGCCAGTCCCCAGTAGGTGGGCTGAGGCTGTTGATATCCGAGGAGTGATATCGCCGAGACTGCTGCGACGCACGCCGCAACCGCGAAAAGCAGCGCTCCGGCGATTCGGGCGGCCTGTCGCTCCACATGTTCTGATTGGGATAGCTCCCGAAAGCACCATACCACGACCATAGCCGAGAGGAGTTCGATTGCGCTGTCCCCGCCGAATGCGAGCAGCGCGGGGCTGTGTGCCACCCAGGCCGTCCAAAGGGAGACAAATGCCTCGACGCCCATCCAAGCAATCGTAATGGTTTGGATCTGCTGAATCCGCCTCAGGGTAGCGTCTGATGGAACTTGGTGTACCGAAGCCATCTGCCCGCATTATGGCACGGCACACCTCGCCACTACTGTGCGAGAGAGAAATAACGCTTGACCCTGGAACTAGTTCCAGGGTGTAAGCTCGCTTCCGAAGGAGAGCTCTGTGCAATCCAGTGAACTCGCGTCTCTCACGGGCGTTAGCACTGACACCTTGAGGCACTATGAGAGATTAGGACTCCTTCCGAAGCCACCAAGAACTAATGGAGGATATCGAGATTATCCTCCGCATTCACTTGACCGGGTTCGCTTGATTCGCTGCGCTTTGAGCGTTGGGTTCTCCTTGCCGGAGCTAACCACAATCCTAGAGATGCGCGACCGAGGAGAAGTTCCGTGCCGGCGAGTTCGGGCAATGGCAGAGTCAAAGTTAGATCAGGTGAAGCAACAGATCGAAAACCTTATGGAAATGCGAAATCGCCTGGAGGCAATGCTAGAGCATTGGGACTTCAAGTTGGCCCGCACGCGGCGGGGGCAACTAGCGCGACTGCTGGAGGATCTGCCACAAGGGGACAGGGGAAAGGGTCTACGTCGCCCTTTCACCAAGAAAATCAGAAAGGAATCACGTCCATGAAACTCATTATCATTTTGGTTCTACTCGCGCTTACGTCGGGAGTTCAAGCCCAGAAAAAGACGTCCGAGGAAGGCTCTGGCAAGCCCCATTGCGAAATGATGAAACGAGGCGAGAAGGGCATGGGGTTCTCACAGCAGACGACAACTCACCATTTCCGATTGCTTGCGGACGGCGGCGCGATCGAAATAGAGACGAATGACCCGAAGGACAGCGGTACCCGAGATCAGATCCGCCAACATCTCTCGCACATCGCGACGATGTTTTCAGCTGGCAACTTCGACATTCCAATGTTCATTCATGACCAGACGCCACCGGGCGTGCCAACGATGACGGAACTGCGCGATCAAATTCACTATGACTTTGAGACGATGGACTCGGGAGGCAGGGTCCGAATTCACACGACCAATGCGCGGGCCGTGGAGGCTGTCCACGAATTTCTTCGATTTCAGATTACCCAGCACCAAACGGGTGATCCTATGAGCCCGCCGGACAGCTCAGCTAAGTAACGCTGAAAGACCTCGGAGGCTCCTCTGATTGCGTGGAAAGTGCATCCAGCGTTTGTGGTGGTCGTCGTCGTGGCCGCGAAACGGCCGCGCACCTTCCACGAAGCCTGGAATTCAGGGGTTCATTCGATTCTGCATAGGCAGTAAAGAAACTGCTGGACCGCGCCAAACGGTGTGTGGTGCATTTCTTCGCGGCTATCCAACAGGCGAAAACGCACGCCGAACTGTTGGTGTAACGACTCCGCATCGTACCGAACAACTTCCAGGCCGCTGCACTTGGTTGGTCCCTCCGGTCCGAAAGTGCTGACGATCACGCTGCCTCCATGCTTCACAGCGCGCGCGACTTGGCGGACGTAAGCGACACGGTCGCTCGGCGAGGTAAGGAAATGAAAGACAGCACGGTCATGCCACACATCGTAAGCAGACGGCTCCAGTTCATCCCTAGTGATATCGGCGACGAGCCAATGGACACACTCAGAAGCCGTTCCTAGTCGTTTCCTGTTCGCGTCGATGGCAGTTTGGAAAATATCGAGGACGGTGATGTTCTCGTATCCACGGGCGAGAAGGTCATCGACCAGCGTGGATTCACCGCCGCCAACGTCAATGATCGAAGCAGAGGCCCCAGCATTGGTTTGTTCTATCAGATGGAGCGAAGTCTCAAGGTGCGGACGGTACCAGCTGACTGCATTCGGAGCTTTCTCTGTGTAGATCTTTTCCCAATGGGTTTGTGCATCATACCAGCCAAAGCCCTTGTATTGATGGACTCTGCTTAATGATAGGCCTGCCATATACATGGCGGAACTGAAATCTTTCTTGCCGAGCCCTAGGGAACCTCTGAAGAACTCTCCGATCCACAGGCTGAGCGTATACGGTGTAAGTCGAGGTGAAAAGGCGAGTGCGACAACAAACTCTGGCGGCGCAGACGGGGTTCGAGAAGTACGGACGGAAAACGAAGCGGGAGCGGTTTCTCGAGGAGATGGAGCAGGTGGTGCCGTGGGCCGAGTTACAGGGGTTGGTGGAACCACACTATCCTAAGGGAGAGAACGGTCGGCCTCCGGTAGGCTTGAGCATCATGTTGCGGGTGTATTTTTTGCAGCAGTGGTTCAACCTGAGCGATCCGGGGGCGGAGGATGCGCTGTATGAATCGCCGGTGCTGCGGCACTTTGTAGGAATCGATCTGGGGCGGGCACCAGTGCCGGACGAGAGCACCATCCTCGGGTTCCGTCACCTGCTGGAGAAACACGAGCTGGGCGGCGCGATGCTGAACGCGGTGAACCGATATTTGGAGAGCCGGGGCATCCGCATCACCACGGGGACGATTGTGGATGCGACCATTATTCATGCGCCCTCGTCGACCAAGAACCGGAGTGGGGAGCGCGACCCGGAGATGCATCAGACGCGGAAGGGAAAGCAGTGGTACTTCGGGCTGAAAGCACACATCGGGGTGGACTCCAAGCAAGGCCATGTGCATTCGGTGTGCACGTCGGCGGCTTCGGTGGCGGACAAGCACATGCTGCCGGATCTGCTACACGGCGAGGAGCGCAAGGTGTGGGGCGATGGTGGATATCAGGGACAGGGAGAAGCCATCCGGCAGGCGGCTCCGCGAGCGCAAGATATGACCAGCCGGAGAGTGCAGTACAAGAACTTTGTGGACGAGTTACAGAAGGCCAAGAACCGGGTGAAGGCCAGAGTGCGAGCGAAGGTGGAACATCCGTTCCGGATTCTCAAGCGCATCTTCGGTTTCGAAAAGGTGAGATACCGAGGGATTCAGAAGAATCATCATCGGCTGTGCGCCAGCTTCGCGTTGGTGAACCTGTATCTGCACCGCAGACGGCTGGCAGTGGCGAGGGCGTAGTGTCTCTGAACCCCGCGTGAAAAGCGAGTTCCCGTAAGGTCGCAAGCCATACTGGGAAATTCGTGACCCGCGCAGGTCTGGAATTCCAGGCCGCCTAATGATCATGGTTGCTCAGAGGTTCCCTAGAATGAATGAAGGAAGGAAGGAAAGGGGCAAGCCATGAAATTCAGCATAAAGGGTTTGGCTTTAGCGTCGGGAATCCTGTGGGGATTGGCGATGCTGGGCATGGGTCTGGCGAACTTGATCTGGAGCGGCTATGGTCAGCAATTCCTCCAAACAATGTCGTCGGTCTACTTCGGCTACCATGCTACTCGCAGCATCGCAGAAGTCATCGTCGGGACTCTTTACGGAGCCGTAGACGGCCTCATCGCTGGCACTGTCCTCGCTTGGCTCTACAATCATTTTGCTAAGCCGAGCGTCTAGCGACCGAGAGCTTCCCGAAGGGCGACGCTGCTAAGATTCGAGTGTGAGCGTGCGCGAGCCAACGGATCGTTACCTCTCGCCCGGACAGGCGAAGCGTTTCTATGACCGCCTCGGCTCAGCGCAAGACTGGCAAGGTTTCTACGAAAATCCCGCTGTCAATGAACTGATTACGCATGCCGCGTTCGACTCAGCGCACTCGGTATTCGAGTTCGGGTGTGGGACGGGCGCGTTAGCCGCTCGCCTGTTGCAGGATCACTTGCCAGCACATGCTCGCTACGTTGGGCTGGACATCAGCGGCACAATGGTCTCGCTCGCGCGGGAGCGTTTGAAACCCTGGTCAGAACGCGCCCGTGTCGATCAAAGCGACGGCACTCCCTGCATAACTCAGCCTGATCACAGCTTTGACCGTTTCGTTTCGACCTACGTGTTCGACCTTCTGGCTCCCGACTTCGTACATCGACTTTTGTCCGAGGCTCACCGCGTGCTCGTGCACGGAGGCAAGCTTTGTCTGGTAAGCATGACCTTCGGTGCGTCTCCCCTCTCCCGTGCGGTCTGCTGGGGCTGGCAACGCCTGTGGCGGCTCAGTCCGGGTATCGTGGGCGGGTGCCATCCTGTCGAATTGTGCGACTATGCGTCGTCCAACGACTGGAGTCTCGTTAACCGAGCTACTTTGACAAGCTGGGGCATCAGTTCGGAAGTCGTTATAGTCTCAACAAGGTAGTAGGCAAGGAAGCCTCTGCCCAAGTCGCTGTGCTTTGGATCACAGCCTCTCTGCTCCTCAAGTTCAGGACAAGTTTTTCCCTGAACGATGCAGGCGTAGGAACGACTCGTTTGGTTCGCCCAGCTAGGCGAGACTCACCCGACTTCGAGTGCTTAGCAAGCACCGGCGTAAACGCGCCAGGGACAATGTTTCCAGTTCGGGATCTCGTGAATTAGCTCCGAAAAAGCGAGTCCGCGGAGCCAATCTCCGCGAGCGGAGGAATCGTTCACGTACTGTATTGAACTGCTAGCGTCCTGCGCGGGATAGAAGCCCGTGTTATCGCAGTGAACGAAACCTGGTCGACTCGTAATTGATTGAAAATACGCGCAACGCGGGTGGCTCCGAGAAGCCTATCAAGTAAGGGTTAGTACAGATCCGTGGACAATGATTGGACCATAAATCACGATCAATGTAGGTCCAAACGTTTCATGCATTTCGGTCGGGTTCCAGAAAGTTCCCACCATTCCAAAACCCTCCTAGCAACGGCTCGAAGACATCGCCGCTCTGCGGGAAAGAACTCTTCTTCTGTGAGCGCTGTTGCATGAAGGGCAACCAGGTCTAGCTAGCTGACTTCATCTCTTTGAACGCTGATGAAATGGTGCCGGGAGGGGGATTTTATTGGACCGGTTTTCCACACCTTCGTTCTGCGCAAGTTGCACATTGTTACCCTTATTTGACCTACGTAGAACTTTGCTACGTCACTTCTGATCCCCTGGCAGCGGTAAAAACGGTAGGAAACGGTAAGGGAAAAAGTGGATTAAACCCGCGAGTATCAACGTCTTTCCCTGATTCCCTCGTCACGAACCAAGAGCGGGTCAAAATCTAAGTGTTTCATTTGGCGTCGCTTAGGAGCCTGCAAAGCCGCTCTTTTTCTCGCATCAATTGTACCGTGTTGTACCGAAAAACCTTTGGGCGGGTTCGCCGAGCATGATCGAAATTATATCCTTCGTTTTGGAAGCACGGTGTCGGCTCAAGTTTACGGGGATCAGAACAGGGTTCAGAAAGGAAATAGAATCCCTTTGTCCGTTAGTTTCTCAAAGCGAGCAGCGAAAACAATAAACTGGAGCCGGTCGCTGACCGGCCTCGCCGATATTCGGGAAGGGATTTCAAGATCTTGAGCACTGACATCTTGCGACGGAGATTTCTTTTGTCTAGCTTCTTCCCAGAATCGTTTCGTAGACCTGCTGCAGTTCGGTACTCAAGTTTATTGCGCAGCCGTTCCAACGCGTAATTCAGAATCGTCGCATGGTCAGTTCAGTGTCAACCATCCTGCCGATAGGGTTGCCATCTCCGCATTGGCGAACGCCACCGCGTGCCCACCCGGCATTGGATTCGCAATTCGCAGCACCAGCGTCTTGGCACTATTTGGAACTACGTTCAATGGAACGCGCCATTGTGCCGCCATGCCCGGCAGGAGTTCCGGAAGCGGCCAAGCAGCCTTGCCTCGCCCGACTATCTTCCCACTCCGGTCCAACGCTTGCGCTTCGACCGGCCACGCGTAATACATTGGAGCTACGCCGCGGTTCTCCATGCGCACGGTGAGTGTGGCCGAGCCATCTGTGTTTCGAACTATCTTCCATCGCTCGCAGAAGAGTGTATAGCCCAACATTCGTTCGGCATTCAGGGCATTCATTCGCTGTTTGGCGGCGAGCGGCGCAGTGAAGAGATTTGAGTCGAGCAGCCAAGTCGCATGCGTCGTAGTAATCGCTTCAGTCGCGTCTTGCCCTGCGGTATTTGGCCATGAATCCCAAAGTCCGGATTGGAACGGCGGATACATCTCCCCGCCTATCGGATGCGACTGCCAGATACTCGTTGTCCCGGCTTGCCCCATCATCGGCCAGTATTGCCAGGTTTGTTCGCCGATTGTGTCCTGTAGAAATGAATCATCGTGGAATCCGAAGTGCAACAGTAAGGTGCGATCTTTCGTGACGTTCGGGGATCGCACGAGTACCTGCGTGCGCGTGAAGCTCTCTGTATATGCGCGGAGCAGCGCATCCTTATCCTTCTGCTCCATTGACCAACCTGCGGGCTCACCGCTCAACGGGTGATTGTGCACGTGCCACTCGCCCCAGAATCCATAGAGACCGGCAGTGAGATATGCGATCCTAAGGTCGCCGTCATACCTCCTGCCGAAGGCATGAATGAATCGCACCAGGCACTCGATGAGCTGCGGATCTGCGTAATCCGGCGACACGCTCGTCGTCGCACTCTTTGCATTCTCCGAGTCGTCATAGCGGTACGTCTTCAAGCCCGCGCGCAGCAGATATTCCGGGATTCCGGTCGGCCGTGTCGGATAGTCCAAAAAGAATCGGAAGATCGCTTGGTGGCCACGCCCCGAGATCGCGGTCAGTTGTTGCTCGACCGCGGACCAATCATAGGTATCTGGCCCCTTCACCACAGCGGCCAGTGGCAGGTAGAACCATTCCATCGAGTGCGGGAACGTCTCTCCTGTCTGACGAGTCGATGAGTAAGGCACGAAGCCGCGCAGCGGATTCTCGTCGACTCCGGGAGCGTCCGCTTGGAATGTCATGGTATGCCATTTCTGCGAGATGTCTATGGGAGCGCTGTTTACTAGAAGCATCGTTGCTACGAGAAGGGATATCCATTGCGACATTGGCTTCCGTCCCTCGCACCCATTTCACTCGGACTGCCAGAGTCTTTCCTGCCACTTACGGAATTGCTGGCCGCAACTAAAATAGTTGCTCCTGGAGACTCCGCTCCATCTCAATCCAGCCACTTAGCAGAATTCGTTCTTGGGGCGTTAGATTTATGAATTCAATGCCGTTTCCAACCTGGGGCGTTTTGGTTACTACAACACCATCCGCATCGAGCTTGCTTTCACGCCAAGAGAAAGCCAAATGCAGCTTAGTTCCTACCTCCATCGTGAACCTTGTTTCGATATAGCAACCGCAGAGGCTAATCTCATCGATCGAGGTTCGAATGATTGCCATGCCCGAACAGCAAACTTCCACGGGGATTTTCGCCTTCACTCGCGGATAGCGTCGCCGTTCGGAGTACGTCAATGTACAAAACCTCGGCGGATGAGTAGCTATGAATCTGGATTCAGTCGTGCGGGAGGCGCCCCTGGTTCAGGCCGATGCTGCCGAGAACCTCGGCCACTTAGAGATTGCACGAGAAATGCCAATTGCGTTGCGAGCCAAGTTATGCACTAAGCCACGCCGAATGTGACTATTACACGGAACCGAGAATTGTAAAAACGCCTGGTGCGCTCGTCTTTATTGTCCACATTCTGGACGCCTTGACCTGTTTTCTGACCGATTCGTCGACTTTTTTGAAATTTGATTTTTTGCTTTTCTTCTACTCGTATGTCAGGACGGCTAGACGCTTCTGATAGCCGCGGCCGTTACTACATCCCGGCCCTTCGCTTTCGACTCGTAGAGGCATCGGTCTGCGGCTTTCAATAGCGCGTCAGGACTTGATCCATGCTCGGGAAACGCAGCTACTCCCATGGAAATTGTGATCGATCCGAGAGTCTGGTTGTTGTAATTCAGGCTGAGACGCTTCACTTCGGTTCGCAGAGCGGCGGCCCGCACAACCGCATTCTGCAAAGAAGAGTCCGGCAAGATAACGGCGAACTCTTCGCCTCCGTATCGGCAACAAATGTCGCTGGCACGAAAAAACGTTCGCAGCAGATCGGCTACGGACTGCAGTACCCGATCACCCGCCTCATGACCAAACGTGTCGTTAAAACCTTTGAAGTGATCAATATCAATCAAGATGACGGATAAGGGCCGTATACTGCGTGTCGCCCTTAACATCTCGGTTTCGAGAGACTCGTCCATGAATCGGCGGTTGAACAGATCCGTTAGCGGATCGCGAATGGACTGCTCCTGCAGCTTTTGTCGCAGGGTCAGGCTGGCCAAAGTCATCGCTGTTTGGCCAGCAACACTGGTTGCGAGCAACTGTAGAGATGCGCGCAAGTTCTCAGAACCGTTGGAATGCGCCGCCAACTCCGTGCCGGCAAATTCAATATATAGCGAACCGAGAGTATGTCCTTGGGCCATCATCGGAACACACAACGATATCCCCGTTGAGTCCTCTACAAGGTGAGCGCACTTGACGCCTCTTCCTGACGATTCGCTCCAGTGAGGTTGAGCCCGACGCAGGCACCAACACGAGTCGAGCGTAAGAAACGTCTCGGACCTGCGAGTGCCCCACTGGCCTACGGCTTCTGCCAAGTGGATGGAGGATTGAAACACATAGAGACTTCCCGAAGACGCTTGTGGAAAAAGTTTCTGAACTGACTCAGCCACTACTTCAAAAGTCTCCGCCGGATTCGCACAGCACTCAAAGAGTGCCTTCATCTCATTGAGCAGCGTCAACTCACGGGTCCGAAGTTGCAGTTCAGCCACCAGCTTGCTTAACGATTCCGAATGGCCGCGTTCGAGCTCGGAGGCGCGTACTTGTTCTGAGATGTCCTGATAGATGATGTAAGCGCCGCGCACCACCTTGTCGATGGTCAGCGGAACTGCCTGTACCGCAAGGTCGAGGAATGTACCATCATTGCGTTGCTGCCGAACGGTTTTCTGAAGTCTTTGGCCCTCGAGGACTTCCCCAACCAGGTCGAAAGGGTTAGCCAGCGAGGAGGCGTGTGTCGTGGCACAAGCCAAATTAGAAACTAGATCAGTAGAGTCGATGTCTCGCCCAGTGTTCAGAAGAAGCTTCTGAAAAGCAGGGTTAACGACTTCAGCCCGCCCCTCACGATCCAGAACCACGATGCCAAACGGACTGCTGTGGATCAACGATTTCAGATACGTTGTTTGTTCGTTCAAATCGTGCGCCATGCGGTCTCGCTCGCTGAGCCCAGATCCCACCAGCAAACCGACAGCAGACACTACCATCATAAATACTCCCGCTTTGCCGAAGAGCGCGACTGTGGGCGGAAAAAACCGCATCGCGATCACAACACCCGCATTCAGCGCGAGCACGCCCACGACAGCTCCGCGTACTCCTTGGCGCATAGCGATCCAGATGATGGGGACAAAGGCCATGTAGAAGAAATTCCCGGGAGTGTGTGCGAACATCAGCCACACTACAGCCACCAGGGTGGCAGCCTGGCCCAACGTCTCTACGACTTGACCGAACTCCGTCCGCGCACTGCCCAGCTCTTCGTTCTCGGCGTACAACTTGGCTGACTGGGATGATAGCCGCTTGCGAATCCAAGGAAAGACGTGGATCAGTAAAAATGGTGCGATACCCAACACTGCGATTGCATCGCCCAAAAACCACTGCACGCCAGACCCGTAGAATTCATTCCAGCTGATCGATCGATCGCCGACAAGGCATAGAGTGCCAATGATCGTTGCCCCGGCGGCGCCGCTCAGGCTGATAAATACATATCTCACGACGTCGCTGCGACGGCGCAGTCCAGGGTCGATCTTCAATGGGCCGCGTAATACATAGGCTGCCAGCCCATAACAGAGACCAACGCCTAAAGCTCCTGCAGTCTCACTATAAGACTTAATGGGCTGCGAGTAATTTACAAACCCGGTAAGAGCGTCAGTGAAGGCGAAAAGAAAGGCATACCAGGGGCTTACGCCCAACAACATCGCCATAGCCAGGCCCACAGCTGGATACCAGGCTACGTATCCCAACCGAGAGATAACGACTACCTCAGGCCGGGCCAGCAGTAGGTACGACACCAGGAAGAGGAAAGAAAGAAATGCGTGACGAAGAGTCGGACGTCTCCAATTCATGTGCGACGTCCTGGTTAGTGAATTTCTCCGGCGGCGCTTTGCGGTTGCGAGAGTTGGCAGCTGACTAGCGCATTCGTAACCGCATGGACAGAGAGCGCGACGCGGTTTTGTACCCCCACCTTGCGCATCATTTTCGCTATGTGTGCCTTCACCGTCCGCTCTTCGATACTGAGCGGTGCCCCGATTTCCTTATTGGAGAGTCCCGCAACCAGCATCCTGAGAACTTCTTTTTCACGATAGGTAAGAGGCCCAAAGCCGCCACGCATTGCGCGTTTCGAGTGAGCACTGGCTCGTTCAATGAACTTCGCGAGGGCGCGACGCGAAGCCCAGATTAGCCCTTGGTTGACCGTGCGGATTGCCTGGATCAATGCGCTGGGTGAAGCGCCATCAAAGACGTATCCTTTCGCTCCATACGCGATGGCAGTGAGAGTCGCTTCGTCGTCGATGCTGGACCCAATTACGATCACGGGTACATCGGGACACATCGTTTTGAAGTTGGACATCTGGCTGGCCAAATTGTTGCCATGGCGGTTCGCGAGCAGCACCATTTTCACGTTTTGGCGTATCGAGACTTCAGCAGATTCGGCTGGCATGAGTTCGAAATCCGATTCCGATTCCAGCAAGGCCCGGAATCCAATCAACCTTAAGGGGTCGCTTTCGATGACCGCAATCCGGATTCTCTGCGTCTTGGAAGATGAAAATTTCATTTGTGGTCCTTAAAACTCTGCGGGCACGCTGCACTTCAGCGGGCTACACGTGTGCGACAGTGTCGCCGAGGAGGGAGCACCTGGGGTGCCAAGTTTAGCGTGCCGGAAGTCTCTTTGTTTTCTTGGGCATTCGGAACCGAGAGGACACGCCGAAAAACTCCGTGTGCATTCCTTGGCCAGTTCACGTCGCGAAACTGGACGCAGCTATGCTCGATTGCGGTCAGGAAAACAAACGCTCTTCAGGGATAATCAGCGGTCAGGATAGCCGCCCTGACAATCAGTTCACTGTTCGGGCCGGTTCTATCCGAGACAAGATTTTGTAAAGAGTCGTCCTGGAAATTCCTAGTACTTCAGCGGCGCGGCTCTTGTCTCCTCCGACGCGCTTCAGCACTCGAACGACATGCCGTTCCTCAAGTTCCTCCAGGGAGATAAGATCGTCCTCCGCGGCTGGCACTAGGACCGGCACTTTCCGCAGATAGACTGGAAGGTCCCTTACATCGATAGTGGCGCCTTCCGCCATCATGCAAGCCTTTCCAAGTACGTTCTCGAGTTCGCGCACGTTTCCCGGCCAATCATGACGACTCAGAAGCGCCTGGGCACGGCGTGTAATGCCATGTACCGGCTTGTTGTAGAGTGCGGCAAACTTTTCGAGAAAGTACGTTTGCAACAAAGAAAGGTCCTCTTTGCGTTCGACCAGTCCGGGCAGTGTTATCTCCACCATGGACAAGCGATAGTAGAGATCTTCGCGGAATCTTTGCTCGCGGACAAGAGCTCGCAAGTCCTTATTGGTAGCAGCTATGAAGCGAATGTCCAATTTCCGGGGTGCAGGCGAACCCACTCTCTGCACCTCCTGATTCTGCAGGACCCTGAGCAGTTTGGCCTGCCCGGCAAGCGGCATATCTCCGATTTCGTCGAGGAATACTGTCCCTTGATTGGCATACTCGAACAGCCCGACCTTATCCTGAGTGGCGCCGGTAAAGGCTCCGCGGACGTGACCGAAAAGCTCACTCTCGAATAGCGTTTCCACTAATGCTGAACAGTTACAGACAGCAAACGTCTTATCTGCGACGGGACTGAGCCGATGCAGGGCCTGGGCGACGAGTTCCTTGCCCGTTCCGGTCTCTCCCATGATGAGTGCAGCTCTAAAATGAGGAGCAACTCGCCGTATGGTAGAAAACACATCCATGATGAGTGGACTACGTCCGACAATACCCTCCAGTTGGCATGTATCCACGAGTTTCTGGTCGAGTTGTGAGGCAAACCTTCTGGCGCGATGCTCGTTGACTAAAGTTGACACCCGATCGCGCAGCGCGCAAACGTCCAGCGGTTTGGAAAGATAATCCGCCGCTCCCTTGCGAATGGCTTCGACCGCAGACTCAGTGGAGTAATATCCTGTTATTAGGATAACTTCTGTCCCCGGATTACTCGTCACGAATTGCTCCAACAGATCCATACCGCCTATTTTGGGCATCACCATATCCAGGAGAACAATCTCCGGACGTTTTTCCTGAAACAGGGCGAGACCGTCTTCTGGATCGGCAGACGTAAAGATCTCCAGTCCCGGCTGTTCCAGGGCCGATTCGATTAGTCTCAAGTTCTGCAACTCGTCATCGATCACCAAGAGCTTGATGCCAACATCTGCATCCGTGTTCATTGGTATAACTCTACTTACTGGCCGGTGGCTCACTAGCTGCTCCTAACGCCTCTTGTATCTTTTTCGCTAGACCATCCCGGGTAAACGGTTTTTGCAGGAAAGCAACCCCGGGTTTCAAGATCGAGTAGTGAACAATCACGTCATCGGTGTGACCCGACATATACAGCACTTTCAATTGCGAATGAGTAGCCACCAGCGACTCGGCCAGTTCGCGGCCACTCATGCCCGGCATCACCACATCCGTCACCAGTAACTGAATCGGATCAGTACATTGTCCCGCGATTCGTAGGGCTTCAGCTCCATTTCCAGCTTCGATGACCGTATAACCCATACTTTCGAGCAGTTGATGACTGAGTTCCCTGAGAGGCTCCTCATCCTCGACCAGGAGAATTGTCCCTGACCCGAGAGGCAGCGGCATCTCCACTTCAGCGTGAACATCGGTCACACCTTCTTTGACCAGTGGTAAATAAACCTTGAAGGTCGTCCCCTTGCCAACTTCGCTATACACCCAAATGTAACCGCCGCTCTGTCTGACGATTCCATAGACAGTCGCAAGGCCAAGACCCGTGCCCTTTCCAATATCCTTGGTAGTAAAAAATGGCTCGAAGATTCGGGCTTGAGTTTTCTTATCCATTCCGATGCCGGTGTCGCTCACAGCTAGCAAAACGTAGGTTCCGGGCTGCACGTCTATGCGGTTGCGTTGACCGTAAGGCAAATCAAGTTCGGCATTCCTGGTCTCGATAATCAGCTTGCCGCCTCGCGGCATAGCGTCCCGGGCGTTGATAGCCAGATTCATGATGACCTGCTCGATTTGCGTTGGGTCCGCCATCAAGTGCAGGGCAGCGGGGTTAAGTTTCGTGATTAACTCGATATCTTCGCCGAGCAAACGGACTAGCATTTTGCTCGTGTCGCCGACTACGGTATTGAGGTCAATTACCTTGGGGGTGAGTACTTGCTTGCGACTGAATGCCAGCAGTTGGCGGGTCAATAGGGCGGCGCGGTGGCCTGCCTTCTTGATTTCCGCGATTCGCTTTTTAATCGGATTATCCGAAGCAAGGTCTGACAGAGCCAAGTCGCTGTGTCCAATAATCACACTGAGGAGATTATTGAAATCGTGGGATATCCCTCCTGCCAGCCTGCCCATCGCTTCCATTTTTTGAGCCTGACGAAACTGCTCTTCCAGATTGCGCTTCTCGGTGACGTCTTCTGCAATGACTTCGTAGTGCCTTACCTGATTCTCCTGGTCCCGCACCACACGGCCGCATAGACGGACCGTAATTGTCTTGGCATCTTTCCGTTTCCAGTTGACCTCAATTCCATTCCCTCTTCCATTGAACTGATAGGTCCGGACCACAGAACTGCGATCCTCTGGATTCTGGTAGACGTCACGTTCTAGATTCGAGGAGAGCAAATCGTCCTTCGAGGCATAGCCCAGCATCGATACCAATGCAGGATTCACATCTAACAGATCCCCCTTCGCATTGGCTCGAAAGATTCCGAACGTCGCGTTTTCGATGAAGTCCCGGTATTTTTCCTCCGATTCGCGAAGCGCGGTTTCTGCTTGTTTCCTTTCGGAGATGTCTAGAAACGTCACGACCGATCCAACCACGTTTCCCTGTTTCTCTATCGGGTAAGACCAGTATTCGCAGGGGAAGCTTGTGCTATCGGCACGCCACAATACCTCGTCAACAACGTGAGCGCCTTTACCTTCTCGAAAGGCGGTATAGATCTGGCATTCCTCCTCCGGATAAAGAGTGCCATCGGCGCGAGTGTGATGCATAACCGTGTGCATATTGCGTCCCAATAACTCACTGGTATCGCGATAGCCTAAGAGGTGAAGGCATGCCGGGTTGCAAAAAGTGCAATTGCCCTCCCGATCCAGTCCGTAAATTGCTTCCGCCGTTGAATTGAGAAGCAGGCGCAATTGCTCCTCGCTTTCACGGAGGGCTTGTTCGGCTCGTTTGCGGTCACTAATGTCCCGCAAGATGTGAATACAGCCAAGAAGGCTTCCCTCTGGATCCCGAAAGGGGGTGCTCGTAACATCGAAGGTCTTGCCCAGTCGCGGCTCTTCAAAATCACTTCGTTGAGATGCACCCGTGCACAAAAGTCGTTCATGAGGACAATCGGGTGGAGGCTGGAGCATGCCATGAAGGACTTCATGACAGGGTTGTCCAATCAGTTTGGCGAAGGGTAAACCAAGAATTCTGCTCGCCGCGCGATTGGCACGCCTGACACGGCATTTGTCGTCAAAGATCAGCACCGCATCCGGCACTGAGTCAAACGTAAGCTCCCACTCCCTCTTGCCAGCTAAAATGTGTTCGTGAAGCCTGCTCTTTTCATCCCGATGGGCCTTTTCTTTCAACACATGGCTCACGGCCAGCGGAAGGAGATTAAGACGGTGCTTGAGGACGTAATCGGCTGCACCGTGCTTGATGTATTCAACCGCCTTTTCATCCCCCAGGCTGCCAGTAACCACAATAAAAGGTATGTTTTTGCCGAACTTGCGAAGTTCTTCGAGAGCCTCAAACCCATTCCAGCTGCGGAGATTATGGTCCGAGATGATCAGGTCGTATTCTGTGGCACGGACTTTTTCGCGAAAGTCCTCCAATAGGCTGACTACATCGAAGGAGAGCGCATATCCGGCTCGCTTTAACGACGACAGAATTAGTTCCGCATCCGCAGTCGTGTCTTCCAGCAATAGAAGCCGAAGCGGATTCTTATTCAAAAGAGGGCCTTTCATCTGGGTTTCGGGTTTCCATCCAATCGACATCTTTTACTTCTCCTGAAAGGCAGCGGGCGGGGGAGGTTGATTTACTACCAGCCAGAACAAGCTTGCTTGCTTTACAGTTTCGCGGAATTGCGCAAAATCCACGGGCTTCTGAATGTAACTGTTGGCCCCGAGCCGGTAGCTCCTAACCAAATCCTGTTCTTCGCGGGAAGCTGTGACAATCGCAATGGGAATCGCTTTTGTCGTGGGGTTGCCTTTCAACTGCTCCAGCACCTGCAGCCCGTTCCCTTTCGGCAATTTGAGGTCCAACAGCACGAGTTTTGGCGGATCGGTGGCGCTACGGTGCGCGTACGGTCCTCGGCAGAAGAGAAAATCCAAGGCTTGCTCTCCATCTCGGGCAACTTCGACCTGGTTCGCAAGACCGCCCTTGCGCAAGGCATGCAACGCCAGTTCGAGATCGTCCGGATTGTCTTCAACCAGCAAAATTTCCACTTGCTGTTGCCCCATGATTCACCTCTAGAGGATGGGATTGATCTCCTCTTTCCTCTCTTCCCAGAGTGAAATAAAACGTAGCGCCCTTGCCGAGTTCCGCCTCGGCCCAGGCGCGGCCGCCATGCTTTTTTGCGATGCGCTGTACGGTGGCCAAACCGACGCCGGTTCCTGGAAAATCCTCCGCGCGGTGCAGCCGCTGGAAAACTCCGAAAAGCTTGTCGGCATGTTGCATACTGAAACCGACTCCGTTGTCGCGAATAAAGATGGTTGGCGGACCATCCCCATTCAACGATCCGACTTCGATAACCGCTCGGTCGCGCAGGCTGGTAAATTTCACGGCATTTGCCAGCAAATTCACAAATACCTGTTTCACCAATCCCGGGTCACAGTCCACGAAAGGCAGAACCTGGACATTCCACTCGATCGCGCGCTCCGGATTCTCCTGGCTTAGGTCACGAATCACCTCATCAACAATTGACTTCAGACTGGTCACTTGAATTTTCATTTCCTGTCTGCCAACGCGCGCTAGACTGAGCAGTTCGTCAATGAGTCGCCCCATCCTGCAGGTGCCCTCGTGAATGCGGCTCAAGTAGCGTTGAGCTTCCGACGGAAGATCAGTGCGGTATTCCTCCATGAGCAATTGCGAGAATCCAGCAATGTGGCGTAGCGGAGAGCGCAAGTCGTGCGATACGGAATAGCTGAAGCTTTCCAGTTCCGTGTTGATGGCTGCCAATTCCGTGACTCTTTCACTCAAAATGTCGTTCAGCTTTTGCACTTGGTGTTCGGCAAGCTTTCGCGCCGAAATATCACGGGCGATTTTCGAAGCGCCAACTATCCTCCCGAAACGGTCTTTGATGGGCGATATCGTGATCAACACATCAACGCGCATGCCTGATTTAGTTACTCGAACTGTTTCTTTGTGCTCGATGCTCTCGCCCCCTTTGAGCCGCTCCAGGAACTCGATCTCATCGTCGACGTGCTCAGGCGGGTAAATGAGGGAGACATTCCGGCCAACCGCCTCCTCAGCGGAATATCCGAACATCCGCTCCGCGCCCTGGTTCCAGCTGACAATAAGACCATCGAGGTCTTTGCCGATAATGGCGTCATCGGAAGATTCAACGATCGCCGCCAACTTCCACGCCGCCTCCTCCGCTCGTTTACGATCGCTAATGTCCCGAATGGCGCTTGAGACCAACAGTCCCTCTTCTGTTTCGAGCGGACTGAGACTAATTTCAACCGGAAACTCGTGCCCATCCTTGTGCAAGCCGTACAGCTCCAGGCTTTTTCCCATGGGACGGACCCTAGGCTCAGTAAAGAAGCCAGTTCGGTGCCTAGAGTGCCGATCTCGGAAGCGTTGGGGTACCAGCATCTCAACCTTTTGCCCTAATAATTCGTCCCGGCGATACCCGAACACCTTTTCGGTCTGCGCATTGACCAAGACGATCTCACCCCTACCATTCACGACCACCATTGCATCCGGCGCCGCCTCCAGCAGACCACGAAACTTAGCCTCCGCTCGTTTGCGATCGGTAATGTCGCGGATGGCGCTAGAGACCAACACACCTTCAGCGGTTTCAACTGGGCTCAGGCTGATCTCGACCGGAAATTCGTGGCCATCCTTGTGCAACCCGTACAGCTCAAGTCCAGCGCCCATCGGACGAACTCGCGGTTCGGTGAAAAAACTGGTTCGGTGCCCAGGATGCCCGCCGCGGAAACGTTGCGGCACGAGTGTCTCGATTTCTTTTCCCGGCAGGTCCTCGGGGTGGTGACCAAAGAGCTTTTCAACTTGTGCATTGACCAAGAGAATTATGCCCTGTTGATCTACAACTACGATCGCATCCGGGGCTGTTTCTAATAATGCGCGGGACTTAGCTTCGGCACGCTCTCGCTGGGCTACTTCCGCCTGTAACGCCGCTGGACTCGGCAGAGCGACCAATTGCGGCATCAACTTCACCAGAAGGATTGCAGTGCATATGGAGGCTACAGCTGTGACTGCTTTGATCGCTCCAGAAAGCCAATAATTAGCGTGCCAGAGCGTCCATATTTCCATCGCATGAGTGAATCCACAAGCAATGATGAATGTCCCAAAGCACAACAACATCCAGTTGAACGGTATATCCCGCCTTTGGCGAGCAAGATAAGCAAGGGTAAAAGGAATGGACAGGTAAGACAGAAAGATCAACGAATCCGACACTACATGCAGCCATATCAGACGCGCGTTCGACATATAACAGTAGATATGCGGCATGAAGTTTTGACTGGCAAGACGCGGCCACAACAAAGCGGTGGTTGCAAGGGTGATTAGGATACCTACGGCGACGCAAGCGACATGCCAATCAAAACGAGCAGAGAACACGGAGGACACAAGTGAAGGTGACGATTTCACAACAGCCTCGCAGACTTCCAAAGCGCACTTATGGCTGTTGTTCCACGTGTTGAGTCGCCCGAGCCCTTGCGCTTAACCGACTCTGACAGAGTGCGTACTACCATAGCTACTTTCGAGGCTAAAGCGTTCCATTCAAAACTAGAAATGGCTGAGTTCGGCCGCCTGCTAACTGGGCGCGAGCCATGTCGTTCGTTACGCAGCAATCAGGAGACCCTCATCTCCTTAAACGGCAAGGCTCGCGCCTGTTCCCTCAAAGCGAAACCGCAAGCTGACTAGGCGGCGGCTCGGCCCGCCGCAATGCTGTGGGCAGTCGAGACTTCCACTCGCAGGGTTGCGATTGTCGGTTTGGCTTGCAGCTCTGCCTCCAACACCTGGACGATGATGTCATAATGCTCGGCCAGGTACGCATCAGCTCTTTCGTTTGAGTCCCAGAAGCTGACACATACGACACGCTGATCGTCTTCGTTGTCTCTGAGGGCCATGAAGTCGACAAAGCCCGGCTGCTTCCGAAGAGTGGGCAACACCTCATTGCGCACCTTATTGGCTACCACGTCGGTCTTACCTCTTTTCGCCTGGCACTCTACAATGCGTGTAAACATAGTCTTTGCTCCCTTCGTTGAAGTTGTTTAGCTATCAAACTGCTGCCCTGCCCGCCAATCGAGATAGGCTTTGGCGGTCTCTATCGCCTCCTCCAAGCTTTGCTCTGTTTCTTCGTACACCTCATTTCCGTGCCGAAATACCAGCACCTGATAACAAGTTTTGCTGCCACATTCTGTTATGGGAACAATTGCGGCCAAATAGTGTCCTGAGCTACACCGGGCTTCAAAGGTAACCATGTTCACGCCCTGTAGATCCGGTCGACTTGTGCTGATTAACGCAGGGCTGCTTTGTTGGGGAGGGCCGTCTGGAACTTTAAGAGCTCTGCGCTGTCCGTTCGCAACATACCGATTGCGAGCGACACTGTCTATCAGTACTGAGCCGACACAGGTCATGTAAATGCTGACAAAGGATCCCAGTTAATGTCGCGGGATTTCGCCGAGCAAAAGAAACGGCCTCCTTTCTTATTCATGCGTCCAACACTGCAACAGTGTTCAAACTGTGAACAGACATCTGTCACACAAGTACGGCCGTAATTTAGGAACTCCGGCCAGCTGTTGTTTCTCGCGTGAGCTTCGCGTTGAAACTGCGCGCCTTCCTGAGTAGGCGTTTGTTCGCCCTTACAGCTGCGAGGAGTGGCTCTCATCGTGCACGGTAAACCCGGAGCACTGCTGAAGCGGTTACAACCGGGTTGGCACCCCGCAGGAAAGCTGATATGGGAGCCTGCACATTGAAGCAAGGACAAGGACTACGATGCCTGGTGGGCCTCACGAGTGAAGACTCCCGTCTCAAGTGCATATCGGACGATATCGGAGCGCGTACGAAGGCCAAGTTTTTCACGGATTCGCTCCCGATAGGTTTCGATCGATTGTCGACTGAGGGTTAGCTGTCGGGCGATTTCCGTAACCGTGTGACCATAAGCAAGCATCTTTAACACTTGTTCTTCGCGTTGACTGAGTAGCTTAGTACCAGGGGCCGCCTGCTGGGCGAGTAGGTCCAATAATTCGGTTGACAAGTTACGATCGATAAACCTGCGCCCGCGTGACGCCTCACGAATGGCACGGAACAAGTCTCTTGGAGGGGATTGCAACAGTACATAGCCGAGTGCCCCGGCAGCCAACAGTAAACCTAGGTAGACGTGGTGGGTTTCACGCCCGACGATAACTAATCCAGCACGAGGAGCGGCTTTGCGAATTGAAACAATCAGTTGGGCACAACCTGACCGCGTCCCTCCGGCATGCACGACTACGACCTCGGCCCGCAGCTTACTGGCCTGCGATGCCGCTTCTTTGCTGTCGGTGTCCCCCATCACTTCTAGCCCAGCTTCTGTACTGAGCAAATGCTTTAAGCTAAGGCGTGAGATTGTTTCATCACTGACGACTAACAGCGTTATTGACTTCATCAGAAGGAGAACCCACGAGCCGACACTGGCTAGAACTATCACATCCTTTTATTAGAGGTCTGTCGGGAAAACGCCGACAGCGAATGACTTTGCACAACGAGCCTAGGTGTTTCGAATGGGTAAACGAAAACGCATTTTACTAGTAGGCTCTCAATCCTTCGCACAAGGGGCCGCAACGCTCTTGGAGGCCTGCGCGGACGTCGATCTGCGCTGGGCCACTCATGTGACCATTGATTTGTTCCTTGGCCATTGGCGACCTGATCTCGCGATCATCAATTGGGATGCTCTCGAAGGCGAACCGCTTGCCGACATCGAAGCACTAGGCCGCTTTCGGCCAAAAGTCACCATCGTGCTCGTCAGCTTCAACTCCGGTTCTCATTTAGCTAGTTTGGTATCCGCCGTATTGCTACCCTCTGAGTTAGACTCGATGCTTGCGGCGTTGGTAACGTCGCTATTCAGTGAAGCCCCCACCTGTTTGGCATAGAATGCAAACGAAGCGGCGTCGAGCGTCGACCTCCGGCCAGAACCGGATGCCATTCTCAAAGGCGCGACAGCCACCTCTAGGGTTTTGGCTGTATTATAGAGATAACACTGGCACGAGCAGTGATCCAGTAGGCGTTAGCTACTCTGGGGTAACCGAAAGTAGAATGTCGATAGGACTTCGGTTTACGAGGCTTGGGTGGTTCGACCCTGAAGTCTTTCCATCATCTTGACCAGATCTGCCAGGGAGCTTGCCCGCATCTTCTCCATCGCACGGCTACGATGAACCTTTACGGTGTTTTCTGCGGTTCCAATGTGCGCCGCAATCTGTTTGTTGAGCATGCCTGTAACGACCATGGAGACGACCTCCCGCTCTCGCGGGCTGAGCGATTCATAGCGCTCGCGTAGTTCCGCGAGATCTGTCTCTTGCTGACGTCTGCTTCGATCTCGTTGCAATGCCAGATGAATCGCATCCAGGAGATCCTGGTCACGGAAGGGCTTGGTGAGAAACTCAACGGCTCCTGCCTTCATGGCCCGCACCGTCATTGGGATATCGCCGTGCGCGGTGATGAAGATGATTGGGGTCTGAATGTCAGATTTAGCAAGTTGGCGCTGAAATTCGAGCCCGCTTATCCCTGGCAGTCGGATGTCGAGGACAATGCAACTGGGCACGTCGGGAAGCTCTTTGGCCAGGAATTCCTGTGGGGAGGCGAATAACTCGACATGCAGTCCTACCGATCGAATCAAGCGCTCGATCGCGCGTCGTATCGAGGGATCGTCATCGACAACGAACACCATCGATTCAGGCTCGCTCATGCAGCCGCTTCCCTATCGATGGGTAACGTGAATACGAACCTCGCTCCTCTTGAGGTGGGAACGGCACGCAGGCTGCCACCATGGGACTCTACAATGGATTGACTGATGGGCAATCCCAGACCTATGCCCGTGTCCTTCGTTGTGAAGAATGGTTCGAAGACGCGCTCGGCTTGCCCGGACGGGATTCCTTTTCCGGAATCCTGAACTTCAATCTGCACACCATCCCCGTTTCGTGCCGATTTGATGGTCAACTGCCGTGGCCGGTCAGTGAGAGTATTCATTGCATCGATCGAGTTCATGACCAGGTTGATCAACACTTGTTGCAATTGCACCCGGTCCCCCAGTACGCGCGGCAGGCCCGTTGCAAGGTCGAGCTGCACGGAGACGCGGTTTCGGATCGCCTCGCTACGTAAAAGATTCGCGGCTTCGCGAATCAGTTCATTGACGTCCAACTCAACGCGCTCGGCTGAACCTTGTTTCAATTGCTCGCGAATGCGGGAAATGACGGTGCTCGCCCGGCTTGCGTCTTCCAAGATTTCTGCCACTGCTTCCCGCACATCGTTCAGGTTGGGTTTTGTCCCCTCCAGTTGGCGGAGAGTGAAGTTGGCGTTGGTCACGATCGCGGTGAGAGGCTGATTGACCTCGTGGGCAATCGCCGCCGCCAGTTCTCCCATCGATTGCATGCGTCTAACCAGGGAAAGCTTGTCCCGTGCCTCTTGCAAGGCCGCCTGGTTGAGACTCTGAATTTCGGCGATGGAGCGCATGTCGACAGACGATGTCACCATTGCGCCCACCAATACGAGAACGGTCACAATGTAAATCGCGCTGTTGCCGACCGGCGAGATGTTCACAGCATGGGAAAGATCCGGAGGCGAGCCAGGAATGAAAGTTGCAGCAGCCATTCCGGTGTAATGCATGGCGGAGACGGCGGCTCCCATAACGATGCCACTCCCCAGTCTTCGTGGAATAGTCCATCGCGTCTCCTCTCGTAGATCGAATGCCATCAGCAGCGCGATTAGGGAAAAGAGAATCGCCAGCAATATGGAAAAGGTCACGAAAAGGGGGGAGTATCGAGTGATGGCAGGCAACCGCATCGCGGCCATGCCGACGTAGTGCATGCCGGCGATTCCTGCACTCATAATGGCACCGCCGCTCACAGCCTCAACCCAGCTCATTGTTCGGCGGCTTGCTACGTACAGCGCGAGTGCGGATGCAAGGATGGCTAGTAGGAGTGATGCCAGCACCGTCGGCCAGTGGTACTCCACAGGGACAGGCAGGTGGAAGGCCATCATCCCCTTGAAGTGCATCGTCCAGATGCCAAGGCCCATGGCAATGGCACCCCCGCTTAGCCAAGCTAGCCGAGCCCTGCCCTTCGCAACGGTAACGCGTCCTGCAAGGTCGAGCGCAACATAGGACACGATAATGGCGATCACCACTGATCGAGCCACTTCGTTGTAGTCGTAGTAGCCAGGAAGTGCGGCGCTTCCAGAGATCGTCACGTAGATCTCCTTCGCCGGTTTGCTCGCGGCCGCGGCCCCCTCAAGTCGCCGCAAATCAGCAGGTAGAGACTTGTAGCGAGCGACCCTGAACTTGCGCGGGCCGAACCCCACATTGGGAACAGTCTACGCCTCCTTCAGTCCGGCTGCACCTGAATCGGGCGATTCTTGCATTCCAAATTGGAGGACGCCGTTTCTGGAATCTTAAGGACGCGTTTGCTGGTTCCCTAGCCAAGCTAGTGCCGGCTGCAGAACAGCAGGGAATCAGAAGGTGTTGCCGTGTTCAGTTCGTAAACGCAGCCGCGGAATTCGGACAGCCCTCGATCGCCATCGATATCGCAACGTGTTGGTTCAGAACTGCTTACCGTATGGCTTCCAAAGTGCAAATGTTCTTACCAAGAACGAATGCTCTGCTTGTCGAGCAACGTCACAGCCCTCCCCCCAAAGGGTCATGTTGCGGTGCGGTCTGAACGCCTCGTCCGGCTCGCTTCACAGCAGCCGGACAAGGCGCCGGAACGGCGCATCACTTTTGTAGTAAGTTCCGCAACAAGAAGCTGTCCTTCTCGCACAATGAGGGCTTAAGCATCAGTACCAACCGTTTAGAGGTTTGTGAGTCAGAAGATCGCACTTTTGAACCATAGAGGGACTCGATGAAAGCATCTTTGGTTTACGAACGCGCCTTTGGTAGACGGAAGAATGTCGCAGATGCCGGTTCCGATGTCGTCCGCACGTCCGCACTCCGTCTCGCCCAGGTAAACCAGGAGCTATGGCTGGTTCTGTCCCTCTTTATCATCGCGGGGCTAGTCAACTGGCTGGTTGCGTCGCACCGACTGATTATCGGGTTCTACACTCTTCCTACCCTCTTCTCTGCATATGTCTATGGCCGGAGGCACGCTGTGCTCACGGCTCTCGCAAGCATCTCGATCGTAATTGTGCTTGTGCTGACCAATCCGAATTTATTTCTGAATTCGACGCGACTTGCTTCGGAATATGAACAGTGGGCCGAGTTGGCTATCTGGGCAGGTCTACTCCTTGTCACGGCATACGCGATGGGGACTTTATACGATCGGAAAGAGCGGCATGTCGCTGAACTACGTCAGACTTACTTCGGGCTTCTAACGATACTGCAGCACTTTATATCAAACGACAAATACACCCACAATCACTCGTATCGCGTCGCCCTATATGCCTCGAGCATCGCCACTCGGATGGGATTTAGTGAGGTGCACATCGACGACATTCGGGCGGCGGCTCTTCTCCATGACCTGGGCAAACTCGAAACCAGCAGAGACCTCCTTCACAAGGCAGCCAGCCTGAGTGCGGAAGAGATGGCGGAAATGCGACAACATGTTCAAAAAGGGGTCAGCTTATTGGAGCCTGTGGGCGGATCGTTACGCAGGGTGTTGCCCATCATTCTTGCCCACCATGACAAGTACGATGGCTCTGGATACCGTGCGAACAAAGGCGACGAGATCCCAGTGGAAGCCCGAATCCTTGCGGTGGCTGACGCCTACGACACGCTGACTAGCGATCGGCCTTATCGTCGAGCAGTGACGCCTTTTGAGGCCAAGCAAATTATCATATCTGACGCAGGCGCCAGTTTTGACCCGGCAATAGTTGATGCGTTCGTAGACGCTTTCGAACACGGAGAAATGGAAATACCCGAATCGCTGGCCATCTAGGCTTTTACCAAATTCCATGGGCAAAATAGTGTCAGCCAAGCCGACAGTCGTCAGAGTCCTGCTGGTAAGCAGCGACATCCAGATCATCGACACGCTTTGCCACTTCATGGAGCAGATGGCGATGCATGTCGAGGTTTGTTCCGACACCAGCGCGGCGGCACGAAAACTCTGTCATGCGAAATTCGAAGCCCTCGTCGTGGACTTTAAGAACCCCGCAGAAGCACTGGAATTGATCAAAAAGCCGCATGCAATGACATCCCACAAGGGAGCGGTAGTGTTAGCGATTCTGAACAGCAGCAGCGAAATGCCGAGCGCCTTCCGTGGAGGAGCCAGCTTCGCCCTTGTCAAACCTCTGGCGCCAGCCACACTGATCCGGACTCTCCGAGCCTCCTACCCATTGATGGTGCGGGAAAGGAGGCGTTACTATCGGTGCCCTGTGCAGATTGCTGTCACCGTCTCCAGCAGTTTCCGGCCTGGCTTTGTGGCCACTGCGGTCAATATTAGCGAGGGCGGCATGGCCCTCGCCACATCGGTTCCGCTGCAGGTTGGACAACGGGTTTCCTTGACGCTAAAGCTGCCGGGTATGGAGAGCACAACAAACATCAACGGCGAGGTCTGCTGGAACGATACAGCCGGGCGCGCAGGGCTACAGTTCGTCCAGGTATCCCGAATAGCGCTAGAAGGGCTGCAGGCCTGGCTTGCTGAGCGACTGGAAGAATGTCAGCCCTGCTGATCGGCGGCTTCGCGTTTGCAGCCCGCAATGACAAATATCGAGTTCAAGTTACTCTACTCACGGCATCGCCTGACGTGGCTTACAGCCGTGCTTATCTTCTGCTAGCGCTCTGGAAAATCGATCAGCCGAGATTGAGCAAGCCTCAACTTACGACGATCGCATCTCCGACGGCAAATATCTCTGCCGGTGTTGTCAAAAGCACTCGACAACTAATCTCATGGGTTAGTTAATCAACTGCCGTGCATGAGTCGGACACAGGATCGATACGTTCCGGCGGTGGGCTAAAGCGCAATCTGCTTCCTAGCGGGCTGATGTTAGGGCGTTGTCTGGAGGGAAGCCTGGGTCTGTGACCTGCACTCCTAACTAAAGAACCCCTGTTGGCGGCGACTCTAACTCACGTAGAAGTCACGTTGCTAACTATCGTTACTTGGAATTATTTTCGAGGTATACTGCGTGTCATCCAGAGGCCGCCGCGCTTTTTGTTCGGGTCGCCGGCTCGAATCCGGCGCGGTTCGCTTCGAGGAGTTTCCCGATCGTCTGGTCGTCGCTGGGTTTGGAGAACAGATAGCCTTGCGCTTGTTCGCAGTCCATCCGTCGGAGCAGATCGAGCTGGGCTTGAGTTTCGACCCCTTCCGCGGTTACTTTCAGGCCGAGACTATGGGCAAGCATCACAATAATGCGAATAATTTCGTGAGTCTCAGGATCGCTATCCATGCGTGAGACAAAAATCCGGTCAATCTTCAGCGTGTCCACAGGAAAACCCTGCAGCCGGCTGAGTGAGGAATAGCCGGTGCCAAAGTCGTCGATGTCGAGACCAACGCCCAAAGCTTTCAACTGCAAAAGCACTGCGGAAGATCGTTCTGCGTCAGCCATGGCAATCGTTTCAGTAATCTCAAGGTTTACGCAACGGGGATCCATGCCACACTTTTGAAGCAGCTCGCCGATCTGAGACGCGAGATTCTCCTGCGCGAATTGTTTCGGGCTGATGTTGATGCTGAGGAAGAGAGGCGGATCGGCCGGGAAGCACTGCTGCCAGGATCGCAGTTGTTGGCAAGCCTCGATAATGAGTTGGTGATTGATCGAGAGCAGGATTCCAGTCTCATCAGCAAGCGGTATGTAGTCATTTGGCATCACTATGCCATGTGGGCGTTGCCACCGCGACAGTGCTTCGAGCCCAACGATATTTCCGTCGCGTACGGACACGATCGGCTGGTAGTAGACTCGGAACTCATGCCGGTCGAGGCCTTTACGCAAGTCGGTCTCGAGTTGCAAACGCCTGACGGCGCTGGCGTGCATGGCATTATCGAAAACTTCGCACCGGGCTTTGCCGCCCTGCTTGGAACGGTACATGGCAATTTCCGAGTCCCGCAGCATCCCCTGAGCTTCTGTGCTGGCATCCCCGCTGAACGCGATACCAATGCTGCCGGTAACGACGATCTGCCGGCCATCTAACTCGAATGGAGGTGCCAGCCTCTTTTGAATACGCTTGGCGATTCGGACAGCGTCGCTAGGATTGTGCAGTTCTTCCACAAGCACCAGAAACTCATCTCCTCCGGGGCGGGCAATCGTCGCCTCACCGAAGGTGTTTGCGTCGTACTCGTTGTGACTTTGGCGGGCCACCATATCAACGCGGCGAAGGCAAGTGGTCAATCGTCCTGCAATTTGAACCAATAGCGCGTCGCCGGCCGGATGCCCCAAGCTGTCATTGATAACTTTGAATTCGTCGATGTCGATGAACAACACAGCGAATTTGAAATCGCTATGCCGCTGGCGGATGGAGAGAGCGCGCTCCAGACGCTCAAGCAGAAGAGTACGATTTGCCAGACCAGTTAAGCCATCGTAGAGCGCGTTGTGAGCCAAAGCCTCTTCGGCTCGCTTACGGTCGGTGATATCACGGTTTACTATTACCAGGCCATCGACTTCGCCATCCCCATTGCGAATGACATTCGCCGTAGACTCCAAAACGCGCCACGAGCCGTCTTTGTGGCGCATTCTATATTCCAATCGTTCTCCGCGCCCTGTGAGACGCGCTTTCGCGGCTGCTCCCACAACCCGCTCTCGGTCTTCCGGATGAACCTGTTCTAGCGGAGAGCTTCTGCTCAATTCGTCCGGGCTGTAGCCAAGGATCTTCTGATAGGACGGACTGTTATAGATACGGTGACCGTTTTGGTCAATTACAGCAATCATATCCGCGGCATTCTCGCTGATGAGGTGAAAGAGTTGGTCACGCTCAGCTATCTCGCGACGCATGTGTTGCAGCTGTGCGTGTTGGTAGATCGTGTAAATATCGAATAGGAAGACCAGAGCCGTAAGTCCTCGAGCCCACTCTCGTAGATTCGAAGAATAGACCTTGTCGGTGTATAGATAGAAACCGGGAAAAGTAAGAGAAACGATTGCAAGAGTCAGCGCAAGACTGATCGTTACTGCGAATCCCCAGAGCCACCATTCACGAAATTCAATCCTGCGCGCTGAGGGCAGAAGGTGTGGAATGCTATTCGCGGATTGTATTTGTCGATGCATGTCGTCACAAACGGATAGATTTCAGAGAAAATCACGAAAGAGAAGTTCTGGATCAATAAGCGTTCGGCCCAAAGAACCCGGCCCAGACGGTCAGAAAAATAATGCGAAGATCGAATACGAAGCTCCAGTTCTGCAGATAGTACAGGTCATATTCAATACGTTTGCTGATTGAAGTGTCTCCGCGCAAGCCGTTGACTTGCGCCCACCCCGTGATCCCGACCTTGAGGCGATGTCGCGAATGGTATGCGCCCACGTCCTGAACAAACTTCCTGACGAAGTGAGGGCGCTCGGGCCGGGGACCGACTACGCTCATGCCTCCTTGGAGCACATTAAAGAATTGTGGTAGTTCATCCAGACTGCTCCGTCGCAAGAATGTTCCTAGCCGTGTGCGTCGGGGATCGTTGGCGGTGGTCCACCGCGTATCGGACTCGGTGGATGAAGTCACAGCCATGGTGCGGAACTTGTACATCCTGAATGTTTGACCGTTTAGTCCCACGCGTTCCTGCACAAATAAGATCGGCCCACGGGAGGTGAGCCAAATAGCCGCCGTGATTACCAGCATCAACGGTCCTGTGATGACGATCGCGAGCAGAGAAAATGCGATGTCGAAAGCCCGCTTCAGCAATACGTACGGTAATTCGTCCATCGAACCATCTGCCAGATCCAGAACATGCAACTGGCCGAATCGCACCAGGCGCTCGCGTACCACCACTCCTTTGCCAAGATCCATAACAACCCGTACGGGAGCGCAGAATTTCTTGGTGACGGCAAGGATTTGAGGAAGCGCATTCAGCCTGTCGGGCGGCACGGCGATAAGCACATCATCAATGCCATGACCCAGTTGCAATTCGTGTAGCGTCTCCAGGTCGTAGACGGGAGCTTGCAGCTTGGTTGCTTCCTGACCGGGAATACGCACGAATCCGACAACTCGAAACCACTCTGCCGATCTGACCAATCTTCGTGCCGCGCGTCGCGCGAAATTATCGGCTCCGATCACCATGACTCGAATCGGCCGGGATATTCCCAGTTGAGTTCGAATGGTGTTTCGGAACACACCTTGCGTAACCATCCCCAGCACTGCCAAGACTGCCGTTGCGCCTGGGAGGAAAGTGCGCGACACGGTGTTTTCATGGCAGAAAAACAACGCTATCAGGACGATGAAAAAAGTTGCCAAGACTGCGCGTAGAACGTTTGTTGCGCCGGTCCGGCGAATCAGCAATTCCTCTGGGCTCACTAACTGATAACACTCGGCCATAGCAGCCCATACCAGAGTGACCAGGATAACCAGATAGATATACGCGGCGCTGCGCACCGGAATGGGCTGGTAGTGCCAGCGTAAAAGCGCGCGCATATAGGCTGCGCATGCGAATGCGACCAGAGGTAATCCGTAACAGATGATGCGTAAGCAAAACCTATATAAATTGAGTCTGCGGACCATTTGCCTGCCTCTTTCGATCCTTACTGAGAACGCCTGCGAACGAGTACTGCCGAGGCGCGGTGTTAGTGCAGAACGAGCTCACCTGCCGAATCTACTGGGCGTTTCGATTACCGCAGATCGGGGCTTGACGACAGCTGGTTTCGACCGGGCTGCTGCTTTGCGATCCGCCTCATGCATAACTTGCTCGTACACCCGATGTGTTTTCGAGACCATCTCGGCGGCCGTGAACCGCTGTTCGTACAGTTTCCGTCCTTGAGCTCCCATCCGCGTCCGCAAGCTTGGTGTCTCAACCAACGACGAGAGGGCACTGCGCAGCGAATTGAGATCGCCGCGCGGCACGACCATTCCATTGCCACCATCGTGGACGCAATCTCTGACCCCGCCGACATCGGTCGCCACCACGGGAAGTCCAGCACGCAGACCTTCAAGAATGCTGATGGGCAAGCCCTCAGAATTCGAAGCAAGAACGAGGACATCGGCAACCGATAAGATCTCGTTAACATCCGTCCTCTGACCAAGAAAGCTGACGCGGTGGCTGATCCCCAATGTGATCGCCTGTGCCACTGTCTCGGTTAAGGAAGGCCCGTCACCGACAAACAGAAGGCGCACGTGTGCCGGTAGTCCTTGTAACGCACGCATGACGAGAAGATGATCCTTCGGGGGCGCAAATCGAGCCACCATAACTAGCTGCATCTCCGAGCGATCCGCTTTGCGCGATGAAACTGGACAGTCGCCGATTCCGTTGTGAATCAATACGACCTTATTCGGGCCCGCGATTTGATAACGAGTGGTCAGATTGTAGTCACAATTCGAAACGGTGATGATGCGTTCTCCCAAACGCGCTCCAACCCACTCCCCCGGCCAGGCAACCACCCTTTCGGCCCAGGCCACTCCTGGTGCAAATCGCCATCCGTGGGCTGTGTAGATAGTTGGTATTCCCTCCAGCCGTCCTGCGAGGCGGCCAATTAGACCGGCCTTTGAGCAGTGGGTGTGGATAATGTCGGGCGCGAACTGTCGAATAATTCTTTGCGCTTTGACAACTGCAGTGAAATCGCGGTGTGGAAGCACGGATCGCACCAGTTCGGGAACCACGAAAATGCGGGCATTAAGACGAGCTGCCTCGTCGGCGAGAAATCCCGCCTCACCCGTGAGTAACGCTATTTCATGCCTGTCGGCGACTGCGCGGATCAATTCCAAGACATGCATTTGCGAGCCGGCAGGGATAGACCGCGTTATGACGTAAAGAATTCGCATGTTGTTTTAAGGCCCGATCAGGAGTGGGAAACAGAAAGGGGTTCTACCGCTGGACGAGCTCCGCTTGGGAGGGCTTTGGCTCGGCAGAGAAGCTCGACGTAAAGCTCTTCGGAAACACGTACCATTTCGCCTATCGAGAATTTGTGTTCGACGATGCGGCGCGAATTTCTTCCGAGTTGGAGGCGCATTGTCGTACTGGTGCAGAATTTCTCAGCACACGTGGCAATTGCTTCGGGCAAACAAGGAGGAATTAGAAATCCATTTGTCAGCGGCGTGACAAGTTCCGGATTGCCGCCCACTGCGGTCGCGATGACCGGTTTGCCCGAGGCCATCGCTTCCAGCACTGAATTTGACATTCCCTCGGTCGCTGATGCAGAGACGTAAACGTCGATGAGTCGATGAAGCCGCTCTGGCTCGCGGGTCCTGGGCAGGATCACGAACGCATCTTCCAACCCTAGTCGCTGAATCTCTGATCGCAAAAAAGGCAGCTCGCCCCGATCTGCGCCGGCCATAAGGAACTTAGAGTGCGGGGCTCGATCTTGCAGGTAGCGGCCCGCCTGCACAAGATCAATGTGCCGCTTGCTTGCGTCAAAATTTGCTATGGCGCCAAAGACCACATCTTTTGGCGCGAACCCGAGTTCGTGCCGGAGCGCGGCTTCCGAACCCTCGTGGAATATTTGCGTGTCAACTCCGTTGTAAATGGTGAAAGCGCGACTCCGTTCAACGCCATCGGTTTCGATTGCCTCAGAAGTAATGGCTTTGCAATTGCCGACGAGTGCATCCGCAAACTGCAACGGCACGCGATCCATCCACTTCAGGAAGAGACTGTTGCGGCGATACAAGCCAGCCATGCTCCGCCGTCCAATGATGAAGACTGGAACCTTTGTTATGCGATTTGCGATGCAGCCGACCATAGCGGGCGCCGGCAGGAACGTGTGCAACACATCGGCACGTAGTTCATGCAGGACTCGTGCTAGCCGCGTGGCCGCAGCCAGAAGCATCGGTGCACGCTGCGGGCGAAAATTCCCACCCGCGGGAATGTCGAGGCTCCGAATGCGCTCGACAGCGCCGAGCGCCTCGTAGCTATCCGATTCTTGTTGCTTCTCGAACAAAACCAGCGTCGGGTCGAAGCGCGAGCGATCTAAGTCGCGCATCAGAGTGAGGACCTGGCGCTCGGATCCGCCGCGCGTCAGGCTCGGGATGAGAAAAACAATCCGAATGCGATTGGACATTGGTCTGGCTTAGATATTGAGGAGAAGTACGGTAGGTGCTAGCAGACCTCAAGCGCAGGGGTCTGAGATTGCAAATTCTCTGAAGTAAGTTCGGAATAGAGCTGCTCGTGCGCGCGAACCATGGTAGCGAGCGAAAAATATTGCTCGACTCGCCTGCGTCCGGCTGTGCCCATGCGATGCCGCAAACTTGCATCTTCCATCAGCCGCTTCACTGCTGCAACCGTGGCTTCCGGGCAACACGGCGGGACCAGAATGCCCTGAACCTCATCCTGGATCGCCTCGGGATTGCCGCCAACCCGGGTTGCGACAACTGGCTTACCGCAAGCCATGGCCTCCAGCAAGACGTTCGACAGTCCTTCGGTTTCAGACGTGCAAACGTAAACGTCGAGCGCGGGATATATCGTTTCCGGATGCGAACATCCGGTAATGATTTGGACTACTCCATTCAGCCCGAGTTGGTCGACGCGTGCTCGTGACGAGTCGAGCGTCCCCAGGTCATTGCCAACCAGGACAAAACGTGACTTCGGATGCTCACGATGCAGCAAGGCCGCGGCGGTCAGGAAGTCCTCGTGCCGCTTGCAGGCACGGAAATTTGCCACCATGCCAACGACGAAGTGTTGCTCACTCCAGCCAAAGCGCCGGCGCACATCACTACTCAGCGTGGGGCGGAACCGGTTGGTATCGATCCCGTTATAGATTTTTCTGACCCGTTCAGGCGCGAAACCATCGTTTGCGCGGATCTCTTCGATAATAGGTGCGCTATTGCCCACCATAAAGTTGGCGCGGGTTAATGCAAGACGTTCCAGCACTCCCATAAGAGAGGAGCTGCGGTACACCTTTTGCTCTGAAAGACGATTCGCTACCAGAATGGGAGCGCCGCTCACCGCCTTCGCGATTGCACCAAGAATGGTCGCGTGCTCGGGAAGGAAGGCATGAACCAGATCGGGCCGGAACTCTCGCGCGACGCGCACGATGTTGTACAACATGAGCGCTGCATCCCACGGCAAGCGTGCAACGGAACTTTTTGGCGGTGATAATCCAACTACCTGACATCCGCTTTCCGCGTCGAATTGCGACGATCTCAGGGCTAGCACCAGAGGATCGAATCGGCTCGTATCCAGATTGCGTGCAATCTCGAGGAGTTGGTGTTCCGCCCCGCCCGGGCGCAAAATCCCGATGACAAAGGCCACCCGCAGGCGATCACGTTCATTTTTCATACAGACACCTTGGCGAAAAGACAATCCCAGCGTTGCAGTACTGTTCCTAACGAAAACCGCTCTAGAACTTCGGGCGCCTGCTGTGCCATGCGCTGCCGTTGCGTGTCATTTGCCATGAGCCCGGCCATTGCACTGGCAAGTGCTTCCACATTGTTTGGCTCAACCAGCAGGCCATCGACCCCATGCCGAATGATGTCGCGTGGTCCGGAGTCGCAATCGAAGCTAATGACTGGCAAACCGCAGGCCATCGCTTCGCCAAGGACACAGGGAAATCCTTCATATCGCGATGACATCGCCAGGAAGTCAGCCTCGGCCATCCAGTCAAACGGATTACGGACGATACCCGGCAGCTTGATCCGATCGTCCAGCTTGAGTCCACGAACCTGTGCTTCTAGTTTGGGGCGGTCGGCACCCTCGCCCAGAATGGTCAGACTCCACTCGGGATACTCGTTGCTAATCAGTGCGAAGGCAGCAACGAGGCGGTCGAATCCTTTCTGCGCCGTGAGTCTGCCCACAGCGAGGATTCGCCGGCCTTCGTTCGGCCAACTTGTTGAACCTCTGTTGGTGGTTTTCTCCACCACGATGGGGTTTGGCATCACCGAGGAATTTCCCAGCCATCTCCAACGCTGGAACACGTTGTCGGTCAGAAGCGTCACGGCACCAGCAAGCGGATAAGTAAGAACGCGCAATGCGGACCAAGCCCAACCCACCTTGCACTGGGAAGGATCGTTGTGTTCACAGACAATGATCGGCACGCCCGTGCGCAAGCTAGCGAGGACAGCTAAAACATTGCAGCAATGCATGAAGCTGATGAAGACATCTGGCCGGGATGCCATCAATTGCTCTCGCAAGCGCATGACGCGGCGCGCATTCAGACTGATTGCGGCAGGTATTGTTCCGGATTCGCCAGGTAGGTCCAATGGGCGAACGCGGACGCCGCTAGCTAATGGATAGAAAACTGGTTCGTTGGCGATCGTGAACAAGGTTATCTCGTGCCCTTGGGCCGCCCAGGCGTTTGCAAGAGACGACATCACGCGCTCGGCCCCACCACTATGAAGGCGGTTAATAAGAAGAGAAATTCGCATCAATGGGAAAGAAATGACGGTTACGCAGCGTTTCAGAAATTATTCTCAAGCACGGGAGCACCAATGCGAGGCACCGATATTCTGGAAACGGCTTCGGCTGACTTGAGGGCGTGTTTGGCCGAGATCACGACGAATGTGCACGAGACTACATAGAACAGCGAAGTCGATAACGCGATTCCGGCAACACCCCAAAATCGCATACAAATGATGTTGAAAACTACATCCAGCGAAAGATTGATGGCGGCCGCATACATCAGAATCTCGTTTCGTTTCAGGGCCGACAGTAATCGAACGTGCAAGATCGAAACCGCGAAGAATGGAATTTGGATGGCATACAGAGCTTGCACCTTCGACACCAGGGCCGTATCAGCCGCTGAAAACGCGCCATGTTCGTACAGCGAATGTACGATCACGCGGCTCAGAAGGATTAGGGCGACCGATAGCGGCACTGTGATCGCGAGGGTCAGGCGCTGGAACACTTTGAGAGTATGCCGGCATCCGGCCAAGTCCCGGATAGCGACCATACGCGAGAAATATGGGACGATCGCAGTGCTGAGCGATCCCGACGCCAATGTGGAGGCTACACCGACGATTCGAGTGCCATAACTCAGGGCAGAAACACTTCCCGACGGGAGCATCGCCGCCATCGATTGGTCAACGAAGCCTACTCCGCCGACGAGTAAAGCTCCCGCAGCCAACGGCGCCCACTGTGCGCACACTTGGCGGGTGGACTCGTCCAAACCATACCAGCGCGGTCGAAGTGAAAAGCCCTGCCGTCGCAGGGCACGAGCAAGCAGTGCAGCCTCGATCGCGGCTCCAATAACCATTCCTTCGGCGTAGGCCCAGATCCCATGCGATTGGCCCGCGACGATCACGAACAGAAGCGCTGAAAGCGGGGTCAGCATGGGTGTAACTGCTGCCAGCAAAAAATGCTCGCCCGCATTGAGAACGGCGGCCCAGTTAGAGACGAGCCCATTGATGAAGATTAACGGCATAAGCAGGTAGAGCAAGTGAACGGTCACCGCAACTTTCGCCGGAGCAAAGCCAGATCCGACGATTCGCACCAGCGAGGGAGCAGCAAGCGTCACTGCGACGCAAACTCCGAGCAGTAATAACTGGCTGATTACGATCACGTTAGTGAACAGCCTCTGTGCCGCCTGGTCTCCCTGTCGTTCACGCACATCAATCAACGTTGGGATCAAGGCAACGCTGAATGTGCCCGCGAGGAGCGCAACAACAAAAGAGGGGACTACATAAGCGATGAGAAAGGAATCCAGATTGTCCGAACGTCCGAAGCAGTTCGCGACCGCAAGCTCTTTCGTAGTGGCGACTATTTTTACCAGGACGGTAACCGCACCCACCGTCGCCGCCGAGCGGAAAATGCGATGGTTGGTTGTAGCCGGACGTCGCAACCGGTTGATCAGGGTTGCCGCACTCATGCCGTCTCCCCGGCGACGAGCTGCGCGGGCCAGCCAACCGACGAGCTGAGCTCCTTCGTTTCGTACTGATTCGCATGACCGGAGGAGAAGACAAAACCCAACACGAACCACGTTACGCGATGCATGGCCCAGCCAAGAGTGAATGCTCCTACAGCCCAGCACAGCAGCAAGAAGACGCACATCCAGCGCTCCTCACCCTGCAGGCGCGTAATGCTGTAAATGGCGCCGCCCAATATCAGCGAGAACACGCTAAAACCTACAAGCCCTTGCTCCACAAGAACGGCAAGGAAGGTGTTATGCGCGGTGTAGTAGCTGCCGACACCGGATTGAAATGCTCCCGCACCCACACCAACCAGGCAATTGCTCCCAAAAGAGCGCAGCGCCGTCTGCCATATCAGTTGCCGCTCGTTCAGGTCGCCGGCACGAAGACTGCTGTAAATCGTTGACAACCGACTCCAGGACTGCTGCGGTGCGTAGTTCCATGCGAGCCATCCGGTACAAACGAGGATGAGCACCATTGCCAGCTTCGCGGCGGCGCTCTGCCGGTGCAGAAATAATGGCAGGGCACACAAGGCGATGGCCGTCACGACAATGCCCGATCTCGACGATGTCAAGACCACGGCCATAGGTCCGAGGATCAGATATCCGCGGGCCAGCCAGGTGCTTGTCCAGTGTGTCCGCTTGCTGGCAACGTAGACGGCCAGTGGGATGGCTAGCGCTAGCACCAATGCAAGATCATTCGCATCCCAATTGTCAGCGGAAAACCGCGCTTCCTGGGCGCCGGCGGCAATCGTCGCGGCAGAAAAACCCCGAAAGATGCTGAATGCTGCGACGTACGCTCCCAAAACGTATGCCAGCGCAAGCCGGTCGATGGCATGCTGGTCCGAGACCAGTTCCCACAAGAGCCAAACTACCAACGCCGACTGCACGTAAACCCGTACATAGTGCGGAGTATTTTCCGGATCTGCCGTCCATAATATCGAGAGTGCAACAATTACGAGGTAGCCGACCGTTGCGTCATGAAACGGCCGCAGCCGGCGCATCTTCCCGCCGGTTACGACCAGGGCTGTACTCCCGGCAAAGGCAATGAACGCCGCAACCCGACCTGCACTACCGATGGGTTCGCCAAACTGCAATATGTTGTCCCACGGCAGCGTGAATACATAGAGCCACAAAAGGAGATATGCAACTTTACGCATGGATCTTCATGGCGAGCTTGATCTTGTCGCGGAAGTACAAGGCAATCCCTAGAGGAACTGAAACTGCGAGTTGTGCCTTCGGCACAACCGCACAATCGACGAGGCTTCGTGCGTGCAATGAAAATCGGAAGAGGTTCGCAGAGTTTCGGATGCGGGAGGAAACAGATAACTCACGCCCAGCAGTCAACAACTCCTTGTGGTACAGCGAAGCGGCGCGTGGTGATTTCGCGCGCGTCGACAGGGCGTGAGCACACAGTCCATCCGGACGATACTCCATAATAGTCCAGCACTCGTTCACGTAACGTGTTTTAAACTTCTGGGAAATACGGTTCCAGACGATACCTTCGGGTACGAAGCGCCCTAAGTCTTCAGGAAAAGGAAATTGCCGGAGTACGTCGGTCCGTTGGAACCCTTTCTTGTCACCCATAACCTTGAAGCGCGTACGGCATTCGATTGCGTCAGAATCCAACAGGTCTGCTGGAAATCTGGTGCCAACAATATTCCCATCCTCATCTGCGCATAACCCAGTTAAGCCGACGAAGCTGGCATAGCGTGTCTCAGGTACCTGTTGCCAATGTTCCCAGCAGGACTGCAAAGCTTTCGGTGTGTATTTGTCGTCGCTGTCAAGAATGCCAACAAAGTATCCGCGAGCCATCCGTACCGCAACATTGACAGCGACATGTTTGCCGCTATTTGTCTGATAAATGTAGCGAACGGGAAAACTCGCCTTTGCGCTCAGTTGCTCCACGACCAACCCGGTATTGTCGGCAGATCCGTCATCGACCACAATCCATTCGAAATCGCGAAGCGTCTGTGCCTCGAGGCTTTCCCAAAGCCGTTCCAATAGGTGAGCCCGGTTGTACGTGGGCGTAATGATTGAAAATCGGTATTTCTGGATCGTTTGCATATGCTAGGCTTGAACGCCTACCCAGACCGTCGCGCAAAGCGATCGCGTGGTAGGGATGAGGGGCATCAACATAGCGTCGATATTCTCGAGTAATCCGCAGATACGAGGGGAGCGTAGAAAACGGCGTACGCAAGACAATAAGGCGTACTCTTGGAGGCGGGTCTCCGCAAACGGCGCGCCGAATTTGTGGATATCGGCATAGCGCAATGGCTGTTCGTCGCACGTGCGGCCCTTTCCCGGATACGGAAGGTGCCTTCTTGCAAATTCAAGCAGAGGGTTCTCGCCGAATGGCTCGATAAACGAGGCCCGCCCTCCCCTCTTCAACACTCGCGCTAACTCGGCTCCGCCGCTAGCTAAATCAATGTGGTGAAGGATGGCGTCGCCGAATGCCATATCGAAGCTCGCGTCGGGATATGACATCCGTTCGAAGGGCATAGACTCAATGCGAACGCGGCCGCCGAGACCGCTCCGTCTCGACAGCTTTCTAACGGATTCGATTTGACAATCTGAGATATCAAAGCCATATACTTCCGCGCCGGCGCGAGCAAATAGCACGGCTTCCGCCCCAACGCCGCATAGAAGTAGACGTTTCCCTTGCACTGGCCCCAAGTAGTCGAGGGCTCGGCGCTGGATAGCACGATAATTCGCCCAATACTCAAAACTGAACTCTTTCCAGCTCGCATACCGGTCTTCACCAACCTTCATATTGAAGAATTCTCGCTCACGTAATTGTCTATCGGTTATTTGCGTCATACTGATTTTTCCTTTTTGTTCTTTGGATCGAAATCACCAGCGGTAGATCGCCGCCCCTACGGTGGCCTGTACAGCGGCGTCGGTGCCTCGGTTCAGGCCGCTGCGGAGCGCGCTGTTGGGAACGTAGAGAATGTCCTGGTCTTGCAGAATGACGTCATCGTTCTTGGACGCAAGAATCTCGTTGAGATTGACATGGATCTGCTGCTTTCCCTCCGCCGTTGTGCGCACAATGCGCGCATTTTTCATGGCCGCTCCGGGCTTGGTTCCTGCGGCGAGCGCCAGAGCTTGGATTACGCTCAGTTGCACGTCACCCTCCAACAGGAACCCGCCGGGATGCAGAACATTGCCGACGACATAGACCACGCCGGCTTGCCCAACATTAATTGTGTCTCCTGCTTCAATCTCGATGTTCTCGGTTTCCAAATTCGGATGGCGCGAAAAACGAATCACCTGAGGCGAGCCCGGACTTGCTTGTCGGGTAATTGTGATTGACTTGCCCGCGCGCGGCGAGAAACCTCCGGCCGCCGAGATTAGTTCGAATAACCGGTGCTCCCCGACAAGGGGATAGGAACCTGGCTTGCTTACTTCTCCGATCACGTACGCAGTCTGATTCGCGTACTCCATGACGAAAACTGCAACCTGCGGATCCTTTACGAAATCTCCCGCAATCAATTGCTGGCGGATAACGTTCTGCAGTTCCTGCGGCGTTAGCCCGCCTACTTGCAGTTTTCCCAGCAGTGGGAATGAGATTTCGCCATCGCTAGTGACTCGCCCGTGGGTCATCAGCTCGGGCGAATCGAACACGCCAATCTCCAGCAGATCGCCGGGCCCGAGAAGTACGGGACCGCTGGTGATGGTTGTCATCATCGAATTGAGTTCGGTAGCAGAAGACCGCACGCCGCCCGGCAATGTTGGACTGGGCTGTACTGGCGCCACTTGGCGTGATGTGACTACAGCTGGAGATACAGAGCCGGCCCCGGTTGGGGGTGTGCTCCAGGACGAAGATAGGTCTGGCATGTTCGTGGTCTGGGCAGCAACGCCGGCTGCCAACAGCAGAATGATCCCCGCGACTTTAGGGCAAGTGTTCATATCTGTGCTCAGTTGTTCAGAGATTTTCCGCCGTAATAGTGGCCGGATTTATCGCCGTAATATCCGTAGTACCCGTAATAATCGGTAGAACTCATATTCAGGTCATTGAGAATCACACGGGGAGTAGGCGCATCCACACGAGCTAGAGCCTCCCGTGCCCGACAAAGAGTTTGCCGACCAGTTCGGCCACAACGAGCGACCAGCAATACGGCGTCCGCCATCGTCGCCAGGACAATCGCGTCGGTCAGCCCGAGCAGGGGAGGAGTGTCGAAGACGATGTGGTCGTAATTAACCCGCCAGCGCTCCAGCAGACGGCACATTTGATCGGAACTCAGGAGCTCGCCCGGAAAAGGTGCGCGTGCACCCGCGGGCACGATGTGCAGGCTGGGCAGTTCTGGAAGTGAGATGTAAGCCGTCTGCTCATCAACATTGGCGTTCGTCAGGCATCCGCTCAGTCCAGAACCTTTCAAATTCAAACGCTCCTGCAAGCCACGGCGATGCATATCCGCATCCACCAGCAGAACGCGGCGTTTGTTTCGCGCCAGCGCGACCGCGACGTTGATCGCGGTTGTCGTTTTGCCTTCTTCTGGAACTGCGCTCGTAATTACAAGAACTTTCGGAGGGCTGCCCGCCGAGCTTAGCAGCAGTGTCGTCCGCAGTGCCCGGAAGGCTTCGGCGAATGCTGACTCAGGGCGCACGAGCGATAAAGGTTTGTTCCGCTCGGATTCCTCTAACGGGCGCGTGCCATTGCGACCTCGCAGCACTATGTGAGGCACGACGCAAAGCACCGGCATCCTGGCGAGTTGTTCAACGTGTTCCGGTGAGCCGATGCTTGTATCCAGATTCTCAAGCAGAAAGGCCAATCCCAAACCTCCCGCCGAGCCCAGGATCAGCGCTATCAGCATGTCGAGCACTACCACCGGCTCAGCGGGAATGCCCGGAATTTCGGCGGCGTCAACCACGTTCACGTTGGTCGACTTGAGCCCGGCGACAATGCCCGCCTCCTCGAGCTTCTTCATCAAATCCTGATATAAGTCACGGCTGGCATCGAGATCTTGCTTGAGGATCATGTACTCAATGCCGGCTTCGTTCATTTTGTAAGCTTGCTGTTTGCTCTTCTCAACCTCATCCGAAGCCATCATCTCTGCCCGGCTCGCGGCCTGGTATTCAGATTTCAAGCGCTGGCTGACATTATTGAGTTCCACTTGCAAGCCACCCTCGACCTGCGAAAGCTGGTTTTGCAATTGCTTCACGCGGGGATAAGCATTGCCGTACTTTGCACTTGCCTGCGCCAACTGATCCTTAAGGTCGGCTTCCTGTGCCCGCAAGACCTGCAGGTTTGCACTGGGCGCGATCTCCGCAATCACTCGGGGATCGGCGCTCAGCGCCTCGCGGTATCGTGCCTCCCGAAGGATGCGCTCGGCCTGAGCCGTGGCCAGTCCCTTGTTCAATTCATCAAGCTGAGAAAGAATGATATTGTGCGTTTCGTCGGCGCCAATAATTCCATTTTTCTTCTGAAATTCGACGAACTGCTGCTGCGAAGATTGGACCCTCTGCTTGAGATCATCCAATTGTTTCGTCAGCCAATCCGAGGCCTGCATGGTCGCGTTATAGCGCGTCCGGAAGTTGCGCTCCAGATAAGCGTTAGTAGTAGCATTCACAATGTCCGCGGCCAGCTTCGGATCTTTGCTGCGAAAGCGCATTTCGATCATCCACGTTTTCGGAACCGTAGTGACCTGCAGTCTGCTGTGAAAGGCCTTCAAGAGTGCTACGCGGCTCGTTGGACTGAGATTCTCCAAAGGCTGGTTGTGATTCTCAGCTTTCTGCCTGGCAAATTCAGGATTCTTGTCGAGCCGCAGCTGGCGAATCACGTCCCAAGCTACCGTATCGGACTGCATAATCCGCACCTGCGTCTCCTGCGTGATCATCGGATCACCGAAAAGATTGAGGGGGTCGCTACTATTGATCCCCAGTGCATTGGCATTGTCGTGGTCAATCGCCAACCGGGCCATCGCTTCATAGCGTCGAGGGGAGAAGGTGCAGTAAAGGCCTGCCAGCAGTAATGTCAAAATTATGCAAGAACAAATGATCCGCTTGCGTCGACGCACCACCATACAAATTTCGGATATTGAAATGTCTTTCGATGCCAGTGCAACGTTCCCCGCCAAAGCAGGAATTGCGGAAGGCCGGGGTGCATCGATGAACTTTGACGATGGATCTGACAAGGGGTAACTCATTTCAAAGCTGAATTTGCCGGGTGCTTCAAATGAACAAGGATGCAAAATCTCTCGAACCATTCACCGGGAATAGCGAGCGGCGTGCGCGGCGACTATGACGTTACCTGCGGTGACTAATGCCGCCGGAACAAACCACCAGCGATAGTTTTTCTTCTTTAGGTAGTATCCTAAGTAGGCAACCCCTGTCGCGGCCGGCAGGCCCGCTCCATACATTGCAGCACGGCTATGGAAGGCATTGGGCACGAAATCGCATTTTCCTGAATGCAGGCAGTCTTGCGTGAGCTGGGCAGCGACGATCGAAGAGCTCAGCATGGCTCCGTTCACACTCCAGTACGACCAGTCCGCCATCTGAAAATCAGTACGCTTACCGGCTGCGGTCGGCATGGCACCTTCGGTAGGCTTCAATCGTCGGGAAGTCGATCTTAGATCCTGTTCGCTCTGGAGCGCTTCTGGACTGTCCGGGAGCGGACCGTTACAGGGACGCAAGGTCTCGGCAAATTGTCCTGCGCTGACCTCATGGTTGCTAATGACAATGCTCCCTGAACGAACGGAAACCCTCCCGCACGTCAGAGTGAGCGGCACGCTAATCGTCACACTCGTATTCGGATCAAGCTCCATCTCGACACTTCCAACCGTAAGCTTGCTTATTGCGATCGTGGTCTGAACCTGATCTCCACTTGTGAGGCGTGCGCTGATATATACCGGCTTACCGTTTACGGTCGTGCCCTGTCCAGGATAGACAATGATATCCTTCTGCTGGGCCTCGGCTGGAGTGGCCTCCTGCGGGAAGGCGGGCCGACTGGAGGCTAGCAATATCAGCCCGATCAGCAGAGAACTGTTTCGCAGAAATGTCATGCTCACTCGATACTCCAATCCCTCGAAGCTAGGAACAGCGAACGCCTGTGCCGGCAATCGCCACTTTCACCTGCACTGTTGAAATCGGTTCGACGTCTTCCGCGTTTACTTCAATGCTCACTGCCTGCATGATCAGTTCGACGTTCAGAACCAGACGATATCCACTCGCTCTTCGGACCAAAATCCCTTCGATCCCCGCCAGACATCCGGTCCTGATTCGAACCCGATCTCCGCTCTTTAGGAATGGGTGAGGCTCGGCAGAGATCGTCGCCAGAGTCGTTTTAAGCGTCTCGATCACTTCTCCCGGCAACGGAGCGGGGACACCCCCGAAGCTGACCAGGTTCGCCACACTGGGTACTTGCAGAACCCGTAACTGCTGTTCCAGTTGTATCCGGACGAATACGTAGCCGGGAAAGAGGGGCGACTGCACTTCCACTTTGCAGCCATTGCGCCACTTGTGAAGAGCGCGATAACGAGGTAGAAAGCTTTCAATATCGCGACGAACAAGCTGATCGAGAACCTTGGCTTCGTGACGGGGATAGGTATACGCCGCGTACCAATTACATTGATCCATTTAGTTGACGATCCTGATGCGGCGCATCGTACCCTCACCTTTTCCGAAAAAAGACATAGCTTCGCCGCGTCACTTAGATTGACTGTTTTTGGAATTCGCCGCTAGGCGGTTCCCCTCAGCATCCGGGGCAGTGGTTCTGGCCACACTCCCAGCATGTGCTCCGCCTCATCTATGCACTCAGATAGCCAGCTCTGGATTTGTCGTTTCAGCGACTTCGGCGAGGATGGGATTCGTCAAATCCGGGTTCCGAACACTCGGTTTGGAATCCGAACAAAATCAGAAGGGAAAGGTGCTGGTAGAACTCTACCGCATCATCAATGAAGCACGGGCGTGGTCGCGTTGATGCACACAGACAGCGGTGCAAAGAAGGTGCTAGCCCCAACACAATCGCGCTGAAGGGCAACGCGAAGAACCAAAAGTGGCCTATGGGAAGACAATTCGAGTCCCCGTAAGAAACCGTGATCGAAATGGGGGCCGACCGCCAACGCGACGTCGAGAGGGTAGCCGTGCCCTCAGAGAGGGTCGACTGTCCGAGTTGATTCGAGCCGTCGCTGAAAGTCACAGTCCCGGTGGGCGTGCCTGTGACTTGCGGAGTGACCGTCACCGTGAAGGTCACTGCTTGCCCGAAACTGGACGGATTGCTTGGCGCGGTTCGGCGCATGGGCAGTTAGACAATCTCGAAGCCTTAAGATCGCAAAAAAACCAAGCTAGAGCATGCAGTGGAGAGACTGATCGACAGCTTCGCCGAAGGTCTGATTGAGAAGGACCAGTTTGCGTCGCGGATGCCTCGGACAAAGAGCCGAATCGCTGATCTCGATAGCAGAATCAGAGCGTATGCAGGAGATGTCGATCAGCGCGAACACCTTCGAGTTGCATTGAAACGGCTTCGCGAGCTAGCAGCAACAATCGGGCCGGAGTTAGGAAGCGCAGACTGGCAACGAAGGCGAGAAATCATCTGCACGGTCGTACACCGAATTGACATCGACACCGATGTTATCAAGATCATTTTCCGCGTAAACCAGAACAACCGCCGCTCGGAGTCTGACGCCATTGTCATCACATTCCCGCGGCCGTCAAAGCGGTTCAGATACTCTGCAGGCTGACAACTTTGTTTGTTGTTGAGTTGTTAGGGGCTCGCGCTCACAAACACAGTGGTAGTGACTGATTTCTTCGTTCCGCTTTGGGGTTGGGCTGGGTGTCGTGCCCAAAAGGCAAATTCCGCTCACAGCGGCCTATTATTGCAACATTGTTACAGGTGTGAACACACCGCCAATGGCCAAAGTGACGGATGTGAGCAAACCGCAAGTAATCGTGGACTTGCGTTTTGATCCACCACTAGCGCGTGGGACTGGCGAGATCGACGGGGCGGCGGCAAGCAGCACGGGCTTGAGATTGGGGCCGACGCTTAGGCGAACATCGGCGCTGGTCACAGAATGGTCACAATAAATCGGCCATCTTGACGAGTTAAGTTGTTGATTGAAGGGGTGGTTAGGCCCGTTGATCGTAGCCCTGAAAAGGCTGACGTCGGGGGTTCAACTCCCTCCCTGGCCACCAAAATCACCTATCTTCAGCGAGTTACGCCTCGTTGTTAATCCGATACATCTGGCCGATTGGGTTATAAATCGATGATCTTCGATATTCGTAATCCTCTGTGTCCGTTGGGGTTAATGAGTGGGAGAGCGCAGACCAGAAGGGCTTGGCGTCTGCCACTTAACGAAAGTTCAGCCTAGGGCTAAGTCGCTATGAAGTCGATCTTTGCGAACGCACGAATACCTTAGAACGGTGTTGATGAATGGCGATTCGAAAGTGTGGAATCGACTCAGCCAGCGCGTGGCATTTTGAAGCGATATTTGTTGATTTTGAACCGCTTGATTTTGGAATCGAGGGTTCGCGCCGGCAGGCCTAGTTTCGTTGCGGCGCCCGACGGGCCTGAGACCTGGCCATCAGATTCCGCTAGAGCGGCCTCAATCATTTCCTTCTCCTGGCGCGCGAGGACGCGATTCAGAGTACTCTGCCGGCTGCGGCCCACCGGCAGTTCGCGTCGAAGCCAGGTCTCGTCCACGGAAAAGGTCTCGCCATCGCACAATATGACGGCGCGCTCAATTACGTTCTGTAGTTCACGAATGTTCCCAGGCCAGTTGTATGCCTGTAATAGTCCCAGGTTCTTCTTGTCGATCGTTCTGAATTTCTTACCAGCTTTCTTACTGAAACGGTCAATGAAGTACTCGACCAGCAATGGAACGTCAGCTAAACGTTCGCGTAACGGCGGCACATCGACAGGGACGACATTCAGTCTGTAAAAAAGATCCTCGCGGAATTTGCCCTCGGCGACGAGAGTGTTCAAATCACGATGAGTGGCTGCTATTACCTTGACGTCAATAGGAATGGCTTTATTGCTCCCCACGCGTTCGATCTCGCGCTCCTGCAATACCCGTAACAGGGCGACTTGGATCTCGGGAGGCAGGTCGCCGACCTCGTCCAGAAAAATTGTTCCGCCGTTAGCCGATTCGAAACGTCCTAGGCGTCGTTGGGTTGCGCCTGTGAAAGCGCCCTTCTCGTGTCCGAAAAGCTCGGAAGCAATTAGCGACTGTGGGATGGCCGCGCAATTCACACCGATGAACGCCCGATCCGCGCGATTGGATCGTTTGTGGATGCTGCGGGCTATCAATTCCTTCCCTGTACCGGTTTCGCCGAGAATCAAGACTGTCGAATCGGAAGAAGCTAGCTTAGGGATTTGGCCTAGCACTTTCCGCAGCGCATCCGAGGAGCCAACGATGTCCTCAAACATGGAGTCACGATCGATCTGCTCTCGTAATGCCAGGTTTTCATTCCGTGTCCTTTCCTCCGCTCGGACGCGGTCATCGATGTCAGTTCCAGTTGCATACCAGCGGATTACTTGGCCCTGATCGTTTCGGAAAGGGTTATAACGAACAAGGAACCAACGATATTGGCCGTCTTTCCCACGCGCTCGCTGTTCAATTTCAAACGGAGACCCGCGACCGAGAGCAGTCTTGCGTTCCTCGCGTAATCTCTCCAAGTCGTCGGGATGAAAGATCCGTTCGCGAAACAGCGGAGCAATCACGTCTTCCGCGGTCAGACCGGTATAGTCGAGCGTCGTTTGGTTGGCGTAGATGGGGGCGCCAGACGGATCCTGCACGACAATCGCCTGCGGTATCAGGTCGGTGATACGCCGGAGTTCGCGCTCGTCTACTCGTAGCTTCGCTTCCGTCTCCTTGAGAGTTTCAATATCAGTGCATGTTCCATACCACCTAACAATCTTGCCAGTCTCGTCTCGTAGTGCCTCAACCCTCATGAGAAACCAGCGAAACATTCCATCGTGGCGACGCAGACGGGCTTCCATTTCACCTGGTTCACCCGATGTCAACTGTCCTTTGCAATTCTCCACCAGCGGGGCACGATCTTCCGGGTGGATGGCAACCTGCCAACCTGAACCATGGGATTCTTCAGGGGAAAGTCCCGTGTATTCGTGCCAGCGCCTGTTAAGGAACTCGATCGAACCATCCGGCAGGATGCACCAAGCCAGGGCCGGGATCGTGTCGATCACCTGCCTTAGTTTGCTTTCCGAATTCTTTAATTCGTCCAGCGCTTTCTGGAGTTTCTCTTGGGGTCGGTGCCGTGTCAACGAAGCCATCGCGCGATTATAAAGCGGTTATCGTTTCCTGATCAAAAAGGAATTCCTGAAGAATCAGGACGGCGTGACCGTGCAAGTACAACTGACACAGGCTATTGCAAATGGCCTGTGGCTTGCATTAGCCATCGCGCCTTCCGGAGCCGATGAGCATGACGCTGCGGATTGAACGATTCAAAGATCGAATTCGGCTCAGCGGCGAATTGCGAATTGCGCATCTGGAGCAAGTCAAAAGCGAGACCGAGGGATGTGAATCGCCTGTCGTCCTGGATTTAGAGGAAGTCGATCTCATCGATCTCGAAGGAGTTTGTTTTCTTAATGTATGTGAGGCGAAGGGGATTTCAGTACTTCACTGTTCGCCTTACATCCGGGAATGGATGCTGCAGGAGCGAATCCGAGGGATGAGATAGGCGTAATGAATGCGTTGCTGGATCTGGCCATAACGGCACATGGTGGCTTGGATCGCTGGAATAAGGTGACTTCCATCAAGGTCGACACCTCTATCACGGGAGCCATTTGGTACGTCAAAGGACAGGTAGATGTGTTGAAGGACGTTGTCATTAACGCAGAAACAAAACGGGAACGGCTCACGATGGAGTTTCCGGGACAGAATAAGCGAACGATCTTTGAGCCAGATCGCGTTGTCGTACAGACCGCCCAAGGCGAGGCCATCACCGCGCGCGATGATCCAAAGAAGTCATTCGAAGGTCAAACGTTCGAAACTCCGTGGGACGATGTGGATGTTGCGTACTTCAGTGGGGAAGCGATGTGGACTTACCTGACCATTCCATTTATGTACGCGCAGCCAGGCTTTGAGACAGAGGAGCTATCACCGATTCAATCAGACGGCGAGACCTGGAGGCGGCTCAAGGTAACCTTGCCCGACAATGTCAGAAGTCATACACGCAAGCAGATTTCCTGTTTCGGTCCCGACGGCCTTCTGAGGAGGCATGACTATACCGTCGATATTCTTGGCGGAGCAAAGGCTTTGAATTATGCATCCGATTACCGCAACGTTGATGGGATTGTCTTTCCTGCCACGCGCCGAGTTGTAGCTTACGAGGGTGACTACCAGCCGGTGAGAGACCCTGTTCTGGTCGCAATCGATATGAAAGAAATCAGTCTTCTTTAGAGGCGCGGCAGCGTCAGCCAGGCATGGCTTGAGCGACAAAGCTGCAGGGAGGAAATTATGTCGGAGACTCTCCAAGAAAAAAATAAGGCGCTTTTGGTTAAAGGATTTGACGCTCTGTTCAACAAGCGCGACTTCGCAGAGGCGGGAAAGTTGTGGTCGCCCAACTATATCCAACACAGCGGCCACATTCCGCCCGGAAGAGATGGGCTCTTCGGGCTTGTCAAGGCGTTCCCAGCGGACACCAAGTGGGATCACGGCATGATCATGGCGGAGGGTGAGTTTGTGATGGTCCATAGCCGGTACTCGAATGGAGACGGTTCGGCGCTCATTGTTGTGGACATCATGAGGATGAAGGACGGAATTTTCATGGAACATTGGGACGTAACGGAGGGAGCTGTCACAGAAGCTGAATCGAGGAGCAAACGTCCGATGTTCGGAGATTCGTGGCCAAAGCTCAGCTTCAAAGAGAGCAAGCTTAGCAGTGCCTGGTGAGGTTTCCATTTCAAGGGAACAACTCGAACCTTTCATCTGCCCACAACAGTTCTATGCGGAGGAAGCACATGGCTCTTATCGATCAGCATCAATCCACGACAAATCACCCACTGACCAAAGAAGAAGCGCGCGCAATCGTCGCGCCTCTCTACGAGGCCCTCAATGAACCGCTGAAAAAAGATGTCTCACTGTTGCTTGCTCAAGCCACTAATCCCGACTACCGCTCGTGTTCGACCTTGACAGACTGCCTCGATCGCGAAGGCCTCGCCGAGATATTCAAGGCAATGGGCAAGATGGTTCCGAACCTGCGGTGGACGATTCAGGACGTATGGGCTACCGAAGACCGGATTGTGGTGCTCGGCGAGGCCAGCGGCACGCCAACGGGAAACTTTTTCGGCGTCGAGCCGACCGGTAGGAGCTTTAGAACAATCTCCCTTGATATTTTCACCGTAAGAAACGGCAAGTTGTCGTCCGCTTACCACGTCGAAAATTGGATGGGAGCGATTGCTCAAGTGAAAGGCGAGTAAATGGATACGAAGGATTCTCTTCTAAACTGGGAAGTATTCGTGACACCCGGCATACCCATCGTCACTCCCGACCGGCCGCCGGACATAGGGGAGACATTTTTTCAGGCGATGGCGTCAACTCTCATCTACGGGAACAAAGACGCTGTACTCGTCGACGCCTATCTGACAACCAAACAGACCAGTGCCTTGGCAGATTGGGTCGCGTCAAAAGGCAAAAACCTGACGACCATCTACATTACACACGGTCATGGCGACCATTGGTTCGGAGTTGGCGCTCTTCTTGAGCGATTTCCCAACGCTCAGGTGGTGGCAACACACAACACCATTCAAGTAATGCGCCAAAACGCCTCGCCGCAGGCGCTTGATGGCGCGTGGAAGCCAGGATTTCCCGGTCAGATTCCGGACAAGCTGGTGATCGCGGAAGAGCTCAAAGGGAATGTCATCGATCTGGAAGGCCACGAATTGATCGCAGTGGAACTGGGGCACACCGACACAGACTATACGACCTGTTTGCATGTTCCTTCGATCGGACTCGTGGTGGCCGGCGACGCCGCCTACAACGACGTTCACCTTTATCTTGCCGAGTCGACTCCGCAGAAGCGGCAGGAGTGGATTGCCGCACTCGACAAGATTGAGTCGCTCAAACCACGCGCGGTTGTGGCTTCCCATAAGCGACCGGAGAACGAAGACAATCCCAGAATTATCGGAGAGACGCGGCAGTACATTCGCGACTTCGATCGCTTGGCGCAGACGACAAACACCGCGCAAGAGCTCTACGAACGGATGCTGAAGCTCTATCCGAATCGAGTGAATCCCGGCTGGGCGCTGTGGAGTTCGGCGCGCGCGGTGAAACCATAAATGGGACCCATGGTCCCTGCAAATAAGAAAGGAAACGTCGAGATGTCGAATAGCGGAATTACCGCGCCTACACAATTCCTCCAAACGAACAAAGAAAAATACGCCTATAGGCGTTTCGGTAAAAAGTCTAAATATCCGTTGCTCTTCATGCAGCACTTCACGGGCACCCTCGATAACTGGGATCCGGCCGTAACGGACGCACTGGCCGCGAACCACGACATCATCCTCTTCGACAATGCCAGTGTGGGCGGTTCTACGGGCAAAGTGCCTACGACAATGGCGGGGATGGCAGAACATGCGGCTGCGTTTCTCGGTACGCTCGGGATCGAGACATGTGATGTTCTGGGATTCTCTCTTGGCGGGGTAATCGCTCAGCGGATGGCGCTGGACAATTCCAAAGTGTTTCGCAAGATGATCCTCGTCGGAACGGCCCCACGCGGCGGTGAGGATATCATGCACCTCGAAAAGCCGAGCCTCGCGAAATTCCTTCACGATACAACTCTCAAGGGATACGAGGTACTGCAGAAGATCTTCTTTCCGCCGACAGACACGAGCCAGGCGGCTGGCAAGGAATTCATCGGACGCCTCATGCAACGTAAGCAAGATCGGGACCCGATAGCGGGACCCGAGGTCGCGCAAGCGCAGATGGCCGCATTTCGCGAATGGGAGAAATATTCAGGCAGTCGATTCGCTGACTTGAAGCGGATTCAGCAGCCAACGCTCGTCGTCAACGGAATCCATGACGAGATGATCCCTGTCGCAAACTCCTACTGGTTGAGCGAGAACCTGCCCAATGCGGTTCTGCTGACCTACCCTGACGCGGGCCACGGGTCGCTGTTCCAGTGGCACGATTCCTTTACGCGCCAGGCCAGGGCATTTCTTGCCGCAGATTCGTCCTACGCACCGTACTAAGGTGGATTCGTTTGACCCGCCGAAAATTTCGTTAGTCGATGCAAAAGGAGACCATGTATGAGCAACTATTCGCACCAGACTGTGCCGACTCAGTTCGTCGAGGCCGGCGGTCTTCGTTTTGCCTATCGACGATTCGGCAGAGCTGGCAGCGTTCCACTTGTTTTTCTGGAGTACTTCAACTCCAACATGGATAGCTGGGACCCAACGGTCACAAACAGCCTGGCAGCGGATCATGAGGTGATTTTGTTTGACAACGCAGGCGTCGGAGCTTCGGGCGGAAACACGCCGGACAGGGTTGAGAAGATGGCGGACCATTGTTTTACATTCTGCCGGGCGCTCGGGCTGAAGGCGGTTAACATCGTGGGCTTCTCGCTGGGTGGGATGATTGCTCAGCAGCTAGCCCTGGATCATCCGCAATTTGTCCAGCGTCTCGTCTTGTTGGGAACAGGTCCGCGCGGGGGTGAAGGTTTGACCTTCACGGAGCTAACGCCGGAGGAACAAGCGGATCCAGTTGCATTCCTGTTAGGCGCGTTCTTCGCTGCTTCCGACACTAGCCAGGCGGCTGGTCGCGAGTACATTGACAGGCTCGAATCTCGCAAGGAAGATCGGGACGGCCCTGTGTCTAGGGACTCGGCCGTCGCGCAGCTTACCGCCATCAGAGAATGGGGAACCATCCCAGAAACAGGCCGTTACGCCACATTGAAAGACATCACGCAGCCAACATTGATCGTTCACGGGAATAAAGACATTGTCGTTGCGCCGATCAATGCGTTGATCTTGGCCGAGCACCTGCCAAACGCACAGTTGATTGTGTATTCCGATTCGAGTCATGGAGCCCAATATCAGCACGCGCGAACATTCCTGCAGCATGTGCGGTTGTTCCTGGACGGACGGGACACTACAGCCGAAATGGAGAGGACACCTCTCGAGGCTTCTGTCACGCGGTCGTAGTTGCGGAAATGATGAACGTGGTCTGTGTTACGACAACAGTTTCGGAAGCCTAAACCAATGGGAGGTTAAGTGACCGCGGAAGAAGTGCTTCGACTTCACACGGATGGCTTCAACCGAGCACTGCAACAGCACGATTACGCGGCACTGAGGGCAATCTACTCGAACCGTTATATGCTCGTTCGCCCAGACGGGTCCGTGCTGAACAAGGAACAAGTGTTAAAGGATCTGATTGAACACAAAGTGGCATTCCACCCGATTGATCTTACAGGCGTGGCCGTGCGCCTTCTTGGGTCAACCGCAATCTTGACCGCCGAAACCACAATCCTATCCTCCCGCGATGGAAAGCACACATACCGACATATTCGAATCGTCGCTGTATACGCTCAGGAGGTCGATGCAATCAGACTCGTCCATTTTCAGGCCACGGAGATTTCGGACGATGTGTCAGCCGAGCAGAAGGAGAAGCTGTGAAATCTGCAAACCAGACCGTCCGAGAAAAACCAGTGATCCGAAGAGTGGAGCTGGAACGTTTCAGCTTGACTACCTCAAAGCCATTGGATCAAGTTGTCGCGGCCTTCAATGCCGCGATTGGACATCCCAATATCAAGGAGTTCTGGGAGTCCGCTCACCGCGCAAAGTCAATGGCTGAACTGGAGAGCGTAGTTCAGAAGTCTGTCGGCAGCGCGGGATTGATGTTGTTTGTGGAATTCGATCACGGTTCGGTTGTACGCAAGCAAACGCGTAGCGACACGCCCCGGATTTTCCGCTTCTTGATTGGCAATCCTCTCATTATGAAGGAAATGGCGAAACATGTTCCGGACGCCGGGTCTTATGCTCCTGTGACGGTTCTCATCGATGAACGTCCGGACGGCGTTCACTTGTCCTACGACCGGATGGCGAGTTTCCTGAAGGCATACGGCAACGCCGAAGCACTCAAAGTCGCCAAAGATCTGGACGAAAAAGTTGAGGCGCTACTCGCATCGGCTGCAGGTTAACACCGAAAAGGAAATGTCGATATGGCAGACTCCGCGAACGAAAGCCCGCATCCTCTCGTCAAGAAGGTGCTCGATTCCAAGCCGCCGATCGCGAAACTCATCGACTTTGAAGTGGAACGAGTTGCCTCCGGACGCGCTATTGCAGTGCTGGAAGCTGGACCGCAACACGCGAATCCAATGGGTACTCTCCATGGAGGTGTTTTGTGCGATGTCGCCGATGCGGCGATGGGAATAGCGTTCGCATCAACCCTGGAACACGATGAATCGTTCACGACCATGAATCTCGCGATCAATTTTTTTCGACCCGTCTGGAACGACAGACTTCGGGCTGAGGCGCAGGTGATCAATCGCGGAAAGAATGTTGGCTACGTCGAATGCGAAATCACCAGTAGTGATGGGAAACAGGTCGCGAAAGCAACTTCAACATGCTGCGTGTTGCGGGAAGAACGGTCCAAACAACGATAGCTCGATCCTGGGTGCACCGACGCTTAGGCGAACATCGGCGCTGATCAAGGTGACCTGGCGTACTCCATCAGGCTGACGAAGCAGAGACAACGTCGAAAAGTTAGACCTGCTGCTTTTTCAATTCGCTAAGGCGGGGAAATCTTCCCGACTGATACTCAGCAAAGAGCCTGGCAATGTCCTGCTTCGAGTCTCCTATAAATGGGCCATAGGATACGATTGGGTCTCCTTGGGGTTGTCCCGCATATAACACCAGCCGCGCTCCGGATTCGCCGGCGACCACACGCAACACGCTCGTACCGACGTCAGTCGACCGATCGAGCCAACCGACCTGCCCAGTGTTCAGCTCAGTGTCGCCGCTTCGAACCGAACCATCAATGACAAATACAAAGCCGTTGTAGGATGCAGCTATGTCCAACTCGGCCGAGGCGTGTGGGTCTAAATTGATCTCGACCATCGTGACCGGTACATGGTTTCGCGTGCCTGACTGAAGGCCGGCCGAGGAACCGCTATAAACTCGGATCTCAGCGCCTTTTTCGCGGCGCACCGGAACCTCATTGACACTAATCGTTTGAAAATCGGGGGCAATCCAGCGTTTGTTCTTAGGTAAAGTAAGCCATAGCTGAAGCAGGCGGACCTTTCCTTTGGTCCTGACGTCTTCGCTATGAATAATGCCGTTGCCCGCGGTCATCCACTGCACTTCGCCAGCGTTGAGTGTGCCGCCCTCATCGCGGTCAAAGATCGCACCGTCGAGAATAAGCGTCACAGTTTCAAACCCTGCATGCGGGTGAGGACCACCCACTGGCCGGTCGCCAATGTCAAGATGATCGTCCATCAACAGGATGAAGGGATCGTTCATCTCGAAGTTCTCGGGAGACACGACAGGTGCAGCTAGATGTCCCGGACCGACGAATCCAGGTGCCGCTGGAGGAACGTTAACCACGCGACTGATACTGCGTTGTTGCGACATGTCTTCTCCTTCTGAAATCAACTCCCTGTTCCCTCAAAACACTTCCTGAACGGGCGGTCGCGCCATTCGAGTGCCGTATCGCCGATCATGCACTCAGCAGGGAGGCACAGTGCCTTTCATACTGTGACGCAATTCATGCCTGCGTCGCAGCCTTCGCGCTGAATATGCCCTTGAAACTTTCGCGGTACTGCAGGAAAACCAGAATCCACAACACGCAAGCGACCACCGCAGGCGCGATGGTGCCCGGTGACATCGTCAGGTGAAACGCCAGGATGTTGTAGAGCTCTGCAGCCAGCAGTGTCAGCGCAAGTGGCACGAATCGGCCGAAAAGCAGCAACAGCCCACCAAACACCTGCCCCGCGAAGAAGAACGCGGCAAAGTGCGATGCGAAGATAACGCCGAAAAACTGCAACGCCAGCGGATTCGTCGGCGGCGGCTGGTGGATAAAGTTGAGAAATCCGTTCAACCCAAAGACCGTAAACATCAGGCCCAGTAAATAGCGAGCAACAACTGAAGTAGTTTTCATAAGTGTCCTCTCTTAGAAGGTCTGCGCGTGCGTCTGCACGGCTTGAAGGTGTGGTGCGAGAAATGTGTTCCGGTCCTTCCCCTGGTTCAGCGCGCTGGTCCCACCTGCGGTGAGGAAGGTCGCGTCCGTCACGCCAAGAAAACCAAATACGGACCGCAGATACGGCTCCACGAAATTGAACGAGGCCATCCGCGTCTGGGCGTCGTAGATCCCACCCGCTGCGATGATGAAGGTTGCCTTCTTGCCGGTGATCAGGCCCGGTCCTTTCTCACTGTAGGAAAAGGTCCTGCCCACGCGCGCAATCTGGTCAATCCAGAGCTTGAGAACTGAAGGCACGCCAAAGTTATGCATTGGCACTCCGATAACGTACTCATCGGCCTGCTCCAATTCGGCGAGCAGGGAGTCGGAGAGTGAAAGCAATTCCTTCTGCTGTGGAGTGCGGGCCTCCTCCGGCGTGTAGACGGCACCGACCCATTCCGCATTGATTGGCGGCATTGCCGTTGCGTTGAGGTCTCGGTCAATGACCTTTCCGTCCGGGTGCGCCGCCTTCCATTGGGTCACGAACGCAGCCGTTAGTTCGCGGGAGACTGACCGATCGTAGAGCGGGCTGGAATCGATGTGAAGCAGTGTCGACATTGAGAATTCCTCCAACACGACATATGATGATTAAGCGACACATGTCGATTAAGGAAAATAAACAAGTGTCGCTTTAGTCCGTAAGGGGGTATGCTTTCATCAATATAGAAATGGCCCAGCTTCTCCAACCCGAAACAGAAACGACGGATCCGCGCATCCTGCGGAGCCGCCGCATGCTCATGGAGGCGCTGGCCAGGCTATTAATCAAGAAGGAGTTCGAAGATGTCTCCGTGCAGGAGATCGCAGACGAGGCAACGTTGAATCGGGCCACCTTTTACCTGCACTATGCAGACAAGAACGCGTTGTTGCAGGCCATGACCGAATCCCGTTTCCGCGATCTGATCGAGCGCCGAGCCATAACTTTTACCGATTGCAATGGAGCATTGCGCGCGATCGCACTCGGCGTGTGCGACTATCTTGCGGAGAGCACTGGTTGTCCCAGCCAGTTGTCGCGGATGGCGCTCGAAGGCTCGATCATTCCTATCGTTGAGGATATGTTCAAGGAAGGGCTTGCCCATCATGGAATGGCTCCCGGTGCGGACGCGTCACTCCCCGCGACCACCGCTGCCTGGGCCGTTTTTGGAGCCGCACGCCGCTGGTTCCAGACTCCCAATCGCATCCCCGCGGAGGAGATGGCAGCCAGGATTGAAACCATGGTGAGCCCGATTCTTTTCGGCGCCTCACAATAGCAGAGCGGAGAACAACCAGTAGCAGGCGGTATCATCGTGTAGGAGAGATGATTTCGGCGTCTTGCCTCTGCCTTGTCGCGACACAGGCCGGGCGATCGCTGTTTCGCCGCATCAGAATCTTCCAATTCTTTGCACTGATCAGTTCTTTTTCGGTGGGATAGAGGAGGATGAATGGCGCAGGTATGGTTAGTCACCGGCAGCTCTCGTGGTCTGGGTCGCGCAATTGTTGAAGCAGGCCTCGCTGCGGGCAATAAGGTCTTGGCGACAGCTCGGGACATTAAGTCGCTGGCTGATCTGTCGGAACGATACGGAGATCAGGTCAAGCTCTTCGCAATGGATGTGACCGACGAAGCAGCAGCAGCAAACGCGGTAATGGCGGCGGTCGATGTATTTGGCTCGCTGGATGTGGTCATTAACAATGCGGGATATGGCAATCTTTCGTCCGTCGAAGACACGCCTCTATCGGAATTCCGGGCACAGATCGAAACGAACCTCTTTGGAACGATTATTGTGACGAAGGCAGCCCTTAGGTATTTTCGAGAAAAGAAAGCAGGCCAGTTCATTCAGTTTTCATCGGTGGGCGGAAGGATTGGCCCTCCAGGACGTGGGCCTTATTCGGCGGCGAAGTGGGGTGTCGAAGGCTTCTCCGAGGTGCTTTCGCGCGAAGTGGCACCGCTCGGCATCAAGGTCACCATCGTTGAACCCGGGGGCTTTCGCACAGACTTCGCGGGCAGTTCCACCGAACTTAGCGAAGGTCATCCTGAATACGATTCGACGGTTGGAGCCACCGCAAGATTTCAGCGGAACTACAACGGCAAGCAACCTGGTGACCCCAAAAAGGCAGCTCAGGCGATCGTCCAGTTGACGCAAGAACGGAACCCTCCGTTGCGACTCTTGCTCGGCGGCGATGCGTACGCCGCCGCGGAGAAGAATGATCTTGCGCGATTAGAGGAAGCACGAATTTGGAAGAAACTCAGCGTCTCCACCGATTTTGAGACGAAGTGAAGAAGCAGCAAATATTAAGCAGGAGAATCCGAACCGCGCCAAGGTGTCCGAGAACGGGAGATGGCCTTGACCTGGTCGGCGGGCTACGAGACTTTTAGTTTTCAGCAACTGATGATTATGTGAGTCTGAGTAGGAACAGTTTCGTTTCGGGAGCTGCGGATGACAAGTAACACTTCCACCGCCCTTATCACTGGAGGAACGAGCGGAATCGGTCGCGCGACAGCCAAGAAATTGGCGCAGCTCGGTATCCATGTTTTGGTTGTGGGACGTAATGCGGAGCGCGGTGAGGATACAGTCGGCGAAATTCGCGCAGCAGCAGGCAAAGCGGATTTTATTTCTTCGGATCTTCGAGATGCAGCCAGCGCACGCGACGCGGCGAAAAGGGCGATCGAACTCGGAAATGGCCATGTCGATATTCTGATTAACAATGCTGGGATCTACCCGTTCGGGCCCACGCATGAAATGACCGAAGAACAGTTTGACCGCGTTTTTCCATCAATGTGAAGGTGCCGTATTTCCTGGTCGCGGAACTTGCTCCACTGATGGCGAAGAGAGGCAAAGGGGCAATCGTGAATCTGTCGACTATGGCTGCAGATTACGGAGCCCCGGGGATGAGCCTCTACGGTTCGAGCAAGGCCGCAATCAATCTGTTGACGAAAACTTGGGCTGCTGAATATGGACCGAGCGGCGTCCGCGTGAATGCCGTGAGCCCTGGGCCCACGCGCACAGAAGGTACGGATGCGATGGGCGAGGGTCTGGAGCAGCTAGCTGCACAGGGACCGGCGGGACGTCCGGCTACAGCGGACGAAATCGCAGAAGCCATCGTCTTCTTGGCAACAGACCGCGCCAGTTTCATTTACGGTGCAAAGCTCGCCGTAGATGGAGGCCGCACCGCGATCTGAAGTAAAATTGCGAAATCCACTTCTCTAAAGTTTTCAATCTTCAGTTCCGAGCCGCAGGAGGGGAAACGCAATGGCAAGTCTTCAGGAACGACTGGATGAATTTAAGAAATCATTTGAATCCGGAGCTCCGCCATACAACGCGCCGCACGAAGTGATCGAAACCATGCATCGCGCCACGGCCGAGCTCAAGGCTACGGGGATTGAAGGGCGAGCGTTGAAGGTTGGGGACCGTGCTCCCAATTTCACCTTATTCAATCAGGATCACCTACAGGTAGACTCGACCGATCTCCTCCGCCAGGGGCCGCTGGTCGTCAGCTTCTTCCGAGGGCACTGGTGACCCTACTGCAATATGGAGCTGGAGGCTCTACAGCAGATCCATTCCGAGGTGCGAGCGTTGGGTGCACGGATTGCTGTAATCACTCCTGAGCTCGAACGGTATACACGGGCTCTGCACAAAAAGCTGAACCTGTCGTTCGATATTCTGACGGATCTTCACCTGGAGGTTGCGGAGCAGTTTAGGCTCGTTTTCACACTGCCCGATTATTTGCGCGACCTTTACAAGTCCTTTGGAAGCACTCTGGACAGATTCAACGATGAACCGGAATATCGGTTGCCGATGCCTGCACGCTACATCATCGATAAAGCTGGCACGATCCGCGCAGCCAATGTAAACGCGGATTACACGATTCGTCCAGAGCCTTCGGAAACGCTAAGGCAATTGCGGACGCTGAGTGCGGCCGCGGCAGACTAGCAGAACGATTCACGGCCAGGCCACAAAACAGAAAGGAGAATACGATGCAATTTCAGAGTGACTATTTCAATGCCTATCACAACCTAAAGCTGACACGAGATGACAAAGGCGTGCTGGTTGCCGAATTCCACTCCAATGGCGGGCCGTGCATCATGACCGCGCAATCTCACACGGAATTTGTCGATGGGTTCTACCGGATTTCGCAGGATCGGGTGAACAAGATCGTAATCCTCACGGGCGCAGGTGGGGCGTTTATTACGGATGTCGATTGGTCCTCCTTCGGCAACGCCGCCGATCCCGGCGTCTGGAGCCAGGTTCACGATGAAGGTGTTCAGGCTTTGGAAAACATAGCCAACATACGCGTCCCAGTCATCGCGGCAATCGAGGGACGTGCCCACGTGCATTCAGACTACGCGCTACTTGCCAGTGTAATTGTGGCGGCAGATGGCGCGACTTTCCAGGATGTGGCCCACTTTTCCCAGGGCGTTGCGCCGGGTGACGGCATCTTTACCACATGGAGTTACCGCGCTGGAGCGGGACGAGCGGAGGCATTTCTTCTGAATCCACAGCCAATAACGGCGCGTATCGCATATGAATGGGGAGTGGTTGCCGAAGTTGTGCCGAATGGCAAGGCGCTCAGTCGAGCGCGAGAATTGGCCGAACTGTACCTGAAGGCTCCGGAAGTGACCCGCCGAAACACACGGATCCACTTCATTCAACCCCTGAAAGAACGCATCGTGCGAGAAGTTGGCTACGGACTGTCGCTCGAAGGAGCTTCGTCCGCCGACCTCGTCAAATCGATGCGAGCCAAGAGTGAATCTGCCGCTCGGAAAGGAAAAGTTGCATGAAGGGGCACCGTGACCTCTCCATCCGCCCACGTTAAGAAGTCGCAGCCGGAAGAATTTGATCTGGTGATTCTCGGTGGCGGCACGGGCTCGACCATCGCTGCGTGGACGTTTGCTGGCGAAGGCAAGCGCGTCGCAGTCGTCGATCGCAAGTATATTGGCGGCTCTTGCCCTAATATTGCGTGCCTTCCGAGCAAGAACATTATCCATAGTGCGAAAGTTGTGGACTACTTTCGCCGAAGCAAAGAGTTTGGCATTGCTCTCGATGGCTTCACGATTGAGATGTCGGGCGTCCGAGACCGCAAGCGCAAGATGGTCGTCGGCCTGAACGAGATGTATATGGAGAATTACCGGAAGACGGGCGCCGAATTCATTTTGGGCACCGGGCGGTTCGTTGCTCCGAGAACTGTCGAGGCCACTTTCCTCGACGGGAGCACTCGTCAACTCCGCGGTGCTAATGTGATCGTCAGCACCGGCACACGGGCTTCACTGGAACCAATTCCTGGTCTTGCTGAAGCACAACCGCTCACGCACATCGAAGCGCTCGAATTAGGCCAAGTCCCCGAACATCTGCTCGTTATCGGCGGTGGCTACGTAGGAGTAGAGCTTTCGCAGGCCATGCGGCGATTCGGCAGCAAAGTGACTGTGGTTGATCGCAATGGACGATTGATGTCCAAAGAAGACTCGGACGTATGCGATGCTCTTCGCAACCTGCTCGCAGATGAAGGTATCGACATTCTCCTGAATGCACGAATGAAGCAAGTATCAGGCAAATCTGGCGACTCGGTAAGTGTCGCCATCGAGCAGAATGGAATGGAGAAAGTCCTAAAGGGTAGTCATCTATTGGTCGGTCGCCATCCGAACACCGAAGGACTCGGCCTGGAGCTGACCGGCGTTGAGCTCACCGACCGGGGATACATCAAGGTCAATGAGCGACTGCAGACCACCGCGCCCGGCGTCTGGGCGATCGGTGAGGTTGCAGGTAGCCCGCAGTTCACGCACATCAGCATCGACGATTTCCGCGTAGTCCATGCCAATTTAACGGGCGGCAACCGTGTGACCACGGGCAGGCAAGTCCCATATTGTCTGTTTACCGACCCCGAACTTGCTCGTATCGGCCTGAGTGAAACAGAAGCGGAGGCTCAAGGGATAGCGTATCGCCTGTTTAAGGTCCCGATGGAAACCAACCTGCGTGCACACACGCTTTCGGAGACCCGCGGGTTTGTGAAGGCCCTCGTGGAGGCTGATAGCGATCGCATTCTCGGGTTCACGGCCTTCGGCGTGGGTGCGGGGGGGACCCTGGCCGCCGTCCAGATTGCGATGATCGCAGGGCTGCCCTACACCGCGCTGCGCGATGCGGTCCTGACTCACCCCACACTGGTTGAAGGTCTCATATCTCTGTTCTCAGCCGCGGCGACAGCGCACAACGTTGTCGTTACAAGAGGAGCCCAGATCTCCGCCGCATAAGGTGTCGTGCGCAATGGCGGAGAGAATAACGATTGGAGCTTCCAAAATCCACCGCTCGTCGATTTGCGGAAGGGACTACCCCTGTAAGAGGTCTGGATGGAATTGCCGTAGCCATGCAATCGTACTATCCTTCAATTCCGTGGCGAGCGCCATCATTGCTTTCAATTCCTGATCTGACACGGCACCTGCAACGTCATAGACCGATTTGTTCCTCTTATTGTTGAAGGTCTTGAATCTTTGAATGATCTTCGGGTTGGCTTTTATGGTGAGTTCCAGAGATTCGATTGTTTTTACGTGGTGACCTGCTTGGGTAACGGTGCGATGACCAGAGGCGCGGAGCGCTGTCGTCGCGACGCAGAGCCCGGCGTTGAATGCAGCGATAAATCGAAGGTCGGTCGAAACAGCTTCGACCTTTGAATCCGCAAGGCTACGATCCACAATTCCCAGAAGATCCTTGATCTCACCTCGGCTGGTCGGCTCCCGCCTTAGCCAACCGTACTCCACCCACTTTTCTAAGCGCATCCTCGTCTCCTAGCAAAAATTCCTTTTGGCCTTTGAGCACGGCGGTCAAAAAATGATTCCCGCCCGCAAGTTTCGACTTGAATTCCTCGACGGAATACACGGTAGGGTTGATAGGGCGGCCGATGTTTTTCTCTACTGTAGAAAGCCGTGCAAGGATCTCGTCAAGTTTGGCTTTCCCAACAACCATTAGATCAACATCACTCTGTGCGGTTTCTTCCTCGCGTGCGACGGATCCGTACACAAATGCCACAAGGACTCGCTTCGCCAAGGGATGCAATGCCGATCGCAAGACGCTAAAGATGCCAATTGTCTTGTTCACCAGGGCCTGCATCTCTCGAAATATGGGCGCGTGTCGGTTCGCCTGATAAAAAACCTGACTGCCCACTGAGCTGCGAATGATAAGTCCCACCTTCGAGAGGTTTTCAAGCTCCCGTTGAACTGCGCCGACGCTGGCATCTACTTCGCGTGCAATTTGACGTGTATAGAATGATTGATCGGCCCTGCCATATAGCAGGGCGAGGATAGCGCCCCGCGTGCGTCCGAACAGAAGGTCCCCGAGACCGTTGCATGTACTCATTCCGAGAACAATTGTACTCAGGATGAGAACGCATTTCAAGGGCTCGCGAGGTCTGCTTATCCTCTTTCACTGTTCTCGTTTACTGGTTTGGGCCGACGCTTAGGCGAACATCGGCACTGGTCACAGAATGGTCACAATAAATCGGCCATCTTGACGAATTAAGTTGTTGAATGAAAAAGGGTTTAGGCCCAAAGAATACAGCCCTGAAAAGGCTGGCGTCGGCGGTTCAACTCCGTCCCTGGCCACCATGTTTTCATGAAGTTAGGTGAAATTCTTAAACCTTCATCGACGGCGAAAAAGGCGTTTATCGTGGGTGGAAACAGCGTACACGGCGATGGACGTCTAAGCTTCATCTCATTGATTGTCATCGATTTCCTGCTATGCGACGCGTCGAAGAGCGCAGCCTTCCATCGATTTTGCGCTCTAAGCCTCTAACCACCTTAATAAATAATGATGTACGGGGAAAGGTTAATGCTGGCACGCGCGCGAGAGCTTTGGATAAATTTCACGCGGTTGCCAAAATGTTTTCGCGTCCGGATTGGCGGAGATCAAGCTCGTTGTCTCAGGAACTTTGTTGACGTGAAATCTGACTTCGTGTCGGCGGAACGCTGCCCTGTCACGGCACGACCAGATGGAACGGGAAGGAACCGGAGGGCACAAGAGGGAATGAAGCGGTCCCGGAGGCCCCCACGAGCGGCGGCCGGATTCAGGACGCCTTCGATCTCCTGCGGGTTCCCCGGCTCCGGCTCCATCAACATTGCCAGACGCCGCAGGCTTAAATCCGCTCATCAACGCTTCAGCGATTCTCATCACGCCGCCTGATGATGGCTTCGATAACTCGCTTCGTCTCCTCGGGACCTTTAACAGGGATAGAGTCCACGCCTGCTTTTTCCGCGGGATAGTCATTTCCTCCCACGAACAAGGCATCGCCGATGTAAATCATCTCCTTCAATGAAATGCGCAGGAGGTCTCGCAGCTTTCCGATTCCGTATGCCTTGTCAATGCCAGGTTTCGTGATATCAATCGACGTCGAGCCGCCGATTCGGACAGAAAACTCGGGAATAATCGCGTCAAGAATCGCTTTGATCTTCTTCCGCTTGGTGTAATCGGGGTCCCATTTGTTTTTTTCTTCTAACGGCGCTTGCTGACCTAATGCGGAAAATGTTATCTGACTTCCCCGGTCTTCGATGACTTCTCCCCAGACCTTTGCGACTTTGTAACCAGCTTCTCCCAGCGCTTTTTTGAGAGAACTGAGTATCTTCTCTCGTTCATCCCTGGTGAAATCTTCTTCATAGAGTTTTTTCCACTCTCCTGAGTACTGGTAGAACTTTGTTCCACAGGTAGGAAGCAGGGATAGCTCCCTCAGGCGTCCGTCATGAGGGAGCTTAGAGATAACTTGCTTTTCAAACTGCGGCCAACCGCCTCCGGAAATCACGGCCACTTTGACAATTCCGAGAAGGTGGTGCAGCAGTCCCGACATTTCAGGATCAACAGCCGATTTACTCTCGGCAAGGGTTCCGTCCAGATCAAACACGATTAGCTTTTTCACCATGGTTCCCCCGTTCTGCCTCTGAATTCTGGTATCTCAATCCGGCAGCGCAATTTCCAATAGGTTCACTGCGCTGCGGGGCCGAAAAGTACACGCACCGATCATCGCCGGCAACAGAAATACATCGCCTTTTGCGACAGCGTAAGCGGCCCCTCCGTGCTCGACCTGTCCACTGCCTCCGATGCAAACCAGCAAGCGCGCCACACCTGCGGCGCCGACGGAAAACGGCGACTGTCCGAGCAGGCGCCACAACCAGAAATGTTCACCGTGAAACAGTTTCTCGCGTTTCACCGACGTCGTTGCCTCCACCACCGGCGCAACCCGGCCGACGGGCCCCTCCGCAAAATCAATGCAGGCAATCGCCTGCTCGATTTGAAGTGACCGCGGCCTGCCCGTCTTCGTGTCGAGATGGTCCCAGTCATACAGGCGAAAGGTCACGTCGCTGTTCTGCTGAATTTCGAATACGACGATGTCGCCGCCCAGAGCGTGAACCGTCCCAGCCCGCAGGAAAATTCCGTCGCCCGGCTTCGGAGTGAACTCTGCGAGTTGGTCCACCACCGTCCCGCTCTTCAGCGCCAGTCGCAGACTGGCTGCAGTCGTCCCGGTCTTCAGGCCTGCATAGATGCGGCTTTCCGGCCCCACCTCAAGCACGACCCAGGCTTCGGTCTTCGCGGTTTCACCTGCTGGTAACAGGTTCTTGTTCGCTTTCGTCGGATGCACTTGAACTGAGAGCATTTCATGTACATCGAGGAACTTCAGCAGCAGCGGAAATCGCTGAAACTTGTGGGCCAGCCTTCCCAGGATTTGTTCTGGAAACTGCTTCAGCAATTGACCGATGGTCTGTCCCTCGAGCGATCCATTGGTGACGCAACTCTGATGGTCATCGCGGTCGCTGAGCAGCCAGGCTTCGCCGATAAGGCCACTGGGCAGGGGTGCGGTGAGCAAGTTGGCCAAATGCCGGCCGCCCCACAGCCGATACTGATAGATCGGTTCGAATCGCAGAGGATACAGAAGGGCTTGCTTCAATGGTCCTTCCATGTCGTCGACAGCCAGGCTTACAGTGGTATCGATCATGACTGGCCTGAGAATGTCGGCTCGCGAGGATGCGGATCAGTCCTCTGAGTTCGTTGATCGTGTAATTTGCCGAGGGTATGTTCGATCAACCTAGCTAACTTATCTGCGGCACCGTCGACGGCCAGGTCCAGAGTCGCCGCTTCGTCAGTGACCGCGATGGGTTGGCGGCCTTCGAGGCGCGCCTCCATCATGCAACGTTTGTTATTCTTTCGGCTCTTAGGGCCGCTCTCGTCGATCAGGTGGACTTCCACCCGCGTGATGTGATCGCTCACTCGGCTCAGGGCATTCTCCACTACGCCCCGGATCCGAGCGGCCAGCGCCTCGTGACCTTCGATTGTGTGGTCGGTATTGACTTGGATTTGCATGTTGATCTCCTGCCTAATTGTTTGATCAAGGATGTTTCTTACGCTCACGCATTGCCGCTAACCCGTTATGCACCATGAGCGCTTGAGCGTCTAAGGAGCAGTTGCCAAGCTCAAACCTCTCGTTTAGTCGAATTTCCAGAACGCGAAGTTCATGGAACTTGGCTACCGGCCGGCATCTGCTTCTGGCGGCCAGAAGGCACCATCGACAAGTCATTGGTTCCGATGTAGATACCGATGGCCACAAGCATGGCGATAAGGCCAAACCAGAAGCGCCAATCATGATGCGCACGCCTCCAGTAAGGAGTTTGGCCGTGGCTATGATGACTCTCGCCCATCGGATGCAGGTGTTCGGTGTTGTTCATCATGCTGGTCACCAGAAGGAACGTTCAAGTTGCGATAGGACGCTGCGCTACAAGCGAAAATCATGGGCAGCCGTTTTACCGGATGCCCATGCCCTACTTAGGCGCCGCTTATGGAGAAAACAGGTTTGTGTTCGTCTTCATGCACCCAATACGGAGGCCGGCCATAGTGACGGTAGAGCCGGTCTTCATACTCACGAGTGAGCGGCACGGAATCGACGAAGAGCGGCCCCGTCTGGATTGCATCGCGGTAGAGGCCGACATACACCTTGGAATTCACCCAACTGACCTTTTGAATCCACGCGGGTGAAAACAGTACCTTCTTGCCCGGCCACCAATTGCGCGTTGCGACCTCGATGTAGCGGATAGCCCAGGTTTCATCGTCCATGAAAAATCCTGCCACATGGCCGATTTCGCCATCCATAGCCTCGATGTGATAGCCGGTGACGGCGCCAGTACTGCGTAGATGCGAGTCCATCGACGCTCTCCGAATCCTTTCTGCCAGCACTTCCTTCGGAGAATCGATCCGAGTCGTCATGGCGGGAGAAGCGCCTTCTCCCCACAGGTAAGATCCGTTCCAATAATTGGGATAGCCGTAATAGCCGAGATATTCGGTTTCGTACTGACGGGAAACTGGCCGCTGGGTATCGATGCTGGGGCTGTCCTTGACTTGCTTTTTCGTCAGCGCCACATCCAACCGCTTGGCTGGCCAATCCACGTTCGTCACAGCGAATGGTGAGATCAGGACTTCCCGGTCCTCCAGCCAGCTGCCGGTCTTAACCGTGAGATAACGGATGGCCCATGACTCGTCGTCGAAATACAGTTGATCTACCGTTCCAATCTCGCCATCCGTGGCCCGGATCACAAGGCTCTTTAAATGCGTAGTGTTCGCTAACATTGTTTGCCTCCTGGGTAGCTATTGACTGCATTTTCGGTCCTGCATATCGAGCTGCCATATTTGAGCTGTGCCGGTACGAAAACTGCAGCGGTCGCAGTCACGAAATCGAGTGCAGAGGTTGTCATTAGAAGTTTTGTCTTGCTCTCTTCCCCCGAGGATCCCACCTTATCAGCGGCGTTGCCATTCTTCTGAGCAAGAGTGCTCACCTGTCCCGGTGACACTGAGCAATAGGGAACAGTCTTCCTGGTGCATGCGCTGTCATGATTCGGACTGGGACTTCGCTGGATTGTCTGAGAATGACACCAAGCCCAGGAGGAGACGAGGAATGTCCAAAGAGAATTCAGTTGTCGCGATATATCACACTCACACGGAAGCGGATAAAGCAGTGAAGGAGCTTCAGCGTGGCGGAATCGACATGCACAAGTTATCGATCGTTGGGAAAGGCTACCACACCGACGAGCAGGTTGTGGGCTACTACAATACCGGCGACCGCATGAAGTATTGGGGCAAAGTTGGCGCGTTCTGGGGAGGGTTTTGGGGACTCTTGTTTGGATCTGCTGTTTTCATGATTCCGGGTCTGGGCCCAATCTTAGTTGCCGGGCCCCTAGTTGCATGGATCGTGGCCGCATTGGAAGGTGCGGTGGAGGTGGGAGTTTTGGGCGCTCTGGGAGCCGGCCTATACAGCATAGGAATTCCTAAGGACAGCGTTGTGAAGTACGAAACAGCACTCAAGACAGATCAGTTCTTGCTGATCGCCCATGGCACCGCTGCAGAAGTGGCCAAGGCGAAGGACATCATCGAGACTACACATCCCGCCGAATTGGGAATGCACTCAGGCCAACAGGTAGCGGTAGCCGCTTAGCTTCCCCGTAGTTGCATGGGCAAGGTTGTAGCGAGGGCCTTGCCCATCGGTACACCAGTTTCGGTGGAACGCCGAACTCTGGCGAGTCGGCGCAGGAGAAGCACATGACCAGCAAACCACACCCTGGAAGAACACAATCCGTAATGGTCGTCAAGGCCGATATTTTCGACAGAATGAATGAGACCGAAGCGTCGATCGCTCAGCGTGCTTACGAAATCTATGAATCCCGCGGCGGCGGGCACGGCTCCGACCAGGACGATTGCTTCACAGCGGAACAAGAGGTTCTGCACCCGCTTGTGATCGAACGCTATGTGACCGACGGCGCGTTGCGATTAACAGCGCGGCTGCCTGGCTTTGCTGCGAAAGACTTGGAAGTATCCATTGGGCATCGACGGGCTGTTATTTGCGGTATCCATTCTGATTCAAATCGGGCGGCTGACACCAGTTGTAAGGACAGAAAGGTTATGCGGATTGTCGAGCTCCCCTTTGATGTCGATCCGGTATTGGCGAGGGCAACACTCCAAAGCGGAAAGTTGCAAGTCGTACTGCCGCGTTCACGATGAGCGAGTCTTTTCAGGCAGTAAGCGCGCTGATGCAAAGGACAGTGCAACACCGGACGAGAGAGTCATGAAAGTAAGTCCCCCTGCGGGAAACCCGTCTGAACCATCGATGCTCGAGAGCGCGGAGAAATCGATGAGCGACCAAACCCGCGTCAGCCACCCGATCTACAACCTTCTGCCCACCGAAATTGAGGGATTCGATTCCCTGGCGGAACTCGCCTTGGATATGCATTGGTCTTGGAATCATGCCACGGACGAAGTGTGGCGCCAGCTCGATCCCGAACTCTGGGAGATCACGCATAACCCCTGGGTTGTCCTGCAAACGGTCTCGCGCGAAAAGATCGAGCGCGTACTGGCCAATCCTGCCTTCCGTCAGAACGTTGATGAACTGCTGCGATCCAGGCGGCACGCAGCGGAGAAGCCGGCGTGGTTTCAGCAAAAGCATCCGCAAGCTGCCTTGACCTGCATCGCGTATTTCAGCATGGAGTTCATGTTGAGCGAAGCTCTGCCGATCTATTCAGGCGGGCTTGGCAATGTGGCCGGCGATCAACTCAAAGCCGCCAGCGATCTGGGTGTGCCAGTGGTTGGCCTGGGGCTGCTGTACCAGCAAGGCTATTTTCGCCAAGTGATCGACAAGAGCGGAGAGCAACAGGCTCTTTACCCGTACAACGATCCCGGACAGTTGCCGATCACGCCGTTGCGCCACCCGAACGGCGAGTGGTTGCGGTTGGAGATCGCGTTGCCTGGTTACTCGGTGTGGCTGCGCGCCTGGCAGGTCCAGGTCGGCCGAGTCAAGCTGTACCTTCTGGACAGCAACGACGCGGCGAACTTTCCCGCTCATCGAGGGATCACCAGCGAGTTGTATGGCGGCGGGCCGGAGTTGCGCCTCAAGCAAGAACTCCTTCTTGGAATTGGCGGATGGCGGTTGCTCGGTGCGCTGGGCATCAAACCAGAAGTTTGTCACTTGAATGAAGGGCATGCGGCCTTCGCTGTTCTGGAGCGTGCGCGCAACTTCATGGAAGAAACAGGGCAGCCGTTCGAAGTGGCACTGGCCGCGACTCGAGTCGGCAATCTGTTCACAACTCATACGGCCGTTGCTGCCGGTTTTGACCGTTTTGATCCAGCCCTCATTGAGCAATACCTCGGTGATTATGCGGAGCAGAAGCTCGGTATCAAGCTCCATGACTTGCTGGCTCTTGGCCGCGAAAATGCGAACGACTCGTCGGAAAGTTTCAACATGGCCTATCTGGCGGTCCGCGGGAGCGGAGCGGTGAATGGCGTGAGTTGCTTGCACGGGAAAGTGAGCCGGCACATCTTTCTGCCCCTGTTCCCGCGCTGGCCAGAGGACGAAGTTCCCATTGGACATGTGACCAACGGAGTCCACGTGCCAACCTGGGATTCGGCGGCGGCTGACGAACTCTGGACGGCAGCCTGTGGCAAGGGCCGTTGGCTCGGGACGACGGAAACCCTGGAGCAAGACAATCGGCGAGTCTCCGACTCCGCGCTTTGGAAATTCCGCTGCGCCGCCAGCAAGTCCCTTGTGGAATATGCTCGCGGCCGTCTGTCCCGGCAACTTACTGCTTCAGGCGCCTCGGCCAAGGCGGTTGACCAAGCGAGGCATCTCTTTGATCCCACCGCGTTGACACTGGGCTTTGCGCGCCGCTTCGCAACCTACAAGAGACCGAACCTGCTATTGCACGACCGGCAGCGACTGCTTCGTTTATTGAGTAATCCCGAGCGCCCAGTGCAACTCATCATCGCTGGCAAGGCCCATCCGGAGGATCGGGCAGGGCAGGCGCTGATCCATGAATGGATAGATTTCATTCGCCAACCAGAAACCCGACCCCACATCGTTTTCCTCAGCGATTACGACATGTTTCTGACCGAGAACCTGGTGCAGGGCGTGGATGTCTGGATCAACACGCCACGCCGGCCATGGGAGGCATGCGGGACGAGCGGCATGAAAGTACTCGTCAATGGAGGCATCAATCTCTCGGAGTTGGATGGCTGGTGGGCGGAAGCCTATAAGGCCGAATTGGGTTGGGCGTTGGGAGACGGCCAGGAGCATGGCGACGATCCCGGCTGGGACGCTTTTGAAGCCAACGCACTCTACGACTTGCTTGATCGCGAGGTGATTCCCGAGTTCTATTCCCGCGACAAGAGCGGCATCCCCTTGGCATGGGTTGCGCGGATGAGGGAAAGCATGGCGCGTTTGACGCCGCGCTTCTCCGCCGACCGCGCGGTGCGCGAATACACCGAACAGCATTATCTTCCGGCTGCAGCTGCCCACCACATTCGCTCGGCCAACAAAGGTGGAAATGGCAAGCAACTGGTGGATTGGCAGCACGAAGTCGATAGGAAGTGGGGATCGTTGCGATTCGGAGATTTGCGATTCGAAACCAATGCGGACCACCACGTGTTTGAAGTCGAAGTCTTCCTGAACGATCTCGACAGGGATGCGGTGCGGGTTGAGCTTTATGCGGACGGAATCAACGGCGGCGATCCCGTACGGCGGGAAATGAAGTCGGAGCGACTGCTTCCTGGTACATCCTACGGCCGTCTCTACCACGCGACGGTATCCGCAGAACGTCCAGCGAGAGACTACACGGCGCGAGTGACGCCTCGCTGCGATGGCGTTGCCATCCCACTGGAAGACGCTCGAATCCTATGGCAAAGATGAAGACAACTCCGCAGAGCGAGTTGCACGACTACGTCGCGGACATCTCCAAGCACACTCACGTTCGTGCGGGCTTTCCTCTGCCTTTGGGAATCCAGGAAAGGAGAGATGAAGTTAATTTCGTCATTTTCAGCCGCTACGTAGCCGCGTTCGACTGGAGTTGTTCGACCATCCCGAAGACACATCACCCGCATGGGCAATCGATCTGGACTCGCTAGGTTCTCGGACTCGGCGCATGAACAAGAAGGAGAATTGAACTATGACACCCGACACACTTACTACGGAACTGCTCGATAAGGAGCCGGAAGCATCGAACAAAAAAGAGTTAAGTCTGAGAACGACCAAGAAAACCAACACACTCACCCCCGAGTTGCTCCACAAGATGAATGCCTATTGGCGCGCCGCCAACTATCTGTCGGTCGGCCAAATTTATCTCTACGACAACCCGCTGCTGAAAGAGCCGCTGAAACTGTCGCACGTCAAGCCGTTGGTTGTCGGACACTGGGGCACAACGCCGGGCCAGAACTTCATCTACGTGCATCTCAACCGGGTCATCAAGAAGTACGACCTCGATATGTTCTACATTGCCGGTCCAGGGCACGGCGGACCCGCGCTGGTGGGCAACGTCTACCTAGAAGGTACTTACAGCGAGATCTATCCGAACATCAGCCAGGACGAAGCTGGAATGAAGCAACTGTTCAAGCAATTCTCGTTTCCTGGCGGGATTTCCAGCCATGTTGCGCCGACGACGCCGGGGTCGATTCACGAAGGTGGCGAGCTGGGATACTCGCTCAGCCATGCCTTCGGAGCGGCGTTCGACAATCCCGATCTCATCGTTGCCTGCGTCATAGGCGACGGCGAAGCGGAAACGGGTCCCTTGGCGACCGCATGGCAGTCCAATAAGCTTCTCGACCCAATTAGCGACGGAGCCGTACTGCCGATCCTGCACCTCAATGGCTACAAGATCAGCAATCCGACTGTTCTGGCCCGCATCGAGCATGAGGAATTGGAGCAATTTCTCCTGGGCTGCGGCTGGACGCCCCACTTTGTCGAAGGCGATGAGCCGGGAAAAATGCACGAGCTCATGGCCACCACTTTGGAAAAGGCCATCGAGGACATCCGGCGAATCCAAAAGAATGCCCGGACCAAGAACGACACCGCCCGGCCGCGTTGGCCAATGATTGTCCTCAAGTCACCGAAGGGCTGGACGGGGCCGAAATTCGTCGATGGTCTGGAAATCGAGGGAACTTTCCGAGCGCACCAGGTGCCGCTCCTCGTGGATTCCGAGCATCCAGATCATGTCAAGCAACTGGAAAGCTGGATGAAAAGCTACAAGGCCGAGGAGTTGTTCGATGAAAATGGGCGACTCATCCCCGAATTGGCCGATCTGGCGCCGAAGGGCGACCGGCGAATGGGCGCCAATCCACACACCAACGGTGGAATTCTCCTGCGCGACCTGCGCATGCCGGACTTCCACGTCCATGCGGTGAATGTGCCTTCGCCTGGCGCCGTTGACGGCCAAGATACGCTCGTGTTGGGTAAGTTCCTGCGTGATGTGGCCAAACTGAATCAGGATCAGCGCAATTTTCGTGTCTTTGGTCCCGACGAAACACTCTCGAATCTTCTGGGCGCGGTTTTTGAAGTCACCAATCGTCAGTGGGACGCCCGAAAAGTAAAAAATGATGAATTCCTCGCGCCCGCTGGCCGCGTGCTGGACTCGATGCTCAGCGAACACCAGTGCGAGGGTTGGTTGGAAGGATATCTTCTGACTGGGCGGCGCGGGCTGTTTAACAGTTATGAGGCCTTCATTCGCATTGTCGACTCGATGTTCAGCCAGCACGCCAAGTGGCTGAAGGTAACCTTGGAACTCCCGTGGCGCCGGAAGATTGCGTCCCTGAATTATCTGCTTGCCTCCCACGTCTGGCAGCAGGATCACAACGGCTTTACGCATCAAGACCCCGGTTTCCTTGACCACGTCATCAACAAGAAGGCCGATATCGTGCGCGTTTACCTTCCGCCTGACGCCAACTGCCTGTTGTCGGTTTTTGACCACTGTTTACGAAGCCGGCACTATGTGAACGTAGTGGTTGCAGGCAAGCACGCTCTCCCGCAATGGCTGACCATGGACGCCGCGGTCGTGCATTGCACGGAAGGAATTGGCATCTGGCAATGGGCCAGCAATGACCAGGGCGCCGAGCCGGATGTCGTGATGGCCTGCTGCGGCGACACGCCCACGCTGGAGATTTTGGCGGCCGTTTCCATCCTTCGCCAGCATTTGCCCGATCTGAAAATCCGGGTGATTAATGTCGTTGATCTCATGAAGCTGCAGTCTTCGAGTGAGCACCCGCACGGGCTCAATGAAACAGACTACGATTCGCTTTTCACCAAAGATAAACACATCATCTTCGGCTTTCATGGATATCCATGGCTAGTACACCGGCTCACCTACCGCCGGGCCAACCGCAACCTCCACGTGCGGGGTTACAAGGAAGAGGGCACCATCACGACAGCCTTTGACATGAGGGTGCAGAACGACTTGGACCGCTTCCACCTGGTACAAGACGTGGTGGATCGGCTACCGCACCTTGGCACTAAGGGCGCCTACCTAAAGCAGCAGATGCAGGACAAGCTCATTGAGCACAAGCAGTACATCGACAAGCACGGCCAAGACATGCCGGAAATCCGGAACTGGAAATGGAGTAAGGAAGGAACGCAAAAGGGAAACCGCTAGCGGAGGATGAGCGAGCGCCTGAACCAATCTGACGGCGGCCGATTTCCACGGCTGGGATGCCGGCGCGGCGCCGGGAGGATATCAAGTTTGACATAAAACACTTTGCCGACATCGAACGGCTCGTGATGGTCGAGGATAAGAAGTGGCAGCACGGCATGGCGACGTTCTTCAAGCGGTTTACGAAAGCGAGGATCCGATGTTTCGGGTACGCAGACGCCACTGAGGCGCGGAAGTGGTTGGGAGTAGCGTAGCGGCTGACGCTGCAACCGCTCATCTAAGTAGCAAGGACAGATAAGGACAAGAATTATGAAACCCAAAGCCGATCAGACCAAAGCCCCCGAATCGAAGCCGGGATTGAAGCCTAATGCGAATAACGACTTGAAATCCCTTCCCATGCCGGAGGTAGAGAAACAATTGGGCTCCTCGCCTGACGGCCTCACTCAAGCCGAGGCGCAGAAACGGCTGACGCAATACGGGCCGAACGAGATTGAAGAAAAGAAGACCAATCCGTTCCTCAAATTCCTCACTTATTTTTGGGGTCCCATTCCGTGGATGATTGAAGGGGCGGTGATTCTGTCGGGGGTGGTCCGGCACTGGCTGGATTTTTTCATCATTCTCCTTCTGCTTGTTTCCAACGCCGTGGTCGGATTCTGGGAAGAACACCAAGCGGGTAACGCCATCGCCGCTCTGAAGGCGAAGCTGGCGATCAAGGCCACGGTGAAACGTGATCGTAAGTGGATCAACCCGGCAGCGCGTGAGTTGGTTCCAGGCGATGTCATCCGCGTGCGCCTGGGCGACATTGTGCCCGCAGATGCGCGCCTGTTGGCAGGCGACCCTGTCGAGGTGGATCAGTCCGCGTTGACGGGCGAATCTTTGCCCGCCACGCGCAAGACTGGCGAGGCGGTGTTTTCGGGGTCGATTATCCGCCAGGGTGAAATCGACGCGATGGTGTATGCCACCGGTGAGAACACCTACTTTGGCAGGACTGCGCAACTGGTGCAGGAGGCTCATACCGTCAGCCATTTCCAGCGTGCCGTTCTGAAGATCGGCGACTACCTGATCGTGCTCGCCGTGACTCTGGTGGTGTTGATATTGCTCGTAGCGCTATTTCGTGGCGACAAGGTTCTCACAACTTTGGAATTCTGCCTGGTACTTCTGGTGGCCGCGATTCCCGTGGCGATGCCTACGGTGCTCTCTGTGACGATGGCGGTCGGCGCTCGTCTGCTGGCGAAAAAACAAGCAATCGTGACCCGGCTGTCGGCGATCGAGGAGCTAGCGGGCGTGGATGTGCTGTGTTCGGACAAGACCGGTACCCTGACCCAGAACAAGCTGACGCTGGGCAATCCCTTTACAGTGAACGGAATTCCCCCGGACCAAGCCATTCTCTACGGCGCGCTCGCCTCGCGTGCGGAAGACAAGGACACCATCGACCTGGCCGTGATCGGCGGACTGAAGAACGATCAAGCTTTGATGGGCTATCAAGTGCTCCATTTCCAGCCGTTCGATCCGGTGCATAAGCGCACGGAAGCCAGCGTTAAATCCGCGGACGGAAAACAGTTCAAGGTGGCCAAAGGCGCGCCGCAGGTGATTCTGGAAATGTCGACCAACGCCGGTGAGGTAAAGCCCGCTGCCGAGAGAGCCGTCAATGAATTTGCGGCACGCGGCTTCCGTTCCTTGGGAGTGGCCAGGGCGGATCAGGAAAACAAGTGGCAGTTTGTTGGCGTATTGCCATTGTTCGATCCGCCGCGCGAGCAGGCCAAAGCAACTATCGCCAGCGCCCGACACATGGGCGTGAGCGTCAAAATGGTTACCGGCGATCAAATTGCCATCGCCCGGGAAACTGCCCGGCAACTGGGGCTGGGCACGGACATCCTTGATGCCAGCGGATTGGGCGATACGAAGCATCACGAGACGGCGCAGTCGGCGGAGGCCATCGAAAAAGCCGACGGGTTCGCACAGGTATTCCCCGAACATAAATTCCACATCGTGGATGTTCTACAGCAGCGCGGCCACATCGTCGGTATGACCGGTGACGGGGTGAACGATGCCCCCGCGCTGAAGAAAGCAGACTGCGGCATCGCCGTTTCCGGCGCGACGGACGCGGCTCGTGCGGCGGCGTCCATCGTGCTGCTGGCGGACGGCCTGTCGGTGATCATCGACGCGATCAAGGAGAGCCGCCGCATCTTCCAGCGGATGAACAGCTACGCGATCTATCGCATTGCTGAAACGCTGCGCGTGCTGTTCTTCATGACGCTGGCAATTCTGGTCTTTAACTTCTATCCGCTGACCGCAGTGATGATCGTGATGCTGGCCTTGCTCAACGATGGAGCTATCCTGTCCATCGCCTATGACAACGTTCATTACAAGGACAAGCCCGAGGCTTGGAACATGCGCTTGGTGCTGGGGATTTCCACGGTCTTGGGCGTCATCGGCGTCGTGTCCGCGTTCGGATTGTTCTATCTCGGCGAGCGCGTATTTCACCTGGACCACGGGCACATCCAGACGCTGATGTACCTGAAACTGTCTGTGGCCGGACATCTGACGATTTTCCTGACGCGCACGCGCGGCCCATTCTGGTCCATGCGCCCTGCGCGAACTCTATGGGTAGCGGTGCTTGGCACGCAAATTGTGGCGACGTTGATAGCGGTTTATGGGCTGTTTATGACACCGCTCGGCTGGGCTTGGGCAGCGTTCGTTTGGGGCTACGCTCTGGCTTGGTTCCTCGTGAATGACCGCGTCAAACTGCTTGCCTATCGGATTTTTGACCCTACCAAAGCCCCATTGTTAGCAAAAAGGACGCTCGATCTTACACCGCAGATCGCCAAACGGGCCTATGAACTCTACGAGCAGCGAGCCCGGGGCGAAAGCCCGGCAGATCAAGACTGGTTCGAGGCGGAGCGCGAGATTCTGAAAGAGCAGGTGGGATATCGCAAGGCTTCGTGAATGCCCTCGTGAGCTCAAAACACGAGCGCGAAATGGGCCTAGATTGTCTCAATGCAGTTTTTACAAGACTTCGCGTTGGCGAGGTGTGGCTATAGGAGGACCGTAACGTGTTCCAGCGAACCCGTCAACATCCTCCTACCCTACCTTTCTCGATGAGCAGCAACGCGGTGTCCGCGGCAACGACCGGTGGAACCTCATGAAATCGCAGATCAAGTTGGGCACAATATTCGGAGTCGAGTTGGGCCTGCACTACAGTTGGCTGGTCATAGCGCTGCTGATCACTTTTTCGCTGGTCGCGCAATTCCATGCCGTGAATCGCGATTGGAGTGATGCAGTGGTTTGGAGCACAGCCATCATCACGGGGCTGCTCTTCTTTGCTTGCTTGTTCGCTCATGAGTTGTCTCACGCGGTCATCGCCAAGGCCCGCGGCATTCCAGTCCACAAAATTACTCTGTTCTTGCTTGGAGGCGTCGCCCAAATCGAGAAAGAGGCGACGGACCCGAAGACAGAATTCTGGATGGCGATTGTCGGTCCGATCACTAGTGCGGTCCTAGGCTTCGTCATGTTGGGCTTGGCCAGGCTCTCTGGCTGGACTCCGTGGGCTGCGGCAACAACACCTGGGACGGCACTCCTGGTATGGCTTGGGTACATCAATCTTGCCCTAGGCGCGTTCAACATGATTCCAGGCTTTCCGCTCGATGGTGGTCGTGTACTGCGCGCTATTCTGTGGTGGGCGATGGATGACGCTGAGCGCGCAACGCGGGCAGCGGCATTCGTGGGGCAGGTCATCGCCGTTTTATTTATTGGCTTCGGAATTCTCCGTTTCTTTCAGGGAGCAGGTCTTGGTGGACTCTGGATCGCGTTTATCGGTTGGTTTCTTTTACAAGCCGCCGGCGCCACGTACATTCAGGTGAAATCCCGTACGCTTTTGCGCGGCATAAGCGTGAAGGACGTGATGTCTACCGACAGTTACACAGTGGACCCCGAACTTTCATTGCAGGAGTTCGTTCACGATCACCTGCTGCGCTCCGGTCGGCGCTTCTTTCTGGTGATCCAGGATGGTCACTTGATTGGCGTGATAACGCCGAATGAAGTACGCACAGTCGAGTCGCGAGCATGGCCCTTCACTCCTGTACGTAGCGTAATGCGTTCCGCGGATAAGGTGCATTCTGTTTCGCGCGACATGCCCGCGATGGAGGCCCTGGAGATCATGGGGCGGGAGGATGTCAATCAACTCCCCGTGATGTTGGACGGACGGGTTGAGGGCATTGTTTCTCGTGCTCACGTGCTGCAAGTACTGCGATCACGTGCGGAACTGAATCTGCCCCCAAGTTTGCCTACGGCCGGATGAGAATAGCATCCTGTTCGATGAAGGAGTTGCGTGCAAGCCACCCGGTCGCAAGCGGATTCAGCTCTTACTTACCCTTTTCCGGAGGGTGGTAAAATATAAAAAAAGAGTTGTCTAGGCAGACGGGTGCCTAAGGAGGTGCCTATGTCTCCTGCTCGCCAGACCAACCGTTCTCCAGGTGGAAGGAAAGTCGCCCGCCAAATCTTAATCGATCCGACCCTCCAAACAGCGCCTAATGCCATAGGCCCTAGTCTAGTGGCCAAGAAGAAACGGGATTTCGATCCCCATGCATTCCTAGCAACCATCGGCGAGGGCAGGAAATCTGTGCTCTTCCAGCAGAAACAAGGAATCTTTGTCCAAGGGGATGCCGCGGATGCGGTGTTTTATATCCAGACGGGCAAGATAAAACTCACTGTTGTCTCCAAAACTGGCAAGGAAGCAACGATCGGCATTTTAACCGAGGGAGACTTTTTCGGCGAAGGTTCCCTTGCGGGCCAGCCGCTTCGCATGTGCTCCGCAACCGCTATGACCAATTGCGCTACTTTGCGAATCGACAAGAAAGCCATGATGAAAGCGCTTCATCGGGAGCACGAGTTTTCCGACCTGTTCGTGGCTTATTTGTTAGCGCGAAACATCCGTTACGAAGAAGACCTAGTCGATCAATTGTTCAATTCGAGCGAAAAGCGTCTGGCACGGATCCTTTTGCTGTTTGCTCATTTTGGTAAGGAAGGGATACCCCAGACTGTCGTTCCCAAGATCAGTCAGGAGATGCTGGCGGAAATGATCGGCACGACCCGCTCGCGGGTCACCTTCTTCATGAACCGGTTCAGAAAATTGGGCTTTATTCACTACAACGGTGGCCTGCAAGTCCACAGCTCGTTGCTCAATGTCGTCTTGCACGACTAGCTCCTCCCAGTGCAATTCCCCAAGAAACAAGATGGCAACAGCTCGGGTGACACTGGGCGTGCGTTCCACAGCAATTCAGCAGTTCGAACAATTGTCAACAGTTTCCAGATCCCAGGTATTGAAAATTGTTTTTAAAGTGAACCATGTCCGCGCAGACCTTATCCGGGGCTCCGAACCGCGATAGTTCTTCGCATCGACGATAAAGAGGACGTGCAGGCCGCTAAGAAGTGCTGGTCGTAACGGTTGCCGAATTTAGTGCGGGAGGTGGTGCGAGATGCTGTGCCAATGGCTCCTGAGCCTGCGGCGGAGCGATCAGCAGGAGCCGGTCCCCTGGTTGCAAAATAGTTTCGGGCCGCGCCATCAGGACCGACTTGCCCCGCAATACGGTCACAATCTTCGCATCGACGATTGGCCCACCGAGAGTGCGCGATTGAATCGCCTTCCCCACCCAGGGGCTTTCTGGCCGAAGCGCGCCAACCGTTAACTGCGAACCGTCCGGAAGATCCAATGCGAGCCCGGAGCCGGAGAAACGAAGCCGCGGAACCCGGAACCGCTATTGACAGGCCGCCGCGTTCCGACTAAAACGGAGAGTGTCTCCGAATCACTTGATAAGATCACCGGAGACTATCTCCGGTTGCAACTTTTTTTAATGCCCACTAAGAATCAGAAAATTGCCCCGCGAAAGCCGCGTACTGACGCTCAGCGCAACCGCGAGCGCATTCTGGAGGTGGCGAAGGAGGCGTTTACTCGGTCGGGCGCGAACGCCAGCCTCGATGACATCGCGAAGCAGGCAAGCGTCGGAGCGGGAACTCTTTATCGCCACTTTCCCACGCGAGACGCGCTGATCGAAGCGGTCTATCGGACTGAGGTCGAAAAACTGGCCGCAGCCGAGACGAGGTTCTCCGAAAGCCTTCCTCCCATCGAGGCCTTGCGAGCATGGATGTTACTGTTCGTCGACTACATCGCGACCAAGCAGATCATCGGCCCCGCCTTGAATTCGCTCGTTGGAGGGCCTTCGAAGCTTTATGAAGGTTCACGCAGTCAGATCCAGGGAGCGATTGATTCGTTGGTGACGCGCGCAATTAAGAGCGGAGACATACGCAGAGATCTGGATCCCTTCGATCTGCTCCGCGCGCTGATCGGCGTTTCCCATGTGGCGTCCGGTCCTGACTGGCAGCAAAGCGCCAGGAGACTCGTGGATATCCTCATCACCGGTTCGCGGACAATCAAGTAGACGCGAGACCCAGACCACGTACGCCGTCGCGGGTTTACAAGGGCGAGAACTTCGCCTGCCTTTAACTGTCCAATAATCGCTTCCAGAGGTTCCACTTGTTCACAGGAATAGCAGCGCCAGGGCAACTGCTCCAAAGCGAATGACTTTCATTTATTTCCCCTCTCTGTGCGGAGAAAGTTTTGTCAGTATAGCGAGCACAGCTTCTGGGGTTGCACGTCCGGTCATAAAATTGGGATCGACCTGAGCGAAACGCACGACTCCCTTCCTGTCGATGACGAAGGTTCCCGGGACCGGCAGCTCCCATTTGTCGCTGCCGTATTGGATTCGGCAATCAAAGGCAGCGCGATCCCAAACCCCAATGCGACCAATCACGATTCTCAGACTGCCGAACTTGTTAACGACCCATCCAGCGGCAGATATAGCGAGAACGGAACCGATTGCCGCCATCGTCGACGACCTTCCCAAGACGGCTGGAGAAAGTTGGAGGTGCCCTGAAAGGCGGGAATCCTCGAAGCCCAGGTTGCGATGATCAGTCCGTGGATCAGAAAGATTAAGGACACGCTCACGCGCACCTGTTGGAGGCTGCGTTGCTGCATCAATCCGATTCCATCCGCTCCGGGCGTCGATTTGTTGGGCTGCACTGTGAACTTGATTGGCGACAGCGGCCATAACTCGGGGCCGGGATGTCGAATTGGCTTTCGATTCTTGCTGCAGTCTTTTCGACTGTGTCAAACAGTACAGAGTTAATTCCTAAGCGAGCTGCCGCCTCGACGTTTTCGGCGCGATCATCCAGGTACAAGATGTGTTGCGGGGCCGCTTTGAGTAGTTCGAGACAACTTCGATAGATCGCCAGCTCCGGCTTTATGGACCCGTAGTCGCAGGAATAAATCAGGTATTCAAATGTAGAGAGGCTCGGAAAGGACTTGGTCACATGGCGACTGAGTTCGAGCGGCATGTTTGAGAGAAGGGTTAAGGGGAAGCCTTCGCGGTGCAGCAGCGTTGCCCATTGCACGGCGCCTTGATTTGGTCGAGTGATGCTTTCGCAATCGAGCTTGATGAGCGTTGCTATCTGATCTCTGCTCAACTCCAGTTCTGGCTGGCCAACAACCGCTGTCCAGTAGGCAGGTCCATCGATATCACCCCGGTCGTAGGGCGGTCGCAGCTTCCAGTAAAGTTCCGAGAATCGCTCATGGGGAATGCCGCACACGAGCGCCATACCTTTCATAGCCTCCAGCGTTTGCTCGAGGCAAAGAACGTTTCCGTAATCGAAGACGATTGCCCGAACCGAACGCTTTTGCGAAAGACCTTGTATGGCGCTACTTTTGGCAGTACCATGCATAAATCGGATAATACACGTATATACGTGCATAACAAAGTGTATCCGTGCGAATTCGGAAATGAAACCAGAAGCTGAAGCAGGCCAAATCGCCCTAAAGGAAGAGCGCCACCAGTACATCCTGGAGCTGCTCGGCAGTGAGGGCAGAGTGCTCGCCGCAGACCTTAGCAGTCGATACAGGGTCTCTGAAGACACGATTCGTCGAGATCTGCGCGAATTGGCGAGTTCGGGAAAGATCCAACGGGTACACGGCGGTGCCCTGCCTCGCCGTGCCGAGGCCGTTCCTTTCGTGTCTCGCCAACAAATCGACATGGAGAGCAAGATCGGAATTGCTCGAGCGGCGGCTAACATGATCCGCGACGGTCAAGTGGTGCTGATTGATGGAGGTACCACTAATCTAAGAATTGCTTCCTACCTTTCAAGAGAGCGTTCGGCGACGATTGTTACCAACAGCCCACCGCTTGCGCTGGCGTTGGCGGATCACCCGAAGTTGAGCGTACTGATGCTCGGAGGAACTTTTCTCAAAGAGGCGCGGGTCACGACAGGTATCGACACCATTCGTCAAGTCGAATCCATTCGCGCTGATCTATGTTTTCTCGGAATGTGCAGTTTGCACCCGGGGGTCGGAATAACCGTCGGCGACCGAGAAGAAGCGTTCGTGAAGCAAGCGATGATTGAGGCTTCAACGGAAGTAATTGGCCTGATCTCACTTGGGAAAATGGGAACATCGCTGCCTTACCTGGTCGGTCCTGCTTCCCGACTTACACGTTTGATCACCGATGCTTCAGACGATGATGTCCTGAATTCCTACCGCTCCCAAGGAATAGAAGTCACAAGTACGTAAACCGATGCGGTTGGGCGCTCGATCGTTCCGCTTGTTCTTGGCATCGGACAATGCGCGCCCTAGCAGGAAGCCTTCTCTTTTATTGAAGTCCTTTATTCGCTCGATTGCATTCCGTCTTCACTCGAGGAAATTTGTCATGTATTCATTCCGCTCCGCAACGAAACACGCAATAGCTCGAACCCTTTATAAGGCCTTCCGACTGGTTGAGAGGTGTTTGCTGCTGGGACTGATGGTCGCGGTCTCGCTTGAAGCACAACAGAGTTATCCGTCTGCACCGGCGTGGACTGGTGTCGTACGCACGGCTGCCGGTGAACCTGTGGCCGGAGCGAAGGTAACGGTATACCCGCCGGCCGCTAAAGAGAAAATGACAGCAGTGACGGGAACCGATGGAAGGTTCGCGATTGCGGACATTCGACTCGGGCCACATAAGGTAAGCGTGCAACTGCCCGGACGAGGTCCGACTGCGTCAACTGGAGTGGACATTGCCGGCATAGCAGTTGTGCTGACGGTATCCGATCAAAACGTGCTGTCGATTGCAGCCAATCCGCAAGCTTCTGCGGGAGTCTCGAACCCGAGCACAACTTCGAACGCAGCCAGCGAAACAGGCGGGGAGAAACTCTCGAGCCAAAAGGTAAATGAGTTGCCGTTGAATGGGCGCGACTTCAGCACGCTGTTGTTGTTAGCAGCGGGCACAATGACCGACGTGAACGGGCAGACGAATTTCACCCAGCAATTTGCCATCAACGGACAGCGCGGCGTTGAAGCCGTGTTCGCGATGGACGGTGCGGATGTGAGCGATCCGGAGATGGGCGGGAGCACCTTCACGAATTTCGACGTGGACGCGATTCAGGAATTACAGTCCAGCTCGGGCTGGATGCCGGCGGACGTGGGGCGCGGTGCGGCGGGATTTACCAATATCGTGACACGATCCGGAAAAAACGGTTTTCACGGATCATTCTTCGAATTTATAAGGAACTCCGCCCTCGATGCGCGGAATTATTTCGATCACCCATCGATTGCAGAGCCGGGAAGAATTCCTCCATTTCGTAGAAATGAGTTCGGATTTACCAATGGCGGCCCGGTCGTGTTGCCGCATCTGTATGACGGCCGAGACCGCACCTTCTATTTTGTGCAGTATCAGGGATTCAGGCAGGTTCTGGGAACGACCCAGGTTTTGGCTGTACCAACCGCAGCCGAGCGAGCGGGTCAGGACATCGTGAGGTACCCGGACGGCAGCACGGACACGCTGCAGGTACCGGTGAATCCGGCGATTGCTGCGGTGCTGGCCCGCTATCCACTCCCCAACCACCCAACCGGCGCGTATGGTGCGCGAACCTATGCTGCGCCTTCAAACGTGAACACCGACACGGATCAGTTTTCTATCCGCATCGATCAGAAAGTTGGCGCAAAAGGACAATTGTTTGGTCGATTCAATTACGACAATCTGACGGGACCGACAACGAATCCGGATCAAACGCTGCTCGATCCGAGCTTTGGCGTGCAGTACGTAGATCGGCAGCGGAACGGGGCCATCACGTACACGCGCACAGCGTCACCGCGCTTTCTCTGGTCGGCATCGTTGAGTTTTACCCGGACGACTCCTTCGTTTGTGACCCTGAACCACACCGATCCGGCCCTCAAGTTCAACGATGGTCTGTATGAGGCGTACAACAGCGCGGCGGGCTCGGTGATGTCAGCGTTCGGGAATTTGTTCCAGGGACAATTGAATTTTTCCTGGACGAAAGGGGGACACGTCGTGAAATGGGGCGCGGAAGCACGCCTTAACCGGGACACGACGTACTTCGGGATCAGCCCGAACGGGGAATACGATTTTGGCGGCGGAACAGTTTACTCGCCCGTGTTCATTCCTTCTGCGAGTGGACAGCATGATGTGCAGCCGGGTCAGCCTCTGCCAGACACGATGAGCAGTCTGTTACTCGGGTATCCGTATGGATACACGATCGCAGTCGCGCCGCCCTACGCATCGAACGGCGCGCACATTGGGCCCGCGGCAATCAACCGGAATGATGTGAACGCCTACGTCGAGGACACATGGAAAATCAATCCGCACTGGACGCTCGAATATGGGCTGCGATACGAACTCTACACGCCGATTTCGGAGCGGGCGCACCGAACGTCGAGCTTTCTGAATTCGTTCCCACCCGCGGGGGTTGGTCAGGAATACTTGATCAATCCGCAGCCTACTTATCAAACCGATTGGAACGGTTGGGGGCCGCGTGTTCAGGTGGACTGGAATGCGCCGCAGGCAGTGCATGTGCACTTGGGCGGAGCGATCACGGTGATTCCGCCGAACATCTGGCAGGACAACCTTCTGACAGGGTCAACGCCTTACGTTGTTTATCCACGCGTCAACGCGGCGCAGAACGGGGAGATTTCGTACGGATTCCAAATCACACCGGACGAATTGCCGCAGGTCTATAACACCGCTGGTGTGAACGTGTTGGCCAGCGGCGATCCGAAAAAAGTGCCGTCGAACACTGTGATGGACGTAAATCGATACCAGCAAGATTTGGCAGCGCTGGCGCCGAGTCATCAGCTCTCGCTGCTGAGCCTGGCCGGAATCGACCGGCGCTTCGGCAATGGCTACCTGCAAACTTGGACGCTGGGGTTGGAACGAGCTTTCGGCGGCCTCACGGCTGATGTCGCGTACGTGGGAACATCGGCATTTCGACTTCCCAGAATGTCCTATCCAAACGCGTATCCCGGAGCGGATTCGGAATTTGCGCGCTTTACAAACTTCGACGATAGCGGAGCGGCGACGGGTGGTTTCGGGTTTGAGTCTGTGCTCACAGGGACGTCGCACTCGTCGTACAACGCCTTGCAGACCTCCTTGTCGGGAAATGTCGGACACGGCGGCCCGTCATTGCAGGCAGGGTATACCTGGGGTAAATCTCTGGATGATGTCAGCGGCATCCTCGGAGGAACAGGATCCACCGGCGCCGTGACGCTGTTTAGTCCGCAGGACCCGTTCGATACACAAACGGAGAGAGGGCCGTCAAGCTTTGACGTGACGCACGCCTTCACGTTGAGCGCGGCCCAGGGCTTGCATTTCGAGCATTTCGGATTTCAGTCGGATCGAACCAAGCTGTTGACGAAGGGCTGGGAGTTGCTGAGCATTTCGACGATCACTAGTGGTTCGCCGTTTACGGTGTATTCCGGAATCCAGCAAACGGGTGCGGGAACGATTGGCGCGGACCGGCCGGACCAGGCCGGAACACCGGACCTTTCGAGCGCCGGCAGTTCCACGCGACCGCGCGACGACTATTTTGGGCGGGGCGCGAACAACGGAAGCTTCTTTTCGATTCCCATCGGGATGGCGGGCGGGACTGGACCGAACTCCGGGCGCTTTGGAACACTCGGCCGGAATACTCTTCGAGGCCCGGCATATTATGACTTCGATTTTGCGCTCATCAAGACAACTCCGATTGGCCATCGGGGAAGCGGTTTGGAACGAGCGGACCTGCAATTCCGCGCAGAGTTATTTAACCTGTTTAACATCGTCAACATGGGGCTACCCGCGAACATCATCGCGGGGACAGGGTTCGGCATGATCAGCAAGACCGCGGGAACCTCCCGGCAAATTCAGTTTTCGCTAAAGCTCATCTACTAAGGCGCGTCAAGCAGTGACACAGGGTTGGGGTGAGGACGGAAAGATGGGTTTCAAGAAGATTCTGCGTTCGCCAACGTCGACGAATCACAGCTCGAGCGCACGATCTCCTCTTGGAAACGACGAGCGCAGTTTTGCAGTGCGCGGCAGAAGCAGGGGGTTGTGTAACGTCGGAGTGTGACGTTTGGCGTGAGAGGGTCCAACACTAATCTCCACCTAGAGTTTCCGGTCACACACTAACAATGAAGCACTCCTTTGACACGGTTTCTTAACAGCCAGAGCCGGTATCTTCTGTGCATCTAGGTCGTGGTAACCCAGACCGCGAAAATTGCGGCTCGGACTTGACTTGGAAGCATTCGCTCGACAACTCCGAGATAACGGGCAACCCGGAGTCATTGCGGGCCGGAAGTCGGCTTCGGGAACGTGGGAAGCTCCAGTTGACGCTTTCCGCACGGTGACGGTGAATGGTAGTCCCACGAGGGAACACCCGCCCCACACGCCTGGGCATCCGAACGTTTCGAGAGTTTCCGGTTTGAACCCACGATTTCCACCCACGATACTCTGGTCTCTCACGTCCTCTCAGGTACTTAGGCGGCCACCTGAAGTCACTTAAGTTGTTTAAAACACAGCATAACGTAGCACTGAAATGGCTGGCGTCGGGGGTTCAACTCCCTCCCTGGCCACCATGTTTTCAATGAGTTAGGTGAAATTCTTAAACCTCCATCCACGGCAAAAAAGGCGTTTATCGTGGGTGGAAACACGGCATTCGGCGATGGACGCCTAAGCTTCATCTTATTGAGTGTCATCGATTTGCTGCTATGCGGGGCGTCGAAGAGCGCAGCCTTTCATCGATTTTGCGCTCTGAGCCTCTAACCACCTTAATAAATAATGATGTATCGGGAAAAGTTAATGCTGGCGGGGCGCGCGCGAGCTTTACAAGAAATTCGCGGGATGCAGGCGTTCGTTTGCGTTCTGAGACAACATGGAGACTGAGGCTCGGGGCATAGGTTCTGCCCTGGCCACTGAGCACTAAGAGCGTCTGTGGCCCTCAACCTTTGATTTCAATGCTGAGATTACGTCCAGTGGCCGACCCACTGGTTGAAAAGGTCAGAGAGAAATTCATCCCAATCGGCTGCAGAGCGGGAACTGGGATAAGGTTCGGGTCGCATCGGTTTCTCTGAACTCCAGACGACATCGAATTCCCCACCTTCAACAATTTTTCCTAATCGGCTTGTTTTCCAAGTGCGCTGATTCTCCGGATTAATTCGGACAGAACCGCCCGTTACGAGAACGAAAGCTACAAGCGCCGCGTTATGGTTCTTTCCAAGGCGCGAATTGCATGGGTCCGCCGAATTCTTGAAGAGCGCCAATTAGACAATGATCACTGGGCAGAACCACCCGCTACTGTTGGCGCCGGCATCACGGATTTTAGTTGGTCCAAAGACGTCAATACGTTTTGCCAGCGAACCTGGTCCTTTTTCGTCTCGATTGCGGCCGTGAGGTCGGAATAAAACTGCAGAATGTTGTCGCGCAACTCTGGCGTTGTCAGATTGAACTTCCGTTCGGACAACTGGGCAAGCAACTTTGCGTAGGCCTCGTCGGTGAGAGAGTATTCGGCCGGCCTGGTTGCCTGGCCACTATCAAGATCGCAGTTGGGAAGCACGAGTTTGTCGTTGCGCACTTCTTCGAGAAAGACGCGATACTGATCGATAGTAGTGTTGATGCTCTTGAAATAGAGATCTTCAGTTCGCGGAGTCGGATTATTGAAAGCCATTCCTTTGAAGGGACCGATTTTGGGCATGTATCGCAGCAGGGTTGACAATATTCGGGTGCCCACGCCCGGCTTTTTGTAGTCCTTTCCCCATTGCTTTTCATAGTCAGAACGCGAGAGACGGTACAGGAATTTTCGTTTCGCGAAATCCGGGGTTTCGTGCATCAATTCCTTCTTGTGAGTCTGCAACGCGACCTGGGTCATCCGCGGAATCATCCGGCTGACTGCGAAACGGTACGAACCCACCGCAAGATCTTCGTGGGTCAGCACGTCTTTCAACTGCACTCCGTAGACGACGGGAAAGACACGTTCCAGCAAAGGCTTGGACACCTGGAATCCGATGAAGTCGTGGTACTGCTGCGAGGCGTAACGATTCTTCGCGACCTGCACGGTGTCGAACCCGAACTCTGTTTTCAAGTGCGCGGTCTTGTCCTGGGCATAGCGAACGGACATGCCATACTTCGCTCGCAGCTTCGGATATTCGATGGCGACAGCTTGGTTGACTGCGGGATGCCCTGCGATATCCGATGCATAGTGCGACAGGGCTCCCAAGGCGAAGGCGTATTCGTTGACATCCTGACTTTCAAGCAGCAACTCGCGAACAAAGTCTCCACTGCGAACGTAGTGCACCAGGTCGCTGAACTCTCTGCTGCCGAATGGGTAATAGCCAAGATCCTGGATGACGGCGCCGCCGTAGGCGTAGGCATGTGCTTCGGTAATTTGTTCGTCGGTCAGCCCTGGATATCGCTTCACCAGGAGGGGCCGGATCCCATCCGTCCACACGAGATCCACAACCTCCTCATGAGTCAGAACGGAGTACGCAGACGAACCGACGCAGCAGGTGAGCACAAGCAGAAGTGTCGTGGCAAGGAACGCGATACGACGACAACGTCGCGCTATGGCGACAGCCGACATCGCTAGGTGGCTCATAATCAGATGCGCCCGAGGACCAGCAGAATGACAACTACGAGAAGGACGAGACCTACCCCGCCGGTAGGTGCGTAGCCCCAGTCTCGACTATGGGTCCATCGCGGCAGCGCTCCCAGAAGCGCCAAAATCAGGATCACGATCAATATAGTTCCAAGCATATTTGCTCCTTTTATTCAGTAACCCTGCAGCCACACTCGAAGACTGCAACCGGCCCGCTACCTGGAGATGCTGATTGCAATTGCGACGTTCGGATACCGCCGGTTGTACAGGTAGTAGCCGTCATCCGCGTAAGTGACGTAGACGTCGTCGTTGTCGTACCAGTCATTCCCCCAGTATTCCGGCCACGGGTCAACAGCACTCAGCCAATAACCGTGGTATTGAAAGCGAGGGTATCCGCCGACAACTAAAAAGGGCAGGCCATAGATGCGGAATCCGTGGTCCTGACCAAAATATCCGCGGTAGCGATCCTCAGGAATGCGATAACCGTGATATCCACCACGCTGCTGCCAGTCGCGGTGATCAGAGTCCCAGTGCTGGGAGCGATGCTGCTGCCACGCGCTCTGCCGGACACGCTGCTGTTCCTGGTTGCGGTACTGCGGTTCATTTCCTCGCTGCTGTTGCGCGTGCTGTTGCTGGTTGTTCCGGTCTTGCTGTTGTTGCGCGTGCTGCTGCTGGTTGTTCCGGTCTTGCTGTTGCTGAGCGTGCTGCTGCTGGTTGTTCCGGTCTTGCTGTTGCTGAGCGTGCTGCTGCTGGTTGTTCCGGTCTTGCTGTTGCTGAGCGTGCTGCTGCTGGTTGTTCCGGTCTTGCTGTTGCTGAGCGTGCTGCTGCTGGTTGTTCCGGTCTTGCTGTTGCTGAGCGTGCTGCTGCTGGTTGTTCCGGTCTTGCTGTTGCTGAGCGTGCTGCTGCTGGTTGTTCCGGTCTTGCTGTTGCTGAGCGTGCTGCTGCTGATGTTCCGGTTTGCCTTGCTCATGCTTACTCTGTTGCTGTTGGGGATGGTCTTGTTTTTCGCCCTGCTGGTCGTGCTGTGCATAGGCAGGACTCGCGATTATGATGAGCAAAGAAAGAAGAGCTGTGCTGGTAATTCCAATTATTTTCATAGGTTCCGCTTCCTCAGGCTGCACTCCGCAACTCAACGTTGAAGGAGCCAGATTTGGTTATAGGCGCTCGACCGTTTTCTTAATGGTCAAAACTGCTCAGTGCAGGAAGAAGTTGCTGAAGGTTCCGGATGAATTCTGTCTTGTGGTCGCGCACAGCACAGGGTGAAATCGTCGACCGCACCCTTGCCGATCCCCAAAATATTTACGATTGCTGGTCCGCACCGGAAAATGAAGGCGCGAGTCCCAGAAAAGTGAACTCGCGCCGAAACTGATAGTCGCTTTAGTTTCGCTCCACGGTGGACCGGATGGACGCTATTGTGTGAAGCTGAGTTCAATGTTGACGCCGGGATAGCTCGCGTTGCACAGGTAATACACCCCGTCTATCTCGACCACAAAAACGTCTTGGGTGTAGAGCCAGTTGCTCGGCCACGCGTCGACGAATCCGAACGAATAGCCGCCGTATTGGAAGCGGCGATTATCGTAATCGGCTCGGCTGACACGAAAGCGGTGCTCCTGTCCAAAATTGGCGCGGTAACGGTCGTCGGGAATACGGCCGGCATTGCCGTGCTGCGCCTGCCGCGCGGGCTCATACGGTTGTGAGCGTTGCTGTGCGTTTCTATTTTCCTGCTGGTTGTTCCTCTCTTGCTGCTGCGCGTTCTTCTCTTCTTGCTTGTTGTTCTTGTCCTGCTGTTGCGCGCTTTTTTCTTCCTGATTCTTGTTCCTGTCCTGCTGTTGCGTGTTTTTCTCTTCCTGCTGGACGTTCCTGTCCCCTGGCTCTGCGGATTTTTCGGGTTGCGCCTTTTTCTCGTCCTGGGCAGGCCTGGCTTTCTGTTCCTCCTGCTGGTCGTGCTGCTCCTGTTGCGCATATGCCGGAGCCGCGATGATCAAAGACAGAACTGCGGTGCTAATCGCTCCAATGAGTCTCATACGTTGTTGCCTCCATTACTGCTTTTGCGGCACGCGGGCGACATCGCCCGCGTACCGCTTGTTCTACTGCAAGTTTCCTGGGGTCGAGTTGACGGCATTGCCGATGGCTTCGCCGGACACCAACAGTTCCACTCTCCGGTTCTGCTGCCGGCCGGCAGAGTTATCGTTGGAAGCTACCGGCAGACTGTTGCCGAAACCTCTGGACGAAACTGAATTTCTCGATACGCCTTCTTGCACAAGGTAGTCGCGCACCGATCCGGCACGATTCTCAGACAGCGTTTGGTTCATGGCATCGCCGCCGACGTTGTCTGTATAACCGCCGACCTCAATATTCAGCCCAGGGTAAGCGAGCAGAATCCCGGCGACTTTCGCCAGTTTCTCGCGTGCCCCCGGCTTCAGGGAATACCTTCCGGAGTCAAAGAGAACGTCGGACATGCTGACGATGAGCCCGCGTGCGGTATCGCGAGTCTGAAGAATCGAGTTCAACTGTTCCGACAAACGAGTACGCATGGCCGCCTTGTCGGTTTCCGCCTGTTGTGCGGTCAGACGGGATCGGTCGGCGTCCGCCTGGGCCGCCGCGAGTGCCGTGGCCGAAGAGGCTTGGTTGTCTGCCATATCGGATCTGGCCTTCGCCGTCGCCGATTGTGCGTCGGTCGCGTCATTCCGGGCCTGTATGCTCGCCGACTGCGCCGTGGCAGCGTCAGTTCGGGCTTGAATGCTGGCTGACTGTGCATCCGCAGTTTCCGCTCGGGCCTGGACAATCGCCGCTTGCGAATTGGCATTCTCAGTTCGAGCCTGGTCAGCGGCGGATTGCGCGTCAGCAGCGTCGGACCGCGACCTGGCAGCATCTGACTCGGCCTGCCGTCTGCCAATCTCGGCTTGGGCTTGGTCGGATTGCGCATTCTCTTTTTGTCGAGTTGCATCGTCGGCCTGCGCCCGCGATTGTGAGACTGAATCTGCGGAAGCTTGGCGTTCGTTGGCCAGACGTACGTCGTCCATTTTTCTGACTGCGATGGCGCGCGCATCTTCCGCAGTCTGCACGGCTTCGCGGGAGACAGAGATCAACGGCTTTCTGTCAATGTGTTTGTTTATGGCATCCGCATCAGCTTGATCCATCAAGCGAACGGCGTGCTGATAACTGTCAGCGGCATACTGCTCGGCGCCCTCGGATTGAGCGATGCGCAATGCGTTCCGCGCTTCAAAGAATTCCAGTGGCAGCTTGGCATTCAGGACCACGGGATCGAACTTGTAGCCGGTGGGAATATAGCCACCGCGCTCCATCAGTTCGTACTTTGCGTTTACCGCCTCAGTCGTTCCCTTGGTCTCTTCGCGAACTACGTTCTCGAGGATTACGGCGTTACTGGGCTGTCGGACTGCATAATAAGGTTCCGCAGTAACAATCAGAGCAAATGCCTGAAGGTCTGTGGTGACGTTCAGTTTGCTGCGATGGTTGCCGCCAAGCAGGACTTCGCCCAGATTTACGGCGCGTCCTTCAGGCGAGATCGCCCACAGGACGTAAGTCAGATACTCATTGCCAAACGTGGTCGGCTTCTGGAGATTGCCGAATTCCGCTTCGATCGCAATGGAGCCTCTCTTGCTGTTGATCTCGGCAACGCCATTGGCTGAGGGCATCAGGTCCGTGCCCGCGAAATCCAGTTTTGACGATCCGCTGCGATGCTGGTAGTTGACGGCCTGCACGCTGCGGCTGATGACAGTCACGCGAAACGTGGGCATCGTGCTCATCGGCTCGAGGGTGAGGGTTGTTTGAGAATTGGTCTGAGCAAATGCGCTAAGACTGAGGGTGACTCCGACAACTAACAAAAGATTATTCTTCAAAGTATCTCCTTCAGGAAAATGTCCTGCGGTGCTGCCTCGCTTTGGCCTTGGGGTTGAAGCGTTTGGTCTCTTGTGGTGCTACGTTTATGTGCCGACGTGGATCCGCGTAAGCGAGTGAAACAGTCCGAATACGTTGAGCAGCCACAGAACTACGGCGATGACTACAACGCCGTTGAGAATTGACTTGATGGAACCCTGCATGGGAATGAAGCGATTCACCAGCCACAGCAGGACACCCACCACGACCAGAATTTCCAGGAGTTGAATTAAAGGCATAATCTTTGATCTTCCTTTTCTCGGGCTACGCCTCTCACCCGCCTGGAGGTGTTGCCCTGATTTCGATTTTCGGGAATCCTTAGGCCGAATCGTGTTCGCCGCAAGTTTGGCGGCACACACGGATGAGGATGCTGATTCGCTGGATGTGGCCGCTCTGCGTACCCTGATCAGGACACGACCCAAGCGACCGAGACAACGGAGTTGCGACTCAGCGGTCGCGATTCCATCTACACACTCAGAAGATGATCAAGAATGACAGGTCCTGGCTGTGCTGTCTGAGCAAGATAGCTCACATGCAGGGATTAAGATTGTGGCGTCGGGTTGGCACAAACATCCGCGCTCCCCAAGTAATCCTGATGGAGAGACTCGATGTTTCATCAATCCTGCGCTCGCTGGCGTCGTTCACAGCTTCCATTTGTATCCAGCCACTCGAGCAAGGAGCGCACGCTAGCCCGTGCCAGGGCAATGGCGCAGTCCGCAGCTCCGTAATAAATGTTGAGAGTGTCGCCATCGGCGTCCATCGTATATCCACAGGGGAACACGACATCGTCCACGTCACCATGGCGCTCGTACTCCGCCTCCGGCCCAAAGATCCACGAATCTCCTCGCAGCAGGCACTTCTCTGGATTCTCGAGATCGAAGAGCGCCAAGCCCAATCGATACAGACAGCCCGAAGGCGTGTGCCGCACTCCGTGGTAGAACACGAGCCATCCTCTGGCGGTCTCGATGGGCGGCGGTGACAGCCCGATCTTGTTTGCATCCCACCAGGCGCCGCGGCGCGCTTCCAGCATAAGCCGGTGCCTGCCCCAATAGCGCAGGTCGGGAGAATACGAAATCCACATGTGTGACCCGAGCGTGGTCATGGGACGATGAATCAGCGCCCAACATCCGTCGATTCTCCGAGGCAGAAGGGCGGAGTCTTTGTCATCTGGCGGCATGATTACGCCAAATCGTTCGAAGGTGCGAAAGTCTTTGGTTAGAGCCAAAGACACGCCCGGACCGCCGCGCGAATAGGAAGTGTAGGTGATGACGTACTGCTGCAGTTCGGGAACGAATGCGATGCGAGGATCCTCAATACCCCAGATTTCTTCCGGATAGTTCTTGGGGTCGGGCATCAATGTCGGCTCACTATCGATCTGCCATCCGTCGACGCCGTTTCGAGAACGCGCAGCGCAAAGATGGGACAAGCCGCGGCGATCTTCCACGCGGCAGAGCAGTAGGGTCGTGCCATCCGCAAGCAGCGTCGCGCCCGCATTGAACACACTATTTATAGGGTATGGCCAATCCTTACTCGTCAGGATCGGGTTGGTGGGATGGCGAAGAAGGAGTGGCTCGATGCGAGTGCTCAGAAGGCTCATAGATTTTTCTGTAGGTATAGTCATGACACGATGTCCACAGGTTCAGTCACTGGCAGAGATCTCATTTCGAGCAGTGCCATCAAGAACGATAGTGTTGATTCTGCTCCCTGGTTTTCGTTGGCGCGGTCGGGATGCAAGCCGTCCCGGCAACCCCCGGTCGCGGAATCATAGAGTGGAAGTTGCAGATCGTTGTCGCCAAGGAACCAGTTGAAAGCCGACCAGGCGTCGGTGCGCCAGCGGCTATCGCCAGTTACGCGGTACGCCTGCAAACAAGCAGAGACCGCGCCAGCGGCTTCGAGCGGTTGCTGATCGAAACGGGCCTTCTCACCGCCCTGACGATAGAAGCCTTGCGACCCGATCGGCACAAAGTGGTGGTTGATTTCGCAGTGTTGCGTTTTTGACAGCCAATCCAGCGATTCGAGGCCGGCGGACACCATATGATCGTCCGAGCATGCTGAGCCCACGAGCAGCATGGCTTGAGGTAGTCGCGCGTTTCCATAGGCCAGAACGTTCTCGAACCATTTCCAATCAGGAGTACGGATCGACTCATACATCGCAAGCAGTCGCTGACTGAGGGCGAATCTGACTTTCTGCGCATCGCGATCTCCGGGATACGAATCGAGGTACTCTTGAATTCCGAGCAGGGTGTAGGCCCAGGCACGCGGACTACTGAACTCCAGTACCGCGGGAAGAGAAAACTCGAACAGGCGCCCGGCGGCGCCGCTCAAGCCCTGATTCTGGGATCGGCCCAACACCGTCCCTAGCCCCCACAGCGCACGTCCATGAGAGTCTTCCGAACCCACCGATTCGTTCCATCGCCGATCGTAGCGCAGAAAGTTCTTGAATCTTCCCTTCGCAGGATTGAAGGCATGCTCCAGGAACGAGAGATAGCGGTCCGCAGAATTTGAGGCAGCGGAATCGGATTTCTCAACGTGATTCTTCTGCGGCTGATCTTTTTCGAGATGCTCAAGCTGCACCGAAAAAATAAGGGCGCGGGCGTTGTCATCCGTGGTATATCCCTCTCTGCGGTTCGGGATCGTGAAGATGGAATGCTGCAGCATTCCGGTGTCGTCCGTCATCTGATTCAAGTGATTCAGCTTCAATTCAGGCAGTTGATCCAGTGACTTGGGCAAAATGCGGGCCGAGAACTGAACTTTGGGACTTTCCATGCGATCGCTGCGCACCCGCGCGAAACTTTCCATGTAACCTTGCGCCACTCGTTTCCAGACCATCTCCCGGGCGAACAGATAAGCGCGTTTGCGCATGGCGTGACGAATCGCGGGAGTGTCCAAGAGCTCAATTGTTTTTTGTGCGATCGCATCGGGATTTTGGAACGGAACCAGCGCTCCTCTGCGGTCGTCCAGCAACTCGATCGCGTGCCAATATGGTGTCGAGATGATCGCCTTACCCGCGCCTAAGGCATAGGCAAGAGTTCCGGACACTACCTGCGCCTCATGGCGGTACGGCGTGATGTAAATATCGGCGGCGCCAATGAACTCAACCATTTCCTCGGGACTGACGAAACGGTTATGGAAGATCACTTGCGACTCGACTCCCATTTCCTTCGCCAACGCTTGCAAGCTAGCTCGATACTTGTCTCCCTCGCGGCGCAGGATGTGAGGATGAGTCGCACCCGCAACGATATAGGCAACATTCTTATGTTTAGAGAATATCTGCGGAAGCGCTCGAATTACGTTTTCGATTCCCTTGTTTGGAGAGAGCAGGCCGAACGTGAGGAGTACCGCCTTGCCTTCCACGCCAAAGCGGTCCTTATAGAAATTGGGATCCAGGAATGGCAGATCCGGGACGCCGTGCGGCACCATGTCGATCTTGCTGCCGGGCACTTTGAAGATTTCCTGCAAGAACTGGGATGACAACTGGCTCATGACAATGAGGCGATCAGACAGTTCCGCGATTTCTTCCATGACCATCAGTTGATTGGCGTCTGGCTCGCGCAGAACGGTATGCAGCGTTGTCACCACGGGCATCTTCAATCCGCGCAGCAGATGCAAGATGTGACTTCCGGCCGGACCTCCGAAGATTCCATATTCATGTTGCAGACACACCATGTCGATGTTATTGAAGTTCAGGAATTCAGCAGCTTCCTGATACGACCTAACATCGTCCTGGGCAAGCGACCACCTCACCCGCGCGGGATAGTCGTATCCTTCTTCGGTGTCGTTGACCGGTAGCGCCAGCAATCGAGCACTCCCGCATTCTGCGGAAATGGCGCTACACAGGTCGGTAGTGAAGGTGGCGATTCCACAATGTCGCGGAAGATAATTCCCGATTACCGCGATCCGACTGGGTAGGGATGGCTTCGATTGCGACCGAGGCGCTGCACCCCCTTGCAATAAGGGCCGGGGAGCGACGATTTTCAGGAGAGGCTTGGGTAGCATTGTGTTTGTTACTGACATGGTGTCCCTGACTTCGATAAACACCGGTGCCGCACGGAGCCAATTGCCAGATGGACCCGAGAGCATCACCAGCGCTTGGTTTGGAATTTGCCTCTTGTCAGTATTCAACGAAGCGGGGCTTGCAGACTGATCACTATTGACCATCTTTTTGGCCAGCAACCGTGCATTGTGTAGCCATGAAAGCGAAACAGAAACAAGCCTTGGCGGTGCGTTGCCCCACGTGTGGCGCGAAACCGGGCGAAAAATGCGAGCTTAGCACTGGCCTACCCCGCACAGACCCGCATCGAGACCGGCGCTTAGCCGGTTCCGAAAGACAGTCGTAATGGCGTCGCTGGCGAGCAGTTGAGCAGTCGAGGCTGAAAACCGCATTCTTCTGACTCAAAACTTCAGGAAACGTAGGTCAACGAACGCTCAGAATTCAGGCCTCCGTGGGCGGGGCGAGCAATCAGCCGATGGTCAAAGGCATCGTTCACTAACGCGCTGGCTACCGCGCTTTCTGCTGGCGTGGGCGTTGGAATTTGAAGCAATCCCTGCCTGCCAAGATTGGCGGGAAGCAAGAATTCTCGCTGGTGTTCCATCACGAATTCCAGTATCTGAGAAAGACCTTCGGACTTGTACCCATTACTAAAGTGAACCCCGGTGCAGTGGAATGTGGATGGCGACATCCAGTACTCACAAGCCAGAAGCCAATGGCCTCGGGTAATGGAAGACCATACCTTCAGGTAATCGAGTGTTCCGGCTGGGGCAAAGCCGTATTCAATGTGGATCAAGCCGGTTTGGGCGTCACGCACCAGGTCGGCCCAAGACACCACAATTGCGGATTCAAGAATTCGCTCGAGATTGGGATTTCCATTTGGGTTCATAGCTTCTCACTTTCCGGGGTGGCCCGTTTCTGCAATCATCGAGCCCGCCAGCGACTCCGTTCCTTACCTCGGTCCCGGGCGCTTACGACCATGAGGAAACAGCCCGCCAGGAACATTAAAGTCACAATCACCGCGAGATATAGGTCGAACCGTTCCGGCAAAACGTGGCTCCTGCCTGCTGGCCCGAAGATCTAGTACTCGGCACTGCTCAACCTCTGGCCCAATCCGCATTGCGTTGGTTCGTATGCCGTACTTCCTGGGTATCGAGGTTGCAGCTTTTTTGCATATGGCGCGAGTGCGCGAGAACGGTCACGTAGGGAACACCCAGAAAGCGACGGGGGACGATAGCCGTCACTTCAAGGCCATTAAAATGCTGCTGCTTTACCTTCCCGAGAATTCTTTTCAATGCGTTTTGGATCTTCGTGGCTCCAGTTTTTCCAAAGAAAATCGCCTTGACTTCTGGCGCCATGAAAAAGAAATTCCATCCGGCAGCATGGATCTTGCAATCGAGAGCGAATCCATCCAACACCTTGAGCCGGCTCCACTCGCCCGAACATGGCTCACTTTCCAACCCAAGAAGTTCCCTCATTCCCGGCCACTCCTTCATCAAAATCGTGCCAGCTTGAACGGTTGTCATAGGTCCCCTCCGGTAGAGTGTGATTGCCCGTCGATTTCGCACTCCCATGGTGAGGCTGGGAGCGAAACAAAACTGATCAATAATGACCATTCTTTCTGAGGTACATGGAGTACGCTGGAGTACAATTGATGTGAGGTAGGCACGATTGGAGTGAATTAGTCCGTCGTCTGCGGGCCGCACTCGAAGGAGAGGTACCCTACGGTAGCAGCCAAGAAGAACGGTGGATTTAACCCCGACACTTTCCTCGCGACCATCGGAGACGGCAGGAAGATTCTGGCTGTTCCGAATAAGCAAACGATATTTGCGCAAGGGGACGAGGCGAACGCGGTCTTTTATGTGCAAAAAGGCAAAGTGAGGCTCAGCGTTGTGTCCAAGATCGGCAAGGAAGCAACCATCGCGATCGTCAACCAGGGAAACTTCTTCGGGGAAGGTTCGCTGGCGGGTCAGGTGTTACGCATGGGCTCCGCGGCGGCCATGACAGATTGCGAGGTCCTTCGCGTGGAGAAAAAGACCATGATGGATGCGCTTCATCGTGAGCCCGCGCTTTCTGAAATGTTCGTGGCCTATTTGCTGGCGCGGAATATCCGATACGAAGAGGATCTTGTCGATCAACTGTTTAACTCCAGTGAGAAACGCCTGGCCCGTGTCCTTTTATTGCTTGCTCGTTTTGGCAAGGAAGGCATTCCCGAGACCGTGGTCCCTAAGATCAGCCAGGAGACGCTGGCCGAGATGGTTGGGACGACCCGTTCGCGCGTTAGCTTCTTTATGAACCGATTCAGGAAGCTGGGGTTCATTCACTATGCGGGGGGTACAGAAGGCGCCTTGCAGGTACATAGTTCGCTGCTCAACGTCGTTCTCCACGACTAAAGTCCGTCAAACCCCGGGTTGATCCGAGGATCAAATCCTCATCTTGCTGGCTGGAGACACTCAATCCTTCGATTCGGTCGTTGTAGACAGTGGCTGCGGCTCGGCTTCGATTGTGACCTCCACGGCGTCTCCCTGTTTCAAATGGACCCCCTTGCCTCCTTCATCCGTTAGAGCGCGTTTTCGACACGGAATTCCTTGTAGAGGTGGTCGGCTCCCTCGATAGATATCTGCGCCTTTTCAGGTTCAGTTGAGAGGCGGGACGTGATGATCTTTTCGACAGTTCCACACAAGGAGGTACTCGAATTCTCAGTCATTTCTCGTCCGCTCAACGCAGATCGGCGCGATTGAGTGCTTCCACGAAAGCGGAGGTCAGATGAGAAGGGTTGATTGAGTCCCCTGGAGGCCAATCCATCGGCGGCAAATGACGGATACGCACCAGCCCCCTCGCTGAGTTTTGCCGGTGGCTGCATGAGAGACAGATCGCTCCGATCTCTTGTTTCTCAGTCTCCTTTGATATTTCGTTTTCGCGCACGGCAAGTGATCCGGTTACGACCGGCCCCTGACACTTGTCACATCGATAAACCGAGAGATGGAGATAGTGTTTTTTCATTGGTGTTTCCCAAAAAATTGTCTGAACTATAGGCTAGGCGATCTCGCCTCTTTCTGTCCGGTCACAATTGCTCAGTTCTAGTACCTTCCTTAATCCTGATCAATATTGAACAGACCAGCGAATGACTTTCGCCTAACGTACGTACAGTATGGCTGCCACCGGCACAGTTCTGTGCATACACCGCGATCCAGACCAATTGCGGCTCTTGCGGGAAGAAGGATACGGGCTCGTTACCGCACCCAACGGAAGCGAAGGGCTGCGGCTCTTGTTGTCACGCCCGGTGGATGCAGTCGTTCTCGAGTACTCCCTGAGAGCGTTGGACGGTGCAGAAGTGGCGGACGAAATCCGGCGTATGAGGCCGCAGATTCCTATCGTGATGTTAGCCGACCCGCAGGAATTATCCCGCGAAGCTTTGAAGTCGGTGGATACCCTGGTGGCCAAATCCGACGGAGCGCACTTTCTGTGGGCTGCGATCCATTTTTTGCTGACTACCAAGGCCGATCCAGATTCAGTTCGGTGTTGACTATGTCATCCCCTTCAAAACGTCAGATTCTCGTGGTGGATGACAATTCTGGCGTTCGAGAAACCATCGCGATGTTGCTGGTGTCGGCGGGCTACGACGTGCTCGTCGCGGAAGATGGTTTTGCAGCACTCGTCCAACTGAGAAAAACGGAACCCGACGTAATCGTCTCCGATCTGGAGATGCCGCGTATGTCGGGGTTCGAGTTGCTATCTGTGGTTCGGCGACGTTTCCCGCAGATATTAACCCTGGCCATGAGCGGCGCGTACGGCGACGATGGTGTTCCAGTAGGCGTGATCGCGGACGGGTTCTACCCTAAAGGTGCCCAACCCAAGAACCTGTTTAGCGCCATCGAGCAGTTGATTCGCTCTGCTCCTGCGCGCAGCGCTGCACATCGGCGAGACGTTGCCCCAGCCTGGGTACCCCGTAATGGCAATGACTCGCAAGGGATTCCCTATGTGATGGTTACCTGTGAGGAGTGCCTGCGAGTATTTCAGTTGGCGGTTATCGAGGAGAAGACTGGACAGGTTCTTGAAGTGCCATGCCGCTTCTGTCCGAGCAAGAACAGATACATCATCGAACCATCGGGTCACGACGTGCGGGAAGCATGCGCGTAGGTCCTGCACCGTTCCCGATACTAAGCGGGTTTGAACGACCTACCGCATTCCAGGCAACCTGATTCGTGGCGGGGCGTGATAAGTCCACAAAACGGGCACATCCTCTGAGATGCGAAGTCGCCATCGTGTGGTTCCATCTTCAGGAATTTCCGCAGCGAAGCGGCTAACAAGGCGCGCAGACCACGAACACGGGCAAAAAACGGATGCGAGATTGCGCTCATGGATAAGACTCCTCTTTTGTAACGACTCCGATGGTGCCACGGCGCAGGTCGATAATTCTGTTCAACATTGCTCGCTTTGCAAGGAATGTGATTTGCCGGGGGGATTGAAGCTCCAATGGTTTCCTATCTGCAAAGTGAGCAATACAGATCATCTATTCCGCCGGGATGGGCTCATGATGATCACTGAGACGAGCACTTCCTATCTCTCTTTCAGGTCCTCTGAGCTAAGTCAGCCATCTGAAGTTTTCTCCTCTTAGTTCCGTAGAACCTAAAGGAACAATTCCATGAAAAAAACAATGTCACTGCTGTTGATGAGCGTCATGGGCCTATTTGGAACTTATGCGTGGGCAGGTTCAGGTCGCGAAGATTCGGTGGCACGCCTGCAATCCTCCGTCGATGTGATTCACGCCATTATGGCGACGCCAGACAAAGGCATCCCGGAAGAAGTGCTGAACGATGCAAAGTGCATCCTGGTGGTACCCAACCTGATCAAAGGTGGATTTATCTTTGGTGGTAAACATGGACGTGGCGTGGCCACCTGCCGCACGGCCGAAGGCTGGAGCGCACCTGCATTCGTCTCAATTGGCGGCGGAAGTGCTGGATTTCAGATCGGCCTGGAAGGCGTGGACCTGGTTATGCTGGTCATGAACGATCAGGGTTTTCAGCATCTGCTCTCCAGTAAGTTCGAACTGACGGGCGAGGGATCGGTGGCAGCGGGCCCAGTCGGACGTCATGCCTCCGCTGGAACTGACTGGAAGATGAACACTGAAATGCTGACCTACTCACGCTCCAAGGGCGTGTTTGCCGGCCTGACGTTGGAGGGTGCGGTGGTGGAACAGGACAGCGATTCTACGCACGCCATCTATGGCAAGCACATGTTGTTCCGCAGCATTCTTTCAGGCAAGGTGGCAACTCCGCGAAGTGCGGATGCGTTCCTGAGAGCCGTGTCAGAGGCGGGTCAACAGGCCAAGATTGCCGAAGCAAAAGAAGACAGGAAGTAACTTGCATCAGGATGGCAGCAAGACGGATTGTGGCTTGGCCGGAACCACGCACTGGTTCCGGTCATCCCTGTTACAGATCTTGTCACACTCTCCGAAGGGCGGAAAATATGAAAACTAGGCTCCGGCGCGTGCTTTACACACAAGTGGCCTGTCTTAGTCTCTGGCCTATCCTGGCGTTTGCTCAATCACCCGATCTCTCTCAGAATTTTGAGGCCTGCAAGGCCGGCCGCGAAGCCTGTGATCAGTCCAAGTTGAGTGCTGAGCAGTTGGCTGATGTGGCTGTCGCCCGTCACGGGCGCAACGTTGCGAACTGCAGGAACAACTACGATTCCTGTGACCGTTCACAACTTAGTGAACCGGAGACGATTGCATTGGCCGTGGCGAAGCACCAGCGGAATGTCTCCGACTGCAACGACGGGATGCAATCCTGCGATCAGTCCAAACTGACGCGAGCCGAGGCGCGTGATTCGTCCGCTGCGGAACGCCAGCGCAATGTGGCCGCCTGCCAAAACGGAGGGGGAAACTGTGACCACTCCAAACTGAGCGCGTCAGAAGCCGAGGCGGTAGACACTGCGAGGCAGCAACTCAATGCATCCGACTGTAAGAACGGCTCTGGCATCTGCGATTATTCCCACCTAACTCCTTCCGAAACGAAGGCGGTGGCTGCCGGAGAGCTCCAGCGCAACGCGCAGAGTTGTGAAAACGGTTGGGACGAGTGCGACCACTCCAAACTGACTCCCCTGGAAGCAAGACAAACATCCTATGCAGAACACCAGCGCAACCTCACGGCTTGCAAGAACGGCGACGAAACTTGTGACTACGAGAAACTGACATCACCTGAAGCGAAAATGCTGGCGGATGCAGAGCACAAGCGCAATTACTCGGCCTGCTTGAAGGGGCGCGGCTATTGTGATGCTTCCCGGCTTACCGTTGAGGAAGTTCGGACGATTCATCCGGGCAATTAATGCTCCGAGCGTAGTAAGACGTTTCCCCAGGAGCCTATGATCCAACGAAAATGTCCGCATTGCAGTAGCGAACTGGTACCAGCTAGGCGCAAAGATCAGCGCCCCGTGCCCGGAATCGCCCATGCGGCGTCCCCTGGCTGGCGATGCAGCGTTTGCGGAGGCGAGTTCACGGTGGAGCAGATCCGGGAAAGCAATCGCGTAAGATCCGCAGCCATCGAGCACACATAGGGTCTTCGGCTCGGCCGGAAGTCGGTCTTCCCCTGATGGGCTCTTCCCATTTATATCGCGAGGCTTCATCGGGGCGAGCGAGGTCCCAGTTCCTTCACCGATGATTTTGTACAGCGTCAACGTCCTTCTCGCCCTCGCCTTTGGAGAATACGGGGCTATCGATCGTTCCGCCGATCCGAAAGGGAAACTGTAATTTACCGTCTTTCAATGTTGCTCCGGACAGCCGGGCAATGGTGTTGGTGACGAAGCCCTCCTTGGTTGTAATTTCCGCCAACCCGCGGTAGTTTAACTCGTCAGAACCTGACACGCTGACACTGCCCGAGCCATCCACATCGACCCCGTATCCGTCAATGTCGATCACCCTGCTTGAAATCCGCTGATCGCGCAGCTCTAGATCGGTTGTGATCAAGTTAAAGGAGGAAGGATCGTTTTTGGCTGGACCAAGATCGTTGAAGTGCGCCAGCTTCATCAAATTCGCATTAAGCTTGAGACTTGGCACTTGTCCGTTGCGCACCGTCATGTGGCCAGTTCCGCGGATTCCTGCCAGCGGGCGTAGCGAGTGTGCGATTTCTCCTTCCAACTTTACGTCTCCGTCCATCTTTCCGGTCATTTTTCCGCCGCCGTTTGGAAAGGCCGCCAGAAGTTGCGCCAGATTGATTCCGCTCACTTGCGCATTGGTCTCAAAACTTGCGTTCTTCGCCGACAAATCAAAGGAGAGGCCACCCACGGCAATCCCGCCATAGACTTCCGCTTTGACCTCCGTGAAGAAAACATGCCTCGACTCCAGCCGCACTTTGGAATTCAGGGTTCTTGCTTCAACGGCGCCCAAGCGCAGAAGCCCCGCCTTCAGGCTGCCCTGGCCGTCCATCGAGGAAGAAGAAGGATCGATAATCCCGGCGAGGTTCACTTGCTCCAGTTCGCAGGAGATATCGTGAGCTTCGAAAAAAATTGGGCCCGCCGCATCGGACGGCAAAAGATTAGACGCAATCACCGTTGCCCGCTTAATTTTCAGGCTCGAAATAGGGCCGAGAGAAATGCCATTCGCCGATACCTTGGATTGAGGATTCTCGAAATTCCACGGGCCGTCGGGATCCGAAGTCAGATTCAAGACCGGGTCCTCAAGTATAAGGGACTTGATGACCACCTGCCGGTGCAGGAGCGCTCTGGCGCTAAGTTCTGCATCGATCCGCGCCACCTGGATGACATAACCAGCCGGAAATATCGGAGGGTTTTTCACCGCGATACGTTCTATATGAATCGTTACAGGAAAAAACGTCAGTGCCAGCCGTCCGATTTCGACCTGCTTTCCAGTTTGTTTTTCGAGATAAGAGATAACCTGGGGCCGGTAGCGATCCACGCGAATGAGAGGAGGTACAACGAAAATCAGCGCCAGCACGAGTATCGCAGCGATTCCCACAAAGATAAGAGTTGTCCTACTACGGATGAGCATGACGACCTTCTAGAATGCAAATAGACCACAAGCCAGTGGAGCGAATGGCCTCCGCCAGCATGCTATAAAAGCGGTCGCCAAACAGTTCAATTGTGATCAATTCGTGCGAAATCTCTAGGATTGACACGCAATTTGGCGGGACCTAATCGGCGAGCGAGGGTGAGCTGAATTGCTCAGTTTCTAAGTTCAAGCAAGGCTAATGTAGGGACTGTCTCTCCCAGGAGGCATCAAATGTCCCGCTTAGTTCAGCCATCCGAAAATGTATCCGAAGACCAGTGGCGTCCAGAGTGCATCGTCTGTAAAGAATCCGTAGAGCTTGAAGAGAGCAAGGTCGACGAGCACGGACTGGCTATTCACGAAGAGTGCTACGTCTCCAAGCTGGTCGGAAAGAAAACCACGAAGCAACAAAAGCGCATGAGACTCTGAATCGTCTGGGATTCTCTTGCCACTACAATTAGGTATGAACGAACCGAATTCGCTAGATGCGCACTCTCCGACGCGCTGCGCCAGCCAGGATTGCCAGCCCTGTCCCTAGTAAGCCTAAAGTTCCGGATTCTGGAACAGTGGTGGTGGTGCTGCTGCAACCGCCTCCGATGACGTTCGAATCCAACGTCACTGCCCCGTTGCGTGCCAAGGCGCTGCCGCATCCAATGGTTGCACCGGTATTCAGGGTAATGCTGGAGAGCGCGAGAATATTGCCTTGAAACGCCGTCGTTGTGCCGAGGGTCGCGGAGCTGCCAACCTGCCAAAACACATTCGAGTCAGCCAAACTATTGCTGAAGATGACAGACGAGTTGCTTGCGGTCGTAAGCGTGCTGCCTATTTGAAAAACAAAGAGCGCATTGGGGTTCCCCAGATTGTTGAGCGTCAACTGCCCCGTCAGCTGAGCCGAGCTGGCAAAGAAATATACGCCGGGCGTGAGAGTCAGTCCTCCCAAATTCTGCCCCGTTAACGTACCAGTACGCGTCAAGCCCGCCGCTGCATTGTAAGCTGTGGTCAGGTCGTGTTGAGCCTGGGCTGCGGCTGCGTCGCCTGCGTGGATGGTTCCTCCGGTGACGATTCCGGGGGGAAAGCCGGTGACCGCCGTACCCGGCCAGACCCCCAAGTCGCCAGTGAGGACGCTGGAGCCAGTATTGGTCACGGTCGAGCCAGCCAGCACTGCATAGCTGCCCGCAGTTCCTAGGCTGACGTCCGAGGTGGCAGAAGCACTGAGGCCGAGCAATGAGAGCAGCAAAGACGAGAGAGCCAACAAGCGAATGGCGTGAGATTTCATATCGTTTCCTATCCTCTGGCTTTTCCGCCAGGAGGTGGAGTGACCGGATTGGCCACTGTTTGCGCTCCACGAAACGATGTGGCACATCGATTCACTTGGCTACGCGAGGAGAGAGGGAAGGCGGAGGAGTGGATTCTTTAACTTCACGTCTCTCCCACATTGAAAATTACAATTGTCCCTTATTTGGTGTCTGTTCAAAATTGCTCAGTTTAAAAATAAGTCCGAAATGTGCCTGCGATTGTCGAGCGCGATGCTGGGTGGTCGTGGATCGGTCTTTCACTCACACTTTCACCTATGGGCAAGGGGCCTTTAATGCTCATCAAAAAAAGCCGAACCCTTGTGAGTTCGGCTTGAGACGCGCATTTGTTCAAAAACAGTGAATAAGCGGTCGTGAGGGTCTGAACGTCGGTTTTGCCGACACTAACCCATGACCACTCTCCGGATTGTACTGACATAGATTAGCCATTAGCGGGATGGGAACACTGATCAACTCTATACAGTTTCTAAAATAAATCTAATGCGCAGGTGGGTCGTATGACTTCGACCGAACGCTCGGTTTTCACGGCAGGAGCAAAATGGCGCGAACGGCGTCATCATCCAGAAATAATAGAGGCTTGTGAGCGATATTGACCAGAGTCATCTTCGGTTCGTGTGTTCCAATCCAAACTTAGCCGAGGTGAAAGGGGCGGCAGCCCAATGACCAAACAAAGGGTCTCTTTCGATCCGAAAACCTTCCTCACCACCGTCGGCGTCGGTCGGACGTTAGTCTCTTTCAGGAAGGGACAGACAATATTCACTCAGGGTGAGGCGGCCGATTCGTTGTTCGTCATTCAAATGGGAAGGGTAAAACTCAGCGTGAAGTCCCAAGCCGGAAGAGAAGCAGTGCTGGACATTTTGAGTGATGAGGACTTTGTTGGCAAGGATTCGGTGGCCGGTCAGCCATTGCGCACGGCCTCTGCCAGCGCCATAACAGACTGCAGCCTCCTCCGAATTACGAAGAAGGTCATGTTGCTCGCGCTAGCCCGGCAACTGAAATTGGCAAATGTGTTTTGGGCATATGTGTTGGCCAGCAACATCCGGTACCAGCAGGATTTAGTGGACCAACATTGCAACACAAGCGAGAAGAGACTAGCTCGTAGTCTTCTGCTGCTCGCCCACTTTGATGGGCATGGAGGACCCGAGACCACTGTCCCCAAGATCAGCCATGAGACATTGGCCAAGATGGTAGGAACCACGCGCTCGCGTGTCAGCTTTTTCATGAACAAGTTCAAGGAGTCGGGCTTCATCTATTACGAGCACAAAGGCAAGCTATTGCGAGTCCATCGGACCCTTCTTGCTTTCTGCGGCCAGTAGCTTTCGCTCGTGGGGGAAAATCTGACAACCTTCGCGGTCACAATGATGTCGCCCTTCTTTAGGCGTATGCGCATGCACTGACTTCCCCGCAAACGCCCAATTGAGCGGATGGGCCTAGCGCGTAGAGTGGAACAGTGGCTCGCATGCTCGTCCCGCACTCATTGGATTCTATTTCCAGCGTCCCGTTCAGTTCGTGCAATCGCTCGCGCATCCCGGCCAAGCCGACGCCCGTTTCCGCAGTCACCCCATGAAGCAACCGCAGGCGTTCTTCTGGTATACCCCTCCCGAAATCGCGTATCTCCAGAACAATAGCGTCAACTTCATGTTGGAAATGAACGGTCGCATCCGACGCTCCGGAGTGGCGATGTATGTTGGTCAGACTCTCCTGCAACACACGGAATAGAGCGATCTCCACGGTCTGCGGCAGTCGCTCCCGCGAATTCCCGATGTCCGCTCTTACGTTAATTCCGCTTCGCTTGGCAAAACCCTCGATATACCACTCGGCTGCACAAGCAAAGCCCACCTCATCCAATAAGGGCGGATGCAGCAGGTATGACATGGTTCGAATCTCGTCGATGGCCTGATCAGCCAGTTGCACAACCTCGGACACAATTGCCAGCGCAGCCGGGGCTTCCTTGCAGCTCTCCTGCAGTAGCGCAGCACTTATTTTCAGCGCAGTTAGTGTTTGGCCAGTGCTGTCATGCAGATCGCGCGCTAACTTTCGCCGCTCGTCATCCTGCACTTTAAGCAAACGCTGAGTGAGTTTTTGCAGCTCTGCGGTGCGTTCCGCAGTTAACGCTTCAAGTTCGGAGTAGGCATGTGCCAATTTCAAATGCTTTGCAATCCACATATGTCCTCCTGGGAGCGGCTAGGGAGACGCGAACAATCTCTCATTCCAGTGTTTGCATTGTGCCATTGTAGAAATCAGGAGTCTGGTCACTATTGCACATGTTGCTGCCGCCGAAGTATTTCACTCCGACATTGAGTCGGAAAGCAGCATGAAACTTGGAAAAAAACAGACTTGCCCAGCAGAATTGCACTGCGGCTCCGCGTTTATTTTCAGAGTGTATAAAAGTGAACAGCTGCTGAAGGCGGTCACGCAAGCCGGGCCGTTTCGACGACGTTGTGCAGGCAGCAACCGAGCAATTGGTTCGAATGATGCGCCAGCTTTAATCGTGGAGAACAATATTTAGAAGTGAACTGTGGACTTGCAGCCCGCCGTTGTAGTGAATGAATCCCAATTTCCTGAACCGGTTCATGAAAAAATTCACCCGCGAACGAGTGGTTCCGACCATTTCGGCCAGGCTCTCTTGACTGATCCTCGGTAGCACGATCTCGGGAGTTCCTTCCTTACCAAAACGAGCGAGCATCAGAAGCACACGAGCCAGTCTCTTTTCGCTGGAGTTAAACATTTGGTCGACCAGGTCCTCTTCATAACGGATATTGCGGGCGAGCAAATACGCGACGAACAGATCGGAAAATGTGTGTTCCCCGTGAAGCGCTTGCAGCATGGCCTTTTTCTCAATCCTCAGAACAGCGCAATCCGTCATTGTGGTTGCAGAGCCCATGCGAAGCGCCTGACCGGCAAGCGAACCTTCGCCGAAGAAGCTCCCGTCGCTCAACATGCCTATAGTTGCTTCCTTGCCAGTTTTGGAGACAACTGTGAGTCTTACCTTCCCCGTCTGAAGATAAAAGACTGCGTCCGCGGGGTCCCCCTGCGTGAAGATGTTTTGCTTTTTCGGAAAGAGCACAGCTTTCCTACCCACGCCGATGGTGGCGAGAAATGTGTGAGGGTTGAAGGCGCGCGTTTTCTTGGAAACAGTAACAGGAGTCATGAGCGTACCAACACCTTAGCGCTGTCCAAGTCATTCGGGTGAACTCTTGTGAAGTTTCAGTACAACGCGGGCAGCGCATCTTGCTGAAACTACGCTATGTACGGCATCGCACAGCGCGGCTGCGCTGCCACGAATGCGGATCGCAAGCGATCCCAAAGAGTTTTACTTGCAGTTTAGGATTCTTTGCGATACGATTTGCGGCGCAGGAATACGATTTCAGGTGAAAGGGCAACTGCCATGGGACGCACTGGAAACGGGCGTGAATTGCACTACTCTGCAGTAAACCGGTCCGATGTTCCGCAAGGTCGCAAAGGAAAACACCGCAAGGCAGTGTCAGACATTCTTGGCGACCTTTCAAAGCTGAAAGCCGAGGAGGCGGTGAAAATCCCGCTGAGCAGTCTGAACGGCGAGAAGATGCAGAATCTCCGGTCAGCTTTGAACCGGGTCACACGCGATAGGAGTATCCCCGTTGTAACATCGAGCGATGACAAATACCTGTACGTGTGGCTCGCCGGTGCCTCTAAAAACGCAGGAACAACCGAGTAGCACGCGTAGGCGCCGTGCGGCGTGCGGGAGAAGATGCTGAAGTTGACGCCATCGCCAGTTAGCGTCGGACCCAGTGGATATGGCTTACCCTGTTTCATCGCAGGACCTGAGGAGGTCTGCCGGATTTTACGGTAGGTTGGCAACCACACGCCGCGCAGCCAGTGACAGCATCAGCCGAGAAATCCCGCTGAAAAGCATGCTGATTCCTACCAGTACGCCGATCGCCCATGGTGCTGACCATGTCCTCCAAACCAGGAACGCAAGGAGCAGTGTGACGATTCCGTCAATCGCCAGCCAGCCCGTACCCGGCAGAGGGCGCAGGCGATACGAGAGTACGAATTCCAAGATCGCTTCTAGAAACAGATAAATCCCGAGGACGACTGTGAGGGCTGCCAGAGCCGGCGCGAGGTGAAACAGCAGGTAGCCGCCTACAGTAATGTAGAGGATGCCCACGAGCAGTTCCCACTCAAGTACGCCCGTAGTCCGCCTTTCCCAGCCAAAAACGAGGTGCGCTATGCCGCTGAAAATCAGGAGCCAGCCGGCAAGGACCGTGACTGTGATTCCTGCGGCCGCGGGGGCGATGATTCCTACGATGCCTGCCAGAATCATCGCCATGCTAAGCACCACAGACCATTCCACCGCATGCTTCGCAAGAGTAGCGGTTGATGTTGCGCTCATAAATTCCTCCTTTTTTAATCCTGTGAGACCAAAACAGTTTTGAAATCGCCCTGGATACGACCACGGATTCGCTGTCTCTAAGCCGTACGCGAGATGAGGCTTGGGTGTGTCTGCTTGCAACGTTGCAGAGTCTGATCAAGTTTCTTCGCGCGCAACTCGTATTCAGTTCGAATGTCCTTCAAATGATTCGAGAGTTGGTCCTTGGCCTCTGCGTCGGCTTCAGTCATCTCCTCTTGCAGAAAGGCGATTCTCTCTTCGCCTTCCTGTCTGACGGACTTGATCCGTTCAGCCAGTTGGTTCTGTCTTTCCTGGATCTGGCCCTTGGTGGCCTCAATCTTCGCTTGAAGTCTGGCATGTTCTAGCCTTGACTCCTCTTTTTCCTGGGTCTTTGCGCTCGCTTCTTTTTCTCTCTCGAGATTGGCTAGCTCCCATTGATGCGCCTCGATTTCTTTTTCGAAAAACGCATCGTCGACCTGCACCCGGGTCTGCCGGAAAACAGTCCCGCCTAGCGGGGCCATTCTCAGGTCAATCGGGCTTTCCCATTCCTCATCGATTTCAGCGATGATCCCGCTTTTCCCAGACGCCAGTTCCTTTTGAATCGTCTGCAGAAACTCGGTCGTAATTCCCGCCTTAGCAGCGTCGATTGCAGCTCCGAGAAGGGCCCCGCTGCCACTGTCAATGGCCACTGCGGCCGGTCCAAGCAAACCGACAAGGTTGCCCATTAACAACCCGCCTAGGGTAGCTGCCGGATGTTCGATGGCCGACTCGCGAATAACCACTTTTCCGTTTGGATCCTGGGCGATAATGGCGCCCGCATGTAGGACATTCGTGCGCACTTCCCGCATAGCCCGGGCGCCCTCCAATGCTTGCTTCTCGTTCTTGAAACTCACAAAGATAACCTTGTTCATACGACTACCTTCTTTCTGCCTTGACCCGTAAGCACCATTGCAGCTCTCGAGCGGCCATCTGAAATGCCCTCCGTGATGTCATAGATTCCGCTGTTTCGAGATGAGCATTCGCAGGTCCAAAACCGCACCGGATACTGCCGCAATGTAGGAGCAATCGGGGGTACGACGGCTATGGATCAGTTGAAATAAAGAATTATGCAGGGCTGGTACTTGCGAACCGATCAGCAAGTTTGACCTTCTCTGGCCTACTGACTTGTCATTCTGACGGGATATCGTCGAATTTCTTCCAGTAAGTATCAGTCGGAGGCGGCTAACTTGTTCCCTTGCTTTTGTTTACCAAATGATCGGATACATTCTGGTTGGTCGCCGGGATGCTCTGCTCGATGGCGAAATCCTCTTGCGAAGAAAAGGGAGATGCGGAGTGAGTTCGGTCGCAAACATAGTGGACTCCAAGCACAACGACGATTTTGCTAAGTACCAGCGCCAGTATGAATTCCACGCAGCTACGTGGCTAGTGGCCCGCGCTCGCGGTGAGCAAGAGCCATCGCGGAAGTCCGCGCAGCTAATGCTTCTCGCCCTGCAAGGGATGTATCGTTTGGCACAGACTCACAAACGTTGAAGATTCAGCCCGAGGGGATCGTTCATGGGCGCCTATCAATGGCTGCCGCTTGAAGCTCTGAAGATTCTCGTAGCCCTCTTTCTATCCTTTCTTATTGGACTTGAACGGGAGGAACACAAAGCTGCCGCCGAGCACTATTCCTTCGGCGGTGTGCGAACCTTTCCGCTGATTGGGCTTACTGGATATACGATCGCATTGCTCTGCGGGACTCAGATTCTGCCTTTGATGGTTGGGTTTCTGGTCGTTGGCAGCTTTCTCCTGTTGTCATATTGGCGCAAGCTGTCTATGAGCGTCGAAACTGCCGGCGTAACCTCAGAAATCTCCGGTTTGGCAACCTTTCTGGTGGGTGCGCTCGCATGGTACGGGCATTTTTGGATAGCTACTGCCCTGACCGTAGTGAGCTTGCTGCTGCTTGAATTGAAGGAAGCTCTGGAAAAACTGCCCGCGCGGATTCCTTCCTACGAGATTCTCACCTTCGCTAAGTTCCTCTTGCTCACAGCGGTCATCCTGCCAATTGTCCCTCGAGAGGAATTCGGGCGCTTTCACATCAGTCCTTTCAAAACCTGGCTGGTTGTCGTTGCTGTGAGCACCATCTCCTATGCGAGCTATGTTGCTCAGAAGCTGACAAAGGGACGTGGCGGGGTGCTTCTTGCAGGGTTTCTTGGCGGAGCATACTCCTCTACGGTGACGACAGTCGCGTTCGCCCGGAGAGCGAAAACTGCGCAACAACCTCACCTCTTTGCTGCCGCCATCCTGATGGCCTCGGGGGCAATGTATTTGCGTTTACTCGTTTTGCTCGCGCTGTTCAATCGCGCCTTAGCGGCAAGCCTGTTAACCGCATTTCTAGTTCTGGGCGGACTCGCAATCATCGGAGGTTGGTTCTGGTCTCGCAGACCTGACGTGACGAGTGCCACCGCAGAACCTGGCTTCGAGCCAAGCAATCCACTTGAACTCACGACGGCTTTTGTCTTTGCTCTCATATTCGTCGTAATGCTCATCACGACCCAGTTGGCAATCGCACACTTGGGCAGGGCTGGTCTCAATACGCTCGCCGCCATAATGGGAATCCTCGACGTAGACCCATTCGTGATGGGGTTGACGCAGGCGACCGGCAGTGTCATACCACTCAGAGTTGCCGCCGCCGCGATCGTTATTGCGGCATCCAGCAACAATCTCGCAAAGGGGATTTACGCTTACAGCTTCGGGGACAAGAAAACCGGGGTGCAGGGCTTCTGGTTGTTAGCGGGTCTTGCCGCACTGAGTCTTATTCCGCTGATTTGGTTTTGACAATTAGGAAAAACGACCGCGACGCATCTCTGCAATTCCCCATAAACACTCAAATCAGCCTTCGTATACAAACGGCATCGATTGCCGCGCTTCTGCTTGTTGATTTCTCCTCAGGCGGCGTACCGCGGTTTTGAATGCTCCACAATGCGGGCGATAATCGATTCGATGAAGGTATCACCGCCATAAAGTTCTGCGCCATCCAGGTACCAGCGCTCCAGAAGAGCTTCGCCCTTCTCATCTATGAATTCGACATCGCTCATGTCAATCTCAAGTTTCCTGGTGGGATCGGCGGTTTTGATGCTGATACAACAGCGCTCGAGTTCAGCCACCCAATCTCCGACGAGCCGGCCCTCGAGCCGAAATGTGGTCGTGGGACCATTGTCAATTGTCGTTATTCGCAGCATCGGTGCCCTCCTTCGTGTTCACCTAGCCACAGCAAACCTGCGCAACTCAGGGGGCTTCTGTGAAGTTGTAGCGGCAGACCCACTAAGGGAATAAGGCTGACTTGGCTCCCTTTCTCGGCAACAACGGTCATTGTCCGACAGCAGCAGTCGCACAGCCAAAAATAGGCGGGTTTATGAGAATGCTCCGTGCCGCCGTCGCCAAAACCAACATCAACCTCCTTTACAAATACCCTCCCCTCCCTAAGCCTGCGGAACTTTGCGGAACACCTCGGATTGAAACATTTATCAACCATGGATTTTGTTACCTGGTATTGAGTCGCTCATTCAAGCTGGCCAGCAGCTGAGCAACGTTGTCTTGGATGGCACGATTCATTGCGTTGACGACTGAGCTGATGTTCCGGCTGTCGACGTTCAACGTCGTCGGCGCATCACCTGTCCACTCGGTAGACCCGGTTCGCAGATTCACCAGTTCGGCCGTTATTTGCGCTTTCACACGGACCGGGCCGCCGTAATCAATCTCTTCAAGTCGCTCGATCCGTCCAACTAACAGATAATCTTGCTGGTTGCGACCGTCATATCTTTTTACGAATGAGAACAGCCGAGAGGAACGAAGAGCGTCGATCATTGCTGTCGTGACCACCTCGGCGGGGTCGGCTGCCCACCGGTGATAATCATAAAAGCCAACCCCCTCAGGAGTTTCCCGGTATACGATCCTTCCTTGGCGTAGGTACGACGGAGTCTCGAACCGACAAACCGCCACTGTGCCAGTAAACCGGGGGCCGCTTAGCGTCCGGTCTGGCGCCGAAGGAATCTCGAGTGCGTAATAGTGCGGACGCCGTGCTCCACCCCCGCAACTGGCGATGAGCAGCGTTAACGCGTAGACGCTCATTTTCACCAGAGACTTCATCATTTGGCCCCCGCAAGCGGCGGAACCTTTCGATCCTTCGGCTCCCTGATCCGTACCAGGCTCCATGGGCGTTCTTTCAGGGACTCCGTCAGCTCATTGAGGTTGTCCGTAATCACGCGAACGTTCTCGAGCGTATAGGTGATGTCTTGGTCCTTTGCCCGCATCTGCGACTGCAGTTCGGTCAGCGTCTTCTTCACCTCGGCGAGGTCGGCCTGGGTTGGCTCGCGCAGTGAAGTGATCGATTGGTTGGCGTTCAACACGGTCGCGTTGAGGTTGTCCAGGGTGGGGCCGAGCTTTGCTGTTATTACATTGGCATCATGTGTCAGCTTCACGAGTTGATCGCTGATCTGGTCAATTTTAGGCGACGTGCGCGCAACCGTCGTATCGGCGTTTGCCAGAATGTTCGCCACCCGCTGCTGATTCGGTTTGCCTGTAATGTCGTTGAGGTTTGCGATCAGCCGCTGGGCGTCCTTCACGTCCGTCTGCAGCGCATCCATTAGAGTGTGGGCGGAATCAGCCAGGGTCGCAATCTTGCGCTCAGCTTCATCGACGCTCATCGTTTCCTCCGAAGGAATCACGCTGCCCGGCGGCAAGCGGGGTGCCCCGTTCGTTCCAGTACTGACGGAGATGACCGGGTTCGTGACGAGTGTCACGGACTCGAGACGAGCCACGCATTTGGCGTTCACTGGGGTACCCTGCTTCACATCCATCAGAATCTCAATGCGGGTAGGGTCCTGCGCATCGGGCCGCACGGATGTGACCGCGCCTACCGTGATGCCGCCGAACAGGACATCCGCTCCTGGCTCCAGGCCGCCTGCATACCGCAGATAGGTCTTGTAGGAAACGCGTGCGCCCCGGATCTGGGCGCTCGTGATTCGATAGACGCTAATGAGGAGTATCGCCGCACAGATTAAGACGAAGGCGCCGACCTTGGCTTCGGTTTTCATATTCTTGCTCCCGCCAATCCTGCCAGCCCACGAATGTGGGCCTGAACGGCAGCGCTTTCCGCAATAGGATCGGGCACGCGATCGAGAAACTGCCGGATGCGGGGATTTGTGTTCGCGCGGAACGCATCCTTGCTGTCCACCGCGATGAGTGATCCCCGGTCCAGCATTGCCAGACGATCGGCGATGCGGAACGCACTCGCCAACTCGTGCGACACGACCAATATGGTCATCTGAAAAGCCTTCTTCAGAAAAAGAATCAGTTCGTCCAATCCGGCCGCCACGATTGGATCAAGGCCCGCGGACGGCTCATCAAACACCAAAATTTCGGGGTCGAGCGCGGTCGCCCGGGCCACGGCTGCGCGCTTCTTCATGCCCCCGGATAATTCTTGCGGCATGAGCTTCCCAGTTTCGCCCAGACCTACGGCCGCGAGTTTCATGTAGGTCATGATCTCGACCACGGGATCTGCGAGATTTGTTAATTCGTGAAGCGGAAGCTCGACGTTTTCTGCGACGGACATCGAATTGAACAGTGCGCATTCCTGGAAAGCTACGCCCATCGTGCGCCGAATGGCCACCAGTTCATTCGCCGAGCAACGATTGACATCGACCCCCCGCACCCGAACCGTTCCTGAGATGGGCCGCTCCAAGCCGATAATGTGCCGCAGCATCGTAGTCTTACCGGAGCCGCTGCCACCGAGCAGCACCATCACTTCACCCCGTTGAATATCCAGACTCACGCCGTCCAGCACGCGCTTGCCGTCGTACTCAACCGTTAAGCCATCGACTGAGATCATCACTTCCGCCATGCTCTAATCCTTATGCACATGCGCTACTCCTTACTTATGCACCAGATAGAAGATCGCAGTGAAAAACGCGTCTGCCAAAATCACGAGGTACATAGACCGGACCACACCGGAGGTTGCCGAGCGGCCCACGGCATCTGCCCCCCCGCGAACCTTGAGACCTTCCATGCAGCCCACATTCACAATGATGGCTGCGAAGACGAGGCTTTTGAGCAGTCCGCTCAAGACGTCACGCAACTCAATCGAGCTGAAGATGTATCGCAGATACATCGCGAGCCGAATATTGGTTGTGATGCCCATGAATGAAGCGCCCGCCAGAATGCCAAATGTGTTGCTCATGATAGTCAGGCAGGGTAGGGTGATCATTGCCGCGACGTACTTCGGAGTGAGCACGAGCTCGATTGGATCCATCGCCATCGTTTTCATCGCATCGATTTCGCTGGTCACCACCATGGTTCCGATTTCGGCTGAAAATGCCGACCCTGACCGGCCGCATACGATCAGGGCGGTCAAAAGTGGAGCGATTTCACGTGTGAACCCGACACCAATAACGTCCATGACATACTGCAGCGCTCCGAACCTTCGCAGTACAGCTCCGGTTTGCATTGCTAGAATGAATCCCGCGCACACCGACATGATTGAGATAATCGGGAGTCCATCGACTCCGATCGCCGCCATCTGACGCATCGCAGTTTGCCAGCGCCCACGCTTGCCCCGGAACGGCAACACGCGGGGCAGAGCACGCAGCTCCGACCAGAACTGCATCGTGAGTCCGCCGACATAGGAAAGTCCCAGGATCACACCGTTTCCGATGGCCTCCAGAACATTCATGTGCCCGCCTCTTGTCCCGCGATATCGAACAGCCGATCGAGATGCGTGATCTCAAAGAAGTAGCGAGGCTGGTCGTGCAGGCCACTTAGGATCAACCGCGTGCCCTGATTCCGGGCAATCCGAAGCGCCTCGATCAGCGTGGCTAACCCGGAAGTGTCAAGATAGGAGACGCCGGACAGATCGAGCGAGACGATTGCTGGCTTTGCGCGTAACGCGTTAGCCAGCGCTGTGCGCATCTCGCCCGAGTTTGACACCGTGATTCGGCCCCGAACCGCGACACTCTTATCCGTCTCAGCGCCTCCACTCACGATGTCGATCTCACCCGACATTTCGGAAACATCCCCCAATAAGATCTTTGGCGAGCCAGATGCGCGAATGGAACGTTACCGGCTCTCGCCACTCCCAGCAGTGCACTCCGATGACCACTTTGGATAGGCAAGATCTTGCGAGCTGTGAATTAGGGGAACGCACGATGACGACCACGGGAGCTATCAGTACTCGTCATAGCGGCGAGATCTCGTCGCGGCTGGGCAATTTTGGGATGAGGATGTTCAGGGTTTACTAGCCGACGACTAAGGAGTGGGAAACATCCCTGTGGCATCGCACATGAAACCCCTCAGGATAGAATTCCTCGACAAAATCTGAACGTTCGCAGTTTCACTTCGAGTCGGTTGCTGACACGAACCTGTCGTTTGGGCATCCCATCTCGCTCATCCGTGCAGTGGCGGCACAAATGCGCCCGACCTACCGCCTCGATCAGTGCCGAATCACTCAGGAAGCTACTGAAACGTTGCGTTAATCGCAGTCCCCTTCAGGCAGCCATTTGATGGTGATGCTTCTTGATCTCCCAAAGAGCCAGTCCTGCGGCAATGAGCGAGGAATACAAAGCAATGTGATCTTGTGTGAACAATGATTTCTTATGGTTGTGTTCTTTGTGCTTGTGTTGATAGGTATTGATTCCAGCCAAGGTGGCCGCACCAACCGCGGCACTAATTTCAGCGATTTTGCTCAATTTCATTGTCTTACCTCCAAACGAAATTCAACACGCCCCTCTCACCTGCATTCCGAGGTCCACACAGCAGGGCCGTACACCCTTATTATTCGCTGCCTTTCGCGCTATCGCGAATGACCTCGACGGAGCAATGCGCATGCATGGCCACGTCCTCAGACACGCTGCCCAGAAGCACGCGATCGAAACCCTGCAGGCCGTGTGAGCCAACCACCACTAAGTCGGCGCCCCATGATTTTGCCTCGTCCAACAGAACGGATCGGGGATCACCGAACAAGGTCTCTGATGAATCGCAAAGCTTCAGCCCTGCGGAACTCAATATCTTCCGTGCACTTGTCAGTGCATCCTCAGCGCGGCGGCGTTCACGCTCGAGAATTTCCTCCATGAGGGATGGGTCCACGGCCATGGTGCTTTCCGGAGCGATCGGTTCGCGAACGCTAATTACTCTCACAAGGGTTTCTGCCGGCCATGGGCGATTCGCCAATGCGTGCGTAGCTTTTTCGGAGCAGTTGGAGCCATCCGTGCCAACCAGGATCTTCATTCCACGCGAGGAAGCAGAAACAGCTCGCGGACTGGGTCGGACAATCTCAACCGAACAGGGTGCACTCCGAAGAACGGCACGGGAAACGCTGCCGAGGAGAAAGCGGGCTACAGCATTTGGTCGGTGAGAGCCAACCATGATGAGATCGGCGCCCCAGTTCTTGGCGTACTCGACAATGGCTTTCTTGGGCACGCCCGCCTGAATCTCCGAAACGACTTCATGCCCCGACCGACTGAGCACGCATGTAGCCGCCGTCACGAGCGATTTCGCCTGGCGCTTTGCGTCTTCGATAAGATCGGGCATCTCATCCCAGACCCACATGTCCACAACGCATTGCACGCAAAGCACAGTGCCGGTCGGCCATGGACGAGCTGCACCTTCCGCGATCACATACTGCGATGCACCAGAATCATCGATCGCCACTAGGACTTTCATATCCTTCCTCCCTGCCTCTTCGTACATTCTTTGGGGGATACTTTTTGAACATCTTCCTGATCGCCTTGTTCAGCTTCTGCTCGTTCTTTCTTGTGTTGTCGCAGAGTGTGCCGCTGGCCACGCCACGCCAGACCATGTCTCTGCTCGACGCATTGACCAAATCGACCACCAGACTTCCGTTCTTTTCAACTTCGCTCACCCAAGAACTAGGTCTAGGCCAAAACCAGAGCGGCCCATAGATCTGGCTGTAGAGATATTCGGCAAGCACGTATCCGTAGCTGTAGCCCTCTACGATCGTTCGTTCCTTCAAGCCGGCGTTGTAGACAACTTGCAGATCTGGACCCGCATCTAGCTCCACTCTCCTCAGTCCTTTTCTGTTTAGTTGCAGGTCGATGTCTGCCACCACCTGCTGTGCCGATACCGCCTGGGCCGGATGCTTGCTCTCAAGCCAGGCATAGGTCTTAAACTTCGGGAAGTCGATGCCTTTGTCGAACTGGACATGCACCTTCTGGGCAAATGAGCCGGTGGCGCTGAGAACCAACAACATAAACAAAAGAGTTCGGCGGTTTGTCATCACGCATCCGGACCTCTCGGTAATCGCTGGAAGATGCAAATTGGCCATTTCAATCTTGCCAACCATCCAAAAGCAGGCTCCTTGCCAAAGGCGGGGTCTCATGGAGTGGGGCAAACATTGGCAAATGTTGCAGATTCCAGCTTCTCAGAGAGAGGGCGGTGTTCTCGCTCCAGACTACATTTCGCCACTGTGACGAAAACGGATCGAAGAGCGTACTTTGCCCTGCACGGTGAATCGGGGGGTCAGAGCCTGAACATCCGAGACCGCTCAAATATCGGACCCGCCACTGGATTCGGAATCCGATATCCCTGGCTGGTTAATCAACGATGCTCGTTCAATTCCGCACTGTGAGGACGGAGCAGCATGCATCGCACGCGACCTCATAGGCAGTGGCCCACGGCATGTGGGAAGCTGCGCCGATGCGGGTTTTGCGATGGAGACCCAGAATGATTGCGTCGGACTTGAGCGTATTGGCTACCTGCAGAATTTTCTCAGCCGGCGTTCCGAGCTCGACCACAAATTCAGGTGCGACCGCCAGCTTGGCATTCTGAGATGCCAATTCCTCGAGCCGACGAAGACAGTTCGTCCGACCTTTTTCCTGCATCTGCATGACATCGCTGGCAGAGGGCAAAAGCAGGTCATTCGGCATCGGGATGTCACACATTACGTTGAGCAAGACAAGCTTTGTTCCGAAGTGATTCGCCGCCGAGACGGCATACGGCAAGGCCCGCAATGAGGCTTCGCTGAAGTCTGTTGCGAACAGAAAGGGGCGAATCGCACGGCCGCTCCCCACTGGAGAGTCCCGAAGGGAGCCGGGACCAACGGTCAAAACAAGGCAGCCGGCGTGACGAAAAATGTGCTCCGCCACGGAGCCGAGCAGCAACTTGCCCATTCCTCGTCTAGCGTGCGTACCGATGACGACCAGTTCGATCTGTTCTTGGTCGATGATTTTGTCCAACTCGTCCCAGACGTTCCCCTGACAAACAATCACTTCGTGACGCAAACCGCTGAGCGCCCCGCTTTGAACCAGCCGGCTCTCCAATTCACGGGCATCCCGTGAAACGATCTCGGTAGCCAGGTTGACTGCATCCGGACCCACGATTGTGAATCCCAGAGAAGAAACCACGTGCGCCAAGTAGAGTTTCGCTCCATAGTGGCGAGCAATGGCGAGAGCGTGGCGGGATGCTTTCTCCGATGCTTCGGAAAAATCAGTTGCGATCAGAACCGATTTCAGATGAATGTCTCCATTGGCTGCGACAAATGTCATGGGCCCTCTTTTCTCGGTCGCCGCCACGGTGGCGAACAAGGGATGACGCATTGTGAACACCTCGACTACCGGTTGCTTTCCAGCGTGGTCCTGATGTTAGTGAGTGCGTTTTGGAGATGTGAGAGGGATCGGCCGACCGCCGCCTTTCGAACGATTGCCCCTTTAGCCCCGGTCAAGCCGGCCTGCTCCGAACCCATCGCCATGATCAGGTAGAAGCCGGGGTGCTTTTGCCCGTCGGGGTCACGGATGCAGAAGGAGAGGTCGAGCGCGGTCTGGAAGTAGTGGCTCGAATAAAGCTGCTTCTCGGCGAAAGCGTAGACCACCGCGTCGGTAGGGTTCCCGTGCATAGTAACGCGATGGACGACGCGCAACGTAGGCTTCAATCCGAATTTCACCCTCGCCCAATAAAACGTATCTTCCACGTTGAGGGGTTTCGCGTTGGGATACGCGAGAAGATAAGTGTAGAAATCCGGCAGATGGGCGGGTAAAGCCTTGGTGTAGGTAAGCATGTAGGCGAACTGCTGGGGCACCACGGTGGGGTCATGCTTGTCGTTATAGACCCCCAGAACCTCATTGCCATTCTTCTGGTAGGCGAGCAAACGCTTGAGCGCCGTTTTTTGTAAGAGTCGATTCACTTGCTCGTCCACGTCTGGGGAGGACCAGTTGATTGACCGGTGAAACTCTTCGATGGAGCTCGCTGGCAATTGCATCTGACAATCGCCGGGCGTGCATTTCTTCAAGGCCTGGATCTCATCGTTGTCCAGCGCGAAGTTCTTGAAATCAGATAACTGCGGAGGATTGCTCAACACCACGAGCGCCCAATAGGCGGGGAGCTCTCGACGCCGGTCGAAATCGCGCTCGAACTGAAGATAGCTCTCAGGAGCAGCGTGGATGTAGATCGCGCCGAACAGAAAGACTTCAGCCGGCGTGCGCGACGGCATCGCCTTCACGATCGCCTTTCCGCTTCGGATGTCGGCGATCTGATCCTTAGTCAGCCCGATATCCTGCCGGAAGAATGTTTGTATGTCTGGATCCGACTGGGAGGGTCCAGGGACACTAACCAGGATTAGCAAGGCAGCCGTCAGAACAACACTTCGGATTGCGGCAACCAGGATCATCTTAAGTTTGAACATAACAACCTCGCTCTGGCCTCTTCCGTTGCCTTGTGGTACCGCGCTCTTTCCGGTTCTGCGTGAAACGCATTGTTTCAACCTCTCGCGTGTCGGCCAGGAAGCGGAAATTCTTGTACCTGCTCGCCCCGTTCGCGCTGTTCGCGCTGTGCCTTAGGTCGATACCATATGAAATAGATTGCCGCGCCGACACCAGCCGCTACTGCCAACGCGATCAGGAGATACATCATTGGGTGGTAGTAGTGCGAGACGAAGTTGATCATCTGCTGGCTATAGACACGGCCGAGATAAGCCTCCCCGAAGAACCGCACTACGCGTCCGCCCGTCAGCGCCGCGAAAAATCTTTTTTGCGGATATTGCATGACTCCGGCAGCAATCAATACGGGGGTGAAGGGAAACGGCGGCGGCAGCATGGCACCGATAAGAATTGCCATGAACCCGCGTTTGTCGAACGTGTTATAGAGTTTCTCCGCCCGGGCCTTTCCTATTTTCTTTTCGAAGGTCTGCTGGCCACCTTTTTCGGATATCCGATACGTGATATATCCGCCAATTAACTCGCCCACTGTAGTCATCAACGCGTAGTAGGCCCACCAGTGGGGCTGGTGCGCTGCAAGTGCTATGACGAATACGTCCACGCCTCCAGCTGGCGTTGAGAAGAACGGCGCATTGTCAGCGACTCCAATGAGGATTAGCCCAGGCCCGCCCAGACGATGAAGCCATTTCCACACCGCGTCGGATTTGGCGCCCACAAGCACCCAATACATCGCGATTGGCCATCGCATATGCCTTTTCCTCGACGACGCTATGCCGCAGCGGCAAGAGCTTTTTGATGCACAACTGTATTTGCGTTCGCAGCTCGGCGCAGGAGCCAACGTTTCGCAAATTCCACAAGCACGAGATAAGCGCCCGTCGCGACCGCCAGAAACACAAAAAAGCTTGCCGGCATCGGTGTGAATCCCAGCGCGCCTGCGAGCGGGCTGAACGGCAATAGAATCCCGACGGCCACAGCCCCAAGGCAAGTGGCAATCAACGGCCTGCTAGGGCGGCTGCGGAAAGGATTCTTTGCGGTACGGATGACGAATAACACGAGCGTCTGGGTTGCCAGCGACTCTACAAACCAACCCGTATGGAATTGCACTTCGGTCGCGTGGAAAACGTGCAGCAGCACATAGAAAGTCAGAAAATCGAAGATGGAACTAATGGGACCGATATACAGCATGAAGCTGCGAATCAGACCGATATCCCAGTGCTGAGGCTTCCGCAGATAAGTCTCGTCCACATTGTCGGTTGGGATGGTGAGCTGAGCGAAATCATACAGAAGGTTGTTCAGCAAGATTTGCATGGGGAGCATCGGCAGGAACGGCAAGAAAAGCGAAGCTCCCGCCATGCTGAACATGTTGCCGAAGTTCGAACTCGTACCCATCAACAAGTACTTCATTACGTTCCCGAATGCCTTTCGTCCTTCGACGATGCCGTCATGCAGGACCTTCAGCCCGGGCTGAACAAGAACCACGTCGGCCGCGTCGCGAGCTACATCTACCGCACTGGAGACGGAAATGCCAACGTCGGCCGCGTGCAGCGATGGCGCATCATTGATGCCATCCCCCATGAACCCTACGGCGTGACCAGCATGTTTGAGGGACAGTAGAATCCGGTTCTTCTGAGCAGGAGAGATGCGCGCGAATACATTTGTTTCCTCCGCAACATGAAGCAAGGCCGGATCGGTCATTCGGTCCAGATCTTCCCCTGTGATAACTCGGCCCGGGTCAAGTCCCACCTCAGCACACACGTGGCCGGTGACACGGTCGTTATCCCCAGAAATGACCTTCATCTCTACGCCATCTTCCCTTAGCGACGTCAGAATCTGGGCGGCGTCAGGAAGAGGCTGATCAGCGAAGCTCAAGAACCCGGCGAGAATCAGGTTGCGCTCGTCTTTGACTGAATAATCGGTCTGCGCAGGAACTTCTGCGTAGGCCACCGCCAACGAGCGGAAGCCCTGATTATTCAGATCATTGCTCAGTTGTTGCATGCGCTTATGAGCATCTTCACTGATGGGCAGTGTCTTCCCTTGGAGCTCATAGCCGGAAAGGAGCGGGAGGATTCCTTCTGGCGCTCCCTTGGTGATGAGAATTCGCTGGGACCGGCGCTGGACAACGACTGACAGCCGCCTCCGCTCGAAATCGAAAGGAATCTCATCACATTTTGTATAGTCTTCGATTTTCTGCGTTGGCTGATGGAGGATGACATCATCGAGGGGACTGCGGATCCCAGTCTCGAACTTGCTATTGATGTAAGCCAGTTCCAAGGCGCGCTGAGATGAATTTCCAAAAGGATCGAGAGAACGATCCAGCGTCATCGTGCCGGCCGTGAGCGTGCCCGTTTTATCACTGCAAAGCACGTCCACGCTGCCGAGATTCTCGATGGCAGAGAGATGCTTAACGATGACGTTTTTGCGTGCCATCGCGACGGCGCCCTTTGAAAGTGTCACCGACGTGATCATCGGCAGGAACTCGGGTGTTAAACCCACTGCCAACGCGACTGCAAACAGCAGCGACTGGAGCGGATCGCGGTGGCGTGCGATGCTGACGACGATCAGGAAGAGCACCAGAAAGATTACGGTCCGCGCGAGGAGCTGGCTGAACTTTCGAAGGCCCTGATCGAAAGCGGTTTGTTCCGGGCGAGCGGCAAGGCGAGCAGCGATGTCCCCAAACGCGGTCCGAGAGCCAGTTGCCACAACTTCTGCTGTAGCAGTTCCGCTGACGACTGACGTACCCAGGAAGACCATGTTGCGCGCGTCAGCTTTGGTCGAAGCGGGTTCGGCCGAGGCTTCTTTGTCTGCGGGCAACGATTCTCCGGTCAGCGCTGCCTGCAAAACGTACAGATCGCGCGCTTTCAACAGGCGCGCATCAGCGGGGACGAGGTCTCCAGCCGAAAGGCGAACCACATCTCCGGGCACCACGTCACGGCGACGGAGTTCTTTCCACTCCCCGTCGCGTAGGACAGTTGCGGTGGGAGCAACCTGGGCGCGCAGCTTCTCTACTGCTCGTTGAGAATGGTAAGACTGACCTAAGTCAATCGCGGTGCTCAGCAGGACTATGACAGCGATGATCGTGGCATCCACCTTCTCGCCCAGAAAGGCCGAAACGGCTGCCGCTACGACCAGGATCAATATGAGAGGGTTGGTGAACGCATGCGAGAGGTCGGAAAAAAAGGAGCTGTGCTTCGCTTCTGCAGGTTCGTTCGGACCGTACTGGCTCAAGCGTGCTTCAGCTTCCCTGGTGGTCAAGCCGACGCTGCCGACGAGTTCTTCGTTTGGCGGCATGGCTAGGTTTTCCACTGGGTGCCGCGCAGAGAACGCTCAAAGGGGTGTGCCATGACCGCTCCAAAGATGCAGCCGCCCACATGAGCCACATAAGCGACGCCACCCCCTTGTACGTCGGCCACGGCGCCGACCTGATTGAAAAGCTGGATTAAGAACCACATTCCAATTAGCAAGGCGGCAGGAATGAAAGTAACCCGGACGAAGATCCCAAGGAAAACCAGAGTTCGTATTTGATCAGTGGGGTAGGTAACCAGAAACGCGCCCATAACACCGGCAATCGCGCCGCTAGCACCCAGATTGGGAACCGTGGCGTGAGGCATGGCGGCAATCTGCGCCAGACTAGCAACCACGCCACTAAGAAGATAAAAGAGTAGGTAACGCGGTGGCCCCATCGCATTTTCAACTTCTGGGCCAAAGGCCCACAGGAAAACCATGTTACCGATAATGTGCATCCATCCGGCGTGCATAAACATGGCCGTCAGGATAGTGATCCAGTGATGCCCTGCAATGATATCGGCGGGAACCACTGACCACTGTTTCACAAATGCCTCGCCACCAATCAACTCCAAAAGGAACACAATACTATTCACAACGATGATTGAGGTTGTGACGATTGGATAGCGGCTGGGCTCTCTGGACGCGTCCCTTAATGGGATCATGCCACCCATGTTGTTCTCCTTTCTGCATTGGCTCACGATCATGCACGTCCGTCTCCGAGCCTGGCTCATATCTCATGCAACTCAAGCGCCGTGGCAATCCAAGCAGAGCCATAGAAGATCAGATCGATCCCGATAAATAGGCCCACGACCCAAAGTCCGGAGACCGGCCATCGTGCCAAGAGCAATAGGCCCATGATTGCCGAGATCATCCCGTTTGCCGCCCCCCAGCCGGACCCCGGCAAGTTACTCACCCACATGGAAGCGAGGAACTGATATAAGCCGGCGACGAGGAAGAACACTGACATCGCCAACGTTATGGCCTCGGCACTGACGACGGGTCGGAACACCATAAGTGCACCAATGATTCCGAACAAGAGCGCTAAAAGTAAGTGCAGAAAGAAGCCCACCGACTTGCCGACCATAGAGGCGTACATGAGCTCGATGATGCCTGCAAACATCAACAACCAGCCGAAGAACATCATCGAGGCCACTGTCGTTATGAAACTTCGTACTATCGCCACGATGCCAACGATCACCAATACGATACCGAACGCTAGGAACCATCCCCAGTGGTAAATCATTTCAGGGGTAGCCCCATTCATCACTTCAATAGGACCGTACATGTTCAACTCTTCCTTCACTCTTCGGACGTGGAGCTGCTGCCGGGTTAGAGCGTCAGTCCGACTGCCACAGGATTAACCTTTTTTCTTTGGCAATTGCGTCGTGCAATTGCGCGCACCTCGCGCATTCATCAGCCGGCGCAGTTCGTTTCTTTCGCTATTGCTCATCCGAACTCGGGCGTTCGCTTCGGCTGGCACGGTGTGCCGTTGCTCACATCTTGTGCAGGTCGAGCGCCATAGCGATCCAAGCCGAACCGTAGAAGATCAGATCGATGCCCACGAAAAGACCGACTACCCAGAGCCCCGAGACTGGCCATTGCATCAGGAGCAAGACTCCTAAGATGCTCGAGATCGCTCCGTTAGCAGCTGCCCATCCCCAACCCGCTGTATGACTCCATATGGAGCCAAATAGTAAATAGAGGCCGCCCACCAGGAAGAATATTGCCATGACGAAGGTTACAGCCTCGGCACTGATGACCGGCTTAAAGACCATGAGCGCACCGGCTATTCCAAACAAAAGCGCCACCAATAGGTGCAGGAAGAAACCGGCCCACTTCCCGACCATAAAGGCGTGAACGAACTCGATGATGCCGGAAAACATCAACAGCCAGCCGAAAAACATCATCGAGACCACCGTGGCGCTGAAAGCACGCACTACCGCGGCGATGCCCAGCAGCACCAAAATAATGCCAAACGCAAGGAACCATCCCCAGTTGTGAATCATCTCCGGGGTGGCTCCAAGTATCACTTCGATTGGACCATGCATAACCGTTCTCCTTTCACTCTCCGATACTGGGGCTGTAACGGAGCAGATGCCAAGCCCAAGTCATGCGAGCGACTCGTGTTTTCTGCCAAATGCCTCAAGGCTTTTGTGGGTCGCAAGCGAATACATCAGCCGGCTTATGCCGCTTATAACGAACTTTGTGCCAACAATCCCGCCTATTAGCCGCATAGAACTGACTGGCCACAAGCCGCATACAATCAATACGAGAAAAGTCGTGGCGATCGCGCTAGCGGCAATCCATCCCGAACCTTTGCGCGCCCGTAGCCGGTAAAAGATGAGGAATTCCATCATACCTTCAACCAGCACAATGACCCCCACCACGACCATGACATTCCTTATTTCGACTCCAGGGGAAAAGAACAAGAGAAGATAGAAGCCCGCGAAGGTGTACAGAAGGCTCGTCAGTACTCGCCATGCGGCCTCTCCATCATCGCGTGTAGCGAAGGCATAGATAAGGTATGCGAAGCCGCAGGCGACAAAAAGCCGACCAGACAAAAGCGTAGGATTTAGGCCTATGGCTATCGCAAGGAAGATACCAACCAATCCCAGACTGATCGTGAGGACTGCGCCGATAATGGCCAACTCGCTTGACTTAATAAGCTTGGCAGTGCCTCGTCCACTCATGTTCGTTCACCCGTTGACTCTTAGTGCCGCTTGCCGTCGGTGGCTGCATATCGAGACACCGCCTGCGGGAAGGCGTGAAGGCCGTCGGTCGTATCCGGCGTCTTCTTGGTCTCCTTCACAAGCAACTCGCGTGCGGTTTTGTTATAGAGCGCCTCGTTTAAATCGTCTTCCGGCTGAATGACAATCCCTTTCAAGTTGACGCCAGCGAAAAGTCCGCGACTGCGCGAGTAGGACAGAATCTCCGCATGCATAAGCGCATCGGTACCGGCGCCGGCCTCGCGTCCAACCGGACCGCCAGCGACCGCCGCGTCGGCTCCCAGTTCGAACCTGTCCTTCATCAAATGGGCGATCGCGTCGTCGTTCATAAGTACAAGAACGATGTCAGTGGCCGACGCGCCAATCTGCGGTCCAACGCTCGGACCACCGGCTCGAAAAAAGACGGGATCGCTCCAACCCACATTAGTGCGGCGGCTCACAACTCCACGGCCTCCCTCGGCACCCATAACAAAGGCCGCCTTGAGTACGTGCGGAAATACGGCTACTGCCTTGGCACGTGCGAGCAAATCCCGAGGAATAGCCTTGTCCGGGGTCTGCATGATTTCGTCGAATACCTTTGCAGCTTTGACGGACTGTATAGCTGCTTCCTTCGCCCTGGCCTCGCGATCGTCGGCCGATTGCGCCAACAGTGTCGCTAATGTCAAGCCTACGAAAGCAGCTACAACCGTCAGTCTGCGCACTTGGTTTTCAAGCGTCATGGAACTTCCTGTTGGCCCATCAGGCAGCCTTGCGTTGCATGGGCGTCACGCCCGGCAAACTGTGAATCGCACTCGCGAAACCTATCAGTGCCGCGCCGTCAAAAATCAGGTCGATGCCGATGATCATCCCGACGAAGAAAGTGCTGGCCGTCTGCCAGATGGTCATGAGATAGATGCCGAGAGCGATCGAGACCAATCCCGAGACGAAAGTCCATCCCCACCTCGGGAACTGAATCACACTGGAGCCTATTGCTCGGAACAAACCTCCAACGATAAAGAGCGCAGCCAGCAGCATGGTCACACCCTCTGCGCCAGCGTTCGGATGGCGAATCAGGAGGTATCCAGTCACGCCGCGAATGATCGCGTTCAGAAGGTACAGGAAGAACCCGTGCCAGCTAAAGGCGTAGAACGAGTTGACGAGCCACAGCACTCCGCTGATAAGGAGCACCCAGCCCAATGCCAGAATCGAGAAGGTGGTTGCGGTTTGCGCCTTGCCGACGCACACGACACCGAGAATCGTCAGCAGAATGCCGAAAACCAAAAACCAGCCCCATGACCTTCTGACTGTTTCGAGGCCGCTTGCGACAACATCCGAAAAGCTGCTCATTGTTTTTCTCCTTTTTGCACGCCGCCTATCCGGCAGCGCCAGTTTAGATCGATCTACCGCAAGAAAATCTCCGGCGCGTCGCGGGGAACGGACAAGGGCGCGGCCGACTTGGGGTCCGGATTGAATTTCCTAAAGACCGCTGGATTCTTCCGGAAGTGCCGTTCCAGCGCATCGATCCGATTTTGATTGTTGGGGTGGTCCGACAAAAGCTGGGGTAGCTCTTCCGGCTTGGCGTTCTTAAAATCCTGGAACAGCCACACCAGTCCCCAAGGGTTATACCCGGTGGCCGCACACACGTCCGAACCAGTAATGTCGGCGCGCGACTCAACATCTCGGGAATAGCTGAGGGAATGCAGCTTGCCAAGGAGCGCGATCGCCAACACGTGCGCCGCGGATGGGCCCAGAAGGATGGCTGCGCCGATTTCCCGCCTCGCCCGTCGTTCCTGCTCTTCCATCAACGTTATCGTGTCGTGATGGATCGTATGAGATACTTCGTGACACAAAGTCCCAGCAAGTTCGTCAGTGTTCTTGAGGAAATACAGCAGCGAATCGACAACATATACGTTCCCACCCGGAGTGGCAAAAGCATTAGGCTGGGTTTCGTGAACCAAATAGAACTTGAACGGATGGTTGTATCGCGGCTGTGCCGACCGGGTGATGGCATCCGCAATCGGTTTCAACTGATCATATAGAGGAGACGATTCGATGATCTCGCCTTTGGCTTTGAGTTCGTTGAAGACTTCCTGGCCCAGTTGCAGCTCTTCGTCCTGATCCTGCGCTTGAGCCGCCAATGGGCTTACATTCAGCAGCGACGCAAGACACAGTACGCCAGTGCTGATGTGCAGAATCGCGTTTCGACGTAGCCCAAGCAGATTCATGGTTCCTTCTTCCTCATTCGCGTGATGACAAGAGTTTTCATTTCGCATTGCAGTCCACGTGCCCGCAGCTGCATTCGAGCTCGGGTTGTGCGTTTCTTTCGGCACCCGAACAATAATCACTGCAATACTCAGCGGGAGGACCGATCTGGCACTGGCACTGTTCACGCGCGCACTTCTTCTTGCCCTCTTTCTTCGCGTTGTGCTTCATATTTTTCAGTCTTCCTTTCTGCTCAGCTTTCGGCCGGGATATGGGCCGTCTGCCCGGTAGTAGTGCCGCCGGCACCCCATCGAACGTATCGGAACTGGCGCCCGATCGGCCGCAGGTCGCTGGGAACACACGCACACTAGACGTGAGTCTCGACGGTCTTTGCCCCAGATGCTTTCGCCTTGAGCATCTCGGCCTTAGCTTTTGCGCGGCGCTCCGATTCCTCGCGCTGCTTCTTTCTGTTCTCCAGGTGCTGCTGAATCTTCGTGTCGAGCTGGTTGATCCTTTCGTACAGCTTGGCTTTGCGATCTCCATTTGCCTCCGCTTGTTCGGCTTTCAGCAGGGCGAGATCGGCCTTCATAGCTGCGATATCTGCCGAGTTCGCCGTGTGCCTCACCTCCGATAGAGTTTGCCGATACACCACCCCGCCTAGTTCCGCCATGCGCAGGTCGACCCACCTTGTCCAGTCCTCGTTGGTCTCCGCCACCAGTGCAAACGTGCCGGGTTTGAGTTCTTTCGAAACTTCGTCCACGAAGTCAGCACTGACGCGAGCATTGTCGAGATCCGCCACGAGGCCAGTCAGGAATCCGGCCATTGCGCCAATTGCAAATCCGGCTGGCCCACCGAGGAGTCCGATTAGGCTCCCTACAGAGCTTCCGAGCACCGTTTTGACCCCCTCCCGATCCTTTTCTTCATTGACAACAGTTTTGCCGTCCGGCGTCTTCGTGATGATCGCGTAGTTGTAAAGCGTGAGAAGATCCTCGTGGTCAAGGCTCTTTAACGCGTCTCGCCCCTCGAAGACTCTGTCGGGCTCGCTAAAGATCACTACTAATATGCGATCCATTTATTTCCTCCTATTTGTCACCGCTGATCCATGCCTCTCCGTCCAGCGTTCCCCAAGACGCAAGCGTTCTGATTTACTTCGCTTTGTGAAATAGGGACTTGCGACTGACTTGTAACGTCGGAAGGAGTGCATCCGGATTTCCAAACTGAAAAGGAGAGCTCTCAGGCGAACCACTGCTGAAACGGAAGCGTTAGGTCTATGACCGGAGCTCTCAATGGGAAGAGCGAAGTGGCAATGCGGCGCTATTCCGTCATTGTGGCGAAGGCTCCGAAGCGCCGGATCTATGTTTCTGGACTCTGAGCGTGCCTAACCTGCTGATTTGGTAAAAACTAGTGCGGCCGAAATCGGCAATCAACCGGAATTTCGCGTGCACCCGGGAGAATTGCGATGTGAGGCCACGGCTCCGGGCGAAAACGGCGGAAATGTGCTCAATTGGAAGAGGAGAGATATGGCACAACTCACGGCATCGGCAGGAATCGTTTTGAAGAACATTTTGGTTACAACTGATTTTTCTACTACCTCAGTCTCTGATCTTGCCTTGGTCGTACCGATTACACGAGAATCCCATGCCGTCATTCAGGGCAGACCTTATCGTCATGGACGTGCACCCAGTACAGGCCTGGGCCACACATCTGCGCGACAAAGTTTATCCGATTATTTCCTGGGCGAACTGTCCGGTACTCACCGTGCGAGCCCAAATTAAGCAGGGCACATCGCACCAATAGGCGGCGCATGCAGCCCGTTTCCGTTACATTTGAGGGCGTCCCCTCTTGGGTTTTGAGTTTGTTCTTGCCAGCGCGTCTGTCTCTGCTCTCGTCAGTTTTGCTTTCACTTTCCGCGCGAGCGTCTTCGATTCGCGGACTATCTCGGCTTCATTCGCATTTGCACGATCCTTTATTTCTCGACCCTCTCCTGTGTTTGTTGGCATTTTAAACAGTCTCCTCCCAGTCTAACGTTCTTCCAGCAAGAAGTACTCCAAATCACGAATTCCTTCAAGGGATCTGGCTACTCGTTTATCCCAAGCTGATGAACAATGAAGTTAATCGTCTCCCATCGTTGTGGAATCTCGTTTGCATGCGAAAGAGATGGTCCGTCGCTTGATCGCGAAAGCACACCAAAGGAGCAATCTCATGGACAGAATGTTGGTCGTGGTTTTTGACAATGAAACCAAAGCCTATGAAGGGAAAAAGGCGCTTATGCAGCTCGATAGCGAAGGCAGCATCAGCGTATACGCCGACGCGGTAGTGTCGAAGCACGCCGATGGTACGGTAACTGTAAAACAGGAAGAGGACTATGGACCGATCGGAACCTTGCTTGGCACCTCATTTGGAGGCTTGATCGGGTTGCTGGGTGGACCGGTGGGTTTTGGCATCGGCCTCGCGACCGGGGCAGTCGCCGGTGCGGCGGTTGACCTACACAACGTTGGCATCGGTGGGGATTTCATCGACGACGTCAACAAGGGCTTGACGGCAAACAAGTTCGCAGTGGTTGCCGAAATTGACGAGGACTGGACCACGCCTGTCGACACCCGCATGGAGGCGATCGGCGGGACCGTATACCGTCGCGCGCTTTCGGAGGTAAAACACACTCTCCATGAAGAGCACGTTGCTGCCATGGAAGCCGATCGCGCGAAGATGAAAGCGGAGCAGGCCCAGGCTAACGCCAACCGCAAAGCAAAGCTCCAGGAAAAAATCAACCAGCTCGATTCGAAGATCCAAGCGCAGCTGCAGAAGGCCAAAGAGAGACGTGACGCTGCACAGCGTGAGGATCAGGCAAAAGTGCAGGTGCTCAAGGCGAAAGCAACGGCTGCGAGGGCCAAGGCCTCGTAACGCAGAACTTCGCGGCCTGGTTCGGTCACCTGTTCCCAAGGGGAGGTCGACGAGACCTCCCTTTTTGGAAAACAAAGTTCGCAACATGTGGAGGATCGAATGTCTGGACAGAGCCTGATCGACGAAACAAAGAAGCGTGCCGGTTGGAGCGTCTGTATGGGTGTTCTGACCGCGGCCCTGGGGGCGTTCTTGATTGTTTACCCACTGGCGACGGCGAAGTTCACTACCGTTGTGCTCGGGTGGGTGCTGATCTTGGTGGGCATCGCTCAATTCGTGTTTGCGCTTCACTCGCAGAAGCCTGGAAGTTTCTTCCTGAAACTGCTGTCGGCCGGAATCTTTGGAATTATCGGAGTCATGCTCGTGTTCGCTCCAATGGCAGGAGTGGAAGGTTTGACGGGTTTGCTGGGGACTCTGCTTTTGGTCCAGGCAGGCCTGGCCACTGTTACCGCATTTCAGATTCGACCGCTCGCGGGGTGGGGATGGTTTCTGCTCGAAGCCGCTACCAGCCTCGCATTGGGTATCTTGATTCTCCTCAATTGGCCAGCCAGCTCTGTCTGGGCGATCGGAACGCTGGTTGGTGTGGCGGTCTTAATGAGTGGGATCGTTAGGGTCGTTGTTGCCGTGAAGATTCAAAGTGGCGCCAAGAATATGGAACGGCTCTCTTCGTGCGGCGTAGACGTGAGCGGAGGGCCACCGAACACGCAGCATTCGGTTTCATGATTTGGCCTTAAAGAAAGGTCGCCGATGCGTTCCACCATTAAACTCGGGAAAATCTCAGGAATCGAGATAGGGCTGCACTACAGCTGGTTCATCATTGCCGCCCTCATTGTGCTCTCTTTGGGCGAGCACTTTCATCAGGTAAATCCGCACTGGAGCATATGGGAAGTTTGGCTCACTGCACTCATTACCGCAGTTCTATTTTTCGCCACATTATTACTGCACGAACTTGCTCATTCACTCGTCGCTCAGAAGCGTGGATTGAAAGTCACCGCAATTACCCTGTTCGCGCTGGGCGGTGTCTCCCAAATGCAGGACGATGCTACCGACGCGAAAACGGAATTCTGGGTCGCAATTGCCGGCCCGATCACCAGCGTGATTATTGGTTTCGGCTGCCTGGGCATGTCGATGGGTTTGGGTTGGCAGCGCTCAACCGAACCCCAGACAGCGGTAACCGCAGTCCTAGTGTGGCTGGGGTATATCAACATTGGGCTGGGGCTCTTCAACATGATTCCCGGCTTCCCGCTCGACGGTGGCCGAGTGCTGCGCTCGATCATCTGGGCCATCACCAAGAATGCAGATCGTTCCACGCGCATCGCCGCGCGTGTCGGCCAAATTGTGGCGCTTCTTTTCATTCTCGATGGCATTTGGCAATTCTTTCATGGCGGGGGCTTTGGGGGGCTGTGGATCGCGTTCATCGGCTGGTTTCTGATGGATGCAGCCAAGGCAAGTTATAGCGAGGTGGAGACTGAATCGGTACTTCGAGATCTGCGGGTTTCCGACATCATGTCGAGGGAATGCGTCGTTGTGAACCGCGGGATGAGCCTGCAAGAGTTTGTTGACATTCACCTGCTGACGACCGGTCAGAGATGTTTTGCCGTCGAGGACCAGGGACGGGTAATTGGGCTCATTACCCTGCGCGATGTAAGCAGGATTCCGCGTGATCGCTGGGGGCAGGCGACCGTGAGCGAAGCGATGCGTCCGCAAACGGAATTGCGTACGGTGAGCCCCGACAGTCCGGTGCTGGATGCGCTCAAAATCATGGTTCGCAATGACATCAATCAATTGCCAGTGGTCGACCACGGGGCCTTGCAGGGAATCGTGTCACGCTCCCAGATTATGCAACTGCTGCAGATTCGTGATGCATTGCGCTTGCCGGCAGCTTACCATCCTCCGCCTGAACTCAGTGGCAGGAATGAATTAGATGTACGCAGCAACTCGCAAATCTCATCGCGGCATTCGCGGGTTTAGTAAAAGACGGGAATCAGCAGGTGCGTTATGGGAGAAATCTTGTAGCTGGCCGCTCAACGTAAGTGCGCATACTCACTATGCGAGTGTCCGGGTCTCCTCGGTTGAGGCATATTGCAGTGATTATTGTTCGGCGCGGAGAATGCAGGCGAACTGGAAGTGCAATGCGACGGTAAACACAGGGTTTGCGTGCTGGACTGAACGCGATGCATTCGGACCACGAGAGTCCGGCACATCAAATGAGGAGTAGCCATGCTCATAAGCATTCACTTAGTAGGCCCGAACCAAGTCCGCTCTCATCTACTGATCAATGAAGACACGACCGTAAGAGATGTCGCCACGTCGAAATATGACCTGTTTGGGCGCACCGTGAAGAGGAACGGATCGGTTGTTCCCCTCACTGAAAGAGTCTTGCCCGGTGACATCGTAGCTGTGGAGGATGAGACTATACATGAGTCATAACGGCAGAACGAAAAGAGGGTCGGCCGAATTTCCCGGCATCGTGTTGTTGACTGGTCTTGCAGCCCTCATTCTGCCCTTGTGCCTGTCTTTTCACGCACGATTATCCGCTTCTGACAACCTTGCGACCGGCGCTTCCGCTCAGCAGGCCCCGTCGGAGCGAAACCCAGCATCCGGAACACCAGGACGCACGCGCGTGGCTGAGGGAGAGTACAAAGTTCTCAGCCAGGCTGGCATTGGGTCGTTTGACCCCGCCGTCTACGACTTCACGGAATCGTGGACTCTTTGGCGGCTCGAGGATGGAACGTTCGAAGTCAACGGTACAAGAAACTATCGCTCTCCTGCCGATGAACCTCACAGCGACAACTTCGAAGCCCGCCTGTCGGACGATCTTCGCGTCATGGAGCTAAAGGAATTTCGAAGATTACGATGGAGGCCCGACATTGGACCGCTCACCTGCGATTTCTCGCCGGGAAAGGTCGCATGCACGGCAAAGTCAAAAGACAAGAGCGAGATTGTGAATGTGGATGTGCCGGTGCAAGGCGCCGCCGGTGTGATGTGGCCGATTTCAGCATTCTCGTTGAGCAGCATTACGCGTGGCGCGAGTCATGATCGGAAAACGGTGACGCCGGTTGAACTGCTGACATTCGAAGAGAACAATGGTCCCGACCCCGTATTCACCACGACCCTTGGTGGACGCCTTACGTACCTCGGGGGGAAAAGCTCCTTTTGGCCGGTCGCGAGTGGTTAGCTGACAAGTTTGAATTGAAAGTAGCAACACACGCACCGTTCCTACTTTGGACCTCATCCCAAGGCCTGCTTCTCGCATTTGCTTACGAAAACGACAGCAACAAGGTTCCACAGGAGGGAATGGTCTTAGACAGTTTCCACGACTCGGGACTCGTCCACGACCCTTCCTCGGGGTCGCCGAACCCATCCCACCACCGTAACTGATGTCGGTTCTGTCAGCTCGTCGCCGGCTCCGTAGTCGAGGAGTTTCCAATCCCAAGGGAATCCAGCCAGGCGGTTCGCAGCACGGCGACTACAGGAACCGAGAGATAGATACCCGCAATACCTCCCACTTGACCTCCTATCATGAAAGCAATCAGCACGAGCAGGGACGGCAGCTGTAAATTGCGCCCCATGATGCGAGGAGAGTTCATATAGTCCTGTACTACCCTCCACACAAGGATCAGGCCTGCCATCCAGATCCAGTGCGCATGCACCAGGGCCCCGATGGTCAGGATCAGAGCGGCGGACGCGATCCAGCCCACAGCCGGAAGGAACTCCAGAATGCCACCGACGATGCCCAGAGGCAAGGCATACGGGAACCGCAGAATCAGCAAAGCAGTGGTGTAGAAGACCAATGACAGGGCGGCCAGTATGAGCTGTGCGCGCATGTAGTTGGCAAGCGTCACATCCAAATGCCGCAAGATCTTCCCAAAGGTTGTTGGCTGGCCCTGCCGTTCAACGGCTTTCAGAATCGCGTCCTCGATTTGATGGCGATCTCGCAAGATAAAGATGGCCAAAACCGGAATGACCAAAAGCCACGCTGCGTTGGCAGCGACGTGTGCTGTAGCTGACGCACCCCGCTTCAAGGTGTCAGCAATGAAATCTTGGTGACGGGCCAACCAATCATGTATTTGCAGTTGCTGAACCGCGCTCAAGCCGTGCTGGACTTCCAGCCGGGAGACAAGCTGGCCACTGACAAGCCCGCGCAGGATTTCGGGCAGAGCCGCGTTGAAGTTCTTCAACTGGGCGACAACCTGGGAACCGAATTCAAACCCTAGACCTCCAAACACGGCCGTGCCAAGCAGGTACACTTGGGCAATCGCCCAGTTGCGATTGCCCCGACCCAGGCGCGAGTGCATTTGTATCGCCGTCACTGCGGGTTCCAGCAGATGCGCGAACAGAATAGAACCCAGCACAACGAGAAAGGCAACGCGCGCCAGATAAAGGATAGCGGCCGCGATCAGGAAGAGAACCACGGTCGTGACCACATTTCCGGTTCGATCGTCGATTGAGAACATCCCTCACTCTCGCTATCTGTCATCAGTATTTGTCTTGCTTGTGCTGGCAGCTCGCGCCATCGCCTGTCGGATTCGTGCAGGATCTCCCAGATAATAATGGCGAACAGACTTGAGGTCGTCATCAAGTTCTTCGACCAAAGGCACTCCGGTGGGAATGTTGAAATCAACGATCTCTTGCTCTGAGACGTCTTGCAAGTACTTCACCAGAGCGCGCAGACTATTCCCGTGGGCCGCAATTAGTATTTGCTTACCCGAGCGAATACTGGGAGCGATCAGCTCATGCCAGCATGGCAGAAAGCGCTCCACCGTATCCTCAAGGCATTCCGTCAAGGGAAGTTGCTGCTTTGTCAGATCCTTGTAACGGCGATCTTTTCCCGGATAGCGGGGGTCTGTCTCCTCTAGCGCTGGCGGACGAACATCGTAACTCCGGCGCCAGAGTTTCACTTGTGCTTCCCCATATTCCGCCACGGTTCGGGCCTTGTTGAGCCCTTGCAAAGCTCCGTAATGCCTTTCGTTGAGTCGCCAGTCGAGCTGGATGGGAATCCACATCAGATCCATCCCATCCAGGACGATCCACGCAGTGCGGATCGCCCGCTTCAAGACCGAAGTAAAAACCAAGTCGAAACTAAATCCCACCTGTTTAAGCGTGACGCCGGCTTCTTTGGCCTCCTCTGCCCCTTTCGGTGAAAGATCGACATCCGTCCAACCGGTGAAAAGATTTTCTTTGTTCCAGATACTCTCTCCGTGACGAAGTAATACGACCTTGTGCATGTTAAATATCTTTCTCGCGGCTATGCCTTCGAGAGTTCAGCCAAGTGAGCAGTCTCCTCAGGAGTGTTCTCGGCAGGATTCCTCGCCAACGCTCCTAGCACGTCACTGCCACTCACGGTCTCTTGCTTCAACAATTGCTGAGCCAGCGTTGCAAGTGCGCCTCGATGTTTCTTCAACAATGCCTGAGCGCGATCATACTGTTCCATAACAAACCGCTGAACTTCCCCGTCGATCGTGTACCGTGTCTCCGGGCTGATCCCGCTGTTGTCTTGGACCGATCCGCCCAGATACTGAAGTTGCTGACCTGCGTAGCGCACCGATCCGAGCTTTTCGCTCATGCCAAACTCGGTGACCATGCGGCGCGCCAAGTCCGTCGCCCGCATGATGTCGTCACTGGCGCCGGTGCTGATGGTGCCGAACTCCACCATTTCTGCAGAGCGGCCACCTAACATTACGGCGATCCTGTCGCGTAGTTCGTCGATCGTGAGCAGGTATCGATCTTCCGTTGGCATTTGCATGGTGTAGCCCAAAGCACCACGGCTATGCGGAACAATGCTGATCTTGCTGACGGGTTCGCCGTGGGGCACGAGTTCAGCAACGAGCGCGTGACCGGACTCGTGATAAGCAACCGTAGTGCGCTCCTGCTCATTCATCACCCGACTCTTTTTCTCGGAGCCAGCTACCACCCGTTCGATGGCAGCCTCGAAATCCTCCAGTGTGACTCCCGTCGCATTGCGCCGGGCAGCAACCAAAGCCGCCTCGTTTACGGCATTCTCCAGATCCGCTCCGCTGAAACCGGCCGTGATTCGCGCCGCCCGATCAATATCAAACGCTGGATCCAGTTTCACTTTCTTGGTGTGAATCTTCAGAATCTGGACTCGGCCGATCAGATCGGGATTGCCAATCGCGATCTGACGGTCAAAGCGGCCCGCCCGCAGTAGGGCCGGATCAAGTACTTCAGGACGATTTGTCGCTGCCATAATGATGACCGGCGCGCTGGCATCGCTTTTGAAGCCATCGATCTCAGCCAGCAATTGATTCAGCGTCTGTTCGCGCTCGTCATTGGTGCCCATCTGCGTGATCCCTCCACGACTCTGGCCAATGGCATCAATCTCATCGATGAAAATGATCGCAGGCGCAGCTTTGCGTGCTTGCTCGAAAAGATCGCGGACCCTTGCTGCGCCGACGCCCACGAACATCTCGACGAACTCTGAGCCAGTCGTCTCAAAGAATGAGACTTCGGCCTCGCCGGCTGTGGCTTTGGCCAACAAAGTCTTCCCGGTGCCGGGCGGTCCAACTAGCAACACGCCCTTCGGAATGTGGCCTCCGAGTTTTGCGAATTTCTCCGGGGTCTTCAAGAACTGGACGGTTTCTTGAAGTTCTGCGATCGCTTCATCGCACCCTCCCACATCCTTGTACGTGACAGTAACGTCCTGAGGCTTAACCTCAATCGCCTTACTTTTGCCGACACCAAACACACCGCCTGGCCCGGCAACGCCAGATCGCTGATACGCCATGTACCAGAAACCGCCCAACACTAGCATCGGCAGGAGGTAGCCCAGCAGAATACTGCCCACCGGACTCGGAGGTCGCTCGAAACGGTAAGTTACATTTGCACTTTGCAATTCTTCAATCAATTTGGGATCGCCGGCAGGAGCAGGTATGCTGGTAAATGGGACGACCGAGGGAGAGGCGTCCGCTTTGGGATTCTTCATTTGACCGGCTATGCCCTGCTGGCCGATGGTTACCTCTACGATTTGACCGTCAGCCATCCTCTTCTTGAACTCGCTATAAGGGATCTCTGATCGTCGGGCCAGAGGAGTCAGGACAAAAATCTGAAAGAGCCAGAGCGCGATTAAGCTCGTGATCAGATAGCTGAAGCCATAGCGAATCTGCCGGTTCTGTTGTTCCTCGCGTTTCTTTTTATCGTCGTGACCGGGTTTTCCTGGTGAGGATTCTCTTTCAGGCATTGTGTACCTCCTCCTGATCGTTCAGTTTCGTTCCTACCGCTGGGTCAAGTTCATTGCCTATTCGACCGGTGGCACGCTTACGAGAATGTGCCGCCGTGATGTCAAAAATGAGGCTCGACTTCGTTTCATGGTCAACGGCATCGTGCAAAGGAGCAAGGCTGACTCCGCGTCTTTGGTCAAATATTCCAGAATGACGTTCCAAAGCATTGGGCTACAGACTCCGCGCTCAACCACCCCCGAATTTCGCATGCCCTCCCGCCTGCGTGCCTGATTTGCATTTGGACGGCCACGAAGAAGAGTGGATCGCAGGCGTTACAAGTTATTCCGAGCGTGCAACTTAGGACAGAGAGAGGCTAGGACGGTACTCTGGAGTTCGCCAATCCCATTTCGTCAGAGTGACGAATTCTCGAAAGAGTGCGCAGAACGGTTCTCCAGAGAGCATGTTCCACTCACGAGTGATCATCCGGAAGGATGATGCCGAGGTCCTCTGCCAACAATCTTGCAGCGCGGACGGGAAGTTCTGCCGCAAGAACGTCAAAGCCGTTCTTCAGGACGAAGACCAGAAGAAACACAGAACGATGGTCACCATCGTGCTCAGAATTTGATTCATCCCTGTCGCAAACGGAGGACGAAGCCGGCTGAATGAATCGAGGCCAGTCATGCATCGGGTATTGGTCATCGTTTTTGATAATGAAGCTAAAGCTGACGAAGGAAAAACCGAATTGTTGCGACTGGACGGCGAAGGCTCTATCAGCATCTACAGGTACGAAGTGCTTGTAAAGAAGGCAGATGGTACCGTCGTGACGAGGCAAGCCGATGGTCACGGCACGCTTAGTCCCTTCGCGAAATCGCTACTTGGGAGCCTTAGCGATTCGACACGTTCAACTCCTGAGCCGGCACCGTCGAGAGCTGCCAATCCTCAGGACCCGAACAAAACCGAGACAGGAGAAGACTTCATCCGTGACGTGACGGAGGTGCTGTTGCCGAACAGGGTCGCGATCGTGGCGGAGATCGAGGAAGAATGGCCGATGCTCCTGGATAGGCGCATGGAGTTGATCGGAGGCGTAGTCTTCCGCTGGACAGTTTCAGAAGTACCTGATGCGGTTGAGATGTAGGACTGCACCGCAGATCATGTAGCGAAATCACGTACCCTGGGGAGGTTTAGCGCAATGGAAGATCCTAACTCATTGGCGTCCGCGGAATTACTGGTATTGCCGCCCTGCGCGTCCTGCAGCCACCCAGCGTTTGAGCATGCCGAGCCGGACATGAGGTGCCGTATTTGCGGCGACTGCTACATAAGCCCGCCACCGGCAGAGGACGATCTGCCTTCGAATGTATTATTGGGTGAGTAACCACGGGGCACGTTCAGGAACTGATTCGCCCGAAAATGCTTGCCTCAAGAAACCCCAATCCTGCTTCATCAGCGATACAGCTCTGCGCCCTGCCCCAGCTCCATTCCTGAAGCCAACAGGTATGAACGCAAGGCATCTTCAGCCGCCAACCAGTCGACTTCGGGCGAACCAAATGGGCGGCCGCGTTGTTCCCAATGCTGATAAGCGAGTTCCCGTACGATATCCTGACGACTCTCATAAGAGTGCGTCATCGGCTTCTGCCACTGCCCACGAGCTTCGTTGTTGGACCCCTTAATCATGTAGTTGCTCCCATTCAAAGACGACCACCAACACTCTGTGCATGACGATTTGACTCCTTCGCGGTCGCACGCCAACTCCCCGAATAAGAGCCTCGATGACTGTGAAAGCACGTGACATTCCGGATAATCATCGGGTCGGTGCTGAGTCAATCGCTATTCGAGTCAGCAGATTATGCAAATGCACATCGTCACAGGCAAGGTCTCAGTCTTCGCCACAGTGACGGAATAGAGTCGGTGAGGTACCGTTAGTGAATTGAGGAAGCATAGAGTGAGTGCCTGTTTGATGCCATTGCATGTGTGCAAGAACCTCTCTGGATTCGGAAAGGCAGATGCAAACCTTCTATACGGAAGCCTGCGCACTACTTCCGAACTCCAAAAGGAAGGGGACATCCCAAGGCTGAACCCAGTGCTGTTTAACCGAGCGAAGTTTACCCGATGCGCATAATGAAGTGAGATTACTCTTACGGAGAATCGCGTGACTTCTGACGATTTGTTTTCCTGCCTTAAGGACTTGGCCCTCGATCTGCGTTGGTCATGGAATCACGCGACGGATGAAATCTGGGGACGCCTTGACCCGGAACTTTGGGAGCTGACGCAGAACCCCTGGGTGGTGCTTCAGACTGTTTCCAAGAAGACAATTCGGAATTTGGCTGCTGATGATGCCTTTGGCAGTAAGGTCCAGCAGATGTTTCGCAGCAAGCAGGACCGTGAGAGCGCATCTGCGTGGTTTCAGACAGCTCACCCCGGCAACCCGCTCACCGGAATCGCCTACTTCAGCATGGAGTTCATGTTGAGTGAAGCTCTCCCCGTGTATTCGGGCGGACTGGGCAATGTTGCCGGAGATCAACTCAAGGCAGCTAGCGACCTGGGCGTTCCGCTGATTGGGATCGGGCTTCTCTATCAGCAGGGTTATTTCCGGCAGGAGATCGACCGAAACGGGTTTCAGCGGGCGGTCTTTCCCTTCAACGATCCTGGCCAACTGCCAATTACTCCGGTCCGGGACTCGGATGGCGAGTGGTTGCGTATCCCTCTACGTTTCCCGGAGGCCACTCTGTGGGTGCGCACTTGGCAGGCTCAGGTAGGCCGAACGAAGCTGTATTTGCTCGATACCAACGACCCCGCCAATTTGCCCACTCATCGTGGAATTGCCGGCGAACTCTACGGAGGCGGTCCTGAGATACGCCTGCAGCAGGAAATAGTTTTGGGCATGGCGGGGTGGAAGCTCCTGTCGTTACTTAACCTTCGCCCGGAGGTTTGCCACTTGAACGAAGGACATGCAGCATTCCTCGTGCTGCAGCGGGCCTTCGGCTACATGCTGGAGCATCATCAGCCCTTTGATGTTGCACTGACCGTGACGAAAGCGGGAAACATTTTCACAACGCATACCCCAGTCGAGGCCGGTTTCGATCGCTTTGCGCCTGAGTTAATGGAGCAGTACTTCAGAAAATATTCCGAGGACAAGCTGCGGATCGAATTCGAAAAACTGATGGCCTTGGGAAGAAAAGATTCATTCGACCGGGCGGAACCCTTCAACATGGCGTACTTGGCGCTGCGGGGTAGCTGCGCAGCGAACGCCGTGAGCCAGCTTCATGGCAGAGTAAGTCGAAAGATCTTCCAACGGCTCTTCCCGCACTGGCCAGAGATCGAGGTGCCGATTGATGCGGTGACGAATGGAGTTCATGTACCTACGTGGGACTCCGAGGAGGCCGACGGACTCTGGACCAAGCAGTGTGGTAAAGAGCGTTGGCGTGGGACGCTCGAGGACATCCAGCACATTGAGAATGTGACCGATGAAAAACTTTGGGAAATGCGCACGAAAGCGCGCCTGGCCTTAGTTCAGTATGCGCGCAAGAGACTCTTGCGACAGCGTATCCAACAGGGAGCATCGCGGGAACAGATCGCTCATGCGGAAATCATTTTCGACCCGCAGGCACTGACGATCGGCTCCGCTCGCCGGTTCACTGCCTACAAGCGACCGACCCTTCTTCTCCATGATCGGGAGAGGCTGATTCGCATCCTCACGAATCCAGAGCGTCCGGTCCAATTGATCCTTGCAGGCAAAGCGCATCCCCAGGATCTACAAGGACAATTGATGATCAAGGAATGGAGCGACTTTATCGAGAGTGCAGCGGTTCGCTCGAGCGTAGCTTTTCTGAGCGATTACGATCTGCATCTTACCTCCCACTTGGTTGAAGGTGTCGATCTGTGGCTCAACACTCCGCGACGACCGTGGGAAGCATGCGGCACCAGCGGCATGAAGGTTCTGGTCAATGGGGGGCTCAACTTTTCCGAGTTGGATGGTTGGTGGGCGGAGGCTTATGCGCCTGACATCGGGTGGGCTCTTGGCGATGGACAGGAGCACGGAGACGATCCCAACTGGGACGCACACGAAGCCAACGCTCTATATGATTGCCTCGAGAGGAAAGTGATCCCGGCGTTCTACAATCGCGATGGTCGTGGAATCCCTACAATCTGGACAACCAAGGTCCGCTCCAGCATGCTGCGGTTGACGCCGCAATTCTCCTCGAACCGCGCCGTTCGGGAATATGTAGAGAAATTCTACCTGCCGGCAGCGGGCCGCTACCGAGAACGGACTGCGAATGAAAGTAAGTTGGGAATTGAACTTGCCAGCCGCATGGAGTCGCTCGCAGAACTGTGGAGCGACCTGCGATTCGGTGATGCAACCATGCGCACCGACGGAACGCAATATGCTTTTGAGGTTCAGATCTTCTTCGGCAGACTCGACCCGCGCTTAGTAGAAGTTGAGCTTTATGCAGAACCGCAAGCTGATGGCAAGATCTTCCGGCAAAGAATGCAGCCAACACAGACGAGTGATTCGAATGGTTACGCCGTGTATTCGTGCAAAGTTCCCGCGAGTCGGCCTGTAGCGGACTACACCCCGCGCATCATACCCGGTGAGCGCCATGCATCAGTGCCGCTCGAAGCGAACCAGATTCTTTGGCAGAAATAACTTCCCAGAAAACGTGTTCAATCTAGTTGGGGCCAGAGTGGCGACATTTAGTCAAGTCAAGGGATCAAAACAGCCGCGGAACTGCCTTATTCTGTATTGCCCACCGAGGACAGCGATGCCACGAGTCAAGGTTGTCACACGCTCAGAAGTGGAATCGGCACCGCGCAAATGATTGCGTAACCGTGGATCCGCAGATTGCCGTCATAGGGATAGCAACCTGTAACCAGCAAATCCGCTTTTGTTTGCTTCGCAGCCTGACTCAGCGCCTTTGGCACATCACCACTGCCGATTAGTGTGTCCGCCTTGACGCCGGCTTCTTGCTGGAGCTTTGCGAGATACTGGGAAGCGCCGTCGACCAGCTCTTCTCTTAGCTTGGGCTCGACATGGCTGCCCCCGGGTCCCCAAAGTTTCGCCGAGGCAGTGACATGGGCTAGTGTCAGACGGGCACCATATTCAGTAGCCATCGCTGCGGCCCACGACACAGCTTTGTTACTGCACGGGCCCAAATCGACTGCGCACAGTACATTGTGAATCGCAAACTCGGGCACTGGCCCGTCCGGCTCTTCTTGTCTGATGGTCTGCATGCCATCCCTCCAGTCCATGCCTGCGCCGCCATAGAGCAACATCGGGTTGTCAGCTGTCAATGGATCTTCCGATGTTTCCAAATGGCCGCCAGTCCAAACTGGACACTCGCTTCCGTGCAGCACTTTCGCCGTCACAGAACCTAGAAGAAACTGATTGAACGCGGCACCATGCGACGGCATCATGATCAGGTCAGCTTTCTCCAGCTGAGCCGTCTGCAAAATTGCTTGGGCCGGGTTGCCTTTGAGCACAACGCATCGGATGGCGAGGGCTTCGAGGTCCGGCCCGAGAGACTCGTCCAAGTTTTTCTGAGCCTTTCCAGTGATCTCCGCGAGCATATCCCAATCGGGGCTGTTGTCCGGTACGCCGGCGGCATGGCTCTCCGCTGTCACAACGTGCAGCATCACGATTTCCGAATTGAAATGGTAGGCCAAGGTCGCAGCCTGATGAATCACATTCAGCGATGTATTCGGGAAATCAACCGGCAGAAGAATCTTCTCAATTTTGAGCACGAATCTCCTTCGGCGATGGAATCTGTGTCGCATTCCAGCCGCCGCCCAGCGCTTTGATGAGCTGCACGCTCGCAACCATTACCTGCATCCGATAGTTGACTGCTGTTTGCTGGTCGTTCAGCAAGATCGTCTGCGCGGTGATCACATTCAGGTAAGGGTCGAATATGAAGAAGTCCTCAGTTCTCTTCATGATCTCCTCTTTGGTCCTCGCTTGGTAGCCGAGCGCCTCGACTTGCTGTTTAATCCGCTGTACATCGTCCATGGTTTGGGGTTCAACCAGTACGTAGGAGATGGTGTATCGAGGATTCGGAATGTACTGAATAGCTCGCTCGTAGGTCGTGTATAAAGTGGGGACTCCATACAAACCGGAAACAGCCACCTGCGCAATCCCCACGATGACCGCCCGGTTGTCGTTCAGCTCGAACTCCGAACCGATGTGCGGATTCTCGAGCTTGGAAAACTCCGCATCCCGAACCACGAGGAAGCCGTTCTCGGCATAAATGTCCTCGATCTTTCCCTCAAGCAATGCCGGCCTGCCGAGCAGGCTGGTGTCGTCTAATCCGACAACGGTGACCGGTTGATAATTACCGTCAGCCAGCTTGACCAGCGCCCCTCCCGAATACAGCGGGACGGCATATTTCACCCCATGCATGCTCCGAACTGCATCCAGAACATAGTTAGGCATGCCAACCGAACTGGACACCGATTCTACGTACGGATCCATGACCCATATTGTGCTGCCGACGTTGATCATGTTGGCGGAGGCGTGGTTCAACACACCAAAGAACATCGACGTGACAAACATCATCAAGTACACGGCAAAGGTAATGCCAAGAATCAGCGCGCTGAACTTCGCCCTGTCATTTACCAACAGTTTGAAACCGAGCTTCAGGATCCCCTTCACCGCCGCATTCTTCTTTCTTTGCGCTCAAAGGCATTACACTTGTTTTCATTGAGCGAAGGGTCGAACTGACTGGCACTCAACCGTCTGGCCAGCTCAGTTCATTCCTCGTCTCTAATTACTGAGCAGGCAATGTTCCAGGTTGCAAATTTGTCGGAAACGACGGAACCATCTAGGAATCTTGGACATCTGCTATTGCGACTCGAATCATTTCCCGAGCGACACATTATCTGATCGCATTTCGTCAGTGTGACGGAAAGATGCAGGTCAGTTGTAGAAGTCGACTGCTCTCAACATTTCAGACATAACTGGATTCGCTGCGGCCACTTCCGGAAGCCAACATGCTCATTCATGAATTCATGACATCCTTGCCCAGCATCGGATTCCTATTTCTCGCGCTATCCATAGCTACCGCCACCCAGGCAAGCTGGTCTGCCGATGTTGCTTCGACTGTCCAAGATGATCTTCGCGCGCTGGCCAGCAAAGAAGTTCCGCCTGACTATCCGGACTACCGCGTCCAAGTGCAAAAGTTCTATGAACCAACCGGGTATGCTCTTGCTTGGATTGAGGACTTGAGGCCGACTCCACAAGCACAGGCAATGATCAAGGTATTTGGCGAGGCTGGGAGTAAGGGGCTCGATCCCGCAGACTACGACAGCCTGCTGTGGCCCGCGCGGATCGCGAAACTGAGCTCGGCTTCGACCAGCGATGTAGCTCGATTCGATTTGGCCATGACCGTCTCGGTGATGCGATACATCTCGGATCTACACCTTGGAAGGGTTAATCCGCGCTGGTTTCATTTTGGTTTCGATGTTGAGCACAACCAGTACGATCTCTCGAGTTTTATCCGTCAAAGGCTGGTTAGTTCGACGGATATTGAGTCTGCGCTAGCTGCAGTGGAACCGCCGTTCGATGGTTATCGCAGGACGGAGAGAGCACTGCAACGATATCTCCGACTCGCGCAGCAGGACGATAGGGACCATCTCCCAATCATCAAGCGGCCGGTCGTTGTCGGGGACCGATATTCCAGCATGCAGCAGTTGCAGCGACGGTTGTGCCTCCTCGGTGACCTGCAACCGGCGGCCTGTGCGTTGGAAACCGCTGGCATCTATACGAATACGATCGCTGCTGGTGTGCAACACTTCCAGGATAGGCATGGCTTGCAAGCAAACGGGCGTCTCGATCAGGCGACGATCAGAGAATTAAACGTTCCGCTCAGCAGCAGAGTCTCTCAGTTGCAGCTGACCCTAGAGCGCTGGCGGTGGCTGCCCCATGAATTTTCGCAACCTCCAATCGTTGTCAATATTCCTGAGTTCCGCCTGCGCGCCTTCGATCAAAACGAAAATGTTGTCCTGGCGATGAACGTGGTCGTGGGCCGCGCCTACCGCCGCCAGACTCCCGTATTCGCAAAGGACATGACGCATGTAATCTTTCGACCCTACTGGAATGTTCCTCGCAGCATCGAGCGCAGTGAGATTGTGCCCAACATTGAACGCGACCGATCCTATCTTTCAAAGAAAAACTATGAAGTCGTGACCCGAGGAGGCGAAGTCGTCACGAATGGGCCGATCAGCGATGATGTTCTACAACAGCTGGAAAATGGGCGTTTAGAAGTTCGTCAACGCCCGGGTATTAGCAACGCGCTCGGGCTTGTGAAGCTGATGTTCCCGAATGAATACAACGTATACCTGCACGATACTCCGTCCCCGGAGTTGTTCGCGCGACCACGTCGTGATTTCAGTCACGGCTGCATTCGGGTGGAACACCCGGCTGAGCTTACCACCTGGGTGTTGCGCAACAATCCCGGTTGGGACAAAGCTCGGGTTGAGGCGGCGATGCAAAGCGGCAAGGACAACTATCAAGTCGATCTCGTCAAACCAATCCCGGTTCTGATTCTTTACGGCACCGCCGTCGTGGACAACAAGGATGAAGTCCACTTCTTTGACGACATTTATGGGCACGACGCGGCGCTGAGGAAGACCCATGCGAAGGGCCGCCCTTATCCCGAATAGCCTCGTTAACACGATAAGAGGAAGTTGTTACCAGCGTCGCACGCGCCCAACATCCACGTGGATGAAATCAGAACCAGCGTAATATCCAACTCCCCCTTCATGCAGCGCGAGTGCGAGATCTCGCAGCTTTGCTGTGCTGGTTCCAGGCACGCGAATGTCAATCGCCATGGCCTGCATGTGGAGACTATGCTTCGCGACGCCATGACCGTGGCTTCTCAGGTAGGCGTTGGTCCGCGGATTGCGGTAGCCACAGACAACGTTAATCCACGCGTCAGGCCGGCCGGCTGCATTCAGCAATTCGTAAAGCAGATCGAATAGACGCGGGTTGTAGGGATGAACCTCTCCGTTGCGGTAATCACGCAAAAAATAGTCGAGCTCAGAGAGAGCCTTCGGGACGTATGAATCGCCATCTCTGTAGACCACATCCAGCTTTTCGCCGGTATGAGTATGGACGAACCGCAAACGATACTGGCCATTTGGAGCCAGCGTTGTTGGCGCTGCTGGCGCGCCGGCTGGGGCGACTATGAAGAATATCCCGAAAACAGCAAAAACCACTTCTATAGCGCGGGGCTTGAATCTCACGGAGTCTCTGTAGGATGTCGGGATGTTGGAATTGTTACATGCGATGAGGTAATCGGTCTACCAGGCAAACGCTCTTCCGAGCGCTCAACGTCGGAGTGTGAAGCTGCAATTTTCGACGGATACACTTTCTAATCATGGTCGGATGGCTTGCGACCTCAGGCGAAGCAAGCAAACCAGCCGACCATTCTGGTGCAGAGATGCGCACACTTACGCTGCGATCACCAGGTAGTCCACGACTTCATTGACTCCTGGCGCCGACCATGCAGCTCGTTCCGCCTCTTGACGTTCGGCCCAGGAAGAGACTTTTCCGTTCAGGACGACTTTGTCTTTGTTGACGCTCACTTTGATGTTGTCGGCATCAATTTCAGCAGCCCGGTGCAGGGCGAGCTCGATATTGGTTTTGACTTCGGATGATGACACTGCTGGCTGCTTGAGAGTAATCAGGTTGGTCACGCCCTTGACTCCGGTCAAGTTGCGAACAGCCTCATTGGCCGCCGTCTGTTGATATTTATAGTCGACGTCGCCCTCCAGCGTGATCCACCCGCTGTCCACTTTGACTTTAATGCGGTCCGCCGGTACCCAAACATCCCACTGCAACTCGTTGAGCGCCGCTCTGGCGATGTCTTCATCATTCCGAACGTGGAAAGCCGGCAAGTCGACTTTCAGTTCATCCGTCACCGCTTTCACGCCAGCGACTCTTTCCGCCGCATGCACGGCCTCATATTTCGCTGCATAGTTCTGCACATTCCCGATCAGACCCACGATGCCATCTTTGGCAGTGACACCGACCTGCGAAGCGTTAATGGTTGGTTCGTACTTCAGTTCCTGGAGAACATCCTGCTGGAGCTGCGAATCGCTTTTTTTCATATTTCCTCCGAAGAATTTGGACTCATGTTGGACTCATCGATTGGGAAACCTAAATCTGTGGGCCGCCAAACAAACGTTGCTACTTTCAGCTCGCGATGACAAAGGTGCCGGCTTTCTCACGCGGCCTTCTGCTCGATAGGGGCCCCCTTGCCGATTTCTTTTTTTGGTAATGTGACCTCGAGTTCCCCTTTGCTGAGACTGGTCTTGACCTTGTCCGGATCGACCTCGGCTGGGAGCGCGATGCTGCGAAATACCTGGCTTGAATTTTCCGAATAGACCGTCTCGCCCTTTTTCTTGTTCTCCGATTTCTCCTCATGCGTCCCACTGATGAACAGGCGATGGGGCTCAACTCTGACCTCAACTTCCTTTTCAGTGAATCCGGGCAGTCCGGCTTGAACCGTCACAGCCTTGTCGTTCTCTGCGACTTTGACTGGCATCTGACCGAAGAGTTCGGACTCAGCGTTGAACCAGTCGTCCAGGTCGTGACCGTCGGTGAATCCCCTGGATGCGAACAATTCATAGGCACGCTTGGTAATTCTGTTTTCAATCTCGGCCATCTTATTCAGGAATGAATTCTCTGGCTGAACCTGGGGGACGATATTCATTTCAGTTGATGTATCGCGCTTCATGTGCTCCTTCCTTTCTGCTGAGGCGAGCTTACGCCGCCCCCTGTGCTCACTTCTGATATGCGAAATGCCCACGGCGGTTCTGCTGCCAGCAAGCTTCATTGCTCTCGGTGCAGAACGGTCTTTCCTTGCCGTAGCTGATCGTATTAATGCGGCTGGCGCTGACTCCGGCCGCGGACAGCGCGTCCTTTGCCGATTTGGCCCGCCTGTCGCCTAAGGCGATGTTGTACTCGATCGAGCCGCGTTCGTCGCAGTGCCCTTCAATCGTGAAATTAATGTTGGCATGCTGAGTAAGGAACTCCACGTCGGCTTGTATCGATCCCTGCTGGTCCGCCCGGATGTCGGACTTGTCGAAGTCGAAATAGATATCCTTGATGTTCTGGTTAAACAGGTCTTCCTCACTGACGGCCGGTGTTGGCGGCGGAGGCGGTGGCGGGGGTGGCTGTGTTACGGTCAGCCGTGTGCTAGCTTCCTGCGTTCCTCCGGCTCCTTTCGCGATCAGGTGATAGGTAGTCGACTCCGTGGGGGAAACTGACTGCGACCCATTGGGCTGGACTGCGCCGATGCTGTCGATCGACACGTCGGCCGCATTGGTAGTCTGCCAACTGAGCGATGCCGATTGTCCGTTTTGAATGCTGCTTGGATTCACCGAAATCGAAGCAGTCGGGGCCGATGGTGGCGGTGGCGGTGCCGGAGCTACCTTCTTCTTGCAAGCGCCCAGCGTAACGATGGCGCCCAGTGTGACCGTTAATACGAGCCATTTCATGCACAGTCCTTTCATTTTTAACCCTTTCGCGACCGAAAGGCTGCCTTTAAGGAAGCGTTGACTCCCGCGGGTTTCGTCCCCTTCCGGTTCAATTGCTTGTCACATCCGGAATGCAAAAAGCATCTCAGGGACCAATCCTTGTTATGCGTAGCCCACCTCAGGCAAAACGCGGCAGATCAGGTGCTTAGCCATCGAGGCGTAGGGAACTCAATATGATTCTCAGGCGTCCAATCCGCCGACACTAAGTCAGAGTGACGACCCGGTCACTAAGAAGTCATTCTCGTCTTTCCACGTATAGCAGTTCCGTGTGACAGAGATCACAGCATTTTGTGAGAAGCGCTACTACAACAGTGACTTGAGATGTCACTCGAGTGCTAGGATGGCGATGCTTTAAAGTTCCAACCCTCGCTGATGTTTCATTTGGAGTGGTCAAGTATTCCCAGCAATGAGAGCCCTACCTTGACGCCTATTTCTGAAGAAGTAGGAGGACACGTTGGGAATCAGTAGTAGAGCAAATGAACCCGTCAAGTATCGACGCGAATGAGTCCGTGGCTCATCGGTTATCGGGGCCGCCACGCCAGATCCGTCTGCAGCATTACGGGCTTGCGATTTTTTCTGTCGGCGTCGCATTGGGGGTGTCATTACTTCTTGGGTATTTCCACTTCCGCGTCCCTTTCACGTTTTTGATGCTGTTTGCTGTGGCCATAAGTTCCTGGTATGGAGGACGAGGTCCCTCGGTGTTGGCGGTCGTCCTGTCCACCATCAGCTTCTACTGGTACTTCGTGGAGCCGGTCCGCACCATCTATATCTATCGGTCGGACATCCCACTTTTCATCATTTTTGCAGCGTTCGCTGCGCTCTTGTCTTGGTTCGGCACGGTTCGGCGGCGCGTCGAGGCCGATCTGTGCGAGCAGGCAGATCTCCTCAATCTCACGCACGACACCGTTTTTGTGATGGATATGGATGGGGTTATCAAGTACTGGAATCGTGCTGCCCAGGAGCGGTACGGCTGGACCGCGGAGCAAGCGGTGGGAAGGGTTGTTCACGATCTGCTGAAGACAGTTTTCCCGGCTCCGCTTGACGAGATCAAAGCGGAAGTGACGCGTACCGGTCGCTGGGAAGGCGAGCTTCTGCAAACTAGAAAGGATGGAAGCCAGTTGGTGGCGGCGAGCCGTTGGTCGCTGGAGCGAGGCAAGCGGGGTGAGCCGGTTGCAATTCTGGAGACCAACAACGACATCACCGAGCGCAAGCATGCCGAGGAGACGTTGCGTCGTTTGAATCGTGAACTGCGAGCGATCAGCAACTGCAACCAGGTCCTCCTGCGCGCCACCGATGAGCGAAGCTTGCTCGAAGAAATCTGCCGGATCGTCTGCGAGGAGGCGGGTTACCGCATGGCGTGGGTGGGCTATGCCGAACACGACGAGGCCAAAAGCGTGCGCCCGGTCGCGTGGACCGGGGCCGAGGAGGGATATCTCGCATCCGCCGGCATAACCTGGGCCGACACGGAGAGTGGGCGCGGCCCCACCGGAGAGGCCATCCGGAGCGGGAACAGTTGCTGCGTTCAGAATTTTGCAATGGATCCTCGACGGGCGCCCTGGCGGGAGGGCCTTTTGCAGCGCGGTTTTCGTTCCGGCATCGCCTTGCCCCTCAAGGACGAAAACCACAAAGCATTCGGCAGCCTCACCATTCATTCCGCGCAGCCCGACGCTTTTACATCGGAAGAGATTCGTCTTCTTGAGGAACTGGCTGGCGACATGGCGTTTGGCATCGTCACCCTGCGTTCCCGAGCTGCACGCAAGCGGGCAGAAGAGGCTCTCCGGCAGAGCGACGCTTATATGGCGGAAGCGCAAAGACTGAGCCACACAGGTAGTTTTGCCTTCGATGTGGCCAGCAACAATTATGTCTACACTTCGGAGGAATGCCTCCGAATTTTTGAGCTCGATGCGCAACAGAGTCTACCGCCCAGGGAAGCGGTTTCCCGATTCATCCACACGGAGGATTGGGTCAGAGTACAGGAGGACTTTGAGAAGCTGCTCCGCGAAAAGGTAGACACCCCGAGCGAGTTCAGGATCGTGCTAGCCAGCGGAGCGACCAAACATGTTCAGGTGATTCGGCACCCTGTCCTTAATGGCGCGGGAGAAATCATTAGAATTATGGGCACCGCGATCGATATCACGGATCGCAAACGGGCCGAGGAGGCTCTGCGACTGGCCAACGCTTATAACCGGGGCCTCATTGAAGCAAGTCTCGACCCGCTGGTTACGATCGGCCCAGACGGCAAGATCACCGATGTCAATGCCGCAACCGAGGCGGCCACGGGGCGTTCACGCGACGAACTCATCGGCACCGATTTCTGCGATTACTTCACCGAGCCTGCAAACGCCCGCGCTGGTTACGAGCAGGTGTTCCGGGAAGGTTTGGTGCGAGATTACCCGTTGGAGCTGCGGCATCGGGACGGACGTGTGATGTCCGTGTCGTACAACGCCGCAGTCTATCGGGACGAGTCGGGCGCGGTAGTTGGCGTATTCGCCGCCGCTCGCGACATCACGGAACGCAAGCGCGCTGAGGAAGCTTTGCGGCGGACCGCAGCTTACCTCGCCGAGGCGCAGAGGCTGACCCACACTGGCAGTTGGGCCCTCGACGGAACGGGACAGCAAGTGTACTGGTCGGAAGAAGTGTTTCAGATTTGGGGATTTGATCCGCAACGCGGATTACCGAAGCGCGACCAGGTCGTGCAGCGAATACACCCGGAAGACCTTGAGAAGTACTGGAAATACTGGCGAGCCGTCTACAGCCAGATCCGCGAGAAGATAGGTTTAGGACTCGAATTTAGGATCGTGTTGCCTGATGGAACAGTCAAACACCTCCATGGCGTAGCCCACCCCATTTTGAATGACAAAGGAGACGTTGTTGAAGTAGTGGGCGTTACGGTCGATGTTACGGAGCGCAAGCGGGCCGAGGAAGCTCTGCGGGAGAGCGAGCTGCGCTTCCGAACATTTGTGGACCACGCGGCCGACGCATTATTCGTGCAAGATGAAGAACGGCACAAGGTGCTCGATGTCAACCGGCAGGCATGCGAAAGCCTTGGGTACACCCGTGAGGAACTGATTGGGATGGTTCCACATGACTTCGACCCGGGCGCGGATGCCGCACTATTGCGATGGATTCAGGAGCGACTCGAGGCCGGAGAGGTCAGCACCTTCGAAACTCGTCATCGGCGAAAGGACGGGACCGTGTTCCCGGTCGAGGTGCGTGTGCGACCCTTCCAGCATGGTGGTAGTCGGCTCCACTTGGCTCTGGCACGGGACATCAGCGAACGGAAGCGGGCTGAAGAACAGCGTGAGAAGCTGCGGCAACTCGAGGCAGATCTTGCGCACATCAACCGCGTAAGCATGATGGGAGAGCTAACCGCCTCGATCGCACATGAAGTCAACCAGCCGTTGTCGGGCGTAGTGAGTAACGCCAGCGCTTGCCTGCGCTGGCTGGCCGGAGATGCGCCTAACTTGGAGGAAGCCCGGGAAGCCGCCCGCCGAATCGTTCGCGACGGGAAGCGAGCCGCTGAAGTCGTCGCTCGCGTTCGGGCCCTCACAAAAAGAGCTGCAGCCTTTAGAGAAAAGCTGGATCTGAATGAAACAATCCGAGAAGTGCTCGCCATCGTCGGAGACGAAGCGAAGAAAAACAGAGTCTTGATCCGAACAGAGTTTGCGAGCGACGTTTTTCCGGTTAGCGGCGACCGTGTACAGTTGCAGCAGGTGGTGTTGAACCTGGTGATGAATGGTATCGAAGCGATGGGCAGTGTATTGGAGCAGGTGCGAGAGCTGGCGATCACCACCCGGAACACTGATTCCGATCAGGTGCAGGTTACGGTTCAAGACTCGGGTAAAGGTCTCGACCCGGACACAATGCCCAAAGTCTTTGAGCCGTTCTATACCACGAAGCCCAGCGGTATGGGGATGGGGCTCTCCATTAGCCGTTCCATTCTTCAAGCCCATGGAGGCCAGCTGTGGGCCGCCGCAAATGACGGACCAGGTACAAGCTTCCACTTTAAGCTTCCGAGGTACGAAGAAGAATCTCATGCCGCAGCCTGACGCGGTTATCGCGATTGTCGATGACGATCCGTCAGCGCGGGAAGGACTGAGCAGTTTGATCCGGTCTGCGGGCTTGCAGGTTGAAACCTTCGCATCAGCGCAGGAATTCCTGGCGCGTTCCGGCGCCGAGCCGCTAAGTTGCCTGGTGTTGGACTTGCAACTGCCCGGTCTCAGCGGACTCGACCTGCAGAAGCGGATGGCCGAGGTCGGACTTGAGATCCCGATCGTTTTCCTGACAGGCCATGGCGATATCCCAGCCTCCGTACAGGCGATGAAAGCGGGAGCTGTTGAGTTTCTGACCAAGCCATTCGATGACGAGAAACTCCTCCAGGCAATTCAGGAAGCCGTGCAGCGCGATCGGCACAGCCGACAACAAAACGCGGAGATGCGTGACTTGCGAGAGCGGTATGAGTCGCTCACCTCGCGCGAGCAGGAAGTTATGCAGCAGGTCGTTGCGGGGCTGCTTAACAAGCAAATCGCGGCCGAACTGAACATAACCGAGTTCACGGTCAAGATTCATCGTGGGCGCGTCATGCGCAAGATGTATGCCGATTCTCTTGCGGATCTGGTAAGGATTGCAGAGAACCTCGGGATCCACCCGCCTAAGCGGTCTGCCCGGCCCTGAAATCAAAGACTTACGAGCTTGACTCGGTCGCAGCACAGAGTCGGTGGAACTCCGTGCCGATGTAGCACCAAGATGTAATAGATTTTTTCTCTCTCTGCTGCTATTCCATCAATGGAAGCCTCAAATGGAACCTCTTATTGCAGTGGTCGACGATGATATCTCGGTGCGTGAATCGCTTGAAAGCCTGATCCGGTCCGTCGGCATGAAGGTGAGAGTGTTTGCCTCGGCAGAGGAGTTCTTGAACTCAGCCGATCCTCGCAAGGCGGACTGTCTCATATTAGATGTGCGCTTGCCAGGGATGAGTGGCTTCGAACTCCAGCGTCACCTGGTAGCCGGCAGCTGTAAAGTCCCGGTTATCTTCATGACGGCACATGGATATGACGACCGTGCAAGGTCGGAAGCTTCATCGGCCTGGACCGTCGCTTACTTGACCAAACCATTCACTGAAGACGAATTGCTCGATGCTGTCCATACGGCGTCGAAATGGAAACCGAGCAATTAAAACAGCACAATTCAGGGAGATCTCCTATGACTGACAAAGGAGCTCTGGTTTACGTAGTGGATGACGATGCGTCCGCGCGAGAAGGAGTGGCAGGTCTGCTCCGCTCCGCCGGAATGATGGCGAAGACCTTTGCATCAGGGGAGGAGTTTCTGGCTGCCCCGCGGCCTAAGCTGCCAAGTTGCTTGGTGCTGGATGTGAATCTCCCCGGCGTTAACGGACTCGACCTGCAACAGAAGCTTGCCAAATCGGATGTTCAGGTGCCCATCATATTCCTAACGGGCCACGGCGACATCCCCATGACAGTGCGCGCCGTTAAAGCAGGCGCAGTCAACTTTCTGACGAAGCCGTTCGATGATGAAGAACTGTTGAATGCTATCCGGAAGTGTATTACATCTCGCTTGGAGGACGAGACCCGGTTCGATCAGAGCCTGGGGAACATGGTCGGCGAAAGCGCGGAGTTCCAGGCTGTTCTAAAGACCCTCCAAGTTGTGGCCCCGACCGAAGCCACGGTTCTCATTCTCGGAGAAACCGGTACGGGGAAGGAACTGGTCGCCAGGGCCATCCATGACCTCAGCAGTCGCCGCGGGCGTGCAATGGTGAAGCTGAATTGTGCTGCGATTCCCACTGGACTGCTGGAAAGCGAATTGTTCGGTCATGAAAAGGGCGCGTTCACCGGAGCGATTGCCCAAAAGATTGGTCGGGTCGAGCTGGCGGACAAAGGGACCCTCTTCTTAGACGAAGTTGGAGACATTCCCCTGGAGCTGCAGCCCAAGCTGCTGCGCGTTCTGCAGGAACAGGAGTTTGAGCGGCTTGGATCTAACCGCACGATCCAAGTGGATACCCGGCTAATAGTGGCGACGAATCGGGATCTCAAGGCGATGGTGAATCAACGCACTTTTCGCGAGGACCTCTACTACCGGCTCGATATCTTCCCGATTTATGTTCCCCCTTTGCGCGAGCGGCCCAGTGATATCCCATTGCTGGCTAACTTCTTCGTGAACAAATACTCAAAGCGGATGGGTAAGCGGATCGAGAGAATTCCGCCGGAGACGATGCGGGCCCTGTGCCACTGGCATTGGCCAGGCAATATTCGCGAACTGGAGAACGTCATTGAGCGGTCCCTGATTCTGTCGGAAGGGACGATACTCAATGTCCCTCTTGGCCAACTCAAGTGGTGCAGCGGCACGCCGCCATCTCATGAAAACGTCCAAACGCTGGCGTCTTCGGAACGAGACATCATCCTCCACGCACTTCGGGAAGCGAACGGTGTCATTGCTGCTGCTGCCGTAAAACTGGGGCTGAAGCGGACGACGCTGAATTCGAAAATTCGGAAACTGCAAATCTCACGTAGCGATTTGTTTTCGGATTGACTCGTCATTTTGACGTGATATCGCCGCACTAGCCCGGCTGATATAACCTCGGCCTCCGTCCGAAACTCCTAAATTCTTCGTGCGCCTTCTTTTAACCCGCAACCTTAGGCGCTAGCTGGTTTGGTTCCTGGCATGCCCTCATAGCTATCGCGGGGCGCCAACGTCTGTCAATCACCGCTCCCGCATTGTCCCCTTGCGCTTCACCAGCCGAGGATGGAGGCAAGGAGTGAATGCAAAGCAACAATGGAACCCAAACCATGAAGGAGGAAAATCATGAGCAAAAGCAATATGGAACTTCAGATGGATGTTCTTCAAGAACTGAAGTTTGAACCGAGCATCGATGCTGCAGGAATTGGGGTGACTGCAAAAGACGGAATCGTGAGCCTTACCGGCTACGTGAAGAGCTACGCTGAGGAGTATAGCGCCGTACATGCGGCGGAAAGAGTCACTGGCGTGAAAGCGGTGACGGATGAACTGAAAGTCGACTTGCCGGCTTTCCACGTTCGGAACGATGAAGACATCGCCAGAGCGGCGATTAACGCGCTGCAATGGGATGTCTGGGTGCCCCGCGATCGCATTAAGGTGAAAGTGGCCGATGGCTGGGTCACGCTTGATGGTGAGGTGGAGTTCAAGTACCAGCAGAACGCTGCCCAAAATGCGGTGCGCAACCTCACCGGAGTCAGAGGCATCACCAGTCTGATCGCCATCCAGAAACCGGCTGTAATGCCCTCCGAAGTCAAAGCCAACATTGACTATGCGCTCCGGCGGGCGGCCGAAGTCGATGCAGAACACATCACAGTCAAAGTCGTGAATGACAAAGTCATCCTGAAGGGTAACGTCTCTTCTTGGGCGGAACGCAGCGAAGCCGAGCGCGTGGCGTGGTCAACTCCCGGCGTCAGAACAGTGGAGGACGACCTTGTTATTGCAGCCTAGCTGAATGTCAAGTTCCCCCGAAATTGTTATGCGGCTTCCCGCACGGAAGCCGCTATTTTTCTCACTGTTAGTCTGGCCGATTTCCTGTGAACGTGGCCGTGATCGTGCTCATCCGCATGTAGATTAGGCTGGTCCAGAGATCCAGAGCAGTGATGACCCAGGCAGTCGGAGTGGGGCTTTGAAATGAAAGACAAAGATAAAGTTCGTGTTATTGTCCTGCTGTTGTTCGCCTTGGCTGTCGCGGTCCTGATTATTCATCAGATCGCCGCTACGTTGCCTTGATGGACCGCATCGCTTGGTTCAAAGAATGTGTTCCGCACGTCAATGAAAGTGCGTATTTGGAAAGAGCGCAGAGTAAATGGAATCGATGATGGCCACTATGCCCGCCGAGAACACGCTCGAAGTGAATGGTCTGTCGGTTCACTTCGGCGCTACGCAGGTCCTGAAGGACCTCAGCTTCAGCGTTGCGAAAGGCAGCGCTCTGGCGATCATCGGGCCGAATGGCGCAGGCAAAACTGTATTGCTGAAGACGCTCATCGGGTCGCTCTCACATTCAGGGACTGTGCATTGGGCCACAGGCGTTCGCATCGGTTACGTCCCCCAAAAGCTAGATCTCGAACGGGACATCCCGATTACCGGCACCGACTTTCTGAAGGCGCGCGCCGCAGTGGCTCACAAAGCGACATTTGACATGTCCTTCGTATTAACCCTGGTCGGGATTCCTTTGGACGTTGCGCAGCGGCCGATTGGGGCAATGTCGGGAGGGCAATTCCAGCGGCTCTTAATCGCTTTTGCATTGGTTTCTGATCCTAATGTCTTGCTCCTCGACGAACCGACTGCCGGAGTTGATGAACCCGGTCAGGAACAGCTCAACGAGTTGGTACGGCGGCTCCAGAAAAGTCAAAGTCTAACGGTGCTTTTCATTTCGCACGAGCTATCGGTCGTGTATCAATATGCCGACAACGTGCTTTGCCTCAGCCGTGAGCACGCATGGTTTGGACCGCCTACCACGATCCTTACCCCAGAATCGCTCCGTCAAATTTATGGTGCGGAGGTGAGTTATCACGTACATGACCGCTGAGTCCCTGCTCCTATCGGTTGCCATGGCCGTTGCCGCCGGCCTGGTCGGTTCGTTCGCCGTCATGAGGCGGATGTCCCTCGCCGCAGATCCTCTATCGCATGTCGCTCTGCCGGGTATTGGTATAGCACTCGCGCTGCATATACACCCAATATTCGGGGCGGTGACAGCGCTGGCTTTCGGTGCTCTGCTGGTGTGGGTGGTCGAAGAGCGTGGAGGAGCGACGACAGAGAGTGTCATTGGTGTGGTTTTTTCAGCTGCGCTTGCGATTGGCAGCTTGATGACCACCGGCGAGGATCTCATCGAGGCTTTGTTCGGGGGAGCGGGGGCGCTTACCTGGTCAGAGAAGATATTCGGCCTGTTGGTCGCGATTTCGATCGTGCTATTCATCATCGTTTTCAGAAACAGTTTGGTCATCATGATGGTTTCTCCGGACATAGCTCGCACTGCGGGAATCAACGTGCGGCGGTTCGACCTGCTCTATCTCGAATGCTTCGCTCTCACCATAGCGCTTGGTTTGCGTTATCTCGGGGTTCTCCTAATGGGGGCATTGATCATCATTCCTGCGGCTACGTCCAAACGGCTGTCGCACGATCTAAAGAGTATGTTGTGGTTTTCGGTGATGCTATCGGTGATCTCAACCACACTCGGGAGCGGGATCGCCGTGCACCTGCATCGCGAGGCTGGGCCGATTATCGTTCTGGTTGCGACCGCATTATTCTTACTCAGCCTGATACCTCGACCCGCCGAGCGAAGGAGAATTCATGGGTGAATTGGGAAAGCTGCTGATGGTCTGTGGCGCGATTCTGCTGATTCTGGGATTGCGGTTCGTGGTGTTTGGCCGAACTCATGTCCCCCTTGGGCACTTGCCCGGAGACATCTATTATCGCGGCAAGAATACTACATTCTATTTTCCCTTAATGACTTGCCTTCTGCTGAGCGTGGTTCTTTCTGGGATCTTATACTTGATAAATCACTTCCGGCATTAGCGCATTGGCCGAGGGCGTGTTATTGGCGATGATCGATCAGCAGACGACATCTCGCCTCTCTGACGAGAGCCGACAGCACACACCCCAGAACCGTGCTCGGCGCAGTCACGATTTTCGCGCCTTTTAGAAGCTAATCCGGAATTCTGGAGTGGAAATTTGAGTGCAGTTTTGTGTTTAGCGTTATGACGGAACGAATCCCATTTCGGGTTCATCCCATGCTGGCGACGTTAGTTCCCCAACCATTCGACAAGCCCGGCTGGATTTACGAAGAGAAATATGATGGATACCGCATCCTTGCCTATAAAGAAGGTTCTCACGTCACTCTTGTTTCCAGAAACGGGAAAGACCGTACTCGGACTTTTGCTGCAGTTGCCGACGCAGTCAGGAAGCTTCCCCCGGAAACTCTCCTTCTGGACGGAGAGGTGGTTGCCTTCGATCGGCATAGGGTATCCCGATTTCAGCTCCTGCAACAAGGAAACGCCGCTCTATCGTATGCAGTGTTCGATTGTCTTTATCGCAATGGCTATGATCTGCGCAAAGCTCCACTGTCCAAACGCCGCGCGGTCCTGGAGAAGACAATCCCGGACGAGGGAACCGTTTTTCTTTCCCGGCGACTTTCAAAAGACGGTATCCAGGCCTATGAGGAGGCGAAGAAAAAAGGTTATGAAGGGCTGGTCGCGAAGGATCTCAGCTCTCCTTATGTTGAACAACGCTCCACCAAATGGCTGAAAGTGAAGGTGCACCAGGAGGAAGAGTTCGTTATCGCAGGATACACAGCTCCAACTGGGACAAGGATCGGTTTCGGAGCTTTGCTGCTAGGTGCCTACAGCGGTGACCAACTGGTCTTTGTCGGGAAGGTCGGGACTGGCTTTTCGAGGACGACTCTGCGGTCTCTTTTTCGGCGATTCCAGCCGCTCATTCGGAAAACACCTTCGCTGGTCGACCCGCCTCGCGAAGCCGGACTGACTCATCTCGCCCCAAAGCTCGTCGCTCAAATCGCATTTGAAGAATGGACAGCCGACCGAAAGCTGAGACAGCCCGTGTTCCTAGGCCTGCGCGACGACAAAACACCTGAGGAGTGCCGTGTGCCCGAAACTGAACTTGTGAGATCTTCTGAACAGGCAAATGCGATTACAAAGTAAGCTCTCGCGGGATCTTTCTGGCGACCGTTACCATTGCCGGACGGAGTAAGCGATCCTTGAACCAGTAGCCGCACTGCAACTCGCCGACCACAGTTCCATGCGCAACCAAGTCAGTGTCCACGGTCGCAATGGCATGGTGAATCTTAGGATCGAAATGCTCGCCGATTGCGTGGATAGGACGCACTCCCATTTTGAAAAATATATCCATCAATTGCTTGTAAATTAGTTCCACGCCAGTGCGGAGGTCCACGTTTTCGGGGGTGGGAATCTCTAGCAGGCTGCGGAAAAATTGAGTCGCAGCGTGGCTTTGTTTCTATTTCTCGTCTTTGGCGATGTCGAACGGTCTGATTTGTCGTGTTTTGGCGGGGCCGGAGTCTAACATCAGGCTCCCCGCGAGACACATCGGCCTCGACTTACACCGCCGGAACTGCGGCCGCCAAGTTGCGCATGCGCACCAGATTGTAGGCCGCGCAGGCGAAGGTGAAAATCCAATCTACTTTGCACACTCCGCGATGCCGCACCTTCCGCATCAGCGCGATCGTTTTCAGCCAGCCGAAGCATTCTTCGATGCGCTTCCGCCTTCTCTGGCTGATCGCATATCCCGCATGCCGCGTGGTGCGGCCATCAATCGCGCTACCGCCCGGTCGCGCATGATTTTGCGCCACATGCGGCGTCGCCCGCAGATTGCGGCACTCTTTCACAAAGTCCCGCGTGTCGAACCCTTTGTCTCCGCCTACGGTCACCGGTTGCGTACCGGGAAGCTTCTCCAGCATGACCAGCGCGGCATCCCGTTCCGCCGTGCCATTGGCCTGAAACACTTCCGCGTCCACGATCAACCCGTTGCGATTCTCCACCAACAGATTCCCGGTGTAACTCAACTTCGACTCCTTGCCCTCGCCTTTCTTGGCCAGTTGCGCCTCGGGATCGGTTTTCGACGCGTGCGTCTCATTCGAGCGCCGCTCGCCGCGAAAGTTCACCGTGGGATTGCCGGGATCGTCCGGCGGCGGTTGCTTTTTGTCTTTCGGCTGAAAACTCTTCGCTCCCGCCCACGCCTCCACCAACGTGCCATCGACGGTGAAGTGCTCATCCGAGGTCAAGCCTTTGCCTCGCGCTTGCTCCACCACGTGCGCCAGAAACTCCTTGGCCACGTCGGCTTCCAGCAACCGGTCGCGATTCTTGGTGAACACCGTCGCGTCCCAGACCTCGTCGTCCAAGTTCAGTCCGATAAACCAGCGGAACAGCAGGCTGTAGTCGATCTCTTCCATCAGCAGGCGTTCGCTGCGAATCGAGTACAGCATCTGGAGCAACTGCGCTCGCAACAGTTGTTCCGGCGGAATCGACGGGCGACCTACCCGGGCATACATCGCGTCAAATCGCCGCGACAACTGCTGCAGTACTCCGTCCACCAGGGCCCGGATGGTGCGCAGCGGATGATCTTTCCGTACCCGCTCCTCCGGCGACACATAACTGAAGATATGACTCTGCTGCTGATCGGCTCCACGCATGTCTTCTCGTACCATATGAGCCTGTGGATTAAGAGTGGTTTTTCAGCAGCCTGCTAGTGCGTTCTCAAGGCTTTCGACGACTGGGAGCAGGGCCTTAATGGTATCGAAGACGGCATATTCCTTAAATTGCTGCTGTTCCTTCACCGAACGTTTGCGGGCATTTTCAAAGTCGGCTTGTAAACGTGCCAGCCGTTCCCGGAGTTTTGCCGGATCATTATCGTCGTTCTGCAAATCAGCTCTCAAGTTTCTTGCTTGGGTCTCACGATCTCCACCTGTGCTGTTTGGCGTCTCCAAGCTGTCGCTCTCTTTCATGGAGGGAAGTTCGTGCTCCAAATCCAAAGTTTTCGTCGACGTATCTATGCTCATTTTCTTGGCTCCCAAGCTCAAAGGCTGGCTATCTCTTATTGCTGCCAGGCATATCTCATCTGCTGCTCCAATGCTCTTTCGCCTGATTTGTGAATGCCCGCACTGATTTTTGAGGATGGAGGTGAACAAACACACAGCAGCTTTAGGTCTTTGTGGCCTACATTTCTCAGATTGTGATCCTCCCCTGACGCCACAAAGATCGCGTCGTGCGGTCGTATCTTGTGAGTGCGACCGTTCAAAATGATCTCGCCCTTTCCCTTCACAACGAACAGAATCTCGTCGGTGTTCTTATGTGCTTCTTCGCCCAGTTCCGCCTGTGGTGCTATGCTCATCACCGCAAGTTCGCTGAATCTGCCGTCATAGATTACTTTGCGGAAAAGCGAGTTCCTCTTGGCTGTTTTTTTGATCTTCTCGTGGAAAACCACCGATACTTGATCTGTTGTGCTGCGTGGCATCGTTTCTCCTTTCGAACGAAATGCGAAAGAAAGCGCCCACACGGGACAATTAGCTGCTTGTCACTCTTGCTGGTGTGGCAGCACTGGCCGGATCGCTGAGACCTTCATCCCTTTGTAGACCTAGCCGGGCACCGTAAGTACTGGACACCGTGCTTCTGCGACCACGCCATAGGTGGTCCTTCCCAGATGACAGGTGGCCCGGACTACCGAGCCGGCGCCGCGCACTCCCATAACGATCAAGTCCACATCGTGCTCTGAGGCCGATTTCAGAATGGAATCCGCCGGCACTCCAAATTCGATCCGAAACTGCAGTTGCCCTTTTTGAAACGCCGTCACATCCAGAGACTGTTCAAGTTTCTGCCGGAAGAACTGCTCAAGTCTTGTGATAGTCTCGGGATCTTCCGTGCCTTCCGGCGCCACATGCAGTGAAACCAGACGAGCTTCGAACTTATGTGCTAAGGAGTCAGCACAAACCACTGCCCGAAGGGAGTTCACTGAGAAATCGTTCGCGAGCAGAATACGGCGCGGTTCACTCTCCGACGGCGGTTCTCGAGTATCGGGCCCGACGGTAAGAACCGGTCTATGTGCCAGCCGTAGGATCTCTTCAGCGATTGAACCCATCAGGACTTCCTGCAATCCGCGACGACCACCCGTGCCCAGCGCAATGACGTCAATACGGTATTGCTCGACCATGTTCCTCAAGGTCACCCAAAGCTCTCCCTGCTCGAGCAAAACCTCGTGAGGCACAGTTCCAAATTCGGCTTCCTTGACCAGTCTTTCCATCCTCCTTTGTACGTATGCCGTGCTTTGCTTGAGAACTTCAGGAACAAAGTCGGAGGTACAAGGTCATAGAGCTGAGGAGTGATGACATGCCCAATATAGACTTTGCCCGTATAGCCCGCTGCTAACGCAATGGCATGGGGAAGAGCTATTTCAGAAGATGGGGAAAAATCAGTGATGAACAAAATATTCTTGAACGTAATAGGATCGACTGAATGGACGTCAGTCATAAGATTCCTTGGCGAACTGCAGCGCAAGCGGGAACACAGAAGAAAGCAGCAATTCAATGACCACAGCTTCGCACAACTAACTACGCGTTAGCACAGAATAAGACGCAATCAACAAATCCAACGTCTTAGGAAGCCCTGCCGAAGATTCTGTTGTCCTCTCGGAGAGTTTGCCGACGCCATTCCGTCAGTTTGACGACGCGATTCGCGGGTGGCGAATCTGTTCGCGTATTTTTAGACGACTAGAAGCGCACAACCTCAACTGAGCAGTGCGCGTGCATAGCGACTGATTCAGAAAAACTTCCCAGAAGGAGGGGATCAAATGTGCGTTTACCGTGGGACCCAACTACGATCAACTGAGCTTCCCAAGACCTGGCTTCGTCCAGAAGAATGGTTCGAGGATCGCCCACCGGCACATCTTGAGGAGTATCGCAAATCGCCAAGTGGGCGGATTTTAGGATCGACCTTGCCTTTTCAACGGCATCCTCAGCTCGTTTTCGGGTGATCTCAGACAATTCATCCATTGAGCGGTCCGAGTAGACCGAGTATTGCAAGGAGGAAGCTGCGACCGCTTCAGGAACCAGCAGTTCCTGGACCGATATAATCCTGACCTGACTTCGAGCGGGCCAGGGACGATTGGCCACTGCGTAAGCAACCTGGGAGGAAAACTCAGAACCATCCGTACCGAGCAGTATCCTCATGCCTTCGCCAAAACGCGAGGCGGTAAGCGAGGGCCGCACCACCTCAACTGAGCAAGGCGCCGTTCGGAGGACCGCCTGCGCCACGCTGCCCAAGGGGAATCGTGTAAGCGAGCTTACTCCCCGAGGGCCGATCAAGATTAGGTTGGCCTCCCACTTCGCAGCAAAATCCTGAATGGCTATCTTAGGTACGCCTATCTGAATTTCGGAGAACACTTCATATCCTGATTGTCTCAGCGCGCCAGCCTCGCTTGTGACCAGCGTTTCGGCACCACTTGTCACAAGCCTTTCCGCCTCGTACCTGGCATCCTCGATCAACACGGGCATTCCGTCCAAGCTAGAGATATCCACGACGGTCATTACACAGAAGACAGATCCGGAAGGCCATGGACGAGATGCGGCTTCCTTGACCACCGCCTCTGAATCGGCTGAGGAATCGATTGGCAACAAGATTTTCATGGTTTATACCTCAAAGCTCAAAGTATCAGCCCCGGATGGTGAGAACGGGGCACGCTGCGGCGCCTACGATCTTGTAAGCATCTCCTTCAGCTAAGTGAGTGGCGGCGGCGCCCGTAGTTGCAATCCCCAACAGGATCAAGTCGGCATGATTCTCCACAGCAACTCGAACAATTCTCTCTGCCACCGGTCCAAACTCCACATAAAAGAATGGTTCGAGGGTGGGACCACCCTTGGCGGGCAAAAGCGTTCGTAGTCGTTCTTCGCCCGCCGCGCGCAAGCGGACGAGATCCTCCTCCGAAAAAGAAGCGCTTTCCAGCGAAACATGCAGCAGTATCAATCGGGCACGATGGCGTCGCGCCAGGGAGAACGCGTATGGAGCGGCGCGAAGAGAGTTCTGGGAAAAACTTGTTGGGAACAGGACGGTATGAATCGGAATTCCGGATTGCTCGTCCACGGCAGGTGGCACAACGAGAACGGGGCAAGAAGCCTGCCTGAACACCTCTTCCGCCACTGAACCTTGGAGCAAGCGGTCAAGGCCATGATGCGCGCGTGTGCCGATGACCAATAACCCAGCGTTCAGCTTTTCAGCCAGCTTAAGTAGTTCAGGAGCGACCGAACCCTCTCGTATGACAGGTTCGCTCGGTACATTCTGCAGACATTCCAATGCAAGTTGGTTGCGCATCGCGTCCTGCGCGTAGCCTTTGGTCTGCTTCAATGCCTCCGTCATCACTTCGGGTGGAACCGATCTGTATAAATCGGTGGGAATTACGTGGGCTACATAAAGCTTGGAACGATAGCGGCGGGCGATGGCGGCTGCGTGCGCCAATACACTTACGGAATGAGCAGAAAAGTCGGTGGCGCATATGACTTCGCGCAATACGATCTTCGGACTTGTTTCGGCTTTGCCCACTCTGCACTCTCCTTATCTACCTGCTGTGGCTACCAGTAACAGCATCTTGCAGCGGCAGCCGACGCGTGCATTGCCGAATGGTGAGCACCGGGCAAGGAGCGCGGCTGACTACTTCGTAGGCAGTATCAGGCTTCGGAAGATGTGCCGCTATGATCGGATCCATTGGGTGTAGGCCGAGGACAATTAGGTTCACCGCGGCATTCGAAGCGTAGTTGAGAATCGCTTCCGCTGCGGGGCCGGATCCGCTTTCGAAGTACACCCGGCTGCGAAGACCGGAACCCCTGGAGATGTGGTCATCGATCCAACTCTCGACGGGAATCGGAAACTTTTCTTCCTTGTTCGCGGAAGCAGGCACATCTTCCATGACGTTCATTAGCGTCAGCCTGCCGCCATAGCGTTCGGCAATGGAAACTGCGTACTTCGCGGCGTCGCTCCGGTCTGGCGCAACTTCTACGGGATACAGAACGTGCCGCAGTTCCGGCCCGGAAACAATTGGCCTAATATTGGGCCCGATGTTCAGAACTGCACACGGAGCCATGCGGAAAACTTCTTCCGCAACAGAACCCATCAACAATTTCTTGAATGCGCGGCGGCCATGGGTCCCAAGGACGGCTAAATCAATTTGATGCTGGCGCATGATGTCGTTTAGCGCATTCGGTACTATGCCCTCCGTTACGACAATGCAGTACTGCTCAGCCGGAATTCCTCGTGTAGTTAACATGCATTCGATCTTTTGGCGGGCCTCTTCCTCGACCTGCGCAAGCACAGATGACTTTGATTCTGAGGCGATGAGATCAAAGGGTCCCGAATCGATTACATGCACCACATAGATTTGGGCATCGTATCGAATTGCGATCGATGCTGCGTATTCGAACGCAGTGTCGGAAGCGGCAGAAAAATCGGTCGGGACCAAGAGACGGTTGAAAGTGACTACACTCGTAGATTCCGGATAGTCCGTTGGGCAGTTCCGATTTTGCAAGTCTGGCCACATAGAGAAATCTCCTGACGGCTGCGCGCTTCCCTACGCAGTCTTCTTGCCCAAAAGCGGCGTCTCCACGGCGTGCACCAGGGGCGCGTTGACGAGATGCTCGCTCAAAAACCACACCTGCATCTCATTTCGGCGCAGAACATCGCTCACCACGAGGTCGCTCGTTCCATCATCCCCGATCTCCGACGCTCGACGCGCTAGGGTTCGGCACTCCCCAATGATGATCTGATGTGCATCCAGCAACCGCGAGAGTTGCACCGGAACTTCCTCCCGTCCCCGCGGCGGTCGCTCGATCTGAGTCGTTTCCGCCACGTCAGGAGCCATGGCAATACTTACGCCACCCAGCATTTGGATCCTTTCCGCTATCGTGTCAACGAGTTCAGCTTGCTCACCGAAGTGCTTGTCGAACAAGAGATGAAGCTGATAGAAAGTCGGCCCGCTCACTTGCCAGTGGGCTTTCTTGTAGAGGTCGCGCAGCGTCATGGTATCTGCAAGTAACTGGTTCAGCTGTTCTGTCATTTCAAGTCGAACCGGCTCCGCCAGTTCCAGTGGCAGCACAAAATTTACGGTGCCATATTCCTGGATTGCTGAAGCTCTCTGATGTAGCCGAGGTTGAGCACTTACCTGGAAACGTGCGTTTGATGCATGTTTTGTCATTGAATTCTCCTGTGATTCCAGGAGAGTCGTCTGCACAAATGAGACCATGTTGGACCCAGGGCCGCCGGATGCGAATCAAACTAGCGCGCCTCAGCAGCGAGGCCATGGCAAAGTGACTGAGAACAGAGTGGGTTACGGCAACTCTGATCTGACATAGAAGACGTAATCCGCCCCAGAACGGAATCACCCACAGACTGGATGACCGGATTATTAGTTCCGTCCACAATCGTCAACTTGACGGTATTTCGACGTAGGTCCAGAGGGTGCGTCCCAGACGCGAAGTGCCTTGAGGATAGAAAGACGGAATTGGAGTTTGAGCGCCTTTCGAAGGTGTCTGCTAATGTTGACCCGAACGACTCCAATCGACTCTAAAATCGTCAATGCTACACAGCCGCAGTCAGGAGCCGCCGGCGATCGTACTCCAGAGGTCGACTGCTTTTCGGTAGGTCAGAGAGTCTAGCCATCTGCGTTCCTTCGGGATCTCCTGTGTGCTCCCGGTGTGCGATTTGTTTGGCGGTTGACGTTACGCTCGATTTGAAAATTGTCGTAGGGGTGGAACTGTTAATCGCAGGTTCACGTCGGCTGCCAGAGGGAGAGAGTATCGTAAGTGTAAGAGCAAACACATGGTCGACACATTGAATCCGCAACCAGCGTGACTTCGCCACTTGATCTGCAAATTCCCAGGCGGCAAGTCTTCGTTACTTCGTCTCTAGGGCGGATTACTACTACTTTGCGAACTCCCTTCGAGAAGACGTACAGTGACACGCCGGCACAGAACGTGGCTGGTCCAGGACTAACCTTTGCGGGAGCGGCCGCAATGCTTTCGTCCGACATGCCAAGCACCACGAATCCCCGATCTTTGCGTTCCTGGTAGAGGCGGTCCAGCGCGGGCATTTCCGCGCGACAGGGCGCACACCACGTAGCCCAGATATTTACAAGTACGACCTTACCCTTGTAATCCGCCAGGCGTTGACGATTTCCAGATAGGTCCGTGGTTTCAAAAAGCGGGGCCGCCACGTCCCGCATTTGTCTATTTCGCTCTTGCTTGGACCGGGTAAAGGCATCGCTCACTGGCTTGGCGATGAGACCCAGCGAAAGAACGGCAATGGCAAGCCCAATCTTTCCTGAAAGCAGAAAGGCCGAACGGCGGTCGTCTTTCATGGCAAATACCAAAGTGACTGCGAAAGGCACGACCATCATGACAGTGGACACAGACAGCCGAAACAGCCAGTCTTTCCTGGGGTCGCCGCTCCAGCGCATTAACACACCATTTACGAGCGCACTCAAGAGAATCGCCATGATGGGCGACAAGATTCCCGAGACCAGAACGCGGTACCTTAAGAGTCTTTCCATCGAAACCTCGCGAGAAAGTCGTTAGTATCCTGAACTCTTCCCAGTCTCGGTGAGCTTGCTCCCGTGAATTGTGTCCGCTCTCTTCAGCGGGCCGCCCACCTCGCCCATCTCGCCAGTTTGCGTGAAGGAAGTCGCAGTGATGCCTGACCAAACTTCGTGCCAGGTCATTTTCTTGCCGTTCTGCGGAAATTCCAGGTCGATCGTCAGTTGTTTTCCATCCCACTTCAGGGAGCTGTTGGAATAGGAATTGAAGTCGCAAGCCGCCGGGCCAGAATTGTTGCAGAGCATCCCGCGCAACCTGTTTGTGGTTTTGTCCCACCAATGAAACGCGATAAGAAACACTTCGTGGGAGGGAGCACGCACGTGCTCCTCTTCGATCAGAACGTATCCACCGGGGCCTGTTCGCCAGTTCTCTTCACCTGTGCCGGTGCCCCCGGTCGGGGAAATGCCACCTGGCTCGAACTCATACGTCGTTGACCAGTTACCCTTGAGGGCCTTCGCGAGACTCTGCATTTCCAGACCCGGTTGGCCACCATTGGACGGTGATTGGTCGGCATTCTTAGTCCCGAGCCTATCGTTCTTGATCTGTGTCGCGGTAACTTTCGTAGCATGAATCGTGAACAGCCGCTTCCTCGGTGCGCCTGGGTCTCCATATTCCCCCGTCTGAACAAATGACGTGGGAGTGATGTCTGACCAGGCCTCGTGCCAGATGGATTTCTTTCCAGACGTTGATGTTTCGACTTCATCGATGACGAACTGTTTGCCATCCCAGTTCATAGTGATGTCATTCTGCGCGCCCTTTACATCACATGTGTAAGGCAGAAGGTTTTGACATTCCATGCCGTGGAAACTCTTGGTCGCGGTATTCCACCAGACGATCCCGAGAAGAAAACCCTCCGCTTCGGGCATGCGCAGGTGCTCCTCTTCCAACAATGTGAATCCTCCTGGCCCTGGTCGCCAAGTTTCTTCTCCGCTGTTGGCCAGGCCATTCGGTGCCGACACGCTTGGCTCAAACTTCACACTCAGCGACCATTCCCCTGTCAGCGCTTTGGTCAGGTTCTTAATCTCAGGCGAGGGTTGAGGGGCAGATGTTAGTGATTGTGCTTTTGCGCTAGTGATGAGTATTCCGTAAACAATCAGATGGCTGAGTGAAATCAAGGCGACTCTGGAAACGTTCTGCATGTTTGGCTCCTTGTCGTATACGAAACTTTGCTTCTGAGATTGGCTTTTCACTCGATACGCGAATTCAGTCGTCAGCTCTCGACGTATCTAGCCGACTGCTTTGGCCGCAAAACGTTGCCAAACTGGCGTAAGGCTTCCGAAGTATGCCAAATACAGAAAAGCGATAGTGATCGTGGCGCCGAATCCGAACGCCGGATGCAACCTCCCGTCCCTCATCCAATCAAGCAATGCGACTGCGGCAACCAATGAAGCCCAAAGACTTAGGATCACAATGTTGCTTCCACATCCGGCCCAGACGAATAGGCGGACGATGGGATTTGGAAGCATGCAGAAGGTAGCCAAAAGCATCAGGCGCTTGTGATAGCCGCCACGATTTCTCCACCAGACGCCAAATGCAACGAAGGCTGCAAACAAAGCCATCTGCGTGAGTTCGAGCGCAAGCACGGTCAGGAAGCTGGAAACGAACTCCGAATGCTCCAGCACTTCTCGCCGCGCTGCGAACACGGTGGCAGAACACCCCATAAGAACGACAAGTACGGCATAACCCGCTCCGAATGCTCCCAGAACTCTGTGTACCCGGGTGCGATTCGAACTGATGAGGAAGGTCTGAACCGCGAACAAAGCGATCCAGCCAGTCATCACCGCCTCGTGAAAGTGCAGGAATATCGTGAGCTTCGGTGTTTTGAACAATGTACGGAGGTAGTAGGTGCGCGAAAAACCGATAAAAACGAGAAGTGCGACTGTTATCGCCAACCAACGGTGCTCGGATTGTCGGCGGGGAGCCAGAAGTCCGGGAAGAATTGTCGCTTTTGTACCCATCAGGATTCGTTTCTGCGAGTTAGTGGCTTATACCCCAGATGTGGCTAAGGCTCAACCTTGTACAGCGTTGCCATTCCGGCCTCCATGTGGTCGTCTATGTGGCAGTGGAACATCCAAATGCCGGGATTGTCGGGTACCATGTCCACGGTCAACATCTGCGCCGGCAGGAGTGAAACCACGTCGGTACGTTTTCCGTCTTGCAGCACCACGTTCCCGTGCCAGTGCGGTGCGTGCACACTAAAAAACTCTCCCAGCGATACCAGGTACCAACGAACGCGCTCACCTTTTTTCATGGTCATCAGCGGACCCGTCCCATAAATGTAGCCATTGATGGAGCTCTTGCCGTTCGCCGCCACAAACCCGGAACCAATCGGCGAGAAATTTCCGGCGTCGTCGCTGGGCGCAAACTCCAGCTTCTTTACGCCTTTCGGGTCGCTCGTGTAGGTCTGGATGTTGTGATCGAGATACCAACTGCTGTTCTCATCAAAGAACACGAATAAGCACACAAATTCGCGGTCTACATCTTTCGGTTTGCCACCGGCGTCGGCCAGGCCGCGCCGGGTAATGATCATGGCGCCGATCAGACCGCTTTCTACATCTTTGAATTCGTTGGTGTGCGAATGATAGAGCCACACAATGGAACTGGGGTCGTTCGGCCCTGGCCCGGCCCGCTCGGGCACTTGCCAGGTGTAGACGTGCGTTTTCCCCGGCGGCACCCCATCGTCTTCCTTGTCTTTGCCCGAGGTGCCATCGTCGTAAGGGGCGCCCTCTGAGTCTTTGTCGTAGAACACGCCGTGAGGATGCATGCTGTAGGGCCGTGTGGCATTGTTCCTAAAGACAATCTTGATTGTGTCTCCAACTTCCGCTCTCAGAATGGGACCTAGGATGCCTGCGTGCTCCCACTCAGGAGGGCGGACTTTGAGATGAGCGAAGGTTTGATCCGTGTACTCGCGGTATATTGCCTTGCGATAGATGGTGCCAATGCGATGAGGACCACGCTCGGTGAATACTTTGGAGTATCCCTCGAATTTCATTCCCATCATCTTGTTCACGCCGCCGGGGGCGTAGTCCCAATCAACTTCGTCAGCAGCGATGTAATAGGTGCGAATCTTGCCGGGGAGCTGTCCCACGGCGAAGATCGATAGCAGGGTAAAGATTGCCGACAGTCTGAAAAATTGAGCCATTCTTCCTCCTCTTTTTTCGCACCTGCACGAACGGGTGAGTTGGATCTCGCCAGACAAAAAAAACGACTGGCGAGATCGCAGCGCCACACCCGCTTGCGTTTCGGGAAATGAGCGTCAGTTAATCGCGTTCACGCCGATCACTGTCAACTTGGCGGTTCCCGCCCGTCCGTTGTAAGTTGCACAATTCATGGTGATTGTCGTGCCGTCCGGGACATTCACAGCGGTATCTTGGACTGAAACCGACTCGTTACAGCCGGTGCTAACTGCCGCTCCCAAACGTACAGTCGTCGTGTCACCGGTACTGAGTTTGCAACTGGCATCCTGGTCCGAGCCGTCACCGTTTAACAGCTCAGCCTTCCCGAAAATGAGATAGCTTCCCGCCGGAACTGTCACTGAGGCCACCACTGGGAAGCTGTTGTCGAGTGTCAAATTGTCCGAATTACTCACATAGGCGTGGCCCACCCCATTCGCTCCCGCGGGACCCTGTGGACCCGTCGGCCCGGTTGGACCTTGAGGGCCGGTTGCTCCCGTAGGCCCTTGCGGCCCCGCGGGACCTTGCGGACCAATCAACTCTGCCCGGTTGTGCACGACGGAACCATCTGGGAAAATCAGAGCGCTGCCCATGCCCTCGATGCGTACGTTCCCCAACACATCAAGCTTGGCCTGGGGAGCGGCGGTGCCGATCCCGACATTCCCCAGGTACTCGAAAATGCCGGCGTTGCCGATCGTGTAGTTGTCCAGGAACTTCGAGATGTAGCCCGCCGTCCCAGCGCCCTTAATTGGGTGGAAGTTGTTTTCAGCATTGACCTGAGTCTGGCTTGCCATAGCCAAAATGAACGCCGCAGTAATCGTCGCGAGCGCGACGAGGCTGGTTTTTACTGCGGTTGTAAGTTTGTTGCGGTATGCGTGCCAGAACTGCTGCTGTGCTCGTTTCATTAGCGTCTCCTTTTTAGTTTTCGAGAAACTTGAATCGTGCTGCTGATCGTGGCGGCCTGCGCTCGGTAAAGACGTTGGAGTAGCCTTCGAATTTCCTGCCCATCATCTTGTTGACGCCGTCCGCGGCGTAAGCCCTAATCCAATTCGTCAGTCGCGATGTCCGAAACACCAGACATCACAGCCTTACGCCCGCGTGCTCCGCGGCGAATTTACCCACGATCGGCAGCTTGAACAGTTTTTGCTGATAGGCCTGAACCATCAGGAAGATCCAGATTCCAAAGCCGGCGACCATGAAAATCAACATCAACGGCACAGCAACTAAGCCAAAGATTCCGGCCGTCAACGGCGTCAGCACAGCCGAGAGAATCATCCAGACAATCCAAAAAGCGACCCATGCGACATTGAAAAAAATCGACTGGAATGCATGAAAGCGAACGAAGGAGTTCGACTTGTACGGATCCAGCACAAGAAACACGATCCCCGTGACGAAGCCGGCGAGGTAGGTGAGCGCTCCCGCGACATTCGTATCCATCGTTTTCGATCCAGCCTCCCCGGACGGAGAGATGGCACCGACCGCACCGGAACTCTCGACTCCCGACATAGCGACACCGGCCCTGAGTTCTGTCGCTGATCCACAGGACTGACAGAAGGGAGTGTTGCCGGCTAAAGCTGCCCCGCAAGATGGGCACGAGCTCATCTCTCTCTCCTGACGATTGAATTCGGTCGATGGGCTGCAACGATGGGAATTTGCTTCCAAGCGGAAGAATTAGCAAACCAACTGTAGGCAAATTGTGTGCTAACCGCTAATGCGTTCTTCTCTAGAGGCTTAGGGACGTTGATTAACTCGCTCCTAGTTCATTTTTCCGTGCTAAACTCAATCCTCAAAATTCACGCCTGGCGTATGAAGGCATCTGCTACAGATAATTCTGCTGCCCCGGAGCTCAGCTACAGTTTTGGACTTTACGTGCTTGACCCGGCCAATGGCACACTGACGCGCGATTCGGTGCGGGTGCGCTTACAGGAACAGCCTTTCCGGCTGTTGCTATTGCTTGTGGAACGCTCCGGGCAGATTGTTCCGCGGGAAGAAATTCGGAATCGACTTTGGCCGCAAAACACCTTCGTAGAATTCGACAAGAGCCTGGGAGTCGCGGTACTGAAGGTTCGAGAAGCTCTTGGTGATGATGCCAGTAATCCCAGATTTGTCGAAACCATTCCACGTCGCGGCTACCGATTCATCGCGCCCGTCAAGGTCGAGACATCGCAAGTTGCCAGTTACCCTACTCCAACTCCTGCGCCGCCGCCTTTATCCGTTTCCCGACCCGATTGGTACGCGACAAACCATTGGTGGATCATCGCCATGCTCGTGTTGTTCTTGGTGGCCACGGCGTTTTACCTGCTTCGTCCAAGGCAGCGGCCTCCACTGACAGCCCAGGCCGGAACCTCGCTTTCGCCCATACACGTCCGTCGTTCGGTCGCCGTACTTGGCTTCCGCAATTTGCCCGGCCGGGCGGAGGACAATTGGCTCTCCTCCGCTTTCTGCGAAATGCTGAATACAGAACTTGCCGCAGGCGGAGAACTCCGCATGGTTCCCGGCGAGGATGTGGCGCGCGCCAAGAGCGAATTACCGCTCACTGACGAAGATTCTCTTAGCAAATCTACCTTGCAACACTTGCGGGCCAATCCCGGTGCCGATGTCGTCGTAGTCGGCTCCTACACCATGCTTCCCAGCGATCCCAACCGAAGAATCCGTCTTGATGTTCGTCTTCAAGATACGGCTGGCGGAGAAATCATCGCGGAGCAAGCCGTATCGGGTGACGAGAACGATCTTTTCAACTTGGTCTCGGATTTGGGTGGGAAATTGCGGCAAAGTCTCGGTCTGGCTGCAATCTCTGAAGGAAGCGCAATGGCCACGCGAGCAGCTCTTCCGTCCAATGAAAAGGCGGCCCGCCTCTACGCCGAGGGACGAGCTAGATTGTGGGCATTCGACTACTCTGCGGCACGCGATTTACTCGGCAAAGCAGTAGTGGCAGATCCTGATTTCCCGCTTGCCCACGCGGCGCTTTCGGACCTGTGGTGGCACACCGGCTATGACGCCAAAGCTCGCCTGGAGGCTCGACGGGCACTAGAACTCTCAAATCAGCTTTCGCAAGAACAGCGGCTTCTGGTCGAAGGCCAATACCAAAGGACAGTCCAAGAATGGCCCAAAGCGGTGGAGACGTATCGTTCTCTGTTTCGCCTTTTCCCGGACAATCTGGACTATGGTCTCTTGTTCGCATCCGCGCAAATGCACCTCAGTGCGGCGGACTCATTACAGACGTTAGCAGTTCTGCGGCACCTTCCACCGCCTCTTGGCGACGACGCGCGAATTGACATGACAGAGGCTTCCGCATGGATCAATAGAGACTTCACCAAAGCTAGTGCCGCAGCGAAGCTAGCGATCGAAAAAGCGACGGCACAAGGATCACCGGTTATTGTCAGTCGAACCTACGGCATCCTCTGTCAGCAAGAGCCCTCCATCGACGCATCCACTGAAGCCATCGATATCTGCCGCAATGCCCTTGAGGCCTCAATTGCCGCGAAAGACCCGAACGGCGAGGCCATGATGCGCACCGATCTCGCTGCCCTCTACTATCAGCGGGGTGACATCACACAATCTGCAGAAATGCTCCAGCAGGCAGTGAAAAAATTTAAGCAGGTTGGCAACCGGGACGGCGTCGCCACCGCGCTCAGCAATTTTGCTGACGCTCGTCTTTCTCAAGGCGATCTGATGGAAGCGAAGAAACTGTTGCAGGAGTCCATTCCAGAGTATCAAGCCGTCGATGACAAGGAGGGCGTAGTCCTTAATCTTGATAGCTTGGGAGACATCTGGAGACAGAATGGCGAGCTCGACAAAGCGGAGGCAGCGTACCAGCAGGCGGAGGTGATTGCGCGGAAAATTGAAGATAAGAATGCAACTGCATATGTGCTAAGCGGAATGGGGGATCTAGCTCTGGATCGGGGTGATCTTCCTCTGGCCAGAAAGCGACACGAAGAAGCCCGCGCGCTTAGGAGTCAAGCCGGGGAGAAGCAGAGTACGGCTGAGAGCCGTGTCTCGCTAGCCAAAGTCGCTATTGAGGAGGGTCACGCTTCGGACGCCGAAGCACCGCTGCGTGCATGCATAGAACAATTTCAAAAGGAGCAACAGGCGGACGACGAACTCACTGCCAGAATTGTGCTCATCGACGCGTTACTCGCTCAGGCCAAACAAAGCGAAGCTCAAAAAGAAATGGAAGCAGCTCAACGGCTCGGAAAAGGGAGCCAGAACCGCTTTCTTGGTTTGCAGTTCGAATTATTCTCGGGCCGCGTCTTCCTGGGGTCCGAACACCCCGACGCGGCCGGCCCGTTGTTGGAAGGCGTAAGCCACGAGGCACAACGTTACAGATTTGCGGGCCTGAAGTTTGCGACCGAACTTGCTTTAGCCGAACTTGCGACCAAAACAAACCATGGCGTGGAGGCTCAAACCAAGTTCCGTGCTTTGCAGACGTCAGCTAGTTCAAAAGGCTTCGGATTGATTGCGCGCAAGGCATCCCAAGAAACTTCAGCTCAGTAAAGCCAATTGGCTCGAAGTAATTTCCACAGCACGCGGCAATATCGCTCACGAAGTTGCGCGCACTGCCTGGAAGTGAGCTTAGTTCGATTCTCCGTAATGTTCGACCAGTTTCCCTGCCGCCAGCGTCGGCCCATCCCATCGTGCGACAACCTCGGCAAAGCTGGCGGCCTTGGATTTGGCGCTTTCGTCGTTCAACAGCTTCGCAATGGCCTCTTGAACCCTTCGGGATGGATTGCGTGACTTTTGCACACGTATCGCAAAGCCTAACCTTTCCAAACATGCCAGGTTTGCAACCTGTTCCATCTGCATGCCTACACCCACAACGGGTTTGCCCGCTAGCGCAGCTGTCATGACCGTACCGATTCCGCCATGAATCACCGTGAGATCAGCCATTTTATTGACCTGGACCGCAGGAACCCAATCGGTGACTAGAACATTCGACGGGACGCGCACGTTCGGAACCTGAGAAAGTTGAAACTTCACCGGAGCGATTACCCGGTACGGCTTACCCTCGAAACTCTCGATGATTTTTGCGACGATCTCGCGTGTTCCTGAGCTTCCCATGGCGAAATAGATCAGCGGCCTGTCCCTGGGAATGTTCATGATTTCTTCGGGCATCGGAAATTCGCCTTGGGGAATCAGGGGGCCTATGAAGAAATGATTGGGCGGCAGTTTGACACCGGAAAATCCCGGAGGCTCCGCGACCAGGGTAATGTCGCCGCGCCAGTAGTCGAAAATCGATTCGTATCCTGGAACGCCAAAGTGTTTGGCAGCATGGTTCACAGAATTCAAAAAGCCATGCTTGATCCAGAAGTTAATAAACACCAGGATCGACCGGTCGGCAACGGCTTTGATGACGGCAGGGCGTATGCGGTCTGTCATGCCTGCGCCGTGCTCAAAGAAATCAGGGAGCCAAGTGGACTGCACGACCCAAACGAGCGGAATCTTGAGTACGCGGCAGCTGACCGGAATTGAAGGGTACGACCCCGTAATGACGGCAACCGGTGCGAGCCGCTCGAGAACAGCGATTTCGTTTTCGACCCGCTGAATCATCTCAGCATCGGTGAAGGCCGGCGTGAACTTCTCTCCGCGATCCACTTGGGCGATGTGCTCGATTTTCTCGGGCGTCAGTCGTGGCCGCATCCGAGTCAGAGCAAAGCCGTGTTTCTCGATTAGCGGCTCAAAGTCGCCCCCATCCGAGATGAAGTGGATTTGAAATATCTTGCTGGCCTCTGGGTTGCGTGCGATTCCCAAGGCGATCTCCAGCATTCGGCTCGTCTCTGCCAGGTTGAACGCGCAAGGAGCGAACACAAGCGTTCTGGACGGTTTTGTCCTGCTGTTGCCTACATCAGCCATTGAAATGCTCGCTCTACGAAAGCCTTCGCGTTTACCTCAATGCACATTCCGTGAGCGATGATCAGCTTGTCGAAATCCCAGGAAAGCAGCTTCTTAAGTGATTGCCGCGCAAGGTTCCGATGAATGAAGGAGAGCCTGATATCGAGCCCAACACCTCCATGCGGAGACACCACACCCGCAAGTTTGAACACGGCGTTGCGAAAGGGCTTGCCTTTGACCAGTGGATGAATCTGGATCAGATCATCGAGAATGACGGTGCGCGACCGTCTGTGAAAGAAGAACACTTCTTCGATGAAGGGATTGCCCTTGAAGGCAAGCTGGTCGAAATCGTTCTTCCAGGCTTGAGGCGGTTCATCTCCCAAGATACCGGCGAAGGACAAGCTCCCTTTCTTTAGCGTAAACGGAGTGACACGTGATGCCCATAGTTGTGCGTCGGGGAACAGCGTGTGCCATGCCTCCAGCCTCCAGACATGCCTTGGCGTCGCCGCGATGAGGTATCTCACAGGCCCCAGTTCCGTGATCCGTTTGAGCATGTCAAATGACACCGAGACCGGAGAATTTACCCAGACCGAACCATCCGAGAGCTTCGCGACGGCCATGCGGGTCGTAAACATGAAACCCATGTCGCGGACGTTCGGCCCTTCCACGACCCACAGGTCGTCGGCAAACTGCTCACATCCCGTCATAAGCGTGCCTTTTGGAGGATACCAAACGCACAGGCAATCTCTTGCGGTCGATACGAGCCTGCAGTAAGCGTAAGAAGTGCCACGCGAAGAGCGCCCATTCCACTTGACCTCCGGCTTGCGGCGGCAGCTTGAGTTTACTGAGCGAGATCCTCACGAACTTGGGATGGGCATCGATTTTCGTTTAGCGATAACGATAAACACCCCTTCCCTTCAGGCTCCCTCGAACGATTCGGCGCCAGTTTGCAAAATCTTGCAAACTCCGCGCACCTTGCGGCTTTGCGGCTTTCCACAGCGTTTTTTTCTTGACAGCAACAAAACTCGGAGTAATCTTCAGTAGGCCAGCCGGAGAAACACCCTTAGCCCCCCAACCGGCCGGCTATACCCCGGGTAAAACCAAGAGACTCTTCAACGGCTCACTTATGCGTCGGCGCTAGTCTTCATCGTTCAGACGTCAAGTGGCCTCAGAGAGCGGAGTTGTCTGTAGCAACTCCGGCTTGGAGCCAGGAGTACTGATCGTACGCAGCGAGCACCAGATCGCTGTACGTAACTGGGGACTGCCACGAAGGGGGCATTCGCCTGGCCGTCATGAAAGCGGCTGGCCAAACCCGCCTCGCGTGGCCGCACGCACCGCACATGAAACGCATTTCAACTTCGCAACACTACTATTGGGGCCCTGCGGAAATATACAAACCTTCCAGGAGGAAATCGATGAGAGGCAGATTGTTGTTTACAGTTGTTGTGGTCGCGTTTGCGTTGGGGCTGGTTACACTCGCCACTGCGCAGGACGCAAGCAAGAGAATCCAGCCAACCACATATGCTCAGGCAACGTCCACTTTGCGCACTCCGCAAATGATGGATGCGTTTGAGGCAACCAGTGTCGCGCCGACTCCCAGAGTCGCTCCCTTCCGTCCAACCATGGATATCAATTCATATCGCGCCCTCAAGCAACAAGCGCGTGCGGCGTCGGGCAGCAAGCCACTCGCCAGTCAAGGTGCACTGTCTCCGCCCGTTACCGGCAGCCTTTTTGCTGGACCAAGTCAGTGTCAGGGATCGGGCACCTGCTGGTTCCCGCCTGATGTCGCGGCCACCTCTGGCGCCTATAACGACATCGTCGCCGTGCACAACAGCATGTTCGCGGTCTACAGCAATAGCGGCACTCAATTGAGGCTCATCTCTTTGAATGCCTTCTTCGGCTATTCCACCCAGCCCTTCTTTGATCCACGCGTGGTCTACGACTCGGTGTGGAGCCGTTATTGCGTGACTTCGGCGGCATTTCCTGAATCCGCAACGATTCAGATTTATGGCATCGCATGTACTGTCAATGGGAACCCGATGGGCGGCTGGCACGTTTACCTCTTCAACGTGGGGCAATTCATCCCCTCAGGTGGGTTCTACGATTTTCCGATGGTCGGTGACTCGCAGGACGCGGTCATCTTCTCCGCCAACGTCTTCGGCCCCTCCACTTTTGCATTCAACGCGGTGTATGCGCTTTCAAAGGCCACCCTCTTCAACGGACGTGGGTTTTCTATTCCCGTATTCGAACCTAACTATGGGGGCACGGTAACGCCTGCCCGCGAGTTAATCGACGGGAACGGTTACGCCTGGCTTGCGTCCAATAATGCGTCTGGCAATATCGCTATGTTCGCCTTCGGATACCCTGCCAGCCCGCCTGATTCGCATCTCTATGGGCCCTACAACGTCACGGTTGCCGCCTATTCGGTACCGCCGGGAGCACCGCAACCAACCTGCACAGCCTCCACCGACCTCGTGGATACGAGTGATACCCGTTTCGTGAATATGGGAATCCAAAACGGTGACGCGTATTATCAGACTCACACCGTTGGCATTGGTGCATACGCAATACCCAAGTACTACATCATCAGAGGTTTACTGTCGTTTACCCCTACAGTGGCAGCGGCAGACACCAACTATTTCTATGCATCTGGAACCTCGCAGGATTTCAACGCATCGATTGCCGCCGACGGTGGCAACAGAATGGTGTTGAATTGGACTTCTGTGGACGCGCCTAACGGAATAAATCCGCAAATACGCTTTACGGGGAGACTATCGTCAGATCCCGCTGTTGGTGGTCCGGGCACAGTGTTGTACACCAGCCCGGCGTGCCTGAGCGGCAACTACGACAGTAACTTCGGGGAGCAGCGTTGGGGCGACTATTCCCAAGCTAGCTCAGACCCTGCGACATCCGGACAGTTCTGGATCGACAACGAGACTGTTCCCAATACCAACAGTTGGGGAACGGTGATCGGCCGCATCCACTTCTAAACGAGAAAAATGGCAATGCACTCGGGGGCCTGCTCACCAGCGGGCCCTTTTTTCACTCGCAGCCTCCCCTGCTTCTCGCTTGCGTACGGCTTGATCATCCGCTAACGTTCGTGTCTAGGCACGGCACTTCATTTTCTATCGAGGACAATCCATGAGAAAGATTGGACAGTTAAGGATCGGACAATTGAAGATTAGACAATCAAAGATTGACCAGTTGTTGATTCCATTTTTCATCCTTATCGCAGTGTCTTTCAGTTTGGCCCAGGAATCGAAGCCGGTTCAGACCGAAGTCACGATCGGTAAGGTGTTGACAACATCCATGATGCGGATTCAGCACCTCTATCTTCCGCTTGCCGATGTGATGCCGGAGGACAAGTATGGCTTCGCTCCAAACAATGGCGACTTTAAGGGAGTACGTACGTTCGGCGAACAACTCAAACATGTAGCCGCTACCAACTTCCTTTTCGCGTCGTCTATTCTCGGCGAAAAACCTCCCGAAGAGATTGGAGAGAACGAGAGCGGACCTGCCTCGGTAAAGACCAAGGCGCAAATTCTCAAGTATCTGACTAGTTCGTTTGATTACGCACAAAAAGCCGCAGCCAGCATTGATGCGAAGAACGTGGTGACTCCGATCAAGAGTCCCTTTGGGGAAGGAACCGCTACCCGCCTGAGCATGACCACTCTGATCATCGGACACTGCTTCGATCATTACGGCCAGATGGTCGAGTACCTGCGCATGAACCAAATCGTGCCGCCGGCAAGCCAGCGCTGACGATTAAGAATTGACGCACGAAATCGCGGAGAGCCGATGAGAACGGAGCCCGGCTCTCCGCAGATTTCCGCCTTGTGCATTACAGCACAACAATAGAGATCGCAGAGATAAAAACTTCGCAGACGCCTTCCTTGGCGTTCTCTGCGCCTTCTCTGCGTACTCTGCGGTAAAAACTTTTGACCGCAGAGATCGCAGAGAACTGTCGAGTTCGCTGAGAAGAGCCTTCAGAAGCTCTAGATAGGTGTTTTCTTAACGAGCAGGCAAAAATGCGACTCCTACAGCAGCCCGTACACGTCCAACTCCGTCTGCGTAGCAACATATACTTTGCCATTGATGACGAGAGGAACCACAAACTTCGTAATTCCTCCTGGCAGGTCTCGCGCTCCCGACGCCTGATCGGTGTCGTAATACTCTTGTATCGGATTATACGGATTCAAGGCCTGCAGCAGGTTGCGGCCGCCGCTCTGTACTACCCACAGAATCGGGTTATACGCTCCGTTGGACGACATTACCGAACCGGAATAAAGGTAGGTGGTCTGGTTCATATAAAGAGGACCGACCAGAAGGCCATTCTGCAAGCCCCAAACTTTGAGCACATCCGCGCGGCCTGCAATAAAGATAAGATTGTTCCAGTACGTCGGTGTGCTCCACAGCCCGGCATCAACAGTGTCTGTCGTTTGGGTTAAGGCGTTGGGAAGTTCCTGAACAATCTGGGAATCGCTGACGGGGTTGTACCCCCCCATGGCGTCGCGATCCAGCAGGTAAAGGGTTCCGGTCTTCCCGCCGCCGATCATTTCGTGGACATGAGCTCCGGGCTGATCAGGCAGCAGCAATGCGGACCCAGCAGCAATATCCAAGTCCTGCGTATCCAAAATTTGCTGGTTCCATGGGGTGAAGTAATCCACGGGATTCAATCCCGCGGAACTCAGCTGCAGTTTGATAATGCTGTCGCCGAGATCGATGCCTCCCAGATTACCGTCGAAGGTCCCGTTGCCCGTCTGCACGAACAGGTTCCCTGAGGCGTCCGCGGCAATGCCGCCACCGGAGTGCCAAATTCCACCCTGCGAACCGTTTGGTGTGTCGTTGTAGACACCTACCATGTTTAGCGATGTCGCGTCGTATCCGAAAACCCATCCGTGATAGGGACCATTGTCTTCGATGGACCCAGATGCGAAGTAAACCGTTCCATTCACCAACGCCAGGGCTGGACGAACGTTCTGGTAAAGCGAACTGTAAGGGACTTGGCCACCGGTGCTACCCGCTCCGGTTCCGGGCACGGAGGCCTGCACGGTGACTGGGCTGTGAGCGCGTTCCACTCCGCTCGTAATGTCGAGCGCGTGCAGCCTTTGGACGTAGCTGCCATTTTCTTTGGTTCTAGCAAGCAGGTAGATCGTACCCGCAACCGGATCAATCACGGGCGTCGCCATAATGCCGTATTCCGGCTGCGTATACTGGTAAGCCAGATCTCCTGGCGGAATCGTCGTGATTCCAGCCGCGGGATTGATGAAGCTGACCTGCCACAACGGAGTTGTCTGATTCCCGTCAGCGTCGAAGGCATAGACGCTGTCGTGCTCGGTCGCCGCGTAAACAACATTGTGCAGTGTGCCGTTGATCATCACATTCGCCACATACAGCGGCGACGCGTGCATCCAGCCATCCACCGGATAGGAAAATTTCTTGCCGAAGGTCTGAACGTTCACATTGGCTGGAGTCAGCGTCGTCTCTGTGACATTCTGACCGGTTCGCAGGTTGTCGTAGTGGTAAGTGAAGGCTCCCGGCAAATTCAAGCCGACATAGGCGTAGCTGCCTCCGGCAGGCGTGCGCGTGAGGATGGCCTGATCAAGCCGCACTTGTGACGACACCGTGTTGCTGTAGATTTGCGCGCTGAGTTTCACGTATGCAGCGTTTGACGGAACGGTATAACTTCCCAGCATATGCGCCCAGATTGGCGTCGCCGCGTTATTCGGCGTCGTATGCAGGCTGCCCAGGCTGTTCTTGTTCGCGTCGTAGAAGGACAACGTGTAATTAGCCTGGCCATCGCCGGCAAGCCGGTAGGCGCTGCCACCGAATGAGATCACGTCTCCCGGTACGACTGGGAAGAACTGGTTCGTGCCCGACGAATCAGTCGCATAGTACGCCGCGAAGGTGCCGGCCCCCGTGAGTAACGCATATTTATTTCCAGTTTCAGCGCTGGTGGGATCGTTCAACACGGTTGCGCTGCCGGTTCCCGCAAATACCCAGTCTGTGGATCCCGCTTCAAAGTCGGCATTGGGCAGCAGAGGAATCACTCCATATAAGGTTGCCGATTGCCCGTCCGGATTGGTGACTGTGACGTTCACTGTTCCTGGAGCGTGCGGTGGGGTGCTGGCATTGATCGTGGTGGTGTTCGCGACGGAGATATTGGTAGCCGATACACCGCCGAAAGTAACTGTCGCGCCCGATACGAAGTTCGTCCCATTAATAACGATGCTCGCACCGCCTGCGGTTGAACCGGACGGCGAACTCAGCGAAGTGATCGTCGGCGCCGGCGTCGGCGAGACATAGGTGAATCCTCCCGCTACACTGCCCGACTGCGTGTCGGAGTTCACCACCGTCACATTCACTGCTCCCGCACTCGACATCGTCGGAGTGGTCAAATAGATTGCGCTCGAACTCGCGGACACCACCGTGCCGGCCGTAGTGCCGAACGTGACACTTGGGGAGGCCAGGAAATTCGCGCCGCTGATTACTACCAGCGTTCCGCCATTCGTTGAACCAGTAGCCGGAGTGATCGCCGCGATCGAAGGCGCTGGCTGGCTATAGCTGTAAGCTCCGGACGCCGTCGCCAACTGCCCGTCAGGATTGGTGACGACAATATCGACTACCCCTGCAGCTTCGGCAGGCGCCACCCCGCTGATGGAACTCGGAGTGGTCGCAACGCTCTGCGCCGGAATACCGCCCAGTGTCAGCTTCGCTCCGGGCAGGAAGTTTCCTCCTGAAATTGTGATATTGGTGCCTCCAGCCGGCGGACCCGTCACCGGCGAGACCGCGTTGATGAATAGCGGCGGGTTGAATTTGTACGGAAGCGAGGAAGCGCTCGTCAGACTATAAGGATTCGTGACAGTGACAGCCACCGTGCCCGCGGCGCCGGCAGGACTGGTTGCGGTAATCGTCGCGCTATCCACAACGGTAACGTTGGTGGCTTGCGTCCCACCGAACGAGACCGTAGCCCCTGGAACAAAGTTCGCTCCCGAAATGTAAACGGATGTGGTGCTGTTCGCTGGCCCGGAGTTCGGCCCAATCCAGCCCAGCGTCGGATTCGTGATGTAGGTGAAAACCTGGCCCGGCGTCGTACGCAAGAACAGGGCGTCGTCAAAGTACGCCGTCGCCGTCACCGAGTTGTTGTAGATCTCGGCGAAGAAACGAATGTACCGCCCGTTACTCGGAATCACGAACGTCTGCTGGTTGAAAGTCCATGTATTGGCAGTGACGTTCGGCGTGCTGACGTAGACTGGATTCTGCTGGTTCAAGTCACTTACCTGCAACGACCATCGCGCCGAGCCGTCTCCGCCCACTCGCGAAACCCAGCCGCCGAATGTAATCACGTCTCCGGGATTCACTGGCAAATACGAGGAATTAACTCCGGTGAAAACGGCGCTAAGGCTTGGATGATTGCCGGTGTTCGATTTGAGTTGCACAAAATTCCTGCCGCTATGGGCCTGCGTCGAGCTGGTGATTATGCTCTCCGACCCTGAACCGCTGAAACTCCATCCGGCATTGCCCATTTCGAACCCAGGATTGCCGACAGGCTGAAGCGCCGATGTTTGCCCATCCGGATTCGTCACCACCACCATCGCCGCTCCGAGCGCATTACTGGGTGCGGTCACGGTAATCACGGTGCCGCTCACGACGACGACGTTGGTGCCGGCCACGCCGCCAAACGTCACCGTTGCTCCACTCTTAAAGTTGGCTCCCGTAAGCGTGACCGACGTTCCGCCGCCTACCGGACCGATTACCGGTGAGATTGAGGTAAGCGCAGGCGGCAATGCGTATGTGAAGGCGCTGCTCAGAGAGCTGCTCTGTCCGTCGGGATTGGTCACTGTCACCGTGGCCGCACCCGCTGCTCCGGCTGGCGTGTAAGCCGTAATGCTTCCGCTATTGACCACCACAACGCTAATGGCGGCAGCGCTGCCAAACTTTACCATCGCTCCCGTCACGAAATTGGAGCCCGTCAAAGTCACGGCCGTTCCGCCGTTTGTAGAACCGCTGGCCGGCGACACTCCGGTGAGACTCGGCGGCGGATAAAGCACGTAGGTATACCCGGCGGACAAAGTCCCGGTATCGCCATCCGGATTGGTTACAACCACGTTTACGGTCCCCGCGGAGTGAGCGGCCGTAGTCGCGGTGATCGTGGTGCTGTTCGCCACGCTCACATTCGTGGCCGCCACACCTCCAATGGTGACCCCCGCACCAGCGAAGAAATTCGTCCCGGTGATAGTGACCGCGGTGCCACCCGCCGGCGCACCAGAATTCGGCGCAATCGACGTAACGGTTGGTGGCGGATCATAAATAAACCCCGCGTTCGCCACCTGCTGCTGCAAGATTGCGTCGTCGAAGTTCACTTGCGCGGTCGTGGTGTTGCCATACACCTCGGCGTAAAACCGAACATACGCCCGGCCCGACGGCACGGTATAGGTCTGCTGGAACAAGGTCCATGTGCTGGAGGTGGCGTTGGGCGTGGAAACGTAAATCGCATTCGCCTTGTTGGAATCGAGCACCTGCAGGGCCCAGTGGGCCTGGCCGTCGCCCGAGAGTCTAGCCACCCATCCGCCATAGGTAATAACGTCGCCCGGATTCACCGGCAAGTATTGCGAAGTGCCGCTCAGAATGCCGTTGCAGCTCGGATGGTTTCCGGGCTGTGAGGTCAGTTGCAGGAAGTTGCTGCCGCTGTGTGCCTGACTGCTATTCGTTACGATGGCGTAAGTACCGCTGTTGCCATTCCAAGCCCAGCCTGGGGCGCCCAGTTCGAACCCAGCGTTGGTGAGCGGCGTTACAACTCCCACGAGTGAGGCTGAGTCTCCGTCCGGATTTGTTACCGTTACGTTCGCTGTCCCCGGCGAATTTGCTGGAGTAGTGGCGGTAATCGTGGTGCTGTTTACCACCGTCACGTTGCTGGCCGCGGCGCCTCCAATCTTCACACTCGCGCCATTTACAAAGTTGCTGCCGGTCAGCGTCACCGGTGTTCCGCCAATCGCACCGCCGCTAGTCGGCGAAATCGATGTAAGTGTCGGAGGAGCGAGATAGGTAAATCCTCCCCCCGCGACCTGCCTCTGCAAAATGGCGTCGTCAAAATTCGACTGTGCCGGGATCGTATTGTTGTAGACCTCCGCATAAAAGCGGACAAACGCCTTCCCCGCAGGAATGGTGTAGCTGGCCTGTACAAACGTCCAAGTGTTGGCTGTAACGTTCGCGGTTGAAATGTAGGTGGAATTTGCCAGGTTGGAGTCCGCGACGGCAATCGTCCAGCGGGCAAAGCCGTCCCCAGAAACACGGGCGACCCATCCGCCGAAGGTAATTTTGTCGCCCGGATTTACCGCCAGGAACTGCGAACTCCACGAACTCCCGGTGCCAAGGATCGCGCCGTAGCTCGGCAGGTTCGTAGGCTGAGATGTGAGTTGCAGGAAGTTGTTGCCGCTGTGGGCCTGCACGCTGTTGGTAACAATCGTGGCAGCCCCACTGCTATTCCAGATCCATCCGCTCCCGCCCGACTCAAAGCCGGGGTTCGTCAATGGCGTCTGCACAACGGTCAGTGTGGAACTCTGCCCATCGGGGTTCGTCACCGTGACATTGACTGGCCCAGCCGGGTTTGCCGGGGTCACCGCGGTAATCGTGTTACTGGCGGTTACTACTAAGTTGGTGGCCGATATGCCCCCAAACGTTAGCGTCGCTCCCGTCAGGAAGTTCGAGCCGGAAAGAGTAACCGCGGTTCCGCCGTTCGTTGAACCGACAACTGGAGAAATAGAGGAAAGCGTCGGCGGAGGGTTCGTGGCCGATAAAAGTAAACTTAGAAACAGGAAGCCAACTACCAACGGTAAGCGCCGAACAGACATCAAGCGAAGCTCCTCCTGGTGGGTAAGGGACGGCCGACGATATCTATACTTTTTTACGGACTTTTCCGGGGGGTAACCCGCTTATTCAGCAGGAGGGGGAGAAATTTCAGTTCGTATTCTCACTGGCAAACGAGGAGAAGTCAAGCGTCAAATTTCCCCTAAATATGCAAAAAAAGGCGGGATAATGGAGCTTTCCACTACCCGTTTTTCGCCTTGTCAGGTTAAGATTAAGCCATTCCGCCGCAAACCTTCAACAGTGATTTCAGAGTTCGTTTCGATCTCTGTACCTCGATCCCTAGGCATGTCACTTCCGGGCAAACCGGCGGACTCGGGAAAACGTAGTAGCTTCGTGAAAATGTAAATGACCGCTGACTGGCGCTTCTCGCGCAATCAGCCCGGGACCCAAGCCCAATGTGGGGTTAGAACGAAGATCTGTAAGCGGTCGTCTCATTTCCCGACAAGGTACAACGTCCTTTTCGACAATTTATATGAACTTCTGTGCTCTGGGAGCTTTCTCATCCCGCGAGTAGATTTGGGACTGTGAATCGCGCCTTCAGCCCCCATAGGAGGTATCCGTTGAAAGCCATAGCGATCTTGTTATTTTTACTTTTGATTTTATTCTTGCCCTCGCCCGCTCTATTGGCGGCGCCAGCGACCCCGGTTCCCGCGCCACAGGCAGATTCCTCGACCACCTCGTCGAACGCATCGACAGTGCCGTCTTCGTTCTTCGGAATGAACAACTACATTTACGGGCCGACCACGTGGTCAGAGCCGTGGCCTTCGGCTCCTTTCACCAGCGCTCGCCTATGGGATACCTACACCGAGTGGCGCTATTTGCAGCCCACCCCGACCACGTGGAGCTGGAGCAATTTAGATTGGTGGCTCAATCAAGCTCACACCCATAACATCGACTTAATTTATACATTTGGCGGGGTGCCCCAATGGGCATCGACCGAACCCAACAATACGAACTGCCACCGCGCCTTGACTTCGGGTGCAATGGGGTCCTGCGCTCCGCCCACCAGCCTCACGCTGTGGGACAACTTTGTGACGGCCGTTGTTACTCACGCGGCAGGAAGAATCAAGTATTGGGAAATCTGGAACGAGCCCAACATTCAAGCCTATTGGACCGGCACTCCCCAAGAGTTGGCCACCATGGCCCAGCATGCTTATTCCATCATCAAATCGATTGATCCTAGCGCCATCGTAATCAGCCCGTCCCCCTCCGGTTATTGCTACAACGGCGTTTGCCAGGTGGCCGGCACTTCTGACGGCCCCACTTGGCTCGCGAACTTCATCTCCGCCGGCGGTAATTCTTACGTCGACGTTTACGCATTCCACGGTTATCCGGGAAGCGTGGCTGAGTGGATCAACGCCTATATGGACCACTATCAGGGCGTTTTGACGAACGCTGGTATCACTTCGAAACCACTGTGGGATACCGAAGGTTCTTGGGGCTCTCACCCGCTTGCCACCGAAGATCAGGATGCTGCCTACCTGGTCCGCCGTTACCTGCTCGAGCGCTCGAAAGGCGTCGCCCGATTCTACTGGGAAGCCTGGGACGCTACGGGAAACTGGGGAACCATGTGGTCAGCGGCTACCGGCGTCAACTCCGTTGGAAAAGCTTACGCTCAGGTGAATAATTGGATGTCTGGCGCCACGCTTTCTCCCTGCACCCAAGCCTCGAACGGTACCTACACCTGCACTCTATCCCGTTCAAACTACCAGGGGCTCGTTGTCTGGAATCCGAATACGTCGATGAGTTACACGCCGGGCACTGAATTTACCACCCACCGCAACATGTACGGAACGGCTGCGACCATTACTGGACCCGTCACCATCGGCCCCGATCCGATCCTGTTCGAAACGCCGGCTTCCGGCAATATTCCTCCTCAGGCCGTGCTCTCCGTGCAGTCAGCGGGAACCAATACCGTTGACTTTTCGACGCCTAAAGGCTACGCGCCGTTCACCGTCATTGCCGACTCATCCGCTTCCTATGCCCTGACCGGCACGATCTCTTCTCGGACGATTGATTTCGGCGACGGCACCACGACTACGGCGGAAACTGCTACTCACACGTATCAAACCGCCGGCAATTACGTAGTCACACTCACGTTGAAAGATACCGACGGTGCCACTGTGAAACTGACGCACACGGTTCCCGTTTACAAACCGTATTGCACTCTCAACACGGCTGCGAATTCACTCACGCTCTGCGTACCGGCTAATAACGCGACTCTGACTTCGCCTGTCCATGTGGTCGGAATCGCCAACGATAACAGCACCATCGCCAACATCGCTGCCTACATCAATTGGTCGAAAGTGAGCCAGGTAAACGGCTCTTCTACATTTAACCAATACATCACCTTGCCGGCAGGCTCTCACAAGCTATCGGTCGAAGTGACTGACACTGCCGGCAGAAAGTATTGGATCACCGAAACCATCAACGTTCACTAACGGCGATCCGGAACAGCGCCAAAAATTGGGGAAGCGGACTTCAACCCGCTTCCCCAATTTTTTTCCGGTCCGATCGGTTTGCGAACCTAACGGCTGGGCGCGTGCTGAAATGCGCGAACCATCGCGTCAAACACCGGCTTCCCGCCAAACGAAGCATCCAGCGGCATCGGCGCCACCGGCTGGTTATCCGGACGCGGCGCTTCCTTCGCAAGCCAGGTGTACTTGTCCGATAATCCCCACGTCTGCACTGAGATTACCGCCTTTTCTTCCAGCACCGCGTTCAAGTACGTCTCGTAGATTTTTGCCAGGTCGTTGTCCCGCGTTTGGAGCGAAGTGCGGGCCTCGCGCACATCCAGTTCTGTGATCAATATTTTGAGATCCAGTCCTGCTACTTGATGTAGAAAATCCTGGAACTTGCGCGCGTTGAATTTAGACTGCATCTCGTCCCGAAGGTGAGACTGGATCCCCAACGCATCGATCGGCACTCCAGACGACTTCAATTTTTTCAGCAATCCCAGTGTGGCGTTTCTCTGGTCCTCGCTGTAGGGAAGATCGTATTCCAGCATTCGCTCGTTCCAAACCAGAAGGGGTTCGGGGTCGGCAGCCTTTGCAGCCCGGAAAGCTTTGGCCACATAATCAGGACCGATATTGTCGAGCCAAACACTTTTGGCTAATCCGTCTGAGCGTCCGTCCTTCGGCTGAATAATCTCGTTCACCACATCCCAGGAGTGCAGCTTGCCCTGGTAATGTCCGACTACAGTGCGGATGTGGTCGACCATGACCTTTTCGGCATTGCCGTGGTTCACCTGTTTTTCAACCCAGTCGGGAAGATTGATGCCCCACACCAGAGTGTGGCCGCGAAACAGAATTCCGTTCTGGTGCGCCCAGTTCACCAGCCAATCAGCATCGTCAAACCTGAACTTATCAATCCCCGGACGAAGCGCCTTCCACTTCATCTCGCCTTCCGGCGTCATAATGCCGCACTGCTGCACAAATGCGCTTGCAAAATCAGGATCAGACTGCAAGATTTTCCTGGAAGTCGCGGCTCCATAGAGCAATCCCTTGCCCGCTGCGGCCGCTTTCAAAGTTGTGCCCTGACTGGCCGGTGGAATCGCGAACAACATATTCCTCGCCAACTTTCGCGATGTTTCGATTCCATTGGCCATCGCTGTCAGGCCGCCTAGTCCCACCGAAACTCCGAGCCCTTGGAGAAACCTGCGTCGTTTCATCAATCTCCCTTTCGCGATATTTTAGACAGTCTTCACAACGGCTCTCCACACATCAGCCGCCGGTACGGTACTCCGGTCCCCAAGCTACGCTGCGCACTGAGATGACCGTCGAAATCCACCGGTACAGTCTCTTCATAAAAGCTGACCGAGCGCGCCTCGTCCGGAATCGAATGATACTCCCTCCACACCTCCCACAGCGCGTGAAGCTGGCTCGCGGAAACAACTCCGAGCGGAGTCTCCTCCACCCGGTAAGTGAGTCCCTGCCAGCGTTCTGCGGAAAACATTTTCGCCATCACCGGGTCGTGGCTCAGTTCGTACTCCTGATGTGTTCCGTTCTTCATATCTACGCTGGCGATCAGCCGGTGTAGCTCTGCCTTCTGGATTCGGTCAAACGTCGGATAGCAGGCAAACGGCCAGGAGCGAACGACATGAAACGCGCCGCAAAGAATATTCACTGCAAGCAATGAAAACCCCGCGCACCACAGCGCCGTCGAAGGCGCAGTCGTCTGCCGCGACGGAGCCGCCACTTTCATCGGAACCAGCGAGCAGGTCCGGCTCTCGGCAACTCGCGTGTATATCCGTTCACCCAAGGCCTGGATGGGAGCCAACAAGAGAATCGGCGTGAACAAGGAAAGCAACGGAAGACGCGGAATCAACCGTACGTACGCACTGTATCCGTAGACTCGACCCTCGGGAGCGAGCGCTGTGAACAGCGGCAGCGCGGCTTGCCGGCAAACATCTTCCGTGCCCAGCGCGATCAGAGAAGCACGATCCGAACTTCCGACGAACTGCACCCGGTTTCCCCAATTCAACGACTGCAGAATCGCGACTGTGCGCCGGCACAATTTGCAGGAATCGTCATAAATCACCGGCAAAACGCCGGGAAACATCCTCTTGCCAATCGCGACAAACAATCCTTTCCAGTCGACGAAGATCACATACATAAACTGCAGAGAGAGGAAAGGAATGCGCATCATCATCCCGATGCCATTGTGAAAGGCAAGTCCGGCAAGAGCCGCCAGAGGACGAAGTCGGGGCCACAGGATCAATAGGCCAAAACTGATTTCGAAAGTCACCGCTGACAATGCCAACAACGTCATGATGCGGGGAAAGTGGTCCATTCGCAGCCACGGTGTCCACGCTCCGAATTCCGCCCATTTCTGGTACATCTGAATCCGCAGATTGTCGCCGAAAATCCAACCCCAGCCTCCCCGCGCCAGCTTCCAGGTTCCTGGAAAAAAATAAACCAAGGCCAGCGCCGCCATCATGAACCGTAATGGCAGCCCATAAGCACCAGAGGCGACAGGAGCTTCGATCTCGCCTTCGTCGGCTCGCTTAACGGCTGCAAAAAGAGAATCGATCGAGAGCGCGTCGCCGCACCGGCTGAAGCCCAGAATCAGCGCGAACCAAACCAGGTGGTGATAGTGGTTTACCTTCCCATAAAACTGAGGAACTCCCAACACGTAGATCGCGAGCATTGCCGCCAGCAAACAACTGAAGCGCGTGAAGATTCCGAGAATCGCTGCGATGCACGCCGCTGCAAACACCCAGTAGAGAACTGCCACCACGTGTTCGTTTACGAGAAGCACCTTTAGAACAGGCGCCCACCCGACCGGCGGCAACTGCAGCACTTTGGGCAACTGAGTGAATCGCAGGATGCGCGCATAGCTCTCCTGCAGCAGTAGCGCGGAGAAAACCACTATGCGGACAACGGCAAGATTGAGAGGGTCGGCGCTGGCCGAAAAAAAGCGCGAGAGAAGAAGATGGCGGCGTTGGAGAAAAATCAGAAGGGCGATGGCAATCGCAAGAATCGTTGCCTCGCGGCCCAATGCAGGCAGGAATTCAATGATCTTCGCATGCAGTGACGAATCGCCCACGGCTACGCTCGATCGGTGGCCGATTCCGGTTTGCGCCGGAAAGCCAGCAACGCCCAAATCACAAACCAGGGCTCGACCAGGTAACGGGAAGCTAATCGTTTTGGCTCGGAAATGAGGCGGTAAAACCATTCCAGCCCCATACGGCCCATCCAGCGGGGCGGTGTCGGAACGGCACCACCGATGTAGTCCATATAGCCGCCGGCGTTGAAAATCGCGTTGGCCTCAATTTGATCGCGGTGATCATACACCCACTGTTCCTGCTTCGGCATGCCAATCCCGACCAAGAGAATGTGTGGACGATAATTGGCAATGATTTGCAGAATTCGCTTGCCTTCCTCACTCCCCGGACGGTGGTCGAAAAAGCCGTGAGCATACTCGATTTGCAATCCTTTGCATTGCTCGCGCAGTCGCCTCACTCCGCGTGCCACGATTTCCGGCTTCGTGCCCAGATAGAAAACCCGCCAGCCCTTTTGGGCAGCGATAGGCAGCAGGTGCGCGAAATAATCGAGATACGTAATGCGATGCTTCCGTTCCAGTGGAATGTTCGCGAGCTTTCCCAGCAACACGACCCCCATCCCATCCACATGAATATTGTGGGCGGCATCGTAATAGGCGCGCATGTGGGGATTCCGTTGGCACAGGAACAAACTGTGTATATTGTGGTTCCCGATGATCTTCCTCTGCCCGCTTGCAATTGCCGACTCGACGACGTTGTCCAGATCGTCGACGTCCATGATGTCGATCGGCGAGCCGAGAAGCTCGAATCGCTTTAACGAGCGCATGCGCGTTCTCCGACTACTCTGTGGATGTCTACGATCATCTGTTCGACTCTGGCCTTCCAGCTGTGCTGAGCGATAATTTCCTGCCGCGCCACGCGCCCCATCGCCGGCAGCTTCTGGCGCGACAACCACGCATCGGTAAGAGCCCTCTTCAAGTCTTCTTTATTGCCGGACTCAAACAGAAAACCCGTTTCACCATTGCGGATGAGTTTTCGCGCATCGGCAAACTCCGCCGCCACCACCGGTTTCGCCATGGCCAGGTACTCATACAGCTTCAGCGGCGAAAGGTACATGCCGGCTGTTTTCAGTTCGACCTGCCCGGAATAACCGACGTCGAAACCCGCCAGATAAGAAGGAATCTCGTCAAATTTAATTTGTCCGGTAAACTGAACCGCGTTTTGCATGCCCAGCGTCGATACCAGGCTGGACCATTCATTCTTCATTACGCCATCGCCAGCAATCGCCACGTTAATGTCGAGCCCCTGCTCCGTCCGCAATTCCTTGACGGCGTGCAGCAGCAGGTCCAGCGCCTGCCACGCGTTCAACCGGCCCACAAAACCAACTGTGAAACCGGGAAACAACCGACGCGCGGTATATCGCGAAGGATCGAATACGCTGGTGTTCACGCCGTTGGGAACGACCAAGACTTTCTCCCTCGCAACCCCAGCTTCCGTGCGGATCAATTCCTTCAGCAGTTCGCTGATTACGACGATCACGTCACATTCGCGATAAGCCTGGAATTCCAGCCGCCGCGCCAGGCTCGTCAGCACGGAACTGCGGCGCTCAACCGAGGCCTCGCGGAATACCAGGGCGTTGCTCTCGAGAATCCAGACGGCTCCATGCTTCTGAAATTTCCGCCCCAGCGACTGAAAACTTCCTAAACGCTCGTACACCCAATCCACCCGCCCGCCCAGTTCCCGCCATGCCGACCGGGCGTTTAACACGCGCATCGTCATCCGACCGAAATCAGCGGCGAGCGCGTGCGCCCAACTCCGGTGCATCAAGCCTTCCGAACGATGAGACAGACTCGGCGAAATCCGGTTGCCCAGAATGAAAGACTGAACATCCCAACCAAGCTCTTCGAAAGCTCCCGTGACGCCCAAAATGTGAGAGCGCGGACCGCTGCTCTCCGAATCAGGCCGGGTGGAAACGCGCGGCGCCCCGGACAGATAACCGAGTCGGCACGCAGTGATCTTGTTGTTCAGGGCGGGCAAGTCTGTCGACAAAACTGGAGTGCTGGTCATTGAATATATCAGGTCAACTTCACCGGGGAATGAAGATACGGCTTCACCGGGCAAGAAGAAAAGTCGAGCCTACTGCAGCATGGCACAATTCTCGCATGCCCGAATCCGACGCGGCGCCCCTTTTCTGAGCGCCGCACCCTCTTTCGTAACACGCCAAGGTTACGGTCCAGTCTCCTGCGACCACAGGCATTGACCGTTGGTCGGCTGAACCGGCATGGTGGGCGGCGTAAGCCAGGTTGGCGACGAGAAGTCGAAGAATTCCGTCATGTTGTCGGCGTTGGCGTCTCGCAGCGTCATGCTCGGCAAGTTAAAGCGAGTCTCGATCAGCTTCAGAATGGACGTGTGATCACGCACTACGTGGGAAACGAAGTGCGACTTTGTCCACGGAGACACCACCATCAGCGGAACGCGGAATCCCGTGTTGGCAAAGGTTCCAGGCTGATCTCCGGTGGTGAGATTCGGCTGGATTGTGTCGGGCGCCACGGCGGGCTGCGGCGGAACGTGGTCGTAGGCCCCTCCCCCTTCGTCGTAGCTCTCAATGTAGATTGAATCCTGCCACGCCGGGCTCGCGAACAGCGCGTTGATGATTCCCACCGCCACCGCCGCTCCTTGCTGCACATTAGCGCCCGGATGTTCGTCGCTGCCGCCTCCACGTTCGAAGAAGATCACCTGCGGCAAAGTACTGTCATTTGTAACGTCGTTATACCAGTTCGCCAACGGCATTACCTTGCTCGAATCCGTGCTCCAGATGGCATACGACTTCAAATTGATGTGAGTTGCGTCCTGGTAATACATCCGCCAACTGATGCCTGCGGCATCCAGCAGGCTAAAGATTGTCGGCATGGTGTAACCCCCTGGCGGAGGATTCAGCGAATCCAGCACGTTCCCCTGCGACGTGGCGGAGAACATGTACATGCGGTTCGGCACGGTCGGCGCTAGCACCGGCGAGAAGTAGCGATCGCTGGTGGCGAACTGGAACGCCAAGTCGTAATAGTAGGGTAGATCCAGCCAGTCATAGTATCCGATCGCCCGCGTGCCATCCGGATCATACGAAGAAGCCAGCGCGTTCACCAGGAACTGATCCATGTTCCCATTGTCGACGTCTTCGTGCACCGCGTCCCAATTCGCCGTCAGGTTTTCCATGCACACCGACTTGAGGTGAAAAGGAGTGATGTGATCGCCCATCTTGCCCGGTATGCTCACTGTTAATGGTATCCCGTCGAACGCGTCGGTATACCCGTTGTTGGCGCGATATTGGCCCATCAACCCAAAGTAAGTATCGAAGCTCCGGTTTTCTTGCAGGAAGAAAATGATGTGGTTGACGCTGCCCAGCCCGGTCGAGGTCACCGTCACCGACGCCGTAGCCGGGGTCTGGGCTGCCGTCGCGGTAACCGTCGTTGTCCCCGCCGTCAAACCAGTCGCAATGCCCTGATTTGCCGGACCGTTGCTCACGCTCGCGACTTTCGGCTTGGAGGAACTCCACGTTACCTTCCCTGTCAGGTCTTCCTGCGAGCCGTCAGTATAGTTAGCAGTAGCCGTGAAGACCTGCTGCGCATCGCCAGCCAAAGACGCGCTGCTCGGGCTGATTTGCAGAGAGGAAAAGATTTTTACCGTGAGCGACGCGGATCCCGCCACCGCTCCCATCTGCGCGCCTATATTAGCCTGGCCCGCGACGCTCCCCGCCGTGGCCAAGCCAACTGTATTAACCGTCGCCACTGGAGGCGTGTCCGAACTCCACACAACATAGCTCGATATGTCTTCCGTCGTGCTATCGCTATACGTCGCTACCGCTGCAAATTGCTGCTGCATGCCGTTGCCTATGGCGGAGGTGCCAGGGGTAATCGCAATCGAGGTTGGCATTTTCACGATGACAGCCGAGGAACCGCTGATCGCTCCGACTGTTGCCGTAATAGTCGCCGTTCCCGCCGAAACCGCGGTCGTCACTCCGTAGGTCCCGAGACTGCTTCCCACCGTAACCACGCTCGCCGCCGACGTGCTCCATTGCACTGCACTAGTCACGCTCGATTGCGTACCGTCCGTGTATGTGGCCGTGGCAGTCAGCTTTTGGGTAGATCCCACGGGCACGATTAAGGTGTTGGGATAAACATTGTTCGGGTAGACAGTGATCGAACTCAGGGTCTTTACGTTAAGGTTGACACTGCCTGAGACAGAACCCGCTTTCCCCATGATCGTCGTCGTCCCCAAACCGACCGCCGATGCTACGCCCAAGGCGTTGACATTTGCGACGGTGGACACGGAAGAAGTCCAAGTCACCGAGGTCGTCAAATATTGCGTGCTTCCGTCGCTGAAAGTTCCAAAGGCGTAAAGCTGCAGATTGCTGCCGTTGGGAATGGTCGAATTATTCGGACTCACTACCAGCGTGCTCAGCGTCTTTACCCGCAGAGTCGTGCTGCCGCTGATGGATCCCTGCGTCGCTGTAATCGTCGAATTCCCGAGCGCGATCGCCGAAATCAGGCCTTGACTGCCGGGACTGTTGCTGATGGTTCCTACCGTGGTCGCCGAAGAGGTCCAGGTCACAGCTGTCGTGATGTCCTGTGTGCTGCCATCGCTGTACTTGCCAATCGCCTGCATCTGGCGAGTCAATCCTACCGGAAGCGTAGGGTCGTTTGGATTGATCGTGATCGATACCAGCGACGCGGGCGGATTTACCGTCAACGACGCGGAACCGACAATCGAACCCGAGGTCGCGGTTATCGTCGCCGTACCTTGCGCTACCGCAGTCGCTACTCCCTGGGTGCCGGTCGTATTACTTTCCGTTGCAACCGAAGTGGGCGATGCACTCCATTGCACCGATGTTGTCAGATCCTTCTGCGTTCCATCACTGTAGTTTCCAGTCGCGGTAAAGGGCGTCGTTTGCCCGGCCGCGATCTGCGCCGTCGGCGGATTCACCGTGATCGACGTCAGGGTCTTCACTGTCAGCGTAGTGGTTTGCGAAGACGAAGCTAAGGTCACTTGGATCGTAGACGTCCCGCCGGACAACGACTGTGCCAATCCGTACGATCCCGTGGCGTTTCCCAGGGTGGCGACAGCTGTGTTCGAAGATGTCCAAGTTGCCGCGCTGGTTACACCCTCGGTCGTGCCGTCACTGAAATGCGCGGTCGCGTAAAACTGCTGTGTGCCACCTAGGAAAATGCTGGGATTAGTAGGGCTGATCGTCACATAGCTCAGCGTTTTCACGTTGAGCGTTGCACTCGACATGATCGATCCCGCTTGCGCCGTAATCGTGACTGTTCCGGCTGAAACGCCAGTGGCTGATGCCGACAGGTTCACATAATTGATGGCAATTGTCGCTACATTGGTATTCGACGAGGTCCACGCGACCGAACTCGTCAGGTACTGCACCGTCCCATCGGAAAATGTTCCCTGGGCGTAAAACTGTATGCTCGCGTTCGGGCAAATCGAGGTAACCGTAGGACTGACGCTCAACGAACTCAGAGTCTTCACCCGCAATGGGTCGCTGCCGACCACGCTGCCCAACGTTGCAGTGATGGTCGTGACTCCGAGGCCCACAGCCGTGGCCACACCCTGTGATCCACTCGAGTTACTGATAGTCGCCACACTGGGCGCGGACGAAGCCCAAGTCACCTGCGTGGTCAAATCCTGCATGGTGCCATCGCTATAATTGCCCGTCGCCGTCACTTGCCGGCTCAATCCCGCGGGCAAAGTCACATTCGGACCGACCGTGATCGAAGTCAGCGTGGCTGCCCGAGCCGCGCTCGGAAGCACCGCTATTGCGAGCAAAGATAATACCAATAGCTGCCATGCCCGCCGCAACGCGGCGGCGGGAAACGAATACTTCCGCAACATACAATCCTCCAACAATCTATGCAGTTTTTTTGGGAATGGTGTTTATGAGTGCAACGCTGAAGCAGAAGCGGACCGGGATTCCCGGTTCACGTCAGCTAGGTTCTCTTGCTGCGCCGCGGTAGGAAACAGAACACTTCGATAAGCGGCCAACGTCTGTTCGCCGACGCGATTCCAATCCAGGCTTTCGAGCGGCGCAATTCCGGCTCGATGTTCCTGTTGAGCCCACTGCAGAGCTGCCGCAAGTTGCTCCGTAGTGAGCTCTCCTTCATAAGTGCGTACCCAATTGCCGCCCACAAGCGCCTGCAATTCGGCCATCGCACCCTTGTTTGGCACCAACACCGGCCGATTAAACGAAAGCGCCAACAGTGCAGTTCCCGAATTCAGAATCTCGCGATACGGCAGAGCGACCAGATCTGCCGCCCCGAAAAACGTCTGCACCTCTTCCGTAGGCACGTGCCGCGAATGCAGATGGATGCGAGCATCGCCGCCTGTCAGTTCTCGCACCGACCCCCCAGATTTTGACGCGCCAGATTTCTGAAACTCACGGCCCGCAAGACACAGCGCCGCTTCCGAGTCGCTGAGGCCGCGAAACGCCGCGATCAATCCCGGCACGTTCTTGTACTCACGAATCCATCCGAAGAACAAAACCACTTTGGCTTTTGCGGGGATGCCAAGCCGTTCGCGGCAATCCTTTCGCTTGTCCTCTGGATACTCCCCTCGGTAGTGTCCATGAGGAACTACTGTTCCGGGCAAGTCACGCAACTCCGGGAATCGCTCGCGCGCGCTTCGCAGGCCGCTTTCACTCAGGGTGATGAGCCCGTCCAAACGTCGCAGAAAAGCTCGCCAAAACCATTTTTCGATTCGCGGATAGCGCCGCTCGTGCGAGGCCAGATTGTGAACCGTCCACACGATTTTCGTTCCGCGGCTGCGCGCGATATCCATCAGGCTGAGCACCGCCTGACTCTTCAGCGCCGCGGTTGCCGCCGTCTTCTCAACATTCAAGAACATCTCCGGCCAATGCATATGCCAAACGTCATACCGGCGAGTCAGCAACTTGCCTATCGAAAATTCTTCGACCTCGGCTCCCTGTATGTGCGAGTACAAAAGATAGGCGTACGGATTCTGTTCTCGCGTGTTAAACGCCGGCCAAGCCAGGATTTTCAGAGGCAACTTCATCTGCTTTACCGGTAGGTCTCGTTTTCGAGGTAATTGGCCGGTCTCGAAAAACCGCGCCATGGGTGCCGGATCGCGTAGGTCAAGCGATGCCACAAGTAATTCCGGAAGTTTGCCGGCGTGTGCTCGTAAAAAATGCACCTCGACATGCTGCGCGACATTCCCAGGAGGAAGCGAAAACGGGAGGCGACCAGTGCCGGGTCTGTCAGATATGCAGCGATTACGCGCTTATTCCCCTCGAGAATCGTCGTTTGTCGCTCGTCCGTGCCCACCAGCAAGATAGTGTCGTTGCCCGCGCATCCCTCGCTGATTCGCTCTTGCAGCGAGAAAATCTTAGCGGCTTCCTCTTCCGGAATGCGGGACACCCGCGGCGAATGCAAGCCCGCGGCGAAGGTCTGCACTGAATGATCCTTCGGATCCATCCGCTTCCAATGCCGCCGCGTAAAAACATTCATCTTGCGAACGTCTTCCGCCTCCACTTCCACCTCCCACCACTGGGTATCGCTCGGAAGTTCGCGCCACAAAGGGCCGCGTCGACGAAACAACAGGTTTCTCCTCACATCAGCCTCGCCCCGGCCGGAGCGGGCAAGATTGTTCACCACGGTTGCAAACCGTTCGCGGTCGCGATCAAATTCCGGGTAATGGAATTCGCCTCTCAGAAAGATGGCGATCACTTCCTCTTCGCTGATTCTTCTGATCCGTTTAATGGCGATCACCCGCGCCTGTAGTCTGCGAATAAACTTTCAAAGGGCGTTCCGCTGGGCGCGTTTTCGGCTGACGTTCATAGTTCCGCAGCGAAACGACTGTCGTCACGTACAGCACCCAGAACACGCTGTTATGCTTGAGAAAGGTGGGCTCGCTCAGGTTGTACAAAAACAGAAACGAGAGATAGGCCAGCGGCCAGAATGCCTCTGCGAGTTCCACATCTCGTATCCAGCGAATTCCCCGCTTAAACGCCGACCCGAATCCCAGCAGCAACAGCACCAAACCGACCACTCCAATAGCCAGGCACACTTCTAAAAACCCGTTATGCGAGTGTGGCGGCTGCCACCCAACCTCTGTCCAGATGTCATTCGATTCCTTGCCCGTGTCGAGCCAAAAAGCGCCATAGCCGTATCCCAGCCAGGGCCGTCGCGAGATCATGTAAAACACCATCGCCCAAATATCAGTGCGCCCGGTCAGCGTTTTATCTCGGCCGAGCAACTCCATAATGTCACTAATCAGTTTGGGCTCAATGAACAAATATGCGGCGAATGCCAGCAGGGCCACTCCCCCAAACACCATCAGGGGCGGAATAAACGACCTCCGCCATCGCAGCGCTGGCCAGCGCAGCATTCCGAAGACCGGCAGCGCCAGGATCAGTCCCGTAAGCACCACAATCGATGTCATCGACCGGGACAACAACAGTACCGTCACCGAAATTCCAAATCCCGCCCACCACACCATTGCCCGCTTGCGATTCGTGACTGCGACCAGCAGGAAACTCATGGCGCTGAGCACCATCATGAGACCTAGAATGTTCTTGTGATCGTAGATCCCGCGCCACTCTCCAGCGTGATCTCCAACCATAATGCCGTACCGCGGCGCCACGATCGCAAACACAATGCTCAGCAAAGCCGCAATTCCCAACGTTCCTGCCAGGATCTTTAATTGCTCGCTGAAAGTGAATCGCGATGCCAGGTATACGCCGAACAATGTGGTTCCAACAAACGCAATACTCCGGCGCAGCGTAACCCCGGGGTCCACCGACCACGCCGCCGACATCACGCACAAGCCCACGACCGCCAGCAGATACGGATCCTTCACCAACAGTTTCAACCGCCGCCGGTAAACCAGCAGCAAGCAGGCAACCAAGTAAACCGCTCCCAGAATAATCTGGGTCGTCGGATCTCCCTGGGTGGCATCTACTTCGACCTCTGCTTCCTTTCGAAGCAACGGGAAGATGGCATCGGTAAGAATGAAAAGCGCAAACATCGCAAAGCCGTACTCGAACCATACGGCGATGTTCGCACGACTCCGCGACATTCCCGCCACCGCACCCCGGGATCGAACTTCCGGCCGTGAACTTAACGAAATTTCCGATGAAAACGACACAGTTTCAGGATCTCCTTAAGCTTCGACCGTCACGTTGCTTGCAGTTTCCACAACCTGTCGCTTTGTCTCCTTGCGAAACAACAGCGCGATGATAACGAACAGTCCCACCATGAGTGTTCCGTCCGACGCCAGGCTCGCCCACGCCGCTCCTCGCCAGGAGTACAACGGGATCAGCCACAAATTCAGCGCCACGTTGAGCAGCGCAACTCCCGCCTGCATTGCAGTGCGCTTTCCCTGATGCCCAGCTCCCGTCAGTGAATCGGCGAGAAAATAATGAATGGAGCGGAAGAAAATAATCGGCGCCAACCACCGCACCGCTTCCACCGTAGTGAAGTATTCCTTGCCCAAAAACTTTGGAACCACCGGAGCAAAAACGATGAGCGCGGCGCAAGCCAGTATTCCGTAACCGCCGGAACGCGGGAGCAATCGTCGCGCGTAGCGCGTGCTGCCGCTAATGCCGGAAGAACCATGCTGAAAGAATCGCGGATACGCCGCATATAGCAACGAGCGTATCGGAATGAATCCGGCGTCGATCAAGCGGTAAGCCGCGGCATAAATGCCGACGGCATCCAGCGACCCCATCCGCGTGAGCATAGTCTTGTCGATGTCGTTGTAAATCGACTGCGCCGATTGGCTCACTGAAAAGTAGCATCCTTCAGCGAACTCGGGCGCGATGCGCCACAGTGCGAGGGCGGGCGCCCCCAGCAATCGTGATACCCAGATCAGTCCCCATATCGCGCCGATCGAACTGCTGCCCACGTACACGATTCCCCATACCACCGCAGACGGATGGCTCACGGCAATGCCTACGATCACGGCGCCGATCAACCGGAACGTGCCGGCCACCACATTAAGCCGGGCCATGTGCGCGACCATCTCAAACCCCTGGAACGCTTGTACCGACACATCCACCATGCGGGCGAACAACAAGTCGGCAACCGAGACCAGAAGCACCAACATCAACGGAACGCGGTGAGACAGAATAATGCTGGACAGCCCCAAGGCCAGCAGGGCCAGCAGCGAGCCAGAAGTAAAAGTCAGCAGCAGGCAGTTTCCCCAATATTGGCGGAAAAGAGAACGGTCGCGCGACACATTTTTCACCAGCAGACTGCCGGAACCAAATGTCGCGAACGGTGCAAGAATCGCGACCAGCGCCACCACTCCGGCAAAGGCTCCATACTGCCCCGGCCCCAGAATGCGCGCGATGATGATGAAGTAGCCGGCCTTGATCAGAATGCCCATGCCGTGTCCCATGAACATCCAGATCGTGTTCCGGCCCAGAGTGCCCGATTTGAGCCACGCCGGCAACAAGCGGTTGAATCCCGTTGCAGAGCTGGTTACGGATTTCCCGGATTCCTGCTGCTTCTTCATTCGCTCCGTCACCAAATCCCCTGGTTGCTTCCGGTAACTTTGTAAGCCAGAGCCGCGACCGAAGCCAGCGGCGGCAGCAAGCTCAACCGGAATGTCGCTGAGACATTTCCCCGCAGCGCCGTTCCCGCAAACTGACGGGCGAACAACCCCGCCGCCTGTGGCACGAGAGGTACGCGTAAGAATTGTCCACGCACCACGAACTTTTCTGCGCCGAAACCCGCGGCTGCCCGCACTTCAGCGGGAAGCTGTAGCTCTGCTTCCCGATAGCGGCTCACGTAATCAGAAACAATAACCAGAAAAGTTGCAACCCCGGGCCAAACGCCCGTATGTTTTGCCGCCGCACTCAGCTCCCGGTAATCGATCAAGTTGCAATCGATCAACTGAGCGGTATTGGCAAACTCGCAAATGCGAAAGAAAAGATGCCGGTACATCCTCTGCAAAGTCGCCGCCATCAACTGCTCTTCCGGCGCGGGCACATGAAAAGTACGACCCTCGATCTCGCGCAGAATCCGTCGACGCTCCACGCGCGCCGCCAGCTCTACGTGCTCTCCCGCCTGCCCCAGGCGTCGGCTGTGCATTTCAATCGTGCGGTCCATTGCCGGAAGAGTGAAGCTGCACTTATTCGCCAGGCAATCGCCCCAACTACGCGGCAGCACGCTCGCCTGGAACTTCCCGCACAGCACCGCTTTCACCGCACCCATATCCGCGCTGGTGTACAAATCGAAATCGCGTCCCGCGTCGGGCCAGTGGTCCAGGGACTTCATCACGGTCGTGGGACAGCCCGCAGATTCCAGTTCGTCGCAGACATCGGCCAGAGTCTGCACCGCGCTCCGGATTCGGCCTTCCTCCGCCGCCAACGAAGCCTGTGCCCACTCCGCCAGTTCCGCGAAGCCGATCTCACCAGCCCACTGCGCTAACGGCTTAAGCGCGCGGACCAGCACGTGATGCCCATTCGCCAGCTTTACAAACGATGCCCGTTCGCTCGGCGCGAGTGCCGACACCTCCGCCACAATCGACCGGTTGGGAGAGTCTTCCAGTGTGAGCGCCGAGAGAACGTGAAGATTTCTGCTGATGTCAAACATTACTAGGTGCTGGCCTTAACAGCTGATGCGCCCTGGCGCGTCCGTCGAAGGTTGATGTAATCCACAATTCCGCGCAAAGCCTCTGCAGCGCTCTGTTCAACGCTGCTATCGGTGCGGATCACAAGAGAATTCGGTTGCTCCTTGGCCCAGGCAACATACGCTTTACGCTGCCGCGCCAACTCTTCAAAGGCAAGCTCGCGTTTTCGAGCGAAGATGATTTTCTCGTCCGCGTCCAGCACCAGAAAAAGCACATCGCGCGGAGGAACCAGAAATTGCAGCGCGCGTACCAGCCACATCGGCCCGCCGTATCGGTAGCGCACCGGATCGATCAGAATATCGTGGAAGTACCGGTCCAGCACTACCAGGCTCGAGTTCGCCAGCAGAGCGCGTATGTGCAGTAAATAGCCGAGCCAGTAGTCGGCGAAAATTGCGAACAAATAGAGAACCGAGGCAAACTTCCCCCGCGCCTTCATCGAGTGCGGCTGCTTGATCGGCCTTCCCGGTCCAATCCGGCCGATCACCCGCGGACGAAAATGATAGCTGCGGGTCTGCCGGAACATGGGAGCAAGCTCCCGCAGCAAGTGAGCCCTCATGGTACTTTTCCCGGTTCCGTCCGGGCCCAGCATTACAATGCACAGCCCGCGCGCTGGCGGAACTAACGCAGTCGAGGCCATGGTCACACGTTCAGCATAGGCCACTGCGCGTCCTCGCGCAGCAACATTGCTTTCTACCTGCGAAGCCATTTCCGCCTGCACCGCCGCTCGACTCATTGTCCATTCCCGGCAAAAACCACAGGAAACGTTTTGAGAATGATCTTCATGTCCAACCACGGCGTCCAGTTCTCGATGTACTCCAGGTCGAGCTCCACATTCTTCTCGAATGAGGGATCGCGCCGGGCGGTAACTTGCCACAAGCCAGTAAGTCCGGGTGTCACGTCCAAACGCCGCAGGTCGTCCACGCGATAGCGGGCGAAATCGTCCACCGGATGAGGTCTCGGCCCCACCAAACTCATATCGCCCACCAGCACATTCCAGAACTGTGGCAGCTCATCCAAACTATATTTTCGTAGGAACTTGCCCACACGGGTGATGCGAGGATCATTCGCAAGCTTAAAAAATGCTCCACTGCGCTCGTTCTGGGCGCGGAGCGCTTCTTTGACGGCGTCCGCGTTCACCGACATCGAGCGGAATTTGCAGCACAAAAACTTCCGCCCTTTCTTTCCCACGCGATGCGCCCGATACAGCACCGGACCCGGCGAGTCCAACTTGATGGCGATCGCCAACACGGCCAGCACCGGCGACAGCAGCAACAACGCGAAAGCACTGCCCAGAATATCCATGCCGCGCTTGATAAACAGCTCCATCTGCGGAATTGGCTCCCGATGGAGCTCCAGCAGGGGATATTCTCCCAGGTAATCCACCGATGTACTCAAACCAAACCCATCGTAAACGTCGGGCATCAGTTTGACGTCCCAGCGATTGTCTCGGGCTTTCAGCGCCACTTCGCGCACGAGATCGCGATCGTAAAGGGCTGTAATAATGATCTCATCGACAAAGTTAGCGCGAGCGACCTGCTCCAGTGCGTCCACGCGTCCCAGCACGCGCGGATCAGACACATTGTTCTGATCCAGAAAGCCGCACACTACGTAACCGAAGTGTGGATTTTCGCGAAGCAGTTGGTAGAGCTGCTGTCCACTTTTGTCCGCGCCCACAATCAGCACATTGCGTGCCCGCCGCCCGTCTGCAATTTCGCGGTCGACCACGCGGCGCTTCCACAAGCGCCACGATGCCAGCGTCACCAAATTCACGCTGGCGGAACTCAACACCACTGCCCGTGAAATGACTTTCAATCCCGAGAGGTACACGAACACCATCAGCAGCACAGTCGCTAGCCCCACGACTTTTGCCACCGCCAAAAATTCCTCCAATGAAGTCCGTCCGCGCGGCGTCCAATACAAATCTTCCCCACGGCAGAACAACAGAGTCAAAGTGCCGTAGATGAAGATCAGTCCTACATACTGGTGCTCGGACGGGCCCCGCCCCGCCAGCACTTCACTCAAAGTAGCAAGCGAAAGATGGAAGAATCGGATCCAGTACACCGCATACCCGCTCGCCACGATCAACGCTAGGTCGACGAACATGTACCCTGCATGCAGCCATACGGAACCTGATGCTCGCATTTGTGCCGGCATGACCGGACGTTTTCGAGCGATTTCTAGCCTGCGGCGGGAGCCCACAAGCGGCATTTTTTCGGGAGCGACGCGTGCTTGATTTGGTAGGGTAGCCAAGACAAGTGACCTCGTAATGGACTTTGCAGAACTGGGCCAGAGGGGGATTTACTCGTTGATCTCGGAATGGGAGGAACCCGCTGTCATCGGGCCATTCGGAGCGATATTCAATTCACAGCGATCCGATTTTCAGTAAAAGCGAATCGCTGCGCCTTAGAACTTCAGTTTCGAATACACATTTTGTGGAATGGGGAAGGTCCTCTTGTTGAGTACGCCTCCAATCACGCGGACTTTGGCCGAAGCCAGTTCGGTCGTGGCCCAGTGCGCAGCTTCGCGATGAGTAGCGTTCGCGCCCATAACCAGCACCACGCCGTCGCCCATGTGTCCCCACACCACTGCGTCACCCCCTTGCGCAACCGCCGGGGCGTCGATCAGAACGAAATCAAAATTGGCGCGGAGTTCCGCCATCCGGCTGCGCAGAACCTCCGAACCCATCCAGGACTGTCCCTGCGCGGGCATGGATCCACCACTCAGCAGCCACAAGTTGCTGCGATTCAAACGCCGGCAGAACCTGACAATCGGCTCCCCAGCGGTCATTGCATCCGTGAGCCCTCGGCCATTCTCCACGTGCCAGCAGTTATGCAGGTCGGGCGAGCGGAAATTTCCATCAACTACGCAGACCGTCCCGGCAATCTGACCCGCGAGCAGATCCGCTGCGCGCGCTGTAAGCCAGGTGCAGCCATTCCCCTTTTCGACGCCTGCGAAAGCAACCGCCCTGCTTCCGTTCGGCAGCAGAAAAAGACGCTGCACCAGCTTCGAAATCTCCTCCTTGGCCAGCGGATCGGTTTCCAACGCCATCGACTCGGCATTCTGGGGAAGAGTCCATTCCGGCTGGACCTCTACCGGCACCTCCACGAAAACTGGCGTATGCGCCGCTTTCTGCTGGCCTCCCATTTCTACCACTTGCGCTTCGGCGCGCTCCTGTTCGAGACGTTGCAGCAGTTCGAAATTTCTGCTCATGACTCTCCTTAAATGGACTCGTATTCCCCGCCTACCGCGTCAGATGACCCGGGTGAAAGTTTCCGGCTCTCCGTCAACCGTCGCGCCATGGCCGTTGCCATTACCATTGCTATGGCCGTTGCCATTTCCGTTGCCGTTGCTATGGCCGTTGCTGGTGCCATTACCATGGCCATTGCCGTTTCCCGCGTGCACGCCAACAAAATGCCCGTTTCCGTTGGTTCGCAAGTTGTGGCCGTTTCCGTTGGTATGGAAACCGTTGCGGTAAGGCACTGCCGCCAGCAGCGGAATGTTCAGGAAACTTTCCACCTCAGCGGGAGTGCGCAAGGTCGAGTCGAAGTGCTCGACCGTCCAGATCACGGCCGCACCCATGGCCAGAGTCAGCGTCAACCCGATAAAGGCAAACGTCATTGGCATGTGCTTGGGCAGCGCCGGCACGCTGGGATCCTCTGCCATCGAGATATTTACGATGCGGCTCTGATCCAACGTATCGGTGATGCGCGCTTCCTCGCGCTTGCGCAGATACAGCAGATAATTCTGCTCTTGTGCCTTGGCTTCGCGCGTCAGATCGCTTTGCAGAATCGCTTTCTGATCCAAATCGCGGACCATCGCCTCATACTTCCCGACTACGCCGCGCAACGCCGACTCGCGCGCCCGTAGCCCTACCATGTCCGCATCGGCTTTCGCCAGCTCCGACCAGACCCACTGGTGCGTGGGATTCACATCTGTGGTTTCATCCCGCAGAGGTGTGCTTTCCTCTTTCGCAATTGAAGTCTTAGCGTCGGCAATCTGCTTGTCGATTTCCTGCACCGGGCGATAATCCGGCTGGAACTTGGTTAACAGGTCCACCCGCTTCAACTCCAGGTCCAGCAGCGTGCCTTTCAACTTCTGGAACAGCTCCGGGTTATCTACTTTGCGTGACGTCGTCGTCACCCGTTCGGGCATCGCTTGATCTTCCTGTTGCAGCTTTTCGATTCGCTTCTGCGTCTCTTGAATATCGGCTCCCGCAACCTGCAACGAAGCGCGAAACTCGTTCAGCTTTTCCAGCGCCAGGTCGCGATCGGTCGCCGGCGAAACTACCCCATACTTCTTCGGAAAATTCGACAGGCTGTCTTCCGCCGCCATCAGCCGCTTGTGGTAGTTTTCTGTCTCGCCTTCAAAGAACGCAAACTGCCCCGACGGACGGTGCACTTCCATGTGCTTCTGCAGGTAAAGACTGCTCAACGCCTTCAGCACGCGGCCCACTACTTCGGGGTCGCGATTCTTGTACGTCACCTGAATAATGTTCGAGCGCTTTACGGTCTCGATGATCAGGTCTTTGTCCAACTGCTGGACTGAGGCCTCGAGCTTTTCGTCGTCGCTGCGCCACCATCCCCACCATCCCGTTACGTAGTGCATCAGCGTCTTCTGATGCCCGAGATGCGTGGCCAGCACGACATTGCGCAGCATCTCGTGGCTGTTCAGAATCTCCACTTCGGAGTTCAGGTTCTCTTCCGTTACCGTGGCCTGAGCTTCCACCGCGAAGGTGTTCTGCTCGGGCGTCGGAGAAATGGTCGGATCCACGCGATCGCGCGTGACCATGAACTTCACTTCGCCGGCATATTTCGGCAAGGCCAGCGCGAATAAGATGGCCACCGCGACCGCCGCGCCCAGGAACCCATAGGTCAACTTGCGGCGGCGGAATGCCACGGCAACTACGTCGCGGAAACTGGGTGAAAAGGCGTGGTCGGCGGCTTCAAATTTGTTGCTGTGATCTTCCATATGGCTCCCTGCTGCTGTTGTATTCCGATCCGATCAAAATGACGCGGGATTCATATACGCGGTCACGCCCGAACTCGGGATGAACCGCGCAATCTTCGACAGCTTGTTCTGCGGAACGTACAGCATGTCTCCGGGGTGAATAAACAGATCTTCCTGCAGGTCTTTCGCGTTGAGCATTTTTTTGACGTTTAACACCTTGGCCTCGGTCCATTGGCTCGACACCCGGCGGAACAGCACCACCTGGGAATGCTTCGACTTGTCGGTCAGTCCGCCCGCCATGGCCAGCGCTTCCGTCACCGTCGTCTCACCGTGCAGAACATAGTGTCCCGGCCGCCCCACCTGCCCCGAGGCGGTGAAATACGGCTTCTCGAAATCTTTCACCACTACCGCAATGGAAGGCGACGATAGGATTTTGGCGTACTTGTCGTGCAACATCGCCGTGACTTCGGGAACGGTCTTGCCCTCGACGTGCACGTCGCCGATATCGCGCAGCGTAATATAACCGTCCGGCTGGATCGTCAGCGTCTGATTGAACTCGGGACTGTATTCGAATTGCAGATCGAGCGTGTCCCCCGCTACCAGTTGATAGCGCGGGTAATGCGTCTTGAATCCCGGATCGTTATTCGACGCGGCCGCCGCTTCGCCGCCCGCCACTGCCGCCACTTCCGGCGTGCCGTTGACGTTCTGCGACCATGCCACGCTCAACAACAGCAACCACAGGCCTGCGATGCTTGCCATCCCGATTGCGCCTTTTCTCATAAAGCTCCTTACCTCGAACTCATCTGCCACAGCAAATTTGAAGAACTTCCTCAGGAGAGCCGAAGTCGGACAAACTCTCCTGAGGCCTACCGAACCAACCAAAGAGCACCTGCAGTCTGTCTATTGCAGGTCGATATACCCATCGATATCCGGTTCAAAACCAAGCAGCACCCCACCAGTCCCATCCGGTCGCATGTATACCAGATAGTTCTGTACAGCCAGAGCTGCGAAGTTCGACGGAGTGAAGTCATACTCGAACGGGCAGGAACTCGTGGAACAGAGACCCGTTGGCAAAGTTGAATCGAGCGGTGTGCTGCTGATGACCACGGTAGTAGCCGCCGCATCGCTGCCGCCGGCATGTTTCACCGAGTCCACGATGCCGCTCAAATTCCCATTCCCGTCAGACACCAATTGCCCAACCTGCAGGTTCTGTCCGCCAAGCGAGAGTTCTCCCAGTTCCACCGACGAGAAGATGAAGTCTCCGGCGATCGGAAGTGCTACGCTCCCGCCCCCCTGCAACTCTCCAATCGCCGCTCGAAATGCGCCGCTGCTGCATGTCGAGGTGGGAGTTCCGCAATTCGCGGTGGTCTCTAACAAGTACGCCTTTGTGGAATCTACGGCGTAATAGACGAAGTTACGATTTGGCGGGACCCCCGCCGCTGTCACAACTGCACTGATCGTCCCTTGTCCCGTGAGAGTGGCATTGGGGTCGGTGTAAGTTCCACTCGAAAAAGCGAAACTCTGATCCTGTATGGTGCTGCTGGAAAGATCCTCTGCCTCCGACCCCCCAGTTATTGCGCCACTTGCCAGGCTCATGCGGCCGGTCTTTTCAAAGGTGCCGGTAGTCAGCGTTGCCGCGTGGTCAAGAAGAAATGTGTAGTCGCCTGCAAAAGTGGAAAGCGACCCTTGCATCTCAGCCTGGCCAGCAAGCACTTCGCTGCTGCTAGTGCTCACCATGTACAGCTTGTTCGGCGACACCACGTAGTACACCAGAGGAACGATCGTGGCATTTCTCAATGTGATCGACATCGTGCCGCGTGATCCGGTGGGTGCGTTGATGGTTCCCGCAAACCCGTTGGTGGAATAACTATTCCCGTTGGTCAGGTTCGCGTCCGCAGACCCGGTCAAGGTCGTTCCCGAACTCGGTACCGTCATGACACCGATCTCCCCCATGTAGCACGCCGGTTTTCCTACGCAGTTCGCGGCAGTGCTATTCAACTCCACGCCGCCCAGGCGGAACGTGTAAGTCCCCGAGAGCGCTCCGGCAGTTTGCTTCTCGAAGGTGCCGGCCGCGGCAGCTGCTCCATCAAACTCGATTACCTTGCCCTTGCTGCCATCTTGCGAGATAACAAATCGGTACAAAGTGCCGCTGCTGCTGCCGACGGCGGTAACTGTCATCTGGCCGCGACCGTCCGGCGTGATGCTGTACGTGCCTGTCAGCATCGCAGAACTTACGCCATTGGCGGCAGAATTTGAATCCAATGAGCCGCCTGTAATGTTTCCGTTTCCATCGGCGATGATGGTGCCTGTCGCGTATACCGGACCCACCGAATCAATTCCCTGCAGCGCGAAAGCATAGGTCCCGCTCAGGGTTCCATTCCCCAAGCTCAGGCTCGTCACGTTCAGTGCGGTAGAGCCACTGTTTGCTCCCGAGGTTGCGGTTATCGTCACCGCGCCTGCGGCCGCTGCCGTCGCGGTGCTGCCACTCAGAGAAACGATTCCCGACGGAGAAGCTGACCAGACCGCCGAAGAAGTGATATCCGCGGTCGAGTTGTCGCTGTAGGTTGCTATGGCCTTGTATGTGATCGAGTTGGTCGATCCCGTAGTCGTAATCGTGGAATTGGCCGGAGTCACAGCTATCGTAGTTACTCCCTTTACCGTCAGCTGCGCCGTCCCGCTAACCGATCCCGATGTCGCCTTGATCGTGGCCGCTCCAGCAGCCGCGCCCGTGGCGGTACTGCCGCTAAAGGTTACGATTCCCGCGGGCGAGGCCGACCATGTCGCCGACGAAGAAATATCCGCTTGAGTACCGTCGCTGTAAGTCGCTTCGGCCTTGTATGTGACTGTAGCGGTGGTAGTGATCGAATCGGTTCCCGGTGTTACGGTGATCGCGGTGACCGTAGGCGGTGGAGGCGTACTCTTTGAGCCTCCGCAGCCCATCAGCACGACGATCATTCCCAGAGTTAAAACGAGCCCTAACTTCTTTCCTTGCATTTGGTAAATCCCTCAACTTTATTCGGTAACGCCAGCCCGGAAATATTCCTGAACGGGTCGTGGAGGATAACTGCAACTTCGAGAACAACGAAACAAAATCCGCTTGGGAGACGGGATTTTTCATCAGCATTCGCATTGCGGTCTTTCTAATTTCGCTTCCAATCCTTGAATTGCATAGCCAGTTGCTGCATGTACGCCTTGGCCTCCGCGGGAGACAAAGTGACGTGAGCATCGCTTCCCGCGACATAAGGCATGTCATGCGATGTCGGCAACTTCTGCCCACCCTCCACGCCCAGGAAATCCTCTTTATGGGGCGGCAACGAGGACACTCCGGTCATGTGTTGACTGACACTCAGATCGCTGATGTTCAGGTCACGGATGACCTCGTCCACCAGCGGCAAATCCACCACTTTCTCGCCCAGCGCACACGCCAGTGACAAAACGCAAAAGCAGAAATTATTGATGTTGCGTGGAATTCCTTCGGTGAAGGCCGCAATCACCGGCAACGCCTCAGCCGAAAATGGCGAGCGCCCTGAGTGTCCCGCGACTCCCAAACGATATTCGATATATTCGCGCGTCTCATCCATCGAAAGCGGCGTCAGCCGGCTGATCAGCGACACCCGCTGTCGCAGTTGCACCAGGTTCCGGGCCGCCAGTTTATCCGCCAACTCCGGCTGGCCCGACATGACGATCTGCAGCAGCTTCGCCTGTGGAGTTTCGAAGTCCGAAAGCAGCCGCACGGTTTCCATCACGCTCGCGTCCAGATTTTGAGCCTCGTCGATCACCACGATGAAGCGTCGCCCGGCCCGTGCCTCCTGCAGCAGCAGGTTATTGAACTCTTCGTGCATCTGCACGAAATCCTGGCTCTGTGTCTCGATTCCGAGTTCCGACAACAGGAACCGCATGAACTCGCGAGAGTTGCACTGGGTCTGAAACAGAAACACCGTGCGTGCGCTGTGTCGAAACTTTTCCAGCAAGCGGAACAGCAGCGTCGTCTTTCCCATGCCCGGCTTCGCGATCAACGCCATGAACCCGCGTCCCGACTCGATTCCGTAGTACAGCGACGCCAGCGCCTCGCGGTGTCCGGCACTCAAATGCAGGAACCGCGGATCGGGCGTAACCCCGAATGGTTGTTCGCGTAATCCAAAGAAGTCCAGAAACATTTCTAGCCTTTTCCTCGTCTCTTGCTGAAGACACTCGTCGCCGAAGCGAATTGACCCGCCTCTCAGCGAGGCGAAAGCTGCTTATCTGGCACTGCCGGCGTTATGTTATGCTGCCGGATCTTGTACAGCAGACTGCGGTAGCTGATGCTCAGCAACTTCGCTGCCCGCCTCCGATTCCATCCAGCCTGCTCCAGGGCATAGTTCACCGCGCGAATCTCCGCTTCATTGCGAAAGCTGCGCAGCGTCAGATTGCCCGCCGAACCGTTGTGGCCCGCTACCTCGGCTTCCCGGCCAGTTTGCAACACGTCCACTTCCCCGTTCTTCTTGGCGTTATCAATTTCATTCACAGTCGATACCCCACCTATGGCAATTTGCGACATTTGCTACCTGGGAGAATTTTCTTTTTGACCAAAAAAAACGGCTTAAACCGGCTCTACGCGATACCCATCAATGCTGATCGACAACGACCGCTGGATCGGCTCAACCGAGAGGACCAGCGTGCGGGCATCCTTCGCCGCGAGGGTTCCCTCAATTCCATCCAGCGCCCCGCCGCGTACCCGTACCCGCTGGCCCACTTGCAGAAAGGGATACTCCTCCATGGGAATCTCATTCGCCAACAGGGTTCGCAAGCTCTCGATTTGTCCTTCGGGAACCGGAATCCCGACATCTCGAATCCCTACGAAACCCGCCACTCCATGAGTCCGCAGTACTCTCAGACGGTCCGCGGATCGCAGAACCAATCGCGCAAAGGCGTACCCCGCGAACAGCGGCAACTCCACTACTTTCTTCCGATCGCTCCACTTGTGAGTTTTCTTCACCAGCGGAAGAAAGCTCTCAATGCTTTGCCGCGCCAACTGCTCGGCCACCATCTTTTCGTGATGCGATCGAGTTCGTAGCGCGAACCACTGCGGCGTCTCCAGCAGCGATCGTCCAACCACTTCGAAGTCGACTTGTACTGCCTGGCTGGTGCTCATAGCTCCGCCCTCTGAGTCCCATTTCCCAATCCCAAAACTGCTAGCACCGAAGACAGCAATACCTTTGCCATCAAAAAACTTAACCGTCTCTTAAAGTTGGGTGTTCTAAAGCGATGAAATCATTCGGTTGCTCTTAATAGGGGTTTGGGGGGAACTGCAAATCAGGAACCCGCAAAGTTGGTCGGAGATTATCCGACAGCGCAATTTACTGCAAGAGGCAAAAAGTTTAGAGAAGAAAGTCTCTTGAGACTTTTCTGAATGGATATTCACACTCCGTCCCCTTGAGTCACAGAGCTGCGCCCCATAGAAATCGGTCCCCACACACCTGAGCGCATCGCTCTCACAAGGATCACTTCAGAATTCTTGAACCATCACGTCGGAGTGAGTCCCCTTGCCTACGTGGAAGGGCTTTTCGGCAGACTGTCCCTGAGCTCGGACGGTCTGGTTTGGTCATTCAACTTGCCGCAAATCTTACGCAGGTTTGGCGGGCAAGAGCCAATGGAAAATTTCTATGGCCCGCATAGAGAAAATCCGGTAGAGGCCCATCCTTCGGCCAGTGCCGTATGGCCCGAAAGTGCCATTGACCCTAGAGACTAATTTCTCCTAACCTATGTCCCTCCGGCACTTGCGCCGCAGCCCCCCGTCCATCTACAGTTTTGGTTTTGGTTGGCAGAACGACTATGTCCCACCTAAGCAGCGCTCCCAATTCAATCCGCACTCGCGTACTGGCTGCCGATAGTACTGCCATGGCCACGCAGCTGTTAGTCGAAGCTCTAAGCAAAGATGACCAGTTCGAGATGATCGAGGCGCCATCCGCCGCTCCTGCCCTCCTGGCCCTCTTAAAACAGGAGGAACCTCAAGTCGCTCTGCTCAGTTCCAGCCTCGGGGAAGTCGACCCTGAGAACTTCGACCTGGTTCGAAAAGTTCGCGAGGAATCTCCTGGAACGCGCGTCATCGTTCTGCTGGACAGCTCCGAACGCACTCCCGTAACTGAGGCGTTTCGCGCCGGGGCCCAAGGCGTATTCTGCCGCACCGAGTCTTTCCGGCTGCTCGCGAAGTGCATTCAATGTGTTCGGAATGGTCAAATTTGGGCCAATAACACCGAATTGCAGTTCCTGCTCGATACCCTGGTTCAACCTTCGACCAACGCTTCCCTGAACCTGAAGGAAGGCTTGCTTTCGGGCCGCGAAATCGACGTGGTTCGCTGCGTCGTCGAGGGACTCTCCAACCGTGAGATCGCTCAGCGCCTGACTTTAACTGAGCACACGGTCAAGAACTACCTGTTCCGGATCTTCGACAAGCTGGGAGTTTCCAGCCGGGTTGAGGTGGTGCTCTACGCCTTTCGCAACAGCAACTCATTCCAGGATTCTCCAGCCGCCATCGCTCCCCGAAAACGGCGCAACTAAAGATCGTCCGTTAATCTCAATTCCCAGAGCATCGCTCGAAGCTCTCCACAGGCCACATGGCACTATCGTGCCGGGGTCTTTTGTTTCCTTTCCCGCCGGCGGGAAAATGAATTAGAATCAGCCCAATTTTGGGACGGCCTTGCTGCCTTTCCCAGTGGTTTTGTTGCTTCCTCCCCGTTGAGTTATCAGAAACCACCCAAAATCAGACATCATTTCACTTCCACTCACGGAGCTCGAACATGCGTATCGCTGTCATTGGTTCTGGATATGTAGGATTGGTTGCCGGCGCTTGTTTCGCCGATCTTGGTCACGACGTCATTCTCGTCGACAACGACGAACGCAAGTTAGCCGCACTGAAGAATGGCGAAGTTCCGATTCACGAAAGGTTCCTGCCTGAGTTATTGAAACGTTATCGCGGCGAGCGTCTGCAATTCTCCGAGAACCTGCAGCAGGCGGTGCGAGCCAGTTCTGCGATCTTCGTCGCTGTCGGCACGCCGCCAACCGATCGCGGCGACGCCGACCTCTCTTACGTCGAATCGGTTGCGCGCGAAATCAGCGGAGCCATCAACGACTACAAAGTGATTGTCGAGAAGAGTACAGTCCCCGTTTACACCAGCGAGTGGGTGCGCAAAATCATCCTGCGTAACGGCGCCGATCCCGACTCTTTCGACGTCGCCTCGAATCCCGAGTTCCTGCGGGAAGGCACCGCGGTCACCGACTTCCTGTTTCCCGACCGCATCGTCATCGGCTGCGATAGCGAACGCTCCGCCGAACTTCTGCGCGAAGTCTATGCGCCCCTCACCGACGGAACCTACTACGAACGGCCCGACGCCATTCCCCAACCCGACCGCGCTTCCATTCCCGCTCCCATCATCGTGACCAGCACCAAGAGCGCCGAGCTGATAAAACATGCCTCCAACGCATTTCTCGCGATGAAAATTTCCTTCATTAACGCCGTCGCTTCCATCTGTGAATCTGTAGGCGCGAATGTGAATCAGGTGTGTCACGGCGTCGGCACCGACGCGCGCATTGGCCCGCGATTTCTCAATCCCGGCATCGGCTATGGCGGCTCCTGCTTTCCCAAGGATGTGATGGCCTTTCGCGCCGTCGCCCGCGAGTGTGGCTACGATTTCCGCCTGCTCGATGAAGTCACCCGCATCAACGAGCACCAGCGCGAGCGCTTCTTGCGCAAAGTGCGCAGCGCCCTCTGGACGCTGCGCGGCAAGCGCCTGGGCGTCCTCGGTCTGGCCTTCAAGGGCGGCACCGACGACATTCGTGAATCGCCCGCCCTCTTTCTCGTGCAAGCTCTCTTGCAGGAGGGTTGCAAGATCACTGCCTACGATCCCGCGGCCATGGACCGCGCTCACGAAGTATTCAACTCCAGCGTGAAGTTTGCCGCGTCTCCCTACGAGGCCGCCACCGGCGCCGATGCTTTGCTGATCCTCACCGAGTGGGAGGAGTTTGCCAATCTCGACCTGCTCCGCCTCAATCAGGAACTCAAATACCCGATCGTCATCGACGGTCGAAACCTCTACGATCCCGACGTAATGGCAGAGCACGGCTTCACTTACTACAGCGTGGGACGTTCCGCCTCGCACCCCGACGGCGTGCCTGCCGGAGCGTTGCGCAACGGCACGGCCAGAGCGTAAGTCAATAACAGTTCGGCGCGTTGCCAAGCGAAGCAGCGCCGAATTTTTTGGGCCGTAGCCTGAATCGATCACTTCCCATGGCGTTTGCAGTGGTTGCCCGCATCACAATGATCGTCGTTGCATCAACGGGCAAGACAAAAGTAAACTTGTCCAAACACCGATTTGTCTAAACAAATGAATGGCGCTGGTCGGGGGGGGCGTAGACACCTTCAATGCACGAAGGCCCCGCGATCGTTCGCGAGGCCTGCGGTAAATTTCGTGTATTGAATACTGCGCGGAATCGGGTTAGTGCCGGCCTCCTCCGCCACCGCCGTGACGCCCGCCACCACCACCGCCGCGCCCTCCGCGGCCACGCCCTCGGCCGCCGCCTCCAGGACGCCCGCCACGGCCACCGCGATCTCCGCCACGATCTCCGCCTCGCGGACGATCTCCACCACCGCCCGCACTCACTTGCGGCGGCCCGTCGCGGTTGAAGTTCGGTTCGGAATCTGGCTCGTCCGGAAAATCTCCGCCCCCCTCAATCACCAACGATCCCGTCATTGCCGGTTCGCCATTGCCTGACGACGGCGCCGCCGCTGCAACCGGAGGCGCTTCCCCGCCGCCCATCTTCGCGCGCTGCTCTTTCAAAATCGCCTTGCGCGATAGCCGGATGCGGTTGCCTTCCACCGCCAGCACTTTCACCAGCACCTGGTCGCCTTCCTTCAATTCGTCGCGAACATCGGCAATGCGATGCTCCGCCACTTCGCTGATGTGCAGCAGCCCATCGGTGCCCGGAAGAATCTCCACGAACGCGCCAAAATCCGCCAGCCGCGTCACTTTCCCGAGATAGGTCTTCCCTACCTCCGCCGTCGCGGTAATGTCGCCGATAATCTGCAGCGCCTTCGCCGCCGACTGCTGATCGCTCGACGCCACCTTCACCAGTCCGGAATCTTCCACGTCGATCTTCACTCCGGTCTGCTCCACGATGCTGCGAATCATCTTGCCGCCGGGTCCAATCAGGTCGCGGATCTTGTCGACCGGAATCTGCACCGTGTAGAACCGCGGCGCATAATCCGAAATCTTCTCGCGACCGCTCGTGATCACTTCTTCCATCTTGTCCAGGATGTGCAGACGCCCGCGCTGCGCCTGCGCCAGCGCCTCCCGCATGATCTGCGATGTGATCCCCGCAACCTTAATATCCATCTGCAGCGCGGTGATGCCGTCTCGCGTGCCCGCGACTTTGAAATCCATGTCGCCGTAGTGATCTTCCGCGCCCGCAATGTCGGTAAGAATCGCGTATTGCTCGCCTTCCTTCACCAACCCCATCGCCACGCCCGCCACCGGAGCCTTCAATGGAACGCCCGCGTCCATCAGCGCAATCGACGCGCCGCACACGGTAGCCATGGACGACGATCCATTCGATTCCAGAATGTCGGAAACTACTCGCATCGCGTACGGCCACTTCTCTTCCGTCGGCAATACGGCCGAAACCGCGCGCTCCGCCAGCGCCCCGTGTCCAATCTCACGCCGTCCGGCCCCGCGCAGAAATGCAACCTCCCCAACCGAAAACGGAGGAAAGTTATAGTGAAGCATGAAGCGCTTTTTGGCCTCGCCTTCGAAGCCTTCCAGCCGCTGCATGTCGTCGCTGGTGCCCAGAGTTGTCGTGACCAATGCCTGCGTTTCACCACGAGTGAAAATAGCGCTACCGTGAGTTCTTGGCAGCACGCCCGCCTCGATCCAAATTTCGCGCACTTCGTCAAAGGCGCGCGCATCCGGACGCCGCTTCTCGTTGATCACTTGCTCGCGGAAGATGCGCTCGCGCAGCGCCTCATAATAATGGTCGAGTTTTTTCTTGGCTTCGTCATCGTCTTCCGGCAGCGCCGCGGCCAATTTCTTCTTGATGTCCTTGACCAGCGTGTAGCTTTCTGCTTTGGGATGCTTCTTCGTATCGAGCGCGTCGGCCAACTCTGCGCCAATGCGTCCCCGCAGATCGTTGTAATACGCATCATCGAATTGCGGAGGCTCGACCTTCCGCTTCGGCTTGCCGGCCTTCGCGCGCAGGTCGTTGATCGCCGCGCAAATCTTCTTGATCTCGGTATGCCCGAACTCGATCGCGTCGAGCACGGTATCTTCTTTCACTTCCTTCGCGCCCGACTCGATCATCACGATGCCGTCGGCCGTTCCGACCACCATAATGTTGACCAGGCTCTCGCGCATCTCGTTGTACGTGGGATTCACGATGAACTGCCCGTTCACCAGCCCCACCCGCACCGCGCCGATGGGACCGAGAAACGGAATGTCGGAAAGCGTCAGAGCGCAGGAAGCGCCGTTGATCCCGAGTACGTCCGGATCGTTATCGGTATCGGCGGAGAGCACGAAGGCGATGACCTGCGTCTCGCACTTGAATCCCTCGGCGAACATGGGCCGCACCGGACGGTCGATCTGGCGGCTGGTGAGCACTTCGCGCTCACTCATCCGGCCTTCGCGCTTGATGAAGCCGCCGGGGAAACGTCCGCCAGCGTAGGTGTACTCGCGGTAATCGACGGTAAGCGGAAAGAAATCGATGCCTTCGCGCGGCTCCGGATTGGCGACCGCGGTGGCGAGCACAACGTTTTCGCCGAGGCGGACAACGGCTGCTCCATGCGCCTGCTTCGCGAGCTTTCCAGTTTCAAATGAGATGTGTTTGCCGCCGGTGAGATTAACTGTGACGCTGGTTGCTTCTGGTTTCATAATTCATTCCTTTGGGAAGACAGCTTTTAGCTCCTAGCTGCTAGCCTGAGTCGGGTGCCCCATCAGATGGGTGCCCCATCCTTCTTTCGCGTTCTTTGCGAAAGAGGGTGGGGATGTTGACCCTCTTTCGCGCTCTTTGCGAAAGAGGAGCCTGCCCTGGGGCGAATGCCGAAGGGTGGGGATTTTGATTCCACGCGCGACCGAACACACATATCCGCACGCAATCCCGTGAGAAATATTAGTGGCGCTTGAAAAACGCACGTGTGGAGATTTCCTCGATGCTGGACCGTCTCTCCAGAGACGGTTCATCAGAAATGGCCAGGACGAAAGTTTCAAAGTTTCGAAGGTCGCAATGTTTCAAGGTTTGAAACCTTCGAAACTTTGCCACTTTGAAACCTGTTTCTAACTTTGCTTTCCAGCCTACTTGCGGATGCCGAGTTTCGTGATGACGGTTTTGTAACGCTCGGTATCGTATTTCTTTAGGTAGTCGAGCAAGCTACGCCGCTTGCTGACCAGCATGAGAAGGCCGCGGCGCGAGCCGTGGTCTTTCTGGTGCGTCTTGAAGTGCTCCGTCAACTGGCCAATGCGTTCGCTCAGCAACGCTATCTGAACCTCAGGGCTGCCGGTATCGCTCGCATGCGTCCCGTACTGGTCAATCACGGATTTCTTGTGCTCTCTGGCTAACACTTGCCTGGTGCACTCCTGTCTTTTAATCGATTGTCTATGTGACATTTAGAGAATATCACGCGGAGTTGCAGACGGTAAAGGTGTAGGATGTCGGAATGATTGTGGCTTGACTTGAGAAGGCTCAAGCGACGATCGACAAGGAATCGCGATGAACATTGAAATTCGGGACTCGACCTTAAAAGCTCGCATTCAGAAACAGCTTGAGGCAACCGGCACCGACAGCCTCGAAGAACTCCTCGCCCACCTTTTAGAGACCCAGGAGGAGCAGGACCGCTGGCTTCTCGAGAATCGCGAAGGTATTAGTGCGAAGATCGGCCGTGGCCTGGCTCAACTGGATCGCGGCGAAGGAATTCCAGAAGACCGGTTGGACGCGCGGCTGAAGAGTCTCAAACTAGGTCGCAAACGCTGGGCTCCGGTTCGATAAATTGGGAAACGTCCCGCCTGTCCTCGAATTTCTGCCAGGCATGTTTAGCTGAAATGCTTCAGCAAAAGCTGCTCAACGAACCCCAGAACGCTCAGAACGGATTCTCGCTGAATGTTGTTCCAGTTGGCGTGTAGCGCATGATTGCGAAAGCTCAGGTAGGACTGCGCGATTCCCACCTGTGGAGATTTCATTACTTCGGCATCCTTCAGCTGTTTCAGAACATCCGCTAGGTCATCTTTTCCGATCACTCCGGCGAGACTCTCTCCCATTCTCCGAATCGTATCCTCAAACGCCGCTGCGGTCAGAACCGAAGCAACATTCTTCGCATTGTCTCCCGGCTCATCCAAGACAGTTCGCGCCAGTTGAATCAGATCGGTAAGCACCTCTCCGGTTATCTGTTGCCTTAAGCCTCCTGTGAGACCGGCCTCCATTTCGCGCTTCAAATTGACGAGCACACCCTGACACGCAGTAACGATCCAATATTGTCTGGAGGTGCTACCGATGTCAGCAAGCGTTGTGTTGAACTGCGCTACTTGATTGCTTTTGGCACCATACGCAATCGTCAGCAAGGAAGCGCAGCCTTGCGTAATCTGTGCTGCATTCGCGTATCCCACTTCTCCCTCAGCAGGCTGCAACCTCAGCAATTCGTCAATTCTCCTCACGATGTCTGCGCTGTTCATGCGTTTCGCCTCTTCTCGATATCAAACCGGAGAACCGGGCAAAACCGGGGACAGACGGGACGTTCCCCGCTTTGCCGGGTGCCGACGCCTCAAGCCCGCCGCATCTCATCCAGGCGGGTGCCCATCCTATCGCGCTTTTGCGAAAGCGTGGGGCGTTCTTGCGGCAGCAGTCCAGAATGCCCACCCTTTGCAAGAAACACCCGCCACAGTCAAGATGATGTGGGCTTTTTGATGGACGAGAGATTACCTCCTGCCCACTTCTTCACCTTAGCTGCGAATTCTTTTCGTTCAGTGATCTCGGCGCGAAGGCGGGTGAGTGTGTACTCGAATACACTCTTAGTCTCGTCAGCGACCTCGATGCATTGCTCTTCCGATAGATCGTGGAGCCCAGCGCTGACCAACCCGAAAAGCACATCGAGCGGATTCACGCCATCAATCATCAAAGACGAAGGAAATACGGTAGAGGCAATTTTCAGCTTGTTGTCGTAGGTTGTTTTCTTGTCCTTCGCAGCCCTAATCTGCTTGACGATCTCAGCATCAATTTGATGCGATTCCGCCAGTTGAGCCACGACCTCAATGAGTTCCTCAGTCTTGTCTTCAACCACTCTACGCATGTAGCTGACAGCCCCCAGCCCGTATCCTTCGTTCCGACTGATCAGCGCCTTCTTGTAGAGTGCAGCATGAGCCTTACCAAGGTTCGTTTCGAGGGCTTTGGGAATGTCGATGGAGAGCGGTGGAAATTGACCAACCTTCTGTACCTGAGTAGAGAGAGACCTGGTCTCACCGCCACTTGGACCTATGTACTTCTGCGAAACGCTTTTTGAGATGCGGTACACAACGGACAAATAGGACGTACCGCAAAGAGTGCATTGATATTCGACGAAAAAAAGTCCGCGCTCATGTTTTCTATATGCCACCGCCCAGGTCGTTTCTTTCGAGCAGGCGCGCCCGTTGCATCTGAAACTGATCTTGTCCGGAGATGTGTATTCTTTGAAGTCAAATGGCGTGTACAGCGGCCACTGCGTAATAAAATCCTCGCGAGTCAGTTCTTTCTTCTCAGGTTCGGTCTGTGCTGCTGGCGTATTGCTCTCCGCTTTTATTTCTTCGGCCATGCAGCAATTATCGCACTCGCGTCGCGACGCGAAACCAAAACAGTAAACACCTTCCACTGACAATCTGGCGAGACAATTAACGAGTGACGCTGCTCGTCTCCCCCAAGGGGTGGGCGTCACGTTAGGCTGCGAGGAGTAGCCCGCTCTGGCACTCCCACAACTATTTTGTATCGGCCAATTCGACCGGACAAATGGCTGGCGGTTCTCAAGAGCAACCTAGAAGCTTTAATCGAAGTGCTCGCGGTGCTGGAACATCTGGCACTGAGGGTATTTTTTATGGTTGAAGTTTTTCTGTTGCTTTTGAGACACCGCTAAGCGTAACGCAGTTTAGTGTTCGTTGCCTCGCTGGCTTCGGTTCCAGCGTTCGTGTAGGAGTTGTGTCTCTAGACGCTTGATGAATGTGGGATTGAATGTGGGGACAGACGGGACGTTCACCAATTTTTCTTTTGGTAGCGGAGGCTTGAAGAAACCGGGGTACGTCCCGTCTGTCCCCATATTTCCCCCATATCCCCCTCTATTTCCCCCGCTACTGCGCTCGCGGGACTTACGAATGCATCCGCCCCACACGTGAAGTTTTCCGCTTGCCCACTCCCCGCCCCCGCGCTAACGTGTGGTGCTCGAATTCGTTCGACAGGAGTGCACACCTATGTCAGCCGACGACAACGTTCAACTGATGCGACGCTGGTTTCAGGAAGTATGGAATGAGGGCCGAATCCAAACGGTGCATGAATTGCTTTCCCCCGACGGCGTAGCCACCGGGCAGCGCGGCGCGGAAGCGGAAATTCGCGGGCCGGAGGAATTCGAAAAGTTCGTGCGCGAGTTTCGCGGCGCCTTCCCCGACATCAAGGTCACTGTCGAGGACGTCTTTGGCTCCGGCGACAAGGTCGTCCTCCGCTGGTCGGCCACCATGACCCACACCGGCGACGCCCTCGGGCTTCCTGCCAGCGGTCGCCGGGTGCGCAGTCGAGGCATCACCGTCGCCCGCATCGAGCACGGCAAGATCGTCGAAGGCTGGGACAACTGGGACCAACTCGGCATGCTCGAACAAATCGGCGCTTACCAGCAGCCCGCCGTCGCAGCATAAAGAGCACAGCTCGCGCAATGGCACAGCTCGCGTAGGGACGGACGCATTCGTCCGTCCCCAAGAATTTGTCCCTCTGAACCACGCCAAGAGCGGCTGCCCACCCAGGGCGGCGGGTGGCCCGCCCTTTGCGTCCTTGACCTCACAGCGGCTTAGAGTAGGAAAGCCAAACCAGCGGCGGCTCCTCGCGACCGCGCTTTCCTGGTCTTAATCTCGGTGCGCAGTCCCAGCTTTTCGGCGTAGATCACTAACATCTCCAAACTGAACTTCGACATTTTGCCCCGCAACAAATCGCTCACCCTGGGCTGCGGCTCATCCAGGATCGTCTGCAATTGCCGCTGCGAATAGCGCGCCGCCGCTTTCACGACCTTGGTGTGCAAGTCGGTCTTTAGCTTGAGCGCCGCCGCTTCTTCCGGTGAGAAGCCCAAATCCTCGAATAAGTTTTTTGCCATGACAGATCATCCCTTCGTCATACCGCAGCTTCGTCTACCTCTTAGTGCCTTGCCAGCCGATGTTTCAAATCTCTCAGACGTTTGCGTCCAATCTCGATGTCGCCCTTGGGCGTCTGGTTTGTCTTTTTCGTGAAGCAATGGAGTACATACACCACACCGCCGATCTTGACGTAGAGCACCCGATACCAACTGGCCTTGTCCTGATCCCGCAACTCAAAAACTCCCGGCAGCGCAGGAGCCATGGAACCGGAATCCAGTGGCCGCTCTCCATTCTGCAATCGCCTCAAATCGGCCCCCAAATTCTCGCGCACCTCCGGAGGAAAGCCTCTGATCACGCTTAAGGAATTGCCCTCGAAAACTACATCGGGCGGGGAGGGTTCAGCCACACAGGCAATGTAACAGAAGTCGGACTCTTTGTATATAAATACTTATATAAGAGGAACCCCGAAAAACCGGCACAGAACTGGGACGTTCACCTATTATTTCCACAGCCTGCATGTGACGTCTGACCTTGCGCACATCTTTCGAAATGCGCGATGATCGTCGCGCGGCCGTCACCGTGCGCAAGCGCATTTGTCCGTTTTGAATCTCTCCAGCGGAGTTTCAGCCGCCAAGCTCTTTGAAATCAAGATTTTGCCCGTAACCCATTGTGCCCCACAGATTTTTGGGGCATTTCCCGCTAACTCGATGATTCGAGAGATTCAGGGGGAGGGGGGAGGGGTACCTTACAGTCGCCCATCCCGATTCGGGAATTCTTAAGACCAGAAATCTCTCGCGCAGAATCAACTCACCTGCTGCTTTTCGATTTCGTCCACCCGGTGCTTGGCCTCGGTGAGATTCATACCCATCGAGGTCAGCAGCTTGATGGCGTCGATCTTGCGTCCCCCGGCCACCAGCGTTCGTGCTGAAGACTCCAGATGTGCAGCAATCGACGATGCAGGCGCAGCCGCCGCGGCGACGGCCTGCCCAGGCCGCAGAAGTTGCAAGATCTGGGCTTGCAGCGCCAGGCATCTCTCGCTTGTGTCGCCATAGCCACTCGAGAGCGGCATCGGCCCTTCCGCAGTAAGGATTGCCAAACGATAAGTAGGGCGTCCTGATTTGCCAGGTTCGCTCTGCAGCACCACGTCCTTGACCGCGTCGAACGGCATGCTGCCCGCCTTCCTCCTCCCGAAGCGCATGATCTTCCAACGAACCATTCTTTGCGTCGCGTCGAAGACAACCGTGTATTTACTGAGGCTGAGCACGGCGAATACGGCCATCGCCACAGCGGGACGAAACAGTCTCTTGTCGCCGGATGAAAAAGCGGCGCCCACCATAATCAGGCCTAGCACTACGAACACGGCAGAAAGCCACAGAGTGCTGTTCTGCACCACTACCTCGCCATCTGTATTGCGCTGGACCATCTGGATTTCCTTTTTGTGGGGTTGGAAACGGCACCATACTATACTTTCTGCCGCGTTGGTCATTCCGCGAATGATTTTTTTCCATTGTCTGGCAGTCGCGAACCATTTGCGTTAAGGGGATGGAAGAAGACGGTGAGGGCGCGCGCTTCTTGCGTCGAGAGCCGGAAGTCACGCGGCGCGGGTGAGCCAGGTCTTCATGGTGTTGGCGTCGACGAGGCCAGCTTGCTGGAATTGGAGATGGCCGCCATCGAAGACGGCGAAGTTGGGAATGCCTTGAACGTTGTAGCGTGCAGCCAGTTGCGGGAAGCGTTCGGTGTCGACTTTGAGCACGACAGCCCGGCCTGCGAGATCGCGTGCGACTTGAGCGACATGAGGCGCTGCCATTCGGCAGGGACCGCACCATGCTGCCCAGAAATCGACGAGCACGGGAACTTTGCTCGAGCGGACAATTTCGTCGAACTCGTCGGGACCGACCTCAACCGGATCGGCGACAGGAGGCAGCGTCGATTTGCAGGCGCCGCATTTTCCGGTGTCGGCAAGATGCTTGCCGGGAATTCGATTTGGCTTTCCGCAGGATGGACAAGGTCGAACGATGGCCATGATGGGCGTCCTCGGTTAAAGTGTCGCTTCAACAGTATCTCGCTGGGTAAGCGAACCAGCAACTGGAGGCCCCCGCGCCACGCACTCCTCGCGTTCGTAGCGCGATGCAGAGGATGCGACACAACTGCCGTTCTCTGCCAACTGCTGTCGGCGTTTCCTCATCCCAACTGAGCGCACTCGTCCATCAGGCGGAATCACCGCTGAAGGAGAATTTCGATGAAGGCCCCGTTCCTTATTGGTCGTTTACTGTTTGCTGGATTTTTTATTAACAGCGGAATCAGCCACCTGAAAGATCGCAAGTCGATGGCGGGATATGCGCGTTCCAAGGGCGTGCCAGCGCCGGAGTTGGCGGTAACGTTGTCGGCAGTGCCGCTGCTCGTAGGTGGCGCCAGCATTTTGCTGGGCGTTAAGCCCAAGCTGGGAGCCATGGCCCTGCTCGGTTTCCTGGCGGGAGTCTCTCCCATCATGCATGACTTCTGGCGCGACGAGGATCCGCAGACTCGCATGAACAACATGGTCATGTTCATGAAGAACATGGCGCTGGCGGGCGGAGCGTTGGCGCTGATGGGCGTTGAGGAACCTTGGGAAGCGAGTGTCCCGGTCGGCCAGCCGTCTCTGGTCGAGAGGACGCGCAAGGTGGTTCGGAGAATCGCCGCGTAGAGTTTTTGCCAGAGGGCCCGGTCGGAAGCAGACGTGTGCCGACGCCGGGCCCTCTCTCCATCGGTATAATTGCGAGCGCCATAATGGCGAGCCCATGGACCGGCTTTCTTCTGCCATCCGATGGCTATTCGACTCGGAGCAGGGCGCGGTCGACCGCCTGGTTCCCCGCTGGCTGTTCCTGCGCGCGTTTGGCGGGATTTATTTTTCCGCCTTCTTCTCGCTTGTGTTTCAAATTCGCGGGCTAATCGGGCCGCAGGGCATCCTTCCAGCAAACGAATATCTGCAAGCTGTGGCTCGGTCGCTTGGGACGATGCGCGGCCTTTGGTTTGCGCCCAGTGTGCTTTGGATTGCAAGCGGCCCCCATATGTTGACCGCGCTCTGCTGGGTTGGCATGGCCGCTTCGCTGCTTCTGGTTTTAAATCTGTGGCCGCGCGCCATGCTGGCGATCTGCTTCGCATGCTTCTTGTCGTTCGTGAGCGCGGCGCAAGATTTCTCGGGATATCAATCGGACGGCATGCTACTGGAAGCGGGATTCATCTCCCTTTTCTTTGCTCCGTCGGGATTGCGTCCCCGACTTGGACGCGCGTCGCCGCCAGCGCGCGCGAGTTTGTTCCTGCTGCAGTGGGAATGGTTTCGCATCTACTTCGAATCGGGGGTCGCGAAGATTGCCGGCGGAGATCCGGAGTGGCGCCATTTTACCGCGATGGACGAGTACTACCAGAACGGCCCGTTGCCTACCTGGATCGGCTGGTACGTGCAGCACCTGCCGCATTGGTTTCATGCGTCGACGGCATTCGCCACCCTCGCGCTGGAGTTGGGACTGGTGTGGATGCTATTTCTGCCGCGTCGCTGGCGCATCGTTTGTTTTTGGATTGTGACGCCCTGGGAAGTGGGAGTTATCCTCACGGCCAACTATACCTTCCTGAATTATCTGGTGCTGATTTTGGGCGTTCTGCTGTTGGATGACCAATACCTGCTGCGCTTGTTGCCGGAACGATGGAACAAACTTTTTGTCGAACGCGCAATGCCCTCGCCGAACGAAGCGCAGACGCCGGGACGATTTGGCCGCCCATTCAAGATTGCAAGATTATCTCTAAGCGCGATCATGCTCAGCTGGATTTTCTATGCCACCGCTGCAGAACTCATCTCGTTCGCGCCAGTGTCGCCGCCCGCCTGGCCGGTAATTGCTCTGGAACCGTTTCGCATCGCCAATCGTTACGGACTTTTTGGCATCATGACCCGAGGCCGATACGAGATCGAGTTTCAGGGTTCCGACGATGGAAAAACGTGGGTGCCTTACCCGTTCCGTTATAAGCCGCAAGCGCTGGATAAGCCTCCAGGAATTTATGCGCCTTACCAGCCGCGATTCGATTGGAATCTCTGGTTCGCATCGCTGGGCACGTGGCGGGAATATTCCATCGTGCCGCGAACTGAGTTGCGATTGCTGGCTAACGATGACGATGTGCTCAAGCTTTTCGCGGGCGATCCGTTTCCGCAGAAGCCGCCGCGGCAGGTGCGGGCTGTGATCTGGCAATACTGGTTCACGACGATGTCCGAGAAACGATCGCAGGGTTTGTGGTGGAGGCGGCAATTCGTGGGATTGTACGCGCCAACGCTCGAGCGGGCGGCTGACGGGACGATCCATGCAGTTGAATTTCCAACTACGGACCGTCACGAATGACTCCACGTAGCGACAGCCGCCTCGGCTGTCGCCGAGGGCGGCGAGGTGCTGCCAAACGAAGACGGGATGCTGCGCATGCTGGACAGCCGAGGGCGGCTGTCCCCACATGAACCTGAACACGGCCGACAGCCGAGGCGGCTGTCGCAACGTGAGCATAGTAGTCTCTACGCTAACTTCTTCTGGATAGCGCCAGCTTTGCGGCGTGGTAGCCGCACATGCCGTGCACGCCGCCGCCGGGCGGGGTGGACGATGAGCAGATGTAGACGTCGGGCGCCGACGTCGCGTAGTGGCGACTGGTCGGTCGAAAAAGAAACTGACGGATATCCATGATGCCGCCTCCAATATCGCCGCCGACAAGGTTCGCGTCCATGCTCTCGAGGTCGGCGGGGGAAAGGACGCGGCGCGCCAATACACAGTCGCAGAAGCCGGGAGCGAAGCGTTCAATCTGATTCTCGAGCTTGTCCAGCATGTTGATACTGGATCCATTCGGCACATGGCAATAGGCCCAGGCCGTGTGCTTGCCCGCGGGAGCGCGCGAGCTGTCGAAGAGACTGGGCTGGGCGATCAGAACGAATGGACGGTCGGGATGGTGGCCGCGACGCACGGTCTTTTCTGAGTCAGCGATCTCCTCAAGAGTTCCGCCCAGATGCACGCTCGCGGCCTGCAGGCATTCTCGGGCCTTCCAAGGTATTGGCGCATTCAGTGCGTAATCGACTTTGAAAGCGGCTGCGCCGTAGCGATATCTTTCCAGTCGGTGCTTGTAGCTTGACGATAATTTTTGTCCCGCAACCTTGAGGAGTTGTCGCGGAGTCAGATCACAGAGAAACAGGTCGTAGTTCGACAGCGCAGCCAAGCTGTCTACGGGCGAGGAAGTGTGGACCTTGCCTCCGAGATTCGAAAGAACCGAGCATAGAGCGTTCGTGATAGACTGCGCGCCGCCGCGCGCAATGGGCCAACCGACGGCGTGTGCGGGCACGGCCATGAGGATTGCGAAGGCGGCGCTCAAGGGTTCATCGAGGCTCAAAAACGAATGGGCGGCGCAGCCTGCGAACAGGGCCCGAGTGCGCGGGTCGCGAAAGCGGCGAGCGACGGCCTGAGCTGACTGCAGCCCGAGCATTCCAAAGCGCGCCATCAGCCAAGGATGGCGAGGCAGGAAGGAAACGGGACGGAGTATTTCAGCAGCGAATTCCGGCCAGTGCTCGACGAAGGGCCGCATAAGATTGTCCCACGCCGGACCGTCGCGTCCGAGCGAGCTTGCGGTTTTCGTCAGGTCGCGGTGCAACAGCACGGCCGTGCCGTCATCGAGTGGATGTGCGAGTGCGGCCGGAGAGTGAATCCACTCCAGGCCGTGATCGCTGAGAGGTAGCGACGAGAAGAAAGGCGACCCCGCGCCCAAGGGATAAACCGCCGATCCAAAGTCATGACGAAAGCCAGGGAGAGTTAGCTCCAGCGTGCGGGCTGCGCCGCCGGGCGTCGACTGCGCTTCGAATATATCCACAGAGAGGCCCGCTTGCGCGAGAACGATCGCCGCTGCCAAACCATTCGAACCTGCACCGATCACGCATGCTTTGCGGCTCATCGCGAATCGACCTCAAGGAGCATCATCCCATACTTGCGGAAGCGCTGGCTTTCGTTGAGCTACCCCAAAAGCTTTTAATCGCTGAGTTCGCTGAGGACACCCGCTGAGTTCGCTGAGAACATCCGCTGATCCAGCGTGTGCGCCGAGAATGTCCGCTGAATTCGCTGAGAAATGCGATGGACGGCGGAATTCCACGGGCAACGGGGCGAATAGAGCGTATGATGAAGGAGATGCCTTATATTACAGAACACCTCTCCAGCCTTCGCCAGGAAATTGCCGACTTGCGCAACCTGAATGCCCGGTTTGCGGAAAAGGGCGACCATAATGCGCTCGATCAGACTGCGCTCGAGTTGCGGACCAATCGCCTGCGCGAGATCAAGCAAGAATTGTCGAACATGCTGAACCGTCCCGACGACCCCAAGGTGTGGTGGGAACGAGCGCGCGGGCAACAGGCATAATTCTATGGCCTGACAGCGCCTCGGCTGTCCTCCAATCAACTACAACAATGCTCATCCCGTGAGCGTTGCCGCCACGCTTTGCAGGGTAGCCTCGATTCCCTCCGCGTTGGGGATGCCGCCTTGCGCCATATCTTTGCTGCCGCCGCCGCGTCCTCCGAGCTTGGCCATCGTCTCTTTCATAAGGACGCCCATGTCGAAGGGCTGGCCTGGGGACTGCGCGAAAACCAGCGATGGTTGCGGCGAAGTCGTGGCCAGAAGCGCGACTACGTTGGGCGCGAGCCGAGTCACCTTCTGAGCAAGCAGCTTGACAAAGTTCAGATCGCGGTCCGAGAGCGTGCGGACGACGATCTTTCGCCCCTGGCTTTCGCGAGCATCTGCGAGAAGGACCGAGGCGTAGGCTGCGGCTAATTCGATCTGCGACTGCTCATGTTGCTTGCGCAGCGACCTGATCTCGTCGAGCGATTTGCGAGCCTGCTGCGGGACATCGTAGATGTTCGCGGAGAAAAGCGCGGCAGTATCGGTGAGCGTAGTGAAGTCGCGGCGCGCGGTGGCAACAGCGCGCTGCCCGGCGACGAATTCAACGCGCCATCCCTGGCGTACCTTTTCAGTTTTGCGAAGCAGGACGCTGGCTATCTGTCCGGTGTGGGCCACATGCGTGCCTCCGCAGGCGGTGAGGTCGAAGTCGCGGATGTCGATGAGGCGGAGTTCGTCCCGCTCCGTAGGCGGGAGTTTGCGCAGGCCGAGCTTCCCCGCTTCTTCTCGCGTCACGTAACGGATATCGACAGGACGGTTCTCGAGAATGATTTCGTTGGCGAGACGCTCGGCTGACTCGCTTTGTTCTTTCGTCAGCGTGGGCGTGTCGAGATCGATTGAGCAATAGTCGTCTGCCATGTGGAACGAGAGCGTAGGAATATTGTAGAGGCGGATGAAGGCAGCGGAGATCACATGCTGGCCGGAGTGTTGCTGCATGTGGTCGCGACGGCGCGTGGCGTCGATCTGGCCGCGAATGCGGGTTCCCGGTTTCAGGTCGACGGGCGCTTCGAGATAGTGGATCAGCTTGCCATCCTCGTTCTCGGCGACTTCGGTGATCCGCAGTTTGGAGTTTGCTTCGGAGGCGATCCATCCGGTATCGAAGACCTGGCCCCCGCTGGTGGGATAGAACGCCGTTTGGTCGAGAACAACGCCGGGACGCGGGGTTTCGAGCACTTCGCGGATTTCGGCGTCGAAATCGTAGAGGAAGGAATCGTTGTAGTAGAGACGCGTGGTCATGGCCGACAAAACATTTAACCACAGAGGGCACTGAGGATCACAGGGTAGAGCCGGTCAATACGGGCCGATTATTCCTCCTATGTGGCGCGCTGCTGGTTTCACCGCTTGTGCCGGCTTCGCGGGCGAGGGCGCCCGCTCCACACTTGCATCGAATACATCCAGATATTTCAGGCCGCTGCCTGTGTTGAACAGCACGACTGTATCTTCCGCTTTGAAGAAGCCATTGGCGCGAAGTTTGCGGTATGCGACGAGCGAGGCTGCGCCTTCGGGGGCGGCGAAAATTCCTTCAACTTTTGCCCAATGCCGCGTGGCCTCGAGAATTTCTTCGTCGGTGGCGCTGATGGCGGTGCCGTTGCTCTTCATCAGAATATCCAGAATCAGGTAGTCGCCGTATGGTTTCGGAACGCGCAGACCGGAGGCCAGGGTTGCGGCGTTCGGCCACATGTCGGCGGTGGGCCGGCGTTCGTCCCAGGCCTTGACGATGGGCGCGCAGCCGGCGGACTGCACGGTGATCATCTTGGGGCGCTCAGCGCCGATCCAGCCCAGCGCTTCCATTTCTTCGAACGCTTTCCACATGCCGAGAAGACCAACTCCGCCGCCGGTGGGATAGATGATGCCCTGAGGCATTCGCCAACCGAGCTGCTCGGCTACTTCGTAGCCCATGGTCTTTTTGCCTTCGACGCGATACGGCTCTTTGGTTGTGCTGACGTCGAACCATCCGTCTTTCTCCCACGCGCTCTCTTTTTTCAGGTTGGCGACTTTTTGCGCGCAGTCGCTGATGAGTCCGTCGACAAAAATAACGTGCGCGCCGTAGTAGTCGCACTCGATGCGATTGGCCATGGGAACGTCTTTGGGCATGAAGATGTGGGCTTCGAGTCCGGCCAATGCGGCGTACGCTGCGAGCGCTCCGGCGGCATTTCCGGCGGAGGGAATGGCAAGTTTCTTCAGGCCGTAGTGGCGAGCCATGGTCACGCAGGCGGAGAGTCCGCGAGCTTTGAACGATCCAGTTGGGTTCAGGCCTTCGTCCTTGATGTAGACGTTGGGATACTCGCGGCTGGGGAGCATGGGAGTGAAGCCTTCGCCGAGCGAAACAGGATTGACGTCGGGCAGAACCGCGTCGTAGCGCCACATGGTGGGGGCGCGGCCGGCAAGGCGGGCGGAAGAAAAGGCGCGCTTAATGGCTGGCAGGTCGTAGCGTGCATAAAGAATGCCGCCATCTTTGGGACATACGGATTGCGGGCGGTCGGCGGGATAAGTCTCGCCGCAGCGAGTACATTGCAGGTGCGTCAACATGACGATGCTGAGTTTAGCACTGCGGGACGATCACTTCTTTGGCGCGGGCTCCGTTTCGGGTTCGGGCTCAGGCCTCAGACCATCGGCGGTCTTCATGCGCTTTAAGACTTCCAGCTGTGCTTTGACTCGGGGGCCGGGATCGAGGGCAGTCTTGGACGGACCATAAAATTCGAAGATGTTGCGTTGAACGTCAATGGGAATGGTTCGGTCGGGCGGGGAGGTCAAGCGGCGTAGCAGGTTTTCGTAAGTCCGGTCGGTGCGACGGTATTCGCCGCGTTTGACATGATTTCCGGTGTCGAGATCAATATTGGGAAGCGCGATGAGCGTTTTTGGCTCGGAGCCTAATTTGTCGAGGGCAGCGCGGAAGGAATTGACGGTCTGGTTCACACTTCGCAAATACAGTTCCTCGGTGTCGTGATTGGGAATCTTGATGGCCAAGTCCGCGGCGGCGCCGATTTTCGGAACGATGAACACAAAAATTGCCAGCAGATGCGCCTTGAATCCCGGACCGCGATAAGCATGCTTCCACCTGCGCTCATAGCTGGTGCGAGCGACGCGCTCGGCGAAAATGTGATAGGCCTCGTCGTCAGGAGGAGGAAGAAATTGATGGCGGTGAAGAACGACTTCCGCTTCGGCAAATGCGGGGATAAATTTGCGCGCGGAAGTGGTATAGCTTCGCAGGGCGGGGCGCGCGCGGCCAAGGACTTCATGAATATCGAATCCGTAGGTATCGATAAATGCCTGCGACAGAAATTTTCTAGGGACATGGAGGCCGATAAAATCTAAGTACGCGGGCGGGGCGAAGGCCTGCCGGGTGGCTTGCTCAACGTCGAAAGCAAATTCGGTTCGAATGTGACCGTGAGGACTCTCGTCGTAAGTCACGTCGGGTCCAAACCTGCGACTTAGGTTCGGAAACTCGACACCGGTGGCGGGATTGACCGCCTCGGAGTGCCCGATGGAGTCGCCCAGGTAGTGCGACAATGCGCCAATGGCAAACGCGTATTCGTTGATGGTGCGGGCATTGCGAAAGAGCCAGGCGACGAAATCGCCGGTGCGAACGTAATGAGTCAGGTCGCTGAAGAATTGCTTGCCGAAGGGATAGTAGCCCATGTCCTGGATGGCGCAGCCACCGTAGGCGTAGGCGTGAGCCTCGACGAGTTGAGCGTCAGTGGCTCCGGGAAAACGCGCCAGCAGCAAGGGCCGTATGGAACCATTCCATGCCAGGTCGATCAGTTCTTCGTGCGTGAGAATGGAGTAAGCGCGAGCGGGGACGTTAGAAAAAGTTATCGTTGATAGAAGAATCAGTCCGTATGCGAAGGACCGCAGCAATCCTGTCATTCGTCTTCCTCAGGTACGTTAGTTGCTAAGGGCTGGGGTTGAAGATGTGAACAATTTTTCCTTTCGACGATGGCAAGGGGCCTCCGAGACTATTTTTAGCGCCGATGTTTCTTGCGTTACGCGGTCAGACTGCGCGAATTTCCAGAGTTTGGGTTAGTATCGATGTCCAACTCATATTCCAGGAGAGCGCTGCATGGGCAAGTTTCTACTCGGTCTGATCATAGGATTCATCGTGATTCCGATCGGCGTTTATATGTATTTCTCAACCGGAACCGCGCCAGTAGCGACCTCGGCGGCGCCCATGCCATTTGAAAAGATGCTGGCCAGCCTGGCCTTGCACGCGCGCCTGCGCAAAGAGATGCCCAAGGAGCCACCGATTCCAGCCGATGAAGCCGCGTACGTGGCGGGCGCACAAGTATACAAAGATAACTGCGCAGTCTGCCACGGCCTGCCGGGACAACCACTCAGCGCGATCTCCCAGGGAATGTTTCCCAAGCCGCCAAAGTTGATGGAAGGAAGAGGCGTGACCGACGATGCGCCGGAAGAATCGTATTGGAAAGTTGCGGGCGGGATTCGTATGACGGGGATGCCGGGATTCGAGAAGATGCTTTCGTCCACGCAAATGTGGCAGGTGAGCCTATTGGTTGCGCATGCGGACAAGCTGCCACAATCGGCAAAAGATACTTTGACTTCAACGCCAACGCCGACCCCGGTCAGTCACAATCCGGCGAAGTAGCGCTCAGCGGAAATTTTCGACCAGCAGTTGTTCACTGAGCTCGCTCTATCGGGCGAGCGTAAAATTCACCGTGACTTGAGTCTCGACTTCGACCGGCGTCCCATTTAACAAGTAAGGTTTGTACTTCCACTGCTTGACGGAGTTGATGGCGGCGGGAGCAAGGATGGGATGTCCGCTGATGAGCTGAATGTTGGAAACGTTCCCTTCCTTATCGATATTTACTCTGAGTACAACAGTTCCCTGAATGCGAGCCTGTTGCGCGTCGGGCGGATAATCAGGCGGCACTTTACTGATTACGCGCTCCGCCATTACACCCTGTGACACGCGCACGACTCCGGGGCGAAGTGCGTGCAGCGGGCTGACAGATTTGATGGCTGACGGCGCATCGGGCGGAACTCCTCCGGGCATATCGCCTACAACGCCTTCCGCCGGGTGCGTGTTTGGGAGAGCAAAATTCACCGTCACTCTGGTCTCCACCTCGACTGGTTGACCGTTGAGCAAATAGGGTTTGTACTTGCATTGCCTGACCGCATCGATGGCTGCGGTCGCGAGCATGGGATGTCCGCTAAACAGTTGCACGTTTTCAACGTCGCCTGATTTATTGATCTCCACTTGCAGGATGACGGCACCTTGGATCCGGGCTTGTCGCGCGAGAGGCGGGTAGACGGGGTCGACATTCTTGACTATCAAAGCGCGCGCGACGCTTTCCGAAACATGTATACGTTGCGGAACGACCTGCGCCGAAGTTAACGAAGCGAGGCAAATCATGAACCCACATGACGCCGTTAGACGCAATTTCATGCGAAACGTCCCTGTCAGAGAAGAAAAGCAGGCCCTTGAAATACCCAGACTCCATCACCGTTCGATTTGTTCCGACATTTGTTTCACGAACTTTGTAATCGCGACCAGCACGGCGTCCGACTGATCGCGCTGCGGCGGGTGACGGCAATCGGCAAGCAGAAGAGTTTCCACGGGGCCGCCCGCCTGATTCGCGATCGCCTGCACCTGAGCCTTGGTCCCGTATTCGTCGTCGAGTCCTTGAATGACGAGAATTGGACAGGAGATTCGCGGAAGGTATTCTTCAATGTTCCAGCTGCGAAATTCGGGATGGAGCCAGATGTTATTCCATCCCCAAAAAGTGCGTGCCGCGTCACAATGATGGCGGGCAAGTTTTTCGGGGAGATTTGTGGTCTCGAAACTTGTCCTGGCTTGCGCAATGCTTGCCACGCTGAGTTCCTCGACGAAAACATGTGGGGCGAGCAGGACCAGGGCGCGCACGGTGGCGTGAGCCCCAGCATAGATGAGAGCGATGGAAGCGCCGTCGCTGTGGCCGATGAGGATAGGATTTTCGATGTCGAGTTGCGCGAGAAGATCGGGTAGCGACTGCAGCGCCTCGTCGTGCATGTAGCGAACGGTGCGCGGTTCGGCGAGCAGAGCCGAGTTTCCGCAACCGTAGCGCGAATACACAGTGACGGGGGATCCAGTAGCTTCGGCAACTCGCTGCGGGAAGTCTTTCCAGTGAGAAATAGAACCCAAGCCTTCATGAAGGAAAACCAATTCTGGCAGGTTCGCAGAGCCGCCTGGAATGCGTTGCACTTCGATGCTATGTCCCTGCACGGTCAGGTGGAAACTCTGTTTTTGGTTGCTCACTTTATGTGGTTGATGAAGGCTGGCTGGGGTGTTTTTCGAAGTACCCTGGCACATCCCTGCTGCATCGAATCTAGTAGATATCGTAAGCTATATGGTAGATGGAGGAAGATGTGGTGCGCTGCCCTCGATGTGGGAACGAGAATTCAGAGGACAACCGCTTTTGCGGAATGTGCGGAGCGAAACTGTCGTCGCCGCCGTTGGCGGTGGCGGCTGTACCGACGCAGAGCACGACGGTACGATCATCTGCGAGTGCCTCGTCGCCCGCGGCCACGGCGAATGCAGGGACATCGTCAGCACCTCGAGCTTCAGCGCCGGTGTCCGATAATTCACGCGGGATCAGCGGGCCATCCTTTCTGGGCCTGGGCGACGCAGCACATCGTCCGCCGGGAAGTTTAAGTTCCGACCGGCACTCCGGCAATCTGGATTACCTGCTGGAAGATGACGAGCCTCGAAGGAGCGGCGGTGGAAAATTCGCACTGATCCTGCTGGCGCTCGCACTCGCCGTGGTATTCGGTTATCTGCGGTTTAGAGTGTTGAAGGAACATCCCGGCAAGGCCGCCGCTCCGGTAACGGACTCAAGCTCTGCGACTCCGCCCGCGGTTAGCCCGGGGCCAGCTTCTCTTACTCCGGCGCAACCTGCTGCTCCGGCTGCGGCACCAACTGGAGATTCTTCTGTCCCAAGCAATCCGCCCGCCACTAATCCTGCCACTCCTGCTGATGCGGGAAACACGCCCGCGGCGAGTGCGCCAACCGCCACTGCGCCGCCAGCACCGCCTGCGAAGGATACTTCCGCTCCCTCGCAGGCCACGAAGGAGGACGCTACGGCTGCTGGAGACGCATCGAATGCTTCTCCTCCTTCTTCGGACTCAGCTACTGCGGACGCGGCGGCTAAAGAATCGGAGAAAGACAGCGCGGCTGCGGCTGACAATACTCCACCGGCTCCCGCCCCGAAACCGAAGAAGCCGGCGGCAGAACCTGCGGCAAAGCCTCACGCAGGAATCACGACGAAGCCGACAGATTCCGTGACCGAGGCTCAGAAATATATTTACGGGCGTGGGGGCGTGACACAGGACTGTGAGCGTGGGATGCGTTTGCTGAAGCCTGCGGCCGCTCAGGCCAATCCCAAGGCGATGATCGAGATGGGCGCGCTTTATTCGGCGGGATTGTGCACTCCGCATGATCTGCCGACGGCGTATCGATGGTTCGCGATGGCGCTGCGGAAGGAACCGGACAACCAGTCTGTGCAAGCCGACCTGCAAAAGCTATGGGGCGAAATGACGCCTCCAGAGCGGCAATTGGCGATTAAATTAAGTCAGTAGTCTCTGGGTCGCCCATCGCATCGAACTCGCAAGCGCCGACCAACCGATTCCTCGTGTATGCTCGCGCGATCGTCCTCTTCCTTGTACCCACACTCTATGTGAGCTAAAAGACAAGTCCCGCGTTCAAGGATCTGCACCAACCCGTGCCCGCGAAATAATTACTTAGTTAACTAGCTCAGAGCGGCGCGACTGACTGCTATGGATGCTGAGCTTGCCAATGCGCGGGCGGGACGCTCCCGCAACAGCCGGCGAGTCGCCGGCGCTACGGTCCGCCAGCGACGATCGCGCAGCCCTCAGCTTGGTACTGGGGCGAACGACTGCTACGGAGTGCAGTGGAAGATCAAGGCTGGCAGAATGTTGAGGAGTTGGAAGTTCAGCTTTACGGAGCTGAAGCTGGACTTGAGATACGGCAGCAGCGTGCGATTGTACTGGAAGACAAGAAAGGAGCCCTGAGCTTTCAGCGCGTGACGAGACTCAGTCACGATTTCCTGGCGCAACGGGCCGGGGATCAAGCTATAGGGAATGCTGGAAATGATGTAGTCAGCGGAGGCGAAGCCCTGCTGGGCCAGAAACAGTCGCACGTTCGCAGCGGAGCCATGAACGACGCGCAGCCGGGGATCGCGAACCGTGGCGCGCAGGTAGTGGACGAAGTCTTGGTTGAGCTCAATGACAATCAAAACTGCGTCGGGGCGCATGCGCTTAAGAGCTTCGCGGGTAATGGTGCCAACGCCGGGTCCGAACTCCACGATCACACGAGCGCGATTCCAGTCGACTTGTGCCATCAGGTCGTTCACCAGGAATGGGGAACTTGGAATCACGGAGCCGAGCATTAACGGGTATTTAAAGAAGTTGCGCGCAAATAGCGCGACAGGAGAAGGCGGCAGGACGGATTTTTTTACTGCCTGGCTCGGCATCCCGAAGGGTCCTCAATACGACTTCGACGAAAGTGACATTTTTCATTTTAGCTTAGCGCGGCTTTTGCTTCACGCCGTTTGTGGGCAGAAGCTTTAGACCACAGAGTACGCCGAGAGGTCGCGGAGAGCGCGGAGAAGACCTTCCCAACAATTATTTTACGCCCAGGTCGTCGTGCTGGTGATAGTTCGGATACGGCGGACGCTGGATTAGCGGCAACGGATGCTCTTTCAGTTGCTGCATGACCACTTCGATGGCCTTTTCGAGTTGGGCGTCGTGGCCGGTGCGCCATGCGGCGGGGTCGAGATCGACTTCGACATCGGGCGGGATGCCGTGGTTCTCGACTTCCCAGTCGCCGTTGAGACCGTAGATGGCGGCGCGTGGCGCGGTGACGTGGCCGCCGTCGAGCAGTTCAGGATAGCCGCCAATGCCGACCAGTCCGCCCCAAGTTTTTTTGCCGACCAACTGGCCGATGCCAGCTTTGCGGAAGTACCATGGCAAAGCGTCGCCACCGGAGCCGGACATTTCGTTGATGATCATAACCTTGGGCCCGTAAATCGCTTCCGATGGGCTCGACCAGTCATGGCCTTCGCGAGTGACCACCTTGCTCATGAGTGGGCGGCGGAGGTAGTCGATGATGTAGTCGGCGAGTTGGCCGCCTTCGTTAAACCGTTCGTCAATGATGGCGCCCTCTTTGCCTACCTGCGAAAAGAAGTAGCGGTTGAAACTGGTGTAACCCCCGCCAGCAGTGTTGGGCACTTGCACGTAGGCAATGCGGCCTCCGGTGGCTTGGTCGACGCGGCGGCGGTTGCTCTCGATCCACGCCAGATGGCGCAAGTTTTCTTCACTCTCGACCGGCACGACGGTGACGTCGCGAGAATCTTTGCCGTCAGGATTTGAACCGACCTTGAGCACAACCTGCTTGCCCGCCGTCTCCTCGAAGAAGCTGTAAATGTTGTCGGAGGCATGGAGATCGCGGCCGTTTACCGCGAGAATATAGTCGCCGGGTTTGACGTTGACGCCGGGCTGCGTCAAGGGCGCTTCATTGCCGGGATTCCAGTTCTCGCCGTCATAAACTTTGGCGACGCGGTAACGGCCATTTTCCAGACTGTAGTCGGCGCCGAGCAGACCGCCTTTTACCTTCTTGGGCTCGGGCGTTTCGCCACCGCCTACGAACATGTGGCCGACCGTCATCTCGCCTAAGCATTCCTGAAATAGATAAGTGAGTTCGTCGCGCGAGGCGATGCCGTCGAGATAAGGTGCGTATTTCTTTTTGGCCTTCTCGAGATCGAGGCCGTGATAGTGCTGGTCGTAGAAGAAATCGCGTTCGATGCGCCAAGTCTCGTTATAAATCTGCTTCCACATGGCGCGGGGCTCGACGTAGACTTCCCAGCCGTCAAGCTTGAGCGGGCCGAAACCGGGCTTGGGCGGGGTTCCAGCGCCGGAGCTGCCACCGCCATCGTCCGCCGACGCGGTCGCCCAAGACTCGCCTTTGCGGTAAAGAATCTTTTCGCCATCGAAGGAGACGGTAAAGTCGTTGACTTCTTCCAGCATCTTGTCGACCTTGCGCTTGCTGAGATCGAATTTCTGGATCGTCTGATTTACATTCGGCTGGTCTTCGTCGGTAATGACCTGCGGACCTTCGGCGAGGAACAGAATCCCGGATTTGCCGGGAAACATGTTGAGATAGTTCTTTGCAGGAATGGGAAGGGACAGGATCCGCTGACCAATGCCATCGATGTCGATTTTGACGACGACAGGCTCCTCTTTCCTTCCCTTGTCCTTATCCGCCTCTTTGTCCTCTTTGCTCTTGTCGGCGGACGATTTAGTTTCCGCTTTATTTTTGTCTTTCGATTTTTCTGTGGCCTGATCGGCGGATTTGTTTTTATCCTGATCGGACTTCTGGTCGTCTTTTGGCTTATTCTCTTCGTCGCTTTCTGGAGCCAGCGGCGATTTCTCATCTTTGTTGAGAACAGCAACATACACGTTGCGCGAGACGCGGCGCTCCTGGCTGGTCATGTCCAGCCCCGCGGTGGAGAGAGCGACGTTCGTCGACGCGGTGAAATAGAGGAACTTGCCGTTCTTATCAAAGCAGGGATAGAGCGCGTCGCTCATGCCGTCGGTGACCTGGAAGCTTTTGTTTTGGTCAAGCGAGTAGAGGAAAATGGCATGCTGGCCGCTGGGAAGCTGTTTGCTGTATGCGATCCACTTGTTGTCGGGCGACCAGCTTTGGCCGAGCGATGTAGGACCGAAGCCACCGAAATAATCATTGTCGATCAACTTGGGCGACGGGCTGGCAAGGTCGAGATACCACAATTGCAGGCGCTTATCGGTGTAGGCGATCTTCTTGCTGTCGGGAGACCATGTGGGCGTGTAGAAAAAAGATGGAGGGTTGCCGAGATTGATTTGGCGAACGGTTCCCAGGCCGTTCTGATCGCGGATGGCGAGTTGATATTCGCCGGATTCGTCGGAGAAATAAGCGATGGACTTACCATCAGGCGACCATGCGGGGTCACGGTCGGCCACAGCGGGACTGCGCGTTAGATTGCGAATGTCGCCTTTGTCGGTGGGCACCGTAAAGATTTCTCCCCAGGCTTCAAAGACGGCGCGGGCCCCGGTGGGCGAGATGCTGAAGTTCTGAATGCGTTTGGGTTCGACTTTGGCGAAGTGGGGCCGCACCGCCTCGAGGTCGCCGGTCACGTGAATGGAAACGGTGCGGGCCTGATGGCTGTTGAGATCGTAAAGCTTGATAGCGCCAAACTGCTCGATGACGATTGCATCGGGACCAGCGGAAGCGGTTTTAAAGTCGAGGCCATCGCTGTGAAGCGCTTCGGTGACTTGCTTCGTCCTGGTGTCGTAGGCAAAGAGGCTGACGGGGCCGTTGCGATCGGAAAGAAAATAAATCGTGTCGCCTATCCACATGGGGTGGTGGTCGTTGGAATTCTCGCGGGGAACCTTGACGATGGCGGAGTCCGTGAGATCGGCAATCCAGATGGGAGTGGTTTGGCCGCCATGATAGCGTTTCCAGGCTTCCTGCCACTTGGGATGCGGCACGTAGGCGAGGTGAGTTCCATCGGGCGAAAAAGAGGCATCCTCGGCGATGGGAAGAGGCAGTTGCGTGGGCAAGCCGCCCTCGACAGGGATGGTGTAGAGCTGATCCTCAAAGTGCATGAAGCTGTGTCCCCAGGAGTTGAAGAGGATCTTTTTGCCATCGGGAGTCCAGCCCGCGACGTACTCTTCCGCAGGATGAAAGGTCAACCGCCGGGGAACTCCGCCGGCCGCCGGAACGACATAGACGTCACGATTGCCATCGTATTCGCCGGTGAAGGCGATCATGGAACCGTCAGGGGAAAAGTGCGGAAGGGCCTCGACGCCGACTCCAGAAGTGAGGTGACGCGCCTCGCCGCCATCGCGACCGACGATCCAGAGATCGTTCGCGTAGGTGAAAACGATCTGCGTCTTGCTAACGGAAGGAAAGCGCAGCAGCAGTGGAGGATCGGACTGAGCGAGTGTGGTAGATGGAAGGAAAAAGACGAAGGCGGACAACAACACGACCAACGCGCGTTTGTACATTAGGTCCTCGATGGAGGCTGCCAAAAAAATGAAGGGGAATCTTAAAAGGTGAAATGGGGCAGGTCAAGGACGCACTCGGGCCTGCTGCCACCTTGTGGTGAAAATGGGGTTCAATTTGTACCGTTCCAAGGTAGGAACCTGAAGGCAATCTGACGCATCTAACCCTCACATGTCAGCAGTCCAGTCTGATTCAAGCCTCACTTCGCGCGATTTGGCGAGGGCGTGGTGGCGTGTTCTCAACGGTCACGTTCCCATGTTGTCGATCGAGATTACGCGTGAGTGTCCCCTAAGCTGCCCTGGTTGCTATGCCTATGGCGACAGCCATCTGGGTGGAGAAACCACTCTGCGCGAACTCAGCGATTTTCGCGGCGATGCGTTGGTTGAAGGAGTACTGGGATTGGTGCGACGCCACCGCCCGCTGCACGTATCGCTGGTAGGCGGCGAGCCGATGATTCGCCATCGCGAACTGTCGCGAATACTTCCCGCGCTCAGCGAGATGGGCGTGTTCACCATGGTGGTCACAAGCGGGGTGATCGCAATTCCACAAGAGTGGATGAAAATTCCGCGCCTGCGCATCGCCGTGTCGGTGGATGGACTGCCCGAGCATCATGACGAACGCCGGAAACCGGCGACTTACGAACGAATTCTCAAAAATGTTTCGGGGACATCGGTCAATGTGCACTGGGTGATTACCCGGCCCATGTTGTTGCGCGATTCCTATCTGGAAGAATACGTCGCCTTCTGGAACGAGCAAGCGGAGGTCGACCACATTTGGGTCAGCTTGTATAGCCCGCAAATCGGTGAGGAGAGCCCGGAGCGGCTTAGGCCTAAAGATCGCGAACTCGTGGGGCGAGAGTTGCCGCAGTTGGGTAGGAAGTATCCGAAGTTGCTAGTGCCGGAGGGCATGGGACGCGCATTCGTGAAGCCGCCGGCGAGTCCAGATGATTGCCTGTTTTCGAAGATGTCGACAAATTATTCTGCCGATTTGCAGACTCATGTGGAGCCGTGCGTTTTTGGAGGAACGCCGGACTGCAGCCAGTGCGGATGCAGCATCAGCAGCGCGCTGCACTGGATTCGAGATGTCAAGATCGCTGGGCCTGTCAAGGTTGGACACGTGGTGCGAGGTTCGCTGTTCGTGGGATCAGCCGTGCGCAAGATGCGATCCAGTGGCGATACGCCGAACCGGTGGCAAAAAGGTGTGCGCTATGTGGGAGAGAAAGCGCCGCTGGTACAGATTCAGGCTCAGGAACAGAAAGAAGCGCCGTAATCTTTGCGCGGCGCCACTACGTGGATTTCGGCTTGCCTTTGCCTGGGAGTGCTGCTGGATTTTCGTGGGTGCGCTCGCGAAAACTACCGCGCAGGCCAGCGGCGAGGCCGACAGTGGACTCGCCGAACTTGTCGCGTAAGCGATCGGCGGCCGCCATCGCGTTTTTCCAGCGCTGCTGGCGATTTCCGTCAAGCAGGTCGATCTGATCGGGTTGCGACGTGAACGAAGACGCCTGCACGCCGAGCAGGCGAATGGGGACGCCTTTTTTCCAATTCTTGCGAAACAGCGCGCGAGCTTCTTCGAAAATTTCCGTGTCGAGTTGAGTGGACGCGGAGGGAGTATGAGCGCGGGTGATCGTCGTGAAATCTTTGTAGCGCAATTTGAGTTGGATGGTGCGGGCATGAACGTTGGATTCGCGCAAGCGGCGGCCCACCATTTCTGAGAGGCGCATCAGGGTGGCTTCCAGTTGGGCGGGATCGGCGGTGTCTTCGTTGTAGGTGTGCTCGTGACTCATGGACTTGGCGTCGGTGTCGGCGCCGACTTCGGAGTCAAACCATCCTCCGGCATCTTCGCCGCGCGCCTTGCCGGCCAGAGCGAGCCCCCACTTACCAAAACGATCGGAAAGCTCAGAGTCGCCGAGGCGCGCGAGGTCTCCAACTTTTTTGATGCCTAAGGCGTGGAGGCTGGCTTCCATGACTTTGCCGACGCCGGGGATTTCACGTACATCGAGTGGGGCGAGGAACTTGGCCTCTTCTCCGGGAACGATCCAGAGGACGCCGTTCGGCTTGGCCTGAGCGGAGGAAACCTTGGCAATCAGCCGCGAGGTTCCAATCCCGACGGAGCAGTTGAGACCCGTGTCGGCTTTCATGCGCTGATGCAGGGTATGCGCGGCTTTCAGCGGAGGACCGTGCAGGCGTTCGGTGCCGGTCATATCGAGGTAGGCTTCGTCGATAGAAGCCATTTCGACCTGGGGAGAGAACGAGCCGAGGACGGTGTGAACCTTCTGGGAACATTCGCGGTAGCGGTCGGGATGGCCGTCGACAAAAATGGCGTGCGGACACATTTTGGCGGCGGTGCGGAGCGGCATGGCGGAATGCACTCCGAACTTTCGCGCGGCGTAAGAGGCCGCTGAGACGACTCCGCGCTCGTCGCGCTGGCCGCCGACTACAACGGCTTTTCCTTTTAATGAGGGGTCGTAAAGCTCTTCCACTGAGACGAAGAAGGCGTCCATGTCGACATGAAAGATGGTGCGGAGGAAGGCGGGAGTGGGGTGAGGCGAAGCCATGCTGGAGGAATTTTAGCAGCGCTGGGAAGGGAGTTGGAGGGCTGCGGCAGAAGAGCTTTTAACCGCCGAGAACGCTGAGGGATCGCCGAGATTCGCTGAGAAGACGTTTCCTGACGCGGCCGGGCTTCGCCCTGGCCGAGACAGCCGAGGCGGCTGTCGCTACATGAGCATCTCTTACATGAGCATTTCTTACACTAGCACTTTATCCGGGGTTGGCATCGGCGGCGTTAGCGGGGCACCGTGCATTTGGCGGACTTTGTCGTAGATCTTGCCATATTCGCGGGCCGAGGCGTTCCAGGAGAAGTCTCTGTTCATGCCGTTGCGCATGAGAGCCTGCCATGAAGTCTGGTCGCGATACGCCGTGAGTGCCTGCTTGATGGTGAGCAGGAGCGATTCGCCGTTGTATTCGGTGAACTTGAAGCCAGTTCCCTTTCCTGTGCGAGCGTCCCAAGGCTCGATGGTATCGTCGAGACCGCCGGTGGCACGAACTATGGGGACCGTGCCGTATTTCAAGCTGTAAATCTGGTTCAGGCCGCAGGGTTCATAGCGCGAGGGCATGAGGAACATGTCGGCGCCGGCTTCGATCTTGTGCGCGATAACATTGTCGTAAGCTACCTTGACGGCAATTTTGTTGGGAAATTGTTTATTGAGGCGCAGGAACATGTCTTCGTAGGCTTTGTCACCGGCGCCAAGGGCGACCACGATCGCCTCTTCCCGGGCAAACCGGTCCGCGACCTGGGCAATCAGGTCGAAGCCTTTCTGGGCAGCGAAGCGCGAGACAATCCCGATCACCGGAAGCTTTGGGTCGGCATTCTTAACGCCAAACGCTGCCAGCAAGTCCTGCTTGCATTTCTGCTTGCCAGAAAGGTCCTGTGGAGAATACTTGGCAGCGATGAACTTGTCGGTTTGCGGACTCCACTCGTCGTAATCGACTCCGTTGAGAATTCCGGTCACAGTAGCGGCGCGATCACGAAGCACACCTTCGAGGCCAAATCCGTATTCCGTCGTCTGAATCTCCTGGCTATATTTGCGGCTGACCGTGGTGACGAAGTCGGAGTAGGTTAGTGCGCCTTTGAGGAAGTTCACCTGCCCGAAGAATTCCATTTTTGACATGGTGAAAAGGTCCCAGGGCAACATGAGCAGGGGAAGCGTGTCGGGCGGAAACAGACCCTGATAGCCCATGTTGTGGATAGTGAAGACTGTTCCGACGTCCTGGAAAGCTGGGTCCTCGGCGTAGAGGGTTCGCAGCAGAACTGGGATGAGCGCCGACTGCCAGTCATGGCAGTGAAAAATGTCGGGCACGCCGAGAATCTTCGAGGCTTCGATTACGCTGCGCGAGAACAAGGCAAAACGCTCGGCGTTGTCGGGATAGTCCCCGGAGGGCGTACCGTAAAGGGCATCGCGATCGAAGTATGGAGGGTACTCGACGAAATAGAAGCGAACGCCATGCTGACTTCCTCCACTCACGACAGAAGCGAAACGGTACTGATCGTCGAAGGGAACCGTGATGCTGCGGACCACCGTGGCGGCATCGGTAAGCTTGGTCTGGCGATATCGCGGCAGGAAGACGCTGACCTGGTGGCCCAATGCGGCCAAGGCTCGAGGCAGGGCGCCGACAACATCGGCCAGGCCGCCAGTCTTGGAAAACGGAACGCCTTCGGAAGCTGCGAATACGATGTTCATGAGTGGGGAACCTCCTGGAAGCGCACGGTTGTAGCGGCGCACGCTATTATGAATGTGTCTCGGGCCCGAAGGTCCAGCAGCTACGATGCGAAGACCGACTTCAAAGTCTACTTCCCGAGACAGTGAGGGTCAACGTGCCAAAGGTCGCATCTACTCAACGTCCGCAGAGCAAGCCTAAAATGGGACAGCATTTTCTGGCCAGCGAAGAATATGCGGCGCGCGTGGTCGACGCTTTGGGGGACGTTTCGCAGTGCACAGTGTTGGAAATCGGGCCGGGACGCGGCATTCTGACTTCCCTGTTAGCCAGACGGGCGCGGCGGCTGATTGCAGTGGAACTCGACCGCGTGCTAGCGGCGCAGCTTCGGCTGAAGTTTGGCATGGAGCGCAATGTCGAGGTGATTGAGGCAGACGTGCTCGCCATCGACTTCGATTCGCTTTTCGGGCCGAAGCCCGGCCTGAGCCGCCCCGGGATTGAACTCAAACCACAACCGGTGAGAGTCGTCGGCAATCTTCCTTATTACATTACGTCCGACATTTTGCTGCGGTTGTTCGAATTTTCGAAGTACTTCGAGAGCATTGTGATCATGGTGCAACGCGAGGTGGCAGACCGGATCGCGGCGGAGCCCGGCGGGCGCAACTACGGCATGCTCTCGGCGACGGCGCAGCTGTATGCGCGCGTGGAAAATCTGTTTACGCTGCCTCCGGGTGCATTTGTGCCTCCGCCGAAGGTGCACTCGTCGGTGCTGCGGTTGACCATCGATCCGCAACAGCAAAAGTTGGGCGTCGAGGGAGATGGATTCATCGACTTCCTGCGACTTTCCTTCGGCCAAAAACGTAAGACGCTGTGGAACAATCTGAAAGCGAAGTATGAAGGACCGGAACTGAAGCGGGCCCTGGCCAAAGCCAAAGTAAAGCCCACGGCGCGAGCCGAGACCTTGAGCCTGGAAGAAAGCGCGGCTGTCTTCCGCGCCTTGCACAACGCAGACAGTGCGTCATAGCATGATTCGTATTGGCCCGCTGTGGGCGAGGAGTAAGCATGGCAACTACTATTCACCGTCATGCTGCTGTTGCAGGACGTTTCTATCCCGGCAATCCGGATGATCTGCGCGCCGAAGCACGTTCCTATCTAGTACAAGCGAATCAGGCTCCGATCCGGGCCTTGGGGTGCATTGCGCCGCACGCGGGATATATGTATTCCGGGCATGTGGCGGGCGCGGTATTTGCGCGCGTGGAAGTGCCACCGCGGTGCATCGTGTTGTGTCCCAATCATACTGGGATGGGACGCGCGCTGGCGGTGATGAGTGAGGGCGCGTGGCAAACTCCGTTGGGCGACGTGCCGATTGACGGCGAGCTCGCGGGTGCTTTGAAGCGAAGCTTTCCTGCCCTGAACGAAGATTCGGCGGCGCATCGCGCAGAGCATGCTGCCGAAGTCGAGCTTCCATTTCTATTGCTACGCCAGCCAAAGCTCAGCTTCGTTCCGATAGCCCTGGGGACAAGCCAGTTCGAAACGCTCGAACACCTTGGGATTGCATTGGCGGAGGTTATTTCGGCGCAATCTGATCCTGTGCTGATGGTCGCTTCGAGCGATATGAATCATTATGAGTCGGACGCGGTGACGCGGGCGAAGGATCATCGCGCGATCGAGCGAATTCTATCCCTGGATCCGCGCGGGCTCTTCGACGTGGTTACGCAACAGCAAATCAGCATGTGCGGGTTCGGGCCGGCGGTGGCGATGCTGACGGCGGCCCGGCAATTGGGCGCAAAGTCGGCTGAACTGGTGAAGTATGCGACTTCGGGGGATATTTCGGGGGATCGCGATATGGTGGTTGGGTACGCGGGGGTTGTGGTTTCGTAGTTGCAGTCGTGAGCCGCCGGGCTTCGCCTGCGCGAGACAGCCGAGGCGGCTGTCGCTACGTGATTTCTGCAAAAAGGGCGGCCTTTGGGGGTCGCCCTTCTTCGCTTCTATTAAGTGACTTTTAGCGGTGTCCTCCGCCTCCAGAGGCGTGGCCGGCGGACGCGCTGCCGCTATGCGCTGGAGCAGACATGGGCGCGCTGCGAGAGGCGCCGTAACCGGAATACATTGGCGAATTCATCCTCGCACCGCCGGTCGAAGTAGTGGAGAACTGCGGCGCCGGCCTGACTTGTGCGAAGCCGGACCTAGCCACCTGATGGTTCAGTTGGTGGAGATTCTCTACCGAGCCACGCGGAATCCCCATTCCCGCCGATCCAGCTCTTAAAACCATGTGCGAAGTCGGTAGGGCTGACACAGCGGTTCTGCCTATCACCACGGGCCTGACCGTTCCCGCCGTGGGTGGTGCTAGCGGATGGAAATTGACCGGCATCGTGCCTGCAAATCGCGGTACGGTGTTCCAATTATTCCAGCCTCCGGGCTGCCACATCCAGCCCATGCCGGGGATGGACATCCAGCTGCCGTAGCGGTAAGGCATCCAGCCCCATGGGTACGCCGAGGCGAACATGTACCCATAGCCGGGATAAAAGGACCATGCGCCGTCCATAAACGGATCCCAGCCGACACCGGCGAAATAAGGTTGCCACATCATTCCGTAGCCGGGAACGTTGCTATATGCGCCGTAGTAATTCAAGTCGCTCAAGCCATACTGGTAGGGAGACGACGGATTGTTCTTCGCATATTGCTGGTGATATTCGCTGGCATCTTTGTCCCAGGAATCAAGTGGCGCCTCTTCGATGTTCTTGGCGAGGGTGTATTTGCCGTCGTCGGAGCCGTCAAAATGCGCCGCTTTCTTTTTTTCGACTGTGACTTTGCCGGCGGGGCCTTCGACATCGACATTGCCCTTAAACACTGCCAACTCCGCGGCCTGTGGCGAGGTTTCCACGCGGAAGTGTGCGGCGCGTTCCAAGGCGAGTTTCTCCTGAGAAAAGTTGAGGCTGAACTGATCTCCGCTCTTGCCCAGCCAATTGACATAGGCCATGCCGTCGACGAGATCGATAACTGAAATTCGCTTGCCGGAGTCGCTCAATGCCAGCGTGCTGAAGGACACTGTCGTGTTGGGTGCCAGGCGCAGAGTGCTGCCATCTTCGAACTCGATTTCTGCGCGGCCTCGATCGTGGGTGCGGACCTGCGCTCCCTGGGTGATGGGAAGATTGAGGAATGCGCTCTCAAACCCCATGCCGGTGTTTTTGTCGATTTGAACTGAACCTTGTACGTCGCTCAGGCGAACGATGCGAGCCTGCGAGTCGGCCAGAGCGGGCAGCGTGATCAGCGCGCAAGCAGCGACCGTAAGAAGAATCATGCTGGAATGGGAGAGAGAGAACCTGGACATAACAGCCTCCAAAGGTCTTCGTTGCCCTATTAGAACACGGTTTCGATAAGGGGGGTTGTAAAATTCTTCCCCCGGCTGGCGCCGAAGGCGGAGAGGCTTAGAAGAGGTGCCCCGGACTAGTGCCCGGCTGAGGCGTCTGGGATCATTGCCATGAGTCGCTGTGCCCGGGCGCGCACCACGTTGATCACTGAACTGTCGTCATAAATGTCCTGCAGAATCGGCTTTACGGCCTGCAGTTCAACCAGATCCCCTTGGCGGGCTTGGTCTTCCATGAGCTTCAATTCTTCGTCGAGGGCAAGTTTCTGGTAGCGGTGATAGTGGGAAAGGCGACGGCCGAACTCCAACGTGGCGGAAACGCTCTGAAACAAGGTGGTGAGCTGCTGGGCCGCGGGCACGGACGAATAATTGTAAGTGGCGGTGAAGTCGCGCTGCGCGTCTTTGTAGGACAATTTCTTCACGCCGGTGTTGGCGAGGTTGCGTTTGCCGGAGTCGATTTTTTCAGAAAGAAAGTGAGCTTGGGCGGCCAGGGCGAAAATTCGGGCGCGAGTGGCATCGGAAAACGTGAAGTCCGTCTCGTAGTGCTCGCGGTCGTCGGAGGCTTCGGAGATTTTGGCCGAACATTCGTAGTGGGCATGGCCGTCAGACTGCGTCGCAATGGAGTAGTGGTCAGGATCCGAGCCGGGAAAATCGAGTGTGAAACTGACCGTGGCGGGTTCGGCAGCTCGGAGTTGAACGGTTGAAAACAGAACGAGGAGGCCGACGAGAGCTGTCAGCGAGTTTGTGCCGGCTAGCTGCATCCTACTATGCACGTGCAAGGTGCGGAACAGTAATCTCGAATTCATCTTCGACGTGAGTTCGGGCACAAGTCAGCATTAGGAATTATGCCAGAATTGGATGCCTCTGCGATTCTATCGTGCGGCGGCTCGTTGGCGGCTGAGAGTTCCGGCAGTGTGCAGATGGCAGATAGCGATGGCCAGCGCGTCGGAAGCGTCCATGGGGTCGGGCGGTTCGGGAAGGGCAAGCAGGCGCGTGACCATATGCTGCACCTGCTGCTTTTCGGCGCGGCCGTACCCTACTACCGAAGACTTGATCGTGAGCGGCGAATATTCGGCGACCTCGAGGCCTGCGGCCGCGGCCGCGAGCATGGCAACTCCGCGGACCTGGCCGAGCTTAAGCGCGGATTTCACATTAAGAGCGTAAAAGACATCTTCAATCGCGACTTCATCGGGCTGGTGCGCGGCAATGATCTCGCTGAGTTGAGTAAAGATGCGCGAGAGGCGCCGCGGCAAGGCTTCCCGCGGAGAGAGCTTGATCGCGCCGCACGTGAGGCAGCCCAGCTTGCCGCTCTCGCGCAATTCGACCACGCCGTAGCCGGTGTATTCTCCGCCACAATCGATTCCCAGGACACGCATGCGAGTGCAGTGTATCGCGGAAAGGGCCGGGATACGAATAGCGAAAGAGTTTCTATGTTCTGCGGCGCGATTGCGGAACCGGCTGAAGTCGGGTCCGTCCCTTTTGTCGAAGGGTCCGCGCACTCTGCTAACAGCACTTTGGGCGACGTGCTTTGGCTTCTTCTAACTCCTGGCGGAAGGCGCGATAGGCGTTCGCTGATGGGGTCATGCGAGTCCGGTGCAGGAAACGGTCGTAGGCGGCCTCGTCGAAAATTTCACGAAGCGTCGCCAGCACAATTTGAACTGCCCTGGATATGCTTTTCATCCTCTCTCCTCTGCCAGTTGCGTCATCACGAAGGGCGATTCCCTGACTCGCGCTTCTTCCCTGCCGGTTAATACGGCGATCCACTGGCGCACGGATTCGATAAGAATCAGCGAGACCATGACCAGGAGAACTGCGGTCACTGCGGCATCGAGACGATTATTGAAGATGAGGCGCGCAGTGGCCTTCGACGCTGGACCAGCGGCCAGCAGGCGCGCCTGCGCGAGAAAGCCGATTCGGGGATCGGGATCGAGGATCTTGTGCCACGACGCCGTGAACGTAACTGCGACCAGCCAAGCGAGCGGCGCGAGCGTAACTGCGGCGTAGCGGGACCTGTGCATCTTGACGATGATCGTCGTGGCCACACACAGTGCCACGGTAGCCAGCAACTGGTTGGCGATGCCGAACAGCGGCCAAAGCGAGTTGATGCCACCTAAAGGATCTTTCACGCCTTGCCACAGGAAGAATCCCCAGGCGCCGACGACCAGGGCGCTGGTGGCGAGAATCGATGGGTACCAACTCGTGCGCCCCAGAGGTTGATAGATGTGCCCCAGAGCGTCCTGAATCATGAAGCGGGCTACGCGCGTTCCTGCGTCGAGGACGGTGAGGATGAATAAGGCCTCAAACATGACGGCGAAGTGATACCAGATCGCCATCACGGCGGAACCACCCAGGCTCTGGGAAAAAATGTGCGCCATGCCGACCGCGAAAGCGGGCGCGCCGCCGGTACGGTTCAACAGAGTCTGCTCGCCAACAGCGTGAGCCAGAGCTTGCATATCGGAAGCAGTCACGGGAAATCCCCAGGAGGAGATCGTTGCGGTTGCGGCGGCTGCGGTCTGGCCCACCACACCGGCGGGGCTGTTAATCGCAAAGTAAACGCCGGGTTGAAGCACACAGGCAGCGATAATTGCCATCACCGCGACGGCGGATTCCGCCATCATGGCGCCATAACCCACCACGCGCGTTTGGGGTTCGCGCGCGATCAATTTGGGCGTGGTGCCGCTGGAGATTAAAGCATGGAAGCCGCTGATGGCGCCGCAGGCGATGGTTATGAAGGCGAAGGGAAAAATCTTTCCGGCGAACACGGGGCCTGTGCCATCCACAAATCGTGTGAGAGCGGGCATGTGCAGGGTGGGATGCAAGGCGACGATGCCGATTCCGAGGAGAGAAATCGTCCCCAACTTCACGAAGGTGCTGAGATAGTCGCGCGGGGCAAGCAGCAGCCATACCGGCACAGCCGACGCCGCAAATCCGTAGACGATGATGAGGATGGCCAGAGTGGGGGCGTGCAAGCTAAAGACGCTCGCCATCGTCGGATTTTGCGAGGCCCATTGCCCGCCCCAAATCGCGAGCAGGACAAGCACGAAGCCAAGGGCGGAGACTTCGAGCACTTTGCCGGGACGAATGCGGCGCAGGTAGAGACCCATGAGCAGCGCGATGGGAATTGTCATCGCGATGGTAAAGGTGCCCCACGGGCTGTCTTTGAGGGCATTGACGACGATCAGCGCGGCGACACCGAGAAGAATCACAAGAATCGCAATCACCGCCGTATAGGCGACGAAACCGCCAACCTGCCCGATTTCTTCCTTCGCCATTTCGGTGAGAGACTTGCCATCGCGGCGCACAGAAAAAAGCAGGATCACGAAATCCTGAACGCAGCCGGCGAAGACGGCGCCTGCCAACACCCATAGCGTTCCAGGAAGATAGCCGAACTGCGCGGCTAGCACAGGACCGACCAGTGGGCCCGGTCCGGCGATGGCGGCGAAATGATGGCCGAAGACCACCCACTTATTTGTCACCAGAAAATCACGGCCGTTTTCCAGGCGCTCAGCAGGAGTAGCGCGAAGAGCATCGAGCGCGAGAATCTTGGCGGCAATGAACTTGCTGTAAAAGCGATAGCCGACGGCGTAACAGCAAGTTGCAGCCACAACCAGCCACAGAGCGTTAATCGGCTCTCCACGATGAATGGCAACGGCTGCAACGGCCACAGACCCTAGTAGTCCCACGGCTCCCCAGGCGAGAAGCGACAAAGTTTTGTTCATATTCGAGGAGCATTGTGTCGAATCTGGCGGCACAGCGCAACGCTAAAGTACCCCTGCGCGGAAGTTCGTACATGAACGATTTTCTCCGCGAGGTTTTCTCTGAGGTCTTCGACTTTGGAGTCCTTCGAGTTAGTGTTACTCTATATTTTCCAACCGAATCTCACCCTATTTTGGATTCTGGGGATGCGTTGCAGCCGGGGTGTATTCGGAACTTTATCCTGAACTCATACTGGAAGGGGACCATACGCGATGAGAATTGGCATGCTAACCGGTGGGGGCGATTGCCCTGGGCTGAATGCGGTTATCCGGGCCGTGGTGCGTAAAGGAGTGTTTCATTACCACGACGAGTTTGTGGGATTTATGGAGGGGTGGCGCGGCCTGATCGAAGATTTGAGTATGCCGCTCGACTTGGACGCGGTGAGCGGAATTCTGCCTCGCGGGGGAACCATCCTGCGGACATCGCGAACAAATCCCTCCAAACGTGCGGACGGAATTGACCGCTGCGTCGCGGCCGTTGACAAACACAAGATTGACGCCCTGATCGCGATTGGGGGTGACGACACTCTGTCGGTCGCAAACAAACTGCATGAAAAAGGAGTGAAGGTCGTCGGCGTCCCGAAGACGATCGACAACGATCTAGGGGGGACCGACTACACTTTCGGGTTTGATACGGCGTGCAATGTAGTATGCGAGGCCATTGACCGCGTTCACACCACTGCCGAAGCGCATAACCGGGTGATGGTGGTGGAGGTGATGGGCCGCGATGCAGGATGGATTGCACTGTATAGCGGTATCGCGGGAGGCGCGGACGTAATTCTGATTCCTGAGCGCCCCTTTGACGTGGACAAAGTGGCGGAGTCTATTCGCCAGCGCCATGAGCGGGGCCGGTACTTTTCGATCGTCGTGGTGGCGGAGGGCGCGAAGTTTTCCTCCGACACCGGATCGGGCGCACCCATTCTGCAAGACATGGGAAAGGATGAGTTCGGTCACGCGAAGTTGGGAGGCATTGCGAACATTCTGGCGCGGGAGATTGAGAAACGCACCGGCTTCGAAACTCGCGCGGTGGTGCTGGGACACATTCAGCGCGGCGGCTCGCCCAGCGCTTTCGACCGGGTATTGGCCACGCGGTATGGCTTGGGCGCGATCGACATGGTGCATCGCGGGGAATTTGGCTGCATGGCGGCATTGCGGTCGAACAAAATTGTTTCCATCCCGCTGAAAGAGGCGATCTCGAAGAACCGCGTGGTCGACAACGAAATGATTCAGATCGTCGATGGCCTGTTTGAAGAGATCGGAGTGAAAGAGGCCGCGGGCAATTAGCCTCGGCGATGAAGTCGGAAGTGATCTGCCCACTTCACGGGCCAGATCCTCATGAACCAAATCTATCGACATCTGGCGCCGTGGTTGTTGACGATCACGGAAGCAATCATGGTGCTGGCTGCGGTTTTCATTTCCCTGCGCAGCCGTCGGCGAGAAACCGCCACATGGTTTGATCGCGTTGAGAAGCTCTTTGGGCGCCTGGCGCGGCGCCGCGTGCTGGCCGTGGGATTTACGTTTGTGCTGGCGCTGAGCATTCGCGCCAGCTTAATTCCACTGCTGGGAATTCCTCTGCCAGACTGGAACGACGAATATAGTCACCTGCTGGCCGCCAACACGTTTGCAGCGGGCCGTCTGACCAATCCCACTCACCCGATGTGGATTCATTTCGAAAGCTTTCAGATCATCCAGCGGCCAACATATATGTCGATGTATGCGCCGGGACAGGCGCTGGTGATGGCTGCGGGCATCGTGGTTGGGGGACATCCGTGGATTGGGATTTGGGTAATCACCGCCCTGATGTGCGCAACCCTCTGCTGGATGCTGCAAGCCTGGTTCCCGCCAACATGGGCTTTATTTGGCGCAATGCTCGCAGTGCTGCGGTTTGCGACTTTCAGTTACTGGATGAATAGCTATTGGTGTCCGGCGCTGGCGGCGACCGGAGGCGCGCTGGTACTCGGGGCAATTCCGAGGCTCCGCCGGCGTCCTCGGGTGCGGGAAGGGATTTTGCTGGCTCTGGGCCTGGTGATGATGGCGAACAGCCGGCCCTATGAAGGATTGGTTTTCAGCATTGCGGTCGCGGGGGGTCTTCTCGTGTGGTTGAAAGGACGGAAGTTGCCGTCGTGGCCGCTCTTGTTTCGGCGGATGTTTTTCCCTGCTGCATGTGTTCTCGTCGTGGCTGCGGTTGGTACCGGTTATTACTATTGGCGGGTCACCGGAAGCCCGTTTCGCATGACGTACGCGGTTGATCGAGAGACTTACGCGGTGGCTCCGTACTTTTTGTTTTTCTCCAAGCGCGCCGTACCCGAGTATCATCACGCCGTAATGCGCGACTACTATGCCGGATGGGAAGTCAGCCAGTTCGATGAAGGTCGCACCGTCGTCGGATTCTTGCGCCGGACGGCCAACAAGATTGTGCAACTCTGGCGCTTTTATATCGGACCGGCTTTTCTGCTTCCGCTGATTGCGTTCCCGTGGATTTTGCGCGATCGTCGCATGCGTTTGGCGCTGGTGGCGGGTCTTATTTTTTGCCTGGGATGGCTGGTAGAGACTTGGACCTTTCCGCACTATGTCGCGCCCGCCCTGGGATTGGTGTATCTGGTGCTTGTGCAATGTATGCGGCATCTGCGCCTGTGGCGGCGGAAGGGCGCTCCCGTAGGGCAGTTCCTGGTCCGCAGCGTTCCGGTTGTCTGCGTGGGGATGATTATTCTTCGCCTTGCAGGAATCGTGGCGCACGCTCCGCTCGAGCCCCATTGGCCGCTGGGAAATATGGACCGGGTGCGGATTGTAGACCGGCTCAACGCGATTCCAGGAGCGCATCTTGTGATTGTGGAGTACGGCCCGGAGCACAACGTGGATCGCGATTGGATTTACAACGCTCCCGATATCGATAGCGCACGAATTGTGTGGGCGCGGGATATGGGCAAGCAGCAGAATCTGGAACTGTTGCACTACTTCCACGATCGCCACGCGTGGCTGATGTCCGGCGACGAATCCCCACCGCTGCTTGAACCATATCCCGTAAATTGAGGTCCTCCTGACGACCTTGCGCAACCAATCCGGCTCATGGCTGACGGCCCGGCGGTTGCGCGCTCACGGTACGATCCTCGCACTGTGCTTGTGGTCGCTGTATGTATGGACTATCGCGACTCCCGGCCTGCGCGACAGGAATCGAAATCTGAAGGGGACTGACTTCCTGCATTTTTACACGCTGGGCATGCTGGCGAATGCTCATCGCGGTAGCGATTTGTACGATATGAATGCTCAGGCTGCGCTGGCAGTGCAGCGCGTGCCGCAGGCAGCGGGTCTTCGCTACCTGCCGCTGTATCCTCCGCAGGTTTCCATCCTGTTCGAGCCGTTGGCGCGGCTTTCGTACGGCTGGGCGCTGGTGTTGTGGTGGATTCTTAGCGCGGGCATTTATGGTGTTTGCTGCTATGTCATCTGGCGTGCCTGCCCGAGCCTGAGACAGCATGGAAAGACTGTTGCTGTTCTCGCCGTGGCATTTCCGGCATTCTTTCATTTGATCGCCTGGGGGCAAACCTCGGCATTGGCGCTGGCGTGCTTCACGGCGATGTTTTTTCTACTGCGCAAACGGTGGCAGTTTCTTGCCGGGATTGCGCTTGGCTGTCTGATTTTCAAACCACAACTAGGCATCGCGGCCGCTGTTCTTTTTGTAGCAATCGGGGCGTGGAAGACGGTACTGGGCGCTTTTCTTTCTGCGGCGGCACAGCTCTGGGCAGGAGTCATCTATTACGGAATTGCACCGCTACGGGAGTGGGTGCGCGTGTTGTTGCACGTCCGAGGGTTGTGGCCGGACCTCGAGCCTAAAATCTATCAGACGCACTCGCTGCGAACCTTCTGGTCGATGTTGATACCGTGGCCTGCACTTTCTTTCGGGCTTTACTTGGTTAGTGCGGCCGTGGTGGTCGGATTGACGATTGCATGTTGGAGGCGCGGCGAGAGTGTGGCACTTTCATTGCGATACGCGATGCTGCTTTTCGCAACTGTGCTCGTGGCGCCGCATCTCACGGTTTACGATCTGGTGATCCTTGCGCCGGCCTTCCTGCTCGTTGCCGACTGGCTGGCGGCGCAGGCGGTCGCGTCGGCTACTCGACGTTTAGGAACTCTTCTTTATCTTGCTTACATGCTTCCGCTCATTGGACCCTTCGCGAGATGGACGCACGTTCAGCTTTCGGTTGTGGCAATGGCGGCGGCGGTGTATGGAATCTGGCAGATTTGTAGTACAAAGAGCGCGAACCAGCTTGCCCTGAATTAGACAGTCATGAAATTAGACAATTAACAGCTTCCGAAAAGAAACGCGAGCGCTTCAGGAAATCGCCTGGCCCAAGCCGACTCGTGATGCGTGCCGCCTTCTTCGACGACCAGGCGCAGGCGGGTGTCGTCCAATCCGGCCCGGCGCAGAATCGCGGCCAGTTCGCGTACGTCGTCAACCATGCTTTGATCTTTATCCGGACGCCCGGCTTCGGCGGTTCCAGTGCCCAGGAAGATCCGCTGCGGCCAGTGCTCGATGGCCCGGCTTTCTCGAATCATCTGCCGGTTCGAGGCCCACAGCGATGGACTCTCGATCAGCAGACGACCAATGACATTCGGGCGCACAACTGCTGTGTATAAAGCTATTAGCGCTCCTAATGAAGAGCCCCCCAGTCCCGTGTTTTCCGGACCGGGAGCGACGCGGTAGTTTCGGGCGACGAAGGGCATGACTTCCTTCATCAGGAAATCAGGATAGCGGCTACCCTGCACGCGCAACATCATCGGCTGCAGCGAACGATGCGGCAGGTACTCGCGAAGACGATCCTTGCCGGCGTTGTCGATGCCCACAACCATCATGGGAGGAATTACGCCTTCGCGCACCAGGCGTTCGCTGGTTTCATCCACTTGCCATTCCACGCCCGTAAAGGAAGTAGAAGCTTCGAACAGATTCTGACCGTCGTTGAGATAGAGAACGGGATAACGACGGGAAACGTTCGCCGGATCGTCGTATCCCGGAGGCAGCCACACGCGGAGGAACCGGGAGTTTCGAAAGATCAGGCTACGAAATTTGTGGAGCCGCAAATCTCCAGCTGCGGCTTGCACGCGGATTACGCCGGCAGCGGTGCCAGCCGAAGCTTTTTCAGTTTTGACGATTTCGTTCATCAGGAAAGGCGCTGAAAGAGACATTATTAGGCGTCACACTCTTGCCGTCCTCAGCCGCATCACGGTTGCGAGAAGGCTGATCAAGAAAATCGATACCAGAGACCCCAGGCAAAGGATGCACCACGTAGTCAGCACGTACGCTTCGATATACGTGAGATAGAGAGCGAAGAGCAATCCTGCAATTGCCGCGCCTAGAAGGCGGTTTGGCGTTTCCGGATGCGACTTTTTGAATGTTGACAGAAAAAACAGCAATGCGTAACCGGCAACTCCAATCCCAGCCACTGGAATTCCCATGAGAGTGGAATACTCGCTGCGATTCACGATGTCGCAGCTGAATTTCTGTCTGAAATCGCAATACGCCGTTGCCGATTTCGCATAATGGCGCTGCAAAGAAATCGCGGAAACGACGATGCCAGCCAAGGACAAGATTGCGATCAGAGAAAACAGAACACGGTTGGCCGGCCGTATGGATGGAACGACCGGAGACGAAACTGGCGTCCGATCGGTCACGGTAAGGCGCATCCGGTCTTATCGCTCAAAGCACCGAGGGACAAGACTCCTTCCTTTGGCGGTTCCGTGCCAAACTGCCAACTGGGAAACAGTTTGACTCCGGCGATTTTGCATTCGGTGGTCAGTTCGCGTGAGCCTTTGATCGCACACTCCACGTAGGGAACGTAGTGAAAAGCCTCGCCGAACATTTCTTTCTGTTCGATGCAGTGCGGACACCAGTACAGGCCGTACATTTTGGCGTGCTTGCTGGCCAGGCATTTGGCGAAAGAATCGTATTTGTGATTGCGGTAATAGCGGCCCGCGATGAACGCGGCGGCAAGCAGGATGACCACAACTCCGTACGTAAACATCTTCTTTTTACCGGCGTCGCTGGCTGCGCCACCTTCGCGCTCTAATTGCTTCTTCCTGCGTTCTTCAGACATGTCTCATCCTTATATCACGGGGTTTCGGCCGCAGGTTATGCGACAACATTGAGGGCCGCGGGGAGCACATCCAATTCTTCGCAATGCAGCGTGAGCACTTCGCCGTCGACCATCAGGTCTACCGGCTTATCGAGACTGAATTCGATGCGTCGCGCCGCCTGGCGCTCGGCCAGCGGATGCTCAATATGGGTGCCGTCGTAGAGTCCCGGCAAATTGCGAATCAGTCCCAACCGGCCGATCGGCCCCCAGCGAACGTATTCCACCAGGCCGTCGTTAATCTCCGCCTTGGGCGCGATCATCATGGTTCCACCGGTAAACTTGCTATTGTTAAAAGTCAGGAAGAGGCAGCGCCGATTGTCGAAGCTTTCGGAGTTGTCAACGCGAACCGGGAACGGCCGTCGATTGAACCGAGCCAGGGTCAAAAAAATCGCGGCCTGATATCCGAGTTCGCCCCAGCCGCTGAACCGCCGGGCCCGCAACGTAGCCACGTCTGCCGAGAAGCCCATACTCAACAAATTGATGTAATGGATTACACCGGCGCGGTGACGCAAGCGCATCACATCGCAGGAGCGCGTGCGGTGAGCGAGCAGAGACTCAAGCGCGTAATCGACTCCGCGGTCGCTGAAGTCGCGCAGAAAAGAATTGCCGGTGCCCAGCGGCAGGAAGGCCAAAGTCGGCCGCTCACCGCCGAGGGCCTGTGGAAAGAGGCCGTTCACGATCTCGTAGGAAGTGCCGTCGCCGCCGACGGCGATAAAGTTTCGAACGCCGCTCGCATACGCTGCGCGCGCAATTTCGGTCGCATCTGCGGCGGCGCGCGTCTCGGCGACTTTCACTTCGAGACCGCCGGCCTTGAGTCGCTCGAGTGCGGGACCCAGTAGTTTGCGGCTTCGTCCGCCGCCGGCGGCGGGATTCACGATTGCGAGATAGTGTTGGACCAAAGCGGCGGTTCCAAGGTTGTAAGTTGACGGCACTCTTCTATCCAACGCGACGCGCGTGAACGATCAAACTCCCACGACTGATTTTTGTTCCATGCTTTTCGCGATCTCCTCAGCCAGCAACTGACGCTTGATTTTCATGGATGCGGTACGTGGAAAGTCTTTGTCCCAAATTAAATATCCGTTGACACGCTTGAAGTCGGGCAGCCGGCGATTTCGAGCGGAGAGTTCTTCCTGTAACTTGGCATCAACTTTCTGATTCTGCTCCAGGCGCAATACCAGAACCAGGGTTTCGCGACCAAGTTCCTTCTTCGGCCAAAGGTAATTCGCGGCAAATACCGAATACTCTTTCACCGGCAAACCGTCAAAAACCGTTTCAATGTCCTCCGGGTAAATATTCTTTCCACCCTCGGTGACGATCATGTTTTTCTTGCGGCCGAAGAGTTGCAGATGGCCGCCGCGCTCGAGGCGGCCCAAATCGCCCGTCAGAAGCCAGCCGTCAACGATGGTTTCCAAAGTCATCTCAGGATCGTCGAGATAGTGCGACATCACGGTCTTGCTGCGCGCCGCCACTTCGCCCACTCCCTCTGGGTCCGGATTCAGAATTCTCAACTCGACGCCCGGAAGGGGCTTGCCCACCGTATCGGCACGGAAGGGCTTGAGGTCGTTGAGGGTGAGCGCGGTTCCGGCCTCGGTGAGGCCATAGCCGTTGACGACGGGAATGCCGAGATCGTAGAAGAACTGCATGGTTGCCGGTTCGAGGAATGCCCCACCAGTGATCAGGGCCAGCAACTCGCCGCCAAAACCGCGATGCACGCTGGAAAGCAACATGCGGCTAAGTTTCACATTCGGGCGGCGGCGGGTCAGCGCCCGGTTGATCGCAATCATACTGTCGAGAAACCCGCGTTTCCAGGACGGCAGTTCGTCGAACTTCGCACGCAAGCCGCGCTCCAGATTCTTCACGATCATCGGAACCAGCGATACATAGGTGATGCGGTAGCGGACAAAAGCGTCGCGCACGAACTCGGGGCGCAGCGTGCGCAAATGCACCACGCATGCGCCGCATACGAACGGGCCGATGAAGCCCACCATGAAATCAATGGCGTGATTCGTCGGCAAAATGCTCAAATAGCGCACGCCCGGCCAAAACGGATACCAGGCCGTGAGCGCGCGGCACTGCTCAAGATAATTTTCGTGCGTTAGGACGCAGCCCTTGGGGCGGCCGCCCGTTCCTGAGGAATAGACGATGCAGGCGACGTCGTCTTTCTGGCGCATCACAAAGTCGGGCGCGCCTTTGCGTTTGAAGTCTTCCCAGCGGAAAGCGCCCGCCAGATCCACACCCAGCGGGGCTTCTGTCACGAGAACAATTTTGGTTGCGATGCTGTGAAAATCGGGCGACTGCATAATCGCACGCCACAGGTGGTACTCGACAATCAGCACCTTGGACTTGGAATGCGCGAGAAGTTGCAGATGCTCGGCCGGAGTGAGCTTGTAGTCGAGTGGCACCAGCACGCCGCCGCAGTAGAAAATCGCGTAGGCCGAGATCAGCCACTTGGACTGATTCGTCATGATGATGGCGGCGCGGTCGCCGGCATCGTAATCGGCGTCTTCCAAAGCGCGGGCCAGTGGAAGGGAAAGCTCTTTGAAGTCGGAGTACGTGAGGCGCACTTTTTCACGATCGCGCTCGGCCTCGATCAGGCAGACTTCGGAGGAGAAGCGGTCGAGGGCATCGCGCAACGCGGCGCCGAGACAGGTATATTGGCGGAGATCGAGCATAAAGAAATTGCTGATTGTCGATTGTAGATTGTTGATTGCCCCCCCGAGGCTTCGAGAGCAGCGACGTTCCTCGACAATCAACAATCAGAAATCAACAATCAACAATGGGACTTCCTCTATAACCGAGCCTGAATCCTGGCAGCCAAGGTGCGAAAATCGGTGACGCCCTGCAACTCGTAATCAGGTAACTCAACCCGGAAATGATTTTCCAATTTCGTGAGCAGGTCGAGGGTCTGCAGACTGTCGATGCCGAGCGCCTTGAAGAAGTCTTCGTCGGGAGAGAGTTTCTCGCGCGGCACTTTGAAGTGCGCCGAGGCGAGGGTAAGAATCTCATCAAGCGTCTTTTCGGCTGTTTCCATAAGCAGTTATTCTAATTCAGTTTCGACTATGGCAAATAGGGCTGCGGGTCCTTGCTCTCCACAAATTTCTTCAGGCCGGCCTGCACCGCGGACCGCGAAAACAGCTCACAGAAAATGTCGATTTCCTGAAGCAACTCGTCTTCAGGAATCGGTTTGATGAAGCGCTTGGCGGCCGCCGAAGTTTCGCGGTCAAACTTGCCGATCTGGCCTGCGGTTGCCCGGGCTGCGCGCAGCGCTTCGCCTTCGGAAACGACCTGGCTCGCGAGCCCGATCTGTTGCGCTTTGGTGGCGTTAAAACTGCGGCCGGTCAGGAGCAGGTCACGCACGACCGCATTCCCGAGATCGCGCTTCAGACGGGGGATTCCGCCGAATCCAGGGATCAGCCCCAGTCTTAGCTCGGGAAAGCAAAAGCGGGCCATTTTGTCGGCGATGATTAAATCACAGACCAAAGCAAGCTCAAACCCTCCGCCGAAGGTTACGCCGTGGACGGCGGCGATCGTCGTGAGCGGCGAGGCATCAATCCGGTTGAGTACACGGTGGATGCGCTCCAGGAAATCGCGCACGCCTTGCGCTGCCTGCGATTTTTCCATCGTGTGCGATTGCTCGTAAAGCTCCCGCAGATCGGCTCCAGCGCAGAAACCGCATTTCAATTCGCTGAAGAGGACGAGCGCATGCGCTTTTTTCTCCAATTCGTCGAGCGCAGCAGCGAATTTTTCCAGTTCACGCAGGGACAAGGATCCAAGCTCGTTACAAGGCTCGCGGTGGAGCGCCAATTCGATGACTCCACTATGAACCTGCCACGACAGCGCTTGTCCTTGAAATTGCTTTGCGTCCAATACGATCCCTCTCCACCAAGACTAGACGGCCTGTTTCACCCGATACATTTCTTCGATCTGACTCTTCATGCGCGCGGAAATCAAATCTCGCTTTAACTTTCCGTTTGCCGTCAGCATTCCATTGTCGATGGAGAACGGCTCTGAGCGCAGGCAAAACGCACGCACCTGCTTATAGTGCGGAAGCTGCGGATTCACCTCGTCGAGAGCAGCCTGCGCCTGTTCCGCGGTGATACTTCCCGTAACGATCGCCGAAAGATATCCCCGGCCGTTGCCGACGACGACGACTTGCTGCGCGCCCGGCAGATGGCGAGCGATTTCCTCCTCGACCGTTTCCGGAGAAATCTTGTGGCCGGAGCCAAGAACAATCAGATTCTTGATCCGCCCCACGATGCGCCAGTTTCCGGAACCATCCATCTCGCCCTGATCTCCGGTGTGAAACCATCCATCGCGGAGTACGTCGGCCGTCTGCTGCGGACGATTCCAGTAGCCGGGAAAAACATTCGGGCCGCGCACAATGATTTCCTCGTTGTCGCCGAGTCTCATTTCGATGCCGGGAATCGCTGGGCCAACGCGTCCGGGCGCGACGTGATTGGGATCGTCCATGGTGCAGATACCGGTCGTCTCGGTGAGCCCGTAAACTTGCAACACGGGAAGGCCGAGCATATTGAAGTAATCCTGCGTCTCGGGAGTGAGCGGCGCCGATCCGCAAATCAGGGCTTTCAAGTTCTCGCCGACCATTTTCTTGCGGATGGCCGGGAAGACCACGGTGTTGGCGAGCCACAGCCAAACCGGGTCACCCGTTCTGGCATTCTCTTCCTTGCGCCGCAGCCATGCCCCCTGGGCGCGTGAATAAATGGCCTGTGCTACTCCGCCCTTTTGGGCGACCTGCTCGTCTACACCGCGACGCATGCGTTCGAGCAACTGCGGCACGTTGAGAAAGTAGTGCGGGGCCACCGCCGGCATGTCGTTGGGGATTTTGGTCAGGTCGGTGTTGAGAGTGACCAGGCTCCCACGGAGTAGAAATGTTAATGTGGCGATCCACGAGGCGCAAAAACTAAAAGGAAGATAATGAAAAATGCGATCCTGTCCCGAGCGGCCGCCCATCAACTGATCGAGCCGAGCTGATGTACAGCCCAGCATGAAAGCCACGTTTGCTGCGGTCAGCACTACCCCTTTGGCTTCGCCGGACGTGCCCGACGTGTAGATGATGGCGACGGCATCGCTATCGACCACTTGCGGCCGATCGAGTGCGACTCCCTCTACGCCAGCAAAGATTTCGTCAAAAAGGAAATGCGGTGGGGCGGTGGGCCAGTTCTGCTGGATTCCATCGCGCAGAGCCGCGTCGCCGCAGCAGACCAGAGATAGCGTGCTGTCCTTCATCATCGCCACTAATTCCGCCGGGGCCTGGCGGAAGTACAGGGGCACGACGATCAACCCTTCGGCGGTGGCAGCCAGATCAACGGCCATCCAGCGAATGCTGTTGGCAGCGAGCAACCCGCAACGGTCGCCCTTCTTGAGCCCCTTGGACGCGAGAAAGGTGCGAGCCTTGCGAATCAATTCGAGGAGTTCGCTGCCAGTCACCCTCGTGACTTGACCATCACGGATTTCTTGCAGCACCGTAGTATTCGCGGCCGCTTTGAGTTGCGAAAATATTTCCCCGATGAATGGCATGGTTTCTCGAAACGCAGCTTAGCTGTAGGCCGCCACCAACTCACGGAGCGAAGAACTGATTGGCGGAAGATAATCTTCCCAGCTCCACTCGCCCGAGCGCGTCTTGAATTCGGGATATCGCCGCTGCACCTCTTCCTCGAAGAAAACGCCCATCCGCGCCATGACTTTGAGATTCTTGACGACAGTGCGCGCGATACCGTCTGCGATGCGTTCGCCTTGCGTAGCAAGCGTTTCGAGGGCCACCAACAGCTTGGGCTCAAGGTCTGGATCATCCACTGTCATCAGCAACTCGGGATGGCCGCGCTCGCGCATGAGATTGCGAATGCGCTCGTCCATGGTAATTCCGGCCGATGGGACCAGCGCCGGCATGGAGGTTACGATGCCGTGGTAGCGCGACGAAGCCATCATGTGGCAAGCGCGCAGAATGCTGACCAGTTCATACATGTTGTACTGGTCCGAGGATAGAACCGGCACTCCTCCCAGGTTTTCGGAAATGCGATTGGCCGCGCGCGCATCCATGCGCTCGGTCGCCGCCAGAATGACAAACACATTCCGCTGCTTGCGGAACGCATCCACCGCATTAGCGATCGAAGTCAAATAGTGCTGATAGGCGCGATCGGCGGCGGGACCCGAGTTGTGGAAATAAGGTCCGCGGTAGTGACTGCTTTTGTAAGCGCCGGTCAAACTGTGCAGAGCGGCCTTGGCCACCGAGCCTTTTACGGGCCACTCAAACGGATTGATCGGGCAGACGACGAGTACCGGAGTTCGTCCATCCCATCCCACTTGGCGCAGAACCTTCTGGCCAAATTCCGCGGGACGCGGGTCAAATGTCCAGGCCGTATCGGTGCCCAATTCCGTGGGCACGCCCAACTCGCGCAGAAGGGTCCGCGACTCTTCATTGCGTGTAATGACGAGCGAATTCTTGCAGTAACGTGCGCACATCTTGGCAACAAGCGGGTCCATGTGCCCGGCTTCCGCCCCGTAACCGACGGAAAGCTTATTTTCCACCGCGGCAATGCCAAGAGAACCGATCATCATGGTCGTCAGTGCATTGGCGAACTTGCTCTTAAACATGGAGCCTTCACAAGCCACGACTCCGTGATGCCGGGGAACTTCATCCGAAAGGAAGGGCGGGAAAATATCCGGCAGATGTACTTGCCTGGTGCCTTCGAAATAACCTTTCGAGAACTCGAAGTTTTGACTCATTACGCTGAATTCGACCCGCTCGGCGCCAAGGATGTGGCGAATCTGCCGTAACATCTCGTCAACGCGCACGTCGGAACCCATGTTGCGCGTGCCGTTGTATCCGGCGAACAGCAGCTTCAGTTTTTCTCCAGGCTGCCACGGCCGTCCTCCGCCGAGCATCCAGCGCGTTTTTGCGTGCTCAATACTGCTGCTGACCCAGGCTTCGAGAATGAAGTCCATCATGCGGCAGACCCTCCGCGAGCCTCGGGCCAGGGCTCATAGTTGTACTGGAAATTATTCTCGCGGCTGAACTTCAGCAACGGAAAGCTGTATTGCGAAAACGGCACCGGTTTGCGCCCCAACTCCGAGGTAACACGCGTATTGTCGAACACTGTATTCCACACTAGATACGGCATAAACACTTTTAGCAGCGCAGCGCCATGGGCCATCGCTCCCTTTCGATTCGAGAGAAAGTTGACCGAACCGGCAAAGGGCTTCTCGGCGAACGGCAGGAACACGGGCGCGCGTTTTTGCTGAGCAGCTGCCAAGGCCATCGTCAACTCGCGAAAGGTCTGCGATCCCAGTCCCGACGAAAGATGATAGGTGTCGTGCAAAGGCTGATCTTTCTGGTGTAAAGTCGCGATGGCATCGGCGACAAAATCCACATTGACGATGTCGATCTTATCGTTGGGACGGAACGGCAGCACGGGCAGTCCGGCTAGAAATACAAAAGCCTTGACCATATCGAACTGCGTAGTTTCGGCGTGGCGGCTGTCACCGAGCACAATGCTCGGACGAAAGACGGTCTTGGGCGTATCCGGGAGCAGAACGCGCGTCATGTGCTCGCAGAATTTTTTCGTGCGCGCGTAAGGATCGTAGTCGGAGCGATCCCACTCGATAGAACGATCCTCGGTTACAACCTCGTTACTGCGTTTGCCCGCGACAGCGACGGTGCTGACCTCACTGAAGCGGCGCAGGCCGTGATAATGCTCCGCCTGCCGAGCCAGAGTGAGCACTTCAAGCGTGCCGCGCAGGTTCACGTTCAGACAACTCTTCTCCGACTTGCGGTTCAACGAAGCTGCGCAGTGAATCACGGAATCGGTGGTGTGCACGAGCCGATCATATTCGTCGCGGCTCAGGCCGAAGCCGGGAGCAGTCAGATCTCCGCAAAAAATGCGCACCTTGGTTTGCAGGTGCTCATAGAAGTGAGGGAAGTCGAGATGAAGCTGAAGAGCGCGCCACAAGCGCAACTGCGCTTCCTGCGGATCACGCGCCCGCACTAGCACGTTCAAGGCGGCGCCATGTCCTTCCAGCAGATTGGCGGCAACGTGCGCGCCGATGTATCCGGTCGAGCCGGTCAGGAATATCGCCACGTGGCTCCGTTGGTCCCAGTCTTCACGGCATCTCCGTTAGCGGGCGCAAGTTGAAAGTGGCGAGGAGGCCGTGCTTCCAGAGGCCTGCCTTCAATCAATGGGTAGGTCCAGCGACGCAGCGCCGGAATGTGAATGTTGATCCAGTATTCCCACCAATCGAGCGAGCGCGTGTCGTAGGCGAAAGTACTCTGCTCCTCCGGCACAAGCGCGAAAGAAAGCTTCTCGATATTCTCCGCCGTGAAATCATGCTCGTTCAGCAGAATGAAAGGTTCGAACAGCTCGATGAGTTTCTCGACCCGCTCCAGGCTGCGTTCCGTCTTTACCAGCGGCTTCTTCAGCGGCAGCGGAGACATGATGCGCTGAATGGATTTGATGATCGCTTTCTGGGCGGGCGCTGACATGCGGTTGTAACGCGTCTTGGAAACCGAGATGGCGTCAAAACGCAGCCGCAACCAAGATTCCAAGCCCTCCTGCGCGCGATAGTGCCTACGGTGCGCCAGGGAGGTCAACTCGATTGAGCGACCCATGTCGCAGGGATTGGTGACAGAAGTCGCCAGTTGATAGAGCGAATCATGCCGGCGTTCCATGACGGCGGCGGCAATCAGCGTCATGCCATTGCATACCGCATCGACTGGAACGATATCCAGGCGCTTGCTTTTGTTTGAGGGCAACTGGCGGAAATAAGTTCCTAGCAGATAGGAGAGCGAGGCAGATGTATTGATGCCCTCGTTCCAGCCGGCGAATGGTTTGGAAACCGAGGTCTCTACGATCGCGGGACGCACTACCGCAACCGGCAGTCCGGCGCCATGTTTTGCGATGAGCGACTCGGCCAAGCTCTTGGTGAGTGTGTAAGTGTTGGGCCAGCCCAACTCCTTGGCGCGGCGCGTCCCGGCTTCGGTCAGATAAGTTTTGAGCCAGCGCACACGGTTCTTGCGAATCTGATTTTCCAGCGCCGCTCCATGCAAGTCTTTTGCGGCATGTTCCCGGGAGCGCGCCCGCGTCCGCAACTCCTCTGTAACCTCGTCGCTCTCCACTTTAGCTTCGGCCTGCTTCACAAATTCCTGAAGCGAGCGCCATTCCTGCTCGGCGTCGTATTCAGTAAGGCCGCGTGGATTGTAATTTGGTGTGAGCTTTTCACTGACACGTCCGTCTTGCTCGCCAGCGACATAGCAGGTCGAGAGATGCAGAAGGCCGGCGTGATCGGACGCCCTCACGAACTCGAGAACGTTGACCGCAGCATCGGTGTTGGTGGTAAGGGCGTCGCGCAAGTCGGGATTGAAATCGGTCAGGCCCGAGCTGTTGATAATTAAATCCAGATTTTTCTGCAGCCGTCGAGCAATTTCGAGGCCCAGTCCCAGACCGGGTTGGGTAACGTCGCCTTCAACGATCTCAATCTTATCGCGGAGAAAATCCGGAAGCGCATCGCCGTGGCGGTCGAATAGCGGATCGAAAACCGGCGAGTCTTCCACCATCTTTTCGAAGCGCCGTTCCGCGGGATTCGACTTCTGACGGCGGATCAGCAGATAGATCTTCTTGATTTCCAGCAAATCCAAAAGCGTATTCGCCAGCCAGACTTTACCGATGAACCCGGTGACGCCAATGAGCATCACATGCTTCCCGGCGAATGCCCGGCGCACCGAAAAGTTCGAAGTCTGCTTCTGTCCGTCAAAATGGACGACGGGCCGGGTTAGCTTCAGTGTCGGACGCTCGGCGAGAGTGACGGCGGCGCGCAACTCTTCCACGGAAATGTTCAATTGCCGTGCCAGAGTTTTGGGGGCCCTGCGACCGTCGGGGTTCTCTTCGCGAATGCGCGCGAAAGCCCCGCGCGGCCGGATTACCGGATTCAGCAACCTGCCGGTTGCCATGCCATCGCGAAACTCCAGTCGATTTGCAACAATGCGCTTCACCCCCAGATGCTGGGCCAGCGGCCGCATCACATGTTCCAGTCCCTGGCTGACAAGAACGACGTCCGCCCCGGATTGCACTAACTCCTGCACTTTCTGCACGCCTCGCTGCTTGAGGCGCGGTTTCAACTTGTATTGGAAGAACTCCTCGCCCAGAAGATCGAGGCGATCGCGCGTGACTCCGCGCAGAACGGTGTGGATGGCGCGGGTAGCAAATTTCCGGTTCGTGGAATAAAGAAAAGGGCGTAGCAACGCCATTAGAAAAATCAGGCCGCGCCTACGGAAGCGCTCAGCAAACGTCTGCGCATTCCAGGTAAAGAACGCAACCGGCTCGACCACAGTCAGGTCAAGCAGGCTTCCTTCCACGCGCCAGTAGACGGTGGGACCGGAACCGGAATTGTGGTTTGTCGAGTCCAAACTGTTGTGCGACTCCACTAGAGACGTCCGCTAGCGGCAGTCAGGCGAAGTTTCTATTGTAAACAATTGGCCTTGTGGAGCGAAGCGGAAGCCGGATATTGGTTCTCAATTTGGCTAAATGGAGCCCCTTTTGGGGCCCTCACGACAGCCGCCGATTCTCTCGCCGGGCGACTGGCGACCCACAATCAAGGCCACAGCGCCGCTGACGGCCAGCGTCGCGCCGATCGCGAGCAAGCCCCCGCGAAATCCGCCGCTGGCTCTGCGAAAGAAGCCGATGATGTCGGGACCGAAATAGCCTCCTAGATTCGCGAGCGAGTTGATCACCGCGATTCCGGCCGCTGCCGACAGCCCTGCCATGCGGGATGTTGCCATCGCCCAGAACGGCCCTACCATCGCCTCGGCGCAGGCCATTCCAAGCCCGAGACAGGCCACTACCACCGCCGTCGCAGTTCCGTAGCCGGCGGCAATGAGGGCAGCAGCTCCCACGAACGCCGGAATCGCAGTGTGCCAGCGACGCTCTCCAGAACGATCCGAGCCCATGCCGACAAGCACCATGGCAATCGCCGTCACCAGGAATGGAAGGGCTGACACCAGGCCAGTGAGGAAATAGCTCAGCCCCGAGAGCGACCGGATCACGCTGGGCAGCCACAACGTAACGCCGTACATCGTGGTCGAAACGCCAAAATAAACCAGCGACAGCATCCAGATTCTGGGACTAATCAGAACTTCGAGGAGATTTTCTTTTTTGACGCTTGATTCCGCCTGCTGCTCAAAAGCCAGCTTGGCCAGAAGCCATTCTCGTTCCTCGCCCTTCAACCATGAGGCTTCGCGAGGGTTATCGGACAGCGTCCACAAGACGGTTAGTCCCAGAAGAATGGCTGGCACGCCTTCCATCAGAAACATCCATTGCCAACCGGATAACCCGGCACCGGTAATCCCGAGCAGTGCTCCGGAGATCGGACTGCCGACGATTCCCGCCAGCGGATTGGCAGTCATGAACCAGGCCACGGCGCGAGCGCGCGCATTGGCCGGGAACCAGCGCTTCATATAAAGAATGATGCCCGGAAAGAATCCCGCCTCGGCGGCACCTAGCAGGAAACGCATTCCGTAAAAGCTGACAGGCCCACGGATGAAAATCATCAAGCATGAAATCACTCCCCAGGCAACCATCAGAGCGGAAATCCAGCGGCGGACTCCGACCTTCTCCAGCACCAGGTTGCTGGGAAGCTGAAAGAAGAAGTAGCCCGCGAAAAACATTCCCGCCGCGCGGCCGTAAACCCGGTCGCTTATCCCGAGCTGACCTCGCATTTGCAACACCGCGAAGCTCACGTTGATTCGGTCGAGGTAGGCAACGATATATAGAAGGAAGAGAAACGGCATGAGCCGCCACATGAGACGGGAGACTACGGCGGATTCGAGACGGTCGGGAGCTTTTTCCAAAAGCCGATTCCAGATGGTCGGGAAGGATTCTACGCTAAGCTGAGCTTCTTCCGAATCTCGGCCACAATCAGCTGAGGTGTGGCGGAAATTTCCACGATCACCGCGCCCTCGGGTTCTTCCAGATCAGCGAATTGGCTGGCTAGAATGTGCTCATCGGCATAGTGGCCTTTGCGCAGCCGCAGCCGTTCTGCGATTAACTCTGCGCTTCCCTTCAGGTAAACGAAACGGACATCTGGCCCAACTTCTAGCTCCCGCCGGTAGGCGCGCTTGAGTGCGGAACAGGCAAGAACAACATTTTTATCTGCGCCGATCCAATGGGCGATCGCTTCGTGAAGAGCTTGCAGCCAGGGCTCCCGATCCTGTTCGCTGAGACCTACGCCGTGTCGAATCTTCTCGACGTTCGACCTGGGATGAAAGTCATCTGCGTCGGCAAATTGCCAACCAAGTTGCTCGGCCAATAGACGTCCAACCGTCGTCTTGCCGGAACCGACGACGCCCATCATGATCAGGATCATGCAGCAGGATTGTAACGGTAGCGGCGGCTGCTTCACAGTCGCGGGCGAGACGCCCGCGAGACAGCCGCCGAGACGGCGGCGCTACTCATTTAGCCGCGACTTATTTGCCACTACTACTTCTTCGTGTAGGTCTTTTGTTCGCTAGTCCGGGTATTGGTGATCGTGAAGGTGCCGTCGGGTTCCGCTGTGGCTTTGAGATATTTCCCCTCGCAGTTTTCTTTCACATTCGCAATGCGCTCAGGGGCGACGTTGTGCTCTTTGTCCGATTCCTCCGCATAGTGAAGTTGCCACAAGTCTTCCAGGCCGGGAGAATCGTGGACAATCTGCCAGGCCGCGGGGCTCGCTCCCTTGCGAGGCCCATTATTGAGGATTGCCACTCGCGGGTGCAGCGCCCACACCAGCGCTTTCGGATTGGAAAGGTCTGCGCCGTGGTGCGTCACCAGAAACAGATCGACTTTGCCGAGCAGATTGTTGGGGCAGGCCAGCTCAACCTCTTTTTTCTTGGTGAGATCGCCCAGGTCGAGAAAGCGAAAGCGCCCGTAAGTGATTAGAACGCCGACGGAGCGGGCGTTCTCAGTATCGTCCACGGCGGCAGCCGGTTCGGAATTACAGTACGGATTGGCCTCCCCGGCTCCCGGCAACGGACTCGTAATGTGATCTCCAGCGGCGCTCAGGACCTTCACTTCGAGGCCTTTGATAGGAAGTCCCCATCCCGGCTTCACAACGACGTGGGCGTGCCCCGCGATCGCTTTCTCATACGCGGCATAGTCGGTGCGTGTGACGGCGGAGTCTTCCAGATTGGGCCCGTGATCGACGAATGTGCCGACCTTAATTCCATCCACTAGCTGCGGAACCCCGCCCACATGATCGCGATGATAATGCGTGATCAGGACATAATCGATTTGCGAGATGCCGGCCTGACGGGCGGCAGCGAGGATGCGGTCGGCGTCGCGGCCTTCATATCCCGGCCAACCGGCGTCGATGAGAAGAGACTCGCCCGAGGGGCTCACGACCAAAGTCGACTGGCCCCCCTCGACGTCGATGAAATAAATCTGCAGCGGCTTGGCAGTGGTGGCTTGGGCTGGCTGTGAGGGCACAACCAACATGAATATCGACAGAAACAGAGCAGCAACCAGCACTCTACGCATTGTTTGGCACCTGATGGGAGACGTTGACGACGATTATGCCACGCGGACAGAGGAGTGTGAGAGTTTTCCGGTTCGCCGCCCGCTCAGTACTTCCAAACCTAGTTCGAACTCATTGACAACTCCTCGCAGCCGGGCGACCGGCGAAGCGGCTCTCAATCCATCCAATCTGGTCCCTCACGGTATCGCCAATGATCCCGCCGGGATCGAGATCAGGATATCGCAGCCATTGAACACGGTCGCCTTGTTTGCACATTCGGCTGATCGCTGGAGCGGTAGCGGTTATGACGATGGCGGCGCGGCCGTCGCGGCTGATTACGAGAATGGGACCGAAGGCCGGGATCTTCCCAGGACTATTTCGTTCGAAGTATTGGCGCACGAAAGAATTGTTCTCCCAGTCCGGCTTTACGGTTTGCGCGGGTGACAATTCTGCCGCCGTTCTGGTTTCCGAGCAGGTCTGCCCAATTTCTTGATACAGGGCCAGCCCTTTTTCGGTAAGAATTTCGGAAGCTTGAAAATGCGGATAGACCGTCTTAATCCCGTAAGCCAGGGACGCGAGCATCAGGCTCGAGGAACCAGCGCCGGACTGGTCGAAGATTGCCTTCACGTCAGCCACGTCCGAAATCGCAACCGCTCCCAGATAGTTCGAGTCGCGAATCTCGTTCTCTTTTTCCGCGACGGCGAGGGCCGTTAACCCTCCCTCCGCCTCTCCCATGACAACCCATCTCGAGCCCAATTCCGAAACGGCGGCGCGGGCTGCCGGGATGGAGTTGATAACATCAGCCGCATTCGACGGACCGTCGAGAAAGGCATTTCGAAATCGGGTTCCAAGCCCGGTGTAATCGGTGGCAACTACGGCGTAACCCAGATTCACATACATCGAAAGGAAGGGACCGTGACCGATATTCCGCTTCAGCGATGGCGCGCAGGAGCGTGCGACTCCGCTGAAACCGTGGGCCCACGCAATGACCGGCCAACCCCCAGCGGGGGGCTTCTTGCCGTAGGGGGATAGCACGACTCCGGAAACCGCGACGTCTTCGCCGCCGGCAGAGCGGGAGTGATACAAAATGCGAACCGCCGTCATGGTGAACGGGATCTGGTACTGGTCAAATTCCTGGGAGCGAATCAAGGTTCCTGGTTTACCCGGAGGAAGAGGGTCGGGCACGTCGTAAAACTTGGTGATGGGCAATGCTCGTTGCATATCCGAGCGTCTTGGCGAGGTTTGAGCCTGCATGCGAACACTTACCGCTAGGAGGGTAGACAGCATCAACGGGGCAAAGACCATCAGCAAACAAACCCGTTCCCAGAGAGGCATCGGGGCAGATGATCGTTTGCAATAAGGCACAGTCAGAACGGCCGGGTGGCGGCCGCGAATTTTGATCTTCCTACTTTTTCGCGACAACCATGATTACCAGAACGACGGGAAGATAGAGAACTGAGGCATGGAGGAGCCGGCTGGCTCGAACCGTCGAACTCGAAACCGCCAGTTTTGCCACGTAGTAGAGCAGGAAAGCCGATACTGCGATCATCGCTGCCCAGGAGAATAAACCTGCTCGGTCTACCAGTGGAAGCATGGTGGTAAATATCAAGACCACGGTAAAGCCCAAAATCTCGGCGCGGGTAAAGCGCGTGTCGCGGTCGAAAGCGGGAAGCATGTGATATCCGGCGCGGCTGTAGTCCTCGCGATACATGAGTGCAATGGCAAGAAAGTGCGGAAATTGCCACAGAAACAGGATCGCAAACAGGAACCACGCCTGTCGGTTAATAGCCGCCGAAGCGCCTGCCCAGCCGATCAAGGTAGGCATTGCGCCCGGGAAGGCTCCGAGCAGCGTGCAGAGCGGCGTCTTCCGCTTAAGTGGCGTATAAACCAGCAAATACGAAAGCAAGGTCGATACTGCGAGCAGAGACGACAACCAGTTGACCGTCAGCAGCAGATAGATGCCACCAATGACGCTCAGCAAAATTCCGAATACCAAAGCCTCAGCGCTGCTGAGCCTGCCTGACGGCAGCGGCCTGGAGGCGGTGCGCCGCATCTTGCCATCCCAAACCCGCTCCATCCACTGATTTAAAGTTGCCGTGCCGCTGGCTACAAGCAGGGTTCCCATCAAGGTGTTCAGCAAGCCAAGAATTCGCACGGGACCGCGAGAGGCCAGATAATAGCCCGCCGAAGTGGTCATCAAGATCAGCAGGTTGACCTCGGGTTTGGTCAGAGTGTAATAGTCCCGGAGCTTCGACTTGAGGGTCTGCAAAGAAGCCGGATTCGCCAGCACTTGAGTGGTCGCCATTGTTTGCCAGTCTTGCTCTACTAGTCTTGGTTTACCAGTCTTGCCGGGATTCGTCACCGGACTCCGTACTCCTGACCTGATTCCGTTTGCGATACATCACAAGAATCACGCCGACGGATCCCAGCGTGGGAGGAGTAATAAGGATCAGTATCCCGCTTTTCAAGGCCTGAATCATGCGCGATCCGGAGGCTGCGGCTTGAGTGTAGCAAAGAGCGCAACTCTGCCCAAACGCCGACATCGGCGCCAGCAGAACGATCAGTCCCGCCAACGCGATGGCAAAAATCCAGGTTGATCTCGAGAACTTCATAGTTGCGCCCATCCGACTGTGGTGTCCCGGTTTATCTTGCCCACGGTACGCCGTCTACCAGGCGGAAACTGTCTGTCCACCCATATTGCATCGCCAACAGCACGAAGCCCGTGAAGATCACGAAAAACCATAAAAGCCCGCGATGTTCCTTAAGGTGCATAAAGAACAAAAGCGCCAACGTCGCCTCGACGATAGCGACCACCAGCATGCGAAAAAACATCTGAGAGCCGTCAATGCTCTGATAAGCGATCACGAACTGGAGCGCTGCCAGAGCCAAAATGCAAAGATAGACGACGAGGTCTTTCCCCATTCCATTGCTCTTGTGATCTTCGGCGGTCGTCATAGTAGTTTGCTCCTGCGTCTTTCCGTCTGTCAGTGGGCTAGATTCAAAAGATACACCATCGGTACGACGAACATCCAAACCAGATCTACAAAGTGCCAATAAAGGCCTGTGATCTCGAGATCATCGGCTTTATAGCGTCCACCCTGGTAGCGCAATCCCACGGCGATCAGGGCAATCACACCGCCGGTTACGTGCAGCAGGTGCAGACCGGTTATGCTGAAAAATGCAGAACCGAACAGAGGCGTGCCCCATGGATTGTGGAAAATGGTCGCTCCTTCCCCAATCAATCCCATCCATTCACGGATGTGAAGGGCGGCAAACATGATTCCGGCCACGGCCGTAATCATGGTCCAGCGAAAAGCGCCCGCCTTGTCGCCCTTCTGGGCCGACCGTACTCCAATGAGCATGGTCAAGCTGCTGGTGAGGAGAATGAATGTCATCAGCGCCACATTGGTAATGCTGTGGAAGGGTTTTGGCCAATCGGGGGTGCCGTTGCGGATAAATCCGTAGGCAACGAGACAGCCGGCAAAAGTAGCCGTGTCTGCGATGATAAACAGCCACATCGCCATCTTCTTTGCGGGAACGGAAAACGCGGGCGCAGTCATTACCTCCGTCGCTTCGGATCGCGACACTTGCGCTTGAATTGAAAGATCGGCTTGGCTCACGTTGCCTCCCTATCCTCGAGACTGGTCTAAAGTTTCATCCAAAGCAGCAAAAGCAGATACAGCCACAGCGCTCCCATAAAATGCCAATAGCGCGAAGTAGCGTCCAAAGTGCTCCGTCGCAGCACGGAGTGGTTCAGTTTCCCGATCGCGCGAACCAGCCCGCCGAGACCTCCAAAGACGTGCAGAGCATGGGCTACGGTCAGCACGTAGAAGAACGAGTAGCTCACGTTTGTGGCAAGTCCGAATCCTTGGGACTTCAGTTGCACCCAGGCAACGGTTTGTCCTGCAACAAAAAGCAGTCCCAGGAACAGTGTGATGTAGAGCCAGCGTGTCGGATTCTCAGACTGATCGCGCAAGCCGCCCATGAAGGTGGCAACACGGCGCCGCGCAGTCTCCAGAGTGAAACTGCTGGCGACGATGATCAAGCTGTTCAGGTAAAGCACTGGGGGCAATGTGAAATGCCGCCAATCCTGCGCCGCTCCCTGCCGAACAATTAAAGCGCTGGTAAGGGCAGCAAAGCTCATCGTAATGGCCGCCAGGCCTACCCAAATGCCAGTGCTCGCCGGAGGAGGAGAAAAGGTCTTTGTCCTCCGCAGATCTCCACCGGCGGGAACCAGATTCCGCCAGCCCCCATTGCCAGAACCCTGGCTTGGCAAACGTTCGGGCTCGATTTTCGGTGGTTGTTGAATCGTTGTCGCCATACTGCTAAATCTCCCTAGAGTGTTCTTGAAAACTACTTCTCTTCGTGCGGATTGACATATTGTTCTGGCGAAGTCTGCATTACATACTCGGTGCTCGCTCCCTCAATGTTGAACTGGTAGGGATCGTGATAGACGACCGGCATCGTATCGCCGAAATTGTTGTGCGGCGGCGGCGTCGCGGTGCTCCATTCCAGCGAGGTGGCTTCCCACGGATTATCGGGTGCTGGCGCGCCCTTGAAACGGCTGTAAATCAGGTTGTAAATGAAAATCAATTGGGAGAGGCCGGTGAGCAAAGCCGCAATGGTGATGAACTTGTGCACCGGGATCAGCGGGATCAGGTAGTCGTCGGTGAAGGCCTGGTAGCGGCGCACGTTTCCTGCAATTCCCAGGTAGTGGAACGGCATAAAGATGCAGTATGTCCCCACGAAGGTTAACCAGAAGTGGAGCTTGCCCAGAGTCTCATTCATCATGCGCCCGCTCATCTTGGGGAACCAGAAGTAGGTGGCTGCGAAGATGCCGAAGATGGCCGCGACCGCCATGACCAGGTGGAAGTGGCCGACCACAAAGTAAGTGGCATGCAGCATGATGTCAATCGAGGGCTGCGCCAGAAAGAAGCCGCTCACGCCGCCGCTGATAAACATCGAGATAAATCCCAAGGCGAAAAGTGAGGCCGTGTTGATTCGCAACTTGGAGCCGTAGAGACTGCCCAGCCAGATCAGAACCACGATCGTCGATGGAATCGTAATTACGAGCGTGGGGAACGAAAAAGCCAGCGAGGAGAAGGGATTCATTCCGCTGACGAACATGTGGTGCCCGTACACCATGTAACTGAGAACAGCCAAAGAGCCCATGGAATAAATCAGTACCCTGTGGCTGAGCATCGGCTTGCGCATGTTGGCAATCAGGACGTGGGAGACAATGCCCATGCCCGGCACAATCGCGATGTAGACCTCAGGATGTCCGAAGAACCAGAACAGATGCTGCCAGAGAAGAGTCGATCCGCCGGTGTGGGGCAACAATTGACTGTTAATGACCAAGTTGGACGGCACGAAGAAACTGGTTCCGGCGACGTGATCGAGAATCAGCAGGATGCAGGCGGGCATCAGTACAGCAAATGCTGTCAAGCCCATCACCGAGGTGATAAACCATCCCCAAGCGCTTAGGGGCAAACGCATGAGCGACATGCCTCTGGTACGCATGTCGAGCGTTGTGGTGATGAAGTTCAGTGAACCGAGCAACTGGCCCACGCAAAAAATAGCGATCGAAGCAGCCCAGAGAACTACGCCGAGACCCTGGCCCGGACCGGCTACGGATCCCACGGCGCTCAATGGAGCATACTGTGTCCATCCACCCAGAGTGGGCCCGTCACCCACAAAAAAGGACGAAACCAGGACCAGAAACGCGACGAAAGTGACCCAGAACGACATCATGTTGAAATGCGGAAATGGCATATCTTCCGCGCCCACCTGAATTGGCAGGAAGAAGTTGCCGAACGCGGCGAACGGCGCGGTTGTGAGCACAAAGAAGACCATGATGGTGCCGTGCATGGTCATCAACTGCAAGTAGTATTCCGGAGTCATAATGTTGCCCGGCGCGCCCTGACTGGAGAGCCAATGCAAGCCGGGGATCGCAAAATCAGTCCATCCCAAATGGATACGCATCAGCCAGGAGAGCACCATTCCCCAGACCACGGCGACCAGAGCCAAGGCGTAATACTGTTTGCCAATGACCTTGTGGTCGAGGCTGAAAACGTGCTTCCGGATGAAGCTGGTCGGAGCTCCGTGATGAACTGCGTGTGCCGACATATCGTGCATTGCGCTCACCTCAAAAGAAATCTTTTGATTTATCTGGAACCTGCATCGAGCACAGCTACTGCAACGCCGCTTGCTGCTTGAGCCAGTTGTCGAAGTCTCCCGGTTCCATTACTTCGAGATACGCCTTCATGTTGTAATGGCCGAGGCCGCAAAGCTGTGTGCAAACAATTTCGTACTTGCCGACTTTCGTCGCGGTGAAATGAATCGAGAGATCCAGACCCGGGACAAAATCCTGGTGGACTCGCAACTCGGGAACGAAGAACGAGTGTCCCAGATCTTTCGAATGCATCAGCAGATGAATCTCGCGGTTCACCGGGATCGCCATCTCTGCCGTCACGATGTCGTCTTTGGAATCCTGGTCGTGAGTTGTGTCCAAGCCATAGAAGTTAGCATTGGCCTCGTTAATCTGGTCAGGATGAAGCGGCCCGAACTTGCCATCGGGACCCGGGTAGCGAAAATAGAACGCGAACTGTCCCGCCTGCACCTGGACTGGCATGGCATTCGCCGCCGGCGGAGTGAAATACACACTGGCCCACGCTTTGGCTCCGAACACACCCAGCGCTAAAACTTCGGTTCCGACTAGCAGGAACGCGGCAATCACCAGTCCCATCGCTCCACCCGGGAAGTTCCGAGTTTTGGTTCCCGGCTTGACGTTCGAGAATTTCCAGATGAAGAACGCCAGCAGGAGTTGCGAGGCCAAAAAGGAAATGCCCGCTTCCGCCATGGTGTCCCCGTACTGTTCGTCAATCAGGGGACCGTGAGTGGAAATGTCCTGCGGCAAGTGCCAGGTGTGCATCACGATGGGAATAGCCGAACCGATTGCGATCAGAATGATCGTCACCGCGAAAATCTTCGCCATATCGCTCCGCCTTTGGGCCAGATTAGCTGGGACTTCTAACGAATCGCCGCAGCGTGGGACTACGGCGATTCCATGGTTGGAGAGCTAGAAAAAACGCGATGCAGCCTACTCTATTTCGCCTTGAACGTAAAGTCAGCAGTGCCCGGCTTCCCCGCCGCAACCGTAACTTTTTGCGTCTGGGTGCCGTAGGTTTCCTGCCAAGCCGTCACCGTATAACTTCCCGGTGGCACATTGTTAATGGTGTAGTTGCCACTGGAGTCCGTTGTGGCATAGGGACCCTTTACCACGACATGCCACCCGTGCATCCAGGGATGAATGTTGCATTGCACCGGAATCACTTCCGGATTTTTCCAGCTCTTCACGATCGGGGCAGCTCCCGGCGGCTGCGACTGGTTCCAAGGGATGTTGCCGGTCATGGGATTCGGCAGCGGGTGAATGTTGTGGGTGGTTTGATCGCTCGTCACCACCTTAAACTTCTGGCCGGCATCGAGCGCTAAAACGTGCGGTGTATACATGCAGTTCTTCTGGTCAAATACCGGCACTTCGGTCGAAGTGTCGGCAGAACCGGTCCAACCTTCGGAGATGTACAGAACGACGTTTTCCAGCCCGTTGCCTTGACCCACTTCGACGGTCTGCAGGTGTGCTGGAGCGGCTGAGTTCGCCTTCACGCAATAGGGATCTTTGGACATATCGATCCCCCTCATATGGGGCGCCGTGCCCTCCAGTTTGACTGTTCCGGAAATCTTGCCCTCTCCCGCGGCGCTGACTCTCTGGTTCAGAATCAAAGCGCCACAGGAAACCAATATCACTGTAGATAGTACAACCGTGAATCTGTTTTGCACTGTCATTGAAAATCTCTCCTTACCGAATCGCAAAGTTAACCTTTCTTTGCGATGCCAATCCAGCCTCTACTGTTGGCCCGCAGGCGCGTTAGGGTTAACGGGTTTCAGGTCAAGTTTCTTGGCCATTTCCTTTTCTTTGCTGGGCTGCGACATAAAGGTTCGCAGGTAAAACACCAAGTCCCAGGCTTCATCTGGCTTGATGTTGTCAGCAAAGGAGGGCATGGGGGTACCGTCGAGTCCGGTCATGAAGATTCTGTAGATATCGGCATCAGTGTCGCCACATTTTGGCCTCGCGCCTTCGGTGAAGTTGAAGGGAGCAATCGGCCTGCCCAGATCGTCGGTAAGCGTCGCGGCCGATGGGCCATTCGCCATCCCTTGCACACCGTGGCACTTCCAGCATTGCACTCGGGCAAATACTTCGCGCCCAGCTTTGATCCGGTCTGCGGTAACCTCAGGCTCGGGCGGAATCTCGATGGGTGTCCCAGGTTTCTCGCTCACAAAGCGGGGAGAGAAATGCTTCACCCAGGCGACGAGGTCGGCGCGCTGCTGCTTGGTGAACGTGTTCCACGGCGGCATGTTGGAACGGTCGAAGCCGCGCGTGATGGCGTCAAACAGATCCTGGTCTGTGGGCAAGGTTCCGGTGGGAGTGGAGCGGCACTTGAAGACGCCCAATTGGAAGTCGCGTGGCTTTTGGTACATGGGGGTGTCGAACCAGACGGCGTTTTCGCCGTTCCCGTCTCCAAGGTCGCCGTGACAACCGACGCAATAGCGGCGATAGTCATACTTCACACGCCCGGAATTGGCATGGCCGGTAATATTTCCGATATGGCTTTCCATGCCGAGGCGCGACTGTATGTCCTCGGTCGTGAGTTGAGCTCGGGAAAGCGCGGGGAGGGCCAGAGCCGCAGCCACGCCCATAATCAGCGTCCACATCTGCAATTTTGTTCGCATCCTGCCCTCTCTCTTAGAAGTCAAAGTCAAATCCCGTCAACAATTCGCTGGTGTTCACGTTCGTGGTATTGAGCCCGATCATGGGCCCCGTACCATCCTGGTGCAGCCAGTTGTACTCGTTGTGCCACGCAAATCCCGCTCGGCTCGTCATGAAGGGGTTGAAGCGCATCCCGAGCGTGTAGGTCGAGATGTTGCCTAGGTTGCCGGGAGTTCCGGGGGTGGATTGGCGTGACATCTGGATGTTCTCGTAACGTCCGAGAAACAAAAGTTGCGGACTATACACGTAGTGCGCTTCACCCAAAACACCGTTCCAGCTGGGTGCCACTGAACCGGCCGGCAGTACCGTCCCGGGTGTGTTGTTGCCGGAGACAGTGCCTCCAATCAAGTCGCCGTATCCCTGCCCGAACCAGGCGCTATCCCAACCGTGTTGAGTTACAACCTGCAGGTCGAAGTGCTCGCCGAAATAAAACTGTCCGACAAAACCCTCGCGGTGGAACCCCTGGTTGCTGAGTCCGGTGCCTGGAAGGGGTGCGCCGCCAGAAGTCAGGTAATACGTGGGCGCCTCGCCAACCATGGCGTAAGCGCCGATGCGATCGACCCCCAACTTTCCGACGTCAAAGGCCTGGCTCGCTGTAAAGAAACCCGTGTAAGCATTGCCGTAAGGGAGCCCTGGGTTGCCATCCGTGGTACTGAGCAATGCCGCTGAGTATCGCGTGCGGTCATTGTTCGAGTGTCCCATGATTTCCACTCCGAGCTGGTTATCTCCCATCTGCCCGAAGATGTTGCCATCTCCCACGGGAACGAAGTGATAAAGCTGGTAGACGCCTCCGTTCCCCGTCAGGGTCAAAATACGCTTTTCCGAGAGCAGGTTATCCAGTTCGAATTTACCTAGCTTAAGGTTGAGCCAAGGGCTACCGAACAGGTTGTCCAGTCGAGCCATTACTGTCTCGAAATGAAAGGACGCGGTGTTGTCGGAGGAGGGCAAAAGGAAGAACGAGAAGTTCTTTTCCAGCGTGCCACCGGTATGGAAGTCCAACCCGCTGAGGTCGAATCCGGAGGTAGTGACTCGCTGAGTGCCTCCATCGACCGCGACTTTCCCTGTGCTCACACGGTGCCACATCGGGGTCATGCGGAAGGTAACCGGCCAGTACCCAGGACTCTGCCAGATCGGAGAATCCCGGTCGTTCATCAACTGGTAGCCGTTGTCTTTGAATTTCTGGCCAAAATAATTCAGCATGGGCCAGGATTCGTGACAGGCGGAGCAGCGCAAGCCATACTTCCGGGCAAATGCCGGAAGCGCGTTTGCGTCTTGGCTCCCGCTCAAAACCAGGAACAGCAGTACCAGAGCCGCCGCCATAAAAGGTCGTTTTGACGGCGCGGTCTTAACAAGGCGAGACCTCATCCCCATACGCATGCCTAACTCCTAGCCGAGTGTTTTCGAATCCACAGCGTTCCCACAAACGCAAGGGCGAGACAACGTCAGCGAAGCAATACGAAGAACCCCTTCTCGCATGGGCTTCGATTAGAACTCAAAATATTTGCTTAAAGGTCCTACCACTGTACCGGGCGAAATCCTACAATGCCTATGCAACATTTGGCAAGAGCTAATCGAAATTTTTTTTACATCCTTTTTACAAAGTAAAATCGGAAGAATTTCTTGACTGGGAAGTAATCCAGGGAAGTTGGGCTGAAGTTGACAGAGAAAGCCAGAGTTGAGAATCTTTGCCAGAAGGGAAAATTCCCAGGTAATCTCACGAGCGTTGGCTAGAACGTCTAATTTGATTCCAAGGATAGGTGGTGGCAGGATGCGCAAACTCCATACAATTCTGCTCGTGTCACTGGTGGCATTACCATTAGCAGCCCGCGAGAAGAACGCAACGATCTACGGTACGGGGCTTAGCGTGAACGTTCCTTTTCCCCAGGCTGAGGTCGAACGTGCCGTGGAGGAAGTGGTTCAGAACGGACTGATTCGTGGAACCAAAGAATACAACAAGGACGAATTCATCAGCGGAGCTACCCCGGCAACTTCAACCCGGGTTTTTCCCGCCTGGACCGAGGGTGGCAAGGTCTTCTACAAAGTGCGCTTGAAAGCGCTGGACCCACGCAATTTCAAGGACAGCAGCGATGTTGGAACATTGGCTGTCCGTTACGTGCTACAGCCTCAAGGCGAGAAGAACACTATCCTTCGCATCGACGCGCGTTTTGTCGAGGATTTCCGCCATTCCTCTCATCCTTCCAACGGTTCCGTCGAAGGTGCCGAATACAAAGACATCCACGACCATCTGGAAGCTTTGGAGTTGATGAATGCTCAGACTGCGGAGGCAGAGAGGGTGAAGCAAGAGCGGGCCGCTAAGCCGCAAGACCAGGCGCCGGTCCAGTCGTCAAGCCACGCTTTAAGCCAGTCCTCATCGGCAGTCACTGCATCGCCCTCTGCAGTAACTGCGTCGCCCACAACCGTCAACGCGACCGATGTTTCCACGGCGCCCGACGCGCAGAGCGATCCCCAGACTCTGGAACAGCGAGTTCACGATCTCAGGCGTCAGGTTCAACGACTGGTGAAAGCGCCCGGAGCGCCACTGCAGTCCGCACCCTTCCATACCGCCACTACTCTTCAGTCCTTACCCGCGGGAACGGAGGTGCTGATTGTGGTTTCCACTCCTTATTGGTTCGGAGTGGAAACGCATGAAGGCCAGCACGGGTGGATCTTGCGCGATGAATTGGAGCAGATCCCATGAGTTTTGGACCGAAGTTGCCAATTGTGAGATGGGCCTGGGCTTGCGCCATGGCGTTTGCCGTGTTTGCTCCGAGAACACCGGCGCAGACGAACCCTAACGAACGCGTGTTTCCGCAATCCAAAGCCGCGATTGAAAAAGCCCTCAGCAGCATGGAGCCCAGTCTGGCCGGACGCCTTCCCGGGTTGGACGGGTTCGCCAAGCCTGGAGAACATCCCCCGGACCGCTACCGACGCGCCTACTATCAGTCCACGGTCCAGGTCAGTGCCTTGCCGACGGGCGGATCGATGGTGCGCGTCACAACAAAGGTCACGGCATGGTACACCGATCCGGTCGCGTCTCGTTCCGGATATCAGCTGCTGATTTCGAACGGACGAATTGAAGCCGATCTATTGGACCAATTGGCGGACCAACTCGCCAAAAACTCGGGCGAGAACAGCAGCCAAACAGCTTCAGTCTCGACCCCAAAACCAGCTGCCGAGCCTCGCGCTAAAACAGAACCAGCGAAAACCGAGCCAACGAGTTCAGAGCAGGCGCTCTCCGCCCCTACGCCCAAATTCCCTGAAACTGAACGGACGTTCTCATCGTCGGTGAGCCAAGGCTTGGCAGCGCAAGTGAATGAACCTCCAGACAAGACCGCCGCTGCCGTGAAGTCGGACAGCGCATTGCAAGCCGAGGCCGACAGCCTGGAGGAAGTTCTAAAAAAAGAGGCTTATCCGAAGAACCTGGTAGCGATAAAAAAATCTGGCACTCCAGTGGTTTCCACCCCCAGCCTGAATGCAAAGCCGGAATTTCTGGCCAGCATGCACGATGAGTTCGAACTGCTCGACTTCAACGCGGATTGGGTGCATATCCGCATTTCCGGCCTGTCGCGGGGATGGATCTGGCGGAACAGCGTCGAGATGCCGAATGGCATTCGCGACACCGACGCGCAGCCGGCGTCTGCGCTGACCCCAGTCGCTGATTTGTTTCACGTGATACGCGAAGAGACTTCAACGTTCCCCGGAGATTGGGATCAGCTCCGAAACAAGAACGTGAAAATTATCTCGGTGCAGAAGGTCGACGAGAACGCAAAAGATGCGGGGGCTAAGGCGCGACTCGAATACACCAAGTTCCTGCTCGAAAAGGATTACAACGAATTATCCAAGACGCCCTCGGCGGTGGCTGGTATCGTCGTGATTTTCGATTCGGCCGATGGAGGAATGGTGGCCGCTACGATGGCCACGCTGAAGGAGTGGCGAGCCGGCGCCTTGTCCGACTCCGCGCTCTGGCACAAATGTTTTATCGATCCTCCGGAAACCTTCGAGTCCTCCGGAACCTCAGGCCAGTAATGAGGCGACGACAGCCGCCTGGGCCGCTGTGCGCGGCGATTCCCTCGGAACTTCATTAGGACTCGTCCGCTTGTATCGTAGAATGCCGCAAGGCCGAAATTGAAACTCACCGAGGACCCGCATCGTCGGCTCAATGCTTTGACCAATGAATGGGTCCTGGTGTCGCCGCATCGCGCCACGCGCCCCTGGCAAGGGGAGGTTGAACAACTCCCAGTCACCTCCGAACCGGCCTACGATCCGACTTGCTATTTGTGCCCCGGCAACACGCGCGCCGGAGGGATTCGTAATCCTGCTTACGCCTCGACGTTCGTCTTCGACAATGATTTTGCTTCGTTGAGGGCGCAAACCGCCCACGCTCGACTCGACGTCGACAACAAGGGCCTGCTGGTTGCCGAGGCCGAACCCGGGATCTGCCGCGTGATTTGCTTTTCTCCGCGTCATGATCTAACCCTGGCAACCATGTCCGTGGACCAGATAGAACCGGTCGTCCACACTTGGATCGAACAATTCCGGCAATTGGCGGGAATGGAAGACATCCGGCACATTCAGATTTTCGAAAATCGCGGCGCCATGATGGGCGCCAGCAATCCGCACCCCCACTGCCAGGTCTGGGCGACCTCGTCGATTCCCGAAGCGCCGTCAAAAGAACTTACCGCGCAAGGCGCTTACCTGAAGTCGCACGATCACTGTCTTCTTTGTGACTACATCGCACTGGAGCGGCGCGAGCAGGTGCGTGTCGTTTGCGAGAACGAAGGCTTCGTCGCTCTCGTTCCCTTCTGGGCGGTTTGGCCGTTCGAGATTTTGCTCTGCAGCCGGCGGCACTTCGGCAGCATGGACGAATTTAGGGGCGAGGAAGTTCCATCCTTAAGCGACATTTTGCAGCGGGTGACATCCACCTACGACAAAGTGTTCGGAGTTCCCTTCCCTTATTCAATGGGCTTTCACCAGTCGCCGACTGATGACGCCGACCATCCCGAGTGTCATTTTCATGCTCATTTCTATCCGCCCCTTCTGCGCTCAGCCACAATCCGCAAATTTATGGTCGGGTTCGAGATGCTGGGAACTCCGCAGCGCGACATCACGGCCGAGAGCGCAGCCGAGCGCTTGCGCGTACTGGCTGGTCATTAGCGACAGTCGCCGCGTCACGGCGGTGTATTCTGGCGAGTGGAAGAGGACTGAAGAACAAAATGAAAACAGCTATTCGATACACGCATCTCGTTGTCGTGTGCGCGGCCATAACTGTTCTTACGATCGCTCAAGCCTCGGCTCAGGCGACTGCAATACCAACCAACCGGCTCATCAATCCCGAGGATTTGGTCAAACTCCTGCAAACCTCGGGAAAAGAAAAGCCGCTGATGATTCAAGTTGGGTCACACGTGCTGTTCTCGCAGGCGCACATTCCCCGGTCCGAATACATTGGCCCGGCTTCGAGCGAGAGCGGATTGCAGCAGCTTCGCAAACGCGTAGAGTCTCTTCCCCGCACAAAGTTCATCGTTCTCTATTGCGGATGTTGTCCCTGGAGCCATTGTCCCAACGTGAAGCCAGCCGATGATGCCCTGCAAGCCCTGGGATTTACCAATGTCAAGGTGCTCTACATCGCTGACAATTTCGGCACAAACTGGGTGGACAAAGGCTATCCGGCCGCGAAGGGAGATTAGTTTTTGAAGCCCCCGGCGAGAATGCTGCTTGTGACCATCGCCATAATTGGCATTGTGGCAGCACTGTACTCGATGCGACATAACCACGGTTCGCACACCGCGTCGTCTGCAACAGCCAACCGCGCCGCTCCCGATTTCACCCTTCCGCAATTGAACGGACAAGCGCTTCGCCTGTCTTCTTACCGAGGCAAAGTGGTGCTTCTTGATTTTTGGGCTAGCTGGTGCGAGCCTTGCCGCGTGGAGACGCCGCATCTCATCGAACTGCAGCAAAAATATGGCGACCGAGGCTTGCAGATTATCGGCGTCTCCATGGACGACAGTCCCGACCCTGCTCGCACCTTCCACCAGCAGTTCCACATGAACTATCCCGTCGTGATGGGCAACGCAAAAACCGGAGAGCTATATGGCGGAGTTTTGGGATTGCCGATCGCCTTTCTCATCGACCGCGATGGCCGGATAAAAGCGAAGCATATCGGAGCAACCGAGCCCGCCGTTTTTGAGAAGGAAATCGCGAGCCTTCTGCAGACTCCGTAGGAACCGGACATATTTCCAATTTTGAGTTTTCTGTCGAAATCCTAGGTGGGAAACTCCCAACCTTCTTCCTTCATTTTTCGATTGGTCCAGTGCTGGAGTTGTTCGAAGAGGGAGGGTTCGATCACGACAAAGCGGATTCCGACGCGGCCTTCTTCACCGATCCACATGAGGCGGGCTTTCGCCTGAAAGAGAATTTCGCTTTCGGGCAGCATGAAACTCACGTCGAGCAATCCCGCAAAACGCAGCGGCTCTTTGATTCCATCCAGGCCCATGCCGCCGGTGCTCAGGTTGACTCCCTCCACGCGGATTTCCTCGCCCTGCGAATTGCGAATGGTGACCATGGTTTGCACGCGCGCGCGGAAAAACTTCTGCTGCTCATTGCTGATGAAGCCCAGCGATGCGGTAGTTTCTCCCGGGGCGAAGTTAATGTTGTATTCCTTCAGCTTGCGGCTGAGGGTACGGCGCGAGATGCCAAGTTGCTCGGCGGCGATCGTGCGGTGGCCTCCGGTGCGTTCCAGGGCTTTGATGATCATTTGCTCTTCCATGCTGTCGAGGTTGCTGACTGGCAGGGAGGCAGTTTGGCGGCGCGCGGTCGGCTCTCCGGTCAACGCGGCACTCAGGCTGGAGAAGTCAATTTCGGAACTGGCCGATTCCATCGCCATCCGTGCAACTAAGTTGCGCAATTCACGAATATTTCCCGGCCAGGAATGCGACAGCAGAGCGGAAATGGCCCGCGCAGAAAAATTCTTGCGCGCAGCCTTCAAGTGCAGGAAATGTTCCGCCAGGGCGACGATGTCCTCTGGTCGCTCGCGCAGGGGAGGAACGCGCAGTTGAAATTGACCGAGGCGGTGAAACAAGTCCTGTCGGAAGCGGCCGTTCTTGACTGCGGTTTCGAGATCCTGGTTGGTAGCGGCCACGATGCGGACATCGACGTGAATTTTGCGGTGGCCGCCGAGACGGTAGAAAGGCTGGCCGTCGAGTACCCGGAGGAGTTTCACCTGGGTCTGTAATTGCAGTTCGCCGATTTCGTCGAGAAAAAGCGTACCCTTGTCGGCCATTTCGAAAAGTCCTGGCTTAGAGGCGTCGGCGCCGCTGAAAGCTCCTTTTTCATATCCGAAGAGTTCGCTCTCGACGAGGTTCTCGGGAAGCGCGGCGCAGTTGATGTCGACCCATGGACGCCCCCGGCGATGGGAAGACTCATGAACGGTACGAGCAATAAGCTCCTTGCCGGTTCCAGTCTCGCCTGTGATCAGCACAGTTTCCGCGTGTCCAGCAACGCGGTCCACCAGGCCCATAAATTTGTGCATGATCGGGCTCGCAAGAATGAAAATCGTGTCGTCGATCTTGCGGGACACTACGCCGGGCCCTTCCGCCGAAGCGGCATTGGCAGACGTATCAGCTTTTGCCAGCGGCGCGACCATCGCAATCACCGCGGTTGCTGAAGAAGAGCAATCGCGCAGTAGCGTGGCAGAGAATTGCACGAGGATACTGGCTCCAGTCTGGGTGTGAGCGAACAGCCGAGAATGATATTCGCCCCGCTCGGCAGTGCCAGCCAGGATTGTCCGCGCCAAAGATCGGTCTCCATTTATTTTTTCCGTCGCAGCAAAAATCGTAGCAACATCGCGACCCAGGAGTTCCTGCGGCGAGTAGCCGACGAGTCCGCTGAAGGCCGCGTTGCAGCTACGAAACTCGCCTTGTAAATCAGTGGAGAAAACCGCCATCTCCGGTGGGGAGCCCGCAGCAGGTTCGGCAGCACTCGTCCTGACACTTGTGACGGGGCCTTGCGGATCCGAACTGCGGTGCGGAGTTGACATATATATGTTTGGGATGATGGTGACACACCGAACCAGAATGACCGAGAAACGTGTGTCGCACAGGATTACGAAGGTAATGGGCTTTTCGTGTGCAGATCAATCTTGCACAAGATTCATCTCTCGGAACAGTGTGGCTTGCCGCGCCGGAACTCCGGAGTGGTTACTAAAGTAAGCTTCTGAAGACCTAATGCTTGCAATAGGATCGGGCAGGGCTCGAAGTGGGACCGAGGTGTGTCCTTTTGGACGAACCGGCTAGTTTGGCCGGGGGCACAAATGGTCTTATTTGCGCAACTTTCACGCGGGATTCACGAGAACACGGGTTTCGAAGCCAGGAAGCCGTAGTCGAGTTCTTGATGAGAGCTGAGACAGAGCGATTGTCGATCCAGACGAAACTATTCGTCGGCGTCACTGCGTCGATCGGCGTGGTGGTGCTGGGCTTTGCTTTGTCGCACTTTCAGTCTCAAGACCCTTTGCGATTCCTATGCTACCTGGCGGTAGCGGTGCTCGCCTCGGGATTGAAGGTGCAGTTGCCCGGGATCGACGGCACGATGTCGGTGAATTTTCTTTTCATCCTGCTCGGTGTGCTGGAATTGAGCCTTCCGGAAACGCTGCTGATTGGCTGCACCGCGACGCTGGTGCAAAGCGTCTGGCAGTCACGTAACGGGCGCGATCCGGTCAAAATATTGTTCAACGTGGCCGGCATGATGGCCAATGCCAGCGCGCTTACTTACCTTGCCTACCATTCGCTGGCGCAACGATTTGGATCGAGCAAGCCCATTCTTCTAATGGTGGCAGCGCTGGTGTTCTTCTTCGCGAACACACTGCCGATTTCGGTAGTGATCGCGCTGACCGAGCATAAATCGAGCCGCAAAGTCTGGTCGGAATGCTACTTCTGGTCATTCCCGTATTACCTGGTGGGAGCGGCGGCGGTGGGGCTGGTAGGAATCGTGAACCGTTCGGCAGGATGGGAAACGTCCCTGCTGGTGTTGCCGCTTATCTATTGGGTGTATCGGTCCTACCGGTTGTACCTGGGACGACTGGAAGCAGAAAAAGAGCGGGTGGAAGTCGAGAAACGGCACGTAGAACAGATCGCATCGCTGAATATGCGGACAATCGAAGCCCTGGCGCTGGCGATCGAAGCTAAGGATCACACGACGCACACGCACCTCCAGCGAGTGCGAACCTATGCCGTGGCAGTAGCGACACAATTAAATCTGCCCGAAGACCAGGTCGAGGCGCTGCGGGCAGCCGCCCTGCTGCACGACATCGGAAAACTGGCAGTGCCGGAACAAATCATCAACAAGCCCGGCAAGTTGACCGCCGAAGAATTCGAGAAGATGAAGGTGCACCCGATTGTGGGTGCGGAAATTCTGGAGCGGGTGGCATTTCCGTATCCCGTGGCGCCGATTGTCCGGTCGCACCATGAGCGCTGGGATGGCTCGGGATATCCCGAAGGATTGAGCGGCGACGCGATTCCGATCGGCGCGCGAATTCTGGCTGCGGTGGATTGCCTGGATGCGCTTGCCTCTCACCGTCAATATCGGCCAGCGCTACCGCTCGCCGAGGCCATGGCAAAAGTGAAAGAGATGGCGGGGAAATGGTTCGATCCACAAGTAGTCGAGATTCTGGGCAGCCGGTACGTGGAGTTAGAGCGCATGGCGCAGATGTCTGTTTCCCAGATGGCGGAGGACACCATCGTTAGCCGGGGCCTTTCGAAAATGGTGCGAGTGGAGCGAGGCCTGGCGCCAGCCACGGGATTTGAACGTACCGAGCCAACGACCGGCATGGCAGATAGCGCGGATTTTCTGACGTCGATTGCGTCGGCGCGACAGGAAGCGCAAACCATGTTTGAGCTGAGCCAGGATCTCGGCGTGTCGCTGAGTTTGAGCGAAACTCTTTCGGTGCTGTCGATGCGGCTGCGGCGAATGATTCCTTACGATTCCATCGCGGTATTCGTGAACCGTAATGGATGGCTGCTGCCCGAGTTGGTAAGCGGCGAAAACTTCCGCATGTTGTCGTCGCTCAAGATCAAGTTGGGTGAGGGCCTCTGCGGATGGGTGGCGGCGAACTGCAAGCCGATCGTGAACGGAAATCCGCAAGTGGAGGCGGGCTATGTGGTCGATCCTGGAAAACATATTGCGCTCCAATCGGCTCTGGTCGTGCCTCTTGAAGGCTTGAATGGTGTTGTCGGAGTGCTGGCTATGTATCAGGCAAACCGGGATGCTTTCACACCCGACCACTTGAGAATCCTGCTGGCGGTGGCATCGAAGGTCGCGTTATCGGTGGAGAATGCGTTGAAGTACCAGCAAGCAGAAAGTTCCGCGACGACCGATTATTTGACCGGACTGCCGAACGCACGATCTTTATTTATGCATCTGGCGCAAGAAGTGGCGCGCTGCCGGCGCATGAAAACGGCGCTCGCGGTCATGGTTTGCGATATCGATGGATTCAAGCAAATCAACGATTCTTACGGACACCTGGAGGGCGACAAGCTGCTGCGCGAGTTTACTGTGCGGCTGAAGGACGTGTGCCGGGGATACGACTATGTAGCCCGCATGGGCGGTGACGAATTTGTCATCACGGCACCCGGGCTCACTCCGGAAGTGGCGACGGAGAAAGCGGAGCGGCTGAATCAGGCGGCGATCGAGGCTGGGCGGCATGTTTGCGGCCGCGACTTCATTACGCTGAGCGTGGGAATAGCCTTCTGTCCGGAGGACGGCTTCGACGTGGAACGCCTGCTGGCCGAGGCGGACCGGCGAATGTATTCGATGAAGCAAATCCATCACGCGGCGGCGGCCGATCGCGACACCAAGGCGGCCGGAGCGACGGTGAACTAGGAGACTTTTGACCATGCTGGGCCGGAAAATTGCGCGGCATGGACTCACCATCATCGCCACCGTCTTGCTGGGAGGATTTCTAGCGACTGCGCTGGTGCGGCTCGCGCCCGGGTTCGATGTCGATGAGGCGCAGCTCGATCCTCATCTCAATTCGGATAGTGTTCAAGCTTTACGACAGGCCCGGCTAGAACAGCACAACATTTTTCGTTTCTATCTGCACTCCTTACAGCGGGCCGTGCACGGAGATCTTGGTACTTCTCTTTCTCTGGGGCAACCGGTGAGCGTGCTGCTGCGCGAGCGCGCTCCCCTCACCCTCCGACTGGTGGGAATCGGCCTGTTGCTGAGCTGGGTGGCGGCCATGACGTTGGCATTGAGTGCGGCCTGGCTGCGGTTGTCAGCCTATGACACGCTCACAACGCTGATCAGCGGAACTTTTCTATGTATCCCCGCAGCCGTGCTGGCGTTGTTGTCAGTGTTGTGGAACGTGCCTGGAGCGCTGGCGATTGGGCTAATTGTTTTTCCGCGCGTATATCGCTATGCGCGGAATTTGCTGGCGAAGGCCTATTCTCTGCCCCACATCATTACCGCGCGAGCCAAAGGTTTGAGCGAATTGCGAATTTTGCTCTGGCACGTGGTGCCGGTCGCTGGGCCCCAATTACTGGCCGTTGCTGGAGTTTCGGTGAGCATCGCGGTGGGCGCAGCCATTCCGGTGGAAGCTTTGTGCGGGCTGGCGGGAGTTGGGCAGCTAGCGTGGCAGGCGGCATTGGCGCGCGATCTGCCACTGCTGATGAATTTGACGATTCTCGTGACGCTGGTAACCTTGCTGGCCAATTCCGGCGCCGATGTAATCGGACATATGCTTCGAGGTCAGGAAGCATGAAAACCTGGCGCACAAATTTCTGGCGAACCCTGGCATGCACAGTTTTATTGCTGGTCGTCGGTGTGTCGCTGGCGGCGAACTGGCTGGCGCCGGCGGGTTATGCGAAACAGTTTCGCGAGGCGGCCGACGCGGGTCCCACCCGGCAACATTGGCTGGGAACGGATGAGATTGGGCGGGATCGATTTGCGCGCGTGCTGTATGGGACGCGTATTTCTCTGTTGCTGGCGCCAGCGGCGGCGCTGCTGTCGACCCTGATGGCCGCGTTGGTCGGCGGACTTGGCGGATATCTGGGCGGGCGGTGGACGCGGGCAGCGATGGCGGTTACAGATCTGTTTCTGTCCTTGCCATGGCTGTTTCTGTTGATTACGGTTCGCGCCCTCATGCCCTTGAATGTTTCGCCCTTGTCGTCGGTGCTGGTGACGTTCCTGATGTTGGGCCTTCTGGGATGGACCAGCGCCGCGCGGGTATTGTGCTCGACTGCGGGACTGTTGCGGGAATCGGATTTTGTGCGGCAGGCGAGAGCTTCCGGAATTCGCGGTGCGCGGTTGTTCTGGATTCACGTGCTACCCAACTTGAAGCCGGTGCTCTACGCGCAGTTCTGGATTTCGATTCCCGCCTTCATTTTGAGCGAGGCGAATCTGGGCATTTTGGGGTTGGGCGTGGCCGAGCCCATGCCTTCCTGGGGCAGTCTGCTGAAGGAACTGGAAGGGCTGGTGTCGGTGGGCGAAGAGCCATGGAAGTTTGTGCCCCTGATTTTGCTGGTAGTGGTGGTGACGTCGTTTCAGCTAGTGCTTTCGAATCAAGGGGAGGTTTCGGCATGATGTGCCTCCGAGGAAGGTTCGCAGGGATGAGAACAATGGGCAGGAAAGTACTCGCAGTCTCGACCGTCTGCCTCGGAATTCTGGCGGCGTCGGCGATGGCGCAAGGCGAGTTGAGGTTTTGCCTGCACTCTGAGCCGAAGACGTTTGATCCGCTGAAGGTGGAAGACGACGCTTCGGCGGCGATCCGCTATCTGACTGGGGGCGTGCTGCTTCGCATGAACCGGCAGACCCAGGCGCTGGAACCGGAATTGGCGCAGTCGTGGAAAGTATCGAAGGATGGGAGACAAATCACCTTCAAGTTGCGCAGCGGTGTTTCGTTCTCAGACGGCACTCCCTTTTCGGCAGAAGATGTGGCCTTCACGGTCCGGCAGTTGATGGATCCGGCGTTGCACTCGGCGACCGGAGACGCCTTCCGCTCGGGCCAGGGCGACGTGGAGACCAAAATTATTTCGCCAACCCAGATTTCGATTACCTTTCCCGCCGCGGTGGCCGGACTCGACCGGCAGTTCGACCAGGTCGCAATTCTCTCGGCGCACTCTGCCAAGAAGGAAATGGCAGTGCTTGGCCCGTTTATGGTGGCGGACTACAAGCCGGGAGCAACCGTGCTTTTGAAGCGGAATCCGAATTACTGGAAGACCGATGCGCAGGGGCGCAAGCTGCCTTATCTGGACGCGATCCAGTTGGACATTCAACCGAACCGTGACGTGGAAATGCTGCGCTTCAGGCGCGGTGAAGTCGATCTCATCAATTCGCTCGACAGCGAGTACTTCGACAAACTGTCGGCAACCTCGCCGCAACTCGTGCATGACGCGGGTCCGTCGCTCGATAGCGAACAGATGTGGTTCAACGAAGTGGCGAGGGCCCCCCTGCCGGAATACAAGAAGAACTGGTTCCGTTCGGCCAAATTCCGGCGGGCGATTTCACAGGCAATTAATCGCGACGACTTGAGCCGGGTGGTCTTCCGCGGACACGCAAAGGCCGCGGTGGGTCCGGCGTCTCCCGCCAACAAATTCTGGTTTAACTCCAGGTTAAAAGCCGAGGTTTACGCGCCAGACGCCGCGCTGAAAGCACTGCAAAGCGACGGTTTCCGCATGGAAAACGGAACGTTAAAGGATAAGGACGGAAATGCGGTCGTCTTCTCCATCATCACCAACTCAGGAAATAAATATCGCGAGCGCATGGCGACTATGATCCAGGACGACCTCCAGAAGATTGGGGTTCATGTCAATGTCGTTACACTCGACTTCCCTTCCCTGATCGAGCGCATGACGCAGACATTCGATTACGAGGCGATTCTGCTGGGGCTGACGAACGTGGGACTGGATCCGAATGAGCAGATGAACGTATGGCTGAGTTCGTCCGAGAATCATCAATGGAATCCGCAAGAAAAATCCCCGGAAACGCCGTGGGAAGCGGAAATTGACCGTCTGATGCGGGCGCAGGCTTCTTCAGCCGATGCCAGGAAGCGGAAAGAAAGTTTCGATCGAGTGCAGGAGATCGCGGTGGAGCAAGCCCCGTTCATTTATCTGGTGAATCGGAATGCGTTGTCGGCGGTGGCGGCTCGGGTGCAGGGTTCCAGCCCGGTGATTCTGGCGCCGCAAACTTTTTGGAATGTGGATCAGCTTTCGGTGAAGTAGGTCAAAATCTTCACCGCGGATTTGCTCGGATTCACCCGGATCGGAAATCTTTCACCGCAGAGGACCCTGAGTCACAGAGGACAGCCCACGGGAATGAAGAATGATTCACAATCCGACATTGTTCTAACTGCGCAGATTTCCGTGCGATATGGGGATCGAACTCCTGTGCTGCGCGACATTTCCTTGGAAATCCGGCGAGGCGAAGTGCTCGGGTTGGTGGGGCAAAGCGGATCGGGCAAGAGCACGCTGGCAATGGCGATTCTGGGTTTGCTCGACCGGAATAGTGTACGAGCGGAAGGCATGATTCGGTTCGAGGGTTGCGATCTGCTGGCCCTTGGCGAACGGGAGTTGCGGGGCTTGCGCGGGCGAAAAATTGCGCTGGTGCTGCAAAGTCCGCTGTCTTCTTTGAATCCGGCATTGAAGATCCGGACGCAGTTGCGAGAGGCTTGGCGGGCGCACGCTGAGGGATCGAAAGCCGATTGCGAGCAAGCAATCCGGGCCGCTTTACAGAGCGTCAGCTTGCCCTCCAGCGACGAATTTCTGCGGAAGTATCCCGGGCAGATGAGCGTGGGCCAGGCGCAGCGCGTGTTGATCGCGATGGCGGTGATGCACAGTCCGGCTCTCCTGATTGCAGATGAGGCCACCAGCGCGCTCGACGTGATTACGCAGTCCGAAATTCTGGCGCTTTTTCGCGAACTGAACCGCAATTTCGCAATGGCGATTCTCTATATCTCTCATGATTTGGCGTCGGTGGCGGGCATCTGCGATCGGGTTGCCATCCTGCACGACGGACAAATCGCGGAGACAGGAACGACTGAGCAGGTCTTGACTAGCCCTCGTCACGAATATACGCAACGATTGATGGCGGCAATGCCCAAGATGCCGCAGCGCATCGCAACCGGCAAAGCAGCAGCCATCTAGCCATTTGGCAACCTGCCGTCACGTTTGTCTTGTCCTTGATGCGACGCGTCGAATTCCCTAGCGACTGTCCATTCGTAACTAAGAGCGCACGCCCAAAGTAACTCTTGGAATGGGACAAACTGTCCCACGCCCCAGGCGGCGGGACACACTGGCCCAACTAGTACCAGGAAGGCCGCACGATCTCTATTAAAAACAATAAGTTACAACTCCTCGATTGGCTGGTGCCGTGCAACCGAGGGGACTGGGTACAAGCGCGATCTTTCCCCCCATTCAAGAAAGAAGGGTGAGATACATGCTGCATAGCGAGAAATTGCGAAAGCCAAAGGGGCGTGGCGAACGTCACAGCGCGGCTTGGGGTAAACGCCTGGGCATCATGTTGCTCTTGGCGACGGCCCTGGCGTTCGGACAGAATTCGGGCAACCACGGCCGAATCGCTTCCGAACTGTCGGAACATCTGTGGAAGGCTCATCACGGAACCGCACACGGCCAGACCGTGAACGTCATTGTGCAGTACCGGCAGGTTCCCAAAGCTGCACACTACGCTACCATGCATGGCCGTGGCGGGAAGGTGAACGCAAGGCTCCACATGATTAGAGCCGCAGCCTTCACGATTCCAGTCAGCGCTCTGGCCACCTTAGAATCTGATCCCGAGATCGTATCGGTGACCATTGACCATCCGATGAACGTCGCGGACGATCTCACGAACGATGCCACAGGCGTGTCGTCAGCTTGGAACGCCGGATTCAACGGCGCTGGCGTCGGCGTTGCCGTGATCGATAGCGGCATCAATGACAGCCATCCTGATCTTCGCAATCCCGACGGAAGCTCGCGTGTGGTTTATCACCAGGATTTCACGGGGACTCCGACCACCAACTCCAGCGGAGCGCAGTATGACCTGTACGGGCACGGCACCCACGTCGCTGGAATCATTGGCGGCAACGGTTCGTTGTCCGGTGGCGAGTACGAGGGCGTGGCTCCTGGTGTCAGCCTGATCGATCTTCGTGCGCTGGACGCGAACGGGGCGGGCACCGACAGCACCGTGATCGCGGCTATTCAACAGGCTATCGCCTTGAAGAACACCTACAACATCCGCGTAATCAACTTGTCGTTGGGCCGCGGAATTCCGGCTAGCTACACCCAGGATCCTCTCTGCCAAGCGGTTGAAGCCGCGTGGAACAGCGGGATCGTGGTTGTGGTCGCCGCTGGCAACTACGGGCGCTTGAGCCTAAACGGAAGCAACGGCTACGGAACGGTAACCGCACCGGGCAACGATCCTTTCGTACTGACAGTAGGTGCGAGCAAGAGTAACGGATCCGCTTCTCCGATGGCTGAAACCATCGCCAGCTTTAGTTCGAAAGGGCCGACGACGTACGATCATGTGGTGAAGCCGGACATCATCGCACCAGGAAATGGCATCGTTTCACTGGCCGCCCCGGGAGCTAGTTTGGAGGCTTCTTATCCTGCTGAATTAGTGAACGGCACCGATGGCAAGAACGACTACTTTACTCTGAGCGGTACGAGCATGGCGACGCCCGCTGTGGCCGGCGCAGCCGCGTTGTTGCTGCAAGAGCAGATCACACTCACTCCGGACCAGGTAAAAGCGCGGCTGATGAAAACAGCCTACAAGATCGGGATGTTCTCCTCTTCGGCGTACGTGCCCCATCTCTTCATGTCGTTCCTGAGTTTCTACGACCTGTTCTCGGTCGGATCGGGATTGTTGAATGTACAGTCCGCGGTAGTCAACAATGACCTGGCGCCGGCGACGATCGGCTCAGCCCTTTCGCCGTCCGTGACTTACAATCCTGCGAACCACACGATTTCTCTGCTGGAAGGCAACTCGACGGTGGCTCCTGCGTCAGTGGTGTGGGGCTCGTCCGTGGTCTGGGGCTCATCGGTGGTTTGGGGAGCTTCGCTGGTGAATGGAAGCTCGGTGGTATGGGGCGCCTCAGTTCCATGGAACGACAATACGTTGAGTGCCTTCAGCGTGGTTTGGGGAGCGAGCACTGGCACCACTTCGGCCACCAGCGTGGTTTGGGGAGCGTCGGTGTCGGATGCCAACAGCGCCTTTACCGATGCCGGGGACGACGAACAATAATTGCCGTGTGAATCCACGGAAAGGAGACGAGTCTATGAACAACACACGGCAAATTAAGACGTTCATCGGCGCGATGATCGCAGCCGCCGTAATCACCGCAGGATACGCGGGATTGGTCAGCCACGGCCTGCATACCTACTTCGGCTTGGCGGTCCTGGTACTGGCTGCGGTAACGTCGCGAATGAAAGTCAAGCTGCCGGGCATCAACGGCAATATGTCGGTGAACCTGCCGTTCCTTTTGACCGCGGTGGTAAGTCTGAGTGCCGCCGAGGCGGTTCTGGTCACCTGCGTTTCCACTGCGGTGCAATGCTGGCCGCGGAAGAATACGAAATTTAACCCTCAACAGATGGCGTTCAACCTCAGCATGATGGCCTTTGCCACCTGCATAGCCAGCCTGATGTTCCATGCAGAATGGTTGCGCGGCATGCATTTGAGTTCCAGCACGGTTGGCCTGATGCTGGCGACCGCAACCCTATTCCTCGGACAAACCGCTCCCGTGGCTGCGATTGTAGCTGTGAGCGAGGGCAAGGCGGCTGGGCAGATCTGGTGGAGCCTGGCGCATCTCTCGTTCCCGTACTACGTGGTCAGCGCTGGAGTCACCACCATGGTGCAAACGGTGAGTTCGCACCTGGGATGGGGACTGGCGCTTGCGGTATTCCCGGTAATGTACGGAATCCATCGTTCCTACCGGCTCTACTTCGGCCGGATGGCGCAGACTGGTACTCCGGATACCCCGGTCAAGGCAATGGCAGCGAGAGCGTAATCGGTCCAACCGGAATTCAAGCCAAGGTGGCATGTCGACTTCGGTCGCGTGCCACCTTTCTATTTTTGGCGCTTTCAAAACGAAACGTTCTGTCACTCTTTAGGTTTCGACGGTAGGCCTTGATCTTTGAACTGCTGCTGGGTTCCGACGAAAAACTCCTCGTACTTTTGCTTGCTCGGGCCCTGCAGTTCTCCAGTGATCTTGCCCCATATACGTTTTCCAGGGCCTGAATCAGGCAGTGGTCGCGCAGTATCGTTTGAGTAAGAGGCATAGTCGTCATTGGCCAAACCGTATTGTTCGGACGAGGACGTCTTCAACACTCCGGAGGGTGGAATCTTAACTACAGTCTGGCCAGACTCTGTCGGCAGAGGAGGCGCACCCGGAATTTCAAACTCGACTCGCACCCATCCGGTGTAACCCTCAGGAATCAGGAAGTGAAAAGAACGCGGAGCGAGATTACGCGTGTTCGCGCTGGCCACGTTCAGCTTGATCCATGCTCCCAGGCCAATCACGAGAATGAGTGTCGCGAAACCGATAATGATTCGTGCCGGCCGCCTTGGGCAGTCAGGAAAGATCCAACTCGACCCCACTCCTTCAGGCCTCTGGCGAAAGCTCACGATCGCGGCGTACGCCGTGACCAGAACCAGCAATGCGACTGCCAGATATGCCACTATCATTGGTGTTCAAGACCTGGCACTTTCGGCAAAGGATATGGCAACCATAATGCGCGGGTGCGAAGCGATATTAGATTCTGAGACCGCCGCCGGCTTGTGAATGCGTACCCGCACATGGTTCGCGATTGCAGGGGCGTAAAAGCACCACAGCGCCAGACAGGCGATCAATGCAATACGCGCCGCCGCACGTGGCCAGAAAAGACTCACGTAGGCTGCAATCAACAACCCAAATGAGCCTACGAACGCAAGCAGTTCCAAAGGATTAACGGAAACACCATACACAACCAGCGACATGAGGACGTACAGATGATAGCCGGTGAAGATGGCCGTAACGAAATAGAGCACGAAAGGTAACACTTTTTTACCTCGCATCAGGAGTGGCAACTATTGTAGTGATTTCTGCATGGGCAAAACGTAGGCGTAATACACGAGCAGGAAAATGAGGGCCACAAATGCACCTATATAAATCGAGAGCAAAACGCCGCGACGGGTCGTAAACGTGGAGCCCTGGTTCTTTTTGTTACTTCGTCTCATAGTACTGCTGCGCCGTCACTCTGGGCCTGTTGCGGGACCGACCCGGCCAAGCATCAACTCGGGATGCGCAAACCCTCCAGAACTGTTTAGGGCTGCACTCCAATCTCGAAGTTCAAAGTTGCAAGAGCCAGCCGGTACTGGTACTGAGCATTGACGTAACCAATGGCGGCATCAGTCTGCTGCAACTGCGCCTGACTGAGTTCCACGATGGATCCCAGACCGAGGTGATAACGGCCTTGTGCAAGATTCAGGCTTAGGTCGGCTTCTTTAGCCAGTTCGGCAGCGACGCCGACCCGCTGGAAGGCCGTATTCGCGGCCAGCCAGACCGTTCGGACATCGCGTACCACCTGGTCGCGGAGATCGCGGGTATTCTCCGTCGCGGCTTGTGCCCGGTATTTCGCTTCCGACCCTTGGGCAGAAAAAAGGAATCCATTAAAAATGGGAACGCTCATGTTCACTCCGATGGCGCCGTACCAACTGGAAGTGAAATAGTTGGGAAAACAACCGCCAAAGCAGTCGGGGCGAACTGGAGTTCCTCCCGCAATGCCCAGAGCACTGATCGTGGGAAAGAGCAGGTCGCGTTGGGCCCGCCGATACTTTTCGGCTGCTTGTTGATTAAAGTTAAGCGCCTGCAGATCGGGGCGTTGCTGGATTGCCGTATTGATAAGAACATCCACATCCGGCGGCGGTGGTGGTGGCTGCGTGTTCTCCTCCGTCAATTCGTAGGCGACCTGTTTGTCGAAGCCGAGGACCGCAGTCAGCGCGGCAAGTGTGGAATCGACGTTGTTCTGCGCGTCCAGTTGCAGCAACTTAGCTTGGGAGAGGTTGACGTTGGCAAAGGACAAATCCAGTCCTGATTTCAACTTGCTCTTGGTCAACTCGTCGATTTGGTGCTGAACCGACCCGCGAGTAGTCACGGTCTGTTGCGCGACCTTGAGCAGAGCCTGAGCCTGCAGCGCGTTGTAAAAAGCCTGGTCTGTAGCGAGAACGATGTCTTCGGTGGTGGCGAGCGCGTTCGCGTTCTGCGCCTTTTCCAGAAGCTTTGCGGAAGACACCAAGTTGGTGGTGCGGCCGAAATCAGTGATGAGCTGACTGAGAGTTACTCCCGCGCCGGCGTGTTCGAGCAGGCGGGGCGCATTCAGGGCCCCGGCGCCGATGCGGCTACCCTCATTGGCATCGACCGCCGTTATCGTACCGTTGAAATTAGGAAGTTCAACCGCTCTAGTCTCGCGATAGATCTGATGTTGTGCGAGAGCCAGCAAACGCCCAATACTAATGCGGGGATTGTTTTTAAGTGCCAACTGCTCAGCCTGCGCACGGGTCAAGCGTACCGTAATACTCGGCGTCTGTGCTGTGTTCGCAGCTTGAGCATCGCTCGAAGAGCTCGACTGCAACGCGGCGCGAACCGGCGAACTGGCCACCGTCGCGGCTTGAGCCTGCTGGCGCAGCGCAACTTGGCTTGGGGCTCGTGTGAATTGCGGCTGCGGGACGGAAGGCAAATTCTCCTCTTGCCTGGATTTGTCAGACACCTGTGCCCATGCAGGGCGGGACAGAGGCGCACCAAGAATTAGCAGCGATGCGCAGAATTGGAAAGTAGTGACCCTCTTCATCGGGTCACCTCGGATGCTGGATGCGTTGTTCTCATTCGGGTGTTCCCGTCGTCAGGGTTGTTGCGCTCTGCTGATCCCGTTTCCCATACACCAGCAGATAAGCTGCAGGCACGATGAAGATGGTCAAAATTACCGAGGAAGTCAGCCCGCCAATGATTGCTCGCGCAAGCGGCGCATACTGCTCGCTTCCAGTACCGAGTTTCAGTGCCATCGGCACCATTCCGATGATGGTTGCAAGAGACGTCATAAGAATCGGGCGCAAGCGCACTCGGCACGATGTAACGATGGCGTCCTTGACAGAATTTCCCTGGTCCTCAAGCCGATGCGCGAATTCCACAATCAGAATGCTGTTCGATGCCGAGATACCGACCAGCATCAGCACGCCCATCAGCGACATCACATTCAGCGTTGTCCCTGTCAGAGGCAGAATGATCAGAACTCCGATGAAACCCATCGGAACCGCCAACATGATCAGGAGCGGGTCCTTGAATGACTTGAACTGCGCAACCAGAATCAGATAAAGAAGAATGACAGACATGGACAAGCCAATCGCAAAACTGCGGAACGAGGCGTTCATACCTTTCACCATTCCTCGAAGATCGACCCTGACGTTCTCTGGAAGCTTCGTCTGGTCGACGGTCCGTTGCACCTCATTTGCGATTTTCCCCAAGCCTTCGCCAACCGGCGTCACATACACATCGGTGACTCGTTGGATCTGATAGTGATCGACTTCTGTCGGCGTCCGAATATCTTCAAGTTTGACCACGGCGTCCAGCGTAGTGGGCTGCTTCAGGTTGGGAGCGCGGATTGGAATATTTGTTAGATCTGCAAAATTGTGAATCGCAGCCCGACCGTTTTCGAAATATTGAACTGTGAGGAAATAGTCGTTGCCGCTCTTCCGGTCGACCCAATAGTTGGGAGCAATCATCGAGTTGGAATTGAGCGCCGTGATCACGTTATCGACCACTTCTTTCTGCGTTAGCCCCAGCTCGCCAGCGTGGACCCGGTCGACATTCAAGCGCAGTCCGGGATAATTCATGTCCTGCGGAATGTAGACCTCGCCCACTCCCGGCAATTGCCGGATACGACTCGCCAAATCCTGGGCTACGGAATATGACTGTTTCAGATTGCGACTGCTGATCTGCACGTCAATGGGAGCGGGCATTCCAGAGTTCAAGATTGCGTCCACCATGGAACCGCTGGAAAAGAAGGCTCGGATATCCGGGTATTGGTTCGCGAGTTCCTTCTGCACGCGGGCCATATAGTCGAAGCTGCTCAGGCGATGCTCATCCTGGAGGGCCACTTGGATGGTCGCCGTGTAGGGTCCGGCGTTGGTCGTATAGAGCGAAGAAAAATCGGGAACTACTCCGATGTTAGACACCACCATTTTGAGATCTTTAGAGCCGACAACATTGCGGATCAGATCTTCGACTTTGGCTACATACTGTTCGGTCACTTCCAGGCGGGTTCCCGTCGGAACCTTCATATTAATCGTGAATTGACCCGCGTCGGTGCTGGGGAAGAAGGCCAGACCCAGGGATGGGTAGATGACCAGACTGAGTAGGAAGACACCACTCAGCACAGCAACAGTCAGGCCGGGGCGAACCAGCGCGCGATTCACCCAATACTCATAGAAGTCGAGCATCCGATTGAAGTGACGGTTGAATCCAGCGGTAAACCTTTTCCACCAGGATTGGCCGGCTGCGAGAGTGGGCTCGACCTCATATTCCTGCTCCGCACCATTGGCATGAGGCACAGCTTGCAAAAATCGTGAACAGAACAGCGGAATCACGGTCATAGCCACGACGTACGACGCGAACAGCGAGATCACAACCGCGAGCGCCAGCGCCGAGAACAAGAATTTACTGACCCCATAAAGAAACGTCACTGGGAAGAAGACAACGACGGTAGTCAGAGTGGCAGCGAGCACTGCGAGACTGACCTCCGAACCCCCGGCTTCCGCTGCGGCCATGGGCGCGGCGCCGTGTTCCAGGTGGCGGTAGATGTTTTCCAGCGAGATAACCGAATTATCAATAATGCGCGAAAAGGCGAGCGCCAGCCCTCCCAAGATCATGGTATTGATCGTGCTACCCGTCATATACAAAACGACGAACGTAGCCAGCGCTGAAAGAGGTATCGAGAGAAAAACGGCGGACGTGGCACGTAAACTTCCCAGAAAAATCAGAATCATCAAGCTGGTGAGCGCCAATCCAATGATGCCTTCATGAAGCAGGGTGTTGATGGCTTCCTTCACGAACGCCGACTGATCGAATACAACTGTCGACTTCAATTGCTTCGGGATATCGTAAAGATGCTGAATGGCGTCGCGAATCCCTTGCACTACCGCGATCGTGTTGGTATCGCCGCCTTGTTTCATGATGGGCAGGTAGACTGACCTCTGGCCATCGACACGCACCAGGTTGTACTGGATTTGATTAGCGTCCTCAGCCTTGCCGATATCGTCCACGGAAACCCAGGAGTTGCCCACCGTCTTGACGGGCACCTTCGAAAGTTGGTCCATGTTATCGACCAGACTGTTTGAATAAACGTAGTAGTCGAAGGCCCCCATCTTAACGTCGCCGGCAGGAAGAATCAGATTCGAGTTGTTCACTGCGTTCACGACATCCATCGGGCTCAATTGCCGGGACGCGAGTTTGTAAGGATCGACATACACCATGATCTGTCGATACTTTCCGCCAAAGGGCGGCGGAATTTCGGCGCCCGGAACGACTGCAATCTGATTGCGAATAGAGAACTGACCGATGTCGTGAAGCTGCGTCTGGTTCAGGCCCTCTCCTTTGAGAGTGACCAGGCAAACCGGCAAGCTGGAAGCATCGAATTTCAGCACCACCGGCGGTAATGTTCCCGGCGGCAAACGCTTCAGATCCGCTAAGGCAAGGTTCGATAGCTCAGTGACGTCGGCATCAGCACTGGTTCCCGGCTGAAAGTAAACTTTGATAATGCTTACGCCCAGCAGAGAGCGAGATTCCATGTGATCGATGCCGCTGGCTAACGTAAAAAATCGTTCGAGAGGATCGGTAATGTCGGTCTCGATGTCTTCTGGAGGCATTCCGGAATAAAACGTGGCCACGACAACTTCGGGCAGATTAATGGTTGGGAACAAGTCCACGGGCATCCGTGCCAGTGCAGTCACACCAATTACGGTGAGCACGAGACAGACGACAACCACGAAATAGGGATTTCGAATTGAGAAACGTGTCATTGAATTTCACTCTTGAGAGTTTGTGCGCAAATCACTTTATTGCTGACTACCCTCTTGGTACTGCATGATTTGCACAACCTGAGGGTGAACGGTCTCACCTGATTTCAAGCCGCTACGGTCGCTTACGACCACTTCTTCGCCTTCCGCTAATCCGGAGACCACTTCAGCATCGTTCGCGGTCTGTAGGCCAAGCGTTACTGGCCGGTCTTCAAGTTCACTGTCTTTACCCACCACAAAAACTGTGGTCTTGTTGCCCTCATGATTGACGGCCTGCAAGGGCACGGTTGGGATGTCGTCGCGATGTTCAAGAGCTACATCGGCGTCGGCATAAAGGCCCGGCATCAGCACCCGATCTCGATTTTTGACATCCACTTCGGTGTGCATAGTGCGCGTGGCTTCCTTCACATCCACCGAGAACCGCGCAACTTTCCCTGGGAAGGTCTTACTCAATGAGGGCACGCGAACATCCACGGGATCCCCGATGTGGATATATCTCACATAGGATTCCGGAACGGGGATCACGAGCCGGAACAGGTCGTCCTCCGAGAGCTTCACGATCGGCGCCGCTTGTGAATTCGTACCAGCTTGAACGAGGGTTCCGAGATTCGCATAACGCTCGGTGACCACCCCATTGAATGGCGCTGTGATTTTCGAATAATCGAAGAGACTTTGATCGTGGCCCAGTTTCGCTTTTGCGACCGCCAATTGACTCTGGGCAGCTTCTAGAGACGCCTGCCCCGCGTCAACTTGCGACGACGCCGCCAGGTCTTTGCCTTGAGCGTCGTCCACTTCTTGCTGGGCCACAATGCCAGGCTGGTTCTTAAAAACTCCGTTCAAGCGCGTGTACTGCAGGTGCAGGGCGTTGTATTGCGCCTGGTAGCGTGCCAGTTCGTGCTGCGCTCGGGTGACCTGATCGGCAGCGTTCTTGATTTCCGCCTGATCTTCCAGTAGTTGTGCCTCTAACTCGGGAATCTCCAGAACTGCCATGACCTGGCCGGCTTTCACATGCGTTCCGTAGTCGACCATTAACTTTTTGATGTATCCGGATTCTTTGGCGTAGACGTCAATCTCCTGAAACGGCACCAACTCAGAGGAAAGCGTGATTGTCCGCCCGAGGGACTTTTTCACGACCTTGGTCACGCCGACCGTGACCGTCGGACCGTTGGCTTGCACATGGTCGGTCCGATCGCCGGAGCAGGAGGACAGGCTGACTACAAGCGCGCCGAGTAGGCCCGCAATGAAAACGCAATTTGTGCGGCGTCTCCTGGCTTGCGGAATGGATATTCTGTGGTTTTGAGTCATCTTCTTGGACCAGCCTTCCCCTGCAATAAATCGACGCGCTCTCTGGCCTACGTTCTTTTTTTCACAACCTCGCCCAGCTTCGCCACGGAAAAGGCGCTGGATTGGCAAAAGTCGATAACGCTACGCTCGGCCTCTTTCATTTCCGCAGCGACTGCGGGAATACCGGCGGCAATCTCCAGCGGAATCGTGAGAACGCCGTGACGGTCCCCGTGCAGCAGATCTCCCGGCCTCACTTCCATTCCGCCCACAGTCACCGCAGAGCCGACATCAAAAATATGAGCGTAGGCATGCGATACGGCGACATTCCCGGCAAACAGCTGAATCCCCATATCGCGAACCGCGGGCAACTCTCGCACAGCGCCGTTGGTCACGTGTCCAACGCAACCTAGAGCCTTGAGGATTGCGGCATGCATATCTCCCACGAAGGCTCCGCGTCCGGGCTGATGATCCTTGTCTTCCAAGACAAGAATTCGGGGCGCAGGAATTTCAAGAATGCTGTTCCAGAAATCCGCGCGGTCCCGGAACGTGTTGCCCACCATGGGCGCCTCGCCGCTGCGCAGCCGCGCCGTAGCCGCATAGCCCACCATCGGAGGGGCATCTTCGAACATGCAGTGGATGCTGGCGTTCGTGAAGCCGGTATTGTGCAGTCGAACGTTAAAAGTCTCGACCGCATTCGCGACCATGCAGGTATCAAATTGTCGCAGAGCATTCAACTCGCCCTCAGTTAACAAGGGTGCACGCGCCATTTAAGGTTCCTTTTAAAGTCAGTGTTCATTTCACGCGCACAGATTCACATGCGCGCAGGTACTTCAAAGGCCGAACTTATAATCGTACGTCCGCCTGTTCCATTGCGATATTGAACCGAAGTCGTAATCAAGCCTACTCACCAAATCAACTTGTGAGAGCCCAATTCTCGCCCGCAGCGAACCACGGAAATCGCAGCCGTGGCCTCATTTCAAGAGGCAACACTCATTGGTTGCAAACTGGGGCAAATGGAGACGGCGAAAGATCAGCAAAAAGGAGGAGGCCGATTGTACAAACTTTTTTCCAGAACAAGACCTGGGGTCGGAGGCCCAGCCGGAGCAATGCGCGGATAGAAAGTCGTTGCGTGCAGGGTGCCCGTTTGCACTACCTCGGGCATCCAGTTTGCGCTGTTTTCTGTAAGGCGTTGCCGAATTTGCTCCGGGGACGAATGTTTGTGAACCGTCCTTACGGCACCTGCCGAAGAGTTCTGGGGCGCACAATAGCGGGTAGCCACGCTCACCGTCAGTGCAGACACGGCGAGCAGTACTACAAACGCACACCAATTCCGGCGCCAGGGACCTTCGAAATTTGTGAGTTGCAGCATCCGGTACTTACAAGACTATCTTAGTTCCTAACATACAAAGCGGGACGTGAGCAAGCGGACCCCGGGTAACGGCAGTAACCACTCTATCTTTGGATACTTCGGCCCGTCGCTTGGTTGCATGCTATCGCCGGCGCCTTCTCGGGCGCTTTTTCATTTCGTCCTCGGGGCGAGTGGCTGCGATAATGTAATTCCCCTTGGAGGGACACGTTGCGCTATCTCGATCGTCTGCAGCCACTTGCTCTGCTGGTAATGCGTCTGGCCTTGGGAATAATCATGGTCGCGCATGGCTCTCACAAAGTTTTTGGAGGACTGCATCACCATGCGCAGATGGTGGCCAATCTGGGCCTGCCCGCATGGCTCGGCTATGTCTCCGCCTTCACCGAATTTATCGGGGGCTTGCTGATCTTGGCGGGATTCTTCACTCGCGCCGCAGCATTCGCGGTTTTCATCGATTTGTTCGTTGCCATCTGGAAAGTGCATTGGCACAACGGACTCATCGGGTCGCCCGACCGCCCGGGATACGAGCTCGCCATGGCGGCTGCCGCCATCGCCTTCGGCCTAGTCTTCTTTGGCGGAGGACCAATCGCCATTGACCATGTTCTGCGTGGTGGCGGAAGGGGCGCCTCGCTGCGGTCCTGACTTCGCAGAATTCGCGGGATTGTGTGCGCCCGCAACTTATTTCGGACTCCCGGGTTTCGCTGTGCTGTCCTGACCTTTTCGTTCGATGTCACGAATGGCATTCGATGAGCAGGCCTGGCCCAATTGAATTCCGACGATATTGAAATTATGATGAGTGCGTCGCTCATACGCTTGCATCCAAATGGTTTCGCGGTTGCATCTCACCGCCCTACAGGAGGTTCTTTGTGAGAAAACTAGCCTTCCTCGCGACTGTCTTCGCAATTTTTGCGCTTCCTAACCTGGCTATGGCCCAGCAGGGCGATGCCATGCTCGGCTTCGGAACCGTCGTCTCGCCCGGAGCTGCCCAGTGCAACGACATCACCTTCACCTGCCCCGAGAAGGGTGGCCTATATATCAATCTGGGTGCTGACGTGATTTTCCACCGCCGGATGGGCTTCGGTTTTGACGCTGCGTGGAAAGCCAGCCAAGGCGCCTATGGCGGTGCCGGTGGTCAGCCCTTCCGCCCCATTCTTTTTGATTTCAACGGCGTATATCAACCGCGACTTAACAAAAAGGTTGGCGCAGACCTCATGGCCGGAATTGGTTGGCAAAGCACTCGTTTCTACGGCTACCAGCCCACGGGCAATTGCGTTTACTTTGGAGCTTGTTACCAGAGTTCCAACCACTTCCTGATTGATCTCGGAGCAGGTGTTCGTTACTACGCCTGGGGGCACGTGTTCGTTCGCCCCGAAGTCCGTTACTACAAGATTTTCAACAATAGTGTCGACTTCACGTCTGGCAACGTGATCCGCGTAGGGGCGTCGATCGGTTACACTATCGGCCCAGACTAGGCCTTCGATTGGGCTGTTTGCGACTTGGCACGAGCAGTCAGTTCCGGCCGCCGAATGTTTTGTACGGGCCGACTGATCGCGGCAATCTTACGGCGCCTTCCATCTGATAGCGACACCCAGAAGCCTGAACGAACTGATAAGGGGGCTGTATTTGAGAAAGTTCGCGCTTGTCCTGTCCGTGTGTACGGTTCTTCCTTTATTTTCCAATTCCGCTGGCGCCCAGCAAACCGATATTGCTGTCGGCGCCGGCATTCTTTTGTCCACTAAGAACAGGAGCGCGTCCGAGAGTTTTCTTCCCCCTCCGGAGAAGGGCGGTCTCTATCCCGGCTTCAGCATTGTGCACATTCTTCCCAACCGCTTCGGTTATAGCGGGGAATTTACCTACGCCTATAAAGAACATCTTTACAACGGCTACCAGGAATATCGTCCGATCCTTTATGACTTCAACGCCGTCTTCGCGCCGCACGTTGCCAATCGTACGGACGCGGAAATCATGGCTGGCATCGGCGGACAAACTGTACTCTTCTACAACTTATATGGCTCGTGCAGTTTTTCTTCAGGTTGCTCCACGCACCTTAACAGCAACGAGTTGTTGTTCCACGCCAGCCTCGGCATCCGCTACCGGATGTTCCGACACTACTTTGTGCGCCCCGAAGCTCACCTCTACCACATCGTAAACAATTCCAGTTTTCACTCCGATAACGTTTTTCGCGTCGGCGCTTCGGTTGGATACACGTTTGGCCAACAATAAGTTCTGCGTCTGAGCGGCGGAACTTTGTGTCCCGAAGAAAAAAGGCAGCGTCATTTAGGCGCTGCCTTTCAGTTTTACTGGGTCTGTGTTCTGCCCGTCAACGCTCCTGTTCGCAGATCTCGGCTTCGTGAATCGCCTGGTCTAAATGTTCGATGGCCCTGACGCGATGACCATGAAAATCATGCTCAGCGCTTTCCAAATGATGTTTCGCGGCCCTCATCGATTCCAAAGCTTCGTGGATGTGGGGATGCTCCGCCGGTGGGGCAGCAGCAGGCGTGGCAGGAAGAGCGGCCACTGCTGCAGCGGGCGTCGCCGGGGCTGTCGGTCCGGCAGCCGACGCCGAGAAAGCCAGCGTAAACAGAACCGTTGCCGTGATGAGCAGAGTTAACAACCCGATCTTCTTCAAATGTTCCTCCTCGTCCGAATTCCGGCCCGGACGCAGCCAGTCAGTTTTCTATTGCAACGAACATTCCCCATGCATGGAGGACCCGAGATACCGCACAGTATAACTGCAGGTATGAGCGCCGAATGGGTTACTCTCCGGATGCTCCAATCAGCTACGGTGCCGGTTTCTCCACCAAAGCAGTGCTGCACCGGCGAGCAGGAAGATCACTGCTGCGATATTGATGCGCTGCACGTCTCCCTGTAGCCGTTCCCAATGCTGGCCAAACAGATACCCGACGCTAGAGATCACCGTTACCCACAGCGCTGCTCCGAGAAAATTGAAGACCATGAACTTCCGCCAGGGCATGCGCAGAACTCCCGCTAAGGGCCCGGCGATGACTCGCAGGCCGAAGACAAAGCGGGCGAAGAAGATTGTCACCGCGCCATAGCGCGCGAAGAGTCCTTCGCCCCGCTGCAGAGTGCGGTCGTGAATTCTGAACAGAGACTGGTAGCGCGACAGAAGCGGACGTCCGCCGTAGTAGCCGAGAGCAAAACCCAGGTTGTCCCCCAAGGTCGCCGCGACCGTCGCAATCACAACAATCCATGGGAATCGCAGCGTGTGCTCGGAATAGGAGAGGAAACTGGCAATCAACAGAATGGTTTCACCCGGGACCGGAATCCCAGCATTCTCCGCAAGCAACGTCACGCCTAGGGCCCAGTATCCGTACTCCACCACCGCGTTCCGCAAGAATTCAAAAATAGAGTTGGTCAAGATGCTCACGTAGGAAGCGGCCGCTTCGACTGCGGAAACGGCAGTCGCCGGCACTTTACCTGGCATTAGGACAATACAGAAACTCTAAGCCGGGCGGGTGAGAAACTTCATGAGCTCGCGGTTGAACTCTTCGGGGCACTCTTCGTAGGGCAGGTGGCCGATGCCTGGAAAGACGACCTTTTCGACGCGTTCAAAGTGGCGTGCCAACGGCTCCATGGAGGAAACATATACCGCCGGATCCTTGCTTCCCCACATGAGCAGGGTTGGAATCGGCGCGAGTTTGGGAAGCAGGTTCTGCAGTTCTCGCAGATCCGCCGTCCATGTGCGAACAATGCTCAACGCGTGTTCCAGCAAGCCCGGGATCGCCATTGGCGCCGTGTAGCCTTCCAGGCTTCCCGGAGGAATCATCTTGCGGTTGGCGTAGAGGCGCCCGTGAAAATATGGAAAGAGAAAGGGCATTTGTCCAATCCCTGAACGAAACAACGACGCGCCGAAGCTTGTCGCAAAAAAAGGCGCCAGCCAGGTTCCGTGCGAGGAGTATGGATTGACCGGGCATACCAGCACTAAGCGTCGCAGTCGCGCACTGCAAACGCCTGGGCTCATGCATTCCGCCGCTGCGGCCATTGCCACGGCCCCGCCCCGCGAGGTCCCCAGCAAGTCGAACGACGGCAGTCCCAGATTTTTGACAAATTCCAGAACGCGTTTGGCGGTCGCTCGCATGGAATGATCAAGCCCGCGAGGGCGGTCGGAGAATCCAGCCCCGAGCAGGTCGGGCGCGTACACAGTTGCGTATGGCGCCAACGCCGGCATGGTGAATCGCCACGAAAACGAGTAGGCCAGCAGGCCATGTAGCAAAATCAGCGCGGGTCCAGACCCGGTGCGCAAATAGCGCATGCGGGCGCCATCAATTTCCATCCAGCACTCTTCCAAACCCTCGCTCAAGGCGGAAGCGGAACTTGCCGAATTCTGCTGGACTTTATTCATGCAAAACTCTCGGTTCCGGACAACTCTTTACTCCCTACTGGAGTCTACTTAAGGGAACGCCTCTGTCGCTTCACTCTGGGGAGCTTCGGCTCCCCGTTTTTTAATGAAGTGTTTTGGCGCTAGAGCAAAACGCGTGACTTTAGGTTCGTTCCGCACGCCGACCTCGTCATCTTCGTACGCAGAATTGGGACGCGTTTTCTGCATTAATGCTAACACTCGCGCCACCCGCTATTGCTGGTCTCCCATGCCTTCAATTCAATACGACCGAACATAGCAGCCCTAAGCTTTTGACGTGTGTTACCTTGGAACGACGTTTTTGAGGGAGATCGCTTGCGCACAATCCGAATAGCCCTATTCCTGGTTTCTTCGGTAACTGTTCTGACCGTTTTCGGAGCAGCCCAGAATCAGGCGGCTGTAGATCCTTCACTTCCGCCACCGCCGCACGAAAAGCAAATTCATCTCAAACACATTCTCGTGATCGGTGAGACTAAGGGATTCGAGCATGATTCGGTCACCGACGGGATGGTCGCCATCTACAACATGGGCCGTGACAGTGGCCTTTGGGATGCCGTGCTGCGCACCGACGTCGAGCTCATCACCAAAAAAGATCTGGGAAGAAACACAAAGAATCTGAATTACTTCGACGCCCTGGTCTTTGTGAGTACGACCGGTGAACTCAACCTGGACGACAGCCAGAAGAAGGATATGCTCTCGTTTATCCAGGATGATGGAAAAGGTTTCGTGGGCGTGCACGCCGCCCTAGATACCAACTACAAGTGGCCCGAATATGGCGAGATGATTGGAGGCTGGTTCGATCAGCATCCTTGGTCCACGTTCAATGCCCCTATCGTCAACGAAGATCCGGCCTTTCCCGCGGTCCGCCACTTTCCCGCGGCATTCCTTAAGTACGACGAGATTTATCAGCCTAAGGACTGGTCGCGCGACAAAGTCCACGTCCTTCTCAGTCTCGACCCAACGAAATTGAATTATGCGAACAATCCGCGGGTACACAGAACGGATCATGATTTCGCTGTGGCCTGGGACAAAATGTACGGCAAGGGACGCGTTTTCTATTCGACACTCGGCCATACGCAAGAATCCTGGAGCGATCCCGACATCCGCAAAATGTATTTTGAAGCGATTCGGTGGGTGCTGGGCATGACCGAAGGAAGCACGGCCAGTCACCCGCGGCCACAATCCTCCACTGAACAACACTGACCTGCCTCACATGAAGATTCTTCGCTTAACTTTGCATGGAAGCATAGTGCTGACGGTCTTGCTGCTTATTTTCACAACTTCGGCAGCGCAAACTCCTCCCAACCGCAAAACGCAGACGGCGAGCGGAGTTAAAAAAGATGTCACGGCTGCCCCCAAAAAATATTCGCCGGATTTGGTCCAGAAAGGTGCGGCGCTTTTCCGGCAGGATTGCGCCTTTTGCCATGGACGCGATGCGGGCGGCGGAGAAAGCGGACCGGACCTGACTCGATCCAGGCTCGTGAGCCAAGACGTGGATGGAAACCAGATCGGTCCGGTTGTGCGCAATGGGCGGCCAGACAAGGGCATGCCGCGCTTTGATCATTCGGAGGATGAAATTGCCAGCCTAGTGGCGTTTATTCATACGCGGCAAAATGAGGCACGAAACAAACCGGGCGGCCGCAAAGGCGTGGACCCTTCCGATCTGCAGACGGGAAACGCTGACGCCGGCAAACAGTATTTCTACAGGACGGGCGGATGTGCGAACTGCCACTCACCAACGGGCGACCTTGCCGGAATCGCATCGCGACTCCAAGGTCTTCAACTCGAAGAACAGATGTTGTACCCCAAACAGGCGAAGTCGCAGGTCAAAGTCACACTTGCCTCCGGCGAAACGGTCAGCGGCACGCTGGAATACCTCGACGAATTTACCGTTGGACTAGTCGATTCAACCGGGATGTACCGTTCGTGGCGGACTCGCGATGTGCGCTTCGAAGTCGACGCACCAGTCAACGCCCATGTTGAGCTGTTCAGTAAATACACAGACGACGACGTCCACAACCTGATGGCGTATTTGCAGACTTTGCGTTAAGCCGCCGAGTTCCAGCTGTGTACTTAATTTTCGAAGTTCGAGGATCGCGCTCCACATGAATTTTCGAAATGCATTTCTTGCTGCGAGCCTGCTTGCGCTCGCATCCGGTTTGATGTTGGCGCAAGGTGTGGATGATCAAATGCTTCTTCATCCGCCAGTCGACAGTTGGCCCGGCTATCATGGCGACTATTCGGGCAGACGTCATAGTTCGCTCACTCAGATCACGCCTCAGAACGTCAAGAATCTGGGTCTCGCCTGGGCCTTTCAGACCGGTCAGACCGCCCTCATCAAGTCTTCGCCGTTGTTGGTCGATGGCATTTTGTACTTCACTGTTCCCGACAATATCTGGGCGGTAGACGCGCGCTCTGGACACCAGATTTGGCATTACAACGCTCCCACTACTCAGGGGGAGCACATTGGGAATCGTGGCGTCGCCATGTACAAAGGCTATCTATTTTTCATGGCTCCCGACGCCCACCTTGTATCGCTCAACGCCAGGGACGGGACCGTGCGCTGGAAGATGCAAGTGGCCGATGTCACCAAAGGTTATTGGACGAGCATGTCGCCTCTGATCGTGGGAAAGCATGTCCTCGTGGGTGTTTCCGGAGATTTTGACAACCTGACTGGCTACCTCCGCTCACTCGATCCGGAAACGGGCGCGACCCAGTGGCAATGGAACTCCACTCCTCCAGCGGGAACCCCGAATCAGACTACGGGAGGCATGACATGGATGACGGGAACTTATGATCCCGATCTGAATCTCGTCTATTGGGGAACCGGAAACCCAACTCCGGTGCTGAACGGCTCGACGCGGCCGGGCGATGATCTCTACACGTGCTCCATCGTCGCGCTTAATCCAGACACCGGCAAATTGGCATGGGCTTTTCAGGTTTCGCCTCACGACACGCACGACTGGGACGCCGTGGAAACACCGGTGCTCGTCGACGGAGACTTTCACGGCGAGCCGAAGAAGATGCTCATGCAAACTTCACGCAATGGCTACTTCTTCGTGCTCGATCGCACCAACGGGAAGAATCTGTTGACCGCTCCTTATGGGCCGGTGAACTGGTCACTGGGAGTCGACAAGCAAGGGCGTCCCATTCCGAATCCTGCGAAGGAGCCTGCTCCCGACGGACGTCTGATCGCGCCCGATGAAGGTGGCCTTACTAACTACCGCTCGCCAAGCTTCGACACGAAGAATGGCTTGTTTATTGTCGACGCCCATCCCAGCTGGAGCATTTACTTCGCCAAGCCCGCCGACGGACTCTACGGTTGGGCAGGCGCCGACTACGATGTTTGGGGCAAGGGCGTGATCGAAGCCATCGATTACCAGACTGGCAAAATCCGCTGGAGTCACGAAGTTGGGCCCGGCGGATCGGGCGCGGGCGTGCTAACCACGGATTCCGGTCTCACATTCACCGGCGATGCTATGGGGAACTTTCTCGCATTGGATTCAAGCAAGGGCAAAACGCTTTGGCATGCGGGCTCCGGAGCGCCCATCGCCAGCTCTCCAATTACCTACTACTTGGATGGCCGTCAATACGTGCTCACGAGCAGCGGCGGCGTTATGTTCGCATGGGCCCTTCCGGAAATGTAGTGACTCGAGACGGTCGCGCTCTCAGGGCCTACGTAGCCTCGACATCCATCCAGCTTCGCTTGCGATGGCTCTCCAGCACGGCGTCGAGGATGGTCATCTGGCGCAGGCCATCCACAAACTGCGGATACTCCGGAGCTCCCGCCGTGCCGATGGAAGCATAGAATCGCCGAAAGACTTGCTTGAATGTATCGTCGTAGCCCTCGCTGTGTCCGCCAGGAAGATCGGCGTAGGTTCGGGCCCCGGGCTTGAGCAACGACGGGTCTTTCACAGAGATCTCGTTGCCGACATCGCGATGGCCCTGCCAGAGTTCGTCGGGTCGCTCTTGATTCCATGCGACGGAAGATTTTGTGCCATAGATTTCGATGCTGAGACGGTTCTTTCGCCCGGCTGAAACCTGGCTCGCAGTAACAGAGCCCCGCGTGCGCGCGCCCATGCGAAAAATTACTGCGCCAAAGTCTTCGGTCTCCACCGGCGTCTCAATGTAATCCTCCGGCCCCAACAACTTGTTGGCGAAGGTCTCCACGGAATGCTTAGGCTGTTTCCGCGTGGTATGAAATGTCTGCAGATCGGCGCATAGCGATGTCATGCGCAGTCCGGTTATGTGCTCCGCCATATCAAACCAGTGCGATCCGATATCCGCCATACAACGCGAGGCACCGCCAGCCTTCGCGTCCACACGCCAGTTCCAGTCCGTATCGTAGAGCAGCCAATCCTGGGAATAAGTTCCCTGCACCACGAGAATCTCGCCCAGATCGCCCGCTTCGCGCAGCCGACGCATCTGCTGAACCATCGGGTAGTAGCGCAAGTTGTGGCAAACGCAATTGCGCAGTCGCTGGCTCGCGGCCAGCGAGACGAGTTCCTCCGCCTCGGCCACAGTTGTTGTCAGCGGCTTCTCGCAAATCACATGCTTCCCGGCTTGCAACGCCTCTTTCGCCATGGAATAGTGTTGCGCGTTCGGCGTACAGATGTGGACTGCGTCGATCGCAGGGTCGCGAAGGACATCGCGATAGTCGGTGACTGCCGCAACGGAAAACGAGGCGCCCAGCCGTCTAGCCGCTTCCTCATTTCTGCCAGCAATCGCGGCGGCTTCGACGAATTCGACTCGTCGAACCGCCTCCAGGTGCACACGGCCCATAAAGCCCGTACCGACGATTGCGGTTCTGATCGTTTTCATTCCAGTTTCCCGTCCGTTGCTAAGACCACCAGGCCGCTCCAGGCTGCTCGCGGATCACAATACTGTTGAGAAAATTGGCCGCTTTGGTCAATCCCTCGCCCGCCGAGAGCAGGCTGTCTTCGTGCTCGATCGACAGCACAGAATCATAGCCAAACATACGCAGAGTGGAGATAAATTCACTCCACCACTCCGCCCCGTGGCCGTACCCGCAAGTGCGAAAGATCCAGCTGCGATCGCGCTCCTCGGTGTAGGGTTTCGTATCGAGCACGCCCGCGCGCACTAAATTCGAAGGATAGAGCTGCGTGTCTTTGGCATGGACGTGGAAGATCGAACCGGCGAGTACGCGCACGGCCGCGATCGGATCGATGTTTTGCCAGAAAAGATGGCTGGGATCAAAATTGCAGCCGACGTTTTCCCCGGCGATCGAACGCAGCCGCAGCATGGTCTCCGGGTTATACACCACGAACCCGGGATGCATCTCGACCGCGATCTTCACGCCATGATCGGCGGCGAACTTCGCATGTTCAATCCAGTAAGGCGTAACGACCTCGTTCCATTGCCACTCCAGAACCTTGCGATAGTCCGGCGGCCAAGGGCAGGTGACCCAATTCGGGGCAGTTGCATGCGCTGAATCGCCCGGGCACCCGGAGAAATCAATCATCAGCCCGACCCCGAGTTTTTCGGCCAGTAAGATCGTCTTCCGGCTGGTTTCGCGATATTGTTGCGCCTGACCTTTGTCGGGGTGCAACGGGTTGCCATGACAACTCAATGCGCTGATGCTCATGCCATGATCTGTGAGAATGCTTTTAAAATCGGCCAGAGCTGAAGCATTTTCGAGCATGGAGAGCTTGCAATGCGCATCGCCCACATAGTTTCCCGTGGCCAGCTCGACGGTATCAATACGGAGTTCCGCAAGTTTCTTGAGAACCACGGCTAGAGGCAGTTGCGACAAAAGAGGCGTGAAGACTCCAACTCGCATGACGTTCCTTATCTCCGATTTGCAGACAGATGGCGCTTCATTTTACGACGCGAAGCTGCACGTTGACCGTTCGAGTGAGAAAATAGCATCTCAAACAAACCTTCATGCCAAACTTCAAGATTCCCTCGCTCGATTTGAAAGCGCAGTACCGAAGTATCAAGCCTGAAATTGACGCGGCCATCGCCGGCGTCTTGGACAGCGGTCAATTCGTCCTTGGCTCTGAAGTGGCGGGATTCGAACAAGAATTCGCAGCTTATTGCGGCATGGACGACTGCATTGCCCTTAATTCAGGAACGAGCGCTCTTCACTTGGCTTTGCTGGCAGCCGGCGTCGGCCCCGGTGCTGAAGTTATTACTGTTCCCTTCACTTTCGTCGCCAGTGTGGCCGCAGTCGTTTATACAGGGGCGCGCCCGGTGCTGGTCGATATCGATCCCCGCTCTTTCACCATCGACCCGGTCGCAATTGAAGGGGCAATCTCTTCCCGCACCAAGGTGATTCTACCGGTGCATCTCTACGGTCAACCCGCCGACATGGACCCGATTATGGACATCGCGCGGCGGCATGGACTCATTGTGATCGAAGACGCCGCGCAAGCCCACGGCGCAAAATACAAAGGCCGCCCCGTCGGCAGCATCGGCGATTTGGCCTGCTTCAGCTTTTATCCCGGCAAGAATCTCGGAGCATACGGCGAAGGCGGCGCAGTGACCACGAGCAACGCCCAGTTTGCGAATACCATTCGCATGCTGCGCGACTGGGGGCAGGACCGCAAGTACCATCACCTGCTGCACGGATTCAATTACCGGATGGAAGCTTTGCAGGGCGCGATTTTGCGGGTCAAGTTGCGCCATCTCGATCGCTGGAACGAGGCGCGTCGAGGGATTGTCGATCAATACAATCGGCTCCTGTCAGGCTCTAAAGTCGAACGCCCTGCGGAAATGCCATGGGCGCACCACGTTTATCACCAATACACTCTAAGGTCCGATCGCCGCGACACCCTGCAGCAGGCGCTACAAGACCAGGGCATTCAAACGGGCATCCATTACGCGCTCCCGGTGCACCTCCAACCGGCCTATGCCAACCTAGGATATAAACGAAACTCTCTGCCGCAGTCTGAGAAGGCCGCGGAGCAGGTCCTCTCTCTGCCTTTGTTTCCCGAGATGACGGAAGATCAGATCGAGACGGTGGCACGCGCCGTTCTCAGCGAACGATAAAAACATGAGTCAACACGAAGCGACGCTGTCGGCCTGCGTACAACCGCGCATGATCGCAGACAAACCCGACTTGCGCGCAAGCTGCGTCCGGCTGGTAGAATCTCATACATCGATGAAGCGTACTTCAGTCCCTTTTCCCCGGCTTTTTAATTTAATCATCTTACTGGGCGTGTTTGGCTGGCAACAGGCAGCGCAGGCACAAAGCAGCAGTCCGCCAACCTCTGCCCAACCGGGCGTAACTGCGACCGAACCGTCGATCGTGACTGCGCCCCAAGCGGATAATTCCAAGCAAAATACCGCTAGCCCAGTGCCGTCGACCAAGCTCCTGATTGGGCCCGGAGACGAAATTGAGGTCACAGTCTATGGCGCTCCCGATCTCTCTGGACACATGCGAGTGAGCGCCAACGGAAACATTTCATTACCGCTCGTCGGGCCGATTCGAATGGCGGGCTTGAGCAGCAGTGAAGCCGAGGCCGCGATTGAGGCCCAGTTGCGCGACAAGAGCGTAGTCAACGAGCCGCAAGTTTCCGTCTATGTCAAGGAATATGGCAGCAGCGGAATTTCCGTAGCCGGCGAGGTTGCGAAGCCTGGTTTCTATTCCGTCCTGGGGCCGCACCGCCTGTTTGATGTGCTGCAGGCGGCTGGCGGTCCTACCGAGAAGGCCTCCAATAAGGTCACCATCAGCCACCGTGGCGAAAAAGAAACGACCACCGTAGTGCTCTCGAAGGACCCAGCCGAGATGGCCGTCAGCAACATCGAACTGCAACCCGGCGACACCGTGGTAGTTCCAAGAGCGGGCATCGTTTACGTGCTGGGAGAGGTGGGACGGCCGGGCGGGTACGTGCTCAACGCCAGCGGTGGAGTAACCGTATTGCAAGTCGTCGCCGTCGCCGGCGGGACGACCCACGTAGCCTCTGCCGGAAAAGCCAGGTTGCTGCGTAAAACGGATAACGGATTCCAGGAGCAGCAGGTCAATTTGAAGAAACTGCTGCGCGGTCAGATTCGCGACATCCCCGTTCACGACGAGGATATCGTTTTCGTTCCCGCCAGCACCATTAAAGAAGCGCTGAGCGCAAGCACGCTGGTCGGGTTTGCGGCCACCGCTGCGATCTACCGGGTTCCCTACTAACCCTGAATTGACCTTATGCGAAAGCCGCCACTGCTCGTCGGAGCTGCGCTCATCGCGGCGATGCTTTTAACGGCGTTCGTTCTGCACTTGGCCAGTTTTCTTGAGGTAGAAAATCTCCGCAAGGCCGATGCGATTGTGGTGCTGGCGGGAGACGTCAACGACCGCCGTTATCAAAAAGGCATCGAGTTATTACGCGCGGAGTATGGCCAAAAACTTTTTCTCGACGCATCCGAAGATATCACCCTGTTCGGTCATAGCTATGCCGACTGGGCGGGTCAGTTCGTAAAAGAGAATTCGACGGACATAAGAGACCGCGTGCAGGTCTGCCCGATCCGCGAAGATTCAACCGTGACTGAGACCAAGTACGTCGCAAAGTGTCTTTCCTACCTGCCGCCCGGCAGCCGGATTCTGCTGGTCACTTCGGATTACCACACCCGTCGCGCGCTCTCGGTGTTCAGCCACCGCCTTCCGTCATACCAGTGGTCCGTAGCGGCCGCCCACGACGACACGCAATTCGGGACGCGCTGGTGGCAACACCGCGAGTGGGCCAAAATAACTATAAAAGAGTGGCAGAAATTGGTTTGGTGGGAATGTATTGAACGTTGGGCTTAGCCGCTCGAAAGCTAAAATCAGTCTCACTCGTAAGTTCGCCGCAAACCTCCACACTGCTAACAAGAAAGTGCTCCTAAATTTCCGATACCGCCTTTGTTCGTTGGGGTACGGCAGAGGGCCTGTGCTCGGCACGTCGGGCCTTCTCCTTCATGTTCAAGAACCATTCTTCATAGCTGATTCGCGATAGATACGCCACTCCCGTCGCGACCACAATGGCGATTACCAATCGAAGAGAATATTTGGTAAAACTCGTTCCCACAGAAAGAGAGGGAATAAATCGCGCAGCCAGACCGTCGTAAAGATCCAGGACTATCACGTGAATGAGGTATAAGCCGTAGCTGATGTAACCAAAAAAGGAAAGTACCCTGAGATTCACCAACTCGCGATAGGCCCCAGTACCCAGCCACAAAGTGACGCCCAGAGCAGCAAACGCGAAATAGTTGACACAGGTGCCGCGGATTCCCACCGCCAAAGGTCGAGGAACTACAATGCTGGTTACCAGTGCCGCGGTTGCTCCAATTAGAGCCAGCAACGCCAGCTTCAAAATTCCGCCTCTGTTAGTACGCGACGAGCGGCCAAACAAAGCGAGCAAGGCGCCTAACGCTAAGCCGTCTGCAGAAAGCCATGTATAGGGTCCCCACCACAGGCCGCCACGGTAGACGGCATACACTCTTAGGATCGGTTCGATGACGCAGATTGACGTTGCTAGAAATATCAATTTGCGTCTCGTCAAAACTCGAATCGCAGTCGGCCAAGCGATGTAGAAATGTTCTTCCACCGCAAGCGACCAGAGCGGTCCGTATTGCATTGGCACTCCGAGAAGTGGCGTCACGTTGGAAAGATACACAAAACTGAGACCAGCGAAGGCGAGCGAGGTGTGACGCGGCATAAGGCTACTGTGATCGAGAACAATCAGCATCACTAGCACGAGATAGTATGCAGGGAGAATGCGCAAAGCGCGGCGATAGTAAAAACGAGAGTAGTAGTTGGGCGTTCGCGCGCTGTCCAGCAAGATACCGGTTATTAGAAAACCGGAAAGGACAAAGAATAGGTTGACCCCGATCCATCCTAGTTTCCCGCCCGTCAAAAACACGCGCTCCCATATGGGAAGCCCAGCTGCCGGCGCGAAAGACTCGAAACCATGGAACCAGAATACAAGCAAAATCGCGACTCCACGGATCGCGTCAAGCTCCCGCATGCGAGGGCGAATTAATGGCTGATCGGTCGCAATGTTGGCGTGAGCTGCGGAAGTGCGCGGATCGTCTGGGCAAGCGGTCATTGGCTGTCGGAGACCTTTGAATTCCTCAATCCCGCGACGCAATCTGCATGACCTTCGATACCGCCGCGCAGGTGTCGGCGAGGTCTCTCTCCGACAGCGTGGGATGAACCTTGAACATCAGGCTAGTCTCGCCCAGTTCTCGCGCCACGGCTAGACGGTGAGCCGGGCGCATCGCTTCTGGAAAGGCCTTTTCCAGGTAGATCTCGCTGCAGGTTCCGCTTAAACACGGAATGCCTTCGGCGGCGATCGCTTCCTGAATCCGATTCCTGTCCCAGCCCTGCCGCAAACGTTCTGGCCTTACGAAGATGTCGTATTTGTAATAAGAGTGAAACGCGTCATCCGGCGGCCGGACCACGCGCAAAGCTGGAATCCCGCTGAATTCCTCGGTCAAATATGCGGCATTGCGGCGCCGCTTTTCCACCATGCGCGGCAGTTTCCTCAATAGCACGCGTCCCATTGCCGATTGCACTTCTGTCAAACGCCAGTTCGTGCCAAACGATTCGTGGAGAAATCTGTATCCCGGAGGATGGCTTCGCTCATACACCGCTTCGAAGCTCTTGCCGTGATCCTTGAAACTCCACCCGAGTTCCCACAGTCTGCGGTCGTTGGTGAGCAGCATGCCGCCTTCGCCGCCAGTCGTCATATTCTTATCCTGGCAGAAAGAGAAAGCAGCCATGTCTCCAAATGAACCGATGGGCTGGCCGCGGTAGCGCGCCCCGTGCGCCTGGGCACAGTCTTCCACTACGGCTATCCCGCGCTTGCGGGCCAATTCTAAAATCGATTCCATGTCACAAGGCCATCCCGCCAGGTGCACGGCAACGATCGCCTTGGTCCGCGGTGTGATCGCGCTCTCGATGGTCTGAGCCGTGAGATTGCTGCTGTTGCGGTCAATGTCGGCCACCACCGGGGTAGCGCCGCGCATGACAGCGCAACTCGCAGACGCAATGAATGTCCTGCTGGGAACAATCACTTCATCGCCGGGACCAATCCCCAAGCAGTACAGCGCCAATTCCAACGCCACAGTGCCGTTGGCTAAGGCAATCGCGTACTTGCACCCGGTAAACGCGGCGAACTCGCGCTCGAACTCCCGGCCCTCTTCTCCGGTCCAGTAGTTCACCCGGCCGGACCGCAAAACCGAGACCGCGGCCTCAATTTCCTCGTCTTCAAAAGCCGGCCATGGCGGAAAAATCTCGGTACGCACCGGTTCTCCGCCACTGATGGCGAGGGCTTGGCTTAGATTACTGACAGTTGTCATACGGGACTCTTGCCAAAATAACAGAATTCGGCGAGATGAGCCAAGCGAGCGGCGGGAAAACTATTTTCGCATCGGTTCCCGGAAGAGACGTATTGCCCAAAACTGGTCACACTTGCTATTCGGGCGCGACCCCAGAAGCGGTGGTTTTATCTTCGACTGCAAGCCGTGTCGGTCGCGGACGGTAGCCGTTGCGAGTTCGCACCTTGTAATTCTTCAACTGTTCTCCCACCAGCCTCACCGTGATCGCACGCCAGCCATTATTGGGATTGGCTTTTGGATAGTAACTCAAGGAATAGAGATGAGCCAGATCGTCGCGGATGGAGGCGAAGGCGCGGTGTTCATCCCTCCAGTTTTTCGCGAAATACGCCTTTCCGCCGGTCGCAGCGGTCATGCGATCAAAAACCGCAGTGGACACCGGTTCCAGCCTCGCCTCTTGGGTGCTGATCATGTAGATGGAAACTCCGGCAGACTGCGCAAATTCAGCCACGTCCTCCGGCGGCACGACGCTGGAATTGTCGGGTCCGTTGGAGAACACGACGACGACTTTTCTGCCGCGGTTTTGCGCCGCGTCTTTCAGGGTCAGCAACAGTGCGTTGTAAAGCGCGGCCTGATCTCCCGCCACCGTCGAGCGCACAGCCCGCAAGATTTGCGAACGGTCGGCAGTAAGTCCGGCGGCGCGGGAGAGATCCCGGCTATACGAATAGAATGCAATCTTGTCCGCGCTTCCCAGTGAGCGAATAAAGTTGGTAATGGCATCCTGCGCAAAAACGAAGCCTCGGTACATGTAGTCGCTGGTATCGAAGAGGACAAAAACATTGGCTCCGTTCACCAGCGATGCCAACGTCTGCGGCGACGGGCCGGCTGAAGGAGGCTTAGCCGCATCGTCGGCGGCGGCGTTGGGGTCTAGCGCCGCAACATCGGTAAGACTGCGGGCCGATTCATCGCCCTCCGCAAAAGTCGCCGCCTTCTCGACTATTCCATCCTCGCGGATTTCAAAATCCTCGGGGCGAAGTCCCGTGATGTAATTTCCTTTCTTGTCCGTCACAGCCACATTGAGCTGGACCATGTTGACCACAACGTGAATGTTGGGGCTCTCCTGGGCGTCCACGGCCGTTTGCTCTCGCAGCACGAACGCCAGGAGCAGCAGACTCAGCAAAAATGTTTTTCTCACCATGACTGTAAGATCCCTACCTGCGACCCGGCTGAGGCCGCTGCATTTTTCACCCGAACTTACACCGCCGACCTCAAGGCCGAGCGGAACTAATCCTTGACGGCGACGTCAACTTGCCTTTCCGAAATTCTTCTCCGGTTTCATGCATCGCCCGCAGCAGCGCGGGACCATCCTCGAAATCGGTTGCGAAAATTTTCTCCACCATCATTCGCGTTAGCACCGGCACGAGTTGGTTGAGCATGACGGGAGAATATCCTTCTTCATCCGCCAAGCGAGCCCAGTACAGGGTCGGAGAATCCCAAGACTCCGCAAAGAAGCGGCTGGAATATCCGGAGAAGGGCGGCATGGGCGCGACGTTCAGCAACTCCAGACCATAGTTCTGAGCCATGCTCGGATGCGGCGTCCCAAAATCATGCGATAAGCGCTTCCAGCTGACTTGTTCGGTGTGCTCCCGATATAAATCTTGCAACTCCTGGCAGGCTGTTCCGTATACGCCAGGCTGTTCCCGATATTTCTGCCGGAACTCCGCCGCCAGGTAGAAAGTATCGGCCGGCGCTATTTCCGGAAGCATTTCTGAAATTCGACCGGCGCGCATTGCTTGCTCGATTTGATTTAATCGCCCCGGAAGGAATCGACTCGAGAGAATATTCAGTACTGTGCTTCGCAATCCCTCGTCCTTAACCGAGGCGACTAGAAGTTCTTCGCCGGTCCGCTGATACAACGCCACCGCATGAAGCTCCACCGCACTGACGTTCCACCATCGCGGCAAGATGGCGGAGGTCAACAGTTCCGGGGTTAACTGATTCCATATCAGCGCCTGAATGTTGTCTGGAGAAATGAAATCCTGTTCGAGTTCGGCCAAAGCATATGGAAGATCGGCAAGTGAACCGACGAAATGCGCGCCTCCGCCCGCGGGAGAACCCTGACCCATCAGTTCCGGCGCCTGCCACAGTGTCTTCATGCCCTCGACCGTCTCTCCCGCGAAGTCGTGGGAGCGAACGAAGAGCGGATTGTTGTGCAGCGCTTGTGCCCCCGGCGGCTCGTAATAGGCGTAATTCAACCCGACAAGGGCATCTCGCAAGAAAGAGGAAAGCTGGCCGCGCGCCTCCTCTATCTGTGCTCGCGAAGCCGTCGGCGAGCTGAGGACTTTAGACAAGTCAGTGCGCATCTGCACGTCAGTGTGATGATTGTTGTAAATTCCTGAGGCCCATTCTGTTCTCTCGCTGTTCGTGAAGATGGGCCGCGGCATTTCAAACTCCCGGGTCTGGCGAGCCAACAGAATCATGTAGTCTGCCGGCTGCTTCCCTCGCTGTTTATCGGACAACGCATCCCCGAGGGCCAGCAGTGTGTCGAGCGAGACCAACCGCTGATCGTCCAGTACAGAGCGGATTCTCGCGGCAACCTCGCGATGCATCTCTCTTCCTTCTGCACTACTCTGCCGAGGTCCAGCCAACAACTCGATGATCTCGTCTTGCGAACCTCGAGCCTTGCCGGTCGAGAACCGGAATATTTCTCCCAATGAGCTTCGTCCCGCGTCATAAACCTGGGCGGCCGATCGAACCGTGGCGAAAGGCCTGACGACCTGCTGCCAAGATTCATTCAAGTGCGAGTTGGAAATCTCTCCCTGGCGAGCCAGGATCTGCCAGATTCCGACATTTGCCTGAAGCGTGCCGAATGCGTTCCCACGCACGGGTCCAGGCAGGTTGCTCAGGGCATGAGCCGTGTCAAGAAAGAGCACGATGGATTCGTCGCTCAACTCTGGAAACTCGGAGAATACGCGATATTGATCGCTGAATTCCTCGAACTTTCGCGCCAGCAAGCGGACTGTAGGCGGCGACAGGCGATGTTCCGCAGATCGTCTGCTGTCGAGTTCACTGAGCGCGAGATAGGTCTGCAGCGGGCCGCTGTCAGTTGAGGCTCGAGACATCGCGAACATGACTTGAAGAAGATGATCCGCATCTGTCAGGCGCGGCGTCTGCCTTCCCCAGCGGCGTACCAGGGTAGCGGTGTGCCCTTCGAGAAGAACATCCTTCCAAACCGCGAGATTTCCAGGAACGAGAGGCTCTCCCTTACTATCCAGTTGAAGGCGAGTGACCATCAGCAAAAGCCCCGGCGCCGGTCGATAAAAACCTCTCGTGGCAGGAGCCGACGGGTCCGGAGCGCGAAGCCCCGCATAAAAAAGACGCAATCGATGCGGCTCCGTAAAATACGCCTGCCTCGTTCCATTCGCTCGCGAAAGCACATCAAAATAGGCGGCTAGCCAACCCTTGTCCCGGGCCAATAATTTCGAGACAAAAGCACCAGGGGAATCCGGGTTCGCTCCGACCAGTTCCTTCCATGCAGCTTCGGCTGTGGCGCCCCCGGGAACATTGACTCGTCCATCCTTAATGCAGAGGCTTCTTCCATAAAAATCAAGAACAGCGGCGTACGGGACCAACTTTGGGAGGCCGATTGTTTGCTGCAGAGCCCTGCTAGTTTCAAGGTCGATTCGAGAAAGGGCCCAATATAGCCGGGCGATACCAGGGTCGCCGAGAATCGTGTCCAGCAAATCCCCGTTCTTCTCCCTGCCGTTCTTGGTGTTCGCCTTGTTCCAATCGTTTTCGGCAAACAGCACCGGCACCGGGGAGGATTCAAAGGGATACTCAAATGGTTTACCGCCCTGCAGCGTCTTCTCCAGTTCAGAGAGCGGAAATCCAGAATCGATGGCGAGGAAGGCTCTTTCCGGATCCTGCGTTTGCAGCGACGTTTCCGGAACGCCGCAATCGGCACTGGTTCGATATCCCAGGATTCGCAGCAGTGGCTTTGCGTCATTACAGTTCGAAACACGAATCACCATGCCGCTGCCCGCAGCCAACTGCGACAATTCCCGAGCCTGCTGCACGTACCGCCTCAACAACACAAGAAACTCAGTTGGACGACTGGAGCCTTCAAAACCTTCGGTAAAAACATTCCGGCTCAGCAATGGCAGGACTTCTCGCGGAGCAACCTTTTGGCTGATTCCGGCCATGCGCAAAAAAGATCGCTGCGGACCCGGGATCGCGAACTTCGACGTAATCGAAAGCACTCCGTCGTCTGCGGAGGACGAGACGGCGCCATCTCCCGAGGAAGCAACCGGCGGGAGTTTTCCGCCACCTGCGAACGAACTGCAGTTGAGAAGAGAGAAGGTGAGCAGAACGGACACGCGAAAAAGAGATTTCACGGCTGGATTCCTTGCGGAGCCGCTGAGACCTCATTGCACCTGAAATCCTATCGCGGAAGGCAGGGGTGTCTTCAATTCGCGAAACCGAATATCCCAGATCTAGGCTTGGTGAGAACCGAGCTTCGCTCCAAATACGATGCCGGTCAAATTACCTCATCTTGGTCAACAATCCAAGCTGTTTTTTGTGTAATGCTCGTAAAAGATTTTGCACAGCGATTTACACAGCGATCGCCGGATTGCGGTAGTGCAGCAACTGGGAGAGCGCAGCAACGTGAACAATATCTGCTCTCGCCGCTTCCTTCCCTCGGGCGGTACACTCTGGATATGGCGGTAGCTGTCGAAATCTACAATACGGGCGATCGGGAGTGGCAGCGGGACGTGGTCGCCATCCTTGAGCACGTTCTCTCGGATCGACTGGGAGATTGGCGCGTCTCAATTATCGGCTCGCAAGGGAACGAGCGTTGGGAGATGAAAATCACAGGCCCCCACGGCTTTGAGCGGTCCTATGTACTTGAAAAAGCCGCAGGCGAACACGAACCCAATGCCATAGCAGCTCTGGTTGCCCGGATGGTCCCGCTAAGAAAGGCCTAGTCATCTCGTCCTTCCCGCATGCTTTCGCACACACAAAAGGCTTCGCGGGAAGCGAAGCCTTTGTAGAACCTGGCAACCGGATGCGTCGTATTAGCTAAACAGTTTGCGCCGCGCCACTCCAGCTAACCCGAATAAGCCCGACCCCAAAAGCATCAGACTCCCGGGCTCAGGCACCTCTTTCAGACTGAAAGTTATGGGGACCCCGGCCCCAATCAAGCACGGGCCCTGGCCGCTATTACATTCCATGTATTTGCCTCCAAGGTAATAAATGGCGTAATCCGTTGTCCCATTCGACAAAACGAAGGACAGACCAGCCAGGTCGAGGTATGGTTGCGAGGAGAATATTGAATTGTCGTTGCCGCCGTAGGCGCCGGGTGACAGTAGTGTCATCGCAAAGCCGTTTTGCATCCCGGAGATCGCGCTGACGAGGTATTTATCGCCGGACACCAGAGAGGCCGTAAAGTCACCGCTGCTGCTAATGCCAACTCCGCTGAACGAAAAAGCAAAGGTAACTGAATCCGCATGCGCATTCTGGGCGCACGCCAGAAAAAGGAGAACCACAGGTAAGGCGGCCATCAAACTAAGCGATTTACGCATTTGAGAATTCCCTCTTGAACACAATTCTTCCCATTTGAGCCTGTCGTCCTGAAACAGACTCCCCCGCGTGCAGCCTGCAATCCAGTCACCAATCCGACTCGATAGAAACTAAAGATCTTACTTGCCCAGCCTTGCGGATTGCTCAATGCTCTTTGCGATTTGTATGCAAGATTCTTCACATGTCTTAGTCTGGTTTTGTCCACAGGCTCCTTAACGAATCGACGTCGTTTGACACCTGCCTGTGGCTCGGATAATTTTTACTCGGTCGCAAGATAGTGCCAAGGCCATAACGGCTCACGCATTCAGAGATTCGGGGGAACGCCTTGCGGAAGCTGATCATCTGGGGAGCAGGCGGACACGGAGAAGTCGTCCTCGATATTGCACGGGCGATGGCGCTGTTCGCGGAGATCGTATTTGTAGATGACGCGTGCACTTCGTCAGGGCAGTCTTTCTGCGGTTGCCAACTTTTGCCCTCTTCCGAGGGAATGGAAGCCCTCAAGGCAGGCGGCCATACTTCTTTTATCGTGGCTATAGGGGACAACCGCGTGCGGGAGCGCTGTTTTCAAGAAGGCCTACAGCGAGGTCTCGACCTGGCAACGCTGATCCATCCATCGGCCGTTGTGTCCGGCTCGGCTCATATCGGCGCCGGTACTGTTGTCATGCCCCGTGTTGTCGTGAACGCGGAGGCCGTGATCGGCAATAATTGCATCCTGAATACTGGCGTCATTGTGGAGCATGATTGTCACATCGGAGATCACGTACATCTGGCCCCAGGCGTCATCTTGGGAGGCAACGTGACCGTGAGAACCTATGCCCTGCTGGGAATTGGGACAATCGTATTGCCGGGCGGGACCATTGGCGAAGCTGCCACTATCGGAGCAGGGGCGGTCGTGTTGGATTCTGCGCCGGCGGCGGCTACTTCGGTAGGCGTTCCCGCGAAAGTTCTCTCGAGAGCAAACAAGCGCTAGCCATCTGGAAGGCGTACCCAGCCCCAAGATTAAGGAATCCGCGCCTTCTCGGAAGAGGGGTTTTCGGTACCCATAAATTCGGGCATGGTTGCGGAGCCTTCCGCAGAAATTCCCTCCCCGGTCAGAACTTTCCACACCGTCATTGCGAGAATGCGCACGTCCAGCGCCAGGCTCCAATGGTCGACATACCAAACATCAAGTGCGAGCTTTTGTTCCCAGGCCAGATCGTTCCGACCATTCACCTGCGTCCAGCCGGTAATTCCGGGAGGGAGGGAGTGCCGGCGCGCTTGCTCCGGCGTGTAGCGATCCAGATATTGCATGAGCAGCGGCCGCGGCCCGACTAAGCTCATGTCTCCACGAAGCACGTTCCAAAATTGCGGCAGTTCATCGAGACTCGACCGTCGCAGGAAAGCGCCCAGCCGCGTAATGCGGGCCGCATCGGGCAATAAACGCCCGTTCTCGTCGCGCGCGTCCGTCATACTGCGAAATTTAAGAGCGTTAAAAGGGACGCCTTTGTAACCAGGACGCTGCTGGCGAAAAACAATTGGTCGGCCCATTTGCCCTCGCACCAGGACCGCCACTACGAGTATCATCGGTGATAGGACGATCAGGGTAATCGTCGACACCAGCAAGTCCAGGGCTCGCTTCAGCCGGCGACTGAAACCATGTTCATGCATTCGCGACAGCTCGTTTTCAGGAGGCACGGTTATTTCTCACACCGGCATCTGCCCGGGATGTAAGTAAGTCTCGTGAACTAGCAAGCTTGCATTCATTGTATGACGCCCGAGGCGCAGCAGAAACGACAGCGACGGCACAGCAACAAGGTCCTGAATTCTGGTTTATAAAACTACCTCCCGCCTCACAATCCCGCCTCACAATTCTTTACAATCCTACGCCGTTTCGCCGAAACTTCTGCCGCTAAGATTGAAGTGACAGATTTGTGACTTCAGCATCCAACACTCGCGTCATCGAGTGTGAATAGAAACGAACCCTCGCCTGCTCGTAATGCACGGACGATGAATTGAGGAGAAGACCGATGCTTTCACCGCGCTTGATTTCTGGGGTTAAGAGGGTGCGGCTGTTGCCCCTATACCTCGCTCTCGCTATCCCTGTGGCGAGCTATCCTGTTTCGCTCGGGGCACAGACAATGCCGCCGTCTACGCCGCCGCAGGCGCCCCCCTCTGCGCCTCAGCCCGCACCGCCGCAGGCCGTCCATCTGAAGGACTACTCGAAGCCGCGTTCGGCCTTCCCTAACGTGCTGCAACCCTACATGCCTCAGGATGTCGCGCCGCCGAACCTTGGCAACTCTCCGCGCATCGACTCGCTCATGAAAGATGGAAAAATCTATCTTTCCATCGATGACGCTGTTGCTCTCGCGCTCGAGAACAATCTCGATCTCGACATCGCCCGCTACAACCTGAACATCGCCGATGCCGATCTGCTTCGCGCCAAATCCGGCGCCAGCATTCTCGGTGTCAACACCGGCATCGTGCAAAACACCCCCGGCGGCGGCGTTGGCGGGCTCGGCGGCACGGTCGGCTCAGGAACCGGTGGAACCACGGTTGCTGCCGGAGGCGCCGGCTCCGGAACCAACGGCTTGGTCAGTTCCACCCTCGGTATCGGTGCTCCGATTACCAGTTTCGATCCCGCGCTCTCCGCCACGCTCCAACTCGACAAGAACGATACGGAGTCGGTCAGCGTCTTCAGCCCGGTGCCGATTGTGGCCCAGAATACCTACACTTCGGACTTCGCCTATACCCAGGGTTTCACCTGGGGAGGCGTGCTCTCGGGCGGCTTCAATAACACCCACCTCACCACCAACAACCCCACCAGCCTGCTCACCCCGCAATTGGGATCGAACTTCCAGTTTCGCTTTACCCAGAACCTGCTCCAAGGTTTTGGCTTCCTGCCCAACACGCGCTTCATCCGGATTGCCAAAAACAATCGCGAGATTTCCGACGTCGCCTTCCGTCTCCAAGTCATCACCACCGTCGACCAAATCGAGAACATGTATTGGGACTTGGTCTATGCCTACGAGAATGTCCGGGTACAGGAGGAATCTCTCACTTATGCGCAGAAAGCGCTCGACGACTCCAAGCGCCAGGCGCAAGTGGGCACCGCTCCTCCCATTCAGGTCGTGAGTTCCCAGAGCACGGTGGCCACCGACCAGCAGAACCTGATCGTCGCCCAGAATAATCTGCAACTGCAGCAATTACTGATGAAGAACGCCCTCAGCCGAAGTATCGAGGACCCCGTTCTGGCTGAGGCGGACGTGATCCCGACGTCGGGAATGCTCGTGCCACCACAAGAGCCGATCATACCCATTCAAGACCTGATCAATGAAGCGTTGCAACATCGCGCCGAACTCGTCGAGTCCCGCATCGACCTCAACTCGCGCGACATCAACATTAAAGCGGTACGCAATGCCATGCTGCCCACCCTGCAGGCCTTCGCCTATTATGGCGGTTCCGGAGTCGGCGGCGACGTAAATCCCCTTGTGCCCAATTGCGCCACCACCACGAGCGCTTTCTGTTTCGATCAAAACAGAGCGCCGCCACCCTTTCGGACGAGCACCTCAGTCGGCTACGGAGGCACCTTAAACCAACTGGTAACCTCGACCTCGCCCGACAAAGGCGTTGGCCTCTCGCTCACCATTCCTCTCCGCAATCGCCTGGCACAGTCCAACCAGGTTCGCGCCGATCTCGAATATCGCCAGGCGCAGGTGCGCCAACTCCAACTTGAAAACCAGGTGCGCATCGAAGTGCGCAATGCGCAATTCGATGTAAAGCAGAACCGGGCCGCGGTACAAGCCGCCCAATCCGCCGTGGACCTGGCACGCCAAACCCTCGACGCCGACCAGCAGAAATTGAAAGTGGGTCTCACCACCCAGACCGCCATCCTGCAAGATGCTGCTACGCTGAGAACCGGCGAGTCCAACTTGGTCTCAGCGAAGGCAGCCTATGAGAAGTCGCGCATCGAACTGGATCGAGCCACGGGATTGCTGCTTGATCACTCTGGCATCGATATCGCCGACGCCACCCGCGGCCAGGTAACGCACTTGCCGAATGTGCCCTACGTTGCGCCTCGTCAAGATAAGGTTCCCCAGACCCAGCCGTCTGCTCCGGCGAATCCCCCGGCGCCCGGAGGGCAAATGTAGCGGCGGCCCGGCAGACCTGCGCCAAACCGCTAGGTCATTGATACGGAAAGATTTATAGGATTTTGTACGTACATTTATGTACTGGAAATGTTCCTGCAGGAACATTGTGGAAATCTTTTTCCACTATCCCGTTACGCCGCTGGCGACGGAGCGAAGCGACTTGCGCCGTTCATTTCCAGCTCGTTGACTTCGCACTCTCAAGCTGATAAAAGTTAACGTTCCTTTGGACGCTCTCTGGGCCGGAGGTTTGTGCCTTCGCGTTATGCCGGACGAAATCAAATCCCCCTCGTCACCGCCGCCGGAAGGGGAACCGAAGCCGACGGCGGATCGACCCGCAGCCCCGGGCGGGGTGAAAGCCACTCCTTCTGGTTCGGTTCAATCGGAAACGAAACCTGCTCCCGACAAACCCGCCGCTCCCCCAACTCCGCCGAAACCTGCCGCCGCGGCGGCAACTCCTACCGCACCTCGACCCGCCGCCGCTCCTCCGAAGCCTGCTGCCCCAGTTCCCACTCCGTGGGACTCGCCCATGATCGCCAGGCTCAAAGGTGAATACGGTTCCGGTATCGAACCGCTGACTCACCTTGGCCAGAACTACATGGAGGTCGATCGTTCGCTGATTCCTGAAATTCTGCACGTCCTGCGCGACCGGGAGCGGTTCGACTACTGCGTGGACATTACCGCAGTGCACTATCCCAAGCGCGAGAAACAGTTCGACGTAATTTGGGTGCTGTACTCGTTCCCGCACAACCAGCGCATTCGTGTGAAAACTTTGATCGCCGACGGCGAGAGTCTGCCAAGCTCCGTTCCACTCTGGGCGACCACCAACTGGTTGGAGCGCGAGGTCTTCGACATGTTTGGAATCAAGTTCGACGGTCATCCTGACCTTAAGCGCATTCTGTTGCCCGACGGTTGGAAGGGATATCCCTTGCGCAAGGATTACGGAATCCTGCAGCAAGACAATGAGTGGGTGCAGATTAATTTAGGGATTGAGAGCGGCCAGTAGCAATGAACTAGCGCCTGGATCGAATAATTGATCGAATAATTAATGAGCGACCCGAACACACTCTCGCCGTTGGATCTGGACACGCCTGATAAGACGTTTCTCGATGCCAACGAACTCGTCATCAATATGGGGCCGCAACATCCCGCGACCCATGGCGTGCTCCGCGTGATTCTGCGGCTCGACGGCGAAAAGGTGATGGGACTGGAGTGCGTGATCGGCTACCTGCATCGCGGCGTAGAAAAGATTGCCGAGAACCGTACGTACACCATGTTCAATCCCTACGTCGACCGCATGGATTACGTGGCTGCGGTCTCAAACGGACTGGGATACTGCGAGGCAGTCGAAAAACTACTCGGCGTCGAAGCACCGCCGCGGGCACAATATATTCGCGTCATCCTCACCGAACTCAACCGCATGGCCAGCCACCAGCTTTGGCTGGGCACGCACGCGCTCGACATCGGGGCGATCACGCCGCTGTTCTATACCTTCCGCGACCGCGAAGAGATTCTCAAAATTTTCGAAAAGTATTGCGGCGCCCGTCTCACAACGCATGCCTTTCGCATCGGCGGACTGCAATATGAAGCGTACGACGGATTCGAACGGGACGTGAAGAATTTCGTCTCGTTTGTGCGACCGAAGATCGACGAATACGAGGAGCTGCTCACCACCAATCGCATCTGGCTCGAACGCACCAAAGGTGTGGGCAAAATTTCCGGCAAGGATTGCATCGCTCTGGGCGTGACCGGCCCTGTACTTCGCGCCAGCGGCGTGAAGTGGGACCTGCGCAAGGCACAGCCCTACGCCAACTACAAGAATTTCGACTTTGAAATTCCCACCGGCGAACACGGCGATACCTATGACCGGTACATCGTGCGCATGATCGAGATGCGGCAGTCGCTTCGCATTATCGAGCAAGCGGTCGAAGGAATTCCGGAAGGGCCAATCATGGCCAAAGTTCCGAAGGTGATGAAGCCGCCAGTCGGCGAGGTCTACCACTCCATCGAGGCTCCGAAAGGCGAACTGGGATACTTTATCGTCAGCGATGGTTCGACTCAACCTTACCGCGTGCGTGTGCGTCCGCCGTCGTTCGTCAACCTGCAAGCTCTCGACGTAATGTGCCGCGGCCAACTGGTGGCCGATGTCATCGCGGTCATCGGCACGCTCGACATCGTTCTCGGCGAGGTAGACCGCTGATGCACGCGTTCCTGCAGTACATCCAGTCTTATCTTGACAGCGATAAAACCCCAGGCGGGGCGGGAAATTTTTTCTGGGCCACGGTTTACATTTTGCTCGTCTTCGTGGGCCTCTCCGTTGCTGTCATCGCGATGAACTGGCTGGAGCGCAAAATTCTCGCTCACATGCAGGTCAGACTTGGCCCCATGCGCGTGGGCCCGCATGGCCTGCTCCAGCCGATTGCCGACGCCATCAAGTTGCTGCTCAAGGAAGACATCATTCCTGCCGAAGCCGACAAGGTAGTGTTCTGGGTCGCCCCATTCATTGTCGTGCTCGCTGCGTTTACCGTGTTTGTGGTGGTTCCGTTCGGACCGACGCATGCCATCACCGACATGAACATCGGCGTCCTTTTTATGCTTGGGGTGTCATCGCTGAGCGTGCTGGGAATCGTCACTGCCGGATGGGCTTCGAACTCGCACTACCCTTTGATTGGCGCGCTGCGCTCGAGCGCGCAGATGGTCTCGTACGAAGTTGCGATGGGCCTTGCGGTAGTCTCGGTCATCCTGATGACTAGCCTCAATGCGGAAAGCACCGGGACACTGAGCATGATCGGCATCGTGCAGGCGCAACAAGCGCAACAAGAATGGTTCATCTTCAAGTTCTTCCCGCTGGGCCTGGTCGGCTTCTTCATCTTCGCCATCGCCATGGTCGCCGAGACCAACCGCGCGCCTTTCGACCTGCCTGAAGCGGAATCGGAATTGACTGCGGGATTCCACACGGAGTACAGCGGCTTCCGCTGGTCTTTATTCTTTCTGGCTGAATACTCCGCAATGATTGCGGTCTCGTCGATCGCAGTAACGTTGTGGCTGGGCGGATGGCTGCGCCCCTTTCCCAACGCGCTGACCGGGCCCACATGGGATCTGGTCTTCTCATTGTTTCCAGGAATTACTTTCCTGTTTCTGGCGGCGATGTGTTTCTATAACACGGCGCGGATGCCCAAGCATCCGCTGTTCCGCGTGCAGACGATGGGCCTGGCGGCGTTCGGCGTAGTGCTTGCTTTGATCGGCCTGATTCTGTTCATCCCTGCCGTACGCGTGCGCGTCACGGATATTTTCTGGTTCTCGGCCAAAGTTGCCGCATTCATGTACCTCTATATCTGGTATCGTGGCACGTTCCCTCGTTACCGCTTTGACCAACTCATGAAAGTAGGGTGGAAGGTGTTGCTGCCGACCGGACTGGTGCTGTTGATCCTGACCGCGATTGTGGGGATGCGGACGGAACTCTGGGCGGAGTTGCAGGGAGTGTGGCGTCCATGATTCCCGCGGGAACCAATCCTCCGGTCGCGACGCCGTTTTTCTTTTATCTGCTCGCCGCAACCATGATCGCTGGCGGGATTCTCGTGATCACGCGCAAGAACGCGGTGCATTCGGCGATGGCTCTGATTACGACGCTGCTGGCGCAGGCCGGGCTCTACCTTATGCTCTATGCCCCGTTCGTGGCTGGCGTTCAGATTATTTTGTACGCGGGCGGCATCATGGTGCTGTTCCTGTTCGTGATCATGCTGATCTCGATCGAGCGGGCCGAGAAAGAGCGCCAGTTCAACAAGCAGTGGCTAGTAGGGATCGTTGCGGCCGCCGCACTCGGCGGCCTGTTCATCGCGGTCTACACCACGAGGACAAAAGGAATTCTTTTTCCCGAAGGCCGCATGACCTATGGCGAAATGGGGAACACGCAGGCGGTCGCGGCGCTGCTGTTTGATCGCAATGCCGGCCAATACATGTTCGCCTTTGAGATCGCGTCGTTGCTATTGCTGGTGGCGATCATCGGAGCGGTGGTGATGGCGAAGAAGAGGATATGAGTTGAGCATTCAGCAATCAGCACTCAGCATTCAGCCAGTAAAGTTATCGGTATCCACCAAAAGGGCTGAGTGCCGATTGCTGAATGCTGAATGCTAACAACTAGGAACTGAAACCTGACGTGGACGCGATGCTTCACATCTCGACACTGCACTACCTGGTGCTAGGTGCAGCGCTGTTTCTGCTGGGCGTGATTGGCGTGTTGACGCGCCGGAATGTAGTCATCGTCCTGATGTCGATCGAATTGATCCTGAATGCTGTCAATTTGAATCTGGTCGCCTTCTCGCGCTACTGGCAGGGGATTCACGGTCCCGGCGCCCTGCATGGACAGGTGTTCGCGATTTTTGTAATCACTGACGCCGCCGCCGAAGCCGCAGTCGGCCTCGGCATCCTGATCGCCTTCTTCCGGAATAAGGAAACGGTGAACGTGGACGAAGTGAATTTGTTGAAGTGGTGAAAAAGCAGCCTTTAGCAATTAGCACTTAGCATTCGGCTATCTGAAGCCCTTGCCGCGATCGGCAAACCTCGGTAGGGCTAAATGCTAACTGCCAAGTGCTAAGTGCTCAGTCCGAATTGACTGAGTGCTGAATGCTGAGTGCTGAATGGTATTTCTAAACCACATTTATCTCATCCCGCTGTTTCCCGCCATCGGCGCGGCGCTCATGTTTTTCTTTGGGCGCAGGTTGCAGAAGGCGACGGTGAGCGCTGTCTGCGTTGGGTCGGTCGTGCTGGCTTTTCTGATGGCTTGCGGAGCGGTGTTGCAATATACAAACTGGGCTCCAGCGCACGATCGCCAGCCTTTCGAAAAAGTTCTCTACACCTGGCTCGGGACCGATACCGGCCACCTGACTTACGTGAAGCACGACGGTGCACAGGCTCCGTTTCAGGCCGACGCCGGATTCCTGCTCGATCCTCTTTCCAGCATCTGGCTGCTGTTTGTCACCGGCGTCGGCATGCTGATCCATATTTATTCCATCGGCTACATGGCGCATGAAGGGGGCTATTACCGCTTCTTCGGATATCTCAATCTCTTCATGTTTTCCATGCTCACGCTGATCCTCGCGAACAACTATGTGCTCATGTTCGTTGGATGGGAGGGCGTGGGTCTGTGCTCGTATCTGTTAATCGGATTTTATTTTCATCGCAAGTCGGCGAGCGACGCGGCTAACAAAGCGTTCATTGTCAACCGCATTGGCGACGCCGGATTTCTGCTGGGCATGTTCTTCATCGCCTGGTACATGGGCTCGCTGCGCTTCATCGACGTGACTGCGGCCGCCCGCAGCGGACATTTTCAGATCGGCGATCCCATCATCACGGCCGCCACGTTGCTGCTGTTCGTAGGAGCCTGCGGCAAGTCGGCGCAGCTTCCTCTTTATGTGTGGCTGCCCGACGCGATGGAGGGCCCGACACCGGTTTCGGCACTGATTCACGCGGCGACGATGGTCACGGCCGGCGTTTATATGGTCGCGCGCTCGAACGTGCTGTTTGTGCTGGCGCCGAAATCTATGTTGGTGGTCGCCATTATTGGTGCGCTCACTGCGATCTTCGCCGCTTCGATCGGACTGGTGCAGAACGACATCAAGCGCGTGCTCGCGTATTCGACGGTTTCGCAACTGGGATACATGTTTCTCGCTCTCGGCGTGGGGGCATTCTCCGCCGCAGTCTTCCACGTGTTCACGCACGCGTTCTTCAAAGCGCTGCTGTTCCTCGGCGCGGGCTCAGTGATTCATGCGATGAGCGGCGAGCAGGACATGCGGAATATGGGCGATTTGCGTGGTCGCATTCCGACCACGTATTGGACCATGTTCATCGCAACGCTGGCGATCACCGGCATTCCGCCGTTCGCGGGATTCTTCTCGAAAGATGAAATCCTGTGGCAGACGTGGACGTCGGAAGGCGGCGCGTATCGCATCCTCTGGTTCATCGGCTATGTCACGGCGCTGATGACAGCTTTTTATATGTTCCGGCTGATTTATCTGACGTTCAACGGGCGGCCTCGCATGAGCCACGACGTTGAACACCATATCCACGAGTCGCCCGCTTCGATGACCATGCCGCTGGTAGTTCTCGCGGTGATGTCGCTGTTCGCGGGATTTCTGGGCTGGCCGCACAGCCTCGGTGGCTCGGATCGTTTCGCCCACTTTCTTGATCCAGTCTTCGCGCACGGCGAAGCTCGCGTTTTCGTCGAGGAAGGTAAAGCCGGACAATTGGCCGCGGGAGAAAAAGAAGAAGAGCACACTAACCCAACTGAATACTTGCTGATGTTCCTATCGGTTGCGGCTGCAGGGGCCGGATGGTTCATGGCCGGACGCTCCTACAAGAACGCCGACAAGGGTTACGTCGAGCCCATCGCGGGCGCCTCACCAGCCGTTTATAACACGCTGCTCAATAAGTATTACGTGGACGAAGGTTATGACTACGTATTCACAGGGCGGCGCAAAGCGGGCGAAGTTCGCTTGGGCGTGCTCGGCTTGGGCGAGGCTAGTTCGTGGTTCGATTCGCACATCGTCGACGGCGCGGTCAATGCCGCAGGCGCAATCACGCGCGGCACGGCTACGTTTTCCAGTTGGTGGGATAAGTGGATCATCGACGGCATAGGCGTAAACGGTCCGGCGATTCTGGCGCGCATGCTGAGTTATCCGGCGCGGCTTTTCGAGTGGGGCCTGGTGCAGTGGTATGCGCTGGTGATGACCGCGGGGCTGGTCGGGTTTGCGTTTTATTACGTGTATCACTGAAACAGCTTTTAGCTGTTAGCTCTTAGCTTTTAGCCAGGACGTATGGCTACGAGTTCCGAGCTAAGGACTAAGAGCTAAAGGCTAAGAGCTTTCATGCAAAACCACATTTTATCGATCATTCTTTTCACGCCGCTGGTGGGCGCGATTTTTCTCCTGTTTGTGCCCAAGGAGAACAAGAACGCCATCCGCTGGATCGCGAATATCTTCGCGCTCGCCGGCCTTGTGGTCTCGATCCCACTCGTGCCGATGTTCTGGGAACAGCGGTTTGAGCCCGGCTTCAAGTTCATCGAGGGCGCACCGGGCAACTGGATTCCCTCGATTGGCGCGGGTTACGTGCTGGGTATCGATGGCATTTCGTTCTTGCTGATCATGCTCACCACGCTGCTGGGATGGATTTCGATTCTGTCGTCGTGGACGGCGATTGAGAATCGCGTGAAGGAATATTACGTCTGGTTTCTGGTTCTGCAGACCGGAATGCTCGGCGTTTTCATGGCGCTCGATTTCTTTCTCTTCTTTGTTTTCTGGGAAGCCATGCTGGTGCCGATGTACCTTCTCATCGGGATCTGGGGAGGCCCGCGCAAACTCTACGCCGCCATCAAATTTTTTCTATACACCCTTGCCGGCTCGGTGCTGATGCTGCTGGGAATTTTGTTCCTCTACTTCCACCATCAACACGTGACCGGCGTTTACACGTTTAGCCTGCAGGCGCTATACGATACGGCGCCGCGAATTTACAGCGACTACGGGCCGCATATTGCGACGCTGCTGTTCCTGAGTTTCTTTTTCGCCTTCGCGATTAAAGTGCCGATGTTCCCCTTCCATACGTGGCTGCCCGACGCGCACGTGGAAGCGCCGACGGCGGGGTCCGTAATTCTGGCTGGCGTCCTGCTGAAAATGGGGACGTACGGCTTCATCCGCTTCTCACTTCCGTTCTTTCCGAACGTCCTGTCGAATCCGGCGACGTTTCTGGGCATGACGGTGCGCGGGTGGATGATTTTTCTTTCCATCATCGGCATCATTTATGGCGCACTTGTGTCGCTCATGCAAAAAGACATGAAGAAGCTGGTGGCTTACTCGTCCGTGAGCCATCTGGGCTTCTGCACGCTAGGAATTTTCGCGTTGACGCCGCTGGGGCTGAGCGGATCGGTGCTGCAGCAGATCAATCACGGAATTTCGACGGGCGCGCTGTTCTTGATTGTCGGCATCCTGTACGAACGGCGGCACACGCGCGAGATCTCGGAATACGGCGGCATCTCCAACGTCATGCCGGTTTACGCGACCATTACCATGATCATGTTTCTTTCGTCGATGGGCTTGCCGTTACTCAACGGGTTCGTGGGCGAGTTCACGATTCTGCAAGGAACGTTTATGGAGAATTGGAAGTGGGGCGCGTGGGCGGTGCCTGGCGTGGTATTGGCCGCAGCGTATTTGCTGTGGCTCTACCAGCGCGTATTCTTCGGAACTGTCACCAATCCCAAGAACGAAAAGCTGCATGATCTGACGCCGCGCGAGGTCGCGACTTTTGTGCCGCTGCTCATCATGGCGTTCTGGATTGGCCTTTATCCCAAGCCGTTTTTCCAGATTCTCGAACAGCCGGTGAACCACACGATTGCAGTCGTGCGGCCTGACTACCCGCTGCCTGCGGTGAATGCCGCCGCGCACGCGGCCACAACGGTCGCGGCTCCCACCAACATGACATACTCCAACAACCCTGAGCCTGCGGCGGCGCCGACAAATGCAAAGGGGAAGAAATAGTGGTCTGGACCGACTATCTTCTGGCGCTTCCGATCACGTTGCTGACGCTTTTCGCGCTCGGCATCTTGCTGATCGACCTGATGCTGCCGCGCGAGATGAAGTGGGCCAATGCCGCGACGGCGATGATCGGCGTTCTCTTCTCCGCCGCTGGCGTTTACAAGATTCAGCTGTGGATGGGGCCATCTCCCGGCTCATTTGGCCTGATGCGCACCATGCTTGTGGATCACTTTGCCATTTATTTCTGGTATTTGTTCCTGGCGGGCACGGCCATCGCCATTCTGATGTCGGTGCGCTACCTGGAAACCGAGCACGAAAATCACGGAGAGTATTACGCGCTCATGCTGCTCTCGGTGGCGGGCATGATGTGCATGGCCGCCGGCTTCGATATCGTCCTCATCTTTATTGGCCTGGAGTTGATGGCCATCTCTACTTACGTGCTGGTGGGATTTCTGCGGCGTGATCGTCGTTCGAATGAAGCTGCCTTGAAATACCTGCTGCTAGGAGCCTTCTCCTCAGGCATTTTCGCTTATGGGTTATCCCTGCTCTACGGGCTGACCGGCAGCACCAATCTCGGAGTCATCAATCAGGAATTGACGCGGCACGTGCTGAACAGCCCCTACAAGCCGGTCGCTGTGGTCGCGCTGCTGACGACCATCACGGGCCTCCTGTTTAAGATTGCAGCGATCCCGTTTCACCAGTGGGCTCCCGACGCGTACGAGGGCGCGCCCACCAGCATCACTGGATTCATGTCGGTGGCGGTAAAGGCCGCGGGATGGGCAATGCTGCTGCGCATCCTGATCATCGGGCTCCTGCCCATGCGCGCGATCTGGGTGCCGCTGCTCGTATTTGTCTCGATTGCCACGATGACCGGAGCCAACTTCGCTGCGCTCACTCAGACCAACACCAAGCGCCTGCTGGCGTATTCCTCGATCGCGCACGTAGGCTACATGCTGCTGGGCCTGATCGCCGGAACGGCTACGCAACTCAGTCCGGACGGCATCAAGGGCATCCTGATCTATCTGCTGGTTTACACTTTCATGAACCTGGGCGCCTTTGCGGTGATCACGTCGCTGCGCCATCGCAACGTCGTTGGCGACGAACTCGACGACCTCAACGGGCTGTACTCGCGCGCGCCCGTTGAAGCGGTGCTGATGCTGGTGTTCATGCTGTCCCTGGCGGGCATTCCGCCGCTGGCTGGATTCTGGGGCAAATATTTCATCTTTCTCAGCCTGATCGAGTCGGGACATTATGTGCTGGCGTCGCTGGGAGTTCTCTACTCCGTCTTCGGGCTTTACTATTATCTGAAAATTGCCAACGCGATGTTCATGGGCCAGGTGGAGAAGGGCGAAGAGAAACTTCCCGTGAGTTTGACAATGCGCGCCGCTGTCGGCGTGACTGCGTTGGCCACGCTCTATATCGGCATCCTGCCGAACCGATTCATCGAACTGGTAAACTGGGCGCTGGGGATTGCGCAGAATCCGAGCGTGGCGAGACTGACGCACTAGTGACATGAGTTGAGGTGGCGAGGAAGACGTTGTGAGCAAGGTCTCTACGCAGGGCCCGGGTTCCTCGAAATCACCGTTAGCGCTGCCCAACGCCGAATGTATTTGGGATAGAATCGGCTGGCCGGACCCCGACGCATGCCGCCTTCCACGCCACCCGACGATCGTAATTCCGAACAGAAGAAGACCTTCTGGCGGCAATTCGCCCGCTACAGTCAACTGGCATTCGTCCTTCCCGCCGCACTCGTGGTGGGATGGCTTGTTGGCGCGGCTCTCGACCGCTGGCTGCACACCACCTGGATCTACTTGGTTGGCATTCTTCTCGGTATCGCCGCCGGGTTTGTCGAACTCATCCGTACAGTTCTTCGCGACAGTGATGCGAAGTGAGACTTCGCCGGACGCTTAGTTCTGTGCGGCGCTACTATGTTGAGTGTCATCGACAATGTCCGAACCGCCTCAATCCGATTTCGCCGCTCGACCCGGAAGTTCCGAGCATTTCTACTCCGGAGCCCTCGACCGCATCCGTCATTTCATGATGGCGCTAGCTGTTCCACTGGTCGCGGCCGCGTGGTGGAGATTCGGAATACGGGCAGCCGCTGGCCTGGCCTTTGGATGCTTCATCGCTTACGTTAATTTTTATTGGTTAAAGCGTGTGATCAGTGGCTTTGTGGACCGCGCGGCGGGCGCGACTACGTCGCTGTCCCGAGACGGAATTGTCTTTCGATTCCTGCTGCGCTACGTTTTGATGGCCGTCGGCGCCTATGTTATATTGACTGTTTCACCCGCGAGCCTTAATGGGCTTCTTGCGGGTCTATTTTTGCCCGTAGCAGCGATTGCTTGCGAGGCCGCATACGAAGTTTACGCGGCATTGGTCCGCGGAATGTAAGAGTCTGCCGTTCTAGCGACACCTTTTATGCCCGAACAACTTTGGTTCACCAGAATTCTCAACCACCTGTTCGCGGGGCCCGTAACTGCCCTTCTGCACGCATTTTCGATTACACCCAAGTACCCCAAGGCGCCGATTCCTAATACGCTGGCCATGGAACTGCTCGTCTTCTTCTTTCTTCTCTTCTTGTTTCTTCTGGTGCGATCGCGCTTGTCGGTTGAAAACCCGGGTGGTACGCAACATCTGTTCGAAGTCGTGGAAGGCCTGATCCAGAACCAAAGCAACGAGATTATTGGGCACCACAGCGAAGGATACACCCCTTTCCTCGCCACGCTCGGATTCTTCATTCTGTCGTGCAATCTTATCGGCGTAATTCCCGGATTCGAGTCGCCGACCGCGGTACCGATCGTTCCTTTGGGATGCGCGCTGTGTGCCTTCGTCTACTACCAGTACCAGGGATTCAAGCACGCCGGAGTCAGTTACCTGAAGCACTTCGCCGGACCTATGCCGGCGTTGGCTCCTCTGATGATTCCGATCGAACTGATCAGCCACCTGGCGCGAGTGCTATCGCTGACCATCCGTCTTTTCGCCAACATGTTCGCGGGCGACATGGTCACATTGGTTTTCTTTTCGCTGGTGCCGCTTGGCGTGCCTATTGTTTTTTTGGGGTTGCACGTCGGCGTGTCGCTGCTGCAGACGTACATTTTCGTTCTTTTGACGACCGTCTACTTGCAGGGCGCGGTCACTGACGATCACTAATTTCGTTTCGAGTTTGGCAGGGCCGTTCAGCGTGAGGGCGTCTGTTAGGGATGACGTCAACCACCCACTGGCGGCAATTCATACGAGGAGAAACACTATGCGAGTATTGAGCAAGTTGTTTATGGCACTGTCGGTGCTTTCGTTCGCCGTCCCGGCCTTTGCGCAGGGCGGAGCTCCCAGTGAAGTCAACTGGGTCGCAATTTCGGCCGGCTTCTCCATGGCCTTCGCCTCAGGCATTTGTGCTTTGGCGCAAGGGAAGGCGACAGCGGCTGCGGCTGAAGGACTGGCGCGGAATCCCGCGGCACGTCCGGGAATTCAGCTGGCGCTGATTTTGGGACTGGCGCTGATCGAATCATTGGCCCTGTACACCCTGGTTATTATCTTCGCCAAGGTGAAGTAGTGACGGAGCGAGGGCGAGACGCCCTCGCGACAGCCGGCGGGACGTCGGCGCTACGGTTAAAAGCCTCTGCCTTACGGCAGAGGCTTTTTTTAGCTAAGAGCTAAAGGCTAAGAGCTGATTTCTTAGATTTTTCGCTCGCCACTCCACTCCTGCTCTTTGTTTTGTGGGGCGTGGTGCAGGGCTTCGACCAGCAACCGGCGCAGCCGGTAGCGGCTGTCCAGATCGGTGCTGACAATCTCAAATCCCACTTCATTCACACGGGCACGCCGCAACAGAACGTGTGCGCGAATCTTCGACCGCATCCCAACGGAAATTTCCAGATCGGCTTCGCTGCCAATGCGTAAGTTATCTTCCTTCGTGCCCATTCCACCACCAAGGCTCAGCTCCCGAATCTGAATCCTCGACTTGCCCCATGAGCTGCCCAGTAAGCCATATACCGTTCTTGCCAGCACCAGCCGCTCATACCGGCGTTGCCGAACCCAGGGACATGCCGGCGCCATATCCAGTGGAGCAATCGCCAGTTCCGCCGGCTCTAAGCCGCTGTCGGACATAAGTTGCGAACTGTAGCGCGGATCGGTCTTGGCCAGCGCCTGTGCCGCCGCAATCCTCAATTCGCGATGATGCACGTATCCAAAAGTTTTCTTGGCTTCCAGAATTTCGCGCAGCGTCGCAACTGCTTCGGCGTCTTTTAGACGACCGAGCGACTCAATCGCTTTGAGCTGCACGTAAGGAGAACGCGAAACCGCATCGCCCGGACGAGCCATCGCAATCAGGGGCGGCGTCGCCGTCAGGTCGCCGCTCATCCCGATTTCGTCCACCGCCTCTGGCAAGACTAGAGAATCCAGTATCTCCGTTAGTTCGAGCAGGGTGCGTCCGCGATCCGCTGCCGCCCCGTACGCAATCTGGCGCACGACGACATCGTGATAAAAACGGTTCCATTCCGGCAGACGAGTCGGCAGAAGTTCCAGAAGCGTTCCCACATCCAGGCGGCTCACTATGCCGACTGCGCCCGACGCCTGTCTCGGCTGGCCGGTACGCAGAATCTCCCGCAACTGCAACAGCACCGGAGATCCCAATTCCTTCACGAGTTCGATCATGCGATCGCATTCGTCGCGTCGCATGCACCGGAAAAAGCGATCCGCCAGGTGTTCGGCTCCGGACTGGCTGGTTCGACGCAGCACCGACAACATATCGGGGGGAATCGGTTCAAGTTGAAGCGCTTCTTCAATAAACTCTGGTAAACGATTCTCCACACCCACGCGTGGACGCAAATCGTTCATCAGCACGGGACGCTCCATGCTGATCATTTCCATGCCCGCGCACACCTCGTTCACCGCGCCAAAGTTCTTCGCCGCGCTGGCTTCCTGGCTAAGGCGCACGAAGGCCGCGCTGAACAGGCTTTGCAGTTCCGGATCCTTTTCGTGGATCAGATGCTCGCTCAATCGGCGGATCGCCTGGCCCATCGGCTCCCCACCGACGCGCGCATAGAGGTCAGCCAATTGGCTCAGTCCAATTGCAGTTCGCCGTCGCGGCTCCGTTTCTTTGGCGCCCAAACAACTCGAGTAATTATTGAGAATTTCGGTTGCTACCTGCTTGTCGTCGCGATCGAGCAGCACTTCGACGAACTGCCGCAGGTTCCGCGGAGGTACGCAGGGGGCTTCGTGCGACATGAGCACGCTCTTCTTGCCCGACTCCGGAACTTCGGCCCAGAACATGCGATCGAGGATGTCAGCGTGCGACTCCACCAGAATTCCGGCCTTGCTCATCTTCTCTTCCTGCAGCTTCAAAATCTGCCGCAGGGAGTCCATCTGACGGCTCATGTGCTCCATCATCTGGTGTACGGCGTTAACCTTGACTTCGCCCTTCTGATAGCGCTCCAAGGCGAAGCGGATTGCCATGTGTTCGGCCGCTTTCATCAGCAGGGGCGTGTCTTCCTCCTCGGCTGTAGCCGCCTTCGACGCGAGACTTCCGAGTAACTGCTGGAGATTCAGGCGCGTGTTGGGATCCGTCTCGGTGAGTTCTTTCTGCAGATCTTCTTCTTTTATGCTGGGATCGCGCTGCGCTTCTCCAAAGCGCGTCAGCAAACGGATCGCCTGAATAACTTCCTGCTCTTGCAGCGGCACCATTCCGCCGGTCCAAGCTGGTGCGGCGCCGACTGCTGTGCCGCCGGGAGTTCCGATTGGAGTGCCGTCCGGAACCCATTTTCCCTTTCCTTGAGGGACATTGGGCACGCTGCCCAAGGGCGCCATCGGAACTCCATCGCCCGCCTTTGCGGTACTGCCGGCGTTTGCTCCTTCAGCGGCCGCGATCAGCTGCAATAACTTTTGTGGATCGTTCAGCCACTGCTTGAACTCAGGCCCGAGAGTCTGCGCCGCGATCTGCGCGGCAATGCTCACATCGCCTGTGAGCGGATCGGCCGCCACGAACTTCACTTCGTTGATGCGGATGCCACTGCCCGCTTTGGTCTCGCCCAAGGCTTCTTTGATCTGCTTCGCCACATCCTGGGCTTTGGATCCGGCCACCGTGAAGGCACGAACCAGGCGAACAAAATCTTCCTCCGTCACGTCCTTGGAAAAATGCAGGCTCGCCAGTCCCGCGGTGCTCAACAGAGTTGCAAAGCTGCGCTCTGCGTTTCCCGTTTCCAAGGGAATTCCATCCAGCAACAGTTTGTTGTCGGATACTCCCAACAGGAATCCCGCGTCGCCGGTGGTCGGCAACCCTTGTTTCAGCTCGTTCCAGGTAATTTCGAACTGAGCTTCCGTGCGCTTGTGAGCGTAACCATACATCCGCGCGTATTTAATCAGGATGTTCAGGCTGTGGACAAACGCGCGCGCAGAGGCTGCTCGTGCGCCTTGCGATGTATTTGTGGCGGAGATAGAAAGCTCCTCTAAACGCAGGTTCGAAGCTCAAGGTTAAAGCGAAACAGTAAGCGCCGAAACGTTACGGAGGTAATAGAAACAGTCACAAAGACCTATCCTCTAGGACATGGCCTGGTTGAGAACATTTTGATGCGTTTGCTTGTAGCAGCCTGGCTTCGACCTCCCTCTTGGAGCGCGTGACTGGCTCCCCCGCTCGATTTTTCCTGCAACTGCAACGCTCGCGACAGCGTCTTAATGCCGGAGAATCAATTGGTTAATCGTCAATGCAAGACATCGCAGACTGGAGGATTTCGCATGAATCGTTCAGCCAAGGCTTCCACCATCCGAACATCCGTCATTTCGGGCACGATCCTGACGGCGGCACTGCTTTTCAGTACCGTGCCGCGTCTACACGCAGAAGATATTGACCGCTGCCAGCGTCGCATTGAGCACGCCGAACATGAATTGCACGAAGCAATTGAGCGTCACGGACGCCACAGCCGGCAGGCCGAACACGAACGCCGTGAATTACATGCGGCGCGGGAGCGTTGCTGGCGCGAGGAGCATCGGTGGTGGGACGAACACGAACACCGCTGGCACACGGAACGCGACTGGGACGAGCACGACCACGACCGCGATTAACCGAAAGGCGTCGTCGCCCCACGATCGCAGATCCACCCTATCTTGAGGGCGGCCGCCTCCACAGGTTGCACTTTTCGCAGCGCCACGCTGTGACCTGCCATTCAACCTGCCGCCATTTCCGCCGATATATGCCCAGAGAGATCTCTGCATGCTTCTGCAATGGTTCTGGATTCCTCTGGGCGCACTTGCTGTTCTGGTGATCTACCAGCAGTTCCGCATTTGCCAGATCCACCGGGAATCCAAGAAAAAGGAAGAATTGTTCCAGATCGTTACCGAGAATGCCGCCGACATGATCGCTTTGGTCGACATGACAGGAAGGCGGCTGTACAACAGTCCCGCCTACAAGCGAATTCTGGGTTACACGCCAACGGAACTGGGAGAGACTTCGGCTTTCGAGCAAATTCATCCCGACGATCGCTTCAAGGTGCTGGAGGCCGCGCGAGAATCGCGCGAAACCGGAATTGGAAAACGGTTGGAGTACCGGATCAGACACAAGAACGGCAACTGGCTCGTGCTGGAGTCGGTGGCCAGCACGATTCGAGACGCGAAGGGCGAAGTCTCGAAGCTGGTGATTGTGAATCGTGATGTGACCGAGCGCAAACGGGCGGAAGCACAACTCGAGCACAACCTATTTCACGATCCGCTGACAGGACTACCTAATCGGCGCCTCTTTCTGGACCGACTGCAGTACTCGTTTGCGCGATCGCGAAAGATTTCCGGGCGGCCGCATACTCTGCTCCTGGTCAATGTCGATCACTTCAAAATTTTTAACGAGACCATGGGAACCGCAGCGGGCGATAAGATACTGCAGGAAATAGGACGAGGTCTGGGAGCGCACTTAAAAGAACACGACGCCGTTGCCCTACATGGTCCGGCGGCGGAAGTCCTAGTCTTTCGACTCGGGGGAGATGAATTTGCCATCTTGCTCGATGCGGTGGACGATCCCAGCGATGCCATGCGAGTGGCGCACGGAGTGCAGAATGGAGTGGCTGAGCCGTTCTTTTTGGAGGGACACGAAGTCAGGGTCTCGTTGAGCATTGGCATAGCCCTCAGCGCGCGGACCCAGGAGCAGCCCGAGGACCTGCTGAAGGATGCGGGCGTGGCCATGCGGCACGCCAAGACATTGGGCGGATCGCGCTGCGAAGTTTTTGATGAGGCCATGCACTCCAAGGCGGTCGGGCGCCTGCGACTGGAATCGGATTTACGCGCCGCGATGACGGAACACCAGTTTCGAGTTCTTTACCATCCGATCATTCATCTTGCCACTCGTCGCATCGTGAGTTTTGAGGCGCTGCTGCGATGGGATCATCCGACGCAGGGACTCATTTCTCCCTACCGCTTCATCGAAGCCGCCGAGGATACCGGAATCCTGGTGTCGATCGGGTACTGGTTGATGTTGCAGGCATGCCGGCAACTGCACGAGTGGGAGATGGCCAATTATTCTGAGCAGCCCGTGAGCGTTACCGTGAACGTCTCGGCGCGTCAGTTCGCCGACGCGCGGCTGCTCAGCGATATACAGAAGGCGCTACAGGAAACCGGCGTCGATCCTTCTCGGCTGCAACTGGAATTTACCGAGAGCATCGCCGCTGCGGACCCGAAGCTTACGGTTGCCGTGCTCTCGCATTTGAAACATCTAGGGATCGAAGTGATTCTCGACGATTTCGGCACTGGAACTACATCGCTGCGTGGACTGAGGCAGTTCCCGGTAGATGCGCTTAAGATCGACCGGTCGCTAATCAGCGAGATGCAGACCGACCGGGCCGCCAGCGATGTGGTTGAGTTGATCGCGACGCTGGCCCACAAAATGAATCTGAGAGCGATTGCGGAAGGTATTGAAAGCGCCCGGCAGGCGGACCTTCTGCTCGAACTGGGATGCGAGTACGGACAAGGTTATTATTTTTCTCAGCCGCTGGAAGCAAAGGCCGCGGAGCAGTTCATGCGCCATCCAATCGCTCCTGCCCACAAACGGGCTGCGGCAAAATAGTCGCCAGCAGATTCTAGACTCTAGGTCCAGGAACGGACTGGACTGTCCGCACCTGAGGCAGCTACCGCACGCCATTCCCTATAGAAACGACTCTTCCATACTCAGTTGCGCGACTGAGGCGGTCGAACATGCGCCAGGTGTCGAGCGAAACTTTGCTGATGGCCTCCTCCCCGTCGCGTTCATTGCGGAGAAATGCTGTCATCACACAAATTACATAAGGACGGCCTTCCACGAAAACGATGCCAGAGTCGTTGCGCACCGCCTCCAGTTCTCCGGGCTTGTTGGCGATTTTGAGGTCGGTAGGAAGATCGCGCGGGATGAACGACTCTTTATTTGTACTCAGCATCTTGAAAAAGTCGACGGTCGACTCTTTATTGAGCACCTTACCCCGGTAAATTGCAGCGAGCAGCGTCATCATTTCGCGCGGCGTAGAGATGTTCTCACGACCCTCTTTGGCGGCCTGCAGGTCCATCATTTTGCGGCGCAGGCGCGTGTGGGCAAGTCCGAGTGAGTCGAGCATGGCATTCACGTTCTGCATGCCGATGCGGTCGATGAGCACATTCGTGGCAGAGTTGTCGCTGACGGCAACCATCATCGTTGCCAGATCGCGCAGCGTCAGCCGCGTAACCCCAGGCGTCAGACCTCCCATGATGTCGCTGTCAGGAACGAGATCGGACGACTGCACCGTGTATAAATCCGTAAGTTTGAGCTTGCCTTCCTGTGCCTGCAAGTACAGACCGGCGAGGACTGCGATCTTAATGGAACTGGCTTGAGCGAAGACTTCGTCCTCGTGCAGGAAAACATTCTCCCCGGTGGTCAGATCTTCAATCGCCAATCCCATGACGCCGTCGAGATGCCGGTCGACGTCTTGAATATCGGCCTCAAGTTTTTGCCAGAGAACCTTCTGTTTTGCAAGCGATGGCGCCGCAGTCTGGGCAAAGCATGGACTTAGGATGAGCGCGTAGCAGCAAAGACTTTTTATGAAATTGGGGCGGAATTTTCTCACGGCAGGGATTGTAACAGCAGAGACTTGACGGCCTCCGCGGTTGCTCGGTTGGCCGATAGAAGAGAATAGCTCTTGGGTCAAAGGAATTCATCCTCAGCTTGCCGGGTTTCGCCCGGTAAAAGCCGAGGGCGGCTGTCGCCACAGATCAATCAGATACCGTATCAACCATCAATTTTCGCCTCTCGCAATTGCTTTACGGCAGTCTCAGAACTGACTGGGGAGTAGTAGACCTCCTTGAATGTGTACGATCGCGCCTTGGAGCCCAACACTGGAAGGATTTCAATGTGCCAGTGATAGTCATCATCGATAGTCTTCCAGTAGCCAAGATTTTTGGACGGATGCAGACTGCTCGGGGAGGTATGCAGCACGAGATGAAATTCCTCGGTAACGGAACGAACGCGCTGCAAGGTCCGGCGGAGCAGAGCAGCCAGGTTTACGCGTAATCCGGGCTTGTTCAATCCCGTTCGCTCGAAAGAAGCGTCGTGATTGCGCGGCATAATCCAGATTTCATAGGGAACGCGCGGGGCGTAGGGACCGACTGCCAGATAATCTCCACGCGCCTCGATGACGCGCAGGGCCTGCCGCTCCTCTTGCTGGATAATGTCGCAAAAGACGCAGCGCTCTTTGCCGACAAAATACTCGCGCCCGGCCCGCAATTCGTAGAGCACGCGCCGCGGAACAAACATCGTCGCGGTAATTTGTGATGTGGGATGAGTAAATTCCTGGCCCGCGCTTTTGCCGTAGTCCTTGTACAAACTCACGTATTTGAAGCGGGGATCGCGCTTAAGATCGAGGATGCGCTCGGCGGCCAGCCGCAGGAAATGAGCAATCTCATCGTCGCTGGCATTCCACAGATGGCGATCGTGGTGCGGATTTTCGACCAGAACTTCATGCGCGCCGACCGCGTGCATGCGGTCATAGATCCCGTCGCCTCGGCGGCCCGGTTCGCCTTCGATATGGTAAAGAGGACTCGGATGCACGACGGAACGCGCAGACCAGGGAACGCCGGGCGCATTGGGAGATTTGGAAATCACTTGCAAGGGTGCCGCACCGGCATCGCAGAAAGGGCAGATAGTGTCGGAGCGCGGCCCGACTGGATCATCGCCGGTGATGACCCACGAGCGAGTGATGGGATCCTTACGCAGTTCCATGAGGAAGGAGAACACCGGAGGAGAACCGGAGTCAACCGTGATTTCTTGCGGTAATTTTCCGGTGCCCGATAGGAAAACGCACTGAGGAACATCGCCGCGCTTTGTTATAATCCGCCGAAGCCCCGTCCCGATGACCGAGCCGTCCACTCCGCTGATGCGGCAGTATGCCGCCGTCAAAAAAGAACATCCCACTGCGCTTTTGTTTTTTCGTCTGGGGGATTTCTACGAGCTTTTTTTCGATGATGCGATCCTGGCGGCGAAAGAGCTGCAGATCACGCTGACTTCCCGCAATAAGGAAAAAGGGGTTGCGGTACCCATGTGCGGCGTGCCTTATCACGCCGCGGAAGGCTACATTGGAAAGCTCATTCGCAAAGGATTCAAAGTCGCAATCTGCGAGCAGATGGAAGACCCGCGGCAGGCTAAGAAACTGGTGCGCCGGGAAGTGACGCGGGTAGTGACTCCCGGAACGGCAGCGGATTCGTTGCTCGGGTCAGAGGAAAATAATTTTCTGGCCGCGCTGGCGCAGGTAGGAGACCGCGTAGGATTTGCGGCTTTGGACTTATCGACCGGGGAATTCCGGGCAACGGAATTTTCGGGCGAAGGCGCGCTGCGGCGGGTACAGGAAGAGTTGGAGCAACTGCGGCCGAAGGAATTGCTGTATGGCTCGGCGGCGCCATTGTTTGAAAGCCCTGCAGGGGCCGCGAGCAAGAACGAGCCGAGCTTCGCTCGGCCGGACAGCCGGGGACGGCTGTCCACACATGGGTTATCTCCGCAGCCGCGGGCCGCCGGCGGGGCTTGCACCGAGACTCCGCTCGATGATTGGATCTTTGCGCCGGATCATTCGATTCCATTGCTGGAGAACCATTTTGGAGTCTTGTCGCTGGAAGGTTTTGGATTAGCGGGGCGAACCGCGGCTGCAGCGGCGGCGGGAGCCATCCTCTACTACGTTCGCTCGACCCAGCGTGGATCGCTCGATCACGTCGACCGTATTGGCTGGTACGAGCGGCAGACCTGCCTTGTTCTCGATGCGGTGACCGTTCGCAATCTAGAGTTGATCGAACCTTTATTTGCTGGCACCGACCTCGGCGTCACACTATTCCGCTCGATCGACTGCGCGGTCACGCCGATGGGCAAGCGCTTGCTGCGCGCCTGGCTCTTGCGACCCTCACTGGATTTGAGTGAGATCCACGGCCGTCTCGATGCTGTGGAAGTGGCTGTACAGGAAATCGTTGCGCGCGAGGAATTGCGGCGCGCGCTCGACGGCGTTCTCGACCTGGAAAGGCTACTGAGCCGCGTCACTCTTGAGACGGCAAATCCGCGCGATGTGCTGGCACTCGCGGCTTCTTTGGGGAAAATTCCCGCGGTTCGCGTCGCAGTCGCCCGGCTCGGCGCACAGCGACTGAGGACTCTACATTCATCGCTGGATGAACTGGCGGACGTGCGAGAACGCATCGAGAGAACAATTGTGCCAGAGCCACCGCTGAGTTTCGCGGATGGTGGCGTAATCGCGGAAGGGCTGGATCGCGACTTGGACGAACTGCGGGAGCTCTCGCGCAACAGCAAGCAAGTCCTGGCGCAAATCGAACAGAGGGAACGTGGACGCACGGGAATTTCTTCGCTCAAGGTAAAGTTCAATTCCATTTTTGGCTATTACATTGAGGTCTCGAAGCCGAACCTGCACTTGGTGCCGCAAGACTATGAACGGAAGCAGACGCTGGTCGGCGCAGAACGCTTCACCACTCCGGAACTGAAAGAGTACGAAGCCAAAATTCTCGACGCGCAGGAAAAGATCGTCGAAATCGAGCGCCGCCTTTTTACGGAGTTGCGCACGGCGATTGCGGCAGAGGCTAAGCGGATCCGCCAGACTGCCCTCGCCTTGGCGGAAGTGGATGTGCTCGCCTCGTTAGCGCATGTAGCGGCGTTACGCAATTACTGCCGTCCAACATTTGCAGAATCGTCTGATGCCAACGAGATCGAGATTATCGAAGGCCGCCATCCGGTGATCGAGCAGCAGGAAATGGCGGGAGGCAGTGAGCGCTTCGTGCCCAACGATCTTTATTTGAATGGGACCACGCACAACGTCATGCTGCTAACGGGCCCCAACATGGGCGGCAAATCGACCTACCTGCGGCAAACTGCGCTGATCGTCATCCTGGCGCAGATGGGATCGTTTGTACCGGCGCGATCGGCGAAGCTGAGCCTGGTCGATCGCGTCTTTACCCGCATTGGAGCGAGCGACAATCTGGCGCGCGGCCGATCGACATTCATGGTGGAGATGACGGAGACGGCGGCGATTCTGCACACGGCGACGGCGAGATCGCTCATCCTGCTCGACGAAGTGGGACGCGGCACTTCCACCTACGACGGGCTCGCCATTGCGTGGGCGGCGGTTGAATACCTGCACGGGCGCGTTCGGGCCAAAACTTTGTTTGCGACTCATTATTTTGAGCTCACGGAGTTGGCTGAACAGCTTTCTGGAGTGAAGAATTATCACGTCTCGGTTAAAGAAACTGGAGGCGGGATTGTGTTTTTACGCAGGGTCGAACCGGGCGCCGCGGACCGCAGCTACGGCATCGAGGTTGCCAAGCTGGCGGGATTGCCCAACGAAGTCATCCGCCGGGCGCGCGAGGTACTTGAGGAGCATGAGTATGCGGAGCAGCAAGCGACCGCGCACCTTTCGCCAGGAGCGACTCCGCCGCCAACGCAGCTGACGATTTTTACTCCTCTATCGCAGCCGGTTCTGGAGAAGCTGCGTGAAGTGGACTTAAATCGGCTCACGCCGCTGGAAGCGCTGAATTTGCTGGCTGAGCTAAAAAAGGAAATCTGACCGCGGCACATGGGCTCGAAGGAAATCTATCTCAAGAAATGACGGGCGCACGCAAGTCTCGCGAGATCGAAGAAATCGGTCAGCTTTTGATCGTTGGATTTGATGGCCTAGAGATGACGGCGCGGATCAGTTCCCTGCTGTCGCGGCTGCAGCCAGCCGGCGTGATTCTGTTCGCGCGCAACATCAAGAGCCCGGAACAGACTTGGCGTTTGCTTCGCGAGTGCCAGAAGTGCGTTACCACGCCCTTGTTCACTTGCATTGACCTGGAAGGCGGGACCGTAGATCGCTTTCGCGACGCCTTGGGAGCGGCGCCTTCGGCGGCGGATGTTTTCGAGACCGGCGACCGCAAGCTCTTTCGCCGACACGGCCAAATCATTGGCGAGAATTGTCGCTGTATGGGATTCAACGTGGACTTCGCGCCCGTGCTCGACTTGGCATTTGAAGCGTCACACAGCGTGATGGGCTCGCGGGCGGTATCGGCCAATCCGCGCCAAACAGTCGCCTACGCGAAGGAATTTCTGACTGGCCTTCGAGCCGAGAACGTTCTGGGATGCGGCAAGCACTTTCCGGGGCTCGGCGAGGGTCAGCTTGATAGTCATCACGAGTTGCCAGTGATCGAAAAGCCCTTGAAAAAACTTTGGTCTGAGGATCTTGTTCCCTACCGAACGTTGCGCCGGCAACTTCCATTTGCGATGATTTCGCATGCGGCGTATCCACAGGTCACAGGCGATCGAACTCCCGCGTCGCTCTCGAAGGTTTGGATCACGGATATTTTGCGAAGGCGCATCGGCTACCGCAATCTGATCGCGTCGGATGATCTGGAAATGGCTGGCGTGCTCGCGGCGGCGACAATCGGAGAGGCGGCGGTGGAGTTCGTCCGAGCGGGCGGAGATTTGTGCCTGCTCTGTCATCAGGAAGATTACATAATTCAGGCTTATGAGGCGCTGATGTCGGGCGCGGAACGAGACTCAAAATTCGCGCGACGGGTTGCGGAGTCGTCGCGGCGCGTGTTGGCATTCAAAAAGAAATCGGCAAAGACGTTGCGTCGCGGGCCGGCTCCCTCGGACGCAATGGTTGGCAAGTTGTCGCGCCGACTGTGGGAATTTAGTGAAGAGGTACGCCTGGCGCCTTTCAGCCGGGAAGCGGACAGGCGGCGGTCCGGCGCATGAGCAAAGATGCGATGCTTGTCGCCGGAGTGATGAGTGGGACGTCGGCCGATGGGATTAATGTCGCGCTCGTGCGCATAGGCAGAGGACAGAGTTCCAGATCGCCTCAGTCATTAGCCCCGCGCGGCCTTCGCATCCAATTGCTTGGTCACACGGAACATGCTTATCCCGCAAAGGTCCGCGCCGCCATTTTGGCTGCGATGAATGCGGAATCGGCTAGCGTAGCGGACCTTGCGCGGCTGAACTTTCTTTTAGGCGAGCTATATGCGGAGGCGGTGCTGGCCACGCAGCGGCAGCTTCGTGTGAAGGCCGAGTTGATCGCATGCCATGGGCAAACGCTCTACCATCAAGGGGAAGCGCGGCAATTTTTAGGGCGAAAAGTAGTTGCGACGTGGCAGACGGGAGAAGCTGCCATAGTTGCGGCCCGGGTAGGCGTGCCGGTCGTGTCGGATTTTCGTCCCGCAGACATGGCTGCGGGCGGTAAGGGCGCTCCGCTTGTTCCCTATCTCGATTGCCTGCTTTTCGGGGATTCGAAGGTCGGCCGGATCGTGCAGAACGTTGGAGGGATTGCGAATTTAACAGCAATTCCCGCTGCTGGGGGTTCTGGCCGCGTGCTCGCATTCGACACCGGACCAGGAAATATGGTCATCGATGCGGTGACTGAAGCACTGTTTGGCCAGGCGTTCGATCGTGGTGGCAAGATAGCAGCCTCTGGAATGGTGTTGGAGCCTGTTCTTGAGCAAATCCTGCGGAGGAAGTTCTTTCGTGCCAAACCTCCAAAGACCGCCGGGCGCGAGGAATTTGGACGCGACTTTGTGCGTGACTTCTTGGACCGATGCGCTGGGTTTCGCAAGGAAGACGTGGTCACGACGGCCACCGCGCTCACCGCGCGGTCGATCGGCGACGCGGTGCGGCAGTTCGTGATAAAAGGCTCCGCAAATTCTTTTCGTGAAATGATTCTTTCAGGAGGCGGTGCGCGGAACGCCAACCTGGTTTCCATGTTGATGACAACTCTTGCGCCGCTCGGAATTCAGTTGCGATTCTCCGATGAGTTCGGCATACCGTCGGAAGCAAAAGAAGCCGTGGCGTTTGCGGTTCTGGCTTATGAAACGTGGAACCGGCGACCGTCAAATGTTCCTTCCGCGACCGGTGCGAAGCGAGCGGCGATCCTGGGAAAGATTTCGTATGCGTAGCGAACGGACCTTGGACCTCGGAATTCGGGCCTCCGCCCTCGGATGTCGAGGTCTGGGGGTTGCGGTCCGAGGTCATGCGATTAGCGGACTTCTCAGCCTGATCGCAATCCTCGCTTTGCTATCGTGCTCGGCCAAGCCCGATCCCAATACGCTGGTCATGGTCATCGAATCGAGCCCGACGAATCTTGATCCTCGCGTCGGGATCGATGCGTTTTCGGAGCGAATTGACAATCTCATCTTCGACGACCTGCTCTCGCGCGGAGACGATCTGAATGTGGCTCCGGGTCTGGCCGAACGCTGGGAGATTCCCGATCCGCTCACCTACGTTTTTCATCTCCATCGCGGCGTTACCTTTCACGATGGGCGCTCGCTGACTGCGCGCGATGTGAAGTGGACCTTCGACTCGCTGCTGCAGGGCAAGATTCGCAGCACAAAAGCGGCGGTCTATCGTTTCGTGGACCGGATCGACGCACCGGACGACGCGACCGTGATCTTCCACATGAAAGAACAGGACGCGACCTTGCTCTGGAATCTCTCCGATGGAGCCATGGGCATAGTGCCTTACGGCAGCGGCGAAGAAATGACGCAGCATCCCATCGGCTCAGGGCCGTTCAAATTCGTCAGCGCGGAGACCGACCGGGACGTCGTCGTTGAACGCAACGACCATTATTGGGGCGGGCCGCCCAAACTCGAATATGTGCGTTTTGCCGTAGTCCCCGACGCGACCACGGAAGCTCTCGAACTGCGCAAAGGCAGCGGCGATGTGACGATCAATTCGCTCACTCCCGATACCGTTTATACATTGGCGCGCGACCCCAATCTCGCGGTCGAGCGCGCGGCGGGGACCAGGCTCGCCTATCTGGCATTCAATCTGCGTGATCCGATTCTGAAAGATGCGCGAGTGCGGCAGGCCATCGCCTACGCTCTCGACCGGCGACCGATGATCGAATATTTGTGGCGCGGCCAAGCCGAGCCGGCACGTAGCATCCTGCCGCAACAAAGCTGGGCGTACTACGGAAGCGTTCCGGCCTACAATCACGACGTTAGCAAGGCCAATCAATTACTCGATGCGGCGGGCTATCCGGCGGTGAATGGCGTGCGCTTCCATATCACCATGAAGACTTCGACCGACGAGAACACGCGTCTAATGGTGGCTGTGATGCAACAACAATTGCGCGAAGCCGGGATTGCACTCGATATCCGCAGCTTCGAGTTCGCCACTTTTTTTTCGGACGTGCAGCACGGCGCGTTTCAGATGTACGGGCTGCGTTGGATTGGCGGCAATGAAGATCCTGATATCTTCGAATATGCCTTTGATTCTGCGAAGTTTCCGCCCAACGGCGCCAACCGCGGTTACTATTCGAATCCCAGGGTGGACGCGCTCATCGATAGAGCGCGGCGGGAGATCGATCCCAACGTACGCAAACCACTGTACGCCGAGGTGCAACGCATCCTGGCCGAGGATTTGCCATACATCGATCTGTGGTACCTCGACAATGTGCTGGTGCATACGCGCCGAGTGAGGAATCTGAAGCTGAATCCTGCGGGGAATTACGATTTCTTACGGACAGCCGAGTTAGTTCCGTAGACGGCATCGCGCCCGCTCGGGTGGCAGTGGTTGAAGCTGTCGAGCTGCGCTCGACCCTTCGGCTTCGCTCAGGGCAAGCTAGCCGAGGGCGGCTGTCCCCACATGCTGTCCTCACATGCTGTTCCTACATGCCGTCCACAAATGCTGTCCCTATCTGCGTGTTACCATCGAATTTCGGCGTTATCGTATGCGGATTCTCTTCATTGGCGACATTTTCGGGCGGCCTGGACGGAATATTGTAAAGGACCGGCTGCCGGGGATTGTCCGCGATCACGGAATCAATCTGATCATTGCGAATGGGGAAAATTCGGCCGCTGGTTTTGGCATCACCCCAGCCTTGGCCGAAGAACTCTTCGAATTCAACATTGACGTGATCACGACCGGGAACCACGTGTGGGACAAGCGCGAAATCATCGACTACTTTCAGTTGGTCGAGGGCAACGGGCATGGCCCGGCGCGCCGGGTGCTGCGTCCAGCGAATTATCCCGCCGACATGCCCGGTTCCGGCGTGTATGAAGGGATGAAAGGAAAAATTCCATACGCCGTGATCAACCTGCAGGGACGGGTATTTATGGCGTCGAACGACGACCCATTCCGCACGGCGGACCAACTCCTGCAGAAGATTCAGGCGAAGGTGATTCTGGTTGACATCCACGCGGAGGCGACGTCGGAAAAGATTTCTATGGGGTGGTATTTGGACGGGCGCGTGACGGCAGTGGTCGGCACGCACACCCATGTGCCGACGGCGGATGAACGCGTTCTACCCAACGGAACCGCCTACGTGACCGACGTGGGCATGACCGGTCCCTACGATGGCGTGATCGGCGTAAAGAAGGAACTGGTTGTGGGAAAATTTCTGAACGGAATGCCGGTGCGGTTTGAACCTGCCACGGGGGATACGCGCCTGTGCGCGGTAATTATCGATTGCGACGAACATACAGGCAAGGCGAGTAAGATTGAGCGTTTGATGCTCTCGTAGAAACGTTGCTTACAACGTCTTCCCACTCCCGGTACGCAAGACGTAGCGAGAGCGGAAAGTTGCAAGACTTCGAGGGCCGTACGTTCTTGAGGTGGGATAACTCGGCCCTAACCCATTAAACCCGATGGTACTAGGTCCTATCGGCCTATCCCGTATACGCAGAAACTACATTAGAATCACTCGAGATGCGGCGAACAGGACTCATTTTCACGATCGGTGTTCTGGTAGCGACGCTCGCCCTGCCAGCATTCGCCGGCGATGATCCCTCGTCAGCGCCGATATCCTGTGGAAACGGAGTTCCCGGCGGAATCAATTGCCTGGTTTCGAAAAAGGGCCTGAAAGAGGCTCACTCCGCGTTCCGCGAAGGCGTGAAACTTCAGGAGCACCAGCAACTGGAACAGGCCTTGGAGCGATTCGACGAAGCTTCGAGGCTCGCGCCACAGAATATGCAGTTTCTGAGCGCCCGGGAAATCGTGAAGGCTCGACTCGTCTTCGATCATGTGCAGCGCGGAAATCTGTTGCTTTACGAAAACTCACGGTCCCAGGCAGCCGTGGAATTTCGGTCAGCCCTCGATCTCGATGGACAAGACCAATACGTGCAGGAAAGACTTGCGGAAGCCACTCGAGAATTGGCCACGCCGCGGCCTCGCACCTTGCCCGTCGCCCTGGTAGATTCCGGCGAAATTCACCTTGAACCCAGGGAGGACCGGGCCACCTTCCATTACAGCGGGGACGTACGCGGCCTGTTCGCTGAACTATCTGCCGCTTACGGAATCAATGTGCAGTTTGACGATTCGGTGCAAGCCCGGCAGGTGCGCTTCAATGTGGATGGCGTGGAGTTCTTTACCGCGTTGAAGCTGGCGTGCGAGGTCAGCAAAACCATGTGGGCGGCGCTTGACCGGCATCAGTTGCTGATTGCCGCCGACACTCTGGAAAACCACAAACAGTTTGACCGCATGTCGTTGCGGACATTTATTTTGCCTCCGCATTCCACACCGCAGGAAGCCACGGACCTCATCACCATGATGCGCAACATTCTTGAGTTGCGCTTCGTGAGTTCCGGACAAACGGGAGACAGCGTGGAAGTACGCGGCCCGCCGACGATGCTCGAAGCTTGTTCCAAAGTCCTGGATCAGCTCAGCAATGAGCGTCCGCAGGTCATGCTCGATATACGCGTGTTTCAGATCAGCCACCAGCTCACACGCAATATCGGATTACACATCCCCAATACATTCAATATGTACAACATTCCCGCCGCGGCACTGGCGGGACTCGCCGGGCTGGGCGGACAGAACATTCAGCAATTGCTCAATCAGTTGATCGCATCGGGCGGCATCAACCAGGCGGGCAGTTCGGCTCTCTCCGGGCTGTTGGCTCAACTAGGAGGACAGCAGAATTCGATTTTTAGCCAGCCTCTGGCTACGTTTGGAGGCGGCCTCACGTTTATGGGACTGAGCCTGGACCAGCTTGCCGCCGCTTTGTCCGTCAACGAATCGTGGGTGCGCAGCCTCGAGAACATGAGCATGCGCGCCAGCCAGGGCAACGACGCTACTTTTCATCTGGGAGAGCGTTATCCGGTTCTCAATGCGAGCTACGCGCCGATCTACAATTCTCCGCAGATCTCGCAGGTGCTGGGGAATCAATCCTATGTTCCGCCCTTCCCTTCCGTAAGCTACGAAGACTTAGGCCTGAACGTGAAGGCGAAGCCGGTCATCCACGGCGATGGCTCGGTAAGCATGGACTTGGAGCTGCAAGTGCGCTCGCTCACCGGGCAATCGAACAATGGAGTTCCGATCATCTCGAACCGGGAATACAAAGGCAGCATCAATCTGAGAGATGGCGAACCCGCGGTCGTGGCCGGAGAAGTGTCGCGAACCGATACTCTGTCAATGAGCGGCATTCCGGGACTTGGCGCCCTGCCCCTCGTGAATCAGGCAATGGTAACCAACACCAAGGAATCGGACAGCGACGAACTGATGATCGTTATTACTCCCCACGTGGTGTCAAATTTCAATCGCAGCACCCCTGAGATCTGGCTGAGCGCGAAGTAAGAGATTTCGCCGGCCCCGCAATTTTTCGCAGCCGCATCTACCCTGGTTTTCCATCCTTCCCTATTCGCGCTATCTTATTGCTATGCAATTGCGCGGCTGTGGCACCGCTCTCGTCACTCCCTTTCATCAGGATGGCTCCATCGATGACGCAGCCCTGCGCAGCCTGGTCACATGGCAGATCGAATCGGGCATCGATTTTCTTGTGCCTTGTGGAACCACGGGCGAAACTCCGACACTCACGCACGACGAATGGCTATACGTAATTGATGCGACGATTGAAGTGGCGGCCGGACGCGTTCCCATCGTCGCCGGCGCCACGTCTAACTCCACTCACGAAGCGGTCGAGAAAGCGAAGCAAATCGCCACGCGCCCCGGGGTCAATGCCATCCTCACCGCTTCGCCCTATTACAACAAGCCCACCCAGGAGGGGCAGTATCGCCACTTCAAAGCCATCGCCGAGGCGGTCGGCGACAAGCCGGTCATTCTGTACAATGTGCCGGGCCGCACCGCCGCCAACCTCGAACCCGCAACTCTGGCGCGTCTTGCGGAGATTCCCAACATCGTAGGCGTGAAGGAAGCCAGCGGCAACATGACGCAGATTGCCGAGGCGATCAATGCCGTTCCTGAAACTTTCCTGGTTTTTTCCGGAGACGATGCGGTTACGTTGCCGGTAATCGCCTTGGGCGGCGTCGGAGTCATTTCGGTTGCCGGAAATGAAATCCCGCACGAGATGGCCGCGCTCACCCGCGCCGCGCTGGCGAATGACTGGGCATTAGCGCGCACGCTGCATCGCAAATATCTCCCGCTGATGCAAGCCAACTTCATCGAGTCAAGCCCCCTGCCAGTGAAGGCGGTTCTTGCGATGATGGGAAAAATCGAGGAAGTCTATCGCCTGCCTTTACTGCCCATGCGCCGCGACACGCGCTCGCGGCTGCAGAAGATCGCAACCGAAGTCGGGTTGATCACCAGGCCTGCCGGGCCGGCCGCGGAAGCGCCGGAGTTTTTCATCTACGAAAACTGGGCCGCCGGACCGCGAAAAATCGTCCTTCACCGCGCAACTTGCGGTCAGTGCAGCCACGGCAAGGGACGTCCAGCGGGGCACGACGTAAATCACGCCCGCTGGCACGGGCCCTACTCCTCGCTACCCGAGGCCCGCGAAACCGCTCATGCCATGACCGGCGTCCTGATCCGCAGCGAGTGCAAGTGCGTATGAGGAACATTGTTGATTTCTGATTCTTGATTTCCTTAGTGAACCTTAGTGTCCTTCGTGGTTGAGTCTTGGTTTTTTGACAAATCAGCAAGCATCAATCAACAATCAAAAATCTCATGTCCTCCCTGAAATCCTCCATCGAGCGGCTCGCCTCTCTCGGCGAAGTTGAGTACGATCCTGATGCGCGCCGCACCTTCCTCGAATTTCGCGAGCAGCTCACGCAGGGAAAAATACGCGCCGCGGAAAAACTAAGCGGCGACACTCACTGGACCGTCAACGCCTGGGTCAAACAAGGAATCCTGCTCGGCTTCCGGCTCGGCGAGCTTTCCGACATGAGCGCCGGCCTTTCCTTCGTCGACAAGGACACCTTCCCTGCCCGCCAGTTCACCGTTGCCGACCGCGTGCGCGTTGTGCCCGGAGGCTCGTCAGTGCGCACCGGAGCTTACGTCGCCGCCGCAGTCATCTGCATGCCGCCCATGTTCATCAACGTGGGGGCCTATGTCGACGAAGGCACCATGATCGATTCGCACGCGCTAGTCGGCTCCTGCGCGCAGATTGGCAAGCGCGTGCACCTGAGCGCCGCCGCGCAGATTGGCGGAGTCCTTGAGCCCATCAACGCCGCCCCGGTGATCATCGAAGACGACGTGCTGGTTGGCGGCAATTGCGGGATCTACGAAGGCACTTTGGTACGCGCGCGTGCGGTGCTCGGCGCAGGAACGATCCTGACGCGCTCGACGCCGCTTTACGATTTGGTTCGCGGCGAAGTCTATCGCGCCACGGCCGATGCCCCGCTGGAAGTCCCGGAAAATGCGGTCGTGGTGCCCGGCTCGCGCGCTGTGACGAAAGGCGCCGCCGCCAAATGGAATCTTTCGCTCTATACTCCGGTTATCGTGAAGTATCGCGACGAGAAAACGGATCGCGGCATCGAACTCGAAGACTGGCTGCGATAGAGAAATCAGGGAAATTTCAATCCGGCTCCGCGCTTTACTTTCTGCTATAATGTAAAGCATGGCAGAAGCGACCCTATCATCAAAGAACCAGATCGTTATTCCGCGAGAAGCCCGCGAAGCGTTACAGGTTAAGCCGGGTGACAAGCTGATTGTTCGCGTCCTCGGTAATAAGGTTCTGGTGTTGGAGAAGCCGAAGTCGTATCGCAAAGCGATCCGCGGCTTAATGCGAGGAGCCTACGAAGAGGGGTACCTTCGCAAGGAACGTGACAGTTGGGAGTAGAGCGGCTGCGGACTTCACTGGGCCGTCACCGCCGCGTTGCTCTCGATACAAGCGTTTTCATTTACCACCTGGATGAGAATCCCAAGTATGTCGCGCTGACCGACGCGTTTTTTTCCTGGCTTGATTCAATCCAGTCCACAGCGGTTACCTCCGTGATCACGATGACGGAGTTGCTGGTTAAGCCCTATCGGGAATCGGACGAGGAGAGCTCAAGTAAGTGCTACGCCCTGCTCTCGACTTACCCGAGTATCGAGTGGATTTCTCCAACTCTTGAAATCGCCGATCTCGCCGCTAAGACTCGTGCAGTCCATCGCCTGCGAACACCGGACGCCCTGCAGGCCGCGACCGCGGTGCAGGCTGGTGCCTCAGCCATCGTGACGAACGATCCAGTTTTTCAACGGATACCGAATTTAGACGTATTGATCCTGGATGACTTTCTGGCAGCCAAGAGCTGAGACCAGTAGCGCGAAGAGAAAACCGAACGCGGCATCGAGTTGGAAGAGTGGCTCCATAGAAGTGCCTCAAAAGTTTGGGGGAGTGCTATTCTTCCTGTCTGATATGGCCAGGCGCCAAAATCGCGAACATTGGCGGCGAGACATCGAATCGCGCCAGCGCAATACTAATTTTCCAGACACTGTCGAGAACGAAGCTCGATTCTGGCGCAACCTTGACAATCAGCCTTATCGGACTTCCACGAAGGTCGGATTGGCGATTTTGGCAATTTTTGTATTTGGCTTCCTAGGTGCAATCTTGGTGGGCACACATCAAGCCGGCGTAACTTGGCGTTTTCTTTTGGGTATGTTGCTCTTCTGCGGCTCAATCTTTAGTGTTATCGCTTGGGCGGCCCGACGGAATTTGAGCATCGCGAATCACCGCCGTCGGCGCAAAATGCGAAATCCCTGAAACGAATGTCAATAGTAGACGCAGCTTCCGGTTCCCCATCGGTCGTCGTGCGGTTTTGAAATTGGCTTTCGCGAAAAAATAATTCGTAGCCGTACTTCGGCAATCTCGAGAGAAGACATCAGCGGAACCTCGGAACGTTAAAACCCTAGAGCTGGTCGTTCCGGCTCAACCCACTTCGACCGCGAACTTTCCTCCGCCGTTGGACTTGATTTGAATCTGGCCCAGCTTTGCAATCACGGCGTCGGCATTGTGCAGAGCATCCGACGGATACGTGCTCGAAATCGCGATGACTTTGAAGCCGCCGCCGCGCGCCGACTCAATCCCCGCAGGCGCGTCTTCAATCACTAGGCAATCTGCAGGCTTGAATCCCAACTGCTGAGCACCCTTCACATAAGGCTCGGGATGCGGCTTTCCGTTCTCCACGTCGTCGGCGGTGACCAGAACCGCTGGAACCGGCAGTCCGCAGAAGCGCAAACGCGCGCTGGCCAGCAACCGCGTGCCCGAGGTAACCACGCCCCAGCGACCTTCGGGAATCGACCGCACCAAAGCTGCGGCTCCAGGCATCACATTGACGCCTTCCTGGTCTCCCGCTTCCTCGTTTTCGATTTCCCAAGCCTCGGCGACCGCGTCGAGATGGGGCGCCACGCGACGAATGACTTCGATCGTTCGCACGCCATGGGCAATGGCCATGATCGCGTCACCGTCCACGCCCTTGCGACGCGCCCACGTGCGCCACTCATGATCCACCGCGCGAGTGGAGTCCACCAGAACTCCGTCCAGATCAAAAAGAATGGCTGAGCAGGAAAGATTAGGCATCTCTAATTATTTAAACACAGTGAGCGGGACTGCAGCTTGCGGAGTAAAAACGAAGGTACTTAACTCTTGGCCGGGAGAGTCGACTGGCTTGCGTCCCAGATTTCGTGCGGCGCGCGTTGCCGCAGCGATAAATGCCGCTGCCGGAAGTGTTGCTTGGCGCGTTCGCCCCAGGCGCGCACAAACCAGTAATTCAGACCTGCACCGATTGCCGAACTGGCGAGCGGAATCATACGCCCGGCCCACTTTTCCACCACTTCCGCACTGGCTTTGGCCGCTATTCTTTGGATGACGCGGGGCACAAATTTGTTGACCACTTCTTTTTCGAGAAATTCGCGGCTCGCGTCCACTCCGGCGGCGCTGGCGGCGGCCATCCAGAGTTCCGCGATCTCTTCGTCGGTCTTGTATTGAAAGCCATACACCAGGCTCAGCTTTTCAATCGTGCGCATGGTGATGGCGGAAAGAATGCCGAGATCGGGGACGATCGTGATCAACCCGCCCAGGCCCAATCCCGCTCCTTCCACCGCGGCGATCTTCATCCCAGCACGAATCACTGAGTCCGCGACCACATCGATCTCGCCAATCTCCAGCGAATAAACGCCATGATATCCGCTAATCGGCATGCGGTATCCTGCGCGCAACTGCAGCAGAAATTTGTCGGGATCCACTCGGACCGTCGAATAGGCGCGCGTCAAGCCGCGCACCATTCCAGCTTCAATGCGGCGCCGCAGCCACGACTTTTCCGGATCGACCATCCATTTCAACCCTATCGCATGTGGGGCCAGAATGCTACCGGGGGAAACCGGCTTGCGGTTTTCGGGCAACTTCTTCATCTCGGTACTCGCAACTGGGTACGCGGTATTCGGTACTTGCGACTCGCCGCTGTGCTAGCATCATTCTTACTCAATGCCAAGCGGAAAACTGCAGATAATCCCCCTCGGTGGCCTGGGCGAGTTCGGCATGAATTGCATGGCCGTGCGCTGGGGGGACGACATTCTCGTCATTGACGCGGGCCTCATGTTTCCCGAGGCTGAACTCCTTGGCGTCGACATCGTTGTTCCCGACATCTCCTATCTCATTGAGAATCGCCAGCGTATCCGCGGCATCATTCTCACTCACGGACACGAAGACCACATTGGCGCGCTGCCCTGGATGCTCTCTGAACTCAAGGTGCCGGTGTGGGGCACGGAGTTCACGCTGGCCTACGTGGAAGATAAACTCGACGAGCACGGCCTGCTCGACGACGCCGACTTGCGCGAAATGCGACCCGACGAGCGCTTCAAGGCGGGAATTTTCACGATTCATCCCATTCACGTCACGCATAGCCTGGTCGATTGCGTTTCTCTAGCGATCCACACGCCGCTCGGCGTCATCATCCATACCGGCGATTTCAAAGTCGATCCCACGCCCACCGACAACAAGCTTTTCGACCTGCACACTTTTGCTGAGTACGGCAAGAGTGGCGTCCTCGCGCTGTTTCAGGATTCCACCAACGTGGAGCGCAAGGGATACACGCCCAGTGAGCGCGCCGTGCGCCGCAAGTTCGACGAAGTCTTCGCCCACACCAAGCGCCGTCTGTTCATCTCCTGTTTTTCTTCCTCCATCCACCGCATCAATCTCGCGGTCGAACTCGCCCACCAGCACGGTCGGAAAGTCGCCTTCCTGGGACGCTCCATGAACAACTCCGCCGAAATCGCAGAAGATCTCGGCTACATTGAAATTCCCGACGGCTTGGTCATCAATCCCGGCGAGATGAAGAATTTCCCTCCGGAAAAAGTCTGCGTTCTGATCAGCGGCACGCAGGGCGAGCCCATGTCGGCGTTGTCGCGCGCCGCGGTCGACAATCACAAGCACGCCAAAATCGAAAAGGGAGACACGGTCGTTCTCTCTTCGCGCATCATTCCCGGCAACGAAAAAACGATTTACCGGATGATCGATCACCTCTTCCGCCGCGAAGCCCACGTCATTTACGAAGATGGAAGCTCGCCTCCGGTCCACGTCAGCGGCCATGCCAGCCAGGAAGAACTCAAACTCATCATCAACCTGGTCAAGCCGCGTTACTTCACTCCCATTCACGGCGAGTACCGCCAGTTGAAGTTGCACGCGGAAATGGCCGGCGCCATGCACGGTTCCGTGGGTAAAGTGATGTTGATCGAAAGTGGAGACATTCTGGAGTTTGACGAACTCGGCGCGCGCAAATCCGGACGCGTCAACGTGGGCCGCGTCTGCATCGACTCGGGCTCGCGAACCGATGTGGTTGAGGATTTGATTATCAAAGACCGCCGCCATCTTAGCGAAGACGGCATCGTCCTACCCATCATCGCCATCAACAAGCTGACCGGCCGCGTGGAAACTGCGCCAGAAATTGTGACGCGCGGCTTCAACGTCGGCGAAAATGGCTTCATGGACGGCGCACGGCGCATGGTCGAAGACACTCTGGCTCACTCCAGCGAAGAAGAGAAAGCCGACTATGGCGTGATCAAAGAAAAAATCCGCGCCGACCTGAAGCGCTACATCTCCAAGCAGACCCAAAAGCGCCCGCTGATCATGCCGGTAATCTTGGAAATTTAGTCAGCTCGCGTGGCGACGGACGCATTCGTCCGTCGGGCAAAAGCTATCCTTCCAGCGGATTGACCCACCGCAATCCGGGAAAGCGCGCGAAATCGCGGTCGGCGGTGTAGAGCACGCCGCCATACTCGATGGTAAGAGCGGCAAGTTCCGCATCACTCACCAGCGGTCCTGAAGCTTGACCCTCGATAATCATCTGTCGAAACAGCGGCCAGTGTCGATCGCCGGGGACTAACACTCGCACGTTCGGCTGTTGCAACCACTGATCCACGACGCGGGCCGCATCTTCCGAGGACCGGCGAAATCCGGGAATCCGCGAATTCGTCACCACTCGAACAAATGCAGCCAGAGTCTGCCACGGAAAGCCGATTATTTCGCTCTCGGAAAGGACTTTTTCTAGCCAGGAACGCGCCTCGTGATGGCGGGGCGACGCTGTACCATAGGCATAAAGGAGAATATTTACATCGAGAACGATCACCGCCGTTCCGGTCCTTCCAGATAATCCAGCAACTCTTCAACGTTATCGAAGCTTTGTCCCGGAGGCGGGCTCATGTTCCAGGGTTTGACAACGAATGGCTTTCGTCGCGGCTGCTTCGAAGCAACCAGTCCCAGCCGCAGGGTCTCATTCACTACTTGTTTGAATGATTCCCCGGTGCGCCGCACTTCTTTTTCGAGCATTTTGGCTACGTCGTCATCGAGAGTAAGGGTAGTCCTCATACATCATGATGCTATCGGTTTTAGCATCATGATGTCAAGCTCTTGATGCGCGGAACGACGCTGCTAGCCGCCGGGTATAAGCTCGGCGACACGAGGCAAACAATGCGAATCCTCCCACCCAGACATTCGATATATTGAAGGTCCATGCACATGGTCAGCCTTTCAGATATCCAGGAAGCCCGGTCCAGACTCCAAGGCGTAACTATCCGCACCAGCCTGATTGAATTTCCCTTGACTATGTGGGGACAGCCGCCATCTGCTCTCCGGTCGGGCGAAGCCCGGCTCTTCCTCAAACCTGAAAACCAGCAACCCATCGGCGCCTTCAAACTTCGCGGAGCCTACAACAAAATCGCTTCTCTGTCCGAGGGTGAACGCAAGCGCGGAGTCATCTCCTACTCGAGCGGCAATCACGCGCAGGGCGTCGCCTATGCTGCCCGTGCGCTGAAAGTGAAGGCGGTCATCGTGATGCCCAACAACGCTCCCGCCATCAAGCGCGAGGCCACAGCGGCCCTGGGCGCCGAGATCGTGCTGGTCGGTCCCGGCAGCAGTGAACGCCAACTGAAGGCTGAAGAACTCGCTGCTGAGCACGGCTACATCATCGTGCCTCCGTATAACGATGAAAAAATCATCGCCGGCCAAGGCACGATTGGGCTGGAGATTTTAGAAGACTTGCCGGAGGTCGAGGCAGTCTTCGCGCCAGTCGGCGGCGGCGGCCTCATCAGCGGCGTCGCTGCGGCGATCAAGCTAACCAGACCTGAGATTCATGTGATTGGCGTTGAGCCAGAACTCGCGGCTGACGCCCAGTCCAGCCTGAAGGCAGGCAAGGTTGTTCAACTCCCTGCCGAAGAAGTTTCGCGCACCATGGCCGACGGACTGCGCACCCAGAGTGTCGGCGCGATCAACTTCGACCACATGCAGTGTTTTGTGGATGCCATCGTCACCGTCAGCGAAGAGGAAATCGAGCAGGCGCTGCGACTGCTCGCCGCGAATCCCGACACGGTGGCCGAGCCCAGCGGCGCGGTCGCGACTGCGGGATTCCTCTTCCGTGCCGACCAGTTACCGAAAACGAGGATCAACGTCGCGATCATTTCGGGCGGAAACATCGAGCCCAAAATGCTGGAAGACCTGCGAGCGGAGCTTCGGCCGTCCGCGCAATCGTTGAATCGATAAGATAAAAAAGCCGGGACCAGAATCGGTCCCGGCTCTAGTGTTGGCTGGTTGCCCGGATAAAAATCGTAGTTGACGCCCTTCGTAGAGATATAGCTTGCTACATCTTTCTGACCGGCGCCCGAATTCATCGGCACGCTCGCCCGAAACTTGACTTAGGCGCTTCGCCGCGGACGCACGGTCAAGTCCCTCACCTGGGTGAGGATGCTCGACATCTGCATTCCATTTAGTTGCGAAACGAAGGGCAAGAGTTCCGCGATGAATTGATCTTTCATCAATTCGCTGACTTCTTCCTGGCGGCTGCGTTCGCCGCCGCTGAGCAGATCGGGCACAGTGACCTCCAGTGCGCGCGCCAGCCGTTCCAGGGAAGACAGCGTAGGCGTGGCTTTCTCGTTTTCGATTTTGGAAACGTAGGTGCGCGGCACGGCCATGCGCCCCGCAAGCTGGCGCTGGCTAAGCCCGTTGCGCAGGCGCAGGGAGCGGATGGAGGTCGCCAAATTCAAATGTCCGCGACCGGTGCCGGGCACAGGCATCATCAATGCCGGCGCCACCATGATGGGTTCAGGCTCAGGTTCCTCGTCCAGCGACGCATGGCAGCGTCGGCAATTATTGTTGGATGTACGGAACTGGACCAGCAGGCAGTGATCGCATCGTACGACTTCCCGTGAGTCTACCGGGGCAAGAGTCGTGGCCATCGGGTTGTGGGAGTGCCAGAGCGGGCTACTCCTCGCAGCCTAACTGCTAGGAACTATTGGGGGAGAAGTTCCGACTGCAGGCTCAATCTGCGGCATCAGCCCTGTGGAAGTCAAGGTTAAAATGCTATGAGCCCGCGAAATTTGCGGGTGAAAACAAAAACAACACGTCAAATACCCGGAGAAAACAGGCAAAGACCATGATTGATCGCGAGTCCGCGTGGTGTTTACTAACTGAGTTCACCCAATCGGAAAGTTTGCGCAAGCATGCGCTCGCCGTCGAAGCTTGCATGCGCGCCTGCGCCCGCAAGTTTGGCAATGGATTGGGCGAAGATGAAAATCTGTGGGGCGTCGTAGGCCTGATTCACGACTTCGATTACGAGCGCTGGCCCAGCCTCGAAGATCATCCTTACAAGGGCAACGCGATTCTCAAGGAGCGGGGATATCCGGAAGAAATCACCCGCGCGATTATGTCGCATGCCGAATACACCGGCGTCACGCGTGACACGCCCATGGAAAAAGCTCTCTTCGCCTGCGACGAACTGGCCGGATTTATCACCGCGGTGGCGTTGATCAAGCCCGGCAAGTCGCTCGCCGAAGTCGACGCCAAGTCGGTGCGAAAGAGAATGAAAGACAAGGCATTCGCCCGCAAAGTAAATCGCGACGACATTATCCTCGGCGCGTCGGCCTTGGGCGTTGACTTGGACGAGCACATTGCGTTCTGCATTGAAGCCATGAAGCCGATCGCAAAGGAACTGGGGCTGGTCGGAAGCGCAGCGAAGCCCGCGTAGGCTTCTCCCGGGTGTTACCACCGATACTGCCTTTGCGTCTGGGCTTCTGCTACTCTGTGCCGAAAGATGCGCTATATCTGCACAATTCTGCTGACGCTGGGGGGCTGCAGTCTGTTCGCACAGGACAAACCTATCTCCGTGCCGCAGATGCAGTCTTCTGGCCTCCAAGGCTCCATTGCCGATTTTAAGGGCATGCCTCCCGATATCACCCTCATTCCTCACGGTGAGGGTGCGCGGAACGGCCATCTCTGGATCCGCAATGGGGGCTATTACTTGTTAATCGCCGGCGAGGTGGACGGCGACTCTCCCGACTTTCCCAGGAATCAGAACTGGATACTCTCCAAGGACCACATCGAAGTCTGGCTCACGGCGGCCACCAATGTTGCGATGCCGGTGATCGGCTGGGACAATCAGTCCAACCGAAATGAGTCTCCCAAGGTACAGGACCCCTGCGTAGATTTTGGAAAGGAGGCGCCGCCGGGAGCACCCGCTTCACTCGAAGCGCGGCAAAGAAAGTGTCGCGAATGGGTTGCTACCCAGCAACGATATCGGCCAGTGTTCAAGCGCCTTTTCGTCCGGCAGTGGCTGCTCACAGATTACTACTCGGTGGAGTCTTATGCCTCACCGGCATTTGAAACCATTACGCGCGACTTCGCCAGCGACCAGCCCCAATATGCCGAAGAAGTGCCATCCATGCTCAAGCCCCAGGGCAAGATTCAGCTGTGGGTGGGCCGTAGGTGGGCGAGTAATGGCCGACCGGGCTATACGTTTCAGATCGAGATACCCTATCTTTCGTTCCCGCCGCTGCCCACGTTGGAGTTGCGCGATCTGCGGCTGATGGTCGACGTATTCAGTCCCGCGCCTCCGGGGAAGAAGATGGGACCGTTCTCCACTTCTGCGCCGCTTCGGGTTTATGGCAAGCCGGAAACATTCAACTGGATTCGCCTCGATCCCGTCCGCCCCTTCCAAATGACGCCTTGCGACATCGCCTTGACTGGCACCGATAAGCATCGTGAAGACCATCCCGGCTGGTTCATTCCACACGCCAGCGAATCGACGGGCTGGCAGTCGGATGCTTTCGAGCTGGTCAATGAATCCCACGGAGGCGACGATGGTCCCGATGGCTTGTCGCCGGTTGTCCGGCGCATCCATAACTTCTGGCACGGCATCGACACCGGAGAATGGGTTTGCGGTCCGGGCCTGACGTATCGCAAAGGTGGCACCACCAAACGTCTGGGAGAAACCGTTGGGGAAGATGGATTCGATGCCAAACGGATATCCGACGGCACACTGCTGATCAAATCCGGACCACGGTCGTACGGAATCAACTCGATGGGACAGTGCGGCGCATGTCCACGTGTGGACATGCGCATCTTCGCTGTGGACAAGAATCTCAAGCTTTCTGAGGCGCTGAACCTGAGCGGAATCATCGACACTGACGGCCAATCCGAGGATTTCTCCCTCAACGACGATTGGTCGAAAGTTACGCAGTTCGAAGAGGAGGCGGAAAACGATAAGGGCGAGCCTGGCGCGTGGTCCTCGACTACCTGGTGCCTGGGAGGCGCTGAATACCGAAAGTGTGAACAGAAGCAGAACGTTGAGCCTCCCGATCCGCCCCTACTCAAGGACTTGCGCAATCCCGAGTGAAGTTAAAACTAGCTTCCCAAAAATAGCGTGCAAGCCTGATCGGTTTCGCCGATAATGCGTAGCTCTCCACATGGATACGTCTAACAGCGATCTGCAAGTCATCCGGCAGATACTTGCCGACCTCACGGCTCGGGTCTATCGCATCGAGCGCCGGCTGCAGATGGATGCGACGGTGGTCGAACCGGGGCATGCGCCGACTGGAGTGCCGCAAGCCGTTAAACCCCCAGAAACCTTGCCGGACGCGGCTTCCAGCCTACCTCGGCCGCCAGTCACTCTGTCTCCCACACCTCCGCCGCGCGCAGCCTATGTAGTTGCGCCACCCTCCGTTCCGCCTCGTGCGCCGTATGCCCCGCACGCGCAATCCGACTTCGATCTCGAATCGCGCATCGGTTCGCACTGGCTGAACCGCATCGGCATCGCGGCGCTGCTGATCGGCGTTTCCTATTTCCTTAAATTTGCCTTCGACAATAACTGGATCGGCCCTGCCGGGCGCGTCACCATCGGCTTGCTCGCCGGCATCGCGATGGTCGTATGGAGCGAGCGATTTCGCAGCAAAGGCTACAAAGCTTTCTCGTATTCGCTCAAAGCTGTAGGCATCGGCGCGATGTACCTCTCGCTGTGGGCTGCCTTCCAGGTCTACGGCCTGATTCCGAGCGGCGTCGCCTTCGTCATGATGCTGGCCCTCACTGCCGCCACTGCCGCCATGGCGCTGGCGCAGGACGCGCAAATCCTCGCTGCCTTCGCGCTTGCCGGAGGCTTCAGTACGCCGCTTCTTCTCTCGACCGGGCAGAACCGCGAGATCGCTCTGTTCTCCTACGTTGCAATTCTCGATCTCGCCACGCTCGCTCTGGTGACGTTCAAGCCTTGGCGGCGCCTACTCGTCATGAGTTATGCGGGCACGCTCTTGCTTTATTGGGGATGGTATTTCCGCTTCTACCACCGCAGCGAACTCAATCTTACGCTCGCCTTCGCCACGCTATTCTTCGCAATTTTCGCAATTGCGCCGCTGATCACGCTGCAACCCGAAGGCGAGTTCCCGCTCCTGGCTTCCATTCCCGCCGTTCTCGCATTCGTGAATGCCGGCATCTATTTCCTGCAGGCCTACGCCATGATCGATGAAGTCGACCACACCTACATGGCGTGGTTTGCGCTCGCTTTGGCGGCGATTTATATCCTGCTGAGCCGCCGGGTTCACTCGCGCGCAAAAGCTCGCGGCGCCTCGGAGCGATTGCACTTTCTTCATCTCGCGCTGGCTATCGGATTCATCACCGTCTCTATCCCCATTCGTCTCGATGCGCATTGGATCACCATTGGCTGGTTTGTCGAAGCGGGCGTGCTGCTTTGGGTGGCCAATCGCATTCAATCCGATTTTCTGAATGTATTCGCGCTCGGCGCGCTGGTTCTGGGCGTCGTCCGCCTCTTGGCCATCGACAACTTCTACACCACGCAACTCATCTTCAACCTGCGGATGGCCACTTACGCCGTCGCGGTTGCGGTGTTGGGCGCGGTGGCCTGGTACGCTTCGAAGCGCGAGGATGACACCGCGCGAGCGGTAGGCGCATTCGCGGTGGTTGCCCTCAACGCCCTCGCCCTGATCGCTCTCAGCCGCGAAGTCGCCGATTTCTTCACCCGCCAAATGGCAGGCCTTCACCCCTTTGAACGCAGGCTTTCGACTCCTGCGAACTATTCCAGCGATTTTCGCCGCATTGAGATTGAGCGCGACTTTACCTTTTCCGCGCTGTGGATGGCCTATGGCGCGATGCTGATGATTGTCGGATTTCTGAGGCGCAGCAGTTTCGTGCGCTGGCAGGCTCTCATTCTCATCGCCGCCACGACCGTCAAGGTCTTCGTCTACGACGTCTCACAACTCGACCGCGGCTACCGCATCGTCAGCTTCATCGTACTCGGGGCGCTGCTGCTGGCCATTTCGTTCGTCTACCAGCGCGATTGGCTGCAGCTTTCCGCGCGCAGCCGCTCGCAACAAAAAACTGAAGGGACCTCCGTATGAGGCTCTCCGCATCGTGTTTGCTCCTGTTTCTCGTTGCTGACGCGCCGCCCCAGCCTGCCCTTCCCTACTTCACCAACGTGCGCGAGGTCCGCATCGCCCAGTCCGACCGGCAGAATTTCTTCATTGTTGATGCGGAACTTTGGGCTCACTCCCGTCCGGATCTTGGCGACCTGCGCTTGTATGACGGCGAATCGCCCGTCCAGTACCAGCTTTCAGAGCAGCGTGCCGGGACCTCATCCGAAGAGGTCGACGCGAAGATCCTCAATCTCGGCAGCGTTTCCGGCCACACCGAGTTCGATCTCGATACGCAAGGCCTCGCCGAATACGATCGCATTCGCTTGCGTCTCGATGCCCACGACTTCGTGGCCACTGCGTCGGTCTCAGGCGGAAGCGAGCCAGGAAAAGCTGCCGAGGTCGAACTCACCCCCACCACGCTTTACGATTTCACCAAAGAGCAACTGGGCTCGAACTCGCAACTGAAGCTGCCTCCCTCCAGTTTCCGTTATCTTCACATCCGCTTGTCTGGTGGAATTCTTCCGCAGCAGGTAAAAGACGCGAGCATCGCCAATCTGCGCGAACAGCAGGCTTCCTGGACCAACGCCGGATCGTGCGGCGCTCCACAAACGAATCAGCGCACTACCGAAATAGCTTGCGAGATCCCGCCGAAGGTTCCGATCAATCGAATTTTGTTTCGAGTAGAGCCCGCTCAAGTCAACTTCCGTCGCACCGTCAGCGTGGAAGACGCCCAGGGCATACAGATCGCCAGCGGGGAGATCACCCGCGTGCGCGTGAATCGCGCCGGCACGCTGGTCACGCACGAAGAATCGGCAGTGACGGTGAATTCCTTCAACCTCCTAGACGTGAACAGCGCCGGCAGCGGACACTTGCTCTTCACCATCAACAACGGCGACAATCCAGCGCTCAACATTCTTGCCGTTGAGCCGCTATCGCTCGAACGCCGCGTCTACTTTGATCCGCAGGGCAAGTCCGCACTGCGTTTGTATTACGGCGATGACAAACTTTCGGCGCCAGTTTACGATTACGCCCACTTTTTTCATTTAGACCCGTCCCCCACCGAAGCGCAACTGAGCCCTGGTGGCCACAATCCGCAATACACGGGCCGTCCCGACGACCGCCCATGGTCCGAGCGCCACACCTCGATTCTCTGGGGAGCCATGATCCTCGCGGTAATGGCGCTCAGCGTGCTTGCCCTCCGCGGATTGCGCACGGAACAGCCGCGGTAAGGCGCGAGCACATTTCGATTCGCGCGAACCTATGCTAATATCTGCTGGCATTTCTGCTGTCAGAAACTGGGGCCCCTTCCCCGCAGAATGTGCCAAATTTGCAGGAAGGTTCGCGCTTCCGGCGGAAGCGTGAAGAGCTGTGAGTATGCCTACAAATAGTACCACTCCACCGGTGGCCAAAGTTCTCCTGGGATGCGCCCAGTGCGGCTCGACCCTGCCTGACGACGCGCACTACTGCCTGAAATGCGGTAAGCCCGTAAGCCTTCCTGCGAAATCACCGGCCCCGGCGCCAAGACAATCTCTGCCGCCAGAGGCTCGCAAGCCAAAGCCTACCCGCCCAATGATTGTGGGCATTCTGTTGGCTGTGCTGGCCGCATTCATTCTGTGGGCCGGACTCAGTGACAGTCCTGCAGCGCAGCAGGTGCAGGAGTTTGTCGGATGGAAGCATGATCGCGTCATTCTCGATGCATCCTTTTCCATCGGCCCGCGTACCTTTCGCTATTACAAATTCGCTCTACCCGAAGGCTCGATGCACGTGGCGGTAGTCGGACAGTTCACGTCGGTTGCTGATAGCGCGAACGCAGCGGGCCACCGGAATAACACGAAAGCCAACAAACAAGACATCGACAACAACATTGAGGTTTACGTCCTGTCAGAGCCCGCCTTTACCGTCTGGCAAAACGGATACGCCACCAGTTCCGTTTACGAAAGTGGTCGAGTCACTGCAGGCACCGTGCAGGCAGACGTTCCTGCGGGTGCCGGGATTTATTACCTCGTCTTCAGCAATAAGTCCGCCCCTAAAACGCCGAAAAGCATTCACGCGACTGTGCTGCTGCGTTACAAAAGCTGGCTGCCAGAATGGTTTCGCGTCATAAAGGGGCGGGTGCTGGATTGGATCGGGGCTTGAGCGCTGCCGCGGTCCCACTACATAAGTCCTTCGCTTTGCCCAGGGTGACAATCTCAAAACAGCGCGTTGTGAGCCCTGTTCTCCCGTAACCTCCCGGTTACTAAGGGACAATGCTGTGGGTTACTTGCTAGGCACTCCTCAGTACGTTTCAATGATCCGGAACGATTCCTTTCCGCTAAGAACGGAGCCGCCCGATTTCGGCCCAGCCGGATTCGTGTGAGCCGGAAGGAAAAAATCACACTCACTCTGAGGAGGAAACGTGCGAAAAGTTCTTGCTATCGGAATTCTTTTAGGTCTTTGCTCGCTGGCGGCGATGGCAGCCGAGGCCGACTACCCAAAAGGAGAGTTCTTCGGTGGCTATCAATACAGCCATCTGGAGGGCGGCGTCAATGCGAACGGCTTTGACTTCGCGTTGAATGGAAACTTCAACAACTACTTCGGGATCACCGCTGATCTGGGATCGTCCTTCACCACCCAGAGCGGGGTCAGCGTTCACAATTACACCTACACCTTCGGGCCGCAGTTGTCGCTGCGTGCGAATCGGAATTACACGCCTTTCGTGCATGTCCTGCTTGGTGGAGATCATGCTTCCGCTTCGTTCGCCGGAGCCAGCGCGACGGGCAATGGCTTTGCTCTGTTGAGCGGCGGTGGAGTTGACTTCAACTTCAACAAGTACATGGCGTTCCGCGGGGGAGCAGACTGGATGTGGATGCACAATAACGGCGTGAGCAGCAGCAAGAACGTTCGCATGCTGATGGGCGTCGTGTTCCGTTACTAAGTAGTTGTATAAAACAAAACAGGGCGGCCTTTTTGGGCCGCCTTTCCTTTTTAATTTCATCGTTGAGAATTATCGCGCGGTCTCTTCGATCTCTGAAATCCAATCGGGGCGCTTCAGCACTTCGCGCGGCTTGGGGCCGTCCGCGGCGCCGACGATTCCGTCCTGCTCCATCAGATCGATAAGATGCGCGGCGCGCCCGTAGCCGATGCGTAAGCGCCGCTGCAGCAACGAAGTCGAGGCCTTGCCGAATTCCACCACCAATTTCACCGCGTCGCCGTACATGGGATCGTCTTCGCTCTCGCCATCCGCGCCCGCCTCGCCGCCATTGCCTTCCTGGCCCGCCTCGCGCTCGCCCTTCGGCGCTTCCAGGAACTGCTGCTGATATTCGGCCAGGCCTTGCGATTTCCAGAACTCGACGACGGCGGCAATTTCTTTTTCCGTGACGAAGGGCGCGTGCAACCGGTGCACGCGCGCCGAACCCGATGGCAGGTAAAGCATGTCGCCCTTGCCCAGCAGAGCCTCGGCGCCGTTGGCGTCGAGAATAGTGCGCGAGTCAACCTTGGTCGCGACGCGAAACGATACACGAGCCGGAAAATTCGCTTTGATCAACCCCGTAATCACGTCGACCGAAGGCCGTTGCGTCGCCAGCACCAAGTGGATGCCCACCGCGCGCGCCATCTGCGCCAGGCGCGTGATCGATTCTTCCACGTTGTGCGAATCGAGCATCATCAGGTCGGCCAACTCGTCAATGATGATCACGATGTAGGGAATCGGCTTCTCATCGCCCTCTTCGTCGAACAGGCTTGGCGTGCCGTTCTGATCGAACAGCTTGTTGTACTGGTCGATGTTGCGCACGCCCTTGGCCGCCAGCAGTTTCAACCGGCGCTCCATTTCGCGCACCGCGTTGCGCAGCGCATTAGCCGCCAGTTTCGGCTCGGTGATGATCGGCGTATAAAGATGCGGCACGCCTTCATAATTGCCCAGCTCCAACCGCTTAGGATCGACGAGAATCAGGCGCACCTGGTCGGGCGTGGCCTTATACAAAATCGACATGATCATCGCGTTGATGGCGACGCTCTTGCCCGCGCCCGTAGAACCGGCAATCAGCAGGTGCGGCATGCCCGCGAGATCGGCCGTCACGATCCGCCCGTTGATGTCTTTGCCCATGGCGATCGTCATCTTCGACTTCGATCCCATGAACTCCTGCGACTCGATGTTTTCGCGCAGCCAGATAATTTCGCGCTGCCGGTTCGGCACCTGGATACCGACCGTGCTCTTGCCCGCCATACGCTCGATGAGGATGCTCTCCGCTTTTAACGCAAGGCAAAGATCATCACAGAGATTGGTGATGCGGCTGTACTTGATACCCGCCTCAGGCTTGAACTCGAACGTGGTGACAACGGGGCCGGGATTAATTTGCGTGATCTGCCCGTGAATCTCGAACTCGGCGTATTTTTCGGTGAGCACCTGCGCCAGCAGTTTGAGTTCGTCGGCGTCGACGGCCTGCTGTTCGTCGGGACGCTGCAGCAGGCTGCTGGAAGGCAGTTTGTATCCGCCTGCAGCGATCTTCGGCATCGTCGTTTTCGCTTTGCGGCTGCTGTCCGCCCGCTCGGTAACTTCAGGATCGGCGGCTGTTTCCGAGGCGCTCACCATCGCCAGAGGTTCAGGAAGAATTCCGCCCGTCGCTTTCGCAGGCGGCAATTCCTCTTCCGCCATCATGCGCTCGATCCCGGTCCGGCGCGGCTCGGCAACGGCCGGAGCTTGCTGAGCGGGCCGCGATGGGATCAGCTGCGTCTTCACTACCGGCTTCGCGATGCGGCGCTGTTCCAGTTCTTTCTGCTGGCGTTTTTTGGTGCGCTCTTGCCGCCAATCTTGATAGCGGTTCCACAATGCGGTGACGAACGAGAAATGCGTCGGAGCCCAGAGCCGAATCGCGGCAAAAGAAAATGCCGTCGAGAGATACAAGGCAACCGCAAGCACGGTCGCGCACACGATGTAAGCGCCAACCACATTCAGATAATGAATCAGCACATCGCCGATCACGCGCCCCAGCAATCCTTCGATTGGGATGACGCCCATCCAGCGCAGTTGCCCGGGAAGCAGCGCCAGCATTGCGGGGACGAACATCACTAGCCAGATTCCGCCCAGGCTCTTGGCCAGCGGCGACTGCACCTTCATGGAGCGAAACCAGCGCACTCCCAGCATCACCGGAAAAATAACTAAGAGAAATGCGCCGATGCCGAAGAATTGCAGCATCATGTCGGCGGCAAATGCGCCGACCACGCCAATCCAGTTCCGCGCCGCATGCGAACCGGTCAGCACCGACGCGCTATTCCACGATGGGTCAAGCGGAGAATACGAAACCAGCGCGAGGAAAAGAAGGAGCGCGGAGACGCACATCAGGAACCCAATCAGCTCGTTGAGCCGACGGTTCCCGGTGGGAATGAAAATGCTTGCCAGATAATCCATGTAGGGCAGATTGATCCACCGAAGACACGACATCTTCAGTGCCATCATCGGCCAGAGCCCTTACATTATGTCAAGAAGCGGGCGTTCCGACAACGCAAGAAATTCAAGGCAGTATTCACCTGGTATCCCGTGGAAACCTTGCTGCGCAGCGTTGCTCGCAACGTCTTCTATCCATAAGCATTTCCGCCGACACCGGAACGAGACGTTTCGAGCTACATCTCTAAACGAGCCTGGCGGCGTACACCAGCACGAACGCTCCCACAATGATTCTGTACACCGCAAACGGAGCGAAACCGCGCCTGCGCACATACGCCATGAACCAGGCGACCGAAGCGTATGCGACGAGGAATGAGACGACGAATCCGATGGCGAGCACGATCCATCCATGCGCGTTGATCTGCGACACGCCAATGGGATTCTGGCCTTTGCCGCTAAGGGACTTGAGCAGCGTGTAAATCGTGGCCGCAGCCATGGTCGGCATGGAAACGAAGAAGGAGAATTCAAGCGCGGCCGCTCGCGACATTCCGACAATCTGGCCTCCGCCGATGGTCGACATGGAGCGCGACGTTCCTGGAAAAACCGCCGAAAATATCTGGCAGAATCCGATCCACACCGCCTGCCCCAGGCTCATATCCTCCATCTTCCAGGTGTGGATGCGGCTTCCCGGCGCGCCCGGACCGGCGGCTTCCGACTTCGCATTCATTGCATCGATCACCCACATCACGATGCCGCCAATCAGCAGCGACCATCCCATGATCACGATGTTTTCCAAGTGCTTGCCAATCACTTTGGTGAGCAGGAAAGACGGAATCGCCGTGACCACGAACGCAACTGCGGTCAGGCCAAGAGGATGCGTCAAGGCGGTGCGCCGTCCGCTCTCGCCGCCCGGAAACGTCGAGAGAAAGCGCCGGATGCGTCCCCAGAAATAAACCGGAAGGCACAGGATCGCGCCCAGTTGAATGACGATGGAATACATCTTCCAATAACCGTCGGACAGGCTGATGTGCAGCAACAATTCGGAGAGCCGCAAGTGCGCGGTCGAACTAACTGGTAGATATTCGGTGACGCCTTCGACAATGCCAAGGATCAGGGACAAAAGATAATCGTTCAATCTTCCTCCGCAAAAAAAAATGCAACGGAACAGTATCGCAGAAAACGTAGATGACGAGGTTACGTTCCAGGCACTGTGGTTGAACGTTAATCGCCGGCGTTGCCGTAGGTGGGAATGCCCTGTTGAACATAAAAAATCAGCATCTGCGCGCGCGTGGGCCAATCGCTTTGCGCGTACTGCGACAAGATTTTCTGCGCCAGCGCTAGGGCGCGATTCTTCGATTCTTCGGATTTTTTCTGGTTGGCTTCCGTCTTGTAGATCTCGATCAGCGCGGAGCGACGCCAGGCCGCGTCGTACAGCGCCTCCGGGGCGGCCGGAGACTGCTCGTGCTCTTTGGCGTACTTCTCGTACATGTCGGCTTCTTTGTCGGGACACTTCGAGGCGCTCTGCCAATCGCCGCAAAGTTTGTTTTCGATCAAGTGAAAGGCGGACAGGTCGGCCCACTTCGTGCCCGGAAATTTCTTCATGACCAGCCTCATCCATTCTTCGTTAATCTGGCCACGCATGTAGGCATCGCGCTCGCGGGCCGAGGGCCGGGTCAGCACGTCGGCTCGATCCATCTGCCAGCGAATATCGGCGGCCCGGTACAAGCCCTCGGCCGCCAGCGGAGAAGTGGGAAACAAATCGTAGACGCGGTAATAGAGCCGCATGGCATCCTGTGCCGCATCCCGGCGACCGCGCCGGCGGCTCGCCTGGTCTTCCGAGTCGGCAGCCTCGCCAAAAACAATCCTGTCGCCGTTGGGCGTGCCCTGGTTGACCAGGGCTTTGCTCGAAACCCATCCGGTGATCGCCTTGCCTTCCGACTCGGGATCATCTTCGTCGGCATCTTTGCTAGGCTCTTTCAGGATCGCTTCCACGTGAGTCCAGTCGTGGCCCGACTCGATGATCACGAGTTCGTGCCCGCGCCCAGCTTCGCCAAGTTTGGCGGCGTCGCCGCTAGGAGAGATGCGGATGGATTCTTCGTGAACCAGCGTACCGCGCTGCGCCTGGGCAGAGAGGAAGCCTGTGAACGAAAGAATCGCGGCAGCAATCGCCGCGATAAAAATCCTCGCGCTCCGAAATCGCAATTTGGTCGACGGGGTGGGTCCCCCCCCTCCCCCCCGGTCTATTGCAATCATGGACTTAGCGGAAAATCGAAAAAAGATCTTAGAGCTGCTATAGGTTAAGGGCAAAATCTTGGGGGCAAAGGACTTACGGCCGGGTTGCGGCGCCATGGTCATAGGTTTTGCGGTGTTATCAGAATCAATCGTTCGGGCGGTTGAAGTCAAGGTCTATTGAACATGCAGGGGCTGTGGAAAGGCGAGTTGGCTCTGGCGGGTGTCTGGAGTTCTCGCTTCACGGCAGGTTCTACCAGGGATGCTTCGACTCCGCGGGAAGCCTCGCTTCGCTCTCCTTCCTGCTCTGCTCTGCCGGCCAGGGCACTTGCGCTTCTGTCAGCACCTGAATCCTTCGTAGATCGACCCTCATCTATCCAGCATGAATCTGGAAGAAGTGGGAAGTAAATTTCCTGAAGTCAGCGCCCGTCCCGCGGCGCTCAATAATTCTGCGGGGGATTTTGCCAGCGTCTCGGAATGGTCGGACCCGGAACCCGCCCTGGAACCGAAGGTGCGCGGCGCCGAGCTGCCCGCTTCCGATGATTCCCTGCTCGACGCCTATTCCACGGCCGTAACCAGCGCGGTCGAGCGCATGAGCCCATCTGTCGTAAATATTGAAGTACATCAGAGCGCAGGCCGCACCCGCTCAGGCGAATCCCGCGAACGGCGCGGCGGAGGCTCGGGATTTGTCTTCACACCCGACGGCCTGATTCTCACCAACAGCCACGTCGTGCACGATGCAGTGCGCATTCTGGTGACGCTGACCGATAGTCGCCGCATGCCCGCTACTGTCATCGGCGACGATCCCGCCAGCGACCTGGCCGTGATCCGCGTGAACGAACCCGGTCTAACCGCCGCGGCGCTGGGCGATTCGCAGCGGCTGCGCGTGGGCCAGATCGTGATCGCGATCGGCGCGCCCTACGGATTTCAGTCGACAGTCACGGCCGGCGTAGTCAGCGCGCTGGGACGATCGTTGCGTTCGTACTCCGGCCGCCTGATCGACGACGTGATTCAGACCGACGCTTCGCTGAACCCCGGCAATTCCGGAGGCCCGCTGGTCGATTCCGCCGGCCGCGTTGTCGGCGTGAACACGGCGACCATCCTGCCCGCGCAAGGCATCTGCTTCGCCATCGGCATCAACACCGCGAAGTTCGTAGCCAGCCGCCTGCTACGCGATGGGCGCATCCGCCGCAGCTACATTGGCGTCTCCGCGCAGACAGTGCCTGTACATCGCCGTGTCGTACGCTTCTACGATCTCCCGAAAGAGATGGGCGTGATCGTACTGGGAGTGGAGGAGAACAGCCCCGCCAAGCGCGCCGGCCTGCGAGAAGGGGATATCATTCTGGCGCTCGATGGCCATCCGGTGGCCGGCGTCGACGATCTGCATCGCGTGCTAACCGACGTCCGCGTCGGCGTGAGTTCGGCGTTGACCGTCTTGCGCTGGACCGAAAAGCTAGATCTGAAAATCGTGCCAGAAGAAGCGCATTAACCAGTGTGGGGACAGCCGCCCCCGGCTGTCCGCGCGGAGCGTGGCCTTGCGGCCTACGGAGTTGTTATCTTGAGTGAAGCGAAAGATCTATGTACTTTGAGGCCGCGAGTACACAGTTCCTTCGCTCCGCTCAGGGTAACAGTTGTGGGCGGATGACTGCTTGGTGCGGCAATGCCCAGTTCCTTGCTCATCCGAGTAATCCCCCACTTCTCGCAGAAAACGCGAGAAATGGGGCACCCAATTTTTCTTAATTTAATTCAGTTTATTTTTAGTTCAGGAAGTACTGCCGGTAGAGCGTATCCCTTTGCGCCGGACGGAACCCCGCGTCGCGAATGATCCGCCGCAATTCTTCTTCGGTGGTGCAGTTGGTCACGCCCGCAGCCCGCACAACGTTCTCCTCGAGCATTACCGAGCCTACGTCGTTCCCGCCAAAACGCAGCCCCATCTGGCAGACTTTTAGCCCCTGCGTCACCCAACTGGATTGCACGTTGAGGAAGTTGGAAAGGTAAATCCGCGAGATGGCCAGCACCTTCAAATAGTCGACCGCGGTGGCCTCGTCCCAGTGCCGCCCGCCGAGCGCAGTATGTTGCGGCTGAAAGCTCCACGGAATGAATGCGGTAAACCCGCCCGTCTCTTCCTGCAGTTCGTAAAGCCGTTGAAAGTGGTTGACCAGGTTTTCGTATTTCTCGCCCACGCCGAACATCATGGTCGCGGTGGTTCGCATCCCAATCTGGTGCGCCGTGCGATGCACGTTGAGCCAGTCTTCAGTCAGGCACTTCAGGCGCGCAATCTTGTAGCGCACTTCGTCGTCCAGCACTTCCGCTCCGCCCCCGGGAATCGAATCGAGGCCCGCATCGCGCAGCCGCAGAATGGTGTCGCGAATCGACAGCTCACTGTATTCCGCAATCGCAATAATCTCCGACGCCGAATAGCAATGCAGATGCACCTTCGGAAAACGCTCCTTGATGCCGCGCAGCATCTTCTCGTGCCAGTCGATCTTCAAATCGGGATGCAGCCCGCCCTGCATCAATACGCCCGTGCCGCCCAGTTCCACGGTCTCGCGGATCTTTTCGTAAATCGTGTCGAAGTCGAGAATGTAGCCTTCCTTGGCCGCCGGGCCCTTCAACGGCCGGTAGAACGCGCAGAAGGTGCAATACTCCGTGCAGAAATTCGTGTAATTAATGTTGCGGTCGATGATGTAGGTGACCACGCCCTCGGGATGCAGCTTGCGGCGCACCGCATCGGCCTCCATCCCAATGCCGATCAAATCATCCGACTCGAACATCTCCAGCGCTTGCGATTTGGTTAAGGACATAGGGTTCCACGGAACTTCTTATTTTATCGGAGCCAGGGGAAACCACAAAGCGCGGGTGCCCTGTCCCTTGTCCCGCCGCAGTTTGGCGGGACAGGGCGGGGATTTTGATTTTCCGGGACGCAATCGCAGATGTGGTTAGGATCGTCCACGCATTGCGAACTCAAGGAAAGATGGTCGCCACTGCGGCTCTAAGGGCACGTCAATTTCGCCGTCCCCACCACCGTATAACAGACGGGCTGCCCAAACTGGCCGATGGCACACGGAACCTCATCGTGCGCCGGCAGGTTCGCCCATGCCCCAACCGAGTAGGTTCCCGATGCGACGCACTTCGCCACCCCATTTGAGTCCACAACGACGCCGCTGCCGGGAAAACCCGCGGGCGGGCCCCACTGCGTTTGCAGAGGCGTAACCGTATAGGGCTGAGTCGCGTAATGGCCCGTGGCCACGAATTGAACCGCGCCACCCGGATAGTCCCGAGCATTCGCGGAAGCCGGGCTCAGCGTGATCGACTGAATGGTCCGCTGTGCCGAGTTGCTGCCACTACCACAAGCTAAGGTTATGCATGCGGCGAGTGCAAGGAAGAGGATTGAGACGAAGATTCGATAACGAGGCACGGGACCTCCCCGGAAGAGAGAATCCAGATCGATCAAAAAGGATGCCCGACGAGCCAACGATAGCGCTCTAGAGATCGCGCCGTCAAAGGTCCTGCCGGCTGCGATTGACACTCTTGGCCGCCTTACCTAGACTGCCAGAGTAGGGTTTTGCGAGGGTCCAAGCATGGGCTGGCTGCAGAATAAATTCGAAAAGAATTTCATGATCAGCACGGTTGATTACGTATTCAACTGGGCGCGCAAGTCGGCGGTCTGGCCGATGACGTTTGGTCTGGCCTGCTGCGCCATCGAAATGATCGCCTCTTCCACCTCGCGGTTCGATATCGCTCGCTTCGGGTCGGAAGTCTTCCGTCCCAGCCCGCGCCAGAGCGATCTGATGATCGTCGCCGGCACCGTCACGCTGAAAATGGCGCCAGTTGTGAAGCGCATCTACGACCAGATGCCCGATCCGAAGTGGGTGATTTCCATGGGCGCGTGCTCGTCGGTAGGCGGGCCGTTCAATACCTACGCCGTGCTGCAGGGCGTCGATAAAATCGTCCCAGTCGACGTTTACGTCACAGGATGCCCGCCCCGCCCCGAAAATCTTTTCTACGCGCTGCTCAAACTGCAAGACAAGATCGATACCATGACGCTGGCCAGGAAGCCCACCGAAGTCCGCCTTGACCCCAACATGGTCGAGAACTTCAAGCGCCAGGTGATGATCGCGCAAACGTTGCAGCCGAAATAGCTGTCAGCTATCAGGGGTCAGCTGTCAGCAAAACAAAACATGTGGGACAGCCGCCCTCGCCTGCCCTGAGCGAAGTCGAAGGGGCTGTCCGGCCGAGCAACGCTCGGCTTCTTACCAAGAGCAAGGATCATGTCCAACTTCACAAAGCTGACCACCCAATCCGAACTCCCGGCACCCGATACCGCCAAAGAATTTCCCTGCGGCGACAAGACGATCTGCATCGCCAACGTGAACGGGACCTACACTGCCATGGACAACGTGTGCCTCCATCAAGGCGGCCCGCTCGGCGAAGGAACGATCGAGAACGGCAAAGTGGTATGCCCCTGGCACGGGTGGGCCTACGATCCCAAAACCGGCGAAGCCACCCACAACGCGCGCGCCAAGCTAGCGGTGTATCCGCTGAAGATCGAAAACGGCGACGTGCTGATCGAAGTGTAGTTTCGCAGCTTTATCTCATTTCTATTGAGGCGCAACAGATCTCGGCTTGAACGCGCTCGCGAGATGCGCCTGCTTGCGGCGGTTTAGCCAAGCAAGCGCAGGAATTTTCCCGGCTGATTCTCAAACCCGGGGAAAACCGTCGCCAGATTCTTGTTTCCCATGTGGCGCGCGACGGCCTCTCCAATCACTTGGCGGAAATCCGTGGTCAGCGCAAGGTCGCGGCCCTCGTAGAGTTGCGACTGGTCAAGCCCGGGCCAGCGGCCGTAGACCTTGCCGCCCTTCACCGGGCCGCCCAACACGAACATCACGTTGGCATGGCCATGATCGGTGCCGCGGTTGCCATTTTCGCGCGCCGTCCGCCCGAACTCCGACATCGTAATAACGACCGTGTCTTCCCAAAGATCGCCAAGGTCGATCCAGAACGCCGCCAGCGACTGCGAAAAATCGGTCAGCACGTTGGCAAGCTGGCCTTCGGTCGCGCCTTCGTTCACGTGATGATCCCATCCGCCAATGTCAGCAAACGCCACCTGCACTCCGAGATTGGCCTTGATCAGCTGCGCCAGTTGCCGCAAGCCATCGCTGAAACGTCCCTTGGGATAGTTGGCGCCCGCGGCGGCCGTGTACTTTCCTGGGTCGGCGGCCTTCAGCATTTTCACCGCGTCGAAAGTTTCTTCGCCGGTGCCATGCAGCACGCTATCGGAGGAATGGTCGTACATCGCCTCAAACGCAAGCGCGGCGGGCGAGGGCTTCGGATTCCGCCCGCCCACAGAAAAGTCGTTGATGTTATTCATCGCCACCGCACGCTCGGCCCCGCTCAAAATGCGCGGCAGCGACGGCCCCAGCGCGATCGCGCGAAATGGAGAACTTTGCGCAGGCAAGTTGCGCAGCGACCGGTTCAGCCATCCATCTTCGGTGATCTTCACGCCCGGAGTTCCGGTTTCCATGAAATCCTGCGCGTCGAAGTGGGAGCGCGTCGTGTCGGGCGATCCCGCGGCATGCACGATCGCGAGTTGCCCCTGCTGCCACAGCGGCTGAAACGGCGCGACTGACGGATGCAGGCCGAAGAAGCCGTCGAGATCGATCACCGCTTTGCGCGGAATGTTGATGCTCGGCCGCATCGCGTAGTACTGCGGCTCGCCATGGGGCACGACGATGTTCAATCCATCGGCGGCGCCACGCTGGAAAATGACTACCAGGCGCTTGTTGCGCGCTCCGGCATCGACCGCCCCAAACGCCGCACGGGTCAGAAAGCTCGGCACCGCCGCCGTTCCCACAACGGCCAGCGCGCTGTTGCGCAGAAAAACGCGACGCGTAATCGACATAAAACCAGCTCCTAGCTCTTAGCCCCTAGCTTTTAGCGCTTTGGCCGCAAGCTAGAAGCTAGCGGCTAGAAGCTAGAAGCTATTTTCTCTGAAACTCCGGCGATCCTAACAGCAGGCCTGCAATCGTGCTTGCGTCCGGCGGCCGCGCCGGCTTTGCCGGCGATTCAATCTGCGCCACAATCGAGTCGTGCGTCTGCTTTGACACGTCGGCGGCCAGCAGCTTCGCCTCAAACGCCGAAAGCGTCAACGCACTATCCGACGGCAGCGCCCCGCTTCCCGCAAACTCCAACGCATCCACCTTCACTCCGCGAATCTTCCCGCCAGTCAATCCCAACGCGAAGTTCATGCGGTTCAACAGCGCCGGCGAACTTACCCAAGTCTCCGCCTTCATGGAATAGCCCGTGGGCGGCTGCGCGCGGTAAAGCGGCATGCCCATGTTGCCGATCTGGCGCGCCAGCGGCATGGCATCGTCAATGTCGGCGCCCGTCGCCCGTACCGCCGAAGCTACAAACTCGAGCGGCGTCTTCATTTTCGCGCGGTACGCTCCCTCCGCCCAGAATTCCGGCGAATGAAACAGCGTCGTCAGAACTTCGCGAATGTCTCCCTTCTTCTTCTCAAAAGTTTTCGCCATGCGATCGACCAGTGCAGGCGGCGGATCGTCCGCCACAAAGCGCTCGGCGAGCTTCAGCGATATAAAATGCGCGGTCTGCGGGCTGGTCGCCAGCAGGTGCAGCACTTCCCTGCCCTCGGCTTCGCCGTCGCCTTTGGGCTTGATGTGATGTCCAAGCACAAACTTCGGCCCCGGTTCATGCATGCGCGGATCGTACTTGAAGCTGCCGCCGTCATTCGGCTTTTCGATGGTCCATCCAGTAAATACCTTCGCGACTTCGGTGACGTCGCGCTGCGAGTAGCCACCATTCACGCTGAGCGTGTGCAACTCCAGCAACTCGCGGCCGTAGTTTTCATTTAGTCCGCTGTTGGCTTTGCGTTTCGCATTCGGATTCGCCCACGGAAAACGGCGCGGACGCCTGTAAGGCCCAAGCCGCATCGGATGATCAGGAATCCCTAGCGCCCGCATGGAATTCGGCCCCACGCTCAGCCAATTATCCAAGTAAAACAACATCGCCGGACTCTTGGCAGTCGCGACCAGCAAGTCCTCAAATTTTCCCAGCGCGTGCGGGCGAATCACCTCCTGCTCGTAGTTGGTCAGGAACAGGCGCTCCGGGCCCTTTCCGGCGAAGACATTGAAGTGGTTGAACCAGAAATCGGTCATCACTTCTTCGAGCTGGCGTTCGCTGTAGATCGCCCGCAGCAGTTTGGCCTGCACCAGTTCGTCTGCCACCACGGCTTGCGGATTGTTCATGGCCAGCAGCGTTTCTCGCTGCGTCGGATTCATTCCTGCCAGAAAATCCTGCGCTTTGCCGTTGCCTTTGCCGCCGCGCAGCGAATCGGCGAATGCAAGTTGCTCGTCGGCCGACATCGTCAATACTTTTTTGTAGCGCTGATCGGGAGGAAGATCGATAAGGCCTTGAACCTTTAAATCTGTGTACAGACGCTCTTCGCGGAGGCGCGCTTCGGGATCATCAATTGGAGCAGCTTTCACCTCGCTCCTCGAGGCGGGAGGCGAATTCATGTTCGTCGAGTCCACGCTCATCGAGTTCCCGCCGATCGCGTTGCCGTCGGCCAGATTACTGGGCGCGTTTCCCGACGCATCTCCGCTCGCAGCCGCCGCGGCCGCAAGTTCTTCGGCGGTCTTCGCGCTGTCGGCGGCTTGCATGGACGCTGCTACTGGAACGGCCCCTTGCTGTTTCTTCTCCAGCTTCTCTGCCTGCTTTTGCTCCAACCGCGCCATCTGCACCTGATACACGGCGCGCTTGGCGGGATCGGACGGCATCGGCCGTTTGCCGTCCATGACCTGCCGGATCATCTGGTTGTCGGGAAATTCTTCGGCGATTTCTTTCGAACTCATGTGCAGCGTGCGAAATGGCGCCAGGCGGGCCTCGACGGCGCTATCGGAAATTTTCTCGGGATGCAGTTGCAGGTCAATCCAGCGGTCCACGCCCATCGCCATTACTTGCTGCACGTCGCCGGGCCGCGGCCCAAACGTAAGCCGGTTCAGCGCCTGCACCGCGCGCCGCTGCTCGTTCGGGATCGGTTCGTTCGGACGAGGATCGGCGGCTTTTTCTTTTTTCATGGCTATCAGTTGCGGGGCTACGCAGGCGAGGCTCAGGCACAACAGGAACAGCGCAGGCTTGCCCAGTTTGGATCGCATGAAGACTCTCCGGCCGAGCGGGTCTCCTGATTATGAACCCTTCCCGGGAGGAAAGTTGCTCCCGGAGAAGGTTCTGGGATGCGGCCCCTAAGTGATTGGAAGACAAGGGCCGCTAAAGGGCTGTGGAAGCATCAATGAGCGCTAACGCCTGTGGGTGTTGAAAAAGTCACTCGATTAGCAGGATGAGATTCGGCGGAAGCGTGTTAGAAGAAAGCATTCGCCCATGCTCTGTTTGATTCCGATTCTCGGAGGCCTGCTGATCATGATGGGGCAACACGACCGCTCCGAAGCGCTGTTCTATTACTTCCGCCTGGAAGATCAAGTTCCTGAAACCCATCTGCTGCGGCTCATCGATAAGCACATCAGCTTTGCCTTCGTGCGGGAGAAGCTGAAAGAGAGTTACAGCGAGGGTGGCCGTCCCTCGATCGATCCCGAACTTCTGCTGCGCATCCTGTTGATCGGCTATTTGTACGGCATCACCAGCGAGCGCAAGTTGGTGGAAGAACTGCGCATGCATTTGGCGTGGCGCTGGTTCACCGGCCTGGGCTTCGATCAGGAGATTCCGCATCACTCCACGTTCTCCAAGAACCGGCACGGACGGTTTCAGGAGTCGAAGCTGTTTGAGCAATTGTTTGAGCAGATCGTGCGGCAGTGTGTGGAAGTGGGACTGGTGCAGGGGACGCATTTATCAGTGGACGGCAGCTTCATCGAAGCGAATGCAGCTAAAGAGAGCCGGATTCCACGCGAGCAGTTAGCGGAAGCGGCCCAAGTTCATCACACCGTGCGGCAGTATCTGCGGGAAGTGGGAGAGCAGAATCCGGTGGAGGAGCCGGCGCATGAACAGGACCAGGTTTCGACCACCGATCCCGATTCTACCTACGCCACCAAGGGCGGCACACCGGCGCGGCTGGGATACTACGACAACTATCTGGTGGACAATCACAGTTGTGTGATCGTGGGAGTGCAAGCTACGGCGGCGCGCATGAGTCAGGAAACCGTTGCCGCGCAAGACATGCTCACCCGGTTCACTCAGTGGCAAGGACGAGAGCCGGAATCGGTGGCTGCCGATACAACCTACGGGAACGGGGAGTTCTTGCAGTGGTTGGCGGATCGCAACATCACCCCGTATATGCGAACCCGCGACAGTATCCACAGAAAGAGGAGTCCCTACTTCGGGCCCGCGCGTTTTACCTACGAGCCGGAACACAATCGCTACATCTGCCCCGCCGGCCAGTTCCTCAACTACGGTGGCCGAGTTTATCGCAATCGAGCCTTCAACTACATCGGGACACGCAAAAAGTGTGGCCCGTGCTCGCTCCGGCCACAATGCACCAGCGCTGCCTTCCGGGGCCTTATCATCCACCAGAACGAACCAGCCCGACAACGTGCGCGGGAGTTGGTCAACACGCCAGCGTTCGCCAAAGCACAACGGCAGAGAAAGAAAGTAGAGGCCTTGTTTGCAGAACTGAAGAATCAGATCGGATTGCGGCGCTTGCGTCTGCGGAGACTCAGGTTCGTGCGCGAGCAGTTCTTTCTGGCAGCGGTAGCTCAGAACATCAAGCGACTGGTGCGCTTCCTCAGTCAGCCGACAACACCGGTTGTGTCGGCCACCACTTAGTCGAACGGAGATAAGAAAACCGGCGACGGCATGCTCGCAGATGAAAAGCCGTTCTGTTGAGGCACTTTTTCAACACCCACGCCTGTTAACGACAGTCTCCCTTCGAACTGTCACTGCTATGCTAAGAAGCCATGAAGATGCACTTTTGGCGCAAGAGCTTCCTCGAGACCCTAAAGGAAGTAGAAGCAGAGGCCAACACACGTCCCGAATGGGCGGACTATGCTCTCTTTTGCCGGGAGTACGAAAAGGGCCTGCGACCCCAAGCACTCAGGACTCTTGAACGCTTCATATCCGCGATAGAACGCTGCCCCTTCGAAGAACGTCGCTGTTTCGTCAGTTGGCTATTGGGTCGTGTGGACGGGCAGGATGGCAGACACATGCTTGTTCCGCAACCACTCCATATCAGGGTAATTGAACCGACGCTCCTTGAGTGGACTCTAGTTGAGCCGAACCGCTCCGCTGGCTGGGCGGGTATGACCACCTGAAGCACGCGGTGGAACTCGAACCAAATGATGAGATAGCAAGAAGGAAGCTGTTGGCGATCATTCTGGGTAAAGTTGGAATGTCCACGCACGAGTTACCATGCGGCTATCTTGGCAGCGTTCAGGATGACTTGGCTACGCTTCGTGAAGCTGAAGAGCTGTTGACGGGCTTCTCAGATCACGAAGATCGTGATCGGTTTGCCGCCGATATTGCAGAAGAGCGCGAACGGATTCAGAAATATCTGCGTGGCAGTCGATAGTTGGCGAAACATCCCCATATCACTCGTTGACCCTCAGTACTCAAGTTGCGCCGTCATCCAGCCGCCCGACAACCCTTGTAGCAGCCCGCTAAGACCCAATCTCTTTCGTCAAATACGCTTTCGCGCGCGAGATTTTGTGCTGCAGGGTTGCGGCCAGGTGGTCGATGTCGGTGGCCGCGATGTTTACCGTCATGGTATCGAGCAAGGGAGTGCGGCTGCTGCCCACTACGTCGCGGCGCACCTGGATCAGCAGAGCCTGCACCACGTTGGGATCGTATTTTTCGGGCGCCATGCGCACCAGGTCGCTGAGCGCGCTGCCCACCGAGAGTGGAGCGCGATAAGGACGCGCACTGGTCATCGCGTCGAAAGAATCGGCCAGGCCGACGATGCGCACCGCCATCGGCAAATCGTCCTGCACGAGCCTGTCAGGATAGCCCGAACCGTCGCTGCGCTCGTGGTGCCAGCGCACAATCTCGGGAATCTTGGGCCAGGGAAATTGCACGCTGCTGACAATCTGGTGGCCGACGACGGTGTGGTCGGCCATCTCGCGGAACTCTTCGGGATCGAGCGCCGCGGCCTTGCCGAACAATCGCCGGTCGACCGCAACTTTTCCAATGTCGTGCAGGTACCCGGCACTGCGCAGCGCCGCCACATCGCTCGGCTCCATGCCCATGGCCTCGCCAATGGCCGAGGCGTAGCGCCCCACGCGCAACGAGTGTCCATGAATGTTGACGTGCTTCACGTCAATGGCGGTGGCAAACGCTTCGAGCGCGTTGTCGTAGAAACCGTGCAGCGACGCCATGAGTCGCAGATTTTCCGAAACGCGCTGCGCGATCGACTGCGACAGCGCATGGTTCTGCACCGCGAGCGCAATGTAGCTCGAGAGCAACTCCAGCGCATCGAGTTCGCTGTCTTCATACATCGCATCGCCCGGACGCCGGCCGAGCGCGACCACGCCCGCCAGCTTGCCTCCCGCTTTCAACGGCGTCAGGCACTTGAAAAGTTCCGGCGCGACGTTTCCGTTGGAACTCAGGAACATGGAATAGCTGGACGAATTGAGGACCACCGGACCGCGCGCCGCCGTCAGCGCGTGCACGTGTTTGGGAAGGAGAGGAATGAAGGCGGGATCGGGCATCAACGCGAATCCCAGCGCCGCCGCGGAGGTCAGCATGGCCGGCTTGTCATTGAACAGCAGCAGCACGCCTTCGCGCGCGCCCGCCGCCTCCATGATGGCAGACAGCATGAGCCGCGAGGTTTCCGAGAAGTCGCGCTCCGCCGTAAGCGCGGGCCCGAGCTCGGATAGCGCCTCAACCGTATGCAACAGCCGCCGCAAATTGTTTGTCTGAATCGCCACCGACGAAGTGGGAGCCAGATCGCAGAGCAAGATCAGCGTAACACGCGGGAAATCACCCGCGCTCGCTAACGTGTTGGTTAGTTTGATGCGGTAGTAACGAAGAGGAAACCATGGTGACGGAGAAGATTCCCGGCGACGGAAGAGGCATGGACCCGCGTGTTGTCATCCTGAGCGAAGCGAAGGATCCCTACACATATACATTTGCCGCCAGTATAGGGATCCTTCGCTTCGCTCAGGATGCCAGGCCTTTGTGATGGCGGATCGCCGCTCTAGAAGTGCTCTCGCAGTTCTGCAAAGCGGCCGACGATCAGCAGTTTCTGTTGCGGCGGAGCGGGGTTCAGCTCTTCGTGCTCAAGAATCCAGGTGTCGCCGTGCGGCACGAAGATGGCATGTAATCCTGCGGCCAGCGCGGGATTAATATCAGACTTCGGGCTGTTGCCCACCATCCACGTGGCGGCGCGATCAAGCTCGTATTTATTGACGATGCCGCCATACGCAGCTGCATTTTTCTCGGCTACGATCTCAACGGCGGAAAAATATTGTTTCAATCCCGAGCGCCCGACCTTCCCCGTCTGCTCGGCGATGGCGCCCTTGGTCATCAGAATCAAGCGATGCCGCTCCGCCAGATACTGCAGCGTCTCCGGAACTTCGGGCAGATTCTCATGCGGCTGTTCGGCAATGGCATGCGCGAACTTGTGAATCTGAGCATGCGACTCGGGCGTGACCGGCCCGACGCTCAAGCGCTCAAATGTGTCGACCAGCGCGTGGGCGAAGCTGTGCAGGCCGTATCCGTGCTTCACAATGCATTCGCGCTCCACGTCATTGAGTACCTCGCGCACTTGCTCGGCAGAAAATTCATGATGATTCAGAAACGAGATGAACCGCGCAATCGCCCGCTCGAAATAAATATTGTTCTCCCAGAGAGTGTCGTCGGCGTCGATGAGAAGGGTTTGGGGAGGCAAGCTTCTAGCTCTTAGCTGTTAGCTCTTAGCTGTTAGCTCTTAGCTGTTAGCTCTTAGCTGTTAGCTCTTAGCTGTTAGCTCTTAGCTGTTAGCTCTTAGCTGTTAGCTCTTAGCTCAAATCCCAAGCCGCAAGAGTACGGGATAGCATGAGCCGGTTAGCGTTTGCTACGAAATCCTGACGAAATTTAACGGATTCGCTGGAAGCATGGGCTCCAAGCTAAAAGCTAACAGCTAAAAGCTTCTTCCTACACCCAATCCACCTTCGCTTCCGGCCCAATGATGCCGGCCTTGTGGCCCATGTCCAGCAGGCGGCGCACGGCTTCGCGGCCGTCGGGTCCGTAATCGAGGGTGCGCTCGTTCACGTACATCCCAATAAATTTGTCCGCCGATTGCGTGTCGAGATCGCGCGCGAACTGCATGGCGTAACTCAGCGCCTCCTCGCGATGATCGAGCGCGTACTGAATGCTGTCGCGCAGGGCGGCCGAAACCGCGAAGATCAGTTTCGAACCTAGCGCCCGCCGAATCGCATTTCCTCCCAGCGGCAAGGGCAGCCCAGTCACTTTCTGCCACCAGCGGCCGAGATCGACAATCCGGTGCAGTCCCGACTTGTCATAAGTCAACTGCCCTTCATGAATGATCAATCCGGCTTCGAATTTTCCTTCGAGCACCTGCGGAATGATCTGATCGAAGGGCACAACTTCGGTCTCCACTCCGGGGGCAAACAACTGCAGAGCCAAGTAAGCGGTGGTAAGCGTGCCGGGCACCGCAATGCGCTTGGTCTTGATTTCGGCTTGAGTAAAAGCGCGCGGCGATACGATCATGGGCCCGTAACCCTCGCCCACGCTGCCTCCACACGACATCAGCGCATATTTATCCTGCACGTACGGATAGGCGTGAAACGAGATCGCGCTCACGTCATACACGCCTTCACGCGCCTTCTGGTTCAGCGTCTCAATGTCGCACAACGTGTGGCTGAATCGGAGGCCCGCGGCGCGTACTTTATTCGTGGCCAGGCCATAGAACATGAAGGCGTCGTCGGAGTCAGGACTGTGCGCCACGGTAATCTCGCGCACCTGCCCGGCGACACTGCTGCCTTGCGCGTTTGCGGTTTCAGATACGGCTGTCATGATGAACTCCCTGGAATTTACTGCCGGACCGCGCTGCGTCGAAAACGCGTGGCGACGGCGGCGGCCACCATCACCTTGATCACTTCGGCGGCCAGGAACCAGTAGAGGCCGAGATATGCTGCCTTCGCCAGCGAATGCGTGAAGGCGTAAAGCCAGGTCAAGCCTCCGGCAAAGAGCAAGATCTCAGCCAGCAGGCCGGCGGTCGCGGCACGCAGAAAAGTTTTCGCTCCGCGTTCGAAAATGTAGCCCGCCAAAAATGCGACGAACGGATAGACCATCAAAAATCCGCCTGTCGGGCCGAATAACTGAGCAAGCCCGCCCGGGCCCGTCGGATTGAATACCGGCAGCCCGACTGCACCCTCGACTAGATAAAGCGCCAGCGCCGCAAAGCCACCGCGACTGCCCAGCAGCAACCCGACCAACAGCACGCCCAAGTTCTGCACCGTAAGCGGGACGGGCGTGAGCGGCATCAGCGGAATGGTGATATGCGCGCAGAGCGCAACTACCAAGCTCGCGCCCACGATCAGCGCAACCTGGCGCGATGCTTCCAGGGCCCGCTCCTGCGGAGTCGGCAGAGTTCGAATCGCAGATTTTGCCATAATTGCATCTCCAGCAACACGAACTTCAATGTTCGATGCTATTCGGCTGACGGTCGATCGGTGTTTCCTCGTGCGAGTGGTGCGCTTTCTGCAGGTTATGCCGTAAATGCACATACAGGGCGATAGCCACGCACACCACCACCAGCGTGCTCCCACCCAGGATCAGAAACCACCAAATCATCCGCACAGCCGATTAGGATAACAGATGCGGCGGGGCCCGGAATGTGATTCCGCGCCCATGAGACGACTTCTAGGAGCAAAATCTTTAACCACTACGGGCACAAAGGTTCACTAAGAAAATCCGGATCACACGTCCTGCGTGGTTCCCGTGCCGTTACTACTTCTTTGGCGTCCAGAACTCTGGGTCGCCCGCTGCGAACTCTTTGGATACGTGCGATTTTTCGGGCTTGATGGAATAAAGGTTGCTTTCGGTGCCGGCGTAGGCTTCGCGCGCAATTTGTTGCATGCGCTCGGCAGCTTCGCCTTCGGCTGCGTGCAAACGTTCGCGGATCTTCAGTAAATCGTCGTTTTGTCCCACGGTTTTCATGAGCACGAAAGTCAGGAACGTGGGCGAAGGCATCCCTAGATTGACTTGATAGACCACCCAGGGGAAATCCGATTCGATTTTTTCGTAAGCCGCGCTGAGCTTCTTAAACGCCTCGGCGAAGTCGTTCTCGCGGCCAGGATGCAGCCGCACTTCGAGGACGCGCATGAATCGGGCCTTCGATAGGTCAATGCGATTCGCACGGTAGCTCAAGTCGTCTCGGCGCACGGCGATCACCGTTCTCTGGCTCACGAGAGCGGCATTGATCTGCGCTTGCAGTCGCCCCAGTTCCGGGTGCGCCGCGTAGATCGGTCCCCACTCGGCCACAGGTTTTTCCATTTGGGCAAACGAGTCGAATGGATCGAACGATAGCACTTCAGGCTCGCCGGTAATCGATTCCATGACGATCCACGAATTCGGGACCTGCAGCTTTTGGCAGATGCTCGCCACGGCGGTTTCCCATTGCTCGCGGTCGGCCGCTTTATCGAATGAGAATTTCTGATACACCAAAACAAGCAATTTCGGCGGGGCGGTCGCCTCTTCTGCCGGTTCTTTCGTCTGCCCTGCCACAACAGTTGCGAGGGTAAACATCAACCCAGCCCCAATCACGTTCGCGATCATCATGATTGTCGAGGTCTCCCTTCCACGCGCCGGGCTCGCTTTTCAGATGGGAGGAGCGCAGGATAGTTCGTTGTCCATCGAATGGCCTGAATCATTAGCGCGGGCGAACAACGATCGAAAGCGATCTAAATTATTGTTTAGCTCGCCTTGCGCTCGGCCTGCTTCTGGCGCATCGTTTCAACGCGCTTCAACGTTAATTTCAGCCGTTCTCGTCCAAACTTGGAATGCATAATGACCTTCTCGATGTTTCTGAAGAAGTGCGGATCCCCGAGCTTGTCCCGCAGCTCCGCGAGAAATGGATGAACCTTCGCCAGCAGAAAATACATTTCGCCGCTCACCGCGGGTTGAATGAACAGTTCCTCGTTCAAGACTCCGTGCAGCACGAACGATGCGGCCATGCTCCAGTAGCCGCCCACCTGGCGAAGCCAGTTATTTTCCGGCGTCCCCGCAGCCCAAGCCACCTTCAGAAAATCGTCGGCATTCTCAGGGAAGAACTCGCCGACCCACCAGTGGCGCGCCTTGCGCATCTCCGCCTCGCGGCGTAGATCGTAGAGTTTGAGAATCAGTTCGGCATCAGCGACAGTCGGCTTTTTCGCCATGGATCAACCTCAGGATGGATTTAGTAATTTTGTAATTTGGTAATCGGGCAATTTAACCCGCGTCAACAATCGGCGCCGATTTCGGGCACTCTTAAATTACAAAATTACCCGATTACAAATCCTAAGCGGTGCCCGCCGCCGCTTCCGCCGCGGGATTCGGCCGCTCGTAGTCGCACTCTTTATTCGGACACGCGATTACCGGCCCCGCCTTCAGAAACTTCTCAACCAGATATTCGCTGCCACAACTCGGGCACTTCTCGGGAATCGGCTTGTGCGCAGAAGTGAACTTGCAATTGGGATAATTCCCGCAACCGTAAAACGTGTTTCCCTTTCGGGCGCGCTTCTCTACTAGTTCGCCGTCTTTGCATTTGGGACACTTCACTCCGATGAAGTTCTGCTTCACGTACTTGCATTCGGGATAGCCGCTGCAGGTGGTGAACTCGCCGTAGCGCCCGTGGCGGATCATCATGTTGCGTCCGCACTTTGGGCAGAGTTCGTCGAGCGGAATGTCAGGAACTTTCTTGCCCTGGTCCAAACGCCGCGTGGTCTTGCAATCGGGATATCCCGTGCACGCCATGAACTGCCCGAAGCGACCGCGCTTCAGCACCATGACGCGGCCGCAGTTCTCGCAATATTCCTCCGCGCCTCCGGTTTCCTGCACGTCGGCGGAATCGAGATCGGGCAGGTTGATCGGATTTTCTTTGGTAAACGTGCAGGTGTTTGGATCTTCCTTATCGTAGGTGCTGCACGCGTAGAACGAGCCGTGCTTGCCCCACTTGATCACCAGCGGGGCGCCACACTTTTCGCACTTCTCGTCCGTGGGCTTCTCCATCCGCTTGATGTTCTCCATATGCTTTTCGGCATATTTGAGATCTTTTTGGAATTTCTTGTAGAAATCCCCAAGCGTATCGGTCCACGTCTCCTTGCCCTCTTCGATTTCGTCGAGTTCTTCTTCCAGATGCGCTGTGTATTGCACGTCGAAAATGTCGCGGAAGTTTTCCACCAGCAGATCGGTCACGACCAGGCCAATCTCGGTCGGAGAAAATTTGCCGCCGACCTTTTGCACGTACTGCCGCTCCTGAATAGTCGACAGAATCGCCGCGTAGGTCGACGGGCGGCCGATGCCGCGCTCTTCCAGTTCCTTTACCAACGAAGCTTCGTTGTAGCGCGGAGGAGGTTCGGTGAAATGCTGCTCCGGCTTCAGTTCTTTGAGCGTCAGCTTCTGTCCAGCCTCAAGCGCGGGCAGTTTGTGTTTCAGTTCCTCGTCTTCCTCGTCCTTGCCTTCTTTCGATTCTTCGTAGACTCTGAGGAAGCCGTCGAATTTAAGCACCGATCCGGTCACGCGGAACCAGTAAACGTCGTTGCCATTCTTCGCGTCAATGTCAACCGTGGTCTGGTCGAACACCGCAGGATTGATTTGCGACGCCACGAAACGCTGCCAGATCAGCTTGTAAACTTTAAACTCATCTTCCTTTAAGTACTGCTTGATCTGGTCGGGATGGCGCATCGCCGACGTAGGACGAATCGCCTCGTGCGCCCCCTGCGAATCCTTCTTCTCTTTAAAAGTATTGGGCGCTTCGGGCAAGTAAGTCGGGCCATATTCCTTGCCAACATACTCGCGCACTTCCGTGATTGCCTCAGGCGCGACCCGCGTGGAATCGGTACGCATGTAGGTGATCAGGCCGACCAGGCCTTCCTCGCCGAGTTCCACGCCTTCATAAAGGCGCTGCGCGATCATCATGGTGCGCTTCACACTGAAGCGCAATTTGCGCGACGAGTCCTGTTGCAGCTTGCTGGTGGTGAACGGAGGCGCGGCGTTGCGGCGGCGTTCTTTCTTGTCGACCGAACGCACCACCCAGTCGGACTTTTCCAGCGCAGCGCGAATCTTTTCGGCGTCTTCGCCGTTGGTGACTTCGACTTTCTCTTCACCCTTGCCCACGAACCGCGCGTCGAACGCCGGAGGTTTGCTGGCGGCGAGGTGCGCGTCAATGGTCCAATATTCTTTCTTCTCGAACGCTTTGATCTCGCGTTCGCGCTCGACGATCAGGCGCAGCGCAACGGTCTGCACCCGTCCCGCGGAAAGGCCGCGGCGAACTTTATCCCAGAGCAACGGCGACACCTGGTAGCCCACCAAACGGTCGAGCACGCGGCGCGCCTGTTGCGCGTCCACCAGGTTCTGATCGATAGCGCGCGGATGTTCGAATGCGGCCTGCACGGCGCGCTTGGTAATTTCGTTGAAGGTCACGCGCTGAATGCGTGGTGGGGGTTCGTCCTCGCCCTTTTTTGGCTTCTTGGCTTTTTTGGCTTTTTTCCCGTCTCCGTCGAGTTCGAACGCCAGGTGGAAGGCAATCGCCTCGCCTTCGCGGTCCGGGTCAGGCGCCAGATAGATCGCATCCGCCGAAGCCGCCAGCTTTTTCAGCTTGGCGACAACTTTCTCTTTCCCGGGGATGACGACGTAGTCCGTCTCGAAGTCGTTCTTGATATCCACACCCAGCGTGCTCTTGGGCAGATCCTTCACGTGGCCGAGCGAAGCTTCGACCGTGAAGCCCTTCCCCAGATATTTCTGGATGGTCTTCGCCTTAGCCGGCGATTCGACAATGACTAAACCTTTAGACAATGGAACCTCAATTTCTGCGAATTCTGTTTTCGAAGCTAGCACGAATGTCAAGGCGGCAACAAGTTACGAGGAAAGCTTTTAGCTCTTAGCCTTTAGCTTTTAGCTCCAAAATACTTCCCTGCGCTGTGCCTCTCACGCGTCTAGACAGGGCAGACAACATTCTCATTACTTCTTCTAGATTCGCTGACAGGCTAGAGAATTCTGCGTTTCCGAGAATGCCCAGATCACGACAAAGCAACAGATGATAGGAAAGTTCAGCGCCTGATCCCATCGCAATCTGGACAAATCTGCCCATCTCACCATCCGATCGCCGACCGCAGCCTTCCGCCAAATTAGCCGGAATCGACGACGAAGCGCGCCGCACCTGGCTTGTTAACCCAAAACGTTCTTCTTTCGGAAACGCATTTGTCTCCTTATAAATCGCCAGAGTGAGCTTGTGGGCCTTTTCCCAAACCATTAGATCTTTATAGTTCCTCATCGTGCCCTCCAAAGGGGGTTCAGCTAAAGGCTAAGAGCTAATAGCTAGAAGCTCTTCACAAAATTCTTCCCCGGCATCTGCCGTACCTTGCCACCTAACTCCAGTTCGAACAGGGCGGCAAAGATTTCCGAGGAGGACATTTCGTTTTCCAGGCGCTCGACAATTTCGTCGATGTGCGTGGCCGTGTCGGCCTTCAGCATGCCTAGGATTCGCTTCTCGTGAGGAGGGAGCCCTTCATCTGGGAATAGAGATGCGGAGGAACCGCCTGTGGATTCAGGCGAGGCGGGCGGAGTCAGTGCAAGTCGTACTTCTGCCGGGAGATCCTCCCACACGTCTTCCCAGGTCGCCACCAGTTTGGCGCCCTGTTTGATGAGTGTGTTCGGACCCCAGGAATTCTTGTTGGTGACGTTGCCGGGCACGGCAAAGACGTCGCGATTCTGCTCCAGGGCGCAGCGCGCGGTGATGCGCGTGCCGGAATATTCCGCGGCTTCGACCACGAGCACACCGCAGGACATGCCGCTGATAATGCGATTGCGGATGGGAAAATTCTGCGGAGCCGCAAACGTTCCCAAAGGAAATTCGGAAATCAGCGCGCCGCCCAGAGCCAGAATCTGTTCTGACAGTCGTGAATTCTCCTTCGGATAGATGACATCCACGCCTGTGCCAAACACCGCGATGGTCTTGCCCTTGGCGGTAATGGCGCCACGATGGCTTGAAGTATCGACACCGCGCGCCATCCCACTAATAATGACCAGCCCTTGCGCCGCCAGGTCGCAGGCCAGACGCTCGGCCATGCCCAATCCGTAAGGCGTGGGATGCCGGGTGCCCACCATGGCGATGCCGGGACAAGCCAGCGTCTCGGCATTGCCACGAACGCGCAGCACCAGTGGCGGATCGTAAATTTCTTTCAGACGCGGCGGGTACGAGGGATCGTCCAGCGAAACCATGACGATGTCGGCAGCGGCGGCTCGGGCAAACTCCTCGCGCGCCAGTTCCGCTGACTTCCCCGTTGCCAGCGATTGCGCGGACACGGCTTGAATGCCGGTGCTTTCGAGTTCGGTCAACGAGGCGCGAAAAACGGCATCGGCGGATCCAAAGTGTTCGACCAGTTTGCGCGCTTTTGTTGCGCCCAGGCCGGGGGTCAGCGAAATAGCCAGCCACTCCAGAAGATGAGTTGCGGCCGGAGATACTGCGGCATTGGACAAAAGGAACTCCGAGCGGACTCTACTGAGCCGCGCGGAACCATGTCAAGGTTATGCGTCACAAGCGGTTTGTTAAAATTGTGGAAAGATGCGACGTTTACGAATTTCCGCCATTTCCTACCTGAATACCGCGCCATTAATGTGGGATTTCGAGCATGGCGAGGCCGGGCGCGACTTCGAGATTTCATACACTTTGCCCTCGGCGTGCGCCCGATCTCTGGCCGAGGGGACAGCCGATATTGGAATTATTCCTGCTGCGGCATACACGGAGATTCCTGATTTGCTGGTGCTGCCCGAAGTGGCCATCGCTTCGCGGCGCGCGGTGCGCTCGATTCTTTTGGTCAGCAAGGTTCCGGTCGAACAAGTTCGCACGGTCGCGCTCGACACTTCGTCGATGACGTCGGTAGCGCTGATGAAGATTCTGTTTGAGAAATGGCTGGGAGGCGCAAGGACATACAGTTCGAGGGCCCCCGATATCGATCAGATGCTGGCCGAGCACGATGCGGGGTTGTTGATTGGAGATCCCGCGCTCATGGTAGATCGTGCCCGTTATCACACGCTCGACTTGGCGGAGGAATGGATTCGGCATACCGGCAAGCCCTTTGTCTTTGCTTTTTGGGCCGTGCGTAAAGATGCGCTGCGGGAAGCTGCGCCGTCGTTGGATTTGCCGGCTGTGTTTCAGAATTCGCGCGATCACGGACTGGAAGCTTCGAGCTTGAATCATATTGCCCACGAATGGGCAGCGCGATTGGAGATCAGCGAGGCGGCAGTTCGGGCCTATCTGACTGAGAACATTCACTATGCGCTCGACGCCGGGTGCCTGGAAGGGTTGCAGTTATTCTACCGGTATGCGGCGGAAATGGGCGTTCTGCCGCCAGCGCCCGGGCTGCAATTTGTTGATTCGACAAGGGTAGTCGCGCTTTAGCGATCAATTGTACGTACAAACTAGTATTGCAGATTTTGTGAGTATCTGACGCTAGCGGTTTGCGGGGTCCGTTTGGGCATCCTGATCGCTTCCCAGAATGCCCTTTCCCGAGCCGGAAACGGCCCTTGCAGCGACGATCGATGGGTCGGCGATGCTCAGCCCATCCCTTGCAAAATCGCCCGTCCTGCGGGCCGGCAGGGCCCTTCCACGACTTTTCAATCACTTCCACGAAGGCTCAACAACTTGCGCGCCGATCACCACCCGTTGTCATCCTGAGCGAAGCGAAGGATCCCTATAGCAGCCGTGACGTCGGTAGGGATCCTTCGCTTTGCTCAGGATGACAACCTCAGAAAATCCGGATGAGTTAAGCTGAAGCTTGCACGACGAGAACATATGAGTCTGTTCCAACCCATTCCAAATGCCGGTGGCGCCGCCTCCGATGCGACGCGTCCGCTGGCGGACCGCATGCGTCCGCGGACTCTCGAAGAATTTGTCGGGCAGGAGCATCTGATTGGCCCCGGCAAACCGTTGCGCACGCAGGTCGACCGCGACGATACCGGCTCGCTCATCTTCTGGGGACCGCCGGGCACGGGCAAGACCACGCTGGCCAAGATCATCGCCAACATGACCAAGGCGGAGTTCATCGAGTTCTCGGCGGTGCTGGCAGGGATCAAAGAAATCAAGCAGGTGATGGCCGACGCGGAACGGGCGCGCCAGTATGGCACGCGGACGATTGTGTTCATCGACGAGATTCATCGCTTCAACAAGGCGCAGCAGGATGCCTTTCTGCCGCACGTGGAGAAAGGCAACATCCGGCTGATCGGCGCGACCACGGAAAATCCGTCGTTCGAGATTAATTCGGCGTTGCTGTCACGCTGCCGCGTGTATGTGCTGAAGCCGCTCACTGAAGATCAGATCGTGCTGCTGCTGCGGCGCGCGCTTACCGATCGCGAGCGCGGACTGGGCGAGAAAAATCTCGCGGCTTCGGACGACGTGCTGCGAAAAATCGCCAACTACACTAGCGGCGACGCGCGCAGCGCTTACAACGTGCTGGAGGTCGCGGCAGGACTGGCGAAATCCCCACCCTCTCGCGAAGAACGCGAGAAGGATGGGGCAACCGCTTCCAATGCGGATGGGGTACCCGCTTCCAAGGTGATCACTGACGAGATCGTGCGCGACGCGCTGCAAAAACGCATTCTGCTCTACGACAAGACGGGCGAGGAGCATTACAACTTGATCTCGGCGCTGCACAAGTCGGTGCGCAACAGCGATCCCGACGCCGCGCTGTACTGGCTGGGACGCATGCTGGAAGCGGGAGAAGATCCGCTGTATATCGCGCGGCGGGTGGTGCGCATGGCAGTAGAAGATATCGGACTCGCCGATCCGAATGCGCTCGCCTTATGCATGGCGGCACGCGACGCGGTCGACTTCATCGGTATGCCGGAGGGAAATTTGGCATTGGCGCAGGCGGTTGTCTATCTTTCGGTCGCGCCCAAGTCGAATGCCTTGTATACCGCCTACGGCGAAGTGCAGCAGGATGTGGAACAGACCGCATCGGAGGCAGTTCCCCTGCATCTACGCAATGCGCCGACCGGGCTGATGAAGGGCCTTGGCTACGGGCGCGGGTATCAGTATGCCCACGATCTCGAGACCAAAGTCGCCGACATGCAGTGCCTGCCCGATAATCTGCAAGACCGCGTGTATTACCGTCCTACGCAGGAAGGCATTGAAAAGCGCATCCGGGAGCGAATGGAGGAGATCAAGCGCCAGCGTTCACGGGCCCGCGGAGACGCCCCCGACCAGGCAAAGAAAGAATCTTAGCGCTCCCGCGCTACATCCTATTGGACATCGGCGAGGTTTTGCTGAACCGCCTTCTATCGCAAGGACTTGTGTTATGTCTGCGGCTCTCCATGTGCCATTCAACGAAGTTACTGCGGGCCGCGCGTTGCCCGCTGACCTGGTCGAAGACCTGCAGCGCGTGCAGAAAGCCGCGCAACGCATCACGTCCATTCTCGATCTCGATCAACTCCTTAACAGCGTGGTTCAGGAAGTGACGGAATCCTTTGGCTGCCTGGAAACCAGCATCTACCTGCATGACGAGCCGCGCGGCGAGATGGTGCTGAGCGGAGTGCGCGGCTGCACCCTGCATGGCAAAGGATATCGCCTGAAAATTGGTTGTGAGGGGATGGTCGGCTTTGTCGCGGCCAACGGCCAAATGCGTTACGCTCCGGACGTCCGGAACGATCCGTACTACGTCTCCTGTGAGGATTCGACGTTGTCAGAGGTGGCGATTCCGCTGCACGTGGGCGATAACCTGGTGGGCGTATTCACGGCGTCGCATCCCGAGGTCGACGGGTTTCCACGGCAGCAGTTGCGAATTTTGCAGGCGTTATGCGATCACATTGCAGTTGCGATTCACAATGCGCGGCGTCTGCAATCGGAGCGCGCCGAACGCGCCGACCTCGACCGCGAGGCACAGGAAGCTCGCGCCATGCAGCAGGCGCTGCTGCCAAAGAGCTCTCCGTACATTCCCGGATACGTGGTTTCGGGCTTGAGCGTGCCGGCGCGAGCGGTGGGCGGCGATTGGTACGACTTCATTCCCTTCCCTGACGGGCGCTGGGGGCTGGTTCTTGCCGATGTCTCAGGCAAAGGCACGGCCGCCGCGCTGCTCATGTCGGCGACGCGCGGCGTGCTGCGGTCTCTGGCGGAGGCTTGCTGCACGCCCGGCGAAGTGCTCACCCGGCTCAACCACTTGCTGGTGGACGATTTTCCCGCGGGAAAATTCGTGACCATGGTCTATGCCGTGCTCGATCCATCGCAGCGCACGGTGACGTTTGCCAATGCGGGACACCTGCGGCCTTTATTCGTCGATCACGAAGGCGAACACTTCCTTGATACCGAACGCGGGCTGCCGCTGGGCCTGGCTTGCGGGGATTATTCGGAGACTCGGATCGAGCTCCCCGCGGGATCGAAACTGGTTTTCTATAGCGATGGCATTACGGAAGCAGAAAACGCGAGCGGCGAAGAGTACGGGCCGTGCCGATTGTCGGCCCATGCGGCGCGGGAGGGTTCGTCAGCGGTGAGTATCGTGGACGACGTGCGCGCGTTCGTGAACGGTGCTAATTTGCGCGACGATGCCAGCGTGGTTTTTGTGGGCGTCGGGCGGTAAGGGCTCCTGCTTTGTCATCCTGAGCGAAGCGAAGGATCCCTATACTCGCGACAAATGCGTATTAGGTATGGATCCTTCGCTTCGCTCAGGATGACAAGTGGAACTGAGAGTGCATTCTTAGCGCAGGCGGGCGCGGTGTTCCTTGAGGATACAGCGGTCCATCACCACGAAGATTCCCGCTTTGCGAGCCTTTTCCGCGGCTTTCTCCTGAATCACATCTTCCTGCATCCAGATGGCGGGAACCTTCAACTGGATCGCCCGATCCACAATCTCTTCGACGAATTCCGGGCGGCGAAAAATATTCACGATATCGATCTTCTCCGGCACATCGAGCAGCGACGCGTAAGCCTTCTCGCCCAGGCACTCCTCGATTTGCGGATTGACTGGAATGATGCGGTATCCGTGGGTTTGCATGTAGGCCGAGACGCCGTGGCTGGGGCGCAAAGGGTTACAGGAGAGGCCTACGACGGCGATGGTCTTCGAGCGTCTTAGCAGTTCTGCGATGGGATCGGGTTGCGGTGAGGAAGCCATGCGGTCTCCAAATTACTTCTTGTTAGCGGCGTCGAGCTTCTGCTTGTACATTTTCGTCGCGAGCTTGCGGATAGTTTCCGAAACTTCCTTGTTGGCGGAAAGGTTCTTCAGATCCGCAATCAACAGGTTCTTCATCAGTCCAAGCCCAAGATCGAGGGGCGTGCGTGGATTTCCCACCAAGTTGCGCACGACTTTGTAGTTCTTCATGAAGCGCCGCTTCAAGGGAATCTGGCGTAGAACAGCCTCCAGCACGTTTTTCTGGCTGGCAAACTTTTCTACTTCGCCGTCGGAGAGCTTGGGAGCTTCGAGCACGGCCAGGGCGACGACTTTTGTGCCGTCGCGAATGAGCAGCGAGCGCTCCTCTTTGTTGCCCTTCAGGGCTAATTGGATTCGCCCCTTCACGTCGAGGTGGTTGATTTTCTGAAGAGCGTTTTCGCGCTTGGCCTCGACGGGCGGCTTCTTGGCCGCAGCCGAGGGAACCGTCTTGGGTGCGGTGGCGGTGGCCGCGGTCGGTTCGCTTGGGGCAGGCTCCGGAACTTCGGCTACGTCGAGGACTGGAAAATAATCTGCCCCCAACAAGTCGACAACACCGCCGATTGCCTGGAAGGGTTTGTCGCCTTCGGCTTGAATGTCGTGCATGTGGTCGTTGAGATAAGCGGCGACGGTGTCGTCGTCGGTGCCGTCGTCCGCGTCGGAAGTCAATTCCGGCGTAGAGCCCTCGCTCGGGGCTTCAGAGGGGACGATGTCAGGTTGAGCGTTCTCCGGCGCTGCAGCCGTCTCCTGAGCATTCACCAACTTCTTCAGTTCCTCGACTTCTTCCGGCTTTAGGTAAGGGCTCGAGCTGAGAGCATCGAGGACGCCGCGGAGCGACTGCACCCGCTGGCTCTTAAGCATCACGTCGATGGTTTCGCGGGAAGCGGAGAGCGCCAGTTTGATCAGTTTACCCTCCGGCACCGAAGGATTCTCGAGGAGCTCGGGCAGCAGCCGGGGGCGCAAATTATCGGGAGAAATGAAGTAGTCGAGCACTTCAGCGGAGGTTTCAGGATCGGAGGCAGCGGCGCGCGAAGCTTTCTCGTCCCATCCGGCGAGCGTCATGCGGGCGAGTTCGCCGAAAACCTTGTTGTGGCGCGCTAGATAGACGAGGATCTCGATGTTCTCGGCGGGAGGCACTTGGAGCGCGCCACGGGCGGCAAACTGCATCATGTTGGAGGGCAGCTTGGAAGCTCGGATTTGATCGATGATGCGGCCTGTCATGGTTCGATACCGGAAACCTCTTAAACAATTCGTAGAAACGTTGCTGGCAACATCTCTGCCGCGTGCACGATTCCGCCGGCTCCTTCGGTTTTTGGCCGGCTATTCCGACGCCGCACGCAAGACGTAGCGAGCTACGTCGCTACGATTAGCGCTCCGCGGACCTGGATCAGCAAATCTAATTCACGCACGGCTAATTCAAAATTGCGGGTAATGCGATTCGGCTTGTGCTGGAGAAATATGTCGAGCAAAGTCCGATAGTACCAAAGAGTGCCTTCGCGGCCACCTTTGAAGCGTTCCCAGATGGACTCTCCGATGGCGCGGTAGTCGCTGAGAATGGAGCGCACGTTGTTGAGTTTGTCGGCGGCAGAGACCAGGCGCGTATCGGCGTCGGCGGTGCGCAGGTGGCGAAGATATGTTTCTTTGCGCTCGCGCCAGGGTGGCTTGGGATTGCCGCCGGTATCGTCGTCGGTGCAGCCCTCCACGATGTGGGCGACGCGCTTTCCGAAGTGGCGGCGGACTTTTTGCAGCATTGGCTTGCCGCCGCAATCTTCGACTACGTCGTGCAGGAGCGCGGCGATGGCGAGATCTTCATCGCCGCCGGCTTCGAGCACGAGCGATGCTACGCCCATCAGGTGCGCGATATAGGGAATGGTCGAGGCCTTGCGCGTCTGCCCGGAATGTTTTTCGGCGGCGAACAGAAACGCGCGCAGGAAGCGAGGGCCGAGCTTGATTTTCCCTCGTGACCTCAGTGACCTCTGTGGTTGCGCTTTTTTCGTTGCCGCGCTCATTGCTTCTCCCCGCGCCGCGCCAGCAGGTAGGCCCGAATAAAAGGCTGCAGATCGCCATCGAGCACGCGGTCGACGTCGCCAACCTCAGTCTTGGTGCGGTGATCCTTGATCATGCGGTAGGGCTGCAGCACGTAGGAACGAATCTGCGATCCGAATTCGATGTCGAGCTTCGAGTCTTCAATTTTCTTGGTGGCGGCGCGCTTTTTCTCCATCTCGAATTCGTAGAGCTTCGAGCGCAGCATGCTCATGGCGCGCTCTTTATTCTTGTGCTGCGAGCGCTCGTTCTGGCAATTAGCGACCAGACCGGTGGCAATGTGCGTGATGCGAACTGCAGAATCTGTGGTGTTCACGTGCTGTCCGCCCTTGCCGCTAGAGCGATAAGTATCGATGCGAATGTCTTCGGGCTTGATGACGATCTCGATGCTGTCGTCAATTTCCGGGGAAACGAAAACGCTGGCGAAGGAAGTGTGGCGGCGCTTGGCCTGATCGAAGGGCGAGATGCGGACCAGGCGGTGGACGCCGATTTCGCCCTGCAGAAGTCCAAAGGCGTATTCGCCATTCACCGCGAAGGTGGCCGACTTCAAGCCGGCTTCTTCGCCGGGTTGGTAGTCGTAGAGCACGGTTTCAAAGCCCTGACGCTCGGCCCATCGCAAATACATGCGCAGCAGCATGTCGGCCCAATCCTGGGACTCGGTGCCGCCGGCGCCGGGATGAATGGTGACGATGGCGTTGCGCGCGTCGTTCTCGCCCGAGAGTAGCGTTTCGGTTTCCAGTTTGTCGAGTAAGTCGCGCAGAGAGCCGATTTCGCGCTGCAGATCGTTGTCGACATTTTCGCCTTCTTTGGAGAGATCGAAGTAGGCGGCAATGTCGTCGCCGCGGCGGGCAAGGTCGGCGTCGGTCGAGAGCACGTGCTCCAACCGCTTTTTTTCGCGCATTACCTGCTGAGATCGCTGGGGATTCGACCAGAGATTGGGGTCGGCGGACTGCTTTTCAATTTCGGCTAGCTGCGGACGGACCTTCTCCGCGTCAAAGATACTCCCGAAGTTCGTGGACCTTTTTATTCAGTTTTTCGTATTCCAGGACGAGCTCTTGATTCATGAGGAAAGATCAGCCTTTGCGCGTTCTTTCGAGAATGTGAAGCGCGCGAACAGCGCTCCTATAGAAATTATCGCACACGCGTAGGCGAACCAGTCTCCGTGGCGTGTGTAGAAAGTAGTGACGAAAGTACGAGCGTAAGGCGCGACCAGGGCCGCGCGCTGCTTGCGCGGAATGCGCGCCACTACGCGTCCCCAGGGATCGATGGAGGCGGTGACGCCGGTATCGGTCGCGCTCAGCAGCCAGCGATTATTTTCGATGGCGCGCATACGCGTCTGGTTCAGGTGCTGCGCGTAGGCGCCGCTGTCGCCGTACCATCCGTCGTTCGAAATGTTGACGAAGACGTTGGCGCCCTGGTCGGCGAACTGGCGAACTTCGTCGGGAAATATGGATTCGTAGCAGATGAATACGCCGAGGCGCTGATCGCCGGCATCGAGCGGGGATCGAGATGTCCCGTGGCCGAAGGCGCCGACTTCTTTCGTAAGGCCTCCGGCAAAAGAGAACAGGCTGGGGAACGGCAGGTATTCGCCAAAGGGGACGAGATGGACTTTATCGTAGCGGCCGGTCCAATCTCCGTTGGGGCTGACGAGCGCTGCGGAGTTGTAGGCCGTGCCATCTTGCGGCCACTGAGATGACGTTCCGATGGATCCAGCGACGACCCAAGTTTTTGTGGCGCGGGCCATGTCGCTGAGCGCGGCGCGGAATTGCGGGTCGTTGGTGTAGAAGGGCGAGGGCGACTCGGGCCAAACGATCAGATCGATTTTCGTTTGCGGGTGAGCCGTGACGGAATCGACGGTAAATTGCGACAGGTCATGCAGGGTTGCAGCGTAATAGGCGGGCGTCCAGTCGGCGGAGACCGGAATATTTTGCTGGACGAGCAGTGCGGCGCGATCGGCCATCGCGGGAGGAGCTTCGACCAGTCGTCCTGCCTGAAGGACGACTGCCGCAGCCAAAGCCGCGGCCAGTAGGGCGCCTCGCCTCTCGCGCGGAACCAGAAACGCCGCGGCCAGCGCGACATTGACGAGGACGATTTCGAGCGAGATGCCGTAGACACCGGTCCACCCGGCAATGCGGCACAAGGCAATGTTGTCGACTTGCGCGATGCCCAGCAGGTTCCAGGGAAATCCAGTGATGCGCGTGCGCGCCAGTTCGACTGCGACCCAGAGGAACGGCGCCATGACCAGGGGACGCCGGAAGTCGCGTCCCGAACCGGCGAGCAGGGTGAACAGCAAACCGAACATGCCGTGATACAGGCCGAGATAGCAGCAGAAAAGAAAAAGAGCCAGCACGGCCTGTGGCGCGCTGAGCCCGCCGTACTGGCGCATGGTGTCGTAGATCCAGTAGCAGGTACCGGCGTACCAGAGAATTCCGCAGACGTAGCCGAGCAGGAATCCCTGGAAGGGGTTGGCTGGGCGCAGCCGTATGGAGCCGGCGACCTCGAGTTCGCCCGCTGGACGGGCCTGCAGCAGCGCCACGATCAGCGGAGTCAGCGCGAGCCAGGAGAGGACATAAAGGCCGGGAAGCGGAAAGATGATGACCTGAAGAATGGCGGAGAGGACGACCAGCAGCCAGGCGCTGAAATGAATTTGCCGCACGGAAAAGGATAGCAAAGAAGCTGTCAGCTCTCAGCTGTCAGCTCTCAGCTTCTCGTCCTGCAGATTTCGTGCAACGAGACTCTCGCGTACGAAGTTTACTATTTCTGGCGTGACATAGGGTGGCGGGGTTATTTGGAACACGGGGCGGTTCACTACCGGTTTCAGGGAGACCGCTTGCCACGCGGCGCCGGGGGGCGCTTGGTGCAGGATCACGGCTTGGGCGCGATCGAGGAATTCGCGAGCGGAGTTTTTGAAGTCTTCTGTGGAAGGATCGAGGACGGTCAGATACAAGTCTGGCCGCATGAACTTCAGGACGCTATTGGATTCCATAATTACGTTATGGGCGGATACCAGGCGGCGACGAAGGGCGGGCATGGCCTCGGCTAGGCGGCCTTGTTCGGTGCGGACCCAAAGGGCTTGCGCGGCTCCAGCTACGAGGAAGCGGGAGGTGTCGGACTCGCCGGAGCGGTCGCGTTCTTCGGAAATTGCCCAGGAATGGTCGCCGGTGGCGCAGTCGCAGGCCGCCCCGTTCGCGGAGCAAATGCCGTGACCGTACTGCGTGATCTTGACCGCAGTCCAGTTAAATTCCGGAAGCGCGGAGATCAGGCCAGCCACTACGCTGGTCTTGCCCACGCTGCGGGAGTGTCCGCCGATGACGACAGTTGCCATAAATGCAGCTTTTAGCTTTTAGCTTTTAGCTTTTAGCTTTTAGCTTTCTGTTGCCGCTTCCGACCGCCCCATGCCGGAGGCGGATCCGTGGGGCCTCATTTCTTCGTCAGGCGCGCCAGCGTTGCCAGTTGCTTCAGATATTCGCGCAACGGCTGCGCGGGAGTTCCCCAGAAAACCACGCCTTTGCCGCGCAGAACTTTGTTGGGCAGCACGCCGCCCTGGCCGCCGAGCATGACTCCCGCTTCAACGCGCGCATGTTCGCCGATGCCGACTTGGCCGCCGAGTACCACGCCATTCTCAATAGTAATGCTACCGGAGAGGCCGGTCTGCGCAGCAATGATGACATCTTCGCCGATCTGGCAATTGTGGCCGATGTGGACCAAGTTGTCGATTTTCGCGCCGCGGCGAATGCGCGTTTCGTCCAGTGCCCCGCGGTCGATGGTCGCATTGGCTCCGATCTCGACGTCATCTTCAATCTGCAGGCGGCCCACCTGCGGAAATTTCTCGTAGCGGCCGGTCTTGCGGTCGCGGACGTATCCGAATCCGTCGCTGCCGAGCACTGCGCCTGCGTGCACGATGACGCGGTCACCCAGCGTCGCGCCCGGATAGATGGTGACGTTGGGATAAATCTCGCAGTCACGTCCAATCTTCACGCGGGCGCCAATGGCGCAACCGGCGCCGATCCGCGAGCGCTCTCCGATGCTCACATGCTCGGCGACTACCGCGCGTTCTTCGACGATCACCCCGGGACTGAGCACGGCGGAGGAATCAATTACCGCGGTTGCGTGAATACTTCCCTGCTCGGCATCGCTGTCTGACGGCGTTTGCTGGCGGAGGGCGCGGGCAGCGCGGGCGAAAGCGAGTTTGGGATGATCGCTGATCAGAAGCGGTCGGCCGGGGGCAGCGGAGACAGCGAAGTCTCCGGCAATCACGGCACCAGCTTGAGATTGCAGAGCTGCTGCCAGATGCTTCTCATCGTCAACAAAAACCAGATCGTTGGGCGAAGCCGATTCGATGCTGGCGACGGCAGTCACCTCAGCGCGGGTATCTCCAATCAGGCGGGCTCCGACGGCTTCGGCGATCTGCTGCAGCGTGCGCTTCATGGCTCCCACTGTATAGCAGCCGGGCGAGAGGAAGGAAGAGCGGAGGCTTTAAGAACACTGCGCGCGATGCAAGCGGCCCGCTTTCTACGGAGGTGTACAGGTATTGGTGCCCTGGCACATCAGGAAGTTGCCACCGCCAGCGCAACTGGGATCGCCCTTGCCCCCGGTCAAGGCCCACGTACCCACGACGACTCCGTTGCTCAACGTTCCGACGGTGGTAGGAGTTCCGTTGGAGGTGCCCGTCACGTTCCCGGTAAGGGTCAAGGTGTTGCCCGGCGGGTTGGTCGATACCACTTGAAAGTCCAGGGTGCCGGTGACCTGGTCGGCCACGTTGGTGACCAGGCTAGCCTTGCCGCTTTCGGTGGAGAAGTTTAAGCCGTTGGTAAAACACTTTCCAGCGTTGATGAAGCCGAAGGAAGTGATGGTGAGGGGCCCGGAAGTGATGGTCTCATTATTGTTTAACGAGAAAGTAGTTACGAAGTTCAGCAGGCTGGCTTGCTCGGTACCGCCCGTAAGCTGGGCCTCCCAGCTACCGTTGGTGATAGTGCCGGGGGTCGGACTCTGCGTCGGATTGGTGCCACAGCCGGCAACCGCCAGTTCCAGTGCCAGCACGAGCACGAATGCAAGCTTCTTCATGAACCGTCCTTGAAATGGAATCCCTATGAGAATAGAGAGATGCGGGCTAGGTCGTCAATGGATGTAAGGGACGCGAATTGAAGATCGGGGCGCGGGAAGTTGCTGGAGACTCGTCGGCGCAAACGGTCGGCGGAACAGCTTCGCTCCGGCGGAGCTACTGATCGGCGTAGTATATATCAGGATAGATGTCATGATTCGCTATGGTATCGACCAAAGGGAACAGCATGCCGCAAATTCCGAAACGGCCGCAGCCAGGCAGCCCGGTTGCCGGCCGGCTTTCGTTTCAGCGGGACGGAGGTGTTTGTGCGCCGCGATCCCGCCAAGAGGGACGTCATCCTTCCCCGGCGGCCGACTCCTGGGAGAATTTTTTTGAATTATTGAGCATTGCATAATATAGTTACAGTGGAAACAGTTCTGCCTGTCGCCAGAAAGCGATCACCAGCGAGGGTCGCTGGCGCATGCGACATAGGGCGCGGCGGGCATAGTGGCTGAGCTGGCCGAAGTTCTGGGGACAGAAGTTGGGTAATTCGTGTTGCTTCCAGTGCGACCACAGATACTCGACCGGATTCAGTTCCGGGGCATACGCGGGCAGAAACTCCACCCACAATCGCCCGCGCTGCTGGCGAATAAACTCCCAGGTGGCGCGGCTGCGATGGCCCGGCAATCCATCCCAGACGATGAGCAGCTTGCCGGGAATGTGGCGGAGCAGGTGCGTCAGGAACTCGATGATCTGGGGGCTGCGGATTGCGCCCGGAAACAGCCGAAAGTAAAAGTTCCACCACGTCACCCCCGCCATCGCCGACAACATCTTCCAGTTGAAGTGATACTGCAGCACTGGGGTTTGTCCCCGTGGCGCCCAGGTGCGGCAGCGGTGCGGGCGCTCACTCAGTCCGCTTTCGTCGATGAAGACGATGGTGCGGCCTTCGTTGTGGGCTTTTTTTTAATCTCCGGCCAGCGTTGCTGTTTCCATCGCCGGATCTTATCTTCATCGCGCTCCTGCGCCCGTCCCACCGGACGCTGGCAACTCCATCCCAATTGCCGCAGAATCCGCCAGGCTTGCGAAGGGTGGTACTTCACCTCGCATTCCTGCTCGATCAAGTGGGCCACCCGCCACGAAGTCCACAAGTTGGTTTCGTATCCCAGCGCCTCAGGCCCGCGCTTCAGCCCGCGCTCGATGCGTCGTAAATCTTCGGGCCGTAAGCGGGCCCTGCGCCCAGCGTGGCTGGCCTTCTTCAGCGCTCGTATCCCGCCCTGCTTCAGTTGCTCCGCCCAGCGGCTAACCGACTGCCGATGCACTCCCACCTGCCGTGCGACTTCGGCCGGATGCACTCCTTGGCGCAGCAACCGCGCCCCTAATAAACGTCGTTCCTCTAACTTCCGAAAATCTCGCCGTACTCCCGCTGGGTTTCCCATGACCGGAGAGTAGCATAGGACCGCAAGAATGTCACTATATTATGCAATGCTCAATAATGGGCACCCTTGATGTTCCCGACGACTTTCTTTTGAATCGCCGCGATATAGCCCCTCAAAAGCGAAAGCTTTTCTGATATCTGTCCGCGATCACCTCGGAACTCGGATTCCGCGCACCGATATCCACAACAAGCATCCTGCCAAGGCGAAACTCAAAAGGGCGATCGGGGCTCTAGACCAGTTTCGCTCCGGCGCGAGTCGCCAGTACTGACGGTATAGTGTCAAGTCTCTATGCGTTCGCCAAAATCCGATCCGCAGACCCAGCGAACGCATCCGGCTCAAAACCAAGAATGCGAGACCATTCGCCAGCCCCGCGAATACCATCGCGGCAGCGAAGTACGGGAGTCTCCCGTTAGCTTGCAGAAGCTTCAACACCGGCATCTGTTCACGCCCCGCGCTTGCTCTTTAACTCCGCCAGCAGGTGCTCGATGCGGTCTTCTTTTTCGAGCGCGGCGAGGCGGTCGTCGAGATTATCGCCGGCGATTTCGGACTTGGCCTGGCTGACCGCCTCCGACCGAGCCACCTTGCGCTGCATGCGATCGAATGCCGCGGTCTTCGAGCCATCGCCGGAGGCCATGCGGGCGTCGCTGGCCTTGCCTACGGCGCGGGCTCGGCGATGCTGCGCGATGAGCACGTCAGACTTGGCTTGCGCTTCGGTCAGCTTCTGCTCCAGCTGGCGCAGAGCGGACTTCAGATTTTCCACCTGCGCTTTCTGGTCGGAGACCTGCTGCGCGAAGTTCTCGCTCAGTTCGCGATAGCTTTCCACACGCAGCAGCGAGGCGCGGGCCAGATCGTCCTCTTTCTTATCGACGGCAAGCTCGGCTTTGCGCATCCACTCGGCCACTTTCTCTTCGTTTTCTTTCTGCTTTTTTTCCAGCAGGTGCTGGTCGGCGATGGCAATCGCGACCTGCGTCTTGACCTGCAGAAGCTGGTTCTGCATGTCGAGAATGACCTGCTTAATCATTTTTTCCGGTTCCTCAGCCTTGTCGATCAAATCGTTGAGGTTGGCCCGGACCAGTGTGGAAACGCGCTCTAGTAATGCCATGGGGAAACTCCTTTTCTTTTTCGCTTTCGGCTGTCAGCTATCAGCTTTCAGCTCTTAGCCTTTAGCTCTTAGCCTTTAGCTCTTAGCCTTTAGCTCTTAGCCTTTAGCTCTTAGCCTTTAGCTCTTAGCCTTTAGCTCTTAGCCTTTAGCTCTTAGCCTTTAGCTCTTAGCCTTTAGCTCTTAGCCTTTAGCTCTTAGCCTTTAGCTCTTAGCCTTTAGCTCTTAGCCTTTAGCTCTTAGCCTTTAGCTCTTAGCCTTTAGCTCTTAGCCTTTAGCTCTTAGCCTTTAGCTCTTAGCCTTTAGCTCTTAGCCTTTAGCTCTTAGCCTTTAGCTCTTAGCCTTTAGCTCTTAGCCTTTAGCTCTTAGCCTTTAGCTCTTAGCCTTTAGCTCTTAGCCTTTAGCTCTTAGCTTTGAGGCCACCGCTTGAATTCACTTCGCTCTATGCTTGTCACGACTGCCTTCTCAGTTGATGCGCGCGATGGAGCTGCGCGCATTGCGGACAGCCGGGCTCCTTGCGGCGGAAGGACGCGCCCAGCAACACTCCAATTGCGACACCGATGGCGAGCCAAATACCTACATGCCCCGCCATCACTCCGAACACCGCGCCCAGCGCCGCTCCCAGCGCGATGCCTAATCCGTGCAGTTTCGATTTATTCGTCATAACCTCGACTCGATTCCGCCGAGCTTTCTGGCAGGCCCCTTCGACTTCGCTCAGGGCGGGACGGGCGAATGCGCCCGTCCCCACACGAGCACCCCTCGCTACGCCTTCGGTTGATCGCCAGGCTTTAAGGTTTTGTCGCCGATCTGGCGCACCTTGCCCAGCAACTCCGACAGCGGCATGCCGGAAAGCGTCTCAAACAGCGCCGGCACCTGCGCCGCCATCTTGGTGATGTCGCCGGTGACTTTGCTCATCCCCGCGCCATCGCCATTCCCAGTGGAGACGATGGTGATCTTGTCGACGTTGGCCAGTGGAGCGGCCAATGCCTTCACGATCTCGGGCATGCTGGCGAACAGCTTGTCGATCACCGCGGCCTGGTTGTATTCCTGATAGGCCTCGGCCTTGACGTTCATGGCGCGAGCTTCGGCGTCGCCCTTCTTGAAAATGATTTCGGCTTCGGCCTCACCTTGCGCGCGAATCGAAGACGCCTGGCCTTCGGCTTCCGCGATCAGGCGCTGCTTCTCGGCGGCAGCAAGAGTTTCAATCCGCTGTCGCTCGATTTCGGCGCCCTTCAAAACGGTCGCAATCAGTTCCTTCTCGCGCCGGTTGATTTCCGCCTCCTGCACTTTGACCTGCTGCTCTTTCTCGACCTGCTGCACCTTGACCTGCTCGGCGATGACCTGCTGTTGCATGATGTTGGTCTGGATGTCGTAAGCCTTGTCAGCCTGCGCCTGCTGGCGTTTGGTGACTTCCAGGAATTGCGCCTTCTTTACTTCTAAGTCGCGTTGCGATTCAGCCTGCTTGGCCAGCGACAAAGTCTCGGCCAAGACGCGTTCCTGATCGGCCTGAGCACGGGCGACGGCCGCTTCCCGCTGCGCCAGCGCGCGCTTGATGGCCGTATCGCGATCGGCCTCGGCGGTCGCCACGTCGGCGTCGCGCTTGATGCGCGCCACGTCGGGCTTACCCATGTTGGTGATGTATTCGTTCTTGTCGCGAACTTCTTTGATGGTGAACGAGATCACTTCCAGCCCCATCTTGTTCATGTCTTCGGCGCAAGTAGAGCGCATGCGATCGGAAACCATCTCCGGCTGCTTGACGATCTCCTCCACTGTGAGCTGTCCAATGATGCCGCGCAGGTGACCTTCCATAACCAGACGAATCAGGCCTTCGCGCTCCTGGTCGCTCTTGGTGAGGAATTGCTCGGCGGCGGTCAACACCGACTCACGATCGGATTTCACCTTGATCTGCGCCACGGCTTCCACCGTGACCGCGACGCCCTGCTTGGTGTAGAGATCCTGCTGCGGGGCCACGTCGAACGACATCAGTTCGAGCGACAGATCGCGGCAGACTTGCACCATGGGCAGCACCAGCGTGCCATGCCCCTGTACGACGCGCGTTCCGCCCAGGCCGTACACGATGAGTGCCTCGTGCGGCCCTGCTTTGCGATAGAGCCTGGCCATTCCGCTCATGAGAAAGAGAATGACCATCACTCCAAGCCCAACCACGATCCAGATTTGTACGACATTCGAAATGCCACTGAACATAACGCCTCCTGTTACGAATACCGTTCTGTAAAGCCTAAGTTGTCATCGAGGGTGCCCCATCCTTGTCGCGTTGTTTGCGACAGGGTGGGGATATTGACTCGAAATTCAAAATCCCCGCCCTGTCCCTGCAAAGGGCGCAGGGACGAGGACGGGGCACCGCGTCCGACAACTGGGGAGTTCTTTTCCTTCAAATTGAAATGGATGATGGAATTGTTGCCGTACCAACAGACTCCCAAAACCGCGTAAAAGAAAATCAGCATCGGCCAGAAGGCGGTCGGCTTCTGCGCATCGGCGATCAGGGCGCCCACGGTGAACAGCACCAGCAGGAACGCCATGATGCCAAGCCCCAGGTACAACGCGCCTTCGCGCGAGGTGTATCCGTTGGGCTGCCAGTTGGCGTCGAAGTGGACGGCCACGCGCGTGGGGAGTTGATCCCAGGCACGCCAATAGTTGAACGCCGTGCTGACCAGAAAGAGCCACATTGCAGCGATTAGCGCTTTGTGCAAGCCATTGGTCATGGAATCTCTCGGGGCGGGTTGGTATAGGATTGCAGCGGCGGGTGCGATCTCATTGCTGGTCGCACGACCCGTCACCTGATTTAAGTCGCGAATGATTCGCTCAGGATCGCGGTGCCCAAGAAAAATGTCTCCGGTGGTCGTTTTGATGTGGACGACTTTGTTGCCCCAGACGTAGGCGCGAGTGCTGCCGATGCCGCGAATTCCATATCCGCGGGGCAGGCTCCAAGTCTCGATGGAGTAGCTCACGATCGACTGCCTGGGAATGGCGCGCAGACGGAATCCAAGGGTTCGCACTTCGACACCGTGACGCAGGAAGCGGTACTGGAAACCGCTGAACACGAGGGCTAGAGCTGCGGCTCCGATCAAGGCCACGATAATGAGCCCAACCCGCGCTGGTGCGTCGGGATATAAGAACAGCGATACTGCCGGGACGACGAGCGCAGGCAGAATGAGCAAAGCCCAGGCGCGCCCCGAGTGCGTTTCGACCGCCAAAACGTCGCCTTGTAGTTCATTCGTTCTCATATTCCGTTCCCGTCTTGCCACGCCGATGAGCTTCGAATTGGAATCTGTGGACTGCATGTTCCATCGATTGCGCCGCCGATTTGAACTAGCAACTCCATCCATCACTCGTTTGCCATCTCGCTCCACAATCGAACGTAGGCAATTCCCTTCTCGTAGCGGGTGACCACGACTTCGGTGCCCTGGGCAATGGCGCTGCCGTCCTCGCTGCGGGCGCCACAGACGCGGCGCGTGCCGGCCTGGGAGTAGAGAATTTCGCCGGTACCGCCTGCGCGAATGGAAACGCAGAGGCGGCCGAGCACACCGACCATTTCGTAGTCGGCGGGATCCATGTTCTCTTCGTCGGAAATCAGCACACGGCTGAGGAAGAAGAAAATAATTCCTCCGCCCACGATGCCGCTGAGTACGGAAAACAGCAGTCCCAAGCCAAACCACACCGTCGAAAAGCGCGTGAGCAAATATCCCGTGCCGCCGAACCACGCCAGAAAAGCTGCGAGCGATGGCGGATTAAACGGCGAAACATTGCTGCCGTGCGCGGCTTGCGCGGGTGGCGCGGCCTGCCCGGTCGCAGGCCCATGGACAACGGGCGCATGGTTTGCGGCCACGGGGCCGTGCGCCGCGGGGATGCTGTGCCCGTGAAAGTGCGGCAAGTGCAAGCGGCCAAAACGCGATCCGCCAAACACGAACGAAAAGAAACTGAAGCAAAAACCGATTGCGAAACAGATCAGATAAAAATCGGACCAGTCGAAGCGTGTCCAAGTCATCGGATTCGCCTCCCTTCCGCACTCGCCGCCCGAGGTTGGTTGGCCGCGTTTGCCACATCGGGGCGCAAGGCTTCTAACAGCCGGTCGGCCAGGCCGGGCGTATCGAGAATTGCGCCCAGCAACAGGAACGCGCGGCGCGTATCTTTTTCGCGCGCGGCCTTGATCAGCACGTGGCTGACTTCGGGATCGTTGGCAAACTTCTCCGAACCTTGCAGCAGCCACACATCCAACTGGCCCTCGGTGGTGCGCAGATCGGAAGTCAACTCCGTGTGATAGCCCTCGGGATCATCCACCAGAAAGCCGGGATGCACCTTGAAAAACCGCGCCAGCAGCGCGCGCGAGGACTGCGTCATGTGCGGGCGCGTTCCGTTTTCAATCTGCGAGAGATAGGACTGGCTGATAGTTTTCCGTTTGCCGCCGCTTTTGCCCGAGCCGTTCTTGCCAGCTTCCTCGCGCAGGGCGCGGACTAATTCCAGTTGCGTCATGGGACGGCCGAAGCCGCGCAGCGAGCCTTCGACCTCGCGCAGATAACGGATTTTCTCGCCCAGCTTCACGGCAGCCTCTATTTCAATACGCAATATGTATATCGCATATTGCAATATACGTCAAGCTCTAAATCCTTTTTCTTTTGAGAGGGTTGCAGTTCCAAATTGGGCGGAGGCTTGAACCGATGCGACCCGAGTCCTTGACTGGACTCTCTCGCTGCCGGAGAGTAGTTTACGTGCACAATTTTGTAATTCAGTCGCATCGCGCTGAATATCACGACTTTGCCGATTATCTGGACGGCCTCGAGTTCCGGAGGATTGTTCTTCATACCCCGGGCATGCGATTCAAAGGAACATGGCAGATACTTTGGGAATGCCTTTGCGGAGCTTGCCAACTACTGCCTCATCTGAAAGCGCTCAAAGATGCACAGAAGGTTGTTGTGTTCAGCCATTTTGCATTGGTGGTGAAGCTATTCGCACGTCTGGGTTTGATCCGATACCAGCAATTGTTCTGTTTTGGTTTCTTTCTTCACGACCGGCGCTGGTTCCGAATCTTTCGATGGCTGGTACGTCTGGACCGCTCCAACGATCACTATGTGATCTTCAGCCGGCGCGAAGTTGACCTTTACAGATTTCAGTTGGGAATTCCCTACGAGCGCTTGCACTTTGTGCCGCTGGGGGACTGGAGCCAAAGCCGGCATCCGGAGCTACCAGCCAAAGGAAGTGGGCAAGGCGATTACTATTTTGCGGGTGGCAGAAGCAACCGTGAGTACCGCGCGCTGGTGGAGAGCTTCCGCTCCCTTTCCGCGAGGCTGGTAATCGTATGTTCGCGCTCCAACTGGAAGGAATTGAAAGCAGTGAGGCTGCCGGCGAATGTCCAGGCGGTGTGCGATGTTCCCATCGCCATCTTCGACGACTATTTGAAGGGCGCAAAGGCCGGAATCATCGCTCTGAAACACGATACGGGATCCTGCGGGCAAAGCGTGGCGCTGGCTCTGATGCGGAATGCAAAATGCATTATCGCAACCGACGTGGAAGGCCTTCGCGAATATGTCGAGCACGGCGTCTCCGGCTATCTGGTGCGCGATATGGCGGAGGAACTGCCGTCCTTGATTCGCCTCCTCGAAGCAGATCCCGGGCGGGCACAAGTAATGGGGCTAGCCGCGCGCCAGCGATATGAAAAGCACTTTTCGCGGAATGTTGCGGCTGCGGCGTTTGAACATGTACTGCGGTCCAACCCGCTCAAGTCTATCGCTTGATTAAAGCCCCGCTTCGATGCGCGAGCGCGGATCGAGGTAGTCGCGCAGGGCATCACCAATGAAGTTGAAACTCAACACGGCAAGCATGACAGCAAGCGCGGGAAACAGCACGAGATAAGGAGCGTCGAACAGGTGGGCGCGGCCGTCGTTGAGCATGGCTCCCCAACTGGCGGTGGGTGGAGGAACGCCGAGCCCGAGAAAACTCATGGTGGCTTCGGCGAGGATGGCTCCGGCCATGCCGATCGCGGCCTGGACGACGACCGGCTGAATGATGTTGGGCAGGATGTGGCGCAGGATAATGCGCAGATCGCTGGCGCCAAGGGCGCGCGCGGCTTCGACGAATTCGCGCTCGCGGGCGGCAAGAACTTGTCCGCGAACCAGGCGCGCGTAGCCGACCCAACCGCCGAGCGAAAGCGCGAGCACGAGATTGAAGATGCCGGGGCCGCGAAAGGCTATGAATGCGATTGCCAGCAGAATTCCGGGGAAGGAAAGGAAGGCGTTCATCAGCACGACGTTGACGAAGCGGTCGATGCCGCCTCCGTAGTATCCGGCGATGGAGCCGATGACGAGCCCGAGGGCGAGCGACGCCAGAACTACGCAGGTGCCCACCAGCATGGAGATGCGCGCGCCGTAGACGACGCGCGAGAGAATGTCGCGGCCCAATTCGTCGGTGCCAAACCAGTGAGTGCGAGAGGGAGGATCGAGGCGGGCGGGCAGATGAATGGAAGCAGGATCCTGCGGCGCGATCCAGGGGGCGAACAGCGCAAAGATGACGAAGATTACGACCAATACCACGCCGATGGCGGCGAGCGGATTGTGGCGGGCATTTCCGGCGACGCGGCGGCGGAACGAAATGGCGGCGGTCGACATGAACTCAGTTACAACTACCATATCGAAATGGGGGTAATCGAGAATCGGCGCGAGAGCGGATGATCGATCAAGAATGCGGTGAAGGGGAGATCCCTCATCGTGTTCCCTCGTCTACGCCCTCGAACTTCAGTTTGCCAGCGTTCTTCTTCATCAAATCTTTAAAGAGACGCCCTCCGACAATTTCCCTCAGAGCTATGTGGACCGCTTCGGTTCGCGATGGTGCACCGAGCAGTTTCATGGCCTCATTAGCCAGTTCCTTATCGACGCGAATGGAAGTTCGACGTTCAGTCATGGGGCATTTCGCTCGTCCTTGACACGATACTATTTCCAGCCGTGAGGTTCTAGCCTTGCGCGAGCTGACTGCTGATTGCGATGATGGCTCATGCTTCGTGCTCTTCTTGTAAAAATCGCCGCAGTGGTCGTCCTTTCCACTTTCCTGTTCGCCCAAAAGCCTGTCTGGCAGGGTTCGGGGCTTGAGCTTCGGCAGGCAGATGTGTTCTCATAAGAAAAGCGCCGGACCGCTGGGCCCGGTCGGCATGCGCGCCTTAAACTCCACCCTAGCCAACATTCAAAAAAGGAGGAGATTCATGAATAAAGTCTCGTATATTCCCAAAGACTACAACACCATTACACCTTACCTGATCGTTAAGGGTGCGGCCCAGGCCATCGATTATTACAAGAAGGTCTTCGGCGCGACCGAACTGTTCCGCATGAACGGGCCCGACGGCAAAGTCGGCCACGCGGAACTGAAGATCGGGAACTCACACATCATGCTCGCCGACGAGAATCCCAGCATGGGACAGGGACACACCAGCGCCACGACTATTGGCCAAAGCCCGGTGAGCCTGTACGTTTACCTTCCTGACGTGGATAGCGTGGTAAAGCGTGCGTCTGCGGAGGGCGGGAAAATCCTGAAGCCGGTAGAGGATCAGTTCTACGGCGACCGTTCGGGATTCATTCAAGATCCGTTCGGACATCTCTGGGGCGTGGCCACACACGTGGAAGATGTATCGCCCAAGGATATGGAAGAACGGATGAAGAAACTAAGACCTACGGCAGCGTAGTTTTGATTCGGGCGGGGCGGCCACGCCCCGCCTGTTTAAGTACCGAGTCAAGATTGAGCGGATGCGTCGACGAGGAAAGTGTCATCGTTCATGCCAGTCGTGCCGCAAGGCGCGAATCATTCCGCCCAGATGGAAGCCTTGATCGAGCAGCGCATTGGCTTGCCGCTGAGCGCGTTCATAAGCTTCTTCCTCGCCAACGAGAATCTCAATCTCTTCTGCCAGAAGTCCGCTTATAGATAAGCCACGGCGTGTCGCTAGGACTTTAGCTTTGCGAATCGTTTGCCGAGAAAGGCTGAGCGTGATGTTCCGCTTGGTCACGTGCGATATCCATCCATTCTACGTGTGACAGCTTTTGCATCTGTAGTCAAGCTCTTGAAATTCGATCGCACGAAGACATCGAAAGGTGCCGAATTCCCAGTCAAAATTCCACCCGTTACTGTCGAATTCTGGGGTTGGCTACTGAATACAGAACGTCGGTTAGGAAGTTCACGGCTACGTAGGTCAGGCCGATGGCGAGGATGCAGCCTTGGACCAGGAAATAGTCGCGGGCGGAGATGGCGTCGACCGTCAGGCGGCCGATGCCGGGCCAGGAGAAAATCTTTTCGGTGACGATGGCGCCGGCGAGGAGCGCGCCAAACTGTAGTCCTAGCACGGTGAGCACGGGAATCATCGCGTTGCGCAGGGCATGGCGGTAAACCACCGTGCGTTCAGGCAGGCCTTTGGCGCGGGCGGTGCGGATGTAGTCCTGGCTGAGTTCTTCGAGCATGGATGTGCGCACCATGCGCGTCAGAATGGCGGCGAGGGCGCTGCCCATGGTCAGAGCCGGCAGCACCAGGTTCGCAAACGAACCGGCGCCGGAAACGGGCAGCCATCCGGCTTTGATGGCGAACAGCAGGATCAGGATGGGGCCGAGCGCGAAGTTGGGAAATGATAGGCCGAAAAGGCTGACGACGGAGAGTAGGCGATCGTCCCAGCGATTGCGGCGTGTGGCGGAGCGGACTCCCGCGGGGATGGAGAGGATGATCGCGACAAAAAGCGATGCCAAGGTGAGCCGCAGCGTGTAGGGATAGCGCTGGGCAATGAGCCGCGTGACGGTCTGGTTGTAGCGAATGGAGCGGCCGAGGTCCCCGTGCAGAACACCTTTCCAGTAATGCAGGTACTGCTCGCCGAGAGGAGCATCGAGGCCGTAGGCGTGGCGCGTGGCCGCAATGTCCGCGGGTGGAGCGCCTTCGCCTAGCATTTGGGCGATGGGATCTCCGGGGACGAGATGGATGAGCAGGAAAACAAGGCTGACCACCAGCCAGATGACTGGGAGGGTGTAGAGGACGCGTTGGAGGAGGGGTTTCAGTTCTCGGTTCTCAGTTCTCAGTTCTCAGTTCTCAGCGCGCGTCGGGCGAACGCCTCGATACTGTCGAAGAAGACAACGGCTGGACAGGGATCCTTCGACTGCGCGCGACGGTTCGCTTCGCTCTCCGTCGTACTCCGCTCAGGATGACAACCTCTAAATACTTGGCACCACAAACTTTGCGCTCAGTCTTCAACCTCAGTCTCCTGCGCCGCGGGCGGCTTCGGCTTCGCCTTCTGGTTTGGCGGTCTTCTCTATGCGGACTCTGGCGATGCGGTGGCCTTCTAACTCTTCTACGGTGTATCGGCGACCATCGTATTCGAAGGAGTCACGCAAGGCTGGAATCTTCTGCAGGCGGGCGAGAATGAATCCCGCCAAAGTTTCAAACCCGGCGTCGCGCGGAAGACTCAGGCCGTACTCGGCTTCCAGATCGCGGATGTTGACCGATCCCTCGAGCACGAGCACCGATTCATTTTCCAGCGCGGGTTCAGTGGGGGAAACGTCGAATTCATCTTCGATGTTGCCGACCAACTGTTCGAGGATGTCCTCGACGGTGATGACCCCGGCGGTCGAGCCAAACTCATCGACCACGACCGCGAGATGGCGGCGGCGGTCCTTGAACTCGGAGAGCAATTCGGCCAGGACCTTGGTTTCCGGAACGACCAGCACGTCATGCATGATCTGGCCGATCTGCATTGCCGAAATTCGGATCGCGACGGACTGGCCAAGGTTGCTGAGGCGAAGGCGCATCCAGCGCATGAGGTCTTTGTAGTAGAGCACACCAACAATGTGCTCGGGACCGCGCTGGGGGTCGTATACCGGAATGCGAGAGCGCTGGCCCTCGACCACGCGAGCCAGAGCATCGTCGAGCGTCAGGTCGGAGGGGAGCGAAAAAATGTCAGGACGGGCGACCATGACTTCACGAACGGTGATGCTGTCGAGTTCGATGGCGCTGTGGATCATTTCTTCCTGGAATTCGGGAATCTGTCCGAACTGGCGGCTGGCGGTGACGATGAGTTTGAGTTCGTCTGGGGAGTGAACGGCGCCGCCGCGGCGGGTGGCTTGAGCGCCAAACGTACGCAGCACCAGGCCGCCGGAGCGGCGCATGAAGAACAGTATGGGGCGCGTAAGGGTGAGGAAAGCCTCCATGGGGGCAGCGACGGCGAGAGCAACTTGCTCGGCGCGCTGCAACGCCAGAGTCTTCGGCACCAGTTCGCCTAGAATTACGTGCATGTAGGTGATCAGGCTGAAGGCGACGGCGATAGCGATGGTGTGAGCATAGACTGCGGCGTGCGGAACTCTGTGAACGAACCCCATACCCTCAACCAGGCGGGCGACCATGGGCTCGCCGATCCAGCCGAGGGTCAAGCTGACCATGGTGATGCCAAGCTGGACACCGTTCACGACTTCGTCGAGGTGTTGGTGAAGGCGCTGCACGATACGCGCGCCGATGCGTCCCGCGGAGATGAGCTGCTGGATGCGAGTATCGCGCACGCTCACCAGGGCGAATTCGGCTGCTGCGAAGAAGGCATTGGCCGCCACCAGGAGAAGGATCAGAAAGACCCGGAGCAGCACAAAAGCGATCATGAATGGGTAATTCTAACATTTCAAAGGCGCTTGATTGGATATCAGAGGCTGAGGCTTAGGCTTAGGCTTTTATGTGGGGACAGCCGCCCTCGGCTGTCCTCGGGCCGAAGGCCCGATGGCGGTGCATCGAATTGTCGCTTGAGTCAAAGCCAGTCGAGCTTCGCTCGACCCTTCGGCTTCGCTCAGGGCAAGCTAGCCGAGGGCGGCTGTCCCCACGTGGCTGTCTCCACATAAACTTCTACCTTCTGGTGTTTGGGGTCACAAAATTCCAGTTGGGAATGCGCTATCCTTTTAGTGGGTGGCTGGTCTAACTGGCAGGTCGGCAGCACGTTGAAGCCGTGCTCTTACCGAGACTCGTTTGTTGGCAGCATTCCGAAATCGTACTTTCGAAGCGCGTTCTACTTCTTATAACCAAAATTTTATAACCGAAATTACGGGAACAAAAGCAACTCAAGCCGCGTACATGGGAATGAGGGTAGCGGAATGGCTCCCAATCTCCACTTGGCGGTATCTACAGGAGGCGTTGTGAACGGCAACGGAAATAATAAAAAGAAGCGTCGCAAACTGATCATTTGGGGAATCGTGGTAGCGGTCATCGTGCTGGTGATCGCAGGCGGAGTTTTCGCCGCGACGCGTGGCGGGACCAAGATTGATCCGTCGAAGCTCGCCAAAGTGGAAAAGGGCGATCTGGCCAAGAGCGTGGTTGCGACGGGCAAGGTGACGCCGATCACCAAGGTTGAGGTCAAGTCAAAAGCGAGCGGCATCGTGAAAAAGCTGCTGGTGGACTACGGCGACCGCGTAAAGAAGGGACAGCTGCTGGCCCAGCTCGACAAGATCGAGATTGAGGCGCAGGTGGAGCAGTCGAAGGCGGCGCTGGAAGCAGCGCAGGCCAACCTGAAGAGTTCGCAGGCCGATTTCGAACGCGCCAAGGTGGACGCGGAAGGTCCCGATGTGCCGCTGTTGAAGCGCGCTTACGACCGCAACGTCAGTATGGCGAAAGATGGAGTGGTTTCGACCTCGTCTCTGGAAGACTCAGAGAGAAATTACGAGATGGCGTTGAACAAGCAGAACGTGTCGAAGGCGCAGGTGACCGTGCTGAAGGCGAAGATCGCGCAGTCCGAGGCGCAAGTGGCTGAGGATCAGGCCAATCTCAAACAGTTGGAAGAGCAGCTCAGCTATACCGACATCATCTCGCCGATCGATGGCATCGTGCTATCGCGCGACGTGCAGATGGGCGACGCAGTGAGCTCGATCCTGGTGTTGGGTTCGTCAGCCACACTGGTTATGACGCTGGGGGACACTAGTGAAGTGTATGTCAAAGGCAAGGTCGACGAGAGCGACATCGGCAAGGTGTATCTAGGACAGCGGGCGCGCATCAAGGTGGAGTCGTTCAAGGACAAAACTTTCGACGGCAAAGTGACGAAGATTTCTCCGATGGGCGTGGAGAAAGATAACGTCACGACCTTCGAAGTGCGCGTTTCGATCCAGAATCCCGGCGGCGAACTCAAGGCCGAGATGACGGCGAACGCGGAAATCATCCTGGAAGAGCACAAGAACGTGCTGCAGATTCCCGAGGGCGCCATCCTGTACGACAAGGACAAGAAGGCTTCGGTGGAAATTCCTAATCCGAAAGGCAAAGATGGCAAGGAGAAAATTGCCGTCAACATTGGAATCTCCAACGGCGCCAAGACCGAGGTGCTGAGCGGGCTGAAGGAAGGCGACCAGGTCGTGCTGCAGTAAAGGCATCGGACCTCAGACCTCGGACTTCAGCCGCAAGGGTGGGTGTTCCGAGGTCTGAATTAGGTCTGAGGTCCGAAGTCTAAGGTCCGAGGTCCGGTCCCATGACTCTCTCCGAAATTCTCCGGCAGGCATTCTCCACATTCCGGGCGCACAAGATGCGAACCTTTCTCACGATGTTTGGAATCGTGTGGGGGATCGCATCGGTGATCATCCTGGTAGGCCTGGGACGGGGATTCAGCGTTGACCAGAAGAAGCACATGGCGACGCTCGGCAAAGACTTGGTCATCATGTGGGGCGGGCGCACCAGTTCGCAAGTGGGGGGGCGCGCGGCTGGGAGGGAGATTCACCTAAGCGTCGACGATGCTGATCTGATTCGCGACGAGTGTTACCTGGTCAAAAACGTGAGCCCGGAGTTGCGGCGCACCATTCCGGAAGTCAGTCAATATAACCTGGCGAGCCGCGGCGTGGTCGGCATGTGGCCCTCGTATCAGGAATTTCGGTCGCTGCAGATTTCCGAAGGCCGCCTGATTACCGACGACGATGAGCGCGAAGGCCGCCGCGTGTTGGTGCTGGGATCGAAAACTTATCGGCAATTGTTTCCTGGGCAGCCCGCTATCGGAGCCAGCGTTCTGGTGCAGAGTGTTCCCTATCTCGTGGTCGGGGTGCTGCAGGAGAAAAAGCAGAACTCGAATTACAGCGGACCAGACAATGACTACCTGTTCGCGCCGTACTCGGCGGTGTCGCGTGACTTCCCGCCTCCGACCAAGCCGGGTGCGGGAATCACTCGCGGCTATCTGGATGACATTGTTTTTGAAGTGAGCGATCCCGAAGAGCATGAGTCCGCGGTGCTGCAGGTGCGGCGAAGCCTGGCGCGGGTGCACCACTTTGATGCGCTCGACAAGGACGCACTGTTTATCTGGGACACGATGGACGGGGCCAAAATGCTGGATAAGATTTTCGGAGTTGTCACTATCTTCTTCGGTTGTGTGGCGATTGTGACGCTGTGCCTGGGCGGCATTGGCGTGATGAACATCATGCTGGTGTCGGTCACCGAACGGACGCGGGAGATTGGCACACGCAAGGCCATGGGCGCAACCAAGCGGGACATCCTGCGGCAGTTTTTTGCCGAGTCGGCGATGTTGACCGTAGTAAGCGGTATTCTCGGGCTCGCCGTCGGCATGGGGACGTGCGCGGCGATGGAACTATTGCCGCTGCCTGACTTCGTTCCCCATCCCATCGTTTCGTGGATTTCGATTGTTGCTTCAATTCTGACACTTTCGTTAATCACCGTGACCGCAGGCATGTATCCCGCCCAGCGCGCCGCGGATATGACACCTGTGGAGTCTCTACGCTATGAATAAACACGCCTATCAGTTCCGAACGCATGCTGTTCGAGTGCCCAGCCGGTTGGGATTCGTTATCGCGCTGGTCGTGCTTTTCGCCTCCACTGCGGTTTTTGCCTCAAGTCCGCAGGGCTCGTTTGAAAAAACGCTCACCGTGAGCGGCCCGGTGAATCTTGAGGTGCTGAGCCGTTCCGGCGATATTACGGTGCGCGCCGGTTCGTCGGGATCGGTGCAAATTCGCGGAAAAATCTTTGTCGGCAACAACTGGTTCGGCGGCAGCCGCGAGGCTGACGTGCACCAGATCGAGCAGAATCCCCCAATCCGGCAGGAGGGCAATAACGTTCACATTGAATACGTGGACATGCATAACATTTCGATCGATTACGAGATCACCGTTCCTTCGGACACGGTAGTCCGCACGCGCAGCGGTTCCGGCGATCAGGTGATCGAGGGCACGCATGGCAACGTGGATACGCAAACCGGGTCGGGCAATGTGAAGCTAAGCAATCTGAACGGCGAGATCCGGCTGCAGACGGGCTCGGGCGACGTGCGCGCGCACCAGATCGCGGGCTCGGTGCGAGGAGGGACTGGAAGCGGCGACATCGAAGTAGAAGAGACCAGTGCGGGCGAGGTTGACCTGCACACCGGATCGGGCAACCTGACGGCGCGCGGCATCAATGGCGGTTTCCATGGCGAGACTGGCAGCGGAGATGTTACCGCCGAGGGAACGATAGGCGGTCCGTGGGAAATTCGTACCGGCTCGGGCAATGTGCGGTTGCGGTTGCCGTCGAATGCAGCCTATGAAGCGGATTTCTCCACGAGCTCGGGGAGCATCGACGTTGGCTCGCCGATCGAGATGACGGTGCAGGGGCGGGTGAACGATACCCACCATCAGATTCATGGCAAGGTGCGCGGTGGAGGCCAGTTGCTGAAAGTGCGCACGGGATCGGGAGATATTCATATTTCGTAACGAGCAGTGGCCGGTGATCAGTGGCCAGTGGGCAGTGTTCAGGGGCCAGGGGGTCAGGGGCCAGTAAAAACCCAGGGCTAAAACCCGCGTCTTTATTGGCGCTCGGCGGCACGGCTCAAGCCGTGCCTTTCCCAAAAGGATTTATGAGATAGCTTCTGAACGCTCGTCACTGATCACCGCACACTGAACACTGGCCACTGGACACTGGCCACTTTCTTATGTACCTGAAGGAACTCATTTCGCAAGGCTGGCAGTCGCTGATGCGCGATCGCATGCGATCGATGCTGACTATGCTGGGCATTGTGTGGGGACTGGCGTCGGTGGTGCTGTTGCTGGCGTACGGGCAGGGGCTCGGCGGATGCGTGCTGCATGCGTTTCTAAACATGGGCAACAACGTGATCGTGATGTGGCCCGGGCAGACGAGCATGCAGGCCGGCGGGCAGCGCGCGGGCAAGAAGGTCACTTACGAACTGGAAGATGTGGAGGCGATTCGCGACGAAGTTCCAATTGTGCGCGCGGTGAGCGGCGAGATCGACCGCGACTTCGGCTTCAAGATCGGCACGCGGGTGGTATCGATCATGGTGCGCGGCGTGGATATGCCTTACGGGCAGATGCGCAAGCTGGAACTGGCGGACGGGCGGTACTTCAACGAGGGCGACTTCGCCGACCACCATCGCGTGGTCATTCTGGGATATGAGGCGGCGAAGAAAGTATTTCAGGGCGCGCCGGGCGCAGGCCAGCACGTGGAAATCGGCGGCCTGGACTTTGAAGTGGTCGGCACCATGCGCAACAAGATTCAGGATTCCATGTATCAGGGCCCGGACAACGAGAATGCGTTCATTCCGTTTGCGCTGATGCGCGACCTGAAGAACATTCGGGACCCGGACGAGATCATCATCCAACCCACCGCGCCCGAGCTCAACAAGAAGGCGCTGATGGCAGTGCGCGAGGTCATTGCGCGGCGGCACCACTTCGATCCCAAAGATGACAAGGCCACGCCGGAGTGGGACACAATTGAAGATCGCGCCATGATCAACGCATTTTCGTACGGGCTGCAGGCGGTACTCGGGCTGATTGGCGTGTGCACGCTGGCGGTGGGCGGCATTGGCGTGATGAACATCATGTTGGTGTCGGTGACCGAGCGGACGCGTGAGATCGGGCTGCGCAAGAAGATTGGAGCGCGGCCGCGGCACATCCTGGTGCAGTTTCTGCTGGAGGCGCTGGTGCTTACCTTTGTGGGCGGGCTGGTCGGGATGTTGGTCGCCGAATTTCTAACTTGGGCGATTCCTCCGATGCCACTGTACGATGAGTTTTACAAAACTGCCGACCACGAGGGCGCGATCTTTCTTCACGCTTCCCTCAGCGTGATGATGATTTCGTTTGTGATCCTGTCCCTAGTCGGAATTGTCTCTGGCTTCTTCCCTGCCCTGAAGGCATCGCGGCTGAATCCGATTGAGGCGCTGCGGTACGAGTAGAAAGAGCCTCGGGCAGACTGCCGCGCCTCAAACGTTTCCTGTTCGTTTCCGAACACCCGCTCTCGATTTCGGCCACAAGCCACGCTTTCATCGGTCGCCCTCCATTCGGAAACCAATTGAAAGTGCGTGGGATATTCTTTTCAGTAATGTGGCGACGAACGTGCACCTTTTTCAGTTGGCGTTTTGCGCCCTGAGGCTTCTATGCACACCTTGCTCTACGATTTGCGACATGGCTTGCGCCAGCTGCGCAGGACTCCCGGCCTGGCGCTACTCGCGATTCTTACGCTGGCGTTGGGAGTGGGCGCGAATACGGCAATCTTCACCGTGATCGAGAGTGTGCTGCTACGGCCGCTGCCCTATGCGCCGGGCGATCGCATGGTTTATATCGGCCCAGCGGCAGACAAACCAGGGTTCGGATCGGCCTCGTGGCTGGATTATCGGGACATCCGCGCGCAATCGAAGTTGCTGAGCGATACCGCAGGCTATTCCGAAGATGCGTCAGTTCTGGAACTCCAAGACAGTTCTCAAACCGTCAGTACGCCGCATGTCACGACAAATTTGTTTCCGCTGCTGGGCGTTCGTCCGCTACTGGGCCGCACATTTACTGAGGCTGAGGGACAAACTGGAGGGCCGCTCGCGGTCATACTCTCCGAAAATCTATGGCGCGAGAGCTTTCATTCCGATCCTGGAATCCTAGGCCAGGCCTTGAAGATGAATGGCCAGGCGCGCACCGTGGTGGGCGTGATGCCGCGAAGTTTTCGCTTTCCGGAAGAACTAGGGCCGGATCTGGCCAAAGGCGTGTGGATGCCACTGCAGACGACGCCAGAGATGTTGAAAGATCGAGGCTACGATTTCTTCAATATCGTGGGCGAACTTCGACCCGGAGTGAGCGTCGCCCAAGCGCAGCAGGAATTGGATGCAATTGCGGTGCACATTCCGCGAAAGGCATCCGAGAGCGGGGTCAAATTTAGCATCAGCACTTATCAGGAAGTGCTGACTGGACCGGTGCGGCCGGTGCTGTACGCTCTGTTCGCGGCGCTGGGGCTGGTGCTGCTGATTGCATGCGCCAATGTTTCGAACCTGCTGATTGCGCGCTGCCTGGGGCGGCAGCAGGAGTTTGCGGTTCGAGCGGCGTTGGGCGCGCATCGCATGCGACTGATTCGCCAAATGCTTTCCGAAGGGCTGGCGCTGAGCTTGCTCGGATGCGGAGCGGGCGTGCTGCTGGCGCAACTGGCGATGGCCGGCATTCACAAGCTGCCGGATGGAACCATTCCACGCGGGGATACGATCGCTATTCACTGGACCATCGTGTTGGTGCTCGCGGCGGTCGCGATCGTCACCACGGTACTGTCATCCCTGTTGCCGGCATTGCTGGTGGCGCGCACGCACCCTCAGGCCGCGCTGCAGGCGGCTTCGCGCGGCGTGGGCTCGCGCTCGGTAGGCGGAAAGTTGAGCGGAGCTATGGTGGCAAGCGAAGTCGCACTTTCCACTCTTCTGCTCGTAGGCACGGGATTGCTATTCCATACGCTGTGGAATCTGGAACAATCGCGCCTGGGGTTCGAGACGGCGAACGTGACCACTTTTCTCGCGATGCCGGCGGATTCGGCAGGATTTTCCGCGCTGGCGGTTTCCGAGGACACGGCGAACGCTCCGCCATCCGTCGCCACGCTGACTTACCAGCCGGTTCTCGAGCGTATGCGCCAGGTGCCAGGCGTGGTGAGCGCCGCGCTGGCCACGGCGCCGCCTCTGGCGGGAATGGACTTGGGTTCGAGCTTCGAAATCGTCGGCCAACCGAGCGATCCGGCCACCCGCCCGCACGCCCGGGTTTCCGCCGTGAGCGGAGATTATGCCCGCACGCTGAGCACACCGGTTATTCGCGGCCGCATGATTACCGACGAAGACGTGGCCAGCAGTCCCTTTGTCGCCGTCGTCAATGAAGTCCTGGCCAAAAAATATTTCGCGGGCAAAGACCCGCTGGGCCAACAGATCAGCCTGGGCGGCAAAGAGACGGGCATGATCAAACCGTTTACGATCGTTGGCGTTCTGGGCGACCAGGTGGACCGAACCGTGGGAGGCGATATCCAACCGTTTATTCTGCTGCCGCAACAGCAGATCCCGACCACATCGCTTTTCTACCAGGCACTTCTGAAGACCATGGTCAGTTTCGTCGTGAAGACTCGGGGCAACATTCCGGTCGCCACAGAGATGCGCTCGGTATTCCACGAGCTAGCGCCGGGCTTCGCACTCGACAATTTTCGAACCATGCAGCAAGCTGTGGAAGAGAATACGTTCAGCCAGCGGCTCGGGCTTTATCTGGTGGCTTCGTTTGCGGGACTCGCCGTGATGATGGTGATTGCCGGGCTTTACGGAGTGCTATCGCAGGTGGTCAGCTACCGCCGGCGCGAGATCGGCGTTCGGATGGCGCTGGGCGCGACCCGGCAGAGCGTGGCGCAAATGGTGCTGCGGCAGGGCTCGATCCTGATCGGAGCGGGGCTCGTTGTAGGCCTGCTGCTCGCATTGGCCAGCGGGCGACTGATCCGCAGCTTCTTGTATCAGGTGCATCCTCTGGACGTGTGGACCTATCTGGCGGTCGCGTTGGTGCTTCCGGTGATTGGATTAATCGCCGCCCTGCTACCGGCGCGCAAAGCAGCGTCTATCCAGCCGATGCAAGCGTTGCGAGAGGATTAAAGAATGAGAGGTTTTGAAGCAGAGCTTATTACCTACGTGCCTTGACGGGCGGGTTCGGCGACAATTACTTTCGCTGTACGGGGTATTTTGTCTTCCAGCGAGGGAACCTTGCCGCACCGTCCGATTATTACTCTCACCACCGATTTCGGAATCAACGATCATTTTGTAGGCGCGATGAAAGGCGTGATTGTCGACATCGTTCCCGAAGCTCAGATTGTCGACATTTCCCATGCCGTGCAGGCCTTTGATGTGCTCGACGGAGCACTGGCGATTTCGCAGGCTTATTCGTACTTTCCCAGCGGAACGATTCATGTGGTGGTAGTCGATCCAGGCGTGGGAACGACGCGGCGGCCGATTCTGGCGTCGAGCGACGGCTATCATTTCGTGGCACCCGATAATGGCGTGCTCTCCATGGTGTATGCGAAGGAAGAGCGCATGCATGTGCGGCACATTACCTCAGAACATTATTTCCGGCAGCCGGTGAGCAACACCTTTCATGGTCGCGACATTTTCGCGCCAGTGGCAGCGTACCTGGCGAAGTTTGTTGACTCGCACAAGTTCGGAGATGAGATTGAAGACTACGTGCGCTTCGCGGCTCCACGGCCGAAACCTGCGGGAGAAAACCGGTTGCGCGCGGTCGTGCTGAAAGTGGACCGCTTCGGCAACCTGGTCACCAATGTGATGCCGGAAGACGCTCCGGCGCTGTTTGCCGAAGGTACGAAATTTAAGATTGTCGTGGCAGGCAAAGAGATTACCGACATTCGCAAGAATTTCTCGGAGGGCGGACCTGGCGAGGTGTTTGGCATTCTGGGCAGCATGGGATACCTGGAAATTGTTTCGAACCGCGCAGCCGCGGCGCAGATTCTCGGCGCCGGCAAAGGCGCGGAGGTCAGCATCTTTTTGGGTGAGGCTGCGGCCGCGCGGGCTTAGGAGCAGTTCTCGGTTCTCAGTTGCCCAGAACATCACGCTACACGCTTTTCGTTGCCTTTTCTGAGAACTGAGAACTGCGAACTGAGAACTTGTTCACGAACTTTTCGGCTTGGGATGGACGTAACGTTCCATGTCACTGGTCCAACTGAGAAAACGCCAGAGATGATGGCGCTCCCGCCACATGAATTCCCAGAACTCCACAAACCCGATCTGGGTCATTTTGACGCCGGTGTAGGTTTCGATGCGCCAAAGCAGGTAAGGACTGCGCCACGGGGCCAGGCGATGGCCTTTGGTGGCGTTCCAAAGAAAACGAAGTTTGTAGCGCATGCAGCCATCATACGCACTCGGTCAAGCTCAGAGAAAATCTTGGACCACGAAGGGCACGAAGGTTCACGAAGGAAACCCAGCCAAGCTTCACTGGAGCTCGCGTCTGTGCATCCTCCGTTTCAAACCATGCCAGCGTCTGTGCGTACTCAGTTTCAAACCATGATAAAAACCATGAATCACGATGAGCGCGGACGCTCTTTGAATTCCTTTGTGTGACTCCGTGTCCTTTGTGGTCGACGATTTCTTAAGTCGCCGGAGAACATCTTGGACCACAAAGGGCACGAAGGTTCACGAAGGAAACCCAGCCGAGTTCCGTGGGAGGTCGCGCCTGGGCGTACCGTTTTCAAACCATGTCTGCGTCTGTGCGTACTCAGTTTCAAACCATGATAAAAACCATGAATCACGATGAGCGCGGACGCTCTTTGCCTTCCTTTGTGTGACTTCGTGTCCTTTGTGGTCGACGATTTCTTAAGTCGCCGGAGAAAATCGTGGACCACGAAGGGCACGAAGGTTCACGAAGGAAACCCGGTCAAGCTCTGTGAAAATTCTCTGCAAAGCATGGAACCAGTTGCGGCTCTTTAGCGTTCCTTCGTGCGACTTCGTGTCCTTGGTGGTGAAATTCCTGCGCGGTGTTAGAATTCAGATTCTGCCTGGAATCTTCCCGCATGCCTGATCCGGACGCCCGCCAAAAAGCTGAAGACCATTACTATGCCGCGCTCGACCTGATGGCGGATGGGCAACTGGAAAAAGCGGTGGCCGCGTATCAGCAATCTCTGGAAACCGATCCTACCTTTACCGAAGCCATGCACGGGCTGGCACGGGCTTTGCAGGACTTGCAGCGCTATGACGAGGCGATTGCGGTGGCGCACAGGCTGGCAGAAATCGATCCGGACGACGTCCTGGCGCATACCAGTCTGTCGGTGTTGTATCAGAAGAAAGGGATGATTCCCGAAGCCGAGGCGGAGGGCGCAAAGGCGCGGGTGCTGGGATGGAAGCAGCAGTTGAAGAAAAGCTAGCTATCAGCTGTCAGCTATCAGCTATCAGTAATTCGAAAATAGATGACGCGCAAGCTAAGGCCGGGTCGTTAGTCTTCCCTAGCGCGTGGGCGTCTTGCTGATAGCTGAGAACTGATAGCTGACAGCTACAACTCGTACTTCTTCATCAAATGCCGGAACGAGCGGTAGGAGATGCCAAGGACGTCGGCGGCCTTGGTCTGCACCCCGCCGCTCTGTTGGAGCGCGTTCTGCAGCAGCGAGCGCTCAATCCCAGCCACGTAGCTTTCCATCCCAAGTCCTTCTGGCAGGACGACGGTTCCGCCGATTTCCGGCAGAGTACCGCCGCCAGCGGAGGCGGCCGCGGCGCGCGCCTTGGGACGCTCGGCGGGAAGCTGAACGTGCAGTTCGTCGGTAGTCTCCAGGGCAACGGCGCGTTCGACAGTGTTTTCGAGCTGGCGAACGTTGCCCGGCCACTCGTAGCCGCATAAAGAGTCGAGCGACGGCGCGTGCACACGCAGGATGCTTCGTCCCGCGGCCGCAGCGTATTTTTTCAAGAAGTGATTGACCAGCAGCGGGATGTCCTCGCGGCGCTCGCTCAGCGGAGGCACGCGAATCGGGATCACGTTGAGCCGGTAGTAGAGATCTTCACGAAACAAATTTTCAGCGACTGCTTTGTCGAGATCGCGGTTGGTGGCAGCGATCACGCGCACATCGATGGCGATTTCGCGGGTGCTGCCCACGGGACGAATGGTGCGCTCCTGCAGCACGCGAAGCAGTTTGACCTGCATGGCCAGCGTCATTTCGCTGATTTCGTCGAGGAAAATCGTGCCCCCATCGGCTACTTCGAACAGTCCGCGCTTGTTCTGGTTCGCCCCGGTAAAGGCCCCTTTGAGGTAGCCGAAGAGTTCGCTTTCGAGCAAGGTTTCCGGAAAGGCCCCGCAGTTGACGGAAACGAAGGCGTCGGTGGCGCGCGGCGAACACACGTGCACGGCCCGGGCGACCAGTTCCTTGCCGGTACCACTCTCGCCGTGAATCAACACCGTGCTGGCGGTGGAGGCGACAGTGCGCACCGTCTGCTTAAGCTTCTCCATGGCAGAACTGGAGCCAATGATGTTGTCGAGCGAGTTGCGGGTGGCAGCGTCGCGGCGCAGGGCAAAGTTCTGTTTGCTGAGATTGAGTTTCTCGACCGCGCGATTAATCGCCAGCTTGATCTCGTCGACCAACCCGGGGCTTTTGCGAATGTAATCGGTAGCGCCACCGGCTTTCACGGCTTCGACCGCGGCCGCGTAGTCGTCGACCGCCGTGATCAGGATGACGGCGGAGTCGGGCGAAACTTTGTGGGCATGGCGCAGCACTTCAATGCCGTCGATGGTCGGCATCTTGATATCGGTGATGATGACGTCGTAGAGCGCGCCATCGATTTTGTTTTTCGCCTGTTGTCCCGATTGCACGGTTTCGACGCGATGCCCCTCGCGACGCAGAGAGATGTCGAGCATTTCGCAGATGGAGCGTTCGTCGTCGCAGACCAGGATGTTAGCCACGTCCACCCCCTGCGGCCGCGACCAGCGCTTGAGCGTTGTCCTTCGGATTCTCGACAGCGGGGAGCGAGCGCGCGGCTTCGAGGCGGTGCAGCCTCAGCACAAAGGTAGTTCCCTGCCCCGGTTTGGATCGCGCCCACACCTTGCCGCCATGCGCTTGCACGATCTGATAAACAATAGCCAGGCCGAGTCCGGTACCTCCCTCGAAGTTGGACTGAAACGGTTCGAAAATTTTTTCAATCTGTTGCGGGCTCATGCCCGCGCCGGTGTCGGTGAATCCCACCTGCCAATCTTCCCCAATGGACTCGAGGGTAACGGTGAGCACACCGCCGTCGTCGGCCCCATGCATGGCGCGAACGGCGTTTTCGCAGAAATTCCAAAACACCTGTTTGAGCTTGTCGCCGTCGGCCATGGTCAAGGCCGGGCCAGGAGGAAACCGGCGCTTAATCGTGATACCGGTTTTCTCCGCCGTCATGCGGTGTTCCATGAGTGTCAACGTATCGTCAACCATCTGGACGAGGTCGGCCCTATCGAAGTGGTATTGCTTAGTGCGCGAGTAAGCCAGGAAATCGGTGATGATACTGTTCAACCGTTGCGACTCGCGGGTCACGATGTCAAGCAGGCGGCGGTGATCCTCGTTCATCTCAGGCACGCCGGATAGCATGCTGACCGAGCCTGCGATGGAGGTTAATGGATTGCGGATTTCGTGGGCAATTGCCGCGGCCAGGCGGCCGACAGCCGCTAGCCTGTCCTGCATCCGCACTTCCCGCTCCAAGCGCCGAATCTCCGTGAGGTCGTCGAATACGTAGACGTAGCCCAGTTCGCCGCGCTCCGGCACAGTCAAGGTAGCCACGCGCACCCGAACGGTTTTGCGGAATTTATTGGGCGCGTCGAAGCGCACTTCACCGTGATTCTGATGCGATTCCACGGTGGGCAAAGGATCGAGAAACAGCTGGTCGACGCGCGCTCCCGACAGTTCCGCCGAGCTGCGCTCCAAAAGGCGCTGTGCCGCGCCGTTCACCAGCGTGATGCGGCCATCGAGGCCGGTGGTGATCAGACCGCTGCTGATGGAGTGGATAATGTTTTCATGCAGCGCCTGCAGGCTCTCCAGCGCGCCGCTGGTGTTCTTGAGCTGTACGCCGACCTGCCGCAGTTTTGCCGTGAGCAATCCCGCAAGATACGCCACCGCCAGAAAAGCGAACAGGTTGACGAAGATGATGGCTTGCAGCGTCTTCAGGCCGGGATGAGAACCGGCATAGGAAGGGACCACCCCGAAGTAGCTCAGCTCCAGCACGGTTCCGTAAAGGATGAACGCCAGGGCCGCCACCAACTGGGCCCAGATTCGCGTGAGTAGCACGCTGGCGACAATAATCACCAGCGGATAAAGGAAGTTTAGAGAACTGTCCCAACCTCCGGTTTCATGAACGACGAGGCTGACCAGAATCAGATCGGTTAGAACCTGCAGCGAGGCTTGCAACCGGTGTTCTCGCCACAAGGAAAGTAAGAGCACGTAGAACAGAGAAAGGCTGTACCAGAAAAGAATGGTACTGAGGAATAGCCGCATCGGCACAGGCGCTGGGCTGAATTGGGCGACCGCCAGCTCAATGCCCAGCAGGAGCGTCAGAATAAGAATTCGTACCCGAACCAGCCATACCAGCCAATTGCGCTCGTCGAAGGTCGATTGCATGGGGATAATGTTTCAAGGTTTCATGGTGCAAGGTTTCAAAGTTTCGCGCAGACGGGTGCTTGAAACTTTGAAACCTTGCTCCTTTTTGAAACCTGCTTTAGCCAGCCAACTTCGCGATCATGGCGAACAACGGCATGTAAAGCGAAATGACGATGCCGCCAATCATGATGCCGAGGGTTCCGATGATGAACGGCTCCAGCATCGCCAGCATATCTTTGGTCGCGGCGTCGACTTCCTCTTCGTAGAAGTCGGCGATCTTCTGGAGCATCGAGTCCATGGCGCCGGTCGCTTCGCCCACGCCGATCATCTGCGTCACCATGTTGGGAAAGACTCCGCACTCGCGCAGCGGATCGACGATGGTGCGCCCTTCTTCGATGGCTTTGCGCACCTTCAGCAGCGCCTCTTCGAGCACGGCGTTGCCTGAAGTCTTGGCGGTAATGGTCAAGCCCTCGAGGATCGGAACGCCGGAAGTAATCAGCGTGCCCAGGGTACGAGTGAAGCGGCCCACCGCGATCTTGCGCAGCAGCGTCCCGACCACGGGAACATAGAGGAGCACTTTGTCGAAGTAATAACGCCCGCGGGGATGCTTGCGGATTTGCTTAATCCCGACGAAGACGGCAACCACGCCCACGATGAACACCCACCAGAAGGTCTGCACAAATCCGCTGAGACCCATGACAATGCGGGTCGGAAGCGGGAGGTTCACGCCCAGTCCGGCGAACAAATTGGCGAAGATAGGCACAACCCATTTGAGCAGCGCGCCGACGATCAAGACTGCCATGCTGACCACGGCGACGGGATAGATCAGCGCGGACTTCACCGCGGCTTTCAGGCGCACCGCCTTTTCCACGTAGGTGGCAAGGCGCTGCAGAATAATGTCGAGAATACCGCCGGTTTCGCCGGCCTCGATCATGTTGGTGGTCAGGTCGTCGAAGACGATGGGAAAGCCACGCATGGCATTAGCCAAGGTGGAGCCGCCCTCCACGGTGGTTCGCACGCCGGTCAGAATCTTCTGGAAGGCCTGGTTTTCCTGGTTTGCCGCCAGGATTTCCAGACACTGCACCAGCGGCAGTCCGGCATCGATCATGACCGAGAACTGGCGAAAGAAGATCGCGATTTCCTTGGTCCCAACCTTGCCTGAGCCGAATGTGGGCATGGAAAATTCCTTGCCCTTTTCCCGGATCGCGCCGGGGGTGATGCGCTCGCGCCGCAATGCCTGCGCCAGCGCTTGCTTGTTGGACGCCATTCGCTCCCCGGAAATCTTCTGTCCGGATGCATCTTTGCCGGAAAATGTAAAGACTGGCATGGTTTAGCTTCTCCTCGACTGATATAGCTGCTGGGTGAAAACTGTGTTTCCGATATTCATTGCTTTGCCCTAGTGCTTGGATGGCGCAGCGCCTCGCGCCATCGTGGTACCGGCGGTGGTCGGCCGCGTAATCAAGCTGGCGCCGCGGTTAATCATTTCCTGCAACTCGTCGGCATTGCTGGAACGCGCCATGGCGGTTTCCAGCGAAATCTGCTTCTGGAAATAGGCCGTGGCCAGCGACTGGTTAAAAGTTTGCATCCCGAATTTCTCCTGTCCCGATTGCATGGAGGAGTAGATCTGGTGAATCTTGTCTTCGCGGATGAGGTTGCGGACGGCGGCGTTGGGAATCAGAATTTCCATGATCATGGCGCGGCCTTTGCCGTTGACTGTAGGCACCAGGCTTTGGCACATGATGCCTTCCAGCACCAGCGAAAGCTGGGCGCGAATCTGCGGCTGCTGATGCGCCGGAAATACGTCGATGATACGGTTGATGGTCGAAGTGGCGGAGTTGGTATGCAGCGTTCCGAACGTCAAGTGCCCGGTTTCCGCGATGCGCAGCGCCGATTCGATGGTTTCCAGATCGCGCATTTCGCCGATCAGCACGACGTCGGGATCTTCACGAAGCGCGGCGCGAAGGGCGTCGGTAAAGCTCTTGGTATCGGCATGCAGCTCGCGCTGGTTGACCACGCAGTTCTTGTTCATGTGCACGAATTCGATGGGGTCTTCGATGGTGAGGATGTGGTCGTGGCGCTCGCTGTTGATCTTGTCGATCATGGCCGCGAGCGTGGTGGACTTGCCCGAGCCGGTCGGTCCCGTAACCAGCACCAGGCCGCGGGGCTTGTCGCAAAGCTTGCTGACCACCGGCGCCAGGCCGAGTTGGTTGAATGATTTGATTTCGAACGGAATCACACGGAAGACTGCGGCGGTGGCGCCGCGCTGGTTAAATACGTTGGCGCGGAAGCGGGCCAGTCCCTTCAAGCCGAATGAGAAGTCCAGCTCGAGGCTCTCTTCGAAACGATGCTTCTGGGAATCCGTCATGACGCTGTAGGCCAATTGCTTGGTCTCGGCCGGCGTCATCTGCGGCAGGTCGAGCGGCACCAGATGTCCGTGCACACGAATCTGGGGCGGCGAGTTGGTGGTAATGTGCAGATCGCTGCCGTTCATCTCCAGCATTCTCTTGAGCAGATCGCTTAACGACAAACCCATAACCAGTGTCCCTTCCCTTGAACGTCCTGAACTTTTCTTTGGTCGTTGGTCGTTAGCCGTTGGTCGTTAGTCGTTTGCGAACGACGAGCGACCAACGACGGCTTTAATGAATCGTTTCGCGCGCCACTTCCTCGAGCGTGGTCATACCCGCCGCCACTTTGATCAATCCGCTGCGCCGCAGCGTGATCATGCCGCGCTCAATTGCTTTTTTCTTCAACTCGACGGCCGAGGCGCCAACCAGAACCAGTTCCCGAATTTCGTCGTCAACTTCCATGACTTCGTACAAACCGCAGCGGCCTTTGTACCCGGTGTTGTTGCAGATGCCACAGCCCTTGCCCTTCTGAATTTTTACTGTCTTGGATTCTTCCGGTGTAAAGCCGGCGTCGATCAGGGTCTGGCCGGGGACGTCCACAATTTCGGTGCAGTCTTTGCAGATGCGGCGCACCAGCCGCTGTGCGCAAATCAAGTGAACCGAGGTCGCAACAAGAAATGGCTCAATGCCCATGTTCATTAAGCGGGTAATGGTTTCGGGCGCGCCATTGGTGTGCAGCGTGGAAAGCACAAGGTGCCCGGTGAGCGCCGCCTTGATGGCAATTTCCGCGGTTTCAAAGTCTCGAATTTCGCCGACCAGGATGATGTTGGGATCCTGCCGCAAGAACGAGCGCAGCGCAGCCGCGAAGTTCAACCCGATCTGTTCCTTCATCTGCACCTGGTTGACGCCGCCCAACTGGAATTCGACCGGATCTTCCGCGGTCATGATGTTGGTGTCGGGCTGGTTCAGGCGCGAGATGGCGGAATAGAGCGTGTTGGTTTTGCCTGATCCTGTCGGCCCCGTGACCAGCACCATGCCGTAAGGCTTGAGAATGGCCTTCTCGAATTTCACCAGCGACTCGGCTTCGAAACCGAGCTTGGTCATGTCGAGCCGCAGGTTCTCTTTGTCGAGCAACCGGAGTACGATCTTCTCGCCCCACAACGTAGGCAGGGTGCTGACGCGGAAGTCGAGTTGCTTTTTGCGGCCGCCGATATTCATCTTCAGCATGATGCGGCCGTCCTGTGGCAGACGCTTTTCGCTGATGTCGAGCTTCGACATGATCTTCAGGCGGGAGGTGATCGCGTCCTTCAACTTCAGCGGCGGCGACATGATCGACTGCAGCACGCCGTCAATACGGAAGCGGACGCGAAATTCTTTTTCGTAAGGCTCGATGTGAATGTCGCTGGCGCCCCGCTTTACGGCGTCGCCCAGAACCACGTTCACCAGTTTGACCACCGGGGCTTCGTCGGCCGCTTTTTCCAGTTCGGCCAACTCGATCTGCTGCTCTTCCGACTGCAATTCGACGTCGGCTTCGTTCATCTCCGACATCGACTGCATTACGGTTTCAAGATCTTCTTCCTTGCTCCCGCCGCCATAGGCCTTTTCAATGCCTGCCAGGATGGAACTCTCCGACGCGACTACCGGCTCAATGTTGAAGCCGGTCATGAACTTGATATCGTCCATCGCAAAAACGTTGGTTGGGTCGACCATGGCGATGGTGAGCGAAGCGCCCACTCGGCTCAAGGGCAGAATCTGGTAGCGCTTGGCGGTCTCGAACGGAATCAGCTTGACCACCGCCGCATCTATTTCGAAGTAGGAAAGATTGATGGCGGGAACGCCGTATTGACGGGAGAGGAAATTGGTGACGTCTTCGTCCGTAAGGAAACCCAGCTTCACCAGGGCGGACCCCAGGCGACAGCTCTGTTCCTTCTGAACCTTGCTCGCTTGTTCCAACTGCTCTGGGGTAATGATCTTCTCTTTGACGAGAAGGTCACCCAGCCGTTGAGACATACCCGGATCTCCTATCCACGTGGGTGAAACGATGCCGCGCACTTGTGCGGGCATAGCGCAAAGAGCTGCCAATCATTGGGAGAGTGCGGCTCCATCGCGTTGACATAAATTGTCACCGCAAGTGCATTACTGCACCACTTACTTAAGTACTTGACCCCAACGAGGGATTCCGGCCGCAACACGGGGTATTCGCTGAAATCCGCGCCAAATGCCATTTTTCTCATGGCGGGCGAGCTTTTTGCCGGCCCAGGTACATGCACTTCAGTAAGTTTTGAGGCGGCGTTTGAGGATGGGAGTACCCGCTCGCCATGCGCCGTACATTAGACTCGATTCGAGGAACCTTTAAATTGCCGCGCGCCCGCAAAGAGAATCACAAAGAGATCCTGCGGTACTATCGCGCACTTTTTCGCGCGTGGGGACCGCAGCACTGGTGGCCTGCCGAAACCCGCTTCGAAGTAATCGTGGGCGCCTATCTGACGCAGAACACCGCGTGGACCAATGTCGAACGTGCATTAGCAAACCTGCGACAGGCGGAGATTCTAAGTGTCGAGAGAATGCGGAAAGTGCCGCTGCGAAAACTGGAGCGCCTGATCCGTTCGTCTGGATATTTCCGCCAGAAAGCCGCCCGGCTCAAAATGTTCGTCGCCTTTCTCGATGCGAAATATGCGGGCTCGCTGGATCAACTATTCTCTCAGCCCACGGACAAACTTCGCGAAGAGTTGCTCGGTTTGAACGGGATCGGGCCCGAGACGGCGGACTCGATTCTGCTTTATGCGGGGAACCATCCTGTTTTCGTTGTCGACGCTTACACGCGGCGAATTCTGGAACGGCACGAAATTCTGCCGGCAAAAGCCGGTTACGAAGAAATTCGCAGGCTGTTTCAGCGCGCCCTGGAGCCGGTAGTTCACGAGCAGGAACATCCGCCTGCGAGGACCGCGCCTCGGCTCGAAGCCGGCCTTCGCGGCGCCGCGCATCCGCCATCCGCCATGAGCACGGCCGAGCGCACGGCTCTGGTACAGGTCTATAACGAGATGCACGGCCTGATTGTGGGAGCGGGAAAGAATTATTGTGGAAAATCACAGCCCAAATGTGACGGATGTCCTTTACAGCGCTTCCTGCCGGGAGTTAAGTGAATCATTGAGTCACTGATTGCGGGGTGCGCTGGATGCGCTCTCGTTAGGAGCGAACATGCTCTGTTCGTTACGGCAACTTTGTCTTCTTGTCCCGCTGCTCACCGCAACCGCGGCCGCGCCATCGCTTCCTTTGCGCCAAGTCGCCGACCAGGCTCATCTGCTGGTGGGCGCGGCGGTCCGCCCATCCATGTTTTCCGAAGCCGCATACTCAGCCACGCTGGCCCACGAATTCAACATGGTCGAACCGGAAGATGCGATGAAGTGGTGGGTGGTGCGGCGCAATTCCGGCTCATTCGATTTTCGCGATGGCGATGAAGTCGTCCGCTTCGCGCAAACGCACGGAATGAAAGTGCGCGGACATTGCCTGGTATGGGATCACAATAATCCGGAATGGCTGGCCCAAGGCAAGTTCACGCCCGCGCAGCTATCCGCGTTGCTGCAAGAGCACATCACCACGGTCATGAAGCATTACGCCGGACAGGTCTTTGCGTGGGATGTGCTGAATGAGGCTGTGGACGAAAGTGGCCATGTTAAAGATTCGCTTTGGTACAACCAGCCCGGCATCGGAATGTCGGACCAGGGCACGGCATATATCGAACAAGCGTTTCGCTGGGCGCGGGCTGCCGATCCGCACGCGCTGCTGTTCTATAACGAGGCGGAAGGCGAAGGGCTGAATCGCAAGTCCGACGCGATTTATGCGATGGTGAGAGATTTCAAAGGTCGCGGCGTTCCTCTCGATGGCATTGGCCTCCAGTTGCACATTTCGCGGATCAATTTCGACACTGCGGCGCTCGCCGCCAACATTGCCCGCCTGACTGCGCTCGGAGTTCAGGTTCACATCACGGAACTCGACGTTTCCCTGCCTTTAGATTCCAGCGGCCTGGCGCGGGAAGACGACCTTCTTCGGCAGGCTGAAACGTATCGTGGCGTGGTGCGGGCGTGTTTGCAGAGTTCGGGCTGCACCGCAATTCAGACCTGGGGATTCACAGACAAATATTCATGGATTGGATCGCACTCGCACGGAACGCGCGGTGCAGCGTTGCCCTTTGACAGAGGCTATAAGCCGAAGCCTGCTTATGCCGCGATGTTGGAGGAGATCGCAAGCCGTAGGAATGGTGCGCAGTAAGCGCCGGAAGTCAGTCTGCCGGTTCTCTGACCCGACCCCAGATAACCACTCCTCATGCAGCTTTGGCGCGTACCTCTGCATCTATAATGGCTTGCACGTGCTGGCGTTCCACCTGGCTTGGCGCAGAACCCAGACGCGGAAATTCCAGTGCCTCAGACAACCGCAATTCCGCCCGAGAAGACCTCGTACCGCAAGCAGGTGATCATCCTGCTCGCGATCTCCGTATTCCTGTTATTTGCGATTCTGGTTTCGCAAACTGCGTTTGATCTGACTTTTCTACGTCCCGGAAATAATCAGGACATTGTGGTTTTTGCCGCGCTTTCGGCGTTGATTTTCCTTCTATTCGTTGCGCTCACGTTTGTGCTGATGCGCAACCTGCTCAAACTTTTTGCCGAACGCCGGCTCGGAGTGCTGGGCTCGAAGTTCCGCACCCGCATGGTTGCTGGGGCGCTTCTGCTGTCGTCTTTGCCCGTGATGGTGATGTACTGGTTTGCTTACGGATTGATGAACCGCTCGATCGACAAGTGGTTTTCGACGCCGGTGGAGGAAGTGCGGGCCGACACTCACGCCATGGCGTCTCTGCTGGCCAACTATGCCATGCAGACCGCGCGTGCCGAAGCATCTTCCATTGCGGCATCTCCGGAAATGGACCGCGGGTTTTCCGGACACGGCTTCTCGGGAGTGGTCGACGAATTTCAGCGCCACGAAAAGACATTGCAGGGCGGATTTGCGGCGGCAGTTCAGGACGGCAACGCGGAGGCGAGTTTCAATTTGCCCGCCCCCTGGGCGGTGCTGAAGTCTCGGCTGCCGCTGACCCAGGCGGCGCTAGGACATCCCGCGCAATTTAATTGGGAGCAAACCGACTACACGCTGGGCAGCGCTACAACGAAGGGAGGAGGCCTGATTCTGGTGGCAATTCCGCTTCCTCGCGAGTTTTCGCAAACCGTGCGCCAGGTGGAGGCCAGCCAGCAACGCTACTACGATTTGGCCCGTGAGCGAAAACTGGTGCGCCGCACCTACATGAGTTTGCTGTTGCTGCTGACCATGATCGTGCTCTTCGTGACCACCTGGCTGGCGTTGTTCCTTTCCAAAATTGTGACGCGGCCTCTGTCGGCGCTGGCGGAAGCGACGCAGGAAATTTCCCGGGGGCGTCTCGACTACCGCGTTCCGGTAAGCGCGGCCGATGAAATCGGCGACCTGGTACGCTCCTTCAACCGCATGGCCGAGGACCTGGAAGGCAGCCGCCGCCAGATTGAGGCTTCCAGCCGTGACCTGAGCGCAGCCAATGCAGAACTCGACCAGCGCCGCCGTCAAATGGAAACCATCCTCGAGAGCATTCCGACCGGCGTGCTCTCGCTCGACGCCACACGCCGTGTCACCCATGTCAACCAGGCATTGTTGCGCATGTTTCATCCCGATGCGGGGCGCGATGGCGGCTCCCAGATACTCCGTGGCGCGTCTCTCACCGATGTGTTCCCGGCTGAAGTGCTGGAAGATTTCGAGCCGCTGTTGCGCCGCGCCGATCGCATGGGAATGACTACCAGCCAGATGCAGATGCAACTGCCGCGAGTATCGCTGAACGTTGCCGTGACCGTGGCCACGCTGCGCCATCAGGGCGCGGGCTCGGGGTACGTGGTGGTGTTCGAAGATCTCTCCGACTTGCTGAAGGCGCAGAAGCAGGCGGCGTGGCGCGAGGTGGCGCGCCGGGTCGCACACGAAATCAAGAATCCGCTGACCCCCATCGCGTTATCGGTCGAACGCATTCAGCGCCATCTCGACCGCGCCACTCCCACCGATCCCGCATCTCTGGGCGTGGTGCGTTCCTGCGCAGAAACCATTGCCGGGGCGGTCGAGACCGTGCGCCGGCTGGTCGACGAGTTCTCCACGCTGGCGCGCTTTCCCGTGGCCAAGCCACATCCCGCCGACATCAACGAAGTCATCGAAAACGCACTTTCCATGTTCAACGGCAGGCTGGACGGAATTAAGTTGCACAAATCGCTGGCCTCCGATCTGCCGAAGGTCATGGCCGATAGCGAAGCGATTAAACGCGTAGTCGCCAATCTGGTGGACAATGCGGCCGAAGCGTCGCAGGACTCGGTAGTGCGCGAGATACAAATTTCAACCGCTCTGGTCGCCACCCGCGATGCAGTAGAAATTACCGTTGCTGACACTGGGCACGGCGTGACTCGCGAGCTGAAAGAGAAACTTTTCCTGCCATATTTCTCCACCAAGAAGCGCGGCACTGGGCTCGGCCTCGCCATCGTGAACCGCATCGTGGAAGATCACCGCGGTTCGATTCGCGTCGAAGAGAACCGGCCTGTGGGAAGTCGCTTCATCGTTGAGCTTCCGGTTGTCGTCGAACCTGCTCCGGCAGTGTCCAGCGTCCAACATGCATAACATTCTCATCGTCGACGACGAAGCCGGCATTCGCGAATCCCTGGCCGGCATCCTGGCGGATGAAGGCTACGCCGCTTCCTCGGTGGACAGCGGCGAAGCGTGCCTGGAACTGCTGCACAAGAACGCTTTTGATGTAGTGCTGCTCGACATCTGGTTGCCCGGCATCGACGGCCTCGAAATTCTGACGCGGATTCGCGAGCGCGAGAATCCTCCCGAAGTCATCATGATCTCCGGCCATGGCACCATCGAAACCGCGGTGCGCGCGACCAAACTCGGCGCGTATGACTTCCTCGAAAAGCCGCTGTCGCTCGAAAAAACGTTGATCCTGGTCAAGAACGCCATTGAGTCCAAGAAGTTGCAGCGCGAGAACGTGGATCTGAAAAAGCAACTTCAGGTGAAGAGCATCATCGTGGGCGACAGCATTCCGATGAAGGCGCTGCGCCAGCAGATTGGCTTGATGGCGCCGACCAATGGGCGCGTTCTGATTTACGGCGAATCGGGCACGGGTAAGGAGCTCGTGGCGCACGCGATTCACGTCCAGAGCCTGCGCAAGGACGAAACTTTTGTTGAAGTCAACTGCGCCGCCATTCCCGAAGATCTGATCGAGAGCGAACTCTTTGGCCACTACAAGGGCTCCTTTCCCGGCGCCGCCGCCGACAAGGAAGGAAAGTTTCAAAGGGCTCACGGGGGAACGCTGTTTCTCGATGAGGTCGGCGACATGAGCCTGAAGACGCAGTCGAAAGTATTGCGCACACTGGAAGAGCAGCGTTTCACGCCCGTGGGCAGCGACGAAACCATCACCGTCGATGTGCGCGTGATCGCCTCGACCAACAAAGATCTGGACGAAGAAATATCGCGGGGCAATTTTCGGGAAGATCTTTTCTACCGGCTCAATGTGATTCCCTTCTTTGTGCCTCCGTTGCGCGAACGGAAAGAAGATATTCCGCTTTTCACGCGACATTTTCTGAAGGAACTGGCGGCAACCTATGGGCGCCGTCCGCGGGAGATCAGCGACGACGCCATCGAGATCCTGATGCGTTATTCCTGGCCGGGGAATGTGCGCGAACTGCGCAACGTGATCGAGCGCATTGTGATCATGAATCCGACGACCACTCGTTTCGACGCCAAGCATCTGCCGCCGCTGGTGTATCGCGAAGGCAGCCGGCGCGCCCCCAAGAGTGAATTTTCCACGCTGCACCAGGCACGCGACGCCTACGAGCGCGACTACATTCTCAAGACGCTGGATCAGAATCACGGCAACGTGAGCCGCACCGCCGAGGTGCTGGGCCTGGAGCGCAGCCATCTTTACCGGAAGATGAAAGCGCTGGCGATAGCGGCGAAGGAGTAAGGGAGGCGGCTTTCACCGGCGTTTCAGAGCTTCCAACTCTTCCAGCGTTCGCGGCCAGTCCGATCCCAGCAGGCGCGACAGACTTCGATCCGCCAGAACTTTTCCGCCTGTCTGGCAGCGCGCGCAATAATTCGTCTCCTTGTCGGCATAACGAATGCGGAGAACTTTCTCGCCGCATCGCGGGCACGGCTCTCCATAGCGGCCGTGCACGGCCATCCCTTTGCGGAACGCAGTGACTTTTTCAGGAAAACTATTCTGTGCCTCCGCACCGAGCCGATCGACCCAATCCCGAATCGTGCGGCGGCTCGCAGCGAATAACCTCTCCCACTCTTCCGGCTTCAGCTTGTTGGTGTGCGCAATCGGAGACAGTTGCGCCGCGTGCAAAATCTCATCGGAATAAGCGTTGCCGATGCCACTCAGCAGCCGCGGATCGGTGAGCGCCCGCTTAAGCGTGTGATTTTCGGCGGTGAGCGTCGTGCGAAATAAATCAAGGTCGCTGGCGAAAATGTCGATCCCCCCGGCGTCAATGGAACGCAAGCTGTCCTCGCCTTGCAGCACATGCAAGGCGGCACGATGCTTGGTGCCGGCCTCGGTCAGCACCAGCGAGCCATTGGGGAAGTCGAACGCCGCCAAGCTGCGGCGCCCCGACAGTTTGGCATTTGGCGCCTGCCAGTGCAGCCGCCCGGCAATCATCAAATGAAGCGCCAGCCACAGGGCGTTGTCGAAGCCAATGACAATGCGCTTTCCAACCCGCCGCAACTCCCGGACGGTTCGGCCCTCCACGCTCGCCAGCGGCGGTTGCGCGGTTCGCAAAAGAAATGCGCTGTTAAGCCGGACACGTTCCAGCGGCTGACCGACGATTCGCGGTTCAAGCGCTCCGATGTAGGCGGCGATATCGGGCAATTCGGGCATGAATACCAGATTGCACGCGGAAGCGACGGTTTGGCAACGCCGCCAGCGCCCGCATCGAATTTGGGTTTCGTGAATCTAATTGTCCATGCGCTTAGGTAGGGGCATCGTCGGTTTCATTGCTGTCCTTCAGTCCGTTCTTTTCTTGACGCACTTATTTCTTTATAAGACGTGGATGTTTGCGCTTGACGGCAGCCAGGTCCCCGGGGCGCGATGGATTGCGCCGCTTCTGGGCGTCTTGTCGGTCAGTTTCGTTGCCGCATCCCTACTCTCCTTTCGCTATACAAACCGGCTGGTGCGCGGGTTGTACAAGGTCGCCGCCGTTTGGGTGGGCCTGCTCACATTTCTATTCGTGGCTGCGGTTTTCTCCTGGATCATTTTCGGGGCAGCGAGCCTGGCAGGGGTGAGCCTAAACTTTCACCGATTGGTGAAATTGCTGTTCGGGATGGCGGCAGCGGCGGGACTCTATGGAGTTTTCAACGCTAACTGGACGCGCATCACGCGCACCACGGTGCGGCTGGCGAATCTGCCCGCCGCGTGGCACGGTCGAAAGGCGGCGCTCATCAGCGACGTCCATCTGGGCCACGTGCGCAATGGCAGGTTCCTGCGGCGCCTGATCGCCAAGATTTTGAGTGAGGAGCCAGACGCGATTTTCATTGCCGGCGATCTGTACGACGGAACGGCGATCGACGCTGGGCGCGCGGCGGCTCCGCTGAGCGAATTGACGGCGCCGCAGGGCGTATATTTTGTTGCCGGAAATCATGAGCAGTTTGGAGACGATAGCCGCTACTTGAGCGCCATTGCGGCGGCCGGAGTGCGCGTGCTTACCAACGAGAAGGTGGAAGTGGAGGGCTTGCAGATTATCGGCGTGCCCTACCGGAATGCTGCTCAGGACTCGCACTTTGCCTCGGTGCTGCGCCGCGTAGGAGTGGATCGCGACCGCGCCAGCATCCTGTTGACCCACGCTCCCGACCGCCCCGAGATCGCAGAGGCTGCGGGCGTTTCCCTGCAGTTGTCAGGACATACGCATCTGGGACAGTTTATCCCTTGGAGCTGGATGGCGCGACGGATTTACCGCCAGTTTGTATACGGTTTAAGCCGTATCGGCCAAATGCAAGTCTTCACTTCGAGCGGCGCAGGAACGTGGGGACCGCCGCTGCGGCTGGGATCGAATCCAGAGATCGTAATGCTGGAGTTCGCGGGCCTGTAAGCCGTCGTCACTCGAACTCGACTGTCTCGAATCCCAACCCCTGCATCAGGCTGGTGATCGTCGAAGTCGCGTTCTGCTGAGCAGTATGCAAAATGCCATCGGCCAAGGCCGCCGCTTGTAGCTGGCGTTCCGCCTCCTGCCGCACTTGCGTCTCCAGATCCGGATCCGATGGCACCAGCAAGCCGGTTTGCCTCGAATACACACGGGTCTTGGAGCTGTCGAGGCGAGTGCTGAACACCTGCGTCGCGGGAAGGTGCAGACGGACATGCTTGCCGTCAACCTTGACGTCGCCGGGCTTCAAATTGGAGAAATCAATTCCCGCGACGACTTCGCCGTGCACCAGCATCAGCAGCCGGTCTCCCGCCAAAAAGTCGGGGAAGAATGGCGTTTCCTTAGCGCCGGAAACAATTTTGTCCATCGTATAGACCACGGTCTCCAACCGCTGCAGGCGCTGAATTCGATCGACGACCGTGGGTTGGCTGACGTCGAGCGTGAGCGTTCTGCCGGTCAGCGCCGACCACGTCCGGCTGATCAGCGACCGCCCCGAGTTCCGGGAAAGCAGCAGGCCTCCCATCGATCCCACAAAAAATATTCCCAGTAACAGTCCGACCACGAGAGCGGACACGACTGCCGCGCGGGATCGTGTAGATCTTGGGGAAGCGGGAACGCCAGCATCGAGAGGCATGTCGTAAGGTTATCATTCGCCGACTAGCGAATGACCAAGGGACTAGCTTACAAATCGAACTACGAACACAATCTAGGGCAGGGGCTGAAGCGCCTGGCAAGCGGCTTCGCTGGGAATGGCGGCGCCGGTCGGATCAACGCGAATGGTCGCATCCTCGAACGAGCAGAAGCTGCGAGTTCCAGTCTGCCCCGGAGTGATCGGAACCGCGGTCGCAAAGTATTGCGAATTGGGAGGACCTCCCGCGCCAATAGCGCTGAAGTTATAACCCGCCTTGACGCCGCCCGACAGAATACTGTCGATCAGACAGGCCGTGGCGGGGCTGGGAGTGCAGGGCGTGACTCCACCAAGCTGCGCCAAACTCGCCGCATAGCCCACGGAGGGGAAGGCGGAACTGTAACTGATCTCGGCAGTGTTGATGGTTCGAATGGAGCCCACGGCCGACGATTCGTTGGCCGCCATTTTGGCGCGCAACAAGTTGGGAACCGCGATCGCCGCGATAATCAGAATAATCGCGACCACGATCAAAAGTTCGATGAGTGAGAATCCTTTTTGCTTCCGCATCGAAATCATCCTTGACTGCAAAATTCATGCGCGGCGCGGGCGCGCTCACGCCGAAAACTTTACCGCTTCACCATGTGGATCTCGGTTCCGTTCTTGTGGAATTTCACTTCATCCATCAGCTGATTGATGAGGAAAATTCCACGCCCGTGATTGGAATAGAGATTCTCGCCGACGGTGCAACTGGGAATCGCCTGCGGATCGAACCCCGTTCCGGGATCGCGAACAATGATGAGAATGCCGCGTTCCGCGTCGCAAGCCACTACGCACTCGACGATCTTACTCGGGTCTTCCTTGGCGCCGTGAATGACGGCATTGGCCAGCGCCTCCTGCAAGGCCAGCTGAATGGCCTCTTCCTTGCCGTCGATGCATTTCATTTCGCGCACCGACTGCATTACCTGGGCCACCACCGGATCTACGGACTCGCGATTGGCGGCCAGCGTCACCCGCACCTGCAGGCTCAGCTTTTCTGGATCGAATTCTTGTTCCGGAAATTGCTCCTCGGAGGAAGCTCCAGCGTCCATGGTTGGCTCGTTCGTTCTTCGTCCGCCCGTGGAGCGACGGCCTTTCCCGATTTTAGCGGCACCGCTGAAATCCCGCAACGGCAGCCTGATTGAAGCGCTCGTTACCATAACACAACCTTAGTCTTCTGTGGAATTACCACCACGCTCGACCAGGCCCACGGCCCGTTCTTCCAACTCTTCCCTATTCTCTTGCGGCGCGGCGGGGTGCGGCACTGTTTGTTGCAGCATCCGCTGTTCCAATTGCCGGCGCCAATCGAGTTCCTCTACGAAGCGGCGCGAATCGCGCCAACCCGGTTCGGCTTTTACATACAGTTCGAGAAAGACTTTAGTTCCGAGCATGTGCTCGATCTGCAAACGGGCCGCTGTCCCGATCTTCTTAAGCATCTTGCCACCCTTGCCCACGAGAATTCCTTTTTGCCCGTCGCGCTCACAGTAGATGGTCGCAGCAATCCGGGTGAGCCGGGCGCCTTCCTCAAAATTCTCGACGATCACCGTGGTCGCGTAAGGAATCTCTTCGCTGGTGTTGAGCAGCACTTGCTCGCGAATGATTTCTGCAGCCATGAAGCGTGCCGGCTGATCGGTGATCTGATCCTCGGGAAAGTACGCCGGGCCCGCGGGGAGCGCGGCAATCACCATCTCGAGCAACGTGTCGAGGCCCTTGCGCTTGAGCGCGGAAATCGGAATCACTTCGCTGAAATCGTAGAGCTTGCGGTACTGCTCGATCATCGGAAGCAGTTTTGCTTTCTCGCGAATCAAGTCGACTTTGTTCAAAAGCAAAAACGCTTTGGTCCTGGGGCGCTTCAGCAGGTCGAGGGCAAACTGGTCGCGCGGATCGAACTTGTGGGTCGCATCCATGATCACTAGGACGAGATCGCAGCCCTCCAGCGCCTCGCGTACCTCGACCATCATCTTGCGGCCTAGGGAACTGTCGGGCTTGTGAACTCCCGGCGTATCGACCAGCACGATCTGACCGCCGTCTTTGCTCTTCCCTTTGCCCTTGGGAACGTGAACCACGCCCTGAATGCGGTTGCGCGTGGTCTGCGGCTTCGGCGAGATGATGGCCAGTTTCTCGCCCACCAGCACATTGAGCAACGTGGACTTGCCCGCGTTGGGGCGTCCGAGAATGCAAACGAAACCGGAGCGAAAGGGCATGGGGAGACCAGCTTTTAGCCTTTAGCTTTTAGCTTTTAGCTGCTAGCTTTTAGCTTCTAGTTTCAAACTGCGCATCTATCTTCATCTTAGAGCACAAACCGAATTCGAGCATGAGTTCGCGGCGCGCCTTCGTTAACGATCAATTATCTAGAATGCTTGGCACCAAGAATCTTGCCGATTATTTAAGTGTTGGAAGAAAAAAGACGTAGCAAGCTGTGTCTGTACGAATTGGCCTAACACGGGCGCTCGCGGCTTGTCGCTAGAAGCTAGCAGCTAGGAGCTAGAAGCTTTAGATCAGTTTCAACTGCTGGGGCTGAACCGCGCTCACGCGCACGCGCTCCACCTTGCGGTCAGTCGACTCCAGGACTTCGAAGCGCAGACCGTCGTCCTGCACCACTTCGCCTTTGCGGGGAATTCGGCCGGCGAGTTCGCTGACTAATCCGGCGATGGTGGCCGACTCTTTGCCTTCAGGCTTGCTGCCGAAGAGTTCATCCAGGCGGTCCACGTCCATTCCGCCGGCAACAATGAACGAGCGTTCACCCTCGCGCACGATTTCGGGCTTTTCGTGGTCGTCGCGAATCTCTCCCACGATTTCTTCAACCAGATCTTCAATGGTGACCAGTCCCGCCACGCCGCCGTATTCGTCGACCACAATGGCCATGCGGATATTCTGCTTCTGCATTTCGCGCAGCAGATCGCTGCCCAGCTTGCTTTCCGGCACAAAGTAGACATCGCGCCGCATGATGGTCTCCACGATGCGGACGTGGGCTTCGCTGTCGGGCACCTGCAGCACGTCCTGTGTGTATACGATTCCCTTGATGTTATGAATGCTGCCTTCGTATACCGGAACGCGCGAATAGTGCTTGACGCGCAGCAGTTCGATGAAACGCTCAACCGTAGTATTGGTGGGCACGGCGAACATTTGTGGGCGCGGCTTCATGGCCTCGCGCACCGTCTTGCCGCTGAACTCCACCACAGACTGGATCAGGTCGCGGTCGCCCTCCTGAATAATGCCTTCTTCCTGGCCGGCTTCAATCAATGCATCCACGGCCTCGGCCGAAGTCTCCGGCTGTTCGGTGGTGTTTTGCCTGGTGAGCGATGCCACCGACTGCAGAAAGCCGAGCACGATCGTGACCGGCATGACCACGTAGATCAAGATTTTCAGGAACAGCGTCCAGTGAATCAGCCACTCGCCTTTGGTGCGGGAAAACAAGACGAACGGCAGAAAGCGGTTGCACAGGATGACGATGAGGATCAGACTGATCGCCGCCTGAGAGATTTCGTAGATGTTCCAGTCCGGATCGCTGAAAACCAGGAAACCGATCAGCAATGCGATGGTGGCCATGGTGAGCTGCGTGAGCACAGCCATGGACAACGAGGCGCGGGAACGCGCGACCCCAAGTTTGGGCTCGATCTTTTGCTCGAAGACGTCGATGTTGTCCTGGAATTCGCGCGAGAGAAATTTGCCGACTTCCTGATAGACGCGATCGACGTAGGAGACCAGCGTCAATAATCCGATCAGCAACAGAAGCGCGATGATAACGGCAATGTTCATGCCGTTCTCCGGGCTGCCGCGCTTCGGCGAGGTTTCGTGAGTCGTTTGCGAGAGACGGGCTTTGGCAGTCCGATCGTCTCTCGCTCGATCTTTGTTCGTTCGATCTTTGTTCGTTCCATCTTTGTTCGTTCCATCAAGGTTCGTTCGATCAAGGCAGATGGAAGGCCCAGAGCGTGACGCAACTTTGCTTCCTTGCGCGCCATTTCACCATTATCCCGCTCGTGGTCAAAGCCCGCCAGATGCAGGATTCCATGCAGCGCCAGGATTTTCACTTCGTCGACTGCGGGATGCCTGAGGCGGAACGAGTTCTTCAACGCGATGTCAGCGGAGATCGCAACCTCGCCGGCCAGCTTCTTCTTTGCGGTGCGGGATTCCTGGGCCGAAGAAGCGGCTGGAAACGACAACACGTCGGTGGCTTTGTTCTGGCTGCGAAAGCGTTGGTTGAGCGAGAGTAGGGCGGCGCTGCTGGTGACCAGCACATTCACCTGTCCGGTCAGGCCCACGGCCTTTCGCGCGCGCAAGACGAAGCGTTCCAGCGCCGCTTCGTTCACTCCCGCGACTTTCTTTTCCAGAATGACCAAGTCCAGAACCACCACGATGTTCTCGAAAAAGTTCTCTCTCGATCAGGCCCGCGAAAATCAAACAGGAGGGCCGCTGGCCCTCCCGCGCTAATGCGCATGCACTATCCTTTGGCTTCGGCACCCTTGGCTTCGGAAGCCGCTTTTTCGGCCTGAGCCACAGCGGCCGCCTGCTTCTCGGCGCTGGCCGCGTCTGCATGGCGGGGCTCGGCCAGCAGAAGCAACTGCTGCTCGGTGACCCGGGTTTTGTGCTCGTCGTAGGCGCGAACGATGCGCTGCACCAGGTGATGGCGGACCACGTCGGTTTCGTCAAAGTGACAAAACGCGAGCCCGTCCACGGTTTTCAGCACATCCATGGCTTCGAGCAATCCGCTGCGACGAGCGTTGGGCAAGTCGATCTGGGTAACGTCGCCGGTGATCACGGCCTTGGAATTGAAGCCCAGGCGCGTAACGAACATCTTCATCTGCTCGGAAGTGGTGTTCTGAGCCTCGTCGAGGATGACAAAGGAATCGTTGAGCGTGCGCCCGCGCATGAAGGCGATGGGCGCGATCTCGATGACGTTCTTTTCGAGATAGCGATCTACTTTCTCAGGGTCGAGCATGTCGTAGAGGGCGTCATAGAGCGGGCGCAAGTAAGGATCGATCTTGTCCTGCAGCGTGCCCGGCAAAAATCCCAGGCGCTCGCCCGCTTCCACTGCGGGGCGCGCCAGGATGATGCGGTTCACACGCTTGGCCAGCAGCGCGGAAATTGCCATGGCGACGGCGAGATAAGTCTTGCCGGTACCGGCGGGGCCGATGCCAAACACCATGTCGTGGCCTTCGATGGCCTCGAGATAACGGCGCTGGTTGCTGCTCTTGGGCTGGACGGTGCGGCGTCCGAACGAGCGTTGGCGTCCGGCATCGGCCAGGCCGCGCAAGGTGGTGTTCGGGTCGGAAGTCAGCACACGCAGCATGCTATTGAGGTCGCCATTGTTGAAGGTGTAGCCGGAACGCTGCAGAGTCTCGTAGTCGACAAAGACCTGCTCGGCCCGCGCCACGTCGCGCGCCGCGCCTTCCAGTTCGATGGCGTTCGATCGCAGATTGATGGTGATGTTGAGGCCGTCTTCGAGCAGGCGCACATTCTCATCCCGCGTGCCGAAAAAAGTTTCGATGTTGGGGCTTACCCCGATGCTCTTCTTCATGCTTGGATTTGTGCCTTTGGGTTCATGCCTGGAGGAACCATGTGGGGACAGCCGCGCTCGGCTGTCCAACCGGGCAAAGCCCGGCACGTGCGGACGTTGAGATACACCTTTGCCGGCTCCACGTCAGGAACAAAACAGGGTTTCGCTTGGAGACGGGACCAGCCGGAATGCGCATGCCCAGAAGGCAAGTCACTACCATTAAGGTAAAGCCTAACCCGAGGCGAAGAGGGAGTCAAATGATTCGGGGAGAAGCTCTTAATCGCTGAGCGCGCGGGGAACTGCCGCCGAGGACGCTGAGAAGAGCTGAGACCAAGGCGGCGATTGTGTTTCGCGCGATTTACGGCCTGGTGGGACCGTTTTCGCGCGGCGAGGCGGGGACGGCTCTGGTTCGGGCCCAGTCGCGCAACGCGGCAATCTCTTCGGCGCGCGTGGTCGAGAGCGGGACGGTCTGCGCCAGCGCGTCGAGCAGCGACCTCGTGGCGAGCGGCTTCTTCTCGGAATAGGCCGCGTAGAGCCCGCCCTGTACGGCGGCGTCGATTTCGGCGCCCGAGTATCCCTGCGCGGCACCGGCAACTTTTTCCAAATCGAAGTCGGCAGGATTGCGTTTGCGCTTCGCGAGTTGAATCGCGAAGATCTGTTTGCGTTCGGCCTGGTTGGGCAGGTCGACAAAAAACAGTTCGTCGAAGCGACCTTTGCGAATCAATTCGGGCGGCAACACTGTGACGTTGTTGCAGGTGGCGGCGACGAAGACGGGCGCTTTGCGGTCCTGCATCCACGAAAGAAGCGAGGCTAGCAGGCGCGAGGAAACACCGGCGTCGGCCGAGGCGGAATCGGGGCCGCTCCCGGCGAAGACTTTTTCCAGTTCATCGATCCAAAGGACGCACGGAGCCAGTCCCTCGGCGACCTGAAAGACTTTGCGAATGCGTTTCTCGGTTTCGCCGATGTATTTGTCGTAGACGGCAGAGGTGTCGAACTTCACCAGCGGCAGCTTCCACTCGTCGGCGACGGCGCGGGCGCAAAGCGACTTGCCGCATCCCTGCACGCCGAGAATAATCATGCCGCGCGGCGGTTCCAGCCCGAACTCGCGAGCCGCATCTTCCCACGCGCCGCGACGCTGCCCAAGCCAGTGCTTCAAGTTTTCCAATCCACCGACGGCAGCCATGTTGTCGGTGGCTTCGATGAACTCGAGCATGCCAGAGTGGCGGAGCAACTGCTTCTTGGCCTCGAGCACATCGGTGACGCTCTCGGGACACAGCGCGTAGCGCGTGACCAGCGCTTGCGAAATGGCGCGGTCTGTCTCTTCCTCGGTAAGTCCTCGCAGGTTGGCCGACATCGCGTCGACTCCGGCGGCGTCGAGTTGCAGCTTCAACGTGTAGGTCTTCGAAAGACGCGTGAAGGTGTCGTGAATGATTTCGTGCAAGCGCTCGCGATCGGGCAGGGGCAGATCGAAATACTCGACCAGCGTGGTAAGTTCGGCGGGCACGGCGATCTCGGGAGCGGTGATGATCACCGTGCGGCGGTTGGTGGCAAACTTCTGGCCGACATCGCGCAGGCGCCGCACGACTACGGGATCGTCCATGTGACGATGAAAATCTTTAAGGATGAAAACGGCCTCGACCGTCATCGATTCCATGTTGGCGAGGGCCTGCGCCGGTTCGCGTGTGTTGTAAATGGCAGAGGCGGTGGCGGCAGATGTGTCGGTGCCGATGGAGGCTGCCATGGCGCGCGCTAGCCTCGCCGCTTCCGGGCCGCTGGGGCTGAGCGCGGAGCGCGGCTGGCTGTGGCTCTGAGTCCAGTTGGTGGCCTGATCGATGCGGGCCTGCAGGGAATTCTTTGGAGCGTCGGACGGAGTGTTGGCGCCGCCGGACCGCAACAGGCCATCGGCGATGCTCCACTCGAAAGTCGCCATATTGAGTTCAGCGCAGGCGGCGCGCACCATGGCGATCGCGTGCGTCTCCTCTGACGTCTCCATCACCACGATGGGAGTCGAGGAGTTGATGAGTACTTTCAGTCTATCGAGGCCGTCTGTCATGGTTAGAACCGTCGTGCTTGGGGCAAAATCGTCGAGCTGCGCTCGATGGACAGCCGAGGGCGGCTGTCCCCACACCGGATTTCCCCACACCGGATATCTCCGCAGCGGCTGTCCCCACATAACCTCCGCTGAGTTTGACCGGTCGGGAATGCTTCCCTATAATAAGTAATTCGGACCCACCCGAATATCTCTCTGTAGACACGAAGGTAACGAACCAGCTATGGCAAATCATCTTTCGGCGCTGAAGCGTGCGCGCCAAACCGAACGCCGCACGGCGCGCAATCGCGCCAACACCTCTACCCTGCGCACCCAATTGCGGATTTTGCGCGAGACCATTGAGAAAGGCGATAAGGCCGCCGCTGAGCAGACATACCGCAAGACCGTCTCCGCGCTCGACAAGGCTATTCAGAAGGGCACGCTGCACGAGAATACGGCCTCGCGCTATAAGTCGCGGCTGGGCGTGCGAGTCGGGGCGATGAAGTAGGGGGAGCAGTTCTCAGTTCCCAGTTCTCAGTTTAAAAGTATCGGACAGACCTTCGGTCTGTTCTTTTTTTGCTGCTGTGGCGCTACAACAGTTTCATTCAATTGCGCGCTGAACGCGCGCGAAAACTAAACGCCCAGGCCAGCAATGCTGCTAGCCCCGCGCTAACCGGGACAACGGCGGTATGCCAAACCAGGACGTGCGCGGCCTGGAAATTCGGACAATGCAGCTCGAGCAGGCCCACACCCGCCAGTCCGCCCAGCGTGCCCGCGACCAGTCCAGCGAAGACGGGGTTGACCGCGAATCCGCGGCGAAGCACGAGCCAGCTCAACAATCCTGCGGGGATTGCATGCAGAAGACCGGTGAGCAGACATACGATACCGGCCGAGAAGAAATGGTCGGTATGGTAGTCGCGGAATAAATACGCGAGCACGGCAAGCAGCGCGAGGCTGCTGACCGCCAGCAGCGGACCGGGAGAGAGGCGAACGCGGCTCGCCGGAATCATCTGATGAACGAAGCTGACGGCGGCGAAACAGGCGAGAAGGCCGAGTGCGGGAAAGACGAGCGAGCGCTCCAGCAGATTCATCTTTGTGAGCCCAAAGAAGCCCGCGCGCGCTGCACCGGCCAGGGAAACCGCCGCGCAGACAAGAACGAGGCCCAGGGCCATCCGCCACACAGGGGGCAGCGGCCGCACAGGCCGCAACGACGGCTTGACCGATTCGTCGATGCGCTGGAGTACAAGCGGGTCGAGATCTGGCGAGGCCTGAACGGCTTTTTTCAGGAGGTTGTCAATCTCTTCGTCTTTCACGCGAGTCCTCCGCTCCGCCACTTTCTTGAGCTTGTGGCGCTAATGGTTTCGCGCAACTTCTTATAGGCGCGGTGCACTTTCTGCTTCACCGACCCCACGCTCGACGACATGGCGCGCGCGACCTCCTCAAGTGACATACCTTCGACTTTCAACATAGCAATCACCTCGCGCTGGCCCTCAGAGAGCGGCGCCAACAGTGCTTCCAGCTCGCCGGCCTGGTGCGGAGCCGACGAGACGCCTTTCGACATTTCCTCTAGTTCCCTTTCTCCCGCTGCGGCGCGGACCGACTTTCGATAGTGGTCGACGCGAATGTGCCGGGCAATCGCATAGAACCACGGCAGCGCCGGTTCGCCGGGGCGATAGGTGTGGCGCACCTTGTGAATACGCAGCCAGGTTTCCTGCAGCAGGTCCTCGGCATCGGTGCGGCTCATCGATTTTGCTAGAAAAAAACGGTGCAGGCGCGGACTGATACGACGGATGAGAGCCGTGGCCGCGGCGAAATCGCCCTGTTGATAGCGGACCATCAACATCTCGAGATTTTCGCCGGAGTGCATGCGATGGGAACGCCTACCTTGATCTTCACCGACCTCGGCGCCTATGCGCAAATTCAAGGCCACATTCGGCTGCCCTTCCTACGAACGTGGCAGCCCTAAATTACAAGATTCGACAGAGTGCGCGGAAAAGTTACGCGGTTCAAAAAATATTCAGCAGAATTTTATTTTGGACGATTGCGTCTGCGGCCGTAACTTTCCGCGAGCTGGCAACGAACTCCATCTATGAACGCGCCCTCTGCCTTGGAATTACTCCCACGCTTGCGGCGGGAACAACTTCATCCCAAACACCCAGGAGATCACAATGAATAAACTCTGCTTAACCAAGCTTCGTTTGTGGCGCACCGGTTTTGTTCCGGCCGCGCTGATTCTCACCAGCGCGATTGCGGCTCAAGGCCAATACGTGCGCAGCCCGCTGGTGATCACAAGCACCAATAATGCAAGTGGGAATGCGGTTGTTGTCTTCAGGCTGAACACCGCAGGAACTCCGTCGCTCAAGTTGACCCAGATGCTGATGACCGGTGGAAAGGGCGGTGCCAGCACAAATGCAGGCATCCTGCAGTTCAGAGGGGAGCTTGGCGCGGTTGCGAATTACGGGTCCAATACTGTCAGCCAGTTGCGGCGCGAAGGCAATGCAGTCGGAATCGGATCAACCATCCCGCTGGCGTCTGACTGCACCAAGCCCGACTCTGTCGCATTGACGTCAGACCATCTCTTTGTAGTGGGCGCGAATTGCGCCGAGAGCCACGCCTGGCCCTGGGGATTTGTGGATGGCCCGCTCGTGAGCCTTTCCGATCCTTCGGCCGCGCAGATTGCGGTTGGGGAGAGCTGGGCGGCGGTCACGTTCAGTTCGGGATCTCTGTTGCAACTTCCGCTCACGCACGACAACGGCGTGCTGAACGGCACGAGCACTGCGATCCCTCTGCCCAGCGACGCAGACATGGTGCCGCTCGGCGAAGCGTTCTGGGGAAACGTGCTGGGCTTCACTCCAGCGCACAGTCCTGACAGCTTTGCCATTGTGGATGAAAACGGAACCGTGAATGCGGTGGCTGGGCCGACCCCTTCGTATCCCGCGAACGCGCCGTGCTGGGTAGCCAAGGGTGCAGGCAACATCTGGTACACCGGGAACTCGCCGGGGCAGGCGATCAGCATTTTTTTCAGCGACAGCCAGGGTGGAGTGTTCTACAAGTCGGTGCCGGTGCCTGGAGTGCCGACTGATCTCACGGTCTCGCGCAATGGCAAATGGCTGGCGGTGATTTATAGCGCTGGCGGCAGCGCGCATGTTGCCGTCTTTTCGATCGATCGTTACGGCGACTTGACGCCGGTAGCCACGTCGAGCGCAGCGGGCGTTGCAACGTTCAATGGAGTAGCGTTCAGCGAGTAAGAAGGAGCCGAGCTGCACTGCTCGTCGGAGGCAATTTTCTTCCGGCGGGCAGTGCCGTGCGGTTCGAGAACGGAGGGCAGTGTGGGTGGCCTAGTACTGAGGTGGATTGCGACTCGGGACGGGATAGAACAGTCCGACTCTCATGCTGCTTCGGTTTTTGAAGTTTGGAAAAATACTGGCTACTCCCAGCGAAACACCTTCGCTGAGAGCGCCGTGCACACGATAAACGCCAGGGACAGTGCAGTCAGGTCGCGCGCGTGCGCCCACCACGCATCGCCCTTCCAAATCCCTTCGAGCAGTGACACCGCGTAAGTCAGCGGCAAAACCTTGGCCACCGCCCGAGCCGCAAGCGGTAGCGATTCAACCGGCGCGAAAAGTCCCGAAACCGCCATCATCGGATACATGATCACGGCGCCAATCGGCTGTGCGAAACGCGCCGTGGGAACGAGGCTGGCGATGAGAAAGCCGATCGACAAAATGCTGCAGGTGCTTATTAGAAGCGCCATCGTGAACCCCAATAAGGGGGCATGAATATCGATCGGGTAGTAGCGTTTGCCCGCCGCCACCATTAAAACCAGTGTGGCCGCAGTGAGCAGCAGCTTTACCATCACATGTGCGGTTAGAATCGTGTGGGGGCGCAGCGGAGTGGCGCGGAGCCGCTTGAGAATGCCTCCCTCGCGGTAGATCGAAATGATGGTGACCAGCGAGAGCACGGCCCCGATAAGGATCAGGACCGACGCGAGCACCGGCAGACCGACGCCGATAAAACTACTTATCGCGGGTGATGTCAGCGCGGCTCGGCGACCGAACATTCGACCCGCCACGAGGAACACTAAAACCGGGATCCCGATCGTCCCGATCGCTCCCAACGGCTCGCGCAGAAATATCTTGATTTCGATCCATGTCAATTTCCAGAGTCCACGCAGCATAGGGATCAAGCCTCAATCGCGAAACGAGTGACCGGTCAGTTTGAGAAAGACATCCTCAAGGTTGGGGAGAATCGTGCGGAAATCGGTGACCCGTATCCGATTCTCCGACAGACAATGAATCACCTCGGTGACAAGATCGTCGCCGCTACCCCGAATGGTGACCTGCGAGTCTTTGCAAGTGATCGCTTCGACTCGCGGCATCGCTCGAAAATGCTCCGCCGCGCCTCCGTCGTCTGTGGCGAGGACGACAGTTCGCTCAGGGCAGTGCCGCTTAACCAGGCTTTGCGGGCTATCGATGTCGATGATGCGTCCGTGTTCGATGATTGCCACCCGGTCGCACAACCGCTCGGCTTCCTCCATGAGATGGGTAGTCAGGAAAACCGTCTTGCCGCGCTCGCGGATTCCGCGCACTAAGTCCCAGATGGCGCGCCGCGCCTGGGGGTCAAGGCCGGTGGTTAGCTCGTCGAGAAATACGAGTTCCGGATCGTTGATGAGCGCAAGGGCAATAAACAATCGTTGCTTCTGGCCGCCCGACAAGGTCATGAACCAAGCATTCCGCTTGTCGGTAAGGCCGAGCTGTTCGAGCAACCGTTCGCCGTCGATCGCATTTCTCTGGTAAAGGGATGCCCAGAGGTCTATCGCTTCCCAAACTTTGATCCGCTTTTGCAGTTGTGCCTGCTGCAGCTGAACTCCGATTCGCTCTTGCAGCTTGTAAACGTCGTTGAAGGGATCAAGACCCAGCACTGAGATGGCGCCCCCGTCGAGCGTGCGCAGGCCCTCGATGCACTCCATTGTCGTGGTCTTTCCGGCGCCGTTGGGCCCGATTAATCCAAAGATCTCACCGTCGTTGACCTCAAACGATACATCGTCGACTGCCACCGTAGAGCCGTAGGTCTTGCGGATTGCGGAAACTTGAATGACTGGACGCATGATCGTAACCGCCTCAACCCCGCTTCGAGACCCTGCTGCTCTAAGTGCAAGGAGACCTCCGTCTCCTCTCGACTATTACTTATCATGAATGTCCCCGGGTCTCCCAGTCATTGCTCTTCCCGGCTAACGGGGTTATCTTTAACTTCTCCAGTGGTCTTCACATCTAACCCAGAGACAATCTCATGCGGTGTTCAAAGAGCGAGTTCTTCGCAGCCATTCGAGGTTGGCATAACTCTCCGTGCGCGGTTCACCTCCATACCGATGAAATCAGCGGCGCTTTTGTAGTGACGTTTCATTCAGCGTCCAACGAGGGCGTCCTTGAGTTTTCAGCGCACCCTCTCCTGCAGCCGCTTACCGTCGATCTATCGCATGCGAACGAGTTCGAGTTCGCCCTGCCGAGCGCGAACTAGAAGGGGCTGATTCCGAACTCGTGAAACGGGTTGCGGATGAAATCGCCTTGGCTCGCGTCGGAGGTAAGCTCGTCTTTAGCATGACACGATTGGTTGATCCGTTTGCAGGAAGCCTGGTTAACATCCCCGCCAGACCGGCGCCAAAGACGGGTGCTGCGGCGGTAGAGCCACCAATCGAGCCTGAGTGTTAGCGTTCGAGTTCTCCGTCTTGGAATCCTACGTCCCCCGATTTTTGGGGCACCACTGTTTTGCTGATGGCTGCGAAATCAAGAGCCTGGCCCGCTGGAGACATGTGCGTTCATTCGGAGGATATATAGCCTATGACAGACTGGTTCGCGCGCCCCGTCCTGCATGTAAGGGATGTTGAGGCATCGCTCCTTTTTTACGTGAACCGGCTCGGCTTCACGAGCCCCTGGCGCTACGACGAGGACGGCAGAGCGCATGTCGCACAGGTCGATCGGCAGGGCTGCGCGCTGATTCTGGCCGACACGTGGCCGGAGAAGATTGGCAAGGGGCTGATGTTCATTTCCTTGAACGCCGAGCCGGAGGCGCAGGTCGCCGCATTGGACGCCCTACGCGCGGAACTCGAGGCCAAGGGCGTTCCGGTCAAGGAGGGTTCGTGGGGCTACCGCCTTCTGGTGGTCGATGATCCTGACGGCAATCAGCTCTTCTTCAACTATCCGGCCGAGACCGGATCCGGCAAAGCTGCCAGAGATGAAGCGTAATCGTCCGGGCTCGAGTCCTTTAGGATTCCGTGTGGGAAATAAAGGCAAACCAGTGGTGCCTGCGTTCGTGGCGCCCACCCTTCGAAAACCGCGAAGGGTGGGGCAGCCGAAAGTTGTTATGATGCCGACACACGGACAAAATCAAAGGTAGGCCAGCCCGCCAATCATTTCTATTCAAGAAATAACAAGTGCACTCATAGCACGGGCAGTTGATCTTGCATCCAGCCTGGGGTTTCGGGCTTGGGGTCGGTGGTTAAATCCATGATGAGGCGCTCGAGGACCATGCGTTTGCTGACGGGATTGGAGCGCAGAGCGAGGTCGGCTTTGGCGACGAGGCGGATGGCGCGGGTGAGTTCGCGGCGGGATTTGTAGCGGCGGGCCTGCCGGATAATGTCGTCGGCTGCGAACGGGGGCACGCGGAAGCCCTGCCAGAGCGCGGCCCAGAGCATGCGCTGGTCGCGGACGTTGCGCTCAAGAATCACCAGCATCTGGCGAAAAGTTTTTGCCAACATGTAGATGTGCCCGATGGCGGCTTCCTCGCCTTCGCCGGAGAGGAGAATCGCGTCGAGAATCTCGAGAGCGCGCACGCGCTCTTTGGCGGAGATGGCGTCGGTCAACTCGTAAAGCGAACGCTGCTTGGCGGCGAGGACCATGGTTTCGACGTCGCCGAGGGTGATGCGTTTTTTCTCGCCGACATAGAGGATGAGTTTTTCCAGTTCGTTGGAGATCATCATCATGTCGCCCCCGAGGGCGTCGACCAGTTCGCGAGCGCCGTCAGCGTCGATCTTTACTGCGCGGCCGGCGCAGTAATCGGAGATCCAGCGAACCGCTTCACCCTCTTCCACGCGCGCCAGTTCGACAATGCCGCAGTAGTGCCCCATGGTGTCGCGAATGCGCTGGTAGCGTTCCTTGTCCTGCATCTCCATGCGGCGGACGTCGGCAGGAATGCTGATGTGATCGGCGACGAAAACGAGGAGGGCGTCGGGATTGGGGTTCTTGCAATAGTCCTCGATGGCGGCGAGTTTCTCTTCGTTGGAGCCGCGGCCGAAAAGATTCTTCACACCGCGCACGAAGAAGACTTGGAACGGCGCCATGAGCGAGGGGGTGCGGGCGCGGTCGAGAACTTCGACAAGATCGGTGTCGGCGAGATCGAATTCGAAGAAGCTGAAGTCGCGGAGATCGGCGGGGACGAGGTGTTCGAGGATGGCGTCGCGAAAACGCTTGCGGAAGAAGGCTTCATCGCCGACGAAGACGTAGGCCGCGCGCAGCTTGCGCGATTCGAGTTCGCTGACGAAGCGCTCGGCCTGGGCGAAGGCGCGCATTAAATCTCTCCTGCGGTTGCGAAGGGCATTCGCTTCGAATGTAGCATCGACAGAGCGATCCGGAAAGTAGCACGGGATGAAAACGGGGACACGGCGAATTCGCTTATCGGGGTGCGAGGGCAAGATGCCCTCGCGACGGCCGGCGGGACGCCGGCGCTACGTTTTTCAACCGGCGGGGCGCCGGCGCTACTTGGAATCTGCACTGCGGCACTCAGGCGACGCTGCACGCAACGCTGCACGATTAGAAGCCCTCCAGGATGTTGGAGACCAGGGTGCGAGCGAAGTCGCGGGAGAGGCGGCGGAAGGCGGGAGAGTCCTCCTCGAAGAAGCTGGTTAAGTCTTGCGAAACTTCGTATTGTTCGCGAAACAGGTAGGCGGGATTCTGGTAGAGAACTTTGCCATGGCGATCGGTGAGCGTGACGCGCATGCTGACGATGACCAGAACGCTGGCAGCCTCTCCGGTGGAGGTGTTGTAGGTGAGCGGAGTGGCGGCGGTGGAAAGCACGGTGCCGCGCAAGGTGGCGTCCGCGTCGTCGTCGTGGACGATGCGGTAGTGAGTGCGAGTGGTGAATTCGCGAACTACTTCGGCGGTGAGCATCTGGTCGATGCGGTAGGTGAGAGTCTCGTTCTTGAAGGCCGGGACCGCAATGGTCTTGATGTCGGCGGGAAGTTGCACGACATGACCGGCGGTGTGATAGCCGCATCCGGCGAGAAAAAATGTGAAGAAGAGCAGCACCATGGGGCGCAGCGCCCGCGACTTCATTGGATCTTCCCGGTGGGGCGGGTGGCGGTCATGCTTTCGGCGCACTCGACCGCGGTGAGCGCAGAGATGCGGAGATTATCGGCGGCGGCCCAAAGCCACACGCCGTTCGGCTGCGCGGGATCGAGTTTCAGCGAGAGCTGAATATCGGCTTGGCCAGCAGAACTTACATTGCTCGGCGATTCGTCCTCAGGACTGGGAATCGCGATGTGATCGCCAGCAAGGGCTTGCGAGAGAGCCGGCAGATCGACAGAGTGGTCCATCTCCACAAAAAGCGCAAGCGCATGGCCGTGGAAGATGGGCGCCTGCAACAAAAGGATCGAGGGCTGGGGCGCGTCGGCAGAGGCAATTTTCAGGTAGTGGCGAAGGATACGAGCCTCGACGGAATCGAGCGGTGGGTGGGTCTTCTGGCCGTAGTGGGCCACCATGTTGAAAGCGATCTGGACGTCGAAGACATCTTTGGGGAGAGGCTGGAAGGAAAGCAGGTTGACGGTCTGCTGGTGTAATTCGTCCATGGCGCGCTGGCCGCGTTCAGAGGCGGGCTCGAAAACCGTGGCGACGGCGCGACGAATGGCTCCAGCTTTTCTTGCGCGCAGGAGAAGCAGAGCCAGAATGATGGCGACAGGATGGGCGGTAACGCAAGGGCCGGGTTGCAGCTCGGGAGCAGCGATGTGGCCGCGCTCGCGCTCGATCCAGAGAGAGCGCACGCTGGCACCATGTTCATTTTCTAAGGCGGCGGAGAGATCGATGATGGCACTGCCCGCATCGCGTGCGTCTTTCCAGTTCTTGCGTGTGGTCTCTTCATCGGAAGCGAAGAAAGTAAAGTCCATGTTGTCGAACTGCTCGGCGCGCACGCGCTGGATGAAGCTGATCTCGTCGCCCATGGCTTCGAGCTGTCCCATGGATTCGTCGTCGTCGAGCAGGCGAATGTCGGCGGCGGGGAAATTGCGCTCGTTGAGCATTTCGGCAACTTCCTTGCCCTTGAGCGAAGCGGCGCCGACGATGGCGGCGCGGTAGAGATTTCCGCGAGCGGCGAGAGGATGCGTTGGGGAAGGAGACTTGGCGGAGTCGCTCATGAGGTCTGCGAGGCCTCCTTAAACGGGGGCCGCGGCGGACCGCCCCTGCGGCGAAAAATCCATTGCATGCGCCAGAAGACGCCGGAAACCATGTAGAGCAAGGCGATCACAAAAAGCATGATGCGGGAAAAGAACCAGATGGAGGCGAAGAGAGCGGCCAAAAAAAGAATCAGGCGAAAGGGATGGCGGGAGCGGAAATCGATGTCCTTAAAACTGTAAAAGCGCCAAGTGCTGACCATGAGGTAGCCAACCATGGTGACCATGGCAAGCCAAGTGAGCGCGGTGTACCAGGAGACGAGAGGATCGCCGGCGTTGAAGTGAACGACGGCAGCGATCACGCCGGCGCCGGCGGGGATGGGCATGCCCACAAAATATTTTTTTCCGGGACGCCCAGGATTGGAGGGCTGAGGATTGGTGGTGATGTTGAAGCGGGCCAGGCGGCTGGCTCCGGCAATCAGGAAAAGGAAGCTGGCGATGGCGCCGAGTTGAGTAAGTTTGACGTGCCAATTGTGGTGCCAGTCGGAAAGCAGGACCGGAGGCATGAGAAAAAAACCCCAGGTCCAGGCCAGCATGGCAGGAGCGACGCCGAAGGTAATGGCGTCGGCGAGAGAATCGAGTTCCTTGCCGAAATCGCTGCTGGTGCCGGTCATGCGGGCGATTCGGCCATCGAGTCCGTCGAACAGAACGGCAAAACCAATCGCTTTGGCGGCGTTGTCGAGGTGCCAATACTCGGCGAGCGATGCATGCATGACCTCGAGAATGGCGAAATAGCCGAGCGCCATATTCGCGGTAGTAAAGAGCGAAGGGAGAATGTACATCCCCTTGCTTTGGTGGCGGCGCGGTTTGGGGACGATGGGATCCATCAGCGCACTCCCTCGGAGGCAGCAGGGCTTCCAGCGCCGGCCAGCATAGCCGGCGTGGGGACGAAGGCGAGAATGGTGGCGCCGCCTTTCACGCGGTCGCCGATTTTCACGTTGACGCGGGCGGAGGGATCAAGGAGAACATCGACGCGCGATCCGAATTTGATGAGGCCGACGCGCTGGCCGCGCTGGAGGGGGTCTCCAACTTTCGGGTAGAACACGATGCGGCGCGCAAGCAGGCCCGCAATCTGCTTGAAAACGACTTTGTGGCCCTCGCCTTCGACAGTGACGATGTTCTGCTCGTTCTTGTCGGCTGAGACCGTGTTCATGGCATTCAGGAACTGGCCATGCTGGTAGCGGACGTCGCGAATCACGCCTGCAATCGGAGAGCGGTTCACGTGGACATCGAACACGCTGAGAAAAATGCTGAGCCGCGTTTGACGCTCGTTTCCGACGGTTACAGTGGAAACGTCGGTGACTTTGCCGTCGCCGGGAGAGACAACTGCGCCGGGATCTTGCGGGATCGCACGCTCAGGATCACGAAAAAACCAGAGAAAGAAAAACGCCAGCAGACAGGGGAGTATGGCCCAGGCGGGGCTGGTCAGCCAACCGAGCACGGCGGCGACTGCGAAAAGCGCGACAGCGTAGAAGTATCCGTCACGAACCATGGGGAAAGGTCAATTATAGCCGCGGGCGGATACAGCCGCGCCCGAGGCGTCCTACCACTGTAAGTATAAATAAAAAAAGGCGCTGCCCAGCGCCCGTCTGAAGATGCATTTCTCCCCTGACGCGAAGCCGCGTAGAGGTTGGCCAAAAATTAGGCTACGTTGACGCCGTAGTGCTGCCGAAACTCGCGCTCGATGGATTCCATTTGGTCCTTGAGGCGCAGTTTCAACTTTTTGAGCCGTACTTCTTCCAGCTTTTCGTCTTCGCTGAGATAACGTTTTTGGGTAAGTGAATCGAGGCGTTTTGCGTACTGCGTGTGCTCATGAGCCAATCTGCGGAATTCCTCATGATTGGTCAGGAGTTGGTCTCTCGAAGTCAGCATCCAGCAGACCTCCAACCGGGATATAAACTCAGGCTAGCACAGGGCAAAAGTGGGTTCAATGCCAAAAAAGTGGTGCAATCCTGCTGGTAAATCTCAGGATGAGAACCAGGGTTAGAGGAGGGTTTGGCGGTACAAAATAGCGTCTTCGGAGGGGTTGGTGTAGTAAAAGGCGCGGCGGCCGGCCTGCTCGAACCCGGCCTGCTCGTAGAGAGCGCGAGCGGGGGTGTTCGACTCGCGGGCCTCAAGAAACACCGAATTGCTGTTGGTTTCGCGGGCTGCGTGGAGGAGAGCTTCCAGAAGGCGTTTGCCCAAGCCCTGGCGGCGGGCAGCGGGAGAGATCACAAGATTTTCCAACTCCCATTCGGGAGCGAGATGCTGAGCGATCAGAAATCCCAGGATACTCGGGGCTTCTGCGCCGGTTTGGGCCGGTAATGGGGATTCCGCTTCGACAACTAAGGCGAGCCTCGGTGGGCTGCCGGGTTGAAAGGCTCGACGATATTGCGCTTCCGTCCAATGGCCGGCGGTAGCGGAGTGACGTTCCAGGTTCAGGATTTCGGGAATGTCGGCGAGGACTGCAGGGCGGATTTTCACGGTAGTTTGGCGTTCAGTTCGCTAACAGCTAGGAGCTTTTCTTCACAAATATCTCGGCATCGGAGCGGCGCATGTAGTTTGCCTCCAACTGGTCGGGGGAAACGGTTTCGCGCGACTGCAACTTGTACCATCCTAAGCGGGCGATGCTTGCGGCGCTGGAGGGTTCGACCACGACCACGGAAAGACTGGCTTCGCGTGCGGCAGCGGCCAAGGCTGCGTCGGGAGTGGCGAGGGTCGATTCGCGGGCCGCGGATAGGAACTCAGCTTTAGAGAGTAGTTGTTCTTGAAGCATGTGCGCTGAGTTCGCTGCGACGTCGTAAGAGCCGAAATAAACGTCGCCTCGGCCGGCATCGAGTGCTGCCGCTATCTTGCCGTCGGCACGTGCGGCCAGCGCTATCGCTTCAAGCAGGGAGACTGGCACGATCGGCTTTTTTAAAACTTCCGCGAGCGCTTTGATTGCGGCCAGGCCTACGCGAAGGCCGGTAAACGATCCCGGGCCGGAAACGACTATAAAGGCTTCGAGATCGGCCTTGGTGAGATTGTGCTTGGACAGCAGAGCGGCGATCTGCGGGACTAATTGCGCGGAAAAGGTGCCGCCCGCCAGAGGCACGGTCTCGATGATGGTTACTTCTCCGTGGTTGGTTGGTTCGTCCGCACGCGCGAGTGCGACGATGCCGTTTTTGCCCGAAGTGTCGGTAACGAGGAAAAACATTTTGTAATTCAGGTTGATCGGTGTGAATCCGTGAAATCCGCGGCCACTTTCAGTTTTTAGCCTTGCACCAACTCCAGCAACACTCCACCCGTGCTTGACGGATGCACGAATACATATTGGTGGCCGCCTGCGCCAGTTTTTATTTCGTCGGATACGAGGCGCACGCCGTCGTTCTTGAGGCGGGCGACCGCGGCACGCAAGTCCGGCACTTTCAGACATACGTGGTGCAAGCCTTCGCCACGCTTGGCGATAAATTTGGCGATCGTGGAATTTTCTGAGGTTGCTTCAAGCAACTCGAGGCGGCTTTCGCCGACGGGAACCATGACGAGGCGAACATGTTCCTGGTCTACTGTTTCTTCGGGCGAGACGGTTAGGCCTAGTTTTTCGTAGATCGCTTTCGCTGACGACAGCGACTTCACCGCGATTCCTAGATGATCGATTTGGAATGTTGGGTCCATTTTTACTCACGTGGCGGCGGACGCATTCGTCCGCGCGCAGAAACGTCAAAGGCTTCGCTTGGACTCAGGCGACCGACGATGCATCTTGCCAAACATCGCAAACCTTCCCCGGACGAATGCGTCCGGGGCTACGTGGTTCGCGTCAACTCTTCGACTAGCGTATATGGATCGCGCTTGTGTTCGGCGATTTCTTTCGCTAGACGCGCGACGTTTCCGTCGCCCAGTTGCGCGCGGGCTTTTTCGAGCAGCGCGTCGCGCAGCATCTCGACCAGGCGCTCCTGCCAGTTTTCGACGCTCTTTTTCAGAGCACGATTCTCTTTTTGCAAATAGCTCTCGTATTCGGCGATCGCTTCCGCCAAGGCAGGCACGCCGGTTCCATCGCTGGCAACGGTCTTCACGATCGGAGGCGTCCATCCATCATTGCGCGTGGCCAGCGACTGCAGGACGCGAATCTCGCGCTCCACGCGCTCGGCGCCTTCGCGATCGCTCTTGTTGATCACGAAGATGTCGGCGATTTCCATGATGCCGGCCTTGATGGTCTGGACATCGTCGCCCATGCCGGGGACGAGAATGACGACGGTGATGTCGGCGAGGCGGACGATATCGATCTCGTCCTGGCCGACGCCGACGGTTTCAACCAGGATGATGTCGCGGCCGGAGGCATCGAGCACGGTGGTTACGTCGGCAGTAGTGCGGGCGAGGCCGCCGAGCGAACCGCGAGTGGCCATGCTGCGAATGTAGATTCCGGGGTCGGCGAAATGTTCCTGCATGCGGATGCGATCGCCGAGGATCGCGCCGCCGGTGTAGGGACTGGTCGGGTCGACGGCGACAATGCCGACGCTGTGATTTTGCTTGCGATAGTAGCGCGCGAGGTGATCGACCAGCGTGCTCTTCCCTGCCCCGGGCGCGCCGGTCAGGCCAATCACGCGGGCGCGGCCGCTGTGCGGAAACAGGGCCTTCAGCAGATCGGACCATCCGGGGGCGCGATTTTCGACCGCGGAAATAGCGCGCGCCAGTGCGCGCACGTCGCCCGAGCGCAAGGGCTCGATCCAGGCCTGCATGTCGCGATTCAGAGCAGCGGTGTCCAAGCGAGCGTTATCCAAGCGAACAGTGTAAAGCAGGAGAGGAGTCTGCGAAACCAGAGCCAGCGATGTCACAACATCAGCCAGACGTCTTACAGAACAAACCCCGAACCAGCGCGCGCCGGTACCGGCAAGCAGAGGTGTTGCACAAAACGGGCAGACCGAATCGGTAGCGGGGGCAATCGTGGCTAATTCCCGGCGCAGAGACGGCTCCTTCGGAGAATGAAGCAGATCAAAGAGAAGCAGAATCCCTCCTGCCGGGGCGGCGACTCGGAGGATCCAACCGAGCATTCCAAGATTCGCATCAGCCGGGGCGGCCCACAAGAGCAAGGAAAAGACAATCGAGAAAACGAGGCCTGCCCATTTGAAGAACCGGCGAACCTTCGGGTAAGCGTGGGGAGCCTGACCACACACCTCGCATCGCCAGCGTTTCCAAAAGCCCACCGGCAAAATCGGGATCCAGTAGAGGTGCCCCACATCGAAGGTCCGGATGGCGATGGATCGACGCGGCGACTGGCACCGAAGGCAGAAGTCATTGCGAAACGCAACTCGCTTTGGCCAGAAGTGGTAGGTACCGCGAATGAGGAGCATGGCGCTCGTCGGGACCGCAAAACGCTAGCACACCCAGCCGCGATTTGAAAATCTGGCTCGAGGTGGACGCGAGACTAAGTCGGCAGATTCGAGCCGCCCGGGCCGATCTTCAACACGCTACGGGCAAGTTTGCCTAATACCGGATATTCTGCCCACTCTCCACGTCCTGCCTTGATGCCGAACACGATGGCCAGCGCAAGCATTGCCGCCCATAGTCCTATCCAACCGAGCCAGATAAGTGGCATCACAACGAAGAAACCAACTGGCGGCGGTGCATCTTTTGCATGTGGAGCGTGTGCCACCATCACCAAGACGGCAGCGATCCATACCACCATGAACACGCCCATCAGGAGCATATAGAGGATTTGCAGAAATAACGCCTGAAGCGCGTGGAATGACGTGAATTTGGAATTTTTTTTCACCAAAAAGATGATCAGCGGTGCAATCCACCAGCCCACGATTTGCAGTACGTGCGCCAGAATTGCCATCGTGCGCTCATCGGGCGTAATCGCGTTAGTTGAAACTTCTTCGGCCGCCATTCTCTTCCCTTTTATCCCGCTAGACTACACAGCGTCACCACACGAGTCGTTAGTCCTTCAGCAATTGTCTTGCAATTACAAGGCGCTGAATTTCGCTGGTGCCTTCGCCGATGGTACAGAGTTTTACGTCGCGGTAAAACTTTTCGGCGGGATAGTCTTTGATGAAGCCGTATCCGCCATGAATCTGTACGCCTTCGTTGGCGCATTTCACGGCGACTTCGCTCGCGTAGAGCTTGGCCATGGAGGATTCCTGCGTGGTCTTCATGCCCGCGTCTTTCATGGAGGCGGCGCGCATGGTGAGCAGCATGGCGGCGTCAATTTCGGTGGCCATGTCGGCGAGCTTCCATTGGATCGCCTGGAAATCGCTGATGGCCTTGCCGAACTGGCGGCGCTGTTTGGAATATTTTAGCGCGGCCTCGTAGGCGCCCTCGGCCATGCCGAGCGACAGGGCGGCAATCGAGATGCGCCCGCCGTCGAGGACGCGCATGGCGTCGGGAAAGCCCTGGCCTTCGCCGCCAAGCAGATTCTCGGCTGGGATGACGCAGTCTTCGAAGATGAGTTCGGCGGTGTCGCTGGCGCGCAGGCCGAGCTTGTTTTCTTTTTTGCCGGGACGAAATCCCTTGGTGTCTTTTTCCACGACGAATGCAGAGATTCCATGAGTGTGAGCGGCGCGATCGGTTACCGCGAGCACGACTACAACGTCGGCGTAGTGGCCGTTGGTGCAGAACGTCTTGTTGCCGTTGAGCACCCAATTGTTCCCCTTGCGCGCTGCGGTCATGCGGGCGCTGCCGGCATCGGATCCGGACGAAGGCTCGGTCAAGCCCCACGCGCCGATGAATTCTCCGGTGGCAAGCTTGCTGACGTATTTCTTTTTCTGCGCTTCGTTGCCGGCAAGAAAAATGTGGTTCGAACACAGCGAGGTGTGGGCCGCCACGATGATTCCGACCGACCCATCGACACGCGAAAGTTCCTTGATGGCGGTGACGTATTCGACATAACCCATGCCGGCGCCGCCATATTCGGGCGGAAAGACTATTCCGAGCAAGCCCAGCTTGCCCAGTTCCTTGATGGTTGCGAGCGGGAATTCTCCGGCCTCGTCCCACTTCATGACGTTGGGCTTGATCTCGTGCTCGGCAAACTCGCGAACACTTTTTTTCAGCTGCAACTGCTCATCGTTCAGTTGGAAATCCACGATTCCTCCAAGACACTTGGGCGCCGCGACCAGAGCGACTCCGCATCAAGGGCCAAACCGCACTCCCCGAATTTTGATTAGAACATAGCGCTGGAAGAGGAAGAAGTTACCGCCCGAAGGAAAGGATGAAAGGTGGGAAGAAGCGCATGAACACTGGCGATTCGATGCGTTTCGTAGTGCCACCCAACCGACCGGATGGTTTGGGAATTCGCCTGCAAGGCTCTTCCGAAGCCAGTGCTGGAGATTCGCTGAAATTATACGCTTGTGGCCCGGCGGCTTGAAACAGCATCAGTTGCGAGGAAGGCCTGAAAAACTTCATTGGAAAGCAGTCTGCCACGAGGCGTGAGGCGAATGAAATCTCCAGTTTCCTGAAGGAGTTCGTCGGCGATGAGTCCGGAGATTGCTGGGCGCAGATTTTGCACGGCTGGCTCGCCGAAGGCTGCGGCAATTTCGCGTAGATCGACGCCGTAGTTCAAGCGGAGACCGAGGAAAAAAGTTTCTTCAAGGGCGGCTGCCTGTGAAATCGGGGTTCTGTGGAAGGACGATCTGGCAACGTATTTTTCCAGCACGTCGGAGGTGGAAAAGCGAACCGCCTCGGCGCGTGACGACGCGGAAAGCAGCATGGAATGAGCGTCTACGCCAAAGCCGAGGTAGGGCTGTCGGGTCCAGTATTTGAGGTTGTGGCGAGACTCGGAGCCTGCGCGCGCGAAATTGGAAATCTCGTATTGAGCGATGCCGGCCGCTTCCAGTTGTTCGCAGGCTGCGACATAAAAGTCGGCAGTAGTGTCCCCATCGGGGACGAAATGGGCGTGATAACGCGTTCCGCCGGCCATCACCTCGCGGCCCAGACGCGAATCTTCGTCGACTTCGAGCATGTAAACGCTGACGTGGGGAACGCCGGTGGCGAGGGTTTGAGCAAGCGATTCCTGCCAGCTTTGTGCGGTCTGGTGGGGGAGACCGGCGATGAGATCGATATTGATGTTCACAATTCCGGCGGCACGCAGGCGAGAAATGTCGTCGAGAACGATGGCACGTTTGTGCAAGCGGCCGATGGAGGCGGCCTCGTCATCAATGAAGGACTGTACGCCGAGGCTGACGCGATTGACGCCGCAGGCGAGGAGTGCGTCGAGCACGGGCGGGGTAAGTGTTCCGGGGGCACATTCGACGGTGATCTCGGAATTCGGGGTGACTTCGAAATGGTGGCGAACCGCGACGAAGATTCGTTGCAGTTGGTCGGGATTGAGAACTGTAGGCGTGCCGCCGCCGAGGTAGATGGAGTCGACCTCGCGCTCGAAGCGGCCGCCGATGTCGGCGGCGATTTGCGGTGCGCCGGCTATGTCCGCACAGATGCGATCGACGTAGCGCTCGAATACGGCGCGCGAGAAAACGTCGGAGGCGAAGTTACAGTAGGTGCACTTAGTGCGGCAGAAGGGCACCGAGATGTAGATTCCGAGTGGCACTGTTGCATTATCCTATGCTTTGGTAGGCGTTGCCTGCAGTACACGTTCTTTCTCCGCTTCGCGGGCGGGGACCCGCGCCACACATTTCACTGTCAAACCTTTTCCATCCTGCCCGCTACCTGGGCCATCTATTTACGGTACCCTGTTAGAAGTTAAAAATATCACTGAGACGGCATGGCCCAGGAAGAGGAGATACTCGGAAAAGCGTATGACAGCCGGCTGATGCGGCGGTTGCTCACCTACCTGCGACCGTATCGGTGGCAGGTGGGGATTGCGCTGGCTTCGATTTTTCTCAAATCATTTTGCGACGTGCTGGGGCCGTACCTGGTGAAGGTGGCGGTGGATCGCTATCTTGCGCCCGTGAAGAATTCGGCGTCGATTTTTTGGAATTGGCTCAGCCCGAGGCCGCTGCACGGGATCGCCCAGATTTCGGCAATCTATTTCGGCCTGCTGCTGCTCACCTTTGTGTTCGAGTTTCTGCAAACGTATTTCATGCAGTGGACCGGGCAGAAAGTAATGTTTGACCTGCGCAGCCAGATTTTCCGGCACCTGCAGCGGATGCATGTCGCTTTTTACGATAAGAATCCGGTGGGCCGGCTGGTCACGCGCGTCACGACTGATGTGGACGCTCTGAACGAGATGTTCACTTCCGGCGTGGTTTCCATTTTTGAAGATTGTTTTGTGCTGCTGGGAATCGTGGGCATCATGCTCTACATGAATTGGAAGCTGGCGCTGATCACGTTCGCGGTGCTGCCGTTCATCGTGGTGGCGACCAAGCTTTTTCGGGACAAGGTGCGCGATTCTTACCGGCGCATCCGCATCGCCATTGCGCGCATTAATTCTTACCTGCAAGAACATGTGAGCGGCATGGTGGTGCTGCAGCTTTTCAATCGCGAGCAGAGGGCGTACCAGCGGTTCTCGGAGATCAACCGCAACCACATGGACGCGTATAAAGACGCAATTCTGGCCTACGCGGTCTACTACCCTGTTGTGGATTTTCTTTCGGCGGTGGCGATTGCGTGTGTGATTTGGTTCGGGGGGCAGGATGTGATGCGGCAGTTGGGTGTCCGCAATCCCCTGGCAACGACGGCTTCGCTCGGCGTGCTGATTGCGTTCATTCAATATGCGCAGCGCTTCTTTCGGCCCATTATGGATTTCAGCGAGAAGTACAACATTCTGCAATCTGCGATGGCGGCTAGCGAGCGAATATTCAAGCTGGTCGATACTCCGGCGGAGATCGTTTCTCCGGCGGTGACGAAGAAACCGGCTGGCGCGGGGCGCATCGAGTTTGATCATGTATGGTTCGTGTACCGGGATGTGCCGGCGGAGAGCGTTGAGACTGGTGGCAATGGTCGAGCTTCGCTCGACCGGACGGCCGAGGGCGGCCGTCCCCACATAGAGCCTTCCCACGGGGACCCTTCCCGCATGAGTCTTTCGCACATGGAGCCTTCCCCTTCCCACACTGGCTTGGTTGGGGAGCCTGACTGGGTGTTGCGGGATGTCACGTTCGCGATCGAACCGGGAGAAACGGTTGCGGTCGTGGGGCACACCGGGGCGGGCAAGACTACGCTGATTTCACTGCTGATGCGCTTTTACGATGTGCAGAAAGGCGCGGTTCGTATTGACGGCGTGGATGTGAAAGAGATGGATCTCGGCGACTTGCGCAGCCGCATCGGCGTCGTGTTGCAGGACCCATTCCTGTTCACGGGGACGATCGGGGGAAACATCCGGCTGGGCACCGACCGTATTGAGGACGCGCAGGTAGCTAAGGCCGCAGAAGATGTGAACCTCGGTGATTTCGTGCGCGCGCTGCCCAAGGGCTTTGAGGAGGAAGTGCGCGAGCGCGGATCGACGCTGTCGACTGGGCAGAAGCAGCTGATCTCGTTCGCACGGGCGCTGGCGCATGAGCCAAAGATTTTGATTCTCGACGAAGCGACCTCGAGCGTGGATACGGAAACCGAATTTAAAGTGCGCGACGCACTCAGCCGGATGGTGGAGGGGCGCACGTCGCTGATCATCGCCCACCGGCTGTCGACGGTGCAGCGCGCTGACAAGATTATCGTCATGCATAAGGGGCAGGTGCGGGAGATGGGGACGCACCAGGAACTGCTGGCGAAGCGCGGCATTTACTACAAGCTTTATCAGCTGCAGTACAAGGACCAGGAGTTGAACGCCGCACGGGCGGCCTCGCCCGTAAATGGTTCGGGCGAGCAGCAGCCGGAAGTAACCGCTAGAGGTGATGATTAAACGACAACAATCGCTCCCTCAAAGCGCGACTGGAACGGTGGGGGTGTGTAGCAGGAGTTCGGCTTTACAATGCTTGCTTGCGAATCCTGATCTCAGCCGGGGAAGCTTCGGGGGAAATGTATGGGGCGCAGCTGATTGCGGCGCTGCGGCGGGCTGGCGAACGAAAAGCAGCGGAGCTTCGCTCCGCTGGACAGCCGGGGGCGGCTGTCCCCACACAAACCTTCTCTACAAAAACCGACCCCACAAAAACCTTCGCTAGACAAACATCCTCTTCCTCATCCTCCTCCTCTTCTGGAAAAACACTGGAGTTCTTTGGGGTGGGTGGGGAGCGGATGCGGGGTGCGGGATGCGATACCGTGGTCGACTCCAAGGAACTCGCCGTCGTCGGCATCACCGAGATTCTTAGCCGGCTGCCAAAAATTCTCGGGCTTTACCGGCACTTGATCGAAGAGGCCGACAAGCGCAAGCCCGATCTCGCCATTGTGATTGACTCTCCCGCGTTCAACTGGAGGGTAGCGCGGCAAATGAAGAGGCGCGGGATTCCCACTGTGTATTACGTGGCGCCGCAGTTCTGGGCGTGGCGGCAGGGGCGAGTGCGGCTGTTGCGGGACTATATCGACAAGGCGTTGGTGATCTTCCCTTTCGAAGAGCAGTTTTACCGGGAGCGCGGCGTGGACGCGACTTTCGTCGGCCATCCTCTGGCGGAGCTGCCTGCGCCGACGATCGGGCGCACAGAGTACGCTTCGGAGTTCAATCTGGATTCGGCCAAGCAGTGGATCACTTTGATGCCGGGCAGCCGCGTCAAAGAAGTGCGCATGAACTTGCCAACGATTCTGGAATCGGCGGCGTTGCTCGGTCCGGAGTATGAATTTCTGCTTCCTGTTGCGCCCACTCTCGATCGCAGTTTGTTGCAAAGCTTGATCGGGCCAGAAAAGACGAATGAAAGCAAAATTACGCTCGTGCCCGACGCGCTTCCGGCTTTGTGGCACTCGCGGGCGGGGGTTGTTGCCAGCGGCACGGCCACGGTGGAAGCCGCGATGATGAATACACCGTTCGTGATGGTCTATTGCGTCTCGTGGCTCACGTATGTGCTGGGAAAGCCAAGGGTCAAGGTTCCGCACTTTGCCATGGTCAATCTGATCGCTGGTGAGGAAATTGTGCCGGAGTTGGTGCAACACGATTTTAAGCCGGAAAATGTTGTGGCTCGCTTGCGGGAAATCTTGGCGGAGGGCGCGGCTCGGGAGTGGATGCTGAATGGGCTGGCTGGAGTGAAGGAACGGCTCAGGGTTCCCGCCGGCGAGTCGGGGGCTGCGGGGCATCCGGCAGACCGGGCGGCGGAAATCATCTTGAAGCTGGCCTTTGGGGAGTGAAACGAAACACGCTACCGATATGGCGCACGAACCGAGGCCGAGACGGCCTCGGGACAGCCGGCAGGATGCCGGCGCTACCCAATTCTGGATATCAGATCGGCGAGCGCTCGTTTAATGTGGCGCTAACTGGATGGCGGATTATGGGTTAGGGAGTGATGTTCTTGTGCTGCATCCATCTTTTGGGGGAGAATCTTCATCCTAGGAAATGGGTTATCATTGCCTGGAGACTCTCCTGAATGTTGATTCACCCACGGCGCGCACTGAGCGTCCTTACGAGTTCCCTGACCCTGACGTTGGCAATTCTGCTGGCGACCCCATCGTGGGCGGCGGAAAAAGCGCGTCTGCGCGTCGATGACTACCAGATCGATGCGGAACTCGATCCCCATCTCCATCAGATTACGGCTCGGGCCAAGGTAAAATTCACGGCCTTGCAGGATCTGAGCGTTGCCGTCTTCGAACTGCACAATGACCTGCGGGTAACGAAGGTAGTCGACGAAAAGAACCAGCCGTTGTCGGCGGAGCGAGTAACCCAGGATTCCACGGTGCGAGTAGCGCTGCCCGCCGGCTTGTCGAAAGACGCCTCCACGACCTTGACGTTCGAGTACGACGGAACTCTGGAGAACGCCGACAATAGCCCGGTGTCGGGGCTCAAACTGGCGTATATCGGAGACGATACCAGCTATCTGCTCTATGCCGGACGCTGGTTTCCGGTGAGCGGGTATGGCATCAACCGGTTCACGTCGACGATCCACGTAACGGTGCCGGCGCATATGGTGGCGATCGGCAGTGGGGAGTCGAGCGTGGCTGACACTCCGGCGTCGAAGAAGCCGAATGCGAGCGTACTGCCGACCAAGACTTACACGTTCGTCTCGATTAAACCCAGCTTCCCCGGAACCATTATTGCCGGAGTCTTTTCGCCGGAATATAAGAGCGACGATGCGGGGTTGGACATGCACGTGTTTTTTAAACCCACGCATCAGAGCCTGGCCCCGGCTTACACGACGACCGCGGTGCAGGAGGTGAGTTACTTCATTACGTTGTACGGGCTGCCGCCATCGCAGAAACTTAACGTGGTGGAATTGCCGGCGGACACGCTGCCCTATCTTTGGGCGCCGGAGATCGCGGGCCTGGCCGGATCTTCGATTACGGAGAAGACCAACTACCGCCTGCTGGCCGACGCCATCGCGCATCAGTGGTGGGGCGTCTCGGTCAGCCCGGCCACTAAAGATGACTGGTGGCTCAGCGATGGATTCGCGCGCTATTCGGAGGCAATGTATGTGGAAAACGCCGCCGGAGCTGCTGGACTGGAAGAGGCGGTGAAAGATATGTCGGTGGGAGCGCTGGCATATGACACGGTGCCGCTTTCGAGCGCCAGCAAGCTCGAATTTTTCTCCACCGAATTTCAATCGCTGACTACCGACAAGGGCGCGATGATCCTGCACATGCTGCGCTGGGTGCTGGGCGAGGATAAATACAACAAAACGATGCGGGAGTTTGCTGGGCAGTATGCAGGAAAATCGGCCACTACGGACGACTTCCGCGATGTTGCCGAGAAAAATTACGGCAGTCAGTTAACGTGGTTCTTCTCGCAATGGCTCGATTCGACAGGGGCTCCCGAGTTCAAGCTGAAGTACACGACTTACCGGCTAGGCGGCAATTTTGCGAAAGAACCGAAGACGCAGCAAGAAAGATCGCCGGGATTCCGCGTGACGGGGGAAATTTCTCAGGATCTCGACCTGTTCCGCATGCCCGTTGACTTGCGGATCGACACCGATGGAAAGACTGAAAACCAGCGCGTAGAGGTGGTGGGCACGAGTTCACCATTCTCGATCGAAACCTTCGGCCGTCCGCGGCGCATCTCCATTGATCCCGACCACCACGTGCTGACCAATTCCAGCGATGTGAAGCTGCGGGCGTCGATTCTGCGCGGGCAGGCGATGCAGCAGCAGGGAGATTTAACCGGCGCGCTGCTGGAGTTTAACAAGGCGCTCGACCTGAACAAAAACAGTTCGCTGGCACACTACCGGATCGCCGAAGTCTTCTTTTTGCAGCGGAACTACCAGTCTTCCGCCAATGCATATCGGGAGGCGATCAACGGGGACGGCGATCCGCGCTGGACTGAGGTCTGGAGCCGCATTCAGTTAGGGAAGATTTTCGACATCACGGGCCAGCGCGAGCGCGCGGTCAACGAGTACCGGCAGGCACTGCAAACCAACGACAACACATTTGGCGCGCTCGAAGAAGCACGGAGATATCTGCAGAAGGCCTACGAGCGGCCTAAGGAAAAGCAGTAAGCGATACGATCCGGAAGTTGGAGAGTTTAAGAACTTTAGGTTGCGATCCAGCGTTTCGCCTCGTCCAAGGAGCTGAAAATCTCGATATTTCTCTGCGTCCGCAGAACTTTGTGCATTCGGGCAGCGTGGTTCTGAACGGCAGTTTTCACCACAAAGGCACGCTTCGCTTCGTGTGAGAAAGGATCGATTTTGTCAGCAAGGGTCAGGAATTCGTCCGCTTGCAAGTCCAGTTCCTCGGCCTGCGTTAAATCCACAATCTCTGAGTAGCTTGGCTGGAACGACCGATCCAACTGCAGCAGGTTTGCGTAGTGCGCAATATCTCGGACAGTCAACTTCTTGCCGAAGCTAACTACCACCAGCTTCTTTTCAGGATCGACGGTGTAGTCAAAGGATCCGCTCAAGGATCGCAGGAGTTGGCAACCGGCGGGCGTGCTCCCTTTTAGAACGTGTTTGACAGACAAAGCCACACCTCCGCAGAATAGCGGCAAATGATCCTGATTAGATATCGGCAATGTGCTCCGAAACTTTAACGTGCGGTCACCCGGCTAACCTTTTGCCCCGGTCCGGGGTCTAACTCCATACATGCCAGCAGGGAACTTTCATGAGCCCGGCTGCGTATCTCTGATCAGATGTTGGGCGGGATTGAGACCCCTCGCCTGAACGTTACCCGGGTGCCCCCGCGCCCCTCCCCGGAGGCGTGGGGGCATGAATATTTCCAGAAATTTATGCGAATGCTTCTCGATATCATCCGGCAGTCGCTGTCGACGCTGTGGGCACATAAACTGCGCTCTTTTCTGACTATGTTTGGAATCGCGTGGGGCGTGGGGTCTCTTCTGCTGCTGGTAGGTTTGGGAGAAGGCTTCCGCAGCGGGCAGGAAAAACAGCTCGCGACGCTCGGGCAAAACATTATGTTTATGTTTCCGGGGCGAATTCCCGCGGTGGAGGGCAGCACGCAGTCCGGGCAGACTTATTACTTCACTTACAAGGATTATCTCGCGGTTCGCAACGAGGCGCGTTTCGTGGGAGCTTTGTCGCCAGTGCTGAATCGCGAGGATATTCGCGCCGTCAGCGATTACGGATCGACGAATGGCCAAGTGTTCGGGGTGGCCTCCGATTACAACCAGATTCGCAACGTTCCGGTGGAACCGGGGCGCTGGTTCAACAACCAGGACAACCTGGAACGTCGGCGCGTGGCCGTGGTGGGATGGGAACTGCTGAAGAACATGTTTCCCGGGCGGCCTGCAGTGGGTTCGACCATCCTGTTAAATGGCATCAATTTTGACGTAGTCGGGGTGGTCGCGAAGGTTGGGCGGGACGGCAATAACGGCACGAATTCGCGCATCTTCATTCCGATCGAAACGATGCGCGATTTATTTCCGTTGACCAAAGCGAATTCCGAGGATGCGATCTCGTTCCTGAACTACCAGCCCATCTCCAAAGATCTGCACGCCGAGGCGAAGGACGAGATTCATCGCATTCTGGCCCGGCGACATGGGTTCAATCCCAAGCTGCAAGACGCTTTTGAAGATTGGGACACGATTGAAAACATGAAGCGGGTGGGCAGGATTTTCGATGCCATGGACTGGTTCCTGGGCGTCGTCGGAGTGGTGACGCTGGGATTGGGCGCGATTGGCATCATCAACATTATGCTGGTTTCGGTAACGGAGCGGACGAAGGAAATCGGGCTGCGCAAAGCGCTGGGCGCGACGTATCGAGCGATCCTGACGCAGTTTTTTATTGAGGGAGCTTTTCTGACGGCTCTCAGCGGAGGGATCGGGTTGGCCATCGCGACCGGTTTCGTGACGCTGCTGGCCATGTTGCCATCGCCGGAGGGCTTTGATACGCCGCGGATCATCCCGGCGTCGGCGCTCGCGGCAATTGGATCGCTGGCGATTGCTGGGATTGCCGCGGGACTGTATCCGGCGCGCAAAGCGGCATTGCTGCCGCCGGTGGAAGCGTTGCGGCAGGAATGATAGGAAATTGTCGATTGATGATTGGTGATTGTTGATTGAAAAACGTCGAAGGTTTGGTTTTTCAATCAGCAATCAACAATCATCAATTCTAAAGCCCGAAAAGCTAAGAGCTAGAAGCTAAAAGCCAGGAGCGTTTTATGATCGTCGATCTCGCCACCCAGGCTTACAACGCGCTTCGCCACAACCGGCGACGCAGCGTGCTCACCATGCTGGGAATGGCTTGGGGAATCGCGACGGTCGTGCTGCTGCTGGCATACGGAACCGGCTTTGAGCGCGGATTGTGGTCGGCGTTCCGCTCTTTCGGAACCAACCTCGTTTTCATTTTTCCCGGGCGCACCGAGTTGCAGGCAGGAGGCACCAAGGCGGGAACCCAAGTCCGGCTTACGGTCAACGATCTCGATTACATTCGGGCTGAAGTTCCGTTGCTGAAGCGGGTTTCCCCGGAAGCGTTCAAGACCTGCGTAGCGGCCTATGGTACGCGGAGCGCGAATTACGGGGTCAGCGGCGTGTATGCCGCATACGGGCGCATGCGGAAAATGGATGTCGCGGAAGGTACGTTCTTCAGCGAGGCCGACGACTTCACCCACACGCGCGTCGCCGTGATCGGGTCGGACGCGAAGAAGAAACTTTTTTCCGGCCAGAATGCGCTGGGCGAGAGCGTTCGACTGGACGGGATCTCCTATCAGATCGTGGGTGTGCTCAAGCATCAGGTGCAGAACGGGGATGACAACATCAACGAGCACGTCTACGTTCCCTTCAGCGCGATGGGCGATCTGATCAACACGTATTATTTGAGTTCGATCGTCATGGAGTACGAAGGCGACCACGCGAAGGTTGTGAAAGCTGTGCGCGACTCGATGGCCTTCCATCACAGCTTCAATCCTAAAGATCAACGCGCCATTTTTGTCTTCGATGTTTTTGCCGATCTGATGGATTTGCAGGTGATCTCGACCGGAATCAAGATTCTGCTGGGCTTTATCGGCCTGCTCACGCTGGGCATTGGCGGAGTGGGGTTGATGAATATCATGCTGGTGTCGGTCACACAGCGGACGCGCGAAATCGGCGTGGAAAAGGCGCTGGGCGCGCATCGCTGGCACATTCTGTTCCAGTTTCTGGCGGAGGCGCTGGTGATCACCGCTCTGGGCGGGCTGTTAGGCGTGGTTCTAGCGTATCTGGTCTCTTGGTCAGTGGGATCGCTGACCCTGTGGAGTGCCTTTGAAGATAATGCCAGCGAAGGCGACATTCACCTGTATATTGACTTTGCCACATTGATGTGGTCGACGGCTATTCTGAGTTTCGTTGGAATCATCAGCGGCATGCTACCGGCGATCAAGGCGGCGAGGCTCAATCCAATCGAAGCGTTGCGCTACGAATAAGTCAGTCGGCGGCGACCGGCCTTGGAACGGGGCGCGCCACAATCGCACGCCAATCCAGCAAAATATTGGGCAGGATGGCGGCCAGGGCGATCACTGTCCAGACAACCGTTTCAATTCCCGCCACTCCCAGCCGGAAAACGGCAGGAATCGGAATGATCATCCGCGTCACGGTAAAGACCATGGCAAAAGGATAGCTGCGAATCATCCAGCGACGATGCTGGGCGACGTTGCCGTGGCGCACACAATAAAGTGCGATGGCCGTCGTAAGCATCCACCCGAAAGATTGCATGCTTGACGCGGCAACCAAGGAAGGACCGAATCTCACTGTCATAGGAACCGCGAGCGGCGCGGCGATGAAGACGCTTACCACATACAGGTAACCCAACCTACGATGCGTCTTGAGATAACGCGCCCGCAGGCGGTTGGAGAACTGGAACACGCCCAACAACATGGCAAGGGCGCCGAAAAAGGCGTGCGGGACCAAGTACCATCGCACAGGAGCGAAATGCTGCGCTATTTCGGAGGTTGGATCGAAGATGCGGGCATTCTTCATATACGTGACAATAACGGTTAACAGCCCAAATATCACAAAGAACGCAAGTTTGGATTGAGAACGCGAACGCCTGACCGGCGCGACCGCAGTGGCCATGATTGTCCCCCAAGTTTTAACCAGGAGCCCCCGCTCCCTATTGCGGAAGGACCTCAATCGAGAAGCAGGCGCGATTGAGGATCGAAAAGCAAGGAATTGTAACGTGCTTTTGGCGTTTTTCCAATGGCCAAGGTCGGCACGTCAATGAATTAGAATCCTTCGATGCCGAGTGACCCCGAGATCCGCCTGGAGCGCGTGCTTACGCAACTCCGTCTCTATGAACACCCGCTGCTGAGTTTCTCGGCGCGGGGAAAGGGCGAAGGGGTCGAGGTGATCATCAAGTTCAAAGATGAATCGATACCCGTGCACACCTATTATTTCGATCTGCATCCGCGAGATCTCGACGACCCGCAGTTTGAATGGAGCTTCCAGCGGCAGCTTTTCGATGCGCTGCACGACTACTTCGTGGAAATGTTTATCCGGACCCCGCAGGACCGGGCCGACCGGCAGCGGAAGGGGTTGTGAACGCGCTGCGGGAAAAGATCGAAGAGGAGATCAGCGCGAGGGGGCCGATTCCGTTCTCTCGTTACATGGAGTTGTGCCTTTACGATTCCGCGTTCGGCTACTATTCGCGAGGGGCGGCTCAGTTTGGCAAGGCCGGGGACTTTTATACTTCAAGCGATGTGCACGCGGTTTTTGGACGGCTGCTGGCGCGCCAGTTTGAGGAGATCTGGAGGGCGCTGGAATCACCGGAAGAAATCGCGATCGTTGAACTCGGGCCGGGCCGCGGACTTTTTGCGCAGGACATGTTGGACTGGTCGGAAAAGAAATTTCCAGAATTTTTTGGCGCTCTGCGTTATGTCATGGATGAGCGGTCGCCCGCCTTGCGGGAGCGCATTGAGATTACGCTGCGACGGCACTTCGAGTCGGGCAAGGCTGCATGGCTAATAAGCGACCAGCCGAGCGGACCGCAGATAGTCTTCGCCAACGAATTCTTCGATGCTGTGCCGGTGGAGATTGTCAGCGCGCACGGGTCGCTTCGGATCGACGCGCAGCGGGACCGCCTAGTCGAGGAATGGGTGCCTTCTTCTCCCGAAGAGCTTGAATTCCTCGACCGTTATTCGATTCATCCCGAAGCCGAGGAACGCGTTGAGGTTCCGCTGGACGCGCAGAGGCGCATGAGTGCGGCGGCCTGCATGCAATGTGGATTCTTAGTTGCGATCGATTACGGTTACACGCGCGAGGAGCAACTGGCCGGACGCCATCGAGGAACGCTGAAGGCGATTCGCCAGCATTCGGTCAGTGGCAATCCGTATGAAGCTCCTGGCGAACAGGATATTACCGCGGACGTGAATTTTACGGCCCTCGCGGCTGCGGCGGAGAAACAGGGGATGCTGGCTCAGAAACTTGTCACGCAGTCGCAGTTTTTGTTGGGCATTGGAGAAGCAAACCAATTTGCGGATGCCTTTGAGGAATGCCGTCTACCGCAGGAACGGGCGAAGGTCGCGCTGCAACTCAAACACCTGGTCACTCCAGCGGGGATGGGGGAGAGTTTTCAGGTGCTGGTTGCGAGTAAAGGAGTCGACGAGGAGAAGGCGGCGGGATTAGCCGGTTTGAATTTTGGCAAACGGAAGAATCAGTAAGTCTCGGGAGCTTACATGTAGCACTCCTGAGATTGGTGAAACTATACTTCTGGAGCGTCGCGGGCAGAGAAGTAGCTAGCTACGTCTCTACAATTTGCAAAAGTATACAAAGGTGGAGACAACCTGAGACGGCGACGGGGATTCCGATGTGAATAGAGAACATCCCGGCTGCCGATATTTGGCCAAGGAGGTAGTCATGAAGCGGATTGGCGTTTGTGTTTTTCCGGTTGTGATTGCGGTTAGCCTCGGGCTTGCTGGTGTTGCGAGTGGTCAGGCTCGCCCTAGCGAAGGCACTTCAGCCCCTCTCGCCCATCGACCGATTATCTACGTAATGCCTAATGCGGTTACGAACCCAGGACCGGGCGACAATTCGCAGGTGGTCGTTGATTCTTCGCACAATGGCAAAGAACCGCAAGTGGCAAAAATCTATCAGGAACTGCAGCGCCGCAAGGAATGCCAGCCATTCTCGGAAAACATGATCAAAGAAAAAGCAGATTACTTCCTACTGTTGCAGCACGGCGGGGGCAAGGGGAATCGCTGGGCACTTTCCGATCGAAACGGGAGCGTTATCGCTTCCGGTGATTCGATTCTGTTGGGGAATTCGGTGAGGGATGCTTGCTTGGCCATCAGCAAAAACTGGCAGGGGCAAACAGTTTCAGCGAGCAAATAAATTTTCGAATCCAATTCAAGATTTGGCCGGCGAGTCCGGGTACTCGTATACGCCGCGGCCTGATTTCTTGCCCACGCGGCCGGCCTTCACATACTGCACCAGCAAGGGGGCAGGGCGGTATTTGTCACCAAGGGACTTGTGGAGATATTCGAGAATGCTTAGCCGCGTGTCGAGCCCAACCAAATCAACCAACTCGAATGGTCCCATGGGATGGTTCAAGCCAAGCTTCAACGCTTTGTCGATGTCTGAGGCTGACGCGATCCCTTCCTGCAGCATGTAGAAGGCTTCGTTGCCGATCATGGCGTTGATGCGGCTGGTGATGAAGCCAGGAGATTCTTTGATGACGACGACTTCTTTGTGCATGCGCCTGCCGACTTCGACCGCGGTGGCCAGCGTGTCGTCGTCGGTCTCGAGAGCGCGCACCACTTCGAGCAGCTTCATTTTGTGGACGGGATTGAAGAAGTGCATGCCGACGCATTTTTTCGCGCGGTAGGTGACGCTAGCGATTTCGGTGATGCTGAGCGACGAAGTATTCGAAGCCAGCATGGTCGTGGGCCGGCAGATTTTGTCGAGTAGAGTGAAGATTTCGATCTTCGACTCCATCTCTTCGGGAACGGCTTCGATGACGAGGTCCGCCTCACGGGCGGCTTCTTCGACGGAGCCCGCGAATTGCAATCGGCGGAAAGCAGAATCGGCATCGGCGGCGGTGACCTTGCCGAGTTCCACAGCCTTGTCGAGATTGGCACGAATTTCGGTTTCCGCCTTGCGCAGAGCTCCGGGCAGGAGATCTTCAAGGATGGTGCGGTATCCGCCAAGCGCGGCGGCGTGGGCGATGCCGCGGCCCATAATGCCGGCGCCGATCACGGCAATCGTCTGGACCTTGGTTATCTGAACCTGGCTCACCTACTTCTCCGCCTTTTCCAGGTCGGCGATGGCAGCATTGACCGCGGTGACGGTGGTGCGGAGACTCTCCGCCAGGCGCTTGCGCTCCTCCGCGCTCATGCCAGGGATATAAATGCAAATGCGACGCAAGGTCGCAGTAATGTCTTCTACGTAATTCATCGCTCGGATCAGTTCACCTGTCACAACTGCCATGAGGACTCCTCTTTCAAGTTTGATCGCCTTGCCGGACCTTCTATTCTGGACGCGCGCGCGAATTTAGTAAAGGAGAGCCGATCAGCCGGTGGGGGCGCTGAGACTTCGACACACGTAGAGCGAGTGCTGGCGTTGGCAACAGGCGTCCGGCAGTCAAGACAGACGTTTTGCGGGTTAGGCCCCAGCCGGATTTGATGGAAACGTCGTAGCTTTCGCTCGGCGCTTTTTGACATGAGTCAGCCTCGTAGTGAAAGGTGTGTCGGGTGTGCGTATCGGTGACCAAACCTCCCGAGGGATTCACTCAGCAGTTGGTGTCACAGCGCGTCCCGGCAGTGTCTGGGAACCGAACAGGACCGTCTGGCTTGAGAGAATCTTGATGCTGTGTCACGTCGCCAATCGGTCAATCGTGTCACATAGCGAACAAGTAATACATTACAATCCCTCCCAGCAGAGAGGATTCATGGCAACTCAGATGAAGGGAAATTGCAGCAATGAGAGTCTGCGATGGACGGCATTCGCGCTAACAACGTTGGTGTTAATGGTTTCTATACGGGTACATTCAAGTCAAAAGAACTCCGCGGACAAAACTGGGTCGGCTCAGTCTTTTCTGGGAGGCTGGGATTTGACGCTGAAGACTCCTCTTCGCGAATATCCCTCGTGGTTGGAGATAACCCAGGAAGATGGGCAGATCAAAGCTCGAATGGTGAGCCGTTGGGGACACGCGCGGCCGCTGCCGAAAGTCGAGATTTCGAATGGCCGGATCATGTTCGTTTCTCCCAAGGAGGAGGAAGACCGGAAAGACGACATGGTCTTTGAGGGTAAGTTGTCCGGGAAGATGCTGCTGGGGACCACGACCGGTCCCGATGGGACTCCGTGGCAATGGACGGGCGAGAGAGCGCCATCCCTGAAGAGAACGCGTGCTCCAAAGTGGGGAAAGCCGACAGCTTTGTTCAACGGCAGGAACCTGAGCGGCTGGAAGATGAGCGATCCGAACGCAACATCTACATGGAAGGTCGAAAGCGGAACGCTCGTGAGTCCCGGTCATGGTCCTGAACTTATCAGTGATGCCAAGTTCGAGGATTTCAAGTTACACATCGAATTCAATTGTGCGCCAGGATCGAATAGCGGCATCTACCTACGCGGTCGGTATGAACTCCAGATCGAAGACGATCCACAACCAGAAGGGCCGACTATGCGCACCGGAGGCGTATATGGCTTCCTGGCACCCTCGCCGGAACAGGCACGCCGGCCGGGAGAATGGCAGAGCTACGACATCACGCTGGTTGGACGACTGGTTACCGTTGTACAAAATGGTCAGACCATTATTAATAAACAGGAAATCCCGGGCATCACGGGCGGGGCATTGGACAGTCACGAAGGACTACCCGGTCCGATCTATCTGCAGGGTAGTGAAGCCGGTCACGTCGCCTTTCGGAATATCACGATTAGGCGAGCAGAGTAATCTGGTCTGCTTCACCCAACTTCCACTGAAACCAGTGATACCGAATAAGGGAAACTATAGAAACTGTGGCCAAAGAACGGATTCACTTGTAACTCGCTAAAACAAAGCGTAATCGCGGAAGTGTAGGCATCACAGCTAGATAGCACGAACGGCGGTAATGAATCCCTCCATCACTCACGACCATCCTGCCCGTCGACAGCAACGATCGCAAAGACTTTTTTTGTAAATAGGCGCAGAACGCCAAGCCACGGTTCCTGCAAAGAGTCATCCCGTTCAAGTGGTCGAAGTCGTTTGGGCCCCCTTCAGCGGCCCAGTAATCCAAGCGATTTATCCATGATCACGAATGGTCACGGGGTGTTCCGCCCAACTTGTGGCGTAACATAAACGGGTGCAAACAGACTCCACTCGAAAAGCAATCTCCGAGGTTTCGTCCCGATCACTTTTTCTCGTTCTCATCGCGGTTTCTTTGCTGATTTGGTGGCATCCTCTCATCTCTTCCATAGCCTTAGCTTTGCGTGACGACCAGTACACCCACATCCTGCTGATTCTTCCGGTTAGCCTCACGCTGATTTGTCTGGAATGGAAAGCATCCGACGCATCCTCGGAATCGCGCCCCAGCTTTGACTACATGCTGCTGGCCGCCGCCGTTGTGGCGGCAGTGCTCGCCAGATTACAAATTTTTGCGCTGCGGCCCGACCAGCAACTCGCAGCGCAGATGCTGGCGCTGGTGGTGTGCTGGATCGCTTCTTTTCGATTGGCGTTTGGCAGTCGTGCTTTCCGGCGCGCCCTCTTCCCTCTTTGTTTTCTGCTCTGGATGGTTCCGATTCCTGACGTCTTGCTGAATGCGATCGTGCGCGGGCTACAAGCAGGGTCGGTCGCGTCGGCTCACATTTTGTTCGCGATCTGCGGTGTTCCCGTAGCTCAAGATGGGACACTGCTTGCCATTCCCGGCCTGACGATCGAGGTTGCCCGCGAGTGCAGCAGCATTCGTTCAAGCTTGATGCTGGTGGTTACGACCATGATCCTGGCACAGATAAGTTTGCGCTCTATCTGGCGAAAGGCTTTAGTGGTGGCAGTGGCGATTCCGCTCTCTGTGGCGAAAAACGGACTTCGCATATTCGTCCTCGGCATGCTCACCACACGCGTGGATCGGAGCTACATCACCGGCAGGCTCCATCACCAGGGCGGAATTATCTACTTTGTGCTCGCGCTTGCGGCTATCGTCTTGCTGATTTGGGCCGTTGGCCGCGGTGAAAAGAAAGGCCGATTAGTGGCTGCGCCAGATTCCAAATTCGCTGGCTAGGATGCCCCGTCTACGCCGTCTTCTCAGTCTTTAAGGCTTGCATTGAAAATGCGAAGCAAAGCGAGCGGACGTCGGCATCCGAAAATTCCGCCGGAAAGCCCATGGAGAGCGGGCATTTACTGCGACATCAGGAATTCGTCTTCGCGATCAACGTCGGCGATGGCGATCGGCGTAAGCTTTGCCGCACGCAATTGTTGGTTGAGTTCCTGCAACCTTGTTTGCTTGAATGCGGTCCACTCGCTAATTCGCGCTCGGATTTGTTCGCTCGACTCTTTGTAAACCGCGACCGCCTGCGACGGCGGCAGGCGATCGCCTGATTTCACAACCCGCAAAGCTGATGCCAAGTTCTGGTAGGCGTTCTCAAGCCCCAACTGCGGATCCTCGTTTTTTGTGAGGATCTTGCCTACGACGGATTGCGCCTCTGCCAGCGCCGATTTGAGCGCAGTGTTTTCTTCCGTCACACCCTGCTGCGCGCTCGCGAGTTGCTTCTGCACCGATCGGATTTCGGCAACCGCACGCCGGGCCGGCAGCGTCTCGTCGAACATCTGTTGAGCCAGTTCGAATTGCTGCGCCAAAACTTTGGGAGTCGCCGGGGAGCGCGGGTCCATCCGGACCTCTAGCGACTGGCTCTGCGACTGTCCATCCACCGTGAGGCGGACCTCGTAGGTCCCCGGAATGACTTTGGGTCCGCTGGGATTGCGGAAACCTGCTTCTTCATCTGCGAGCGGCGGTCCCGAACTTCCCCATGCAAGGTTCCATACAAAACGATGCGCTCCCGGAGTTTTCTCGAGGACTTCGGGCTTAGGAAACCAACGCTGCGCCACGGGAAGCGTAGCGTGCTTCCGTCCATTTTTATCTTCGGACGAGAAGCTCCGCACGAGCTTGTGCTGCCCATCAAAGATCTCCAGCTTCACGCTGCTGACGGGAGACTTGAGGATGTAGTCAATCACCGCACCAGCCGGAGGATTTTCGGCGGTCGGTTCCTCGGGCGGAAGTGGGGTTCCCACAAATGTGTCGTTGTCGACGCGGATAGCAACGGCAGGATGGTAGAGCCAAACATTTTTTATTGCGTGAACCGCCTCAAAGGCCTGGTGAAGCGGGGTGATGTCATCGAGAATCCAGAACGAACGCCCGTGCGTTGCGATCACCAGATCATCCCCGTGGATCGTCAGATCACGCACAGAAGTGACGGGAAGGTTCAGTTGCAATGATTGCCAGTGATCTCCATCGTCAAAAGAGACGTAGACTCCATATTCAGCGCCGGCGAAGAGCAATCCTTTGCGGCGAGGATCTTCACGAACTGCGCGTAGGAAGGTTGTCGCGGAAATGCCTTCCGTGATCGGCGTCCACGTTGCGCCATAATCGCGTGTTCGATAGAGGTGCGGCTTCTGATCGCCGAGCCGGCTGCGATCAACCGCCGCATAAGCGACGGCCGGATCGTAATGGGAAGCTTCAATCATCGAAATCGCGCTCCAGTCGGTCAGTCCAGGCGGAGTGACGTCTTTCCAGTTCTTCCCGCCATCGCGAGTTACGTGGATCAACCCGGTATCGCTCCCTGCCCAAATCAAGTCACGATTCAGCGGAGAAGGTGCAATCGTCAACACAACTCCATAGCCTCGCCGCTTCGAGTTCTCGACAGTTGGCGCGTCTGGTGATTTTTTATCACTGGCACCTGCGATCGCCCCAGTGAGATCGGGGCTGACCGTTTGCCAGTGCAAGCCGCCGTCGAGAGTTTTCATTATGTACTGCGTGCCGAAAAACAACGTCCTCGGATCTGACGGAGAAAAAACAAGCACAGGAGACCAGGGCGCACGAAACTTGCGCTGATCGAGCTCCGTGCCGAACGTTGGGACCGGCCAAGGAGTTACATCCTGGCTCAGCCCAGTCCGCCGATTGAATCGACTGACGCCGCCATAGCTAGACGCCAGAAAAACGATGTTGGGATCGTCGGGATCGAGTGCCATGTATCCGCTCTCACTCGGACCGGCCGGGAACCAGTCTCGCGGCGTGATCTGGCCGTGATCGGTGCGGCTCAGAACGGCGGCGCTTCCACTATCCTGCTGCGTCCCGTACACCACATATGGAAACTGATTGTCGGTGATGACGTGGTAGATCTGTGCTGTCGGTTGGTTGTACCAGGTGCTCCAGCTCTGACCGCGATCAAGGCTGATAGTAGTGCCCTGATCCGTTCCGAGGACCATGCTGGCGGAGTTCCTGGGATCAACCCAGATCTGATGATAGTCATCACCGCCAGGCGCACCACGCACGATTGAAATCGTCTTGCCTCCATCTTCCGAGCGGTAGAGAGCGACATTCGGTATATAGAGCACGTCGGGATTACCCGGATCGATGGTGACGCTGTTGAAGTACCATGCACGACTAGTCAAACGCGGATCGTCATTGGCGAGCGTCCAGGTATCGCCGCCATCGTCGGAACGATAGAGGCCGGACTTTTTCGCTTGAATCAGCGCATAGACGCGTTTGCCGTCTGGCGCGACGTCGACTCCGACTCGTCCCCAGTCTCCTTCCGGCAGGCCACTCCCGCTAAGCCTCGACCAGGTCGCCCCAGAGTCTCGAGAACGATAGAGGCCGCCGCCAGGTCGATCGATTGGAGCGTACGTACTCCAGGGCGGCCGCCACGTGTTCCACGTTCCAGCAAACAAAAGTTGGGGATGAGCGGAACAGATAGCCAAATCGGAGACGCCGATCTGGGATCCTTGATCGAGAATCTTGGTCCAGTGCGAGCCGCCGTCGGTGGATTTGTAGACGCCACGTTGCTCGTTCGGTTCGTAAACATGTCCCAATGCTCCGACGTAGACGGTAGCCGCATCGTGAGGATCGACGACAATGCGGCTGATATGTCGCGTTTCTTCCAGGCCAATATGGAGCCAGCTCCGGCCGCCATCGACGGACTTGTAGACACCGTTGCCGAAGGAAAGAGAGGAGCGAATGTCAGACTCGCCGGTTCCGACATAAATTGTTTTAGGGTCGGAAGGTGCCACCGCCAGAGCCCCAATTGAGGCGACGGGCTGGCCATCGAAAATCGGCATCCAGACGACGCCGGCGTCGCTTGTCTTCCAAACTCCGCCATTCACCGCGCCGAAATAAAAAGTCGTGGAGTCACCGGGCACTCCCGCAACGGCCACCACTCGGCCGCCACGAAAAGGGCCAATCAGCCGCCACTTGAGGTTCCCAAACATTTCTTGAGGAACGGACTGGGCGGCGATGGAACCCGCGAGCAGTAGAAAGAATGCAGCAAAAACTTGACCGAGCAAATGCGACTTTAATTTTTTCAATTGAGATCCCCGTTTTGGATATTCAGTTTAGAGGAAGAGAGTGGTTTTCATGAAGGGGGCTCTCAATTGTGCGCTCGGTCGGCCGGTGTGAGTATCTATGGCGGCCTGGCTGGGTTGACAGCCGTGCTTCTGCCCTGATCTCATCGTTGGCGAACGATGCCGCGGCTTTTCATTCGTCTGAACTCAATCGTCTTCCCGAAACAGCCGGGCCTTCATAAATCAGAGGTCTCATGAATTTCAGGTTGATCCTGTTTTCGTTTTGCGCCCTGGTGGTATCTTCCTTGTCGTTGAATGCGCAGCAGGAGCGAGAGGCGAGGCTCTGGCTCACTACGCCCGACCGCTCTGCCATAGTCGCACTGCAGGCTGGATCACTCCACTTTTCTTCAGAAGCGTCTAAGTTGCCCACTCTCACCGTCGATGATGCGCAGCACTTCCAGACTATGGACGGATTCGGCTTTGCCCTGACAGGAGGAAGCGCGCAACTGCTGATGCGCATGGGTGCCGCGCAACGCTCCGCGCTGCTGAAGGAGTTGTTTACAAGTGGCGGCGACGGAATCGGGGTGAGCTACCTGCGCGTGAGTATCGGAGCTTCCGACATGAACGAGCGGGTCTATTCATACGATGACCTGCCGTCCGGCGAGACCGATCCGGAGTTGACGAAGTTCAGCCTGGAGCCCGATCGCGCCGATGTGATTCCCGTCCTGAAAGAGATTCTTGCGATTCGGCCGGGGATCAAGATCCTGGGATCGCCGTGGTCCGCTCCAGCATGGATGAAAACGAATGACGACGTGAAGGGCGGCGAGCTCAAGCCTGAATATTATCCCGCGTTCGCCAAATATTTCGTGAAGTACATCGAAGGTATGCGCGCGGAAGGGATCACGATTGACGCCATTACGATCGAGAATGAGCCGCTGAATCCGAAGAACACGCCCAGCATGGTGATGTTCGCGCAAGAACAAGACGAATTCATCGCGAAGCACCTGGGTCCTGCATTTGAGAAGGCTGGAATCCGCACCAAGATTTTGCTCTACGACCACAACCCGGATGTCACCTCTTATCCGCTGTCGATTTTGGGCGATCCCGCGGCGGCCAAGTACGTTGACGGAACGGCGTTTCATCTATATGGCGGAGAACCCAGCGTCCTGACGCAGGTGCACGATGCGTATCCGAAGAAGAATCTCTATATGACGGAACAGTCGGTAACCGGCTGGCGTGGCGGGGGACCGCTGGAAATTGCCGAGCCCGTGAGACGCGTCATGATTGGCGCGACGCGGAACTGGTGCCGCAATGTGCTGCTGTGGAATTTGGCAGCCGATCCGCAAAACGGCCCGCACACTAACAATGGCGGGTGCACCGGATGTTCCGGGGCCATCACGCTGGATGGCGATTCTGTGACCAAGAATGTTGCCTACTACGTGGTCGAGCATTTCTCCCAGTTCGTACCGCCAGGCTCGGTACGCGTAGCCTCGAGCGAAATGGAACAACTGGCCAGCGTCGCGTTCCTGACTCCCGATCACAAGGTTGTTTTGGTGGTTTCGAACACCGCAAATTTCCCCAAGCCGTTCGCGGTGAAGTACCACGAAAAAGCATTTCAGACAGAACTTCCCGCAGAATCGGTGGGAACCTATGTCTGGTAGACGAGCACGGTTTTTACCACAATTTATTTTCCTGGCGCTCCTGGCAGCGGCTCAACCCGCGCTTGCGGCGGCCAAAGCCGCCAAGCCTCAGTTCGGACCGAATGTTCTCATCTTCGATCCGTCAATGCCATCGCAGGCGATCCAAAAGCAAATCGATGCGGTCTATGCCATTCAGGAGCACAATGAGTTTGGTCCACAGCGGAATGCATTCCTGTTCCTGCCCGGAAACTATTCCGTGAACCTGCCCGTTGGCTTCTACACCGAGGTAATGGGGCTTGGAGCATCGCCGGATGCGACCCGCATTGCAGGCAACATGCATGCGGATGCAAACCACGAGCACAACAATGCGACCACAACTTTCTGGAGAGCGGCGGAAGGCCTCTCCATCGAACCGGCGGGCGGAACCATGCAGTGGGCCGTTTCGCAGGCGGTCTCGCTACGGCGCATGCACGTGCGTGGCGACCTGGTGCTGCACCAGCATCGTGGCTGGGCGAGCGGCGGCTGGATGTCGGATTCGCTGGTCGACGGAAATGTCGACTCCGGAAGCCAGCAGCAGTGGATCTCGCGGAACTGCGATTGGAAAAGTTGGACGGGCTCGAACTGGAACATGGTGTTTGTCGGTGTGCCGCATCCGCCGGAGGGAGCTTGGCCTTCTCCGCCCTACACCAAGATTGCGCAAACTCCGGTCATCCGCGAGAAGCCGTTCCTGCAGGTAAATTCCGCAGGAGAGTTTAGCGTTCGCGTGCCGGCTCTGCGACGCGATAGCGCCGGGATCACATGGCGCAGCGGCGAAACTCCTGGAGAGACGATTCCGATTGCGCGGTTTTATATCGCGCGTCCGGATGTGGATACGGCGGAGACCATCAACGCACAGCTTGAGCGAGGACAGAACCTGATTCTGACGCCGGGGATCTATGAACTGACCGCGCCCATTCGTGTGACGCGTCCGCGTACGGTCGTGCTCGGACTGGGATATGCGACGCTGCGCCCGGTAAAGGGCACAGCCGCCATGACGACCGCTGACGCGGACGGAATCGAGATGGCCGGACTGCTCTTCGATGCCGGGCCGGACGAGTCTCGGGTCTTGCTTGAGGTAGGGCCGGAGGGAAGCCGGTCACGACACGCCAAAGATCCGATCACCCTCCACGACGTTTTCTTTCGCGTCGGCGGCGCCGGAGTCGGCCGCACCAAGGTAAATTTGAGGATCAACAGCAACGACACATTGGTCGACCATACCTGGATCTGGAGGGCGGACCACGGCGATGGAGTGGGTTGGAATCTGAATACCAGCGCCAATGGCCTGGTGGTAAACGGAAACGACGTTACGATCTATGGATTGTTTGTGGAGCATCACCAGCAATTTCAGGTGCTCTGGACGGGCAATGGCGGACGAACCTATTTTTATCAGTCGGAGATTCCTTACGATCCTCCCAACCAGGCTAGTTACACCAGCGCTCCCGGAGTGAACGGCTGGGCCTCGTACAAGGTTGCGAACGGCGTAACGAGCCACGAGGCGTGGGGGCTGGGGATATACAGCGTGTTCATTTACCCGAATGTCGTTCTGACCCGGGCCATCGAGTTACCGAAGAGTCCAAACATCCGGTTCCATGACATGATCACCGTGGCGCTGGGCAATCACGGCGAGATCAGCCACGTCATCGACGACACGGGCGAGGCAACCGCAATTCGTCCTCGAGTGACACCGAAGGTGACCGACTTTCCGTGATTCTGCTTTGGTAACCGATCCTTCGACAAAGCAGGAGGCAAAGGCGTGAATACGAAAAGCGCTCATTACTGGATTTTACTCGCAGTCATGCTCGGCAGTATTGCAGCAGCTTCCGCGCAAGAACATCGAATTACAGCCCGAGAGGTGGTCGCCGAGATACAGAAGCGAGTCGGAGTGGAATGGCAGAAGGATACGGTAGATACGTTCAAAGCTGGAAGCCCCGATACGGCCGTGACGGGCATTGCCGTAACCATGATGGCGACCATGGACGTTCTCGAACGGGCGTCGGCAAAGGGGATGAATTTCGTGATCACGCATGAGCCTACCTTTTACGCACATCTGGACACGCCTGAGGGACTGCCGGAAGGCGATCCTGTTTGGGCGGAAAAGCGAGCCTTCATCGAAAAGCACGGAATGGTAATTTGGCGGTTTCACGATCACTGGCACATGCGCAAACCCGACGGCATTGAAGCTGGAATGGTTCATGCGCTCGGCTGGGAAAAATTTCAGAACCCTGAGAACCAGTATTTGTTCGTCATCCCCGAAACCACGCTCAAAAAATTAGCGGAGGAAGTGGCAGCTAAGCTCGGCTCGCCCGTCGTGCGCGTCGTGGGCGAGCCAGCGATGAAGGTAACCAAGGTTGGGTTTAGTCCTGGGGCGGCCGGATTCGAGGCGGAGACGCATGCGTTGGAGCGAGATGACGTGCAAGTATTGCTGGTTGGAGAAACCCGTGAGTGGGAAACGGTGGAATATGCTGCCGACGCCGTTACGCAGGGACGCCACAAGGCTCTAATTGTGATTGGACATATTCCGAGCGAACAGGCCGGAATGGAGGAATGCGCCCGCTGGTTAAAGGGATTCGTAAACTCAGTGCCAATTGAATTCGTGCCCACCAGGCAACCCTTCTGGACCAACTCTGAGAAAAGATGAAGAGCTGCCAGCTTCGCGGGAAACGGTGTTAAGATTTTGGCCTAGCGTTGCGCGGAATCGAATCGCCAACCCTCAATAAAGCCCTCCCTCCGTCGGCCAGCTCATCGCCGGTTCCCAGCAACACGAAGCAACAGCAGAGTCACGAAAAGCCTATGCGGGCACGACACTTCATTTTCATCCTGGCCGTGGGCGCACTGGTATCGATGGTCGCCTACGGAATTTGGCTGGTGACTAGCTCTGGTCGAGCCAGTGCTCACGCGACCCTGGGAACCCGCAAGGCATCGAAAGCCGAAGAAATCCTCTTGAGCGCGGCCAAATCAGACTTGGTTAATTGCCCTAAGTCTAAGGGGGCCATACTGCCAGCGTCCCCGCAGACAAGCCACCACAAGGTAATTCTCACTTGGAATGCCAACCCAACCTCAAGCGATCCTTCAATCGCAGCCGCCGGTTACTGCCTGTATCGAATCCCCAAAGAGGACCTGCAAAAGCGCGACAAGACTTGCACCCTCTGCGAGCAGGTCAACCAGAAATCGATTAACGGAACTGCCTGCGTGGACGATGTGGTGCAAGATGGCACAACCTATGTCTACGTTGCGAGGGCAGTCAACAAATACGGCCAACCCAGCGGGCTCTCCAACGACACTCTCGCTCCCATCCCACCGACACCGGAGGCTAAGCCAGGCATTCCGAACACCTATCCTCGTTGCCGACAAGATAACCAGCCGTGATCAATCTCCTTTACTCTAGGCGAGCCCGCTTTGCCTCGCCAGTTTCAACGCCTCCAGCGCCGCACCTCGCGCCCCTGCCGTGTCGCCATTGGGCATCACATGGATGGGAATGTCGGCCTGCTCCTCGCGTTGGTTCGGCATGCCGGCGCGGATTTCCGCCAGAAACCAGTGCTGAAATTCCGGACTCGTTTCCAACACCCCGCCGCCCACGATCAGGGCATCGGGATCGAACGTGTTGATCATCTCGTCGAAAAAGAGTCCCAGAGCGTGGGCTTGAACCCGGAAGATCTCCTTGCACATCGCATCGCCCTTATCCGCCATTCCGCGGACCGCTTTGGCCGCCTGGTGCCGGTCCTGCTTCGCCAGCGTGTGATCTGGATAGCGCTGCAGAAAGTATGGCAGAAGAGTTTTCTCGATCGCGGTGAGGGAGCAGAGCGATTCCAAGTCGCCAACTCGCCCGCAATTGCACTGCGGCTTGATGCCGGCGATGCTCGCGATGCTCTGATACGGAATCAGCACGTGTCCCAGTTCTCCACCGAATCCGTTCTTGCCCTTGACAACGTTGCCGTCGAGGATGATGCCGCCCCCGTTGCCCGTGCCGACCACGTCCGAAACGGAGGTCTCGCGGCTGTTCGCTCCGAAGATTGCATAGTGGCCCCAGAGCGCGGCGGCATTGGCGTCGTTCAGGTAAGAAACAGGCTTGCCCAATTTGTGCGCCAGACCTTCGCGGATATCGAAGCCAGCCCACTGGGGATGCACGAAATTGGTGGATCCTCGCGCACTCAACTGGCCGGCCGCACTCGACGGCCCCGGAGTATCAAGGCCAATCGAAACGATGTCGTCGAGCGCAACGCCCGCCAGTCCGGCGGCGACTTTCAGCCCGTCCGCGATTTGCTGCAGGCACACCTCCGGTCCCTGCTTTGAAAGCGCCGGATGTTCGCACAGCCCCTCGATGAGGAACTGCTCTTCCCGGTTCACTAACGTATAGTTAATGGCAGTCCCGCCCAGATCCACGCCCGCTACGACTTCCACGGTTCTATCCTCGCGTCTCAAATTTACGGCGCACGGCTTACCAGATTGTAGCAACCTATCGATTCGCGAATTTGCCAGCGGGAAATTTGCTACAGAAAGGAAAAATTAGAACAGCGGTTACGGCTGCGCCTCGCGCGGCTTCAATCCAACTCAAAAATACTTTTCGTCGACCTCACACGTATTCTCGTTCCGCCCGTCGAATTTCTTTGTACCTTTCAAAGACGCGCTTCTCGCTCTCCAATCCCAACGCCGAGCGGATCGAACTTCCCCGGAAAGTATGGAACAGCATCTTCCAGCCGCGGAACAGGACGAATCCCGGATCATGCCGCAACGCCGCGGGAATGTGATGAACCTTCATCCAGCGCTCGGCCTTCCAGCGCAGAAACTCCACTTCTTCGGCAGGAAGGTGCTCGGTACGAACCACGGCCGTGGTGCCGTCATATTCTTCCAACCGCTCATTCATAATCAGCCCCTGATCGCGAAACTCTTTGGTCATGGGTGTGCGCGGATACGGCGTGGGGTGCTGAATATACGGCCAGTCCACGTAGCGGCGCGCAAATTCGAGATTGGCTTCGATGGATTCGCGCGTGTCACCCGGACTGCCGACGATCAGTCCACCGACCACGTACATCTGGTTCCGATGCAGGTAATCGATGGCTTTCAGCGTGGCGTTGCCAGTGTTTTGGCCGTTGGTTCGCTCCGTATTTTTCGCCGAGGCTCGCAGAAATTCCAGGTCACCCTCCAGGATATTTTCAATTCCAAGAAAAACGTATCGGAACCCAGCCCGCCGCATGAGCGGTGCAAGGGTTTCGCCGTGGTTAGCAATGGCAGAGGTCATCGCCTGCACAAAATAATCCAGCTTGTGCAACCCCGCGCTAATGATGGCCTCACACAGCGCCTCGTAGCGCCGCACATTCAGTGTGATGTTGTCGTCGACCAGAAAAATGGTTCGAGCCCCATGGTCGCGAGCGTCGCGAATGTCGGCTAACACGCGGTCAAACGAATAAGTATGAAAGTTGCGCCCGCGCATTTCGATAATCGAACAGAAACTGCAGTCGTACGTACACCCGCGCGAGGTCTCGACTACATCCACCTGCCGGCCCAGCAATGTGTATCCCTTCAGCACGCGAGCGTCGCGATTGGGAAGGCGGATTTCGCTGTCCTCGAGCCGATGCGGAGGCCGCGCAGCATTGTGTGTCCATCCTGAGCCTTTGCGGTAAGAAAGTCCGCCAATGTGTTCGAAACTGCCGCCTCCCTCAATCGCGCGCAACAGTTCGCGAAAGGTAACCTCGCCCTCGCTGCGCACCAGGTAATCGACTCCCATCTCTTCGTAAGCCTCGGGGGCAAGGCTGGGATCGTATCCACCCACCACGATCTTCACGCCCGGCCGGAGCACGCGCACCAACTCGATGATGCGCGCCGCCGTTCGCCGCTGAAACGTCATGATGGAAAGCCCAACCACTTCCGGTTGGAGTTCGCGCACCAGGCGGGTCACAGTCTCTCGGACTCGCCGATGAACGAGGATCAAGTCGGCCACCGCCACGCGATGATGCGGATCAACATTTCCCGCCAGCGAGGTGAGCGCACCGTTGGGCATGCGAATGGCGACCGGTGGCATGTGTTCGAAAGAATCGGGCATGGAAAGCAAGAGGACGTTCATGAGAACCAGTCCTTTTAATTCAGCGCTGTGAACCCGCGGGCGCGAGTCAAACCCCAGCCCCACCAAAACGAATGGCAGCCATTGTATCGCAGGTTCGGTTCCGGAATTCTCAACTATTCCAGCATTTCGGTCACCCGAATGGTCTGAAACCAGATTGGCCGAATCTGCTCGCAGACTGTAAACTCTTTAGCTGGTTTGACAGGCCTGCGCGCCCCTGCAACGAACGATTCGCTCGTGTTGTGCATCGAGAGCGCAGACCCATCGTGGTTCGGAGGAAATCCGATGCCCTTCCGCTCGATTGCCATTCTTCTTCTGAGCATTGCCACTTCAGGATTCGCCCAGAGTTTGCCCGAGGGTCGTTTACTACGGTTCCCGGATGTCTCGAAAGACAAGATCGCCTTCAGTTATGGCGGGGACTTGTGGCTGGTTTCCACAGAAGGCGGTACCGCGCAACGAATCACCAGCCATCCCGGCCAGGAATTGTTTGCGAAATTTTCTCCCGATGGAAAATGGATCGCCTTTACCGGCCAGTATGATGGCAATTACAACGTGTACCTCATGCCCTCCGAGGGCGGCGATCCCAAACAACTCACCTTTCATCCCGGCGGCGACCACCTCAACGAACGCATGGGCATCCATAACGAGGTCATCACCTGGACGCCCGACAGCAAGCGCATCGTCTTTCTAACCCGTCGCGATACTTTCAACGATTGGTTCGGCCGTCTCTATAGCGTAAGCATCGACGGCGGCCAAGCGGAAGCCCTTCCGCTGGATAAGGGCGGTCTCACTTCTTACTCTGCGGATGGAAACAGCATCGCCTACAACCGCATCTTCCGAAACTTTCGCACCTGGAAGCGCTACACCGGCGGCATGGCGCAAGATATTTGGATCTACGACCTGAAAGCCAACCACATCGAGCAAATGCCGCACACCGAATGGACCGATACGTTTCCCATGTGGCACGGCGACACCATCTATTTCGATTCCGATCGCGGACCTGAACACCGCTTGAATCTCTACAGCTACAGCTTGACCTCGCACGAAATAAAACAGCTCACCCACTTTAAAGATTTCGACGTGAACTGGCCCAGCCTCGGCCCCGATGCGATCGTATTCGAGAATGCCGGATATTTGTACTTGTTCGACTTGAAAACCGAGAAGGAACATAAACTCACCATCTACCTTCCCGGAGATCGCGACCTCGCTCGAAAACATTGGGCCAACGTTAGCAAGCTCATCACCGATTTCGACATTTCGCCAGACGGAAAGCGCGCGGTATTTTCGGCGCGCGGCGACATTTTCACCGTTCCTGCAAAAGAAGGCAGCATTCGCAACCTCACACGAACTCCGAGTATTCACGAGAAATACGCGGCCTGGTCGCCCGACGGACGCTGGGTCGCCTACATGTCCGATCGGACGGGGGAAGACGAGCTCTACATCACTTCGCAGGACGGTCTGGGACAGGAGCAGAGAATCACCTTCGATGGCAAAATGTTTCGCCTTCCGCCGCAGTGGGCTCCCGACAGCAAGAAACTGCTATTCGCCGATAAAGAAGCCCACCTGTTCTACGTCGACATCTCCGACAAAAAGCCTGTTCTTATCGATCAGGGAAAATATGGCGACTTGACCGATTACAACTGGTCGCCCGACAGCAATTGGGTGGCGTACTCGAAAGCGGCCGACAATCGCAATGGAGTGATTTATCTTTACGGCCTCGCCGACCGCAAAATCACGCCGGTGACCACCAGCGCCAGTGACAGTTCGGCGCCCTACTTCGACCCCGAGGGTAAGTATCTTTACTTTCTTTCCAACCGTGACTTTAACGAAGTGCTCGGCGTATACGATTTGGAATTCGCGAATCCGAAGGCTGGCCGCGTCTATATTGCCACGTTGCGCGCGGACGAGCCTTCTCCCTTCCCCGTGCTGAGCGATGAGGTAACCGTAAGCCCGGCGCCCGACGTTCTCTTGTCGACGCCTCCGGGAACACAACCGCCAGGCCAGAAGCCACCCGAGACGCCAACTAAAAAGCCGAAAGTTCCACCGGCAAAAACCAAGCCTGAAGCGGCAGAGCAAAAGCCTGTCACCGAAACTGAGAAGGAAAAAGAGGAGAAGGCGGGAACGCGACCAGCGTTGCAGAATTTCCGCATCGACCTCGAAGGAATTCAGAGACGCATCGTCGCGCTTCCCATTCCCCCGGGCAACCTGCGAAATCTCACGGCGGCCAAGGGCGTAATCTTTTACTCGTCGGCTCCTGTCGAAGGTTTGTCTGGCCCGCTGCCCGGCGAATCTCCCGCCGTCCACGCCTATGACTTGAAGGATCGCAAGGATCACATTTTCCTCGAAGGAGCCGACCAGTACGCGCTCTCGTTCGACGGCAAAAAAATTCTCTACGGGACGCCAAAAGGTGAAGCGGGCGGCGAAGGCGGCGAGCATAGCTATGGAATCGTCGACGCGAAGGTGCCTGAAGGAGAAAAAGAAAGCGAGCCTAAGCCTCTCGTCCATGCCGGAGAAGGCGCCTTGAAACTCGATGCCATGCGCATGGAAGTCGATCCTCCGGCGGAGTGGAAGCAGATTTTCAACGAAGTCTGGCGACAGGAGCGCGATTATTTCTTCGAGCCGGCAATGAACGGAGTCAACTGGCAGCAGGAGCACGACAAGTATGCGCAACTCCTGCCCTTCGTTGCCGACCGGTTGAGCCTTACTTATATCTTGGGCGAAATGATCGGAGAACTATCCAACTCCCACACCTACGTTGGCGGAGGCGATTATCCCGAGATCGATACGGTCAACGTCGGACTTCTCGGCGCCGACCTTGAGGCCGATGCCAGCAGCGGGATGTACCGTCTCTCGAAGATTTATCCTGGCGAAAACTGGAATCGCAATCTGCGCTCTCCCCTCACCGAGCCCGGTGTGATGGTGAAAGAGGGCGATTATCTGCTGGCTGTGAATGGCCGTCCACTACGGGTTCCGCAGAATCCCGACGAATTCTTCATCAACACTGTAAACCAGACCACGACGCTTTCAATCAACAGCAACCCCACGGAAAAGGGAGCCCACAACGTAGTGGTGCGCCCAATCCCCAGCGAGTTCAGCCTGCACGAATTGAACTGGATCGAGACCAACCGCCGCAAAGTGGAGCAGGCCAGCGGCGGTAAGATCGGATATGTTTACCTGCCCGATATGGGAGCGAGCGGACTCAACGAGTTCGTCAAACAGTACTTCCCGCAGATTCGCAAAGAAGGAATGATTTTCGACGTCCGCTACAACGGCGGCGGCTTCGTCGACCAGATCATTTTTGAACGCCTCAGACGGGTGCTGGCCGGCATGGAATCGGCCCGCAACTGGGAACCCGACACCGAACCCAGCAACGTCTTTTACGGCCACATGGCCTGCATTACCAACCACTATGCCGCGTCTGATGGCGATTTCTTTAGCTACTTCTTCAAGGCTTATAAACTCGGTCCGCTTATTGGCGAGCGTACCTGGGGTGGAGTTCGCGGCATTCGCGGAGAGATTCCTCTGATGGATGGCGGCTACATCACGCGCCCGGAATTTTCTCTCTACGGGTTAGACCGCAAGTGGCTCATCGAAAACCATGGCGTTGCGCCTGACATCGAGGTCGACAATCGCCCCGACTTGGTGAGGCAAGGGAAAGATCCGCAACTGGAAAAAGCGATTGAAATGGTGATGAAAGAAATTCAGGAGCACCCGACGAAACTGCCCGCAGTTCCCCCGGACCTGCCGGCATACCCGGAGGGTCCAGGTTTCTAGCTGGAACCGTGCGCGCTTAGGAAAACTCTGATTTAGCTCAGTTCTGTCATCCTGAGCGAAGCAGAATTGCCGTCTTTTCGGCAATTCTGCGCAGTCGAGGGACCTTGTGTTTTCGCTTTCGGAACTTAATCAGAGGTTCCTTAGACGAATCCTATTTCGCAACGACGGCATAGCCGAAGATCGTTTTCAACTCGAGGAATTCCTCCAGCCCCGCCTCGCCCCATTCCCGGCCGTTGCCCGACTGCTTGTATCCTCCGAAGCAACCGGCGAAGTCGACTCGAGCGCCATTGATGTGCACATTCCCCGCCCGAATGCGCTTCGCAACGCGATGCGCTCGCTCCAGGTTTCCCGAAGTCACAAATCCCGACAATCCGTAGGGCGAATCGTTCGCAATTCGCACAGCATCATTTTCATCTTGGTAGGGAATCATGCAGAGCACGGGTCCAAAAATTTCTTCGCGGGCGATTGTCATGTCGTTGCGCACGTCCGCAAACACCGTTGGTTTCACGAAGTAGCCCTTGGCGAACCCATCGGGATGACCGACGCCGCCCACGATCACTTTCGCGCCTTCTTCAATTCCCTTTTGGATAAGCCTTTGGACCTTCTCGAATTGCGCTTCATTCGCCAATGGGCCAACATGAGTGTCCTCGGCAGATGGATCCCCGACTTTCGTGCCTTCAGCCGATTTCTTCGCCGCTGCAACCGCGGTGTCCATCTTGGACCGCGGAATCAGCATGCGCGTCGGCGCGTTGCACGATTGGCCGGTATTGCGAAAACATTCCTGCACGCCCTGCGCGACCGCCTTTTCGAAATCCGCGTCATCCAAAATGATGTTGGCTGACTTGCCGCCCAGTTCCTGCGTGACGCGTTTTACAGTCGGCGCTGCAGCTTGCGCCACCGCCACACCTGCTCGCGTCGATCCCGTAAAAGACACCATTGCGATGTCAGGGTGCGCAGCAATCGCCGCCCCAACCGTAGGCCCATCGCCGCTCACCAAATTGAAGACACCCGCCGGCACTTCCGCCTCGTGCAGAATCTGCGCGAATAGATACGACGACAGTGGGGCGAATTCGCTGGGCTTCAACACCATCGTGCATCCCGACGCCAGCGCGGGTGCTACCTTGGCCACGACCTGATTCATGGGCCAGTTCCAGGGAGTGATCAAACCGCATACTCCGACCGGCTCTTTTCGCGTCAGAGTCGAGCCCTTCAGTTCTTCGAACTTGAAATGCTCCAGCACCTTGGCGGTCTCCAATAAATGCCCGAGACCGGCGGGTGCCTGCGCCTTCCTGGCGAGCGAAATCGGCGCGCCCATCTCCCGGGAAATCGTCGCCGCCATTTCTTCGAGCTTCGATTTATAAACTTCAATCACGCGGCGCAACAGCGCCAGGCGTTGTTCAGCGGTTGTTTCCGAATACGATTCGAAAGCCGTCTTCGCCGCAGCCACGGCCCGGTCAACATCGACCGCGCTGCCAAATGAAATCGTCGCAATGGGTTCTTCGTTCGCCGGATTGATAACTGTGAAATCGTGGCTGCGTGCCGGATCGACCCACTTTCCATCGATGTAAAACTTCCGGTAATCCTTCATGATTTCCTGTCTGCTCGCTCAAAATGATGCCAACTCGCTCGCACAATCGCTCCTCTATCCTCGAACGATGACGCAATCTGGAATTGCGAGCACGGAAAGGGAGCGACTGCAGCGGCCAGCATCGAAATTATTTGTAATTATAGCGCCACGATTCGGCAGGGCTTTGAAGGAAGTCCTGACGAAACCGGATCGCTCTATTCTGCGGGGCGAGTAATTTGAATGTGCTTGGAAATTAGGATTAGTGCCGAAGATCAAACATCACGGCACCAGCCGAGGATCCGATGTTCAGAATCGAAACCACCCGCTCGATTCTGTGATGTCCGGTTTTGTGCAAGAGGTAACTCACCGCCACGACTCCCGCGGTCTCTCCGGCAAAATTCACTGCCAAGCCGGCGGTGCTGCCTGAAAAGATGCGTGTCACAGGATTTAATTCCTGGCCGCCATTGCGCAAGTTATTTCGAGTTACGACAAAGTCAGCGGCGCTGAAGGCCGCGCTGGTGGCAAACAGAATGCTGTTTTCGCGGTCCCAAAATCGATGGCTCGGGGCCTCTGGCAAAGTCGCCGGTTCCACGGACTTCACCATCGGGCTCGCCTCAATCGACTCGGGCTGCAGCAGAGCTAAGGAAACCTGCTGCGCTAGTGCCGGTCCGCAAAGCCCTAAAAACACAAGCAAAATTGCCGCTTTCGGTTTAACAATCGGGCCCAGCAAGTTTGTTGGCATGACGTTAGTGAGGGCCCTACTTGGCCACTGGTACTAGTACTAACGCAATGCTCGAACAATAAGAATGGCCCCTCAGTGCCACTCCATGGCGAAGAGGGTCGGGAAGCAGATTACTGAAGTCACGTCACCCGGGAAATCTCTCCAGTCTTCAAACACTTTCATTCTGCGGCACTAGGGAATCGAAGCCGACACCGGCGGACTGGAGCGCGCGCTCTCCTGGCCGCTGGCATTAACCGCCGTGGCTTCGTAATAGTAGGTATTGCCCGCGGTCACGCCATTGTCGACATATGCCGTGTTCGCATCGAGCGAGGAATTGATCTTTACATAGGAACCGCTGGCGCTGCTGCTGCGGTAAATATTGTAGCCAGCCACGCCAGTACTGGCGTTCCATGACAGGCTCACGCTGTACTGCGGCGCCGTGCCAGTTCCGGTGAGAGATTCAACCGCTTGGGCGGTGGCAGCATTGCTGTTGAATGACAGCGATCCAGAAACCGTCCCTGTCGCGGTTGGCGTGAAGCCAACATTGAACGACTTGCTTTGTCCCGCCGGAATTGTGAAAGGCAAGGAAACACCGCTCAGAACAAAGTGCGAACTGCTGCTGGCGTCGGACGACACGGTTACGGAAGCTCCGGTCGCGCTCATCGTGATCGCGTGCGTTTCGGTCGAACCTACGTTCACGTTACCGAAATTCACGCTGGACGGGCTGAGGCTTAACTGGCCGGCCGTGGTTGTAGTTCCGTCGCCATTCAAATACACATTCACACTGGAATCCGACGCATTGCTCTTCAATTGCACCGATCCATTAGCGGTTCCGCTGCCTGTCGGTTTAAAAGCTACGTTAAACGTTATGCTCTGGCCTGCGGGAATGGTAAATGGCACCGACACGGGTCCACTCAGAACAAACTCGCTGTTGCTGCTCAAATCAGACGCCACAGTCACGCTTGCGCCAGTCGCAGACATCGTAATCGACTTAGTAATCGTTGACCCTACATCTACATTGCCGAAATTCAGCGTCCAGGGCGATACGCTCAAATGCCCCCGCGTGTTTGCTGCGGTGCCCGTGCCACTGAGGGGTACGCTCAATCCCTCATTGGAGACAAAAAGGTCACCTCCATCTATCCCCGCCGACGAGGGAGCAAATTTGACCTTCACCGTGACACTTTGCCCGCTGTTCAAACTAGTCGGCAGCGCAGGACCGCTGACGGAGAAGCCGCTGCCCGTGGTTTTCCAGCCATAAATTTGTACTCTATAGCTGCAGCGATTGGTCAGAACGACCGACTGAGTAGAACTTCCGCCCACTGCCACATCCCCGAATAAAACCGCCGAAGGACTGGCGCTTAGCGTGTTGTTGCTGCTCTGCCCCGCCCCTTGCAGTTGCACGTCAAGTGTAGAGTTGAAAGCGTTGCTGGTGAAAACAAACCATCCTCCGCTCCAGCCCGATACGGTCGGAGTGAAGGTCGCGTTCAGCGAAACACTCTGCCCAGCCGCCACACTGAAAGGCAAGCTTACATTGGATGCGCTGAATTCGCTCCCCAGAACCATCATCGTCGTAACGTTCACGGTGGTCGATCCATTATTCTTGAGCACGATAAGCTGCGTCTCGTTCTGCCCCAGTTGAACGTTGCCAAAGTTCAAAGCAGAAGGCGATGCGATCAATTGTTGCGTGGCGGCCGCTTGGCCCCAAGGCAGCGCGGTCGCGATCAAGACGACAGTAAGAGCGGAGAAGATACGGATAAAAATACGGATAAAAAGAGGGTGAGTAAAAGACTGGGGGAGCCTCATGACGACAGTTTGAAACGATTCGGTCGTTTAGAGATAGGTCTCGATAGGGCATCCGTAGATCATCTGGAGGCATTAAAACCTCTCATTCCGCGGTGATGGGACCCTTGAACAAAACCGAACGCCGAAGGAAGCAGGTGCCGAGGGAAATAGATGGGCCTGCCATCTGTGCCTTCGCAGCCAGATGGCGGTTATGAGAAAAATCCTCAGATACAATTGCGTGGGCGCAAACGCCCATGGTGTTCGATTGTCTACGGCCGCTCAACCAGGCAACCTATCTCGGCGAGACTGGGGTTTTATTTTCTTCCTTGCGGCTTCGGTTGTAGCCTTCTGGAAGCCACTCACCGATCTGTTCAGTTTTTCGCTGAGTCGGGACTACGCGTCACACATAATTCTGATCATTCCAATCAGCGCGTATTTCATGTTGCGCAAGCGCACCGAGATCTTTTCAGCGGCGAAAACTGCGCCCGTCCCTGGGATCCTTATCTTTCTGGCGGGGAACGTCGTTTTGTGGCTGGCCCTGAGGCGGGCAGAATCGCCTCTTCATGACAATGGACTTTCTCTCAGCACCCTTGCGATCGTCGTGATCTGGATCTCCGCGTTTATTATCTTTTACGGCACGCCCGCCTTTTACCGAGCTCTCTTCCCTCTTCTATTTCTTCTATTGCTGGTACCGCTTCCAGATATCGCCGTCGACAAGATCATCTTTCTTTTACAGGCAGGATCGGCGGCGGTGGCATACGGGTTGCTCCGACTCTTATCCATTCCCGTACTCAAGCAAGGCTTCATCCTCCGGATGCCGAACCTGGACATCGAAGTGGCAACGGAGTGTAGCGGCATCCGCTCAAGCGTGGCTCTTTTGGTCACCGCACTGGTCTTGGGCGAGTTCGTCTTGCGTTCTGCCTGGAGAAAAGCCCTGTGGGTGCTTTCCATCGTGCCCATTCTGATCCTCAAAAATGGCGTGCGCATCGTGACGCTTTGTCTGCTAACGATGTACGTCGACCGCAGCTTTCTTCATGGATGGCTTCACACCTCTGGTGGCATCCTGTTCTATTTGCTCGGATTGGCGATACTGTTTCCGATCCTGAAGGCCTTACGAAAATCGGAGGGCCGAGGTGACGGGACGTTGCAAAGAGTGCCGCAAGCACGCCCATAAGCCCAGCATTTCTTAACATTTACGGCTGTCAGCCCCCGGGTTGCAACGCCTTGCAACCCAGTTGCAAAAATTATCAGTCTTGACGAAAATTAATCCTGCGTTAATAGTGAGCATGGACGTGTGTGAAGCCTGTTTGGTTGCAGACCCCCCTGCAAGCGCTGTCCCAGGAGACTCCGGCCATGCGCAACCTGCGATTTTTGTCTGCAATCGCCGGCTTGTTTTGTTTTTTGATATTGGGTGCGCTTTCCGCGTCGGCGGATTCAACGCAATCTTGGATGTTGACCGCCTCGAACGCCGGCGGCCCGGCATGTAGTTCGGCTTCGCCTTGCGCTCAAGTTAGCCTCGACATCAACAGCAGCGGCACATCAGCCACTTTCACCGTCACAAGTTTGAACAACGGTTATGTTTTCGACAGGTTTGGATTCAACGCTGAAACCGGGGCCACCGGCACCCACGGCAGCGGAAGCCTCTTGTCTCTATCCTTGCTTTCGTCATCTGGAGAAGTTAATGGCGCAAGCTTGGGTGGCCTGAAGAATGAGGGCGGCTGGGGAAAGTTCGACTATACCTTTAAAACCGGAGAGCACGGCGGTGCTAACGGAAGCAATTGCTCCGTGAGTGGAGGAACTGCATCAGCGGGATGCACTTTCAGTTTTACCCTCAAGGGCAGTCATCTGACGCTCGCCGATTTTGAATTGGTAAGCTCGGGCGGAAACACCGGGCCCGGTGGCGACTTATTCGCTGGGCATGCCGCCAACGGTAACGGGCGAACCAGCTACGAAGGCGGCGCAACTCCTGTTCCCATGCCGGAACCTTCGATGCTTGCGATGTTGTTTTCCGGCTTCATTGCGGCTGGTACATTTGGCCGCCGGTTTCTTAGGAGCTAAAGGCCAAAACTCAAAGCCTGGCCGAACCTGGCCAGGCCTTTTTTATTTTCCTTCCTTTTCCCAACTTCCTGAAACAGCCCCGTGTGTGTGTCTTGCCTGAATTATGGGGCAGGGATCTGAACATCGGTAACAATGTTTGAATAGCCGCTCTCTGCATTGCTGGAATCCACGGCAGTCGTGGCGTAGCAATAATTCGTGCCGTCGGTCACCGCAGAATCCGTGTAGGTCGTGCTTGCAACCAGAGCGGAACCGTTGATCTTGGAGAATCCGCCGCAGGAACTTCCGTAAATCGCGCGGTAGACGTTGTAGCCGGAGATGTTGGACGAAGAACTGGCGTTCCACGATAAAGCGACGCTATGAACAGGAGGCGTGACGCCGGTTCCTGTGGCCGTATCCGAATTCGTCGCAATCTGCGCGTTACTGGTAAAGGTCAAGTTAGTGCCGTCCGCGCCTGCCACCAGCGGACTGTACGTCACCGTAAACGGCAGGCTCTGGCCTGCTCGAATAATTGTGGGAACACCGCTCAGTGCAAAGCGTGAATTGCTCGAGGTGGCTCCAGTAATGGTCACGTTCGTTCCGCTCGCGGTTAAGCTTCCCGAGGCGTGTCCGCTGGTCCCCAAAAACACGCTGCCGATGGCAATCGGCGCCGGAGTCACGCTGAGAGTGCCGGCTGTTGCCGAAGCAGCCCCGCTGAGAGCAATGGTAAGAGTTGGATTGGTTCCATTCGAGGTGACTGTCACGCTACCGGCAGCCGGCGCGGTGGATGTCGGAGCATAGGTCACCGTGAAATTTGCCCCTTGGCCTGCCGCCAGCGTGATTGGCGTGGTAATTCCGCTCAGTGTGAATCCTGTGCCGCTGATTCCAACCTGCGAAACCATCACGGACGTACCGCCGGTATTCGTCACCGTCTCGGAAAGAGGCTGACTAGTACCTGTCTGAACTGTCCCAAAGTCCAAACTCGTGGGGTTCGCCGATATTGCTCCCGCCGCCACTCCGCTCCCGGTAAGGGGTAACGTAACTGCGCTGTCAGAAGCGTTGCTGGTTATAGAAACCGTTCCATTAAACGCCCCTGCCGCATTAGGAGAAAAGACCAGGCTGACCGGAGTGCTTTGACCGACAAGCAGCGCCGCAGGCAAACTTGGCGCAGTCAATGAAAATGATTGGCTCGAAAAAGACGCGCTGCTGACCGTAACCGAGGCCGCTCCCGTGTTGGTTGCGGTAATGGTCAGCGTCTTGCTGCCGCCCACCGTGACTGAGCCAAAATCCAGGCTGGCTGCCCCCAGTGACAGAGTGCCGGCGCCGCCGGTCTGCGTGTGCGAACTTGTGCTGACTCCTGCGCAGCCCACCATTATCCCAAGACAAACCACAGCTAACGCCAACTTGCTCGCCCGGTTAGACTGCACAACATGCACTGTCCGAAAGCATTCCATAGGTTTTTGCAAGGAAAAAGGGCACAACTCAATCCCAGACAACCGTGATTCACATTGAGTCTGGGCTTAAAACCCTGAACCGAATAGATTGCAAAGGTACATGGACGTGACTGCCGGAAGGCCACTGCCGGATGACCTTCGTCACGCGCTGGAAACGGCCCTTAAGAGAAGCTAACCCAAAGGAATGTTACGGCCTTGATTGCGAAGGAACAGTCGAAACGTGAGTTGGGACATGCACTCTCGGAAGTTATATAGTTTCTTATATCCGTCACGCTACCCCACATAGTTTTCGAGTGCCCCGATCCCCTCGATATGAATTCGAATTCTATCGCCCTTCACCAAGGTAAAATCATTTCCTGGAACAATGCCCGTTCCCGTCATCAGAAATACGCCTTGCGGAAAACTGCTATCGCGGAACAGGAACCGGGCTAGCTCCTCGGGGTCGCGCTTGAGTTCTGCGAGGGTCGTGTTCCCATGGAATACACTGTTACCCTGCCGCGTGATTTCCATCTGGATTCCGGTCGCTTTATCCAGTGGGTCAGTTGACAGGAGCACGCAGGGACCGAGCGCGCAACTCCCCTCGTAGACCTTTGCCTGCGGCAGATAAAGCGGGTTTTCCCCTTCAATGTCACGAGAACTCATGTCGTTGCCAACGGTATAGCCGACAATCTCGCCCGCAGGATTAATGAGCAGAGTCAGCTCCGGCTCGGGCACCGACCACTTCGCATCAGAACGAATGCGCACGGCACTCCCCGGCCCGACCACCCGCCGCCCGGTCGCCTTGAAAAAAAGCTCCGGTCTTTCAGCGGTGTAGACTCGATCGTAAAAGCTGCCTCCCCCCGCGTCCTTGCTCTCGTCCATCCGGGCATCGCGGCTGCGATAATAAGTCACTCCCGCCGCCCACACCTCCTGGCTGACCACAGGCTTAAGAATTGTTGCTGGATCGACGCTAGACACTGCAGCTCGCCCAATCGCCTCGCGAGCTTGCGCCAACAGATCGGAGCTGCTAACGAGTTCATCCCAATCCGTCGCGGCGACAAGATGAAAGCTCCCTTCCTCTTCGACGAAGATCCCATTCGATGTGCGATAGAGTTTCATGCCTAAGTCTTGCGGCCCCTCATTCTTCGCGCAAAGCGCGAGAGGGATCCAAGGCAGCCGCACGTCGAGCCGGGAACCACGACGCCAGTGCAGCGACGAACAAGAACAGGATCGCCACCACTCCGAACGTCGCTGGATCGGTGGCTTTCACTCCCACCAGCATGGCTCGCATCAATTGCGTGAGCAGCAATGCGCCGGCCAGACCCGCGGCAACTCCGATCGCGCTCAGGCGAAGGCCCTGACCGACCACGAGCTGAAAAATTTCGCGCGGTCCCGCTCCCAGGGCCATCCGCACGCCAATCTCGGCAGTCCGCTGCCGCACTGCCGTCGAGAGCACTCCATAAAGACCAACCCCCGCCAGCACCCCGGCGATAATCGCAAATACGCTAATCAGCACCAACGCGAAACGAGTCCCCGCTTGCGCGTGTAATAGCAGCGAATCCGCCGTTTGCATTTCCGAAACCAGAAGATGCGGATCTACTTCTTTCATCGCAGCGCGAACGGCGTTTCCGTAATTCGTCGGATCGTTCCCAGTCCGAAGCACCCATCGATCAACCGCATCCGAGCCCACGAACGCATCGGTAAAATAAACCTGCTCGCGCCCCGGTTCCGTCAGCGAAACCTCACGCTGGTGCGCGACTACGCCAACGACCTCAACCCATTCCGGCTCGGGAGTTCGCAGCCGGATCAGAATGCGGCCACCGACTGCGGGCTGTCCGTGAAAAGCCTTGTTCGCGAGCACGTCGTCAATCACTACCACGTTGCGTCCAGGCAGATTGTCGTCCCAGGTAAAGAACCGGCCCGCCAGCAAGCGCATGCGCATCGTTTCGAAGTAGCCGGGGAGAACGATTTCGAAATCAGTTGCCTGGAATCTGCTGGCGTCCGCCAGAGCTTCCGCCGTGCCCCAGCGTATTGGAGAGAAGCCACCCGCCAGTGGAAAAGGACTCGACGCAGTTACTGCCTCCACGCCCGGAATGGCGCGCAATCGATCCTGAATTTGGCGAACGACAACAGCGCGTTTTTCTGGTGGATTCTGCCTCGGATCGGAACCGAGCAACTGAAACGTCAATAGCCTTTGCGGATCGAAGCCCGGATCGGTGTGCTGCAGTTCGAGGAAACTGCGGAACATCAATCCCGCTCCCGCCAGCAGAACAAAAGAAAGAGCGACTTCGACCATCACCACCGCATTGCGCAAAGTACTTCCGCCCAGAAGTCCGGCATTTCGGCTGCTTCCGCGCAGCAACTTTGCGACTCCGGGCCTCGAAGCGCGCCAAGCCGGTAACATCCCAAAAATCGCCGTCGCCGCTAGGCACGTGAGAGCGGTCACGCCCAGCACGAAGGAATTGAGCCGGATGGTGTCGAGGCGCGGCAGATTTTCGGGCGCGAGACCATGCAGTTCGCGAATTCCGATCCACGCCAGCCCGAGCGCGATTACCGTGCCCATGGCAGTAATCAGACCCGCTTCCGTCAGCAGCGAAATGATGAGACGCCACCGGTTCGCTCCCAGCGCAGCGCGCACCGCGAGTTCTCGTTCGCGCAATGAAGCCCTCACCAGCAGAAGATTGGCGACATTGGCGCAAGCGATCAGCAGAAGGAAAACGGCGGAACCCATGAGCGCCAAAATTGCAGGCCGCACGTCCGAAACTAGGTGCTTCCGCATGGACTCGACGTGAATGTAATATCCGGCGGTTCTGTCGATCAGAAAATTCTTGCGTGCTTCGGCGGCCACGTTATCGGCCGCTGCTTGCGCTTGTTCCACGGACACTCCGGCCCTCAACCTGCCTACCGGGAGAATCGAGAACTGATTTCGGTCGGCGGCATCGTAGCCCAGGCGATTGGCGATCCAGATGTCCGGGGCAGATTCCTGGTCCGCATCCGGCGGAAAGTAGAGCCGAAAGCGCGGAGCCAGCACACCCACAATGATGGGGCTGGGTTGCCCGCCACCACCCGGCATGGGATGTCCGAGCACGGCGGCATTGGCGCCAAAGCGCCGCTGAAAATATTCGTAGCTGATGACTGCCGCTACTGGCAGCCGCGGGGGTGGCTGCTGCCCGGCCTGCGGCGGCGGTGGCTGTGGAATACCGTCTTCGTCGTTCAAGTCGCGGCCCAGCACAATCCGTCCGCCCAGCAACCGGAAGAAATTCGTGGTGACGATAGCGACACGCGTCTGCTCCGGCGTGCCATCTTCCAGCGGGCTCACGTCACGAAACGTGAAAACCCCCGCCATATCCTCAAAATCATTTTTCGTTCCGTCCCGCAGGTCGATGAAGTCTGCATTGGAAAATGGCAAGTTCCGAACGTGCCGCTGCCGCAGATCCATTCCTGCAACCACCACGCGGTCCGGATCCTTATAGGGAAGCGACTCCAACAGAACGCCGTTTGTCACGCTGAAAATCGTCGTGGTCGCGCCAAGTCCGAGGGCAATCGTCAGCACGGCGGTCAGTGTGAACAAGGGATTCTTGCGGAGCACCCGTATTGCGATGACAAGAGTCTGCAGCGCCATGCTCATACCTCCTGAAGACGGATGACTTTCGATGTCTCACAGTTATATATGACAACAAGGTTTCTCCGACAAGGGATTCCTGCCGCCCAGATGTCGCGTTCATTGACGGATTTCCAAAACGCAGCCTACCATTGGCGAAGAAGGAGCGATTGTGATCGGTCAAGTTCTCGGTCATTGCCGAGTGGTAGCGAAGATTGGGGAAGGAGGGATGGGGGTCGTTTACCGCGCTTATGATGAAGTGCTGCACCGCGATGTCGCGCTGAAAGTCGTCAAAAAAGATACTCGCCTGGATGCTTCTTCAAGCCAGCGCCTTCTGCACGAGGCCCGCGCCTCTTCTGCCCTCGCGCATCCCAACATCTGCACCATTTACGAAGTCGGCGAAAATGAGGGCGAACTCTATATCGTGATGGAATTGGTCGAGGGCAAGTCCCTGGCTGAAATGTGCGCCCCTGACGGCCTGCCGCCGGAATCGGTTCTCCGCTATGGCGTTCAGATCGCAAGCGCACTCGCGCGAGCCCACGACCGCGGCATTGTTCATCGCGACCTCAAGACGGCGAACATCGTCATTACCGCCGACGGCCTGGTCAAGGTTCTCGACTTCGGTTTGGCCAAGCAGGTCGGCGGCGGCATTTTGGAAGGTCCCACCCGATCTTTCGCCACGGTGGAGAACACCTCCAGCGTCAGTGGCACTCTGCCCTACATGGCGCCGGAAATCCTGCGCGGCGAGGTCGCCGACCACCGCAGCGATCTGTGGGCACTCGGCATTGTCCTTTATGAAGCAGCCTCTGGACGTCTTCCTTTTGCAGGGCGCACCGGCTTCGAGATCAGTTCGGCAATCATGCGTGAAATCCCGAGCGCGCTTGGCCCGCCCGTACCTCCCGGCCTCTGGGCCATCATTCAGCGCTGCCTCACCAAGGAACCTCTGCAACGGTACCAGCGCGCGGGCGAAGTTCAAGCGGCGCTGGAGGCGATTCAGTCGGCCGCAATGACCTCGCCCGAACCCAGCCCGGAGCCGGGTTCGGCACGGCCTACGGTCTTTCATAGCGTTCAACACGTTCATGTCAAAAAGGGCGCGTTCCTGTTATTGGTGGGCACGACGAAAGGAGCCTTCCTCCTGCGTTCCAACGCGCAGCGTAACCGTTGGGAAGTCGGCGGTCCTTATTTCCACGGTCAGAATGTGTACGCTATGGCGTTCGACGACCGCGGCGATCAGCGCCGCATTTGGGCTTCGACCTCAAGCTATTGGGGCACGTTGCTGCGCTCCAGCGACGATTTTGGTAAGAGCTGGACCAATCCGCAGCAGGCCCCCATTCGCTTTCCTTCCGACACCGGACTCTCCTTGAAGAATATCTGGCAGATCATGCCCGGACGCCCCGACGAGCCGAACGTTCTTTATTGCGGCGTGGAACCGGCTGCATTGTTTGAAAGCCGTGACAACGGTGAGAACTGGTCGATGGTTCGAGGACTATTCGATCATCCGCATCGCCCCCGTTGGATGCCGGGAAACGGCGGGCTCGCTTTGCACTCCGTAGTGCTCGATCCGGCGGATAAGCAGCGCATGTATGTCGCCATCTCCGCCGGCGGCGTTTACCGCACGATCGATGGCGGAGCTACATGGACCGCCCAAAACCGCGGCCTTCGTGCCATGTTCAGGCCCGACAAGTTTCCCGAGTTCGGGCAATGCGTACACAAAATCGCTATGCATCCAGCTCGTCCCGAACGCCTCTTCCTGCAAAATCATTGGGGCCTGTATCGTTCCGACGACGGCGCCGAAAGTTGGATGGACGTTGCCGATGGGGTGCCCTCCGATTTCGGCTTTCCCGTGCTCATGCATCCCAAAAACCCAGACTGCGTCTATGTCGCTCCCGTTGAATCCGATGAGTTTCGCTGCGCTTGCGACGGCCGGCTCCGGATTTATCGTACGCGCAACGCTGGCTCCTCGTGGGAGCCTTTAATGCGGGGATTGCCGCAAAAACGCGCTTACGAAACTGTCTTGCGGGATGCCATGGCGGCCGATTCATTCGAGCCTTCAGGAATTTACTTCGGAACCAGGAGCGGACAACTATTCGGCTCACGCGATGAAGGCAGAAACTGGCAAAAGATACTGGAAGGGTTGCCGTCGGTGGTTTGCGTGCGGGCCGCTCTGCTCGATGACGCCTCTGTCTCCCCCCAGCCCGTCCTACCCAAACCTGCGCGCGCGACTTCCCACCGCACGACTTCACATTGGGCGACTCCTACGTCGAAATCCAAAACGCGCCGGGCGAAGAAATGATCCCATGCCGATCACTTTTCACATTCCGGGATCGTTGCGAGAGTTTACTGCCGGACGCAGTAGAGTCGAGATCGAATCCTCGCCCGCAAATGTGGGCGAAGCTTTGGCTCAACTCTGCGCGCTATACCCGGGCATTCGGGACCGCGTCACCACCGAGCAGGGACAAGTACGGGAGCACGTCAATATCTTCATCGGCGACGAAAACATTCGCTACAGCGGCGGACTCGCCAGCGCCATTCCTCCGGGATCTGAGATTTCGATTGTGCCTGCCGTGAGCGGCGGGGTAATGACGTAACAAAGGCCAGTTCGAAATCGAACTGGCCATTGAAATTGAAACGCCGAACCGCAGTTCGGAACCTTCTCTTCGATCTATTCTTCTTTCCCGAACTGCTTGATGTCGTCCGCGACTTCAGAAACTGTGACGGGTTCTTTCCCCTGCACCAGTTCCCGGACTCTCTCCACCACGTCCGGATTCGCCAGCGTCGTGATGTCTCCTGTGTTCATCCGGTTCGAGATGGATGCCAAGACGCGGCGCATCAATTTGCCGGAGCGCGTCTTCGGCATATCCGGGACAATGTGAATGTGCTTCGGCCGGGCAATCTTGCCAATCATGGTCTCAATCGCCTTGTTAACCTTGTCGATCACGGCCTGGCTGGGCTGAAGTCCCGGCTGCAGCGCGATGTAAACTTCCGGCACCCGGCCCTTGATCTCATCCACCACCGGCACTACCGCTGCTTCCGCCACTTCCGAAACTGTAAGGCATGCAGACTCAATTTCCTTGGTGCCCAGCCGGTGCCCGGCCACATTGATAACATCGTCCACGCGCCCGAGAATTCGGAAGTATCCGTCCACAGCTTCCACCGCGCCATCCGCCGCGAAATATGGCCAATCGCGCCAGTTCTTGCTCTCCGGATTCTTGCAATATTTTCGATAGTACTGGTTTACGAAACGCTCGCGGTCTCCCCAAATTGTCTGCATGATTCCCGGCCAGGGATTGCGAATACAAATATTTCCCGCCTTCCCCGATCCCGCAGCCACGATCTCGCCCATTTCGTCCCGGATCTCCGGAAAAATTCCCGGCATCCCCGGCCCCGCGCTTCCGGGCTTCATCGGATCGATTGCAGGTTTCGTGCTGCACAAAAAGCCGCCGTTCTCGGTCTGCCACCACGTATCGACAATCACCGCTTCCCTCTTCCCGACAGTCTCGTAATACCAGCGCCAAACCTCGGGCTCGATCGGCTCTCCTACCGTAGTCATGTGTTTGAAGTGGTAGTTGTATTTCGTTGGTTCATCGTGGCCAGCCTTGCGCAACATGCGAATCGCCGTCGGCGACGTATGGAAGATATTCACTCCCAGCCGTTCCGCAATTCGCCACACTCGCCCGGCGTCTGGAAACGTGGGCACACCTTCATAGATCACGCTCGTCGCCGCCAGCGCCAGCGGACCATAGACAATATAAGAGTGTCCCGTGATCCATCCAATATCGGCCATGCACCAATAAACATCTTCGGGATGAATGTCCTGAATGTACTTTGAAGTACCGGCCACATAAGCTAGATAGCCGCCAGTGCGGTGCTGGCATCCCTTGGGCTTTCCGGTGCTGCCGCTGGTGTACATCAGGAACAGCGGGGCTTCCGCATCCATTGGCAGCGGAGCTACGATCTCCCCCGAATAGTTCGGCAGAATTTCATCGACAAAAAAGTCCCGACTCTTCACAAATGGAGAAGCGGAAGCGTTCTGGCCCGGATGGCGCCGCCACACCAGAACCTTGTCCACCTTGTGCCCTTCTTTGCTCGCAACCTCGAGCGCAATGTCCGCCCCGGCCTTGTGATCGAGCAGTTTGCCATTCCGGTAATAGCCGTCCATCGTAATCAAGATATGGCTGCTGGAATCGGCCACTCGTAATCCGCAAGCTTCGCCGCTGAACCCGCCAAACACCACCGAGTGAATTACACCAAGTCGCGCACATGCCAGCATCGTAACTGGCAACTCGGGAACCATCGGCATATGAATGGTCACGCGATCTCCCGCCTTCAACCCACAGAAATCGCGCAGCAGCGCCGCAAATTCATTCACCCGCACGTAGAGCTCGCGATAGGTCACCGATACCGGCGCATCGCTCTCCGGCTCCGGAACAAAAATCAGTGCCGCTTTATTTCCATACTTGGCAAGGTGGCGATCCACGCAGTTGTACGAAGCATTGAGCTTGCCGCCCACGAACCACTTCCAGAATGGCGGATCATTGGTATCGAGCGTCGTATGCCAATATTGGCTCCAGCTCAGCAGGTCGGCATACTCCTGGAAGCATTCCGGAAATTTATCCTCACTGAAGCGGTTGAGAACGTCGGGATCTGTCAGATTCGCTTGGCCGATGAACTTCGACGAGGGATAGTAGTATTCCTCTTCCCTCCAATGCACGGCGATTTGAGCTTCGCTGGTTTCGATCACGCCTTGTGGTTTCATGCGTAGTTCCGCCATATCCTTCGCCTCTTCTCGCTGAATTTTAATTGCCTTACGACTCGCCCTGATCAAGACACACGCGCGGAAGAACGGGCGGTCGCCAATTCAACGCCCGTTGATTTTTGACACGAAAAACTAAGCCACCGCCGTCACCCGCGTTTCTCCCAGAACTCCCGCCGGTATGGTAGGACGCTTGGCTGCCAATTCGCAAATGAGGGCAACCGCAGCCAGCACGGCCGCGGAGTAGAACGCCATCTGGTAGTTCTTGTACTTATCGAAGAGCACCCCGGCGATCCGCGGCCCAATGATACCCGCTACGCCCCACGCCGTGAACAGCATTCCGTAGTTGATTCCGGCATTCTTCGTTCCCCAGAAATCCGCTGCAGTCGAGCCATTCACCGAAAGTTGCGTCCCGTAGCACCAGTACACGACAAATACGGTTGCGTAGAGCAGCGCCACGTTGCCACCAACCTGGTACAGAATCGGCATGGCCACCATCGAGATGGCGATCATGAGTCGCAATGTGTTCAACCGACCGAGCGTATCTGACATCCAGCCCGACAAGATTCGACCCGAGGCGTTGCCCACCGCACCCACGACGAGTCCCATTGTCGCTAGCGCAGTGGTCGGAATCCCCACGCTCTTCGCGAATGGCACCAGTTGGCTGATCACCATCAGTCCTGCCGAGCAGCCCAACGCATATGCGACCCACATGAGATAGAACGCAGGTGTATGCAAAACTTCGCTGGGACTGAACTCGTGAGTCGACGCCCCAGCCTTGGCCGCGGCTGTCGGCACCCAACCCGGAGGCTTGTATCCGGCCGGAGGATTGTGCAGCAGGAACGAACCAAAAACCGTCATCACCAGAAAAATCCCGCCCAGGATCATGAATGTGGTGTGCACACCGTAGGCAGGAATGAGTTTCAAATTGGCCAGTGGTCCAAAGATTGCCGATCCCGCTCCGTAGCCGCCGACGGCCAGACCGATGGCCAGTCCGCGTTTGTCGGGAAACCATTTGGCCATCACCGGAATCGGCGTGGCATAGCCAAATCCGTTGCCCAGCCCGCCAATCACACCGAAGCACACATACAAGTAGGTCAGGCTGTGCGTGAAAGAGCACAGGAAAAATCCCAGGCTTACCAGTACGCCCCCCGTCAGCGAAACCCAGAACGGGCCAAATTTGTCTTGGAGCCGTCCAGCTAAGATAAATGTTAGAGCGAACACAACGACTGCAATAGTGAACACATTGGAAGTTTCCGCGCGTTTCCAGCCAAATTCTTTTTCCAGCGGTGCCACAAACACGCTCCAGGCATACAACGTGCCCAGCGCCAGGTTCATCGACATGCCGCCTACTACACGCCACCAGCGACTGATTCCAGAGTTTGACGAATCATCTGCAGTAGCCACAGTTCTCTCCTTTAGAAAGTGAGTCGGACACCCGGAACTGCTTTGAGCCCCGTACGCCAGCGTCCCGAGAATTTCTTCGAGCTATTCCCTTATCTGATCTTTTCGTTAGCAGGAACGTTTCGGATAGCCCCGACCCGCCGAGTCATTGTAGCCCTGGGCCGTGGACAGCGACGCAATTTCGTACCGTTGGCAAATCCCGGAGTGTAGCGGCTTAGAAACCGCCTCCCTGGGGGCGAAAAAAGAAGCCCAACGAAACCCCGAGGCTTGAACAGGATGAACACTTCAAGCACTTGTACGACAATCCCACCTAATAGGAGGCGGGAAGATTGGCAGCAAATTGACTCGCTGGTCGATTGGATGATCGACAAGAACAAAGCGGGCTATGAGATGGTAGACTCGGTGCAACGCCTGCAAGAGATCAAGGCTTTGTGTATGTCCTTTGTGGGCTCGATCTTCGAGAAACGGCTGGAATGGCGAGCTTCATTTTTTTGCCGAGTGAACTGCCGCGCGAGTCAGAACAACGTCATCATCCAGATCGACGGCACGGTCGCTCCGTGCTTCACGTATGGGCAACCTTCGGGGGAACATCGATCAGCCAAAATTCGACTAACTCCGATTGTCGGCAATGAAGTCGACCTGTGAGCAGCACTGTTTCTCAACCCTGAACCATCTGGCGTACGCTACAACGATTCCCGGGTGATCAAGTGGCTTGGATCAACGCAAAAAACAAATTCCAGGGCGGTGTGCGCAGTTTTGAGGACTAAAAGGAGAAGCATCGTGCCGGGAAGAAACACAACAACGCGGAACGCGAAAGTCAGACTGTTTTTGGTTGATGCCGCATTTCTGGCGATGACAGCATTCGCCGTGAGTGCGCACGCGCAGCTAAATCAACAAGGCCAAACCGAACTCACAAACCCGCTGGAACCGTTACGGCCGGGCATAACCGCGACCCATATCTTCGATGAATTGCTCGCCCACAACGCCCTTCGTACCGCGACGCTCGTGAACTATACCGCCTTCAGGACTTATCAGGTGGTGGACCTGAAGGGCAAGGTGCACGCGGAGGAAGCCGGGCTGATGGAGTATCGCGCACCAGACCGCAAGACGTTTTTGGTGACGTCCGAAAAAGGTTCCGTCCTGGTTCGCCGCTTGGCGCTCAATGCGTTAATCGCCAGCGAAATCGAAACAACCGCGGGTAAACAGCATCACGACAGCGCCATTACTCCTGCAAACTACTCGCTGGATCTGCTCGGTGAGCAACAGGTTGGACCTTACAACTGCTTCGTCGCGCAGGCGATTCCTAAACGCAAAGACAAGTATCTCTTCGAAGGCAAGGTGTGGATTGACGCCGAGGACTACGCGGTTGTCCGCATCGAGGGCCATCCGGCCAAGAAGCTTTCTTTCTGGATCCAGCGGGCTGACTTTGTGCGCCAGTATCAAAAAATCGGCGGCTTCTGGCTTCCGCAGAGAGACACAACCTTCGTTGATGTTCGACTTTATGGCAAGAAGTTTATGACGATTGATCATCGCGACTACATTGTCAATCGCTCAGTTACTACCGAGAGGTCGCTTTCGATCGAAAAACCAGCCAGCTTTTGAAGATCGTTTTGAGCAACTTGTCCGTTGCCGTACCGTCAGTTTCGGCGTGTAACGTATCCGCTTGATCTCAGAGGTTAAGTTTTGATAAAAAAGTCTCTAAGATCAATTTTTTATTTTCCGTGGGTGGGATCCAAAAGAACCTGGGCAACTGATTCCTGAATGGCTGGCATCCCAATCGCGGTCCTTTGCTAATCCGGCGCCTACGGGACTTCCTCGCAGCAGTTCCGCCGGTGTAAGACTTCGAACCTCCTAGCCAACCTGTGGAGTTCGGATGCTGTTCAGTAGAAAGCCCGTAGTGACCCGGATGTGCTCTCATCCTGGAGTTCGCTGTTTTCTGCCATCAGTGCACCCGGCTCAATCGTGGGCCGACGGGCAATCCGTCCACCACCTTCCCGTCACATTTACAGCCACCTCTCAAATTCCACACACCGCCGGAGGATCTTATGGCCGCGAATTTCGTCCAGATTGAAAATGATTCGGAAATCAAACAGCGTTTAGAAGCCGAGCGCATACGCTTGCGGAGGATTGCCGGGCTTGAGCAGCCGACACACTTCCACCGTCCGATTGAGCGAGCCTTTACCGCAGAAGAACGCAACCGCGTAACCATTCTCTTCGGAGGCTTCACTTGGAAGCACGAGGATTTGATTCGCGCGGTGTTTCAAGGCTGCGGCTATCGCTGCGAGAAACTGCCTGTGCCAGACGTGCCTGCTTTTCAGATTGGCAAGGAATACGGCAACAACGGCCAGTGCAACCCGACCTATTTCACGGTCGGGAACCTCGTGCAGTATCTCCAGTTCCTGGAGAAGGAAGGCATTCCGCGCAAGGACATTCTGGACAATTACGTTTTCTTCACAGCGGGTTCATGCGGCCCCTGCCGCTTCGGCATGTACGAAGCAGAGTATCGCTTCGCTCTGAAGAACGCCGGCTTCGACGGCTTCCGCGTGTTGTTGTTTAAGGACAGCGACGGAATCAAGGCAGCCTCGGGCGAGCCGGGATTAAAGTTCACTATCGATTTCGGGTTCGGCATGCTCAACGCCATGCATCTGGGTGATGTGTTCAACGACCTCATTTACCAGATTCGTCCATTTGAAGTGAACAAGGGAGAGACCGATCGCATCTTTCGCGAGACCGTGGATGGGCTCTGCGAGGACCTTCGAAACCGGGATTCCTTTGAGATTGAAGAGCGGGCTCCGAACTGGGCTAAACCGAAATTCAAGAGCAACAAGATCCTGCGCAATACATTTAACGTGTTCGGCAAGATGAATGAGCACTTGCGGGGCAAGGACTATGTCAATGCCCTGGCGGCCGCTCGCGACAAAATGGACAGCATTGAAGTCGACCGCACCAAGGTAAAACCGGTGGTGAAAATTACCGGCGAGTTCTGGGCGCAGATTACCGAGGGCGACGGGAACTTCCACATGTTCGACTTCCTCGAGCGGGAAGGCGCACAAGTACTGGTCGAGCCGATCGCGACGTGGGTTGCATATCTGATGTACCAGGCGAAGGCGCACGCCAAAGCCAAGTGGCCGGCGAATCGTCCGCACCGGAATCCGCAGTGGTGGGAATTGAAAAAGCATCTGGCCAATGATCTCGGATTGCGGAAGAAGCTGATGGGAATCGCTGTCGGCGAGTGGATGTGGAATGGCCTGTATCACCGCACGATCAAGAATCTCGGCGGCATCACCCATCACTTGGTACCGCAGACGGAGTTGGCCGAAATGGCGCATCCCTTCTACAACCAATTTGCCCGCGGTGGAGAGGGCCACCTTGAGGTTGGAAAGAACGTTTACTACACCGTCCACCACCTGTGCCACATGGTGCTGGCACTGAAGCCGTTCGGGTGCATGCCGTCATCGCAATCCGATGGAGTTCAATCCGCCGTCATCAACAAATTTAAGGACATGATCTTCCTCCCGATCGAGACTTCGGGCGAAGGCGAGGTCAACGCGCACAGCCGCGTGCAGATGGCCTTGGGCGAAGCCAAAGTAAAGGCCAAAACCGAGTTCGACCAATGCCTGAAGTCTACTGGTAAGAGCCTGGACGAGATTCGCGAATACGTCGCGGAACATCCCGAATTGAAGCGGCCGTTCTACCACGTGCCGCATCGCGAGGGGATCGCGGGCACAGCGGCGCAGTTCGTCCTCCATGTGAACGACCGCATGGACAAGAGCAGCCGCTTGTGGCGCCGTTCGCGGGTTTCGAGCATTGCGCTTCCCGATGCTGCTTAACCGATCTGGCCGGCAGTGCAATACACGCTGCCGGTCGCTCCTTCATTGCCGCAACCTGATCGGAGACATTGAATGCACGACCACCTTGCAGGAAACGAACAGAAAGCGCCTCAGTTGGTGAATATTGCCGCCGCCCCGTACCAGAAGCCCCATGACCATCACACTCAGTATCTGGTGGGCCTCGACGTTGGTTCCACAACGGTGAAGGCAACGGTGATTGACGCCGGAACGGACCAGATTCTTTGGCAGGACTACCAGCGCCACGAAACCAAGCAACCGGAGAAGACTCTTGAATTTCTGCGTCGCATGGAGGCGGAGGTCGGCATCAATCGGCACAACACCCGAATGTTCATGACTGGTTCCGGTGGTGGCGGAATTGCCGAGCAGATTGGCGCGAAATTTGTGCAGGAAGTGACCGCGGTTTCCTTGGCCGTGGAAAAACTCCATCCCGAAGTGTATTCGGTGATTGAGTTGGGTGGGCAGGACGCGAAGATCATCGTCTTCAAGGATGACGATGAGACCGGACGCAAGAAAAAAATTCCTTCGATGAACGATAAGTGCGCGGGCGGAACCGGCGCGGTCATCGACAAGATCAACGCCAAGCTGAAAATTCCGACCGCAGAACTGGCCGTGCAGGGCTATCACGGGATCAAGCTGCACAAGGTGGCTGGCAAGTGCGGCGTTTTCGCCGAGACGGACATCAATAGCCTGCAGAAAGTTGGGACGCCCTCGGACGAATTGATGGCGTCACTGTTCGAAGCCATCGTGCTGCAGAACCTGAGCGTGTTAACCCGCGGCCACACGTTACGGCCGCATGTCCTGTTGCTTGGCGGACCGAACAGCTTTATCAAGGGCATGCGAGAAGCCTGGCAGGCGAACATTCCTCGCATGTGGCAAGAGCGTAAGGTTGCAATTCCTGATGGCGCGAAGCCGGAAGACCTGATCAAGGTTCCGAACAATGCACAATACTTCGCCGCTCTTGGCGCCATCGAATTCGGCAAAAGCGAAGAGGATTGTGTCGGTTGCTATCAGGGATACGAGAAATTGGTGCACTACATCGACTTCGGCCGCCAGGAGGAGAAAGCAAAATCCGGCGCAAAAGGCTTGATCGCAAAGGAAGGAGAACTTGACGGCTTCAAGGAAGCTTACCGTCGCAAAAAGTTTACGCCGGCAACATTCCAAAGGGGCCAGACCGTCGGAGGTTTCATCGGTATCGACGGTGGATCAACTTCAACTAAGGCCGTGTTGCTTGACGATCGCGGGGAGATCCTGTGCAAGGCCTATCAACTCTCGAACGGCAATCCTATTCAGGACACGATCGAAATGTTCGAGAACCTGCGCGGACAGGTCGAAGCGCAGAACGCCAAGCTCGAAGTTCTTGGAGTAGCCACCACCGGCTATGCCAAAGACATTTTGAAAGACGTGTTGCACGCCGATGTCGCGCTGGTGGAAACTGTGGCTCATACCGAGTCTGCGCTGAAGTTCTATGAAGATCCGCACGTCATCGTCGACGTGGGTGGGCAGGATATCAAGATCATCATTCTGCACAACGGCAGGGTGAAAGATTTCAAGCTGAATACGCAATGCTCTGCAGGCAATGGATACTTTCTGCAATCGACCGCCGAAGGATTCGGCTTGGGCGTGGAGCAATATGCCGACCTCGCTTTTTCAGCCCAATCGATGCCGGTGTTCGGCTACGGCTGCGCGGTCTTCATGCAGTCCGATATCGTGAACTTCCAGCGTCAAGGCTGGCGCGCCGAGGAAATCCTGGCGGGCCTGGCGGCCGTGCTGCCCAAGAACGTCTTTCTTTACGTGGCCAGCATTCCTAATCTCGCAGCGCTGGGTACTCGTTTTGTGCTGCAAGGCGGAACGCAGAACAACATGGCCGTGGTGAAGGCGGAAGTGGATTTCATTAACAACAGCTTTCGCGCGGCTGGCAAAAAACCCGAAATCATCGTCCACGAGTTTTGCGGTGAGTCCGGCGCCATCGGCGCCGCGGCCGAGTCTCTGCGACTGTGGCGCAACGGCCAGCAGAGCACGTTTGTAGGGCTCGACGCGGTTCGAAAGATTCAATATCGCACCACGCGGAACGAAGCGACGCGATGCAACTTCTGCAAGAACAATTGCCTGCGCACTTTCATCGACATCCGTACCGCACCCAAGGATGACCTTGCCTTCGTGCCGATCCAGAAGGTCACCAAAGTTCCGCTGATGCATGGCGAGCAACGGCTGATCATTGCAACCTGCGAAAAGGGCCTCGTCGAAGACGTCAATGACATGAAGGACATCAAAGCCGGCCTCGACGAAATCAAAGATAAGCATCCCAACTTTGTCGACATCGCGGCTCACGAAGTCTTCCGGCCGGTCAACGCAAAGAGCGTGGCCGATCCAATTCCAGTGACGAAATTCTGGAACAAGGCCGCCAAAGAGCGTATTCCGCTCATGCAGAATCGCAAGAAGGTTCGCATCGGCATTCCGCGCGTGCTCAATATTTACACCTATGCGCCGCTGTTCAATGGATATCTGGAAAGCCTGGGTGTGCAGCCGGAAAACATCGTCTATTCCGACTACACTACTTCCGATCTTTATCGCGCCGGCGCTAGTCGGGGCGCCATCGACCCTTGCTTCCCCGCCAAAATCGGCATCTCTCACGTCTATAACCTGATCCAGGAAAAGCATCGCAAAAAGCCGTTGAATGTCATCTTCTTCCCGATGTACGACGTGCTGACATCGCCGCTGGTGAAGATTGTCGCCGCGAATGCGTGCCCCACCGTGACTGCAACGCCAGAGACGGTGAAGGCAGCTTTCACGAAAGAGAACGACGTCTTCGCCGAACACAACGTCAAGTACGTTGATCCGGTGCTGAACTTTGCCGATCGCAAGCTCTTCGCCCACCAAATGCTGCAGGCGTGGCAGCCCATTCTCGGCCTGTCGCAAGAAGAGAACGATCGCGCGGTTGAAGTCGGTTACAAGGCGCTGGCCGATTACGAAAACAACATTCGTCGCAAGGCGCGCCAAGTCCTCGATCAACTGGAGCGTGAAGACCGCGTCGGCATCGTCATGCTCGGCCGGCCCTATCACCATGATCCAGGACTGAATCACGAGATCATGGAGGAGTTTCAGAAGTTGGGCTATCCCATCTTCTCGCAGAACACGCTGCCACTTGACGAAGACATGCTGGAGCGTCTGTTCGGTGACGAAGTGCGTGCGGGCATGATCAGTCATCCTCTGGACATTAGCGATGCCTGGAAAAATTCGTACTCCTGTAGCACCAATCACAAAGTGTGGGCTGCAAAGTTTACCGCGCGGCATCCGAATCTCGTAGCACTGGAAGTTTCCAGCTTCAAGTGCGGACACGATGCGCCGATCTACGGCGTGGTCGAGGGAATCATCGAGCAGTCCGGCACGCCATACTTCTGTTTCAAGGATTTGGATGAGAACAAACCCTCGGGGTCGATCAGGATTCGCGTCGAAACCATCGATTACTTCCTGCGGCGCTATCGCGACGAAGTGATCCGCAAGCGCAAAGCCGCGGAGGACATTGAAGCGCAACTGGCCGCATTGGAAGCGGAACTGCGCGGGCCGGTGCCGTCCCCAGCACCGCAACTACAGCGGGAGGTACAGACAATGGCTGCGGACTAGATATGATCGGGCGAACAACATTGAGGGTTCGCATCGCGGCGAAGATTACTGGGTGCAAGCGTCCAGGCATAGGCTTCGAGAATGTTTCGTCGTTCCCACTCGTTAAGTTCTTGAACTGCGTCAAGATGGAATTCCGTGGCCAGTTCTTCAACGCGTTCGTGTGAAACTGCTACCGTTCCGGGCAGCTCTGATCGAGGAAACCAAGTCATCGTTGGTGGGCACCACCGCGGCGTTCACATCATCAGCACGCTTGTCATTTCCGCGATAATGTCTTCCACTTGCCGGGATGAATCTAGAGTGAACACGCTGGGTTCTGCGGTGCTTTCTGCATTACTATCAGCAGACAACTGGAACCTTGCAACGCCCTCCGACCTGTTAAGGCAGCGGTGGCGACCGGTGGCGTAGAAGTTCTCCAGGCAGACAAGCTTGACTAGCGAGGACATTCTAGACAACTGCCTTCTCTCTTCCTCTGTCAGCACCGGGGTCGAAACTACTACATCCCGCCATTCGTAAATCCAGATGTTGATCGCGGCCGATAGTGTTCCTGTGCGCAGGGTTGAATCGGCATTAGCGAGAGAAGCGCTGCATTGGTGTGCCTCAAGACTCCCAGAAGGACGAAGACTCTCCGCAGCGATATATTCCCATCCCAAGGCTTCCGCCAGAAGCCTACCCACGGTGTTCCTGTCGGATTCGGCTGTTCCCGTAATGATGAAGACCATGCTGCTCACCTCCCTGTTGGAGGCGAACTAAGCTTTCGAACCCACTCATTCGGCGAGCAGGGCCCCTATCACTGCCAAGGTAACTGCAATGACTGCCACCCAAACGATAATCGGAGCTACCCACTGGCTGATCACGTTACGACCTGTAGGGACTGACCCCCAGCTTCTGCACTTGCTCGGTGAACTCCCGCACCACCTGCGCAAATCTCGGCCCTTCGGCGGCCGAAACCCACTCCAGGCGAAAACGCTCCTCTTCGATACCGAAATCTGCGAGCATCAGGCGGATCGCTTCTGCGCGTTTTTCAGTTTTGTAATTGCCCTCTTGATAGTGACAATCTCCATGATGGCAACCGCAGATGAGGACGCCGTCCGCCCCCTTGGTGAAAGCGTCAATCACCAGGTTGGGATGCACCATTCCCGAACACATGACGCGGACGATGCGGATGCTGGGCGGGTATTGGGTCCGGGAGACGCCCGCCAGGTCTGCGCCGGCGTAGGAGCACCAGTTGCAACACATGGCGATGATCAAAGGCTGAAAATTGTCGTCCATCACTCTACTCCCAAAGCAGCATGGATTTGGGCCTCGATCTGATCGAGAGTAAATCCGCGGATGAATATGCCCTTCTTCGGACACGTGGCCTGGCAGCAGCCACAGCCCTTGCAAATCGAGTCATTGGTCTCGACGACTTTCTTAACCGACCCCTGCCACTTGTATTCGAGAAGGGTGATTGCCTTGTAAGGGCAGGTGTCCACGCAGTAGGCGCAACCGTCGCAGCTTTCGTTCACCACCTGCGAGATATTCGCTCCGAGTTCGAGGCTGTCCTGGACGAGGACGGAAGCAGCCCGCGCCGACGCCGCCTGTGCTTGCAGAATGCATTCATCGATGCCTTTCGGAGAATGGGCCAGCCCACACAAAAAGACGCCGTCCGTCATGAAATCTACCGGGCGCAGTTTCATGTGGGCCTCAAGGAAGAATCCTTCGCTATTAAGCGGAACCTTCAGGAACTGCGCGATCTTCCGGTTGTCTTCATGGGGATGAATGCCCGCGGACAAAGCCACCGAGTCAGCGGAGATCATCATCGGCATCCCCAGGGTCTGGTCGTAGACGGTGACCGCGAGTTCTTCACCATTTTGTGAGACTTCGGGCTTGCGGTCCTCGTCGTAGCGGACAAAGACGACGCCTTGCTGACGTGCTTTGGTGTAGTAGCTCTCTTTGAAGCCGTAGGTACGAATGTCGCGGTAGAGGACGTAGACGTTTGTCTCAGGAGAAAGTGTCTTGATCTTCAGAGCATTCTTGATGGCGTCGGCACAGCACACGCGGGAACAGTAGGGGTGGTCACCCTCGCGCGAGCCCACGCATTGGATCATAACGACGGTCTTCGCGGCCGCATTGCCGTCTCGCAGTAAGCTATCCCCGTAAGCAAGGTGTGCTTCGAGCTCCCGCTGCGTCATCACACGGTCGTCCTGCCCATACAAATATTCTTTCGGTTGGTACTGCTTCGCCCCCGTGGCGACGATTACGACACCGTGGGTGATTTCGGTGGTTGTGCCCTGAGCGGTGATCGTTGTCTTGAACTTGCCGATCGTGCCTTCGATTTTTTCGATGGCCGCGCCTGTAAACAGATGGACTCTACTGTTCTGTCGGATCTCATCGCGCAGGCGCGCTAATTCCTCCTGCGGACTGTCTCCGTCAAGCAAGTAGTGAATGTGCCGCAGATTTCCGCCCAACTCATTGTCCTTCTCGACCAGATAGGCATCAAAGCCCTGGCGTGCCAGCGTCAGAACCGCGGTCATGCCAGATATTCCTCCGCCAATCACCAAGGCGGACTTTTCTATTCTGACCGTTTGCCGGGTGAGCGGTTGCAGTAGCCGGGACTTAGCCAGAGCCATCCGCACCAAGTCTTTGGATTTCTGCGTGGCCTTCTCTGGTTCGTGCATGTGCACCCAGGAACACTGGTCGCGGATGTTGGCCATCTCGAACAGGTAGGGATTGAGACCGGCCTCTGCCATCGTGTTGCGGAACAGCGGCTCGTGCGTTCGCGGGGTGCAGGAGGCCACCACTACCCGATTCAGATTGTGTTCAGCGATTTTCTGCTTGATCCGATCCTGCGTATCGTTGGAGCAGGTATAAAGATTGTTTTCTGCGTACACAACGTTGGGAAGAGTCTTGGCATACTCCACGACGTCCGGAACATTGACTACGCCGGCGATATTAGTGCCGCAATGGCAGACAAAGACTCCGATGCGCGGCTCCTCTCCTTTCACTTCTCTTTCGGGCGGGTAGACTTTGGGAGTGATCAGAGTGCCGCGCGCTTCTCGCAAAAGCGAGAGCACCTGAGAAGCGGCCGCCGAGGCTTGCATGACGGTTTCCGGAATATCTTTAGGCTCGGCAAACGGTCCGGCTACAAAGATTCCTTCGCGAGAGGTTTCGGCAGGCCGGAACGTTGTCGTGCCGCAGAAGTTGAACTGGTTCAACGCCACGCCGAATCGTTCAGCGAGCACCTTAACGTCTTTGGGTGGCTGCATGCCCACCGACAGCACGACCAGGTCGTATTCCTGGGAAAGCTTCTTATCGTTCTCGCCGAGATAATGGACGATCAAGTTTCGCGTGCCCGCAACTTCTTCAATCTTCGGTACGCGAGACCGGATATAGCGCACGCCGAGCTCCTGCGCTCGGTGATAATACTGCTCGAAGCCCTTGCTGAAGGCGCGCATGTCCATGAAAAAAACATCGCATTGCAGACTTTCGCCGAGATGCTCTTTGGCGATGATGGATTCCTTGGTCGCATACATGCAGCAGACCGATGAACAGTAATCGTGCTCGAAATCTCGCGAGCCAACACATTGCAGGAATGCAATCCGCTTCGGCTGCTGCCGGTCGAAGGGCCGGCACACATGGCCGGAGTAGGGTCCAGAGGCGGACAGAATCCGCTCGAACTCCAGGGACGTGAGCACATTCGGGAAGCGGCCGTAACCTAAATCTTTCTTTAATCGTGCGTCGAAGATTTCGAAGCCGGGGGCGAGGACGATGGCGCCTACACTTAGCTCGCGAGTCTCGGCCTTCTGCGTATAGTTAATCGCATTCGCCTGGCAAGCTGTTGCGCAAATATGACAGTCGCAGCAGATGCCGCAGGCAAGGCAACGCTTCGCCTCGGCGATCGCTTCGTCCGGCGTATAGCCCACGTGGACCTCGGCAAACGTTTTTCCACGGGTCTTGGGGTCGAGGGCTTGTACGGGTATCTGGCGCTGCATCAGCACACCAGCCGTATCTACGTCATACTGCGTCGGATATGGCCCTTCCAGTTCGCGCCCCACACGGAGGTCTTGTCCATTGATCCAGCGATCGATCGAGTTGGCGGCTTTCTTGCCAGCGGCCATTGCTGCGACCACTACGTCGGGACCGGTCACACAATCTCCACCCGCGAATACACCGGGAAGTTCCGTCTCCAGCGTGAGAGAATCGGCACGGAGCGTTCCCGATTTTGTGGTGGCCAGACCCAGCCGTTCACCCAGGGCATTCACATCGGGGAACTGGCCGATGCTGACCACGACAGCGTCGCAGGGAATCACGAACTCCGATCCGGGAATCGGCACTGGAGTTGGCCGACCGCTGGCATCGGGCCGGCCGAGCTTCATCTTCAAGCACTCAAGGCCAATCACGCGCCCATCGGATCCCGCCTGGAATGATTTGGGCGACGCCAGGAACATCAACTTAGCGCCCTCGTGCTCTGCGCCTTCGATCTCACGCTGGTCGGCAGGCATCTCTGCTCGTGTTCGCCGGTAGACGACCGTTACCTCGTCCGCCCCGCAACGAAGAGCAGTGCGTGCCGCGTCGAGAGCGGAGTTGCCACCTCCCACGACCAGCACACGATGCCCCGGCGCCGCCGGAACCGTGAGATTCACACGCTGCAGGAACTCCACGCCACCGGTCACGCCCGGCAGATGTTCTCCCGAAATTCCGAGCTTCCGTTCCACGTGAGCTCCGATGGCGACGAAAACCGCCGCGTAGCTCTTGCGTAATTCTTCGAACGTGATGCTGAGGCCCACCGGCGTCTCCAGCAGGATCTCGATCCCGATCGAGCGCAGCCTGTCCAACTCCGCGTTCAACAAGGGCCGGGGCAACCGAAAGGAAGGAATGCCTGCCGCCAACATCCCGCCTGCAACCGGGAGCGCCTCGAAGATCGTCGTGCCATAACCCTTCTGCCGGAGTTGATACGCACAGAGAAGGCCGGCTGGCCCCGACCCCACGATGGCAATCTTCTCGGGACGTTCGGGCGCGGTGGGTTGTGGCAACTTGTAATCGCGGCAGTAGTCGGTAACGAAGCGCTTCAACGCGGGCACATTCACCGGATCGTCTACGTTCGTGCGGGTGCAGGCGGTGGTGCAGGGGTGCGTGCAGATCCGGCCGCAAATCGACGGAATCGGATTGTCTCGCAGGATGACCTGCAGCGCCTCGTCGAACCGTCCTTGTGCGATCAGAGTCACATAGCCCTGCGCGCTTTGATGGATGGGGCATCCGGCCTGGCAGGGAGAGGTTCCGCGGCGCGAAATGCTGAATATATTGGGAACCGCTTGCGGGAACGGCCGATAGATCGCCTTGCGCTCTCCTAATCCCTGATCGAACTCAGACGGCAGCGTGACTGGACAGTCTGTCGTGCAAGCGCCGCATCCTGTGCATTTCGTAGCGTCGATGAAACGCGGCTGCTGCTTGATGCTGACCGTGAAATTCCCCGGCTGGCCTTGGACGCGTTCCACCTCACTCAAGGTTAGAATCTCGATGTCCTTATGCCTGCCGATCTCGACCAGACGTGGTGCCATGGTGCACATCGCACAATCATTGGTGGGGAAAGTCTTGTCGAGTTGCGCCATCACGCCGCCGATGGCAGGACCGCGCTCGGCCAAATACACCTTGATGCCACCGTTCGCGAGATCGAGGGCTGCCTGCATGCCGCCGATACCGCCTCCTACAACCAGCGCGGCACCCACGGGTACGCTTTGGGATTTCTCAGAGGGCATGGGAAACCACCTCCGCCGCGGCCGCCTGCTGTGCGGCTTTCTCCCGGACCGCCAGGAAATACAGCGCCAGCGGCCGATAGACCATGTGCGACCACTTTCCAAACGACATCTCCACAAGCAGCATGGGCGTCGCGATGATTACGTGCAGGGCATACGTGAAGTGGCAGGCCAGCGCAAAACCGGCATAACGCAACGTGTGTGCCGCGAGGCCGCTCAGCACGGTTAGCACGAGGAGGAGGGGGAAGATGAGATCCTGAAACGTCGACTCTTTATAAATTTCCTTCTGTGCCCGCAAACGGCCTACGAAAATGTCTCCGAGGCCATAGAGAATCAGACCAGTCGCGAGATATCCGATCAATCGCTGAGGATGATACAAGGGGTAAATGTTGTCGGTCTGAAACCACCGCAGGGCGAAGACCTTGATGGTCAGCATCATGACCACGCCCGTGGCGAGCATCCAATGCCCTAGCCATCGGCCTTTCTCCGGGCACTTCCGCATCAGCGAATCGGTCACCGACTGGTAGACATAGACCCACGCCTCGAGCAGGTAGAGAGAAAGCGGAGCCCGCGCCGGTCTTTCGCCACCCATAGTGAGCCGCCAGATGCGGAAGACACGTGACAACAACAGCAACAGCGGAAGCAGCATGACCGTCAATGTGTAGTAAGTGATGAGCGGGAACATATGATCCAGCCCAAACGCGGTCGTGGTGAAATCTTTAGCCGCCATCCCCACGTACCACAAGTGGTATCCAACGATCAGAAATAGGACAAGAAGCGCCACAGAGAACAACGAACCGAGGTACCATGCCTTCGACTGGAGCAGTTTAGATGCGATGCCTGTCCAGTCGTACTGCACGCAAAGAAAGCGGCGCAGAGTCTGCATGGAGATCCTGGGCTCCGATTGGCGTGGGCAAACGATGGAACAGTCCCCGCAATCATGGCAGACCCACGGGTCGAGGTTTTCGAGGAGCGGTTGCCTCAGTCCCAGCAGGGCGAAGCGAATGCTTCTGCGCGGAAAAGTCACAGAATCCCCGACCAGATCGCACGAGAGTGTACAGCTTCCGCACTGATAGCAGCCTGTGGGGTCGAACTTGCCATACCGCCGAATCTCGGCTAGCAACGTGGGATCACTTTGAACCGGCAATATGCTTGCTGCCATATGCCCCCTCTAACGGGAATGCTTCGTTACTGCGTGGCAACGACGACTTCCTTAGCTGTCCTCCTGGAGTAGACCAGGGACTTCCCGCCTTCCTCGCCGATCTGAATCTGAAAGCCATCATCCTGGTAGGACTGCGCCGCGCGCAATGCTGCTTCTTTGTCGTCGTAGAGCTGGCCATCCCACATGAACTTCTTGCCATCGCGGATCATTGAGAGACTCGGGCTCATGCGATTCCTCCAGCCTGCTCCGGCGGTGGCTCAAAAACACTTCTCGCTGGCGACATTGTGGCGCGGGTGAAATAGTCGTGGACCAGCCACTCCGCCGCTTGCGGTATGGCGCTGCTGACTGCTTTCGACAAACCTTGCGAGATTTGTTCTGGCAGAGGCTCGGTTTGGCAGGCCAGCACCCGAACTTCTACCCCACAGGCTTCTTGCAACTCGCGCAGCAGGTTTGACGTGGGCAACTGGTGCAGCGAAAAGTCATCGAGTTTGACCGGAGGAATTTCCGCGGGATCGATCTCGAAGATGTCTCCGGGACTGCGTCCAGCATCGATCGCATCGAGGATGAGCAGGCGCCGTGGACGCGCGGAACTCAGGCAGAGAGTGAACAAAAGTTTGCGCACGCCGGTGCCCGCGTCCAGCAAACAAATATCCTCGGGTACGCGATAGTGTGCCTCGACATAATCCACGACCGCGCACCCGAAGCCGTCATCTCCGAACAGCATGTTCCCTATGCCCAGCACTACCGTGGGCTTCCGGCAGAAGTCCGGAAGATCGGATTTATCGAATGGATCGATCCCCGGCATGCTTTCTCCTCGTTATCTGGCGTTCAGTTGACGAGCGTACCCAGCAACTTGCCCTCGACGTCGAAAACGTCCAGCTTGATGGAGATTTTTCCGTCTAGCCGGTGGGTCGCACAGGACAAGCAGGGGTCGTAGGCACGAATTGCCATCTCCACTTTATTCAGCACCCCCTGGTCATACTTGCCGTCATGGATCAAGCTCTTGGCGGCCTGTGTGACCGACATATTAATGGGAGCGTTGTTGTGCGTGGTGCCGACAATCAGGTTGACGTTGGTGATCAAGCCGTCGGCATCGGTGGTGTAGTCGTGGATGAGCGTTCCCCGCGGCGCCTCTGTGACGCCTATGCCTCGCGCTGCCCGCGGCGTGCACTTCACTCTGGTTTCGGTGCTGGTAATGTCGGGATCGTCCAGCAATCGGATGGCATTTTCGGCGTTGTAGAGCAGTTCGATCAGCCGCGCCCAGTGATAGAGCAGTGTCAGTTGTGCCGGACGCCCGAACTTCGCGCGAAACTCCTCCAGTTCGGCCTGCGCCAGCGGCGTGTCGATGAAATCGCAGACGTTGATGCGCGCCAGCGTATTCGCACGATAGATGCCCTTGGGATTGTCGACATCCATGGAGAAACCTTCGCCCCACTGTTTCGCGTAGGGGAACTTCAGGTAGCTCCACGATTCGATGTGCTCGGAGATGAATTCCGTGTAGCGATCGTTCGGAAAGTCCTCGAACGAGCCCTTTGGCGTCATCATGCGAAGCTTTCCATCGTAGAGATTGAGAGCCCCGTTCTCTTTGACAGTGCCCAGAAAGCCCGTGTTGATGACTCCCAGCGACTTCACCACGTCCAGATATTTGGGGAAGATGTTCTCTTTGGCGAACGCAATCGAGAACTTGGCGAGGTCGAGTGTATCGTCGGCCTGCTTGCGCAACTGGTCGCGGTCGGCCGGAGCAAGCGGCTTGCTGAATCCGCCGGGAACGGCGGCCTGGGGATGGATGGACTTGCCCGCCAAGGTTTCCAGCATCTTGGCGCACAGGTGGCGCACCCTCACCACTTTTCTGGCAATATCCGGCGCAGCCTGCAGCACTCCGATGACGTTGCGGACGGAATAGTCAGCATCGGGGCCGAGCAGGAAATCGGGTCCCGCCAGGATGTAGAAGTGCAGAATGTGCTCCTCCATGAATGCGATGCTGTTGCACAGTTCGCGCAGTTTCTTGCCGGCGGGCGGCGCTTCGACCCCAAACACCGCGTCGCAAGCCTTGGCTGAAGCCAGGTGATGCGACCACGGGCATACACCGCAAATGCGTGGCGTGATGCGCGGAAGGTCTTCCACCGGCTTCCCGAGGCAAAACTTTTCGAAGCCGCGCAGTTCAATCACGTTCACCCGGGCGCTGTCCACGTTGCCGGCATCGTTAAGCTGAATGGTCACCTTGGCGTGGCCCTCAATGCGTGTGACCGGTTGAATGACGAGTGTCGTTGCCATGGATCACCTCCGGGGCGTGGGCCGCAGACGGCCAGCGCCAGCAAAACGGTTGAAAGTTGCGGCTCGATCCGGAATCTGCTTGGGATCAAGTCCGATGGAAGAAAGCGCGCCCATCATGTCCACCATGGGATTGGCTTTGTCCGACAGAGGACCAAAGCAACCCTCACATGGCATGTTTGCCCGTATGCAGCGCGGTGTACCCTCGCTGCCTCCGCACCCCCCGCGTGTTGCTGGACCGAGGCACAGGAAGCCCTGCTCCATCAGGCAGCGCATTTCGCTGAGCGGCGCTCCCGGCTTGAATTCGGGCGCATCCAGGCGGCGCTTCAGCGTAGTGACTGCCTTCTTCTCACGCTTGGTGGGACACTCGTCACAAACACTCTTTGACGCAAGCGCGGGGAGGGGCTTGCCTTCGAGGAGAGCAACCAGCGCTCCCGCCACCATCTCAGGGGTGGTTGGACATCCCGGCAGATAGGCGTCCACCTTCACAACTTCGTGGACGGCGTAGACCCGGTCGGTAAGCTCAGGAATCTGCTCGTGAGGCAAGCCGTTTTTCTCGGTGGTCACGCTGTCGCGGTAAACCTTCTCCAACAATTCTTCTCTGCTGAATTGATTCGCCAATGCCGGCACACCGCCAAAGCATGCGCAAGAACCTAGAGAGATCAGGATCTTGCATTTCTTGCGCATCTCCTGTGCCAGTTTCTTGTGTTCATCGCTGCGGATTCCTCCCGATATCAGCCCGACATCGGCTGCAGGAATGTCCATTTCCGCACCTTCGCCGGTCTGACCGTAAAGCTTGTGGTCCATCAGGACCGGCATGTGCACGATTTCTACCTGTTTGAGTACATCGATCAGGGGTTCGCCGATGTCGAGGATCGTTACCTCGCAACCTCCACAAATGGCGAACCATTCTGCGGCAAGTCGAGCTGCCATGCTGTACCTCCTACCGGACTTGAATTAGTGCTGCTCTGCCTCGTCTATTACGTTGATCTACTGCTATGTTCGATACGTGCCGGAGCGCCTCGGTGCCGCCCATCTCTACAACCGCTTCGGAAAACCATGGGCTGTCGGGCGCCGAGTCGCCCTTCCAGATGAAACCATCCAGCATCAGCTTGATAGCGTCGAAACCCGAACGAGCCCGTAGTTTCTGTTTGATGTGATGGCGATCGGCGGACAACAGCGCAGAAGGCAGGTCTTACAGCGGTGAGGGGAACTGGCATAATCCGCCTCTCGTTCGGTATCGAACGTTCGTTCGAATTTTGCGGCCCACGTTCTCGTGCATGTACTCGCGAACGTGATCTACTTATGGTCCTACCACCGTACCGTCGTCAGTGATTCAAGTCACACCTGGTTGTGAGCACAACGCTCCACTGAAGCGCCCAGGCCCGACTAGGGACGCCTGGAAGTAACTGACTGATTCCTGCAATAGGGAGGGATGGGTTGAATTCGTACGCCCCGTGCGCAGGTTCACAAACCTGGCAGTCTATAATTACGCGCACGAATGGTCCTCACCTCTGGCACGAAACTCGGTCTCTGTGAAATCCCAGCAGGACTGGGGAACACGGGCGAGTTGTTTCGTGCTTCCGCTACTCGCCTTGACCGAAAGATCGCCGATGGCCTGCAGCGTTCTGTTTTAGGCGAGTTGAACTATCCGAATCTACTTTCCATTTTTGACATTGGCACCCAAGGTGGAATCCACTACCTTGTTTCGGAGTTTCTTGAGGGGCAGACTGCGCGTTCGCTTCCGCAGTAGTGCATTGTCCTAGAGATCATACGTATGAATCTTTTTCGAATTGTCTTTTCAGTCTTGGCGTTGAGCGCGGCGCTGCTGGCGCAAGAGGGCGCTCAAACGAAATCCTCCTTCTATCCGGTTTCCGTTTGGTATAGCGGCGGGAAAGCCCGGGCGCCGATGCTAGAGCAGGTCAGTGCGGAGTCGGCGCGATTGTGGAAAGAGGATTTGCTGAAAATCAGAGGTTTGGGATTCAACACCGTGCGGACTTGGGTGGAATGGAACGTGGGGGAACCTCAAGAAGGCCAATACCATCTGGAGAACTTGGATCTTCTGTTGCGATTGGCCGATGAAGTTGGATTGAAAGTGATCGTGCAGGTTTATGTCGATTCTGCTCCGGAGTGGGTAGGAACGAAGTATCCGGATGGTCATTATGCAGCACAGGATGGACAGGCGATCCCCTCGCAGGCTGCACCCGGATATTGCTTCGACCACCGCGGCGTGCGGAAAGCCGTTCTCGACTTTTTTCAGGAAGTTGCACGACACGTGGCAGGAAGTCCCGCATTCTATGGATGGGATTTGTGGAGCGAACCAGCTGCGCTGAACTGGGCTCGCGTCGGCTACAAGTCGGAGCCGATGTTCTGCTATTGCCCGAGCAGCATGGAACGCTTCCGCTTGTGGCTGAAAGGCAAGTATGGAACGCTCGATCAACTGAACCAAGCCTGGCACCGAACATTTACCGATTGGAATCAGGTTGAGCCTCCACGCTACGGAACGATCCTCACCTACACGGATTTCATGGATTGGCGTGTTTATTACGGCTACAAATTAGCCGAGGATCTGAAACTGCGGAACGATGCGGTGAAGGCCATTGATCCGGGACACGTCACCACCAGCCATGCGCCGAATCCTTCGCCACTCGTGCGCACGCTGGCTGATCCCTATGATCCAACAGATGATTTCCTGATGAAGGATTCCGTCGATTTCTTCGGAACGAGCTTTTATCCCAAACTCACCGCGCCTGAGTACAATTGGCCGCTTGAGCGGCGCGTTCTTGCGATGGATCTGACGAGCAGCATGACAGCCGGCCGTGGATTCTACGTTGGAGAACTGCAGAGCGGTTACGGAGTGCATGGCACGGTTATTGGCTCGCCGGTCACGGCCAGCGATCTTGAGCTGTGGACGTGGGGCATGGTCTCGCGTGGTGCCCGTGCCATCAACTACTACGCCTTTTACCCCATGAGCGCGGGGTATGAGTCGGGCGGGTACGGGATGATTAATCTCGATGGCACGCTGACTGAACGTAGCCGCCGTGCAGGAGAACTGGCCAAGCGCATCCAGCAGAATGCTGATCTTTTGTTGCAGTCGCATCCGCAACGCGCGGAAGTGGCCATTGTATTCAGTCCGCTGACTCCATTATTGGGCGGCTACGATGAGGAAGGTAGCCGGACGGCGATTCATCAGGCAGTTGCTGGGTACCACAGAATGTTTTTCGAACGGAATCTTGCGGTTGAGGTCCTCAGTTCCCGAGAACTCGCCCATGATGACCTTCGCCAATACAGGCTCGTCATTGTTCCCTATCCTCTAATGCTGACCAATGAGGAAGCGAAGATTCTGAAGGAATACGTTTCCGATGGAGGACATCTTTTTGTCGAGGCCCGCCCAGGGTGGGTGGATGAGCGAGGCCATGCCGAACCTAAGATTCCGGGTTTCGGCTGGGACGAAATGCTGGGAGTCCGGGAAAAGCAGTTGATTCCCCGCAAAGAGTTCGAAGTCAAATGGGGAAGCGCACAGTTCAGGGCGACGAGGTTCCAGGAAGAGTTCGAGCTGGAAAATAAGTCTGCTCGGCCCGTGGCGTTCTTAAAGGACGGAGCACCCATCGCATGGGAAAACCACTACAACAAAGGAAGCGCAATTGTCTTTGGCAGCTTTGCGGGGCAGGAGAACTACCAGCACCCGGTGGCGATGCATCCGCTGGCGGGAATTATGACTCGATGGGCAGGGCTCTCGCAACCCAATCTGCAGGCACCCTCGTTGCTGGAGCTTCGACAGATGCAGGCACCGAAAGGCCGCTGGGTTTTCTTGTTCAACCACTCAGACAAACCAGCATTGGTCAGGTTCAGTCGCGAGTTGGAAAAAACACCTTCCCTCATTCGGGAAATCACTACGGATCACAAGATCACAGCGATGGGAGCAAGTCTGTCGATAAAGACAGAAATCCCCGCACAAAGCGTACGCATTTACAGAATCGACTTTTAAATCAAGAGCTTTCGACCAAATCACTTCATTTTTGAAATCTTCATACTCGTGGAGGCATATTGTGAGCGTTGTCCAGTATCGCGATCGTATTACGGAAGCACTGAATCGAATCTGGGATACTCAAACCGCCAACATCGAGAAGGTTTCGACCGTGATGGCCGATTGTATTGCCCGCGCCGGCCTCGTGCATCTATTCGGCAGCGGGCATTCCGTCCTGCCGGTGCAGGACATGTTTCCGCGTTACGGTGCGTTCCCAGGGTTTCGGCCCCTCATGGATATGCGGCTAATGTGGACCAACGTGATTGGATCCGGGGGCGCAAAGGGGCTTCTTTGGCTGGAACGGCGGGAAGGATACGCGTCCGTGCTTTTTGAGAATGAGCCCATTCGCAGTGGGGACGTCATGCTCGTCTTCTCTCACGGTGGTCTGAACGCCGCGGGAATTGAGGTGCTTCAAGAAGCAAAGAAGCGCGGGCTCACGACTGTAGCCATCACATCCATGGACAACTATCGGAAACGTGAGTCGACCCATTCTTCGGGAAAGAAACTGGCTGACGTCGCAGACTACGTGATCGACAACTGCATACCCGCCGAAGATGCATTAGTGACTGTTAAGGGATGGAAGGCTCCTGTGGCTGCTGGATCGACCGTTTCCACGGTGACGATTGCCATGGCCATCGTTGCGCAAGTGGCTTCTGAGCTTGCTGCCAGGGGGCACAACCCTCCCGTATTTGTCTCGCCGAATGTTCCGGGAATTCCAGCGGACAACAATAATCGAGTTTACGAAGCTTACGAACGTTCGCTGAAACGATAACCTGTGAGCCAATCCCCTCGGAGCCGAACGCTTTTTCTCAGTGCATGCGCCGGGATTCTGGTGTTCGGCATAGTATTCGCCGTTCTTGGGACTGTATTCGGTTTGCCCGCGATGCGAGCACGTCTGCAGATCAATCTAGCCCAGCAAGGGAACCTGTTCTTATTGCTCTACCTTGGTATCTTCTGCGCCTCCCTCGTCGTTGGTCCTCTGATTGATCACTTGGGCAATAAGGTCAACCTGTTCGTGTCTTCCATAATCGTTGCTGGGGCGATGGTAGTTTTTGCGCTTGCACATTCCTTTGTGGCTACGAGTTTCGCGGCGGTGCTGCTCGGCCTGGGCGGAGGCGGCTTAAATACTTGCACGAACGTCCTCGTGTCGGACCTCTATGGCGAGCAGCGCGGCCCAATGCTGAATCTGCTGGGGATATTCTTTGGGATTGGCGCGTTGTTCGTTCCCGTTCTCGCCGCCAGCATTGAAGGGTACTTCACCATTGCTCAACTGTTCCTTTTCTGTGCTGTTTTGGCCTTCGCTTGCGCTCTAGGGTATGCCCTGATTTCCTTTCCTCCCGCCCGGGACAGCCAGGCATTTTCATTCGTCAAGGCCCTCGGCGTGGCGAGATACGAAGGCGTGCTACTGCTCGCCTTCATTCTTTTTCTCGAGTCAGGCAACGAAGCGAGCATTGGCGGTTGGACCTCCACGTACGTTAACATCGCCGGATATACGCCCCGCACGGCGACTCTAGTGTTAGCTGCTTACTGGGCGGCTCTCCTGCTGAGCCGGATTCTGGCCGCGCGCTTGCTTCAAGTCATTGGAAAGCCTCAGCTGGTAGCGGCCAGCGCGTTGATTTCGCTGGTGGGATGCGCGATTCTTCTCAGCTCGCAACTGCTCGCACTATTGGTACTGGGGACAGCGCTGATCGGATTATCTTACGGTCCCATCTTTCCGACGACTCTGGCCATCGCGGGCGATCGCTATTCGAAGCATGCCGGAACGGTGTTTGGACTTCTATTCTCGATTGCGCTGATTGGGGGGATGCTTTTGCCATGGGCGGTTGGGCAGGCTTCGCAGCGACTCAGCGTTCGCACGGGCATGTTTGTGCCGGGACTCGGAGCCATTGGCATCAGTATCTTGTCCATATTGCTGATAGTGCGCGAGCGCTTATCCCCGCCATGGTCGAAAGTTGGCGAAACAAATTCATAGCATGTGTTTAGCTTCCTTTCCTGCAAAATCGAAACTGCGAAGGGTTCTAAAGTGCGTAACTTTTTGGCCGTCGACCTCGGTGGAACCAAGTGCTCTGCCGCTATCGTAGATCGCAGCGGGCGTATCGTTTCCCGCCGCACGGTGTCGGTGGATCTCAGCTCTGCATCCGCTCCCGTGCTCCAAGTTGTTCAACTTGCCCACGACTTGGCTGCTGAAAAGAATCCGAAACACGCCTTTGCTGCAGCCGGCGTTGCGGTGCCTGGGTTAGTTCGTGCAACTGGAACAGTTTGGGCCCCGAATCTGCCTGGATGGCAACGGATGCCGCTTGCCAGACGTTTGAAACGCTCGCTTGGAATTCCGGTCGTCGTAGAAAGCGATCGCAATGCCGCCATTCTTGCAGAATGCTGGCGCGGAGCAGCAAAGGACAAATCGGACGCAATCGTATTGATGATCGGGACAGGAATTGGTGCGGGAATTCTGAGTGGAGGGCGGATTCTTCGCGGTGCACACGAACTCTCAGGCTGCGTGGGCTGGCTCACCGTCACGCGTGCGAAACTGCCTAATACCGCCGGGATCGGAGAACTCGAATCGCTGGCGGCTGGTCCAGCCATCGCGAGAGCTGCCCAACAACGATTACGCGAGGGCGAAGAAAGCAGTCTTTCGCGATTCGATCCGTCCAAAGTCACCGCTCACGACGTTGCAGCTGCCGCGCGCCTAGGTGATCGTATGGCTCTAGACGTCTTCACCCGAGCGGGTGCATTCCTTGGATACGGCATCGCTAACCTCGTCAGTCTTTTGGATCCGCAAATCGTTATCCTGGGAGGAGGGATGGCGGCGATAGCCGACTTGTATCTTGAATCTCTGCGGAGTGCAATGTTTGAGCGTGCACAGCCGCTCGCCGCCAGGCATGTGAAGATGGTTGTAAGTAAACTGGGAGACAGAGCAAACTTGCTCGGTTGCGCCCACTTGGCGCGGGAATATACGAAGGTGCGCGTCTAACTGTGTTGTGTTTCAACTTTTCCGCAACACCCGCATGTGGATGCGGTTCACGAAAGATCGAGTACGAAGAATATTGTTAACAAAAGGAGAAAGCATGGATCGGCGTTCCTTTGTCCAAACTGTGGGAAGTGCAGCCCTAGTTTCGGCCTTTCCAAACAGAGCGTCTTGGAACCAAAACCCGGGCAGCGGAACAGCAGGCAAGATTCTGGCGATTGCGGCACACCCCGGTGATGGACTCTTCACGATGGGAGCCATACTAGCCCAGCAGATCGAGCGCGGCGGTGCAGGAGTTTTGCTAAGTTTGTCCCTGGGCGAGAGAGGAGCTCCAAAACAGATCCCCGTTCAGCAGTACGGCGAAATGCAACGCACGGCCACACAGAAAGCGACGCGACTGTTCGGGGCTGACGCGATCTTTTTTGCATACCCTGATGCTGAGATCCCGTTCAACGAAGAAAGCTCGCTGCGAGTGTGCGATACGATCCGGGAGCAGAAACCAGACATCGTGGTAACCCATTGGAGCGGAAGCTGGCACAAGGACCATCAGAATTGTCATCTCATCGTTCGGGACGCCGTATTCTATGCAGCTCTGGAGACGCTCGCACGGAACCAGCCGGCACACGCGGTTTCCAAAATCTTTTACGCGGACAACTGGGAGGACGCGACCAACTTTGTGCCGGACACCTACGTCAACATTGAGGTGGTCTATGAAAAATGGCTTCAGGCCTGCGATTTCTATCCCATGTGGCGTGGCCAAACGGGATTCTTTCGATACAACGATTACTACAGCAGCCTCGCGTCGATGCGAGGATGTTTATGTGGTTTCAAACACGCAGTAGCGCTCATGTCCGATCCCAATCAGCGAACGCTAAGGCTACAGTCCCTCTGAACTGTCCTCGTGAACTCCAAGCCCCCACCTGTCGGAATCTGCTAGACCAGACTATCGCCCTTTGATTGCCCAAAAACAGATCATTCTCGAAGAGCTAGCCTCTCGATCGCAAACCTGATCTGATCTTCGGAAAAATCGACGTCCACTTCCAGGCATTATTGAACACACTGAAATGGCTGTGATTGACTGACCTGTTATTCTATTTCAAGGTTGTTACCTTTGTTGCATTATGATTTACCCAAGTCGGTTGGTCGTGAGCTTGTAGAGAAGAATGTCCAATAGCCAGGGCACCATCAAAGACGCCCATTCGACAGACGGAACTGGAAACCATATCCCAAGTTTCGCCGAACGAATCAATCGGCTGGCCAAGAAGCGGCGAGAGCTAATCCGCCCTGTCCAGGAACATCCGCGCGACTACGTGCTCTTGCCGATCCGCGACCTGGCCGGCAAACTTGGCACCGATCCCGCCACCGTGTTGCGCATTGTGCGCGGGTTGGGATTTGGCAGCTATCGAAATTTCAAAGTCTATTTGCATGAACTGTCGATCGCGAGCGCGACGTCTCTGGAGGTCATGCGCAGCGATATCGTCGACGGTTCCAGTACCCTCTCGCACGGGCACAAAGCGCTGGAACAGGACGTCCGCAATATCCATGCGCTGCGCAATACCCTCGACATGCAGCGCGTGGCCGACCTGGCCAAGAGAATCCACCGCGCTCGCCGCATCCTCATTCTCGGGGGCGACCTGGCCATCAGCCTGGTCGACTTTCTGGAGTATCGACTGACTCTGCTTGGTTTTCCTGCCATGGCCGCAACCACGCCGGGGCATGCGGCGAATGCTGCTCGCAACTGTGGCAAGACGGATCTCGTCGTTGCTATCAGCTTTCGCCGCGGGCTGCGGCAGACGGTCGAGGGGTTGCAGCAGGCTCATGCCAATGGAGCTTATTGCGTGGGCATCACCGATACCTTCATCTCTCCGATTGCGCGCTTCGCCGATGAGTGTTTTCTGACTCCGGTGGAAGCGCACCTCAGCAATTCCTACACTGTGCCCATGAGCTTTCTGAACGTTTTGCTAACGGTTTGCGCCCACCAGCACCGTGCCCGCACCGTTCGTATCCTGAAAAAGGCAGATCAGGAACAGCGCCACGGCTTCCGCTGGTACGTGGAGTAGAGCTTGGGATAGAGCCTGTCCCCCAGATACGAGCGCATCCCTCGGGTAATCAGGTTATGTCCAAATAGCCCTCATAGCTCCCTCGAAGCAGAGGTCCTCTTCGGGCCTGGTCCTTTCCCAGAAGCAAAGAAGCCGATCTTTGCGAGAGAAACAAATGTTGCATTTTGGGAAATTCATTCTTGACAGAGGCTATGAACTATTTGTATACAGGCGTGTTCAGAACGTCTGGGGATTTCCGCGCCTAGCGGGCTCGTGGTCAAGCCTTACCACGCAAGATTCGATGAAGTAATCAAAGAGGGGGTTCCATGCAAAGATTCTCGAAATTGGCCATCTTTCTTTTGCTGAGTGCATGCGCCACGTTGGCGTGGGGGCAGGCCACAACTTCACTTCGCGGTACGGTGACGGATGCTTCCGGCTCGGCGATTCGCGGGGCGCAGGTGACGGTGGTCAATACCAGCACGAATTTCACTCGTAGCACCGAGACTGGCAATGACGGAACCTATGTGCTCCCTGCGTTGCTCCCGGGCACTTATAACGTCACCATCGAGGCGAAAGGTTTCAGCCGGCACCAGGATAACGGTGTGGCTTTGCGGGTAGAACTGCCTGCGACCTTGAACGTGCAAATGAAGGTTGGTTCGATCTCCCAGACGATTTCGGTCACGGCCGAGGCGCCGATCCTCAACACTACCGATGCCACCATGGGCCAAACCATGGAGACGAACGCCATCGAGAACCTGCCGCTGCCAGCTGAGAACAACGTGCTCCTGCTCAGTCTGCAGCCGGGTGTCGCCTTCAACGGCGAGAACATTCTGGCCAGCAGCTACGACACTCGTGCTGGTATGGTCAATGGCGAGCGCAGCGACCAAAACAACATCTCTCTCGACGGCGTCAGCAACAACGACGAATTCGCGGGCTACGCTTTCAACGGCGTCTTGCCGACCACTCCATTTTCTGTCGAAGAATTCCGGGTGACTACATCCAACTATGGCGCGAGCGAAGGGCGTTCTTCCGGAGCTCAGATCGCCATGGTCACCAAGGGCGGCACCAACAAATTCCACGGTTCCCTTTATGAGTTCAATCGCAACGGCCTTGGCGAAGCCAATGACTTTTTTCTGAAAGGCAGCCAGATCGCTGGTGGACAGCCTAACCGGCCGGAACAACTGGTGTGGAATAACTACGGGGGAACCCTGGGCGGGCCCATCTTGAAGGACCGGTTGTTCTTCTTTTTCAACTACGAAGGCCACCGGCAGAACGTGGGTCAGAGCGTGGAGCGAAGTATTCCGAGCGCTATGCTGCAGGACGGAATTATCCAGTACCAGTGCGCCACGCCGTCAGCCTGTACCGGCACGAGCGTTACCGGAGCCAGCGGCAAAAGCTATCCGATTCAACCGGGTTATTATGCGCTGGGCCCGACGCAGCTTGCCAAGATGGATCCGGCAGGTATCGGCCCCAGCGGGGGAGTCCTGGCGTACTTTCAGACTTACCCGCAAGCGAACGATCCCAACTATGGCGACGCCCCGAACTTCGCCGGATACCGCTTTGCCGCGCCGACGACGATCCGTGAGAACTGGTACATCGGGCGCATCGACTTCAAGCTCACCCAGAACGGTAATCACACACTTTTCTTCCGCGGCACTGGCGTAGATCAACACGACGTTCCTACGACCGGGGCTCCATTCCTGCCTGGCAGGCCGCCAATGCAGACCAACGTTGACCTCGCGAAGGGCTTTGTCCTCGGTTACACCAGCCTCTGGGGACCGCACTTAGTGAACAATGTCCGTTACGGCCTGACGCACGACAGCCTTGGTCTCAGGGGCGATTCCAACCAGCCTTGGGTCCTGATGCGCGATCTATTGAGCATTGCATAATATAGTTACAGTGGAAACAGTTCTGCCTGTCGCCAGAAAGCGATCACCAGCGAGGGTCGCTGGCGCATGCGACATAGGGCGCGGCGGGCATAGTGGCTGAGCTGGCCGAAGTTCTGGGGACAGAAGTTGGGTAATTCGTGTTGCTTCCAGTGCGACCACAGATACTCGACCGGATTCAGTTCCGGGGCATACGCGGGCAGAAACTCCACCCACAATCGCCCGCGCTGCTGGCGAATAAACTCCCAGGTGGCGCGGCTGCGATGGCCCGGCAATCCATCCCAGACGATGAGCAGCTTGCCGGGAATGTGGCGGAGCAGGTGCGTCAGGAACTCGATGATCTGGGGGCTGCGGATTGCGCCCGGAAACAGCCGAAAGTAAAAGTTCCACCACGTCACCCCCGCCATCGCCGACAACATCTTCCAGTTGAAGTGATACTGCAGCACTGGGGTTTGTCCCCGTGGCGCCCAGGTGCGGCAGCGGTGCGGGCGCTCACTCAGTCCGCTTTCGTCGATGAAGACGATGGTGCGGCCTTCGTTGTGGGCTTTTTTTTAATCTCCGGCCAGCGTTGCTGTTTCCATCGCCGGATCTTATCTTCATCGCGCTCCTGCGCCCGTCCCACCGGACGCTGGCAACTCCATCCCAATTGCCGCAGAATCCGCCAGGCTTGCGAAGGGTGGTACTTCACCTCGCATTCCTGCTCGATCAAGTGGGCCACCCGCCACGAAGTCCACAAGTTGGTTTCGTATCCCAGCGCCTCAGGCCCGCGCTTCAGCCCGCGCTCGATGCGCCGTAAATCTTCGGGCCGTAAGCGGGCCCTGCGCCCAGCGTGGCTGGCCTTCTTCAGCGCTCGTATCCCGCCCTGCTTCAGTTGCTCCGCCCAGCGGCTAACCGACTGCCGATGCACTCCCACCTGCCGTGCGACTTCGGCCGGATGCACTCCTTGGCGCAGCAACCGCGCCCCTAATAAACGTCGTTCCTCTAACTTCCGAAAATCTCGCCGTACTCCCGCTGGGTTTCCCATGACCGGAGAGTAGCATAGGACCGCAAGAATGTCACTATATTATGCAATGCTCAATAGACCAGGGCATTACATATTCCAATGGTTATACCGCCCCGGTGCACAACATTGTGGATACAGTCGATTGGACCAAAGGTTCGCACAGCTTCCAATTTGGCTTTAATTTTCTGCTTTCGCGACTGAATACTTATAACTACGGCCCCAATTTCAGTGATGCCCTCACCAACGCCGACTACATTTCCGCAGGCGGCTTTGCTAACAAAAATGACTTCCTCAATCCGGCATGCCTCGCGCAAGGCTATTCAAATTGCACCGCCGGCGATACGTACCCTGCGGTCAACACCGGCTTTAACCACGCCTATGACTTCCCGTTAGCCGCATTGATGGGCATTGAAAGTGAGACTGATGGCTCTTTCAACTACAAAGTTGGAGCCACCTCCGCGAGTCAACTCGGCCAGGATCAACCCATCAAGCGCCACTGGGCTGTCGACAACTACAACTTCTTTTTCCAGGACACCTGGAAAGTGCGGCGCAATCTCTCCCTGACGTACGGTCTGAATTACCAGCTCATGACACCCATGACCGAGACCTCCGGACAGGAGGTGACGCCCAACGTGAATATGGGTAGCTGGTTTAATCAGCGCCAGGCAGCGATGTACAAAGGAATCCCGGACAATCAGGTGCTGAGCGGCGCGCTCATTGGCTTCGGTCCTGCCGGTTCCGCCTATGGCAAGCCCGGCTTATACAGTTCCCAGACTAAAAATTTTGCTCCGCGCCTGGGTATTGCCTGGACGCCGCATTCGGAGTCGGGCTGGTTGAACCGACTCTTCGGTGAAGACAAGACCTCCATACGAGCTGGCGCGGGCATGTACTACCAGAACTTCGGCCCTGAACTGGCACAGTCCTACAGCGCCTCGGGCGAGTATGGGCTTTCCACGCAGGTTTCCAATCCCGCCGCCTCGCTCGCGCTGAGCGCCGCGCCTCGCGTTGGGGGCAGCTTGGCCGATATGAACGACCTCAGTGGGCCTCTCGGCCTCTTGTCGAGCCTGGGTCTGACCCCTCCCTCCAATTTTAGTTTCCCCGCCACGCCTCCCATGGGCTCATTCATGATTGCGAGTGGCATTGACCAGTCGCTCAAAACTCCCTACTCGTACGCCGTGGATTTCTCCATCCAACGGCAGTTGCCGGGCAAGATGACTCTGGATGTGGCGTACGTGGGCCATTTCTCTCACCGCCTCCTGGTGCTCGATGACGTTGCCTCGCCGATGAACCTGGTCGACCCGAAATCCGGGATCAGTTATTTTCAAGCAGCCCGGCAACTGTCGTCCTTGTGGCGCCAGAACACTCCGGAGAGCAGCATTAATGCTTCGACGCTTGGGCCAACCTCGAAATATTGGCAGAACATGGTTCAGCCGCAATCCTCCTACACTCTGGCATGCTCGTCGGGCGCGTCAACCACTAAGCTGCTGGAGGCTGTGTACGACATTTTCGGGCCCGGCTGCGGTAGCCTGTACAACGAGACAACCGGGAATTTCCTGATCGACGTGGTCGGATTGCCGAGCTATCTGAAGACAGGCCCATACAGCTTCTACAACAGCCAGTATTCATCTCTATGGGACTGGCGCTCGATTGCATGGTCGAACTATAACGCGCTCCAAGTCAGCCTCAACAAGCAGATGTCCCACGGTGTGATGTTTGGTCTGAACTACACCTATTCCAAGAACATGGATATTGAGTCCATGGCGGAACGTGGTGTCCACTACCTGACCGACAGCGTTATCAATGCATGGAACCCCGGCCAGATGTATGGACCTAGCGACGCCGACTTGCGCCATCAGATCAACGGCTACTGGGTTGCCGAACTGCCGGTCGGTCGCGGAAAAGCCTTGGGCAGCAATGTGCATGGTGTGGCCGATGCCCTGATCAGCGGCTGGCGGCTGGGCGGTACCACTCGCTGGACCTCCGGCTTCCCCGTCAGCGTATTCCAGGGATACGTCTGGCCAACGAACTGGGATGAAATGGGATGGTCGGATTTGACCGGCGCGCCCACCGGCGCGGGAACCACTATCGGCAACGGAACCCTGAACCAACAAACCGGAGTCGTCAGCGGCAACGGAATTCTCAGTGGTGTTCCCAGCATCTTCAAGAATCCCAATTGCGCCTCGTCGAACAGCGCGCCGTGCGCGCGGGCAGGGTTCGATTATGCGTATCCGGGAGAAAGCGGCTCGCGCAATGCGGTTCGCGGCGACGGCTATCTCGCCACGGATATGAATCTCTCCAAGCAGTGGAGGATTCCGCACACGGAGAGTCATTCACTTGAACTGCGTTGGAGCGTATTTAATGTGTTCAACAATACCCGCTTTGACGCTTTCTCGATGCAGGACGAGTGGGATGTGCCCTCTACCTTCGGTAACTACACTTCCACGCTCACCAATCCACGCAGAATGGAGTTTGCGGGAATCTATCGCTTCTGAGTAAACCAGTCCCCCGTCAGCGGCCCGGCGCATCGGCGCCGGGCGTCGCCCCTTGCTTCGCTGCCAAGGCGAACGGATGCGAGATCGCAAATCGATGACGGCGAAGATGCCCGTACGTCCGTAATTGTCGGGACCAATTCGCCGGCTCAGAAAGATAGTTTTAACGCGAACTGAATAATTCGTGGCGCGACACTGGTGTTCGAAATTACACCAAATGCAGGATCGGGATTGAATCCAACCACGCCATTAGCCGGTGGAGACAGACAGTCCACTCCCGCCAGGCACACTGAGCCAGCGTCGAGAATTGGCGGTAGCGCAAATGACGGAGTGTTAAAGGCGTTGAAGAACTCCGCCCTGAACTCAAGAGATCGGGCGTCACTGTGCCCCAAAGGAATGTTTTTAATAATTGAGATGTCGAAATCCTGCTGCGCCGGGCCCCTAACATTCCCGATGCCGCCGTTGCCGAACGCGGTTGCAACTCCGTCGGCTCCAATAATCGGCGGAGCCGTAAAGCAGGAAGCATTGAAGTAACCATTTAGCCTGCTGTTGACCGAGCCCTTGGTCACAAGTTGGCTGGTAGCGCAGCCTGCAACCTGAGCGCGGTCTTGATCGGCCCCAATGATGCCGAATGCATTCAGTTCATTGCTTTCCAGGATGGTAAGCTTCTGCCCATCTTGAAATGTGGTTACGCCAGCCACGGACCATCCAGATAAAACCCGGCCCAGGGCTGAGAAATGATTTGTCGGGGAGGGCAGATCGTAGACATAGCTGATAACGAGGCGCTGCGGCCTGATGAAGGAGTCAAATCCATAGTTCGAGCGATTGGATTGATTGCCTTGAAGAGTGCCCCCGTCGAGCGTTCCATTCACGTAACCGGGAGAACTTTCAAGGGCCGAAGCCCAGGTGTAGGAGGCGAGGAATTGCAGGCCATGGCTAAAGCGATGGTTCACGCTGACGCCAAGGGCGTTGTACCAGGACGCGCCCGCGCTCTCGACGGTGCTTGCAGCTGAGGAATTAAAGCCCTGGGTTGGCTGCCGCAGTGTGAGGTTGGCCAAAGTATTGTCCGTTTGACCATTGATCGGCGTTACGGTGGCATCCACTGCCTGATCGAAAGCGCGCACTTGAATCAACTTCGATCCGCGCGAGCCGTGGTAGCCGATGTCCAGCACGGTGTCTCGGGAGAGGGCTGCCTGCACGTCCATGCTGTACTGTTGAATGATTGGCGGCCTGAAATTCGCGGGGAAAATCGTTGGCGTTAAGCTCGTCGTCGGCGAATAGGGTGGGAAAAACGGAAGCGGAGGAACTGCTGGGAATGCGTTAGCAATGCCGGGAAAGAAAGATTCCCGCAGCATTCCGTACGGCGGCGATGCGAGTAACTGAAAGAATGGCTGTCCGGTGGTGCGCGTGTAATAGATTCCATATCCTCCGCGCAAAACCATGCGATTTGTACCCGGAAGCTGCCATGCGAATCCGATCCTGGGCTCCCATGCATTCTGGCCAACGTTATTCAAAGCAGTGTTTGTGGAAGCCCGAGTCGGGGTGCTACCATCCGGCCCGGTTGGAAGTGTGCCGTGGAAATTTGATGCGACCACATATCCTTGCAGGGTCCCTGCCGCGGGCGGAACCGGGATTGCATTGGCAATATTGAAGGTGGACGCCCGGCCCAGCATCTCACCCAACTGTCCCTGACGCTCGTAACGGAAGCCTAGGTTAAGGGTCAGGCGCGGAAGCACCTTGTAATCATCCTGAACATACAGGTCGCCGTTCCACGCGCGCCACTCACGCCCGAACAGGCCCGGTACGTCAAGGCTGATGAGCGGATTGCCAGAGAGAAAATCGTTAAATGACAGGTAGGCAAGCGCAGCCAGAAAATGAAAGTTTGGTTCATTGATCTGGGCGCGATCAATTCCGCCGCTCCACATTGCCGAATTTCACTTTGCCCGCTGACGTTTCCGCCAGCCAACGCTACTGGGATGAAGACATTATTGAGCCCCAGGTTGAAGTCAGTCCACGTGGAACGATCCGGAGTCCCAAACACCCCGGCCTTGGCTTTGCGGTGAAACGCAAACTGGTGGATCAACTCACGGTTCGTACCAGGGATTGGAAAGTCGAAATGGTGGCACAGGCATAAGCTAACGGTTTTGTGGAAACTGTCTTCGGAAGGGACCGCGTCAAACAATGGAAAAGTTACTTACCAAAATCCGCGTCATCAGCGCCGCGTTGTTCATTCTCTCTTTGGCTCCGCTGGCGGTTGCGCAAGAGAATCCGAGCAATTCATACGACGTCATCATTAAGAATGGGAGAATCATTGATGGCTCAGGAAATCCCTGGGTTTCAGGAGATATAGCGATTCGTGGTGATCGCATCGCAAAGATCGGGAAGTTGAATGGCGCAAACGCCAGGCGGATCATCGATGCCCACAATCTGGTCGTCGCGCCTGGCTTCATCGACATGCTTGGGCAATCCGAGATGCCTCTGCTCATCGACAACCGCTCGTTAAGCAAATTGTCGCAAGGGATTACCAGCGAAATCACCGGCGAAGGAAATTCTATCGCTCCGCAAAATGCACTTACGCTTTCCGAGCTGCAGCCGGAACTCGATCACTACCATTTGACTGTAGACTGGACCACGCTGGATGGTTACTTCACTCGTCTCGAGAAAACCGGTACTCCGTTGAACATCGGCACCTACGTTGGCGCCGCGCAAGTGCGGGAGGCCGTTCTGGGCGGGGTAGATCGTGCGCCGACTTCCGAAGAGCTGGAGAAAATGAAAGCTCTTGTCGCGCAGGCAATGCAGCAAGGTGCCTTCGGCGTCTCCACCGCACTCATTTATCCTCCGGGACACTACGCCAAAACGGAAGAATTGATCGAACTGGCCAAAGTCGCCGGTCAGTACGGCGGAATCTATGCGACGCACATGCGCAGCGAGGGCCAAAGTGAAACCGCCGCTCTGGACGAGGCGCTGAGGATTGGCCGCGAAGGTTGTTTGCCGGTCGAGATCTTTCATTTGAAGGTGATTGGAAAACCACACTGGGGCACAATGCCGAAGATTGTTGGCATGATTCAGGCCGCACGCGACTCCGGCCAGGACGTCTCTGCGGACATGTATCCCTATATTGCCGGTGGAACAGCGCTGGCTTCGAGCTTGCCGCCATGGGTCGCCGACGGAGGTACGGACAAACTGCTGGAGCGACTAAAGGACGCTGCGAATCGTAGAAAGATTAAGGAGGAGATGGCGACCGAACATCCCAATTGGGAAAACCTCTATCTCGGCAGCGGCGGTGCTTCCGGAATCATCGTATCCGGGGTTGTGAATCCCGATCTTAAGGAATACGACGGCAAGACTCTGGCCCAGATCGCAAAGGAGCAGGGGAAAGACCCGCTGGATGCCCTTATGGATTTTGTTATCGCGGACAAAGCCCGAACCGGGGCAATCTACTTCATCGCGAGCGAGAACGATCTGCGTTACGGGCTCCAACAGCCGTGGACCAGTATCGGCCTTGACGGCAGCGAAACTTCTCTCGATGGTCCATTGTTCGATCCTCACAATCACCCGCGCGCGTTTGGATCGATGCCGCGCTTTCTCGGCCATTACGTGTGCGAGGAGCATCTCCTTCCCCTGGAACAGGCGGTCCGCAAAATTACCTCTCTTCCTGCTCAGCGCGAACGTTTGCGAGATCGCGGACTCTTGAGGGAGGGCTTCTTCGCCGATATCACCATTTTCGATCCGGCGACCATTATCGATAAAGCAACGTACGAAAATCCCGCTGAAATTTCCGAGGGCGTGAAGTTTGTTTTCGTCAACGGAAAACTGGAATATGAAGGTGGGAAGCTGACTGGAACGATCGCGGGCAGAGTTCTACGCGGCCCGGGTTGGACAAGTTCCGAAATAACCTCCGCCGGAACGCAGAATTAGAGTTATCTCCTATTCTTCGTTTCCCGAGGTTCTATTGCCCGACTTCGTCGACGGAGTTGGCGCATACCAACGCGACCTGAATTCCTGTTCTTTTTGCCGCAATACCGCCAAAGAACGCTGCGGGTGGAGCTGCGAGCATGCCACCAGTAATGCATTGATCGCAGAAACGACCGCGACGTACGAGCCATGGAAGGATGGGCTGGCAATCGAAGTGATCCAGGAGATGTCAGAACAACGAGCGATCGGACTCTTGTCGCTGTCCGTGAATCCAACAGTTGAAACGCCGTTGTCATGAGCCCGAATGACTGAATCCACCGTATCTTGAAGGCAGGGGCCAAAACTGATCGCAATGAGTAGATCCCTCGGACCCAAAAGAAGAATTTTCTGCCGCAAGTTGCCCGCAGATCCTGCGGGCGCCTCCGCATCGTAGCCGACCGATACCAGTCCATAGGCCAGAAGATTCGAGAGCGAAGCAGCGAAATCGATGCCGACGACCATGATGCGGCGGGCCCGGTCGATGCGCTTGGCAATTTCCACCACTTGCTTCACGTCCAACTGAGAACGCAGCGCGTTGAGATTCTGTACGTCAATCTCCAGCGTGTGTTCAATATGGTTGGCGACGCTACGCTTGTCGCGCACTGCTGACTTCATCACTGCATAGGGAGTAATCCGCGCCACAAAATGGGACCGTAAGTCGGCTGCAAATCCCCCGTATCGTTTATAACCTAGCGCCTGAACGGTGCGGACGATCGTGGTTGGATCCAGATCGTATCGCTTGGCCAAAGCCCGTGAGGAAAGAAAATAAGTTTCTTCGGCGTGATCCAGAATGTTGCGAAGCAGCCCCTGCCGGCTGGCGCTGAGATTCGGCTCGGCTTGCGCACAGCGGGCTTCCAGCGCCGTAAGCCACGGCTTTCGCTCATCGTCGGCGCTCATCATTCCACGTCCGTCTGCAGCCGGTTTATGGAGCTGATTTGGGTCACGCGCTAACCCCTAAACCTTAAGGAAAGCATGGACGCAGTATAGCTTAATGAACCGAACCTCCCTGGGCCAGTTTTGGGACGTTCGCGCTGTGAAATCGACCGCTGTCCTGGCAATGTTCCTAGAGCGAGCCATCCGCAGCCGCAGTCTGCTTACTTTTGCGCAAGATTGGATGTTAAATGCTGGACGAGTTCGGTTTGTCCATTGCGCGAGAGAAGGTCCATCAGTTCTTTCATTAGCTCGGCATTATTTCTCCCGTAGGCGGCTGCGGTTTCCGCGGTCAAGTTCGCATCTGAAACTTTTCCCAGGTGGAAGTAGGAATCGCAAAGCATGTAGAGCAGCTCCGGAGTTATCGTTCTGGATCTCGCTAGTTGTTCCGCGGCATCCGACCAAAGTCCCTCACGGTAGCGAACCTCTCCGATCTCTGCAATTGCCATTTGATAGTTCGGGTCATTGGCGAGTTCCGCTTTAAACTCGTTTTCAGCGCGGTGCAGATCGCCCAGTTTCAGGTCCAGAATTCCTTCGTAGGTGTGAGCTCCTCGGACGGTTGGCTGAAGTTCCAGCGCATGATGAAGAGCGCGCAGGCCATCATCCGTGTTTCCCATGAGCAGATATAGTTTCCCGACGAACACATACGAATCGGCGACAGTCGCCGCTGTTCCCTTAAAATGCTGCTGGTACAAATGCAATGCATCCTGTTCGCGATGCTCGGCAAGCAACTGATGCGCCTGCGCTTTGATCGGGCTTTCCCGTTCCGCGCCCTCCACAGAGCGGACGAACGTCAACTGTTCCATCATCAACTGATGCAGCGCGGCTTCGTGCTGCGCGTCCGCAGTCCTGCCCATCGCGGCATACGTCCGTGAAAGATAAAAATGCGCCAGCAGCCGCGTAGGTTCCAGCCGCAACACCGCCTGGAACTCATCAATTGCCGCGGGATAGTTCTTCAATTCCAGATCGCATTGACCGACGCCCAAAAGCGAATCAACATTATCCGACTTAAATGCCAGGATGCGCGCAAATGCTATCTTAGCTTCTTGCCAACGGGCAAGTTTCACCTCCGCAATCGCCAGCAGTTGCAGGGCAGTGACGTCGTTGGGCTGCGATTGAACCGCACGCTCGGCATGGTGCGCGGCGCCGGCAATATCCATCAACTTGTAATCCGCCGCAGCAATGTCGTAATCAATGCGCGGCAGCGTAGCGTCGGAATGCTGCGCCTTAAGCAGCCACCGCAGTCCCGCGGCGCAGTCCCCTGTGCCGCACAGCAATTCTCCATACTTCTGCCACACCGATAAATTGTCGGGCTCGGCTTTCAAACTTTGCCGGATGGCGCGCAGCGCCAGGGCGTCCTGCTTGTTCAGGTGATACGCCTGGGCAAGGTAGTAGTGTGCATCTCCATCGCCGGGAAAAACGCGGATGCAGTGCTCGAGCAGATGAATTGCTTCTTCCTTCTGGCCGGCAGCCAGTTTGGAGATGCCAACTTTCAGCAGCAGATCTCCGTCATTTGGCGCGAGCTTGAGCGCCTCTTCGTAGGAGGCTGTCGCCTCGGTCGTGCGACCGGACTCCTCCAGCAACATGCCTTTCAGTTTGATTGCCGGCGCAAAGTCTGGATGCTGCTGAAGCAGGCTCAACACAAGATTCATGGCTGTCTGCCGGTCGCCGCGCTGCGCAAAGCTGAGTGCCTGATGGAATTGCCGCATGACCGGCGAATCGTTGGGGCGCGGCGAGTTCTGCGCCCGAACAACGGCTTCTCCAGCAAGAAGCAAAGTCGCCAAAAGAAAGACAGTCCGAAGACGATTGATAGCCATATTAAGGAAGCTTGAGGCGGTGCTCGGGCAATTTGCTGGAGACGATTCCCTGCCCTTCGCGCACTACATAAAATCGGTCGGCCGCAAGATTGGTGAGCGTTTCTTTTCTTCCATCCGGCCACAGGACTTCAGCCTGATCGACACGCTCATGCTTGCCCAGCCCGAAGTGTAAGCGAAGGTCGTGTTGCGACAGGTAACTCCCCCCGCTGAGTACTTCGCCCAACTGCACCAGTTCTCCGGCCGTGGCGCGTACGCGCGCGTTCAGCGCCAGACGATTACTCTTCACGCCCTCTAACTGAAAACTGATCCAATGGTTTTGCGGCCCTCCTTCGGGACGCAGAATCATCGGTTGGCCCACCAGGTTTTCAACGACCGCTTCCATCCTTCCGTCATTGAAAAGATCGCCCACTGCAAGACCCCTGCTGACCTGCGGGGTTTGGATCGCTTCTCCAACCTGCTTGCTGGAATTCCTGAAGGTTCCGTCTTTTTGATTGATAAACAGAAGCTTGGGCTCCAGGTATCTGGCGGCGGTGTGAGCGTGATCCACCTGCGGATAGACGTGACCGTTGACCAGGAAAAAATCCTGCCAGCCATTATTGGCAAAGTCGACAAACGCATCGCCCCAGCCCACATAACCTTGCGTGCCGCGGGCAATGCCCGAGGCGATCGAGGTATCGGAAAAGTTCATTCCTCCACTGCTCGTTCCGCTGTCGTTGCGATAAAGCGCGGCGTACTCAATATCAAAGTGTGAAAGCAACAACGACATCCGCCCGCTATGCGTATAGTCGCCGAGCGCGACTCCCATATTGGCCTGCTCCAATCCGTCCTCGTTGGCAGCTACACCGGACGTGAGAGCCACGTCCACAAATTTTCCGGCGCCATCGCCCTGGTAAAGATAGTTGGCCTGGCCGTCGTTGGTCACAAAAAGATCGAGCTTGCCATCGTTATCGAAGTCCGACCAAATCGCGGTCAGGCCATAGCGACGCTCGGGATCGTCGACTCCAGATTTTTTCGACACATCGGTAAAAGTTCCGTCGCCGTTGTTGTGGTAAAGATTATCGGGAGATCCCTTCAGTCCGCGCGGGCCGCACTGCACATCCAGGCCAAGATACTTGCAAGATTTGCCGGAGCCGAATACAGGCAGGTCGTCGAGGTGAAAATCGACATAGTGTGAAATGAAAAGATCGGCCCAACCGTCGCCATCGTAGTCGCCAAAAGCCGCGCCGGTCGCCCATCCCGAGTCGCTGGCAAGCCCGCTCTCTTTGGTCACATTCGTAAATGTTCCATCGCCATTATTGCGGTAGAGCACCACGCCGCCGAGGCAGGTCACCAGCAGATCGGGCCGGCCGTCGTTGTTGTAGTCGCCAACGGAGGCGCCCATCGCCCAGCAGGGATACCCGACCCCGGCCTTATCGGTGACATCTGTGAAAGTCCCATCGTGATTGTTATGAAACAAGGCACTCCGGGCTTTGACGCCGTGTAGCGCCATCTCCACGCCCTGCGCATTCGTAAAATAAATGTCCGGCCAGCCATCGCCGTCGTAGTCGATCAGAGCGACCCCTCCGCTCATCGATTCCGCGATATATTTCGCTTCAGGACTCGACAGGTGGTCGAACTGAATCCCCGTGGATTTCGTGATGTCGACCAAGTGCGGGTAGTCGGCCAGCGCCCCGGTCGCTTTACTTTCAACCTCGGCTTTCTTTCGCTCAGCAGGCGGCAGTGGCGTGGGCGTTCCCATCTGGGCCATCGCTCCGACGTTTAAGACCAGGATCAAGAGCGCGACCCACGGCCGGAAATCTCCAGGCACGATCGTCGCCGCACCGGCAGTCTCCGGAATCGTGGCCCTATTGCTCATCCTGCTCTTCCGCGCGGATTTCCTTGGGTTGGACTTGCAATTCTTTGTAGAGGGCGCTCAGCTTTTCTTTCATCTCCTTGAATTTCTTGTACAGTTCCATCTCGCGCTTCGAATCGTCCACGCGCCCCATCTTGCGATAGAGCGTCGCCAGCCGATAGTGCGCAGTCGCGTTGGTGGGTTCCAGTTGCACAGTTTCTTCGAGCAACGCTAACGCCTTGTCCGGCTGGTTCATCTCAATCAATGTTTTGGCTAGTCCCAGCTTGGCATCGGCATCGGAAGGCCGCAATCGTACCGCTTTCTCATATTCCTGGTATGACTGCTCGCTATTTCCTTTCTGTGCGTCGATCTCCGCGAGCCGCAGAATCGCTTTCTCGTCCTGAGCATTTTCCTTTAGCGCGGCGTGGTACTCCTCTTCGGCTTCTTTTTTGACAGCTTGGTCCGACGAGGTGTGGAGCAGTTCCGCCAGTTCGTAATGCACGCCCGGCAAGTGCGAGTCAACGGCAATGGCCTTGCGATACTGCGCGACGGCAGCATTCGTGTTTCCCTGGCGAACATCTTCGTGAGCCAGCAACTGATGCATCTGCGCAGAGTCGGGCGCCGCCAGCGATAGCGCAAGCATAGCTTCCCCCGCGAGGTCGGAATAAGTGCGGTAGGCGGCATAGAGTAATTCCGGATTATCGGGGGCAGCCTTGCGCAATAGCGCGACGACAGTCGAGGCCTTCTCCAGATCGCCGCTCTCAGTATCGAGGCCGATCAACTCGAGGCCAAGTTGCACCTGAAAGCGCTGATCCGGAATCGCAGGCAGAGCGGCTTCCATATCTTTACGCGCATTTGCGAAGTCGAGCGTGCGGCTCTCCGCCATTCCCAATAGGCCTTGAATCTTGGCCAGACCGGGCTGCTTCTCGAGAGCCGCCCGAAAGTGGGGAATGGAATCCGCGGCCTTGCCCTGAAAAAAAAGCAGAACCCCAAGGTTGGCCTGCGCGTCCACACTATTGGGATCGATAGCCACCGCAGCCTGAAACTCAGGGATTGCCAGGGCAGGCTGCTTCTCATCGAGATAACCGCGTGCCTTTTGAATATGCGCCGCAAACTCCTGCTGCTTATCTGCCGCCGCCTGCGCGAGGCATGCCCCAGCGCCAAGTAACAGGACCAGCCCAAGAGAGGGAATTCCAAACTTCGCAATCATCCTCAACCCCAAAATTATATAGTTGGCTAAATTATGAGTATGAAGCAAAAAAGAAGAGACGGCGAAAGAATCGCCGTCTCTACCCTAGGCCCAACGTGCCGGGTTAGAAGCTTACGCGCAGCGCAAGTTGCAGGTTGCGCCCGCTGACTGTCGTCGAACTAAGGGGTGTCGCGTTGTCGTAGGGTAAGCCGACGCCGCCTGGGCTAGATGTATTGCCCAGATTGGCTCCGCTAGGAGGTCCGAAGCTCGGATGATTGAAAACATTCTGCGCATCGGCACGGAACTGAACGCTAATGCCCTCCTTCCACGGTATTAAGAACGACTTGGCCGCCTCAAGATTGAAAACGTTGATCCCCGGGCCCCAGAGACTGTTCCTTCGCACGTTGCCCCAAGTTCCAGGCGCGGGCTGAAGGAATGCTGCAGGGTTGAACCACTCGTTGCGGTTCGATCCGCCAGATGGCCTCCAATTCACTCCTGGGTTCCAGTTCGGAAAGGTTGTGCCTGCAAGCGAATAGTTCGCTTGGTTGCCGTAGACTGTGAAAGGATTTCCAGTCTGGAGAATAACGGTGCCAGCAAGTTGCCAACCACCGACGGCCTCATCCAGATAGCGGTTGCCGTTCAAGAATTGCTTGCCCCTGCCAAAAGGCAGTTCGTAGACCGCATAGCCCTTGAAGGCATGGCGAACGTCGAAGTTGGAATTGCTGTAGTTCGCCGCCGGATTAAAGGCATTTTGATAATCCTGTGCGCCCGCGCGGCTGCCCCATCCGGAGGAATCCTGGTCGTCCAACATATGCGACCATACATAGTTGAAGTTCAGGCTCACTCCGTGGGTCATGCGCTTGGTGATAGACACCTGCAGCGAGTTGTAGTTGGAAATGGCGTTATTGGTGCTACCACTGATCCCCTGAAAAATCGGATACGGACGCAATGCCGAATCGTTCGACGACCATTTGCTCTGCGGTACCTGGTTGAGGTCGGTCGGGAAGTTCAGGTTCGATCCGTGGCTGGCGACGTAAGCAAGCTCGACCACGGTATCAGTAGTCAGAGCTCGTTGAACGGAAAGGTTCCACTGCATGATCCTGGGGACCGGCGTGTGGTACTGGATGTAGCCTACCCCCTGGTTGTTATAGGCGTCGGGAGCGGTTGATCCCGCTGTGTACGGCAACATGCTGGAAGTTCCAAATAGGGTGCCAGCTCCGTCAAGCTTGGTGATGGGAGTAATGCCGTTGGTCTGATCGGTGGCCGAACCGGAGGCGCTGATTGCCGCACCCATCCCATAGCTAGTGTTGTTTCCTCCGTATGTATCGAGACTCCAAGTGTAGGAGTAGAGTCCGAATCCACCACGAAGCGTCGTCTTCGGATCGTACGCCCACGCGAAGCCCACGCGCGGTTGCCATGTATTGAACGTATTTGCCTGCAAGGAGGTGCGACCATTGGTGTGCGTTGTTCCGAACCAATAGGCGCCCGGGGTGTTCGTCGCCGGATTGATGATCGTGGGGTCGAAGCTCGACATATTATTGTGGACTTCGTTCCATCCGTGATTGATCTGGTAACGAAGACCAAGGTTCACAGTCAGATTCGGACGCAGTTTCCAATCGTCCTGAACAAACATCTGCGGAGTCTTCATGCGCGCCCCATATTCCGGGGAGATGGCAGCATTCCAATTCTGCGCATAGCCCAGAAGGAAGTCGGCATACTCCATCCCTGTTCCGGCCTGGGGACTGGCGACGCCGTTCGCATCGAGCGTCCATTGCTGGGTGTACTGGCCGGAGAAGGTAAACTGGCCGGCGTTGGTGTTACCCCAAGCAGTGGAATTGTTCTGGTAGGCCAGGAGTTCTCCCCCGAAGTGGAGAATGTGTTTGCCTCGGATCATGGTAACCACGTCGGAAGGATCCCAAGTGAATTCCTTGTAAACCGAGTTGGAGCCCGGCGTAATCCATGCAAACGGATACTGCCAGTTGGGGGTGATGATCCCAGGAAAGTCATCCGCCTTCGCAAACTGCCAGCCAACCTTGCTGGCGTAGCCCTTATTTAAAGCGAGGTCCGCAAAGAAGTTCAACTGGCTGGTGAAGCCCATTCGGGCTTCGTTGATCGTCCTCGTACTTATATTCCACACGTCAGTGATCTGGGCATTGTTGTTGTCCACGTCGCCGGACTGGCACGTGATGGGGCAGGCGAAAACAGTACTCGGGTAAATGACCGGGGTATCGCTCTGCGTATCAGAAAAAGTCAAGCGATTGCTTGACGTGATGTCGTAATCCAACCGGCCGAAGTACTTCCTATACGGCGTGGATTGCAAGATGCTGGCATAGAAGTTGTTTTGAGGTTGTCCTTCCGACCCGAGAGTGCCCGGCAGAAATATTCCGCCCCCGATATGGCTTGAGGGCGTCGGAAAAAATCCCTGCTCATTCGTCGCCACCTTATCGAACAAACTCGCGGGTATGGCGTTCGTGCCATACTCACTCATAAAGCTCTTGCGGACCGGGTAAGGGTTACCCGCGGAATCGGTCGCAATGGTCTGAGTGGTGGGATCATAAAGCAGGTTCATTCCGTTAAAGTTTCCGCCCATCATCCCGGTGGTGGGAACGTTACTCGTTGCGCTACTGTTGCCGTGGTCGACGATCTGGTCGTAGTCGAAGAAGAAGAACATTTTCCTCTTCAGAATCGGGCCGCCAACGGCGAAGCCGAAGTTGTTAAAGCGGAGGTGGGGAATCGGCCCCGTTTGAAACTGCGAATGGGCAGTCAAAGCATCGTTCTGAAAATATTCATAGGCGGCGCCATGGAACTGGTTTGTGCCACTCTTGGTGATCTGGTTAAAGATGGCCCCGCCGATGCCGTACTGGGCCGAAAATGACGACGTATTGACCTGCAGTTCTGAGACAGTTTCAAATACCGCTGGATTGGCATTCTGGCTATGCGAGAGCGTGGTCGACGCTCCATCCGCCAAGATGTTGCTGTACGGCAGATTGCCATTGATCGCCACTTCTTGGCCCGGATTCGATGATCCTTGGGCTGAGCTCGGTGTGCCGGTGGCGCCCGGCAGCAGAACCATGAAGTTTTCCCAGCTCACTCCTGACCCACCCGCCACCTGGGGCAATTGCTCCATCGATCTCGCTTCGAGGGTGGTGCTCTGTTCGCTGGTCTCGGTCTTCAGCAGGGGCACGTCGGCCGATACGGTCACCTCTTGCGACATCGCGCCGACGTTGAGTTGGGCATTCACCGTGGTGAAGCCGACCTGCAGGGTGATGGGACCGCGCACCAGTTTCTCGAAGCCGTCCTTGGAGAACGTAATTCGATAATTTCCTGCAACGATCGAGGAGGTATCGTAGAGACCGTCCTGATTGGTGACAAAATCCTTCGATATTCCGGTATCCACATTTAAGACTGAAACCGTCACGCCCGGAATGAGAGCTCCCGACGAGTCGGTAACCGAGCCGCGGATGTCACCGGCGTTTGTGCTCTGCCCAAAGCATACCCCGCTCCCAAACGTCAGAAGGAGGGGCAGGACCCATCGATGCAAGTTCTTCATGGAACCAGCCTCCGAAAATCCGAACCGATAAATTGTCTTTCTTTTCCCTTTTGGTCAGCCGGAGTTGAGACCCTCGGATGTCCAAGCCGCATCCCGGAAGCGCTTCCGGGCTGCGGTCAGATTTGAATGCACTCTGCCACGGGAATCGAGCGGAGCAAGACATAATGCAGACGAACTAATAGAAAGCAACTATCGGTGGGGTGTCAATACTACTTTCGTACAGCTAATCAACGTGGGCAGTGTCAGTCGAGGGCGATGATTCCGCGCTGTAGTGCCACGGTCGCCGCCTGCGTGCGATCCTTCACGCTAAGTTTTTCGAGGACATGACTGACGTGCAGTTTCACGGTCACCTCCGCGATGTTGAGCGCATTCGCGATTTCCTTATTCCCCAATCCCTTGGCGACCATATGCAGCACTTCCACTTCGCGCGCGCTTAAGGAACGATGGGAGCGGCGTTCAGCCAAGTGCGACGCCACGAGTGGGTCGACATATTCTCGCCCTTGATGCACCTCGCGGATGGCACGCAGCAGTTCCTCGCGGATCACGCTCTTGACGATGTACCCTCTCGCGCCGGCCTGCATCGCTCGGTAAATCTCCTCTTCCCCGGAGTGGGTGGAGAGCATGAGGATGTGCGCGTCCGGAAATTCGCGATGTATTGCACCCGTGCATTCGATCCCGCTCATTCCCGGCAAGCGGAGATCCATCATCACTAGATTGGGCCGGTACCTGCGAAAGGCTTCGATCGCGGCATCGCCGTTCCCGGCTTCAGCGACGACTTCCATGTCCGGTTCCACGTTCAAAGACGCAGACAGGCCCATGCGAACCATGAAGTGATCGTCAACCACCAGAATACGTATTGGCTTTGAACTCTTCATCGATCCTTTCTGCCGGATGGAGCGAAACCTCCACGGCAATGCTCGTTCCTCGGCCGGGCTCGCTCTCAACCCTCAAAAAACTGCCCATCGATTGCGCGCGCTCACGCATATCGAGGAGTCCGAAATGCCCGGTTGGGGACGGCTGACCAGCTCCAAAACCGTGGCCATTATCGCTCACAGTCAGGCAAACCGACGCAGTCGCATATCGCAACTCAATGGAGACGTGGTCTGCACACCCATGCTTCATTGCGTTGGCGACGGCTTCCTGCCCGATGCGGAGCAGATTCATCTCCACCGGCCCTGGGAGCCGAACGGGATTCCCCAGAATCTTGAAGTCCACTTTGGTTTGTTCGCGAGGCACGAGCGGCTCGACGATCTGCTTGAGCGCAGAAACTAAGTCTCCATTCTCCAGCAACTGGCAGCGCAGATCCCATACCGAACGGCGCGCTTCCACCATGCTGTGACGACTCATATCGCGCGCCGTTTGCAGTGCGTGCTGGGCGACGTTGGGCGCCTGCTGAAAGCAATCGACGGCCAGATCAAGTTGCATGGTGATTCCCGCGAGTTCCTGTTCCAGCGTGTCATGCAGTTCCCGGGCAATCCGATTGCGCTCTTCCAGTACTGCACTATTTCTCAGCTTCTGCCGCATGATGGCCATCTGCTCTCGCAATCGCCGTCCCAGCACGACCACCCATATGATTACGACCAGAAGAAATCCCCCGGTGACGCCGAGCAGCCACCGCATGTGCCGTGAATTCCACCACGATGGAGTCGCAAGTACGACGACGTCCTGTGGCGAACGCAGCAGCATACGAAACGACTGCGGGATGTGCCACAACCCGCCGCTCCGTACCAGACAAATTCCGCTAACCTGCACGACGCTATTCAAGGGAATTGACAGCAGGCGCTCGGCAAGAAGGCCCGAAGGAACGGTCGCATCGAAAAACCTGTCGCCGTGCTGAAGCATCAGCCCCAGCCCGTCAGGATTCGGTTCGCGGTTAAGCAGCTTCGCGTCGGTGGTGACAACCAACCCGTCGAATTGTTCCCAAGGGGCGCTGAGATTCAGCATCACCGGTTCCGGCGCTTTCTCGTGGCCTACGCGATGAAAAACGGCATCTTCTAACATCGGCGCCGAGTCCCCCATCGCCGGGAAGCCCAGCACCTCTACAAGGTCCCCAATCTCCACAGGCGTGACCTGCTTGGTAAGAACGCGCAGCCCCTTGCTTTGACTCTGAAGAAAGAGAGCATGGCCCAACTGCTGGTAGCCGACGACGCCTCGCACTCGCACTCGATGCGATGTTCCCCCTGCCGGCGCAAACGTCAGCAACTCCGACAACGGAATTTCGTTGGCGGGTGCTTCCACTCGAATGAAGCTCAACCGTGGCACGTAGAACAAAATGCCGGTTAGCTGGCGGTTGAGGTTGTAAAGACTGCCACACACTCCTTCAATCAAAACTTCGCTGTCGATCCACGAAGAAAAATCCGAATCGTGCGCAATCGGTACGCGCACGTTGAACTCGCCCCCTTCGGACGCGACGTGCATGGCCAGCGTGCCCTCGCGCCAAGACCTGCGGTCCACAGCGACCGAACGTACGATGCCTCGTACTTGTGCCCACTGGCTGTCCCGTTGGCCATTCGCGAGTTCGGAGAAAGCAAAAAGTTGCGGTTTGGGAAGCTCTCCTTTACCCAACACGCGCAATTTTGTCTCGCGAATTACGGGAGCGAATTTGCCCGGTCCAGTCACTCCTTCGAGCTCGACCATCTGGCTAAGCAGGTGAGGATACCTGGGAGAGACACTTCCCTCCACATAGATGCCGGCGGTCGCGTCCTGAACAAAGAAGTCGGGAGCCGGAGCGTCCATAGTAATCACACCCCGAATCAAGACCGGATAGCGCAACGAGGCCTGCTCCGGACTCAGGCGGCGAATTTGATCGACGCGGGTAAGAGTGGGAAGTGGCTTCGCAGCCGGCGGAAGTTGCGCCGACGCTCTGAGGCCAAACATCCCCGCGAATGCGACCGATACGACGAGAAGATTCATCGCGTATACGGCTGTCGCACTTGGGCGACGCGATCGCATTCTTCTCGGCTGGAGTATTGAGTTTAGGATCAAAATAATGTCTGCCCTTCGCTGAACATCGACGGACCCGTGCTCGCCCTAGGGTAGCCCAAACGGGCGGAGGAAGAAAGTTCCGGGTTAAACAAGGCGCGATGAATCGGACAAACGAGCCAGGGCAAGGACACTTCGCCGAGCGAATCGTCGGACGCTGGGGGCGATTGCACCTGGAGAATTCATGTCTCATTCCCGAGCTGTGTCGAAATGACGACTGTTCGCACGTCATATGTTTGGAGTGGTAAAACTGAAATCTTCCGGAAGGAGAATGGTGATGCAATTCGCATTGTTAATCTACGAGGCGCCAGAGGCTTTCGCAGCACGGGAAAGCGACGGAACCGATCCCTACACGGGCGCTTGGCGGGCGTACTACAAGTCTGTCGTCGAGGCGGGCGTCTACATTGGCGGAGACCCGCTCGAAGGGCCGGAGACAGGAACTACGGTACGAACTAAGAACGGAAAGCGGCGCGTGCAAGACGGACCGAATCCTGATGCTAAAGAGCAATTGGGCGGATTCATGATTTTGGAGCTGCCCTCCCTAGACCATGCGCTCGATTGGGGGGCGCGCTGCCCGGCAGCGTCGAGCGGCGCCGTGGAGATTCGTCCGCTATCACCTCGATTCAAGGAAAAAGTCAAGGGATGAATGGGAGTAGTGAGGAGGACATTCATCGTGAGATCGAGCGGGTAGCCCGGGAGTCATACGGCCGCCTGGTTGCCTATCTGTCCGCCCATACTCGCGACGTTGCCGCTGCCGAGGACGCAGCCGCCGCCCGAAGGCGCGACAAAGAGGCGAAAGCGAGCTAAAACGGCGCCCCCTCTTCGAGACTTACAGGACCACAATTCGCCGTCGAAACGATGGATAACAACTCTTCGGTTGCCCTTACTTGACCGTTTATGGCCGGCAGGAAGCGTGGGAGGACTCGCCGAACGCAGTGGATCTGCCGCACAGGCGGCCGTCCACCCGCTTTCTGTACAGCCTCCGCTCTAGACGCCTACAATGCACAACCAAGTCTCACTTCAGATCCAGTCGAAGGGGGAGTGATCATGCGACCTGGGAAGCTCATTTCACGCGTTCTCACCATTGTTTGTGTCTGCACCCTGGTGCCTCGAACTTTTTCACAGATCCCTGGGGAGGACCAACGCATTGTAATTGCCGCGAGCGTGGTGCTCGATGGCAAGGGACTTGTGCTGCATGACACTCGCGTTGTCGTCAAGGGCGGGAAGATTGCTGCGATTGATCCGAAGGCCGGCCCGGTAGATTACGACCTACGCGGCCTGACGGTGTTGCCGGGCTGGATTGACGCACACGTGCACATTACATGGAGCTTCGGTAAGGACGGGAAAAATGCCGGTGCGGGAGGCAAAACCCAAGAGGATGCGTATCAGTCAGCGTCGAATGCATGGGTGACCCTGATGGCAGGTTTCACGACCGTGCAAAGTGTGGGTGCGCCCAACGACATTCCTCTGCGTGATGCTATCGCGAAAGGAATACTGCCCGGCCCGCGTATCCTGACCGCCAACGAACCGCTCGAAGGGCGGGGCGAGGCGACCGGCACGCCCGATGAAATCCGCGCTTACGTGAGGAAGCAAAAGGAAGCTGGGGCGGACTTGATCAAGATCTTCGCGTCGCAGTCCATCCGCCAGGGCGGAGGAATGACTCTTTCGCAGCAGCAATTGAACGCGGCCTGTGATGAAGCACGGAAGCAGGGGCTGCGCACGCTGGTGCACGCCTACAAAGAGGCAGTCCGCGCCGCGACTCTCGCGGGCTGCACTGAGGTGGAGCACGGTACGCTGGCTACAGACGATGATTTGAGATTGATGGCGGAGAAGGGCACTTATTTCGATCCGCAATGCGGGCTGGTCATTGAGAACTACTTGCAGAACAGGGAAAGGTATCTCGGCACACAAGGCTACACTCCCGAGGGATTTGCTGCGATGGAGAAGATCCTGCCGATGGACCACGAGATCGTGAAACACGCAGCAAAAACTCCGAGTCTGAAAATCGTCTTTGGCACTGATGCTGTGGCGGGCGCCCATGGGCGCAATGCCGAGGAGTTCATCGACCGCGTGCGCGACTGCGGTGTGGACCCGATGGCTGCAATGGTCTCTGCCAACTCGCTTGGGGCTGAAGCGCTGGGATTGGGCGATCAAATTGGCTCGATCGCTCCTGGCTTGCAGGCGGATATCATTGCGTTAGATGGAGATCCGCTGAAAGACATCACAGCCGTTCGGCGCGTTGTGTTTGGAATGAAGGGCGGCGTTGTTTACAAGAACGCTTCTCGGAGCGCGATCCCTTTCTATGCGGGCGTCCAGCCTTGATCGACAGCGCATAAAGGCACCAGTCATCAAAAAGACTCAGGACTGACGCGGTAACCACCGAACTTCGTGCTAGGGACAACTTTTTGGAGAGGCGTGTTGCCTGGGCGTGCGCGTTAATTCACGAATGGTCGCCAACCTTACCTTGGGATTACTTCCCACTTGCCCATGATCCGCCGGCAATCGGCGGCAACCGCCAATAGATCGCAATCCCTTACTTTTCCCCTCGGGAAAGTTCCAGTTCGGAACCTATGAATCCCCACGCGTTCCACGCCTCACCCTTTACCACGTTCCTGAACAAGCCAACTGCTTCGGAGCGGTTGTGATGATACAGACGCCAGTTCCCGACGCCATAGCTCACAGTGTCGAACGCTAGCTCGCCTTCGAGATCCTCCGGTCCAGCAGGCGGAGGCGGCAACACAGCCTCCGCCGTAAGCTGTCCCTGATAGAAGCGCAGAAGACGCAGATAAAAATACAAGTGAGGCTCGGTGTTCTTAACCTCGGGCGTGATCCGCGTCAAAACCTGCGCCGCTTCTTGCTCCTTGCCCGCACGGCGCAGCGAAACATATAGCCAGTTCGAGCAATCGATCAAGCTGTCGTTGTTCTTCGCCAACGAGCGCGCTCTGTCGAACGAAGTTGCCGCTTCATCGAACTCACCCAAAAAATAATGCGCCAGCCCCAGATGGTAATAAGCATCGAGCATCTCGGGAGCGAGCTGTGTTGCCTGCTCCAGGTCGTCCATGGCTGGCTTGAACTCCCTTAGTCCCAGTTCCCGGTGGCCCCGTTCAAGATAAAGATCAGCGTTCTTTGGAGCAAAAGCTAAACCTTGGGTGGATGTCGCCACTGCCTCTCGGTACTGCCTCCGTGCCGCCTCCGCTTTAGAAAGCTGCAGCACCTCCTCGACGCTCTTTGGATCTGCTGCGAGGCTCTTGCGGGCATTGATAACGTTCTCGTCATCCGGCAGCGCATAGAGCTTGCGTCCTAGCCCGGACGTAACTTCAAAAGCGCCATGCCCGGCTTCGGCGCCAATCTGAGAGGGCAAACGAGCCGCCAGTCCGAAAAAGACCACGAAGAGAAGCATGCCAAAGCGAACTCTGGATTCCCATGTCCATCCGAACTTCGTTCCGCTCATCTGCGCCGTCTCCTTTTGTTAGGAATACGTTCTACTGCACCGAAGTGTCAATGATTACGTTTTCACGTCCTGAAAACGCCGGTTGCGTTCTGCTCGTTGCATTGGTTAGATTGAGCGCGCAATGAGGTTGCAATCACGGAGGCGGCGATGGCAAACGCTGTAAGTAGGGTAAACGTGGGAGTCAATTGGAGCGGAGGCCGTGCGCGAACATTACTCAACTGGGCCGCGATCGTTAGCACTATCCTATCTTCGCTGGCCCAGAGCCGAACGGCCGCTGCCCAATCCATTACAGACAGCCCCGGCGCGCAATCCTCAATCGTTCGAGTCGACGCGACACCGAGCCATGTCATCAATTCATTCGATCCCGATAGCGCCTTGGGCAGCTCGATCGATGTACTGTCCCACGACGGCATCGACAAGGTCTACACTCCGCACATCATCCAGGAATCTTTGTCCGCGGGTTGGGGGCCAATTTCCTATCGCAATAACAGCGAACTCCGCATGGCCGCCTGGCACTGGACCGAAAACGGAACCTGGAGTGATCCGGCCCACAAGAGCGGATACTTCACTGGCAGCACGGAACTCAAGGAACCCATCCGCTACATTCTTTCCTATGCGCTCCCGCACCGCGGGTTCTCAACCAGCGGCGACCGGCCCATCATGGGTCCGAACCTCAGTTACTGGAAGAGCAATCCATATTTGACCAGCAAATTCACCGGGGAAAACGACTCTTTGCATCCGCAATGGGTCATTGTCGATCTTGGCGCTGAGAAGCCGGTCAGTGCGATTCGCATCGCGTGGGCCAGTCCGTACGCCACGAATTATCAGGTGGAGTATTGGGTGGGAAAGCGTGCGCTCGATTTTGACCTGGGACCGCAAGGCGAATGGGAAGCTTTTCCCTCGGGCGTCGTAAAGAGCTCGCCGGGCGGCACGGTTTCGCTTAAGCTCGCTGATACGCCGGTCTCAACCCAGTACGTGCGCGTCTTGATGACGGAGTCCTCCAACACCTGCGATGAGCACGGCTCGGACGACATTCGGAACTGTGTTGGATACGCGATTCAGGCGATTCGCGTCGGGAGCGTAGACAGTAGCGGCGCCTTTGTTGAGGTCCAGAAGAACCTGACCGAACGCCCGACTACATACTGTTCGTCTTCCATCGATCCCTGGCATTCTGCGGCCGACGCCGACGTCAATGCCACAGGAAGTTACCAGCACACCGGTTTCGATCTCTTCTTCACCAGCGGCCTCACGAACAACTTGCCCGCGATGATTCCAGTGACCATGCTCTACGGAACCCCGGACGACGCGGCCGCCCAGATCGCTTATATAGAGAAGCGCGGCTATCCCATCTCATATATAGAGATGGGCGAGGAACCCGACGGCAAGCACGCCATGCCCGAGGACTACGGCGCGCTTTATCTTCAGTGGGCCGCGGCCATTCACAAGGTTGATCCCAAACTCAAGTTGGGAGGCCCGGTTTTCGAGGGCGTTAACGAAGATATTCGAGTCTGGCCTGATGCCCAGGGGCGTACCTCGTGGATGGGCCGATTTGTGGACTATCTGAAGGCGCACGGCCGGCTAGCCGACCTCAGCTTCGTATCGTTTGAGCACTATCCGTTCGAACCGTGTGATATCACGTGGAAGAGTCTCTACCGAGAGCCGGCCCTGGTAAAACACATTCTCCAGGTCTGGCGAGACGACGGCGTTCCCAAGGACGTGCCCTTGATGATCACCGAAGATCACCTCGCCGCCAACCTCACCGGACCGATGACAACAATGTTCGCGGCCTTGTGGCTGGCCGACAACGTCGGCTCTTTCTTCGAAGCGGGAGGCGCTCTCTTCACCCACTCTCCCATCCAGCCCCAGGGAATTCAGAACAGTTTTTTGGGTTGGTCTTCGTGGTCGAACTTTGTAGCGGATGAGGAGACGATGGAAATCCGGGGATACACCTCGCCTTATTTCGCGGCGCACATGATCAATCTGGAATGGGTGCAGCACAGAGCCGGCGTGCATTCAATGTTCCCCGCTTCCGTCAACATCAAAGACAGTGACGGCAATCTCCTGGTGACGTCCTATGCGGTGCACCGTCCCGACGGCAACTGGTCGTTGATGTTGGTCAATCGTGACGAGACCAACCCTCACACAGTGCGGGTTGTGTTCGAGGATGCAAACAGAAAGCGGGAAGCATCTTTTTCAGGGCCGGTCACCTTTGTGACCTTCGGGAGCGAACAATATGTGTGGATCAACGACGGGCCCAACAGTCACGCTGATCCCGACAATCCGCCGGTAGCCACCATCCTAAAAGGAGGCTCAGGAACGATTTTTACTTTGCCCAAAGCTTCGATTACGGTGCTGCGAGGCAAAGTAGGCGCTCTGAAGGATTAGACTTCTCGAGCAAAACTGCTTTTCGTCAACTGAACGATTAAAGGAGAGATTCTATGGCAATCAACACTCGGCGAAATTTCTTTGGCAAGATCGCGGCGATGGCGGCATTTGTGAACGGCGCGCCGAACCTTTTCGCGCAACAGACTCCCGCTGCCGGCGGGTCCCACATTGCTAGCGCTCCCGGGGGCAGTCCCGACAAAGATACTCCTCGCCGCCCCAGCGGCGATAAGCACACACTCAACGGAATCTATTATTTCTCGGGGACGGGTTCTAATGATGGCTATCCCAAGGAGGATCATGTTCTGGTGACCGATCCTTTCGAGAAACACGTCACTCGCACGATGGACGCACTCAAGAAATCGGTCGAGCATGGCGGCTGCACGATGGATAGCATCCTCCATCTTCAGGTCTTTCTCTGTTTGCCTCTTGCAGACGTTCCCATGCCGACTGGCAAAGCGCGATTCGACGCACACAAGGCGCAGTACGATGCGTTGAATAAAATTTACGGAACCTATTTCTCGCCGGGCAAAGCTCCGTCCCGTGCATGCATGGCTGTCGAGTGGATTCCCGGCGATTCGCTAATTGAAATCGTGGGCAGCGCAATGGTCGTCAATCCGCCAGCACCACGTGCGGATCGATAATTCCCAAAGGGCGGTGCGTATGAATCTGAAGTTTGGTTGGAATCGCCGATCGTTTCTGGCTGCGCTTGGGGCCGTATGGGGCTCTTTATTCGCTCCGGGGGAGTTGAATGCCGCGGGCGTCTTCGGCAAGAAGCGCAAGTCTTTTATGCCACCAGTGGACGGCAGCCCTATCGTACCCATTACAACCGGCCTTGGCTCTACAGGCGACATCTATGCCGAGCTGGGAGTCACGCCTCTCGTTAACATCAATGGCACGCTCACGGTCATTGGTGGGTCAGTGATGAAGCCTGAGGTCATGGAGCTCATCCGGAGAGGCAACGAGCACTGTGTTTCGATCGACGAACTTGAGATCGCAGCCGGTAAGTTCATCAGTAAACTGTGCAAATCTCCCGCTGGCTACACCGGTCTGGTAACGGGCGGCGCAGCTGCGGCCATGGTCGTCGGCTATGCCGGAATGATGACCGAAGACCTTGAGCCCCGCATGCGAGACATTCCCGATGTCAGCAGTTTTCCCAGGAACGAAGTCATCATCCAGAAGAGTCATCGATATCCGTTTGACCACCAGATCCGCCAGACCGGCGCGAAGCTGGTCGAGGTCGAGACCCGCGAAGAGATGATTGCCGCCATCAATCCGAAGACGGTGGCGATACACTTCACCAATATCCTCTCGGACAAGGGCAAGGTCAGCGGCCCCGAGACCGTCGCCATTGCCAAAGCCCATAACATCTATACCTTCAATGACGCCGCTGCCGACGTGCCGCCGAAGGAGCGGCTCTGGGAGTATCCGGCTATCGGCTTCGACATGGTCACGTTTAGCGGAGGCAAGGACATTCGCGGGCCGCAGGCATCCGGAATACTGATCGGCAATGAGGAGTTAATCCGCTACGCTCTGCTGAACATGAGCCCGCAGGAAGACCGCATCGGCCGTTGCTGCAAGGTTGGCAAGGAGACTATTTTTGGCCTGCTCAAAGCACTGGAGCTCTTTGTGACTCAGGACTTCGATGCCGTGATGCGTATGTACGACGCGCGCGCACAGGTTATTACCGAAGCCGTGAAGAAATTCGGAGTGACGCCGCTCCCGCGGGAGTTCAATCCTCAGGCTCTCGGCAATGTTACGCCGCATTACTCTTGGCACATAGATACATCCAAGCTCAACATTACTGGACCGCAGGTGATACAGAAATTGGCTGACACCCGCCCTATCGGCATCGGTAGCATGGGCGCCGGTGCGAGCGGCATGCGTGGACGCAATCCGGACGCGCCTGCGGTTGACGATCATGGCGGTCATCATGGCCATCCCCGAGACCCGAATACCTTCGGCTTTGCTGTATGGCAGCTCAAAGAAGGTGAGGACAAGTTGATCGCGGACCGCTTAGTCGAAATCTTCAGCGCAGCTCCGAAAGTCTAGTCCTTCCTGGAGATGAATGAGCTGTCGCCAGGGGTTCAGTGCGCCGGCGCGGTCGAGATCAGCGGGACACGCCGCCGACATAGTTGCCGTAGCCTACGATCACCGTAGAGCCCACAAGCACTAGCAGACTGAATGCGACGAGCAGCTTGGTCCTTTCTCCGGCGCCTTTCCACTCCTTCAGAGCAATACCCCACAGAGTGCTGAAGATGATGATGCTGGCCATGTGCAACGTCCAACTGGAAAACTTGTAACGTCCCATTTGAGTCTCGCCCATGGTATAGAAGAAGAACTGCATGTACCACGTCGTTCCCGCGAGAGCCGAGAAGAGATAGTTGGCAAACATGGGAGCTTTCACAGCGGTGCCCTGGGCAACGGCCACTGCTACGGCCATCTCCTCCCCCGGGGCGTCGGTGACCGATTCAAGAATGTGCTCTTCTGTGCGAGCGGGAATCGTTCCCCGAATTTCGGACTCGAAGTACTGGTAACCAGTCCGATTTCGAATATTCAAGATGACGCACCAGATGAAGTTAGTTGTGAAGCCTCCAGCCAGAACCACCACGAGCACGGGAAGCCCTTGCCATAACGTCGGCGTCCCATGTTGCAGCGTGATCAGCTTAATAGGATCACCCGCCGCCAATCCGTAAGCAAAGCAAGCGCTCATCACGCCCGAGAAGGTGGCGACGAGCAATCCTTTTTTCAAGTCGAATTCCTTGATCGAGGCGCGCTTCTGCTCGGTCGACATTTCACGTTCTTTCGATATTCCCGCGGCGCCCGCAAACGCAATGCCAAGTAAGCAGACTGCGACTCCGCCGAGAATGATCAGACCAGACCGGGTGCCAAGAACTTCAGAGGCGAATACGCCCCGGAAAATTGGAGGCATCAATGTGCCGAACGCGGCTGTGTATCCCAAGGCAACCGCCATGCCAAGCGACATTCCGAGATAGCGCATAGTAAGACCGAATGTGAGGCCGCCCAGTCCCCACAAGACTCCGAAGACGTAAGCCCAGAACCGACTGCTCGCCGGAGCGTCGTGGAGCACGCGAGTGAGATCGTGCGTCATGGTTAGTGCAAGGATCCATGGGGCGATGATCCAGCTGAAGAATCCGCCGACCAGCCAATAGGTTTCCCATGCCCAGTTTTTGACTCCCCGATAAGGGACGTAGAAGCTGGCAGACGCCAAACCGCCGAGCCAGTGAAAAAACACCCCGAGGGCAGGATTCATGGAGTCCTCGATCTAGGATTTACAGGTGAAAAACTTCTTCCAGCGGCTGCATGGCGCGGTCGGGCAACACGCCGTCGGGCTGCACGAAAAAATCGCCCATCTCTCGCTGCCAGCGTTCATTGACCTCTCGCTTCGCCATTCCCGCGCGAGCCCGTTCAAAATCTTCTGTCTCCAGATAGCCGACGAGAAGACCATCCTCTCGCAGGAACAGCGAATAGTTCTCCCATCCCGTTTCACGCAACGCGGCCTGCATCTCCGGCCACACAGTGCGGTGGCGCGCTTTGTATTCTTCTAGCCGTTCGGACTTGACCTGCAACACAAAACAGATACGCTGCATCTTTCGCTCCCTAACGCAAAAAGGCCTCAGAGAGGCCGCCGTCCACGGGAATGACGTGTCCGGTAGTCTTTGCGCTCTGTTCGCCCGCCAACCACACGATCGCAGCCGCGCAATCCTGCGGCAGAATGGGCCGCTTGGTTAACGTCCGTTGTGCATAAAACTCGGCCAGTTTGCCGCGCAGTTCTTCTGTCGCATCAGATTCCGAAAAGGCGATCTTGTATTTCCGTAACGATTGCATGACGCGATCACGAGGGAACATTGTGGAACCCGCCACAACAGTCGCGGGGGCGATTCCGTTCACTCGCACCGTAGGGCCCAGCTTGATCGACAGCTCGCGAATCAAATGGTTGAGAGCGGCCTTGCTGGTGTCGTAAGCCTCACTGCCCTTCTTGGGAACGACCGCGTTAGCGGAAGTGGTGAGCACCATGGCGGCGGGCAGTCCCTGATCTTTGAAAACCCATTCGGTCTGGCGAGCAAGATAATAATTGCCCGTGACATTGACCAGGAAGGTTTGCGCCCATTGCGCGTCGGTGAGTTCGCCGTCCGCGCTCGGGACGGGATAAATTGCCGCAGTGTTAACGATGATATCGATGCCGCCAAATTGAGAAACCGTGAAATTTGCCACCTCCGCAAGGGATGCTGAAGAACTGAGATCTACCTCGGCGTGCGCGACAAACTCGTGCGACGAAACCGAGCCAGCCTCTTCGGCGACCTTCTTCGCTCCTTGCTGGTCAAAATCTGCTACGACAATGTGAGCGCCCTTGCGCGCAAGCAGCAAAGCAACTTCGCGGCCGATCCCGCTGGCCCCTCCAATAACGAGCGTAATCTTGCGGCTGAATTCTGACTCGGCAGGCATACGTTGGAGCTTGGCTTCTTCCAGCGCCCAATACTCGATGCGGAAGGCCTCCGATCTGGGCAGCGCAACGTAGTTGTGAAACTGGGTGAACTGCTGCGACTGCTCGGCATGACGGGCCTGTGGCAGAGGATGCGAGACGTCTCCATCTTCCAACGCGTTGGCCCCAGCCATCACATGAATCGCGTTGATAAAAAATTCAGTCGTGATTCGCGCCTCTTTTTTATTTTTGCCGAAGCCGAACAGCCCCAACCCCGGAACGATAACGACCGAGGGATTGGAATCTCGCAGCTTGGGCGAATCACTGGTTGCCGATTCGTCATAATATTTCTTGTAGGCAGCCCGATACTCGACCGCCTGGGACTGGATCCGCCCCTTTAAAACTTCCACATTTTCTTTCGCAGAATCCCAGGGAAGAAACAGAGGACACACTCTGGTTCGCAGAAAATGGTCAGGACAGCTGGTGCCAAGCGCCCCCAGTTCCCTCGCCCACTTCGATCCGGCGAAGTTCAAAGCGTCTTCACTGTCCGCGTAGTGCGCGATGACGCGACGATTCGAGGAGACCACTCCCCGGAGCGCGGGCAGGATTTGGGTTGCGATGCTCTTGCGATTCTCCGCAGGCCCTTTCTCAATCCCGCCAAATACCGAACTCTTTTTCGATTGATACCTCAGAATGAAGTCGCCCATCTGGTCGATGGTGTGAATGCTGTTCAGGTAGCAATCGCGTTGCGTGTTTCCCCACGTGAATAATCCGTGACCGCCGAGAATCAGGCCTTCCGCGCCAGGATTCTCTCTAACACCGCGCTCGAGCATGAGCGCGAGTTCAAAGCCCGGCCGCTGCCACGGCAGCCAAACAATCTTGCGGCCAAACTCTTTGTTGAACTCATCCAGCTTGCGCTTGCCGTTGGCGCTTGCCGCCAACGCAGTCGCCCAGTCCGGGTGTAAGTGGTCAACATGGGAAAAGGGTAGGAACGCGTGCAGCGGAGTATCAATGGATGCCGCCACGCGATTCTCTCCAAATGCGGAAAGCGGATAATAACGAACCATTTCATCTTCGTACTGCTCGCCCCGGTATAGCTCCTTCAATTGTTCGAGACGATCCAGGTACAGCAAGGCAAATCCGCTCTCGGTGATGGAGCCGAGATCCCCCCCGCTACCTTTGACCGCCAGCACGCGGACGGGCTGGCCAGTAAACGGGTCTGGCAATTCCATCTTGGAGCTCGTATTTCCGCCACCGAAATTGGTGATGCGCAAATCGGCGCCCAGCAGGTTCGACCGATAACGCAACAGCGCCAGCTGATTGCCGGCCATCTTCTGGGTTTCCGCTTCGTTCCACAAATCCTTCAGGTGAGTCGTCTCTTTGATTTCAGGCATAAATGCTCCCGCAATATTGCTCAAATCTCTCCGCGTGCTGATCCCACTTGTCCGTTTCAAGGGGGTCGAAAATTTCGGTTAGGAAAGATCGATCGACAATTTCGCGCACTTCTTTCAGTGAGGCCGCGCCTCCAGTCGCTAAAATCTGTACTGCGACATTGCCGAGCGCAGTGGCTTCGGCTGGTCCAGCCAAAACTCTTCTACCGGTGGCATCCGCCGTAAACTGGTTTAGAACGCGATTCTTCGATCCACCTCCGATGATTCGAATCTGCTCGATATGCTTTCCGCTTACCTGCTCCAAATTCCGAAGCACACAGCGGTACTTGAAGGCGAGGCTCTCCAGAACCGCTCGCACATAGGCGCCTGGTCCTTCGGGAGAAGACTGGTGAGTACGGGCGCAAAACTGCTGAATCGCCGTAAGCATATCCGGTGGGCGGAGGAAAGACTCGTCATCCGGATCCACCAGATGTCGAAAAGCAGGCTCGCGAACCGCCAACTCGATCAACTCGCGGTAGTCGTAACATTGTCCTTTGACCGTCCACGAATCACGGCAGCCTTGCAGCATCCACAACCCCATGACGTTCTTCAGAAATCTCGTCGTCCCGTTCACGCCGCCTTCGTTGGTAAAGTTCATTCGCAGCGCATCACGGGTGAGCACCGGACAATCCAGTTCTGTCCCCAGCAGCGACCACGTTCCGGAACTGAGAAAGGCGGTGCCGTCGCGAGCGGAAACTGCTGCTACAGCGGAGCCCGTATCGTGACACGCGGGAGCGATTACCGCGGTTCCAGAAAGAGAGGACTGGCCTGCAATACCGGGCAAGAGCGCCCCAAGGATTGACCCTGGTTCGACAATAGGCGCTGGCAACTGTGCCGGTAAATTCAGGCGCTGCATCAGCTCGACGGCCCACGTGCGCTTTAGAAGATCCACCATCTGAGTCGTGCTCGCATTGGTGAATTCGCACACTGCTCTTCCCGTAAGCCAGTAATTAAACAAATCTGGGATCGTGAGCAGATATTTCGCCGCGGCAAGAAGTTGAGGTGTTTCCTTTCGAGCCGCCACCAACTGATATAGCGTATTGATGGGCATGAACTGGATGCCAGTCGTTTTGTAAATCTCTTCTTTGTCGATCCGGCTGAGCACCTCTTCCACGATCCCTTCGGTTCTGCGGTCCCGATAATGGTATGGATTCTGCAGCAACTCGCCGCGCTCTCCCAACAACGCATAGTCGACGCCCCACGCGTCCACTCCAATGCCCGACAGTTCCGCCTCGCCCAGCTTGGAGAAAGTCTTTCTCACCTCGAACCAGAGTCTGGGCAGATCCCAATGGTGTGATCCGCCATACTGCACTGGTTCGTTGTCGAAACGGTGCACCTCCTCGGTCGTAAGTATTCCTGCTTGCAGATACCCAAGAACCGCCCGTCCGCTTTGGGCGCCAAAATCAAATGCCAGGTAAGGCTTGTGCCGTGATTGGCTCATAAGAATGACACTGCGCGTTGCCGATTTCCTGAGCTAATCACCGCAGTGAAGATCGCCCCGGGGCCGCGTCGAAATAGACTCTATCGTCACGAGCTTCACGCGTAGGAAGTAATACTCTGTGAGTTTCTCGCCGCTCGCTCTTTCGAGATTCGCTGCATATAGCCACTCTCCTGGAACGCTTTCAACGGATCGCGAGGCAGCCCCTTGGAGTCGCGCCACTCCTGAATTACTGGACGAACATCCGTGTTGAAGGCATCCTGTAACAGCGATTCGGCGGCGACCAGCTCACATTGACTCTGTGCTTGCGAAAGCGCTTCGTAATCCACCAGTGCAGCTTTTGCAAATAGCTGCTGTGCCATGGTAACCGTTTGGATCGCCTCCTCAATTTTTCCCTTAAGGTTATGGCTTTGGTCGACCATGTAGGCGATATCAGCCTGCTTGCCGCTCTCCCACTCGAAGTAGAGAATCTCGTGAAATATCCGGAAAACCTGATAGGGATCGATAGAGCCGAGAGTCAAGTCGTCATCCGCGTAGCGGCGATCGTTAAAGTGAAAACCTCCCAGCATGTCTTCGGCGAGCAACCACGCTACGATCTGTTCGATGTTCTGGGCAGCATAATGATGGCCTGTATCGACTAAAACTTTCGCTTGCGGACCGGCAGCTCGGGATAGGAGAAAAGACATGCCCCAGTCGGCAATATCGGTATGGTAAAAGGCCGGTTCGAAGGGCTTGTACTCCACCAGCAAGCGCTGGCCCGAAGACAAGGCATCATGAGATTCTTTCAACGCTTCGGTGAACCACTGCTTGCGTCGCCGAATATTGGCCGTGCCTGGATAGTTGGAACCATCCGCGAACCACATAGAAATGTCTCTGCTATGAAGACGTCGGGCAATCTCGATGCTGTCTTTGGTGTGCTCTAAGGCACGTTGCCGCACCGCAGCATCAGGATTGCCGAAGGAGCCGAACTTATATTCCTGATCCTGGAAAAGATTGGGATTGATCGCCCCTGGCAACACTCCGTAGCGGGCGGAAAATTTCCTGATCTCGTCCGTGCTGCGCACTCCATCCGGGCAATCCCAGAGAACATGTAAGGCCACGGTCGGACAGACTCCGGTGAAAAGATGCACCTGACCCGCATCGCTGAACTTCTCTTCGGTGGTAGTCGCCGCGGCTGGCTGGATAAATTTGCCGAATCGGGTACCGGTGTTGGCGAAGCCCCAGGACGGCAACTCGATTCGGAAGGACTCGAGCGCATTAAAAATCTTTTTACTGTTCGGCGCGTCCATGCTGGACCTCTTTCTCAGGATTCGAAGGGTACATTCCACACTGGCGAACGTCACGCATTTCTTCTGGAGAATTTATTGTTTCGCAATGCAGAACAGGTGATCGCCGTTATCGTAGCCGTCAAACGAGTCTGACGCCGAGACATTGCGAGCTCCGAATCAATAGCGTTCGTCCACATTCTAACGTCTATTGAGGCAGCAATTCTGCGATGCAGAATCTTGTCTCCCATCGGAAGGCAACAACTGCTAAACGTTGCACGAGGAAAAGGGCCATAAAATCGGTCTTATTTTTACTACTGACGCGCGATTTAGCGCTCTTGTCATCCGCATCTTGAAGCCGATTCATAGTCACGCTTCTCCCGGTCACTGGCCAATTCCTCTTTAGTTGCGGCCATTTTAACCAGGTAATCATGCAGACCCACCCCGGAACAAATCCCTTTGTAGCCTGCATCATAAATTTTGCTTTGCAAAATGCAAAAAACAGGTATTATGCATATCCTATGAGCCCCAATGCTCCTTCCCGGGACCGTTATCTGGTCAAGTCGATCGTTCACTCCTCTCAATTATTGGGCGCTTTCCGTTCGTCCGGTGAGGCTCTGCCGCTGAAAGAGATTGCTGCGCGCTGCGGCCTGCCGAAGACGATGGTCTTCCGCCTCCTCTATACCCTCGAGAAGTGCGGAATGGTCGACAAGTTGGGACAGAACCTCTATCAGTCGCGAGTTCGTCCTTGGAAGCAAAGACTCTACCGGTTAGGGTATGCAGCTCAAGGCACGGACTACCAGTTTTCTCGAGAGGTTTCAGAGGGGCTGCAGCGTGCGGCTGTGGCCGAGGGGATCGAATTGATTTGTGTCGACAACCGGTACAGCGCCAAGATCGCCCAACGCAGCGCCGACTTGCTGGTGCGGGAAAAGGTTGATCTCGCAATAGAGTTTCAAACTGATGAGGAAGTGGCGCCGATCGTGGCTGCGAAATATCGGGAAGCCAACATCCCCATGATTGCGATCGATATTCCTCACCCAGGTGCGACTTATTATGGCGCCAATAACTACGAAGCTGGACTAATCGGCGGTCGATACTTGGGCCGTTGGGTCAAAGAACATTGGCAGGCGGAGGTGGACGAAATCATTCTGCTTGAGCTGAAGCGCGCCGGGAACCTCCCGCGTATGCGCCTCTCGGGACTGCTCGTGGGCATCAATCTCGTGCTTCCGAGCGCAGCGCATTGCCGCGTTACGTATCTGGACGGTGATGGCGAACTCGGCCCCAGTTTTGAGGCTGTGAGGAAGCATCTGCGATCCTCTCATGCCAAACACGTGGTGGTCGGCGGAATCAATGATCCCAGTGCGCTGGGAGCGCTGCGCGCTTTTCAAGAGGCAGGTCGGACCGAAAACTGCGTCGTCATGGGGCAAAACGCGTCGCCCGAGGGACGAGCGGAACTGCGCGAACCCAAGACGCGCCTCGCCGGATCCATCGCCTTCTTTCCTGAGCGATATGGTGAAAACATCATTCGCGTCAGCCTCGATATCCTGAACCAACGGCCTGTCCCTCCAGCCGTCTTCGTGGAACACAAGCTCGTGACCCCTACCACGGTCGATCATTACTATCCCAACGATGGCCTGGCTTCCATTTCGAGATCCGAGAACACAGCTCTGCGATGCGCATGATAAGACATCCCCGGATCTATCGCCAGGCAGGCCGTTTCGAGCAGTCACAGAAATCCTTTGAACAGGCGTTGAAGTATTATCCGGATTTCGAGGAAGCTCAGACGGGGCTGGCGTCGGTCTTGATCTCGCTCAAGAATCCTCGAGTCGCGTTGGTTCATCTGCAGAAAGCTATCGCCCTTAGTCCCGACGATGAAGTCGCATGGTTTCGGCTTGCGCAGGTGCAGCGGATCCTCGGTAATACTCCAGAGCAGCAGAAAGCGCTGGCTGAATTCAATCGCTTGCGACATCAGATCAACCAGCAAAAGGAAGTCGAGCCCGCATTTTCGCCCCGCGAAGTAACCAAGCAGCAGGTTGACCCCAATTCGCAATAACTGCCGCACCGCATCTCGCTAGGGGAGTGTCACTACCGCGACCGAGAATCCAGCCAGCTTTAGGCCATCCCCGGCCAGTTTCGCGGTCCCGGGAGGATCGAATCCGGTCGTTTGATCGACGTAGTCTATTTGTCCACCGCTCGCGCCTGCGATCTCCACTTCCATCGAACGATTTCGTTTATTAACCAGCAACACTCGCTTCCTGCCATCGCGGGTCGTGAAGGCGAGCGTGTACACGTAAGGGTTCACCGGTGTGGCGGCGTCCGTCTCCACCAATTTATCCCCGGCACCGAAGTTGTCATGCAGCAGCTTGAGCACCCAATAGCGCGCATTCGGCTTTCCATTGTTCCAATCCACCATGGAGACGCTGGGGTATTGCGTCGGAAATCCTACAAGCTGCGATTCTCCCGCCACATCGATTCCGATCTTGGTCAACTCTCCGAAGATGTAGGCATACATCGCGCCAGCCAGGTTCCAGTATGAGTTTTCGATTGGTTTGGCCACATGGCCGGGTTGGTCTTGAACCGTATCGTCGGCCGAAATTACACCCAGTTCGTCGATAGTTGTTTTCGTTCCGGGCGAGAGCCGTTTGCGAATCGAGTCAATATAGCGAACGGTTTTCAGAAATCCGTCCGCCTGATCAAAATAGGTAAACTGTTCGATCTCCAGAGTCTGGTCAGCGCTTGGAACCGCATAGAAGTGGTACGAGATAAAGTCCAGTGGCACGCCCGCCTGATGATTCTTATGGTCAAGGAAGTATTCGAAAAAGTGCGGATCAATCGGAATTGCCAGCGCCAGCCCAACAAACTTCATCTCAGGCTGAACGTTCTTCATCGCGGTAACGACTGCGTCGTAGAGGCGCGTGTAGGTCTCGGGATCGAAGTGGTGCTCGAAGTCCACCTCATTCAGCACCTCCCAATGAGAGATCGGAAAGTGATATCCCGATTCGTGGCGTTTGCCGAACTCATCCGTGAAGCCGCCCTGCGTGTACCAGGAAATCAGCCGAGCATAGTAGTCGGCCACCTCCTTCATGCTGGGATCGCGCAGTTCGGTCCCCTGCTCGTAGGTCCATGTGACCTGACCAGGATCAGCGGGATACGTTACCGGTTTTTCCGTCTTGTACATCCACTGCGGAATCGTGCTGAAGTTGAGAATGACCGGGTGCCCCTTGGTGGCATTGAGGAAGTCAATGGTCATAGGATCGATGACAGAAAAATCCCAATAGGTCTTTCCATCTTGTGGCGGCTCCAGTTCGGCGACTCCAAGCTTCGGATACGGCAGCCACGGCACGTAACGCACATAGTCCGCGCCCAGATCGCGGAGAGACTTGAATGCGTTGTCGTGTACGGGCGTACCGCGCTGCAGAGGAGGATTCACCACCACCTGTAGGGTCGGAGTGGTCTGGGAGACCCGAAAGACCTTGTCCCAGTGCACCGTTATTTTCGCCACTGGATCCTGAGCAGAACAAACCCACGAACAAAAGATAATCATCGCCAGTACTGCCGGTATCCGTCGCCGTAATCTATTTTTCATCCTGCCCTCGCCAACTCGATTAACGAATCGCCCCATATGGCATGTTGCGCGTCGAATCGTCGCACTCTAACGCTCAATCGTCAATTAATGCTTGTCCAAGACTCGACGTTCTGCATTGCAGAACGTGTCCCCGCTTGCTCTTGAGCCCTTGTGGCTCGAATCAACAGCGGCTATGCTTGCCAGCTATTCTCGGAAGCATTGTGCAGAAATCGGAGAGTATTCATGGAAGCCACGGATCATCCCCTGAAGGTTGGGCTTTTCGGTATTGGCTTGGACAGCTATTGGCCACAGTTTCCCGGACTTCGGGATCGCGTAGCCGGATTCGTCGAGCGAGTCGGCCAAAAGCTCCAGGAATCTGGAGCGCTCGTCGTCAACTTGGGGCTCATCGATACTCCCGAGAAGTCTGTTGCGGCCGGGCACGAACTCCGACGAGCGGATGTCGATCTCATCTTCTTGTATGTCACGACCTACGCGCTTTCCTCGACGGTGCTTCCCGCGGTGCGCCGGGCGAAGGTTCCCGTGATCGTTCTGAATCTCTCGCCCGCTCCCGCGATTGACTATGACCAATTCAATAGAATAGGCGACCGCACCAGCATGACCGGCGAGTGGCTCGCGTATTGTCAGGCCTGCCCGCTTCCCGAGATCGCAAACGTGTTCAATCGTTGCCGGATTCCGTTCTTCCAAGTGAGCGGCATGTTGGAAAACGATCCCATTGCCTGGAACGAAATTGGCGAGTGGATCGATGCTCTCCGCGTTGCCCACATTATGGAACACAATCGCCTCGGTGTAATGGGCAATTACTATGGTGGAATGCTCGACATCTATTCAGATCTCACCCAGCAATGCGCTTATTTCGGGGGACACGTTGAAATTCTCGAAGTCGAAGAACTTGCAGCCTTGCGGCGCCAGGTTCTCGAGGAAGATATAAACGGGAGGGTGAGCGAATTCAAGTCAGCGTTCGATGTCCAACCGGATTGCTCTGCGGAAGAACTGGAGCGCGCCGCGCGAACATCCGTTGCGCTTGACCAACTCGTCGAAGTTCACCGTCTCGGCTCGCTGGCTTACTACCATAAGGGCGTGGGATGCCCCGAAAACGAAGACGCGATCAGCTCCATCATTCTCGGAACGAGTTTGCTGACAGCGCGAGGAATTCCCGTCGCGGGGGAGTATGAGATCAAGAATGCGCAAGCCATGAAGATCTTGGACTCTCTCGGCGCGGGCGGCTCCTTCACCGAACACTATGCCGTCGATTACAACGATGACGTGGTGTTGATGGGCCATGACGGTCCGGGCCATATCGGCATTGCGGAAGGAAAAATAAAGGTTCGCCCCTTGCAGGTCTACCACGGAAAGGTTGGGCATGGGCTGTCGGTAGAAATGTCGGTCAAGCATGGGCCGGTAACGCTGCTTTCTGTCGTCCAAACCGCGGATGGGAAGCTCAAGTTGTTAGTCGCCGAGGGAGAGTCGGTTCCCGGTCCAATCCTCGAAATCGGAAACACCAATAGCCGCTACCGTTTTTCAATTGGCGCACGGAACTTCCTAAACGACTGGAGCGCTCATGGGCCAGCACACCATTGCGCTGTCGGTTTAGGTCGGGTCTCAGGCAAACTGAAAAAGTTGGGCGCGCTGCTGGGAATGGAATGTGTCCGGGTGTGTTGAGGTGCAACGCTCTCCGGTTTTCCTGCGAATTGGCTCTCGATTTCGCATTCCGCACTGCGAAATGCAGTCGGAAGGACCTCGATCGGCATGATTTGCTCTTCCAAGCTCTTTTATGCTGGTATCCACATGTCGAGCCCCCAAATCTCTCGGCTTTCCATCTGCGCCTTGATGCGCGCTGTCTTCTTTCACATAGCGAAACGCTTGTTATTCGGGAATCGAAGGTTGACGCTGACGCGTACAAATGAAACCATGCCCGCCGTCTGCCGTATCAGGCCATCTACTTGGCATAATCTCGTCGCGGGAACATGGAACGAAACCATTCGCCGAACAAACCGTGCACTCAGCCAGTTCTCGCTCCAGGAGGATCAGGTGAAGCGTCTTAGTCTACTCAGTGTGTTCATCGCAATTGCGGTTTTCGGCTCGATCGCTTCGGCCACGCCCGTCCACCTGCGTTGTGAATACCTGGAAAACCCCCTGGGCATCGAAATGGCTACTCCTCATCTGTCATGGCAGAGCGACAATTCGGACCGTAACTGGAAACAGGTCGCCTATGAACTCCTGGTAGCGAGCAGTGACGAAAACTTGCGCAATGGCAAAGCCGACTTTTGGGACAGCGGCAAGGTGGATTCCTCCGAGTCGGTTGGAATTGCGTATCATGGCCCCGCACTGGAATCGCGAAAAAGATATTTCTGGAAGGTTCGAATCTGGGACGCGGCAGGACAAGTTTCCGAGTCGGCCGATGAATCCTGGTGGGAGATGGGCCTCCTCCACGCCACGGATTGGAAAGCAAAATGGATTCGCTGGAAGAATCCCGAAGATGAAGCCGACCGCCAGGGCATACGCTGGATTTGGTTGCCCGGCCAGGATGCACTCGCGGTTGTCCCGAAAACCGCGGCCACCTTTCGAGTGACTGTCAATCTTCCCAAAAACGCAACACGGAGCGTCCTTTTTCTGGCCACTCGCGGAGATTACGTGGCCAAGGTAAACGGTCATACGGTCGATGCCAAGAACAGATGGACTACGTTCGACCGAAAAGATATCAGTGACCAAATGGTCGCTGGTAAGAACTTGATTGAAATCACCGTAACGGCTCCGGCCCCTCCAGAATTCGGACCGAATGCGAGCGCGAAAACTTCTACAGCCGCACTGGCGGCCTTAATCAAGATCACGCGCTCGAAGGGCGATCCACTCCGCATCCCCACGAATGCCGATTGGAAAACCAGTTCTGACAACGCCTCGCATTGGCAGTCTGCTCAAGTCGTCGCGGACTTGACTGACAAACGGCTGGGAGATCCCGGACAACTTCCTCAACCGGCAGCCTACTTGCGACGATCGGTCGCGCTTTCCAGGAACGTACAAAGCGCAAGACTCTACGTGACTGCGCTGGGCAGCTATCGCGTATTCCTGAACGGCAATCGAGTTGGCCGCGATGTCCTCACGGCTGGTTTCACCGACTATCGCAAGCGCGTTCTTTATCAGGCCTACGATGTGACCAGCTTATTGGTGAACGGCAACAACGTCATCGGCGCTCTGCTCGGTGACGGGTGGTATGGCAGCGGCCTGACTTGGGTCGGAATGCATTTTTTTTCTCCTCCCGACCGTTTTGTGGCGCAGCTGGAAATCGACTATGCCGACGGCGGCCATGAAACGGTCATCACCGACGAGTCGTGGAAAACGGCGGAGTCGCCAATTCTTCGCTCCGATATTTACGGCGGAGAGGATTATGACGCGCGCCTGGAAGAGGCAGGCTGGGAGAAGCCCGGCTTCGACGATTCGAAGTGGGCGCCAGCCGTGGTTGGAGATGCGCCGAGCATTGCTCTATCCAGCCAGATCGACTCACCCGCTCAGGTAATTGCCACCTTGACGCCCAAAAAAGTGACGCCCCTCGCAAATGGAGCCTACATCTTCGACATGGGCCAGAACATGGTTGGATGGGCAAACCTGAAAGTGAAAGGCGCCGCGGGCACAAAGATCAGGCTCCGTTTCGCTGAAATTCTGAATCCAGACGGGACCATCTACACGGCAAATCTGCGCAATGCCGACGCCACCGACGACTACACTCTGCGCGGTGGCGACGAAGAAACCTTCTCGCCCCATTTCACTTTTCATGGTTTTCGCTACGTTGAGATGACGGGCTATCCAGGACCTCCGCCGCTCGACGCGGTCCGAGGAGACGTCGTCAGCAGCGTGAGCGGCGACCCCGTCGCCAAGCTGACGACCTCCAGCGACCTGGTCAATCGAATGTGGTCGATTGGCATTTGGGGTCAGCGCGGCAATTTCTTGAGTATTCCCACAGACTGCCCGCAGCGGGACGAACGTCTGGGGTGGATGGGAGATGCCGGCGTTTTCTGGCGAACGGGAAGTTATAACTTCGACATCGTTGCATTTTCCCAAAAATTCATTCAGGATATCGTCGACGCTCAAACTAGCCAGGGTGCATTTACCAACGTTTCGCCCAACACTCTTCCATTCGGTGGCGGAGGCACAGAAGGCACATCGGCGTGGAATGAGGGCATGGTGGGCGCTCCAGGCTGGGGCGACGCGGGAGTAATTGTCCCGTGGACGACGTGGTTGCAGTACGGCGATCAGGCTGTCGTCGAACAAAACTGGGACGCGATGCAGCGCTGGATGGAGTTCATCCAAAGTCGCAATCCGGATTTCCTGCGAAGTAAAGGAGTTGGCCCAAACTTTGCCGATTGGCTCGCCCCGGATGAAAATACGAATAAGGATCTTCTCGCGACCGCCTATTGGTCCCTGATCGCCAATCAGATGTCGCAGATGGCGCGGGCAATCGGCAAAGAAGACGACGCGAGGCGCTATGACGATCTCGTGCAAAACATTCGCGCAGCGTTTCAGAAAGCCTACATCAAGGCCGACGGCACGGTCGGCACCGGAACGCAAACCTCTTACGTGGTCGCGCTCTACACCGGCATGGCTCCCACTTCTCTCGAGCCTCTGCTGGTCGACAAACTTGTGAAGGATATCGAAGCCCGCAACTGGCACCTTTCGACAGGATTCCTGGGAACACCCTTCTTGCTCTTTACCCTGGCCGATCACGGGCGCAGCGACGTCGCCTATCGCCTCTTGCTGAACGATACTTATCCCTCCTGGGGATACATGCTTTCCAAGGGCGCGACGACCTGGTGGGAGCGCTGGAATGGCGACACCGGCGATCCCTCAATGAACTCTTACAATCACTATGCGTTCGGCTCGGTCATTGCATGGGTTTATCGTTACGCGGCGGGCATCGATACCACACCCGATTCTCCGGGATTCAAGGAAATCGTCATTCATCCGCATCTCGACGCACGCATGCCCTCGGCACGAGCCGAATATCAATCGATTTACGGCAAGATCGTCAGCGATTGGAAAGGAACTCCTGGTGGCCCGTTTTCGCTCAGCGTCACGATTCCAGCGAATACTTCGGCGCGGATCTTTTTGCCAGCGACCGCGGGCGCACACGTCACCGAGGGTGGAAACGCCATCAATGCGCAGGCGGAAAACGGATCGTACGTGATCGAAGTTGGGTCCGGTTCCTACACCTATGAAGTGAAGTGAGCAAGAATGGCTGCAGTTCGAGCGAATCCGTGAATATAAATCGTAGAGAATTAATCGAGAAGGCCGGCAAATTCGCGCTCGGCGTCGCCGCGTGCAATCGCCTGTTGGCCGCGGATGCGCCCAATATTTTTACGCAAGGCTTAAACAAACCGTCTAGCAGTAACTTCCCGCCCAAGTTTTTATGGGGAGCTGCCACTGCGGCCCACCAGGTCGAAGGGAACAACGTAAACAGCGATACCTGGCTAGTGGAGCACCAGCCCAACAGCATGTACAAAGAGCCTTCCGGGGATGCCTGCGATCACTATCACCTGTATGAACAAGACATCAACATGCTGGCCGATCTGGGTTTAAATGCATACCGTTTCTCCATCGAGTGGGCGCGCATCGAGCCGGAAAAGGGATTTTTTTCGCGCGCCGAGTTGGAGCACTACCGCCGCATGCTCGAAGCCTGCCATCGGCGCGGCTTGACGCCTCTGGTGACTTATTCGCATTTTACCCTGCCACGCTGGTTCGCCTTTCAAGGGGCATGGGAGAGCGCGGACTCTCCTGACCTGTTTGCACGCTACTGCGAGAAGGCAACTGCCCATCTGGGCGATCTGATTTCCTACGCAGCCACTTTCAACGAGCCAGACCTTCTTTACCTCTTTCGGTGGATCGCAGCACCCGGCGCGTCGCCCGATTCCAGTCTTGCGGAGAAATTAGTTTCTGATAAATCAAAATTGCGCCAGCAACTCAACACCCCGTTGTTCAGCGGTTTCTTGATTGGCGACGCGCAAAAAACGCGCGAGAGCATGATGACCGCGCACGGTAAAGCAAAGTCTGCAATGAAATCCATCAAGCCGACTCTTCCCGTCGGCTTCACTCTGGCGATGGAAGACGACCAGCCTATCGGCTCGGATAGCCGCGTCGCCGAGAAACAAGCAGAGGTTTACGGGCCTTGGTTAAGGCTCGCCAGGCAAGACGATTTCCTCGGCGTCCAAACCTACACCCGCAAGCGGATTGGCGCGCATACGCTTCGACCCCCGGAAAATGCCGAGCTCACCCAGACGGGCGATGAGTTTTATCCGGAAGCGCTCGAGCACACGGTTCGCTATGCCAGCCAGCAAGCGGGCGTGCCCATCATTATTACCGAAAACGGCATTGCCACCGAGAACGATTCTCGGAGAGTGGAGTACATCCAGCGTGCGCTTGCCGGTTTGAAACGCTGCCTTGATGACGGTGTCGATGTTCGCGGATACATTCACTGGTCGTTGCTCGACAACTTCGAGTGGATCTTTGGCTACGGCCCGAAATTTGGCTTGATCGCGGTCGATCACGAGACCCAAAAGCGCACCATCAAGCCCAGCGCCACCGTGCTCGGCAAGATCGCCAAAAGTAATTCGCTGTCATAATCGCTCGCACCCGCGACTTCGAGGCCGGGCCGGCAATAGATCGAAACGGAGGAATGTCGTGAGCCAAAACATCGCCGCAATCATTCGAAAGCTAGCTTTTTTTCTATTCTGTGCTGGCTTGGCCGTTTCGATCTTTGCTCAAAGTTCCTCGCTGGAAAACGGCTTCAAGACGCCTCCGAATTCCGCCAAGCCACGCGTGTGGTGGCATTGGATGAATGGCAACATCACCAAAGAAGGCATCAAGCTCGATTTGGAATGGATGAACCGCATCGGTCTTGGCGGCTTCCAGAACTTCGACGCCTCCCTCGGCACTCCCCAACTTGTCGACAAACGCCTGGTCTACATGACACCTGAGTGGAAAGACGCATTCCTGTTCACTACGAAGCTTGCCGATCAACTCGGTTTGGAAGAGGCGATTGCCGGCTCCCCGGGCTGGAGCGAGTCGGGTGGTCCCTGGGTCAAGCCCAGCCAGGGAATGAAGAAAGTTGTGTGGAGCGAAACCAGCGTGGATGGCGGTAAGCCTTTCGCGGACGTGCTACCCCATCCGCCCACCGTAAGCGGTCCCTTTCAGAACATTCCGATCTTCGACTTTTTGGCGATGATTGGAGGTCAAAAACCGGCTCCGCCACTATCCTTTTATGCGGACACTGCGGTGATCGCTTATCGCACGCCCGCGAGTGACGTTTCAGTATCATCGCTGCAACCAAAAATCACCGCCAGCAGCGGCACGCTTGATTTAGCAATACTGACCGACGGGGATCTGGTAAAGACAACGCAGTTACCCAAAGCCGCTGCTGGCCAGCAAGCATGGGTTCAATATGAATTTTCGACTCCGCAAACCATGCGCGCCGTCACTCTGGTGTTGAACGATCGCGGCGCCGCTGCGGCCAACATGTTCGGAGCATCTCCCTCCATTGCCGACGTCGAAGCAAGCGATGATGGTCAGACTTTTCGCAAGCTGGTCGACATTCCCAATGACGGTGGAGAGGAACACACCATCGCTTTTCCCGCCACTTCTGCCCGGTTCTTTCGCGTGGCCTTCACCGACAAGCCGCCGTCGGGTTTCAGCGGCCTGACTTTTGATGTGGAGAATCCTTTCGGCGATTTCAGCCGGATGAAGCCCAATCCCAATTTTGAAATATCGGAATTAGTCCTGCACCCTGGCCCGCGCGTCAGCCGCTTTGAAGAGAAGGCCGGCTTCGCCAACTTGCAGAGTTTTGATCCCTATCCAACGCCGCCAGTAGCAGCGTCGGATGCGATTCGTAAGGATGACGTCGTCGATCTGACTTCCAGGATGCGCGCCGATGGCACGCTGGATTGGACCCCGCCGGCGGGCCATTGGGTCGTGCTGCGCTTTGGTTATTCGCTCACGGGCGTAACCAACCATCCTGCATCTCCAGAAGGCACTGGGCTCGAAGTCGACAAGCTCAGTCGCGAAGATGTCAACGAGTACATGAATACCTACCTCGACAATTACAAGAGCGCCGTGGGTCCGCTCATGGGCAAGCGAGGTTTGAAATACGTTATTAACGATAGTTGGGAAGCCGGCACGGCCAACTGGACCGACGACATGGTTGCCGAGTTCACCAAGCGCCGCGGCTACGATCCACGTCCCTGGCTGCCGGTCCTTACTGGCCGGGTCATCGAGAGCTCCGAGGCTAGCGAGCGGTTTCTCTGGGACTATCGCAAAACGCTCGGCGATCTTCTCGCCGAGTATCACTATGACCAGATCACCGCCATCTTGCACGCACGCGGAATGGGTCACTACGGCGAGTCTCACGAAGAGGGTCGTGCATTCATCGGCGATGGCATGGAGGTGAAGCGCAGTAACGATGTTCCCATGTCAGCCATGTGGACCCAGAGACCTGGCGTCAACAAAGACCTGCCCGGCTACAACGCAGACATTCGCGAGTCCGCCTCGGTGGCTCATATCTATGGGCAGAATGTGGTCGCAGCCGAGTCAATGACCGCGTCTTCGGGTGCGTGGGCGTGGTCGCCCGCAACTCTCAAGCCTACCGCCGACAAGGAAATGGCGATGGGCTTGAATCGATTCGTCATTCATACCTCGGTCCACCAGCCGCTGCTTGATAAGAAACCAGGGCTTGCACTCGGTCCCTTCGGACAATGGTTCACCCGGAATGAAACTTGGGCGGAACAGGCCGCGCCCTGGATAAGCTATCTGGCCCGCAGTTGTTTTCTGCTGCAGCAAGGCCACTTCGCCGCCGACGTCGCTTACTTCTACGGCGAAGACTCCAATCTCACGGCCTTGTTCGGAAAGAAAGGTCCAGAGATTCCTCAGGGATACAACTTCGACTACTTCAACGCAGATGCGCTGATTCACAAGCTGTCATTTACCGATGGCCAATTGGCAACCGAGGGCGGGATGCGTTATCGATTGCTGGCGCTCGATCCGCACAGCCAGCACATGTCGTTGCCGGTCTTGCGAAAAATTCGAGACTTGGTGCAGTCGGGCGCGATCCTGGTAGGACCAAAGCCAACCGATACTCCCAGTCTTAGTGACGACCCAAAGGAATTTCAGAGCATTGTCGATGACGTGTGGGGCTCCGGAACAGATGAACATGACTACGGGAAAGGGAAGGTGTATAGCGGATTGCTCTCGCCGCAAGCGATGCGTGCAATCGGCGTCCTCCCTGATTTCGAATACAACAAGCCGCCGAGCGAAACCGAGGCTCTGTTCGTTCATCGCAAGCTGGCTGACGCGGATATCTATTACGTCGACAACCGTCAGGACGCTAGTTTGGACCTCGATGCCACGTTCCGCATCACCGGAAAGGAAGCGGAACTTTGGCACGCCGACACTGGCCTGATCGAGCCTGCATCTTTCCGAATCGACGATGAGCGAACGAGCGTGCCCTTGCATCTCGATCCCTGGGGCACGGCCTTCGTGGTCTTTCGTAAACCTGCTACGACTTCATCCCGTACTGTGCCCAAGACTGTCGATAATTCGGTCGCTACCGTCGAGGGTTCATGGGATCTCAGCTTCCAACCCGATCGGGGAGCGCCGGCGCACATCACCCTCGATAAGCTCTCTTCCTGGAGCGACAGTAGCGACGAGGGCGTCAAATATTTTTCTGGTACCGGCACCTACACCAAAACTATTCAGGCCTCGCCTGATTGGTTTAATCAGAACTCCCGTTTATCAATCGACTTGGGGGACGTCAAAAATCTTGCGGAGGTATCGGTGAATGGGACATCTTTAGGGATTCTCTGGAAACCGCCGTATCGCGTAGATGTCACAAACGTGTTGAAGCCGGGCACAAACAAACTGGAGATCAAAGTGACGAATCCCTGGGTGAACCGAATCATCGGAGACCGTCAGCCCAACGTCACGAAGACTTACACATTCACCTCACCGAAGTATTATCGGGCCGATTCCAAACTAGTACCGTCCGGACTTTTAGGACCGGTGCAACTCATTCGCTCCACCGCGCAAGCTGCGGTTAACTAGCCGCCGAGCGGCTTGCCTCGCGAACAGAATGCACATAGGTTGGATGCATGCGAAATAGCAGACCGCACTGGAGAATTGCATTCTTTATCTTGTCGCTGGCATATTTTATTTTTCTCCCTGCCAGCCAGGCACAACAACCACAAGGCCTCGCACTGCTGGAAAAGTCTTTCGCAAATCCTCCGGACGACTGCCGAATCATGATGCGCTGGTGGTGGTTTGGACCGGCGGTCGCAAAACCCGAGTTGCAGCGGGAACTCGAACAGATGAAGGCCGAGGGCATTGGAGGCGTCGAGATCGCGACCCTCTATCCTCTTGCCCTCGACGATCCCCAGACCGGTTTCCACAATCAGCTGTTCCTCTCCGACGATCACCTCGACGCAATCCACTTCGCCGCCACTACAGCCAGAAAGCTAGGGCTCCGGGTCGACATCACATTGGGAAGTGGTTGGCCTTTTGGAGGTCCACACATTCCGGTTACGCAAGCCGCTGGAGAGTTGCGCGCGGAATCCATTTCGGCACCGCCGGGCACAAACTCGGTTGCCGTACCGGATATCGACACCGGCGAGCATCTGATCGCCGCTTTTCTTGCTCCAGTCGTCGCTGGCCAACCTTCGCTGCCAGATGCAAAACAGGTCTCGAAGATCGTCAATGGCCGGCTTCAAATCTCTACGCCCGACGTTGCCAGCCAGGTGATCTTCTTTATTTCCAGTCGCACCGGCATGACCGTAAAGCGCCCGGCGGTCGGCGCCGAGGGCTTCGTGCTGGATCATTACGATCAGAACGCAATCGAAACTCATCTGCACGCAGTGGGAGACCGGTTATTGAAAGCATTTGGCGACGATCCGCCCTATGCCGTTTTCAGCGACAGCCTGGAGGACTACGGTTCGAATTGGACTGGCGATCTGATGCAGCAATTTCGAGCGCGCCGCGGATACGATCTCACTCCGTACTTGCCGGCATTGATCGGGGATATCGGGCCGATGACAGCTTCGGTTCGGCATGATTGGGGAAAGACGCTCACAGAATTAGCCAATGAGCACTTTCTCGTTCCCCTTCACGACTGGGCGCAACAGCATCACACTCTGTTTCGTTCGCAGACCTACGGATTTCCGCCCGTTACACTTTCCAGCAATCGATATGCGGATCTCCCCGAAGGTGAAGGAAAAGCTTCACTGATGATGTGGCGGGAATTTTCCGATGTTCGCTGGGCGGCGGCGGCTGGACATCTTTTCGGCAGGAATGTGATTTCGTCGGAGACTTGGACATGGCTCCATTCCCCCGCATTCCGCGCCACTCCTTTGGACCTGAAGGCCGAAGCGGATCTGCACTTCCTGCAGGGCATCAACCAACTGGTCGGACACGGCTGGCCGTATTCTCCCGATGACGCGAGAGAACCGGGCTGGCGAATGTATGCCGCGGCCGCTCTCAATGCACACAATCCGTGGTCCTTTGTGATGCCCGATCTGGCGCGTTACCTGCAACGGGTCAGCTTCGCCCTTCGCCAGGGTAAACCCGCCAACGACGTAGCACTGCTTTTGCCCAATGACGACCTTTGGTCGATGTTCTCCGTGCGAAGCGATTCCACTAAATCGGTGATCAACCAAGGCGGCTTTAACACGGTAGGTTCGAATTTCAGCATGGACGAACCCTTGGATCAGCATTCGCTGGTGAGTAAAGTCATTCCACAGATTCTTGACTCCGGATTCAATTTGGACTTCATCGACGGCGACGCCATCGATTCCATAGGCATTCCGTACGCGGCCTTAATCCTGCCCAGCATCGACCGCTTGCCGCTCTCTACCTATCGAAAACTTGAAGCATACGCGCGGCGCGGAGGAATCGTAATCGCGGTAAACAGTCCGCCATCGACGGCGCCTGGCCTCGTAGAGGCAGAATCCGAAAGCCGCGAGATTCAGAAACTTTCCCAAACGTTATTCCGCGCTAGCGGTGCACCAGGGCGTCTCGTCTCGATAGATTCACTCGGAGCTTCGCTCGCAACATCTCTCACCCCGGATGTTATTTTTTCTCCCAGGACTCCTCGAATCGGATTTATACATCGCAAGCTCGACTTCGGAGATTTGTATTTCATCGCAAACACCAGCAACCGGCCGCACCACGTCCAGGCGAAGTTCCGTCAAACCGCGAAACATGCGGAATGGTTGGATCCGTTCACCGGCAATCTGTCGGAGGTGGACAATCCCAGCGCAGTGGATCTTGATTTGCAGCCCTATGAGTCACGCTTGATCGTGTTCAGCGATTCTGTCATTCGCCAACCTAGGTTGCTGGCGAAGCCTAATGTAGCGGTCCGAACAATCGACCTCACTGCGGATTGGAAAGTTTCTTTCAACGAGGCGAACCAAAATATTCTCATGGTAAAGCTTCATTCTTGGAGCGACGATCCCGAGTTGAAATACTATTCGGGCCAGGCTAGCTACATGAAGTCATTCGAACTATCGGCCGCTGATCTGAGCTCCCAAGTTAACGCCATTCTTGATTTCGGTGCAGGCGTGCCGGTTGAGGAGCCGAACCCGCTCCCCGAACATAGCATGAAGGCCTATCTTGAAGGCCCAGTGCGGGAAGCAGCCGAGGTTTACGTCAACGGACAACGCACCGGCTGCGTATGGCGTCCACCCTATCAGCTTGACGTAACCAAGTTCCTCAGGGCCGGGACAAACGATCTGCGCATCGAGGTCAGCAATACCGCAATCAACTCGCTGGCGGGCCAGGCGCTTCCCTCGTATCGATTGCTGAATGAGAGATACGGCCAGAGATTCACTCCACAAGATATGGGAGGCTTGCAGCTCCTCCCCTCCGGAATTCTCGGGGACTTGCAGTTAAAATTGCTTCGCTCGAAAAAATAAGTGTGCAGCTGTTTTTGAATGAAATACAGCGAAAGTCAATCGCTCCAACGGACGCACGGCGGCCTGACGGGAACCTGGCAACGCGACAATCGCGAGACTGATGAACTCTAATCTTCCAGGCTGTATCTATTTCTTCGCGCCCTTACTTTCGATTTCGATTACTCACTCGTAGCTTTCCTCGCAAACCCGTCCTCGCTCCACTCTTCCGAACCCACGCCGTTATGCACGAAAAACAATCCTGTCGGATCGTATTTCTTTTTCACCGAAGCGAGCCGGGGGTAATTGCTTCCCCAGTAGCCTTGCTGCCAGTTCTCCTGAAAGAAATTGCTCTCTGAAACGTACGCTGAATCATCGGGCACGATCGCGCGCAACTCATTTACGCACTTGTGGATTTCTTGCCGGGATTTTCGTCCAGCCTCAATATCCGGCTCATGCCCGCGCACGCCGGGATATCCGCCGCCTGCGTCGCCTACAATGGCCAGCGCAAACGCATTCAGCACTGCGGGGTTTGTCGCTGTATCGCGTGTTGCCTCTATTGCATCGCGCGACCCTCCCGCTAACCCCTTGTTGAAATGCAACTCGATTGCTTTGTGGCGCGAACCGGAAAACAGCGCTTGTGCGAGCCGTTCCCGCGAATCATCTTCAAGCAGAGACGCCGGCATCCACAACGATTCGTATCCGTAAAGGAACCACGCCACTTGGCCCCCGTCTCCCGTCCACCACGCGTTGTTTGAACTCGCTCCCGGCCGCTGGTCCAGATTAAAAACGGCTTGATGGTTCTGTTTCCTCCACTCCACGTCCCACCAATGCCGAGCCGGCATACTGCCCAGAATCGGTTGTCCGTCGATTGTGTAAGCAGCCGGCGAGCGCGCCACCCAATCCAGAAAGGGTTGCCATATCTTTTTTACTTCTTCCGTACTCAAATCGTGGCCCACCATCAACAAGTCGAGCACATTGTGGCTCGTAATGCGCGCGTGTTCGCCCCAGTGATCGTTGAAGAGATGCTCTCGATAGAAGTCGACGAAGTACCGCAGCAAACGCCGAAACGCGTCATCCGACGCTGCCTTCACCCGAAGAATCGCCGCACCCCAAAATTCCGGCAGTTCCCGTACGCGCAGCGTCACTTTGCTCACTGCGCCGAATGTTCCTCCTCCGCCGCCCTTCAGCGCCCAAAACAAATCTGGGTTCGTACATGCATTTGCGACGCGCACTTTCCCATCCGCGGTGATTACTTCCGCCTCCAGCAATCCCGCCGCCGCGGTTCCATAATGCTTCGAAAAACTTCCGAAGCCTCCGCTCTGAACCAGCCCGGCCCCGCCGACCGTAGTGCATCCGCCACCTTGCACATACGCGCCGCCTTTTGTCGTCACCGCGTCGTACGCTTGCATCCAAATCGCACCGGAGCCGAGCGTCACCGCGCGTTGTGGAGCGAGGCTGCCCTTGCATCCTTGTGGAACAAATGTTTCATGCATGGTGATGTCATGCATGCGCCGCGTCCACACCAGCAGCGAATCCGCCGCGTTCGAGGTTCCCTGATAACTGTGCCCGCCGCCTTTCACTACCAGCCGCAAATCATTTTCCCGTGCGAAGTTCACCGCCGCCGCGATGTGATCTGCATTGCTTGCCGCCACGGCGTACACGCTGGGTTTGCTCACCCACGCGTCCACCCATCCCAATGTTTGCGTTAAGCCAGGCTGGTCTCCGATGTAATAGGGATTGTGAATATTGTTGAGCAGATTCTGGCAGCCCACGCTTCCCGTGTCTTTGACGCAGGCCTCGATCGGAAATTCCACCGGAATCAAATTTCCGTCGACCTCATCATTCAGCCGCTTCCACGCTGCCTGCGAAGGCCAATTCGCATCCGACGGTCGCCGCCGAATCCGCGCACCATTGCGCGTCGCACTCCGCAGATCCGCGGTTCCCGCATCACGCGCAAGATTCTTTGCGGCTCCCCATAGCTCGCGCGCCCACAGCGGACCTAGCGCCACCATTCCTGATCGTTTTAAGAATGTTCTTCTGTCCATTGAATTAGGAATTTTGCCACGGCTTCCAGCTACACCGCTGAACCGTTATCGGCAGCTTCTTATATTAAAGGATTTTCTCACTGCGCCATCTCCGGCCTCAATCGGCATTCGGGCTTCGTCTCAGTCGATCCTTGGATCACGCCCTCTCTGCGTAGACCGTTTGCTATACGTGGGAATTTCGAAGACACACTCGTCTCCGATGATGACGAGCATCTTACGCGTGCTGTCGTAAACCGCGGACCAGCAGCGGCAACCACGAAGATGCCGCTCAATCTTCTCGGCAGTAGTAGCAGCAGCATCCTCAGGACGACGCGGTGACCGTCATCACATGTTCCTGTGACCTCGATCATCGTTCCCGAGACAAATCGTAGGTATCCAAGAGCATTGCCTATTTTGCCGCGCAAGTGGCGCCAAGCTGCCCAGCGCAGAAAGACAACTTGTTCAAGGACATCGAACATCTCGTCCGGCTCGCCGTTGTCATGGCGATCGCACTGGTTGCATTCGTCATCTTGCGCGCCGCCGTCGTTCCTCGCAGCTTTGGGCAGTATGGGCACTATCGGGGCGCCGCAATCGCGGAGATCGTCGCCCGGCCGATTGCCTTTGCCGGCCATGGCACCTGCGAAGCCTGCCACACTGATGTGGTCGATCAGAAGAAGCAAGGCAAGCACATCGTTGTCCCCTGCGAAGCCTGCCACGGAGCCCAAGCCAAGCACGCCGACGATCCCGCATCCGTTACACCTTCAAAGCTCGATACGGCGATCGTGTGTGCCCGTTGTCACGAAGCCAACAGCGCCAAACCGAAGAATTTTCCTCAGGTGGCGACGGCAGATCATGCCGGGGGACTAGCCTGCGACACCTGCCATCAACCGCATAAACCGAAGATCGAGCCAGCAGAGAAGATCGCGGCGGGAGGTAAGAAGTAATGGACATCACCCGCCGGCGCTTACTCATGCTTTTGCCCGCCGCTGCGGTCGCGTGGAAGTATGTTCAGGCGGGCACGCCCGAGGCCTCTCCCAACTACGGACTCACCGAGCACTGGTGGGGGATGCTGATCGACATCCCCAAATGCATCGGCTGCGGCAGCTGCGTCCGTGCCTGCGCGGAGGAGAACGAAGTTCCTGAAGGCTATTACCGCACTTGGATTGAGCGTTACCACGTCGCCGACTGGAAGATTGAAAGGCCGGAAGTGGAATCACCAAACGGCGGCAAGCAGGGTTTTCCGCTCAATCAAGAGAGCAGCGGCAAGAATTTCTTCGTCCCCAAGCTGTGCAACCACTGTGCCGACTCTCCCTGCACCCAGGTTTGCCCCGTAGGCGCAACCTTCGTCACACCCGATGGCGTTGTGCTCGTGGACAAAAGTTACTGCCTCGGCTGCCGCTACTGCGTGCAGGCGTGTCCCTACGGTTGCCGCTTCATCAACCCCAAAACCAATACGGCGGAGAAATGTACCCTCTGCTATCACCGCATCACCAAGGGCCTGACGACCGCGTGCTGCGAAGTGTGCCCCACCGGCGCTCGCCAGCTCGCCGACCTCAAGAATCCCAAAGATCCGATTCACGAGTTCCTGCGGACTCATTCGGTTCAGGTTCTGAAACCCCATATGGCCACAGGCGCAAAAGTTTTCTACAACGGCATGGACGGCTCAGTTCGGTAACAGGTAGTCCCGGACGCATTCGTCCGGGACCGTTCGCGTTCGAAAAGGAGGCTCGTGCAAATTCCCGTCGAAGGCTTCATGTATCCGAACGAAGTGGAGCTCCAGTGGAGCGTTCTCATTGTTCTCTATCCCTTCATCACGGGACTGGTCGCAGGGGCATTCATTCTCGCTTCTCTGGAGCGCGTCTTCCGCGTCGACGCCGTGAAGCCCACCTACCGCCTCGCACTGCTCACGGCGCTGGCCTTCCTCCTCGTCGCTCCCCTCCCCCTGCAATTGCACCTGGGACATCCCGAGCGCTCCCTCGAAATGTACCTGACGCCGCACCGCTCTTCTGCCATGGCCATGTTCGGATTCGTCTATCTCTGGTACCTGATGGCCGTGCTGCTGTTGGAAATCTGGCTCGATTACCGCCGCGACATCGTCGTGAAATCGCAGACCACAACTGGCGCCGCCCGTCTGATCTACCGCGTCCTCACCCTGGGCTCCAGCAACATCAGTGAACGCTCGCTGCACATTGACGAACGACTTGGTTATTTCATCACTGTGATCGGAATTCCCTCCGCCTTTCTCCTGCACGGATATGTCGGCTTCATCTTCGGATCGGTGAAGGCCAACCCCTGGTGGTCCTCGCCCCTGATGCCAATCGTCTTCATCTTCTCCGCCATGGTCTCCGGCATCGCCGCGGTCATGCTGCTTTATATGATCTCCACCCGCCTGCGCGGCCGCGAAATTGACATGCGCTGCCTCGATAAGATCGCGCAATATCTCTTCTATATCTTCGTCATCGACTTCAGTCTCGAGATGCTCGACCTAGTGCACCGCATCTACGAAGCCGACGAGTCCTTTCGCAGTCTCGATTTCATGGTGCACACTCGCCTGTGGGTCTCGCAGGTCATTATCCAGATCCTCTGCGGCACCGTGACCCCCATCGTCCTGCTGGGTCTCACCCAAATCCTGAAGCTGTCCGACACCGCCCGCAAACGCATCTACGCGCTCGCCGGATGCCTGACCGTCATCGGCATTTTCGCCATGCGCTGGAACGTCGTCATCGGCGGCCAGCTTTTTTCCAAAAGTTTCCTAGGCTACACCACTTACAAGATGGCTTTCGCCACACGCGAAGGACTGCTGACCGCGATCGCGCTCATGGTTCTTCCCTTTCCAATTCTGTGGGTCTTGGTAAAACTCCTGCCGCCCTGGCCAGATGCGGGTCTCGTTCCCGCCTCCGCTGCAATCGAGCCGAGGAAGCACCTAACCCCGGTCCTCAGGGGTTGATCCGGAGTTCCCTTCCGACAACAACAATGCTCTCATCGTGCAACCTTGCGTTGAAGCGTAAGCTATAAGCCCCCTGTGAAAGCGGAGGGAGTATTATGCGGATGACTGAATACAGTCGATAAAAAAGAGGAGAGCAATGCCCCAGTCCATTGACTGGCCGCGGATAGGCCCGTCGCAGCCTCACCGCCGCCGCCCTTTCGTTCTCATTCTGGTCGCGCTGGCCGTGATTTTCTTCGGCGCTCGGACCGTATTGTCCTACTACGTGGACGTGCTCTGGTTTAGGTCGCTCGGCTATGGGAACGTATTTTGGAAGACACTGAGTCTTCATTGGGAAGTCTTTACGGCTTTCGCAGCGGCCACATTTCTCATTTTGTACGGATCGTTTCTGTCTCTGAAACGAGCACATGTCCCCGACTTGCCGGACGGTCACACGATACTTATTGGCGGACAGCCGTTGAAACTGCCGGTGGAACCGGTACTCCGGATCATCGCGCTCGGTATTTCACTCGTCGTTGCCGCTGGAGCGGGGGCCGCGATGATGGCGGAATGGCCAACCCTCGCGCTGTTTTGGTATGCACCTCACATTACCGGCGGCATCGTAGACCCGATTTTTGGCAAGCCGCTCAATTTCTTTCTGTTCACTTTGCCCGCGTGGCAGGTCCTGCTCGGCTGGCTGCTCACGCTCTCGCTGATCATCTGTGCGGTCGCGATCTTCTTCCTCCTCATCACAGGAGGGGCGCGGATGCTCGCTGGATGTCTCAGCCGCCAGGTGACATTACCTTGGCGAAGCTTCTCAATTACTTTTGGATTTCTGTTGCTCATCCTTGCGGCATACGCATACATCAGCCGCTTCGAGCGATTGTTCGACGATCATACAATCTTCGGCGGCGTGACCTACACCGATGCTCACGTCATTCTCACTGGGATGCTCGTAGTCAGCGCCGCCTTCGTTCTCGGCGCGCTCGTCGCCTTTGTGAATGCCGTCCGAGTACCCCGTGGAAGCTGGCTCATTGCCGCGGTTCTTCCCGCAGTAGTCTTTTATCTCGGCCTTCAGGTGGTCGCCTGGTACGTCAACAGCTTTATCGTCAAACCCAACGAACTGGTTCGCGAGAAGCCCTACATCGTCTTCAACACGACCATGACACGGCAGGCCTACGGATTGAACGAGGTCACCCAGCGCGAGTTCCCAGCGGAGACGACGGTCGAGGCAGCCGACGCCGCCAACAATCAGGCTACGCTGCAGAACATACGGCTGTGGGACTGGCGCGCGCTGCAGGACACCCTGCGCCAGATTCAGGAAATTCGCACCTATTACGACTTTCCGGATATCGATATTGATCGATACAACATTGATGGGACCACCCGTGAGGTGATGTTGGCCGCGCGCGAGTTGAACGTCGACAAGCTCCCCGAGAGCAGCCGCAACTGGATCAATGAAAAGCTCATCTACACCCACGGCTACGGACTCACCATGAATCCGGTGAATGGCTTCACGCCGGAAGGATTGCCCACGCTGATTCTGAGCAACATGCCGGTGCAGAGCACGGTGGGCAGCCTGAAGGTGACGCGTCCGGAGATCTATTTCGGCGAGTTGACCAATACAGACGTCTACGTGAAGACTCGGCAGCAGGAGTTCAACTACCCGCAGGGCCAAACCAACAACCTGAACTCCTACGAAGGTAGTGGTGGCATCGTGCTCGACAGCTTTCTGCGACGCATCATCATCGCCTTTGATCGCGACGACCTCGCCAAGCTGCCCTTCAGCGATGACGTGAACAACAACAGCCGCCTGCTGATGCGGCGCAACATTCGCGATCGCGTTGCGGCATTGGCGCCGTTCCTCACCTTTGATCCCGATCCTTATCTCGTGCTCGATGACGATGGCCGGCTATCGTGGATGATGGATGGCTACACGCTCTCCGACAGTTATCCCTACTCCACCCACTATCAGCTCGGCGATAATTCCATCAATTACATGCGGAACAGTGTCAAGGTGGTTATCGACGCCTACGATGGCACAACTACGTTCTACGTTTTTGATTCGCAGGATCCGATCATTGCCGCGTGGCGCCGGATTTTTCCCAGCCTGTTCAAAGATGCATCCACCATGCCGGCCGGGTTGCGCAAGCATGTGCGTTACCCTGAAATGCTGCTCACGTTGCAGGCCGCAGTGTATGGCCTCTACCACATGACGGATGCGGAAGCGTTCTACAACCGCGAGGATCTGTGGACGGTCGCCACCGAAGTTACCCTGGGCGCGGGAGGTGAGCAAACCACACAGATTATGCAGCCGAATTTCGTGCTGATGAGACTTCCCGGTGAAGACGGCGAGGAGTTCGTTGAAATTCTGCCCTTCACTCCTGCCAACCGCAACAATCTGATTGGATGGATTGCCGGGCGCAGCGACGGCGCACATTACGGTACGTCGGTGGTGTACAACTTCCCCAAGACGAAGCTGGTCGACGGACCGCTGCAGATCGAGGCGCGCATCGATCAAAATGCGCAGCTTTCCGGGCAATTGACGCTATGGAACCAGCAGGGCTCGCATGTGCGACGCGGAGCCCTGCTCGTGATTCCGACTGGGAAAGCGCTGTTGTATGCAGAGCCAATTTACCTGCAGGCGGAGCGCAGTCCGATGCCGGAGTTGCGTCTGGTTGTGCTTGCGCTGCAAGACCGGCTCGCGTACGGGCCCACTTTCGAGTCGGCGATGGCTTCCCTTTTCGGTGGCGCGGTCTCATCCCTGACCTCGACATCGATCGTCGCCGCGCCGGTAGAATCACAGCGGAATGCCACAGCCCAGGCTGCGCCGGATCTTAACGCCCTTATCGCAGAAGCCGCCAGAGACCTGGCCGACTACCAGCGCCTGACCGCGGAAGGCAAACTCGGCGAAGCTGGACAGAAGCTTGAAGAGCTGAAGAGCGTACTCGACAAGCTGAATACTCGGAAACGATGATCTCGCTCTGGCGTTTTAAGTTAGCTCTGAAAATCAACAATAAACCTTGAGGGTGGCGCAAAGAGAATTAATGGTCTTTTTCATCGCGGGATTCAACCAATAAACTCTGACGCCCGGTGCTGCCTTCTCGGGGATCTTCTCGGAATTGCTTCTGATAGGCTCAGAACTCCAGCTCGGCGACAAGCTGCACATTCCGGGGACTGCCGTTGCCGAAATAAGGATTGAACGAATCCGGCGTGCTGGTCAAACGAAAGCCAGAACCGAAAGTCGCAGACGGGTTAGCAAAGTTCGGGTGGTTCCATATGTTGAAGAATTCAGCTCGCAAGCGCAGCCAACAGTCACCCGAGATCTGCTGAGATTTGACGAATGACATATCAAAATCATTCAGCCCCGGTCCGCTGAAAGTATTTCTTCCCAGATTGCCGTAAGTCCCAGGCAGTGGCTGCGCGAAAGCTGCCGGATTCAGATATGGCCCCAACGGATTGAACGCCACGTGAGGATTACCAACCAAATTCGGGCGGTCGCGAAATTCGCCCGTCCCAGAATTATCGAAAGGCAAAGTTATGTTGAGCGGCCCGCCAGTTTGCAGAGTCGTAATGCCATTCAGTTGCCAGTTAGAGGAGAGCACGTGCAGCCAATCAGGCAGACCGGTGGGCGCCGGTATACGCCAGGCATAGGCAACCGTAAAGCGATGGCGAACGTCGAAATCCGAGCGGCCGTAGTCGCGGCGCAGGTTGCGGCTGTCTTCCGGAGGCCCACCATGAAATCCACCAGCGCCTGAGGCATCATCCAGCGATTTGGAAAACGTATAGCTAGCGCGAAATGTCACGTTGGCGGCCGAGCGCTGGGCGGAAACTTGGAGGCTGTTGTAGTTCGAATACGCGATGGCGGAAAGCGTGTTGATCACGCGAAACTGAGGGAACGCAGCCGCAAACGGCCGGCGAGCCTGTTCGCTCACCGAGTTGGTTCCGGGTGTTGGCTGATTGATGTCAATTACCACGGGCAGATCAGTGCCGCGTGTGCCGTAATACGCGATGCGCAAAGACTGTTGTGCGCCTATCCGTTGTTCAAATGCGAGATCAAAGTCCTGATAGTGTGGATCGGGGAAATGGGTGCTCACAGCAAAAACATCGAATGGCGGCTGGGGTGCTCCCGATCCAAAGATCTGAATACCCGGACCAAACGGCACGGGTGCCGGTGGCGTAATCGTGAAGATTGCACTGGAGCCGACAGGATTGAATACCGGTCCTGCAAGAATCGAGTTCGAGTTACTGCTGCTATCCATCAATTCATCAAACGGCTGGGAGTTGAAATACAACCCCCAACCACCGCTCAGTGTGCGAGAGCCACCTAATCCGAGCGAAAACGCGGCGCGTGGCGCGAAATCGCTGAAGTTCGGTTGATATTCATGCTTGAGTCCAGCACTGCCGACCAGTATCAGCCCGGCGGTCGGAAGGAAGTTGCTGAGCCTCCCCTGCTTCTCGGTAGGCACCGAGAATTGATCGTGGCGTAATCCAAGGGTAACCTTCAAGGCAGGCCGAAGCTGCCAGCCATCTTCGATGTACGCCCCCCAGCGATGCTGGCGCAGATAGCGTTGTGAGTCACCACGCGCAATGGTGGTTACGCCGGGAGCAGGAAGGCCAGCTAGCAGGTCCACCATGCTGGCAATCGCGAAGTCGCCCGTGAGTTGGTCGCCGAGCTGCGAGCCATCGAACACCAGGCGCCCGCGCATGCCGGTGTCCGTGAAGGCATTCTCCTGCAGAAATGTCATGCTGCCGCCGAACCTCCATTGGTGCGCGCCGCGATTCCAAGCGATACCATCCGAGAAATCGTACACGTTGCTAGCTCGGCCCCGCGGCAGCGAGAGAGGAGCGCCGAGATTTTCGTATTCGCCGGACGCGATATCGATTTCCGGCAACCCGGAATCGCGGGCCGAATTGACTCCGGTGTTTAGGCCGATTGCCGTTGCATTGAAGCCCGTGTCGCCAGGAAACGTTGTTTCGTTGTAGCGCGAATAACCGACGCGGGCAGAGTTGACCAATCGCGATGACAGTGCTCGCTGCCACTCGGTGGCAAACAACTGCACGATGTCGTGGGATTGGGAAGCGTAAGCCGGCAGCCGCGAGCCTCCTCCCAACCCGAACTGGCCCTGAGGAAAACGCTGGCGGTTTGCGCCAACTGCGTACGAAGCGGAGATACTGTTCTGACCCTTCTCGCCGTGATCCGCCTTCAGCGTCACGGTGTTGCCGTCACTACGCCCGATAACAGAAAAACTGAGCGGCCCCTGGCCGAGCGAGGCGGGGTAGAGCGCGAGGATAGGCGAGGCCAGCGCGTTCACCGGACGCCCAGCCCCCTCAACGAGCAATGTTGCTGTGGCAATTTCCTCCGGCGTGGGAAATCGAGATGCGAAGGTAACTCCCACTCGCTCGTGCTGCCCTTCATAGGAACTGAAGAAATAGCTGCTATATGGCAGCGGGCCCCCAGCGGTGAATCCGAATTGGTTGTTCCGAAATTCAGGGCGCGGGCGTCCAAAGGCATTGTTATAGAAATTGTTAGCGGCTAACTTCTCGTTATCGAAGAATTCAAACAGCGACCCATGCAGGTGCGCCCCGCCGCTCTTGATCGTGGTCAGCACCGCTGCCCCAGACGGACCATGCTCGGCGCCAGTGTTGGTTTGCACTTCGATTTCCTGGATGGCGTCGAGCGGCAGCAAGACCGCTGGAGCACCGAAGGCGCCGCCCTGCCCGATCGCTTCTGCACTCCGGAACGGGTCGAGGTTATTCGTGCCGCTGACAATATACGTATTGAATGGTGCGCGGCTGCCGTTGATTGGAAACGATCCAAACGTTCCCCCGGTTGCGCCCGCGCCGGGGACAAGTGTCTCGAGATTACCTGATGCCTGTCCGCGTACCGGTAGTGTGCGCACCTGCTGTTCGACACCCACGCTAGTGATCTCGGTCACCGCCTTGGACAGCGCTCGCCGCGAGTCCAGCGTAACCTGCAGTAGTCTGGTCTCCCCTGCGCGTAGCGAAATGCCTGCTGCTTCGATGCTGACATAACCGCTGTGCGCAACGCGCAATCGATAGTCCCTCGCAGGCGTAAGGTGGATGAATTCGAACCGTCCGAGTTGATCGCTTACCGCAGTAGCCGTCGCTTGGGTGCGATTTCCGACATAAAGCAGCACCTGAGCGCCCTCGACTGTATTGCCGTGCGTATCTGAGACTTTGCCGCGCAGGGTACCGGTAACTGCCTGGCCAACTGCTTGAACTGCGACAAAGGCGGAAAGAAGAGCAGTGACCACGCGAATTTGAGTGACCGGGCGGCACAACATTCGCATGGACGGCCGTATCAACCTACGCAATGTATTCGTCAAACGCTTTTTATGCTCTTCTGATCTGAGTCTCTCGATGCTGGCAAGATCGCACTCGGCTCGCTGACGCTTTCAAGACCTCACCTCAGGCAAGGACTCACGGCGTAGTTGCTGTACCAGGCAATTGGAGAAATTTCTTGTGCCATGTACAACGTCATCTTGCTAAGAAGGACAGCCCCAAAGACAGCTGTACAGCAGTGCCAGCGCAACGATTTTCTCCGAGTACATCAACTCACGATTAACCATTAACTTACACAAGTCTTGCGCGCACAGAGAACTGGTTTCAAATGCTTGAAATGCTATCGATATTTGGTAACGTACAGCCACAATTACAGCCACACTCACATAAGAAGGAGAGGTAGGAAGAACAACTATGCATGCGCTTCCTCGACGTTCTTCAGAGTCGGCAGTCGGTCGATCGCCTTGCCCACCCTCTTCTGCGCAACACGTAACTCGTATAGGCTCTGCAGGTTGAGCCAAAACTCCGCCGTTGTCCCGAAGAAATGAGCGAGCCGAAGGGCGGTGTCACCTGTGATTGCGCGTCTGCCGTTCAAGATTTCCGTCACACGATTGGTTGGAACCCCTAGCTGTCGCGCAAGCTCAGCAGCACTGATGCCTAGCTCTTTGAGTTCTTCTGCCAGATGCTCGCCAGGGTGAATTGCAGGAATTGCCACAATATTCTCCTAGTGGTAATCAACGATCTCCACATTTGCCGTCCCAACCGACCCTGTCGGCCACACGAAGCAGATCCGCCATTGGTCCTTGATGCGAATGCCGTACTGTCCCTTTCGGTCACCCTTTAAAGCTTGAAGCCGGTTGCCGGGCAACGCACCGAGATCCCTAAGCTCGATAGCTGCTTCTAAGCGGTCCAGCTTAAGCCGGGCAGCGCGCTCAATTGCCGAGAACGCTTTGACCCGCTTACCGGATGCGAAATCTCTGGTCCGCTTGTCCCGGTAGCTAACGATCACGGTTAAGGAATAACAGATCGTTATGCGTTACGTCAAGCGTAATCGTGACAGGTTGACGATGTCTCCAATCACTTGCGTGGCGACGATCGCGACAGCAAGTCTCCATCCCTTGAGGGTGGCGTCAAGTTAAATGTGCGCGACCTGCTGCGGAATTCGGCGCCCCTCCTACTTCTTGCAAACTTGGATGTTCTGCTCGCCGCTCTGGTTAGGCGTGATTCGCGCTGTCGCATGACTGTAGTACGCAGGCATGCAAGGTTGTTGAACACTATAGCGCGGGTTTTATTGAACCTTTCGAAACTCACCGCATACGAGTCGATGCTCCAGCTGATTGAAGAATTGGATTAGGGCAGGACGGAATGCCCCGGTCGCATTTCGCGCCGACGCGATCAGCCGAGCTTTTGTTGGACGCTCTTAAGGATTTCGTCGGAGAGTCGTGGATTCTGCACGGCGCGAGCTAGTACGACGCCACCCATCATCGCCGCTGTCCGAAAAATCGCTTCTTTTCGGTCCTCTCCACTCGCCGAAAGAATTTCCTCGAATCCCTGCTCGAACGCGGCTTTGAGTTCAGGGCTCGAGCGAGCCACCTCCTGAGCCAGCGCGGCCATCGTGCAGCCGTCGCCTGGATTATCTCGGTGCCACCGGCTCAGGTAGCGGTCAGCAAACGATCCTTTGCTCTTCTTATTACTCTTGCTGCGCTGCGCGCGTCCTAGCGAAACCTTTTGGCCGTAGGCCACGGCAGCCGCCTGCAGTTCTTCCTTCGAACCGAAATGGGCATAGAACGCCCCATGCGTCAGGCCGGCGGCTTTCATCACTTCGCCCACGCTTACGTTCTCAAATCCTCGTTCACGGAACAGGCGGGAAGCCTGCTTCACAATCCGTTCATGTTTTGCGGCGGTCTCTTCGACGGGATAGCGCATAATTTTTTCTGCATCCTCCATCTATGATGGTCATCATATCACATGTATGACGTTCATCATACTTGATGGTCGGTCGTAAGAAAAGGAGGCATTATGAAGCTCACAGGCAAGAAGGCTCTTATTACCGGTGGCAACAGTGGGATCGGTCTTGCCACGGCTCGTCTCTTTATCGCGGAAGGCGCGCAGGTCGCCATTACTGGTCGCGACCAGAAGACGCTGGATGAGGCGGTTACAGAACTAGGACCCAACGCCCGTGGCTACCGCGCTGACGTCACCATTGCGGAAGATCGCAAGCGGCTCTTCGCAGCCTTGGCCAAAGATTTCGGGAAGCTCGACATTGTCTTTGCCAATGCCGGCATCTCCGGGCGGACGCCTACCGGCTCGACCGACGAGGCCATTTTTGAGAACGTGGTCCACACCAACCTCAATGGCGCTTTCTTTACGGTGAATTCAGCGGCGCCTCTGCTGAACGACAACGGCAGCATCATCTTTAATGGGTCGGTACATAACTATCTCGGCCAACCTGGCGTCGCCGCATATGCAGCCACGAAGGGTGGCCTCGTCTCGATGGCGCGTTCCATCGCCGCCGATCTTGCACCGCGCAACATTCGCGTGAATGTCGTCGCACCGGGCGCAACCAAGACTCCCATTTGGAAGCGCGGGCCGCGCGCCTCTATATCTGCCGATCAGTCCGCCAAGCTGGCAAAGTTTGTCTCCTCTGCGATTCCACTGGGCCGTTGGGGTGAGCCGGAAGATCTTGCCAAAGCCGTGCTTTTCCTTGCCTCAGATGACTCCTCCTACATCAACGCAATCGAGCTGATGGTCGATGGAGGCGCGACGGGCGCACCGTGGGGAGCCCCCATTTTTCGCGGCTAACCGAACAGGGTTAAGGCATGGAGCAACGGGCAGCGCGACGCGATGGCCGGAGTGGTACGCAGCGTACATGGCGGCGGAGCAGGCATGGACCGAGCGGCCGATGTACGCGGCTGTGTGCTTGTAGGCACTAGAAAATTGTGGTTTCTGGTTGCTAGAAACCACAAGTAGAGGAAGAGAAAATTAAAGGAGAACAGAATGACAATTCAGAAGAAACAAATGAAACTCTCACAAACATACCGAGCCGATTCCGCGCCTCAGACGCCGAAGTCAGCGCTCCGAGGCCGGATGCAACGTCTCGGATTAACCCTTCTCGCGTGTGCGCTCGTCCTCGGCGTGACCGGCATCGCGAGCGCCGCCGATGCTCGGGACGAAGCAGCCGTTCGCGCGCTCGGGGACAACTTTGCCAAGGCTTTCGTTCAGAAGAATGCCGAACTCCGAGCATCGCTATTCACACAAGATGGAACCTTCGTGACACCGGTAGGTGACTTTCTGCAAGGGCGAGTCGCCATGGTGAAGGACTTCGGTCCGGAGGCGCAGCAAGCCGTTACCGCCACCACGCAAGCGGCCTTCTCCAACTATCGGGTCCGCTTCATCAATCCCGATGTCGCGGTTGTTGATGCGCTTCTTACCGTGCACAATGTCAACGGTCCGGACGGGACGATCATTCCCGTGATCCCGATCAAATTTTTCTACGTCGCCGCCCGCCACGGCGATCAATGGTTGATCGAAGAGGGCCGCGCGCATTTCGCACCCTCGCCGGCCAATAGCATGACCGATCGTGCGATGGCCGATCATGGGATGGCCGCTCACAATTAACGTGGAGAATACTCGTGCCGCATTCCACGCAGCTCGATAAGGAACGAATCGCTACCAGCACGCCGGAGTCTGAAGCCGGCGTGCTGGTAGTTCGCAGGCACCACCTGCTGGTACGGTGCAGCCACTGGCTGAACGTGCCAATCCTTCTGGGCCTCATCCTGAGCGGCATGTCTGTTTATTGGGCATCGCCGGTCTGTCAACACAAGCCAGATCCAGTGACCGAGAATTTCGATCCTCTGGCGGACATCGGTTTATGGATATGCGCGCATGTACCAGGACTGCATCACCAATTTACGAAATGGCTTGCTTTGTGAATCACAAGGGCGTTTCTCGATCTTCATCCTCGCTCAAGAAGTTCCCATTAGCTGAGGTCCAGCACCACCAGAACTTGCGGGTTGCCTCGAAAGAGCAGCAAGATATTTGCGACCGATCGGTCTCTTCTGCCATCTGAGTATTGCAACGGAGGACACATGGCGGCGGCGACCCTAGCATTCCCGGCGGCGATTGACCGAACAAAAGCCGTTAATCCATGGCTGATTGCGATCACAGTGACGCTCGCGACTTTCATGGAGTTGCTCGATACAGCCATCGCGAATGTTTCCCTCCCTCACATTGCAGGCGGTCTCGCTACGAGCTACGACGAAGCCACCTGGGTGCTGACCAGCTATCTCGTTGCGAATGCCGTAGTTTTACCTTTGAGCGCTTGGCTCAGCCGTGTATTTGGCCGCAAAAACTACTACATGGCCTGCGTTGCACTGTTCAGCTTGAGCTCGTTGATGTGCGGGCTGGCGCCAAGTTTAAGCTTACTGATCTTCTTCCGTGTCCTTCAAGGCATTGCCGGCGGAGGCTTGGCCCCGGTTGAGCAAGCGATCCTGGTAGATACTTTTCCGACTTCGAAGCGCGCCGCGGCCTTTGCGCTTTACAGCATGGCGATTGTGACGGCCCCTGCTGTTGGACCGCCCCTTGGCGGCTGGATCACCGACAGCTTCTCGTGGCGCTGGGTCTTCTTTATCAATGTTCCAATTGGGATCATTTCACTGGTTCTGACGAGCCGCTTGTTGTCCGATCCCCCGGATTTCAAGCGGGAAGTAGAAGAAGCACGCCAGGCCGGACGGATGAAGGTTGACTACCTTGGAATCCTGTTGATTGCTGTCGGTTTCTCCTGCCTTGAAGTTGTGCTCGATCGCGGCGAGAGACTTGACTGGTTTGAGAGTGACTTCATTGCGACGTTCTTCGTGATTGCCATCGTTGCGTTAATCGTCGCAGTGATCTGGGAATTGCGCCAGCAAGATCCCGTCGTTGAGTTAACCCTGCTGAAAGAACGCAACTTCGCCCTTTCCAACGCTTTCTACTTCCTCTTTGGATTTGTTCTGTTCGGCTCTACCGTGCTGATTCCGCAAATGTTGCAGTCTCTCTACGGCTACACCGCAACGGATGCTGGCTTGGTCCTGGGTCCGGGCGCGATGGTGATCGTTGTTATGGCACCCCTTATCGTGCGACTGGTTAAGAAGATTCCGGTGTCCTGGATGATTGGGTTTGGTTTCACCATCCTGGGGTGCGCCATGTGGTACTTCGCGAGTTTCAATCTGGCAACCAACTACGGAAACGAAGCCTGGGCACGCGCGGTTCAGGGCTTCGGAATCGCCTTCTTGTTTGTCCCGACCAGCCAGCTCGCCTACTCCTATTTGCCCAAGAACAAAAATAACAAGGCGTCGAGCCTCACCAACCTTTTCCGCAACCAGGGTGGAAGCTTCGGCATTGCGTTCGTGACAACGGTGCTCGCACGGCGCGCGCAATACCACCAATCGGTGCTGGTCACGCACGTCACGAGTTTCGATCCAACGTTTTCGGAGAATGTACAGAGCATTGCAAATCGCTTCATCGATCACGGTTATTCAGCAGCTGACGCAGCCATGCGGGCTCTCGCCCAGGTTCATGCCCTGGTGCAGCAGCAAGCCAGCATTCTGGCGTTCCTTGATTGCTTCTGGTTGCTCGGCCTAGTTGCTTTTACAGGGCCGGTACTCGCCATTTTCATTCATAAGTTCAATCAGGGTGGGGATGCGGCGGCACACTAGATTTTCAACGGAGGGAAATTTATGGCAGATGTAATCGGCACTATTCAGGATGATCCGCAGACCTCCTCAACCTTGGAGGGCGAGGCCGCTCAAATATTCAAGACTCGGGTGCTGAAATCTCGCCCCGCGGAACCGAAGCGAAAGCCCGTTCCTCGCCGGACACTCGTTCTTCTTGCCGCCGCTCTGGCCGCGGTTGCCGGGATCTCCTGGTGGCTTCACGCACGGCATTTCGAGTCGACGGATGATGCTCAAATCGACGGCCACATCAATGTTGTTTCCAGCCGGATCAGCGGCACCGTGCGATATCTCAATCCACAAGTTGAAAACAATCAGTACGTCCAGTCAGGAACCCTTCTAGTTGAGCTCGACCCCAATGACTACCAAGCAGCCTTAGAGCATGCCGAGTCAGACCTTACCACAAAGGAAGGAGAGGCTCGCTCCGCTGGGGTCAACGTGCCGATCACCAACGCGAGCGCCTTCAGCCAACTCCGTCTGGCGGAGGCGGCGCGCGATGAGGCAATTGCCGCGGTTGATTCCGAAGAGGCCAATCTAGCCGCCGCACAACACAGAGTGAAACAGGATGAGGCCGTTTCTGCTCGCGCCGAACGGGACCGCATCCGGTACAAAGCGCTGGTTCAGGGCGGAGTAGTCTCCCAGTTGGAGTACGATGCCCACGAAGCAGAGGCACTCGCAGATGCGCAGGCGCTCGAAGCTGATCGCGCCGTGGTTACTTCCGAGCAACACAAGATCGGGCAACTGCGCAGCCTGATTGCTCAGCGAGAGGCGCAAGTCCAAGCTGCCCGCACTGCTCCACAACAAGTGAGCGAAGCACAGGCAAAGTCTGAGTCGAGCACAGGCCAGGTGAGCCAGGCCAAGGCGGACGTTCGCACGGCCGAGCTCAATCTCGGCTATACGAAAATCTATGCTCCGGTCAGCGGAGTCATTGGCCGCAAGACCGTCGAACTTGGGCAACGGATTCAGCCCGGCCAAAGCCTCCTCGCCATTGTTCCGCTTGAGGACATCTGGGTGACGGCGGATTTCAAAGAAACGCAGCTCAAGTACATGCGCGCCGGAGAGCCGGTGAGCATCCACGTGGATACGTTCGGTCGCGATTACAAAGGAACGGTGGAGAACCTTCCTGGAGCCGCCGGCACGTTGTTCAGCCTGCTGCCGCCGGAAAATGCAAGTGGCAACTTTGTGAAAGTTGTGCAGAGACTGCCAGTCAGGATTCGCTTTAACCCTGATCAGGACCCGCAACACCTGCTACGGCCTGGCATGTCGGTTGAGCCCGAGGTCAAGGTGCGTTGAGTTGCATGTTCTAATGGAAAGAGACCGGTTGGTCTCGCGGTTCCAGAGGAGTACGAATGTCGAAAGGTGAAGAGACGCGGCAACGAATTGTGGCCCAAGCGGCCGCCATGTTCAACCAACACGGCTTTGACGGGAGCTCACTTTCCGAGTTGATGAAAGCCACGGGGCTGGAAAAAGGCGGTATCTATCGCCACTTTTCGAGCAAAGAAGAGCTGGCGGCCGAAGCGTTCGACTATGCGTGGAAAGCGGCCTGGGACGCGCGCATGCGAGATCTCGATTCGGTCGCGAACAGTGTCGACAAACTGAAGCAGCTCATCGCGAACTTTGTTAGCCGCCGATCATCGGTGCCCGGTGGTTGTCCGTTACTGAACACTGCAATCGATGCCGACGACGGCAACCCCGTTCTTCGTGCAAGCGCTCTCAAAGCACTAGGAGTATGGCGTGCGCACCTTGTGTCAATCATTACCGCGGGGAAAAAGCGCAGGGAGATCAGGCCTGGTGTCGATCCGGCAGCGTTGGCGACGTTGATCATTACTTCTCTCGAAGGCGCTTTGGTAGTTAGTCGCCTTGAACGCGACCCCAGAGCTCTGCAAGCAGCTCAAGAGCACCTTGAGCAGTATATGGAGACCGACGTGCAAAGAGCCAGGAGTCGATAGTGTCAGGCGAATCTGCTCGTGGCCCGTCCGATAAGCGAAAGCATGATCGCCGTGAATTGCAGAGTACGGCGCAGGTCGTCTATCATCAATCTACGCCCAAGTGATATTGCCCTTGCGATTCTGAAGCTTGCGTTTTTCTCGACGCGCGGAGATTTTCACTCAGCCTTTGGCGGTGTTCTGATGCCTTTTTTGCCCGTTTTGCCTGAAGAACAAGCTAGCGACGAGGTCAAGAAGATCTACGAATACGTCTCTCGCCGCTGGGGTTTTCTGCCTAATTATTTCCAGGCTTTGGCTCGCGACCGTCAACTTCTTGAAGACCAGGTGAATCTCTACACGAACGCCATGTTTGACGAGCGTGGCCTGCCGAAGGTGATCAAGGAACAGATTGCGACTGTCGTCAGCGGCATCAACATGTCCAGCTATTGCCTTCCCGCTCATCTGGAGATCCTGGGCCGCATGGGTATGGAAAAGTCTCTGGCGCGCAGGCTGTCCATCGACTACAAGTCGGCGACACTCGATACAAAAGTCGTGGAGCTGCTGAAATTTTGCGACAAACTCACCAACCATCCGGCCGACATGCAACGGACGGACATCGAGAATCTTCGGAAGGTGGGCTGGAACGATGCTGCCATTTTTGACGCTGTCCTTATTACGTCGCTGTATGCCTGCGCTAACCGGTTTTCAGCGGGCCTTGGTCTCACGCCCGACTTTGAATAGCGCATGAATGTTGGCGATGGCTTAGCTGGGATCCTCTTTGCAGAACTTTTGTGTAAACATCTGGTTCAGTCTGTCGCGCACGTCGTTTGGTAGAGGCGCAGGTTCGGTATCGCAGAAAACCTCAACCGTCTTACGCGTGGTATCCACTACGACGCGGCAGTCCTCACAATGTTCCAGGTGGCGCTCCAGTTCCCGCACCAGTTCGGGGTCAAGTTCGCCGTCGAGATACTCCGAAATTTTATCGACGACTTGTCGGCATCGCATTGCGGGCATCCTTTCCGAAATACTTAGTCAATTCCTCGCGCAACTTCAGGCGAGAGCGTAGAAGCCGCGTCTTTACCACGGGAATGCTCAGCCCAAGCATCGTCGCAGTCTCCTCAATCGAAAACTTCTCAACGTCTCGCAGAGTGAAGATGGTCCGCGACTTGGGGTCCAGCGTCTGGATCACATCCGCCAGAATCTGCTGTAGTTCGCTGTTCAGACAGGCCTTTTCTGGATCTTCGCCCCAGCTCTCGACTTCCAGCGGGATAAAGCTACCATCCTCGCCTTCTCGGGGCTCATCCAGCGAGGACTCTTTCCACAAAGTGCGCTTCCTGAGCTTTCCCAGCGCGACATTCACCGCGATGCGCACTAGCCAGGTGTAGAAACGCGAGTTCGCTTGGAAGTCCGCTAAGGCCGTATAGGCCTTTAACAACGCTTCCTGCAGAACGTCCTCTGCATCGTGGTGGTTGCCCGTAATGCTCAAGCCAAGACGATAAATATGCCGGCTGTACTGATTCAGTAGTGTAACGAAGGCGTTCGAGTCGCCCGCCTTTGCTGCGGCTACAAGATCCTGCTCGTTCTCTAAATGGGCCGGCATTTTTCGGGCAATTGAGCGGCTGGCCGCGCGGATCCTCTCCCAGCCGCACCAGCATATAACAGATGGGCGAATGGGAAAAAAGTCACGAGGCGGCGAAGAATTATTTCGGGTCTGATGGCCGCCTAAATCCAGTCCGTGCTGGGCGCCAGTCTCGTTGACCGCATCCGAAACTTATTTCTGTGTGGGCCATCCAAGTAGAGGCAACTGCCCCTCAAGCTTGGCCTCCGCCGAATCGTGCGACCGGAGAGCTCGGCACACGAGGTTGTCGCGACACCGAGGGACATTTAGGAGAGACAAAATGAAAGCCATCGAATTAAGCCACATCACGACCCGCTATCAACAAGCTACCGTCGACGATTCCAAGATCTTCTATCGTGAAGCCGGTCCGAAATCCGGGCCAACCATACTACTGTTGCATGGCTTCCCGACATCATCGCACATGTTCCGCAACCTCATTCCGGCCCTGGCCGACCGCTACCATGTGGTCGCACCCGACTTGCCGGGATTCGGCTTCTCGGATGCACCTGACCGCAAGCGCTTCCGCTACACGTTTGAGAACCTGGCCAAGATTATCAACTCGTTCACAGAGACGATCGGCCTGAAAAACTACGCAATTTACGTCTTCGATTACGGAGCGCCGGTGGGGCTTCGCCTGGCGCTAGCGCATCCGGAGCGGATCACCGCCATCATTTCGCAGAACGGCAATGCCTATGAGGAGGGCTTGAGCCAAGGCTGGAATCCGATCCAGAAGTATTGGAAAGAACCGACACCGGACAATCGCGCTACTCTCCGCGAGTTCCTTACGCCTGAGGCGACCAAATGGCAATACTTGCATGGCGTCCAGGACACGACGCTGGTGGCGCCCGAAGCTTACGAACTCGATTCTGCGCTTCTGGCGCGACCCGGAAATGATGAGATCCAGCTTGACCTGTTTCTGGATTACGCCAGCAATGTCGCGCTCTACCCGAAGTTCCAGGAATATTTCCGCACAAAACTGCCGTCCACGCTGGCCGTCTGGGGCAAGAGTGACCCATTCTTTCTGCCCCCGGGTGCGGAAGCATTCAAGCGCGACAACCCCGGCGCCGAGGTGCATTTTTACGATACGGGCCACTTTGCGCTGGAGACCCACCACCAAGAAATCGCTGGTGCAATTCGAGATTTCTTGGGTCGCAAGATAGCAACGCAAGCGCAGGTCGCATAGCGACGACGCATAGTATCGTCTAAGGATTGGGGTCTGCCATTCTCATGGTGACCCAACCCCGCCTGTCTGCTACAAACTGGCACGATCCGGAACTACTTCATCGTGCCATTGAACGCATGTGGATTGCCTGAAAACTGAAAACTGGAGAGCGGAGTTGCTGCGGGCGCAAACATACCGCCAGTCGCACGCTCGCAAGCTCACCTCTTGGACGATACAACATCAGGACGCGCTTGTCCGGACGGACGGCGAGGCTTTGGCCTGGAGGTGCCGCATCAAAACTTTTCGAGTCTGGCGACGCCGAATATTGCATGAAACCGCTCGCAGTAGATAACGGCCGCGTTGTATTTTTGCAAGTCGACAGAAGCCGGAAGATCGTAATTCTGATCCCCTTGGTTTCCTTTCAGCTGGCCGAGTTCAACGCTATCAATCTGATCCGTCACAATCTCTTTTGTGAGATTCGCGTCGTCAGTTTGCACTAACACAACGTGCACGTCCGGGCCATTCGAGGTCATGAAATCCGTCAGGCGCAGATACTGTCTGCCATCGGAGGTCCTATAGATCGTTGCTCGACCGCTCGTCTGGTGAGCCTTCCCTTCCAGTCGACCGGTATAAAGCGGCTGGGGGTCGGTTCTCGAAGCAAACGGCGCGGGCTCATTGACCTTCTGATTTATCCAGAGTTTTTCAGGCCGGAAAGCCCACCAAGCGGCAACCAGAATCGGAAAACCGATTGCGGCCAAGATCCACTTCCTGTGTGATAGCCGAAAACCTGTGCGTGTATCCATGAGTTCCTCCTTCGAATGATGGATCGGGAGGGTTCGCCCCCCGATCCTATTTTGAAAACGAGAGTGTTAGAACTTCTCAAGAGGTGCAGCGCCGAAGTTGGCGTTGAACCGCTCGCAGTAGATCGAGACTGTTTGGAACCTGCTCAGGTTAGTGTCGCTGGGTATTTCGTAGTTCTGGTCCCCCTCATTGCCTTTCAGAGTGCCCAGTTCGACCCGTTCGGTGCTGCTCTTGAGAAAGTTGGCGTCGTCTTCCGCGTCCTTGGCTGCAATCAGAATCACGTGGACATCGGGGCCGTTGGACGTCTTGAAGTCTGTCAGGCGCAGCAGGAGCTTGCCGTCTGCTTCCTGATAGATGGTCGCGCGGCCCGAGGTCTTGTGCACTTTGCCGTGGAAGGTGCCCGTCTCAAGCGTTTTGGTTTTGTCCTCATGCTTCATGCTGTCCTGCGCGTATACAGATGCCTGCAATGCGAATGTGAACGTTAGTGCGACGAGTGCTAAAGCTGTTTTGATGTTGCGAACCATAGTGGTTCCTCCTTGGGTTGTTTCTTAAACTTCCGGTGAGTACCCGTTGGGGCACTCAACTCTCACGGGCATTGGAAGCATTTTTCGTGCGAAGGTTACATAGACACAAAAAAAGCCGCTGGCAAGTGCCGCAATCGGCCTTGTCAAGAAAATTTCTCGTATCTTTTTCCTATCCGCGCCGTCTCATCTCACAAGATCGGCTTCTGCGCTGGGAACCGGACATCGCCACTTAATCTAAACCCGAGGAAAAAAGGAGAAACCAGCCCTTGCCCGACTCGGGTTTGCTCCACTCGGATAGCTCGCCAGCGGTCCTGGCCGGCCAACAAGAATCCGTACGTCGCGTTCCACAATTTCGCGCGGCAGAAGGGGGAAACGTAATGGCAAGTCTTCAAGAACGACTCGACGAGTTCAAGATCGACAGCACTTATCCGGGCCGGTGGACGATCACGTTCAGCCACCCGCCGATCAACATGTTTGTTCCCACAACGATCGTCGAATTGGGAGAGCTAATGACCGACCTCGAGGCGGACCCGTCCGTGAAGGTCGTCGTGTTCCAGTCGGCGAATCCCGATTTTTTCATCGCCCATCTCGATGTAGCCAAGGCAGCTGAACGGCCAGAGGCGCTGGGCCTTTGGCGCGACTTTGTGCTGCGCCTTTCGTCCACGCCAGTCGTGAGCATCGCCAAGATTCGCGGCCGCACGCGCGGCATCGGCAACGAGTTCGTGCTGGCCTGCGATATGCGCTTCGCCAGCCGGCAAAGCGCCCTGTTCGGCAACCCCGAGGTTGGCGTCGGACTGGTCCCGGGCGGCGGAGCGCTGGAATGGCTCCCGCGTTTGGTCGGCCGCTCGCGGGCACTTGAGATCGTGCTTAGCGGTGACGATTTCGACGCTGATATCGCCGAGCGCTATGGCTGGGTGAACCGCACGCTGGACGATAACGACCTCGACTCGTTTGTCGATACTCTCGTCCGGCGTCTGGCTTCGTTCGACCGTGAAACGCTGGCCGCGGCGAAGTCCCAGGTCAATCGATTCGGGATGCCGACAGCTACCGAGCTTCAGTCGAGCAACGACCTGTTTTTCCCACTTCTTGCCTTGCCAGGTGCGCAGGCGCGCCGTGCCAAGATCCGTAATATCGGTTACGGCGTTCGGAGCGACTTCGAATTGAACTTCGGCCGGTACCTGCCTTCGTTCGGGCGGGCGGGCGACGATGACACAGATACGCAGCCCGACTCCACCGCCGGGTCGACCACCGCACGCGACGGCCGCCCACGGCGAGCGCGAGAAGCGTAACGGGCAGCACGACGCGAACTGGCCGGACTGGTACGCAGCGCACATGGCGGCGGAGCATTCGGGATTTTCAATTAAGAGCTGTGCTGAACCGGGGCGACCGCCGCGTGTTCTGTCCCAGGTCCGGTGATGACGGGACGACGGCGCTCTTTTGCAGAAGTGGCCACCTCCGCGTCATATGAGCGTCGAGGAAGCGACGAAGAAATTTCCCGAGGAGGCCGAGATCAGCCACTACGGAGAGCCGGAAGAGATCCACGACCTGCTGGCGTTTATGGTCTCACCTGCAGCGAAATGGATGACCGGAACGTCCGTCCGGATGGACGGCGGTGAGATCAGGAGCATTTAGGGAAGCAATGAGGAAAAATGTAATGTCTGATACGAGAAAGGCCCCCCATACTCTGATGTGCAATGAGGTATGGGGTGGAAATCGCAAGGTTGTTCGCACGGTGCAACTAGCAAGCGTAACCGCATGGATGGCTTCGGTTCCATTAGACGAAGGCGAGGGAGGAGGAGATCTTTACTACATGTCGGTCTGCAACCATGGTCTGATTTCACGGGTTGCTTTGGCCGATGTGAGCGGCCATGGCCGTGTGGTGAGCGCGATGACCGAGACCTTGCAGAAGCTTATGCACGAAAACATCGACGTATGGGATCAATCTGACTTCATGCGGGGGCTGAATGAAACCTTCGCACTCAGCGCTCAAAATAAGTACGCAACTGCTATCGTCCTCAGCATTGATCGCATCACGGGCCGGCTGGCGTTCAGCAACGCCGGACACTTACCGCCGCTTTGGTTTCATGCTCGCCACAAAACATGGGGATGGCTTAAGGAAGATGATTTTCACCAGGCCGACAAAGCTTCGGGTTTACCCATTGGACTGATTCCTGGCACGGACTACCTTCAGTCCGTCGTTAACTTGGAGCCATATGATCTTCTCGTTCTCTACACCGACGGTGTAACCGAGGCCGAAAACAATGTTGGTCAGAATCTGGATCGAGAACAACTGCTGAAATGGGCTCGAGAGGCTCCAATTGATTCGCCCGAATCATTGGGGAGGGCATTGTTGGGACGGCTGGAGTTGTTTCAGGGCAGATGTCGTACCGACGATGAGACATTGGTCGTGCTCCAACGCGACAGAGCATCTCTTTTTGCCTCACCTGGCGATGTTGCCATGAATCATTCAGTGCCGCTCCAAGATGAGCTAGAGATTGAGGCCGCTGTAAACGAGAGATGCAGGTCGATGTCCGAATCCGATGTTGAGCAGACAAATCAAGCATCCCCCGCTCCGAGATGATCAAGGGGTTCCCGACCAGCTGCGCTTCTTGCCGAGCAGCTTGGCGAGGTTGTCGTTCGCGGCGGCTAGGTCGGCTGGCTTCTGCCGTCCCGTCTCCGACGACCACCCGTTCTCGCAAAGTCAGTTCAAGACCTGGGGTTCAAAACCTGGGGTACCAACCCGTGTTCCCGGAACGCTTCCGCTCGATCCAGGATGCACGCGGTTTTTGCGAGCGTTTCTTTCCCTTGTACTGATGTGTCCCGCTCCCTCTGAGGATGATTCGCCGTATGCAATCGAGAGCAAAACCGGTTGCAAATCTCCAGTGGCTAAGACCAATCTCGCGACAAGGCAGCGGTCGATCAAATCGAAAGCGTCTCTGTATTTTTGTTGATCTAATATCCTGAATTTCAACCTGAACAGGAAGCGACCGCTCTCGGCTACAACCTCAATTTCACGCCATGAATTCGTGAGCAGCCAATCCTGTTGAATCCCGGCACGATAATCTCCCCGCTGTTTGTGCAACTGATTCCAGATCAGTAGTTCAGGAGTTTTCGCAAATGCATGAAAACAAATGTGCGGCTATCAAGCGCTGACACGAGAGAAAATTTTTGATGAGACGCAATCCCTATGTAGGTGATTGATTTTAAAGATGGTGAGCGCGGTAGGAATCGAACCTACAACCTACTGATTAAGAGTCAGTTGCTCTGCCAATTGAGCTACGCGCCCACGGTGGGGATTCGGTCGATAGGACAAAAAAATTATAACATTCGCCCGACGCCTTTCGGTGCGCTCCGCTTGCGCTCGAATATTCTGCTATTTTGGCGACGAGTTCTAGTGGATCGCTATACTTGGAACCACCTTAGCAACAGCTCAGTGCAGAGGAAAGCTTGCGGGCAACATTGCAGAACTTCTGCTCCATAAAACAGCGGCTTCTCCGGAAAGAGCGGTTCGACAAAACTCTGGAAGAATAGCGATTGCTGACGAGCAGTGTTCGAAAACAGAGGCGGAGCCTGATAGTTTCCATGGAGACTGAACGCAACACTGCAAGCGGCGCAATTCCACAGCAGCCTCGCCCGACCGGCCTCTGGGCTTGCAGCGGGACAACCCTGCAACAAAGAAAAATTCGATGCCAGCGACGTCATCTGCAAGCCAGCAGGAGTTCAGGCACGGCCTTTTCGCGGTGGCAGCTCTCCCAGTGCGGCAACTGCAAACGAGCGAAATTCGGCAGCGGTGTCCAGCCGTGCGGTAAGCCGCCCAGCTTCCGACGCGGCACGAACTTTTACGAACGTTGGCGAACTTCGGCTGCCAGGGTCCTGGAGTCGCTCGTTGCCGCGCGCCGCGGAGACAACTGGTCCGCACCGATCATTGGACGCCGCTCGATGGTGCCGATCACGGGCGCTTCATCCATGCCGTCTGCATAAGCCATGGACGCAAAACGCTGCTCACTGCACATGCGGTCGATCATGCGTTGTTGACGCCCGTTGAGCACGGCGTGCGGAAGAATGGGAAAGTTGCGGAACATCCACACCAAATATACCCGTTGTAGAAGTGAAGGCATTACGTAACGTGGGCCGATGGGTGTCTGCACCTGCACCACCCCGGCCGCCAGCTTTTCAATCAACATACCTGGGCCCACCTCGGAACCTTAAATTGGCCAGAGCAATTATTGGGCCGCCATTATTGCAGGCGCGCGGTGCAATGGGAAGCCCTTTTTTCGCAGATTTACGAATATTTTAATCGAAGCTTCGGCGGGCTGCCACTCGGCTGTTCACGACTGGGAAATCTTGGCGGGAAGTGTGTCCTGAAACGGGCTTAATCCTGACGCCGCTGGGGCGGATCACTGAAATCAAATTGCGACTTCGGGAAGGATGTCCATGCGCCGGATCTGGGCGGCCACCCCGAACTCTGATCCCTCCTGCTCGACGCGCACGACCGTGGCCTGGCAGCAGACCCAGCACTTCTCGCCAGAAGTGAGTTCAGGGGGAAGGATGAGCACGAGTTCTACGTCTGTGCCCTTCTCCATGCGGGACTTGGTATAGAGAAAGACACCGTTGGCGCTGACATCGCGAGTCTGGGCGGTCTGATCCGCGCCCTCAGCGGTGCGCAGACGCGTTGGCACGCGGGTCGCGATTCGGGTTCCGGAGCGGCGCTCGGTGTCGACTTTCATGTGGGCGAAATGCCCACCTACTGTACACCAATGCCGTGAAATGCACGAGAGTCTCGCGCTTTGATGGCTCATGTGGGGACAGCCGCCTCGGCTGTCCACCGAGCGCAGCCAGGCTAATGCGGAGTATGAGCCGACTAGATTATTGGCCTTTTGGCGCGCGCTGCGGGCACCACCAAGGCCTGTTCCATGGTGGGCATGTTGTGGCCACGGAGCTTGGCTTCCATTTCGTGGAGCTTGTCGGTCTCGCCGTTCTGGTAGTAAGCCTGCACCAGCAACTCCATGGTGAAGGGATTGTCCTGGTCCTCTTCCAGGTGCGCCACCGCCTCCGGATATTTCTTCTGATCCATCAGGAGCGTTCCGGCTGCGCCTTGCCAGGAGCTCTGAATCACGCGGTTGCGGCTGCCATTCGCGAGAGTTTCGAGGTCCTGCAGAGATTTGTCGGCCATGACTTGATCGCCCGCGCGCGAGGCTCGCACGGCGCGGTTGCGGAAGATGCGCGACAGTTCTTCGTCGCGGTCCGAGGGAGAAATACTGGGACTGTGGCGCAGGGCTTCTTCGGCCAGTTGCAAATTGTTGAGGGCAATTTTGTCGTCCGATTGGTACTCGGCCATTTCGCGGAGGGTCTGGGCTTGCTGCAGGTCTTGCCCTTTGGCGTGAGCGGTTTCGGCAATCTCCAGCAGGTCCTTGTCGGCTTGAGCGTAATTGCCGTCGCGCACATAGGTCATCGCCCTCTGCATGCTGTAGGTCAGGCGATCGGCTTCGTTGTGAGCGAAGCGAATGGCCTTGTCGTATTCCACTCGGGCTTGTTCCTGATTGCCCATGAGCGCGTAAGTGTCGCCGAGGCCGAGTTGCGAGGTCACGAAGTCAGGATCGATTTTGAGCGCGGCGCGATAGTGCGTGAGCGATCCCTCGAAGTTCCCTGCCATGCGCAGCAGTTCTCCATAAGAATCCTGCGGGTTGGGCTCCTTGGGCAGCAGCGCGACGTAGCGATCCATGGCCGCGAAAGCCTTCGCAAATTCGCGGTTGCGGGCATCGACGTAAGCCAGATCATTGAGCGCGGCGGGGAAATTCTTGTCGATGGCGAGCGCCTTCCCAAAGAAGCGCTGCGCCTGGTCGTTGCCGTTTTCTCCCATCAGCCAGTTGCCCGCGAGATAGAGCAGGTGCTTGTCGCGGGGATACATTTCAAGCATGTCGTTCATGGCGGTGATGCCGCCGATGAAGTCGCCTTCCTGTACCTTGGCGATCCAGGCAACCATTAACTGCTCGCCCGGAGATGACTTGGGCGCAAACTCTTTGGCCTTAGCGCGCGCAGCGCTGACTTCCTGCGGATTGCTGCTGTTGAACGCGATCCAGGCCCAGGCGACGGCCAGGCTGGGATCTTCTTTCACGGCCGCTCGCCAATCGTCGTTGCAGCGCTCCAGATAGAGATTCTCGTAGTCCTCCATTCCCTTCTCGTACAGTTCACGAGCTTTGGCGGAGGACGTGGTTACGGGGAGCGCGATGGAGTCGCCCTTCTTCAGATGATGGGCAAAGAGCGGCGCGGCCAGACAGAGTGCGAAAGCAAAAATGGCGCTGATATAAATGCAGGCTTTGATCGACGAGTTGCGGCGCATCCAGTTCTCCGGTACAGAGCTTAGTAGGGAAGGCGATTACGAGAGAAGGGTAACATCGGCGTAACTGCGGAACGAGGTGACGAAAGGCGTAGGGCGGTTGGCGCGATTTCTGATTTTTGGTTGATGATTGCTGATTGAAAGGCCGCGGCAGCGCTAGGTCTTCTCAATCAGGAATCAGAAATCGTCAATCAACAAGAGACTCTTCACCACATCGCCGTTAGCTGAACCTGGGACCAGCTAGTCCCTGCCCTCTGGTTACTTGCCTCGCCTTCTGATTCGCGGTGCAATGGGCTTTGAGGTGCCTATGCGAGGCGTATTCGGATTCCTGACTCTCGTCATCGCCGTTGGAATTGGCATGTACATTTATTCGCAGCAGGCACAGAGCAGTTCGGCTGCCGCCGGAGCGAATAACCCGAAGGCCGCAATTAACATTACCGGGGTGAGGAGTGATCTGCTCAGCATCGCGTCGGCGGAGCGGCGGTATTACGCGACCGAGGGCAAATACGCTTCGCTCGACGAACTGGTATCGAGCAACTACATTACGGTGGCGCGGCAGCGTCCGCCTTATACCTATGAAGTACAGGTGGGGTCTAGCGGCTTTCGCGTGGTGGCGACGCGGTCGGGCGACGCTGCGGCGGGCACGCCCGGCGAGCTATCGGTGGACGAGAATATGGAGTTTTCGCAGTCGCAGTAGGGGTGCGCAGTTCTCAGTTCTCAGTTCTCAGTTCTCGGCTTTCAGCTATCAGCAAGACAGCGCTTCGAATCTTTGTGCCCAACTGCTATTCCGCTTTGTTCTCTATTCCTCTCGGCTTCGCCTTTGCGGGAAGGCGGCTGTCTCTACGTTCGGTTACTGCAGCGCCACTTTCATATCCAAATTGTGGGCGAGGAACGACAGGTTATCGGTCGTTTCGTCGATTAGCTTTGTGATCGACTTGCCTGCACCGTGGCCGGCTTTGGTCTCGATGCGAATCAGGATGGGGGCTGGACCGGCCTGATCAGCCTGCATGGTGGCGGCGAATTTGAAGCTGTGTCCGGGAACCACGCGGTCATCGTGATCGGAAGTGGCGATCAGCGTCGGCGGATACTTGGTTCCCGGTTTTATGTTGTGCAGCGGCGAGTAGGCGTAGAGCGCTTTGAATTCCTCGGGATTGTCGGACGAGCCGTAGTCGGAGGTCCACGCCCAGCCAATGGTGAATTTGTGGAAGCGGAGCATGTCCATGACGCCGACCGCGGGCAGGGCCGCGCCAAACAGATCGGGACGCTGGGTTTCGCAGGCGCCAATCAGCAACCCTCCGTTGCTTCCGCCGCGAATGGCCAGCTTGGGCGTGGAAGTGTATTTGTTGGCGATGAGCCACTCGGCGGCGGAGATGAAATCGTCAAACACATTTTGTTTTTTCAGTTTCATCCCAGCCTGATGCCACTCTTCCCCGTACTCGCCGCCGCCGCGCAGGTTGGGCTGCGCGTAAACGCCGCCCATTTCCAGCCAGACGATGTTGGGAACAGAGAATGATGGAGTCAGGGAGATATCGAATCCCCCGTAGGCATAAAGCAGCACAGGATTCTGGCCGTCGAGCTGAATTCCCTTTTTGTACGTGAGGAACATGGGCACGCGGGTGCCGTCTTTGCTGTGGTAGAAAACCTGCTTGGTCTCGTAACGAGAGGGATCGAAGTCGACCTTGGGCTGGCGGAAGACGGTGCTTTTGCCCGACGCGGGATCGTAACGATAGATAGTGGTGGGAGAGATGAAACTCGTGAAGGCGTAGAAAGTTTCTTTGTCCTTGCGCTTGCCGCCGAAACCCACGGCGGTGCCGATCCCAGGCAAGTCGACATTGCGCAGGTGCGCGCCCTTGAGATCGTAGACGCGGACTTCGGCGCGAGCGTCCTTGAGGTATCCGAGCAGAAAAACATTGTCGACGAGAGTTGCGGACTCGAGCTTGTCGGCGCTTTGCGGGACGAGCGTCTTCCAGTTAGTGCGCTCGGGATGGCGGGTGTCGATAGCAATGACTCGGCCACGGGGAGCGTCAAGGTCGGTGTGCAGCCAGAAGACGGGCCCGTCGTTGTCGATGAAGCGGTATTCGGCGTCGAAGTCGTCGAGCAGTTTTACCACCGGGGAGTCGGGCCGGGTGAGATCTTTATAGTAAATACGCGTCTTCGGCGAGGTGCCTTGCGAGACCTCGATCACGAGATAGTGCCAGTCGTCAGTGACGCTGCCGCTGAAGAGTAATTCTTTGTTGTCGGGGCGCTCGTAAATGAGCTGGTCGTCGCTCTGCGCGGTGCCCATGCGGTGGTAATAGAGCTTTTGGAAATAGTTGGTGTCGCGCATGGCGGCGCCGGTGGGCTCGTCGTAGCGGCTGTAAAAAAATCCCTTGTTGTCTTTGGTCCACGAAGCACTCGAAAACTTCACCCATTTGAGGTCGTCGGGCAGATCTTTCCCGGTATCGATGTCACGGACGTGCCACTCGGTCCAGTCAGAGCCTGAAGTAGCGATGCCGTAGGCCATGAGTTTGCCGTCATCGGAGATGGCGGTGGCGGCGAGCGCGACCGTGCCGTCGGAGGAGAGCGTATTCGGATCGAGCAGGATACGAGGCTCGGCGTTCAGGGAGTCGGCCACGAGCAGGACGTTCTGGTTCTGTAGTCCGTTGTTGTGTTCGAAGAAGTATCGGCCGCCTTCCTGTTCGGGCGCCGTGAAGCGTTCATAGTTCCAGAGCTTGGTGAGGCGATCGTGGATGGCCTGGCGGTGCGGGAGTTGGTCGAGGTAGCCGAAGGTCAGTTTGTTCTCCGCTTCAACCCAGGCATGCGTTTCGGCGGAGTCCGTGTCCTCGAGCCAGCGATAAGGATCGGCGACTTTGGTGCCGTGGTAGTCGTCGACCTGATCGCCGCGGCGGGCCTGAGGATAAATCAGCGGCGTGGACTGGGCGGCGCACAGCAATGACATGGCGGACAGCAGAAACACGATCCTGGCGTAACGAGCGAGATGCATGCAGGCCTCTTCGGAGTCGATCAAAAAGGAGCGATTCATTCTGCCTCAGATGGAACAGCAAGTATAGCCATTCGCGCGCGATCGCGCTGCAGCCTTCGACCTCCGCAAAAAGGCCCCTGGCAGAGCAGGGGCCTGTTTAAAGCCTCAGTGTGGCTAGAAGGTGAGCTTCGCCGCGAACTGCAGGCCGCGCGGACCACCGCCTCCAAGGAACGGATTGCCAATGCCTACATCGCCAGTTGCGGTAAGAGAGTAGTATCCGCTGTGCCGGCCGGTGGCAGCGTCGGGCGAGCCGATATTGCCGATGAAGTTGGGCAACAGTGGACTGGAGAAGTTGGGATGGTTGAGAAGATTGAAGAACTCGGCGCGGAGCTGCATGGTCACGTGCTCCGCCAGTTTCGTGTCTTTGAAAATCGAGAAGTTGAATTCTTTAAAACTTGGCCCCTTCAAAGAATTGCGGCCGAGATCGCCGAAATGCCGCGTTCCGGGTGCGCAGTTGGTTTCATCAGCGCTTCCGTCGTTGCCTTGTGGATTACCCCAGGTGCACGGCGCTGCAAACGAAGCCAGGTTCAAATACTGCGCTGGATTGCTGGAATATTGCATCGGACCGATGACGTCTGGCCGGTCATATCCTTCGCCGGCGCCGGAATAGTCTCCTTGAAATTCGTAGTTCAGGTGCCAGGGTTGGCCGTCTTGTAAGTTAACGACTCCGTCGAAGCCCCAGCCATTTTTCAACTTGGGTAAGGCGCCGTCCATGCGCGGGAACTCGTAGGTGAAGTTCCAGGTAAAGCGGCGGCGAATGTCAAAACTGGAATTTCCGCGATCTCCCGCAGGAAAAGTGCTGTTCTGGGGCTGCGCCTGATTCGGCTCGAAATCTTCAAGATCGCTGGCGGTGTCGATGGAGTGCGACCACACAAAGTTGGCTTGCGAGGTCAACCCGTGCCAGGCGCTGGTACGAAGGCTCGCTTGCAGCGCGTTGTAGATGGAGTTGGCCGAAGACTTTTCCTGATTGAGGTAGATAAAGTTGGGAGCGAAGGTGCGCGGTACCCCATACCCTAACGGACAATAAACTGGAGACTTCGCCTTGTGATCGGGGACGCAGGACAAATCGGCTGCGGTGATTTGCGCCTGGCTGGGCTGATTGATGTCGAGGAACTGGAACAGCTTGGTCCCCTTCGCTCCCACATAGCCAACCTGCAAGACCGTTTTACTGCCGAGTTGTTGCTGAACATTCAAATTGAAGTTCTGGATGTAGGGAGTGCGCATCTTCGGATCGACGGAAAAGAAATCTCCTTCCGGGCTATAGCCGGAATAAACCGGCTGGCCTGCAGCGAGGGTTAGTATGTTCCCTGCTGGATCAGTCGCTACGCTGCCGGTCGCGAGCGCCTGCGGGCCCAAACCGGGATACGCAGGGCCGGGACAGAAAATACAATTCCAGGGCAGGTGGCCGAGGAACATGTCCTGAGAAAGAGCGTCGTAGAAGAGACCCCATCCACCGCGGACGACCGTCTTTCCCTTGCCAGTCACGTCGTAGGCAAAAGCAAGGCGAGGGGCGAAGTTATTGAAGTCTTTTCCGTACAGCTGGCCAGTAGGATCGTTGCTGCCGCCGTTCGCGGGATTGAAGGTGTAGAACAGGCCATTCTTCTCGCCCGTCACCCCAAAATAATCCCAGCGCACGCCGTAGTTCAGGGTGAGACGAGCGGTCGCACGGAAGCTATCCTGAACAAACAGGCCGTCGCTGTTTTGGAAAGTGTGCCGTCTGGAATCGCCTGCGACTTGGTTGCCTCCGTCGGGAATACCTTGCAGAAAGCTCGACAGGTCCGAGAAGCTCAAAGTACCGCGGAAATTGTGATCGATGACCTGCATGATGGTGGTACGGCGGAATTCGTAGCCGAATTTCACATCGTGCTTTCCCGACTTCCAGGAATAGTTATCAACGAAATGCCAGTTTGAATCCACGCGATTGCGCGGTATGGAAGTGGTTGCTCCTATCTGAGAAAAACTGGACTCGGTAGATAAGGCGCCATCAAAGCTGATGGCCGGAAGGCCGCCATCGTAAGCGCCGACACCGGTATCCAAGCCAATGGAGTTGGGATTGAAGCTTTTGTCCTGAGGGAAGAAACCCTCGACAAAGCGGTTCCATCCCAGCCGCGCTTCGTTCACCTGATTGGAGTTGACCACTTTTACGTACGACAGCGCGATCAGCTGCACGCGAGTCGGAGTGGTCGTATTGAAGCCGGGAAGCAAGCCTCCAGCCAACTGTGCGAAGGGGAAACTCTGACTGCTGTCGCCGAAGTAGTAGCGGCCAGTCAGCATATTATTGGCGTTGAAATTCTGGTCAATCTTGCCGATAAAACTGTCTACGCGGTTGAAGAAGGAAGTGGAGGTAGAAAGATTGCTGGCGCTGCATCCCGTGATACTAGTAGCGACTCCGGGAATATTGGGTTTCGGCCACGGATTGCGGGCCAGCAGGGCGCTCGTTACGGGATTCACAGTTCCGCCGCCCGCGACAATGCTCGCCTCGGTCGCCGCTATTACCGTTGGATCGGGGACGCAGGTTGTTCCCGCTTGCGCGCCATTTTCCCGCTGGCCTTCATAATCGGCGTAAAAAAATGTCTTGTCCTTGATCAGGGCGCCGCCCAGCGCGCCTCCGAATTGATTGTTGTTGAATGGGCTCTTGGGATCGGGGGCGAAGTTGAAGTAGTTGCGAGCTCCCAGCTTACCGCTGCGGAAATACTCCAGCAAGGAACCGTGCCACGCATTCGTACCACTCTTGGTCACGATGTTGATGACTGCGCCGCTGTTGCGACCGTATTCGGCTTCGTAGTTGGAAAGAACACGCAACTCAGCTACCGCGTCGAGCGGAAGAATGGTGGCGGGATCGCCAAACACGCCGGCTTCGTTGATGGCGGGATCGTTGCGGTAACCGTCATTCATGTCGGTACCGTCGAGCAGAAAATTGTTCGATCGGCCGCGAGAGCCGTTCATGGAAAACGTTCCGTAAGAACCGGGAGAATCTGAAATTTGATCAGGCGAGCCGGCAACTCCGGGATTCAGATAGATCAATTTCTGGTAGTCGCGTCCGTTAACCGGAAGGCTCTCGATCGTCTCCGCTGTCAAGGTTCCGCCCAGTTCGGCGGAGGTGGTCTCGACCTGGGGCAAGAGATCGCCCGCGACCTCGACTACACTCGAAACCTCGCCGGCTTTCAGAGCAGCATCGACGCGGCGCTCCGTCGCTACATCTACAGTCACGCCGGTGGCGACGAAGGTCTGGAATCCAGTCTGGCTGACCGAGACCGTATAGGTACCGATGGGTAATTCGGGAATGGAATAACTGCCGTCCGCGCTGGTTTGAGCCGTACGCTCCAGTCCCGTGCCAACATTCTTCGCGCTCACCTTTGCCCCCGAAATAACGGCGCCGGAAGGGTCAGTCACAGTCCCCAGGATGGTTCCGCGGAAGGTCTGCGCCGACAGGCTCAATGCGGCAAGAAGAACGAAAACCATGCTGATGCGCGCTCTCATGTAGTGGTCTCCTTGACCCGATTGTGGAGAAATGATGGTGGTCTTGCGGGAGGGTTCGATTGTGTAAGCCGGTTCTGGGACGGCCCGCAATTCGTTCCTATCAAGTTAGATAGACGCACGCCCGCGAAGATCAGGCAAAAACAGTATCGAAAGCGCATCGCCGCAGTCAACCATGGAGTTATGAATGGGAGGGATAGATTTTGTGAATGAGCTGTCAGCTGTCAGCTCTCAGCCGTCAGGCTTTTGCAGTGAATTTGTCCCAGTCGCGCAGGCAATGCAGAACCGATCCGTCGCTCCAAAAAGAGCTTGGCTGAGGGCTGAAGGTAAGAAAGGTAAGAGCTGATAGCTGAAAGCTGACAGCTTTTTAGAACGTGAACGCGACGCCGCCGCGGACGGAGCGGGCGGACTGGACAAGATAAACCGTCTGACCATCCTGGCCGAGGACCGGAACGTAGCCCTGTGCGAGAAGGTTCCGCACATCAATGATCGCTTCCACGTGCCCGCCGAGGCTGGGAATCGGCTGGCGGATAAAGATGTTCAGGAAAGGATCGCTTTGCCCCGGCGACGCGTTGAACATGTCGACGGGAGTGATGCCGGAGCCGTTCACCCAGCGGTACGAGGCAATCCAGCGCGTTTTGGTGTGGGCGGTAGTTCCGCTCAATTTCACGGCAACAGCGTGCCGGCGCTCGGTGCTGAGGAACTGCTGCGCTTGCTGCAAGGATACGTCGGGCTTGGTCAGATCGACTACGCCTCCAAAAGCGTAATCGACGGTTGCAGTGAGATCGTCGGAAACCTTGCGCTGCAGCACGACGCGGAGACCGTTGGTGTTGAGGGTGTTGCCCGCATAGCTGAAGGTGCCCGAAGAAACGTCTGGAAGAATGAATCCGCCGACGGCTGTCACGTCACCGGTGCCGAGAAGGGCAGGATCGCCCACGCGATCAGAATAAGCGGCAACCTGAAGATTTGTCTTTCCGGCGCGGTGCGACAGGCTCACTTCATGATGGTGGGCGCTCTCCATCTTAGGAGCGAAATTGAGCAGGCTCACGCGGGGATTCGATTCGCTCAGGTCGGCTGGTGCGGAATCGAAACCTTTTTCCAAGCGCAAATCCGGCCGCGACGTGGTGTAGTCGTATTCCAGAACCGTGTTCGGCGAGAGATGAAAATCAGCCGAAGCGTACGGACGAAAAGCCGTGGCGTGGCCAAGGAACTGGATGCTCTGCACGGCACTGCCAAATCTTAATTCCAATGCGTCGGCGATGGTGAAGTTGTCGCTGGCAGAAAGTTCCAAAGCCTGCAGGGCGGCGTTATGCAGGTTAGGATCCGAAGGAGCGAACCTTCGCACGGTCAACCCAAGCGTAGGCAAAGAACCATCGGGCAAGCGATGCGAGTACACGGTGCGCAGCACGCCTCCCGGAAGGTTGCTGGTTCCGTACCCGACGTCGCCGCTAAAGGACAGATGTCCTTCGGAAAAGATGGAGCGCTCCAGCGTGAAGCCAGTGCTCATGTCGGAACCGGTACCGTACCCGCCGGCCGCGGATCCAGCCAGGAAAGAGACTGTGCCACTCAGTTCGTGATTCTGCTTCTCGGCCGCATCCTCGACTCCATTGGGAAGAGGATCGTCAAACACGCGCAGGATGGGACGGTTGGCGACCGAGCGCAGAGTCCACTTCCAGTCATCTTCATCGGGAAGAGGTCGCGCTGGACCAAGCTGCATTACGCCCAGCAACGTGCTCAGAGTGACGGTGACGTTCAGACGGGCACCGGGATGAAGGACTTTCTCGCGCAGCGCTGGCAGGAACGAGGGCGCGCTGAATTTCAGAGTGTAGGCACCGGGCAGCAAACCGGTGGCCGTGAAGTATCCGGCGCCGTCGGTGAAGACGGTCAGAGAGCGATTGGCGGAGCCGAGAATCTCGACGACCGCGCCCATCTGGGGAATACCGGAATTATCGCGAACGTATCCCGAGATCGCTCCTGGCCGGTCGGCAGCCCAGACAGGGAGCGACAATCCCAACAGGATTGCCCAAGCTCCGAAGTTACGCAGTCCCAGGTTACGCAATCTCACCAAACCCACCCCCGTGGGGAATTCCGGGAGCTAGTCGTTATTCGACGGCGAACAGCGCCGACGGATTAACGGTCTGCTTCGAGATATTATCGTTCACCTTAATTTCAATCTTGTACGTCCCGGGCTGAAGGTTCGCGGCCACGATCGATTTTTGCAGCGTGACCTGTTCGCCTACGTTGCCCATCGTGTCAGTGCTTTCCGTTTTCTGCACTACCTGTTTATTGGTTGCAAGATTGGTGATGTCGTATTCAAAGGTGGCGGAAGGCTTGTGGGTCTTCTCGTCCACACCGAGATTATAGACCTGCATCCAGAAATTCAGTTTAGGATCCCGATCCCGCTTGAAAACCGCGGGCTTGCCATCGGACGGAGCCACGCGGGGCCGGACCTTGGTGGTGCCGATCACGAAGTTGCCGGTGCCGATGTCCTTGGTAGGCACGGGTTCCATCACGTCGGCGACAACCAAGCTGGAAGTGGAGAGCTTGTCGTCGGAGAATTCGGGAACCTTGATGCTTCGGCTCCAAATCCCCTTGCGGTCTCCATTCACGTCTTTGACTGCGACGTACAGTTTGTAGAGGCCGGGGCGCAACGGCAACGCCTTGGTGTAGAGCTCGGAGTTCTGCGCCGTGCGCGGAAGGAGTTCCGCGGGAACGTCGACCTGCACCGTATCTTCGAAGGTCTGCACAACTTTTCCGGTCAACGTGGTCAGGCGCGCGAAGATGTTCACCGTGCCCCGCTGAATGCCGTCTTTGTTGACGAAAGTGATATCGCGATTCTTCATCTGGATCGCGATCGGCACCAGCACGGTATCGCTCGTAACTTTCACGAAGTCGGCGCGCACATCGAACGGCATGGGATTGAGAATAACCTTGGAGTTCACTTCCTCTTCCAGGTCAGTGAACTTGACCTTGGGAGCGGCCTGCAGTTTCGCGAACTGCTCAAGGCGATCGAACTCCTTAGTCTGCATCATCGAGCTTTCAGGCCCCATACCCAGCCGTTCAACGCCGTTGCCGGTGAAGCGCTGCGATTTATTCGCCATCCCCATCTGCTCGTAGAGCGTAAGGCCAGCGTTAGGCGTCATGAGCAGAGCGTCCTTTTCGGAACGGTCCATCGTCATGTGGTACTCGCCGCACATGCAGGTATCTACGAACTCGATGATTACTTCCTGGCCAATACCTTCGATATAACGGTACCGCCAGTCTTCAAATGGAAAAGTGGACGTCTCACCGCCGCCTTCATCCATCGGCCGTTCGTACGTTCCGCCGGAGGGATGGGAGTCGATTTCATCTGGCTTGCCAAAAACGATGTACATGCGCCCGCGGTCGGTTTTCCATCCCGGCACGCCCGCCGCGAAATGTTCGTTGGCATAGGCAATGCGCTGGTAGTGCTCTTCCTTGTATTCGTTTTCTTCCGTGTCGGGAGTAGGATCGCGCCGTTGCCAGAAAGCCTCGATGAAGTTGTCTCGTTCTTCGTCGTTGGAGAGCTGCTTGAAGGCGGCCCGCTCTTCGTCGGTAATGATCCAAACCACGTCCTCTTCGAGCCATTTCTTATAAGGCTTGCTCAACTCTTGTTTGAGGGCGCGCTGATTTTTCTTTTTCTGTTTTTCGTTGGTGGGCCGGGTAAGAGGATCGACGGTGCCGGACTCGGGCTTGGCCTGCGCCGGTTCAGTTTGCGCGGCAGCGGGATGTGCAGGCGCGGAACTAGCAGCGTCGTTGGCAGGCTTGTTGGCGGGTGGCTGAGAGGGTTGATCCTGAGCGACAGCCCCGGCCACCATCAGGCCCGCAAAAGCCAAAAGAATTTGGAAAGCAGCTCGAAGCGAAACTACCCGGAACATGAGAGGGACTCCTGCCAAGACAACTCGTCTGCCTATTTTAGGCCTGTTTGTCGTACGAAAGCAAGGTTAAGTCGTGCCCGGAGAATCGATTAAAACACATTGCAACCGTGTATTTAAGAAGCGGCGCGTGCCTGTCCGAGTTGCCCGGTGGTGGACCAAATTCTACAGCTGCAAAAGGCAGGGGCATCCGGGCTATAATAATCCGTTCCGGGGGCAGTCACTAACACTTCCCACGCGGTAACAGGTCTCGGGCACATCCGCATTCTCCTGAACGGGAACTTTTTCGGCGACAGGATCGTAACAGAAGGTGTGTGTCCGTCACTTGAACCGAGGCAAATGGCGCCAAAGGCGTGAAAATAACGTTTTGGCGGCCCGTATCCGGAGAAATTTAAGACGCCCGGGAGACTGGCGGAATTCATGACTGTTTGGAAAAAAGCTGCGATTGGCGCAGGCGTTGCGGTTTTGCTCGCAATCATTGTCGGGTTTACCGTTCATCAGAGCAGCAAAAATGTTGTCACGGTACAGACGGGAAAGGTACAGCGTCAGGATTTGGCAACGGTGGTCAGCGCTTCTGGAGAAATCAAACCGAAGAATTATGTCAATGTTGGAGCCAATGCTTTTGGAAAGATCACCCACCTGTATGTGAAAGAGGGCGATCGCGTGAAGAAGGGTCAATTGTTGGCACAATTGGAAAACGTTCAGTCCTCAGCGGATGTAAGCGCGAACGAAGCCTCTCTGCAGGCGGCGGAGACGGACGCGCTGGCGGCGGACGCCGCTCTGAAAACCTCGCAGGCTGATTTGCTGCGCGCCCAAGCGGATTACGACCGCAACAAACAGGACTGGGAACGCGCTCAAAGCCTGTTCAAAGACGGATTGATTTCCAGATCGGACTTTGACAGCCGCAGGAATGCATGGGCAACCGCTGATGCAGGATTAGTGCAGGCGCAGGCGCGGGTGGCGCAGGCCAAGGCGCAGAAGGATTCCGCTGATAAGCACATCACGCAGGGCCGCGCGAATTTGAGGCGGGTGACCGATGTGTTGCAGAAGACCAGTTACAACGCGCCTTACGACGGCGTAGTCACGAACCTTCCGGTGAGGGAAGGCGAGACCGTCGTGATGGGTATTCAGAACGCGCCGGGAAGCACGTTGATGACGATTGCCGATATGTCGATCATCACTGCGGAAGTGATGGTGGATGAAACCGACATCGTGAATGTCCACTTGGGACAGCCTGCCGAGGTAACCATTGACGCAATTCCGAGGAAGACTTTTCACGGCACCGTTTCTGAGATTGGCGATAACGCGATCGTCCGCTCCAGTGGGGTTTCCACCTCGCAGCAGGCGACTGCAAGCGAAGAGGCCAAGGACTTTAAGGTCGTGGTGAATGTGCAGGACGCGCCCTTGGATTTGCGTCCCGGACTCTCTACCACGGCAAAAATTACGACTGCGACCCGCAGCGGCGCGCTCTCGGTGCCAATCCAGGCACTGACATTGCGCACCAAGACGCAGCTCGAGCAGCAAAATAATGCGCCGGGATCGGTGCACGCCGCGGCACCCGTGGCGAAAGAAGTCGCATCCAAGGGCAAGAAAGAGGACGAAGTACAGGGGGTCTTCGTCATCCGCAACAAGAAAGCCGTATTCGTTCCGGTCGCGACGGGAATTACCGGAACCACTGACATTGAAGTGCTGGACGGCTTGAAAGAGGGCGATGAAGTGATTACGGGAAGTTACAAGGTGTTGCGGACGTTGCGGCCCGGCAGCAGCGTAAAAATCGACAATAGCGTACCGAAGAAAGAAGACGAAGAGTCATAACCTTACCAGGGTTGGCTCGTCCAAAGGGAAAGCCGGAAGTGGTCTCGAACCAGAGAATGAACGAGAGATTGGGAAAATGGCGCCTGTAACCAGAACGTACTGAATCCAATGCTTGGGAGAGGTCAGTGGCACCGGACCAGGAGAAAAACATGGCAACCGCAGAAGTCATCCATATGCCCAACACCGCGAACCTAGCACCGCCGGAATCGTGCATGATTGCCGCCGAAGATCTTTGGAAAACTTACGACATGGGATCGGAACAGCAGGTGCATGCGCTGCGCGGGGTGAACCTGCGCATTCAGCGTAACGAGTATGTCGCCATTATGGGACCGTCGGGGTCGGGCAAATCGACCCTGATGAATCTGATCGGGTGCCTCGATACGCCTTCGCAGGGCAAGTACTGGCTGAACAGCCAACTGGTCAGCGAACTGGATGACGACGAACTCGCGCGCATCCGCAACAAGGAAATCGGATTTGTATTCCAAACCTTCAACCTGCTGGCCCGTGCGACGGCGCTGCATAACGTCGAACTGCCATTGATCTATGCGGGCGTTCCGACGGAAGAGCGCATGGAGCGTGCCAAGGCTTCATTGGCGGCGGTGGGCATGGAATCCCGCATGCACCATAAGCCCAATGAACTCTCCGGCGGTCAAAGACAGCGCGTCGCCATTGCGCGCGCGCTGGTGAATAAACCTTCCATCATTTTGGCGGACGAGCCGACGGGCAACCTGGATTCGCAAACCGGCGTGGAAATCATGGCGCTCTTCGATCGCCTGCACGCCGAGGGCAACACCATCATTCTGGTCACCCACGAAGGCGACATTGCGGAGTACGCGCACCGCGTCATTCACATTAGGGACGGCGTGATCGCCAGCGACGAGAGCAAAGGGCGCGGTCAACGCAGCTGAGCTGGGATTAGAAAATTTCAGGGAGCACGCGATTCTCATGACACAGCCTTGTCTTTGAGACCGCGTCTTCGCTTCTCCGTAGGCCGGGTCTTAATCCAGCACATCCGAATCAGAAAGGGCCACGGTAGCGGCGCAGCCGCACTGCCAACGCGAGGAATGCCGCGGCCACAGCCAGTCCGATCCAGAGTCCTGGAGTGCTGAGGAAGCCCCCTGGGGTGATATGTGTCATTGGATCCGTGGGGAACCCATTGGAAGGCATGAGGGCGGTTGCGGGTGCCGCGCCGATCAATCGAGAGCCCATCATGGCCGCGAAGTGCGAGGTTCGAAACGCCATCGCCTCGATGCCGGCGATGGCCAGCATCGGCAGCGTCGCCCATAGCAATGCCGCACGCCGTGCCCACCCCGACACCAGCAGCAGCCAGCAATACATGGGCGCGGGCCAGAGTGTGTGGGCCGTCACGAGGTGGTAGAGCAGCAGCGGCACCATCTGGAAAAACGATACCTGCGTCCAGAGGGCGGCCAGGCTCTGACCGCTCGCCACCACTACGACGCTGCTCAGCAACAGCATGATCCACTGCACACCGACGCCGACGGCAAAGGTGAGTAGCGGGATAACAAGCAGTGGAATGCTCGCCTTGGAGAGCACGATCGTAAGATCAGAAACCGGCAGCGACTTCCAGAATAGGATGCTGCGATCGCGGCGTTCTCCATGCAGCGCGTCAAGGCAATAGAACACGCTCACGAGAATGCCGGTGGCCATCATAAGCCCCGCCGCCATGTCGTAGGGTATGACGATGCTCTGCCGCCTTTGAGCCGGATCTAGCGCCGCGAGGGCCCGCATTTGGCCCGGCAGTCGAGGCATGGTGATGACGAAGCCAACGAGAAATACCGCAGCGACCGCCAGCGGCGCGATGTAGATGGAACGGTTCTCCCACAGTTCGCGACGGATCGACCAGTACAGCGGCCGGGTCGCGGTTAGCGGACCGGATACGACGCCCTGCGCTGGGAACGGTTCCGGCATCGCGTTGGATTGTGTATTCATCGAACGACTCCTTGTACCGGTTCACTGTGATTTCCTAGGACCGCCACAAACAAGTCGGCGATGCTGGGCGTGCGCACCTCGCCCAGCGCGGCCACTTGCTGGCGATTAATACTGTCGAACAGCAAGATCCTCCGGCCCAGAAGCTCGCGCTCGTGCATCGGCTTGAGCGCCCGTGCTGCGGCGACGTGCTCGGGTTTCGCCAGCAATTCGAGATATCTCGACTCGAATTCTTCCAGAGTGCAAGAGAGCACGATTCGACCATGGTGGATGAACATGACATCGGTGAGGATATTCTGAATTTCCTCTACCTGATGTGTCGTCACCACGATGGTGCGGCTGCGGTCGTAGTAGTCGTTCAAGAGCGAATCATAAAACTGCTTGCGATAAAGGATATCCAGGCCAAGCGTGGGCTCGTCCAGCACCAGCAATTTCGCATCGATCGCCATAACCAAGGCGAGGTGCAATTGCGTCACCATGCCCTTGGATAATTCCCTTATCTTGCTGCTCTGTCGTATGGAAGTCCTGGCCAGAAAACTTTCCGCCTTGGCGCGATCAAAGCGCGGGTGCACCCCGGTCATGTACTCGAGTGCCTGCGAAACCCGCATCCAGCGCGGCAGGACGGCAACGTCGGCAATAAAGCAGACATCCCGCATGAGTTGATCGCGCTCGGCCCAGGGGTCCCGCCCAAGCACTCTCAGTTCTCCCTCATGCGAGGTCAGGCCGAGAATCACGTTCAGCGCGGTGGTTTTGCCGGCGCCGTTGGGACCGATCAGTCCCAGGATGCGCCCCTCTTCCACTCGCAGATTCACGCCGTCCAGCGCAACGGTTACGCCGAACGCCTTACGGAGACCCCGTGCTTCAATGCAGGCCATGAGTCTAGGGTTCCTCCTCGCCGCCTGGGGGCTTGGCGGTCTTCGATGACCGGCGCTGCGCGCCGCCATTCAGCAACTCCTCCGGCTTCAGGCCGAGCCGCTGAATAGTGGCGTGAATCCTGGGCCACTCTTCCTCCAGAAACTTCTGTCGTTCGCCCTGCAGCAGCAAATTGCGCGCGCCGGCGTTGATGAACATGCCCCGCCCTCGTTTACTTTCGACCAACTGCTCGTCGACCAGCTCTTGATAGCCCTTGAGGACCGTGAGGTGATTCACCCGATATTCGGCCGCGACGTTACGCACGGAAGGCAACGGATCACCTTCCTTGAGAACACCGTCGAGTATCATCGCGACCACACGGTCGCGAAGCTGACGGTAAATCGGCTGACTGTCGTTCCACTCACGGTCCATCCTATTTTCCAATACACCTTGCTAGAGACGTCTGGGAACTATTTCGTGCGCTGCAGGTCGATGTGCGCAGTCATGGGCGCCTTTCCCTCGAGCATGAAAGTCCACTCTTCAGTGTGATGGTTCGCGTCGATCATCGTAAATACTGCGTGCTGCATGTGCCCTTCCTGCGACTTGTTGTAGTTGGCCACATCGAGGAAATCGAATTCTATCGTCTTTCCGTCCGGCGTGATTCTGGCCGCCATCCGCGGGCGATTTCCCGCGTCGCAGTAATGTGTGAGCAGCAAGCGGTCCCCTTCTAAATAAAACATGGTGATCGGATCTTCGGGACCGCCACCTTTCATTTCATGCACGATCGCGTTGCCCATCGACGTCACGCGAAGAGTCGCCTGCATGGGCTTACCTTCGAACGTGCCGGACCACGAACCAGCCAGGGTTTTCAATTCGTCAAAAGACTTTTGCGCATCGGATTGAGCAAAAGCCACGCTGCAAAATGAAATCACCAAGAGGAACATCAAGAACTGGAGGCGCTTCATATTTCATTCTCCTTATTGAGTTTTCAATCCTGCTTCAAGCACTCGCTGCTTCCGGAGACCAGTGATCCTCGGAAAATCGAACGACTTATACTGATATACATAACTATATCACTATTACTCCAGTGTCAAGCGGTTTGTTTAGTTTTCTTTTGGCTTTCGGACCGGGCCAGAGGACTATGCGGGTTTCTCGCGATTAGGAGAGGTTAGGCTACGGAAGTCTAGTTGGCATGGCTTGAGTTGGGTTGGCGACCATCACGCGATCTCTGCCATCCTTTTTCGCTCGATAGAGCGCGGCATCGGCAGATTCGAGCAGTTCTTTAGCTGTGGTGCCGTGTTCAGGAAGATCGGCCACGCCAATAGAAACCGTGATCATTCCGAGCGACTGTCCTTGATGCACCACCGACAGTTCGCGCAACCTGGTGCGAATGCGCTCGGCGCGAGCTTGAGTTACAGTGCGGTCGGCCATCGGCAGGATCACGACGAATTCTTCTCCTCCAAAGCGGCACACGATGTCTTCGGCGCGAACGCTTCTTAGCAGGAGGGAAGCGGTTTCGCGCAACACCACGTCGCCCGCCTCGTGGCCGTAGGTGTCGTTGAATTTCTTGAAATGATCGAGATCGAGCATCAGGACGCCAAGGCCGTGCTCGGCGCGCACAGCGCGCCGGGCTTCCCGTTCCATCATCTCTTCTAGATAGCGGCGGTTGTAGAGGCCGGTTAACGGATCGCGAATTGACTGGTTGCGCAGGGCTTCGCGCAGGCGGATATTGGCGATGGAGAGCGAGGCCTGCTCGGCGAACATGTTGGCGACCAGCAATACCGGCTGCGCCAGTTCGCCAGAGCCGATCATCTGGAAATGCAGAATGCCCATCGCTTCGCCATGGGCCAGTAGCGGCATGCAGAAGTACGAGTACTGGTCCGAGGCAACATGACGGCATTCGGCGGTGTGATCTCCAGCGGCCACCAGGTGACGGCGTCCCGTGCGGAGAGCCCAGCAATCTTCCGGCTTGAATTCCTTTCCAACAACGGCGCAGTCGGACCAAGCCCCAGCCAGACCGAGAACTTTTCGCGAAGAATCGAACAGCAGCAGAGCGCCGCGCAGTTCGGGAAAAACCTTGGGAGCCATGCCCGCCACCACGGAGCAAGCATCCTTAACGGCGGCGCAACTTTGCAGCAGTTCCGCCATCTTCGCCAGATTGGTGGCGCGATTGGAACGGAGGGTTAGATCCCGCACCATGCGCTCACTCTGCAGATTCAGTTCCTGCTGGGCGAGAGCCCGTTCGCGCATTTCGGTTTGCAAACGGGCGTTGGCGTCCATGAGCGCCTCGGTGTGCTCTTTGAGTTGCTCTTCCAGAAGTTCCTGGTGACGCATCTGATCGTCGATGTCGGCGCAAGCCCCATACCATTTCACGATAGTGCCTGCGCAATCGCGTAACGGCGTTGCGCGGACCAGGTGCCAGCGATATCCTCCCGCCGCCGTTCGTATGCGGTATTCGACATCATACGATTTGCCGGTTTGACGCGAACTCTCCCAATTCCGTAGTGCTATGGGCAGATCGTCGGGGTGGAGCAAGTTTTGCCATGCCCATCCCAGAGCTTCCTCTTTGCTCAATCCGGTGAGATCGTAAAGGCGCTGATTGCAGTAGTCCATGCCACCCCCGGGAATTGCGGTCCAGACGATCTGCGGAATGGCCTCCGCCATTAGGCGAAAACGTTCCTCTCCTTCGCGCGCCGTGTCGGCTTCATTTTTCTTCTGACGCCTGTGACAAAAAAGTACCAATGCCCCCAGGGAAAGAACGAAAGCAGCGCCGACAAAGAGCGAGAGAATCCACCACCAGTTGGGCATCATGGCCAGCCCCATCGAAAAAAATACCAGTCCGTAATCGTAAGTTCCCCCAAGCATGATTGAAGCTGACGTACCGCCTCCAGAACGCAGGCCAGGCAGGGTTGTACATCTTCCGGCCTGCTGAAGTACACATCGGCAACGCGGGTGCACTGGCGTATTAGAAATTGCTGAGATATTTCGCGGCGGTTTTGAGACCGTCTTGGGGCGCAATGCTTCTGTGTTGGAAAAACGTCGCGAGAAGCAAGTTGCGAAAATAAAAAAAGACGCAGCGAAGCTGCGTCTTCTACGACATAGCTGCGAATTGGTTTACGGATTCGTATTTACGGTTTTGACCGCGGCCGAATCGGATGGCAATCCGTGAGTGGCGATAAAGAAATTGTGGTCGTACATGTTGCGATACATGCGGCCGGCAATTTCCGCCGCTTTCGGACCGAAGGTAGGGCGCCCACCCTCCAGGAAAACTACCACCACGACCCGCCCAACGCTGGTGTTGGCGTAAGAGGCAAACCAGCCGAAGCGGGTTCCATCGTGCGAACAGGTTCCCGTTTTGCCCAGAATTTCCTCTTCGTTGAAGTTCAGGCGCAGGCTGCGGGCGGTGCCGTACTGGACCGCGCCCGCCATGCCGTCGGAGAGTTCAGGAATCAGCGGAGCGATGTCGAGTTGGCGCTTGATGCGCGGCTGAAAACTGGCGACTTCTTCGGGTGTGGTGGGATGCTGCAGATAGTAAAGCGTGCCGCCGTTGGCGATGGCCGAGACCATGGCGCCCAGTTGCAGCGGGGTCATGGAAACGCCCTCGCCGAACGAGCACATTTTGCCCACGCCCCCGAGCTTTTCGGGAATCGCTTCATCGGGATAGCTGCCCAACTGCTCGCCGGGAATGTCGTAGCCTGCGAGTTCTCCGAGTCCGTATTCGTGAGCGTAGTAGGCTACTTTTTCAAAGCCGAGCTTACGGCCCAACGCTTCGAAATAAGCGTTGTTGGAATGGGCGATCGCAGTAGTCAGATTCATCCGGCTGCGGCCGCCGAGCGCAACTTGAGTCTCTTTGGAAACCAAGCCTTCGCTGAGCGCGGCCAAAGCCACGGAAAGCTTAATGGTGGAGCAAGGCTGCGCGCCGCTGGACAGAGCCAGCTTTTGGTTGACCATGGCCAGCACCCGTCCGCTGGTGGGCTCAATGGCGACCACCGTGCCGTTCATATTGCCCAGCGCATCAACGGCGGCCTGGCGCACAACGGGATCTTCACCACCCGTAATGTCGCCGTCAGCAATGCCTTCTGCGAACGAGCTCATGTGAAAGCGCTCGTAATAGTGATGGCGGCGGGAGCGCACCGAAACGCGCGTGAGATTGGCGCTGCGGCTGCGCGCCAGATGGTGCATGCGGCGGCGGGTACGCTGAGTCTCACTGACCTTTCGCGACGCGCTTCGCGATTTAGTCTGCGGATGCGTGCCGCTGGTGTTGATGTGCGCGGCCCAACTCACACCAGCCAGAGGTAGACACGCAAAAAAGGCGACGAATAGACGAAGAAGGCTCTTCCCTTTAAACATCTGCTTGGGTCCGCTCCCCGGATTCTTTCCTACGTTCAATGAAGCACGAATCTTGCCAACGGGACGTAATCCCGCTGAATTCCTCAACTGCGGTGATACTACGGGACTTATCCTGTCATGGCAACGAAAAAGTTCAGATGCATCAAAACATTAATTTTTCTTTAACCCATTCCGAAACAGGAACTTACGCGGACATTACTTCCGGTCAGACATCTTCAGTAATGTATTACTTGATTACCCCTCAAATGCTTTGTTTGTGAAAAACTTTTCGCTTTCTGGCGTGGCGACGAAGGACGGATTCAGCTTCGCCACCGCTTTCGATCTTTTCGTCCGAACTGTGCGCTACATCACCTCGTTGCGCTTGCGCAGAAAAGCGGGAACGTCGAGATCGTCTTGCTCGAAGTTCGGCACGATCGCTCCGCGCATGGCGTCCAGCGAAATGACTTCTCCTGCCACACGATTGGAGGGCTGCGCCATTGGCATTGGAGGGACGTCGTCGGCGTAACCGCGGTCATCGATTGCGCGGTCGCAGTTCAAGTCCTCGGCAGACTCCATAATGTGCTTGGGCATCGGCTCGGGCTGGGGATCGCGAGACCCGCGCTCCTCGGGAAATTCCATTGCCTCTTCATGCGCTGCTGCGAAAGAGGTGCGGGTTTCATAAGGGCGGGGCCGCGCGCACGGAGCTTCGCGGAAGCCGGTGGCGATGACGGTGATCTTCACTGCATCCTTCATCTTCTCATCCAGCACGGCGCCGAAGATGATGTTGGCATCCTCATGCGCGGCGCCCTGAATGATTGAGCACGCTTGCTGCACTTCCGCCAGCTTGAGCGAGGCGGAGCCGGTGATGTTGATCAGAATGCCGCGCGCGCCGTCGATGGCCCCGGCTTCGAGCAGCGGGGATGCAATCGCCTTTTGCGCGGCTTCGATGGTGCGTTTCGCGCCGCTCGCCGAGGCCGTGCCCATCACGGCGTACCCCATGCGGGCCATGATGGTCTTCACATCGGCAAAATCGCGGTTGATGATGCCGGGGATGGTGATGATGTCCGAAATTCCCTGCACGCCCTGGCGAAGAATGTCGTCGGCAATGCGGAAGGACTCGAAGAAGCCAGCGTCCTCGGCGACGGCAAGCAACTTTTCATTGGGGATGACGATAGTAGTGTCGACCGACTCCATCAGTTCAGCGATGCCGCGCTCAGCCTGCTGCATCCGGCGCTTGCCTTCGAACGAAAAAGGCTTGGTGACCACCGCAACCGTGAGCGCGCCCATTTCGCAGGCCAGCGATGCAATGATGGGAGCAGCTCCGGTGCCGGTGCCGCCACCAAGGCCGGTAGTGACGAATACCATGTCGGCGCCTTCGAGAGCTTCGATGATCTTGTCGGAATCTTCGAGCGCGGCTTTGCGGCCGACCTCGGGATTGGCGCCCGCGCCCAAGCCATTCGTCAGCTTCACGCCGAGTTGCAGTTTGACCGGCGCATGCGACATGCGCAGCGCCTGCAGGTCGGTGTTGGCGACAATGAACTCGATGCCCTCCACCCCGGCATCGATCATGCGGTTCACTGCGTTGCCACCGCCGCCTCCTACGCCGATGACCTTGATTTTGGCGTCGTTGCGGGCCTCTTCGTTAAAGCTGATGCGAATTTTGGAATCATTTTTCATTTGTGTCCACCTGATTGAAAAAGTTTCAAAGTTTCAGAGTTTCAGGGTCTTTGAAACCTTGAAACATTGAAACCTTGTTCTTACGCTCCCTTACCCACTAACAGCGCTTTCAATCTCGATCCCCAGTGATCTTCCTGCAGGCCGCGCGCGATGCGGGCGCGCTGGCCGTAGTTCACCATCCCGAGCACCGTCGCGAATTCGGGCTCGGATAATGTCGACGGCATTTTGGCAAGCGGCGCGGGCCAGGAAAGCCGCACCTCGCGGCGCAGTACCGACTCGGCCACGTCGAAGATTCCCGCCAGGCGCGACCCGCCCCCGGTGAGAACGATGCCGGCGAGGCAGACATCGAACACGCCGCTCTGGCGCAGGGTTTCACGCATCATTTCGAAAAGCTCGCGGGCGCGGGGCTCCAGAACTTCGGCGACCAGGCGCTGGGGCAAAAGTCGCGACGGGCGGTCGCCTACGGATGGGACTTCGACTTCATTGCCCTCGGGAATCAGGGTGACGATCGCATTCCCGTATATTTTCTTAATCTTTTCCGCCTCCGCCAGCGGCGTGCACAGGCCGACCGACAGATCGCTGGTAAAGTGATCGCCACCCACCGGAATCACGCCGGTGTGAATGACCGCACCTTGCTGAAAAACGATAAGCTCCGTCGAACCGGCGCCAATGTCGGCCAGGCAAACGCCCATGTCGCGCTCATCGTTACGCAAAACCGAATCGGCCGCCGCGAGAGGTTCGAACACCGTGTCGTCGACGTGGACTCCAGCTTTGTTCACCGCCGTAATCACATTCTGCGTGGCGCTGGTCGCCGCCGTGACCATATGGACGCGGACTTCGAGGCGGGCCGCCATCATGCCGAGCGGATCGTGCACTCCAGCTTGATCGTCGAGAATAAATTCCTGCGGCAGCAGATGCAGAATTTCGCGATCACTCGGCAAGGGAATCGCGCGGGCGCGGTCGACGGCCTGCTTGATCTCATCGCGGCCAATCTCCCGCGGGCGCGTCCCAAAACTGATGCCGCCGTGACTATTGATGCCGCGCACGTGAACTCCGCCGATGCCGACGATGGCCTGCTCAATCGCGGCCCCCGCGATGTCTTCGGCGGACTCGACCGCTTTCTGGATGGCCGCAACCGCTTTGTCGAGTTCCACGATGACGCCCTTGCGCGAGCCCCGCGAGTCGGCCATTCCGTGCCCGCGATAACGCAGGCCGCTGTCGGTGAACTCCGCCATCAGCGCGCAGGTCTTGGCGCTGCCTACGTCAATCGCCGTCAGAAAACTTCCCTGCTGGTTCCCCATCGCTTATGAATCCCTCGACATTAATCTGAACTCGCCGGCTGTTTCGCGATCGCCGCACTCGGTTTTGGAATGGACGGATGCGCGACCGCTGAGCCTGCTGATTGTGCAGGCTTCTTCGCTTCCAGTCTGTGGGCGGCAGCATGCGCAGGCGCCGCTTTCGCTCGCGATGATTTAGGCGGCACTCTTCTCCATGCTGTAGCTTTGGCCTTCGCTTTCTTGACCTTCGCTTTTGCGGGCGCCTTCCTCGCCGTCATCGACTCCAATTTTTTCTCGGTCAGCTCGAATGCGGGCTTGGGAAGGGCGCGGTCGTGCGGACTCATGCGCGTGATCAGCGCGGCAGGTTTCACGCCTGCGGCCGCCGCTGCTCGGGCCGCCGAGGCCGCCAACGGAAACTGCCGGCGTCTGCCTTCCATTTCTGGATTCACGATTACCTGGTTGTCGTACCGCAGGTTTACCGACTCGAGTTTCTGAAATTGCTGCCGCCACTCTCGCACGTGGCTGACGTAGGTCTTATAGCGTTTCAGATAATCCGCGGAGCCGAGTTCCACCAACACGTCGCCGGCCGGATCGTTGACTCGAACTTTCAAATTTTCCAGGTCCGAGAGATCCACTTCGCTCAGGTCCTGCGAGTAGCGAGCGCCCCCCGAATCGAGATCCTGCACCAGTTCGTTGTAGGCCCGCATGCGCGGTGCGCGCGTGGAGAGCGGCTCACCGGGATTCATCCCGAGAATGACGGGGAAAGAATATTTATGTTTCTGCGGGAGCTCCATCAGAGTGCCGCCAGCATCGATCAGGAAAATCCGCGGGCCCACGCGGGCAAATGCAATGGGAGTGCGCTCGTGAATTTCGACGGTGATCCGGTTGGGGACGAAGCGCATCACGCTTGCGGATTCGACCCAGGGAATCTGTTCGAGCTGCGCTTTCTGCTGGGCGAGCGGGATGAAGAAAATGTTGCGTCCGATGTCGGCGCCCATCACTTCCATGATTTGCGCCTTGGTCACGTTCTGCATGCCCGTGACTTCAATGTTGTCGCTCGATTCGACGCGGAAACGCCACGAGCGCTCGCCATATTCGTAAAGAGCAGTCGCGCCGATTGCGCCAATACCTAAGACGGCCGCAGCGATGCAGGCCCATAGAAGACGGTTTGCCGTTTTTTGGGGAAGGGTGCTGCGGCGGACAGAGACACGCTTTTGCCCGCGCAGAAAGGGAGATTCCTCGTCTACATCCAGGTCAACCAGACGCGCGTCGTCGAGTTCCTCGCGCGTCGGGGCAGCGCTGGATGGGTACAACTCCTCCTGCAAGATGGTGCCGCTGGACTTCCGCGCCATCAGTTCAGGTAGTTGTCGCCAAGGAATCGCTGAGCTTTTTCAATATAGCTTCATTTCTCGAATTGAGATAGACAAAAAGATAAATCTTTTGCACAGCCAGGAACCGCATTGGATACGGCACGTTCGTGTAGCAACAGCCGCCTCGGCTGTCCGATGACTGAGCGGGAGTTGGAGGCGAATGCAGACACAAAAATGGGCGCGGTTTGATTTTCCGCGCCCATCTTCATTCAGGAGGAAAAGCTAAATTCGCACCGGTTTACACCGGCCCGGTGCTCGACAGATCGACGTGCACTTCAGGAACGGCCGGCATCTCGCCCATCGGCAGTTCAGGAATATTCACGCGTACGCGCGGACAGACCACGGGAAGTGCCATCACTTTGGAGGTAGCTGGCGAAAAAGCTGCCGTTGTCACGCGAAAACGTGCGGCATGGGCGGCGATCTGCGCTTCCATCCTGGCGCGACTTGCTTCAAGTCTCGCAAGTTGAGCTTGCTCGCGCGCAGACATCGCCTCAAACCTATCAAATTGCGATTGCGAGCGGGCGATCCGGCTTTGGACCCGCGCTGCCGCGGCGGCCCATGGGCAAGCCGCTGACTCATTGCGCGCCGTGATCATGCGAGCTTCGGTGAGAAACAGGCTGGCGCGCCCTGAGGCCAAGGCCAGCGCAGTCGCAGACTGATAACTGATTCGATCAGCGATGCGGTGCGCCCACTGCAATCCGCCGTCGTAATAGCTTGCGTTTAATACTGCTGCCAGCACCCCGGCTGCCAACCATCCCCATGCTTGATTCGTTTTCATGACCTTAACCCCTTATGGCTGAATAGACGAAAGGCGTTTCAATCCGTTAGCAAAGGAAGATACGAATCGCTCGGGAGGCCGGTTCCCCCAAAAAACTGGCGAAACTCCTGACATTTATCTGAGTCACTTGATGTCAATGTTGGGAAGCTTGTAGCAGTTCCTTCAGATACTGCTGCCAGACCGCGGCCCAAGTATGGGTCCCATGTCCGTGAGTCTGATCGGAAATTGGAATCAGCACAAAGCGGCCCTTGGGGACGCGCTTGATCTCGCGCTCGGCAATGCCCAACTCCGGCGGGTTGATGAAATCATCCGCCGAGTTCACGAACATGACCGGAACTTTGACAGTCTCGAGCTTCGCTGACGGGTCATAGTTGCGCGACGCACTCACGGCATACAGGAAATCATTGGCATCCAGCATCCCGGTAATGCGCTTCATGGAATCGTCGAGGTATTTGTCGGCAGCATCGCGAGTCGGAAGATTTTTCTGCATCAACAGCGGCGCGCTTCCCGCAATCAGCAGGAAATCGGCGTCGATTTGTAGCGCCGCGCGCGGTTCTGTCGTGTAGTCGCCATTCTTCCAGTCAGGATCCTGGCGAATGCCATTGATGATCATCTTGCGCCACAGGCGGTTGCGGCCGGCGATTTGCACGGGCAGGCAAGCCAGCGGCATCAGCGCATCCATGAAGTCAGGATAAGTCTCGCCCCAGACCCAGGAATGCATGCAGCCCATCGACGTGCCCAGAATCAGGCGCAGATGGTTCACGCCCAGTCCTTTTTCAAGCAGTTCGTGCTGCGCTGCGACCATATCGTCGTAGTCGTATTGCGGAAAGTGGGCGTGCATCCCGTCGCCCGGCTTGCTCGATTTTCCGTGACCGATGTTGTCGGGAAGAATGATGAAGTAGCGGCTGGTGTCGAGCAGCTGGCCGGGCCCAAACAAAACGTCCGCAAATTGCGGAGCCAGAAACTGCCGTCCCGAGCCGCCGGTGCCGTGCAGGATGAGCACCGCGTTGGTCACTTTCCCATTGGCATCGCGTTCTGCCTTGCCAAAAGCCATGTAGTGCAGCCGAAGTTCGGGGAGAGTCTCGCCCGACTTGAAATGAAAATCGTGGCTCACATAATCGCCTTCCGCAGGCGTCAACTTGGCTGCAGGCTGGGATGGAGATTGCTGCGCGACGCACATCAGTGAAGTCAAGAATGACGCGATCGTCAGAACGAAAATTGAAAACGAAAAACGGGCCATGCTACACCTCGACGCAAGCGTAGGCGAATTAACGGCGTATCTGGTATCCGAATCCCGATTTATTTATTTTTTCCTTCGTGAACCTTAGTGTCCTTCGTGGTTGAGGTTTTTGGATCTGGGGGAATGCCGATTCCTCAGCTTTTCTAGAATCATTGGCCCGAATTGTGAGACGCTCCCCGCGCCTAACGTCAGGATCATGTCGCCATCCTCCGCGACCGCCGCGGCGGCCTCCACCGCTTCGGCGGGAGAGCTTACGTAGCGGCCATTCTTCGCATTTTTCTCACGAATGCGCTGCGCCAGAATTTCGCCGGTGATGCCTTCGATGGGCTTCTCGCTCGCCGCATAGATGTCGAGCACGAAGAGCGAATCGGCGTCGCCGAACGCTCCGGCGAATTCTTCAATCAGGTCACGGGTTCGGGTATAGCGATGCGGCTGGAAGATCACGTGAATCTTTTCGAAGCCGCACTGCTTGGCCGCCGCCAGCGTGGCTTTGATTTCCGTGGGATGGTGTCCGTAATCGTCGATGACGCTCACGCCCGCCACTCGACCGCGCAACTGGAATCGCCGGTCGACGCCGCGGAAATGGTCAAGCGCCGTGCGAATGGAATCGGTCGGGACGTCAAGGCCCACGCCCACGGCAATCGCCGCGGTCGCGTTGAGAACATTGTGCACCCCGGGCACGTGCAATGTGAACTCGCCCAGATCCTGATTCCGATAGTGCACGCGAAATCGGCTCAGCGGGTGCCCCACTCTTGTCCCTGCGTTTTTTGCAGGGACAGGGTGGGGAATTTGATCTCCAGTCGGGATTTTGACTCGAAAATCCGACCCGCGCTTCGTCCCATAGGTCACAGTCCGACGCTGAACGTCAGGCAGCAGCCGCCGCAGCAGCGGATCGTCGTTGCAGGCAACGATCATTCCATAGAAGGGCACGCGGTCCATGAACTCGAGAAAAGTTTTTTTTACGTCGCGCATGTTGCGGTAGCAGTCCATGTGCTCGCGATCGATATTGGTCACGACTGACAGAATCGGCGACAACTTCAGGAACGAGCGATCGCTCTCATCGGCCTCGGCCACCAGGTACTGCGACTTTCCCAGGCGGGCATTCGAGCCCATGGCGTCGACGCGGCCGCCGACTACAACTGTGGGATCGAGCCCACCCGCAGCCAGCACCGCAGCCACCATGGAGGTTGTTGTGGTTTTGCCGTGCATACCGGCGATGGCAATGCCGTACTTCAGGCGCATCAACTCGGCCAGCATCTCCGCGCGTTGAATCACTGGGACATGCAGGTTGTGGGCTTCGGCGACTTCAGGATTCTCCGCTGAAATAGCGGAACTAGTGACAATGACCTCAGCCCCCGCGATGTTTTCAGCGCGATGTCCTTCGAAGATCGTTGCGCCCAGGCCCGCCAGCCGCTGGGTTACGGCGGAACTTTTTAGGTCGGAGCCAGAAACCTTGTAGCCAAGATTGAGCAGCACCTCCGCAATGCCGCTCATGCCGATGCCGCCGATGCCCACGAAATGAATGCGCTGAATTTTGGCAAACATAAATCAAAAGCCAGCCACGGATTCACGCTGATTAACGCGGCTCTCCGCGGCTCAAAGAACGCCGTACCAGCCATATGCCGGCTGCGCCCAAGGCAATCCCCAAGACGGGGCTCGCTACTGTAAGCGCCTTCTCAATAGACGATGGCGGCCCGAAGCTCGGCTCGGTGGTGAACACGTACCAGAAAAACCCCAAGCCGACAATAGACAGTGCTAGTCCCAATATGGCTAAAAGTGCCCTCCGAATCATGATGACCCGCTCTCAATTCCTGCCACTCTCGCTGCCATTGCCGCGATATCCCATGCGGCGTTGGGATGCGCCAACTCGCGTGCAGCCTGGCTCATCTGCTTCAGCCGGTGCGGATCTTGCAGCAGCGCCGCGATCGTTTCCGCCAGCCAGACGCCTTCCAACTTCGACTCCTCGACCACCACCGCGGCTCCGTGCCTCGCCAGAGCTTCGGCATTGATCCGTTGATGATCGTCGGCCGCTCGCGGGAACGGAACGAATACCGCCGGCTTCCCCGCCGCCGCAATCTCCGCGACCGTGCTCGCTCCCGAACGGCACACCACCAGGTCGGCACGGGCAAATGCTCCAGGCATGTCTTCAATAAACTTGAAAACGTCCGCCGACTCACCCAGACCTCGATACGCCGCCAGCGCGCCATTATAGTCACGCTCGCCGGTCTGGTGAATGATGTGAATGCCCGGCGCCTCGCGCTGCAAAACCGGCAGGCAACGGATCATCGCCTCGTTGATGGCGTGCGCGCCCTGACTTCCCCCGAACACCAGCAAAGTCGGCGTGCCATCACGCTTGGCAGGAATTTCGAAAAATGCCTGCCGCACCGGCACGCCGGTGACTGCAGCATGCCGAAAATATTTTGCCGTCTCCTCGAAGTGCACGGCCGCGCCCGACACGAATCGGGCGACCATCCTATTGGCGAATCCCGGCACGACATTCGGCTCGAAGGCCAGCGTCGGGATGTGCTTAACCACTGCCGCCAGCATCGCCGGCCCCGAAGCGTATCCACCCACGCCAATCACCACATCGGGAGCAAAGTGGTTGAGCATGCGGCCAGCGTCCCAAACGGCGCGCGGCAAATCGAAAGCCGTCTTGAGCCGCGTGGTAAGGCTGACATTTTTCAGCGCCCCGACGCGCACCAACTGCAGCGGGAATCCGGCGGCGGGCACCAGTCGATTCTCAATGCCGCGCGCGGTGCCGATGAACAGCACCTCAGCGTCGTAACTCTTCTTGAGCTGATTGGCAATGGCCAGCGCCGGGATCACGTGTCCGCCCGTCCCGCCGCCCGCCAGGATTGCCCGCATGCAGAGAATATAAATGATTGTTGATTCTTGATTATTGTTGATTCTTGATTGATGATTGTTGATTGAAGAGCTCAAGATCAGCCGCCCGAGTCCTTGGCTTTTCAATCAAAAATCATCAATCAACAATTTCTTTTTTCATTCCGCTTGCTTGGTAATGTTCAGCAGCACGCCCACGCACAACAGCGTCACAAACAGCGACGACCCGCCATAGGACACCAGCGGCAGCGGAATCCCCTTGGTGGGCATCATCCCCAGCACCACGCTGATGTTGATGAAGGCTTGCAGCACGACCATGCTAGTGATGCCTACCGCCAGATAGCGGCCGAAGACATCTTCGGTGCGCCAGGAAGCGCGCATGCCACGCCACAAAAAAATGGCGAACAGCGTGACCACAAACATGGCGCCGACCAAACCAAGTTCCTCGGCGGTCACGGCGAAAATGAAATCGGTGTGCGGCTCGGGAAGATAAAAAAGTTTCTGCTTGCCTTCCATCAGCCCGGTGCCGGTCACGCCGCCGGTGCCGACCGCAATCAACGACTGGATGATGTGAAAGCCAGTCTTCTGGCTGTCGGCGTAGGGATTGAGGAACGCCAGAATGCGGGCGCGCCGAAAGGCGACGTGAAAAATCAGAAAATACAGCGGCACCATCGACGCCGCAAACGCGTAAGCGAAATAACGCATGCGCATTCCGGCTACATAAAGTATGCAGGCGGCGATAGCCGCGCAGGCTATGGCTGTACCCAAGTCAGGCTGCAGCACGATGAGTCCCAGAAAAACGACCACCGGGGCTGCTGCCGGCAACAACGTATTGCGCACGTCGTCGATCGTCTTAGCCCGGCCCTCGAGGAAATAGGCGAGAAATAAAATCAGCACCGGCTTAGCTAGCTCGGAGGGCTGGAAGGAAAATCCGCCGGCGTGAATCCAGCGATGCGTGTTGTGCGAGCGGTCGAGAAAGAAGACGGAGATCAGCAGGAGAGTGGTGAATCCCATCAGCGAAAATACCAGGGCCGGATTCTTATAGCGCCGGTAGTCGATGCGCATGGCCACGACCATGGCCAGGAGTCCGGCGACCGCCCAGATCAGCTGCTTCGAAAGAAACGCGTAGGGCGAACCGAACCGCTCCCGAGCCATCACCGCCGACGCCGAAAAGACCATCACCAGCCCGACAAAAACCAGCAGCATGGTGACGGTAAAAAGCCAGCGATCGACGCTCACGCGCTTTGCCATGGGAATTCATTTCACCACGGAGGCACGGAAGCACGGACAAGGAATTGTGGATTGTTGAATTTTGATTGTTGATTGTTTTGGTTCCGGGGTGGTTAGATGCTTTAGTGACGAACGATTTCGTTGATGTCACGCCGACCATGAACGACATGAAGAATTACAACTTCGTTTTCTTCGACCCGGTAAACAATAACGTAGCTTCCGACTGTCACGCTCCGCAGTCCCGCGCGTAAATCGTCGCGTTTACGTCCGGAGTGAGGATGTTTGGATGGCAAAAAGAATTGGCGTGTAATCGAATCTACGACGCGATCGGCAGCGTCAACGCTTGCGCTCTCAGTGGCGCTTCCATATTTCAAGGGTAGGAGAACTGGAAAAGGATGTCAATCATGCCCGGATGACGATTGTTTCCCTTTGTCATCCTTGATAGTGACCGCCTTCGCTCGTGCTCTTACACTTCCCTCGAAGTCTGCGCCAATCCCCGCACGATTTCTTTGAACACCTGCCCGCGCTGCTCGTAGTTCCTGAATTGATCGAAGCTGGCGCAGGCGGGAGCGAGCAACACCACGTCGCCGGGTTGCGCCGCGAAATGCGCTTTGCGGATCGCGTTCTCTAGCGTTTCGGCGTGCACGACTTCGGGGCCTTTAATCTGCGATTCGATCTTCGCCGCCGCTGCGCCAATGGTATAGACGCGCTTCACACGTTGGCGCAGCAGGTCGTTAAGCACCGCGTAGTCGCTGCCTTTGTCCTTGCCGCCAAGGATCAGGTGAATGTTCGCAGGAAACGACTCGAGCGCTTTAATGGTCGCGTCGACGTTGGTGGCCTTGGAATCGTTGTAGTAATCCACGCCCCGAATGGTGGCAACAAATTCCAGGCGGTGCTCCACCGCTTTGAAGTTGCACACGGCCTGACGGATCTTGTCGGGCGTGCATTCCATCAGCCTGCCCGCGCACACAGCGGCCAGCACGTTCTCCAGATTGTGAGCGCCCTTCAGCGAAATCTCCGAAACCTGCATGATTTCATTCTGATGTCCTTTGGCATCGCGAAACACGATGTTGCCATCGCGCACCCACGCACCCTGCTGCACTTCCTTCTGTCGGCTGAACCAGAAAACGTGCGCGGGGGTTCGCGCGGCCATCGCTACGCAAGTGGGATCGTCGGCGTTGAGTACGGCGAAGTCGCTTCCCTGCTGGTTTTCGAAGATGCGGGCCTTAGCATCGACGTATATTTCAAACGTCCGATGGCGGTCAAGATGATCTGGCGTTACGTTCAGCACGACCGCAACCTTCGGACGGAACGTTCGAATCGTTTCCAGTTGGAAGCTCGAGATCTCAAGCACAATGACGGTTCCGGCCTGGGCGCGCTCGGCTAGTGAAATGGCGGGTGTCCCAATATTCCCGCCGACAAGCGCCGGGAAACCTGCGGCAGTCATGATTTCGCCCACGAGCGTCGTAGTTGTGGTCTTGCCGTTCGATCCGGTAATAGCCACGATGGGCCCGGGCAGAAATTGCGCCGCCAGTTCGATTTCGCCGATCACCGTCTCGCCTAGGGCCCGCGCCTGCACCAGCGGCGGCGCATCCACCGGCACGCCGGGACTGACCACGATCAAATCCTGGCCGCGAAACGTACGGTCGCCGTGGCCTCCGCTCTCGACCGTGATGCCGTGATCGAGCAGCACCGGAATTTCATTGCGCAGTTCGTCCCCGCTCTTTGTGTCCGACACCGTGACCTGCGCGCCATGTCCCTTCAAAAACAATGCCGATGCCACGCCCGACTTTCCCAGGCCGACCACCAGCACGCGTTTTCCATTAAGATCCATAGGAACCAATTGTTGATTTTTGATTGTCGATTGTTGATTTCAGAAACTAAACCGCAGCCGACCCTAGATGTCTTTTCAATCAGCAATCAAAAATCAGCAACCATCAATCTCTCTACCTCAGCTTCAGCGTCGTCAGCGCGAACAGCGCAAAAATCAGCGACGCGATCCAAAATCGCACGATGATCTTGGACTCCGACCACCCCAGCAATTCAAAGTGATGATGCAGCGGCGCCATCTTGAAGATACGCTTCTTGCGCAGCTTGTACGATCCGACCTGCAAGATCACCGATACCGCCTCGATCACGAAAACGCCGCCAATGAAAGGCAGCAGCAGTTCCTGCTTGATGATGACGGCGACAGTGCCGATCGCGCCGCCCAGGGCCAACGATCCCACGTCACCCATGAAAACTTCCGCTGGGTGCGCGTTGTACCAGAGAAATCCAATCGACGATCCGACCATGGCTCCGCAAAAGATGGTCAATTCGGCCACCTGCGGCATGCGTTGCAATTCCAGATAGGTGGCAAACGTGGCGTGACCGCTTACGTAAGTCAACACGGTGAGCGCGCCTGCGGCGATTACCGTGCAGCCAATCGCCAGCCCATCCAACCCATCCGTAAGATTCACGGCGTTGCTCGAACCCACAATCATGAAAACCACGAAAACTATGAACGGAAAAAACGCGAGCGGCCAGATGTGCGGATAACGCTCCAACGCACTGACCACCAAATCCGGATGAAACTGTTTGAAAAATGGCACGATCAGCTTGGTGGAATACATGCCATAGGCCTGCATCGCGATCAGCATGGACGCGATCACGACGCTGGTGGCGATTTGCAATCCTAGTTTGGTGCGAGCGGTGAGACCCAGATTGCGGCGGCGAGTCACCTTGGTGTAGTCGTCGGTGAATCCGATGGCTGCGAAGGCGCAAGTCGAGAATACGGCAATCCAGATGAAGCGATTGCTCAAGTCAGCCCACAGCAGGGTCGGAACGATGATCGCGATGACGATTAGCAGTCCACCCATGGTGGGCGTGCCCGCTTTTTTCTGATGGGCCTTCGGACCTTCTTCGCGAATGTATTGCCCGATCTGGAATTCGCGCAGCCGTCCGATGACCAGCGGACCTACGATCAGCGCGGTAAACAGGGCGGTGAGGCTGGCAAATGCCGTACGGAACGTGACGTAGCGAAAGATGCGGAAGGGCGCAACATAATGTTGCAGCTTGACGAACAGCAGCCAGTAGAGCAATCAGCCTCCGTTGCGTTTAGAAAAACATTGCTGATTTTTGATTTCTGATTGCTGATTGAAGATCAAAAAGCGACAGAACTTGGGTTTTCAATCAACAATCAAAAAATCATCAATCAACAATTTTTAATCTGCGCCTTCCATGCCTCCAGCGCTTTCTCAAGCATCACACCACGCGACGCCTTCAGCAGTACGATGTCGCCATCGCGAGTCTCGCGTGCCAGCCATTCGCCCGCCTCTTCCGGCGTAGCCGCATACATGCTTTCGGTCCCCGCCTGTCGTGCTCCGTCAACCATTGCCTGGGCGAGTCCGCGCACGCCGATGAGAACGTCGATCTTTCTTTCGGCGATATGCTGACCGGCGGCACGGTGAATTTGTTCTCCCGCAGGACCGAGTTCCAGCATCTCTCCCGCAACCACGATGCGCCGCACGGCTTTCATTGCGGCGAGCGCGTCGACCATGGCATGCAGCGCCTTCGGATTCGAATTGTAGCAATCGTTGATAACCGTGATGTTACCCAACTGGAGAACCTGTCCGCGTTTATCGGGCGGAGTTAGGGTAGCCAGCGGGCCGACGGCTTCTCCCGGGCTCAGTCCGCGAACTACGCCCACAGCGACGGCCGCCAGCGCATTCAAAATATTGTGTTCCCCGACCAGCGGCCAGCGGGCGTGCTCCCGCACGCCGCTCAAGACCACGTCAAACTCCGAGCCCTCGGCGCCCCGGCTCTGCACATTCTCTCCTCGAACGTCGGCCACCGCGCGCATTCCGTAGGTTACAACCTTGCCTTTGAAGTCGCGGCCGAACTGCGAAACGTATTCGTCGTCGGCATTGAGCACCGCGATGCCACTGGCCGGGAGCGATTCGATCAATTCATATTTCGCGCGCGCAATGCCGGCAATCGAATCAAAAAACTCCAGGTGCACGGGAGCGACGTTGGTCACAACGCCAATGTCGGGCCGCGCGATCTTGGCCAGCGCGCGAATCTCTCCGGCATGCGACATCCCCATTTCGATGACTGCCACATCGTGCTGGGGCTCCAGTTTCAAAAGCATGAGAGGCAGCCCGAAATGATTATTGAAGTTGCCCTCGGATTTCAGCACTCGGAAGCGAGCCGCGAGAACATGGGAGATGGCTTCTTTGGTGGTCGTCTTGCCCGCCGATCCGGTGACTCCAACCAGGGGCTTGCCCCAGACTCTCCGCACTGCGGTGGCGAGCGTTTGCAGTGCTACGAGCGTATCTTCGACGGCCAGCAGCCGGGCGTTGTCGGGATAACGATGCAACTGATCTTTGCGCACGACTGCCGCGGCGGCTCCCTTTTCCAGAGCGGCGACTACATAGTCGTGGCCGTCAAGGCGTTCGCCTTTGACCGCGAAGAAGAGTTCTCCGGGCCCAACGGTGCGCGAGTCGATGGAGTAGCCCAGCGCGACTTCGTCACGGAGGACAGTCGAGGCGGCTGTGCCTACGTCACTCGTGGCTGAAATGAATTCCGCTATTTTCGATAGAGTTAACTTCATGAATGGCGTCCGCCGCCGGCCGCCTGGGCGCATTCGAAGCCTGACGCACGCAATGCTTCGCGAGCGACTTCCACGTCGTCGAAGGGATGCGATCCTTCGCGCGTGACCTGCACTTTCTCGTGGCCTTTGCCGGCAAGCAGCACAATATCGCCGGGACGCGCTTCTGCGATAGCAAGCGCAATCGCTTTGCGGCGGTCGACCTCAACGCTGTATTTCACGCCCGTTTTTTGCAGTCCCACCAGCGCGTCGTTCATGATAGCCCGCGGATCCTCGCTGCGCGGGTTGTCGGAGGTGAGCACCACAAAATCGCTTCCACGTCCCGCGGCCTCGCCCATCAGCGGCCGCTTGGCGCGATCGCGATCGCCGCCACAGCCGAACACCGTCAAAACTCTTGCATTTCCCCCGCTACGCGAAACGAATTCGCGGGCCAGCGCCGTCAGATTCCGCAATGCGTCGTCAGTATGCGCATAGTCCACCACCACCGTAAACGGCTGTCCGCAATCGACGCGCTCAAATCTTCCCGGCACATGCGTGAGCGCTCCGATGCCGCGAGAAATTGCCTCCGAGGAACATCCGCGAGCGAAGCACGCGGCCCCTGCAGCCAGAATGTTGTAGACATTTACGCGTCCGATCAGGGGAGAGAAAATGGCAATCTTCTCGTGCGGAGTAGCCATGTCGAAGCGGGTGCCGCGTGGAGTAATGTCCACCTGCTGGGCATGGAAATCTCCTCGCTCCCAGCCGTAAGTCAGGACGACCGAACTGCGTTTGCGGCTGAAGTCGGCCAGCTTCGCACCATATTCGTCGTCGAGGTTGGTCACCGCGGCCCGCGGGGCCTCGGTGCCACAGCCCTCGAACAGCACCCGCTTGGCGGCATAATACTCTTCCATCGACTTGTGGTAGTCGAGATGGTCGCGCGTTAGGTTCGTGAATACCGCAACGTCGAAGGGCACGCCGAACACCCGTTGCTGGACGAGAGCGTGGGAAGAAACTTCCATGACGGCGTCAGTCGCGCCCAGGCCGAGAGCTTCGTTCAACAATCGCGCCAGTTCGAGCGCCTCCGGAGTAGTATGCGGCGCGGGATAGACGTTTCCGGCGACGTGATATTCGATGGTTCCGATCAGAGCGCTTTTGCGCCCGGCGGCATTCAAAATCGACTCGATCAGAAACGCAGTTGTGCTCTTCCCATTGGTGCCGGTAATTCCTGTAATCGCAATTCGCTCGGCGGGCCGTTTATAGAAATTGGCGCTCAACCGCGCCAAGGCCCTCCGGCCGTGCGGCACAAGGGCCCAAGCTACACCTTCGCGCGGTTTCTGCTCAGGCGAGTCGGTGACCACGGCAACGGCGCCAGCCTGAATTGCTTGATCAATAAACCGGTTGCCGTCCGACGTTTCTCCGCGCATGGCGACGAATACGGTCCCGGGCTTAACCCGCCGCGAGTCGTATTCCACACCACTCACGCTGCAGTCCCCGGTCTGGGCGAGGACCTCCGCGCCATCCAGAAGATGTTGGAAGGTCATTGCTGGGAATTATAGGCCACGCAGAAATGCGCGGTGGCCGCGGTTCGTCCTCTTTACTATGCTTCGGTGATTACGAAGGTCATTTTTCCACGCTCCCGAGGCGCGCTAAATTGGTCGCATGAGCACTGGAACCAGCCCCGCCAAATATCGTTGTTCCCAATGCGATATGCCCGAAGGGTCGTGTGATTGCGATAAGTACTGCTGCCTTTGCCAGGCGGTGGTCGACATCCGCATTTGCGCCGACGGCTTGATGTATTGCGAGGACTGCCGCAAGGCCTGCGACTACAAGACTTCCGACTAATCTGTCGCACTCTTGCTGGCCCCTGTTTTTCAGCGGTGTGAAGAATCTTGCGTACCAGCAAATATTTGGCAGTCCGGCGCCTTTTGAGGGAGAATAGTGTGTTTGCCGTTTTGCAAGCGCCTTTGCCCCAGGAGACCCGATGGCGACCACAATGCACGTCAGCGACGTAGCCGAGTTGCTGAGTGAAGGCCGGACCCACTTCAATCTTTCTCCGGCATTGCTGGTGGAGCACTCCATCTGGCGCAACGAAGCGAAGCTGGCGTCCAACGGAGCCCTGGTCGGCTATACCAATCGCACTGGGCGCTCTCCCAAAGACAAGTTCATCGTAAAAGATGAGACCACGGCCCACACCGTCGCCTGGGGAGCAGTGAACGCGCCCTTCGAACCGGAAAAGTTTGACGCTCTCTACGAGCGCGTCATGGAGCATCTGCGCGGACGAGAGCTCTTTGTGCAAGATCTGTTTTGCGGCGCCGACCCAGCGTACCGCTTGCCGGTTCGTATCGTGAACGAATACGCCTGGCACAACCTCTTCGTACGGCAGCTGTTTCTCCGTCCCACAACGGAAGAACTCAAACATCACCAGCCGGAGTTCACCGTGATTGCGGCCCCGGAATTCAAGGGCGATCCTCGGCGTGACGGCGTTGCCTCGGAAGTTTTTATCCTGTTGAACTTCACGCGCCGCAGCGTGCTGATTGGCGGAACATCGTATGCCGGCGAGATGAAGAAGTGCATCTTCAGCGTAATGAACTTCCTGTTGCCCCCGCGCAATGTCTTCCCCATGCACTGCTCAGCCAATGTCGGGCGCAATGGCGTGAGCGCGCTGTTCTTCGGGCTCTCGGGCACCGGCAAGACCACGCTCTCCGCCGATCCTTCTCGCGACCTGATCGGCGACGACGAGCACGGTTGGAGCGCCGACGGCGTCTTCAACTTTGAGGGCGGATGCTACGCCAAGTGCATCAAGCTTTCAAAAAAGAACGAGCCGCAGATCTGGAACGCGCTGCGTTTTGGCTGCGTCCTGGAAAACGTGACTTTGGATGCGCACACCCGCATCCCGGACTACAACGACGACAGTAAGACGGAAAACACCCGCGCCGCCTATCCGGTGGATTTCATCGAAAACGCCGTGATCCCGGGTATTGGAGGGCATCCGAAGAACGTGGTATTTCTGACCGCGGATGCCTTTGGCGTCCTGCCACCGATTTCCAAGCTCACGCCCGAGCAGGCCATGTACCACTTCCTATCCGGCTACACGGCCAAAGTGGCGGGAACCGAAGCCGGAGTGAAAGAACCCACGGCGACATTCTCCACCTGCTTCGGATCGCCGTTCCTGCCGCTGCCTCCGAAAACTTACGCCGAAATGCTGGGCCGCCGCCTGCGCGAGCACAATGCGCAATGCTGGCTCGTAAACACCGGTTGGCAAGGTGGTCCGTACGGCGTGGGCAAACGGATGGAGATTCCGTACACCCGCGCCATGGTTGACGCGGCGGTCGAAGGCGAATTGATTCGCGAGGACTTCGAGATTGAGCCGACTTTTGGCTTCAGCATTCCCAAGGCATGCCACGGAGTACCCGCCAACATATTGAATCCGCGAAACGCCTGGCGCGATAAGGCGGCCTACGACAAAGGCGCCGAAGAACTGCGCAACCGCTTCGCCAGGAACTTCGAACACTTCGACGCCCCCCCAGAAGTTAAAGCAGCCGGTCCAAGGGCCCAGAGATAGAGCTATTTCTGACCGTTGATTGAGGATTGTTGATCCTGATTGTTGATTCCTGATTGTTGATTGAAGATTAGTTGATTGAAGATCAAAACCTCGGTCCTTGCAGGTTTTCAATCATCAAACAAAAATCAGCAATCCACCATGTGGAGACAGCCGCCCTCGGCTGTCTGCCGTGCGCCTTCCTTTCGCCCCTTCTGCTCCACCTTTCCGCCTGTGTTTAAATCAATCTATGTTCGCCCGCAAGATTCGCGTGGAGTACGAGGCCAATGGCCGCCGGCTTCCCTGCCCGCTGAAATGGCTCGATAGCTTTTCCATGCGTAACTTCACCAATGCCAGCCTCTTCGACGACACCCTTCCCATCGCCGACGGGCAGATGGAGATAGGGTCAAACGTCCCCATCGACCAGCTCCGGGACGCCATGGAGGACTGGTTCCGGCGCAAGGGCTACCTTCCCAAGGACTCGCACTTACTACTGGCATAAACCAGCATCGGGGAACAAACTATTTCGCAATCAGGGTTTCGCTGTATAGGCGTTTTCCGGCCGCCGCGGGAAAATCCATTCGCGTATTGGGTGAACGAGCAGGGGCAAATCTCTCAGGATAGGCTAGGCATGGTGGGCGCTTCGACGCAAACCACGATTCCTGGAGGAAGGCCGAAAAAGATAGATACTTAGTTTGAGCGCATTAGGCCGCGGTTCGAGTTGGCCACCCAATTGCAAATCGCCACGGAGAGGTGCTTTATGAGCTACAAGGTTTTGCAGCTTTCTCCCCCAAGCACCGACGGTATACGGATGAAAGTAGCGTCTCCAGATTTCTGGGGTACATCCATCCCAGCTTCGCGAGACGTTTCCGTTGGACCCTGCTGGCTTGATGACGACGATGACCTGGATGCCGGGGGCAATCGTCGCGTTACTTGGGGTACGATTTCAGGTCTGGCACTCGCAGTCAGCATCAGCGCCACCTTCTGGGTGGGACTTGCGGTGGTTGTGGGACGCGTCTGGAAATAATCGGTTTTGAAGCACGCACGAGGCCGGAGGCCAACCAGCGCCGGCCTCGTTTTTCTTTGCCCGAAACTACTTATCGTAGCGCAGCAGCGACATGACTTCGTACTCTTTGAGCTTTTCCCGGCCCTTGAGAAATTCCAACTCGACCACAAACCCCAGGCCGGCGATCTTCGCGCCAAGCATCTCCGCCAGCTTCGCCGTGGCCTCGGCAGTGCCCCCGGTGGCCAACAGGTCGTCCACAATCAATACACGCTGACCTTTCTTGATGGAATCGCGGTGAATCTCCAGGGAATTCGTGCCGTACTCAAGGGCGTAATCGAATTTCACGCATTCGGCGGGCAGCTTGCCGGGCTTGCGCACTGGAACGAATCCGGCATTCAACCGGTAGGCCAGCGCCGGGGCAAAGATGAACCCACGGGCTTCCATCCCCAACACCAGGTCAATATCTTGTGAAATGTAGTGCTCGGAAAGCTTGTCGATCAGCGTGGCGAACCCGGTCTTATCTTTCAGCAGAGTGGTGATGTCGTAAAACAGAATCCCTTTCTTAGGGAAGTCGGGGATCTCGCGAATCAGTTTTTTCAGGTGATCGGCATCCATGGCCGGGATAGGTGGCATCTACCACGCTCCTTCAATGCGAAATGAACTCAATCTGGCGGGCGGACTGGCCTCGGACACTTCCACTGCGTCAACCCGCGCTGCGCGTGGCCCTTCGCGCAAGCGGGAATGCAATCCCGAAAGCTGGTCACGCGTCCCCTCGGCCAGAACTTCCACGCTGCCGTCGTGATTGTTGCGTACCCACCCGGCGATGCCGAGCATGTGCGCCTCGCGCTCCACGAACCACCGGAAACCGACCCCTTGCACCCGTCCACGAACGATGAACCGGCGCGCTTCAATCGGCTTTTCGGTGGGAGCCACTTTAGAAATTGCAGAAGTTAGAAGTCAAAATGCAGAAGTTAAAACAGAATCGATCTTCAACGCTCTTAATTCTGCATTTTGACTTCTGACTTTTGCATTTTGACTTACGCTCTGGACAAGTACGCGCCTTCCGAGGTATCGACCTTAATCTTTTCACCTTCGTTGATGAACGGAGGCACCTGCACCACCAGTCCAGTCTCGGTTTTCGCGGCCTTGGTTACGCTCGAGGCGGTGGCGCTCTTCAGTCCGGGCTCGGTTTCGACCACGGTCAACACCACGGTCTGCGGCAGCTCAATCCCGACGGCTTTGCCATCAAAAAATTCAACTTTAATTTCGAGATTGGCGATCAGATAATCCACCGCATCGCCCAGAATTTCCTTGCTCAGGTGGGTCTGCTCGTAGTTCGTGGTGTCCATGAAGTAGTAGCTGTCGCCGTCCGCGTAGAGGAACTGCATTTCGACTTCATCCACGTTGACCTTTTCGATGGGATCGGGCGAGCGAAAGCGGTGTTCGAACATGGCTCCGGTGCGCAGGTTGCGCAACTTGGCTTGAATGAAGGCGCGCAGGTTGCCGGGCGTCCGGTGTTCAACGCTGAAAACGGAGTGCAGATCATTGTTGTGCTTGATGATCATGCCAGGACGAAGCTGGGTGGCAGGGATCGACATCGCTTAAAGAACTCTCCTTGTAAGTTGCGGTTATGAAGCTGGCGGAAGCGGGCAGGCCACGAGTTCCACCGCCACGATGGCTAAACCATTATTTTACACTCATCTCCGCCTGAAAAGAAACCTTACCCTCGCAGAACTCATCGAAGCTGGGCGAGATGCACTCTTCCGGATTGGATTCGCCGCGGTTCTCGCCGTAAGACTACAATCAGTTATTGCCGGATCTCGGCGCACCCTTCGTCAATATGCCCGAATAATTCTTCGGGCGGAAAATCGAGGTTTTCATCATGCGAAGCGGAAATTACGAATCTTCAGAAGGCAGCCACGTCGGTACAGCCATCACATTTCTTTTTATCGGATTGGGAGCCGGAGCCCTGGCCGCTCTACTACTCGCGCCCAAGACCGGCAAGCAAATGCGCCGCGACCTGCAGCGCGGCTACAAAGACGCCCGAGAGACTCTCGAAGATTGGGCCGACGAAGCCAAGGACCGGGTGCGTGACGCCAGCGATCGCGTCCGCGAGGCCGCTGCGCGCGGCGCGGACTTGGCCGACGATCTGCGCGAGCGAGTGGAACCTCTGCGCCGCGCCATCAACCGCAGCTAGCGGCCTAGTGGCCAGTGATCAGTGGTCAGGGGTCAGGGGTCAGGGGTCAGGCGAAACAACACGATTTACTAGCCCCTGGCCCCTGGCCCCTAGCCACTGACCACTAGCCACTGACCACTCAATAAAAGAGCGCCCGGCTATCCGAAGATAGAAGAGAACATTCCTTTTACGCGGTGAAAGAATCCCTTGTGTTCGGGCAAATTGGTCTTCTCCTGCACCGGCGAGGCCACCACTGTATCGAGATGCACTTGGCGGGCCGGGCTGTCCTCTATGGGCAACTCTTTGGCAGCCTGAATGGGCGGCGGCAACGCTGCGGCTGCACGGTTTTTCGGCGTAAAGACAAACGGGACATCCACCTGCACGTGCATATCATTGGGCTGCGAGCTCGGTAGGGGCGCTCTCTCGGGCTCGCTCGTTAACCTCGTCTGTGAAGGCGGCCCACCGAGCGCGGCATTCCGAGCCGAGGCCACCGGAGTTTCACTTCCTCCGATGCGCGCCTGCGCCGGCAATTCCGAGTCGGGCACATTCGGCGCGTAAGGCGCCTGCGCCCGCATCAGCGGCGACGGCGGAGGACATCCGCACTCCAGCGGTACATCAGTATCCACTTTATCGATCTGCCCCGAGTTAAACATCGCCTGCTCGGTCGGCCTGACCTGATAAATCCGATCCCCCATCAGCTCACTAACAATCGCCGAAGAGGTATTGCCCTTGAGCGAACGCACGCACGTGTTGCCGTGCGTGTCGGCGCTGATGGCAAAGTCAAATTCTCCCGGCCCGGCAAACATGATGCGGAAATCCGGAGTCAGCACCGTATCGGCCGACGCCTTCAGAGAATAGTGCGCCTCGATCGCACCCGTGCCCAGGCCGAGCATCAGGTCGCGCTTAGTCTTCGAGGGCGTCACCGAGACCGTGGTGCCCGGACAAACGCGTAGTTCTCCTCCGCGGGACAAGCGAAGGATAGCCGTGTCCGATCCGGCGGTCACACTCGACCCCGAACCAATACGGCTTCCCGCCAGCACCAGCGCGCCTTCGCCTCCAGTCACCGGCACCATTGCGGCTGCGGAGCCAATCGACACGCCCGGCGCCGTGGCCGGTTGCGGCGAGTTCTTCCCGGCATTCACATCCTCGGGCGGCTTGAGCCGCACCAGCAGGCGAGTGCCAGAGTCATCCCACGAGTAGCCATAGGGTGCCTGCAAGTCGAGAACAATGCGCGTCACCGGCGGCTTCTCCTGGTACTGATTCACGCGAATCGCGAGGATGTTTTCTTTTTGAACCGCGAACCGCTTCTGCATCAGCCCCAGGCGGGAGTTGGGCAGATCGATGACCAGGCGCGCCGGCGAATCGAGCGTCTGAATTTCAGGAATGAGCGAACCACTGGAGAGGATTTCGATCACCGGCACGCCATGCTCATGAATAATGCGAACGCTTTTTACCAGGCGCGGAGGGCCGAAGTTTTGCGCAGACATTCCCGTGGCCACCAGCGCCGCCGTTGTCCACAGCACAAATTTGAGCCCAAATCGCGGCAAAGATTTCCTCGGAAGCTTGAAGGAAACATATCACTTGCGGCGGAGGGAGAGAAGTGATTCGGCATTGAACCTCGGACGTCGGGAAGTAGCGCCGCCGTCCCGGCGGCTGTCCGGCGGGCGTCCTTGCGCGACGCGCCGACGGCGAGACGCCCTCGAGACAACTGCAAGATGCCGGCGCTAGTTCACCTTTGCTTTATTATCATCAGTTCTAACCGTGGGTAGGCCCGCGACCCGTATTCCACCAACGCAAATGATCAGCTAAGAGGTAGCCATGCGCCTGCTGTTTGTCTTTGCCCAGATGTTCCTGACCGGCGCTTTGTTGATGGCCCAAGGGCAGCCAACTTCGGATGGGTCGATCCAGGCCAGAAACAAGGCCGTGGCGATGCGCGTATTTGATGAGATTTTCAACCAGGGAAAGTTCCAAGTGGCGGACGAAATCTACGCGCCGGATTTCCAAAACCACGGACTTCACCGATCGGTGGACCTGAAGCCAGACCAGGAGGCGGTGCACGCTGAAAAGAAGGCCTTTCCAGACCTCCATATCAGCGTCCAGCAAATGGTCGCGGAAGGGGACAAGGTGGCTGTGCTTTGGACATTTCAAGGAACCCATACCGGCTCCGGGTATGAAGGTTTTCCTCCCACCGGAACCAGGGCGGAGCTTCGTGGCATCACCATTTGGCGGATCGTGGACGGGCGGATCGTGGAGGAGTGGTCCAGCTTCAGTGAAACGGGGGCCTACATCCAAATGCTTGCCCATTTGAAGTGGTGGTTCGTGTTTGCCGGGTTGCTCGTCGTGACGATAGTGATCGCTCTCGAGCGTCTTGTTTGCGCGGTCGCCAAGAAAATGTTCGCCTATCGCCGGCTCAACTAAATCTCAATCGGGACCATGATTGGCGGAACGTCGCGGTGACGCTCAAAGACAGCGGTCAAAACGTGTAATGGCCTGGTCTATATAAGGGGATGTCAAGAACATTTTTCTCCCTCCGCCAGAGGCGCGGGTTTGGTTCGCGACATCCAGCCCCTCTGACCGTAGAAGACGCTCGTGTGGTGTCGTGCCCTGGGTTATTCCATTTCAGCAACTGCATCTTCATTTAGTAGCGACGACGCCAATCAGTTTCGAAACTGAATCAAGCCGTGCGGTTGTACGGTGTCAACCATGGGTCTATCTGAGGCTCGGGGCCTAGTGCTTTTTCGGGTTATCCGAGGGGGCATAGGGGTTACACAGAGACTGGGTGCCACAAGCACCGTGTCGACTACAGGCCTTAGTCATACTCACCCTCGAACCCGAGCGTCTCCAAGAACCGACGGGCCACCACCAAAAAAGATCACCGGAGATGGAAGGGGCTCTTCACCCGAGACGCTCAAGCGGCTTGCGATTTTAGTTTTTCGGCGTCGAAGTTTTCTCCCTTCTTCCACAGAGTCAGCGTAATCGCTGCTATCTTGCGCGCCAGCGTCAGACGCGCCATGGTCGGCTTGATGCCTTTGGCCAGCGCCGCTTGGTAGAAGTCCTGGAAGGGTCCGGGGCGCACGCTGGCCATGGTGGCCGCTGCTTTGAACAGACCTTTCAGATCATGGTTGTGGTCTTTGTTCAGGCCGCGAATGGAAAGCAGTTTCTTGGAACGCCGCACTTGACCTTCGACCATGCGGTATTCCGCACTGATGCGGGTTTCCAAGGCCAGTCCGCTATAAGCCCACAGTTGTCGCTTGGTGCGGAACCGATGCGGAGTCTGGATCAGCGCCACCGCTAGCGCCGATCGAATCGGTCCTAGATAGGGAATCTGTCGCAGCTTGGCAGTGATGGCATGTTTGCGACCCTCCGCTAACAGTTCCCGCCGCGCTTGCTGACGCAAGTGTTGCAACATGTCCAACTGCTCATAGAGTCGCTCGGCTCGACGCCGCACGCCCTCTTCCCGAATCTTGGCCAGCCACTGAGCTCGATGCCGACGATAGTAGACGTCCCTTCCCGCACAGGGAATTGCCCAGCTGCGGTACACCGCTTTCAGCCGATTCATCACCCGAGACAGATCTTTGACGATGGTCAGATAACTTCGGGACAGCTCCCGCAGCATCCGCACCCCGGTCTCGCCGTGGTAGACCGATTTGAGTTGATTGCCGCGTAACAACTCGGCCAGCTTGCGGGCATCGATCCGATCACTCTTGTTCCCGTCTTTGAGTAGCGCGTTCTTCCGTGGATTGCACACCACCAGTTTGTCGACGTGAGGGTTGAGCAGATCGTACAGCCAGACGGACCAGGTTCCTTCTTCGAAGGTCACCGACAAAGTTCCGCGCAAGCCGGCAAAGAACTGAAGAATCGTCGCCGCTTCGGTCTCCACAATGGACTCCATCACTAACTTACCCGTGGAATCCATCACCGCGACCACGATGGTTGCTTGATGAACGTCGAGCCCAATATACTTTTCACTGCTCATAGGGTGCTCCTTTCGTAGGTGGTGGTGCGAATAATCACAACCTACTCCAAGAGGGGCGCCCTTTTATAATGCGGTTACGACAAGTCGGTGATGTAAACTGGCGGCGAATTGGGTGGCAAGAATGGCGAAGTGGAAGCGCGGTGGCTACTTTGGGGCTGTGCTCGGAACAGCGATCGTTGTATACGCGGTTTTCTTTGGATACTACACAAGAACCAAAACCTTCTGGCTGACCTATTTCCCGGACAATACCTATCAACCCGCCCACAATCTCCCCAACGTTGATGGACAGGGGCAGCCGAAGGTGGTGATGGTGAGAAGGTCGGGCCAGATCGAGTGCTTTGACGTTTTTTACTCCCGCAAGTTGAAGGAACTGTTGGAAGCCAGTCCTTCTCGACGCGCGGCGATTACCTATCGAGTCAGGTACCGTTTGCGCCCTTTCTGGATTGAAACACTTGACGTGGCTGGTCTCGGCATTGAGCCAAGCACAAGTCCGTACATGGTACGGGGAGCATCCCGAAACGGTAACGTCGGTCCCGGAGAGTGCTTCTAGGCTGCTGCCTGTTACCTCGTCCCGTTTGAGGGTCGGAGGGTAGATGTTGAAACATCCCCATTACACTCAGGAACCGGATCGCGTTCGCGATCCAGACTGGGTCGTCAGCAATCGAGTAGTTTAATGTCCCGACACGCGGTACAGGGCGACCCCATGCGATGGAACAACGGCACTTATGGTGCTACTTGTTTTCTTTGTCTCGCCAGTCCACAGGTCGCGTAAGGAATAGCCGCTTTCGTTTTCGGGCAAGCCTACCTTGGATGCGGGAACGGAGACTTCCTCTGCCTTGCCGCCGGTATTGAACAAACCGATGATCGTGTCTCCGTTCGGTTCGCTCTTGGCGAACACCTGGTGGTTGCCGGTATTGAGCACCCTTTTCGCGGCGATTGAATCCTGGTCGACACCAAGCACTGCGGAGTTCTTCAGGTATTTCTGAAGATCCGTCGGGTCGAGGTGAGTAAGATCGACGCCAAGGATTAAGGGCGACGCTCCAAGGGCCCACAGGCTGAGCTGAGTCTCGCGCTCGACGGGAGTCAGCCCGTCATCGTTGCCATTTCCTATCTCGATAGAGTCGTAGTCGTTGAAACCGCCCGCACCAGCGTAAGGCTGCCACTCCGCCACGTAGTTGAAGCGTTTGGCAACGTCGGCCCAGCTGGTCAGCGGATAGCTGCTACCGCCTTTTTCGCAGCGATAGCATTCGACATCGGGCGCGAATTCCCATTGATTGGCATACTTCATCAGGGTCGGAGCGATCGCGCTTGTATAGCTCCCCTGCGTGACATCCAAGACCATCGGCCGCCCGCATTGCCGTATAGCGTTCGACCAAGCTTTAACGTCAGCGGCGTTGCTGTCTTGCATGCCGTCAATTTTGATGTAATCGACACCCCACGCCGCGAGCATATCTACCCATGAATTCGTATACTCCTGCGCCCCGGGCTTGTTGTAGTCAATGCGGACCATGCCCTTGCAGTTGTAGTTCTCCTCCTTTACAGAAGGTTCCGCAATCTGAGCGGCCGTGTACGATGTGCCTTTAATCGGCGTGTTCCGGCTGACTGCCTGCCGGGAAATACCCGGCGTAACATAGATTCCGAACCTCATCCCGAGACTGTGAATGTAGTCAGCAACGATCTTGATGCCATCGCTATCTCCCTGGGCCGGGAATTTCGATGGGTCTGTTATCCAGCGGCCATAAGGGTCGACGTTCGGACCTCGCGGTCCCGGACACTGATACCAAAAGTCATCCAGGTTTACGTATTGATAACCCAAGTTCTGCAATCCGGAATCATGTAGGGCAAGTGCCTGAGCTTTCATTTTAGTTGCCGTGGGAAGCTTGCGCATGAAACTCCAGCTACTCCAGCCGAGAACCGGCGTACGCTCGAGACCATTATCTTCTGCGCTGGCGTTGTGCAGGATCCCGGCCACAAACAACGCGATCAGCAGTGCTGCGCTTAAGCTGTGTGTCCGTTTTTTCAAAAAAATCATCCCTTTCCTCTATCACAAACGAGGCGACAAAAACAATTAGGCATGCGCCGGCGGTGCACATAGTTGTATTGGTGATTGCTCCTGCGGCTCGGGGAGCACTCTGGTGAATTGACGATAAACTTTTGAAAAATCGCGATTAGAACTCAGAACCAAGCTTTCACGCGAAGCGGAGACTCAGGAAAAGGCCCCTAGCAGCTTTCCTGCGGTCCGGTTGCTGCAGCGGCTGATCTTTCCCAACCGTCGAACAATTTCTAAGGTCTGCAGTCTGAGGTCTGAAGTCGGCTCTCAGGATTCCGGCAGGAACTCGTATTCTTCAATGACGGCAGCGACCGCCAACTTGCCGTCCTCTCTACCATTCTCGACCCGCACCACGCGACCTTTGCATTGCACCCGAATGCTCTCGGTCAGAGTAATTTCAGGCGGAAGAGTTAGCGTGAATCCGATGGGCGATCCCTCGCTGACCGTGGACTCCAGGTAAAAAGAGATGCCGCGCGCGCTGACATCCCGAATCTGCGCGGGATGGGTAGAATTTTCGTGATCGACGGTGACTGGAACACGGAGCGGGAAACGTCGCGCCGCCCGCTTCTCCGGCTGGGACTCAGCCATGCGTCCTCCAAGCGGTATTAAATGGCGTCTGCATTGATAAAAGTGAGGATGCCCCGCAAAAGTCTCATGGTCAATACCACCGTTGGGGAAGCAAATGGCCCGTTCAGGCGAGAAAAAGGATTTTAGATTGAAGATTGTAGATTGTAGACTTCAGATCCGAATCGCGCGAAGTCCGAAAATCTACAATCTGCAATCGACAATCTGAAATCGTCCTCCAGTGTAAGCTAACACCAGGAGCTCTTCTTGATTTTCATCCTCGATAACTACGATTCGTTCACCTACAACCTCGTCCAGTACATCGGCGAACTGGGCGGCAAGGTCGAGGTTCGCCGCAACGACCAAGTCACGGTGCGCCAGGTCGAGGCCATGCATCCGGAAAAGATCGTTGTCTCGCCCGGCCCCTGCACGCCTCATGAGGCAGGCATCAGCATCGATCTGATCCGCCACTTCGCCGGCAGAGTTCCGCTGCTCGGAGTATGTCTCGGCCACCAGGCGATCGGCGAAGCGTTCGGCGGACACGTCGTCCGCGCCGCTCATCTCATGCACGGCAAAACCAGCGCGGTCATGCACGACAATAAAACCGTTTTTCAGGGCCTGCCCATGCCCATGACGGCCACGCGCTACCACTCCCTCATCGTCGAACAGAAAGACTTGCCCGACGAGTTGGAAATCAGCGCCTGGACCACGGAGAAAGACGGCACCCGCACCATCATGGGCCTGCGCCACCGCCGCTATCCCATCGAAGGCGTGCAATTCCATCCCGAAAGCGTGCTGACCGTTGCGGGGAAAAAGCTCGTGGAGAATTTTCTGCAGCAGTGATCAGGGGCTAGGGGCTAGTGGTCAGTGATCAGGGGCCAGTAGTGTCCGGTTAAAGATTTGGTGAACGGTTATAAATCGATGGTGTATCGGAACTTAGGTGCGCAAAGGGCGGTGATCGATTTGAATGGCGATCACCATGAACTGTGGACAATCGCTGTTCGCCCAACTGATGGATCACCTTCCCCGGCACGAATTTCGCCAGTGTGTGCAACGTTACGACGGCAACTATCGAGTGCGGAGTTTCTCGTGCTGGGACCAGTTTCTTTGCATGGCGTTTGCGCAGTTGACCTTTCGCGAAAGTCTGCGGGATATCGTGGCGTGCCTGCGTTCGCAGGAGCGGCGGCTTTATCACTTGGGCATTCGAGGCACTGTCTCGCGCAGCACTCTGGCCGATGCCAACGAAAGCCGCGACTGGCGCATCTATGCCGATTTCGCTGCGGTCTTGATTGCCGAAGCGCGGCGACTCTACGCTCACGAGGAGCTGGGGCTGGACTTGGCCAACACCGTATACGCCTTGGACTCCACCATCGTCGATCTGTGCATGACGATGTTCCCCTGGGCGCGCTACAAGTCGGCCCAGCACGCCCTGAAGTTGCATACGTTGCTGGATCTGCGTGGCTCCATTCCCACATTTATTCGCGTTACCGCGGCGCAGGTGCACGATGTCAACATCCTGGACGCACTCACGCCCGAGGCCGGCGCGTTCTACGTGATGGACCGTGCCTATCTCGATTTCGAGCGACTCTATCGTTGGACGCTGCAGGGCGCTTTCTTCGTTACGCGGGCGCGCAAGAACTTCCGTTTCACTCGGCTGCTCTCGCATCCGGTCGACAAAACTACGGGGGTGCAGTGCGACCAAACCATCGCGTTGGTGTGGTTCTACACGGCCCGCGGCTATCCCGCCCGGCTCCGGCGTATCCGCTACTGGGACGCGGAACACAATCGGCGGTTGGTCTTTCTGACGAACAATTTCGTGCTGTCCGCACCCGTGATCACCGATCTGTATCGCTGCCGCTGGCAAGTCGAGTTGTTTTTCAAATGGATCAAACAGAATCTCCGCATCAAGGCTTTCTACGGCACCTCGGAAAACGCGGTGAAGACACAAATCTGGATCGCGGTCTGCAGCTATTTGCTGGTAGCGATCGTACGCAAGCGGCGCAACTTGGAGACGAAGCTCTCGACCATGCTGCAGATTTTGAGCGTGTCGCCGTTCGAGAAAACGCCCATGCAGCAGGCCTTTTCGACCCATGGAGTATCGCCTATGGAGACTGAATCTCATAACCAACTGCGATTGTTGGACTTTTAACCGGACACTACTGATCAGGGGCTAGTGACCAGCCGCCAGTTTTCGTCGAACCTACTTGCGGCTGGGCAGTGAGTTCAAGAGTCCATTGAGAATCCTGCCAACTTCGGTCGTGGCGCTAAGTAAGTCTTCCACTCGCGTCTCGATCTAGATAGCGTAACTCTCGTGCGAGCACGACCTGGGTCTCGACTTCCATCAAAGAGCCGCGTGCGTTTCCCAGAAATTGCCGGAACTCTCCCGTAGAGAGCCTTGCTTGCCCTTCTGCGATGTTGCTGGGAATCGAGATTGCGGCCCGACGCAATTGCGACACCAACCCATAGGTCTCAGTTCTGGGAAATGTTTGCGTGCTGCGATAAACCTCCAACACAAGCGCCATGGCCTTCTTCCAAACAACCAAGTCGCGATACGAGCGGACAATGGGCCTGACCGATTGCATGCCTGAGTATGCGCCGGGACCGCACACAGAGACGGTGACACATGTCACCTAAAGTTGTGGATTTCCCGAAAAAGGCCAAGTTTCTTGGGATGCCAACCGGAACGGCAATGATGAAAGTAGCCGTCATAGGAAAGTGTCCTGAATGAAGATGACGATTTTACTGCCCACTGGCCACTAATCACTGCCCACTGCTCCTCGCCTTCTCCACCGCCCGCAGCAGCGCCTGTGCCTTATTCATACTCTCCTGAAACTCGCTGGCCGAATCCGAGTCTGCCACAATTCCCGCGCCCGCCTGCAAGTACGCTTTTTTGCCCTGCATCAGCAGCGTGCGAATGCCGATGCACGAATCCAGGTTCCCGGCAAAATCCGCATACAGCACCGAGCCTCCGTAAATTCCACGGCGGGTGGGCTCCAGTTCTTCGATGATCTGCATCGCCCTCACCTTGGGCGCACCGCTCAGCGTGCCCGCGGGAAAGCATGCGGCAAAAGCATCGAGGGCGTCCAGATCCTGGCGCAACGTTCCTTCCAAAGCCGACACCAGATGCATCACGTGCGAATATCGTTCCACATACATCAGATCTTTCACCTTCACCGAGCCGTACTCACTGACTCGTCCCAGATCGTTGCGGCCCAGGTCGACCAGCATGACGTGCTCGGCGCGTTCCTTTTCGTCGGTGCGCATCTGCTGTTCCAGGCGAACGTCTTCAGCCTCGTCGCGCCCGCGCGGATGCGTGCCCGCGATCGGCCGGTACTCAAGCTTGCGGCCGGTAACTCGCACTAACATTTCTGGAGAAGACCCGAGAATGTGCGTGTCGCCCGTCCGCAGAAAATAGAGATACGGCGAAGGATTCACCTGCCGCAGCGAACGATACAAATCAAACGGCGCAACCTCCGGCGTGAAGTCGAGCCGCTGCGAGAGCACGACCTGAAAAATGTCGCCCGCGGCAATGTACTCCTTGCAGCGTTCCACGCCGCGTAGAAAGCTCTCGCGCCTGGTGCCGGCATGCACTTTAAGCTTGCTGGCCTTGGCTTTCGCCGATTTCCGCCAGAGTGCAGGGGAAAGGCCTGCCGCCAATTTGCGCTCCAACGCCGCGATGTCGCGAAGGGCGCGATCATAGGCGCGGCGGGGAGTTTCGCGAACAACGTCGGCGGCGGCGACAATGTGAATCTGGTGCCGCAGGTGATCGAATGCCAGCAGCCGGTCGAAAAACATTAACTCGGCGTCGGGCAACTGCAAATCATCCTTCGCACGCTCGCCAATCTTCTCCAGTTGCCGCACAACGTCGTAGGCGAAGTATCCGACCGCTCCCGCGGTGAATGGAGGCAGTCCGGGTACGCTCCCAGGACGATGCTCCCGCAGCAACCGCTTCACCACCTGGAAAATGTTTTCCTGCACGACTTCGCGACGGCGCCCGCGCTCGATCTCCACCGTTCCCTGCCGCGCTTTGACCCTCATGTAGGGTCGTGCACCCAGGAAGGTATAGCGTCCGATCTGCTCGCCTCGCTCCACTGACTCGAGCAGAAAGGCATGCGGTTCGTTCGCTGCGATCGCGAGAAATGCGGAAACTGGCGTCAGCAAGTCGGCGCTGACGGACTTCACCACCGGCACTAGTGTGGCCTCCCGGGCGAGCCGCGAAAATTGTTTGAAGTCTGGCTGCAGCATCGTTTGAAATCCGAACCCTGCGGCGGCACTCGCCTCAGCAACTGCTAAGCGCATCCGGCAGCTGGTTTTTCATTATAGGCGAGGCTCAACAGGCGAGACGTGAGGAGACAGAATGTTTGCAAATCCTGGCCCCTAGCGCGAAATCCGGCGATTTTTCCTGTGCAACCGCTTGCCCTGCATAGCCAAACTTTGGTCACTTGTTGACTTTGGAATCGCGGCTAGAATCTTTAGTATCCCGATTACTATGAACATTTTGGGCCGGATGGCCCTCGGAGATTACTAGAGTAGCGCCGACGTCTATGCGAATTAAGTTTTGGGGCGTACGTGGCTCCACGCCCACTCCTCAGGCCGAGAACCTGCGCTATGGAGGCAATACCTCCTGCGTCGAAGTCCGCCTGGGCGAGCAAATTTATATTTTCGACTGCGGCACCGGCTTTCGCGTGCTCGGCCACGAGCTCGAGCGCGAGTTCGGCGAGAAGCCATTCTCCGCTCACGTCTTCCTTTCTCACTTTCACTGGGACCACATTCAGGGCATGCCCTTTTTTCGCCCGCTCTACAACAATCCAAAAAGCCAATTTGTTTTTCACTCCTCCCGCCAAACCAGCAGCCTGGAGCAGGTGTTTGCCGAGCAGATGGCCTCTCCGTATTTTCCCGTCAACCTCGACCAGATGAAGGCCAAGCGAAACTTTTTCGACATCGAAAATGGATGCCTGCCCATGGGCGATGGCATTCAGATCAAGACCGCGTGGCTGAATCATCCCCAGGGCTGCATGGGATTTCGCGTAGAGACCAAAGAAGGCGTGCTAGTCTACGCCACAGATAACGAGCCCGGCGACGCGAATTTCGACAAGGCCGTCCGCAAACTCGCCGAAGGCGCCGACATCCTGATCTACGACGCGCAGTATCTTCCCGAAGAGTACGAAGCCCGCCGCCGCGGCTGGGGACACAGCCACTGGCGCGAAGCCGTCAACATTGTCATGGAAAGCGGCGCCAAGGAATTGATCCTCTACCATCACGATCCCGACCACACCGACGCCATCGTGGACAAAGTCGTCGCCGACGCCCGCAGCTACTATCCCAAAGTCCGCGCCGCCTCCGAGGGACTGGAGATTGTCCTGCCTGCGCAGCTTGCTGCATCAACTCAAGCGAAGTGAGGGATTCGCCTGTTAATGTCCCGCGCTAATCCGCCCCTTCATTCCCACGGCTTTCTTCAGCCCGAAAACAATAGGCACGCACGCAAAGCACACTAACGCCATGTAGCGAAAATCATCCACGTACGACCACAGACGGGCCTGGCTGTCGAGAGTCACATTGATCAGCCCGTAGGCTCTCTGCAGCGCCGTGGTCGCCGACGCTCCCTGCTCGCTCAAATATTGTTGCATTCCGACCAGCGCGCCCTGCACTTCAGGCCGCCCCGGAACAAGTGAAGCTGCCAGTTCGTTGCGATGTAGCTGTTCGTGACGGGCGACAATCGTATTGACCACCGAAATCCCGACGCTGCCTCCAATGTTGCGCAGCAGGTTATAGAGCCCGCTGGCATTCCCGATTTCTTCGTTCTTCAAAAACGCCATCGTCGTGGTCGAGAGCGGAACAAAGATGCATCCGGAGCCGAAGCCGCTAATCAGAATGGCCCACAAAAATGTCCATTGCCCGATGGAGAGATTGAGTTGGCCGAACCACAGGCTGGCAACTCCGAACATAGTGAATCCAAACGCGATCAGATAACGGTTGTCGATCTTCGCCGTCAGGTAGCCGATCACGGGCATCGCGATAATCGCGCCGACTCCGCGAGGGCTCACCGCCCATCCCGCCTGCAACGCCGTATAGCCCAGCAATTCCTGGTAGAAGAGCGGCAGCAAAGTCACCAGCGCATAGATCGCAGCTCCAAACAAGCCGATGAGCACGCATCCGATGGCGAAGTTGCGATGCCGGAACACGCGCAGATTGACCAGCGGCTGCTTGTGCCGAAACTCGCGAATCAGGAACGACACGAAGCTGGTGAGCAGAATGGCCATCGCCCAGCGAATCCACGTCGCACCAAACCAGTCGTCTTCCTGCCCTTTGTCGAGAATGATCTGCAACGCGCCCAGCCAGATCGCCAGCAGTCCCAGCCCGATCGCATCAAACTTACCGGGATGCGCGTCTTTCACATACGGCGGGTCCACCACGTAGCGCGAGATCATGAACACGGCGAAAATGCCGACCGGAATGTTGATGTAAAACGCCCAGCGCCACGAGTAAGTATCGGTGAGCCACCCTCCCAGAGTCGGTCCCAACACCGGCGCGACGACCACACCCAGCCCGAAGGCAGCCATGGCCAGCCCGCGCCGTTGCGGAGGGAAAGTTTCCAGCAGGATCGATTGCGACAACGGCTGCAGCGCTCCTCCGCCCGCGCCCTGCACCGCGCGCGCAATCAGAATCCAGGCCAGGCTGGTCGACGCGCCGCACGCGAACGACGAGATCGTGAAGATCACGATGCAGGTGATGAGAAATCTTTTTCGCCCGAAGCGCAGCGAAAGCCACGAACTAGCCGGAAGAACAATCGCATTGGCCACCAGGTAGCTGGTGAGCACCCAGGTGGCTTCGTCATTCGTTGCCGACAAACTGCCAGCGATATAAGGCAGCGCCACGGCGGCGATGGAAGTGTCGAGCACCTCCATGAACGTCGCCAGCGTGACGGCGATCGCAACCAGCCACGGATTGCCGCTCGCGGCGGGCCCGCCAGCTGCCGGTTGCGCTGTCATTTCTTTCCGCCCAAGCCTTTGCCCCCGAAAGCATGTAAAGATGCTCGGGCAGGGCCTGAGGTTTCAATGTTGTTTGGTCGCGACAAATGCCAATTGCAAAGGAGCAGGCTAGGAAATCGTCGAGATGGCTGACACTTACACGCCGAAACTCGGACCACGAGACCTATACAAAGCAGTAGCGAGATAGCTTTTTTTCTGAGAGCATGGCTGAGTTGAAGACTTATTACAAGCCGACTCAATGGCGGGGCAAACGGCTGATACTTGCCTCTACAGATCCTGCTGAGCACAAGAAGCAGACTGTCATAGGGTGGGTTTCTATCTCAATAATCGTTCTAGCAGTTGGCATTATTGCTTGGCTCACCCGCTAAGGCTTCAAACTGAGGCGCCACCTGTCACCACCTCTCCTTGCTTCCCTGCCATCGCCCCTCATATACTCGGAACGTTTGCCCTGACCGGGAATGGGCCCGGCGGCCGGCCGGCACTTACCGCAATCCCGACCTGCAATCATTCCGGAGACGACTTTTATGACGACGATAGCTACGCCCCCGCACGTGGACAAAGAAAGCAATCCATGGGAATCGCAGCGGGCGCGGTTTGACCTGGCTGCGCAAAAGCTCAACCTCGACGAGGGCTTGTGGCGAGTGCTGCGCTATCCCAACCGCGAACTGACGGTCTACATCCCGGTACAAATGGATGACGGCCGCCTCGAAGTCTTCACCGGATTCCGGGTGCAGCACTCCATCGCGCGCGGTCCGGCCAAGGGCGGCATCCGCTACGCTCCCGACGTTACCCTCGACGAAGTGCGCGCCCTCGCCAGCTGGATGACGTGGAAGTGCGCCGTCGTCAATATTCCATTCGGCGGAGCCAAGGGCGGAGTGATCTGCGATCCGCACAAAATGTCGATGGGCGAAGTCGAGCGCATGACGCGCCGCTACACTTCGGAGCTGATCGAATTCATCGGCCCCGAAAAAGACGTTCCCGCTCCCGACGTCAACACCAACGAGCAAATCATGGCGTGGATGATGGATACCTATTCCATGCACATGCGCCAGACGGTCACCGCGGTGGTCACCGGCAAGCCCATCAACATTGGCGGCTCCCGCGGACGCCGCGAGGCTACCGGGCGCGGCGTGATGGTCGTGTGCGATGAGGCCTGCCAAAAGCTGGGACTTGATCGTGAACGCACGCGCGTCATCGTGCAAGGTTTCGGCAATGTGGGCTCGAACGCCGCGCTGCTGATGCATCAAGCGGGCTATAAAGTGATTGGTATCGCCGAAGTTGGCGGCGGCCTGCTCAATACCAACGGCATCGACCTGAAGGCTCTGGTAGATTTCCGCCAGAAAAACGGGACCGTGCACGGATTCCCCGGCGCGGAAAAGTGCGATGCTGCCGACCTGCTGGTTGCCGACTGCGAAATTCTTATTCCTGCTGCGACCGAGAACGTCATCACCAGCCGCAACGCCGACCGCATGAAGTGCCGCATCCTGGCGGAAGGCGCGAACGGGCCTACAACTTCAGCCGCTGACGACATCCTCACCGATAAAGGCGTTTTCGTGATCCCCGACATTCTGGCCAACGCCGGCGGCGTGACCACTTCCTATTTCGAGTGGGTGCAGGACCGCCAGGGATACTTCTGGAAAGAGTCGGTGGTGAACGAACAACTCGACGCCATCATGAAATCTTCATTCGAAGACGTGGTTCGTTACGCCGAGACTCACAAAGTCAACAACCGCATCGCCGCCTACATGCTGGCAATTGACCGCGTAGCCTACACGATTCGCCAGCGCGGCATTTATGCCTGAGGGGGAATTATGAAGAAGCTCTGGATACTCATTGTGTCAGCCGTATTCGCTGCGAGTCTGGCGATGATCCCGCCTCGATACGCGGCTGCGCAGACCAAGGAGACCGGAAGCGTTCCCGAGATGAATGCGCCGCAGTCGCCGATGGCAACTGTCGCCAAGCTCGACATCAATACTGCAACCAAGGATCAACTGAAACAACTCCCCGGGATTGGCGACGCCTTTTCTCAGAAGATCGTCGATGGCCGTCCCTACCGCACCAAACTCGATCTCGTGCACAAAAAAATCATTCCTCAAGCCACTTACGAAAAGGTCAAGGATCTGATCATCGCCAAGCAGCCCAAAACCAATAAAACGGCAAAATAGTCTATAACCCCGGAGGGCACAGAGACCACAGCGCAAAATCCTCAGTGCGCCTGTGCCCCTCTGTGGTTCATTTCTGTTTGTTGTGATCTACCTCTTCTGACGCATTGCGTTCCCTGTGGCGCTGGAGGATAATCAAACTGGATTCTGGCTGGCCACCGGCGACTATTCAAAGTTGTGAATCTGCCTAACTCCATCACGCTCATCCGTATCTTCTGCATCCCTCTGCTGATGTGGATTCTTTCCAGCAGCCGCTTCAGCAGCGTGAACGGCGAAAAGGAATTGCTCGCCTCAGCATTGTTCATTGCCGCATCGATGACTGACGGAATTGATGGCTATCTTGCCCGCAAGCGCGGACAGGTCACCACCATGGGGATTCTGCTAGATCCTCTGGCCGACAAGCTTCTGATCGCGGCCGCCTTCGTGACGCTGGTGCAATTGAATCCCAGCCTGGTTCCTGCGTGGATCGCCGTCATTGTGATCGGACGCGAGTTCCTGGTGAGTGGCCTGCGCTCCATCGCCGCCTCCGAGGGATTCACCATCGAAGCCAGCGAACTCGGCAAGTTCAAAATGGTGGTTCAGATTGTCTCGGTAGTCGCGGTCATCCTTGACCATCGCTGGAAGGAATTGCCCGTCTACGGCCATTACATCTTCCCCGTCCACTGGATTGCATCGGTTGCCATCTGGTTTATGGTATGTGTCTCGCTGGTGTCGGCGATCGACTACTTCGTCGCCTTCTGGTCAAAGATTGATCGGCGCGTGGTCAAGCGCCGCCGCCGCGCCTTTATCCTGAGCCGGCGCCGAAAGCCCGTGCCTCCGCCGCCCGCGGACCGCGATGTCGCTACCTCGACCTAATCCGCTTGCCGTGGAAGCTCGCGATTGCACCCCAGGCGAATTTTCGCCCGACGAACGCGCTCTGTTGCTGCGTCTGGCCCACGATTCCATTCTCTCCGCGCTCGAAGAACGCGAGATCCCTCTCGACCCTCCGACAGATCACCTTGCCGAACCTCGCGGCGCATTTACAACTCTGCACTTAGGCGGACAGCTGCGTGGATGCGTCGGTTATGTGCTACCTGTGAGTCCGATCTATCGGGCCGTGGCGGACACCGCGCGCGCCGCGGCTTTCGAAGACACGCGGTTCCATCCCGTAACGTTGCCCGAAGCTTCTCATCTCGAAATTGAGCTGAGCATCCTCTCGCCTCCACAACCGATTCCGGCCGACGCCATCGAAATCGGGCGCCACGGACTGTTGATCAGCCTGGCCGGACGCCGCGGACTGCTTCTGCCGCAGGTACCGACCGAGCACAACTGGGATCGAATCACTTTCCTGGAACAAACCTGCCGCAAAGCCGGCCTGCCCCTGGATGCATGGAAGAAGGGCGCTACGATCGAAGCGTTCACCGCGGAAATTTTTGGGGACAAGACTGAGTCCTGACCTTCGACAGAGGTCAGGGGCGTTTTCGGCGGCGCTCAGCTTTGTAGTTGTACTCCGGATCGAAGTCCACAGTGCCGAAATCGTTCAGAATCCCCATTTGGTTGCGCCAGCGTACGTATTCCTCAAGTGCGGCCCTAACGGCCTCTTCCCGAGTCTCGTGTTGGCCAAGGCGACGCGCCTCTTCGATCAGGTTGTCGTCGATTGGGAACGGTTTTTCCTCTGTTGAATAGTCTCATGCCCCACAGCTGTGCAGGAAAGATAAAACCGGAGACGGTTTCCCGTCCCCGGCTTCTCACTGAGCGGAATTCACCTACGCGGCTACTGCAACTGATCTAATTCCACGCCGTCTCCCGCATGCACATCTTCGAGAGAGAAGATGATCATGCCGGTGGCAGTCGTGTTCGTGACCCCGATAATTACGATCTCGCCTACTGCTCTGCGTGGCAAGTCCCGCACATGAATTACGGGACCGTTGCCCTTCTCGAACATGGCGGGATCGAACGAAGGTACTTTTTTCTGAGTGTCCTCGGCCAGGGCAGCCTTGAACGATAGCGAGTCCACAGGATCCTTCAAGTCTTCCTCATATCTGCGGACAGCGCGGAAGTAGTCGCCGATTTTCACTCCCTGGTTCGCCCCCAGGTTGATGTAAACCTTGTTTCCGGTTCCCAGTTCGGTGTCAAAATCTTTTCCCATCACAATGCGCCCCGACAGGCGATTGCTGGCAGGCAGCAAGCGATCGAAGCGCGCTGGAGTCTGGAGACTCACCGCTGGCTTTTCTGCAAATGGAATTGCCGTGTCTCCGGGATCGGCCGCGTCGCAGGAATATTCGATCTGACCGATCGCGGTCTTGTTCCGCACGTCGATAATCTTAACCCGCCCGATCTCGGCGTAGGCCTGGCCCGTCGCTTTTACCAGTCTGCCTTCCCCGGGGTACGTCTCGTATTCGTTAATGTCGCGAAGCGCGCGCACGATCTCATATTCCGCCCCCGCGCTATAACCGGTGCCTTTAAGATAGATGATGTCTCCCCGCGAGAACTTTGTCGTGGTTGGTGTCTGCAGCCCTCCCGCTATATAGTTAGCGTCCGGCAGGATCTGTTTGCTGATAAATCCGGCGCAATATAAATCGGCATACGTCGGCGTCTGAAACCGCATATTGGGAAAACTCATCGTGGTCGGCGAAGTTCCCTGTGGAGCTTCGAAAGCATTCACGTCCGGGCCAGCCTGCGCCCACGCTGCCGCCGTCAGCAACAGCACAAACAGTCCTGTTTTCTTCATGTTACCTCCGGGTAGGATCGCCCTGCGCTCCCCCCTAGTTAAATGCCGGAAAAGAAAAGGCTTCAGCCGGAAGGTAACAAGCAGGGGCGGGAGGGTCAAGGTTACGAGGGTGTTGGGAACCCCTGGGGCCGAAGTTTTTCTCTTAGACTCTTAATCCGTTGTTGCATAACTAATTAGCAGCCTGTAATAATTCGCCGTCATTCTTGCACCCGGAAACCGGGTGTCTCAATTTCGGAAGATGAATTCAGCTCCCCCTTATTCGCCTCGACCTCTACCCCTACGATTGCCCCGGGTGTGCGTGGCAATAATCGCCGCCGATCCCAACGAATTGGCCGAAAAAGCCGAACTGGTTGTTCGGGATAACTCGTTTCTGGAGTTAAGGTTAGACTATCTTTCCAAGCCCGGCATGGCAATTCCGCGAATCAAACGTTTCCTTGAATCCCATCCCGGAACATTCGTGATTGCCACCTGTCGCCGGGTCGCCAGCGGGGGAAAGTTCCGCGGCTCAATCGCCTCTCAATTGGACGTTTTGGCCAAGGCTGCGGCTGCCGGTTGCCAGTTGGTCGACGTTGAACTGCAGACCGCAAACAAGTGCAAGCCGCAGCAACTCCAAAAGCTTCGCAGCCGCGCGGCGTTAATACTTTCGTTCCACGATTTTCGGGGGACCAGGAAGCTCCATGAAACTCTGGAAAAGATGCTGGTGTACCCAGCTGACTTTTACAAAGTCGTGAGCACCGCAACCACGCTCACTGACAACGTCACCATGATCAAGTTTCTGGCCGAGCAGGGCGACCGGCACTCCTTGGTCGGCATGTGCATGGGAGAGCAAGGAATTATCAGCCGCGTTCTCGGGGTGCGTGCGGGAAGCGTGTTCACCTTCGCCTCCGCCGTAGCCGGGGAAGAAACCGCTCCCGGCCAGGTAACCGCGCAGGAATTGCGCAATGTCTATCGCATTGAACAAGTTGACGTGGCCACGCGAGTCTATGGCGTGGCCGGCGACCCTATCGCCCACTCCTTGTCGCCAGCCATCATGAATGCCGCCTTCCGCCGCGAGAACGTGAATGCAGTTTATGTAGCTCTCCACGCCAAGACTCTGAAGGATCTACTGGCTTGCGTGCGCCAGATTCCCATCCACGGCATCAGCGTCACCATGCCGTACAAGGAAGCGATTCTTCCCCATCTCGACAATACTGACGCCCACACCACGAAGATTGGTGCTTGCAACACCGTTGTGCGAGCTCAGGATGGGAAGCTCTACGGCTTCAACACCGATGCGTCTGGAATCGTTCGTCCTCTAGAGCGGCGTTTAAATACTTTGGAAGGCGCCCGGATTCTAGTGCTCGGCGCCGGAGGTGCCGCGCGCGCCGCAGTCTTCGGCCTGAAGGAACGAGGAGCGGAGGTCTACATCCTGAACCGCACCGCAGCCCCCGCCAAAAAGCTGGCGCATCAGGCCCACGCTCGGATTATCAAGCGACCCGATCTGAAGAAGGCGGCATTCGACGTCATCATCAACGCCACCCCGGTAGGCATGGGCAATACCCGCGAGTCTCCGCTGCAAGAGCAGGAGATTAATGCCCGCTATGTCTTTGACATGATTTATGATCCGCCCGAAACGCGCTTCCTGAAAATTGCCCGGGAACGGGGCGCGCAAATCATTCCTGGAGTTGAAATGTTCGCGCATCAGGCCGCGCGGCAGTTCGAAATCTGGACTGGAAAACCCGCGCCTTGGGATGAGATGCTGCGCGTGGTTTTGCTCGCGTTGCAGGACCGGGTGAACCGCTCCGCAGCCGGAAAATGAAGCGATTCGATGCATTTCGATAAGAAAAAGTTGCATTTTCCTATGTGCACAAAGTAATATGCATTCAGGGGATGCACATTGAATGCACTCCCGTTTAGGTTTGACCCAGGTACCGCCCGTTCCAACCACTGCTGTTTAACTTTGGCGAAATCTCGACGAGAGGTGGCTTGGTCCGCCTCTAAACCGGTTCGGAGAGTTCACTATGGCGTGGTACGCGTACTGTCTTACCGAGCACCAAACCCTTCCCAATGGAACCCGCACTCGCCGCCCTTTCCTGCTAGAGGGCGTTCAAGGAGTGAACGGTGCTGCAGTTCTTAGCTATCCGAGTGGTGAATTCGCGGTGATTGTCAGCGAATATGACCACGCGGCAGGTGAACTTGACCAGAAATCCGCGATTGAGCACGCGCGCGTGGTCAGCAACTGCTTCCGCAACTCCACCGTTTTACCGTTCAAGTTCGGCACGATTTTCGACAGCGATGACGCGCTGCGCCAGGCCGTCCGGGTCAACCGGCGGGCCTTTGGCATGAGCGTCGCCAGATTGCGCGGAAAGTCGGAAATGCACATCAAACTGGTCGTGCGCGACGGCTCCCTGCGCGAGGCGATGATCGATATCGAACTACCGGACACCGTCGGCGGCGACTATCTGTCCAAGCTGAAGGTGAAGGCGTCTCGCGAACGCGAACGCCAAACCAAAGCCCGCGCTCTCTCCGTCCAGGTGCACAAACTGTTTAATCCGCTGGAGGAAGAAGTCAGCTGCAAGAAAGTTGCGCCCGAGGGCATGTTGATCGACATTGCCCACCTGATTGATTCCAAGAGCGTCGAGAAATATCAGAACCGCTACAGCGCCGCCGCCAAGCAGTTGAAGAATTGCGAAGTGGCGATCAGCGGTCCCTGGCCACCTTACCATTTCCTGCCAGGGAAACTGCGGACGGTCGCGGGCAACAGCTAGCTCCTCGAGAACTTCCTTTGATCGACCCCCATGGGTGGCCGAAAACCAGCCATGAGCTTGGGGTTTGTGCCCTTTGGTAGACGCGTGCAATGAATGTGCATTGTTCTGCACTTCCAGTTTTGCATCGTTTTCCAGTCGCTGCCCGGGCCTAACAATTTCGTTCGAACTAAACCGTTAAGCTTCATACATTTATCGCTTGACGTGATCCTCATCACGCGAGTCTCCCACTTTGGCGCGGCAAGTGCTTCTTTCCATGGCAACAAAGAGGCCGCAAACTCAAGCACCATGACTTCCACACTTTCTCCGCGTCACTTTCCGAACCGTTCCGGCTGGCGGAACGGCGTCACGTATCGCCTTTCCTGACTTTACCCACCAAATTCGTAGCCTCTTGAAATGTGGCCCCAGTGATGGGGCCATTTTTTACTGTTGAAAACTTCCTCAATTGAAAATTGAAACTTGTAACGGTTGTTTTGTTCTTTCGCCAGCGTCGGGTACACTGGCGAGCGACCATGACCAAACCCCATGCCGCTACCGTCCCGTTTTTTTTTAAAGTCTGCCTAACCGTCCTGATGATTGCATTTTTCTCCCTCTCAGCTGGAGCCCAGAAGAAGCCGGCGCCTGCAAATTTGCCGTTCGCTTCGCAGCCCCAGGCATCGCAAGACGAACAAGCAAATTTTTCTCCCGAGTTGCTGGAGGAGCTTTCCGCGATTAAGGCGGCCGCGCTCTCCGACGATTACGCTTACCATCAACTCGCCCATCTCACCGAGAACATCGGACCGCGCCCGAGCGGATCGCCGCAGGCTGAAGCCGCCGTCGACTACGTCGCTGCCGAGATGAGGCAACTCGGGCTCGAAGTTCATCTGGAAGAAGCGAAAGTCCCACACTGGGTGCGCGGAGCCGAAACCGCGGAGCTCGTCGAATACGCAGGCCAGACGCCCAGCACTACGCAGAAGGTCGTTCTTACTGCTCTGGGTGGCAGCGCGTCGACGCCCGCCGACGGGCTTACCGCCGACGTAGTTGTGGTCAACAATTTCGAGGAATTGAGGGCTCTGGGCCGGGACAAAGTTGCGGGTAAGATCGTGCTCTTCAATGAGCTCTTTGACAAAAAGAAAGCGGCCGGAGGGATGGCGTTCATGGCTTATGGGGAAGCGGTGCGCTATCGCGGCGCCGGTCCCAAGGCTGCGGCCGACCTGGGCGCTGTCGCGGCATTAGTCCGCTCGGTAGGCAGCGCCGACTTTCGTCTGCCCCATACCGGATTCAGTGCTCCATCAGGAATTCCCGCCGCTGCCGTCACCGCGGAAGACGCCACCCTGATCGCCGACCTTTCCGCGCAGGGCAAGGTTCGCATGCATCTGACTCTGACTCCTCAGAAGCTGCCCGACGCCACTAGTCACAACGTCATCGCCGACCTGAAGGGTAGCGAGCATCCGGAACAAGTCGTAATCGTCTCCGGCCATCTTGATTCGTGGGACCTCGGCACGGGAGCGATCGACGATGGCGCTGGCGTCGTGATCGCCATGGAAGCGGCCGAAATCCTGCAGAAATTGCATTTGCATCCGAAGCGCACCCTACGGGTGATTGCGTGGATGGACGAAGAGAACGGCGGCGCCGGCAGCCAAGCTTATACCAAGGATTATTCCGCCGAATTTCCGCATTATGCCGCCGTGATCGAGAGCGATGCCGGCTCAGCGCATCCAATGGGCTTCGACGTCAAGATGTCGCCGCACGCCGCGGAACTTCTAGGGCCGGCGCTCGCCGTCCTGCAAAGCTTCGGAGGGAATGCCTTGATGCCCAGCAACTATCCGCCGGGCGCGGACATCGCGGCCATGTCCGAAGCTGGCGTCCCTGCCCTCGGCATCCTGCAAGACGGGCGCACCTACTTCCACTACCATCACAGCGCAGCCGACACACTCGATAAAGTTGTTCCCGCAGAATTGCGCGAAAATGCAGCCGCCATGGCTGTGATGGGATACGCCCTGGCCAGCATGAAGAATCCACTACCGCGATAAGGCAGAATTTCTGCGGCAGCGGATCCTTCGAGTGGCGCGACGTTTTCGTTCAACGTCAAAACTTCTGCGGCCTAAGAACTGCGGTGAGCGTCTCAGCAGGGGAAGCTGAGAGTCCATTAGAAGCCGGCGCGGGAAAAATGGTTGGCTTCGCTGCAAACCCAGCCTCCCTGCAGCCTTCGGTGCGGTTGACGCATCTTAATTTTGGCGCTTATTATCTTCGTTTGGCCTTAAGACCAGGACGCCTCCGGAGTGGGGCGTCCTCAGAGTTTGATGAGAGCGATTTTCAGGATCGAATAAGTAGACGTGACCTATGGACAAGAAGAAGCTGGAAGCTTTTAAAAAGCGTTTAGAGATGCGGCAGCAGGAGTTGCGGCGGACGGTGAATCGCACCCAGGCCGACGGCCGTTCCGCCGACGAGGATACCGCTCAGGACATTGCCGACCGGGCCGCCAGTTCCTATACCAAGGAATTCCTGTTCAGCCAGAGCAACAATGATCGCCAGACTTTGCAGATGGTCGACAAGGCCTTGGTCCGCATCCGCGAAGGCAGCTTCGGCGAATGCATTCATTGCGGCAAGGAAATTAATGCCAAGCGCCTGGAAGCGGTTCCGTGGACCCGCCACTGCATCGAATGCCAGGAAAAACTGGAGCAGGGATTGTTGGAGGAAGCTCCGCGCTAATTACCTTGAATGTAAAGATGTGAAGTTGTGAAGTGCGCGAAGTTGTGAAGAATGTGCGCCGCCCAAAACTTGGCGGCGTTTGTCTTATCTCCAGTCTTAAGTGGCGAGATAACGTAGCAAGGTTATGTGGCTAGATTATGTGGGGACAGCCGCCCTCGGCTGTCCGCCGGGCGCAGCCCGGCTTATGATTTGAAGCTGAGTCCTGAAGGATCTTTCTCTGCGAACTCCTCCATCCTCAGCGAACTCTGCGGTCAAAAGCTTTTAGCCGCAGAGCACGCAGAGAATGCAGGAGAAGATGAGGGCGCCTAGTTCTCCGGCTTCTTCATCTCTTCTGCGCCAGCCTCCGCGCCCGGCATGACATTCTTCAGCGGAGCTTTGCGCTGCTCTTCCAGTTCCGGCCGCGGCAGCGGCTTTCGTGGAAGCATCTGATCCCGCATCGCTGTGTTGTACACGAAAATCGCTTCCACCACCGCCGCCTGCGCCAGGTCGTCAGGCTGCAGCCGCTCGTAAGTATCCATGTTGGAATGGTGGGTGCGCGATCCATAGTCGAGCATGTCTTGAATGAACTGGAATCCCGGCACACCGACGGAGTCGAACGCCTCGTGATCGGTCCCGCCCGTATTCCTCATGGTCAGCGTACTCACGCCCAGGTCCTGCAAAGGCGCAATCCACTGCTGGAAGATGGGCGCAACCGCGGCGTTCTCCTGTAAGTAAATTCCTCGAATCTTTCCCGAACCGTTGTCGAGGTTGAAGTATCCCGAAATCTTCTGCTGCTCCGGCTTGAGTTGCACCGCGCCCGCAGGTTTGCGGAGGAAGTCGGGAAGTTTCATTTGATCCGGCTCAGTCGAAAGTGGCACGTATCCAAAATGCTGCTTCACGTATCCATAAGAACCGAATTCTCCCTGCTCTTCCCCGGTCCACAAGCCGACTCGTATGGTGCGCCGCGGTTGCACGTGCAGGGCGTTGAGAATACGCATCACCTCCATCGCCACCACCGTCCCCGCTCCGTTATCCGTGGCTCCGGTCGCGGAAGCCCATGAATCCAGGTGTCCCCCGACCATCACCACCTCATCCTTCAGTTTGGGATCGCTGCCGGGAATTTCTGCGATGGTGTCGAACCCATGCTGGTGGTCGCCGGTAAACTCCGTTTCCACGTCCATCTCCACCGTAACCGGAACGTTTGCCTTGAGCAGTCGGTACACGCGCCCATAATTTTCAATGGCCATCACTACGACCGGCAGTTGCTCGGCGTGCTCGCGCTGATAGGTGAACCAGCCCATGCCGCTGCCGCCGTCGTCAAAAATCGTTCCGCCCGATCCGCCATTGTTACGGCCATCCCGGCTCGGCACGACGATCCCCGCAGCATGTTCGGCGGCCAGAAACTGTCCCACCTTCTCGCGGAATTCCAGCCGCTTAATAAATTCCTGGAACGTGCGCTCGGGTTCTCCCACATGTACCGGAAACTCGGCGGTCTGCTTAAGATTGGCGTCGTCTCTGCGCTCGAACAAAGGCTTGTCGACGGGCTTCACCTCGCGCATGTCGCCGAAGAAAACGATTTTCCCTGCCAGTTTGCCCTTGTACTTTTCCAGATCCTTCTCGTCCTTGGCAGTCACCCAAACCGCGCGCCCGCTGACGGGCCCCTTGCTTGCCGGCGACCAAGGCAACGCTTGCGCGATAAACACCGCCGTATCGGGCGCCGACATCCGCACCCAGGTATTGAGTTGCCGCCAGCCCATGCCAAACTCGCCCCAATCTTCCAGATGGGCGTTGCTGCAACCCATGGCAGCCAACTGATCGCGCGTCCACTCGTTCGCGCGCTTCAAGTTGGGAGAACCGGTCAATCGCGGCCCGATCCCATCCGCCAGGGCCGAGGCAAACTCCATCACGTGTGAGTGCGCCAGTCCCTCATCCCGAATGCGCTGGTACATGGTGTAATCAAGATTTTCGGTCGCGGGTTGGGGAAGTTCGTAGGAAGGCTTATTCACTTCCTCGGCTTTTGAGTCTTTCGACTTCTTGTCGGCCGCGGGCGCGGTCAAACTGAGGCACAGCAAAACTGCGAAGACGGTCGCTAAAAACTTGTGCGATGGCATTTCTTTTCTCTCCATGGATAGACAAGCATGCAGCTTCGAATGTCGCGCGATAGACGTGCACCAGACATCTGGCGCGACCTTCGAAACTAGTGAATTGAAGCGCGCAGGTATCCTACAACATCCAATTTTTCACCGCCCGCTTGGAAGCGGGCATTGAGCGAACTTATCCCACACCAACAAAAGGACTAACAGCAGGCGCAAATTTTTGGGTTCACCCCCTTTAACGATCCTGTTATGATTGAGCCAATTGGCGCTGCTTTCTTTTTTCGCAGTATGCCCTTTCGCCATCTAGCTCTCTTTGCTGCCCGAGCCTTAAGGTGAGACCATGGGGACCAATTCTTTTTCGTTGTCTGCGCGAATTCTGAAAAGCGATATTCTGCGCTACGGCCTCGCGACCGCCTCGGTTCTGACTGCCCTTCTGCTCAATACCGCACTCCATGGTTTAGCCGGGGACGCAGCGGTTTTCATCTTGCTCTTGCCCACGATCGCTTTCTCCGCGTGGTACTGCGGCATTGGACCATCCATCCTTGCGATCTTGATTGCTCTGGCTGGCGCGTTGTATGGCCCTCTGACTACCCTACATTCTTTGACAGTTCCTGCGGTTGCCCAGTCCGTTCTGTTGCTGATCTTCATCTGCTGTTCGGCGATTGTTCTGGCCATGGCGGAATCCCGTCACCGCGAGAATGAGGCCCTTCTCAAGGCGCAGGGAGAACTCGAAAGTTGCGTCCAGGAACGGACGGCCGACCTCGACGCAGCCAACCGGAATCTGCGTAACTTGTCAGCCCGCCTGCTCCAATTGCAGGACGACGAGCGACGCCGCATCGCGCGCGAACTGCACGACAGCGTGGGACAGATGCTGGCCGCGCTAAACATGAATCTCTCGACCGTGCGCGGCGACATCGAGCGCCTCACCAAAACCGCGAATGCCCTGGCCGATAGCGAAAACTTGGTCCACGAAATGACTTCCGAGGTGCGGACTATTTCGCACTTGTTGCATCCGCCTCTGCTGGATGAAGCGGGGCTTTCCTCCGCCCTGCGCTGGTATGTGGATGGCTTCGTGCTGCGCAGCAAAATCAAAGTCGACCTGGATCTCCCCGACGATTTCGGGCGCCTCTCCAGGGAATCGGAGACCGCTATTTTCCGCGTGGTGCAGGAATGCCTCACCAACATTCACCGCCATTCCGGAAGCCCCATGGCCAAGATTCGCCTTCGTCAGCGCGATCATCAGGTGATCGTCGAGGTCGCGGACAAAGGCAAAGGTATCCCCCTCGAGAAGCAGGAAGAAATGACCACCTCCGGCACGCCCGGCGTGGGAATCCGCGGCATGCGGGAACGAATTCGCCAGCTTGGCGGATCGCTCGACGTTGGCTCCAACGGCACCGGCACACTCGTCGTGGCCTGCCTGCCGATCGGTGAAGGCCTGGCCCCCGGCACTGCTGTCGAGGTTAAAGATACCTCGCCCGCTGCAGCCTGAAACGGCCAAAGAATGCAGTAAGATTCGATCCGCGCTTTTTGACGGCCCGTTTTACGCCTGTTAAACTGCTAGTTTATCCAGCCTACCGTAGATAATCAGAAGGGAAGTCCGTGCGCGCAGAAACCCGCCATCAACTGAAACAGGATGCCTTCAGCCGTGTCACCCTTGACGCCGCCGAAAAAACCGCCGATTGGACAGTCGCCCACCGCACCACATTAATCGTATCCGTTGTAGCCCTCGCCATCGTACTGGGCGCCGTGCTTGGCGGATGGTATTACCTTAGCGCGCAGGACGAAAAAGCCAGCTTCGACCTGTCGCAGGCCGTTCGTACCATGGACACGCAACTGCGCCCCGAGGGAGCCCCCGCACAGCCTGACGTCCCCAGCTTCACTTCCGCCAAAGAGCGTGCCCAAACCGCGCAGAAACAGTTTCAGGCCATCGTCGACAAGTATCCTCACACTCGCACCGCCGATATGGCCCATTATTTTCTCGGAGTAACGGCTGCAACTTTGTCCGACAATGCCACTGCCGAACGAGAATTCAAGCGCGTCGCCTCCTCTGGTAACCGTGAAGTCGCCGCCGTCGCCAAGTCTGCCCTCGCCTCACTCTATGGCCAGACCAACCGCACCAAAGAAGCCGCCGCTCTTTACCAGGAGCTGATCAACAAGCCCACCGCGTCGGTCAGCAAAGTCACAGCGCAGTTGCAGTTGGCCGAACTCTACCAGAATTCCAACCAGCCGCTCGACGCCAAGCGAATCTACGAGCAAATCAAGAAAGAAAATCCTGGCGCCGAAGCGGGCCAGCTCGCTACGCAAAAATTGGCAGAACTGAAATAAGTGCGGGAGGGCCGATGGGAGGTCTCTTTCAGCCAGCCCACGCCATTTCCCCTTTTTTCTCAGGTTGGATACCATGTTGTGCAGTCCCAAAAACCCAACTGAACCTACATGGCAGACATCACACTCCGCGTTAATGGCAGTGACAAAACAGTCAGCGTCTCTCCAGAAACTCCGCTCCTTTGGGTTCTCCGCGATACTCTCGAACTCACTGGAACTAAATTCGGCTGTGGCGCGGGATTGTGCGGCGCCTGCACCGTCCACGTCGATGGCAACCCGATTCGTTCGTGCTCAACTCCGGTATCGCAAGCCGCTGGCAAAAACGTAACCACCATTGAAGGCTTGGGAGCCACCGGCCTTCACGTCTTGCAGCAGGCTTGGATCGCGGAAGAAGTTCCGCAATGCGGATACTGCCAGACCGGACAGATCATGTCGGCCGCGGCGCTACTCGCGAAAACGCCGAATCCCACTGACGAGCAGATTACGCAAGCCATGAACGGCAATCTCTGCCGCTGCGGAACCTATGAACGGGTTCGCAAGGCGGTGCATCGAGCCGCCGGCAACGGGGGCGCGAGATGAGTCCCCTTTCTCGCCGCGAATTCGTCACCGCCGGAGTTGCCGCTGGTGCCGGCCTGGTCATCGGTTTCTACTTGCCTCACAAATCGGCTTCGCAGGCGGAATCTTTTTCGCCCAACGCCTATCTGCGCATCACCCCCGACAACAAAATTACGATCGTGGTGGCGCGCTCCGAGATGGGACAGGGTGTGCGCACCGCCCTGCCCATGATTCTCGCTGAGGAATTGGAAGCCGACTGGAAGCAGATCGCCATCGAGCAGGCCGGTGCCAGCACCCTATTCGGCGATCAGACCACCGGAGGGAGCGCGAGCATCCGCACCACGTGGGATCCCATGCGCAAAGCCGGAGCCGCCGCCCGCGAGATGCTGATTTCCGCCGCCGCTCTGACCTGGAACGTTCCGCGATCTTCGTGCACTGCCGAGAACAGCCACATCAAGCACGCCGCCACTAACCGAGTTCTCACTTATGGCGAACTCGTTGGCAAGGCTGCGACTCTGCCCGTGCCCACGGATGTAACCCTCAAGCAGAGCAAGGATTACAAGATCGTCGGCCAACGCCTGCCGCGCTTGGATAGTCCTGACAAAGTAAAAGGCGACGCGATCTTCGGCCTCGACTACCGCATGCCGGGAATGAAGTTCGCAGTGCTCGCGCGTTGCCCCACAATTGCCGGAAAAGTTTCGGCTTTCGACGACAAGGAATCGAAGAAAGTTTCGGGCGTAAGTTACGTCGGCAAGATCGGAGACTCAGCCGTCGCTGTTGTCGCCGATAGCGTCTGGGGAGCGATGGAAGGCCGTCGCCTGCTCAACGTCACTTGGGACGATGGCCCGAACAAAGATTTGAACACCGCTGCCGTCACGGCGTCTCTGAAACAGGCCGTGTCGAAAAAAGGCGTGAACCTCTATGCGGCCGGGGAGGCCACGAAAGTTGGCGGAAGGCACGTCTCTGCCGAATACGAATTGCCTTTCATGGCGCACGCTCCTATGGAGCCCGGAAATTGCACGGCCCACTATCAGGGTGCAACCTGCGAACTGTGGGCGCCCACGCAGGTCCCCCAAGACTGCCGCGACTCGGTAGCGACCGCCATCGGCCTCGACCCCGATCAGGTCAAAGTCCACGTTACGCTCATGGGCGGAGGCTTTGGCCGTCGCCCGGAACACGACTATGCCGTGGAAGCCGCGCTCGTCTCAAAGGCCATCAAAGCTCCGGTAAAAGTCGTCTGGACGCGCGAAGACGACATGCGCTTTTCCACCTACCGTCCGGCGAGTTTGCATCAACTTGCTGCCACACTCGATGGCTCCGGATTTCCGGTCGCGCTCACTCATCGCATCATCGCTCCGTCGATCAGCGGGCAGAAGGGGCAACCGACGCCGGGAGGAGTAGACCCCGACCTGCCCGATGAAGCCGGCCCGGTATATGGCATACCCAACTACACCATCGACTATGTGCTGACCGAAACCCCGGTACCGCTCGGCTGGATGCGTTCGGTCTACGCGCTGCAAGCGGCGTTTGCGCTGGAAAGTTTCATCGACGAACTGGCCGTCGCTGCGGGCAAAGACCCGCTGCAGTATCGACTGCATCTGCTGGCCAAAGATCAGGACCTGCCTTACTTCACCACCACCTGGCATACGGCCCGCATGCGCGGCGTGCTGCAACTGGCTGTCGAAAAAGCTGCCTGGAACCAGCCTCTTCCCGCGGGCCACTACCGCGGAGTCGCCTGTTTCGGCTGCTTCTCTTCCTACATGGCCGAGGTGGTCGAGATCACGATGGAGAACGATCAACCGCGCGTCCGTCGCGTGGTGGCAGCGGTCGACTGCGGGCAGATCGTGAACCCGAACATCCTCGAACAGCAGATTCAGGGCGGCATCGTCTACGCACTGGGCAACGCGCTGCGCGCCAAGATCACCATCGAGAAAGGCCGCGTGGTGCAGGGAAACTTCGACGATTACGCCCCCGTGCGCATGAACGAAACCCCGGCCGTCGAGGTTTACTATGTTCCGAGCGCGGAGGTTCCGACGGGCATCGGCGAACCTTCGGTGCCCCCGCTCGCTCCCGCGCTGTGCAACGCAATCTACGCGGCAACGAAGAAAAGAATTCGAAAGCTGCCCATCCTCAGCTAACATTGGCCGCGCAATCCTTGAAGGTCGGGGCGACAAACATTCCCCGGAACTCAAGGGGCGCGGCCGGTGTCTAAATTACCATCCTGGGTTTACTCCCTGCCGCCTGAAGTCTTCGTCGCGAGGTAGTTCATGCTCGAAGCCGTACACCTGACGAAGCGTTACGCGTCTTTGCCTGCAGTGCAGGATCTCTCATTCACATTGCGACCCCGACAGGTCCTCGGATGTCTTGGCCCGAACGGTTCCGGCAAGAGCACGACCGTGAAGATGCTCACTGGCCTGTTGCAGCCAACACGCGGCGTGGTGCAGTTCGACGGCCACAACATTCAAGACGACTTGGCGGGCTATCGCAAACTCCTGGGCTACATTCCAGAAGAGCCTCATCTCTATCCGTACCTGACCGGCTGGGAATATCTGGAGTTGATCGCGACCCTGCGCGGGATGAACCGCTTCGATCTCGAAACCAGAATTGATTCTTTGCTGGAACTCTTCTCCCTGCATCCCAGCCGGCACGCCGGCATTGGTTCCTATTCCAAGGGCATGCGGCAGCGTATTTTGCTCATCGCCGCAATCATGGATGACCCCGAGATCTTCATCTTTGACGAGCCGCTCTCGGGACTGGACGTCACCTCGGCCCTGATCTTCAAAAACCTGGTGCAAGCGCTCGGGCAGCAGGGCAAGCTCGTCTTCTATTGCTCGCACGTGCTGGAGGTCGTCGAAAAAGTCTGCACCGATGTGCTGATCCTGCGCAAAGGAGTCGTCATCGCGCAAGACTCCGTGGCCAACATCGGCCAGATTCTCGGACAGTCTTTGGAGAATACGTTTCTGCATCTGGTCGACGATGTGGACACGATGCGCGTGGTGCGCGACATCGTCACGGTCATGAAGAAGAAGGCCGCATGATTTCCGAGGCAATGGAAGCGGCCTCCCGCTCGTATCAGGAGCGAAGGGAGACGCCTTTTTGGCGGATGGTACAACTCTTTGTCGCTCGTATCTTCCGCGGCGGTGGAGACACGGACGCCGAAGGCCTCGATCTTGGTGTCGGACTGGTGCTCACGCTGCTGGCAATGCCCGGCGGATTCGTTTCCCTGCTCTTGCTTAACAAGTATGGAACTCTGCTGCAATGGCTGCGCGGAATCCCTAATGTTGATCCCCTGCTGATCACGCTTCCTGACGAGTATTTCTTCATCGTACTTTCCATGACCGTGACTGGCGCCGTCGCGGTTTGGCGATGGGATGCCATCTTTCCTGACCGCCGCGACTACATGAATCTGGTCCCGCTCCCCATCTCCACACGAAGCATCTTTCTCGCAAATCTCGTGGCAGTTGTGTTCCTCGCCGGGTTGATCGCGGTGGATGTCAATGCGGCCTCGTGCATCCTCTTCCCCGCAGTTGTAGAAGCGACACAAAAATCGCTTCTATTCTTTGTGAAGTTCGGCCTGGTCCACACACTCGTAGTCATGCTGGCAAGCGTTTTCGCATTCTTTGCGGTCTTCTCGCTTCTGGGATTTTTGATGGCGGTCTTGCCTGCTCGCGCCTTCCGGCGTGTCTCCACCTACGTTCGCGGCATCGTGGTTGTTTACCTGGTCGCAATGCTGTGCACCAGTTTCGCGGTTCCGGATTTCTTGCGACGACTGGAGGGGCCGGCCCCGGCGTGGACAATGCTGATGCCTTCCTGCTGGTTTCTGGGCCTGTGCCAACACTTAAACGGCCGCGCTGGGCCAGCGCTCCTCCAGTTATCGAGACTGGCTTTTCCGGGGATCGCGCTGGTGGCCGCGATTGCACTCTGCGCCTACGCAGTCAGCTACCAGCGGTATTTCGTGCGCATTGCTGAGACCACCGAAATAACGGACGCAGCACACGTTTCACGGATATCCCTCTTAGGAGTTCTACTCGATCGCCTGGCCCTGCGAACGCAATTTCAAAGGGGCTGCTTTCGGTTTGTGTGCAAGACCCTGGTTCGGAGCGAAGCGCACCATCTCGTTCTGACGGCAGTTGCAGGGCTGGGACTGGTTCTGACTTCTCAGGCTCTGATGGCCGCTTATGAAGGTGCGAAAAGCATACGCGCAGCTGCTCTATCGCCCGACGCCCTCTCGATTCCCTTCATCCTCAGCTTCCTGGCCATTGTCGGCCTTCGCATGGTATTCGAAATGCCGGTGGAGTTGCGAGCCAACTGGATCTTTCAGCTGATGCTCGATGAAGACGGGCAAGCGTGCGAACGTCTGGCGAGAAAAGTAATCCTGATTCTGGTGCTGCCTCCGCTGCTGCTCATCGCATTCCCGGCTTACGTTTACCTGGAAGGCTGGTTGATCGCGGGCCTTCACTCCACACTGGTGGTCGTCTGGACCGTATTGTTGACGAATATCGCCCTCGTTCGTTTCCGTAAACTCCCGTTCACCTGCACACTTCCTCTCTTCAAGCAGCATTCCATCGTCACGTTTCTGTCGTGCTGTTTTGGTTTTCTCATCTATGCGGTCTCGACGCCCGAGTTCGAATCATCGGCTCTGTTGCAATCTTGGCGAATGCTCAGCCTCGTGACCGTTGCGGCTGTGGCTTGGTACGTCCCTCACCATCTGACGAAGAGTGCAATGGATGTCGAGAGAAAACTGATCTTCGAGGAACTACCAACGCAAACAATTGAGATGCTGCGCCTCAGCGACTAGCAGGGTCCCGATCATCTACGCGACCGGATAGCGGCCTTCGGAAAAAGCCTTCGCGTGGTATCCCTTGGACCCGATAACTTGCGCGAGAGGACTTCGAAGATCTTCGCCCGCCCTGAGACGATCGATGACATGATGGAAGTCGTATCGCGGTTTCCAACCCAGCTCGTTCCGGGCGCGCTCGTTCACATAGACTCTGTCGATGGATGGAAACATCTTCCAGCTTCGCCGCTGGTATTCGGCTTCGTAGTCCGGAACGCGCTGCCTCACTACGCGCGGCGCATCCACCCGCAGGCCGGCTAGGTCGCTCGGCTGGAATGGCGTGGTCGCGCTGATGATGTACTTACGAAATCCGATTGCACGTGCGCGCTCGACAGCCAGCAGATGCGCGCTCACCACATCTTCGATTTCGACTCGGCGATAGAGAAATTCATTCGTCTTGGCGTTCGCGTCCTCATAGGCTTCGCGAATTTCCGGGTTGTCGTCCTCTTCGGGAAAGAAACGCGAGGTTCGCAACACCATGCAGGCCAATCCCTGATTCCGATGAAACAGCTGGCAAAGATCTTCCGCGGCCGCTTTGGTCACTCCATAAATATTCTTTGGGACAGGCGTGACCTCCTCGGTGATCCATGCCGCCGGCGCGCCTTGCGGAGGCACCAGGGCATCGCCAAATACACTGGTGGTACTGGTATAGACGAACGCCTCGACGCCGGCCGTCACCGACTCTTCCAGAAGGTTCAGGGTTCCAGTCACGTTGACGTCGACAAAATCCTGACGACTGTGCGTGCTCACGTGTGGCTTGTGCAAGGTGGCGGCGTGAAGAACCGTCTGCACGCCGCTCATGCAACGGTGCACGCAAGCCCGGTCTGCGATCGAGCCAACGTAGGTGGTGAATGGCGATTCGAGGACGTCGAGACCGACGACGTCATGATTCAGATCCCTCAGAGTGCGGACCAGGGCCTCGCCCAAATGACCCGCGCTTCCTGTAACCAACACGCGCACGCTCGCCTCATTCCGCCGGCAGGATCGAAGTCGCAACCTTATCGTCGATTATGGCACGAGCAATTTCCACAAGTTCGGGAGCATCTCGGATGTGACGACAGGAATAGCTCCGGCCTGCTCAATACGCGCCCAGCCATTTGACTGGCAAGTACGCCGCGAGGGCGTTCGCCAGCCGCTCATCCGCGGTGATCAGTTCCCGATCCGATTGAACCGCCAGAGCAACGTAGAGGCAGTCATAGAGTGAGCGGCCGTATTGAAATGCGATAGGGAGCGCTTCCGACAGCAGACTTGCAGAGGAAATTGTCGGGATGGAGCGGCGCAACATTGAGCCGATGGCGAGTTCAGCTTCAACCCTGGAGAATCTCTGCTGTCGGACTGCCTTCCAAACGATGTTGCCGCACTCCGCCCAAAAAATGTCCGGGACCAGTAGATTTATTTCACCCGCTCCGTAAGCATCCAGCAACCGATAGGCCTCCTGCCTCAGAAGTTCTTCTTTGGCGGGAAGCATCCATTTCGCGGCGACGCTAGCATCCACCACGAACGTCGTCACCGTTCCCGATCCTCACGGATCATTTCTTCAGCGGAGGGAAACGGGCCCGGCGTAAGCGGTTCCTGCGACGAAATCTGTTTCAACTTTCGAACAAATTCGCGTCGCCGTCGCAGCTCCTCAGCAGTTGGAATGTTCTGTTCCAGCAAAGAAATCACTTCGGCAGCAATCGATTTGCGATTCTTGCGAGCCCGTTCGCGCAAGGCCTTATAAATATCCTCAGGAACATTCTCCACATAAAGAGTGGCCATAGGGTCCTCCTAGGAAAAGTCTAGCACTTCCCTAGACCGCCTGGAAACCTCTGTTTTCTTGACACTGCAGGCCGACAAGCTTTATCCTAAGTCTTGCTCCTTGCGGTACTTACGCCCCTTGGCGTGCTTCCGCGGGCCTGGTTTCGGCAGATTGCCGCGGAGATTCTCCCGATGTTCCTCGACATTCATGAATTGGAACGCCAGCCTCTTGATTTTGAGGAAACGTTCCAGCCCGGGGTCATCGACTTGGGCGGCGAGGCCAAGCAACGGACCCCGCTGAAAGCGTCCGGGCATGCGGAAATCGTCGAAGAGCACCACGGCAAGCATCAGATCATCCAGGACATCCGTCTGCGGGGGCGCCTGACAGCAGGCCTCGAATTGGAATGCGCGCGCTGCGTTGAGCCAGTCGCCCAGGACATTACGCGCGACTTTGAATTGCTCTACCGCCCGCTCGGCGCCGATGCCGGCCGCGACGAGCTGTCGGTGACCGATGCCGAGGCCGAAATCGGCTATTATCAAGGCGACGGACTTCTGCTGGAAGATGTTTTACGTGAGCAGGTACTGCTGGCGTTGCCCCTGAAAGTCACCTGCCGCGAAGATTGCAAAGGTTTGTGCCTGCACTGCGGCAAGAATTTGAACGAAGGACCGTGCGGCTGTTCCACCGCGATCGAAGACCCGCGCTGGACCGCGTTGCGAGAGATTCGCAGCAAGCTGGAACACTAGAAAGCTGTCGGCTATTAGCCGTCAGCTTTCAGCCACGAACGCTCCGTTCCAAAGTTGGTGCGTTCGAGTCGACTTCATACCTGCAGCCAAGGGTTCGCGTTAGCATTCAAGTTTGAAAAGCTGAAAGCTGACAGCTGAGAGCTGACAGCTTTCAAAAGCGAAAGGAATTTTAACCATGCCTAATCCAAAACGGCGACACTCCCAAAAGCGTACCTCAACCCGGCGCGCTCACGACGCACTCAAAGGCCACAGCCTGGCCGAGTGCCCCAACTGCCACGAGAAAAAAATGCCGCATCGCGCCTGCCCCAAGTGCGGCTACTATAAGGGACGCGAAGTCCTCGACATTAAAGAAGCCAGCTAGCTCAAAGACGCCATGCCTAGCGTGATCGCGCTGGATGCGATGGGTTCGGACCGCGCTCCCAAGCCTGAAATCGAGGGCGCCATACATGCGGCGCGCCAATATGGGTTGCGGGTGCTGCTGGTCGGCCCGGAAACTGTCATCAAGGCGGACCTGGATCGCCATCCGTCGGCTGCCCGGCTGCCCCTGGAAGTCGTGCACGCCAGCGAATTCATTACCATGGAAGATAAAGTGGAGGCGATTCGCGCCAAGCGCGATTCCTCGATGCGGGTCGGCTTGCGCATGGTGCGCGAGGGACAGGCTGCTGGTTTCGTCACCGCGGGCAACACCGGCGCGGCCATGGCCACCGCAAAAGTCGTGCTGGGCGCGGTTCCCGGCGTCGATCGTCCCGCACTGGCCGCGGTCTTTCCCACCGCCCCGGGAAATCCCGCGATGCTGCTCGACGTCGGCGCCAATGTCGATTGCACTCCGCAGAATCTCGAACAGTTTGCCGTGATGGGCGACATTTATTTTCGCGCCATGTTTGGGAAGAGAGCCGGGAGCGCCGGGCCACGCGTCGGACTGCTTTCCATTGGCGAAGAGGAAAGCAAGGGGAACGATCTCACTCGCCAGGCTTTTCAATTGCTCAAGCAGCTTCCGCTGAACTTTGTTGGCAACGTAGAAGGCCGCGACCTTTATAACGGCCAGGTCGACGTTATCGTCGCCGATGGTTTTGTGGGCAACGTTGCATTGAAGATTTCCGAGGGCGTGGCCAACCTGGTGCGCACCGCGTTGAAAGAATCGCTAAAGGCGACCATCACCCGGCAAGTGGGCGCGTTGCTCTCGCGCAGCGCCTTCACCGACTTCAAGAAGCGGCTCGACCATACCGAATACGGTGGCGCGCCGTTGCTGGGGCTGAAGGGCGCATGCATCATCACGCACGGTTCCTCGAACGCCAACGCGATCAAGAATGCAGTGCGTGTCGCGGCCGAATTTTCCGAACGCGGAATTAACGGATCGATCGAGCGCGGCTTGGCGGCAGTGCGGCCGGCGCCCGCCGAGATTGGGTAATTGAGTAACTTAGTAATTCGCTAATTTAAACAGTAGCGGGCGTGGTCTTCGAAAATTACACAATTACCATTTACTCAATTACCAGATTCCCTTCATGACTGAAAACACAATCGCTTTGTTATTCCCCGGCCAAGGCTCGCAGGCAGTCGGCATGGGCAAAGAATTGGCTGAGAAATATCCTGTCGCCCGCCAAACATTCGAAGAGGCCGACGACGCCCTCGGCTACAAGCTTTCCACCGTCTGCTTCGAGGGCCCGGAAGATCAGCTTCGTCTGACGGAGATCACGCAGCCGGCGATTCTGACTGTGTCGGTCGCCGCCCTGCGCGTGTTGCAAACCCACGTTCCCAAGCCCGGCTTCGTTGCCGGACATAGTCTTGGCGAATATTCCGCGCACGTTGCTGCCGGAACGTTCAGCTTTGTGGAAGCTGTCCGCACTGTGCGCAATCGCGGCAAGTACATGCAGGCGGCGGTTCCGGTCGGCGTCGGTGCCATGGCCGCGATCCTCGGCATGGACGCAGCGAAAGTCTCAGCCGTCTGCCACGACGCTGCACAAGGCGAAGTCTGTGCGCCAGCCAACATCAATTCGCCAGAGCAAATCGTCATCTCCGGCAACACAGCCGCGGTCGAGCGTGCCGCGACATTGGCGGATGAACGCGGCGCCAAGCGCGCCAAGTTGCTTCCGGTGAGCGCGCCCTTCCATTGTTCGCTGATGAAGCCGGCGCAAGATCGGCTGGAAGGCGATCTCAACGCTCTGAAGATGCAGAAGCCAGTCTATCCCGTCGCGTGCAACGTGGAAGCCGATCTGGTGACCGACGAACTGCGCGCTCGCGACACTCTCCTCCGCCAGGTCACAGGATCGGTGAAGTGGGATCCCTGCATGCGCCTGCTCATCGCTCGGGGAGTGCAGACGTTTATCGAAGTGGGTCCAGGAAAAGTGCTGTGCGGGCTGATGCGGCAGATCGATCGATCGAAGACTTGCCTGAATGTGAGCGACGACGCGAGCCTGACGAAGACCGTGGACGCACTCTCGCAGACCCACGCGTAAACATCAGCGGAAAAGCAATTCGCATGGCGGGTAGCTCAACGTGTGGTCCGATCTCTCCACCCACACCTGTGCGTGTTCCGTGCGGTCGTTCACGATCACGTCCACCACCACACCAGTCCCGCCGCCGGGACAAGTGCTCGCGCCGTAAACTTTCGCGGTTTTGATGAGCCCCCACTCACCGCCGGGCCCCCAGTCTTTATAAAACTCATTGAACGGATATTTCGGATACCGCTCAGCATGCTGCTGCCACTGCGGATCGTGCATCCAAATGCCGTAGGCAGTCTTGTAATCCTGCTTCTGCAGTGCGTCGAAGAACTTGCCCGCTATGTGCTCATAAGGCCAATAACGGAACCACCAGCCTAAGGCTAGAACCACCAGCAGTATCGCGATCGCCGAGATGATTCGCATGCGGCGTTTCCGCGCTTTTTCCGCATCGTACTCCTGCGCATCCAGAAGCGTCATACCTCTCTAGCATAACGGACGACTCAAGAATTTGGTAATTTTGTAATTTTGTAATTTCAGAACCGCCGCTTGTTTGGCTCTTAAATTACTCAATTACAAAATTACGAAACCCCCTACAGGGTTCTCTTAAACAGCGGAATCGCAATCCCCAGCGTGACCGCAGCGAAGATCGAGAGAAAAAGCATGTCTCCCCACACGGCGGAGAGCGCCGTTTCCTTCAGCAGCAGGCATTTGAAACCGTCCACCGCGTAGGTGAAAGGGTCCCCCTTCGCGATAACGCGCAGCCACGGAGGAAATGCCTGAATGGGATAGACCGAGCCGCTGGGAAAAAACAGCAGCGTGTTGAGAATCCCGAACATGGCCCGCGGCACCAGCGGATCTTCAATGCGCACCATCAGCAGAAACATCATCGTGTTGAAGGCTAGCGAGGTCAGCACGATCATAATCAGCACGCCGAGGATGGTTGCGGGATTGAAAATTGTGCCCACACCCGCCAGCATCGAACCGATCACCACGATGATCACGCCCGTCATCACCGCCTTGATCGAGCCCGCAAGATTCAACCCCAACACCAGTTCCAGCTTCGTGATGGGCGTGACCAGATACCCCTCATGCACGCCGCGCGCCTTGTCGTCGATGTAAAGCATGCCCCCGCCGATCATCACCGACACGAACATGGCCAGCGCCAGCGATCCGGGCAACAAAAACTTCATGTATTCGATGTAGGGATAGAGTTCGACAATGTCGAGCGCCGTCTGCTGCAGGATACGAGGCGAAACCGTGGGCTGGTTGAGCGAGTTGGTCAATTCCGTCAATTCCGACTCAACCGCCGAGCTCATGAAGTTGTCGCTGTTGTCGACCACCAGCGCGATACGCGGATGGTTTTCTTCATACACGCGCCGGGAAAACTGTGGCGGAATAATAACCGCGCCTTCCAGCTTGCCATTGCGCACATCCTCCATCGCATGCTTGTCGCTGTCGTAATAGATGGGAACGAAGGTGCGAATGTTCGCGCGCACCGAATCGAACGCCTCACGAACACGCAGCGCCTGTGGACCGCCGTCCTGATCGACGATGGCGACCCGGGCATCATGAATCTTCCCCCCAAAAGCGTTGCCGAGAATGATGAGTTGTACCAGCGGGAAGATCATCGAAGCGAGCATCAGCGCCGGCGAGCGGAAAAACTTCCGCATTTCCCGCTCGACGATCGCCATCATCCGGTTCATAAAATCTCCGTAGCGCCGCCGTCCCGGCGGCTGTGGCGGCGGGCGTCTCGCCCGCCGCACGCGAGGGCAGGACAACGCGTCGGCGCTACCCAATTCTTCATGGCTGCAACCCTGGCCGCTGCGGCATCACGAAGGCGTAAGCTTTCTGCAGTTCGTCGCGCAACTGCCTTCCCGTGTAATGCACGAACACGTCGTCCAAAGTCGTGTTCTGCACCGAAAGCGATTTCACCGGCACTTTGTTGTGCACCGCCATCTCGACTAGTTCGGTCGTGGTGCGCGAACCGTTGCCCGTGAGCACGCGGTACATGCCGGCGCCCTCGTGCTGCACCGACGTGACTTCGCTGAGCGCATGCAGGCGCTGCTCCCAGTCGGCAGGAGGATTCTCAAACTGCGCCTCAATCACGTTCGATCCCGGCACGCTCGCCTTCAGCGCCATGGGCGCGTCCAGCGCCACGAGTTTTCCGTGATCGACAATCGCGATGCGGTCGCACAACCGGTCGGCCTCATCCATGTAGTGCGTCGTGATCAGAATCGTCAGCTGCCGGTGTTCCTTGATGTTTCCCAGCATTTCCCACACCGCCACGCGAGACACGGGATCGAGTCCAGTCGTCGGCTCGTCCAGAAAAAAGATTCGCGGATGGTGCACCAGCCCCCGCGCAATCTCCAGCCTCCGCCGCATGCCTCCCGACAATGTCTTGGTTTGCGCGTCGCGCCATTTCGTCAGGTCCACCAACTCCAGCAGTTCGTCGATTGATTTCTTGCGCTCCTTCGCCGGCACGTCGTAGAGCTTCGCATAAATATTCATGTTCTCTTCGACCGTGAGGTCGAGATCGCTGGTCAGCGCCTGCGGAATCACGCCAATCATGCGCCGCGCCGCATTCGGCTCCTTGGCAACGTCGTGCCCGGCGATCAACGCATGCCCGGATGTAATCGGGATCAGCGTGGTCATCATGCGGATCAGCGTTGACTTCCCTGCACCGTTAGGCCCGAGCAGGCCGAAGATTTCTCCCTCCTTCACGCTGAAGGAAACGTCATCCACCGCGGTGAAGTCACCGTACTTCTTGACGATGTGCTGAACTTCGATGGCCGACGGCGCCGAAGGATCGTAGACCGGTTTCTCCAACCCCGAACCATTAGGAGGCGCCGCAGTCCCGTCCTGCGATTTGGAATTCAATTCCGCCATCATCGCTGCTCCGCCGTCGCGGCGCTTTGCGTACTGCCGCCCTTCAACTGCTCCGGCGACACCAGCACTTCCGCGGTCATCCCCGGCACGAAAGCGCCCTTAGGGTTGTCCATACGCACTTTCAGCACGATCGTTTTGATGTCGCGTTTCCGGCGGCTCACATCGCGCTGCGTCGCAAAGTCTCCTTCCACGCCTTTGAAAAATACTTTGCCGCTCATCACCGTTCCGCCCGGCAAACGCACGCGCAGCACGTCGCCATATCCAATGTGGTCGGCGTAAGTTTCCGGAATCGCAACTCGCGCCCAGGTATCGTTGAGATCGACGATGGTGACGATCGGTGCGCCAATGTTCACCACTTCTCCCTGGCGCGCCGCGCGCACCGAAACCGTCCCGCTCACCGGCGCATAAACGTTCGTGTAACCCAACCGCACCGCCGCCTGACTTTTCATTGCCATTGCATTTTTCAAGTCGGCTTGCGTTGAGGCAACGGTGCTCTTCGCGGCATTAGCCTGATGCGTACGCGCGATCGCCGCGTTCAGATCGGCCTGCGCGGCCCGAACCAATTCCTGTTGCGCCTGAACCGTCGCCTGCGCCGCTTGCAAATTAGTCTCGGCCTGCACGCGCTCCTGATCGGACGTGATTCCTTCCTTCGCCAGTTCGATGGCGCGACGGCTATCGCTTTCCGTGCGATCCAGCGTTGCCTTTGCCTGCAGCAACTGCGCTTTCGCAGACAACAGCTTGGCCTGCGCATTCGCCACATCGCTTAAGGTGGAACCTGATGTCGATTGTTCGGTATCCTGCATTTCCGTCACTTTATGCTGCAGACTGGCGATGGTCGCCGTCGCAGCCGCTTCTTGCGCTTGCAATTCTGAAGGATCGAGCACCGCGATCAGATCTCCGGCCTTCACCGGCGTGCCTTCATCGACCAGCAACTTCTGGATTCGGCCTTCGACCTGCGCGCTCACGATCACCTGGTTGGCGTCAACGGTGCCGATCAGCACCAGGTCGCGCGAGTGGTCGGTGGAAAGAAAATAGTAGGTCGTGGCAATCACGAAAATAATTCCGAGAAGAATGAAAAACCGATTACGCGCGCTCATGAGCTTGCTCCTTGCGTGCGGTGGCGTGACGTTCGGGACGAAACAATGCGGCGGAGATGAAATCGAGCACCGCCGCGCGCCGCTCCGCGATTCGCTCCGGGGTCAGCGGATTGAAGCCGACAATCTTCTGCATCATAGGTGCGCTGCTGAAGTAAAAAACGATCATGGCGACCATCGAAGGCACAAAATGCGCGGGATTCACCGCACGGAATTCGCCGTCCGCAATTCCCTTGCGCATCAGATCGCCCACGCGGTGAAAGATAGGCTGAATGTACGTCTTGATCACTTTGTCGATGTGTGGCGACTGGCCTTCGCGGGCCCGCATCATCTCGCGCTGCATCAGTCGCGGATAAATCTGGTTTGAAGCGATGAAATCGAAATAGGCGCCGGCATAAGCCAGCATCTTTGCGCGCGTCGGCAAATCGCCGTCGAGAACGCGGAACACCGTATTCTTCAGCCCCGAAAACGCTTCGTCCAGCACCGCGCCGTACAGCGTTTCTTTGTCCTTGAAGTAGTAATACAGCAGCGCTTTATTGACCCGCGCCTCGCGAGCGATGGCGTCGGTACGCGCGCCCGCAATCCCGTACTCCGCAAACTCTTTGGCCGCCGCCTTGAGGATGGCGGCGCGGCTCTCCTGCGGCCGGCCGCGGGTGCCCATGCGGGGCACTGGTCCATTACGAGGATGAAACAGCTTTGCCATTAATTAACCAGTTAGTTAGATTATACACCCGCCAGTCAAGCCTCTAAATTCTTTGAATATCGGCCGGAATGCGCGGCAGGATTTCACAGCAACTCTGCTTTTATCCGAGAGAGCCGGCCGTTCGCGGTCGAGACCGTTCCCAGTTACAACAACGGTCTATAAAAGCGCAATTGCCGATCAGGGAAGAACCGCTTTCACCAGTTCGAGTTCCTTCCGCGCAGCATCTGCCGACGGCCCGGGCGGTTCTTCTTTCAGGTACAACTCCAACTCAGACACGGCTCCCGCTTTATTCCTTTGCTTTTCAAAGGAGCGCGCCGCCACCCAATGCGCAAAAGCGTGAGCATCGCCCAGCAGATGCACCTTGCGGCTGGCTGCGATGGCTTCGTCGAAATGCCCCTGCTGGAACTCCGCCCATGAAAGCAGGATCAGCGCCGTCGGGTCCGTAGGATTGAACGTAGAGGCCTTGTCCAATAAGATCTCCGCCGCCGGAAAATTACCGGTGCCAAGGTTCAGTCTGCCCAGGTTCAGATAGGCGAGCGCGAAGTGGTCGTTAAGACGGATAGCGTGCTCCAGCGACTCGCGCTCTCGCGTGCGGTCTCCCAGCCACGCATACAGCACTCCCAAATTGTTGTACGCACCGGCATACGCTGGATAAATCGAAATCGCCTTATTGAGCTTCCGAACCGCCTGCTCCAACTCTCGCTTGCCGATCAATTCATTTGCTTTGTCGAATTCTTTGCGGGCCCGGCTGGGAATACCGAGATCCGAGGTCGATACAAAAGCGTTGCCATACCCGCCGAAGGTACGAGCCGTTTCGTTTGGCCGCGCTACCCGGACATCGAACTCATTGATACCGGAGGACGTCACGTCAATCGTTCCTAACTCAGCGTTGGCAAGACCTCCACCGGAAACACTCAAGTAATAGGAACCAGGCTGCACATTGAAAAAGTTCACCTCGCAACGATCGTTCGCCCATCCGTCAGCCACCCTGACACCGTGCCCCATGAGGCTCAGATGGGCAGAATAGGCGCAGCCTCCGTCCGCAAAGGTGACTCGCACTCGCACTTGCTGGGCAACGTGGCCGGAATCGAATTGCGCTGCGGCAACCGATGTCAGAAACAAAAGGACAACAAAAACAAACTTGCGACTCTTCATGGCAACCTCCAGAGCCGCTGTCAGGAACCGATTCGGTGCTTGTCACCGGAAAGCACGAAGGCTCGTGTGACAACTTGCGGAATGAGACGAGCGCGCAGAAAATTCGATAGCGCAGGATCGCGCACGGCACGCAAATTTCTGAATTATTTTTTTTCACTTGACCATGACGCGGCTCACAGCGCGTCATCACGCAAGTGTTGCGATGTTTGTTGAGCTTGCCGAAAAGATTGTTCGGCGCGAGTCGAGCACCCAGGAAACAGAACGTAAATAACAAAGCCGCTGAGACAGCGGCTTGGAGTTAATTAGTTTTGGAAACACTGTTTCGCGTAACGCGAGCGGACGCTATGCGATCACCTGTTACATCCCGCCGCCGGCAATCGAGGGCACGAGCAAAACTTCGTCGCCTTCCTGAAAGGCGTAAGTCTGTCCGCCAAGAAAGCGAATATCTTCCTCATTCACGTAGATATTGAGAAAGCGTCGCACCTGACCCTTATCGTCGCGCAGATGCGGCTTCAGGTCGGGAAATTTCTCATCGAGCACCGAAAACAATTCTCCGAGATTCGACGCTGCGCAAGAGAGCGAACCCACACCAGCAGTATGCCGACGGAGTGCAGTCGGAATTTGTACTGTGATCGCCATATCTACGCTCCCACCGCTTCAGCGTTCGCCAGCACTCCCGGAATCTCCGCGGGCGTCATCGTCTGCTGCAAGTAATGTTCGAACTCCGCCAACTTCGGAGCAATCGGCCGCTCCGTCTGGTAGACGCCGGCCAACACATCCGTGGTCTTCAGCCCGTTGCCCGTGATACACAAAACTGTCGTCTCTTCCGGCAGAATGCGGTCCTGGCGATACAATTTGCCCGCGGTTCCCACCGTCACGCCGCCAGCCGTTTCCGTGAAGATGCCTTCGGTTTCCGCCAGCAACTTGATCGAATCGATGACTTGCGGATCGCTGACATCCTCGCTCCATCCGCCGCTGCCCTTGATCACCTTGATGGCGTAATGCCCGTCCGCAGGATTGCCGATGGCAAGCGATCGCGCGATCGTAGAAGGCTTCTGCGGCTCAATTTCCGAACTTCCGGTCTTCACCGCGGTTGAAATGGGAGAGCAACCGGTAGCCTGCGCTCCAAAGAATTTCACTTCCTTGCCTTCGACCAGCCCGAGTTTCACCAGTTCGTCGAAAGCCTTCTTGATCTTCACAATCAGCGAACCGCCGGCCATCGGACAGACCACGTTGTCCGGCAACCGCCATCCCAACTGCTCGGCGATTTCGAATCCGACCGTCTTCGATCCCTCCGCGTAGTACGGCCGCAGATTCACATTGACGAAGCCCCAACGATGCTCGTCGGCAATCTGCGAGCACAGCCGGTTCACTTGATCGTAGTTGCCCGCGATGCGCACCACCTTGGCCCCGAAAACGTTGGTGCCCAGAATTTTCGCGGGCTCCAGATCGGAAGGAATAAAAATCCATGCCTTCAGTCCTTCGCGTGCAGCCTGCGCGGCCACAGCATTCGCCAGGTTTCCGGTAGAAGAGCACGACACCGTGTCGAACCCAAACGCCTTTGCCTGCGATAGAGCGACCGCCACCACGCGGTCTTTAAAGCTCAACGTCGGCAGACATACCGCGTCGTTCTTGATATAGAGATTTTTCGCGGCCGCGGTTGTTCCACTCAACTGTTCAGCCAGACGAGGAGCCTGAAACAGTGGAGTGAAACCGACCGGCAACCGTGCTTCATAGCCGTGGGGGAGGGGTAAAAGTTCGGAGTAGCGCCACATGTTCGTCGGCCGCCGGGAAATGCTCTCGTGGCTAATCGACCCGCGCAGGGCGTCGTAGTCGTAGGCAACTTCCAGAGGAGAGAAACAATCGTCGCAGATCGACCGGGGCTGGTTTCCCCATGTCCGTCCGCATTCCCGGCACCGCAGTTCGTAGTGAGACATTGCGCTACTCGCTTTCTTGAAGGGTTCAAAGTTTCAAGGTTTCAAGGTTTCAAGGTTTCGAAGTTTCATAGTGTCAAGGACCTCCCGCCGTCAGCGGCGATCTTGGCACCTTGAAACCTTTCCACTTTGAAACTTTGCTACTTTGAAACCTTGCTCTTCTGCGAATAGCTGAGGACGAGCCTGAAAAAGCGGCCTAAAAAGCAAAGGCCTCTTTTTCCAGGAAAAGGAAAAGAGGCGATCGGAAAGCAAAAACTGCGCGCTTGCCGAATCCCATGTTCCCTGTTTCCAGGAGAGAGTTGGCACCAAGCACCCGGGATATATGATCCCGGATCGGTTGCCGTGGCGTCACAGGGCTCGTCCCTCAGCCACTCTGCATGAAATTCAGGTCCGCTCCACAACCAAGTTGAAGAACGGACTTGTTCTGATGATCCTACAAAAAGGGGGCGGCGCCGTCAAGGGGAATTCACCCCAGGTGACAGTCGAGGTCAGACTCTATCTCATCGCCTGACGTGGACAGCTTGAGCGGGTCGGGACCGTCGTTGGTCAGAATTAAAGTGCCCGGAGGTATTCCGACGTCGGCACGAAAATCGCTGAAGGCCTGGGGATAGATATCACTCTCGCTGACAATCGCAATCGTCTGGCCGGTACCGTCAATCGGTGAACTTGCGTTCCAGAGTGGAGAAATGTTGTAAATGGTTGCTAAGTCCTGAGGCGAAACTATGTAGCACGCACCTCCGAACGGGGCTGCGGTTTCGGTGGCTGCTGATACGCTGGTCGGGAACGGATCCAAGATTTCTCCCAACCGTCGGCACCAATCAGTCGTGATGACTTGGCCTAGTTCGCCAGAGGCGCACCATTACAAAAACCAAGCTTGCTGGTGCAAGAAGGCCGAAAAGGACCGCGCAAATCGACAAGACGTAAGGCGATGTGGACCATAACCGATAAATCAAGTCCAGATCGATTGTCACGAACATCACCAGGGCCACAATAGGAATCCCGAGACAAAAGGTCGCCCAAGCCTTATTGACTTTGGAGGGAGCGCCGACGAACTTGTTCCATGCCATTCCGGTCAAATACGCGATTACGGGAAGCAAGAACGTGAATGCTAGGCCGTATGCGAGCTTATCAGCATCTGTTTCCATGGCTATCTGATACATTGAAATCCGGCGTACAAGAATGGGGGCTGGCGCATTCCGCACAACCGGGAAAGTAAGGCGGCGGCGAGGGTGAAATTCACCGCACAGAGTCATTCGCTTCCGCGTTGACTTTGGGCGCGCTGCGCAGGAACTTCATAAGTCCGATTCCAGTCGCCTTCCCGGCACGCTTCTTGAAGAACTCTGCGGCCGTTTCCACCACTCCGATTTTTTCCGCCACCGCGACCGCAATCCATTGATTCAGAGAAACTCCGTCTTCCTCTGCCAGTCGCTGGGCGGCCTTTTTGACGGAGAGAGGCAGCTTGAGTGGATACGTAGCTCTACTCATCGTTTCACCTTTCTTAGTAAGTCTGCCGGTCGAATAACCGCAATCTTAAACCGTTGCTTCCCGGAACGAGACGACGCTTCTACGGCGCCTTCAATCGTCTTTTCCCACAGCCCTCCACAATTAAAAATCCGAGTTCTTGTGACGCACAACCTTTACTGAGGATTTCAAAACGCGCAAACTCGATGCATGCGTGAGGGCCATCCCAATCAGTTCTCCACGACCGATGCCTCCAAAGGCCGTCAGCCCGAAGCTAAGTCCTTATTTTGGAAGATTTTAGCTACAAGTCATTGTGGCTCAAGATTTTACACGGGCTCAACTCGATCCCCCAATCATAAACCTTTAAGAATGAGGATTTTATGGATAAGGCCAAAAAAAATAATGCCATTGGTACGACCGCTCTACCACTCAGGAGCGACCTCTCACTTCGTAGCTTCCGCCCACTCCTGCTCGCCGCGATGAATCATCGCCTCCCGATCTTCCGGCAAAATCCATCGTTCCTTCACCAGGCCGTCGATCGCAGTTCGATAGCGCGTCATGTAGTCGTCGCGATCTGTGTAACGTTCCGCAATCGACTTGCGGGGGTCGCCCGCCTTCTGACGCTCCGCGGCAGTTTTCGGAAACGGCAGGTACGACGCCTCGAACGAAACCCGCTGATCAGGCGCGCCAATCGACGGATCGCGAAGATTCCAACTCGTATACGTCGCCAGGGGCACGGTGATCTCGGGCAGGCGTACACCGTCGCGCTCGTTGCCATCGGCATCCACCTGCGGCACCAGCACGGGAAACGCCTCGCCCACCTTCGGCGGCTGCACGCTGAGAATTCCTTGACGCCAGTTCGGACCGAAATCGAGATGCCACGCCTGATTCGCCTCATGCGGCCGGTTAACGCCGGGAATCGCCGGCAACGCGTAGTCGCGCAGCGGCACCAGCGATCCATCCGCGATCTTCGGATAGCTGCTCGCGGGCGGAAGCGTGTTGCTGCGCACCCACGCGTCCATGTTGGCAATCATCGCGCGCCAGAAATATTTCACCGGCAGCGGCGACTGCGGTTCCTGGCCGAGCAGATCGCCTTTCCCTTTTTCCGGCGGAAACGGCCCGGAGAAATGCTGCAATCCAGTGAAGTGATAGATGCGGACATTGTCCGAGATCGGCGCGTCATGATTGCCGTCGGCGCTCGTGTGAATCAAAGCGGCAGCCCGGCCCCAATATTCATACGAAGTATTGGAGAAGAAAATCTTGGGCACCACTTTTCCCGCGACCGCGCGGTCGAGCAAGCCACCGGTCTCTCCAGTGACTGGATCTTTTTCGGGCTGATCGGTGAACGGAAAGATATCGGTCGGAAAGAACACCGAGGACGTAGGCTGCGCGTCGCGCGAAGGCTGGGCGAAGCGATAGTTGAAACTGCCGCGCCCCGCCCCGGCAACGTGCGCCAGAACGCCGTCGAGCGCGATTCGCCCTTCTTCGTCCGCATTGAAGCCTTGATACAGGAAGTCGCGCAGGAAACGTCCGTTCTGCGAAATGCCTTCGCCGTAAACGCGTGCCGCGGGAGTCACCGCATCGGCCGCGTGCTTGGCATAGGATGCGAAGTCGCGAATCGCCGCGAAGCCGCCACCGGCTACAACGGGATCGGCAACCACATAAACATATTCGTAGATTTTTCCTGGCTGAAAGCCGCCGTTCAAATGGATATGCCGATCACTCGGAGTGAGTTTACCGTCGACCGTCTGCGCAAACTGCCATTCCGCGCGGGGAATGACGCTGCGTTGTGCATCGCGAGAATCGCGCACCGTCAGCACATTCCGCGGATCGTCGGGCGCTGCCACTGGATATTCCGACCCACCAATGTTCCCCAGGATCAGATGTCCCAGCGGAATCTCCGGCATCACTTTCGAGGGCATCAGATCGCCGCGCAGCAATCCGGTAATCGTCCTCCCGTTCTCTTTTGCGATCGGCGCAAAGAATTTCAAGGCGTCCGCCCCGGCAGCGTCCCACTGCCAACCGAGGCTGACGATCGTGAAACCGTTGCGCAACAGCCACGCATCTCCAGCGTCGTTCGCGAGATTCCAGTCGCCACCGTCGACCAGCCCGATAATTCGTCCGCGCCCGCGGTTCGGCACTTCCAGCAGCAAAGAACCGTTTCCCTTGTGCGCATCCTTAGGCAGCACGGCGATGAAGTCCGCCGAAAACTCCACTTCGCCATTCTTCAAGTTCACCGCTTTGTCGAGATCAACAATGCGCCGGTTGTGGGGATTCGCCACGGGAAGCGAAAAATAAACGCGCCCGGTGATGCGCTCGTAAGCGCCCGCATCGCCGAACTGCTTACCACCCAGAACGTCGCTGCGCGAGGCAATCTCGACGCGAACCACGCGCGCGTGGAGAGGCAAAAAAGCCAGAACGAGAATCAGCGGGATCAAGCGTTGACGAGATCGCATGCGCGGAAGCATAGCATTACTAGCGCCCCTATCTGCGTAACTCCGGTGTACAATTTCCCCCACTCGCCCTGTCCAGGAAATCTCGGTCGTAATCGACCGCATAGGATGGAAAGATGAAAAGATTTTCCCGGATGTTTGCTGTTGTCTCGCTCTTTTGTTTCGTCGCCGCATTTACTGTTTCATTCCCCTCAACCGTTTTCGCACAACAAGCGCCGCCAAAAACTCCAGCCGCGAAAAAGCAGACGCCCGTGCCACCGGCCGAAAAGCCCGCCGAGAGCGCCATGAAGCCGGAGACTGCCACCGAGCAGAGGCCCGCGCCTCGCGAAGCGTCCTCCGACAAAGAAAAAGAAAGTAAAGAAGAGCATTACGACATGACCGAGGCCGCGCCGGTCGTGACCCATCACCAGGTCACAGTCGATGGGAAATTACTGAAGTACAACGCCACCGCAGGGCGCCTCCCCATCAAACGCGGCGACGGCAAGATCGAAGCGGAAATGTTTTACGTCGCCTACACGCTCGATGGCCAGGATGCCGCCAAGCGGCCGCTCACCTTCGCCTACAACGGCGGCCCGGGCTCGGCCTCGATCTGGCTGCACATGGGCGCGCTTGGTCCGCGCCGCGTCGTGCTGCAACCAGATGGTTTCATGCCTCCCGCTCCATACCGCATGGAAGACAATCCTTACACGCTGCTCGACAAGAGCGACCTGGTGCTGGTTGACGCGATCGGCACGGGATTCAGCCGCGCCGCCGACGCCGAACTCATGAAGAAATTCTGGGGCGTGAAGGGCGACATCGAAGCCTTCAGCGAATTCATTCGTCTCTACATCACCCGCAACGAGCGCTGGGCGTCGCCTCTCTATCTCTTCGGCGAAAGCTACGGAACCACGCGCTCAGCCGGCATCGCCGGATATCTCGCCGACCGCGGCATTTCGTTCAACGGCATCACGCTGCTCTCGACGGTGCTGAACTTCGAAACTCTCGAAGACAATCCCACCAACGATCAGCCTTACATTTTTCTGATTCCGTCGTTCACCATGATCGCCGGGTATCACCACAAACTAGCGCCCGATCTCGCGCAGGACATGAATCGCGCGCGCCAGCAATCGGAACAGTGGGCGTCTACCGAATACGCTCAGGCTCTGGCGAAGGGAGACTCACTCACTCCGCAGGAGCGCGAGAAGGTCATCGACCAGTTGTCACGCTTCACCGGCCTGACCAAAGAAGTGATCGACGAAGCCAACCTGCGCATTAACGTCCGCAAGTTTACGCACTACCTGCTGATCGATCAGAAGCTGCGCGTGGGCCGTCTGGACGCGCGTTATACTGGCCCCGACCCCAACGGCTTGCTCGACACGCCGTTTTACGATCCGACTGGATCGGCCACGCAGCCGCCTTTTACCTCGGTCTTCAACAACTACATTCGCACCGAACTGGGATACAAGACCGACATGCCCTACTACGTGCGGGCCCAGGATGTCGGCTTCGATAAGTGGGACTGGGGATCGGCGATTCAAGGTTTTCCCGACACCGCCTCGGCGATGCGCCAGGCGATCGTGAAAAATCCTTATCTGAAAATTCTGGTGATGGAAGGCTATTACGATCTGGCGACGCCCTACTACGCTGCCAATTACACCGTCGACCACCTCAACCTGCCCCAGAAGTATCGAGACAATGTTTCGTTTGCGACCTACGAATCGGGACACATGGTCTATCTGCCCATGGATGGCCTGAAGAAAATGAAAGCGGACCAGGCTGCGTTCATGGCAAAGGCCGCGGCGCAATAGTAAGGTTGTCGTCCGACTGGTGCGAGCCTTGATTGGAGTCGCATGGAAGAATCCCATCTTCGCTCTGCATTCATTCTCGCTTTCACCGTATTAATTGCGAGCGCAATCGCTTTCCCGCAAGCGTCCTGCGAGAAATTGGCGACGGCAAAGATCTCCAGCGCCACGATTACGCTCGCCCAAACGGTCGCCGCTGGTACGTTCGTGGGCCCGCCCATGGCCTTCACTGAACGCGACCTGACAGCGTTCTATAAAACGCTGCCCGCATTCTGTCGGGTCGTAGCGGAGGCGAAGCCGACTGCAGACTCTGACATCAAGATTGAAGTGTGGATGCCGGTCTCGGGATGGAACGGCAAGCTGCAAGGCATTGGCAATGGCGGATTCGCCGGCCTGATTGATGACCGGCAACTCGGCATGTCGCTGAGCAACGGATACGCCGCCACCGCTACAGACACGGGCCACACGGGCTCGCCGGTGGATGCGAAATGGGCGCTGGGACATCCTGAGAAGGTCGTCGACTTCGGCCATCGCGGAATTCACGAGATGACGCGCGTCGCGAAAGAACTGGTGCACGCATTCTACGGAAAGACTCCGCAGCGTTCCTACTTTGCGGGTTGCTCCGATGGCGGTCGCGAGGCACTAATGGAAGCGCAGCGCTATCCCGCGGATTATGACGGCATCCTTGCCGGGGCCCCAGCCAACTATTGGACTGCGCTGCTCTCAACGGGAGCTTGGGATACGCAGGCGCTCACGCTCGATCCCTCGAGCTTCATTCCTCCGGCCAAAATTCCGACGATCGCCGCCGCCGTTCTCGCCGCCTGCGACAAACTCGACGGCGTGCGCGATGGAATTTTGAACGATCCACGGCAATGCCATTTCGATCCCGCGTCGATCCAGTGCAAAGCGGGCGAAGATAACGACAAGTGTCTGACCGCGCCCCAAGCCACCGCCCTGAAGAAAATCTACGCCGGCCCCCGTGACGCACACGGACACGACGTCTTCCCCGGCTTTTTGCCCGGTGCAGAAGAGGGCAACGGTGGATGGGGAACCTGGATTACCGGCCCGGCGCCGCTGAAGAGCCTGATAGCATTCTTCGCCATCGGATATTTTTCAAATATGGTCTACGAAAAATTCGACTGGGATTACAAAACCTTCACTCTCGAAGATGGGCTGAAGTCTGCTGACCAGAAAACAGCAATCGCCCTGAATGCAACCGATCCGGACCTGAAAGCGTTCAAGGACAGAGGCGGGAAACTGATTCTGTATCACGGGTGGGAAGATCCCGCGATTCCAGCAATCAACACGATCAACTATTATCAGAGCGTCGCCAAGAAGATGGGGCAGCAGCGCACGGATTCGTTCGTGCGTCTCTACATGGTGCCGGGAATGCAGCATTGCAACGACGGTCCTGGCCCGGACTCGTTCGGCGAAGTCGGTCATTTAGTCGTCGACGATCCTCAACACAGCGTGGACACTGCTCTGGAACAGTGGGTGGAGAAGGGCACAGCACCGTCGATGATCATCGCCTCAAAGTTTGCCGATAACGACAAGACACGCCCCAAGATGACGCGCCCGCTTTGTGCCTACCCGCAAGCCGCCAAATACAAGGGCAGCGGCGACACCAATGATGCGGCGAGCTTTGTGTGTGAGGCGGAGAAGAAGTAGCCACCGGTGTCGCGGTTTTCAATCAACAATCATCAATCGACAATCATCAGTCTTCTTTATCGGCTGTACTGATTCTTCTTTTTGTCTTCATGCCGCTCGATGCCAAGCTGAATCAAGCGGTCGATAAGGTCCGCATATTCCAGCCCAGACGCCGCCCACAGCTTGGGATACATGCTGATGGAAGTAAATCCAGGCATGGTGTTGATCTCGTTCAGGAAAATCTTCCGCGTCTTCGGATCCATTAGAAAATCTACGCGCGCCAGGCCGGAACAATCCACCGCCTTGAATGCGGCCACCGCCAATTCCTGAACTTTTTTTGTTTCCGCCTTGGTGAGCTTCGCGGGAATGATCAGCTGCGAGCCCTCGTCCACATACTTCGCGGTGTAGTCGTAGAACTCTTTGCCAGGAACGATCTCTCCCGGCACTGACGCCGCCGGCTCGTCGTTGCCCAGCACCGAGCACTCGATCTCGCGGGCCTTCTCTTTTTTGCCGCCCACTCCCTGCTCGATCACGATTTTGCGATCGAACTTCGCCGCCTCCTCGATCGCCGGCCCCAGTTCTTTGCGGTTGTGCGCCTTGCTGATGCCCACCGACGATCCCAGATTCGCCGGCTTCACGAAAACCGGATAAGTCAGCTTGCTCTCCATCAGCTTCTGAACTTTCTTCGGATCTTTTTGCCACGCGCTGCGCAGAATAGTGACGTGCTTCACAATCGGAATTCCGGCGGCAATGAACAATGACTTCATGATGTCTTTGTCCATGCCCGCGGCCGAGCCCAGCACGCCGGCGCCCACGTAAGGAATGTCGGCGAGTTCGAGCAGGCCCTGAATCGTGCCATCCTCGCCAAACGTGCCATGCAGCACCGGAAAGATCACATCCACATTGATCGCGCGATCGCTCGAGCGGCGCATCATCGCGGCGTCGGTTTGAAAAGGCACGAGCCCGCTCTGCCGGTGCACCGGCTCCGGCGGCACGACCACCGCTTCACCGCGTGCTAGCACCGCGGCCGATGCCGTCGTGTCTGGGTCACCGGCTCGCAAATGTCGAGGTTCGAGCACGAGCTTGCCCTGTAGCAGATTCTCGGCATGCTCGGCCGTGAGCCACCGCCCATCTTTGGTAATGCCGATGGGCACAACCTCATACTTTTCTTTATCAATTGCATTGAGAACCGATGCGGCCGAGAGCAGCGAAACCTCATGCTCTCCGCTGCGCCCGCCGAATAAGATGCCGACCCGAAGTTTTTCCATGACCTTCCAGTGTCAAACGTGCGTGAACTCCTCGTCAATCGCAGGGACAGTGCATACAGCTTGCAGGGACGAAAGCGCACCAAGTCTACGGCTCAGCGGTATTGGGCGCACGCCTCTCCCATTCATCCAGATCGACGCTGTTGCGCCTGGGCTTGCCGGGGGCATAAATAGTGAAGAGCGTCTTAATGCACTCGCCCTCACCACAGAGAGTGAAAGAGTCAAAAAACTTGTGCCAGCCAGCCGGAGCTTCTTCCAGATCAGGGGCCTCAGGGCCGTTCTGCAGCCATGCATCCAACTCCAGCGCCATCGGTGCAAGAAACTGTCGTTTGTCCACTCGATCTCGCAAATGATCGCGATAGGCGCGCACCGGGCGTCTCTGGGCGGCCTGATTTTAATGGCCGCCATTCGTCAACCAATGCTGTCTATAATCTGCTTGGAAATACGCTTGGACTCTTCCGACCCGGGGCGAGTTTTTTCGAGTCGGGCGTAGAGATTAGAAAGCGATTTATCTTTCGAAGCGGTGGCCTTGCGGGATGCAACTGGCGAACGCGAACCGGTTTGCCGCTGATTTTGCTTCGCCGTTGCCATGTAATTATGTTAGCAGAGGCGGGTGAGCTACAAAAGCAGGAATTGCCGCTGGAAACTGTGGCGATGGCCAATCGACTTATTGCGGATGTCGTACGTATTTCGACTAGCGCAGGAACTCATCCCGCCAGTCCTTGATATGTGCTTTTTTCATGTTCAGAGAGATGCTGAACTTGGCCGCGTGAGTGCTCCTGATTACAGAATTTTCTTTCCAAACGCCGACAGCGCCAACTCGACCGCCAGGTCGGCCGTGCGGTTGTGCTCATCGATCACGGGATTTACCTCGACGATTTCGAAGCTCAGCATGCGCCCGTGGTCGGCAATGATTTCCATGGCGAGATGCGCCTCACGATACGTCGCTCCGCCGCGCACCGGAGTGCCGACTCCGGGTGCGTCTTCCGGGTCAACCCAGTCCATGTCGAGCGAAATGTGATAGCCGGCGGTGCCGCGTGAGGCCATGCGCAGCGCCTCTTCCATCACCGTGCGCATACCGCGCTCGTCAATGTCGCGCATCGTGAACACGCCGATGCCCGCACGCACCACGTTTTCCTTTTCCACCGCGTCAATGTCGCGCACGCCCACCAGCACGCAATTCTGCGGCTTCACTTTCGGAGAAAAGCCGAAAATGTTTCCCAGTTCCGAGGGCCACAAGCCCATGATCGCAGCCAGCGGCATGCCATGCACGTTGCCGCTGGGAGAGGATTCGGGCGTATTGATGTCGGTGTGCGCGTCAATCCAGATCAGGCCGACGGATTGATTTTGGCGCCGGTAATACTCAGAAACACCGGACACTGTACCCACCGCCATGGAATGATCGCCGCCCAGCGTCAATGGAACTTTCCCAGCCTCCAGCGTCTTAATCACCAACTCCGCGTGCTTGGTGCAGGTCGCCGTAATCTCCTTCAAATATTTCGCGTGGGTATCGCCTTCTTTTTTCTGTTCCGGAATCGCAACCGGGACGTTCCCGCCATCTTCAACCTGGTGTCCTAGCGCCTCCAGCCGCGCCTCGAGACCCGCGACCCTCACCGCTGACGGACCCATGTCGACTCCGCGCCGCGATTGGCCCAAATCGAGCGGCACGCCGATGACGCGGATTTTTCGGGGAATGATGTTGGTCGAGGAAGCGTTCGTAGTCATAGAAGGATTTGTAATTTGGTAATTTTGTAATTTAGTAATTGAAGAAGCGCAGAGCGAAAGGTTTTCAAATTACCCAATTACACAATTACTAAATTGCCTAAGGATAGAGCCGGTACAACATCCGCGGAAATGGAATCGTCTCGCGCACGTGTTCCAACCCGCAAATCCACGCCACGGCGCGCTCAATGCCCATTCCGAAGCCGCCATGCGGAACGCTGCCGAACTTACGCAGGTCGAGATACCACTTGAACGCCTCTTCCGGCAACCCGTGTTCGTGAATGCGCTGCAGCAGCAATTCGTGCGACGCCATGCGCTGCGATCCGCCAATAATTTCTCCGTAGCCTTCGGGCGCGAGCACATCCACGCACAAAGCGAGATCCGGCCGCTGCGGATCGGGCTCCATATAAAACGCCTTCACCTTGGCCGGATAACGGTGCACCATCACTGGCTTGTCAAACTGCGCCGACAAATAAGTCTCGTCAGGCGAGCCCAGGTCGCCGCCCCATTCGAATTTCGTTTCCAACTTGCCCTGCGCGTGGCCTTCCTGCAGATTCTTTACCGCATCGTTGTAACTGATTCGCGGAAACGGCGCCTCGATTTTCTCCAGCTTGGAAATGTCGCGGCCAATGGTCTGCAAATCGGCGCGCCGCCTCTCCAGGCAACGCTTCACGATGACTGTGATCAACCCCTCGGCCAAGTCCATCACATCTTCGAGCGTGGCGTAAGCGACCTCAGGCTCGACCATCCAGAACTCGGTCAGATGCCGCCGGGTCTTCGACTTCTCCGCACGAAACGTAGGGCCGAACGAATACACTTTGCCCAACGCCATCGCAGTCGCCTCTACATACAACTGGCCCGACTGCGTTAGAAACGCTTGCTCGTCAAAATAATCCACGGGAAACAGAGTGGTTGTGCCTTCACAGGCCGCGGGAGTGATAATGGGCGGATCGGTAAGCGTAAATCCGCGTTCGTCAAAGAAGTCGCGCGCCGCCTTGATGATCTCGGCCCGCACCCGCAGAATTGACGCCTGCCGCTGCGACCGCACCCAGAGATGGCGGTGCTCCATCAGGAAGTCGGTGCCGTGCTCCTTGGGAGTTATTGGATACGGCGACGACTCCGGCACGCGCTGCACCACCTGCACGTTGGCCACATCCAGTTCGTAGCCACCGTGGGCGCGCTTGTCGGCGCGAACTTTTCCCTCCACGATCACGCTCGACTCCTGCGTCAGCGTCTTGATCGCATCGAATACTTCCGGCGAAACGGCGTTCTTCGGCACCACGCCCTGAATAATTCCCGAGCCGTCGCGAAACTGCGGAAACAATAATTTCCCGCTCTCGCGCAGGTTGTAGAGCCAGCCGCGGATGGTGACCGTCTGCCCTTCGTGCTTGCCGATCTCCGCAATTGTGGTGACAGGTGACATAATTTCAGGTTTCAAAGTTTCAGGGTTTCGAGGTTTCTGCGTGAGTGCGACGCGAGTTCGGTTGAAACATTGAAACTATGAAACCTTGAAACCTACGCCGTTTCCAGCTTGTCGAAAGTCTCCTGCAGCTTCTCCAGCGCGTTGACCTTCTCATCTTCCCCGAGTTCCAGCAGCAACGGCGGAGTTTGCGGCGCCGAGCGCAGCAGTTCCATCGCCTCCTTCCAGTCGATCGTTCCCTGCCCCGGCCACAGATGCGAGTCTTTATCTTTCGCGTTGTCGTGAACGTGTGTGGAGCGAATATAATTCCGCAGGATCTCAAACCCCGTGCTCACCGAGCCTTCCAGATGCGCGTGGCCAAAATCGAAACAGACGCCGACGTCGTCGAAGTGCGCCCCCTTGATCATTTCAACCAACCGGTCCGGCGTCGACAGTTCGTTCGGAATATTCTCCAGCAAAATCCGCACGCCCAGCGGCTTGGCGAACGCCCGCAGGTGCTCGATCGAGGTCATCGCGGCCTCAAATTTCTTGTCGCTGAAACTTTCATTCGGCGTTCCCAGATGCTGCACCAGAAAACGGAATGGAATCTGCTCGGCAATTTCCAGCGCCCGCTTGATTTCGTCCATCGCCTCAATGCGCGCCGCCCGGTCGGTCGAAGCCACGTTAACCGGCGGAGATCCAGCGCGTCCCCACTCGTAATCGGAATACAGAGGCGAATGCACCGAATGGAGCGGGATGCCGCTGCCCCGAAACCATTCGGCGATTTCTTTGACGTGGGCCTTGCGGTTGGCATAGTCGAGATGCTGGCGGGCCGCAAAAATTTCGACCGCCTGCACTCCGCTCCGCGCCAGCCCGTCCAGTATGCCGGGATGCAGCCGCTCTTTCACGAACAAATATGTGGAGACCGCTTTCTGCATGTTCGTCCCTTAGGAAAATTGTTCATTGATGATTTTTGATTGTTGATTGAAAGCCATGCCCCCGCAGCTTCGCTTTTCAATCAGCAATCAAAAATCATCAATCATCAATCGGGTTTCAGTATCCCACAACCTTTCCTCCGTCTCGCACATCGCTGGCACCCAGCCGGTCGCCCGTCTTGGCGTCAACGGCAATGCACTCCGCGTCGCTCCAATACGGAGCGAAATAAGTTCCATAGTGCAGCCCCACTTCGACCTTGTATCCCATATGCTCCAGCAGGTTCACGGTGTCGGGTGAGAACCATTGTTCCACGTTGACCACATCGGGCAGCCACTGGTTGTGAAACCGCGGCGCATTCACCGCTTCCTGAATATTCATTCCGTAGTCGACTACTCCCATTAAAACATTGGCCACGGTGGTAATGATCTTCGAACTGCCCGGCGAGCCCAGCACCATCGCGGTCTTGCCGTCGCGCACCACAATCGTCGGTGTCATGGAGGACAGCGGCCGCTTTCCCGGCCCAATCGCGTTCGCATTGCTCTGAATCAAGCCATCGGAGTTCGGCACTCCCGGCTTCGACGAAAAATCATCCATCTCATCGTTGAGTAGAAATCCTAGCCCGTCCGCCGTCACGCGCGAGCCAAACCAGGAGTTAATGGTGGTGGTCACGGCCACCGCGTTCCCGTCCGCATCCATCACCGAATAGTGCGTCGTGTGGTTCGACTCCTGCGGCACCGTCGCCGGCGGATGCCCCGCCGCATACTGCTCCAGTTCATTGAAGACCGCGGGCCGCTTCAGATCTTTGCTGGGAGTGGCATGTGCTGGGTCGATCGTCTCGTCCCACGCTGCTGCGTAACGTTTATCGATCAACTGCGCCACCGGGATCTTCGCGAAGTCCGGATCCCCCATAAACTCGGCGCGATCAAAAAATGCCCGCCGGAAGGCTTCGAGTGTGTAATGCATCGATTGAGCCGACCGCTCACCCATCTTTCCCAGATCGTAACGCTCCAGAATGTTAAGGATTTCAATCAGCACGGCCCCGCCCGACGACGGTGGCGGAGCGCTGATCACCTCATATCCCCGATAGGTGCCGCGCACCGGCTCACGCTCTTTCACCTCATAGCGCGCCAAATCCTCGGCCGTAATCAACCCGCCGCCCTTCTGCATCGCGGCCGCCAGTTCCCGCGCCAACGCGCCATGATAAAAATCGTCCGGCTTCTCCGCGATGCGCTCCAGCGTCCGCGCCAGATCCGGCTGCCGGAAAATCTCACCCGGCTTGTAGTAATCTCCGTTACGCTGAAATACCCGATGCGATTCAGGAAACTCACTCAGATGCCGGTCATGCAGGTCGGCCGCCTCTTCCCAACTCAGCGCATACCCTTCGCTGGCCAGCCGGATCGCCGGAGCCATCACCTGTTTCAGCGTCAGCTTGCCATATTTCTGCTCGGCATAAACCATGCCGGCCACCGACCCTGGCACTCCAATCGCCTTGTAGCCAATCTGGCTGGCGTCGGGAATCACGTTACCTTGCGCGTCCAGATACATGTCGCGGGTCGCCCCTGCGGGAGCCATTTCGCGGTAGTCGAGAAAGTGCGCCTTGCCGTCGGCCATGCGAATGAGCATGAAGCCGCCGCCGCCAATATTTCCTGCCGCCGGATGCACCACGGCCAGCGCGAATCCCGTAGCCACAGCCGCATCTACAGCATTTCCGCCAGCCTGTAGGATGTCCACGCCCACATGCGACGCCAGTTCGTGCACGCTCACCACCATCCCATGCGTGGCATGAACCGGGTGAACCGACGCCCTGGCGGGAACGGTGGCGCACGCCACTAGCAGCGCCACAACCACGCAGCTCAATAATCGATGTGGAGATCGCATTCAGTCGCAGACTTGACGTTTTAAGCGCGAACTCTGAGGCTAGCCGACGGCGGCAAGTGGAGTCAAATCAATCGGCCAGCGGGTAGCAGGTCGGTTAGAAAATTAGCGGTCGATATGCCAGAAAATGTACCGCATGATTTCTTCCCACTCAGCGATGTCGATTTCTCCAACGCGTTCCTGAAGGTCGGTTTTGTGCAACGGTTGAATTTGAGAGAGGATGAGTCTGCTTTTCACCTTAAGCCCGTTTTTGTCGGTCTTTGCGTGCAGGCCCTTTTTCTATGTAGCTCCGGGTGCAGGCATCTTCTCGCTTCTCCCGGGGAAAGAGGGCCGAGACATCTGATATTTTTTTCTGCCGAAACTTGCAAAATCCTGAATTGATTGGAGTTAGGCCGAGAGAGGCAAGGTCGGTCTCTGCAAAATCTTGATTCCGAATGGGTTGTAGGCAAAATATTCCAGAATAAGGACTTAGCGGCGTGAAATTACGATGCGTGGAATCTTGGAGAGTTGGGTACACGCTTTCATTGTGGATTGTTTGAAACTCTCAGTAAAGGTTGTTCGTCACACGATTCGGTTTTCTTTGTGTGGACGGCTGTGGAAAAACCAGGAGGTCGAGTACGGCGTTGCGTGGAGCAGACACCTTTAATGCGGATGAGATGCAGTCCGATGCACTTGTGAGTCTCACGCGTGTCCCGAGGTGTGTGAGAATCGGGCTAATAGTTCCATTCTGATTCTCTACATCGAGGTACCCAGCGTCATGACCCTGTATAAGCACACCCACATATCGCGAATCTTAGTGGCGGGAGCTCTTCTAGGACTGGTTGGCTGCGGGGCCGGCCAGCGGCCGACGAACTCCGGCAATTTCTCCGGGGCTGTTGCTAGCGAGAGCGAATCAGAAAGCGGTGCGAGCCACGCTGCAGTGGCTAGCGTCAGGCTGAGTTCTGCTCACGCCATCGGCGGCACTTCCACCAAAATCACAGTGAACATGACTCGGCCTGCTTCGGGTGAGGGCGCAGTCGTGCAACTGAAAAGCTCTGATGCGAGCGTCGTCACGATTCCCGCGACCGTGACAATTCCCTCTGGCCAGACCAGTGCCACGGTAGAGGTTTCGGCGTCTCAGGTCAAAGACGCTAGAACAGTTGCCATCAGCGCGGTCTATGGGGACACCGTCGCAGGCACCGCGCTCAGTGTGGCTCCCGCCACAGTGTCCGGATTTACCGTCGTGGTACAACCATCCAGCGTGACGATAGTCCCCGGGAAATCGGCATCGGCCAAAGTTATAACCAAACTGGCGGCCGGATACAATCATGGACTGCAACTGAAGGTCTCGAATGTTCCAACCGGAGTATCAGTGAGCCTTGTTCCCGCTTGGATTCCCGCTCCCGGAGCTGGCACTTCCATAGTACACATCACGGTTGCAAACACAGTGGCGCCCGGAATCTACTCGATGGTGGTGAGAGCCAGCGATGGCAAGACCACTCATAGCGCTGGACTGTCGCTCACGGTTGCCTCCTCAGATGCCGGAGCGACGTTCCAAGGATGTTGGCACCACAACAACGGCCACCGCTACCAAGGGGTTCGGATCTCGGTTGCCAATCCGGGCACGTATCCGTTTGATGCGGTGCTGTATCGCGGCGCAACCTGCAATCCCGCTAATTTTGCCGATGAATTTGGGTTTGACACTCCCTTGAATTTCGGCGGTTTCGGCTACATCTTCTGGTTTAGAGATTTCGCCGACCAAAGCGACATGTCCGCGTTTTGGCACGTGGGGAACGATCGGTCGCAATGCGTGAGCTACGCGGTTGCGCCGGATTGTTAGCGGCAGGGTGTGTGCTTTTATATCCAGGGTGCGGGAATACAGGGATTACTCGATAGGGAGTCGCTCTGTGAGGGCCTTCAAAGCGACGTGGCAAAGCAAAACCATGAACCACGAAGGTTCACGAAGGAAATCAAACCCTTCGTGATTCTTCGTATCTGAAAGAAGCTGCGGAACAGCGCCCGCCGCATAGTTGATGCCTACGAGGGCAAAAGCCTAGGCTACCCGTACAGGAACGGAAACGCCGCAAAAACAACAAAGCCGGGCTGGTTGGCCCGGCTATCCGCGTTGGAACTGGTTTGGCCGGTCTTGTTTCGATTGGCCGAATCAGTATGTCGATCTCAGGAGACTCGATTGATCGCCGTGCTTTCTGACTCAGATCGCGGGTTTTCTCACGCTGCCCCGATGAGTCTGCTTGGCGTCGCGGGTCACCGTCCCGCGGCGCGGTTACATCACCATGGCCAGGTTTTCGAGTTCGTGCATCAGGACGGGTAGGGCGCACCCGGCCATCTCGACGCGGCCAGCAGCATCGAGCGCTGCTTTGGGCGAAACTCCATAGCCGCGGCCCATCAGGAACACCTGAAGCAGTTCCGCGGCTTCGTAGGAATCGATCATGCCACCCTGGAGCAGATCGTTCCTGAGTGCCGCGAGCTCGGTTATCGTGAATCGATCTTTATCGTTCGTCGCTTTTTCCATGGCCGTCATCACCTCCGACTCCGACCTAATACTGCCTTGCCTACTTAGACTCATCGGCACTTGTGGAAGTTGCATGCAATTCTTTTGCCGTAGTCCTGCTGTTTTTCCTGTACGCTTCCCCAAATCCCCGTTGTTAGCTTTAACCCGTGTGATTGTCAAAAGTTGCGGCTGCCAAGGGTCGGGCTTCCCCTAGTGGAGATAGCGGGTTTTGGGCTCCAAAGTAATCTCAAAACTGACACAATGTGTCGATGGCGACGGGACGGTGGCAGCCAGCGGACATCAGGCCGTCACAGGTTATGCCATTGTTTGGAGGCTCGCAGCAGAAATAACAGGTCGGTCAGTTTTGGCGTTTCGTCAGCAGCAGGTTCGGGGCCTGCAGTTTCAGGCGGTCCTACGGGACATGTTGACCTTGGAAAGAAATTGTTGATTGATGATTTTTGACTGTCGATTGAGAACTGCGCTGGCGAGTTGATGTTCAATCAAAAAATCCGCGGACAGGTCCACGGCATGGGCGCAAGATGCTATGAGCCGGTGGCCGGAGCGGTCTGCGTGGAGCGGTAAGCCCTGCTTATGCTCTGGCCAGCAATTCGTCTTGAACCTGCGCCACCAGGCTATCGAACTGCGCATGATCCAGGCAGAGGGGATGCTGGCCGTAACGGGCTTCCTTTCCCACGACGTGCCAATAGGGCATCCAGCAGAACTGCGTGCCTTCGCCAGCGGCTTCGAGTACGACCAGGAACGGATAGAACGTGACTTCCTCTTCCTCCTCTCCCAGCCAGGACTCCAGTTTTTCGGGCAGATGGGCGGAGACGACTTTGAAATCTCCCCCGCCGCCGCCGAGTTGAAAGTCGAGATTGAGGTGCAACTCGCGCGTTCCCGCGCAAGCGGGACATTCCTCCGGAGCCATTCTGGAAAAATCGTAGAGAGTGTCGAACAGCTTGTGAGTGGGGTATTTCTTATGACATTGAATGCAGAAGAAGTACGGTGCAGTCATGACGGGACCTTCTTTCCGGAAGCAACCAGGGCTGTCCGGCCGCCGCTAGTCAGGGCTCGACTGTGGCCTCATCGATTAGCATGATGGGGATGTTGTCTTTGACCGCATAGACCCGATGGCACTGCTTGCACTTCAAACTCTCCGGGTTTTCGCGGTATTCGAGCGCCTGCTTGCACGCCGGACAGACCAGAAGTTCCAGTAATTCTCGGGAAAGCATAGCGGAGATATTCTACGACATAGGGTGAGAAGCGCAGTGACAGGGCGCACATCTTTTCAGCGCAGTGTAAGATTTTAAGCGGAAGCACGAAGGCGAGGCCGAAACCCAATCTCATGCCAGCTGCCATTCTTGACGGAACCAAAATCGCGCAGGAAATTCGCAGCGAGGTCGCTGCGGAAGTTAGAACCATGACGGCTGCCGGAGTGCGCCCGGGACTGGCGGTTGTACTGGTAGGGCACAACCCGGCGTCGGAAATCTATGTGCGGGGCAAAGTGAAAGCTTGCGAAGAGGTGGGAGTGTACAGCGAGAGGCTGACTCCGCCCGAATCCGTGACGACTGAGGAGTTGTTGGACGTGGTTGGCGACCTCAACCGGCGCGACGATATTGACGGCATCCTGGTGCAACTGCCGCTGCCGGCGCAGGTCGATGCCAAAAAGGTGTTGATGGCGGTCGATCCGGCCAAGGATGTAGATGGATTCCATCCGGTGAATATTGGGTTCCTCTCGACGCAGCGGCCGGGGCTGGTGCCGTGCACGCCTGCCGGGGTCCTGGAGATTCTTAACCGCAGCAACATTGCGATTGCGGGACGGGAAGCGGTGGTGGTGGGGCGCAGCGACATTGTGGGCAAGCCCGCCGCCATGCTGCTGCTGAATGCGAACGCGACGGTGACCGTGTGCCACTCGAAGACATACGACTTGCCGGAGGTTTGCCGGCGCGCCGACATTCTAGTGGCGGCGATCGGGCGCGCGGGAATGATCACGTGCGATTTCGTGAAGCCGGGGACGACGGTAATCGATGTTGGCATGAATACGGTGACCGATGAGGCGGAGTTTCAGCGGTTCTTTGCCGGCAACGCGAAGCGGGAAGAGAATTTCCGCAAGAAGGGATCGACGCTGATCGGCGACGTGCATCCTGAAGTCGCGGAGATTGCGGGAGCGATCACACCGGTTCCGGGAGGCGTGGGACCGCTGACCATCGCGATGCTGATGTTCAACACGGTAAAAGCGGCGAAGATGCGGCGGGGACAGCGCGTGCCGGAGTTGTCGCGGGCCTGAGCATGCCATGCGAATCCACCACGGAGACACAGAAACACGGAGAAACATTTTCCTGGTTTTTTCTCCGTACCTCAGTGTCTCCGTGGTGAAAATGTTCTTTGGAACCTCATGCTGAAAGTCGGGCTGACGGGCGGCATTGCGGCCGGCAAATCGGTGGTGGGAGAGATGTTCGTCGCGCTGGGCGCGCGACTGGTGCAGGCGGACCGGATTGCGCATTCGCTGATGCAGCCGGGCGAGGCGGTCTACAACGAAGTGGTGCGGCACTTTGGGCGGGAGATTCTGAATCGCGATGGCAGCGTGAATCGGGAGAAACTGGCGGAGGCGGCGTTTGGCAAAGCATCGGACTCCGCAAGCGGGCAGGCGTCGGGCGTCGCGCCGGCAAGAATCGGGGAGCTGAATCGCATCGTGCATCCTGCGGTAATCCGCAGTCAGGAGGCATGGATGGAGGAGATAGGGCGGCAGGATCCGCACGCGATCGCCATTGTGGAGGCGGCCCTTCTTCTGGAGGCGGGCGCCGGTAAGCGTTTCGACCGGCTGGTGGTTGTGACCTGCACTGAGGATCAGAGGGTGGCGCGGTTTGCCGCGCGGCAGAAGATTGATCTCGAAGCGGCGCGAAAGGAAGTTGCGCGCCGCATGGCGGCGCAACTACCTGACGAAGAAAAGATCAAAGCTGCCGATTTTGTGATCGACAACTCCAGTTCGTTGGAGCAGACTCGCGAACAAGTGCGTCAGGTGTGGGAGAAACTGCGGGCTGAGGCGTAGCACGGGTGGTTGAGGAGGTGTCCCCGAAGGCCCGGGCATTGTTTAGAATCAAATTTCAGGAACCTTTCTACTTTCCGATATCGTATATAGCCTTGGACGGTTTGAACATATGAGACTTATGCGGCCATTGATTTTCGCGCTGGCGCTGGCGGGCGCGTTTTTCTATTTCACGACTTGGCGGTCGAACTCCGAGGGCGGATTGCACTCCGCGAACTGGCTGAGCCATCCGGCCCAGGTGGAGATCACCGAGGCGGCGCCCAACGAACCGCTGGACGGGGAAGAGCAGAACAATATTTCCGTCTACAAGCGGAATATTCCGTCCGTGGTGAACGTCACCTCGCGGGCCATGGCGTTTGATTTCTTCTACGGGCTGGTGCCGCAAGAGGGCCAAGGATCGGGATTTGTGATCGATAAAGAAGGACACATCCTGACGAATTACCACGTCATCGCCGACGCGCGGCAAGTCGAAGTGACGATGCACAACCGCAAGAAATATAAGGCGACGGTGGTGGGCACGGATCCGCCGCACGACTTGGCCGTAATTCAGATCAAAGCGCCGGACTTGATTCCTGCGGTGCTGGGCGATTCGCGCAACCTGCAGGTGGGGCAGAAAGTCTATGCCATCGGCAATCCATTTGGATTGGCGGGGACGATGACACGCGGGATCGTGAGTTCGATTCGTCCAGTGAAGGAACCGAACGGCGCGATGATTGACGAGGCTATTCAGACCGACGCGGCCATCAATCCTGGCAACTCGGGCGGGCCGCTGATGAACTGGCACGGCGAAGTCATCGGCATCAATACCATGATTCTTTCCAGCGTCGGGCAGAACGCGGGCATTGGCTTTGCGATTCCAATCAATACGGCCAAGGCCGTGCTGAACGATCTGATGACGCTGGGCCGGGTGCGGCGTCCAGCGCTGGGCGTGGTTACGATCCCGATCAGCCCCGAGTTGGCGGATGAAATTGGGCTGCCGGTCGATTACGGATTGCTGATTATCCAGGTCACGCCCGGGAGTTCTGCCGCAGAGGCTGGTCTTCGCGCAGGCACGGAGCGCGCCTATCTCGGCAATACCGCCATCATGCTGGGCGGCGACCTGATCGTGGCCATCGACGACGAGAAAGTGCAGGACGAGGAGGATCTCTCGCAGATGATGAACAACCATCGCGCTGGAGACACTTTGAAGGTCACCATCTACCGCAATAAGAGAAAGATGGATGTGAAGGTGTCGCTGGGCGAGGCGCGACAGCAGGTGTGAGGAAGACAGCTGTCAGCTTTCAGCTCTCAGCTCTCAGCTTTAGAGCTTGAACCACGAAGGACACGAAGTATCACGAAGGGAAGATTCAGAGCAAAGGCCTTGTATGCTTCCGGCCTGCGCGGCGCCAGTCTAGGCGATCGTTTTCTATTCCAGACCGTAGTCTTTCGCCCATCGATCGCGGTTCTCCTGGCTTACCGGCCACTGGAAGCAGAGGCCGAAGCCGTCGGGATCGTGAAAATACAATTGCTTCATGCCATACGGCGCAACTTTCGGTGGTTTTAGATTTACGCCGTGCGCAAGGAGATGTTGGTAGGCCGCGTCGAGGTCTTTGCAGCCAAAGAACAAGCAAGTGTCGTCGTGTGAAACGACGCGGGAGGGATCGGGAGTGGCGGGACGCTGGTCTTTTTCGTAGGCGGTATTGAGCATCAGTTCGGCGCCATTCAATTTGAGCCACGCCCAGTTGCAGTCGTCGCCGGGCTGGGAGGTTTGATAAACCTGGAAGCCCAGCACGTCGCGATAAAAAAGAATGGCGGTGGGCATGTCGAACACTTGCAGAAGAGGACAAACGCCGTGAATGTCCATGAGGGCGGGATCCTTCTTTGGCGCCAGTTTGAAATTCACAGCATTTGTTTCTACCATAACAAGCGAAGGTATCGGTTTCTCATTATGAGAAACTATCGCACTCTGACGCTATTTTGGGTTCCGAATGCGGTAAATTACCGTGTCCACAGAATTTGAAAGGAAGCCGATCGCTACCATAGCCACCAATGCTATGGACCAGCGTCACGAAAACGATGAAGATCGTTTTCAACGCTTGCGCGATGAATCGCGCGCAATTAGGCCTGAGGCAGTAGGTTCCCCAGAAGAGATCAAGCGCGATGCTATTGCGACATTCAAATCGTGGTCTAAACTACGTCGTCGCGCAAGAAGCGCTTGAGCTTCAAAGAGGCTTTTGCCAAAGCCGGAATCTACCCAAAAATAAATCCGGGCGAAGTATGGAAGGCCAAGGATTCAACGATCTGGCTGCTAGGGGCAGCGACACGTCACTGGCACGATGACCGCTACTGTCTGATCCTCTCGAACAGCACTATGTGTGGCGATTCGAACTGGCCGCTGGTCTTAATCGCACCACTTCCGCATAAATTGCATCCAAAGGCTCTCCCAGACTTGCACGTGGAGACTTGGTTTCGGAACAACGTCTATTCGTAACGCAGGCTTTCGACTGGATCGAGTTGGGAGGCGCGGGTGGCCGGAACAGTACCGAAGATGATTCCCACAATCGACGACACAATGATGGCGATGATCGCCGACAAGCCGGAGATCGGCATGCGGTAGTCAGTCAGGAAACGCACCGAGTAGGGGATAGCGAGACCGGCCACGATCCCCGCAATGCCTCCGGTGAACGAAATCAGAATCGCCTCGGCCAGGAATTGAAAGCGAATCTCGCGGTTGGTGGCGCCAATCGCTTTGCGAATCCCGATTTCGCGAATGCGCGACGTCACCGTTGCCAGCATGATGTTCATGATCCCGATTCCGCTCACCAGCAGCGTGACGAACGCAACGAGCATCAGGATCAGCGTCAACGCGTCGGCAATTTTTCCTGCCACGGTCAGCAACTGCGTCAGGTTCTGCACGCTATACACCGACTCGGCGCGATGCCGCGACTGCAGCACCCGCTTGATGGCGTCGGTGGCTGGGAGCACGTCTTGCGGAGTGGCAACCGAAAAATAAATCTGGTAGACGGCGGAGGTTGGCGTGAAGAAACGGCTGACCGTGTACGGAATCAGCATGGTCTCTTCCTGGATGTCGGACTGGCCAAACGTGTCGACGCTCTCTTTGAAGACGCCCACTATCGTGAACGGGAGCCCGCCGCTCAACTTGATGATCTGCCCGATTGCCGCCTGGTCCGTGCCAAAAAGCTTCTGCGCCAGCTTTTCGGTGATCACGCCCACCTTGTTGCGCCCGGAAGAATCTTCGGCATCGAAGAAGCGTCCAGCAAGAACTTTCAGGTTGCGCACCCGCATGTAATCCGGGTCGGCGCCCAGCACGAGAATGTCGCTCTGCTTTCCTGCTCCGACGCTGATGCGGTCGCCCAGGGCCACGGTCGGCGACGCAGCCACTACGCTCGACACCTGCTGGCGAACCGCCTGCACATCGTCGACGGTCATGGGATCGGGCGTGGAATCGATGCGCTGCGCGCCACCCTGGTAGTCGGCGTAAATCATGTTCGTGCCAATGGACTGCAACTGGCGCAGGATGTACTGCTTTCCCGTGAGTCCGATGGTGGCCACAAGGATTACCGAGGCCGTGCCCACGGCCATGGCCAGCGCGGTCAGCGTGAATTGCAGTTTGTTGCTGCAGAAGGCGTCGTAGGCGAAGTTCAAGATCTCGCCGGCACCTATGGTGAAGCGACGCTGCGTTGTGAGCGGAATAGGGGTCGCGTTCGCCATCAGTGTTTAGATGTTAAACCCCAGTCGAAAGCGGCTGCAATTCACGCGGTTCCTGGGCCTGCACAGGCTCAGAGCGTCCCGCCACCGCGATGGCCGCCAGCACCACGATAAGCGGATCGACGGGACGAAAATAGTAAGTCTCCGGATGCGAGAAGTAATAGGTGAGCGGGAAGAACAGAAGGACAATGGCAAAGCGCACGCCCAGCGCGCGATCACGCCGCCAGGTGCGCCACAGTCCCCAGAACGCAAGGATCGTAAGGGTCGTGTCGACGAAAATGTTAGGAGGATCGAGCGGCTCGTCCTTCAGGTAAGCACGATCGAAGCTCCAGTAGCCCGTCCACATGTAAACGATGCGACGAAAGGTCATCCAGGCGAACCACGCTTTGTGGCTGCGGATGAAATCTTTGGACTGCTGAAGTTTGTGATCCATGTAGGCAATCTCGCCCACGCGCTCGTATTCCGAAAGTTCGGCGTCGCTGTGATTGGGATGAAGTGAGCGGTTCACCCAATGCTGGGTGTAGCCGTTATTGCCGATGTAGAGTTCAAGGCCGTAGCCGCTGCGCACCGGGATGAAGCGATGGAAGAGCAGGTAGTTGCGCACCAGCCACGGAGAGAGCGTGGCTACGCCTGCCAGGGCAACGACGATCATCTGCGCTTTCCACGGGCGGGCGAGACGGTAGCGGCGATACAGAGTCCAGATTCCAAGTAGAGGAAGAACGGACATCACGACCGGTTCGGTGAGCGCGGAAACGCCGCACAGAAAGCCGTAGAGCAGCCAATCGCGCTTGCGGGAAGAATTTTCCAGCCGCCAGGCAAAGAGGAATAACCAGCAGAGTTCGAACGCCACGAGGCACGTCGACCACGCCCAGTCCGCGCCGTAGTAAATGCCGTACGGAGAAAACGCCCATCCCCATCCCGCCCACTTGGCCACGCGCTGGCCGAAAGCCTGGCGCGCCAGAAGAAAAACGGGGATGCAGGTCAGTGCGGAGATAAGGCTGTTCAACGACAATGCCGCGATTACCGAGGCCTTGGTTTCGATTCCGAAAATCTTGAAGATGCCCGCGAGCAGGTAGGAATACACCGGCGGCAAAAGAGCGGACAATCCAGTGTCGGCGAAGGGGCTGCCGAAGCCGTGTCCGGAGGCGATGGAGCGCGCGATTCTGCCGAAGGCCCAATGCTCCAGGACAAAGGGATCCATCCAATCGGTGTAGAGAAAGGGGATGACGGCCAGGCGGACTAGGAGTGCCACCAGCACCATCAGCACGTATGGCTGAACGTTTCTTAAAGCGGGAAATTCTTTGGACATGAATGGTGACGCGCCCCGCGCGGGCGAGACGCCCCTGCGACAGCCGGCGGGACGCCGGCGCTACTGCTTCGCGGGCGCTAGTCTCTTAGTATAAACGGCAGACTCGAAGCTGCTGGTTCTGATAGGGACACGTCATCGACTGTGTTGCATCTTGATTCGCCTCTGAACGGTGGCGCGAGAGGATCACCCAGGTCACGCCGAATTCGTTCTTGAGACGCTGGAAATCCGCGGCCTGAAATTCTTCCCAACCGGTTTGCGCCTGCACCTCGGTGAGCCAGCGCGGCGCGAGCGGTGGAACGCGGGCCGCCATGCCGCCATCCTTTTCGTAGTCGGCAAGCACGCTGCGTTCGGCCAGCGCGCGGAAGCCGTGGTAATCCTCGCCGGGCTGCGTCATGTAATGAGGGCCGAGCGCAAACAGGCTGTCAAGCGGAGTGTTTTTACTTATCCAGGCGAACGCCTGCAGCCATGCATTTTGCGAGGCGACTCCGGGCAATTCCAGATGCGGAGATGACGGATACATCTGTCGCTGGGCATAAAACATGCCAGCACCCAGCGGAAGAAAAAGCAGCAGCCAACGATAGACCCGACGATCGAGCACGTAGCGCTCGAGCAGGCCACCCGCAATCAGGAAGAAAAGCAAGTAGAGCAAGTGGAGATAGCGCATGGGCTCGAAGGGCCGCAACCGCTCGAGGCTGGGAGGGAGCATGATGAGGAGGCCAGCGACAGTTTGAAACGCGCCGTAGTAGAGCAGGGTTGAAACCATCGAGGGCAGCGCTGTCTGGTCTTTTTTCGCTGCCTCGTCACGCTGCAGAAATACCTTCAACACATACAGCAAAAGCAGCGGAGCGAAGATGCCCAGCCATTCGTACCATTGCCATCGCGCGGGAAAGTAAAAGCCGCGAGTGGCGGCGGCCTGTCGCCAGGCGTCGGAAGTGGGTTGCCAAAGCCATCCCAGAGGAAGGAAAAGCGCGGCTGCCAGCGGAGCGGCAGAGGAACGGCGCGGCTCGGAGACGCGCCGACTCCAGAAGAGAAAGACGCAAAAAGAAATTCCGAAGCTGGCCATGATGGCGTGAATGCTGAGGGCGATTGCCAGCAGCAGGCCCGCGAGCCAATAGCGGCGGTCCAGAACCGCGACGATGGCGGCAAGGATCGCGGCCGTTGCCAGAGTGCGAGGATGAAGATACTGATCGGCAAGATTGAGCGCGATCCCGGGCAGAGGAAGCGTGAGCAGAAGAGCAAGCGTCGTCACGGCGGACCATTGCTCAGCGGGCTCGCTGAAACATCGACGGCTGATGCGCCACGCGCCGTGCAACAACAAAAATATGGCGGCAACCTGCCACAGCAGAACAATCCACGAGAGCGGCAGATGAGTAAGGCGAACCGAAAGTGCGATGAGCTTGTCGAAGATGGTGGCCTGGAACTGCAGCCGGAAGAATTCCGAATCGTGAGGGAATAGAGCGGGATTCAGATTTCTTTTGATGGCGGCAAGGTAAAAGGCGTCGTCCTCGAGACCGGGATGATAACCCATGACGACGAGGGCAATCGCGGTGAGAGCGGCGAGCAGCGCCGGTTTCGTGGTGGAAGAATCGCGGGTGGTTAATTTGGCGGTTGGCGGGTTGGGGGATTCGGACATTTAAGGGTTTGGCAGTCACATAGGACAGCTGCCGCTGGCTGTCCGGGGTCCGACATCCGACGCATCGGAGGCCAAACGCGCTGGCGAGCTTTGCTGGCCCTGGACAGCCGAGGGCGGCTGTCCCCACATGTCCGCGGTCGTCCCCACATGGTCCCTTAACAAACTGACAGCAATCATAGCTTCGCGAGTACTCAGCTAGGCTGGCTACACCGGGCGGGCGGTCTCGGAGCGAGCGGCGTAATAGGGATCTCGGCCCATCTCCAACTTTCGGCCTTGATCGCTGAAACGCGGCAAATGCGCCAGTCCAAATCTTTGCAGAGCGAACTGTAAGGTGGTGGCCAGCACGCCGAATCCGTACTTCACGCTGCGGCGAAAGTTGATGGACGAAGCTCCTTCGAAATATTTGGTCGGGCAAGAAACTTCGCCGATGCGAAAACCGAAGTGCACGCACTGAGCGAGCATCTGGTTATCGAACACGAAGTCGTCGGAATTTTCCAGCAGGGGCAACTCGGTGAGCACTTTGCGGCTGAAGGCGCGGTACCCGGTGTGATACTCGGAGAGCTTGACTCCCAGAAAGACGTTTTCAAATGCGGTAAGAAAGCGGTTGGCGATGTATTTGTAAACAGGCATGCCACCGAGCAAGGCGCGGCCGCCAATGATGCGGGACCCCAGCACAACATCGTATACGTCATAGGCCACCATGCTCGCCATGGCGGTGGTCAGCAGTGGAGTGTACTGGTAGTCGGGATGAACCATAATGATGACGTCGGCGCCAGCGGCTAGAGCCTCGCGATAACAGGTTTGCTGGTTGCGTCCGTAGCCGTAGTTGCGGTCGTGCTGGAAGACGTACAAACCGAGCCGGTGGGCCAACTCGACGGTCTGATCGGAGCTACTGTCGTCCACCAGGATGCGGATGTCCACGAGGTCGGGCAATTCTCCGACAGTCGCCTCAAGAGTCTTCTGCGCGTTGTAGGCGGGCATGACCACCGCGATACGCTTGCCGTTAATCATGGGATGGGTAGGGATAGTGTACCTGAGGCGAATGCTTGGAGGCAGCGAAAGGCGAGCTTCGCTCGCCGGACAGCCGAGGGCGGCTGTCCCCACATAAGACCTGCCTCCATATTAGACGCTGCCCCCACATAAGACCGTCTCCACCTAAGACGCTGTTTCCGCATAAGACGAAACACTACCCCCGCGGCGGTGCTCTTGGCAGCCGAGTCGCATTCGAGAGACCCGTCTAACTCGCTGACAACCGCCAGGCGCTAATCTGCCATCTGAAATCCGGTATCTTTTTTGTTGTGTGGTGCGCTTCGGGTTAGTGAGTTTTCGGGCGGAGCACTACTTTCGGTTCCAGACTACGCAAAAAGTTGCAACAGTAAAGCGACAGAATGGAGTCGAAAGCAAGGCTTCACCTTTATCCTTATCAATTTACTATACAATCTGACGGCATGACTATTGCAACGGAATTAAGTTGATTCCTTCTACGATGCGCCGAATCTACATACGCAATTCAAAATCAAAGAACCGTGGAGGTTCACGCAATTGTCCGCTTCGACCAGTCATTTGATCGCGCCGCACGGCGGCGAACTGATTAATCTTCTGGCAACGACAGAAAAAGCCAGCGAACTGAAAGCCCACTCGCGGGAGTGGCCGTCGTGGGATCTGACGGCGCGACAGATTTGCGATCTTGAATTGCTGATGAGCGGAGGCTTCTCACCGTTGCGCGGCTTTATGAACAAAGCCGACTACGAAGGTGTGCGCGACAAGATGCGGCTGGCCAGCGGAGTGCTGTGGCCCATGCCGATCACCCTGGATGTGACCGAAGAATTCGCCAAAAAGCTGACGCCGGGCAGCAGTAAAGTAGCGCTGCGCGACGCCGAGGGCGTCATGCTTGCCGTGTTGCACGTGGAGGAAGTATGGCAGCCCGATCGCGCCGCCGAAGCCAAAGCGGTCTTTGGCACCACCAGCAAGGCCCATCCTGGCGCCGATTACACGATCAATAAATCGAATCCCTGGTACGTTGGCGGCCGGATCGAGGGCCTGCTGGCGCCCTCGCATTATGACTTCCGGACGCTACGCTTGACACCGGCGGAACTGCGAGCAGAATTCGCACTGTTGGGATGGCGTCGCGTGGTTGCCTTTCAAACGCGCAATCCCATGCACCGAGCGCACGTGGAACTCACGTTCCGCGCGGCCAAGCAAGTGGAAGCCAACCTGCTGATTCATCCCAGCGTCGGCATGACCAAGCCGGGAGACGTTGACTACTTCACTCGCGTCCGCTGCTACCAGTTGCTGAGTTCGAAATATCCTCAGGGGACCCAGAAGCTCTCGCTGCTGCCGCTGGCCATGCGGATGGGCGGACCGCGCGAGGCGATCTGGCACGCGTTGATTCGCAAAAACCACGGTTGCACTCATTTCATTGTCGGCCGCGATCACGCCGGACCGGGCAAAGATACCGATGGCAAGCCCTTTTACGGTCCTTACGAGGCACAGGAAGTTTTCAAGAAGCACGAGGCCGACATCGGCGTAACCATGGTTCCCTTCAGCATGATGGTCTATTTGGAGGAGCAAGATCGCTACGTTCCGGACAACGAAGTGAAGAAAGGCGACAAAGTTCTGAACATCTCGGGCACGGAATTACGCGGCCGGTTGAATGAAGGCCGCGACATTCCTGCGTGGTTCACCTATCCGGAAGTGGTGCAGGAACTGCGGCGAAGTTTTCCGCCGCGAGCCAAGCAAGGGGTCACAATTTTCTTCACCGGGCTTTCGGGTTCGGGGAAGTCGACGATTGCGAATGTGCTGATGACCAAGTTTCTGGAAGTCGGCGGGCGCCCGGTGACGTTGCTGGATGGCGACCTGGTGCGCAAACATCTTTCGTCGGAGCTGGGATTTTCGAAGGAGCATCGCGACATTAATATTCGCCGCATCGGGTATGTCGCTTCGGAGATTACGAAGAACGGCGGCATCGCGATTTGCGCGCCCATTGCGCCGTATGACGCGACGCGGAAGCACGTGCGCCAATTGATCGAACCACATGGCGGATTCATCTTGGTGCATATCGCTACGTCGGTGGAAGTCTGCGAGCAGCGCGACCGCAAGGGACTTTACGCCAAAGCGCGCGCGGGCATCCTGAAGGAATTCACCGGAATCTCCGACCCGTACGAGGCTCCCGAGGACGCGGAAGTCACGATCAATACCGGCGAGTTGTCCCCCGGCGAGGCCGCGCAGGAGATCATTCTTCATCTCGAGCGGGAAGGGTTTATTGGGGTGAACGGTCGAGCAGTATAGCGTGGAGTGATCATGCCAATCATCGCGGCCAAAATTCTGGTTGGCTTTGTCGTGGGCGTACTCATCGGCATGACGGGAGTGGGCGGCGGTGTCCTGCTGCTGCCGATCCTGATTTTTGGTTTGCGAGTGCCGGCGATCATGGCGGTCGGCTCTGATGCGCTGTTCAATTTCTTCACGAAAATTCCGGCGGGCCTCTGGCACCTGAAGAAGGGTACGGTGCGCCGCAAGGTCGTGCTCGCGCTGGCGGCAGGTAGCATTCCCGGCTCCATCGCGGGAGTAAAGCTGCTGATGCACATCCGCACGCTTTACGGCGACGGAGTGAACAGCTTTATCAAGACGGCGGTGGGCGTGCTGTTGATCGTGATACCCACGCTGCTGCTGTTGCAGAAAAGGATTGAAGAGCGAATCGCCAATCGGCCACCAACGGCCAAGGGTTTTATTGGCATGGCCGGGATCGGGCTGGTGGCGGGCTTCCTGGTGGGAATGACGTCGGTTGGTTCGGGCAGCATCATTATGATGTTGATGTTGCTGTTCTACAGTTTTCCGCCCAAGGTTAACGTGGGGACCGACATCATCCATGCCGTCATCCTCACTGGTGTGACAGGATTGATGCATTTCCGGTTGGGCAACGTAGATCCAGGACTCGTGGCATCGCTGTTAATTGGGTCAATCCCCGGCGGGCTGCTGGGCTCGCACCTGTCGACGCGCGTGCCCATGCTATGGTTGCGCCGTCTGCTGTGCGCACTGCTGCTGATCACCGGCGCGCGAATGTTGTGGGCTTGATTGACGGGAACGCGGACGGCATTGTGCGCATAGGATTCAGGAGAAAATGGGCGCTTCTTCTTACGCCGAAATTCTGCAACGCATTGAAGCGGCGCTCGACGCGGCCCGCACCATCTTCGCCCGCTTTACGCCGGGCGCGATTGAAACCGAATACAAAATCGGGCATAACCCCGTAACCGAGGCGGATCGCGCCGTGGACGCGGCGTTGCGCGAGAGCTTGTTACGAGAAGGCGAGGGCTGGCTCTCGGAGGAAACGGCGGACGATCCTTCCCGGCTGGACAAAGAGCGCGTGTGGATTGTCGATCCGTTGGACGGCACCCGCGAGTTTGTGATGGGATTGCCTGAGTTTGCGGTTTCGATCGGGTGCGTAGAAGAGGGGGTGCCGGTGGCGGGAGGAATTTATAATCCGGCAACCCAGGAAACCTTTCTAGGAGCGCTTGACGCTGGCGTGCTCTACAACGGACAACCCGCGCGCCCCAGCCAGCGCACCACACTCGACGGAGCCTTGATCCTCGCAAGCCGGAGTGAGGTCAAACGGGGCGAGTGGAAGCCGTTCGAGAATGGCCGCTTTCGCATTCAGACAGTGGGATCGGTGGCTTACAAGCTGGCGCTGGTGGCGGCGGGGCGGGCGGACGCTACCTTCACTCTGACTCGCAAGCACGAGTGGGACGTCGTCGCCGGCGTGGCGCTGTTAAAGAGTGCGGGCGGATTTGTAGCCACGCTGGAGAAAACCGATCTCACGGCCAACCGGCGCGATCCGTTGTTATCGGGGGTACTGGCGAGCGGACCGTTCCTGAAAGATCAGTTGCTGGCCCTGGTCGAACCCCACATCCGGGTGGCGGAATCGGCGCGCTAGTAAACTACTTCACCTGAGGCAGGGTGAACCACTCACTGAATATCAGCGAAGCTGCGTTTCAGCTCGAAACGCCGATCGCGCTCCCCGCGGACGAAGTGCACGTCTGGCGGGTCGAGCTTGCGCAGGTTGCCCCGGCAGAACAAAGATGGGAACCGATTTTGTCGGCGGACGAGCGGACGCGGGCGGCGCGTTTTCATTTCTCGAGAGATCGTCAACGGTACACCGCGACACGGGCGCTCTTGCGGATGATCCTGGCCGGCTACGCCGAATCCGATCCCAAGGAATTGGTGTTCCGCTATTCCAAGACCGGCAAGCCATCGTTGAATTCCGGCAATAAAAATCAGGTGGAGTTCAACGTTTCCCACTCCGGGGAAGTCGCCCTCCTGGCCTTTACGCGGGGACGGGAAGTGGGCGTGGATGTGGAGCAGGTTCGCGAAAACTTCGACCACGAGGCAATCGCCGGGCGCTTTTTTTCGCGGAAAGAGCAGCAGCAACTCGCAGCACTGCCGCCTGCGGAACGATATCGGGGATTCTTTCGCTGCTGGACCCGTAAGGAAGCGTACATCAAAGCGGAAGGAACCGGGTTATCGCTACCTCTTCACCAATTTGACGTTTCTCTGGGAGCGGGAGAGGCGAGCCTTTTGCTTACGACCCGCCCAGACAGCGCGGAAGCCGCGCGTTGGACGCTGCGCGAGGTGCCGGCCGGGGATGGATATGTCGGTGCCCTGTGCGTGCAGGGAGACGGCTGGCGGCTGAGGCTGTAGGTGTTGCGGAAAGCCGTCCGCAGGTCAAATTTTGTGAGACAATGACCATCAAATTGGGGTTTTGAACGTACTCGGCAGCAAGCGCGCCCAACCCTGCAAAGGGACCCACTCGATGAGTCGTACCGCATTTCCCGCTTCGTTTGCCCAGGAAAGACTCTGGTTTCTCGATCAGTTTGAGCCCGGCAGCGCCGCTTACAACATCCCACGTGTATTTCGAATCAGCGGCCCGCTTCAGGTCGACGTCCTGACGCGGGCGTTTCAGGCTGTCGTACAGCGGCACGCTGCGCTGCGGACGATTTTTGACTCGATCGAAGGCGAGGCCCGGCAAGTGGTGTTATCGAGCCGGGAAGTAAATATCCCGATCATTGATCTCGGTGACGTGCCTCAGGGAGAGCGCGAAGCCGCGGCGCTGCGCATGGCGACCGAGGAAGGCACGAAACCGTTTGACTTAAGTGAAGGGCCGCTGCTGCACGCCAGGCTGCTCCGCCTGGGTCCGGAAACCTGGATGTTGGTGCTGGTGATGCACCACATCATCGCCGATGGCTGGTCGATTTCGCGCCTCTTCCGCGATCTGACCAAGAGTTACGCGGCGTTTCTGGAGAACAAGGAACCCGAGCTTCCCGAACTTCCGATTCAATACATCGAGTACGCGCAGTGGCAGCGGGAGTACATGAGCGGCGAAGTGCTCCAGAACGAAATCGAGCACTGGAGGAACACGCTCGCCGGAGCGCAGACACAGCTCGATCTGCCAACGGACCACTCTCGCCCGGCGATGCAGACCTGGCATGGCGCGAGAAAGGAAATCACTTTCAGCGCCGCGACTCTGACGAGGCTAAAAGCGCTGGCGCAGAAGGAGAGCGCCACGCTTTTCATGGTGACGATGTCCGCATTTCAGGCCATATTGTGGCGCTACACGCAGCAGGAAAGCATTCTGGTCGGAACGCCGATTGCGGCGCGCAACCACGTTGAACTCGAAGAACTGGTCGGGCTGTTCGTGAATACGCTGATCTTCCGCACTGACTTCACAAGCGACCTGAGCTTTCGCGATCTGATCCGGCGAGTGCGCTCCTATTCGCTGGAAGCGTACATGCACCAGGATGTGCCTTTCGAGAAACTGGTCGAGGAACTGGTGCCACAGCGGGCGCTCGATCGGCCGCCACTGTTCCAGGTGATGTTCATCTTCCAGAACATTCCCAAGCAGATCTTCGAAATTTCCGGACTCACCATCAAGGAGATTAACTTCGAGACGGGCATCGCCAAGTTCGACCTGACTGCCGAAGTGTGGGAGGATCGCGAGCTTCACTGCGAGTTCGAATACAACACCGACCTGTTCGAGCACGCCACGATCGAGCGAATGCTCGGTCACTTCGAAGGTTTGGTATTGGGAGCGCTCGAAAACCCCGACCTTCTTTGCGGCGAACTGCCGATGATGAGCGCGAAGGAGCGGGAGCAGGTCCTGGTGGAATGGAATCGAACGGCGACGGAGGTCTCCCGGGACCAGCAGCCGTGCATTCACGAACTTTTCGAATTGCAAGCGGAGCGCTCGCCCGACGCCATCGCAGTGGTCGCGGGTGACACGGAACTGACCTATCGCGAACTGGACCAGCGCGCCAATCAACTGGCCGGGCATTTGAGGAAGCGCGGCGTCGGACCGGAAGTTCCTGTGGGCTTGTCGCTCAATCGCGGCGCTGAAATGGTAGTCGCACTTTTAGGCATTCTCAAGGCTGGGGGAGCCTACGTGCCGCTGGATCCGAGAGTGCCCGACGACCGCATCAGCTTCATGATGTCGGACGCGCAGCCGCGCGTTGTGGTCACGGAACGGAGCCTGCAGCGCCCGGTTTTCGGGACCGATCAGATTCTTCTGGACTCGGATTGGGGCGTCATCGCGCAAGAGAGTAAAGAACGGCTCGACCAGAAGACTGGTCCGGAGTCACTCGCATATGCGATGTACACCTCGGGCTCGACCGGAAAGCCGAAAGGAGTTCCGATTGAGCACGGGAGCGTCGCGAATCTGCTGCGCTCCATGCAGCGCGAACCGGGAATAACGTCAGATGACGTGTTGCTGGCTGTGACTACACTGTCATTCGACATCGCTGGCTTGGAGATGTACCTTCCGTTGATTTCGGGGGCGCGGCTAGTGATTGCAAGTTCGGAAGAGGTGATCGACGGGAACCGCCTCAGAGATTTGTTGAGCGAGAAGAGGATTACGTTTATGCAGGCCACGCCCGCTACGTGGCGGCTGCTGCTTGGCGCTGGCTGGCAAAGCTCCCCTAACCTGAAGATTCTTTGTGGTGGGGAGGCGCTCCCGCCGGAACTCGCCAAAGAACTCACCGCTCGCGCCAAGTCCGTGTGGAATGTGTATGGCCCGACTGAGACGACGATCTGGTCGACGGTGTATCGCGTGACCGGGCGGGAGGAAAGCGCGATTCCCGTCGGCCGCCCCATCGACAACACTTCGATTTACATTCTGGATTCGAATCAGAACCCCGTTCCGGTAAACATCACGGGAGAGGTTTACATTGGCGGCGACGGCCTGGCGCGCGGATATTTGAACCGTCCGGAGCTCACGGCGGAGCGGTTTGTCGCGCATCCTCTACTTGGGGACAAAAATTCAAGGCTATACCGAACCGGGGACCTGGGCCGCTTCCGTGCCAATGGCGATATCGACTACTTAGGCCGAGTGGACAACCAGGTCAAGCTGCGCGGCTTGCGCATTGAATTGGGAGAAATCGAGTCGGTGCTGGTTTCCCACGCGAACATTCAGGAAGCCGTGGTGATCGTGGCTGGGGAGGGCGAACAGCAAAGGTTATCCGCCTATGTGGTCGTGACGGATGCAAAGGCGGCGCCATCGGCCGGGGAACTTCGCCGTTATTTGCGAACCAAGTTGCCCGAGCACATGGTTCCGGCCGGGTACTGGCGCGTGGAACGATTGCCGCTGCTGCCCAGCGGGAAGGTAAACCGGGGAGCTCTGGCGTCCTCGCTCGCCATCGGATTGCGGGAAGAAGCCGAACTCGTGGATCCGCGGAATGAGACCGAGGCGAAGCTGGCTGAGATTTGGAAAGAGCTGTTGCAGATTGAACAGGTGGGAATCGAGCAAAATTTCTTCGAGTTGGGTGGTCATTCACTGTTGGCGCTGCAGGTGACGGCCCGGATCCGGCGCGCTTTTGAAGTGGAATTGCCGGTAAAGAATGTGTTTGAGGCGCCAACCATTGCAGCATTGGCAGTGGAGTTGGAGAATGCCCGAGCGACGGGGCGGAAGGCCCGGACGCCCATCCTGCAACGTCGCCAGCCTGCCCGCACTTCGGAGGCCACGCGAGAGGCACTTCTACTTGAACTCAGCAAGCTTTCGGTTGAAGAAGCCAGGAAGTTCATAGAAAAGGCGGTTGGACGCAAGACCGAGCTGTAGTCTGGTTCCATTCCGCCCAGAGAGCCCGAACTCCGTTCTTGGCCACCGAGGCGCTGTCTAGTCGGACGGTGGGTTCTATGTACTTCTGAGTATTGGCAGTGTACTAATGTGACTTTCCTTTTTTTCTTTCCTGCATAGAATCTAAAAATCCAAGCAGAACCTTTGGTGTATTCAAGTTAGCGGCATCCCAGAAGTCTTCGCCGAAGTGGTTGGTTTTTTCGTTTTTCCCTGCAACCCAAAATAAGATTTAGGAGGTCTCCGTGGTTTCATTTCCCCTTTCTGCAAATAAATTGCAACGAGCGATAGTTTTCGGGCTGATCGCTGTTGTCCCAATGATTTTTACCGCATGCGGCACACCCGGCTCTACGATGGGAACTCCCGCCAAGGCGGGGCCGGTGCCCTTGCCTACTTCGACGCCAACGGGTTCGGGATCTACTACCTCGACACCGTCGGGCTCGACAACAACTGGGGCGACAACGAGCGGCTCGGCAACAACTACATCGACTACAACAACCGCAACGACGACCGGATCTACAACGAGTGGATCCACAACCACCGCATCAACGAGCGGATCGACCGGTACCGCCGCTACCGACTCAACGTCGAGCGGGGCAGCAACTCCGGTTGCGAACACGACGACAGCCGTGCCGGTCCTGCTTTTTAACGGAACTGGAACCATTGCGAGCGATGTATCGGCGGTCGAAACCATCCTGTCTTCCAAGGGGCTGAGGTATTCGACGGTGAACTCGGCGCAGCTCAATTCCATGAGCGAAACCACATTGCGGTCCTTCAAGTTGTTCATCGTACCGGGAGGCAACTCGATCACGATTGGTAACAACCTAAGCAGGACAGCCACGACCAACGTTCACAACGCTATCATCAGCGGTGGATTGCACTACCTGGGCATTTGCGCGGGCGGATTTTTTGGCGGCTATTCCATCTACAACGGCCTGAACTTGACGAATGGCGTCTGGTTCAATGTTTATGCCGATAAAGGCTTGGGGATTGGCAAGGAATCGGTGCTGATTTACACCCCCAGCTCCGGTACGATGGATCAGTACTGGCAGGACGGCCCGCAGTTCAGTCACTGGGGCAGCATCGTGGCGAAATATCCAGACGGAACGCCGGCGATCGCCGAAGGCAAATCTGGAATCGGATGGGTGATTCTGGTCGGCGTGCACCCCGAGGCTCCGGCCAGTTGGCGATATGGGATGACGTTCACCACATCGGCAACGGTGGATAATAACTACGCTGGAACACTGGTATTAGCGGCCTTGAATGGTACGTGGTTGCCGCATTACTGAACTCGTAACGAATCGTTCAAAGAAGGGCCGGGGCATGACCTCCGGCCCTTTTTCTTTTTCACCGGCTTGCTTCTCGGACTGCAATTAATGGCGGACGGTTTCGCCAGGGGCGCCGCCCTCGACTAATTTCCACGAGTTCTCGATGTAGAAATCGCCGGAAGCCTGCTTGCCTGGTCCAACGTTGAGGGTTGCACAGCGTTGGCGGAGATCGATTTCCTGCCCGTTGGACTCGATGGAAAGGTCCACGCGGTAAAGACCAGGGACGACCGGCAGCACGGGGCATTGGAACTCGACGACGCCCTCTCCGGGGTCGAGGTGAACGCCGCCCTGCGACGAATCCGTGGTGAGCTGCGCGCATAAATATCCGCTGGGCCAGTAGAGGGAAACTCGAAACACGACACCCGGAAGAGCCTGCCGTATGCGGTAGCCGAGGCAAGCCACCATGGGATGCCCGGTGCGAACGCCAGAGGAAGAGTCAGGGGTCAAAAAAGAGATGCCGGTGCATTGCCCGACGGATGCGTGTTCGGGCAGGCCAGCGGAATCGGGATCGGCGGCAAACGTCATTTGCTGATACTGGTCGATCACCTGGCGGGGCGGTCCTTCTGCCGCAATGCAGCCATGGTGAAGCAGGAGTGCGCGGTCGCAGAGTCGATACACAGCAGCCAGGTCGTGCGAGATGAAGATGATAGTGCGGCCGGCGCGCCGCAATTCGGCAATGCGATCGAGGCATTTGGTCTGAAATGCAAAGTCGCCGACGGCCAGAACTTCGTCGAGCAAGAGAATGTCGGGATCAAGGTGGGCCGCGATGGAGAAGCCCAGGCGCACGTACATTCCAGAGGAGTATCGCTTGACGGGCACATCGATGTATTGGTCCACGCCGGCGAAGTCGATAATGCTGTCGAGTTTTCGCCGGATCTCGGAGCTGCGCATGCCGAGCATTGCGCCGTGCAGGTCGATGTTCTCGCGGCCGGTAAGTTCAGGATGAAAGCCGGATCCGACTTCCACCAGCGCAGCCAATCTTCCGCGAACCGTAACCTCGCCGCGGGTGGGAGTGGTGATGCTGGAAAGGATTCTGAGGATGGTGGTCTTGCCGGCGCCGTTGTGCCCGACGATGCCGAGAGCCTCGCCTTGCTCTACCTGAAAACTGACGTCGCGAAGCGCCCACATAGGCGTCGAGCGCCTGCTGGCAAAAGCCGAATGCCAGCTCTTCGGCGCATTGCCAGAGCTTCGGAGTTTGTACTGCTTCGAGACTCGATCTAACTTTATGTCGATCATGCTCAACGCCGAACTTGCAGTTCAGATGACGTCGGCCATCGTGGCTTCAGAAGATTTGAAGTAAGCATACGCGATGGCCAGACACGCAAATGCAATTGCCGCGGAAAGGGCAAGGCTACCGATGTCGGGCCGGTCGCCGCGGAGTAATACGGTGCGGAAATTCTCGATCAAACCGGAGACCGGATCGAGCAAATAAAGTTTCCGGTAGCGCACCGGCACGGATTGAAGCGAGTAGACCACCGGAATAGTAAACATCCACACCTGCAGTAAGAGCGGAAGGGCGAGGCCGATATCGCGAAAGCGAACGTGAGTGGCCGAGAACAAAAGCGCGACGGCAGCGGCGAAGCCTGCCAGCACAACTACGATCGGGATCGCGTAGAGCACATTCCAGGTCGGCGAAACCCGGTAGTAGACCATGAAGACAGCGAGAATCAAGCAGCCCATGAGAAAGTCAGCGCAGCCGGCGGCGAGATAAGAGAGTGGAATGATCTCGCGCGGAAAATACATTTTGGTGAGCAGATTCGGGTACAAAACCAGGCCGTGCACAGCGTTTGAAATCGAACTGGAAAAGAAAATCCATGGCAGCAGAGCGCACAAAACAAACAGCGGGTACGGAATGCCTCCGGTCGTCACGGTGGTCACGCGAGTGAATACGATCGTGTAGATGACCATCAAAGCGAGAGGCTGAAAGATAGCCCAAAGCCATCCAAGAATGGATTGCTTGTAGCGAACTTTGAGGCGGAAGCGGCTCAGCACCCAGAGCAGGTCGGAATAGCGGGCGAGATTCCAGAGACCGTTGAAGATTGTGCCGAGAGAGAAAGCGGGCGGGCGAATGACTCGAATAGAACGGTCGTGATCGCGAATGGCCGCCGCCGGCGGCCGCGCCATAACGGAGCGCGCCACGGATGCATCCAACGCTCCTTCGACGCGCTCGGTGATCCCTGGTTCCCCTTTATTCAATGTGCTTCCAAAGTCTTCGGCATGGATTGCATGGAATAGACGGTCTGCGAAGCCGGAGCCTGCGGCGTCTGGGTTTCGAGATCTCTGAGTTCCTGCAGTTTGTTGGCGAGCAGTTGTCCGACGATGCCAACCTGGGGTTGCCGCAAAAATTCTTCGTGCCCGCAATCCAGTTCGCAGATTTCGACGCCGCCGCTGGAACGATTGCCCCAGCCCATTTTGCGATCGCGCACATAGTAATAAGGCTGCCGCGCGCGCTTGAACAGCAGGAGCGGAGCGCGGAAACGAGGCTCCAGAAAATCTCCGCCAGGCCAGTAGGCTCGGCCCCACTGGGTGGTCAGTGAATCCCCCTGCGTCCCAGCGAGCAACAGTCGCTGGCCAAAGCGCTTCATGGCCGCAATCCTTTCCGGCCATAGCAGCCGGCGGAAGAATTGCAATCTGTGGCGATAGTAATCTATCGCCCACAGGGTGCGAATTTGCGAGTTCTCGAGGACCCAAGTGTCGAAGATGGCGAAGCAGCCGACCTGTTCGCCTTGCGATTCGAGCTCAAGAATCATCTCTTGGGCAATGAAAGCTCCCTCGCACATTCCGCCCAGACAGTAAGGCCCATTCGGCTGTACCGATCGTAGCGCAGCAATGTATTCCTGAGCGAGCGTCTGTAACTCCTGTTTGGTGAATGGGCGGTCCAGTACCGGCGCTCCCGAGCCTTGCACCTTATACACGGACTGATCCCTGCCAAGGTGCCGAGCCAACGACGCCCAACCAAAGGTATCGACGCCGGGAGCCGCGATTGCAAAGAAAGCAAATCTGTCGTCGCCCTCTTGCAGCCTCATCAGAAGCGGGTCCGATTGAGGGACGATATCCTCGCGCAGCAGGGGAGCGAAGGCTTCAATCGTGGGTGCGCGGAAAATCGCCGACACGGGAATCTGTTTGCCCGTAATCTCGTGAATGTGAGCCACCAGGCGCGCGGCCATAAGCGAATGGCCGCCAACATCGAAGAAGCTGTCGCGAATACCGACTTCAGAGATGCCGATCACGTGCTTCCAGATCTCGACCAGAAATTTCTGCTCTCGGTCGATCGGCTCGTGCGGATGGCCCGAAGTCTTCTCATTTGCAAACGCTGGCCCCTTGATATTTTTCTTTCCTTGAGCGGGGCCATCTATGGACACGAAATCTGAGAGATCTGCAGGGGGGAAACTAGGCACCGGCAGTGCCAGGATGCGCGCGTCGGGAACAGCGACAATGCTTTCGAGGAGCGACGTGTAATCGCTCAGCATGCGCCGAATGCGTTCGTGACTGAACAGATTCGTGTTGTATTCGATCTGCGCCCACCATTGCTGATCGATGTCCTCAATGAGCGTCAGGCTGAGATCGAAGATCGAAGTTTCCGCTCCAACCACGTAAGGATAAGCTGTCAAGTCGCCAAACTCGTGCGAACGAACCGCGGCTTGAAGCGTGGCGAACATGACCTGAAAGATCGGATTGAAACCGAGGTTGCGTTCCGGCTGAAGAACCTCAACTATTTTTTCAAACGGGACGTCAGCATTCGAGAATGCGCCCAGAATGGTTTCTCTCACCTGGGCGACAACGTCCGCGAAACGCGGATTTCCGGAAAGATCATCGCGTAATACAAGGGTGTTGACAAAGAATCCGATCAATCCCTCTGTTTCTACCTGGTTGCGGCCTGCGACTGGGATTCCCACGACCAGGTCGCTTTGTTTGACGTAGCGGTGAAGCAGGACCTTGAATGCGGCCAACTGCACCATAAAGGCCGTAGCCTCGCAATGAATTGCGGCCTTCTTGATTCCCTTGATGATGTCGGCGGAGATGGGTGCGGACTGAACCGCACCTGCGAAAGTTTGTTCCGCAGGGCGGGGAGCATCCGTGGGCAGATCGAGTAGGGTGGGCGAGCCCTCAAGCTTGTTTTTCCAGTAGGACAGCTGTTGCTGAACGCGCTCCGTATGGAACCACTCCAATTGCCATTCGGCAAAGTCTCCGTAGCGAATCGGTAGCGGAGGCAGTGCAGGCGATTGGCCCTTGGAAAAGGCAGCGTAGAGCGATTCCAATTCGCGCGCAAAAATCTTCACCGACCAGGCGTCGGTAATGATGTGGTGCATCGTACAGAGAAAAACATGGTCGAGCGGCGTAGCGCGGAACAGGCGTACTCGAAACAGCGGCGGCTTGCTCAAGTCGAATGGCGTCTCAACTTCGCGCCGCGCAAGTTGATAGGCTTCCGCGACCGGATCTGCCGCGCCGCTCACATCGGTGATCGTAATTCGGAAATTGGAGAGGCTCTCGCTCTCCACGACCTGCTGAAGCTTGTCCCGATCCAGTCGGAATGACGTGCGCAAACTGTCATGCCGGTTCACCAACGCCCGAACGCTGGCCTCTAATGCGGTGAGATGGAGAGAACCTCGCAGCCACAATCCCAGGTGAACGTTGTAGGCGCTGCTCCTGCCTTGCAGTTGTTGCAGAAACCATAATCGTTGCTGCGCCAAGGATGCGGAGTAAATGGTCGGACTTGCCTGGGCCAGCAAATCGGCAAGGCGACCCTTATCCTGCGCGTCATCGGTCCCGAGAGATTGGCTTCCGTAAAACATTGGTTTCATTCCCATTCGCAGGCTGCCGACTTAACGGGGAAAGAGCCGCCTGGAGCAGACGAGCACAGAGAAAGCCTTGATTCGGGACAATATGCGGCGAGGGTAGCGCGAGATAAGCCAAGCCGGGGGCAAGAGGCGCGAACCCTTGGGACAACTGACGATAGTGACATCTGTGATCCTGAACTACACCCACATCTTGAGAGGGAGAAATTGCCTGGCCTAGGCCAGAACTCAGGAGGACTCGGCCAGAACAGCCGCCTGAGCCAAAATTTTGCCCATTATATACTTGAAGCCGATTGGCGAATAGGACAATGTACGCGTGTCCCATCGCCTGATCCGCTCCCTCTCGGCGAACGCATATAAGATGGCAAAAACGGTGCGAAGCGGTATACAGTGAAATACCTATATTCCTCTGTCGCGGTCTAGATCATAGTCGTGACGCTACTGATCTCTGGCCTCCTCAAGTTGAGTAGTAGCTCGTAAGGTGGAATACGAGGAACAGCATGTTAGCCAGAATCCGGAACCAAGATCAGGTTGGCAACGATCAAACAATGTGCTGAGAGGTGAGTCGGTGGCGCATTGAAGGGCTGTTTGCCACAGGATCCAGGTCCTCCTGGTTGACGCGCAGCCCAGTCAATGTCGTCCTCTCCTGATTCGCCATCCCCTTCGAAGGACCGAACAAGATGAGCCAAGCCGTGTTCCCAGCCTCGTTCGCCCAGCAGAGACTGTGGTTTCTCGATCAACTTGACCCAGGGACGACCGCGTACAACCTTCCTCGCGCGTTCCGCATTGTGGGTCCATTGGATGTGGATAACCTGACTCGGGCGTTCCACCTCGTGATCGAGCGGCACGCCGCTTTGCGAACTGTATTTGATTCTGTTGAGGGCGAAGGCAGACAAATCGTCTTGTCGGAGGTTGAACTAGAGATTCCGATCTTCGACGTGGGGGACTTTCCAGAGAGTGAGCGCGAGACAGAGGCCCTGCGCATTGCCGCAGAGGAAGGCCGAAAGCCCTTTGATCTGAAGGAAGGACCATTGATCCGGCCGGTTCTGGTGCGCCTGGAGCTGGAAAAACATTTCCTCGTACTGACAATGCATCACATTATCGCGGACGGCTGGTCGATCGCGTTGTTATTCCGCGAAGTGACGACGGCCTACGCGGCTATCGCCAAAGGCGAAGTGCCGAACCTTCCAGAGCTTCGGTTGCAATACACCGAGTACGCACAGTGGCAACGGGAGTACATGAGCGGCGACGTGCTCTCTGGGGAAATTGAATTCTGGAAGCGCAAGCTGGCGGGAGCACAGCCGCTGCTGGAGTTGCCGCTCGATCATGCGCGTCCGGCAACCGCCGGCTGGCACGGCGCAACCGAAGAATTAAATGTGCCCGCCGAAACCCTGGCAAGGCTGAAGGCGCTCGCCCAGACCGAGGGCTCCACGCTGTTTATGGTAGCGATGGCCGCATTTCAGTCCTTGCTCTGGCGCTACTCGAACCAGGAAAGCATCCTGATCGGAACTCCCATCGCCGGCCGAAACGACGTCGATCTGGAAAACATGATTGGCCTGTTTGTGAACACTTTAATTTTTCGCGGGGATTTTTCGGCGAACCTGACTTTTCGCGATGTAATTCGCCAAGTGCGGTCGTTCGCGCTGGAGGCCTATGCGCACCAGGATCTGCCCTTCGAGAAACTGGTCGAGGAGTTAGTTCCACAACGTTCGCTCGACACCCATCCGCTGTTCCAGGTGCTGTTTACTTTCCAGAATATTCCCCAGCAAGTTTTTGAGATTCCGGGCCTGACCGTCCACGAGATGCCATTTGAGGCTGGCATCGCGAAATTCGATATTTCCGTCGTGATGTGGGAGGCGGGCGATCTGCACTGCCAATTCGAATACAACACCGACTTGTTTGAGCCGTCGACGATGCAGCGGATGTTGCAGCATTTTGAAAGGCTGCTGAATGGGATCGTTGAGAATCCGGATGTGGCGGTGGCAAAAATTCCGCTGATGAGTCCCGAAGAGCGGGAGCAAGCCGTGGTGCAGTGGAACCGCACCGCCGCCGATTATCCGAAAGATTTGACTATCCCAAGCGCGTTCGAACGTCAGGTGGAGCGCACACCGGATGCGACCGCGCTGCTGTTTGCAGGCAAAAACTGGAGTTACCGCCAACTGAACGACAAGGCCAACCGGTTAGCGCACCGGTTTATCGAGAAGGGAGTGGGAGCGGGTTCGCTGGTCGGAGTCTGTCTGGAACGTTCGGCGGAAATGGTGCTGGCGCTCTTGGGCGTGCTTAAAACCGGCGCGGCCTATGTGCCGCTCGACCCCGCATATCCGGCGGAGCGCTTGAAATTCCTGGTGGAAGACGCTTCCCTGTTGAGCGTGGTGACGCGATCTTCACTGGAGAATCTTTTGCCGGAGAATGTCCGGAATGTCGTGTTTTGCGACGAAGATGGCGATGGCGCGGTCGGCAAGCCCACAATCAATCCTTCGCGATCGGTTGGCAGCAGCGAGCGCGCTTACGTGATTTACACTTCCGGTTCCACCGGAACCCCAAAGGGCGTGGAGGGAACGCATCGCGCATCGATGAATCGCTTCTCCTGGATGTGGAGAACTTATCCGTTCAAAGCAGGAGAAGTTTGTTGTCAGAAAACGAACCTGGGGTTTGTCGATTCCATTTGGGAAATTTTTGGTCCGTTGCTGGCGGGCGTTCCGAACGTGATTATTCCGCATGAAACGGCGCGCGACCCGAAAGAGATGCTGCAACTACTGGCGCGCGAACACGTGACCCGCATCGTGCTGGTTCCTTCCTTGTTGCGGACGCTTCTCGATCGAGCTGCGAACCTGCAGCGCCGCGTACCAGATCTTAAGCTCTGGACGTGCAGCGGCGAGGTTCTTCCAGTTGATCTGGCAAAGCGTTTTCGCGAATCGTTTCCGGATGCGACGTTGTTAAATATTTATGGTTCGTCGGAAGTGGCCGCTGACGTGACATGCCACGAGGTTGCGAAAGAGGAACTGGCTTCCTCAGTCGCGATCGGAAAGCCTATCAGCAATACGCAAATCTACCTGGTGGATGAGTATGGAGATCCCGTGCCGATTGGGATGCGCGGACAGATTTTTGTCGGCGGCGATAACCTGGCGCGGGGATACCTGAACCGCCCCGAGTTAACGGCGGAACGTTTTGTCAGCAATTGGCTGGCGCCGGATCGGTCGCCGCGTTTGTATCGCACCGGAGACGTAGGACGCTTTCGGTGGAACGGCGAGATCGAATATCTGGGCAGAGTCGATAGCCAGGTCAAGCTGCGCGGGCTGCGGATTGAGTTGGGAGAAATCGGGTCGGTGCTGAGCACCCACCCCGTCGTGCGCGAAGCGGTAGTGATAATCAACGGAGAGGGCGAACAGCAGAAGCTGGCGGCGTATCTGGTCATGCGGGACCTCGAAAAGGCGCCTTCGGCCGGAGAACTGCGGCGTTACCTACGAACAAAACTTCCGGAGCACATGGTGCCGGCGAGTTATTGGCAGGTGGAGGCGCTGCCTTTGTTGCCGAGCGGAAAAGTGAATCGCCCGGCATTAACGGGAAGTGGCGCGAAGCCGCTGCTGGATCAGGAGGAGTTGGCGGCTCCACGAAATGAGGTTGAGGCAAAGCTGGCCGAGGTCTGGAAAGAGTTGCTGGAAGTGGAAAAGGTGGGAATCGAGCAAAACTTTTTCGAACTCGGAGGACATTCGTTGCTGGTGTTGCAGGTGACGGCGCGAATCCGGCGGATTTTCGACGTGGAGTTGCCGGTGCGGAGCGTGTTTGAAGCGCCGACCATTGCCCAGCTGGCGATGGAAGTCCAGAAAGCGGAGGCCATGGGGCTGAAGGCGCGTACTCCAATTTTGCAGCGGCGTCCACGGACTCCAAGCGTCAGCCGCGAAACTTTGCTGGCGCAATTGGACGGCTTGTCCTCCACAGAATTGCAGAATTTGCTGCAGCGGGTGATTGACGGAAAGCAGCCCGCTTAGCGGGCATGTAAGAGAACGATTGGACGTTGTGTTGAACAATTCCGTTTTCTAGTTGGCGATATGTTCGTTCATGAATTAGTAGCCATGCAGGCTAATGCGGCGCCCCACGCGGTTGCCATCGTTGGCGATCAGCAATTGACGTATGGGGATCTGAATAGCCGCGCCGATCGGCTCGCCCGACGCCTGGTTTCGCTCGGGGTCCAAAGCGAAGTTCCCGTCGCGCTTTTTCTGGAGCGCTCTCCCGAGTTGGCCATCGCGGCACTCGCTGTGTTGATGGCCGGGGGAACGTATGTACCGCTGGACCCCGGTTATCCGCCGACGCGGATCGCGATGCTGTTGGAGGATTGCGCTGCGCCGGTAGTAGTGACCCATTCTTCGGTGGCCAAGAAACTGCCGTCGGGAAATTGGCAGACGCTTCTATTGGATGGCGAGGATGCGGAGGTTGGGGTTCTACAAGGCTCAACCAAACCGCAGATCACTCCTGAGAATACGGCGTATGTAATTTTCACGTCGGGTTCAACGGGCCGTCCCAAAGGCGTGCAGATTACGCACGCGAATTTGATGAACCTGGTGCAGTGGCACCAGCGCGCGTTTCACGTTACCGGAGCCGACCGGGCAACATTGCAGGCCAGCCCGGGCTTTGATGCAGCGGTTTGGGAGATGTGGCCGTACCTGACCGTGGGCGCGACGATTCACATTGTAGATGAGTCCATTCGCCCGGCACCCGAGCGACTACGTGACTGGATCGTCGAGAAGGGCATCACGATTACGTTTCTGCCAACCGCTGTGGCTGAGGCGATGGTGAATCTTTCGTGGCCTGCCGAAACCGCTCTGCGATTTTTGCTGACGGGCGCTGACACACTTCGCCGCTATCCACCGCCCGACCTGCCTTTTGTGCTGGTGAACAACTACGGCCCAACTGAGTGCACAGTGGTGGCAATTTCTGGGGAGATTTGCGCGAACGGCGAGTCAGAAGGATCTCCGTCGATTGGGCGTGCGATCGACAACGCTGAAGTTTATATCGTGGACGAGCAAATGAATCTGGTCGAGAGCGGCACTGCTGGAGAATTGCTGATCGGCGGCGCTGGGGTTGGACGTGGATACTTAAATCGCCCCGAACTAACAGCCCAGAAATTCATTGCCGATCCATTCAGTAAGCAGCCTGCTGGGCGTCTTTACCGCACCGGCGATCTGGTTCGCATGCGTTCCGACGGTCAAATCGAATTCATGGGACGGATGGACGAGCAGATCAAGATCCGCGGGTATCGCATCGAGCCGGGTGAAATCACGGCGGTGCTCGACCGGCATGCGGCGATACGAACCAGCTACGTCGCGGCATATTCCAATGGTGAGGAAGAAAACAAGCTGGTGGCGTACGTGGTAGCGGCGTCTGAAGGGCGCCCCGACGTGGCGGAGCTGCGCACATTTCTGGGCGAACATCTTCCGGATTACATGGTTCCGGCTTCCTTCGTAGCTCTGCCGGCGCTACCGATGACGGCGCATGGAAAAGTCGATCGTGCCGCGCTTCCGAAACCCACGGCGGACAACCAACTCGACGACGAGCACTTCGAAGCGCCGCAATCGGAAGTAGAACAATGGCTGGCCAGCTTCTTAGCCAGGCTTCTAAAGGTCTCCCGAGTGGGAAGAAACGATAACTTCTTCAATCTCGGTGGACACTCGTTAATGGGCGCACAGTTGATCGCTAAAGTGCAGCAGAGGTTCGGAGTGGAACTCGCACTAAGAGGTCTTTTCGATCATCCCACCATTGCGGAAATCTCCTCGGAGATCGAGCGCTTGATTTATGCGAAGTTGCAGACCATGACCGACGAGGAAGCCCAGCGCCTCCTCGAATCTTCTCCCGGAATACCAGCATGACCGCGGCCAGCGTGCCACCGTCGGTGCAACCCGCCGAAAATCGAGCGCTCAGTCTTTACCAGTTGCTCGATCCGGAGGTGCTGGCCAATCCTTATCCTCTGTATCACAAACTGCGGAGCCACGATCCCGTGCATTGGGATCCTTTTTTGCACGCGTGGGTCGTCACTCGCTACTCCGATGTCGTGCATGTGCTGCACCATTTTTCCGCGAGTCGCACGCCTACACCCGAGCAACTGAGCGCGCTGAACCTGTCGGCGCTCAACCCGATTGCCGAGGTCATGGTGCGGCAAATGTTGTTCCTGGATCCTCCCGATCACACGCGTCTGCGCGCGCTGGCATCTGCCGCGTTCACCCCACGTCGCGTGGAACAATTGCGCTCGCACATCCAGGAAGTGATGAACACGCTGCTGGATGTTTTTGTTCCCACGGGATCGATGGACGTGATCGCCGACTTTGCCGGTCCAGCCCCCGCAATCGTGACTTGCGAGTTGCTGGGCGTGCCCGCTAAAGATCACGCACAACTGAAGGAGTGGTCCCAGGACTTTGCGGAGATGCTGGGCAATTTTCAGCACAATCCCGATCGCTTTCCGCGAGTTTTGCGCAGCGTGGAAAATCTTTGTTCCTACTTCCGGTCTGCGATGCAAGAACAGCGTCTGCACAAGAGCGAGGGATTGGTGCAGGCGATGATGGTGGCGGAAATCGATGGCGCCCGACTGACGGAAGAAGAGATCATCGCGAACTTGATTGTGACCATGGTCGGTGGGCTGGAAACCACCACGAATTTGATTGGTAATGGGGTGCTGACCCTGCTGCGGCATCCAGCCGCATTGGAGCGGCTGCGCGCAGATTTTTCTCTCATTCCTTCCGCCGTAGAAGAGTTGCTGCGTTACGAGAGTCCAAGCCAGCACACCGCCAGGCTCGCTCCTGCGGACGTTGAACTCGGAGGAAAATTCATTCGCAAGCGTCAGGCCGTTATTGCGGTGATGGGGGCCGGGAATCGCGATCCGGAGCGTTTTCCCGAACCCGATGTTCTGGACCTCTCGCGAAAAAACAATCAGCATCTGGCCTTCGGGTGGGCGGCGCATTTTTGTTTCGGGGCGGCCTTGGCGCGGTTGGAAGGTCAAATTGCGTTCGATACGATTTTGCGGCGACTGCCTCAGTTGAAGCTGAATTTGCAAGGTCCACTGGTCTGGCGACATAATCTCGGCCTGCGGGGACTAACTTCGCTGCCCGTTGCGTTTACTCCCAGCGGTCCGACGCGAACCTCCGGTGTTGCGAACTAAGGACGAAACAAAATGGGCGCCGCTGAATACTCGGACGCGAAACGGAAACTGCTGGAGAAATATCTCCGTGGCGAACTCGGAGTGCATGCGGACAGTCAGCGGATTGGTCGTCGGCCACCGGATGAGCGAATTCCTCTCTCCCATGCGCAGGAGCAAGTTTGGGTTCATGCGCAGATGGCGCCCGACATTCCGCTCTACAACGAGCCGGTAACCATTCATTACTCAGGTCCGCTGGATGTGGCTGCGCTCGAGCGTAGCTTCAACGAAATTCTCCGTCGCCATGAAGCCTGGCGCACGTGTTTTGTGTTGGTGAACGGTCAGCCATTTCAGGAGGTGACGGAGCAACTTTCCATTTCGCTTCCCGTTATCGACCTGCGAACGATTCCCGAAAAGCAGCGGGACGCGGCTGCGGTGGCGATTGCAACGGTCGATGCGCGGATTCCGATTGATTTGGGAAAGGCCCAGCTCTTCCGGACGCGCCTGGTTCGCATGGCGAACGAAGAACACCGTCTTTATCTCACTCTCAGCCACATTATTTTCGATGGCGTGGCCATTTACCGAGTTTTTCTGCCGGAATTGGCGGCATTGTACAAGGCATATTCGGCTGGAGAACCCTCTCCCCTGCCCGAACTCGCGATTCAATATCCCGATTACGCGGCGTGGGAGCGCCGAACGTTTACACGCGAGGCGCTGGCGAAGGACATTGAGTATTGGCGGGAGAAACTTAGCGGCCCGCTGCCGGAAGTGTATTTAGCCACGGACCGGCCGCACCCGCGCAGCCAAACGTTTCGTGGATCGATGTATCCCTTCCGGCTAAACAGTAAACTCACGACCGACCTCAGAACTTTCTGCCGGCGGGAAGGCATGTCGTTGTTTCATGCGCTGTTGGCCGGCTTTGCGGCTTTGCTCTATCGTCACTGCGGAGAGGAGCGAATTCCTATTGGAAGCGTGACGGCCGGGCGCAATCGTCCGGAATCCACCGCGCTACTCGGATATTTCCTGAATACGGTGGTGGTGCCCGCGGATCTTTCGGGCGATCCGAATTTTCGCAGCCTGGTCAAGCGTGCTCGCAATTGGACCATCGACGCGCTCGATCACGACCGCGTGCCATTCGATTATCTCGTGCGCGAACTAAAAATCACGCGCGATCCCAGCCGCAATCCATTGTTTCAGGCGCTGTTTTCGCTCGAGCCTCCCATGCCGGAGGTTGATCCTGCATGGCGCCTTACCCAGATGGACGTCGATACGGGCGCGACCAAGTATGACCTTTATTTGGAGTTGGATGAGCGCACCGACGAAGTGCTGGCGCGCTTCCACTACAGCACGGACCTGTTCGATCGCGAAACGATGGTTCGGATGGCGGCGGACTGGCATCGATTGCTGGAACACGGAGTGGCGGATGCGGATGTTCGCTTGTCGGAATTGCCGGTGCTGAGTGCGGAAGACGAGCGCCGGATCGTAGTTGAATGGAACCGTACTGAGCAGAGCTATCCGGACGCTCCCATTCACCAATTGTTCGAATCGCAAGCCATGCGCTCTCCGGAGGTTGTTGCCGTCGCGACTCAGAGCCTGCAGCTCACGTATCGCGAGCTCAACGAGCGCGCCAATCAGCTGGCTCATTATCTGGCGCGGCACGGAGTGGAATCGGAAGTGCCGGTTGGCTTATGCCTGAACCGAGGTGCGGAGATGGTGGTCGCGCTGCTGGCGGTCTTGAAAGCTGGAGGCGCCTACGTTCCGCTGGATCCGAGATTGCCGGATGAGCGGCTGGCCACCATGCTCTCTGACGTAAGACCGAAGACGATTATCACAGACCGAAGCCAGCACCGCGAAGTTTTCGGCGCGAACGTGATTCACATCGACTCCGATTGGGATGCGATTTCGCGTGAGAGCACGGCGAACCTGCATCGCGCAGTTCATCCCAACTCGCTCGCTTATGTGATGTACACCTCGGGCTCTACGGGACGGCCCAAGGGCGTTGCGGTTGAACACCGAAGTGTGGTTAACCTGCTTCATTCCATGCAGGGGGAGCCGGGGCTGAGCCCGCAAGATGTTCTTCTCGCTGTAACCACGCTTTCATTCGATATTGCAGGGCTGGAGACGTTTCTCCCGTTGATCACAGGGGCACGCGTGTTCGTAGCCAGCGACGCCGATGTTGTGGACGGCAACCGGCTTTGGGAGTTACTCGTCGAAAGCGGGGCCACGCTGATGCAGGCCACTCCCACAACGTGGCGATTGCTGATCGCTGCAGGATGGCCGGGGGCATCGAACTTGACGATTCTTTGCGGTGGCGAGGAATTGACGCCTGATCTCGCCAAACAGCTTGCGCGCCGCAGCCGGTCGGTTTGGAATGTTTACGGTCCGACGGAAACCACGATTTGGTCTTCGATGTATCGCGTGAGCGGGAGCGAGCAAAATACGGTCCCGATTGGGCGGCCGCTCGCCAACACCTTGATCTACATACTCGACGCTCATCACAAGCCTGTGCCAGTGAATGTAAGGGGTGAAATATACATTGGCGGCGACGGCGTGGCTCGGGGATATTTGAACCGTCCGGAACTCACGGCGGAGCGTTTTGTTACGACCAGCGTGGAAACGGGAAAGTCTGCGCGACTCTACCGCACCGGAGATCTGGGACGTTTCCGCGCGAATGGGAATATCAAGTACCTGGGCAGGCTCGATAACCAGATCAAGCTGCGTGGCCAGCGCATGGAACTGGGTGAGATCGAGTCGATATTGGCCTCGCATCCTGCGGTGAGGCAAGCGGTAGTGACGCTCACCGGGAACAGCGCCGACCAGGAGAAGCTGTCGGCTTATGTTGTGGCGAAAGAAGGAGTGTCGAACCCGGGGGCAGGAGACCTACGCCGCTATTTGCGGACGAAACTGCCTGAACACATGGTGCCGACCAGTTTCTCGCAGATCGAGACTGTGCCTCAGTTGCCCAGCGGCAAAGTGAACCGGCCGGCGCTAGCCAGCATAGTCAGCGCACCGCTGCTGGACCAGGAAGAATTGGTCGCTCCGCGAAACGACATGGAAACGAAACTGGCGGAGATTTGGCGCGAGTTGCTGGCAGTGAAGCAGGTAGGCATCGAGCAGAATTTTTTCGAGTTGGGCGGACATTCCTTGCTGGCGCTCCAGGTCACGGCCCGAATCCGCCGAATGTTTGAAGTGGAGCTGCCGGTGCGAAGCGTATTCGAGGCGCCCACCATTGCCGGACTGGCAGCGGAGGTCCAGAAGGCTCAGGCCCTGGGACTGAAAGTACGAACCAAGATTCCGCAGCACTCTGCACATACTTTACCCGCGGATGCCGCTCAGGAGGAGTTGCTCACTCAATTGGACAAGCTGCCGGCGCAAGAGGTCCGGAGTCTACTAAAGGACCTGCTGGACGGAAAACACAACTATGAATTCCGTTCTTAGGCCGCGATTGGGGCACGAAGTCGTATTTCGTGGGGGTGTGTTTTTACGAGCCTGAAGCGCAAACAATTGCAACTTTTTGAATTGGCGAGGACCAGGGAAATCCCTACCATTGGGAACTCGACGGGACCGCATCTCGTTCTGTTTCTTGGGGATAAATTAGAAAATTGGGGGCGGGAGGCAGGTTGGCGTTCGCAATGCTTATTCAGTCGAGGAAATCCGTCCAGGGAGTGGCAGAATTGTGTTCTTAGCCGGGGAAAACCAATTCCAGTCGCAGGGCTTGGCTCGTCTTTTTCTCGTTTTGTGTGTTGGAATATTGGGCTTGACGGGATGTGGCAGCGGCGCCGGCAAGACAAACCAGACTGGCGGCCAGGATTTCAACATTGCCGTCTCTCCCATCACGCTGACGGCTGCGGCAGGGACTTCGACTTCGGCCTTTACCGTATCGGCCACCGGGCAGAACGGTTTCAGCGGGTCCCCAACGGTTACGCTTTCTGGCCTACCTGCGGGGGCCACCACTTCTCCCGCGTCGCCGTTTCGTGTGGCGACAGGCAGCAGTCAAATGGTGACTCTTTCCCTGCCGGCGTCTGTTTCGGATGGCAGCTACACGGTTACTGCCAGCGCTAGTTCCGGATCTCTTACGCACTCGACGGCACTGACATTGAAGATCAGCGCGGAGCCGGATTTCAGCATTGGGCTCTCCCCGAGCGCGATCTCCGCCGTTGCGGGAACATCCAGCACAACTTTCACCACTTCAGTTACGGCTCAGAACGGGTTTACTGGCTCGGCGATGGTTACGCTTGCCGGTTTGCCCGCTGGGGCGACCACTTCTCCGGCTTCCCCATTCAGCGTGGCAGCGGGTAGCAATCAAACGGTCACGCTGACGCTTCCAGCCACGGTCTCGAGCAGCAGCTACACTGTGACTGCGACTGGGACGTCGGGATCTTTAACGCACGCGGCTGCTCTGACACTGACGGTTAGCGGAGCACCCGATTTCGGCATTGCAGTTTCTCCGAATGCGATCACGGCTGCTGCTGGAACCTCCAACACAACTTTCACGACTTCCATCACTAGTCAGAACGGCTTCAGCGGATCAACATCGGTTGCGCTCTCCGGCTTGCCGGCTGGGGCTACGACTTCTCCGGCGTCGCCGTTTAATCTAGCCGCGGGGAGCAGTCAGACGGTTACTCTATCCCTGCCGCCAACCACCGCGAGCGGCAACTACACGGTAACCGCGACGGCCACGTCGGGTAGTTTAACGCACTCGACTGCGCTCACGTTGACGGTCGGGACTGTGCCCGCCTTCAGCATTGCTTTGTCGCCGGTCGCTATTGCGGTGAATGCCGGAATGTCGAACTCGAACTTCACCGCCACGATTACTGGCGAGAATGGATTCTCTGGCTCGGTAGCCGTCGCGCTTTCCGGTTTGCCTGCGGGGACCACGACTTCTCCCGCTTCGCCGTTCAACGTTTCTGCGGGAAATACGCAGACGGTGAACGTTTCGGTGCCCGTCTCGGCCACGAGTGGCGACTACACCGTCACCGCGACCGGAACTGCAGGAACTCTAACCCAATCCGCAACTCTGGACATGACCGTGGCGCCCCCGCTTCAGTCCACTGTAACAACGTGGCACTATGACAATGCGCGAACCGGCGCGAATACGGCGGAAACCACGCTGACTCCGGCCAATGTGAACACCACCGGTTTCGGGAAGATCGCCACGTTCCCGGTCGACGGATTCGTGGTAGCAGAGCCGCTATACCTGGGCGGCGTGAACATCTCCGGGCAAGGCGTGCACAACGTTGTGTACGTAGCGACGATGCATGACAGCGTGTACGCCTTCGACCCTGATAGCACAAGCACAACGCCGCTGTGGATGACCAGCATTTTGAGCTACAGCCCGATGGGAGCCACTTCAGTTCCGTCATCGGTGCAGAAAAATGCGACGACTACTGGATGGTCGGAGGTAGGCATTGTATCCACGCCGGTCATCGATCCTGCAACCGGAATCATGTATCTGGTCGCGGAGACCTATGAGAATGGCAGCATCATTCACCGGCTGCATGCGCTCGATGTGAGCACTGGAGCGGAAACGCCCGGGGCCCCCATCACAATTGCCGCGAGCTACACACTCAATGGAGGCACTACCACTTTCAAAGGTTTTTATCAGCTCAATCGTCCGGGATTGCTTCTGGCCAATGGACATATCTACATCGCCTTCGGGTCGAATTGTTGCAATGACACACCCGCCCAGGGATGGATGCTGTCGTACAACGAGGCTACGCTGCAGCAGGAAGGTGCGTTCACGACCGAGCCGACGCAGAACCTGGCTTCGATATGGATGAAAGGAGCCGGGCTTCCTGCCGACAGTAGCGGCAACATTTATGCAGAGACAGGGGAAGGCCCGTTCGTGGCGGGTACGAATTTCGGAATCAGCGTGTTGAAGTTTACCCAAAGCGGGAATGCGGTTGGGCTCACTGATTGGTTCACTCCTTACAATTACCAGTACCTGTCGGACAATGATAAGGACTTAGCCGATGGGCTTCTGGTCTTGCCGGACCAGTCGGGCACGTATCCGCATGAAATGATCGCAATTGGCAAGGAAGGCACCATCTACCTCTTGAACCGCGACAATCTGGGTCAGCTGTGTACGACATGCACCACCGGAGATACCAAGATTGTGCAGGAGGTTCCGCAAGGCGCCGGAAAATACAGCGGCACTCCGGTTTATTGGAACAACACGGTTTACGTTACAGGTGCGGGTACCCCGGTCTATGGGTACAGTCTGCAGAACGGAAATTTGGTTGCTCCTCCATCGCTTCAATCGTCCCAAAGCATGGGTGGGGGAGGCAATGCCATTCTTACGGCAAACGGAACCTCGAATGGCATTCTGTGGTTCATCAGCGCCGGAGCAAATTTATACGCCATGAATGCCAGCACCCTGCAGTTGCTTTGGGTCAGCACACAAGCGGCAAATGGCCGCGATACGGCTCCGCCGCTGGCGCATTTTGCAACGCCAATGGCGATCGACGGCAAAGTCTTTCTGGGCACTCAGAACAGCGTGGTGGTGTACGGATTGCTGTCCGGCCAGACTATGGCCAGAAATCCCGGGACTTCTTCGATGCCTGAGCGGGAAGCGGCAGATCCCGGGGTTGAAGTCTTTCCATTCTGATTGCTGATTACCTGCTCAATCTCGTGACTACGCAGGTTGCGTAGCGCGAGGCACCAGGGATGTGTTGGAGGCACCACCGGTCGACCTTCCAATGGGAGTTGTGGGTACCAATCGTCCGCGATAGCAGCGGTATAAAGGGAAGCCGAAAATAACGTATTCCGTCCGCATTGAAAGATCCAGTGATCGCGGCAAACTCTTCGCGTGTCAGAGGATGCTCGTATTCGGAAATATCGCTGCGTCTGGGCAGCAGGTTGCGAAGTCGGTCGTACGTGCGAGAAAAACGAATAGGTTCCTGCAAGATAATTTTGCCGTCCTTGGCCAGAATGCGCAGCATCTCCTTGCGAACCTGTTCAATGTCTAAGTGGTGGATCAAGGCGATGCAAAGGATGACGTCGACGGAGCCGTCCGGAAGGCCGGTCTCGTAACCAGAGCCCACCTGGAGTGTTGCCTGCAACCCGGCAAGGGCCAGGCGCTGCCGAGACAACTCAATGAGTTCGGGCGAGATATCAATCCCAATTACACGGCCCCCCCGTTCTACTAACGGAATCAGGTTCTCTCCCGCACCGCAGCCGAAGTCAAGAACCGTCTTGCCTTGAACATCCCCCAGCAGACTAAAGGAATATTCGAGCGGGAACGCGGTGTCGGACGGTGGATTTAAGTAGCGTTCTATGTCGTCCCGTTTGGGTGGTTCAACGGTGATATGCCTCGCTTCCTCAGCGCTACGTTCGACCTCGGCTCGATCTCTCTCCGACAGCAGTGACATGGGGGCCTCCTTTTCGGAAACTATATCTCAGTGTATGTTTCAGAGACCAGCCTCATCCAGCGGCCATCTAGATGGGTTTAAGGTAGTAATGCAGGATAGGCAAGTCTGCTCGATATTGCGGGTATAATGTTTTCCAGCCGAGGCATGGAGTCGAGACCGTGAACCAGGATGATTTTAAAGTCTCGGTGGCGATGTGCACCTTCAACGGGGCCCGTTTTGTCGAGGCCCAGCTCGAAAGCATTCTCGCCCAGTCGAGAGTTCCTGACGAAATCATCCTCTGCGATGACGGATCGACCGACGGAACCATAGACGTCGCAACCAAGGTCGCACAGAAGTATCCCCACAAGATTCGAATCATTCGAAATGAGCGGAGGCTCAGGTTCTGCCGCAATTTTGAATCCGCCGTCCGCCTGGCGACGGGGGACATCGTTTTTCTGAGTGACCAGGATGACGTCTGGTTCCCGGACAAGGTCGCCTCGATGCTTCGCCTTTTCGCGGAAGATCCCCACATGGTCCTGGTTTACTCGGACGCCGTTCTTACAAACGAAGAGCTGCAGCCGACCGGAACCGTCTTCGAACGCAGAAAAGACGCCCAACTGCGAAAGCCACCGACTCTGCGCCAGCTAAGCCAGGGAGTGGCATTCAACGGGCCGATGATGGCGTTCCATTCGCGATTGAAGCCGTTTGTGATTCCATTTTCGCCACTTTCCCTGCAGTGGGCGCACGACCACTGGATTGCCTTCATTGCGTACGCAGTTGGCGAGATCGGAGTAATTGACCGACCTCTTGTCTACTACCGCCGTCATGGGACAAACAGCGGAGGGGACGCCGAGCTGGATGGAGGCCTGTTGCACCAGTGGCGCGTTGTCAAGAAGAAATATTTCGGATCGAAAGAGTATGGCGAACGCCGGCGGGGTTGGGAGGATATGGTCGCTCGTTTGCGCGAGATCAAGAATAGCGGGCTGCCTCTCAGCAATCCTTCAAAGCTGGATACGTTGCTGCAGTTGTCGGAGATGTGCCTGGAGTTTGCCAAGGCCCGGCAGATGTATAAGACGCGCGCTCGCCTGGCGCGAACCTCGGGAGCCTTGCGGCTTTTACTCACAGGCGAATATCACCGGTACGCCCGCGGCGTTAAGAGTTTCGTTCAAGATATTGTGATCCCCTGAGATAAGCGCCTCCTCCTTCGCAAAGAGTCGACATCCTTTCCTGGCGGAAGATATTCCAACTATCCTTTCTGCTTCCCACTTTATGGCGCATTTGCTGGAGAAGATCGCAGATGGACGTTGGTCTTGTGGTTGCCCGGCAGACTGGTCAAACGGCAAGCTCTCGGATATTCTCGGTGCAAGGGAGAACATGATCCGAAAAGCTGTCTGGCGCCAGAAGAAAGTTAGCGCTTCGCGACCTCCGCATTCGAGGAACGAACCGTTTCGGCCATGGGATGTAGAGGGTCGAGACGGCAGAGAACCAGTGGGAAGGCTATTTTCCCGATGAGCCTCCTGTACCTCCTCGGAGGGCGCCAGCGGAAACTGCTCTTCAAGAACGAGGAGGAGCAGCGCCTTTACGAAGCGGCCATCATTTTGCAAGTCGACACCTCCACCGGCATGGTCACGGTTGAGGTCGAATATAAGACGCCTCCGGAAGCCCGGGCTAGCAACGAATCGTCCCATTCCTTCAAGTCAGCCACCCTCGTCGGAAACAAGTTGTACACCTGCACCTCTACGGAGGTTCTGATTTTTGAAGTGCCGAGCTTCAAGCGGATCGGCTACATCTCATTGCCGTGCTTTAACGATCTTCACCACGTCACCCCTACACCTGAGGGCAATCTTCTGGTAGCGAATACGGGACTCGACATGGTGGTGCTGTTTACTGCCGAGGGTCGAGTATTGCGGGAGTGGGATGTGCTGGAAGGAGAGCCATGGACGCGGTTCTCGCGGGATATCGATTACCGCAAAGTGGAGAGCACGAAGCCGCACCAGTCTCATCCTAACTGCGTTTTTCAATTGGGCAACGAAGTATGGGTCACGCGACTGTCACAGAAAGATGCGGTCTGCCTGACGACGCCGGGGAAACGAATCAACATTGATGTGCAGCGGCCGCACGACGGACTAGTCGTGGGCGACCGCATCTACTTTACGACCGTCGATGGCCGGATCGTGATCGCAAACCGTCAAACACTCGCGGTCGACGAGATCATCGACCTCAACGAGATTCACCGCATTCGAGAACAGCAGGACGTTCTGCTGGGCTGGTGCCGCGGGTTACTGCCCATGGATGAGCGCAGACTTTGGATAGGATTCACGCGGGTTCGCAAGACCAGGTTCACCGAGAATGTCATGTGGATTAAACACGCTTTCCGCGATAAAGAGCGCCCTACGCACATTGCTCTTTACGACGTCGTGGAGAAGAGATGCCTGCAGGAGTTCAACCTGGAGGACCATGGGATGAACGTAATTTTTGGTATTCATCCGGCGCACCTGCAAGATGAACCGGAAAGCCGCCAGAAAGCAGTGCACGCAAGGGAATGACATTCGAGGTCTTCTGCGGCATTCGCTGCGCGCCGTCAGGTGTCATGCTTGCAGTCCCGCCGCCAGCGGGTGACTTGAGTCAGTTGAAATTCAAGTTCGCCTGCAACGCGAAGGAACTCGACTCGAAAACGCGGAACTGTTTCCATGACGAAGATCGATAAGGTCGCGCTCTTCAAAAATGTTGGCTCAAGCTGGTTCGCCCTGGGCGTCAACATTCTGGCGGGACTCTTTCTTTCACCCTACATCCTTCATCATTTAGGCGACGAAGCCTTTGGTCTATGGGTACTAATCTTCTCTGTGACTGGCTACTACGGGCTTTTCGATCTGGGAATACGGTCTTCGATTATTCGCTACGTCGCGAAGTATCACACCGTCGCCCAGAATGACGAATTGAACCGGCTGATCAATACCGCGCTCTTTTCCTATAGCACCATCGGCGCGATTGTCATATTGATCACGATCGCCCTCAGCTTCAATGTGGGATCCATCTTTCGGATCTCGGGGGATTCGATTCAAGTTGCGCGCTGGCTGTTTCTGATGGTGGGGGCGTCCGTCGCCCTGGGTTTTCCTTTAGGCGTATTCGGCGGCATTCTGGAGGGACTGCAGCGCTTCTATGTCTTGAACATCACCAGCGTCGGGTCAACCATGATGCGCGCTTTGCTGATTGTGATGGCGCTGCATTATGGCTACCGATTGTTGACCGTAACCCTGATCACGGTGGCGTTGCCGTTACTCACTGGCTTGATCAATGCAACAATTGTGCTCCGCGCTTTGGCCCTGCGTTTCGGGCCGCAGCATCTCTCGCGCGAAAGCTTGAAACGCATTGCCAGCTACAGCGGAACCACATTCATCATTATTGTGGCCACGCGGCTGCGTTTCAAAACGGATGCCTTGGTCATCGGAACATTTCTCTCCTCCGCTGCCATTACCTACTTCACCATCGGATCGCGGCTGGTGGACTATGCGGGCGAGGTGGTGAGCGGCCTGGCGCAGCTCTTTGTGCCCATGTCGAGCAAATCGGATGCAACCGGCGACCTGGCAGGGCTGAGAAAAATCTTCGTTGCCGGAAACCGGGCCTGCGCCTTGATCATCTTCCCGATCGCGGTAATCCTCATCATCCTAGGCAAAGCGGTGATTGCGGCATGGGTGGGAGCGCGCTATATCCCAACCAGTTATCCCGTTTTACTGATTCTGGTGATTCCCTACACATTAATGCTGGCACAATCAGCCTCCACGCGCGTTCTGTTCGGAATGGCAAAGCACAGAACGCTGGCAATAGTCATCCTTCTGGAAGGGACGGCGAATCTGATTCTCAGCATTCTTCTGGTGAAGCCGTTCGGAATCGTCGGCGATGCGGTCGGAACCGCAATTCCGCTCGCGTGCACCACGCTGGTCTTTTTGCCGCGTCATCTTTGCCGAGTCCTGAATCTGCGCATCGGTGTTTATCTTCGGGAGGCATTCTTGTTGCCCCTTATGCTCTGCGCGCCGCTAATTGCCGTTTTATTGCTGATGCGTCATTGGTTCGTAGCCCGCAACGTTGCCCAGTTGGCAATTCATCTGGCGGCAGGGTCGGCGGTGTATGGCGTCGGACTTCTCTGGGCAATCTGGACGCGCAAGGCCTGGCAGGTGGAAGGCATTCAGGACATCGATGAAGCCAACCAAGTAGCGATCGGCCTGATCGACACCTACCAACAGGATGAGGCTTAGACTGGACCGCTCTTATTCTGAGAACATAATTTCACAAGGCAGCGCGTAACTCACATCCATTCCTGCATAGATTCTTTCATCGCGAGGCAATCGCCAGCGAGATCGATGTAGCGGCTTCCTGATGAAGTTCAAATCCCGAGTTTCATACCCGGAAGTGAGCGCCCTTTAGTGATGTACTTGTGTGGCCTGTTGGACTCTGTACTGGCGTAATCTGCTCCGCCTGGATTCCCTTCTCTACAGTCGTGGGTAAGGACTCAAACGATTGGTCCCCCAAATCCGTTCTGAGGATACCTACATGTGCGAGGTCGAGCACCAGGAAACGACAGAACATTTTCGTCGTCATCGAAATCAAATCCCGAATGTTATCGTCCTGTCATTGTTACTTGTCCTAGGTTGTCTTGTCGCAATTACCACAGCGTGCAGCGCTGCTTTACCGAGCGCCGCTGAAACTCCTGCGGCTATTCCCGCAAGCACGATCTCGCTCTCACCCGGAACTGCGACCGTGGCGTCGCTGGAACAGGTTCAATTCACTGCGCATGTAAGCGGAAAATCGCGGCCGAGGCTGACGTGGTCGGCAAGTGCCGGCACCATTTCGAGTACTGGCGTCTTCACCGCACCCAAAGTTCCAAGCACGACTCGGGTCACCATAACAGCGACGAGTTCCACGCACCGAGCCGGATCGGATATCGACCTTGAATCGTCGGAAAAGGCTATGGCGGCCGTGACCGTCACACCGCCAGTCCCGTCTATTTCTTCTTTGGCGATCACGAATTCTGCGCTTCCCCAAGCGAACGCCAGCGTGCCTTATAGTGCGTCGCTCTCGGCGGTCGGCGGCGTAGCGCCCTACAACTGGAGTCTGATCAGCGGATCGCTGCCGCAGGGAATTCAATTACAGAGCTCAACAGGCGCCATCCAGGGCACAACGTCAAAGCTGGGATCGTATCCGGTTTCCGTGCAGGTGACGGACGCGTCCGGACGCGACGCTACCGCCGGTTTCAGTCTGACTGTGATCGCACCCTCGCCGACTCTGGCGATTACCAGTTCCTACCTGCCGCCGGCGGATGCGAGTGTGGCGTACAGCGCGTCGCTCTCGGCAACCGGCGGCGTTACGCCGTACCAATGGAGTCTCGCGAGTGGATCGCTGCCGTCGGGACTCCAATTGCAGAGTTCGAGCGGCATGCTCAAGGGAACGACGTCGCTTACCGGAACATTCCCTCTTTCCGTAAAGGTCACCGATGCTTCGGGAAATCATGCCTCGGCTGCTTTTAGCCTGACGGTTTCGTCGAGTTCGACGACTGGATTTGACGGACCCGCGGAGTTGCCACGCACCTACATTCAGTCCGCAATGTCGAATACCCCCGCGCCCGGCAAGACGACTACGGTCAACGCTGGGGGAGACTTGCAGTCCGCGCTAAACAACGCCAGCTGCGGCGACACGATTCAATTGCAAGCAGGGGCTACTTTCTTGGGAATATTCACCTTCCCGGCGAAGAACTGCGACGACAGCAACTGGATTATTGTGCGCACCAGCACCGATGATTCCCTGCTGCCGGCGGAAGGCACTCGGCTGACGCCCTGCTACGCAGGAGTATCGTCTCTGCCCAGCCGGCCAGCGTTGCAGTGCGCTTCGACGAAAAATGTCCTGGCCAAACTGGTCATGCCCGTATCGGCCAGCGGCCCTATTGTCTTTGCTGCAGGCGCGAATTATTACCGGCTAACCGGTCTGGAGATAACACGCGGCACATTTCCGGGTCCGGTCTACAACCTCGTCTTGTTTAGGGGCTCTGCCGACCATGTGGTATTCGATCGCTTGTGGTTGCACGGCTTAGCCCAAGACGAGACTGCTCGCGGCATTGGACTCGAGGGCACCAACGTCGCCATCGTGGATTCCTTCTTCACAGATTTTCACTGCATCTCGGGAACCGGTTCGTGCAGTGACGCGCAGGCGATTGCCGGCGGTGGCGGCAACTTGCCCATGGGTCCCTATAAAATCGCGAACAACTTTCTTGAAGCTTCCACGGAAAACATCATCTTCGGAGGTGGCGCCGCAACCATGACGCCAGCCGATATCGAGATCCGGCAGAATCATTTTTTCAAGCCTTTGACCTGGATGAAAGGGCAAGCGGGCTATGTAGGGGGAGTCAACGGCAATCCCTTCACCGTCAAGAATCTTCTCGAGCTGAAAAATGCGCAGCGCGTTTTGGTCGAAGGCAACATTCTCGACTACTCATGGGGAGGATTCTCGCAATCAGGCTTTGCCATCCTGCTGACACCCAAGAATCAGGCCGCCGGCAGCAGCGGAAATCTCTGCCCCATTTGCCAAGTAACGGACGTGACCATCCGCAACAACCTGATTCGCCACGTCGGCGCAGGACTTCAGATCGCCAACGCATTGTCAGACAATGGCGGCGCTGCACTCGACGGCCAGCGTTATAGCATTCACGACCTTATCATCGACGATATGGATGGGAAGAAGTACAACGGGGCGAGCACGTTTGCACAGATCTCGGTGAGTGCGGGCGCCCCGATTCTGCAGAACGTGTCCATCGATCACGTGACCGCTTTTCCATCCTCGACGGTCCTCAATATAGGCAACATGGTTGCGACCAGCGGGCCGATGAAGAATCTTGTCTTTACGAACAACATCCTGAGCGTCGGTGCTTATCCGGTCTGGTCGACCGGAGGGGGAACCGGGAATTGTGCATACTTTGACAGGCCCTTAACGACCTTCAACGCCTGCTTCAGTCCTTACACCTTCGCCGGCAATCTGCTGATCGGAAGTCCGGCCTCATATCCGCCGAGCGCCTGGCCTGGGCAGAATTTCTTCTCCTCCACCGCTAACGCTGTCCAATTTATGAATTACAGCGGCGGGAGTGGCGGCGACTACCGGTTGCAAAACTCGAGTCCATTCAGGGCCAAGGGGACCGATGGGAAGGACGCGGGAGCGGATGTCAATGGGGTGGCTTCCGCGACCGCGGGCGTCGAATAGACCTTCTCCCTTGTTTAAGATGGTGACGGAGAGCCATCGACTCCGCGAGTTTGTGGCTCTGTTCTCGCCCGGCTGTCTTGCAATTATTTCCTTGAGTATGTATATCCGTAACATTGAGCATTTGTCCGTCTAGTAATATTTTCGCTGGACGTTCATGCAAGCGACAATGCTCCCTTGACTCCCCTTTTATGTTTTGTTCCCGCGCCCCACACAGCGGAGTTGATTCGAGAGCCGCGAGAATTCACAGTCAGCGCATTATGTTGCAGGCCGGAATCCTTCTTCTAGTGATGTTCGGTGGGCTTCGAGTCCTGGTTTCGGAGCAGTCTTCGACGCCGCCGAAGAGCAACCATTCCGATGGCCCCGCGGAGCTACCCAGGCAATACATGAAGAGTTCGTTGAGCGATACTCCCGCCGGCGGCAAGACGTGGACTGTGCATGCGGGGGGAAATTTCCAGCAGGCTCTGGGGAGTGCCGCCTGCGGAGACATCATTCAATTGGAGGCGGGCGCAACTTTTAACGGCAACTTCGTGCTGCCAGAGAAGAGTTGCGATGACTCGCATTGGATTATCATCCGCACGAGTGCGCCAGATTCCAGCCTGCCTCCCGAAGGCACTCGCCTTACTCCATGCTACGCTGGCGTATCCTCGCTGGCGGGCCGGCCTGCTTTTCCCTGCGCCTCTGCGAAAAACGTCCTGGCCAAAATTGAATTCGACGGCAAGGCAGGCTCGGGGCCAATTACCTTCGCTGCAGGAGCGAACCACTACCGCCTGATGGGATTGGAAGTAACGCGAGGCGCGTTTTCAAACCCTGTGTACAACCTTGTCATGTTTAAGGGGGACGCCAATCAGGTGATCTTCGATCGCCTCTGGTTGCATGGTTCAGCCCAGGACGAGACGGCTCGCGGCATCGGACTCGAGGGCACCAGCGTCGCTATTGTTGATTCGTTCTTTACTGATTTTCACTGCGTGTCGGGCACGGGATCGTGCAGCGATGCGCAGGCGATTGCCGGCGGCGGCGGCAACTTGCCCATGGGACCCTACAAGATAGTCAATAATTTTCTGGAGGCTTCCGGCGAGAACATCATTTTCGGCGGAGGCGCCGCAACTACGACGCCAGCCGATATCGAGATCCGGCGGAATCATTTTTTTAAGCCTTTGACCTGGATGAAAGGGCAAGCGGGCTACGTAGGGGGAGTCAACGGCAATCCTTTCACCGTCAAGAATCTTCTCGAGCTGAAGAATGCACAGCGGGTTTTAGTCGAGGGCAACATTCTCGAATATTCCTGGGGAGGATTCTCACAATCAGGCTTTGCCATCCTGCTGACGCCGAAGAATCAGGCGGGCGGCCACGGGACCAATCTCTGCCCCGCTTGCCAGGTAACCGATGTGACTATCCGCTACAACCTCATTCGCCACGTTGGCGCTGGATTTCAGATCGCCAACGCCTTGTCGGACAACGGCGGCGTTCAACTCGATGGCCAGCGTTACAGCATTCACGACGTCGTCATCGACGATTTGGACGGAAAGAAGTACAACGGGTCGGGTATGTTTATGCAGTTTTCAGTGACCGTAGGCGCTCCGCTTCTGCAAAATGTGACCATCGATCACGTGACCGCTTTCCCGTCGTCGATGATGCTCAATATCGGCCACATGGCCGCAACCCGAGGGCCGATCAAGAATTTTGTTTTTACCAACAACATCTTAAGCGTGGGCAAGTACCCGGTATGGTCGACCGGCGGCGGGCAAGGCAATTGCGCATTCTTCGACAAACCGCTAACGACCTTCAATGCTTGCTTCAGCGGTTACACATTCGCGAACAATGCTCTGATCGGAGATGCACCCGCTTTTCCACCCATCCTCTGGCCCCCGAAAAATTTCTTTCCATCTACCGCGAAGGACGTTCGCTTCGTCAACTACAACGGCGGGAATGGCGGGGACTATCATCTGCAGCCGTCGAGCCCCTACAAACACAAAGGAACAGATGGCAAGGACCCGGGCGCGGACGTGGACGCGATTAACGCAGCAATCGCAGGCGTCGAGTAATTAAGGGTCGCCCGTTAACGAACAGCCACTGGACTGGATGAACTGAGCTGTGCGCCGGCAGTTTCGGCCGCCTCCCCGTCAATCAAGACGCGATGCCAGATTTCCAGATTGATGAGCCGCCAAATCCGGTTTCCATGATCGCGCGTCCGACTGCGGTGCTCGATGAAGATTCGTTTCACTGCCTCCGGCCGGAATAGTCCGCGCTCGGCACTCCTCGGTTCGAGGAGCATGTGCTCCAGGTCCTCCAATTGTGGCCCTGCGAGCCAATACTCCCATGGAGTGGGAAATCCCATCTTCTTGCGATACACGATCGATTTGGGCAGGAGGTCTTCCACCGCCTGCTTCAAGATGAACTTGCCCGCCATCCCTGCAATGGAATACTGCGCTGGAATTCTTGCGGTGAATTCGACGAGTTCATGATCCAGAAAGGGTACCCGGCTTTCCAGCGAGGCGGCCATGCTCATCTGATCCTGCTTCATCAACAATTCGATGAGATAGCTGTTGATGTCGGTATAGAGCAGGCGATGAAGCAGATCACCGTGCGATCGCTCCCATGCCTGCATCGAGGCGGCATAGGCATCACCCGCTACGGCCTGCGCTTCCGGAGTAAGCAACTCAGATTGCTCAGAAGCCGCAAACGCAGAAAAGAAATTGTCGAAGTAGAAAGATGGCCACGAGTTGCCGTCGCGCACCAGGAACGTATGCTGCAGTTTGCGATGGAGTGAAGCTCCGAGCGGGCCAGACTGGATGCCGCTGCGTACCAGCCGCCGAAGAACCTCGGGGGTAACTGATCGGTAGACGTTATCCATTCGCGAGTTCAGCAAAGTCCAGGCGTAGCGGGTGTAGCCGGCTAGGGTCTCGTCGCTACCCTCTCCCGTCAGAACGACCGTCACCTTCTCGCGCGCCAGCCGCGCCACGAAATAGAGCGACACGCTGGAGGGCCAGACAATGGGCTCGTCCTCGTGCCAGATGAGGCGAGGCAATTCGGCAAAAAACTCTTCCCTGCTCAAGCTCACTTCGTGGTGTTCCGATCCGATATGCTGGGCCACTTCGCGCGCGAAACCCAGTTCGCTGAAAGCCTCTTCACCGTAGCCGACGGAAAATGTCTGAATGCGGTCTCCGCAAGCCTTTTTCGTCAAAGCCGCAACTGCGCTGGAATCCAGGCCTCCGCTTAGAAATACACCGAGGGGAACATCGCTCATCAGGTGCGAGCGAACTGCGCCCTCCAGCAATTCGCGGTAAGTTTTAACGTAGTAGTCCCGCGGACGCGGCTCTCGATCCACTTCCGTCGTGAGATCCCAATAGCGCTCAATCCGAGGCTCGCCCTGCTCGGTTAGTTCCAGAGTATGTCCGGGCATCAGCTTGCGGATTCCGGCAAACATCGTCTCAGCGCCGGTAATGTAGCCGAATGCGAGATATTCCGAGAGCATGCCCCGGTTAAACTCGGCCGCCACTCCGGGATAGGCGAGGATGGCTTTGATCTCGGAGCCGAACAGAAACGCGCGGCCGTCCCAGCGGTAATAGAAAGGCTTGATGCCGAGACGATCGCGAGCTGCGAATAGCACCCTTTTGCGGCGATCCCAGATGGCAAAGGCAAACATGCCCCGCAAATGCTTTACGCAATCGCGGCCGTATTCCTCGTAAAGGTGGACGATGGTTTCAGTGTCGCTGTGGGTGCGGTAGCGGTGTCCGCGGGCCTCGAGGGCGGCGCGAAGTTCCGCGTGGTTGTAGATTTCGCCATTGAAGACGATCCAGATATCTTCATTTTCGTTCGCCAGCGGTTGATGGCCTGACTTGACGTCGATGATGCTCAAGCGCCGCATGGCCAGGCCAACATTCTCTTCGACGAAAAAGCCATCGTCGTCAGGGCCCCGGTGCACGATGCGCCCGTTCATGCCCGCCAGCACATCGCCCTGCACGCGCCAGTTCCGCTCCGAGAAGAAAATGCCGCAAATTCCGCACATAGAGGTTTGAATCCGATCTCCAGCTTAAGGATGCCGGGAAGCGGTATCAGAAGCAACAGCTTCTTTCTGCGCTGCTTCAGGGTCGGACGAGAATAGCGCTACTCCGGTCTGTTCCTGATGAACCTCACCCCACGAAACCGGCCTCCCGAAGCGCAACTCAGGGCCGCCGTCGATGGTGGCATAACTGCCGTTACACAGGATTAGGAAATCCGCGGGCTTTCGGCTCCAGCAGACAAATCTAGCGTCGCTCGAAACTGCGCCGTGCCGCCAAGGTTTTCCAGCTTCAGCGAACAAGAAGGAGTATTCGGTCTCCTCGGACGAATAGCGGTATGCGCTGATCGCGGCCTGAACTGTCTGCTCCACCACTCGTACGAAAGATCCCGGGCTCCGGTGGGCTTCCTCCAACGTTACTAAAAGTGTCGCGAACTCCTGCGGAACGCTCGCGGTCGTTCCAAAGTTGAGCACGATCATGGGAGCTTTCTGCCCATACGCTGGCGAGCAATATTCCTTGCGGACTTCCTCGGCCCATCCGTGCCCCTGCGCCGGAAGAAGCGCCATACCCTGCGACGCCCCTTTCGCCCGGAATACGTTTTCCTTTAAGAGCTGTAGATCCGGACCCACGTGCCAGGAAATGTCCACCTGATGGCGGCCTTGTCCTTCAACCACGTCGCGGATCAGATACATTCCGTTTCTCAACGATAGGACCCAGCGGCGATGGGTCGCCGGCGAAGGCAGACGCTGATACCCATCGTGGCTTGCGACCACCAGGTCGAAGCTTTTTCCTTGCGTCCATTGCTCGGCTTTCGACTGAGTCAGGCGCTTCCAGGAAAAAGCCGTAGCGGTCTCCGACTGGTTCGCTGCATCCACCCTCAGCGTATTGTGCATTTCCGTACCGCGGAACCGGTCACGATCGTCGCCATCACCCACATACTCATACGTTCCGGGATCGAGCAGGAGCGAGCGACCCTGGCTCTGCAGGCACACGCTCAACGCGTCGGAATGGCTGTGCCCCCCGCTCTGCGTTCCCTGAGGGCCGGCGCGCAGCACGAGTTGCGCGGCCGGTTGCGGCGACGGAAGCAGGTAAAACCCTGCGGATGCCAAAGCCACAGAGTCCATGTTGGGCCGAGACGATTCCAGATTGTCCCAGCGCTGCGCGCCTTCGACGCCTAAGAGCCAAATAGTTTCCTCGCTGAGATCGGACGCGGCAAACTTATAGTCGCCGCGATCGAAAAGAACAGCTCCTGTCGAGAGAGGGTCCAAGAGATGCTCACTGCGATTACGGCTCGGGTCGAAGAGCCTGCCGCCATCGTCGTCCCCAAACCGGGGAGGTGGGCCGCCAGCCCGACCGAGCAAAAACAAGGCGTTCAGCATTCCTTCCAAACTGTTTTCCAGGCTGGCCGGCACGGGAATGCTGTCGAGCGTCGCCAGAATGACAGAGTGCAGAAAAAAGTCCAGTGCGTACACGTGATAATACGTTGACTGCTCGAAGTGAAATCCGTCCGGCTGAACCTGGCGTTCTGCTTCGCGCAGCACAATTTCCCAGCCCACCTTCTTCCAACGTTCCGCGGCAGCCATCTCCGGACACAGCATACCCAGAAAGAACAGCCCCACCCCCTCGCCCAGCAAATGCGTGTTGGGAGAGAAGTACGTGGAGAGATACCGCTCTATGTGGCGCCCATGGGTTGCCAGACTGCGAAGCCACTCCTCACGCAGGTCCGGGATGCCCGGCGAACCCTGCAGCAGGTGATAAGTCCACAGCCACGACAAGCTGCGGAAGGAGACTTCAAGGCTGCTAGCCCAGTTGATTCCTACGGGGTAAGGGTTGTCGGCGTGCCAATGGCGCCACTGCCGCAAAATTTCGTCCGCATAGCGGCGGTCCCCGGTCAATCGGAACGCCTTCGCGAGCGTTATCAAATGCTGGTGACGATTTAATTCCCAGGTAACCTTGCTGTCCCCTACTTCGGCAAAAGAGAGATATTGCACCTTATGAAAAATCTTGCGTGGGGCACGCTTCCCATGAACGGCGTCCAAGTGCCAGTCAATCGGGTTTCCGTAATCGAGGCCTTGATAGCCCAGCAAGTCGAATTGGTGATCGCAAATTTTCTTCGCCCGCCGGACGATTTCCTCCACGTGCGCAGGAAGGCGCTGCCGCAACAGCGCGACAATGCTATCAATTGCGTCGGAGTTGAAAAAAAAGTTACCAGCGTTGCTGCGGCCTGAACGGCGGGAGGCTCGCCTGAAACCGTAGCCGAAACGCGAGAGCAGTCCGTCCTGGCGCTCGGCTAATTCTTGTCGGAGGCGGTCTTGAAGTTCGGCCCGATCCATCCGCGCCAATCGGCCCCTGACCTCGCGCCAGCTTCTAAATTTCATGCGTTCCAACGTTAGAACTTGCAGAATGGACCGCATCGGTAAGCTGCGATCAGTGTGCGCTTTCTGGGCGGACTCCAGTCATCGCGAAGCATACCGAGCATTACCATCTTAATGCACAGAAGCCAAGCCCAGCGGGCGTTTAGGTTAGTATTATTTGTAGCCTTTGTCTCTCGGCACTCACAACCACCGAGCGCGAACTTGCAACCGATACAAGACTAATTAGGAGTCTCCGAAAGGGATTTGCTGGTAACCATTTGCGAATTCTCTGGGTCAAGGCGGGCAAGTTGCTTCCGGTGGATACCGGGGGCAAAATTCGTTCTTACAACATTCTGCGACATTTGGCACGGAATCATGAAGTCACTTTCCTTTCTTACTACGGCGGTCAGCGCGATTCCACCTACGAATCGGAAATCCTACGCGAATTGCCCGGAGCGCAAACCGTCTATGCGGCATCGCTGGACGGTAGCGCTCTCGCGCAATCATTAGAATACGTGCGCCGCTTGTTTCATCCAGCGCCGTTTGCGGTGAGCAAATTCACGCATGGCGCGGTGCAACGGGTTGTGGCCTCATGGCTGCGCGAAAAGAAATTCGACGTCGCCGTCTGTGATTTTCTTTCTGCATCGCTGAACTTCCCCGAGAATCTGGTCACGCCCACCGTTCTTTTCCAGCACAACGTCGAGTCCGCGCTGTGGCAGCGGATGGCCTCGACGGAAGCGAATCCCGCGAAACGGCTCGCCTACCGTTTGGAAGCCAAGAAAATGTCGGGTTACGAACGCCGCGCCTTGCGCAAGTTCCATCACGTCATTGCTGTCTCCCAACACGACCGCCAGCAGATGCTGGCGATGGATCCAAATTGCGCCATCACGGTTGTTCCCACCGGAGTTGACACGCAAAAGTACGAGGTGGCGCCCCCGTCGTCCGCGAATCCTCCCCGCATCGTTTTTACCGGGTCGATGGATTGGGAACCGAACATCGACGCGGTTGCCTATTTTTGCCAGCAAATTTTCCCCGGAGTTCTCGCCGAGTTTCCTAAGGCAGTTTTTCAAATCGTTGGGCGGAATCCGCACTCCCGCGTGCAGAAGCTGGCCTCGCGTTCCGTCGAAGTTACGGGAACGGTGCCCTCCGTGGCAGACTATCTGCGCGAGGCGACTGTAGTAGTGGTGCCGCTGCGAATTGGAGGCGGAACGCGGCTGAAAATTTTCGAGGCCCTGGCCATGGGCAAGGCCCTGGTTTCGACTTCGATCGGCGCCGAGGGGCTCGACGTGGAAAATGGGCGCGACCTTGTGCTGGCCGATGACGCAGCTACACAGGTTCAGGCCATCACTCTTCTGCTGCGGGACTCAGCCCTGCGCCGTCGCTACGAACAGGCAGCCGCCCGCCTCGCTGCGCAGTACGATTGGTCGAATATCGAGCGGCGCTTCACCGAAGTATTGCAGCAGGTTAGCTGTGGAACCGCGCCACACGCAGAGTCGCATGATTCCCGCATTGCCAGATAACCATGAACATTCTGGTGCTGGATGGAAATCAGAATCAGGCGGTGGCCAGCGTCAGGTCGCTGGCACGCGCCGGTCACACGGTCTTTGCTGGCGAAGCTGCACCGTGGTCCAAAGCCAGCTGGTCGCGCGCTTGTTCTGGCGCGTTCCAATATCCCTCTCCGCAGAAGTCCGTAGACGCGTTTATCGCTGCGATCGCTGCGTTTGTCCACAAAAATCCTGGCACTCTGCTGCTTCCCATGACCGAGCTCACCACGCTGCCCTTGTCGGCGCAGCGAGACCTTTTGACTTCCGCGGGAGCACAACTGATCTTGCCGGACCACGCGAACTTGCTGCGGGCGTTCAATAAGGCGGAGACTACGCGTCTGGCTGAATCGCTGGGTGTGGCCGTGCCGAAAACCATTCTGGTTACGAGCTCGGAGCAGGCGGCATCGGCCGCGCAGCAAGTGCGCTTCCCTGTCGTTTTAAAGCCACAGACTTCGGAGGAAATTTCACCCGATGGCAGTTTGCGCACTGCGGGCCGCCCCCGCTATGCTAGGGACTCTGCCGAGTGCGTAGCAGCCTTCGACGACATCCGCAGCCGCTCTTCGGCGGTGCTGATTCAGGAGTTCGTGGAAGGGGAAGGAACCGGGTATTTCGCGCTCATGCATCACGGAGAAGTTCGCGCGGAGTTTGCCCATCGCAGGATTCGCGATGTCCATCCCACCGGCTCTGGCAGCGCAGTGCGGGAGAGCACGCCGGTAGACCCCGAGATTCGCCGCTGCTCGCTCGCGATTCTTGCGGCCTTGAATTGGCATGGCGTGGCGATGGTCGAGTACCGGAAGAAACCCGGCTCTGCGCCAGTATTTATGGAAGTAAACGGACGGTTCTGGCATTCGCTGCCACTGGCATGTTATGCAGGCGTAGATTTTCCTCGGCTGCTGGTTGAAATGGCCGAGCGCGGCGACGTGGAGCCGAATCGCGAATATCATTCTGGCGTTCGCTGCCGCTGGTTTCTGGGCGATGCCCGGCATCTGGCGGAGGTCTGGAAGGGCCCGCCGCGTGGCTATCCCGGAAGGTACCCGAGCCGCCTGGGCACCTTGCTTCAAGTCCTTACTCCGGTGCCTGGGACGTATCACGATTTGTTCCAGTGGCGCGATCCGCTCCCCGAGGTTGCGGATTGGATAAACTTTTTCGTGACTCTACTGAGGAGACACTCGGCATCTTAGAATCCATGCTCAAAGGCGCATTACACGCTCATAGCACTTACTCGGACGGCGAGTTCACTCTGGCGGAACTGCGCGGGATTTTTCTCTCCGAGGGATGCTCGTTCTTGTGCATGACGGACCATGCCGAAAGTTTCGACCGGGAATCCATTGCGCGCTATCTGTCAGAATGCGAGTCGCTCTCGGACAAAGACTTCTGCCTGGTGGCCGGCCTGGAATACCGATGCGAACGCGACATGCACATCCTCGGCTATGGCGCCACGAAGCCGACGCAATCGACGAATCCAGAAGAAGTAATCCGCCATATTGGATCGCAAGGCGCGCTTTCAGTCATCGCCCATCCCAAAGACGATTTCTTCCCCTGGATCGAGGGTTTCGCTACGCTGCCCCTGGGAATCGAAACGTGGAATTCAAAGTATGACGGGCGCTATGCTCCTCGGCCCGGCACGTTCGCGCTCCTGCAGCGGCTAAAGCAGCGCGCTCCGCAGATGCAGGCTTTCTACGGCATCGATCTGCACTGGAAAAAACAATTCCGCGGATTGCGGGTCGTGCTTGATTGCAATGCTCTTGAGCCTGCGGCCATACTGGCGGCGCTGAACGCCGGAAAATATTCGGGCCAAAAAGACGGCTTGCTACTTCCTTCCTCAGGCGAGCTACCCGAGTGTCTTCTGGAAGAATTCGGTCAAGCTCAGGCGCGCTCGCACCGCATGTGGAGCTTTCTAAAAGACAGCAAGAAGAGGCTCGACAGCCTCGGCATCCGCGTTCCAGACTCGGTAAAATCGCAATTGCGCAGGATTTTCTGATGGCCGAACCCGGCATCGTGTTCCTGATGTATCACGAATTGGAACTGCCAGCGCGGACCTTGTGCCACTCGGAGCCTGGATATGTGCGCTACATCCTCTCCGTGGAAGCTTTCCGCTCTCAAATGGAATGGTTGGTCCAAAATGGATGGCGAGGGCTGAGCGTCGGCGAAGCTCTGAGCTATCCTGCCGGAAGGTCAGTTGCCATCACTTTCGATGATGGGTCTGAGACTGACGTGATTGCCGTCGCGCCCTTGCTGAAAGAAAATGGATTGAACGCCACCTTTTACGTGACTGCTGGCTTCGTCGGCAATTCGGGATACATGTCTTCCGCGCAGGTACGGGAGTTGCACGCTCTTGGTTTTGAGATTGGATGCCATTCAATGACTCACGCTTACCTCGACGATCTCGACCAGGCAGCGTTGCGTCGTGAGATTATCGACGCCGGGAAGAAACTGGAAGACATCGTAGGCGCAAAGATTGAGCACTTTTCCTGCCCCGGTGGGCGATATAACGACCGAACCCCGCATCTGGTGCGGGAAGCCGGCTACCGCTCGATGGCCACTAGCGGCGTGCATGTCAATTCGTCAGCGACTAATCCGTACTGCCTGGGCCGCGTCGCTATCTTGCGCGACACAAGCGTCGACGCCTTCGGACGCTTCTGCAGCGCGGACGGACTCTGGCAGATGCGCCTCGGCGAAACTGTGCGAGGTGCAGCGAAGCGGGCGATGGGCAACACCGTCTATGACCGGTTCCGAGGTTTCCTGCTGGGTCAACGGTAGCCGCGAATAATTGGTAGGCGATAGATTGGGCTCAGTTCGCTGTTTTTTCACGTCACAAAAAGAAGGGGCTGAATGAAGACAGCGTTGCGTGAATTCCTTCGGCGCCGGCTCTCGCAGCAATCGTACCAGCAGGTTTGTCTGTGGTGGCGCTCTCGCCTCTATTGGCCGAGTTGGGGAGCTTCGTACATTCTGACGGGCAGGCCGCTCGTTCGCGGGTTTCCCAGCAGGCGGATTTCCGATCTCGTACTCGAACTGCAAGATATCAACGTACTGTATCCCACAGAACTGTGCCGGGTGATGAATCGGCATGGAAGCGACAAAGGGGTCGGTGGCCCGCACAATTACACGCCGGTGTATTCCGCACTCTTCGGCAAGCTTCGCGGCCAGCAGTTTCAAATTTTCGAACTGGGATTAGGCAGCAATCACGCGGGGTTCGCCGCGAACATGGGCAGGGACGGGATACCTGGAGCATCACTGCGCGGATGGAAAGAGTTCTTTCCTAAAGCGCGGGTGTACGGCGCCGACATTGATCGCAGCATATTGTTCGAGGAGGATCGCATCATGACCTTCTATTGCGATCAACTCGACTCAAACGCCATCAAGCAGCTTTGGGCTCAACCCGGCTTGCAGGACGGCGTGGACGCAATCATCGAGGACGGAATGCATACGTTCGAAGGCAGCGTTTCGTTCCTCCGTGGCTCGATCGAACATCTCCGTCCAGGGGGAATTTACGTAATCGAGGATATTGCGAATGAAACGCTTGGCAGATGGCGTGATGAGTTGGAAACAACTTATCCGACGAGGTTCCCGAATCACGATTTTGCACTCGTAGAATTGCCGCATTCGTTCAAGCGCCACGACAATAATCTGGTAATCATTCGCAGAACCAAATAAAACATCGCCTGGAGCGCACCCGCGAACCGAAGGGCACTGCCGGCCCCGACCTTCAGCTCACCGATTTTCGTTGATCGTCGGCGGAGTGAGACTCGTGGTCGCAGAATGATCGGGGATTGCACCATTCCCGATCGCGCCGCGAATCTGATTTGCCAGACGCGTTGTGAAAATTTCCGATCCCTGAGCATTCAAATGGAAGCCGTCGGAGAATAAAGTTGGCCGAAATTCCCCCGGAGCGCAAAGCACCCATACCGGAACGCCCGCCTTCTTGCCAAGAGCCTGCACTTCCTGAGCATGATCCTGACGAAGCGTCGGCGGAACAAGAAGCACAATCTTGACGCCATAGGTTTGAGCGAGTTCGTGCAACTCAGGGAGCCTCTGTTTCGCCGTCTCTAATAACACGGACGAATCGAAAATGTGGGGGCCGTGATCTGCAATTCGTGCGGCAAGAAGGCGAAAATTTGGCACTAGCAGGATCATCACATCCTGACGAATGAAACCTTTGTCCGCCAACCAATTGCTCCAGTGAGCAAACCAGTACGTGCTGGCGGTCGTTTTGTCGAGCTTGGCGTGACGAACCGCCAAAGGAAAGTCGACCCCACTCATCTGGCGACGCGCAAAAGATTCCCCTAGGGTAAACCTGGATGCAAACTGGTCGGTCGCGAGCGTTAGGACGATCACACTCGGCCGAACTCCTTCTTCAAGCAGGCGCCGCAGGCCAAAATACCAGTCCAGGTAATGCGTTTGTTCGATGGCGAACCGGCTGACCTCGTACTGAGGCGACAGAGTATGCTGCAGTTCGTCAAGTTGAACTCCTTCGAGCAGAAGAGAATTCCCGACCAGAAGAACCGTTGGACGCCCGTCGGGAGTGAAGGGACGAAGGCTGTGAGCGGCTTGGGTCTCGGTCTCGACTCGACGCTCGATGCGGCTGAGACGGGTTAAGATCACTGGGGAGACTATCTCTAATCCCAACAGGATCAGGGCAAGCCCCGTTAGCAGCAAGATGATTCCGGTTCGAGCGCTCATCGGCCCCCGTGCATCCACCAGAGGTACTGCGCTCGCTGTCTCAGAATTGGAAGTAGATAAAGGCATTGGCTTCATTCGCTCCAAGTAAAGCGATCACCAGCACGCATGCGAGTCCAAAGGCCACACGGGGCTGCACGGTTGCGGACGCAAAACAGTATTCATCGCCAGTCGACTCCAAATAGAGATCAACCAACAAGAGTGGGAGGGAGAACAGCGCCAGAAACATGAACGCTGCGGGAAACTCCGGCCTCCAGGTCCAGACAGTCAGGCCCTTCAGCATCTGCCACGCGGCTCCCAACGATGCGGCGCGGAAAAATATCCAGGCCAAACACACAAAATGGAATATCAGAATTCTCTTGGCCCACCCCGGAAATTTCCTTCGAACTGTGGTTACTCCGCGAGTAAGCTTCCGCTCTCCCGCCAATCCCCCGCCGTGCAGTGCGCCCCACAGCAAGAAGGTCCAGTTTGCCCCGTGCCATAAGCCGCCAAGCAACATCGTTAGCAGGAGATTTCTATAGGTCTTGCGTTCGCCGTAACGATTGCCGCCGAGCGGGATATACAAATAGTCGCGCAGCCACGTGCTCAGACTAATGTGCCAGCGCCTCCAGAAGTCCTGAATGCTGTCGGCCAGATAGGGCTGCCGGAAGTTCACCATAAAATGGAATCCCATCAGCTGGGCACATCCGCGCGCGATATTGCTGTAACCGCTGAAATCTCCGTAAATCTGCCAGGCGAAGGCATACGTTCCCAGCAGCAAAACTGGAAGGCTTGGCTGGCGGAATGAACCGCCAAACGCCGCATTCGCAATCAACGCGCAATTATCCGCGATCACACACTTGCGGAACAGTCCTTCCATAATCAGCATCATGCCGTCGAAGGCCTTCTCCGAATCCCACCGCCGAGGATTTTGAACCTGCGGCAACAGATGAGAAGGACGTTGGATGGGCCCGGCAATCAAGTGCGGAAAGAACGTAATGAATAGACCGTAATCGACAAAAGATCTGGAGGGTGGCAACCGCTCGTAATACACGTCCACGATATAGGCGACTTCCTGGAAGGTGTAAAACGAAATGCCCGGCGGCAGAATGATTCGCAGAAGGCGCATCGACGCATGAATTCCCAATGTCGACAGCGCGGTTACCGCCGAATCTGCAAAGAAGTTGAAATACTTGAAGAAACCGAGGATGGAGAAATTAATGACCAGCGACAATATCAGCAACGACCGGCGAACTCGTGGATCTTTCGTGTCGGCAAGTTTGATGGCAATAAAATAATCGATGGTTGTGGAGCCGATCATCAGGCAGAGAAAACGCCAGTCCCACCATCCGTAAAAGAAATAGCTCGCGATCAGAAGAAAACGGTTCTGGTTGCGGAAGCCCAGGCACCAGTAACACAGGACGACGAGACAAAGAAAAACGAAAAAAATTGTTGTGTCGAAAAGCATAGAAATTACGGGAACTGCCCTTCGTTATTGACGCACCTCGCGACCACGCCAAAGGCGGACGCGGCCTTGCATTTCAGCCAACTGGTTTCGGTTCAATCTCCAGCGGATCGAGGCAGACTAGTCGCCCGAGCGGAGTGGCTTTCATCCGGTGCTTAGTCTCGAACCACGCCAGATAAGTCTTTCGCAATTGTGCCGCGCGAACGCTGGCTTTTCGTTGTCCTTCCGATGCAAGCTCGTATCCCAGTTCTTCAAGAAAATCTCCGACGAGAGTCTCGAAGGCGGCAGCCTGCTCGGCCGACATTTTCGTCTTCCAGCGCGCGACAGGATCAAAACTTTCGTTGGATGCGGCGGCAAAAGAAGTGTTCGGTTGGCGCACCGATCCAATCGCATTGCGCTGAATCCGCTCGTAGTTCAGGTCATGCTCAATGAACTCGCCCAGCCGCGATATTGTCGGCCGCGGGTTGGCTACGAGATCTTCGAAGCGAACCTCCCTGTAGTCCGCGCCTAAGCGTCGCCCTTGCTCTCGCCCTTTGCGCACCACCCACTCCCAATACAGTCCAGCAACTCCAACCCGTTGCCGGCGGTCCCACGGCAGAGGATAGGACCAGCCTTGCCGAGCATAGGACAGAGCAACATCACGCCCGTCGCGAATGATATGAATGAAGAGCGCCTCCGGTATCTGCCTCTTGATTTCCTCCATGTACAGAAGGTGGTCGGGAGTACAATCCGCCCAGCGCGCAGTTCCCTGCTTGCGTGCGATTTCCTCCATCACGATTCGCAGGAAATCTCCTCCACCCCTACACTCGGCCATGATTCTGCCGCTGATTTCACGAGCATCCAGTCCCGAGACCCGAAACAACTTGCTTTTTAGCCATGTATTCAGAAGTTTTTTCCGGTGGGTGGCCGAACGCAATCCGCGAAAGCGCGGCACCAGAAGATTGAAGACGTTGGATTCTGCTCGATAAACTGCGAAGTCCCCAGCCGACAGCAGCATGTGGTAAAGAACCGTTGTCCCCGAGCGTGGACAGCCCAACACAAACACGGGCGCCCTGTTCCGTCTCCCCGAGACGGATTCGATTCCATTCACAGTTGTCGCGTCAGCCAGTGTTTTCACGATGGACTCACGATCCTTCTTGTTATCTTCTTTCCTTTCTCTCCGGTTTCACTCTCCGGCTCCAGCATCAACGTGCGATAAGCAGCTAGCCAGCGCTCGCGAACCGCCTTCCACTGGTAGCGACTGGATTCTTCGTACGCATTTGCTGCAAGCCGCGAGCTTAGGTCTTCATCTCTCAGCAACCGCAGGACGTTCTCGGCAAGCGGCGCGGCTTCGCCCGGCGCGGACAACAAGCCGGTGCGTTCGTGATCAACCAAATAGCGCATTCCTTCTGGAGCAGTGCTCACCACTGGCGTGCCGGAGGCGAAAGCCTCGATGACTGATACAGGCATGTTGTCGAGGCTTGAAGCGTTCACAAAAATGTCTGCGTCGTCGTAGACTCGGCCGATTTCACCCCTTGGAACCGCTCCCAAAAATCTCACTCCAGATAGCTTTAGCTGATGAACCAAGTCCCGAATTTCCTTTTCCGCTGGCCCGGCGCCAGCCAACTCCAACTGGGCCTCAGGAAAAACTTTCTGAACCTGAGCGAACGCCTGCACGACTAAATCGACCCGGTAGTAGGGATGAAATCCCCGCGTACAAACCAGGTGCGGACGAAGCGGCGCGCGCGATCGAAAGCGAAACTGCGACAGGTCGACAATGTTCGGTATCACTTTCGCGTTCAGCCCAAATTCTTCAAACACGTCCACGAGATAATCCGAAGGAACCACCAGCATGTCCATTCTGGCGAGCATGGGCCGAGCTGTGCGGAACCGCCGTAAGTGATCGCGGGCCTCGCCGCTGTGATAGTGGAGCAACACTTTCTTTTTTCGCATCCTGGCCAGCAACCAGGCGGGAACCGGCGCCAATACGAATGACCAATAGGATGCGGAAAAGATGTGGGCGATGTCCGCATTTTTTAAACCGCGCCAGAGAGCCATTAAATAGAGCGGTTCTCGCATCAATGTGCGCAGGCCTGGAATCCCTTCCACCCATTTGAGACCGTGCGGGAACCGAGGATCGATGGGAATGAATTCCGCATGAACCTCGGGATCGCTTTGCCAGTTTCTCTGCAGCAGATCGGCCTGAACCGACTGACCTCCAACGTAGCGCAACGATGCCGCCACAATGGTCACTCGCAATGGCTTTTGGGTCGATCTCCGACTATGAATGACGGGCGCCTTCCAGCCTTTTCCCTCCAGCAAATCGGCGTACAGTTCCTCGTGCTTCCTGCGCATCCGCTCGATGGTGAAATTTTCCTGGGCGAAGCGTCTTGCAACCCGGCCCAGACTTTCGCGCATAGACCGATCGGCGACCAACTCCTGCAGGGCCGCTCCAAGCGCTTCCGCATCGCCCGGCGGAATCAGAATTCCTTTGCCATCGGATAGAAGTTCGACGTTACCACCGACCTTGTTGGCAATGACGGGAACCCCGGCTGCCATTGATTCGAGGATGGCATTGGAAAGGCTCTCCGAAGCGGACGGCAAAACGGTGACGTCCAAGGATGCGAGGATCGCAGGGATATCGCGCCGCTCGCCCAGAAATTGCACTCGATCGCGAATTCCCAATTGCTCCGCCTGGTGCTCCAGTTCGGCCCGCAGAGGACCATCTCCTACGAAGACAATCTCGAGGTTCGGTAAGCGATGCCGCAGCCGTGCGGCGACCTCCAACACAATTCGATGGTTCTTGGAACGCGCGTTCATGCGTGCGATCATCCCCACGCGGAACGTGCCTGGACTGCGAGGCGTGATCGGAATCGTTTCGGCAAACGCCTCGGCTGTTAGGCCGTTGCCAATGACAACTGCTTGCTCCGCCCGCAGTCCCTGTTGAATCAAGCGATCCGCCGCGGCTCGAGAATTGCATACTACGCAATCGGCCCAGCAAAACATCGCCAATTGAGCGCGCCGTTGAGTGGGCGATAGCAGGTCACCCAACTGGCGCTGGCTTCCAATCACCACGGGCGTGCCAGCCATCTTCGCAGCCGGAATCAACGCCAGATTGGTATAGAAATCGAAAGCGTGAGCCACAGCAACTTGAGTCCTTCGAAGATAGGCAGCGAGCCGGTACCGGGTTCGCATCGACCGTGGGCGATAAAGACTCCCACCAAGATCGAAATATTCGACCGGCCCAAGGTTCATCCGCAACGGACCGTTCTCCTGCAAACACCCCAGGCTGATCCGATAATTCGTGGGTTGCAAAGCACGAGTCAACTCGACAAACTGGCGCTCACTGCCCCCAGTTTCAAAACTATTGGTCATTAGAAAGACGCCGGCAGCGCCGTCTCGGTCGCGAATCGACTGAGGAAAATCGGAACCCGCAGATATTTCGGGATCGATCGCGGCGACTTGTGTAGTGGGCAGATTCATACCGCGTCACCACTGACTGGAATTGCGTTCTCAAGCGCACCCACAGCATCCGCTTCGTGAAATTTCTCAAGGTAATTCCGGTGCCACAACTCAAACATCAGAAGCCGCCAGATTCGGCCGGCATGGTTTCGCCGTCCGCGAAAGTGCTCGTCGAGCAACTGGCGCATCGCTGGCGGATTCACATAGCCGCGTTGCAGGCTGCGAGGTTCGAGCAGCACCGTCAAAATCAAGTCCTTCAACTCATGACGAGTCCAGTGCACTAGCGGCAACGCAAATCCTTGTTTCGGCCGGTACAGAGTTTCTCTGGGTACGCCGAGCCGCTCAGCCAATTTCCGGAAAATATATTTCTGGTCGCCGCCTCGCATTTTCCATTGCGCGGTCAGTCCCGTCGCCCACTCGAGAAATACGTGATCGACCATAGGCGCTCTCGCTTCCAGAGAGGTCAGCATACTCATCCGGTCTACTTTGGTGAGGATGTCTGCCGGCAAATAAGTCTTGGAATCGAGGTAAAGCAGTTGGCTTAGCGGGTCCTTGGCTGGCGCCTGCTCCAGATACCCGCGGAACACATCGAAGGGATCGTCTTCTCCCGCAGATGGCCTGATGAAGTCATCGGAAAATAACTCCATCTGTCGCTGCAGAGGCTCTATCGAAATATCTTCCAGGTAGCGCTCCCGCCAAGGCAAAGCGATGCTGTAACTGAGGCTGCGCCCCGGTGTTTGCCGAGGAACCAACCGGTGAAGGTAATCGCGATAGACGCGACGCATCCCAGCCGGTATCCAGCGAAACACGCGATCGTGCAGGCACACGCGGTAACGGTCATAGCCGGCAAAAATTTCGTCGCCGGCATCGCCCGACAAAGCGACGGTCACGTGCTGCCGCGCCAAGCACGAGACGTAGTACGTCGGTAGGGCGGACGGATCGCCAAAGGGCTCTTCCAGCGAATGGGTCAGTGTCTCGACCGAATTGACCACATCCGGTTCGAGAACGAGCTCGTGGTGCTCGGTGCCAAATTTTTGTGCCACCAGGCGCGCGTAGGGAGTTTCGTCGAAATCTTTCTGCCGGAATCCGATGGAAAAAGTTTTCACCGGCCCGGAACTGAACCGGGCCATGAGCGCAACAATCGTCGAGGAGTCTGCGCCTCCGCTCAAAAAAGCGCCGAGCGGAACGTCGGCGATCAGCCGCATCTTTACCGCTTCCCCTAACCGTTCTTCCAGTTGCTCAAGGCATTCCTCTTCGCTCGCCGGAGAATGTGTTCCGTAGGCCGGAAGATCCCAATATTGACTGATCGAAAGTTTCCCGTTCTCCAGTTCGAGGAGGTGCCCGGGCGGGAGTTTCCTGATGTCCAAAAACGCAGTCGCCGGATCGGGAATGTATCCGAATTGCGCGTATTGCCTCAGAGCCTGGCGATCGATTTGGGAGAGTTCCGGAGCGACGGCCAAGATGGATTTGATTTCGGAACCAAACAGCAACCGCTGTCCGTCGAATGCATAATGCAGCGGCTTTTCTCCCAGCCGGTCGCGCGCGATCAGCACCTTGCGCCGACGCTCGTCGTAAAGAGCGAAGGCGAACATGCCGCGCAGTTGATGGACGCAATCCCGGCCCATCTCTTCATACAAATGGACGATCACTTCTGTATCGCTGTGCGTGGCGAGATGATGGCCTCGGGCCTGGAGTTCCGAACGAAGCTGCGGGTAGTTGTAAATTTCGCCGTTGAAGACGACCCAGACAGAGCGGTCCTCGTTAAACACAGGCTGGTGGCCCCCCGCCAGATCGATAATGCTGAGGCGGCGCATCCCGAAGCCCGTTCCATCTTTCACGAAAATGCCTTCGTCGTCTGGTCCGCGATGCACAATCGCCTGGCACATGCGGTGAATGGCGGCCGCTTCAACGCGCTGGCCGGGAGCCGTATTGACGACGCCTGCAATTCCACACATGCGTTATCCTCTCCTGCCCGCTTCGGCGGTGGTGCTCTTGCGAAGTTCCACCGGCGATTCGCCAGCCAGTTTCAGGCGGTAGTTGCGGTATTCCCCAGGGTTGCCCTCACGACCATCGCACGCCGCCCAAATGATGTTCGTCATTTCGCGCGCGGTCACGAAGTGAATGATCTCGCGCCGATCTGCCGCCCCTTCCACCAGGTCGGCGAGGAAACGTTGTATCGCGCTTCCCAGCACAGCTTCCTCCGCCGTGGGATCCATACTGTGGCAATGTAGTTTGACAAAGATCCAGTCGGGCCGGCCCTGCACCGTAATCGCAGCCTGCTTCCAGCGCTGAAGCCGCCGCGAGCTTGGAGGATTCGCACCCGTTAACGCCGCATTCTCGAAGCGGCCGATGCGGTTGCGTGCGCGCCTGTCAAAATCCAGCATCAATGGGCCTTGCACGATAATTGGAAACGTCTGCAAGGGACGATTAAGATGCAGATCCCGGCCTTTGCGATGCGGGGCTTGTGCATTCAGCGGAAGGCTGCACTCGTACAACGAATTGACCTTCCCGATCTGCGCCGGATGGAATGCGGCAGTTGGCATAGTGAAATCGGCATAGCAGCCGGTATCGGCGAGGATCTCCATCTCGTTATCGACCCCGCAAGCGTAGCCGTCAGCCGAATTCGCAAGCGCAAAATTTCCGTGAACAAAGGCGTACCGCGGAAGGTCGGAGCCATCCAGAAAACAAAGCGAACCATGATTAAAGACCAGGGCGTCGCGCAACTCGACTAACTGCCGGCGCGTATTTTCGGCGGTGTCGGGAGCGTCCATTCCATGATGCAGGTGAATTTCGAGTTCGCCCCAACCTTCATGGCAATGCGAAGCGAGGCGGTCGACCAACCCTCGGTCGTACTGCTCAGCGGGATAGAAGTAAGTGTGTACGAACGGGCGCCCTTCCTGATCGCGCCACGAACCTACCGATTGAGGATACTCACAACACCAGCGGTTCACCCGGCGATCTTGTTCGGGAAAAGGCGCACGAGCACGCCCGTCTTCGGGCACAATGGATGGCTCAAAATGATCCGCAAGAGCGAAAATCAAATGCACCACGCCACGGGAAGTAGAGCGGGTCAACCTTTGCCAGGCATAACTCGGGAGCCAGCGCATATAAGCGAGTTTGCGCAATCGACCAGGCCTGCGCACCCGCCGCTCTACAGAAGATCCCCTGGCTCGGTTCTCCATGGTCCCGTTTCTCACTTTGCGAATTGCACTTTGGACAACATACCCAATAGACGCGGCGGCCTCGGCAGCGGTCAGCGCACAAGGGTAAGGTCATCCGAATTTCTCTTGCGGGCGCGCACCGCCCAATAACGGCGTCGCCAGTCCTCCACCGCCGGTTCAACCGAAGGCAATTCTTTCCGCTCCTTGATAAGCGCCAACAAAACCGATGAATAGGCAACGTAAAAATAGGCGAAGAACTGGTAAGCGACGGGCGCGAACAGCGCGCCGACCACGAAACCAACCAGCGAAGCGTGCAGCCCGCCTACAAACACCTTCGTCTGGGCGTCCAAGTCGGGACTGCGACGCACCTTGCGGAGATTGCGGAAGGCGCTGCCGAAAAACAGCAGGTACAGGATCAACGACGGGATGCCACCCTCGACCGCGATCTGTAGGTAGGCCATGTGTACGTCTTTCCAGACGCGGGAATAGGTCTGGAAATTACGTACGCCGATGCCCAAGATAGGATAGTGCTCAATGCCCTCGATCGCCCGGTTCATCAGATACCTACGCTCCTCGTACGATCCGTAGGCTCGTTTCTGTTCCTGGTTATGCACCTGGCCGCCCATGGCAACGAAACGATCCGCCAGAGGCCGTCCGGCCACGGTCAGCAAGATGATGAGGCCGAAAACGCTGGCCACGATGAGGTAGAGGCGCCGTCCTTTTACCCCGAAGTGCCACAAGCACACTACACCTGAAATCACGAGAGAGATGAATCCGGCGCCGCGGGAGGCGGTCATGAATAGCGCCAGTCCCATGATCAGGATGGCAACAGTCCAGCACACTTTGATTAGCACCCTCTTCGCCGTCAGCAGAAACGCGAGACAGAGTGGCAGTGTCAGAACGATCGCAAAGGCAAGATCGTTGGAGTTGGAATAGATACCTCCAAGCACGCCTTCGAGCCGCCCTTGGCCGTGCCCCAGGATGATCGACACAACGCAGATAATTGCGACCGAAGCGGACTGGATGTAGATGAGGCGCCGTAGTTTCGCGAAGTCGGTAACCAGCAGGTAAGTCAGGATCCAGAGGATAGAGACCTTGGCGAAATCCAGAGTGCTGTTGAGCGCTCCACCTTTCCATACTGGCGATAGAAACGCCGACAGAAACAGCACGCCGGTCATGATGAGCAGCCAACGTGCCTCCCAGGGGAGGTCTTGCACTTTGCGTTGCGTCCTGCCCAGGCTGGTAAATAGTGCGAGAAGCGCAAAAATGCCCGCGATCTTCGCCATGGGAATGTGAGTCAGGCCCGGAATCCAATCCTCAGGGCGGGCGCAATAGACGACGTAGAACGCAGTCAGCCAGAAGAAGCCGGCACTGGGGGCTGCGGGCTTTCTCCAATCAAGGAAACGCGCTCCGACCTGCCGCTCGGCTGGTTTGGCCTGTAACGTCTTCACCGGATCCATACCTCCTTGCGCCCGGTTACAAAATTGGCGAACGCCACCACCGCCGCCGTATTCAGCACGACGAGAGCCAACACCGCGTCGGCAATTCTGGTAAGCGCTCCATGGGGCCGGTTCGATAGTGCGAACAGGGCAAGACCGTAGAAAGCCACCTGCAGAACGAAGGCCCAACGGTACAGCGGTTCACGAATGGCGATAGAGGCGAGCAGCAAAGCTGCGAGTGCGAACGGCACTGCAAGCCGCAGAAGTTTGTGACTAACGAAGCGAAACCACAGCGGGTTCTCGGCAGTCAGCACCCACGGAGCAATCTGCAACAACTGGTAATTCCCGGTCAGAGTCCGCACCTTCCGCCGAAATTCCTTCTCGGCGCCCAGATCGGGGTCATCCCACGCCCGCGCCCGCCCGTCAAAAATGACGCGCGAACCTTGACGCGAAACGTGCAATGGCAAAAGCACATCATCGAGCAGGGTTTCGGGCGGAATCGGGACCAGCAGTGAGCGCCGCGCTGCATATAGGGCTCCCGTCGCGCCCACCACCGAATCCGATGCGCTCTCCAGGGCGCGAATCTTTTTCTCCATCCGCCAGTAGAGGCCCATGCGTTTTTCCGCTTCGCCTAAGGCGGCGTCGCCGAGCATCAATTCGCCGCTTACACATCCAACCGTCGGATCGGTAAAATTCTCCAGCAGCAAGCGCAGGGCGTCGGGCTCGATCTCTTGCCGCGCATCCATAAAAACCACAATCTCTCCCTGGGCCGCCGCTAGCGCCTCATTCAATCGGCAGGCTTTGCCCTTTGGATCGGTGGCTATTAAAACGTGAAAGCGTCCATCCTTCGCGGCTTCCAAAAGAATTTGCTCGGTACCGTCAGTCGATCCGTCGGAAACAATCACAAATTCCAGCCGATCCGGCGGGTAATTGAGGGATGTTAAATTGCGCAGTTTGCGGGGCAGAGTGCGCTCTTCGTTGCGCACAACCATCACGATCGAGACGAAAGACTCATTCATCCCACGCAGCACCGGTCTTGGATTCAGGCGGCTCCAGATCCAAAGCAACAGCGCATATCCGGCATAAGCGTAGAAGACGAAGGCCGCGGCGCCCCAGAAGAGCAACTTCATCGCGCACCTCGGCCCAACAGCACGATCTTGACCGTCTGGAACAGGATCAGAAGGTCCAACCCCACCGAGGCGTTCTTGATATAGAACAGGTCGTACTGCAGTTTTTCGCGGGCATCTTCCAGCGTGTTGCCGTACTTGTACTGAACCTGCGCCCATCCCGTAATTCCGGGCCGCACCACGTGGCGCACGCCGTAATACGGAATTTCTTTGCTGAGCCACTCTACAAATTCCGGCCGCTCCGGACGCGGCCCCACAAAATGCATGTCGCCCTTCAGCACGCAAAATAGTTGGGGAATCTCATCCAGCCGGGAGACTCGCAGAAACTTTCCTACCCGCGTGATGCGTGGATCGTCGTCGGTGGCCCAGGTCGCGCCGGTGTCCGCTTCGGCATCCTGCCGCATGGTGCGGAATTTGTAGCAAAAGAACGTAGAGCCCCGTTGTCCTACGCGTTTCTGCCGGTAAAGCGCCGGACCCGGAGAATCCAATTTCACCGCCAGGACAATGAAAGGCAGCAGCGGAAGCGAAAGCACCAGTCCCACCAGAGCCAGCGAAAAGTTCAGCGCCCGCCGCGCTAACCGGAACCACGTGCTGAAGCGGAAGCCATCGGTGAAAATCAGCCAGCTGGCGTACAACTGCTCAACTTCGATCCGCCCCGAAATTTTCTCCAGCCACGAGGTCGCCTCCTCCACCTTCACCCCGTTCAAGCGTAGTTCCAGCAACTCTTCGACCGGGAGCGTCCCTCGCCGGTCCGGCATGGCAACGATGACCCGGTGCACTCCGTTTTCTTTGGCGAGGCCAACCAGGTGGGAAGCCACGGCCTCACGGTTTAACTGGCCTTCAATGTTCCCCGTCCATCCCACAACCTCGATCCCAAGCTCCGTCCGCTGCCGCAAGCCGTTCAACAGGCGGAGTGCCCGATCTCCGGTGCCCAGCACGTAAACCCTCTCACGAAAATACGGCTTCTGGACAATCCACGTGTACGCCCCTCGCCACCCCAAGAGCATGACGGTTAAAACCACCAGGCCCCACTTGGCCCCCGGCAGAAAGATGCGGCCCGGCAGGAAATAGCGGTAGACGAGATCAACCGCAGCCAGCGTAAATGCGACCAAGCCCAGCACCGTGAACAGGCGGAACATTTGGTCCCACTTCGCGCCCACGCTGGAGGAATCGTACAGATCCAGCCCGTGAGAAATCATGAGCACGATCGCCGTGACACAGATAATCTTCACGTAACCGCCCTGGACGTTGAGCAAAATCCAACTCGTTTCCTGGTTCTGCCACCATACGGTCAGCAGAAAGGAACAACCCACGACCAGCGCCTCGACCACCAGAAGCACAAGCGTGCGGACGGGATAGTAAACATTGAAAAGCCGGATCACTTCTGACTTCTCCTAGACCTTGGTTGCCCTGGCTTTTTTCTGATACGAGTCGTAGTAGTAACGGGCGTAGGGAACATCGTCGTCGCTCGTCCCGTTCAGCACCACCCCGACCAGCGCCTCTTCCGGAAACTCCTGGCGCGCTTTGCGGGCTAAGTCCACTGGAGTCGAGTTCGAGCGAACCACCATCAGAACGCCGTCGCAAGCTTTGGCCAGAACACTGGCATCGGAAACCGCAACGGCCGGCGGCGAATCGATAATGATCCAGTCAAACAGCGGCTCGACCCGTTGCAGCAAGAGCTTCAGGCGTCCGTTGCCCACCAGTTCCGCGGGATTGGCCGCCCCAGTTCCGCTGGGAATGAAAAACAAATTCTCCAGCGGTCCGCGTTGCATGATGGAAAACTCGTCGTTTTTTCCCAATAAATAATCGGAGAGTCCGGGATCGGATGTTGTCCCTAACATCAGGTGCAGGCGCGGAGCGCGCAGGTCAGCGTCGATAAGCAGCGCCCTCCGTCCATGCTGCCGTACCATGACCTGCGCCAGATTTGACGACATGAACGACTTGCCTTCCTTGGGCAGCGCGCTGGTGATCAGAATCTTCTTCAGCGGCATCTTCTCGCGCAGGTGATACAGCCTGGACCGCAGCGTGCGGAATTCCTCAGTGCCGCGGGCGCCGTCATCGCCATTCAGGAAGAGCATGGTCGTAGAGTCCGGCTTCCATTCCAGCTGTGCACAGCGCGCCAGCAGCGTGTCGGTGCTGAACGGGCCGGCGAGACCGGGTATTGCCGGGTGGGTGGGAGCCAAAGGGATGGCGGTGGGCGCTTCCGCGAATGCGGGCGTGTCGGAAACGGGCGTCGGAGCGAAAGTGGATTGCACCGGGCTGCCCAGGTTTGCTGCCCGCTCCTCTTCGGCTTTTTTCAGCGCTTCATGAATTCGGCTCATAGCTTCTTCTCCTCGGCCACTTCCTTCTCTTCCTGACGCAAGCGGTCCGCCAGCGTAGCCAGCGACCGCAGCGCATTTACCAAATCAAATTTCTCTGGATTCGGACTGGGCGCCGGCACGGTAACAGCGCCCGATGTAGTGCTGTCGCCGAGGTCGAAGTCCCTGGCGACTCCATCGACTACTGCCGGAACGATCACTTTCTGCTGATCTACGAATGAACTCACCAGGCAGTGCTCGCAGAGCAGGTTGATCACCCGTGGAATCCCGGTGGAATAGCGATGAATCACCTCCAGCGCCTCAGGCTGGAAAATCTGTTGACCGTTGGAACCCGCGATGCGCAACCGCTGCTGCACATAGGCCTTGGTTTCCTCGAGGGTCAGCGCATGAGTCTTCGCCCGCAACGTCAGGCGTTGCCGCAGTTGCCGCAATTGCGGCTGCTTCAGCTTCTGTTCCAGCTCCGGCTGTCCGACCAGGACAATTTGCAGCAGCTTTTCCGTGAAGGTCTCAAGATTCGTCAGCATACGAATCTCTTCCAGCACTTCATCGCTGAGATTTTGCGCCTCATCGACGATGAGCACCGCCGTCTCTCCCGCGCGGTAGCGATCGAGCAGCCAGTTATACAGTCGCAGCAGTATCTGGCTCTTCGCCTTCGAATCACACGGAATGCCGAAGTCCGCCAGCATGTAATCGAGGAACTGCGGCACGTTCAACCGCGAGTTAAAAATGAACGCGGTCGCCACCTGTTGCAGACGCAGCCACTCCAGTAGTTTGTTGATGAGCGTGGTTTTACCCGTACCTACTTCCCCGCTGAGCAGCACAAATCCTTTGCGGCTCTGGATTCCGTAGGTCAGACACGCCAGCGCTTCCTCCGTGTGCCGCGTCAAAAATAGATATCGCGGATCCGGATTGACATTGAACGGGTTCGCCCGTAGTCCGAAAAACTCTTTGTACATAGTTTTTCCTGCGGCCAGCTGGCGCCTAAACTGCGATCACTTCCTTCTTTTCATCCTTCTCATCCGGATGCCTGTTGTTTTTCCAGAACTTGAGCCGGTTGTTCCCGTTTTCCGCTGCCACCGGTCCTACCCACGGAACCGCCGCCAGCATGGGCAACTCCATCACGGCCTCGGCGTCCGCCTCGGTGCGAATGGATTGATCGCGCAATTCCAACCACATCGCCAATCCGATTCCGAGTGCGAGACCAACTCCCAGGCCGCCTCCGGCAAACATCAAGCGATTCGGAAAGCTCGGCGAATCCGGAAGATTTGCCGGATTCAGGTTCACCATGCGCTCGCCTTCCGACTGATTCGTCATGTTGACGGTCAAATCAGCTTTGCTCTTGTTGGCGAGCAGGTCCTGATAATTTTTCTGCGCGTTATCGTAGTCGCGCATCAGCGCCTTGTACTGTTCCTCCACCGCTGGACTCAGCGACACTCGTCCCTGGTACGTCGCGATTTCCTGTTGGTACCGTTTCTGGTCCCGCGTGGCCGATGCGATCAGATCCGAATATTGGTGGACCTGCATCCGCAACTGCCGGATCTCGGCTGGTTCCATTGCCGAAGCCCTGTCGTTACCACTGTCGGTCGCACTCGCGGGCGCGTTGTTGATCTCCGCCAGTTTCTTTTTCACTTCCGCGATATCAGCCTTGGCTTTGATCACATCCGGATGATCGTCGGTGTAACGCGCTTGCAAATTCACCAGTTCCGACTGCAAGTCGGACAATTGTTTTTCCAATGTGTCGGGATTGGTGGAAGTTTGCGACATTTTCCAATTTGACAGCTGCTGCGCCAGTACCGATTCGGTATAAGCTTTGTCCTGTTGCGCCCGGTTCAAGGTCTGGGTATTCGCGTCCAGCTGCGAATTCAGCCCCATCAAAATTTTCAGGTTGTCTTCTTCATCTCCCGGAAGCTGGCCGACGTACTGTTTCTTGAAAGCGGCGAGTTTGGAATCGAGCTCGTCAAGATTGTGCTTGGCGTCTTCAATTCCCTTGCTCAGCACATTGGTCGTTCCGGTGGCACGATCCTGCATGTAGGTGAGGTTTTTCTCCAGCAACAGCGAGGTCAGCCCGCTGCAGATCTCCTGCGCCTCGCGCGGGGTCTTATCGGTATAGCTGAGCCGGAATGCGGGCTCCTGGCTGCCTTGAGACCTCCCTCTCGCCGGCGCAAGGCCAATGTCGGTCGCCACGGGGTCGAGGCTGAAAGTCTGGCCGGTGGTAATGCCGTCGATCAACTCATCGATGCTCTGATCGCTTTTCGCCGGCCCGTAGATCTTCTGCAGCATGGGCTTCAACGCGGCCTGGCTGGTCACCTGCGCCACCAGCGTGTTAATGCGCGCCGCTAGATCCTCCGTGGCGACGGGTTGCACCATCGTATCGGGCACCTTCTGCCCTTCCACCAGGATCGTCGATTGCGACGTGTACTTCGGGGTGAAGCCGTAGGAGACGAGAAAACCCACCAGTGGCGCGAGCAGCGCTGGAATGAGGATCACTTTGGCTCTGCGGCGCAACATCGCCAGATAATCGTCCATCGTTAATTCGCGATTCTGAATCATGCTCGTATTCCTTCTGGCCGTCCCCGTTGCTTGCGCACGACAGCCATGAGATCAGTCAATCCGGATCGGCCGGGGAATCCAATCCAGTCCAAACGTCAACACACTGCGGTTCGAAATACGATTACAGGCCGCAACTCCCGCGCAGTACGAATGGTCGAACCCTAATTCATTAAACTGGTAACTGGCATAGCCGCGGAGATTTCGCCCAAACGCGCGTTGCAGCCCGCCGCCCACAAAAGAATAGTTGTACGAGTTCGCGTTATTGGCCGGGCAGGCGGATTGCGTGGTTTGAGGATTGCCGCAAGCAATCAGCTGATCCTCCGACAGCGGCTGTATCATGCTGTTCGACGAATACCCCACGTCGACGAACCCATTCAGAGTCCGCGTCAATTGATGTTCAAGGCTCAGGCTCAGGATGTTACTCTGCGCACCCGCGAATAGTCCGGATCCACTGGTTTCGAAGCGCTGGAATTCCAGATCGACGGTTGCTTTTTGGAAGCGGTAGCGCAGGCGAGCTCTCGCCGCTACTCCTGGCTTGGTGCTCTTCACAGTCGTGGGAACCAGAGCGTATCCGAAGTCTTGGCAATAGAACGCTTGCACCAGCGGATTGCTGCAGGTAGCGCTCTGTGTGTCGATGAGTGAGAATTGCGGCCCTCCCCCCAGCAGCAAGTCCATTCGTCCTGAAATGCGGTGCCCATACAGGGCCTCGAAAAGATGGGTATGAAACGCCGTTCCCAGAATCGAAAAGTCGAAGCCTTGATAGCCATAAACCAGAGCCAGTTGGCTCTGTGGGCTGAGAGACCGGTTGTATCCCAGTTGAACCGAAACCTGTGAGCTGCCGATGAAGGAGGTCCCAGCCTGATCGGTTCCGTAAAAGTGCACGAGGGCGTATCCTGCCGCTGCGGTGACTGTGGTTCTGGGAGACAGGCTTTCCGACACATCCGCCAGGCTCACGTTCAGAAGGCGCGGAATGAATCCCAGGTTTCCCAGGCTGCTTCCTCCCCAAAATCCGCCAAAGCTGGTGTTCCCCAGTGATGCGATTCCCTGCGAACCCACCGAACCGTAGGCACCTCCGAAGTTGCCTTCGGGCAAATAGCTGAAGCTGTCGCGCACCGACAATACGCCACGCTTCCAGGTGATCTTCTGGTCTACATCGAACTGCTGCAGTGTCTGAAAGCCGCGGCCATTCAGCGAGTAATATTCAAGGCCGCCCATGTAATTAAGGCCGAGATCGTAGTGGCTCCATAGCCGTTTCAGAGTCAGACTTCCCACCCCGAGCGTGATGGAAGTATCTCCCCCTCCACTAAAAGTTTCGCCGGCATTCGTCATGGCCGACTCGCTGAACGTTGCTCCCGGCTGCAGATAACTGAGCGGCGCCGCGTTCGGCTCGAGCGACGGCAAGTCCAATCCAGAGAGCGGAGGATTCTCGCTGATCGAAGTCGGCAGAGTGTCCTGCCCATAAGCCGGCACGGGCTGTTGCGGAGCGCCCGGCGGAACCTCGCTCGTCGAAGGCGGCGTGGAATTGTCCTGCGCCCACGCTGCGCCCAGAGCGACAGTCAGCATGCAAACAGTCAAGCTCATATGAAATTTGCGCATCGCAGTCCCTACGGGACCACCACCGTATCGCCGGGTTTCAGCAAAATGTTGTGCTCCGGATGATCGCCTTTAACCACTTCCTTGTAATTGAAGGGGATTTTTATTTGCTTACCATTCTCCGTTCGCAGCAGGTAGATCGCTTTCAGGTTGGCGAATTGTGTGAACCCGGCTTGCGACAGCGCTTGCAGCATGGTCATGTGCGGCAGCAGCGGAGTCTGTCCGGTGTGCACTACTTCCCCCGACACAAAAATGCGCTGGCTGTTCATCGCGGTTACGACGACAGTCACTCGTGGGTCGGCGATAAATTTCTTCAGCTTTTCCGTGATCGAATCCTTGAGTTGCACCGGGCTCAGGCCCGCTGCGGCAACGTCGTTGAGCAACGGCATCGAGATCTTGCCGTCGGGACGCACCGGCAAAACTTCCGACAGATCCGGTTCCTTCCACACTGAAATGCGCAATACGTCATCGGCCCCAATCACATAATCCGAGCCTGAGGTGGTCTCTGGGACCGGCGCCTCAGATGCCGTTTTCGTGCTCCTGCTGTCGTCGCTCTTCACCGCGCTCTTGACCGCCGCACTGGTCTGCGCCAGCATTGCCGATGCCAGCAGCCCTACTCCCATCCATACGGTGACCTTCATCGTCTTCGTCATAACGTCTCCGCGGAGCTACGTGTCTCCGTTCCTTCAAATCCAATTTGCTTGAGTTTGTAAAGCAACGCCTTGTAGCTGATCTGCAATTGTTCCGCGGCTCGCCTGCGGTTCCAGCGGGTGCGGGTGAGCGTATTCAGAATCAATTCCTTTTCCGCCTCGCGCGAGGCCGCTTTGGAGGCCGCCTTCAGCGAGACATTTGCATCTTGGCTCCTCGCCTCGGGCTTACGCATCACGGCTCGCAACCCGCCCAGCGCCACGTCCTCATCCCCCAGCGCGACCAGAACCCGGGCGGCGTCCTCGAGTTCACGCAGGTTTCCCGGCCATGAGTAATCCAGAAACAACCGCAGCGTCTGCGCGCTCAAGTCGGGAACGCCGCGCCCAAAATCGCGAGCGTATTTCCTCAGAAAGTAGCCCATCAGAAAGGGTATGTCCTCTTTCCTCTGGCGCAGCGGTGGCAGCCGCAAACATACGCCGCTGATGCGATAGTAGAGATCCTCGCGCAATCGTCCCCGTTTGACTTCCATTTCCAGATCCCGCGCGCTGCCGCAAATCAGGCGGGCGCGCTCGCCGCAAACCGCACCACTCCCTGAAGACTGCGGCAGTGCGTCCAGCAGGAGAGCCTGGCACTCCACATTCAAATCAGCCAATTCTTCCAGATAGATCGTTCCGAGATCGGTCCCTTCGCGTTCTCGCAAAATATCGAGATCCCCCGGTTCCAACCCAAAGCATTGGAACCAGCGAAAAGACTGCTCACTTCGTTGCGACATTTGGTGAATGCGTTGTGCGGTACCGTGTTTTCCCGCTCCCGGCTCCGCCAGCACAAGAACCGGAACGTCTCGCTGCGCCAGTTCCCGAATCACCGCCTCCACCGGCCGCATGCTGGCACTCACACCTTCTACAAACGCCAGTCCCGCAGGTTCGTCAACGGAGCGGTGCCGACCGATTTTTGCACTTTTGGGCAATAAATTACTCACTTTTGCCTTTCCGCTGGACGTGGGGTCGTGCCAGATTCATGGTCAATCAGTCACCTTTAGGTGCACGGGAATAGCCACGTTCCTCCGGCCGCTGTGCTTAGAAGGAAAACCATTCTACTCTATCTTTTCAATAGCTTAGAATCGACCAAACCCACTCATAGGGACCAATACCCGCCTTGAAACCGACCTACTCAACGAGTTCCAGAGAACATGTAGGAAATTTTTTTCACACTCCGGATGGCTTCGGAGTTCCCAATGATCTCAAAATCGTCGGGCCAAACTACCCAACCGGTTTCCGGCTAACCTTTCGCCAGTGAGGCAAATCATATGGACTGAACGCGAGGAATAGGTTCGAAGCGCGCGGTTTGCATTGCACCGTCGCGTCGTTTCGCTTATTCTCAAAGTTCCCCCAAAACGCTGCGGTGAACCAACAGTTGCAGACCGAACCCTCGATTAGAAACTCGATGGTGCGACCGTCTTCCGCCATTTGGGGCGCGGTTCCGCTCTGGCAGGTGAGCGTTCTGGCCGTTCTTTGCGTCTGGCTCTATTGGCCCACGCTGTTACACCTTGTTGGCCAGTGGTGGAGCGATCCCAATTTCTCTCACGGATTTTTTGTTCCTCTGTTCTCGGCTTTTGTGATCTGGCAGGAGCGCGGCCGGCTCGCTCGCATCCGGTCGAACCCATCTTGGATCGGAATCTTCGTACTGCTGGCAGGCTTGGGATTACTGATCGTAGGCCGATTGGGCGCGGAACTTTTTCTCGACCGCTCTTCCCTGCTTCTCGTCCTCGCCGGCGTGATCATTCTCTTTTTGGGATGGAATCTGTTTCGCGCCCTGCTGTTTCCCTGGGCGTTTCTCTTGCTGATGATTCCCATCCCGACGATCCTTTTCAACCAGATCACTTTCCCACTGCAACTGCTTGCCTCGAAAGTCGCCGCTGCAGTGCTTCCCCTCATGGGAGTTCCGATTCTGCGGGAAGGTAACGTCATCAACCTCCCGTCCATGGCGCTCGAAGTAGCCGAGGCTTGCAGCGGCATTCGTTCGCTGATGTCGCTGATCACCCTCGCCATCATGTACGGATACCTCATGGAAAAGCGCGTGTGGGTACGCTGGTTGCTCGCGCTCGCCTCGGTTCCGATCGCGGTCGCCGCCAACAGCATCCGTATCATTGGAACGGGACTGCTGGTCCAATACTGGGACGCCGACAAGGCGGAAGGCTACTTCCACGCTTCCTGGGGATGGATCATCTTTGTCGTTTCTCTCATTCTGCTCTACGCTGTGCATGGACTGGTGCGCTTCTTTTTCCCCGAGGAAGGCGGCGAGTCGTGAGAAGCTCATTTACTCCGCGCTTTATCGTCGCCGCACTGCTCATAGCGGGCGCCGGAATACTTCTGCAGGCGCGCGCGCGCAGCGAGGTCTTTCCGCCGCGACTTCCGTTGAAACAGTTTCCGCAGCAGTTCAATGGATGGACCGGTACTGACATTCCCATCGATCAGGACATCTTAAATATTCTCGGCCCAGGCGATTTTCTTCTGCGCATCTATCAGAACCCGCAAAAGGCGCAGTACGTTGATCTGTTCATTGCTTACTTCCGCAGCCAGCGTGCCGGAGATACCATCCACTCTCCGCAGCACTGCCTGCCCGGATCAGGATGGGCGCCCGTCGAAAACAAACGCATCATGCTAAACCTGCCCGGGCACCCGCCGTTTCCCGCCAACCGGTACCTCATCGCCAAGGGAGATTCCCGGCAACTTGTTCTTTACTGGTTCTGGGCGCACGATCGCGGGGTCGCCAGCGAGTACTGGGCTAAGTTCTATCTGGTTGCCGATTCCATTAAGATGAACCGCAGCGACGGTTCGCTGGTGCGAATTACCACTCCCATGTATCCGGGCGAAAACGCTGATGCCGCGCAAAAGCGCATTCTGCTCTTCGCCGGAGAAGTTTCACCGTTGCTCGACAGCTACATTCCGCGTTGAGGAGATTTCTTTTTTTATTGCTATGACTCCAGTAACTGTTTGCCCCAATGGCCGTGCATTATCATCCAAGATTGTGCGGAGGAAGACCTTCGCATGGCTCCGCGATCCGCAGTTGGAGAATGCAATCATGAGTCGTTCTGTTTCCTTCCGTTTGCTGTTGGCTTGTTGTGCCTTCACTACCCTGTTTACCGGCTGTTCGCGGGATCCCAATGTGCGCAAGCAGAAATATCTGGACAGCGGCGAGAAATACTTTGCTGAGGGCAAGTACCGTGAGGCGTCCATCCAATACCTGAATGCGATTCAGATCGATCCGCGTTTCGCCCAAGCCCATTACGACCTCAGCCAGGCCTATCTCAAGCAGGGAGACAGCCAGCGAGCCTTCCAGGAATTACTCCGCACCGTGGACCTCGCGCCCGATAACTATCGCGCCCACACCGATCTCGCAAACCTATTGGACACGGTAAGAAATCCCGACGGCAGTGCGGTGGAAGACACGCTGAAGCAGGCCAAGACTCACCTGGACATTATTCGGCAGAAGCAGCCCAACGCGCCGGAGACACACGAAGCCTGGGCGAATTATGACGCTGCGCAAAACCAATTCGCCACCGCCATCCAGGAGATGCAGCAGGCGATCGCCGCTGACCCTAACCGGTCCCAGTCCTACCTGCTGCTGGCGCTTTTTCAATTGCGCGCCAACCGGCCCGATCAGGCCGAATTGAATTTTAAGAAGGCTACCGAGGTCGATCCCAAGTCGATGGGCGCTCAACTGGCCCTGGGCAGCTTTTATCAGGCGCGCAACCGCTTTCCCGAAGCCGAACAGCAATTCAAGAATGCTATCGAGGTAGCTCCGAAGAATCCAGCTCCTCGCGCCGCCTATGCTCGCTTGCTGATGCAAGAGGGAAAGAAGGCGGAAATTGAAGCGTTCCTGCGTCAAACCAAAAAGGACCTTCCCAACAATCAGGAAGGTTATCGCATGCTGGGCGACTACTATTTCGCCTCGGGCGACCTCGATAAAGCGACCGCCGAATACGGTTCGTTGTATAACGAGCACTCCAGAGATTTGCAGGTAAAAAAGAATTACGTCCAGCTGCTGATCCTGAAAAACCGGCTTGATGAAGCCACGAAGCTGGACAACGAAATTCTGAAGGGTAATCCGAAAGACGCGGAAGCTCTCATCTTTGAGGGGCAAATCCAAATCCGCCATAACGATGCCGGCGGCGCCATCAACTCGCTGCAAAGCGCGCTCCACAATGACGCGGACAATGCAGTGGCTCACTATCAGTTGGGCAATGCCTTTGCCATGCAAAACAACGACGCCCGCGCGGAGTCGGAATGGCGCGAGGCGGTGCGCATCCGTCCGGACTTGACCGATGCGCAGCGCTCCCTGGCCGGTTTGGCATTGAGGCGCGGCGATATCGATGGCTTATTGCGAATTGCGGAGCAGATCATTGCCGCTCAGCCCAATTCGCCCGACGGATTCCTCTTGAAGGGAATGGGAGATCTTTCCCGCCAGAAATACGCTGAAGCCCAGCAAGATGCCGAACAAGCGGCGCAGCGGGCACCTCAAAGTGCTGCTCCCTTGGTTCAATTGGGAAACATCCAGCTGGGCCAAAAGCACTACTCCGACGCCGAAAAGTTCTACCAGCAGGCGCTTAATGTCGATCCATCGTCTACCGAAGGGCTGAGTGGCCTCATGAACACCTACTTCGCCCAAAAGCAGGCAGACACAGCGATTGCCGCCGCCAACTCGCAAATCGCCAAGTCCCCCAACAACAGCAACTTTTACGATCTATTGGGAACCGCTCTTTTTAACGGCAAGAAGGACTTGCCGGGCGCCGAACTCGCCTTGCAAAAGGCGGTACAGATCGACAAAACGAACGTCGACGCGCTCGAAAAACTAGGCAAGGTGCAAGTGCAGGAAGGTTCCATCGATAAAGCGCTCGCGCTTTACCAGCAGTCGATCAAGGATAACCCACAAGAGGTCAATTTCTATATTCTTTCCGGAGAACTCTACGAGGCAAAAAAGGATTGGAATCAAGCTAAGTCCATGTATCAGCAGGCCTTGTCGATCGCTCCCAATCATCCGCTGGCCTCCAATAACCTTGCCTATGTAATGCTCGAACAGGGCGGGAATGTGGACGTTGCCATGAATATGGCGCAAACCGCGCGCCGGGGCATGCCAGATTCCCCCAATGCGGCTGACACCCTGGGATGGGCCTATTATCAGAAGGGGATTTACCAGTCTGCGATCGGCCAGTTTCAAGAGGCGTTGAAGCTCGGCGAGAAGCGCGGCGAACCAGATGATGCCGCCATTCATTACCACCTTGGTATGGCGTATCAGAAAACTAACCAGAACAGCTTGGCACGCCAGCAGTTGGAGAAGGCCATAAAGCTGAGCCCCAATAACGAGGACGCACGCAAAGCGCTTTCTGATCTTCGCGGTTGAGAGTTGCGGAAGGCCGCAGCGCTTGTCGGCAAATAGAAACCCCGCCTTGCGGCGGGGGTTGTTCTTAAGTTAGAGGCGAAGAAGAGTTAGGACTTCAGCTTGCGACGAACGATGCCAGCCAGACCGATCAGCCCGGTTCCCAGCAGGCCCAACGAAGCCGGTTCCGGAACGACGATTGTAGTATCGCCGCTGGTGATCGTTGCGTCGCCGTCGAAGTAACCTTTGCCAGTATTGAGGATCAGCTGCGAGGTTGTATTCCCTCCCCCCAAATTTCCGGCCAAGATATAGGTATGGGTCCCGTCCGCGCCTCCCGAAAAGAGCAACTGAACAGGTCCTTGGAAGCTTCCGCTGAACAAGGTAGCGTTCGGAATTCCGCTCATGCCGTTTCCGGCGATCTTGAACCATGAACCGGCGTTGGAGAAGGTCGCAATCATACACGGCGCAGCTCCAGAACAGCTGGTTGTTGTCAAAGAGCCAGACAGAAGTGCTCCAGTTCCAAAGCTAAGGCTGCCCAAGTCTGGTCCGGTAACCAACCCAAGACCATTGAGCCCATTAACGGCAAACAACGTCGATCCGGTCAGCGTTAATCCGCCGTTCGAACCCATCAGCAAATTGCCGCCGAAGTTGGTGTAATCCACGCTGCTGCCGGCAAAAACTGTCGTTGGCAGGGCCAGTGCCAATGCCAATGCAGCCAACAAGGGGAGTTTCTTCATTTTAAATCTCCTAGGAGTTAACACGCCCGGGTCTTAAGAACGACGCGTGGCATTCACCTTGTGAACCAGCTTTGGTCCCAAGTTGCAGCCTGTAAAGTGCACCTCGAGTTCCAAAACGGTCCCCGTATTAAATGATAGTGGTATAAGTAGTTATCAGAAATTTCCTAATCTGCCAAGACTCAAAGGTGCAAATATCTGCGCAACGACGCAACAGCGCAGCAGAATCCGCCCCCAATGCGAGGTGTGGAAAACCGGCAGACAAAACAACTACAAACAGCGATTAATCCGCGGCAATATCCTGCTTGGGGGGCTTGGCTTCGCCTCGTTTGGCGGAGCGGTTTGAAGGCAGTCCAGCGTCGCGAATCTTGTAAAGCAATGCGCGGTAGCTGATGCTCAAAGCCCGCGCCGCTTGCTTGCGATTCCAATGACAATTCTGGAGCACTTTCAGGATCACTTTCCGCTCCAACTCGCGCACGGCCTGGCGAGTGAGTTTCTTGAGAGAGATCTGGCCGTCCAGCGGAATTTCGGCATTGAAGAAATTGGTGTCGCGCGGCGCCAAGTCGGTCGAAATCACCTCTTCATTGCCCAGAATCACGTAGCGCTTGATCAGGTTTTCCAATTCCCGGATATTGCCCGGCCAGTGATACTTGCGCAGATCAGCCATCAACTCATTCGACAGCGCCCGCGCCCGGCAATTGTATTTTCGATTGTGATATTCGAGAAAATACGCCACCAAGTCTGGAATGTCGCCTGCCCGTTCACGCAGCGGAGGCAGATGGAGATTCACCACGTTGATCCGATAAAACAGGTCGGAGCGGAACGTCCCGTTTTCAATTTCCTGCTCAAGTTTACGATTGGTCGCGCATACCACGCGCACTTCGACCTTCTTGTCGGCCTGGGCTCCAATACGGCAGAACTGTCCATCTTGTAGCAACTGAAGCAACTTGGACTGCAGCGGCATATCCAGTTCGGAAATCTCGTCGAGAAACAACGTGCCGCGATGCGCCATCTCCACGCGGCCGGGCTTCATGCCATAGGCGCCGGTAAACGCCCCTTTTTCATAGCCGAACAGCTCGCTTTCCAGCAGGGTGCCCGGAATAGCGGGGCAGTTCACTTTCACCCACGGACCAGTTCGCCACGGAGACGCAGCATGAATCATGCGCGCAATAATGTCTTTGCCCGTCCCGCTTTCGCCTTGAATGAGCACCGGAACATTGGCGCCCGCCAGTTTCGTTAAGCGGTCACGGACCGACTGCATGCCCTCGGTGCGCCCGAAAACAATGAAATCTGGGGGCATTTCCCCCAAAGGCTGGACAAGCGCATTCAGGCTGCCGGTTGTCATGACAGTTTTTCTACCAAGCGGGGAGAACCTCGTACCTGCATCCGGAGAACCAAAATGGATATAGGCGTCTTGCCGATACCTAAAACTACACTATGTGATTGAAGATCAGCAACTTACTAAAGAATCGGAGTGCCAAACCCCATTGTGCAGGGGATGAAGGGGAGCTTAACACGCGGGGAAGAACAATGCGCAAACATTTTCACACAATAGAAGCGACTTTCCGCCTTCGCCCGTTGCGATTTTCCGAAAGCAGAAGCGGCCGCGCGAACTTCAGTCCGAGGAGGTAGTAGCCTTGTGCCGGCGTTGCACGCAGAGCTCTGGCGCGCAACGCCCGCGACGCCTTGGGCAATACAAATGCCGCGACAGGGGCGCTTGGAATCTCCAGTCGAATCTGGGCGATCGCTGGCAAAACGCGACGTATCGCCACCAGCATTCCGCCGGCGCTTACGTTCAGGGCTGTGGCAAATTCGAGGAATTCCTTCCCTTTTTCGTCACGACCGCGCACAAAAACGGGAATCGCCAGCGGCAGTCTGGTCCATTTTCGCCGCTCGGTTCCCGCCCGCATTACATTCATCCAGACTTCTCCCTGTCCTTTAATTTCCGTGTAGGGAGCATCTGAGGGGCCAAATGTGTGGCAAACTCCTCAACAAACCGGCACAACGCTCTGTACGCTCGGGAGCTCTGACCGCAAAACCCGTAAAGGAACGGGAGATCAACGTGGATTCGTTGGTTCGTCAGGCCTGATGCTGAGAATCTCCGCACTTACCGTCCGAAGGCCGAAAGTGCAACCTTTTGCTACACTTGGGTAATTCGGTTGCATTTTCCGTTGACAACAAATTGCCCCTGACATACGATTTTCTCACTGCGGTTCCTCTCCCCATGTGAGTCCTGTGGTTCGTTCTCATGGCATCTGTGCAAAAGAGCACGTGTGCAACTGACGCGGGAGAGACCTTGGACCCAATGCCAGCCGCTGCTATTCGTTCGGCGGGCGATCTGCCTAGCCCGGAAAATCTGCTGCAAGAATATAAGGAACTGCGAGAGCGATTTCAGCGCACCACCAATGCACTCGCTTCCGCTGCCCACGATCTCAAAACTCCGCTATCGATTTTGAATGGCTACGTGGAAGTGCTGCACAGCGAAAAACTGGGACCGCTCAACGAGCGCCAGCGCGAAGTGCTGCACGACATGCAGGCGAGCGGAAAGCGCCTGCAACAGTTCATTCAGGATTTCCTCACCTACAGCGCATTAGAAACCGGTGGACTGCGCATGCAGTTCGAACATGGGAACATCAACGAGTGTTTGTCGGAAGTTTCGCGGCTATGGTCCAATCGCTTCCAGCAGAAAGGACTGGCGCTGTATTTTCTGGCGAACGATAAGCTCCCCAATTTTCCCTTCGATTCGCCTAAACTAGAGCGTGTGATCTCGAACCTGCTGGAAAATTCCTTCAAATTCACTCCCACCGGCGGGACGGTTTGGCTGCATGCCGAACCGCACATGTGGGAACGACGCGCGGCCTCGCAGCCTTCGGGAGCGGAGCGCCGCCGTCAGAATGTAGCTCAGCCGAACTCCGTAAAGGTCAGCGTTTCCGATACTGGCCCGGGCATTCCAGCAGAGTTTCACCTGGAAGTGTTTGACGATTTTTTCCGTCTTCCCACGAATGAAAATCAGGACGGTATGGGATTGGGTCTTGCCATTGCGCGGCGTCTGGTGCAAGGTATGGGCGGAAAGATCTGGGTGGAGAGTGATGCCGGCGCTGGCTGCAAGTTTTCTTTCCTCATCCCTTACAAACCGGCCGTAGCGGCGGCCGCCAAAGGGAAAAGCCGATGAAGCAAACCGCCAAAATCCTGCTGGTCGACGATGAACCCGGCATGCTGCGCTACATCAAAACGCTGCTGGAAGTGGACGATTACAAAGTGGAAACCGCCACCACCGGCGAGGAAGCGCTACAGCGCGTGGAAAAGGGCCTGCAGCCCGATCTCGTGCTGCTCGACGTGCTCATGCCCGGCATCGACGGCCTGCAAACTCTGGAGCAACTGCGCCAGCTTCAACCCGGAGTCAAGGTCGTGATGTTGTCGTGCGTGAACGACACTCGCAAAGTCGTACACGCGATGAAGTTGGGCGCGCAGGATTATCTCACCAAGCCATTTCAAAAAGCTGAACTGGATGCGGTCATCGATCTCAGTCTTGGTCAGGGGAACCAGACTTACAGCGGCGAGGTGGAAGAACTTTCCGACGACGTGTTTTTCATCGCGGCCAGCCCCGCCATGCGCAAGATTCGCTCGCAGGCGGCTCTCGTCGCGAATGTCGACATCCCCGTGCTGCTGCTGGGCGAGAGCGGGACCGGTAAGGAGGTTCTCGGGCGCCTGATTCACAAACTTTCCAAGCGCGCGCATCGCACCTTCCTCAAGGTGAACTGCGCCGCAGTGCCCGCCGATCTACTCGAGAGCGAACTCTTCGGTTACGAACAAGGCGCGTTTACCGGTGCAAACCACTCGAAGCCGGGTAAATTCGAGCTATGCAACCGGGGAACGATTCTGCTGGACGAAATTGGCGAGATGCCACCGCTGTTGCAGGCGAAGCTGTTGCACGTGCTACAGGATCAGCAATTCTCCCGGCTGGGCAGCCGTTCCGTCATCAAGGTCGACGTGCGCATTCTGGCGGCAACCAACATCAACATTCCCGAGGCGCTCGCTAATAAGCGACTACGCGAGGATCTTTATTATCGGCTGAACGCGTTCACCATGCAGATTCCGCCGCTGCGCGAGCGCAAAGAAGAAATCCCCATCCTGCTCAAGCACTCGATGTCGCGGATGGCCGAGCGTTACGCACGGGCGCCTCTGCCGCTTTCGGCCGCCTTGCTGCAAGCGTGCCAGAATCACTCGTGGCCGGGCAATCTGCGCGAATTGAACAATTTTCTCAAACGCTACCTGATTCTTGGAGATGAGAAACTGGCGGTCGCGGAACTGCTGCCGAAAAATGACGGGACAGGCGGCATCTCTGCCGACCATCCGGCGCGGGGAAACGAATCGAGAGGCGGTTTAAAGTCGCTGGCGCGCACCGCCAAAGATGAAGCCGAAGCGCAGGCCATCACCAAGGCTCTGGAGCAAACCAACTGGAACCGCAAGCAAGCAGCGGGGATTCTCCAGATCAGCTACAAGGCGTTGCTCTATAAGATCCGCCAGTATGGGATTGCCGAAGCCAAGGGTCACCACAAGCTATCGGCCGGCGCGTAAATCTGCAACACAGCTATCGTAGGTAGCTTGCTACGTTTCTATTTGTGGCTAGACGAGACGTTGCAAGCAACACGAATTACGGCACCGTTAGCGTGACGGTCTGGCTCTTGGCGTCGCTGCCCGAGGTCGCGGTCACCGTGATCGTGTAGTTTCCTGGGGGCGTTCCACTCACCGGCGCTTGCACCGGCTGGCCGCTACAGGCAGGCAGCAGCAGCAGGAGCGCAAACAACAGACACAAGGAAAAAATTCCTGCGATGCGCCTGCGTCGACGGTCGCCTCCGAAGCCCACTCCCAGCAACGTCAATCCGGGCAGCAATAACCAGATCGCGTAGAAACGTCGCGTCCCAAAAATCGCCATGCCCGTCGTAATCGGCCGAACGGTGGTGGTGATATTCATCGTGGACGCTCCGGGCCCCTGCAGCGACACCGGGTTGCTGGTGAAGTTACATGTGGACGCCGCCGGCAATCCCGAACACGCCAAAGAAATGTTCGTTCCATACACGGGATGTGGTGTGAGTTGCACTTGATACGTGGCCGTATCTCCGGCTACGGGAACGCTCCCATTGCTGGGCGTGACGAGCACGCTGAAGTCCGACATCTGCGCGGGCACTTGAGTATGCGCCAACACAATGTTGCCGGGTCCAGTCACCTGTACCGAACCGCCGTTAAATGAGCCTGGCTGCCCGTTACTCGTCGCCGTAGGCATTACGACGATCGTGACGGTGGCCGTGGAACCCGCCTGCAGCGAAGGCAGGCTGCAGCTCACGACGGCGTTGGTCGAACCGCCGCCGCAGGTTCCGGCGCTGGTGCTGGCCGATACGAATGTCAGCGGCACTCCGGTGATGGCTGGGCTGAGGTTGTCCAGGACCGTGATGTTGTTCGCCAGATCGGGACCGCTGTTGGTCACCGTGTAGGTGAATGTAGCCTGGTTGCCGGCGCTGATGAATACCTGGTTTGTGCCGAGCGTGAGGGCGCCATCCACCGTCAGGTTCACTGCGGTTCCCAATTGCGTCACAAATGCATCGTAGCCGCCGCCGTTTGTCGTTTGGAATGGCGTCGAGACTTGCAAGTCAGTCGAATTGGTATCGCCAGCGAAGTAGCTATTCTGATTTACGTCCAGCGTGATCGCGGTGCCCTGGTCAGCGCCCGTTCCGCCGAAGTAAGTGGCCCATGAGCCAGCCCTTATCTGTCCGACCACAGTAGCAGCGTTCAAGCGGGCGACAAACGCGTCCTGACAAGGCGTGGCGGCGCCTGAAGGACAATTCAGAGTGCTCTGAATGGAACTGCTAAACACGGGAAAATCCGCGGATTGCGTCCAACCCGTAACCAAAGCGCCGCTGGCGGAATCGACCGTAATGGCCTGTCCCGCGTCGTCGCCAGTTCCGCCGAGAAAAGAGAAATAGTTGAGCGCCACGTTATTCAGAGTGGTAGTGCTCGTCGAGGCGGCCGGATTGGTCAGGCGCGCCACAAAGGCATCGGTTGGGAACGGAGTGGTCGCCGGCGTCGGACACATCGTAATCGACGGTGGAGGGTTCACCGGCGTGTCCAGGCAGCGCTGGTAGGAAGCGGAAGTGCTCAGTGTAGTTACGTTCTGGCCGAAATCCACGGAATTCGTGGTTCCGGTGACATAGACGTTAGCCGCGCCGGGATCGAGCGCAATGCCAACGCCTGAATCAGTCCCGCCCCCGCCCTGATAACTCCCGCCCAAATAAGTCGACCACACCAATTGTCCCGGACCCACGTTGGGAAGATAGAGCTTGGCCACAAAGGCGTCCGATTCCGTAGGGGCTTGTGGTCCAGTGGAATACGTGCACACCGGCGCGGTAACGACTATCGCCGGAGGCGCCGAATCGAGACAGGGTTGGAACGCATTCAGGATAGGAAAATCTGTATTGCTGCATCCTGCGCATCCGTTGTAGAGGAAGTTCGTGGTGCCGGTGAAGTAAATATTGCGATTCGTATCGACGGCAATGCCCCCGCCCACGGCAATCGGCGTTGTCGTATCGAAGTTCGCTCCACCGAAATAGGTCGAGAAGGCAATACTGCCCGAGGTTGTGTCGACCTTGGTTACGAAGAACTGAATCGCCGCGCGAGGCGAAATTTGATAGGGCAACGTGTTCGGCAAGGAGCTCGCCGGGAATTGATCGGTGAAGCTGCCCTTGTCAGTGGACGTCGTCGTCCCAGTGATGTAAATGTAGCTGGCCGTATCGATAGTCATGCCGCTGGCTACGTCTGTACCGTTGCCCGAAAGGTAGGACGAGTAAGTCAACGCGGTAGCGTTGGCGTTCAACTCGGTCACGAAGGCGTGGGAAGTACCGGTGCTCCCGGATTCGGGAGCCTTTTGGTAGGCGTTGGCGGTGGAGGGGAAGTTGGTCGAGGAAGTCGTTCCCCCCAGGAACGCATTACCGGCCCCGTCGACGTTGATTCCCACAGGACTGTCTTTACCGTTGCCTCCGAGATAAGTCAGGTAGTCGAGCGCTGCGGGAATCGATCCCAGGGGCGGCGTAATCTTGGCGATATAAACGTTCTGCGTGCCGCTCAGAGTGGGCTGATAGGTTCCGGAAATAGTGGGAAGATTGGGAGAAGTAGTCGATCCCGTCAGGTAAATGTTGAAACTTCCATCCACCGCAATGTAGCTCGAGTGCTCGTCTCCGGTCCCGCCAAAATAGGTCGAGAAAGTCAGGATCGGATCGATCACGAGTTCGCGCGAGCGGTCGTAGGATCCGATAGCGAATCCCGCCCGCTTTGCGCCGCGCAGAACGAAGCTGCCTTCCACCGGTTGCTGCTTGCCGGCGATCTCCTGATATATCCGCGGGGCCTCGAGTCGCATGCTGCCGCTGTGCCCTTGGATGATCAGCGCACCATTCTTCACCTGCAGGCGTTTCGCGCCGTTGAACTCGAGTTCCGCCTGTCTCGGGTCGGAGCCGGGCTCGACTTGAAAGTCATATTCCAGCCTTCCCTGATTTCCGTAGAACTGAAGATTGATTCCGGGATAAACATTTTCGTACTTTACACGCGCAAATTGCGGCACACCCACCTGCCACTTCGCAGCGTCGTTGCCCACGAAATAGCTACTCTTTCCCGGCAAGCGATCGGCTCCCACCAAGCTGGCGTTTGGATTTGCGCCGGCCAGCTTCATCTGGAGCACCTCGACGCGAGCCGGAGACTGCACCGCAGCGTGCGGCTTGGGGGTCTGATAGGAAGCGAGGCTCAGGATCGCGCCCTCGGAGCCCAAAAAGAGGCTGTATCCGGAGCCACGGCTTACGAACTTCGCGCGTGAATCAGCCGGATCGAGGTTTCCCTGGCCCTGATTCGGCTCGAAAATCAGAGGTAATCCTGCGAGAAGAGCGCGCGCCCGTTCCTGCACCTGATGGTTGGCACCGACCAGCGAACCTTGCGTCGTTTGTAAGAGACTGGACGTGGGCGACTGCGCCCTCGCAGAGTCTTGGATCACTGAATCTTGGATCGCCACGCTTTCGACCGCGACTTTCGCAGTCGTTTGGCGCGAGAATGTGCCCCAGCCCAAAACAGCGCATCCTGCCGCGGGCAGCGCCAACCCGGCGGCCAAAATACGAACTCGTCCCACGGATGCTCTCAACCAACGGCGATCTACGTTCACTCGTTCCTCCGATGCAGTCAAATCAGTATTTCGATCTTTGCTCTGGTCCTTATCGCTCAGATCAGTGGAGAGATTACGGACGACACACAGATCAACCGATCCTCGCGCCGGCGAACCTGGGCGCGGCTTGCTGGTCACTGGAACTGGCTGAAAAAATTAAATAACTACTTAAACATCTGAAGGATAGACAAGTCAAGCGAGCCACAGCCCTGATCGCGGTGCAGTTCGGGTCCGGTGGTCTCGGTCTCATCGTTTTATTCTCCAGCGGGAGTCACCTTGCCTCAGCAGTTGCTCAGGCGCAGGCATGGATCTGACTCGGATCCGCACAGGGCTGAATGCAAAGTTCTCATTAGGCCGAACCTTGGCGGACAGGAAATCACAACCTCTGTGAAAGTCGAGTAATCCAAACACAACCGCCCGTCCACGACTCGTCTGATGCGCCCGAGTACGCTGAAAGATGCCGGACCCGGCACAAAAGTGCCATGAAAGAAATTGCATGCGCTCCTCCGATCGACGGCAGAGAAAGTGGAAAAGATGATCACTTTTTTGCGACCCGCTGACACGGCCCAAAAATCTGTGAGCCTGCCAACAGCGGATTTCCGGCGGAAAGACTTGCAACGCCTCCGCGTCACGATGGCAACGGGATTGCTCCAAACTGAACAACCCAACGTGCAAGTTGTGTTCTCCCATGGGTCCCCCAGCGGATTCTGTTCCGAATTCCGGACAGATTAACCGAATCAGTTCCAAACGGATTTTGCTGTTGCAAACTGCACATGTTTCTATACATTGAGGGCGTAGGTCCGAAACCTCTTCGCATTTGGAAGATTGTACCGTCTGCTGTGCTCGCTTTTCTTTGCATTCCGCGCTCCTGGCGGGGGCGCTCTAGCATGGAACCGAATTCACAGGAACGGCGGATGATGCGGCGCTTCGACATGCGCCTGCCCGCCATTGTGCGCGTCGAAGGGGCCAATGAAGTTCACACGGAAACCCAGAACGTGAGCGCGCGCGGAGTATTTTTCTATCTCGACCGCGCGGTCTCCGCCGGCAGCAAACTCGATATTACCCTTACCTTTCCTCCTCACGTTACGCTGACCGACGCGGTGCGCGTGCGTTTTACCGCCCGTGTGATTCGCGTGGAAAATCCTCTGCCCTCCGCCCGTGTGGGCACCGCCGCCATGATCGAAGACTACGAATTCCTCCGCTCCAACGGCGCTCCGGACTTCCTTGAGGCGCTGCAGAGGGAATGGAAAGCGACGAACTGAAGAGGGCGGTCAGTTGTCAGGTTTCAGTTCTCAACCCATCAATCAAATTCCTCTGAGTTTGGAAATCTTCAGCAGCCGCGAAGCGGCGACAGAGTGCAGCCTACGTCGCAAGACGTGGGTGGAAATCCGGAAAATAACGCAAGCTCCGAAGAGGGCGAAAGAAGGTCCTCTACCGCTTTCCCAACGCTCTCAATCCTCAGGCGGAAGACCGGGGGCCGAGCGCCGGAAACTGGAAGCCTTCACTTCCTTTAACTGTTGTCGCAGCCGGCTGAATCTTCGAACCAGGCTGCCCAAATAAATCCCGTGGATCACCCAGGTGGCGATATATGCGGCGAAGAGATATTTAATCGCGTTCATTGCGAACTCCGGCTGAGAGGAAGGCTGGGCTTGGCGGCTACTGGCCCGGCTAAAGATTCCATGGCGTGCGCTTCTTCAATTTCGCGATGCAGTAATTCCAAACGGAAGCGCGACCAGCACACCAGAAATGCGAAACAAAGAAACGCCATCCAGTTGAGCAGAAGCACGTGTAACATGCGCGGATCCATCGACCCGCCGCCGCCAATCACGGGTTGGGGATGTTGTGTGCGGAAGAACCAGATCGAAAAGTAAACCAGCGGGACGTCGAGCGCGCCGAACACCGCCAACGCCGCGGCCAGCATCTGCGTCTGCGCGCTATTGGAAAAGCGCCGCAGCACCAGATAGCTCACATAAATCAGCCACAAGACCAGCGTGGACGTCAGCCGGATATCTCCCGGCGCCCACCATATGCCCCAGACCGGCCGCGCCCAAATGGGCCCTGTGACCAGCACGATGGTGCAAAAGACCACGCCCACCTCGGCGGTCGTCAGCGCCAGCATGTCGAGCCGGTCGCCGGGGAAAAATTTTCCGACCAGAAAATAAAATATCGGAATCAGCAGCACGGTTGTCGCCAATGCACTCGGGCGCATGCCCGTTGGCAGTAAGCGCTGCACTTGCGGAAGAAAACAGGCAATGACTCCGCCAACGCTTATTGCAATCACAATCCATTTCACGGCGTTTTTCGTGGAAGGCTTTGCATTGGCCAAATATTGAATGGACGCGACGAAGTTAATGAAGAACATCAGAAACGCCGTCCACGCCGAGGGCACGTGATAATAAATGATCCGGTAGACATCGCCTTGCTGCGCGTCGGTGGGGGCAACCACCAGCGCCTCATAGAGAGCATAGGCCAGCAGAATCGCCGTGAATACCGACAAGATGGGGAACAGTCGTTTCATTCCGCGTGGAGAATCATGCCGAACAACGCCAGACAAGCTGTAGTAAACACTACATCGTAGGTGAGAAGCAACACGATGTAGAAATGCGCGGATTCTTCTCCGGTCAGGATCGAGGTCGTGCCCGCGACCATGCTGACCACCGCGGGAATGGAAATCGGAAACAGCAGCAGCGGCAGCATGATTTCGCGGCTGCGCGTGCGCAGCGACATCGCCGCAAAAAATGTCCCATTCACCACCAGCGCCCATGTTCCCAGAATCGCAATCGGCAGCAACTGCCACGCCGGGCCGAGAACTCGCACGTTATAGAAAATGACGAACAGCGGCGTCATCAGTGCTTCCAGAACGCCGACAAAAATAAAATTTCCCAACACCTTGGCGAGAAATAAAGCATTGGCTGGAGCCGGAGAAACGCGGTAGGCATCGAGCACCTGATTGCGCAACTCGCGCGCCCAAGTCTGATTGAGCGCCGTCACCGAGGCAAACAAAAAGCCGACCCACACCAGTCCACCGACGATGTGGCGCGACTCTTCCGCCAGCGGGTCGAAGGAAAACATAAAGATCACAACCACCAGCAACGAAAAAAATAGCATCGAGTTGAGAGCGTCTTTCGAGCGCCACTCGAGGCGAATATCCTTGACCATCGTCGCGAGGACCACCGCCCAGAGCGGGCTCATTGGATGTCCTCTGCGGGGTCTACGGCACGAGCGAGGCTAGGAGTGCGATCGACAATCTGACCGGCGTGCATCCACACGAACTCGTCGGCCACGCCTTCGAGCAAGGACGCCTGATGCGTGATCACAAAAACGGTCTTTCCCGCGTTACGCATTCCCCTCAACAGCGCAACCATCGCGCGAGCGGAATGCACGTCCACGTTGGAAAAGGGCTCGTCGAGAAGCAGCAACTTCGGATCGTGCAGAATCGCCCGAGCCAGCGACATCCGCTGCCGCATGCCTTGCGAATACTGTCCCACGGGGCGCGACAATTCCGGATCGAGCCCCACCGTCCGGATTACTTCTTCACAGCGGCCATCACCGTCTATGCCATAGAGTCGCGCGTAGTAACGCAGGTTTTCCATGCCGCTCATCTCGTCATAGAGCAGCGAGGGATGAGCCATATATCCCATCTCGCGGCAGGCGTCGCGCGGAGTCTTTCCAAAAATCGAAATCTCGCCTCGCGTCGGCCCAGCCAAGCCCGCCAGGGCTCGCAGCAACGTGGTCTTCCCCGCCCCGTTCTCGCCCAGAATTGCATGAAAGCGCCCCGCATCAAATTCCGCAGTCACACCGCGCAATGCGGCAAAACGTCCAAACTGCTTGATGACGTTGTTGACGGTAATGATGGAAATTGAGGGGTCGGTCACAGGCATTGCGCCGCTACGATCTCAGCGCAGCCATGAGTTTACTGGAGGCGACAAATCCATGCACGGCGCACACCGCTACGCATGCCTCACCCGAATGAAAAGTTACGAGCCGGAACGACTTCAGTTCGACATGCCGCCGGCCGAAGGCTGCACCTGCGTCAAACTCTTGGTTGGCTCGACGGCCGGCTTGGCGCCCGGCGTGCCCGGCTGCGGAGCGTACTTGGAGGCGCATTTCGCCTGCAATTGCTTGGCATGAAACACGCCATCGCGGTCGAATCGCCCATCCGCCAAGGCCTGGGAATCATCTTTAAAAGTGTCAGGCGGCGCTTCGGTCCCGGTGTAGTCCACGCGAAGAGTCTGATCCTCTTCCATGAGCACAAACTGCACGTGCGTGCCGGTGCGCTTGATGGAGCCCGGCTGCACGTTGCCGGCAACGCGCAAGCGCTTTGAGTAAGCACCGTCACCCATTTTGTGCAGCTCTTTAATCGTGACGTAGTAACTCTTGCTGTCCTGAACGCCCGTGTAGGCAAGATAGCCGAGCAGCAGCAGAATTACCGCCGTCGCTCCTCCGAACTTGAGATAGGTCTTAGCTTGGCTGGACATGGTTCCCCAACGTGGATAAACCCCACTCTTCAAACTGTACGCGGACACGCCCTGAGAAGCAAGATTCGACGGACGACCCCCCGAGTGCATTCAAAGAAGTGATCCGCGGCATCAGCAAAAGCCATTCTATATCGCGCACTCATTTTGGTTTCAAGGGTTTATACGAATCGGTCCGCACGAATCGGGCCGATCAATTGTTTTGATTTCCTTTTTCGCCCTCGGAGCGTTATCTGTAATTGCACGGTGAATTCCATGGCACAGCCGCATAAGAGGGAATGGTCCAAGCCGCGCAATCAGGATCTGCGCCCGCGCGACCCGAAAGAGATGTTGGACGTACTCCTTGCGTTGGATCGTATGCTGGTTGAAGTTTCCATGCGGCTGTACAACGTTCCTGGCCATGACCGGTCCACGGTGCGAAAGCAGAATCGTCGCCTGCACGCCGCAGTCAGGCAACAACTGCCCCGACTTTTGAAAGCCTCTCCCAACCAAAGTTAGCTTCCCCGCCAGCATCCCGCGCCCCGCCCTGCATCTCGCCTGCGTCCGCTAGAATGAAAAGTCTGGTGAGGCAACCCTTATGATTCATCCCTGGCACGACGTGACTCCCGGCGACAAGCTTCCCCATGAATTCGACTGCGTTGTCGAAATTCCCTTCGGCTCCAGCGTGAAGTATGAATTGGACAAATCGAGCGGCTTGATTCGCCTCGACCGAATTCTTTACTCGGCGGTGTACTATCCCGCGAACTACGGATTCATTCCGCAGACGCTTGCCGAAGACGACGACCCGCTCGACGTGCTGGTTCTTTGCCAGGAACCGGTCGTTCCGCTGACCATTATCCATGCACGCGCGATTGGGCTGATGACCATGATTGACGCCGGCAAGCAGGATCACAAAATCATTGCGGTGGCGACGGAGGATCCGGAGTTCAATTCTTATCGCGACGCGGCAGCAATGCCGCCGCACCGCCTGCTCATGCTGCGCCGATTTTTTCAGGACTATAAGCAGCTCGAAGGAAAGGCTGTCGAGGTCGATGAGATACGCCCTCCAGGTGAAGCGTACCCCATCATCCTCGACGCGCTGCACCGCTACAGCGAACAACGCCGCAAAGGCTTCAAGATGGCAAAGTAGGACGCATCCGGGATTGACAACCCAGTCGACCGGAATCGCGCGGCGCGCCAACGGTCCTTCGACTTTTGATATTCCCGGCGCTGCTTCCTTCGACTTTTTCTGGGATCGAAACAAAATAATTCTTGACTTAATGTACTAGCTATGTAGTACATTAATACGCATGGGAAGGAACACCACTCCCGCCCCGGCCCGTTTCATCCTGGATCTGCACAGCGGCGTCCCGGTGTACCGCCAGTTGATCGACCAGGTGCGGAGCGGGATCGCCTCCGGTTCGTGGATCGCCGGCGACCAGTTGCCAACCGTGCGCCAGCTCGCCGTCGATCTCGCTATCAACCCCAATACCGTGATGCGCGCCTACCGCGAACTGGAGTTAGGCGGCTTGCTCGAAACCCATCAGGGTACGGGAACCTTCATTGCGAAGAAGAGGGTAGAAAAGAATTCACCGGAACGGGACCGTCAACTCGGCCAAATGGCCGGAGAATTTGCGGCTCGCGCGGGCGCCGCCGGATTCACGCTGGAAGACTTGATCGAACGCCTGCGCGACTTGCTGCCTCGTCCTGCACAAAGGAGATAGACATCATGGCGAAAATTCGAATGAACGAAGTCAGTGGCATTGCTCTCTTGCTGTTCGTCATCAGCATCGTGATTGGACTCGCAGTGTCCCAAGCGGTTCACAATCCGGCTCCAGCCATCTTTGGAGCGCTCGTCGGCGTGTACTTCCTGTTCGCGATCAAAGTGGTGCGCCAGTGGGAAAAGGTGGCAGTGCTGCGACTCGGCCGCTACGTTGGACTGCGTGGGCCGGGCCTCTGCCACATTATCCCAGTCGTTGAGACTCTGAGCCCGTATGTGGACCAACGCGTGCGCGTGGCCAGCGTCTCCGCCGAATCTACACTCACCCGCGACACGGTGCCGGTGAATGTCGACGCGATCATTTTCTGGATGGTTTGGAATGCCGAGAAATCGATTCTCGAAGTCGAGGACTTTATTGAGGCGATCACGCTGAGCGCGCAAACGGCGTTGCGCGAATCGATCGGCCGGCACGAATTGGCACAAATGATTACCGAACGCGAGACTCTCGGGCGCGAATTGCAACGCATTCTCGACGAAAAGACGAATCCCTGGGGAATAACCGTGCAGTCGGTTGAAATTCGCGACGTGAAAATTCCACAAGGCCTCGAAGATGCCATGTCGCGGCAGGCGCAAGCAGAGCGCGAGCGCCAGGCGCGAATTATCCTAGGCCAGGCTGAAAAGGAAATCGCCGACAGCTTCGTGCAGGCTTCGAACTCTTACACCGAGAATCCCGTTGCTCTGCACCTGCGCGCCATGAACATGCTGTATGAAGCCATCAAGGAAAAAGGATCGATGGTGATTGTGCCCTCGTCGGCAGTAGAAACGATGGGCCTCGGCGGAACCCTCGCAACCGCGTCACTCGGCGGAGCCAAACCGTAAAACATTCCACCTGAATAGCTCGAAAGGAGCACAACGTATGAATCGCTTACTCGAAGTGTGTCTAGTCGCAATAACGTTAGCAGCAAACATGCCGTCAGCATCCGCGCAGGCTCCGGCATTGCGTCAAGGTGTCAGCGTGCAAATGGCTGCGAGCAGCAATGCAAGGCCCATGCCCGCGGCCGATAGCAACGATGCCTGGATCGTCACGATCACGGCCGACGGCAGCCTGTATTTCGGCGTTGATCCCGTCGACGCCGCCGGCCTGACGAACGATATGATGATCCATCCCCGCAAACGCGATGCGAAGCTCTACATCAAGGCGGACGCTCGCGCACCGTTCAATAGTGTCGAGCGAGTGCTTGAGGCCGGACGCGAGGCCGGGTTCGAGTCGCCGGTATTGCTCACCGCGCAACCAGCAACTCCGCAATCTGGGAACATGACGCCTCCGAGCGGACTCGAGGTCCTAATCGGTCCGACGCAGCCCGCGGCTGTGGCAACCGTCGTGCAATTGCTGGCCCCGCAGCATCAAGGACCATCCATGACAGTGAACGGCGATGAGATTCCCTGGTCTGCTCTGGAAAGTACGCTCAAGCGCCATTTCGAGAAGGGCGACGACAAACTGATTCTGCTGAAAGCTGACGAGCAATTGCCATTTGGGCAGGTCGTCAAGGCGATCGATACGTCCCGCGCGACGGGAGCCACAGTTGTTCTGGGAACGCCGCAGCTGTAGCGCCTTGGTCCTCCGTTCCTGTCTCTCCGCTTTTGGAGAGACAGGGCGGAGATTTTGATCTTAGATTTCGATCTTAGATTTTGATCTTAGCTTTTGATCTTTTACTTCTGATTTCTGACTTCTGACTTTCCCTTCACCACACACGGCAAGCATTCTCCGCCACCATCGGCTGCCCTGCCTTGCAGCCCCATGCTTTCTGAAATTCTGGCATGTTTTCCACGACACCGTCCACGCGATACTTTCCCGGTGAATGCGGATCAGTCAGCACTCGCACGCGCGCCACTTCCGGCCGCCGCTTCTCGCACCAAACCCGCCCGAATCCAAGGAAGAAACGCTGCTCCGGCGTGTAGCCGTCAATCTTCTGTCCTTCTTTTCCGGTCTTATCGTCGGCAATCATGTGTTCGAGCGCGGCCAGCGCAATACGCGCACCGCCATTGTCCGCCGTATTTTCGCCGAGGGTCAGCCGGCCATTGAGTTTGATGTCATCGACGGCAACGAACTTCGAATACTCGTCGGCCACACAACTCACGCGCTTCTCAAATTCCTCGCCATCCTGCTTCGTCCACCAGTCGTGAAAATTCCCTTGCGGATCGAACTTGCGCCCCTGATCGTCGAACCCGTGCGTCAATTCGTGGCCAATCACCAGCCCAATCCCGCCGAAATTCACGCCGTCATCCATCTTCGGATCGAAAAACGGCGGCTGCAGAATCCCGGCCGGAAACACGATTTCGTTGTACGACGGACTGTAATACGCGTTCACCGTTGGCGGCGTCATGCCCCATTCTTTGCGGTCCAATGGCTTATCGATTTTCGCAATCTCACGCTTCGATTCGAATTCATTGGCGCGCCGCACATTGCCCAGCAGGTCTCCCGGCTTGATCGCGACCGAACTGTAGTCGCGCCACACCGACGGATAGCCAATCTTGTTGTGAATCGCCTCCAGCTTCACCTTCGCCTGCCTCTTCGTATCGGCGCTCATCCAGGACAGGTCTTGGATGTCCTCGTCCAAGGATTTTTCCAGCGCGTCCACCATCTTCAACATGCGCGCCTTTTCCTGGGGACCAAAGGTCGCCTCAACGTATCGCTGCCCCAGCGCCTCACCCAACTCCCTGTCCGTGAGATTCACGCAACGTTTCCAGCGCGCCTGAATTTCCTTTTGTCCGGTGAGCGCCTGTTGATATTTGAAATTGGCATCGACGAAGGGCTGCGAAAGCCACGGCGCCGCGGCGTTCAGCACATGCCAGCTGACATAGGTTTTCAACGAATCCAGCGATTCGGACTCGAGCGTGCCGTTCACTTTCTTGAAGAATTCTGGATTGGTTACGTTGAGTTGAGTAAAAGCAGGCGCGCCCACTGCGGTGAAATAGCGATTGAGGTAGAAATTGGGGCCAAGCGCAATTGCCTGATCGCGGCTCATCTTGTGATCGCGATTCTCCGGCTTGCGGCGTTCCGTGCGGTCCATCGATCCCTGCGCCAATGCGGTCTCGATGCGCAAAACCGTTTGCGCCGACTCGCCCGCTTGCTGCGGCGACTCGCCCGCGAGGGTAAACAATTGCGTGGCATAGTCCACCAGGTGCTGCCGCATTTCTTTCATCCTGGGATTGTCTTCCTTCAAGTAATAATCGCGGTCGGGCAGCGTGAGTCCGCCCTGATCGATGTAGGCGATCACCTGGTCGGCGTTGTGCATGTCAGAATTCGAATAGAAATTAAACAGCGGGCTTGGGCCGACCAGGTGCACGTGCGCGATTTCTGTCATCAGCGCTTCTTTGTCTTTCACCGCGGCGACCCGATCCAGTTCCGGCTTCAGGGCCGCAATCCCTTCGCTGTCGACGGCTTTCTCATCCATGCACGAGGCGTAGAGGTCGCCAATTTTCTGATCGATGGCATTGCGGCTCGCCCCGCCAGCCGCGGCTTTCTCCAGAATGCCGCGTTCAATTTCCAGGTTGCGATCATGCAATTCTGTAAAACTTCCCCACTGCGACTGGTCGGCGGGAATCTCAGAGTTCTTGATCCAGTTACCGCATGCATACTGGTAAAAATCGACGCACGGATCGATGGACTTATCAATGTTGTCGATGCTGAAACCTGGGCCGGGCTTGGTGGAAGAGTTCGATTGCGAAAAACTGAAAGCGGTCACGAACAGCACACAAACCATCAAAAATCCCAACCTGCGCATAAATAGTTTCTCCTTGAGACGACGCGTGAGATTCTATGCCGGACGATTCCCGAAGAGCAACCGCGCCGCCGCGCAGCCTGGCCAGCGATGGCCTTTCTGCTGGAGACAAGAGATTTTGATGTGGCAGCGCCAGCGACGCCTCTTGACCGCCGCGACGCGGTTATAATCAGGACTTACCGACTTTTTGAAGCTGGGGTTCCTATGACTTCCACGAATGGCAATGGCAGCAACGGTTACACCGTCCCCCAACCGCGGGCAGAGTGGCTCGGGCGGCGCAAAAAAGAAAATACCAGCGGCAACTTCTCGCAGATGCATTACGCACGCCAGGGTGGGATCACGGAAGAAATGTCCTTCATCGCCCACAAAGAAAAGTTGTCGCCCGAGTTGGTGCGCGACGAAGTCGCCCGCGGACGCATGATCATTCCCGCCAACATCAATCACCCGGAGCTTGAGCCCATGGCAATTGGCGTGGCTTCCCTGTGCAAGATCAACGCCAACATTGGCAATTCCGCGGTGACGTCGGAAATCAATGAAGAACTAAAGAAGCTGCACACCGCCGTCCACTACGGGGCCGATACGGTCATGGACCTTTCCACCGGCGGCGACATTCACGAAATTCGCGAAGCCATTCTGCGGCACTCGCCGGTCCCCATCGGCACCGTGCCCATTTACGAAGCTATCGCGCGCGTGAAGCGCGTCGAAGACTTGAACGCCGAAGTGATGCTTGAAGTGATCGAAGAGCAAGCCGTTCAGGGCGTGGATTACATGACGATTCATGCCGGCGTGCTGATCCAGTATCTCCCGCTGATTTCCAAGCGCATCACCGGCATCGTCAGCCGGGGCGGCGCGATCCTTGCCCAATGGATGGCCTATAACCACAAACAGAATTTCCTATACGAGCGCTTCGACGACATCGTCAAGATTTTCAAGAAATATGATGTCAGCTTTTCACTGGGCGACGGCCTTCGCCCGGGCTGCGTCGCCGATGCGAGCGACGAAGCACAGTTCGCCGAACTGAAAACTCTCGGCGAGCTCACCAAGAAAGCCTGGGAGCACGACGTGCAGGTCATGATCGAAGGCCCCGGCCACGTCTCCATGGACAAGATCAAAGAGCAGGTCGAGAAAGAAGTCGAACTCTGCTACGAGGCGCCTTTCTACACGCTTGGGCCGCTGGTTACCGACATCGCTCCCGGCTACGATCACATTACGTCCGCCATCGGCGCGGCGATGATCGGATGGTATGGCGCCGCCATGCTGTGCTACGTCACGCCCAAAGAACATTTGGGCTTGCCCAACGAGAAAGACGTGAAAGACGGCATCATCGCCTACAAGATTTCCGCGCACGCCGCCGACATCGCCCGCGGACGCCCTGGCGCCCGCGACCGCGACGACGCGCTCAGCTACGCCCGTTACAAATTCGATTGGGAAAAGCAATTCGCGCTTTCCCTCGACCCTGAAACCGCCCGCTCCATGCACGACGAAACGTTGCCCGACGATTTCTACAAAGAAGCGGCCTTCTGCTCGATGTGCGGCCCGAAATTCTGCTCGATGAACTATTCGTCGAAGGTCGACGAATATAACAAGCAAGTCCACGGCATCGAGAAGAAAGATTATTCGGAGTTGGTAGAGAAGCTGGTGTCGCTGAAATAATGCTCGCGTAGGGACAGCCGCCTCGGCTGTCCGGCTTCGACGGGATCAAAACTGTTGCGGCGGATAGTGGGTGTTTTTTCGCTGCGTCTTTAGCATCTTGCGTTCCGCCTTACGCTGCGCCTTCGCATACTTCTTCTGCGCTTTCTGCTGTTTCTTATTCGCTTTCTGGGAAGCGCGCGATTGCGAGGTCGTCTGCGGCTGAGCAAACACTGTAACGGAGGCGCCCAGACACAAGGCTCCCAAGAGAAGGAGAATAGCGAAACGTTTCATAAAATTCCTGAACCAATTCTACAACACCAACGGGGTGCCCCATCCTTCTCGCGTCTTCTGCGAGAGGGTGGGGAATTTGACTTTCATTAGAAGCGTCCAAGGCGGACTTAGTCCTTGACCGCCTTATCCGTAATCTCGAGCCCCTTGTCGATGATGGCAAACGCTTCCCGGAGTTGCTGCTCGTTGATGCACAGCGGAGGATTAGTATAGAACGAATTCCAACGTACCAGCGTGTAGAGTCCCTGTTCGCGGAAGAAGCGTCCCAACGCTGCCATCTCGTCGGACGTACCGTTAAACGGAGCCATGGGCTGCATCGTCTTCCGACTCCGCACCAACTCCACAATCCCGAACAATCCGATCGACCGCACCGCGCCGACCGAAGGATGTTTGGCCTGCAATTCGCGCCCAAGATCCTTCATGATCGCGCCCATCTTCCTCGTGTTTTCGATGAGATGGTCTTCTTCGTAAACGCGAATGGTCGCCAGCGCCGCTGCGCAACCCATGGGATGGGAGTTATAAGTCAGCCCGCCATAAAAAACTTTATCCTGAAAATGCTGCGCAATATGATGCCGCATTCCGACCGCTCCCAGCGGCAGATAGCTTGAAGTCAGCCCCTTCGCCATGCAAATGAGGTCGGGAACAACTTTCCAGTGATCGATGGCAAACCATTCACCGGTGCGGCCAAAGCCGGCCATCACTTCGTCGGCAATCATCAAAATTCCATACTTGTCGCAGAGCTTGCGTACGCCTTCAAGATATCCATCGGGCGGAATGAGAATGCCGTTGGTGCCCACGACCGTCTCGAGAATGAAAGCGGCGATCGTGTGGGAGCCTTCGAGTTGAATGGTCTCTTCAATCATGGCGAGCGAAGTTTCTGCCGACTCCCAGCCGCGCTCGATGCCATGATAGGGATCGAGCACGCGCACCACGCCGGGAATTCCAGGCTCAGCGGGCCAGCGCCGCGGGTCGCCGGTCAACGAAATGCTGCCCGCAGTCGCGCCATGGTACGAACGATAGCGAGCCATGATCTTTTGCCGCCCCGTGAAGAAACGCGAAATCTTGATGGCGTTCTCGTTCGCTTCGGCGCCGCCGTTGGTGAAAAAGAACGTGTCGATGTCGCCGGGAGTGATTTCTGCCAGTTTGGCGCCGAGGCGGGCGCGCGGTTCAGTCGCCATGAAGGGATTCGCGTAGGCCAGCGTGGCAGCTTGCTCGCTGATGGCGCGAATCACGCGCTCGTCGCCGTGGCCGATGTTGACCGACATCAGCTGGCTGTTGAAGTCGATGAAACGCTTGCCTTCGGGCGTCCAGAAATAAATTCCTTTGGCCTTGGCGACGGGAATCGGATCGACCTTCGATTGCGCCGACCACTCGAACAGCGTGTGCTTTTTGGTGAGATCAACGATTTCTTTGCCGGTCATTGCGGGAGTTGCAGTAGCAGTAGTCATGGATTCCTCGTTGGTGAGCCATTACTAATCAAGTGATTGGAAATCGAGTCGCGTACGCGATCATGTCGTCGATCTAAATTACCCAATTACAAAATTACTCAATAACCAAATTTCCTAGAATTTGCGGCTGTGCTCCTTAGCCCACCGTTCGACGACAACTTTTTTGTCGGTATAGAACTCTATGGCATCCCGCCCTTGCCCGTGGAGGTCGCCGAAAAAACTGTTCTTCCATCCGCTAAAAGGGAAATAGGCCATGGGCGCGGCAACTCCGATGTTGATGCCAATGTTGCCTGCGGGCGCTTCGTAGCGGAAGCGTCGGGCCGCCGATCCGCTCGACGTGAACAGTGACGCTTGGTTTCCGTAGGCGCTGCGTTCGAGAAATGCTAAAGCTTCGTCGAGATTGTCGGCGTGAACCAGGCTGAGGACCGGCCCAAAGATCTCGGTGTCGGCCAAATCGCTGGTCGCAGGCACGTCGTCGAGAATTGTGGGCTTTACGAAGTTGCCGGATTCGTATTTCGGAATCTTCGAGTTGCGGCCGTCGAGCAGAACCTTGGCGCCTTGCCTCTCGCCAAGGCCGATCAGCGACTCAACGCGCTCCTTGCTCTGAGGCGTAATGACGGGGCCCATCTGCACGCCGTCTTCGAGGCCGTTGCCGACGCGGAGTTTCGAAGCCGCATCCGCGATCGAGTCGCGAAACGTTTTCTGCGCTTCGCCGATCGTGACCGCAACCGACACTGCCAGACAACGTTGTCCCGCGCAGCCAAACGCGCTGTCGCTGATGATCTGGGTCGCCATAGGCATGTCGGCGTCGGGCAAAACGACGACGTGGTTCTTTGCGCCCCCTTGGCACTGGCAGCGCTTGCCCTGCTCGCCCGACCGCGCGTAAATGTAGCGCGCCACCGGCGTCGAGCCTACAAAACTGATGGCGCGCACCTTGGGATGGTCGATGAGCGCGTCCACAACAGCCTTGCTGCCGTTGACAAGATTGACGACGCCCTTGGGCAGACCAGTTCTTTCCAGGAGTTCATACACGTAACGCATGGTGAGCGGCACGCGCTCGCTCGGTTTCAAAATAAATGTGTTTCCCGTGGCAATAGCGTAGGGCAAATACCAGAACGCGATCATCCCGGGAAAATTGAAAGGCACAACCGCGGCAGTGACGCCGATGGGCTGGCGAATCATCATCTCGTCAATGCCGCGAGCCACGTCTTCCAGGTTGTAGCCCTGCATCATCATCGGAATGCCGCAGGCCACTTCCACGTTCTCGATCGCGCGGCGCATCTCCGCTTTGGCCTCGGTAAAAGTCTTCCCGTTTTCCGTGGTGATGATGCGGGCGATGTCGTCGATATGTTCTTCGAGCAGCGTCTTAAGCTTGAACAGCGGCTGGATGCGGTCTTCGGGCGGGGTGCGCCGCCATTCCGGAAAAGCCGCCGCGGCCGCCTCGACCACACCGTTCACTTCGGCAGCGTCGGCCAGAGGGACCTGAGCCAGCAGTTCACCCGTCGCGGGATTGACGACGTCGCGCCACTCCGAGGAGCGCGACTCCGTCCACTGGCCGTTGATGTAGTTGGTGAGCTTGGTGATGGGAGGTGCCGCTACCGTCATGGTGAAAATACCTTTCGCTGTCGCGAAGAATGTGCTTCACATGGAGCCGCGGTGTCATCACGCGAACTCTAGTCAACATCTAAATGATACCGCTTATAGAGATCCTTCGACTGCGGTTGGCTTTCGCGCTTGGCGCGCGAAAGCCAATCCTCGGTCAGGATGACAATTCTGAGACCTGACTCTATCGAGCCTTCGCCCTTGTTCGCCCCAACTTCAGACCAATTGCGCGACCGCGCCTTTTTTGTCACTCACTGCGGCCAGAGCGGACTCCAGCACCGTCAATCCTTCGTCAATCTGCGCATCGGTTGCGACCAGCGGCACCAAAACTCGGATCACGTTGGAATACGAACCTGCAGTGATCGTGATCAGTCCGTGCTCGTAACAATACTGCGTGATTTTTTTCGTCTCTTCGGTCGCTGGAGCTTTTGTTTCCTGCGACTGCACAAGCTCAATGGCCTGCATACCGCCCAAACCGCGCACGTCGCCGATGATCGGCCAGCGACGCTGCCATTCGCGGGCTCGCGTCTGGAAGCGGTCGCCAAGTTCATTGGCGCGCGCCAGCAAATTCTCGCGCTCGAACAAATCGAGCACCGCCAGCGCCGCCGCACAGGAAAGCGGATTGCCGGCGAACGTTCCGCCAAGGCCGCCGGGGCCGGGAGCGTCCATGATTTCGGCGCGACCCGTGACGGCTGCGAGCGGCAAACCGCCTCCGAGCGATTTCGCGGTGACGATGAGATCGGGCTCGATGCCATATCGTTGGCTGGCAAAAAGCGCGCCAGTGCGTCCGAAGCCGGATTGGACTTCGTCGGCAATAAAGAGGATGCCGTGCTTGTGGCAAAGATCGATCAGGACCCGGAAATAATCCGGGGGAGGCGCGATGAATCCGCCTTCTCCCAATACTGGCTCGGCAATCACGGCCGCCACTTCTTCGTTCGCCACAACCCGCTTGAAGGTGTCCTCAAGATGACGTGCGCAGTAAAGATCGCAAGACGGATATTTCAGGTTATAGGGGCAGCGATAGCAGTAGGCGAAGGGGACGCGATACACCTCGGCGGGAAACGGCGCGAATCCGACCTTGTAAGGATGAGTTTTACTGGTCAGCGCCAGCGTCATCATCGTGCGCCCATGAAATGCGTCTTCGAACGCGATGATGCCGGGGCGCTTGGTGTAAGCGCGCGCAATCTTGACTGCGTTCTCCACTGCCTCAGCGCCGCTGTTGACGAAGATAGTTTTCTTCGCGAAGTTGCCCGGCGTGACTTCGTTCATGCGCTCAGCGAGGCGGACGTAACTCTCGTAGGGCGTGACCTGCACGCAAGTGTGAAGAAAGCGGCCGAGTTGATCTTTCACCGCTTCAACTACCGGTTCCTGGCGATGACCGACGTTAAGGCAGCCGATGCCGCCCGCGAAGTCGAGGTAGCGGTTGCCGTCGACGTCTTCGAGCCAGGCGTCTTCCGCCCGCGCAACATAAATGGGCGTGCCGTGAGAAAGGCCGCGGGGCACGGCTTTGGCGCGACGCTCGGCCAGGGCCTGCGACTTCGGACCGGGAATGGAAGTGCGAAGTTGAATGGTGGACATCGTAAATTCCAGTGGCCAGTGAACAGTGATCAGCGGCTATTAAATTCGTTTCTGTCTAGCTGGCCACTGGTCACTGACCACTGGCCACTGCCTTTCAGTACCAGCCGATCGGTGCTTCGTTCAGGTTGATGTGCACTTGCTTGGTCTCAAGATATTCTTCAATACCCCAGGGCCCGAGTTCGCGGCCAAATCCCGATTGCTTGTAGCCTCCCCAGGGCGCTTCAACATACGTGGGCTGCATGTGATTAACCCACACAATTCCTGCGCGTAGCGCCTTGACCGCTCGCATGGCCTTGAAAATGTCGCGGGTCCACACGGCGGCGGCGAGGCCGTAAGGCGAGTCGTTGGCGATTTTGAGCGCGTCCTTCTCGTCTTCGAATGGAATCACCGCCGCTACAGGCCCAAAAATCTCTTCCCGAGCGATGCGGGCGCTGTTATTGACGTCATAAAAAATCGTTGGCTGCACGTAGTAGCCTTTGGCAAATTTCTCGGGGCGTCCGCCGCCCGACGCCAGCTTCGCTTCCTTCTTGCCGATTTCGAGATAAGAACTCACGCGTTCGTATTGCTCTTTGCTGACCAGCGGTCCCATCTTGGTTTCGCGCTCGAGCGGCGGACCGAGCTTGATTTTCTTCGCCTTCTCGGCCATCGCGTCGACGAAGTTCTTATAGATCGATTTCTGTACCAGGATGCGGCTGCCGGCAGAGCAGACCTCGCCCTGATTGATAAACACACCGAAAAGCGCGCCGTCGATGGCGGCTTCGAAGTCAGCATCGGCGAAAAAAATGTTTGGAGACTTTCCGCCAAGTTCCAGCGTCACGCGCTTTACCGTATCCGCGGCTTGCTTGACGATGATCTTGCCGACGGCTGCGCTGCCGGTAAACGCGATCTTGTTGACGTCGGCATGCTGCACGATAGGGGCGCCACACGACTCGCCGAAACCGGTGACAATGTTGACTACGCCCGCAGGCAAACCGCAGTCGCCGAAATGTTTCGCCAGTTCGAGCGCGGTAAGCGGCGTCTGCTCCGCCGGCTTAAGGACGCAGGTGCAACCGGCGGCCAGCGCCGGCGCTAGCTTCCACGCCGCCATCAGCAGCGGATAGTTCCATGGAATAATTTGGCCGGCAACGCCTACGGGCTCTTTGAGCGTAAGGCTCATGGCATTGTCGGGAACGGGATTCACGTATCCGACAACTTTCGTCGCGAGGCCTCCGTAATATTCGAAGCAGGTGGCGACATCGTTCAAATCGTACTCAGCTTCGACGATGGGCTTGCCAGTGTTGCGGCATTCGAGTTCGGCAAGCGCAGGCAGATTGGCGCGAACTTTTTCGGCAAGGCGAAACAGGACGCGGCCTCGTTCCTGCGCGGTCGTCGTAGACCACGGGCCATCTTCAAACGCCGCCTTGGCAGCAGCGACGGCGCGGTTCACGTCGTCAGCCGAGGCGTCCGGAACTTGGGCAATTACTTCTTCGGTGGAGGGATCATAGACCGGGAAAGTCTTCGCGGACTTGCTCGCGACCCATTCGCCATTGATGAACATCTGGTAAGTCTTTACGTCGGTTTTGACTCCGCCGAGCATACTATTGACCTCCGGGGGCTAAAGCCCCGACTTTTCTCGCCTCGGATTTCACGGCTTGAACGACGTCCGTTTATATTTATTTTCTCGCATTTTCTTCTGCGATACCTAAAACCTTCGCGAGCTGAGCTCGCGGACAGCCGAGGGCAGCTGTCCCCACATCAAGCAAGGTCCAACTTAGCAAAATCCAACTCAGCAAAATCAATTCACGCAACAGCCAATTCAACGTCGCACCTCGCTAGAGGTGACGACGGATTCGGTCGTTTCGACGCGGCTGATCGCCAACGAAACCGGATGTGACCCTTTTCGGCGGCCGTAGACGAAAAAGAAAAATGCCGCCAATCCGATAAAGAACAGCGTTCCGCCAAACATCCACAATTCGTACTGCCAGAGTGACCTGATCTGCTGGGCGGGGAAAAATACCAACGCGATACCGAGGATCGTGGTCAAGAATCCGCTGAGGCCCGCCACCAGCAAGGTCGGGCGGCCGTATTGGCCCTTAGGGGTCGATTCCGTGATCGCAAATTTCACCAGCGCGGCGAACATGTAGACGAATGGAACGAGTTGCAGCACCACGGCGAGCGAAAGCAACTTCTGAAATGTTTCCTGCACTCCCGCACCCGCAAAATTCAGAATGACCAGGACTGCAGAAACAATTCCCTGCACGATGAGCGCGGCATAGGGCGTGGCGTAGCGAGAGTGGATTCGTCCGAGCCATGACGGCATGTAGGAATCAAGTCCTGCGACGAAAGGAATGCGGGCGGATCCGCCCATCCATGCCGATCCAATACCAGCAATGGAGAGGCTCAGCATGAGTGCAAAGGGCACGATGATCCAAGCGAATCCGACGCGCGCAGACATTTGGCTGACGGCCTGAACAATGCCCTGAAGAACATTCACGCTCTTTCCGACAGCGATGAGGAGAGTCAGCGTAGCCCCAACGTAAAGAGCGCCCGAGAGAAATCCTCCCCACGCTACGGCACCGGGCAGCGTGCGCGCAGGATCTTTGATTTCATCGCCCATGACCGAGGCAAGTTCCAGGCCGACTAATCCAAAACAGATCACGCCAAAGGAGTTGAGAACGAATCGAGGGTTGGTTGGGATTTTGAAATCAGCGGCAGTGATCGTCGTGCCGAAGTGCGACCACATCATAACGCCCAAACCAATCAGGACGGCTGCGGCGACGAAGGTCCCGATAGCGCCGAGATTATTGATCCACTTCCCGACACCCAACCCGACAATGTTCAGAACCGTGAGCAGCGCCAGCAAAACCAACGAAGTCGTGGAAGCAAAGAATTTATTGTCCGCAAGACCGAGATGGCTCGGTCCCAGCACATAAACCGACACGCCGACAAAATAGAGCATGACCGTCGGCACGTAAAGCATGTTGTTGGTCCAATAGCACCAGCCAGAAAGAAATCCGTGAAAGTCGCCGAAAACTTCCTTGGCCCAGAGATAGACGCCGCCTTCTCCGGGATAGCGATGCGCCAGTTCGATGACGGCAATGCCTTGCGGCCAGAAAAAAAGCAGAAGCGAAATGATCCAGAGCCAGACAGTAACACCACCGTTCGCAGCGATGGACGGAACCACATTGAGATTGAAAACCGCGACGACGAACAACAGCACCAGATCGCGGCGCCCGAGAGCGCGGATCAGGTGGGGCTGGGCGGGTTGAGGATCGATCGACAAAATTCTCTGGAGCGCCTCGCTTCGCTTGGCGGACAGCCGAGGCGGCTGTCGCTACATGGATTACGGTGCTGCATAGCACGAGCGGACGAATGCGTCCGCCCCTACGCGATGCTAGTGCGCGACGGCGACCGGGGCGGCGCGCTCCTGCTGGGCTTTCGCCAGCGAGGCCGCGATGTCGTTGAACGCCGCCAGGTGTTTGTCAATGTCGGCCTCGGTGTGCTGCACCGAAATCGTCCACTGCTCGTCCCACCAGTACGGCTGGGCCATGACGCCACGATTAACCATGCCGAACCAGTAATGACGCCACAGGTCGACGTCGATCGCCTCCCAATCGCGATAGTTGCGAATTTCTTTGGGATAAAACATGAGAGCGCCATTCGCCCCTGCCTGCGCGATGTAGGCCTGCAGTCCTACTTTCGCGATCGTCGCGCGATAGCCGTCGGCAAGCTTCTTGCCAAGTTTGTCGACCTTCGCGTAGTTCTCGCGGGTAAGAACCTCACGGAACGTCGCCAGTCCAGCGGCCATCGACACGGGATTCGTGTTGTAAGTTCCGCCGTGGAAGACTTTATGCTGGCTGATGAGATCCATCACTGCGGGGTGTGCGCCGAAGGCGGCAAGCGGCAGGCCGCCGCCAATCGACTTGGCCAGGCAGATCATGTCAGGTATGACGCCGAAGTATTCGCTAGCCCCACCCCATCCGAGCTTGGCGCCGGTTTTTACTTCGTCGAAAATCAGCAGCGCGCCGTTCTTGTCGCAAATTTCGCGCAGGCCTTTGAGGAAGCCGGGTTGCGGCATGCACAAGCCAACGTTCATCAGAATCGGCTCGAGAATGATCGCGGCAATCTGGCTTGGATTTTCCTTGAAGCGGCGTTCAACCGTAGCAAGATCGTTGAAAGTGGCGATCAGTACGTTTGCAATCGCCGATTTCGGTACGCCAAGACCACCGGTCACAGAGGTCGGTGCATGAATATCGCCGTAGTCCGGCGCGTGCGGCTTCACGCTGACCAGAGCGCTGTCGTGCAGGCCGTGGTAAGCGCCTTCGAATTTCACAATCTTGTCGCGTCCGGTCGCCGCGCGTGCCAGCCGGATCGCATGCATAGTCGCTTCCGTTCCACTGTTGCCGAAGCGGCACATCTCGACCGGGAAGCGGTTGCAAATTTCTTCCGCAAGTTCCCACTCCATGTCGTGAGGCATGCCGAACATAGTCCCGGTCGTGAGGCGCTTCTCGACAGCCTTCATCACTGCGGGATGACAGTGGCCCGCCATCAGCGCGCCGAACGTCAAGTTGTGATCGATATATTCGTTTCCGTCGAGGTCGCGGAACTTGCTGCCACTGGCTTCCTTCACAAAAATGGGCCAGGGATCGTAAGCGCGATAGTTGCTGGCTACGCCCAGCGGAATGCGTTTGAGATTTTTCTTGTGGGCTTCGGCGGATTTAGGGGTGCGCCGCTCGAAGGTGGCGAGTTCTTTCTGCAGGTCGGGATACATCAAGGTCTCCGGTAAAACTCAAGCCCGCGGCTTCTTGGCGAAGCGGGCCATTAGATTGCCGGGCGGCTGGAGCCGCCCGGGTCCTGCTTCAATGGTACACGCAAACACTAGAAGTAGAACTTAAGAGCGAACTGCACTTCACGTGGATCGCGCGCCTGTAGAATCTGGCCGAAAGTGGTATTGCTGAAATTTCCGTCCGGATTCACAAACTGCGTCTTGTTGAAGAGATTGAAAATGTCCGCGCGGAATTGAAAGTATTTAGCTTCCGAGAGCGAGACTCTCTTCGAGAAAGTAACGTCCCACTGGTTTTCTCCCGGACCGCAGCAGATCGAGCGCGGCGTCGTGGCGAACGTGCCCAGCGTGGGATCGGAAAACTGCGTCGGATCCAGGTAGAAACTGTTGTTCTTTTTTGGATTCAGGATATGCAGAGGGCCCGTGAGTTGTGGCGCGCCTGCGTACAGGAAGAACAAGCTGCTGATCAATTCGTTATCGTCCTGGGTCTGAAGGCGAATCGGGAAGCCGCTCTGGAGCTGAATGATGCCCGACATGGACCAATCGTTCAGAACTTTTCCTTTGAATCCGCTGTACTTCGGTACGGGAAGATCCCAGTAGTAATTGATAACAAACCGTTGCGCCGAATTGAAAAGAGATAGAGCGCGGCTGGCTTTGTAGTTGAACGGGTTGACGGTTTCCTCAAAGCTGGAGGCCCAGTCGAGAGACTTGCTGAAGGTATAGGCCGCCTGCATTTGCAATCCGTGCGAGAACCGTTTTTCGAGGCTGGCCTGCAAAGAGTTGTAGGCCGATGCCGCAATCGTATCTTCCGCAAAGATATTGGTGAAAACTGGAACGCCGTCGGCCGGGCATCCAGTGCCGGTCGTTGGATTGCAGTTCGGGGATGAGTAGGGCCGTAGTCCAACTAGGGTCAGCGCGGGATTTCCCGGTCCATACTGCGCAGCCGATCCGTACGGCATATGCAAGCTGAATCCAGCTGGAATGCTATTGGCAGGTAGACTGTACGCGTTGTCTTCCAGGAAAGGACCGCAGGCGTATGCGTTGCTGAGAGCGTCGGCAACTCCCCCGTTCTGGTTCAGGTAGTACTGCGAGATGTTGTAAAGGTCCAGACAAGTTTGCGGATTCGCGGCATTGATGTCATGCGAAGCCAGCAGGCGATGCCCCTGCGAGCCGACATAGCCAATTTGCATGACCACATCTCGAGCCAGTTCCCGTTGAATATTGAAGTTGTATTGCGCCGAATATTGCGTCCGCATGTGCGGCTGAAAATCGCCGTACAGCAGCATAGGACGGAACGAAGCCCAATCCTGCGGAGTTCCGGGCTTCGGGCTCAGAATTCCCTTGAAAGGGTTGGGGCTGACGCTGCCGGTTTGCGAAATGAAAGGAGTATTGAGAAATGTCGCAGGCAGATATGTACTGCCGCCGAAGGGCGGCTCGGCGCCGAATTGCTCGAGCACCAACTGCTCCATGGGGTTATAGAACATGCCCCATCCGCCGCGAAAGGTGGTTTTCGAATTCAAGGAATACGCAATTCCGATGCGCGGCGCGAATGCCTTGTAGTAAGTTTGCGTGAGACCAGCCGGAACGCCTTTGTCTCCCGGGACCACCAGCCCTGTGGGTTGAACGCCAGCGGAAACGCAGTCGGAAGCTCCAAGTGCAGTTTGCTCAGCCGGAGTTAAAACGCATGGGTAGACAGTTGAGTTCTGCCCGGGACGGAAAGTCTGCACGTGATGAAGCGCATCGGCCAGGGGAGTATCGAGTTCCCAACGCAGCCCGTAATTCAATGTCAGCGAAGGCCTGATTTTCCAGCTGTCCTGGGCGAACAAATAGACTCCAGTGTTGCGGACATTTTCCCGCTGCGCAGACCCCTGAGTGTAGCTGTCGACGAGGCCGAGCAAGTAGCCGGGATAGTTGTCGCTGGAGAGAACAGAATTTTCGGTCGTGCTGTTAAATGTAAGGTCGCCAGTGACATTGTAGTAGAGGGTCTGATCGAAGCGCGAGCGCCGCACATCTGCGCCAAACTTCATGGTGTGATTTGATTTTACCCACGTCAAGCTGTCGGTCCACATGAAGGAATTTCCCACCTGCGGCAATTCCCCCTCCCAACCATTACCAATCGCAAATCCACCCGCCACGCTGATGAATGGAACTCCCGTGCGATTGGTCGGCAACCCGGTGGTTATGCCGTACTGAGGATTGGTGCCAAGTTGACCCTGAATCGAGTTCGGCCCAGCACTGGAGTCCGAGGTGCCGTTGAAGCAAACCGCCTGCGCCGCCGCAGACGAACATGAGTTCTGCACGGCGTTGGTGCGCTGCGGATGCTGGAAGGTCAACTGGCCCTCGCGCATATACGTAAAGCGGGCCTCGTTGATGAGTGAATTGGAAATCGTCCACGTGTGGCTGGGATTGAACTGCTGGTAGCGCGACCCCACGTTGGCGCCGAAGCCGGGAATATTTGCTCCCGAGGCCTGGAAGTCATAGAAAGGCTGAAAATTCGTGTCGTTCGTGAAGTAATAGTAGAAGCTGAAATTTTGGCGCGAGTTGATGTGGTGATCGAAGCGCAGGGTGAACTGGTTCTGTGTATCGGCGCTGGCAGGCACAGCCTGATAATTGATGCCGTCGGGCCGGTTTGCAGCCGGGACAAAACGAAGCATATCGATTGCGACCGGATCCTGGCAGGCGGTGGGAATCGTCGCATTTCCGTTGGCGTCAGTGGGGAAAATGCTGCCCCACCCCACGCCGGCAGCTGGCGTTTGCCCACCAACCGCGTTGATCGCAGAAGTACAACCGGGCCTACCATTGAGCGCATCCGCCGCAAACTGGTCCGTGATCGCGCCACCCAGGGTATTGCCGGTGCCGACGTTGAAAACACCCGTCCTCTCCAGCGGACTAGGGACTGCAACCGTCTGTCCAGAAATTCCCTGCCTCACCCGGCGACCCTCATAGGACACAAAGAAGAACGTGCGATCCTTCAGGATCGGGCCGCCGAAGGTTCCACCGAACTGATTCTGATTTTCCTGCGGCTTCACGGTATTGAAGTATCCCTGCGCATTCAGAACCGTGTTGCGGAAGTATTCGTAGATGTCGCCATGGAACTTATTGGTACCGGATTTGGTAACGACGTTCACCACGGCGCCCGAGTTGCGTCCGTACTCGGCGTCGAAGGTGTTGCTGATTACGCGGAATTCCTCAATCGCGTCGGGCGTCGGCTGAATCGTTGGCAGGTTCACGAACTGATCGTTCGCGTCGCCTCCATTGACGCTGAAGTTGTTAGCGCGACCGCGGCCGCCGTTCACTGAAACCGCCCCCGCGTCGGAACTGCCGTAGAATGTCCCTCCGCTGGATCCCAGCTGCGACTGCACACCGGGCTGCAGTTGCAGGAACTGATATGTATCACGCGCATTGAGCGGCAGTTCGTTGACTGAGCGGTTATTGACTACGCTCCCGAGTTGCGTGCTGGTCGTGTCGACGAGCGGCGCTTCGGATGTAACATCGACCACTTCCTGCGCCTCACCCACCGGCATCGTAATATTCAGGGTGACAATCTGGTTCACGTCGAGCGTGATGCTGTGCCGGACAATATTCTTGAACCCCTTCAGATCGAAGCTCAACGAGTACGTTCCCACAGCGAGATTCGGAAAAACATAATCGCCGTTTTCATTGCTGACTGCATCTTGCGAGACCCCGGTGGCATCGTTGGTGGCTGTCACCTTCACTCCGGATAGAACCGCTCCAGTCGAGTCGGCGATTCGGCCGAGGATGCGTCCGCCGGTGCCCTGAGCCAGGAGCATCGTTGCGAGCAAGAGAAACAGAGTGAACGCCAGGTACGCCGTTTGGGCGTACAGGGATCGCTTCGACGAGCGGGGCCGCAGTGAGATCATGGGGTCTCCAGAGATCTTCGAGAGAGTTGTTTTTTGTTGAAAAACGACAGCTTGTATCCGCACACAACCTTGCTATAATCCCGCAAGGTTAGAGAAGAGACGCCGGAACTGTCAAGGATAAAAAAATGCGTTACTCCCATTGAAATTTCTAATGTAGCGTTTACTGAATCTCCGCTCACTATTTAAATCAGCATGGCTGAACCTTACTTGAAAATCGGAGACGTCGCCCGCAAAGTGGGAGTCTCGCCGTCGGTCATCCGATCCTGGGAAAGCCTTGGACTGGCGCGGCCGCGACGCACGCAGAGCAAATACCGCCTCTATAGCGCTGAAGATGTGCAACTGCTGAAGCGCGCACGCTTCTTGCGCAAAGTACGTGGATTGAATGCGCCCGCCATCGTGGAACTGCTAAAGCGTGAGGGTCGGGTACGTCCGGCCGTAGATCGAAATGCCGGCGCCATTGGCGGTCATTTGCGGCAATTGCGCGGGCGACGAGGATTGTCGCTGGCGCAAGTGGCGCGCGCGGTCGGCATCTCGGTAGGATTTCTGAGCGCGCTGGAACGCTCTCAAATGAGCGGATCGGTCGGCACTCTGCGCAAACTCGCGCGCTTTTATAAAACCAACATCCTGGATTTCTTCGACGCCAATGGGACTAGCAGCCGTCGCGTTCGTCCGACTGAGCGGAAAGTACTTGAGGCGGGCGCGGGCGTACGCATGGAACTGCTCGCCTGGGGCAACACCGTGATGGAGCCCCATTTATTTCGCATCGCGCCCGAAGCGGGCAGCGGAGAACCATACACTCACGAAGGCGAAGAGTTTATTTATGTCTTGCGCGGAGACTTGGAGATCACCGTGGAAGGCGAAGAGTACCTCCTGAAGCCGGGCGACAGTTTTTATTTCGAAAGTTCGACGCCGCATCGCTGGAAAAATCCAGGCCGCAAAGAAACCTGGGTTCTGTGGATCAATACTCCGCCCACCTTTTAGGGGAAGAAGAGGAAGAATGAGGAAACGCGAGAACGTCCAATGGCAACGCTGGCTACGTTCGCTTCCCTTGCTGGCAACGCTAGTATTCGTTGGATCCTGCTCTAAGGGAACCCCTACGCTCAATCTTCTGGTGTGGGAAGGCTACGCTGATCCGTCGTTCATCAAAGCCTTCGAAGAGCAGAACCATTGCAAAGTCTCGGCCTCCTACATGGGATCAAGCGATGAATTGATGGCGAAGTTGCTCGGCGGCAGCGCAGGGAATTACGACGTGATCTCTCCTTCGAGCGACGTGGCAACGCAGATCGCGACCACGGGATTGGCAGCACCACTCGACCTCTCGAAGATTCCAAGCTACAGCCAACTTTCTAAGCAACTCACTTCCCTACCGCTGGTGCGGACGAAGGGCCAGACGTATGGCGTGCCGTTCATGTGGGGGCCGGATCCGATCATCTACGATACGACGGTCTTCGCGCAGCCTCCCGACTCCTGGAGCGTCTTCTGGGATCCGAAATACAAGGGCAAGGTTTCTGTGTGGGATGATCTCTCGACCGTCTACATGGCCGCTCAAGTGCTCGGTTACGACAAGCCAGATCCTTCCCAACTTTATAACCTGAACGATCAACAACTGGAGGCGGTCAAGAAGAAGCTGCTGGAGCTGAAACCGAACATCCGAAAGATGTGGGCGACCGGCGGAGAACTGACAAACCTGTTTGAAAGTCACGAAGTCGTGATTGCCATGGGCTGGCCCCTGAACACTGCCGATCTGAAGAAAGCGAATTTTCCCGTGGGCGAAACCATTCCCAAGGAAAACACCACCGGCTGGATTGATCACCTGATGATCACGGCGGGCAGCGAGAATAAAGAACTCGCTCACAAATTTCTGGAATATATGGTCGAGGCCAAAACCCAGAAACTGGTCACCGACAAGACCCACTATGTTCCTGCGAACCCGCAAGCGGCGCAGTTCATGACCCCAGACGAGGTGAAGACCCTGCATCTGGACGGCGTGGACAATTATCAGAAGCGGCTATATTTCTGGCAGAACGTGCCGCGGCGCGCCAAATATACAGAGATTTGGAACGATGTGAAGGCCGCACAATAACGGAAGTGGCGATTCAAAACTCGAATCGCAAATCACGCATGGCATCTTCAATCACTCCCACCTCCGTCGCAAAGCCCACCGCGCCTTCCGCCGCGAAGCCTGCCTTGCTCAGCATTCGAAGCATGGCCAAGTCCTTCGGTAGCCACATTGTGTTGCGGAACGTTTCGCTGGAAATTGCGGAGGGAGAATTTCTAACTATTCTCGGCGAGAGCGGCTCCGGGAAGACCACGCTTCTGCGAATTATCGCCGGCTTCGAGACCGCGACTTCCGGCGAACTGTGGATGGAAGGCCAGAGGCTGGACCGCGAGCCTCCATACCGTCGCCGCGTAAATACCGTGTTTCAATCGTATGCTTTGTTTCCTCACCTCACCGTCGCCGAGAATGTGGCGTACGGACTGCGCGTCGCAAAGCGTCCAGCGGCCGAGATTGAAAAGCGCGTCGCCGAGGCGCTGGCCAAAGTGAAGATGACGGCCTACGCGAAATCGAAGCCCTCAAAGATCAGCGGAGGACAGCAGCAACGAGTCGCTCTGGCCCGCGCGCTAGTAAACCGGCCGCGGCTTCTGCTGCTTGACGAACCGCTTTCCGCTCTGGATGCGAACTTGCGGCGGCAGATGCAGGTAGAGTTGAAATCGCTGCAGCGCGAGGTCGGCATTTCGTTTGTCTTCGTCACGCACGATCAGGAAGAAGCGATGGTCATGTCGGACCGCATCGCGCTGCTGCGCTCGGGTGAACTCGAGCAGGTAGCCACGCCGCGCGAAATTTACAGCCGCCCGGCGACGGCCTACGTGGCGCAATTCATCGGACACACGAATCTGCTGAAAGTCGACGTGCGAGGCGGAGTTGCTCGCTCCGGACCGCTGACGTGGCCGAGTTCGCTTCCCGACGGCCCTGCGCTTTTTTCTTTAAGGCCGGAGCAGTTGCGTCTCGCGGAAAACAATGCTTCGCACAATGCAGTCCGGGTTCGCGGCCAGGTTGTGCATCAAGCATTTCACGGCGCAACGGAACTAATTCGCGTTGCGTGTCCCGATGGACTCGTCCTGGTTGCCCGCACTGCGGCCGGAGTGAATCCGGGCAGCGAGATTGAACTGGAATTCTCTCCCAGCGATGCCGTCCCCGTGCGCGAGTCGGCCGAACGAATCTGATGTTCTCCAGAACCTACAAGACGCTCGTAACTCTGCCGCCGCTGGCGTGGGTATTTATCTTCCTGCTAGTGCCGTACCTTCTGATGTTTTGCTACAGCTTCTGGTCGGTTTCGCCATCGCAGGCCATCGTGCACACATGGAATCTGGACAACTATAAAGAGTTGCTACAAAAAACGGTCTACTGGCAAACGCTGCTGCGCTCCATGTGGATTGCGGCGCGCGTGATGCTCCTCTCCCTGCTGCTGGGCTATCCGCTGGCATATTTTTTGTCGTTCTATGCAGGCAAGCGAAAAGACCTGCTCTACCAACTGGTCATCATTCCCCTCTGGGTAAGCTATCTCGTGCGGGCTTACGCCTGGAAGACAATTCTCGGCTCGGATGGAGTTCTTAACACGCTGCTCCAATATGTTCATCTGACCAGGCACCCCCTGGAGTTCCTACTCTATAGTCTTTTCGCCGTCGTCCTAACCCTCACTCACATCTACACGCCCTTCACTATCTTGCCCATCTATGCGGCGTTAGAGCATATTCCGCGCAACCTGGTGGAGGCCTCCCATGATCTGGGCGCAACGCCGGCACAAACATTTTGGAAGGTCATTTTTCCGCTTTCGATTCCCGGAGTTGTGGCAGGAGCAACATTCGCTTTCGTGTTGAGCCTCGGAGATTTTTTAGCGCCGCTCTTATTAGGTGGGCCAAGCGGAATCATGATTTCCAATATCGTGGTCAGCCTGTTCGGCGCCGCCTATAACTGGCCGCTGGGAGCCGCGATTTCGCTGGCCATGCTGGTGATTGTTGTGAGCCTGCTGTTTCTTTCGGAGCGTCTGGAAAAGAAATGGAGCTTCTCATGAGCGGCCGCACTTGCGAGTTGACAGAAAACGTCCCGCGCTCGCGCTGGTTGCTGTTTCATGCAGCGGCGGTGTTCGCGTTTCTCTACCTGCCGATTGCAGTCCTCATTCTTTATTCCTTCAACGGCCAGGGCGTCGGAGGATTTCCGCCGCATCACCTGACCCTCGACTGGTACCGGATTTTGTTTGCAGACGGTGCGATCTGGGATTCCGTGCTGAACAGCCTGCAAGTGGCGTTCGCAGCCATGGCGATCTCGCTCGCTTTTGGAATTCCGGCGGCGTTGGCTTTGGACCGCGCTCAGTTTCCCGGCAAAGCCTTGTTCCGCCGCCTGGTCTTGCTGCCTCTGATTCTGCCCGGCATCATTACCGGACTTTCCCTGCTCATGCTGTTTAACGTTCTGGGAACCAAGCTTAGCCTGATGACGATTGTTCTCGGTCACGGCACAGCGTTGATCTCAGTAGCGACAACAGAAGTGTTCGCCGGCTTGCAAAAGCTGGATCGCGCGCAGGAAGAAGCTTCACTCGACCTGGGAGCGAACTACTGGCAGACATTCTGGCGAGTCACGTTGCCCAATCTGAAGCTGCCGATTATTGGCGCCGCGCTACTGATCTTCACCCTCTCGATGGATGAAATCGCAGTCAGCTTCTTCCTGATCGGACGCGACAACACCTTGCCACTCGAAATCTGGGGGCGTCTGCGCCGCGGCATCACGCCTGAGATCAATGCCGTCTCCACCATCATCTTTGTGTTTTCGCTGGTGACCATTGTCGTCTGGTACCGCCTGCGGGTGCGAGCAGAAGGCGGCGCGGAAGTCGGAGCGGAACTCATCGATAGCACCGTAGATCGTTAGAACCCTCAGCCTTTCGCTGCCAGTTTCACTATATCGATAGAAGAACGTGTTTCAAGCCTGACCACAGAGAGCGCGAAGGAACGCCGCAGAGGACGCAGAGAAGATCGTTTCCGGCCACGCGTCTTTCATGGTCGTTTCACTCCCCGCATAGTAAAGTGGTAGTAGACAATATTTTGGGGAAGGATCCTTTTTGAGTTCAGGCATTCGCAACATCGCCATCATCGCGCACGTTGACCACGGCAAAACCACGCTGGTCGACGCCATGCTGCAACAGAGCGGCACCTTTCGCTCCAACGAACACCACGTCGAACGAGTGATGGACTCGAACGAACTGGAGCGCGAACGCGGCATCACTATTCTCGCCAAGAACACCGCGATTTTTTATCACGATGTGAAAATCAATATCGTCGACACGCCCGGCCACAGCGACTTCGGCGGCGAAGTCGAGCGCGCTCTGAAAATGGTGGACGGCGTAATGCTCCTCGTCGACGCCAGCGAAGGTCCGCTGCCCCAGACTCGTTACGTGTTGAGCAAGGCGCTGGAAGCGCATCTCCCGCCCATCGTGGTCATCAACAAAATCGACCGCAGCGACGCTCGTCCTCAGGAAGTGTTGAACGAAATTTACGATCTGTTTATTGATCTGGACGCAAAGGAAGAACAGATCGACTTTCCAGTGCTCTACACCAACGCGAAGATTGGAACGGCGACCACCGACATCCAAGGCGGCGGCACCGACCTGCGTCCGCTATTCGACGCGATCATCAAGACGATTCCTCACCCCAAGGGCGACCCCTCAGGTCCGCTGCAAATTCTGGTCGCAAATCTCGACTACAGCGATTACCTGGGGCGTCTCGCCATCGCCCGCGTCTTCAATGGGAAAATGCATACGGGCGAGGAAGTCGCCATCGCCAAACTCGATGGAACGCTCCACAAAACCAAGATCACGAAACTGTTTTCTTTCTCAGGCCTGAAGCGAACCGACATCACGGAAACGGAATTGGGAGACATCGTTGCGGTCGCGGGCGTGGAAGGGATCACGATCGGCGAGACGATTACCGAAGCCGAGAATCCCGCGCCGCTACCCCACATCGCCATCGACGAGCCTACGATCGCCATGCTGTTTACGGTGAATACTTCCCCGTTCGCAGGCAAAGACGGCCAGTACGTGACGTCGCGCAATCTTCGCGAGCGCCTGGAAAAGGAACTCCTGACCAACGTTTCGTTGCGAGTCGAGGAAACCGGCTCAACCGATTCCTTCAAAGTGCTGGGCCGTGGCGAATTGCAACTCTCCATCCTGATCGAGATGATGCGCCGCGAAGGTTACGAACTCATGGTCGGCAAGCCCGAGATCGTCACCAAGCGCATCGACGGTAAGCTGATGGAACCGGTCGAGCACCTCACCGTCGACGTGCCGGAAGATTTCGTCGGCGTGGTCATGGAGCAACTCGGATCGCGCAAGGGCGAAGTCACCAACATGCACAATCACGGCTACGGGCGCGTGCGCATCGAGTTCCGCGTGCCCAGTCGCGGGCTGATCGGATTACGCAGCCAGCTCCTCACCGACACCCGCGGCACCATCGTGATGAACGCGCTCTTCGATGGCTACACCGAATGGCAGGGCGAAATTCCTCATCGTCTCACCGGCGCGCTGATCGCCGATCGCGGCGGAGTTTCGACCGCCTATGCCCTCTGGGGCCTGCAAGAGCGCGGAGAACTTTTCGTTGGCCCCGGCGTCGAACTCTACGAAGGCATGATCATCGGCGAAAACGCCAAAGACACCGATCTCGACGTGAACGCCGTCCGCGAAAAAAAACTGACGAATATGCGCGCCTCTACCGCCGATGAAGCCATTCGTCTGGTGCCGTTCCGTCCGTTAAATCTGGAGCAGGCCATCGAATTCATCGCCGACGACGAGTTCGTGGAGATCACTCCCAAGTCGCTGCGCCTGCGCAAGAAAACCTTGCAGTCGAATCGCCGCAAGAAGAGTTCGTTCGCCACAGTCGAAGAGTCGTGAAGCGCCGCCCACAGCCCGCAAAGAGCGTAAAAGAGAAACCGCCGCTACGCATGTTTCTTGTCCCTTGCAGTTGCGGGACAACTTTCGCCGTCGCCGAAAATTACGATCACCAAGGCACGGCCTGGAGCCGCTATCTGATTTGTCCCGGCTGCGGAAAGCGTCACGACCCCAAGAACCGCCTGCTCCAGATGGGATTTCACGCCGAGGGCTACTGGAAGGTCGACGAGTGCTAGTGTAGTGCGTCAAGCAGATCGACGTTTATAGTTCAAGTTGCACAGCCCTTCTCCGCGATCTCCGCGGATGTTCTCTGCGAACTCTGCGGTCAAAGTCTTTGCTTTCCGTCGCCATCGCGCACGGTATATTAGGAGATGTTATTTCCGACGCACTATACTAGCGCCTCTCGATTCGGCCAAGCTATTCATTTCATACTGATTTAATCAGCCGCTTTCAGGAAACCTGCTATACTGCTCGCCGCATTCGAACTGTTCGCTGGCTGCGGTCCCGATTTTCAGGAAGGCCCTCCCGACCTGCCAAGTCCGCCGATCTGCTTGCACTTCCGACAGCTCAATGCAGAGGCAGAAGCGTGAAGAATATTTTTGTTGGGAATCTGAGCTTCAATACGAACGAAGACGAACTTCGGACACTATTTGAGCCTTTCGGACAAGTGGACCGCGTTAGCATCATGACGGACCGCGATACGGGACGATCCCGGGGTTTCGGTTTCGTGGAGATGGCCAGCAACGAAGACGGGGAGAAGGCGATCACCGCCTTGAATGGATCCTCAGTTGGTGGACGCACAATCAATGTCAACGAGGCGCGGCCCAAGACCGAACGGGTCGGTGGTGGCGGAGGCGGCGGTGGTCGCGATCGCGGAGATCGTGGCGGCCGCGGCGGTGGTGGCGGGCGTCGAGACCGCTACTAGCCAGCACTCTTCCCCGCACAACTCACCGAACCGCGCGCGCCACACCGCACGCTTGGGGCGAACCTCGTCTTGCAATACGCCGCAGCGTCAAGACATGTCCAGCACGAGCAGCAGCGCTTCTGAATGAGTTGTCTCTTCGCTTCGAGCCCGGTTTAGCTTTTAGCGTGATCCGAACACACCCCAGCGTAATGTCATCCAGTGTGATCCGAACACACCCCAGCCTAATGTCATCCAGTGTGACCCGAACCCAGCCATGCGTAATGTCATCCAGTGTGATCCGAACACACCCCAGCCTAATGTCATCCAGTGCGATCCGAACCCACCCCTGCGTAATGTCATCGAGTGCCGAACCCACCCCTGCGTAATGTCATCCTGAGCGGAGCATGATCGTCGCGAAGCGGCGATCATGCGGAGTCGAAGGATCCCTACTCCCTCGATACCGCTACAGAGGCCACGAGGTGTTCTCCCCTGGATAACACAGCGAAACGAGGCTAATCTGGCGCTCCAGCGATGACTCGCGCTCTAGCGATGATTCGCGCCCTGACATCGAGGCCCTTCCCCATGTAAACTGTACGTGCGCGCCCGTAGCTCAGCTGGATAGAGCGGTTGCCTCCGGAGCAACAGGTCGGGAGTTCGAATCTCTCCGGGCGCACCAGTTTTATTTCTGAAGCAATCCCAACTGGCTGGCTACGCAGATCCATTCATTCCCCTGCCGTATCCAGGTGTCGGTGAAGCGCCCGTAATGTTCGTAGGCCTTCCCTTTCTGCTTGCCTTTTTCGTGCGTAGCGCCCGTGATCACAACCGTATCGCCGAAGCGGTGCGGCTTCATGTCGTCCGACACTTCCAAGCTCAGCGTATTCGAAGGATCGCGAATGGAGGCCAGGAACTGCGGCTTCGACATCACCGTGCCGTCATAATCGGTAAATACGAAATCGGGATGAAGCATGCTGCCCATGGCGGCGGCATCGTGCTTGAGTTGAGCCTGGTTCCAGATATTTTCCAACGCGACAATTCGTTGTTCGTCCCCTGCCGACGACGATGGCTGTTGCGCCAACAGAATGCAGGGGAGAAAGACAATGAGAAGCAGCGTGCGTGCCATCCAAATAGCTCCTTGCGTGAAAAAACCGAGAATTTCGCTGATCGGCAGTCGAAGTTTAGCAGGATGCAATTTGAAATCCACAGGGGTAGCACTCGGCTTCGGCCTGTGGGAAACTGTCGTCATGAAGAAGCCGGAACTAATCATTGAATCCACGCCAGATGATGGATTTATTGCGATCCGCTGCTCATCCTGCGATACCTTCAAAGTCAGGATCGAAGAAAATACGCTTGCGAGCAAGGCGATGATACGTGGCATTTACGATCTGCATTTTCGGTACGTCCACGTGCGCGAGGACTTCAGCCAAGCCGCCGCTCGGATCGTGAGAGAAGCTACCGAGGAATAGATTTTCGCAGTACGAAGAATTCCTTCCGTTTACTCTCTATGTAGGCATACAACTTTTGCGTCGCTTCGTCGCTATTGGGATCAAGTGAAACTTCGCTGGGCACCAGTGCTTCGGGCACAATTATCTCCCCGTGCGACATCTCATAGGCTCCGATTTGCAGAGTGAGATAATAGCTCATCAGTTTCGCTTGGAGCCAAGGCACAGAGATAGCTGTGTGTTGCTCAACGAACATACTCCCGTCTTTGGGATCGTTGTCCAGTTCGCCGAAAGTCAGCTTTAAATCCCACTCGCTTGGCTGAAAGTAAACGCTGTTTGCATAGAGGGATTCATAATCTTCGCCTCGTCTGAGGTACTTGGGCTGCTTATCGCTCGTTTCAGTGGTTTCCGCTTCCGCCATGATGTTTCTTTTCTCCTAGTCTGTCGGGCGCGTTTGCGAGAGTGATTTTCACCGTGCACCTCAACAGGAATTGATGTTGCTTGTTTCATCGCCTCAAATTCCAGCGGCGGGTTAGCAGCCACCGCATATTCAAGTTGCGATATTTCTGGTTCTGTTTGCAGTGCGCCCGATGGAGTGGCCATATTCGGGATAGCAGTAGGCTGCTCTGTTTTCGCCAACAACTGTGCAGCTCGCAGAATATCGCTCCATTTCCCACCAGGAACAATCCACCGCAGAACAGCAGCATTTTCCAAATCAGGCAGTTCCTGCTCAAAACTACGCACTGAAAAATACTCGCTGTCTTGGTTTGTTAGTTCGTGGAGTGCTCTTGAAAATGGGCGGAATTTAATTTCTAAATCCGTGTCAAACGCTTGCGCCAAGCTAAGCAGTGTCGCAACGCTCATCTTGCCGTATTCGGGGTCTTCGAGTACCGAAATCCACGTTTGAGCTTTGCCTATCGCATCTCCTAGTTGCTTCTGGGTCATACGATTTCGCTGCTCTCGAAGTCCACGTATCTGTAGGGCCACAGAACTGCGAACCCGTTCGCGGACAAAAGCTGCGCGATACTCTCGGTCCTTCCATGATTCGAGTAGTTGCTTAGCTTGGGTCGTGGAAGTCGATTCGAGTGGGGTCGGCGATAACAATTTTTCTGCGCTCATCGGCCACCTTTAGCGTGGATTTTGGGACTTTGCCCTTTTCCGTACTTCCAACCAAGATCGTGAACTGCCTTTGTTTCGGGCCGTAAAAGCCAAACGGGCGGTATTGGACTCCTGAACACACAATCCTCAGTTCGTACAAACCTGGCCAACCTTTGTAGGCGCTGAAGTATTGATCGGGGAAGATTGGAAATCCTTGAAGGGTGACCACTCTCGCATTGATTTTAGCTTTCGCATCCTTGGTCACCTCTTTGGAATTCAGCCATGCATGGATTTCGTTGAACCTTTCGCCGTCACCTCGAACGGCCACGAAATCGAAGAATGTCCACGTCATGATGGTATACGAAAAATCTTCTAATCACAACCTGTTTCCCGTTTACATATTACAAGAAATTTCGTATATTGGCTAAAGTAACACCGAAAGATGTGCGGAGGCGGCTGAACAAAATCGCGCAGGACTTGGAAGAGGACGTCCAAGACTTTGTTCCGGGCTGGCTGCGAGAACGGCTGGATCAAGAAGAAGCGAAGCGGCACGGCAACCCGATTGCCAAACGCAAGTAGCGTGCATTTCAAACTCCACCACTACCGCCCATTCCCAAGAGCTTCGTATCACTCTTCTCGATCAGCAACTGCCTCTGGTCGACCTTCGAACCCTCATAATCGCACTAGCGATCCACAGCCTCGTGTGACATCTGACCTTGACCCTCCATGCGAAATGAGCAGATGATGGTCAAGGCGGAGGCGGTCTACGACAAAGTCTCAGAAAACGCTCTAACTTTCTTGTTTTCAAGATTTTGACCTCTAACCCATTTGCCCTCAAGATTTTGCAGACACTTTTTGCAAAACCCGCGCCAGTCAAGCCTTTCACAGGTAGGGGGGGAGGGGGGGTACCCTCGCACCTCCGAATTTCCCAAAATGGACCTCTCTTAAACATCCTCTCCTGAGCCGCTCATCGCACTTTATTTTCGCGAGAGATTCACAGGCCATCTTTATCCTTCTCGCATGAACTACGACGCCATTCTTGTTGTCTCTTTCGGCGGACCCGAATCGCGCGAAGATGTCATCCCTTTCCTCGAAAACGTGCTGCGGGGAAGAAATGTTCCGCGCGAGCGCATGCTGGCAGTCGCCGAACACTACTACCACTTCGACGGCAAGAGCCCCATCAACCAGCAAACCCGCGAACTGATTTCCGCTCTCAAAAACGAACTCGCGCAGAATGGTCCGAACCTCCCCGTCTATTGGGGCAATCGCAACTGGCATCCGATGCTGGCCGACACGCTGCTCCAAATGAAGCAAGACGGCATTCGTCGGGCGCTTGCCTTTGTCACTTCCGCGTTCAGTTCCTATTCCGGATGTCGGCAATATCGCGAAGACATCGCTCGCGCCCAAAATGCAGTTGAATCCGGCACGCCAGAGATCGACAAACTACGCGCATTCTTCAATCATCCCGGATTCATTGAGGCAACGGAAGATCGTCTGCGCGATGCGCTCGGTCAAATTCCGGCCAACGCGCGACAGAATGCTCAGCTTGTCTACATCGCCCACAGCATTCCACTCTCCATGGCGAACACGTGCGATTATGTTCGCCAACTGGAAGAAGTGCGGAAGTTAGTTTCATCAAAGCTAGGAGTGACCAACGACGCTCTCGTGTATCAAAGCCGCAGCGGCGCGCCCGGACAACCTTGGCTCGAGCCCGACATCCTGGATTACTTGCGCGAGGCGAAGGCACGCAATCTGGCCAGCGCGGTTGTGTTAGCACCGATCAGTTTTATTTCCGATCACATGGAAGTGCTGTATGACCTGGACATCGAGGCGAGGCAACTTTGCGAATCTCTGGCCTTGCCGATGGCGAGAGCGAAGACAGCAGGAGTGCATCCCAAGTTCATCGCCATGATTCGTGAGCTCATCCTGGAAAGAACAAACGAGAAGACTGAACGGCGCGCGCTCGGATCGCTCGGCCCGCGTGCAGATGTTTGCGAAGAAAACTGCTGCCCCGCGCCGCAACGCGCCGTCCGCCCTCAGGCGGTGCAAGGAAGGCCTGAAAACGCGTAACCGTAATCAAATTATTTTTCGAGCGAAGCTTCCGAGCCTAAACGTGGGAAACGGGCGCGTTGGTCTGATCGTAGTTTGTGGCCCGAGGACGGCCTTCGACCAACCGCATCGTGTCGAGGATTGTATTCACAACCGGTTCGTCGCCCACCGCGGTATTCAGCATGAGGTGATAGAGAGAGCGCGTTGGCCAATCGGCGTTGAAGTAATGTTTAACGTAAGCAATGCGCTCGCGATCGATGGACTCCACTTGCTCGATTGCGTCCTGCTCGCTGCAACCGCTAGCGACAATGCGCCGGATCTTTTCCGAGCGAGGCGCATAAAGAAAAACGTGGAACGCGCAAGGATTCTCACGCAGGAAATAAGGAGCGCCCCGACCCACGACGACGGCGCTTCCCTCGTCGCCGATTTTGTTCATTGTCTCCTGCATCATCGCCATCATGCGGTCGGTATCGAACATCTGGCTGCCCAGACTGGCGCTGCGTTCGTAACTGCCGCGCCAAAAAGTCTTTGCCAGGCGGTGAAAGCGGCTGTCCATGCGTTCATCGCAGCGCTTTACGGCGGAAGGATCGACCTGCGCGAGACGCGCAATTTCCTGGGTGAGCAACTGGTCCCAAAGCTTCCAGCCTAAACGCTCGGCCAGTTGCGCGGCGATTGTGGCGCCGCCGCAGCCGTACTCGCGCTCGATGGTGATGAGGCGAAACATGGCTGTTTTTAGTGTACCGCCATTCCTCCTCCGGGCTTCGATTTTTTCATCAGGAAAACCATGGGAACCATGGCCAGAATCGCCACTCCCAGAAACCAGAAACAATCGAGATAGGCGAGCATCGTGGCCTGGCGCTCCACCGTGCCTTGGATGAGGGCATAGGCCTGTCGAGTTGCTCCCGCCGCGCTGGAGCCGTGGGTTTGCATGGCGCGTGAAGCGCCCTGGATCATCGATTGCAGGGCCGGGTTTGACTGGCTCAGGTGCGAGGACAAATCGCTCAAATGCACCTGGCTGCGTCGGTCCAGCATGGTAGTCACTACGGAAATTCCGACACTTCCGCCTATGTTGCGCGCCAGGTTCATCAAGCCGGAAGCTGCGTTGTTCTTTTCGCGTGGCAAGAATGCATACGCTGCGGTGTTGATGGGGACGAAAAGAAATGCCATGCCGACAGCCTGGAAGATCCGGGCAATCACAGTGGTCCGAAAGTCGATTTGCAAATCAAAGTTGGTCATGTGAAACAGCGAAAAGGAGAGCATGACCAGGCCGAAAAACAGCAGCCAGCGCGGGGTATAGCGGGACAAGAGAAATCCGACGAAGGGTAACAGCAGCATGATGGCAAATCCCCCGGGCATCAGCGCCAATCCAGATTGCTGCGCGGTGTAACCCAACATCGTCTGCATGAACAGCGGCAGAAGCAGGGTGCTGCCCAGCAGCGCGAATCCCAGCATGAACATGAGCAGGTTGGAAATGCCAAAAGTGCGGTCGCGGAACAAATGCAGATCGATAATGGGATCCTTTTGCGTCCACTCCCAGAAGATGACAAAGATCAGCGAAGCCACGGCAATCAGAGTAAGAATCAAGATGAAGTGAGATTCGAACCAATCGTCGCGCTGACCTTTGTCGAGCACCACCTGCAGGGTCCCCAGCCCGAGCGCGACAAAACCCAAGCCGATGTAATCGATCCTGGTTTCGCTGAGCTTGCGACGATGGAAATAGGGCGGATCCTGAATCAATCTGGAGGTAAGCAGAATGGAGAGAATCCCAACAGGAATGTTGATGAAGAAAATCCAGCGCCAGGTAAAATTGTCGGTAATCCATCCACCGAGCGTGGGACCGATTGCGGGCGCGGTGACCACCGCGACGCCATAGACGGCAAAAGCCATTCCGCGCTTGGCGGGAGGAAACGTGTCGGCCAGGATGGCCTGTTCGCTAGGCTGCAACCCACCTCCGCCAGCGCCCTGCAGAACGCGGCAAATAATCAGCGTAGCGAGATTCGGCGCCAGCCCGCACAGAAATGAACTGATGGTGAAAAGGGCGACGCAGCCCATGTAAAAATTCTTGCGCCCAACAATGGACGACAGCCAGCCGCTTAGCGGAAGGACAATCGCGTTGGAAACGAGATAGGAAGTCAGGATCCAGGTGCTCTCATCCTGGCCCGCAGAAAGTCCTCCTGCAATGTGAGGGAGAGCGACATTGGCGATGGAGGTATCAAGTACCTCCATGAAAGTGGCGAGCGTGACGGCCAGCGCGATGATCCAGGGATTGACTGCCGGACGCCACGCGTCGGCATGGGCGTCCCCATGACTCATCGCTGCGGTAGCCGAACCCATTAACGAATCCAGACCTTGGGAGTAACCGACTCACCCGGACGCAACTGGTGATCGTTATTCGAGCCTGGATCCAAAACAATTTTGACCGGAATGCGCTGCACGACTTTCACGTAATTTCCCGTGGCGTTTTCTGGAGGCAACAGGCTGAAACGAGCGCCGCTGGCTCCGGCAACGCTGTCGACCTTGCCGGTATAGCTTCTGCCGTTGGCGTCGACTTCCACGGTGACCTTCTGGCCGACCTTCATTTGCCTGAGTTGCGTCTCTTTGAAGTTGGCCGTGATCCAAATGTCGTCGAGATTGATAATTTTCATCAATTCCTGTCCCGGCGCGACGTTCTGGCCGACTTCCACGGTTCGGTCGCTGACAACTCCGTTTACTGGAGCAACGATCTTTGTGTACTGCAAATTCAGTTCGGCTTGATCGAGATCGGCCTTCTTACGTTGCGCTTCCGCCAGCGCGGATGCGGCCCTGGCACGTGTAATCTGCATCTGCTTTGGCGCGGTATTGGCATAGCGGGAGTTGACCTCGGCTTGAACCAGCTTGCCCTGCGCCTGAGTCACCTGCTGCTGGGCCGCGTCGGCGCTGGCGCGCGCGGCTTCGACGGTCGCCTCGCTTGCCTTGGCGGCAGCGATGGCCTGGTCGTACTGTTGTTCGGAAATCTCCTGCTTGTCGACCAGTTGCTTGTAGCGGCCAAGATCGTTTTGGGCCTTAACATTGTTCGCTTCGGCTTCCTGCAGCTGAGCCTTGGCCGCTTCGAACTGCTGTTTTGCAGCTTGAATGCCCGCTCGAGCACTGCTGACATCGGCTTCGGAGGCGGAGACCTGCCCGCTGGTATTAATGGAGGTGATCGGAACCGTCACGCCCGCGGCAAGCGCGGCCGCCTGCGCATCTTCAAAGTCCGCTTTGGCGCGTTCGTACGCAACTTGATAGTCGGCGGGATCGATTTCTACCAGCACCGTTCCTGCCTGCACATATTGATTGTCCTGAACGTTGAGTTTGGTGACATGGCCCGAGATGCGGGCGCTGACCGAGTTGACGTGACCGTCGACCTGGGCATCGTCAGTCGATTCATAGCTGGTGAAATAGCGATAAGCGAAAAAACCGGCGATCAAGATGACAATGATGGCAATTACGACGGCAATGCGGAAACCGGAACTTTGCGTGCGGGGCGGCCGAGTGTGAAAATCCTCCTCGGTGGCCGGTAAGGGCCTGGTGCTATTCTCCGGCCTTTCGGGGCTAGCTTTCTCAGCATTGTTGGGCGGACTCTGTGTAGTTTGGTCCATACAGTTAGTGATTGCCTTTCAAATATTGTTTGACGCCCCGTTCTGCATCGCCGATGGCGTACGCCAGTTCAACTTTCGAAAGATTGTGGGCATACAGGCTCTGAATATAACTCTCGTGCGCGCTGGCGACGGCCTCCTGGGCCTGCACCACTTCCAAATTGTCAGCCACGCCCGCAGTAAAGCGATCTTGTGATTGAGTGAGGGTTTGTTCAGCCAGGTCGACGGAACTTCGGGCGACTTCCACTTGCTCCGCGGCGGCATTCAGATCGAGCAGCGCCGTGCGAACCTCGTAGTCGATACGACCGCGGAGATCGCCGAGTTGCGAACGCGCTTGCTTCAATTGCGCATCGGCCTCGAGTACGTCACTGTGAGTCCGATTGCCCGCAAAGATGGGAATGTTAATACCGCCTGTGACCTGCCAGGTCCCGTTCGACTGAGAAGGTGTCACGCCGATGTCGCCCAGATTTGCATTGACGTCAACTGTCGGAAGATGACCTGCGGTCGCGGCCTTGCGGGAGAGTTCCGCGGATCGAACCCGTGCCAGCGCGGCCTGGTAATCCGCGCGCGAGGCATAGGCGCGTTGTAAATAAGCATCCAGCGGCAGAGCGGTAAGTGCCTGGTAGGGAGCTTTCTCGGTGAGAACAAATTCCTGTCCGGGCGGCAATCCGATGACCCGCGCCACATCCAACCGCAGTTTAGCGAGATCGTTGCGAGCAACAATGAATTGCTGCTGGCGGGTTTGCAGTTCCACTTGAGAGCGCAGGGCATCGATGGCTGGAGTCAATCCGGCTTTGAGTTGGTCCGACGCTTTGCCGTAAAGCGCTTGTGCGCTCTTTACTTGCGCTTCGGCAGTCTCCACGCGAGCGCTGGCGGCAATCGCTTCCAAATAGGCGTTGCCCACGGCGAGAACGACTATCTCCCGGGCGTCCTTGTAGCTGAATTGCGCGGCTTTCAGGCTTTCGGAAGCAGAACGTTCTTTCTCCAGGTTCTTGAAGTTGAAAAGCGACTGGCTGAGGCTGGCGCGGGCATCGAAGTAGTTAAAGGCAGGCACCAAACGCGGAAGATTGGCGGTATTGGCGCCCGGTGCGGCCAGCACGGGGAAAAGCTTGTTGAACCCAAGCGCTGCCAGACTCTCGGTTTGTACGTTTTCCAGCACATGCGCGCTCAGGTTGGGAAGCAGTTCGCTCAGTTCCTTCCATTTTTCTCCTCGCGCCGTCTCGGTTTGGTCTGATGCGAGCAACAGGCCGAGGTTGTTCCGCAAACCCCGATCAATCGCATCCTTAAAGTCAATCTGTAACACCTCCGACGTGGGCTTGCCTTCCGGAGCGCTGCCTAGAAACGGGCTCTGTTGACCCGGAAGGGTCACGTTCGGCGCGGTAGGATTTCCCCCGCTCACCTGCGCTGGCAGGCCGGAGGAGGTGAGAAACACCGACAGAGCAAAAATTGTCGTGCGGGAGATTATGGATGAGCAAGCCATTCTTGATTGTAGGAAGGTTCGGCACTCCTGGGAGTGACCGAGGCGTCCTTTCTCGCTTCTAGCATAACTCGTCCGATTTGATTCGTTTGCGGGCATTAGAGATGCAAACGATTCTGCCGGAATGACTTTGAATCCCTCTGACTGGCTGGCGGTTTCGCTCCAGGCGAGGAGGCACCCTCGAAAATTGCATGAAACCGTGTGGCGAGATCATGAGAATGCCCCCTGCTTCCCGGGAATCTCAAACCTGTGACTTAGGTCATCTTGAAGGAAGGTACGCAAGGGTTCAAGCTTGTGGGGAGACCAATTACAAGCACGAAAGAGTGTAAGGGATGAGCGCAGCAACAGGAACTGACTGGACCCGGATACTGTCCGATCCGGACCTAGTCCGGCACGTAGGAACCTTGCTGCAAACCTATCGCGAAGCCCCGGCTGGAAAACGGGAGGAGGCACTCCTAACAGCAATGCGACAGATCAAGGCGGGCGCAGCGGCGGCTGCGACCTCCCCGTCGCCGTCGCTTTCTGAGCCGCCGCCGGTTCCGACTCCGACGTCCGACACGCCTCCTTTTGCTCCCGATTTGTTCAGCCCCAGCCTGGCAAGCGACCGCCGAAGGAATCCGCGAATTAAATGCTTCGTAGCGGTTGAACTTCGAGTCGACGAGACGCCGATTCCAATCTGGGGCAATCTGTCTAACACCAGCGTGGGAGGATGTCTAGTCGAAACCGCTAATCCGGTCAAGCCCGGTGCGAAAGTTGCCATCGGCCTTTGGGTACCCAACGGTAAGATTTGGGTGAAAGGATTTGCACTCAGTGGCGTGGTCGCGCGCAACGGTCCCGCGAACGGGGTTCGAGTTCGGTTCGATGGTATGGCCCCCACAGAACGCGACAGTTTGCGCCAGTTCGTGAAATTCGTGCAAGACACCACCCGCGCGTCCCAGAACGAAAGCACCTACCTACGACTTTTGAAATAGAGCGTCTCCTCGATCGCTTCCGATTTTTCTCCAATCCACATCCTCGGGGTCCGGGAAATTGATACACTTTCCGTACGTATGAACCCTTTCTGTGCTCGGAAACTCTAATTAATCGTGGGTCGGTCTCGCCGATCGCATCTCCGTGGAGGAACGGAATCGCATGGTAGCCAGTGAACAGGTTTTGGCAACGGGACAGCAACTGGACACGCTCTCTATTAACACGATTCGAACCCTGGCAATCGATGCCGTGCAGCAGGCCAACTCCGGCCATCCTGGCGCGCCCATGGGACTCGCGCCCGTAACTTATTGTTTGTGGCAGGAATTCCTGCGCTACGATCCCGCCGACCCGACCTGGCTCAATCGCGACCGCTTCGTGCTTTCCAACGGCCACGCCTCCATGCTGCTGTATGCCATGCTGTATCTTGCCGAGGTTCGGCGAGTCGACAAGCAGGGCAACGTCTTAAAAGAACTCGCCGTTCCGCTGGAGGAGATTAAACGCTTCCGGCAATTGGGCAGCGTGACACCGGGGCATCCCGAGTCGCACATTACCTCGGGAGTCGAAACCACGACCGGACCGTTGGGACAAGGCGTAGGCAACAGTGTTGGGATGGCCATCGCGAGCAAATGGCAGGCCGCCAACTTTAACCGCCCAGGCTTCGAAATCTTCGACTTCAACGTTTACGCGATGTGCTCCGATGGCGATTTGATGGAAGGGATTGGAGGAGAGGCCGCTTCCCTGGCTGGGCATTTGAAGCTCTCCAACCTCTGCTGGATTTACGACCACAATCACATCACGTTGGACGGTCCAGCTAACTGGTCGTTCAGCGAAGATGTGGCGACGCGTTTTATCGGATATGAATGGAACGTAACGCGGGTGGCCGATGCCAACGATCTGACAATGCTGGCACGGGCGTTCGAGACTTTCCAAAAGACCACGGATCGTCCCACGCTGATTATCGTCGACAGCCACATCGGCTACGGTTCGCCTCACAAACAAGATACCAACGCCGCTCACGGCGAACCTTTGGGTGAAGAAGAAGTGCGCCTGGTGAAAAAATTCTATGGCTGGCCGGAAGATGCCAAGTTTCTCGTGCCTGATGGAGTGCGGGAGCATTTCCGGGATGGCATCGGCAGGCGCGGTCGTGACTTGCGGGCGCGATGGTCAGAGCTGTTTGCCTCCTACTCACAGAAATATCCCGACCTCGCTGAACGACTCAGCCAGATGCAGCATCATGAACTGCCTTCGGGCTGGGACAAGAACTTGCCCACCTTTCCCGCCGATGCCAAAGGCATTGCCACTCGCGAGAGTTCCGGCAAAGTTCTGAACGCGGTGGCGCAGAATGTTCCGTGGCTGATCGGCGGATCGGCCGACTTGGCTACTTCGAACAAGACCACGTTGAAATTCGAAGGCGCGGGAGATTTTAAGGCAGACAATCCAGCTGGGCGCAACCTGCATTTTGGAGTACGCGAACATGTAATGGGCGCAAGCGTGAACGGGCTGAACGTGTCGGGCATTCGCGCCTTCGGTGCCACGTTTTTTAACTTCAGCGATTACATGCGGGCGAGCATCCGGCTGGCGGCGCTGATGGAATGTCCTTCGATATTCATCTTCACGCATGACTCGATCGGCGTGGGCGAGGATGGGCCGACCCATCAACCGATTGAGCAACTCGCGTCCCTACGGGCCATGCCGAACTTGATTGTGATTCGTCCAGGCGATGCCAATGAAGTGACGGAGGCTTGGAAGATTATCGCGCAATTGAAAAGCTCCCCCGTGGCGCTGGTGCTCACGCGGCAAAACCTGCCGACTCTGGATCGTTCGAAGTACGCGGCTGCTTCCGGCGTGGCCAAGGGCGCGTATGTGCTGGCTGATGGCGGTGGAAAGCCCGACGTGATCCTGTTAGCAAGCGGTAGCGAGGTTTCGCTCTGCGTGGAGGCGTTTGAGAAGTTGAAGGCCGAAGGGGTCAAGCCGCGCGTGGTGAGCATGCCTTCATGGGAGATCTTTGAGCAGCAGGATGCGGCGTACAAAGAAAGTGTCCTGCCGTCCGACGTGACGGCGCGCGTCTCGGTGGAGATGGCTTCCACCTTCGGCTGGGCGCGCTACACCGGGCTGAAGGGACGCAACCTCGGTATGCATCGCTTCGGGGCCTCAGCGCCCTTGAAAGATTTGCTGAAATATTTTGGATTCACCGTGGATGCGGTGGTGAAGGAAGCGCGCGCCGCAATGTCGGAAAAGTAGGACGCAACTTGTTGCGTCTCGCCTAGCCTAAAGGACAGAAAGAACGGAGCAAGCTCAGTCTTTACGAATTGGGATTGTAGGAGAAAATTTTATGCAGCCAACTGGAGTTCTGGAAAATTCGAAAGCGACAAAAAATCCGCTAAAACAATTGCTCGACTACGGCCAGTCGATGTGGCTCGATTACATCCGGCGCGACCTGTTTACTACCGGAAAGCTGAAGCAGTTGATTACCGAAGACGGATTGCGGGGAATGACTTCGAATCCTTCAATCTTCGAAAAAGCGATCGGCGACAGTTCGCTGTACGACGATATTTTGCATTCGCTTGCGTCCCGGAAAGACCTTTCTACTACGGCGATTTACGAGCAGATCGCTATTCGGGATATTCAAGATGCCGCGGACGCGCTGCGTCCGGTATATGAACAGTCGAATTTCCGCGATGGCTACGTCAGCCTGGAAGTTTCCCCGTATCTGGCGCTCAAAACACAGGAGACCATCGACGAAGCGCGCCGTCTTTGGAAGGCAGTGAATCGCGAGAACGTCATGATTAAAGTTCCCGGTACGGCGGAGGGACTGCCCGCGATCCGGCAACTGCTCGGCGAAGGCATCAACATCAACATCACGCTACTCTTTGCTCAGGAGGTTTACGAGAAGGTCGCCGAAGCCTACATCGCGGGGCTTGAGGACCTGGCGACCCGCGGCGGCAATCTGAAAAAGATGGCGAGCGTAGCCAGTTTCTTTATCAGCCGCATCGACACGCTGGTGGATTCCAAGATCGAGGAAAAGCTCAAGGCGACGGCCGACGCAAAGCAGCAGGTCTTGTTGAAGAGCCTGCTCGGCAAAGTGGCGATTGCCAACGGCAAACTCACCTATCAGCGCTACCAGAAGATTTTCAGCGGACCACGTTGGCAAGCTCTGGCGGCCAAGGGAGCACAGACTCAGCGCGTCCTGTGGGCCAGCACGAGCACGAAAAATCCGCACTATCGGGATGTAATTTACGTAGAAGAATTAATCGGCCCCGACACCGTCAACACTATGCCTCCGGCGACGATAGATGCCTTCCGCGATCACGGGAAGTTGAGGAACAGCCTTACGGAAGACGTACCGGGAGCTGCCAAGGTGATGAATGACTTGGCACATGCGGGCATTTCGATCAAGGAAGTAACCGACAAGCTGACGCAGGACGGGGTCAAGTTGTTTGCCGACGCGTTTGACAAACTGCTGGAAGCGGTGAAGAAAAACACGCAGCAAAAAGGATAGCCGTGAGCCGACTGAAGACTTCCCTGCCGGAATCGCTTGCCGCGACAGTGAAAGCGACGATCGCCGATTGGCAGTCGCGCGGAAACATGCGGCGCTTGTGGAAGCGTGACGCCACGCTGTGGACGGGAAGCGACGAAGACAAGTGGTTGGGTTGGCTCGACATAGTTGACGAGCAAGTCGCGCAGCAGGATCAACTGCAGAAAATCGCGAAGGAAATTCAGCAGCGTGAGTTCCAGCACATCCTCCTGCTTGGGATGGGTGGATCGAGTTTGTGTCCGGAAGTGCTGCGCATGACGTTCGGCAGGATCGCTCACTTTCCCACACTGCACGTGCTTGATTCCACCGATCCCGGACAAGTCAAAGCGTTCGAGCATCAGATCGACATTCCGAAAACGCTGTTTATTGTTTCCAGCAAATCGGGTAGCACACTCGAGCCGAATATTTTCAAACAATATTTCTACGAGCGCACCAAGCAGGCGGTTGGCGTCGCGAAAGTCAGCAGCCATTTCATCGCGATTACCGATCCGGGATCGAAGATGCAGCAGGTGGCCGAAGCCGATCACTTTCTGCATGTGTTCTTCGGACGTCCCTCGATTGGGGGACGCTATTCTGCACTCTCGAATTTCGGAATGGTGCCTGCGGCGGCGATGGGAGTGGACACCAAAAAGTTTCTCGCGCGAGCGGCCGAGATGGTGCGGGCTTGCGGCGCGGGGATCGCGGTAGAAGAAAATTCCGGCGCCGTGCTGGGCATCATCCTCGGCTCGGCGGCCAACGGCGGACGCGACAAAGTTACGATCATCACTTCTCCCGGCATTTCCGATCTCGGAGCGTGGCTGGAACAACTGCTCGCCGAATCGACCGGCAAAGTGGGAAAAGGCATTATTCCGGTTGATCGCGAGACACTGACTTCACCGGAAGTTTACGGTAGTGATCGCGTGTTCGTGTATGTGCGACTGGAATCGGGTGCAGACGCCGACCAGGACGCCAAGATGGCGGCGCTCGAGAAGGCCGGACATCCAGTGGTGCGGATTTCGATGACAGATATCTACGAACTCGGGGCAGAATTCTTCCGCTGGGAGATTGCTACGGCGGTAGCGGGCGCGATCATCGGGATCAATGCTTTCAATCAGCCTGACGTTGAAGCCAGCAAAATCGTGACACGAGACTTAACTTCTGCGTACGAGAAAACCGGGGCCCTGCCCGAAGAAAAGCCGGTCGTTGAAGATTCCGGAATGAAGCTCTACACCGACAGCAAAAATGCGGCGGATCTGGCGAAGGCCGTGGGCAGCGACAATTCGGTCGCCGGATATCTCAAGGCGCACCTGTCGGGCATTAAGCCCGGTGATTACTTTGCTGTGCTTGGCTACATCCAAATGAATGCCGAGAACGAGCAGAGCCTGCAAACTTTGCGGCACTTGGTGCGCGACAAGAAGCACGTCGCGACCTGTTTGGGATTCGGCCCACGATTTCTCCACTCGACGGGACAAGCCTACAAGGGCGGGCCGAACTCGGGAGTGTTTTTGCAAATCACCTGCGACGATTCTGTGGAGTTGCCGGTGCCGGGCCAGAAATATACGTTCGGGGTAGTAAAGGCGGCGCAGGCGCGTGGAGACTTCCAGGTATTGGCGGAGCGCGGAAGGCGGGCGCTGCGAGTTCATTTGGGGAGCAATTTGAAGGCGGGATTGGGAACTTTGCAGGCGACAATTCAAAAGGCTCTGTAGTTTTCTTACGAATAACGAATGCGAGGGCGCGACGCCCTCGCTACAGCCGGCGGGACGCCGGCGCTACCAGGAGCGGACATGCAATTGGGAATGGTTGGATTAGGGCGGATGGGCGCGAATATGACGCGGCGGTTGATGCGCGACGGACATCAGCTCGTGGTTTCTGATTTGAGTCCGGACTCGGTAAAGAAATTAGCGAGTGAAGGCGCCACTGGATCCGCGTCTCTGGAAGATTTGATCCACAAGCTGACAGCTCCGCGCGCGATCTGGATCATGGTTCCCGCCGGCAACGCGACCGAAGCGACCGTGCAGAACCTGGCCGCGCATCTGCAAGCGGGTGACGCCATCATCGATGGCGGCAATTCGTATTTCAAAGACGATGTGCGCCGCTCGAATGAGTTGAAAGGCAAAGGCATTCAGTACATCGACGTGGGAACCAGCGGCGGTGTCTGGGGACTGGAGCGCGGATACTGCATGATGATCGGCGGTCCTAAACAGGCAGTGCAGCGGCTCGATCCTATTTTCAAAACGTTGGCTCCCGGCATAGGTGACATTCCTCGTACTCCGGGGCGAGAAAAACTCGGGGGAACCGCGGAGAATGGCTACATTCACTGCGGCCCGTCCGGCTCCGGACACTTCGTGAAGATGGTGCACAACGGAATTGAATACGGAATCATGCAGGCTTACGCGGAAGGCTTCGACATCTTTAAGAATGCCACCAGCAAAGATTTGCCGGAAGACATTCGATACGACCTGAACCTGCCCGACATCGCGGAAGTGTGGCGGCGGGGCAGTGTGATCAGTTCGTGGCTGCTCGACCTGACGGCGATGGCGCTGACGGAAAATCCCACGCTCTCGGAGTACGAAGGATACGTACAGGATTCCGGCGAAGGCCGATGGACGATCCAGGCGGCCATTGAGGAAGCAGTGCCGGCAGAAGTGTTGAGCGCGGCTTTGTACGTACGTTTTCGCTCGCGGCAGCAGCACACGTTCGCGGAAAAGATGCTTTCTGCCATGCGGCAAAAGTTCGGCGGACACCTGGAGCAGGGCGCGCCCAAAACGAAAAAGACCGCTTAGTGCGCTGAAAGCTTTTAGCCGCAGAGTTCGCTGAGGTTTCGCCGAGAACGCCGAGAACGAACCGAATTGCCTTTGGCGCAAGAATTTGACGAATTTCAGAGGAATTATTTATGGCTGATCTAGCAGAACACCCCACAGCGGCGGCGCCGCCGCGCATTGGCAAGCAGGGCGATCCCTGCGTCATGGTGATTTTTGGGGCGGCCGGCGACCTGACGGGGCGCATGCTGATACCCGCTCTCTACAACCTGGCGCGCGCCAGTTTGCTTTCGCGCGAGTTTGCCGTGGTGGGTGTGGCGCGCGCCAAGCTATCGAATGACGAATTCCGCAAGCGCGTTCACGACGACGTCAAAGCGTATTGCGGAGAGTGTGTTGACGACGATCTGTGGGAGTGGTTCGCGCGCCGCTTCTATTACTTTGCGGGAGACTTCAACGACAACAAGCTGTATCCGGAATTGAAAGACTTCCTGACCAAAATCGATCAGGAGCACTCCACTCACCAGAATTTCTTTTATTACTTGGCCACTGCACCCAAGTATTTCGGCCCGATCGTCGAACAGCTTTCCGCTGCAGGATTAATGGAGCAGAGCAACAACCATTGGCGGCGTGTAGTGATTGAAAAACCATTCGGGCACGATCTGGAATCGGCGAAAACCCTGAACCAGCAACTGCTGAAAGTCGTCGACGAAAAACAGATCTACCGCATCGACCATTATCTCGGCAAAGAGACGGTGCAGAACATCATGGCATTCCGTTTCGCCAACGGAATTTTCGAGCCGGTCTGGAACCGGCGCTACATCGATCACGTGCAGATTTCCGTCGCTGAAACCGTCGGAGTGGAAGGCCGCGGAAGTTATTTCGACCAGGCAGGTTCGCTGCGCGACATGGTGCCCAACCACATCATGCAACTCATCAGCCTCACCGCCATGGAACCGCCGATCTCCTTCGACGCTAACGCGGTGCGCGACGAGCAGGCCAAAATTCTGCATGCCATCCAGCCCATGAGCGATGAAGACGTGTTGAGCCGCACCGTGCGCGGGCAGTACGGCGACGGAACTGAGGATGGCAAGAGAGTTTCGGCGTATCGGTCGGAACCTGATGTTCCTCCCGATTCGCGCACAGAGACGTTCGTGGCGATGAAACTGTTAATCGACAACTGGCGGTGGGCCGACGTGCCGTTCTACCTGCGAACCGGAAAGCGTATGCCGGTGCGCAACACGCATATCGTGATACAGTTTCGGCGAGCGCCGTTCGTGCTGTTTCGCGACACTCCTGTCGAACACCTGATGCCCAACCAACTCGTGCTGCACATTCAACCGGAAGAAGGAATCTCCCTGCAGTTCGCGGCCAAGGTTCCCGGTCCAGTTATGCGACTGGGCACGGTGGACATGAATTTCGAATATCAGGAATACTTCGGCAAGCAGCCCAGCACCGGGTACGAGCGGCTGCTGCATGATTGTATGATCGGCGACCAGACACTGTTTCAGCGCGCCGACATGGTAGAGGCGGGCTGGTCCGTAGTGAACCCGGTGCTCGATTTATGGAAGGCGCTCCCGCCCCGGAATTTTCCCAATTATGCTTCGGGTACCTGGGGTCCGAAGGATGCTGACGAACTGCTGGAGCGCGATGGCCGCCGCTGGAGGAACTTCGAAAAATGATTCTGGCCGGCGATATTGGTGGCACCAATGCTCGGCTGGCTTATTTTCAACCCCAGAACGGGCATTTGCGCCTGGTATCGGAGCGCGTCTTTCCCAGCCGCGAGCATAGCGAACTCGGCGAAATTGTCACGCGGTTTCTGAACGATTCTGGAGGACATCCAGAGTCGGCATGCTTTGGAATCGCGGGCCCGGTGCGCAACGGGCGCGTTGAAACCTCGAACCTGCCGTGGATCGTCGAGCAATCGCGGCTGGCAAAACAAATTCACCTTCCTGCGACTTTGCTGATCAACGACCTCGAAGCCAGCGCCTGGGGAATTGGCGCGCTGGCTGATGGTGATCTGGTTCCACTGAATCACGTCACTGGGCCGTCAGTTGGGAACCAGGCGGTGATTGCGCCGGGAACGGGATTGGGAGAGGCTGGGCTGTTTTGGGACGGAAACCGCCACCACGTTTTTGCGTGCGAAGGCGGGCACACCGACTTTGGTCCGCAGGACGATTTGCAGATCGAGCTTGTGCGCTTCTTGAAAGCGCGATTCGGGCACGTCAGCTACGAGCGTATTCTTTCCGGGCCGGGTCTGGTGAATGTTTACGAATTTTTGCGCGACTACGGCTGTGAAAAGGAACCCGCGGAGTTTGCCGCGGCACTCAAGCAGGCCGATCCTGCCGCAGTAATTTCTCGAGCGGCCTTGGATGGCAGCGAGCCCCTTGCCGAGAAGGCGCTGGACTTGTGGATCTCAGTCTACGGCGCGGAAGCCGCCAATCTGGCGTTGAAGGTGATGGCCACGGGAGGCTTATTCCTGGCGGGCGGCATTTCTCCAAAAATTCTTCCCAAGCTGACGGGACCGCTATTCATGAGAGCTTTTGTGAACAAAGGACGCCTGCGCCCACTCGTAGAATCGATTCCGGTGCAGGTCATTACTAACGACAAAGCCGGACTGCTGGGAGCGGCGCGGTGCGCGGCTATGCGCGCCAGCCAGAGCTAGTCCACGTTAAATACACGAGCGAACTGCTGTGAGTTCCTCCGTAGAAATTCGAATCCTGACCACACCGCAGGAGTTATTTTCTACGGCGGCCGAGGAGGTTGTGCGCGCCGCGAATGAAGCAGTCAAACAGCGGGGGCGCTTCACCATTGCACTGGCCGGCGGATCAACTCCGAAGAGTCTCTACAATTTACTGGCGACGAATGCCCGCACGGCGTTGCCGTGGGATCGCATGTTTTTTTTCTTTGGCGACGAGCGCCACGTTCCTCCCAACGATCCCGACAGCAACTATCGCATGGCGGACGAGAGCATGCTGTCGAAGATTCCGGTGCCAGCGGCGAATGTATTCCGTATTCCCGCGGAGAATCCCGACGCCGAGGCCGTCGCTGAAGCGTATGAGGAAACTCTGAAAAAGTTTTTTGCACTTCAACCCGGACAGTTTCCGCGGTTCGACCTCATCCTTCTCGGGATGGGTCCCGACGGACATACGGCTTCGCTGTTCCCTGGCACCGGGGCACTGCAGGAAAAGAAGCGGCTCGTGGTCGCTAACTGGGTTGAGAAGATGAAGACCCACCGCATCACTCTTACCTTGCCAGTTCTGAACGCGGCGCACTGCATAATTTTTCTGGTAAGCGGGATCGACAAGGCATCCGTGCTTCGTACAGTGCTAGAAGGAGATGTATCCGCTGAACAATATCCTTCAAAATTGGTGCGGCCGCGGGACGGGAAACTGATCTGGCTGCTCGATCGAGCTGCGGCCAGCCAACTCAAGAACGCAAGTTAGCCTGCGGCCATCAAATCTCCGGTAAAACCGAGTCACACACTCTGCTACGGCTGGTCTCCCGCCTGAGCCTTTTCGTGCTGGTCCTGACGCCTGAGGTACGGAAAGAACGGCGATACTTCGAAAGGCATTTTCTCTGAGGCTGACTGCAGGCGCACCGGCGGACTTTTGAGCATTGCGATTCGATCGGACCACGGATCAAGCGTGATCCGCGAGCCCAGCGGTAAAGCGGAGATTTGATCGAGCCGATTCATTTGCAAATGTTTGGGAACGTTGTCGAGGGTCTGGATTCGCGTCAGGTGAGTGCTCCCGAAATCGTCGCCGAGGCGACTGTGAAGCAGGTTCGGCAGTCGCGTTGATCGCTCTTGCAGGGCTTCCATGAAGAGTCCGGCATTCGCAAGTTGGGCTTGATAGGGCGAGTTCGATAAAAGCTCCAAACCCTTTGCGTCGGCGTCGGCTTCCTGCTTAGGATCGAACCGAAAGCTCAAGTGGGTAAAGACCTCCAGATCGGAGAAGGGTTCGGCCAGTCCCGACAAAGAGTCGGCACCCACCGTTTGTTTTAGGACTATGTGCCCGAGTTCGTGCGCCAGCACGGCGGCCAGAGTCGCTTCATCCGGCAAGACATCGAGCAACCCGCGGCTCACCACGATGGTTCGGCCCATCACGAACGATTCCAACGGCGTGGTCAGCAGCACGCGGCAGCGTATCCCCGCCAGATCCAGATCGTTGGTAACTAATAAATTGTTAACCACCGTTTCCAGGATCTGATCGACCTGGCCGTCAGGCGCCATGAGTCCGGCAACCTGCAGACGCTCGACTATATTGTCTTCCGGCGAGTAAGTGGCCCTTCCGATCGTATTCGCCGGACTCACGTCCTGCGAGGCTTCATGCCGATTAGGATCGACCCAAACCGGCGTGTCGGTCAGCGGTTTGGCGAACTCGCGGTGATCGCCCGCGTGTTGTAGGTCGTAGCCCCAGACGCGAGTTTGAGCCTTGAACCAAAGATTGTGGTTCGTGGGATCCTGAGAAGCCGATTCCTGCGTGTAGACATATGCCGGCATCCACATGATGCCCAGAGTATTCAAACGCCAACTATCGAAGTGAAAGGTGCGCTTGGAACGCCGTTTCAAGGTATAGGTGCCGGTAAACCGCACAATGTTGAAGTCCTGGTCCTCTACCCAGATTCTGCCGACGAAACCACGGTTGTCCGAATTTTTTCGAGGACTTACATCCACTACGCCGCAATGAATCTCTCCAAGAACCTCCCAGCGGACAAATTTGAACATGTAGTTGTGACGATCAAAATGGTCCAGATCAGGGAAGATCGCTTGCGCGAATCCGGCGGCCGAGAATGGACGGGGATTCTCCAGCAACTTTTTCTCCCACACTTGCTTCCAGCCCTCGGGCTCTTCAAAGGCTCGAGTGGCGATGCCATTCCCCGTCAGTTCCAGACGGCTCAAAAAATAGTCGTCGCTTTTTGGAGAAGTTCCTAGATCGGAATCGGGCTTTTCTTCCTGAATGTAGGTTTCAACTATTGGTGTGAAATTGCGCATCAAGACGATCAGTCGATGCTCCTGGCGGATGGCGGAGTCGACCAGCGCGTCGAATTTGGCAACGCTGTGCGCTGGAGCCGCGGATGGGGGTTGGGCTGGATCGCGAGCGGGGTTTATGGGATTGGCCGTTTGCGCCATAGCCACTCCCACCACGGACACTACGAACAGCGTTCGGCTGAACCTGGGAAATGTTCTTCGCGCAAACATTCAGATTACATTCTAAATCCTGAACGGGCGCGGCCGGAGGCCGTTTGGACAGGTAAAATCGGCCTGCCGTTGACATCTTCTTTCGATTCCATAAGAATGCCCTTCCACTGAAAAAGGAGAGTTGCATGCGACGGTTCCTGCTTTGTTTTGTATTGCTCGTTCTTGGCGGCGCGGCGTTTCCGCAAGATCGAACTAATGCGCGGTCCATGGTGATCTCGCCCTACGGCATCGTTGCCAGCAGCCAGGTGCAAGCTTCGCAGGCCGGAGCGGAGATCCTGTCGCATGGTGGTTCGGCAGTGGACGCGGCTATCGCTACTAATGCTCTGCTCGGCGTGATGGAACCGGACATGAACGGCATTGGCGGAGACTTGTTCGCCATTTACTGGGACGCGAAGACTGGAAAACTCTACGGCCTGAACGCCAGCGGATGGGCACCCAAGGCGCTCACCATCGATTATCTGAAATCGAAGGGTGTCACACAAATGCCGGAGAGCGGAATCGACACCGTAACCGTGCCGGGCGCGGTGGAAGGCTGGAACAAACTGCATGAACGTTTCGGGCGAATGGCGTGGAAAGATATTTTTGCGCCGGCGGCCTTTTATGCGGAGAACGGCTTCGTGGTCCAAGAAATGATCGGCATGGACTGGCAGGATGCGGCCAACACCAAGCTGAAAATTGACCTGGAGACCCGGCGCGTGTTCCTCGTCCACGACGAAGCCCCTCACATGGGAGATGTATTTCGAAATCCTGACCTGGCAAGAACTTTCGGTCTGCTTGCGGCGGGCGGCCCGCGCGCGTTCTATTCCGGTGAGATCGCCAAAGCAATCCTGGCGACTTCACGCCAACTCGGCGGCACCATGACGGCGGAAGACCTGCAGGATTTCTCGGCGGAGTGGGTCGAACCAATTTCCGTTACTTATCGCGGATGGAAGGTTTACGAGTTGCCACCCAACGGACAGGGCATGGCGGCACTGGAAATGTTGAACATTCTCGAGCAGTTCTCGCCCGCGAAAGCTGGCCCGCTCAGCTCGGAGGAATTGCACAAGAGAATCGAAGCTATGAAGCTGGCCTATGCCGACTTGGCGCGCTACAACGCCGATCCTCGCTTCGTCAAAGTGCCGGTGACCGGCCTGCTCTCTAAGGAATACGCGAAACAGCGCGCGCAACTGATCGATCCTGCAAAGGCCAATTGCGACGTGGAAGCCGGACATCCTCCGGCCGGTGACACTACCTATCTCACGGTGGTGGACCGACAGGGCAACATCGTCTCCCTGATTCAGAGCAACTTTTCGAGCTTCGGCTCGGGGATCACGGTACGCGGAATGGGGTTTCCCCTGCAGAATCGCGGTGCGCTTTTCATGCTCGATCCTGCCAAACCGGACGCTCTCGCCCCGCACAAGCGTCCGTTCCACACTATCATTCCTGCGTTTATGAAACATGGCGACGATCACATCGGATTCGGAATTATGGGAGGCGCCAACCAGCCGCTCGCTCACGCCCAATTCGTTTCCAATGTGGTCGACTATGGCATGAACCTTCAGGCCGCCATGGAAACGGCTCGTTTCACGGTGCGCACGAATTTCAATATCGGCTGCAACATACTCATCGAAGATCGCGTGCCCGCCGAAGTTCGCCAGCAGCTCACGAACATGGGACATCAGCTTGAGGTTCGTGGGGACTTCTCGCTTCGAATGGGGCGCGGCCAGGCAATCGATCACAACACGAAATCTGGTTTGAACTTCGCGGCTTCGGATGCCAGAACCGATGGCTCGGCGGAACCCGAATTCCCGCCCTCATTGCATCTGACGGCCGCTCCTGACACAAAACCGGAAAAGCGCTAGCGGATACAGACAAGAGTGGCGAGGACGCAGCCTCTGATTCTGAGGGTTGTAGGAAAGAGGGTTTTACTGGCCACTGGCAACTGGCCACTGGCCACTGCTCTATCCGCGCCAGTCGCCGATTTCCTTCAAGCCTTTGCCGCGGGCGTGTTCGAAGAGTCGCACCAGGTGTCGGGAATGCTCGAACTCGTGAATGTCGGCCCAGACTTCGGCCTCCCAGCTTTTGTCGTGCGCGGCGGATTCACCGCAGGTGGCGCAGCGGGTATGAAGGGTAACGGCTGCGGTGTCCACTCCAACCGGAGCGGCTCCCGGCAACTCGACGAAGATGCATCGCACTTCCTGTACCTCTTCCTCGTCGCCAAGGATATGTTCGTAGCGCAGAAGGTATCCAAAGCCGAGTTTCTTGGCCTCAGTTTCCGCCTCGGCGCGGGTGTGAAAAGGGCCATACTCCGCCCGTAATTGTTCGGTGGAGTCGCATGTCATCCAGAAGGTTTCTTTGTAAGCCATCGCAGGGTTCGCCCCGGGTCGCGAAGCCGGCTCATGGCTGCAGTAGAGCCCGCACTCGGCAGATCGGACCTTATGGTGCAATTCCCATGCCGCCGCGATTTTTCTCGCAACCCATTGCCCGGCATGAATTTACCGATACGAAATGCTTTCCGGCAAACTCCACGTCGTGAAAGTTTTTGCAGAACTTGGACGTAATTGAAGCCAGTTTTGCCAAAAGGCAGAGCGTCACCTCTACCGGGTAGGAAAAATTGAATACAGGAAGCCTGCAAAAATGCTTGGCTCTTCGCCGGGTCGCGCGCCCGCTATTGAGGGGCCCCGACAACCTCTCGGTAGAAGATGCCCGGGCTGTCAGACTCTGGCGGCCAATTTTTTCCGCCGTGGCTGGCGACGTACATGGCAAGTTCCAGACGGCTCCAGACGCCGATCTTGTCAAAAGCGCTGCGCAGATGATTCTTGATTACCTGTTCGCTGGTGCCAACGATCTTTCCGATTTCGCGGTTGGTCAGCCCTTCCCAAACCAGAATCGAGATTTGAATTTCTTTCGGGGTGAGGCGTTCGCACGGGGTCATGACTGGGCTTCCTCCTTGCTGAATATGGCAATCGCCAACTTCACGCGTTTGCGGCCCTCGCGGATTCCGGCGCGCAAGAACAACGTGCGCAGGTGCTGTTTTACCGTGCGCGGACTGATGTTGAGTTGGCCGGCGATTTCTTTGTTGCTGCAACCCTGTACCAGCAAGTTCAGAACTTGCTGATCGCGGGGCGTGACTTTGACTTGTTCGAGATCGATCATGATTTCCTCCAGCGGCTCTGCGAGCACACTCATCTTTCCCATTGCAAGGCTTTCGCCAATTGTTCGTACCTCCCTGCGCGCGGAGCTAAGTACTTTGGGGCCCTAGCACTTGGGGGCGGGAACCAGGGTTTTCAGGTGGATTTCAGGAACCCCGTGGTAGGCTAGCGGAGTTCTAAATTGGTCCTGACCACTGAATCATGGCGATAGTCTGCGATACTTCCGCTTCTGCGCTCTTGCTTCCGGCTTCGGCCGGCAACTGCAGGCAGTCGCATTAAGACTGCGATATCGGGCTCAACGATGCCCTTCGTGATCGAGGGTTTGCATGGATATGCATCGCGCGGCTCCATTTCGAGGTGAACCTGTGAAGAGAAGTCAAAAGTCATTTCTAGCAGTCAATCAATCTCATTCCCACATTGAAACTTGCCCTCCCTTCCTGTTTCTCATTTTGGCCCTGATGGCCATCGCCTCCACCGGTTTTGCACAGGTGTCTCTCGATTCGCAGAGTCCTAACACGAATTCGGCCAGCGGCGCACCGCTTACGCTCACTTTGCAAGACGCTTTGCAGCGAGCTCGCCAGAACGATCCCCAATACCGCTCGGCAGTCACTGATCTTGGTCTCGCGCGGGAGGATCGCGTCCAGGCTCGCGCCGGGTTGCTGCCCGATGTGAACTACAACAATTCGTTCATCTATACCCAAGGCACCGGCCCACTTCCGGAGAGGTGTGTGGCAAACCCAGGGGTGTGCGCCCCTTTCAGGTTTATTGCCAATAATGGCGTGCACGAGTACATCAGTCAGGCCGACGTGCATGAGGCGTTGTCTCTCACCAACGTTGCGGATTATCGCCGCTCCGCTGCGGCGCTGGCACAAGCGCGGGCCAAGGCCGAGATCGCCAGACGCGGCCTCGTCGTCACCGTTACCCAGGCTTACTACGGGTTAGTTGTTGCCGAGCGTAAATATTCCACAGCACAAAAGGCCGCAGCCGAAGCGATGCGATTTCTCGACATCAGCCAGAAACTGGAACATGGGGGGGAAGTCGCCCACGCGGACGTGATCAAGGCACAAATCCAAGCCCAGCTGCAACAACGCGATTTGCGGGAAGCTCAACTGGACATGGAGAAAACTCGTCTCGACCTGGCCGTTTTGCTGTTTCCCGATTTTAACCAGAATTTCGCTGTGGTCGATGACTTGCAAACGCTTGAGCCCTTGCCCAACTTCGCGGAGATAGAAGCGGCGGGTAAGAAAAACAATCCCGATCTGCGAGCGGCTCTAGCGGCGCTCCAAGTCGCCAATCACGAGGTTACAGCGGCCTGGGGCGGGTTATTGCCGTCGCTCAGTATTGACTATTTTTACGGCATCGATTCGAACGTGTTTGCCATCCGAAGCAACGGCATCCAAAACCTGGGATATTCCGGAGTGGCCAGCTTGCAGATTCCGATCTTTAGCTGGGGTGCGGATCGCAGCAAGCTGAAGCAAGCGGAACTGCGCCGGGACCAGGCGCATGTCGAACTGACCTTCGCGCAACGGGAACTCTTGAGCCACTTGCGGCAGTTCTACAGTGAAGCGGAAGCCTCGCGCTCGGAGATGGAATCGCTGGCAAGTTCCGCCGAGCTGGCCGCCGATAGTATGCGGCTCACCACCTTGCGCTACCAGGCTGGAGAATCGACTGTATTGGAGGTGGTCGACGCGCAAAACACTCTGACCCAGGCCCGCAACGCCTACGATGATGGCCAGGCACGCTTCCGCGTCGCCGTCGCCAACCTACAAACTCTCACAGGAAACTTCTAGCCGAATGAACCGCAACCCGACCGCACGAGTAGACTGCAGCCGAACTTTCGATGTCTTATCCCGCCGCGTGCTTGCAGTGGCTGCCATGGCGGCGGTGGGAGGCCTGCTCATTGCGAGCGGGTGCTCGTCGGAAAAGGGCGACAAAGAACCGACCGTGACCGTGCAAGTCGCGTCCGTAGAGAAAACCGAGATTCAACACACGATTACGACACAAGCCGTCTTGTTTCCGCGGCAGCAATCCGCAATTGTCCCCAAGATCAGCGCTCCAGTGAAAAAGTTTCTGGTGAAGCGCGGCAGCCCGGTGCACGAGGGAGAACTGCTGGCCGTGCTCGAAAATCGCGACCTGAGCGCCGCGGCGCAGGAAAATAAAGGCAGCTACGAGCAGGCGCAGGCGACCTACGAGACCACCACCGCAGCCGATCTGCCAGAACAGATCCAGAAGGCGGAAGCCGACGCGCAGCAGGCTCAGACCGCGCTCAACGCTCAGCAAAAGGTATACGAGAGCCGTCAGCAACTTTTCGAGCAGGGCGCACTGCCCAGAAAAGAACTTGATCAGTCGCGAGTCGATTTCACCCAGGCCAGCAACCAGTACGCGATCGCAAAAAAACATCTGGACGCGCTCATGGCCATCGGCAAGCAGCAGGAACTCCGCTCTGCCGCGGGGCAATTGGAGTCCGCCAAGGGAAAATATCTGGGAGCCGAGGCGCAGCTCAGCTACTCGGAGATTCGCAGTCCCATCAACGGCGTAATTACCGACCGACCGCTCTATCCGGGCGAAATGGCAGCGGCGGGAACGCCTCTCCTCACGGTGATGGACATCTCGTCCGTCATCGCCAAAGCCCACATCCCGCAGAGCGATGCGGCCGCTTTGAAAGTCGGCGATAAAGGAACCATGACCGTGCCCGGGATCGACGTTCCCATCGAGGGCAAAGTCACGGTGGTGAGTCCGGCGCTCGATCCCAACAGCACGACGGTTGAAGTCTGGCTCGAGGCCAAGAATCCCAAACACGCGTTGAAGCCCGGCACCAGCGTGCAACTCAACCTCACAGCGAAGACCGTGAAAGACGCGCTCGTCGTTCCGGCCACCGCGGTCCTTAACACTCCCGACGGCAATCCTGCCGTAATGCTAGCGGGCGCCGATGGCCGGGCTCATCAGAAGGTAGTCAAGCTTGGGATCCGCAACGGCGATGATGTGCAGATCGTCGACGGCGTCACTCCTAACGACAAGGTGGTGGTCTCGGGTGCTTATGGGCTGCCAGATAACACTAAGATAAAAATCGAAGCCGCCGAAGCTCCATCTGAAGGATCCAAGGAAGGTGCCAAAGCTCCCAGTGAGGGATCCAGTGAAAAATAACCGCTGCGGAGCAAGTGCGTGAAATTATCGAATGCCGTTCACTGGACGCATCTGCAATTCTGAAGGCGAGCCCAGGCCAACTCCGAGTTCTGGCGAACGACCGCGCTATACGCTCCGCACTTCCCGGCGGTCAGTCGTCCTTGCCGCCCAAGTAGAAGTGGACCGTTCCATCTGAAGTCCTTCAGTAGGAAAAATGGTCGCTCAGCGTGCAGATTCCTGCGAAGTTACTTGTGGTTACTCCGCGGCGGTGCGCATTGTTTCTCTCTCGTAAGAACGCTCGCTTCCTAACCCCTCCGGCTGTAAACTATTGGCACGCTTGAAGCTCTCCGCCTGCAAAAGGAGAGATGGTATTTTATCTTCCTAGTCTCATCCCAACTGCATGAACCGCTTTCAGGCTCGGGGTTGGAGTAGAACGTGCACTAAAATGGATGGAATACCGACTGCCGGGGTGCGCCCCGGATAGCTCGCACTGATGGAAAACTAGATCGTGTCCGAGAAAACAGACAAACCGATTCACGACGAGGAGACGCTCGCAAAGATTCTGGAAGCGGCGTATGTACTCCAAGAGCATAATCGCGATTTACAAGAAAAGAAGCAGGTCCAGAAAAAAGAGGAAGCACTTGCCGCGAAAAAGCTCGTGGCCGCGATTCCGCCACAAGCCCCGCCAAAGGCTCAAGCGCCGAAACCGGCTCCGAAGGACGATCAAGCCTTCACGCTGGCCCAAATCGTGGAGACCCAGCAGCAGATTCGGGCCCAGCACCTGCCGTTCGAAGAGGCGCTTTCTGTGATCGGTGAGCGCGTGACCCAAATCTCGCGGGCGAGTGGCGCAGCCGTTGCCATTGTGGACGGCGACAATGTTAAGTACCGAGCAAGTGCTGGCCTGCTGACGCTTCCGGCAGGAACCGACGTTCCTACGGAAAAGGCGTTGTGCGCCGCCGCTCTTCGCTCCGGAAAAGTCTTCCGCTGCGAAGATGTGAATCCAGAGTTGCTGCTCGACACGGAAGAGTGTCGTCGCCGTGGCATCGGCTCGCTGATCGCCGTTCCGATCTTTCACAACGGCGGAGTCGCGGGGGCCTTGGAACTCTATTATGACCGCGCGCACGCATTCGCCGAGCCAGATGTTCATACCGGTCAACTGATGGCTGGCCTGGTCACTGAAGCTCTGGCGAGAAATGAAGAAGTTTCCTGGAAGAAATCGCTCGCGAGCGAACGGGCGGTAATGTTGGAGGCTCTGGAAAAACTGAAGCCGAATCTCGCGGCGCTTGTAGACAAACCCCCAGCCATGCCCACCGCCAAAGAAAATGCGGCCAAAATCGCACTGCTGGCCTTGGACGTTTCGCCGTCGACTTTTCGTTGCCGCAAGTGCGGTCACCAACTCGTAGGACAGGAGCAGTTTTGCGGTAACTGCGGTTCGCCCCGCAGCGGCGACTACGACACGGCGAGTTTGCAAAGCAAGGTGTCGGCGATGTGGCAGATGCAGCAGGCTAAGCAACAATCTTCATCTGCGCACGCTGCCGATGGCACAGCACTGCTCGAGGAACCGGAGCCGAACTCTGGAGTTCGCCTCGACGACCAACTCCCTGATTCTATCGCTGAGCCACTTCCAAATCTTTTTCAGGCCGCCGAGCCTCTGCCGCAGGGAGGCTTTCGGCCAATCGAACTCGCACAAGCACGGGCAAACAACGAAATCGAAAGCCCAGACTTTGAGAGTCCCGAACAAGCAGACTTGGAGATTCCTCCGCACGCGATCGTCGAGAATAGTTCAGACACGGACGAAAATGCGCAAACGCCATCATCGACCGCTCTCGTAAAAGCTGAAGGCGGGACTGCATGGAATTCCGCCTCGACTGCACTCGATTTTCTGGAGCGAATGTCGGTGGCCAAAGATCGAGGCCTTTGGGCTCAGTTCTGGAACACTCGCCGTGGAGACATCTACCTGGCAATCGCCGTGGTTTTTGTATTGGGCGTAATTCGGTGGGCAATCTGGTCCAATCATTCCGTAAGTGCGACGGCGAGTCCAACCGCCGCAGCGGCGACTCACCGCAAGGCCGCCCCGGATGCCGATCTTTCGCTTTTCGATCGCACGCTGATCAAGCTTGGCTTGGCCGAAGCTCCTGAACCACCTGAATATAAGGGGAACCCTAGAACCCAGGTCTGGGTGGATCTGCATACCGCTCTATATTATTGTCCGGGGTCGGACCTCTACGGGAAAACCCCTAAGGGCAGGTTCAGCACTCAGAGGGACGCTCAATTAGACTCGTTTGAGCCCGCCTACCGCAAAGCTTGCGACTAAAACCGCCTGCCCCTAGCGCTCGCTCGATGGCGTTTAATTTGACAACCCCCGGCGCCGGGATTGCAATCATATCTACAGGTTCCACTTGCCCACTTCGTCCCAGTCTTCGGAAAAAGGGAGAACCGATTGTCACCTCAAACCGAGAAACCTGGGGGGGCTAGTACTTTGCCGCCGCCCGAGTTGAACCCTCTGTTGAATCCGCTCCTGGCACAAAACATGGGCCGGTGGGCACAAGTTTACTTCACCAGTCCTCCGGAAAAGCGCGACGAGGCCGTTCAGGAACTGGTACGCGAGTTGGAAGCGGAAAACTCAAAGAGCACCGAGAGAGCGGATGCATCTCCGACGCTGAGACAAGAGGAATTAAGTCGTGAAGCCCGACCCGTTGCCCCACGCACCGTGGTTCAGCCCACGCTGATTCGCTGCCATGCCTGCGGACGCAAAAACCTCAAAACCCAAAAGTTTTGCGGGATGTGCGGAACGCGTCTGGGAGAAGAAGCCGCAGCGGCCGCCGTGTTCGACAATCGCGATGACATTGCAAATCAGCCAACCGACTTGCGTGAGGAGCTCGCAACGCCTGCCGCTCCGAGCGCTGAATCGCACTTCATGGCGCGCGATCATGAGGTGAATGCCGCGAGACTGGACAAGAACGAATTGTCGCTGTTCCAGGGCGGCGGAGACGACGAATATGAAGATCGCGAGTACGACCACCGCGACTACTATGACGATGACGACGAGATTTTTTCCACGCCACAGTCCGGATCTCCACGCATTTTCCTGGGACTTGTCCTGGCAATCATGATCGGCGTGGGCGCGTACTTGGCATGGCCAAGCGTGCAGGCCAAATTTCAAGCTTTGCGCGCACGGCTGGCTACTTCGCCCGCAGCAACGGAGGGTACGACGCCGGCCCCGCCGCCCAGCCCCACCAAGACTGAAGAGCCGAACGGCGCGGCGGCGGATAATCGGCCAGCCGCCCCTTCCCGCGGCCCGGCGAGACCAGTTGTCAATGCTGCAAGCAAGGAAGCAGATACTGCGGCTCCATCCCTGCCTCACGGAGTTTCCAGGCCTCCGAAGGCTGCCCCCTCTGAAGCATCTGCAGGAACAGGCGGCGGCGAGGAACTCGCCATTGCCCAAGGCTATCTCAACGGCACAAATGGCCAGAGCCGCAACAGCGCAGAAGCCGCGAAATGGCTTTGGAAGGCAATTGCGAAGCACAATGCAGACGCAACCCTTCTTCTCTCGGATCTATATCTGAAAGGCGACGGCGTTTCGAAGAACTGCGATCAGGCGCGGGTGTTGCTCGACAGTGCTGCACTTCAAGGCATAAAGACTGCAGGCGAACGCCTGCGGCACTTTCAAGCCTTTGGTTGTCAGTAATTTAAGGATCGGTAACTAAGAGAAACGAAAGAAAAATCTGATCTCTCCCGGCCGAGGACGCCGCCTGTGCGACGACGTCCTTGGCATCGGGAATCAGAGAATTATTGCATCACCAACATCGAGGGACTCCGCCGCGACTCATACCACAGCGCCAGTTCGACCCGATTCCAAAGACCGAGCTTATCGTAAATCACTCGCAGATAGTTCTTTACGACGTGCTCGGTGGTCCCGATGGCATCCGCTACTTCTTTATTTTTTAGGCCTTCGGCAACAAGTTGGATGACTCGGTGTTCACGTTCATTGGGGACACGGCTCCCATAGCGTCCATTTGCAGACATGCTTGCCTCCGATATAAAAGGGTTGCGAGCTTTACTCGCTTGATACCACCGGTAATTCCGAAACGTAGAAACAGGCGGTTGAAATGAGCTTTAACGGTTCGCCGTGCCATCTTCAGCTGGCTTGCAATTTCTGCATTATCGCAACCTTGCAAAAGCAGCTCGACAATTTGCTGTTCGCGTGGGCCCAGCCGAACAGGTTGTTCCTTCATCGATTCCCCCCTTTTTCCAGCAGTAATATCAACTTCGCCCGGATTTGGCACCGTGGCTGAACCTTTCCAAATCTCATAGCATCCACATTGCCACTTTGAGGCAGTGGATGTCTGTGACGGCCAAACACCATTTTCCACAGGCACTTGCAGACGGCATCGTTTTTCTTTCCGCGGCGGAGGACGTAAATTCGCGGATTGCTAAACGGGGGTTTACCCGCTATTGGTGCGGTTTCACGCACGTAAGCGCCTGGTTTTTACCCCTATTGAGGGGATTTGTCCCGCTCAGCTCGGGAAGATGGAATTCCAGGCCTGCCCAAGAACTACGGGGAATGGGAGCCGCCGATGTCCTCAGTGGCGTGCCAGTCAGGTGAACACCTTAGACGAAAGTTCCCGCCCTACACCAACCCACTGGCACAAATTACACGATCTACCCCAGGAAGAGGGAAGATAGGGCGGGCGGTTCTAAGCCGGAATCCGCAGAATTATTCTGGAGATGCAAAGCTCGATTCCTTTTACAAAGTCTAAGTTTGGGTTCCAGATTCACCCCTGTGAGGCGTGTGAAACACCAGGAAGAACATTCATTTCATATTGTCGAGGATAGACCCAACGATCCCACCAACCACGCCGCCCTGCACGGTCTCACGGCGAGTTTCATGCGGCATGTACCGCTCGATGGCATGAGCCAACCTGGCAATAGGCAAGGTCTGCAACCAGATCCTCCCGGGCCCGGTAAGCGCAGCTAAAAAAATTCCATCGCCTCCGAAGATCATATTCTTGATGCCGGGCACGGTCGTAATCTGAAAAGACACGCTGGCCTGAAAGGCTCCGACATGGCCGGGATGCACTCGCAAAGTCTCACCGGGCTGAAGATCACGCACCACCAATTCTCCAGAGAGTTCCAACCACGCAGTACCTTGTCCGCTAAGTCTTTGCAACAGGAAGCCGTCGCCGCCAAAAATTCCCGCACCGAGCGACTGCTGAAAGCCGACGCCAATCTGAATCTGCGGAGTCGCACAGAGAAAACCATGTCGATGAATCATGTACTCGTGTCCCGGCGAGACTTCGACGGGCACGATGTGGCCGGGCAACTTCGTCGCGAATGCCAGTTCGCCGGTAGCACCCACGGCCCGGTATTCGGTCATGAAGATGGAGCCGCCGCCCGCAACGCGCTTGAGCACTCCGAACAGACCACCGCCTCCGGCAAACTGCGTGTGCGTCATCATCTGCATGGAACTGCTCATCCAGGAAAGCTCTCCCGCTTCGGAAATGATGGCATCGTTGGGATCCAGCGCAAATTCAAGCACCGGCATAGTCGTGCCGGTGATGCGGCTCTGCATGACAGATCTCCTCAATAAGCGATTTTGATTCCCTTGCAGCTTAAGCTCAGGAAGCCTCCGAGTATACCAAGAGGCTGACGGCATCGAGCTTTGAGGGGATAACCGACCGAACGATTCTGCTGCGGCGTCAGTGAAAGTACGCATTCAATACGTATTGCTGCAGCATTCTTTGGGTATTGAAGAAGGAACCGTTCACCGCGATCGCGTGCCGCATGACTTCGACAAAGCTCCCCTGGCACCCATGGAACATCGGCAGGATGACTCGATCTAATTTGTCGTAGAGCGAGGCGGCGTCGCGAACGCTGCTGGTTTCGTCTTCGCGCGGACGCTTCTTGTCGCCAATCGCCCATCCGGTTACGCCTTCGATCAGGCCCTCCATCCACCAACCATCGACCACGCTTAAGCTGGGGACGCCGTTCAGCGCGGCTTTCATTCCGCTCGTTCCCGACGCTTCCAACGGCGGCTGAGGCGTGTTGAGCCAGAGATCGACGCCAGCCGTGATCAGCCTAGCCAACTCCAAGTCGTAGTTGCGCAGAAAAGCGATCGTGATGTTTTCATCCGCCAGGTTTTTCAGTTCCAGAATTCGACGAATGAGTTGCTTGCCTTCCTGGTCGCTGGGATGAGCCTTGCCGGCATAGATCAATTGCAGCCCGCCGTTGTTGTTCGCAACCTTCTTCAGCCGCTCCATGTCAGTAAAAAGAAGGTCAGCGCGCTTGTAGGCGGTGACCCGGCGCGCGGATCCAATTGTAAAAACTTCCGGCCTCATCTCCAGCTTATGTCGCTCATTCACGCGCGCCAGCAACTCCATTTTCGCGCGCCGGTGTGCCTCCAGTATTTCCGGCCCGGGAATGCTCTCGGCGTGGCGCAAACTGAAATTGTCCTGACGCCAATCCGGAATATGACGATCATAGAGCCCCTGAAAATGCGGCGAGGTCCAGGTCGCTGCGTGAACGCCATTGGTGATCGCGTCGATATGGTAACCCGCGAACATCATCCGCGATACTTCCCCGTGCCGCTTCGCCACTCCATTCACATAGCGGCTCATGTTCAAGCCAAGGTAGGTCATGTTGAGCTTGACCTGGCCGTTGGTGGGGGATGCCTTTTCCTCCGGCGCCTCATGCCGTCCAAAAATCCGCGCCGCCATGTTCGGGTCCAGCACATCGGAAAGGTCCTCCCGAAAGCCCAATGTGTTTCCCAAGCATGACAATGCAAATTGATCGTGGCCGGCAGGCACCGGCGTGTGGGTGGTGAAGATGCATTTCTGCCGGACAGCGGCCAGTTCGCCGAGCGCGATGCGCTTTCTCTGCGACTTAGCGGCTTCTTCCTGCAGCAACTCCAGTGTGAGCAGGCTGGCATGGCCCTCGTTCATATGAAAGCGATCGATTCTCTCGTAGCCGAGCGCTCGCAGCATGCGCACTCCACCGATTCCTAGTAGAACTTCCTGGCACAAACGATAGCGGGAGTCGCCCCCGTAGAGCACTGACGTGAGCTTCCGGTCCCATTCGCTGTTCTCCGGCAGGTCGCTATCGAGCAGGTAGACAGGGATGAAGTACCCGCCGGTTCCCTGCACTGGATATTTCCAGCAGCGCAGACTCAGTTTCCGCCCTTCCAGATTCAGCGTGGCTCGGGCGGACATTTCATGTAAGAATTGTTTGACGTTCCACTGCACTGGCTCTTCCACTTGCCATCCGGTGGCGTCGAATCTTTGATCGAAGTGTCCGGCGCGATGGAGTAGCGAGATCGCCACCATGGGCAGGTGCAGATCGGCGGCCGAACGGATGGTGTCGCCCGCGAGCACTCCCAAACCGCCGCTGTAGGTTGGGATCTCCGACTCCAGCGCAATCTCCATGGAGAAGTAAGCGATCTTCCGTTCTCCCTGCAAGCTGCGCATGACCGCCAACCCGAGCCGGTCGAGACGGCTCTTCAGTACGTAATCCGCGGCCCCCTGTTTCACCACCGCGGCAGCCGCTTCCTCGCCGATCGTGCCCGAGACCATGATGAACGGAATAGTCAGCCCGCGCTGCTGCACGAGTTCAAGCGCCCTCAGCCCGCTGAACTGCGGCAAGGCGTAATCGGCCAGAATGATCGCCGGTAACTTCTCGAGAGATTCCAGAAAATCAGCCTCGGTCTCCACCCGGCTCCAAGTCAGTTCGAAGCCGCTCTGGCGTAGCTGATGCACCATCAGTTCGGCATCGTCCGCACTGTCCTCAACCAGGACTGCATGCAGCCGTTCGAGATTGGAGCGCGGATTCTCTGGGCTGGTCATGAGATGAATTTCATCGCAACTGGAAGCGAGGAGCCAAGCGAGGGCGGGGCGCGCCACTTCCTCTTCCTCAACATTGCCCGGCCTTTTCGGTTGCAATCTGATTCGGCGTCGGGGCTGGGATTTCGGGCAACGGAGACTGGTTGATCACCAGCCAGTACAGCCCCACGGTCTTCACGATGTCGCGGAACTGGTCGAAGTCTACGGGCTTCTGGATGTAGCTGTTGACGCCCAGGTTGTAGCTTCGAACCAGATCGCGTTCTTCTTTCGACGAAGTCAGAATCACCACGGGAATCGTCTTGGTGCGCGCGTCGGCCTTCAACCGCTTGAGAACGTCCATCCCATCGACTTTGGGGAGTTTGAGGTCGAGCAAGATGAGCTTGGGGAGCGGCTCTGCGCAACGGTCGGAATGCTTTCCGTTGCTGAAGAGGAAGTCGAGCGCTTCCTCTCCATCACGCGCTACCTGAATGCTGTTGGCCAGCTTTTCTTTGCGCAGGGCGTGCAGGGTAAGCTCCACGTCGTTCGGATTATCTTCCACCAGCAATATTTCGATTTGGTGAGTCATCATTTTTTTCTCCCGCTACTGCAGCTTTGGATTTGAGTTCGGTTTTCTCGGCAGCCCCGATGGTGAAATAAAAGGTTGCGCCCTTGTCCAGTTCGGCTTCGGCCCAGATGCGTCCCCCATGCTTCTGAATAATTCGCTGGATGGTGGCCAGGCCCACGCCCGTCCCTTCGAAGTCTTCGGCGCGGTGCAAGCGTTGGAACACTCCGAAGAGTTTGTCGGCGTACTTCATGTTGAAGCCCACGCCGTTATCGCGCACGAACACAGTGGGCGTTTCTTGCTCATGTTTAAGTCCTACTTCAATGACGGCTTGCTGCCGCGGGCGGGTAAACTTGACGGCGTTCGAGAGCAGGTTTTGAAAAACCTGCTTCATCAATCCGGGATCGCACTCCACGAAGGGCAACTCGCCAATCTTCCAGTCAATCTGCCGACCCCGGCACTCGGGGTCAAGTTCCGTCATTACCTCGTTGACCAACGATTTGAGGCCGGTTGAGCGCAAGCTGAGATCGCGGCGCCCTACCCGCGCCAGGTTCAGAAGATCATCCACCAGCAGGCCCATGCGGCGGGTGCCTTCCTGAATGCGTTGAAGATGTTGTTGCGCATCAGGCGGCAGGTCCGAGGCGAATTCCTCGGCCAGAATCTTGGAGAAACCGCTGATATGCCGCAGAGGCGCGCGCAGGTCGTGAGAAACCGAGTACGTAAAAGCTTCCAGTTCTTTGATGCTGGCGGCGAGTTCGGCATTGACGTGACCGATTTGAGACGCCGACCGCGCTAGCTTGATGCCGCTGAAACTCAGCTGTGAGAGCAGTTGGGCCAACCTGGTATAAAACCTCATACCCGTCTCGACTTCTGCCCGGTTCAGCCGGGGCGCGCGGTCCAGCGCGTTCAGGTACTCTTGCTCGTCAAAGCCGTATTTCCGGGCTTGCGATCGAAACATCTCCCGGTCGACCGTTTCGTCGGTGAAGAAGAACTGCCCGGAAAACAAATTGCCGACCTGCTGGTCCCCCAGCATGAGGGGCGTGACCACATCCCACAGGTGGTTCTTGCACTTATAGAGCTTGAACTCGCCGGGGGCGACGCCGATAGAAAGTTCCCGATCACTTTCCTCGCAATTCTTGCAGGCTTCGGGATTGGCGCGATGATACTTCGTACAGACTTCCTGCCATCCCGCCCCCACCAGTGGATTACCTTTCAGATCAAGAATGAACATGGGAATGTGAGCGAGTTCGTAGAATTTATCCGCCAGCGACTGCATCGCTGCCACATCCAGCAGATCGGCCAGTTCCAGGTGCTCCAGATCGCCTTCGGGAGAGAGGATACTCTCCAGTTTTCGTCGTACCCGCCGCTCACTTTCGTGCAATTGCGCCGTCCGTAGTTGCACGCGCTGCTCCAGTTCCTGATTCAGCTTGCGGATTTCCTCCTCCGCCCGCTTGCGTTCGGCCTTGTCGCGGATCGCCAGAATCCCGTAGCTCAAGTTGTTGGCGAGTTCTTCCAGAAGATGTTGTTCGGCGGCGTCAAAAGCTCCGGTCTCCGTGGCGTAAATCGAGAGCGCTCCCAGAACTTGTTCGCCATTCTTAAGCGGCAAGACGAGCGTAGAACGATAGCCCCGCTTGATAGCGTTTTCGCGCCACGGTTCAAAGCGAGGATCGGAGACCACATCGTGGCACACCATCGCTTTGCCAGTTCGGACAGCAGTTCCAGTAGGTCCGTGCCCGCGTTCCTCGTCGCCCCAGGTGATGTTGACAGTGGCCAGGTAGCCTGCCTCGAATCCGCTTTCCGCCACCGCCCGCAACGTTTTTTTCTCATCGTGCTCGGCATAGCCTACCCAGGCCATCCGGTAGCCGCCCACATTCACGACCAGATCGCAAATGCGCTGCAGCAGAACGGATTCATCCGCCGCTCGCACCAGTGACTCGTTGCACGCACTCAAGGACCGCAACGCCCGCTCCGCACGCTTACGCTCGGTGACGTCGCGGGCCGCAGCGAATACACCTTCGATTTCTCCTACTTCGTTCCTGAAAACCGCCGCGTTGTAGAGAACCTCAATCACACGCCCGCTGGCATGCCGGATGGCCAACGGGTAGTCCTGCACCGTGCCTTGCGCGAATACCTGCTCATATCCGCGGCGGGCGCTTTCGGGCTCGGTAAAGTAATTGGAGAAGTCACTGCCGATTAACTTCCCGCGTGAAACTCCGGTGACCTTCTCGGTGGCTTCGTTCACGTCCGTGATTTTGCCGTCCCGGCTTATGGTCACTAGCGGGTCCAGGCTGGCTTCGATGAGACTGCGCGCGTAAAGCGAAGCATGGAGCAGTTTTTCCTCCGCCTGTTTGTACTCGGTAACGTCGCGGGCAATGGTTGAGAGGCCCACGAGTTTCCCGCTTTTGTCTTTCACCGGACTAACGGCGAGAGAGACGAAAACCGTCTTCCCATCCTTGCGCAGGCGTTCCGTTCGATAGTGGCTGACGTGTTCGCCTTGTCTGATCTTTTCGATCATCGCAGCGAACTCGTTGCTACGAGCGTGCGGCATCACTATGGAAATAGACTGGCCTATCGCCTCCTCAGCCGAGTAGCCGTAAATCGCCTCCGCCCCTGGATTCCAACTGGTGATGACGCCGTCCGTGGTCTTCCCGATAATTGCGTCCGTGGAAAAGTTAACGACAGACGCGAGATGGTTGATAGTTTCGTCGGCCAGGCGGCGCGCCCAGTCGCTGCGATCCACAGTAAACCCGGTCCAGGCCGCAAGGCTCGCCAACAACACGATGGACGCTACAATCATCAGGGCCACGCCGGTCCAATCCGAATATAGGCCCTCGCTTTGCGCCTTCCAGCGCAGCCATCCCATTAGGAGCGGAACTAAGACGGCAGTCGGGATCAGTTGCCGCGCCACCGTGCCGCCTAAGGTCGGGCTAGCGACTAACGCGCCCAAGCCCGACTGCGTCCGGGAAAGGATTAACGCGAACGAGAGAAGGAATAACTGCAAGGCGGTAATGGGCGAGATGTAGGTGTGGGTTGTTTTTGGATCGAGGACGAAGTCGAGGATGCCGAACATGGCAGCGGTCGCCACTCCACTCGGCAATAACTGCGCCGCCCAACGACTCAACCTGGTCTTTGCATCGAGAAGCAGCAGGGTAGATCCAAGCGAAAGAAATCCCCAAGCCGTGATCGGTGACATGAGACCCGGACGCACGCTTCCCGGAATGTCCTCCGCACCAGCCACGAAAAGCAGGTGATCAATGCCAAGGTCCCAACCGAATCCACACTCCAGAAACGAGAACAGTCCTACCAGGCTAGCAATAATGGCTGCAATTTTTGCGACGAGCCTCCAGTCGGCAGCGCCGGACGTCTTTTCCCTCCTCAGAACCCACAGCGCAAATCCAACCAAGATGAAGCAAACAGCTGTATTCGCCTTGACCGTCACTTGTCCCGGCACAATGCTTTTTACGATTTGGCTGTGAAGCATCCATCCCGCCAGCACCCACACTCCGAAAGCAATGGCCAGCAGGCTGCAAAAAGAGACAAACTGCAGCAACCGGCGCGCGATGGCTGGGTCCGGCACCGAGTGGGCGGACTGCGCGACCGAAGGTTTCACGTTTTTCATGCCTCCGCCCCTGCCACTACCTGATTTTCTTTACGGTTCTCGGCGTCTCCGCAGGTGAATTAGAAGTCGGCACCACGGGGGCGCCGCAGTTCGTACATCACAAATTCATTATCGGTGCGAATAGTTTGCTAGGAAGGGAATAATGCTCGCACCAAGGGCTGTGCTTCCCAATGTGGAACTGGTTCTCAGCAGGAGCCTACCGCTGAGATCGCCAAAACAAACTCGCGGAGAAGAGGAACGAATGCACGCACTATCACCTTCTCCGTTCACTGTGTCTTTTCTTTGCCATGTCCCGCAGTCAAACTGATAAGTGGTGGCACGACACTTAGGATTGCGCGACGACACTGGTGATCTGCACTCGCTCCTCTGGCGTTAAACCGACAAACTCAAATCCGGAGCGAACCTGCGATGTGTGCCGCACGATGGCTACTGTGCTCAGTACTTGCTCGCTCAGTTGCAGATCGATGGCGACCGTGTCCCCGACGTGGACCTCGCTTTGGACGATCGCGCCCAATCCTCCCTCGCCCAGATCGAGGCTCACTCCCCGGCTTGCGCGTACCCCACCCCGGCATAAATGACGCAGGGTGATGGGCACGCTGAATAATGTCCGGGGATGGCGGCGGCCAGAGAGTTGCGCGTCTTGAGATTCGCCTAAAGCAGGAAAGTGGACCGGCATAGATCTGTCTCCTGTTTCGCAGCGCCACTCTTTGCTGAGAGGGGAAGGCCCTCATCGTTTCGTCAGCACAGTCTTCCCCATGCAGTCGTTATCGAAAGGTGCTGCGACCTTCTGGTTCAAGCTTTAGGCGCCTCGGCTTGGCCAACGCCTCACGAAGGCAGCGCGGTCGAGTTCGTGATTCCGGGCAGTGTCGCGCGGATCACGTCCAGCAATTCCGCATTGTCCGCGGGTTTCTGGAAGAAGGCAGCGGCGCCTGCCTGCAAGGCCCGCCGCTCGCTGCTCTGGGGATCGCGCGCGGTCAGCACGATCACCGGGATAGTCGACAGCTTATCGTCTTTTTGCAGGCGGTCGAGCACTACAAAACCGTCGCCTGCCGGCAACCCGAGATCAAGAATAATGAGGTCGGGTCGCTCCTTGTAAGCCTGCGCTATCGCGGAGTAGCCATCCACCGCGTTCACCGTATCGTATTGGTTGGCTCGCAGCCGCAGCCTCAGGGCCTGCCTCAAGTCAGGGTCATCGTCCACAATCATGATTTTTCGATTTGCCATTTTTGTTCTCCATTCGATTCGTTCACGCGGAGCCAGGCCGCGCCGGTTTCACTGCATTCATTTCTGTTCGTTCTCTTTTTCTGCCAACCTTGTCCGAACCATTTCGTTTACCACCTGCGCCACGTCCTTCACTTGCTCTTCCAGCGATTGGCAAGCGCTGCGCTCCGGAAGAGGCACCGCCGATGCTGTCACCTCGAGTTCGCCGGTGCCGCTCAGGTCCGCCACTTTGCCGAGTTGCTCGCGAATGCGCGTCATCATGATGTTGGCGCGCTCCAGGTCGGTGGAGGCCACCACCAGAAACGTTTCATCCGGACCTTTACTGGTCATGGGGGGCAACACCAGATCCTTGTCGAGATAAACGCAGCGCTTGAGTATTTCCAGGCAGGCCTGGCGGGTCTCTTTCCAACTGCCCCGCACCGGTTTGGCGAGTGGCCGCAACACCACTTTCACCAGTACAAGGGCGTCGCGCAGCTGTTGCTGATTCGTGATTACCGGAAATAACAGCCTGGACAGGGAATACAGCGGCAAGGTGAATGAGAACGTCGCGCCGTTGCCGGCCTCGCTCGCCACCCAGATGCGTCCGCCATGCAGCGTGACCAGTTCTTTGGCAATGAACAAACCCAGTCCCAGGCCCTTGCGGTTGTTATCGATGGCGTTCGGGTCCTGATACAGCCGCTCGAAGACCAGCGCTCGCGCCTGGGAACTGATGCCGCAACCCGTGTCTGCCACCGAGATGTATACGAAATCGGGATCGGTCTCGACCAGCGAGGCTTGCACCGTTACCGCGCCGCCCGCGGGCGTGAACTTGATGCCGTTCTCAATGAGATTGATTAGCACTTCGAGAATCCGTCCGGGATCGCCATGCACCAGGGGAATCCTGGTGTCGATGCCCACTTCCAGCCCAACTCCCTTCTCACGCGCGCCCGCTTGCATCATGGCGACTGCCTGCCGGATCAGGTCGCCGAGCGCGACACAGCGCATTTCAATTCGAATCTTTCCCGACTCCGCCCGGCTCGCCTCCAGCAGGTCGCGGACCATGGCTCCCAGCTGGTTCACGCTCTTCAGAATGGTATTGAGATGGTCGCGCTGCTCCGGATTGACCTCTCCGGCCAGGCCATCGGCCAGAATCGTAACGTACTGATGAATGCAGGTCAGGGGCGTGCGCAGTTCGTGCGAGACGTGTGACAGGAACTGGTTCTTGAATTCCAGTTGCTGCCTTCGACTCATCTCGAGCGAACGTAGCAAGGCTTGCCGTTCCACCGCATAGCGCATGGCCCGGTCCAAACCGCTGCTGGAGATGGCGCCTTTCACCAGGTAATCCTGCACACCCTGATGCAGCGCCTTCGCGGCCAGCACTTCGTCGTCCTGGCCCGACAGAATCACCACTGGCACGTCGGGCGCTTGTTGCAGCACCTTGCGGAAGGTTTCCGCTCCCTGGCTGTCGGGGAGATTGAGGTCCAGCAGGATCACTCCGGGCAATTTTTCCTTCAGTGTGGCGAGGCCTTCGGACAAACGATTGACGCAAGTCACATCGACCGGCGACTTGCCTTCCACCAGACGCAAGCGCACCAGATCGGCGTCTCCGGGGTTATCTTCGATGACTAAGACATGGGTTGTTGGGTCGCTCATCGTTTCTCCCTCTGCGGCAGGCTCGCGAAACCCAGCCAAAAATCCGCCATCGATTGAACCGCCGCCACGAATTCCGTCAGGTTCCCCGGCTTCCGCAAATAGCAGTTCGCCCCTAGTTTGTAGCTGCGGGTAATATCGGAACTGGCCTGAGAGGTGGTAAAAATCACGACCGGAATCCCTGCCAGAACGGGGTCGGCTTTAATCTTCGAGAGCACCTCGCATCCATTTTTTTTGGGAAGATTCAGGTCCAGCACGACCAGGTCGGGCACCGGGGCGTGGGCATATTTGCCGTGGCGCCGCAGGAAAGAAATGGCTTCCGCGCCGTCGTTGACGGCGGTCACGTGGAAGTGTCGCTGGCTCTGAGCCAGCACTTCGCTGGTCAAGTCGATGTCCGCGGGATTGTCGTCGACCATCAAAACTTCAGGCGTTGATTTCATGTTTCGCTCCGTCCTCAATCTTCTGCGGTTCCCTGATGGGAAGTGTGAACTTGAAAGTGGATCCCCGGCCCAACTCCGATTCGACCCAAATCCGCCCACCGTGCTGCTCGATTACTTTCTTGCAGATCGCCAGCCCGATTCCGTTTCCTGGGTATTCCATCCGCGTATGCAGACGCCGGAAAATTACAAACACATTCTCGGCATGCTCGGCGGCGATGCCGATCCCGTTGTCGGTTACTGAAAACACCCATTCCTTTCCCTTCCGTTCCGCTCCCACCTGAATCACAGGCGGTTGGGAACCGTGGAATTTGAGGGCATTTCCCACCAGGTTCTGAAATACCTGGGCCAATTGCGAGCTATCGGCCATTACCACCGGAAGTTGCGTGTGCCGCGCCACCGCTCCGCTTTCCTGCATGGCCGCTTCCAGATTCTTCAGGGCAGTTTTGAGAACCGCATCGGAGTCCGTGCTTCGCAGAGCCAGTCGTTCCCGTCCCACGCGCGAGAAAGCCAGCAAATCCTGCACCAGCTTCTGCATACGCAGGGCGCCGTCGACCGAGTAGTGAATGTATTTGTCCGCATCGGAATCGAGTTTGCCCTGATACCTTTCCGCCAGCAGCTGGGTATAGATGGCCACCATGCGCAGCGGCTCCTGCAGGTCGTGCGAAGCCACGTAGGCAAACTGTTCCAGTTCCCGGTTGGAGCGAGCCAGGTCTTCCTGCGATTGCCGGTGATCCTCGCGCAGCTTCTTTTCCCGTATGGCCCGGTGCACCGAGTGGGGCAGGCGAGCCAGATGATCTTTCAGCACATAGTCCGCCGCCCCCTGTTTAATGCACTCTACAGCTGTCAATTCTCCCAGTGAACCGGAGACAAGAATGACTGGAATGTCCAATTTTTCCCGCCGCAGCACCGCGACCGATTCCATGCCATTCCAGGAGGGCAGCTTGTAATCCGCCAGAACTACATCGTAGGCGTTCTTGCGCACGAGAGCGGTGAACTCCTCGACGGTCTGGGCCACGTCGGCGCGGGCGTCAAAGCCAGCCTTTTTCAAGAAGCGCAGTAACAGCTCCACGTCGGCCGATTCATCTTCGACCAGGAGCGCTCGCAATTCGGTCCGAGCCCGGTCGGTGCGCTCTGGGGCGGCCTTTTCGCCAATGGCCTCTACTTCCATGGAAGCTGTGGACGTAGTCAACCTGCTTTCGTCCTTCTTCTTTCGGGCAACGCCAGAACCGCCGACACTGGAACGACCCTGCGGTTTTTGAATCGCCTAGATCCCCCATCGGCTTTCGAAGTGAAGGACTTGAGACGAAAATTTCCCCGCCACGCCCGAATGGCCCGCCGATCTGCCGGCAAATTCTCGCGTCAGCGGCGCTTCTGGGCCTGACCTTTGGTGCGAACTGCTGACCGAGTTCAGCCCTTGGATCCTTTAAGGGCAGCGCTGCTCCACAGGCGCACGGCTGGAAGTAACACCTATAGAGTTGTAGCCAAAGGATTAATGCAATCTAATAGTTCAACGAGTGGCGGGAGCAAGCTTAGCTGGAAAGGTCGCGTGGTGCCGGGAGGGGGAGTCGAACCCCCAAGACCCGAAGGTCGGCGGATTTTGAGTCCGCTGCGTCTGCCAGTTCCGCCATCCCGGCTTGGGAAAGGCTTTCTCATTGTACGGCAGCGATGGCCAATTTTGAAGGCGATCACACTGCCAGTGGATTTTTCACCGGCGCGGGAATCACCGGCAACTCTACCCGGAAGCTGGCGCCCTCTCCCGGGCGGCTTTCCACCTCAATGGAGCCGCGATGCTGCGCCACGATCCACTTGGCAATCGCCAAGCCCAGTCCGGAACCGCCTTGCGCCCGGCTTCGGGCCTTATCGACTCGATAGAAGCGCTCAAAGATCTTGCTCTGCTCTTCTTTGGCAATTCCCACACCGGAGTCGCGAACGGTGATCACTGCGCTATCGTCCTTCAATGCGAGTGACAGCTGCACCAAACCCGGCGAGGAAGTGTATTTGAATGCATTGTCGAGCAGGATGTCGGCGAGCCTTCGCAGCAGCGTTTCGTCTCCCTGAACAAAAAGATCCGGACTATCAAGGTCTGCCGAAAATTCCAGGTTGCGGATCGTAGCCACTTGCTGCCAACCTTCGACCACGGCGCGCAATGTTTGGCGCAATTCCACCGGCCGCAAGTGGAGGGTTTCGCGTCCCGAGTCGGCGCGCGCCAAGGCAAGCAGTTGTTCAATCAGGGCGGTCGTGCGCTCCGCCTCCAAAAGTATATGGCGCAACGACTCTTTGTATTCGGCCTCGCCCCGCGATCGGCGTAAAGCCAGTTCGGCCTCGGTGCGGATCAGCGAGACCGGCGTTCTCAGTTCGTGGGACGCGTCCGCGGTGAATTCCGTGATCCGCAGAAATGCGGATTCAATCCGCCCGAGCATTTCATTCAACGTATCGGACAGGCGCTGCAGCTCATCGCCGGTGTCCAGTTGCTGCAACCGGCTGTTGAGATTGGCGCCGCTAACCTCGCGCGCGCTTCGCACTAGGCTATCCACCGGAGACAGAGCTCGTCGGCTCAGCCAGTACCCTCCTCCCGCAGCCGTCAGCAATACCAGGGGCGCGAACATAAGGAGGTAAGTCCGGAACAAATGGAGGGTCTCCACTGCGTCATTGGAAGGCGCGCCCATCTCCACGGTGTAAACGTGGCCGTTCACCTCCAACTTCTGGAAGATGAAACGAAAATGGCGCCCGTCAGCCTTGCGGCTGTGTAAGACGGGCTGCTTGACTTGATCGGAAGGCAGCAAGAACGACGGATGCGCTTGCAGGAACGCGGAACGATAAATCAGCGCTCCGTTTTCCGCGTAGATCACAAGATATTCGCCGGAGTGTTCGATGGCGTAAGTCTCGTTTACTTCCTCCTGAATCTTGCCGAGCGACCGCTCTTTGGGCTGGCTCTGCAAAAAGCTTTTCAGGTCGTCGACCTGTTCTTCGAGTCCATCATCGACCAGGTCATACAGATTCGTGCGCAGGATCAACCACATGCCGGCGCCGAAAGCGAGTTGCGCGATAGCGAAAAAAGCCAGGTACCAGAGCGTGAGGCGAACGCCGATGGAGAGCCTTCTCATGCCACTTGTCACAACTGACCGTTCGGGCGAATCATGTAGCCCACGCCGCGCACGGTATGGATGAGTTTCGGACGCCCCGGTGGATCTACCTTATTACGCAGAAGGCGCATAAACGCATCGAGCGTGTTTTCTTCGATATCGCGATCAAAACCCCATACCGATTCGATGAGAGAGCGGCGGGAAACCACCTTTCCCGCGCGGTACATCAGACGTTCCAGCAGATTGTATTCCGTGCGCGTCAGCGAAACACGGTCTTGACCACGCACCACTTCGCGGCTCGCAGGGTCGAGAACCAGGTCGGCAACTCGTATATTTGTATCCTGCGCGGCGAGCGCGCGTCTTTTTACGGCGCGCAGACGGGCTACCAGTTCGTCGAAGGAAAACGGCTTGGTCATGTAGTCGTCGGCACCCAGGTCGAGTCCGCGAACCACGTCGGGCACGGAGTCGCGGGCGGTCAACATTAGGATCGGCGTCCGAATTTTTTCCGCCCGCAGACGCTTCGCCATTTCGTAGCCACTGAGCCTGGGCATCATCACGTCGAGAATAATCACGTCGAACTCGTAGGACTTCGCCAGCGCCAGGCCCTCGGCACCATCCGAGGCACACGTCGCCGTATGGCCCTCTTCGGTTAATCCCTTGCGCAGAAGGTCGGCCATGCGCGCTTCGTCTTCCACAATCAACAGCTTCATGAAAGTAGTTGAAACGACTCTTCCACAGTTTAAAACCGCACGCCAACGTCCGCCCAGCAACCTGAAAAAATATTAACGTTCCGTTCATTCCTGAGTCACACCTCAGCTCTACGATTTTCGGTCATCCAGTTTTTCACGTACTTCAACCGAAGCGGAGAGGACCGTCTCGGGCGGCATCGCCGTCCAAAGTGCCGCAAGCATATCTCTCAGTGCGACATTTCCGATCACGAGGAGCTAATCCTATGAATTCCAATCGCGGCCGTTCGACTCTCGCCCTATCTCTCAGTTTTGCGACGGCATTTCTTGTGCTTCTGGTATCGGCAGGAACACCCGCAGCCTACGCCCAGGTAGATCGGGCGGTGCTGGAAGGAACCATCAGCGATCCCTCGGGAAGCGTGATTGTGGGTGCCAGTGTAAAGGTCGTGGCCGTCGACACCGGACTACAGGAAGAACAAAAAACAAATTCGAAGGGCTACTACCGTTTTTCCGGACTGCCCGTCGGTGCCTACACGACGACCGTCAACAACACCGGTTTCCAAACAAAAGTGGTGGAAGATGTGATCCTGCGGGTCGGTCAAACTCGCACCTTGGATGTCACGCTCGCCGTTGGAGCAGCCAATGAACAGATCGAAGTAAAGGCATCGACTGGCCCTTCCGATCGCAGTTCTGCGGAAGCTGCCACGGTGATCGATACCGAGCAAATCTCCCAACTCCCTAACAACGGGCGCGACTGGGCCAGTTTCACGCTGCTCGCGCCTTTTGCGCAGGACGACGGTGGCGGCGACCAGCGCACCATCCGCTTCGCCGGGCGCGCGCGCGATGACAACAATTTCTCCATCGACGGAGTTGATGCCGGCGGCATCCAGGAGCAAGCGCAAAAATCCCAAACCCGTCTGCAAATTTCTCAGGACGCGATCGAAGAATATCGCGTGAACAGCGCCCTGTACGATGCGGAATATGGCACGCAGGCGGGCGGCCAAGTCGACGTGGTCACCAAGTCGGGAACCAACGACTGGCACGGCACGGTGTTCGGCTACTTCAGGAATTCAGTTTTTGATGCGCGCAATTTCAACGACTACAATCTGCAAGGCAATCCCGCGGTTCCACCGTTCCGTATGGGGCAATACGGACTGACCCTCGGTGGACCGATCCAGAAAAATAAGACATTCTTCTTTATCTCCTACGAAGGACTGCGGCAATACCAGTCGATCACCAACCAATTCAAAGTGCCCGCCGCGACTAATTTCGGCTGGAGCAATACTGCTAACGGCGGGAACGGCGCCCCTTTGACTGCGCCGTTTCTCGCAACCGTACTGAGCACTTCTCCGCAGATGTGCCGGATTATGCAGGGGTTTCCGTGGCGAGCGTCCGTTGGCACAATCGGCGGTTGCGCGCCGCGCTTCGTGTATCCGGACTCCGCTTTTCAATGGCAGGGCAGCGTGACAAGTCCGTCAAACAGCAACAACATCGATGTGATCACGGCGCCCCTTCCGACTACTGTTCACGAGGACACTTGGCTGATACGGCTCGACCACAAAGTCAGCGACAACACTCTCTTGTACGGTCGCGCCCAGCGCGACATAAGCCTGGTGGATGCCCCCAACGGGGGCAGCCTGCCCGAGGATAAACTCCAGACCATCAACCATCCTGCGAACTACCTGATCGCGCTGGAGCATACTTTCAGTCCGCGCCTGTTTAACGAAACCAAGTTCTACGTCAATCGCTCTCCCTTCCATAACCCGCAAGCGAGTGCGCTGCCCTTTGCCGTGAGCACCGCCGATTTCGTTGGGCTAAATGACAACACGGCAGACATCGAGGTAGGTACTACCTATGGACTGCTTGACAATTTGATCTGGACCCGCGGCCGCCATGCTTTCAAACTCGGTATGGAGTATCGTCGGGTTCGCCTCAATCAAGGTCAAACGGCCGACAACACCCTCAGCTTTTCCAGCACCGACGACATGACGAGTGCGACACTGTCGAACATTACGTACATCGCTCCGTGGTGTTGCCACCGGCTGCGACGCAATTTTTTCATGCCTTACTTCCAGGATGAATTCAAAGTAACCCCAACGCTGACCCTGACTGCTGGAGTCCGTTGGGATTACTATGGCGTCGCGCACGAGGCTACGAATCGGACGACGGTATTCGATCTTTATCAGTTCCACGGGGTTTGCCTGGGATCGGGCTCATTCAACACGCTGCCGGTTCCCTCTACTGCCGGGCCGATTAACACTCCTCCGTGTCCCAGGAACCCGTCGCTGTATAACCCCAGTTATAGGAACTTTGATCCGAGAATCGCCCTCGCTTGGGCTCCGAGTGCGATGCACGGAAAAACCGTATTTCGTGGTGGCTTTGGCATTTACCACGGTGCGGCTCAGAACGACGATTTGAATGCCGGACTGGAAAGTGACACATTCCGCGTCCAAGTCAACCAGACTACTGCTCTCAATCCCGCCTTTGAGCAAACGGCACCTGACCTGTCCGGCGTGACCGCTTCAACCAAACAGGCGAACCATCCGCGCGACTTATGGCGAGAAGGCCGCCGGGACCTGTATGCGGAGGAGTGGGGATTGACGGTGGAACACGAACTCCCATCGAACTTTCTGGCGTCGGCGCAGTATCTGGGAAGCCGCGGCGTGCATCTATTCTCGCGCGGCGGCGTAAATCTCTGCACTAGTCCGGTCACCTTCAATCCCGCAGATGGCGATTGCGTCCGCTATCTCGATCAGTTTTATCCTGACCCTAATTATCCTGATCCTTTTGGCTCGGTTGATAGCAAACGAGACATCGGCTCCAGCACGTACAACGCTCTCGGTCTGTCGCTTCAGCGGCGCTTTAGTCAGGGTTTGGAATTCCAGGCCCGTTACACGTGGTCCCACTCCATCAATAACGGATCGGTCGGGGGTGGCGAGTCCAACGGGCCGGAGAATGTGAACTGTCTGGCGTGTGACAAAGGTCCAAGCATCTTCGACGTCCGGAATAACATCACCGTCGATGCGGTGTACGACCTTCCTTTTGGACCCGGAAAGGCCTTCCTTAGTTCACCGGGAGTGATTGGGAAAGTGTTCGGTGGCTGGCAGTTGAGCAGCATCGGCCTCTGGCATACTGGTCATCCGCTGACGGTGCAGATGGACCTCACCGGCCCGATTACGAATCCGAACAATCAGTTTTATGACGCCAACAATCCGTTTCAGAGTACCTACCTTCTCCCAGATGGCAACGATCAGACCAGCCAGCGTCCTGACATCGTTCCGGGAGTCCCACTGACAGTGCCCAATCCCAAAGGACTTACACCGGTTTCTCCCGGCACTCCGCTGATCAACATCGCCGCCTTCCAGGCTCCTCCAACGGACGCCAACGGGAATTTCCTGCGCTATGGCGACGCTCCGAACGGGCTTGTCCGCGCCTTGAACAGCTGGCAAATTGACCTTGCTCTGACCAAGGAAACGAAGATCACTGAACGAACATCGCTGGAGTTTTCGGTGCAGGCCTTCAATATCTTTAATCACGTGCAGCTGGGTGACCCCGGCGTCCTCAGCCTCACCTACGTACCCGGAGCTACGGTAAACGGCGCCGTGACTAACCTGCAGGATCCCGGCAGTTTTGGCATCATCAGTTCTACGGTGAACTTCAACAACAACAACGACAACAAAGCGTCGCCGAACACCGGGACCGGTCTGCCCCGGCAACTTCAGTTCATGGTTCGCGTCCGGTTCTAAATTTCGTGTGCGGTTATAAATTGAAGATCGATACCCGTCAGGAAAATTTCAGGCGCGCCGGCTAAAGTTGTGGTGAGGAGAAAATCATGTTGAAGTCGGCCGTCTCTATGATGGCAGGTGTGTTTCGTACAAGAAGCATTAACCGCGAGTTGCGGACGGCAGCCGTGTTGTTCTCGGCCGTGACGCTGCTAACGTTTACTTGCTGCACCAAGAAATCAGTCGCACAAGAGTCGTCGGTCGACCTGCGCCTCGACGTGAAAACTCCGTTTCAGTTCGTTGCTTATGGAGACACACGTTTTCACGATCCTACCGACCTGGAGCCAGCAAATCCCTCGATCCGCATCGCCCTGGTAAAGGCGATTGCCGATCTCAATCCAGCATTTATTTGCTTCACCGGCGACATCGTCTACAACGGCTACGACGCCAATGATTGGAAAGTTTGGGACAACGAGACCAGCATTTGGCGCGAGAAGAAAATCCCGGTTCATCCGGCCTTGGGCAATCATGACTTGCATGGAGACCAGAATGTCGCGCTGAGCAATTACTTTCACCGCTTCCCCGAGTTGAAGAACAGCCGCTACTATTCCGTGCGAGCGGCGAATGCTTTGATTCTGGTTCTCGACAGCTCTCTGGAGGAATCAAGCGGCCCCCAGAGCCAGTGGCTGGCGGACAAACTTGATCACGTTCCCACCGACGTGGACTTCGTGTTCCTGATGTTCCACCATCCCCCCTACACCAGTTCCTCCGACGCGAAAACGTTCGGCGGCGGGCACTCGGCGCGCCCGACGGAGCAGGCCTTGGCGAAAATACTCGAACAACGCCAGGCCCACGCCCGCTTTCGCATCGTGGTCTTCTCTGGGCACGTGCATAACTACGAACGCCACGAGCATGGAGGCGTCACTTATTTTGTTTCCGGCGGAGGAGGAGCGCACGCCTACCCGATTGAGCGCGCGCCAGACGACCCGTTTCAGAGCAAACTGGTGAATTATCATTATCTGTTGGTTGAAGTCGATCGGCAGGAGGTGAAGGTGACGATGAACCGCCTCGATCTGACCAGCGGCAAACCAGTCTGGACGCAGCCCGACTCGGTCAAGATCACGCTGCCTACGGCAGTCGCCGCCCAGGCCGCCGGCCGTTAGCTTCTAAGAAGTCTGGCACTTTTCCTGGCACTCGTTTTTCTCCCACGCCGCGCCGAGCGCGTGCAAGATCAAACGATCGCGAAGCGTCAACTTCTCGGGATCGAGAACAACACCGTAGGCGTACTGGACGAGTGCATCGCAAGTAATACACCAGCGCTCATGGCGCACGACGCCCCCACAATGTTCACACGCGGATTGCGCGGTGTACTGTTTGCTCTGGTACCAACTGGCAGAGGGTTTGGCGAGCATTTTCGTTACCTCCAGTTATCGTCTACAAATTCCCCAGAGCTTTTGACGGGCGTCTCGGTGGAACTTGGTATGACTGGACGTTATTTCGTGCGGAGTCGACCGCCCTATTTGGCCTGTCACGTTTGAGTGTGATTAGAATCACATACATCCCATTTCGGAAATAATCTGCAATGTTGTCGTGCTCAAGAAGAGCAAGGACAGCGAAGCGACCTTCGCCGTGCAGCTAACGCATTCCTGCCACCCGACGAAATCAGCCCCAGTACCTACCTCTTTCCGTTATTATTCCCCTGCAGGACCGGGGGGCTGGCTGGTCCTGTAACCTTGCGCCTATCGGATGCCGAATCGACAAACGATCCTATGGATGACTCTTCTGCTTTGGGCCTTCAGCCTTCCCTGCCTGTTTGCGCAGACGGCCCACATTGAGGGCACAGTGCGAGACGTTAGCGGCGCCGTAATCGTCAAAGCTTCTGTAGTTCTCAAGTCCGGCTCGTATCAGGCAGCCACCGAAACAGACTCCAATGGACATTTCCAGTTTGACGCCGTTCCGTCTTCTTCGGGAACGGTTGACATCAGTCGCGAAGGATTCAGTCCGCTTCGCCAATCCTGGACCGCCGGTCCGGCCGCAAATCTCAGCCTTGAGCTTGTTCTGCAACCTGCTTCCGCCAGTGAACAAGTCACCGTTTCCGCGGCCCGCACCGAGGTGCGGCTTTCCGAAACTCCCGGCAGCACCGTTCTTCTCGACACCACCGACGTAGCTTCGACGCCGGCGCTGCGGGTCGACGACGTGCTTCGACAGGTTCCAGGATTCTCCCTGTTTCGTCGTTCGGATAGCCGCACGGCCAATGCTTCCAATCAGGGTGTGTCGCTGCGCGGTTTGGGCGGAACGGCTGCCAGCCGCGCATTGGTCCTCGAAGACGGCCTCCCGCTTGTGGATGCTTTTGGCGGTTGGGTCTATTGGGATCGAGTTCCGCGTACCTCGATTGCCAACGTCGAGGTATTCCGAGGTGGGGCTTCGAACCTCTACGGCAGCGACGCACTCGGCGGAGTTGTGCAATTCATCACGCGCCAGCCCCAGCGGCCTGCGTTCGCGCTGGAAACTTCCTATGGCAACGAACGCACGCCCGATCTGTCTTTCTGGACGGGAACGCGCGCCGGACCGTGGGACCTGTCTTTGGCATCGGAAATGTTCTTCACCGACGGCTACATCATTGTCCCGACCTGGCAGCGCGGAACTGTCGACACGCCGGCCAACTCGAGGGACGCGGCGCTCGAACTCACAATCGGACATCAACTCGGGGACAAGGGCAGAATCTTCGGCCGCGGCACTTTCTACACCGAATTTCGCCACAACGGCACCCCCATCCAGACAAACGACACAATCCTGGGCGAAGGCGCGCTCGGAGTAGACAAGCAATTGGGCAACAACGATTCCTTGACTCTTCGCGGCTACGGTCTGGTGCAGGGCTACGATCAGCGCTTCTCTTCCGTAGCGGCCAATCGCAACAGCGAATCGCTTACCGATCTGCAGTACGTGCCGGAGCAGGTGGTCGGAGGCGCGGGGCAATGGACGCATCTGCTGGGGAGCCATCAGACTCTGATCGCCGGCATGGACGCGATGGAGGTGATGGGCGCGAGCGACGAACAACTCTTTTCCACCGGCAAACACACCCGCAACAACGCTTCTGGCGGGCGGCAGCGCATTTTAGGATGGTTCGGGGAAGACCTCGTCCGCTTTAACAATTGGACTATCATCGTGGCCGGACGCTTCGACGACTGGAACAATTTCAACGCCAGTTCGATCTGCACGCCGTTCTCCGGCACATGCGCGGCTTCTCCAAGCACGCTCTATCCCTCGCGGAGCGATTTTGCTTTCAGCCCCAGGCTTTCGGTGCTTCGATCGTTAAGTCGCAATATTTCCGTAACGGGGTCGATCTATCGTGCCTTTCGCGCACCGACTCTCAACGAGCTCTATCGCAGCTTTCGCGTGGCGAACGTTCTCACCCAGAACAATCCCTACCTTAACGCCGAGCGTCTCACCGGCGCGGAAGCGGGCCTGAACGTCAGCACACTGGAACGCAAACTCGATCTCCGCGGAACATTTTTCTGGAGCGACATTGTCGACCCAGTGCAGAACGTCACCATCGATCCGACATCGAATCCCGTCCTTCGGCAAAAACAGAACCTGGGAAGAATCCGCTCGCGCGGCCTGGAACTTGACGGTGTCGTGCACGTGAACCGTGACATTCAAATCTCCGCCGGCTACGAGTTCACCGCAGCCACCGTCGTGAACTATACCGTCCCGCCTGGCGAAATTTCTATCCTTGGGAACAATGTCGCGCAGGTCCCGCGCAATGTCTTTACCTGGGAAGCCCGCTACTGGAATCCCTCGCGCATCATGCTCAGCCTGCAAGGGCGCTTCGTCGGCAAGCAGTTCGATGACGACCAGAATCTTTATCCGCTCGCCCGCTTCTACACGATGGATCTGCAAATTGCGCGCAATGTGACGCGTAACTTGGAAATTTTTGCCGCCGCGGAAAATATTACAAACGAACGCTACCAGGTGGCGAACACTCCCACCGCCACCGGATCTCTGTTCAACATCGGGCCGCCAATTTTATATCGCATTGGATTGCGCCTGAATTTCCCGACAGAGAAGCCATAACTTGGCGGGTTTGGGCAATCCGCGCACCGTCATTTATCCTAAAAGGTTGTCAGCTGCACGCGGAGCGCACCGTAAAATCCTGTCCTTAATTCAGCGGGTTACCGGCTACAAGCTAGGAGCTATCAGCTAGAAGCTGTTCTTATGAAAACTGGCATTATTGGCCTGCCCCAGGTAGGCAAAACATCTCTCTTCCGAATTTTGACCAAAGCGAACCTCTCGCAGGCCCACGCCAACCCGCGCGAAGCGCACATTGGAGTCGCGAAAGTTCCCGACGACCGCCTCGACCGCCTGGCTGCGCTCTACAACCCGAAGAAGCTGACGCATACTTCCGTCGAATACGTCGACGTCGGCGCGATCGGCCAGGACGCGCTGAAAGAGTCTGGATACATCGGCCACCTGCGGCAGGTGGACGCACTGGCCCATGTTGTCCGTGTATTTGAAGATCCCGCGGTGCCACTGGTGGCCGAGATCGATCCCCTCCGCGATATCAAGAATGTCGAGTTCGACCTGATGGTGAGCGATCTCGGGCAGATCGAAAAACGCCTCGAGCGTCTGGAAAAAGATCTCAAGAAGATGAAGACGCCGGAACTGGAAAAAGAATTCGAACTGCTCAAACGCGCCAACGCGCATCTCGGATCCGAAAAGCCGCTGCGAGAAATGCAGATGACTCCCGAAGACAAAAAGCGCCTGCGGGGCTTCATGTTCCTCAGCGAGAAACCAATTTTGTATGTACTCAATATTGGCGAGTCCACCGAATTGGGCAAAGAACTCGAAGAAGCCGTGAGCGAGTACAAACTGACGGAGATCGCTGCTCGTCCCAACGCCGCCGCCACGGCGATCTGCGGTAAAGTCGAAGCCGAGCTCGCCGAAATGAGCGACGCCGACGCCGCGGAATTTCTCTCCAGTTACGGCCTGAAGGAAAGCGGCTTAGTGCGCCTCATCCGCACCACCTACAAATTGCTCGGCCTGATCTCATTTTTCACCGCAGGCGAAGACGAGTGCCGCGCCTGGCAAATTCCCGCCAACACGCGCGCTCAGGAAGGCGCGGGTGCCATCCACTCCGATTTGGAAAAGCATTTCATTCGCGCAGAAACCATCCGCTGGGATCAACTTCTCGAAGCCGGCTCCGAAGCCAACGCCCGCGCCAAAGGCACGCTGCGCCTGGAAGGCAAAGACTACATCGTGCAAGACGGAGACGTGATGCACATAAGGCACAGCGGGTGAGTACTGAGTCGCGAGTACCGAGTACCGAGTAAACGCCTATATGCTAGGAGCCAATGGCACAGCACTATAAAGATCTCATCGTATGGCAGAAGGCGATGCAGTTGGTCAATTCTGTCTACGACGTCACCGACGCATTTCCCAAGCGAGAGACTTACAGTCTGACTGACCAGTTTCGTCGAGCGGCGGTCTCGATTCCAAGTAACATCGCCGAAGGCCAGGCGCACTACAGCAATCGCGAATTTCTTCACTTCCTTCGCCATTCTCGCGGTTCGCTTGCCGAACTTGAAACTCAGTTACTCATCGCGCAACGACGCAACTACCTGTCTGAATCCCAGATGACGTCTATTCTGACTCAGGCCGAAGAAGTAAGCCGCATCTTGAGCGGTCTCATACACTCCTTGAAGGAGAAAGCACATTAGCAATTCGCCTCGGTACTAGGTACTGGGTACTCGGTACTAAACATGCATCCAATCGCAACCAGCATTCTTCTCGGCTTGACCGCTGCTGCCGCCAACGTCTTCGGCGGCGCCATCATTGTGCAGCGGCATTGGGAACGGCGCTATCTTCGCTACTTTGTCGCGCTGGGCGCGGGTTTCATGCTGGCCACTGCCCTGGTCGAGATGATCCCCGAGAGCATCGAACTGCGCGGACGCTCCGCCGCATTTCTGGTGCTGCTGGGTTATCTCATCATTCACTTCTTCGAGCACACGGTTACGCCGCATTTTCACTTTGGTGAGGAAACGCACCGCGACGAGTTCATCCATTCTCACAAAGGATACTCGGTCTTGCTCGGACTTATCATTCACACATTTTTTGACGGCATTGCCATCGCGTCGGGATTTCTGGTATCGAACTGGTTAGGTTGGCTGATTTTTCTGGCGATTTTTCTGCACAAGATTCCTGAGGGCTTCACCGTGAGTTCCGTGATGCTCGCCAGCGGCCGTAGCCGCGGCACCGCGTGGGGCGCATCTGTGGTGCTTGGAGGTTCAACCTTAGCCGGCGTTCTGATCATGGCGCTGTTCCGCCATCATGTCGGCGCAGGTCTGCCGCTCGCCGCCGGAGTCACGATTTATGTTGCGGCTTCTGATCTGATTCCCGAAGTCAACAAAGAACCGGCAATGAAGATGGCGCTGCTCGTCTTCGTAGGCGCTGGATTTTTCTTATTGCTCGATCATTTGTTCCGCGTCTAATGAAACCTAGGCCCTCGGCCCCTGCCGCTGTCGGCGATCGCCCGATTCGGCAACCCCCGGTGATGGGTCCTGCCCTTTCTCCCGAATCGTTTTGGAACATTCCTTGCAACTGGCGGACTCTTCCCTGCATGCCTTGAATCCCTGCGCCAACTCTCGCGGGCATGTTTTTTCTAGTGGTCCATTTTCAGCTCAAACACAGCAATCGCTGTACAATCCGCGTCCCCAAGAGAGATCAGATCACGTGCATGCGCGTGCCCGACAACTAAAAAAGGGCGCCCGGATGCGGACGCCCTAACTCCTCGCCATGTTCGAAAGTACCCTGCTTACAAGCCCTGCGGCTTTTTCGGTTCCTCCGGTTTTTTCTTCTCCTCAGGACTTGGTGGACGCCGGGGAGGCGGCGCGGCAGGACGCGCTTGCGCCGGGGGCGGAGTATGCTGTTCCGGCCGCTCGCTCGGCGGAGGCGCACTTCGTTGTGGCGGCTCCGCCTGACGTTGTGGCGGTTCCGCGGGACGCTGAGGCGGCTGTGCTTGACGTTGGGGCGCCTCCGCCGGACGACTATTCGGCGGCGGCTGATTCCGCTCTGGTCGGTTGGGCTGCGGCTGATTCGGCTCCGGACGATTGTTCGGCTGCGCACTCGGTGGCCGATCATTCCGCACCGGGGGCTCTGCCGCACGATTATTCGGCGGCGGCTGATTCGGTTGCGGCCGGTGGTTGGGCTGCGGCTGATTCGGCTCTGGACGATTGTTCGGCTGCGCACTCGGTGGCCGATCATTCCGCGCCGGGGGCTCTCCCGCACGATTATTCGGCGGCGGCTGATTCGGTTGCGGCCGGTTGTTGGGCTGCGGCTGATTCGGTTCTGGACGATTGTTCGGCTGCGCACTCGGTGGCCGATCATTCCGCGCCGGTGGCTCTGCCGCACGATTATGAGATGCTGGCTGGTCATTCGGAGCAGGCCGATTAGGCTGGCCCGGGTTTGCCCCCGGACGTGCGTTCGCAGCAGGAGGATTTCCTGGCCGGTTCTCGGGTCCGCGTCCAGGCTGGCTTCCCGGCCGGGCTACCGTAGCCGTCGCGGGTTTTCCCGGAGGCGCCTGCCTTACCGGCGGACGCGCCGCTGCCGAGTGATTCGTCGACTGCATACGTTGCATCTCCTGCCGCGGAATCGGTTGGCCCGGATGCGCTGCCAACGCCTGCTGCCTCGCCGCAAAAGGCACCGGCGGCGGCGGCGCTTTTGCCTTAGCGACTACAGGCCGGCTCGCCACCGCTGCCGGCGGCGCACTCACACGGTTCGCAGTGCTGGCATGCAATCCCAGTACACTGTTTGGCGTGGGCGCGACTGCAGCTCTCGCCGTTACCGGAGCCGACGCAATTTCTCGCGCGTTTACACGCACTGCTGCACGGGCCACTGGCTGTCCGCTGCGAAACGCCTGTTGCGGAACCGCTGTCACCGCACCGGATACGTTTTTGTTGACGTAAATGACGTTGTTGATAACGGTGTTGTTCCTAACGATCGTCGTGTTGTAAACATTGGTGACGGTCGTTGTATTCACGGTCGTGTTGCTGACATTGACGCGATCCACATAGCCCCGGCTCACGCGATACGACGGGACATAAACTTCCCTCGGGCCCAACGGAAACCAACCCATATTGCCGCCGCCGAATCCTCCGCCCGCGCCCACGAACACGACCAGAGCGGGCGCATAGACCGCAGCCACTTGCGCCGGTCCCGGAACCCAGCCCCAGCGACCTCTGATCGAGCACCAGCGGCCGTAGTGAAAGGGAGCGTACCCCCAGGGTTCATCGTCCACCCAAGTCCAGCCCCAGGGATCCACCCATGCCCAGTGCCCCTCGCGGTAAGGCGCCCATCCCGGTGAAACGTTGGGGTACCAGACGTTGCCGTAAGTAGGATCGGGGCGCCAGTCACCGTTGTCGTCCAGATCTTCGTAACCGACGACATCGGGAGAGACATATCTGGCCGACCGCGAATCTTCATACCGCCGGTATCGGCCATCGCTCCAGTTGTCGAAATCGTCAGGAGCTCCTAGATCTTCCACTTGAGCGTTCAGCCTGTCGGTCCCTTCGAGAGTAGCGCGCTGCCCGGCGTGCACGCTATAAGTTTGCCCGTTGCCGGTTGACTCGCCCTCGCCCTCGCGAATGCTGACCACGGTGTAGCTCCCATCTTCACTTGCCTCTACGCGGTATCGTCCCGGCTCGGAGATGGAAAATGCCTGGTTGGGAGTGTCAATTTCAAATACATCGTCCCGATTCAAACGGCGGACCCGCACGTTGATCGATCCGGCACTCAGTTGGATCTGAGCGGTGCGGTCGTCGAGGTTGAGAAAGGAAACGCCTGTGTTGCTATTCAGATCGACTACTGCCGATCCTAGATTGAGTTCAGCCCGGGCATCCCGGTCGGCCCAGAGCTGGTCGCCCGTTGTCATCGGCCGGTTCGGTGTGGCTTGCACCCACTCCGACTCTCCCGCGGGTTGAAAGGAAACCGACCCTTGGAGGTAGCCCAGACGCGCCACCCGGCTCGGTGGATCATCCTGGTCGTTTTGATCCGGCCCGTCGGACTGGTCTTGCCCAATCGCCCGTTGCATTAGCGCCCCGCTGAGCAACAACGCTGCAAATAACGCGATCCTACAGCGTAGACCCGTGATGTTTTTCATAGGTGAGATCATCCTTCAGAGTGGAGCGTCGAGCCCACTCGCTGTTCAAAATGGATTTTCATACAGATTTCCAGGCGGTAAGTTCTTTGCCTTTGAGACGGAGGACGCCTCAATTAGGATGCCTTTGGACACTGCCGTGCCTCTACAGAGGAAACCTGAGTGGTTTTCGGGTCGCAATTGAATGCGGAGAAACGATACTTTCATGCACCATGATCGTCTCTTAATAGAGATCAATCCCGCCCCTCATTCCAGCGATATATCATTAAATGGGCGCGAAATCGAACTCAGCCTTACAATACGCGCCTTGCGTCCTGAGAACTAAAAATTCGTCGTAGGGGCAGCACGAAAGTACATTCAAAAGATCGAATCTGCGGAAAATGAAAAACAACACAAATCCACGGCGTGCGACTCGGTTACTGCAGGGCGACGGAAATGAAGCACTTCCTCCCCGCGCCCGCATTTTTCTCTTGTCGCCCGCCAACGCCTCAGGCATCAAGGGCCAACGGCTTCTAAGCGCCACCGATCAGTGCGATCTCGCCCTGCGCTTGAGAGATTCAGGTGCGCCTATGGGAGAGATCTACCGCTTCATCAGCAGCCTGTATTTTCGGGGAAAGCTCGATTACGCGCAGAAATTCAACAATCCTCCGCGCGGAGTTGCCGGCGTGCAGATCATCACTGGAGCTGGATTGATGCTGCCGGAGACAGTTGTCACCTTGGCCGACCTGCGCCGGATCTCGGCTACCTCGATCGATGCGAAGAATACCGATTATCGCCTGCCCCTGGACGCCGACCTGCTGCGCTTGCGACAAGCTGCGGGCAACGACACTGACGTCATTCTGCTGGGCAGCCTCGCCACCGCCAAATACATCACACCCATCCAGGAAGTTTTCGGGAGTCGCCTCCTGTTTCCGAGAGACTTCCTCGGGCTGGGCGACATGAGCCGAGGCAGCATATTGTTGCAGTGCTGTGCGCAGGGATCGGAACTATCCTATTTCCCCGTGGAAAAAATAGTGCGGACCGCCGAAAAACTCTGCAGTACTGCGACCCCGCGTTCCTTCAGCGTGAAAATCTCAGTAAGGAACGGACGTTTCGATAGAGCAACCGAAACTGGATCTTAACGCTTTGGCCAAACGTGCGCCGTCGTGCACCTGACTTTATGCCCAGACACTTGCTGCACCTGCATTCGAAATAGCGTTTGGATGGCAGCGAGAGATGCCCACATTGCTCACAAACCCACCATTCTCCTGCGCCTTGACCGGACATGGCCTTGAAGGCGCCGTCCTCTATACAGTAGGGGCAACGGATGGTGTTCATGGCGCAGTCGGAAAATTTCCTGATCTAATACCAATTGTTTATCACAACTGGTAATGCCCGCCAAGTTCGACTCTTGCGTGCGCTGCCGTACCGCTGGCCCCTGGTTCAGTTGGGAGAAACTTTCGACAGGCTCTGATCTGCTGAACTCGCGGATGCAGGTCGTCCTGCATCCGCTCGCCTTGCTACTCCTTGCCGTGCGGAGGAAAATGCTCAAGCATCTTGTTTACCGACGTGTCCAGCTTCTTCTCATTTTTCTCCGGCTTGTCGGTTTTGACGTCCTGCGCGACCGCCATGGTCGTCATTGCGACAAGGCCGATCGCGAAGAAATGGATCAGCTTCATAGTTCGCTCCAGAAAAAACAAAATCTCGTGCGCAAGGCGGAGGCAGGTTCGCCTATCCGCGGATTGCGCATATCTAAGATGCGGAGATTCTTTCGGATGTTGGCGGGTCGCACCACAGGCGCAGCTTACGGGATCTCCCCCGCAGTGATACGGAGGTTCCTCGATTGCTTCGTGCCATCTCAAAGCATCGGCGGCAATCGAACCGCCTCTTCGCCAGCCACTTCGCACCTCTTAATTCCAATTCATCGCGACTCTCCGCGAAAAGGCATCCGCTGGCAAGGACTCCTGGCGTTCTGTTGAATACAATAAAAGCTATTGAAAGCGGTCTAACTTTTGTATGCAAAATAACGTTAAGTATTCGACTGCGACCTGGCGCCGTTCGGGCCTGCGGATGGCTGCAACTATCGTCGTTGCTCTGTCTGGCGTCGTCTTTTTGTCGGCGCAAAAGTCTGCATCACCCCAACCGCCAAAGACCAACGCGGCGACTCCGGCAGCCTCACCGCAGACTCTGCCGCCCGTCCAACTCGACGGCTCTGCCGTGCTCGCTCATCTCAACCAACTCATCAGTTGGTATCGCCACTCCACGACCGGAATCCAGCCTGCCGGACTGCCGAGCGACGCGATTTATCAGGACAACACCAAGAATCTTGGCTCTCAAGCCATCGATCTAGCCTTTCAATCGGCGAGGGCGGAGGCTGCCCTAATCGCGGCTCAACAAAAGAACGGCGCGTCGAATCAGCCATCCGCGGAAACCACCCAGCAACAGAATCTGGCGCAACTCCAGGCCAAGACTTCTGCCCAGATCGATCAGTTGCAATCCCAAATCGAAAGCGTGAACTCGCAAATCGCAAAGACGTCGGCCCGTCGCAAATCCAATCTCATTTCTCAGCGGGATGCTCTTCAGGGCCAACTGGAACTGCAGAAGGCACTGCTCGATGTCGTTCGAAAGATGTCGGCATTCGTAGAGGCCAACGGAGAGATTTCCGGTGGCCTCGAAGGCAGCATCAATCAGCTTGCACGATCCATTCCCGATGTTCTTGGCAGCAAAGCAGCCTCACAAAAGACCGCGACGACGACTACCCCGACGTCAACCAAGCCATCTCTGGCCAACTCTGGCGGACTCATCACTGACGCTATCACCTTATACAGTTACGTGAGCGCTGTCCGCCAGATCGACGCACTTATTAAGGAAACCGATTACACGCGCGATGTCGCCGACCACCTGCGCACTCCGCTCCGCGACGCGCTCCGCGCCACCATGGCGCAAAGTCGCACTCTCGCTGGCCAGCCGCCCTCCACCGGCACCCAACAACTCCAAACCGAAAAACAAGAATTCCAGCAGCTTACTGAGCGCTTCAAAGAGCTTTCCGCCGCGCTTCTTCCTTTGAGCCAGGAAATGATTGTGCTCAACGACAGCACGACCAATCTTCACCAGTGGCGCGAGTCAATCAGTCTGGAATCCCGCCACATTCTTCGCTCCGTGCTGGTCCGAGTCATCGCCATCGTCGTGGCGCTCGCGGTCATCCTGTTTCTCTCGCAGATCTGGCGTCGCATCACCTTCCGCTATGTTCGCGATCCCCGGCGTCGGCGGCAATTTTTGATCATGCGCCGCGTCGTCATCGGCTTCTTTATCAGTATCGTCTTAGTTCTGGGATTCGTCAGCGAGTTCAGTTCCCTCGCCACCTTCGCGGGGTTCATTACCGCCGGCATCGCCGTGGGCTTGCAAGCCGTCCTGCTTTCCGTCGCCGCCTATTTCTTCATCATCGGCCGCTACGGCATTCGCGTCGGGGACCGGATCAGTGTCGCAGGCATCACTGGGGACGTCGTCGACATCGGCCTGGTCCGCCTGTACCTGATGGAACTAGCGGGCACCGGATTGGATTTCTACCCTACCGGACGAATCGTTGTCTTCTCCAATTCCGTTCTTTTCCAGACAGGCACGCCCCTGTTCAAGCAGATCCCTGGCACGGAATACGCATGGCACGAGGTGGTCGTCAGGATCGCGCCGGATGGAGATCATAAAACAGCGCAGGAGAAGCTCGTGGCCACCGTCAACGGCGTGTATTCCCGGTACCGAGAACAGATTGAACTTCAGCACGCCTCCATCGAGCGCCACGTCGATATTCAGGTCGCTATGCCAAAACCCGAGGCCCGCCTCCAGTTCTCCGATACGGGTCTGGAACTGTTAGTCCGCTATCCAGTGGAAATCCGAAATGCGCCCGACACGGATGAGGAAATGACCAGAAAAGTTCTGCAGCTCATCGAAACCGACCCAGCCGTAAAAGCCAGCGTGTCCGGCACTCCAAAAATCCGTTCTGCGGTGAAGGGATGAAAAGGAGAAATGTTTCGCAACAAGAGCGGCCACTACCGCTCGCTCGCCTCCACCCGCACTCCCAACCACAGCAATCCGGCCACGATCGCCAATCCCGCCGTCAACGTCAACGCTGTTTCCCATCCGATCCGTTCCGCCAGCCATGGCGTGAGCGCAGGCGAAACCATGCCGCCGAGATTGCAGCCAAAATTCATGGTGCCGCCCGCAATGCCGCTACGCTCGCCGGAAAGTTGCGTCATCGTCGCCCAGAACGGACCCTCGGTACATAGCACTAGCACGGTGCAGGTAGTGAGCGCGGCCACCGCCAGTAATGGTCTCGCCGTACGAGCTCCAATCACCAGAAACACAGCCGCCGCGCACAGCGCCGCAAGCGGAACGCTACGCCGTCCCCAAGTTGCTCCCCAGCGCATCACTGCCCAGTCCGAGAACACACCGCCCAGCGGAATCGCAAACATGGTCGCGATCCACGGTAGCGCCGTGAAGCTGGCCGCCCGCAACACCTCGAAGTGTCGAACCTGCACCAGGTAGAGGTAGAACCAGAAAATAAAGATGTATCCCAGGTAACCCTGCAGCAAATAGCTCGCCGACAGGAACCAAAAGCTCGGCAAGCGTAACGGTTGCGCAGCGGCGACGCGAGATTCACCATTGACCGACGCAGAGACGGATTCACCTGTGCCGTCTCCGACGTGAAGTTCTCGCGGCCCCAATCCCCACCACAGTACTCCAGCGGCCGCGCTGAGTGCAGCCGCCACCCACAATGCTGTGCGCCATCCGTAACGGCTGGTAACCGGCGCCAGAAGCAGCGGCGTAACCGCCGATCCTATGCCAACGCTCGCGAGCACCAGGCTATTGACCCTCGCCTGCAGGCGCGGCGGTACCGTAATGGCGATCGTTCTTCCCGACGTGGGATACGTAGGAGCGGCGACTACTCCAAACATGGCGCGGATGATCCACAGTTGCGGAATCACCATCGCCAGTCCCCACCCGCGCCATCCCACCAGCGCGGTTAACACCGTCAGCCCGGCCCATCCCGCACAAAGAACCATGAAGATGCGGCGCGCGCTCACCCGGTCGGCCAGTCCTCCCGAGGGCACCTGAAAAAATGTATAGCCTACCAGAAAAGCGCTGAACACCGTTCCCATCTGCGCCTGCGTCAGCCCGAACTCCCGCATCATGTTGGGCGCCACCACAGTCACGGCAACGCGGCACACGTATCCCGCCGAAGTCGCGGTCATCAGAAGTAACACAAGACGTTTACTGATCGACGCCGCCGGGGTCGCCATCGCACGGGCTGCGCTCATGAAATCCTTTTATGCAAGATCAGTTCCGAGTGGCCTGCGACGATGTACTCCTTGAGTTCGCCGACAAACTCGTAGCCGTGACGGCGATACAGTTCCTGCGCCCGCTGGTTGAAGGATGAGACCAAAAGAAAGATATGTCCGCGATCTGCGAAGCGTTCTTCCGCAAAGCGCAACAGCTGCGATCCGATGCCCTGCCCACGCGCCTCAGCCGCCACTGCAATCGAGGCCACATAGGGCGAACCCGCCAGCCCGTACGGCGCCAGCAGAATGAAGCCAGCCATCCGCTCCTGCTCCAAAGCCACAAAAAGCTCCGTGCCTGGGCGGCCGAGCACCGCGCGGCATTCCTCAAGATCGCGTCGGAATGTCAGCCAAGGCTCGCTTCCAGCCATCATGCGGGCGCACTCCGGATAATCCTGGGCGACGGCGGCAGCAATTCGAATCGAAGAACTCATGGATTTCCGTTTGAAATCGTCGGCATTCAGCGGCGTGAAAAAGTTTTTCTACAGACTTTCCCTTACTTGAAACTCTGTATGGTATCGAACAAAAGCCTGTAGCATTTTTACCTATCCCACCATGACCGATACTGAATTTGAAAAAGTCTCGCAGCAGCTCGAAGAAACCGCCTCCAAACTCAAGAGCACCAAGGACCCCGAGGAAAGGAAAGCTCTCCTTCGAACGATGAGAAATTTGCTGGTCGAAGCTGACCGTCTAAATGTCGATTGGCAGCCCTAAAGACGCAACCGCGCGATCGGGCTCTCGAAATCGACGTTCGGGGCCAGAATCAATCTATCGTTTATGTTTGGGAAGAGCCAGCAGGCGGAGGCCACAATCTTCTTGCAGGGCTTTCCGACCGAAGTCGAACGCACTCGTGCAGCCGCCCGGCTCGTCAATCGCATGTCGCCATCGTCGTCGTAGGGAGAATGAAAGCACCAATCGTGAGGCCTGGTCTGAGCAGCATCTCGGCTATCACGACAATTTCATCCTAAACTCCCGAGGACCTGGTCAAGCCGGGCACATTCGACCTTGTGGTTGGAGCAAACTCAGCTAAACTACGAGCATTCTGCTTGAAGTCATTGAATCGTCGATATGATACCCGCGACCTCTGCGCGCGCAGTTAAAGGCCCATCGAGGCTGGAGATTCAGATCATCTATGCCTAGGGACGATAGACCATCGCCACGCTTATTTCTCTCATTTCTGGTTGCTCTCTCTTTTTCCTTAACGTCAGCCCCAGCCGCCCATGCTCAATGGATGCTCATGAATCCGGTGCGGCAGGTTCAACAGCAGGCGGATGGAGTTCTGTTCTCCATGGGTACAGGCGCTCTGAAAGTGCAGGTTTGCTCGGATTCAATCATTCATGTCCTTTATTCGCCTACGGCTTCGTTTCCCAAGCGAGCCGATTTTGTCGTGACGAAAGAAGGCTGGCCGGCTGCGCAATGGAAGATGCAATCCACCGACGATTCAGTCACCCTCGCCACGTCCCTGCTGAAAATTACGGTGACCAAAAAAGACGGCGGCATCACCTATGCTGACGTTCATGGCGACGAACTTGTGCAGGAATCATCCCGCCACATGACTCCTGAAAAGGTGAACGGCGAAGATACATACCGCGCCGAGTCTCTCGTCAACATCTACGGTTCCCACGAAGGAATTTACGGCCTGGGCCAGCACCAGGCCGGCGTGTGGAATTATCGCGGAGAGTCGGTCGACATTTCCCAGGAGAACAGCAACATCTCCGTGCCCCTGATGCTCTCGAGCAAAGGCTACGGTATTTTCTGGAACAACACCTCCCGCATCCGTTTCAACAACCGCTTCGCGAACATTCTCTATATCAGCTCCGAAGTTGCCGATGTCATTGACTATTACTTTCTCTACGGGCCCGAGTTCGACAAAATTATCGCCGGCTACCGCGACCTGACTGGACAGGCTCCCATGTTTGGCAAGTGGGCCTATGGATTCTGGCAGTGTAAGAATCGCTACAAATCGGAGGAAGAAATCCTGGGCGTGGCCCGAAAATATCGCGACCTCCACATCCCCGTCGATAACATCGTGCAGGATTGGTTCTGGTGGAATCGCAAAGGGGAATTCGCCTTTAACAAGAATTATCCCGATCCCAAAGCCATGGTCGATCAGTTGCACAGCGAAAATTTCCACCTGATGATTTCGATCTGGCCGTTCTTCGAGCCCGGCTCCGCCAACTACGACTACATGCAGAGCAAGGGCTGGTTCGTGGACAAATTCAAATACGCGAAGCCGCCCTACCATGCCAACGGGATGGCCGTTTATGACGCAACCAACCCCGAGGCCCGCAAATATTATTGGGACCAGGTGAATAAAGGATTGTTCAGTCTTGGTTTCGACGCCTGGTGGATGGATACCACCGAACCAGAAACCGAAGGACAGGAAGAGAACATCCTGCTAAACCACAAACTCGCGGCGGGCAGTGGAAATCGCTACGTCAACGCTTATCCTCTGCTCGATACCCAGGCCGTTTACCAAGGACAGCGCAGCGTATCCGACCGGAAACGCGTGTTCATTCTGTCGCGCTCCGCGTTCGCGGGGTCGCAACGAAACGCCGTTACCGCGTGGTCGGGCGACATCAACTCCGATTGGCTTAGCTTCCGTCGACAGGTTCCGGCCGGCTTGAATTTCGTGCTTTCCGGCATTCCTTATTGGACCACCGACATCGGCGGATTTGTTTCCGGCAGTCCCGACGATCCCGCGTTCCGCGAGTTGTTTATTCGTTGGTTTCAGTACGGCACATTTAATCCCATCCTGCGCGTTCACGGTACGCGTCATCCCGATGAAAACGAATTGTGGTCCTACGGGCCGGATGCGCAGACGATTCTGGTGAACTTCGACCGGCTGCGCTATCGCATGCTTCCTTACATCTACTCGCTGGCCTGGAAGACAACCAGTGAAGCCTACACGCCGATGCGACCGCTGGTCATGGATTTCCGCACCGATCCGCACGCCCAGAATGCCGGCGACCAATTCATGTTCGGCCCCGCATTTCTGGTAAATCCCGTAACCGACGCGGCCGCTGCAATGCGACCGCTGTACCTGCCTGAAACCAAGTGGTACGACTTCTGGACGGGAGTGGCGAGCGAGGGCGGCAGGACGATCAACGCCATCGCCCCGTTGGACCGTCTGCCGCTCTTCGTCCGCGCCGGATCCATTCTTCCGTTGGGACCCGACGAAGAGTGGGCTAGCGAGAAGCCACCGGATCCGATTGAATTGCGCATTTACCGCGGTGCGAATGGCGATTTCACGCTCTACGAAGATGAGAACGATAATTATGATTATGAAAAAGGCGTGTATGCGACCATCCCCTTGCACTGGGACGATTCGGCGCACATCTTGACGATCGGCGATCGCAAAGGAAGGTTTCCCGGCATGCTGGAAAACCGCTCATTCCGTGTAGTTTTCGTAAGCGAGAACCACGGGGTGGGCATCAATCCGACGGACGAAGCGGATAAAGTCGTTCAGTACTCCGGAAAACAAATCACCGTCACACGGTGATCACCCTAGTAAAAGGCAGACGTGACCTTACCGCTGCGAGTTCCTCGCGACCGACGGCTGCACCAGGCTCATTCCTACGCTCGGGCACACATCCTGAAATTCGGTGTATTCAAATGGCGTCCCGTCCTTTGGCTCGAAGTGTTTCAGCCAATTGACGACCGGGGCTATCGCCGCTGGAAAAGGATTTTTGCCGTCCGCGTTCAACCATCGCAACCGTTGGGTATGGTCCGCGAGGGCATGATCCGTGAATTCCCGCGGCCCTGGAAGCTCCGCGGCAAAGCTCTCGGCGTCTTGCAGAATAACGCCCCCGCCGTAAGGTTGCGGCAGGTTTCGAAATCCTTTGGAGTCCAGCGACTTCTTCAATTGCTGAAATTGCTCCGCCGGAAGTTTCCCCTGCGCCCGCACGGTTTGCCCGTTGTCCGTCGTGCGTACAATCCGATACCACCCATCCGCGGAGACCGCGACGCACACGTGCCGCACGCCTTCTTCCTGCGATATCGCTGAATTGTCATACGAGAGCCGGGCGAGCACATTGCTCTGAGACGACTGCTGGCCCCACAATCCTACTGCAAGCAGTACAACACTCGTAATCCCAAGAGACTTTCCACCGATGCGCATGTCAGACCTCCGCAGAAAGCAGATCTTTAGTCCGTCGGGGCGCCCGTACAATTTTATGCCAACGCGCTATTCCTAATCCACACTGTGTTTTGCCGTGTACCCGTCGCGCGCGACCACTTCGATTTTTACGTCTTTGCCCTTTTGATTTCTAACCTTCAAGGGCCCGCCGTCGGGCGCCACCACCTGAACTTTCAGTTTCCGATACGTTCCATCCAGCTTCGAGTTGGTGGGCGAATACGAAATCGTGTACTGGTTGCGAATGTCGCTGGAAATGTCTCCGAACAGTTCCGGCAACTCTCCCTCAAAGCGCGGGAAGTAGGCGCGGCCGCCAGTCATGGCGGCAAACGTTCTCATCTCATTATCGCCTTGCAGATAATCCATGTTTGAGACCGGGATTCCCATGCCGTGTGCACCGTAGCAGCCCCCCGGATGGGTCTCGCAATACTCACGCACAATAAATCCTACGCTGATGGGGAAGATGGTCACGTCCTTCGTGTCCTTGATCTTCTTCATAATCTTGTCCAGTGTGAGTTTGCTGAAGGTATCAATTCCCGTCGTCACCAGGATTACGTATTTCTTTCCTTCTACGCGGTCCAGGCGATCCAGCGTGTCATACAGCGCGTCAAAAAGATTAGTCTCGGCGAATCCTGGGATGCGCAACTGGTTTAGCGCTCCGTAAATAGCCCCCTTATCCTGGGTGAAGTCCACGAGGATATGCGGTTGCATATCGTAGTACGCCACCGCGACCCAGTCGTCCTTCTTAAGTGTGTTCGCGAAAGCGTACGAAGCTTGCAGCGCCTGAATCATAAATACATAATTCGTTGACGCAAATTCCACCAGCAGCACCGCCGTAATCGGCGCCTTCGACACACTGAAGTGCGACACATTCTGCGCTACGCCATCCTCCAGAATTCGGAAATTATCCTGCTTCAACCCCGGAACGAACTGCCCGTCCTTGGTCGTCACCAGCACGTCGACATTGACCAACGGCACGTTCACCTTCAGCGAATAGTCGGGAATGTCCTCAACCCTTTTCGCAGTCACGGGTGGGGGCGGTGGCGCGTCTTCCGTCTTTTTCTTTGGAATCGCGTACGGCCCCACATTATCGGTCGGACCTCCAGCCTCGGCGGGCGCATCCTGCCGGGGCCTGCCATTCTCCGGCGTCTGCGCGGACGGGGCCTGGGCCGAAGGATTCGTGCTCGTTTGGTCCTGCCCCGCTACTGGAGCAGCGCAAAGCAATGCCGGGAGAATCACCCAAGTCAGCCCTGACCAAATCGAATTTTTAAATCGTAAACTCTTGCTCTTGGAATGATTAAACATGGTGAACCCTGAAAACCCCTGTGTTAGTATAGACGCAAGGATTCGCAATTGGGATGTTTTGCCAGTTCCCAGGTCGCTCCCTCCAGGCAACACTGTCACAGTTCGGCTGAGTCTAAATCTGTCATGGAACCTGTTGGCGGGTTCCGCGTCGGGGCTTTAAATGAGAAAAGGTTTCGCGCTTTTCGTCCTTGGTCTATCCCTATCCACAATACCTCTGGCCGCCCAAACCTCGCAGCCCACCATTCCGGTGGACCAGATCCATGCTGGCATGCACGGATATGCCCTCACTGTGTTCCAGGGTGTTAAGCCCGAACGCATGGATGTTGAAGTTCTGGGCGTCATGCATAACACCAACGGGCCCAAGGGAGACGTCATCCTGGTGCGCCTGCACGGCGAGAAGGTGGAATACACCGGCGTGGTCGCCGGCATGAGCGGCAGCCCTGTTTATCTCAACGGAAAATTGGCAGGCGCGCTAGCCTTCCGCATTGGTGAATTCTCCAAGGAGCCTATTGGCGGCGTAACTCCAATCGCCGACATGCTCGAGATCAACGCTCTCGACAAGTCGCCTGCCGAAGAAGCTGCCGCCACCAAGCCTGGCATCGTCCTCGCCGCCGGCAGGACTTCTTCTGCGGTTGAGGCTCCCGAATCAACGCAGTCTACTTCCACCAACGATCTCTCCAACTACCTGAAACCCATCGCCGCGCCGCTGATCTTCAACGGATTCTCTGAGGACACAATGCGCCGCTTTGCTTCCGAGTTCGCCTCAGCGGGCGTGGTCCCCGTGATGGGCGCCGGGTCGGTCAGCGAAGACAAACAACCCGAACCACTCGAAGCCGGCTCGGCCGTGAGCGCCATCCTAGTTCGCGGCGACATGGATATCGCCGCCACTTGCACTGTCACCTATATCGATCCTCAGCGCCTGCTGGCCTGCGGTCATCCTTTGCTACAGTTCGGCTCCGTCGACCTGCCTATGAATAAGGCTCAGGTGCTGGCCACTCTGCCCTCGCCCCTGAACGCCTTCAAGATTGTCGACACCACCGAGCAGGCCGGAGTCTTCGTACAGGATCGCCACACCGGAATCATGGGCGTCTTCGACAAGCAGGCCGACATGATTCCCGTGACGCTGACCATCCATGGCGGCAGCGCCCCAAAAGTATTTCACTACGAAGTATTGAATAATCCGCGTCTTAGCCCGGTTGCCATCATGGCGACGGTCTTCAACGCCCTGCACGGCGTGAATGAATACGGCGAAGAAATCACCTACCGCCTCAACGGCAGCATCGACGTAAAAGGCTTCCCCGCAGTTGGCCTGAGGAACATGTTCGTTCCAGCCGAAAACGGCCAGCCCGCCGCCATGGCTGCCGCTCTTTCTCTCGGCGAACGCTTCGGACGCATCTACGACAATCCTTACAACGCCCCGGCAGTGAATAGCGTAAAGCTCGATTTCGACTTGGTCCGCGAACGCCGCTGGGCCCGCCTGGAAAGCGCCCGTACCGACGTCACCGAAGCGCGTCCCGGCGATGAGATTATCGTTGAAACTGTCCTCGCTCCTTATCGCGGCGAGCGCGTCGTACACCAGATTCCGGTGAAGATTCCCACCTCCGCCAGCAAAGGCACTCTGCGGATTCTGGTGAGCGATGGCGACACTCTCGACCACGTCGGCCGCTCCAACGCCGCCTTTGGTCGCAGCCTCGACCTCGCCTCCACCATCGCCCTGCTCAACAAAGAGCACGCCAACAATCGCCTCTACGTTTCTCTTCTCGAAGCCGATCCCGAAGCCCGCGTCGCCGACAAAGTCATGCCCACCCTGCCCATCTCAGTCATGAATGTCATGGACGGCATGCGCGGCAACCAGGAAATGATCGTCAGCGGCGAATCCAGCGTAGACGAGACCGCCACCCCCCCGCTGGACTACGTAGTAAGCGGCGCGCAACTGCTAACCGTAACCGTGAAGTAAGGATCGTGTGGCGCGGGCACTCCTGCCCGCGAACTCTAACCACAAAGCTACTCTTAGCCCATTTTGGGATCTTTTCTAAGAGAAGCACTCCATTGTTTGCCGGAAAATCTGCCCTTCGCTCTAAAATAAAAGCAAGAGCAGCCAATGCCCACCGCAAATTTTCGCCGCTACGAATATCGGCGCTGCCTTCCTCATTACCAAAAGGATGATCGGCCCTTGTTCGTCACCGTTCGGACACGTCCCGGCTTCGAGCTGTCGAACGAAGCGCGAACGATAGCCCTGCAACATTGCCTCCACGACAACGGCAAAACGATCCAACTCCATGCCGCCATCATCATGCCCGATCATGTCCACCTGCTATTCACCGCCCTTCGAGACGCTGACGGCTGGACGTTTGCCCTTCCTGAGATTATGCGGGCCATTAAAGGCTCCTCGGCTCACAGCATCAATAAACTCTCTGGAAAAATCGGCCCAGTATGGCAAGACGAATCCTTCGACCATGTCCTGAGGGGAAACGAGAGCCTTCGCGAGACGATGGACTACATCCGTCAAAACCCAGTAAGAAGGGGATTAGTTAAGAACCCCGAGGACTACCTATGGCTGTGGGTCGACCCAAATACGTGTGGCGCGGGCACTCCTGCCCGCGGAATCTAACCATGAGCAAAAACCAGAAAAGCTAGATCAGTGTAAGAAAGACAACTCTGTCCTTGTGGTTAGATTCCGCGGGCAGGAGTGCCCGCGCCACACTATTCTTCTTCGTCGTCTCCCATCTGCTGCGCCAAATAGCGCTCATATCCGAGCTCTTTGATCAAGTGCATCTGGGCTTCGAGAAAGTCCACATGGTCTTCTTCGTCCTTCAGCAGGGTGACCAGCAGATCGCGCGATCCGTTGTCGCCCTCTTTGGTGGCGATCGCCACAGCGTCGTTATACTGCTTCACCGCCCCAATCTCCAGCGCCAGATCGCTCTCGATCATCGCCTTGACCGTGCCGCCGACCGTCAACTCCAGCGGTTGCATCGACGGGCTGCCATCCAGAAACAGAATCCTCTCAATCAGCACTTCGGCGTGCTTCATTTCGCCGATGGATTGTTTCTTGATGAATTCGGAGAGCTTGTGATATCCCCAGTTCTCGCACATTTCCGCATGTAGAAAATACTGGTTGATCGCCGTCAGCTCTTCGCGCAATGCTTTATTCAGCTCAGTTAGAACTTTAGGATTGCCTTTCATAACGCCCCGAGTATCGCAGAAGAATGAGTCCCGGGCAAACCGGGCCCTGCCAGCGATTCAACCCGAGTCAAGAGCGACGCTGACAACCGCGTGCCAGAGGGCAGACGGGAGGAAAACTTTGTAAAGGTTTTACCCCAGCATGTCATCCATCGTCTTCAGCAACTCAGCCCTCGTGAATGGCTTTTCCAACAACCGGATCCCGCTATCGATTCCCTGGTTCGCCACTTGCTCTCCGGTGTATCCCGACATGTACACGACCTTCATCGCCGGATGCGACTCGATCAACCGCAGCACCAGCTCCGGACCATTCATTCCCTTCATCACCACATCGGTGAGCACCAGGTCAATCTTGGCATGGTCTGCTCCGATCACCTTCAGCGCGGACTTCCCGTCTTCCGCCTCCAGCACGCGATAGCCATGCTCCTCCAGCATCCTGCGCGTCATCTGCCGCATGATGGCGTCGTCCTCGACCAGCAGAACTTCCACATTCTCGCGTCTCGGCGGCAGGGCTTCCGCGTGACTCTCCGGCTCCGTCCCTAGCTTGTGCGCCGCGCTCGGCAAATAGATTTTGAACGTGGTCCCGTGCCCAAGTTCGCTGTACACGAGAATGTGTCCCCCATTCTGCTTGACGATGCCATAGACCGTCGCCAGCCCAAGCCCCGTTCCCTTGCCGATTTCTTTCGTGGTAAAAAAGGGCTCAAACACACGAGAGCGCGTGGGCTCATCCATGCCCATTCCGCTGTCGCTAACCGCCAGCAACACGTAGCGGCCCGGAGCCATGGTTGGATGTTCCCGGGAAAACGCATCGTCACAATCAAATTCCCCGGTCTCCAGAATCAGCTTCCCGCCTCGCGCCATGGCGTCGCGCGAGTTGACTGCCAGGTTCATGACGATCTGGTCGAGTTGGCTCGGGTCGGCCTCGACAATCGCGGTTCCCGGTCGCGGCAAAAGCACAATCTCCACATCTTCGCCCATCAGTGGACGCAACAGCTTGCTCACTTCTCTCAGCCGGTCGTTCAGATCCAGCATTTGCGTCTGCACTGGCTGTCTCCGGCTGAATGCCAGCAGCTGCCGTGTCAGGGACGAGCCTCGCTTCGCCGCCTCGCGAATATTGTCGAGATACTCGAAGCTTGCGTCGTCCACTCGATTTCGCAGCAACTCCGAACACGCCGTCACAATGCCCAACAGGTTGTTGAAGTCGTGCGCCACTCCGCCCGCCAGCCGTCCCACAGCCTCCATTTTTTGCGATTGTCGCAGCTGATCTTCAATTTTTTTCTGCGCCGAGATGTTGCGCGCGATGGTCGACGCTCCCACCACTTTCCCTTCAGCATCGTGAATGGGCGAAACAGAAATCGAAACGTTAAGAACTCGCTTGTCTTTGGTGACCCGCACCGATTCGAAGTATTCAACTCGCTCTCCGCGACGAATCTTCTCCAGGATCGCCGGAATCTCGTCTTGCCGCTCTTTGGGAGCCAGCACCGAGATCGGACGTCCAATCATCTCCGCCGCCGTATATCCGTAGATGTGCTCCGCGCCTTTATTCCAGTGGGTGACAATGCCGTCGAGAGTCTTGCCGATAATCGCATCCTGTGAGGAATCGACGATCAGCGCCAGCCGGTTCTGCGAGTCCCGCAGCTCGCGGGTCTTTCTGCGATCCAGTTCCTCGTTGGCGCGGCGCAGTTCGTCTTCAATGCGCTTGCGATCGCTGATGTCGCGGATCACGCTTAACACTATGAGTCCGTCCGCCGTCGCCACCGGGCTCAGGCTGATCTCCACCGGAACCTCAGATCCGTCCCGGCGACACCCAGAAAGATCCAGCCCTGAACCCATGCGGCGAATCTTAGGTTGCCGATGAAACTGATCGCGATGTTGGTCGTGCTGCGGACGCTGACGCTCGGGCACCAGCATCTCGATCTTCTGGCCAATCAACTCGCTGCGCGTGTAACCAAATAGTTTTTCTGTCTGGGAATTGACCTGGATGATGACGCCTTGCTGGTTCACCGCCGCCACCGCGTCTGGAATGGCTTCCAGCACGCTCGCAGACAAGAGCGTCTCAGCCACCGTTTTCGGCGCATCTGATTCCCGATTCTGGTTTGGCACTTCCGGCTGATTCATCCTACTTCCCCAGGGACAGTGACGATACTATACGGCAAACCCAGCGCCCTTGCTGCCACGCACGGGCGAAATTAGAAGATCAGAATCTTGGCGTTACGGATTCGGGAATCAGCGCAGGCAAAACTCCAAAGCCTTCGGCATGTGCTTGAAACCATGCGTCATCACCAAGGCAATCAGCATCTGCGTTCCATTAAACCCCGCATGCACCAGGAAACTCGCTCCCACCGAGCGCGTCACTGCCCGCACTGCGCCGCACACCACGCCCACCAGAAAGATTACCAGCGCCGCGCCCCATGCCCATCCATACTGCGGAAGATGAATCAACCCGAAGGGCAGCGCGGTGAGCGCGATGCCCCACGCCACGCCCATCCGCCGCGCCAGCACCGGATACAGGAACCCGCGAAAGAACAGTTCCTCCATCAGCGGGCCTAGAGTGATTGCAATCAGCGACAACAAATACGCGTCGCGCGGACGATCGAACAAGTGCTCAAACGGCGTGTCTTGCGGCATGGGCAACAGGTTCTGCAGCAGGCTGAGCACGAAGAACATCGCCGCTCCCAGCGCCATCAGCCTCCACTCCGCCCGCGGCCAGTTCCACTGGATCGCGCGCCAGAAACGCACGTGATACTTTCCTTCGACCAGCCCCACCATGCACAACGCCACCGGAATGTAGATCAGAACCTGCGAAACAATCAGCAGGATCGGCTTCTTCGAGACATCGGCCAAGCTCTCGTGCGGATACCAAATGAAGTGCGCCGCCAGCAGCACCGCCAACTGAAACACAACCATGGTGACCACGGTCAGCCCCGCGATCAGCAGCACGTCCCACCCATTCCACACGGGATTCTCTACGGGAGGCGGCGCTGTCGGAACCGGCGGAAGCATCGCGGTCCCAAACGGATCAGGCGCGCTCAGAGCAGGCGTCGGCGTGGGCGCCTCAGCCCCAACCGGCGGCTCAAATTGCGGATTGTCAGGAGATGACAAAGAAAATCCTTCAACTGAGAACTGACAACTGAGAACTGAGAACTGTCTTCTTCCCAAAGTACCCCGCTAACGCCTGTCCCGTATACGACTTCTTCACCCGCGCCACCGTCTCGGGAGTTCCCTGCGCCACCAAGCGTCCGCCGTCTTCTCCGCCTTCAGGCCCCAGATCGATGATCCAATCCGCGTTCCGAATCACGTCCAGATTATGTTCGATGATGATGATCGAGTTCCCCAGGTCGGTCAACCGGTGCAGCACGTCGAGCAACTTCTTTACATCGTCGAAGTGCAGCCCCGTCGTCGGTTCGTCGAGCAGGTACAGCGTTTTCCCTGTCTGCCGCTTGCTCAACTCGCGCGCCAGTTTGATGCGCTGCGCCTCGCCGCCCGACAGCGTCACCGCCGACTGCCCCAAATGAATGTATCCCAGCCCCACATCGACCAGCGTTTGCAGCTTCTGCTTCACCTGTGGAATGTTCTCCAGAATCGGCAATGCGTCGGAGACCGGCATCTCCAGCAAATCGGCAATCGAATATCCGTTGTACTTCACGGCCAGCGTTTCGTGGTTGTAGCGCCGCCCGCCGCACACTTCGCACAGCACATACACGTCGGGCAGAAAATTCATCTCAATGCGCCGCTGCCCCTCGCCCTGGCAGGCTTCGCACCGCCCACCCGACACGTTGAACGAAAATCGTCCTGCCTTGTAGCCGCGCTCACGCGACTCCGGCAACATCGCATAGAAATCGCGAATCTGCGTGAACACTCCCGTATACGTCGCCGGATTCGACCGCGGCGTTCGCCCGATCGGCGACTGGTCGATGCGAATCACCTTGTCAATATTCTCCGCGCCCGAAATCGCCTTATGCTCGCCCGCCTTCTCGCGCGACCGGTAAAGTTGCCGCGCCAGCGCCCGATACAGAATGTCGTTTACCAGCGTCGATTTTCCCGAGCCCGAAACGCCGGTCACCACTGTCATCACGCCGAGCGGAAACGTTACGTCGAGATTTTTGAGATTGTTTTCCTTCGCGCCCAGAACCGTCAGCGCCACCCCATTCGCCTGCCGCCGTTCCGGCCGCATCGCAATCGACGTTCGCCCGGAAATGTAGGCCCCCGTCAGCGAATTCGGATCGTTCATGATCTCTTCCGGCGTCCCATGCGCCACCAGGCTCCCACCGTGACGCCCCGCGCCCGGCCCCAGATCCACTACATAATCCGCGCGCCGGATCGTCTCTTCATCGTGCTCCACGACCAGCACCGTATTGCCCAAGTCGCGCAAATTTTCCAGCGCAGTCAGCAGTCGCCCATTGTCGCGATGATGCAACCCAATCGACGGTTCATCCAGCACATACAACACGCCGCGTAGTTTCGATCCAATCTGCGTCGCCAGCCGAATACGTTGTCCCTCGCCGCCCGACAAGGTTGCAGCCGACCGGTCCAGCGAGATGTATCCCAAACCCACCGCATTCAAAAACTGCAGCCGCTCGACAATCTCGTGCATGACGCGTCCGGCGATCGCCGCCTCGCGCCCTGCGAGCTTGATTCCCGTCGCTACCGCCAAGGCCCGCTCCACCGGCATCGCAGTGAAGTCGGCAATTGAAATCCCATTCATCTTGACCGCCAGGCTCTCCGGCCGCAGCCGCTTCCCGTGGCACGCCGGACACTCGGTCGCCGACATGTGGTCCATCAACCAATCGCGGTATCCCTCGGAGGTCGACTCCTCCAGATTCTGTTTCAGATATCCAAAAATTCCGTGAAATCCAGTCTTCCCCCCGCGCCCCGGTTCGCCGTTCAGCAGAAAATCCTGGGTCTTCTCCGGCAGCTTTTCAAACGGCGTGCTCAAATTGATCCCATACGCCGCCGACGAAATCTGCAGCATGTGAATCAAATTCTGCGACGCCGATCCCGGCCCCAACCCGCCTTCCAGCAACGGCTTCGACCAGTCTGTGATCACCTTTGCCGGATCGAAATCGTACTTGCTGCCCAGCCCGTGACACTCCGGACACGCTCCATACATGCTGTTAAATGAAAACGATCGCGGCTCGAGTTGCGGCACGCTAATGCCGCAATCCGGACACGCCAGCTTCTCCGAATAAAGTTGTTCCTCGCCGCCCACCACCGCAACCTGCACCAGCCCGCCGGCCAGCTTCATTGCCAGGCCCACCGACATTTCCAGTCGATGTTCAATCCCCGGCTTCACCAGCAGACGATCGATCACCACTTCAATCGTGTGATTTTTCCGCTTGTCGAGATTAACGACGCCGGCCACATCGTCATCCAGGCTGACGAGTTCGCCGTCAATGCGCGCCCGCGTGTAGCCATGTTTGACCAGCGTCTCCATCTCTTTTTTGAATTCGCCCTTGCGCCCGCGAACGATCGGCGCCATCACCATCACGCGGTCCTCTGGGCTCAGTGCCATCACACGCTGCACGATCTGGTCTGCGGTTTGCCGACTGATGGCGCGCCCGCACTTAGGACAATGCGGCACTCCGATTGAAGCGAACAGCAGGCGAAGATAATCGTAGATTTCAGTGATCGTTCCCACGGTCGACCGCGGGCTTCGGCTGGTGGTCTTCTGCTCGATCGAGATGGATGGGCTAAGTCCATCGATTGCATCCACATCGGGCCGTTCCATCTGGTCCAGAAACTGTCGCGCATAGGCCGAAAGCGTCTCCACATAGCGGCGCTGCCCCTCGGCATAAATCGTGTCGAAGGCGAGCGACGATTTCCCCGACCCGCTCAGCCCGGTAACCACCGTCAGCGTGTTGCGAGGGATCTCAACGTCAATGTTTTTAAGATTATGCTGCCGGGCGCCCCGGACAGAAATCTTGGTAATCGCCGTCATGGCCGGGGGGTTATGTCCCTTCCGTAATGTCGACAGGTGCCCAGAATTGTTCCAAAGTAGGAATACACAGCTCTACTCCGTATCTTAGTCGTCAACAGCGCGGAGCGTCAACGCGGTTAAATTGGTGGTTCGCGCTGCTGGAAGGGCAAAGAAAACTAGGTATACGGATTCTCGGGCCGTGCATCTGATAACAGCCCTTCGTCAAAGGTTGGTTGCCGTGATTTCGTTGATTATGCCGCTCATCCTCTTCGCTACCGTCATCGCCTCAGTTGGGCTCGGCGTCGTCGCCGCTTATGCCGCGGTTCTCGCCATCCTGCACACCTTCGGCCCAGCCTCCCAACCTCTTCCCCGACCCGCTCGTCCGCGCCTGGTCTTAGTCCCCACACAAAACCACGCCAGCGGCGACTAATGGGTTTTGTGGCGACAGCCGCCTCGGCTGTCCAGGAGCGTAGCTCCGTTGCTTTTGTCCGAAATCTCTCTCTATACGTCGCTGGACAAACCAACGTTCGATGACGTACATTGGTCCCCTATATTTCCCTCAACGAAAGTAGCGCCGGATTTTGCGGCGACCCCTTCTGGGGCGCAGTTCAGAGTATTCCGGCCAGCTCAAATGCCCAACGAATCGCTAGAAGCCGAGATGTTGCGTCTTCGCCAGGAACAGGCGAAAGCGCGGCATGACCGGATCTTTGGCGGTTTGACGTTCGAAGAACGTACCGCCTACGAAATCAGGCAGAAGCGCCTAAGCGAACTGGAACTTCAACTTTTCAATCCGAAGCGACTGTTCAACGCATAAGAAGTGGCCCTTACTCCACTGGCCCCACCACTTTCATCCGGCTCTCCACATGCGTGTGCTCGAAGCGCGAATTCTCCAGCGCGATGGTCACTTGGCGGTTGATGAAGAATACTGCGTGAATCCTGAATTCCGTCCCGAAAGTAGCAGGAAACCAGACCCCATCCTCTTGCCGTTTGTACACCACGTTAAATCCGATTCCCGGTAAATCGGTGCCCAGAAAGATCCGCACCCCCAGCGGGATGCGCCGCGACAGCTTGGTAAACACCCGCACCGGCTCGAACTCCGCAGCGTCGATGTAGGCCTCGCCCGCCCACGTGATCTCTTCACGATCCTTCGGCCGAAACGCGATGTGATACACGCTGCGCCCATCTTCCACCCCGCTCCCCAGCAGCTTGAACTCGTAGGCTTTCTGCTCTTCGCTGGTCAGGGGAAACAGGTCGTTCGCCATCCCGTCCTTCGTCTTCTCGTTCAACAGATCATCGCGAAATCCCTCGATCAGCCCTCCATCGAGACTGCCGGTTTCGGGGACGGGCTGCCCTTGAAAGGTCTCGTACTTTCCTTTGTTCCAGTAGCGTCCAGTGAGCAGTTTGAGTTCTTTCTTGGTTTCGTCCGGGCCTGGGACCACGTCATAGTCGGCCGACTCCTCGCGCAGTACTTTGCCGTTCGATCGATGGGTGACAATGTGTATGTGCTGGCAATAGACGTACTGCTTTCGTAGAGCATCGCTGCGGTCCTGATTCGCAGCCACGCGGGCCATGATGGTGTCCGCCGTTAATGGCTCCTGTACAGATTGCGCGGGAGAATCTTGCGCGGCGGAATAGGCTGCCACCAGCACAATCGCCAGAACATTCACTCTTCGCATGGCCGGAGATCCCCTGCCAACTTCAGTTTTCATCTGTTGGACGTACCAGTCGTCAGGCCGTCACCCATACGCGACCGACGCCTCAGGCATGTTCTGTGTGCAGTTACAGCATGCACCGGATAGGGACGCCTCGCGCATCAGTTTAGGTTTTTTTTACGCATACTCCGTCAAGACTTTACGGGAGTGATTTGTGACCCTTCGTACCCGTTTCTCTGCCAGAACTGCGCTCGCTTTCTGCAGCGTCCTGGCCGGTGGCGGCTGGAGCGCCGATAAGGAAGAAGAAGATAGATAGGAGTTTTCCATGGCAATGCTGAATAAGTTAACCAAGATTGTCGCCAAACCGATTCCCCGCATGGTCACGCCCAAGGCCCATGCCCTGATCGACTACGCCACCGTAGGACTCTTCCTGGGATCGACCGCATGGTTCTGGCGCCGCAACCGGCGCGCGGCCGTGGCCTCTCTCGTTTGCGGCGGCGCCGAACTCGCGGTCATGCTGCTTACCGACTATCCCGGTGGCGCCAGAAAGTTCATCGACTTCCAGACCCACCGTGAAATAGATTACGGCCTGGCTGCAATGGTCGCCGCTATGCCCGAGTCGCTGTCGTTCGCCGGCGATGAAGAGAAGAAATTCTTCCGCATGCAAGGCGCCCTAATTACTTTGCTAGGCGAACTCACTCGACCTTATCCTGCCCGCTCGACGCGGGTGCGAGCCCGGGCGGCCTGACCGCCATCAGGCGCTTCAGGAATCCGCCCTGCGAAAAGTTCAACAGCGACTGAAGGTCGCCTAAACATCCAAACCGGCCCGCGCATCAAATGGGCCTTCGACAGATCGTCCGTGGAGATGTTCCGCCTCGGATGCTCTCGCGGACGACGTCCTTTGAAACGTTGAACTGACAACATCGAACGTCTTAACGTACGGACACCCATCCAATATTTTTTCCAGAACGTCCACCACTTCGGGATAACCGCTGGTGTGGTAGGCATCCGCGTCCGCCTGCCGATCCCAGAAGCTGATGGTTGTGACTTCTGCCCCACCTGGGGCAGCCAGCGTGATGAGATCCAGAAAACCTTCTTGCTTTCGCAACCAGGGAAGAATCTTATAGTCCATAAGATTCGTAAACTGCGAGAGCGATTTCGGCTTCAATTTAGCTGTAACTTTGCGGGCAAACATGGCAACCTCAACCGTGCGTGATGTGTAAAGCGTCACGCCGCCTTCTGTTTACTAGTGCGCCTCGAGCCCGATTCGTTACACTTCTTTACATCTGTCGCGCTGCTTAGTAAATCACCTTCAGCGAAAACTGAATCTGCCGCGACGTCCCCGCCGTCTTGCTGATAATCCCAAATCCGCTGCCGCGCAAAATGTTCGAGGGCAGCCCGAAATTCACGATGTTGAATAGATTGAAAAACTCTGCGCGAAACTCCAGCGTCCCCAGCTCCCCATTGCCGCGATGTCCGAACGGCGTGTCCTTGATCAGCGCAAAATCGAAATCGTGGTACGCGGGCCCCCGAAACGTGTCGCGCCCCAGCGTGCCAAACCGCCCATGATTCGGCCCCGTCCCGCCCGGAACGTTGATCGGAATATTGAAGAACGAAGGATTGTTCGTGCCCATCCCGAAATAGTCGTCGCGCGACGGTCGGCTCGTAGAGAAGTGCGGCATTCCCGCCAAGTCCGGACGGTCCGTTCCCCCGCCCCTGCTCCCGTCTGCTGAATTTCCTGAATCCACGCATGAACGGCCAGCAGGACAATAGCGAACAACAGAATAGAAATTCGATTTTCTACGCAACTCAACACCCCCGGATTATAACGGCGAGACGGAGTCCGCCACTCGCTCAACCCACCGTGATAGCATTTCCCTGAAGAGCAATTCTCCTCGCCGGCACATGCCCCGCTGCCGCTCCATCTCGCTGTCTGTCGCTCTGTTCGCGTTGGCTGTCTGTTTCTCTGTCCACGCCGCCGAACCTTCTCCCTGGCTCGAGGTCCATTCCGTTCACTACACCGTCATCACCGATGCCGGCGAGAAAAAAGGCCGCGAGGTCGCCCTCCGCTTCGAGCAGATGCGTGCCGTCTTCGCCACCCTGCTGGGAAAAGACCGCCTCAACCAGTCCGTCCCACTCACCATCTTCGCCTTCAACAATGACAAGTCCTACTATCAGGCCGCGCCCTTGTACCACGGCCAGCCCATCACCGCTCCCGGATTCTTTCTCCCCGGCGACGATCAGGATTTCATCGCGCTCAATCTTTCCGTAGACGAATCCTGGCACGACGTCGCCCACGAATTCGCCACCATGCTCTTGAGCTATAACTATCCCCCCGCCCAGGGATGGTTCGACGAAGGCCTTGCCGAATATTTCAGCTCAATTCGACTCGACAACAAGCAAGTCGAACTCGGCGCCGATCCCGAACTTCGCTACTCAACTGAGGGGGCATCCGCCAATGCGCATCCCAAATTACTCTCCGATCTGCTTGACGCCCAAGTCTGGCTGGCGCTGCCCGACCTGTTCACCCTAAAGCACGACGCCTCCGGCAGTAACGAAGGCTCGCACCACACGCTCTACTACGCCGAATCCTGGATCGTCATCCACTATCTGCTCCATGAACAAAAGCTGCCCGAAACTGGAACCTACTTCGGACTCGTTCTGAACCAGCACCTTCCTGTCGAAGAAGCCATCCAGCAAGCCTTCGGCATGACTGCCGATCAACTCGAAAAAGCGGTGAAAGATTATTTTCATAGTCAGAGTGCGCAGATCACCGCACTCGACGCTCCCCGTCAAACCGGTGCCACCCCCCAGCCCGGCCAGGCTTACCGCTTCCCGGTTCCCGTTGGTCCTGACGATTCCACGATCACCTCCAAGCCGTTGATCGAGGCCGACGCCCGCGCCATGTACGCCGAACTGCAAACCCGCGTCCCCGAGCGCCGCGAAGCCGGCCTGAAAACTTTGCACGACTTGGCCGAAGCGCCCACCGCCGCCGACAAAAAAGCCGAAGCCAAGCAGGAAGCCAAGAGCGCTAAAGACGATTTCGATTCCGATCAGCTGCCAACGAACGCCATCGGCAACGCCCTCGCCCATCGCATTCTCGCCTGGGATCACATTCAGCACGGCGAATTCCCCGACGCCGCGAACGAAATCAGGGACGCCTCCGCCCTCAATCCGCGCGACATGTGGCTGCGCTACTACGTTTCCGTCCTGCGCTATCGCAGCGCCGAAGCCGGACATACCGACATTCAAGGTCTGGCGAACATGATGCTCGACTTGCGCTCCGTCCTTGAGTGGTATCCGGAATTCGCCTCCGCTTACGATCTGCTTGCCGTCGCTCGCAATGCCGGTGGAGGCCCTGCCGCCGCGCTGCAAGCCGAGCGCGCCGCCATCGGCCTCAGCCCGCGCAACGAACTCTACGAGTTTCATCTGGCGCAGATTTATGTAGCCAGCAAGAAATGGGACGCAGCCAACGCCCTGCTCGACCGCCTCAAGTCCGGCAGCAATCCCCAGATTGCGGCCCGCGCCCGCGACTTGATCGAGCAAGCCGGAACCGAGCGCAAGTACGGCATTCCCGTGAAAGCGGGTGCGATCACCCAGCCCCAACTCTCTCCCCAGAAATCGCCCTTTGATGTGCTGGATGAAGACGAAGCCAAGCGCGAAGCCGCCGAGCATGCAGACCAACCCGACTCCCCCGAAGACAAACGTCCTATGAAGTTCCTAAAAGGCCGTCTGGTCGCGGTCGACTGCTCGCAGGCCCCGGCCGCCATCCTCACCGTGAGCGCAGAAACAGCCACCCTGAAACTGCGCACCGCCAATTACAAATCCATGGTTTTGATTGGCGCCGACGATTTTTCCTGCGACTGGCGCGACCGCCAAGTCACCGTCAACTACAAACCCCTCGGCGCGAAAAACGGCGACCTGGTCTCGCTGGAAGTTCGCTAACCAATTTGCGATAACAAATCTCATGCCACGTGGTAGCTTGTCATGCCGACAAGATTCAAGGTCGGCCACCCCCACATTCCCCTTTCTCTTGGGATTTATAATGATCAACTTTTGCCATTAAATCAGCGCCGCGTTCTGGGCATGCCGAGGAGAGCCCTGCATGGAATTGACCGAATCACCTACCCTGCCCTTGTCTCAAGCGACGGATTCGGATATCCGACGGCGGCGAGGGCTGGAGTTGTTCTGTCTGTCGTTCCTGGCTCTCTTTGTCGAACTGATGATGATTCGCTGGGCCCCCGCGGTCGTAAGACTCATCGCTTACTATGCCAATCTGATATTGATCAGTTCTTTCCTCGGTCTAGGTATTGGAGCGATTCTCGGTCAAAAAAGAAAGTCGCTATTTGAATGGCTGCCAGTTCTGCTGCTGATCAATGTGGTGTGGCTGTTGATTGCCCATTTCATCACGCTGCCGACTTCGGCTTCGGAGCACCGGTTTTACACACCTGCACCTCAACTCGTGCGGTATGTAAGTCTGGTGGGTGTTTTCGTCAGCAACGCGATTGTCTTCGTACCGCTAGGTCAGCGGATCGGATCGCTCTTTGAAAATCTGGCGCCTTTAATGGCCTACTCCTGGGATTTGGGCGGCAGCCTTGCAGGGACTCTATGCTTCGGGCTTTTTTCATTGAAGCACTTTTCGCCGACACTGGGAATGGGTTTGGTAGCTTCCGCGATAACTCTGCTTCTTCCGCAGAGACAGTGGTTGCGGGCAATCCCGATCCTGGCTTTGACGATCGCCGGAGTATATTTTTCCGTTGCTTCCAGCGCAATCTGGTCACCGTACTACTACATCGTCGTGGTCTTGCAGGGTGATAAGCACGGGAATACTCCCGTACGAGAGCCAGAACCGGGATTGCGGACGATGCAGGATCCGCCTATCTACGATGTGAGGGTAAATCACTATTTTCTTCAGAGCGACGGCACCTTTGACCCGAACCGGTATTCGTCCCAGAAAAGAGCCGAGGTTCTGAATGCGAGATTGCAATACGACCTGCCGTACGCGCTGGCTTCGTCCCACCGACGTGTGCTCATGTTAGGAGCGGGAGGAGGCACGGACACACAGATTGCGCTGCTCAATGGAGCCGAACAGGTCGATGCGGTGGAAATCGACGCGATGTTAGTGAAGTTGTCGAACCGATTTAATGCTTCGGGAATTTATGAGAATCCGAAAATTCGCGTCCACGTAGAGGATGCCCGCGCTTTTCTGCGGCGCTCTAACGGTGGATACGACATGGTCGTCTTCGGTTTTCTAGACTCTCAAACACTGTTCAGCTCGATGGCGAATATCCGCTTAGATGGTTATATCTACACCGTGCAGAGTATGCAGTCGGCCTTCCGGTTGCTAAACGACAACGGAGTATTATCCATTTCTTTCATGGCTGGGCACGATTGGCTCGCCCGCAAGCTAGTGCGAATGGTTGCGCTGGCCACGAACCAGACTCCGGTGCTGTATGAAAGTCAGGGACAGGTGGTGATCTGCGCCTTCCGAGGTCAGCACCCGGACCTGCCTTCGCAGTATGGTCGGTTCGTGCGGACCGCATTCCCAGACGATTTGTCCGATGCCGTCGCTCCTACCGACGACTGGCCCTTCCTTTATCTCGCTCGAAAGACCGTTCCCGCAGACTACCTGATCGTGATTGGAATTCTGCTAGCCATCACGATACCGGCGGTGTTCATGCTGCGAGGTCGAGGGTTTGGCATGGACGATAGCCACTTTCTGTTTCTCGGGTTGGGCTTTCTGCTGCTGGAGACGAAGAGCATTTCCGACTGTTCCCTCTACTTTGGCACCACCTGGTTTGTGACCCTGGTGGTTGTTACGGGTGTTCTTCTGATGGTCTTGGCTGCCAACCTGGTGGCCATGCGCATGAGCGGTTTCGGGATGTGGCTCTATGCGCCCCTGATTGTCACCCTGCTGGTACTCTACTTCGTTAAGCGTGACTCGATTCTCGCGTTAAGTTTCGACCAGCGATTACTGTGGTCTCTTCTCGTTGTGCCCCTACCCATCTTTTTTGCCGGCCTGATCTTCTCCACGACCTTCCGGCAAGCGTTGAACCCATCCTCTTACTTCGGGGCAAACCTTATCGGAGCTGTGATCGGCGGATTCAGTGAGTACCTCAGCATGATCATAGGCAACCAAAACCTAATGTTTCTCATTATTGGAGCCTACCTAGTCAGTCTGGGTCTCCAGATGCAGTTGGCCAAGGCAGGTAGGAGTGTGACGGCCTCGTAGACTGCGCCTGGGCGGGTGGCCCGCCTTTGATTTCTGTGTACGCTATTCCCCCAGAGGGTGCGCCATCCCTTCGACTTACCTCATGGCAGGCTCTTGCGGGTTTGCAAGGGTGGGCGGCGATGCTGCGCGCCCTGGTTGATTTGCCGCGACGCACAGGTAACAGACTTGCGCCCGCATTCCCGACTCCCGTGCCTAAGGCTGCACATTCGTCACGCCTTCCGCCCCCGCCTTCGGAAAATGTTTCTCATACCACTCGATCGAACGGTCCATCGCGTCGATCTGATGTTTCACCTCGGACAGCCCATGCCCTTCGCGCGGATAACGGCAGAACACCGTCTCCACCCCGACGTCCTTGAGCGCAATAAAAAACTGCTCTGCCTCGGCGATCGGCACATCATTGTCATTCTCGCCGTGAAGAATCAGCGTCGGCGTATGCGCCGCCGCAATGTGCTTCAGCGCCGAACGCTCCCACGCCACATCCATCAAGTTTCCCTGGTGCAGGAATTGCCCAAACTCCATCTCCTCATACTGGTTGTAATAGGTCATGTAGTTGTAGCTGACCAGGTTCGCAATCCCCGCTGTCGGAATCGCCGCCTTGAACTCATTGGTCTGCGTGATCAGCCAGTCGGTCAACTGGCCGCCATAACTTACTCCCTCAATTCCCAGCCGCTCGCGATCGATCCACAAATAGCGTCGCACCGCCGCACTCACGCCATACAGAACGTCCTGCCCTTCGTTGCCGTCCTGATCGCCAAAAACCGCGTCGGCGAATTTCTGCCCGTACCCTGTCGACCCGCGATAATTCACATTCAGCACGGCATACCCGTGCGCCGCATACACCTGATTCTTGAAGTTGAAGGCAGGCCCATTCTGCCCATGCGGCCCACCATGAATCACCACAATCAGCGGATGCTTCGACGTCGCCGTCATTCCCACCGGCTTCGTCAGAAACGCTTCCACCTCAAATCGATTGTCGTTGCTGAGAAAAGTAAAAGATTCCACATCTGCAATCGACTTCCCTGCAAGCAACTCGTGGTTCAGGTCCGTGAGCTTGCGCGCGGCGGACCCGCCAGCTTTGTAATACAGCTCGCCTGCATCCTTCGGCGTGAAAAAACTGTAGGCCAGCGCTCCCTTCCTGCCGACTGAAAACGCCCCAACGCCGCCCACGTCATTGACCACATACTCCGGCTGCCCGCCCGAAACAGACAGACGGACCAAGTGATAACTACCCCGTTCTTGCACCGGGAAATAAGCGCTGCTGCCGTCCGGCTCCCACTGCGGCGAGCCCTGGCGATTGTCGATCACGCTTCCAATCTCCCGCCGGTTGCTGCCATCGGCGTTCATCATCCACACGTGTGTGTCTTCCATCGTGGTTTCGCGGTCGGTCAGCCCGCGCCGCGTGCCGCGATACACAATGAATTTCCCATCCGGTGACCACAGCCGATCGTATTCATTGAACTCCGTCGCCGTCAGCCGGTGAATGCTGTTATCCGAAAGTTGCAGCGTGAACAGATCGTAATTGAAGAACTCATCTTGATTCGGCTCCCGGTTGGAGGCGAACACCAACTGCTTTCCGTCGGGCGACCAGTCGATCGAATGCTCATCAAAATTTCCTTGCGTCAGCTGCCGCACCTGCTTCGATGCGATGTCGACCACGAAAATGTGCAGCCTCTGATTGTCGTTGAACCGCGTCATGCCTTCTCCCGCATCGGGCTTATATAGATAGCGCGTGATCACCCTGGGATCGCCGCTGGCCTCGGCCGCGCCCTCGCCCGCTGTCGACGACACGAAAGCAATCTGTTTTCCATCCGGCGACCACGTGAAATCTTTCCCCGTTCCCGGCAGCGGCGAATTCGTTCCCGCTAGCTCTGCCAGAAACGTCGTGTCGCTGCCGTCGGGATGCGCTATTATCAGCCCATGCTTGTCACCGTCAGCGCCGCGAAATGCGATCCACTTGCCATCGTTCGACCAGAGCGGACCTCCCGCCGGCTTATCGCCGCCCAGGCGCACGCTCTTCTCCGCGCTCAAATCCATCACCCATAGTTGTCCAGATGGCCGCCCCGGTTGGTCGCGCATTGTGATGGTATACGCGATGTAGCGATTGTCGGGCGAAAGCGCCACCCCTCCAACTGAACGCAGCCGAGAAAGATCGCCGCTCGCCAAAAGCTGCGCATGAGCCGGCGCCCCAAATGTGATTACAAGCACAGCACAGGCCAGCCACAGCGAAATGCGAAATATCTCTTCCGTTCGCGCACGCATTCGATTTCTCCCGATTCCGAGTTGTATAATACTAGGAGCGAAATCATTAAAGTCTTAAAGAGCGCGAAGCACGCCGTACGGTTCCGCTCCACTACAGAAGTTCAATGAAGGTATTGAGGTCCGTCTGACCAAACCGTAGACAGTCTACAAGGATCAATTCTTAACCGTTAGCCGAGGCAGGCCACAGGCATTCTTATGACAACGACGCAGGTCACTCTTTCAGCAAGCTTACAGCGATTGGGTTATACCACTGGCAGCGAGATCAAACTTTACGGCGAGATTCTGGAACTCGTCAGCGAGCCTATCATCGTGGACGACGATATGGTTCTGGTGGATGCAACCGAGAAGAAATCAGGGCAGTCGAGGCGGGTTTGCATTCCACTGCCCATCGTAAACGTGGCGAGGGGCGAGCGTCGCGCCGCATAAATTCCGCTCGCCGCTGAACGCTGAGGGCAGTTCACCAAATACCGCGGGCTGACGCCCACAAGTTCGTCTTCGGAGTCTCGGGCGTCGGAATCTCGGGCGGGGCTATCTTCCGCTCGCGTTTCTCACTGAGCTCGATAAAACTTCCCTCGAACTCGCTTCCACATAGCGGAAGAAACGAGGCCGTCCCCGGCGTCTCCAGTACTTGGAATCGTAGCGGTCCACTCCTGGTCCGTTGTGCAGCACGCTCAAGAAGGAATGGCGCGCGGGATCCACCACGATCCCCGCATGTCCAGGCCACACCGCCAAATCGCCTGGCTGCGGATGCGTCACCCGCCGGAACTCAGCGTCCCCGTCGTACAACTCAGTCGAACTCGCATAGGTATAAGGGAAGCCTGCGCGTTGATAGGTCCCGTGAACAAAGTGCGAGCAATCGTAACGCGAATGCGCCACATGGCGGGAATGCATCGCCACCCGCACAATCTCCTGGCCTTCGGCTCGCGTCACGGTCCGTGCGCGAGCCACTCTCTTCTGCCATGCAACATCCTGGCGCCGCCCGCGTCCAGCCTCCCCCGCCGTTCCCCGCTCTTCTTGGCCGGATGCCGCCGGTAATGCGGCAACGCACGCAAGTAACAGCAGCGCGCCGGTTTTGGCAGGGAATTCCATAGTCCTCCTTATAACGCGCCTGGATAAGGCAGGACAGGTCACCGGGGTGGCAGAAGGATCCTAGGAAATGTCCCAATCTGAGATGCACCTTCGGTACTGGGAGTTTTGACGAATTATGGCCCCAATACTGCCAATTCCGGCTTGGGACGCCCTGCTTGCCGTGTTTTGCAGTCACTATTTTGCGCAACAAAAAGCCCTCCCGCTGGGGGACGGGAGGGTCACAAAATTCGTTCGCGGTCTAGGCGCGGACGACGTTCGCCGCTTGGAATCCTTTGGGGCCCTTCAACAAATCAAACTCCACGGTTTCACCTTCGTTGAGCGTGCGGTAACCGTTCTCCTGGATGGCGGAGAAGTGCACGAATACATCTTCTCCCGTGGAGCGCTGGATAAATCCATATCCCTTCGCCCCATTAAACCACTTCACTGTTCCTTTCTCTCTCACGGCAAAAACTCCTTTCACAATCGCGAAGAATAGTTCTCCGGATCCTCGATCGTCGCTTCGGTCGGCCGAAGCCCCCCTCAAAGAAGCCGGTAGAACTTTGGGTTGCGTTTACGATTTGCGGAAGAATTACTCCAAAAGGAAAAGACTCCTTCAGTTTCCGCTGCGGTGCTTCTCCGCCGCGTGAACTTCTGGAGCCCCGCAATTTGGTGTGTTTCTACCACAGCTACAAACGTCAACCGCCTATTGGTCTCACCACCGGACCAAATCCCGGTTATGAGCAGACGATAATACGGGCTATTAAATCGATTCGCAAGAAAAATTAGTGAGAATCATGCACGGATTTTGATCTCTTCCCCGGAAATCCCCATAACTTTAACAAAGATAAAGAAATAGCCCCGTAACCTCCTCAAAAACTTGGGTTTCTTTCCTCCCCGCCCTCCTCTGCTACGATGAATTGATTCATGGCCCACCCACCTATTCCGGCTCCCCATCAGGCCGATTCCGTACGGCATCGTACCCCACGCCATTCCCCTCGCCCGTCCGAATCTCTGCTTCTCTCCACGCTTAAATATTTAATGCGCACCGAAGTCCACACCTTCGCCTTTTCAGTCGCGGCGAATTCAATTCTCTCCTTCTTTCCTTTCGTCGTCCTGCTGATGACCCTCATTCGCCGCATCTTCCACTCCCGCGTCATGTACGACGTGGTCCTGCAACTGCTTCGCGACTACTTGCCCGCAGGACAGGATTTCGTCATCCGTAACCTCAACGCGATGGTCAATTCCCGCCAACGCGTGCAAGTCGCCTCGCTCATTATCCTCCTCGTGACTTCTTCCGGCGTATTCCTTCCGCTCGAAGTCGCGCTCAACCGCATCTGGCGCTTCGAGAACAATCGCTCCTACCTGGGTAATCAATTGATCTCGCTGGGCCTGGCGTTTGCCTGCGGTGTTCTCGCGCTGCTCTCCATCGCGTTAACCGCGGGACCAGTCTCGTTCATGGAATTCTTGTTGCGCGGCTATGGCACGGGCTTCGTGCGCCTGGTGGGATTTCTGATGATGAAGGTTTTCGCCATTGCCGCCAGCATCGCCATCTTCTTCCTCATTTATTGGCTCTTGCCCAACGGCAAAGTTCCTGCCCGCGCCGTATTGCCCGCGGCCATCATCATGGGACTGCTTTCCGAAGCTTTGAAGTACGCTTACATCCTCGCCCTGCCCTGGCTGAATTTTCAGGAGGTCTACGGACCCTTCGCCCTCTCGGTCAGCATGATGTTCTGGGCGTTCCTCTCCGGCCTCCTGCTGCTCGCCGGCGCCAACCTCTCCGCCGAAGAACACCTGCACCACGCGCTTTAGTACCGCGACCGCATGATGATCATCGTGCGTACGAAGAGTAGCGCCGGCATCTTGCCGGCTGTCCCGAGGGCGTCTCGCCCTCGGCGCGGCGAGCGACAACGCCCGCCGGACAGCCCCCGGATACGGCGGCGCCACTTACACCGAAACGGTACAAATCATGCGGTCACAGTGCTGGACGTTAGCAGGTGTCAGGTCTTGTGGCCGATGTTGGCTTTTAGATTTGTGTCCCGGTTCTAGCTGAAAGCTAATAGCTGATAGCTGAAAGCCATCTACTTCTTCGCTTCCCCAATCGAGAGCAACTCCACCTCAAACACCAACGTCTCTCCCGGCCCGATGTCGCTTCCGGCACCGTGATCTCCATATCCCAGATCTGCCGGAATCCATAACTGCCACTTCGATCCCACCGGCATCAACTGCAGCGCTTCGGTCCAACCCTTGATCACTCCCCCCACCGGAAACGACTCTGGATGGCCGCGTTTGTACGAGCTATCAAATTCCTTACCGTTGAGCAGCGTTCCTCGATAATTGCAGGTCACGGTGTCGGTCGCCGTAGGTTTCGGTCCCGCCCCCGCGGTCAGGATTTTGTACTGCAGTCCGCTAGGCAGCGTAACCACGCCCTCTTTACTCTTGTTCTCCGCCAGAAATGCGTCGCCCTCTTTGCGAGCCGTGGCGCCTTCCTCGTGCGCCTTCGCCTGCTGCTTCTCGCGAACCTCGTTCTGCAGTTGCATCAAAGCAGCACGCTGCTCGTCCTCCGTAATCAACGTCTTGTTGCCGGAAAGTGCGTCCTTGAATCCCCGCGCCGTGATCGCCGGATCCACAGACTCGTTCGCGCCCTGCCGGCGCAAATCTCCGCCAATCTTCATGCCCAACGCGTAGCTCGCCTTATCCTTCTGGGTCTTCAGCGCGAGAGCAGTTGTAGCTCGTGGCGGCACCTTGTGGGCGGTGGTCGGCGGCTTCTTGGCAGGAGCAGTTTTCGAAGCAGACTGGCCCGATGCCGGTTGACTCGTTTGAGCGGAGGACGCCGGACTTTGCTGCGCCGGGGCCATCCCCAGCAACAACATTCCCGCCGCCAATAGTTGGCACATAAAACAAATGGGTTTTTGCATATCTCAGCATTGTCCCATTGCTCTAGCACCAAAGTAAAACTCCCTGTCATTCCGAAAGGAGCGGACGGTGAGCGAGCGATCAATGGGCCCGCTTCGCAAACGCTACAATGCGATGCGGAGGGCATGGCGAAATCGCGCAGACGCTGGAAAGCGCGATCGGCGTGGCGGGAGGCCGTCCGCCGGGATTCTGAAGCGGCGCCGAACTACGAACCTTTCGCTCGGTGTACACTCGGAAAGCAAAAGCGCGGTCAACACACAATTTCACGCACTCATGATTTGAAATTTGAAATCCGCTTTTGTGAGGGATCCAATCCTGCGTATGACGACGAACATTACCCGGCGTGACTTTCTCGGCTTCGCTCTTTTGGCTTCCGGATCCGCTTTGCTCGCGGGCATGACCCCTGCGGAGCTGCTAGCACAACAAGATGATAACTTCACGGGTTATGGTGGTGTCGGAGAATACGGCACCGCGAATGGCAACACTTGGGATGTTTTGCAAGCTGGTCATGCGATTCGTGATCGCTTGGACGATTCTCTTCCTGCGGGAATCATTGATACGGGAGAGATTTATGACTGCGTAATTGTCGGCGGCGGAATCAGCGGGCTTGCTGGAGCCCTGTTTTTCCAGCGTGAAGCCGGTCCCGGCCTGAAATGTCTGATCCTCGAAAACCATCCCATTTTCGGCGGTGAGGCGAAGCAAAATGAGTTCTTGGTCGAAGGCAAGCGGCTTATTGCACACCAGGGCTCAGCTATCTACCAGATTCAATATCCGCACAGCTTTCTTGCACAGTTCTACGACTCCATCGGGTTACAAGCTCCGAAGCTGACCTATCAAAAGTGGGCTGGACGAGACCCCGAGTTCCCTCTTTCCAATACCCCGTATGAAGCAGTCGGCCTGGAGCACGGACAATATGGGTTTTGGTTTGGAGCAAGATTCAACCAGACCCCCGGAATGTGGTTGATGGATCCGCGCGGGAAAAACCTGCAAGGTGCTCCCGTTTCCGATACAACGAGAATCGAATGGCTGCGCTGGCTGAAAAGCGAATCGGCGGCGGGATCGAAGTTTGAACATCCCAAGGTGGAAGGTGACGAGATTTCTCGATACCTCGATTCGATCACGCTGGAGCAGCACTACATGGAACGGTTCAATCTTAGCCGCGAAACGGTTCGCAACTTTCTTTCGCCTGTGGAGGGCGGCGGCTCGGGATTAGGACCAGACGCTTTATCCGCATTCTCAGACTATGCATTTGAAATGCTGCACCCTTTGCCGGAAGAGGAGGGTGGTTCCGACCAGATGTTTCCGGGCGGCAACGCAACCATTGCAAGACTGATGGTGAAGAGTCTGATCCCCGGCGCAATCGACGGTCCGCACAGCGTGGAAGGAGTTTGCCGGAACCGCGTCAACTTTTCAGCCCTGGACATCGCGGGCGCCCCGGCGAGAATTCGACTCTCGTCCACAGTCGTCAATCTCGAGCACGATGGGAAAGCCAGCGAGGCCAGCTCAGTTTCCATCGTCTACGCAAAGCAAGGCAAACTGTATCGAGTCAAGGCGCGCTCGGTTGTAATGGCGGGCGGATGTTGGACTACGAAGCACATTGTGAACGATCTCCCCGAGAAACTGCGCGTGGCCTATGGGCAGTTTTACCGCTCGCCCTGCATGATGGTTAACGTTGCTGTGAGAAATTGGCGCTTTCTATACAACATGGGAATGACCGGTTGTCGTTGGTTTGAAGGGTTGGGAAATTATTTGGAGGTTCGGAAGCTAGCCTTGACCAGCGTTGAAGATCCCACGATCAGTCCAGACTCCCCGGTCGTACTCAGCTTGAAAGTTTTGTACTCATATCCCGGAGCTTCAACTGAACAACAAGGCAATCGCGGGCGCGGAGAGCTACTCGGAACATCTTTCAGAGATTATGAACGGCAAGTCCGCGAACAATTTAGCGAGATGTTCGGCGGTGGCGGCTTCGACGCCAAGCGAGACATTGCTGGAATCATCTTGAATCGCTGGGGGCACGCCTATCTAAGTCCACAACCTGGGTTTTTCTTTGGGACCGATGGTCAACCTGCACCCCGCGAGTTGATACGCCGTGCGCCATACGGGCGTATCGCATTTGCAAACACCGATCTCGCCGGAGCCATGGATCACCGTTATTCCATACTCGAGGCTAAACGCGCGGTCGGCCAAATCCTTGATCAGGTTCTGATCTGAGATCACAACACCCATTTAATGTGCCATCGCCGTGAGTTTCAATGAATAACCGGCAAGGCCAGGCGATAGCCGAACTTTCGAGATTGAAGCGATAAATCGAATGATTTTGTTGTCCTTTGAGCACCCGAACGAGGGTAGCCCGTGGATATATCTCATTCGCCTACTGGCTCTCGTCATTCTGTTGGCAGCCATTCTGGAGAAAAACTACAGGCAAAGCCCTTGATTGTTCTGAATGAGGCATCCACCGTCTGTAGACCTGAACTTAGTTTCCCAACCCTGGAAGAGATAAACACATCTGAATACTTGGGTGATTTGGGAGTGAAGGAGACACGAAGAGCCTGGCGGGTGTCGCTAATTGTGCTGGCGACATTGCTATTGAGTATTGGCTTGATCGCAGCCCTGCGATCGATCAACGCGGCCATGGAGAATGATATAGAGTTGTCACCCGCTGAACGTAGTAGTGCCCCCTCCGCAATCGGGTCGCTCATGGTCGGCAACCCATCAGCAGAAATCGGCGATATGGTGTTTTTGAACGATGTGCGCCTGCAAGCGGGGCCGAAGCCTGACTTGTTTGTGGTCTCGGGCTCAAGAGGAATTCGAATGTTGGTGTCTTTGGAAGCCGCCAAGGAATTCCAAGCGGCGCCGGGTAAGGTCGATATAAAAGGCACCATTCGGCAATTGCCAACACTGCAGGTCCTTCGGAAGGGGTGGAGGCTCAATAAAGATCAGGTTCATTTCTTCGGAAAGCAGCAAGTGTACATCGCTGCCGACTATATGAAAGAACAGAATCTGAAAGCGACTAACGAGTAGGGATACGTTTTGATTGGCACAATATGGCTTACGTTAGCGGCTATGGGGTGCGGAGGTCGAGATGCTAAAACTGCGCGGGAAGGTTAGCTTTGCTCTCCTTCCCGCCTCGCTGACACGAAAGCTACAGAGAAGCATCCGTCTCCACTTTTTCCACATGATCGATGACCAGCAGATCCGTCGGCGCCTCTTGTGGGACTAACTTCAATCCAAGCTGCTCTTGCACGGCAGTAAGGAGAGAGTCGTTCCCTGCCGACTGCGACCACTGCAGACTAAAATCATATTGCCCCGTCAGCCCCGTCTTATCCACTACGTTCTCGCCCAACTGCATGGATAGCTGCCTCGCCAACTCCGCCATCGAAGACTTCTGCGCTCCGATGCCCATCACTTGCCCGTTGCCGCCTTGCCGCATCATCATCCGGTGGATTCCCTTCCCATCCGGGCCTACTGCAGTATCAGGGGAGTCTTCATACTTGGTCGGTTGAAGTTTCGAGCCGTCCTCGCCGACCTCCAGCAAGTACTGTGGCAGCACCTTCGTCTCATGATGCAGCACCAGTTTGAAACGCTCCGCCAAAAGTGCCCGCACTTGGCTGCGGATTTCGGGTTGCCTGAGGTGCGGATCCGTTGGCTGGGAGTTGTTCGCGCTCCCTTCCGCTCTTATCTCGATGTCGTATGCCGTAGTCTTTACGAACTCCGGCGCTCCGGCAATCTGATCGGCCTGTACGCCGTAAGCCTCTTGAATAATCATCAGCAAGCTCGTATTCCTCGCCTCGAATCCGTTCGGCCCATACATCATCCTTACCATATGCACCCCGCTCCCCGCATACGTCGGAGTTGAAAGTTCGCTGGGCTTCACCGAGACCGTGAACTTGGTAGCCGTCGCGCTCGCCGCGTCATCCTGCGCCTGCGCGCGTCCCTGCGTCGCGTTCATCACGCCAAAGCCGATCGGCATGGCCAAGGCCAACAAGACCGCCGCGCTCAGCAATAACTTTTTGCCGGCATCCAGTTTTCGTGCAACTCGCTCGTCCATGATGTACACCATCCTTTTTTTCAAAGCGGCGCCCGTAACCCCAGAGACGCAAGCCAGGGGCGGCGACCCCACACAAAATTCACACACCTTCAAAATGCTCTCGGCATAGACATGCCGTTCACTGCCCAGTTGCAACACCGCTTCATCGCAAGCCTGTTCGCGCTCCTCCGCCAGCCGCGCCCCCATCCACCAAACCAGCGGATGAAACCAGAACAGCGCCTCAACCACCATGTGGATTGCGGCCGCCAGATTGTCGTGCCGGCGCACGTGCCACAATTCGTGCGCAATCACCGCCTCCAGGTGCTGGTCGTCCAGGTGCTCGGAAATTCCTTCGGGCCAGATCAATACCGGCCGGGCAATGCCGAAGATGCCGGGCTCCAGCGAATCCCGCGACACGACCATCTCGACTGGCGCCCGCAGTGCTGCTATGCGATTCAGTCGACGCAGAGCCTCAATTTCGGGGCCCTCATGTAAGGGCGTTGACTTCCTCGCAGCGGCCGCAACCCTCCGCCAGCGCACGCACCACATCGCAAGCACCACAACGCATCCCGCGGCCCACGTCGCCGTCAGCAGTAGGGGAAGCAAATGGAATAAGCTCTGCAACATGGTCGGCGTGGCGGCTCCCGGAATCAGCTTTGCGGCCTGCGTGAAGGGCTGACTCACTTGTTCCATCACAAGGAACGCTTCGGGGCTCGTTGCCGCCGAGGAGTGACTCCAAGTCAAACGATTGCCAACCTCAACCAACAGCGAAAACGGAATCAGAAATTTCACCGACGCCGCCAGCCACACCCAATAGCGCGCCCGCGCCTGATTTTGTCGTAAAGTCAGCGCCAGCAATCCGGCGGCGACTGCAAACACCGTCGACTGCCACAAGTGATTGCCCAAGGCCGGTGCGATCTCGCTCCACATGGCAGACAGATTTGCCGGGATCATTGTGCTTTGTCCTTTCTCTCCAGCTTGCGCAGAGTTTTCTCGGCTTCCTTCACATCTTCAAGCGTGAGTTGCCCAGACTCGATCAAGTGGGCCATCACCGGCTGCGTGCGCCCGCCAAACAGCGCCAGCAGATCATCGATCAACTTCCGCTGCGCCGCGTCGCGCGAGACCGCAGCTTCGAAAATATGAAAGTTGCCGACCTTCTTCACCCGGCGCAACGCCTTCTTTGCCTCCAGGCGATACACCGTGGTCTGAATAGTTGTGTACGCCGGCCTCCCTTTTTCCGGGAATGCCTCCTGAATCTCGCGGATGGAAGCCTGCCCTCGCGTCCACAGCGTTTCCATGATCTGAAGTTCAAGCTTCGCTAGTTTCGGTCCAGCCATCTCGTCTCCTACGAATGTATGCATTACTACTACATGTGTAGTTGAAATGTCAAATATTTTTTTTGAGGGACGACTTTTCTGCGAAATCCACAGGCCGTTGTGACATCTGTCACAGATTTTCTGGTTCGCGTGCGACTAGGCTGAGTTGTTTCCCGGTAGTTGTGTTTCCCGGTTGTCGTATTTCCCCGGCCCCTCCGAGCAGACGTTTCATCTAGAGGTCTCCCTATGTTTGGGAGAAGTGGCTCGTGTCTGCTCACGATTTCGATTCTGATTCTGACGCCGGCTTGGCTGAGCGCCCAGTCGAATCACCCCATCACCATGCCGGATTTCACATTGCCCCATTCGCCGCGCGTGGTGCAACCGCCAATCGATGACCCGCTTCCTCCTCGAATTCGCCGGCCCGCTCCGCCGCTGGGAACGATCGACCTGACCACGCTGACCCGTGCCGCCGGAACCATTTTTTCCGGCACTGTCACGGCCATCGCCCGCCACCCCGCGGCCAGCAACCAGACCGTAGAGACGGTCGCCATTACCTTTCATATTGAAAACGCGATTCGCGGCGCCACGCCCGGCGAATATCTGACCATTTCGCAATGGATTGGCCTGTGGTCAGGCGGCCAGCGCTACCGCGTCGGGGAGCGCGTGCTGCTTTTCTTGTATCCCCGAAGCAAACTCGGCCTGACCAGCTGCGTCGCCGGAGGCATGGGGCGTTTGCCCATCGATGCCTGGGGCCGCGTCTTGCTCTCGGCACAACATCTCGTAGCCTTTCGAGCGGATCCCGTCCTTGGTGGGAAGTCGCACCTACGTTTCAGCGATTTCGCCTTGGCGGTTCGACGGGCCAGTGAGGAGGAGTGAGTGCATTCGCAAGAGGTGACCATGAAAACTCGCATGGCATTTACCCTGCGCTCATTTCTCCTCAGGCTGGCCTGGTCGGCGGCGACGATATTTTTTCTGGTCGCCACCTTCGTATCGTCAGCGCGCGCCGGGAGCCCCAGGAACGTCGCGGGCACATCTTTCTTCGACCCCACCACTGCCGGGCGCCCGCTGGTCTGGCCGCTGGGACAGATCACTTACTACACGGATCAGGGAGATCTGAGCGCATATCTGCCCAACACCTCCGCCAACGCTCTGGTCGCCGATGCCTTCAGCCAATGGACGTCGGTCTCCACCGCGGCCTTCAACGCGACCCGCGCGGGCCCACTCGCTGAAGATGTAAGCGGCGCCAATGTAATCGTGAATGCCGATGGCACGATTTCTCTTCCTCCCGATATTCAACCGACGGCAACCGGCACTCCTGTCGGCATCGTCTACGATTCCGATGGCTCCGTCACCGACGCCTTGATGGGAAGCGGCGCCGGCGGCACCAGTGAGTGCTACACCAATGCGGTCTTCGGTGGCGACGATAATTACGGATCATCCGCCATCTACCAGCACGCCCTGATCGTGATCAACGGGCAGTGCGCCCTGCAGTCGTCGCAACGCGCTGACATCGAATATCGTTTAGTGCGGGTGATCGGCAGCGTGCTCGGCGTCGGCTGGTCGCAGCTTAACCCCAATGTACTCACCGGCTCGCCGCACGCGACGGCCGACGATTATGCGGGATTCCCCGTGATGCACTTCGTCGATCCTCCAAACTGCAAACCCATCACCATGTGTTATCCCAATCCGTACCAGCTCTCGATGGATGATGTCGCCGCGGTGTCGCGAATTTATCCCGTCACTCCGCAGAATCTGTCGAGCTTCCCCGGTAAGCAGATCTTCTCAGCCGTGACAGCCCGCATTCACGGCACGGTATGGTTCACCGACACACACGGAAACCAGACGCAGCCCATGCAAGGCGTGAACGTGGTGGCGCGCTGGATCGATCCCACAACGGGCCTGCCCTCGCGCCGCTACGCCGCGTCGTCGGTCTCTGGCTTTCTGTTCACCGGCAACGCCGGAAACTACATTACGGGCTTCAATGACCCCTTGGGCAATCCCTTAGCCGACTGGGGATCTGCCAGCCAGAACCTGGAAGGTTTTTTCGATCTCGCCGGACTCCAACCACCAAACGGTGCGAGCGCACAGTACCAGTTGAGCGTGGAGCCCCTCAATCCCACCTGGTCTTCGGGCGTCGGCCCATACTCGCCGGGCCCGGTCGCGCCTTCAGGATTTTTTACGCCGGTCGTGGTGACCGTTACACCGGGCAACGATCTGGCGCAGGACGTTGTAATGACCAGCAGCGCGCAACCCATTCCCCAAGCGGCGTCCAGTTGGACCGTTCCCGCCGCTCTTCCTCCTGCAGGCGATTGGGTGGGATCGCTCAGTGACTATGGAGACATGGATTACCGGATTCTCGCGGCAAAATCGAATCGCACGCTTTCGGTGGCGGTGACTGCGCTCGACGAAACCGGAACCGCCAGCCAGAGCAAATGCCAGCCAGTCATTGGAATGTGGGCTGCTTCCGAACCGGAAGGCACGCCGCCTCCGGCCTTTACCAGTTCTGCATTCAACCAGATTGTTTTCGGCATGACGCGTCTGGACGCGCAAGTCGGAACTTCCGGAAATTTCCTGATCGGAATTTCCGACATTCGCGGCGACGGACGCCCCGATTACCACTACCACGCCCATGTGCTCTATGCCGATTCCATTTCTCCCGCGCGCGTCGGCGTAAATGGTGGCGTGGTCACGGTGCGCGGCACGGGATTCGGCCCCGGACTGACCGCCGCCATGGGCAGCGCGGCGGCTACGCAGTTCGCCGTCAGCCCCGGCCAGATGCTGCTCGGCGCCCCCGCGCATGCCGATGGAGCGCAGAACATTACCATCACCGATCCCGTAACCGGCGCAAATTCCGTTATGACCGGAGCAATCACCTACGGCGCGGCTGCGAGCGACACCATCGGATTGCTCGGCAACGGGCTCAATTCATCAACCTCAGTGGGCACCCGCGCCATGAATCCGGTGACCGTGCGCGTGCTAGCCGCCGATGGCGTCACAGCCGTCAGCGGCGCCACCATCGTGTGGAGCGCGACCAACAACGTTCAACTTTCGGCGTGTGGCGGCGCATCGTCCTGCACAGTCACCAGCGATCAAAGCGGGGATGCCGTCACTTTCCTTACGCCTGCCGCTACCGGCGTGGCAACTATTACTGCGACGCTCGCACCAGCCGTCTACGGTTCAGCGAAAGCGGTGAGCACGACGCTGAACGCTGTTGAATCGGCCTCGGACATTGGCGTGTTGACCCCTCGCTTGTGGGTGGCGCAGGGCGCCTCCGCCAGCTTGCCGCTTTCCGCGCGCGTGCTGAGCAATGGCACTGCCCGCAACAATGTCACGGTAAACTTCACCGTGGTCAGCGGTTCTGGAAGTCTGAGCGCAGCCAGCGCGCAAAGCAATTCCAGCGGATACGCCACCGTGTCGCTAACCGTAAGGCAACTTACGGCCACGGTGCAGTTGACCGCCTGCGTCGCGCCCGGCAACGCTCCTTGCCAGACGATTTACGTAAATCCGGTGTCGCTGGCGAACCTGATTCTGTGGCCAGTCTCTGGAAGCGGACAAGTCTCCACCGGCCAGGCGTTTCAACCCGTGGTGGTGCGGGTCACCGATTCTGCGTCGCCACCTAATTCCGTAACTGCGGCCACCGTGCTATTTCTCACCACCATAATGCGCGGCACATCTTCCGGAGGAGGAAACGGTACAACCAACCCAGCGAATGCCGCCATGCCGACGATCCTGCAGGTGAACTCGAGCACGGGTTTGACCGACAGCAACGGCCTGGCCAACATTGTGCCTTCGGCCGGCGGCTTCAGCGCTCCGCTGGAAGTCGATCTTGGAGTTGCAGCCGGAACCAGCGCCACGCTCGACTACCCGCTTCAGCTACTGCCGCCTTTGAGCACAGGGTCATCGGGCCAGTCTCCAGTGGGAATTGCCCCGCTTCGCCTGCGCGGTCCCATACGAGCCGTGGGAGAAAAGGAGAGTAGAACGACCGCAAGTCGATGATCCTTAGCAGGTTACGTGCAGTTGTATGTACAATGTTGTATTGTCATGCTCTTGACTAGCCCCTTGGCGAAAACCCGGTTGTTCGTCGCCTACGATGCCCTTTGCCGGGCCGGAAACGGCCCTGGCATCGACGATCGATCCTGACACCGAGGGGAAACCTCAGGCGAGAGATTTCTGTGCGTCCTGGAGGTGCCTGCATGCTCCTACGACTTTTCAATCACTTGCACGAAGGCTCAATCACTTGCACCGGAAGTCAACAGCTTACGGTCGATAATCTGCCAGCATGGGCGGCGGACAAGAGCGTCCGCCCCACAGAGAGCTCCCGAGCTGCGCTCGGCGGACAGCCGAGGGCGGCTGTCCCCACATGAGCATTTCTGGGCCTTGAGTTCCAAATTGCCTAAGACGCGAACTTCGAGGGCTGAGGTCGGAACTCCAAGGGCTGAAGTCCGAAATCCGGGGGGGCTGAGGTCTGACGTCTCATCCCCAAAAGCCGGACAGCGGAAGCCGGACGCTGGCTCTACTTCGTCCACTGATCCACCCACGCATTCACCGTCTGATACCACAGCCGCGAATTTTGCGGCTTGAGCACCCAGTGGCCTTCGTCCGGGAAGTACAGCATCTTCGAGGGCACGCCTTCCATTTGCAGCGTGGTGAAAAGCTGGAAGCCTTCGCTCACGTCGAGCCGGTAGTCGCGCTGCCCGTGAATGACCAGCGTCGGCGTCTTGAAATTCTTAGCATACTGGTGCGGCGACCACTTCTGATAGCTTGCGCGATTGTCGTAGGGCGTGCCTTTAAACTCCCAATCGTTGAACCAAAGTTCTTCGGTCGTGCCCCAAGCCGACTCGGCGTTGAACATGCCGTCGTGCGTCACGATGCATTTGAATCGATCGGTGTGCCCGAGCACCCAGTTGGCCATGTATCCGCCATAGCTCGCGCCCAGCGCGCACTCGCGCGTCTTATCGATGAATGGATAGTGCTGCTCGGCGTAGTCGAGCCCCTTCATCAGGTCTTCATACGGAGCGCCACCCCAGTCGCCGTTGATGGCGTCGATAAACTTCTGTCCGTATCCGGTCGAGCCGTGGAAGTTGATCATGATGACGACGTATCCGCTGGGCGTCGCAGAAGTTGGGGCCGCGAACAGTTCGGGATTCCAGCGATACGACCAGTCGTCTCCCCAAGCCCCCTGCGGCCCGCCATGGATGAGGAACTTCACGGGATATTTCTTCGAGGCATCAAAGTTCGGCGGCTTGACCAGGAAACCTTCGACCTTGTCGTCGTGAGCGCCCGTGAACCAGAAAGACTCGAGTGGGGACATGGCGATCTGGGAGAGAACGGAGGCGTTGAAATCGCTCAACCGCGTTGGAGGAAGAGGAGGTTCGCAACCTGTCGAACAAAGGTAAAGCTTGTAGATCTCGTCGGGCCCCCGCAGCGAGTTGACCGTGAAAACCAAATCTTGTCCGTCTGGGGTGACTGACAGATTGTCGCTCGTCGCGAATGTCATCATGGGAAGCCAATTCAAGCCCTCTTCGCCTGCGAGCGCGTACGCGGGAAGTTTGTCCCCTTTTGGGGAAGCCACACCGACGCGAGTGCTTCCTTTTTCTGCATAAGTGAAGTAGATCGATGAGGAATCAGGCGACCAAACGAAACCATCCACCCACCGGTCGATGTTCTCCGTAAGATTCTTCTTCTCGCCGGTCTTGCGGTCGTAGAGCATGAGGCGGAAGCGGTCGCTCTCGTATCCCGGACGCTGCTGGGCGCGGTAGGCGATGTAGCGTCCATCGGGCGAGTAGAGCGGCGTCGAGTCGCTGGCGGGATTGTCGGCGGTGATGTTCTTGGTATGGGCGAGAACCGCCTTGACCCAGTCATCGGCGGAACCTTCGCTCGCTCCGCTCGCGGGGCGGACGAATGCGTCCGCCCCTACACTGACCGGGACGGTCCACAGATCGTTGTTGGTGGAAGCTGCGGGATTCTCGTCGTGATTCGAGGTGTAGCAAATCTCTTTTCCATCGGGAGAGAAGGCGTAGTCGTCCTGTCCACCCAGCGAGAACACTGGCGCGTCGAAGTCGCCGGGCGTCAAGTCGCGCGGAAGCGTGTCCACGGGCGGCGCATTGGGATCGTGCACAGTCGGTTCCATGAATCTGGAGATCACGAATATGTGGCTACGCTTCCCTTCCTTGTAAACGTTCCAATGGCGATATAGCAGGTGAGTGAACACCTGGGCCTTCACCTTCGACTGCTCCGCGTCCTTTACCTTTCTCGCATTGCACTCCTGCTCCTGCGCGGCTGGACCATCGCATTCGGGATACACATCGGAGGTGAACAGAATATTCTTTCCATCGGGCGACCACAGTTCACCGCTCGCTTCCGTGGTGATGGAGGTCAGCCTATGTACTCCCGTCACAGTGCCATCAAGATCGTTAAACTCCGCAATCCAAACTTGCGAGCTGCCTTCTTTGGTTGAGAGAAAGGCAAAATGCTTACCGTCTGGCGCCCAGCGGGGGCGGTCGGCGTCTTGATCGGAGATGACCTCGCGCTCCGGCGAAGAGCCTGCCGAGCTTCGCTCGGCTGGACGGCCGGGGGCGGCCGTCCCCACATGGTCCTTCCCCACATTTGCATCTAAGGGCACGATCCAGATGTGCGGCGTTTTCGTGTTCGCTTCAACGTCGACGTCGACCACGCTGAAGATTACCCACTTGCCGTCAGGCGAGACTTGCGGATCGCCGACGCGCTTCAGCTTCATCATGTCTTCGAAGGTGAAAGGATGTTTGGTCTGGGTGAGAGCGGGAAGGGTAAACGCAAGGACGAAAAGAGAGAGAAGAAGCCGGCGCATAACGGTCCCCCACGAAATCATCATCATCCGCAGAGACTGTCGCTGGCTACGTCTCGGCCGCGGCACGAGCGCCGCACAGAATCACGCGCGCCGCCGGCACGACAGTTGCCAGCAACGTCTCTACGGCAAACGGATGAGTGTAGCAGGAGGCAGCTTCTAGCTGCTAGCTTCTAGTCCAAAGCAAATCACTTACTCGCTCGAATAGGATAGCTCTTGCAGCCCCGCGCGGGCCGGGGTGTCGGCGAGTTCGGCGTTTCCGTAGACGAATCCTCGTTCGAACGCCTTCAGATTCAGTTCGCGGAAACTTGCGGGCACGGAGTCGGCCACCGCTTTGCGCACCGCGTCCGGAGTGAGCAGCTTGGTGACGGCGGTGAAGAATCCCACCATCACCGAATTGAGCACCATGCGTTTGCCGAGCTCTTCGGCGATGCGCGTGGCGGGAATGCTGTAGACCTTGGGATCGCCTTTCAGATCGGAGACGCGCACCAGGTCCTCTTCGATGATGAGCAGGCCTTGGGGCTTGAGTTCTGGCGCGAAGCGGTTGTAGGCCTCCTGCGACATGACGACCATGATGTCGGGCCGCGTCACGTAGGGATAGAGCACCGGCGAGTCGGAGAGGACAAGCTGCGCGCTGCAGGCGCCGCCGCGCGCTTCCGGACCAAAGTTCTGGGTCATGGTGGCAAAGCCGTTTTCGTAAATCGACGCCGCTTTACCAAGCACGATGGCCGAGAGGATGACTCCCTGGCCGCCGAAACCTGCCACACGAATCTCAGTTAGCCGCATACGCACTCCGTTTCTGGTTCTTCGATGTAGCGCTCGCCAAGGGTGTCAACGTATTGCGCGCGCATCATGGTTTGATAGTCGGGGCGGTCGCGGTCCACGAATTTGCCAACCGTAATTTCGCCGTTGAGCGTAAGGCCGACTTCGCTGGTGGGCGCGCCGTGCTTCACTTTGCTCTTTTCTTTGTAGTACTTCATGGTGTCGAGGCCGTCGCCCATTTTGTTGCGGCGCTGGTAGAGCGTGGGGCAGGGCGAGATGACTTCGATGAACGAGAATCCTTTTTTCTGGAAAGCTTCGCTGATGGAGCGCGACAGTTGCCGCACGTGGAAGGTGGTCCAGCGCGCCACGTAGACGGCGCCGGCGGCTTCGACCAGATGCGGCAGGTTGAATGCCGGCTCGAACGTTCCGTAAGGATTCGTCGAGGTGGTGGCGTGGCCGGGCGTTGTGGGCGCGGTCTGGCCGCCGGTCATCGCATAAATCAGGTTGTTGACGCAGATGACTTTCAGGTCGATGTTGCGGCGCGCGGCGTGAATGAGGTGATTGCCGCCGATGGCCGACAGATCGCCGTCGCCGGAGTAGACCACGACGTTGAGCTTGGGATTCGCCAGCTTGAGTCCGGTGGCGAAGGGGATGGCGCGGCCGTGCGTGGTGTGAAACGAATCGAGCTTCACATAGCCCGCCACGCGACCAGTGCAACCAATGCCCGATACCAGCGCAAGCGATTCAAGATCGATCTTCGATTCGATCAGAGCGCGGGCAAACGAGTTGACCGTGGTGCCGATGCCGCAGCCCGGGCACCAGATGTGCGGCATGCGGTCGCTGCGCAGAAAAGGCTCGACGGGATTCACAGTGTCGTCGAATGAGTCGTCGCGCTTATTGTCGAGAATGTTCAGCATCGGCTTGCCTCCACGATGGCGTTCAGGATTTCGTCAGGATTGTGAACTCCGCCGCCGGCGTGTGATACGGCGAAGGTTCGCGCCATGCCGTCGGCGGCGCGCTTCACCTCGTGCACCATCTGTCCCAGGTTGAGCTCGGGAACGACGAATGCTTTCACGCGCGAGGCCAGGTCCGCGATTTTCTTCTCGGGGAAGGGCCACGCAGTGATGAGCCGTAACTTTCCGACGCGCAGGCCGCGGTCGCGAGCCGCATCAATGGCCCGCTGGGCCACGCGCGACGTGATGCCGTAAGAAACAACGACGACGTCGGCGTCATCGAGGCGCTCTTCTTCGAACAGGCAAATGCGGTCGGCGGCGTTGCGAATTTTATTTTGCAGGCGGCGCACAAGCTTGTCCTGCACCGGCGGCGTCATGTTGGGATAGCCGCGCTCGTCGTGGGTCAAGCCAGTGACGTGAAACTTGTAGCCCTCGCCGGCGTGCGCCATCTCCGGAACCAAGTCACCGTTCGTTTGATACGGCAGATAATCCTCGATGGATTTCTTGGTGTGCTTGCGGGGAGTGACTTCGATCTGGTCGGCGGGAGGGATCACGACTTTTTCCGTCATGTGTCCCACGACTTCGTCCATCATGAACATGACCGGCACGCGAAATTCTTCGGCGAAGTTGAAGGCCTTGATGGTGAGGTCGAAGCATTCCTGCGGCGAGTTGGGACAGAGCGCGATGATCTCGTAGTCGCCGTGCGATCCCCAGCGCGCCTGCATCATGTCGGCCTGCGCGGGAAGCGTAGGCAGTCCGGTGGAGGGGCCACCGCGCTGCACGTCGACAAAGACGCAGGGCGTCTCGGTCATGGCCGCGTAGCCGATGTGCTCCATCATCAGCGAAAAGCCTGGGCCGGAGGTGACGGTGAAGGCCTTGGCGCCGCCCCACACTCCGCCTTGTAGCGCGATCGAGGCGGCGAGCTCGTCTTCCATTTGAATGAAAGTTCCGCCGACGGTGGGAACGCGCGCGGCAAAGCGCTCGACAACCTCCGTCGATGGCGTGATGGGATATCCGGCGGCGAATCGTGCGCCGGCGGCCAGCGCGCCTTCGCAGCAGGCGTGGTCGCCGTCGAGAAAGTGCGTGCCGGTTAAAACTCCGTGCGGATCAGCTTTCATTTTGCACCTCCACCCGCGGGCGGCGGGACCTTGGTTCCGGCGATGGCGAAGTCCGGGCAGTACATGCCGCAGAGATCGCAGCCGCTGCATTTTTCCGGATGCACCACGTGCGGTGGATGGTAGCCCTTGGAATTGAAGGCGGAAGAGAGCGCGAGCACATGCGTGGGACAAAACTCCACGCAAAAGCCACAAGCCTTGCAGCGCTCAACGACGATCGAAACGCGTCCTTTTGCCACGAGCCCCCCAGCTAAGGAGTGACAATCACTCCGGGAATGCAAACAAGCAGGATGTGATTATGCGTGGAAGGGGGGGCGGGGCGGTGTGACCAGCGTCACAGAACCGGGTGAGGGCAAGCACCTGGGGTCGGGTAGGGCTAATCGATGTAAGCACCGGCAGCGATTGGGGTTAGACGCGGCGTTCGAACGAAGCGTGTTGTCGAGTACGGGGCCGGGATGCAAGGTCGGTGATGCGCATCACGAAGGTGCGTGCGTCGAAACACGGGCCGACGCTCCTCTCCCTTCTGCTGTTGCCGCGGAGTATTCGCACGGTTTGCCTCTACAGGGCGAACCCACTACACTCGGAATTTTGCCACGAGGCTTGCCGCAGCCCTTTTGCGGCGGCCCGCTGCCGGAGCCCATTGGAGATTCTCGACCTCAGGCATTTTTCTTCTGTCGACCTGCGTCCGTTGCTGGACGACGAAACCCAGCTTTGGTCGCGGCAACTCTGGTGGGATTACGCAGGCTCGGCCGAGATGATTCTGCGTTATGTCGACGCCAAAATCTTGCCGGGATACGCGGCGGTCGATCGCGGGCGCGTTTTCGGCTATTCGTTTTTTGTGTATGAGGGCAGCAAGGGAGTAATCGGCGACCTGTACGTGATCAACGGCAACCGCCTGCCGAACGCGCGCGAGGTCGAACTGAAGCTGCTGACTCATGTTATTGAAACCTTGCAGCAGTCGCCGGGAATTCTTCGCGTGGAGGCACAACTGCTGGCGCACGAAGTGAATTCGGTTTCGCGGCCGTTTCTGGAGACGGGATTCCAGCGGCATCCGCGGCTGTTTATGACGCTGGCGCTGGGAAAAACCGCGCCCGAGAAAATCGCTGTGCATCCTGAGGTTGAGATTCGCCGCTGGACTGACGGCGATTATCAGCCATCGGCTGCGGTAATCACCGCGGCGTATCGCGGCCACGTGGATGCTCAGATCAACGATCAGTACCACACGCTGAGCGGGTCGCTGCGTTTTCTGAACAACATTGTGCGCTTTCCGGGATGTGGCGTGTTCGATGCCGAGTCGTCGTTCGTGGCGCTGGACCGCAGGGCGAAGAGTTTGATTGGATTGATTCTGTGCTCGCGGGTCCGCCACGACGTGGGCCATGTGACGCAGGTGTGCGTGCTGCCGGAGTATCGCTCGCGGGGCATTGGGGAGTCGCTGATGGCGGCCACCGAGGGGAATTTGCGGAAACGGAATTTCTCTTTGCTGTCTCTGACTGTGACCGAGGCGAATACGCGGGCGGTGGCGCTATACCGCCGGCTGAAGTTCGAGGAGAAGAAGATTTTTGATGCGTTCGTGTGGGAAGGGTAGAAAGCAGCTGTCAGCTATCAGCCGTCAGCTCTCAGCCAAAACCTGCGCTCAATGCATGAGTTGGAAAATCCTTTACTGTCTTGGGTGTGTTTTCTGAAAAACAACGAGCGCCCGTCTTAAGCTGATAGCTGATAGCTGATGGCTGAAAGCTGACAGCTATTTTCTGACAGCTACCTGCGCAACAGCCACATGGCCCAGCCTGCCAGGAATACTCCGCCCAGGAACATGGCGAAACAATAGAGTCCGTAGCGCACCATTTCGCGGGTGGTATCGCGGTGGGTGATGCCGAAGACGATGGAGGCGAACAGGGCGAATACCGCTGCCGCGCTGAAATGATTGAGAGTGATATTCACTGCGCGAATCTCCGCATGGTTTCAACTGAGAACTGAGAACTGGGAACTGAGAACTGTCTCATTGTTTCTTCCCGATGGCGATGTGATAGGCGTCGGCAACGGCAATAAAGTTCAACAAGCCCGCGACGATCATGAATTTCGTGCCGTAGTCGGCGGTGGCGAAGGCGATTGCGCCTTGTCCCCAATCGTTGGCCAACGTCAGAATGTAAAAGCCGCCTGCGCCCACGTCGCCGATGAAGCCGAGAATGTCGAGAATGTCGCCGCCATTCGCTTTGTAGATGCGGCCCTGCATGGCGAGGCCGAGCAGGAACAGGGTTGCGATGGAGATAAAGAGGAGCAGGCCGCGGATCCAGCGCTTCTGGATCATGTGCCCTGCGCCCGGAACGAGCCAGCCTACAGCAGGAGCGACTACAGCCATGATGCTCGCGGGTTCGGCCACTTTCATTTTTTCCGACGTCGATTTAGCCATTCAGATATTCACAATCTCGCGTTGAATTTTGCCGGTCACTTCGGCGGACTTGGGGCGCACCAGCACGTTCACTTCGCTGCGCACGCCAAACTCCGGCAGGTAAATGCCGGGTTCGATGGAGAAACAGGAGTTGGGAAGAATCTGGCGCTCGTCGTGAATCTCCAGATCGTCCATGTTGGCGCCGTTGGAATGGACGTCGGTGCCGATGGAATGTCCGGTGCGATGAATAAAGTAATCGCCGTATCCGGCCTTCTGGATATGGCCGCGGGTGGCGCGATCGACCTCCCAGCCGGCAATGCGGCGTCCGGATTGGATGGCGTCGACTACGGTTTTCACGCCGGCGTCGCGCGCGTCGCGCACGATATTGAAAACTTCATACATGCGTCCCGATGGAGGCCCGCCGACAAATCCCATCCACGTAATGTCGTAGTAGACCGCGTTGGGGGTGTTCTTTTTGCCCCAGACGTCGAGCAGGATGAGATCGCCTTCGCGAACCGGCACGGGATGGCTGGCATGAGGCTCGTAGTGCGGGTTGCCGGCGTTGGCGTTGACCGCGACGATGGGCGGATCGTCGGTCAGGAGATTTTCGCGGGCAAAGGCTTCCATGAACCACTTCTGAATTTCATGCTCCGTGGTGCCGCCGTTGCGCACGCGCCGGCCGATTTCCTTGAACGACTCGGCCACAATGGAATCGACGCTATCGCGCGCTGCGAAGTGCGAGCGGATCTGCTCTTCGGTCCAGGTCGATTCGAACTGCGCGACCAGGTCGGCGGAGCTGACGACATTTTTGCCGAGACCGCGAATCAGATCGACGGTGCCCGCATCCACGAGTGAGACGTAAAAAACAATGTTGTTTGGCGAATACTGCATGGCGAGGTCGCGATAATTCGCCAGAATCGCTTTCAGCTTGTCGAACAATTCCTGCCAGCCGGAGTATTGATGCTTTTTGCCGGGCAGGGAATCGAGATGTCCGGCTTCAATCTTATGGACGAGTTTTTGGGGCTCGCCTTCGGCGGGAATCAGGTAAAACCAGCGGCGGGTGACCATCAGGCTCGTCGGCAGGCCGAGCACGCGATACGCAATGGGATCGCGATGGTGATGGTCGTAGAAAAGCCACCCGTCAATATTGCGTTCGCGCAGCGCGGCTTGAATGGCAGCCAAGTTCATAGGGAAACTCTTATTGTAAACGAGGAAAGCTAGTCTGGGGCTTTGGGGCGAATTGCGGGATTGAAGCAGCGACGCCGCGACCCATGGCTGAGTTACTTTTGAAAGCCATTCCCTAGTTTTCGCGAGATAGAATCCGCTTGCGCGTGGACGCCGGGAGCGTCTCGCACGCTGTTCGCAAGACCAGGCGCGGAGCCTTGCCGCGAATCTTCATCAGATAGGGCACGGTGCGCTTGGCATCGTACTTCGCCGTTTCTCGCAAGAGCCAGCCTAAGCCTTTCTGCACCATGTCGTCTTGGTCCGCGAGGAGCGAGTCGGCAAGTTTAACAATTTCGGGGAAGAACATTTTTGCGCGAGCCCCCCGAATCAGAGCTACGCAGGCGGCGCGGCGATGCCAACGATCCGGCGACTTCGCCCAGCGGAACACATTTTTGACGCGCGCCGGATTGGCCGCCACCATGGGAGCGATCAGGGAGTGCACCAGGCCGTCGTGATCGGCCCAACTGCTGATGCGATCGAGCCAAGATTCGAAGAGGCGGAACTCGCGGCTGGTGAATTGAGCCTCCATGTTCTCGAGCAGAAAGACGGCAGCAACTTTCTCTTCGAGCACTCGACCAGTGAAGAGTTGGTCGGCGACTTTCACCAGAAAATGAAAGTCGTGCTCGCGCAGAATTTCACGGCGACAGCGGCGCATGGCCCGGCGTAGGTCGGCGGTGCGCCAGCCACGCGACCGGACTTCGTCCTTAAAAAACCACTGCACTCCGGCGGCGCGCTGGGCGGAACCGCCGCTCTGCAATGCGCTGCGAATTTGAGCCGCAATGTTTGCCGGTGTGGTTTTGCCCATCAAAACCGAACGTTATCAAAAAGGCGGCCTGCTGGAGCCGCCTCTGATTTTGCTTGATCAAAAACCCCGACGCCCTTTTTCGCGAAACGCGAACCCGTATCACGCCGCGCGGGACTGGCTGGTGGCCGGGCGGTAGCCGCAGTCTTTTGCCTTCCTGAGCGCCTGAGTGGCTTCTTCCGGGGTGATCAAGGGAGTGGTCTGAACGGACTTACACGCGCCGCCAGCGGCGAATGCCATGGCGATGGCGGCGGCGCTGACATTATCGGGCAGATCGACGATCACGATGACGTCGTAGTCACCGAAGGAAAACCATGCGGCCTCAATTTTGCCTCCCAGTTTCTCGATCGCGGGACGCACGGCTTCGATTCGGTTTTGCGGGTTCGCTACCAAAGCTTCCCAGCCTTCCTGAGAATATGCGACTTGCTGAAGGTAATGTGGCATAGAGCCTCCTCTCCGATTCGGTAACTGGAGGCGAATGATCCCAGAGAGCGGAGGCGAAGTCAAGCCGTCGCATTTAGCTCGCGGCGGACAAAAACGTCATACATCCATAGGGCCGCGGCGGTGGCCAGGCCGACGCCCGTGATCCAGAACCAGATCAGGGTGGGGGTGTGCTGGACCTCGCCGAAATGATGCAGCAGGTATCCGCCAAAGGGGCCGCCGATGAGCGATCCGATGCCGATGGGGACGAAAGCAAATCCCATGTAGGTTCCCTGCTGGCCCTGGGGCGCGAGGCGGGAAATGTATTCGTAATAGCGCGGGGCTTGAATGATTTCGCCCAGGGCCAGAAAAAACAGCGAGAAGATCGCGCCCCAGATCGTCGGACGGAACGCGAGGATCAGCCAGGAGAGCGAGGTGATCACCGTACCCAGAATTACGGCGGGGAATGCGGGAATTTTGCGCGTGAGGAAATTTACTGCCAGCGTTAAACAGATTACGGTCAGGCCGTCGACCACCAGGATCATTTCGACGTCGGCGTGAGAGTTGATGTAGCCGTGGATGAAGCCGGGCAGGCTGATGTACTGTTGCCAGAAGACGATCCAGTAGCCGGTGAAGATGACGAGGAACCACATAAACCGGCTGATGCCCGCGAGTGTTACGGCGAGGAAGGCAATCCAGATCCACCAGGGGACGCTCCACTCGGGGCGCACCCACATTGCGATGCGCAGCAGCAACGCGGCCAGCAGGACGGGCAAGACCAGGCGGTAATTTCCCAGCACCACGCAGAAATTCCGCGCGACCGTTGCGATGGAGGGTGGAGGCGCGTCGCCGGCTTTGCGCGGTTCGCGAAAAAAAAACAGCACGACAAAAAACATGGCGAAGACGCCGAGGGCGACCACGCGATACACGTTCTCGACGCCGAGGTGGCGATGTGCCCACGAAGCGAAAAAAGGTCCGGCAGCGCCGCCGATGTTAACCATGGTGTAATAAATCGAATAGCCGATGGAGCGAACGTTTTCCTTCGAGGCGCGGGCGGTGGTGCCGACGACGCAGGGTTTGACCAGCGCGATTCCGAGCGCGGGGAGCATGAGAATGAAGCCGACAAAAAGCCCGAGCGGGACCGCGTTGCGCACGGGAGCCAGCCAGGGCGCGCCAATCGAGCCGATCAGGAAATACGACGCGCCGAGAATGAGATAGGCGATGGAGAGAGCGCGGCGGAATCCGAGGCGGTCGGCGGCGGCTCCTCCGAAGATCGCGAGAAACCATACCATGCCGCCGAAGATACCGGTCAGCGTGCCCGTCTGCTCGGTGGAAAAATTCAGTTGCTCCTGCAGATAGAGAGCGAGAGAGGCGAACGCGCCGTAGTAAGCGAGGCGCTCGAAAATCTCCGTGATGTTCGCGATCCAGAAGGGCCGCTCAAATCCGGTGCGGATTTCTTCGAGGCGTTGAGAGAAGAGCAAAGTGGCTCCTGAGTTGTGACGGCGGTCTGCCTCCGTTGAGAGCGAGGGCAAGATGCCGGCGCTACACTGCAATGCGTTGGCGCAATTCTTCGGCTGACAACCCGACGACGCGAATGACTTTATTTCTGCTGCTATGGCCGGAGGCAATGGTAATGGAAGATCGCGGCAGCTTCAAAAGTTTCGCGAAGAAATCGATGCACGCGTCGTTGGCACGGCCGTCGATGGGAGGCGCGGTCAGGGAGACTTTCAGCGCATCGCCGAGTTCGCCGGTGATGGCGTTCTTTTTGGCGCGGGGATGGATTTTCACCACGAACGTGACCGCTTGGCCGGATTGGTGGATAGCAAGCATTGAAACTATCGCAGTCATTGAAACTTAAGATCTGTAAAGCTGACTCGGGAAATTGGATTAGATTTTCGTCGCAACTCGTTCTCCAAAGATAGCGGTGCCGACCCGCACGCAGGTCGAGCCTTCTTCGATCGCGACCGGGAAATCGTGCGACATGCCCATGGAAAGTACGTGCATGTTGACTGCGGGAAGTTTGCGGGTGGCGATGGCGTCGCGGAGTTCGCGCAGCTTGCGGAAATAGGGGCGGGCTTGCTCGGGATTGTCGGTGTAGGGAGGCACGGTCATCAGCCCACGAAAATCCAAAGCTTCAAGGCGCGGTGCAGCCCGTAACAATTCTTCCAGTTCGCGGGAATTGGGCGCGACTCCGCTTTTCGCGGCTTCGCCGCCAACGTTGACTTCGATCAGTACACTCAGCTTTTTGCCCAGCGATCGCGCGGCCGCATCCAGTTTCTCGGCTAGCTTCACGGAATCGACCGAATCCACTGCGGCGAATAACTCCGCGGCTTTGCCGGACTTGTTGGTCTGCAAGTGTCCGATCATGTGCCACTCTGCGCCTGCTAGACCGGCGAGGGCAACGGCTTTCCCGGCGAACTCCTGTACGCGGTTTTCGCCGAAAAGCCGCAATCCGGCGGCGTGGGCTTCGCGAATACGTTCCGGCGGATGCGTCTTGGTCACCGCCATTAACGCAATCTCTTCGGGATTGCGGCCTGCGCGTCGTGCTGCCTCAGCGATTCGTTCGCACACCGCCGCGATGTTTTCAGGAATGGACATCAGAACCTTTAACCACAAAGGACACGAAGGTTCACGAAGGAATGCCAAGATTTTCCTCGTGCTCCTTTGTGGTTCACGTATTTACATGATCGCTGTCGGCGGAGCGGGATCTTCCGGACGGCCCGCGTTGGCCAAGGGCACCAGAACCATGACCGCCACCAGCGCCGCCAGCGCGACGAGGCTGGTTATGGGCGAGTCTCCAATCGCAAGGTGATACAGCTCTGTTTTTGCGTGAGGATCGTGCGCGAGCCTGCGGGCAATCACGGCTGCGACGGCAATGCCGCACAAGGCCTCTCCCGCGATCAGGCCCGAGGCGGTCAAGACGCCAGCGTTGTCCACGCGCGCCTTCTGCGCATCGTTGAGGTTGCGCTTATCGCGCAAGCGGTCAGTGACCCAGCGGATGACACCGCCAACAAAGATGGCAAACGTTGTCCCGAGTGGCAGATACATTCCGACTGAGAACAACATCACGCTCTTTACTTCGATCATAATCATAGCGATGCCGAGCAGGATGCCAACCACCACGAGCGGCCACGCCATGTCGCCGCCGACGATACCTTTCGAGAGCATCGCCATCAACCCGGCTTGAGGCGCAGGTAGCTCGGCTGTGCCAAAGTGATACACCTTGTCCAGCGTGGACAACGGGAAGAAGAGAACCAGAGAAGCGACCACGATCCCGAACAAGTCGCCGATCTCCATTTTGGCGGGCGTGCCGCCCAGGATGTAACCGACCTTCAAATCCTGCAACATTTCGCCCGCGACGGCGGAAGACACACAGACCACGGCAGCCACTCCGAGCACGGCGGCCACTCCACCGGCGCCGGAAACTCCCAAAGCCACCATCAGTAGGGCCGCGATCACCAGCGTGCACAAGGTGAGTCCGGAGACAGGATTGTTGGAGGAGCCGATCATGCCGACCAGATTGCCGGATACAGCGGCGAAGAAGAAGCCGACGATGATCATGACTCCGGCTGCAACCAGCGATCCGGATAGGATTCGGGAACTCGAGAGATTGCCCGCTCCGCTGATGAAGTAGTAATAGAGCACGATCATCGCCAGGAAGACCACGGCAATGCCCGCGAAGACCACCTTGGAGCTAAGATCGCGCTCCGTGCGGTTCGTGGCGGCGTGCACCGCCGCGGACTTTTTCAAATCCGAGATTGCTCGGCCCATTCCCACTGCGAGCTGCTTGCGCATCTTGAACAACGTGTACGTCGCTCCGACCAGCATTCCTCCCACCGCGATAGGCCGCACAATTGAGTAATAGATGGCAGCGGCCAGAAGGTCCCAGGCGAGAGGCTTGCCCGCAGGCTGCGCGGCTTGAATGTAGGGGCCGATGGTAAAGGTGAGGAGCGGAACCAGAAGGCCCCAGGCGAGCACGCCACCGGCAAAGTTCAAGGCCGCCAGGCGCGGGCCAATGATGTAGCCGACGCCCAGGTATGCCGGGCTGATGTCGGGCGCGTTGAACAAGGTTGCGCCTCCGGTCACCGTTGTGGCGACGCTCGGATTGGTTCCAGTGCGAAGCAACAATTTCTTTCCCAGGTCGCTGATTTTCACGTGAAAGGTATTGCTGGGACTAAACACGTTGACCGCTCCCAGCAGGAACACGAAAGCGCCATAGCCCATGTTGGCGAAAAGAATTTTTGCGGCCCTCGCGCCTTGCTGCCCTGCCTTGTGGATCTCGGAGGCTGCGACCGATTCAGGATAGGGGAGGTCCGGGTCCTCGACCATCACGCGCCTGAGCAGGGTGACGAACAGGATGCCGAGCGTGCCCCCGATCATCATCAGCGCAACAGATTTCCAGTACTGATCCTTGTTGAGGCCGGGCCATAATCCCGCCATTACGAACGCCGGTATGGTGAAGACCGCGCCCGCAGCTACTGATTCGCCAATGGAGCCCACGGTTCGCGCAATATTTTCTTCGAGCAGCGAGCCTTTCATCAGGCGCAGAAGCGCCATGCCAATCACAGCGGCAGGATAGGTGGCGGCAATCGTCATGCCGGCCTTGAGTCCGAGGTAGGCATTTGCGGAACCCAGCAGCGCCGTCAGGAACAAACCAATCAGCACGGCGCGGAAGGTGAATTCCTTCATCTCCATGGTTTCGGGAACGTAGGGCACGTGCTTCTTTTTGCCGGGGATGTCGATTACGGGAGTGCTCATAGGCGGAATCCTTTTAGGGCTGTGGGATGGAACAAGTCTACTTCTGGAAATGAATTGAAAACAGTTGATTTCAAAACAACGGCGCACGTTAGCACGCGGCGAGGCCGCGTGACAAGTGCGGGCCGCTCTCCGACCGGGTGCCCTAACCCTTGTCGCGTTTTTTGCGACAGGGTGGGGAATTTGACTCGGGGAACATTCGACGCGCGACAAGGGTCACGCCTACTTACAGAAGGTGAGTTCCGCAGAAAAATCAAACTCCAGAGGAAAGTCAAAATCCCCACCCTGTCGCGAAAAACGCGACGAGGGTGGAGCACCCTTCTTAAGTGGAGCACCCTTCTTAAATTGACGGCAACGGGTGGGCCATTCGACTCATCTCATGTCTGATAAGACTTCCAAGTTAAATGAAGGATTCGAATGAAACGCCGGGAATTTTTTAAGGCCGCTGCGGTTTGCGGCGCCGCCAGTGCGCTGCCCCGGGCTGTGGGCCAGGAAAAAGCCAGCACGAAACAGGAGAACGGTTCCATGAATCAGATTCCGCTGACATCCTCTGCCGGAACCCGCAAGGGAGACATGCTGTACCGCACGCTGGGCCGCACCGGAGAGAAGGTCTCGGCGATTGGGATGGGCGGATTTCACCTCGGACAGCACGGGCTCAGCGAGGACGACAGCATCCGGCTAATCCGCAGCGGCATCGACCGCGGTATTACGTTCATGGACAACAGTTGGGACTACAACGAGGGCGAAAGCGAAATACGGATGGGAAAGGCCCTGAAAGATGGATACCGGCAAAAAGTATTTCTGATGACGAAGATTGACGGCCGCACCAAAGAAGCCGCAGAGCGGCAAATCGAAACTTCCCTGGAACGGCTGCAAACCGATCACATCGACCTGGTGCAGCATCATGAGGTGATCCGCTTCGACGATCCGGACCGCATTTTTGCCGAAGGCGGAGGGCAAGAAGCGATGGTGGCGGCGCAGAAGGCGGGCAAGATTCGCTACATCGGATTCACCGGCCACAAAGATCCCCACATTCATTTGTACATGCTGAAAGTGGCCGCCGAGCATGGCTTTCACTTCGACACGGTGCAGATGCCCCTGAACGTGATGGACGCGCACTTTCGCAGCTTTGGGCAGATGGTTTTACCGGAACTGGTAAAACAGGAGATCGGCGTGCTGGGCATGAAGTCGATGGGCGACAGTGTGATTTTGAAGAGCAAGGCGGTGACCCCCATTGAATGCCTGCACTACGCGCTCAGCCTGCCCACGTCGGTGGTAATTACCGGAATCGATAAACCGGAAATTCTCGATCAAGCGTTTGAGGCGACGAAAAGCTTTCAGCCGATGAACCGGGAGCAGATCGCGCAGTTGCTGGCAAAGACGAAAGAAGTGGCGATGGCGGGAAAGTACGAACTGTTCAAGACGTCGTCGCATTTCGACTCGACCGCCAAGCATCCGGACTGGCTGGGGGGAGAGACCCCGGACGTGCAGAGGTTGGCTCCGCCGAGCGCGTAGTACATTGCGCTTGGTCCGCGAACACGGATGCGCGGCAGTAGTGCGTGCCGATTGCCTTCGAATCGGAATTCAAAGAAAATATGTGGCCATGCGCCCCGGGGTGTATCCACAACGCCTGCACGGCCTGATGCTGTTTGTATGCCTGGCGTTCGCGTGCGCGACGGCATGCGGCCAATCCGGCGACACGGAATGGCCCAACTATGGGAATGATCCCGGCGGGATGCGCTACTCGCCACTTTCTCAAATCAATCGCGCGAATGTTTCGAAGCTGAAGGTTGCGTGGATATTTCATACCGGCGACGTTTCCGACGGCAGCCATGATCGAAAGCGAAGCGGATTTGAAGCCACACCAATTCTGGTCGATGGGACTCTTTATCTCACCACGGCCTTCAATCGAGTGATCGCGTTGGATCCGGAAACCGGCAAAGAGCGGTGGGCTTACGATCCGAACGTTGATTTGACGCTCGATTACGGCGACGGGTTGGTGAATCGAGGCGTCGCTACGTGGCTCGATCCCAAGCCACTTTCCGGTAAGCCATGCCGCCGCCGGATTTATGAGGCGACGTTGGATGCAAGGCTGATTTCGCTCGATGCGGCCACGGGCAAGCCGTGTCTGGATTTTGGCGACTACGGGCAAGTAAGTCTGCGCGATGTGCCGGGATATCGCGCCGGGTGGTATCACATGACGTCGCCTCCGGCCGTGATTGACGATCTGGTCGTAGTGGGATCGGCGATTGATGACAACCAGCGGGCAGCCATGCCAGCGGGAGTGGTGCGCGCCTTTGATGCCCGCACGGGAGCGGTGCGCTGGAGTTGGGATCCGATTCCAAATGTGGTGGCGGCGAACTCAGGAAAAGATTCCGAGCGGCAAACAGGCGCTGCCAATGCGTGGTCCATCATGGCCGTGGACCCGCAACGCGATCTCATCTTCATTCCTACCGGAAGCGCCAGCCCGGACTACTACGGCGGCCTTCGGCCTGGCGACAACAAGTGGGCGAATTCGGTGGTGGCGCTCCACGCAAAAACTGGAGCGATCGCCTGGGGATTTCAAATGGTGCACCACGACCTGTGGGATTACGATTCGGCCTCGCCGCCCCTACTCGCGACCTTGCGGTACGGCGGGAAAAATGTTCCGGTCGTCATCCAGGGGAACAAGGCCGGATTTCTTTACGTGCTCAATCGGGACACAGGAATGCCCGTCTTCCCCGTGGAGGAACGGCCGGTTCCAAAGAGCGACGTCCCAGGCGAAGTCGCGTCGCCCACTCAACCTTTCCCGCTGGCTCCGCCGGCACTAGCTCCGCAAAAAATATCTGCGGATGACGCCTGGGGCGTAACGCCACAGGATCGCGAGACCTGCCGCAAATGGATTCGCGGGCTGCGCAACGAGGGGATTTTTACTCCGCCCAGCCTTCAAGGCACGTTGGTCGTACCCGGAAACCTGGGAGGCATGACGTGGAGCGGCTACGCTTTCGATCCGCAGCATAGCCTTTTGGTAGTGAACACCAACCACCTGGTTGCGAAGGCGAAGTTGATTCCGCGCGCGGATTTCTGGCGCGACGAGGTTCGCACCGAGGATGGCGACTACGCGCCGCAGGCGGGAACGCCGTATGGATTGTTTCGAAGGTTCTTGCAGGCTCCTTCGGATTTGCCGTGCATCGCACCGCCCTGGGGCTGGTTAACCGGGGTAGACATGATCGAAGGCAAGATTCGGTGGCAAGTCCCGCTCGGATCGATGCAGGACTTTGGGCGGAAGCAACCGCCGGTGCCGCCGGGATCGATCAGTCTGGGAGGACCGATCGTTACGGCCGGAGGACTAGCGTTTATCGGCGGAACGTTTGATCCGTTCCTGCGCGCGTTCGATATCGAGACCGGCAAAGAATTGTGGAAGGCACAGCTGCCGGATAGCGGGCATGCCACTCCCATGACTTACCAGCTTGGCGCCAACGGCAAACAATACATTGTGATTGCCGCGGGCGGCCATCCCAAAATCACCGAAGAATCACTCAGTGATGCGCTCGTGGCGTTCACCCTGCCGTGACCGGTGTGAGGAAGGGGCACCGAAGAACATGGGGCCAAAAGTCAGGGTTTAACAGGGATGTTAGGTGTAGAATTACGAGTAATGATGTTCCCTTCGTGGTCTTCGCTTTCAGAGGTGCAAGTATGAACGTTTCTCCCGAGCGGTATTGGACTCGCCCATACTTTTGCCGCGACTGCGGCAGCGAAGTTGGATTCCGTTCGCGACGGCGAACCCTGACCGAACGGTTGATCCTGCCGCTGTTTCTGCTGAAACCAGTGCGTTGCGGGGAATGTTTTCGCCGGGACTACCGGCTGATTTTTACAGCCGTACGCGAGCGACTGGCAGACACGCCGAAAATGACGCCTGGAAAAGTGGCGACGCCATCCAAGAGCAACGTTGCCTAGCGAGAGCTTCGCCGCTATACTGCAGGTGCAGAGAAGATTGACCGCGGCGACCTGGTCCGCGGGAGTCATGAGGAGGCCGTCTTCAGCAGTAGTGAGGACAGAGTCCGGGCGGGCGTTGGAGTAGCAGGGCATTCTATTGTTTCGCAAGCGTGGCGGTCCTGGACGCGCCGAGTCGCCGAAAGTCTTTTCTGTGTTTGTTTCCCTTCCGATTGCCGCATCTGCGGCGAGCCTCTGTTGAATATCTCCAGTCTCCCGGTGTGCCTTCCTTGCTTAAATAGCATTTACCCGATCCGGGGAAAAGTTTGTTCAGTTTGCGGTGAGCGGGTATTTTCCTCGTACGCGGAGATCGAGAGCGGAGGGCTGAGGCGATGTCCGGTGTGCCGGCGCGTTCGCCGACCTTTTGGGCGGGCCGTGGCATATGGAAGTTACGAGGGTGGGCTGCGGGAACTGATTCACCTGCTGAAGTACAACGGCGTGCGCCCGGCCGCGAAGGTTCTTGGAAGTTTGCTGGCGGAGGCTATGGCGGAACTGGAGCCTGAGTTTGAGCAGCTGAGTTTTGAGCCACCGGAAATCCTGGTGATCCCAGTGCCGCTATATAAGGCCAAGCGGCGGCAGCGCGGGTTCAATCAGGCCGAGCTGATCGCGAAGGCCGCGTTGAAGTTTCGTCCCGTGAGCGAGGGTTGGGAGCTTGCCCCAGAGATTTTTTTGCGCACTCGCGATACGGCATCTCAGATCGGGTTGAGCAGCCACCAGCGTCGCGCCAACCTGCGCGGGGCATTTGCCGTGAACCGTGCCGCCGAAGTTAAGGGGCGAGCCGTGATGCTGGTGGATGATGTTTACACCACGGGGGCAACCGCGACCGAGTGCGCGCAGGTATTGCGGCGCGCCGGAGCGTCGACAGTATGGGTGGCGACGGTGGCGCGCACCCTGAAATTGGCATCTAATTATGAGTCGTTGCCAGAGGACGATGTGGCCGAAATGGCGGCGAGGGAGCCTGAGGAACTTTTGGCGAAGGGATGAGGTTTCAACGCTGCAAGATTTTTACTTTGAAGGTGAAATCGTTGAAATCTTGAAACCTCGCAACTTTGAAACTTTGAGATTTGATCTATGTCACTGAGGATGGAGCACGATGCAGGGTCCCGGCACAGCGCCGGCCTGTTCTCGTCGGCGGCGACGCACCGGCCGGGGGACGGGCACGCTTTGCTGTCGCCTGTCCTGGTGCTGAACGCGTCGTACGAACCCATTAACGTCTGCGCCGCGCGGCGCGCGCTGGTGCTCGTACTGAAGGGCGTGGCCATGACTGAGGAAGAGAATGGGCACTTTCTGCATTCGGCCCGAGTTGCCATGCGCCTGCCCTCGGTGATCCGCCTGCTCGAATACCGGCGGATTCCGCACCAGAGCCGCGCACTCTCGCGCAAGAACATCTTGCTGCGCGACCGCAATACCTGCCAGTACTGCGCGACGGTGCTGTCCTCAAGCGAGTTGACGCTCGACCACGTGGTCCCGCGGTCGCGAGGAGGTTCGTCGACCTGGGAAAATCTGGTGGCGTGCTGCCACGCCTGCAATCGCCGCAAGGGGAATCAGCATCCCGCCGAGGCCGGCATGAAATTGATGCGCGAACCGCGCGCCTTCAACTTGCATACCAGCCGCCACATTATGCGGTTGATGGGACGGTCGGATGATAAGTGGAGGAAGTATTTGTTTTACTAAGGTTTTAAGGTTTTAAGGTTTTAAGGTTTTAAGGTTTTAAGGTTTTAAGGTTTTAAGGTTTTAAGGTTTCAAGGTTTCAAAGTCTCAAAGTCTCAAAGTCTCAGGGTTCAAAAGTTTCAAAGTGGAACTGCCGAGGCTCAGGGATCACGAAAAGAATTTGATCGTCCACACCTTTCAACCTAGACTTTGTTTGTGGCGCGATCTTATCGTGAACTTTTGGTTTGGCAAAAAGCCAAATCCCTTTCGGTCGAGATCTACCGGACTACCGAGCAATTCCCGCGGGCTGAAACTTACGGTCTAACATCGCAGATCAGAAGAGCCGCCGTCTCCGTTCCGTCCAACATTGCTGAAGGTCAGGGTCGGTTGACGCGGGGTGAGTTCCTGCACTTTCTTGGGCAGGCCAGAGGATCTTTGCTGGAGCTTGATACGCAACTTGCGATAGCCTTAGATCTGAATTATTTAAAGCCCGAGGTGCACGAAAAAATGGACCGCGAAGCCTACCAAGTTCTAGGTCTCCTCAATCGGCTCATCGAGTCTTTGCGCACGAAACCTCTGAAACTTTGAAACCCTGAAACCTTGGTCACTGCGGTTTCTGCTCGTCTGGCTTCTTCTGATCCTGCGGCTTGTCCTTCGGAATTTCCTTACCTTCGTAGAGAATCTTGGAATTGGCGCCGAAACGTTTGTAGTCTTCGTACTTCACGATTTCCTTGATGTGCACGTCTTCCAGTTTGAAGTGCAGTTCATCGTCAGCCTTGGTGAAAACCGGAAACCAGTATTGGCCGTCGATCTGTTGCCGCCAGGTGGTGAATTTGGGGAAGAGATTTTCCTGGTCGCCGTGCTTCTGGCGGATGTCGGGCACGGTCTTGCCGTAGGTTTTGACGATCTGGAAATCGTGGTTGTCGACCCAGACGCGACCCTGGAAGTAGCGCTTTTTGCCCTCGATCTTTTTAGGCGCGATGTCGAACACGTAGCAATGCAGCTCGTCTTCCTGCTGCTGGCCAACATAGAGGATGTTGTATTCGGGAAGATCTTCCTCGGTCAGCACAAACGGCAGGCGGTGCCGGATATCCTGGAAATCTTCCTGCGACATGAAGATTTTGGTAAGACTCGACTGCGGAGCGAACACCACGTTCTCGATGCGGTGGCCCTTGTCGTCGAACATGACGTCGAAAACTTCGTGGTACTCGCCGTCCACGGTGTTGCCGTCGAGGGTCTGCACTTTGACGTCCTGGCGATAGGTGTACTGGTCGCGCGCCTTGGCGAATTCCGTTTCCTTGGCGGCGAAGCGCTTGATAATTTCTTCGGGCGTGGTGCCAGCGGGCTGAGTGTTCTCGAGCGGACCTTCCTGGGCGCGCGCCGATAATGCCGCGAGCCCACACCAAAGCACTGTCACACCCAAAAGCAAGCGAGCGGATACAGATTTCATATTCCTAGTTTAACGAATTTCGGGCACGATTGCTGCAAGGCAAGAGTGGCCAGAGCGGGGAGAGGCGGCGAAGAAAAAAAGGCAGGTACCGCGGCGACCCTCCCTCCAACCCCTCTCCGCTCAGTGAGGCCGGAGGGTAGGGTGCTGCAGTTCTGCCACTCACTTGGATGCCTTCTCGGAAAAGAGGTTGTTGTGAAAAAAGTCATTACCGGCTAGCCGCAGGCGTTAAAGAGAAAACGGCTAAAAAGTCGGGGCATTCGGGGATTTACCCGATTAACAAAGCAAACAAAATACGTTCCTCAACGACTCGCGGCGGCAGCAGCAACCCAGTAGAAATCCACAGCCTGGGGCCCGTAGTGGCCAAGAAAGAGAACGCGGCGGCCCGCCGTTAAACGGGCGACATTCACTTTCCATGTGGATGGAGCGACCAGCAAATGTTCTTCGGCGGGAACGCTTCCTGCGTCATAGTGCAGCGGCGGCTGGTTGCGATAAAACTCGAGCCCATACTCCAGTTCGCGGGAAAGGCCAAAGACCGCCAGCGGCAGTTGATGCCTTTCGACGGCGGCAATCTCGACCGCGAGAGGGCGAGCGGAAAGTTTCTGGTCGATCGAGTTGGTTCCCATTTTCAACACGGCCGCGACCGACAGCACCACGGGAATCAGCGTTACGAATCGCAGCATGCGCAGGCGCAAGCGGCTGAGGAGCGTAAGCGCGATGGCAGCGCAAAGCACGATTGCAACGACAATCGCGAAAAGAGTGAAGCGTCCGGCGGGCAGTCGATGTTGAATAACAATGCTGCTTAGAAGCAACGCGGGAACAATCGGCAGAGCGGCCACCAGCGCGTGCAGCACCGCCAATCCCTTGGGGACGCTTTCCTGCTCCGTGAGTCGGCGTCGCAGATAATCGGCCAGCAAGACTGTTCCTGCCGGAACAGCGGGCAGAATGTAGCCGGGGAGTTTCGACTGCGAAAAGGAAAAGAACACCACGGGTACGACCAGCCAGCAACAGGCGAATAGGCTGAACTGCCATTCGAGATCGGGTTCGGGAGAAACCGTTTTACGCTCGGCCCACCAGGTTCTCGTCGACTCGAGGAACGCCGCGATTGCAAATACCGTCCACGGAACAAACGCGACGGCAGTGATGGGCAGGTAATACCAGAAAGGCTGGCGGTGATGGTAGAGATCGGTGGAGAAGCGGGCGAGATTGTGCTGCAAAATAAATTCGCGGAAGAACTGCGGATTGCGAAGTTGCACGGCGAAGTACCAAGGCAATGCGATCAGGCAGAACAGGAGAATTCCGGGCAGCCAGATCGTTCGCAAGACGAGGCGAGATTCGCGGGTGGCCAGTGAAAAAAGCATGATCACAGCCGCCGCGAGAAAGGGCGCGACCGGACCCTTGGCCAGCATTCCCAGCGCCATAAAAAAATAGAATGCGGCAAGATACGCTCGCTTGCCGCTCTCGCGCCAGGCCCACCAAGAGAGCATTCCAATCGAGAAAGTAGTGGCGAGCGCAATGTCCATGGATGCGGCGCGAGCATAGCCGATGATTCCCGCGCACGAAGCGGTGATCAGTGCCGCGTCCACTTCCACCCCGCGGCGAAATCTGCGAAAGAAAAGGTAGACGGCAATCACCAGCAGAGTGGCGTCGAAGGCCGCCGGAATGCGCGCCGCCACATCGCTTACGCCGAAAACCGAGTAAGCGAGCATCGCCTGCCAGTAGTAGAGGGGCGGCTTCTCCAACCAGGAATGGCCGCCGAGTGTCGGCGTAACCCAATCGCGGCGGTCGAGCATCTCGCGGGCAACCTGGGCATAACGAGGCTCGTCGGCACCGATGAGGCCGAATTGGCCGAGGCCGTAGAAAAATAAAAATGCGCAGAAGCCGGCCAGCAGCAGGACGTCGGTTCGAGTGCGAGCGGTCATGGGGAAATTTCAGATTGCAGATTTCAGATTGCAGATTAGAAAACAACGATCCAAACGACCGGCTTCAATCTGCAATCTAAAATCAACAATCTGCAATTGTTTTTCTATTGTACGGACGGGCCGCCGCGAAGTTGGGCGAGAATCTGGCGCACGGCTTCGGCGAGGGGGCCATCGACTGAGCATCCGCTGGCGCATTCGTGGCCGCCGCCCCCGAAACTCTCAGCCACATGGGCAACATCGAGTTTGCCCTTGCTGCGCAGGCTCACCCGGTAGCGCCCGCCCGGCAACTCGCGAAAGAACGCCGCGACCTCGACGCCGCCGATGGAAAGAACATAGTTCACCAAGCCTTCGCAATCTTCTTCAATGGCGCCGCAACGTTCCATCTGCTTCTGAGTGACCCAAGCGTAGGCAAGATGGCTTTCCGCAGTCAGGCTGCGAAGAGCTTCGCCGAGCAGCCGGATTTTAGCGAGCGAGTGCGCGAAATAAATGCCGCGCGCGCAATACGCGGGATCGGCGCCCGCCAACACCAGCTCGCGAGCCAGTGCGAACGTGTTCTCATTCGTGCCTTGAAACATGAATGATCCGGTGTCGGTCATCAACGCTGTGTAAAGGCAAGTGGCGACCTCGGGGGAGAATTTGACGCCCGCTTCGCGCGCCAGGCGGAACACCATTTCCGCAGTGGCCACGGCGTGAGGATCGATCCAGTTGACATGGGCGAACGGACGCCCACTGACATGATGGTCGATGCTGATCAGGAAGCGGTTTTCGAGACCTTCGAGCCGCGTGCGATGAATGCTGTCGCACTCCAGAATAATGGCCGAATCGTAACTCCCCATCACCTGGCTAGACTGCACGACCTGATCGGCGAAAGGAAGTGAACGGTAAACACGGGGGACGCCATCGTGCAACACGACATCGGCTTGCTTGCCCATGGCGCGCAAAATCTGGCAGCAGGCCAGCGCCGATCCGACAGCATCGCCGTCGGGACGGGCATGCGAAGTCAGCACGAACCGTTCGTGCTCACCAATTTGCCGGAGCACATCCTCCAGCACGTCGCTATGCCTTTTTTCCACCGGGTTCCTTGTGGGCCTTAATTCTTTTTTTCGCTCGCGCCAACAATTCTTCGACTCGCGCCTTTTCCCGTTCCGCGCGATCCAGCCGAAAATAAAGTTCCGGAGCGCGGCGCAGCCGCAAACGCTCGACCAGTTCGTGGCGGATGTATTCGCGAGCGGCCTCCAAGCCTTCCAGGCTTTGGTCGGCATCCGCGTCGTCGCCTTCCACATTGACCCAGACCTGCGCGGAGCGGCCGTCTTCGGCAATATGAACCGCAGTCACACTTACGAGACCGATGCGGGGATCGGCCAGTTCGCCTTCCACCAGCGTTTCGATCTCCTCGCGCAGAGCCTCACCGACCCGCCCGCGATGATATTTCAGCCCGCGCTTCTCCACGACCGAACACCTCTTAGGTAAAACGCATGAGAATATCAGAAAATCGGGTTCACGTGTGTGCGCTGATGGCGCTATTGTCGCCCACTTTCATGGGGTGCTGGTAAGTACAGAAGTAACAACGTGATGGGGAGTCGGGAACAAATCCTTTCGTTTAATTTTATTTTTGGGCGCTTGGCTTCGCCTTCGCTTGGACAGCCGAGGCGGCTGTCTCTACGCGAGCATCTTAGAAATATTCCACGAAGGAGTCGGCGATTTCGGCGCCGTGGTTGTTGGCGATGCGAGTGGCGGCGCGCTCCACATTTTTCATCAGGCCGTCGAGGTAATCGCGCGAATTGGAGATGCCGGCGACGCCGATGGTGGCGCGATTCCAGAGTTCCGCGCCGTCAAGCTCGGCGACTGACACGTTGAAACTGATGCGCAGCCGGTCTTTCAGGCTGCGGACAACTTGGCGCCGATCTTTGATCGACTGCGCGGCTTCGATGTGGAGTTCGAGCGTGAGAAAAGCGATCATGCCGTGGTCAGTGGCTAGTGGTCAGTGCGCAGAAAAACTGGCCCCCCTCCACTGATCACTGGCCACTGCTTTTACGCCATTACTTCGGCGGCGATGCGCTCGGTGGCGAACGCCTCAATCACGTCGTGGGCTTTGATGTCGCCATAGTTCGCGATGGAGATGCCGCACTCCATGCCATTAGTGACTTCTCGGGCGTCGTCCTTGAAGCGGCGCAGCGATCCGACCTTGCCCTTGAACACAACCACGTTGTCGCGCAGCAGGCGGACTTCGGAGTCGCGCTTGATCAGACCATCGGTCACGCGGCAACCCGCGACGGTTCCGACTTTTGGAATGCGGAAGGTTTCGAGCACCTCCGCGCGGCCCTGATAAGTTTCCTTGATGGTCGGTTCGAGCAGGCCGGTCATGGCGCGCTTGATCTCGTCCTGCAATTCGTAAATGATCGAGTGCAGGCGGATGTCGACTTTTTCCTGCTCGGCAAGTTCCTGCGCCTTGCGCTCCGGCCGCACGTTGAAGCCGATGATGATAGCATTTGACGCCGAGGCCAACAGCACGTCGGTTTCGGTAATCGCGCCTACGCCCGAGCGCAGCAGCCTCAGGCGAACTTTTTCGTTTGAAAGTTTGGTGAGCAGGTCGCTGAGCACTTCCACCGAGCCCTGCACATCTCCCTTCAGGATGATGTTCAGTTCCTTGGTGCCCGCAGTTTTGATCTGTTCCGCCAGGCCTTCCAGCGAGACGCGCGAACTCTTGGCCAGCGCGGCTTCGCGGGCTTTCTGCTCGCGATATTCGGAGATTCCGCGGGCCTTGTCGCGATCGGCGACTACGACGAACTGATCTCCGGCCTGTGGCAGACCTTCCATGCCCAGAATTTCTACCGGTGTGGATGGCGGCGCGGACTGGAGCGCGGCGCCGCGATCGTCAAACATGGCGCGAATTTTGCCGTAAACGTTGCCTACGACGAAGTTGTCTCCGGCGACCAGCGTGCCGTTCTGTACGAGCACCGTAGCCACCGGCCCGCGGCCACGATCGAGCTTCGCCTCCAGCACAACGCCGGTGGCAGCGCGCTCTGGAGTAGCTTTCAGTTCGGCGAGATCGGCGACCAGGCAGATCATTTCCATCAGCAAGTTGAGGTTGGTTTTCTTCTTCGCCGACACGTCGACGAAAACGGTTTTGCCGCCCCACTCTTCCGGCACCAGCCCGCGATCGGCGAGTTGCTTCTTCACGCGATCGGGCATGGCATCAGGCTTATCGATCTTGTTGACCGCGACGATGATGGGAACCTCGGCGGCGTGCGCGTGATCGATCGCTTCGACCGTCTGCGGCATGACGCCATCATCGGCGGCAACGACGAGCACGACAATGTCAGTGGCCTTCGCGCCGCGGGAGCGCATGCGGGTAAACGCTTCGTGGCCCGGCGTATCGAGGAACACAATTTCGCGGCCGTACGCGGGAGACTCTTTGTCGGTGATGCGAACTTTGTAAGCGCCGATGTGCTGCGTGATGCCGCCAGCTTCGCCTTCGGCCACGCTAGTCTCGCGAATGGAATCGAGCAGCGTGGTCTTACCATGATCGACGTGACCCATGATCGTAACCACCGGCGGACGCGGCGTGACTTCGACGGCGGACTCTTCCCCGCTGGCGGCGGCTGCGTCAATATCTTTCGAAGCTTGCTCTTCGAAAGTGATTACGTTCGTCTCGGCACCGAAGAAGCGCGCCATCTCGCTGGCCAGTTCGGCATCGAGCGTCTGGTTGATGGTGGCGAAAACGCCGCGAGCGAGCAGGCGCGAGATTAAATCTTTCGCGCGAATGTCGAGTTTCTCCGCCAGATCCTTGACGCTGATGCCTTCGGTGATCGTGATATTGCGGGTGATCGGCATGGGCTCGTTCGACACCACCATGCGCGGCGGCGGCGTGTAGCCCTTCATCGGACCTTCTTTTACACCACGCGGAACGTAGCGCTGGCCCGGACGACGCGCGGGCGCACCGGGACGGCTGCCGGGACGACTTGGTCCTGGAGGCGGAAGCCCCGGACCAACACCAAGAGGACGCGCACCCGCAGGCGCCTGGCGCGTGGGATGCATCGGACGACGCTCGCCGGGACGCAGCGGGCGCGGCGGACCTCCGCCGGGAACTTGCGGACGAGGCCGCTGAAAAATTGGCTGGCCGGGCACGGGGCGTCCGGGCGCAGGACGCATCGTCCCTGCCGGAGCTCCAGCTTGCGCGCTGGGCGCGACCGGACGCGGCGGCGGAGCTTTGTACACCGGACGCGGTCCCGTCTGCGGAACAATCATGCGCGGCGCAGGAGGCTGTGGCGGAGCTGCCACTGCAGGGGGCGCAGGCGGACGTGGCGCGGCTGTCGGAGGCTGTGGCGCGGCTGAAGCGGTAGCTGCAGGCGCTTGCGGCTGCGCTGGCGCGGGAGGCGGAGTCACCGGACGCGGCGGCGCTGGAACAGTTTGCGCGGCGGCCGGAGGTGCAGGCGCAGCAGGAGGTGGCGCAGCGGGCCTTTCCGCCGCAGGCGCGACCACTTGCGGGCGCGGCGCCGGCGGCGGCGGTGCAACCGTCGCTGCCGGAGGCGGAGACGTTGGTCTTGCTGCCGCTGCCGGAGGCGCCGCAGCAGGCTTGGCCGCAACCAGAGGCGCGGCCGGTCGAACCGGTGCCGCGGCCGCTTCCTTCTTTTGCGTGATTGCTTTCAGCACATCTCCCGGACGGGAAATGTGTGACAAATCGATCTTGGTCTTGATTTCTTCTTCGCCGCGCTGAGCGCGCGCGGAGCGGGCAGACGGGGACTGCGCCTCGGACGACCCACGGATGTAGGCCCGTACCTTTTCCGCTTCATGCTCCTCGAGCGAACTGGAATGAGTCTTCTTCTCCGTCACTCCGACGATCGGTAGAGCGTCGAGAATGGCTTTGCTTTTGACTTCCAGCTCCCTGGCGAGATCGTTGATTCGAACCTTGCTCATCCGGCCTTTCCTGTGCCCCCGCGTTGCGCTTAGGTCTTCATTGCATCCTCACGGAGTTAGCATCGTGCACTCGCAGGCATCGAAATGTCGGCGAGTGCCATGGTTATCAGATAATAACTATTCAGTTTTTTCCGGAGCAGAGCCGTCTTCCGGCCCGCGCTCTGCGGTTTCGTTTTCGTCCGAGGCGGCTTCGACTTGCTCTGTCGCCTCAGGAGCTGCCGCATTCTCTTCGGCGGCAACTTCGCCCTCTGCCGTTTCGGCGGCAGCTTCCGCGGTAGCCTCTTCAGCTACAACTTCACCTTCAGCGGTCAGGCCCTCCGCCGCAACTTCACCTTCAGCGGCAACTTCGCCGGCCTCGAGGCTTGCAAAGTAATTATTCACCGCGAGGCTGATTTTTTCCACCGTCTTCGGCCCGATGCCTTCAATGGCTTCGAGTTGCTCGGGCGTCATATCGGCCAGAGCTTCCACGGTGGTCACGCCGGCAGCGCTCAGCTTCTCGACCAGGCCTTCGCCCAGGCCAGTGACATTCTCCAGCGGGGTAGTCTGCTGCGGAGCCATGGCTGCCATTTGCAGCTCGACTTCCTGGCGCTTCTCTTCCTCGCTCTTGATGTCGATCTTCCATCCCAGCAGCTTGGCGGCGAGGCGAACGTTCTGGCCTTTTTTGCCGATGGCGAGCGAAAGTTGGCTGTCGTCGACGACAACTTCCAAGTGCTTGTCAGCGCTGTCGACCACGGTCACGCGGCTAACCTTTGCGGGCTGCAACGCTTTTTCGGCGAAGGTTACCGCATCTTCGTGATACTCGATGATGTCGATCTTTTCTCCGCGCAACTCGCGGATGATCGACTGCACGCGCATGCCCTTCATGCCGACACAGGCTCCGACCGCGTCCACGTCTTTGTCTTTCGACATGACTGCAATCTTGGTGCGCTCTCCGGCTTCGCGGGCAATAGCGCGGATCACAACTGTGCCATCGTAAATTTCGGGAACTTCCGTCTGGAACAGATGCTGCACCAAGTCTGGCGCGGCGCGCGAAACCACGACGCCCGGGCCTTTCGAGGCGCGCTCCACGCGGGCAATCACGACGCGCACGCGCTCGCCGATGGCGAACGATTCCAGTCGCGACTGTTCCTTGCGCGGCATGCGGGCTTCCGCCTTGCCGATATCGAAAATCACATCGGGGCCTTCGACGCGCTTTACCGTAGCATTGACGATCTCGCCCACGCGCCCGATGTATTCGTTGTAAACCGTATCGCGCTCGGCCTCGCGCACCTTCTGGAAGATCACCTGCTTCGCCAGTTGCGCGGCGATGCGGCCCAGAATTCCCTCGGTCACTTTCGGAATCAGGAGCTCGCCCCCGACTTCGAGCGTGGGATCAACCTTTCGCGCGTCTTCCACCGTGACTTGCAGATTGGGATCTTCCACCTGCTCGGGCGTTTCGACCACGGTCTTCACCGCAAAGGCGTTGATCTTGCCCGTGTCTTTGTCGAGCTTGGCACGCAGATTTTCCTGCGACTTGTAGTACTTGCGCGTGGCCATGACAATGGCGTCTTCCACCGCGCTGACCACAATCTGCGGATCAATGCCTTTTTCGCGGCTGAGTGCGTCGATCGTGTTGTAGAGCTCGCTAGCCATAAGTAAAAAGTTTCAATGTTTCAAGGTTTCAAAGTTGCAAGGTCCTTGAACCCTTGAAACTTTGCAACATTGAAACCTAAATTTCCGGCACCAGATTCGCCTTTTCCACGTTGGCGAAATCGATTTCTACTTTCTCGCCGGCGGCCGCGCCCATTTTCTTGCGCGACTTGTGGCTGGCCACGCTCAAATCCAGCGTGAGCCGGCCATCCTGAAAACTTTCCAGCCGCCCTTCAAAATGACGGTTGTTGCCCACCGGTTGCCGCGTGGTCAACTTCATGCGACTGCCAGTGAAGCGGTTGAAGTCTGCCGCCTTGATCAACTTCCGATCCAACCCGGGCGACGAAACTTCCAGCGTGTACGATCCCGGCATCACATCTTCCACATCGAGGATGGTGCCAAACTCGCGGCTGAAGTTCGCACAGTCTTCGTGCGTTACACCGGCCAGCGGATCAGTACCAGCGGCGGGCTTGTCTAAGAAAACTCGCAGCATGCGCGCCTTGCCGCCGCCGAGGAACTCGATTTCCACAATTTCGAGCCCCCTGGAGGCGGCCACCCGCTCCGCGATTTCCCGCACACGTTCAACGTCAAGTGCCATGAATCAAATAACTTACAGGCGATGGCTGCACCACCCGAAGGGCCCAACTAAAAAGTGGGCTTGCGCCCACTGGTGTGCTTCGCCAATTGCCGGTACACAGCAGTTCTCAGTTGTCTAATATACGCCCGTGAGGATTAAAAGACAAACCGCGAAAAGCTGAGAAAAGGAGTTTCGAGTGCTATCGACCCGGTTTCGACCGTAACTTGCTGCGCTGGCCACATCAGGGGAGAATGGTGTTGATGACAACGAGTGGCCGCCAGTTTCTTGCGCGTGGTGATTACGTTGTTGGGCTGACGCTGGCCGCCCTGCACCTGCTGCTCTGTTATTGGGTTTTCACGTCAGCAACTGAAGGGAGTTGGGGCGGCTTCCTCGTCTTCCTCGCTGATGTCCCAATTTCTATTCCCCTGATCTATGTGGCACAACGTTGGGGAGGGAATGGCCCTATCGTTGTCGGAGGCACAGTGTGGTGGTTCTGCGTTGGAGCTGCCGTTTCTAAAGGGGCCAAATTCTTGATTGCACGCCTTTCAGCACGCGGCAGCGTGCGATAGTTGGCGAAACATCGCGATGGCACTTATCGTCGTCCATTGGCTTCCATCCCCTCGCCGTCTCCAAAATGATGGGTTACCGACACGGTTGGGAAATTCCGAGAATTTATGATTCACTTCCCGTTCTTGAGGCTCTTCCTTTTGAAAACGTTCTCAGCACTTGTACCAACCCAGATTTAAAGGTAAGATCGTCTTACCATGCAAACCAAACTTTCGACCAAAGGGCAGGTGGTGCTTCCCGGACCTCTGCGCCGCCGACTGGGAATTCGGGCGGGCGATCCTCTTGAGGTCAATGTCGAAGCGGGACGCATTGTGCTGACGCCTCAAAGGCAACGTCCTCGTCCGGCGAAGATCGTCACTGATCCGGTTACGGGTCTTCCCGTCCTTAGCGCCGGCCCGGACGCTCCTGCGCTGAGCAGCAAAGAAGTGGAAGAGATCCTGGTCAGCTTTCCGTAATCACAGCTCCCCTGAATGAGTCGTCCCTGCCATGACTTATCTGCTTGACGTAAACGCTCTGGTGGCTTTGGGATTTGCCAACCACGAATTCCATGGGCGCGTGGCCGCGTGGGTGCGAGGGCTCTCCAATCCGAAATTAGCAACCTGCTCCATCACCGAACTGGGATTCCTGCGTGTCCTCGCCCAGGCGCCGGCCTACGGATTGACCATCGCTCAAGGCCGCACGTTGTTGCGGCGCTTGACGCATGCCGACGTTTTTCGGTCGAACTTTATTGCCGACGACCATGAAGTCAGTCATCTTCCAACCTGGGTGAAAACTCCAAGACAAATCACCGACGGCCACCTCGCGGAGCTGGCACGGGCGAAAGGTGGAGTGCTGGCAACATTCGACGAGCGTATACCCGGCGTCTTTCTCATCCCGGACTGAATCGCGCCGCGTCTCGGCACTCCATTTGCTTCCATCCCCCGCCGTCTCTAGAATGAAGGTTTACCCACACGCTGGGTGATCCCGAAAATTTATGATTCATTTTCCTGTTCCTGAGGCTCTTACTTTCGATGACGTTCTGCTGCTGCCTGCGCGTTCGGATGTGATTCCGGCGCAGGCCAGCACGCAGACGCAGCTCACGCGCAACATCAGCCTGAACATTCCGGTGGTGAGCGCGGCCATGGACACCGTGACCGAATCGCACATGGCGATTGCGCTGGCGCAGCAGGGCGGGCTCGGGATCATTCATCGCAACTTGACGATCGAGCAGCAGGCCAACGAGGTCGACAAGGTGAAGCGCTCGGAAAGCGGGATGATCGTCGACCCTGTGACCATGGCGGCCACCGACCGGGTGAGCGATGCGCTCGAAGTCATGCGCAAGTACAAGATTTCCGGCGTGCCCATTACCGACCACGGCAAACTGGTCGGCATCCTCACCAACCGCGACCTGCGCTTCGAGACCCGCTTCGACATTCCCATCGACAAAGTGATGACCAAGAAGAATCTGATCACCGTGCCCGTGGGAACCACGCTGGAAGAGGCGGAAAAGATTCTGCACGAACATCGCGTGGAAAAGCTTCTGGTGGTCGACGACAAGTACAACCTGAAGGGCCTGATTACGGTTAAAGACATTCAGAAAAAACTGAAGTATCCCAACGCCGCCAAGGACGCGCAGGGCCGCCTGCGCGTGGGCGCGGCAATCGGAGCCACGGGGGATTTTCTGGAGCGCGCGCAGGAACTCGCCGAGGCGAAAGTGGACGTGCTGGCCATCGACAGCGCGCACGGGCATTCCACAAAAGTTCTGGACGCGGTGAAGCTGGTGAAATCGAAGCTGCCTCATATTGAATTGCTGGCGGGCAACGTGGCAACGTTTGATGGAGCATGCGAACTCACGCGCGCCGGGGCTGACGGCATCAAGGTCGGCATTGGGCCGGGATCGATTTGCACGACGCGCGTTGTGACCGGCGCGGGCGTGCCGCAGATTACCGCCATTGCCGAAGCCTACCGCGCGACGAAAGATGCAGGCGTGCCCATCATTGCCGACGGCGGCATTAAATATTCCGGAGACGTGACCAAGGCGCTGGCTGCGGGCGCGAGCGCGGTGATGATTGGATCGCTCTTCGCCGGCACCGATGAGAGTCCCGGCGAATTGATTCTGTACCAGGGCCGCTCGTTCAAGTCGTATCGCGGCATGGGCTCGATCGGCGCCATGGCGCAGGGCTCGAGCGAGAGATATTTTCAGAGCACGGAAGGCGATTCCTCGGCCTCGATCTCGGCGTCGGACGGCGACTCCAACCGGCTGGCCAAGCTTGTTCCGGAAGGCATTGAGGGGCGCGTTCCCTATCGCGGGTCGGTGGCCATGATCGTGCACCAGATGGTGGGTGGATTGAAATCGGGCATGGGCTATTGCGGTTGCGCCACGATTGCCGAACTCCTGCAGAAGACGCGCTTCGTCCGCATCAGCGGCGCCGGTCTGCGCGAGAGCCACGTGCACGACGTCATGATCACGCGCGAGGCCCCGAACTATGCGATCGAATAGCGCGGGAGTACTTCCTGACATCGAGATGATCCTGGGTGCCCCATCCCTTCGACAGGCTCAGGGCAGGCCCTTGGCGCCTTCTGCGAAGGGTGGGGATTGGCCGGATGCGGGCCCGCCACTCGCTTGAGCACTCAACGCCACAATGTTCTGAAGGCATGGATCGCCGCTATCCTGTGGCTGATTGTCATTGCCATCGAGTCGACCACTTACCTTTCATCGAATAACACGAGCCGCATCCTTTATCCCCTGCTGCATTTTTTGTTTGGGATGGATCACGTGCGCTTCGAGCATTTGCATTTTTACATCCGCAAGGGCGGCCACGTTTTCGGCTATGGCATGTTGAGCATTCTGCTGTTTCGGGCGTGGAGAGAAACACTATCCGCGGTCAATGGCGCGAAGTGGACTTTTCGGTGGGCGGCGCTGGCTGTGTTTGGAACCGCCGTGGTGGCCAGCCTAGACGAGTGGCACCAGAGCTATCTTCCGTCGCGCACCGGGACTCCATGGGACGTGCTGCTCGACACCTGCGCGGGAATTACGGCGCAGATTTTGATTGTGGCGTTTTACGCGTGGTCGCGACGAAGATCCACGTCGTAGAGACGTTCCTGGCAAGGTCTTGCCGGCGGCGCACGAGGTGTGGCGAGAGAGACGTAGCAAGCTACGTCTCTACGATGGATTTATCGGCGCGGGCTTCAGGAGCAGCAGCAAGGCCGATATCCCGGCCAGCGCCGCGGAAAAATAAAACGGAATTGGGGCGCCGTAGTGCTTCCAGAGTTCTCCGGTGATCAGGCTGGCGGCAAGCGTCGCTACGCTGCTTACGAAGAAATAGACGCCGAGCGCGCGCCCGCGAACCTCCTGCCGCACAGTTTCAACCACCAGAGCCTTCAACACTGGCTGGGTCAGCGCGTAGTACAGGCCGTAGACGGCCATGGTGATCCAGATGGCGAATGTGGAGGGAGCGCGGCCAAAGACGTAATACGTCGCCGCGAAAATAAAATATCCAGCGGCGGCGATCCATCGTCGTGGAAGGCGATCGCTAGCCCATCCCGCGGGCCACGACCCGAGCGTGTAGGTGAGATTGAAGACCAGTCCCAGCAGCGGCGCCAGCTTTACGGGGATGCCTACGTTCTGCGCGCGCATGACCAGAAACATGTCGCTGGAATTGCCGAGGGAAAATAACGTAACCGCAATCAGAACGAAGTAGAAGGCAGCGGGCAGCGCGATGCCGGAACTTTCCGAAATGGCAGCCGATGTTTGGGAGGGCTTGCTTGCCGAGGCGGCGGGCGCTCCGCGTCTGGTTTCGCGGATGCCGAACAGCGCGACCATCACGCACAGCGCGCCCGGAATGGCTGCGGCCCAAAACACGCCGCGGATTCCGTAATGTGCCAGCAATACAAGCGCGGCCAGCGGTCCGGCGATCGCGCCCGCGGAGTCCATCGACTGGATGAGACCGTAGGCGGAGCCGAGCCGCTCCTTAGGCACAGATTCGGCGACCATCACGTCGCGCGGCGCGCCGCGCACTCCCTTGGCCAGGCGGTCGCTGAAGCGGATGAGCAGGATGTGCCACCACGCCGTGGCCAGGGCGAGCAACGGCTTCACCGCGTTAGCGACAAAATATCCTGCGACGACCAGCGGCTTGCGGCGGTCGATGCGGTCGGCCAGATATCCCGAGAAAAGTTTCGCGAAGGACGCGACGCTCTCGGCAATGCCTTCGATCAATCCGAGCTGCGCCGGCCCTGCCCCCAGCGAAATCAGAAACGCGGGTAGCACCCAATAAGCCATCTCCGTCGCTGTGTCGTTCAGGAACGACGTGAGGCCGAAGGCGTAAATGTTGCGTGCAGGGGTCTGAGAGTCAGAAGATCGCCCGGGCATAGAAAGGTTTTACCACGGGGACACAGAGGCACGGAGAAAGATAGAGAAAAATTAGATGGCCGGTGCCGGGCAGAGAACTGCCGACTGTTGCGGGACATCGGGTGATGAAAACTGAGAATTGAAAGCTGACGGCTGAGAGCCGACAGCTGTTCCTAGTACATCGCGTCGTACTTGGTCACAACCCACTCGCCGCCTTTATTTTCCGTGGTCACGGTGAAGAGGTCCTGATCGATTCCGGGACGGTTGGGTCCGGCGTTTGCGAGACGTTTGCCGCGGTAGTGAAGAATGATGAGCGGCGGCGCCTCTTCCCACTCCACCAGTTCCCACGAGAGCAGCGGGTGCTGGGCCTCGGACTCGCAAATATACTTTGCGTACTTTTTGTGGTAGTCGTGCTCCCACTTGGCCAGCACATCGTCGCAGTGGCCGTCGCGCATTTCGCGGATGAATTTATTCGCGGCCCGTTCGGTGGAGCGATCGCGCAGGGGATTCATCTTGATGCTGACCGGCAGACCGGTCAGCGGATCGTGATCTTCGGAGCGCGCCAGCACTGGCCCCTGATTGCTGAGCCACCAGAGATAGCCGACAAACACCATCACCAGCAACACTCCGGCGCCGACGGCGATTCCGATTTGTGTGCGGGTGACGGCCATTGCACGAGTTTAGGGAGAAGGGTGAAGGTAGGGAAGATTACTACCGGGAAGCGCGGAAGGACATGTACGAGTGCGGATGAGCGCCCCGGCCCAAAAGAAGAGGCGCGGCCTCAGCCGCGCCTCCGAACCACACTGGAGCAATTACTCTTTCTTGTCTTCCTCTTTCGCCGGCTCGACGCCGCCATCGTGAGCGGCCTGCGCTTCGGCCTCTTCCATGGCCTTCTTGGCTTCGGCGGCCTTTTTGGCGCGAGCTTCGGCGCGCTTTTCCTTCTTCTCGTCGAGAATTTTCTCGCTGCCGAGCAGTTCGAGAAAAGCCTTGTCGGCGCCGTCGCCCTTGTTCCAATGAGTGCGGATGATGCGCGTGTACCCGCCCTCCCGGTCGCCGAAACGCGGCCCCACAGTGTCGAACAGCTTCACGACGGCCTCATCGGTCATCAGATAAGCGGTGGCCAGACGACGGGCAGCGAGGTCGCCGCGCTTGCCGAGCGTGATCATTTTTTCGACGATGGGGCGGGCGGCCTTAGCCTTGGGAACGGTGGTTTCGATGCGCTCTTCCACGATCACCGAGGTGACCAGGTTGCGCAGCAGCGAGCGCCGGTGCGACGTGTTCCGTCCGAGTTTGTATCCTGCAACTTTGTGACGCATGGGAACCTCAGCTTCTAGCTCTTAGCTTCTAGCTAAAAAATCAAAAAACTCAGTGGCCAGTGATCAGTGGCCAGTATTCGGTTTTTCAGCCAATCGGTCGGGGCTAGCGGTCTTTCGTTTCTGACCACTGACCACTAGCCACTGACCACTGATTCTTACAACTGGTCGTCCGGTCCGTAGGCCGAAGCCGGCAGGACCTGATTCGACGTGGGCCCAGGCACGGCATTGCCGTGCTCGTCGATCTTCATGCCCAGACTCAGACCCATCGAGGAAAGAATTTCTTTAATTTCGTTCAGCGACTTGCGGCCGAAATTCTTCGTCTTGAGCATTTCGGCTTCGGTCTTCTGCACGAGCTCTCCGATGGTCTGGATATTTGCATTCTTCAGGCAGTTGTAGCTGCGCACCGAAAGCTCGAGCTCTTCCACGGAACGGTTGAGGTTCTCGTTGTGGATCTCGGGCTTGCGATCGTCCGACGACGACGTGCCGGTTTCAATTTCTTCCTCGAAGTTGATGAAGATGTTCATGTGGTCCTTCAGCAACTTCGCCGCCAAGCCGAGCGAATCAGCCGGGGTGATGGAGCCGTTGGTCCAAACTTCGAGAGTCAGCTTGTCGTAGTCGGTGATCTGGCCGAGACGCGCGGCTTCGACCGTGTAATTACATTTTCGTACGGGGGAGTGCACGGAATCGATAGGAATGAAACCAATGCCGAGATCCTCGTCGAAATTCTTGTCGGCCGAAGTGTAGCCGCGTCCGCGCTTCAGGCGCATTTCCATGTCGAGCTTGCCACCCTCGCTGACGGTGGCGATGTAGACGTCTTTGTCGAGCACTTCGACATCGCCATCGGCTTCGATCATGCCGCTGGTGACCACGCCGGGCTGATCCGCACGCAGGTAAATTGCTTTCGGCGCATCGCCGGCAAGCTTAAACGGAATCTGCTTGAGGTTGAGGATGATGTCGGTCGCATCCTCGACCACACCGGGGATCGACTGGAACTCGTGCAGCACGCCTTCCATCTTCACGGCAGTGACGGCCGCGCCTTCGATCGAGCTGAGCAGCACGCGCCGCAGGGCGTTACCCACGGTGGTGCCGAAGCCGCGTTCAAACGGCTGCGCCCAGAACATGCCGTATTTGTCGGTGAGGCTGGAGGTATCGGTTGCGAGACGTTTCGGTTTTTGAAAACCCTTCCAAAGCATTTGTTTCTCCTTCGGCCGTTTGGCTCGGTGCTGGCTCCCTGAACCGGTCCGGATTCAGGTCAAGCGCCAGCAGAGGCTGTTCTGGCTCGAAAATTGGACCCAGAATACAAAGTTACAAGGTTTCAAGGTTGCAAAGTTTCAATGAAACCTTGAAACCTCTGAAACTTTGAAACTTGCAAACCAAGGCTCTTACTTGCTGTACAACTCAACAATCAGCTGCTCGTTGACCGGCAACTGAATATCTTCGCGCTTGGGCAGCGACAATACTTTCGCTTTGTAGTTGTCGCGATCCACTTCCAGCCAGCTCGGCATGGTGCCGTGGCTGGCAAATTCTTTTGCCAATTCCAGCACGGTCAGCTTTTTACTGTTTTCGCGGATCGTGATCTCTTCGCCCGCGCTCACTTCATACGAAGGAATGTTGACCTTGCGATTGTTCACGGCAACGTGCCCGTGCCGCACCAACTGGCGCGCCTGACGCCGCGACTGGGCAAATCCCAGGCGGTAGACGACGTTGTCGAGACGGCGCTCGAGTTGTTGCAGCAACTTCTCGCCGGTCACGCCCTGTGAGCGCGCGGCCTTCTCGAAGTAGTTGCGGAACTGGCCTTCCTGCGTGAAGTAAATGCGCTTGGCCTTCTGCTTCTCGCGCAACTGCAGGCCGTAGCCAACGATTTTGGCCTTGCGGTCTTTCCCATGTTGTCCGGGAGCGAAGTTGCGCTTCTCGATGGGACACTTATCGCTAAAACACTTTGCGCCTTTGAGGAACAGCTTCATGCCCTCGCGGCGGCATAGACGGCAAACTGCATCGGTATAACGTGCCAAGTTTCTTCTCCTTTAGATGACCGGTTTACGGGTTTGGCTTCACCCTTCGTCCCGGACGGTAACAGTGGTCAGTGGCTAGTGATCAGTGGCCAGCAAACCACTTCGACTTACTGGCCACTGGTCACTAACCACTGGCGGGTTTCAAATGTTTCAAAGTTTCGCAGGTTTCAAGGTCTTCGAAACCTTGATACTTTGAAACCTTGAAACGTTAGACTCTACGCCTCTTCGGCGGACGGCAGCCGTTATGCGGGATCGGCGTTACGTCGCGAATTGAGCGCACTTCAATGCCTGCAGCCGCCAGCGCACGGACGGCCGATTCGCGGCCCGAACCTGGGCCGCTGACGCGAACGTCGACGCTGCGCACACCATGATCCCGCGCCATGTTAGCGGCGTTCGACGCGGCCTGCTGGGCGGCGAAGGGCGTGCCCTTGCGCGATCCCCGGAAGCCGAGCGATCCCGAACTCTTCCAAGACAGAACGTTGCCATTCATGTCGGCAATGGTCACGATCGTGTTATTGAAGGATGCCTGCACATAGCACAGCCCATGCGGCACGTGCTTGCGTTCCTTCTTCTTGAAAGTTTTTTTCTTGCCTTTTTTATCCGGTGCGGCTGCTGCGCCACCCGCTGCTGCTGCTGGTTTTGCCATAGAACCTTTAGAACCTCAAGTTTCAAGGTTTCAAAGTTTCAAAGTCTCAAGGTCTGTCATTGAAACCCTGAAACCTTCGAAACGTTGAAACACGTCTTTACGTCTTTGCCGTCGCTTTCTTCTTCTGCGCGACTGTTCCCTTGCGCGGACCCTTGCGGGTACGGGCATTCGTGTGTGTGCGCTGGCCCCGGACCGGCAAGTTGCGGCGGTGGCGGAATCCGCGATAGGAGCCGATTTCGATGAGACGCTTAATGTTCATCGAAACTTCCTTGCGCAGATCGCCTTCCACCAAACCTTCGCCCTCAATGACCGTACGAATGCGGTTGACCTCTTCTTCACTCAGGTCCTGGACCTTCTTCATCGGATCGACCTTGGCCTCGTCGCACAGGCGGCTAGCGCGGGGATGTCCGATTCCGTAGATATACGTTAGTGCGATGTTGATGTGCTTCTGGCGCGGAAGATCGACGCCTGCAATACGTGCCATGTTTTCCTATTCCTCACTCACCCGGGTGCCCCGTCCTTCTCGCATAGCTTGCGAGAGGGCGGGGATTTTGAATCTTTACCCCTGGCGCTGTTTGTGTTTCGAGTTGACGCAGATCACCCGCACCACACCCTTGCGATGGATGACCTTGCACTTGTCGCAAATTTTCTTTACCGACGCTCGTACCTTCATAAAATTCTCGGTTCCCGGTTCCGGTTCTCAGTTGACCAGCCTGGCTTCGCCTTGGCTGGACAACCGAGGCGGCTGTCCCTACGTGATTATTTATAGCGATACACAATCCGTCCGCGATTCAGGTCGTAGGGGGAAAGCTCCACCGCAACCTTGTCTCCGGGCAGGATGCGAATAAAATTCTTGCGCATCTTTCCCGAAACGTGCGCCAACACCTGGTGTTTGTTCTCCAGTTCCACCCGGAACATGGCGTTGGGCAGCGGTTCCAGCACCACCGCCATCACTTCAATCGCGTCTTCTTTGCTCATTAGCTCCTAGCTTTTAGCTATTAGCTTCTAGCCAATCGCGAGCCCGACTAGCCAGAAGCTAGGAGCCAGCAGCTAGAAGCTGTTCTACTGCGTCAAAATCACCGGACCATCCCGCGTCACTGCCACGCAATGCTCAAAGTGCGCGCTGCAGCTTCCGTCGGCGGTGACTGCGGTCCATTTATCGCCCAGCACTCGCGTTTCGGGCTTGCCGTAATTCACCATGGGTTCAATCGCGAGCACCATGCCCTCGCGCAACTTCGCGCCATGTCCGCGGGCGCCAAAATTCGGAACCTGCGGCTCTTCGTGCAATCGCGTCCCGATGCCGTGCCCGACAAACTCGCGCACCACGCTGAAACCTGCGGCTTCCACATGCTCCTGCACCGCCGCGCCCACATCGCCAATCGAGTTCCCGATGCGCGCCTGCTCAATTCCGCGGTAGAGCGACGCTTCGGTGACTTCCAACAATTTCTGCAACTCCGGCTTCAAACCGTCGCCCACCGGCACGGTAATCGCCGCGTCGCCGTAGTAGCCATCGAGCACCACGCCGCAGTCGATCGAAACGATGTCGCCCTCTTTCAGCGACCGTTTTTCCGACGGGATGCCGTGCACAATCTCTTCGTTCACCGACGTGCATAGCACACAGGGATAATCGTAATAACCCTTGAACGCCGGCTTGGCGCCGAGTTCCTTGATCTTCTTCTCGGCGGCGCGTTCCAGGTCCATGGTCGTGACCCCGGGTGCCACGAGCGTTCGCACATGATCAAGAACCTGCCGCACGATGCGGCCACTATGCCGCATCTTCTCTATTTCCGCCGATGATTTACATACAATCGCCATTCTCTTACGCGTGATGATCTTCCAATATCCGGAAAATCTGTTCCGTGACGGCATCCACCGGCAGATCTCCATTGACCGAGATCAGCCTGCCCGTGCGCTGGTAGTAGTCCGCGACCGGACGAGTCTGCTCCTGATATGCCGTGAGTCTGGGCTGAATTACTTCCAACCGGTCGTCATTGCGGGTCACCAGCTTCTCCCCGGTCACGTCGCAGACTTCATCTACGCGGGGCGGCTGGAAGTGGACGTTATAAATTCGTCCACAGGAGGGACAAGAACGGCGTCCAGTGATCCGGAGCAATAGTTGATTATAGTCGACGTCCAGGCGGATCACAATTGGCCATGCCCGGGTCGGACGCGAGTTGTCAAAGAGCTCATGGTCGAGCAGGGCATCGAGCCATCCCGCCTGGGCTGCCGTCCGGGGAAAGCCGTCCAGAATGTAGCCCCGCTTGCAGTCCGGCAGCATCAGCCGTTCGCGGACCATGTTACAAACCAGGTCGTCGGAAACCAGTTCTCCCCGGGCCATCACTGCTTTGGCAGCGAGCCCGAGTTCGGTTCCCTGCGCCACGTTCTCCCGCAACAGATCCCCGGTTGACACCTGGGGAATTCCGAAGCGTTCCATGATGCGCTTCGCCTGCGTGCCTTTTCCGGCACCTGGAGGCCCGAGCAGCACCACAGGTCCTACGTCGTGCAAGGTTTCCTGCACCATCGGCTTGACCAAAGCCTCCCGAGCTCAGTCTTCCCGGCGCCCCGCCGAGGTGCAGCAACCTCTACCTCTTCTCAAGCCTACGCGCCTGCGTTTACTTTTCGTAGAGACGCTGCTGGCAACGTCTCTATTTTCATCACCGGCGCGGACGGCAAGACGTAGCAGGCTACGTCTCTACGAAGGCCTTACCAGGTGCGTCGGCCGCGAATGCGTCCGCTGCGCGGCGTAAATCCGTCGTAGTGGCGCATAATCAATTGCGCCTCGATTTGCTGGACTGTGTCCATCGCCACGCCCACGACGATCAGCAGCGACGTTCCACCAAAATAAAATGTGACACCCAAACCGTTCGTTACCCAGTTCGGCAGAAATTCGAACCATCTCCCAATCGGGCCGTAAAGGTGATTCAGGTGAATACCGGTGATCATCCATTCCGGAATGAACGAAATGATAATCAGGTAAAGCGCGCCTACCAGGGTGATGCGCGTCAGCACTTCGTTGATGAAGTCGGCGGTGCGCTTGCCGGGTCGAATGCCGGGAATAAATCCGCCATACTTCCGCATGTTGTCGGCAACTTCGCTGGGATTGAACACGATGGAAACGTAAAAGTAAGCGAAGAATATAATGCCGACCGCGTAGAGCACGGTATAGAGCGGCTCGCCCCATCCCAGCCAGCGGAACAGGTCTCCGAAATAGCGGTTGTTGCGGAAACCGTATCCGATGGTCTGCGGCAGTGTCAGAATCGAAGACGCGAAAATCACCGGCATCACGCCGCCGGCGTTCACCCGCAGCGGCAGGTGCGTCGATTGCCCGCCCATCACCTTGCGACCGACCACTCGCTTGGCGTATTGAACCGGAATTCGCCGCTCGCTTCGTTCGACGTAGACGATAAATCCCACGACCAAGATCATGAAGATGAGCAGGAATACCATTAAGGGGAAGGTTGCCGCTCCCCACGCCGCGTTCTTGGCCTTCTCGATCAGATCCACCACGCCACGCGGCAATCCGACGACAATGCCGGCAAAGATGAGCAGCGACATGCCGTTGCCCACGCCGCGATCGGTGATCTGCTCGCCCAGCCACATGATGAACGCGCTGCCCGTGGTCAATGTCAGCATGGTCATGAAGCGGAACTTCCATCCTGGATCGAGCGCGAAGCCGCCCTTTTCCAAGCCGACTGCGATGCCAAACGATTGCACCGCGCTGAGAATGACCGTGATATAGCGAGTCCACTGCGTGATTTTCTTGCGCCCGAGTTCGCCTTCCTTCTGCAGCTTGGCCAGCGGCTCATAGACCACGGTCAGCAACTGCAGGATGATCGATGCCGTGATGTAAGGCATGATCCCCAGGGCAAAAATCGTCATGCGGCGCAACTGGCCGCCGGAAAACAGATCGACAAATCCCAGCAAGGAGCCGCTTGTCCCGCTCTGCGTGAAGAAACTTTCCAGCTTGGCGGTATCAATTCCCGGGGTCGGAAGGTGCCCGCCCAACCGGTACACGAACAGCATCGCCAGGGTAAAGAGGATGCGTTTGCGCAGGTCCGGAATCCGAAAGATGTTTGCCAGTTTCTCGAACATTACTGCAAGACCTCAACCTTGCCGCCAGCCTTGGTAATTTTTTCCTGAGCCGACTTGGAGAACTTGTGCGCGTGCACGGTGATCGCAACCTTCAACTCCCCATCGCCGAGAATCTTTACCGGATGCTTCGTCTTGATGACCCCCGCCTTTCGCAGAACTTCGGGCGTAATGGGCTCGCCGTGAAATTCTTCGCCCATTTCCATCAGACGATCGAGGCTGACGATGTTGAATTCCTTGCGGAAGACATTGGTGAAACCGCGCTTCGGCATGCGGCGGTGTAGCGGCATCTGGCCGCCCTCAAAGCCGCGAATCATGCGCGAACCGGTGCGCGAACGCTGCCCTTTGTGTCCCCGGGTGGAAGTCTTGCCCATGCCGGAGCCCATACCGCGCCCCACGCGCTTGCGCTTTTCCGTCGCCTTCTTCGGTGCTCGAATATTGGATAAATTCATATACACCCACGTTTCAAAGTTTCAGGGTTTCAAGGTTTCAAGAATCAGCGGAGTCTGCCTCAAGGTTGACCTTGAAACGTTGCAACTCTGAAACCTTGAAACTTGAGCTATTCCACAAACTCCACCAGATGCGGCACCTTGGCCACCATGCCCCGGATGGCATTGGTGTCGGGACGCTCAATCACCTGGTTCAGCCGGGTAAATCCCAGGCCCTTGATGACACGCTTCTGTTTTACCGGGGCACAAATGGCGGAGCGCACCCACTTGAGGTGAACTTTGCCGCTGCCCGAATTCGTTTTCTTCGCCGTCATTTTAAAACCTCAGTGGCCAGTGATCAGTGATCAGTGACCGGTTTAAGATTTCATCTTCGTCGACCACTGGCCACTAGCCACTGATCACTGCATTACAGTTCCTGCACCGTCTTTCCGCGCATGGTGGCAACGCTTTCGCGGCTCTTCAACTGCTTCAGTGCGTCGAACGTCGCCTTGATCACGTTGTGCGGGTTAGTGGTGCCAATGGACTTCGTGAGTACGTTTTGCACGCCCACCGAGGTCATGACTGCGCGCACCGCGCCGCCCGCAATCACTCCTGTGCCTTCCGGCGCCGGCTTCAGCAGCACCTTGCCCGACCCGTAACGTCCTAACACGAGATGGGCAATGCTGGTCTGGGTCAGGTTCACCTTCACCAGATTCTTCTTGGCCGATTCAATTCCCTTGCGAATGGCCTGGGGCACTTCCTTAGCCTTGCCCGAGCCGTAGCCGACCACTCCGGCCGAAGGATCACCCACCACGACCAGCGCGGCGAACGAAAGATTCTTGCCGCCCTTGACCACCTTGGTCACGCGGTTGATGGCCACCACCTGGTCCTTCAACTGGAAGGAACCCGCATCGAGTTTCTTAATCACTGTTGGCATTATTAACCCTAGCCTTTAGCTATTAGCTCTTAGCCTTTAGCTGTCTGCTCTCCGGGCCTTTTAGCTCTTAGCTAAAAGCTAAGAGCTAAAAGCTAAGAGCTCTTTTAAAACTTCAATCCTGCTTCGCGCGCCGCGTCGGCGACAGCCTTCACGCGCCCGTGATAAATGTATCCGCCCCGGTCGAAGACGACCTGGGTGACGCCCTTGGCCTTGGCCCGCTCCGCAATGGCTTTACCGATCGCCTTCGCCGAGGCGACGTTGCCACCGGTGCGCCGATCTTCCTTCTTACCCTCGGCTGTGCTCGCCGAGACAAGGGTCTTGCCATGCAGATCGTCGATGACCTGCACGTAAATGTGATTCAGCGAACGGTACACGTTGAGCCGCGGGCGTTCCGCGGTCCCCTGCATCTTCTTGCGAATGCGGTCGTGCACATGTCCGCGCTTCTCGTTTTTTGTGATTCTTGTCAGCATGATTAAGCTCTCAAGCTCTCAAGCTATCAGCAAACCCAACCGTCAGAACTTCGAACATCGAAAGTTGCTGAGAGCTGAAAGCCGACAGCTGAAAGCGATTCCGCTATTTTGCTCCCGTCTTTCCGACCTTCTTCTTCAACCGCTCGCCGGCGTAGCGCACGCCTTTATTCTTGTAAGGATCGGGCGGACGCAGCGAACGCATTTCCGCCGCCACCTGTCCAACTTTCTGGCGATCGATTCCGGTGAGCGCGATCTTGGTCTGCTTGGGATCTACGGTCGCATCCACGCCCGTGGGCAGCGGATATTCGATCGGGTGCGAGTAGCCCAAGTTGAACACGACCATCTGCTTGCCTTTCATCTCGGCGCGGTAACCGATGCCGACGATTTCCAGTTCGCGCGTCCAGCCTTTGGTCACGCCCTCAACCGCGTTGTTCACCAGCGCGCGCGCCAGTCCATGCAGCGCCGCTTGCGAATCGTCCTGGCGCACCGCAACGATGATGCCGTCTTTCTGCTGGATGGTAATTCCCTCCGGCAGTGCGGTATCCAGTTTGCCCTTCGGCCCCTGCACGGCGACCGTGTTGCCTTCGATTTTGACCGTCACCCCTTTGGGGATCGGGATCGGCTTTTTTCCAATTCGTGACATAAGCTTTCAGCTCTCAGCTTTCAGCTCTCAGCTTCTTCCCACCGCGCCCTGGCTGAGGGCTGACGGCTGATAGCTGACAGCTTCTTTTCTAGTAAATCTGGCACAGCAACTCGCCGCCCACGCCTTCTTTGCGCGCCTGGCGGCCGGTCATTACGCCGCGCGGGGTAGTGAGGATGTTGATCCCCATGCCGCCCAGCACGCGGGGAATCTCGCTGCGACGCACGTAAACGCGGCATCCGGGGCGCGACACGCGTTCCACCTTCGAAATTGCTGCCTCGTTGTTGGCGCCATACTTCAGGTAAATGCGGATGACCTTGTGGCCTTCCTCCTCCGTCGGCTTGAAATTGGAGATGTAGCCCTCTTCTTTCAGAATGCGGGCAATCTCCAGCTTCAAGCGCGAAGCCGGAATGTCCACCTTCTGATGCCGCGCCTGGAGTGCGTTTCGCACTCGCGTCAACATGTCTGCGACCGGATCGGTCAACCTCATCGTTTGCTTCTCCTCTGGCCACCCGTTCGCTCCGCGTTGTGCGGAGAACCTGCGGCAGCTTGAACTGCGGTCGTTAGTCCTTAGTCCCTAGTCGTTAGCTTCGCGGCTACTCGTCCTCGTCAACAACTAACGACGAACGGCCAACGACTCACTTCCTACCACGACGACTTCGACACCCCTGGAATCTCGCCACGCAACGCAAGCTGCCTGAAACATAAGCGGCAAATGCCGAACTTGCGCAGAAAAGCGCGTGGACGCCCGCAAAACTTGCAGCGGTTGTGCTTGCGCGTGGAGAACTTGGGTTTCCTCGGCTTGTCCTGGTGCAACCCAACGCCGTCTTTCACTCGTTTTGCTGTAGTCGCCAAATGTAGCTCCTAGCTTCTCGAACCTTGAAACTGTGAAACCATGAAACTTTAAAACTTCGTTGTTATGCCCGGAACGGCATTCCCATGTGCTTCAATAGCGTGCGCGCCTGATTGTCGTTCGCCGCCGTGGTCACGATGGTGACGTTCATGCCTTTCTGCTTGTCCACTTTCTCGTAGGAAATCTCGGGAAAGATCAGCTGATCGTGCAAGCCGATCGTGTAATTCCCGCGTCCGTCGAACGACTTGGTCGAGACACCGCGAAAATCGCGCACGCGCGGCAGAACGATGTTGACCAAGCGGTCGAAAAACTCGTACATGCGGTCGCCGCGCAGGGTGACCATCGCGCCAATCGACTGCCCCTGGCGCACTTTAAATGCAGCAATCGATTTCTTCGCGCGCGTCACCACCGGCTTTTGCCCGGTGATCTGGCCCAGTTCGTTGACCGCGGGATCGAGCACTTTCGCATTCTGCGTCGCTTCACCCACGCCCATATTGACAACGATCTTGTGCAGCCGCGGAACCGCCATCACGTTCTTCAATTCCAGTTCCTTGAGCAGCGCGGGAGCCACTTCCTTCTCGAACCTCGAGCGCAGCCGCGGACGTTCCTTGGCGCTATGCCGCGCCTGCTCTGGCGCCTTCTGCTCCTGCGACGATTCCTTCTGCTTTTTGTCTTTTGCCATTTCGTCTCGTCAATTTCCTCTCACGGTTTCGGGTTGCAGGATCAGCCTTTAGCCGTTAGCTCTTAGCCTTTAGCTTCATCGCTTCACTGCGTCTACCGGTTCGTGAGACTTAAAATTTCTGTGCGAGCGCTTGGATCCTTGCCACCAGCTAAGAGCTAATGGCTAAGAGCTAACCGCTACTTATCCAACGTCGTTCCGCACTTCTTGCACACGCGCACCTTGCGGTCGCCGCGCACTTCGTGGCCAATGCGTACCGGGCCGCAAGTCGCGCACACCAGTTGCACGTTGGAGATCGCGATGCGGCTTTCCTGCTCCGCAATACCGCCCCCGATGTTGCGCTGCGGGTTCGGACGCACGTGCTTTTTCACCATCATCACGTGCTCGACCAGCAACTTGGCATCGTTCGGAAACACGCGCAGTATGCGTCCTTCCTTGCCCTTGTCGCGTCCGGTGATCACCTTCACGGTGTCATTCCGCCGCAGATCCACTCGCTTGTTTTCAGTACTCGCAGTTCTCATAAGTCAAAGTCTCAAGGTTTCAATATTTCAAGGTTTCAATGTCAAGACCGCAGTTGAAGATTTCTATTCTCAAGGCCTTGAAACCCTGAAACATTGAAACCTTGCAACCTGCCGCTAAATCACTTCCGGCGCCAGCGAAACAATCTTCAAAAACTTCTTTTCGCGCAGTTCACGCGCCACCGGGCCGAAGACGCGCGTTCCGACGGGCTCGCCCGCGTCGTTGATCAGCACCGCGGCATTCTGGTCGAAGCGGATATAAGTTCCATCGCGCCGGCGATGCTCTTTGCGCGTGCGCACGATGACTGCCTTCACCACTTTGCCCTTTTGCACCTGGCCCTCGGGCACCGACTCTTTCACGGCCGCGGTAATTATGTCGCCCAGTCCGGCATTCAATCCGGTCGAGCCCCCCAGCGGCAGAATCATCTGCAGCTTGCGGGCGCCGGAATTGTCGGCGACCTCTAGCATCGATCTCATCATCACTGCCATAGCGTCCATCTCCCTCTTCAATCTCGGCTGCTACGCGCTCGGAGCTTCGATGGCCGCTTCTGGAACGAGCGCCGCCTTGCGCACAATGTCTTTCAGCTTCCAGCGCTTCAGCTTCGACAGCGGACGAGTCTCCTCGATCCGCACCACGTCGCCCACATGCGCCTCGTTCTTCTCGTCGTGCGCATAGAACTTCTTGTTACGCGCCACCACCCGCCCGTAAAACGGATGCGCCTTTTTGCGCGTCACCTTCACCACAATCGTCTTCTGCATGCGGTTGGCAATGACTTCCCCCACCACTTCCTTGCGGCGGCCCTGAACTTTTTCCGTGGCTGCTGTTTCCGCCATTATCGTTTCTCCGTTGCGGCCGAGCGTTCGCGCTCGCCGGTTCGCTCAACCATGATCGTCTTGACGCGCGCAATGTCCTTGCGCAGCCCCCGAATTTTCTTCAGACTCTCGGTCTGCCCCATGTTCAGCTGAAATTTCAGCTTGAAGAGCTGATCGGCCAGCTCGCGCTCCTGATTGTGGAGTTCTTCGTCCGTCAAGTTCCTGATTTTGTCTGCCTTCATAAAATCGCTCTCAGTTTTTAGCTCTCCGCTTTCAGCCAAATCGACCGAGCCGTCACTGACGGCTGATAGCTGACAGCTTTCTTTTAATGTCCGCTGCCTTCGCGCTTCACCAGCGTGGTGCGCAGCGCCAGTTTGTGCGATGCCAGACGCATCGCCTCGCTTGCATCCTGCAGCGACACGCCTTCCATCTCAAACAGAATCTTTCCCGGACGTACCACGGCAACCCAGTGATCGGGAGCTCCCTTGCCCTTTCCCATGCGGGTTTCGGCCGGCTTCTTGGTGACCGGCTTGTCGGGAAACACGCGGATCCAGATTTTTCCGCCGCGCTTCACGAAGCGGGTCATAGCTACGCGGCTGGCTTCAATCTGCCGGTCGGTAATCCATCCGGGCTCCAGCACCTTCAGCCCGAAATCGCCGAAGGCCAGCGTGGAACCGCGCCAAGCCTTGCCGGTCATGCGCCCGCGCTGCTGCTTGCGATACTTCACTTTCTTTGGCATCAACATAGAATCAGCTCTTGGCTCTCAGCTTTTAGCTCTTAGCAAAACCCGCCTTACTTCTGCATTCTGACTTCTGACTTTCCTAGAACCCTCCCGCCACAGCAGTTGCTTCACGCTTCTTCTGTGGCAGAATCTCGCCCTTGTACACCCAGCACTTCACGCCGATCACGCCGTACGTGGTGCGCGCTTCGGTAAAGCCATAGTCGATGTCGGCGCGCAACGTGTGCAGCGGCAAGCGACCTTGCAGATACCACTCGGAACGCGCGATTTCGTTGCCATTCAGCCGTCCACTGACCCGGACCTTGATGCCCTTACATCCGAAGCGCAGCGCCGAGTCTACGGCCTTGCGCATCGCGCGGCGAAAGCCCACGCGCTTTTCCAGTTGCAGCGCGATCGATTCCGAAACCAGCTGCGCGTCAAGTTCGGGCTTGTGCACCTCCTGGATGTCGACAAAAATGTCCTTGCCCGCCGTGCGCTTCTGCAGTTCGGCCTTGAGCTTGTCGATTTCCGCGCCCTTGCGACCGATGATGATGCCGGGCCGCGCCGTCTTAATGATGATGCGCAACTTGTTTCCGGGCCGCTCGATCTCGATGGAGCTCACGCCCGCCGACTTGAGCTTGTCCTTCAATTCCGCCTTCAGCTTGACGTCTTCATGCAGCTGCTTGTCGTAATCCCGCTCGGCAAACCAGCGCGACTTCCACGGCTTGGTAAAGCCGAGGCGAAAACCATAAGGATGGACTTTTTGTCCCATTGCTTCTCCTAGTTCAAACTTCGAAAAAATTCTTCGCCCGTGTAACGCCGCTCCGAGTAGCGCCGGCGTCTCGCCGGCTGTCCGGTGGGCGTCTCGCCCACGGACTACCCGCTACTTCGCGGCCGCCTTCTTTTTCTTACTATGCCCGGCCTTCGCCGCCGGTGCCCGCCGCTTACCCTTGGCCGGAGCCGCCACTGCCGTTCGGGCGTCGCCTGCATGGCGCGAACCAGCCTCGCCATTCTTCCCGCGTTCCGCCAAAATCAACTCAATATGCGAGATGCGCCGCTGGTAGCGGTACGCGCGTCCCTGCGGCGCCGGACGGATGCGCTTCATGCGCGGACCGTCATTGGCGATCGCGCTCTTCACGTACAGGTTGTCGATCTCGACGTCGAGATTTTTTTCGGCGCTGAGAAAATTCGCGTTGTCCAGTGCCGACTGCAGCAGCTTGCCAACGTGCGCCGCCACGCGCTTCTTGGTGAACGCCAGGGTGTTGCGCGCTTCTTCCACGCGCCGTCCCTTAATCAGATCCAGCACCAGCCGCGCCTTCTGGGGCGAGACTCGCAGGTACCGCATTTCCGCTCGAAATTCCATAGTCGTGATCTCAGGTTAGCTCTCAGCTGTTGGCTCTTAGCTCAGGCTAAAAGCGAATAGCTAACAGCTGGTTTTCTACGCCTTCGGTGCCGCTGGCGCTGCCGGTGCCGAGGGCGAAATCGCTCCCGGGCCGCCCGGAATGCCGGCTGGCTTGGCCGCTGTTTCCGTCGCCGCCCTCATGGAATGTCCCTTGAAGTTGCGCGTAAAACTGAACTCGCCCAGCTTGTGGCCCACCATGTTCTCGGTGACGTAGACCGGGATGAACTTTTTGCCATTGTGCACCGCGATCGTGTGCCCCACCATTTCCGGGATCACCGTCGAACGCCGCGACCAGGTGCGCAGCACTTTCTTCTCGTTGCGCGCATTCATGCCGTCTACCCTCGCCTGAAGGTAAGCATCCACGAACGCGCCCTTTTTGGTTGAACGTGCCATAAATTCAGCTCTCAGCTTTCAGCCGTCAGCTTTCAGCTAACCGCTTGTTGTCGCCTCACCGCATCGTTCCGACAAACCCTGTCATTCCGAGCGAAGCGAGGAATCTGCTTCTTCCCGGCACTACTTCCCGCGCCGGCTCACAATAAACTTGTCGGTACGCTTGTTGTTCCGCGTCTTATAGCCGCGCGTCGGTTGGCCCCACGGCGTTACCGGATGCCGTCCGCCAGAAGTCTTGCCTTCACCACCTCCGTGCGGATGGTCGACCGGGTTCATGGAAACGCCGCGATTTACCGGACGGCGTCCCAGCCAGCGCGTACGCCCTGCCTTGCCGATAGTGATGTTCTCGTGGTCGAGATTGCCAACCTGACCGATCGTCGCCATGCAGTCCTGCGAAATCTTGCGCGTCTCGCCGGAAGGCAGCTTCACCAGTGCGTACTCTTCTTCTTTGGCCACCAGCTGCGCCGAACCGCCGGCCGAACGCACCATCTGCGCGCCCTTGCCCGGCTTCAATTCGAGATTATGGATCACCGTGCCTGGGGGAATATTGCGCAGAGGCAGCGCGTTGCCCACAAGAATGTCGGCCTCGGGCCCGCTCACAACTTTTTGTCCCACCTTCAGCCCTTCTGGCTGCAGGATGTAACGCTTCTCGCCATCGGCATAGGCCAGCAGCGCGATACGCGAAGAACGGTTGGGATCGTACTCGATTGTAGTTACGGTCGCCGGAATCCCCGTCTTATCCCGCTTGAAATCGATGATGCGCAGCTTGCGCTTGTGTCCGCCGCCGCGGTGCCAGATGGTGATGTCGCCCGAGTTGCGGCGTCCGCCAGTGCGCTGTTTAGGCTCGACCAGCGGCTTGTGCGGATGCTTGCTGGTGATGTCGTCGTTGACGATCGTCGTCCGGTAGCGCAGCGTCTGGGTTGTCGGTCTGTATGTCTTGATTGCCATAAAATCAGCCTTTAGCTCTTAGCCATTAGCTCTTAGCTTCTTCATCCCGCCGACTGGCTGAATGCTGAATGCTGAGTGCTGAATGCTCTCTACAAATTCTGCGCGTACTCCGGCATTTTTTCGCCGGACCGCAATCGCACGTACGCTTTCTTCCAATCCGGACGGTAGCCGGCGAACTTGCCGCGCCGCCGTTCTTTTCCCGGATAGGTAGCCGTGCGCACCGAATGCACTTTCACTTTGAAAATCGACTGCACCGCTTCCTTTATTTCCGTCTTGGTCGCCTTGGGCGCCACCTGGAAAACCAGCGTGTTCTGGTTTTCCTTGATGGCCAGGCCCTTCTCGGTAATCACTGGACGGCGAATGATCTGGTATGCGGATTTCATCAGGCCACCTCCGCCGCTTTGTCATGCCGTGGACGACGGCGGCGTTCGGCATGCGCCTTTTTCGTACGTTCGTCTTCCTTTGGCTTATGCTGCCGCTTCGACACCGATGACTTCAGCGAAACTTGCAGCTTCTCAATCGCCGGCTGCGAGAAAATCACGCGGTCGTAGCGCAGCAGGTGATAGGGATGCACTTCGTTGCTGAGCACCAGTTCGAGGCCGTCGATATTGCGCGCGCTCAGTGCAAGATTATGGTTCTCGTGCTTTGCCTCTTCCACGATCAGCACCGTCGCATCGACTTTCAGCGAGTCCAGCGACTTGCGGAATTCCTTGGTCTTCGGCTCTTTCACATCGAACGCATTCACCACAATCAGTTTGCCGTCCGCGAGTTTCGCGGCCAGCGCCGAGCGCAGTGCACCCATCAACTTCTTGCGCGGGAATGTGTAGTCGTAGGAGCGCGGTTGCGGACCATGCACCGTCGCGCCGTGCCGCCACAGCGGCGACCGGATCGATCCGATGCGGGCGCGGCCCGTGCCCTTCTGCTTCCAGAGCTTCTTGCCGGAGCCGGAAACTTCCCAGCGCGCCTTGGTCTTATGCGTTCCGGCGCGCTGCCCGGCGCGGTAGTGTTTCACCGCTTCCCACAGCAGGTCTTCGTTGACCGCGCCGAAAATCTCGTCGGCCAGGTCGAGCGTCCCAACCTTCTCGCCGCTCAAATTGTGTATATCAATCGTCGCCATGTCTTTTGCATTTCTGATCACTGGCCACTGGCCACTGATCACTGTTTTTATGCTTTCTTGGCAGCCCTCTTCGCCGCCTTCAACGGATCTACCGTCGCCGCTCCCGCAAATCCACGCCGTTCTCGCGGCGGCTTCTTCGCCTTGGTGATTACGATGTATCCGCCCTGCGGTCCCGGCACGCTGCCTTCAACCACCAGCAAATTCTCGTCCTTGTCCACGCCCAGCACGCGCAGGTTACGCGCGGTCACCCGCTGGTTGCCCATGTGTCCCGACATGCGCATTCCCTTAAACACGCGCGAGGGGAACGCCGAGGAACCGATCGAACCCGTGATTTGAAACATCGAACCGTGCGACTTCGGACCGCCGCCGAAATGGTGGCGCTTCACCACGCCCTGAAAGCCTTTGCCTTTGCTGATTCCGACGATGTCGACAAACCGCTCGCCGTCGAAAATCTCGACCAGCACGCGGTCGCCAACTTTCACCGAGCCATCGCCGTCGGGCGCACCCTCGACTTCGAGCGGCACTTCGCGCATGAATTTCACCGGCGGAAGATTGTTCTTCGCCAGGTGTCCCTGCGCCGGCTTGGTCAGCCGCGACTCCTTCACAAACTCGACCAATCCAATCTGGGCGGCCTCGTAGCCGTCGCGCGTGGCCGACTTGTGCTGCGTCACCACGCATGGGCCAGCCTGCAACACTGTGACCGGACGAACGTCGCCCTTGGAGTCAAACAGTTGCGTCATGCCGACCTTCTTGCCCAGAATTCCCGCGACCTTAGTTGCCATTTCCTTCTCCATTCCAGCGTGGCCCGTAATGCAGCTATAGGCTGGTGAGCGTCCTGCTCGTGAGCTTCTCTGCTCATGCGGAAACGGCCGCCATCGGCCGTTCCGCGCGCTTCAGCGCGCGTTTACTTATGCTCTTTCCCGAAAGCCTTAATCTCCACATCCACGCCCGCTGGCAGATCAAGCTTCATCAGCGCGTCCACCGTCTGAGCTGTGGGATCGAGAATATCGAGCAGCCGCTTATGCGTGCGGATCTCGAACTGTTCCCGCGATTTTTTGTCGACGTGCGGCGAACGCAGCACGCAGTATTTATTCTTCATCGTGGGCAGGGGAATCGGTCCCGCCAGTCGCGCGCCCGTGCGCTTGGCCGTTTCCACGATCTCGCTGGTCGACTGATCCAGAATGCGATAGTCGTACGCTTTCAGCCGTATCCGAATTTTCTCGTTTCCAATCACTGTGTCATCTCTCTAACCCCTCCCGGCGTCTCCGGAAGGAAAGAACTGGCGGCAAGCCGCAAGCCGCTTTTTAGCTTCTAGCCCTTAGCTATTAGCTTTGTCATCCTGAGGCGACATTTTCTGTCGCCGCCCTGCACTTCTCGTGTGGAGCGGGCACTCTTGCCCGCTTGCCGGCAGCGCCGAAAACCTCGTGGGCAAGAGTGCCCGCTCCACACAAACTCTTACTGCACAATCTCCGCAATCGTTCCGGCGCCTACCGTGTGTCCGCCTTCGCGAATTGCGAACCGCAGGCCTTTTTCCATCGCCACCGGCGTGATCAACTCAATCACCAGGCTGACGTTGTCTCCCGGCATCACCATCTCCGTGCCCGCCGGCAACTCCGCCACGCCCGTCACGTCCGTCGTACGCAGATAAAACTGCGGACGATATCCCTTGAAGAATGGCGTATGTCTTCCACCTTCTTCTTTGGTCAGGATGTAGACTTCGGCCTTGAACTTGGTGTGCGGCGTAATCGATCCCGGCTTCGCCAGCACCATGCCGCGCTCCACATCGTCTTTGCCAATGCCGCGCAGCAGCAGCCCAGCGTTGTCGCCCGCCATGCCTTCGTCCAACTGCTTCTTGAACATCTCGACGCCGGTCACGACTGTCTTGCGGGTCTCGCGGAAGCCCACGATTTCCACTTCCTCGCCGACTTTCACCTTGCCGCGCTCGATTCGTCCCGTCACCACCGTGCCGCGCCCCGAGATCGAGAAAATATCTTCAATCGGCATCAGAAACGGCTTGTCCAACTCGCGCGCCGGCTGCGGCACGCTCTTGTCCACCGCCTCCATCAGCGCGTCAATCTGCTTCTCCCACTTTTCTTCACCATTTAAAGCCCCTAACGCAGACAGCCGGATGACCGGCACATCGTCGCCCGGAAACTTGTACGACTTCAGCAGCTCACGCACTTCGAGTTCGACCAGGTCAAGCAGTTCAGGATCGTCGACCGCATCGCACTTGTTCAGCGCCACCACGATGTACGGCACGCCGACTTGCCGCGCCAGCAGCACGTGTTCGCGCGTCTGCGGCATGGGACCGTCGGTCGCCGCTACCACTAAGATCGCGCCGTCCATCTGCGCCGCGCCCGTGATCATGTTCTTGATGTAGTCGGCATGGCCCGGGCAATCCACGTGCGCGTAGTGCCGGTTCGCGGTCTCATACTCCACGTGCGCCGTTGCGATCGTGATGCCGCGCGCCTTCTCTTCCGGCGCATTATCAATCGAGTCAAACGAACGGAACACAATCTTCGGATTGTGCTTCTGCAACACCTTGGTGATGGCCGCCGTCAACGTGGTCTTGCCATGGTCGATGTGACCAATCGTTCCGACGTTGCAGTGCGGCTTATTGCGATCAAATTTCTCTTTCGCCATAACTCAGCCTCTAGCTCCTAGCTCTTAGCTCAAAACTCTTGTAGCGCCGGCGTCCCGCCGGCTGTCGCGTGGGCGTCTCGCCCGCGCACTCAACTCGATCCACGCTGTCGCCTAGACCGAAAATGTCATTCCCCGCGGACTTGCGTCCGCTACCGGGCCAGCGAGACGCCGGCGCTACTACTTCGCCGTCCCCTGCACCTTGGCGATGATTTCCTCCGCGACCGATCGCGGAGCCTCCTCATAACGCGCGAAGTGCATCGAGTATTCCGCGCGGCCCTGCGTCGACGAACGCATGTGGGTCGCGTAACCAAACATCTCCGCCAGCGGGACGATGGCCTTGATGACCTGCGAGCCCGCGCGGTGCTCCATGCCTTCGATGCGTCCGCGCCGCGAACTCAGGTCGCCCATGATCACGCCGGCGTAATCTTCGGGCGTCACCACTTCCACCGCCATCACCGGCTCCAGCAGCACCGGAGAAGCCTTGCGGGCCGCCTCTTTGAACGCCATCGACCCGGCAATCTTGAATGCCATCTCGTTCGAGTCGACATCGTGATAGCTGCCGTCGTACAGCGTGGCCTTCACGTCAACCATGGGATATCCGGCCAGCACTCCGCCTTCGAGTGCTTCCTGAATACCCTGGTCGATTGGCTTGATGAATTCTTTCGGCACCGAGCCGCCCACGATATCGTTCACAAACTCATAACCCGTTCCCGGTGGTTGCGGATCGAGATAAATCTTCGCGTGCCCGTACTGCCCGCGTCCGCCAGTCTGACGAATGTATTTGCCTTCCGCCTCGGCGTGCCTGCGAATGGTTTCGCGATAGGCCACCTGCGGCTTGCCGACATTGGCCTCAACCTTGTACTCGCGCATCATGCGGTCGACGATGATTTCCAGATGCAACTCGCCCATGCCGCTGATGATGGTCTGCCCGCTGTCGGGATCGGTGTGAACTTTAAAGGTGGGGTCTTCCTGGGCCAGTCGCTGCAGCGCCATGCCCATTTTTTCCTGGTCAGCCTTGGTCTTGGGTTCGACCGCAACCGAAATCACGGGAACCGCGAAGGTGATGGACTCGAGCGCAATGGGATGATCTTCATTGCAGATCGTGTCGCCGGTGCCGACATTTTTCAAACCGACCGCGGCGCAAATATCTCCCGCAAGGATTTCGCTGATCTCTTCGCGCTTGTTGGCGTGCATCTTCAGAAGACGCCCAATGCGCTCGGTCTTGCCAGTGCGAACGTTCAGCACCGAATCGCCGGTCTTGAGTTGCCCGGAGTACACGCGGATAAACGTCAGCTGCCCGACGAAGGGATCCGCCATGATCTTGAACGCCAGCGCCGAGAAAGGCTCCTTATCGTCGGCTTTGCGAAAAATCTTCTCCCCGTTGTCGGGATTGATCCCGTGCGTTTCCGGCACATCCAGCGGCGAAGGCAGATAATCCACCACCGCATCCAGCAACGGCTGCACTCCCTTGTTCTTGAACGCTGTCCCTACCACCACCGGAAACACTTTCAGGGAAATAGTCGACTTGCGCAGCGACGCGCGCAATTCGTCCGCCGTAATCTCTTCGCCTTCCAGAAATTTGTGGAGGATTTCGTCGTCGTTCTCGGCAATGCTCTCGACCAGCTGGGCGTGAAACGCTTCGGCTTTCTTCTTCAATTCCGCCGGAATTTCTTCGGTAAGGTATTCCGCACCGATGGTATCGTCCTGCCAGACGATCGCCTTCATATTAATCAGATCGATGACGCCCTTGAACTTGTCTTCCTGGCCGATGGGAAATTGAATCGCGACGGGCTTGGCACTGAGACGCTTGCGGATGGTATCGACGGCATGCTCGAAATCAGCACCCATCTTGTCAATCTTGTTGATGAAACAAATTCGCGGAACGCCGTACTTGTCGGCCTGCCGCCAAACTTTTTCCGACTGCGGCTGTACGCCATGCACCGCGTCAAACACCGCGACCGCGCCATCCAGAACGCGCAGCGAGCGCTCCACTTCCGCCGTGAAATCCACGTGGCCCGGCGTATCGATAATGTTGATGCGAATATCGCGCCAGGTGCAGGTCGTTGCCGCGGACGTAATCGTAATGCCGCGCTCCTGCTCCTGCTCCATCCAGTCCATGGTCGCAGTGCCTTCGTGCACCTCTCCGATGCGGTGCGTCCGGCCTGTATAGAACAGGATGCGCTCCGTCGTAGTGGTCTTCCCGGCATCAATGTGGGCCATGATGCCGATGTTTCTGCAGCGCTCTAGTGGAACTGTTCTGGGCACGACTCTTATCTGCTCTTTCTGGGCTCCGAAAATCAGCTGTCAGCTCTCAGCCTTCAGCTCTCAGCTTAACTAAAAAATCTTGGCATCCTGAGCGCGCTCTTTGCGCGAAGGATCTCTACCACCGGTAGTGCGCAAACGCCTTATTGGCTTCCGCCATGCGGTGCACATCTTCTTTCTTCTTGATGGCGGCGCCTTTGCCGCTGGCGGCGTCCAGCAACTCATTGGTCAATTTCTCGACCATTCCTTTTTCGCCACGGCCGCGCGCATAGCTGATCAGCCAACGAATGGCCAGCGACGTCCGGCGATCGGCATTTACCTCAACGGGCACCTGATAGTTGGCGCCACCGACGCGGCGGGTCTTCACTTCGAGCAGGGGCTTGGCATTCTCCACAGCCTTCTTGAAGAGCTTCAGCGCTTCGTCGCCGCCCTTCTCCTGCACCTTCGACAACGCCTCATAGAAGATGCCTTCGGCGGTCGAGCGCTTGCCCTGCCACATCATCGAGTTAATAAACTTCGTTACCAGATCCGACTGATACACCGCATCCGCCGGAACGGTCCGCTTAGCGATATGTCCTTTTCGAGGCATTCAAAACTCCAGGTTTCAAAGTGTCAAAGTTTCAAAGTTTCAAGTTCTTGGCGGGATAGCCTTGCAACTTTGAAACCTTCGAAACCTTGAAACTTGCTTTATCCCTTCTTGGGCCGCTTGGCACCGTATTTCGAGCGCCCTTGCATGCGGCCGGCGACGCCTACCGCATCCAGCGTTCCGCGAATCACGTGGTAACGCACGCCCGGCAGATCTTTTACGCGGCCTCCGCGAATGAGCACGATCGAGTGCTCCTGCAGGTTGTGGCCGACGCCGGGAATATACGTGGTCACTTCAATTCCGTTGGTCAGGCGCACGCGCGCAACTTTGCGCAACGCCGAGTTGGGCTTCTTCGGCGTCTGCGTATACACGCGGGTGCAAACCCCGCGCTTCTGCGGACATCCCTGCAACGCAGGGCTCGCCGTCTTGTAACGGGGCCGCTTGCGGCCCTGGGCCACCAACTGGTTGAACGTAGGCACTCTTCGCCACTCCTTAGCCGCGCAGCAGCCCGCTCTCGCGCAGGCAGCGCCCAGCTCAATTCTGCTGTTTCAGACGCGCATCCGTGGGCATGGCCGGATTACCGCCAGCCATTACTTCTCACCGCAAAATGCCGGAGAGATTCTGGATTCCCTTAGACTTTCGCTGCCGACGGTGGCGCCCGGCCAAACTCCGGGGGCACTCCGTTTCGTCAGCCTTGCCCTGCATATCCTTCCACAATAGGGCGGAAGGCACCGCAGGAACGTTTCAGCGAGGAAACTTTCCGAACCTGGACTTCATTCGGAAACGCATTTCTCTAAAGCTCAGCCGCGACTCTTTGCACACTATCGCAAAAACTCGCAGCACACAACAAGCCTGGATGTACTCGCGGAACCAAACTACTATAGCAAGCGCCTGCAAACATCGTCAACCCGTCTTTTTGCATCCCAGTCTTCGGATGAGCGGAAGGAAGCGACACTGCGCCTGAATCGCGCCGCGCTTGCTGATTCCGCCTTCAGCCTCTACACTACAAGTTTTCCAATTCATTCGACGGTTCGTTCTGCGTGACTCCGGAACGCAGCGCCAGAGCAATGTTTAACGAGGGGTGCATGGGCAGGTCGCATTCGACGGTTTGGCGGTTGGCGGTAGCAATCCTTTCTTTGTGGAGCATCAGCGGTTGTGGCGGCGGCACGAAAGCCGGCCCGCCGCTCTTTCCCGGTCAAATCACCCTTACCCCCAGCAGCAATCTCTCGGTCGAACTGGGCGCGACCTTCGTGTTTACAGCGACCGCCCGTACGACAAGCGGAGTCAGCCTCAATACTCCCATCACATATACCTCCACGGATACGTCCGTCGTGAACGTGGCCCCCGGCGGCGTCGCTTGCGCCGGGACATGGAACGTCTCCTTCACCACCTGCACACCCGCGGGCACGGGCGTAGTAAAGATCACCGCTTCCGCACTCGGACAATCGAGCGTTCCAACGTACGTGTTCGTGCATCCCCATGTGGACAGCGTCACGATCACGGGAATCTTTCTCAATGGCATCCCAGTGCAGGAACCCTGCCTATCCCAGGGTCAATCGATGACGCTGGAAGCGCACGCCTTCAGCCAAGGCTCCGACGTGACTTCCTCGGTTGGACCGTTCACTTTTACGGCTCAAAATGCGCCAGTGGTGAATATGGTCGGAGTGCTGAACACGGCCTACAACTTCCCCACTAACCAGGTGACGGCGACCGCTGCCGTGCCCGGAATAACGCGGATTTACGCCAGCGCCAACGGAGTTACCAGTTCGGCCTTTGTCCAGCCCCAATTCAACAATGCACTGGGAGTTTCGTCGCCCGCGCTGGATTTTTTTGAAACCTGCCCGATTCAGACTATTAACTTGGAAATCGGCGCGGCGGGCAACCAGCAGACCAGCCAGACCACGTTCCTGACTTCCAGTTCTTCAACCGCTACGCAGACTGCCACAGCTGTTCTGACCGACATCATGGGGATCAGCTCCTTGCCCAACACCAGCAATGGACTCATCCTCACCAAGGTGCCGCTGACGTGGAGCGCATCGCAACCTGCCGTAGTGCATCCCGCCAGCGGATGCCTGCAATCGTGCGGACTGTCGACCCCGTTGGCGGGATCGGGCTCGGTTACCGCATCTTGCTCGCCGCCAACCTGTAACATCGGATACCCGCTGGTCCCCGCATCCCTTTCTACTCCGGCGGCGATCGCTTCGTGCACGCAGTTTTTTCTAACGCAACCGGGCATTCCGACGACCTTCAGTTGTCAGCAACTCATACCAGTTCCCGTCTACGCCTCTCCGCTGCAACCGGGGCCGCCAGTTCTTGGCAACGGGTCTGTCTCGGGTTTAGTTACGGGGAACCCGACCCCAGCGAATCTGCTGGCCAGCAGTACAGGATGCGCGCATCTGGCTCCGTCAACCTGCACCACGAACATCTACAGCTTCGTGACAGGAAAAGGTTCGGCTGGCTCCCCGACTCCCATACCCAACTCTCCCAATTCGATTTTTTTCGATGTTGCTGGCGACAGGGCATTTGTGGGCAGCGATTACGGGGCTTTGGTGCTAAACCCCACAAACCTCGGCACCAGCAACAGTGCGTTCAGCGGGCTGGGCACCATAACCGGAAAAGTGCTCGGCGTTTCCAATGACGGAAATACCGCAGTCTTCGCGGATACCTTGCATTCTCCGAATCAGGTTTATGTCGTTAATGCAGGCAGCACCAGTTCATTTTCCGCCAGCGCGCTAAATATTTCCCAGGCAGTCGCAGCCACGTTTTCCCCCGACGGCCTGAGGGTGTTTATCTTTGGAGATGGGGGGAGTTCGCTTTTTACTTATTCTCCGTTGCAAGCCTTGCAGGGACCGATTCCTCTCACCGGGCCGGTCAACGCGAACACGGTCGCGTTTTCTCCGAGCGGCGCTGTCGCTTTCGTTGCCACCGCGGCGGCCAATGGCAATTCGGCCAATTTCACTGCCTTCAGCAATTGTAATAATCAGATCGCAGCCCCTCCCGTCGCGCTGCCCGAGGATCCTCTGTTCATGAAAGTACTGCCGGGCTTGCATCTTGAAGGTCGGGATTCTTACGGAAACACGATTCCCGACGGGACGCATGTGTTGGTGCTGGACGCGACCGGGTTCGACATCCTCACCTCCGTCATCTCGCCGCCCGCCGCCGGGACGTCCTGTCCGCAGACTCTCACTTTCATCAGCAATGATCCCGACCCTGCGCGCCTCGCGCAGCGCGTCGAACTCGGGCATGGCACCATCCAACCGCTCAACTTCTTCGCCTCCTCCGACGGCACGCAACTCTACGTTCCCGCCATCGGCAGCGCGAGCATCCTGGTCTATGACTTCAGCGCCGGTACCGTGACCGGCGGCATTGAACTCGCAGGGAACGCAACTCCGATTGCCGCCGATATGAGTGTGGATGCTTTCACCATTGTGGTCGCTGGCAGTGACGGCTTGCTCCACGAAGTCAGCACTGGCCTGGGCGGCAGCGACCAACAACAGGTCTCCTTCCCCAACCTGCCCGATTACCTGAACGGTTTCTGCGCCATCACCACTCCGCAGAATCCATGCAGCCTGAATTTAATAGCCGCCAGACCATAAGGCAGTGGCCAGTGATTGCCAGTGATCGGTGGCTAGCGCTCAGTGGCACTCAGTGGCTAGTGCTCAGTAGCTTGGGCTCAGTGGCTAGGGCTCAGTTCCATTGCGCAGCAGCAAGGTAGCGCCGGCATCCTGCCGGCTGTCGCGAGGGCATCTTGCCCTCGCAGCCGCCACACGAATATTCGGGCAAGCATGGGCGTCAGCCCACCGCAAATAAAATTGAGTATTAAAACGAAGGGTGAAGAAACGAAATAAAAATCTTCCACGAGAGGGACTGAGAACTGCTACTGAGGGCTCGCCGCCAGCTCTTTCCCCACACTATCCAGCACCCCGTTCACGAAATGCACCGACTCGGGACTGGAAAATTTCCGCGCAATTTCCAGCGCCTCATTAATCACTACCGCCCGCGGCGTGTCCGGGTACGCCATCATCTCCGCCACGGCGGCCCGCAGCAGATTGCGATCCACCGCTGCCATGCGTTCCATCCGCCAATGCTCCGCATGCCGCTCGATCAGGCCGTCAATCTCTCCGCCGCGATCGGTCGCCACGCGAAACAGATCGTCGGCAAATCCCCGAACTTCGGCGCTGGTAGACGCATGCTCCGTCCAAAACGTCCGCCGCACCTGCTCCGCATCCTGCTTGCCCATGTCGGATTGAAACAACATCTGCAGCGCCATTTCACGGGATTTGCGGCGAGTGCCCATAAGCAGTGGATAGTGATCAGTGGCTAGTGGTCAGTTTACTGTAACAGGAGGGATTATCTGCGCTTCCTGGACACTTTCTTCGTGGGTCGATTCTTTGCCTTATCATTCCGAGCGGCGCGAGGAGTCTGCTTTTCGCTGACAGCTGACGGCTGAGAGCGGATAGCTTTCTTCAGCGACGCCATCTCCACCGCCGCCAGCGCCGCCTCGAAGCCCTTGTTCCCCATCTTCAGACCGGCGCGATCGATCGCCTGCTCCAGCGTGTCGCAAGTCAGCACGCCAAACGCATGCGGCACTCCAGTTTCCTGCGCCGACTGCCCAATCCCGCGCGTGACTTCGTTCACGATCACGTCGTAATGCGCCGTATCCCCGCGCAACAGGCAGCCGATGCAGACGATTGCGTCATATTTCCCGGTAAGCGCCAAAGTACGCGCCGCCGAAGGAATCTCAAAAGCCCCCGGCACCCGCACCACGTCGATCTCTTTCTCGGAAGCGCCGCTTCGCAGGAGTCCATCGCAGGCGCTCTGCAAAAGCCGCTCGGTGATAAACGCATTGAACCGCGCCACCACCACAGCAAACCGTTTCCCATGCGCATCGAGTTTCCCTTCCAAAGCAGGGAAATCCGGTTTAGGCACAGACTCAATCTTCAATTTGCTCTCTCCTCCGTGCCCCTATGTGCCCTGTGTGGTGAAAATCTATGTTGATAGCCAAATCAGCGGCGGTCCTCTTCAAAATCTGCAATTTGATTTCTGAAATCTGCAATTTGACTTCTCACTTGCCCTTAAACACAGCGGCCCGCTTTTCAAGAAACGCCATAGTCCCTTCCTTCTTGTCTTCGGTAGCGCAGCACACGCCAAACAAAGTCGCCTCGAGATAAAGTCCCTCAGCCAGAGTCATCTCCATCCCTTTGTTGACGGCCTCCATCGCGTACTGCACCGCCAGCGGCGCGTTGGCAATAATCTTCGCTGCAATCGCTTCCGCCCGCGGAATCAACTCGCCCGGCGGCGTCACTTCGTTTACTAGCCCAATGCGATGCGCCTCTTGCGCCGTGATTATCTCGCCCGCCAGCACCATCTGCATGGCAATTCCTTTGCCCACCAGTCGCGGCAAACGCTGTGTCCCGCCATATCCGGGAATGATGCCGAGCTTCACCTCGGGCTGTCCCAGCTTCGCGTTCTCACTCGCAAGGCGTATGGTGCAAGCCATGGCAATTTCGCATCCGCCCCCCAGCGCGAATCCGTTGAGGCAGGCAATCACCGGCTTGCCCAGATTCTCAATCAGGTTGAGAACATTTTGCCCGCGATGCGTATATTCCTTACCCGACACCGCGTCGTTCTTCGCTAGTTCGCCGATGTCCGCCCCGGCAATAAACGCCTTCTCCCCAGCGCCGGTGAAGATGACGACGCGAATCGCCTTGTCATTCTTGATGTCGTGAAACGCCGCACGCAACTCCTCCATGGTCGCCATGTTGAGCGCGTTGAGCACCTTCGGCCGGTTGACGGTGACATAAGCAATCGCGTTTTTCTTTTCGAGAAGAATATTTTCGTAGTTCATAAATTCAAATCCCTAGCCACGGATTCATGCGGATTAACACGGATCAACAATTCATTTTCATATGCTGAAAGATCCGTGTGAATCCGTGCGAATCCGTGGCAAAAGAAGTTAAAGCTTGTTCGCCACCGGCTTCTCCGGGTTCGAGTAATCATAGAACCCGCGTCCCGACTTCCGCCCGTACCATCCCGCCATCACCATGCGCTTGAGCAGCGGAGGGGAGGCGAACCGTCGCTCCTTGAACTCGTCATACATCACGTGCGTGATGTAGTAAGTCGTATCCAGCCCCACAAAATCCAGCAGCGTGAACGGCCCCATCGGATAGCCGCAGCCTAGCTTCATCGCGTTGTCGATGTCTTCAATCGACCCCACGCCCTCTTCGTACGCGCGAATCGCATCGAGCAGATACGGCACCAGCAGCCGGTTTACGATAAATCCCGTCTTGTCCGATGTGCGCACCGGGACCTTGCCCAGCTTCTTCGCAAAATCGTAAGCCGTCTCGTAAACCTCGTCCGCCGTTGCGATCGTCCGCACCACTTCCACCAACTTCATCAGCGGCACGGGATTGAAAAAGTGCAGCCCGACAAAGCGCTCCGGTCGCTTCACCGAAGTCAAAAGCTCGGTCACGGAAATCGACGAAGTGTTCGAAGCAAAAATCGCATTTTTCTTCACGATCCCATCAAGCGAGGCATACATCTTCTTCTTCTCTTCCACGTTCTCGATAATGGCCTCAATCACAATGTCGCAATCCGCCAGGTCGGCCTTGTTGGTGGTGCCCCGAAGCCGCGCCCGCGCCGCATCTTTCTGCTGCCCCGTGATCCCGCCCTTCTCCACCGGCCGCTCGGCAAACTTGGCCAAAGATTTTTCGATCCCGGCAAATCCCTTGTCGAGAAATTTCTGCTCGACCTCGAGCACGGTCACGTCGAATCCCGCCATCGCGCAAACTTGGGCAATGCCAGAACCCATCAAGCCACAACCGAGCACTCCAACTTTCTTAATTTCCATAATGACTCCCAAAGAAAAATTGCAGCCACGGATTTCGCGGATCAAGTCAATCTAAGAACAAAGAATTTGTTTTCATCCGTGCGAATCCGTGCAAATCCGTGGCTAGAAGTTCAGCAGCGTCTCCACGATCATCGCGATGCCCTGCCCGCCGCCGATACACGCCGTCGCCAGCCCGTATTTTTTCTTCCGTCGCCGCAATTCATACAGGAGCGTAATCACCAGCCTCGTCCCGGTCGCGCCCAGCGGATGCCCCAATGCAATCGCCCCGCCATTCACGTTCACCTTCTCGCGATCCAGTCCCAACTCTTTCTCGACCGCGAGATATTGAGCCGCGAAGGCTTCGTTCACTTCTATCAAATCCATATACTCAAGCGACATCCCCGCCTTCTGCAGCGCGATTTTCGTCGCCGGCACTGGACCTCGTCCCATCAACTTCGGCTCTACCCCGGCGATTCCCCAACTGACAATCCGTCCCAGCGGCATCAGATTTCGCTTGCGCGCCTCCTCCATCGACATCACGACCACGGCCGCAGCGCCATCCACAATGCCGCTCGCGTTCCCGGCCGTCACCGTTCCGTTCTTGCCAAAGGCGGGACGCAACTTTACCAAGCCTTCCATCGTGGTCTGCGGACGCCGGTGATCATCCTCGGTCAGCGACTCTCCAGTCGGCTCGCCTTTATGATTGCGCAACGGCACCGGCACCAACTCTTCCTGCAGACGCCCCGCCTTGTATGCATCGTCCGCGCATTTCTGGGAGCGCAACGCAAACTCATCTTGCATCTGGCGCGTGATTCCCTGCTCCGAGCCGTACAATTCCGCGGTGTTCGCCATATAAGAACCGCAATAGGTATCGAGCAAAGCCACCATCAGCGAGTCTTCAAGTTTTCCGCCCGGAGACAGGGTGAAGCCATCGCGCCCGCGAATCACAAATGGAGCCTGCGACATGGCCTCCATCCCGCCCGCAACTACGACCTTCGCCTCGTCCAACTGCACCAACTGCGCCGCATTCACGATCGACTGCATGCCCGACCCGCATAGCCGGTTCACGGTGAGCGCCGGCACTTCAATCGGAATTCCCGCTTTTAATCCCACGTGGCGCGCGCCATACAACGCATCGCCCGAAGTCTGCTGCGCGTTGCCAAACACCACATGATCGACGTCCTTGGGATCGACATTCGCCCGCTCCATGGCGCCCTTGGCCGCAATCGCGCCTAACTCCTGCGCGGTAAAGTCCTTCAACTTGCCGCAATAGCGGCCAAAGGGCGTCCGCGCCCCGCTCACAATGGCAATGTCACCTGGCTTTAGCATGATTATTCCCGCAGAACGTCAAATCAGAATTGGTCAGAATCGATCAACTAAACTCGTTAGTTTAGCAGCGGTGAAAGAAACTTTGCCACCGGCCGGAACCCAATCCACCACGGCGACACTGAGGCGCGGAGGAAAAAGAGGGAGCAAGAGATGATCTGAGTTGAGAAAGGGCTAGACGATAGAAGATGAACTGAAGTGGAAACTCTGTTTTTTTCCTCTCCGTGCGTCCGCGACTCCGGGGTGAAAATTCTCTACGCCACCGCCCCTGCCGCGAGCGCGGGTCCTAGCGCCACAATTTTCCCCGGCCCCTGCGCCATCGCCTGCCCCAATGCATGCTCGGCGCGATTGATCACCTCGGTCACCACGTCGACAGGATCGTACTCCGTACGGATAACTGCTTCTGCCAGTCCCGCAGAAAACTGCGCCGCTGGCCCCTTGCCTGAATCATCCTTCGCCGGGAACCGCACCTCGGCAATAATCTTGCGCAACTTCTCCACTGCGAGCAGGGCTTCTTTCTCCGCCGTCTCGCCCAGCAGAATCGCAATAGTGGTCGTGTCGTAACGAAACGCCAAATCGTTCGATCGAATGTTCGCGGCGAACAACTGTCCCGCCCGTTCCATCACCGCCTGCACTTCCGCCTCGCCATACTCCTTGATCATCGATCCGCTCTTGCCGAACTGTAGCAATAGCACAGAAAGCGCCGAAGCGTTTTGAATCGCCCGTTTGCTCTCCGCCAGCAGTAGATCAATGTAAGACGCGCGCTTCAGCAGTCCCGACTTCTCGTCGGTCACTGACAGATTTTTTACCAGACGCCGCAGCCCGGCGTTATTTAGCGCAATCACCATCTGCTCCGCCAGAGTCTTCAGCACGACCATGTCGGCCTGCTGCCAGGCGCGGGCGCGGTTATGCATCAGCACCAGCATGCCGACAATTTCTTCTCCATCGCTAAGCGGGATCGCCAGTACCGCCGCCGCGCCCATGTCGGTCACGACTTTCCGCGCGGATTTCAATGCTTCCGCCTTCGGCGCATTTTCAATCGCAAGAGGATCGTGCCCGTCCACTGCCTGATGCAGGCACGCCACCAACTCCGCAATCGACGAGGCTCCCGCCTTCTTGAAGCCCTCGGCGCACCACTCTTCCAGCGCGGTGGGAAACGATCCTGCTTTGCCCATCGCCGCGATGCATCGGCTCGCCTCCCAGTGCGTTCCAATTTCTCTTACCGCTGTGCTCAACACCGCAGGCGCCGTGCCCTGGTGATACAGCTTGCGTGAAATTTCCGCTACGCGCGTAAAGCTCCGCACATCCGTCGCCGGGTCGGGCGCTGGCGCCCCAACCGGCGGAGCCGGACTGGTAACCGCCGCAGCGGGCGGCAAGGGCGCCGATCCCGCGTAACGCGGAGTCACGCCTGCCGACAGATACAGCCGCTGCAAGTCTTCGTTCTTTTCCTCTTCACGCGGAAACAGTTCCTGAATTCTCTGCAGCCGCTCGACCGCCTTGTTGCGCATGCCATACTGCACCAGAATCTCGGCCTGCAGCATCAAGTCCTGCAGCGTCGAGGCGCCCAGGTTCGAAACTTCGGTCCGCACCGGTTCTTCCACCACGGTGCCCACAGTGGAAAATCTCGCAGCAATCGCGCGGAAGCGCGCGTCATCCACCCTTCCTTTCAGCATCTCCAGTCGCTTCGCGTGGCCAGGCTCATAAGGATCCACGTCCGCAGCGCGGTCCAAACACTCCGCCGCTTTTTCGAACTCGCTCGTACTGCAATAAAGATCGAACAATTTCAGCAGCGTCTGGCAGTAATCGCTCTCCCGGTTGGCGGCGTTATATAACTCGCTCAAGAATTCCAGAATCTGGGGCGACGAGCGCCGCGCCGCCGTCAGGTCCTCCATGATGGCGATGAACTGCCGCCGCTCCCCGCGACGACGCTGGAATTGTTCCAGCTTGCGCGCCAAAGCTACCGCGGCGTCGTGCTGCTCGGCGTCCAGCAAACTTCCAATGAGCCCGATCACCTGCTGTACGCGCGCCGGATTCGCTTCAAACAGTTGCCACACTAGCGGTTCTGCGTCGGCAAAGCGACCCGCCGCAATCAGCGCATCGGTATACGTCTCACGCAGTGCCGGAGTCACCTCGCCCGACTTGGCTTGCGGCTCGAGAATAAAGATGGCCGCGCCAACCTGACCTTGCGCCAGCAAGCTCTTCCCGTAAGCCAGCGCGATGCCCTGATCCGACGCATCCTCCTGATAGGCGCGCTCGTACCACTGCGCGGCCTGGCCACCTTCGGACTCGGCCAGCAACGCAACTTTCTGATACGCCGCCGCAGCCGCTTTCCGATTTCCCAGTTCCGACGCGGTTTCCGCCGCTCGCAACAGGTTCGCCTGCGTCGGTTCCAGCGCGACAATGCGATCCAACACCTCGATCGCTTCTTTTTTCTTGCTGAGCTTGCCCAAATCGGAAAGCGCCGCTTCGTAGGTGGTTACCGCCAATTTCTTGTTGGACCCCTCCAGCAATTGCCCAAAACGAAATTTCTGTTGCCAGGTCGGGCTGCCGTGGCGGGCCAGTTTCTTGTAGGTCAGGCTCGCGCGGGTGGCATCGCTTGCCGCGACCTGCCGTTCGAACAATTCGCCGAGAAGGCGGACCGCGTCGGCATTGCGGTTCAACGACAGGCACAAGTCCGCCGACAACTGCCGCACCACATCGTTGTCGGGATCGTCCCGCAGCACCAGCAGATATTCTTCCAGAGCGTCGGCGGTCTTGCCTTTTTGCAAAAGCTTCTCCGCGCGCTCCACGCGCCTTCCCAGTTCGGCTCGGTCCAGTCGTCTTGTGATCTCAGGCATGCGGATTCAGGCGGAGTAAGTCCTGCTCCGATTCTAGGAGCCGCCCCCAGCAGCAGCAATGCGGTACCGTTCCCGGACGATTACGAAGGTCACTCCAGATTGACCCGGGTCGGCGAATTGTGCTGTTGCGAATGAACGATCCAAATCTCGATTCCCTTCGTGATTACTTCGTGTTCTTCGTGGTTGTGGCTGTCCGAAAGTACGTCGTGGACCTTGATGTCCTTTGTGTTCGCAACTTTGTTCTGCTTTTGTCCGTCTCTACAGCAAACGATCCAAATGCAAGACAAATTCACCGTACTGTGCCTGCTGTAGGCAATTCTTTGCAGCAACCTCAGCCGGAATCCGAGAGTCCTAGCTTGTGCCACTCATCTCTAATGGAGGTTCGTTATGAAAAGAATTCTTGTGACTTTGGGAGCCTTAGCTGCGCTTGGTCTTCCAGCGGCGGCTCAGTCGCAATATCCGCCGCAAGATCCCCAGCAGTACCCTCAACAATATCCAGACCGCGATCGCGGCTATGCGCCGCCAGCGGCGCCGACCATGTCGCCCGACGATCAACGCGAGTTCAACAAGGAATATGACAAATGGCAGCAGGCCAATTCGCGCAACGACCGCAGCGACATCGACAAGCACGCCCGCAAGATGGAAGACATCATGGCGCGCTACAACATTCCGCCGAACACGCCGTTCAATGCCATCGCAACCAACGGGTACGCGCAGCACACCGACGTTCGCGAGTATCAGGGACGGTTTTCGCCGGACGATCAGAAGAAGTTCGACAAGGCCTACGAGAAATGGCTGCACGATAGTCGCAAGCACGATCGCGATGACCTAGCCCGCGACGAGGACCACATGCAGCAGATCATGGCCCGCTACAATATTCCTCGTGATGTTCCCTACGGCGCTCTTTCTTCCGGCGCACGTGGCTACTAGGGCGACTAGGTAGCGTCAGCATCCTGCCGGCTGTTGTGCGGGCGCCGCGCTCGCACCCCGGCGAACACAACGGCACCACAGCGAGATCGCAACATCGGCGACGGAGGTAGCAGCTCTCAAAACCTGCTCTCCGTCGCTGAAGTATTTTTCCGCAATCTTACTCATTGACTCAGGGACATGATCCTGTTCGACGCTGCAGTTTTGGCGGTCATGTTTATCGTTAGAACCCGCGGAATTCCGGAGCAGCCAGCCACATCTGTCCCGCGTTTGGGCGATTTTGCCGCTGTGGTAAGGTGCTCCATGCCTCCGCAGCCCACGCCGCCACAAATTCACGAAGAGGGCCTGCGCCACCAGCTTTCCGCCGGACAAATGGCGATGGTCGCCGTTGGAGGGTCCATCGGCACCGGCCTGCTGCTCGGTTCCGGCGCCGCCATGGAGGTCGCCGGCCCTGCGGCAATCTTGAGTTTTCTGATCGCCGCCTTCATCAACTTTACGGTTGCTATGGCTCTCGGCGAACTCGCCTGCGCTCACCCCGCCGCCGGAAGCTTCGGCGTCTACGGCGATCTTTACCTCAACGCCTTCGCCGGATTCATCGCGCGCGCCGGCTACTGGATCGGCCTCGCCCTCGCCATCGGCGCCGAGATGGTCGCCGCCGCGACTTACATGTCCGCATGGTTTCCCGGCGTGCGCCCCTATGTTTGGATCTTAGTTTTCGCCGCCGCGCTGCTCGTCCTCAATCTGCGCAGCGTCGATTCTTACGGTCGGGCCGAGTTCTGGCTCTCCATGATCAAGCTCGCCACCATTGTCGTCTTCATTGTCATTGGTGCCGCTCTTTTGCTCGGCGGACGCATCGCTCCGCAATACAACTCGCAAGGTGGATTCTTTCCCAAAGGCCCGTGGTCCCCATTCGTAGCCATGACCTTCGCCGTCTACAGTTTTGGCGGAGTCGAAATGGTCGCAGTCACTACCGGCGAATCGCGCTCGAGCAAAGAAACTCCGCGCGCCGTCTGGCTGACTTTTCTGATTCTTACCTTCGTCTACGTCGGCGCCATCGTTATCCTGCTGGGCGTGATGCCCTGGAACCACGCCGGCGTCACCGAAAGCCCGTTCGTCACCACGTTTCGCACCGTGAGAATTCCGCATGCCGCAGGCGTAATGAACTTTGTTGTGCTCACCGCCGCGCTCTCTGGAGCCAATGCCACGCTCTACGTCGCCTCGCGCATGATCTTCTCCCTAGCCCGCACCGGATGGGCACCGGCCCGGTTCGGCCGCCTCAATCCGCAGGGCTCGCCGCAGTATGCCGTCCTGCTTTCCTCGTTCGGAATTCTGTTTGCCCTCGCGCTCGTCCTCTGGGCTCCCGAAAACGCTTTCCGCTACATCGTGGGTGCGGCCTTCACCGGAATGATTCTTTCCTGGCTAGTCTCTCTCGCGGCCCACATCAATTTCCGCAGCCGCCGGAGTCGCGCCGAATTGGCCGCGCTCCCGTTGCGCTCGCCGCTAGGAAAGTGGGGATCAGTGGTCGGCTTTACCCTGGTCACAGTTGCGCTCATCCAAACCTGGCTCTACCCACTCATGAACCTGTGGAGCGCAATTGCGTGTCTCGGAGTATTAGTCGTGGCCTATGCAGTAGCCAACAAACGACGCCAAGGCCAGTACTCACGTCCATCCTCCCGAGCGTAGTCGATTTCAGCGAAGCGCATATTCCATGCAGTCGAAGCACCGCTACTCCATGCGCGCCGGAAAATAAAGCGGTCCTATGAGCCTTGTGTTCGTCAAATCCTCTGTGACTCTCGCCACATTAAATCGATGAGATAAGGACTATGATGTCAGCCCTCATGAAAGCCGCCGTCTATACCAAGACGAGAATCGGGAAGGTCCTCGAAATAGCAGACCTCGATCCGCCTCTTCCAAAGCGTGACGAAGTTCTCCTACAAGTTCGCTCCGCTTCTATCAATCCGCTGGACTGGCGCATGAAGTGGCAACGGCCCGGCGTAGATGTCGCAGGCGAAGTCGTAGCAGTCGGGCAAACCGTGACGCAGTTTAAGCCGGGTGACGCCGTGCTCGGCGTTTGCAAGGGCGCGTTTGCCGATTACTCGTGCGCCCGCCAAGACCGGTTGATCGCGAAACCCGAAGGCGTGAGCTTTGACCAGGCGGCTGCCGTTCCGGTTGCGGGGCTTACAGCTCTGCAGGGGCTTCGCGATCACGGACACCTTCAGCCGGGGCAGAAGGTCATAATCAACGGCGCTTCAGGAGGGGTCGGCACTTTCGCTGTCCAGATCGCGAAAGCTTTTGGGGCCCATGTAACCGGCGTGTGCAGCACCAGGAATGTTGAGTTGGTGCGCTCCCTCGGTGCCGACCGCGTTATTGACTATACGCGCGACGATTTTACTCAGGATAGCCAGCGCTACGACCTGATTCTCGACAATGTGGGGAATCGCGCGTTGTCAGACATGCGGCGCGTTCTGAGTCCGAATGGGAAATGTGTAATGGCCGGCGCTCCGAAAACCTTCTGGCCGGTTCTTACCCGGCTGGTTCAAGCCTTTGCATGCTCACCGTTCATGAAACAGAAATTCATATTCTTCATTGCGAGAATAAGACAAGACGACCTGCTGACGATCAGTGGGCTCATAGCCTCGGGAAAGCTGGCCCCCGTGATCGACCGGCGCTACCCGCTCACCGAAACTGCAGCGGCGATCACTTACGTTGAACCAGGGCATGCCCCGGGTAAGGTCATCATCACGGTCCCTTAGATCAGTGGCCCAAAAGCCTTGAGGGACAAGCATCTAGAGGAACTTCAGGGCTCTTAAACGCCCGCCGTAAAAGCGCATCGGTCACCCCCATATCGAGGACTAGACGGCGCTTCTTACGGAAACATTGTCCGCTCCCTCAAGTTTTTCCTGTAGCGACGACTTTCCGGGCTGCCGCACCTAATTGTTCGTTATGACTACTGAAGCCAAACGCCGATTCGAAGAACTCTGTGACTTGATCGCTATCAAGCGTGACGTCGAGAATTTTTCTGCCCTCGTTGCGGAACTGAACCAACTCGATCCCACGCACAACCAGCCCGTCATATGGAGACGGTCGTCACCGAATCAAACTCTGCAAAACTAACTGCCGCGATTTTTTGTTCTCGAAGCGCAGCGAAATTCTCCTATCCGCATCGCACCCACAACGCGCACAATTGGGGTCGATGAGTGCTAACCCCGATTCCCAAATGAAGTTAAGATGATCGGCCGCCATCTAAAACCTTAGGGCAGCGCGTGGCCGGGTTTTGGGGAAGCACTGATGCGTAACAGCTCCGCTGTTTTCTGCGCCTCCGCAAGATTGGGCGAGAAGCGGGCCACGCGCTTGGAGATCGCTTTGGCTTGGTCCAATTGTCCCTGCTCCTGTAAGGCTTGCGCCAAAAGCAAGTACCCGACGTCGGTCGGCTGCACCGCCATCGCGCGGGCGTACTGGCGAACGGCTTCAGCAAAGTCGCCATTTTTCTCCGCGATCAAGCCCAGTCCGATCATTGACATCGGTTGCCTGGGGGCCCATCGCAACGCCGTTTCGAAACACTGCTTCGCCTTCACCGACTCACCCATTTCGCGATAGGCAGATCCAAGATTGCCATAGGCGGCGGCAAGAACAGTCGGATCTGCAGCGTGGAGAGCCACAACTTGATACCGTTCGATAGCCCCCGGCAGATTGCCGCGGCTATTCTCATAATTCCCAAGATTCAGATTGGCCAGCGGATCACTCGGCAGGATAACGAGAGAGGCGCGGAACTGCGCGGCGGCTTCTTCAACCCGGTCCTGGCTCGACAGATACTCACCCAGGGTATCGTGTGCGATGTAGTTATCCCGAGTCAGCGCCAACGTGTGAAGCCAGAGTGACGGAATATCGTGCCAGTACCCAACTTGCCGGTAAGTGAGAGCCCCCAACACCAGCACACAAGAAATTGCTGGAATGGCGAGCCACGAAGTTCGTACTTGACGGGCTCTGCCCCAATCGGCCGCGAGCCAGGTCAACATCAGAAACAAGCCGACGAACGGAATGTACACGTAGCGGTCGGCGATCGATTGACGGCCTACTTGCACGAGCCCGATCATCGGCACGAGACTTCCCAGGAACCACAACCATCCGACGACGAGATATCGTTGGTCTCGCGCGCGCAAAACGAAAGCAGTGACGAGCAGCAATAAGACCACGCATGCGCCTACTTGCCACGCAGGATAGAGCTGGGTTGGGTGCGGATAAAGCACCACGAGTTTTGATGGCCAGAGCGCTTTCCCCAGATATTCCACATACGAGATCACCGCTGTCTCCAACCGTAATAGCACGCTGTACTGGGCCTGGATCGCGCCTGCTGTCGCCTGGGCCTTCATCGTCACCACGGCGCTCGCTGCGGAGAGTAGCAGCAGCGGCAACTTTTCCAATAAGAGCCATCCGATCCGAAACTTGGGCGAGTCCCCATTCGCCGCCGGACCGGCAGTAGCCGGACCGCCAAAGCGGCATAGCGGCCAATAGTCGAACAAACACAGCAACAATGGAAACGTAATGACCTGTGGCTTCGCGAGCAGCGCAAGCGCAAAGAAAAAAGCTACCGCGGCGTAACGGTGGACTTCAGGCCTGCGGCTATACCAGATGTAGGCATAGAGTGCGAGCAGGAAAAACAGCATGCTCAACACGTTCTTCCGCTCGGCTGCCCATGCCACGGACTCGACGTTCATCGGATGAAGCGCAAACAAAGCGGCGACCATCAGGCTGCGCCAGAAGGATCCGGTGGCGTATTGCAGCAGCAGAAAGAGCAGGATGGCGTTGATCGCGTGCAGCAAGACACTGAAGTAGTGGTGGCCGGCAGGGTTCAGGCCAAAAAGTTCGCAGTCAAGAGCATGGGAAAGCCAGGTCAACGGATGCCAGTTGGCGTCATGAAATGTCGTAAAGGCCCACTTTACGGTCGCCCACGTCAGCCCTGCTCTCACATGGGGGTTGTGCGTAATGTACTGATCGTCGTCATAGTTGAGGAAACCATTGTGAGCCACGGAGTTATATGACAACAACACTACGACGGTCAGCAGCAGGCAAACCACTAGAGTTCGTCGCTCAGGCGACTCAAACAGTTTGGACAGTGTCGAAACTCCCGGCCCTTCCAGACGTTCCGGGACCGCGACGGGGGATGATGAACTCATGGCTTCATTCTGCACCGGAAAGGAAGGATGGGAGCAAAAGAACTGTGAGGCGTGAGTTCCCTTGGTAACATTTAGACGGTCATTATTAGCCGGTCGTGTTGGCAGCCGGTCGTTGTTGGCGAAATCGCCGTATCGCTGAAGGACCGGCTTGCTTCATGCCAGCCCAATGAGTTCTACATTTGCCCGGAGGGCAAAGTGTCCGAAGCCAACTCCACATTAAAGCGCAGTCGCGCGACTCTGAAGTAAGCTGAATTTTCGGTGCGGCCGACGCGGACGACGACTCGATTCAAGTAGCGACTATGCGCTTGCGCGACCTCGGCCGAACAGATGCGTGGTACTTCCCACACCGCCCCCGCCAGCACCGCGAGCCACAGAACCAGGGCCAGCGCCTTTTTCGGTTTGCTGAAGTCTTCCTCCACCACGGCGGTTCCGGCGCAAAGATCTCCCAGGCGCTGCCGGCAGGGGGAGCATCCCGCCACGACGGCTCCCAGCAAGTAGACACCGGCTCCGTCCAGAATGCGCATTGCATTTCGAATCGCCGCCGCCGCGAGCGCGTTGCTCGATCCGGTTCTGACCACACGAAGTCCGATCAGCGTCTTTCCCAGGGTGGCGCCAAAACCGGCCTCCAGCAGACAGCCGTAGACAAAGAGAATCAACGCATTGAAACCTCCGGCCAGTAGAAGCGAAGCGGTGGTGAGACTCAACTCCGTCCCTTCGATGGTGCCCCATCGCATAAAAACCCACGCGTCGGTCACGGCAAAGGCCCCAAAAAGCACCATCATGTCGAGGACGAATGCGCTAAACCGTCTTCCCAGCTTTGCCACTCGCGGCGCGCCCGTACTGCGCGCAGCCGCCGGCTTCTTCGCCGCCGCTGCTGCCGCCGCGGTAGCGAGCGAGGCCTCGATGATCCCCGCATCCTCCAGCAGATATTGACCCGGCGGAATGTAACCGCCGCAGGTGGCGCAGTTCTTGGCGTGAGTCTTAACTTGCCGGTGACAATGGGGACACTGCATAAACTTTGTCGCGAAATCGCACCTGAAAAATATCCTAAGAATACGGTCAAACGGACCTATTGCCGCGTGACGGAAGGACAGCGCCTGGACATTCCTTCGGCCCGTCCGCGCGCGCAAGTGGCCCACGACCATTTGCCCTGGACCTTCGTAATCTCGGCCCTGCCATTACCGTGCGTTACCTTGGGGCTGAGCCGCTTCCACCAATGTTTCCCAGACTCATCTCCAAGCCAGACCGTCGCCGCCGAAAACGCCAGCTGTTCAACACTTCTGTGCGTGTTTTCACCAACCGCGGATGCCTCGACGGGCTTGGCATCAACGTGAGCGACGTCGGCATGTGCGTTTTCGCCATCGCGAATCTGACTGTAGGCTCTCAAGTCGACGTCGAATTTCTTCCGCCGGACGGCGCTCGCAAAATGAGAATCCCAGCTCTGGTGCGCCATCGCGCTTTGTATCTTTACGGTGTCGAGTTTCAAGAGCCTGAAGTTGAGATTATGCGGAAGGAGTCGCGGTCATCGCTCACGGCGAGCACTGCGGCGGATCGTGTTGTAGATTAGCCAGTAGCTGTTTTCCCTTCAGATAATCGGGATTGAACTGCAGCACCCGGTTCACAAACTTCATCGCCACGTCCTTCTGCTTGGCCACACAAAATGCCATTGCAAGGTTCACTCCGACCGCACTGCGATAAGGCGCCCGGTCAAATGCTCCTTGCCACAACTCGACCGCCTGCCGCAAATTTCCCGACCGCGCCTCCAGAACCCCCAACTCCGTGGCGGCTTCGTTGTTCAGCGGATCCAGCTTCAACGCGCGTTCATAAAACTCGCCAGCCTGCTTGTTGTTGCCATGTTTCTGCTGAACCAAGCCCAACGCCGCCAGCAGCACCGGATCCTCCGGCTGCTGCTTGACCGCCTCCCACAGATATTCCTCAGCTTTCTGCGCAGCGTCGTCGAAATTCCGCTGCGCCAGCGCTTCCCAGGCCAGCGCAAAGTCCCGCGTAGTTGCCAACGACGCCGCGCTCTCCGGAAATGAAACCAGGGGCGCGCCCGGCGTGCCTCGTACCTCCAAGCGCGGCAGCGGCCTGCTATTGGGATACCGCTGAATCCGGTGGTCCGTCCCCTCGGTGTGCGCCACATCTTTGCTCGGCAGCGATGGCATGTGGCACTTCGTGCAATCCGGCTTGTCGGGATGATGCTTCGCCCCGAACTCCTCGCCGTGGCAGTTCAGGCATTTGCCCCGATAGTATGCCGCCTTCTCCTCCGCAGCCGGCTCCGCATGCGGATCGTGACAGCTGCCGCACCACATTTTGTCTCCCGATTGGCGCTTGCACTCACTCAGTGACAAGGCTTCGAACTGGCTGAGCGTCTCCGGCTTTTGCGGGTCATTGGCGCTGAGCAGGAAATAATGGATGTAGTCCGAAAGCCGCTCCCCGGGCCGAAACTCGTAGAATTTCTTCTCCGGCTGTTGCACCGCGACGACTCCTTCAAAATGACACTCCATGCAAATCGCGTCCCGGCGTTCCGGCAACAATTTTGCCGGATTCACAATCGCGTCGTCGCCCTGCGGCGGACTGCCCAAAGTCGCATTCGATGAGCTGGAAGAAGTCGCCGCCCCTACTCCGTGCCCCTCGCCTTCGCCGTGACATCGCTGGCAGGTAATTCCGCCATGCAAGAACGGGGGACCAGTGAATTCATTCTCTGTTCCCGCGACGGGCGCCTGCAGACCACTGCCATGGCAATTTATGCAATCGGGGAACGCCGGTAAATTCATCGGAATCTCCCGCGTCTCCGCGTAAGCGGGCGTCATTCCCCAGTGGTTTTCCTGCGAATACCAATTGATGGGAGCTTCAAACAGAAATCCCTGCACCGAAAACAAATAGCTCCGCCCTTTTCTTCCTGCTCCGATGAAATATAGAAGCTGGCGCTGCCCCTGAAACTTCTCGTTGGCACGTTCGTAGCTCATCCAAACCGTCGGGACGTGGATGTTGGGCTGGCTTGTTTGGGCTTGTTTTGTTTGGGATTGGCTTGCGCTGGTAACAGTCTGGGTCTGGTCCGTCTGGGTTCGGGTCTCTGAGTCGGACGCGCCGCGCGCCGATTGGCTCCGCTGCCCCTGCGTGTACACCCTGTAGCGAACCCCAGAAGTCTTGTCATGAAACTCGCCGGCAATCACTCCATCCGCAGCTGGCCCGCTGGCATTCGCCATTCCCGTTTTGCTGTACGACTTGTAGATTTCCGAATGGCAGCCCGAGCATGCTTCGCTTCCCGCCACACCCTTTATTGCTTGAGTTTGGGTCCGCATTGCCGGAGTTTGGGTGCGAGAAAAAGTCCCGGCGCCAATCACCCCAGCAAGCGCCATCCCCGCCACTATCTTCCCTGTGCCCATTCGATGTGATTCTATGACAATGCAGTGTGGAGACATCCGCCTCGGCTGTCCCGCAGGGGTGAAGCCAAGCGGTCCCAACAAAATATTTGTGTATAGTAAGTGGTTTCCGTGTGAGCAACCTTAGACTTTTCGCCTTCGGAAAGGAATTCAGGTGACCGTGTTCTCGCGACGTTTCCTCCTTCTGCTTCTGACCGCACTATTCCTTCTTACCTTCACGCCGGACAGCTGGACGCAGGGCACCACCAACGAGCGCATTTTCTTTCACGGTAAGATCTTCACCGCCGATCCGCAGAATCCTTATGCGGAAGCGGTTTCAATTCGCGGCGAAAAAATCATTGCCGTCGGTTCGCTCCCCGAAGTAGCCCGGTCCGTCTCTACCAACGCCGAGCGCATTGACCTGGACGGCAAGAGCCTTTTCCCAGGCTTCATCGACTCCCACAGCCACTCCATCGACGGCGGACTCAACCTCATTTCTGCCGACGCCACTGACAAAGTTTCATCCCTGAAGGACCTGCCGCCATTCGTCGAAGAAGCGAAGAAATCCGGCAGGGGTATGCGCGGCGACATTCTCGAAGTTCTCGGCCTGCCGCTCGAATTCTGGTCGCACCCTGACGTCCTCAATGCCGACTTCAGCACCGGCGCCTACCAAAACCAGGACGTGCTTCTGCGCGGCATGGATGGGCACACTGCGTGGGCGAACCGGCATCTGCTGCAGCGCGCCGGCATTACCGCCGACTTTCTGCAAAGACTTTCCCCGCAGCAGCGCAGCTATTACGGCAACAAAGATGGGCAGCCCAACGGATTTCTGGTCGACGCCGGCACCGAAAAAATCGAACCGCTGCTGCTCAAGCCCACTCCCGACCGCCTGCTCGCCGCCGCTCGCGCAGCTTTGCAATACAACTACAGTCTCGGCATCACCGCCTGGCTCGACCCTCTGGCCACCGACTACGTCTTGCAAGCCTACAAAATGCTGGCCGACCACGGCGAGTTGACCTCGCAGGTTGTCGCCTTTCCACAGGTGTTCGCCAAAGATCCCCCAGCCGAACTCGCCGCCGTGCAGAAAACTCGGGAGATTTACAAAGACGTTCCCAATCTGCACGTCACCGGCATCAAAGTTTTTGCCGATGGAGTGGCGGAATTTCCATCTCAGACCGCGAATTTCACGCAGCCTTACAAAAACACCGGCCGGAACGGCGATCTGCTCTTCGATCCGCAAAAATTCGCCGAGTTATGTGTCGCTGCCGACAAGCAAGGCTTGATCATTCACGTACACGCCATCGGCGACGGCGCGGTCAAGGCCGCACTCGATGGCATTGCCACCGCCCGCAAGGCCAACGGCGATTCCCACCTGCCTGACACCCTCACCCACGAACAATTCGTCAGACCGGAAGATTTCCCGCGCTTCCGCGAACTGGGCGTGATCAGCGCTCTCCAGCTTTTCTGGGCGGAAGCCAGCAACGACACCATCGAAATCCTGAAGCCGTATCTCGATCCCGAAATCTACAAGTGGCAGTATCCCGCACGCTCCATTCTCGACAACGGCGGTATCATCTCCGGCGCCAGCGACTGGCCAGTTTCCACTGCCAACGTTTTTCGCGCGATTTATCAGGCCGAGACTCGCAAGGGTGCAGAAGGCATCCTCGATGCTTCACAGGCCATGCCCCGCGAGGCCATGTTCTACGCCTACACTCGCAACTCCGCCCGAGCTATGAATCTCGATTCCATCGGAACCATCGCTCCTGGCAAGCGCGCTGACCTCGTCTTGCTCGATCGTGACGTTTTGACGGTTTCGCCCGAAGAAATGCGCGACACCCAGGTTCTGTGGACCATGGTCGCGGGAAAGACCGTTTATCACGCCAAGTAAGCCACGTTCGCGAATCGCAACGAAAGCTCTTTCCACTGTCCCCCAATCCCGGGACGGTGTATGATTCTTGCCGTTTTGGGCTCTGAACAACGTCCCAGTTCGTCCTTGGGTTGCGATTTCGGCCAATCGCAACGCAGTCCGCTCGCGGCCGGCTAGCACTTCAAAGACTTGCGAGGTTTGTCATGCGCCGCTCCTCCCTGCTGTATTTCCTTGTCATCGTTACGCTCATTTTTGCCACCCTGCCAGCATCCGCCCAGTGGACCACGCCCATTGTTGACGGTTCCATCGGAACCGGAGAATACGGAACCAATAACTCTTTGGCGAATGCCGGCAATACTGGCCAGACCTGGTACATGACGTGGGACGCCAGCAATCTCTATGTAGGAATTGTGAATGCCAATCTCGCCGAAGGCGCAGTCATCTATATCAGCGCGGGCGGCGCCGGCACCACGGCCGGGTTTAACTATGACGGCACAGATTTCTCGTCTCTGCCCTTTCCCGCGCAATTCGTCACTTACTTCAAAAACGGATACCGCGAATATCGCACCTCAAGCGGCGGCGCGTGGTCGGGTCCCACATCTTATGCCGGCGCTTACGCTGACAATTCCAACAATTCGAACACTCGCGAAATTTCTATTCCCTGGGCGGCCATCACCGCAAGCGGCATTCCCTCGTCCTTCAATTTTTTCGGTTATTTAACTTCCAGCGGCGGCTACGTCTATGGCGAAGCTCCGTCCGATAATCCCGGAGCCTTCATCGGAGCTAGCGCCACCTACACGCAGTATTACTCGGTTACGAATACCGGAGACAGCACCAGCACGCCGCCGTTTTCTCTTGAACAGCCCGGTGGATTCCCCGCCGCCGACAAAGCCGGCTTCTACCACAATACCTTCGACCCCTTCTACCGCGATCAGGAAGGCGCTGTACCCGAGAGCACGACTGTGACTTTGCGTTTCCGCACTTTGCATTCCAGCGGGATCTGGGGTGTGACTGCGCGCGCCTACCTGTTCGACACCGGCTCGGGCAATACCACCGGCCCAATCGATACCGGAATGCCCTTCGATCAGAACATCACCGTGAACGGCACGGAATATGACGTGTGGAAGACCACTCTGACCATGCCATCCGCGCCGACGGTCTACTACTACAAGTTCAAAATCAACCGCGACACCACCAATGGTTGGTATAGCGACGACTACCTCGATGATAACGACAACGTTCACAAAGACGGCACCGGTGTTGCCAGTGATGGCGAGCCTTTCCCGTCGTTCCAGTTCACGGTGTACGACCCGAACTTCCAAACGCCGGCGTGGCTGCAGGGCGCCAACGTCTACCACATCCTGCCCGACCGTTTCCGCAACGGCGACACCACCAACGACTACTGCCGCTCGGGATCCACTACCGGGTGCCCAACTTTTTATGGCGCCGATCCCAGTACGGTTATTCACTACGACACGTGGAATACGCAAATGTGCGACCCGCGCAACAGCAGTTCATCCTGCTACAACAATTTCACCCAGTTCTATAACGGCGATCTTGCTGGCGTGCAAAGTGAACTGGACTACATCCAGTCGCTCGGCTTCGACACGATTTACATGAACCCAATCTTTCAAGCTCGCTCCTACCATCGCTACGACACCGACCAATACCTGCACATCGATCCCGCTCTCGGCGGCGATCAGGCCTTCACGAATCTGTCGACCGAACTCAATCGGCGCGGCATGCAGGTGATCCTGGACGGCGTCTTCAATCACGCCTCCTCCGACAGCTTGTATTTCGATCGCTATCACCGTTATCCCACCGACGGCGCGTGCGAATCGTTGTCCTCGGTCTGGCGAAGCTGGTTCCACTTTAACGACAACAACGTGCCTTGCGGCTCCACCGATTATCCCGGATGGTTCGGCTTTGACAGCCTGCCCACCTTCGATCACACCAATCCTGCGGTGCAGGACTTCTTCTATCGTGCCGCCGGCAATGTCACGCAATACTGGTACAGCCAGGGCGCATCTGGATGGCGCTTCGACGTTGCCGACGATGGCAACTTCCCGCACTCCTGGTGGGTCGACTACCGCGCGCACGCCAAAACCTACAACGGCAACGGTCCGCTCATCGGCGAGATCTGGCCCAACGCCAGCCAATGGCTGGCCGGCGATCAGATGGACGCCGTCATGAACTACCGCTTCCGCAAAAATATCACCGGCTTCGTGCGCAATGCCGAGTGGCACGACGACAACAACAACGGCACCAACGATATTCCCGGGCTCACGCCCAGCCAGTTTGACAGTGCCATCCGTGCCGTGCGCGACGACTATCCTCCGCAAGCCACCGCGGCCATGCTCAACCTGCTCGATTCGCACGACGTGAATCGCGCCCTCTACGTGATGACCGAGTCCGGCGACTCGGGCCTCACGCAGGCGAAGCAGCGCCTCGAACTCGCAGCCCTGTTCCAGTTCACCTACGTCGGCGCGCCCATGGTCTACTACGGCGACGAAGTGGCCGTTAACTCGCCTTCTCAAACCAGCAGCGCGAACGGCCCCATCGGCGATCCTTATACTCGACCGCCCTATCCCTGGACCGACCAGCCCGGTGATCCGACCATCTACGGGCCTCCCGACACCAGCGTCGAGTCTTACTACACGAAACTCGCGCACCTGCGGAAGCAATATCCTGTTCTGCAGAACGGATCGTTCATCACCCTACTCACTGGTGACACGCAGCAGCCCGGCGCCGCGGCCAACACTTATGCCTACGCCCGCGTGCTGAACAGCAGCATCGCCGTCATCGCGATGAACAACAGCACAAGCAGCAACAGCGCCACAATTCCAATCGACGGACTTGCTGCCGACGGCACGCAACTCCAGGACGCCATCAGCAATGCAACCTACACCGTCAGCGGAGGAAACATTTCCCTAACCTTGTCCCCGCTCACCGGAGTGGTCCTGTTGCCCTCGCCTGTAACTGTGGATCTGGTTCCCCCGCAAGGAGCCATCAGCACGACGCCGTCAGCGAACACGAAAGGGTGGATCAACCAGAATCCCGTCACCGTCAACCTGAGCGCGACTGATTCCGGCAGCGGAGTGGAGCAGCTTCGCTACTGGGTCAACAACGGACAAGTCACCGCCGCCGCTGGCAACAGCGCTTCCACCAGCGTAAGTGGAGAGGGATCCTACGCCGTCGGCCTGCGCGCTCTCGACAACGCAGGCAATGTCAGCCCACTCGCGTCGCTGAATTTTTCAGTTGATATCACTCCGCCCGCAGTCCTGGTCACGGGAGTGACTCAAGGCGCAATCTACCAACTGGGCTCGGTTCCCGCAGCCGGGTGCGCTACTAGTGACGCGCTCTCCGGCGTCGCCACGAACGCCACGGTGAAAGTGACCGGCGGCAACGGACACGGCGAAGGCCAATTCACCGCAACTTGCAGCGGCGCCACCGACAACGCCGGCAACGTTGCGCCGCCCGTCGCAGTTGTCTACGACGTCGTCCTCAACGTTTCCGCCAGCGTAACCGTACTTACGCATTTTCATGCAAACAGGAATACCAGCGGCACGCTGACCGTGAGAAATACTTCCCACAACAAGGTCTACGGTCCAATTCAGGTTGTGCTAACGCGGTTGCCTCGGGGCGTTACTCTGGCGAATCCGACCGGGACGTACCTTGGCAATCCGTACATCACCGTGCCGGGAGTGACCACGCTCGTACCCGGCGCAGCCGCATCGGTTCCAGTCCAGTTCAACAATCCCGGAAACGTGAAGGTCCGTTTCACCTCGACCACGTACTCCGGGAAGTTCAACTGATTAAGGAGTATTTGCCGCGACAGCAGCCCGGCCGAAGCACAATAGCCCGCACCGCTCTCTCGTCGTGACGTTGCTAGGGAGCGCCAGGGATCGTGAAAAGGAGGCAGCATGGAATTTGTGATGTTTGAAGATGTGGACGGCATGGAAATCTTTGTGAACCCCGACCGGGTTATCTGGGTCAGAGAATATCCCAACCAGACAACCGTAATCAGCTGCGGGCACGACGACAAGTTCGCGGTCCGCCTCGCTCCTGCCCATGCGGTTGCCGCTTTAGGCAAGACAGTACGCTGAAAGGATCTGGATATCGGACGGACAGGATGGGCCGTTTGCTGCGATCCGAATCGAATCTGATTAGCCGTTACCGGCCCTCCACCGCCGGGGTATAATTTTTTTCCAGATGCAGAATCCCCGTTACGCGCTGGTGGCGTATTTAGATAATCCCGCTGGAGGATTCGTGGAGCAGCTTCGCCGCGAGTTGCATCCCGACCTGCCGCAGCTGTCGGCCCATTTGACCATTCTGCCGCCGCGCCCCCTGCGCGGTCCCGAGAGTTCCGCATTGCAGATTCTGGAGCGCATTTGTGGTAACGAGGAGCCTTTCGAGGTCGCCCTAGGCGACGTGGAAAGCTTCGTCCCCGTCACCCCGACAATCTACATTCGGGTGCTCGACGCAGCCGCCCACATGATCGGATTGCACGGCAAGTTGAATACCGAAACGCTGGCGTTCCAGGAGGAGTGGCCCTACATTCCTCATCTCACAATCGCGAAGATGAACGGCCAGCAGCTTGCGGAGGCCGCTTTCAGGATCGCCCGCGAGCGCTGGACCGCCTACGCGGGCCCGCGACGCATCCTCTTGGAAAGGCTGACCTTTGTGCGCGAAGCCGAGGAGAATTGCTGGGTCGATCTGGCCCCCATTCCCTTAGGCCGCCACCTGGTTTCCCGTTAGCTTTTTGCCGTATCCGCCGTAATCTCCGCACTGTTACTCCCCCCGTTACTACCGACCGGCGCGCTTGGCGTAAGTACATCTCCCTCCCGTGCATTGAAAAGCCTGAGACGCGGCTGTAGATAAGGAGTAGGTCAAGTCGGTTAATCCCGTCGCAATGCACTTCGGACGCGGGTTTCCGGTTGAGACGGGAGAGCGCATGCAGATTGGGGTCTACGGTTCGGGGTACCTGGGAACGGTGATTTCAGCCTGCCTGGCGGATTTTGGCACCCCCGTTTCCTGCTGTCATCCCGACCGCACGCGCATGGTCGAAATGGCCCAGGGGAATGTCCCCTTCTTCGAAAAAAATCTGAAAGAAATCATCCGGCGCAACGTGCGGGCCGGGCGGCTGGCTTACTCCACCGACATCGAAACTTTTGCCCGCCGGACGCAAGTAATTTTTCTGGCCGAAGACAAACCGGAGGGCTTGGCCGACGTCGCCCTGCGCATTACCCGGCTCGCGACCAAGCCTCCGATTCTCACCATCGTCACTCCCGTTCCCGTGGGCACCGCCAACAAACTTGAGAAGAGCATCAAAGACGCGGGCCTGCAAGCCAGCATCGTTTCGCAGCCCATGTTCTTTACGGATGGCTGCGCCGTCGAAGATTTCAACTGGCCTGACCGCATCATTCTCGGATCGACTTCGCTCGAAGCCGTCCACATGCTGAAGCAGATTTTTCATCCCCTGGTGATGCGCGGCGTGCCGGTGATTGTGACCAACCAATCAACTGCGGAACTGGTGCGCGAAGCCGCGACCGCTTTTGTCGCGACAAAAATCTCCTTCATCAACGAAGTTGCCGCGCTGTGCGAGCGCGTCGACGCCGACGCTGTCAGCCTTGCTCTGGCCCTTGGCCTCGACAAGAAAATTGCCCCGCGTTGCCTGCAGCCCGGTGCAGGCATGGGCGGCGTGTTTGCCGAGACCGACATGGACTCGCTCGTGGAGCTGGCACAGGCGCATGGCGTACCGCTCAAGGTGCTCGGCGCCGCGCGCGATGTGAACCAGTACTTGGCCGATCGCCTGGTCGACAAAATTTCTCTGGTGCTGAATTCAGTCGAGAACAAAGAAGTCGGCATTCTCGGCCTTGCCTTCAAGCCGAATACAAATTCCGTGGCGGGATCCTCGTCGATCCGACTGGCGGAAAATCTTGTTTCCAAAGGTGCGCATGTTCGCGCCTACGATCCGGTCGCGATTCCCGAAGCGAAAATACGGCTTAACGGGTCGGTACGCTATTGCGAATCGGCCTACGCCGCTGCCGAAGGTTCCGACGCACTGGTGGTCGGCACCGGCTGGCCAGAGTTCCGCGCTCTGGATTTCGAGAAGATCAAGAACCTGCTCAAAAAACCCGTCATCGTCGACACTAAGAACCTGCTCGACTCCACCCGCCTGCGCGCCCTGGGATTCGAATACGTAGGCGTCGGCCGCGGGTAAGAGCCGGACTTCGGACCTGAGACCTAGACATCAGACATCAGACATCAGACTCCTGGATTTTGCCTTTGTGGGGACAGCCGCCCTCGGCTGTCCAGTCGAGCGAAGCTCGACTAGATTTGTCCAGAGAATTCCAATCGAGTGGAAAACTGGAGAGTCCCGGAAAGCCGAGGCCGGCTGTCCCCCACATGATTCTATAGCCTCACAGAGCTATCCCGCTGACGTCTGAGGCCCGCAGTCTCTGGTCCGAGGTCCTTGCTATAATCAAACTCGGTGGTGGGAATAGCTCAACTGGCAGAGCACCGGACTGTGGCTCCGACGGTTGCGGGTTCGATTCCCGTTTCCCACCCCAGATTTTCCAACGGCTTTCTTCCACGACACAAGAATCGGCCCCGTAGCTCAATTGGATAGAGCATCAGTCTTCGGAACTGAGGGTTGGGGGTTCAAGTCCCTCCGGGGTCGCCATCTCACGGAGCCGCCATCTCACGGAGCGACAGCCGCCTCGGCTGTCCGGGTTTATGTGTTATGTGGAGATAGCCGCGCTCGGCTGTCCGGGCCGCAGGCCCGTGCTTTTGGCAGATTGAATCATCTCAACTAAGGCACCGCCCCAAACCCTGTCGAGCTTCGCTCGACCGGACAGCCGAGGCGGCTGTCCCTACATGTTCACATTAGAAATTCGCCCGCACTCCCAACTGCGCGGCAAACGGAATTCCCACCGTCGTTCCCGGGCCAAAGAAATCTCCCAACCCACCCGCAGGAATTTCCAGCTGCCTGTAGCTGCTCACGGGCTGAAGCTGAGCGCAAGTTGGGAAGTCGATGCAGAGATGAGTCGCGTTGCCCGCCGCAATGTCGCTCGCCGGAAGCGGCAGTTGCCCGATGCTCGCCACATAATTCGCGCCCGGATTGTTGCGGTTAAACACGTTAAAGAACTCGGCGAAAGGACGCACCTCCCAGCGGTCGCCGAATTTGAAGGGACGCGTGACCCGCAAATCCATTTGGATATAAGCCCTCCCGCGAAACGCGTCGAGCGCGGTGGGCAGGCCATTCACCGCAATACGTCCGCTGCCGTCGGCTGTCGTGATCGTGAAAGGCCGCGCCGACTCAGCCTGCGTCAGTGTCGTCAACTCAAAGCCGCCGGGAATGTAAACCGTGCCCGCGAGCACGAAGCGATGCCGAATATCTTCGCCCGACGGCCCGTAGTCGCCGGGGCCAAACGCATTCAGCGGATCGCAAACTCCGTTCACGTAATCGAACAACTCGCCCAGGACGCATCCCCAGGTTTGCGCTTTGGAGAAAGTATAATTCGCGACTAGGTTGAACCGCCGCGACACGTTGCCTTGCAGGTGCAGCATGAGCGCGTTGTAACTCGAGCGATTGTCCGAGCGGAAAACTTGCGCCGCGGTCGGAACGATAAATGAATACGCGCGATAAGAGTGATTGCCTTCTTCGTGCGTATAGTCCGCGCTCGCGGTCCAGTTGGAATTGAACGCATGCTGCACGCCGCCGGTCGCATGCAGCGCATACGGAGTCTTGTAAGTGGGATCGATCAGCGCGGCCGGAGGATTCGGCCCTCCGTTCACCGCCTGGAACGCGGCTGCCCAGCCATTCTGCGCGAGATCGTTATAGAAAAGCCCGAACCCTGCGCGAAATACCGTTCGTCCACTGCTCCCCGGCGCGTAGGCAAGCCCCAGACGCGGCGCGAATTGCTTGCGATCATCCTGGGGCGCTCGCTCCGGAAGCCCAAACGACGGCAGCAGCGAGAACGACGGATTCGTAGTCTGATCGCGCCCTTCCCCGATGAACAACCCGAATGTGGTTTGCCAGCGCAATCCATAATTCAGTGTGAGATGACGCGAAAGCCGCCACGAATCCTGCGCGTACAAAGCGAACCGCTGCACGCTCTGGGAAAAACTTCCGTCGGTGGCGGGAGTTGTAGCAGCCCCGTCTACATAATCGGCAGCAAACTGCGCCGGATTCGCGGTGTAGAAAGTCGGGTCGTTCGGAAAGGAATACAGCGTCTCCTGATTTCCCGGGAACGCTCCGCTCAGCACCGGTTCGTGAATGAAATTCACTCCGAACTTGAACGAATGATCGCCGGTCCCGTGGCCCATGTCGTAGCGGAACTGATATTTCTGCTGGTCGCGGAGCGACGGAAACAGCGTGATCGGCGTTGCGAACTGATTATCGCCATACGTCTCGAAGCCCGACACGGTCAGCGTCGTGGAACTAAACGGAAAGGCGAGCGCGAAGCCGAGCGTGGAGTTCCTCGTCTGCGTCAGGTGCAACAAGCTCGCGTCGAACACAAACGTTCCCAACCACGTTGGACTGAAGGCGTAAGTATTGCTGAGCACACCATTCCAGTAATTATTGTGCGTGGTCAGCCCGGTCGAGGGCAGCGTCGCTTGCTGCACCAGAGCGTTATGCGTGAGATGACTGTCTTCCGAGGCGCGCAGAAACCACTGCGACTTCGGCGATTCCGCCCAGTCGAAGCGCAGCGATCCAATGGAATCGCGAAACGGAATAGGCACATTCTGGGGAACCGTGATCGACGGCACACCGGGAATGAGGCCGCCGGCAGCCAGTTGCGCTAGAGCGTTGAACTGAGTAAGGCTGGTGGGGCTGTAGGCGATGCTGGCGTTTTCGTGCACATACTCGAAAGACGAAAAGAACCAGAGCTTGTCGCGCACGATCGGACCGCCCAGCGTCGCCACATAATTCTGTCGCGAGAATGGCTGCTTGGGATTGGGCGCAGGATTCTCAATCGGGAAACGCGCATTCAGCGCCGCCGCCCGCTCATAGAACGCTTCCGTTCCATGCCAATCATTCGTTCCGCGCTTGGTCGTGATTACGACCGACCCGGCCGTTGTTCCTCCCGTGTCGGCGTCTTCGTTCGCGGTGCGAACGGCAAATTCCTGAATCGCATCGGGAGAAAAATTCTGCAGAAATCCGCCAATCCAATCATCGGAGTTGTCGCCGCCATCCACCGAAAGATCGTTATTCAGCCCCGAACTTCCTCCCGTGGAAACGGCCGTAATGCGCGCCTTGGTGGGGTCAGACGGTTCCACCGGCTCGGTTCCCGGCGCTAAGTACGCGATGTTGGCGAAGCTGCGGGCGGCGAGCGGAAGCGTTTGCAAGTCTTGGCTGCTGATCACGCCCTGGTGCACCACGCTGACTAGATCCATCGGCTGGGTCGTGATCGACGAATTCTGCCCTTGCACCGAAACCGTTTCGGCCGGCGCCAGCAACCTGAGCGTAACTGTTACTTCACGCACCGAACTGACGGCGATCGAAACATTCGCTTGCGCGGGAGCAAATCCCGCCGCGCTCACGGCAACGTGATAAGTGCCGGGGGGAAGATCGTCCACTCGAAACTCGCCTCGGTCTTCGCTGGTAGCTGTGCGCTGAACCGCCGAATCGACGGACTGCACCGCGATGCTAGCGGAAGGAATGCGGGCTCCGGTTGCGTCCTGCACTGTCCCGCGCAGCGAGCCTCGCGGGTTCTGCGCCTGCAGAAAACTCGTCGCAATCACCGCCGACAACACGACGCAACCTGTTTTTCGGAAGAAATTCATTGAATGGGCGGGCAACCTTAATCCGACCAGCGCTGCGGCGTCCGGTCCCAGCGATGCTTCTTCAATTCCGCCAGCAAGGTTTTGTCGAGCGGCCCTGCGTCGCTGGCGGCAATGTTCTGCCGCACGTGCTCCGCTTTGCGCATACCGGCAATCGTAGTGCTGACTGCGGGATGCGACAGGATGAACCGCAGCGCCATTTCCGGCAGCGTCATCCCGGCGGGAACAATTTCTTTCAGTTGCTCCACGCGCTTGACCGTCTTGGCCAGATTTTCCGGACCAAAGTATCCCGCGCGCCAGTCGCCCTTCGGGAAGCGCGTTTCCAGCGTCATCTTCCCGCCCAGGCTGCCTTCGTCCAGCGGCACCCGAGCGATCACGCCCACATTCAGTTCCTGGCACACCGGGAAAAGTTCGTCCTCCGGCGCCTGGTCGAAAATGTTGTAGATCACTTGCACCACGTCGACCAGCCCAGTGCGCAACGCCTTGATGCCATTCTCCGGCTGCCAGCGGTTGATACTCAGCCCAAAAAAGCGAATCCCCTTGTCGCGCTTCAGTTTTTCCACGGTCGAGCGGAACTCTGGCTCGCCGGTCCAACTGTCGTCCCAAACATGAAACTGCAACAGGTCAATCGTATCCACGCGCAGTTGCTTGCGGATGAGGTCGGCGTACTTGAAAACGTGCTGCGACGAAAACACGTCGTTGTACTTGTACTCCGGCAGTGCCGGCCAGCGCTCGTTCCCCGGAGGAATCTTCGACGCAGCATAGATCCGCTTCCCCGAGTTGCGCGCCATGATCTCGCCCAGCAGTCCGTCGCTCTTGCCCTCGCCATAGGCCCACGCCGTATCGAAAAAATTGCACCCCAAGTCCAAGGCCAACTGCATCGCGGCCAGCGATTCCTCATCATTCGAGCCGCTCCACCCGCTCATCCCCCACAACCCGTGGGCCATTTCGCTGACATCGAAACCAGTACGGCCAAGCTTGCGGTATCTCATGATTGCATCCTTCAGGAAAATATCCGTTCCACATAGCGTTCGAAAGCGAACCGACAAGCATATATCGAACTCAGGATTTGCGCTAAGTAGCGCCGGCTTGCCGGCTGTCGCGAGGGCGCCCCGCCCTCGCAGCGCGAAAACCAAAGAAGATCGGTGGCGGTTTTGGAGAAGTTTCTCTCTGCGGGTTTTTCGATAGCATCTATCGATATTTTGCCGCCTCGCATCAACGCGTCGCGGTGTTTAATGAACCTAGATCATAAATAAGGATGGAGGTTCCCCATGAAATCTGAATACCCTAATCCAACGCCGGGGAAGAAAGACGATTTGATTGCCCCGCCGCCCTCCCGTTTCATCGACGAGAAAATCTCGGACGAATCGGGGACGGAAACGAAATCCGACAGCGCCTTGGCGCCCGCCGGTCTCAAAAATCCCTTCTGGAATTGATCTAGGCCAGCGCCGGGTCGTTGCAGCGTGAGTAACCGCAACGGACGGCGCTGTTTCTTTGCCTCGCAGCCACGCTACCGCAGGATTGGCAAGCACAAGCACGGACGAATCGAGAATTCCAGCCCCGCCATTTCCTGCAGCGCCGGATGCAACATCGAATCGCGGCACGGTTCCAGCGTAATCACAAACGGCAGCGATGACTTGTCAAACCCCGGCTTCTGCAGCAGCGAGTCGATATTCAGGTGATGCGTCGCCATAATCTGCGCCAGTCGCGCCACGATTCCCGGCTGATCCCGTACGAAAAATCGCAAATACCACGGCGTCTCAAAATCACTGCTGATCTTTGGCGTAGAGACGGAGCTTGCTACGGTTCTCTTGCCAGCATCACCGGCCAGGTTCTGCGCCACAAACAGCAAATCTGAAACCACCGCCACGGCCGTAGGATCGCCGCCTGCGCCCGCGCCCAGAAACGCCATGTCGCCGCCGTATTGCCCGGAAGTCAGCACCAGATTCAGATTTCTCTGCACGCGTCCGAAAGGCGAGTCAGTCGGCACCAGGCATGGACCCACTTCTGCGAACAAAATATTGTCCTTCAGCACCGCGCGCGAAATCTGGCGAATGGTACAACCCAATTCGGCGGCGTAATCGAAATCGACCGCATCGACCGCGCGGATCGTTCGCGCGCGCACCGCTTCCGGAGCGACCTGCGTGTGCAACCCGGCCAGCGCCAGAATGGCCAGCTTGGCGCGCGCATCTCCGCCATCCAAATCTTCGGACGCGTCGGCCTCCGCGTATCCTCGAGCCTGCGCCTCTTCCAGCGCCTCGCTGAACGGGATGCGCGCGTTTTCGATCCGGCTCAGAATGTAGTTGCACGTCCCGTTCAGAATTCCTGCGATCCCATGCAGCCGGTCTCCACTCAATCCGGTGCGCAGCGCCGGAAGAACCGGAACTCCCCCGGCGACCGATGCGCCGAACTCGAGCTGGCATCCGTGGCTGCCTGCGAGTTGCAGCAGTTCCGACCCGTGGCGCGCAATCAGTTGCTTGTTCGCAGTCACCACCGACTTTCCCGACTCGAGCGCCCCGCGCACAATCTGCTCGGCAGGAGTCAGGCCGCCGATCAACTCGATGACGATGTCGACATCGGACTGCAGCACCGACTCCACGTCATCCGTCCAGATCACATCGCTCGGAACCCACGCCTGCTTCTTTCTTTCCACGTTGCGGTTGCAGATGTGAGTGAGACGCACCGCGCCGTTGCCGGTCTCGCACACAATTTTGGTCACCGCCCGGCCCACGGTGCCGAAGCCAATCAGCGCCACGCGGGCCGCGGACCCGCCCTGCGGTGAAGCCGCTTTCGTCGCCGGTTTTGCAATGCGTTTCGCCAACGAATCACTCTCGCTCAAAAAAGGATGCCCTATCATACGTGCGACTCGCGCTCCCCGGAAACTGCAAATGGCGCGGGCGGCGGCGCAGGCAGAATCAGCATCAAAGTTGATAATATGGTGCCTGACCTGCTGCGATGTGCAATCCCGGCGGGAGCATCGCGGATACGTTCTTTTCGCTAGCGCCTCTCTTACCGAGGTATGGGCCGCAGTATGGGCCGAGCGCGACGGTCCGCAACCACGCCCGGCAGCGGGAGGAGAATGAATGAGTCGAAAGTTCGCGAGGGTTTCCAGCTTCAGGATCGTTCTGGCTTTCATCTGGACGACGATCCTGGCGGGAGCCACAACGGTCCGTGCCCAACAAGTTCCTGCAGAACCATCGCCTGCCCAGCAGGCTCCCACCCAGCAGCAACCCGCCGCCCAGCAACCCGCTGATCAATCCAGCAGCCAGGAAGCGACGCCCGAAGAGATCCCGGTTCGCAAGCCTAAGGCGCCAGAGTTTAACAAATGGAGCTTCAATGTGGGCGGTGGCGCCAGCTTGACCAACGGCACCACGCGTACTTACGTTCGCAGCGGAGGCCTCATCGCGGCTGGCGGCGTCACTCGCAACTACAGCAAGTACCTCGGATTGCGTTTCGATTTCCAGTTCGACAATCTGCCCTTGCGCACCTCCGCTCTGGAACTAGGGCAGACCACCAGCGCTACCAGCCATGTCTATTCCTTCCTGTTCGATCCCATCATCAATGTTCCGGTGACCAAACTCTGGAGTGGATACATCGTGGCTGGTTTCGGCTATTTTCATCGATCGGGCAAGCTTGCGACTTCGACCGCCCTTCCCGGATCGGCCTGCAATGGCTTCTTCACCTGGTGGGGAAATTGCTTCAATTCCAGCCTGCCTTTGAACAGTAATTTCAACTCCACCAGCCTGAATCACTACGGGGAAAACTTCGGTGGCGGCATCGCGCGCAAGGTCGGCTCAAACGTGGAAATATATGGCGAATTTCGCTATCTGCATGGCAAGGGCGCCGGCGGCATCACCACCGACCTGCGTCCGATTACTGTCGGCGTGCGCTGGTAATCTCAGTCTTCTACGAACGTCTTCAACCGTGACAGTGCCTCGTCCCATTGTTGCGAGACGAAGTCAAGATACTCCCGAATTCCCACTATCGGCTCGGGATCGAATTCGAAGCGGCTCTCGCGCCCTCGGCGCACGCAGCGCACGATCCCCGCACGCTCCAACACGTGCAAATGTTTAGTAATCGCCTGCCGCGTCAACCTGGTCCGCTCGGTTAGCTGAGCGATCGAGCGCGCCTCCCCGCTGCTCAGCCTTGCCACCAGTGCCAACCGAGTCGCGTCTCCCAGGGCCGCAAAGATCGGCGCGACAAAAGATGGCGCGGAATTTCGCTGTCGTCCATCGCTTTCGCTACTATTTCTGCGCGACATATTTTTCGATGTTCTTCACTTGTTCCGCCCAGCCGCCTTCGTTTCTGCGAAACGCTTCTAGACGACGCTCGCCGGGAAGTTTCTCGAATCCGGACTCCGTGACCACCAGCAGCGTGCCGCCAGACGTCTTCTCCAGCCTGAACTCTACCAGCGTACTCGGTTCCGTCGAGTAATCCGTCGCCTCTCCTTTTTCGAACGACTTTGGATGTGGCCACGTAAACGAGAACAGGCGCTCGGGCTCCATTTTCTGCACCACCGCTTGCCACTTAACGTGCTCGTAGCCGGGATAAGTAATCTGCCCACGCGAAACCTGGCCTGGAACAAAGGGGCCTTCGAGCTTGACCCGAAACCATTCGCCAAACTCGCGGTAGTCGGTCAGAGCCCGCCAGACGCGCGATACTGGCGCTTTCAGTTCAATCCGCTTTTCGATCCGATCATTCATAAACCAATCATTCATAATATGCAACCTCTAGGTTGCATAATAATCCAGAGCTTAAGCTAGATGCAACCATCCGGTTGCGTACATTTTGACCTTGTTGGATTGCGCTGCCTGAGGCTTTGCTGCGGACTGTTTAACTTTATCCCCGCCCGGCGGCGGCGGTGCAGCGCAGCGGATCGAAATCCCACAGGTGAACGCCGCTGGCCACGGTTTCGATGCCGACCTCGCCTTCCATATCGCTGCCGTGCTTGCCCAGCCAAACCACCCGAAACTGCGTCTTAATCCCTTGGTATTGCAGGTCAAAGACGTCCCCAGGCTTGAGCTGCACGCAAACCCCCTGCAGCGTCCCGCCGCGGCTGCTGACCGTCCGAACAGTCGCGGGCTGGGTGAAGGGGCGACCGTGAAGGTCCATTCCCCAGATCACAACTGGAAGTTCGACGGAAACGCGCTGCTGGCGGCGCCGGTCCATGCCTGCTCGTTACCTCGTGGGACTTTGGGGATAGTAGAGGGCAAACCGGGCGAAACACAGGTAACCGCAGTCATGGGACCAAGGTACCGAAAGTTTGGGGATAGGCGGATGACGCTTTGATGATGAGCTTTTATTACAGAAGCTTCGCCGGTTCTCGCATCGCGTCGGCCAGGTCGCCGAGAAACAGCGCGGCCCGGGCGCCATCTGCGACGCGATGATCGCAGGACAGGGTAACCGTCATCATGGGTCGCACCTCGGGCTGGCCATGAACGGCGACCACGCGGTCCGCAATTCCGCCCACTGCGAGAATCGCGGCCTGCGGAGGCGTGATGATCGCGCTGAACTGATCGACCTGATACATGCCAAGGTTGCTGATGGTGAAGGTCGCATCGGCGATGTCGGCGGGACGCAGCTTTCCGGCCCGTGCGCGTTCGGCCACTTCGCACCGCTGCACGGAAATGTCGGCCAGGCTGGCGCTATGCGCATCGGGAATCACGGCGGCTACCACGCCGTCGCTGACCGCAATCGCCACGCCCATGTTTACATGTTCGTGTAGGCGAATTCCTTCCGCGCTCCAACTCGCGTTCAGCCGCGGATGCTTCAGCAGCACGCGCGCCACCAGCGCGACCAACAAGTCGGTATGGGTGATGCGGACCTGAGAGTTCCCTGCTGCGACATGCTCGCGGTACTGATTGAGCCCGCTCGCTTCGATTTCGCGGCTCACAAAGAAATGCGGAACGGTCGTCCAACTCTGCGTGGTGCGCTCCGCCATGATCCGGCCCAGTGAACTGGGCACTTCCACGCTTCCGGATTTCTTCGCGGTCGCTGCGCTCCCTGACGGCGCGGCGGCCGCAGCCTGCACATCGGACGCCAGAATCTCTCCTCCCGGGCCCGAGCCGCGCAAGCTCGCCAAGTCCACGCCCAATTCTTTGGCGAGACGCCGGGCCTTGGGAGAAATTTTCGCGCTCGAAGTCACTGCTTGCGACGAGCCATTGGCTGGAGTTACTACGTGGGAAGTTTCAGTCTTCGCGTGCGAGGATGCCCGCGCCACGGGTGTCGCCGCCGGGCTCTCCGCCGGAGGCATTTCGCCGGGAGCAACAATCCATGCAATCGTCTGCCCCACCGGAATGTCCGCACCCTCAACGGCCTTGATGCCTGCCAGGATGCCATCAGCAGGCGCTTCCACTTCGACCACCGCTTTATCCGTTTCAATTTCGAGGAGAGGCTCGCCCTTGCTGACGCGCTCGCCTTCCCGCTTCCGCCAGGCGAGGAGCTTGCCGGTTTCCTGCGCCATCTCGAGGGCGGGCATCACAACGCTGAAGGCCATAGTGGTCTAACCGTGGAATTTCTCTCTCGCGACTATCGCCTTGAGACTTCTGCCCGCTCCGTCTTCGCGCTGGTCTCGATCATCTCCAGCACGCGCTCGCTCGGCGAAGATTCACTCTCTCGCGTCGTCGGCAGCGGCCCGTTCACCGTGTAGTAGTGCGCGCCCGCCACCAGAAGTTGTTCCGCCGGGAAACGCGTAATCACCTCATGCCCCGTGGGCGTCACCACGATCTCTTCTTCAATGCGCGCCGCGCTCCAGCCATCGGTCGACGGCCAGAAAGTTTCCAGAGCAAACACCATGCCCGGCTTGATCTCCAACGGATGCTCGAACGAAACCAGCCGGCTAATAACCGGCTTCTCCCAAATCGCAAGCCCGATCCCGTGCCCGTATTGCAGCGCGAACGCAGCTTCTTCGTTGGGGAATCCAAACTCCTGCGCCTTGGGCCACACCGCCGCAATCTCGGCGGTCGTGCGCCCGGGCCGCACCAGTTCAATCGCCGCGTCGAGATATTCGCGGCAGCGCTTGTAGGCGTCCACCATCGCATGCGACGCGTAGCCCACGGTGAAGCAGCGGTAGTAGCACGTGCGGTATCCCATGTAGGAATGCAGAATGTCGTAGTACACGGGATCGCCCGGCCGCAGCACGCGATCGGAAAACACGTGCGGATGCGGATTGCACCGCTCGCCCGAAATCGCGTTCACCGCCTCCACATATTCCGATCCCAAATCGTAGAGAACTTTACTCACCAGCCCGACCGCTTCGTTCTCGCGCAGTCCAGGCTTCATCGCGCGGTAAAGCTCGTCGTAGGCCGCGTCCACCATCATCGCGGAAGTATTCAGCAGCGAAATCTCGTCCTGCGTCTTGATGACGCGGCACTCCGACATCAACGCCTGCCCGTCGACCACTTCGATCCCTTCGCGCTGCAGCGCAAACAACACTGGCAATTCGATGATGTCGATGCCCACCGGCTCTTTATGCAGCCCGCGCATTTCCAGTTCAATACGAATTTTCTTGGCGACGTCTTCGGCGCGGCCCATCTCCGGCGTCATCGCGCCCCGCAGCATCGAAATTCCCGGACGCGAACGCTCCGGCCCGAGCCAAGGGCAATTCAGCGCATGATGCTTGGCCGCCGATCCGAAGTCCCACAAGATGGGCTCGTCATTTTGCGGAAGTAGCGTGAAGCGGTTGGCCTTGTCCTGCGCCCACGTGCCAATGTGCGTCGCCGTGAGGTAACGCACGTTGTTCATGTCGAAGCACAGCAGCGACCCCATCGACGACTTGGCCAGCAGATCTTTCGCCTTTTGCAAACGCTCGCGGCGGAGGCGATCGAAATCGATCCGGCTCTCCCAATCCACCGCCATGGTTCCATGTGTCTTCAATCCCATACAAAACTCCTTAACCACGAAGGTCACGAAGGTTCACGAAGTAAAACCGAGCATTTCTTCGTGATACTTCGTGTCCTTCGTGATTCACCGGCTTTTCTTCCTTCGTGATACTTCGTGACCTTCGTGGTTCATTGGCTTTTTCCGCACATCTTCCGTGCCGCCTCGAAAACCATTTCCTCCGTGGGCACAGTCACATCTTCCAGCGGCGGAGAAAATGGAATCGGCACGTGCATCGCCCCCATGCGCTTCACCGGAGCGTCGAGATCGTAGAACGCGCCCTCGGCGATCACCGCCGCCAACTCCGCCGTCACTCCATAGCGCCCGTAGCCCTCATCCAGCACGATCACACGCGAAGTTTTCTTCGCCGACTCGATGATAGTCTTTTCATCCAATGGCCACGTCGTCCGTGGATCGACCACCTCCGCGCTGATGCCTTCCTTTTCCAGCATGCTCGCCGCGCCCAGCGCCACCTGCACCATGCTGCTCGTCGCCACCAGCGTGATGTCCTCTCCCACCCGCTTCACATCGGCGACGCCCAGCGGGATCGTGTAATCCTCCGCCGGAACCGGCCCTTTCAGCTTGTACATCATCTTGTCTTCGAAGAAGACTACGGGGTTCTCGTCGCGAATCGCCGTCTTCAACAGGCCTTTCGCGTCATATGGAGTCGAAGGCAGCACGACTTTCAGTCCTGGCACGTGGCTGAACCATGCATGCAGCGACTGCGAATGTTGCGCCGCAGACCGCCGCGTCGCACCCAGCGTGGTGCGCATCACCATGGGAACTTTCCAGTGTCCGCCTGACATGTAGTGCGCCTTGGCCGCCTGGTTCACCATCTGATCCATGGTCAGCGTCAAAAAATCGCCGAACATGATGTCGACCACCGGACGCAGCCCCGTCATCGCCGCGCCCACTCCTATGCCGGTAAATCCCGCTTCGGAAATCGGCGTATCCAGTACGCGGTCGGCGCCGAATTCTTCCACCAGCCCCGAGAGCACTTTGAACGGCGTCCCCGCCTCGGCCACGTCCTCGCCGAAGATGCACACTCGCGAGTCGCGGCGCATCTCCTCGGCCAGCGCCTCGCGTACCGCCTGCGCAAATGTGAGTTCACGCTCCGACATAAAAAGGTTCAGGCGTACACGTCCTGCTCCACCTGATCTATGCTCGGATACGGAGCCGCAATCGCGAATTTCACTGCTGCTTCCATCTCGCCGCGCGCCTCCACCGTAATCTGATCGAGCGCCGCCGCGTCCGCATAGCCTTGCGCCACCAACCATGCTGCGTGCAACTGGATCGGATCCCGCTCGGTTTTCCAGTACTGCTCTTCTTGCTTGGTGCGATAGTATTCGCGATTGATGTCACCCACGTGATGACCGCTGTAACGATAGGTATCGGCCTGCAAAAATGCCGGTCCACCGCCGGCCCGGGCTCGCGTAATCAGACGAGTCGCAACTTCATTCACCGCGCGCACATCCTGCCCATCGACCAGCGCCGATTCCAGCCCGAATGCCCCCGCGCGCCCCAGAATCGTTCCCGCGGTCGTCTCCGAGAAATGCGTGTACTCGTTATAAAGATTGTTTTCGCAAACGTAGATCACCGGCAGCTTCCAAAGTTGCGACAGGTTCATCACCTCATAGAGCGAACCTTGTCCCAGCGCGCCCTCGCCAAAAAAACATATGGCCACGCGCCCATTCCCCAGTCGCTTCGCCGCAAACGCCGCGCCGGTCGCGATGCCCACACTTCCACCAACAATCGCGTTCGCGCCTAAATTTCCAGTTACCGGATCGGCGATGTGCATCGACCCACCTTTGCCCCGGCAATATCCCGCTTCCTTGCCCAGCAACTCGGCAAACATGCGGTCGGGCGACGCGCCCTTAGCCAGACAGTGTCCGTGACCGCGATGCGTGCTCGTAATGTAATCCTCGACCGTCAACGCTTCGCAAATGCCCACCGCGACAGCCTCTTCCCCGCTGTAAAGATGCGCCAGCCCCGGCATCAGCGCCCGCGTGTACAGCTCGTTCACCTGCTCTTCGAAGAGGCGAATCCTCACCATCTGGCGATACGCCTGCAGCCATCTGTCCTTCTCGGTCTTGATTTCGCTTCCTTTTTCGGGCTTGGATATAGCGGTCGTCACTTCTTTCCTCCTCCAGTAAGTGGCGTTTTCACGCCCGACATCGTGGCCAGCACATCGAACATGCAGGCAAAATCGTATTTCGTCAGCCCCATGCCCCGCGCCGCCGTAAGAATTTCATTGCTCGCGGCCGTTGTCGGCAGAGGTACTTCAAGTTGCCGCCCCAGGTCCATCGCCAGCACCATATCTTTCTGCATCATGTTCACGTCGAACCAAGCTTCCTCCGGCTGCTGCAACACGAATGGACCGCGATACTGGATCATCGGCGACGCCACCGCGCTATGCGTGAGCACATCCACCGCAACCTCGCGCGCAATCCCGCTCTTTTCCGCCAGCAGCACGCCTTCAGAAAATGCCAGCATCTGCACCGCCAGGCTCAGATTGATTGCAATCTTCATCGAGAGCGCCAGCCCGTTATCGCCCACGTACGTGACCTTCGGACCAATGTCGAGCAGCAGCGGCTTAACCGTTTCAAAAGTTTCCTTCCGCCCGCCGACCATCACCGACAACTTTCCTTGCTGCAAAGTAATCACGCTGCCCGATACCGGGGCATCGACCATGTCGGCCCCGGCGGCGCGCACCTTCGCTGCCAGCGCCCGGCTCACTGCGGGACTCACCGTGCTCATGTCGATAAAGATCTTTCCCGTACTTAAGCCCGCCAGCAATCCCGCGGGACCCTCGCTGACGGCCTGAATTGCCGCGGCATTGGTCACCATCGCAAACGTATAGTCCGAGGCGCTCGTCACCGCGCGCGGCGAGTCGGCCCAGTGCATCCCTTTCTTCACCAGCCATTCCGCCTTGGCCCGTGTGCGGTTGTAGCCGGTCACCGTGTGGCCCTTGCTGAGCAGACGGTCCACCATCTGGCTGCCCATCACGCCCAAACCGATGAATCCCACTTTCGCCATCCGCTGACGCCTCCCGATCTTCGCAATATTGTTTTAGTGAGCGCTGTGTTTGCCGGGAGCGCGTTTTGGGGCCGGCGATGAACTGTCGTCTCGCACTTGCGCCAGATGCGCCCGCATCGCCTCGCGCGCTTTTTCCGAGTCGCGCCGCTCCACTGCATCCAGAATTCGCTTGTGATGAATCTGCCCGCGCTCCGGTCCGCCCGGAACTCGAAAGATTCGCATCCTCTGTTCGCGCAACAGCGCCACAATCGAATCGAGCAGCGAGAGAATGAGCGGGTTCGCCGCGCCCTCGGCCAGCGCCAGATGAAAATCAAGATCGGCTTCGATATAAAGTTCGGGATCCTTTGTCCCAGCCCGGTCCATCGCCGCCACCGCATCGCGCATGGTCGTCAGTTCCGCGTCCTGGATGCGCACCGCGGCCAGCGCCGCAATCTCCGGTTCGAGAATCGCTCGCACTTCGGCAAGATGCGTCGAACCTTCCGGCTGGCCGATCTTCACCATCAGGTCGAGCGACTGCCGCACCGCCTGCGTGGTGCCATCGGTAATAAAAGTGCCACGCCCCGAGTAAGCTTCGACGAGTCCTTTTTCGCGCAGCGCCTTGACCGCTTCGCGCACCGCAGTGCGGCTCACGCCGAAGCGCTGCGCTAAATCGCGTTCCGCGGGCAACTGATCGCCTGGCTTCAGATCGCCCTTGACGATCGACGCTTCAATTTGCTGAACGATTTGTTCGTAGAGCCGCGACGTTCGAACCAGCTTGTACACTGCTCGGCCCTCCCCAGTTGCTGAGGCCAGAGTTCCCGACCGCACCCCTATGGTCTGGCTACTATACCGCAAATCCACGTGCGGTTGGGCCTCTGTTCGGTAGAGTACAAAGTTGGTATCTTGGTATGGTGGTATGACCATATGGTTGATTAAATCTACCTCAGCTCCAATTCCCTTGGCAAGTCCCAAATCTCCGGGTCGCTGTGATTTTGCGGTTGCGGTTCTATGGACTTACCTTTGGACGGGCTGGTCGATAGCCTTCCACAGAATCCATCAAAAAAATGAATTTGCTTGACACTGTTTCTCCGATAGTGGTATGGCTGTCGGACCAGAACTCGGAGGCGTCTCCATGCTATCCCACACGGTTGCCACTTCCCTGTCTCGCCAGCGCGAGCTCAGGCCTGCAGTTTTACGACTCCTGCTCGCCACCTGTTTGCTGCTCTGCACGGTTTCCGCCTTGGCGCAGACTACGGCAGGGCGTATTTTCGGCAACCTGACCGATCCCAGCGGCGCCGCCGTGGCGGGAGCCACAGTGGTCGTCACCAATGTGCAGCGTGGTACCTCTCGCACTTTGACCACTGACCAATCTGGCGCGTACGCCGCTCCCGACCTGCAGCCCGGCACTTACAAGATCCATGTCGAGGCCCGCGGCTTTAAGAGTGTCGAGCGCGCCAACGTGCAGATTGAAGTCGCCACCGACGTTCGCGCCGACTTTTCTCTGCAACCTGGCCAAGTGAGTGAAACCGTCACCATCACCGAAGAAGTTCCGCTGGTCAACACCACCTCCGCCACTCTCGGCGGCACGCTCAGCAACAAAGAGATCAACGACCTTCCCCTGAATGGCCGCAACTACGAGAACCTTCTGCAGCTCCGCCCTGGCGTGATGCGTTATCCCGGCGGCGGTTTCTCCACCACCAGCACCGACGGCTTGCGCGCCGAAGACAACGCCTACTTCATCGAAGGACTCTTTAACAGCGAGCCATTTTCTGGCCAGGGCATCATCAACGGCGCCGGCATTGCTGGAGACTCCGCAACCATTCTGCCCATCGACGCCATCCAGGAATTCAACGTTCAGGAAAATCCTCCCGCCGAATATGGATGGAAGCCGGGCGCGGTCATCAACGTGGGATTGAAGTCGGGAACCAACTCGCTGCACGGCACTGCGTTTGCCTTCGGCCGCGACGGCGCGCTTGACGCCCGCAACTACTTCAATGCCTCGCCCGCCCCGAAGACATCCCGCACCCTGGAACAATTCGGCGGCAGCTTCGGCGGCGCGATCGTTAAAGACAAGGCCTTCTTCTTCGGCGCTTACGAGGGCCAGCGCTACAACGTTGGCAACTCTTACAGCGTCACGACGCCCTCTATGCAATCTCTTCCCTCAGCCGGGAACTGCATTTCGCCTTTGGTGAACGGCGACTGCGGCAACAGCATTCCGAATGCGATCGCCGACTTGTTGGCAAACGGCGTCCCCATCAGCGCTGCCAGCCAGCAGATTTCGGGCTGCAGCGTCTCTGGGACTGGAATTAATGCCACCGTGACCTGCAATGGCAGCGGCTTTCCCATTAACAACACGCAAAGCATCAACGTCGTCCAGGGATTTCCCAACAACGTCGGAGTCGACAACGCGCTGGCCAAGGTGGATTACAACTTCAACCAGCAAAACAGCGTGAGCGCCATGTATTTCTACGGAAACAACAACGGCACGGTCGAAGACTTTCCCGAATTGCAATCCAATTGGCGCTCCAAGATTCACACTCGCGCTCAAGTCGTTGGAGGAAACTGGATTTGGACTCCGGGCACGCGCTGGGTCAACGAAGCGCGCTTCGGTTACAACCGCCTCTACCAGCCCACGTTTCCCGGTGACATCAACACTCCCGCCTCCGGCTACGGACTCAATACCGGCGTGAGCGGTCCCTATACCGGAGGTCTTCCCCGCATCGGATTCGCCGGCGCTTTCGTTCCCGGCCTCGGCGCTTTTAAGTGGCCAAAGTTCCAGGGCCCCGACTACATCACCCAGTTCATCGACCACGTTTCGTACACGGCGGGTAAACACTCTCTGAAGTTTGGCGGCGAACTGCACCGTAATGCCTTCAACGGCGGCGCATTCGGCAACGCTCGCGGCAGCATCACTTTCCTGGGCGGCGTCGCCATCGGCAGCGGAGCCGGCTCAACCGCGCTGGAAGATTTTTTCGCCGGCGATCCCTTCAAAGCTTCCGTGCAGGTTGGCGATCCCACGCTGCACATTCATAACTGGTCGTACAGCCTCTTCGCGCAGGATGATTGGCGCACTACCACGAATCTCACGCTGAATTTCGGCGTGCGCTATGAATACGCCTCCGTCATCAAGGAGTCTCGCAACCGCCTGGGCAACTTCGATCCCAATTCCGCCACCGGATTGATTCAGGCTGGAATCGGCGGCGTCAGCGGCCCCTACAATCCCGATCACACCAACTTTGCCCCGCGCCTCGGTTTTGCCTGGGATGTGAATGGCAAAGGTAAGACCGTGCTACGCGGCGGCGCCAGCCTGGTCTACGAGACCATCAACTGGGAAGCCATGCTCGCCTTCAACAACGCTTTCGGACTCGGCAACGTTCCCACGGGCGCCATCATCGATGCTGCCGGCAACACCGCCGGAGGCACTATCACCGCCGGCAACCTCGCCATTCCTCCCGGCATGCCGCAGTGGGACAGTGGTCAGCCCATCTACGGCGCCAACGTCAGCACTTCCATCTTGAATTGCTTCGACAATCCTTGCCCCATTATGAGTGTGGACCGCAAGCTCACCACGCCTTACGTCTGGAACTGGAATCTCAACCTGCAGCACTCGTTCACTCCCAATCTGTCGATGGAACTCGCCTACGTCGGCAATCATGGCTCGAACCTGGTCGGCATTCGCGACATCAACCAGCCGCCGGTTGGCACGGATTATTCCGCGGCCTGCAACACCGATCCCAATTGCGATCAGGATGCTCGCCCCTACAACGCGAAGTTTCCCTTCCTCAGCAACATATTTCAGATGGGAAACGTCTACCGCTCCAACTACAACGGATTGCAGTTCACGTTGAACGCGCGCAACTATCACGGACTGAGCATGGTTGCCGGATACACCTACGCACACGCCCTTGACGCCGTCGGAGCCAACTGGGACTTCGGCTACGGCGCAGGCCTGCCGCAGGATTCCTACCACCTCGGCCGCGAATACGCGAACAGCGACTTCGACATCCGTCATCGCGTCACCCTCTCTCTCACCTATGCCATCCCTGGCCGCTCTGGCGCCTGGCAGATGCGCGAAGGCTGGGAACTCAACTCCATCGTGACCCTGCAAAGTTCGCAGCCGTGGGGCCCGATCGATCTCGGCACCGATGCTGCCGGAACTGGCCCTCTGCCCGTCAGTCCGCCAGCCAGCGCTCCGATCCGCTGGAGCTTTTATGGCAAGCCCTCAGACTTCAAATCCGGACCGACAGAAATTCCGTTTTACCCGGGCACGTCGAATTCTGCCTGCACCGCGCAAGCTCTGGCAATCGACGGCGGAACTCCGGGCGCCTCCACTGCATCGCTCTCTTCCTTCGGTTGCTACGCCAAGGGAAGTTCGATCATGATTCCTCCACCGCTCGGACAATTCGGCAACATGGGGCGCAATCTGTTTCCTGACTCCGGCTTTAAGAATTTCGATTTCTCGCTTGCCAAGAACTGGCATTTAGGCGAGCGGCTGCAAGCGCAATTCCGCGCCGAGTTCTTCAACATTCTCAACCATCCCAACTTCGCCAATCCGTACGGCGGGCAGAATGGATTCGGCTTGAACGATCCGTCCGTGCAGCCCTTCGGATGCGGCTGCGCCACGCCCGACGTGGCCGCTGCCAATCCGGTTATCGGCTCCGGCGGAAGCCGCGCCATTCAGTTAGGTTTGAAGTTCACGTTCTAACGGAAATCTTTTATACGGGTATACGGGCCAAATCATGAACAACGAAATCTCATTCTCTCTGTTAACGCTGGCAGCGCTCGCCCTCTTCCTGTCGCTCTCCTCCTCCGCCCAGGAACGCCGCGAGCGCACCATCGAGGAAGTGAAGACCGAAGCCATTCGCCGCGCCGAAGTCGGCCAATATCCCATGATCGGCCTCGATCCCGCCGACGTGAGAGAAGCCTTCCAGAACGTCCACACTGCCGACAAGGACGAATGGGCTGCCGCTTTCATGCACGTCGGCGATCGCTATTTCAACGAAGCGAAATCGCTGGAAAAGTCCGATCCCGCCAAGGCCAATGCCGACTACATCCGCGCCTGGCATATTTATTCCTTCGGACGCTGGCCTATCCCGTCCTCTCCCGGCAAGCAGCGCTCCTACGAGAAAGCGATCGAAGCTTTTCTCGCGCACGCCAAGTTTTACGATCCGCCGCTCGAAGTCGTGCGTATTCCCTTCGAAGGCAAAGAAATCATCGGATACCTCCGCCTCCCCAAAAACGCCAAAGGCCCCGTGCCGCTCGTGATCGCGGTCAACGGCCTCGATAGCCGCAAAGAGGATCTCACCGAAAGTTTCGGCGCCATTCTTCCCTTCGGCATCGGATACCTCGCCGTCGACGGCCCCGGCACCGGACAGGCTCCCATCAAAGTCAGCGAGACCTCCGACCGCATGCTCTCGAAAGTCATCGACTACGCGCAGTCCCGCCCCGAGATCGACAAGAACCGCATCTCCATGCACGGCGTGAGTTGGGGAGCCTACTGGGCCACTAAGATGGCGATCGTCGAGCACGCCCGCCTGCGCGGTTGCAGCGCCCAATCCCCGCCCGTCGACAAATTTTTCCAGAAAGATTTTCTGATGAACTCGCTGCTCGGCAATCGCGAATACCTTTTTGATCAAGTCCCCGCGCTCATGAATATTCTCGAAGGCGTTCACACGCTCGACGAAATGGGCGAGTACCTGCCGAAACTGTCGCTGGTCCATCAAGGCCTGCTGGGCAAGCCGATGGCTCCCATGCTCGTCATCGCCGGCGTTCTCGACACCCAGGTTCCCATTGCTGACGAATACCTTCTGCTGAGCAAAGGCGACGTCCCCAAAGAGGCCTGGATCAATCCCCGCGGCGGCCACTTAGGCCGTCAGGTGGGAGTCTGGCCCGACCCCCTAATCTTCAAGCAAGTAATAATCCCCTGGCAGGTAAAAATCCTCCAACCCCCAAACTAGCAATGCCCATGTAGGGACGGACGCATTCGTCCGTCCCGCGCAGGCGAAGCCGAGCAATACCCGACAGCCGCCTCGGCTGTCCAGCGAAGGCGAAGCCGAGCGCCTCCAGCCTGCACCTTCCGGGCTCGGACGCCTAACTTCCCATCCCAATTCATCTTTTTCCAGCCGCCACCGCATCCCGCGCGAAACGCGCGCCTGCTTTCTCTCACTATCCCTTCGAGAAGCATCCCCCCGGATCGCGGAACGAATTCGAACCGGAGGGAATCGGATGTTTCGAAATAAAGGTTTCGCTGGAATCTTTGCCCCGTGTCGAGCCCTGCTCGCGCTCGCGACAATACTCGCGCTATCGGCCCCGGCTCTTGCCCAACAAGAGGTGGACCCGACCTGGTACAACCCCTGGCCAAACCAAAACAAACCAACTGTCCGGCCGCAATCGGCACAAATCGCCCATGGTGAGAATCGAACAAAAACCGCCACCACGACGAACTCGCGACGAAATCAGAGGAGCCCGCGTGAGCTAGGGCCGCATGTTCGGCAACGTCCCAGCCAGCTAGCCACAACGGAATCACCAAGCCCGCATTGACCTGCAAGGCAAAATATATTCCGGACCGCGACGAAGCAGGATCTTCGCGCCACAACCGCACGGGCATTTATGATGAGCCAGGAGATCTCATCCATGCCCGCAAAAACAGCCCTAGTCACCGGAGCCAACGGCGGCCTCGGAATCCACGTCACCCGCGCCTTCCTCGACGCCGGATTCGCCGTAGTCGGCCTCGCGCCGAAGATTCTTCAATCCGACATCAACCACGCCAACTTCACGCCGCTTCCCGCCGCGCTCGACAGCCTCGACGCCGCTAAAAAAGCCGCCGACTCGGTTATCGCCCGCTTCGCAAAAATTGACGTGCTGGTCCACACTGTCGGCGGATTTGCCGGTGGCCAGACCGTCGCCAACACCGACGACGCCACCTTCCAACGCATGTTCGACATGAACCTGTACAGCTCGTTTCACATTCTCCGCGCGGTCATCCCGCACATGCGCAGCGCAAAAGCTGGACGCATCGTCGCCATCGGCAGCCGCGCCGCCGAAGATCCCGGCCCCACCCTCGGAGCCTACAGCGCTTCCAAAGCGGCCCTGGTCTCGCTGATTCGAACCGTCGCGCTGGAGAACAAAGACGCCGGCATCACCGCTAACACAATTCTTCCCGGCACCATCGACACTCCCGCCAACCGCAAAGCCATGCCCGGCGCCGACACCACCACGTGGGTGCAACCCGCCTCCATCGCCAGCCTGATCGTGTGGCTCGCCGGAGATGCCGGAAAGGAAGTAACCGGCGCCGCCATCCCAGTCTACGGCGCAGGCCTCTAGCCTTCAGGCAACGCCCAGGCGCAAGTGCTGTGTGGGGAATGCTGATGTGGGGAATGCTCGTGTGGGGACGGACGCATTCGTCCGTCCCGCGCAGGCGAAGCCGAGCGCCCCGAGGCACAATCCTGATTTTGTCACCCGGACCGCGGTCGAAGGATCACTACCCTAAGCCCACTCTCATGCCAAAGCGTAACCCTTTCGTAACCCTCCCTCCTGCACAATTTTTGTTGCACATTCACACAGGTGAAATATCTTGCATGTAGGATTGAATCAGGAGGACCGCCGCCCATGGCTTCATCCCGCGTCCCCAAGTCGCTGCCGTTGCAGGTAGCCGCCATCTGTTATCGCCGGCGCGGCACCGCCATCGAGTTCCTTCTGGTTAATACCAATGGCGGCAACAAGTGGACTTTCCCCAAGGGATCGACCGACCCGCGCCTCTCGCATAGCCAGGCCGCCGAACGCGAAGCGGTGGAAGAAGCCGGAGCGATCGGCACGATCGAACCGCGACACTTCCATCTCTACATTCATTCCAAGGGCGTGTTCTGGCAGCCCGGCGGCGTGCAGGAATTCGTGATCAAAGCCTTCCTCATGGAAGTCCACGAGATGCGCCGTCCGGACGAAGGCAATCGCCGCCCCACCTGGGTGACTCCCGCGGAAGCCAAGCGCCATCTCGCCAAAGGCCGTGAAGTGAAATACGCCTGCGAACTCGAAGCCGTAATCGACCGCGCCCTCGAACGCATCCAGTTCCACAACGAACTCTGGGGCACCTATCCAAACCAGCGCAATGCCCGCCCCGCCGTAAAAGATCCCATCGCCGAAGCCCTCTGGCCGTAAGCTGTTCCAGCTTTCCTTCGTGAACCTTCGTGTCCTTCGTTGTGAAAATTTTTCTGGCCACTGCCCACTAACCACTGCCCACTTCTTTTATGAGACGATAACTCCAGCCCCATGATTCAGCTCTCCGGCGCCGGAAAACGTTTCGGCCACAAACTCCTTTTCGAAAACGCGGACTGGCTCATCACCGCCCGCGACCGCATCGGCCTGGTCGGCGGCAACGGCACCGGCAAATCCACGCTCATGAAAGTCCTCGCCGGCATGGACACCTTCGACTACGGCGCGCTCACCGTCGCCAAAGGCACGTCCGCCGGATATCTTCCTCAGGACGGCCTCACGCTCTCCGGTCGCAGCGTTTTCGACGAGTGCATGTCGGTGTTTGACGACCTGCGCGGCATGGAAACGGAACTCGAATCGCTCACGCACAGCATGGCTGAACTCGATCACACGAGCGCCGAATTCGACGCCGTGGCCGACCGCTATCACCGCGTGGAGCATGAGTTCCGCACCCGCGACGGCTACTCCATTGAGTCCGAAGTCGGTCGAGTCTTGATGGGTTTGGGTTTTAGTAAAGAAGACTGGCCGCGCCTGACCGACGAATTTTCCGGCGGATGGCAGATGCGCCTCGCCCTCGCCAAGCTTCTTCTGCAGAAGCCGAACCTGCTGCTGCTCGACGAGCCGACCAACCATCTCGATCTCGAAGCCCGCAACTGGCTAGAAGAATATCTGCAGAATTATCCGCACGCCTTCGTGCTGATCTCGCACGACCGCTACTTTCTCGACGTCACCGTCAACAAGATCGCCGAAATCTGGAACAAGCGCTTCTGGTTCTATACCGGCAACTACGACAAATTCCTGGCGCAGAAGACGCAGCGCAACGAGCAACTGCAGGCCGCATACCGCAACCAGCGCGACCGCATCGAGCAACTCGAAGTCTTCATCAACCGCTTCCGCTACCAGGCCACTAAAGCCAAGCAGGTGCAGAGCCGCATCAAGGAACTGGAAAAGATTGAGCGCATCGAGGTTCCTCCGGAAGAGAAGACCATCCACTTTTCTTTTCCGCAGCCTAAGCCCAGCGGCCGCATCGTGGTCGAGTTCGAGGACGTGGCCAAAAAGTATCCAGGAAAGAATGGCGGCGCTGAAAAAGAAGTTTTTCGCAACGTCGATTTCATGATCGAGCGAGGAGACCGCATTGCGCTGGTCGGCGTGAACGGAGCGGGCAAATCCACGCTCATCAAGCTGCTGGCGGGCACAGAGCAAGTCACGCACGGCGAATTCCGCCTCGGCCACAACGTGGATGCCGACTACTTCGCGCAGGATCAGTACAAGGAACTCGATCCCGAGGCTCGCATCATCGACGATCTCGGCGACGCCTCTCCCGGCTCCGGCGAAACCGAACTGCGCAGCCTGCTCGGCTGCTTCCTGTTTTCCGAAGACGACGTCTTCAAAAAGATCGGCGTGCTCTCCGGCGGCGAGCGCGGCCGCTACGCCCTTTTGCGCCTGCTGCTGCATCCCGCCAACTTCCTGCTGCTCGACGAACCGACGAACCACCTCGACCTGCGCGCCAAAGACGTGCTGCTCGACGCCCTGGTGAAATATACCGGCACGGTGGTCTTCGTCTCCCATGATCGCTACTTCATCGACAAGCTGGCCACGCGCGTCTTCGAGATCGGCGGCGGCAAAGTTGAAGTCTTCCCCGGAAACTACGAAGACTATCTCTGGCGCAAGCAGGGCGGCCAGCACGTCGCGCCCACGTTAGACGACGTTCCAGACGTAAAGCCATCCAAACCCGTGGGTGCCCCACTTCTCCCTTCTTTTGGGAGAAGTGGGGATTCTTCGGCAACTGATAGTGCAGACGCTCCGGCCAACGGCAATAGTCCGACCCATGAGCTATCCGAGTCTCCCAAAAAGCGCCTGAACCCCATCAAGCGCAAACAAATGGAAGATCGCGTCCACGAATTAGAAGAAGAGATCAGCTCCGCGGAATCGGCCATCGCGGAATTGGAAACCGCGCTGCAGAATTTTGTAAGCGCCGAAGAAAGTCAGCGCCAATCCCAGGAACTCGACCAACAAAAAGCCAGCCACGCCGCGCTGATCAAGGAATGGGAAGAGATGGCCGCGAGTCTGCAGGAATCACAATAAGAATCTCAAATGGTCCGGGAGGACCGTTGACAATACTCCGCCGGTTCGCTGGCAGTTTTGTGAAATGTCAAAACGTGCTATCGCCTGCCTACATCATCAAGAACACGCAAGCAAAACGACGGCTTCATTCTGTCGGAACTCTGCGCAATCGAGAGCGGCACACACGCCAGCAGACGATCATACCGACCACAATTCCCGCATAAAAGCCGTAGAAGGCAGCCTGTAATACGAGAAAGGCCGCTCCACCATCCTTGCCCGCTAAATTTGCCACAGTAAGAAACGCAGAAACCAGAAATGCAAGGATGACGAAGGCAACCGTAGTGGCCATTAGCGCGCAGACGCCGATTGCCAAGCCGTAGAAGACCACGCCAACTTTCTGGGGCACGCTGAGTGGCATGATGTACATAACTAGATAGTGCCGCCGCGCTGCCGGCGCGGTCAAGGTCACCTCCGGGCTGAGAAGCAGCAGCAGCCGAACCGCCTCGAATCGGTTGCTGTTGAAACATCGCTATTACACTCTTCGGGCTCACAAGCCTTGTCATCACCTCCCCGCAGCCGTACACCATCTTCCGTAATCTCTCTCGGTCGCTTACCTCTGTGCGATATTCAGATTGGCCACTAGGCCAGCAACTGCCGAAGGCCACCAAAATCTCACGATCACCCGCATGACCAGGTGTCAGGCGTCAGCCAGGGCAAGGCGCCACGCGGAGACCCAAGGAAGGTCACATGCTTCAATCGTCGGACTCCTTTAACCCCAAGGCCGGCACGCCGGCTTCCAACCCCAACGCCTACAACCCCATCAAGACCGTTACCGCTCCTGTGGATCAGGCCACCATCGGCCGCACCCTGGTTATCAAGGGCGAAGTGAGCGGCTCCGAAGCGCTCTACATCGACGGCCGCATCGAAGGCAAGATCACCATGCCGGAAAGCCGCGTCACTATTGGCCGCAATGGCAAGATCGATGCCAGCGTGCAGGCCCGCGAAGTTGTGGTCATGGGCAAAGTGACCGGCAACATCGAGTGCAGCGATCGCGTGGACATTCGCGCCGAAGGCTCGGTGCATGGAGACATCTCCTGCTCGCGCATCAGCGTGGAAGATGGCGCCGCGTTGAAGGGCGGGATCCAGGTCCGCAGCAGCGAAGCCAAGCACAAAGATCAGCCGAACCACCCCAAGCAAGCTGAGGCTCCGAAAGCCATGGCTGCCACCGCCAGCGCGTAATTGGCGGGATATTCTTCTAGTAAAAGACGAGGGCACGCCTGCGCGTGCCCCTTATCTTTTGTGGATGCAAGATGTTGCGGCGGATTGTATGTACAATCTGGTAAGTATAACGGGCAGACGAGGCACCCCCCCCCGCCCGCCAAAAACAGGCTTAGTCTTCACCCAGGATGCCCTTTGCGGGGCCGGAAAGTGCCCTTGCTGCGACGATCTCGCCCTGAGGCAAGGGGAAGTTCATCCGCAGGAAAATAGTGCGTCCTGCGGACCGCCAAAGGCCCTCTACGACTTTTCAGTCACTTACACCTAGGCTCAATGACTTAAGGGAAAACACGCTGGCCACTCGGGAAACCTTCGGCATTTTTCATTCGTGGCCAGACCCTCGATGCTGCAAAAACGTAGCAAGCTCCGTCTCTACGATTCGAGTCGAGTTGATCGCTGGGTTGAATTACTTCTTTTCCGCGGGCTTGAAATCTAGTGCGGCGGAATTCATGCAATAGCGCAGGCCGGTGGGGGCTGGACCGTCCTCGAACACGTGTCCCAAGTGCGCATCGCATTTGGCGCAACGCACTTCCGTCCGCACCATGCCATATTGCTTATCCCGGTGCTCGACCACGTTGCTGGACTCGCCAGGCTTGTAGAAACTCGGCCAACCCGTGCCGGAATTGAATTTCGTCTGCGAATCAAAAAGCGGCGTGCCGCAGCACACGCAGTGATACGTCCCCGCATCTTTCGTGTTCCAGTACTTGCCGGTAAAAGCGCACTCGGTGCCCGCCTGGCGGGTCACGTGGTATTGCTCAGGGGTAAGCGTCTGCTTCCACTCCGCTTCCGTCTTGGTAACTTTCTCTGCTGTCTTTTCGGCCATGACTCCACTCCATTTTGATTTGTTTTGACAATGATTAGATGTTCGAGCACGACGAAAGTGACACCCCTACTTCTCGACGTCCTCGCCCACCTTGCGATACTTTCCGCGAAAAAAGAGCAACGGCTCGCCCTCACGCACGACGACGTCTTCGACCTCGGCGATGAAGATGGTATGGTCCCCGGCATCTTGCGCTGAGTGCAGCCGGCATTCCAGGTAGGCCAGCGTGCCGTGCAGCATCGGCGTGCCGTGCGGGGTGCGGTCAAAACGCGCTCCAGCCTCGGCCTCGGCGTTCTCATGCGTGCGCTCGGGGCTGGCATAATACTCCGAGATTGCGCGCTGATCCTCGCACAAAACGTTGATCCCGAATCGTTTTTTGGCATGCAGATGCGCGTGCGTCCGCGTGGTATGGTCGACGCAAACCAGCACCAGCATGGGATCGAGCGACACCGAGGCGAAGGCGTTGGCGGTCATGCCATGCACCTCGCCGTCGAGGTCGACGGTCACGATCGTCACCCCGGTGGCGAAGCGCCCCATCGCCTTGCGGAATTCGGCAGTAGTCAGATTCATAACATGTAGGGGCGGACGCAGTCGTCCGCCCCGCGAGGGAAGCGAGCGAGCAAAGAACAAGTTTCAAGGTGGCAAGGGTTTAGAAAACAATGTTTCAAAGTGGCAAGGTTTCGAAGGTTTCAAAACCTTGAAACGCTCAAACCTTAGACACCTTGAAACACTCAAACCTGCACCGGTTAGAACAATGTTTCAAAGTGGCAAAGTATCGAAGGTTTCAAACCCTTGAAACACTGAAACTTGCCAACCTTGAAACCTGCCCCTGCCATCCCCGGACGAATGCGTCCGGGGCCACGCAACCGCCTACATTACCATGTCGCGGCGTTGTATCATTCGATTCAACGTGGCTGTCCTCTCCAACCCGCCCGTAAGCCGTGCGTCATGCGCTTCCGCGCTGGCCGAGGCGCAATCTGGCATCGGTATCTCGCGCGAAGCGGCCTTGCCGTTAATCGCGTGCGCCGACGATGATCTACCTGAACTGCTGGCCGCCGCCAGCGCCGCCAAGGAACGATTCAAGCCGGGCGCGATTACCTATTCGCGCAAAGTCTTTCTGCCGCTGACCAATCTTTGCCGCGACTACTGCGGATACTGCACCTTCCGCCGCGATCCCGGCGATGCGGGCGCGCACACGATGACGCCGGACGAAGTGTTGGCGGTCGCCCGCGCCGGCGAAAGGCTGGGATGCACCGAAGCCCTGTTCTCTTTGGGTGATAAGCCGGAGTTGCTCTTCCCTGAGATGCGCGAGACGTTGCGCCATCTTGGCTACAAATCCACGCTGCACTATCTGGAAGCCATGTGCGGGTTGGTGCTGCGCGAGACCAGCCTGCTGCCGCATCCCAATCCGGGCCTGCTGAGCGCGGAGTGGATCGCGCGCCTGGCCGCCGTCTCGCCCAGCATGGGCCTGATGCTAGAGACCACGAACGCCGCTCTGCTGGCGCCCGGCGCCGCGCACGATAATGCTCCCGACAAAGTTCCGGCCAAACGCCTGCGCACCATTGAAGAAGCGGGAAAGCAGAATGTTCCGTTCACCACGGGCTTGCTGATCGGCATCGGCGAATCGCTCGAAGATCGCGTCGACACGCTGCTTGCCATTCGCAATCTGCACGAGCGCTACGGACATATTCAGGAAGTCATCGTGCAAAACTTCCGCGCCAAACCTGCAATCCCCATGGCGCACTGGCCCGAGCCCGGCCGCGGAGAGATGCTGCGGGCCGTGGCAGTAGCTCGCTTGTTACTCCCTACGGTCAATATTCAGGCCCCGCCCAATCTCTCCGCCCCTTACTATGAAGAGTTAGTCGATGCCGGCATCAACGACTGGGGAGGGATTTCGCCGCTGACCCCCGACTACATCAATCCGGAAAAGCCTTGGCCGCACCTGGAACAACTGCGCCTGCGCACCGAGGCCAAGGGATTCCGTCTGCAGCAGCGGCTGCCGGTGTATCCCGAATTTATTCCCGCTGTCGTGGCCAAGCCAGGACTCTTGTCAGAGAAATTGCAAGCCGCCGTGGATGATCGAGGCCTCGCAAGAACGGAGCGGGCGGCATGATCTGCGTGCTCAGCGGCGGCACCGGCGGCGCCAAGTTCATCGACGGCCTGAAGCAGGTTATGGCGCCGGAAGAAATTACGGTCGTGGTTAATACCGGCGACGATCTGCTGTGGTGGGGCCTGTACGTTTCGCCCGACATTGACTCGATCACCTACGTGCTGTCGGGCATGTTGAGCCGCGAGCGCGGATGGGGCGTGAAGGGCGACACCTTCCTTTGCCTGCAGGCTATGGGACAACTGGGCGAGCCGACATGGTTCCATACCGGCGACCGCGACCTCGCCATGCACCTGTTGCGCTCGCGCCTTCTTGCCGAGGGCAAGACGCTTTCGGACGCCACCGCCGTCATCTCCGAAAAACTCGGGGTGAAGGCGCGCGTGCTGCCTATGAGCGATTCCCGCGTGGAAACCCGCGTGGATACGCCTGTCGGCGAGTTGAGCTTCGAGGAATATTTCGTGCAGCGCTGGTATCAGGATCCGGTGAACTCGGTGCGCTTTGCGGGAGCCTCGGACGCCGAACCCGCGCCGGGAGTGATCGAAGCCATCGAGTCGGCGGAGGCGGTCATCATCGCGCCGAGCAATCCCATCACCAGTATTGGCCCAATCCTGGCTGTGCCGGGGATTCGCGAAGCGCTGCTGCGCTGCCGCGGAAAAGTTGCCGCCATCAGCCCGATTGTGGGCAGCGCGCCGGTGGCCGGTCCCGCAGGAATTCTGATGGCTGCGCAAGGACTGCCTTGCTCGATTGTTGGCGTGGCGCATGCCTACGAGGATTTCATCGACGTGCTGGTCTGCGACCATCGCGACACCCGCGCGGCCGAACTGCTTCGTGCCAACGGTCTGAACGTGCAGCGCACGCAGACCATCATGCGCACCGCGGAAGACAAGATGGCGCTGGCGCGCGATGTGCTCTCGTTCCTGGCGGAGGCTGCGCGCGTCGGGGACGAGGCTCAGGCACACGGCACGCCTTTTCGACGGTTGGACCAGCAGCCGTGATTCTCGTTCCCGTCAAAAATCTTTCTGGGGCGAAGCAGCGACTAGCGTCCGTTCTCGATCAACCCTCGCGCACCGCGCTGGCCCAGGCCATGCTGCATGACGTGCTGACTGCGCTGCACGAGTGGAAGGCGCGGCCGCAGGTTGCAGTGGTGACGAGCGATCCTTACGCGAAGGCGCTGGCGGCTGAATATGAATTCGAAATCATCCCCGACCCGGACAATCCCGGCGAGACCCGAGCGATCGAGATGGCTACGCAGCTGTGCGTGGAGCGCGGCGCGGACAACACGCTGGTAATTCCGGCGGACATTCCGCTGATTCAGGCGTGGGAACTGGAAGAGATTCTGAAGCATGCGCCCGCCGAAGGCAGCGTGCTTGTGCCCGCTGGCGACGGGCGCGGGACGAATGCTGCATTCCGGCGTCCGGCAAACCTTTTTCCGCTACGCTTTGGCAATGACAGTTTCAAGCCGCATCATGCTGCCGCGCAGGCTACGGGCAAAGCGTGCGTGGTGCTGCAGCTTGCGGGAATTGCGGTGGACGTGGATAATCCGCCGGACCTGCAGCAGTTGATGGCGCTGCCGGGCGAAACCCGAGCCCAGAGGTTGCTGCGGGAGTATGTTTCCACCGGCAAGTACGCGTAGCCCCGGACGCATTCGTCCGGGGATGGGGTGTGCGGTGCCCGGCGCGCGACCTTGCCCCGGAAGCAATCCTCTGGGATGGGGTGCGCCGGTGAGCGCTCGCTTCGCTCGCGGGGCGGACGAATGCGTCCGCCCCTACGTGTTCGCTCGAGGGACAGCCGGGGCGGCTGTCCCCACATAAACCTTTTGCCTCTTTGCTTTACTTTTCTTTTATGCCAGGCACTCGTAGTGCGCGAATAAATACAAAACCAGCGGAACTTCGCGTGATTCCGATTCCGCTCGCGGACGAAATCCTTCCGGGCGATTCACTTGCCGACAAGCTCGTCGAAGCGCTGCGGCGGGCAAAGCTTCGCTTGTTGGCGGGCGACATTCTCGTCGTGAAACATAAAATTGTTTCCAAGGCGGAGGGACGGATTGTCGATCTGGCGACGATTGAACCTTCTCCCGAGTCTCTGGTTTGGGCGAAGCAATATGCGCTCGACGCGCGCGTCATTGAACTGGCGCTGCACGAGAGCCGCGCCGTGATCCGCCGCAAGAACGGCGTGCTCATCACCGAGACGCATCACGGCTTTCTTTGCGCCAACAGCGGCGTCGACGTCTCCAACGTCAACGGCGGCACGCACGCGCTGCTGCTGCCGGAGGATCCCGACCGGTCGGCGGCCAACTTGCGGCGCGCGCTCAAAAGCCGCACGGGCGTCGCGATTCCGGTAATCATCACGGACAGCTTTGGGCGGCCGTGGCGTGAAGGACTCACCGAGTTTGCTATCGGCATCGCCGGAATGAAGCCGCTGCGCGATGAGCGCGGGCGGCGCGACTCGCACGGTTACACGCTGCGCGCCAGCGTTGAAGCCGTCGCCGACGAACTGGCCTGCGCGGCGGGACTGGTGTGCGGAAAACTGAATCGCGCGCCCGCGTGCATTGTCCGCGGATTCCGTTACGATCCCGGACCGGGGAAGGTCGGCGACCTGCTGCGCTCCGCATCGACCGACTTGTTTCGCTAGGCCACATTCGGCTCACCTCCCGCTGCGCTTTTTCACCGAAACTTCCGCTACACTGTAGAGACGTTGCTTGCAACGTCTTTGCCACACCGGCAGACTTGCCGCTGCAAGCAAAGACGCAGCCAGCTAGGTCTCTACGGGGAATAGCATGCCACGCGAACTTACGCCGTCGGAACTGGAAGGTTTTCCTTCGCTGGAGTGGTGTGACACGGCCGCGCGCATGAGTCCGGCGTTGCGGTGTTCGCTGGAAAAGGTGCTGGAAACGCAGAACGGCGGCGACTTGTCGCTGGAAGAATCTTACGCGCTGGCCAATGCCGAAGGCGACGACCTGCTGGGCCTGCTGGCGGCGGCGAACCTGCTGCGGGCCGAGCTTGCCGGCAACATTGTCACTTACGTCGTCAACCGTAACATCAATTTCACCAACATCTGTTTTGTGGGATGCAAGTTCTGCGCCTTCAGCCGCGGACCGCGCGAGGCGGACTCTTATTTTCATTCGCTCGACGACATGGCGCGCAAAGCGGCCGAGGCGTGGGAACTGGGCGCGACCGAAGTCTGCATTCAGGGCGGGCTGCCGCGCGAGCTGTCGAAATTTTATTATCGCGACATTCTGCGCGCGATCAAGCAAGCGGTTCCGCGCATGCACATCCATGCGTTTTCTCCGATGGAAATTGTTTATGGCGTGGAACTCACGGGGATGCCGCTGGCGGACTATCTTTCCATGCTGCTTGATAACGGGCTGGGCACGCTGCCGGGCACCGCCGCCGAAATTCTCGACGACCAGATTCGACACATCCTTTCGGCGAATAAACTTTCGACCGCGCAATGGGTCGAGGTCATTCGCACGGCGCATCGCTGCGGCATTCGCACCACTTCGACGCTCATGTACGGGCACGCGGAGACGCCAGAGCACTGGGTAAGGCAGATGCGATTGCTGCGCGAGATTCAATCTGAAACCGGGGGCTTCACCGAATTCGTGCCGCTGGGCTTCGTACACCAGAATACGTTGTTGTTCCAGCAGGGGCTGGCGCGCACCGGCCCATCGCTGGCGGAGCATCTGAAAGTGCACGCGCTGGCGCGACTACTGCTCGCGGGCTCGATCAACAACATTCAGGTTTCTTGGGTGAAGCTGAACCGGCATCTTTCGCAACTCTGCCTGCATGCAGGGGCGAACGATTACGGCGGCACGCTGATGGAAGAAAATATTTCGCGGGAGGCGGGAGCGACGGCGGGGCAGTACACCAGCCCGGAGGATTTTCAGGCGCTGATCTTGGAAATAGGCCGGATCCCGGCGGAGCGCAATACGACGTACTCGCGCATCCACCTTAAACTTCCGGTCGCCGAATGCGTGGCCGAACAATCGCTGGAGCCGGAGTTCGCATGAGCACGAGTCAGGCAGGTATCCGCCCGATCGCGGTGATCGGGGGCACGGGGCCGGCGGGCATGGGATTGGCGCTGCGCTGGGCGCGGGCGGGAGAAACTGTCATCATCGGTTCGCGCGAGGAAAAACGAGCGCAACAGGCCGCCGAGTCGATCCAGAAACGACTGGGAGGCGAGGCAAAAATTTCGGGCATGGAGAATAGCGCCGCTTGCGCCGTCTCCGACATTCTGATGCTGACGGTGCCGTTTGAGGGGCAAGCCTCGCTGCTCAAGAAATTGAAGTCTTCGATCACCGCGGGCAGCATTCTGATCGACGCCACGGTGCCGCTGGCCAGCGGCATTGGCGGGCGCGCCTCGCGGACTCTGGGTGTGTGGCAGGGATCGGCGGCGCAGCAGGCGGCCGAACTGGTATCGGAGGAAGTGAGCGTGGTGGCGGCATTTCACAATGTGTCCGCCGAAATGCTGGGCACCGACACGCCGCTCGACTGCGACGTGATTGTGTGCAGCGACGATCCTGACGCGGCGCAACTGACCCGCGAACTGGCGGCGAAAATTCCCGGAGTGCGCGGCGTGGATGGCGGAAAGCTGGAGAACGCACGCATTGTCGAGCAGATTACGGCTTTGCTGATCGGGATGAACTTCCGCACCAAAGGCCACGCGGGAATCCGCATCACTGGCCTGCCGCCGAGCGCGTACCGCTGAGCTTCATTCCTATGAGCTTCATTCCCATAGTTAAGGAGCGAATTTTTTGAGCGAGAACGGGAACCTCGACGCCGGCTTGCAGTATCACAGCGGCAGCAAACACTCTTACCAGAGCGTGCGATTTCAGCCCCATACGCTTGATTGGGAGAACAAGCCGCTGCTGTTCAAGATTTATCCCACACTGGAGGTGACGCGGCTGCCGCGGGATTTTCACGACACGGGCCGGCCGGCGCTCTCGGCGATTGCGGACTTGGGGACGGCGACGCAAACGGAGAGTGTTCCCGATCTCGAAACTTTGGCGGAGTTGCTGTTTTTTTCGGCGGGAGTCATTCGCAGTAAGAAGCATTCGCAGGGAGAAACTTTTTTTCGCGCGGCGGCCTGCACCGGGGCGCTTTACGAGATTGAACTCTACGTGGTGTGCGGCGATTTGCCGGGCAAAGCGGTGCCGGGGGTGAAGAATCCTCCGGGACTGGCGGCGGGAGTCTACCACTTTGGCGCGGCGGAATTCGGATTAAGACAGCTGCGCGCAGGCGATTTTCGGCAGGCGCTGGCCGATGCCACGGGCAACGAATCTTCGGTGGCGCACGCTCCGGTGACAATCGTATGCACCGGTACCTACTGGCGCAACGCCTGGAAATATCGCTCGCGCACTTACCGGCATTTTGGATGGGACAACGGGACGATCCTGGCGAATCTGCTGGCGATGGCTGCGGCTGCGAATCTTCCCGCCCGGGTTGTCGCCGGCTTCGTCGATTCGCAGGTAGACGCTTTATTAGGACTCGATAGCAAACGTGAAGTCGCGCTTTCGTTGGTTCCGATTGGGCATCAGCAGGCGGCGCTACCCGGTTCGCCGGAGGTTACGCCGCTTACGCTGCCGACGGTTCCTTACTCCGAGACAGAAGTCGATTATCCGTCAATGCGCAAGATGCACGAGGCGTCGTCGCTCGAGTCGGCGGCGGAAGTGGCGGCATGGCGCGGCAAGACTCCGGCGCGGCAACTGTCTCCAACGAAGGGCGATACGATCGTGTTGAAGCCGCTGGATGACTCGGCTATTCCGAAGGATTCCATCGAGCAAGTGATTTCGCGGCGGGGCTCGGCGCGAAGGTTCGCGCGCGATCCGATCACGTTGCCGCAGCTTTCGACGATGCTCGATCGCGCGACGCGCGGCATTCCTGCTGACTTTCTCGAGCCTGCGGGAAGCCATCTGAATGATCTGTATCTGATCGTGAACAACGTGCTGGGCGTGGCTGCGGGCGCCTACGTCTATCACTGGGAAAAGAAGGCTCTCGAATTGCTGAAGGCCGGAGACTTCCGCGAGAAGGCGGGCTACCTGGGACTGGAGCAGCAGATTCCGCTGGATGCGTCGGTCGACGTATTCTTTTTGGCCGACCTGAAAAAAATCATGCAGCGCTACGGGAACCGCGGATATCGCGCCGTGCAACTCGAAGCTGGAATTCTGGGCGGGAAACTTTATCTAGGCGCGTATGCGCAACGACTGGGCGCCAGCGGTCTGACTTTCTACGACGACGATGTAGCTAGCTTCTTCTCGCCGCACGCGCGGGGCAAGAGTGCGATTTTTCTAGTGGCACTGGGGCGCGGGGCGAAGTAACAGTTCTCAGTTTTCAGTTTTGCGATGATTGTAGGACCTCTGCTGGCACAATTTCTTTCGGAATCAGCTAGGCCGAAAATCTGAAGGTTCCCAAACCTTTCATTCCCAATAATTTCCCCGCCCAGCAACATACTCAAAGGTTCAGTGTTAACAGAGGAGGAACGTAACGGATGCAATTCCTGGTTTTTGCGGGACAATGCAATGGGCGTTCTGAGTGCGCAAATCGCCTCGGTGACCACAAAGGGGAAGTCCATGAACAGGAATCGAGCGACAATCCGCTGGATATTGTTAGCGATCATAGTTCTATTGTTCTCCGGCGCATCGTTCTCGCAAGTCGCGGTGGGCATTTCGGTGCGCATCGGGCCGCCGGCGTTGCCGGTTTATGCGCAGCCCATCTGCCCCGGCCCGGGATATTACTGGACGCCGGGCTACTGGGCCTGGAACGATGACGACGGCTATTACTGGGTGCCGGGCACGTGGGTGGTGGCGCCAGTCGGCATGCTTTGGACCCCCGGCTACTGGGGATGGGGCGACGGATACTACCGGTGGCACGCGGGATACTGGGGTCCGCACATCGGATTTTATGGCGGAATCAATTACGGATTCGGCTACACCGGCGTGGGATTCGTCGGGGGCGAATGGCGCGGGCGAAATTTCTATTACAACCGCTCGGTCACCAACGTCAGCGTCACCAATGTCAGGAATGTTTATAACAGGACCGTGATCGTGAATAACACGAGAAACGTCAGCTACAACGGCGGGTCGGGCGGGATCGAGGCGCGGCCAACCCGGCAGGAAGAGGTGGCGGCGCATGAGCGCCACGAGGGGCGTCTGCCGACGCAGGCCCAGCATGAGCGGATTGCAGGCCAGAACCGGCAGAATTTCGCGGCGGTGAATCATGGACGTCCAGCGATCGCGGCCACCGCGCGGCCAGGCGATTTCAGCAACCGCTCTGCGATTCCGGCCAGGGCTGCGGGTGGCGAATATCATGCGCCCGCCATGTCGCCGCGACAGGCGCGCGTGAACTCCGCGCCGGCCAATCGAGGTACGTCCCCAGCGAACAGGGGTACGTCGAACGCGGGATTCCGGCCGTTCACGCCTCCATCGAAGAACGGAGGATCGAACGCGAACATGTCGCGCGGGAACGAAAGTCATCCGACTCAAAACCGTCCGGAGCAGACTCGCTCGAAACAGACTCGTTCGGACCAGGCTCGCCCCAGCCAGGCGTATCAGAACCGTTCCAATGACTCGCGGCCGCAGCCTCGTTCGAACGAAGTGCGTCCGCAGAGTCGCCCGAACGAGACTCGCCCCCAAAACGAGCGAAGTATGCCGCGTTCCACGCCGCCGGCGAGGGAGAGCGCGCCGAGGCAAAATCAGCATCCATCCAGTCCGCCGCCTCACCAGGCTCCTCCCAAGGAAGGGCACCATCCGGGACGTTAAGACGAATAATAAGGAGACCGCACGGGCTGCCGTTCCGACGCAGGACTGAGAACAGCTGACTTTTTCTGCAAGGGGCCCCGAGAACCGCGTTCTAAAAGGGGAAAGCAACCGCGTCTGGTGGTTGGCTGGGAAGATTCCATGCCCGCAGTCCAGGTACTGGAGTGTGGGCCGGGCGAAATCATCTCTGCTACAATTTTTGTAGCACTGATGCGGCGAAAACAGGATAAGAACTGAGCAGGCGCGCCCAAGGAGTCTCCACGAGCATGTCATCGACGATGCAGAAACTTCGACTCACCTGCGTGTTGGCTGCCCTCGCCTTTCTAGCTCTCGAGATCGGTTGCAAAGGATTCTTCGTGAACCCGACGCTGACTGGGGTTTCGGTCGGCCCTTCCGGCCTGAATCTGAACGTGAGTCAGACGTGGCAGATGACCGCCACAGGCACTTACAGCGATGGGAGCCAGAACACGCTGACGTCTGGAGTAGCATGGTCCTCGAGCGCTCCGACGATCGTGTCAGTGGGGCAAAGTTCGGGCCTGGTGACCGCGCTACAGTCGGGAACGGCGACCATCACGGCTTCGTCTGGAGGATGTTCAGCCTGCACCGGAACCGCGACCGTCACGGTAGTGCTGGCGAATATCTCGTCGATCATAGTCAGTCCGGCCAGCCAGACGGTATCGATTGGTGGAACGGCTGTTTCCTTTACCGCGACCGCGGTGCCCGGCGGCGACATTACCCAGGCGGCGACCTGGAATGTTGTGGACTCCAGCAACACCAATCAGAATGCAAACTTTAGCATCAGCTATCTCGCTGGGTCGGGAGAGCAGTTCCTGCCAACGAGTTCGGCTACGGCTGGGACCTATAGCATCGCGGTCACCTATCCGGGAACGAATGCGACCGGCAAAGCAACGCTGATCGTTAATCAGTGAGGATTTGTGAAGGTGCCCCATTTCTCGCGTTTTTTGCGGGAAGTGGGGCGCCCGTTCTGCCCCTCTTGTCTCGTCTACTCCTGACTTCACCCACCTCTGCTTCCGACCTTAGTTACGTCCACTCGTAACGTTGTTGTCCCTTCCACTGCGACTTATGATCGTGGGTTCTGAAGACGGAATTCTCATGTCTGACATTCGCTGTATTGGCATTGCCACTGGGGGCGGGGATGCTCCGGGCCTCAATGCTGTAATTCGCGCCGCCGCGAAAGCCGCAATTCTCAAGTACAAGTGGAAAGTGATCGGGATTCCCGACGGCTTCGACGGGCTGATCTGGCCGGAGAAATCTTTTGAGCTGACGCTCGACCGGGTCAGCGGAATCCTGCCGCGCGGCGGAACCATTCTGGGCACAACCAACCGCGGCAATCCCTTCAGCTACAGGACGCAGGAAAACGGGCAGGAGGTGGTGCGCGACATCTCCGACGAAATTCTCGCCAATGCCAAGAAATTGGGCATCGACGCGATCATCACCATCGGCGGGGATGGTTCGCAGAAGATTGGCTACGAACTGTCTCAGAAGGGCATGAAGATCGTGGGCGTGCCCAAGACCATCGATAACGACTTGTCGGCTACGGATTTCACGTTCGGATTCGACACCGCGCTGCACACGGTCACCGACGCGATCGACAAGATTCACACTACTGCGGCCTCGCACCACCGCGTGATGGTGGTGGAAGTGATGGGACGGGATTGCGGCTGGATCGCGCTGGCGGGAGGTATTGCCGGTGGCGCGCACATCATACTCATTCCGGAAATTCCGTTCACCATGAAGAAGATCTGCAACTTCATCGCACAGCGCGAGAGCCGGGGCAGCCGCTTCACCATCGTGGCCGTGGCCGAAGGCATCAAACTACCGCAAGAGTTGAAGCAGATGGCTCGCGGCAATCCCGTGGGCAACACCATCGGCGACGCCATTGGATTGTTTGCCAGCAAGGAAGTGCGGGTCAGCGTGCTGGGACATATTCAGCGCGGCGGTTCGCCCTCGCCCTATGATCGCGTGCTGGCGACGCGCTTTGGGGTAGCGGCGGCCGATCTGGTGGCAGAGGGCCAGTTCGGAAAAATGGTCGCTCTGCGCGCAGATTCCATAGTCGCAGTCGACATCGCCAACGCCATAGGGCAGCTGAAGACGGTGCGTCCTGACGGCGAGCTGGTGAGCACGGCGCGCGCGATTGGGATTGAGTTCGGGGACTGAGAAAGCGGACTCCAGGCCTCTGACTTCTGACTTCTGACCTCTGATGTGAACCCCGACGTGATTGCAATCACATTCGGTCTCGTAGCTTCGTGCGACCATGATCCGACATTGGGCTAAGTCATGTCGGAACGCGGTTCCATCGCATTGCCAAAAGTGACTGCTGCAGGCCGCGATCAGGAAGAACTGCGCGCTTCACAGTTCGCCATGCGCCTTTCCCTGGCGGTTGGTGTGCTGATGCTCCTCGGCAAGACCACCGCCTATTACATGACGGGATCGGCGGCGATTCTGTCGGATTTCGCGGAATCGGTGGTGCATGTCATTGCCGTGGCATTTGCCGCATTCAGCTTGCGGCTGAGCGCGAAGCCTGCCGCTCCCACATTCCTATACGGCTACGAGCGCATCGCGTTTTTTTCGGCCGGATTTGAAGGGGCGATGATCGTGATTGCCGCCATCTGGATTCTGGTGGAGGCGATCGAAAAATGGCTCGCGGGTTTGCCGCTCGAGAACCTGAGATCGGGCACGTTGTTACTAGTGGCAGCGGGGGCACTGAATGCATGGCTGGGCTGGTATCTGCTGCGCGTAGGCAAGCGCAGCCATTCGCTGATTCTTGAGGCCGACGGCAAGCACGTGCTCACCGACTGCTTCACCAGCTTTGGGGTGGTTGCGGGACTAGGCCTGGTGCTGCTGACAGGGTGGAAGCCGTTCGACCCGCTGGTGGCAATCGCCATCGCGCTCAATATTTTATGGTCTGGCGGTCGGCTGGCTTGGCGGTCGGCGGTTGGCCTGCTGGACTACTCCGATCCGGAAACCGGCGCGCAGATTCGCGAGAAGTTGGACGCGATCTGCGACGAACTTGCGCTCCACTACCATGGCGTGCGCTACCGCACGACCGGATACAGGCAAATCATTGAAGTGCACCTGCTGTTTCCACTCACCACGCCGGTCGGAGAGGCACACCGGCTGGCAACCCTGCTGGAAGAACGTTTGCCGGTCGAACTGGGCAAGCCCGCGGAAGTAATTACTCACCTGGAATCGCTGGAAGATCACGAGGCGGTGCATTCGATTGGGCACTATACCGGGCGGCCGGAATGAAACTGCTGAGGCTGATTTCAGATTGATGATTTCAGATTGCAGATTTCAGAAAAAGCCGCCGTCGGCGTAAGAGTTCAATCAGCAATCAAAAATCTGAAATCTGAAATCGCCCTTCTCTACTCCTTCATCATGGTGTCGATGGTGAGATAGAGCTGGCTGTTGTCTTTCACTTCCACGTAGGGCTTATTGGGATTGCGGTTGCTCACAATGTAGACGGTGGGCGTGTGGTCGAGTTTGATGGCCTTGCCCAGATCGCGGTCGGCATTGACCAGGGCGGCGAGCTTTCCGCCGGGATCGATGACGAAGGGCAATTCCACCTTATGCTCGGTGGCGAATTTCTCGGCGTAGGCGCGCAGGTTTTGCGGGTTGATCTCGAGCTGGTTTGCGAAAATGTAGTCACGGAATTCGTTGCCCATGGCCTTGGAATGAGTATCGAAGTAACGTGCCATGATGGCAGCCTGGTAGGACCAGTTGTGCCTAGGAAGAGGAAAGTCGTGGCGCACGATCGGAATCTTGTAGGTCTTCGAGGCCTGCTCGACCAGCGGCGCCGTCCGGCTGCACATAGGACATTGCAAGTCCTCGAAGACGACGATGGCGACTTGCGCTCCTTTGGGCGGACGCAGCACCGAATCCAATGTATCCTGCGCTTCGGCAGGAATACGGGCACCAATTGTGACTAGAACCAATAACGACAGAAACGCAAGCCCACGAGCAAAGGTCTTGTTCATTGTTCCTCGAAGCATCTGTGAAAATTATCCCCAAGATGTTAGACGCAGAAAGCGCGATTCTTGCCGCCTGCCGCTCTAATCACCACATTCAAAAGGACTGTAGCTATAATAACCGAAGCGGCTGCAGCCCGGCAGTTGGTGATGGGGTCCGCTATTGCGACGATTTTGAACGCGGCTCCGCCTCAGGTTTCTCCTCGGCCAGACCGAGAGCCTCGAGCAGAGATTTCATGGTGAGGCCCTGGACTAGAATGGAAAAGATGACAACTCCGAAGGTCAGATCAAGGATTTGATGCCTTCCGCGGAAATTGCCATCCAGGCTCAGAGCCAGCGCCAAGGCCAAGCCTCCTCGTAGTCCGCCCCACACCATGACATGTTGCCATCGTGCCGGAATGTTCTCCGCAAGCAAATTACTGACCGGCACTAGTAGGTAAACAGAAAGAGCTCTTCCCACCAGAACGGCTGCGATCGCACACAGCACCGTGCGCCAGGAGTGCCATAAAGCATCCATATGGACTTCCAGCCCGATCAGAAGAAAAATCAGAGAGTTCATTACGAATGCGACATAATCCCAGAAGGCCTCGAGAGCAGTCAGGGTTCGAGCGCTCATACCACGTTTTGCGCCCACGTTGCCGATGACCAAAGCTGCAGTTGCTGTGGCGATGATGCCCGACAAGTGGAGATGGTAGGCCAGAAGATAACTTCCATAAGCGACAATTGTGGTGATTGTGATCACAACTTCGGGATCATCAAGGGTCTCCGTAATTCGGCTTGCGGCGTAGCCGAGAACAAGGCCGATCACGCTTCCGCCCAGGATCGCTAGAACAAACAGGCCGGCTCCTTTCGCCAAGCTGACATGTCCCGCGACGATGGCGGCCAACAAAATTGTGAACAGCGCCGCGGCGGTGCCGTCATTCAACAAGCTTTCGCCTTCAACCAGCATTGAGAGTCGCGGGTTCATGCGCAGATCTCTGAATATCGCGAGCACCGAAATCGGATCGGTTGCCGAAATAATGGAGCCGAATAGCAAGGCCGTCAGAAGCGGCAGGCCGGCGGCCCAATGCACGAGATAGCCCGTGACCATGGCCGCGATCAGCACTCCAACATTGGCGAGCACCAGAAGCGGAACAGAATCTCGCAGCAGTTCTCGAAATTTCAGTTTCACGCTGCCTTCGAACACAAGCGCCGGAAGAAAGAGGATGAGGATTACTTCGGGGGTTAACCAGTTCGGGCGATGCCCGGGATCGAGAGGCGAGACATTGGGCAGGCGAAACAGGCTGAGCAGCACTCCTGCCAGGACCAGTGCCGCGGTGTAGGGGACCCGCGCGCGCCTTGCCAGCACAGAGATCGCCGAGGCCGCGATGAGCAGCCAGATCAGGAATTCGACCGACGAGATTGCGGTCATGCGTACCTTGCCCTGAAAAACCGATCTTTGAGACTAAAACAAATTTTTCGATCGAGAGCAGTCACTGGCGCCTCTCGGGGATTGATTGCGAATTTCGTGAGGCGGTTCCCAGGACGTAAACTCTCGCAGCACGAATCGGGAACTGCAAAGCGTTATAGTAATCGGTTCACCTTTCTTCATCGTGAAATGGTTGTTCTCATCCCGTTCGGGACGGTTCGTGGCCATTCTGGTCTGCGCGTCCTTGGCTTTTACGAGTTGTAGCCGCGGACACCACCGCGTGCTGGAGGTGGCTTACGTGTCGGCGCCGCAGGCAGCACTGCGCGACCAGGTCGCGGCGATGTATAACCGCGTCGGCAATGTGAAAAATGGCGAGCGCGTGGAAGTGCTGGATCGCGAGAAACGTTTTGCGCGCGTCCGTACCGCCAGCGGAATCGAAGGCTGGATCGAGCAACGGTACCTGGTCGACCAGAAGACGTACGACGCCCTGCAGAAACTCACCCAGGACAATCAGGGCGATCCCGTGCAGGCTCCCGGGGTGCTACGTAACGACACCAACCTACACGTAACTCCGGGACGGGAGACCGAGCACTTGTACCAGCTTGCCTCAGGAGCGAAGGTCGCGATTCTAAAGCGGGCCACCGAAGAAAAGCAGGGCGCCACGCCGCCGCCCAAGCCAGCAATCAGGGCCGGGACGAAAGGCGCAACCGGCCCTGTGCTCGAGGACTGGTGGCTGGTACGCGACGAGCAAGGCCGCGTGGGTTGGGTTCTCGCGCGCATGGTCGATGTGGACGTTCCCCTCGAAATCGCGCAATATGCCGAGGGCCAGCGATTTGTCGCCTTCTTCGTACTGGACCAGGTCCCGGATAACGATAAAGGGGTGCAGAAGCAGGTTCCGCAATATCTGTGCGTGCTGACCGAACCTCATGACGGGCTGCCCTACGACTTCGATCAGATTCGAGTCTTCACCTGGAATGCGCGTAAGCATCGCTACGAGACGGCGTATCGCGAACACGGGCTGGACGGAGTTTTGCCGGTGACGATCACGAAAGAGGATTTCGATAAAGAGGGAACTCTGCCGGTGTTCATTGTGCGCGTGAAGGATAATGCCGGGAACGTCAGCGAGAGAAAGTACAAACTAAACACTCCAATTGTGCGACGGGTGTTGGCCCCAGGCGAGGTGGTTTCCAGGCCCACCCGGAAGCTTGGGAAACGCCAACGGTGATCCCCCGAAACCCACTCCAGAAATATCGTTTTTTCTGAAAATCATAGAATCGCACCACGCTACATATGCATTTTGGTAAACCCGGTTGGGTAACTCGATTCTAACTGCTTGAAATATAGGGGTTCGTTGTGATTTTTGTTTGGATCGTGACTTGCACAAACGTTTTTGTATGTGTGTCTCAGCAGCATTGTTTCAGCCTTCATTTTCTCTAGGCTATTAGAAACAAAACATCTTGCTGTTGTTGGCAAGCAGTCGAGGATTCCCGCATGCGCGGGCCTGCTGCCCTTTGAGATTTAAGGAGAAAACATAAATGAAACTGATCATGCGAAACTTCGCAATCCTTGTCGGAATGTTCTCATTGGTTACTATCGGTATAGTCAACGCACAAGTCTCCAAGGGGTCCATATCAGGTACGGTAGTTGATCCCTCAGGAGCGGCTGTCATCGGAGCCGATATAAAGGCCACGAATACGGAAACGAACCAGACTATCACTACGACGAGCGGCGACACGGGTGCGTTTAAATTGTCGCTTCTGCCGGTTGGATTATACAAAATGGAAGTTTCGAAATCGGGCTTCCGGAAAGCCTCTGTGGGGGCGATTCAGGTGACGCCAGGCGTGGACGCCGGTTTGGGCGCGATCAAGCTTGAGGTGGGGTCAACTTCCGAGACGGTTGAAGTCTCCGCTGCAACGCCACTGGTAGAAACGACGCAAGCGCAGATCACAAACACTTTCGAGTCTACCTATCTCAACAACATTCCGGGCATTCAGGAAAACCAGGGTTTGGACGTGCTGGCCGTACTGCTCCCGGGGGTAAGTGCTACCCGTGATCTGGGTTTTTCGAACACCAATGGCATGGGATTCAGTGTGGATGGCTTGCGTGGTCGCAGTAACGATCAGCAGATTGATGGTCAGAACAATAACGACAATTCCGTGGCCGGCCCCGGTATTTTCGTTGGAGACACTGAGTTTGTGAACCAGTATCAGATAACGACCAACAACTTTGGTGCGGAGTACGGGCGTAACGCCGGGTCCGTGGTCAACATCATCACGAAGTCCGGCACGAACAGGTTTCACGGCTCGGTGTATGGCACCGAAAGCAACTCAGTGTTGACGACGCTCACGAATCAACAGGCCAATAAAGTCTGGGGTTCCGGGCTCACCAAGCCGCCGCGCTTTAATGACGAGTTCACCGGTGCGACCATTGGCGGTCCCTGGGTGAAGGACAAGGTTTTCTTCTTTGGCGGTTTTGACAATGAGATCATTTCCTCAAAGACGATCTACGGGACCGGAAATTTGACGCCCGATCCGACTGGGATCGGGCAATTGGCTAGTTGCTACCCAGGAAGTACGAGCGTTGCGGCGCTGCAAGCCTATGGCCCTTACTCAATTGGAGGCAATCCAACAACTCTCGGAAAACCTGGCATCTCAATCGGGTACCAAAACGGCTTCGCGGGTTTCGTTCCGAATGGCACGGACCAAAATGGTGTGCCGGATTGCAATATAGAAACAGCCGGTGTTCAGCGGGAATTACCCAACGGGTCGCACCAGTACAATTGGGTTTTCCGCACTGACGTTCAGACTTCCAAAGAGACAGTTTCTGCGCGTTATATCTTCCAAAAACAGGTATTCTTCAACGTGGACGAGGGACAGGGTGCCCAGGGCTATCCCGTTAGCGTTCCTTCCTTGGCGCAGTCGCTAGGACTCAGTTGGACTCACAAGATCACCAATCAGATGTTGAATGAGCTGCGCCTGAACGTTGGTCGACAGAATGTCCAATTCGGCGGCAACACCCTCGGGACGGTGCCGCTGCAAACTTCTCTCACTAGCGGTCTGGCCAACGTGGCATTTCAAAGCGGCAGTCTAGTAGGTTTCGGGCCCGGCACGAGCTTTCCCCAGGGCCGTATCGTCAACACCTATCAGATCCAGGATAACTTGAGCTACATCCACGGCAAGCATCAGTGGAAAGCGGGCGCTAATCTTACTTATCAGCGCTCGCCCAACAAGTTTCTGCCGAACGCGAACGGTGCCTTTACGTATGCCGATTGGGGCACCTTCGCGGCCAATGTTCCCGCTTTTACGTCCATCACGTTGGGAAATCCGAGCCTCGACTTTCGTGAAAAAGATAGCTTCTTCTACGTCGGCGACGACTGGAAGCTCAGCAGTCGCCTCACCTTGAATCTGGGTCTGACATATTCGTACTACGGTCAACCGGCGAACCTGTTCCATAACAACGATACCAAGCAACAGACGAGCGCTACGCCCTTCTGGGATCCGACCTTGCCCCTATCGGTAACCACCTTCCCCAGCATTCCTGCGCCGAAGAGCAGTTGGGGGCCCAGTATTGGATTTGCCTATACGCCAAGCTGGCTTTTTGGTGACAACAAGACCGTCATCCGAGGGGGATACCGGTTAAGCTACGATCCGCCCTTCTATAACATATATCTCAACATAGCCAGTTCGGCGCCGCAGGTCCTGGCGCAAACGATCGCTCCTGGCCAGCCTCTTCCCGCAGCGCCATTTGGTCCGGCAGTGCGCAGCGAGTTGGCATCTTTCTTGACCCTAGGCGTCTCCGACCCGCGTAGCTTTAGCCAGACCCAAGTCTCCCCGAACTTCGGGCCGGACCGGGTCCATTCCTGGAGCCTCGGAATCCAGCGGGAAATAGGAGCGCACGCCGCGGCTGAGGTTCGGTACGTGGGCAATCACGGGCAGAACCTGTTTCAGTCCATCGACGGCAATCCGTACATTGCTGGTTTGGCGCAGGGCATCAGCGACGGTGTTTTCAGCTCCAGTTTGTTGCCTTCCGGTCTTACGCCCTGCCCGGCAGCCGACGCAGTCGTTCCCAGTGCCGTCGGCCGCGAGAGCTGCAACGAAGGCAAGGTTCGCGAGCGCACCAATACGGGCTATTCCGACTACAACGGTTTGCAGACGGAGTTTCGGACCACCAACCTGTTCAACCAGCTAACCATGAAGACGAACTACACCTGGAGTAAGACGACCGACAACGCCAGCGAGATTTTCCCTTCTTTCGGCGGTGGCGGCACTTACGCCTTCGCCCAGGATCCGTTGAATTACAAAGGCGCGGAGCATGGGCTGTCGGGTCTGGATTTCCCCAATACGTGGACGGTATCGTTCAACGAAACCATCCCCGGTTTCAGAACGCAGCACGGTATCCTCGGGCACATGTTTGGAGGGTGGTCACTCGCAGGCAGTTACATTTTGCAGTCAGGGCAGACATATACGCCGGAGCAGATTTTTCTGAGTTCGGCGACCAGCCCATACAACACGCTCGATAACAGCTTCAACGGAACTTTCAACTCCGGCTTCGAGACAGCCCGGCCGTTCCTGGGCAATCGGTCGGCGCCCGTTACTTCGGTCGGCATCTACGCGGTCGATGCGTGCAACCTGGGGAACGCTTTCAGTTGCACATTAGCTCCAAGCTCTCTCGTCGACCTCGGTCAATTGGATGCGAGCAACTTCGCAACAACAACGGCCGTTGCGGCCAATCAGGTACACTTCATCGCCAACACGAATGAGGCACAGATCATTAACGGCACACCTTACGGAAATGCCGGACGCAACATCCTGCGTGACTACAAGACCAACAGCGCGAACTTTGAGGTCGCCAAGACTGTAAATTGGGGCGAGCGGGCTCGCATCATTTGGCACATGAGCATGGTCAACGCCTTTAACCACCCCAACTACGCCAGCATCGATCCGTTTCTCGAAGATGCCGGCTTGGTGGGTCAGGCCACTGGTTTCGCTAATCCGACGGTACAAAACGGGGGTAACCGAACCATCCGGTTTGGGCTGAAGGTGTCATTCTAACGTCAAACTTGGCTTGAACGACTGGAGGCCGGCCGAAAGGCTGGCCTCTCTTTTTTCGTCCGATATTCTCATTAGTGATGCGCTAAAGGAACTCCTACTTCCCGAAGATCACAGTGCTGGAGAAGTGGGAACTTGCCGCCATGTAAAAGAGCAGTGGCACGGAGAGGAAAAAGTTTGTCCGCGACGCGAGAAAGGCCTGGCGCGCCATGGTAGCGGCGTTGGCGGGTGGAGTTCCGGCCAGCGTTCCGCGGATAATCTTCTTGTTGTTCGGCCAGATGATGCCCCAGACATTGAACAGCATCACAATGCCGAAGCCACCGCCAACGCCGATGGAAAGAACGTGGATGTCGTCTCCGCCGACCGGGGTGTAATGCACAAACAGCCAGCCGGCGGCGTAAACCAGGATGGCGGTTATCAATCCGAGTACATAGCCACTGGGGATCATTTTCTTGATGATCAGGAAGAGAACGAGCCACACGCCGATCCAGAGTAATAGGAAAAGCCCGATGGCTGGACCCTCGCTGACGCCTTCGCGTCGCGCGTCGGGGCCCAAATAAAACTGACCCCAGTACCAAAAGCCGAAAAAAACGGTAGCCAGCGAACTCCAGCGAAACCAGTTCAGTGCGGGCAGAGTCAGGTTCTGAAAGATTTTTGGTTTCATAGTGGCGTCCACTTGCTTCATGAAGGGGACGTTGATCAGATTAAAAAAATAGAGCAGGCCGACCCATAAGATGCCCGCTATGAAATGAAACCAGCGCAGAATTAACTGCGTGGCTTCCTTGCCGGTAATCGTAGGCATGACCGCTGCTGCCGTTGCGACGAAATGGTGCATTCGATTCCTCCGCTAACTTTGGAAAATGTAAATCGTATGGAGCACCGAGTGTGCCGGGAAGCGGCGCGTCGGCAACGCAACAACCGGGTGTTATGAGCCAAAAGCGCTCGCGAAGAGAAGAGTGCGTCCTGCGGCGCCGTCCGGTCGAAAAGAGTCTGCACTTTGGGCCGAGCCCTGTCAACTCAGGTCGCTGTCGAACTTCCAGTTGAAAAGCGGCGGAGATCGCCGTATGTTACTCACATCTGCCGGAAGGGGCGGCGATGCGGAGCTTGCGCAACCGGTGGATTTGTCCCCCCTTGTTCCTGTGGCGGCGGGAAGGCTTCCGGGAACATGCTGTAGGTTTGAGCCTGCTCACGCTCGAGGTCGTGAGCGGGAGGTTGGCCGTTAGGCAGTTCACAAATCAAGGAGATCGGCTATGGACAGCAATAAGCCGGCGCAGAACATCCAGGATTCCTTCCTTAACACGGCCCGCAAGGAACGACTCAGCATCACGATTTATTTGCTGAGTGGAGTGAAGTTAACGGGCCGAATCCGCTCTTTCGACAAGTACTCCGTGGTGCTGGAGGCGAACGGTCAGGAGCAACTCATCTTCAAACATGCCATCTCCACCGTGGTGATGGGGCGAGTGGCGGCCGCGCATGTCGCGCATGTGCCGCATCCAGACAAGGCGATGGGCGCGGGATCGGCCGCAGGGCCGGTTTCGACGCCTAGCGTTTCAGGCACCGAAGGATAAGGCGTTTTCGGCTTGGGCAGTTCTCGCATCAAGAAATCTCGCGGCACGGCGCGTTCGGGCAGAGGTGTGCCATTTGGGGCGGAAGTTGCTCGTGCCGAGGCGGAGCGCGCATTTCTGGTGGGGATCGATGTTCGCACGCGCGGTCGCGCGAAGGGGGCGGTCACGGCGCAGGCGGCAGTCGCTCGAGAAGCGGCCGCGATGCAAACGAAACCCTGCGGCGCACCAAAATCAAACGGCAAGCCAAGCATCCCCGAATTCGATGCCGACGAGTCGATTGCCGAACTCCGCACGCTGGCGGAAAGCGCCGGAGCGCAAGTGGTAGGCGAGATTCTGCAGCGGCGAGATCGGCCCGATCCCGCAACATTAATCGGAGCGGGCAAGCTGGAGGAAATTGCGGGTGCGGCTGCCTCAGTGAACGCCGACGTGCTTCTCTTCGATCACGACCTCAGTCCTTCGCAGCAGCGCAATATTGAAAAAATCATTCAGCGGCGGGTGATTGATCGCACGCAGCTGATTCTCGATATTTTTGCGCGGCATGCCCGAACCCGGGAAGGCCAGTTGCAAGTTGAACTCGCGCAATTGCAATACATGATGCCGCGGCTGGCTGGGCACGGCGTGGAGATGTCGCAACTGGGCGGCGGCATCGGCACGCGCGGTCCGGGTGAAACCAAGCTGGAGACCGATCGGCGGAAGATTGCGCGGCGTGTGCGTCACGTGGAGCAGCAACTGGAAAACGTGCGGCGTATTCGCCGCCAGCAGCGGCAGCGGCGCGAGTCGGCTCCGGTCGCGACCGTGGCCCTGGTGGGCTACACGAACGCAGGCAAGTCAACACTGTTCAATTCCCTCACGCAAGCCAAGGTGCTGGAATCGCCGCGCATGTTTGCGACGCTCGATCCGACGATTCGCGCGGTGGAACTACCCTCCAAGCGCAAAGTGCTGTTGTCAGACACGGTGGGATTCATTCGCAGCCTGCCGCACACGCTGGTTTCGGCGTTTCGAGCGACGCTGGAGGAAGTACAGCGGGCATCGCTGATTCTACATGTGTCGGATGCCAGCAACCGGCTTTCGGCGGAGCAGGACGCGCAGGTCGAAATTGTTTTGAAGGAACTGGAAGCGGAAAAGAAGCCAAGGTTGCGGGTGATGAACAAGATCGATCTGCTGGATGAGGAAGTAGCGCAGAGCCTGCAGGCGGACGCCCTGCGCGAAAATTCAAAAATCGTTTACGTCTCGGCGGCAGAAGGCACAGGTTTGGATCGATTGCGGGCTCGGATTGACGCCATGATCGAGGAAGATCCCGTTAGCCGCGTGCATCTGCGCGTGCCCCAGGCGGAAGGAAAGATGCTCGCCATGCTGGAGGATAAGGCGCGCATTTATTCGCGAGCCTACAAGGATGGAGCGGTGGAGTTGGAAATCGAGGCGCCGGCTTCTGTGGTGCGGCGGGTGCGGGAGTGGATGGTGGGCTAATGTCATCGTTGGCACGATAACCTGAAAATTTAAATGGGCCGGCAACCAAGAAGCGGTGACATTCCTTGGCTATCGGCCCATTCGATCCTGAATTGGATCGGAGGTGATAACTCAATGCTATTCCTCTTTTCGCTGAAGTCAAGAGCTTATATGCAGGAATTTGCGACACCGAACTGGTTGAATTTTAATTCCCCCATAAGTCTATTGTTGCCAACAAGTTGAAGCAGTTCGAGGTCAAGAAAACTCCTCGGAAGCGCTTGATGCCCGGACCCGGATTTATCAGGTTAAAACGACCTAGTTCGCGTTGACATAAACTACCTCGGACGTTAGACTTAACAGTTTTCATAGCCCTCATTTTCCCGGTTTCTATCAGCGCCACATGGACGAGACTCTTCGACAACTAGGGGAATTACTGCTCGGATCGGTGCCGACGGTGATTCTGCTGACGCTGCTCTACGTGCTCTACACCACGCTGGTGCATAAGCCATTGCAGCGTGTGCTGGCGGAACGGCGCAGCAAGACCGAGGGGGCGGTGGAGAAGTCGCATGCCGACATTGCGGCGGCCGAGGCTCGTACCGCGGAATATGAACAGAAGTTGCGCGAGGCGCGGGCAGCAGTTTTTCGAGCGCAGGAAGCGCGACGGCAGGCGGCGCTGCAGGCTCGAACCAATGCGCTGAACGAGTCTCGCCGCAAGGCCCACGCGCAAGTGTTGGCCGCGAAGAAGAATATTGAGGCCGATCGCGAGACGGCCGAGAAGGCCTTGCCTGCGGACGCGGCGGCGTTGGCGCAGGAGATCGTGCGGCGCGTGCTGCAGCCGGCGCAGGCGGCGCGGTGATGAGTTCTCAAAAGATGGCGTCAATTCTAAAATACGGCCGCTCGTGTCTTTTCGCGATGCTCCTGTTGAATGGCTTGGGCGTGATGTCGCTGCGCGCGCAGGCACCTTCGCCGGAACAGCCCGCGCCGGAGGTGCCTCCGGATCCATCTCAGAAAAAGCCAGTTCGAGAGGGATCGAAGGCGGAGCAGTATGGCCCGGGCAGACAACTCGCTCATGAAAGCAATGAAGCTGCCGGCGCGGAAAAAGACGAAATGGCCGAATTCAAAGAATCGGCCTCGGTGCAAATGGTTGCGCGACTGACTGGATTGAACCTTCGGCAATCCTATTGGCTGAGCATTGTATTGAATTTTGCGGTCATCGCGGCTGTCATCATCTGGGCCGGCTTTAAGTACTTGCCGGGAATGTTTCGCGAGCGCAGCACTGCGATCCAGAAGGCCATGCAGGAAGCGCAGATGGCCAGCGAAGAGGCTCGCCGCAGGCTGGCTGACATCGAGTCGCGGCTGATGAAATTGGATGTTGAAATTGCGATGATGCGCGACGCCGCCGAAAAAGAAGATGTCGCGGAGGAAGCCCGTATTCAGGCTGCCGCGGAAGAGGATGCGCGCAAGATTGTGGCCTCGGCGGAGCAGGAAATTGCCGCGGCTGTCAAGGCCGCTCGGCGTCAACTGACGGCCTATGCGGCTGATCTCGCCGTCGGATTGGCTCGGAAACAGATTCGCGTCGACGCCGCCACCGATCAGGCGCTGGTGCGCAATTTTGCGGGTCAACTCGGCGCTGATGATTCGGGAAAGGGCCAGAACTGATGGCTTCGGTTGCCAGCACGTATGCCCGGGCTTTCGCAGATCTGGTTTTGAGCGCGCACCTCGATGCCAATCGAGCCGTCGGTGGACTGCGTGAGATCGCAAGTCTGCTGGACGAGAGCGCACCATTGCGGCGGATTTGGGAGAATCCGGCGGTGCCCGCGGAACAGAAGCGCAAACTGCTGGACGCGATCGTGCAACGCGAAAGTATCGACAAGCAGGTGCGCAATCTCATAGCCGTGCTGATCGATCACCGGCGGGTCGCTTTTCTTCCGCGAATTATCGAGCACTTGGAAAAAGAGCTGGATGCGCGGTTGGGATTCGCCGAGGCACAGATTTCCAGTGCGCGAGAACTGGGCGATGCGGAAAAGCGGGCCCTCGAATCGCAGATTGAAAAGACCACGGGCAAGAAAGTTCGTGCGCGATATGGACTGGACTCGTCCCTGCTAGGCGGTGCAGTAGTCCGCGTGGGCAGCACGATTTACGACGGTTCGTTGAAAGGGCAACTGGAGCGGATCAGGGAAGCGATCAGCGCCTAGCGGGTTGGATCGAGCTTTTGAGCGAAAAAAGCTTTTAACCGCAGAGTTCGCCGAGAACGGCCGCGGAGGACGCGAAGAGAATCAAGCTGACAGCTGGAGGCTAAGAGCGATTTTTATGGCACCGATGCGCAACGACCGTCACTTCGTGACGCTCATTGCTTGCTCGGGATGACAAGGGGCCGGCAGGACGATGTTTAGGACGATGAGATTTAGCATCGCAGAGTGATGCGATGGGCGGGGCTAAGAGCTAACAGCTAAAGGCTAAGAGCTGATTTTATGGCACAAATCAAAGCAGACGAAATTACGAAACTGATCCGCGAGCAGATCGAGAACTACGAAACTCAGATCTCGGTGGACGAGACTGGCACTGTCATCACGCTCGGCGACGGCATCGCGCGAGTCTATGGACTCGACAAGGTCATGGCGGGCGAACTGCTTGCGTTTCCGCACGGCGTGGCCGGCATTGCCATGAACCTGGAAGAAGACCAGGTGGGCGTGGTGCTGCTCGGCGAATATACCGAAATCAAAGAAGGGGACGAGGTCAAGCGCACCGGGCGCATCATGAGCGTGCCCGTGGGCGACGCCTTGGTTGGGCGCGTGGTGAACTCGCTCGGCGAGCCTATCGATGATAAGGGGCCGATCGCGACCGATAAATTCATCGCCATGGAACGCATCGCGCCGGGCGTGATCGATCGGCAGCCGGTGCGCGAGCCGATGGCGACCGGGCTGAAGGCAATCGACAGCATGATCCCGATCGGCCGCGGCCAGCGCGAACTGATCATTGGCGATCGCCAGACCGGCAAGACCGCAGTTGCGCTCGACACCATCATTAACAGCAAGGGCAACGACCTCATCTGCATCTACAACGCGATCGGGCAGAAGCGTTCTTCGATTGCGCAAGTGGTGAAGATTCTGGAAGACGCCGGGGCCATGGAGTACACCATCGTAGTAGCGGCGTCGGCGTCAGAGCCAGCGCCCATGCAGTACATTTCGCCCTATGCGGCCTGCGCCATGGGCGAATACTTCCGCGATAGCAAGCGCCACGCGCTGGTCATCTATGACGATCTCTCGAAACACGCGGCGTCGTATCGCGAGATCTCGTTGCTGTTGCGGCGCCCGCCGGGACGCGAGGCTTATCCGGGAGACGTTTTCTATCTCCACTCGCGCTTGCTGGAACGCGCGTCGAAACTGAGCGACAAGATGGGTGGAGGATCGCTGACCGCGCTGCCGATTATCGAGACACAGGCGGGCGACGTATCGGCGTACATTCCAACCAATGTTATTTCGATTACCGATGGCCAGATCTATCTGGAAACGGATTTATTCAACCAGGGCGTGCGCCCGGCGGTGAACGTCGGCCTGTCGGTGAGCCGCGTAGGCGGCAGCGCGCAGATCAAGGCCATGCGACAGGTTGCGGGAACCTTGAAGCTGGAACTGGCGCAGTATCGCGAGTTGGCGGCCTTTGCAGCCTTCGGCAGCGATCTCGACAAGGCCACGCAGTCGCAGTTGAATCGCGGACAACGGCTGGTCGAATTGCTCAAGCAAAATCAGTTCTCGCCGCTGCCGTTCTCCAAGCAGATTTTGATCATCATGGCGGGCACGGGAGGATTTCTCGACGACCTGCCGGTCGCGCAAGTACGTGAATTCGAGGCAGAGCTCTACAAATATGTGGATTCAACGAATCCCGGCCTGCTGCGCGCGATCATGGAGAAGAAGATTCTCGATGACGCATTGAAAGGCCAGCTGCAGAACGTGATCAAAGAAGCGAAGCAGCAGTTTGTGTCGGAGCGCGAAGCGGTAGCGAAGTGAGCTTTTAGCCTTTAGCCCTTAGCTTGATGCGGAGCGACGTAGGTTTGAGCTAACGGCTAAGAGCTAACAGCTAAAAGCTGATTTTCCAATGGCAAATATTCTCGACATTCGGCGGCGCATTCGCAGCGTGATCAACACGCGGCAGATTACCAAGGCCATGAAGGTAGTCTCTGCGGCGAAGTTACGCCGGGCGCAGGAGCGCGCTCTGGCGGCGCGTCCTTACGCGCAGATGCTGACGAATGTCCTGAAGTCGCTGGTAGGGCGCACCGAGATTTACGATCCCGAGACGGGCGAACCGAAACATCCTCTGCTGGCGCAGCGCGAAGAGAAAACCATTCTGCTGATCGTGGTGACCGGCGACAAAGGCTTGGCCGGCGCGTTCAACGCGAATATTACCAAGGCTGCGACTCGCTTCCTCGAGTCCAAGCAAGGCAAGAACGTTGACATCGAAGCCATCGGCCGCAAAGGGCGCGATTTCCTACGGCGGCGTTTTCCGGGAGCCAAGGTGCAGACGCGGAGTCTGGCCGACCTGTCGGAATCGCTTGAGCCCGAGGCGGAAGCGGGCGAGCGTTCGGGAGAGATCCAGATTACCGGAGAGCACGTCGGCATTCTGGGGAAGGTGGAATTTGCGCAGGCGCGGACGCTGTCAGAAAACGTGATTGCGCGCTACACGCGCGAAGAAATCGACGCGGTTTATATTGTGTTCAACGAGTTTAAGTCGGTGATTGCGCAAAGGCTGATTGTGGAGCAGATTCTTCCCATCGAACAAATTGGCGAACAGGCGGTGCGCCTGGCCGAGGAGATGTCGGAAGAAGAGAAGAAAAAAGCCAAAGAGGCGGCGATCAGCGCGGGCGTAGGGATGCGCGGTCCGGATCGTCACGCAGAAGAAGCGGCTTCGCAGTTTGGCACCGCCCAAGTGGATTACATTTACGAGCAGTCGCCGGAGGAATTGTTTCGCGCGCTGTTGCCGAAGTATGTAAGCATCCAGATTTTCCGTGCGCTGATGGAGTCGGTGGCCGCGGAACATGCCGCCCGCATGACGGCGATGGATTCCGCGACCAACAATGCGACCGACATGATCGATTCTCTGACGCTGGCCATGAACCGCGCGCGCCAGGCGAAGATCACGAAAGAGATCATCGAGATCGTCAGCGGCGCAGCGGCAATGTGAGAAGAAGCTATTAGCTCTTAGCCTTTAGCTCTTAGCTTCCCGATAAAGACTAATGCGAGATTGCTCGGAAACGTATTTGTCGGAGCAATCCTTGACTAGGCGCGAGATTGAGCTAAGAGCTAAAAGCTAAGAGCTAAAAGCTGAGGTTTTATGCCTGAAAACGTAGGACATGTCATTCAAATCGCGGGACCGGCGGTCGACGTGCAGTTTGCCGAAGGCAAACTGCCTTCGATCTATGAAGCTCTGAAAGTCGTGAGCGACGGCTTCACCGTGCCCAATCCCATCAAGGTGATTCTCGAGGTGCAGCAGCATCTGGGCGAGGGGCGCGTACGCTGCATCGCCATGGAACCGACCGACGGCATGGTGCGCGGCATGAAAGCCATTGACCAGGGCGGCCCGATCTCTGTGCCCGTGGGCCGCGGAACGCTGGGGCGCGTAATGAACGTGATTGGCGAACCGGTCGACCAGCTTGGCCCGATTGAATACAAGGAGAGAATGCCGATTCATCGACTGGCCCCGGCATTCGACGAACAGGCCACCACGGCTGAAATGTTCGAGACCGGAGTGAAGGTCATCGATCTCATCCAGCCGTTCTTGAAGGGCGGCAAAATCGGATTGTTCGGCGGCGCGGGCGTGGGCAAGACCGTCGTTATCATGGAATTGATCAACAACGTCGCCAAAAACCACGGCGGTTTTTCCGTGTTTGCGGGCGTCGGCGAGCGCACCCGCGAGGGCAACGACCTGTGGCTGGAAATGACGGAGTCGGGCGTGATCAAGCCGGGCAAGCCGGCAGAGTCGAAGGCCGCGCTCATCTACGGCCAAATGACGGAGCCTCCAGGTGCTCGTCTGCGCGTCGCCCTGACGGGACTGACGGTCGCGGAATATTTTCGCGATGCCGAGGGCGCCGACACGCTGCTCTTCATCGACAACATTTTCCGGTTCACGCAGGCGGGCTCGGAAGTTTCCGCGCTGCTGGGTCGCATGCCCAGCGCCGTAGGCTACCAGCCCAACCTCGCGACGGAAATGGGCGAATTGCAGGAGCGCATTACTTCGACCAAGAAAGGTTCTGTCACTTCGGTGCAAGCCATTTACGTGCCCGCCGACGACTTGACCGATCCGGCTCCGGCCACCACATTTGCTCACCTCGACGCGACCACCGTGCTTTCGCGCGCTCTGACTGAAATTGGAATTTACCCCGCAGTCGATCCGTTGGCTTCGACGTCGCGCATTCTTGATCCGCGCATCGTCGGCCAGGAACACTACGACGTGGCCCAGACGGTGAAGAAAACCCTGCAGACTTACAAAGACCTGCAGGACATCATTGCGATTCTCGGCATCGATGAGTTGACCGAAGATCAGAAGCTGACCGTCGCGCGGGCGCGCAAGATCCAGCGCTTCCTGTCGCAACCATTCCACGTGGCCGAACAATTCACGGGCGCGGCGGGACGCTACGTCAAGATCGCCGATACGGTGAAGGGCTTCAAAGCCATCGTCGAAGGCAAATACGACGACATCCCCGAACAGGCGTTTTACATGAAGGGGCCGATCGAGGAAGTGCTGGAAGCGGCGGAAAAGATGAAGGCAGCAGCATAAAAGCAGTGATCAGTGGTCAGTGTTCAACGCATCTGACTGGTAACTGGCAACTGATCAGTACTGTCCGGTTAAGAATTCGGTGAACGGTTATAAATCAATGGTATATCGGAACTTAGGTGCGCGAGGGAGTGTGATCGATTTGAATGGCGATCACCATGAACCTTGGACAATCTCTGTTCGCGCAGCTGATGGACCATCTTCCCACTCACGAGTTTCGCAAGTGCGTGCAGCGCTATGGCGGCAACTACCGGGTGCGAAGTTTTTCCTGCTGGGACCAGTTTCTGTGCATGGCGTTCGCCCAGTTGACCTTCCGCGAGAGTCTGCGCGACATCGTGGCCTGCTGCGCTCGCAGGACCGTCGACTTTATCACTTGGGCATTCGCGGTACGGTGTCGCGCAGCACTCTGGCCGATGCCAACGAAAGCCGCGACTGGCGCATCTATGCCGACTTCGCCGCTGTGCTGATCGCCGAGGCGCGGCAGCTTTATGGCCACGAAGATCTGGGGCTGGATTTGGCCAGCGCGGTGTACGCCCTGGATTCCACCATCATCGATCTGTGCATGACCTTGTTTCCCTGGGCGCGCTACAAGTCGGCCCAGCACGCGCTCAAACTGCACACGCTGCTCGACCTGCGCGGCTCCATCCCCACGTTTATCCGGGTCACAGCGGCGCAGGTACACGACGTGAATCTGCTGGATGCACTCACTCCCGAGGCGGGCGCGTTCTACGTGATGGACCGCGCCTATCTCGATTTCCAGCGGCTCTATCGCTGGACCGAGCACGGAGCCTTCTTCGTCACTCGGGCGCGCAAGAACTTCCGCTTTACCCGGCTGGCGTCGCACCCCGTGGACAAAGCCACGGGCGTGCAGTGCGACCAAACCATCGCACTGGTGTGGTTCTACACGGCGCGCGGCTATCCCGCCCGGCTGCGGCGCATTCGCTACTGGGACGCCGAACACCAGCGGCGGCTGGTGTTTCTGACCAACAATTTCGTGTTGCCCGCGCCGGTGATCGCCGAACTGTATCGCCGGCGCTGGCAGGTCGAGTTGTTTTTCAAGTGGATCAAACAGAATCTCCGCGTCAAGGCCTTTTACGGAACCTCGGAGAACGCGGTGAAGACGCAAATCTGGATCGCCGTCTGCAGTTATCTGCTGGTGGCCATCGTGCGCAAGCGGCTCCATCTGGCGGCGAAGCTTTCCACCATACTGCAGATTCTGAGCGTGTCGCCGTTCGAGAAAACGAGCATCCAGCAAGCCTTTTCGCAAGGTGGAGGCCGACTTATGGAAGCTGAATCTCATAACCAATTGCGTCTATTAGACTTTTAACCGGACAGTACTGGCAACTGATCACTAGCCACTGAGCACCGATGTCTGACACTTTCAAACTCGAAATCGTCACGCCGGAGAAGAAAGTCGTGGACACGGCGGCGGAAGAAGTTCAGATTCCCGGGAAGAACGGGTATCTGGGCGTGCTGCCGGGGCACGCGCCGCTGATCACCGAATTGGCCGTGGGCGAGATTATTTACTGCGAAAATTCTCAGGAACTGCGTCTGGCGGTCGCTTGGGGATTTGCGGAAGTGCTGCCTGACAAAGTCACGATTCTGGCGGAGACGGCCGAGCGTCCGTCGGAGATTGACGTGGAACGCGCGCGCAAATCTAAAGAGCGTGCTGAACAACGACTCACGAGCGGCGACACCAACGTCGATGTCGATCGCGCCCTGGACGCTCTGCATCGTGCCGAAGCGCGGCTCGATGTCGCGGCAAAGGGGAAGTGAGGCAGCTTTTAGCTCTTAGCGATTAGCTAAATCAAAATCAAAACCTAACACCCAAGACCCAGCCCCGCGTTGTTGACGCCTCCAACCTGCCTATACAATATGCCGTTTGCTCCTCGGAGGACACGGCTCATGAAATTTCACATCGTTCTTTTTGTCTTTTCCTGCATGCTTTGCGTTCTGGCGAGTGGGCAGCAAGCTAAACCGGTACAGGCTCCGCCTCCGCAGAGGCCACCTTGGCTCGACACTCCTGAAGTGCATCCCGATAGCACCGTGACCTTCCGCTTTCTCGCGCCCAACGCGCAAGAAGTGAAACTGGCGCGCGAAGGCACCGATCCGGCAGTCATGCAAAAAGACGACAAGGGCGTCTGGACCGTGACCACCGCGCCGTTGCCTCCCGACTATTACGGATACTCGATCGACGTCGACGGCATTCGCATGATCGATCCGTTTAACCACCTGCTGAAACCCAATTTGCTCTCCACCGAAAACATGGTGCACGTCCCCGGGCCCCATTCGCTGCCCTGGGAGTTAAACGACGTGCCGCACGGAGAAATCCATCATCACTTCTACAAGTCAGCCGTGGCACAGGACGACCGCGATTATTACGTCTACACTCCGCCCGGCTACGATGCTGCGGCGAAGACGACGTATCCGGTGCTCTACCTGCTGCATGGCTATAGCGACGACGCGAGCGGATGGACGGCGGTCGGGCGCGCCAATGTGATTCTCGACAACTTGATCGCGCAGGGCAAAGCAAAACCGATGATCGTCGTGATGCCGCTCGGATACGGCACCATGGAAATGATAAGCCTGGGATGGGGAGTCTGGGGTCACACTGAAATTCGCGACAAGAATTTCTCCAGGTTTCGCGAAGCGCTGCTCTCGGAAGTTATGCCCAAGGTCGAGAGCGAATATCATGTCGCGGCCGATCGCAACTCCCGCGCGATCGCCGGGCTTTCCATGGGCGGGTCAGAATCCCTGCTCACTGGGCTGAACAATCTCGACAAGTTTGCCTGGATCGGTGCGTTCAGTTCGGGCGGCATTCCTGACGAGTTTGAAAAAGATTTTCCCGGCCTCGACGCGAAGGCGAACCAGCAAATCCGCCTGCTGTGGATTGCGTGTGGCACCGAGGATCATCTGATCACCGTGAACCGCAACCTGCGCGAATGGCTCAAATCGAAAGGCGTTCAGCATACCGACATCGAGACGCCCGGCATGCATACCTGGATGGTCTGGCGGCGGAATCTGGCCGAGTTCGCGCCGCTGTTGTTCCGCTAGTCGAAGTGACGCATGCAAACTCCCATCGCCCAGGTCGTCGCCCTCATTCACGGAAACGCTTTTCTCACGACGAAAAGCAGCCTGGCGGAATTCTACCCCGCAAATAGCACGTTCAAGTTCTGTGAAAGTGTTGTCTTCATCGATCTTCGGCAAAACGGCAACAAGTGGGAATCCGAGTCTTATGCGGGCGATCCTATTACGTGGTTGGAAGCTCTACGAAACCAGGGAGTGCGCTCCCTTCGCATGATGTACGGCCCGTCGGCCGGCACACAAGTAGCGGACCGCATGCTCGTCGGATTCGTTGGCGGGGGCGGACGTTGGCTTATCGAGTGCGGGGGACGAGGCACTTCAGACTTCTGGGAAGCACGTTGGCAGGTCGGTGACCGAAATCGCGCGGATCGAAAAATATGGCGCGTCACGTATAGCAGAATCGCTAAGGGCCAGCGCTCCGTGCCGTCGGAGGCTGAGGACTTACAAAGTTTGCTGGAAGAATTCGAACACAATCTCCGGGATATCGGGGATTTTGCGCGATCTCAAAGGCTGGACAACTTTGCCAGGTTGTTTGAGTCCGCGCGATCACGACTGCAGTCGAATCCGCCTTATCTTAATCAAAATCACAGCGATCTCGCGCCTGTGGGACTGTTGCCGAATCTTGCCTGCCGGCTTCTTGCGGCCTCGCAGGACGCCTGGGTTTTTGGTGGGATGGGATCGTGGAACGATATGGGCAGCTTCGACTCGACAACACAACCTCGCTACGAGGAACTGTCGGAAAAACTCTACCGACTGCTGAACAGGGTGACGGTTGCCGCGGCCAATTCTAGCGCATCAGAGAAATTTCGAGAGAAACAAAACTAACCAGCTTCTATGGTACGTTGACGTGATCCCGGTTCTCCACCGGAACGTAGTTCACCGCGGCCGTTCGCTCCAGTTTGTCCCAGGCAAATTTGCGGCCTTCGAGCGCACGCTTCAGGGTCTTGAAGAGGACAATCGAAAATAACTGACGGTAGGCGAAGCGCTGCAACCAGACCTGGCTGAGCAGCCACGCATCTTCCTTATCGTCGGGGTGCCGTCGCTCCAGGGCGAAAGCAATCGCCGACGCGATAAAGTCAATCACCAGGAACGCGAAGAAGAACAGTACGAGTTTATGAAAGCTCGCCGGATCGGTCGAGTCAGGATGAAAATGTTTCTGGATGAAATACCAGAGCGTGCCCACGGCAAACATGATGTCGATGAGCGGCGACACCAACGGCAGCAGAATCTGGAAAATCACGATGTTGGGCAGCGCCACCCATCCCAGCGCACCCTTGCGCGCAAACACTCCCCGATGTTTATACACCGCTTGCAAAATGCCGAACGACCACCGAAAACGCTGGCGCATCAACCCGTTTGCATTGGTGGGAGCTTCGGTGTAAGCAAGGGCCATGTCCTCATACTCGACGCGATATCCGCGCCGCAGCAGGGCCATGGTGAGGTCGGCGTCTTCGGCTACGGTATCGATGTGATAGCCTCCCGCCTCTCGCACAGCTGAAACTCGCCACGCGCCAATTGCTCCCGGCACAACGCTTACAGCGCCAAGCACGTCGAGGGCGCGACGCTCAAAGTTCTGGCTGGTGATGTATTCCAGAGCCTGCCATCGCGTCCAGAGATTGACGCGGTTGCCAACTTTCGCGTTGCCGGCGATGGCGCCAACTTTGGGATTGATGAAGTGCGGCACCAGCCGTGCGATGGCATCGGGAGCGATGATGGTGTCAGCGTCGATTCCCACGAAAAGTTCTGCGTCGCCAATGTGCTCGATCCCGTAGTTAAGAGCTGACGCCTTGCCGGAGTTGGGCTTGCCGAGAATCAGAACCTGTCCGGCGGCAGCCTCGGCGGAGAAGGCCTTGCGCGCGACTTCAAGCGTCCGATCTTTCGAACCATCGTCAATGACGATGACGCGCAAGTTCGGATAGTTCGAGTTGAGCGCAGCCCGCACGGTTCGCTCAATCACTTTTTCTTCGTTGTATGCCGGAATCAACACCGCCACCTTCGGTTTGTAAGAGGCGATCTCTGCGGGCTTGCCGAAAATCTTCTCGCGCACTCGGTCATACACCGCCGCTGTGCCAATGAAGATGAGGCGTCCCGTCATCAGCAGGTCGCCCACCAGGAAGATCCAGGTGATGGCGACGATACTGGCATCGAACAGCCAGAAGCCGAGCCGATCCAGGCGAGCCGCCCACAGCTCGCCGCGGGGTAATGGCGCCATGACGTCTGCGCGAGTTTTCCCCAACAGTTCATAGACCGGCGCAATCTCATAGCCGCGCGCGCGAATTCCGTCAATGATCATGGGCAGAGCGCGCACCGTCTCGCTGCGGTTTCCGCCGCCATCGTGCAGCAGCACGACATTGCCGCAGCGCAAATCTTCCTGACGGCAGGGTGGCAGATGCGAAAGCACGTAGGACGAAATTTTCTCGGCCGAGGGGCTTCCGCTCCAGTCGTCGGGATCAATGCGATTGCCCACCGTGATGTAGCCCATTTCCTGGGGAATCTCGAGTGGCCGCACCTGGTCGGCGGTGTCGGGCTCTTCATCAATCGCGTAGGGTGGGCGCATCAACGTAGTGCGCACGCCCAACAGGCTGGCGAAAAGACGTTCGGTCAGATTTAACTCCACTTTCATGTACGCGGTGGAAATGTTGGTGACGTCGGGATGCGTGAAGGTGTGGTTCCCAATGGTGTTGCCTTCGCGGTAAACGCGCTTGGCGAGGCTGGAGAACTTGTCCGCCTGGATTCCAATTAGAAAGAAAGTGGCAGTGGCGTGCTTCTGCTTGAGCACGTCAAGAATTTTAGGAGTCCAATCCGGATCGGGGCCGTCGTCAAAGGTCAGAGCAATTTTATTCGGACTGTAGCCATAACGCCCCACGCGGTAAGGCTCGGGCAGGTTCTGAAAAACTTCGTCGGTGACGAGATGGCTATTGGCATCGACCGTCAGATCACGAGTTCCATGCGCAGGTTTGTCTTCGATGCGGAGTATTTCGCCCTGCCCTTCCATGTCGACGTCGGCTCCGGGCGGAACATCTTTCAGCTTATCGACCGCCCCCACATCTCCGGGCGCATCCCACACCCGCCAGAGCGAACGGTCTTCGCTGCCCAGGCGCCACAGAGCGAAGGTTTGGATGCCCAGCGTCTGCGCGGCACGCATATGATTGAGCGCGGTTACTCCGTCGACGAACCACACGTCGTGCCGAAGGCTGTTCTCATCCAGGTAGCTGAAATGCGGGTTCATGGCATCGTCATCGAAATTGACGTCTTCGTCGGAATCACGCGCCTCCAGCCATGCCTCTTGAACACTAACTGAGCTGTCGTGAAGCTCCGGATGCTGATTCCCCCTCTTGGGTCTCAGTATCCAGTCGTAACCGTAGTTGGCAATGGCGCAAATAATTTTGTCCTGAGGGATGACGGTTTTGGCGAAAGTAAGGTTCTGCACGAACCAGTCTTGCGACGCAACCGGGCCGGACGCAGCGCCGGGGAAATGCTCGTCGTAGTTCATCAAGACCACGCCATCGGCCGCCGCCGCGATTGCCGGATAGTTGAACTCATCGTTATGCGGAGGCACCGCGACATAGAGTTTCATGCCACGGCCATGCAAATCCCCAGACAATTCTTTCAACAGCGCAACATAACCCGGCTGGCCGCTCGCAGGAAAAGCCTCGAAGTCGATCATCAGTCCGCGGTAGCGACCGGAAGAAAGAAACTGCGAAATTTGACGCCGGAAAAGTGCCCGGGCGTCGGGATTATTCAGGAAGCCGGTGACGTCGCCCGACCAGTCCTTGCCGTCAAAATTATTCACCATGGGAAATACTTCCATCCCAGGGTCTTCCGTTTTTAGAAACGGCATCACGCGGTCGTCGACGGAAAGGACGGTGCTGCCCTGCACGACGTCAAAATATTTCCCAGTTTGCTCATCGATACTCTGCAGCCGTCCGTCGGGCGTGAGCACGTGCAGCCAGTCTGGATAAAGAAGATCGATCTGGCGCGCATAAGAGCGCAGAGAGGAGAAGCTAGCCGCGTCCCAAGGCACATAGAAAGCCGCGCGAATTCCTTCTCCCTGATTGAGAGTCACCTGCGAGGCGGCCAGTTTGGTTTTGCGGTGAGAGCGGGCCACCAGTTTTTTCTGGCGCTCCCGAGTCTTTTCTTTTTCGCCTTCTTTGAGGGCCTTGAAGGCGCGCTTCTGCGGGGAAAAAAGCAATTCGGGCAGCGGCTCATCCCGCAGAGCCGTATAAACGAAGAAAATGATTAACGCGGAAAGAAAGACCGCAGTTACGTCGACCAGCCGCCGCAGGCGTTTCCATCGGGCGCGTCGAGGATCATAAAAAACTGGCTCAACCATGGGGGACGATGTTCATCGTATGCCGCGAGCGGCACGCGGTCAATTCTAGACGAGGCAGGGTGAGATTAGCTGCGCTGAGTCTTAAGATGCATTTTCCTGTCTCCGGGATTGCTGCAAACGCGCTATGATTCGCAGCGCGCCTGAACGGGCGCGAGCGTGCGCGAATTCCTGCAAAAAAAAGCGCGGTTCTTTGTGGCGGGCAGTCTGGCGGCCCTGGCTCTGCGCGGGTTCTTGGTGGCCTATTTTCCGGCCGTGGTGGACGATTCCCGCTTCTACGCCGACATCGCCCAGAACTGGCTTCGGCACGGCATTTACGGGATCACCAACTCCAACGTAATCACGCCTACGCTTTCTCGTCTTCCAGGATATCCTGCATTTCTGGCGGCGATCTTCGCCTTGTTTGGAGTCGGAAATTTTCGGGCAGTCTTGATTGTGCAGGTGCTGATCGACCTGGCGACTTGCCTCCTTATCGCTGACCTCTCCCGACGCTTGTTTTCTGAGAGAGCCGCTCAGGCTGCGTTTCTGCTGGCGGCGCTGTGTCCGTTTCTGGCGAACTACGCCGCGGCCGCTCTAACCGAGACGCTGGAGATCTTCTTTACTGCCTTAGCTCTCGACCTCGCTTTTCGCGCGCTTGGCGTGGGTACAAGCGGACCACCCACTCGTCTCCTATCAATCTGGCTGGGGTGCGGGTTGTCGGTGGGGGCAACAATCTTGCTTCGTCCCGACGGCGGAATATTGCTGGCGGCAATCGGTACATATCTCCTGTGGCTGCTCGCGAAAAGCCTGCGGGCAAGCGGAACCGAAGCGCGCTTTCGAGCGCGCACCATCTTTTGGGCGGGCGTGTTGGTCGCCACGGGCGCGCTTGCTCCGCTCGTTCCCTGGACGCTGCGCAATCTGCACACTCTCCACCGCTTCGAACCGCTGGCACCGCGCTATGCCACCGATTCCGACGACGTAGTCATGGACGGCTTCAACCGTTGGGTCAAGACTTGGATCCTGGATTATGTTTCGGTGCAGGAGATTTACTGGAACGTGCCGGGCGCGGACATCGACGCTACACGTTTGCCGCGTCGCGCATTCGATTCCGCGCAACAGCGCCAGGAAACTGCCGAGCTTTTTGCCGATTACAACCGCGATCACGATATGACTCCGGAACTCGATGCCCGCTTCGCAAGTCTAGCGGCAGAGAGGATTCACGCCGCGCCGCTTCGCTATTACGTTTGGCTTCCGGCACTACGCATCGCCGACATGTGGCTGCGCCCGCGCACCGAACTGTTTCCCTCGGACCCGCGCTGGTGGGAGTTCAACGACGACCGCCGCTGGCTCGCGGTCAGCCTGGGGTTTGGACTGGTGAACCTGGCGTATGTCCTAATGGCGCTTGCCGGACTGGTGCGAGCGCGCGAATTTTTCGGCATCGGCCTATTCGTTTTATTTCTACTGCTGCGCTCCACCTTCCTCGGCAGCCTTGAAAATCCCGAACCGCGTTACACCTTGGAATGCTATCCGATTGTGATAGTTCTAGCCTCCGCCCTCTTCCACCGGCGTGGATAAAAATTCATACCAGCACAAGCCTTGCCGAAAGCCCTATTGAAACGTTTCACCCGAGACATAAAATTTACAAATTCGACTTGAATGTTTGGGTTTCGTCGTAGCACAATAGCGCCCCATCAGTTCCCCCAGGGTCTCCATTTAGTTCAAAAATTTCCTGGGCAAAACGTTATGTAGAAAATCGACGCCTGTTCACGGGCGAGGGGAGTTTTCTATGCGTTCTAGCTCACGTGCAGCTATCGTGTTGGTTGTTTCTGTCCTTTCCTTTAGTACTCTGCTCGGAGGTCAGACGGCAACGTCGTCCCTCCGGGGCACGGTCACCGATCCCAAGGGCGCTGTATTACAGGGTGCCACGGTCATTCTCAGTAACCCGTCCACCGGATTTTCCCGAACCACGAAATCGGCCAACGATGGTGTGTACCAGTTTGTCGAGATTCCTCCCGCAACATACGTCGTGACTGTGACTGTAGCTGGGTTTGCCACACTCAAGCAGAATAATGTCTCCCTGCTCGTGAACCAGCCGGCGACCCTCGACTTTGCGATGCAGGTCAGGGGAGCGACTGAGGTCGTCGAGGTAAGCGGCACGGCGCCACTGGTCAATACTCAAGATGCCAGCATGGGTCACGCGTTCAACACGGAGCAGGTTTTAAGTCTGCCGTTTGAGGGCCGCGACCCGGCGGGCATCCTTAGCCTTCAACCGGGCGTCGCATATACCGGCAATTCACAGTCCCTGGATTCTACGATCGATAGTAGGAGCGGATCGGTTGCCGGTGGGCGCAGCGATCAGGCCAACATCACCATTGACGGGGTTGATGACAACGATCCTATCTCAGGAAATGCTTTTCAGGGTGTGTTTCGTGCAACCCTTGACTCTCTGCAGGAATTCCGCGTAACGACGGCGGGCGGCACGGCCGATGAGGGGCGCGCTTCCGGCGCGCAGGTTGTGCTCGTCACCAAGAGCGGCAGCAACAAGTTCCACGGCTCTCTGTTCGATTACGAGCGTCCCACGTTCACTACTGCTAATGACCCGCTTATCAAGGCCTCGCAGCTGGCGTCTGGTCAACCTAACAGCCCGGTCCGCGTGCTGCGCCACACTTTCGGCGCCTCTTTTGGTGGACCTGTCATCAAGGATCGCTTTTTCTTTTTTGCCAGTTATGAGGGCGAACGACGCCGAGAGGATACGATTGTTACGCGCATCGTCCCGAGCGACGATCTCCGGAATGGTTTTGTGAGTTACATAGCGGATGACGGTAGCGTCGTCAGGCTGTCACCGACTGACCTGGCCAGCATGGATCCGAATTGCAGCACAACCCCCGGTTTTGGCGGAGGCGGCACTTGTCCCTTGGGGCCTGGCGCCAACCCGGCAGTGATGCAGATATTCCAACAATATCCGCACCCCAACACCGACGTTGTTGGTGATGGTTTTAATTTCCGAGGGTTTCAATTCACCGCCCCGGCGCCGGCAAAACTGAATACCTCTATCATCAGGCTCGACTATAACCTGACGCGAGATGGAAGCCATCGCATCTTTGTACGTGGAAACCTGCAAAGCGATCACATTGCCGGGCTGACGAGCAACGGACCACAGTTTCCTGGAGATGCGCCGGATGTAACGACATTTAGTAATAATAAGGGAATTGCCGTTGGCTATACCGCTCTTCTGCACAGCAACCTGATCAATAATTTCCGCTACGGTTATATCCGTCAGGGCCTCGACCAAGTGGGCCTGCAGACACAGCAGTACGTAAATTTCCGTGGCATGGACGATCTAACCGGTCAAACGTCGACTGTGCGCTCTATCATCCCCGTGCATAATTTCGTAGACGACATGACATGGACGAAGGGCAAACACAGCCTGCAATTCGGCGCAAATCTTCGCGTCGTCAATGACGGCCGAGTCGGCAACGGATCCTCGTTTAACTATGGCCAGACCAATGTTTCCTGGCTTGATAACGCTGCTATTGCGAATACCGGAAGCAGCTTGGATCCGGGGGCCTTTGGCTTTCCATCTGTGGCATCCAGCTTCGGTCAATCGTACGATTTGCCCACGGCTGCGATCACCGGACTCGTTCCCTTCGCTCAAGGCGAGTACAACCAGGACAAGACGGGGACGCTAATTCCGGCAGGCAGTTTTATCTCGCGTAACTTCCGCGCTCACGAAGGTGAATGGTACATACAAGATAGTTGGAGGGTGAAGCCGACCCTGACTTTAACTGCGGGCCTGCGGTACACCCTGCTGCAACCGCCTTACGAATCACATGGCAACCAGATTGCGCCAGATGTGAGCTTGAATCAGTTCTTCAAGCGGCGCGAGCAGGCGATGTTGGCAGGCCAAACCTACGATCCCACGATTGGACTTAATATCTCGGGCCAGGCGAACGGGAAGGCCCCCTATTGGGCTTGGGACTATAAGGATCTCGCTCCTCGATTTGCAGTGGCTTGGAGCCCTTCAGCAGGTGGTGGTTGGATGAGAAAGCTGACTGGCGGGCCAGGCAAGACTTCCATTCGCGCGGGTGCGGGCATCTATTACGACCACTTTGGGGAAGGTATCGTGAATACCTTCGACCGGCAGGGCTCGTTCGGATTGACGACCCTAATTGATAATCCTGCGGCCACTCAGGACGTGGATAATACCCCACGGTTCGCGACACCAAATATAAACGTAATTCCTACGCTATCCGGAGCCTGTAGCAGCGCACCGCCGTGCAGCACACTTCCCCCACCGCCGGCCCCAGGCTTCCCTGCGGTTCCTCCGACGGCCGATCAAAATGGCGGTTTCGCGATCACATGGGGTTTGGACGACAAGCTCAAGACACCTTACTCGGAGGTATACAACCTCAGCATCACGCGCGAAATGCCTCACGGGTTCGTGCTGGAAGCTGCCTATGTAGGTCGTTTCGCGCATCGCCTCCTCCAAGAGGAAGACATGGCAATGCCCTTGGACATAGTTGATCCGAAGTCGCACACCGATTATTTCTCAGCAGCTCAGGCCCTGGGCCGGGCCGCCGTTGCGGGTACGCCGATCACAAGTCTAGGTCCGATTCCGTATTGGGAAAACCTCTTCCCTGCCGCAGCGGGCAATTTGGGCTTCGGACCTCCGGGCTCTAACGGAAACTTGGGTTGTGCTCCCGGCAACAATGTAAACGCCACAAACTACACTGCCACGCAAGCAATGTACGACATGTACTCCTGTTATGTGGGTAATGAAACTACGGGGTTGTTTGTTGCTGATCTAGATTGCCTGCCCGCATGTGCACAACTGGCGGGACAGCCCGCTGGCGGGCAGCCGCTTAACTTTTATGACAGCCAGTGGTCGTCACTCTACGCTTGGCGGAGCGTTGGCAACAGTGCTTACAACGGCTTACAGGTCAGCCTTCGCAAGCAGATGTCCAGCGGCCTCACTTTCGATTTTAACTATACGTATTCCAAGTCCATCGATGTGGGATCCAATGCTGAGCGTATCAATGAATTTGAGGGCGGCGGCTTCGCCAGTCAGATCATCAATGCGTGGTCGCCCAACCAATTGCGCGCCGTTTCGGACTTCGACAACACTCACCAGATCAATGCAAACTGGGTTTACGACTTACCCGTAGGCCGCGGCAAGCAATTCGGCGGAAATATGGGTACCGCGATGAACGCGATCGTTGGAGGATGGCAGTTCGCAGGTTTGTGGCGGTGGTCCAGCGGCTTCCCGTTTACGGTTGAACCAGGGTTGGGCTTCTGGTCCACGGATTGGCAGTTGTCCTCGGCCGCTATCCTGAGCGGTCCGAAACCAAAGACTGGTCAATTCGTAGTTCCGCCTACTCCAGGGCAGACTCCCGAGCCTGACGTCTTTCAGGATCCTTCATCAGCCAGTCAGAGCTTCCGTCTCGCCCTCGCCGGAGAATCCGGACAGCGCAACAATCTACGCGGCCCTGGAGCCTTCGACATTGACGCGAGTCTGGCGAAGACGTGGACGATTCGTGAGGGAAAAGATCTGACCTTCCGTTGGGAGGCGTTCAACGTGACCAACACTGCTCGCTTTGACGTGGGCCAGATGCAATTCCAGGGCAATAACAGCCTGGCAACGGCGGGTGCCTTCGGCGTATTTCTGAATACTCTGAACAAGCCGCGGCTCATGGAGTTTGCCCTGCGCTTTACGTTCTGAGGCGGGCAGGGTTGGTCAAAACGGGGGCGGAGAAAGCCGCCCCTTTCTTTTCTGGCTGATTGCGTGGATCGAAGACGTGGGACCGCCTTACCCCAGCGGCGAGTCGCTCATGCGGAAGCGGGTGCGCACGTGTTCGGAGAGGAACTCGATTGCGGTGCGGTTCTTGATCGGGTCGGCTTGCGCCAGATACTTCATCGCTTCGACCAGCAAGCGCTGGCCGTCCACATAACGCGGATCGGAACTACGCTCCCGGCGCTTATTGCCCAGTTTCGGGGGGACAGTGATCGTAAAAACCTTGGCCATGAATGAATCCAACTGAAGGTGGGGCCAGTATAGCTCCCAAACTGCAATTCTCAGCACACCTTCTTGATCTTTAAATTCAACAACTTAACCCTTAGGTGAAATAGTTTTCGTCTTGCTTGTTGTCTTGAGTTTGAAAACCTCATCCGGAATCTTTTTTTCATTTAGCTGAATGGAGCTGTATTTGGTCAGCCGGTAGTCTCCCTGTGGCGAAAAAAATTGTTGTTGCACCGAAATCCCTTTGTTCAGATCGATCCACAGCAGAATCTTGTTGTAATTATTCCGCACCTTCTCCGACTTGGGAATGAGTTGCAACTGAGCGGTGGCCACGCCGTCAATGGTCTCGGGTCCAACGTAGCTGACGTCGAATGACTTCGCCAAGTCGCGCCCGCTCCCGCCAAAGCCGAGGACTACGTAACTCTCTAAATCCACGCGATTCTTGCCCAAGTCGTAGACGGTGACCTGCTCGATCTTCGGTTGATAGATCGAAATCTTGCCGCCACTGTAGAGCACGTATTTGCGTTCCGGCTTCAGGTTTTTCAGATCGGGCCCGGCCATTTTGACTTCCGCCATCATTTCGATGTCTTTGCCCGCGCGCCGGAAATAGATGGTGCCGGTCTGAACTTCATCGACCTCGTTGATAACTTTTTCGTAGGAATCCCACTCAAAGTCCGCCTGCGTAGTGTGGAAATTCGCGGCCGCCGTGTCCATCGTTTTCAGAACAGAATCGAGGGCGGCCGAGTCGGCGGGTTTCTCCTGCGGCGGAGAGGTAAAGCCGAGAGTACTGAAAGCGATCGCGGCAGTAAGGACAAACGAGAGGGTTTTCATCCACACTTTCTTTATGAATCGCGCGTTCGAAGTGCTGGTGCTACTCGCGCTGGGCTAAGACTTTGTAACTCTGAAGCTTGCCTTTGCCATCGGAGACACGCTCGTAACTCACAATCGAGACCGCCCCCGAGATCGGTTCGATGATGCGCAACAACTGATCGCGAACTGTCTGGTCGTCGCCCGGCGAAACCGCGCTGGCCGCAACCTGGTAGACGAGCCGGCCCTCGGCATCGGAGGTTACAACTACTTCAGTCGGATGCGGATTCCGGGCGATGGGTTTGTCGTTGAAGTTAATCACGCGCGGCGAGAACAGAATAAAAATCAGAATCAGCGTGACCATGATGTCGTAATGCAGCGTGCCCCGCTCGTACTGCCACAGAATGTATCCGCGAATTGTTCGCCAGAGGGCGTTCATGGGCAGGGACGCACTGGGCGCCGTGGTCGTCAGTTCTGCTCTTTGCAAGTCTACTCGCTCCTGGGTCTGGCTCCTAGCACTCGGTCGCTACGGCCCGCTTCCGGAAGCCGACTAGCAGCGGCGGGACGCCCTGGATACTAGAATTTTTTCGGCGTAATTCTTTCCGCGCCGATGTACGGCCGCAACGCTTCGGGAATCGCCACGCTTCCGTCGGCTTGTTGGTAGTTCTCAACAATCGCGACCCAGGTGCGGCCGACGGCGAGGCCGCTGCCGTTCAATGTATGTACAAATTCCGTCTTGTTCTTGCCTTCCGGACGGTAGCGAATGTTGGCGCGCCGCGCCTGGTACGCTTCAAAATTCGAGCACGACGAAATCTCACGAAACAGTTGTTGTCCCGGCAGCCAGACCTCAATGTCATACGTCTTGGCAGAGGCTGCTCCCATGTCACCAGTGCACAACGTCACCACGCGATAATGCAGGCCGAGTTTCTGCAAAACTTCTTCCGCATCGTGGGTTAGTTTTTCGTGCTCATCATAAGAATTGTCCGGCCGCGTGAACTTGACCAACTCTACTTTCTGAAACTGATGCTGACGGATAATCCCGCGCACATCTTTTCCGTAAGATCCGGCCTCGCTGCGGAAGCACGGAGTATAAGCGGTGAGAGAGATCGGCAGCCGGGCTTGCTCGAGCACTTCATCGCGATAAAGATTCGTGACCGGAACCTCCGCGGTGGGAATGAGCCAGAGATCTTTATCGCCATGCGGCACGCGAAAAGAATCAGCGGCAAACTTCGGCAACTGCCCCGTGCCATACATCGAGTCGGAATTTACCAGGTAGGGCGGCAGAACCTCGGTATAGCCATGCTGACGCGTATGCAGGTCGAGCATGAAATTCATCAGCGCCCGCTCCAGTTTCGCACCCAAGTCCCAGTACACGGCGAAGCGCGCGCCCGTCAGCTTTACGGCGCGTTCCAGATCGAGGATTCCGAGTTCCGCGCCCAAGTCCCAGTGCGCCTTCGGAGTGAATTCAAATTTAGGCGGCGCGCCCCAGCGGCGAATTTCCACATTCTGCTCGGCGCTGTGGCCGACAGGAACGCTGGCATGCGGCAGGTTCGGAATTCCGGCGAGAATGTCGCGCAGGCGCGCGTCGAGGTCGGCTGCGGTTTTCTCCAGCGTCTGAATCTTCTCTCGCAGGTCCTTGGTTTGCGCCATGGCGCCGCTGGCGTCCTGGCCGCTCTTCTTTAATTTTGCGATTTCTTCGGAGGCTTTGTTGCGCTGAGCCTTGCTGGTCTCGGCCTCGGTAATGGCATGGCGCCGTTGCGTGTCAATGTCGCGGAAATCTTTCAGCACGGCAGCCGGATCCATGCCGCGCTGGCGCAGTTTCTCTTCCACTAGGGGCAGATTTTCGCGAACGAAATTCAGATCGAGCATGGGAAATAACTAATGTATCGGAAAAGAGGCGCAAAATGCACGCTGCAGCCGCCTTGCTCGGTCGAAGTTGCCTGATCCGAGACTACCGCTTTTTGCGCGCAGTCTTCTTCTTGCTCTTGGTTTTCTTGTTCCCGACATAGGCAATGCAATCCATTTCGACCAGCATGCCGGGCGAATGTCCAAGATTGCTGCCGACAGTTGTGCGTACTGGATAAGGCTTCGCAAAGCGCGCAGCATAAACTGCGTTATAACGCGCGAAAAGGCTGGTGTCGCTCAGGTGTACTGTAACTTTGACCACGTCGTGCAGCGAAGCCCCGTCCGCAGCGAGAATGGCCGACATGTTTTCGATCGTCTGCTCGGTCTGCTGTTCGATGGTATCGCCCACCAGTCGTCCCGTGACAGGGTCGTTCGGCCCGGTGCCGGTCACGAAAACAAAGTCTCCTGCCCGCCATCCCTGGGAGTACGCGCCCTGCGGCGGCGCCCCGCGCGTACTTTGAATTTCGTACTTACTCATATCTCCGCCTTCCTCTCTCAGATGTAATGCGATGCGCGCCTGATTGTCCACCCGGTACCCAATTCTTGTCTCTCCGTTTTTTGGAGAAACAGGGTGGAGACCTTGATTTGTGAACTGCCGGCAGAAATTTTCCGTCCAAGAACGCGATTCTCAATTCCCGATCTCGTGCCCTGGACCCCAATATCCCGACGTATAATGCACCTTTTAGCGCTCACGCATGCAACAATCGCATCCAACCTCAACAAGAAAAATCACGATCGCAACTTCCGCATTCATCTTCTGTTGCCTGCTGTCCACGGTGCGAATTCTGAGCGATGCGCCTAGCCCCAGCCGTCCGTATGCCGACGCTGTCGGGCCTGGCTCCGACCAGCGTTTCGCCGCCCTGAAACCGGTGTTACCGCGACAGGGAATCGTCGGCTACATCGGCAACTCCGGCAGTCCCGCCGACTACTATCTCACGCAATACGCGCTGGCTCCGTTGATCGTCGACCATTCGTCAAATCATCCGCTGGTGGTCGGCAACTTTTCGAATTCCCCGCCAGCCGTTCCGCCAGACCATCTGCAACTCGTGAAGGATTTCGGCAATGGCGTCCTGCTCTTCGCCGACAAGGACACACGATAAATGCCAGTCGCGCTGGCTGCATTTCTTTGCGTCGGCTCGGGATTTGCGATCGCCAGCCTGACAGCCTCGCGAGTCGCTCCCTTCGCCTCAGGCCTGCTGTTGCGCGTGTCGATGTCGACGGGTTACGGCCTCGGGATATTCTCCGTTATATTCGTACTCTGTCGTGTCTTCAGCGTCACGAATCTGATCGCGGTCGACGGTGCAGTGTTCGCCCTGCTTCTGGGAGCCGCGATGCTGTTCCGAGTTCGCGCCAATCCCACCGTTTCTTGCGCACCAGCAGCAATCGGCTGCCCACCCAGGCTTCATCGCCTGCTCGCCTCCGCATTCAGCGTCGCTCTGGGCGTGGCCGCCTATTCTGCGGTCGAGCGCGTGCGGGCCCATCCTCACGGCGACGGATGGGACGCCTTCGCCATCTGGAACCTTCACGCCCGCTTTCTGTTTCTGGGCGCGTCCCGCTGGCGCGACGGCTTCAGCACGCTCCTCCCCTGGTCTCATCCCGACTACCCGCTGCTTCTTCCTGGCGCAATTGCGCACGTCTGGACTTACGTTGGCCACGACGACCCGCTAGTCCCCGCCGTTATTGGCCTGCTTTTCGCGTTCTCTACGGTCGGAGTCTTATTCTCCGCTCTCTGCATCCTTCGCGGCCGTATTCCTGCCATGTTGGGTGCCCTCGCACTGGTAGCTACTCCTTTCTTCATCGAACAGGCAGCGTCACAGTACGCTGATGTTCCCCTATCGTTTTTCGTATTGACCACGATCGCGCTGCTCTGTCTTCATGACGATCGTTCCACGAATTTTTCCGGATCTCGCCGCCTGCTCGTCGGCGCCGGTATCGCCGCCGCCTTTGCCGCCTGGACCAAGAACGAAGGCCTTCTCTTTCTGTGTTCAATCTTCGCCGCGCGTTTCCTGATGCTTCTGCGGCCGAAAATTCTCGTCGAGGCCTTTCCTCGCGAGCGCGAACGCCAGCGTGACAGCTGGATTGCGTTCGCAACTGTTTTCGCCGCCGTCGCGCCGGGACTCCTCTTGATTGCCTGGTTTAAACATTTCGCGCCTCCCGGCGATCTCTTCTCGGATTCGGCGACAAGCCTTCATCGACTGCTCGACCCAAGCCGTTATTGGGCCATCCTCAAGTGGTATGGAAAAGGATTTTTGCGCTTCGGAGACTGGGCGCTGATTCCGGGCACGCTCGCCTTGATCGGGTTTTATTTGGCAGTAAGAGACCCAGCCGACAGAAAGCCCGCGCTGAGCCTGCGCTCTTCGGTTTTCGTTCTGACCCTCACTCTCGCCGGATATTTCGTCGTCTACCTGATTACGCCGTACGACATCTACTGGCATCTGCGTTTTTCGCTAAGCCGTCTCTTCCTACAACTCTGGCCTGCGGCGATATTTTTGTTCTTTCTAGCCCTGTCCCCTAGCGCGGACCTTTCCCTTCGCCAGACTCCCGATCGCTGAGGTAGTTATTTCTCGAATTTTTCAACCATCAATCCCCGCGATCTGCAGAAATCTGCAAACTCGCTCGAAAAGGGGCATTCTACGGTGCTTGGAAATTGTCTCAAAATGAATCCCAGTTCAATTTTGGCCCTTTTTCGCCCAAATTCCCCCACTTTCACTTGACTTAGCGTGGAATCCTTGTAATAACTATTCGGTCCATCCGGACGGGTTTGGGGGTGTGTCAGTTTGGCAGAAGTTCGACTTCAAGAGGGTGAATCCCTCGAGAACGCTCTCCGCCGCTTCAAGCGCAAGGTGCAACAGGAAGACATTATCAAGGAGGTCAAGCGCCACTCCTTTTACCTGAAGCCAGGCGAGAAGAAGCGAGTAAAGGCGGCTCTCGCACGCAAGCGGGCTCGTAAAAAAACACGTAAAGAACAGGATTGACGCAGTAAAGGGCCGCTCCGTCCCGGGGCGGCTCTGCTCGATCTGGCCCCCACCATCTCGAGCTGCAGCAGGGAGTTCATACTCATCATTCTTCCGGCATAAAGCGATAAAGTCAGTACCCACGCCCCCTCCTGGGGTGCGTGGCGGGCCGAGTCCAAGGGGCATTACAAGAGGGGGAGTTGCAGGACCTGTTTTTTCGGTGTACCACCGCAGTTCTTTCCCCGCGGGTGGGCGCGCGGAAACGGGCTGAAGGGAGCCATCCTCAATGGAATTTCAGGACAAGGTGCTGAAATGTATCGACTGTGGGAGTGATTTCATTTTCACTGCCGGGGAACAGCTTTTCTTTCACGATAAGCAGTTCAAGAACGAACCCAAGCGTTGCAAAGCTTGCAAGACTAAGCGGGTCTCGGTCCTGGGCGCGCCCCCCGCACCCGGACAAGCTTACCGCTATACCAAGGTTGAGACTCAGGCCACCTGCTCGGGATGCGGAAAACAAACCACCGTTCCTTTCCGCCCTACGCAAGGCCGCCCTGTTTTTTGCCGGGAATGCTTCCAGTCGCGAAGGACGGCCGCGAGCGCCTGATTCGCCCTGCCGCGTGAAGTGACCGCGAGCCAAGCCCGAAGTGTGCCCATCGAGCTCAAATGTGGATCGGGCGCCCTCGCCCGCCTGCCTTTGACTCTGGTTTTGCGTTTTGACTTTTGCGTTTTGACTTTTGCGTTTTGACTTTTGCCTTTTGACTTTTGCCTTTTGACTTCGATTTGCCCTTGCCCCTGGCTCTAACCTTGCCCTCGCCTTCAATTTTGTTTTCCCGGGTGCCCCACTTCTCGCGGCTTTTTGCGAGAAGTGGGGATTTCCCCGGACGCAATGCGCTAACATAATCAGGTGTCCGGATACCACATCGAAAACTTCGGCTGCCGCGCAACTCAAGCCGACGGTGCCGCCCTCGAACGTCAGTTCGAAGAGCGCGGCATGTCCCGCGCCTCCACTCCCGCCCAAGCCTCCGTGGTAGTAATGAACACCTGCACCGTGACTGCAGGCGCCGACCATGACGCCCGCGCCGCCATCCGCCGCGTACGCCGTCAAAATCCGCAAGCACAAATCGTAGTCACCGGCTGCTACGCCCAGCGTGCCCCAGAGGAAATCGCTGCTCTCCCCGGCGTGACCCTAGTCATCGGCAACTCCCACAAGCACGCACTAGCCGAAATCGTAACCACCGCCGGATCCGCTCTCGAATCCGAATGCCACCCCGCCAGACTCCAGCCGCGAAGCGGCGGAATGGGAAAGCCCGGCACGACAGTGCCGGGAGAAGCAGCCAATGTATCCGAGTCCCGAAGGGACGGCACCGGCTATCAGGCACACTCCGGGGACGGTGAGATTCTTTCCTCTCCAGTGGCTTTAGCCCGAGCCTTCGTCCCTCTGACCACACTGACCACTCTGTCCGGAAGCCGAGAGCCGGGAGCCGGAAGCCCGATTTTCGTCTCTGACATTTTCGCGCACACCGAACTGTTAGCAGCCCCCGTCTTCGATGCCGCCAACGAACGGACTCGGCCCAATCTCAAAGTGCAGGACGGCTGCGACAATCGCTGCTCCTTCTGCGTGATCCCTTCTGTGCGCGGCCACAGCCGCTCGCTTTCCCTCGAGCGAATTTTGAGCGAAGTGAACGGCCTGGTCGACTCCGGCTACCGCGAAGTAGTCATCAGCGGAATCACTCTTGGACGATGGGGACGAGATTTGAACGGCTTCCGCTTTCCGCTATCCGGCCTACGCACTTCCAACCCGAGTTCCGAAGATGTCTTCCGGAAGCCGGGAGCCGAAAGCCGGAAGCCGACTCTGGAGGTCCTCATCCGCGCCATCCTCTTTGCCACCAAGCTGGAGAAACTCCGCATCTCGTCCGTCGAACCGATGGATTGGACCGACGAACTGATTTCACTGGTCGCTGCAGAGGCGCGCATTGCCAAGCATGCCCACGTTCCATTGCAGTCCGGCAGCGACGCGGTGCTGCGGCGCATGCATCGCAAGTATCGTCCGTGGCACTATCGCGAGAAGGTCGAAAAAATTCGCGCCGCCATGCCCACCGCCGCTATTGGCGCTGACGTAATGGTTGGATTCCCCGGTGAAACCGACGCCGAGTTCGAAGCCACGCGCCGCATGATCGAAGACCTGCCCTTTACCTACCTGCACGTCTTCACTTATTCGGCGCGTCCCGGAACTCCCGCTGCCGAGATGTCGCATCAAGTGCCGGTGCATTTGGCGCGCGAGCGCAATAAAATCCTGCGGGAAGTGGCTTCACAAAAAAAGTTTGCCTTCATGCGCAGCTTCATCGGATGTGAGGTCGAAGCAATCACCCTGAATGCCATCGGCACCGGTGCTACCGGTGAATTCACCGAAGCCCTGACCGACAATTACCTGAAACTCCGTTTGCGGGGCTCGCACCGACCAAATCGCTGGCTACGAGCCCGAATTGAAGACGTCGAAGATGGAGCGCTGGCAGGGAGGATCTCGGAAGACCGAGCTTAGCGGATCGTGAGATAGGTCAATTTCGGGCTTATAATGGGCGCGCCCATGACTCTCGCTGCTGGCACTCGTCTCAGTCAGTATGAAATTCTCTCGCCACTCGGCGCAGGCAGCATGGGCGAGGTGTATCGCGCGCGCGATACTCGACTCGAGCGCGACGTCGCCATCAAGATTCTTCCGGAGCTGGTTGCTTCCGATCCGCAGCGGTTGCAACGCTTCGAAGTTGAAGCAAAGGCCGCCGCCGCGCTGAATCATCCCAACATTCTTGCGGTCTACCAGATGGGAACTTATGCCGGCGTGTCCTATCTGGTGTCGGAACTTCTGGAAGGCAAAACTTTGGGGGAGGCCGTGAGGCGCGCTCCGCTGCCTCTGGACAAAGTGATTGATTATGGCGTCCAACTCGCGCGCGGCCTTGCGGCTGCTCATTTAAAAGGAATCGTCCACCGCGATCTCAAACCCGACAACGTGTTTATCACCAAAGAGGGCCGCATCAAGATTCTCGATTTCGGTTTGGCCAAGCTGACGCAACCGAAAGAGTCAGTGATGACGATGCCGCCCACGGTAACCATGCAGGGGGTCGCCATGGGAACCGTCGGCTACATGTCTCCCGAACAAGTGCGGGGACTGACGACGGATTATCGCACCGACATTTTTGCGTTCGGCGCCATTCTGTACGAAATGGTCATGGGGAAGCGGACCTTTGAGCGGCCTACCTCGGCCGACACCATGAGTGCGATCCTGAACGAGCAACCGGAGCCCATCTCCAGGTTGGCGCCGGAAACGCCGCTGGCCCTGCAGCGAGTCGTGCTTCGCTGCCTGGAGAAGAATGCAGATCAGCGGTTTCAGTCGGCGTCAGACTTGGCGTTTGCTCTGGAAGAGCTTTCGAGTTCAGGATTTTCGGCCCAGGCCACGCTGCCCAACAAGAAAGAAACTGCCAGGCGAACGACTGCCTTTGCGGCAACGGGCTTAGGGGTTGTAGTGATCGCTGCCGTGATTGCCTATTTCTGGATGCAGCCCGCGCCCATCCCTCATGTTTCGCACTACGTTCAGCTTACCCACGACGGCCAACCGAAATCTCTGATCGGGACCGACGGCTCGCGGCTCTATCTCGACTTGGGCGCGGCAGATTCTGGAAGCTTCGCGGGTCATAGCGTCGCCGAGATGTCGACCGCAGGCGGCGAACCCAGAAAGCTTGCAATCATGCCTTCGCCGAACATGGTCCCCGTAAACCTGTCGCCAGATGGATCGGAAATGCTCGCCGTCGACGGGCAGGGTGCGCCGCCGCGCGGTCCGCTGTGGAGCGTGCCCGTGCTCGGAGGATCTCCCCGCAGACTTGCCGAGGTCGAGGCGGAAACGGCCGCATGGTCCGCCGATCGCAAACTGCTGGCCTACAGCAACGTGAGCGACCTCTTTGTCGCGAAAGCCGACGGCACTGAACCACACAAGCTTTTGACCATGAAAGGCGATATCAAGAACATCGCATGGTCGCCCGATGCGACTCGTCTGCGCTTCGACACCACCGAGAGCGTCGGCACCCTTGGCCAGCAACTCGCCTGGGAAGTCGCGGCAGATGGAACCAACTTGCATCGCTTGTTTGCCGGCTTACACAATCCTCCCGACGAGTGCTGCGGAAGGTGGACGGCGGATGGAAAATATTTTGTTTTCCAATCGAATACACAAATCTGGGTTCTGCCGCAATCAACGGGCTGGTTTCATTCTGCTTCAAAGCCGATTCCACTGACTTCCAGTCCGCTGACTCTGTCTACTCCCTTTCCCAGCCGCGACGGCAAGAAGCTTTTTGTGAGCGGTCACATTTTTCGCGGCGAACTGATGCGCTACGAGTCGAAGTCCGGCAGCTTCTCACCTTTTCTCGGCGGCATCTCCGCGGAATATATTGCCTTCTCGAAAGACGGCCAGTGGGTAGCTTACGTTTCTTATCCCGAGGGTACGCTATGGCGAAGCAAACTGGACGGCAGCCAACGCCAGCAACTTACCTATCCGCCCATGTATGTCGTGCTGCCCCGCTGGTCCCCCGACGGAAAGAAAATTATCTTTTTCGAGTTCGCCGTGAGTTCCGAGAAGCCTGCGCGCATCTATGAAATCTCCCCTGCCGGCGGCAGCCCTCGACCCGTATTACCGGAAGATCGCCAGCAACAGTTGGATCCGAATTGGTCGCCCGACGGTAGCAAAATCCTTTTCGGGGGCGAATCGAATGATCCTACCTCCGCGATCCGCGTCCTCGATTTAGCTAGCCGCCAAATTTCTAGCCTTCCGGATTCGCAGGGGAATTTTTCGCCACGGTGGTCTCCGGACGGCCGATACATTTCCGCCTTCTCGGCTGATTCGACCAAGCTTCTGCTGTTTGATCTCAAGACGCAGAAATGGAGCGAGCTCGCTAATGGATCGTTGGGCTGGCTGAACTGGTCCCACGATGGACAGTATGTATATGTTTTGGATACCAGAGGAAAGAATTCGGTGGTGCGCATCCGCGTCAGCGACCGCAAGACTGAAACCGTAGCAGAACTAAAGGCCTTTGCCACTACCGGTCGATATGGCGGTTCACTCGCCCTCAGCCCGGACGATGCGCCGCTCCTCCTTCGCGATACCGGGACGCAGGATATTTACTCAGTAGACTGGGAAGCGCCCTAAGCGGATTCCCGCGCTGGCAGGTTCGGAACAGATCAACTGCGTTCCATCAGTTCTTCTTGGAATCATCCTCAAGCCGCTGCTCCTTGTGATCCAAAAGATCGTTCAGTTCCTGGACCAATTTCACGAATTTATCGTGGTCTTGTTCCTTTGCGATCCGTTCACACAATACGGACATGCGTTCGCGTTCGTCAGGGGTCATGAGGCCTCGGATGAAGGGATGCTTTCGCCGGAAATTATTTATCTATATGGATAAAAGGTCAACTGGAAATACGGTTATGGTGTGTAGGGGAAAATACCAAATCGCGGCCAAGACCTTGCGAAATAAGCCTCCCGGAGGGTTACCTTTGACTAGACAATTCCCCGCTTAGGGCGGCAAAGCTCGCCGTTCCGCAACGGCTCTACCGACAAAGAACCGGTTCGCGGCAAGTTCCCGCAGCCGTTCCATCTTTTCATGGATGGCAGCCACTAATTTCGGGAGCAGCACATTCAGTTCTTCGTTTGACGCGCGAATAACCTGATCGCTGAGTTCTCGTATGCGATCATCGAGGCGACGAGAATGCATTGAAAGGAGGCGCACCTGCCTCCGGAATATAATGGCCTATTTTTTTAAAATGTACCATACCGTACATACCGTAGACCGCTACGTCAGTCGCCAATGTCAAGTGGCTTGGATTTTCCCTAATTCGCAAATCGTTCGGCGGCGCGAGCTTTTGCCTTGGCGGCCTCTTCTTCGCGATTTTTGGGCGCTGCAGTGGTTTCGAGGGAGTGCAAAAGTCGAGTTGAGACGGCAGTTACCTCCTCTACCGCAGCCAGGAACGCAGCCTCATTGGCCTTGGACGGTTTATTGAAGCCTGTGATTTTGCGGACAAACTGGAGTGACGCAGCCCGAACCTCCTCGTCCGTTACGGGCGGGTCAAAGTTGAAAAGAGTTTTGATATTTCTGCACATATTCAGTCCTCGTAGCGATTCACCCTGTTACCGTCTCTCACGCCTCGAATGATACTAGGGGGGCGCCTTCTAATTGTGCCGCAACTCGCCATCGCCGTGAAATACCATCTTGCCACACCATCTTTTCCGCCATTGCGCACCATCGAATCCTCAAATCCTCGTGCTATAATTCTTTATTCTCAGTCGCTTAGACCACGGAGGACTGTATCGATAAACGTTTTATCCGCATCAACGATCGCATTCGGGCGCGCGAAATCCGCGTGATTGATGACGAGGGGCAGCAGCTTGGTATCATGCCGCCTTACGAAGCCATCAAGAAAGCCCGCGAAAAGAATCTGGACCTGGTTGAGATTTCACCCACCGCGCAGCCTCCCGTGTGCCGCATCATGGACTATGGGAAGTATCTGTACCAGCAGGAAAAGAAAGAGCGCGAAGCCAAGAAGCACCAGAAGACGATCACCGTAAAAGAGGTCAAGTTCCGCATCAACGTGGACGACCACGATTACGAGACGAAGAAGAATCACGTGCTGCGGTTCCTGGACGAGGGTGACAAAGTTAAGGCGACCATTTTCTTTCGCGGACGCGAGATGACTCGTACTGGCCTTGGCCGCCAGATTCTGGAGCGCCTGATCAAAGACGTGGAGCCGCACAGCATTGTGGAATTCCGTCCCCGCCAGGAAGGAAACACGCTGCACGCGATTCTCGCGCCGAAGAAGACGGAGAAAGAACGCGAGAAAGAGAAGCAGAGAGAAGAGAAGCACAAGGCTGCGGCGCAAAGTGCGCCCAGCGCTCCGTCGGCGCAGGTCGCCAAGCCGGCGTCGTAGAGAAGAAATGAATTTGCAAGCTGCATAACAAGTCTCGCCTGAGCGGTCTTCTGACATCCTGCGAGAAGAGTGAAAACTGACGGCTGATGGCTGAGAGCTGACGGCTGTTTTTTGAGGGTTTTATGCCGAAATTGAAAACGCACAAGGGCGCTGCCAAGCGCTTCAAGGTAACCGGGACGGGAAAGGTGAAGCGCGGGCGATCGCACCTGCGTCACATCCTGACGTCAAAGAGTAAGAAACGCAAACGCAATTTGGGATCGCCGGCGCTGGTCAGCGATGGCGACAAGCGCAAAGTCAAGCGCATGATCCCGTATCAGTAGAAGCATTGTTGATTGCGTGATTGCTGATTGAAAATCCCAGAGTTCGCGGGTTTCAATCAACAATCGAAAATCATCAATCAGCAATTGCTTCGGGCGTGTGAAGAGGCTAGAAACATTCCCTTACCTCCAGCCGCCATACCTAGAAATAAAAAAGGAGAATACCAATGCCTCGTGTAAAACGCGGAACCAAACGCCGCGCCAAGCGCAAAAAGATATTAGACCGCGCAAGCGGGTACTTCCTCACAAAATCAAAGCTGTACCGCTCCGCAAAAGAAGCGGTGGAGCGCGGGCTGAAGTTTGCCTACTCGGGACGCAAGCAGCGCAAGCGTCAGTACCGCTCGCTCTGGATCGTCCGTATCGGCGCGGCCGCCAAGCTGAATGGGATGAGCTACAACCAGTTCATCCACGGTTTGAAAGTGGCGGGCATCGACCTGGACCGCAAGATTCTGGCGGACCTGGCGGTGAAAGATCCCGCAGGCTTTGCGAACCTTGCGACGCAGGCCAAGGGCGCGATTAGCGGCGCGGCGTAGCCTGTCCAGCGTGCGTTACGTAAGACTGTCAATCGCACGTTACGTGAGACTGTCGTCGCCGTGCGTTCTCCTGAGACTGTCATCCTGAGCGGAGCAAACCGATTCGCGAAGCGAGTCGGTTTGCGCAGTCGAAGGATCCCTATTAGTCCAACGTTATATTGCATCTCGCCGGGAAATCCTTACCACGGCGCAAGACTGGAAACGTGGCCTACACCGTTCCCAAACTGACGGATTATTCGGCCGAGGCGCTTGAAACAGCCGCCAACGCGTGCGTTCGCGCGTGCATCGACGAGGCCGCCGAAATCCGCGATGAAGCAGACCTGAAGGCGTTTCGCGACCGCTGGATGGCGCGGAAGAACGGAATCCTGACACAGATTAACGATCTGTGGCTGAAGGGCGCTCCGAAAGATGCCAAGCGCGAAGCGGGCATTCGCGTCAACGAATTGAAGGCGCGGATTCAGCAGTTGATCGAGAGCGCGCACGTCGCGGGCTCGGGCGCGGATGCACTTGCGTCAGAAAGCGTTGACATCACTCTTCCGGGCGTCCGCCGCCCGATTGGCGCGGAGCATCCCGTGATGCGAACCTGGCGCGAGATCGTTGCGGTCTTCCAGAAACTGGGGTACTCCGTCGCCGAAGGCCCCGTGGTCGAGACAGACTACTACAATTTCGAAGCACTCAATTTCCCGCCGAACCATCCGGCGCGGGACACGCAGGACACGCTGTTCATCGCGGGACAGCAGGAAAAACCGCAGCGCGAGCGGCTTCTGCTGCGAACGCATACTTCTCCGGTGCAGATTCGGACGATGGAGAAAATGCGCCCGCCGATCCGCATCATCATTCCTGGCACGGTGCATCGCAACGATCCGCCGGACGCGAGTCACTCGCCCATGTTTCATCAGATCGAAGGCTTGGCGGTCGACACCAACATTACGTTCGGAGATCTGAAAGGCACACTCGATCACGCCATGAAAGCGCTGTTCGGGTCGTCGGTCAAAACGCATTTCCGTCCGTCGTTCTTTCCTTTCACCGAGCCGAGCGCCGAGTTGTATGTCACTTGCTTCATCTGTGGCGGGAGCGGGAAGCGGGGCGCGGACCCGTGCCGCCCGTGCAAGCAAACAGGATGGATTGAAGTTCTCGGCTGCGGCATGGTCGATCCGAATGTTTTTGAGTTTGTAAAAGACAACGGATACGACCCCAAAAAAGTTTCGGGATTTGCCTTTGGCATGGGCGTAGACCGCCTCGCGCTATTGAAGTACGGCGTGGACGATATTCAGTTGTTCTTTCAGGGGGATGTGAGATTTTTGCAGCAGTTTGGGTGAAAAGAAGCCATTAGCTATTAGCTCTTAGCTTTTAGCTAAAGGCTAAGAGCTAAGAGCTCGACTCATGAAACTTTCCGCCAATTGGATTCGCGATTTTGTCGATCTCACCATCGACGACCACCAGCTCGCCGAAGACTTGACCAATGTTGGCATCTCGGTCGAGGGCATCAGCGGAAGCGGCGCCGACACCGTCTTCGAGATGGAGATCGGGACGAACCGTCCCGACGCGATGAATCATTACGGCGTGGCGCGGGAAGCTGCGGCGGTCTACGATTTGTCGCTAAAACCGCTTTCAGCTGTCAGTTCTCAGCCCTCAGCCACAAGGGCTAAATCCGCGATAGCTGACGCGAGCGGCGACGCGGCGCTAAAGTGCCGCTCTTTCACGGCCGCGGCCGATCCCGCGCCATTCCCAATCACCGTCGAGGAGCCGGAGCTTTGTCCGCGATTCTCTGCTCGCGTGATTCGCGGCACCCGCATCCAGCCCTCTCCTGAAAGAATCGCTCATCGGCTGCAACTGCTTGACCAGCGGCCAATCTCCAATGCCGTCGATGCCACGAACTACGTTCTCTGGGAGATGGGAAAGCCCACCCACGTGTTCGACATGGCCCTGCTCGAGGGCGGGAAGATTATCGTGCGTAAAGCGCGCGACGGGGAGAGGTTGAAAACTCTCGACGGCGTGGAGCGCAAACTCACTTCCGAGGACCTGGTCGTCTGCGATGCGAAAAAGCCGGTGGGGCTGGCGGGGGTGATGGGCGGCTACGACACCATGATCACCGAGAAGACGCGGAACATTGTAATCGAGTCGGCGTGGTGGGATCCCGGAATCGTGCGCAAAATGTCGCGCCGACACGGCGTGCACACCGACGCTTCCCACCGCTTTGAGCGCGGAGCGGATTTCGAATCGACTATCGTGTCCTGCGATCTTGTCGCCCAGATGATTTTGCAGTCGGGTGGCGGAGACTTGGTTGGCGACGTCGTCGATGTGCTATCGACAGTCATTGACCAGGCTCCAGTAGTGCTGCGTGTTGCCGAGGTGCAGCGAATCTTGGGGGAGAATCTCGATCGCAGCGAAATTTTTCGTTTGCTGAAGCGATTGGGCTTTGTGCTCGTCCCTGAAGGGCAGGGCGACGCGCAGTTCCGCGTGCATATTCCCAGCTGGCGGCTGGATGTCGAACGCGAGATCGACGTGATCGAAGAGATTGCGCGGCTGCATGGTTACGACAAGTTTGAAAACACGTTGCCTGCTTATAGCGGCGCGGTGGTTGAACTGCCCCACGCGCCGATAGATGAGACGCTGCGCCAACGCGCGCTCGCGCTGGGATATAACGAGGCGTTGTCGCTGTCCTTCATTTCGCACGCCGATGCAGAACGATTTTCCTCTGCCTCGACTGGAATGAAAGTGTTGGAACTGGAGAATCCTCTGAGCGAAGAGGCGTCGGTCATGCGGACTTCGCTGGCGCCGGGCATGCTCGACATGCTGGCCTGGAATTTGAATCGCGACGTACCCGAAGCGCGGCTGTTCGAAATGGGCAGCGTCTACGGCTTGTCGACCGAAGGGCGCGTGGAGCCGAAGCGTGCTTGCCTGGGTGCGACCGCAGCGGCAGTTCGCGCCGCCTTGCCGGTGGGCGGCGCGCTCGATGTGAGCAAAGGCGAACGGGCGGCGGCCGCAGAGGCGTTCCGCGGATTCAAAGGCGACGTGGAGAATTTGCTGGCTGTGTTCGCCGGCGAGGTCCGTTACGACCGCGATACGGCCGAATATTTTCATCCCGGGCGTTCGGCGCGGGCGCGGCTGAATGGCTCTGTAGTCGCGCAGTTTGGACAGATTCATCCCGAAGTTGCCGCGGCCCGGAAATTGCGCCAGGACGTCTACCTGGCGGAATTCGATTTGGAGCAGTTGTACCAGATCGGACTGCGGCCGGTCCGCTTCACAACGCTGGGAAAATATCCGGCGGTGGAGCGGGATTTTTCCTTCATTTTTCCTGACGACATTTCCTTCCTCGAAATGCGCAGAGCCACGGCTGAATTGGGCATCCTTGAGTTGCGAGACTTCCGCCCGGTAGAAATCTTTCGCGGCGGCTCCATCCCGACGGGAAAATATTCGGCGTTGTTGCGCGTAAAGTTTCAATCGGCGGCGCGCACGCTCCGCGAGGACGAAGTAGCGCAGTGGTCGGCGAAGATCGTGGCCGCCCTGACGAAACTCGGCGGCGCGCAGAGAACCTAAATCACATTTCACTGGGTGCCTGTGATCTATCAAGACGTTGTACCCACAGGAGCCCGGCTGATGGGCGGAGCGTAACCGAGACTACCATGCGGACGGTGGAAGTTGTAATGCTCTAGCCAGGGCGAGAGTTGCTGATCGCGTTCCTCAGAGTTGAGGTAATGGCGAACGTAAGCCCACTCGCGCAGGGCGGTTTGAATGAAGCGTTCGGCCTTGCCGTTGGTGCGCGGGGTGTAGGGGCGGGTGAAGCGGTGCTGGATGCCGAGTTGGAGGTAGGCGGCGCGAAACTGGCGGGAGCGATAACAGGAGCCGTTGTCGGTGAGCAGGCGGCGGATAGGAATGCCGTGCTGAGCATAGAAGGCGACGGCGGCGCGCAGGAAGGCGATGGCAGTTTCGCTTTGCTGGTTGGGCAGCATGCGGGAGAAAGCGAGGCGGGAGTGATCGTCGATGGCGACATGCAGCGCCTGCCAGCCGGCAAACTGAGGGCGGCCGCGCCGACGGCCGTCGCCCCGGATGGAGACCTGCCGATAGCGGGTCATGCCCTTGATGTCGAGATGCAACAGATCGCCGGGAGCGGGATGCTCGTAGCGCACCACCGGCGGAGCGGGATGGAGATGACGCCAGCGGTTCAACTGAGCGCGCTGCAGGATGCGGCTGACGGTGGCGGGGCTGAGGCCGGTGGCTTGCGCGATGTGATAGGCGGGACACAACTGGCGACGCAAAGCGATGACCTGTGCGGTCCGATCCGATGAGGTTCGGCGTGGGCTATGGAGTGGCCGCGAGGAACGATCCCGCAAGCCGGGCAAGCCCAGAATGCGGTAGCGGCGGAGCCACTTGGCGGCGGTCTTACGGCTGACGTTGAAGGCGGCTGCAGCCGCCTTCAACGTCAGCCGCTCCATCATGATCTTCTTAGCTAAAGTCTCTCGACTACGAAACGTAAGTCGGGCATTCTGGTGAAGGTCCATTCGATCGACTCCTTCGAAGCGGATTGGTCAGCACCATCAGCTTCTCCGGTATTGCTCGAATGGACTATTCACTTCTCGGGAACAACGTGTTGAAAGATCACAGGTGCCCCACCCTTGTCGCGATGTTTGCGACAGGGTGGGGAGTTTGAACCACGCAAGTTCCTTTCTAAGTGCCTTCTCACTCTTTCTCCTTGGGCTAGCGCTCCAATCAGGTTTTCCTTTCGCCTGCCGATAGGGATACAGGTGAGCAATCCTTCAACAGGAACCGGTGCGGCCGGAGCCACGGTGGTCGAGGCGAAGCCGTTGCGCTACGTGGCGCGGCAACCGATCGTCGATCGGGAGGAACGAGTGTTCGGATACGAACTCCTGTTTCGAAATGGTCTGGAAAACGCCTTCAATGGAAACCTCGATGAGGCCTCGCGGGCCACGCTGGATCGCTCCCTGCTGGTGGGACTGGATGTGTTGTGCGATGGGCGTCGTGCATTCATCAATTGCACGCGGGATACCCTGATCAAGGGACTAGTCACGTTGCTGCCTTCGACCACAACCGTGGTCGAGGTTCTGGAAAAAGTTCCGGCTGATCCGGATGTGGTTGCGGCTTGCCGAAGCCTGAAAGAAGCGGGATACATGATCGCGCTTGACGACTATGTGGCCAATGATCCCCGCGAGGCTTTGGCCGACATTGCCGACATTATCAAGGTAGAAATGAAACTGACGACCGAGGAACAGCGGTCGGCGTTGATGAAGCAGTTTGGCCCGTGGCGTCGCCGTATGTTGGCGGAGAAAATTGAAACGCACGCCGAGTTCGCGGCGGCGCGCGATCAGGGTTTCGTGTACTTTCAGGGCTATTTTTTCCGCCGTCCGGAGATGATGGAAACGCGCGACATGCCCGCAAACCAGATGAATTATCTGCGCATGTTGCAGGAGGTGTCGCGGCCGGAATTGGATTTAACTGAGCTCGAAAAGCTGGTTAAGGCCGAGGCCTCGGTATGCTATCGGCTGCTGCGTTACTTGAATTCGGCGGTGTTCGGCTTCCAGAGCGAAATCCACTCCGTGCGACATGCCCTGTCGATTCTCGGGGAGCGCGGAGTTCGGCGCTGGGTGCGCCTTGTAGCCGCAGTCGGGGCGGGCCAGGGAAAAACCAGCGACCTGGTATTGTCGTCGCTGGTGCGTGGGCGCTTTTGCGAACTGCTCGCGCCGCGCGTGCGCCATGGCGAATCTGATTTATTTCTGCTTGGCCTGTTGTCCCTGATTGACGCCATGCTGGAAATACCTATGGCGAGCGTCCTCGAAAAAATTCCGCTGGATCACGCCACCAAGGCGGTCTTGCTCGGGCAATCCAGCGAACTGCGCCCCGTCTTCCAGTTGATGTTGGCTCACGAGAGCGGCGACTGGGATGCTGTAGGGAACTTAACCGCCTCCCTACATCTGAATTCCGACGAAGTTGCGGGAGACTACTGGCAGGCACAACAGTGGGCTCGGGACATCTCGAACCCGCACTAAGTGCTACCCGGGGAGTCATGACCTCCTGTGCAAAATACAGGCGGGATGGGCCTTGCGCGGTTCCTCAAGGACGAGTACCATAAAGATGTTCTCATTTAGGCCACGTTCCCGCGTGGGCCTTCCGCGCCAGCCGATCCGAGCCGGCGCCTTAACGGATCCGATAAGCGAAATCGATAGAAATTCAAAACAGTGGTTTCATTTGCGTAAGCAGTTCGTTTCAGAAGTTGGGGTTCGTTCCACGGTGAGTCCAGTCGCAACCCGCAACTGCGCATGTTCGATTCAGCAGGACAGGCGGAGCTACGCCTGAGGGCGCAGGTGCGCGACTGGTGGGGCCTTTGAGATCTGTAAAATTCTGCAACTTTTTTCGTAACAACTTGAGAGGACTATGAACGCAGGACCAGGAAGACCCTCCGGCGGTGGAGGGGGAAGAAGAAGGCGGCGTGGACGCCGTCCCCACAATCAGCGCGGACAAAAGCCCGGACCGGGCCTCAGTCGCGAGAACAAAGACGGCATCTACACGGCGCCCATGGATCACAGCTACCGGGCCGCCCTGGCCGGGGGCAACAACAATGGACACAAGGGCGGTCGGCAGAGGCCGGGCTTTGCCACGCAATATCCGCAGCCTGAGCCGGAACCGTTGCCCATGAATGGCGACGCGAACTCCCGCATCTTTGCTTTTATTGAGGATCTGTTCTTCATGGCGAAGATCCAGGAGACGGCGCGCAAGCTCAACGTGAAAGTTGAATTTGTGAAGACCGACAAGGATCTGATGGAAAAAATGCAGCAGAACGGAGAAGAGAAACCGTCGCTGATTATTTTCGATTTGAACCTGGCCAGCGTGAAGCCCCTCACCTTGATTCCGAAGCTGAAGAGCAGGCTGAAAAAGGGAACCTCGATCATCGGCTTCCTGTCGCACGTGCAGGGAGACCTCAAGCAAAAGGCGCACGAAGTTGGCTGTGACATGGTGCTGCCGCGTTCGGCATTTTCGCAGAATCTGCCGCAGTTGCTGCGGCGTCATGGCGCGCCGGAAGATGTAGAGCCCACGGTGCAGTAGCCAGACCCCAACCGTGCAGTAGCCAGAATCGGCCCTCGGCTCCATCCGTTTGACGGACACTCCTGTCCCGTTTAACGGGCCTGTTTGACGGATACTTCTCTCCGCGAGGGAGCCTCTGATCTAGCTCATTTCTGTCATCCCGAGCGTAGTCGAGGGACCTTGTGTTTTCTCTGTCATCCCGAGCATAGTCGAGGGACCTTGTGTTTCCGATTTCGAAGCTTAATCAGAGGTTCCCTAAACGCCGACACAAAGAAGAGCGTTTTTTGTCATTCCGAACGCCTTTTTGTCATTCCGAACGAAGTGAGGAATCTGCTGTTCCTCGTCACCGCACCATCCCCGCCAATCGCTCCATCCACCATCCCGTTGTAAACTAAACCTTCCCCGCCCTTAGCATGTCCCTAGCTCTCAAGCCGACGCACGCCACCGCCGAGGCGTACTACGAAAGCTTTTCCACAAAAATAAAGACGAACCTTGTGACATCTGACCTTGCCTTCCACGGTCCAAACGTCCGATCATGGCGGAAGCCGAAAGGTGAGGGATCTATTCATGGCTGGATGTAAGTCTCTATTATTCAAGATTTTGCATGTAAGTCTCGGCGGCTCAAGATTTTGCAGGGACTGCGCTGGATCACTTCGCTACAACTTCATAGAAACAAAGATTTTAGTCTTGGGGCGAGAAAAAAAATTATGAATAGCGGGCAAGCACTAACTGCCATGTTATCAATATTTTACCCGCAAATTATTGAGCCCTATAGACTTTTTGACGAATTTCCTCTAACCCGATGATTCCAATAGATCGGCAGGGGGAGGAGGGGGAGGGGTCCTACGCTGAAGGTTTCGACGCTGCCAGTACTTCTGACGCGCAAATCGCCGCTATCCCGGTGGCCACGTCAGCGTCCGTCCGCCCAGCAGATGCACATGCAGGTGGAACACAGACTGCCCGGCGCCGGGGCCGACGTTGAGGACAGTGCGGTATCCCTGCTCGATGTTGCGCTGGCGCGCGATCTGCGCGGCCGCGAGATGGCAGCGTCCAATCACTTCGGCATCGGCTGCCTGAGCCTCTTTCAATCCGGCAAAATGTTTCTTGGGAACGATGAGCACGTGCGTCGGAGCTTGCGGCTTGATGTCTTCGAACGCGAAGACATGTTCATCCTCGTGAACTTTTTTGGTTGGAATCTCGCCGCGGATCATGCGGCAGAACAGGCAATTGGCAGTAGCGTCTGTCATGGCTTGCTCAGTTTCTACCGGGCCGCGAGTCCGGTCAAGGGCCACCGCGCCGAACAAGGGGATGTGTTAAAGCGGCGGCGCGCGGGCGAGAGCGCCCGCGCCACACGGGCTCAGTCCAGGCGAACCAGGAAAACCGCGCCTTCTGGAGTTTGCGTTTCGGCGGCCAGTTTTTGGGCGCGGCTGTGATCGTCGTCCTGCACACGCACGCGGATCCACCAGTCTCCGGCAGGGCTCGCAAAACAAAGCACATTCGCCGTGTGGTATCGGCGTTTCAAATGATCGGCGAGTTTGGTGGCGGCGGGCTCGTGGGGAAATCCCCCGATCTGCACGGCCCATTTTCCCGCCGATCCCGCTGACGCCGCCGACTCCATCAACTCCACTTTCACGCGCGCGACACCCGGCTTATAAACGTCGAGCTTTTGAGCTGCGGCCAATGACAAATCAATGACCCTGCCGCGAATGAACGGTCCCCGGTCGGTGATGCGCACCAGAGCGACATCCCCCGTCTTGAGATTCGTGATCCGCACGATCGACCCGAGCGGATACGTGCGGTGCGCGGCCGTCATAGCGTGCATGTTATAGACTTCGCCGTTTGACCCGCGCCGGTTGTGGTAGGGCGGCCCATACCAGCTGGCGAGCCCGGTTTCCGTGGCGATGGGCTTGGCATTGGGCGGGAGTATAGGTTCAGCCAGGTCCGCTGGTTCTTCGGGCTTGCGATTTGGGCTTTCTTTAGGGTTTGGAACGTTCCGCGCGGGGTTCGCCTCAGCCTCTTCGGTTGACGCCGGAGGCGGAGGTGGCGGTACGTTCATCTGCGCCTGCTTGGGATGGCCGCAGGCGCTCAGAAATAGGATTGCGATGAGAACAAGAACAAGCATAGCGATGCCGACAAACTGGGAAGCGAAGCACGTGCGCTACATGGCGCTACTTCGGCGGATGTTGCTGCTGCTCCATGTAGTCGGCGAATTCTGTAAGTTTTTTCGAGGCCACGCGCAGGGCTTTGGTGGAGTGCGTGCGCACCGCCGGAACAACCTCGTCGTTGAGATATTTGATGAATTCGGGGATCTCTTTCTCCAGACGTTCGGCGGCGTTGCCGATGGTCTGGCTGACTCGTGCCGACGCGTCTTCCACCTTGCGATTGAAGTCCTTCATGCTGCTCCTCGCTACGACTGGGCGTGAACCGGTCTCACGCGGTGGTACGGATGCCAGGCTCGACTATTATTTCGTTGAGTGGGCGTTGGGGTCAATGGAAGAACACGATTTTCTCGTTCGTTCTTTAGGGCAACCCGCAGCGCTAGTACACTCGTAAGGTAAAAATCCGGGTTCCTGCAATGAATTTCCAGTCGGCGAAATCTGAATTCGCAGTGCGCGAGCAGACGGCCCGCATGAGCTTACTGGCGTGGTATGACGCGAACGCGCGCGCTCTGCCGTGGCGCGAGACTCGCGATCCGTACCGAATTTGGCTTTCGGAGATCATGCTGCAGCAAACTCGCGTAGCGGCTGTGATCGCGCACTATCACGAATTCTTGCGGCGATTTCCGACCGTCGAAAAACTGGCGTCGGCGCGAGAAGCTTCCGTGCTCGCAGCCTGGAGCGGCCTGGGATATTACCGGCGCGCGCGCATGCTGCATGCGGCGGCCAGGCTCGTGGTGCGCGAGCGAGGCGGAAACTTTCCCTCAACTGCGCACGAATTGCGAGACTTGCCCGGCATAGGACGCTATACGGCGGCGGCCATCGCCAGCATCGCACTCGGTGAGGCGGTCGCCGTGGTCGATGGCAACGTAGAACGCGTGTTGCAGCGCTTTTTTGGACGGAGTCTCGGTCGAGAAGATCTTTGGACCGAGGCTGGCGCTCTGCTCGATCGACAGCGTCCCGGAGATTTTAATCAGGCGATCATGGAGCTGGGCGCGACCGTATGCACTCCACGAGCACCTTCGTGTTTGACTTGTCCGCTGGTGGACTTGTGCGCCACGCGGGGAGAAATGGTGCGATCGGCAAAAACGCCACGGCAGAAAAAGCGGGAGATTCATTATGCGCTGGACTATCGCGGCAGCGCGGTCTTTCTGGTACGTCGGGCGCGGGATGCGCGGCTGATGCCGGGCATGTGGGAGTTGCCGGAGGTCTCGGGATTCCTTACCGGCACAGACAGAAAGCTGACTTCTCGGCGCGCTCGCAGCGACAAGACGAATGGGAATGGCAGGACTCATAATCTCAAGATGCCATTGTTTACCGTGCGACACTCGATTACGGTAACGGATTACACCGTACAGGTATGGCGCAAACCCGCCGCTCCCGGAGCCCTCGGGGAATGGGTCGCGGCGGACCGATTAGGGCGAGTCGCGTTGACCGGGCTGGCGCGGAAGATTCTACGCAAGGCGGAAATCCTGGCCGCGCCAACTGGGGCGCGCTAACACCTGCGACTTTCCCCATCCGATCGGCACTTTGCGTCATCGAATGTTTATGGTCCTTCCGCGCGGTCTCACGAGCTGGCTGCGAAATCTTATGCGGGGACGAACTGGAGGAGCGACGATGGCGGCACTGGCAACTGGAACGAAGGCGCCCGGATTTGAGTTGAGAACCATAGATGGAAAGCCGTTTTCACTGGATGACGAGCGGGCCCGGGGGTCGCTGGTGTTGGCGTTTTTCAAGGTATCGTGTCCCACCTGCCAGTATGCGTTTCCGTTTCTCGAACGGCTGCACAGAGCCTACAGTTCCAAAGGCACTCGAGTGATCGGAGTTTCGCAGAATGATGCCCGCGAAACGGCAGCGTTTATCAAGGAATTTGGAATTACTTTCCCGGTCTTGCTCGATGACCCACGTTCCTATGCGGCCTCCAACGCCTACGGCCTGACCAATGTCCCGTCCATTTTTTGGGTCGCGCAGGACGGTGAGATCGAAGTCTCCAGCGTGGGTTGGGTGAAAGCCGATTTCGATGAAATTAATCGACGGATGGCGAAAGCGGGGAAGATCACACCCGCAGCGGTGTTCAAAGCTGGCGAAGACGTGCGGGATTTCCGGGCAGGTTGAGGCTCGAAAAATTAGCCGCCGGTTCGGCGGCTCCAAACGCGAATCGATCCACCAGACAGCCCAGAACGGCCCCAGCGGACGTGCCACTAAGGCGAAGTGCCGATGGTGGTTGACCTCTTGTGCAACTGTCTCCGTTACTTCTCATACAACCTCAGCGGGGCCGTCCTTTACAATCCTGATAGCTCTACAGAAAAACTTCCTGGCTTTGCGCGCCGCTTGGTTGGGGGAGAAACTTGGTTATGCGAGGAATGCTGAAGGTCATTTCGGCCGGGCTGGTCGTGTGTGCGAGCCTGCTGCTATGGGCGGAGGGCGCAGCGGGAGCCAGCGGTGCAAAGGGCTCAAAGCCCGTTACTGCTGTGAAATTGTCGGGCCCGGCATTTGCGGCTTTGGAGACCATCACGCCCGACCATATTCGCTGGCACGTGCGTTATTTATCGCACGATCTGCTGGAAGGACGCGGGACGGGCCAGCGCGGCGGCGAGATCGCCGCGGAATATATTGCCACCCAATTCGCCGAATACGGCCTGAAGCCTGCCGGCGATCACGGCACATACATGCAGCGAGTGCCCCTGGTCGGAATCACGACGCTCCCCGAAACTCAATTTTCTCTCGTGCCCAGGCAGGGCGAGGCCATGAATCTGCGCCCGCTCGACGAGTACGTTGCTTACGACCACACGCAGCAGCCCCAGTCCGATGTTGATGCCGACATTGTTTTTGTGGGACACGGAATTGAGGCGCCCGAGTACAACTGGGACGATTACAAAGGCCAGGACGTACGCGGAAAAGTTCTGCTCATGTTGGTCAACGAACCATCCTCCGATGATCCGAAAATTTTCAAAGGCAAGGCCCTCACCTACTACGGCCGCTGGACTTACAAGTACGAAGAAGCCGCGCGCAAGGGCGCGGTGGGCGTCATCCTCGTTCATCAGACGCAGATGGCCAGTTATCCCTGGGAAGTAGTGCGCAATTCGAATTCGGGCGAGAAGTCGTTTTTGAAGGTTGAAGGGCCAGCCTTGAAGGTTGCTTCATGGGTGCAATTGGATGTTGCGAAGCGGCTGGCGTCTGCGTCGGGAATGGATCTCGACAAAATGATACAGGAGGCGCAGTCGCGCAACTTTCATCCCGTGAACCTGCACGCCAGGCTCAGAGCGCACATAGTGAGCAAGGTTCGGCATTTCGAGTCGACGAATGTTGTCGCAATTCTTCCCGGTGCCGATCGCAAACTCGCCGATGAAGCGGTCCTGTATACCGCGCACTACGACCATTTCGGCATTCGCCCCGACATGCCCGGAGACAATATTTTCAACGGCGCCAACGACAACGCCACCGGATGCGGCATTTTGATTGAGTTGGCGCGGGCATTTGGCACTGCCGCGCAACGTCCGCGCCGTTCCATCCTTTTCGCGGCAGTCACAGCCGAGGAGCAAGGCCTCCTAGGCTCGGAATATCTTGGCAAGCATCCGCCGATCGCTGCGGGAAAGATCACGCTGGATCTGAATTACGACAACGTCATGCCTCTAGGAGCCCCGGAAGAGGTGGAGGTCGCCGGCGCCGAGCGCACGACTTTTTATCCGGCGGTCGAAGCTACGGCCAAGGACTTCCGTTTGGCGATTCGTCCCGACGCCATGCCGGAGGCGGGTCACTTCTATCGCTCCGATCATTTCAGCCTGGCGCGTGTCGGCATTCCGGCCTTTTCCATCAATGAAGGGACGAAGTATAAGGGGCATCCTGCGTCTTGGGGACTTGAGCAGGAGCGCGAGTACATCGAAAAGCACTATCACCAGCCCAGTGACGAATACCATCCCGATATGGATTTCGTGGGCGACTCGGCAATGGCCCGCTTTGGCTTCGCCCTGGGATGGGAAGCCGCCAGTCTGCCCAAGCTGATTGAGTGGCAAAAAGGCGATGAGTTCGAGCCGGCCCGCGCGAAGAGCCAGTAGCGCCGCCGTCTCGGCGACACGGGCGCACGCCCGCGATAGCCCCTTGACCGAGCAGAATCATGGTTTTGACCCCGTAACCTAGGTAACTTTAGCGCCGCTCCTCTGCATGCTAACCTCGACATGTCCGTTTGAAATCAGCGACTTCCGAAAAGTCTGATCTCGGATGCCAAGAATTCCCATCTTTCGTCTCGGCGGTGCGCCGGATAAGCCGGAACTCCCGACGTTGGCCGCTTCGACGCCGTCCCTCTCACTCGAGCGACTGAGCGTCGGTGTCGATAACCTGCGCCATGACGTCGTCCTGAGTCCGCGGTTTGTGGAGTTGGGGCGGGCACAGATTGCACGGCTCATCGCGCGCCACGGCGAGTTGGACGGATTGCTTTCGTCCGACTCTGCGCGCTCGACGCAGGGGCAGGGACCAGCGTGGATGCGGAATCAGGCGGCCCGCGAACCGGGCGCGAAGAACGATCCGGGCGGCTGGAAACGCGCTCTCGCCGAGTTGCAAGTCGCCTCGCTCAACCGCGCCAAAAAAGAATCGTTAATGTCGGTCGATCTGCTGGCGCGGCTCGCCGTCACCAAGTTCGTGCGCACGGAGATGAACCAGCAATTTCTGCAAGTGCTGGAGCGTTGCCGAGTGCAACTCAAGAGCTTCGATAACATGCGCATGGAAAGGGGCATTGAGTATCGCGAACGGCTAGCCACTTTCCAGGTGCGAAAGAGAATCATTCTGCGCAAGACTGGGCAGGACATCTTCGAGACCCTGCGCGAAGTCGAAAAGAGCACGCTGGCGCGTACTCGCCGCTCTCTGTTCGGCGAGGAAACCAGCAGCGGAAGTTATTTCAGCTATCCGCTGTTTCTGAACCGGCTGCTGTTTTCCGAAGATGGCCGGGACGACTACCTGTGTGCCGAGCATTACGTCATGCTGGGAAACTGGGACCGCGATCCCGACCGCTATGGCCGCATGCGTGAGATCGCATCGGGTTTCCTGCGCTCGATCTACGGCGTGAACACAAGCGCGGAGACTATCGACTCGTGGATGAATGTTCCCGACAATGCGCGCGAACTGGTGGGGACAGGAACGCCGGACGATTCCGACGAGGGCATGGCCCAGCAGGAGCGTCTGGCGGCGTGGGTGCGCCTGCTCGAAGACGAGCGCGTAATGGAAAACGTGATCGCCTCTTATCACGTAGTGCAGTTGCTCAGCGAATACGCCCCCCGCATTAATGCTCAGCAACTAAAAAATGCGCTCATTGACCGCACCGAGTGCGACCGTGTCGAGCGCATGATTCAGGAGCATGGCAAGCTGTCGCCCAACAGTTTGTATGCGGCTGTTGCGAAGGTTGCCAGCTGCCGCGGCGCCGAACGCGCGAAAGTGGCAGCGCGGTTTCTGGGAGATTTCTTTCACTACCACCGCGATTTGCGGCGGCTGGAAGTCACCAATGCCTCCCTCGATTCTGTGAACCTGGTGAGCAACGAGCGCCTGCAGGAACTCTCGCGCGTGAACGGCACACTCTACGAATTCCTGCTCTCCGAAGAGCAGGCTGAGACCGATACAGAACGAGTATTGCGCCACGTGGTGCTCAAGGCCGACGTGCGCGACTCGACGCGGCTCACCCGCACCATGATGGAGAAAGGGCTGAATCCCGCGTCGTATTTCAGCCTGAATTTCTACGATCCGGTGAACAAGCTGCTGGAAAAATACGGGGCGCAAAAAGTATTTCTGGAGGGCGACGCCATCATCCTCGCCATCCTCGAGCGCGAAGGCGAACCCGGCCTCGCCGTCAGCCGCATGTGTGTGCTCGCCCGGGAGATCATCGAAATCGTCCGCGGATATAACGAATTGATGCAGCGCTCGGGCATGCCGCAGCTTGAGTTGGGCGTCGGCATCACGCTGCAGGAGTCGGCTCCGCTTTACTTGATGGACGGCGAACATCAGATCATGATCTCCGAAGCGCTGAACGAAAGCGACCGCCTCTCTTCCTGCAACAAGAAAGCGCGCAAAGTGATGGAGCCGCAGGCGGGACCCTTTCATGTTTACGCATTTCAGGCCGCGGAGCTCGACGAGAACGGAAATCCCGAAGATGTAATTCTCAGTTACAACCTCGGCGGCATTCGCATGAATGAGATGGCCTTCCGCAAATTGCAGCAGGAGATCACTCTGGAGCCGCTACAGGTTCGTCTTCCAGCATCGGTGGCTTCCTCCGACAAAGGCGAGTTTCGCCTGTTCAGCGCCACGGTCCCGGTTGTCCGCGACATTTTCCGCAAAATCGTGGTGCGGGCGAGCCGCATCCCGCGCATCGATCCCGCGGACTTTTCGGTCAAGGGATGGACGGAGCGCTCCTACTACGAAATCTGCACCGACCCCGCCATCTACAACGCCCTGGAAAAGAAAAAAGGCGCCAGCAAATAAATTTCGGTCACTTTGTCATCCTGACCCCAGTCACTTTGTCATCCTGAGCGAAGCATAACCGCCGAAAAGGCGGTTATGCGCAGTCGAAGGATCTCTATAACCACACTTTCATCGTCAGAAATTCGTTCCCAGCCGAGTCGGCCGGAACGGAATCTGGAACGTAGCCTCAACATCGACGGGGATGCCGTTCTTCATCGCAGGCTGAAACTGCCATTTTGCGATCGCCTGGCTGGCGAACTGGTCGAGGCGTTCGTCAACGCCGCGTAGAACGCGCACATTGCCGACAGAACCGTCCGCATGAATGATCGCGTACAAGATCACCGTGCCGGCGACGTTCTCACGCATGAGTTGCAAGGGATAAGCTGGATCCACTTTCCGGGTCGCCGCTGGCTGCGAAATATTCTCACCGGGCGCGTTCGGGTCTTTGCTCGGGTTGTGATCGAGTTCGGCAAACCGGATGACCCAACTACCGCCGCCGGAATTCAGGTTCGGCATATTCAGAGTCAAAGAATAAAACTTGCGATCGCCGAAGACTTCGCGCTCCGCGGCAGAAAGCTTGCTTGCGCTCTCGGCATGCATCGTGCGCGCCGGTGCGCTCACACGCGGCGGACGCACGCTCGCGATCAGGTTCGGATTCACCGAGTTGGTCGACGATTTATCGCCTGCCACCGCCGATGTTTTCTGTGCGGTGCTTCCTACGTAAAGCCCCGAAGGAACATCGCTGGCACTCTTTCCGGCCCCGCTTCCACTCTCTTTCCCTGCGCCTCCAGAAGTGACTCCCGCAGCGCCGTTTCCCGCATGCGCGCCCGGTGTTCCCAATCCCCCCACATGGCCCTCCGGAGTAGCAGCGAAGGCGCCGCGACGGTTGCCTGCCGGCGGATTTGGCGGCGCGCCCACTGCGGGATGCAGATTCAGAGCGATCACGCGGCCCTGCGCTCCAAAAGATTCCGCGGCTGCCCCTGAAGTACTCAGCGACGGAGGCGGAGGAACCAACTGTGGAGCGCCGATGCCGCGTGCTCCGGCCCCGGGAACCGCGCGCTGCTCGGCAACCGCAAGCTGGGGCGCGGGCGCAATCACCGAACTCGGACCAATATTCAGTTCGCCCAGCGGTCGAGCCGCGGCCTCAACAGTCGGCGGCGGCGCGATGACCGCGGGTTGCGGACCTTGAAATGCGCCTGTGTTCGAAGCGGCCAGCTCCGGCGGAGGGGCAACCACGGAATTTTGAAGGGTGAGCGAATTTCGCCGGCTCGTCAGCTGCGCGGCGTCCGGCGGCGGCGCCGCGACCGCATTCTCCAGTTGCGGTGCGATGCGCGTAATTTCCGCGGCCGGCGTCAGGGGCACAGGAGGAATCGCGAGCCGCGGCTTCTCCACTTTGTCAGACCATGCCACGATGTTAGGCAGCGCAACATCGCGCTTCAGCTTGACGTTAGGCGGAGTCACGATGGTCTGAGAACGGTTATCCGCCTCGGGAGGAAGAGAGATGATGGGCTGCCGGGCAAACTCCGGATCGGCTTTCGCGGGCTTCGCCGCCTCCGCCCTGCGAGTGTCCAGTGGAGGAAGATATTCCGAGGCTTGGTAATAAATGACCTGCGAGCGATCGAACGCCGGCTTCGCCACCACTCGTGGCTGCAGCGCAAAGAAACGGGTTGCCGCAATCAGCAGCGCGAGCGCCACTATGTGCAAGCCAACGGATTGCACGAAGCGCCCCCACGGCAGCCTGCGCTCTACGAGTACATCCGGCCAGAAAACGTCGGGACTGGAACGTAATTCGAGCGGCGGCAACCGACGCGGAAAAATCAGGTCGCGCAGGTTACCGAAAAAAACGCCCAGCCTCGACGGCAATTCGACCAGAAGCCGCGGCTCCGCCTCGCGCACCGCAGTCTCATCCAGGGAGGCTGTAATCATCCTGCTTATAGTAGATGCGGCAAGCTCGGTTGGGATACTCGCGAGGCCATCCAACCTCAAATTTATCTTTATTGGCGAGCGCTTCAGCGCAAGGGCTTCTAAGCAATAACGTTTATAATCTTGTGTTTCGGCAATCGGCCACATTCTCACCCGGAAGGACACATTTTGCTCGATTTCTTAGGAGATCTTCGCCGCACTCACATGTGCGGGACGCTGCGCGCATCCGACGCCGGCAAAAACGCCGTGCTCATGGGATGGGTTAATCGCCGGCGCGACTTGGGCAATCTTTTGTTTATCGACCTGCGGGACCGCACCGGCATTACTCAGGTTGTGCTCAACCGCGAACTAGACGCCAAAGCGCACGACAAGGCCAACACTCTGCGCAACGAATACGTCATCGCTGTGATTGGCACAGTAAAGAGGCGCGACGCGGATACCGTCAACAAAAACATTCCCACGGGCGAAGTGGAATTGGTCGCGAGTGAGATTCGCATCCTGAACGAGTCGAAGTTGCCGCCCTTCTTGCCGTCGGATACGGCGCTCACCAATGAAGAGACGCGACTGAAATATCGCTACATCGATCTGCGCCGCGACGTGATGCAGTTCAACATCGAGACCCGCCACAAGGTCGCCAAGGCAATCCGTGATTATCTTTCGGCCCAGGGCTTTTTCGAGATCGAAACCCCGTTCATGACGCGGTCCACGCCGGAAGGCGCGCGCGATTATCTCGTTCCCAGTCGCGTGCAGCCGGGGACGTTCTATGCCCTGCCGCAGTCGCCACAATTGTTCAAGCAGATCCTGATGATCTCGGGCTTCGACAAATATTTCCAGATTGTGCGCTGTTTTCGCGACGAAGACCTGCGCGCCGACCGCCAACCCGAGTTCACCCAGATCGACTTGGAGATGTCGTATCCGCAGCCCGAGCGCGTCTGGGAAGTGGTCGAAGGATTTTTGACGGCGGCGTTTGAGGCGGCGGGCAGCAAGATCAAAACTCCGTTCCCGCGGATGGACTACGACGAAGCGATCCGCCTGTATGGCATCGACAAACCGGACTTGCGACTGCCCGCATTCAGTGATGTGCGCGAATGTTTCACCGTCGAAAATCTGCAGGAACTGGCCATTAATGCCAACCTGCCGGTGATTGCGATCCGCACCCCCAAAGTCGGCGAACTTTCACGCAAAGAGCGCGACGACATTAAGCCGATGTTTCACGCCAAGGGCGGCGCCAAGATTTTCGAAGACTTCAAGCGCATCGGGAATAAGTTCCCAGACGCGGCGGCCGCAATCGCGAAAAAAACCGGCATGGAAGACGGCGATCTCATCGTCCTCGTCGCCGGGTCGGCTCAGGCCGGACCGCAGACGGCGATGCCCGCGCATCGCAAGGTTACGCCCGCGGAGTTGGCGATTTACGCGTCAGCCGGACTGCTGCGGTTGGCGCTGGCGCAGAAGTACTCTGAGCGGCACGGCATCTTCAAGAAAAGCGGCGATGCGGCCAAGGATTATCGATTTTTGTGGGTCACGAATTTCCCCATGTTCGAGTGGGACGAGGGCGAGAAGCAGTGGATGGCGGCGCATCATCCTTTCACCTCGCCGCACGAACAGGACATGGCATTGCTCGAGGCGGGAGTTGAGTCGGTGAACGATCCGCAGTCGCCGTTGAGCGCGGTGCGGGCTCTTGCCTATGACGTGGTTCTCAACGGCACGGAACTGGGTTCGGGATCGATTCGTATTCATCGTCAGGACATTCAGCGCAAAATCTTTCGCGCCTTGGGCATGACGGAAGAAGAGGCGAAGTCGCGCTTCGGGTTTTTCCTGGAGGCACTGGAGTACGGCACGCCTCCGCACGGCGGGATTGCGCTGGGGCTTGATCGCATTGTCATGATCCTGGCGGGGGCCGAGAGCTTGCGCGAGGTGATTCCTTTTCCCAAAACAGCGCGCGCCGTGGATTTGATGTGCGACGCGCCCACACCCGTGAATGATCGCCAATTACGGGAGTTGGGCATCGCGGTCAAAAAGTAGGTCGTGCCGGACTCGTTTGGGGCTGCTTGCGTCACAGGTTGTCGATCAATCTACCACTTGAAGCACAAGGAAACGTAGAGTAGAGAATCGTTATTGTTGGCACCGCGGGCGGACCTGATGAAATGCGTTTTTCCCCGGCTCAGGTTACAGTATTAAGGAAGTCGTCCGACTTATGGCAAACAACCTTCGACAATGCGCTGGAACAGGCCTGTTCACGGCAGTCTTGGCGGCAAGCGCAATCACGCTTGCCTGCTCTGGAAACGCGGGGCAGAATCCTCACGCCGGCGGCCCCGGAGCGATGCCCGTCAAAGTCCTGCTGGCGCAGGCGGTCCCGGTCGACGATGCTTCCGAATACGTCGCTACGCTGAAATCGCGCGACTCGGCCGTGATCATGCCGCAGGTCGAAGGCCAGGTCACCAAGATATTCGTGCACTCCGGCGAGCGCGTAGCGGCAGGCGCTGCCTTGATCGAAATCGATCCACTCAAGCAGCAGGCGACGGTCAAAAGTCAGGAAAGTGCGCGTGCAGCGCAGGAAGCGAATTTGGCTTGGGCAAAAAAACAATATGACCGCACAGTGGGGCTTGCTTCGGCCGGGGTGGTGAGCAAACAGGATCTTGATCAGGCAAAGTCGACACTGGACGCGGCGCAGGCGCAGATGGATGCGCTTGACGCCCAGGTCAACGAGCAACAAGTGCAGCTTCATTACTATAAAGTTGTTGCGCCTCGCGCCGGCGTTGTGGGCGATATTCCCGTCCGCGAGGGCGATCGCGTCACCACGTCCACCCAGTTAACCACTGTCGATCAGCCAGGAAGTATGGAAGCTTATGTCTACGTGCCGATCGAGCGTTCTTCGCAACTCAAATTGAACTTGCCGGTGCAAGTGCTCGATAGTGAAGGCAAAGTCCTGGCCGATTCGCGAATCAGTTTTATTTCGCCGCAAGTTGACAACACCACGCAAACTATCCTGGTGAAGGCGCGAATCACCAACGGCAACGATGCCCTGCGCCAGTCGCAATTCATTCGCGCGCGCGTGGTCTGGGGGACGCACAAGAATCCCGAGGTTCCGATTCTCGCGGTTTCGCGGCTTGCTGGCCAATATTTTGCGTTTGTTGCGGAACCTCAGAATGGCGGATCGTTCGTGGCTCGACAGAAACCTTTGAAGATTGGCCAGACCGTCGGCAATAACTACGAAGTGAGCGACGGCATCAAGGCGGGAGACAAAGTCATTATTTCCGGAACTCAGTTTCTGCGTGACGGGGTTCCGGTAATTCCACAGAGCTAGCGGACCGGCTGGCGGCTTCCGCCTTTACGATTCGAGACTTTCAACTACAGCGTTTAACATTTTTAGCGGCTGGACCCGGCAGCCGAATAGCAGACGCCGGAAAACCGCATCGGAATTTTTCATGTTCGTTAACTTCTTCATTCGACGTCCAGTGTTCGCAACCGTCTGCGCGCTGCTGATCGTTCTGGCAGGCACGGCAGTTCTTCCCACGCTGCCCGTCGCACAATTCCCAAATCTTACGCCGCCTCAGGTTGGCGTCACCAGCGTATATATCGGAGCAAGCGCCCAGACCGTCGAAAGCGCGGTCACCATCCCGCTCGAGCAGCAGATCAACGGCGCCGAGGGAATGAAGTACATCACTTCCACGAGCGGCAATGACGGAACCAGCAGCGTCGTCGCCACCTTCGATTTGAATCGCGATCCCGATCTCGCCACCGTCGACATTCAGAACCGCGTCAACACGGCCCAGGGACGCCTGCCCGCGGCGGTCAAAGCCGTCGGCATAACGACGGTAAAAACGTCGCAGAATTTTGTCTTCGGCTCCGCCATCATCTCCGACAACAACCGCTACTCCACGCTCTTCATGAGCAACTATCTCGACGTGTACGTGCGGGATGCGCTGAAGCGTATTCCGGGCGTCGCCGATGTGATCATCTTTGGCGAGCGCAAGTACTCCATGCGGCTGTGGCTCGATCCTGATCGTATGGCTGGTCGCGCTCTGACTGCTCCCGACGTAGTCAGTGCGCTTTCTGAGCAGAACGTCGAAGTCGCCGCCGGACAAGTCGGGCAGCAACCAGCGGTCCCGGGACAACAATATCAGGTGAGCGTGCGAGCGGTCGGCCGCTTGAGCGAACCGGCCCAGTTCGACAACATCATTCTCAAAACCAACGCGGATGGCACTCTCGTCCGCCTCAAAGATGTCGGCCATGCCGAACTCGGCGCGGAGACCTACAGTTCCGACCTGCAATTCAACGGACAAGACGCGGTTGGACTCGGGGTCACGCAACTATCCACTGCCAATGCGCTCGACGTCGACCGGCGCGCGATTGCGGAACTAGAGCGCTTGTCAAAGAACTTTCCTCCCGGCATGCATTACAAGCTGGCGTTCGATACGACGGACGCGGTAGGCGAATCGATTCGCGACGTGCTGTTCACGATCGGTTCGGCCATCCTGCTGGTCATCCTGGTAATTTTTATCTTCCTCGGCGACTGGCGGACGACGATGATTCACTTCATCGCCACTCCAGTTTCGCTCATCGGCACCTTCGTTTTTGTGAAGTTGCTTGGCTTCTCCATCAACACGCTTACGTTGTTCGGTATCACGCTCGCCACGGGCCTCGTCGTCGACGACGCTATCGTCGTGATTGAAAATATTGAGCGCCATATCGCCGCGGGCGAACACGACTCCCGCAAAGCGGCCGCAGCAGCCACCACCGAGATTACCAGCGCGGTCATCGCTACCTCGCTGGTACTCATTGCCGTGTTTGTGCCAGTTGCATTCTTTCCGGGGACGACCGGCATTCTGTTTCGTCAGTTTGCGCTGACCATCGCATTTTCCATTGCCATCTCCGCCTTCAACGCGCTCACCTTGGCTCCAGCGCTGGCGGCAATTTTTCTAGCCGGGCCGCACCGGCAAAAGTGGTGGTGGCTGCAAAAGTTCGACGACGGTGTCGCTGCTCTTACCCGTGTGTACCGTGCCCTGCTGCATCATCTGCTGGAATACAAAGTGGCGATGGCCATCCTGTTTTTCGTTGGATTGGGTCTCACTTATTTCGTATTCACGCGTGTGCCCACCGGGTTCGTGCCCGACGAAGACCAGGGATATTTCATCATCGTGATTCAGGCGCCCTCTGGCGCGTCCCTTGAGTACACCAAGGCGATCGGAAAGCAGGTTGCGGGCTTGCTGGCCGACGTCCCGGAAACGGAAGGAACCTTCTCGGTCGCCGGCTTCAGTTTCTCCGGCGCGGCCGCGAACCAGGGACTTATTTTTGTTCCGTTGAGGCCGTACTCCCAACGCAAGGGCGACGCACATAGCGCCTCGGCAGTTCTGCGCCGCATCGCTCCTCGGATGTTCAGCGTGTCAGGAGCGATCGTGTTTCCCACGCTGCCCCCGCCGATTCAAGGGCTCGGACAGTTCGGCGGATTTCAGTTTGTGGTTCAGGATCAGGCCGCCCATACCTTAGAGCAACTGGCCAACGCAACCATGGAGCTGATCCAGCAAGCCTCGCAGCGCAAAGACCTGACGCGCCTGTTCACCGCCTTTACCGCCAATGATCCTCAATATCTGGTGACAATCGACCGAGAAAAAGCCAAGAGCCTGCATGTCCCGCTGTCGCAAATTACCGACACACTGGGCGTGTACATGGGCTCGTCCTACGTGAACGATTTCGACTTTAATAATCGCTCTTACCGGGTTTACGTGCAGGCCGACAAGCAATTCCGCGCAACCGCGCAAGACATGAAGCGCTTCTATGTGCGCTCCGACAGCGGAGCCATGGTGCCGCTCGACAACCTGATCAGTATCACCCAGACTTCCACGCCGCAAGTCATCAGTCACTACAACTTGTTCCGCTCAGCGGAAATCGACGGCTCTCCCGCTCCCGGATACAGTTCGGGGCAAGCAATCGCCACGATGGAAAACTTGGCCGCAAAAATGCCACAGGGTTTTTCTTACAGTTGGACCGGACTGTCTTTGGAAGAATTGCAGGCGGGCGGCACTTCGCTCATTTTGTTTGGCCTGGGCACGCTGGTGGTCTACCTTACGCTCTCGGCGCAGTATGAGAGCTTCGTCCTGCCCTTTATCGTTTTGCTCGCCGTGCCCATGGCGCTGCTTGGCGCGCTGGGAGCCCAGTTCCTGCGCGGCTTGCAGAACGACGTGTTCTGCCAGGTTGGTCTGGTGATGTTGGTCGGACTGTCGAGCAAGAACGCGATTCTGATCGTCGAATTTTCCGAGCAGTTGCGCGAGCGAGGAATTCCGCTGATGGAAGCGGCGGTGCAGGCAGCGACCATCCGTCTGCGCCCAATCCTGATGACGTCGCTGGCGTTCATTCTTGGGGTCGTGCCGCTCGTCTTCGCCACCGGTGCGGGCGAGAACGGACGCCATTCCGTGGGCACCACCGTCTTCGGCGGAATGATCATGTCGACCGCGTTGAATTTGTTTTTTATTCCGGTGCTCTATCTGATCATTGAAGGATGGCGGGAACACGGGAAGGGGCCGGTCACGAGTCGCTCTGATTATCAAATTTCGCCAGACCGCAACGAACCCGCTGTCTAAGCTCTGTTTCAGGCGGCCGCCTCGGCCCTGGCTCGTCGGGTTTTACTTTTCTGCACGACTGCTCGCTTTTTCTTTCGCGCTTCCTTGCGCCGCATCTTCGCCATCCACTCCCGCGAGTACATGGTGCCGCGGCACTTGGGCGAGCCGCAGTGGCAGGGCGCCGGGTCGTCGTCATCATAGAGGTTGTAGTCCCAAACCAGTTCTTCGCCGGTGGCAATATCGCGGATTGCGAACAACCAGACGCGTCCCTTGATCTCGTCGACTTCGCAGTTGGGCTCGCACGAATGATTGAGGTACGCACCCAGCCCGTGGCCATCGATCACGGTCTTTCCGTCATCCAGTCCATACAGGTAGGTGCGCGACACGCCCTCGTACCGGCGGTCGGCCTCTTCGGCGGTGATCCGTTCACCGCCATACTCCACGACCCGGGCGCCTTTGCGGATGGGCTTCGAAGTGTATACGCCGACGGAATGAATAGGCGAAGGACGAACCACAAGAGACATAAACTAATTTCGCATGGACAGGCGGGTTTTGGGAATGTGAAAAATTGTGGAATTCATCTTCGTGTCGCTGGCCGCTGCCGGGTCGCTCCAGCACCGCTATATTGCGCGATCAACCCGTCCAGCTTTTCGAGCAGCGCGCCATTGCCCTGCCGCGGATATTCTTCCAGCGCCTCGCGATAGTGCGGCACGTTATAGAGGAAAGAATCGACCCGCTCCTTGTTCAACTCTTCCCAGTACGCCCCGTAGCCGGACTTCTCCAGCCAATACGCATTGAAGATTTGCTCGAACTGGTGGCTCACCGGCACGGCCAGGTAGGGCTTCCCCAAATGCAGGGCCTCGGTGACCAGCGAGAATCCTGAATTGGCGACGACGGCGCGGGCACTGATCAGATCGTTAAAGAATCCCTCCACCGATGGCTTCTTGAAAATTATATTGCCCTCCTCATTCGTCCCCTCGCGGCCAAATCCGTAGGCGATGAACCGGCAGCGCACCGAGCCCAGCAGCTTTGCCAGTGCGGGCGCGGGAGAGGTCACATAGACCAGCACATGTTCGCCCTGGGTGGGTGTGGCGTTCAGAATTTCCTGCCGCAGCAGCGGCGGAAACAGGAACGTGTTCCGCTTACGAATCGGCGCGGTGAAAAAAGAAATGACTAGGTAGGCATTCGCCTGTGGCGTCATCATGCGCGTCACAAGTTTCGCCGCAGCCGCGTCTCCGCGATACTTCCGGGGATAGGAGACCACAACATTGGTCAGGCAGTGTTGATTATCGATGGAAATAACCGGCAGCCGCTTCTTGTGGCCGACATGACAGGTGAGCGGCTCGAAGTCCGTGATGATCAAGTCGATCTGCCATTCGTCCACCAAATCTTTCAAACGCGAAAGGCTCTTCGCCGCTTGCGGAACCGTGATGAGATTTTTCGCGATGGTCCGCTTGTAGCGCACGCGGTTGTTGACGTAAGCAAAGCGGAAGCCATAAATCTCGGTGACGTCGAAGTGCGACTTCAAGTTCTGCAGTCCGCGATCAAACGAAGCGACATGCACCTGGTGTCCCTGCGCGACCAGATGAGTAAGCACTTCCTTGGCGCGCGTGGAGTGGCCCGCACCTTCGCCGTTCACCCCATAGAGAATATTTGCCATGCGAATTAGAAGGGAGAGTATAACTCGGCACTGCCCGCGAGTTGCGGTGTCACCTTGCGCGAGATGAAAATGCCGGGTCTGGCGCGTGCAGCAGCGGTGCCTCGCGGCCGCGCGCTGAAACCGGTTCGACCGACTCAATATGGCCGTTTCTCATGAACAGCGCACTATCGAAATTATTCACCGTGGGGCAGATGTGCCGCGGGAGAAGGTACAGCGCGTCACCAATACGCGGAGCAATCGCACCCTCTTTGATTGCGAGCGGCAAATGTTCTTCGCTCGGGGAAAGCGGTGTCAGTTCCGGGTTTCCAACGACCACGCAGGTAGGAACGCCGGCATCGGCTGAGACGGTCTTGTGCCCGGCATCGCAGGTGACGATCCCCTCGTGCGGATGGCTCACCACGCGGGTTAGCACCAGCGCAGCAGCGCGGTATCCGTAGTCGCTGGGCAGTTGCTGCAGGCTGGAGGCATCGCAATACACAACCGTACCGGGGGAGACGCGATGAATGAAGTTGCCGCGACGCAATCCTTCGTGAGCCAGCGAACTGGGAAACGTCGGCGTGCCCGAAGTGATAACTTCCGGCACCGGAATTCCGCAGCGCTCCAGTTCACTCGCCAAAGTCAGCAGCCGGTCGTAGCCGCGATGCGCCGCTGGCGTCAGCTCCGGTTCCGCCAGGCTGCCATATTGCCCGTCATAGTAGTGCAGGCCGCGCAGCTCCACGCCCGCGTTGGCCGCTGCCCGGGCAACGGAAATAATCTTCTCGCTCTGGCTTTGGTCGATGCCGGTGCGATTCATTCCGGGATTGATGTCGATAAAAATTCCAACGCCGCCGCCGCTCCATTGCCGCGCCTGCTCTTCGTTCTCTGCTAGGACGGAAATGCGAACATCGGGAAACTGCTGCGCGATTTCCCGCACGCGCCGCGCGTTGGCCCCCATCGTGGGATACGCGAGCAACACGTCGGTCGCCCCGCTGCGGCACGCCACCAGCAGTTCCAGGGTGGTCGCGCACTTGAAGTTGCGCACGCCCCGGTCCACCAGCATCCGCAGAGTGTGTCCCAGCTTTGCCGTCTTGATGTGCACCCGCCAGCGGTCGGCGTCGCCGGCCAGCAACGCCAGCGTGCGCTCGATGTTCGCCGCAATCAACTCGGGATAGATCACCAGCGCCGGAGTCAGCACGTCCTCGATGCCCGATGCCGTGTAACCTTGATCCCAACCATATTCCTGCAACATGGATTTCTGCGCCGCCATGGCCTCGATGATATCGCGTAAACGGCTGAACCCAAAACAACCTCAGGTAAAGCAACTCATGTGGGGACAGCCGCCTCGGCTGTCCGTCGAGCGGAGCTCGACAGGGGGCTTCGATCAGGCCCTTCAGTCCGGCGCGCAATGTTGACTGCGCCTAATGCCAATAGTAGGCTCTCTGCACCTTCGGCGCGCGAGGAGCCCTCTGTCAGATCAACGTGAGCGATCGCATTTAGTGCGGGGCCTGGGGCTGTGGGCCGCGACTGCGATCGTGATCGGCGACACCATCGGTACCGGCGTGTTTCTGGTCACCAGCGACATGGCTCGCGCCGTCGGCTCCGCAACACTCGTATTCGTGGCCTGGGTTGCCGGCGGATTTATCGTGCTCTGCGGGGCGTTCTGCTACGCCGAACTCGGCGCGGCTTTCCCCAAGGCCGGCGGCGCCTACGTCTACCTCAACCGCGGCCTCGGCCCGCTCTGGGGATTTCTCTTCGGCTGGATGAGTTCGTTTCTCGAGCGCCCAGTGGCCATGGCAACCTTGGCCGCCGGATGCCTGCGCTTCGCCGGATTCCTGTTCCCTATCGTGGACACGCCATTGTTCGGCGGCCATTTCGGAAATTACGATTTCACGTTCACCGCTGCCCAGCCGCTTGCCGCTCTCGTTGTCCTGCTCGTGACTGCCATCAATTACCTCAGCGTGACGCTCGGCGGCGCCATCCAGATGTTGCTCACTTGCCTGAAGATGGGAACGATTGTGGTGATTGTGATTGCGGGTGTTCTTTTCGGAAGACAACACGCGGTCGACGTGGCCCCGGTTCTCTCTACCTGGAACTGGAGTACGCTCGGGGCCGTGCTTACCGCGTTGGTTCCCGCAATGTGGGCCTACAACGGCTTCAACGATCTTGGCGATCTGGGCGAAGAGATCCTCCATCCGCAAAAAAATATTCCGCTCGCGATCATTCTCGGACTCCTCACCGTGGGCGGCTTGTACCTGATGGCAAATGTGGTTTACTTCCACATCTTGCCCTTCGGCCAAATCGCCGCCTCTTCGCACGTGGCCTCCGACGTAGTGCAGTCTTTTGCCGGATCACGCGGCGCCACCTGGCTCACGGTGGCCATGGCCATCTCGGCCTTGGGAGCGCTGCACGTCGTGGTCCTGACCGGAGCCCGCATTCCGTACGCGATGGCGCGCGATGGCGTCTTCTTCCAGTTTGCGAAAAGGATTCAGCCCTCATTTCACACGCCGAGTGGCGCATTGGTTTTCCTCGGCTGCGTCGCCGCGCTGCTCGCCTTGACGGGCACTTTTGAAGAGCTCTATTCGCTGTTCGTGTTTGCCGTGTGGATTTTTTTCGCACTGACGGCGATCGCCGTCCTGCGCTTGCGCAGAACCGAGCCTGACCTGCTCCGGCCATATCGTGCCTGGGGCTATCCCTGGACGCCGCTTATTTTCTTATTGGCTGCCATTGCCTTAACCGTAAACCTGTGGATGGTCCGTCCTGTGCGCTCGTCGCTAGGCTTGATCGTGATCGCGGCCGGCATTCCATTTTTCTACCGCTGGCGAGCGGGGGCGGGAATCTCGCAATGATTCGAAAACTCTGGGTGCCCCACCCTTCTCTCGCCGTAGTTTGGCGGGAGAGGGTGGGGATTTTGACTTCGCCAGCCCAGCCTAATAAACAAATTTCAGCGACAACTGGACCTGCCGCGGAGCATAGGCGGCGGTCGGCTTCATGAAGTTCGTCGGAAGTTCGTAGTAGCCGGGATAAGGCGCGATGTTGGCGGTGACCGAGTTACTTACGAATGTTGTTGCGGAATTGACAAAGCCATTCGAGGTGATGGTGACCCGCTGGTTGTCGCGGTTCAAAAGGTTGAAGGATTCAACGACGAAGTTCAGTTTGCAGCGCTCGCCGAAGCGGACAGTTTTCGTCACCCGCAGATCGGTAGTGGTGTAATCGGGCCCTGTGAAGGCGTTGCGGCTGTACCCCGGCAGGCGATCGTTCAAATCATTCCCGTCCTGGTTCGGATCTCCCGCCGAAGTCGCGTTGAACGGACGCCCGCTGCCGTAGTTGACCACGCTCGAAATTCGCCAGTCATTGAAGATGTATCCCAGAAACTCCTGGCCGCGATGAAACGGGTGCGGCGCGGCGGAGATAGCGGCCACCAACCGCTGCCGCTGATCGGTCACGCTAGGTCCCCGCTCAGCGCTGGGATTGTAGGAATTTTGCACCGTGGCAGGCTGCCCCGCTACCAGCGCGTCCTGGCCGTCGTCGATGGCATGCGCATAGGTATAGAAAAAACGCAGATACGTTCCCTGCGCGACCCGGCGATTGATCGACAGCGTCCCGCCGTTGTAGTAGCTCGAGGCCGCGCTTTGAAATTCGTTGATGGCACCAAGTTGCGCGATGGGCCGTCCCAGCGGATTGATGCAAGGCGGCCAAGGGCACGTCAACGACCGCGTGAACTGCCATGTCGCAAACGAATCCACTGTGTAGTATCCGCCCTGAAAAATTGAGCCGGTGGAATCGAAAATCGGATACGTTTGCGCCACAGGCTGGGGCAAATTTACATCCAGCGCGCGGATCAAGTGTTCTCCCCGCACCGTCAGCAACGACAGCGCCACTGTGGTGTGCTCCACGATCTCCTTTTCCAGCGTGAGATTCGCCTGTTGCACCCGCGGAGTCAAGAAGTTGGTGGCGAAGGCCGAGACCCCGTGAGTCACGCCCTCCGCAAATCCCGCAGGCAGCGCGCAGTTCGCCGCGTTGAGCGGGCAATTGACCAGCGGATTGGGATAGCTGGGAAAAACCTGGTGATCGTAATAATTCGAATTGCTGAGGAAGACGCTTGCGTCGGTGATGCCGTTCTCGGTCTGGATCACCGAATTGTAAATCTGCGGAATGCGCACAAAGAAAATGCCGTATCCGCCCCGCGCCACCAGCGGCCGCTTGTTGCCAAACGAGTAAGCAAATCCCGCGCGCGGCGCAAAGTTGTACGGCAGGAACGGAACTTTGCCCGACGGCGGGAACAGCGGGTTCGAAATCAGTCCAGCACTCGTGAAAGTCTGCAAGTCCCAGCGCGCTCCAAGGGATAGCGCGAGCCGGTCGGTCACGCGAATCGTGTCTTGTGCGAATGCGGCATATTCACTGGTATTGGGATTCGACGTCGCACTCCCGAAATTCTGCAGATAGTAGTGCGGCACTTCATGCGCATAAGCGCGCAGCGGACTCAACGGCAATCCCGCTTCCATCGGCTCGAACGTAAACGGGTTTACCTTGATCGCATAAAAAAGATATTCGCCACTCTGCTGGCTGGGGAAGAAATCGTAAATCTTCGTCAGCAAGGTGTCCCCGCCGAACTTCCACGAGTTGCGGCTGCCCTCAAGACTCACGGTTTCCGCCAAATGCAGGCGGTGCTCGCGCGTCTGCCTTGGAAGCAGGTTCGACCGTCCAATGCCATCCAGAATATTCGGAATCTTAATTAGCACGTCGCTGGTATTGCTGTAGGACTGCTGCAGGTCGCTGGAATATTGCGCGCGCAAATGGCTGATCCAACGCGCGGAGAGGCTCGAAGTCAGCGAGAGCGCACCGGTCGTGGTAGAAACCCGCTCCTGTCCGTTATCGCTGATGGAACTGTAAGTCACTGGACTGGCGGGATCGAGGAACACGTTGTTCGCTCCCCAGTAATTCGTCGTGTTCAAGCGCAGGGTAAGTTGCTGCCGGGGCGACAAATTAATGTCGAGCTTCCCGTAAGCCGTGTTGCCGATTTGCGCGGCCGGATATTGTCCCGCGAGCGAGGTAAGCTGCGCGGCCGCCGCGAACACCAGCGCCTGATCGGAAGCCTCATAGTCCCCCGGCGTGTACGGCCCGGTTCCCGCGGCAGGCACGACTTTCGCACTGCCGTCGAGAAATTCCACGACATTCGGCGAGTGAAAGATGTGCTGATCGAACCCGCCAAAGAAGAAAATCCTGTTGCGCTTCAGCGGCCCTCCGATGGTTCCACCGAACTGCTGCTGCCGATTGTGCGGCTTGAACGCCAGGAATGCGTCAGCCGCACCGAGAGAGCTATCGCGGAAGTGGTAGAAGACCGAGCCATGCAGGTGATTGGAGCCGGACTTGGTGACCACGTTGATCACAGCTCCTCCGGCGCGTCCTTGCTCGGCGCCGTAGGCGTTGGTTGAGACGCGGAACTCCTGCACCACCTCGGTCGACAATACGAAGGGAGCGCGATAGCGTCCGCGGGCTTGCGCGAAGAAAGCGTTATTGTAGTCGCCGCCGTCGACCAGGGTTGTATTCTGAGATCCTCGAATCCCCCCGAACGACAGGTCTCCATTGGTAGACGAGGTCAGGCTGCGCGGATCCTGCGTGACTCCCGGCGAAAACAAAGCCAGATCGGAGAAGCGCCGGCCGTTCAGCGGAAAATCGTTCACAGCTCGCTCGTCAAGCAACGTGGAGACAGCGCTCGGCTGCGTTTCCACCAGATTCGGAGCTGCCGAGACAGTGACATTTTCCTGCGCGCTCGCGAGCGCAAGGTGGAACTCCAGGTTGGCGGCCGCGCCTACATCCACATGCAGTTGCGGCGTAATCTGCGGAGACATTCCGTCCGCCACCACGCGGGCCGAATAGTCGCCGGGGGGCAACAGTTCGATCGCGAAATCGCCTGTGGCGTCGCTGGTCGCCGTATGTTGCAGTCCCGTGCCGGTATTTACTACTACAATCGAAGCTTGCGCGATGCGGCTTCCGCTGGAGTCGAACACTGTACCGCGGATCGCTCCGGTTGCGTCCTGGGCCGCCAGCGGTGCGGATATTACGGTTAGAAAAAGAATCAGAGTTGAAATTGAAACCATGCGCGTCGACATGAGGTCGCCCCTGCGTGCAAGATGACACTCGGAGGGATGGCCCCGTCGTCGCGTTAACCGGACGCAAAGCGGGGAAGTCCGCGGAGAAGTGCCGGGAGGCGTCTTTTATAAGCCAGTGCGGGCGCGGCCGGAAAGCTTCTCCGCGGAATGAGGAAACCAAGTTCTGTATAGCACGCGAGGGCAAAGTACTTCAGTGATCCGCCCAGACTTTTTTGAAATCGTTCCCGGAGTGGGAACCGGTCGCGTGGAACCGGCTCACGTAGGGACGGACGCATTCGTCCGTCCCGCGAAGGCGAAGCCGAGCGCTCCGGCCACCGTCCTGTTGTGAATCCGCCAGCCGCAGCCCTTACGTCGAACCTCTCTCTCGTGGTATTTTCAATTTCCTTCCCAACTATGATTCGATCTTATAAAGGTGTGTGGCCGACGGTCCCCGAAACGTGCTTTGTGGACGAATCGGCGCAGATTATCGGCGACGTGGTCCTGGGCGAACACGCCTCCGTCTGGATGAACGCAGTCGTCCGCGGCGACGTCCATGAAATCCGCATCGGCGCCCATTCCAACGTGCAGGACAACGCCGTCCTCCACGGCATGAAGCAGCAGTGGGGCGTCTACCTCGGCGAATACGTGACGGTCGGCCACTCCGTGACGCTGCACGGCTGCGCAATCGAAGATCGTTGCCTGATCGGCATGGGATCGATCATCCTGAACGGTGCGAGGATCGGCGCCGGATCGATCATCGCCGCCGGCACGCTGATCCCAGAAAAAACGGTGGTCGAACCTGGCTCACTCTGGATGGGCTCCCCAGGGAACTTTCGGCGGAAGCTGGAGGCAGCGGATCAGGAAGCGATCATGCGGTATGCCAGGAATTATCTTGGGTATAAAGATGAGTACCTGAAGAAAGATGAGTACCAATGACCGAGTCCCGAGCATCGAGAATCAGGGCCGGGGACCCGGCATCGAGAATCACGACTGGGCACCCGCATCGAGGCACCGGCATCGAGAATCAGTACCTGGCATCATCGGACGAGAATCGTCCCGGAGGGACGTCCGACAATAGCCCGGCGTTTCAACGCCGGGTAGCACTGAAGCGGCGGGCTATTATCAATGGTCCCTACGGGACCGGCGCGGAGACGGAAACCGAATGATCAAAGCAGTCCGAGGCACGCGCGACCTTCTCCCGCCCGAAACGGCGTTGTGGAACTTCGTCGAGGCGGCGGTGCGCGACGTCTTCCGCGCCTACAACTTCCAGGAAATTCGCACGCCGATTTTCGAAGCGACTGAGTTGTTCGCGCGGGGCGTCGGCGAAGAGACCGACATCGTCGCCAAGGAGATGTACAGTTGGGAGGATCGCTCGCGCGCGGCCAGTGAAAAAGGACAATCCCTCACCCTCCGCCCCGAAAACACCGCTGGCGTTGTCCGCGCCTACATCGAGCACAAACTCTGGGACCGCGGCCTGAACAAGCTCTACTACATCGGACCGCAATTTCGCCGCGAACGCCCACAGAAGGGACGCTACCGCCAGTTCTATCAGATCGGCGCTGAAGTCATCGGCCCAGCCTCGGCCGGAAGCGAATCTCCCGCGCGCGATGCCGAACTCCTCGAAATGTTGGCCACGCTCCTCGACCGCCTCGGCATCACGGATTGGCATCTTGAGTTGAATTCGGTTGGCACTCCCGCGGATCGCGTCCACCTCAACGATGCTCTGCGCAAGGCGCTCGACCCCGTGGTTGGGCAAATGTGCGTCGATTGCCAGCGCCGCGCGGTAACCAATCCCCTGCGCGTGTTCGACTGCAAAGTGCCCGAGGATCAGCCGATCATCGAAACGCTGCCCCGAATCACGCAGTTCCTCGGTGAAGATTCCCGCAAACACTTTGACGCGGTGCAGGAAATTCTGACGCGCGTGGGTGTCGAGTTTCATATAAACGACCGTCTGGTCCGCGGGCTCGACTACTACACGCGCACGGCATTCGAATTCACGCACGGCGCGCTCGGCGCGCAGAACGCAATCCTCGGCGGCGGGCGCTATGACGGCCTATCGGAAGCCCTTGGCGGCCCGGCTGCGCCCGGAATTGGATTCGCCATTGGCGAAGACCGCCTGGTGATGTCGTTGAAAGAGACAGCCGAGAGCGTGCTGCGCAAGCCCGACGTTTACGTCGCTCCCATGGCCGGAATGAACGCCGAAGCCGCCCGCCTGGCCCGCGAGTTGCGCCGCCACGATCTCATCGTCGAGTTGGGCGACGACGGCTTCCGCCTCAAAAAATCGTTCGAAGCCGCCACCAAGGCCGGCGCAAAGTACATCCTGATTGTCGGCGAGAACGAAGTGAAAGCTGAGGTATTTTCGCTGAAGAATCTCGCCACCGGCGAGCAGGTTTCGGTGCCGCGCGGGGAATTAGCGCAAAGAATCCGAAATTAAAAAAAAGGTAAAAACGTGCAAAAACCTACCCAGAGATGCATCGACGGATTGCCCGGTGTCGCGGAGCATTGAACAGAAAAGGGGAACCCTGATGAAAAATTATCTCGTAGTGTGTTGCGTCCTGTTATGCCTGTCCTGCGCAGCCAGCGCCCAGAGCGCGAATGCACCGGCGAAGCCGCCGACTCCGCTCGAGCAAACACTAATCTCCGCGGAAAACAGTTTTATCGACGCGGCCAAGAAGGGCGACGTGGCATTTTTCAAGCGCACTCTCGCCGATGACTTTTCGTTCGTCTCCTACGATGGCCAGTTATATAGCCGTCAGGAAATGATCGATCAGTACAGCGAGGGCGGCCAGAATTTCCAGCCTTACGATATGAAGGTCGTGCCCGCAGGCGACAGCGCTGCCATCGTCACCTACGATGTGGTGCTGCGCGTTCCCCCCGCCGAAGATCAGGGTCCGCCGCCACGCTACCAGCACATCAGCACCGTCTGGACGAAGCAGGACGGCGCCTGGAAAATGAAGTTTCAACAAATGACTGCCTCGCATTGGGGAGACTGGTAAACAATTGACGATTGTTGATTTCTGATTTTTGATTAAAGGCCTCGAAAAGCGCGGTTGACCGGCCGGAAGCCGAGAGCGTCAGCCGAACTGGAGTACGATTGACTCGGGCGGGTGTCATGAAAAAACTTGAGGTTGTCTTCGTTGTAGCCGCGTTTGCATTGAGCCTGTTGGCCGTCTCCCCAAAGCTCCTCGCGCAGAATTCACCTTCAGGGACAAAGTCCGCCGAACCAACTTCAGGTCCCGACCAGGACACAAAAAACGGACCATCGTACTCTGGAATGTACTCGTTTCAAAAAGAAGGCGAATTCATCCAGGTCACGGTCGAGGACGCCGGCCACGTCACCGGCTTCATCTCACGCTTCGGCGATGGAGAGAGCGACAAGGGCGCATTTCTCGATCAGTTTTTCAAGACTGGTAAGCTCGAAGGCAACAAGCTGACCTTTACCACGGAAATCGTTCACGGCACCGCTTTCGACTTCAAGGGCAAGGTCGAGCGCGGCGAAGGCAAGAACCCCGGAGACGAAGCCTACTTCGTTCTAAAAGGAACTCTCACCGAGAACACCACCGACGTGAACAAGAAAGTAACGTCGCAATCGCGCGCAGCCACCTTCAAAATGTTTCCTCAAGACGCCTCCCCCGCCCCACAGGTCAGACAGTAAGAGTACCGAGTACCAAGTGCCGAGTGCCGAGCAGAAGCAAACGAGTACCAAGTACCGAGCAAAAAAGCCACTAGCCCTCGAAGCCCTGCCTGTCTCCGCGAACTCGGCGTGCCCTCAGCGAAACTCAGCGGTCAAGAGCTTTTGGTTTTTGGCAATCGGTGAAGAGTGTAGCGGGAGAGTTTTTCTCGGTACTCGGTACCAGGTACTCGTTACTGGGTTTACTGTAGGTTTACTGTCCCGCCCGCAGTGGAGAAAGATTCAACCGGCCAGGAACTTTCTTCGACGCCGCTTCCTGTCCGTACACCAGATCCGGCCCGCCTTCCGACTTCGACGATGCCTCCGCCAAAGTCGCGGCCAGCGCCCGATACGAGCGGCTGATCTCCGGACCTTCCTGCATCACCACGGGGGTGCCATGATCGATCGCAGGCGACACTGCCTGGAAAGCGTTGGGCACTTTCCACAAAACCTTGCAGTTGGTCGCATGTTCCACATCTTCTTCGTTGAACCCGGGGATTCTCTTATACCGGTTCAGCACCAGTCGCAGCCGGTCGCGTCCCGAGCCCTCTTCCAGGAATGTGTGAATTCTTCCCGCACTCCAGAGCGACACCACATCGGCCTGCGCCACCACCAGCACTGCATTTGAAAGATCGGAGAGGAGCCGAGTCGTAGGATCGAGACGGCTGGAGGCGTCGACGATCACATATCGGTAATGATTCACCAGAAGATCGAAAAGGCGGGCGAGTTCGCCCGGAGTCGGCTCGGTCGGATAAGGCTGTTGCGGTCCGGCCAGAAGCCGCAGGCCTTCTTTGGTCGGAGTCATCAGCCCGTCCAGCAGCGACGCGTCGAGCCGGTGGAGATTCTGCAGCGCGTCTGCCACCCCGAATTGCGGCCGCAAGTTAAGATGCAATGCGGCGTGGCCGATCGGCGCAAAGTCCACCAGAACCACATCGCCGTGCGATTTCTGCAGCGCCACCGCCGTATTCACAGCGGCTGTAGTGCATCCCGCCCCTCCCTTGGCCCCAAGGAAGGTAAATACCCGGGCTTTGCCTGCGCCTCCAACGTTGCGCGTGCGCGCGGAGCTGTAACGGGTCAGCGCCTCCAGCAAGGTTTCGGAACCGGCGGAGCGGTCAATGTATTCGCCCGCCCCCGCCCGCATGCTAGCCACAATGCTTGCCGGGCGGTTCATCTCGCCGCTGGCGAAGATGGCAATCTGTTGGGTAGTAGCGCGAATCAGTTCGATGGTGTGAACGGCGCGCTGCGCGTCCTGCGCAGGAATGTCGACAATCACTACTTCTGCCCGCGATTCCTGCAACTGCCTCAAAATCGAGTCCGTCGGTCCAGCCGGAAATCCGACGTGACTGTACACCGCCTGTCCCAGGCGCGTCGCCTCTAATCGATTTTGCAGCGCGGATAAGTGGTCCTGGTCCTCGGTGAGGAGGGCGACGGCGATCCCATGCATAGCGCGGTTCTCGCTGATTTCTCTCGGTGTTTGCATGTTAGAAAGAGAACCCACTCTCCGCCAAGTGACCTAGGTAATGCAACCGAATTAGTGCAAGCGCACAATCCCTGCGCCCACTCACGTAGCGCATCTGATTCTTAAAATCTTGGGAGGAAGTACACAACGTAGACAACTGAGGTTTGTCACACCCCTTATTACCCGACATTGTAAGCCAACCTGGTCCCGTTGAAAAGGAGCTTTCTGGGCAAAATGAAAAATAATTAAAAGCGGGGCGAAACTCCCGTAGAGAATTGCTGGGGGCCCGTTGCACAAACATAATGGCCTAGCCTAATACCGGACGCACCGACGATTGTGTCAGCGGCCGTTCTCCCTCACGCTGCGGATGAAGGCTCGAAACCCGGGGAAAATGGGATGACTCCGACTCAGGAAGATACTCGTAACCGTCCAGCCGAACCGCAACCCCAATTTTTGCTTCTCCGCGGGAAGACTCTGACGTGCTTGTGGCCGCCGGCTTCACCACTCGCAGAATGCGCCCCCGGCAGCGTACGGGCATGCTCTCGCCCAATGTGATCTCGGAGGGCATCTTGAGTGTGATTTCGATTTCGCTGCCCTCAGTCAGAGCCGCGTCAGTGAAAAAAAACACTCCACGCGAACTCAGGTCCTGGGTGAATCCCATGCCCTCGAGCGCAGCAGCAGGCTGGCGCAGGGAAAGCGGAAGAAGATACGAAAACCGTTGTCCGACGCGGCGCTCTACTCGAACTGGAGGACTGCTCATAGTAGCGTCCCTGCCTTGGCCCAATCGCCGAAGTGCCCCTACTTTAGCTCACGCCGCGCCAGAAGAGAAGCGCGATTTTTTAGGCTTTGGAACTTCGTCCCATACCGCTCATAAGCTGGTGTTGGTCCGGCTTGCCCCCGCATGAATCCCCAAGAACTCGGCTGCCCCTTCGTGATGTTCGAAGCCTGGGAGTCGGCAATGCAGGCGCAAGTTTGTTGATCCATGTCGCGTCGTAACAAATCATTTAGCGCGCGCCGCATCGTCGCCCACCCTTATAAAAGCCGCAAGGATCGGCGCCCTGCTTATGAATGGGGCAACCCCGACAATCGTGAAGGTGCGCGACCCGCCCAGGACCAAGGGTCACCAGCGTCTACGAACGAGATCGAAATCTCTTGGAGTTCTACGATAACGAAGGGATCCGTCCGGGTCTGCACGTTGCCATGGAAGCTCGAAACTATGACGGTGCTTGGAACATCCGCCGCCGACAAGATCTGCATGTCTAAACCATAATATCTATGCTGATGTTAACTATGATTAACACTGAGTAGTGTATACTGCTTGCCTGTGGGGTCCTCTCCCGGACTCGTAGGAAAACAGATCATGAAATATGCTTATGGGCGGTTGCGTGGGAGATTTCGCGTCTGGTTGTTGCTGGCCGCCAGCATTCTCCTGGGTTCGTTGATGGCAGTGGGGCAAACCGCCAAGATCTGCGGAACCGTTCAGGATCAGAGCGGCGCCGTTATCGCGGGTGCGGTTGTGCAGTTGGGAGACCCAAGCACCCGGCCAAATGTCAGTACGGACGACTCAGGAGCTTTTTGCATCGGGCATCTCCAACCGGGGTCCCACGAGCTTACTGTAGTGGCCCCTGGATTCAGCATGCGCCGCCAAACGGTAATTGTGTACGCCGGCGAAAACTCCCGAACCATCATTTCTCTTAACGTTGAAGCGGCGTCTCAACAGGTCACCGTAGTGGAAGGAGTTGCCGATGTCAGTTCGCTGAATGTCGCCCAGACGCAGATTGGCACTGGATTGATTGCCAATTTGCCGAGCGAAAGCGTGAATTCTGCCCTGAGTTCGATCCTTACGCTGGCCACTCCCGGAGTGGCTGCCGATTCGAATGGCGTGTTCCACCCTCTTGGCGAGCACGCAGAAACGTCCTTCAGTATTGATGGTCAGCCGATTTCTGATCAGCAAAGCCGAATTTTTTCAAATCAGATCTCGGCAAACACAATTCAGGAGATGCGAACCCTTCAGGGAGCTCCGCCCGCGGAATTTGGGGATAAGACCAGCCTTATTGTCGAGGCAACGACGCGTTCTGGCCTAAACACCGGCAAAGCGAATGGCTCGTTGTCTTTGGGATACGGTTCGTTCGAAACTCCCACCGCTAGCGTCGCGCTCGCCTCGGGTTCGACTAGATGGGGAAACTTCCTCGCCCTCGATGGGGTCGATAGTAAGCGTTTCCTGGATGCGCCGGAATTCCAACCCCTGCATGCCAATGGAAACGCGGAGAACCTATTTGATCGTGTGGACTGGCGGCCTGACAATGCGACTTCTCTGCACTTGAATCTCTCGACTGCCCGTTCATGGTTCCAGGTTCCTAATACATACGATCAACAGGCTGCGAACCAGGACCAGCGACAGCACATGACCAGTTTCAATGTAGGGCTCGGAGTGTCGCACGTTATTAACCCTGCATTCCTCGTCACCGCAAATACGTGGGTGCGTCAAGATCGGGTGAATTACTATCCCTCTGGGAGCTTGTTCTCCGATCAGCCGGCGACACTCTCGCAGTCTCGCAGGCTAACCAGCACGGGATTCCGAACCGACGTTACATATGCTCGTGGCCGGCACACAGCGAAAGCTGGCATGCAGTTGCAGGTCAGTCCGCTGTCCGAAACTTTCAGCACCGGCCTTACGGATCCGGCATTCAACTCTCCTTGTGTCGATGCAAATGGAGTTCCCCTTCCCGATCCCTCGCTGACTTCGACTAGCCAGTGTCCGGCGGCTGGCTACACGGCAAACCCCTCCTATCAGCCTGCACTACTGCCATACGACCTCACTCGGGGAGGAACCCTTTTTCATTTCCGCGGTGCAGCAACCATCTACGAAGGCAGCGCCTACGTTCAGGACACCATCAAGCTCGGACAGTTCAATCTGGATCTCGGCCTTCGATATGACGATTACGCTGGTCTGAGCAGGGGCTTCGGGATTCAGCCTCGTGACGGCATCACATATCAAGTCCGCTCGACGGGCACCGTATTCCATGCGTCATACGCCAGAGTATTCCTGACGCCCTATAACGAGAATCTTGTGCTTTCGAGTTCGACCGGAGCAGGAGGACTCGGTGCTGGCTCGAACTCAGTTCAGCCGCTGGTTCCCGCGCGACGTAACCAGTTCAATGTTGGGATTGAACAGCAGTTCGGCGCGAAATTTGGTGTTCAGGCCGAATACTTCTGGAAATTCACGGACGGGGCCTACGATTTCAACACCATCCTGAATACGCCGCTCAACTTTCCGATCCAATTCCGCAAATCGAAAATCGACGGGGCCCTGGTGCGTGCGACCCTCTCGAACGTTCACGGTTTCAGCGCCTTCACTGTTCTCGGCCACAGTCGATCACGTTTGTTCAGTCCCGAGGTTGGAGGGATCAACTTTGGAACGGCGTATGCTCCCGTCGCCCGTCCGGATCATGATCAGGGTTTCCAGCAGACGACCAATGTTCAATACCAATTCTCACAAAGGGATCTGCGGGGACTCTGGCTTGGCTTAACCTGGCGGTTTGACAGTGGGTTGGTAGTGGTCAGCGTTCCGGACTATGCTACCGCCCTCACATTGACGGGCGATGAGCAACATGCAATGGGACTCTATTGCGGCGGCGCGTTTGCCACAGTGGCGCAGCCACTCCAAACCTGCGACTCGCCACGACGTGGCGCCACGCTCATTCATATCGTTCCCGACGGTACCTACAATCCTGACACCAATCCCTCACGGATTCGGCCCCGAAATCTTTTCGACATTGCCGCAGGTTCAGAGAGGATATGGACTAAGGATCGCTACTCACTGGGCGCAAAGCTGACCGTCGTGAACCTAGCGAACAAAATCGCGCTCTATAACTTTCTTTCCAGCTTCTCGGGGACCCACTTTGTCACTCCCAGGACGTTGCAGGGCGAGATCGTTTTTCACTTTTAGCCAAGAACGAGTTCTGTAAGGTTCGGGAGATTCAGTGGCAGTCTCGTGCTCGCGACCAGACCTGTGCGAGAACTGGTTGAACTCTTCAGGATTTCGCCACAGACAGCGTTTGGAGGCTGGCAAGAACGTTCCGCGCCTACCCAACCAGCATTATCTGGACATGTTTTGACGCGTCCCACCGTGTCTGCGCCCAAACTGCACGCACACGGTCTCTGCAGTTGTAAGCAGAGCATCGCCAGCGAATTCCAGGCTCGCAATCGAGCGCTCGGCCGCATCGCGATGCCCGAAGCCGCAGGCGTCTTTAACCACAACCGGAATGTAGCCAAGATCGGCCCCGTGTCTCGCCGTTGGTTCAATGCCGATCTCCATCGCGATACCGACAATGGCAAACGCCCGAATGCCGCAATCGCGTAACGCGATGTCCAGCGGTGTACCTTCAAACGCCGACATCGTGATCTTGTCGAAGATGGCCTCGCTCGGCAGTGGATTCATCTCAGGAATCAGGTGAAATCCCGGCGAGTCCCGTAAAAACCAAGGCTTCACCTCGTCTGCCGATTTCACTCGTTGCCAAGCCATTGCCATACGGAACTGAGATGCCCCCACCAGTTCTCTCGGAAGTGACATATGGCGTGTGAAGAGGACGCGAATTCCCGCTTTACGGGCCGCATCGAGAACCTCAAGCACCTTGTCCGTGATTTGTTGGCCGTTCTCGATCTGTTTCACGATCCCGACCTGCATGTCGTAGACGATCAGAGCCAGTCGCGCCGGATCACATATTTCTTCCAATCTTTGCGGAATATCCAGCCCAAATGCCCGCTGCATAATGAAGTTCCACCTCACGAGTGAAGTCGAACCTCATTCTAGCTTGGATCAAGAGGGCACTGGCCCACCTTTGATACTTGTCGGCACCATTCATAACTGAGACTGCCCCACCCTTCGCGGTTCGAAGGATGGGCGCCACGACTGTGGGCACACAACCGGTTTGCTTTTTCTCTTTCCCACACGGAATCCTAAAGCTATCGAGATTCCATGTTCAGTCGTAACTGGGCCACAGTATGCTTCCTGACCGTAAGAGACCAGAGGCTACTGTGCGGGGAGAAAAAAATCTCGCCGAAAGAAAACTCCATACCTTACAGCTTTGCCAATTTGCCGCGGTTAGCGATGCATCAACGCCCGCGCTGCACTACAATCCAGTGCTTATGCTGAGGCGGATTCGTGTTTTCGAAGTCGTTTTCTTACTTGTGGCTGTGGCGATGGCGCAACAGCCGCCCAGATCATTAAATACCAAGGCACGCGCAGCGCTTTCACCGACTAGCGGCAAGCTGGTCTCGGCGGGTCTTAAAGAGCCGGTCGATGTACTTAGAGATCGCTGGGGCGTAGCTCACATCTATGCCAAGAACGAGCACGACCTTTTCTTCGCACAGGGCTTTGTCGTGGCGCAGGATCGCCTCTTCCAGATGGAAATGTGGAAGCGCGCTGGCCAGGGACGTCTCGCTGAGGTGCTCGGACCCTCCGCTGTGAAGCGCGACATCAATGCAAGACTGCTGCGTTATCGCGGCGATATGAAGAAGGAATATGAGAGCTACTCGGCCGATACCCAGGCAATCCTGCGCGCTTTTACCGACGGCATCAATGCCGAGATGCGCTCGTTAACAGCAAAGGGCGGCCCCGGCTTGCCCATCGAATTTCAGCTGGCCGGCTTTCAGCCAGAGCCGTGGAGGCCGGAGGATTGTCTCAATCGCATGGCGGCATTTTCGATGACGGGAAATGCGTTTAGCGAACTTCGTGATGCAGAACTAATCGCTAAGTTAGGAGTCGACAGGGCCAGCGCGGTTCTAAGTCTCGATCCCAAGGTGAAACTCGATCCCGCGCCGGGAGTGGATTTCGCCGGATTGAATCCGTCACTTCTCCAAAACTTGGTCGGTAGCGATGTGAGAATTGAGTTTCCGTCCGACGCCTCGCGTGGCAGTAATAATTGGACGGTCTCGGGTGCACTCACATCCACCGGCAAACCGATTTTGGCGAATGATCCCCATCGGGTCATGGCGCTTCCTTCCTTGCGCTACATCGTGCATCTGGTAGCCCCCGGTTGGGATGTGATCGGCGCGGGCGAACCCGGCTTGCCTGGCGTTGCGCTCGGCCACAACCAGCACATCGCGTGGGGATTTACTATCTTCGGTCTCGATCAGCAGGACCTCTACCTCGAGAATCTGAATCCGCGAGATCCACTCCAGTACAAGACGGCGAGCGGGTGGGAGCGTATGCGGATTGAGCACGAAAGCATCCCGGTCAAAGGGGGACCGCAGGTCGAAGTCGACTTGAAATTTACCCGGCACGGCCCAGTTCTCTGGCAGGATGGCAAGCGGGCGCTTGCGCTCCGCTGGGTCGGAGCCGAACCCGGCACAGCTGGCTACCTCGCATCTCTTGCTGTCGACCGCGCGTCGAACTGGAACGAATTCGAAGAGGCGATGTCGCGCTGGAAGGTTCCTTCCGAAAATATCGTGTATGCCGACACCGACGGCAACATCGGAGAGCACTCAACCGGATTAGCGCCGCTGCGAAAGACTTGGACCGGACTGCTGCCCGTCCCCGGCGCTGCGGACTACGAATGGTCTGGGTATGTGCCGAACTCGGAACTTCCCCACAGTTTCAATCCGGCGGCTGGCTTTGTGGCAACCGCGAATCACAAGATGATTCCCGAGAACTATCCGTATAACGTCGGCTTCGAGTGGGATCCCGGGTTCCGGGTACGCCGCATCGAGCAGGTGCTCTCGAGCATCCGCGAAGGCGGCAGGAAGATAACTGTTAACGACATGGAAAAGCTGCAAGCCGATGTTGTGTCATTGCCGGCGCGTCGACTCTTGAATCTGCTGAAACCGGCAGTGAGGAATCCAACCGCCGCAACGCAAATGATGCTCGCATGGGATGCGACGCTGAACCGGGAGTCTGGGGCGGCCGCGCTTACGGGGTATGGCTGGGGAAGTTGCGAAAGGCCGTCTCTAAGAAGGAAGGCATTGAAACGGTTCAGGGCCGTTCGTCGTTGGAGCACGTACTCGCAGAACTCGCTGAGCCGTCGCCGCAGGTTTTCGGCCCGATTCAGTCGCGGCCAGAAACCAGATATTGCTGCAAACACTCGACTCTGCATGGAAAGAAACGGAACAGCTGCTGGGACCCGATCCGCAGAAGTGGTCCTGGGGCAAGTTGCATACGATTCGGTTCCGGCATTCGCTGGACCGCTTGCCCGAAGCTGCACCATCGATTGACTTAGGCCCGTTATCGCGCCCGGGCGACGGTTACACCGTGAACGCCACCGGCGGCGGAGACAATTTCGAGCAACGGGCTGGCGCGAGCTATCGCGAAATCCTGGATACGGCAGATTGGGACCGCTCGTTGGCGGTCAATACTCCGGGACAAAGCGGGCAACCCGGATCACCGCACTACTCTGACCTGCTTCCGCTGTGGGACCAGGGTCAATACTTTCCACTGGCATATTCGCATAGGATGGTCGAAATGAATGTAAAAGACCGCTTATTGCTCGCGCCGCAGTGAGGCACATCCCCCGCCGCATTTAACCATTTAGGAAGCCGCAAGCCGAAGGCGGGGAAGCGAAAACTGATCACTAGCCACTGACCAGTAGTGTCCGGTTAAAAGTCCAACAATCGCAGTTGGTTATGAGATTCAGTCTCCATAGGCGATACTCCATGGGTCGAAAAGGCCTGCTGCATGGGCGTTTTCTCGAACGGCGACACGCTCAAAATCTGCAGCATGGTCGAGAGCTTCGTCTCCAAGTTGCGCCGCTTGCGTACGATCGCTACCAGCAAATAGCTGCAGACCGCGATCCAGATTTGTGTCTTCACCGCGTTTTCCGAGGTGCCGTAGAAAGCCTTGATGCGGAGATTCTGTTTGATCCATTTGAAAAACAACTCGACTTGCCAGCGGCAGCGATACAGATCGGTGATCACGGGTGCGGACAGCACGAAATTGTTCGCCAGAAAGACCAACCGCCGATTGTGTTCCGCGTCCCAGTAGCGGATACGCCGGAGCCGGGCGGGATAGCCGCGGGCCGTGTAGAACCACACCAACGCGATGGTTTGGTCGCACTGCACCCCCGTAGTTTTGTCGACCGGATGCGAGAGCAGCCGAGTGAAACGGAAGTTCTTGCGCGCCCGCGTAACGAAGAAAGCGCCCTGCAGCGTCCAACGATAGAGTCGCTCGAAATCGAGATAGGCACGGTCCATCACGTAGAACGCGCCGGCCTCGGGCGTGAGTGCGTCCAGGATGTTGACATCGTGCACCTGCGCCGCGGTAACGCGAATAAATGTGGGAATGGAGCCACGCAGATCCAGCAACGTATGCAACTTCAGGGCGTGCTGGGCCGACTTGTAGCGCGCCCAGGGGAACATCGTCATGCACAGATCGACGATGGTGGAGTCCAAGGCGTATACGGTGTTGGCCAAGTCCAGCCCCAGCTCCTCGTGAGCGTAGAGTCGCCGCGCTTCGGCAATCAAGACCGCAGCGAAATCGGCATAGATGCGCCAGTCGCGGCTTTCGTTGGCATCGGCCAGAGTGCTGCGCGAGACAGTGCCTCGAATGCCCAAGTGATAAAGCCGCCGCTCCTGCGAACGCAGGCACGCCACGATATCCCGCAGACTTTCGCGAAAGGTCAACTGCGCAAACGCCATGCAAAGAAACTGGTCCCAGCACGAGAAACTCCGCACTCGATAGTTGCCGTCGTAACGTTGCACACACTGGCGAAATTCGTGCCGGGGAAGGTGATCCATCAGTTGGGCGAACAGCGATTGTCCACAGTTCATGGTGATCGCCATTCAAATCGATCACCGCCCTTTGCGCACCTAAGTTCCGATACACCATCGATTTATAACCGTTCACCAAATCTTTAACCGGACACTACTGGCCACTGACCACTGCCCACTGCCCGCGTTATATTAATCTCCAGACACTCCATCGTCATCCAATCTAAATCGTGGCCGATTCGAAATCCTCCAGTCAAGAGAACGCGTCTGGCAACGGCGCCCCCGCCGCCGAAAGCCCCAAACTGCGCTGGCAGGCCGCGGGACGCGCCCTCCGCCATCGCAACTTCCAGCTCTTTTTCGGCGGACAACTCATTTCCCTCACCGGCACCTGGATGCAGACCGTGGCCCAATCCTGGCTCGTCTACCGCCTCACCGGTTCGGGATTGCTGTTGGGCGGGGTAGGTTTCGCCAGCCAGATTCCCGTATTCCTCTTCGCTCCCCTCGGCGGCATCGTCGCCGACCGCAGCAACCGCAAGCACGTCGTCATCGGCACCCAGGTCGCCTCCATGCTGTTGGCGTTTGTGCTGGCGGCCCTCACCCTCACTCATACCGTGCAAGTTTGGCACATTTTCGTCCTCGCGGCGCTGCTGGGCGTGGTGAACGCTTTCGACATCCCCGGCCGTCAGTCGTTCCTTGTGGACATGGTCGGCAAGGACGACCTGATGAACGCCATCGCCCTGAATTCTTCCATGTTTAATGGCGCCCGCGTCGTCGGCCCCGCGGTGGCGGGCATCCTGGTCGCCCGGCTGGGAGAGGGTTGGTGCTTTTTCGTCAACGGCGTCAGCTACATCGCCGTGATCGCCGGATTGATGCTGATGAACGTGCACGCTCCCGCGCGCGTCTCGGCCACGACCTCGCCGTTCGAGCACATGATCGAAGGCTTCCAATTCGTCAACCGTACCGCGCCCATTCGAGCCCTTATGATTCTGCTCGGCCTAGTGAGCGTGACCGGCATGCCTTACGTAGTACTGATGCCCATCTTCGCCGACAAAATCCTGCATGGTGGTGGCCAACAGCTTGCCTCCCTCATCGGATCCCACGATTTGGGTGCGGTCCGCCTTGGCATTCTGATGGGCGCCGCCGGCGTGGGCGCTCTCCTCGGCGCTCTCACCCTGGCCGTACGTTCCGGCGTAAAGGGCCTGTCGAAATGGATTACGGTCTGCTGCGCCGGGTTCGGCGTCAGCCTCATGCTCTTCGCATTTTCGAAGTCTTTCTGGCTCTCGGTGTTGCTGCTCCTGCCAGTCGGGTATTTCATCATGCTGCAAATGGCGTCATCGAACACTCTCATTCAGGTCATGGTCCCCGACGAGCTGCGCGGCCGAACCATGGCGGTCTATTCCATGATGTTCATGGGCATGGCGCCCATTGGAGCGCTGCTGGGTGGCGCGTTGTCCGACCGTCTCGGCGCGCCCATGACCGTAGCCATAGGCGGCTTGGTTTCGGTGCTGGGCGCATGGTGGTTCGGAGCGCAGTTGCCAAAGATTCGCGTAGAAGCCCGCAAGCTGATCATCGCCCAATCCATGGCCGGCGGCGAGCCCGCCGAAGAGATGACGACCCCGGTGACAGAGAAGTAAAAGTTGTGAATGCCGAGAACTAGACCTAGACCTTGGACCTCGGACTGCTGCCCGGACCTTCGCTGCGAGGGAGCTACTTTTCGCAAAGGCTTGTGCCTGCAACCTTCGCCGCGACCAGTGATTTCCGAAATCGTAAAACGACCACGTACAATGACGATGCTGCCTCCTTGCACCCGTAAGCCGGCATCTCGGCCGGTCGGCACTCTGCGACTGAGAACTGAGAACCGAGAACTGAGAACTGAGAACTGTTTTTGGAGCCCGACTACAGCATCGTGATTCCGGCCTACAACGAGGGCACGCGTCTGGGCGCGACTCTCGAGAAGGTGCTGGCCTACGTGCATGCGCAGGGCTGGGACGCGGAAGTGATTGTCGTGAACGACGGGTCCCGCGACAAAACCGCCGACATTGTTCGTAACTTCGCCGCCAAGGACGCCGCGGTGCGACTGGTGGAAAATCCCGGCAACCGGGGCAAGGGATACAGCGTGCGCCATGGCATGCTCAACGCCCGCGGGCACACGGTTCTGTTCAGCGACGCCGACCTTTCCTCGCCCATCGAAGAGGCTCCGAAACTTTTTCAGGCGCTGGAGGCGGGCGCCGACATCGCCATCGGCTCACGCTGGCTGCGCGCCGAAACTCAGACGCAGCGCCAGCCTCTGCACCGGCAACTGTTCGGCCGCATCTTCAACCTGATCCTTCGCCTGACGCTCGGCCTGAAATTCAAAGACACGCAATGCGGCTTCAAAGCGTTCCGGCAAGCGGCGGTGCAGACCATTTTTCCGCTGCAGAAAATCGAACGATGGGGCTTCGATCCGGAAATTCTTTTCCTCGCCAGAAAGTTCAATTTCAAAGTGCAGGAAGTGCCTGTCGCCTGGGGACACAGCGGTGGAACCCGCATTAACCCGCTGGTCGACGGGTCGCGGATGATTCTGGAAATGCTGCGAATCCGCTGGTATGACCTGACAGGAAAGTACAACCTCGACGCCGCCCCGGCGCAATCCGCGAAGGCGATGCCCCAGCACCGCGGCCCGCAGAGTTAGTGAAGAATCGCTCTGCTATCGGCATTTGCGATCGGACTTTCGACGAAGAAATCGCCATCTGAGATCGAGGGCCGCGAAGCGGCGGCACATAATAGCCCAGGACTTCAGTCCAAGCTCGCACCCACAAAATGGAACCAAGTCCCGGAAGGACGGCAGAAACTATGCCTCTTACGCCGACTTCTCGGCCGAATGCGAGGCTAGCTTCGCTGCCTTCACGGCATCAACCACCCGCCGGCCCATCTCTATCGTAGAAATCGCCGCGTGGGATTTCCCTGCCAGATCGGCTGTGCGCGCGCCTTGCGCAAGCACCGCCGAAACCGCATTCTCGATGCACGCCGCTTCCTTCTCTAGCTGAAACGAATGCCGCAGCAGCATCGCCGCCGACAGGATCGCGCCCAGCGGGTTCGCAATCCCCTTCCCTGCGATATCCGGCGCAGAGCCGTGCACCGGCTCATACAATCCGACTGGGCCGCCCACGCTCGCCGAAGCCAGCAGCCCCAGCGAACCGACCACGCCGCCAGCCTGGTCCGACAAAATATCTCCAAACATATTTTCGGTGAGCAACACATCGAAATCGGTAGGGCGCTGCACCAGCAGCATGGCGGCCGAATCGACGTATTGATGGCCGAGCTTCACCTCTGGATAATCTTTGCCGACGCGCGTGACCACTTCCCGCCACAGCCGCGAACATTCCAGCACGTTGGCTTTGTCTACCGAGACGACTCTCCGCCGCCGCTTCATGGCCAAGTCAAACGCCACGCGCGCAATGCGCTCGATTTCCGCCTCGCCATAACGCATGGTATTGACCGCGACCCGCGAGCCCGGAGCGCCTTCGATCGAACGCGGCTGCCCGAAGTAGGCGCCGCCGAGCAATTCGCGCACAATCATAATGTCGGTGCCGCGCACGATTTCTGCGCGCAGCGGAGACGTGTCTACAAGCGCCGGAAAAAACCGCGCGGGCCTCAGATTGGCATATGCACCCAGTTCGCGCCGGATGCGCAACAATCCGGCCTCAGGACGCAGATGACCCGGATTGTGATCGAATGCCGGACTCCCGACCGCGCCCAGCAGCACGGCAGCCGAATCCAAGCAAGCCTGAATGGTATCGGCTGGCAGCGGATCGTTCACCGCTGATAGCGCCACCCCTCCAATGAGTTTGGTTTGAAGCTGAACTTGATGGCCAAAACCGCCGGCCACTGCCTGTAAAACAAGCACGGCTTGTTCGGTCACTTCCGGACCAATGCCGTCGCCTGGGAGAATGGTGAGTTTCAGGAGCATTGAAGGATTGAGCGATTTAGCGATCGGGTGATTTGGTGATTGGACAATTTAACTTAAATTCTGCCGACCAAAGAATCGAACAGCGAACTCCAAGTGGTGTTCAATCACTCAATCACAAATGGCCCAATGACTCAATCCCCTACACGCCCCAGAGATAATCTTCCTGTTGCGTCTGCTCATGGTGGGAATCGCCAGGCACCGGCACGCCGAACGCATTGGTCTGCGGTCCTATCGGGAATGCCTTCAGCGGCTCGGGCTCGGGCTCTGGTTCAGCCGTCGGAGCCGGAGCGTTGACCACGGCGGCTTTCGGTGGAACGATCTTCTCAATCAACGGCGTAGCCGATCCCGACGGCTTGTGCGTGTCGCGGATCAACTCCAGCAGATGATGATCTTCTACATGTTTGATCTTATCCGCCAAGCGGACAAAGCGCCGGTAGATATCGTCGAGCCCGCGGCGATCGAACTGGTAGCCCAGTTGTTCGCAACGAATGCTGAGAGCGTGCCGCCCCGAGTGCTTGCCCAGCACTAGTTTCGAGTCGGGCACGCCCACCGACTGCGGCGTCATGATTTCGTAGGTCAGCGGATTCTTCAAGACGCCGTCCTGATGAATGCCGGCCTCGTGCGCGAATGCGTTGCGCCCGATGATCGCCTTGTTGGGCTGCACTGGCACGCCGGTGATCTCGCTCAGCATTTGGCTGGCAGCGAAAATCTGCTCACCAACCACGCCGGTTTCGTAGGGATACTTATCCGGACGAACCCGCAGCGCCATCACAATTTCTTCCAGCGCGGAATTGCCGGCGCGCTCGCCGATCCCGTTGATCGTGCACTCGATCTGGCGCGCTCCCGCCGACACCGCCGCCAGCGCATTGGCCACCGCCATTCCCAGATCATTGTGGCAGTGCGCCGAGATGGTTACATTCTCGATTCCCTTCACCCGTTGGCGGATGGTCGTGATCAAATCTGCGAACTCCGTCGGCACGGTATAGCCCACTGTGTCAGGAATGTTCAGCGTGGTGGCGCCTGCTTCGACCACCGCCTCCAGTACGCGGCACAAAAACTCAGGATCGGTGCGCGTCGCATCTTCCGGCGAGAATTCCACGTCATCACACAGCGATTTGGCGTACCGGATCGCTTCCCGTGCCTGCTCCACACACTGATCGCGCGTAATCCGCAGCTTGTACTTCAAATGAATGTCGGAAGTCGCCAGAAAAACGTGAATGCGCGGGCGCTCCGCCACGCGCAGGGCCTCCCACGCGCGCTCAATGTCGGGCCGGCAGGCGCGCGCCAGGCCTGCGATAATGGGACGCCGCACCACCGACGCGATCGCCTTCACCGACTCGAAATCGCCGTCGGAGGCAATCGGGAACCCGGCCTCGATCACGTCGACACCCAGACGGTCGAGTTGCTGAGCCAGGCGCACCTTTTCCTGCTGGTTCATGCTGCAGCCCGGCGACTGTTCCCCGTCTCGGAGAGTGGTGTCAAAGACTGTAATGCGTGCCCGTTCCGTGCTCATGGATTTCCCTCAAACATGTGCAGATGTTCTATGGTACGGGGAAGAGGGATAGAAGCAAAACTTATAATTCTTCAGCAATCATTAGAATGTTCGATATAATAAGTTTCTCTAATACAGTTGAGCAGATCGATTAACGAGTTCAATTATGGAGCTTTCTCAGCTCGAAGTGTTTCTTGCAGTAGCTCGCGAGCGCCGGTTCTCCCGCGCCGCCGAGAAGCTGTTTCGCACCCAGTCGGCAGTCAGCCAAACCATTCGCAAGCTCGAGGACGAACTTGGCGAAGCCCTATTTGACCGCTCTTCGCGCGAGGGCGTGCTCACCGACGCCGGCAAGGTGCTGCTCGAGTACGCCGAGAAACTCGTGAACCTGCGCACCGAGGCCGCCGAGTCTCTGGCCGAACTCCGAGAGTTGCAAAAAGGCAAGCTGGTGATTGCCGCCAACGAATTCACCGTGCTCTATCTATTGCCCTTGCTGGCGGAGTTTCGGCGCCTGCATCCCATGATCAAAATTACGGTCGAGCGCGCCCTGGGCAGCCACATCCCCGACGACGTCCTACGCTACAACGCAGAATTCGGCGTGCTCTCCTACGAACCCCAGGAAGCCAGCCTGCACTCTGTAGTCGTATATCTGGACGAACTGGTATTCGTCGCTCCTCCTTCGCATCCTCTGGCTTCAGCGCCGCAGATCAGCATTCGCCAACTGGGCGCGGAATCCTTTGTGGCGCACATCGTGTCGTCGCCCTATCGCGAGAAAGTGATCCAGCTTTTCAAAACGCACAAGACTCCCTTGCACATGGATCTGGAACTCCCCACGCTGCAAGCTATCAAACAATTTGTGGCGATGGGACACGGAGTGGCACTGGTTCCCGAGATCAGCGTCGAGACCGAGTTAGCTCGAGGCGAACTGGTGGCAATTCCGGTGCGGGAATTGCAGTTGAAACGCAAGCTGCGTCTCATCTACCGCAAAGAAGCGAACCTGTCGCACGCCGCCACAGCGTTTCTGAAAGTCGCGGAAGCAGTGGCCGTCGAACGCAAGGGCCGTTACCGCTTCCAGCACGAGAACTAACCGTACTCGCTCTTCTCAGCGTTCTCTGCGAGCACTCTGCGCTCTCAGCGGTAAAAATGTTTTTCTGGTTCAACAAAAAAAGGAGCAAAGCGAACTTTGCTCCTTGGAGAAGAAGAACTCTCCTGCGCTAGCAGTCGGCGCAAACCCGCTCGTCGCGGAAAGACTCCAGCGCCTCATCCAGCGAAGGATGCACTTCCAACACGGAGTCCAGGTTGGTCAAGTCGAGCAGCGTCCGGACCACGGGATTCGGCCCGGCACACTTCAGACTCACGTTGCTGCCCTGTGCCCAGGTCTGCAGCAGGACCAGTTCGCCGATTCCAGCGCTGTCCATGGCACTCACGCCGCTCAGGTCGAGCACCAACTTGCGCGCCTGCGGCAACACCTGGCTCACGACTTGCGACAACGCGGCCGCTTCATCGCGGTACACGATGCGCCCCTGGCAGTGCACGATGATGACATCGCCACAATTACGGGTTTCAAGACTGAGTTTCAACTTCAACTCCTTGTTGTGGTATTCAAAGGCAGCCGCCATTCCCGGCTGCGCGCCCATTTGCCAATTCATGTCCATTGGTTGCATGCTAGTAGATAGACGCGGGGCGATAGGTTTTGGCACCATGAATATCCGGTAAATTTTCATTACCTTGCGGTTCCCGGCTGCAGCCGCACAAATTTTGTAAACTGGGACATCTTGGGCATCCGGTACACTGCATCTAACGGATTTCGTTGATTAAATTACACTTTTTGCCGGCCTAGCCGCCGGGGAGGAATACTGCGTGTCGAAGACTGCTGCTTCGGTGCTGGCCTGTTTCTGTTTCCTGTTGTTCTCGATCCCCATGGCAGCACAATTTAACGGGCTTCTTCCGAATGGCAACGCGTACGTCGGTGTTTCCTATGGCCAACTCACAGACGTCATCAACCAGCAGAGTTATCGCGGCTTCGAAGCCTCCGTCGAAGCCCTCCCTTTCACCCGCTTTCCACGCCTCGGCATCGTGCTCGATGGCAGCGGTTACTATCGCAGGGGAAACGAAAAAGTCACGCAGTATGTGTTCCTCGGCGGCCCACGGCTTTCTTTCAACTACGGAAAGTGGCGACCGTTCGTGCAGGCCTTCGGCGGCATCCGGCACGTAAACTCCGTGGGATTTATTTATAACGTGGTGTCGGTTGACGTGGGCGGAGGCGCCGACTACAAACTGCGCTTTAAAAATTTCTCCTGGCGGTTCCAAGCGGACTATTTGTACGGCCACTACGGCAGCGCGTACCAGAACGACTACCGTGCCTCGACCGGACCCGTCTGGCGTTTCTGAGGCTTGCCTGCAGCACAATTTCGGCATAAACCAAATCGCCGCGGCTCGAATCTCTTCTCCAAACATCCAAAACTTTGCCGACACGTATGGGTTCATGGATGCCAGAAAGGGAGATTTTTTTATGCTCAAAGCTGTAAGCCTTGGGGTCGCACTGTTTCTATTTGCCGGATTCGCCAATGCTCAAATTCCGTCGGGGAATGTTTTTTTCGGCTTTTCGTACGAACATACAAACTCCTCGGCATTGAGCCCGGGCCTGGTCGGATCGACAGTGACGGGTTCGAACCTGCACGGATGGGAAGTCTCCGCAGAAGGAAAGTTTCTGCCGCTTCTAGGAATCGTCGGCGACGTGAGCGGTCACTACGGCTCCCAGAAGTTTATTGAGTCAACACCCAACGGTCCGCAAAACATCAACGTAACCGGCCATGAGCAGGAATATCTCGTGGGTCCGCGACTCTCCGTGCCCGTCGGAAAGTTCAGGCCTTTTGGCGAGTTGATGGTCGGCGCGGCGCACATCCATAACGGCGGGACGCTGCCCAGCCCATCCAATACTTCTTTCGCCTACGCGGTCGGCGGTGGCCTGGATTATCGACTGGTGGGACCTCTCGCCGCTCGCGCGGAAGGCGACTACCTGCGCACCGGCTTCTTCAATTCGACGCAGAACAATTTCCGCTTAGCGTTAGGCGCGGTGTTTCGATTTTAGATTGATGATTGTTGATTGTTGATTGAAAGGCTTCTTGCCGGTTTGGCATTTCAATCAACAATCAGAAATCAACAATCAAAAATGGAGTCAGCTACGCCCGCTTCACTCCATCCGCCTCCGACGCCCAGTACTTGTGATCGCGCAGGAAGTATTTTTCGTTCCAGTAATTCATCGCCGTCCACAGGAACAGCCAGCCTACCCGCAGGTGGCCCATCTTTTTGAAGCGGCGGTTCGTCGTGTAGACGCCGCCGCGCACAATCGCGAAGCGTTTGCGCTCGACTTGCTGGCTCAGGCGATAATCTTCGGCGAATAAAATCTGCTCGTGAAATCCGCCGAGTTCCCAGAATTTCTTCCGGTCAAACAACATGAACATTCCGGTGGCAAACGGACGGTGCAGGTACGACAGGTACTGAAAAAAGTCGTTGCCCATGTAGAAGGCCTTGTCGAGCCAGCTGCCTTCCGCGCACAAAATGTTGGTGGTGATGCAGTGCAATTCCTTGCCTTTCGCCAGTTCCACGCAGCGCCGCACCAGCGACCGGTCGGCAAGTTCGATGTCCGCGTCCAGAAAAAGCACGTACGGAGTGTCGGCCTGAGCCGCGCCCAGGTTGCGCCCGACCGAGGGCATGCCGCCGCGAATCACGTTCACGTTCAGGCGGCCGCGAAAGCCGAGCACGACCTCCGGCGTCCCATCGGTCGAGTTCGCATCAGCGACGAGCACTCTCGTACTCGACATCTTCGAGTAATCCTGATTCATCAGCGAGGTCAGCAAACGCGGAATCAGCTTCGCCTCGTTCTTCGCCGGAATCACGATCGTCAACTCGTTCGCCGTGTTCTTGCCCGTCGTAGTCATGTTCGCCGAATTCATGCTTGTCGTAGTCATGCTCGTTGTAGACATGGATTTCGACCCCCTGTTCATCGATCGTCAGGTAAGTAAGCCGCGAATCGACCCACCCGCCGGAGTTGTAATAATGAATGCCGTTCTGCTCCACGTGAATCGCTTCGTGGGTATGCCCGCAGAAAATGCGGTCCGCGCCATGCTGCGCGGCGTAGGCGAGCGCACCCGTCGCCACTTTCGGCGACATCCGCAGCCAGCGCGTGTTAAGGCGGTCAATCAGCCGCGCAACCGGCTTCCCTTTCAAATCCATCTTCTGCAGCCGCAGATACAGCGACGTGCCCCACTGGCTGAGCCGCACCCGGTTTACCTGGAAACCATCGAACTGGTGGCCATGAATCGCAAGGTGCCGCAGTCCGGCGTATTGCCAGCCGTATTGCTGGTAAACGCGAACCCCGACCAGGTGCGACATGATGTTAGCCAGGCCGTGATCGTGATTGCCCTCCACCCATACGACCTCGATATTGCGCTTGGGATTGGAGAGCTTGCGAATGTAACCCAGAAACTTCCAATGATCTTTGGTTAGGCGGGCGAAGTTAAGGTCGGCAAAAATGTCGCCCAGCAGGATCAGCCGCTGGAAGCGATTGTTCTTGAGCACGCACGTCGCCTCGCGCGCATGACTGGTCTCTGCACCCAGGTGCAGGTCGGAAAGGATCAGCGTGTTGTACACGTGCAGATCCATATTCTGGTTGTAATTGCGGAATGTTACGGGGTGATTAACATTGCATCAATTTTGGTGCATAGGTAACTACGGAAGTAACCGTGGCTTTGCGCGAAGGCTAAGCCACGGAATCCTTCCGACCTCGCGCTACTGAGGTGGCCGCGCCGCCCCGTTGGCATTGCCCTGAATGTCAGGGTGTGGCTGCTGTTCGAGTTCGTCGAGCTTTTTGTTCTGCTCTTTAGTCAGCATGGGGCGCGCTTGCTTTTCGGCCTTGTCGTGGATGCTCTTCAGTTTGTCATGGCGCGCCTGGTCCGACAGGGTAGTGTCGCGCATGACATTCTGCGACTCGTCTTGCATTCGTTGCAGGATCGGCCGGAATTTGACCTGCTGCTCGGGGGTCAGCTCAAGCTTCTCGCTCAGCACCTTCAGGTGTTGGTCGACGGTCGGCATGGCGGACGGCGCGCCGCTTTGGCTTTGACCTTGCTCACCACCATGGTTTTGAGCGACGGTCTGTTGTGTTAGTAACGTCAGCGAAACCATTAACGTAGCGCCAATCGCGAGGGAACGGAAGTGATTCATCGATCTTCTCCTTTGGAGCAGCGGTGTCATATGATTCGCAATGTAGCAATCACAGGCCGTCAAGTCGAGCCGAGTTTCACGTTGTTGAACAAAGGGGCGGTCGATGTCCGGAAACGAGCGATCCAAAATGCGGAAACGTTCGACGCAGGGGAGTCCGATAAAGCGAAAGCCGGATAAGCGAGCTCAGCGTACGCACGAGCGGCTTGGCATGGCCCTGTTGGAGTTGATGTTAGAAAAACCGATTGATAAGGTCACGGTGCAACAGGTGTTGGATCGCGCATCCGTGGGGCGTTCCACTTTTTATCTTCACTTCCGCGACAAGAATGACTTGCTACTCAGCCAGTTGGAAATGTTTCTCGCAACCATGAGCAACATGCTCAGCCTGCACAAGGAACAATCGCCGCGAGTCGTGCCGGTGGAAGAGATGTTTGCGCACATCGGCGGCCAGAATAAAATCTGGCGCGCGCTCGTCGACTGCGGCCGTCTGCAGGATTTTCTTGATCTGGCGCAAGGCTACTTTGCCAGAGGGATCGAACGGCGGCTCAGAGAATCCAATCGACTATCAAAGCTCCCGCAACCGGAATTAACAGCTCACGCCGTCGCACTGGCCGGGAGTTTGCTGTCGCTGCTGCGATGGTGGATTGACCGCGGCGCGAAAGAATCGCCGCGCGCCTTAGACAAACTGTTCCACCAGATGGTTTGGAACGGTCTCCAGCCGTCGAGTGACCCGCCATCGCCGGCAGCCGTCCGATTGCGTTGAGGCTCGTTTTGGGCGACCGCGTCCCGGCTTTGCCTTCTCATCCTTCCATCTGCGAAACTGACCACTAGCCACTGATCACTGTCCACTGTCCCATGGGCCGCATTCACGTACTCTCCGAGACCGTTGCCAACCAGATCGCCGCCGGCGAGGTGGTGGAGCGCCCTGCCTCGGTGGTGAAGGAGATGCTGGAGAACTCGCTCGACGCCGGGGCCACGCGCATCAAGATCAGCGTGGAGGCCGGCGGCAAGAAGCTGATCCAGATCACCGATAACGGATGCGGCATGGTGCGCGACGATGCCATGCTCGCGTTCGAGCGCCATGCGACTTCGAAAATCAAAAATGCCGAAGACCTGCTTAGCGTCTCTACGTTGGGGTTTCGCGGAGAGGCGCTGCCCTCGATTGCGTCGGTCTCACGGCTCCGGCTGGAAACCCGCGCCGAGGAAGAACCCGCCGGGACCGTAATTGAAATCAATGGCGGCAAGATTGCACGCGTGGAAGAAGCCGGACTGCCGCTGGGAACTTCCATTACGGTGCGCGATCTATTCTTCAATACTCCCGCGCGCAAGAAATTTCTGAAAGCGGAGTCGACGGAGTTGTCGCACATCGCGTCTCTGGTCACGCACTACGCGCTGGCGCATCCCGAAAAACACTTCGAGTTGCACTCGGCAACCAATGCCATGCTGGTAGCGCCACCGGTGGCTGGATACAGCGAGCGCGTTTACCAGGTGTTTGGCAGGGAGACGCTCGACCAGTTGATTCCCGTGGCTTCGAGGCAGGCGCTGGAGCGCGTAGGACTCCCCCAGCCTCCCCCATGGCGACGAAAGGAAGTAGAAGACGAGGGCGAGCCGCAAGATTCCAAAGGCCCGGGCGAGATGCATCTCCACGGCTTCGTATCGAAGCCCGAAATCCAGAAGCTGAATCGCAATTCCATTTTCGTCTTCGTTAACGGGCGCCTGATTCGCGATCGCCTGGTGCAGCACGCGCTCACCGAGGCTTACCGCAACATCATTCCACCCACCGTCCATCCGGTGGTGCTGCTTTTTCTGGAGATGCCGGCGGCGGAAGTCGACGTGAACGTGCATCCGTCGAAGACGGAAGTTCGCTTCCGGCAGCAGAGCGTGATGCATGATTTTGTCCGCGACTCCGTGCGCGCAGCGCTCATGAAGGCACGCCCGGTGCCGCAGTTCATGACCGAGATTCGAGCCCACGCAACCGCGAGCACCTCACTCACGCCGGGCGCGCTGACACCCGGAGCAGGCTGGGAACCATCGAGCGACGGCAGGCTTCCAACTTCCGGCATACGCATTCCCGAGCCCGGATGGCAGGAGCCGGAAGCCGCGGTGTCTGGAGGATTCGCTTTGCAGGCCCCGGCGCCGCCTCCGGTTTCTGCGCGATTCCAGTTCGAAGGCGGAATCGCGGTCGAAGCCAATGCAGCAGTTTCGTTGGCGCGCGAGGTCGAATCCGTTCCCGACCACGGCTGCGCTCCCGCACTCGATGTGAGCGCAGAAGAGCCGACACTCTCGTCGCTGGGCACGTTGAAGCCGCTCGGCCAGATTCGCAATTCCTTCATCCTCGCCGTGAACGAAGATGGTTTGTGGATCATTGATCAGCACGTGGCTCATGAGCGCGTGTTGTTTGAGCGCGTGCTGAAACAGCGAGCCGCGCAGCGAGTCGAAAGCCAGCGCCTGCTCATGCCAATTGTGATCGAGTTATCTCCCGCGCAGCAGGCAGTATTCGCCGAAATTGCCGACGAGTTGCAGCACAATGGATTCGAAGCCGAGCCCTTTGGTGCGCGCAGCGTGGCCGTCAAAGTCGCGCCGGCTGGCATCGAAGCGTCCGCAGTCGAAGAGATGCTGCAGGAATTGCTCGACCAGTTTTCCCGCGAAGAGCAGTCGCTGAATCTGGAAAAGATTCGCGCCCGCATCGCGGCGTCGATCGCCTGCCATGCGGCTATCAAAGTGAACATGCCGCTGGAGCAAAACAAAATGGAATGGCTGCTCGCAGAACTGGCCAAAACCGACCATCCCATGGCTTGCCCGCATGGCCGGCCGATCGTCCTGAGGTATTCTGTGAAGGACATTCAGAAGGCATTCAAGAGAATCTAGCTGTCAGCTGTCAGCTGTCAGTAAGATCGGATTTGTTTTTGCTGAAAGCTGACGACTGACGGCTGACAGCTGTCTTATGACTGAGCAGGAACTACAACAACTGCGGCGCGAGAAGTGGCGACTGGAGGGCAAACCCATCCGGACGATCGAGCAGGCGCGCGCTTTTCTCGAGGAGGTCGGTTTCTGCCTGATGTATCCCAAGCGTCCGACCTTGCTGGTGCCGACGTTCATTGGAGCGTTCGTCGGCTCGGACGATCGTTTGCCGGGTTGGCAGCACGCGTTCCAGGATCCGCGGGCGACGGAAGCGACTGAGTTGATGGTGCGGCTGCTGCGGGAGCGAACGACCTTCGAAGCCAATCTATTCGAGGAGAACAATGGATTTCTGGTGGCCGCGTCGGTGTTTCCTTATTTTTACGCGCTCATCGGAGAACGCAACCCGAAGCAGCCGCCGAAGTCGGGGTCGCGGTCGCCATATTCTGCGCTGGCCTGCGATGCATTTGAGTTGATCGCGCGCCATGGACCTATCTCAAAACAGAAGACGCAGGAGGCGCTGGGCGGAAGTGTGTCGTTGGCGGCCCTCGACGGCGCGCTGGGCGAATTGTGGTCGAAGCTGCGTATTACACGCGTGGATTACAAACCCAGCGAAGGCTCGGTCTGGGATGTGCTGTACCGCTGGGCCCCAGACGCGGTGAAAGAGGGCGTGGGACTGTCGGTGCAGGAGGCGCTCACCGCGCTGATCTCGAAATATCTGGACTCGGTAATCGCCATCGAGCAGGCGGACCTGGAAAATTTTTTCGGCAACTTCATATCGCGGTCGAAGGTCAAGGACGCAGTCAACGCGCTGTTGGCCGCGCGCGAGTTGAGCTTCGTGCACGTGAGTGGGCGATCGATGCTGCAGATCACGCCGGAGAAGGTCGCGGCAATACCTGTGGCGCGACCTGCAGTCATCGCCCCAGCACCGGCAAGTCGCCCGGCAACTGAACGACGACCACGGGGCTTGAAGCCCGGTAGCAACTCTCGCTTTACGCGGCGCTGAAAGCACCGCCCTTCCACGGCGGCTCTCGCGTTCGCGGTTTTCTGTCGAGCGATCTTAAGTAAGATGAAAAAAGTGAGCTGGGACAAGACCATCGAAGAGAATGGATTCGCAATCCTGCCCGGACTCTTTTCGCAAGAGTATCTGGATCGTCTCCTACATAAGATCAACGAATCAGCGCCGCGACGGAGCCGTGCTGGTGTGCGGCATGCTCTCGGGCTTGCGCCAGTTGTCGAGTTGAGTCAACAACCCGAAATGATTGAACTGGCGCGAGGCATTCTGGGGCCAGATGCATTTCCCTTTCGCGCCACCGTGTTCGACAAATCGACCACGGCGAATTGGCTGGTGGTATGGCATCAGGATACTGCCTTGCCACTCCGACAGCGGCTCGAACTGCCAGGCTGGGGGCCGTGGTCCGTTAAGGAGGGAATCCACTACGCACACGCTCCCACCACTACGCTCTCCAAAGTGTTGGCGTTGCGCGTTCACTTCGACGATTCGACCACTGAGAATGGGCCCCTTCGTGTTTTGGCAGGGACGCACATGCTGGGCGTGCTGAGCGACGACAGCGTTCACGAGGTCGCAACTCGCATTGCGCCAGTCGATTGCGTCGTTCCCAAGGGAGGGGTCGTTGCTATGAGGCCTCTGCTGATCCATGCATCCTCGAAGTCCCAGACCGAAATGCCACGGCGAGTGTTGCACATTGAGTACGCTGCTTCGGATTCCATTGCGAAACCTTTGCGGCTGGCGATTGCCTAGAACACTGTGACGATCTCTTCCTCCACTGACACGTCCAAGCTTTATCGCGGGCGGCTCGCACCTTCCCCGACTGGGCTGCTGCATCTCGGCCATGCGCGCACGTTTTGGACCGCCGCGTTGCGCGCGGTGGGGCGTGACGGACAGTTGATCTTGCGTAATGAAGATTTGGATCCGCAACGCTGCCGGCCTGAGTTCGTGCAAGCCATGCTGGAAGACTTGCGCTGGCTGGGGATCGAGTGGACCGAGGGGCCGGATTGCGGAGGGCCGGTTGGTCCTTACACCCAAAGCGAGCGGCGCCGGTTTTATCTGGAGGCGTGGAGGAAGCTTCGCAACTCGGGAATGATTTATCCGTGTATCTGCTCGCGGAAGGATGTGACGCAGGCTGCCGGAGCGCCGAATGATTTGGATGATGAGCCGGTTTATTCGGGGCGGTGCCGGCCGGATGTGTCTGGGGGCGCTCGCCTTCGGCATCGCGAGACAGCCGAGGCGGCTGTCTCTACATATATTGAGCCGGAGGCCGAGGCGATCTCTACGCAGAACGAGCCACGCGGGGTGAACTGGCGGTTTCGGGTTCCGGATGGAGAGGAGATCGTCTTCACCGATCTTCATTTGGGGCCGCAGCGGATGGTGGCGGGGCGCGATTTTGGGGATTTCATCGTGTGGCGGCGCGACGATGTGCCCGCCTACCAACTGGCCGTGGTCGTCGACGACGCGGCGATGAGAATCACAGAAGTCGTACGTGGCGTTGATCTGCTGAAATCGACCGCGCGGCAGCTTCTTCTGTTTCGGGCACTGCGGCTGCCGCTGCCGGATTTTTATCACTGCGATCTGGTGCGCGACGCGAACGGTGTGCGGCTCGCGAAGAGGCACGATTCGTTGAGTATTCGGAAGCTGCGGGAACGCGGGTGGACCGCCGAGCAGGTGCGGTCGGGGGAAAATTCGGCGACGCAAAGATAAACTTTTTCTGCAGGCGATAGCAGCGGAGCTTCGTATGGCCGGGTCTGCACTCCGGCTGCGACGGCTTGCTTGGAGTTCCACTCGGCTTCGCCATCGCGGGACAGCCGAGGCGGCTGTCGCCACATGGACTTGGGCTGGCTTCATGCGTGCCGTGTACAATCTTTAACTTCGCATGCCTGACGCGGAACATCCTCGCTGGGACACGACTGACACGGGAAATGACTGACACAGGGAAAGATCAGCAGCCTTCTCGCAAATTGACGATTGCCATTGACGGGCCGGCGGGCGCGGGCAAAAGCACCATTGCTTCGCGGCTGGCGCGGAAGTTGGGCTACGTGAATTTGGAGAGCGGAGCAATGTACCGCGCGCTGGCGCTGAAAGCTATTGAGCAGGACACTTCGTTCGAGGATGAAGCGGCTCTAGTCAAGCTGGCGCAGAACGCCCGCATTCAGCTGGAGCCGACAATCGGGGGAAACCGCACCCTGCTCGATGGGCGTGACGTGTCGGCGCGTATTCGCGAGCGCGATGTTTCGGAAGCGGCCTCACGCGTGTCGGTGCATCCGAAGGTCCGTGAGTGGATGGTGGCCCGCCAGCGCGAAATGGGCGCGGGCGGCGGCATCGTGATGGAGGGCCGTGACATTGGCACACAAGTTTTCCCCGACGCCGACTTGAAGATTTTTCTGGATGCCGATCCGGTGGTGCGCGAACAACGGCGCATGGCGCAGCAGAAGATTAAAGGCGACGTGGCGGCAAACGTGGCTGCGGAGTTGCGCGAGCGCGACCGGCGCGATCGCACGCGGGCGGCGTCTCCGCTAGTGGCCGCGCAGGATGCGGTGGTGATCAACTCTTCGTCGTTGAGTGAGGATGAGGTGCTGGCGCAGGTCGAGGGGCTGGTCAGCGAGAAGCGGAGACACTAAACCTGCAGGTGTTCCCGATAGACATGGGCACCGCTCGGCTTCGCCCCTTCGACTCCGCTCAGGGCAAGCTTTCGCGGGACACCCGACGCGGCTCTCCCTGCATGAGCATCTTGGGGCTCGCGACGGCTGTCCCTACACGAGTCTTTCTTGAAACTTTGAAACCTTGCAACCTTGAAACTTTGCCTTCTTTAGTTCTCGGTTGGTTCCACTTTCACCTTTGGCGCCGGTAGGGCCTTGCCGGCTTTTGGCGGCTCTGGCGGTTTGGGCGGCTGCGAACTCTCTTTGCGGATCTCGATGCCTTCGTGCTCGTTGTTGAGAACGATGTGCGACGTAGCGCTGCCAATACTGCCGGTGGCTCTGGCCTCGTGCTCGTCGTTGTTGACTTTCACTTCCGGAAAATCGGATTGAATTTCGCCATCGCGCGTATGCGCGTCCAGGCGGAACGCCGCTTTATCGGGCAAGCTCAGCTGGATATCGCCGTTGCGGTTGTCGATTTGAATGTTCCCCAAGGTACGCATTCCTACTTCAATCGCGCCATTGTCATTTTGTACCCGCACATCTCCGGAGACCTGCTCTAACCGGATGTTCTTTGATCGAGTCGTTAAGTGCAGCGGGCCCGTAATCTCCTCCGCGTGCAGTTCGTCGGAATCGAGATCGAGCGTGCCCGCAATGTGTGAGAACTCCATATCGGTACGCGCGGACTTGAAGCTCACCGTCTTGGTGATGCGCGCCAGTTTGATGCTCTCCTGGAATTCACCGTCGAGTTGAACGGCGCCCTTCACGTCAGAAACCGAGACTTCGTTGACCCGTCCCTGCACGTGCACGTCGCCGGCAATCTGCTCGATTTTTACCGAGCCCTTTTCTTGATTGATTTTGACATTTCCGTTTACGTCGTCGACCGATGTATCGGAATGCTGGGTGGTGATGTCGACGTTGCCATCGCGCCCCGTCAAGGTCACATCGCCGCGGCGCGAGACGATAGTGACCTGCGCTTTACGCGGCACTGAAATATCGAGATCGCTCTCGACAGGATGATCGCCCGCGGCATCGGCTTTAGCGTCAAGCGTAACCAGGCCGCCCATCACGGTAATCGTGGGCTTAGTCTGGTTGTTGTATTTGTCGGCGTCGTTCTGATTCTCGGCGCCCACGCGCTTGCGGACTGCCACCGTGATCTTATTGTCGTCAGCGGCGTGCACGCTGACCGCACCGTGCGTATCGATAACCTTCAGACTGGATCCGGTCGGATAGTCCTGTTGAAGATTGTCGTTGAAGTTGTAGCTTTGGCCGAAGATGTCGCTGAAATCGTTGTCATCCCAGTTGAACTGGTCGTGCAAGCCGGACCAGTTGACGTGCTCCAGTTGGGTCGCCATCAGGCCAAAGATGACGATCATGACCACCAGGACAACTCCTCCGCCGCCGATGCCAGAGGCGCGATAACCTTCGCGCTGTGCGCGCTGGTGCTCAATCAGCTTGATCACGCCCCACAGAATAAGCAGGGCCGGCCAGTAATTGGCGAACAAGTGCGCAAGCCTACCGATGGACAGCACATGCATGGTCGCCATCAGGAAGACAGCGCCCAAGATGATGAGCACAAACGGCCCAGCCAGCGAGCGACGCCGCGGCGGCGGAGCAACCGGTGGAACCCCTGGAGTGATGACTGGGCTAGACATTTTTCACCTCCTCGGAGGAGGCGGGCTGCTCAGGATTTACCGAGGACGGCGGCTGCGCTACAGTCGGCGAACCGCTGGGCGGAACATAGGGCGGCGTCGACGGAGGCAGCGGCCCAATATGTCCGCTCGACGAAGCGTTGCTTTGCATCAGTTTGACGACTCCGATCACCAGTAGAATGGCAGGCCAGGTTCGGCCAAAACCCACGCGCGAAGTGCTGTCGAGTAGGAAGAGCACGCCGAGAGTGATCATGATTGCCGGAAACATGAGCTTGCGGGTGCGGCAGTGTTCACACTGGCAGCCCGCTGCGCGGCCCCCGATCAAACCCCATTGCCTGGCAAAGGCCCATACGCCGAGAAAGATCAGGATGAGCGGCCAGAAACGATCCAGGCCGAATTCAAAGAGCCCGGCAGTGTGCAAGAGAAAGAGCACGCCCAACCCGATGAGAATGGCTGCGCCAGCGGGAACCTTGGTGCCTTCGAATTTCTCGCCGGCCCCGAACGTCGCCGCCAGTCCAAAGGGATCGGGAGCGGGTTCCCCCATCTGAATTGCTTTCGCGCTGCGAACCGAGTCAATGATCTGGTAGATGTAGAAAAATCCGATCAGAATTCCGAGAACTGTCGTGACATACCACGGAAGATCGGAACCGACCCCGATAATCAGAAGCACCATGATGACCAGGTGCGAGAGTCCTTTGGCGTACTGGCCGGTGTAAACCGCACCCACGCCGATGGGAAAGAATCCCGCAAGGATTCCCGCCAGCGCCGGATTCGGGCCCGTGTTCAGCGGAGGCCGTGGCCCCGTCGATGCGGCAGATCCTATGGGCGGATAGACGGTTTGCGCCGGGGGAACGAATCCCGCGGCCGGAGCCGTGGCGGCGCCTTCCATGCGTGCGGCCAGGCACGCCTCGCAGTAAATCACGCCGCGAACGTCGCGGGTGCATTGGTTACAAAGTGGCTTGCCGCATGTGCGGCAGAAAGCCACTGCAGCAACATCGTTGTGAGTGGCGCAGTTCATACGAACCTCCTGTCAGTGTTCACCGACACTACAGGCAGATCGCGAAGAGATGGCGATGGACCCACAGGAGCGCTGGCCAGAATGAGACGGTTATCCGTCTGGCTGTAGTTGCGCTCCTGCTTCTGCTCAGGCTGTTGCGTTGTGTCGTTCTTGTCGTCCTTTGGTTTCGCCGGTCGAGACGTGGTCGGACCGGGCTCGGCGGGCGCGACATTGCGCTTGATCTCGCGCACTCGCGACTCGACTTCGTAAACGATCCGCACATTCTCGTAGTAGTGCACCACCCGTGCCTGGGTGGCGTAGTACGTGTGCCGGATCGCGGATGGCCGCAAGCTGATCTGGCGCAGGTCGGCGGGTTTTACCCCGGCGACGGTCAGGCCCACCGACAGCGCGAAGAAAGCCATGCCGAACGACATGGCAAAACGCGGCTGGCGGACCGTGGCCCAGATCGGCTCGAGCAGCGAGGCCTGTACATGCTCCCACCAGGAAATTCTGGGTTGCGCGGAACGTACGGCAACTCGCAGGCGTTGGGTGTCAATCCCCGTTGTGGATGCCAGAATGTTATTGACCAGGCTGGCTGGAGGCTCCACCTCCGTGAGACCTTTCAGCCAGTTGCGGCCCGCTTCAGCTTCAGCGAGCAGCGGACCGCACACCTTGCAAACCTTGGCATGGGCCTGGAAGCGGTCGAGTCCCGGCCCGCTCAGGACGCCGTCCAGGGCGTCCGATAGCAGCAGGTCGAACTCGTTGCACTGCATTCCGTTACTGGTGTGATCTGGCATCACATCACCTGCCTATAGGTACGTTGTAGCAGGCGCGCAAGTTCCGCCCGCCCTCTATTTATTCGCGATTTCACGGTACCCTCCGGAACCTTCAAAACGGTGGCTATTTCGCGGTAGTCCATATCCTGTAAGTCCCTTAGAATCACTGCCTCCCGAAGCTCAGGGGAAAGTTTGGCCAAGGCCGCATGAACGGTCTCGCTAACCTCCCGGCTGCGCACTTGCGCGTCCGGGGGAGGCGAGTGGTCAGGAATTTGCTCACTAAGCGGCTGAACGTCCTCATGATCGGACCCCGCGGTGTCCATGGAGTCGGTCATCCGGTCCTGCTTGGTCTTGCGAAAATGGTCGACCAGCAGGTTGCGTGTGATGGTCGTGACCCAGGTTACGAACGCGCCCTTCGTGTGGTCATAACTCGATAGGGTGCGGTACATCTTGATGAAAACGTCCTGGGTGAGATCCTGGGCGTCATCGGCCGAACCAGCGAAGCGGTAGCAGATGTTGTAAATGCGCCGGTGATAGGTTTGCACGATTTCCTCCCAAGCGGCGGCGTCGCCGGCAATACAGCGCCGAACCAGCATCGCGACGACCTGAACATCTTCCACTTGTACTCCCCGGAAACCTGCTTAAACCGCTGAGACTTCAGCCTGGATGTTTCAACCTCTGGAGAGACTTTTCCAGGCATCCACTAGACAGTACGTCACTGTGGCGCTTGAAGTTCGCGGCTATCGGATCATGAGTGCGAAACAGGGCATTGTAGCAGCGCGCCCAATACATTGAGGCTTGGCATTTCTGGTTAGCCAGCAATCACCAGCGAACCAGAAGCACGTAGCGAACGAGAAGCACGTAGCGACAGCCGCCTCGGCTGTCGGTCGGTTCGCGAACGAGCATGATGGAAATGACATCCGGCCGTTTGCGGAAATGGATCCCAGGATCCCATGCTGTGAATCGACGGCGGGTGCATCAACTCGTTCTAGCGCTCACGAGTTCCCGCTCCGCCCGCAATGGAGCACGCCGAAAGAATCATCATGGAAGACTATCGCAGCTCTGTCCGGAATTCGTAACGTTCCCCCTAGCCCTTTCACGATTGAGTAGTTAGTATGCGAGCTGAAATCGTGGAGCCGGAAATGATCGGGGAACGGCTATCACACTACCGGATTTTGGAACAGATTGGCGCCGGTGGCATGGGTGTGGTCTATCGCGCTCACGATGAGCAACTCGACCGCGATGTTGCGATCAAGGTCTTGCCGCCCGGCGTTCTCGCTGACGAATCCGCTCGCAAACAATTCCGTAAAGAAGCCTTATCTCTCGCTCGCCTGAACCATCCCAATATCGCGACGGTGCACGAGTTCGGCAGCCAAGACGGAACCGACTTCCTGGTAACCGAATACATTGCGGGCATCACGCTCGATATAAGAATTGCCGAGGCAGCGATGCCCCCGGCGGAAGTTGTCCGCCTTGGCGTGCAACTTGCCGAAGGACTTGCCGCTGCCCACCGGCAAGGAATTGTGCATCGCGATTTGAAGCCGGGGAATCTGCGGCTGACCACCGACGGGCGCTTGAAGATTCTGGACTTCGGTCTGGCGCAGTTCATGCCGCGCGCCAGCGAACTGGGCTTGACCGCGACCATGACAGAAGCCCAGAAAACCAGCGGCACTCTGCCTTATATGCCTCCGGAACAGTTGCGTCGTGAGATAGCGGACGCACGCAGTGACATCTGGGCAGCGGGGGCGGTTCTCTACGAGCTTTCTACGGGCAAGCGCCCGTTTCCGCAGAGTGTGCCGGCGCTTCTGATCAATGCGATTCTGAATGAGGCGCCACAGCCACCTCGTGCTCTAAATCCGGCGGTGCCTGCTCGCTTGGATACGGTGATTCTAAAGGCGCTGGCACGCGATCGCTCCCAACGGCAACAATCTGCGAGTGAGTTGGCGGCGGACCTTTCCCGGTCAATGACTGCTCCTTCCCCGCTATCGCACGAATGGCGTTGGTACTGGCTCGCCATCGCGGCGGCGCTCATCATCGCGTTTGCGGGATATTTCTTCTTTCGGACGCACCGCTTGACCTCAACGTCGACCGTCAACCGGCGCCGTTCGGTCGCGGTGTTGGGCTTTAAGAATCTGTCGGCGAGTCCCGACAAGTCCTGGCTCTCCACCGCCATTTCGGAAATGCTGACCACCGAACTGAGTCAAGGAAATCAGTTGCGCGCCATTCCTGGCGAAAGCGTCGCCCAGATGAAGATGAGCCTGGCGCTGCCCGACGCGGAAAGCTTCAGCCAGCAAACCCTCACGCGCATCCGCCAGAACCTCGGAAGCGATGATGTGGTGCTGGGCTCTTATCTGCCGCTGGGGAACGGATTGCTTCGTCTGGACGTGCGCCTGCAGGATGCTGTCGCTGGCGAAACGTTGGCCTCGGTCTCGGAAAAAGGAAACGAGTCGGAAATCGATAGCCTGGTCAGCAAAGCGGGCGCGGAATTGCGCGCCAAACTGGGGGTAGACGCGCTGTCCGACGCCCAATCGGCGTTAGTGAAAGCTTCCTTGCCCTCAACTCCAGAGGCCGCGCGTCTCTATTCCCAAGGCTTGCAGAAGCTGCGTTTGCTGGATGCGCTCGATGCCCGCGAATCGTTGGAGAAGGCCGCCGCCCTCGATCCCGATCATGCTCCCACGCACTCCGCGTTGGCCGAGGCATGGTCAGATCTAGGGTATGAATCCAAGGCAAAAGAACAGGCAAAGCAAGCGCTGGAACTTTCCTCGCGCTCTTCCCGCGAAGAGCGATTGGTCATCGAGGGCCGGGCCCACGAACTTTTGGACGAGATTCCGCAGGCAATCGAGAGCTATCGCGCGCTGTGGGAGTTTTTTCCCGACAACATTGACTACGGCTTATTTCTCATTCGAGCGCAGGTCGCCGGAGGACACGCAACTGACGCGGAAAAGACACTGAGTGAATTGCGCCAGCTGACTCTCTCCGACGCCGATACGGCCCGGATTGATCTTGCGGAAGGCCGCATCGCAGCCTCTGTGAGCGATTACAAACGAACACAAGCTTTGGCCCAACGCGCCGCGAACCGCGGCCGGTCGGTTGGCGCAAATCTGCTGGTGGCCACGGCGCTGCAGGTGGAAGCCGACGCCTGGGAGCATATGGGCCAAGCTCAAAAAGCCCTGGAGCTTTCGAACCAGGCGCGGGCCTTGTATGTTTCTGCCGGCGATCGCCGCGGCGTCGCTCGCACTTTGCTGACCGAGGGCGACGTGCTTTACGACCAGAGCGAATTCGAAGCCGCTCGCAAAAAATTCGAAGAGGCCATTCCGGTCTTCCGCGAGATTGGCGCCGAGAAAAGTATTCGCTCCGCGGTGGAACGCATCGGCAACGTCTACTACAGCCAGGGAAACATGAGTGAGGCCCAGAAATACTACGAGCGAGGGCTGGCCTTCGATCGCGAGATCAATGATCCCGCCGCGCTGGGAAGCGATTACGGAAATTTGGCGAACGCTCTCGATGGTTTGGGCGACCTGAAGGGCGCGCTGAAGATGCAGCAAGAATCGCTGGCCATGTTCACTCAGGTCGGCGAGCGCCGCGGAATCTCCGCCACGGAAAACAACCTGGGCAATCTGCTGGTAGAGATGGGCAATCTGGAAGAAGCTAAGAAATACTTCGAGCGGGCTCTGGCGATGACCCGGGAAATCTCTTATCGCCGCGGTGAGCCCTATCCGATCGCCGGCATTGGCGATTCTCTCCTACCCCAAGGAGATTTGGAGGGTGCGCGCCAAAAGTTCAATGAGGCGCTCGCCCTGTGCAAGGAACTCAACGACGAAGACTTTGTGGCGCAACTCCAGGTTTCCCTGGCGACTGTCGATCTGTTTGAACAAAAATATTCTGAAGGCGAAGATCTGGCGCGGCAAGCCGTCGCGGGCTACGAGAAAGACAATTCAGCCGGCAACGCCGCGTGGTCCCAGGCGGTGTTGTCGCGCAATCTGTTGGGCGACGGCAAGCTGGCGGAGGCCAGGTCCGCGGCGGAAAGGGCGCTTGCACTCTCCCATCAAAGTACTGATCGAACTCCTCGATACGAAGCCGCGTTTGCCGATGCGCGGGTGAAAGCCAAATCCGGCAAGTCTGCGGACGCTCGCAAAGAACTCGAAGCCACACTCTCGTCCGCAAGCAAGTTCGGCTATCGCCTTTACGAATATGAAGCTCGCCTTACGATCGGCGAAGTCGATCTCGCGTCGGGGTCAGCAACAGCCCAGCCCTATTTGAGTGCCCTCGAAAAAGACGCGAGGGCGCACGGAGCTCTACTGATCGCCAACGAAGCGCAAGCCTTGCTCAGTGAAGCCACAAAGGCGAAGAAAGCTTGAGGAATTATTGTCGTGGCTTCCCTGACGCGGTAAATAAGCTCTCAGCGTACGACTTCAGTCCGGCATAGCAATTCCCGAGAAGCGGGCACAAGCCTCCAGCAGCATTTGCTGCCGCTCGGGCTCGCGCGAAGCCGCCTTTGGAGAGCGTTTTCGCATGTGATAAAAGTACTCGCCCGTCACTTTCGCCGCGGCGTCTTCGCTCACCGCGAGCCAGACCTGAGTGCGATGGCCTTGGTCGAGGTCATCGGTAGCACCGGCGCCTCCCATCTTGGTGGCGACCCAACCCGGTTCCAGAGCATTCGAAAAAACACCCGGCCAGCGCCGCGCCATGGCGAACGCCAGAAGCACATCATGCAACTTCGTATCGGAGTATGCCTGCTGACCCTGCCACGGGCGCTCCTTCCATGCAAGATCTTTCAGGCTGGCGTCGCCGCTCCGGTGCAAGCCGGAACTCAAGTAGACGAGACGCTTCGGCCGCTGCATCAACGCGGTCAAGATGTAGGGTGCAAGCGTGTTCACGGCAAAGACGTGAGGCAGGCCGTCTTCCGTCGCGATGCGGCGAGGCTCGCGGTAACCGACCCCGGCATTGTGGATCACGGCATCGAAAGCGCCCAGCTTGTTGACCTGTTCGGCCACGCCGCGAGTCTGAGCGATGCTCGTCAGATCGCCGATGACGACGGTTTCTGCCTGCGGAACCGCCGCCATCGCGTCTTTCCCGCGCTTCTGGTTCCGGGCATGCAGCACCACACTGTGCCTCTGTTCAATTAAAAGTTCGGCCGCCATGCGTCCCAGTCCGTCGGAAGAACCCGTGATAAATACCCGCGCCATGAATGATCGCCTCCCGCGCCTCTGCGCGTATGTAACGATGCGGACTGGAGTCGTTAGGATGCGGAAATGCGGACGGGCGTCAAAGGAATCCCCGCTCACTCGCTGGTGAAGTAATCCACGGTCACCGGACTTTCAAACAGCGAATAATCGCGCGTGACCACGGTGATGCCGCTCTCGGTCACGAAATAACGCTGGCGATCGGCCTCGGCGTCGTAGCCGATGGTGGTGCCCTCGGGTACGTGAACGTCGCGGTCGAGAATCGCTTTGCGGATGCGGCAGCGGCGGCCTACGCTGACGTGCGAGAACAGGATGCTGTCGTCCACTTCGGTGTAGGAGTTGACGCGCACGTCGGGCGACAGAATTGAATTCTTCACGATCCCGCCGGAAACGATGCATCCGTTGGAGACGATGGAATCAAGCGCGGTTCCGGTGCGCCCGGATTCGGCGAACACGAATTTCGCCGGGGGATACTGCCGCTGGTGCGTGCGAATCGGCCACCGCTCGTCGTACAGGTTGAAGATCGGCGAAACCGAGACGATATCCATGTTGGCTTCGTAGTAGGCTTCCAGCGTGCCCACGTCGCGCCAGTACAGGGCTTCCTTCTTGTTCTCATCGACGAAGTCATAAGCGTAGACGCGATAATCGTCCACCATCTTGGGCAGAATGTCTTTGCCGAAGTCGTGACCGGACTGCGGGTTCTCGGCGTCTTTAAGCAGCACCGGAATGAGCACATCGGCGTTAAACAGATAAATGCCCATCGAGCCTGCGACCTTCGCGGGATTGATCGGAGAGCGCAGTTTCGTGATTTTCGGCTTTTCCTCGAATCCCTTGACGCAGCCGTCATTGTCGACGTCGACCACGCCGAGACGGTAGGTTTCTTCCGGATCGATCTGGATGGTCGCCAGCGTAATGTCGGCGGCCGAGTCCTGATGCTGCTTCATCATCTTGCCGTAATCCATCTTGTAGATCTGATCGCCGGAAAGAATCAGCACATGCTTGGGCTGCTCCGAACCGATGGAATAAATATTCTGGTAAACCGCGTCGGCCGTGCCCTGGTACCACTGGTCGCTTACCCGCTTCATAGGCGGCAGCACTTCTATGAACTCGCCCACTTCCCTGCCCAGAATATTCCAGCCCTCGCGGATATGACGGTTCAACGAGAGTGCCTTGTACTGGGTGAGAATGTAAACGCGGCGCAGATCGGAGTTCAGGCAATTGGAAAGCGTGATGTCGATGATCCGGTAGATTCCGCCGAAGGTAACTGCGGGCTTGGCGCGGTCGCGGGTGAGAGGATACAGTCGTTCCCCGGCGCCTCCTGCCAAAAGAACCCCGAGAGTATCTTTCATTACTGCCCTCAGATTCCGTTCCGGCAACTCACCCGCCGGAATCTTGCTCTCCCCATGGCAGATACGAGAAGAAAACAGTAGATGGTAGCACAGGCGCGCAGGGTTGCTAACGCTCGCGTTTACAGGGTGGTTGAGGTTTTAGACCTCCCTGTCATCGCGGTCTTGGTATTCCGATAGAAGCTGCGCAATTTCGCGGCTACCAGTCACTCGTCGGACTGGAACAAGAGGCCCATGCGAAATTCGCATCGCCTCAATGCGCGGACGATTGACCCGATCGGAGTTCCAGATGAAGGCGAGAACTTTGGGAAGGCCGCGTAATCCGTGGGGCTCGCCGCGTTTGCACGCCCTGAGAATGACGCGCCAACTACAGAACAGCTTCGAACGCTCCAGCCAAATCACCAGCGTAGCCCGCGGTAATCTGAGATCGAATGTGGCGACTGCGAAGTTGCCGTCGCTGATCCAGTCATCGCCGGCGTGCAATTTCCCAACCAGAGATCGAAAGGCCGGGACGTCTTCCTTCGTCCAGTGCGGGTGCCAGATTTCGTCCAGGCAAATTACGGGAACGCGGGTGCGTTGGCCAAGCTGCCGCGCCAAGGTTGTCTTGCCGGTGCCAGCGCAGCCTAAAATGACGATTCGCTCCACACTGTTTGGCTATCGCAAAATGGTCGCAGGGTCAAGCTCACGCCAATCTGCAAGTCATTACCACGAAGGACACTAAGGTCCACGAAGAAAACCAAACTCTTGGGTTCCTTCGTGAACCTTAGTGTCCTTCGTGGTTACTGCTTTTCGACGGAATGGTAAGCTACTTCCCTTTGTCGGGCTCGTGCTTGTCCTCGTCAATCTTGATGCGGAGCGACTTCAGGAATTTGAGGTCCTGGTCGTTGATTTTGAATTCGGGGTTGGTCGACAACGTGGTGACCAGCGAGGTTTTATCCGACGATTTTTCGCCCTGCTTGCTCACGCCGATGGTGGCTTCGAGCACCAGGAAGATGTCGTATCCGCCTTCCTTGATGCGGGAGACAACCTCAGAGATCTGCTCGGAATCGGATAGAGATTCATTGATCGCGTCGCCGAGCTCTTTCATGAGTTGCTTGAGTTGTGGATCCACTTTGTCCCCCTGGACGAAATCGCCAGCCTATATTTTTAGATGCCATCGGCGCGGGAACGGTTCGCTCGTTTCCCGGCGCTGCGCCATTGTAGCGCCGAAGGCTGTTAAAATCGAGGCCGTGAGCAAGGTTTCTACATTACGCAAGTTGGGCGTGGTCGCCCGAGTGGCCGGAGAGCAGGCTGGACGCAACCGCACCTTCAGCGCCGTGATGAGCGGAGTCCGCACTACAGGTCGATCCCTTGGGCGCGCCGCACACCAGCTGTGGCTCGAAGTGACCGGGCTTATTTTCCTCATCTTAGCCCTCGGTTTTGCCAGCGCCACGTTCAAGGAATATGAGAAGTACCATGCTGGCGGCTCCGGCAGCAGCCGTTTGGCGATTGCAATTTGCTGCACCGTTACGTTTGCCTGGTTTGGACTAAGTTCATTTTGGAAGGCGCGGAGAAAAGGCCAGCGTGGGTGAGATGGCCTATCGGAGTCGAGAGAAATCGAGGCAGCCGGAGATGAAAGCGCGTCTCTTTTTGACGATTGCAGCATTGTGGATGGCCATTGCGCTCATTCTCAGCAGAACTTTGTTTGGCATTCATTTCCATGGAATCCCAATCAATCCTGCTACTGCCGCCCTGATCTTGCACTTCTCTCTCCCTATACTTTTCTACGGCTGGCTTGTCCCGACGGCACTTGGTTTTTGGCTGCTGTGGACGAAGAGGTAGCACTCCACACAACTCATCGCCAGCGAGTTGCGTTTTGGCGGTAATCCGATGACCGAAAAACTAAAGAGCCATGGCACCACCGAGATTGAAACCTCCTCCCACATTCCGGTGAACCCGCTCTATACCCCTGCCGACCTCAAGGGCTCCGACTACGAGAGCGAAGTTGGCTATCCTGGCGAATATCCCTTCACACGCGGCGTGCAAGCCACCATGTACCGCGGACGCCTCTGGACCATGCGTCAGTACGCCGGCATGGGCGACGCTGAGGAATCGAACAAGCGCTACAAATATTTGCTGGCGAATGGCACCACCGGGCTGTCGGTCGCGTTCGATCTTCCAACGCAGATTGGCTTGGATTCCGATCATTCTCTGGCAGCCGGCGAAGTCGGCAAAGTCGGAGTGGCAATCGACTCCATCGAAGACATGCAGCGGCTGTTCGACGGCATCGAACTGACGAAGATTTCTACATCGATGACCATCAATGCGACGGCGTCGATTCTGCTCGCGTTGTACGTCGCCGTGGCGCGGCGGCAGGGTGGCGACATTCGCAAGCTTTCCGGCACGGTGCAGAACGATGTGCTCAAGGAGTACATTGCGCGCGGAACTTACATTTACCCGCCGCAGCAGGCCATGCGTGTGATTACCGACATGTTTGCCTGGGCGAACGAGAACGTGCCTGACTGGAACACGATTTCTATTTCCGGCTACCACATGCGCGAGGCCGGATCGACCGCGGTGCAGGAAGTCGCATTCACTCTGGGTAACGGCATGGCCTATGTGGAGGCGGCGATCAAGGCTGGACTGGATGTAGATCAGTTCGCGCCGCGGCTTTCTTTCTTTTTCAACGCGCACAGCAATTTTCTGGAAGAGGTGGCGAAGTTCCGCGCTGCGCGGCGCATGTGGGCGCGCATTATGCGCGAACACTTCAAGGCGAAGAGCCCGCGGTCGTGGATGTTGCGCTTCCATACCCAAACTGCCGGATCGACGCTCACCGCGCAGCAACCAGAAAACAACATCGTGCGTACCGCCATCCAGGCATTGGCAGCCGTGTTGGGCGGGACGCAGTCGCTGCACACCAACTCGTACGACGAGGCGCTCGCCCTGCCCACCGAGCAGGCGGCGCGCATCGCTCTGCGCACGCAGCAGGTCATTGCCTACGAATCGGGCGCTCCCCAGACCATCGATCCGCTGGCGGGATCATATTATATCGAGTCGCTCACCAACGAGATCGAGAAGCGCGCCGCGGAATACCTGGGAAAGATTGAAGTTCTCGGCGGAATGCTCAAAGCAATCGAACGCGGCTTCGTGCAGCAGGAAATTCAAAATGCGGCCTACGAATATCAGCAAGCGGTCGATGAACAGCGTGCGATCGTGGTCGGCGTAAACCGCTTCGAAGTCGAAGAAGAGAAGCCGATCCCCATTCAGCGCATCGATCCCGCGCTGGAAGCGAAGCAGATAGAACGCCTGCGCGCGCTGCGGGCCAAGCGCGATGCAGGGCCGTGGAAGGCAGCGCTGTCGGGCGTCGAGGATGCCGCGCGCTCCGGCGCAAACGTCATGCCGCGAATCTTAACTGCGGTCGAAGCCTGCGCCACGGTGGGAGAAATTTCCGACGCCATGCGGCGTGTGTTCGGGGAGTACAAAGAAGCAGTGGTGATTTAGTCAGAATTCCTTCAGTCGCATCCCTTGAGAGATCATGATTGCACGTCATTGGCGAGGTTGGACCAAGATACAAGACGCAAATGCCTATGAGGCTCTTCTTACGGACAAAATACTGCCTTCATTGCAGAAGGTTGAAGGCTACAAGGGCGGATACGTTTTCCGCAAGATTGGCGATGAGGAAGCTGAATTTGTTGTCGTGAACTTCTTCGACTCGCTCGAGGCGGTGCAACGTTTCGCCGGGCCCGACTATAGAGTTCCCGTCTTCGAACCAGAGGCTAGACGACTCTTATCGAGGATTGAGTCATTTGCCACGCATTACGAAGTCCGGGCCAACACCACTCTCGGAAACATGGCGTGATCAAGCCAGCTAGGCCGGCTGCGCTTGCATCTCCGAGACCGCTGCCTGCAGGTGAGCCAGCGTTTCTTCCACCGTCAGCGAATACATTTCGCGCCCCAGGCCTTCGCCCGCCTCCAGCGCACTCTTCAAATAGTGCCCCGCAATCTCCACCGCCAGCGAATCAGTGATGGCCTTGCCCGTGCGCTTCTTGTATTCCACCCACGCGGGATGCGGCAGCGCCACCCAAACGGTGCGGCCGTCGACCAGAAATTTGACGTCGACCGCGTCCGCGTGCCGCGTGGCAATGGCGACAATCATGGCCTGATACACGCAATGTACCTGCTTCTTCGTCCAGCGATCCGTGGCGGTGAAGTCGGCAAACATGCATAAAACTATAGCGGAGTGGAAGTAACTCGGGCAAACGCGCGGGTGCGGCATGTGTGGAGCGGACACTTTTGTCCGCTGTTTTTGAAGTTGATTTTCGGAAGGACAAGTCAACGACAAAAGTCAAAGGCAGCGGACAAGAGTGTCCGCTCCACACTTGGACTTCGGGTAACATGGATGGGTGCCAACCCGGGCCCCGAACAAAACTAAGCTTACGATTCTTCGCGCTCACCACCTGAACCAACTTCCCTGGCTGGTGCACGGATTCTCCACGCGCGTGGGCGGATTCTCAGGCGCTTACGGCGGAGGCGCTCTCAACCTCGGCTTCACCAAGGATGATCCCCGTGCCTCGGTCGAACGCAACCGCGCGATTTTTCTCCGCGAGCTTGGCGCCGTAACGAAGTCGCGTCGCGGTTCGCGGAAAGCCGGCGCGTCCCTCTGGCCGCTGATCACGCTCCGCCAGATTCACTCCGACCTCATTCACCGCGTGGATTCGATTCCTGATTCGCCATCGAAAGAACCGCTCAGCGGGGATGGTCTCATCACCGCGACTCCCGGCCTGCTGCTCGGCATTCAGACCGCTGATTGCCTGCCCGTGATTCTGGTGGACACCAGGCGGCACGCGGTTGGCGTGTTTCATGCCGGATGGCGCGGCACAGTCAAGCGCATCGTGGAAAAAGGAGTCGGTGAGATGCATCGCTGCTTCGGGACGAATCCTCGCGACCTCAAAGCCGCGATCGGCCCCGGCATTCAAGGCTGCTGCTATGAAGTCGGCGAAGAGGTGCGCATCCAGTTCGAGTCGCAGTTCGCTTACGGCGCCAGCCTGTTCCACGAGGTCAAAGAGTCCGATCCAGTTCGCGAAAAATATCCGCTATTGTTTCTAAGCGCGCGCGCTCCCGGACACAGCGACCTGCCAAAGAAAATCTTTCTGGATTTGGTGGAGGCCAACCGCTGGCAACTGCTGGCGGCAGGCGTGGCGAAGAAAAATATCGAAGCCTCTCCGCTCTGCACCAACTGCCACCCGGAATTGTTGTTTTCCTACCGCGCGGAGAAGGGCAAGACAGGGAGAATGATGGGAGCGGCCGGAATCCGCGAGTAACGCTGAAAATGTGGCGCGGGCGCTCTCGCCCGCGCAGGTTTGAGGTAATAGCTTCGAAGATGAAATCGATAACGACACTGTTGGTCGCGCTGCTCTTGTCCTCCGTTACAGTTCCCGCCCAAGTCTCCACAGCCCAGATCGACGCCATCTTCTCCTCGCTGAAATCCACCGACGCCCCCGGCGCCGCCGTCCTCGTCGTCCACAAAGGACACGCCGTCTTTCGCCGCGGATACGGCGTGACCGAACTTCGCACCCTGCACCCCATCGATGCTCAAACGAATTTTCGTCTCGCCTCCTTCACCAAGCAGTTCACCGCGGCCTGCATCATGCTGCTCGTGCACGATGGCAAGCTACGCTACGACGATCACCTCACCGATATCTTCCGGGAATTTCCCGCCTACGGAAAAGCGATTACAGTCCGCAATCTGCTTAACCACACTTCCGGGTTGCCCGACTACGAAGACATTCTGACGAAGCAGTATCCCAATACTCCCGACGAAAAAATTCCGCAGATTCTCGATGCGGGCATCTTGAAATTGCTGGAGCAGCAAACCAGCGGAAAATTCGCGCCCGGCTCGAAGTGGGAGTACAGCAACTCGGGCTACGCAGTGCTAGCGATGATCGTGGAAAAAGTTTCAGGCAAAAGTTTTGGCCAATTTCTGCACGAGCGCATCTTCACGCCTCTGCAGATGACCAACACGCTCGCCTACGAGAAGGCCAAAAATGAAGTGCCGCACCGCGCCTACGGCCACACCAAAGAAAATGGCGCCTGGCGCGAGACCGATCAGAGTTCGACTTCGGCCGTGCTGGGCGACGGCGGCATTTATTCTTCGCTCGACGACTTGGCCAAATGGGATCGTGCCCTGCGCGAGCACACGCTGCTCAGTTCGGCGGAAATGCGACCCGCATTGACTCCGGTACAGCCCACCGGCGCTGCGACTAAGCCTGAAGGCAAGCCTGTCAGCTACGGTTTCGGATGGTTTCTTGATCCTTACCGAGGCCACAAGCGGATGTGGCACTACGGCGAGACTGTCGGATTCCGGACGGTGATCCAGCGTTTTCCCGACGACCAACTGACCGTGATTGTGCTGGCGAACCGCGCCGACGTAGATCCGCAGGCGCTCGCGCTAAAGGTAGCCGACCTGTACTTAAGAAATCCGTAGCAGCCCACGTAGCGACAGCCGCCCTCGGCTGTCAGTCTTGGAAACAGAGTGTTATATGTGGGGACAGCCCGGTTTATGTGGGGACAGCCGCCCTCGGCTGTCCGTTGCGCGAAGCGCAACAAGATCGCTTGCCAAAAGAGACGTTGCGAGCACCGTCTCTACGAGAGTGAACCTAAACCGCCGGCGGCACCGAAGTTGTTGGCGGCGCGGGAGTTGCCGCCACCGTTGCGGTGCTTTCATTGACCAGGTCCTTCAGTTCTTTACTCGGCTTGAAAAACGGAATTTTCTTCGCCGGAACCTCCACGCGCTCCCCAGTCTTGGGATTGCGTCCGACGCGAGGCTTGCGCTGCCGTGTGCGGAAGCTGCCAAAGCCGCGGATCTCAATCTTGTCGCCGGCGCGCAACGAGCGCACTACACTGTCAAAAATCGTCTCCACGATCACTTCGCTGTCTTTGCGCGTAAGTTCCGCCAAACGCGAGACTTCGTCAATCAGATCGGCTTTGGTCATAACCCCTCGTTGTTCTTCCCGGCCTGCGCATGCGGTTCAGGGCCACCGCAGAGTTTCCGGGAAACCATTCGACGCGCGCCGCCCCAAGTCGCCCGAGGCTCGCAGCCGCATCCTGCATAACCTTCTCAAATTTCAGGGGTTTAATGCAAGTTACGGGATGGATACGCCAGCAATACGCACATACACGCTAGTCCCTATTTCCAGAGGTAATAGAAACCGACGTGCTGCTCCAGCATCTTCTCGCGCCCAGGCAGGAACTGGGAAACGTCGCCCAACAGCAGGTCCATCAGCGTTTTGCGATCCTTTTCCGGGCGCACCAGCGTGGGCTCGCCCTTGATGCCCACTGACTTCGCGGTATCGGCGACCACGGTCTCGAAGTCGCCCACGCCGTCGATCAACTTCATGTTCAGGGCTTCCTGTCCGGTCCACACTTTGCCATTTGCAATCGACTTCACATCGTCATATTTCAAGCCTCTTCCGTCACTCACCGCCTTCACGAACTGTCCGAACATGTTATCGATCAGCGACTGCATATAAGCCTGCTCGTTGGGCGTGAGGTCGCGAGCCGGGTTCCCCGTATCTTTAAATTCCCCGGTCTTGAGCACGACGTCTTTCAGTTTGGCCCACTTCAGCAGGTCACCATAGTTCACCCACTGCGCGATCACGCCAATGGAGCCGACAATGCTGCCTTCGTCAGCATAAATTTTGTCGGAAGCGGAGGACACGTAGTACGCACCGCTGGCGCCCACGGTTTCAATCGAAACCACAATGCGCTTCTTCTTCTCGCTGCGAATGCGCTTGACCTCGCGATAAATCTCCTCGGACGCGGCCACGCCGCCGCCCGGAGAATTCACGTGCAAAATAATCGCCTTGATTGAGGAATCGTCGCCGAACTTCTTCAGTTGGCCCACGACCGGTTGCGGCGAGAGGATGACGCCATCAAGGTCGACCACGCCGATGCGATCGCCGAATGAGGTGATGCCGGCATCGGTGCCGCCCGCATGCAGCGTCAGGTAGACCAGGGTGAATACGGCCAGCACGAAGAGGAAAAAAGCTCCTCCGCCAATCAGAACCCAGAGAAGTGTGCGTGAGCGTCCGTCAGACATGAAGAAAGTTTAGCACTTGGCGGGATTAGACAGCGGGACAAGGAGGTCGGCTACGGCGTCACAATCTTCAGCGCGGCGGGATGTACCCCCACCTCCACCGGCGTCCGGCATACATACTCTCCGTCCGCATAAACATCGAGCGGGTGCTGGGTTTCGACTCGCACCCGCGCGGCGTGAAAGTATTCGACCTCCCGGATGCCCAGATGGCGCCCGCCGTAGACGGTGGGAAACATGCAGAAAAGTTTGAAAGGATCGACCTCGCCAACAACGCATACATCCAGCAGTCCGTCGTCCATCTTTGCTTGAGGCGCGATCTTCATCCCGCCACCATAAAACGGAGTGTTGGCGAATGCAGCCAGCAGAGTTGGCCGGTCGCTGCGGGTGGACCAGTTCTCGTTTTTGTCTTTATTCTCGGAGTTCTCGCCGGGGGTCAGAATCTTCATCGGCAGCGGCGCGAAAGTGAAAATCGTCGGAGCCAGGCTCAACAGATATCCGCCATGCCCGCGCAGCCAGCGAGGCAAGCGGTTGGCGCGACGCGTCACTTCTCCGTCGAGCCCTACGCCCGCGACACAGCAGAAGTAGCGCGTGAAGTGCGGGGCTGGACCTTCCGGGGCGCTTTCCGTTTGGGAAATCGTGCCCAGATCGATTGTGCGCACGTTGCCTGCGCCGCGGCAGAATTTATCCCAAGCCGCTAGCGAATCGCGCACGCGCGGCAATCCCACCGAGCAGGCGAAATCGTTCCCACTCCCCGCCGGCACGACCAGCACCGGCAACCCCAACCGCACCAACGACCCCAGATGTCGATGAATGGTCCCATCGCCGCCGAAGAGCACGACCACATCAGCATCGTCGCTCGAGGCAGGCATGCCCAGACGCCATTCGACTCTCGTCTCAGATTGAAAAGGTTTGAGATTTCTTGCCGAACATCCCAGCCCGAGAATCGCCGCCGCCCGCATGCGCCGATGAGCCTAGCAGATCGGGAGAATTTTATGTGGGGACAGCCGCCCTCGGCTGTCCAGGCGAGCGAAGCTCGCCTTGGTTTTTTCTGGCTGGGTGTCCACCGTCACCAAAGAGCGAAGCTTCGCGTTGGGCAGTGCGCCCGTTTACCGTTGCAAGCCGAACGGATTAACAAATTCCTTCCTCCATAACCACGGATAGTCCATCCACTGTGCGACCAAGCCGCACCGCACCGGGTTTTCAACGATGTATTGAATCTTTGCATCCAGTCCTTCAGAAGACCGCAATACATGATCAAATGACTCCGGCTGCCAAACTCTTCCCTTCCGGCCCAACGATTTGTTAATCCGGTGGGCGGCGCCCTTGATTGCATCCATTATCGTCGCCAGCGAATAGACTTCTCGAGCGACCTGATCGATCAGTGGCGTAAAGATGAGATGAACATGATCGGGCATGACGACAGCAACGCGCAGGTCAAACGTCTCTTCGTTGTCATGTAAACAGCAGCCCAAAACGACAGAGCGAACTTGCTTCGGCAGAATCCATCGCCGGTCAGTGCAGAAAGTAACAAAATGCTGCCGCTCATCCACCTGAAGATGAGGCAACTGCCTGCGGTAAAAAGCCTGCGGCATAAATGAAGTTTATGTAGGGAGCGAAGCTCCACGCCTTTGATTCTAGTGCGACGGTGGAGTGCGGTCTGGCAATTTTCAAGAGACCTGGCAAGAAGCTGTCCCAGCTTGGGAATTCAGTCGCCGACCGAACGGCCGAGGCAAGGTTTATGTGGGGAGCGAAGCTTCACGTTGTTCGTGTCAGTGGATCTTAGGGCAGGAAAAACAAGGCGAGCTTCGCTCGCCTGGACAGCCGAGGGCGGCTGTCCCCACATGGTTCTACCAAGTGACGACCGCAATTCTTACCCGCTTGCCAACTCTTAGTGGCAGCCGAATCGGGGGAGGGCCCGTGAGCAACAGAAAAAACTCGGTTAGCACGTGATTATCCAGCCTCACCGAGCCTTCTTTTATTTTCCTACCTGCGTCGGTCGTTGAAGCAGCAAGCCCACACTTTACCAGGAGACGATCCACCCTCACATTGGCTTTACCGTCGTTTGAGTAGATGAAGCCGCCAACCTCAGTCAGTGTGACTGAGACTTCTTCCGCATTCTCAGGCACTTCGTCCTTCTGAAACTGCTTTGCCCAATCTTCTGCCGCCTTCCCCGCCGCCTCCGCCGAATGAAAATCCGCCACAATCCTCCGCGCCAAATCCTTCTTCGCCTGCATGGGATGCGTCTCGCGCTTCATCTTTTCAATCTCTCCCACCTGCACATCCGTCAGCAGCTCGTAATAGCGCCACATCATTTCGTCGGAGATGCTCATCACCTTGCCGTACATCTCCAGCGGCGGTTCGTGAATGCCGATCGCGTTGCCCAGCGACTTCGACATTTTCTGCACGCCGTCCAAGCCTTCGAGAATCGGCGTGGTCAGCACCACCTGCGACTCCTGTGCATACGCGCGCTGCAGTTCGCGGCCCACCAGCAGATTAAATTTCTGATCCGTCCCGCCGAGTTCCACGTCGGCTTCAAGCGCGACCGAGTCATAGCCCTGCACTAGCGGGTAGAGCAGTTCGTGGACCGAGATTGGTTTTTCATCGTGAAAGCGCTTATGGAAGTCCTCGCGTTCGAGCAACTGGGAGACCGTGTACTTGGCCATCAGGCGGACGAAATCGTCGGTCGTGAGCGCGCCCATCCAGCGGCGATTGAAGTCGATCACCGTCTTCTGCGGATCGAGGATTTTAAAGACCTGTGCCTTGTAGGTTTCCGCATTCTGTTCAATCTGCTCGCGGCTGAGCGGAGGCCGCGTCGCCGAGCGGCCCGTGGGATCGCCGATCATGCCGGTGAAATCGCCGATCAGAAAAATGGCTGTGTGTCCCAGGTCCTGAAAATGTTTCAGCTTGCGCAGCACCACGGTGTGCCCCAGATGCAAGTCGGGAGCGGTCGGGTCCATACCCAGTTTCACGCGTAAGGGTTTGCCCGAAGCGCGCGACTTCTCCAGCTTGGCGCGGAGTTCCGACTCGCGAATAATTTCCGCGGAGCCCTTCTTCAGGTAGGCGAGTTGTTCGTCAACGGGCGCGAAGGTTGGCACCGGTTCATTATATGGGGAGAGATTGCGGATTGTAGATTTCAGATTCTAGATTTCAGATTGCAGATTTCAAACCCTTTGCCGTCCGCAGCGAAGCAACAAAGATGGAAACCAGTTCGTTGGCCTCTCTGCGCGCCGAGGCGATCTTGTCAGGGTGCGCAGCGCCACTTTCGACAAGAAGTTCAATCCAGAACAGAGTCTCATCCGCTTCTTCTAAAACGATGCCCAACTTAGAAACGAAGTCTGCCGTAGAACGCGCCCGGCAGACCGCGCGATAGTTCGCTCCCACGGAAGTGGCTGACCGAAGCAGCTGGCGCGTAATAATCGAGCTTTCTTGACTTCTCGGCAGTGAGCGGCACAGCCGAATGATCTGCAAAGCAAACCGCTTGGTGCGGTCCTTGAGTAACTCAGCATTGCAGCCGGGAGCCATAGAATCTGAAATCTAAAATCTGCAATCTGAAATGTAGTCAAGACCACTGCCTCTAAGATGTGACATCCATCACAAGTCGTCTGCCAATTATTTTGAATTCCCTTTTTAGCACGATGTTGATCGCTTCCGTATAAGCAATATGTTCTTGTTCCAGGATCCGTGCCGCCAAAGTATGTTCGTCATCGGTATCGAGCACGGGTACCGCCTTCTGCACGATGATCGGCCCGTGATCCAGTTCCTCGTCCACGAAATGGACCGTGCAGCCGGTAACCTTCACTCCATAGGCGGAAGCCTGCTCCTGCGCTTCCAGGCCCGGAAAAGCGGGCAGCAGTGAAGGATGAATATTGAGAATCTGATGCGGAAATTGTCGCACGAACCACGGCGACAGCAGTCGCATATACCCGGCGAGGCAGACCAGTTGCACTCCGTGCCGTTGCAGAGCGGCGACGACCTCGCGGTCGTGCTCCTCGCGGGTCTTCCCCTTGGAAGCAATGATCAGCGCCGTCAGTCCGCGCTCGCGCGCAATCGTGATTCCAGGCGCGCCCGGTTTGTTGGAGATCACTACCGCGATTCGCGCATCCGGGATGCGGCCCGCGTCAATGCTATCAGCGATGGCTACGAAGTTGGACCCGCGTCCGGAAAGGAGAATGCCCAGAGAATGCATGAGAGAAAAGATCATAATTCAACACATAGAAATGAATCGGACAAAAGCTTCTAACCGCAGAGATCGCAGAGGAAGGCCGCAGAGCCCGCGGAGAAAGACCTCCCTTCGTGACATTCTCTCCTTTTTCTGCGGTGCCCTTTGCGATCTCTGCGGCTTTCTTTACGTTCTCTGCGGTTAGAGGCTTTTTCTGCGGCTTTCTTTGCGTTCTCTGCGTTTTTCTGCGTTCTTTGCGTTCTCTGCGGCTTTCTTTGCGCTCTCTGCGGTTAGAGGCTTTTTCTGTCGCTCCACGCAGAGTCAGCAGTTCCTGTATCTACCGTCACAGACGGCCGGCCGTAGGGGGCGATACCTTCGTCACGAGGTAATTAGCGATGAAGAAATTGATTCAGCGATCCGCTCTCATACTGCTGCTCGTTTTGGTTGTTGCAGGACTCGCCTACCATCTCGGTCTCCGCAACTGGTGCTTGCGCTGGGGCACCACTCCAGCGGAGGCTCAGGCCACCCTCCCCGGGGACGATCTGTTTCCCGTTTATGCCGGACAGGCAACGCACGCCATTACGATCCACGCCACTCCGGAACAAGTGTGGCCATGGATAATGCAGATCGGGCAGGATCGCGGCGGCTTTTACAGTTACACCATCTTCGAGAACATGTTTGGATGTGACATGCCCAAGGTTGAGCACCTCGTACCGGAATGGAAACCGCGCCTGGTCGGAGAGACCGTCTGGTTTGCTACCCCACGGCACTTCGGCGGGCAGGGCAAAATGATTCCCGCGATCATTGAGCCGAATCGAGCGTTCGTCATGGTCTCCGCCAACGACTGGCAAAGACTGCAAGCTGGAGGCCGCGCAACGGAAGGCATGTGGGCCTTCACGCTCGAGCCCATGGGAGACGGACAGACTCGCCTGATTGCCCGCGTCCGCGGAGGTACGCCGCCTACGCTAGCATCCCAATTGGTGGGAAGGCTGTTCTGGGAGCCCGCTCACTTCGTGATGGAGCAGAAGATGCTCCGTACAATCCGCGACCTCGCGCAGCAGGGCTAAACCAATCCATTACCAAGAACGTTGCGTCATCTAGCGGGCATTTGGTTGCTTGAAGTCTGTTGACCTCCGGGTATCTCGGCCAGCAATTTCTGGTCCTGATTCTCCACACTCTCCGGCAGCTTGGCATAATCCAAACTCTCCGCCGTGTTCTGCCCTTGAGTAATGATGAATTGAACGAACTCTTTTATGATTTGCTCCTTGGCTTGATCTTTGTTCTGTTTTGGCACCAGCAAAAACGTCAGCCCTGAAATCGGATAAGCATCTTTCGCCGAAGCCGGGGGATCGACCACCGGCGTCCGCACATCTTTCGCCAGTTCCTCATGGAAGGCATCGATCGCAGCAGTGGTACTCGCAGCGGTCGGCTCAACGAAATTGCCTGCCTTGTTCTCGACTAGAGCCGTGGGCAGTTTGTTTTCTTTCGCGTAAGACAACTCGACATAGCCGATGGTGCCAACGGACTGCCGTACCACTCCGGTAACGCCCTCGCTGCCTTTGCCGCCAAGACCGGTGGGCCAACTGATCGAAATCCCTTTGCCGACTTTGCTCGACCAGTCAGGACTCACCTTATCCAGGTAGGTGGTGAAGATGTTTGTAGTGCCGCTGCCGTCGGAGCGGTGGGCCACTATGATGGGGCGGTTGGGCAATTTGACGCCGGCATTATCTTTCTTCAGGGCCGCATCTTGCCAGGTCTTGATCTGGCCCAGGTAAATTCCCGCGAGTGTTTTGGGACTCAGCTTTAGCGGCTGCTTCAAGTCCGGAAGGTTGTAGGTAATGCAAACCGGACCGGCACTCTCTGGAATTTGAACCAGTGCAGCCATGCTTTGCAATTGTTGGTCGTCCAATGCCGCATCGCTGGCGCCGAAATCGATGGTGCCTGCCTTTAACTGCTGGATTCCCCCTCCACTCCCAATGGATTGATAATTGATCTCAACTCCGGGATGGCTGCTCTGAAAGTCGGCGATCCAGTGCGTCATGATGGGGTTGATGAAAGTCGATCCGGCTCCGGTGATTTTGTTGGTCTGGGCGGACTGATTGTGCGATGAGTTGCACTCCACGGTCACAATCGCGGCCGCCACGATGAGAGAGAGGAGGACTGTACTTCGGAAGCGATCGATACGAAACATAGGGCACCTCCCGTCAGATTTGTCCGGTAGGATGACGGGATTCGGCGAGCCGATTGTTAAAGGAGTGTGAAAATTAAGGGCTTGGATTAATCTCGCCCGGGGAAGTCTAAGTCTTAGCTGTAGGTGACCTTGCGCTCGCCCTTGACGATGCGGCCGATGGTGTACGCTTTTTCGCCGACGCGCTCCAGCACTGACTGCGCCTTCTTGAATTTCGCCGACGGCACCACCAGCAGCATGCCCAGCCCCATGTTGAAAGTGCGCAGCATCTCGTCCTGCGGCACATTGCCCAGTTGCTGCAGATGTTCGAAGATCGGAAGCACCGGCCACGTCCCCATTTCGATGACCGCGGCCGTCCCGCGCGGCAACACGCGCGGCAGATTTTCCGTAATGCCGCCGCCGGTAATGTGCGCCAGCGCCGCCACGCATTGCGCGTCAATCAACTTCCTCAGCGCAGGCCAGTAGCTTTTGTGGGTGCGCATCAGTTCATTGCCGACTTTGTTCTTGACCTCGTTAACGTACGTATCCGCCGAATAGTGCGCGACTTCGAACAGCAGCTTGCGGGCCAGCGAATATCCGTTAGTGTGCAGGCCGTTCGAGGGCAGGCCGAGAATAATGTCGCCGATCTGCACATCTTTACCGGTAATAATTTTGTCGCGATCCACCACGCCCACAATGAAGCCCGCCAGATCGTATTCCCCGTCCGGATAAAAACCCGGCATCTCGGCCGTCTCGCCGCCGATCAGCGCGCAGCCATTGTGCTTGCAGGCGTCGGCAATGCCTTCGACAACTTTCTCCGCAATCGACGGATCGAGCGTGCCCGGTGGCCAGGTAGTCCATGAAAAACAGCGGCGCCGCTCCCTGCACCGCAATGTCGTTGACGCAGTGGTTCACCAGGTCGGCGCCGACGGTCGAGTGCAGGTCCATCTCAAACGCAATTTTCAGCTTGGTGCCCACTCCGTCGACGCTCGACACCAGCACCGGGTCGGTGTATTTCGTCTTGTCGACCGCGAACAGCCCGCCAAATCCGCCAATCTCGCTCAGCACGCCCCGGGTAAAAGTCTTGTGCGCCAGGTACTTGATGCGCTGCTTGGTGCGGTTGGCGCGGCTGATGTCCACCCCGGCGTCGGCGTAGGTGATCGGCGTCGGGCTGGTGAGGGAGTCTTGGCCACAGATTTCTTCCGTGCGTTCTCGCAATCCTTACGTGGGGTTCAGTGTCGGGTGCCGAAGCGACAACCGAAGGCCGCTCATTGTAGCACGTTCAATGTGGAAGTCTTGGACACCGGCAGGGCAGGCTTCGCGACGCCAACCGCATTTCAATCACGGGCTCGCACGAATACACTTCGTCCCATTTCCGCGGACGCGTACGCCCGTTCGCCACTGCGGGCCCGGACTAATGAGAGATGAAGTCCGAGAAGAAGTACGCCAGAACTCCAAACAGCGCCAGGCCCGAGATGCCGTAGGCGGTGAGAACCCAGGCTCCGCGCCCTTCATGCTGGCGAATGCTGGTAGTAGTAGAGGACTGCTCGGTATTCGAAGCGGAAACGATAGGGGCCCGATCTTCCATGCAAAACCTCCGACGGAAAGATCGTGGCGCAAGAACATTATGCGTCACGCCTGCCTCGCGTCATGGCGGGGCAAGGTTATCTGAGGCGCATTTTACCCCGGATTCTTGCGGGTGAACACAAGAAATGTGATTGAAATCACAGTATTAATAGTTAAGTAGATTATCCTAATGTGATAATTACCCGGGTTCGCGAAAAACCGCCCGAATCCCGCCCATACCTCGTGACTATCGTTTCCCGCTCATCTCGACCGCTTTTCTCGCGGATGATCCTCGACGTGGGATAATGACAAGGGTTCCTTCCCGAACAAACTATGCGTAATCTCTGCCTCGCTCTTTTCGTCGCCTGCCTGCTAACCGCGGGCGCGCATTCCCAGCAGCCCACCACGCCGGGTTCCCAGCGTCCTGCAGATAACTCTCCTCTGCCCGGGCAGTCGAAGGATTCCGACAAAGTCCCGACCGGCACTGCCGCCGACAAAGCTGCGAATGCGGTGAAGGCTCCGGACTATTCGGAAGAATCGTTCGTCATCGAGCAGATGCACTCGACCTACCGGTTTGAGGCCGACGGCACCGGACGAAAAGAAACCAAGGCCCGCATTCGCGTGCAGAGCGAGGCCGGCGTGCAGCAGTGGGGACAACTTCTCGAGGGCTACAACTCCGCCAACGAGCGTGTCGAAATTCCATATGTGCGCGTCCTCAAAGCCGATGGCAGCGTGGTGAAGGCCAGCGACGACGCCGTGCAGGACCTGAGCGCCCCCATCGAGCGCGAAGCTCCGGTTTACACCGATTACCGCCAGAAACACATCACGGTTCCAGGGCTGCGTCCCGGCGAAGTTTTGGAATATGACATGGTCACGCTGATTCACACGCCGCTGGCCGCCGGACAATTCTGGGCAGACTACGACTTCGACAAGAGCAACATTTCGCTCGACGAAACCCTCGACGTCGACGTCCCCAAAGAGCGCCCACTGAAGCTGAAATGCAAGCCGGGAATGGATCCGAAAATCACCGAAGCCGATGGCCGCCGCATCTATCACTGGTCCAGTTCGCATCTCGAACGCGAGGACGACGCGGCCAAAGCCAAAGATAAAAAGAAAAAGAAACACCGTCCCGACGACGACCGTCCCGACATTCAACTCACCACTTTCGAAACCTGGGAGCAGGTCGGACGCTGGTACGCCAGCCTGGAAAAAGATCGCCGCGCGCCCTCGCCCGAAGTTCGCGCCAAAGCCCAGGAGTTGACCAAGGGGATGAATAGCGATCTCGAGAAGACCGAGGCGCTCTACGATTTCGTGGCGAAGAATTTTCGCTACGTCAGCCTCTCGCTAGGAGTTGGCCGCTACCAGCCGCATCACGCCTCCGACGTGCTTCACGACCAGTACGGCGATTGCAAAGATAAACACACGCTGCTGGCCTCTCTGCTCGAAGCCGAAGGCCTGCACGCTTCATCGGTGCTGATCAACTCCACCCGCAAGCTCGATCCCGACGTTCCTTCGCCTTCGCAGTTCGACCACGTCATCACCATGCTCCCCATGGTGAAAGGCAACGAAAAAGAAGAAGTCTGGATGGATACGACCAGCGAGGTCGCGCCCTTTCGCCTGCTGGCTTATTCCCTGCGCAAGAAGCAGGCGCTCGTGATTCCTCCCGCGGAGCCGCCGTCATCAATAGCACCTCACCTCGAAGAGACGCCCGCCGACACTCCCATGCCCGACAGCGAAGTGTCGACCATCGATGGCAAGATTAACGAGATCGGCAAGCTCGAAGCCCACGTGCACTACGAGTTTCGCGGCGACGAAGAACTGCTGCTGCGTTCCGTGTTCCGCCGCGTGCCGCAGGCCAACTGGCAACGCGTCGTCGAAAATGTGAACTCCGGTCTCGGCGGCGACGTCAGTAACATCAAAATCAGCGATCCCGCGGCCACTCGCGAGCCCTTCACCATGTCCTATGACGTTTCGAAGGTGAATTTCCTTGACTGGTCGAGGAAGAAGACAGAAATCGTTTTGCCGCTGGTGCAGTTCAATCTGCCCGATGTCGGCGACGATGACGACAACGACACCACTGAACCTCTGAAGCTCGGCCCGAAAGCGCAATACTCTTACCAGATCAAGCTGCAGTTGCCCGCGAAATACAGCGCTCACCTGCCGCTGGCGTTCTCGCTGAAGCGCGACTACGCGGAATACGACGCCAGCTACAAAGTCGATGGCGATGTTTTCACGGCAGGACGCAAGCTGATTCTGCGGCAGGATGAATTGCCGGTCGCGCGCTCCTCCGACTACGAATCGTTTCGCCGCGCGGTTGGCGCCGATCTCGCCCAACGACTTTCCGTAGAAAGCACCGTCGCAGGAGCCCCGGTTCCTCCCGCGGATATGAAGGCCGATGACCTGGTCGACAGCGCCAAGGCGGCCACCGAAAGCGGCAACCTGCCTGTCGCGATTGCGCTTTTGAAGCGCGCCACGGAAGTTGATCCCAAGAACAAGTTCGCCTGGAATAATCTCGGGCTCATTTATTTCGCGATGCGCCAGGATGATCAGGCGATCACGAATTTTCAGAAGCAACTCGAAGTCAATCCCTACGACGAATTTGCCTACAACAATCTCGGCCGCGTTTATTGGAACGAGCGCAAGTACGACGAAGCCGTCAAGGCCTTCAACAAGCAACTGGAAAATAATCCTCTCGACAAATTTGCTTACGCCAATCTTGGCGCCATGTACGAGGAGTGGCACAAGTACGACCTTGCCGCGGCCGCGCTTGAGAAGGCAACATCGCTAACTCCCGAGAGTCCCGACTTGCAAGTGAGCCTGGGCAACGCCTATCTGAACCTTGGGCAAGACGACAAAGCGCTGGCCGCGTTCGATCATGCCGTCGAACTCGCCGCCACGCCTAACACCTGGAATAACATTGCGTACCAGCTTTCGCTGAAGGATTCGCACCTCGACCGCGCGCAGCAGTACGCCGAGTCCGCGGTATCAGCCACGGCGGCCGCGCTGCGCAATGTGTCGCTCGACCGTCTCTCGCAAAAAGATTTGCCTCTGGTCTCGTCGCTGGTCGCCTACTGGGACACGCTAGGCTGGGTGCACTTCGCGGAAGGCGATTTGGGCACCGCCGAAAAATACGTCGCAGCCGCGTGGGAACTCGGCCATCACGCCGAGGTCGGCGACCATCTCGCGCAGATTTACGAAAAGCAAGGCGAGAAAGATCGTGCCCTGCGCACCTACGCGCTGTCGATGAATGGACTGCGCCCCGATCCCGAAACTCGCGGCCGCCTGGCCACGCTTGCGGGTGGAGACGCCAAGGCCGACGCCGCGGTTGCGCGGTACAAAGACGAAATGCAGCATCTGAGCATCGTTGACCTGGGCAAGGCCACGCAAACCGGCAACGCCGATTTCTTCATCCTGCTGAGCGGCGGCGGAGGAACCGCCGCGAAAGTCGATTCGGTAAAATTTGTCAGCGGAGACGAGAAGTTGAAATCGTTTAGCGAAGCCCTCCGCACCGCGGACTACCACATTACCTTCCCCGACGACACGCCGGTGAAAGTATTTCGCCGCGGCACGCTCTCCTGCTCGATGACGACCCGCACCTGCACCTTCACGCTGATGCTGCCAGACGACGTGCGAACAGTGGACTGAAGCAGCCGACGTAGAAGCCGCCTCGGCTGTCCCGCGAGAGCCTGCCCTGAGCGAAGTCGAAGGGGCGAAGCCGAGCGGCCGCACGCGTTGAATTAAAGGCCCGCCGAATTAAAGGCCCGCTTGTTGAAACCAAAGGCCCGTTGTCATCCTGAGCGGAGCAAGGGCTTCACGAAGTGAAGCCCTTGCGGAGTCGAAGGATCCCTATTTCCAATTCAAGCTGCATCTTTTGACCGTAACTTCCCTCCATCGGGCAACGAAACTCAAGCCAACAGAATCCCACTCCACCAGGAAGTCCGGAGGAGCCATCATGAGGCTTGGGCCATGGACTTTGCTCTTCGCGCTTTTCCTCTCGGCGGTTTTTCTGCGCGCCGACTGCGTCAACGATCACCGTTCCAACAAGAGCGCCGGAATCCTCGTTACCGACTTCACCATCACCGGCACGCAGACAATCAGTGCAACCGAACTCGCCAAACTCACCAGCGATTTCATTGGCTCCTGCTTTCAAGACGACGCCGACGAACTGGGGGAGCGGCTTCGGGCCGCGTTTCAGGAGCGTGGATACTTTGCCGTGGAGGTGAAAAGCCTGGGTATCAAGCCCCGCGACCCGCTGGGCAGTCCCAAGCCCGTGTCCCTAGAAGCGGAGGTTTCAGAAGGTGCCCGCTACAAACTTGCCGAGATCACTTTCGTTGACGCTCACGCTTTCACTCCCGAGACTCTGCGAGAACAATTTCCGCTCCAAAAAGGGGACTTGTTCGAGAGAGCTAAAGTTGCCAGCGGACTTGAGAGCCTGCGCAAACTTTACAGTACCAAGGGCTTCCTCGATTGGACAGCTATTCCCGAAACAAAGCTCTCCTCAAACGGAACAGCAAATCTAAATCTCTCCATCCAAGAAGGGCCGCAGTACCACATGGGAAAACTCAACATTGTGGCCGCTGATGAAGTAAAGCTCAGATTGCGCAATGAGTGGAAGCTAGCGGAAGGCGCCGCGTACGACCAGACTTATATCGACCGATACCTTGAAGCGAATCGGGAATTGCTGCCGGCCGGTTTCAGTAGAGCGAATGTCAACACAACTCAGAACTGCCCCGATGCAGTCGTCGAAGTACGTTTGATGATCGATCCTGCCGAAGAAATGTCGCACGCACAACAAAAGAACGTCCCCTGCGAAGAGCACCACGATGCCCCGAAGCAGCGCTAGTCGCCGCACCGGCGTTTACGCCACGCAGTAGCCCGTTCATACGCGTGCGCCAACCGCAAAACCAAATCCTCCCGCCAATGCGGGCCCGCGATCTGCAGTCCAATCGGCAGCCCGCTCTGGGTAAATCCGCAAGGCACGGAAATCGCCGGCAGTCCCCACACATTGAACGGCCGCGTATTGCGCAACAACTTCAGCTCCGCCGGACGCAGCGCCTCTGGATCCGCTCTCAAATCAGCAATCGTCGGAGCCGGCATGGGGATGGTCGGCGTCACCAGCAAATCCACCTCCGCAAAAATTTGCCCAATCCCGCGCCGCGCCTCGTCCAGCTCGCGCCGCCGCTGAATGTATTCGGCCGCGCTCACGCCCTCTCCGCTTCGAATGCGCCGCAGCGTCTCCGCCTGGTATAACTCCGGACGCTTCGCCACATTCTCCGCATGAAACGCGTACGACTCAGCCGATTGCAACGTGCGATCTGTCGGCACCTCCAGGCGAATGTCTTTGACCTCCGCCACCAGCGTCGCGATTCCCCGCAGCGCGTGTTCCATCGCCGAAGCCACTTCCGCATCGAGGTCGTCGAAGAAATAATCACGCGGGACGCCGACCCGCAGCGACTTCGCATCTTCGCGCGCGGCAACATAATCCGCCACCGGCACATCCGCCGTGGTGATGTCGGCCGCGTCGTATCCCGCAATGGCCTGCAGCACGATCGCCGCATCCGCCACCGTGGCGGCCAGTGGGCCGATATGGTCGAGCGACTGCGAGAGCGGAATCACTCCTCGGCTCGACACCCGTCCATACGTCGGCTTCAACCCCACGCATCCGCACAGCGCCGCCGGCTCGCGAATCGATCCCGCCGTGTCGGTGCCGATCGCGGCATACGCCAGCCCGGCAACCACCGCCGCCGCCGACCCTCCCGACGATCCGCCCGCAATCCGCCCAACATCCCACGGATTGTGAACATCGCCAAAGTAGCTGACCAGAGAACTGCCGCCGTACGCACATTCATGCAGATTATTTTTCCCGACAATGACCGCGCCCGCCTGCCGCAACCGCCGCACCACGTCAGCATCCTGCGTCGGAACTCTATCCTTATATAGGGCGCTGGCCGCCGTCGTCCGCACACCCGCCGTATCGATGAGATCCTTCAGCGCCACCGGCACACCGTGCAGCGGCCCTCGCCATTCCCCGTGCGCAATCTCCGCATCCGCCCGCCGCGCATCGTCCAACGCCGACTCGCCCATGACCGTGATAAATGCATTCAGCTCGGGGTTCAGCCGCTCAATGCGAGCCAGGCAACCTTGCGTAACCTCGACGGCAGATATCTCCCTCCGCCGCAAGCGCTGCGAAAGCTCAGAAATCGTCCTCAAAGAAGTAGTCATCAGCCGAGCCCATTGTACGGGCAAGCACGATTTTCTTCGTGAACCTTCGTGCCCTTAGTGGTGAACGATTTTTTACAAAACCAAACCAGCATCCCGGTCATCCAAAGGACCTATAATTGTCCCAGTCAGTTTTCTGGGGGCCAGAAAAAAATGTCACAGACGATCGCGCCCGTTGCGACCCACGGTTTTTTTGTAGATGGCCGGTGGCGAGAGGACGGCGACGTCGTAGAGATTCGCGCTCCCTACGATGGCAGCCTGATCGCCCGCGTCGTGCAGGGACGCCGTGAGCACGCCGAAGCCGCCATTGCCGCCTCCGTCAAGGCTTTTGGCACCACCCGCCGCCTACCCGCCTTCGAGCGCCAGCGCGTTCTCCGCCGCATCTCCGCCTCCATTGCCGAGCGCAAGGAAGAATTCGCGCACACTCTCGCGCAGGAAGCCGGCAAGCCCATCAAAGGCGCGCGCATTGAAGTGGAGCGCGCCATCTTTACCTTCAACGTCGCCGCCGAAGAGAGCACGCGCATCTACGGCGAATTTCTTCCGCTCGACTGGCAGGAATTCACCGCCGGACGCTGGGGCATTGTGCGTCGCTTTCCCCTCGGGCCGATCGCCGGGATCACGCCTTTTAATTTCCCCATCAACCTCGTCGCCCACAAAGTCGCGCCCGCCATCGCCGCCGGATGCTCCATGGTGCTGAAGCCCGCGCCGCAAACTCCGCTCTGCTCGCTGCTTCTCGCCGAATGTGTGCAGCAAGCGGGATGGCCCGACGGCGGCCTCAACGTCCTTCCCCTGTCCAACGAGGACGCCGGGCTTCTGGTCACCGACGATCGCATCAAGCTCATCAGCTTCACCGGCAGCGTGCCCGTCGGCTGGGACATCAAGCGCCGCGCCGGAAAAAAGAAAGTGGTGCTCGAACTCGGAGGCAATGCCGCCGTCATCGTGCACAGCGACGCCGACCTCGACTACGCCGCCGAACGCTGCGTCACCGGAGGCTTCGCCTATGCAGGGCAGACTTGCATCTCGGTGCAGCGCATTCTGGTCGAGCACTCCGTCTACGGCCGCTTCACCGATCTTCTAGTCGAGGGAGTCAAGAAATTGAAAGTCGGCGATCCGCTTGATAACGCCACCGACGTGGGACCGCTCATCCGCGAGAGCGACGCCATCCGCACCGTCAACTGGATCGACGAAGCCGTTCGTGCCGGCGCCCGCCTGCTTTACGGCGGCAGCCGCAAGCAACTCGTCGTCGAGCCCACAGTGCTTACCGGCACCAAGCCCGAGATGAAAGTGAATTGCCAGGAAGTGTTCGGTCCCGTCGTGACGGTCGAGCCCTACCGCGATTTCGATCAGGCGCTGCGCCAGATCAACAGCTCCGCCTATGGCATGCAGGCCGGAGTGTTTACCCGCGACGCGAAGTTGCTCTTCCAGGCTTTCGAAGAACTCGAAGTCGGCGGCGTCATCGCGGGAGACGTACCGTCGTTCCGCATCGATCAAATGCCCTACGGCGGCGTGAAAGATTCCGGCTTTGGCCGCGAAGGCCTGCGCTATGCCATCGAAGAAATGACCGAACCTAAATTGATGGTGATGAATCTCCGTTAGAAGCCCAGGTCTCGCGCATCTATTAGACGTGTGGGTTGAAGTTCGGTAGGATGCAGAATCCTCTTAGTACGTTGATGCGCACGTTGAAAAACTCAACATTTCTTACCGGCGTTCCAAATTGATTTTTTTCTTTTTCTAAGGCCAAAAAACGCGACAAACTTCCGCGAACTATTTATAATTTCTGGTTTCGCACACGACTTTCAGAAAACCAGTGGGTGGTTTTCTTTCGCCGTACTAAATCAGTTCAACCGCATCGCGGGCGATCCGCCGGGTCTCTTAAGCTCGATCTCATAAGGGAATGTCGCAGATCTTTCATCGCAGTACGAATACACTGTCTCGCGCCACTATTTTTGGCGCGGTCTTTGTCGTCGCAGCTCTAGGCTGGGTCGCGATGGAAATTCAGCGTTCGCCCTACGTTACCTACGCGGGCGTGCGCAAGCCACAGCCAGTTCCCTTCAGCCATCAGCATCACGTCACCGGACTCGGCATCGACTGCCGCTACTGCCACACCTCGGTGGTGACTTCGAGTTTCGCCGGCATCCCTCCGACAAAAACGTGCATGAACTGCCATTCGCAGATATGGACCAACGCCCAACTGCTCGAGCCCGTGCGCGCCAGCTACAAGTCAGGCGAGTCGCTGCAGTGGACGCGGGTCAACCAGCTTCCCGACTTCGTTTACTTCAATCACAGCATTCACATTAATAAAGGAGTCGGCTGCAACACCTGTCACGGCCCTGTCGACCTGATGCCGTACATGTACCAGCAGGAGTCGCTGCAAATGGAATGGTGCCTGAGTTGCCATCGCGAGCCGCAAAAGAATCTGCGCCCGCGCGACCAGGTATTCAACATGCGCTACCGCCCCCCGACTGGCTCGACCCCCGTGGTGGTCGATGGCCACAGCTACACCGATCAGGACGATCTGGGCACAGCCCTGGTCAAGAAATACAAAGTTCGCAGCGTGAAAGACATAACGAATTGCAGCACCTGTCACCGCTGAAAGTTGTGAAAGGGCGCGGCTTCAGCCGTGCCACTGTGAAGAATGATTTTGTGGAAAGGCACCGCTTCAGCCGCACCACTGTGAAGAATGATTTTGTGGAAGGGCGGCGCGGCTTCAGCCGCTGGAGTCAAGCCCCGAAGGGGCGGTATGTGAAAGCCCGGCACGGAAGTGCCGGGGAGTACAGACAGCGACAACCGAGTCCCGTAGGGACGGCACGATACCAAAGCGACGTAAAATGAACGACGAAAAGAACTCGGGCGACCTGATCCAGATCAAAAATCGCGAAGACGTTTGCCCCGGCAAAAAACTGGACCTGAACGCGGTCCGCGAAAAGATCGACCAGGCCACGGCCCACGACGCCGCCGAAAAAACCGGCCCGGAATACTGGCGCAGCCTGGAAGAACTCGCCACCAGCCAAGACTTCCAAGACGCGCTCCACCGCGAATTTCCCAAAGGCGCCTCCGAATGGGTCGACTCCGTTTCGCGCCGCGGCTTCCTCAAGGTGATGGGCGCCTCGCTCGGCCTGGCCGGCATGACGGGCTGCGTCAAGCTTCCGCTCGAGCCCATCGTCCCCTACGTACGCCAGCCCGAAAACGTAATCCCCGGCCGCCCCATGTATTACGCCACGGCCGTCACGCTCGGCGGATACGCCAGCCCGGTGCTCGTCGAAAGTCATCTCGGTCGTCCCACAAAAATCGAAGGCAACGATCTGCATCCCGCATCGCTCGGCGGCACCGACATCTTCACGCAGGCGTCGATCCTCGGCCTCTACGATCCCGACCGCTCGCAGAGCGTGATGTCGATGGGAGACCAGCGCTCGTGGCAAGCCTTCCTCAGCGCGATCCGCGGCCCGCTCAGCGCGCAGAAGGCGCTGCAGGGCGCGGGCATCCGCATTCTCACGCCAACAATTTCTTCGCCCACGCTCGCGGACCAGCTACGCAATTTCCTGAAGGTTTATCCGCAGGCCAAGTGGCACGTTTACGAACCAGTCAATCGCGACAACGTCCTCGAAGGCGCCAAGTTGGCTTTCGGACAGCCGGTCGAGACGCGCTACGATTTCTCGAAAGCCGACGTCATCGTCTCACTCGACGCCGACTTCCTCTACGCCGGATTCCCCGGCAATACCCGCTACATCCGCGACTTCGCCGCCCGCCGCAATCCCGACAGCGGCAACATGAGTCGCCTGTACGTCATCGAGAGCACCCCGAGTTCAACGGGCGCGAAGGCGGATCATCGGCTACCGATGAGGGCGTCCGAGATCGGAGGTTTCGCGGCCTCCGTTCTCCGTGGGCCTGCGGGCGTCCAATACGCGGGCGCAAATGGCGACCTAAATAAGTGGCATTTGCGGTTTACTCAGGAGCTGGCGCACGCTGGATCGTCGCTCGTTATCGTTGGCGATCATCAGCCGCCATGGGTTCATGCTCTCGCGCAGGAGATTAATCGTGACCTTGGCAACGTCGGCAAAACCGTCTTCTACACCGACCCAGTCGACGCCAACCCAGTCAATCAGACTGATTCGCTAAAAGACCTCGTCGCCGACATGAACGGCGGCAAAGTCGATCTGCTGATCATCCTCGGCGGCAATCCGGTCTATGACGCACCCGCCGACCTCAACTTCGCCGACACACTCAAGAACGGCAAAGTTCCATTGCGCGTGCACCATGGTCTCTATCAGAACGAAACCGCCGATCTCTGCCAATGGCATGTGAACGCCTCGCATGAACTTGAAGCCTGGGGCGATGCCCGCGCATACGACGGCACCGTCAGCATTATTCAGCCGCTGATCGCGCCACTTTACAACGGCAAGAGCACGCTGGAATTTGTCGCTCTGCTTTCAGGACAATCCGACGCGACTGGATATGACTTAACGCGCGCCTACTGGCAAAAGCAGCACACTGGCGCTGACTTCGAGCGGTTCTGGCGTAAGTCGTTGCATGACGGCTGGATCGAAGGCACGGCCTTCGCCCCAAAGTCGGTGACCGCGAAATCGGCGACCGCGCCCACTGAATCCAAGCCCGCCGACGCAAATTCCATCGAGCTCAACATCCGCCGCGACCCCACCATCTACGACGGCCAATTCTCCAACAACGGCTGGCTGCAGGAATTGCCCAAGCCGATGAACAAGCTCACCTGGGACAACGCCGTCCTCATCGCCCCGAAAATGGCCGACCGCCTAGGAATGAAAACTCTTGACGTCGTCGAACTCGAACTCAATGGAAAGAAAGTTTCCGGCCCAGTCTGGATTCAGGCGGGACATCCTGACAATTCCGTCACCGTCACTTTAGGCTACGGCCGCAGGCGTGCTGGCCGCGTCGGCACGGCTCAGGGTTTCGACGCCTATCCCCTGCGCACCAGCGCCGCTCCCTGGATCGCGACTGGCGTGACCATCCGCAAGACGGGAGCCACTTATGGGCTCGCCTCCACGCAGGGCTATCAGTGGATGGACACGCCCAACGACGATCACCGTCCGTTGGCCCGCCACGGCACGCTCGAGGAGTACCGCAAAGACTCCAACTTCGCCAAAGAACAGGGAGAAGACCCAGCGCCCGGCCTCACGCTTTACAAGCCTTATCCGTATTCCTCGGAAGACTACGCCTGGGGCATGGCTATTGACCTGAATTCCTGCGTAGGCTGCAACAACTGCATGATCGCCTGCCAATCGGAAAACAACATTGCCGTGGTCGGCAAGGAGCAATGCGCCATCGGCCGCCACATGCACTGGATTCGCATCGACACCTACTTTCATTATCAGGACGAAGCATCCCGCGACCGCGATAATCCAAAAGTCTTTTTCCAGCCGGTGCCATGCATGCAATGCGAGGACGCCCCCTGCGAAGTCGTCTGTCCGGTCGGCGCCACCGTCCACAGCAGCGAAGGCCTGAACGATATGACCTATAACCGCTGCGTGGGCACTCGCTACTGCTCCAACAACTGTCCCTATAAAGTGCGCCGCTTCAATTTCCTGCTCTTTCAGGATTGGGAGACACCGCAATACAAGATGATGCGCAATCCCGACGTCAGCGTGCGCAGCCGCGGCGTCATGGAAAAGTGTACGTACTGCGTGCAGCGCATTAATGAACGCCGCATCGACGCGGAGCGCGAAGACCGCAAAATCAACGATTCCGCCCACTCGAATGAGCTGCAGACAGCCTGCCAGCAGTCGTGTCCGGCCGGCGCCATTATTTTCGGCAACATCAACGACCCGAACAGCAAAGTTTCGAAGTTGAAAGCGCAGTCCAGGAACTACAGCCTCCTGGGCGAACTCAACACCCGCCCAAGAACAACGTACCTGGCAGAAGTAAGAAATCCGAATCCGGATCTAGAAAAGTCCACGTAGCGACGGACGCATTCGTCCGTCCAGGTTTTGATTTTTGCTGGCGGGGCAGTATCGATCAGGGAAACCCCACTTCTCGCAAAAGACGCGAGAAATGGGGCACCCATAGTCGCCCAAGAGGGAATTAGCAGGACGCATGAGCGAGCAATACAAATCGTCGACCGAACTCGAGCGCGCCCCCGTAATCGAGCCGGGCCACACCTTCGGCACGGTCACCGAAAAAATCAGCGCCATCGTGCTGACCCGTCCCGCCTCCAACGGATGGTTCATCGGTTTCGGCATCGCCTTCATGCTGACCATGATGATGCTGTTCGCCATCGGATACCTCTTCGTAAAAGGCATCGGCATCTGGGGCGATACGATCCCCATCGGCTGGGGGTTCGCCATCGTCAACTTCGTCTGGTGGATCGGCATTGGCCACGCCGGAACGTTAATTTCCGCCATCCTCTTATTGCTGCGCCAATCATGGCGCAATTCCATCAACCGCTTCGCGGAAGCGATGACGCTGTTCGCGGTCGCATGCGCCGGAATTTTCCCCGCGATTCACGTAGGCCGTCCGTGGCTCGCCTACTGGCTGTTTCCTTATCCCAGCACCATGGGTGTATGGCCGCAGTTCCGTAGCCCGCTCATGTGGGACGTATTCGCCGTTTCCACCTATGCCACGATTTCCGCGTTGTTCTGGTTCATGGGGCTGATCCCAGACTTCGCCACACTGCGCGACCGCAGCGACAAACGGCCGCTTAAAATCATTTACGGCATGCTCTCGTTCGGATGGCGCGGATCGGCCCGCCACTGGCACCGCTACGAGACCGCTTACTTGTTGCTCGCCGGATTGGCCACGCCGCTGGTCCTCTCGGTTCACACGGTTGTGAGTTTCGACTTCGCCATCGGCATCGTGCCCGGATGGCACACCACCATCTTCCCGCCCTACTTCGTTGCCGGCGCAATTTACTCCGGCTTCGCCATGGTTTTGATGCTGGCCATCCCCATCCGCAAAATTTATGGGCTGGAAGATTTCATCACCGAGCGTCACCTGCAGAATTCCGCAAAGGTCATGCTGGCGACTGGATTGATTGTCGCTTACGGTTACGGTATTGAGGCTTTCATGGGATGGTACAGCGGCGATCGCTACGATGCCTTCACCCTCTGGAATCGTTTGCATGGACCGTATGCGCCCTGGTATTTCGCATTGCTGGCCTGCAACATTTTTATTCCCCAAACGCTTTGGATTCGCAAGCTGCGCACCAGTCCCATCGCGCTGTTTTTCATCTCCGGCGTCGTTCTCATCGGCATGTGGCTCGAGCGCTTCATCATCGTGGTCGTCAGCCTGAGTCGCGATTTCCTGACTTCCTCCTGGGGCATGTACTACCCCACGCGTTGGGATTGGATGACCTACATTGGCACCATCGGCATGTTCCTGGCCGCCATGTTCCTGTTCCTGCGGATTCTGCCTGCGATTTCGATCTTCGAAATGCGCACCCTCCTGCCGGAAGCGGAGGTGAAGGAATGATGGCCAACGTGATGACGAGGCCCATGAGATGAAGCGCGATCCCATTTACGGCATCATGGCCGAGTTCGACACCGCGCAGGCGCTGGTCGACGCGGCCCACGCCACGCATCAGGCCGGCTACAAGAAGATCGATGCCTACAGCCCGTTTCCCATCGAAGGCCTGGCAGAGGAAATCGGTTTTCATCGCGACGAAGTTCCGCTGGTCGTACTGATCGGCGGCATCGTCGGCGGACTCACGGGATACCTGATGCAGTACTGGATGGCCGCCGTCGACTATCCGCTAAACATCGGCGGCAAGCCTCCGCACTCCTGGCCCGCGTTTATTGTCATCACCTTCGAGATGACGATTCTGTTCGCTGGAATTTCCGCGGTTTTCGGCATGCTCGCCCTCAATGGCCTGCCCATGCCGTATCACCCGGTATTCAACGTCCCGCGCTTTTCATCGGCTTCGAAAGATCGCTTCTTCCTGATCGTGTTTTCCACCGACAAGAAGTACGATCCCGCGGCCACTCGCCAATTCCTCGAAAGCTTTAGCCCACGCTCGATTTCGGAGGTGCCAAGCTAAATGCCGCACCTCCGCAAACAAGCTTACGTAGGGACGGGCGCATTCGCCCGTCCAGGTTTCCTTCGTGAACCTTCGTGCCCTTCGTGGTTAAAGGTTTTAGCCGGGTGGCCCGTCCATTCGACTGGCATCTCAGGGCAAGCTCTGGCGCGTTCTCTGCGCAAGGGCGGGATTCCACGGAAGTCTGAACTATGGTCTTTCCTTCGTGAACCTTCGTGCCCTTCGTGGTTAAAGATTTTCGCCGCAGTAGCCGCGATCAGCCTGACCACCGCATGCCGCCTCGACATGCAGGTGCAGCCGCGCGAGAATCCACTCTCGCGCAGCGACTTCTTCTCCGACCAGCGCTCGGCGCGTCCGCTGGTGGAGGGCACAGTTGCCCGCGGCGAGTTGCACGAGGACACCTATTTCTATACCGGCAAAATCGGCAACAATCCCGGCGACGCCATGCCCTTTCCGGTCACCAAAGAAGTGCTGGAGCGCGGCCGCGAGCGCTTCAACATTTTCTGCGCCCCCTGCCACTCACGACTGGGAGACGGCAACGGCTTCGTGCCTTCGCGCGGATTCTCCCGCAAACCGCCGTCGTTCCACATTGCGCGCCTGCAGAAAGCGCCGCTGGGATATTTCTATGACGTCATGACCGAAGGCTTCGGAATCATGCCCGACTACGCCTCGCAGATTCCGCCGCAAGATCGCTGGGACATTGTGGCCTACATTCGCGCTCTGCAGTTGAGCCAGAACGCGACCATGTCGGATGTGCCCCCAGGACAGAAGATTCCGTCCGAGCCGCTGAAGTTCCGTGAACCGGGCACGGGAGCCAGCCTGCCCGCCGTATTGCCCGAGACTAATTCCAAACCCGAGGAACAGGAATGAGCGCGGCGCCTGCAAACCATCTCGATCTGACACCTCCGCCCGTCGTGAAGACCATGGCGCTGCGGTCGCTGATCGTTGGCGTCGTCTTTGGCCTCGTCTCGGTCATCCTCGCGTTTGTGCGGCCGCAGGAGTTCTATCGCGCCTACCTGCTCGGCTTCATGTGCTGGCTGGGCCTTGCCCTCGGGTCCATGGCCATCCTCATGATCCGCCACCTCACCGGCGGCGGTTGGGGCATGGTCATCCGCCGCATTCTGGGCGCCGCCATGCGCACCGTGCCCTTGTTGGCGCTGCTGTTCATCCCGGTCATTCTCGGGATGCACAAGATATACATCTGGGCTCAGCCGCTAGATCAGATCGCTGACAAGCATCTGCGCGAACATCTCGAAGACATCACCAAAACCTATCTCACCACGAACGGCTTCATCGTCCGCGCCGTCTTCTACTTCGCCATCTGGAACCTGCTCTCTTTCTTGCTTTCCCATTGGTCGAAGCAAACCGACCGCGCCGGAGCCCCCGACAACACGCAGCGCTTCAAAGCGGTAGCCGGACCCGGCCTGATCCTCTACGGCTTCACCATTTCGTTTGCCGCGATTGACTGGGTCATGTCGCTCGATCCCAGCTGGATTTCCACCATCTTCGGCCTGATCATTCTCATCGGTGAAGTTCTGTCGGCCATGTGCTTCGCGGTTGTAGTCGAGCGCATTCTCTTCAACTACAAGCCCATGTCCGAGATGTTGAAGCCCGCCTTCGTGCACGACCACGGCAAATGGATGCTCACCTTCATCATGGTCTGGGCTTACTTCAGCTTTTCCCAATGGCTCATCATCTGGGCGGGGAACCTGCCAGCGGAAATCACGTTTTATATGCGCCGGTTGAACGGCGGCTGGGGCTATGTCGGTCTCACTCTCGCCCTGTTCCACTTTGCGGTCCCATTCACGATTTTGCTTTCGCGTCCTTTTAAGCGCGATATCCGCAAACTGGTGTGGCTGGCCGTGTGGCTGATATTGATGCGCTATCTGGATTTGTTCTGGATCATCGAAGCGAATTTTTCCAAGACTTTGGCGGTCACAGTGGCCGACATCGTGGTGCCGATTGCCATCGGCGGCTTCTGGCTCGCTTATTTCTTCCGCAACCTGGGTTCGCTGCCCTTGCTGCCAGCTTATGATCCTTCCGCCGGAGAAGTTCTGGAGCCGCAACATCATCATCCGGAGAACGCATGAGTAACGACATCCATCCCGTGAATTCGCCTGGCAATGGCGGTTACGAGCATCGCGACGTCAGCGTCTCTCCCGTCTTGTATTTTCTCCTGGGCCTGGCTCTGGCTGGACTGTTCGTGTACTTCGTTGTGAACGGCGTGTACTCATTTTTGGAAAAGCGCTCGCAGGCCAGCCAGGTTCCGGTTAGCCCCCTGGTCACCAATGCCCCGACCGACACGCGCAAGCTGCCCTCCGATTACCAGGACTACTTGAAGCAGAACTTCCCCAGTCCTCAGCTGGAGATCAATGAGCGCAATCAGTTGGACAAGGTCCGAATCGACGAAGCGCAAACTCTCAACACTTACGATTGGGTCGACCAGAAGGCCGGCACTGTCCGCATTCCCATCGACCGCGCCATGGACCTGATCGCGCAGCGCGGCTTGCCGGTTCGCACGCAACCCGGAACCGAAGCGGCGGGCCAACCCTCCAAACCCGGCCCAGAAAAAAAGAAGGAAAAGAAGTGAGCTGCAAGAATCACAATTCGATGTTCGCATCTGCCCATGTGGGGACAGCCGCCCCCGGCTGTCCAGTCGAGCGAAGCTCGACAGCCCCCTCCGCCCCCCGCATCTTACTGCCGCTCTTGCTACTTCTCTTGACCTGCTCCCAGGCCTGGAGCCAGGCCATGACCAAAAGCATCATGTCTCCGCCCGCCAATATTCGCCCGCCGTATTTGCAGAATGTCGGCATCGAACAGCATCTCAACGGACAAGTCCCGCCCGATCTCGCCTTCGTCGACGACACCGGCCGCGCCGTCAAACTCGGCGACTACTTCGGCAAAAAGCCGCTCATCCTGAATCTCGTCTACTACAACTGCACCATGCTCTGCGGCGAAGTCTTGGCCGGACTGACCGGCGCCATGAAAATGGTGAAGTTTGACGTGGGCAACGAATTCGACGTCCTCACAGTCAGTTTCAATCCACAGGAAACGCCCGCCATCGCCGCCGCCAAAAAACAGGACTACCTCAAGCGCTACGGACGCCCCGGCGCCGCCAGCGGCTGGCATTTTCTGACCGGACCAGCCGAGTCGATTAACGGGCTCACCAAGGCCGTTGGCTTTCAATATCAGTACGATCCCAAAATCAACCAGTACGCGCACGCCACCGCCATCATGGTGCTGACCCCGCAGGGCCGCATCTCACGCTACTTTTACGGCGTGGATTTTCCCCCCAAAGATTTGCGCATGGGCCTGGTCGAAGCCTCGCAAAACAAAATCGGAAACGCCGTCGACCAGGTGCTGCTCTACTGCTATCACTACAATCCTGCGACCGGAAAATACGGCGCCGTCGTCAGTAATATGTTGCGCCTGGGCGGCGGCCTCACCATTTTGATCATGGCCTGCTTCCTGTTCATCCTGTTTCGCTTGGAAAAACTCGCGCCGCCACGAAAAGATTGGCACGCAGCAAAGGCAGGTCATCACGGCAATGTTCTTTAATTGTCATCCCGATGGGCCTTGCGTAGGGACGGACGCATTGGTCCGTCCTGGGTTGTGTTTCGCTTTATGAGTCGTCACTGAATGAACTATGTTCGATAATTTTCCATTATGGCCCGCAAGGGCCTCCACGGCGGCCGGCAACGTCGACGCCCTCTTCATCTTCCTGCTCATCGTGTCAGGATTGATGACGCTGCTGATTTTTGCCGCCGTCGTCTATTTCGCCGCTCGCTACCGTCACCGTCGCGGTGTTCTCGCCGAACAGATCGAGGGCTCCATCCCCCTCGAACTGACCTGGTCGATCATTCCGCTCTTCGTCTTCATGGTGATCTTTGCCTGGGGCGCAGTCGTCTATTTCAAAAGCCGCACGCCTCCGCGCGATTCCACCGAAGTTTACGTCGTGGCCAAGCAGTGGATGTGGAAACTCGAGCATGCCGAAGGCCAGCGCGAAATCAATGAGCTTCACGTCCCCGTCGGCCGCGACATCAAGCTCATTATGACTTCGCAGGACGTCATCCACAGCTTCTACGTTCCTGCCTTCCGCATGAAGCAGGACGTGCTGCCCGGCCGCTACACGGTCGCGTGGTTCCGCGCCATCAAGCCCGGCACCTATCACCTGTTCTGCGCTGAATATTGCGGCACCATGCATTCCGGCATGATCGGTTCCATCGTCGTCATGGAACCCGCGCAGTTCGAGGCCTGGATGGGAGGCGGCACTTCCGGCCCGCTCTCCGCCACCGGAGAAAAAATCTTCGCCGAACTCGGCTGCGTCACCTGCCATCGCACCGACTCGCAAGGCCGCGGCCCGAACCTGCAAGGTGTGTTCGGCAAGCCCGTGCAACTCGCGGACGGACGCATCGTGACTGCCGACGAAAATTACATTCGCGAATCCATCCTCGATCCCGGCGCCAAGATCGTCAACGGATTCAAGCCCGTCATGCCCACGTTTCAAGGGCTCGTAAGCGAAGAACAATTGAACGCCTTGGTAGCGTATGTGAAATCTTTATCTCAGCCCGTGGCAACGCCCATGAAGACCGCCGCTGCTGCGGACCAGAATAATGACAAAGCCGCAGGAAGTCAGGTGCAATGAGTATGGCTACCGCAACGATTCAACCCGTCGAGCGCGAAAATTATTTGAATAAAGAGTATGGCGTCGGCTCGTGGCTTTTCACCACCGACCACAAGCGCATCGCCCTGCTCTACCTGATCTCCATCACCTTCTTCTTTTTCATCGGCGGCTTCTTCGCGCTGCTCATCCGTCTGGAACTTCTCACCCCCGCCGGCGACCTGGTTCAGGCTGACACCTACAACAAACTTTTCACCATGCACGGCATGGTGATGATCTTTTTCTTCCTTATTCCGTCGATTCCTGCCGTGCTCGGCAATTTTTTGGTACCCATGATGGTCGGCGCCAAAGACCTCGCCTTCCCCCGCATCAACCTGCTGAGTTGGTATCTCTACATCATCGGCGGCGCCATGATGCTGCACTGCATGCTCACCGGCGGCGTCGACACCGGATGGACTTTCTATACCCCCTTTAGCACCGCCTTCAGCAACACCAAGGTTGTCGAAGCCGGACTAGCCATCTTTGTCGCGGGATTTTCCTCCATCCTCACCGGCCTGAATTTCGTGGTCACCATCCACCGCATGCGCGCTCCGGGCATGACCTGGTCACGGCTACCTCTTTTTATCTGGGCCCATTATGCGACCAGCATCATTCAGATCCTCGGCACTCCGGTCATCGCCATCACGCTCGTGCTGGTCGTCGCCGAACGTGCCTTGCATCTCGGAATCTTCGATCCTAAACTCGGCGGCGATCCCCTGCTCTTTCAGCATTTGTTCTGGTTCTACTCGCATCCCGCGGTCTACATCATGATTCTGCCGTCGATGGGCGTGATCACCGAAATCATTGCCTGCTTTGCGCGTAAGCGTATTTTCGGCTACACCTTCGTCGCCTTCTCTTCGATCGCCATCGCCGTCTTCGGATTTCTGGTCTGGGCGCATCACATGTTCGTCGCCGGAATTTCCGTCTACGCCGCGCTCGTCTTCTCCATCTTGAGTTATGCGGTCGCGGTGCCTTCCGCCGTCAAGGTTTTCAACTGGACCGCCACCTTATATAAAGGTTCCATCCACTACGACGCGCCAATGCTCTACGCCTTCGGCTTTCTCGGCCTGTTCACCATGGGCGGTCTCACCGGATTGTTCCTCGCGGCGCTGGGCATCGACGTTCACGTCACCGACACTTACTTCGTTATCGCCCACTTCCACTACATCATGGTCGGAGGCGCGCTCATGGGTTATCTGGGCGGCCTGCATTTCTGGTGGCCGAAAATTTCCGGACGCCTCTATCCCGAGAGCTGGGCACGCCTCGCAGCTCTCATCGTTTTCCTCGGCTTCAACCTCACTTTCTTCCCGCAGTTTATTCTCGGTTACCTCGGTATGCCGCGCCGCTACTTCCAGTATCCGCAGGAGTTCCAGGTGCTCAACGTTCTCTCGACCGCCGGCGCTACCGTGCTCGGAGTCGGCTACCTGCTTCCCATGATCTATTTCCTATGGTCGATGCGCTACGGCAAACCCGCGCCCGACAATCCGTGGAAGGCTGCCGGCCTGGAATGGATGACGTCCTCGCCGCCCACGACTTTCAACTTTGAGACCGAGCCCGTCGTCACTTGGGAAGCCTACAACTACGACGAGATTGACGCGGCACCCACGCAGGAGGTCAACGTTGTCGGATAGCACCGTCGTCGGCCTGCAACACGAAGAGCAGCACCATCCCGAACTGCTGCACCACTTCGCCGATCCGCAGCAGCAGCGCGATGCCTCCAGCTTCGGCATGTGGATCTTCCTGGCCACCGAAGTTATGTTCTTCGGCGGCCTGTTTCTTAGCTATTTGATTTATCGCCGCTTGTATTTTCCCGATTTCGGCGCCGCCAGCAAATCCATCGACGCCACCCTCGGCGCCACCAACACTGCCGTCCTCATCTGCAGCAGCTTGACCGTCGTGCTCGCCATATGGGGTGCGCAAACTGCTCAGCGCAAGCTGATGATTGGCAGCCTCGTCCTGACCATGCTCTTCGGTCTCGCCTTCCTGGGCATCAAGGGCAAAGAATACAAAGATAAATTCGACGAGCACCACGTTCCCGGAGCATCCTTCAGCTTCGATCACGTACCTGTTCCAGGGCATCCGGATCAATACGCCAACCCGCGCCATGCCGAAATTTTCTTCGCGCTGTACTTCATCATGACTGGATTGCACGCGTTGCACATGATTGTGGGGCTCGGGATTTTTTCCTGGCTCTTCTATATGGCGTGGAAGGGTCGCTTCACTCCCGAATATCACACCCCTCTCGAAGTCGGTGGCCTGTACTGGCATTTCGTCGACATCGTCTGGATTTACCTTTTCCCCTTGTTGTACTTGATCGACCGTCACCCGTAACGCTCGTCGAGTTTGAGGCACTTTATGTCTGATCATTCAAAATCGTCGCCCCTGAAAACCTACTTCAGCGTGTGGGGCGCGCTGCTCCTCGGAACGTTCCTCACCTACAAGGCTGCCTTCATCGATCTCGGCCGCTTCAATGCTGCTGTCGCTCTCACTATCGCCACCGCCAAGGCTCTCCTCGTCGCGCTCTTCTTCATGCATCTGAGGCATGCTCACGAACGACTGCTCAAGCTGGTAGTCATCGCGACCATCTTTTTCCTCTTCATTCTCATCGTCCTCTCCATGGCCGACTACGGGACCCGCACCTGGAGCTAACCGATCGTGGAGCTAAACAGATTCATGTGGGGACAGCCGCCCTCGGCTGTCCGCCGGGCGCAGCCCGGCGGCGCTTTTGACATTCGGCAGCGAACAAGCCTCGCATCGAACGTGAGCGAGTCTCTTCCTCTTAGCTCTTTCAGGTTCTCTGAACTAAGTCAGCCCATCTGAAAATTCCTTCCCTCTTAGCAACCAAGATTCAGGAGTCCGTATGCGCAAGCAATGGCGATTCGCGGGTATGTTCCTAGTGGCGATTCAGTTGGCCAGTATTGCTGTCGCGCAGCGAGTCTTTACCAAGTCCGGTGCGATATCCGGCGTGCACGAAAGCGGCTTGGATATATACAAAGGCGTTCCGTTCGCAGCGCCGCCAGTCGGCGACTTACGCTGGCGGCCCCCCACCCCAGTCGCACCATGGACTGGCACACGTAAGGCAGATGCGTTTGCCCCGGCGTGCATGCAGGTCGGTGTGTCCATGCCGGGCGAGACACCCCCGGCGGTGAGCGAGGATTGCCTCTATCTCAACATCTGGGCACCGGCAAAGGCAAAGACCGCCCCCGTCATCGTGTGGATATACGGTGGTGGGTACATCAACGGATCGGCTTCCATGCCGCTGTACTGGGGCGACCGGCTCGCGCAAAAAGGCGTCATCGTCGTCACCATTGCATATCGCGTTGGGCCGCTTGGTTTTCTTGCGCTTCCTGAGCTCACGCGCGAGTCCCCGCACCACTCGTCCGGGAACTACGGCCTGATGGATCAGATCGCCGCACTCGAATGGATTCAAATGAACATTGCCGCCTTTGGCGGCGACCCGAAAGACGTAACCATTGCCGGGCAATCTTCGGGAGCGATATCGGTCAGTATTCTGATGGCCTCGCCCCGTGCGAAGGGCTTGTTTCAGCGCGCCATCGGAGAGAGCGGCGGTCTGTTTGAGCCGCTCCAGCTCGCACCAAAATACCTCCTGGCCAATGCCGAACGCGACGGGGAGAAGTACGCAGCTTCGATGGGCGCAGTTTCTCTCCAGGAACTACGACGCCTCCCGGCGAGCCAGTTCAGCGGCAACGCTGGCGGCATCGTCCACCCGGTGATCGAACCCTATGTCCTTCCCGTCTCTCCCTATGAGGCCTTCAAAGCGGGGCAGCAGAACGATGTCCCGCTGCTCATCGGTTCAAACGCTGACGAAGCGCGCTCGTTGGTCGACGTCAACCAGGTGACGGTCGCCACCTTCGACAACGACCTGCAACACAGCTACGGCACGTTGCCGCCTCCGCTTGTCGCAGCCTATCCCCACACCAACGACGCGGAGGCAAAGCAGGCGCGGCTCGGCCTCGAGCGCGACCTCCGCTTCGGCTGGGACATGTGGGCATGGGCGCGATTACAGGCCGGAACCGGCCAGAGCCACGTGTACTACTACTCGTTTACCCAGAAGCCGCCGTTCCCGGCCGGGTCAGTGTATGAAGGTTGGGGCGCGAGCCACTACGCCGAGCTCTGGTATGTCTTCGACCATCTGAATCAATCGCCCTGGCGCTGGAGCATCGCCGATCGAAAGGTGGCCGACCAGGTATCCAGCTACTGGATTAACTTCGCGAAGTCAGGAAATCCGAACGCTCCGGGTCTTCCCACGTGGCCGGCCTTCACCAGCGTGGATAACCGGGTTGTATATCTCGGCGATCCGATCACCGTTGGTGGGGTGGCGAATATCAATAGCCTCAAAATTTTCGATGCTGTCTACACGACCGTGCGTGGTTCGCCGTTTGCCGCCCTCGCTTCGCCGCAGGGTAGTAGTCCGCCAGGACCCTGATTGCCGCCATTGGATGCCAATCTGCGGTATACTCGCGCCGTCGATTCTTCCCACCAGCGCTCATAAGGTGACCTATGGCATTCTGCAATGCATGCGGCGCGACCCTGAACCCGGGAACAAAATTCTGCAACAAATGTGGCGCTGTCGTCGCGCCAGGTGCATCAACTCCCGCCGGCGCCCCGGCGGCGCCTCCCCCCCCACAAACGCCCACTGGGGGTAGCAGCGCTCTCAAAGTCATCCTCATCGTAGTCGCTATCATCGTCGGCCTCGGCATCCTGGGCGTCGCCACCGTCGGCATCATCGGATATCGTATCGCCAAAAGTTCTCACGTCAGCCAGAACGGCGATCACGTGAAAGTCGACACGCCCTTCGGCTCCGTCGAAACTTCCAAGGATCCCGATCAGGCCGCGAAAGATCTTGGCGTCGATCTCTATCCCGGAGTGCAGGTTCAGCGGAATGGCGCATCCTCCGCCGCTTTCGGCGGCATGCGCACCGTCACCGCCATCTTTGAAACCCCCGACGCACCCGACAAGGTTTGCACCTTCTACAAATCAAGGTTTCCCGGCGCCATGGTCACGACCTCCGATCAGAACCGCTGCACTATCGTTTCCAATAATCAGAAGAACATGATCACTATCAACATTCAGACCAGCGGCGACATGACGAAGATTCAGATCACGAACGTGACCAAGAAATCCTCCGACTAAGGGCCAATGCAAACCAGAGTGGAAGATTCAGCCTCGAACTTCTCTGGGACCGATGCTTCGGGACTGGCTGAAGCGCTGCGCAAGCAAGTTCGCGGCGAAGTTCGCTTTGACAATGGCAGCCGCGCTCTTTACGCCACCGACGGCTCCAACTATCGCCAAGTCCCAATCGGCGTGGTTCTTCCTCGCGATGCCGATGACGTAATCGCCGCAATCGCCGTTTGCCGCGAATTCGGCGCGCCCTTGCTTTGCCGCGGTGGAGGCACCTCGCTCGCCGGACAGTGCTGCAACGTCGCTGTCGTGCTCGATTTCTCCAGGCACATGACAAACATCCTCGAGATCGATCCCGCGCGCCGCATCGCTCGTGTGCAGCCCGGAGTCGTGCTCGATCACCTGCGCAACGCCGCAGAAAAACATCACCTCACCTTCGCTCCCGATCCCGCCAGCCACGACCGCTGCACGATCGGCGGCATGATTGGAAACAATTCCTGCGGCGTCCACTCTGTGATGGCAGGCAAAACCGACGACAACATCGAAGAACTGGAAATCGTCACCTACGACGGCGCCCGCCTGAAAGTGGGACAGAATTTCATCCGAGAAACGGCTCGTGTGGGGACGGACGCATTCGTCCGTCCAGGTTTTCCGACCCAAACCAACTCACCTCGCGCAACTCAGATCTCCACATCCCTAAAACAACTCGCCGACACCTACTCCGATCTCATCCGCCAGAAATTCCCCAACATCCCGCGCCGCGTCTCCGGCTACAACCTGAATTACCTGCTCCTCGAAAACGGATTCCACATCGCCCGTGCTCTCGTCGGCTCCGAAGGAACCTGCGCGACAGTTCTCGAAGCCACATGCCGCCTCGTCGAGAGTCCTCCCCAGCGTGTCCTGCTCGTCGCCGCCTATCCCGACATTTATCAGTGTGCCGATCACGTTCCCGAAATCATGGAGCACAAGCCGATCGGCCTTGAAGGCTTCGACGATCTTCTCGTCTACTACGAGCGCGTGAAGGGCATGAATTCGGAAGGACTCGCGCTGCTCCCCGAAGGCGGCGGCTGGCTCATGATCGAGTTCGGCGGGGAAACGCTGTCTGAAGCGGAATCGCAAGCGCTCCGCCTCATCGATGCCCTCAACCGCAGTGCAACTCCTCCGAAGGTGCAGTTGTATTCCGGCTCTAGGGCCAAGCGCGTGTGGGAAATTCGCGAATCCAGCCTGGGCGCCACTTCGCACGTGCCCGGCGAGCCGCTGAATTGGGAAGGATGGGAAGACGCCGGCGTCGCTCCCGAAAAACTCGGAGGCTATCTCCGCGACTTGCGCAAGATGATGTCGGAGTTCGGCTACAAAGGCTCGCTCTACGGCCACTTCGGCCACGGGTGCGTACACACGCGCCTCAACTTCGACCTGCAATCGAAAGACGGCATCGCCAAATTCCGCAAGTTCGTTGAGCAAGCCGCCGATCTTGTCATCAGCTACGGAGGCTCTCTCTCCGGCGAACACGGCGACGGCCAGGCCCGCGCCGAACTGCTGCCGAAAATGTTTGGCCCGGAATTGATGCAAGCGTTCCGCCAATTCAAGTCCACGTGGGATCCCGATTGGAAGATGAATCCGGGCAAGGTCATTGGTTTGCCTGAGCAGACGCTGTATAAGCTCGATGAAAATCTTCGCCTCGGCGCCAACTACGCACCTTGGGAGCCGGAGACCCGCTTCCAGTTTCCAGCCGACCATGGCAGCCTGCCGTTCGCCGTTCTGCGCTGCGTGGGCGTCGGCAAATGCCGCCGCGAAGAAGGCGGCGTGATGTGCCCCAGCTATCGCGTCACTCGCGAAGAAGAGCACTCCACCCGCGGCCGCGCTCATCTGCTCTGGGAAATGACGCAGGGTGAAGTCATTCGTGACGGCTGGCGTAGCGAAGAAGTCAAACAATCGCTCGACCTCTGCCTCGCCTGCAAAGGATGCAAAAGCGATTGCCCGGTCGGCGTCGACGTTGCCACGTACAAAGCCGAATTCCTCGCTCATTATTATGAGGGCCGCGTGCGCCCGCGCAGCGCCTACGCCTTCGGCAACATCGACCTGTGGTCACGCATTGCGTCGAACGCCCCCGGCCTGGTCAACCTCACCACGCAACTTCCGTTTCTGCGCGACATCGCGAAGATCGTCGCCGGCATTCCCCATCAGCGCGCCATCCCAGCCTTCGCCCCCGAAACATTCAAACAATGGTTCCAACGCACGCGCGGAACCAACTCACGTAGGGACGGACGCATTCGTCCGCCCAGCGAAGCGCAGCGAGCGGGCCTTGACGTTCTCCTCTGGCCCGACACCTTCAACAACTATTTCCTGCCCGCCACCGCCAAAGCCGCCGTCGAAGTTCTCGAAGCCGCCGGATACCACGTCCTCCTTCCGCAAGCGAACCTCTGCTGCGGCCGCCCGCTTTACGATTTCGGCATGCTCGACCGCGCGCAATCGTTGCTCCTCGACATTCTCGATCAACTCGAGCCCGAGATCGCCGCCGGCATTCCCATCGTCGGACTCGAGCCCAGCTGCGTCGCCGTCTTCCGCGACGAACTGCTCAACCTCTTCCCGCACGACGAGCGCGCGCAAGCCCTGGCCCGCCAGACATTTCTGCTCAGCGAATTTCTCGAAACCAACTCGGACAATTCGCCGCTGCCGCAACTCGATCGCAAGGCCCTGCTTCACGGACACTGCCACCACAAGTCGATCATGAAGATGACCGCCGAAGAATCTCTCCTGCGCCGCATCGGCATCGACTTCCAATCGCCCGCCCCGGGATGCTGCGGCATGGCCGGCTCCTTCGGATTCGAGCACGACAAATACGAAGTCTCCGCCGCCATCGGCGAGCTCGAACTTCTGCCTGCGGTCCGCAACGCGCCCGCCGACTGGCTCATCATCGCCGACGGATTCAGCTGCCGCGAGCAGATCGCCCAAGGCACCCGCCGCCACGCGCTGCACCTGGCCGAAGTCCTGCAGATGGCGCTCCATCCGCAATCGCCCACGAATGATCCCTTCCCCGAGTCGGCCATTGTGAACCAGCGCCACGCCGCAGTCCGCGCCTCCATGCAGCGCGCCGGACTAGGCCTGGGCGCCGCAGCCGCAGGCGCCTTACTCCTGTGGCAATTGACCCGCAACCGCAGCGACTAATCCAGTCTCCCCGCGCTCAGCAAGCCTTTCTCATCGGCTCAGCAAGCCTTGCTCAGCGAACTCGGCGAGCTTTTCTCCGCGAACTCAGCGGTTAAAATCTTTGCCTCTGATTTTGACTTCTCTCCTCCCACCTCCTATTCCCCATAAACCCAGTTTCTGTAACAATGGACTGAGACTCACGCGCCTCTTCTTCCGAGACTCGCTCGCAGCCCTATGGACCGCACCGTCCCAACCGTCTCCGGGAACAAAGTTGCTCTCGCGACCTCGACCTCCGCGTCTGCCGCTTCGCCCCTGCGCGGCTCGGTCCTGGTCCTGATCCAGTTCGACGTGTGCGAGGAGATTCGCCTCGACGTCCTCCGCAACATCTTCGGCGCCCGCACCGCCGACGCCGCCTTCAAGCAAAAGGCTCCGGGATACGTTCGCTACCAGCGTCCTCCCGTGGAAGAGACGCTTGAGCCGCTGGTGCTCGAAAGCGGCGAGCGCCTCGAGGGCCAGATCAAGTATTACGATTACGGCGTCGTCAGCCTGGTCTTCGAACTCGCCTTCTCCGGCGGCTGGGACACTCTCGTCCAGCTTTCCTGCCGCTGGACCTCCGACACCAACTTTGAAAAGCTGGCCACGCGCATCGTCAAGCAAAAGCTCGAGCGCGCCGCCCCCGCGCTGGTCAAGCCTTACGACAGCAAGCAGGGCGAGTGGCTGCAGGAAGATTACTTCATCTTCCACGTGCGCGAGATCGACGGCGCGCCCTCCGCCAACGACCTGCTCAACGACCATGCCGACCGCATTTCGCAGGTCGTGCGCGGCGAGATGGCTCCGCTCTCCGACGACGAGCGCCAGGAAATCCTGCTCTCCCGCATTTCCTACTATCCCAACGATCTCGCGGTGATTGGCTGGAACGCCGCCTTCATCTACGACACGCCCGCGGGCGCCGAGACCGCCATCCAGCTGCTGCAGTACGCCAACTCGCAACTGCTCGAATTCCGCCACTATGACGAACTGCTGACCAAGGAACTGGAAAACGTCTACGACTTCCTCGAACTCGGGACCACGGGATGGTGGTCGCGCTGGCGCACCGCCAAGGCCGCGTCCAAGCTGCACACCGTCCTGCTCGACGTCAACGAACTCACCGAGCGCGCCGACAACGCCATCAAGTTCCTCAGCGACATGTTCTCGGCGAGGCTCTACAAACTGTGCGCGCAAAGAGTCGGCGTCCCCGACTACAAAAACCTGGTCCAGGAAAAACTGCAGACTGCCGAAGACCTCTACCGCTTCATGGTCGAGCAATTCAACCAAAGCCGCGCCTTCGTCCTGGAGCTGATGGTGGTGGTCATCCTGATCATTGAACTCGTCTACTTCTTCCGCGGGAAACCGATTTAACACATTTGGTAATTGGGTAATTTTGTAATTGGGTAATTTGAAAACCCTTCGACTCTCCTCCTGTAAACCGCATTGTCATCCCGATCGAAGTCAAAGTACGCACATTGTCATCCCGAGAAGTTCTTGTCATCCCGAGCGAAGTCGAGGGACCTTGGGTTTGGTGTTGCCTTTGCTCGTGTGGGAACAGCCGCCTCGGCTGTTCGAGCCGAGCGAAGCTCGGCAGATTTTCGCCGACAGCACCTTGGACTGATTGTGTGGGCGGCATCTTGCTCTGTCACATTTTTTTTGGAGGCACCCGCTAAAATCTTGGGTCCATTGGAGTTACCGGTGGGAGATAGGGTGGACTCCTCGTAAAATCTTGGGAACGCTGGACTTGCAGGCAAAATCTTGGAGACAAAGGACTTACATTGCCAAGTCGCGGTGAGTCCGAACTTTGGATCGGAGTTGCTGGGAAGGCGCTTGAACATGGCCCGAGTTTGGCATATTGGGAATTCTCAGTAAAGGTTGGATGTCACAGGGTTGGGCTGTGCACGCCTGTGGGAAAAAGGCTAGTGCCAGACAAGAACTCGCTCGATGAAATTCTTTAGAACACTTGCAACCGAAGCTTCTGGCGCCCGAAATCTGACGGCTCCCTGGCCCGAACTTAGGGGCACTGAGGTCAGGATCTTTTTAGCCAGTCATCAAGTTTGCAAGGGTAGGTCAGTTGTTCTGGGCAATACGCCTCGAAACCTGTCCTGTCCTTCGTTGCCTCTGAGTATCCTCGGAACGTTGTCCGGAGTATTGTGATACATCGCGACCATCGCCGCGAGGCCGCCGAACCCCATGCCTTGCATCGCGTCTATATCCGTGCTGATTTTCTGGAGTCGTGCCTTTGAGGAAGCTTCGAGGATGTAGCCGTTTGGATGAAGCGATCTTTCGGCTTTGCTGTGAATGTGATCTGCAAAAACTTGGACGTCAAGCTTGCTCAATTTGGCATAGGCTTCCTCGCATACGCAAGGAGCAAGCAAGAATTCGGGTAATGCGGTGGGAAAACGATCCGCGACAAGCATTCTGGCTGCGCAGAACTGAACTCCTGATCCCAGAAAATCGTCGACGTAGACAATAGCAACCTGCTTTAGTCGTGCGATCAGTTTGGTCAATTCGGGATTACTGGAATCCATTATGTTCCAGTTCCTTCGTTCAAGATTGGCTTTGTTCCGAAGCAGATTAATCATCAGTGAACTGCTGCTGCCCGGATCGTCGATATGAACATAGATGACATTTTCGAATGGTACCCCCTCTGTTTCAAGGCGACTCAACAGGGCCTGATTTTGGTTAACGAGAACCTGTGTGATGCGGTTCTTGTTATAGAAAATAACGTTGTCGAGGAGGGATAATGCTGCCAGCCGATCGGCGCGATCAAATTGTCGCAGCCATCGGATAAGCGTCGTCGGAGTGACAGGCTGCGGTTCGTACCCGCGGAACTTGTAAAGGAATCCGCAGCACTTGGCGAACTCGGTGAGCATCAGTCGTTTTCTGCCTCGGAGAGATCCTTAGGCGCATCACCGCCCTTGAGTCGCTCTATCAGGTTGCCCACGTATTCGTATACTTTTTGTAGCTCTTGCAGCAGAGCGTCACGGTCTTTTTCATCGCCGATGAACTCGATATGCGATTTACTGAGACCCGCGATGAAGGTGTCGCAGGCTGCAATCGCTGCTTTAATCCGTCTATTGTCGGCAACAAACTTTGTGAACGCCTCCCTTACCTGGATTTTGGGGGTAAGTACGAATCTTTGCAATGTGTCGAGGAACTCACGATGCGTGACGGCGTCGTCAGCGTGCAGTTCATGCGCTTCCATAACAGTGCGGAAGTGCGTGACGCTCTTGATCGAACCCTCTTGATATCTCTCTATCAGCTTTTCTGTAACGGCGTCCCTGCCCAGCCGTGTCAAAGTCGGCAGTTCGTTCAAGCACAGGTTTATTACTGGGTAGGCCTCTATCCAGAAGTTCGCCGCGATGCGTTTTTGGGGGTCTGGATCCAGGGAAAGCTTCTGAAACTTCTCGGGAAAGCTCAAAAGGATCTTGCACCGCTCAATCTGCGCATCGCTCAGTCCGGTTAATTTGTTCAACTCCCTCGGATCCTCGGTGCCAAGAGTTTCCATGATGAGCTTTAAACTCAGAGCTGTGGGCATTAGCTCCCATTGCTGCCGAAAATTGTGGATCGAAAACATGTACAGCAAATGGGAAACTGGGTCGGGCGGTTGCACGACGTTTGCCGGTATTGGGGGGACCTCTACCCCCTCCTCAACTAGGTCTTTTACGCACTTGTATCGCCGTTCACCGTCCAGAATTGAGTATTTGTTCTGCGCTCTTGGCTTATAAACCGTGAGGGGAACAAGTACTCCGTGTTGTCGGATATTCCGCTTTAGCGATTCCAGGGCCGGTGGATCGAATAAGAGGCGGGGATTGTTAGTGCTGGGCTTAATGTCCTGCACCTTTAGGTGTAGCAGGACGCCTGTTGGAACTACTTCAGCTGCAGGAGTGTTCGGTGTATCTTTTGCCATTGTTTTCCAATTGTCTCGCGTCGAAGTTAATCAGTATTTCGTCGCATCTGACCCGGTTCGAAAACGCGCTTGCGATGTGTCTCCTAACGGTGGCTGTGTGGCGTTTAAACCCGCGTGCCAAAAACTCAGCTTCGTCGCTCTCTGCGTAGCTTACGAGAAAGGAAATTCCGTCCGATGCCAGCTTTTCCATCCACGAGCGGAGACTGCGTACATCATCATCCGTGAAAACGGCGGCGTTGTATTCCTTGAATACTCGTCTAGCAGCGACACTGAACGGTGGATCCATATACACAAAATCGCCGCGACGCGCGAGTTGGAGCGTGGTTTCGAAGGTACCCTCGACAAGCCGGGCTCGTTTCAACAATCGAGAGCAATTCCGAAGATGATCTAGCGTCGGAAGGTTACCAGATTTGTTCCCTCCGTACGGAACATTGAACTCGCCCTTTAAATTCGTTCTATATAGGCCATTGAAGCAGAATCGGTTGAGATAGATGAAGCGTCCCGCCTGCTCGGACCGACAGAGCGAAGAGGGATCAAACGATCGTATGAGCTTGTAATCGGCTGGGGTGTTTCGGTATCGAGAAAGTACGCCGTGCACTCCATCCGGGTCGCGCATCACGGTTCTGTACGTGCAAATCAGTTCCCGATTAAGGTCCCCAAGTACCGCCTTCATAGGTTGGAGTCTGAAAAAGAGACAGGCTGACCCGGCGAAGGGCTCAATGTAGCGCGACGCGTCCGGCCAATACTGCTCAAGCTTGGGGAGGATCTGCTTCTTGCTGCCAGCCCATCGCAGAAGTGGCCTAATTTCGTCGCTCATTTAGAGGAAAGTGTACTACAGACTTGAACTAGCTCATGCTGTGCAGCCGTCTTTCGCGATGTCGGTATCCAGCTAAAAAGGGGTCCTACGGCATATTGCCGTGGGACCCCCGTCCTGATGCGTCCTTTGTACACTGGGTGGCGGGAAAATGCAAAGGGCACGATGGTGGCGGGGAGGGTACGAGGCTTCGGGGGAGAATACAGCAAACCCAAGGTCCCTCGACTTCGCTCGGGATGACAAATCGAAACCCAAGGTCCCTCGACTGCGCTCGGGATGACAGATCAGAACCCAAGGTCCCTCGACTTCGCTCGGGATGACAAGTCAAAATCAACATCAACTTCTGCGGCCCGATACGGCTGGACAGCCGGGGGCGGCTGTCTCTACATGGGTACGACCCGCGGACAGCCGAGGCGGCTGTCCCTACGTGGGTGCCGGTACTTCCAACCTTTTTCCACAGAAAATTTATTTTGTTTTTGTGACGGACGACCTTTACTGAGAAATCTCAACAGGCCAAATTGGGAGTATGCCCGAACACGCTCCCAAAACGAAAAAGCTTCTCGACCCCACCGGCGTCAGGGCGTTTGTCCGCGAAGATTTAATCGCGAGCCCGATGTTTCCGAAATTGTACGCGGACGTCATGAACGCCTCCGCGCCTGATTCCCATGAGGCCAATATCTTAGCTTCCAACTACAAAAAAATAATCGCTACTACTGAAAGGACCAGCAAACCCATGTCAAACAAATCCTGTACTCATATAAAGGTTTCCGGAGTCCGCTGCGGCTCTCCCGCCCTGCGCGGAGAGGAGTTCTGCTACTTCCACCAGCGCATGCTGCGCACCGTCCGTGGGCCCGCGTCGCGCGTGCACCACGCCGCGCTGCTCGAGGACGACGAGTCGATCCAGGCGTCGCTGATTGAAACCGTCAACGCGCTGCTGCAGGGCACCATCGAACTCAAGCGCGCCGAACTGGTGCTGCGCGCCCTCAACACCGCCGTGCGCAATATCCGCCGCGTTCATTTCGGCCTGCACCCCGAACGCATGATCAAAGAGGTCCCCGAATACGCCACTCCGCCGCTCGAACAAGTCGATGAAGGATACGCCGCCGAACTTCGCCGCCGCGAGCAGCGCGAAAAGATCCAGCGCGTCTACGGCGACCAGCTCGCGGCCAGCCGAGCCGCGTCAGTCAAGGCGGCGCCCGCAACTCCCGCCAATGCGGCCACCACAACTCCTGCCAATGCCGCGCCCGCCATTGCGGCGGCGCCGGCCTCAGTGCCAGCCCGCTCGTGTGGGGACGGGTCTTTGACCCGTCCAGGCGGCCCAGAAGTACCGGGCCGCAGCGCCCCGCCACCCAAGCCAGACCAAACCAAACCAGCCGAAGCCGCACGACGCAAGCCTCCGGTCAGCGTGAGAGAGTATCCGACAAGCGCCGGGGCAAAGCCTCCTAAGGAGCGCCAGATTGTGGCCCATCGCGGCAGCAGCGCGTAAGTAGGAAGAAGGAAGAAGCCTGGAAGCTGGGCCGCTGGACAGCCGAGGGCGGCGGTCCCCACATGAGCACGGGTGCGGCCAGCATAAAGCAGATTCCTCGCTTCGCTCGGAATGACAAAATTCAGTTTGGGTAATAGAGTCTAGGGGCGTAGGGGACTCCATGCGAGGGCTACTGACATGCGAGGGCTACTGACTTGAGAGGACTAAAAGACAAGCGCGTCCTGATCACTGGCGGGGCTAGCGGGATTGGCGCGGCTACGGCGGCGCGCTTTCTCGAAGAGGGATCGCGGGTGTGCGTGCTCGATCGCGATGCCAAGGCGTGCGAGCACATCCGGCACGAGTTGCCGCAGCTCGGCGAGTCGATCATCGCCGACGTCAGCGACCTGATGCAGGTGGAGGCGGCGTTTGCCGAGGCGATCCGGCTAATGGATGGCGTGGACGTGCTGGTCAACAACGCCGGCATCAGCATCCGTCACAAGTTTCTCGACATCACTCCCGAAGAGTGGGAGAAGGTGATGGCGGTGAATCTGACGGGCGTGTTCTACGTGGCGCAGACCGCGGCGCGGCACATGTGGGAGCGCGGCAGCGGCGTGATTTTGCAGACGGCGTCGACCAATGGCGTGATGGGATATCCGTATTACGCCGACTACAACGCGAGCAAGGCGGGAGTGATCGAGCTGACGCGGACGATGGCGCTGGAGCTGGCGCCGAAGGTGCGAGTGTGCGCGGTGGCGCCGGGATACGTGCTCACGCCGATGCAGCGCGCGGAATATTCGGAGGCGATGCTGCAGGAAGTGAATCAGAAAATTCCGCTGGGCCGGCACGCCACGCCGGAGGAAATTGCGGGACTGTTCGCGTATCTGGCGTCGGATGACGGGGCGTATGCGACCGGGCACGTGTACACGATGGATGGCGGCGAGACTGCGGGAGGGCTGGCGAGCCGGTGATGACGATCGCATTTCTAGGAGGCGGAAGAATCACCCGCGCGCTGGCCGCGGGATTGCGTCTCGGCGGATATGCGGGGGAGGTTGTGGTGTACGACCGGCATCCGGAGAAGCTGCGGGTGTTGCGGCGGGAGGCGCGGGTGCTGGCGGCCCGCAACTTGCAGTCGGCGGTGGCGCGGGCGGAGATGCTGATCGTGGCTGTGCGTCCGGCGTCGGTGGCGGAGATGCTGGAGGAAGTTGCGGCTTGTGGAGTGGCCGCGCCCGAGTTGTGCGTGAGTCTGGCGGCGGGAATTCCGCTGCGGAAGTTGCGTGCGCGGCTGGCGGTGCGGTGGGCGCGGGCCATGCCGAGTCCCGTATGCCGCGTGGGGCACGGGTTTACGCCGATCTGCTTTGACTCAAGCGTTCGGAAGAGTGAGCGGGCGCGCGTGCGCAGTTTGTTTGCGCGCGTGGGCGCTGTTGTCGATGTTCCCGAGAGTCAGTTCGATGTCATCACCGCCGCAGCATCGCCGACGCACGGCTATCACGCGCTTGCGACGTTGGCGAAAGCCGCGCGGGATGCGGGGCTGCGAGGCAACGCGGCATTGATGGCGGCGGCGCATGCGCTCTGTGACGGAATTGCATATTGGCGCGAGAGCGGAGAGACCTTGGAGGACTTGTTGCACGAGGCGGCTACGCCCGGAGGAATTGCTGCCGCGACCATGGCGGCGATGGATAAGAGCGGATACGCGCGCGCCGTCAGGAATGGGATTCGAGCGGGCGTGCAGCAGGCGCGGCTGAATGCGAAGCGGTGAGGGAGGCCTCTGCCGTGCTTCACGACCTCTCGACAGCCGAGGCGGCTGTCGCCGTTACCTTGGTCACCATCCGAGTTACGGCGATTCTGTCACAATATTTTCGTGATAGACGTTCGGACACCCAAGGCGACTCGGCGTAGCACGCGGGTTCGCGTGGAAATTCCAGTGAGCATCATCAGCCTGGACCGCAGGCGTCCATTCGCAGAGAAGTGCATGGTGCTGGTTGCCAGTGCGCTGGGCTGCGGCTTCCGGAGTTCGCGCGCGCTGCAGATGGAAACGCCGATCATGATCAACGATCTGCCCGGCGGAGGCAGCGTGACGGGTCACGTGGCAAACTGTTTGCCGCTCGGGCATGACGGATTTTTGATTGGCGTGTCGCTTTATACGCAGGGCAATGTTTGGGGGATTGCGAATCCTCCGGAAGATTGGGTGGCGGCCTCGAGTTCGCTCGCTCCAGGCGCGGTTAAGAGCGAAACAGACGGCTCTGCAAAGTTGACTGTGAACAAGAAAGTCTGGCCGTATAATCTTTTCTCCGACGGAGTCGAGGCCCATCCCGGCCGGAAGTAGAGTCCCGAATCTCAGCCGCGTTTTCGTTGCCGACAAGACGCAACGCGTTGCGTCTCTACCAAAGAAAAAATTCAGAAATCAGGTTGGTGTTGTTCTTTCGTAACTTCGCCAATGCTCGAGGCGCTGCCATACTTTGGGATATGGCCGAACAGGTCAATTCGACGCCGCGCGCGGCCTTTACTCATCAACATCAAGCTGTTGATCGTCCGTTTCGCGTGAAGCTGCGCGGGTCGGTGCTGGCGCTGCTGCGCTTGCCCAACCGGCGTTCGGTGCGAGGAGCGTTTCATCAGCTTTCCACTTCGGGCGGAGTTATTCATCTGGAAAAGCCGCTGGACGAAAAGCTGGAAGTCGAGCTGATTTTTCACCTGCGCGAAACCACTATCCGCGGCAAGGCGCAGATGTTGTTTCCCATGTGGGCGACGCAAGGCTGGATGCAGCCGTTCCGCTTCGTCGACTTGTCGGAAGCCAACCGGGAAACGCTGGACACGAATTTGAAATCGTTTCTGGGCGAAGCGGCGAAACAGAATGCCGCCGGCGCCTGAGCCGCGCGCCTGCCTGGCATCGACGATCATCTTTGGTTCAAGCCTGCCATGCGATTCCAATGTTACCCTCGTCACGTTCCTTCCGAGGAATCGAGGACTATGATGCGGAAATAAGGCCCTTCTATGAAACGTCTCAGCTTTGTAGTTTCGCTTACCAACAATGAGAACGATTACCAGCAGGAGCAGGCCGCGGCGGCGGAAAAAACCGGGCGGCGACTGGGCGTGGACGTGAAAATTATTCACGCAGACAATGACGCCCTGGCGCAGAGCCAGCAATTGCTGCAGTACGTGCAGGGTTCCGCAATAGCGCGGCCCGACGCAATCATGTTCGAGCCCGCGGGCGGAACGGCGTTTCCACAAGTGGCGCGGGCGGCCGTGGCGGCGGGAATCGGTTGGGTCGTGTTGAATCATGAAGTCGACTACCTGCAGGAGTTGCGCCGCACGTGTAAAGTGCCGGCGTTCGCCATCAGTTCCGATCATGATGCGGTGGGCAGGATTCAGGGACAGCAATTCGCGGCACTGTTGCCCAATGGCGGATCGATCCTGTATATCGAGGGCCCGGCGAACAGTTCCGCCGCGAAAGAGCGAACGGCGGGAATGATGAAAACCAAGCCGGCAAACATTCAGGTAAAAACGATGCGTGCGAACTGGACGGAGGAGAGCGCGTATCGCACCGTGAGTTCGTGGCTGCGCTTGCGCACGTCGCAGGAGAGCCACATGGATCTGGTGGGAGCGCAGGACGACAGCATGGCGATGGGGGCGAGAAAAGCGTTCAGCGAGATCGCCGAGAGCGAACGCGCGCGCTGGATGCAGATTCCGATCACGGGCTGCGACGGAATGCCGAAGACCGGCCAGGCGTGGGTGCGGAATGGAACGCTGGCGGCAACCATCTTTATCCGTCCGAATACGGACCTGGCGATAGAGATGTTGGTTGAGTCGCTGAAGAGCGGAGCGCCGCTACCGGAGCGTCGAGTGACGGATCCGGAGTCGGTGCCGTCGTTGCAGGATTTGGCGAAATCGGCAATTGCCCGGAAACAAAAATCTGCCGGAGTTTAGAAGTTTTTGCGCGTGGCACGGGAGGGGCATTCCTGCGGGGACGCCCTTACTGTTTTACCGCAACGAATGGCGGAAGCTTTTGCCAAGCGTTTTCGCGGATAGAACGCAACACGTATCGGGCTCGCGAGTATGCTAGATTGGGTTTCGCGGGCCCATAGCTCAACGGTTAGAGCAGCAGACTCATAATCTGTTGGTTCTAGGTTCAAATCCTAGTGGGCCCACCAACAAACACCGCGAAGTCCTCGCCCTAGCGGTGCCGCTCGATCAGCGACGCGCCCGCCCGTAACCGGGTATTGAAGAAAGAAGAGTGTGCGCCCGCGCCAGTCTGCCGACGACGATGGTCTGCGGCGTAAGCTCGGACCGTGTGAGAGATGCCATCCCATCTGATGGCTGTTGTTTCAACCGTTCAATCGCGATGTTGGCAATTGTTGTGAGGGAGGACGCGAGGCCCGGAAAACGGGGGCTACGAACTTTCGCCCCTAAATTGCTGCCACGCGTCCTCTCACATTCTTGCGCCTCTCAGGTCGGTTGATTGACCTAGAAGCGGATGCGACCAGCGATCTCGATCTGTCGATTGCCGCCCACCGGTGGCGCTTGGGCTGATCCCAACAGATTGCCGAAACTGCCGGGAGAGCCCAACGACATACCTTGCGGATCGAGCAACTGGTTGTGGTTGAAGACATTCGCAAAGACGCCCTGCAATTCCAAGCTAACACGCTCCGCGATTCGAATGTTTTTCTTGATACTCATATCCACGTTCCAGTAGGGGATGCCGGTAAGCACGCCGAAGCCTCCGTCGCGCGTATCGACGCCTAGAATCGGGTTGCGATAGCTGGCGAAAGCGGCTGCCGGATCCTTGAAGATGTTCACCGGCAGACCGCCTGTGCCGACGCCATTCGATCCGGGAGTGTTGTAGTAAGCGTGACCCTTCTGGATGGGCCCCATGGGAACGGCGTTCTCCTCATCGAAGTAGGCCGCTGCGTCTCCTGCGCCGAATGCCTGGCCGTCGCCGTTCGTTGTGCTGACCTCGATGGGCTGGCCCGTGCCGGTCGAAAACGTGCTAGCTAAGGTCCATCCGCCGAGAGCGCGTCCTAAGAGTCCCGACTGCCCCTTGAAGAAGGGCGGCGAGTAAACCATGAACATGGTGTAAACCACCCTGCGATCAAACGCCTGGACGCCATAATTCTGGGCAATGTTGAACGGATCGTTGGGGGTAAGTTGGCTGGAGGCCTGGACCACGGCATCGGTGCCCAGGGCCTTGGAAAAGGTGAAGTTCGCCTGCAGGGTCACACCTTTCCAGTCGGTCATCTTGACGGTGGCAAAGAGAGCGTTGTAGTTGCCGTAGCCGATGCTCATATTATTAGCCACGCCGGAGCTAAGCTGGCCGCTGCCGCCAAATGAACTGCCCGGAATAGCGGTATTCTGCATGGAGCGAGGGAAATTGAAACCGCCGCTGTCGAGGTCGCTCCACAGGCTCCAGACATTTTCAATGTTCAGGTTGCCGGTGCCGGTAGAGCCTTCATTCAGGACTACGGCGTCGGTGCAACTGGACGGCGTGACAAGGTTCGGGTTGGCGGTGGTCCCGATATTGACAGCAGTGGTGCAATAACCCGTGCCCTTCAAAGCGGTCTCAAAGAAAGCCTGCGGAGTGACCGCGCTGCGGGTTGCGGCGCATCCGCCTCCACCCATCCCTGCGAAGCCGCCGCAGTACTGCAAGAGCGTGTTGGCATAGGCGTTTTTGAATTGCTGGCCGCCCTTCGTCATCATGTAGGGCACGGCGTTGAGGTTGACGGGCAGATATTCGTGGGTGATCCTCCGCCCAATGTAACCAGCCTCCAGCGTGTACTTGCGGGACAACTGCCGCTGGATGGTGAAATTGAAGGAGTCGATCACGTTTGGCCGGAAGTTCGGATCCAACACCTCGCCAGCGCCAGCCCCGATCGCATTAACGCCCGGATAATCGGGCTGCACCAAGGTTTGGCTGGGAGTGGGCAGGGGAGCGGCAGGGCCATCGATACCCACACGGAAGGCCGTGGTGGCGTCTCCCGGCGCGCCGCAGGTGTGATTGCTGAGGTTGTTGAAGCACTGCACGGGCTGGATCAGGCCGGTGCCGAGCAGCGGCACCAGAACCAGATCGACACCGTTGAGACGCCCGAAGATGCGGCCATAGCCGCCACGGACCACGGTGTCATTGTGACCGAAGATTTTCCCCAGGATCGTGTCGCTGTCAAAGCTTGGGTTCCAAGCCGCGGCGACGCGTGGGCTGAATGAACCGTAGAACGGGTTGTAGGGATACTTCGGGCTGTTTCCCACGTTCGCCGTCAGAGCATAGCCAACGATGGGATTGTAGACTTGCCCCAGGAGGGCCTCACGCTTGCGAGCCGCAAGGTAGTCTGCACCGTTGATGAACTGGTCGTCCAGACCCACCAGCGCGACCTGCTTCCCCTGCTTCTCAGTCGGCGGCATTTCCAGAGTCCAGCCCAAGCCGTAGGTCAGGGTAAACGACGGCTTCATATGCCATGTATCAGTAAAGTACACGTTGTAGAAGGGAATCGTGCTCTGGTCGAACGCCGGAGTAAGTGGCGGATTCAGGGTTAGCAGGGGACCGCTGCGGGTAAAGGCCGTCTGCGACGCCGAAACAATGCCCAACGCGGCAGCGTAATCAGCACCGCAAGCGGTGGCGAATTTGGGGTCGACAATCGTCGTGCAAAGCGGCACGGTGACACTGCCAGCGCCGTGGCTACCCTGGCCGAGTTGATAGACCGGCTGGTAGTTGATGCCACCGCCGTTGTCCGTTCGCTGGTGATAGTCGAAATTGTGCTCGTATGTTCCGCCAAACTGGAACAGGTGATTGCCTTTGAGCATGGAGACGTCGTCGCGGAACATCTGGTCGTGGCCGTCCCAGAAGCGGGTACGAGTCTGCTGCGCGTTGACGTTATAGGGAGCGAGGTTCTGGGTTGCCGATTCGCCAGACGCCAGTTCCAGCGCGCCATCGATGCCTGGCAACTGAATGGTATCGCCAGCGCGGTTCCAGGCCCACCAGTTGCGCAGGAAGCTGTAGTGGATATCGTTGGTGGTATTGGTAGTAATGTTGGTGGTAAGGCCCGCGACGAGATACCAGGCTTGCTGCGGATCGCTGGATTGAGAAGCCGGGACGCCCAGAGTATCGCCCTTGAAGAAGCCGCCGATGTCCACCTGGTCGCTAGTGGGGTTCTTCAAGTTGTAATAGCGCCAGCTCGACATGAAGTGCCACTTCGAGCTGAAATCGTGGTCCACCCGAACCACGGAGAATTTACTGCTCAGCGGCAAGTTGACGTTGCCGTGAAAACCGAGAATGTTTACGCCATCGCAGAGGGAGTTGATGCAACCGAAGTTCGATTGGGGCTCATATTTCGACCATAGCTGCTGGACCAATGGATTCAACCCGATATGGCGGGGGTCGTTCGCTAAGAGGTTGTAACTTATACCGGTTTTTGGGTCGGTAAGAATCCCATTCCTCAAATTTGGCGAAGGAACGTTGCGGTTGATGGCCCTCGAGTTGGGGAAACGGAAGCCCTCGTAATTGAAGAAGAAGTACGTCTTGGCGCCAAGAACCTCTTTCGGGATCAGCGGGCCGCCGATGGCGCCGCCAAAACGGTTGTAATGGAAGGTGGGTAGTCCACCATGATCCGGCGAAGGCGGGGCAGCATTGTTGTTTTCCCAGGAGTTCGAGGACCAGTTGTTGTCACGATAGTATTCGTAAGCCGTACCGTGATAGGCGTTGGTCCCGCGCCTGGTCACCATCTTGACTTCCGCGCCCGCGGAACTATTGAAGTCGGCTGTCTGGCCAGTGGTATTGACCTTGAACTCCTCGATACTATCGATTGGCGTGGGCATCACGCCCGTAGGGCCGGCCGCCACTCCGAGACTCTGGTTGGCGACACCGCCGGTCGGGTCGCTGGCATACGACGTGGTATAGACGCTCATGCTGCCGTCCATGTCGTTGGTGTTGTTGCCGCCGTCGAGGGTGAATTGAGTCTGATCGACTACCGCGCCGGCAACGCTGCCGTCGGGGCTAACGCCGGGCTGCAAGGCAAGGAACGTGGCAGCGTCGCGGCCCATGCTGGGCAAGTTGTCGATGGCGACACTGTCGAGCGTGTTGCCGATCGTGGCGTTCATGGTTTGTAACTCGTTGCCGACCGCCGTCACCTCGACGACGACATTGCTGGTTCCGACTTGCAACGTCATATTCGCCGTGGTTGCGGCTCCGACCTGCACGGTGGTTTGAGTCTTAGTCGTCGAGAAACCTTGCTTGGCGATGTTGAGTTCGTATGGGCCGGGGGCAACATCGACGAAGATGTATCGTCCCGCCTGATTCGTAGTGGTCGTGCGCGATGTCTTTGTATTGGTATCGGTCAGCGTGACCGTGGCACCGGGCACAACCGCACCACTCGGGTCGGTCACGTTTCCGACAACGGTGCCGGTGGATGTCGATTGAGCCCAAGCGGTCGGAGCGCTGCTCAGCAAGAGTACGGCTGAACAAAGAAGGAAACATGCAAACAGGGAAGAGAAAAGCTGGCGACGGACGCGCATTGCAAAGCCCTCCAAGACGAAGAGTATTCCCGCGAAGACGCGGAAAATTCTGTCACGCCACTACTTTTGCTAAGAAACCCGCAGTGAGTCTGCGCTCGGACTTTGATTGCACTCCAAGCGTGAAACCCCTGATAGGTCGGGAACATTAACACCATTCAATGCACAAAAACAAGTATTAATTGTTAGGATTCAGTTTTTGATTTGATTCCGTGCAAGTAGCTAAGGAAAAAGGAAAAGGGAGATGTGCCGATCGTGGGAACTAATCGGAACCTTACTTGCTCTTATTTGTGCGAAGTCGCCTGGGCCTCTTGGACTTTTAGAACCTGATCCGCCGATACGTCATGGAGGATTTGTATCTGCCCGCTGGGCCATCGAATCTCGATCAGTTTGGCCACAGTTTGGTTCCCCAAGCCAAAGCGTACAAGCGGCTCGCTTGAGGATGCGTAGCCCACGCTCGTAGTGCAGTGGTTGTAAAGCTTTTGGGTGGGCAGCGCCACCGAGACCTTAGCTCCAATGCCATCGCGATTGCTACGTGTGCCGATCAGCTTGAGCGCCAGCCAGTGCCCGGCATTTGAAGTAATGTTATGGAAAAGCCGTACCGGTCCATTGACATTCGTAACCACTGCGTCCAGCCGTCCGTCGTTGTCGAAATCGGCAAAGGCGACACCTCGATATTGGCCCACAAGCTGAAAATCGGCTCCGGCGGCTTGGGAGACGTTTTCGAAGCGTCCATCCCCTAAATTACGAAGCAGCGAATTCGGCAATGCCGCTGCGGTGCCCAAATAGCGATCGAGTGCGGGAAAATGCGAGTTCGCCGTGAACACGTCTTTCAATCCGTCGTTATCGAAATCGTAGATGCCGATGCCCCAGCCGGTCAGCGTGCGCGTGGCAAGCGCCAGGCCCGCGCTGGCGGTGTCGTCCTCGAATGCCGGCGACTTGCCGGTGTTTCGAAAGAACGAATAGGTGTCGTTGATCATGGCCGTGAACATCAGATCAGGACGGCCGTCATTGTCGACATCGCGGAAATCCGCTCCCATGCTGGCGACCGGGCGGCCATTGTCGTTCAGTGCTACGCCGGCCAGCATTCCGACTTCTTCGAATTTCCCATGGCCTAAATTGTGGAACAGAAAGTTTGGAACGGAATCATTGGTCACAAAGATGTCCATCAGACCATCGCCATCGTAATCCGCGACCGCCACTCCCATGCCTTTGCCGAGGTGCGCGCCGAGGCCGGAAGATGCGGTGATGTCGGTAAAGGATCCGTCGTGGTTGTTGCGGAAGAGCTGGTTCGGGGTGTCATGATACGCGTCGGGACGACAGTAGAGCAGTTGCTGCGGCGAACCGCAAACGGGCTCGTGCTGCGGATCCCATTGCACATAATTGGCGACCACCAGGTCGAGCCAGCCGTCATTATCCACATCCACCCACGCTGCCGAAACCGACCATAGCTTTCCGTAATGCGGATCTACTCCGCCGACGTGCGCCTTCTCTGTAACGTCCTCAAAAGTACCGTCGCCACGGTTGTGATACAGGATGTTTCGATTCACGCCAGTAACAAAGATATCGGGATAGCCGTCATTGTCGTAATCGGCAACGGCGACTCCCATGGAATAGCCTTCGCCCGCTACGCCGGCTTTTTCGGTTACGTCCGTAAAGGTGCCGTCACAGTTATTGCGAAACAGGCGGTTGGAATACTCCGGGCCGGTTTTCTTCAGCGACGGCATAGCCGCGCCGTTGGTGAAGAAGATGTCCATGCAGCCGTCGTTGTTGTAATCCAGAACGGCCACGCCGCCGAGCATCAGCTCAGGCTGACGAAATTCGCCGCCAGCGCCGTTGCGTAGCTGGAATTTCAGGCCCGCTTTTCCAGCGGTATCTTCAAAGCGAATCTGTGCTTGCGCCATGCTGGCCGCCGCAAGCAAAACGATCAACGTGATTCTGTGCGCCGTTGGTAGTCGCGAAGCCATTCTGCCTCTTGCGCCGCTTCTTTGGTGCGGCCTTGAATCTCGTAAATCCTGATCAGCAGGTTGTGAGCAAAGGGAAGGTCCGGCAGCAGGCTAACGGATTTCTCCGCCGCCTTCGCCGCTTCATCAGTACGATGGAGCTGGAGCAGTATCTTGGCTCGCCAGAAATAGGCCATCGGGGCCTGTGGAACTGCCGCGATGACTCCGTCAATGCGCTGGAGTGCTTCCTCCGTTCGCCCGGTTTCGGAAAGTAGTTCGGCAAAGGCAAGCTGCAGGTCAACATCATCTCGGGCTGCAGGAGTGCCGGAAAGCGCGTCCATAGCGGCTTCGGCGTCATGCGTGCGTCCCAGCTTCTCCAGGCAAATGGCACTATAGATTTGCGCTTTCGTCGTCCACTCCGCCTCCGGCGCGGACTGCAGCGCCTGTTCCAATTGTTTCAGGGCAGCTCCGTAATTTTCGTTTTGGTACTGCAATTGGCCGTCGAGAAACGACGCGCGGGCATCCGGGTTATCTCCAGTAATGGATTTGCCCTGGAGAGTGTCCTGATGACCGGCATCAGTTACCGCGAGCGAAGCGAGAAGTTGCTGCGCCCGGGTGTATTGCGGGTCACTACGAGGGATGGTTTCCAGTATCTGGCTTGCTGCCTTGGAATCGCCTTTCTCCGCCAGAGTTTGGGCAAGATAGTATTGTGCGGGAATCGTGGGGTCGAGCTTCAAACTGCCGCGAAAGGCCGTTAGTGCGCGATCCATCTCACCTGTCAGGAAAAAGAATTTCCCCGCCGCGAGCTGCTGTTGAGCATCGTCAGAGTTGAGTTCGGCACGCGCACGGTAAAGTTCTTTGGCGCGCGCAAACCATTGGCCGTCCTCACCCGGAACCTGCCGCACCCCCATCGAAACTAGCGCGATAGCAGCGCTCATCTGGACGGTTCTCAGCGGATCTCTAAGCAAGGAAGCCAGCTCAGGAGCCACTTCTTCCCGCTGCGCCGCTCGAGGCCTGATGTTAAACGCCGCGGTGGCCCGCACCAGCGGGTCTGGGTCGGAGAAGGAATGGAACACCGCGCTATAGGCGCTAGGATCATTCGGAAAACTGGCCAGGTATCCGGCAGCGTTGGCCCGGATGAAAGGGCCACCCGAGGCATCCGACAATATCTGAAGCAGGGCCGGAATTGCCGACGGATCGCCCTTGCGCCCGTCGCTGAAGGCATCGGCACGGTCTACGATCTTTTGGCGCGATTGCTTGCCATACCAAGCGTTCATCTGGCGCAATGCCCATTCTGCGTCTTTGCCTTTGTGACAGAGATTGCATGCGTTGGGAATGCCGTGCCGAATGGTGTTCTCCGGAACCGGGATGCTCATGGAATGGTCGCGGAGTCTGGCGTTAATGCCGATCACTGTAGCCGGCATGTGGCACTCCAGGCATGAACTGCCAGAGCTATTCGGTCGATGGTGAGTATGGGCAGGAATGCGAGCCGCAATGGCGGTGTGACACCGCAGACAAGGTGCGTCGTTGTCTAGTCGAAGCGGCTGATTTCCATTAACATTTATATTGTGCGGATGAGAGTGACAGGTGCCGCACGTCGCGCCTCCCTTCAGGAAACACTGGCTCTGCCATAAGGCGACGGCATTGTTGGAGAGCCACCGCGGCCGCCCGTCGGGCCAAAAGGCAGGGTCATCTGAGGACGGCAGGCGGTACTCCATTACGGGCAAGAAGAAATCGTAATAGTTCATGCCAGCCTTAAAGCCATCCACGTAGATGTCGCGAAACGAATGGCACTGCGCGCAGATCATGGTGCTGTGCGTCGAGTCCAAGCGCGCGGGGTTCACAATTGTCTTGGCGACGAGCGCACGGTCGGCGTTTGTAAGTTTGGCCCCAGTCGCCCGGGCGACGTGCTCTTTTCCGGGGCCATGGCAGCGCTCGCAGTTAATCCCAAAATCCTGCCAGGTAGTGTGATAGCGCATCTTCTGCGGGTCAAAATTCTTCTGTTCCTGGCTTACGTGGCAGGAGTAACAGGTCTTATTCCAAATCTGGACCTGAGCTCCCGGATCTTCTTCGGGATTTTGGATGTCAATATCGTGAGACCACTTCTTAGCAATATTGTCCCAAGTGGGGGGGAGAACGATAATGCGACCGTCGGGCAGGGTGCTGAGGTACTGCTGGACACGTCGGCTGCCAAGCGTGTACTCGACCCGGCGTTTCTGGGGTTCGCCTGTCGAGTCAGACTCAGTGATGTAGTAATTGCGGTCACGGTGCTGCAAAACGTAGGTTGAGCCGCGTAACACTATTTTGCCCTGCGCAAAATCTCCCTCCACACTCCGTTCTGTCGCGGGCTGCATCATCTTGCTGTGCAGCGAGTGCGCCCACTGATGATAAGTGTCAGCGTGGCACTTAGCGCAGGCTTCAGCGCCCACATAATCCTGAGCGGATTGCCCATATATCGGAGGCATGACCGCCAACAGGAGAAGACCTCCCATGGTCTGCGCTAGTAGCCTTTGGTCCCAAACGGCCATTCCGGATGGACTCATCATAAATCTAGCTAGTTGGCGAAGCCAGCGCATTTGGCTTTCGATCAGAAAGGTCTTGGCGGACATTCTTCTTTCTGGCGAAGTATGCGTGTCGCGACGTTCCGACATTTGGCGGTGTCCTCAGTGCGCTCGCTGATCGAGCGATTTACCAAGAAGGGGCGCTCCGAGTTCCGGCCGTTGACACTCTCAATAGGCGGACGTAGAGTGGCGTAAGTTCTCACAAGAAAACCCAGGCGCATACAGGAGGCAGGGATGCGGTCGAAGAGATTGGGGCTGGGCCTGTTGCTGTGTCTGGCCGCGACTTGCTGTCTGGGACAGGATCCCACCAAGGTTGAACCCAAACATTACAAGCGAGACTTTGAAAACGATCGAGTCGATGTCGTCTCGGTACATTATGGTCCGCACGAAAAGTCGGTGCTGCATGACCATCCCGGTGGTGTCGTGGTGAGCCTGACCGAAGCGCATCTGCGTTTTACCGACGAGAACGGCAAAGTGCGCGAGGTCTTCTCGAAGGCGGGCGAGGCGCGATGGTATCCGCCGTTCAAACATCGCGTGGAGAATTTGGGCGATACCGCTTACGAGGGCATCTACATCGGCATAAAGAACAAGCCGGCGACCGCGTGGAACGGAGCGGCTGATCCGGCCACTACGGAAGAAGCGAAGAAAGTTCTCGCGGAATATCTTCTGGCCGCGGGAAAGCCGTGAACGCTTTACAGCATTGTCAGCCGCGCGCCCAAGGGCGAGACTCTTGGACTTAAGGGCCATCGCGCTCCTTCGCGCACGATCCTGTCCCAGACACACGCTCTGCCCGTAACGTTCCATGAGTCCTTCTCCCCATGAAAAGTCTGCCTTGTCCCGAAAAGCCGCGATTCTGCTGGGGCTCTTAAGCTTTCTCTCATTCCTTTATTTTTATGAAGGGGGAGGATGGAATCAGAACTCCCGTTTCGATTTGCTGCGCGCGATTGTCGAGCGGCATACTTTGCAGATCGATGCCTACCACCAGAACACGCAAGATAAGGCGCACTTCGCGGGACATTATTATTCCGACAAAGCGCCGGGATTAGTCTTTCTCGCTGTGCCGTTTGTTCTCGCTGCACAGCCCGCGCTGCGGATTGCGGGAATCGATGCGGATTCGCCGCGCGGCGAAATCGCGCTGTCCTATATCGCGAGCGCGGGGGCAGTCGCGTTACCGGCGGCCCTCGCGGGAGTGTGCCTGTTTTTTCTTGGCTTGCGATTCGGCGGCGATTTGAGCGGCGCGGCCTTCGGCACACTGGTCATGTGCCTGGGCACGCCGCTATGGGCGTATGCCAGTTTGTTCTGGGCTCACGCGCTGGTGGCTGCATGTCTCATCTTTGCGTTTGCATCGGCCTTGAAACTGCACGAGAGCCAGAGCGCGCGCGCAGATTTCTACTGGGCGCTGGCAGTTGGGTTGACCGCGGGATGGGCGACGGTCACGGAGTATCCCGCGGCTCCGGCCTCGGCGATGGTCGCGCTGCTGGCTCTGGCTCAGGCGTGGCCGCGCGGCAAAGCGGCTCGCTGGCGGGTGGTCGCGGGCGTGGGATTGGGCGCGGCGATTTGCGTGTTCGTTCTACTCGGCTATCTGCACACGGCGTTTGGGACGTTTCGCCCAAGCTACTCCTATTACGATCCGAATTCGTTTTCCTTCATGCGGCAGCAAGGATACATGGGGCTCACTTATCCGCATCCCGACCGGCTGCTGAAAATTATGTTCGGATGCGCGCGCGGATTGTTCTTCGCGTCGCCGGTGCTGGCGGCCGCTGTAGTCGGGCTGTGGTGGCTGTCGAAGCAGACGGCGCATCGTGCCGCGGCGACGACGGCCGCGGCCATCGTGGCGTATTACTTCTTGTTCAACGCTTCGTTCTACTGGTGGAAAGCGGGACTCACGTTCGGGCCGCGATACGCAGGCGCGTGCATTCCATTCTTGTGCATCGGTCTGGCCGTGGCATGGGGACGCGCAACGCGTGGGTGGCGCCGCATACTGGTTGGGCTCGCCTTGTGCGGCGTGATGATGGCACTCATGGTTATTTCGACGACGTCGCAACTGTCCATGCAGGACAGTTGTCCGATCATGCACTCGACCTGGCCGGCGTTCTGGGCGGGGCGTTTGGCACTGAACCGCGATTCGATGTTAACCCTTGCCGAAGCGGGATCGAGCGGCCGCTACAGCGCGTTCAATCTTGGCCAACTGCTGGGACTGCGAGGGCTCGCCAGTTTGATTCCGCTGTTGGCGATGTGGGGTCTTGCGGCGTTGCTCTGGTGGCGGATGCTGCGGCTAAGCAGCGCCTCAAAGTCCGTGTAAGATATTCTTTGAGGCATTTATGTTGAAAATCCAAACTTCGGCGGCGGAAATCGGCTTGCTGCACCGGACGTATGCAGCCTTTAACCGTCGCGAAATCGAAACCGTTCTTGCCCTGATGCATCCCGAGGTCGATTGGCCAAACGGTATGGAGGGCGGCCGCGTGCTGGGAACCGCCGCGGTGCGGGACTATTGGACGCGTCAGTTCGAAGTGCTGGACCCGCACGTCGAGCCCAAGAATTTTACGACGGAAGCCGATGGAAGGATCGCCGTCGACGTGCACCAGGTCGTTCATGATAAAAGCGGAAAGCTGCTGGTGGATCACATGGTGCAGCATGTGTACGACATTCGAGACGGTTTGATTCGAAGCATGGAAATTCGAAATCCGTAAGCGGGTCAATTCATTGTGAGGGAAGTTATGCCGCACATGGTTCAATGCGTAAAGTTCAAGAAAGAAATGCCGGGGCTGGATGAACCTCCGTTCGACAATGACCTGGGGCAAAAGGTTTACGACAACGTTTCCCAGGAAGCGTGGAAGATGTGGACGGAGCACTGTAAGATGCTATTGAACGAATACCGCCTGAACCCGGCCCGGCGCGAGGATCAGGAAGTGATCGTCAAGCAGTTGGAGCAATTTTTCTTCGGCGAAGGCTCGGCCAAGCCGAAGGAGTACGTGCCGCCGCCGCAGAAGTGAAGGTGCGGAACGCTTTGTTCCTCAACTAAAGTATCCAAATCAAGGTCAAAACCTGGCGGACCAATGGGTCCGCCGCCACGCGATCTACCCCACACGATCCCGCCACACGATCAAAGAATCATTACTGCACCACGACTTTGAATGAGGTTGTGACGGTCGGCGCGCCGGACGAGGTTCCGCTCACCGTAATGGTATACGTCCCCGGGGGCGTGCCCGGGGTCGAAGTATTGTTTTTGGTGCTGCTGCCGCCGCACGATCCCAGCCCGAACGTCGCCAGTCCCAGAACTATGAACAGTCCGAACAGACGAAGGTTGCGCCGGGATCGCCGCGATCCGGCCGCGACTACGATGCCCAACAAACCGGGGAGCAGCGTCGCGTAGAAAATTCCCCGGCTGTGCTCGTAGGGTTGCAGCGAGGCTGTGGGCAGGCTGGTCGTAATGTGAAAGCTCACCGTCCCCGTCGCATTGATCGACGGCGGAATGGTGCAGGACGACTGTGTCATGGTCGACGGCTCCGAACACAGGAAGGCGACCGTTCCAGTGAAACCGGGATTGAACGTCACATTGACGATCGCATCGGTCGCCGAGCCTTGCGCCACTTGGAAGCTTGTCACGGTCGGAGCCAGGGCGAACTGCGGCGTTAGCGTCGCGACCCATGCGGTGGCGAGCTTGTTCGCATCCACCGAACCCAGGCCGGTGACCTGATCGTAGCCAGTTCCGGCAGTGAAGCCGATCTGCGTCGTACCCGCGGGGCAATTCACGCTTCCGCTGGTGCACGGCACCTTGTTGTTGCCCGCAGTCACATCGTGGAAGACTGACGGAGTGCTGGCCGCGAACCCGTACAAGGTAGGATTCACGTTGCCAAATCCCGGATTGCCGGCCTGCTGGTTGATGAGAGCCAGAATCGCGGAAAAGGTCGGAGCCCCCACCGAGGTGCCGCCGACGACCGTATAGTACCCGTTGTTGTCGCGAAAGCCGGAGGCGCAACTGGACTGAATCGTACCGCCAGTGCCGTCCTCAGAACAAACGAGATATCCATCGTGATTGGGCGACGCTGCAATCGACAGGTCCGGAACATCGCGCTTGCCGTCGGCTGGAACACCAGTTCCGGTCTGCCACGTGGGCTTTGCGAAGAACAGGCTGGCGCCACCGCCCGACGCCGCGAGGTCGGCACCGGGGGTGGTATCGTTCCAAGCGTCTTCCGGAATATATTCCAGAGCCGAGGAAACGGTGTCGGTGGTAGCGCCGGCTGCGGCCCAATACGGCGGATCGCCCCCCGGCGGGGTGTTAGTTGTGCTGTCGCCAGTAAATGTGTTGCCGCCCATGCCGGTGACTTCGGGAATGGATGCCGGGACATCCACGGCCAAGCCCTGCGTAGCGGAAGTGACCACTCCATCGCAATCCGCGGCACCGTCGTCACCTGAAGCCGAGACGATGGTCTGGCCCTGGGAGTTCGCCTGCTGCGCCCATCCCTGCACTTGCTGGGCAAAAGCCTGGCCCACTCCCGTCTGCCCCGACTCTCCACCCTCGCAGTACCCATAGCTAGCGCTGATGAAGGGTGCCACCTTGTTTTGCACGGCGTAGTCGAGCGCATCCCAAACACTCTTACCGTTCCGGTTGACGCAGTTATCCCCGCTGCTCAGCCCGGCATATACAAAGATGATAGAAGCATTTTTGGCGACGCCGCCCGACCACTCCAAATCCAGATCGGATTCGCCCTCGTCCCCGGGGCAACGCGTGGAAGTGGTACCGGAGAGTAATACCATTTGCGGAGCTTTCGCGGAAAGGCCGGCGGCCGCGCGGAAGTTGCTGAGGTCGGTTGCATTGACGCTGCTTTGCCCCACGACAGCAATCTTCTGTCCGGTGCCGTCGCTGGTGGCGTACAAGGGGGCGACATCGTAGATCGTGGCGAAATCGGCGGGTGCAAGAAAATGGTTGCCGGTCTGGTAGGAAGTCAGATGCGGCCGCGCCAAGGCTCTGGGCCGGGGTGCAAAGTCGTGGAGGTGGCCGATGGCCAGCACCGATCCCGCCAACGCCGCCGGCACGGACGGATCTTTTGAGTTCGCGAAATGTACCACGCCGTTCACGAGGTAGTTGTGAATCTCGGTCTGAAATGTCGTCTCAATCTGCGAGACGGTTCCTTCGAAGGAAATCTCGTTGCGGCTGTTGGAAACCGAGGTCACGGCGAACCCCTGGGATTGGAGCCAGGATGTGACGCGTTGGATGTCGCCGCGGCTCATGCCAAACCGGTCGGCAAACTGGGCGGGAGTCAGCCACTTGTGATAGTTCGGAGAGGTCCGATCCTGCTGCTGGGCCAGCAAGTTGTTGAGATCCTGCTGCTGGGCCTGGGAGGGATGGAATACCAGCGTTACCTCATGGAGCATTTTGCCGGAGTCGGCGCGGCCCAGGTCAAACTGCGGCTGGGCAAGTCCATGCACGTTGCCTTTGACCGCGACCATCTGGCTGGCATTGATTTCATTGGGGATGCGGTCGGCGACCACCGCGCGACTCGTTGCGCAGAACAGGCTGGCTATTAAAAGAGCAGGAAAGGCCGACTTCACAATTCGCATGCAAGCTCCGGGGGAAATGGGCATACAGGTTCTATCTTACGTGATTAAGGGCTTGTCCCTATTCGATAAGGCCATTGTAGAGAAGGTTGTATGGCGCACAAAACTTGACAAATTTCTGAAAATTAGAAACCCGATCAGGGCTTAATAGTTGCGGCCAAAACTCTCGGACGCAGCGGAAACAAGGCCCATAAGACCGCCTCGGAACCCGAAATTCGCGGAGATTCAGGGCCTCTGCCGTATACTGCCGGGTGCCACTGCGCAACCGCATGCCCCAGCCAGACGCCCCGAAATCCCGACTCGCCTACATCGATTGGATGCGCGGACTGGCCTGCCTGCTGATGTTCCAGACCCACTGCTACGATTCCTGGCTGAGTCCCCAGGCGCGCCAAAGCCGCTTTTTCATGTACTCGCAGCTGGGCGGGACATTTCCCGCTCCGCTGTTTCTGTTTCTTGCCGGAATTTCGTTTGCCCTGGTCACTGAGAAACTGCGGCAGAAGAATGTGCCGGCGACGAGGATCGCACGCACCACCATTCGCCGCGGCGCGGAGATCTTTGGGTTCGGTTTGCTCTTTCGCTTGCAGGAGTATGTGGTCTCGTGGGGATGGGCGCCGGAGAGCGACCTGCTCCGGGTCGATATTCTCAACACCATCGGCGCATCGATGATGCTGATGGGAATCCTATGCTGGCTGGTTCTGGCGGTGAGTCGCGGCCCGCGCACGCGCCTGGCGTTGTCGCTGACCGCTGCCGGAACCGCTCTGCTCATTTCCCTTGTGAGCCCGCCGCTCTGGACCACATGGCGTCCCGACTGGCTTCCCTGGCCACTCGAATCTTACTTGAACGGCGTGCATAACATCGGAACTCCGCAGGCGGGATTATTCCCAATTTTTCCCTGGACCGGGTTCGCGTTCATCGGACTGGCCGTGGGATTCATTTTGCAAAGCTCGTGGGCGCGCGAGCAGGAACCAAGAGCATTTTTTTCTCTCGGGCTTGCGGGAAGCTTGCTGATCGAATTCGCCCGCTGGCTCGAGGCGCAGCCTCGCCAACTTTACGCCGTCAACGATTACTGGCACACTAGTCCGAGTTTTTTTCTGATTCGCATTGGCATGTTGCTGGTGATTCTTACCGCGGGCTACGGCTGGTGCCGCTGGGGCGCGGGCCAGTGGGGATTCAGCCCGTTGATTCTGCTCGGACAAGCGTCGCTGCTGGTGTATTGGGTGCACATCGAATTCGTCTACGGGCGTGTGTCGATTTTGCCCAAGCACACGATGACCATTGCCGGAGCATCAGCCGGCCTGCTGATCATTTTTCTCGCGATGTTGGCGTTGGCGTACATTCGCATCAGGACAAAAGGCCGCGGCGCGGAAATGCTGTCGTGGTTCGGTCGCACTCCCGCGCGCACGTAGCGCTGGTTCACGTAGCCCCGGACGCATTCGTCCGGGGCGCTCGCTGCGCTGCGCGGGGCGGACGAATGCGTCCGCCCCTACACGAGACACGTCTACGGCGAGTCGCAATTTGGTGATTGACCTCTATCTCGCCGGAGCAAGGATCGCATCCAGCCGATCTGGCGTTGATTCGACTCTTTCCAAATGCGGATAGCGCATTCCGCCGTGATAGTCGAGCGAGACAGATACAAATTCGTTGCCGCGTTTCAGCAAGAGCCGGATCGGATCTTTATTTTTCTCGGCGGCGAGGACGGCTTCGCGGAGAATCGCGGCCGTGTACTGCTGGTCGTTCACGGCCAACAACTGCATATCCGGCGTCATGCGGGCCTTGAAGGCCACGCTATCCCACCCAACGCTATTGAGGCTGCCCCGCGAATCGCCGCCTCTCTCCGACTTCATCGAAAAGCCCAGCGAAGTCGCGAAGCTCGCTCCGCGAAAACTCTCGGCTTTCTTCCACCACTCAGGTTCCGTGTCGTTATAAACCAACCGATAACCACCCCGCTTAAATCCGTCCTCCGGAACGCTCGGGCTAATCTCGTAAACGCGCGTGCGGAAGAATCCCGCCCAGTCAAAGGGCTGAACAGTGTTCAGCGCTTTCACCAGGTCGTCAAAGGTGAAAGTAACGGTGACGTAGCTGCCATTGGCGATGCCGTAGAAGAGTTTCGCGAAATCGTCCAGGGATTTTTTCCCATCGCTGAGTTCGCGGATCTTGGTATCGGCATCGAGCCACACGAGATCGGACTCAGGGTAGTAGTCGTAACCACGCTGCCAGCTTTGCCAAATTTCGGATATAGCGCCGTGCGACGAAATAATCGGCTGCATCGTGGTCTCTTCCAGCGAGCGCCATGTGCGTCCCGGACTGACTTCGAAGTTGGCCGCGATCTGCGCGAAAACGTCGCGAGCCTGCTCGGGAGTTCGCATTCCGGAGCGCGCGGTGAGCACGTTGCCGTAGTAATCCGTCAAGCCTTCATACACCCATAGCAGATCGTTGCGCATGGGCACGTTGAAATTCGGCGTCCACAGGTCAGCCGGCCGGCGGAATTTGCCGTTCCACGAATGCGTGTATTCATGCGGTAACAGCGCGCGGCCGCCGACGCCAGCGCCCCAGTCGGTGAAGTAATTGGCGCGAGATCCGTCCTCGCTCGATTGATGATGCTCCAGTCCTTTGCCGCTCACAATGTCGCTGACCGAAAAAAGAAAGTCGTAGTGATCATAATGATGCGATCCGAAAAGCTTTTGCGCCTCGATCACCAGATTCTTGTGATATTGCAATTCGTCCGCGCTGATTTCTAAATCGGCAGGCTTGTCAGCGAAGACATCGAGGTACACGGGATTGTCTGGCCCCGTAGAAAGATCCGCGCGCTTGAAGTAGATGCCGGCATAGACCGGCGCGTCGATCAGCGTATTCAGCGTCGTTTCTTTGAAGTGAACTTCATTTCCGTTTTGCGATTTCACGTCGAGGGCGCTGGCGAACTTCCATCCTTCTGGAAGCCGGAGGGAAGCTTCGAATTTGATGTCGCGCGAAAAATATCCCGTGGGATAGAGCAGGACGCTGTTCCAGGTGATGTCGGCGAACTTCGAGGAAATGCGGCCTCGCTTGGGATCCTGCGGCGCGAGGAACTGAAAATTCACCTCGAGCGAGGTCGCATCCTTGGGCGCGTCGATGTGAAAGGCGTACATGTTCACGCGATCACGTTGCCACGGGACAGTCTTGCCATTCGCGGTGACAACCAGTCCGGCAAATTCGGCGATCGGGTTCGACGGCGAGTGCGTCCCCGGAAGCCACTCTGGATATAGCAAAGTAAGTTCGCGGCCTTTTATCGGAATCGTCTCGCGCACATTAAAAATCCGAGCCGTGACATTGGTGACGTCGACGAGCAAGGAAATCGTGCCAGGATAGGGGGTGTCAACCGGCGCCACAATTGGCGGAGGGAGTGGCACGGGCTGGGGGCCGAGAGAATGTTGCGACTGCGCGGCTACCGGCAGCATGACGCATACCGCCATAGGGACTGTTAAAAAAACTTTCAGACGGAAAAACGACTCAAGCATGAATAGGCTCCATTAAGGCTGATCACTTCGACGTGTGTCGCGACAAATTGTTTGACCGATCGCGTGAGCAGAATCCTAATTCTGCGAAACGTGAACCGTCAATGAAGCGAAGCAGGGCCGTTAGCTCGTCCAGCGCGGACTTGTATGAACCCCGTCCTTTTGCTAGGCTCCACGTCGTCATCTAGAACTGTTCGTGAGGAATCCCATGGCTCGTAGACAGTTTCTCTCGCGACTGGCGGCGCTGCCCTTCTTTGCAATCGCAGCGTCCGCACTTCCGCCAACCTCAAACAAAACGCTGAACATAATGGAGAAGAGCGCGTGGGGGTCGGACGACCCGACCCGGGCTTCATTCCCTTTCTTGCATGCATTGGCGCTGGCGGACGCCGGCCACAACGTGCAGATATTCCTGTTGGGCGAGGCGGTAGGGCTGATGAGGAAGTCGGTAGCTGACGCCATCGTACCCGTAGGATGGCCCCCGCTGGCGGGAACTTTGGAAAAGATCGTCGCCAAAAAGATTCAGGTCTACGCTTGAGGGGCGTGCTCCCGCGCACGGTCCGTGGCGCAAAGTGATCTCGACCAATGGGGTGCGAAGTTCGGAAGTCCGACAGTGTTTGTATCGCTGGTGGAATGGGCGGACAGAATCATTACAGAATGATTTGACGGGGCGGCATCCGCGATTTCGTATCCGGGATGGATAGTTGACGCGTGGCGATACGCCTCATTGCCGCGCCACAAATTCCACTACCTCGCGCTCGGCCCAGCGGCCGTCGTCGGCCGGGTCGCCGTTGCGTTCGCCGAGAAAAGCGCAGTGGCCGCCGTCAGCCGTTTCTATATAAGTAATGTTCGGGTTCGCGGCGACGCGCCGCACGGTCTCGGGCTGTATGCGAATGAAGGGATCGTTGGCGGCATGAATAATTAAGGTCGGCACGGCAATGCGGTCGACCACGTTGGCCGCCGCAGCCCGCGCGTAATAATCGTCGGCTCCGGCAAATCCGCAGTAGTGCGCGGTGATGCGGTCATCGAACATGCGCAGGCTGGAAATCCCGCGCAAGCGCGAGACGTCGAATTTTTCCGGAAATAGCCGCGCCTTCAGCCGCAATCGCCGGAACAATTGCATCAGGAAATAATATTCATAAACGCGATTGCGGGGCTCGTGCAGCGCGTCAGCCGAGGCTGCCAGGTCCATGGCCGGACACACCGCCGCGACCGCGCGAAATTGTGGCGGCCCTTCCCTTCCCCACTCGCCCGCCAGCTTCAGCACCAGATTTCCTCCCATGGAAAATCCGATGAGCGCGAAGCGCGAAACGCCGTCCTTCTCGAGCACGCTGCGCACGACGGCCGCAACATCGCCCGACAAACTGGAGTTATAAAGCGTGGGCGCGCAAGCATCCATGCCGCCGCAGTTGCGCTGGTTCATGAGGACTACGTTCATCCCAGCGGCGAGGCCGTTGCGGGCCACGCCCAGCATGTATTGCGAATCCGACGAGCCTTCCAGCCCGTGCACGACGATCAGCGTCAGCGCCCGCCGACGCTTGGATTCGCTCTGCCAGTAGCACCAGCACCGGATCTTGATTCCCGGTTCGACCTCGACCAACTGCTCCTCCGGGGCAGGCAAATGAATTTTTCGGGGCAGGAGGAAACTGGCAATCGTCTGCACGTGTCCGCCGCCTAGCCAGCGTCGCGAACGGAAGGGCGCGCGCCCCGTCCAGACTCCGCGCGAAGTTTCCTTCGGAGAATCTGGGCTCGGCGAATCCGGGACGCGAGTGCTCGGACTTTGCGGCACCGGACTCTCAGAATCTGGAATTTGCGAACTTCCCACAAATTGATTCTAATAGAGACTGATCTGGAGTCACCCAATGCCCATCTTCGAATACATCTGCAAGGAATGTCATCACCAGTTCGAGACGCTGCTCTACGGCAAGGAAAAGGCGGAGTGCCCCAAGTGCCACGCGACCAAACTCGAGCCGCAACTGTCGGTTTTCGCTGTGTCGGCCAAGGGCTCGTCGCCTTCGGCGTCGGCGTCCCCGGCAGGCGGATGCGGATCGTGCGGCGATCCCCGCGGCCCCGGCGCCTGCTCGCTGGGCGATATGAACTAAGGTTTGCGGGAATCGGCGAGAGGTCCTGCAATTTGCCCCAATATAAAAAGAGAAGGCCGGACATTCGCCGGCCTTCTTTAGATTCGGTGCTCCTGGAGATTTCTATTGGGGCGCTTTGCTTTGCGCAACCGCTGGTTTGTCGGATTGCGGATGCGTCATCGCCATTTTCGTGCCTTTCGGCTTCCAGTAGTCCGGATCGGCTTTAATCCATTCCGGCGAGGCATAACTCATGGCCGGCTCAAAGGTGAACAGGTTATTTTCAGACCACTCGATCGAAGCCGCCGATAGTTCGGCGAGGCGTTTCATTCCGTCTTCGCCCATTGCGGCTTCGAAATCCTTGTTATGCATAGTCTCGGCGTCGATTTCCGAGGCTGATTTCAGGGGTGTGAAAAAGAGGTAGGTACCATCGTGGCTTCCGTATAACACCTGGTAACACGCGAAGTGTGCGCCAGGAATCTTCTGGTAAGCCTTCAAAACCATCTTCACGCCTTCATCCCATTCCTTATCGTGCCCCTGCTTGATGTGGAATTGTCCGATTTCGAAGTAGCGCATGTGCGGCATGTCGACTGCGCTATTCAGGCTGTAGTCTTCACGATAGAGGAAAACCCCGCCGTCCATATCCGAAAGCAAATCGCCATCATTCATGGCGGCGCGATCAAGCGCTACGCTAAGAGATGCGTTCTTTTCTACGGCCTTGGCATCTTTTTCCCAATCATCAAGAGAATCGAAACGGGTGAAAAACAATGCACGCGGGCGGCCACTAACCGATGTGGCTGCCAAATAGTACGTTGGCGATTTCGCCGAGCTCATCGCTTGAACGAAGGCAGCTTCAGTCTTCTTGTGAACTTCACCAGCACGGCCCGGTTTCAGGAACTCTCGGGTGATGACAAGCACCTTCGGCGGCTGCATAGCGGCACTGCCGCTACTGCCGGAATTCTCTTGAGCGGTGATTACGGAGTGAGATGCGAATACGAGCACCAAGCTGACGGCAAATCTGCTGAGTCGTTTCATGGATGCTGGCCTCCCTGCCAGCGAGTTGACAATTCAGAGGTTTGGGGCCCGACGGTGGCGAGAGAATTCTTGAACTTACAGGGACAGCGCGAGCCTACTCGCAATCCGACTGTCCGTCAAACTTTATGACGCAGCGGTACTCGATCAGTTTGCAATCGGAAGACAAACATCTTGAACCATTAACGGTACGAAGGGGGCACGAAGGAATTCATTGCGGGTGCTTCCAGTGTTTGGTGCGGCAGCGACAGCGATCCAGAAGAGCACTTGTTATTGTGTGGGCGTTTCGATCGGACCTAAATTGTGATGATCGTTCCACCAGATAGCGGGTTCATTGGGAAAGAGTTTCTTCTGGACATCGTAGCCCAGCCGCCATAATTCTTCCAGAATCGCGTCGATAGCTTGTCCCACAGACTCACGAACTCCTGCACTCATCGGCTGTCCGGGCTCGTAGCACTTGCCCGCGATTCCCACCAGCAACACATGCTCTGGCATGGCACCCAGCATGTCGGCGGTCATTAAGCATTCCGAAAGAGCCGGCGAGTGCGGATCGAGGCGCTGCGCGGGCGTTTCCCGAAGAATGTCTTCTTTCCTGTAGAGCAGCAAAGTTCCCGCAGGCTCGTTGCTGGCCACGGAATCCACTAGGATGAGCGCGTGCAGACCAACAATCTGATGCGTAAGGTCAAGCGCGGGAGTACCCAGGTCGGCGAGTGCAACGTTGTCGCCGAAGTCGTAGCGCGACTCCAGAATGCGCACCACATACGGCCCAATCCCGTCGTCACCGAGCAGGACGTTGCCGATGCCGCCAATGAGAGCGCGGTTCACAGGATTTTCGCCACGCCGATCTTGCGGCCTGAAGGATCGAACGCGTGGCACGCGCAAGCCATGCAGGGATCGAACGAGTGCACTGTGCGCAAGACTTCCAGGGGCTCTTCCGGCCGGGCCAGCGGCGTGTGCAGCAGCGAAGCCTCGTACGGTCCATGCGCTCCCGCCCTGTCGCGCGGGCTCGCGTTCCACGTGGACGGAACCACCGCCTGATAATTCTTGATCTTCTCGTCTTTGATCACGACCCAGTGCGAAAGCGTTCCGCGCGGCGCTTCGTGCGTTCCCACGCCCTCCACTTCATGCGTCGGCATGACCGGCTGGTTGTGGACGGTGTAGTCGCCCTTCGCAATATTCTCGGTAAGCAACTGCAGATGTTTCTGTGCCAGTTTCGCCAGCATGCAGGCGCGAATGGCGCGTGCAGCGTGGCGTCCAAGAGTAGAGTGCAGCGCGGCCGGAGTGGCGTGCGGCCCTCCGATGGCGGCGATTTTTTCGATCGCCATGTCGGTGTACTTGCGCGTCAGCGGATGCCCTTGCGCGTATCCGATCAGAACCTGCGCCAGCGGCCCAACTTGCATGGGCTCGCCGTTGAACCGCGGCGCCTTCACCCAGGAATATTTCTGCTCGCCATCCCACCCGGTGAACGCAGGCTCAGTCTCTCCGGCCCACGGATGCAGCGGCTTTTCGCCCTGATAGTAGGCATGCATTACATCTTCGGTGACGGCCTGCCGGAAAACCGGATCCGACGCGGTTTTGAAGCTCTTCACCCCCGCCAGGTCGCCGTCGCGAATGTAGCCGCCGGGCAGGTCGTACGCCGAACCTTGGCTATCGAGCGGAAGATCGGGTACGGCGAGATAGTTGCGCACGCCGCTTCCGATCTTGAACCACTCCGGATACATTGCCGCCACCGCGCAAACATCTACGAAATAAACCTGCTGCACAAACTGAACTACTTGCGCCAGCAGCGTTCCAACCATTTCCAGTTGGGTCATGCCCAGCGCCGACGGGCTGTCGAGATCGATGGCATTGGCCACGCCGCCCACCGTCAAATTTTGGATGTGAGGCGTCTTCGCTCCGAGAATGCCGACCACCTGCAATGCCTTACGTTGATATTCGAGCGCCTGAATGTAGTGCGAGAACGCCAGCAGATTCACGTTGGGTGACAGCCGCATCGCCGGATGTCCCCAGTATCCGTTGGCGAAAATGCCGAGTTGCCCGCTCGCGGCCACCGCATTCACGCGGTCCTGTGCCGCCTTGAGTTCATTGCGCGAGTTCCGGTTCCACGGGGACAAGGTCTCCGCCAGCTTCGAAGTCGCGGCCGCGTCCGCTTTCGGAATCTGCATTACATCCACCCAATCCAGCGCCGACAGCTGATAAAAATGCACAATGTGATCGTGTAACGCGTGCGCAATCAGAATCAGGTTGCGGATGTACTGCGCGTTGAGCGGAATCTCCAGCTTCAGCGCGTCTTCCACCGAACGCACGCTGGCCATGGCGTGTACCGTGGTGCACACTCCGCAAAAGCGTTGCGTGAACAGCCAGGCGTCCCGCGGATCGCGGCCGCGAAGAATCTTCTCGATGCCTCGCCACATGGTGCACGATGCCCATGCATTGCTGACCGCGTTGTTGTCGACCTCCACATCGATGCGGAGGTGGCCTTCGATTCTGGTGATGGGATCAATCGTAATTCGTTTCGCCATAAGATCCTGCTGTTAGTCGGAGCTCGAACTCTCTGGAGTCTCGTCTTCGCCGAAATGTCCATACTTGAAATATCCGGTCCAGCGGATGTAAGGCCGCCGGAAGCGGAAGTAACTTGCCATGTCGTGCCACTCGCTCAGCGGGGCCGGAAGAATGGCGAACCGCTTCACCGCAACCAGGAAGCCGACAATTCCGAGCGAGATGAAGCCCAGCGAGACTAGAACTTCGATGGTGGCCGGGAAATAGAGCGCTTGCGGATTTGGACGGAAGGCCAGTGTGGTGGGCGCGAAGCGGTAAATCATTCCGCCCAGAGAACTCAGGATGTAGCCGATGAACATGGGCCGCGGCGAGTGATCACGGGCGGCGCGGAGCAGCAACACTCCGCCAACCGTGATCAGGATCATCTCAATCCAGAACACCGCCGCGAAACGGTCAAACTGCAACGCGGTGCGGATCGCGCCGCGGAAAAAAATGTCCACCAGGCGCAATCCCATCCAGCCAAATATCAGCCACGAAGTAATGCGCGCGGCCTCGTCGAGAACTTCCATGTCCATCGCGCGCTTCCACATCAGGCAGCACAGCATGGTGGTTCCGGCTACGCAGCCGAACGACATGAAGGTCGCCGCGCCCAGGTACAGCACAGGCAGCCACGGAGTCTGCCACAGCGGATGAACGCGCTCGCCGGCTAGCAACATCAACGCGCCCAGCGACGACTGGTGCATTCCCGGCAGCAGGTAGGCCGCGGCAATGATCACAGGGAAAAACGCGTGCAACCTTTTTTCAATGCTTTCCACCAACGGTCGCAGCCGCGAGTCGAAGTACCACAACCGTTCCAGCACGGGAGGAATGTTCTCCACCGCCAGCGGAATCATCGCGTAGATCGACATGCAGATCGCCACTTCGGCCAGCGGCGAGTGCATGTTCCATCTCCACGGAAATACGATCCAATAAAAGTTCCAGGGACGCCCCGCATCAATTCCCAGCAGCAGCAGGCCGCAGGCGTATGCCAGAAAACTTGTCAGCAGCGCCATCCGCATCAGCGAGTGCATGCGTTTGCGGCGGAAGACCCACGCGGCGATTCCCACCGCGAATGCGCCTGAACCGAGCGCGGTCAGCACCATCAGGTTGAAAGTTTTCCAAATGCCCCAACCGTAGGCGTCGCTCATTCCGCTGACCGGGCCCAGTCCAGCCAACTCGCGATAGCCGCTCAGAATGAACGCAACCAGCACCAGCGCTGAAAGGATCAGAAAAAATCCATTCACCACGGGAAAGCCGTACACCGGCACACTGCGTTCCCAGCGCGTGCTGCGCGCGGCATCCATTGCGGCAGTGCTGGGCGTAGCCGTGGGACTTATCGTTGAGGCACTCATAGTTGCGCCCTCAATCCAGTTTCTTTCTCGCGTTCGTGAGCTTCTTCCTCATGGCCCTTCAGGTTCTTGCGAATCACCTGCACCAGGCCGGCATATAACAGGGCCGGCAGTGCGAAGTACTGGTAGAAACGTCTTTGCCAGCGCAGGGTTCGAGCGGGAACCGACTCCGGCCCCAACTCCGGCAAGCCGAGTTTTTCGAATGGAACTTTGGAGAGATACAACGCCTGCGTGCCGCCGTTGTCGATCTCCCCATACACGCGATTCTGGTAATAGCGCCCAGGATTGTTCTTGATGCGTTCCTTGGCGTCGAGCAGCAGCACCGAGCGCGGCCCAAAAATCACGGCGCCGGTCGGGCAGACCGTAGTGCATCCCGGCTTCAATCCTTTGTCCAGGCGATCCGTGCACAGCTCGCACTTGGTGACTCGCGGATTGAATCCCATCCACTGAAAGCGCGGAATGTGATACGGACAGGTAATGGTGCAGTAGCGGCAGCCGATGCATTTGTTGGCGTCCCACTTCACCACGCCGCTTTCGGGATCTTTGTGCAGCGCCTGAAAAGGACAGCCCGCGGCGCACGCCGGGTCAAGACAGTGCATGCACTGCCGCTTCACGAAGGAAAACGCCGACCCGTCTTCCGGCTTGTAGAGCTTGATGACGTTGCGGGTCAGGTCATTCAAATCTTGCGGAGCCTGGTGGAGGGCGTCGCCGCGGGTGTCGGGCGGCGTGTTGTTGGCCTCGGCGCAGGCCGCCACACAAGCCTTGCACCCAATGCAGACGCTGGCGTCATAGAGCAGTCCGACGGCGGCGCTGGGCACAGGAATTTTTTCTCCGGCCTGCAGCACATCGGTCCCGACCGTGATCGCCACCACTGCTGGAACGCCCGCCTTGGCCATGCCGCTAAAGAGTTGTCGCCGAGTGATGGGCACGTTAGTCCTCTTTCCGGCCGGCTGGCTTCTCGACGGTCACTTTCAGTTTCTCGGCGTGCGCGCGATCTGCGGCAATGCGGCTTACGCCCGCCTCCATGCTGCTCTGAAAGCGCTGCGATGCGACCCATGCCGCTCCTCCCACCGCGCCGGTGATCGCTCCCACCAGCGCCGCCGCGCCCACTTTCAGTTCTCCCGCCGAACTGTAGATTGGAGGATATGTTTCCGGTGGCGTTGCCAGATGGATCGGAACCGTTTCAAACGTTCCCATCTTCCACACCACGCCCTTTTCCGTGCATCCCAGGCAGGGTGCTCCGATTCCAATCGGCCACACTCCGGGAACCTCATTGAAGTGGCGCGTTGCGCAAGCCGCGTGTGTTACCGGGCCTTTGCAGCCCAGCTTGTACAGGCAATATCCCTTGCGATGACCTTCGTCGCCGAAGGCCGCAGCGAATCGTCCCGCGTCGAAGTGAGCGCGCCGCGGACAGCTCTCGTGGATCACGCGGTCGTAAGCGAACTTCGGCCGATTGAACGTATCCAGTTCCGGCAACCGGCCCATGGTCACGTATTCCAGAACCACGGCCAGCAGGTTGTAAGGGTTGGGAGGACAGCCGGGAAGATTGACGATGGGCTTGCCCGAGATTACCGAATCGACGCCGACCGCGCCCGTTGGATTCGGATCCGCGGATGGAACCCCGCCCCAGGACGCGCATGAGCCGATCGCGATCACCGCCGCCGCTTGTGCGGACACATCCTTGACCACTTCAATGGCGGGCTTTCCGCCGAGTTGCATGTACACACCGTCGTCGCGCGCCGGGATCGATCCTTCGACCACCAGCACGTACTTTCCCGCGTTCTCTTCGATCGCCGATCGCAGCGCCGCTTCCGCTTGCGCGCCCGAAGCGGCCATCAGCGTCTCGTGGTAGTCGAGCGAGATTACGTCGAGGATCAGATGGCCAACGTCGGGAGCCGAGGTTCGCAGCAGCGTCTCGGTGCAGCCCGTGCAATCCTGGAAGTGCAGCCAGATCACCGACGGCCGCCGCGCCTTGCCAACGATTCGCGCTACTTGCGCCGCCGTCGCTTTGCTGGTCAGGCTCAGCCCGACCGGCGCGGCGACGATGAGAGTGGAACAAAGTTGTAAGAAACTGCGGCGCGATACGCCGCTCTTCTGCAGATGTGCCGCAATCGTATCTTTTTCACCTGTCTTCATGGACAGTCTCCCTGGCTGCGTGCGTCAGTTCAATCGAGGCCTGGGTCCCGGGCAAATTCAGAAATGAACAAGGGCATGGTCACCGCGCCTGAACGTTCAGCGCCGCAACTTGCCTTCGGTTCCCGGGATCGTGTTCGCTTCGGTGGGAGTGTCGGTGCGCCTGACAGATGAATAAAAAATGAGACCTTATGAAGACTTCTTACCCGCTAACGCTCCTGATCCGAACGAATCCCCCGACATTCTCCTCGACCGCCGTTCGTCTTCCTGGCTCAGGCCCATCGAATCGAATGCAGTGTTTATCGTTCATTCCCGAAACGGCCTCAGTGATGGGGATCACAGTTGCGCGTGACAAGCGTCATCTAAAGAAGAGAATTTCAGCAGGATTGGAGGCGTGCCCGAGGATTCGCCGGCTGGAACTGTTTCAGAATCGATCAGAAGAGTGTTGCAAAGTGCGTCTAAAGTTCTGTTTTCTTCGCGTCCTCTGCAATTCCTCTGCTAACTCAGCGGCAAAAGTGTTTAAAGCAAGTTCGCAAAGAATCCTGGAGCGTAATATTCCTCCGCTCAAGAGAGAGAAAATCTATCCGGAAGAAATCTGGAAGAAAAACGAAAGGTACGTCTGAGAATCAGCGCCGCGCCAAACCTACTTTTCGACGTCGTCCAGCAGCGACCGCAGCTTTCCCGAACGCGACGGATGCCGCAACTTCCTTAGCGCTTTGGCCTCAATCTGCCGAATGCGTTCCCGCGTCACGTCGAACGACTGCCCCACTTCTTCCAGCGTGTGCTCGGAACCGTCGTCCATTCCAAATCGCATGCGAATGATCTTTTCTTCGCGCGGACTCAGTGTCCGCAGCACATGCGCGGTGCGCTCCTTCAGATTCACATTGAGCACGGCTTCTGCCGGCGACATCTTGGTCCGATCCTCGATCAGGTCTCCCAGATGCGAATCGCCTTCCTCGCCAATCGGCGTCTCCAGCGAAATCGGCACGCGCATAATCTTCTTCACCTTGCGCACCATGGCTTCGGGAATATCCATCTGCTTGGCAATTTCCGCCGACGTAGGCTCGTGCCCCGACGCCTGCACCAGTTGCCGCGTAGTGCGAATTAATTTATTGACCACTTCAATCATGTGCACGGGCAGCCGGATCGTCCGCGCCTGGTCGGCAATTGCGCGGCTGATCGCCTGCCGAATCCACCACGTGGCATACGTCGAAAATTTGTACCCGCGCCGGTATTCAAACTTATCCACCGCCTTCATCAGCCCGACATTGCCTTCCTGAATCAGGTCAAGGAACTGCAGACCGCGGTTGCCGTATTTTTTCGCGATCGAGACCACCAGCCGCAGGTTCGCCTCAATCAGCTCGCGTTTGGCCTGCTCCGCGTTCATGTCGCCCTGAATCATCCGGCGCTGCGTACGCTGCAGGTCTGAGAACGTCATTCCCGCCTCGTCCTCCAGCCGCTTCAGTTCCACGCGATGCTGCCGCTGTAGGGCGCGATAATTCTTCTTCAACTCCTCACTGCGCGTCGCCGTAATCTTCGCTTCCAGCTGCATGTTCTCGCGATCCAGCGTGCGCATGAGTTCGATGGTCTTATTCACCCGCTCGATCAGCCGCTTGCGTTCCGCCGCGTTCAATCCAAGATTCCGGATGATGCGCGAAACCCGCACCATCTCGCGGCCCAGTTGCCCGCGGCAGCGACGATATTCCCGCGGTTTCTTCTTCGCCGAAATTGTCGCCAGCTTCTCGGCCAGCCGGTTAGCGTTCTTGTAGCGCTTGCTCAACTGCTCGATCTGCCGGGTAAATTCGGCGACGCGCTTCTGCAGAATCTCGTCCGTAACTTCTTCGTCGTCGATGACAACGGTGTCTTTAATCGAGCGCAGTCCGCGTTTCAGATCGTCGCCAATAGCCAGCACCTGCTGAATCACGATCGGCGAGCGCGACAGCGCTTTCATCGAAGTGACTTGCCCGCGCTCGATGCGCTTGGCAATCTCCACTTCTTCCTCGCGCGTCAGCAGCGGCGAGGCGCCCATCTCGCGCAAATACACCCGCACCGGATCGCTCGTCGACTCGGCCGCTCCCGGCGTCAGGTCAAGCTCGACCTCTTCCCCCTCCTGCGCCAAGCGCTGTTCCAGCGCGGAGAACGGCGAGCGCGTATCGCTCTCCACCACGTCGAGCCCCCGCGTGCCGATAGCGCTCAGCATGTCATCGACCTCGGGCGAATTCGGGTCGGACGGCACCAGTTCGCTCACTTCGTCGTCAGCAACTTCGGTTTTCGTAGTGTCCAGCATTGATCGGTTCTTTATGTCGCCTGTCGCCAATGAGAATGCCTCTTCGGTGCCTCTGTATGGGGTGAAGAGAACTTGGCGGTGATTGTGGCAAGTTCAACAGAAAGCGGGAATTAGCCCAATACTGATGCTAGCACAGCCGTCCCCGCATTCCTATTCCTGATGGTCGTTTTCAGCCAAAACCACGTTGCGAACCGCAAGCCAAGCGGTCTGAGATGGGAGAGGCCCATGTCAACGATCACGGAAAGCATGCAATCGACCCCGGCTCAATCACGCCTGCAGGATGCTCCGCAAGGCAGTCCGAACCGTCGGATTGTCCTCGGCAATCAATATTGGGGCGGACATTGGACAGGAAAAGCAGATCCAGACGGGTGGCGCCGACGACAGTCATGCTTTTCAACAACGTTTGACGTGCGAGAAGCTCTGATGAAGTACCATGAAGTACTCTCGCGAAAATACAGAAAACCTTGTAGTCCATACCATCTCCCCCTGCCATGTTTCAGAAATTGAGTGAGCCCTGAGGCGAGCGGCGACAGCATCTAACTATTTGTCAAAAATTTGTTAATTCAACAGGGAGGACGCGGTGCCAAAAGCAACGACAGAAGTTGCCAACAGGGCCCCTCATTTTGTGCGAGCCGGAGAGCGGACGAATCCGGCAGGAAAGGCAATCTCAAACGCCATTCTACTGGCAATTCCAGACACAGAGTTTGACGCGCTCAGACCACACTTGGAGTTCGTCCCCTTGCCGCAGCGTTTGGGCTTGCAGGAAGCGAATCGAAAGCTGGAGGATGTTTACTTTTTGAATCGAGGCATGGTGTCGCTGGTGTTTACGACTCAAAAAGGCGAAAGCGTGGAAGTCGGGGTGGTGGGGAACGAAGGCTTCACGCCCATTCCGGTGGCCGCAGGGCTCAGGCGCAGCCCGCATCGCTCGGTGATCCAAATCGGAGGCGACGGCTTCAAGATAAGCGTCGAGCGATTAGAAGAGGCGTTGCTTTCGAGTCCAATGCTGCACAGCCGGCTAAACCGGTACGCCGCAATTCATGGGCTGCAAGTGGCCCAGACGGCGGGATGCAACCGGCTGCACGACATTGAACAACGCTTGTCACGATGGCTGCTGCTTGCGCAGGACCGCGTGGGCTCGGGATTGCTGCGCATTACCCACGATTTTCTGGCGATGATGCTGGGGACCGATCGTCCGAGCGTGAGCCTGGCGGCAGGAGGACTGCAAAGAAAGCGGATCATCGAATATTCGCGCGGGTCGGTGAGGATTTTGAATCGGAAGAAACTGGAAGGCTCGGCCTGCGAGTGCTACGGAATCATTCAGCAGTTTAATGGGGAGTTGGCGCTGCCATAAGGGTCATGTAGCGACAGCCGCCTCGGCTGTCCCGCGAAGGCGAAGCCGAGGGGCCCCGGCGCAAATGCGTTTTCCTCCCTCGCGGGACGGACGAATGCGTCCGTCGCCACACGGGTTATTTAGAATTCGACGTGGGCGCGGAATGAGGGGACCACCACTGGACCGCGGTCGCGGTTGTAGCCAGGATCGTTGATGTGCTGCAGGCTGGGCGCGACATAGATTCCGCGCCAAAGATGGACGGTGTAGTAGGTCTCGAGAATGTTCTCGCGGCCATAATTCAATTTGCCGTCGCCGAGCAGAAATCCTAAACCTCCGGCCGCAAGATAGTTCTGGTGATCTTTCTTGACGGCATTGCTGACGAAGGCGATGCCGGCGCGATCCTGCCTGCGATGCCACCAAGCTCCGTTTGCTCCCACGCCTTCCGCAAAAGTCTGATCGACCTCGGTGTACGCGAAGGACTCGGTCTTGCCGTTGTCCCATCCGACGCGGGCGAAGGCGGTGAGGTACTGCGAGAGGTTTTGCTCGAGGTCCAGGCCGAAGCCGTACTTACGCGTGATGTGCCAGGGATGGGCGGTGATGTCGGGCGTGACGTGTTCTTCCGCGGCTCGGATCACCTGATCGCGATAGATGCCCATGTTGGCGTAGTTGGTGTAGGCGAGGACGCGGACGACGCCAGCTTTTTTGCGGATCACGCCATGGCGAAGTTCGTATTCGAAATTTTCCGCATGAGCCTGCCAGGGCTTCCAAACCAGATCGATGCCGTTGGCGACCTTGGGCATGAGGGCTTCGGCGAAGCGGAAGCCCCAGTTGCGGTCCTCATAGTCGGCGGTGAGTCCGACGGTGTAACCACGGGTGTCGGCCGCGTAATCGTAGGCGCCGTTATTGTCGGTGGTCCAGTTGAGGAATTGGAAATGGGTGTCGGAACCGACGGAGTTCACGTCAAAGAAATCGGGAAGGCTGAATTTGCCGAAGCGGAGTTCGAGACGGCGGCGGGGAAGTTCTTCGAAGAGCGAAAAGGGGCTGCGCTGATTCTCGACCTTGTCGCCGCTGAGCGCGAAAACTTTGTGGATCATGGCGCGGCCGACGTAAGGGGCTTTGCTCAGGAGCGGGTTGCGAACGATGTCGAGATCGGTGTTGCCGGCCAGCCCGAAGCCGAGCGAGAGCGCTGTGCCGCCCGCTTCTTCAATGTCCACGAGCACTTCCGTGGAATCGTTGAGACGCGCCCCGGTGTAGAGCGTCATCAGGCGCGAGATAGCCTTCTCGTAATGTGGGCCGAGGCTGTGCGGGCCGCTGTAGGGTGCGTGGAATTCTGGATGCGTCTGGAACACGAAGTTGGCCTGACCAGAAAGCCAAAAGCGAGTGCTGTTGAAATGCGGGAACATGGATTGGGTGCTCTCGTCGGGAGGGGGGTCGGGAGGATCGGGGATGGAGGCAACGTCCACCTGCGGGACGCCAGGCGAGGCTGGCGCCTCAGACTGCTGGGCCACGACAGGAATAACGCCCACAAGCAGCACGGTGAGCGCCAGGGCAAGCAACCAACCAGCGCGCGGGCTTTCGAGTTTGCTCGGATGTGTCATGCCAATTTTCGCAGGCTTCTGCATTTCGGCTTTACGCGGGCGACCAAGCCTTGGAGATTCTTGAGTTCCTATAACGATACCACATGATATTAACTATAGTTAACCTCGGCGATGGGCCGGAAAGATCAAGGTTCGAGAGTACGCCGGGCCCGTTACAGGAATGTTACGAACACTCGCCGTCAGAGAAGCTTCTCATGACGAGACCGGGAATTCGCGGGTGGGTTTGACAGCCTTCCCGCTCAACCCCTAACCTTGATTTTCTCTGGCTTATGAAGGTTCTGGTCTTAGGCAGCGGCGGGCGGGAGCATGCGTTAGTGTGGAAGCTGCGGCAGTCGCCACGCATTTCGCAGCTTTATTGCGCGCCCGGGAACGGCGGAATTGCGGACGACGCGGAATTGGTGGCAGCCGACTTGCAAAATCTGGAGTCGATCGTGAGCCTGGGGGCACGACTGCAGCCCGATCTGACGGTGGTTGGTCCGGAGCTGCCGCTGACTCTCGGCGTGGTCGATGAGTTCACGCGGCGCGGTTGGCCGGTGTTCGGGCCGACGCGGGCCGCGGCCCAGCTGGAATCGAGCAAAAGTTTCGCCAAGGAATTTCTGCAGCGGCATCACATTCCGACCGCTCCCTTCGCAATCTGTGATTCGATTGAGCAGGTGCGGGCGGCGCTCGGGCATTTTCATACGCCGGTAGTGGTGAAGGCCGACGGGCTGGCCGCGGGCAAGGGCGTGGTCATCGCCAAGAGCAAGGAAGAAGCGGCCAGCGTGGCGGCGGAAATGCTCAGCGGAAAAATGCTGGGGGAGGCGGGCACGCGCGTCGTGCTGGAAGAATGCTTGAAGGGTGACGAACTTTCGTTTCTCGTGTTCAGCGACGGAGAGCGCGTGGTTCCGTTGGTGGCGGCGCAAGACCACAAGCGCGTGGGCGACGGCGATACCGGGCCGAACACGGGGGGCATGGGCGCGTACTCGACCGCGGACCTCGTCGACGAACAGATGCGCGACTGGCTGGTGAACCACATTGCGCGGCCGGTGGTGGCCGGCATGAAGGCCGAGGGCGCGGAGTTTAAGGGCGTGCTCTACTGCGGGCTGATGATGACGGCGCGCGGGCCGATGGTGCTGGAGTTCAATTGCCGCTTTGGCGATCCGGAGACGCAGCCGATTCTGATGCGGCTGGAAAGCGACCTGATCGAGGCGATTGAGGCTTCGATTGAAGGGCGCGTGAGCGATGGAGACTTCAAGTGGTCGAGGGATGCGGCGGTGTGCGTGGTGATGTCGTCGGGAGGATATCCTGGAACCTATGAAGTGGGAAAGCGAATTGACGGGTTGGAGGAAGCGGCCGCGATTGAAGGCGTGAAAGTATTTCACGCGGGAACTTCGAAGCGCGACGGAATTTATTACACGGCGGGCGGGCGCGTGCTGGGAGTGACGGCGCGGGCTCCGCAGCTGGATGCGGCTGTGAGCAAGGCTTACGAGGCGTGTGCGAAGATCAGTTTTGATGGGGCACATTACCGGAAGGATATTGCCGGACGGGCGTTGAAGAGGTGAGGCGCAGGGCTTAGGAATGATCGCAGGTCCTTCGAAGGCGGATTTACTTCGCTTCGTGAGCAAATCCTGCGCTCAGGACAACATCCATAAAGCAGCAAATTCCCGCTCAGATGACATTTCAGAACCATTATTCAAAGAGGACCGATGAGCAAAACTTTGGTTTCGATTGTGATGGGGAGTGATTCGGATTTGGAGATTATGCGCGAGGCGGGCAAGGCGCTCGACGAGTTTGGGATCGCGTATGAGATTGACGTGACGTCGGCGCACCGATCGCCGGATCGGACGGCGGACTTCGCGCGGAAGGCCGCGGGGCGCGGCATTCAGGTGATTATCGCGGGAGCGGGCGGAGCGGCACATCTGGCGGGAGTGATCGCGGCGCATACGACCTTGCCGGTGATTGGCGTTCCGATTCCTTCGACTTCCCTGCAAGGGATGGATTCGTTGCTGGCGACGGTGCAGATGCCGGCGGGGATTCCGGTGGCGACCGTTGCGATCGGAAAGCCGGGGGCGACCAACGCGGGGATTCTGGCGGCGCAGATGATTGGGTTGGGAGATGCTTCAATCGCGAAGAAGCTTGAGGGGCACAAAGAGAAGCTGGCGCGAGGCGTGGAGGAGAAGTCTCGAAAGCTTAAGGGAGCGTAGATAGATTGCAAAATTCAGATTGTAGATTGCAGATTGAAAATCGGGGGCCTTGCATCAATCTGCATTCTGAAATCTTCAATCTGCAATCTCTTACACTTTCAGCCCTTTCAAGTACTCGCGGAAGGGACCGCCCAGGTCGTTGCGCTTCAATGCGAATTCTACTGTGGCTTTCAGGAAACCCAGTTTGTCGCCGGTATCGTAGCGGCGGCCCTCGTAGACGTAGGCGTACATTTTTTCCTGCTTGAGCAACATGCGCATGCCATCGGTAAGCTGCAGTTCGCCGCCGGCTCCGGTCTTAGTTCTGCCAAGGCAATCGAAAATCGCCGGCGTCAGAATGTAACGGCCGATGATGGCCAGGTTTGACGGGGCTTCCTCGGGCTTCGGCTTTTCGACCATGTTGCGAATCTCGAACAAGCGTCCGTTGAATCCTTCGGCGGGTTGCGCATCGAACACGCCGTAGGAAGAAATCATCTTGCCTTCGACCACCTGGGCGGCAATCACGGAGCACTGTTTCTGGTCAAAGACATCGACCATCTGCTTAAGGCAGGGCACGGGATTGTCAATGACGTCGTCGGCGAGAAGCACCGCGAACGGCTCATTGCCGACGAGTTCACGCGCCATCAGCACGGCGTGTCCCAGCCCCAGCGCTTCTTTCTGGCGCACGTAAGCCACGTACATCATGTCGGAAATCGAGCGGACGATCTTCAGCAGATCGGTCTTGCCGCGCTCTTCCAACATTTTTTCCAGCTCGTAGCTGACGTCGAAATGATCTTCAATGGCCTGCTTGCCGCGGCCGGTGATGATGACGATCTGGTCGCAACCGGACGCCATGGCCTCTTCCACGCCATATTGAATAATCGGCTTGTCGACCAGCGGAAGCATTTCCTTGGGCTGAGCTTTGGTGGCGGGCAGGAAGCGGGTGCCCAGGCCGGCGGCGGGAAATACGGCTTTGCGGACTTTCATTTTCATGAGGCGGTCGCTGGGTCTAGTCGTTGGTCAATGGTCGTTACTCGTTTGCAATGAACCGCGCTGAATTTGGGGCCGGACAATTGTAACTGGTCGCTTTCGCGGCTGGCGATTGTCGAAGCAGTTACTGCTTCTCGCTTCTGGTTGCGTTCGAACCGACTTCAGATGCCGCTTCCTCGCTCGCCAGTTGCTCCAGAACTGTGCGCAACGCGCGAAGAACTTCATCTGCTGCCGTGGCTTTCACACCGAACTTCAACATGCCGTCGGGCGTGAAGTGAGCGCCGCGCTGCGCGGAAACGAAGCGGGCCAGCTGTTCGGGATCGACCGCGGCGTTCTGGCGGAACTTAAAAGTGACGGAATCGCGCTTGCGCTCGATGGCATTGACTCCAACGCGCATACAGAGCAATTTGAGTGAAGCGTAGTCGAGCAGGTTGCGCACCGGGGCAGGCGGCGGGCCGTAGCGATCTTGCAATTCCGCTGCCACGTCGGACAACTGCGCTTCGGTTTCCACGCGGGCCACGCGCTTGTACATCTGCAGGCGCTGGTTCTCTTCCGGAATGTAGTCGGAATTGATGCGGATGTTGAGGCCGAGGTTGAGTTGAGTTTCGGCCTCGTCGGGAGCGGCCTCTCCTTTCATTTCGCGGACGGCGCGCTCGAGCATCTGCGTGTAAAGCTCGAAGCCGATGGCCTCGATGTGTCCGCTCTGCTCCCCGCCGAGGAGATTGCCAGCGCCGCGGAGTTCGAGATCGAGCGCGGCAATTTTGAATCCAGCGCCGAGATCGGAAAATTCTTTTAGCGCGGCGAGGCGGCGGCGGGCGATCGGCGTGAGTTCGACTTCTTTCGGAATCAGCAGGTACGCGTAAGCGCGACGGTTCGAGCGGCCGACGCGTCCGCGCAATTGGTACAACTCGGAAAGCCCGAGGCGGTCGGCACGGTTGATCAAGATCGTATTGCAGAGCGGGATGTCGAGGCCGTTCTCGATGATGGTCGTGGCAACGAGAATGTCGGCCTCATGATGCATGAATTGCAGCATCACTTTTTCAAGCTCGGCTTCCCCCATCTGCCCGTGGCCGACAATGATGCGCGCCTTGGGAATCAATGCCTGCAGCTTGGCGGCGATCTCCCAGATGCTCTCGACGCGATTGTGGACGAAGTAGATCTGGCCGCCGCGCTCTAATTCCTGCTCGATAGCCGACTGAATTAATTTGTCGTCCCAGCTGGCGACCACGGTTTGAATCGCCATGCGATCTTTGGGCGGAGTCTCGATCACGCTCATGTCGCGCAGGCCGACCAGCGACATGTGCAGCGTGCGCGGGATGGGCGTGGCCGACATGGTGAGCACGTCGACCTGCTTGCGCATCTGCTTGATGCGCTCTTTGTGGCGCACGCCGAAGCGCTGTTCCTCATCGACGATAAGCAGGCCGAGGTCGGCGAACTTCAAATCTTTGGAGAGGATGCGGTGGGTGCCGATGAGGATGTCGATTTTTCCAGCTTCGGTTTTCTGCAGAATTTCCTTTTGCTGCTTCGGATTGCGGAAGCGGCTGATCATTTCGATGGCGACCGGGAACGGCCCGAAACGCTGTTTGAATGTTTCGTAGTGCTGGAAGGCGAGGACGGTGGTGGGCGCGAGCACGGCCACCTGCTTGTTGTCGCCGATGGCCTTGAACGCGGCGCGCATGGCGACTTCCGTCTTGCCGTAACCAACGTCGCCGCAGAGCAGGCGGTCCATGGGCTGCGAGGATTCCATGTCGCGGGTGACGTCGGCGATGGCTTGCGCCTGGTCTTCGGTTTCGTTAAATTCGAATGCGTCTTCGAACTCGCGAACGAACTCATTGCCCGCGGGGAACGAGTGTCCCACGGCCATTCTGCGTTCCGCGTAAAGTTTCAGAAGTTCGTCGGCCATGTCTTTCATGGCCTTGCGCACGCGAGCCTTGGTCTTGGACCATGCCTGCGTGCCGAGGTGGCTCAAGGCTGGCTTGGCCCCTTCGGAAGAACGGTATTTCTGAATCAGGTCGAGGCGCGTGAGCGGAACGTAGAGGCGCGCGCCCTCGGCATACTCGAGCAGCATGAATTCGGCGTTGCCGTCGCCCTGATTGATTTCTTTCAGGCCTTGATACTGGCCGATGCCGTGTTCGACGTGGACGACGTAGTCGCCGACCTGCAAGTCGCGGAAATCGGAAAGGAACGCCGAGACTTTGGACTTCTGGCGCTGCGGGCGGGAAGCGACGGCGTCGGATTCGTCGAATAAATCGCGCGCTCCGAAGACGGCGAGGTGCGCGTCGGGAAAGAGCACGCCATCCGGGACGTAAGCTTTTGCGAGCGTAGTGGTGAGAACTTCCCCTGCGAAGTAACTGGTCTCGTCGGCGTAACTTTCGCCGCCGCGAGTGCGGCTCCCCAAACGAAACGAGACGTTGTACTCGGTGAAGATGTCGGCGAGGCGTTCGACCTCTCCGGTGTTGGGAACTGAAAACAATACTTGATTGCCCTGTCCAGTAAGCTTCTGCACTTCTTCGAGCATGGTCGGAACCGCGCCATGGAAGCGGGGAGTGGGCTGGGTAAGGAAAGTGACGGCGGAATCGGAGTCCGCATCTTCACTGCGCGTGATGCCGAGATGTTCGACGTCGGCACCGGTGAGCGACGCGACTTTCTTCCACCAGGGCTCGGGAGGGAGATACAGATCGACAGGGCGCACGAGATTGCCGACGCCGCTGCGCTCGTGGGCCTCTTCAACGCGAGTCCAGAAACGGTCGAATTCGGCGCGAAGAAGATCGGGTTCGTCGAGCAACACGGCGGCGTTAGGAACTAGATCGAAGACAGTGCGGTCGGCTCCCGCCACAGGGGCATAAAACTCCCATCCGGGAAAAACGGTGACGCCTGCTGCGCGCACAGCGGCTTCCACAATTTCTTCCGTGCCCTCAATGCGTTTGCCGGAAAGGCGAGTATGAATTGCGCCGAGGAGTTGATCGCTGACCGGAGTTTCGGTAAGCGGCAATAGGAGCGCTTCGTCCATGGGATTGGAGGAACGCTGCGAGGCAGGATCGAAGCGGCGGATGGATTCCACTTCGTCGCCGAAGAACTCGATGCGCACCGGGCGCTCGGCTTCAGGCGAATAGACATCGAGGATGCCGCCGCGCAGAGCGTATTCGCCGGGCATTTCGACGACGTCGGCGGAGGTGTAGCCGACGGTATTCAAGTGAGCGAGCAGATTGTCGACGTCGAACGATTCGCCGCGGCGCAGAACGCGAGCCAGGTCGGTGTAGTACTCAGCGGAGCGCTGAAGGATGGCGGTGGCGGCAACGGGAGTGACGACGATCGAAGCCTTTCCCGTGGCGATCTTCCATAAGGCGGTGGCGCGCTCTTCCTGAAGCTCGGGATGCGGGGAAAGATTCTGAAATGGAAGCACGTCGCGGGCCGGAAGCGAGACAACGGATTCGGGATCGCAGGCGCCGGTGAGTTCGCAAAAGCCGCGGAGGACGGGAACGAAATCCTCGACAGCCCGGTTGTCGTTGACGACGAAGATGAGCGGGCGGTCGGCGTGCCGGCGCAAAAGCACGAGCAGCAAGGCTTTTGCCGTGGGCAAGAGCCCGGAAACACGAATGCGCCCCGTGCCCTCCCGCAGGTGGGAGGCTACACGCGTGAAAGCGGGAAGCATTTCTACGTCCGCGAAGAGTTCACGGACGAAGGGAAGCAGCATGAGAATTTAATTTTAACAGGAAGAGGCGGTAGGGTTCCGGCAGGAACGCTAAGGTTGGTTTCTGAAAAGGGAGCGAGGTTGGAGTCAATGAGACCTATAGAACCCGACAATCATCCGAACCGTTCGTGCCGAACGAAGGACAGGTCAGTAATAGGTCACCTTGCGACGACAGACTGAGCCCGGCACAAACGGTGCGCCAGAGTCCGAGCGCCCGGCGGTGGCCTGCTCGGTCCAATTGCCATACGCGTCGTATTGGTAAGTGTATTGGGTTTCGTATACGGCAGGTGGTTGGGGAGGATTCGCCTGGCCAACGGGAACCATAGCTCCGGCTTCGCTCATGCTGTATTGCCTTCCGGCTTCCGGATTCATGACGGTGGTTGTCCGTTCTGAGGCCTTGTCCCCATGGTCGTTATATTTTGTGATCGTCACTTCGTCGTCAAAAGGGCCGCCGTTCCTGTGCCGTTCCGTAACCCGACCTTGGACATCGTAAGAGTAAGAGTTAACTCTGTTCTGCACGCTAGCCGCAAACGTTCCCACAGCTTTAAGCTGTTCTGGATTGAATTTTGATCGGATCTCTTCCGGAAGCATGAAATCGTGAGGAGCATCTGCAAACTGCTGCTCTGCAACGATGCGACCTTCTGCATCGAACTTGCGCACAATGTGGCCCAGGAGTTTTCCCGCCGCATCACGGAACTCCGCGCCCGTCGCCACCCCCTGTTCGTTGTACAACGTCGTAACGGTACCGCCGAGATATGTAGCAAATCCCAGATCGGTTCCTTCCCAATGTGGCGCGTAGGCCATGTTCGGAGCCAGAGGCTGTGAATCGTAACTTTCAATGGCGGTCTTGCGCCCCTTGTCATCATATTGATATCGAACTTGAACTTTGTCACCCGATTCCATCCCGACCAGCCTTTGTGCGTCGTCGTAAAGATAGGTCGCTTCAGAACTGGGGGCGGAATTCGCTTTCCCGGAGGCAGTTTTCCGCAGACGTCCGTCCGGATAATAGGTGTAGCTCGTTGCCCATCCCGAGTCATCGGGATTTCCCATTCGAGTTTCCAGAACCCCGCCATCGGGCGCGTACCGCGTGGTAGTCGTAGTTGTGAACGACTGCTGGCCGTCGGCCCCCGAAAAAGTCTGCTCCTCGATCACCGTCTTAACCGGCCCTCGAAGCCCGGCTTTGTCGCGGTCCGACATGAAAACACCTGTTTGGGATGATTGTTGTGCTAGAGCGAGCCACACAGGAGAAACCGTAAATAACAGAATGCTGGCAAGAGAGAGCCGAGCCTGCATATGCGCAACTCCCAGTGAGGAGACTCGATTCTACTCTGGAATGTCAGTTTGCGGAATCAAGTCGTCAGCTCAGAACCCAGACCGCACCTTGCCTCTCGGCATTGAGTTCAGTGCGTGGACTTGCGTGCTGCTTCGCGTCGTACGTTGTTTTCAGCGGGTAGGTGCTGCTGGAAAACTTCGCCTCGGCGTGAGCGGAGGGCCACAGGGTTCGGGTAGGGACGTGAAGGTTGGTTTAACAAATAGCCCCCGATTCATTTTTCTGGGTGGTCTGCCAAACGTCAGCATTAATCTGGATTCACGGAATTGCTACGTAGGCTTCAACAGGACCTCCAAGCTGCGCAAAGTAGCCAGCTACTTCACCCCGATCATTCACTGCGCGCAAGCCCGATATCGCCGAGTTGGGATAATCAATTGACAGAAAATGCGAACCGAATGCGAGATATCCCTGCAGGAAAGTAATTTGGTACTCGCCGGCCATGACGCCAGAATCGTTGATCTGACCGACTGTACTGAAATTACCTGGGACCGGAAACTGAACTGTCTCGAAAGTGCCATTGCGACCGCGGAGGAAGCCGAACACGGCGCCGCTCGTGTCCTGGTAGAATCCCGCAATTTGACCTCTATCGTTGACAGACTGCGCGAACGTGACTCCGGGGGCGGCCGCCGGGTCTTCAAATGAAGTGAACTGTCCGTTTCTACGAAAGAAGCTTATCGCGCCGCAGTTCGGGCCCGGACATTGGCTACTCGCAAGACCCCCAAAGTCATACACTCCTGCCGTCTCCCCGAAATCATTCACTCCCGTAAGCTGGGAATCCGGAGCATCTGGAAAATCGACCGTGACGTACGTCCCTGAGGGACTGCGGCGAAATCCATGCAGAACGTTGAGAGAGTCCCGATAGGCGCCCACGATCACACCGGAATTGTTGACCGAGAAAGCGCTCGTGGCTACTGCGTCGGGTGGATCGATGGTGGTAAGAGTTCCGTCGTGAGAGCGGAAAAAGCCGTGATAGCCATAGCCGCTATCGAGGTAGTCGCCGACGGCATCGCCATGATCGTTCAGGCAGCGAGCCAGGGAATACCGTGCGCCAGAGGGAGCGATGGATTTGAATTTGTAATTGAGGACGAGTGGGTGCGCGCGCGTTGTGACTGTAACGTCTGCCGGCCCTGTCCGCGCATTTACGGTGTCGATTACTTGATTCGTGTTGCTGTCGATCACCGAGACGGTGTTGCTGCCGAAATTCGCGACATAGAGGCGACCTTGTGGCGTTATCGCCAAGCCCCACGGGGCTGAACCCACGGTGATGAATCCGGTGAGTATTTGCGACGCGACGTCGATCACGGCGACGGTGTCGGCGCCGAAATCTGCGACATAGGCACGCGCACCGTCCGTTGAAAATGCGATCGCGCGGGGGTTCGCCCCGGCCGGAATTGTGTTAACGACTGAGTTCGTGTTCGTGTCGACTACGTCTACAAGACCGTCGCCTTGCGCACTTACCCACAGAAAACGACCGCTGCTCGTGAAGGAAGAGTGAAATGGAAACGTGCCGACCGGAATGCTCGCGATCACAGAATTGGAAGCTGTGGCAATCACACTGAGCGTATCGCTGTATTGATTGGAAACGTACGCGCGGGAGCCATCGGGAGAAATTGTCACCCAGATCGGGTTCGCGCCCGAGCCCACGGGTATCGTGCTGACGACGGTGTTGGTGGCGGTCGCAATGACCGAAACGTCGTCGGAGTTCTGGTTGGCAACGTAGACGTGTTTGCCATCGGGTGTAAGGGCGAGACCGATGGGATTGAGTCCGACTGCGATCTCCGCAATAGGTACGTTTGTTGCCGTGTCGAATACGGAGACGCTGGAGGTTTCGTGGTTGCTGACATAGAGTCTGGAGCCATCCCGGGTAATGGCTATGCCGCCGTTCGAGCCGTGAGCCCAAGGTGCTGTTCCGAACACAACGTCGGTGGCTGAGTTGATCTCTGTAATGCCGCCGGAAGTTCCGGGGACGTAGACGAGAGTACGCCCATCACCCTCGGAGTAGGAAGCCGGCATAGGTGAGGCAGCTGAAAGTGCGATCGAGGTTGCAAGGGCAATGATTACTGCCAGGAAGCCCATGGCTGACACCCCTTCTCGAAACGACGCGTACTTCATGGCGTTCTCCTTATCCGCCCGAGCCTTTTCGTCAGGCGGCACATGCTGGAGAATACGAACTTACACTTTGCAGAAGATGGAGCGCGACATCAGCAACACTATTCCGGGGGTCGCGTCACGTCAAAATTGAGTTCGTACGTCCCCGTCAAGCGATAATGTAATGGCCCCTCGAGCGATAATGCGGTGGCTCGCCAATCAATAATGCGATGGCCTCGAGCGCACCAACAGCGTCAGGGTATGGGACTGATCCGCCTGGGAGGAAAGAAGAACTGGCCCCTAGACGCGCTGGGGTGGTAGCGTATACGAACTTTAGTAAATGTCAAGACAATGTTGAAAGTACCGGGCGCCGAACTCAGTGAGTGGACTTCCCTCGTACCGTGAGTTCCGCCTCTCCCGACACATCTGCCAGCGTCATGTGCAGGGCGTGCTGCTTCGCGTCATACGTTGTTTTCAGCGGGTACGTGCTGCTGGAAAACTTTGCCTCGGCGTGAGCGGACGGCCAGTCGTAGACCACCACCTCGATGAACTTCCACCATGGCGGGTACGATCCCTCGCGCGCGTGGAACGTCAGCTGGACGGAACTGGCGTCGAACTGGCAGCTGAAATTCTGGCGGAGATATTCGCCTTTCTGGTAGCGCAGGGTGTGGCCGTCGTCGAGATAGATGGAGCCGCTGCATTGCGCGCCGGGATAGACGCGGAGTTCGAGCGGTCCGCTGGGAGTTTCGTCGGTGTTTTGGATCAGCGGCTGAAGGGGCAAGATGCTTCCGTCGCGAACATACACGGGCAAAGTTTCGAGCGGCGGATGGATGGGACGAGGTCCGGAAACTTCGGCACCCACGTTGAGTGCGGTAACGACCGCCGCTATGGGAGCGGGTTGCGGCGAGGATGGCGCCTTGAGGCCCGTCCAGAAGTCGTACCAATCGTGATGTCTCGGGAAGGAGACGGCGTAGTCGTCGAGCATCTCGCCGAAAGGCGGCGGCGCGACGAGCAGGCTGGGGCCGAGAAGGAATTCGGTGTCGAGATGATCGAAGCCGTCGGAGTTGGGCGCGAAAATTTCCGGGAACTCGAGGAAGATGGGGCGCATGAGCGGAAGTCCGGTGCGCGAAGACTCGTCGGCCAAGGCGTAAATGTAGGGCAGCAGGCGATAGCGAGTTTCAATGTAGTGGCGGCGAATGGCTTCCTGATCGGGGCCGTTGTTCCAGACCTCATGGGGCAGGCTGCCCTTGGTAGCGTGATCGCGGAAGAAAGGCGAAAACGCGGCCTGCTCGACCCAGCGGGTGAGCAAGGCGGGCGGCGGAGATCCGTTGAAGCCGCCGACGTCGGCGCCGACAAAGGAGATGCCGCTGACGCCGAGATTGAGCACCATCTGCGTGGCGAGGCGCAGATGATTCCAGGTCGCGGAATTGTCGCCGGTCCAGGTAAATCCGTAGCGCTGGCCTCCGGCGTAGGTGGCGCGGGTCAGCACAAAGGGACGCTCGTCGGGGCGCAATTTGAGGAGGCCTTCGAAAGTGGCGCGGGCATTTTCCAGGCCGACGATGTTGTGAATTTCGGCGTGCGTCGCCGTGCGAATGACAAACCCGGGCTCTTCGATGCGATGAACGGTATCGAGCGGCATAGTCTTGCCGGGGCCATCGAAGACCGAAGGCTCGTTCATGTCGTTCCAGAAGCCGGAGACGCCGTCTTGCACGAAGTCGTGATAAAGGCCGCCCCACCACTCGCGCGTTTGAGCGCGTGTGAAATCGGGAAACACGGCGGGACCGGGCCAGACGATGCCGACGAACTCGGAGCCATCGGGATTTTTCACGAACTGGTTGCCGGCTTCGCCGGAGTCGTACGGGCTATAGCCCTGGTTGGGAGCATGCGCGATGTGCAGGTCGGTGATGTTGACTAGATGGAAATGCTGTTTGCGAAGATCGGAAACCAGGCCTGGAAAATTGGGGAAAGTTTTAGGATCGACAGTGAAGGGGCGATTCTTGTACTGGTAGTCGATGTCGAGGTAAACCACGTCCGACGGAATTCTGTCGGTGCGAAGACGGTTAGCGATTTCTCGAATCTGCGATTCGGGCGTGTAGCTGTAGCGCGATTGCTGGAAGCCGAGAGACCACAGCGGAGGCAGCGGAGGGGTTCCGGTGAGATAGGCGTAGCCCTCGACCACTTGTTTGGGCGAAGGGCCGTAGAGGAAGTAATAGTCGAGCGGTCCGCCTTCGGCGCCGAAGGAATAGGTATCGCGCGCCTGCTTGCCGAAGTCAAACCAGGTGCGCCAGGTGTTGTCGAGAAAAATCCCGTAACTGTGTGTGCCGTTGATGGCGAGGAAAAAAGGAATGCTCTTGTACAGCGGGTCGGTGGATTCCTGAGGGCCGACGTCGGTGTTCCAGAGACTGAAGGCCTGTTCGCGGCGATCGAACGATCCGGCTTTGTCTCCGAGTCCGAAATAGTGCTCGTCGCGTGGCATCTCGCGGGAAACGGAGAAGCCCCCGAGTTGAAACTTCATGGGGCGGCCCATTGCGTCGGCTGCGATGATTTTTCCGGCGAGATCGCGGATGGCAATGCGGAGCGGATTGCGCTCCACTCGAATCTCGAGCGCGGCGGTGCGGAAGCCGACGGCGGAGGAATCGTCGATCGGCTGCACATCGACGGACTTGGTCCGCGGTTGCGGGAGAACGGCCCAGGAAGCGTCCTCGGGAAGGTTGCCGTCGGGAGAAATGCGCACGCGGACGATATCGTCACGAAGCGCGGTGATGCGAAGGGTGGCGGAGGCCGCCTGCAGTTCAATACCGTCGTGCAGCGGATGGGAGGCCGTGACGGCTTCGAGGGTGACCCCGGGCTGTGAAGGGGCGGCAGTCTGCGCCAGCGAGGTGACTACGGCGATTGTGACGGCAAAGAACGCGAGCAGGGTTCGCGGACAACGAACTGGCATCCGAGACTCTTTCCAGAAAGATTTTGTTTACAAGCGGCCCCATCATACTAACTCCAAGGCCTTGGTTTGAATGAACCCTTTCCTTCCTGCGGGGAAATGGTATTTGGGCAGGGTTGTACATGCGCAATGCGCGGTTGCGAGAGTTGATTCCGTTGCGCCGGATGGTTTGCGTCATGCCGGCAATGACGCAGGAGCTGTGCTCTGGGGATTTGGAGAAGCAAACCAGCCACGTGGGGACGGGCGCATTCGCCCGTCCAGCGAGCGAAGCGAGCCCCTGCACTTCAAGCTCTCAGCAACGGGCGGGTGAGGCAGGTGGGGCCGCCGCTGCCGTTGATGCAGAGTTCGCTGCCGGGAAAAGTGCGGACGTCGAATCCGGCATGGCGCAGGCGGGCGTTGGTCTTGCGATTCTCTTCGATGGCGAGCAGGCGCTTGTTCCCGAGGGCAAGCACATTGCAGGCGAGAGTATCGCGTTCGGAGTCGTCAATGTGGATGAACTTGAAGCCACGCGACTGGAGCAAGTCGACAGTCTCGACCGCCAGCCAAGGAAGATCAACGAGTGCGGTTTGTTCGTCAAGCAGGCTGATCAACGACATCAGATGCAGGCAGGCCGAGGGCCCGGGACCGTAGGGCAGCGGCGCGGATAGAACCTGCACTCCTTTGGGCGCAAGCAAGGCGCGCATTTGCGCGATGCCTGCGGCGTTGGTGCGGTAGCCATGGCCGATGAGCAGCGTTTTGGAGTCGAGCCAGAGAATGTCGCCGGCCTCGGTGGTTCCGGGCGCGACGATTTCCGCGAGCGTTGGAATTGCGAGCCGCGAACAGAACGCCGCCTGATGCCGGCCTTCAGGCACGCGATTGGCCTTGCCGGGGCGCATCACGATCAGACCGAAATCGGTGGCGAGAGACGCGTCGTGGGCGTAGACGGCGTCGAGGGAAAGTTCTTGCGCGGGGGCGAGTTCGATGATTTCCGCGCCAGCAGCAGCGAGTTCGTGGCAGAGCGCTTCGTGCTGCGATTGCGCGACCGCGAAATCGGGGGCGTGATGGAAACCGAGATCACGCCAGTGCGCAACAGTTTCCGGGCGATCCCATCCGGCGGCACGGGGAGAGCACACCAGAACCCGTTGCAGTGCGCCGACCATGGAGTGCCCGTTGAAAGCGGTTTGGGTGAATGTGGGCAGAAGGGTCTCCCGTTTCGACTTGGATGATTTTAAGGCAGATGCCGCGGATGCGAAAATTTGCGGCGGAAGTTTTTTCCCCGCTTTATTCGGAGACCGAGAAGGAAACGTGCGCGTCTTCGGGCGGCATCAGATCGTGCACGGTATTTTTGTGCTTGTTTTTGCCGTGAGCGCTGCGCTTGCCGAGCCAGCGCTTCAGTTGTTTGCGAGCCGCCGGACTAAGCTTGGAAAAGAAAAGTCCGGCGCGTCCTTGATCGCTGGCCCAGATCACATCGGCGTGGCCTTGCAGCGTGAAATCGGTGCCGGGCAGAACGCAACGGAAAGCCACGTTCGAAGCGACCGGAACGGGTTCGGTACACTGCACCGCGAGACCGTGTTCGCCGATGTCAATACTGATGCCGGAAAGCGTTCCGGTTGCGAGTTCGAGATGGACGACGCTCTTCACTTCGTAACGCGTCGACTTGCGGCGATTCGTTGTCCTATTTTCCTTTTCGGCCTGCAAGGCGTCTTTCAACTGCCCTGCATCGAGAGGCCGGTAAAGAATGCGGCTGGCGCCGGACTGAAACGCCTGCCCGGTTCCGGGCCACGCCCGGCTGGCGACCGCCAGCAGCGCGGGTTTCTGGCCGGGCGGTAGCAGAGACGCCATGCGCATCACCTCCTGCGAGCCCGGCAAATCGAAGTCAACAATGAGCGTGGAGCCGCGGCCGGTCATCACCAATTCCAGCGCTTCCTGCCCGCACGGGCAGTTCACCAGCTCAATTCCCATCTCGTCGAGGGTGGATTGCAAGGTTTGCAGAGATCGTTTGTCGTGACACAGTACAGCCGCAGAATGGCGCATGAGTTACAAGCTACGGCCCCGGTCGAGGCGGGTAAATGTCACAGCAGTAATGCGCAAACGGGTTACCGAAGCACTCTTTAAATATCAGAAAACGCAGATGTTGTCAGCGCCAGCGAGGCGATCGTACGGCGCTGCTATAATGAAGAATTGCGCTCATGACTAAGAAGAGACTGATACGGTCGACGACAGTTTTGTCAGTTCGGCGGAATGGGAAGGTAGTTCTCGCCGGGGATGGCCAGGTCACGCTTGGCGAATCGGTCATCAAGCATTCGGCCAAAAAAATCCGCCGCCTCTATAACGACAAAATCGTAGCCGGCTTCGCGGGCTCGACCGCGGACGCATTCACGCTGTTCAGCCGCTTCGAGGCCAAGCTGGAGCAGTATCACGGGAACCTGGGGCGGGCTGCGGTGGAGCTGGCGCGAGACTGGCGTACCGACAAATTTCTGCGGCATCTGGAAGCGTTGTTGCTGGTTTCGGATAAGGAACAGACTTATCTGCTCAGCGGGCAAGGGGACGTGATCGAGCCTGACGGCGAAGTAGCGGCGATCGGCAGCGGCGGGCCTTACGCGCAGGCCGCGGCGCAGGCTTTGGCTGAGCACACGGAACTTTCCGCGCATCAGATTGCTGAAGAAGCGATGAAGATTGCGGGCAAAATGTGCATCTATACCAATGACAAGGTAACGATTGAGGAACTGTAAGAGAAGTGGACAGTGGCTAGTGGTCAGTGACCAGCAAGAAAGAACAAACTGACCACTGGACACTGATCACTGGACACTGAATTTATGGCCATTTATCTTCCCTCATCCGCTGAAGAAGAACAGCTTGCGCTGGACGAACTGACGCCGCGCGAGATTGTTGTCGAGCTCGACAAACACGTGATTGGCCAGAAGGACGCCAAGCGCGCCGTGGCCATTGCGCTGCGCAACCGCATGCGGCGGCAGAAACTTACTGCCGAACTCGCCGAAGAAATTATTCCGAAAAACATCATCATGATCGGGCCCACGGGCGTGGGCAAGACCGAGATTGCGCGACGCCTGGCGAAGCTAGCGAATTCTCCGTTCCTGAAAGTCGAAGCCTCGAAGTTTACCGAAGTCGGCTATGTGGGTCGCGACGTGGAGTCAATGGTGCGCGACCTGGTCGAGATCGCGATCGACAATGTGCGCGAAGAAAAATTGGAGGACGTTGCCGACAAGGCGGAATTGAATGCGGAAGAGCGGTTGCTCGATATTCTTCTGCCCCCGTCGCCTCCGCCGCGGTCGGATGGAACTTCAACTTCCGGCGGCGTAGTGATCGACGGCGGCATGTCGCTGGCGGAATCGTCGAACCGGACGCGCGAAAAACTGCGGCAGCAGCTGCGCGAAGGAAAGCTGGATGACCGCATGGTCGAGATCGACGTGCGCGAACGCAATTTTCCGTCTTTTGAAATTTTGACCAACCAGGGCGTGGAGGAGATGGACGTCAACATTAAGGACATGTTGCCGAACATCTTCGGCCAGCGTACCAAGAAGCGGAAGATGAAGGTGAACGAGGCCTTCGAGTATCTAATTCAGGAAGAAGAGCAGCGCCTGATCGATATGGATCAGGTGACGCGCATGGCGATTGATCGCGTGGAGAACTCGGGCATCGTTTTCCTGGACGAGATCGACAAGATTGCTGGACGCGAGGGCGGCCATGGGCCCGACGTTTCGCGGGAGGGCGTGCAGCGCGACATTCTTCCGATCGTGGAAGGCACGACGGTGAATACGCGCTACGGCATGGTGCGCACCGACCACATTCTTTTTATTGCAGCGGGCGCGTTCCACGTGTCGAAACCGAGCGACCTGATTCCCGAACTGCAGGGACGCTTTCCGATTCGCGTGGAACTGCAATCGCTAACCATGGAAGATTTCGTGCGGATCCTTACCGAGCCGAAGTCGTCGCTCGTGAAACAGTACACGGCGCTGCTGGAAACCGAAGGTGTGAAACTGGAATTCACGCCCGAGGCCCTGGACGAGATCGCTCACTTTGCCTTCCGCGTGAATGAGAGCACAGAGAACATTGGGGCGCGCCGCCTGCACACGATCATGGAGCGAGTGCTTGACGAGTTGAGCTTTGCCGCACCGGAGAAAAAGGGCGAGCACGTGACGATTGACGCGGAATACGTGCGCAAGATGCTCACCGACATCGTCAAAGATCAGGATCTGAGCCGTTACATCCTCTAGAATCGTTCATCACTTAGGTCAGGGTGCCCCATTTCTCGCGTTCTTTGCGAGAAAGCCTGCCCTGAGCGGAGCCGAAGGGTGGGGCTTTTCGCTGACACCCTCCCAACCCTCATCCAGCGCTCCGCCGAATTTTCTCCTCCCACCAAGTCCAGTCGTTGATCCGAACCAATCCCGCCTCTCCGTATGCATACGACCGGTAGCTACTCCACCGCCAATCCTCCGGACTCGCGACCAGTCCGCGCACCACCGGATTGCGATGCATGTACCTCAGCTTCTCAACCTCTTTCTGCTGGCTCCACAGATTAAAATCGTAAAAACGACTCTGCCAGGACTTACCGGAGAACTCGCCCCCAATCGCCAGCCGCCGCGAGACGCTCACCTTCACGGCCTGAATGATCTTCGAGGGATCACCAATCAAAGGTTCGGAAATCAGCAGATGTACGTGTTCAGGCATGACCACGTATCCGATCACAGCAAACCGATAGCGAACGCGCATCAACTCGAGGACCGCAAGTACCAGGTCGCGGCGCGCGGGATTGCCAAGTAGCGCCTGACGTCGGTAGCAGCTCCAAGTGATGAAATGGAGGCTTCCCGTCCCGTAATAACGCTTCAGGCCCCAAGGCATGAAGAAACCCTACGCAATGATGGGAGGTCGTGTCTGTGACGAATGAACAATGGCACGAGCCAGGAACTTCGTCGAAATGGGATACGTGGGTTTGATCGCGCGTCCACAACAAAATCAAAATAGCGCGGGTGCGGGTGCCGGGTGCCCGGGTGCCGGGTGCCCCATTTCTCGCGTTCTTTGCCGGGTGCCCCATTTCTCGCGTTCTTTGCGAGAAGTGGGGCTTTTGGCCGACACCCAACCAACCTCAGCCAGCGCTCCGCCGAATTTTCTGCTCCCACTAACTCCAGTCGCTTGCGTCGGTAACAGCTCCAGGTGATGAAATGGGGGATTCTGTGGAGCGGGCACTCCTGCCCGCTAGGTTTGTTCCCGTGCCGCAATAACGCTTCAAGCCCAAGGGCATCAAGAAAACCTACACGCAAATGCAGGTCGTGTCTGTGACGGGCGAATAATGTCACGGGCCTGGACTTATGGTGAGCTATAAGCCAAAAGCCCCACTTCTCGCAAAGAACGCGAGAAATGGGGCACCCAGCCTTTTTTTGAGGGACACGTCGCGAATGCGAGAGGTGGGCCACACGCCCATGGTGCGTCTCGGTTGCATACAAATCTTGCTCAGGCAATTATGAGGCGATCTACTCGTACCTCAAAGCCACCATGGGATCGACTTTGGTTGCGCGGCGAGCAGGCACGTAGCTAGCAATCACGGCAATACCGATCAGCAAACCAGCCGCAGCGATCACCGTCAGTGAATCCGTAGGTTTTATGCCGAACAGAAAGCTTTGCAAGTATCGATTCAAGGAGAGTGCCGCCGCGCAGCCGACCAGTGTGCCCGCCGTCGCGAGCACTACTCCACGCCCAAGGACAAGCCGCAGTACATCACGTCGCTCCGCGCCCAACGCCACGCGGATTCCAATCTCCTGAGTGCGGCGCGCGACCTGAAACGCAAGCAAGCCGTAGAGTCCTACACAAGCGACAGTGACTGCTAGCGCCGCAAACAAGCCGGACAAGACAGACATCAGCCGTTCTTGATAGAGATCCTCATCGATCTGCTCGGTCTCGGTCTTCATGCCCACAATCAGGAGATTGCTGTCAAAGCTTCTGGCCGCCGACTCGATCTCCCGTATGAGAGCATTCGGCTCCATCCCGGTGCGGACCTCGAAGTACATGGGGCCATTCCAATCGCCAAGCGGCATGTAAACCGTGGGCCATATGGTGTCTCGCACATTGCCGTACTTTGCGTTGCCGACAACGCCGATAATTTCGTAGGTAGGACCGGACGCATTTCCCCAGCGGAAGTATTGTCCGAGTGGATCGCGGAAGCCAAACAGCTGCCGGACCAGAGTTTCGTTCACGATTACCTGAGTTGGACCGTGCTTGCCGCGAGCTCGTTCCGCATCTTCATCGTCCAACATTCGTCCCTGTCGCAGAGGAATGCCCATGGTTGTCAGGAAATCGCTGGACATGGGGAGGGCATGCGCCCGCGCCTGTAGCGCTGGCTGATCATGTGAAAAAATCGGGGCAGCCATGCCTTCATTACTTAGCAGGGCGACGCCGGAGCGGCTGACTGAGACAACACCGGGCAAAGATCTGAGTTGTTGCTGAAGATCTCGGTAGAGAGTCTCAGGGTTCTTTCGAGTGTAGGTCGAGTCGACCCCGAACACCAGCAGATGTTGCGGGTTGAACCCAACGTCCTCGGCTTTTAGATTGGCTAGTGTCCGGGCGACAAGCCCCGCAGCCGCAAGTACGGGCATAGCCAGCGCGATTTGAGTAATCACAATCAAGCTGCCGACTGCCACACTCCGGCCGGCTCCGGCCATCGCGCTGCCACTTTCAGTTTTGAGCGTCGAACCCAAATCGGGCCGGCTGCTGGAAAATGCTGGGATGAGTCCAAAGGCAACTCCAACCGCGACTGAAACCAGCAGCGTAAAGGCAAACACGCGAGCATCAGGGTGCGCGTCGAATTGGAGCGGCATCGACCAATTTCGGGAGAAGAACGATGCGAGGATTCGAGCCCCCAGGCCTCCGAGCACCAGTCCGATGGCGCCGCCGACAAAAGAGAGCAAGAGACTTTCGGTAAGCAGTTGCGAAACAATTCTGCCGCGTGTTGCACCCAGGGCGACCCGAATGCCTAGTTCTTTTCTTCGCGCAGCTGACCGTGCCAACATTAGCCCGGCGATATTGATGCAGGAAATCAATAGCACCAACGCAATAGCGGCAAGCAAAGCAAATAGTGCTTGTGAAAAGAACCGGCGAAGCGTCGCTAATCCATGAGCAGCGGTTACAAGTTCGATTTGCGGCGCATCAGCCGTCTTGAAGATTGCTTCCGGTCCAGTCGTCGTACTGGCCGCAAACGCTGCACTAAGCGCGGAAGCGGCTTGACCAGCGCTGGTTTTGGGTTTCAGACGACCGATCAGCTCGATCCATATGGCGTTCGCTGCAGTTTCTTGGGGAGCGTAAGGCGGCACCTTAGCCTTGAAGGCAAGAGGTAACCATAGATCGCACGCCAAGCCGGGATCAAATTGCGCGAATTCCGGGGCGGTAACGCCGACTACCGTGAACAGGGTCTTGCCTATCAAAACTTGCTTGCCTGCAATGAAGCGATCGCCACCGAGTACGCTCTGCCAAAAACCGTGGCTGACGACAATAGTGGGAGGTGCGGCATCAGAGTCGTCGCTCAGATTAAGGAGATGGCGTAGTTCCGGGTTTACGCCAAGGGTCGAAAAGAAATTGCCGGAAACGAACATCGCACGCACTCGGCTGGTACGGCCGCCGGAGTTTAGGCTCAACTCAGCAGGAACGAATGCTGCCACGTCCGAAAAAACGTTTTGCTCGCTTTGGAGTTGCTGGAAAAATGGCAATGAAAATGAGCACCCTCCGGCATCCAGCGGGACATCTGAAATGATGTCTCCGCCTTCAAGAGCAGGTCCGCTGCCCGGTGGACAGTTGGCATAGCTTGCAGAACCTTTGGTTGTGGGAATGCTCTTGGCGTTCCACTGCAGTATGACCAACCGCCCGGGATCGTGCACTGATAGCGTGCGCAACATCACGGAGTTGATGAGACTGAAAATGGCGGTATTTCCGCCGATGCCTAGGGCGAGTGTGATCACCGTGACGGCCGTGAATGCCGGGTTTTTGCGCAGTTGGCGTAACGCGTAGCGTACGTCTTGGAGGACACCAGTCATACTGTTTGGTCTTCCTCTACTCTTACCACTGCGCCACGATGGGATCGACCCTCGCTGCACGGCGTGCCGGGGAGCACCCGCAATGACAGCTGCGGCGCTCGACACGCGACGGCGACTAAAGATACCGCGTGCACCTGTGGGGGCAAGGCTCTGGCCAAATCTAATTCAAGAGGTAAGTTATTGAGTGTAAAAGGAAAATCGAACACTCCTGTGGGAACGAAGTGGATCATTCTGTCCGCCCACGAACGTCCCTGTGCGGAAGTGAACAGCAACAATCAGTCTCCTGGGGGATTATGAGGCCGGTTGTAATCAAATCTCATTCCGCGATTCTGTTTTTTTCCACAGACCAAACATCAAGCGTGTGACGAACGACCTTTACTCAAAAAATTGAAACGCGCACACTGGCATGGTGCGTGCGAATTGCCCCCAATCGATCTTCGAAAAGCAAGCCGTCGCCATTCGATCCGACTCCTCCCACACCGCTAACTCCTTATCTTTTAAGATTTTGCCTATAACTCGTTTAAATCTAATATTTTGGCGAATCAGGCTGGTATCAGGTCGACCTAACCCTAATCAATCCAAGATTTTAGAGATTCAGACGAAAAAAAATCTGCGAGATACTTTGCCCCCTTTGTCCTTTGCCAGCGTCCTCCCGCGTTCTCTTTGGTTTATCTTTACTAGCCAATGAAAACTATTGACCGTACCCGCTTGCAGTCCCTGATGCAACGCGAACAGAAGAAGTTTGTGGACGAGCGTCCGAAGTCGAAGGCGTTGTTTGAGCGGGCACGCAAGTCGTTGCTGGCGGGCGTGCCCATGAACTGGATGGTGAAGTGGGCAGGGGCGTTCCCTCCGTTTGCGCGCGAAGCGCAAGGGGCGCAATTCTTCGACGTGGACGGACATCGCTACATCGACTTTTGCCTGGGCGATACGGGCGCGATGACCGGGCATTCTCCGTTCGCGACGGTGAAGGCAGTGGAGACGCAGATGCGGCGCGGCATCACGCTGATGCTGCCGAGTGAGGATGCGATTTTTGTTGGCGAAGAATTGCAGACGCGATTCCAGTTGCCGTACTGGCAATTCGCGCTGACCGCGACCGACGCGAACCGGTTCTCGATCCGGCTGGCGCGGCAGATCACGGGACGGCCGAAGATTCTAGTCTTCAACTGGTGCTATCACGGGACGGTGGACGAGACGTTCATCACGCTCGAGGCCAACGGCGAGGCGGGGCCGCGAGCGGGGAACGTTGGCCCTCCGGTCAATCCGGCGGTGACCACCAAGGTTGTGGAGTTCAACGATGTTGACGGGCTGGAACGGGCACTGTCGCCGGGCGATGTGGCATGCGTGCTGGCCGAGCCGGCGATGACCAATGTTGGCATCGTGCATCCGCAGCCGGGATATCACAAAGCGCTGCGCGAACTCACACGCAAGCACGGCACGCTGCTGATCATCGACGAAACGCATACCATCTGCGCGGGGCCCGGCGGCTATACGCGGGCGGAAAATCTGGAGCCCGACATCCTGGTTTTCGGCAAGGCCATTGGCGGAGGCATTCCGGGCGCGGCGTACGGCTTCTCCCAGGAAGTTGCCGAGCGCATTGCGGCCAGGCAGGAACTGGAGAACTGCGACGTGGGCGGGATCGGCGGCACGCTGGCGGGAAACGCACTTTCGTTGGCGGCGATGCGGGCGACGCTGTCGGCCGTCCTTACTAAGGATGCTTTCGCGCGCATGATCCCCATGGCCGAGCGGTGGACGGTCGGCGTGGCCAAAGCGATAGCGGATGCGGAACTTCCGTGGCATGTAACCCGACTCGGTTGCCGGGCGGAATATCTTTTTGGCGCGCGCGAACCGAAGAACGGAAGCGAGGCGCACGATGCGATGGACTTCGAACTGGAACGGTTCATGCATCTCTACGCGATGAATCGCGGGATTTTGCTGACGCCATTTCACAACATGGCTCTGATGTCGCCGCAGACGGAGGTGGACGATGTGGAGCGGCATACGGCAGTGTTCCGCGAGGCCGTGAAAGAACTGGTGGGATAGTTTCGCGTTTGCGGGTAGGGATCCTTCGACTGCGCTCAGGATGACAATTGCACCGGACGACTCGCTCGGATTACATCGCTCCGGTGGCATCGCTCAATCCGCGGCACGACATCTACGGTCGGAAGGTCTGTTAGTCTGATCTTCCGCATGCGAGGGTTCACGACGAAATCTTTAGTGGCTTTGGGTGCGTCGTTATTCATGACGGCGTGCGCGAGCGTTGCGCCGCCGCAGCCGCCTTCGCTGGACTTGCCGAAGCCGCCGTCGGATTTACGAGCAGCGCGCAAGGGCGCGCATGTGACCCTCACCTGGACTGTGCCGAGCGTCACCACCGATCGCCAGACGATTCGAAAAGTAGGTGCAACGAAGATTTGTCGAGCGCTTGCCGCGACTTTGACGCAGTGCGGTAATCCCATCGGCGAGGCGATTGCGCAAACGAACGCTAACACGACTGGGACTTCCAACCAGAAGGTTGCTCAATCCTACGTGGACACGCTTTCCGCTGAGCTTGAAACTGACAATCCCACAGCGTTCGCTACTTATGCCGTAGAGGTGCTGAATGTGGCTGGCCGCGGGGCGGGGATTTCGAACGAGGTGCGAGTTCGGCTGGCGCGAACGCTTCCGCCGCCGCGCGATTTTGAGGCGCGAGTTGGAGGCGAGGGAGTGGTGCTGACGTGGACAAGCGACCCCGCGGAAACACGCCCTACTCCAACTTTGCATTATGTGTATCGCATATACCGCCGTCTGGAAGGGAGTCTGCGGTCGACGGTTGTGGGCGAGGTCCCGGCGGGGAACGAACGCAACCTCGGCTTTACAGATTCCAGCATTGACTGGGAGAAGACCTACGACTACCGGGCGGAGACGGTTACGGTAATTACGGCGGACGACAAGACGGAAGCGCAGATCGAAGGCGACGATACGCCCGAGATCAACGTCTTCGCGCACGATATTTCCCCGCCCGCGGTACCCTCTGGCCTGCAGGCTGTGTCATCGGGGCCTGGACAGAAACCTTTTGTCGATCTGGTATGGGCTCCGGTCAGCGACATCGATCTCGATGGATACAACGTTTATCGTCACGAAGAAGGAAGCGCCCCGGTGAAAGTGAATACGGAATTGGTGAAGGCGCCGGCTTACCGCGATGCGAACGTCACGCCTGGGAAGCGTTATTTCTACTCCGTCACCTCAGTGGACGTTCGCGGCAACGAGAGTGGACGGTCGGAGGAAGCCAGCGAGACGGTTCCTTAAAGCCACGATGGATTTGTACCAGGATGACTTTCAGTTGGTGGCGAGACGCGCATGATAGCCCTTGCGCGATCGAACCTGCAGGCGCTTGCCGCCTTTTTCGGCGATGACTGTGATGGTGCGATAGCTTCCATTGGGCTGGAAATCGGCGGGCTTGTAGGCAATAAAATAGCGGCTGCGAATAAGGTCGCGAAGTTTATCAAAAGATTTACCCAAGGTCATAATATCGCCGGGAAACATGGCCTCGCCTCCGGTCCGATCCGCTAGCGCTTCCAGAATTCGGTCGGCATCGGTTTTGTCGCCGAGGTCTTCGCGCGTGCTGACAGTGTAGATGGTCACGCCAGTTTTCTCCGCCGTCTGGATGCTCTGCCTGAGGCTGGTGTGGCTGGAATTGTCTTCGCCATCGCTAAGGATGACTAGCACTCGCGCCACCCGTTCGCTTTCGGGATAGGCTCCCAGCTTCGCGCACGCCAGCGTGACGGCATCGAAGAGCGCGGTCCCTCCTCCATTTGCGAGCTTCTCAATTCCCTGCCCCAGTTCGGTGGGCTGCACCGTGAAATCTTGAGTGATGGTCGCGACTTCAGAGAAGCCTTCAATGAAGGCCAGGTCCTGGGCGCCGCTTAACATTTTTGCTACAAACTTGGTCGCGGCGTGCTTTTCGAAGGTGAAGCGATCGTGCACGGAGCCACTGGTGTCGACGAGGAGAGCCAGGCGGAGAGGAAGTTTTGACTGGGGAGCGAACTGCTCGATCTTTTCCGGAGGCTTATTGTTATCGAGCAGCCGGATGTTGGACTGCTGCAAATCGTTCACCATGTGGCCATGGCTGCTGACGGCGAAGAACAACGTTACCTGATCGACGTTGGTGCGAATGGTAAACGGAACGGGGCCTGAGGGAAGAGTAGGCGGTCCCGAAGGAGCGGCATTGCTACCGGGTTCGGGGGCAGAGCTCGCTTCCAACGTTCCGCAATCTTCGCAATTGTCGCTCTCGGATTGCTGACCAAGCGCCGTCAGCTGTGCCTTCAATCTCTCGGTGTTGGGGAGGCTCTGTGGCCGAAGAGACGCGACCAGCGTATTGGCTTGCGCTGGAGTGGAAGTGCTTGAGTTGCCATTGATTTTATGGCGGGCGAGGATGGCAAGGTTTTGGCGCGCCACTGGAGCGAAGGGGTTGGTGGGGTCCTCGCTTATGAATAGGCTCAACTCGCTCGCGACGGTACTGTAATCCTTGAGCGACATGGCCGCCGACGCGGCCACATAGTGCACATTGGCCAATCCTTTATGACTCAGGCTATGAACCAGCTTGGCGGTTTGCAAAACCTCCTGGTAATGATGATTCCCATTTTGCGCATAGGCGAGGGAGGTCAGAATTCGGGCATCCTTGGGATGCAGGGATGCGGCCTTCTCGAGCTGCGGTTGCGCCGACTCAAAGTCGTTGGTGGCCAAGGCGACGAGTCCGAGATTCATGAACGATCCCGGAAATTTGGGGTCGAGTTTCGCAGCGGTTTCAAACTCGCTCCGGGCGTGAGGCTTGTCCTCCTGGTCGAGGTAAGCGAGCCCAAGACCGATGTGAGCCGACACAAATTTTGGGTAGGCATCGACTGCGCGCCGCATGTGCTTGATGGCTTCATCGGTGTGCTGGGCTCTCATGGCGGAGTTCCCGCGGTTGTATTCTTCGACCGCCTTGTTGGGGGCTTGCAGATCGAGTGCCGAGACCGTCCCGGAATCGATCAGCTCTTGATCTTGCTTTCGCTGGTGCTCAGTCTGCTTGGCGTTCCGGTCAATCTGGTCGAGATACATTTGCACAAAATCGATCTGCGCCATCGATGAATCGGGCCCTGTATTAAAGTTGGGGATTTGCGCAAACGCAGAGATCTGAACACAGAGCCACATTGCGGCGGCGCACGCGAACCCACGCGCAATCACTTTGCCTGATAGTGGCTGAGGCGCAGACTGCAACGGAAACTCCTGAAGCGACGGACTACAGACCATAACGTGCCGGAAGGGGACACGGTTTCGGGGATCTTCGCCTCCGAGCCCAGAACCTTCGGGGCATTACTATAACAGACTTTCCATCGAGGTTGAATGCGGCGTCCGCACCTGCGGAGAACGCACAGGCTCACCGTCGGATAGCTAGAGCCGCAAAATATTTACCGCATTTACGCTTCCGTTCGGGCAGATATGGTTAGATAGATGGCGATGAAATATTGCCGATTTCAATTCAATGGCCAGGTCCAGTATGGGCTGGTCGAGTCCATGGGCGGGCGCGGCGCGATTGTGCGGATCCTGCTGACTCCGCCTGAAGAAGCCGATGGAGACATGGAGAGCCTGCGCACGCGACGGATCGAGGCGATTCCGCTGGAAGAGGCTTCGCTACTCCCTCCGGTACGGCCCTCGAAGATTGTGTGCGTTGGGAGGAATTATCGCGAGCATGCGGCGGAACTGGGGCACGAGGTGCTGAAGGAGCCGCTGATTTTTTTTAAACCCACGTCGGCGTTGCTGCCGCCGGGCGGAACGGTGCGGCGTCCGAAGCTTTCGCAGCGCGTGGATCACGAGGGAGAACTGGGCGTTGTTATCGGCAAGACTTGCTACCAGCCGGCGGCGGATGCGGACCTTCGGCAATATATTCTCGGCTACACGTGCGTAAATGATGTGACGGCGCGCGACCTGCAGAACAAGGACGGGCAGTGGACACGCGCCAAGGGATTCGACACGTTTTGTCCGGTGGGGCCGCTGGTGACCGACGAGATCGATCCCTGGGCAGGAGTGGGCGTGGAAACCCGTGTCAATGGCGATGTTCGGCAGCAAGGCAACACTCGCGATTTCATCTTCGCGCTGGACGTGGTGATCCGGCATATCGCGCAGTGTATGACGTTGTTTCCCGGCGATCTGATTCCTACCGGGACGCCGGCGGGAGTAGGGCCGCTGATGGCGGGGGACGCGGTTGAAGTTAGCGTGGAGGGAATCGGGACTCTGCGGAATATGGTGGTGGATGAATAGTCGGTGGTGCGTTCGGCTTGGATATGCGCTTCGAAGTTAAACTCGATAGAGAGATCATCGGCTTCTCCGAACTTGAGGGCGGCGATCCTCCTATGGGTGTCGCGTCTGGCCGGCTGGTGCCCACACCCGCTTACAGATCAATTCAGGAGTATTGCATAAAGCATCGCGATGGTTGGGCGTCGCCTCCGGATCTCACGGTCTCCCTAGTGGGAGGTGCGCCGATCACATGCACTGGCGGCATCCAGATCATCGACTTCAGCCGCGAAATCGGCGACGCAGGAATCGAAGTTCATCTTAACGGCGTCACTAATCCGCCCTACAACGATTTGTTTCCGCACCATGTGGAAACCTACAACAAGCAGTTTACCAAGTCCGGCTAATTTGTCCTGAGCCAGTCTCTATTGCAGTCTGAACCGTTCCTTCATCAGCCTTTGCAAGCGTGGCTTGTAGAGCAGGTCGTAGGCTAGTTCTTTGTCGGGGAACATGGCCAAGGCGGCGCGCTTGGCTCCGGCGGCCAGTTCCGAGGCTTCTTCCACGGTGAGGTTGGGGTCCTGACCGATGACGGACATGACCATGCTGATCATCACTTGCAGGCGGCGGATTTTTCGGGCCTCCTCTTCGCGCTCGCGAAGAGATTCCTGGTCCGCGATGGGAAAATTCGTTTCCTGGCCTGGCTGGTGATGAATGTTCATGGTCTCCCCCTTCTCCCACATCAACTTGGATGACGCGACCCGGCATGGCGTTGCGCCGATGGATACGGTCATTGTGCCGCAGCTACGGGAGAAAGCAACTACACAAAGGTGCTGTCTGGGGTCATTCCTGTAGATTCGTGGAGAGGGAGAAGCGTTAGCATGAGAATCGCGAAAGCGACGCAGCGTCGCGGGCGGACGAATGCGTCCGCCCCTACGTATGTCGTGTAGAATCGACGGCTATGCAGGAGCGGAATCGGTCCAGCGTTTATCCGGTTTCGACTCCGGAATTGGAGATGTCATGGCAGAAACTGGCAATTCGCCGCAGCCGCATCCTGATCCCAACGAGAAACTAGTGAAGGTGTTTGACTCGGAGGACGAACCTGAGGCGCTGGTGGTGAAGGGATTGCTCGATTCGGCGGGCATCGACAGCGATCTTACTTCGGCGTCGCTGGTGCAGGATGCGTTCCCGGGACTGGGCGGAATGATCCTGCTGGTGCGGGAAGAAGATGCCGAGGAGGCGCGGCGCGTGATCGCGGAAGGACTTAAGACCTCGCCCGACGATGACGAAACGGCGGAAATTCAGGCTATTGAAGAGCCGCCACAGAAGCGGTGACGGTGCGTCCGTCAAGATAGAAGGAGACGGCTCCGTCGAGATCGGTGCGGTAGACGCGGGCTCCCGCATTGGAGAGACGGGTGAGCACTTCGGTCCGCGGCAATCCGAAAGAATTGCCCGAGCCGACCGAGATCATGGCGAACTGGGGCCGGGCGGAGGCTATCAGTTCGGGTGTGGTGGCGTTGGCACTGCCGTGGTGGCCCACTTTCACCAGGTTTGCAACGGGATGATGCAGCGCGACGATGCGCCGTTCCACCTTCTTTTCCGCGTCTCCCTCGAGCAAGACGGATGACTCAACAAAATTTATCTGCAACACCATCGAATCATTATTCTGCGGACTCGCACCGACGGGCCAGCCGCGCGGCGGGAACAGCACGCGGATGCCGACTCCCCCAAGAACGAATTCGTCGCCTTCCCAGTGACGAACTACTTTCACGCCTAGGGCCTCAGCGGTGGCAATCACATTTTCGAGGGCCGAACTCGGCGGCAATAATCCTACCCATAGTTCCTTCGGCCTGAAATTTTTGAGCATGGCGATCATGCCGCCGATGTGGTCGGAGTGACCGTGGGTGATGGCGACTGCGTCGAGGCGCGAGATGCCGCGCGTCCAAAGGTAGGGAGAGACGACGTCCTCGCCAAAGTCGAGTTGCGAAGCTCCGGGGCTGATGGGACCTCCTGCGTCGATCAGCAAAGTGCGCCCTTGAGGCGTGACCAGCAATGTGGAATCGCCCTCTCCCACATCGATGGAAGTGACTTCCAAAACACCGGGATGAGTTCGCGCAGCCGGAGAGATGAAGGCGAGAACGAGAGAAGCTGCAAGGATGCCCGCCAGCCCGGCGCTTACGACAGCAGGGCGACGGCGCGCCGCCCACATCGCCAGTACCAGCGCCGTTGCAGCCAAGACGATCACGAAAAGAGACGGCATCGCGACGCGCAGGTCAGCCACTCGCAAGAGGCCGAGTCGCAGCGAGCCTAGCCCGTGCACGGTCCCAGTGATGCCGTCGAGCGCGAACGTGGTCAGCAGCACCGGGAGTTTGGCGAGCCACGGGGAAACACATCCCAAGGCCAGCGCGGCTACGGCGGCGGGCATCATCAACTGGGTCAGGGGCACGACAACGATGTTGGAAGGCAAACCGATTGTAGTCGCGCGATGAAAGTAATACGCCATGGGCAGAGCTAGCCCCATCTGCATGACCGCGGAAATGAAGAGGAGCTCCGATGCACGCAGACAGAACGCGGCCGCGGTGCGGACAATGCGGCCCGACCATTCGGGTCCCACGAACCGAGCCAGGCGCCCAGCAATGAATTGCAAGTCCACTCGGAACTGTGCGACTCGCGGCGGCAGGAGCGCAGAAAAGGATCGCGAGTTCCAGTTAGAGAGCGCAAGCTTTTGGAGTTGCGAAGTGCGCTGCAAAATTGGGATGCCGATGGCGGCCACGATCAGCACGCAGACGAAAGTCATCTGAAAGCTAGCCGTGAAAAGCTGACCGGGATCGAAGATCAAAAGGCCGAGAGCAGCCGAGCCCACCGCGTTGACCATCGCCCGGTCGCGGTAGAGCAGGCGCGTGCCCAGATAGATTGAGCACATCAGGGTGGCGCGCCATACGGGGGCTCCGACCTCGGTGGTGAAGGCGTAGGCGACGCAGAAGGCAATCGTCAGGAAAGTGGCTGAGATCTCGCCGAAGCGAAGACGGCGGAGCGTCCAGAAAATGACGAAGGCCAGGATGCTGACATTCATCCCAGAAACCACCAGCACGTGATAGGTGCCGGAGCGCTGAAAGTCGACGCGTGTGTCGCGGTCGATGAAGGCCTCTTCGCCAATCACCATGGCGTCAATCAGGGCGGCTTGGCGCGGAGGCCAGAGCTCATGTACCTTCGCGATGACCGCGCGGTGAAAGCGGCTGCGCCAGAATGCGATGCGGCTGCCGGAGAAGCCGGGGAGGCGTTCGACATTTTCTAGCTTTGTCGAGCCCAACGCCGCGATGTTGCGGTCCGCAAGATAGGCGCGATAGTCGAACGCGCCCGGGTTGCGAAAATTTCGCGGCGTTCGGAGCTTAGCGGAGAACCGAAGCCGGTCACCGTAATGAAAGACCGGCATGGAAAACGGAGCGGGGCCGGTACCTGAATCAAGGTTGTTCGGACCTGGGGCGTAAATGCTGATTCGGATGCCGGAATGAATGGCCGCAGTCTGTGGTGCCTCCGTCTCGACTTGTTCGGTCTCGACATCAATCGTCTGCCGGACTTCATCGAGACCGGCCGTTTGCACGCGGCCGTCGCGCGTAACGTGGGCGATGATTTGCAACTCCTGGCGATCCGCGTATGGCTGGATGGCCGTGTCGAGGCGAGTTGATGCCGCGCGTGCCTGGATATGGAATGCTCCAGCCAGAAAGACGGCACCGAGAGCCAGCAGCCATCCGAGGCCGGATCGCCGATTCGCAAAATATGCTGCGGCCGTTACGAAACACGCTGCGGCGACAACCCACCATAGAGTGGGCCGCCACAGATAGAGCCCGGCAACAACGCCCAGGCAGTAGGCGACTGCGGCCCAGAGCATCGGCTGGCGGCTTGCTTTGAAGCGGAAGGGGGGAGGGCTGGCGGGAGTGGAGGGCGGAGGCATGACGATCGGCGCTATTTGCGGCAGTCTGCCTATGCCGCCGGGCTTCGCCCCTTCGACTTCGCTCAGGGCAGGCTCCGGCAGGACAGCCGAGGCGGCTGTCGCTACATGAGTCTCATCGGCCCAGGTGCACGACGCTTTCCAGGTGGTAGGTCTGGGGGAATAGATCTACCAGGTGGACTTGCTCCACGCGGTATCCGGCCGCGAAGAACATCACTAGGTCGCGCGCCAGGGTTGCTGGATCGCACGACACATAAATAACGCGTGGCGCGCCCAAGGTCGCCAACAATCGCGCCACGCGTTCTCCCAGGCCACTTCGGGGTGGGTCCACCACCGCTAGGTCGGGCTTATTAGGAGTATGAAGAAGAGCTGTGCCCTTCCCGACTCGCCCCGCATTTTCCGCACGGGCCAGGTACTGCCCCGTGGTGGCCTGAACTACTTCTCCATTCGCAGGCTGATTGTAGGAAAGATCGGCTGAGGATGTCTGTGACGACTCAACAGAAACGACGTGATGAAAGTCACCGGCCAGGGCTGTGGAAAACAGGCCCGCGCCAGCATACAGGTCAAGAGCAAGTTGGCCGGATTGGCCTGCGGTGACGATCTTGACCAGTTCGTCGGTCAAATGGCGGTTGGTTTGGAAGAAAGATCCTGCGCTGACGCGGTAAGCCGCCCGCTGGGTCTGATAGGTCAGATGTCCGACGCCGGCGGTAACGAGAATTTCCGAGGCTCGTGCCTTGCGATCGCCGGGATTGGCTTCGCGGAAGGCAACGACGCCAGCAATCGGTGGAAGTGCGGCAGACAATTCCTCGGCCCAATCGCGGACGGCCGCGCGACGGGCTTCACCGGCGCATGCGACCTCAAGAAAAAGTTGACTATCGTCTGCGTTAGCGAAAAACTCGACCTCGCGCACTCCGCGGGGAACTTTGCCCGCGCGTCCGCTCTGCCACAGGGACGCAATGCCGCGATTGACTAGAGGCGAACTGATCGGACACTGTTCTACCGGAAGCAGTTCGTGCGAGGCAAATTTGAAATATCCAATGGCGAACTCCGGGCTCACCTGCACCTGGAGGCGGGACCGGTTGCGATAGTTCCACGGCGGCGAAGGGTGGACTTCGATGTCGAATGGCAGATCGAGTTTGGCGGTGCGCCTCAAGCTCTCGCGCAGAATTTCCTTTTTGATTTCGAGCTGGTGCTCGTAGCTGGCGTGTTGGTAATGGCATCCGCCGCAACGGCCAAAGTAGGGACAGGCCGGCTGAACACGGTGCGGAGAGGGCTCGACGACCGCTTCGGCCTTCGCTCGCGCGAACCCACGCTTTTGCTCCGTGAGGGTGGCCTCGATTTTTTCCCCGGCTAGAACGAAGGGGACGAAGACGGCTTTGCCGCGGGTGCGGTCGTCGTCACGGGATTCGGCAGGCAGACGGGCCAAGCCATCGCCGCCATAGATCATCTTTTCAATGGTGAGGAGCAAGAGGTGATTCTACGGCATGGGGAGTTCGCGCTGCCGATGCAGCGAGCTTCCTTCACGAGTAGCCATGCGCGATCATCGCGCGGCAGTGGCGGGCGATTTGCTGCTCTTCCTGAGTGGGAACGACCTGAATCTTATCCGGAGTGAGGCCAAGCTGGTCCAGGCCTTGAGTGGCGGCAGAACGAATGCGATCGCTGTGCTCGCCGATACCGCCGGTGAAGACCAGAAGATCGGCGCCCCCGAGAAGGGCCATGTAGGCTCCGATGGATTTTCGAATTGCGAGCGCGAAAATATCCAGGGCAAGAGAAGCTTTGGGATCGTTATGGCCAGCGCGTTCTTCAAGCGCTTTCACATCGCCGTCGCCGGAAGAAAGCGCGAACAGGCCGCACTGATGATTGAGCAAGTCTTCAAGCTGGTCGGCGTAGAGCTTTTCCTTACGCAGAAGATAAATCAGGATACCGGGATCGAGGTCGCCGGATCGTGTGGCCATGGGAATGCCGCCAGTCGGAGTGAGGCCCATGCTCGTGTCGATGGATTTTGCGTTGCGGAGTGCGCAGAGGCTGGAGCCGTTGCCAAGATGCGCGAAGATAGCGCGCTCGGGGAGTTTCGCGCCAAAATGATGCACTAAGGATTCGTAGGAAATTCCGTGGAAGCCGTAGCGGCGAATACCGGCGTCGAAGTAGCGCTGCGGAATGGGAAAATGGGCCGCGACTTCGGGAATGGTCTGATGAAAAGCATCGTCGAAGCAGGCGAAATGCGCGGCTGAAGGAAAGATCGATTGCGCGTTTGCGATGAGCTTCAGCGCCTGCGGAATGTGCAACGGAGCGAAGTGGGTGGCGGCACGCAATTGGTCCAGTACCTGCGGCGTGATGAGTTGATGCTGGCGGAGCTTGGGGCCGCCGTGCACCACGCGATGGCCGACCGCGACCGGAGTCTCGTCAGTGTGTTTTCGGAGTTCAGCAGCGAGGGTGCTGAGCGCATCGCTCTGGGATTCGTGAATGCAGTCGCGCTGCAGCAGCGGCTTTCCATCGGCAGAAACAATGTGTAACGAGCCATTGTTTCGTCCAATGCCTTGGGCGCTTCCGGTGAGCAAAGGCTCTTCGTCAGTTGCGCCACGGCGATAGATACCGAACTTCAGCGAAGACGAGCCGCTGTTGAGGACGAGGATAGGACCGTCTTTTTTCTTTGAGGAGTTTTCCGCCATTTCTACCCCGGCCACTTCCAGTTTCGGATTTCTTCTTTGTCGATGCCTTCGGCGTGAGCGTAGTTAACGCTGTCGATAATCTGGTCCTTCAGCCATTCTTTGACGTGGGCGCCGACGGAACGCATGCGGGGAACGCGATCGATAACATCGATCGCGAGATCGAAACGGTCGATCTGATTGATGATGGCAAGTTCGAGCGGAGTATTGATGTTTCCTTTTTCTTTGTAGCCGCGCACATGAATGTTCTCATGATTCTTGCGGCGGTAGCTGAGTTTGTGAATCAGCGAGGCGTAGGAATGGAAGTTGAAGATGACTGGCTTGTCGGTGGTGAAGAGAGAATCGAAATCGCGATCGGAAAGTCCGTGCGGATGTTCGCTGGCTGGCATAAGCCGGAAGAGATCGACGACATTTACGAAGCGGATTTTCAAATCACGGAAGCGTTCTCTTAGAATTGCGACGGCCGCCAGGGACTCCATGGTTGCGATATCGCCGGCGCAGGCCATCACCACGTCAGGATCGGCGCCGTCATCGCTGGAAGCCCAATCCCAAATGCCGATGCCTTTGGTGCAGTGCTTGACTGCGTCGTCCATGGACAGATACTGAAGATGTTCCTGCTTGTCGGCGACGATCACGTTCACGTAATCACGGGAGCGGAGGCAATGGTCGGCCACGCTCAGCAAACAGTTCGCATCGGGTGGCAGATAGATACGAACGACGTCTGGACTTTTATTGGTAACCACGTCCAGGAATCCGGGATCCTGATGGGTGAAGCCGTTGTGATCCTGCCGCCAGACCAGAGATGTGATGAGGATGTTAATCGAAGGAACGGGGGCGCGCCAGGAAAGCTCCATCTTCGATTTCTCCAGCCACTTGGCGTGCTGGTTGAACATGGAATCGATGATGTGAATGAAAGCCTCGTAACTGGAGAACAGGCCATGGCGGCCGGTGAGGACGTAACCTTCAAACCAGCCTTCGAGCGTATGTTCGCTGAGCATTTCCATCACGCGGCCGGCGACGTCGAGTTCGCCGCCATCGGCATCTTCCGGCTTGTACTCGGCAACCCACGTCTTTTTCGACGCGGCGTAGATGGCGGTGAGTTTGTTGGAAGCGGTTTCATCGGGACCGAAGACACGAAACGAATTCATGTTGCGGCGCATGACTTCAGCAAGAAAGTGCCCGAGGACTTCGGTGGGGGAAATGTAGGTCGCGCCCGGGGTCTTCACGTTGACAGCGAAAGTGCGAAAGTCAGGCAACTCAAGTTCTCTGCGCAGCAGGCCGCCATTGGCGTGAGGATTGGCTGAGATGCGGCGCGGCCCGGAAGGGGCAAGCTCCTGTAATTCGGGGATTAACGTCCCGTTCGCGTCAAAGAGTTCTTCGGGCTTGTAGCTGCGCATCCACTCTTCCACGATTTTCAAATCTTTTTTATTCGTAACCGGGTCGGCGACGGGAACCTGGTGCGCCCGCCACGAACCCTCCACCTTGTGGCCGTTGATTTCTTTCGGGCAAGTCCATCCTTTGGGCGAACGCAGGACAATCATGGGCCAGCGCGGACGCGTGGCGTCGCTACTCTCGCGAGCGTGCTGTTGCAGCGAACGAATGTCGAGGATGCATTGCTCGAGAGTAGAAGCCATTTTCTGATGCATCGCCAGCGGGTCGTCGCCTTCAACGAAATATGGCTTGTGACCATAGCCGATGAGCAGCGCCTCCAATTCTTCGTGCGGAATGCGCGCGAGAATTGTGGGATTCGCGATCTTGTAGCCGTTGAGGTGCAGTATGGGCAAGACGGCGCCGTCACGAATCGGGTTCAGGAACTTGTTGGAATGCCACGAGGTCGCAAGCGGACCAGTCTCTGCCTCGCCGTCGCCGATGGCGACGGTAACGATGAGATCGGGATTGTCGAACGCCGCTCCATACGCATGGGAAATGGAATAGCCTAGTTCGCCGCCTTCATGAATGGAGCCCGGCGTCTCCGGTGTGCAGTGCGAGCCGATGCCTCCGGGGAATGAAAACTGGCGAAAGAACTTAAGCAGGCCGGCTTCATCCCGGCTCTTGTCGGGATAAATTTCGGAGTAATAGCCTTCGAGGTAGCTGTTCGCAAGGGTGGCCGGAGCGCCGTGGCCTGGGCCGGAGATGTACAACACGTTCAAGTCGTATTTCTTGATGAGGCGATTCAAGTGCACCCAAATTAAGGATTGCCCAGGATCGGAGCCCCAATGGCCGAGGAGCCGATTCTTGATGTGCTCCGGCTTCAATGGTTCGCGTAAAAGAGGATTCGCGCGGAGGTAGATCATGCCGACCGACAGATAGTTGCAGGCGCTCCAGTACGCGTGGATCTTGCGAAGTTCTTCACGAGTGAGAGGCGTGGGAGTTTCAGTCGGGCTGACGGTTTGGCGTGTGTCGAGAATTGCGGATTCGGTTGTCACGGGAGAGGACCTCCAGCATCAAGCTTAAAGGTTTTTGATGCCGGACGCTGGTCGCGGGACTTACAGAATGATGAAAAGAATCCGAACTGCCCGGAACACACACTTCTTTATCCCGACTCGCTGGTCATGATGAAAAGCGGCTTCATTTCGAAGCTCTTGTAGTGCGGTCGGAGGCGGTCGACATTATACTGGTCTTTTACATTCACCACTTTTTTCGACGCAGTGACGGTGTCGATGGGCAAGTTGTCATACCGTCCATTTCTGAGAACGACTAACCGTCCGTGAATCCTGCTCAGGAGTAAATCCAGGGCCAGGTTGCCATACGCCATCGGCACAATGGAGTCGATGGCATCGGGATCGCCACAGCGCACTAGATATCCGAGCTTCTGATTGATGACCTCGATGGTTTTTCCTTTGTTGTATTTGGGTGAAAGTTCTTTCAGTCTTTCGGAGACGAGATCGCCAATACCGCCGAGTTTCTTGTGTCCAAAGGCGTCGGTAGTCTCGGCCTCGAAAATCATTTCTCCGCCCTGGAACATGGCGCCTTCGGAAACCAGCACGACGGAGTAGTGGCTGGGATTCTTGTCGCGATCGGAGACCAGCAGTTCGGTGAGGCGCTCGATATCGAACTGGTGCTCTGGAATCACACATCGGTTCGCGGCTCCGGCCATGGTGGGCAGCATGGCGGTGAATCCGGCGTAGCGGCCGAAGACTTCGAGCACCAGGAATCGCTCGTGCGAACCGGCGCTGGTTCGCAGGCTGTTGGTCATGGCGATGGTGCGAGTGACAGCGGTGCTGAAGCCGATGCAGTAGTCGGTGCCGGGAACATCGTTGTCCATGGTCTTGGGAATGGCGACCACTTTCACGCCTTCCTGGTAGAGGCGCACGCCGTAACTGAGGGTGTCGTCGCCGCCGATGGGAATGAGGTAGTCGATGCCAAGCCAGTCCAGGTTCTTCAACACTTCCGGCGTCAGGTCGTTCTTTTCGGCGTTGTAGGTGGATTGCAGATGAACCGGAACGCTGGATTTCTTCACCTTGCTGGGATTGGTACGCGAGCTATGCAGGAACGTGCCGCCAGTGCGTCCGGTGCGGTTGACCAGATCTTCTGACAGAGTCTGGAAATTCTCGCTATTGTCGTAGCCCTTCTCGCGGACGATGTCGACCAAGCCGGCCCAGCCGCGACGGATGCCAATCACTTCGCAGCCCTCGCGCAGCGCGCGGATGGTGACCGCGCGAATGGCGGGGTTCAGCCCGGGGACATCGCCGCCGCCAGTAAGAATTCCAATCACACCTTTTTTGGCTTTCAAGTTGATCCTCTCGTGTCAGAGCGCTGGTGACGGACCTTCGATTTTGCGGTCGAGCGCCTGACGCAGTCTGTGATTGGAATCATGCGGCGCTGTGACCCATGGGACTTCGCGCCGTTGCTCGTTTAGTTGAGAGAGACGGATTATACCCGATGAAGGAATAAGGGGGCCTGCCGCTGGGAACTTACGCTCTTCAGCGGATATTGCTGCGGGAAAATGTTTGACGCCTCCGGCGACGCTTATGCCGCCGAAGGCGTCAGGATTAGTAGTTCGGTTCTCGGAAAGCGATCAGGTGAGATAGTTCGACAAGAGTCTGTCCTCAAAATTGCGGCCCGGCTTCTTGGGCGGAGCGACATTTCTGGAGCAGGTTCTAAGCTGCAGGACTCGATCCGTCGTTACGCAGCCTTTTTGCGTGGAACTTTTGCGCCTTTTTTGCGGGCTTCGGAAAGGCCGATGGCGATTGCCTGCTTGCGGCTCTTCACTTTTCTGCCTTTTCCCCCGCGTCCTGATTTCAGCGTGCCGCGCTTCTTTCGGTGCATCGCGCTCTTCACGCTCTTCCCCGCGGCCTTGCCGTATTTCCGACTTCGAGATGATTTCCGTTGTGCCATGACCAGCCTCCTTAGACTTAGAGTGCGAGCGGAGTGCCAGAGGTTGGCATTTGATTCCGTAGGCGGCCTTTCGCTGAGGGCGTAGGGATTTGCTCAGCAACATAGTTCTTTATTATTTCCATCCAACGATTCGAGGATCGAGCTCAGAAAAGTTTTGTAGGAGTTCCGGATGTCGTTGCCGATTCCCAAGTCGTATCCACCGATGGAGGCTCTGCCGGCGACGGACCTGCCGACCGGGCCGCAATGGCAATACGAGCCTAAATGGGACGGATTCCGCTGTCTGGCTCTTCGCGATCAAAAGCGAATCGAACTGCAATCCAAATCTGGTAAGCCGCTCACGAGATACTTCCCGGAATTGGTTGATGCCCTGGGCGGGCTGCGGGCGGCGAAGTTTGTGCTGGATGGCGAGATTGTGATTCCTGTGGACGGAGACTTGTCGTTCGACCAGTTGCTGATGAGGATCCATCCTTCGGCATCGCGGGTGGAAAAATTGAGTCGCGAGACGCCCTGTGTATTCATCGTTTTCGACCTATTGGTAAATGCGGACGGCAAGTCTCTGGCAGAGCTTCCGCTGGAAAAACGGCGTCAGGAGCTGGATCGATTCGCTGCCAAATATTTTAAAAATGATGCGACGATCCGACTTTCGCCTTATACGGCGGAACTTTCCGTGGCCCGCAAGTGGTTTCACATGGGCACCTCAGTCGACGGAGTAGTCGCGAAGCGTAGAGATCTTCCGTACCAGAGCGGTAGTCGAAACGGGATGGAGAAGATCAAAAAGCTCCGAACCGCGGATTGCGTGGTGGGAGGATTTCGTTATCTGGAGAAAGAACCGCAGGTCGGGTCTCTGCTGCTCGGACTCTATAATAAGGATGGCAAACTCGATCACGTGGGATTCACTTCTTCCATCAGCGCAGAAGCGCGGCTAGCGCTTACGCGAAAGCTGAAAAAGCTAATCAAACCGCCGGGGTTCACGGGAAAGGCCCCGGGACAACCGAGCCGCTGGAGTACCAAGCGCTCGACCGAGTGGCAGCCACTAGCTCCAGAGCTGGTAGCGGAAGTGCAATTCGATCATTTCACCGGCGGACGCTTTCGCCACGGGACGAAGTTTCTGCGCTGGCGTCCTGACAAGAAACCTTCGCAATGCACGATGAAACAAGTGGAGCGGGAAGATCGATCGGCGTTGAACCTGCTGTAACGGAGCGCGACTAGTCTGCGGCCTTCGCGTTGCCCGCCTTCGTTATATCGGCGACCGCTCGCCGCGCGCTGGCCATGGCGCCGTGCACGGTGCCGTTATTTCCGGTTGTGTCCGACGCTTCTCCCGCAAAGAATAATGTGTCCTCCACCGGGCGGCTTAAGATTGCGGGAGCATCCGCAGCTCCGGCCTTCACGTAGCTGTAAGCACCTCGGGAAAAGGGATCAGCCTGCCAGTCGTGGAAATAAGCAATTTCCAGCAAGCGCTCCAACTCTTCGGTACTCACTCGCAATAGGCCGCCGAGCGATTGCAGAGCGCGCGTAGACACGGGCATGCCACCTGACCGGAGCTTTTCGGCTGATTGCCATGGTGCCCATCCGGTAATGACCGGAGATCGATCTGGCATGGAGGTCCACCACGTGGGGAACCATTCATCTTGCGAAAACAGGAAACTCATTTCCGACAAAGTTTTGTTGGGACTGGCGGAGGGTTGAATTCGATCCCAGAAGCGCTCCTTAAAATGGAGAACGACGCGCATGACTTTGCCCATCTCCATTCCGGAAATCGAATCCAATTTTTCCTGCGGCAGGGCTGGAGAAAATTCGATTGCTCCCGGTTCGCCGGGGCGAGCCTGCAGCACTCCAAGCGGAACTGTCACCAGGACGCGGCTGGCGCGTAGCGAAACGGATTGTTTGCCCCACACCGCATCGGTCGAAACGCTGCCGGCACGCCATACAATTCGCTGTACGACCGTATTCGTGCGGACGCGGACTCCCGCCTTGGTTGCGCGCTTTTGAAGTAAATCGAGCAGAGACCAATATCCGCCCTGCGGCCGGAATGCACGGTCGCCTTCAATTTTTTCTTCAGCCTTCATCTGGCGAAACAGCCAGTGCACGCTGACTTGTGCTGGATCTGCGGCATTGAAGCCGGCGACATAACCCAGGGCGTGCTCCTTGGTCTCTTTCGATGCATGAGGGCAGCAGCGCTGCAGGAAATCTGCGAACGATTCGTCGGGTTCTTTGTCGTTCATCCGCTGCAGGATTTCATCGACCTCGGAAAAGAAGTCGCAGGACGAGAGCTTGCCGTTTTGGACACAGAAATTGTCGCCATCGACTTCGCTGATGGAGATGTCGTTCTTCTGGAGCACATTCAGAATTTCTGGCGGACGCCCGTGAATGAACTCGGCTCCCAGTTCGATGGGGAATTGCTGTTCCAGATCGTTCAGGGTGTAAATGCGGCCGCCCATGCGTTCGCGTGCTTCGAGAATGATGACAGAGAGGCCAGCCTCAGCGAGTTCGGAGGCAGCAATCAGGCCCGCAACGCCAGCGCCGACAACGATCACATCCGCGCGCTCCGATTCTGCGAACTTTTTATTTCGAACCGGCATGGATTTCGACATCGTGAAGGACCAAATTGACCTACGCGCTTCGACTGGGCAATCTTCTACGCTGCTTCTGCCTTTCTGGCGTATTCAGCAACAACTTTAAGATCATTGACGAATGCTTCCATCTGCAGATGACGAGCATCCGAATCGGGCGCTCGCAGAATGGACGACGGGTGGACCGTGGCAATCACAATCGGGGCGAGAGGAGATTTGATCGGCTGTCCGCGCTGGCGCATCACGCTGAAATTTCGACCTAGTAACGACTGGGCTGCGGTGGAGCCCAGACATACCAGAATTTGAGGTTTCACCACTCGCAATTCGGCATCAAGCCAGGGACGGCAGGCATGAATTTCAGAGTAGCGAGGCTTCTTGTGAATACGTTTCTTGCCGCGCGCCGCGGCCGCCCATTTAAAATGTTTCACCACGTTGGTCACGTAAACTTTTGCGTGCTCGATCGCGGCTTGCTGCAGGGCCTGCGCGAGCAACTTCCCCGCAGGCCCGACAAACGGATGCCCCTCGCGATCTTCCTGATCTCCCGGCTGTTCGCCGACAAACATGATTTGTGCCTTCGATGGGCCTTCCCCAAACACAGTTTGCGTCGCGTTCTTCCACAGGTCGCAACCTTTGCAGTCGCTGGCAGCTTCACGGAGGCCGGTGATTGTGTTTAAGGCCATAGCAACTTCAGGCAGTGCAGCGCCATTGGACTTGCTCGGCGCACGCTTCGGTGTTTTGGAAACGAGCTTCATGATTGTCCATCCCAGATCGGGCGATTAACGGCAGTTCAGCCTGACGCGCCACTTACGCGGCCCGATCCTTTACGTTAGCGGATGTAGCGGCCTTGGCGCAGTGTGCGCAGCAAAAGAAGCGGCCTGCTACTTCGATTCCGTGGCCGATGACCTTGCAATTGCAGTGCTCACAGGACGGCGCGACGGCCTGAATCGCACATTCAAAGCTGTCAAACGTATGGCGCGCACCACCCGCGACTACTTCGAAAGTCTTGTCATATTCGTTCCCACAAACTTCGCATTTCGCCACTCTAAAGTCCTCCTCGTCGAGACAGTTTAGGATGCTTCGCTGGAATGCAAGGTTTGTCGAAGTTTGCGCGTCCATTTGGCTAAGGCCGATTTTACCGCTATGGCCAGCCGAAGAACTCCAACAAGCCAGAACCTGAGCGCGACAGGTCGCAGGACCTAGGATCACCCGGGAAGAGAGCCGGTGCATCAAGGCCAGCAGTTTGACGCAATGCAGCGGCAACACAAAAATCCCGGCGGCGACCCGCGCAAAGAGAATGAGTCTTAGAGGGCCCCTCCACAGCGGCTTAGCGTTGTTGCTGCGGCGTTCTCGGCAGCACGACTTTCACCAGGCAGCCGCGCTCACCATTTCGATTCGAGATTTCGATTCTCCCGCCGTGAGCCTCGGCGATTTGACGCGACAAGACGAGTCCGACCCCGCTTCCGCTGGGTTTTGTCGTGTAAAACGGCGTGAAGACATTGGCCGGGTTGAGCAGGCCTGGGCCATTGTCTTCGATCAGCAGATTCACATCAGCTTCCGTAACGTCCCATCGTACCCTCACCCGATCTCCATTGACGCTTGAACTCGAATCCGAGGGCAGGTTGTTGGACGTGGTTCGATCCGGCGAAAGTTCGAGAACTGCATCCGCCGCATTGCGGACAAGATTAATCAGCATCTGCTCAAGCTGGTCGGGATCGGCGACAAAGACAACGGCGGGCCCGGATTGCACACAGACCTTAATTCGAGTTTCAAGGCTGGCAACGCGGGCCACAAGCCTTGGCAGGTCGACATCTCGAAGAACGGGAGCCGGCATTTGCGCCAGGCGGCGATAGGCTTCCAGAAAGCGATGCAGTGAGGCGGAGCGCGCCTCGATAATCTCCAAGCCATGTTGCAGATCGTGGCGCACGTCGTTATCCATCTCGGTTGACGACACCCGTGAGTTCAGGCTTCCCGCAATCGATTTGATGGGGGCAAGGGAGTTGCTCAGTTCGTGGCCCAGGACGCGAATCAGCCTTTGCCAGGCCCTGCGCTCTTCCTCGCGCAACGCGCGGCTTACGTCGGAGAGAACTACCAGGGTATGCGGCACGCCATTCTGACGGAACGAACTGCGGCGCAGCAGCCATCGTGCCTGAGAGTCCTTGAGATCAAGTTCGACCAGGCTTTCATTGTCCGCTTCCAGGCATTTTTGTAATTTCAAGTCGGCCGCGCTTCGGCCAAGCATCCGGGCCTGCGATTGGCGCAACAGGTGCTCACCCGCAGGATTGACTAAGCGCAACAAAGAAGCGGGATCGAAAGCGAACAGGGGAGCATCGATCTCGTCGACCACACGCTGCAGCAACGCCGTAGCTTCGATCGCGCGAATCTTTTGATCCGACAACATGTCGGCGAGGGCGTTCACTTCTAACGAAAGTTCTCCCAGGGCGTCTTCGGCGACGGCGTTGCGCGCGCGAAAAGAATAATCTTCCTCACGCAAGGCGCCGATCACGTTGGCCAACGTTTGCAGCGGACGCGTGGTCTGTTCCTGCAGCGCCAGGGCTAACAGCCACCAGATGAACAGTTCGAGGGCGATGAGGGCGAGCCGCGATTCGAGGGTCCAGGACTGCATCCAGACCAGGATGATGCTTACGATCAGGCCGGGAAGCGCAACCAGGAAGCAGTAGAGATTGACGCGATGTTCATAGAGGAGGCGAACTCGTTTTCGCGGCCGCGATGCAGGTTTCGGCGCCGGCGCGCTAGACGCCATACTTCTCCATCCGCCGGTACAACGCGCCGCGACTGAGCCCCAGCGCTTCAGCAGCCTGGCTGACGTTGCCTTGGTAACGCTGCAGAGCTTTGCGAACCAGCATCGCTTCCACCGCCTCGAGGCTCAGGTCTTCGAGACCCTGGGTGGAAGGGCGTTGCGAACTGAGCGCCAAATCGGCAGGCTGAATTTCGCTGGTGCGGCACATTAGAACGGCGCGTTCGACGGTGTGTTCCAGTTCGCGGACGTTGCCGGGCCAGGCGTACTGCATCAGCGCCTGCAAGGCCGCGGGATCGAAGCCCTGCACGGGACGGCGATAGCGGGCGGCGTAGCGGGCGAGAAAATGCGCGGCCAGCGCGGGAATATCTTCGCGGCGTTCGCGCAGCGCGGGCAGGTGGATCTCCACTGTATTCAGGCGAAACAGAAGATCTTCGCGAAACTGGCTGGAGGCGCAAGCGGCTGACAGATCGCTGTTGGTGGCGGAGAGCACGCGAACGTTCACGCGGCGGGAGCGCGACGATCCTACGCGCTCGATTTCGCCCGATTCCAGAACACGCAGCAGTTTCGCCTGCTGTCGAAGGGGAACATTGCCGATCTCGTCGAGAAAGATGGTGCCGCCATCCGCGAGTTCAAAACGACCTATGCGATCGGTGCGGGCATCGGTGAAAGCGCCCTTCACGTGGCCGAATAACTCGCTCTCGAAGACGCCGTCGGGGATCGCTCCCGTGTTCACCGCGACCAGGGCGCGCGAGGTTCGCGCCGACAATGCGTGCAGCGTTTGAGCGACAATTTCTTTTCCGGTTCCATGCTCGCCCGTGATCAGCACGTTCGCGTCCGACGGGCCCACTCGTGCAATGGTTTCGAGCACGGACTGCATAGCTGGCGCGGTTGCGATGAATTCCGGACGGCCCTCGGCACGAAGCAAGCGGTTTTCCGCCTCTAAACGAGCTGCCCGCTGCAAGGCGCGATGAAGTTCGACCTGGGTGCGCAGAATCGAGAGCAGCCGTTCGTTCTCCCATGGCTTCTGAACGAAATCTCGCGCACCGCGGCGCATGGCTTCCACCGCCAATTCGACGTTCGCCCATGCTGTCATCACGATCACCGGAATGGTGGCATCGAGTGAGACGATCTGCGAGAGCAGATCGAGACCCTCCTGGCCGGAGGTCGTATCCCGCGTGTAATTCAGATCGATCAGCAGGGCATCGTAAGAATTGCTGGCGAAGGCTTCGCGAACCAGGGCGGGCGAACGAACTTTGTCGACCTTGTAGCCTTGCGGGCGAAGCAACAACTCCAGAGCTTCCAGGATGTGCTCCTGGTCGTCGGCGGCGAGAACGCGAGCTGCGCCCGACTCGTGCCTGAGAGCCGACAGCTCCACTTCGGATTTGGCCGTGGTCGGCATACGGATTTACGGCGACTGGCGGGACACTACGCCAGTAATGGCATCCTGCAACAGTATGCCATTATGCTCCAAGGTTGCGCCGGTGGTGCGATCCAGCTCAACTTTGGCCTTTTCGTAGGTGGTCTGGGCGCTGACCAGGTCGAGTTCCGCCAGCGCGAGGTCGCGCTGAGCCGAGAGAGTTTGGTAGGTCGACCCCGAGCCCAGTTCCTGTTCTTTTTTTGTGATGTCGAAAGTACGCTGGGCGAGGTCTCGAGCCTTGCGTGCGGCCTGAACTCGGGCGCCAGTCTGGTCAAGAGCATACTGGGCATTGCGCACTTCGATGCGAACCTGCTTCTTCAGCTGCTCCATGCGCAATTCCGCCTGGCGATATTCCAGTTCGGAGCGGTACTGATCCGCCTTGGCAACTCGATTTCGGATGGGAATGTTCAGGTTTAGTCCCAGGTAGTAATCGGGCGCAGTGTTGTTGAAAGCGTTTTGCATGGCGCCAACAAAATCTCCCGGAACGCTTGAAATATTCTGACCGAGATTGTAAGTGGGATTCAGGGGTCCGGCGAGCCCGTAACCGCCGTAGAAGCCAACCAAGGAGAGCGACGGCAGCAGAGCGTTGCTAGCGGCGCGGCGGCTAATCTGGCGGTTGACCAGGTCGATATTCGTTTCGGCGAGTTCGGGCCGGGCGTGCAGGGCAGTAGAGATCAAGTCGGCAATGGGTGCGCTCGCCTCGACGCTGACCTGTTTCTCGACGGTTTGCAGCCGGTCCGTGGGAATCACGCGCATGGCTTCGAGAACGGGATCGTCCAGACTTTTGGTGATCGCGTTCTTCATCAGAGTTTCCTGAAGCTGGAGGCTGGTGCGGGCCACGGTCAAATCCTGATCGCGGCGTGAAACTTCCGCCTCGGCGCGCATGACGTCCATGGCCGGAACGCTCTCCAACTGCAATTGCTTCTTAGTGTTCTCGAGGGTCTGCTGCGCGAAGGAAAACGACTGCTCGTTCACGCGCGTCTGCTCGTAGGCGCTGACCAGGTCCCAATAAATATTTTCGATCTGGGTAACGGTGGCAATCACCTGGTCTTTAAAGGCGATGTCGGAGATCTTTTTGTTGTTCCGCGCGATCCGCAAATAGCGCAGGTTCGGCCCGAAGCCGAAGCCCGCGAGCAACTCCTGCTGAAACTGGAAGCGAAACTGCGAAGTGAGCGAGGGAGAAAGATTAAAGAATGGGCTATTGGTCGTTTGCCGCGCATTGCTGAAACTGAAATTGACGGTCGTGCCCGTGGCAAAAGACTGCGTGAACGCCGCGTTGACCTGACCGGTATTCAGCTGCAGCAATGGCACGCCATAAATCTGACGGTTCGCCAAGGGCGTAGTTTGGTGCTCTTCGCCGCCCTGGAGGTTAATGAGTGGGTCGTAGGACGATACAGCGGTTCCGGTACCGAGCGTGGACTGTACCAGGCCCGAAGCGCCGGCTCCAGCGCCCCCTGCGCCACCGGTGGTGCCGCCAGCACCGGCTCCGGGAGCGCCGGTTCCGAATCCACCCACGCCGCCGCCAGGTGTACCTTGGACGACTCCGGTATTCACGCCGCGAAAAAATCCTCCCGCTTGGGTACGCAAGATATCGGTGTTCGCAATCGGCAGATTGTAGCGGGCAATAGCCAAGTCCAGATTGTCTTCAAGGGCGAGATCGATCGCGTCTTTCAGCGAAAGATAGAGCTGGCCGTCGCGCACCAATTGTTCGAGGCGCGGGGAGTTCGCCAGCACCGGCTCCGGAACTTGGTCTGGCTCGTAGGCATTGAGCGGATTGTGCGACTTCGGCATTTCATACTGCAGCGGTATCGCGGGTTGCGGCGCGATGGAAGCCGTCCCGGATGAGCTTCCAGGAGCCGTATTCTGCGCAGCAATGCTCGCAACGAAAACTGCGCACAGAAACAAGACTGTCGTCAACCATTTGATGGAACTGTAAACGAAGGGCCTCACGATGCGTTGACCTCCGCTGACGGCGTGAGACTGGGATTCGCCGTATCCCCCACCAACCATCCGTCTCGCAGCTGAATCGTGCGGCTTCCATAGCTGGCATTGGTCTCTGAGTGAGTGACCTGCACGATCGTGGTTCCTTGCTGGTTCAGTCCACGAAAAAGTTCCATAATCTCCTTAGCCTGGCCGGAATGAAGATTGCCCGTCGGCTCGTCGGCCAGCAAGAGCGGCGGTTTGTGGATGACGGCACGTGCGATTCCCACCAGCTGTTGCTGGCCTCCCGAGAGCTGGCTGGGATACAAATCCTTCTTGGCAACAATCTGAAATCGATCCAAAGTGTCGGCCACAAGACTCTGTCGCTGGCCGCGCGGAATGTCTTTGTAGGAAAGCGGCAGATCGATGTTTTCCTGAACGGTGAGGTCATCGAGCAGGTGATAACTCTGGAAGACCATGCCGATATTGCGCTTGGCCAGTTCGGCGCGTTGCTTGCGTTTCATCTGGTGGACCGCGTCTTCGCGAAACCAGTACTCGCCCTGCCAGGCGTCGTCGAGCAACGCCAACACATTGAGTAGAGAAGATTTTCCCGCTCCTGAAGGGCCCATAATGGTGATGAATTCCCCTTCGCGAATCTCAAGATTCACGCGGCGGAGCACCCAGGTTTGTGCCACTCCGGCCTTGTAGCTGCGTTCGATATTTTTCAGTTGAATCATCTTTACTCCGGCTCAGAAATTTTTATTCGTAACGCAACGCGACCATCGGATCAATCCTGGCGGCGCGACGCGCCGGAATGAATCCCGCGACGGCCGCGACAATTCCCAGAAGAACAATGACCGCGATCAAAGACAGCGGGTCGGTGCTCTTCAACCCGAACAGGAAGCTGTGCAGGACGCGGGTGCTGGCCAGCGCGAGAGGAATTCCGGCCACCAGACCGATGGCCACCAGCAGCATGCTTTCGCGAAGCACGAGTCCCAGCACATCGCTCCGCCGCGCACCTAGCGCCATGCGCACGCCGATTTCGCGCGTGCGGGCGGCAACGGTATAGGACATGACGCCGTAAAGCCCGACGCAGGCCAGAAGCAGGGCCAACACTCCAAAAAACGTCGAGAGCTTGGCCAGTGCGATCTGGTCGCCCGCACTTCCAGTGACCAGATGATCGAGCGTCTCGATGAACCCGATTGGCAGTCGAGAATCGGCGCCTTTGATTTGGCCCAGCAGGTTCGCGGTCGCGCTCGAAGGTGTACCGCTGACTTGCGCCTCGAGGACGATTTGGCTGGGGTCGGGTACCTGCTGGAACGCAAGGTAAAAACGCGGCTTCACCTCTTCGCGGATTGCGCTGCCATGGTCTTTCGCATCGTGAGAAATGCCGACGATCGTAATCGGCTTGTCGAGCCAATCCGTATCGTCGATCTTAAATTGGCGCCCAATCGGGTCCTGTCCCGCGAAAAAGTGCTTGACCATCGCTTCATTCACCACGGCCACGCGCATGGAAGTCGAGGTGTCTTGCGCTTCGATGCCACGTCCCCTGAGAATAGGAATACCAACCACTGAGAAGTAATCCGGCCCAACAAAATCTTCATTTGCGATTCGATCGCGGTCACTGCCCGCATTGAAGCCGGGCACGATAATGCCATCGGCAGATTCACTGCCAGCAAACAAGCCGTTCTTGGAGTAGGTGACGCCGCGCACGCCGGGCGTGGAGGCGAGGCGTGCGACAAGCTGCTGGGCCAGCAGCTTCATGCCCTCTTTACTGTAGCCCGAGGCCGTAGGGTCAAGACGCGCGATGACGAGATGAGTGCGGTCGTAGCCAAAGCTCTGCGTCATCAATTTTTGCAGGCTGCGCACCAGCAATCCCGCGGCGAAGAGAACCAACAGCGAGAGCGCGACTTGGGCGGCGATCAATCCCTTGCCCCAGCTAAAGCGAGCGCCCGCCTCTGGAGTTGACCGTGCCGCGTTTTTCAGCGCGGGCGCCACCCGCACTTTCAGAGTCTGTAACGCCGGCACAAGGCCGAAGACGATTCCGGTCAGCAAGGAAACTACGATCGTGAACGCGAGCACGCGCCAGTCGGGAGAAAGGGAAAGTGTTGTACCGGATCCGAGAAGCTGGACCAGTAGCTTTACGCCCCAGATCGCTAGAAGCGAACCGGCGAAACCGCCGAGAAGCCCCAACAGCACGCTCTCGGTAAGGAGTTGCTGCAACAATCGTCTCTGATTGGCGCCGATGGCAAGGCGGACGGCAATCTCGCGACTACGGCTTGCGGCGCGGGCAAGCAACAGGTTGGCGACGTTTACGCAAGCAATCAGCAGCACCAGGCCGACAATGCCCATCAGAAGAAGCAGCGGAATTCGATAGTCGCTGCGAAGGCTCGATACTCCTCCTCCGCCCGCGGCCACTTTGATTTGAGCATTGCGTATTGAGTTGCGATCGTCGGATGTAAGCGCCGCCCCGTAATCTCCCTTCAGTGCCTGCTGAAACACCAAGTTGAGATTGGCTTGAGCCTGGGCAGGGCTCACGTTCGGGTTCAAGCGCCCGATCAGCGACAGCCAGGAATTATTCCTCGCGGTGCGCCAGTGACGTCCTCGAACGATCTGCGGCTGCATGCTCAACGGAACAAACAGAGCCATGCGCTCGCCGACAACATCGCCGTCGAAACCTGGCGGCGCCACACCCACGACGGTAAACGGAAACCCGTTCAGGCGAATGTCCTTGCCGATGATGGTGGGGGAAAGCGCGAACTTGCGCTTCCAGTATTCATAACCAAGGACGACTACCGGGTTGGCGCTCTCGGTGGTATCGTCCGCGTCGGAGAAAACACGTCCCGCGGCTGGCTCGACGCCAAGCACTGCAAAATAGTTCCCGCTCACCATGCGCCCGGTAATCTTTTCGTCCGGGAGTTGGCCTTGTCCTGCATCCACTTCAACGTGATGATCGCTGGCAGCCGCGCTGAGTCCGGAGAAAACCGAGTTCCGGTCGCGCAATTCCTTGTACAGCGGATAGGAAAAAATGTCTGTGCTGGGCGTTCCATTGTTGCGATCGTTGGCCTCCGCCGGATCGCCCACGACAACCAACTGCTGCGGCTCGCGGACCGGAAGCATCTTCAGCAGGAGTCCGTTCACCACGGTGAAGATGGCGGTATTTGCGCCAATGCCGAGAGCCAGTGTGATCACCGCGACAGCGGTAAAGCCTGGGCTCTTGCGCAACTGCCGCGCCGCGAAAAGCAGATCATGGAAAATTCCATTCATGTGAATCGCTCCTTACTCGTAGCGCAGCGCGACCATGGGATCAACTTTTGCGGCACGGCGCGCGGGCACCCACGCGCCAAACAGGGCAACCGCCACAAGCAGCAATGCGGCTTCGGCCAGTGTGGCAGGGTCGGTAGCGCGGATGCCGAACAGCAAAGAACCGATCCACCGGGCTACGATCAAGGAGCCGAGAATTCCCCCTACGGTCCCGAAGACGATCCACGTGGACGCTTGCCACACCATCATGCGGATGACACCCGTTGACGTCGCTCCCAGCGCCATGCGGACGCCGATCTCCTGCGTGCGCTGATTCACTGCAAGTGAGACGACCCCATAGATCCCGGTTGCAGTCAGGAGCAGGCCGATGCCGGCGAATAGTGAGAGCAACGCCGCACTCAAACGCGGACGCTCCGCCAGTTGGGCGACGCTTTGCCCAAGCGTATTGACATCCACCGGCAAGGTCGAATCCAACGTTGCGACGCTGTCACGCAATTCCTGCGTTACGGTTTGCACGCCCACTGCACTGCGAATCAGGATGCTGATGTGTTGGGACTCCGGATAACGAAAGATCGGGTCGTCCGCTGCGTGCCGGCGCACAAGGTAATACTCGGGGCCGACGCGGCCTCCGAGGCCTTGGTTTTGCGCGTTAGCGGCCACTGCGATCACTCTGAATACGGCGTCGGCGATGCCTTCGCCTTGGGGAAGGTGAACGATCCGCCCCAGAGGATCTTCGCCGGGGAAAAGGCCTTGCGCCAAGGCCTGGTTCACGATGAGTGAATATACGCCGGCGTTGCGGTCGGCCTCATTGAAGGCACGGCCTCGCAACACTGGAATATTCAGTATCGAAAAATAATCGGGCGTAACCGATCTCCATCCCACGATGCCACCAATGCCCTGCTCTGGCGCGAGCGGGGGGTGCCCTTCGGCTTGCACTGCCACAAAGGGCACCGTGCGAGCCGTAGGGCTGGGCGGGAGCGAGTCGCTTAAAGCCACGTCATGCACGCCGGGAAGGTCTTTCAGCTTGCGTTCGAGTTGTTCAAGAAATGCCAGCCGCTGGGCAGGGGCGGAATATTTGGACGCTCCCAACGTGATGTCCCCGGTCACGATGTTTTCCGTGTTCATTCCCAAAGATTCGGATTGCAACCTTAGCAGGCTGCGCACGAACAACATGGCGCTGGCCAGAAGAACGACAGTCATCCATACTTGGCCAACGAGGAACCATTGTCGGAGCCAGCTTCGCCGCAAGCCGGAAGTTGCTTTGACAACCAGCGTCTGGGCCGCTGGAGTTTCCAGAGCTGGCATGGTTCCGAAAAGTATTCCCGACGCGAGCGACGCCATGATTGAAAACAGCAGCACCCTGCCATCGACTGTCGCCTCGGACAGACGCGGGATTCCGGTGGGAACTAGAACCGCAAAAATGTGCACAATAGCAAAGGCGAGCGCGGTACCTGCAATCCCACCGATGAGGGCAAGGAGAACGCTCTCGGTGAATCGCTGCTGGAACAAACGCGCGCGACCTGCTCCGATGGCGGCGCGGATTGCCAGTTCATGCTGCCTGCCGGCGTTGCGAGCCAATACCAAGTTGGCGGCATTGGCGCAGGCAATCAAGAGCACCGCCAGTGCTGACATCAGCAAAAGCCACGCCGCCCGCCGATAATCATGGAATTGCAAGTCGCGAATGGGACGTACCGCCAGCCGCAACACCTTGCGGAAAGGCGGTGGGGCAGATTCCACAAAAGATCGAAAGAGCGGCTGGAGTTGCGCCGCGGCCTGCTCCACGCTGAGCCCGGGCTTCATCCGGCCATATACCCGAACAACAGGCCCCATTAGATTTCGCTGCACAATCGACTCGTCCAGTGCCTCCGGCACCAAGATGCCGACGCGGGCTAACGTAGGAAACTCGAAATCGCGAGGCAGCACTCCCAGGATTTCCGTTGGTCGTCCGTCCAGCGAGATGGTACGGCCCAGGACCATGCCGTCTCCTCCGAAACGATCCTGCCAAAGCCCGTAGGAGAGTAGGGCGACTTTGGGCGCGTTGGGACGATCCTCTTCCCATGTGAGATTACGGCCCAGGATTGGCTGAACACCAAACGTGGGCAAGAAGGTAGAGGCGACCGCACCGCAGGCCAGGCGCACCGGATGTTCGTCAGTAAGATCGCAATCCTGAACGCCGGTCGATGAAGTGAAATTGATAAACGGAGTCTGATGATCTCGCCATCCCAGATAATTCGACGCAAAAAGAAATTCGCCGTCGATGATGGGCGCAACGACGCCGACTGAAACCAACTCATGATCTTGTGGGTAAGGGAGGCCGCGAAACAGAATACGATCGACCAGGCTGAACATCGCCGTGGTCGCGCCAATACCCAGGGCCAGGGTAAGTAGTGCCACCGCCGTAAAACCCGGGTTCTTTCGCAGTTGCCGGAACGCATAGCGAACATCCTGCAGCAGCGCACTCATCTTTGGTCTCCTTTCTGTTCGTCTATTCGTAGCGCAGCGCGACCATGGGATCGACCTTGGTTGCGCGATAAGCCGGAAGGATGCTGGCCACGAGTGCGATCGCGGCCAGCAAAAGTGTCACGGCAAGAAATGTGACGGGGTCCGTTGGCCTCACCTCGAAAATGAGGCTCGACAAGAGACGCCCCATCGCGAGTGCACCGGCAGTTCCAATCACGGCGCCGAGCAAGACGGGCTTCATTCCTTCCAAAACGACCATGCGAAGAACGTCGCCCAGTTGCGCTCCCAAAGCCAAGCGGATTCCAATTTCGCGCACGCTTCTCTTCACGCTGTAAGACAGCACGCTGTAGATGCCTACTCCGGCCAACAGCAAGGCGAGCCCGGCGAATGCGCCCAGCAATAACATGTTGAAGCGTTGCTGCGTCAGAGAATTCGCGACCAAGTCGTCCATGGTGAGAATGTCACGCAAGGGCATCTCGCGATCGACGTTGTGCACGGCATTCGATACGGCGGAGACCAGCCCTTGCGGACTGGAGCTTGAACGCACGACGAGCGTCATCGGAAATCCCGACCATCCTCCGTTAACCGGCGTTGAAAGCTGGCCCAAGGGAAAGTAAAGAGCCGCACTGGGACGAGTCTGATCGAGCCCATCGAGCTTCACATCGCCCACGATCCCGACTACTTCGCGAACTGCTTCGGGATAAAAGGTCATGGTGAGCCGTTTGCCCAACGCATCTTCTCCCGGCCAGAACTGCTTCGCCATGGATTCGCTGATCAGGACTGCCGCCGGCCTTCCGGCGATATCGGTTTCGCTCAAGTCGCGGCCCCGCAAAATCGGAATGTGCATCGCGCTCAGGTAGCCCGGACTGATGAGGCGCACATCCACTTCGGGCTGCTCCGACATGGGCAAAGTCGGACGGCCCTCAATCGCGATGGGCTGATGCGAGCCTCCATTGTCCAGCGGAATGTCGTCAACCACGCCGGCGGATTCGACCCCGGGCAAGGCTCTCACTCGCTGCAGCACCTGATCGAAGAAGATGATCTGCTGTGCAGGCTGGACAAATTTCGCCCGAGAGACCATTGCGGTCATGGTCAGAACACCGTGTGAATCAAATCCCGGATTCACTCCGTGCAGGCGCTGAAAGCTGCGGATCATCAGGCCCGCACCGACCAGCAGGATGAGCGAGAGAGCAACCTCTGATACGACCAGAATGCTGCGGGTACGATGTCCGCTCGAATCCGCATCGGTGCGTCCTAAGCCTTGTTTCAGCGACTGGCTCACGTCTGCCCGGGTTAAACGTATAGCGGGCAGAACGCCTGCCAAAATCCCCGCACCCAGGGAAATCGCGGCGGTGAAGGCGAGCACCTCGCCATCCAACCCAACGGCAATCGAGTGAGGTAACTTGTCAGCGAGAAACGCGGTGATCAGCCGAATGCCGGCATGAGCCCATGTCAGGCCGAGCGCCCCGCCTATGAGCGCCAGCATTACAGATTCGGTAAGAATCTGCCGCAGCACGCGAGTCGAACTCGCGCCCAGCGCAGTGCGAATTGCAATTTCTTTTTGGCGGCCAAATGTTCGGGCGAGCGCGAGATTGGCCACATTCACGCTGGCGATGAGAAGAACGAACGCTACCGCTCCGAGAAGCACGAGCAGGGCCGGCCGGACGTCGCTGACCATATCTTCGTGCAGCGGCACTACGACTGCGCCCCATCCTTTGTCATCGTCCGGATATTGCTGCGCCAGCCTGCTGGAGATGGTAGTCATCTCCGCCTGCGCCTGCTTCAGATCAATGCCAGGCTTGAGGCGCGCGACGACCACGGAATGATGCTCTCCCCGGACGGCCTTCTCTTTGTCGGTCCAGGCCATGGGCGTCCACATCTGCGCGAAATCTGGAAACCGAAAGTTAGCGGGCATAACGCCGGCTACCAGGTAGCTCTGACCGTCCATCTGGATGTCATGGCCGACAATGGCGGGATTCGAGCCGAAATGCTCCCGCCAGATGCGATGGCTAAGTACTACAACATTGGAATGCCCCGGCTGATCTTCTTCCGGAAGAAACACGCGCCCCAAGGCTGGCTGCACTCCCAGCGTTGAGAAGAAGCCTGACGTAGCAGCACAACCGTCGACCTGTTCCGGCTTATCGCCTCCGGTCAGGGTGAACCCGTGGTAGCTGTAGATTGCCATACTGTCAAAGACGTGGTTCTGACGCTCCCAGTCCAGGTAGTTCGCGGCGGAGACGGAGAAGGTCGTCATTCCCGGAAAACTCGCCGGCGGAGGAACGTGCCACACCCGCACGATTTGTTCAGGATGCGGAAACTCCAGCGGGCGCAACAGAACTCCATTCACCACACTGAAGATTGCCGTGTTGGCCCCGATGCCGAGAGCCAACGTGACCACCGCAACCGCCGTGAAGCCCGGGCTCTTGCGCAACTTGCGTAGCGCAAAATGAACGTCCTGAACCAGGCCGTTCATGCCTGGGCATCCTGCATGAGTTTGTGGAGTTCTTCCTCGGCGACGACTTTGCCGTCGAAGAGATGAACCTCGCGCTGCGCGTGCTTGGCAAAACGCGGATCGTGCGTCACCATGCAAATGGTCGCGCCCTCGCGATGCAGGTCGGCCAGAAGTTCCATCACGGCTTCGCCGTTGCGCGAATCCAAATTTCCCGTGGGCTCGTCAGCCAGCAGGATGGACGGTTTGCCGGCTAGCGCACGTGCCACGGCCACACGCTGCTGCTGACCTCCGGAAAGCTGCGACGGATAATGTCGAAGCCGGTGCGCCATTCCAACTCTCTCCAGCGCTTCCATGACGCGCTGCTTGCGGTCCGCCGAGGGCATTCTCTGGCGATAAGTCAAAGGCAGTTCGACGTTCTCGTAGACGGTGAGATCACCAATCAGGTTAAAACTCTGAAAGATGAAACCGATTTCCTGATTGCGAATGCGCGCCCGCTCGGCGAAATCCAGATTTTCAACCGGCTTGTCATTCAACTGGTAGCGCCCGGCAGTCGGAGTATCGAGCAGGCCGATGATGGAAAGCAGCGTCGACTTTCCGCAGCCGGACGGGCCCGACATGGCGACGTACTCGCCTTTAGCTATGGAAAGATGGACGCCCGAGAGCGCGTGCGTCTCAATCTCGTCGGTGTAGAAAACTTTGGTCAGGTCTGCAATCTGGATCAGAGGTTGGTTCGCTTCTGTCATGTGAGCTTTGCCTCGATTTCTGAAGTCTGATTTTTAATCCTGGAGTCGAATGCGGTCCGTGTTATCCCAGCGCGACATGTCGGAAAGCACGACCGTGTCGCCTTCGTGCAAGCCATCCACAATCTGGATCGAATTTACCGATGCCCGCCCGACTTTCACCGGAACTCGCACGGCTTCGTGTCCGTCGGGACCAAGCTTGAAAAGGCTGATCGTGCTATTTTCCTGCCCGAACGCCGGGCGTCCGACATACAAAACATTGTCCAGGCGTTCCAGGTCGACGGTGCCGTCCACACTTAGGTCGGGCCGCGCGCCCTTGGGCAGTTCGCCTGTTAGTTTGACGTCGACAGTGACCGTTCCGTTTTGTACTGCCGGGTCAACTCGCATCACTTCGCCGGAAACCACTCCGTTGTGCGTGTCGACCGAGGCCGGTTCGCCGATCTGCACATCCCGCGCTTGGGTCTCGGCCACTTTCAGTTCCGCCATCAAGTGGTTCGGCTGCACTACCTTGGCCAGCATCGCGCCGGGAAGGACATGCTGTCCTACCTGCAGTGGCAAATCGACCAGCACGCCATTAATGCCGGCGCGAACTTTGAGGGCGTCGAGTTGTTTCTTCTTGAGTTGAGCGAGCACCCGCATCTGCTCCACTTTGGCCTGTTGCTCGGCTAGTTGAGAATCGATTGCTTTTTGGGTGCTGGTCAGCCTCTCGCCTTCCAGGCCATTGCGAGTGGTAAGTTCGTCGGATTTGCCTTTAGAGGCTTTGTAGGCGAGGCCCGAGATTACGCCCAGGTCGTAGAGCGCCTTGTCGGTTTGCGATTGCAGTTGCGCCTGCGCGTAATCGGCCTGAACCGTAGCTGCGCCCGCTTTCTGATTCATCAGGTTGCTCTCAAGCGTCATGCGCTGGCTCTGGTACTCGGCCTCGGCCGCCTTCAACTGAAGGTCGGCATCGACAGCAGCCTGTTCGACCTGCGGATTGCTCATCTCTACCAGGATCGTGTCAGCCTTGACCAGCGAACCGGGGAGCATGCGAATCCGCACTACCGTGGCTTCCGTCTCGGCGGGAATCTGGAGCACGGATTCCTGCGAGGGAACGAGCGATCCCACACCCCGCACCTGCCGCAGCATGGAACCGCGCTTCACGGTATCGGTCCACACCGTGCCGCGCTCGACGGTGGGCGCTGCGGGACGCAGCCGGTATACACCGATGGTTAACGCCGCAATCACCACGACGCCCGCAGCCGAGATCGCGATCTGCCGTTTACGTTTCTGTTGCTTGAACTCAGGACGTGCGATATCCATCACAGGAAGCAGTGGCAACTTCCGCGCCACTCTCAGCTTGGAAGGAAGTCATTGAAATGGAACGACATGAGGCCATTTTCTGCGGCTCTTAAAAAATAAGGATTGTCCGGTCGGGGATTCAACTGTCCATGATCGGACAGTTCCAGATCGGAAAAAGCAAGAACGAATCCAGCGGAGTTTTGAAACGATTTCTGCGAACTCCACACTATCCCAATAAGTGGAGGACATCGCGGTAAGAGGCGATGGGCCACAGTTCAGGAACACAGCCCGGCAACCACTGGGGTGGGTTCTCATAAGCGCCGGAGCCGATCCGGGGGGAAGCGGCTCCGGTGCTTTAGATCAAGATTTTCACAAGGAACGGCGCAGGCCTTCTTTCAATCCGAGGTCACAGGAGTTCGATCTTCCAGTGCAGAATACTCGGCCCACCGCACCCACCGTTTGCCGTCGGAGTAATCACTCCATTCTGAAACGTCCCGCCCTGTCTGCGCCAAGTCCCGAAAACGGCAACGGTGGGCCACCTCCAGTGCTACACTTTGTGGCACTTCCGAGAGTGCGGGGCCAATGCTTGGAGTTCCAGTCTTTTGACGAATCCTATCTCAGCCGCTTGCGGTCCGGTGATTTTCGGACGCAGGAGAATTTTTCCGCCTATTTCGGCGCGCTGATCAAGATCAAGCTAGGCTCGCGGCTGAAGTCTCCAGAGGCCATCGAAGATGTGCGGCAGGAAACCTTCGCGCGATTTTTTGTCGCCTTGCGCGCGGGGAAGATTCTTCATCCCGAGCGCCTGGGGCCATATGTAAATTCGATTTGCAACAACGTCCTGCTGGAGCACTATCGATCATCGGCGCGGAGCAGTTCGCTCGAGGATGAAGAAGAAAAGGACTTTCCTGCCCCGAATATCGACATGTTGGGGGCGCTCAGCGCCAAAGAACGCGAGAAGAAGGTTCGGGAGATCCTGGAAAAACTTCCGGAGCGGGACCGGCGCTTGCTGCGTGAGGTATTTCTGGAAGAACGCGATAAGGATGAGGTTTGCCGGGACTTTGGAGTTGATCGGGAGTATTTGCGAGTGCTGTTACACCGGGCCAAGCAAGCATTTAAGTCATCGTATCTGAAGCATGCGGGAGACAATCCCCCAGATTTTGCTCCAGCCTGAGAACGTGACAAATGCTGCGAGGCCCCATCATTAATGAGGGGGAACCAATCATGGACCACACAGCGGTGGTTCGAGACAAAATGACCGAAAGATATTTGCTCGACGAGCTTGACCCCTCCACTCGGGATCAGTTCGAAGAGCATTATTTTGACTGCAAGGAATGCGCACGCGACATTAGCGCGGGCGCGCAATTTGTGGAGCGCACGAAATCGGTTCTGGCGGAAAACGCAGAACCGGCGCGCATCCCCGCCAGCCGCCAGCCTGCACGCCGTGGATGGTTGGCCTGGTTGCGCCCGGCCTTTGCCGCTCCTGCCTTGGCGCTTCTGCTGGCCATCGTTGGCTATCAGAATCTGGTCACTTACCCAAAGCTTCAATCCGAGCTCAACCGGCCGCGGATTTTGCCGGCGGTTTCGGTGAATGTCGGAACATGGGGAGGGGGCACGACTATGGCAGTCCCCGAGGGTAAAGGCCTGCTTCTGTTTGTGCGGATCCCGCCCGACGGCGCCTATGCGCGCTATACCGCGGACTTGTATGGTCCCGGCGGAAAAGTAGTGGGCTCTTTCAGCATCGTGCCTGCGGCAGGGCAAGATCAATGGCCGGTCGCGGTTCCGGCCGCGCCTCGCCAGGCGGGCACCTACACGATGGCGGTGCACGGCATTACTGCCGCCGGTGAAACCAGAGACCTGGGGAACGCGTCGTTCGAATTGCAGATTCGAAATTAAAAATTCAAGGGTGAGTTCTCAATCCGACGGAGGTACACTATGGCGACTATGACGGACACCGAAGCTCCCAGCAATGTAAAACCCTCGCACGATTATCATGCCGAAGCGCATGTGCTAAGCGGGCACTTGCAGCGCCCGATCAATCAAAAGATCGAGCCGCAAGCTCCGCTCTCCCTGACTGACCGTAGAGGTGGTCACTTCACGCGCCGCGTAGAGGACTTCAGCGTCGAAGGATTGATCTCCCTCACTCGCGGCGAGACCAGGCTCTCGGGCGCCCGCAGCTTAAAAAACAATGGTTGGGTGACGATTTCGACCTCGATTCTCGACGGTCTGAATGTCTTCGAGATCATCGGTGCGGATCGCCTGGTCACGCAAGTTTCCACCGATCATGCGTATGAGAATGGCCACATACCACATGTAACATTTCTGGGCACGCAGTTTACCAATTTCCGCGTTGGAGGCTTCCCGGCCGAAGTCACGCTCACGCTGGGCATCTGCGGAGATGTACCCGCAAATGACCAGTCATATTTCGAGGATGCGCAATTTCTGCGCAGAGTGAAGCAGCAGACTGAGACAATCTTCAAAGCCAGCGGCCTTCCCAAAGATTTGAAGGATCAGTACGATAAGAAGCTCGCTTACATCAGCGACCTCATCAACGCGAAATCCGGTAGTCAGGCCGTACACGAGCCCATCACATGTTCTGTGGTCGAGAGCATCGGCAAGATTCCGATTCCCGGAGTGCAGCAGTACGGACACATTCTGGTGATTCCGGAGTTCGGCCATGTGGCGCTGGGCGAAATCCAACTGAGCGAAAAGATGTACGACGGTATCGAACGGCCTTGCGTCTCGTTCGAACTGACGAGCGTAAAGATGAAGCTGGGCTGCGTGGGAGATGGGCCATTGTCTGCCGGAACGGCGAAGGCAAACGGCGCGCACAAACCGTAAAGATTGCTTTGCTGTTGTTTTCCGCGCTATGCATCGGGTCTTGCAGTCGGCACTTTGAATCGCCAGAGGTAGCCTTCGAACGCACAAACCAGGCGTTCATTCGTGGAGACCTAGAGGCAAGCAAGAACGAAGCAAAAAGCAGGTACGAGAAATTTAAGAATTCAAATCCCTATTGGGCATGGAAGTTTCGAATTCTGGAGGCGAGAGCCTCCCTCTGGCAAGGACTTTTCGGGGATGTGCCGACTCTTCTAAAGCCTGTTCCGCAAACCATTCAGCCGGATCTGTCCATCCCAACCCTCGCATTGTTAGGGGTAGCCCACGCGCATGCGCAAGAATATCCCGACGCTGAACGTGCCTTGAATCAGGCCGCCGGCTTATGTGCTAGAAGTGCCGATGCGAGCTGCGGAGAAGTTCTTCAAGCGCGAGGCCTTCTCGCCAGCGAGCAAGGAAACACCACCGTCGCTGAACAGTTCTACAAGCTCGCGCTTTCTTTCGCGCGCGACCACCATGACACCCTTCTGGAAGCGACTGCATTTCTCAATCTGGGGGCGGAGTCCCTTGCGCGGGGCCGATTCGACGAGGCATTGGACGAATCGCAAGCCGCGTATGATACTGCGAAGACCATTGGCGCCGGAGTCGTCGAACCCGTAGCCCAGGGAAACATTGGATGGGCCTGCTACCGCTTGGGTGATTCGGAGAAGGCCCTGGAGTTGTTTATTGCAGCCGAAAAACGTGCCAGCGAGCTTCAAGACTTCGTCGATGAAGGGGTGTGGCTCACGAACGCAGGTTACGTGTACATGGACGCGCACGACTTGCCTCTCGCTGAGAGTTCATTCCGGCGCGCACTTGCACTTGAGCAAACGGTGAATAGCAGAGAAAACATCTACAACAACCTGCGCGTGCTGGCGCGACTTGCTCTGCAGTCGAACGATCCGAACAAAGCGCATGACTATGCCGAGCAGGCACTGAAGATTGCGCACCAGAGCAGCAACCACTTGAACGAGCTATATCCGGAACTAGTCGAAGGTCAGGTTGCAATCCTGCGTGGAGACGAAGCCACAGCTCATGAAATCTTTGAGGCCGTTCAACAAGATCGGGTCTGTCCGGACTTTTTGAAGTGGGAGGCTCAACACTCATTGGCGCGGCTCGATGAAGCTAAAACACATGACGATGTCGCCGACAGCGAGTACCGCGCGGCGCTCTCTACTTTCGAAGCAGCCCGGTCCACCGTGCGACATGGAGACTTTCAGCTTTCATTTCTTACCAACGGCGCGCGCATTTACGACGACTACGTTCATTTTCTCGTCGCGAAGGGAAAGTCGGACGACGCTCTCCGCTGGGCCGACTACAGCCGAGCCCGAACTCTATCCGAAGGCCTGGGTTTGCTTTCGAAGGGTTCCTCGAACGCCGACCAAGCTGGACCTCCCGCTTTGAACGCTCGCGAGATAGCCCGACGGGCGCAGGGCACGCTGCTTTTCTATTGGCTGGGAGAAAAGCAGTCGTACCTTTGGGCGATTACGCCGCTAAAGGCTAGTCTCTTCCCTCTTCCCCCTGCGCCAGAAATTGATTCGTTGGTGCAGCGCTATCGCAGTTCTCTGAACGGTCCCGAAGACGCGCTCGCATCCAGCGATGGGCGCACTCTCTATCGCACTCTCGTGGCGCCGGCAAAGTCTCTTCTGGCGAGCAACGCGAAAGTCTTTATCATCCCTGACGGTAGCCTCAACAATCTTAACTTCGAGACGCTGGTTGTCGACGAGCCGAAGCCGCACTATTGGATTGAAGACGCCGACGTGGTGAATGCCAGTTCACTGCGCGTGCTCGCTGCGTCTTTGCATCGACGAAATAGTCGCGAACAAAAGCGTCAACGCAAGCTTCTCCTGATTGGCGACAGCATTGCTCCGAGCAAGGAATATCCGGAACTGCCTCGAGCCGGCGAGCAGATGGCGAGCGTTGCCCGGCATTTCGCCACCACGCAAGAACAGGTTTTCCAGCGCGAGCAAGCCACGCCTGCGGCCTACCTGGACAGTCATCCCGAAAAGTATTCGCACATTCATTTTGTCGCGCACGGCACGGCCAGCCGTTTGAGTCCGCTCGACTCGGCGATTGTGCTCTCCAAAAGTGCCGCCGACCAAGACGCATTCAAGCTCTACGCTCGCGATATTGTTCAGCACCCCATGCGCGCCGATCTGGTTACCATCTCCGCCTGCTACGGTGCCGGCTCGCGCGCCTACTCCGGCGAAGGCCTGGTCGGGCTCGCATGGGCCTTTTTGCGAGCTGGTGCTCACAACGTCATCGCCAGCCTTTGGGAAGTTACCGACGCATCGACCGAACAACTGATGGACCGCTTCTATGACGAACTCGATAGAGGAGCAAGTCCAGATGAGGCGTTGCGCGCGGCCAAGCTGGCGTTGCTGCATGGCAGCGCTTTCCACAATCCTTTTTATTGGGCGCCCTTTCAGCTTTACGCGGGATCGTAGGACGCTCGTCGCGGCGCGGCCTCGCCGCAGAGCCATGTTAAAATTTTCCAGACAACTACACCAATCTGCCAGAAGGGCGTCGAAAGGCGGTCTGGCTGATATTTCTGGTCCGAGAGTCGTTTCTGCGTACGGTTTGCCGCGAGCTGTTTCCAACGCAGCGCGCGAGGATTCCTGAGTTGGAATATTCGGCAATTTAAGGCGGCCGCTCACTTTTTTGGAGGACCAGAACCAAAAGCCGATGAGCATCCGAAGGCTGATCTTGTTCGCCCTGACTCTGACCTCTTTGTTTCCTGCTGCGAAATCCAGCGCCCAAATTTCAGATAGCATCGCAGCGGCACCGACCGCTCAGATTGCGAAAATGCGGCCAGGCAAGCCGGATTTCAACCGCGAAATTTATTACAGGAACAAGCTGGAATTTTCCTTCGAGTCAGGCTGGCTTCCCGTCAACATTCCCTTTCCATTCGACGTGTTTCTCGGCGATGGATACAACATGACTCCGCTGAGGTACACGCTGGTGCCCAATATAGCCTCTCTCCGATGGCAAATGGACGACGTCGGAGGTCCCTGGTTTCTGCGCGGCAATTGGGATTTGTCCCTGAGCGCGGCCCTGGTGGCGATTCCCCGCGGGCCAGAAACCCATTACGGCGCCTACATCATGGGCGTCCGGCGAAATTTCGTTCAACCGCGCTGGCGCATTGCTCCTTACTTCGACGGCCGCCTTGGCCTAGGTGGCATTGACGCAAAAGAGCCACTCGGCGTGGAGTTTTCCCAGGGTCAAAACTTCACTTTCACGATGAACATGGGCGCCGGCGCGCGCTACAACTTCAACCCGCGCTTTTCTATCTCGGCCGGGATAAATTGGATGCACATATCGAATCTTTATTTGTCCGAACCCAAGTATCCGAATTACGGAATTAACGTTTACGGGCCAATGGCTGGAATCAATATCCGCTTGGGCAACTCCCGTCGCGAAGCTTCGGAGTAAGGGTACGACTCCGTTCTGACGCTTCGCCGGATGCTTACGCTGGAGGGATTCACCAATTGTTCCGTCATCTGCGCTGTACAAGAGGAAAAGTGGACGCAACAAACTTTGGGCACTTCAGCGCGAGATCTAACGGCGCGTCTTGCAGTCTTCGACCTCGTAATAAGGGGCTGGCCAAACTGCTGGCGCCGCTGCGTCCATGGGTGCTAATAGGGGCAGTCGCAGGGTTAGCAATGCTCGGATGCGGTACGCCTGCTACCCTGCACGTCATCGCGCCTCCCACTGCGGTCGCCGGTTCTGCGTTCACCATTACCGTGAGCGCGACTGTCGGAACAAGTCCCGACAAAGTAATCAACAGTCCCGTGGAGTTGACGAGTTCTGATAGCGCCGCCGTCATTTACCCAGCGTATTACGTGTTTACGTCGACTGATGCAGGGTCCCACACGTTTACCAACGGCGTCACGTTGAAGACTCTCGGAAGCCAGACCATTACGGCGACCATCGTTGGTATACCAGGCCTCACGGCAACCGCACATGTCACGGTCACGGCACCATAAGAAAGTTTGCAGCGGACACATCAGGCGGAGGCTACAAACTAGAGGGCACTGAAGAAGACAGCAATTTCCCTCGCAGAAGGAAATTAGTAGGCATTCTTGCTGTTGAAGATGCGCAGCAAGGTCATCGTAATGATCTGCAGATCGAAGGTCAGGCTCCAGTTGCGCAAGTAGTATAGGTCGTATTCAACGCGCTTCGCGATGGAAGTGTCTCCGCGCCAGCCGTTTACCTGCGCCCAACCCGTGATGCCGACCTTGAAAGTGTGGCGGAAATTATAGCGATCGATCTCTTCCAGGAACCGTTCCACAAAATGGGCGCGTTCCGGTCGAGGACCGACAATGCTCATGTCCCCCTTCAGCACATTCAGGAACTGTGGTAGCTCGTCGAGATTCGTCTTCCGCAAAAACACACCCACCGCTGTGCGCCGCGGATCGTTGGTGCAGGTCCAACGAGTATCGCCCTCTTCGCGGCTTCCCTCCCGCATGGTCCGGAACTTCAGCATGCGAAACACGCGGCCGTTCAGTCCAACGCGCTCCTGAACGAAGAAGACAGGGCCACGGCTGGTCACTTTAATGGCGAGGGCGATCAGCGCGGTAATCGGCAGTGTAAGCAGCACGATGAACAGAGATAGAGCCACGTCGAAGGCGCGTTTCTGGAACAGATACGGTCCGGTTTCCGCCAGCGTCGGCCGCAAGTCGAGCATGTGAATGCCACCCAAGTCGATCAGGCGATCACGAATGCCGACACCATCTCCCAGGTCGACGACAACCCGCGTAGGCACGCAAAGCTTTTCCAAAGCGGGAGCAATTTGTTGAACCTCGCTCAAACGCGCCGCCGGAAGTGCGATGACAACATCATTGATCGAGTTCCCGTTAGAGAAAATCGGGATCTGGTCCAATTCGTAGACCGGGCCTTCGACGGTTACCTCCTGCTCAGGGACGCGAACGAAGCCCACAACTTTGCAGGGTAGTACTTCCCCGTGAAGCAGCGAGGTTGCCACGCGGCGCGCGAAGCGATCCGTCCCGACCATCAGGATACGGACTTCGTTTCTGCCGCTCTTCCGCAGAAACTCCAGGACGACTCGGAAAATAATGCGCGCCATCGTTGCCAGCGCAAACAGAGCAATGGCACTGATTCCGACAACCAACCGCGAATAGCTGGCCTGACGGTAGAGGAACCCAATCGCCATTACCACCGCGTACGTAAATGCCAGCGCTTCCAGTAATCGCCGGCTCTTTCCACCCGGCGCGTACAACTGCTCCACGTTCCACAGTTCCGACTCTTCCGCCGCAATGGCCCAAACGATCGTGGTGAGCAACACAATTCCCCAATAGGATGGCAAGCCCGACGGCGCCGTCCCGAGAAAGAACAGGTTGAAGCCGAAGCGAACTTTGACCGCGATGAAGTAAGAACAGGCAGGCAGCAACAAAGTCAGAATTTTGAGGTAGAACCGGACATAACTCAGGCGACTGCGGATCATACAAGTCAACGTCTCCTAACTAGAACAGTGAGCTGGCGCGCTAGACTTCTTCTCTTCCCGCTTTCCCTTAAAAACTTACAAACCGAATGTTTTACGACTCTTGCTTCGAACTTGTTGAGTGCTGCCATTCGCCTTTGACGGATCAACGTTTACCGTTGCGATGCGCTCTCCACAGGAAACGTAGTGGCTGCGGGAGCGGTGGCGCAGATACGCGGGAGGGAAGAAGCAACCAGAGTCACATGACGCAACCGAGGAGTCTGTCATCGCCTTGGCAAAACTGTTTGCTGTGTTTGTGCGCCTAATCTAAACGCCATATAACCGTATGTCAATAGGAAAGCAAGGTATTCCGGGCAGAACGATTCCCAATAGGGTACACGGTCGCGTAGCCGGCATCGAGTGACGGTGGTTATCGAGACATGTGCTCCCGCCTTCCGAAACAACATTGGGGGAGGCACTTTCTACAGTCCTTGCGGAAAGGCGCACTCGTTGCTATCTATCGGCCTGCAGGCCAACTCATTCCTTCGCTCTCGGCAGCGAAACTTCATTTTATTTTCGCCATATATTCGAACGGAAATGGTCGGTTCGCAAATCGTCGGTATTGCCGCGGATAAACGTCGGCACCGGCACGAATGAGAAGAGGGAGCCACTCAGAGAGTCAAGCTGCGAATCAATGTGTCGTTGGCCAGAAACTGAACTGAATAGACGCTGCCACATTGGACTGCGGCGCAGTAGCCAGCAAAGGAATCAGCCAACGCTCATACTGCACGTTGCCGGTGAACCGAAAGCCGGGCCCGGCAAAAATATCCGCGTTCACAGCAACGTCATTCTGGGTTCCACCTTCAGGCAGAAACTGATGGTCAATTTTCCTATGCCTCAACTCAACACCGATCCTTTTTCGAGGACTTAGCCAATAATTGGCTCGTACCAATTCGCCTTGAGCAGCCCGACCAACCCAGGTTCCGATCAACCGGCCGCCGTTGTTGTATCCACTTATGTATTGAGCATTACTGTAAAAACAACCTGCACAATAACCATTGATGGGACTGGTGTATCCGCCCTCAATCCTGAGATCCAGTCTGGAGATGCCGGGCAACTTCGCTAAATACAAACCTCCCTGGGAGACAGACTTTCGCATATACGGAATTGGTGAAATCTCGTCTTCACTGAAGGCTTCGCCATAGGCGGTAAGCCAATCCCGCAGGCCAGGAATTCGATAGGAAAAATCCGCCGTCGTTCGCCCATCCCCCAAAACGTCCCCGTTCACATGTTTTCCAAAAGTGCTGTCGAGGAAAGTCTTGATGGTCAGCGGGTTTCCCGGACCGCCATACACCGTCGTTTTCGACATGCTGAATTCAAAATTCGGCGTCATCTTGAAACTGATTTTTCCGCCACTCAGAAAAGGCTGGGGATGCAAGTTCTTCCCGTATTGCCCAATGGTTACTTGAGCGGCCGAACCGCTGTATGTCGTGCTCTGAAATTGGAGCCCCGTCATGTGTCCGATAAAACCTTCGAAGCGGATGGCTCCCAGATAGCTCAAGACCCAAGGCAGACGGAAGGGAGCGACCCGGTCCACGGTAAACATGTTGTTGAGCGGTGGAATGTTGTTAGTGAGAACCATGGTCCCGCCATCCGCAGGCCCCCACCACAAACTGCGTCTGCCGTAGGAGATTTGCCAGTTAGCAAAATTCATGCCCACATAACTATCCAGCAATTGAAAGCGGCTAATTGAGGAGGTCGGAAGGGCGGGAAAGTTGGGCCAGGGGTCAGCCTGGCTGTAGAAATTGAGGACCTCTTGGCTAGGCGCCGGCGCGGAAGGCGCGGACTGATATTCTCCGCGAAGGTAGAGTACGAAAGGGCCTTTCGCCGCCCAACCCGAGGCGCCGGTCGCGGAATTAAACCCTTGCTCGAATGGCCGGCCGTAATCATTCAGCACCGTCTGGCCGAAATGGAAATTATCGGTCAGCGGCTTTCCAGAGATGTCCAAGGCTCGAGCGTAAACGGACTCCAACTGCACATCGGAACTGGAATCCCCGTCCATTAAGCCCGATTCATGCGCGAACTCTTGCGTGAGCGCACTAGAAAGCTCCTGAACCTCTTCCGGCGCGTCGGTGTCAGACTTGCGTTGCGCCACCTCGGTTAATAAACGCGCACACTCCAGGCGGGTCCAAGGACGAATCGTGAGTGACCCACTCTGGATATAACCTAGAGCGGCCAAACGCTCCATCGCCGGATAAATCCAGCTCTCCAGCGGAACATAGCTGGATCCAATGTTCCGCGTTTTGCTTACAGAGTCGCCCTCCTCGTTCCCTTCCTCTTTGCTGAACGTCCCATATCTCGCCACGTCAGCGTCGCTATAGTGAGAATGAGAATTGAACACTTGCCGTCCCATGTACCATCCCAGAGCACTGGCAATAACCAAGTCCGAAGCGAAGTGCTTTTGGCCAGCCCAGCGCGAAGCGGTTACTCCTCCGGCGACACCATAGGCCAGCACCTGGGTTAGGATACCGGGATATTCATGGGCGATTACACTCGCTATCGCCCAGCTTACCGCCGCGTGAGCAGAAGGAAATGAGTCACCGCCGACAAAGAAACGCCCTGGACTGGTGCCGACAAAAGGGCGTTCGCGGCCGGCTGCATACTTAAGTACCTCCGTATCGAGAAATGCGCCAATGGCAGCTTCTCCACTGAGGATGCCGGTTTCGCGTTTCTGATCGTCTTTTTGGATATGTCCCAGCAGAAACATTGCGCCACCCGCACCCACTAAGACTCCAAGCCCCGCATTCGACGCGGTGACCGCATGCGAAACCGTCGTCGGGCTGGTGGGAACATGTTTTTCAATGGTGTTGTCGCCCACCACCAGCGCTCCTCCGGCAAGAACTAATGGCACCGCCCATTCCCATTGTTTCTGGGTCATATGCAATGGTGACAACCAGAAATTCTTCTGGTCCACGAAAAGATTTTTCGGAAGGGATTTGAGGTCCACCGTACCAGGAGAAAAAAATGGAGGCTGAGGCTGAGGCTGAGACTGCGGTTGAGGAGCTGGCGCGGCCGTATCGCTCTCGATCGCAGGAGTTTGCGCGCGCAACCTACCGCTGCAAACGGCGATGATCAGCGCCAGCAGCCACAACCGGACTGCAGTTCTAGAGTGGGAGGGAACGGGAAGTGCGGCAGCGGCAGGAAACCTCTTGGCCAACTTCATCTTACTTCCTGTTGATGCCCAGCCCACCGCCGATAGTTGTACCATGCAGTTCTAACGTCGCACCTGGGGGGATACGCCGCCACGCTATCCTTTTCCATTATTATTGGAGTGGCATTCCGAATCATTCAGGCTAGCACAACCGGAGGGTTAGAGACCAAAACGGAAGCAAGAAGATACTCGATCTGGAGCGCCATTTGAACGAGCCTGCTAGAATCCCGCTCGGCACAATGTCATAATAACCCTACCGTGGCAACTCACACAGAACCCTTCATCGACGCCGAAGAACTGGCGACCGAAGAACGCACTCCCACTCCCCAGGTACAAACTGAGGTTTCACTGCTTGATATTACGCTGCTTCTGGTAACGAACAAGCGCTTCATCTTCCGTTTCGTTTTGGGCGCCGCTGTATTGGCCGTAGTAGTTGCCCTCTTGCTGCCGGTCCGATACGAAGCAAAAGTTATGCTGCTGCCGCCTCAGCAGAACTCCTCCATGGCATCAGCTTTGTTGGGACAAATGGGGAACCTGGGGGGGCTGGGAGCGCTGGGCTCATTGACCGGCGGATTGGGCCTCAAGACCCCGGCTGATATGTACATCTCAATGCTCACTAGCCGCACAGTCGAAGACGCAATGATCCGGCGTTTCGGCTTAATGGGGGAGTACAAGCTGAAACGCATGTCGGAGGTGCGCAAGGAACTCGAGCGCCGTACCACTGCGGTGGCTGGAACGAAGGACGGCATGATTCGCCTCACTATTGAGGACGGTGATCCGAAGCGGGCTGCCGAAATGGCAAACGGCTACGTCGACGAATTCCGTAAGCTATCTGAAACCCTGGCCATCACGGAAGCCGCTCGCCGCCGTTTGTTTTTTGAACGCGAATTGCAGCAGGCCAAGGACGACCTTACGGCGTCTGAACAGGCAATGCAAAAAACGCAACAGTCAACCGGCGTTCTACAGATCGATAGTCAGGCACGATCGCTGATCGAATCCGCAGCGATCTTACGCGCGCAGGTCGTGGCCAAGGAAGTTCAAGTGCAAAGCATGCGCTCTTTCGCGGCCGAAGACAATCCTGCTCTCACTCTCGCCAAGCAGCAACTCGCCGCGCTGCAGTCCCAGCTCAATCAAATCGCGGGATCGCAACAAGACACAGGGTCGGACATCGTTCTTTCGAAAGGCAGAGTGACGCAGGCGGGATTGGAATACCTTCGCCGCTACCGGGACCTGAGATACCGCGAGACGGTCTTCGAGTTATTGGCGAAAGAACTGGAAATCGCAAAGCTTGACGAGGCCCGCGAAGGCGAGATTGTGCAAGTGGTCGACGCCGCCGTTCCGCCCGATACAAAGTCCTCTCCGCACCGAACTCTGATTGTGCTCGGAATGACGATTCTTTCTTTCTTTGTCGCCGCGTTCTGGGTCATCGTGCGCCAGGGGCTGAACCGGACTTTTGCGCTTCCCGAAAATCGGCAGAGATTGGATGCGATCAAGCATTATTGGAGGAGAAAGCAAAAAACGGTTTAAGTCTCAGTTCCGCATTTGAGGAGCGTTTAAGCGCCGCTCACTGAAATGATCCTGGCTTGGCACCTTGGTAACTCAAACTAAATCCTTTATTTCCACAGCGCTTTGGTATACTGCTCCGCATAATGCGTGCTTTGTTTTTGAATCCTCCGTTTCACCCTCGCTTTTCCCGCGAGCAACGCAGTCCTGCCGTCACGAAGAGTGGAACTCTGTACTACCCTAAGTGGCTGGCTACCGCAGCCGGAGTGGCGATCAAAAACGGGCACGACGTGGATTTGGTCGATTCCCCAGCTGCCGGATTCTCGGTGCAGGCGGTCATCGATCGGATCTCGGCCAAAAATATTGAAGCCGTAATTTGCGATACCTCCACGCCCAGCATTCTCAACGACGTCAGCGTAATCGAGTCCTTGCTCGCCGCCAACCCGTCTCTTCATGTGCTGCTAGTCGGACGTCATGTCTCGGCATTACCCAAAGAAACGCTTGCCATGTCGGCCTCGCTGGAAGCAGTAGCAATCCGCGAGTACGAGTACACCGTCCGTGACTGGCTGGCCGCGAAGTCCTGCGGCGCCGATCTCTCGACCGTCGACGGCCTGGCATGGCGTCGAAAGGCGACTGGGGAAATTATCACCAATCCTGCGCGCCCAGCGATTGAGAATCTCGACGAATTACCTTTCGTCTCCGAAGTCTATAAGCGCTTTCTGCATACGCCAGACTATTTTTATGGCCACTCGCTGTGGCCGCTGGTTGTCTTCGATACCAGTCGCGGATGTCCCTATCACTGCTCGTTTTGCGTTTATCCGCAGACGTTCAGCGGGCACAGAATGCGCTATCGCTCCGTGGGCAACGTAGCCGACGAGTTTGATTACGTCTCCCGCGAGATGCCCGAAATTAAGACTGTGATGCTGGAGGACGACACCTTCATCATCAGCAAGCCGCGCACCCTGGAGTTGGCCAAGGAGTTGATCCGCCGCGGCAACAAGCTGCCCTTCGACGCCAACTGCCGCGCCGACATCGGCGCGGAAACTGAACTGCTCTCCACCCTGCACAAGGCCGGAGCCCGCTTGTTCTGCGTGGGCTTCGAGAGTGGCGACGTGGAAGTCATCAATGGCATGAAGAAAAACAACGACGACCGTCGCGATGCCAAGTATCACGAAGAGGCTCATCGTTTCGTCCGCCGTTGCCAGGAATCGGGCATCATGGTGCACGGCTGCTTCATGGTCGGGAATCTGAACGAAACTCCAGCTAGCATGGAGAAGACCCTGAATTTCGCGAAGAAACTGCAACCCGATACGGCCCAATTCTTCCCCATCATGGTCTATCCCGGCACCACCGCCTATCAGGAAGCCAAGGATCGGAATTACATTCAGATTGAGGACTGGGGCGGATGGCTGACGAAAGACGGCCTACACAACAGCGTCGTCAATCTTCCCAACATTACTCACCAGGAGTTGGTGAGCTTTTGCGATCGCGCGCGGCGCAGCTTTTACCTCAACCCTTCTTACCTGCTTTACAAACTGAAGCAGTCGCTCACCGACCGTCGGGAACTGCAGCGCAATCTCAAGGGATTCGTCACCCTGTCAAAATACCTATTGCGCGGCAGCCAGCACGAGAAATCCGCCATTCCCGACGGAACCCCGGCTGTGGGCAATAACAACGGCCTGACTCAGATCAGCAGCCATCAGCACGGCGACTGATCTCCGCGCCAGGGTCTCTTCGACACACGGATAGCGGCAGTTGTGATCCCGAACAGCGCTCACTTCGAGTGCCACGCTGCCGTCCTGCGAATGCACTCCTCCAGTTCGACTGTCGGGCGCAAGCCGAGCATTTCCCACGCGCGATCGACGCAGGGAACATAGCGTAGCGGAGCAGCCCCAGGAATGGCCTGTCCGGCCAGCCGAATTTCCGTTTGCGGGCTCAAAGTCCGGGCCACCGTCTGCGCCAACTCCAGGACGCTCACATCACGTGCTGACCCTACGTTAACCGCCACGAACGCCGGCGCGCGAAACAATATCGTCCAGAGCCACACCGCCAAGTCGGCAGCATACAAATACGATCGTCTCGGCGTACCGTCGCCATCAATCTGAATCGGCCTTCCTGCCAGCACATCTCCGATAAAGTTGCCAATGGCGAAGTGCTGGTCAAGAGGAAGATGCGGACCGCAAAACGCCCAACAGCGTGCAATCTTGCAATCGAGACCGCCACGCTCCTGATAAATCGAGCAAAGCAGTTCAGCTGCCCGTTTGCCTTCCGCGTAAACATTTTTCGGATTCAACGCATCGGGCGCTCCGGTATAAGTTTCCGGAATGTGAGTCAGATCAGGCGGCTGTTTCCCATAAACCGCGCCCGAACTCGTCAGAAGAAACTTTTTTGTTCCATGCGTGGTCGCGAACTCAAGCGCGCGCTCGGTTCCGGCAATAATCGTCGAGAACCTCTCCAGCGGCGCTTCCGCCGCCTGCTTTGCGCTGGACTCGGTTGCGGCATGAATCACGTACTTGTAGTCGCCTGTCGGAAACGAAAAGCTCCGCACATCGCCGGCTTGCAGTTTTACTGCGGCGTCCGACGCCAGGTGCGGGCATTTCTCGGCGAATGCTTCAGGGTTACGACTCAGGATGGTGGCCTCGGCGCCCAGGCCGAGTTGCCGATTCACGTAACAAAAACTTTCCACCAGCCAACAGCCAAAAAAACCAGTTCCGCCTGTCAGAAAAATGCGGTGATTGCGAACTTCTTCCCACAGCGGAGCCGTGTGCTCCAGAATCAATTCCAGATCTTGCGGGAGCAGATGCTTTGCTGGGCTCATTAGTCCTTTGAGGGTGAATAGATCATGTTCCGCCCGAGCATGGGGCAAAGAATCGCGAACCGTATCGTCTGCTGTAAGGCTGATACCGTCCTGAACGAAAGCCAACCGCCAACGAATAACATAGTAGGACGCAGGGCCTTACCACGTTTTCCATGGCGCTTTTCCGCTCGCCCACAATTCTTCCAGCCTGTGTTTGTCTCGTAGTGTGTCCATCGGCTGCCAAAAGCCTTGATGGAAATAGGCTTGCACCTGCTGCTTCGAGGTGAGGTTCTGCATCGCTTCGCCTTCGAACATCGAGGAGTCATCGCGGATCTCATCGAAGACAACTGGAGAGAGAACAAAGAAACCACCGTTGATCCATCCTCCTTCTCCCTTCGGTTTCTCCTGGAAGGCCGAAATGGCGGTGCCCTCGATGCCTAGTCCGCCAAATCGGGCGGGGGGTTGGACCGCCGTGACGGTCACACTGCGGCCATGACTTTTGTGGAAAGCGATGGCCGCCGAAATGTCAATATCGCTTACCCCATCCCCGTAAGTCATGCAAAAGGGATCTTCATGTTCCAGATAGTTCGCCACTTTTTTCAGGCGTCCTCCGGTGCCCGCATTATCTCCGGTATCGACCAGAGTGATGCGCCACGGCTCTGCGACGCTCTGATGCACTTGCATGCGGTTCTCTTTCATGTCGAAGGTAACGTCCGACATGTGTAAGAAATAGTTTGCGAAGTATTCCTTGATGAGATAACCCTTGTATCCGCAGCAAATGATGAAGTCGTTGATTCCGTGCTGCGAATACATCTTAAGAATGTGCCACAAGATTGGCCGACCGCCGATCTCAACCATCGGTTTCGGGCGGACGACGGTTTCTTCACTGAGACGCGTCCCGAGCCCGCCCGCCAATATGACAGCTTTCATTTCCCTCCTCTGGTGCTGCCAGGCCTTTGCTTCGCGGGCCGGAAGCGATTCCCTTTCATTTCCAGAAGTTGCATTCAATTCCATACAGTACACGGGCAGGTGCCCAGTTGTGTATGCTTACTTTGCGACCTCAAAAGTTGGCAAATCTGTGGACCGCTAATCGAGTGTGTTACCTTAATGGTCCACATTTCAACATCTTGAAGAGTCTGGGCGATCGCGATAACCGCAGATATAATATTCGCTTGCGAGGGTGCATGCGATTTTTGCGTGCATCTCCGTTAAGGCGCAGGTATCTGAAGGAGTTCTCATGAGTACAATCCGGGTTGGCAAGCGATTGATTGGAGACGATCAACCGTGCTTCATCATCGCGGAAATCGGCATTAACCACAACGGTGATATTGATCTGGCCAAAAGGCTTATCAGCGTAGCCCTGGCTGCCGGCTGTGATGCCGTTAAATTTCAGAAGCGGACGGTCGATGTGGTTTACACGGCTGAGGAGTTGGCCAAGCCTCGCGAGAATCCCTTTGGGCCGACCAATGGCGACCTCAAATACGGCCTCGAACTCGAACAGGAAGAGTACGAAGAAATCAGTGCCTTCTGCAAATCAGTCAAGATGCTGTGGTTCGCCTCTCCTTGGGACGAGGCTTCCGTCGATTTCCTGGAGCAATTCGATGTTCCGGTTCACAAAATCGCTTCTGCTTCGCTGACGGACGATAACTTGTTACGCCACGTCCGAGCGACCGGCAAGCCGATCATTCTCTCCACTGGCATGAGCACCTATGCCGAGATCGACCACGCTGTCGAAGTCCTGGGCAAGGATAATCTTGTTCTGATGCATGCCACCAGCACCTATCCGGCGTTTTATCCTGAACTGAATTTGCGAGCCATACCGACCATGGCCGAACGTTACGCCGTGCCCATCGGCTATTCCGGACATGAGACCGGAATTCCCACCAGTGTCTGCGCGGCTGTACTCGGAGCCTGCTGTGTGGAGCGGCACATTACGTTGGATCGCTCCATGTGGGGCTCGGATCACGCGGCCTCCCTGGAACCGAACGGCATCTCGCGCCTGGTGCGTGATATCCGTTTGTGGGAGCTGTCCAAAGGCGACGGAATCAAGCGTGTCTACGAGCGCGAGTTTCCCATTATTAAGAAACTGCGCCGCGTCGGCACCGCGGTTTAATTGCATGGCCCAGCGCGATTCCCCAGTGGTTGGACTCGAGACCATCAGGGCGGTAGCCCTCGATGTCGACGGCGTCCTCAGCGATGGTGGATTCTGGTGGGGACCAGGTGGGGAAGAGTGGAAACGCTTTTGCTTCGCCGACATCATGGGCGTTTCTTTGGCGCGTCGCGCGGGACTGATCCTGGCCCTGATCTCCGGCGAAAACAGTCCGCTCGTGGATCGCTACGCCGAGAAGATGCACATCTGTCATGTGATTAAGGGATGCCGCGACAAAGCTGCCGCGCTTCGCGAGTTTGCCGCTGCCGCTCATGTGAACCTCACAGAAGTGTGCTTTATGGGCGACGACGTTAACGATCTCCCGGCAATGGCAATTGTCGGTATCTCTGCGGCTCCCGCCAATGCGGCATCGGTTGTATTGGCGCGCGCGAACTTTATTGCCAAAGCTGCTGGGGGCAATGGGGCGGTGCGCGAGTTGATCGATGCACTGCTCACCGCGCGAGGTCTCACCACGCAGGAAGTCTTCATCAGGGAGTGAAGGCTTCCGCAATCAACGATATTTCCCGAATCCCATTTCCGACTGGAACAATGAAGCTCTCCGACTACGTAGTCCGTTTTGTCGCCGATCAAGGTGTGAAGCACGTTTTCCTGGTCACGGGGGGCGGCGCCATGCACCTGAATCAATCCCTCGGCTCCCAGACGACGATCAAGGCTATTTGCAATTCGCACGAACAGGCTAGCGCCATTTGTGCCGAGGGCTACGCGAAAGCCACCAATCAACTGGGTGTCTGTATGGTCACAACCGGGCCGGGTGGCACCAACGCCGTCACCGGGGTCGCGGGAGCCTGGTTGGACTCCACGCCTACCCTGTTTCTTTCCGGCCAGGTTAAGAGGCCAGATCGCATGTTCGATAAAGACGGTCGGCCGCTCGGCATGCGTCAACTTGGCGTGCAGGAAGTGGACATCGTCTCAATCGTCAAGCCGATCACGAAATATGCCGTCACGATTCTCGATCCAAATGACATCCGTTACCATCTGGAGAAGGCCGTCTATCTTGCCTTCCACGGCCGTCCCGGACCGGTTTGGATCGATATCCCGCTCGATGTCCAGGCTTCCCCCATTGAGCCCCCGTCGTCTTTGCGCGGCTTTGATCCTGCGGAGTTGAAAGAAGCTCCCGCCGATGCGTCACTGAAGCAGGAGGTAAGGAGCCTTCTTGAAAAACTGAACCGCGCCGAACGCCCTTTGCTCTTTGCAGGTAACGGCATACGCCTGGCGCATGGGGAGAAGGAATTTGAACAGCTTCGGACGCTGCTTCGAATCCCGACGGTAGCGACTTGGTGCGCCGCCGATCTGGTTGCAAGCAACGATCCCCTTTACGTTGGCCGACCAGGTACGGTCGCGGCGCGCGGCGCGAACTTCGCCCTGCAAAATTCGGATTTCCTTCTAGCCATTGGCGTGCGCCTGGATTTTGCAATCACGGGCTACGCTCCGCAGAACCTGGCACGTGGCGCACATAAGGTGGTTGTGGATATTGATGAAGCGGAGCTTAAGAAGCTTCACCCGCATGTGCAGCAGCCAATTCATTCGGATGCAAAGAAATTTCTGGCGGAGCTTTTGAGTCAAAGCGACTCGATCCGGCTCTCAGACCATAGTGGCTGGGATGCACGTTGCGCCGATTGGAAAACTCGCTATCCCGTAGTAACCGAGGAGCACCGCAAGCCCGAGGGACGAGTCTCGGTGTTTCATCTTGCAGAGGTCATCGGCACCGAGGCCAAGCCACAAGATCGACTGGTGGTGGGAAGTTCGGGATCAGCCATTGAGATTTATCTGCTTGCCTTTCCTACGTTACATTCCCAGCGCCTGTTTCACACAGCTGGGCTGGGAGCGATGGGCTACGCCATCCCGACGGCAATCGCAGTGGCCGCGGCCAATCCCGGACGCGAAGTAATCGCAGTGGACGGCGACGGCGGATTCATGTTCAACATTCAGGAATTGGAGACCATCCGCCGTTTACAGCTGCCGATCAAGTTCTTCGTCATGAATAACGACGGCTATTCTTCGATTCGCGCGTCGCAAAAGGGCTATTTTGGCGAAGCTAATTTAGGCTGCGACAAAAGCAATGGGCTCACCGTTCCCAGCCTGACCGAAGTGGCGACAGCATTCGGCTTGGGTTCTGCGGTGATCAAGAATCAGGAAAATCTTCGCGCTGAGGTTCGCCGCGTTCTGGATATGAAAGGCCCGGTAGTCTGCGACGTCAACGTCTTGCCAGACGAGTTGCGCGCGCCGCGCTTGCAGTCTTACCAAAAACCAGACGGCTCCTTCGTTTCAAAGCCTCTGGAAGATTTGTTCCCGTTCCTGCCGCGCGAAGAGTTCCTCGCCAACATGATTGTGGAACCGTTGCCGGAATGAAAGCGCACATCATCCTCAACTTGCGGGACCGTCAATGCTCGCTGCCGGGTCTTAATTCGGGATGCAATAGCAGACGCAGTCGAATCCGTCCGCGCAATACGTGCGCATTGTAAAACGAGAATTAGGCAGGATCTCGTTCAACAATAGCGGAATGCTCCACAAGTGATCGGGACAGTGATAGACGCAGACCGCCATTTTCGGCCGGTGCCGCGCAATCGTCTTCCGTCCCCCTTGCAACGTATGAGGCTCACTGCCCTCAATATCGAATTTCATACAAGTCGGTGCGATCCCATCCAGAGTCTCATCCAGCGTAACGATCTGAACTTCGCAAGTTCCGTCTGACGAGATCTTCGAGCTTACGCCGCCGCCGATGGTGAAACGAACTTTTTCGCGCCGCGAACCTGTCGCATATGGGTGCAGCCTAATTCGTGGATCTCCATTGATCGCCGACTTCAATGCCGCGAAATTCGCTGGGTCCGGCTCAAAGGCAACAATCCGGTCAAAATGATCGTCGGTAGCGCGACGAAATTGGTCAATGGTGTCGCCATCAAAAGCACCGCAGTCAATCAACACCTCGTTCCGGCCGAGCGGAAGTGGCGGGAAATACTGCACACCCGGGTTGATCAATTGACCAGAGACATCCCCCACGCGGAGTCGCATCTGACGGTCAAACTCCTCCCGTCCCTCTCCGTCGAGCAAAGTTCGTGCATGGCGGATATCTTCATCGCGCTCAGCGTAATAATTCGGTCGCTCCCAAAAACCATGTGGCAGCAAGACATCTGCACAGTCAGCGAACAACACAGAAAACGGAATAATATTGGCTGCTCCAAGAGTTCTCAGCTGCTTGACGCGGTCCATCATTCCTTCGGTGCGGCTGGGGTGCCAGATCGCAATCACAAAGGTGGCCTGCGGATAACGCTGAACAGCAGTTGCTGGCGACTCGACAGGCACGCCTTCGCAAACGGTGCCCCACAAGGCAGGATTGTTGTCGCAGAACAAAACCGGGTGAACTGCCCGAGCGATCCGCCGCCCGAGATTACCGGCGCCGAAACAAATGAAGGGAGGAGGATAACTCATTAAGTTAGCCAAGCGGCGCCAGCGTTGGCTGTTTCTTTCCGCGTCGTGCCTTGAACTGCTCCGCGAATCTAGTGATGGTCTCAGCCACGAAGTCGAGCATGGGCGGCGTCAGTCCCGGGTATACGCCAACCCAAAACACGTTGTTCATCACAAAGTCCGTGTTATGTAACTCTCCGGCCACGCGATACTCGCAATCCTCGTAAGCGGGCTGCCGCAGCAGATTGCCCCCGAACAGAAGTCGTGTACCGATTTTGTTCGTATCGAGAGCGCGAACTAGATCTTCGCGCCGAAAGGGTGCGTCCTCGCGCACGCCCATGGGAAAACCAAACCAGGACGGGTCAGAGTGCGCGGTCGCTTCTGGCAATATCAGATACTCTTCAAGCCCGGCCAATGCCACCTTGAGATGACGAAAGTTTGCTTTCCGGCACGCAATAAACTCAGGCAGCTTTTTAAGTTGTGAAGCTCCCAGAGCCGCCTGCATATCTGTCGCTTTTAAGTTGTAGCCGATGTGTGAGTAGATGTACTTGTGGTCATAACCGCACGGCAGTGAACCGAGTGTCCACTCGAAGCGTTTGCCGCAGGTATTATCTTTGCCGGGATCGCACCAGCAATCGCGACCCCAGTCACGAAACGAGTCAATCAGAACCTGTAACGCCGGCTTATCGGTAAGCACGGCCCCGCCTTCTCCCGTTGTGATGTGGTGCGCAGGATAGAAACTCAGGGTTGCGATATCGCCAAAGGTGCCGACGTTTCGCCCCTTATAGGTCGAACCGAGCGCGTCGCAGCAGTCTTCGATCAGCCAGAGATTATGCTTGCGGGTGAAAGCGCAGACCGCATCGAGATCAAAGACATTTCCCAGCGTATGGGCGAGAAACACGGCCCGCGTCCGGTCACTGCGCGCGCTTTCAAGTTGACGTACATCAATCTCATAGCCCGGAACTGTGACATCCACGAAAACAGGAGTCAGGCGATTCTGGAAGATCGGGTTCACCGTGGTCGGAAAACCCGCCGCTACAGTGATAACTTCATCGCCCGGATTTAACCGCCGGTCACCGAGTTTCGGCGAAGTCAGAGCGCTGAGGGCAACAAGATTGGCCGAAGAGCCCGAGTTTACCAGCGAAGCGGAACGCACCCCGACAAACCGCGCCAGATCGCGCTCGAAGGCTTCGCCGAACCGGCCCGTGGTAAACCAGGCGTCGAGAGCTGAATCGACTACCGCGCTAACGTCGGATCCGTCGATCACCTTGCCGGACACGGGAACCGGCGTAACCCCAGGGACAAAATCTACCGGGTGCGATGATTCCAACCAGTACTGAGCGGTTAGGTCGAGAATCTGCCTGCGAAGCTGGGCCGTGGTATCCATCATAGGTTCGTGAGAGAGTATTCAAAATCATATCATTCAACCTGTTTGCGGAGCGATGGATTGGTGTGCGGATAGCTAATGATGAGGCAGGTGTAAGCCCTGTTCCCTTCCGGCAGCCTGACGTCTGTCGGAACAAATGGTGGACGACCTTCGCGGTGGCATCCGCGATTGCTGGAGTGGACGATGGGATGGTGCCAAGTTTGGGAAACGTGGCGAGGATATGGCTCAGGTTACCTGCAAACAAATCGCAAAGTACACCGAGCACCACACAGAGTATTAAGCGCCCTTTAGCCGCTCATCGGGAATTGCGTAGCAGACACCTTCCCAACAATCCTCGGCGTAGCGACGCAGAAACAAGTTGTATTCAGGTGTTATGGACCGGATGATATTGGGGATTTGCCACAGGTGTTCACTTCGATGATAGGTGCAGACTGCAAGAATCGGATGATGCCGTCGAAGCATGTCACTCGCTCCGACAAGCGCCTGCGGCTCCGCTCCTTCAATATCCATCTTGATGTAGGTTGGCGCTATGGGCCACGAGATATCATCCAGCCTTCGACACTTCACGGAAATAGATTGCTCCCCGCCTTGCACAATCTTCGACCCCATCGTCCCCGTCGATGCAAACGACACCGTGCCGCTTCGGTTGCTCACTGCGTAGGGCATGACAGTGACTCGATCCGTCAGGCCCATGGTTCTTGCGGTCGTGGTTAAGCCTTCCCGATTCTGAGGATCCGGCTCGACTGCGAAAATATGTCGAAATCGGCCATTCCAATGTGAAGTGAAGCTTGGGAATATGTCTCCTTGAAAACTTCCGCAGTCGACAAACACTTCATCTTCAGATGGCGTTATTAGGTCCATCGGAAAATATGTGTCTTTCGGATCCAATGGCGCCGGTAGAGACTCGTCGTCCAGCCAATAGCGCCATTCTAGTTGCCCGGCGAGTTCGCATCGCGACTTCTCGTCTGTCAGGCCCTCATGACAGGCTCTGATCTCATCGGCATATGCGGGCAGTTTGTGCGGCAGTTCTATTCCAAAATTTGGAGTAAAAACTTCCCCATATTTCCAGAACAAAGCTGCAGGCGGCGCGACATGTTTACAGCCTAGCGCCTTCAATTGGCGGCGAACCGCAGAGCCGTTATAGATTGTGACCACGAAACAAGCTGAGTCGCGATAACGATCCGACACAGTAGAGGGCGGCAGGATAGGTACACCTTCGATTTCGGTGTGCCACAGCCGCTCGTTATTGTCGGCAAAGGCGATGGGCCGAATTCCGGCCTCTCTAAGACCGTGAAGAACTAGCCTGCCAAGCGGGCCCGCACCGAAAAGGATGAGACGGTCTTGGTTTTGTCCGGCAAACTTGGCGAACGCACTTTTTTCGCGCGCGCGCACAGCCTCGGACGACTCCGAACGAATCCGATTCAGAACCTCGTCCAGTTGACTTACTCTACTTGCATTCGTCATTCGCGCTGTTTTTCCTTGTGTAATTGTAGACGATTCTGAAATCGAGGCCATTAGCGATTCGATCGGGAAAGAACCGTTGCACCACGCGGTTTCCTCGCCAAGATTACGTCTTTTCCTGAAATTCAACCCTATCCCGTTATACCCTGCGTGGTCAAGAATGCCGATTCCGAGCCAGAGGTTGGAATCGGGGGTTACTCTGAATTGCATCCTCTCGGCCCGCATTTCCGGGCGCATGGCTGGCTCAAGGCCACGACGCTATAATTCTGAAGCGTGATAATTGGGTGCAACTACGGGCGGTCCAAAACAGGGTCACGTACTTGAGAGGAGATTTCTGCGGCAAAGTCATTTCACGTGGTGGTCGTTGTTCCAGATGTCAATCGCAGACGTTCCGTTTGATCCATTGTCGATCAGCCAACTTTATCTCCAGTCGCGCGAGTTGGATGCTCAACGGGGGACTCTGAATGTCTGACGGACTCCACGAAATTGCCCCACTCCAGTTGAATTCATCTGCGTTCGAGCGTATTCGTCATTGGTTGCGAACCGTCCTTGGGCTGGATCGAGCGATTGGATTCACTGTTCTTGCACGGTTCTGGGGCAGCGCAGCAGGTCTGGTTACGGTTGCCTTGATCGCGCGATTCCTTTCCCCTGCCGAGCAAGGGTACTACTACACCTTTGGCAGCCTCGTTGCCCTTCAGATCATTTTTGAGCTTGGCTTCTCCTTTGTGATTTTGCAATTGGCAAGTCACGAACGTGCCGAGCTCTCAATATCCAGTGAGTATGAAGTCACTGGAAACCCGACTGCCCGCGCTCGTCTCGCCTCTGTAATCCAGAAGTCGGTACGCTGGTATTCCGTGGCGGCGCTGCTCATGTTCGCAACGGTGCTTCCGCTCGGAGTTTATTTCTTTTCCACGCACGATCATGCCGGACCAAAGGTTTCATGGCTGGCCCCTTGGTGCCTTGATGCGCTTATGGCGGCACTCAACTTCCAGCTTGATCCACTTTTATCTTTTCTGGAAGGTTGCGGATATGTTCCGGAAGTGGCACGCCTCCGCTTCATGCAGTCGGTAACTGGAAGTCTGCTGGCTTGGCTTGCCCTGATCCTCCACCACGGCCTTTTCGCGCCCTCGATGATGCTGTTCGGAATGGCACTGGCCTCGCTCGTTTGGCTGGCTGGCAAGCGCAAATTGTTGCTTGGATTGCTGAGGCATCAGGCCGGGCCGAACAGAATTAGTTGGAGAGTAGAGGTCTGGCCATTCCAGTGGAGAATTGCCGTTAGCTGGTTTTGTGGGTACTTCATTTTTTGGCTTTTTAATCCAGTTTTGTTTGCCTTTCGCGGTCCCGTGGAAGCGGGCCAGATGGGAATGTCGCTTAGCCTGGCCAATGCGATTCAGGCCATCGCGGTTTCCTGGGTGAGCACAAAATCCGCACCCTTCGGAACCCTCATCGCCCGCAAAGAATTCGGGCGACTGGATCATGCATTCTTTCAAGCGATCCGGCAAGCCATTGGCGTCGCCATCGCTGGCGCTCTAACCGCGTGGCTGGGGGTTAGCTACCTGAATTTACACCACATTCGTTTCGCCCAGCGTCTGCTGGACCCGATGTCCATCGCGATGTTGATGATTACAATGATCACAAATGTCACCATCTTTGCGCAGGCCTATTATCTACGCGCGCACAAGCACGAGGTGCTGCTCCTCAATTCGGTCGTTGGAGCTTTAGCCGTGACCGCATTCACATTGATCTTTGGACGTCTTTATGGTGCCCGGGGGATCGTGCTCAGCTGCTGCATCGGAAGTGTCCCTGGACTAATGTGGTCGACGTTCCTCTTTCAAAAGTACCGAAGGCTCTGGCATACCCGTTAGGAACGCGCGTGGGGCCTCGTGACGAACAAGACGAGGGCAAAGCGCTTTGGTATGATGAAGGTTCTCTACACATCCTGTCATTTCCGGGTTTCGTGTAGGTCTGGACCGGCATCTTAGTGATTTTTAGCTCTCTTCAAATATGGCAGGCGCAGAACCACTCCTTACTGTTGCGATTCCAACCTTCAATTGTGCGCACTTTTTGCCCGATGCGATTGCGTCGATCATGCGTCAGGGCTTGGACGATTTCGAGATTTTGATTCTCGACAACGCATCCGAAGACAACACGGAAGAAGTCGTACGCTCGTTTGAGAATCCACATATTCGATACATTCGGAATCCATCGAATGTGGGAGCTTGCGAGAACGGAAACCGCTGCTTGGCAAACTCCCGCGGACGCTACTTTAAACTGCTCTGCGCCGACGACGTGTTGCTCGATGGAATATTACGAAAACAATTAAGTATCCTGGAGACACAACCAGACGTCGCTGTGGTCACCTGCGGCTACCTGGAAACTGACCCTGATTTGAAGGTCCAAAGATCTTGGTCCGCATTTCCCGGGTCACATGCGGGGCGCCGAGTGATCAATTTTTGCCTCAGTAGAATGACAAACGCCGTCGGGGGCCCATCTAATATTATGACGCGGCGTACGGCCGCCACCGGAGTTGTGGCAGACGCTAGTTATCGATTGCTAGGAGACTTGAAGTTCAATCTCCAGCTTCTGCAACGGGGCAGTTACGTCAGTCTAAATGAGCCGGGCTTCCTGTACCGCAGGCATCCGAACAGCGATTTTGCAACAGGCTGCACCGATGAACTGCATGTTCGCGAATATCTTCGACTGGTAAGCGAATTCAACTGGTGGAATCCACTTAATTGTTTTGTGGCTTCTGTTCGGGGGGGAATTGAAGGCAGGCGAATCGTCCGAGAGCACTGGCGGGCAGCGTGTGCGCCGGGGCGACTAGTACGATCCCTTGAGGCATCAGCCGATTTTCTGTACAAACGTATCCTCAATTCTTCGATGAGCGCAAGGTTGTTCCAGTCCAGAGCACAAAGCATGCCTGAGACTCGCGATCGCATGATTTTATGATCGCGATCCCGATGCTGCGAGATTGGTAGAATTACGAGCTTGAACGGTGCATCGTTCTTAGTGCCGCACCAAAGTCCTGAATCATGATGAGAAAATTACCGCTGCTTGGATTGTTCATGGTGATTTCTGCGGGGGGATGTTTTTCGCAGTCCACTCAGAGCCCGACCTCTTCGGGCATGAATGATATATCGGGTCAGAACTCGACGTCCCCCAACATCATGGTGGATTGCACCGATCCTTCGCAGATCGACAGCCCCGAATGCAGCAGGGCCGCTCAACAACGCCAATATCAATATCAATATCCATATCCGTCCTCAAACGTAGGGCTGCCGCAGTTGGGAAATCCTTTTGACACGAGCCAGTATCCTTTCCGCACTATTCCTCTCAACCCTTCACAGACGCAACACCGGAAAACCGTGGTTTGGCCGGAAACGGAATTTGAACAAATGGTTGCCGATTCGGTGGGAAGGCCGTTGCCTTTGTTCGGCCAGTCCATGTTCGACCAGCCTCCTAGCACATTTGCTCCCATGGATTTATTGCAGGTTCCGGATGACTACATCATCGGCGCGGGGGATACCCTGCAAATCAGAGTCTGGGGCCAGGTCAATGCTGATGTTCGCGCCTCCGTAGACCGCGCCGGCCAGATCTATATTCCACAAGTCGGACCCATATCGGTGGCCGGCGTCCATTATGGGGAACTGGAGCAATACCTGAAAAATGCGGTTTCGAAGATATTTAGAAACTTCGATCTCACCGTCAGTGTCGGCCGGCTTCGCTCCATTCAGGTTCTAGTTCTCGGCAATGCCCGCTATCCGGGAACCTACACCATCAGTTCCTTGAGCACGCTGGTGAATGCGATTTTTGCTTCTGGCGGACCAACCCCTCAGGGATCATTACGCCACATTCAAGTCCGGCGCGATGGTGCAACCATCACAGACTTCGACTTCTATGACTTGTTGATTAAGGGCGACAAGTCGAAGGATGTGCGTCTGCAGCCCGGCGATGTCCTCTACATCCCTCATGTCGGTCCTTTGGTTGCGATCGCCGGTTCTGTGAATACGCCGGCTATCTATGAAATGAAAGACAACTCCACTCTGAACGACCTGATTGAAGTTGCCGGCGACTTGAGCACCGTAGCTGATACCAGCAAAGTGCTGATTGATCGCTTTGTCGAACACCAGTCACGCAAGACTCTGGAATTCCCCTACGACGAGCAATCCCGCGCTTTGCCAGTGAAAGACGGCGACATCGTTCGAATCTTTTCCATCGTGCCGCGTTTCGAGGATACGGTGACTTTACGCGGCAATGTCGCCAATCCCGGCCGTTATCCCTGGAAGCCGGGCATGCGGGTTCGTGATCTGATTCCGAATGCGCAAGCACTGCTTACCCGCCGTTACTGGCGCAATCGCGCCGCCATTGTGAATGGCCGCTCAACCGAGTACCCGGTTGCTGCGGCATCTCGTGCACAGACTGGCAATAAGCCGCCAAGCGGGGGCACGTCGCCCAATGGGAACGCAACAACCAATGTCCCTCCTTTGAACGAAGTGCCTGAGGGAATTGGATCTATATCTGCCGCAGAAGCCGCAAATTCTCAAACTCAACAGAATCCGCCGGCGAACGCATCCTCTCCTACCGGCGAGGCTTCGCTCGCTTCCCGACAGGGCTCTCAGACTTCCGGCGGTGGCGCCAATCCCAACACCGTTCGCGACGTTGCCGAAGATGTTCGGCGCTACGCTCCTGAAATCAATTGGGACTACGCCATCATTCAGCGCGTCAATCCCCAAGATCTGACTTCGAAGCTGATTTGGATGAATCCCAGAAAGGCGATCCTGGAAGGGGACGAACAAAGTAATCTGGAATTGCAGCCAGGCGATATCGTTACTATCTTTTCACAGCGCGACATCAGCGTTCCCCAGGCAGACCGCGCGCAATATGTGATTGTCGAAGGCGAGGTAAGGCGTCCCGGCGTCTATAAACTTGAGACCAACGAAACCATTCGCTCCGTTTTACAGCGTGCGGGCGGCCTGACGCCCAACGCCTACGTATATGGTTCGTTGTTGACCCGCGAATCAGCCCGGATTGATCAGCAAAAAAGTCTCGATGAACTGGCCAGCACCATGGAGGTGCAAATCCGGCAATCGGCCGTGGCGGCGGCTGCGTCCGCCAACCCCGGAGACGTGAATCAGATACTCGCGGCCCAGGAATCGATCATTACCCAGCTCCGCAATACGCGCGCCAGCGGCCGCGTCGCTCTTCCCGTTAAACCGAAAGATAAAAGCGTCAACGATTTTCCAGATATGGTGATGGAGGACAGCGATCGGCTTTCCATTCCTCATACCCCATCTACCGTCTCGGTCGTGGGAGATGTGTACAATCCCGGGTCCTTCATCTTCACCTCTCCCAATAGCGCCGGATCGTATCTGGAGATCGCGGGCAAGGGAAAACCTCAATCCGACATGCATCACGCATTTGTATTGCGCGCCAACGGTGTAGTCGTCGCTGCCAACAACGTCAACGGACCATTCACGGGCACAAAGTTTAACCGCATTCGCTTGTACCCGGGGGATGAGATCGTTGTGCCCTACAAGCTCCCGACCGGCGCTTGGGTCCGCAGCCTGCAAACCTGGACCCAGATTTCCGGCCAGTTAGCCATAACCGCTGCAGCCCTCGCGGTAATCCACTAGCAGAGGAGGATTTCTGCCGATTAGAGACCTTCCGACGGTCCGCCAAGTGGTGCCAACCCGCCGAAGCCCCGCTAACTTGGCATGATCTACGCCGACCAGCGATGGATTGGGCCTCACGGCATCGGACGCTTCGCCGCGCATGTGCTCCCGGGACTGGAATATCGACCAGTTCCACTGACCTCAAACCCCGCCGCCGCTTTGGACAGTTGGTTCCTGGCGCGCGCACTTCCGGCCTTAACCGACAACGACCTGTTCTTTTCTCCCGGCTACAACACCCCGCTGTATTGTCCTTGCCCGTTCGTCTTCACAATCCACGATCTCAGTCACGTTTACTGCCCCGAGAACAGCAGCCGGGCGATCCGGCTCTACTACGCGACTGTGATGAAGCGTGCGTGTCGTCGCGCCGCCCACATCCTCACTGTTTCCGACTTTACGAGGAAACAGATTATTGAGTGGTCTGGAGTCTCGCCGGAAAAAGTCTCGAATGTCGGATGTGGTGTCGACTCCGCATACCAGCCGAACGGCGATTCCTATGGTCTTCCGTTCCCCTATGTGTTGAACGTAAGCAACCGCAAACGGCATAAAAATGAATCCCGGCTGATAGAGGCTTTTGCCAGAGCCAACTTGGATGCCCGAATCCACCTCGTCTTCACCGGAGAACCCACTCCGGATCTCGTTCGCCAAGTCGAATCTCAACAACTGCAACCGCGTGTCGACTTCGTAGGAACGGTGTCGGAAGCCAAGCTCCCCTCCCTCTACCGGGGAGCCAAGGCCTTGGTTTTTCCTTCCCTTTACGAAGGATTCGGTCTCCCCATTGTGGAAGCAATGGCCTGCGGCATCCCTGTCGTAACCGCCAACCGAACGGCCATGCCGGAAGTCGCCGGAGACGCCGCCCTGCTCGTAGACCCTACTTCCGTGGAGCAGATCGCAGAGGCGATCAAGCGAATTATGAGCGACACATCGTTACGCCAGCAGCTGCAGGAGAAGGGCCTGAAGCGATCTGCTCAATTTTCCTGGCAAAGGACCGCCGCAAGTGTGCGCGAATTGCTTTTCGGCATCCATCCTCTGCGCGAGGCCAGAAGTAACCATTAGAAAACGATCGGATAAACCAGTCGGTCGAAATAGTAATCTAGTGGAACCCTCGCGAGCCGGATGCCGCTTGCGGTTTTAAGGCTCCGGTTTCAATCCCGCGGTTTTCAACAGTGAAAAGAAAGCATTTTCCAGTTGCTATTTAAGAAATCTGCTTGACATGGGTACCCGTTCTGCGAGAAAAAGGATTTCACCCTAGGGTGTTTCCTGTAGGGTAGTTCCTCTGGAGAGGACGTGTCTGCATGAAGATTTCGCGAGGGGGCCTTTGCTCCTCAGCAGTCCTTTTGGTCACTTTGGCGTCAATGGGCTGCGGTTCCGGCGATCCAGCGGCAGCACCGCTCACCGCAGTTGCCCCCACGGCCAATCCACTCGTAGCACAGTACAGCATTTCTAATTTTCACTCGGGCCTCAATGCGTGGGTTGAGTTCGGCCCCGATACAACCTACGGCCGCCAGACCTTCAGCATGACGAGTTCGGTGACCACTCCAGGCGGAAAGGTGTTGAATATTCTGGTTGCAGGAATGAAACCGCAGACCACCTACCACATGCGCGCACACGTCACGTGGTCGAGTGGCTCGTGGGTCGACCAGGATCGCACCTTTACCACAGGAGCGCTGCCCCAAGCGCCACCACAAGCCTCGTCACCAGGCTCGACGCCTGCGGTGCAGTTTCCTGGAATCAGCGTCCAGCTACCCACTCCAGGGCTCACGCCCTCGCCAGGGGTAGAATTGCTCAGCCTCACCTCTCTAGTACAAACCGTAGCTGTCGATCTTCAAGGCAATATAATTTGGTACTGCCCTGGGAATGCGGAACCAGTCAAACCGTTGCCAAACGGGCACTTCATCATCGTTCGTGGCAACGACGTACGGGAAGTCGACCTGTCATGCAGCGTGGTGCGCGATGTTACCTACCAGCAAGTGAATCGATCGCTCCAGGCCAACGGTTATGACTTCATTATCCCACCGCCTCTAGGGTTCAACGGCGGTAACCCATTCCACCATGACGTATTAGTTTTGCCCAACGGCCACTGGATTGCCCTATGCCAGATTGCCAAGTCTTTCACTGATTTGCCCGGTTACCCTGGAACCACACAGGTTGCGGGCGATGCTCTGGTTGACATCGATCCAGACGGTAATGTGGTGTGGGCATGGTCGTCCTTCGATCATCTGGACGTCAATAGGCATCCTTATTTTGGGCTACCCGATTGGACGCACGGTAATGCCCTGGTTTACACCCAGGACGGCAACCTGCTGTTCTCGATGCGTAACCAGAGCTGGATTGTGAAGATCGACTACGCGAATGGTACAGGCTCGGGGAACATCCTTTGGAAATTGGGGGATGGCGGAGATTTCACCCTGCTGGGAGGTGATTCGAGCGAATGGTTCTATGCCCAACATTATCCCAACGTTTTAACTACCAATGGCTCCCGGACGACCCTAGCTGTGTATGACGATGGAAACGCCCGCATCGACGCCGACGGATCGTCTTGCCCGCCTGCGCCACCGGCGCCGACGTGTTATAGCCGCCCCACTATCTACCAAATTGACGAGGGCACAAATCTTGCAACCTTGCAGTGGCAGTATTTGCCTGGTTTCTTTTCCTTTTGGGGCGGCAGTGTTGATACGTTGAGTAACAATGACATGGAATTCGACAGCAGCGCTCCCTCTAACTTTGCGGGATCGACGATCCTAGAGGTGACTCAAACGGCTACCCCCCAAGTCGTTTGGCAAATGAACATCTCTGGCGCCGGCGTCGGCGCATACAGGGGCTACCGCATTCCCAGCCTCTACCCGGGGGTGACGTGGCAACAATGAATTCGCCAGTTTTCCTGACGCCCTTCCTTCTAGGCGGTAAACAGTTTTTAGAGTAGTATTCAATGCGGTGGACGATTTGTGCGGGCCTTGTCGCCTCTGATCTCTTCGGAGAAGAAGCGCCCAGATTGTTATCAACGTTTTCGACCTTCCTCATACTTCATGCCCAATTCCGCTCGCGACTGTTCGAACCCAGGCTGTGTCACGAAACGAGATGAATTTGATTCTCGTTAACAATCATCGGCTCAACGCGTCGTCAGTAAGAGTGCATGAGGTGGAAACCGCTGACTCGTCCCAGGTCCCCATAATTGCAGGAAAATTGAAACTCGGCTCGAACTCGAATTCGTTTTCAAGGAGAGCATCTTGACAAGCTTTAAACTGCCGTCCTTTTGTGCGGCAATTCTGATTCTGGTCTCGGTGTCGAGCGGACAGGAACCAACGGGCGCCCCCCACAATCGTATCCGGCCAGACGTTGGTGCCCCGCAGAGGGTGTTTGCCCCGGCTGAACGAACCAAAAGCTTCGAAACTCCTGCAGATCAGCCCCAAACCAACGTCAGGCCTGAACGCCCGCCCGCCCAGATCGTCACGCCTAACGGCCTGCTGAGGGCAGGGGCTTGCAGCAGGACCGCCCGTCCTTTTTGGTGTACCGGAACTGATATTGGAGCGTGGACGAACGCCGCCATTGCTCAAATTGGCTGTGGCGAGGTCTACATTCCCGCGGGAACTTACATGCAAACAACAAGCATCGTGAAACCCCGTTGTGTCAGGCTTCATGGCGCATCGGCTGATAGCACGTTCTTGAAATGGATTCCGACGACTGGAGCGGCGATTATTATGGGCGATGCTAATGATGCCGAATTCGCGGGTGAAGGTGCCTTGGAAGATTTAGGCCTGCTCGGTCCCGGTACGACTACCCGGACTTGCGGCATTTACATTGGTGGATCCGATGGAACCGGGTGCGCTCCCCCCACTTCCATTGATCCCAGTACTAATTTAGACGATCATGACAATATCAATCGGGTCAGAATTTATAAGTCATCCGCCGCGGGCGGTTTCGGCGTAGGCATTCAGTGGGGGAATAATGCTTGGACGGATACTGTCTTTGAAAGCAACATCTCTCACAATGGCACGGGAATCTATGTGCCTGCCACAACCCATAACACAGGCGAAAACCTCACGATTCTCAATAGCGTGATTCAAGCCAATCTTGGCGTTGGAATAAAAATCGACGCAGGATTAAACATCAATGTCAATGTAGTGAATACTTCCCTCGATTACAACGCGTCGTGGGCGGTACAAAATGGGGCGTCGGTGTCACAGAATGCTGTAAGTCTGATCAATTGCTATATCGCACAGCGAAGCCAATGGCTGCAAAATTACGGGTACATGAACCTTACGGGGGTTTATGCCAATGATGGCGCCGACTCAGGGATTCTGGGCTATCTGATCGACAATGAGGCAGCTTTTTTTACCTCCCTAGGAGGCCAGTTTTTCAATAACGGAACTGGATCAATCCTGAATCCGGCAGGGGTGGGGAGTACGTGGATCGCCCCTCAAGTGACCAGTCCAGGCCCGGAGGGTTTCGCTCCGACGATGACCTACATCGACCGTCTCGGAGATCTCGCGCCGAATGCCCTGTACACCGACATCTTTAACCAAAACACAGCCAACCGTCTGGCAGGCACATCAACCTGCTCCTCCGGCACGCAGACCATTACTTTCGCAGGCTCCCGCGTCACTCCGCCGGTAGTTCTGGTGTTTGACGAGACGACCAAGGGGGGCGTCAATCTTACGATGAAAGCAAACTGGGGCTTCACGGTTTCTTGTGCCGGCGCATCGGATGTGTTCGATTGGATTGTAGTTGGAAACCCTGACTAATACTGAGAGCAAAGAGCCAAAACGTTGGCTGACGGAAGCTCGCAGTCGCCCAGGCGATCTATCTCCTAGCGTGCACAAATCCCAGGTCACAAATGGGTTTTCGCTAGCTGTTTCTCCGCGTTAAACGCACGAGGTATCCTCTGCGAGAGTTATAATTCTCGTACCTGTTTGTAGTTTGGGAGACAGCATGAGCAGCAACGCGAAGGCAAAAGCCTTGTTCGGCAGTGCAGGCGGATCGCATGCGCTTGCCAAGTTCACCGACCAGCGAGAAACCTACGGCCCGCATGTGGTAGAGCAACTTGTTCGCAACCTTAGCGACCTTCGCGTGGTAGTCGATTTGGGCGCTGGATCGGGAAGAGACCTAGAAATCGTCAGACGTCTTCACCCGCAGGCGAAACTGATCGCCGTTGAAGGGGGAACGGAATATGCACAGAGCCTGGCCGGAAAGGCGGACGAGATTCATGTAGCCAATATTGAGCGCGACAATCTGCCGCTCACCGATGGCCAAGCTGATCTGATCATTGCCAACCAGGTCCTGGAGCACACCAAGGAGATTTTTTGGATTTTTCACGAGGTCTCGCGTTCTCTTAAAGTGGGCGGCCATTTTCTGTTTGGCGTTCCTAACATTTGCTCGCTCCACAATCGTTTCCTCCTACTTGTCGGCAGACAGCCTACTCAGCACAAAGTTTGCTCGGCGCATGTGAGGCCGTTTTCGAAGGGCGACACGCTCGCTTTTCTGAATGCTTGCTTTCCCCGCGGCTACCAACTCACCGACTTCCGTGGTGCCCAGTTCTACCCTTTCCCGGCACGCCTGTCTCGTTTGCTCGCCGGTGTTTTTCCGACGTTCGCATTTACGATCTTCTTCAAGATCCGGAAGATGGCGGAGTATCATGGCGAATTTGCTACCTATCCAGCACGAGCCCAGCTGGAGACCAATTTTTGGACTGGTCCTGTCCCGACAGGATCTCAATACTGGCGATCGACGTAGTGAACCAGCAATTTCACTTATCACCGGCGCTGGTAACTTTCTCGACGTTTCTGCCGCGATGACCTAACCTTTATGTCGGGGCTGTATCGCAAAGGGACCAAGTGCCGGGGAGGCTCTGACAACCAGTCTTCAGCTTTCATTCATGTTGAAAAAACTCGAATACGCTTGCACGGTTGGAAGCATCGCCCTCATCGGCGCCGACCGCATTGACCTGTTATGGGGGCATGGTTTCTTTAAGCTGACTCCGTTCTTGTTTTTCGTTGCGCTCCTCGTCCTAATTCATCTCCTCCTGATGGCATCGCGGGGAGGGCTCCAAATTCCAGTTATCCCGCCCGTTCGTCGCCAAATACCGTTTCTCCTCTTACTCGCCGTGTTTTTCATTCTAACGTGCGCTTCAACAATTTTCGGTTTGAACCCGCAGCGAGGCCTAATGGCTGTGGCCGATTTGGTGCTTGTGTCTGTCTTTGGATATTGCGCTTCAGTGCGGATATTGACCGATCCTGCGCCCGAGAAACTGGTTTTACGCTCCGTCTCCCTTGCCTTAATCGTATGGCTCATTTTTTGCATCGGCGGCTATATTGCTTGGAGCCATGGGATGTTGCGTGTGGAGGACGAACCCGCTTCGTCCATCGAATCCGTGTTTGCGCCCAGTGCGGCGTTCTTTTTCGCTCCTCGATTGGCGGGCTACAGTCTGGATGCCAATCGCGCCGGCTTCATTTTGGTAATGTATCTGGTACTGCTCGACCATTTCGTCGCCAAAACGCGCTACACCCGGTTCCTTCGCTTTGTCATAGCGTTCTTTCTTCTGCTTGCGGTGTCGAGATCCGCATTCCTTTGCTGGCTCGCATACTATTTATTCTCAAGCGGATTCTGGAAGCGCATAACGACTCGCCGAATAGCATTTAAAGTAGCGGCCCTCGCGATTGCTTGTCTGCTCGTTGCGCTCGCTTACCGCCAGGAAATCGCCGGTTTATTGGATATGTGGGAGTTGTCGGATGTTGTGTCTGACCGACTGTCGGGAGCACAGGGAACCTCCGGGGGAGAACACATTGAGTTGATCAAAAGGGGCCTTGAGATTTGGTCAAGCTCACCCCGCACCGTGATTGCAGGCATCGGATTCGCGGGAGCCCCCAGGTTTTTGAGCGATATCTTTGGAGAAAGCAAATACGGGAACTTTCACTCGCTCTACGTGTCCATTCTTGCCGAGCTCGGATTGCCTGCATTCCTTCTTTTCATGATCCTCCTTCTATATCCGATGATCGGGAGGAAAGGCGCGGCCGCGGGCATTGCGGCAATCGCAGTTTTTAATATCGCGCTTCAATCCTACATGGAACCATTATTTTGGTTAGCTCTTGCGTTGGCCTGGTCACTGGAATTGAAGCAGTGGGGACCGGGCCATCTTTCTTCCGAAGTCGCCGCTATATCCTAGCGTTTCGCGCCGCAGCATTCTCGGGAGTGTACTCCCGAAGGTATCTTTCCACGACATTCTCTTCCCGAAACACATCGAGTTTCGAAGCATCCGGAGCTTTACATTCGCGCCATACCTGCGCCGAGGCCAGCGCGAGTTTCATCTTCTCCGCCAGCGCTTTCACATCTCCTGAAGGGAAAAACTCCACCTTGCTGGAGAGTCGAGCGATTTCCGGAATTCCTCCCGATGAAACGCAGATAAGGCTCCTGCCCGCATGGAGGCTTTCAACACAGACATAGGGCAGCGCCTCAGCCAATACGGACGGAAGAACAACTACATCAACCGAGGAGTAAAACGTCGCTGCGTCCGTGAAACCTAACCATTCAATCCGCGGATCGGAGTACTTCTTTGACAACTTCCGAACGTACTCGTCGAGTCCCCTGCCGGCGATCTTCAGTCTCCAATTTGAGGATTGCAGCAGACCCGTCGCCATCAGCAGTATCTCAATCCCTTTTTCTTTTTCAACTCTCCCTATAAATCCAAAAACCAGTTCGCCCGACTTCTTCTCGCTATCCGGTGTTTCCTGCCGCGGCGGCATTATTCTATGAATGTTGAAGATGACGGTCGCAGGTACTCCCTCATAGTAAGAGCGCGTGAGATGTTCGTTGAGGGTATATTGGCTTACCGAAACCACCGAATCGGGAAGGCGCGACAGACCTCTCCTATTCAAAGTTAGCAGCCGACAGTCGAGACACCTGCTTTTGCAGTTGCTGCCATTTCGAAAAAGCACGGACCGCGAGCACAGCAGATAGCAGTCATGCATGGTATGCACTAAACGCAGCTTCCTGCACTTAACCTCCCGCCATACCGCAAGCGAGAACCCGCAGACATTGTGTGTATTCACGACGTCCGGTTTTTCAACGTCCAGAATCCTACCGATCCGTCTGGCCGCTATCGGATTCCACATCTCTCGAATGTGCCAGGCAAGACGATAAAGCGGGCTCGGTTTCTCCGCGCGTCCAAAGGGCCAGTAAAAATTGTCGAGGGGAAGCCTGTACACGCGCACGCCATTCCGATCTTCGACGAGTTCGGTCTTCCCTGCGTACAAGGTGACGACCGATACCACATGACCATGACGTACCAGGGCCTCTGCCAGTTCCGCGGCTGCCTTTTCGGCGCCGCCCACAACATTGGGAGGGTAAAGCGTGCTGATGATCAGAATCTTCATTCAGATTGATGGAGTTGGGTTAGCGTGATGCACATCGAAAGTCAGGCGTGCGACTCGGTCGTGGCCTCGGAAGACTTCCGGCCGGCGTAGATCAAGCCTGCTCCCACGCCTAGCACCTGCGCACAGGCCCGCGCCGCCAGCAGCAGGGGCGAAAGGATCGCGACGATCGGATCTTTCGCAGTGGCTCGCCACACGAATGGCAGAGTGCTCACAAGAAATGCGGCGCATACCAGCAACGATGCTGGCACTTTCGGGTGCACAAATAAATCGCGGAAACCGGCCAGCAGCAACACCGGAGCAAACAAGAGTTGCAGCTTCATCAGTTGCGGCGTGTGGCTATCTTTCAAACTTTTATTCGGGTTCTTGTGAAGCGCCAGCACTCGCCAGAACGCGAACTTATATTTCTTCTTCAGATACTTCCACAGCGTGTCAGGATGCGTGTGGTAAACAATCGCCCCAGGCACAAACCTCATCGTCCAGCCGCGCGCCGACATGCGATAAGAGAGCTCTATGTCCTCGGCGCAGGCCAAGGGGAAACTCGTGTCGTAACCGTTCATATCGAGAAACCGGTCGCGGCGAAAGCCGGCAGAATAGGTATCGATGAAATCGATGGGTGCCCGATCTGACATGAGCCGGTATTTATCTTCGTATTCGATCTGCACGAAGCGCGCCGCGATCTGTCTTTGATGCGTGCGGTACACGCCTTTCACTCCAACCACGTTTGCATCTCCGAAAGGCTCGATCATCGCCCTAAGCCAATCCGCCGTGGGAACACAATCATCGTCAGTGAACAGGATGATCGATCCCTTTGCCTCCAGCGCCCCACGATTGCGCGCCGCCGCAGGTCCGGCATTCACCTGCCTGATCAGACGAACCCCACAATAACGGCCGACTACTTCCGCAGTATTGTCGGTTGAACCATCATCTACGACCAGGATCTCCGCGTCTTGTCCTACTGTCTGCTTCAACAAAGCATCGAGGCAATTTCCAATGCGAGCCGCGCCATTAAATGTAGGAATGATGATCGATACGGACATAAGATGATCTAGGCCTCGGCCTGCAGATCGGCTCGGGCAGTACTTACCCTCCAGTTCTTCCTTTGCCGTTATTCTAACTCCTCGAATGGTGTGCAAGGGTTTCAGTGCGCCATTGTCGCCAACCCCTGCACTTGGAGTCGCGGACACCTATTTCCTGGGAACCAGAAACCAATTCCGTGTTCCAGTGTTTTCATGCACTTGGCGGCCGACTTCCAGCGCTGGTCGAGGGAAGCGCCCTCTCCGTGCGGGTAACAAACAACCACCTTAGGCCCACTTTCATCCAAGGTTCGCCACTTGGAGGGCTCTCCGCTTGAAGTCTACAAATAGGTTCTGGTGGACATGTTTGTCTACCTTCTTCACTCTGCTTCTGGCCGGCTGCGGAGGTTCCAGCATGGGAACGCCGCCTCCGCCTACTTCGTATGCGTTGACCGTCGCCGCCCCTGCCGCGGGTTCGGGCACTATCACTAGCAGCCCGGCAGGAATTAATTGTCCCAGCACCTGCACCGCGAGCTTTCCAGCCAATACAAAAGTTACTCTCACCGCAACGGCTGGCTCTAACTACTCTTTCGGCGGATGGAGTGGCGGTTGTTCGGGGACGGGCGCTTGCACCGTCACGCTCACTGCGGAGATCAGTGTTAGCGCGGCGTTCAACGCCCCTTACACCTTAACCGTAACCGCTCCTGCTGCAGGATCGGGCACGGTGACGAGCAGTCCCGCAGCGATCAACTGCCCCGGCACTTGTTCCGCAAGTTTTCCCCAGAACACTCAAGTCACGCTCACCGCGACTCCTGCGGCCAACTATTCGTTCGCCGGATGGAGTGGCAGCTGTTCCGGCACGGGCGCATGCAACCTCACCATGAGCGCCGCGGCCAATGTCACTCCCACGTTCGATCCCGATTACGGACTAGTGGTAACGCTGGCGGGAGCAGGCATGGGCACCGTGTCCAGCACGCCGGCGGGAATCAATTGCCCAACAACGTGCACCGCATTTTTCCCGCAGAATACTCTGGTCACGCTCAGCGAGACTCCGGCGGCCAACACCACCTTTGCGGAATGGGGCGGCGCGTGTTCGGGAACGACGGCCTGCACCGTCACTATCACCGGCGCTTCTTCCGTAACTGCGACGTTTGGAGCATCGCTGCAAAGCCTGAACCACATTATTATTTTCGCGCAGGAAAATCGCTCATTCGATCATTACTTCGGCGCTATGCGTGAGTACTGGGCACAGAACAGCATTCCCGATCAGTCATTCGACGGCCTGCCCCAGTTCAATCCGGCCAGCGGGATTGCTCCGCTGCAAGGACCCGCTCCAACAGTTCCGGGATGCGATCCTACTCAACCTTATCCGGCCTACTCGGCTTGTCTTCCCGACACGAACGTGCAGGTGCCGTCGTTTCACTTTACTTCGACCTGCCAGGAAGAGCAGAGTCCGTTCTGGAACGAGAGTCATGTGGACTGGGACTACAACGATCCCACCGGCCAGAGTGCGGCCGCGCTGAATGGATTCGTGATCACTGCGGCAGATGACGCTCGCCAGCAATCACCGGCGTTAATGGATACAGACGGCCTGCGTGCCATGGGATACTTCGACGGGACCGACCTGAATTACTACTACTTCATGGCCTCGAATTTCGCCACTTCCGACCGCTGGTTTTCGCCCGTCATGGACCGTACTCAGATCAATCGCATGTACCTGCTGGCGGCGACTTCAGCGGGCCACGTGCATCCTTTGGTCGCTCCGGAAACTCCTCTCAGCAATACTACGATTTTCGAAGCACTACAGAATGCCGGCATCACCTGGAAAATTTATGTCGACACCGACGCCACGCCTTGCTCATCGAACCCCACGGCCTCGTGTCTCTTGAACTATTCCTACATCAACGAATTCACCTATGGGCAGACCATCGTCAACAGTCCAACCTTGTCGCAGAATCTGGTGCCGCTCACGCAATACACCACCGACTTGCAGAATGGAACTCTGCCCCAGGTAGCATTGATCGAGCCACCTTCACCCGTGGGACTCGACGAGCATCCCAACGATGTAGATACTTCCACTCCGATCAACGTTCAAGCTGGAGCCGGCTTCGCCTCAGGAATCATTAATGGCCTGATGAACAGTTCTAGCTGGAAGGATTCCGCGCTGATCTTCACCTACGACGAAGCGGGAGGTTTCTACGACCACGTCTCGCCGCAGCCCATGCAAAGTCCAGACGGCATTCAGCCCCTGGACATCGTGCCCGGTGACATCTGTGACGGGACCGGACAGATCGGAACCGGAACTTGCGATTTCACCTACACTGGATATCGCCTGCCGCTGATCGTCATCTCGCCGTTCGCCAAAAAGAATTACGTCTCTCACACGGTGCGCGACTATACGGCAATCCTGAAGCTCATCGAAACTCGCTTCAATCTGCCTGCTCTCACCCGGCGCGACGCAGCGCAGGCCGACATGAGTGAGTTCTTCGATTTCGTGAATATCCCCTGGGCGACTCCTCCCATGCCGCCAACGCAGAACACTGGCGGGCAATGCACCTTGGCCCCGCCGACTCCCTGATGAATGAGCAGTCGCAGCCGGCGACTGAAAAACGTGAAGAGAAATGAAAAAGGCCGCCCAATTCTTGAGAGGCCTTTTTGGGTCGGGCTTATGGTGTCACTGTAAAGCTCTGCAGAGCCGTGTTCAACGATTCCGCCGGATACGGATAGGGTGAAGTTGGCAATTCCGTCAAATCTCCAGTCGTATGATTGATGGAGAAACCGACCAGGCCGCGATACCCGCTGGGAATTCCCACGCCGCATGAGCCGGTATAAAGTAATTCCCCTTCGCGTCGGTGCGAATCGGAGCTAAACAACCTACGCTTGTTCCGGTGTACTTTACGAAGGTCAACCCGCCGTTCGCAGCAATGGAATAGATCGCGATGTTTTCGATGTCGTTGTTAATCGCGTACAGGAATTTTCCAGTCCCATCGATGGCGAGCGAAACCGGATTCAGCGCGCAGAAGTTACAAGTTGGCGGAACATTGCAACCACCATTGTCCGGCCAAGGAGACCCTGACAACTCCGTAAGCGACCCGCTGCCGCCAATCGCAAATCCCGAGATTGAGTCGATAAACGCGTCGGCCGTATAGACGTACTTTCCCGCCAGCTGGATGATGTCGAGCGGGTTCGCACTGTTACCATTGCAACTTGTTGGTATTCGAAACTTAAAAGGCGATCCTGGCATCCGCGTGAGCATGCCGGAAGTCGTATTGATTTCGAACGCGTCGATGTAATCGCTTTGGTCGGCGACGTACAGATATTTTCCGGTCGGGTCCACCACCAATGCCTGCGGTCCGATCTCTGTGCCGTACGGAGACCCTGGAGCCGGCCTCAGCGAACCGTCGCTCTGCAGTTCAAACACGGCTACTCCGTCGCTCGCCGCCCGTTCGTCGCGCGTGGCAAAAATGAGTTTGCCGCTGGGATGCACCGCCACCGCCGTCACCGATCGGTTCACCGGAAAGGGTGCACCCGGCACCGGCGTCAAATAGCCGTTGCTGCGATTGATGAAGTAAGGGAAGACATCTCCCGAAACGTAATCGCCCACGTAAAGCCGGTATCCACCTTTGTCGGAAGCAACTGCCAGCGGGTCGACGTTCGCCTTGACCGGACCCTGCCAGGTCGGCGCCAGCGCTCCATTCCCGGAAACAATCGTGAAACCGTAGACGAAGTTGGCCGTGTTGCCCTCGTAGTAGTCGCTGTTCACGGTGTAAACAAATCCGCCAGGCTGCGACTCTCCGGTAACCGTGATCGTAACGTTGGCTTTGCCCACGCCTCCGCAGTTGTCCCAAGCCTGCACGACCGTGTTGTAAGTTCCTCTAGGAAGGTTGATGTATGTATTCATTTTGCCGCCCGCAAGGGTAGTTGAGGCCACGCCCGGAGCGGTGTAAATGCGGATCGCGGACATTCCATTGGAACATCCTGGACTGCTCGCAGTAGCGACGTAATGAACAGGGCTGGTGATTTGCGAACCATTGCCTGGGCTGGTGACGGTGACAACCGGGGTAGTGGCGAACGCAGCCGTACTCACGAAGAGAGCAGGCAGCGCCAGCCGAAAACGGCGCCAAAAAATTGTGGAATGCATGTGACCTCAGGGTAGTTTTTCTGATCCAGTTGAGCTGGAACTGACCTTAGATACAGGAGGTCACAAAAAAGGTTTTCATCCGCGAACGGCGGGCATTTTCACAATACGCTGAAACCCAAGCCCAGGGCCTACTACAGCTTCTCCCGAGCATTATCTACGGGGTCTTCCGTAGCGTTCGCGAATGGTCCGCAGGTCCCACGTGACCTTATGCCTTTCGTTATCTGGCCGGTTTGCAAACCTACCGTTACATTCGCTTTAAAGGATGTCCCGTCGAGTGTCCTGCTTAAGTCCCTTTGAGGTCGAACCGATGCCTTGGGCGATGTGGTGTGCTGGGGGAAAGAACCATCCAAATCGGATAGTTGTCCAATGCGTGGCTTCAGTCGCAATTCTGGCCTGCGTGCTCTTACTCGAAGCATGTTCCGGCGTCTCGGTCCCAGGCAATACCAACACTTCGACGGGTAGCGCGGGCGGCACGCCACCTCCACCGCCTCCTGCTAGTCTGACAATTACTTCCACGCTTCCCTCAGGCACGGTCGGAGCCATTTACAGCGGCTCGCTCAACGCAAGCGGAGGCACGCCGCCCTACGCTTTCTCCGTCGCGTCGGGTCAACTGCCGGCGGGCCTGCTCCTCGGTGCGTCCAGCGGAACAATTTCTGGAACACCAACCGCCGCTGGTACTTTCAGCTTTGCCATCGCTGCCTCCGATTCCAAGGCGCTCTCCAAGCAACAGTCTTTGCAAATTACGATCGCCAGCGCTCCCCCGACCAACACCGGAAAATCTTTCTCGAATCTCCAGCAAAGCGGCGGCTGGGGACAATACGGGCTTACTCCACCGACCTATGCGACCTGTTCTCCCTCGCCCTGTGGTGGAATCAGTTATTCGATGGCTCAGGGAATCACTTCGCCTTCCATGAGCGGCGACTCCGCGCAATTCAATCTCGGCGGAACTACGGTTTACGGCGACGTCCTGTTTAACAATCATCTGATCGGCGATTTTTCTTCGCAAGGATTGCCCGATACCAGCCACACGCTCGTCCCCACGTATCACAGCTTCACCTACGATGTGGACTTCTATACCACCGGCCTTCCACTTTCGCAGGCGCTGGAATTTGATATCAATCAGTTCTTCAACAACCTGGGATTCACCTGGGGGCACGAGTGCCGCATTGCCGGCGGCAATGAATGGGACATCTGGGACAATGTCAATCAGCACTGGATTCCCACCGGGATTTCCTGCTACCCCAATAACAATGCGTGGAACCACCTGACGATCCAGGTGCAGCGCACCTCTGACAATCAGTTGCTGTATCAATCCATCACACTCAATGGCGTGACCAGCACCGTGAACCAGTACTACAGCCCCGGCTCCGCCCCCGGTTGGTACGGAGTGACCATCAACTATCAGATGGACGGAAACTACCAGCAGACGCCGTACACCGCCTACCTCGACAACCTGACTTTCACTTACGAGTGAGGGCTAAAGCGGCGCGAGGCTTGGCATTCTGCGACTGTCTGGATGCCTGCTGTTGCAAGCTTTGCCGAATCGCAGTCAGCACTCGAGTGTTTGACGCCACCGAAGAATTCTTGGGTTGCGCTCAACCTTGGACTACATTCGCTTTCGAATGCGCCAAAGCAGCAGGGAAACCGCGAGCCACATCACGGTCGCCCCCGTCAGGACCAGCCACGAACTATGGCCAACCAGAAATTGTTTGACCAGCAGGGCAAAGGTTAATAGCCCAAAGCTTCCTAATGCCGCGCCAGCCGCATCAATGCCCGCGGCCTTTCTTCCGCGCACCTTTCCGTGCAGCCCGGCCCGTTGCTTCTTTTCTTTCTCGTGCTTTTCGATCAGCGTCGCACCCGCCGGAAAGATCGCGGGAAAGGCCAGAAAGAGTCCGCCTATAACCGGACCGAACTCCTTGGCGGCCAGCCCTGCCCCGACGGTGGTGAGTCCTCCGGTAAGGAATCGCATCCCGAGTTCGTACCACCGAGTTTCCCGCAGAGTGGACGCATCGATCTCAATTCGCATCGTTCGTTACTTCAGCCAGACTTTCCAGAGTACAAATGCGACTATTCCCCAGATGGACAGCGCTGAGATTGCGACCCACGCCGCCGCGAACCGCGCCCGCATCATTATCCAACTCACACAACTGGCGTACGCAAAGAATGCAATTGCGCCCGCAATCATCGATCTCGCTTCGCTGGCCGCATACACTTTGCCTTCGCTGGCGATCGTGAGTCCCAACGTCGCAAGCGCAATCGAGGGCGCCGCCCCAAACAATCCGGCGAAACTTTTTGGTTTGAAAATATCCCCTAACAGTGCGAATGCAGAAACCGACACTCCCCCGATTAGAAAACGCACGAGCATGACTTTCATAGGCCGCAGCCGTCCACACAGGTTTTTTTGCCAGGGTTTCGGGCCAGCTCTTTACCGAAGACTTTTCTTCACCATCTTCAGAGCCTGCCCCGGCCCTCGCATTCGAAGAACTCTAAACTTCTTTCCTTTTTCTTTGTTGTAGTTGATGAAAAACTGTTCAATTTCCTTGAGCATGTTGCTACTCAAATCGTCCAAGCTCTTCACGTCGAGATAATCGCGGCTGTGGGCGGCCACCGCGATCAGCCGGTCGTTCCGTTCCGTCTTTCCATCTTCCGTCTGCTCCGCTTCCATCACGCCAACCAGTCGGGTCGGCACCACGCATCCCGCGAAGGTCGGCTCGTCCATCAGAATCAGAATGTCTTCGGGATCTCCATCGGCGGCCCGTGTACCCGGCACGAATCCGAACGCGTGGGGAAATACCATGCCCTCGGGAAGCACGCCGGAAAGCGAGAAAAAGCCCAGTTTCTCGTCATACTTGAATTTGTTGCGGCTCCCACCCGGCGTCTCAATTACAGCCGTCACCACCCCCGGCTTCTTGCGGTCGAAAGGATTCAAGCGCGTTGGATTTAACGGATTTTTCTTCTTCGCCTTGGCCACCGGTCGTTCCCTCATCTTTGGAGAAAAGCAATGTCGAAAAAGTTGTTAACAATCTGTTAACAATTGCGCCGCGATTTTCCTGCAACTTCGTCTACCCCCCGCCACTCTCAAATACAGGGAACACCGGATGAGCGATTTCCGGTTGGCGAGGTATAACCCTGATGAATGGAGAAATTATGAGCGACCACTTTCGAAAATCGGAAGACGAACGTTCGCCCGAGCGCAGAGGCGATCTCGACGCACAATTAGACGAGTTGGGCACCGATCCAGGGCAAGTCGGCGAGAACAGCGCCGGCCAGAGCGGCGATGCGCAGGCGCTCTCGTCTGAGGAAGACGCCAACGAAGAGTCCGTAGAAGAACTGGCCGAAACCGAGCAGGCGTTGGAAGCGGCCGCCGTCGACGGCGTGGAAGATGCCGCCGACCACCCCGAGCGTCCCGTGCATACCCATGAAGAATACGGGCGTCCCGACGATCTGCCTCCGCGAAGCCGCAACCGCAACGCCGCTTGAAGCAGACGCCTGGATCGATCGAAAGAAAACCCATTGCAGGGAAACCCCTAGCCAAATCGGGGAACCGCTGTATTGGTCCCCTCCGCCGCCGGCGGGAGAATCCCCTTGTCGAATTGATCGCTCGAAGAATTGGCGGGCATTCCAATTTGCGGGCATTCCAATTTGCGGGCTATGAGAATACGACAACGAAGCTCATTTTGGAGGTTGCATATGCGACGACTAGTACTACTTTTCTCGGTGCTCCTGCTCGGTGCATGCTGGGCCGCAGCGCAAGACACTACTCCCTCAAACTCCAGCACGTCCGATCCCACCGCGGCCAGTTCGGGTCAGTCGGCTGCCAATGCCAGCGGCGCTACCTCAGTGCAAGGCTGCCTGAGCGGCTCCAACGGCAACTACACGCTCACCGACAAGCACGGCAACACTTATCAGCTGACCGGCGACTCCGCTAAGCTTAGCGAGCATATCGGTCATGAAGTAAAGATCACGGGCACCTCGAGTTCGGCATCGGCCAGCGGCGCCAGCTCTGCAACTGGCACTACCGGGCAAACTAAAACTCTGGAAGTCAGCTCTGTCAAACACATTTCGAAAACTTGCCAAAACAGCGGCGGCATGGCGAAGTAGTTTGTCTCCCCAAGCAAGGAAAAGAAGCCCAGCCGCAAGGCTGGGCTTCTTATCGTAGAGACATTGCTTGCGACGTCTCGGCCATAATCCAAAGGTTGACCCGTTCAGGCTGCTTCCCGAGACGGCGGTTTAGCGCGAATCACCTGTGGCTTTCCGTGCGCCGGCCGGTGAATCTCCTGCCTCAACGACGGCCTCTTCTTGCCGGGTATCTCCGGAACGTGTACCGGCCGTTTCGTCCTTGCCGACTCGTAAATCGCCTCCACAATGCACACATCGGCCAACCCTTCCAGCCCGGACGGCTCCGGTTCCTTGTCCTTCAATATGCAATCCGAAAAATAAAATATCTGCGCGGCAAACTGATCTCGTTTGGGATATGTCTTAGTCGTGGTTTTTTCACCCACAGTGACCTGATGCTTCAGTGCCATCGCATACTCATACGCCGGATCCGCCCGCAGCACGCCTTTCGTCCCTATCAACGCATAGCGGCTGATATCGGCACCGCCAAAGCTGCAAGTAAACGTGCCGACGCGCCCTTCCGGAAAGCGCATCACCACCGACATCATTTCCTCCACAAGTTTGAATCTTTCCCCGCCATCGTTTCCCGCCACCGCCGTTACTTCGATCGGCTCCTCACCGAATAAATGCCGGCACGCATTAATGCAGTAGACTCCCATGTCGTAAACCGGGCCACCTCCGCGCGCAACTGGTTCCGTCACGCGAATGTTATCGCTCGCCACTTGCTGCGCAAACTCCGAAGTAAAAATCCTCAAGTCTCCGAGCTTGCCGCTTTTTGCCAGTTCAATGGCTTGCAAGTTTCCCGCTTCAAAATGCAGACGGTAAGCGATCATCAATTTCGCATGATTTTGTTTCGCGGCTGCAATCATCGCCTGGCAGTCTTCGGAACTGACCGCCATTGGCTTCTCGCAGAGCACATGCACTCCGGCCGCGGCCGCATGAACCGCATACTCGCGATGCAGATGATTCGGCAAAGCGAGATACACGGCGTCTACGTTCGACAGCGCCCGGCTGTAATCCTGGTATGAATACAGGTGTTCCAGAGAATATTTCTTGCCTAACTTTTCCAGCTTGTCCGGCTCCCCAGAAACGAGTGCGAACAGTTCCGAATTCGCGGCGTTCCGGAATGCGGGCAGAACAGCAACTTGCGTGATGTGCCCCAGCCCAACCACAGCGTAGCGAATTTTTCGTCCCGATATACCGCGTCGCGTCATTCGTCCTCCGATTTCTGTGATCGATTCCAACTCCGGCCGGCGACTTGCGATCCTTTCGCACCGACGTCAGCATTTGGATGCAGCTTCCAAATGAGAGGTGAGCACTGAATCGCGCCGAACCCTGCGAGAAAAAGCCGGCGGCCCCTCTACTGCCTCTCGGGTATCGCCATCAAGGAAACCTGAGGGTTCTGGTCAGGAAACTCTCTGCGCGCTCTACAGATTCGCAACGATGGTTCCATCGGTGCGAGTGTCCTAAGAAAGAAGTGGCGCGCGTGCAAGCCCGGCAGTCGTGAAAAGCTGGCTTGCCAGGCGGTGAACGATGCCGGCCCCTCGGGAAGCAGTTGCGGTTCTGAAGTCGATCCTTGGTTCGATCGCTCTCCTTAGTTTGCTAAGCACTGCAAGCCTCACTCAAACCAGCGTGAACGATATTCACGTCATCCCGCGGCAGCTATCGACCTCGATGGCGAATGCGGTAGCCGCGAACGCACTCGTCCAGGCCTCGGGCTTGCACGTGCTCAAAACCGACGTCAGACTTGTACTTGTTCCAGTCAGCGTCACCGACCCGCGGCAGCGACTGGTGAGTGGCCTTCGCGCCGAGAACTTCCAGGTCTTTGAAGGCAAGAAGGCGCAGGAGATTCGCCATTTTTCCAGTGAAGACCTGCCGGTTTCAATAGGCATCATTCTGGATGCGAGCGGCAGCATGAAAGAGAAAATGGATCGCGTGCGCGAAGCGGTTCACCAGTTCTGCGAGGGCGCCAACCTGCAAGACGAGTTCTTCCTGATCGCCTTCGCTGACCAGCCGCGCCTCGCCGCCGATTTCACTTCGTCCTCCCAGGACATCGAAAAAGAACTGCTGTTCACCCAGCCCAAGGGCCGAACAGCGTTGCTGGACGCCATTTACATGGGCTTGCACAAAATGAAAAATGCGAAATACGGGAAGAAGGCCCTGCTCATCATCTCCGACGGTGGAGACAACCACAGCCGCTATACCGAGCGGGACGTAAGAGCCGCAGCCAAAGAGTCCGACGTCATGATCTACGCCATAGGAACCTTTGACCGCTACGTCCCCACCATCGAAGAATTGCGCGGACCCATGCTCTTGTCGGAGATTGCCGAATCCACAGGCGGTCAGGCTTTCACCCTGCAGAACGAAGCGGAACTACCCGCGGTCGCCAGTCACATTGGAAGAGCGCTGCGCACTCAATATGTCCTCGGTTATCGTCCAGAGGAAATGCCGCACGACGGCAAATGGCACAAAATTCACGTCAAGCTGCGATTGCCGCGAAAATTTTCTTTTTTACGAGCCCACGCCAAGACCGGATACTACGCTCCCGCGGAGTGACCCACTCTCTTCCGCCGAATCCGCTCATGCACCCGCGACTTCACGACAACTCCCCTGAAATCAATCGCATCACATTTCGGCAGGCTGGTTGCCGTTTGCCTTGATAACGAAATCGTCGTCTTCGGAGGCTACAAAACTGGCGCTGATATCGGGTCCGGCGGTCTTGTATGCGCTTTTTCAGTTTCGGGGTTCTGTTATGGAGCGCGGTTGCGTTTGCACAACTCGCGCCCCAAGAGCCGCAGCCCGCCTACAATGGCCAAAATGTAAGCGGTATTTCGCTCATCGCGAATCCTCACCGCGACCTGAAACCTCTACTCCCGCTTGTCGCCCAGAAGGCTGGCACGCCTTACAACCAGGCGACCATTGAAGCCACGGCACAAGCTCTGAAGAAAGCCGGCGGATTCCCCAAGGTTGACGTCAGTGTCGAGCCCGAAGTCGCCGGACTTCGGGTCAACTTCCTGCTTGAGCCCGCCTTTTATCTGGGCATGGTGGAATTTCCCGGCGCCGTAAAGCACTTTTCCTACACTCGCCTGCTGCAGGTCGCCAATCTTCCCGACGAAGATCCCTACGATCCGTCGCGCATCCCCGTCGCCGAAGCGGCGCTCACCAACTTCCTTCACCAAAACGGATACTTCCAGGCGAAGGTGCACACGCAGACCAGCATCGACGATGCCCGCGAAATCGTCAGCGTAACCTTTGCGGTCGACATGGGTAAGCAAGCCCGCATCTCCTCGGTCAAGGTCGAGGGACCAGACAATTCCGAGAACGCGCGCTTGCTGCACGCCGTAAAGTCGCTGCGGGCAAGGCTTTCCGGCGGCTTGCTAAAAGCGGGAAAGCCCTATTCCCCGGAACGCATCAGCGAAGCGACCAAACTGATGAAAGCTACTCTTACCAAGCAGCGCCGCTTGGCCAGCAGCATTCACGAGAACCCTCCGCTATACAACTCCGCCACCAATCGCGTAGAGGTCTCATTCAAAGTGCAATTAGGCCCCGTGGTTACAGTGCGCACCGTTGGCGCACGCTTGACCGCCATCCCGTTTCTCGCGGGTCGGCAGATGAAAAAACTCATTCCCATTTATTCCGAAGGAACCATTGATGGCGATCTCGTCGAAGAAGGCCAGCGGAACCTGACCGACTACTTCCAGAAAAAAGGCTTCTACGACGCCAAGGTGACCACGCAGTTCGAAAAGCAACCAGACCAGATCCTCCTCGTCTACCACATCGATCGCGGCAAGAAGCACAAGGTGGATCGCATCTTTTTCCACGGAAACTACGATATCCCCGAAAAAGAACTGCTGGCGCAACTCACGGTAAAACGCTCGCACCTGTGGACCCATGGCGCTGTGAGTCAGAAATTACTGAAGCAGAGTTCCGACAACATCCAGGCTCTGTACCGGGATCGCGGTTATGAAGAAGTCAAAGTCAAGCCGCAGGTCATCGACCGCGAGCCCAAAATTGACGTCGCCTTCAACATTGAGGAGGGCACGCAGACACTGGTCGAGGACGTTCAGGTCTCCGGCAATCAAAACCTTGACTCCGCTCAACTGACCGCTCCCAAAGGTTTTGAACTCCGTCCTGGCGTCCCGTTCTCTCCTCGCAAGTTGGCGGAAGACCGCAACCGGATTTCCGCCAACTACCTGAATCGCGGCTACCTCAACGCCGACGTAAAAACGCAGGTAAAGCAAGATCCCGGAGATCCTCGCCGCGTCAATGTCGCATATCAGATTACCGAGAACCAGATGGTCCGAATCGGCGAAGTCGCGTATCTCGGGCTGGATCACACTCGCCTCTCGCTGGTCAAGAAAACCGCAAACATTCCTCCTGAGACGCCCATGCGCCGCGATCAAATGCTGGAAGCGGAAAGCCGCCTCTACGATTTGAATATTTTTGACTGGTCGAGCGTGGGCCCACGCAAGCCCATCACCGACCAGACGGATGAAATGGCGCTGGTCAAGGTTCACGAAGCGAAGCGCAATGAAATTACTTACGGATTCGGATTCGAGGTTTCCCACCGTGGTGGAAATATTCCTACCGGCACTGTAGCTTTGCCCGGCGGCGGCGGCTCCATAGGATTAGGCGGCCATCAGATCGCGCCCAGCCAATCCACTTTCGCAAGCCCGCGTGGTTCGGTCGAATTCGATCGCCGCAACATGCGTGGTTTAGGCGAGACCGCGAGCGCATTCATTCTCTTGTCCCGCCTCGATCAAAGAGCGTTGACGACGTATTCCCAGCCCCACTTTATCGGATCGCAATGGCACTCGCTTTACAGCTTTTCGCTGGAACGCAACAGCGAGAATCCTCTCTTCACTGCCGGCCTGGGCGACCTTACCTTTCAGGTGGAACGCGTCATCAGCCGCAAGTCGAACACTCGCGTGCAGCTCCGCTACGACTTCAACAAGACCAGCCTCTCACATCTGCTCGTTCCCGAACTCGTGCTAACGCGCGACCAGCACGTCCTCCTGTCGACCTGGTCGGGAACTCTCATTCGCGACACGCGCGACAAACCGCTCGATGCGCATCGCGGCTCTTTTTCCACCATCGATTTAGGCATCACGCCCACCGCCTTCGGCTCCAGCGCGAACTTCGCCAAATTGTTCGGCCAATACGCTTATTACAAGCCCGTACGTTCGCTCGTCTTCGCCAACAGCATTCGCCTGGGCCTGGCAACGCCGTTCTCCGGCAGCTTCGTTCCGACCAGCCAGTTGTTCTTCTCCGGCGGCGGCACCTCGCTCCGCGGATTTCCCATCGACGAAGCCGGACCGCAGCGCCTCGTTCCCTTCTGCAATGTGCTGCAAGGCGTGTCGGGATGCGTGAATGTCACCGTTCCCGTGGGCGGCCGCCAACTTTTTATTTTGAATTCCGAAGCGCGCTTTCCGCTGGGAATCATGAAGGCGCTTGGCGGCGTGGTTTTTTACGATGGCGGCAATGTCTACAGCGCCATCAACTTCAATAATTTCGTTAACAACTACACCAACACCGTTGGAATCGGATTACGGTACGCCACTCCGATCGGCCCGATCCGTTTCGACATTGGGCGCAATCTGAACCCGGTGCCCGGCATAAATCCGCTGCAGTACTACATCACGATCGGGCAGGCTTTTTGAAGGGGAGAGTCATGAATTGGAAACGCACGATCGGATTGGCGCTGGCCGGACTGGTGGCGCTGCTCACCCTCGCCGGATTGGTGGGCTATTTTTATCTCCGCAGCAACAGCTTCCGACGGTACGCCCTTAGCAAAATTGTGCAGCAAGCCGATCTTGGCACTGGAGGCCACACTCAAATCGGCGGCCTCGATTTTAGCTTGTCGACCCTCACCGCGCATCTCTACAACATCACCCTGCGCGGCACCGAAGGCCCCAAGCAGCCTCCATTGCTCCACGCCGACGAACTCACCGTTCGCCTCAAGATTGTTTCTGCGTTACATCGACAGATCAATTTGCGCGAGTTGCTGGTCGATCATCCCGTCGTTCACTTACAGGTCGACCGTAACGGCAAAAACAATCTTCCTGCGCCGCCGCCCAGCCAAAGCAGTAGTCACACCAGCGTCTTCGATCTCGGGGTCGGCCATGTCCAGCTCAACAACGGCGAAGTGAATTACAACGACCGCAAAACGCCCCTCGACGCCGATCTCTACGATCTCGACACCGACATTCGTTTCGAATCGCTGGCCAAACGCTACGAAGGCGTTATTTCCTACGACAACGGCCATGTGAAGTATGCGCAATACGCCGCTCTTCCCCACAATTTGAAATTGAAATTCACGGCTACGCCGGAGCGCTTAAACCTCGACTCCGCCCTGCTGAATCTCGGCTCTTCCAACGTTACACTCCATGCCTCCGTTTCCGACTACGCCAATCCCGTCGCCGACGGCGGCTATCAGATTCACATTCATACCCAGGACTTCGCAGCCATGTCGCCGCAGGCCGCGCCCGCAGGCGATATAGCGCTCACCGGACAATTGCACTACCAGGCCGTGGGCAATGAGCCGCTGCTTCGAAACATTTCCCTCAACGGAAAGGTCGCGAGCGACGTGCTCTCTGCCGTCGCTTCCGGCAATCGCGTCGAACTGCGGCGGCTCCAGGGAACCTATCAGTTAGCGGGAGGAAATCTCGAAGTACAGAATCTCGCCGTCGATTCTCTCGGCGGCAGCATCATCGCCAATGCCGACATTAAACATCTCGACACCACGCAAGATTCCCACATTCAAGCCGTGCTCCATAACATCTCGCTCGGAGCGCTGCAGCGCGCACTCCGCACGCAGCGTATCAGCGGCGCCACGGTTTCCGGCTCCGTCGGCGGAAAGGTCGTGGCCGCATGGCACGGCAGCATGGCCAATCTGCGCGCTCACTCTGATCTGTCGGTGCAGGCACTCGCCAGCAGCAAATCCAATTCCGGCCAAAGCAGTGTTCCTGTCAACGGCATAATTCATGCGGCCTACGACGGCGCTCGTGAAACTATTTCTCTCCGCGACACTACCCTGCGCATTCCCTCGGCAACTCTGACCGCTCAGGGCACTATCAGCAATCATTCCAGCTTGCAGCTCAACCTTGCGGCCACAAGTCTGCATCAACTCGCGACGCTGGCAGCTTCCTTCGGTTCGCCGCAAACTCGCGTTCCCGCGGTCTCTGGCTCCGCGACTCTCAATGCAGTTGTGAGTGGGTCCGTGAAGCAGCCCACTGTGGCCGCGCAACTCAATGCCCAGAACCTGCAAGTGGAAGGCAGCCAGTGGACGACCGCAAGCGTGCAGATGCGCGCCAATCCTTCGCAATTCAGAGTGCAGAGCGGCTTTCTCGTCAGCGCCCAGCAGGGACGCGCCACCTTCAGCGCCAATGTTGCCTTACACAATTGGTCTTACGCGGACGCGAATCCTCTCGAAGCGCATTTAGACGTGCAGCGCCTTCGCATCGCCGATTTGCAGCGCCTCGCCAACCAGAACTATCCCGTCTCCGGCGATCTTTCGGCTAAGGCGTCGCTGAGTGGTTCGCAGGTCAATCCCGTAGGCTCGGGCTCCGCGCAAATCACCAACGCCACCGCCTATAACGAGCCCATTCAGAACTTTGCCGCAAATTTCAACGCCGCCAACGGCTCGATCATCTCGACCCTAAATCTGGCGATCGCGGCCGGGGCCGTCGATGCCAACCTCTCGTACACGCCGAAAACCAAAGCCTACAAAGTTCACCTGAACGCGCCCTCGGTAGTGCTGCAGAAGCTGCAGGCCGTGAAGGCCAAAGACCTCGCCCTCACCGGAACCGTGACCGCATCCGTCAACGGCGAAGGCACTCTTGATGACCCGCAACTCGCTGCCGTAATTCAGTTCCCTCAGCTCCAGCTTCAGCAGAATTCCATCTCGGGACTGAAGGCGCAGCTTGATGTCGCCCATCATTACGCGAACCTCGATCTCAGCTCCCAAGTTTCCGCAGCCTCGGTGCACGCGCACGGACGCGTCGCCCTCACTGGCGGCTACTACACCGAAGCGGTCATCGACACCAACACTATTCCCCTCGACGCTCTGGTGGCCACCTATGCGCCCAGTGTCCCCAAAGGATTCCAGGGCCACACCGAGTTACACGCCACCTTGAAAGGACCTCTCAAAGACAAGTCGCAGGTCGAAGCGCATCTCTCCATTCCGGTTCTCGACGCGAGTTATCAACAGCTGCAAATCGGCATTGCCAGCCCGATCCGCGCCGATTACGCTAACTCCGTCGTCACCCTGCAACCCGCTGAAATTCGCGGCACCGGGACATCGCTTCGCCTTCAAGGCACGCTACCCATCGGCGGCACCGCTCCTCCAACCCTGTCGGCCAACGGCTCGGTCGACGTCCGCATTCTCAAAATTGTCGCTCCCGATGTGGAGAGCTCGGGGACCGTGGCTCTCGATGTTCGCGCCTCCGGCTCTGCCGCAAATCCCACAGTTGCCGGCCAGCTTCAGTTCAAAGATATCGCTTTGAATACTGCGGATGCTCCCATTGGCGTCGAGAAGTTGAATGGCGCTATGGACATCACCAACGATCGCGTGCAACTCTCCAACATGACCGCGCAAGTTGGAGGCGGCCAGGTAACGTTGGGCGGTTCCATCGCCTACAGGCCCACCCTGCACTTTGATCTCGCGCTTCAGGGCAAATCTGTTCGTCTCCGCTATCCTGAGGGCCTGCGATCTCTGCTCGATGCCAATCTCGCGTTCAGCGGCACAACTCAAGCCTCGATCTTGAATGGCCGCGTCTTGATCGACAATCTTTCATTCACGCCCGATTTCGATCTCGCCAGCTTTGGCGACCAGTTCAGCACCGGCGGCGCGCCTTCACAGCCGGGATTCGCCGACACCATCAAGCTTGCCATCGGCGTGCAGTCTCAGGGAGACCTAAACGCCCGGAGTTCGCAAATCAGCATCGCCGGACAAGCCGCTCTGAGAGTTTCCGGAACCGCCGCGAACCCCGTCATCACCGGGCGTACCACCCTGACTTCCGGCGAATTGTTCTACCGCAATGTGCGCTACCAGCTGCAAAAAGGGGTGGTCACGTTCAACGATCCCAACGAAACTCATCCTGTATTGAACGTCTCGGTAGGCACGACCGTCGAGCAATACAATCTCACGCTCACCATGCGGGGACCCCTCGACAAACTCACCACCTCCTACGTTTCCGACCCGCCACTGGCGACCGCCGACATTATCAATCTGATTGCCCGCGGCAAGACTACACAGGAGTCCGCTGCCTCGAGCCAGAGTACCGACTCCATGATTGCCTCGCAGGCTGCGAGTGAAGTCAGCAGCGGCGTACAAAAACTCGCGGGAATCTCCAGCCTGGAGATCGATCCCATGATCGGCGGCAACAATCAGAATCCGTCCGCGCGCATCGCCCTACAGCAACGCGTCACCAAGAACCTGCTCTTCACATTTTCCACCGACGTTTCTCAACCCGGAGAGGAGATCGTGGAAGGCGAATATCAAATCACCAAGCGCTGGTCAGTAAGCACGGAGCGCGATCAACTCGGAGGGATCTCCATAGACGGTCGCTTCCACACCCGCTTCTAGCATTCAAAAGTGTGCAGCCACAGTTGCCCTCAGATAGTTCCCTCTACGCGCCCTCCCCGCAACTCAGCGCCCTCTGCGGTTCAAGCTTCTAAGCTTTGATCGTGCCGAAAATGTTAAGCAGCCCGGTCCAGCGGAGCCCGCCGGTCAATCCGCCTTTTCTCCTCGGGCGCCGCGTCCTTGGGCGGCACGCCTCCTTTCTCGCTTTCCTTAGCCAATTCCGCATTCAGTTCCGCCCCGACCAGCAATACGAAAGACGTCCAGTACAGCCATGTCATGAAAGCGATGAATCCCCCGAGCGTCCCGTATGTCCGGTTGAAATGAGCCCAGTGCCGAAAATAATATCCCAGCAGAAACGAAAGTCCATTCCACACCACCACCGACAGCACGGCTCCCGGAAGCGTCGCCCCAAACCGCTGCTTCACGTTCGGAGCCAGATAATACAGCACTTCCACCGCGAGGACTGTGAAACAAATTGCCAGCGTCCAGCGTAGGACGGGCCACACCGCGACAAATACTGCCGACATCGCCAGTCGGCTCGCCAGCCAATTCCCAAAGCGCGGACCCACCAGCATGACGCCCAGCGCCGACAGCAGCAGCGCTCCAATGATTGCCGACAGCGCAATCGCCAACAGTCGCGTCTTCCAGAATGGACGATCCTCCTTCACGTCGTAGGCAATGTCTAGCGCCTCGATCATCGAGTCAAACGCCGCCGATGTCGTCCAGATCATGCCCAGCATGCCGAAGGAAAGCCAGGTCCCGCGGTGCGAGGAGAGCACGTCGCCGAGTACCGAATACACGACCTTCATCGTGTCCGGAGGCAGCAATCGCCCCATCAGCAATAACACATGGCCAAATAAATCCGGGAGGGAAATGAATCCGACGATCGCCGATAGAAAGATGAGTGCCGGGAAAACCGAGAGTACAAAATAGTAGGAGAGCGCCGCCGACACTTGCAGGGTATGATGCTGCATCAAATCGCGGTACGTGCAAGCGAGCGCCCGCTTCATGCCTCCGAGGTCCACTCGCCCAACTTAATTCTTTCGATTAGCCCCGGAGAATACCCGAAAGACGGTATACCACTCTTAAGAAACGATAGTCACAATCTCCACGTCTTCGTGGTTGTTTTCGAGATGGACCAGCACCGAGTCGTTTCTTCGCTCCAGCAGCAGGTCAGCCGCCACCTTGCCGCAACGCAGCCCACGAATCGATAACTGCGGAATGCCTTCCGGCAGAAACGGCCGGTCGAACACAATGCGCCCGCGATCCGCCTGCACCGAAATTCCCAAGCAGCCTTCCAAAATCAAAAAAGGCGCAGCCGCCGCCCAGGCCTGCGGCGAGCAAGCCACCGGATACAGCGTCGGACCTTCGTTAGGCCGCCGCTTCAACCCGCAAAACAATTCCGGCAACCGCCGCAGCTCGACCTCGCTGCTCAGGTCCAGCAAGGCCAGCAGCACCTCGCCCGCCCTTTTCTTCGATCCATATTTCGCCATCCCATTGGCGATGAGAGAATTGTCATGCGGCCAAATCGAACCGTTGTGGTACGACAGCGGGTTATAGCGCGACTCCGTACACGCCACCGTCCGGATTCCCCATCCCGTGAAAGACTCGGCATTCATCAGCGTCTCCACCACCCGCCGTGCCCGCTCCGTAGAGGCGATCCCGGTATAAAGACAATGCCCCGCATTCGACGCCCGAACCCGGCATGGCCGCTTGCGGCCGTCGAGCGCCAGGGCATAACTACCCAGATCGTTGCACCAGAATTTCTCTTCAAAGTTTGTGCGCAGCGCTTCCGCCTGTATCTCGAGTTCGCACGATCCCGTTACGTCGCCAAGCACGCGGGTCAATCGCGCCGCCGCCAGTTTCGCCCCGTACACGTACCCCTGAACCTCGCACAGCGCGATCGGAGGCTCCGCGATTTTTCCGTCCGCGTGGAATACGGAATCGTTTGAGTCTTTCCACCCTTGCTGCACCAGTCCCTTGTGCGAGTGCCGCGCGTACTCGACAAACCCGTCGCCATCCACGTCGCCGTAGTGGTCGATCCAAGTCAGCGCCCGCTGGATGTGCGGCCACACCCTTTCCAGGAAAACACGGTCCGCGGTGCGATCGAAATACGCGCCCGCCAGAAGGATGAACAGCGGCGTGGCGTCGACGCTCCCGTAGTAGCGCCCGAATGGCACTTCCCCCAGGTTCGCCATTTCGCTGTGCCGCATCTCGTGCAGAATTTTTCCCGGCTCCGAGTCCGCCACGGCATCGACCTGCTCCGCCTGTGACGCCGCCAGAAATTCCAGCACCCCCTTCGCAATGCTTGGATTGAGCCACAAAGTCTGCAGCGCCGTAATGATTCCATCACGGCCAAATACTGTGCTGAACCATGGAACTCCCGCGTACGGATAATCCTTCTCCGGATTCCCCGCAATCATCATCTCCAAGTCAGATATGGAGCGTGCCATCCAATCGCTGAAGCGCGAGTTCGAACTCGTAATCTCGGGGAAGCCCCGCGACATTTCGGAGAGCTCGAAACGCGCCGACGACAACGCCTCCGAATACCCCATCGAACTCTCAGCCACATCCGAGCTGCAGGAGATTTCAAGCTCCACCGTGACCTGCTCCTTGGGACGCAAAACGAGTTCGAACTCAAGTCCAGAGTCGGACACCCGCAATCCCGCGGCGTCGCTGCGAATGCAGGTCCGGCGCACCACCCGATCCAATCCTTCATAGGACAGAATTACGGACCCGTCTTCGATTTGATCGTTCTGCCTCCTCCCTTTCCGCTCTCGCGCCATGCCACGAACTTCGAAAATGTCCGTAAAGTCGGCGTCGAACCCCACCCGAACCGGAACTTCCAGATTGTCCAGTCCGTGATTGACAAACAACAATTTCTCGAAGCAGGAGTGGCGCCACAAGAACCGGGTGCGCACCAGGTGCAACGTACCGCGATGAATCACCATTTCTCCATCGCTGAACACATCCAGGTTGGCCAGATCGGCGGTAAACAAAAAATTGTTCGTGGCAACCGTGGAACTCAACAATAGCGGCCGGGCATTCCACAAATTCAGCGACAGCGCCGATAAGTGCCGCATGCCGTCATAAAAAAGTCCTTCCTCGCCCAGGCCCGACGTCTGCACGTCGCCCAACCGGTCGAACACGAAAAACATCTTGCCGTACTTGAGGACACGAGCGAGATAGTCCGCGGGGGACGAGGTGGTTGCTATGTAGTACTGGGGGTGGGCGATTCCACTTCCATCCAATTCAACGCTCCCTCTTCGACCGTCATCGAGGCCGATTTTGGCTGAATCAATTCATTGTAGAGCCTCACATAATCACGCGCCATGCGGTCATCTGTGAAGTTCAGCTCAAAGTGCTTTCGGCAATCGCGCCGGTCGATTTCCCCCAGCCGGTTCACCGCTTCCACTGCCTCGTGAACGTTGTGCACCAGAAATCCTGCCACGCCGTCGGGAATAATCTCCGGCACTGACCCGTAAGGATGCCCGATCACCGGCGTTCCGCATGCCAGGGCCTCGATCATCACCAGGCCAAACGGCTCCGGCCATTCGATCGGAAAAAGCAGCGCGGCGGCATTGCCCAGAAAGTCCTGCTTCTCCGACGCTCCAATCTCGTCGATAAACTCAATCAGGGGATGGTCCAACAGGGGCTTGATCTCATGCTCAAAATAGTTTCGATCCCCGCGATCCACCTTCGCCGCAATTTTTAACTTCTTCCCCGACTGGATTGCAATTTCAATGGCGCGCCCCACTCCTTTTTCCGGCGACACTCGTCCCAAAAATGCCAGGTAGTCTCCCCCCTCTTTGTTCAGCGACAGCGAGTTGGCCGGCAGGCCATGGTGCACCGTTCCAACCCAATTCACCCACGGCAACGGTTGCCGTTGCGCATCCGAAACCGAGATCAGCGGTACTTGCGAAAATTCCTTGTACAGCGGCACCAGGTCAGGCAGGTCCTGCCGGCCGTGCAGCGTGGTCACACATGGAACCTGCACGCGCCTGCTCAGTGAAAAATGAAGATAGTCAATATGAAAATGAATAAGATCGAAATTGTCCGCTCGATCAAAAACCTTTTCCACCATCAAGGCATGATGCGCCGTCGGCTCCACGCAATCCGCATCCAGCCGCAGCGCCTGTTTGCAGGCCGGGACCAACCGCGCGTTGGTCACCGAGTCTCCGCTGGCAAACAGGGTCACATCGTGTCCGAGTGAAACTAGTTTCTCGGTAAGCCAGCAGACAACCCGTTCGGTTCCCCCGTAGAGCCGAGGAGGGACGCTTTCATAAAGGGGTGCGACTTGGGCAATCCTCATGCGTTTAGCTCCTCCGCTAAACCCAATCCAGCCACACCAGTGCTCGGCTAAAGGCAGGATCGGGTTCTTGTTAGATGGTGATTTCGCGGCAGCTGTTGTTCGCAAAGCGCCACTGGCCTCTACTTCTATTTTCCCTCAGCACCGCGTAACCAACGCCGGGTCTTTTACAAGTATTCATACACATCGAACAACTCGACCTGCCCGGAAAAATAACGCCGCGGGTGCCCCACCCTTCTCGCGGTGTATGCGAGAGGGTGGGGTTTTGACTCTTCGTTTTTGACTCTTCCTACAGGAATCGTACCGCGTAGCTACAGAAACTCTTCGATCCCAACTCCCCTCGCGACCGCACTAAACTGCACAAAGAGGAGGTTCGAAATGCCGGAAAAAGAAACCATCGAACGCGCTCGTGAGGACGCCCGCGAAGGGAAATCGCCCAGCACGCAGGCCGGGGAATTCGTCCGCGAAGAAATGCATCATGTCCGCGAAGGTAAGCACGGCGCGGCTTCGCCCAAGCAAGCCATCGCCATTGGACTCTCGAAGGCCCGTCGCGCCGGGGTCAAGCTGCAAGCTCCGCGCAATGGCAACGCTTCCGCCCGAACTGTCAGGCAAGCCGAACGCGATTCCGAGAAAGGCCAAAGTCATTCCCGTAGCAAGCCTTCTGCCAAGCGCTCTCGCGCCACTAGCGGAGCTCTGAAGAGAAAAGGTCACAGCGCAGCGTCGCACAGCGCGCTATCTCGTCAGGCGCGCTCGGCTGCCCGAAAGCGCTCGGCGGCCTCCCGTCACAACGCAGCCGTCAAAGCTGCTCGTACGCGTCGTAAGGCAAGTTGAACCCCATGTGAATCAACGGAGGTTTGTAAATGATTCGAAAAATGAAAACCGGCGAATATCGTTTGTACTCTCGGAAGAAGAACGCCAAGACAGGAAAACGCCGTAACCTTGGCACGTTTTCTACCCGGCGCGCGGCCGAGCAGCACGAGAAAGCCGTGCAGTATTTCAAGCACCAGTGATCGATGATGATTTTCAAACGCGACTGAGCGGGTTGCCCTCGCGAGCCAGCCTCCTGGCTCCGAGGGCACCACACCCGCCCAAATGGGACTTTATGCCATCAAAGAAATCCACGGGAAAGAAAAAGCGTTGGGTTAGAACCGTGACCACCGACTCGACGCATCCGCCTAAGGGACTTTTTACCAAAAGTGCCGCCGCCATCGCTCGATCGCTTGCCTCGAAAAGAGTTTCGCCCAAAGGCCCGTCCTCCGGCATGCGCATGTTGACGTATTTCATCAACCGCGGCGGCCGTGGACTGAGTGCCACCCGTCGCGCCGAACTCCAGAAAGCCAAGACCCTGCTCTCCAAGCGCATCGAACGGGTAAAGAATTCAACGAAGAAGAAGGCGGCTTAGCGGCGCATTCTAAGCGCCGCCTATTCAGTCGAGTAGTTAATTTCAATCCGCCGCACCTGCACGCTCGATACATAGAGCGCGGCTAGCGCCACGCCCAGTATTCCCAAAATCGCGACCGGCGCCGCCACCGGATCGGAGTTCGATACCAATAACGCAAACAGCGCGGGCGTCCCCGGCGGAGTGGGAATATCCACCGGACATAACGATTTCAGATAATAGATAACGCTGAATTGCCGCAATACCGCCGGCAAAAACGGATTGATCCCTTCCCAGATCAAAATTGCCGCCGCCGGAAGAATTGGATTGCGGAACAACATTCCCGCTACCAGGAAAAACGCCCCATACCCAACGCATGCGAATACGGTCACTCCCAGATAAATCACAGCATGCTCCAAACCGTGATTGTGAAACAGGTAGATATCCCGAACCGCCGGAGGAAAATGCCACAAAAATGCGACCGTCTGCAGCACGACGCTGGTCGCAAATATCGTGCACGTAGCCAGCAATCCAGCAAGAAATTTTCCCGCCATCACCACTTCACGCCGCACTGGCGCCAGAAAATAAAAGTGCAGGCTTCGGTCCAGAATCTCTCCCCGGAACAGGTTCATAAAAATCCCCAGGCATCCGAAAAAAATCGCCAGCCGCAGAAAAAAGAACTGAAAAACACCCGCAAACACCACCGAATCCTGCCCCACATTCAGCCCTTCGTGAATGTTGACATTGTCGACCTTCCCGTTCGCTAGCCCGAGAATCAGGTCGTTCTGCCCATCGGAGTAGCGGTAACTCTCGTGCGCCACCTCCTCGGCGGGCCCGCTTGGGTCTGGCCCCGGCCTGCGATCAGTCCAGTGAAAAACAATTGGCGGCTTCCCCAAAATCGCAATCACTTCCTCTTTCGTCATGTCAGGCCTGATCGCCCGCATATCCTGATAGGTAAGCGGCCTTTCTCCGTGCTCGGCCATGCTCGCCATCTTGGCGCGGTGGTTCGCTGACACCACCGCAAACGCGATAAAAAGCAGAACAGGCAACATCGCCACCACGTAAATCCACAGGCCCCGCCGTGCGAAAAACGTCTTCCGCATCTCCAGCCGGATCACCGCTTTGACCTGTTCCCACCAGATCCTCCTCATCGCACAACCTCTTCGCTCCCGATCAAATACTCGTACACGGAAAGCACGTCGTCATCCGCCGGCGCAATCGATTCGATGTCGATCCCGTTCAACGCCATTTCGTTCAACGTTAGATAAAACCGGTCCGCGTCCCGCGTCTTCAGCAGCAATCCCCGCTCGTCCTTGTGAATGGAAACTTCGATCGTCTGCTCGTACTCGAACATTTTTGCCGCCAGCTCGCGCGGCCGGTCGCAGCGAATCAGAATCTGCGTGGGATGCTCCTGAATCTCGTTGCGCACGTTGTGAATCTGGCCCTCCGCCACCACATACCCGTTGCTCAACAAAATCACCTGGTCGGAAATCACGTCCACCTCGTGCAGGATGTGGCTGGAAATGATCACGTAACAACCCTCGGCCGCAGTCGCACGAAACAGCGCAATCATCTCCGACCGCGCCAGCGGGTCCAGCCCATTCAAGGGTTCGTCGAGCACCAGCACCTTCGGATCGTGCGATAACGCCTGCGCCAGCCGGATTCTCTGCCGCATCCCTTTGCTGTACCCCGCCACGTTTCGCTTCGCCGCATCCACCAGGTTCACTCGCTCGATCGCCCGCCACGCCAGCCGTTCTGCGCTCTCTGTGTCTCTGCCCGCCAGCCGCAGATACGAATAAATAAATTGATACCCAGTCAGGCCTTTCGGAAACGCATCGAACTGCGTCGAATAACCAACCACTTTGAACAGCTCTTCGGGATCGTCAATCCTGCAATCGAGCACCTGAATTCGCCCGCGCGTTGGCCGCACTAATCCCGTCATTAGGTTCATCAGGGTCGTTTTACCCGAACCGTTCGGCCCCACCAGGCTGGTGATCCCGGGCGGAATCGAAAGGTTCACCCGGTTCACGCCCAGGATTTCTCCGTAAAACTTCGAAACATCCTCGAAGATAATGCGATCGTTCATCGCACCACCTCGTAGGCGCGCACCTTGCGCATCAGCAGTCCCAGGCAGATCGCGCAATACATCAGCAGCGCGACCCATGCCTGCGCCACCGGAATCGCATGCTCCGCATCCACCTGAAACAGCGAATTCCACACTGTAGTCATCAGGTAGGCAACGTTGAAGAAATGTCCACTCTCGGTTTGCAGCACGGTGTTAATCGCCTGCGCGAAGCCGGCACCGAAGAACATTACCGCCAGCAGCAGTGCGCCCGCCACAACTCTCCACTTCACCCACGCCGAAAGCGCCATCGCCAGCAACGACAGCATTGCGATCCACAACAGCGAAGACAGCATCAGGCTGCCCGCAATCCAAAGATGGGTCCACGTCCAGCTCGTCCCTGCAAGGCTGGCCTGCATGATGAACAGCACCAATCCCGGCACCCACGTGATCTGGGACAGCAAAATCGCCAGCACTGACGATTTGCCCAACACATATTCCGCTCGCGAAAATGGCCGGCAAAAATATAATGGCAGCGCCCCATTCGCCAGATCGGGCGAAATCAGCCCCGGCCCGGCAAATGCCGTCAAAAGAAACGCGAACACTCCCTGCACGCTGATAAAATTGAAAAAGAACTTGTTGTCGATTGACACCAGCTCGCCCGGTACGCCGAGCTGCGCCAGGAAGCTTGCGCTATGCGCCAGATAAATCATGAACGCGCACGCCACCGGATAAAAAAAGCAGATCACGAACAAAACGGTCATGAACTTCGACCGAAATAGATTCCGCCGCGAGTAACGGAACAGCACGAGAAACCGCGACCATGCCGCCGTCTGCGGCCCCGCGTACGGTTTGTAATTGCGCCTGTAAATCGCCATTCGCTATCCCTCGCCCTAAGCCGCCGCCAGCTGTCAGATCTCCATCGCTTTCAGGAAAATATCTTCCAGCGAGTCGCGCCGGAAGTTCATCCGCCGGATGCGCACCTGCCGCTCCGCCGCCAGCCGGAAAATGTCTCGCGTCTCCACTCCATCCGCCAGAATCATTTTCATACGGTTCCCCGTGATCGCGCATTCGCAGCCCAGTTTCTCGATCGCTTCGGTGAAATCGCCATTCGCGCCGTAAGTTTCCAGCTCCAGGAATCGCTTGTTTGCCCGGCGCTCTTCATCCAGGTTCGAATAGTGCGCGATCTTTCCCTGCTTCAAAATCAGCACCTCGTCGCAAGTGTCCTCCACGTCGCGCAACAGGTGCGAGCACAGCACGATCCGCATTTCCTTTCCGTCCCGAATCTCGTGGATCATGCGAATCATGCGCTGCCGCGCTGAAGGATCCAGCCCATTGGTCGGCTCATCCAGGATCAGCAACTTCGGTCCATGCACAATCGCCTGCGCCAGCTTGGCCAGCTGTTTCATTCCGAGCGAATAAGTTCCCAACTCCCTGTAACGCGCCTCAGCCAGCCCAACGTAAAACAGCGCTTCGTGCGCCCGCTCCAGCGCCATGTCGGAGGGCAGTCCCGAGAGTTCTCCCATCATGCGCACAAATGACACCGCGCTCATCTTGGAAATGAACGCGTCGTTCTCCGGCATGTAACCCACCAACCCGCGAATTGCGCGAGTTTCTTTTCCAATGTCGTGTCCAAACACTCGCGCCGAGCCGCCGGATGGTTTGTAGAAACCCAGGAGAGTATTGATCAACGTGGATTTGCCCGCGCCGTTCGGGCCCAGCAGCCCAATCGAGCGCCCGCACAAAGTCGCCGTCAAGCTGCGCAGGATCTCCCGGTTGCCGAACTGAACCGAAAGCCCCTGCAGCTCGATCAAAGCGGACAGCGGAACAGCAGGCGGCTTCGTCTCCACCGCGCCGCTTGCTGCTCCGGGTTGGATTGCCGTGCTCACTGGGTTCGCGGTGTCACACCTTTCATCGGTCCGCCGCCGAAAAGCATCTGCGGCAGGAACGGCCCATTATGCCCCATGGTCAGCAGTGTGCCCAGATCAAATCCCATGAAGCCGGTATTGCTCGCGACCACAATCTGCGAAGGCTCGCCGTAGGCGTAAATCAAGCCGGGCGCGGAGTTCGCCGTGAGCGCGTCGATCGACCGCATCTGCTGTGCCGTCGCCACTCCGCTCGATTTCACCTGCTGCACCAGCGGCCCCAGCACCGGTCCAATGTTGTGATAGAAGATTGCCGAGAAGTTCGTGTATCCATCGCTCGGCAACAACGCTTGAAATCCGGCGGAGTGAGGCAGCGTGTATCCCGCCTCGCGCGATTGAATCGCCCGCGACAGCGTGCCCGTATCCGGCGCGGCGACCAGGTAGTTGTCGACAAACGTATAATCCACCTCCGAATTCGCTGCGCCCGCACTGCTGACCGTGAAATATGTTCGCGAACCGACCTGCCGTTGCGTCAACTGCAGCGTATGCCCGTGCGCGTTGCCCTCGCGGTTGAGGCTCTCGACCAGCTTTCCGATGGTCGCCTGCAGCGTCGCTGGATCGTACACTTCGACAATCAGCTTCCAGCGTGGTGTTGGCAGCACTGGGCCGTCGAATGCCATGGTGACTTCGCCGCCCAGCGGCGCCGCAATGTCGTTCAGCACGTTCACTCCGGTCTTGGTTTCAAACTCCGCCAGGTGCTCATTGAAGTTCGCGTCTCCAGCCCCAATCATCTTGAACATTTCTTCCACAATGCTTCGCGGATTCTTGATCACCGCTGAGCTCACCATGCTGGCGTCAGGCGTAACGAATTCCAGCGATTCCATCGAAGCCGGCGCCGCCAGCCACGACGCAAGCCCTTGCCGCTCCGAACCAAACATCACGTCGGCATGGCTCTCCGTCTTCCCGGCAACTTCCCGATGTTCCAGCGTCAAATAACGCACGTCGCTCATTCCCGGCGGCAGATCATGGCCGCCGCTATCAGCTTGTACGTGCTTCGCGACAATTTGTTCCATGTCAGCGCAGAATAGCCATTCTGCCCCCTGCTGGTAGGAATTCACGATCTGCTGATAGAACGGCGTCGCCGCAAACTCGCCTGCATTGCCCTGCTGCTGGGCGCGCATCGCCGCCCGCTGCAGTTCCGCCAGATCGGGGCTCGCAATCAACAGGTCATTGCTCAGATAAACCAGCAGCGGATGTCCCGCCGCCGGAGCCGCCGCCCACGGATTGCGCACAACTTGCAGCGCGACTTGCGACGAATTCGAGTTCAGCTTGCGGTTTGCCTTTTGCAGGAAGGAATCCAATCCACCCTGCTGCACTTTCGCCAGCACTACCGGCGCGGTGTACTCGGTCCCATTCTTTCCCACCGCAAACACAATCTCATCGCCCAGATAACTGCTGAATGTCTTCACCTGCTCCAAAACATCTTCCAGCTTGGGGCCGTTGCCTTTTTGCTGCTGCTTCCACCAGTCGCGCAGTTCCGGGCTCTGCCGCAACCGGTCCTCGAAAATCTGCCTGGCTTCCGCCAACGTATTCGCCAGATTCGGAATTGCCGCATAAATCACGGTGTGATCGGGAACGTAAGGCAGCAGCTCCGAGTTGTAGCGCAATCCCGGCCCCGGAATCGCCGCAAATTGTTTCTGCAGCACTGCGAAGTCGCCCAGCAACGCCAGATACTTCGCGGAGTTCTTACTCCATGCGATCTCGTTTGAAATGGGGACCTTTGCCACGCTCGAGCCTGAAGTTGCTTCCTGCCCCGCGGTCAGGTCGGTTGTGTTGTCTCCAAAATCAACTCGCACCACGCCTTCAATCACGGCCACGCGCGATCCCTTAAGCCCGTGATTCACCGAAAAGATGGTCCCTTTCACCGACACCAGTCCGTCGTCGGTCGCGACATACAGATGGCGTCCAGCGGTCTGCTTGGCGGCCTGCACAATTACCTGCCCTCCATCCAGGCGAATGGTCGTGCCCTTCCAGGCCCTAGTTACGGCGAGGTCAGACCGTTCGCCTATCTCGACTAACGATCCATCCAGCAGCCGCACCACGGCCTTCGAACCCTTGGCGGTGCGAACTTCGTCCCCATTCCTGATTTCGTAGCCCACCGGAATCACGCGCATCTCCGCGCCCGATCCCGTATAGAGCGAGCCGTCCACGCTCTCGACCGCCGCGCGCACGGAATGTTGCCCGGGCAGCAGCCCTTCGCGATACGCATTGTTGAACGCGATCCCCGCCACGACCACAGCGATCACCGCCGCCGCACCCATCGCCCAGCGCCACGCCATTGAAGCCGGACGCCGACTCTGCACGCGCCACACAGTCTGCTGTTCCCCATCCCGCGCGCGCTCCAGCGCATGCCGGCACGCGACGCAGGCGTGGACGTGATCTTCAAACAGCAATGCCCGCGCGGCCGCCAGCTGTTTTCCCAGGTACGCGGGAATCAGCGCTTGAAAGTCTTCGCACCGCCGCAGGGTGTGTGCCGCAAGATTCGCCGCCGGCTCCGCTCCGGCAATCGATTTCCGTACCCGTTCGCCAGCCTGCGCGACCACCCGGTCGTCGACCTGCTCGTTGCGAATTTCCGCCAACATGCGATCAAACTTTTCATTCGTCATGGCCTGTCTCCTGAATTCATCGCGATCCATACGCGCCCAGCTCTTTGCGAAGCTGTTGTCGAGTGCGATGGACAATCACCGCCACCAGCACTTGTGAAATACCGAGCATCCGCGCAATCTGCGGATTGCTGAAGCCCTCCAGAAAGCGCAGCGCAAAAATTTCCGCCGGACGCGGCTTAAGCCGGGCCAGCGCCCGCCCCAACGCCTGCCGCAGTTCCCGTGGATCTTCCTGCGCAGGCTCCGCCGGCAAATCCGTGAGCTCCACCGTCCGGTCCGACTGTCGCGACCGAATTACATCCAGCGCCGCATTGATCGCCGCCCGCCGCAGGTAACTCTCTTCATTTTCCAGAACCGCCGCGCCCGCCGCGCGGCGGAACAGGCGCAGAAACACCATCTGCGACACGTCCTCGGCGTCCGCCGCGTTGCCCGTGATGCGGTACGCCGTGCGAAACACCAGGCCGTGATACGCCTGAAAGACCCGCTCGAATTCGTCCGGAAGTGCGATCGCCCGTTCCTCGACCAGTGCGCTTTGCAGGGTACGCCTCCAGTTGCTTTGTTTCATAACTAAAGACGGTACGGCGGCAGGATTATTACAGTTCCTGTAGTTTTTATTTTGAGCGTTGGGCAAAGCGCACGATCTTTATGCGGCTCAGATGTTTAGCGTACGGTCGCAAAGAAAAATCATGGACCACAAAGGACACAAAGTTTCACGAAGGTTCCGACGCTTTCCTTCGTGGACCTTTGCGTCCTTCGTGATGGAAAGGTTTTCTGCGATTATGCTCCCATGCTGACTTATGGCAGTATTAAGCTCGCGAATTCATGTTCGTGAAATCAATGACCTCAACTCTAACCATCAAGCCAAAACAGCATTGCCTCTGGGACCTCGTCAGCCTGGGCGAAGTCATGCTTCGCCTCGACCCCGGCGACGAACGCATCTCCACCACTCGCCACTTCCGCGCCTGGGAGGGTGGCGGCGAATACAACGTCGCCCGCGGCCTTAGGCGCTGCTTTGGATTAGACACCGCCATCGTTACCGTACTCGCCGACAATCCCATCGGCCGCCTGGTCGAAGACCTCATGCTGCAGGGAGGCGTCAGCCAGAAGTATGTTCGCTGGGAGCCCTACGACGGTGTCGGCCGAAGCGTGCGCAACGGATTAAACTTCACTGAACGCGGCTTTGGAGTTCGCGCCGCCGTCGGTTGCTCCGATCGCGGACACACCGCCGTCTCGCAACTGAAGCCCGGGGAAATCGATTGGGACCGGATTTTCGCGAAAGACGGCGCCCGCTGGTTTCACACCGGAGGAATTTTCTGCGCGCTCTCGGAAACCACGCCCGCAGTGGCCGAAGAAGCGATGCAGGCCGCCAAGCGCTCGGGCGCAGTCGTCTCGTACGACTTGAATTATCGCGCCTCGTTGTGGAAGGCGATTGGCGGAAAGGCTAAAGCCCAAGAGGTGAACCGCCGCCTCGCCCCGCTGGTCGACGTGATGCTCGGCAACGAAGAGGATTTCACCGCCGCGCTCGGCTTTCCAGTCTCCGGACTCGACGAGGATCATTCCACGCTGGACACTTCTGGATTCAAGAAGATGATCGAAGCCGTCGTGAAAGAATATCCGTCGCTTGCCGTGATCGCCACGACTCTTCGCCATGCGAAGACGGCAACGGTGAACGACTGGGGAGCACTGTGCTACAGAGGCGGCAGCTTTTACCAAGCGCCGGTGCGCGAGAATTTGGAGATTTATGATCGCGTCGGCGGAGGCGATTCCTTCGCGTCGGGATTGATTTATGGATTTCTGACGGGCAAGGATGCGCAATGGTCCGTCGAATGCGGCGCCGCGCATGGCGCGCTCGCCATGACCACGCCCGGCGACACGACCATGGCAACCCTGGCAGAAGTGTTGCAGGCCATGAAGTCGCGTACCGCTCGCATCGAACGCTGAACCGTAAGGCAAAAGCATGAACCACAAAGGACACGAAGGTTCACGAAGGTCTATAAACCAAGTTTTTGTTTCCTTCGTGTACCTTCGTGACCTTAGTGGTGAAAGGGTTTGAGTCTGCGAGAACAACATGACCATCGATGAAGTAGTTCGCAGGATCGAAGAAATCGGAATCATCCCCGTAGTGCGCGCCGCGTCGGTCGAAGAGGCCACGCGCGCGGTGGAAGCAATTCGCGCCGGCGGCATCGCGGTTGTCGAAATCACCATGACTGTACCCAACGCGATTTCCGTCATTCGCGAAGTCGCCGCCCAGCACGGCAGCGAAGTACTGGTAGGCGCGGGCACTGTCACTAACGCGCAACAGGCCGAAGCTTGCCTGGGCGCGGGCGCCGAATTTCTGGTGAGCCCAGGCTTGGCGCTGCTCATGCTCGAGGTCGCGCGGGCCGCGGAAAAATTGGCGATCCCGGGCGCTTTGACCCCCACCGAGTTGATGAATGCGCAAGACCACGGCGCACGCCTGGTTAAGATCTTTCCCTGCGGCAACGTCGGCGGCCCAAAATACTTGCGCTCGCTCAAGGGACCGTTCCCTAACGCCGCATTGATTCCGACCGGCGGGGTGAACGCGGCCAATGCCGCCGATTTCATCGCGGCGGGCGCGTTTGCGCTGGGCGTTGGAGCGGACTTGGTCGATGCCGCCGCCCTGCGCGCCGGCAATCTGGAGAAAATTGCCGCAGCCGCCCGCGAACTGCTGCAAGCCGTCGCTTCGGCGCGCCTCGCGCTTCGCGAGAAGAAAGCGCACTAGCGTACTGCTCCATACGAAAACGATTCGATCGCTGCGCAGAAATCGTGTGGGAACAGCCGCCCCCACGAAGCTCCATGCCTGAAGTTCCGCGTAAGTTGTTGACGCTGTGTGGAAGTTGTTGAAGCTAGGTGTAAGTCGTTGAAATGTCGTAGAGCGGCCCTAGCGGGCCCCAGGACGAAGAATTCTAGGCGGAGCGACGATTGGCTCGCCCGAGGGTCCCGAATCGTCGATGCCAGGCGCGTTTACGGTGCCGCAAATGGCATTCTAGGCGAGGACCGAAACGAGAAAACTCAACGCCCAGTCAAAAGCCTGGACTTGTACGTACATACTCGTACATCTTTTCTTTTTGCCAAGCGCTTACTGGTTCACGCCGCTCGCCAGCACTCCTCCATCCACCGGCAAGATGACCCCTGTAACGAAGCTGGCCGCATCCGAGGCCAGAAACACCGCCGCCCCTACCAACTCTTCCAGTTCGCCAAAGCGTTTCATCGGGGTGCGCATCAGAACTTCAGCGCCGCGACCGGTCCCAACGAGAAACTTCTCGCTCAGCGGGGTGCGGAAATATCCCGGCGCGATTGCGTTGACGCACACGCCATGCCCTGCCCACTCCACCGCCAGAGACTTGGTTAGCGACGCCAATCCCGATTTGCTGGCCGAATATGCGGCCACTTCAAACAGCGCGAGAAACGATCCCATGGACGCGATGTTGATGATGCGCCCATACTTGCGCTCGATCATGTGGCGCCCGAAAACCTGGCAGGCGCGCAGCGTTCCCGTCAGGTTCGTGTCCAGGATGCGATTCCAATCCGCTTCGGAAAAATCCAGTGTGGGCGCGCGCTTGGTAATGCCCGCCGCATTGACCAGGATGTCCACTTTCCCGAATGTCTCGAGGCAAGCCTGCAGTAGTCTGTCGAGCGATCCCCGGTCGGCCACGTCGCAGGTTACGCGCAGCGACCGTCGGCCCAACGCTTCAATCTCGTCGGCCAGCGCTTTCACCAATTCCATCCTGCGCGCACTGGCGACCACGTCTGCGCCAGCCTGCGCCAGTCCGAGCGCGATGATTTTGCCGATTCCAGAACTCCCGCCGACCACCACAGCCACTTTGCCGTCGAGATCCAATTGCTTGTAAGCCATAGTTCCTCTTAAAGTTCCTCGAATCATCTCCAAAAAATCGCGTCGCGTCTTCCGGATTCGTTGCGCCGCCGAGACGTTGCCAGCAACGTCTCTACGAGTTTAACCAAAGCGTCAGATGCGGCGCACCAGCCCTGCATTCGTTGCGTCGTTGTTGCGAAGCAGCAGCAGTACCAGGATCATCCCGATTAGCGGGATCAGCCCCGCCAGAATCACAATGGGATCGAAGGCGTGCGTGCCCATCGCCTGGCGCTCGTCGGAAAAATATCCAATCAGTTTGAAGGCAATGATCGTGCCGATTCCCGCGCCCGTCCCGCTCAGTCCGCTCACCGACCCCACCGATTCGCTGCCGAACAGGTCCGAAGGCAGCACGTTGGCCATGGTGGTGAAGCCGGCGTAAGTGAACGTCACGAGCGCGAACAGAAAGGCGATGATGTAAAGGTTCGTCGTGAAAATGGTTGGAATGAGCAAGGTCATGCCGATTCCACCATAGACGATCGGCGCCTTGCGCGCGGCGCCTAACGACCAACCCCGCTTGATCAGATATCCCGAGACCGCGCCCGCGAAAAAACTTCCCACATCGGCGGCGATGAACGGAATCCACACCGCAATCAGGCCGCTGCGCAGTTCGATCCCTTTGGCCACCAGATAGATGGGGAACCACTCCGCAATAAAAAAGAAAACTGGATCGGTGAAGGCTTTGGCGATGATCACCGCCCACGTCTGTTGCAATTTCAAGAGATCGCGCCAGCGGGGACGACTCTTTCCTTGTTGCGGCTCTTCCGCGTCCTGCTTGTCCGCGACAATCATGGCCAGTTCCGCTGGACTGATGCGGTCATGCTGCTCCGGCGGATAGTAGAGCCAGCGCCAGACGATCAGCCAGAGAACGCCCAGAGCGCCGGGGACCATAAACGCCGGACGCCATCCCCAGCGAAAATAAATCCAAAGCACGATGAAAGGCGCGACCGCCCCACCTATGGACGACCCGCTATCGAAGAGCGCAGTCGCCAAGGCGCGCTCGCGTTTTGGAAACCACTCCGAGACCGCTTTGGTGGCGGCGGGCCAGTTTGCCGACTCGCCCGCGCCCAGCAAGAAGCGAAAGGTCGCGAAGCTGTACAGGCCCGAGGCGAGCGAGGTGAGCATGGAGACCGCCGAATAGCAAATCACGGTGAACGTCAGGCCGCGACGCGTGCCGACGCGGTCCATGAGCTTGCCAAATCCGGTTTGGCCGATGGAGTAGGCGACGCGGAAGGCAATGGCGAGATTCGCATAGTCAGAATTGGTCCAGTGATATTGGAGTTTGAGATAAGGAGCGAGCAGCGACAGCGTCTGGCGATCGATGTAGTTGATGACCGTCGAAGCAAACAGCAGGCCGCCAATCCACCAACGCAACGACGGGATCGGCTTGCGGGCGCGCGCCATTGAGTTGGGTTTTGGCTTCTAAGAAATCACCGTCGCCTGCGATTCTTCAGCAGATACTCTTTGCAGCGGCTGACTCAGCAGCGAGGCCGAATTCATATCCAGGTAGACCGTCGCATTGGGATGGCGGCGAAGAATCGACGCGGGCGCCGTAGGGCTGATCTCGCCCTCCATGCAGGCTTTCACGGCTTGCGCTTTGCGCTGGTCGGGAACGGTTGCCAATATCTCGGTGGCCTTTAGAATCTGGCGCGCCGACATGGAGATGGCCTGGCGCGGTACCCGCGACATATCGGCGAACCAGCCTTCGCCGACCTGCTGCCGCCGGCAGGCCTCGTCAAGGTTGACAATGATATACGGCTCTTCGGTGTTGAAATCGGCGGGCGGATCGTTGAAGGCGATGTGGCCGTTCTCTCCAATGCCGAGAAATGCGATGTCGATGGGCGCGGACGCCAATTGCCTGCCCACGTCGCGGGCCTCGGCGGCTGGATCGGCGGCGTCGCCGGCGATCCCATGAAAGTGAACGATTTCGGTCTTCTTCACCAAATGCTCCATCAGGTAGTAACGAAAACTGGCGGGATGAGAGGCGGGCAGACCGATGTATTCGTCGAGATGAAAGACCTCAACTTGAGGCCAATCGATCCCGGGCGCTTTGGTGAGTGCATCCAGGAACTCGATTTGGGAGGCTGCCGACGCGGCGATGATGCGGGCCCGACCGCGCTCCGCAAGGGCGCGGCGGATCGCGGTGGCGCCCTGATCGGCGGCCGCGCGGCCCACCGCGATTTTGTCTTTGAATACTCTCAGCAGCATCGGGAACATTCCTCCGTAGCGGGACGAACTGCTTTTCATCCGAGCCGAAAGATTATACAAAAGGGAACGCTTGGCGACGCGTCCAGGCTGGCGAAAACAGCCTCAAAACCCTTGACCACGAAGGGCACGAAGGTTCACGAAGGAAAACCAACAGGAAGAAAACCTTCGTGAACCTTTGTGTCCTTTGTGGTGCATGATCTTTGTCGTGCAGGATTTCTCTTGCTAGTTCAGCGTTCGATGTCGCACACTGCGCGATTGGTTGGAACAACCTCATAACGGAAACAGAAGCCTGAAAGAGCACTCATGAAAATTCAAAGCCGACTTACTCTCCCCATCGCCTTCGCAGCCATCGCCTATGCATGGTCCGCCAACGCCGCCGCGCAGCTCGTGACTGTCGACGCGACGCCCAGCCACGTGGTGAACAAGTTCAGTCCTCCCTACGCCCTGGGATCGACCGTGGATCGGGTGCCGAGCAATGCCACCGACGTATTTTTTCGCCGTGATCAGATTCAGAAAGTTCTGTCGGCGGGCTGGGGAGTCATCAGTTATCGCCAGAACACAGATCTTTTCGTGCAGGCATGGCACTGGAATCCGAAAGGCAAGTGGAGCGATCCGGGCGGCAAAGGATACTTCGTCGGCGACGGAACTCCATCCAAAGAAATGATCCGGCATTCCTATGGCTATCAGTTGCGACATCGCGGCTTCACGCGAAACGGGGGCTCGGAGTTCGACGGTTATTCGCGGCTGGATGATGGCGACACCGAATCGTACTGGAAGAGCAATCCTTATCTGAGCAAAGAATTCACCGGAGAGGACGATTCCCTTCATCCCCAGTGGGTGGTCGTGGCGCTCGACCGCAAAGAAGATGTAAATGCAATCCGCATTCAGTGGGCGGAGCCCTATGCGCGCAATTTCGAGGTGCAGTACTGGGTTGGCGACGGCGACGCCATGGACGACCAGGACAAAGGGGCATGGAAAGTTTTTCCCCAGGGAAGCGTGGCAGACGGCAAGGGCGGAAGTGAAACTCTGCGCATGGGATCGTCTCCGGTTGCGACCAAGTTCGTTCGCATCCTGATGAGGCATTCTTCGAACACTTGCGACACTCACGGATCGGCCGACCGACGCAATTGTGTGGGCTATGCGATCCGCGAACTCTACTTGGGCAAGGCCGATGAGCACGGAGAATTCCAGGACCTGCTGCACCATTCGCCCGACCAGAAACAGACGCTCACGCTCTGTTCGTCGGTCGATCCCTGGCACGAGCCTTCGGATCTGTATGTCGCGCCCGACCGCATGGAATCGGGAGATCAGCCAGGCTTCGATCTATTCTTTACGAGCGGAATCACCCGCGGCCTGCCCGCCATTGTGCCTATCGCGATGCTGTACAGCACGCCCGAGGACGCAGCCGCACAGATGTCCTACATCAAGAAGCGCGGCTATCCCGTCCGCTACATTGAAATGGGGGAAGAACCCGACGGACAGTACATGCAGCCCGAAGATTACGCGTCATTGTACTTACAGTTCGCGACGGCCCTGCATCGTGTCGACCCCGGCTTCAAACTGGGCGGCCCGGTCTTTGAAGGGGTGACAGAAGACATCAAGGTTTGGCCTGACCAACAGGGGCGAACCTCGTGGCTGGGGCGATTTCTCGACTATCTGAAAACTCACAGACGCCTGCAGGACCTGGCATTCATGTCGTTCGAACATTACCCGTACGACGGATGCGAAACGCCGTGGGAGAATTTGTATCAAGAACCAGAGTTGATTACGCACATCATGAAAGTTTGGCGGGAGGATGGGTTGCCGCCCGGCATTCCGCTGCTCGACACCGAAACGAATGATCACGGCGGCGAGGCTGCGGTCGACATTTTCGGAGCACTCTGGCTCGCGGACTCTTTCGGAGGATTTCTGACCGCGGGCGGCGAGAGCACGCACTACTATCACGATCTGTCGTACTCGCCGCCGCATCCGGCGTGCCCGAATAGTTGGGGCACGTATCACATGTTTATGGTGAACGATCATTACGAAATTCAGCGGCCGACGTCGCAATTCTTCGCCGCGCAACTGATTACCCAGGAGTGGGCGCAGCCGAAAGACGCCGAGCACCAGCAATATCTGGCTGCCAGTGATGTGAAGGATTCGCAGGAGCACGTGCTGGTGACGGCCTATGCCCTGCATCGCCCGGACGGGCAGTGGTCTCTGATGCTCATCAACAAGGATCACGAGCAGGCGCATGCGATCCGGATTACATTTCACGGCGCGGAGGGGAATCGAGAGTCATTTTTCGCGGGGCCAGTCACAATGATCACGTTCGGCAAGCAACAATACCAGTGGCATCCCGACCGCAAGAAAGGCTATGCCGATCCGGACGGCCCGGCGGTGAGGTCAACGCTCAATGTTGAACGAGGCACGGAATATACGTTGCCAGCCGCTTCCCTCACGATTCTTCGCGGCCAGTTGCGCTCTGACTAATCAGACTTGCGCGGGCTCGAGGCGCGGCGCCAGGAGTTGCACGAAGGCGAACGCGATCAGGTAGGCCAATCCGGCCATCACGAATACCGGGACGTACGATCCGGTGCGCTGCAGGATGTAGCCGACGGTCTTCGAGACGAGCATGCCGCTGATCATGCCGATCATGGTGGCGAAACCCACGACGGCGGCAACAGCGCTGCGCGGGAACATGTCCGAAGCCAGCGTATAAATATTCGCTGACCAGCCCTGGTGCGCCCCTGCGGCAATCGCTATCAGAAAGACCGCGAGCCATGCATTCCTTGTGACGGCGGCGATCATAATAGGCGTAACCGCCAACGCACATGCCAGCAGCGCCGTTTTGCGGCTGGCGTTTACGCTCCATCCGCGCTTTAGCAGAGACGACGACAACCAGCCTCCGGCAACGCTTCCCACGCTGGCGCCGCTGTAGATGACGAACAGCGGCAACGCCACGCCGCGCAGGTCGAGCCCGAGATTGCGGCTGAGAAAGTCGGGCATCCAGAACAAATAGACGAACCAGATGGGATCGGTAAAGAACTTGCCTAGCGCTACGGCCCATGCCTGGCGGTGAGTAATCATGGCGCGCAGCGAAATTATTTCAGTCTGTTCCTGAACGTCGCTTTGAATGTAGGCGAGTTCGGCGGGCGAAATAAATTTGTCGTGTTCGGGCCGGTGATAGATGGCGAGCCAGGCGGCGATCCAGACAAATCCCAGAGCTCCGGTGCCGATGAAAGCCATGCGCCATCCGAAGCGGTAGGTGATCCAGGGAACAATAAGCGGCGTGACGATTGCGCCGATGTTCGAGCCGCAGTTGAATAGGCCGGTGGCTAGCGCTCGCTCGCGCTTGGGAAACCACTCGGCGACTGCTTTTACGCATGCGGGGAAACTTCCGGCCTCGCCAAAGCCAAGTGCGAATCGCGCTGCGGCGAATTGCAAGACTGAGCCTGCGGCGGCGTGAGCCATGGCCGCGGCGCTCCATACGAGTACAGCGAGCGAAAATCCTTTGCGCGTGCCCAGGCGGTCGATGAGCTTGCCGATGAAGAGCAATCCGGCGCCGTAGGCGAACTGGAAGGCGAGCACGATATTGCTGTAGCCGACTTCGGTCCAGCCGAACTGCAGTTGCAGAGTGGGCTTGAGCAGGCCGATGACCTGGCGGTCCGTGTAGTTGACCGAGGTCGCGAAAAACAGCATGGCGCAGATGAGCCAGCGGCGGCGGCCAAGCGCGGCGACTTCTGGGGGAAGCGGGATGGAAGGACGGAAGTTCACTTATTTCGCAGTGACCACATAAATCACTTGATCAATACACAAGGCGCACCCGCCCGGCGTCAAGCGAATCGTGAACTGCTATGATTCTTGGCTTGAAATTGCTCGAACCTTGCGGATGCGCCGCCTGAGCCCATGACCGGCTTTCTCACCGAAGATTTTCTGCTGTCGAACGATGTGGCGCGGCGATTGTATCGCCAGTATGCCGCGCCGCAGCCGATCCTCGACTATCACTGCCATCTTTCGCCGCAGGACATTGCGGAAAACCGGCGGTTCGCCAACCTCTTCGAGATCTGGCTGGAGGGCGACCACTACAAATGGCGGGCCATGCGCGCAAACGGCGTCGCGGAAAAGTATGTGACTGGCGATGCCCCGCCCTATGAAAAGTTTTTGGCGTGGGCGCGGACGGTTCCTTACACGTTGCGCAATCCGCTTTATCACTGGACGCACCTGGAATTACAGCGTTACTTCGGAATCGCCGAATTGTTGGATGAAACTTCGGCGCCGAAGATTTGGGAGCGCGCGAATGCTCAACTGCACGAACTGACGGCGCAGGCGATTCTGCGGAAGTTTCGCGTTGAAGTGGTGTGCACCACCGACGATCCGGTCGATGATTTGCGGCATCATCGGGCGATCGCTGCGTCGAAATTGGCGACGCGCGTGTTTCCGGCGTTCCGTCCGGACAAGGCTCTGGACATTGGCGGTGCCGAGTTTTTGCCTTGGGTCGAGCGATTGACGAAGGTGGCGAACGTCGAGGTGCGGAATCTGGAAAGTTTGCTGCAGGCGCTGCGCAAGCGGCACGACGATTTTCATGCGCTGGGCTGCCGGCTCTCCGATCATGGATTGGATCATTGTTATGCGTCGCCGTGCACGGAAGCGGCGGCGGCGGCAATTTTCGCGAAGGCGCGTGACGGTGTGCCGATCGGCGCGGAGGAGCGGAGCCAGTTCGCGGCTTTCCTGATGCTTTTCTTCGGGCGGCTCGACGCCGAAAAAGGATGGACCAAACAGTTGCACCTGGGCGCGCATCGCAACGTGAATACTGCGGCGCGGCGTGCGTTGGGCGCCGACACAGGTTACGACGCTGCCGGCGATTTCCCCCAGGGCGAGCATCTCGCGGCATATCTCGACCTGCTCGCGCGGGAGAATGCCTTGCCGCAAGTGATCGTTTACAACGTGAATCCGCGGGACACCTTTCAATTCGCCACGCTGATCGGCTCTTTTCAAGACGGAGGCACGCCGGGAAAAATTCAGTACGGCAGCGCCTGGTGGTTTCTCGACCAGAAGCAGGGGATCACGGCGCAGTTGGATGCGCTCTCGAACGTGGGCCTGCTGTCGCGTTTCATCGGCATGGTGACCGACTCGCGGTCGTTCATGTCGTATCCGCGGCACGAATATTTCCGGCGCGTGCTTTGCGACGTGGTGGGACAGGACGTAGAGCGCGGCGAGTTGCCGGATGATGATGCGCTGATCGGCAGGCTTGTTCAGGACGTCTGCTACCGGAACGCGAAGGAATATCTGCGGCTGCCTGAAACTCCATAATCCCACTAATGCGGCTGGCCGAGGAACCGGCGCTGTACCGGCCGCTGAGCATCCAGAATTTGTAAGATTGGCTGAATCCCGCGCGATTTAATCCATTATTTCAACTGGGTCTTTGGCCACGGATTCACACCGATTCGCACGGATCAAGAAAGAAATTTATTGTTTAATCCGTGAAGATCCGCGTAATCCGTGGCTGTCTTCTTTTGTTATCTCCAAGCTGCAGAACAACTTAGGAGTACTTCTCTTTTCCGCCTGTGCCGGGCATCTTCAAGTCTATCCTATGCAACTAACAAATTAGTTGACGTTTTTGGATTGCCTACGTCAAATTTGTAGTGACGTCTCAGGAGGACGCTTTGGCACGTAGTAAGTCGGCAACTCTGACCGAAGCCGAGTTGCGCATCATGAATGTGCTGTGGGACCGGGGGTCGGCGACCGTGCATGAGGTGCTGCAGGCGCTGCCGGAAAAGCCGCCGCTGGCGTACAACTCCGTCCTGACGATTGTTCGCATCCTGGAAAAAAAGGGTTACGTGAAGCACCTGAAGGACCGTCGCGCGCACGTGTACTCGGCGCAAGTGGATCGCAAGGATGCGACGCGGTTCGAGGTACGGCACCTGGTCAGCCGGTTCTTCGGCAACTCCCACGAATTGCTGGCGCTGAACGTTCTGGAAGAGACCAGCATCGACGCGGAAGAACTGGCGCGGCTGCGGCAGTTGCTGGAAAGGAACAAGTAACGCGCGATGACTCTGCCGCTTTTGCTTGCGACTAAATTGATGGCCGTTGGCTTGAATGCGATGATGCTGAACGCGATTGCCCAAAGCTCGGCGGTCCAGATGGTGGACTGCCTGGTGGAGGGGACGCTGATCGCAATGTTCGCGGGAGCGGTGCTGGGCCTGGCGCGGCGGCAGAATTCCGGAACACGCTTTGCGGTATGGTTTTCCGCGCTGATCGCGATCGCTGCCTTGCCCTTTCTTAGCTTGTCGCATGCTGGCATTTCGGCCAGCGTTGCCGGTTCGGCGGCGCTGACGCTGCCGAGTTCGTGGGCGCTTTATGCGGCTGCAGCGTGGGCGGCGATTGCAGGTTGGTTTCTAGCTGGAGTGGCGAGAGGGTTGTGGCATCTTCACGTCTTGAGAAAGAGTTGCGTGCCGGTGGATCCGGCGCAACTCGACGCTCGAGTGCGCGGAAATCTCGAGCGAGCCAAGCGGCGGGTCGCGTTGTGCATCTCCGATAAGGTGAATGTTCCGACCGCGGTAGGTTTTGTGAAGCCACTGATTATCGTTCCCAGGTGGCTGATGCAGGAACTCTCGGCGGACGAACTGAACCAGATCGTACTGCATGAGCTGGCACACCTGCGGCGCCGGGACGACTGGACGAATCTGGCGCAGAAAGTGGTGAAGGCGCTGTTCTTTTTTCATCCCGCGGTGTGGTGGATTGAACAGAAGATGTCGCTGGAACGCGAGATGGCGTGTGACGACGCGGTGATCGCGGAAACGGAGAGCCCGCGGGCGTATGCGGAATGCCTGACGCACCTGGCGGAGAAAACTCTGATTCAACGCGGAGTGGCGCTGGCGCAGGCGGCGCTGGGACGAATTCGCCAAACGTCGCTGCGGGTGGCGCAGATTCTGGATAGCAATCGATCTTCGCAGGGAAGTGCCTGGAAGCCGGCGGTGACGTTGGTGGCGGGATTCGCGGTGGTCTCTGTTCTGGGAATTTCAAGGGCGCCTCAGTTGGTTGCGTTCAGCGATAACGAGGCGCGGCCCGCAACGACTCCCATCATGGCGCGGCTTTCGAACGGCACGTCCGTTGGAAACGTGCCTGCGACCAACGCCCTGTTTAGAAGCCAGCGCGTTGGCGTCACGCCAGCCATCTTGCACGCAAGTCCTCGAGCTGCGGCACATCGCAGCGTGGAGACTTATCAAAGGCGCGCTCTGATCCAGTCTGCGAACGGAAAGCGGCCCACCGAGAACGCGATTGCGCAGGGGGGAGATGTTCGCCATGCGGATGTTCGCAACGCGAATGTTCGCCTGACAAAGGCTCAAGCCGCTCCGGTGGCATTCACGGAAACGTTATTCGTGGTGTTCCAGGGCAGGGCGAACGATTCCTCCGGGCAACCGGTATATCAGATCCAGATGTGGCGTGTGACGGTTCTGCATCCGGCGGTCGACAGCAATAGAATTCCCGCGAAACAAACATAAGCCAGAGAGGATTGAAAAGCGGGTGAACTTTTACGTGCAAGAACTAACGAATTAGTTGCAAGCAAATCTCGATAGGAAATCTCGAAAGGACACAACTGAAATGAATGTAGCAATGAAGTTGAAAGACAACACAAAGAAATGGATGCGGCGGCTTGCCATGCCGGTACTGGCCGTGGCACTGGCCGCCTCGTTCGCAACCTATGAATGCGTGAAACCCGCTGCGGCAAGGGCGGCGGCGACTGCGCCAGCGGCCGCGGCACCACTCGACGTTAATAGCGTCAGCGCTCTCTTGTCGCTCGACAAAGCGATGGAAACGCTGGCGGCGCGGGTAACTCCGGCAGTAGTTAACGTAACCGTCACTTCGAAAGCGAAGACAGAAGCTTCGGGGCAGCAGCTTCCAGAAGGTATGGAACAGTTTTTCGGCGGTCAGGGCGGCCCGTTCGGCCAGTTCTTTGGGCCGCACATGCGGCAGGGACAGCCTGAGATCGAGCACGGCTTGGGCAGCGGCGTGGTGATCTCGCCCGATGGTTACATCGTGACCAACAATCACGTGGTCGATGGCGCAGTCGACATCCGCGTAAGGATGAGCAACGGGCGGGTGATGAAGGCGAAACTGATTGGCACCGATCCGCTGACGGACTTGGCGGTGCTGAAAGTCAACGCCACCGATATGACGAGTGTCCCGTGGGGAGATTCCAAGGAACTGCGGCCGGGACAGAGTGTTCTGGCCTTCGGCAACCCGTATGGATTTCGCTTCACTGTGACGCGCGGCATTGTGAGCGCGCTCAACCGCGCCAATCCTGATTCCAGCAATCGCAGCAAGCCGGGCGAATTCATTCAGACAGATGCTGCCATCAATCCAGGCAACTCCGGCGGACCGCTGGTCGATGCGCGAGGCGAAGTGGTCGGGATCAACACGTTCCTGGTCTCTCCTTCCGGAACTTTCTCCGGAATGGGATTCGCGATCCCAACGCAGATCGTTCGGCCGACGGTGGAAAGCTTGATTCGCTATGGCAAAGTCAGCCATGGACGCATCGGCATTGGAATTTCGGACGTGACTCCGGAAAACGCAAAGTTCTTCGACGATTCGACAGCGTCCGGCGGAGTGGTGACGCAGGTCGATCCCGATTCGCCTGGAGCCAAAGCCGGCCTGCAGATCGGCGACGTAATTACCCAAATCGACGGTCAAAAAGTGAGCGATGCAGGCGAACTTCAGGTGGTAGTCGGACAGAAACAGCCCGGCACGAAAATTAACCTGACCGTTTTGCGTAACGGCAAGAGCATGACGATTCCGGTCACACTCGAAGCCATGGACGGCCACGCCGGTGAAAACGGAGCCAGCGCTGGCGAGGGCCAGGGCAAGATGCGCTGGGGCATTGGCCTTGGCAACCTGACGCCCGACATGCGCGACCAGTTGCAGGCGCCCCGGGATATTCACGGAGCGGTGATCGAGCAAGTGCAACCGGGCAGCTCGGCGGATAACGCTGGACTGCAGCAGGGAGACATCATCCTCGAAGTGAATCGCCACAAAGTGCAGACCGCGAGCGACGTGCAGCAAGCCCTGGCGAATGTGCCCAAGGGGCAAGATGCATTGTTGCTGGTGTGGTCGAACGGCGGCAATAGCTTCCGGGTGCTGCATTCGCCGGAAGGAGCGTAAGTCGGTAGACGGACGATTAAGGACGCCGCACTTCTTTTGGGAAGTGCGGCGGTTTTTCTTATGAAACGTTCCGCTTCCGGCGAAAAACTGCGGCGCTTTGCGCCGCGACCGGGGCAGAGGCCCCGGTCCCACATGGGCTGTGGTGGTCCACCGGGTTGCGATGGTCCCATATGATCTGGGCAGTGCTGCTTGGGCCTCGATCGTGCCGCATGCTAACTTGGTATTGACGTTGACGAGGGCTTCGGTGAAATCTTTTCTTGCAGCACTGGTTGTTTTGTGGATTGCAGTGATTGCGGTCGCGGCGCAGACTCCGCCGGCAGGTAGACTCATCGAGAATCCCGTTTACCAGAAGGATTGTGCGAAGTGTCATGGCGAGACCGGCGAGGGGCGCCATTTCCGCGGGCCATCGCTGGTTTCCGAGAAAGTGGCGGCCACTTCCAGGGAGGACCTTCGTTCAATCATCACTAACGGTAAACATCACATGCCCAAGTTCGAAGGCAAGCTGACGGCGGAAGAGATCGACACGCTGGTGCGGCAAATCAAGCAATCGAAATAAGGATAACGCTTGCAAAAACAAGTCCCGGCAACGGTGCCGGGACTTCTTTTCGTTCAACTGGTGTTCAACTAGGAAGCGCGGCGCTGACCCAGATTGTCGTCTTCCTCGTTCTGGCCCTGGCCGCCCTTTTTCTGCGGATTCTGCTGACCGGACTGCTGGCCGCTCTGCTGGCCGCCCTGACCGGTTTGACCGCTCTTCTGGCCGGATTGTCCGCCTTGCTGTCCAGACTGATTCCCTTGCTGTCTGTTTTTCTCCATATCGTCTGCCATGAATAGAGTCCTCCCTTTAAATGCGCGTCTCGGCGCAAGAGTTTACCTCGCTTGCTAAATCGTTAGTTGCCTGGGAAGTGGCGAGGGTTGGGGACTAAAAGATCTGGGCGTCATCGGGGAAAACTTCTTCCGCATTCCGCGAAGGACCAGGAGAACTTTGAATGGCGGGAGAAGCCTGAATGGCAGGAGTTTCCGCTGGCGTGAAAGCCTTTAGCTTGGCGACCTCGTCCTGCGTTTTCTGCCATGCCCCCGATTTCTTCTTGGTCGCATTGGGAGCGCTCGGGTCGCTGTAGAAAGCGAGGATGTTCTCGCGCAATTCGGGCGTGACCTGGTCGAAGTTTTTCTTGGCAAGTTGATCGAGCAGGTGCGCGTAGGCGTTGTCGGTAAGAACGTATTCGCCGGTGTGAGTCATGCGCCCGGTGTCAAAGTCGGTGTTGGGAAGGCTCAGTCTTTTTGTGTCGACTTCCCGGAGAAGGCTCTTGTAGTTATCCAGAGTGTGATTGACGCTGGCGATGTAAAGATCTTCGGTTTTATGCGTGGGGATTTTGAAATCGAGGGCTTTGAACGGCCCGACTTTGGGCACGAACTTCAGAAAGAACGCCAGCAGGCGGGTTCCGAATCCCGGACGGCGATATCCCTTGCCCCATTCTTTTTGATAGTTGGCGCGCGAAAGATAGTAGCGAAATTTTCGGGCATTGAAATTCGGCGTTTCAGAGACGATCTCCTGTTTGCGCGCGACGAGTGCGACTCTCGTCATCTCAGGAATGATGGTGCCGATGGCGCGGCGGAAAGTTCCGACGGCGAGGTCTTCCTTCGAAAGGACGTCGCTGAGTGGAATGCCGTAGGTGTCTTGAAAGGCGCGCTCGAGAACCGGTTTCGAGACTTCAAATCCGATGAAGTCGTGATAGCGGTCGGAGGTATAGCGATTCTTGGCGACCTGGGTGACGTCGAATCCAAACTCGGTGCGAATGTGGGCCTTGGGATTGTCGGCGTAGGTGACCTCGTTGCCGAATTTTCTTCGCAGCTTGGGAAATTCCAACCCTACCGCCCGATTGATGGTGGGGTGACCGAGATTATCGGCGGAATAGTGGGCGAGCGCTCCGAGTGCGAAAGCGTATTCATTCAAATCTGAGGATTCATTGATCAGGTTCACGACGAAATCGCCGCTGCGGACGTAATGAGTGAGATCGCTGAAATACTTGTTGCCGAAGGGATAATAGCCCATGTCCTGCACGAGCGAACCGCCGTAGGCGAAGGCGTGCGCTTTTTTCAAATCGTCGGGAGTGGCGGCGGGAAAGCGCTTGCTGAGAAGCGGCTGAATGTTGTCTTTCCACAGCAGGTCGACGACCTCTTCGTGGGTGAGAACCGAATAGGCGCCGCAAACCTGCGCTAGTACCAGCAGTAAGCCAATCCCGATCATTGCGCGACAAAAGTCGAAAAGTCGTGTCATGAATCTCCACTGGCCTTGCTTCAAAGTAAGTTCGGTAAGATGGCCGCCCGGCGCTCAGTTCCTGCAACCTCTATGCGCACGCACGGGCGCAAGGGCAGGATCTGTGCAGCATAAGTTAGTTGCCAACCCGCCGCCAAGGTTGTCGTAAAAGCATGGGGCGCAAGGAGTTCGCCCGATAATCACCTGAGGGGAAGGGTACAGAGATATTTCTCGAGCGCTACCAGAAGCCCGGTAAGGACAGGCGGCGTGCGCGGCGCTAGGCTGTGTTGGCATGTAGGCGGAATCTGTACCGCTATTCCAAAGGAGAGTGCAATGAGCATTTGGACGATATTGTTCGTGATTTTGCTGATCGCGTGGATCACTGGCTTCAGCGTGTTTCACGTTGCGGGCGGGCTGATTCACCTGCTGCTCGTCTTCGCCGTGATTTCGCTAATCCTGCATTTTGTGATGGGACGAAGCACGGTTTAGGCCAAGAGGCTTGAAAGAGGCGTGTAGGGTCGGACATCGGGAACGAACGCGTGGTCTTAACTCGTAGTCTGAACCCAGGGGGACTGTACGCTACGCAGTTCCCCATGATTTTTTCTGGCAGGATTTTTTCTGGAAGGAATGTGCAGAAAGACGGAGCACCGGAGAGGATTCAGAGAGGCAGTTCGGCAGTGACGGTGGTTCCCCGGTCGTCCGAGTGAATGCTAAGCAATCCGCCAAGCTGGCGAACGCGTTCCCGCATTCCGCTGATTCCGACACCTGGAGCCATCGCTCGCTCGGGCAGCATGCCTCTTCCGTAATCGCTGATTTCGACCAAAACCCTTCCAGAAGATTTACGGACACGCACGGTCGCGGTGAGGCTGCCCGATTGGCGCTGCACGTTACTCAGAGACTCTTGAACCACACGGAAAGCCGCGATTTCGCGGTCTGGAGCGAATCGACCCAGATCCACTGGCAGGTCGACCGAAACTTTGATGTTGTTGCGTTGCGAGAAGCGGTCGGTATACCAGAATATCGCGGAGGACAGCCCCATCTCGTCGAGGGTGGGCGGGTGAAGGAGGTCGGAGAGCCGGCGGACTTCGCCCAGGAGTTGATCGATCAGACTGGCGCTCTGCTCCACTAGTTTGAGGTCTCGTTCTCCCATCGCTTGTTCCGGCTCGCCCAACAGGCTCAGGTTGATGGCTAAGGTCGCCAACACCTGGGCGGTGCTTTCATGCAATTCATGGGCGACACGGCGGCGTTCTTCGTCGCGAATGAGCAAAAGTTGGCTGGTCAAGGTGCGCAGGCTGATCTCGGCGCCCTCGCGCCGCCGGATCTCTTCCAGAAGCTGAACGTTCTTGGTCTGCAGTTCAGCGGTACGCGATTGCACACGCAATGCCAATTCCTGTCGGAGACGCTTATGCTCCGCCACTTCCGTCTCCAGGGCCTTGGCCTTCTGCTGCAATTGGACGACGGTGCGCCGGCGATCGTCTTCGTTGACCAGATCGGTATAACCTTCCGTGGGAATAACGGCAGAGTGCTCACCGCAGACCTTGAGCAAAAGGTCCGCGTCCCGCTCGTGACCGAAACTGCTCATCGGGTAGGCACAAAAGAGAGAGAAAGATTGAACGCGCGCCAGTTCGTTCCAGAGCTGTTCCAGACGAATCGCGGCCTCGGGCTTGCCTTGCTCCCACAGTAGAGCCACCATCTCACCATAGATAGCCACGCGAGGCGTGGTACCGCACTTTGTGGCTGAAACGGCCCTTTTAATGATGCTTCCGACGGAAGCCGCAAACCGCTCTTGATCGGGCCATCCCTCGATCATGAAGGTTTGCAACAACTGAGCTGCGTCCAAGGCAATGTACCGCCCTTGTTCGGTGGGGGTTATCATTTCCAGCCCGGAAGCCATCAAGCTCTGGACCAGGGCTTCGCGATGATCCTGGGTGGCTACGACTATCGCGGAATCGCCGGCATGCAGGGCATAACTGACGTAGCGGCTGAGTTCGTCGATGAGAAACTTCTCCGCCGAATAGAACTGGACGCCATGCTGATGACCGTCCTGCTGAAACAGCTGCGCGAGAGATTCAAAACTTCATTGAGTTCGGTATGGATAGGTTGCACTTCGCCCCGCTGCACGCCATGGAAATCGCCAGAGTCTTCCCGCTTAAGATCAGGCTGCGCTCTGGGGGACGAAAAGAGAATACAGCGATTTATGTAGCACCAATGAGCCACTGGGACGCTTCGCTATTGCGTCTTTTCGGACGCACGACTGGGAATCGAAGCCGGCGGAACGGGAAGCTTGGCTTTTATCAGGGTCCCGCTGCCGTCGGACTGGATATCCAGGTCGCCACCAAATTGCCGGAGTCGCTCGCGCATGCCGCGAACGCCAACCCCAGTGCGGCCGGAACTGAGTTCGAGTTGCTTTTCCAGAGAGATTCCCTTGCCGGTGTCTTGGATCTCGATGAACAGGACGTCGCCTTCCTGGCGGAGCAGGATCTTCGCACTATCGCTGCCCGAGTGGCGATGGATATTTGTAAGGCATTCCTGGACGAGGCGAAAAATGGTGAGTTCCATGGCTTCGGAAAGCCGGCGAAAATCCGCCGGAATCTCCAGGTTCACGTTGATCTTGCTGCGTTCCGCGAAGCCGTCGACGTACCAACGAAGCGCGGAGGTCAGGCCGGCCGCGTCGAGAAGAGGAGGATGCAATAGGTGGGAAATCGTGCGGATTTCCTTGCTGACCTGTTTAAGGAGGGCGGCGTTCTCGGAGATGGCGCGAGCCCCGGCGGAATCGAGTTTGTGGGCTTGGGATTGAACCGTCGCCATATTCATGCTTAACGCCGCCAGTAATTGACCGACGCTATCGTGCAGTTCGCGAGCAATTTGCCTGCGTTCTTCATCGCGCAGTTGTTGCAGCTGGCTGGAAAGTTCGCGCAAATTGTCATTCGCCTGGCTCAGTTCCGAGGTTCGCTCTTCGACCTTTCTCTCTAATTCGAGGTGAGCGGCTCGGAGTTGGGCTTCGGCCTTTCGGCTCTTGCGGAGGGAACGGCGGTGTGATTCTCCGAGCGCAACAATAAAACCGGAGAACACGAGAAAGCCGATCGTGCGTGGCATTGCGGCTCTCGGATCGAGGACTCGAAAAGAGCCTGAGGGCGGGAGAAACCAGTACCAGATGCCAACCAAATCAATAGTGGTAGCGAAAATAGCGGGCCCTAATCCGCAATACCAGGCCGAGAAGACCACTGCGGCCCAAACTGTGTAGAAGGGATTCTGCGTGCCCAAGACAGGAGCCAGGAGGTGGCGGAGATAGAGAGCGACGACGGCGGCAAGAACGGCCGCGCCATACCGGCGAAAATTGTCTGCCGGCGAAATTCGTCGCATCTCCATTGGGAACCGCCTTACTCGTGTCTCCAGTCAGACTTAGCCCTAAGGGCTAGTCTTGCAAGTTAGGCCACGAGCATAAGCCCTTTTTGCGTGGTTGCGCACAAATATTCAGACCGTTCGCGATTCCGAACAATAGGCTGGAAACGGTGCCAGACGGATCGGCACTGGAGATTCCCTCCGATGAGTGGCTAGCACCTCGCGCAAGAAATCAAACGGGCCAGCATGAAAGCTGGCCCGCGGAGATGCCTTTCGGGAATGTTCAGAAGATCGTCTATTCGCCGATCGTTACTTCATATTGCTCTTCATGTGGTCGCCGGCCATTTTGAGCGATACGACCTCTACCGTGCCGGTATCAGCGGCCACGTGCGCCTTCAAGGTGACGTGATGCCCTTCGTGACCCTTGACGGCATCGGGATTGCCGATTGTCCAACTCTTGCCGTCCTTGTCGCTGACGAACGACTTGCCGTCGTCGCTGATTTTGCCGGTCATGCTGGCAGCCTTGGTCGACGTGCTGCTGGCCTTCATGTTGTCCTGCTTCATGGTGTCCTGAGCCATCAGGCTCATTGACGTCAGCAGGCCCAGAGCGAAAATAATGGTCATCAGTTTTTTCATGTCGTCTCCGTTTGCGTTTGCGAACTGATTTGAGATAGACCCGGTTGTGAGTGGAGCCAGGGTGGCTGGGCGAAGCCAGTGCTGGTTCTTCGACAAGAACTTTTCGATAAGGACTTCCCGCGCGGCGCCCGCTGAGGAGCGACCAAGAATCGGCGAGAAGGGTGGTCGTGAGGGTCCGAATGTCGCAACCAACCGACGCTAACCCATGACCACTCGATTTCAAGGTCAAGCCTAATCGCCGCAAGGACAGCCCTCAATACAGCGAATCCCGTACCGAAAATTCCCGGCAGTGGATTTCAGGCAGCGGGCTCACGGGACCTTCGCGGGTCTTTCCCATTTACTGCTTCTTCCGCGTGCTCGTGGCTCATCTCGTCCTGATCGTGCTCTCCATTTTTGGGAGCGATGTCAAGGGAAGCGCCTTCAGGTTTTTCTTCGCGAATGAGTTCTGCTTTCGCTGGCTCTTCAGGAGAGCCGAGCGCAGAGATTCTTCGAACCTGCAGGAGGCATTCGGATAAAGACGTGGCGACGGCATCGCCGCAATTGGATCCAACTCGTTCCTGAGCCTTGAGAACGCCACCGGCGAAATCCCACAGGCCGATCACGGTCGTCAGATCGGGAAAACGCGCGCGCAGCCGCTTGCAAAGCGAACGCGCTTGCCCGACTGCAAAAGGTGGAAGAGCCGAGACGCAGGCAATTTGGAAATTTCCCTGGCCAACTTGTTGCAGCATGTTTTCGACAGTACCGATGGGGAGGTATGTCGCGGAATAGCCAGCCTGATGCAGGATCTGTGAGAACATCATCCCGACCAGTTCGTCAGCTTCGTCCCGGGCGGGGACGCAAACAATCCGGATGCCGGCGAGCCGGGGATCCGCAGGGGCTTCGCCTATGTCTGCGTCGGCGTCCTGCTTGCCTTCTCTCTTCTTGGCGTCTTCCGCCAGGACGCGGTCACCCAAGTCATCGATGATTTCTCGCGTGCTTTGGGAGACGAATTCACTGGTGCGTTCGCCGACGGCATCCATGTGCCGATCTTCTTCGGCAAGGCGGAGCGCCGGGATCAGGACCGTCGCATAAACAGTTTCGAGAGGCTTGTCCTTCACTTGAGTCTCCACGATATTTCTGGCTTCATCCTGATCCATGGCGAGCAGGCGCTGGTAGAAGAGTTCCTGAGGACTCAGCACAGGCTCATCGCCGAGGATGACTTCAAGGAAGCTCAGGCGTGGGACGTAACGGCCCGAAAGCATCAGGCAGACGGTCAACGGGGTCGACACGATCAGTCCGATAGGCCCCCACAGCAGGAACCAGAAAACGGCAGCGACAAGGACGGCAAGGGAGGAGATTCCAGTATGGGAACCGTAGAGCCAGGGTTCGACGATGTTCGCGGTGATGGCTTCAAGGATGACGAACAAACCAAAAATCATTAACGCATGCTGCCAGCCCGGAAACACGATCACCCCCATGACAATGGGGAAGGCAGCGGCGATCAATGTTCCAATGTAGGGGACGAAGCGAAGCAGGGCGGCCAAAATTCCCCAAAGCTGTGCGTGTGGTATTCGCATCAAATACAAGCCGGTGCCAAAAAGAAGGCCATAGCTGGTATTCACCAAAAATTGCAGCAAGAGATAACGACTGAGACGCTGGCTGGCATCGTCCAGCGCCTGCGTCATGACCGTTAATCGATCTTCCCCTCCCAATCGGATTAGCCGGTTGCGCAAGTCTTCGCGCTTGATCGACATGAATCCTGTAAAAATGACAACCATTGCACCCGTCTCCGCTGGACCGGCAAGCGGGCCGAGCAAAGCACGAAGGTCCTCAATGAGAGTCGTGGGAGTGGAGGTCACCTGGACGGGAACGGGACGAGTAGGATGAGCCGCTCCGTTCGCATCGCGGTTAGCAGGTTGTCCGGGAACTCTTGACAGCTCGTTATTCAGCTCGTGCACGGTGGCAGTTGCTTGACCAATGGGACCATTTTTGGGGGGACGAAGCGAGCGGATGGTTTCTTCCAAGTTGTCTTTGTAATCTCGAATGTGTCCCGTGATATCGAGTAACTGGCGTGCGACCACCCAGCCTATTCCGGCCGCCAGCGCGAAGCACAGCGCCAACAGCAACAGTACGGCAGGAACGCGGTGCAGATGAGCTTTCTCCAACAGGCTGACCACCGGAGTCAGCAGAAAGCTGAAGACGACGGCCAAGGCCAGAGGAATGAAGATCTCGCGCCCGAAATAGAGGCCGGCAATCGCCAGAGCGACTGCAATAAAGAGCGACGATTTGGAGGGAATCGCTGAGCTTGTGGCGCGGACCAATGACTTACCTCCAGCAATCAAGGCGATTTGCGCGTAGCCATTGGGCGAAAGCAATCACAGACAGGCCCGGGCTACTCGCGGTTAGCCAGCCTTGGCCCGATCCTCCTGCTTTTCCTCTCGGGCGATGGTTTCGAGCAAAGTCTTCATATCCTCGGCATGCTCTTCTTCTTTGGCGAGAATTTCTTCCATCATGCGCCGGCTTGTTGGGTCGTTATCGGAGAGATAGCGAATGATCTCAGAGTAGGATTCGACGGCGATGCGCTCGGCCACGAGATCTTCCTTGATCATGTCGACCAGGCTCTCGCCTTCCACGTACTCGGAGTGGCTGCGCGTAAGCAGGCCCTCGGGATTGAAGTTCGGTTCCCCGTCGAGTTGAGTGATTCTCTCTGCAATCATGTCGGCATGCTCCTGCTCTTCGGCGGCATGCTCGAGGAATTCCTCGGCCACGGCCTGGGAGTGAATTCCCTTGGCCATGTAGTGGTGACGCTTGTAGCGAAGAACGCAAACGATCTCGGTGGCGAGTGCTTCGTTGAGTACGCGCAGAACGGTTTTGCGGTCGCCCTTGTAACTGTCGGTGACGGCGCCATCTTCGATGTGCTGGCGCGCGCGGCGGCGAATCTCGCTGATGTCGGTGAGAAACGAATTCTTATCTTTGGATTTGTCTTGGATCTTCGGAGTGTTCTCGGCTTTCATGATCTTTCCTTCCTCGCTACTCAAACAACAATTCGGGGCGCCGAGCAAAAGTCGGTGAAACTCTTGCTGGCTACCCCGACGCTTGAAACTTTGCCGCCGTATTAGACTGCACGAGGCAGCCGAACGTTTTCGGCTTTTTCATCGGCACCGGCTTCGCCGGTCGAGGAAATATCCTGCGCGCCGGTGCGCTTCAGGATTTCCTTGGCCCGCTTGGTCCACTCGGAATTGTCGGAGTGGACGGAGAGCAGGATGCCGCCCTCTTTAACGCGCCCTTCATAACGCTTGGCTTCGTATTCTGGAATTCCCATTCCGATGAGGGCTCCGGCGATGCCGCCGACCGCGCCACCCACGCCCGCACCGGCCAACGCGGCCATAATAGGACCGGCCGCGATGAATGGCCCCAGGCCGGGAATCGCAATGGCGCCCACGCCGAGCAGCCATCCCATAGCTCCGCCAAGCACCACTCCGGTACCGGCGCCAGTAGTAGCGCCCTCCGGCGCTTTTGTGTTTTTCTCATGGGCAAATTCCCTGGTTCCCGAGCCTTCTGGAAACAGCGCGGAAATGTCTTCGTTCCTGAATCCTGCGGAACGGAGGGCATTGACCGCACTTTCAACGCTGACGTACGAGGGATAAATGCCGAACACAGCTGTATTCTTTCCTGCCATGATGAACTCTCCTTAGGTATTGGTGAATTTAGCTTTTCGGTTTGACGGTCAACTCGCTGGTAACTTTGCCTTCCCCGGCAACTTCGGCTGCCTTCGCTTCGACTGCACGCTTTTCTTCTTCGGAACGGACCGGCCCCTTCAGAGTGACTTGTCCATTTTGCGTAATGACTTTCACATTGTGGGCATAGATGGAGAGACTCTTGTCTCCCATAATGGCTTTGCGAACCTGCTGCGTGAGGTCGCGGTCAGCGCGTTCGTTCGTCTGCTGATCCGCGTTGGGCGTTCGGTCGCGCTGATTCATTTTGGTGTTATCCGCGGCTGGCGCCTGTTGCGCGGTGTCCTGGGCCAATACCAGGCCCCCACAACTGAGAAGCAGCGAGCCGGCGAACAACCAAATTCGAAGCCCCGACTTTTGCATCATGTCTTCGCTCCCTTGATCTCGATTTTTCTTATCTTTATTTTTCTTATCTTTGAATGAGCATAGAGACGCGTGCCAGACGGTGCCCATCAGGTCGGGCATCTAGTTCATTTATGGAATACCTGTAGCGTCGGTGCACGATTCGGTTGGAGTCGACTGGCTGGCCGTTGGAGAAGCACCAGCGGACGGACGAGAGTCCTTTACAATGCGCAATCCATCCGCGAAACGGGTTAATGCGGTGCCATAGTCATGCCCCACTGCACTGGCATTTCATGAACTGGATTGTTCTCCAAAACGTCCGTAGGTGCGTTTCAAGGCTGGCCTTCATAGCCTGCACTCGCAGGCGTTAGAGATTTATGTGGCTCGGGAGGTTGCACGGGGAAGCGGAGAATACTTTCACCGATTTTCCGGGCGGAGGACGTTGGTCGTTCGGGCACCCGACTACAGGAAATACCTTAGGGCTTGCCTAGAGCGCGCATGATACGAATACGGGGAGTGAACGGAGGCGGCGGAGCGCCGTTTGACCGCGTTCCCAGGCCCTTTTGCTTCAATATTCACCCTCCCCCCAGGGCTGTGTTGCAGCGGAGCCATGACCTCAAAATGATCCCGATTCGGTGGATACCGAGATGCGGGAATACCCTGACTTGAAATACTCCTTTTTTCGGGAGAAACAATGAAGAGAGTTAACGAAAGTGCGTCCGTAGAGAATCCACCAAGTTCGGCGAAAAACGGGAAATCCTCGAACGGAAAACCGAGAGATTCAGACGGGTCGCTGGATCTGACGGTCATTCTGACCAGCCTGCAGAGTATGCGCGACGGCGACTTCGCGGTGCGCCTGCCGGGCACGTGGGTAGGGCTGGCGGGGAAAATCGCCGACACGTTCAACGAAATCGTCTCAGCCAACCAGCATATGGCCCAGGAATTAAAGCGGGTGGGACATGTGGTTGGCAAACAAGGCAAGACGCGCGAGCGTACACGATTCCACGAGTCCAGAGGGGCGTGGGGCGAGATGGAAGTTTCCGTGAACACGTTGGTGGAAGACCTGCTGCGGCCGACCGCCGAGGTTACTCGCGCCATTGCCGCGGTTGCGCAGGGCGATCTTACCCAGACAGTACGACTTGACGTGGACGGGCGTCCGCTTGAAGGCGAGTTCTTGCGATCGGCCAATCTCGTCAACACGATGATTCAGCAACTGGGCGTATTCACCGCGGAAGTGACGCGCGTGGCCCGCGAAGTAGGAACGGAAGGCAAGCTGGGCGGCCAGGCGCAAGTGCCCGATGTTGCTGGAACCTGGAAGGATCTCACCGACAACGTAAACCTCATGGCCAGCAACTTGACTGGCCAGGTGCGCAATATTGCAGAAGTCGCGACGGCCGTGGCTAGCGGAGACTTATCGCGCAAGATCACAGTCGACGTACGCGGCGAAATTTTGCAGCTCAAAGAAGCCATCAACACGATGGTGGACCAGTTGCGGTCGTTCGCATCGGAAGTAACGCGCGTGGCCCGCGAAGTTGGAACCGACGGCAAACTCGGCGGCCAGGCGGTTGTTCCCGGCGTCGCCGGAACGTGGAAAGATCTCACGGACTCGGTGAACGCCATGGCCGGCAACCTGACGGCCCAGGTACGTAACATCGCCGAGGTCACAACGGCTGTGGCCCGCGGCGATTTGTCCCGCAAAATTACGGTCGATGTGAAAGGCGAAATTCTGGAATTGAAAGACACCATCAACACGATGGTGGACCAACTGAATGCGTTCGCCGGCGAAGTGACGCGCGTGGCTCGCGAAGTAGGAACGGAAGGCAAGCTGGGCGGCCAGGCGCAAGTACCCGGCGTGGGCGGTACGTGGAAAGATCTTACGGATAACGTGAACTTCATGGCCAGCAACCTGACTGGCCAGGTGCGAAACATCGCGGAAGTGGCGACGGCCATTGCCAGCGGCGATTTGTCGCGCAAAATTACGGTCGATGTGCGCGGCGAAATTCTGCAGCTAAAGGAAACCCTCAACACGATGGTCGATCAGCTGAACCGGTTCGCGGGCGAAGTTACGCGCGTAGCCCGCGAAGTGGGAACGGAAGGCCGGTTGGGCGGTCAGGCGAACGTGCCCGGAGTCGCAGGAACGTGGAAGGATTTGACCGATTCAGTGAACTCGATGGCCGGCAACCTGACTGGCCAGGTGCGAAACATTGCGGAAGTTACAACGGCTGTAGCCCGCGGCGATTTGTCCCGCAAGATCACGGTCGATGTGAAAGGCGAAATTCTCGAACTCAAGAACACCATTAACACGATGGTGGACCAGCTCAACGCGTTCGCCGGCGAAGTAACGCGCGTGGCCCGCGAAGTCGGCACGGAAGGCAAACTGGGCGGCCAGGCGCAGGTGCCGGGCGTTGCCGGCACGTGGAAGGATCTAACCGACAACGTGAACTTCATGGCCAGCAACCTCACCGGCCAGGTTCGTAACATCGCCGAAGTCGCAACGGCTGTGGCGCGCGGCGATTTGTCACGCAAAATCACGGTCGACGTGAAAGGCGAAATTCTCGAACTCAAAGACACCATCAACACGATGGTGGACCAACTGCGGTCGTTCGCGTCGGAAGTGACGCGCGTGGCACGCGAAGTGGGAACCGACGGCAAGCTCGGCGGACAGGCTCTCGTCCCCGGCGTTGGCGGAACCTGGAAGGATTTAACGGATTCGGTAAACTCCATGGCCAGCAACCTGACCGGCCAGGTGCGTAACATCGCCGAAGTATCGACCGCCATCGCGAGCGGCGACTTGTCGAAGAAGATCACGGTAAACGTGAGCGGCGAAATTCTACTGCTCAAGGAAACCATCAACACGATGGTGGACCAGCTGAACGCGTTCGCCGCCGAAGTGACGCGCGTGGCCCGCGAAGTGGGAACGGAAGGCAAGCTGGGCGGCCAGGCGCAAGTTCCGGGCGTCGCCGGTACGTGGAAAGATCTCACGGACTCGGTGAACTCCATGGCCGGCAACCTGACGGGTCAGGTGCGAAACATCGCCGAAGTAACGACGGCCGTGGCCCGCGGCGACTTGTCCCGCAAGATCACGGTCGACGTGAAAGGCGAGATTCTCGAACTCAAGAACACCATCAACACGATGGTGGACCAGCTAAACGCGTTCGCCGGCGAAGTAACGCGCGTGGCTCGCGAAGTGGGCACCGACGGCAAACTCGGCGGGCAGGCGCAGGTTCCGGGTGTCGCCGGTACGTGGAAGGATCTCACCGACAACGTGAACTTCATGGCCAGCAACCTCACTGGCCAGGTGCGAAACATCGCCGAAGTCGCTACGGCTATTGCGAACGGCGACCTTTCGAAGAAGATCACGGTCGACGTGCGCGGCGAAATCTTGCAGCTGAAAGAAACGCTGAACACGATGGTCGAGCAGTTGCGATCATTCGCTGCCGAAGTTACGCGCGTGGCGCGCGAAGTGGGTAGCGAAGGCCGGTTGGGCGGACAGGCGAACGTGCCTGGCGTCGCGGGAACGTGGAAGGATCTTACCGACTCCGTGAACGCCATGGCCGGCAACCTGACTGGGCAAGTGCGAAATATCGCCGAAGTTACGACGGCCGTGGCCCGCGGCGATTTGTCGCGCAAGATCACGGTCGACGTGAAGGGAGAAATTCTCGAACTCAAGAACACCATCAACACGATGGTGGACCAGCTCAACGCTTTCGCCGCCGAAGTCACGCGCGTGGCGCGCGAAGTCGGCACCGACGGCAAACTGGGTGGTCAGGCGAAAGTGCCCGGCGTCGCTGGAACGTGGAAGGATCTCACCGACAACGTCAACGTCATGGCGGTCAACCTGACAGAACAGGTACGCGGCATCGTCAAAGTTGTGACGGCTGTCGCCAACGGAGACCTCACTCAAAAACTAACGGTGAGCGCCAAGGGCGAAGTCGCGGCCCTGGCAGAAACCATCAACAACATGACGCGAACGCTGGCCACGTTTGCGGACCAGGTTACGACAGTGGCACGCGAGGTCGGCGTCGAAGGCCGTTTGGGCGGCCAGGCAAACGTGCCCGGCGCCTCAGGCACGTGGAAAGACCTGACAGGAAACGTCAACCTGCTGGCCGATAACCTGACCAACCAGGTCCGAGCCATCGCTGAAGTCGCGACCGCCGTGACCAAAGGCGACTTGACGCGATCCATTCAAGTCGAGGCCAGCGGCGAACTCGCGGAGTTGAAAGACAACATCAACACGATGATCGACAACCTCCGCCTCACCACCGATCGCAATACCGAGCAAGACTGGTTGAAAACGAACCTTGCGCGTTTCACAGGAATGTTGCAGGGCCAGCGCGATCTAGCGACAGTGGGACGCATGTTGCTGTCGGAACTGGCGCCGCTGGTGAATGCGCAGCAAGGCGTGATCTACCAGATGGAAACCGAGGAATCGGCGGGTATGGTGCTGCTATCGGCCTTTGCCGACGATGGCGAAGACGGTCATCTGCGCCGCGTACGGATCGGCGAGGGTTTGGTGGGGCAGGTGGCAGCCGAGAAACGTCGCATGCTGATTTCGGACCTACCGAAAGGCACGGTTTCGATTCGGTCGGGGCTGTTTGAATCGGTTCCGCGCAACGTCATCGTGCTCCCGGTGTTGTTCGAAGATCGGGTCAAGGCGGTGATTGAACTGGCATCGTTGAACGCGTTCACGGCATCGCACCTGGCATTCCTGGAGCAACTCACCGCCAGCATCGGCATCGTGCTGAACAGTATTGAAGCGACGATGCAGACGGAAGGCCTGCTCAAGCAGTCGCAGCAGCTGGCCGCCGAACTTCAGACGCAGCAAAAAGAGCTGCAGCAGACTAATGAGCAACTGGCGCAGAAAGCGCAACAGCTGGCCGAACAGAACGTGGAAGTGGAACGCAAGAATCAGGAAATCGAGCAAGCCCGGCGCGCGCTGGAAGAGAAGGCAAAAGAACTGGCGCTTACTTCCAAGTACAAGTCGGAATTCCTGGCCAACATGTCGCATGAGTTGCGGACGCCGCTGAACAGCATTCTGGTTCTAGGCCAGCAGCTCAGCGAAAATCCCGATCACAACCTGACGCCCAAGCAAGTGGAGTTTGCGCGCACCATCCATGGCGCAGGAACCGACTTGCTGAACCTGATCAGCGACATTCTCGATCTGTCGAAGATCGAATCGGGCACGGTGTCGGTGGAAGCGGAGGAAGTCTTCTTCGCCAACCTGCTGGAGATGGTTGCGCGTCCGTTCCGGCACGAAGCGGAGAACCGGAAGCTGGCGTTTGAGGTGCAGGCCGATCCGCATCTCACTCGCAGCCTGGTGACCGACTCCAAGCGTCTGCAACAGGTGCTGAAGAATCTGTTGTCGAACGCGTTCAAGTTCACTGACCACGGTTCGGTACGGCTTTCCGTGTCGGTAGCGAAGAAAGGATGGAGCGAAGATCATCCGATTCTCAGCGGCGCGGCCTCAGTGGTGGCGTTCGAGGTCACCGATTCCGGCATTGGAATCGCGCTCGACAAACAGCGCATCATCTTCGAAGCCTTCCAACAGGCAGATGCCAGCACCAGCCGAAAGTACGGAGGAACGGGATTGGGCCTGGCGATCAGCCGTGAACTGGCGAGCCTGCTGGGCGGAGAAATTCAGCTGCGCAGCACGCCCGGCCAAGGCAGCACGTTCACGCTTTTCCTACCGCTGACCTATGTTGGGCCGACTGCGTCAAGGCTCACAATGGCGGAAGGAAGGTCGACATCGCCTTCCATGCCGCTGCAACTGTCGAACATTGTGGTGTCGGAACACCCCATCGAGCAGATTGCCGACGACCGCAACAACCTGCAGCCAGATGACGCGATACTGCTGATTGTCGAAGACGATCCGCACTATGCGCGCGTGCTTTGCGACCTATCGCGGGATAAAGGATTCAAAGTTCTGGTGGCGTTGCGCGGTACCGATGCTCTCGCGCTCGCTCGCGAGTTTCATCCCACAGCGGTTTCTTTGGACGTATTCCTGCCCGACATGCTGGGCTGGACCGTTCTGAACCATTTAAAACAGGATCCGGCGACGCGGCACATTCCGGTGCAGATGCTGACCCTGGATGAAGACCGGCGGCACGGCCTGTCGCGAGGCGCATTTGCCTTCGTGACCAAGCCGTCGAACCCGGAGGAACTGGAGATGGCGCTGTCGCGCATCAAGGATTATGTCGCGCCCCGCCGTAAACGGCTCCTGATTGTGGAAGACAATCCCGCCGAGCAGTTGAGCATTCGCGAACTGTTGGGGTATGACGACATTGACGTTACAGTTGTCGATACTGGCGCGAAGGCGTTGGAGCAGGTCAGCAAGGAGTCCTATGACTGCGTGGTGCTTGACTTACGCCTGCCTGACATGACCGGCTTCGACATCCTGGGAAGGATGCGCGATCTTCCGCAGGTGAGCGACCTGCCGGTCGTAGTCTTCACCGGCAAGGAATTATCTCCTGAAGAAGACGCACGGCTGCATACGTTGGCGCGCAGCGTAGTGGTGAAGGGCGTGGAATCGCCAGAGCGGTTGCTGGACGAAACGGCGCTCTTCCTGCATCGCGTGGTGGCCAATCTTCCGCAAGAGAAACAAAAGATGCTCGACCGGCTGCATCGGTCCGATGAGGCACTGATCGGAAAAAAGGTGCTGGTGGTCGACGACGATATGCGCAACATCTTCGCCCTGAGCAGCGTTCTGGAGCGACGCGGCATGGCGGTGCTGACGGCGGGGACCGGCCGCGAGGCGATCTCAATGCTGGAATCCACGCCGGACGTGGCCATCGTTCTGATGGACATCATGATGCCCGAGATGGACGGATACGCGACGATGCAGGTAATCCGGCAGAATCCTTCGTTCCGCAGGCTGCCGATTATTGCACTGACCGCGAAAGCCATGAAAGGCGATCGCGAAAAGTGTCTGGAGGCGGGCGCATCGGAGTATTTGGCCAAGCCGGTCAATACCGAGCAACTGCTCTCGGCGCTGCGTATGTGGCTGCACAGATGAGCACGGTCTGAAATAATTGAGGCAGGCGAAGTGCGGCATGAACCCTATGGCGCGTTGAGAAAATGATGACGGTCCACGAACAGGTAAACATCCTCATGGTTGACGATCAGGCGGGCAAATTGCTCAGCTATGAGGCCGTTCTCGCTGATTTGGGCGAGAACCTGATCAAGGCAACATCCGCCAAGGAAGCGCTTGAGAAGTTGCTCAAGACGGATGTTGCAGTCGTGCTAATGGATGTGAGCATGCCCGAGATCGACGGCTTCGAGCTCGCCGAGATCATCCGCCAGCATCCGCGGTTTCAAAAAACGGCCATCATTTTCGTATCCGCAGTGCACTTGACCGACTTGGACCGCCTGAAAGGATACCAGCACGGAGCAGTCGATTATCTTTCTGTCCCGATTGTGCCGGAAGTATTGCGCGCGAAAGTCAGGGTTTTCGCGGAGCTGCATCGCAACAAGCTTCAACTGGAGCGGCTGAACAACGAACTCGAACAGCGAGTGGCGGATCGGACACTGGAGTTGGAACAAAAAGCGCGTGCGTTGCAGCAACTCAACCGCGACCTGGCCCAGAAGAATCAGGAACTGGACGCCATTGTGCAAACGGCGCCCGATATTATTTTCAGCCGGCAGGCCGATGGAACGAGGGAGTATATCAGCAGCCGCTTTTACGAATATACGGGTGCGGTGCCGGGGTCCGCGATTGGATTTGGCTGGCTGGAGTATCTGCATCCGGACGACAAGGATCGGAGTTTGGCGGAGTGGCTGCGGTGCGTGCAATCCGGCGAGACTTACGAGTCGGAATACCGGATACGCGGGGAAGACGAACAATACAGGTGGTTTCGCGCACGAGCGGTGCCGCTTCGCGCCCCAGATGGAACAATCCTGAAGTGGTATGGAACGTGTTCTGACATCCATGACAGCAAGATGCTGGAACAGTCGATTCGCGACAGCGCCATCGAATTGGAACGAATGGTCGACTTGCGCACCGCGGAATTGCGCCGGCTGTCGGGCCGCCTAATGACCTTGCAGGACGAGGAGCGCCGCCGGATCGCGCGCGAGATTCACGATGGGCTGGGACAGGAGTTAGCGGCGGCCAAAATGATTGTGGACGGAATCCTGGCGAAGGATACGACGCCGGGGATGAAGCAGGCCTCAGCGGAGGCGAGCCAGCTGGTGGATCGCGCCATCCAGCAAGTGCGCACGATTTCGCATCTTCTGCACCCGCCGCTGTTGGACGAGGTAGGGCTGGTTTCCGCGCTCCGCTGGTATCTCGAGGGTCTCTCGGAACGCAGCGGGATCGTAATAGGACTGGACGTCGAACCGCACGATCTGAGCCGGCTCAAGCCGGAACTGGAGACCGCGATTTTCCGCATTATCCAGGAGGCCTTGACCAATATGTTCAGGCATTCCGGAGCCCGCAACGGTTCGATCAGCCTGGTAGAAAATAATGGCAACATCAAAGTCACGGTGCGCGACGACGGCAAGGGAATCGAAGACCAGGTGGCCCAACTGCGGCCGGACAGCCTGGGAGTGGGAATCGGCGGCATGCGGCAGCGCGTGAGCGAACTCGGCGGAAGTTTGCGGCTCTCCAATGCCCACCCCGGCACCATTGTCGAGGCGGTCATCCCATCTCAGAAACGCGACCAACGAATTCCGGTCACGGTTTAGAGTTAAGAATGCCCTGCATGAAGCCTCATTTAAGCTGAATGCGGAGCGCGCCAGCGATCAGGCGGCCCGGCGAGGATCGATCTTGAGTTGGCCACCCTTACCCGCATCAACCTTCTTCTCGTCGGCTTTGATTTCCACCTGCTCATGCTTGATGTCGAGACGCAGGCGGTTGTAGATGCTCATGTACTGGTTGGCGACCCAGACCAGGGCGAAGAACGCGACGAAATATCCGCGCCAATCCTGGTAAAGCAGCTTGTAGCGCACAATCACAAGCATGCCCGCCGCAACGTAGTGGCTGAAGCAATATTCGCAGGTAAATAGATAAAAGAATTTCCGTCGAAGGAGCGAGCGCGATTCAGCACATTCGCGCTGGCAGTACTGGCGTGGCTCGCGAAACACTTCTTCGTGGGTGACGGTCCAGGCAATGCATGCGACCGGAATTCCGAGGATCAGTAACCACGCAACTTGCAGTCCTAATCCCATAGCGTTCAGATTGGATGCGCAGCGCAGTTTAACCGTTGAGAAACTTCTCTCCGCTTCCTCGTCCGTGACAATGGGCTGCGGCGTAGGGCTTAAGAGATTGAACGGCGGTCGGTACACGGTTTTACCGATTTCGGGCCGGTGGGGTGGGTGGCTAATCTCGACCTAGCGGATAATCGGCAGCCATGTCCTAACAGAGGAGTGACTGCACACGGTGGCCCTCGCCGGGACTTTGCAGTTTGACCGGCTTGGAAGCCACCCTTGGCTGCCGGATTGACTTACGCAATATCCCTTACGTTTTTGTTCCGCATTACGAATTTCCCTAAAACCTTACTGAGTCCAGTTGATTGTTCAGTTGGCGAAGCGACGGGAAAATTCTTGTCTGAAGAAACCGCACGCGAACCTGGCGCTGCCTGGGAAAAAATCGGCGGGCCAAAGAAAGGCAGTGCCACAAAGGAGAATTATGAAGCCAGTTAAAACGTTTTCTGTCGTATTTGTAATGATCGTGATCGCGGCCACGTTGGGATGCTCGAATACCTCGAAGGCTCCCGATGTCGCTGGCGATATTCGGCACGCTCTGGACCAATCCGGTCTGAACGATGTGAGCGTAAGCCAGGACCGAGACAAAGGCGTGGTGACGCTTAGCGGTAAAGTCAGGAGCGACGACGACAAGGAACGAGCGGAATCGATTGCCAAGTCCATTGCAGGCACGGACGTCGTGTCTAACGAGATTGGCGTGCGTCCCAACGGCGATGAGGGCACCGCGAAGAAAGTTGATTCCGATCTCGACTCGGGCATCGACAAAAATCTGGACGCCATGCTGGTGCAGCACCGCTTGAAAAATGACGTGCGCTACGACGTGAACAATGGCGTAGTCACTTTAAAGGGAACGGTTCCTTCGCAGGATCGGCGTGCCTCAGTCCAGAAGCTGGCGGCACAGGTGCCGAATGTGAAGCAAGTAGTGAATGAACTGGAAGTGAAACACCAGAGGGCTAGCTCATCGAAATGATTGTTCATGTTTCTTGTCGCTTTAGACAGGGTCCTCTCGGGAAAATTCTTTGAGAGGGCCTTTTTTATGGAATCAACTGTCGCCTGGAAGATGCAAGAATGGCACCGAATCCGTTTTCATGGACGGCGAAAGGAAAGAGGAAACGCAGGATCTGGGAAGATCCTGCGTTTCGATATCCATCGCCTTCCGACGATTCGCTAGCGAACAGCGCGGCCTCTGCTGAGATGGGCAATGATTGAGATCAGGAACAGTACCAGAAAAATCACAAACAGCAGCTTCGAGATGCCGGCTGCCGCCACGGCGATGCCGGTGAAGCCGAAAACTCCCGCGATCAGAGCTACGACCAGGAATACTAACGCCCAGTAAAGCATTTGTTCCCTCCTGAGGAAGATTGTTCAGGACTAGCATGCTGCACGAGCATGAAGACGGGGCATCCGAGGGAGGCTGTATTCCTCAAGCGTTGTCGCTGTACCCGGAGGAGTTTCTTTTGGAAGGAGCAGGTGCCGATCCGTCCCAGAGGATCGGCACCCGCTTGGGGGGCGTTGTGTCGAGTAGAGATTGCAGATTATTTCTCCCCACTCCGACTCACAATACAGGCGATCCTGTAGGCGCCTCTGGGAAAACCCTCACGAACTAGCTAAGTCGCAGACAGCAATCTATTTCTCAGGAAAGATTTGGGGTGGTTTACTGCCTCCGCTGGATAGAACCTGTTGCCCCGACGGGCTAGCGTTATACACGCAGAACAGTGCGGTGCTCATGCGAGCACAGAAGAGGACCAATACCCAATGAGACGAATAACTTCGGCACTACCCGGATGTCTCCTGGTACTAAGCGTTTGTTCCATGTTGATGGGCGTGAGTTGGGCCGCCGACAAGGATCAGTCTGATATAGCCAAGCGCATCGACGCGTCTGCCAACGTTCTAAATGAAATTATGGCGACGCCGGATAAAGCGATTCCCGACAAAGTGATGCGGACCGCAAGATGCGTAGCTGTAGTTCCTTCGATGGTGAAGATTGCAATCGGTTTCGGAGGCAATCACGGTAAGGGCGTCGCCACCTGTCGGACAGAAACGGGCTGGAGCGCTCCGGCCCCGATCACGATTACCGGCGGGAGCTTCGGTCTGCAACTCGGGGGTCAGGCAATCGACCTCGTCATGATCGTGACCAACGATCAGGGCATGCAGCACCTACTTTCAAGCAAGTTCAAGCTGGGCGCCGATGCCTCGGCCGCAGCCGGTCCCGTCGGGCGGGATGCTGCCGCGGATACCGACATCAAACTAAAGGCGGAAGTGCTCACGTATTCCCGAGCGCGCGGCCTGTTTGCTGGCATCGATCTCAACGGAGCGTCGATCACCCAAGACAAGGATGAGACGCGGGTGCTCTACGGTAGCTTTATGCCGTTCTCGGAGATCTTGAGTGGCAAAGTGCACCCGACGGAGGTGAGCGAACCATTCCTGGCCGCGGTCCGCAGATATTCAGGGCAAAGCAGAGAATCAAGCAAGAACGAAGTGCCAGCACGATCGGCGAAGTAACTATTTTCAATGCCAATCCGACTCCAATCGGGCCGGTGAACGAGAGTAGTGAAAAATTTCGAAGGAGGCTTATGTACACCATTCTTCTAGTCCTGCTGATTTTGCTGTTGCTGGGCGCGTTGCCCACATGGCCCTACAGCCGCTCGTGGGGATATTACCCGAGTGGAGGATTGGGCCTGATTGTGGTAGTCGTCCTGGTACTGCTGCTCGCCGGCCGACTATGAACCGGAATCTGCAGGTCGATTTTTGCCGGCCACGAAATCGGTGGCTTGCCCAGACGGTGGGAGGTCCGCTACATCCCACTGTTTGTTTTTCGAGTTGAGTATTGTTGCAAGACAAGATACGAATATGAAATTTCGTCAGTCAAAGTCGCCATTTTCGTCAATGCCGGAGCCTCTCCGCGTTACCAACCCGGCATTGGTTTACCGAATCTATTCGCAAGACCCACACTGTTTCGCCTGTGCGAGGAGCGCCCATGTCGAGTCCTAATTCTGCCGAGTCTACGTTCGAGATGATGCCGAAAACGCTGCCTAGAAAGCGTTATGAAGCTGGTCCGCGTGCTGTACATCCTCAGCCCAGAAGGGGCAGGAGAAGTGCGCAGGCGCCGGATGCAATCTGGGGTCAATACAACAACTACCGTGCTAATGGAGTTGTCGTTTCCGCGATCATTCACCTTGGCGTGGTGGGATTGCTGGTTAGCGGCGCATTTTTTGGCCATCAAGTTGTGCAGCGGGTCGTTCAGCAGGAACACGTGACCTTGATCGCGCCTTCCCCTGAAACTTACGCACTGCCCACCGCGAAGATTGAAGTCAGCGGCGGCGGCGGTGGCGGCGATCACGATCCGATTCCCGCCCCCAAAGGTCATTTGCCGAAGCTGGCAATGCAGCAGATCACGCCACCGGCGATTATCCTGCGGAATTCGCACCCGAAGCTTGCCGTGGAGCCGACAGTGGTGGTTCCTCCGCAGATTCACGTGGCGGAAAACAAGATGCTGAACCTGGGTACCCAGTCCGCAGTGGTGATGCCGGCGGCCCCTCCCTCGAATGGAACGGGCTCGGGTGGCGGCATCGGTTCTGGCTCCGGTGGCGGAGTTGGCATCGGCCACGGCCCGGGCGTAGGAGCTGGCAGCGGCGGCGGCATTGGCGGCGGAGTTTATAAAGTGGGCGGCGGCATCTCGGCTCCCCAAGCGATTTCCGCTCCCGATCCCGGCTACACCGAAGAAGCCCGCAGAGCGAAGAAACAGGGTACTTGCGTGCTGTGGCTGATCGTCGATTCAACCGGACACCCGCGCGATATCAAAGTGGTCCGCGGCCTCGGCATGGGGCTCGATGAGAAAGCGCTGGAAGCGGTACACCAGTGGCGCTTTCAACCGGCCCTCAAGGACGGCAGGCCGGTGGACGTCCAGATCAGCGTGGAGGTGGAATTTCACCTTTACTGAGGACCAAAAAGTCAATCGGTATGTTGCCCTACGCAGCCCGAGATTTCTTCCGATAATAGCAAGCCCCCAAAGATCCGCGCCCAGCGCGGATCTTCGGTGCTTATACCCAAAAACACTAAGGACTTACAGCGTCTCCTGCATCCGTTTACAGATGTGACCCGATAGAAGGTTGTCTGCTGTTTTTTTAAGCTGACCATGCTTGTTGGAAGGTACAGCGAGCGAAATTTACGGTACCTGAAAGATAAGGAGACCAAACGTGGCAACTTGTGCGATTTCTGCGACAGAAGCAAACGTCATTCCCGCGACCGGCGTAAAGGGCCGCGACGATTCCCAGACTAACCTGGTAAAGCGCGCCCAGGCTGGCGACGAACAGGCATTTGCGACATTATTCCAGCAACACAAGAATCGCGTTTATTCCGTATGCTTGCTCATGACAAAGGATGTCGCTGAAGCTGAAGATTTGACGCAGGAGGCTTTTCTACAAGTCTTCCGCACGGTCAGTTCGTTTCGCGGCGATGCGGCTTTTTCCACCTGGCTGTATCGCGTAGCGGTGAATACGGTTCTAATGAAGCTGCGCCGGCGCAAATCGCCGCCGACGGTCTCGCTGGATGAGCCCGTGAATCCCGAATCTCCATCCCTGCACCGCGATTTCGGCAAGAGCGATCCGGATCTTTCAGGCGTAGTCGATCGCATTGCTTTGCGGCGCGCCTTGCAGGAGTTGCCGGAGGGCTGCCGCACGATTTTTGCTCTTCACGAGGTGGAAGGATACCAACATCACGAGATCGCGCAATTGCTGGATTGCTCCATCGGCAATTCCAAGTCGCAATTGCACAAGGCGAAGCTGAAAATGCGCACCCTGTTATTCCCCAAGACGAAAATTCGCCGGCGCTCGATGAAGAGTCAAGGCACGGGAATGCTCAGCCTGGCGAAGCTTTCGGCGAAGTAAGCTTGTTTCCAGAGGCGACCGGCGATTCGGAGCTGTGGTGAATCGTCGGCCAGAATCCAAATCCTGCTGTCGAATAATAAGGAGTGGAAAATGTCATTCCGTCGACCCGTACTGATTTTGGAGATGCCAGAGCAACTCCATGCGCCGCAGCTTCAGGCCTTCATGCAGGATTTGGAACCGCTGTTTGCAGCCGAGCAGCCTCGAATTGTTTTTGATTGTTCTCACGTACGAGCTTTAGATCGCGCCGGTGCCGAGATGATCTTGCACTGCCTGGAAGTGGCCATGAACCTCGATGGAGATCTAAAGCTGGCGGCCCTCTCCCCAGAATCTAGGGCAGTTCTGGAACTTATGGGAGGCGCGGGGGTGTTACAAGCTTTCGCGACATCGGAGGATGCTGTTCGGAATTTCGAGGCGGACGAAGGGATGTCCAAGAGAGCCGCATCGGTCAAACCGTATAGTTCAGAATCTCTCAAGAAAGCCAGTTGAGCCGTGCTCCATCAAAACAAACGCTCCTGTCGATCCATCCTAGAACATAAAAAAAGCAGCCCCTTAGCAGGGCTGCCTTTTTGTTTTGGCAGCTGCGGCTCACTGGTATGTGAAATTCAGCTTGTCGAGCCAGATCGAGTAGGGCGTCTGGGCATAGTTTCCGTCCTGCTGATAGTTGATGGTCACGCCGTACCACGTGGTCGGCGTGGGACTCTCGTAGTAATTGAGGGTTGAAGTAACGCCGTTAAGCGTGATCGATTTGAACAGGAGATGGTTGTCCGAGGTCCGTTGAACCTGAATCACGAGATGATTCCAGGCATTGTTCAAGGGATGACAAGGAATTCCCGTGGCATGCCACTTCTGCCCCGGATTGTCCCAAATGTCCCACTGGTTGCCTCCTGCGATGCGGCACTCATGCCCCCAGATGTAGGAGTAGCCGCCCACGAACTGGTTGATGTCGAACTCCAGAGCCTGCGAGGCGCCAATGTCGTTAGCGAAGAAGTAAACGTCATACGTGAAGCTGTGTAGCTTGGGAACGATGGTATGGTTCGTGTCCGGCATTCCCTGGGTGGAGAAGTCGCCGATCAGCTTATTGTTCCAGAAACCATCGGAATAGACAGTTTGGCCACCAATAGAGGTTTTTGCGGACGCTCCGCTGACTGAGGGCGAGGAAACGTTCTGGACCATCGAGTATGTGGTCTGCGGGCCCGAAGGCGAGCAGGAACCGCACATGGCGTAGAGCGGTGGCAAGAGGGCTGCCGCGTGCCATCCTGCATTCAGGTGAAGGTTGCTAAAGGTGCTCCCGCCGGAACCGCCGCTACCGCCGACATTGATGGTCACCGGGGCCGTGGAAGATCCGCCGCAGTTATCCCATTCCTGCACGACCGTGCTGTAGATGCCGGGGCTAAAGTTCAGCAAAGCATTGATTTGCGCACCATTCACTTTGTAGGCGAGTTTGCCGGGAGCCGAGTAAACTCCCATGGCCGCGACGCCGCTCGGGCAGGAAGTATGGGATGATGCAACGTACTGCACCGTCGAACTCACGACGCTATTGGGTGCGGGCGCGCTGATCGTCACCTGTCCGCCGGCTGAACCGCCAACATAGATCGTGACGGGCGTGCTGCTCGAGCCTCCGCAGTTGTCCCACTCCTGGACCACCGTGTGATAGGTGCCTGGGTTTAGGTATAACTCCGTATTGAGATGATTTCCGGGGGTACTATAGGCTAAATCGCCAGGTGCGGAATAGATTCCAATGGCCGAGACTCCGGCACCGCAACTGGTGGTAGCGCTCGCAACATATTGAACCGACGTGGCTACCGTGCTTCCGTTTGCTGGTGCGGAAACTGAGACATTCGCCAAGGCCAGGGGGCCCGAACACAATGCCAGCATGAGGGCAAATTTTCTCATTCGATTATGACTCCGATCGTAGGGGTATTGGACTACGCTTCCTACAGGCTTTCTGGATGGGTTACGCACCATTCTACTGAGTTCACTGTATTGCCTCAAGCCAGAATGGCCAGAATTTGCAATGAGAGGTACTAAGCCCCGGAGTCAATGCAGATTTTTGCGTCTAGGTTTCTAAACTCCCCGTCCTAAGTTAAAGAGCCCTCTATACCTAGAGGTTTCTACCGATTACTCACAAAGAGCTAGCAGAGTAGGATCTCTTTGGACATCTTTGAAAGGTGTCGGCACATCTCACCCTTGCTTTTCAATTGCGTACGGATACGCAAGTCGCAATGAGGGTCGGGTGAAAGCTTCAGAGTAGGTTCTGAGGCTAATTCGGAAAGGGAGCAAGAACGTGGAATTGGGTGCCTTTGTAGTAGTTCCGGGTGGGGAAGACGTCACGGCGATCCATGAGGTTCAACCCCATGAGACGACGAGGGTCAAGACTGCGCGGCCCGCGTATTGTTCGCGGACGCCGATTGTAGGCAACGACGTGTTGAAGTCGTGGATGGACCGCATCCGCAGGCTTGGGGTGCAAAGCCTATGGCTGACTTCCGGTCGACGTGACGGAACCGTGACCCGTTCTGAACTGGCTGGGTTCGCGCGTCAGGGGGTGAAGCGGCTGCTGGTGATTAAGCTGAACTCTTATGCGGAAATGGATTTGACTGATTTCTTCGTCTTTCATTGCGACACACGAAACCCGATCACCGAAGCTCAGGACTCCAGAGGCCAATTGGGAGTTTCCCTGCTGGATCATCTGGCGCTGCGCGCGCCCGAAACGGAAGGTGAGAATTCGTCTGATACGTGCCAAGGACGGCGCCGTCCTTACCAGTTCAATGGATATGCCAAGCGAATTTTGTCGGCGAATGAGCGGCAAGAACTAGTGGGAGATGCCCTGACCGGAGCATGCGCAATGCGGCCCTTCGGAAAGCAGATTCGCGACCAGGTTTGGGTGGGCGAAGGAGTGGAACTTGCGGATTCAGCTCGAGTGATTGGGCCGACATACATCGGAGAGCGCACAGTTATCCGCGCCGGAGCAACAATAGGTCCGTTTGTTTCGGTGGAGCGCGATTGCGTGATCGATTGCGGCACTACGGTCGAGCGGTCCACAGTCATGCCGCAAACTTATCTCGCACCTGGGATCCTGATTCAAGATGGAGTTGTAGACGGCGGATACCTGGAGCATTTGGGCTGGAGAACAGTCGTAGATTTGCGGCCGGCAGGTTTGGGGAACCGTATCTCGCGGCGACCCGCACGCAAACCAGCATCGTGCGAGGCTCCGGAGGAAGTTTCAGTTGCGGCAAGCAAAGCCCCGGCCTGGGACATGGGTGCTTCAGCCGTTGCGGGACAGCCGTGGCTTCAGGTGCAATTGTGAACATTCTGCCATTTCCCAGCGGGACCAGTCCCGCACTCCGCCGCGCCCAGCGAAAGGTGTTGCTCGGCGCGTTGCGGGTTTCGGGATCTCCCGTCATTGTGGATTTGTCGGGCTGCCCCGAGTTGAATCAAGAAGACATCGACCTGGTGCTGGAGTGCCTGGCGCAGGTGGCGGGCAGGGATACGCAAGTGCTTTTCGTCGCAGGCTCTCGCGTCAACCGGGTGCTGCTTGAAATAACCCGCATCCCTTCATTAGTTCCAGTGTTCAACACAGTGGAAGAAGCACTGGCTTATCCTGAACCGGCATCGATTGATGGCGCGAATGGCATACCGAGTGAAATCGCGAGCCGATTCCAATTACCACGGAGTGCGTAAATGAATTCGTCAAGCCGCAGATATTCAAAATGCATTTCGGTTATCGTGTTGGCCGCCGCCTTTGTGATGTCAAGCCAGATGCCGCTTCTGGCGAGCCCGCAAGAGCAATCCAGCAGCAGCGCGACACAAAGGACGGATGCTGCCTTGCCGGATGCTCCGCAATCGCAGCCCGCGCAACCATCCCAGGAGTCCACGCAGATTCCATCGGGCACTGCGGGAGCCAAGGCCCCCAATGTAAAAGGAGCTCCGGTGGCTCAGCCTTCCGGCGCAGCGGTTGCCCCGCCGCGGCAGCGTGGTCATCGATCGTTGCTGATTAAGCTCGGCCTGTTAGCTGGAGCGGGAGCCGCCGTGGGCGCGGTGGTTGCACTTTCCCAGGGAAGTCCAGCCCGGCCGCCCGGCGCGACCTCTGCCACTCATCCATGAACGTAGAAGTTGCTAAACACGGCCACGCCAGCGCGCAGCGCGTTTTCACTCGCCCCTTTCTGATCAGCTTCTCGGGAATCGATGGAGCCGGCAAGAGCACGCAGATTGAGTACCTCAAAGCATATCTGCAGGATCAGGGCCTGCGCGTTTTATTGCTCATTTTCTGGGACAACGTTGCCATCTGGTCGAAAGTGCGCGGTGGAGTGGGCCAACGCACGGCGCCGATTCCCGTCACTGCTCAGACAAATGACGACGCGTTCATTCCAAGAAATAATAAACACATTCGAAAATGGTATTTATCAACCATCCGCGCGGTATTTTATATCCTGGACGTGGTGCGATTGCACCGCCTGCTGGCGAGTCCGCAGATGGAGGGCTACGACGTCGTGATTTTTGACCGCTACGTCTACGATCAAATCGCGAATATTTATTCGGCGTCCTGGATCGCACGGCTTTATTCCAAACTTCTGCTGAAGCAAACGCCGGCTCCGGATCTCGCGTTCATCATCGACGCATCGCCATACGCGGCCTTCGCCAGGAAACCGGAATATCCTTTGGATTTTGTTTACAAAAATCAGCAGAATTTTCTGAACTTGCGCGAACTGGTTCCGCAACTCCTCGTAATTTCTCCCGGCACACCTGAAGAGGTGCGCAACAAAATTAAAATGCACATCCCGCACTCACAAGTTGTAAGTCCCGCGCCCAGTAAGGGAATTACCGAGATTGCGGCAGTGAGTCCCGTAGTTCCGCAACGAACTTCCTGTAGCCCGCAAAACGACCCAACCACAACTGTTTAGCGGCCATCCAAGGCTTACGCGCTACTGAAAGCGGAGGCCCTGAATGATACCTGGTGTTCCCGATAATACATTCGCACTAGTCGTACCGACTTTGAATGAAGCTGGCAATATTGACAACTTACTCACTGCCGTCACTGCAGCTTTAGCCGAAACAAATTACGAATACGAAATCGTAGTAGTGGATGACGGAAGCACCGACGGAACGGTGGAAAAAGTTCGCGACTGGTCGAAGCGGGACTCGCGCATTCGAGTACTCTCTCGCACGCGAGAACGTGGCTTAGCAGGTGCGGTGTTGTACGGATGGAGCCAATCGCCGGCGAACCTGCTGGGAGTGATTGACGCCGACTTGCAGCACCCGCCCGAGTTGTTGCCGGAAGTGCTCAAGGCCGCCAAACAGGCTGACATCGCAATTGCCAGCCGGTATGCGAAGGAACGCGGGGTGAAAGGCTGGAATCCGATTCGTGCTGCTGTCTCCAAATTGAGCACACTCGCCGCAGCGCTTCTCATTTCCAAGAAAAAGCTTGGGGTCACCGATCCGATGTCGGGATTTTTCATTATTCATCGCCGCTGCATCGAAGGCCTGATTTTCCAGACCACCGGGTTCAAGCTTTTGCTGGAGATCCTGGTGCGCGGACGCATTCATAGCGCGCGTGAGATTCCTTACCAGTTCGGTCTGCGCAAAGCGGGGAGGAGCAAGGCCAATGCCACAGTCGCCCTTCACTATTTGCATCTTCTGGGACGGCTATCGAGGGATATGGTGTTGCGTTCGAGCGAACCATGAAGATTGCGCTGATCACTTCGTTTCCGCCCAGTCGCCATGCGCTTAATGAATACGGTTTCCACGTTGCGAATCAACTTCGGCAAGAGAGTTGTATCGATCTGACGGTGTTGGGGGATTATCTCCCAGCACCCGCCGAAGAACTACCCGGTTTCAAAGTCACACGCTGCTGGGGATTCGGGCGGAATGGAAATGTAGCCAGCCTGGTGAGAGCCATCCGCAAAGTGAAGCCTGACGTAGCATGGTTCAACCTCGGTTTCGCCAGCTTCGGCGATCGCCCGCTGGCGGCGATCCTCGGACTCGTGGCGCCAGCACTGGCTCGACTGAACGGCGTGCACTCCCACGTCACCCTGCACCAGCTATTCGAGACGGTCGATCTGGAAGATGCAGCGGTTTCCTCAAAGCGCCTGTATAAAGCGGGAGGTTGGCTGGCCACGCATCTGCTGTTGAGCGCGAATTCCCTTTCCGTGCTCATGCCCGCCTATCGCCGCACCCTGGACGAAAAATATAAGCGCGGGCAAGTGAGCCTGCGGTCACATGGAATTTTTGCCGGGAAGCCGGATCCTCCCGATTTCTCCCGAAGAGGAAATCCGACGCACCGCATACTCGCATTTGGAAAATGGGGAACGTACAAACGCCTCGAGTTGCTGATTGCGGCATTCAATCGCGTGGCGGAGAAGATCCCCAACGTCGAACTGGTGGTTGGTGGCGGGGATCATCCAAAAACGCCGGGTTACGTCAAGTCGGTGGCGGATCGCTACACGAGCGATCACATCCTCTTTCTCGGTTACGTGCCTGAGGAGGGCATTGCCGACCTGTTTCGCGATGCCAGCCTGGCAGTCATGCCTTATACCTCGTCTGCTGGTTCGAGTGGTGTGGCCCACCTTGCAGCGCAGTATGGCGTTCCTGTCGTTGCCTCGGGTATTCAGGATTTTCGCGAGCTCGCAGAACATGAAGGGATCGCAATTCGATTCTTCACACCCGGCGACGAAGACAGCCTGGTCGAGCAACTGATAACCGCGCTGAGTTCTCCGGAAGAGTTGAAAGAGATGGCATGGAAGAATCATGCGGCGGGCGTGGCGATGAGCATGCCGCAAGTGGTGCGGGAATATATTCGTTCGTTCCGCCAGCACGAGCGGATCAAAACTCTGCAACTGGCGGCCACCTTGCGGCGCGCCGGGCAGTTCCAGAGACCGGAGCAACTGGCTCGCAGCGTGGGTGAGAAGATTCAACGTTGGCGTGACGAAGACGAAATCACGTCACCCTCTGCGTAGATTCGCGCCGTAGCTTATTCCCCAACCTTAACTGGACACATGTTGCCGCGCACCTATGCCGGCCGAGACGTAGCGAGCTGCGTCTCTACGGATGCATTCGAGTCGGTTCTCTATTTTTGCGGGTGATCCTGTGGCTGCGGAGGCCGGGGGTTTTGTTCGGAATCGGGGGGCGGCAAATTCGGGAGCGAAGGAGCTTTCACTCCAATCGGCGGCACGGGCGTAGAGTCCTGATCAGGATTGGAGTTATTGCGACGCTGAAGTTCGACGGGCCGCGGCTGGCGGCGTCTGGTCTCTTGAATCGCCTTGAGTGTGGCCTCGACATCTGACTGGTTCTCGTCCGCCACTCTGTCGATCTTGAGTCCCTCGGCGTCTCGGCGGGTGGCGTAGCTCACTTTGGCGTTGGCATCGCGGCCTGAGCGCGCTGCTTCGTAATATGACTCAGCGCCTTCACGATCACCCGCCAATTCCGAGACGTAACCCAGATTGTTCAAGGTGAATGCATTTCGCGGATCGCGCTGATAGGCCTGCAGGAAAAACTCGCGCGCTTGCGACGGATGGTTGTCGTTGAGCGCGGCCACGCCACGCAAATTAAGCCGGGCGGTTGCTGCCTCAAGACCTTCTCCCCTTGCTATCTGCTCACTGACGGCGACCGCATTGGCGGCGGCGACTTCACTGATGGGACGGCCCCGCCACTTCAATCGAGGTGTTACGATTACTTTCTTCGTAGAGTGGACACTGGCCGCTTCGGAATAAGCTCGCTGCGCCCCCTCAATGTCACCAATGGTTTCGAGTGCGTAGCCAAGATTATTGAGAAGGAAAGGATCGTGGGGGAATCGCAGCTGCGCCGACTGGAGCAGGTTCCTGGCTTCAATCACATGCCCCGCCTGCAGCAGCACGATTGCCTGCTCGTTGACCTTGCTCACTTGCCGATCGGAATCTTCGACCTGACGGAAAACGTCGTCGAGAGGCTTGCCCTTCAGGGCCGCTTCATTGGATTGATCGATGACCGCATCGGTGTGCTGCTTCGCGGCAAGGGCGTAGTAGCGCAGGGCGCGGTCGGCATCGCCATCCAACTCCGCCATGTATCCGAGATTGTTAAGAGTGAACGGGTCGTCGGGATCCAGCAGGTAGGCGCGATAAAAAAGTTCTTTGGCTTTTTTGTGGTGCCCGTGCTTGAGCGCCGCCACACCTTCGCGGTTGAGTTTCTGGGTGGGGGTGGTGATGCCGCGCCCGGGGAGGGGGACCTTCAGTTCGCTCGCGAGCCCCGGAATTGACGCGGCCATAAGCTGCAGCGCCAACACAGCCGGAACCACAAAGATTTGCGTGAACTTGCTCAAGCAACACCTCGCCGACACTATGATGCCGCAAAGCTGGAGGCGGTTGACTACAGTAAATACCCTATGCGAATGCATCAGGCGTATACGGTTGAATTGGCATCAAAGGGACGATGATAAGACTCCTCTGGTCGATGATCGTAGTAGCCGGTTACGCCTGGGCGCAGGCAGTAACGCCAGCTCCGTCAAACACAATTCCACCGCAGCAAAAAGCTGACAGCCCCGACAGCCCGCGACCCATACCACGCAAAGCCGAAGAAAAAATGGGGTTGGTGCGGGGCGTGCTGAAGCAATTGGACCCAATTCACGACCAGATGTTGGTTCGGCCTTTCGGTGGGCGCGACGTCCGGATCGCTTTCGACCCCCGGACTCAGCTTCTTCCCGCCAACGCGCCAGCAGACTCGAAGGCCAGCACCGCCTGGTCGGCCATTCCCAAGGGATCAGTGGTGTCGGTCGACACCGTGCTGGAGGGCGGAAAATTGTTTGCGGTCACGGTGCGCACGGCGCCATCCACCGCGGCTGAGATGAATGGTCAAGTTTTGCGCTATGACCCAACCCGGTCGCGGCTCATTCTGCGCGATCCCTTGAGCCCGGAAAGCGTTTCCTTTCGAGTCACGGGTAACACGACAGTAGTCAACCGCGGCCAACCCTCCTCGCCGCAGGCATTGTCGGAGGGGATGCTGGTGCATTTGTGGTTCACGCCAGCCCAGAATACCGTGACCAAAGTTGAGGTTCTTGCGGAACGGGGAAACTCGTTCACCTTTCAGGGCCGAATTGTCGCGGTGGACTTACGCTCGCGAGTGGTTGCCGTGTCCAACGATACCGACCAGGCCGTGCATGAACTCTCTATCGCATCGCTGGACAACAACACTCTCGCTCTTTTGCGGGAAGGCACGGACGTCAGCATTCAGGCGGAATTCGACGGAGAACGCTACAACGCTCGCACGGTCAAGGTATTAGCTGCGAAGTGAGTAAGACTCCGTCGCGGAAAGCCGCGGATACGGCTTAGTTCGCTTCCCGCGGAGTTTGCAGCTCGGCGCGCTTCTCCCTTAACGTCCGCACAATTAAGGAATCGCGAAACATATAACGCACTGTGTGGCGAGCGTAGCGGGTCAGGCTGCGCAGGTCGGTGTTGTGCCAGCAACACAGATTCATGTTGGGCGAAAGGCCGCAGTAGAAGCGGAAGCGGCGGTGCGCCGTTTCGGGCATCGTCATCATGGCGGCCGACATACGGTGATTTCCCTCGATAATAGTGAGGGGGTATTGGCCGTCGATGCCGATCAATAACACTGCGTCGGGCACCTCGTTCTGGCGGAGATCGCTTCCGATTTCCTTCAGCTTCTTCAGGAAACGGGTGTGCTCCCCGCGCGACAGTTCGGCTTCGATGCGGCCAATCATTTCCGTGAGGTAGAAACCGCCGCCGGCAAAGCGCCTCCACTGGTTGCGGGGAAAGGCGCGCAGGCGAGCCACGTCGCGTGGCGCGAGTTCAATCTCCCACCACTCCATATCGGGAAGCAGCTCGCGCCACAGGCGACCTCGGCGCAGGAACAGCAACGCGTGCCGGATGAAGTTCTCGGCCGGATTGGAAAGATCCGGATGCTCCACCAGTTGCTTGAAGTCTGCGCGATAAGAATCAAACTCGGGATGATAGAACTCGCTGCGCAGGAATTCCGCGATAATTTCTTCTTCCGGCACGCGCCGCAGGCGCTTCAGAGGTTCGGGATGCAAAACCGTCTGATCCGGCCCATCTTCGTCCTTTTCGCGCAATACCGGGATGGTGACGGCCACGAGCAACCCGGCCATCACGAACACCTGAACCAGAATTACCTGGGACAAGGAATCGTGATAGAGCCAGATCCCTACTGCCAGCAAGACGCTCGCGCCCAACTGCACCCACGCGCCAATGCCAGTGCGGCGCGAGATCTCATACATCATCAGCACAACCGCGATGCAATAGATGGCCGTCATGCCCGCATACTGGGTCAGCAGCGGGGAAAAGCTCGCGGTTGTACCCAGCAGGAAGCGCTGGCCGAGCAAATGATTCCATAAGGATTCCGGCACGAGCGCCACAGCTGCGATGAAAGCGGAAGTGACCGTTCCCACCAGAAACAAGCCGGTGTAGAGCACCGAGCGGCCCACCTGTCGACGGGTCTGGCTGGCCGACACCGGAAACATGCTGCTCACCACCGACCAGCACAGCATGAAAACCACGCGTCCCACCAGAGCGACGGCCGCGTAGACTCCAGCCTCAGGCAAGGGGAAGAAGTGCTTCACCAACAGAATGTCGAGGTTACTGAGAATTACCTGACCGACGAAGTAGAGCACGGCCTGCATGCTCTCGCCGAAAGGAGCAACTTTGATCAATCCGGCCGTCGCCTTGTAATGGGCTCCCGGTCCGCCCGCGAGGTAGGCGGCGACGATGGAAAGCAGAATGGCGGCCATGACACCGGTCACGCCCATGCCGAAATGGAGGAAGAGCAGAGCGCCAACGAACTTGACCGCGACCTCCACTACCACGTTAATGGCCAGGGCGCGGAAGTCATAACAGCCCTGCATCTTGCCGCGCCGAACGCCGAGCGGAATATACACACCGGTGGCGATGGCCAGCATTATCAGGTCATGTTGTGCGGGCAGGTTGAAATATGATTTGAGGTAGGCTGATCCCACTCCCATAACTACGGCGATCCCGATGCCCACCTGCCAGGCACGACGAATCATGCCGGCGTAGATTTGCGCCTGAGTAATGATCTCCGTATTCCGAGCGATGAACTTCGAGGTGACAATTTGGAACGCCAGAGTGACGGCTGACAGCAGCATGAGCAGCGTGTATAGGGCCGAGGCGTCTCCGAAGCCCGCTGCTCCCAGCCGTCGCGCGATGAGAATGTTGTAGAGCAGATTGGTGCCGGCCACCAATCCTGAGCTGAATAAAAGGATGGCGCTGCCCCGCAGCACCCGTTCGCGAAGGGCTTCGAGGTGACCCGGCCGCGTCGGTACTTGGGTTACTGGTGGAGTCGTCATAAGGAATTCGCGGCGTCAGACGGGTCGGAGCGGCCTGAATGCGTCAAAAAGTAACCTGCGCCTCCGGAATCACTTGGGTGCGGCCGTTTCCCGGAAAGTCGTAAAAGGTTTGCTGTACCAGGCCAAAAGAAAACCGTAGAGGATAGCTCATGGCCGTCTCCGGGCTTATGCTCCGCTCGGTGTTGCGTTCGCGGGTGTAGGTGACGAGCACGCTGGTCGATATGTTGTCGTAAGCGTGAAAACTGCGTCCCGAAGACCATGCGCCCGTGGCCGAGAGCGACCAGTGATCTTTGATCAGCGCGTCGACGCCAAAGCGCGGACGCAGTGTTTGCGCGATCGCGTACTGACTGCCTTCAACTCGCCAGGAGCGCATAAACTCCGCCACAGCGGTGGCGCGGATCCGGGAGCCGAACCCACGTTCCAGGCCCGCGTAGGAAACCGTCTGGTAATACTCATACACCGAAGGCCCGAAGAGCAGGTCGCGACCGCTGTAGCCGGTCAGGAAGGAGGTCTTGCCCCAGGGCCGTCCGACGCGAAAATCGATGCTTCCGGAGAAGTCGCGGGAGTGCAAGGTCTGCTCGGTGAATGGCCCGGCTTCGCGAATCACATTGCCAGAAAACGAGAACCAATTGGCGATCGAACTGGTCGACAAATAGAGGAACTGGCGGAACAGATTCTGATTCATGTTGAATGGCGAGAGCGTGTCGCGCCGCACCGTGTATTGGATTCCGGGCATAATGCTGAGTTTGATGTTGCCAACACGCACCATCGGCGCCACGGAAACATTGAAGATGGTATCGAAGGTGTTGCGATTCTGAATCAGGAGAGTGCTGGGAAACGAAAGTGCGCCCTGGGCATTGCGCTCTGCGACAAAACCCTGAATGGGAGGAAAGGAATCATTCGGGCGGAATTGAAAGCGGGAATCGGCGAAGGTTTCGATGGTGCGGCGCGGCGGCGGTAATAATGATCCCTGATTTTGCACGCCCAGAAGGCGAGCGTCTTCCTGATAAATATTTTCGTCCTCAAACACCGCTCCGACGCGCACGCCGGAACCTAAGCCGAGGCGGTCGGTGATTGGGCGGCCTTGTTGTTCAGCTAATTCCATTTCCGCCTGCTGGGTGGCCTCATCCTGGGGATCGATCTGGCGGGCCAGAATGAAATTCGACAGCGCCTTATCGTTCTGACCAAGCTGGCGATAGACATTGGCCTGCGCAACCAGGAAGGAATAATTGTTCTTGCGGTCGGCGTCGTCGGGCAAGCTGGCCAACTGCAGTTCTGCGCTGCGCGTATCTCCCAGCGCGAGCGAGGCATTGGCCATGCCGATGGCAACCGCAGTTTCATCGGCGCCCAAAGCCTGAGCGCGCCCAAACATCCGCTGCGCTAGCGCGTACTCGTGAATGGCCATGAGAACATCGGCGGCGTTCAAGTAGTCTTCCGCGGAAGTGACATCGATGGGCGCGACTCGGGCCTCGGCAAAGCCGAGAGCGACTTGCTGTTGCGCCTCCGCGTTATGCCCTTCCTCGGCAAATAGGCGAGCCAGGGCGAGGCGGACCTGAAGCCGGTTTTCGTCGGAACTTTCCATGGCTCGCTCGTACCTCTTCATCGCTTCATCGTGGCGCCCCATCACTCGGAGTGCGTCCGCGGTCGCGAGCAATACTTTGTAATCCTTGCCGCCGATACGCTCTGCGGTTCCAATCGCCTGCATGGCCTCGGAAGTGCGCCGCAGCTCTGCATAAGACCGAGCCAACTGCGCGGAAATCATTGCGTCATTGGGCGCGACCGCCAGCGCATTTTGTAAAGTCTCGGCTGACTTCTCGTATTTATGCTGGCGGAACTGCACGTCCGCCAGAGCGATATAGGTATTGCCGGAATTCGGATTGAACTTCAATGCCAGCCGGTATTCGCTTTCTGCCCGCGTCAGCATGGCTCGCTGGCGATAGCCTTCGGCTTTGACCAGATGCAGACTCTCCGACTCGGGAAGCAAGCGGGCGGCTATGTCAGCCTCTTTTAGCGCCGCAGTGGAACGGCGCAATTGCAAGAGGGCGTAAGCGAGCCCGAGGTGGGCTTCGCCGTACTTCGGATTCAGTGCCAGCGCTTTGCGGAAATCCTGCTCCGCCTTGGTCGCCAGGCGCAAATCGTTGTAAACGTAACCTCGGTTCATATAGCCGACGGCCATCTGGGGATCAATCGTCAGCGCGCGCGTGAAATCCTGAACCGCATCTTCGTTCTCGCCGTGATCGGCATGCACGTACCCCGCAATCAGGTATAGGTCGCGATCGTCTTTGAGGACGGGCTGATAGCGCTGAACCAGCTTCATCGCCTCATCGAGACGCTTGAGGAACAACAGATCGTAGGCCAGATAGTCGACGCCCTCGCGATCTTTCGGCAACTTTTCGATGACCTGATAGCCGAGGTTGGCCGATTCCGCGTAGTTGCCGGTCATCGTCAGGTAGCGTTCATGCTCGCGCATGACCTGCGGATTCTGCTGCACCGTCTGTGACGCGCGCGCCAGCCACTCTTTCGCGTGCTCAAAATTGTGCGCTTCGAGCGCCGCATTCATTGCGCCGGACACAATCAGGGGATTGCTCGGCGCTTTGGAAAACGCTTGGAGATAGCTTTCTTGCGCTTCCTTGAACCGGCGAGTCGAGCTGTACAAATCGCCCAGCGCCAAGTAAGGCACATAGTCGTCGGGATGCTTCTTCTCGAGTTCGAGGAAGTAGCGGCGTGCGGCCTCATTGTCGCCCATCTCGCGCGACACGAAGCCGAGCGAACCAAGCGCACTCGCATTCGATGGATCAATGGCCAGCGCTTCGCTATAAGTCTTGCGGGCTTCTTCCTTGCGATTCGTCTTCCACAGCAGATTGGCATAGTTCAGAAGCAAAATCGGGTTGCGAGGCTCGATCTGAATGGCCTCTTTGAAATCTTTTTCGGCGGCATCCATGTGGCCCTGAGCCGCTTCCGTGGCGGCTCGCAAGCGCAGGAATTCGGGTCGGGTCGGACCTTGTACGTCGATGGCACTGATCTCTTTCACCGCATCATTGGTCACTCGCTCTGCGTTAGCGTCGTCCCCGGCATCACGGTAAATCTGGGCGAGATCAACGCGCAGCGAGATGGGATAGAGGACCCCTTCAGGCACACCCTCGGGCAGGTGCGCCAGCGCGGCCTCGTATTCGCGGATTGCATCGGTGTTGCGGCGCTCGGCAGCGTCGAGGCGTCCGCGCAAGGCAAACACGCGGTAGTGCTCGGGATTCAACGTGGCGGCTTGTTTCAACAGAGCCGCGGCCTTGTCGAACTCCCCGGCGTTGATCATGGCCTGCGCGGCATTCAGCTGAATCTCGATGTCCTTGGGCGCCCGGCTTGCTGCGACAGCATACGTTTGCGCGGCCGCGTGAGCATTTCCCGCCAGCGTGTACGAGTACCCCAGTTCCGCCAGCGTGCCTGGGTCTTTGGCGTGCAACCCTTCCAGCAGGTGAACTGCTTCGGCGTACTGCCCGGTATCGCGATAGTAAGAGGCGACTGCGCGCACCACTTCAGGATTGTTAGGTGCGGAGTGCCGGGCCTTCTCCAGCATGCGGTGCGCCCCTTCGCCGTCTCCGGTGCGCTGGTAGGCGCGGGCCAGCAGAAGTTCGGTGCGAGGCGATGCCTTTACATTTTCGGAGCGCTGCAGGTATTCCAGGGCTCGCTTGGGATCGGTGGTGAGCAGAAGTTCGCCCGCGAGCTGAAGATCCAAGTCGCTGCGGGGATTTGCCGCCAGAACCTGCTCCAGTGTTTGTTGCGCCTCGGCGCTTTTTCCCATCCGGGCATAGGTTTGCGCCAGGCCGGAAAGCCCTTCCACCGAGGATGGCTTCAAGGCGAGACCGCGCTGGTAAGCATCCACGGAGAGCGAATATTGTCCGCTCAATCGCGCGGCGTAAGCCAGCGTAAACCAGAGATCCGCATTGTTGGGAGCGGATTGCACCGCGCGCTGGGCGTGTGCAACCGCACCGGCGGCGTCTCCATGTTGCAGTGCGGTCTGCGCCGCTCGAGCTTCGCGGGCCACTTCAATGCTCGCGCCCCATCCCATTCCGGTTTGGCTACTGCCTTGCGGCTTGCTGGATTGCGCGCCTTTTTTCTTCGTGGGCGTAGTGGGAGAAGTTTGCCCGTTCACATCAAAGGTTTGAGCAGCGCTAACAGTGGCCACTAGCAGCACTGCAAGCCGCACCCATCCCCTGAACAATCGTTCCACCGTTCTTCCTCCCTCATCTACTGGCTGACAACCCGGCTGGTGGCGAAGGACACACTTGCCCTTGGTCGTCGCTGAGATGCAGAAACCTGCCTCTCTGGTTGGCGGCCCCCAGGGCCTACCCCAGTCCCGAAATACCTGCCAACCTTAGCGGGCGGCAGGGAATCCAAGACTCCGATTTAGAAGACCGCGATTCGGACGACTTCTATTCACACTCAAACTCAATGAGAGACAGCCAGGAAAGATATGCGCTTCCGCCTGAGTTAAGCATGTGGCAACGCCCGATTCCGGTTGCTGCCATCATTTTGCTGGCGCTTGCGATTCATGGGCCTTTGCTGGTGATGGAATTGCCCGCCACGACGTCTTATGACGCGAATTTGCACATCTTTTTTGCGTCGCATTACGCTCAGCACTGGTTCAATCCGTGGAACGAAAAATGGTTTGGGGGCTTCTCGCAAACCACATATCCTCCGCTAACCCATCAGTGGATTGCACTGCTGTCGTATATCGTCGGCCTCACCGAAGGCTTCATGCTGGTCCAGTTAGCCGCCGTGGTCCTGCTGGCGCTGGGCGCTTACCGGTTCGCGCGGCTCTGGGTGGACGAACGAGCAGCAAGTTATGCGGGCGTGCTGGCAGTTTTCGCGGGCAGCCTGGCGTTCCTGGTCTATTCGGCCGGACAGTTGCCGACTACCATGTCCGCGGCTTTGTACTTCTTGAGTTTGCCGTATTTGTATTCGTGGTGTCGCTCGGCTAGTTGGCGTTCCCTGCTGAAAGGAATTGCCCTGAACCTGGCAGCGGCATCGGCGCACCACGTCACCCTTATCTTTGGCTCCGTGCTGTTTGCGTTGCCGGTGTTGTGGCTGGCCTGGTATGACGGCCGAAGGAAAGGGCAATCCGGCGGCGCCGTCATTGGTCGTGGTCTCGTCTTTGCGGTAATTGCGGGCATTGGCGTTGGGGTGGTCCTTTTCCCTTACTGGATCGCACTCATCCGGCACCCGATTGAGCAGATGCCGATTCCGCACGCCAGCCGCTCGAACCTGCTGATGAACTGGCTGTACGGAATGAACTATTTCATCGTTCCGTACGGAGCCTTGATTCTGGCGCTGCCCTTTATCGTGCTCAAGGGCGCGTCGAATCCTCGTTTACGAATATTGCTGCTTGCCTTCTGGCTCACATTCCTGATTGCGCTGGGCGGGACGACTCCCGTTCCTCGGTGGATCTTCGGCCGGGCATTCGAGATTCTGACCTTCGAGCGCTTCACCCTTTGGGCAACGGTGCTGGCCCTGCCCATTGTCGGATTACTGGTGGAGGAAGTGATCGAACGTTTTCCGCGCTGGGGCGCAATTGGGGTAAGTACAGCTGCCGTTGCCAGCCTGGCGCTCGCTCTCGGCTGGCTTCAGTGGAGTCCGTTTCGAACGTTCAATTCCCTGAATGTCGATCCAGTTGTCGAATTCCTAAACCGCGACGGGCACGATCAGTACCGCTATCTCACACTGGGATTCGGCAATGCGCTTTCCAAAGTGTCGACTTATGCCAAGGCGAACAGCATCGACGGCGAGTACAACTCGGCGCGACTGCTGCCTGAAATGACGCGTTACGGCGCGGCGCAGATGACCAACGCGAAATTCTTCGGCGTGGCCGGCATGGATTCATTGCGCGCCATGCTGCTGCACGCCAACCACTACGGCCTGAAATTTATTTTCGTGCACGATCCGTTCTACGAGCCGCTCTTGGTCTTTGGCGGATGGCGCCAGGTCGAGACGTATGAGTCCGGCGCGATTACCGTGTGGTCCAAAGACGATGCGATTCCCGCGCGCACGATTCCTTCGGATTCCATCCCCACACCGTTCGAAGGACTCATCTGGGGGACTCTGCCTATCGGCAGCAGCATCCTGGCGATTCTCTTTGTGTTCCTCCTGGGAGAACCGCGGCGCGTGCAGCGGGAAATCACAGTTTCCCGCGAGACCCCGGAAGGCGTCTATCACGACGGGGTGCACTCATGAAGCTGGGGCTGGCTGTTGTTATCGCCGTCGTCACTGCCATTCTGATCGCCTTCTCGTGGGTGCAGTCAGGAGGAATGAAGGAACATGCGATCTTTTCAGCGGCCACGCCAGAAGCGGCCGTGCAGGCTCTGATGAGCGACATTCAGGCTCACAATTTCCGGCGCGCCTATGCTTCACTCGATCCCAGCAGCAATACGGATCTTGAATCATTCACGCACGATGTTGCGGGGAGCGACGGCAGTTTGCGCACATATTCCTCGCTGCAGAGCGCGGATGTATCGCCTTTACACGCCGACAACGATCAGGCGGTGATGCGGGTGCGGATGGTTTGGTCCAGCGCGGTGGGCTCGCTCGATGATGTGCGGGATTTGCGGGTGCGCCATGACGGCTCGGTCTGGCGCGTGGTTTGGCCGAAGCCGGCGGTAACAGCCGTGCCTCCGCAAGTGGTGACGGTGAACTATTTGCGCTGGGATGTGATCGGCCGCAATACTTCGCAGAACTGGGGCGCCCAAGAAGTCGACTCGCCGAAAGTGCGCATCACGTCGATGAACGCGATCTCGCGTCCGGGACGCGTGGTGATTGTTGGCGAAGTGGAAAATGAGGATACCGTTCCCGCGTATCTGAATGTGAATGCGACACTGCTGAAAGCCGATGGTTCTCCCATCGAGGAGGAAGGCAGCTTCGATCTGATCTCGCACATTCTCCTTCCGAAGCAGGTTTCGCCGTATCGTATCGATTTTCCCGGAATTCGCATGGACCAGGTGAAAAGCGTGCGCATGGGTGCGCGCGCCCTTTTGGTTCCGGCCAGCGCGGATCCGGTGATTGCCGTCGCCGACCAGAAACTCGCCAAGGATGGATTGAACCGCAACGTACTTCAAGGAGCGCTGGTGAATCAAAGCGGGCGCCCGGTCAACATTGCGCAAGTGCTGGCTGCTTACTATGACGGCTCCGGAAAAGTCATTTGGGTCTCGGATGGTTATGTCGATCAGGCGCTGATGCCGCAAGTTCCGGTGCCTTTTGCGGTCGATATCCCGAATGACATTGCGAGCCGGCTGAAAAGTTATCGCGTCATCGTGAACCACTACTCGCGAACGAGTTCCTAGCATGAAGCTTCCCTTCCGTATTTACCTGAGATTTTGGAAAGCCGGTGCGTTCCTCGCATTGTGTGCGCTCCCAGCAATGGCGGCGGAACTGCGCCCGCCCGCGACTGTACAGGCGGGGCAGTCGTTCTCCATTCCTGTGCAAGGCTCTGGTGGAGCGACCTTTTATCTCGTGGGACCGGACACCGTCGTGAAGCGCGACGTGAAGTTGGGCGGCGATTTGCAGATTCAGGCGAATGACGTGCGAGCCGCGGGTCGATACCTGGCGATCCTGTGCGACTCGGGATGCACTTCCGCAAGCTTCGAAGTGAAGGCTGCGCAACCCGCGCACTTGAGCTTCTTTCTCCATCCGTCGCGGGTTCCGGTCTCTACGCCGAATTCGATCGATGCCACTGCTTTTGTGTTTGATCAGTACTACAACCTGGTGCTGGCTCCATCAACTGTCGATTTCAAGATTACTCCAGCGAGCGGCGCGGCCTACTCGCGGCAAGTTCCCACTAAGCGGGGTGTGGCCTGGCTGCGCACGGACTCGACGCGAAATGAAGGACGAGTACGAGTGACTGCAGTGGCGGACGGCGTACAAGAAGTTCGCGTAGTGCAGCAGGTGGCGACCGAGGCCTGCGGCCTGCGCGTAAAGGCTTTGCCCAGCGGCAAGACGGTGACGCTTGAGACCGATCCGGTGCGCGATTGCAGTGGCAATGCGCTGCCCGATGGCACTGTCGTTTCCTTCACTACGGTTGACCAGGACGGCAAGAGCACGGTGGACACGCCAATCAAAAAAGGAATCGCGAAAACGGAAGTCAACATTCGCGGACATGCGCAGGTCACCGTCGCGTGCGGCGTTGTGGTGGGCAATGAACTGTCAGTCAACGGCAAATTATGAAGAGCACGACCAACATGTCGCGGGCATTCAAGAATATTTCTGTGCGACTTCTTAAGGCTGCGAGCTTCGTACTTGCGGCTGGGGTTCTGGCAATCGGACAGTCCGCGCCCGAAGTTCACCTTGATGCCGAGGGGCTTGCTCCGCGTCCGATCGAAGAACTCACGGGAACGACGATCGTGCGTTACTACGCGCAGGCATGGCGCGATCTGGCCACCGCTTTGGACGCTAGTCGCGCCGATGGGCTTGGCGAAGAATTCACAGGATTCGCCAAAGATCGCCTCACGAAAAGAATCGGCGCACAAACTAAAACGGGAGTGCACGTCCACATCGTGGATCACGGCCATCGCCTGAAGGCGGTTTTTTATTCCACGGATGGCGCGGCTATGCAGCTGATTGACCAGGCGCAGTTGGAGATACAGACTTTCGATGGAAGCAAGTTGCTCGATACACAGAACGTGCCTCACGAGTACATGGTTCTCATGACTCCGGGCGCCGATCGCTGGTATGTCCGCGATCTGGAGGAAGTTTCTACCAAGTGATTCTGAGGCCCTGTTTAAGGGCCTTCGGACGAGCCAACTCCTGGCGGCGCGGTCTCATCGTATCCAAGGCAAGGACATTTGTAGATGAAACTTTTCCACTATGCTTTTTCGGCGTGTGTATTGATCGCAAGCTATATTCCCAACTCGTGCACCCACGCGCACGCGAAAAATATCGCGCTGAAAGACGTGCCGACTTTGCCGGGGAATCCCCTGGTACTTGCGGATTACCAGCCATGGTTCGGCGATCCCGACCACATTGACGTGGGGTACAGCAGCATCGATCCGAATGTTTTGCGCAAGCAAGTTGAGAGCGCACGCAACATGGGCATTTATGCCTTCGCGGTCGATTGGTACGGGCCGCGGCACCCCTTTCTCGATCGCAGCACCGCGCTGTTGCAACGAATTGCTAGCGAGCAGCACTTTCACATCGCGCTGATGTACGACGAGACTCAGGATGACAACGGCCATGCCACTGACGATGCAATGGAAGCGATGGATCTGGCTTACAAGAAATACATTGGTCCCGGCGCCCCAGGGCGCGACGCTTACCTGACATACCACGGACGGCCTGTCATGTTTGTATTCCCGAAGGGCGGGCACACCGATTGGCTCCAGGTGAGGCAGCAGGTAAATCAGTGGGAGTCGCCGCCAATCTTGCTTTATCAGAACAGTCCGCCGCCCCAGTACGCCAAGGCTTTCGACGGCGAGTATGCATGGGTATATCCCGGACACAAGGGATGGAGTCCCGATGGCCAGGCGTGGGGCGAAGATTACTTGAATGAGTTTTACGCGAAGATGCGCAAGCATCCAGATGAAGTGACGGTGGGCGGAGTGTGGCCGGGCTTCAACGATGCCAAGGCTTCGTGGAGTTTGAACCGCCACATCGACCCACGATGCGGGAAGACGTTCGACGACACTTTGCGTGTCTTTGAAGAAAACGACGACGCCTCGCACCCGATTCCGTTTGTCCTGATCGCTACCTGGAACGATTACGAAGAAGGGACAGCGATTGAACGCGGCATCCCGCGTTGCGGCGAAACCAAAGCGCTCAACGCGAGTGGAGGACGCTGATGGCGGGGGGCAGTAACAGTGCGGCTGAGATGTTCGAGATGCTGGCGGTCATGCATCTCCACTCGGACTGGTCGCCGCGGGGTGAGGGCCGGCCGCAGGTGTCACAGGCAATCTCGCGACTGCAACGAATGTCGAAGCAGGAGTGGTCCGACTTCCTGCATTTCGCGGAGGTGCAACGCGTTTACCTGCGAACTTTGCGGCTTTTAGAAAAATGGGCCGCAGTGGGTGCTTTCACTCCGCCCTTTGACGATCTCCACGATCTTGAGCAACGCGAACGTTGGCAGGTGGAAGAGGCGCTCGCGACTCTGAACGATGTTGTGCGGGCGCTCGAACTCACGGGGCACCCTCCTCTAGTCATAAAGACGCTCGACCACTTGCCCGATATAGGCAGCGATCTCGATCTCTTCATTGGCGCCAGCGAACACGATACCGTGCGCGCAATGCGGAGTGAACTGCAGGCCGAGCCGCAAGCACAGAGTTGGGGCGATCGCCTGGCGCACAAATGGAATTTCCAAATTCCCGGGCAGTCCCGGTTGGTGGAGATCCACGTCGGCTGCCTGGGACAAACCGGGGAACAGGATGAACTGCCGGCGCGCCTGAAAGAAACCAGCGTCCTGCGCGATGTAGGTCCGTTTCATTTTCGGGTTCCGAGTCCGGAGGAACAGGTCACACTCGCGACCCTGCAAAGGATGTATCGCCATTTTTATATTCGCTTCACCGACCTGCTGAACCTTACTGCGCTAGTGCGGGCAGGGCGCCTGGATTTCACGAGGCTGCGCACATCCACGGAGCGTTGGGCTATTTGGCCGGGAGTCGCGACTTTGCTGAAGATTACTTCCGACTACAACGTGCGCGCGGGGGATGGGCCGCTTTCTCTGCCCGAGTTTGTGGTGCGCTCGGCGCGCTTCGGCGCAGAAAAGACCTACGTTGGAAAGCAGTTCTTGCGGGTACCCATGTTGCCGCAGGGTTCGCAATTGTTCTTGCAGCAACTGATTGGAACAGGAACGGCGAGACGCTTTCGTTCGGCGGCGCGCTTATCGCTCTTGCCGGCGCTCGCCGTCGCCGCCTTCGTCAATTTGAAATTTACCGGCGACGACAAGGGAATTTGGTAGTCCCAGATTGGTAGGCCTCGAGAGATTGCGAGCAACGCCGTTACAGATGATCATTTGTAAGCTCACGCAAGTTTCCGCATCCAGAAGCTTGAGGGCCAAACGCGCTCGCCATCGCGGGTAGGAAGAAAGTGGCGCTTTGCCGGCGGCATGTTGCGATAACTGTGCCGCCAATGCGGGAATGCGGCTTCCAATGCGCAAGTGTCGCGACTTTGCATGCAACTGCTGCCCCAGAGCACTTCGAATTGCCGATTGAACATCAGCAAGGCCTGCAACAGGTATTGCTCCGACCAGAATGCCAGATTATGCAAGACCGCTTCGCGCGGATAGTCGGCGGGAATGAAGATGTCGTGGGCGTGAATCAGCACGCCACCCGCGAGTCGGGGAATAATTTCAAGATATTCGCGAACCACATCGCTGCCGATCCCTACCACGTGGCTCGAATCCAGAAAAAGAAAATCCCCGCTCTGCAGGGTAAGGAACAGGTCGAGGCCCACATTCTGTACTTTTTGGGTGATGAGGTGCAGGCGATCGCTCAGGGTTTTCTGCGGAATGCGGTCGGGGTAAGGATCAATTGTGACCAACTCCCCGCGCACTCCATCCCGCTTGAGATTTAGGTTGAGAGCCGCAGCCATGACACGGCTGCTGTAGCCGCCCCCAACCTCCACGATGCGTCGCGGTTTGAAATGTCGAACCAGGCAATAAGCAATTTCAGCGTCGACGGCTTCGAAATAACCGTTGTTGTAGCTGTATCCCCCGCTGAAGAACGGCGCGGACGGCGATGCCCATTCCGCCTGATATTGCGGAACCACGGTTTGCAGGAAGTCCAATTGCCGGTCGACGCCGAGGTTTAAACCCGGCGTATCGGACTCGATCGGCCATTTGCGGCTCTCGAGTTCGCGGAAGTCAGGGACGGGCCAGTAAAAATGGTTCGGGCTCACGCTGAGGCCGATGCGCTGGAACATGCGGAACGCGCTTCGCATGACAGCGAGTGCTGCTTCGTTGTCGTGAAGCTTGCGGGCCAGCTTTAGCAGCGGGCTGTGCGTGGGCGCCGACATCTCTGGCTGACGATCTTTCTCGAAAGAAGAACGGGGCACCGACCGAATTTGATTAGAAGAAGACCCTGCTCGTGCCTGCTCAGTCATGATTTAAATAAGACCTGCCTCACCATTAATGGTAACGATTAGACTCTGATGCCAACTTCTAAAGCGCTGTCGCTGGGGATTTTATTAAGAGGCGGTAAAAATTCGAGGAACAACCCTAGGTTGGGTAGGAAGGATAAGAACTATGTAGATTTTGCCGAGTTCGGCACGTATGTACCTGAGACGGCGTCGGCTTTTGGCCCGTCCCTGCTCATTCCTTTGTGACAACCCTCTGGGCCTCGGTTTCATCGAATTTCAGATTCCACAGTCGCGTCACGCGAATGAAACCTCGACATTTAAAGTTAGCCGTTTTATTCAGCATGAGTTCCCTGATCTGGGTGGGATGCGTGGGCCTGCGTAATCCGGGCACTATCCCGGGAAGCCTGCAAAGCATTAATCACATCATAATTCTTGCGCAGGAGAACCGCTCCTTTGACAGTTACTTCGGAGCAATGCGCCTGTACTGGGCAAATCATGGCATCGCGGATCAGTCGTTCGACGGTCTGCCACAGTTCAACCCGACGACTGGAACTGCCCCGCCGCAAGGGCCGGCTCCCGCAATTCCGGGTTGCGATCCGAGCCAGCCTTATCCGGCTTCGACGACTTGTGTGCCGGATAGCAGCGTTTTAATCCCTTCGTTTCATTTCACCTCGACTTGCCAGGAAGAGCAAAGCCCGTTCTGGAACGAGAGTCACGTGGACTGGGATTACAACGACCCGACCGGCCAAAATCCAGCGGCGCTGAACGGATTCGTGATCACGGCGGCAGATGACGCGCGCCAGCAATCGCCCCCCTTGATGGATACGAACGGGGTTCGTGCCATGGGATATTTTGAAGGCAGCGACCTGAACTACTACTACTTCATGGCGTCGAACTTCGCGACCTCCGACCGGTGGTTTTCTCCTGCCATGGACCGCACCCAGATCAACCGCATGTATCTTCTGGCAGGCACTTCCGCTGGCCATGCCGCCCCTCTGGTTGCACCGGAAACGCCTCTTCCCAACACTACGATTTTCGAAGCTCTGCAGAAGGCGGGCATTACCTGGAAGATTTACGTCGACACCGACGGCACAACTTGCTCATCCAATCCCACGGCCGCGTGCCTCTACAATTATTCCTACATTAATGAGTTCACCTACGGACAGACTATCGTCAACAGTTCGACCCTGTCGCAAAATCTGGTGCCGCTCTCGCAATATACGACCGACCTGAAAAATGGCACGCTGCCCCAGGTGGCGCTGATCGAACCCCCTTCCGTGGCGGGGCTCGACGAGCATCCCAACGATGTCGACACCTCCTCGCCTGCCACCGTGCAGGCCGGCGCGCAGTTTGCCGCGAGCCTGATCAATGGCCTGATGGCCAGCTCCAGTTGGAAGGATTCCGCTCTGATCTTCACCTACGACGAGGCTGGAGGCTTCTACGACCACGTCCCGCCGCAGCCCATGCCGAGCCCCGACGGCATAAAACCGATGGATTTACAGGCGGGCGACATTTGCGACGCGCCCGGCCAGATCGGAAGCGGCACTTGCGATTTTAACCATACCGGCTATCGTGTTCCGCTAATCGTGATATCGCCCTACGCCAAGAAGAATTACGTTTCTCACACGGTACGCGATTACACCTCTATCCTGAAACTGATCGAAACTCGCTTCAATATACCCGCTCTGACCAAACGCGACGCGGCCCAATCCGACATGAGCGAATTTTTCGATTTCACGAATACGCCATGGGCCACTCCGCCCTCGCCCCCGGCTCAGAACACGAGCGGGCAATGTTCGCTGTCTCCGCCAAGTCCTTAATTGCGACTGGCCCCACGGAAAGGTCGGCGCGAAGGCGGCCCATTGCGTACACAACTATTGCCCCAGTGGGATAATGAGTTCCGTGAGAATCCAGCGCGCGTTGGGATTGACGCTGTGCCTGTTGTTCTGTTCCGCTTGTTCCTGTTTTGCGACGACGCGGCACTACTACATCGCGGCCGAAGACGTAACATGGAACTACGCGCCAAGCGGCCGCAATCTTCTGAACGGAACGCCCATCCCCCAGCCTTGGTCGCTGAAGTTGCAATGGGCTAAGACACGTTACATCGAATACACGGATGACACCTTCACCACTGCGAAGCCTCAGCCAGAGTGGCTGGGAATTCTCGGTCCAATCATCCGAGCAGAAGTCGGGGACGAGATCGTCGTCGATTTTCTGAATCGCACCCAGCACGGCCACGACATCCACCCGCATGGGCTACGCTACGACAAGAACAACGAGGGCTCGCTTTATTTGCCTGTGGCCAAGGGAGCTTTTGTCGCGCCGGGCGCCAGGTATACGTATCACTGGTTTGCGAACGAAGCCAGTGGACCAGGGCCGGGGCAGCCGAGTTCGATCGTGTGGTGGTACCACGCTCACGTTGACACCGCCGTAGAAATCAACGCCGGCCTGTTAGGCCCAATCATCATTACCGCGAAGGGCAAAGCAAAGCCGGATGGATCTCCGAAGTACGTGAATCGCGAGTTTGTCGCGGCGTTCATGATCTTCGATGAAATGGGAGGCAAACCCGCCGGCCAGTTTTACGCTATCAACGGCTTTATCTTCGGCAATCTTCCCGGCTTGACCATGAAGCAGGGCGATAAGGTGCGCTGGTATTTGCTGGGAATGGGAAATGAGATTGACTTGCACAGTCCTCATTGGCACGGCGAAACCGTCACCGAAGGGCAGCGCCACACGGATGTGATCGAACTTCTCCCGGGGAGTATGGTGACGGTCGACATGCTCGCTGACAATCCCGGAGCTTGGATGTTTCACTGCCACGTCGAGGATCACATGGAGTCGGGCATGATGGCGGTGTATATGGTCTACGCTCCGCCAGCCCGTTCTTGCCCGCTTACTTTCACGGGCGGCGATTTCTGGAAGAATCCTGAGAAGTTTACGCTGACTGTCAAAAATGTCAGCGCCAAGCCGATTGCCAGCATCGCTCTGACTTCAGAGATGTTTTTAACGCCGCTCGATTTGCGGCGGCCGTTCAACGCTCAGTGGAGATTATCCGGGCCGACATTGCCCGGCCAGGAGCAAACTCTCGAAAAGCCGGGCATCCGCGCGGCCAGCGCACAGGCGGTCCTAGGCTGGGTATTCTTCCCTGATTCGGTCAAGTATGCAGACGGAACGACCTGGCTGCCACGCAGTGAGGGCGAATGTTTTCACGTCTTTTGGCGGGATCCGACACATCCCGATCTGCAGGTGTTGCCTCCCCGGCAGATCGAGATGAATCCAGATTAATTTCTTAGGCGAATATTTCAGCGCAGCTTAGAAACACTGGAAGTTAGGGTTGACCTGTCCCAGCATCAAGTGATCAGTCGTCGAGTAATTATTCAGAACCCAATTCGCCGTAACTTTCGGGTTTCCCTGGGTTGAGTTGACATAGTAGCGCCAGCGCACCCATCCGTAGGTGTGCTTCACACGGTCTACTGGATTCACGCTGCTGTCGACGCCGTAATCAAAAATCTCGCGGAACTTGCACGAGTTGACATTTCCACCGACACTGCAGCTGTAGGTGTACTCCAGCGGCACAGTCGTAATAGAAAACGATCGGGGTGGCACCGCGCGGTGGTCTGTAATGCCGAGGGTTCCCGACTGCTTCAACTCCATCAACGACCAGCCAAGGCTTTTGGCCGGACTCTGCAGGTCCCGATCCACATAGGTGTAATAGTTCGTATTGTTGGGCTGAGTAGAAGGCGGAGGATTCCAGAATGCGCTATTGGCGCCTCCCGGAACGGCGCAGCGGGCCGCCCAACGCATGGAGAGATCGCCGCGGCTGGTTCCACCGCCGCTATTGAATTTCTTGCAGCTGCGCGGATCGTTCCAGTGATTCACGCCATTCCACTCGCCCAGTTCCGTGACCCACTGGTAGACGTAACCGGAGTCATACAGATTGATGTCCCACGGATTCCCTTGCGGATTCTTAGTGTAGTAAAGTTTCGATTGGGCTTCGTCCCACCGAGTATAGATATAGGCCGAGGGAACGCCTCTGCTGAATCCTTCCATGTGATAATTGGAGGCGAGTCCTGGATCCATCATCATTACACTCAACACGTCCCAGTATCCGTGTCCCGACGGGCAGCTGATGGTGGACTGAGCTTGCGCAAAAGCCCTGGGAGCGAACGGCACACCGGCTGCAACCGCCAGCAAGCCTAAGATGAAAACGCATTTAACCAATTTTTTAAAAAAGTCCCCCGGATTGTCTTGCTCGCGATAGCCGGCGCAGCTTTCGCACACGAAGAGCGCGGAAATTCCCTGATGGATTTCCATGTAAAATCCTTCCCTTAGTTTTGGTTGGGTCGTGCGGCTAACACCATAAATTACCAGAAGTCAATACACTAGGTTACGGAAGTGCATTTATTTTTTCCTGTAGAAGACTTAAGCCCAAAACGGGAAAATCGCCCGCCCCTTCTCGCCGCCTCGAGTTCCCAATGATTCAAGCAAAGCGAAATTCCAGTGCGGCTTAATACCCATGCCATTAGTTATGAATCAGTTAACTCCTACAGAGTTCAATGGATTGTGGGCAGTTCTTGCGATCCCTATGTTTACATAGTGATAACCCCGATGAGACTTTGGGGAATCAGCCTGTGCCCCCCGCTTCGGCAGTGAGGTAAAAGGCCGGTCAAAACGGCACAAAAGCATCATGCGCTGGGAGCGGGTATTTCCGTTAAAAGTGTTTTCCCGCGAAAGCCCTTTGCACGAAGACGGAGTCCGCAAAATTGGCATCCAACAAATGGAAGGCTTTCGCTATGGTCCGCATTCTTCTGGTGGACGATAATCCGGCGGTTCGACGCTACCTGCGGGCAATTCTTGAGCAGCAGGAGTCTTGGCGGGTGTGCGGCGAAGCGCGCACCGGTGCCGAGGCCCTGCACCAGGTACTGGAAGCGCAGCCCGATCTGATTTTGCTGGACTACCAGATGCCCGACCTGAATGGGGTTGACGTCGCCAGGCAGATTTCCGAACTCTTCCCCAAGATCCCGATTCTCATGGTGACGTTGCACCTTTCCAATCAACTGGCGGAGGCGGCGCGACAGGCAGGTGTTCGCGGGGCTTGCGCCAAACAGGACATCGGCTCCGTAGTCGAAGCGGTTGAGGTACTGCTGCACAATAAAACTTATTTTCCAGCTGTTTCTTCGCGCCAGAATGCCTGAGGCTTTGCGGTTCCCCGCGCTCCTTCATCATTTCGGGCGAAATACAGGATTCTCTGTATTGGACCCCTCAACATACAACGTTAGCCTCAGTGGGTTACGGGGCCCTCCCCCCCCTGATGTGGTGCTCAAATTAAATGATTTTTGGTCAGGCTTGTCACAAACGAACGATAATGTGGCGAATCGTCTGGTCTCCCCAAAGGACTGAAACGGAATGACAATTCGCATCTTGCTGGTCGATGACCACCCCATTGTGAGGCAGGGTCTCAAAACGCTTTTGGAAGGGCATTCAGGTTGGGAAGTAGTTGGAGAAGCATCCGATGGGGCGGAGGCAGTAGAAAAAGCCAAGGGCTTAAGCCCAGACGTGATGGTGCTCGATGTCACCATGCCTCGAATGAACGGATTGGAAGCCTGCCGTCTGCTACGGCAGGAATGTCCCGGACTTGAGATTTTGTTTGTTACCCAGCACGATTCCCCGCAAATGATGCGGGAAGCTCTGGAAGCTGGGGCTAGAGGATACGTTGTAAAGTCCAATGCCGCTCGCGATCTGCTGGCGGCGGTCGATGCGGTAAGCCAGCACCGAGTCTTTACTGCTTTAAATGGCCGGAATGTCGCCGAGTTACGCTGAAAGGGAATCGACAAACCTGCAACTCGATCTGAAAAGAGGGGAATTATGAAACTCAGGATCCTGTTAGCTGATGACCACGAAATCGTGCGCCGCGGGTTGCGCGCACTTTTGGAGAAACACGAAGGATGGGAAGTTTGTGGTGAAGCCAGCGATGGCCGCGAGGCCGTAGAAAAAGCCTTGCAATTGAATCCGGACGTGGTCATCGTCGATATCGGAATGCCCAACCTGAACGGCTTGGACACGACTCGGCAACTGCTGCAACATGATCCCCACTTCAAAGTCATCGTCCTGACCATTACCGATTCCGATCAGGTTATTCGCGAGGCTCTCGATGCCGGCGCTCGCGGTTTCGTTTTGAAGTCTGACGCCGCGCGCGATTTGGTGTCGGCCGTGGAAGCGCTCCAGAACAAGCGCATGTTCTTCACCCCGCGAGTGAACGACCTGGTACTAGCGGGCTTTCTGGAAAAGGGTCAGACCATATCGCGCAACGAGGCTCCCAAGTTACCTACGTTGACGGCGCGGGAACGTGAAATTACTCAATTGCTCGCGGAAGGCAACAGCTCGAAAGAAGTCGCTTCTCTGCTCAACTTGAGCACCAAGACCGTGGAAACACACCGCAGCAATATCATGCGGAAGTTGAGTTTTCACTCCATTCGGGACCTCGTGGTGTATGCCATCAAGAACAACCTGATCCAGATAGAGCTGCCCCCGACGCCGCCCAAAACCCCAACGGGCCCAACCGCGGCATAACCTTTCTGAAGTTTGGGTGAGACCTGCTAGCGAACGGTCTCACCCGGATAGTAACCGCTCCGAGTTCTCACCAGCAGCCGCGTCTTGCCAGGGCCTCTGGCTTCGACCCGAATCGCCTGGTATCTCGATTTCGCCTCTCCCGGCTTGAACGCCAACGTGTACTGGCTGCGAATATCGTGCGCGACGGCGCGCGTGATGGAATCTACCTCGTCCAGGTTTCGCGGAAAGTACGCAACGCCTCCTGTGCTGGAAGCCAACTCCTGAAGCGCATCATGCCCGGCTCGCGTCATTCCGCCATTGCTAAGTCCGATGGCATAGATCGTTGCGCCCTTGTCCGGCTGGAGCTTGCGGATGGCGCTCTGCAGGGTTTCCTGGCTCATGTTGTCTTGCCCGTCGGTAATGACCAGCAGAACTTTCTTGGTGAGGCGCGGGTTGTCTCGCAGATGCGACGCGGAAGCGACCACGGCATCGTAGAGGGCCGTGCTTCCACGGCTGGATACCTGGTGCATCGCGGCCCGGAGTAGTCCCACGTCCGAGGTGTAATCCTGATCGAGATAAGGCGTCTCGTTGAAGTTGACGACAAATACTTCGTCCTGGGGATTGCTCGCCTGGACCAGGTTCAGGACAGCCTGGCTTACCTTTTCCCGCTTGTCGCGCATGGAACCCGAATTGTCGATCACAATTCCAAGGGCAACCGGCACGTCTTCCCGGCGGAACGAAGTAATGGGTTCCGGCACGTTATTCACGAAGATGGAAAACGCATTCTGATCGAGTCCGGTGACCATGTGCCCGGCCTGATCCACGACGGTCGCGTGCAAAACCACCTCTTGCACTTGCTTCTTAAAAACGAATCGCCCTGAATCATCTTTATCGGCTGTTATCGACGACTCCTGGCCCGGGTTCGACTGGCCGGCGGACGGCTGACCGGGCTGCTCCTCCACGGTGGATGGCACCGCGGTCCGTGGCGGTCCGTAATCCGGATTCCAGGCGGCCGGCGGCGGCGTAGGCGGCGGACTTTGAGCGGGCGCGGTATTTTGCTGCTGCGCGAAACCGATCGCGCACAGAAGTACGGACAGCCACGCTGCCCGAGCGGCCGAGCGGAGAACAGCATTACCCACGTGCATTGGTACAAGCCTCCCTGATCGATTTAGATGCCATTTGCGCCTGCACCGTCTGGTTTTTGTTGAGGTAACTCACTAAGAGGGCCGCTCCGGTTCCTTGCTGCGTAGTACTCCGAACGTTACCCCAAATACTGTATTGCCGAAAAAAATACCCGATCACACCATAGTCAGAACAAATTCGTAGGTTTTTCTAAGGTGGCAAAACTTACATGAAGCGAAATTCGCTCCGCGCCTGAAGCGGCTTAGATGCAATGAAATACGTGTTTGGCAAGGTTTGTGCTTTGACAATGGCGACGTGGCCGTCCTCGGCGCATGATTGCGATGGAGCGCCGGTGTGTGCGGTTGTGCGCCACGAAGAGATTTCACCCAGTCGACCGCTGAGAGGCAGAGAATGCTTCGCATCCTGATTGCCGACGACCATGAAGTAGCTCGACATGGCATTCGCGCCTTGCTGGAAGGTCATGCTGGGTGGGACATCTGCGCCGAAGCGAAAGACGGGCGTGAGGCTGTCGAACTAGCCAGCACCGTGAGCCCTGATCTGATTTTGCTCGACATTGGCATGCCCAACTTGAACGGGTTGGAGGCTGCGCGGCAAATTCTCGCTGCGTCACCCGACACTCCGATTCTGATTCTGACCATGCACGATTCTGAGCAAGTCGTGCGCGAGGTGCTGCGAGCCGGTGCCCGCGGTTTTCTGCTCAAATCCGATGCCGGACGCGATCTGGTCGCGGCCGTCGAAGCCTTGCAAATGAAGAGAACATTTTTCACCACGCGAGTGAGCCAGATGGTTTTGGAAGGTTATCTCGATCGTGAAGGTCCGGATGGCCAGGCTGAGGAATCCACCCAAAAAAAGGAAGATCCGACGACTGAAGTTCTAACGAGCCGGGAGCGTGAAGTAATTCAGTTGTTGGCGGAAGGAAAGACCAGCAAGGAAGTCGCGGTCGCACTTCGCCTCAGCGTTAAGACCGCAGAAACTCATCGTACGAACCTCATGCGAAAACTCGGCTTGCATTCGGTCGCCGACCTGACTCGCTATGCCGTCCGCAACGGCATTGTCCAGGTCTTTTGAGTTGTAGCGTCGCGGCATTTTCACCTTCCGTCCAGAACTGTTCCTTATAGAGTACGTCGCGGGCAAAAGTACGTGCTTTACCGGATAGAAGCAAATTCCCTATTCCTTCATAGTCTCGGGTCAGCAACTATGTTGTGCTTTCAGGAGGGATGCTTACCATGCTCTTCACGATTGCTGCCCTTCTGTTCATTTTGTGGTTGCTTGGGATTGTCAGTTCTTACACGCTAGGCGGTTTTATACATATCCTGCTGATCCTTGCGATCATTGTCGTCCTGGTGCGCGTTATTCAAGGCCGCAGCCCGGTTTAAACGGGCACCTCATCCCCAGCCAGAAAAGCTGAAGAGTTAGTACTCAGTTGTGTATATCCAAAAAACCAACAAACATTCCGTGCTGTTCTTCATCTGATCTGGGGAGACAACGTAAGGGCGGATTCGGAATTCAGGTACGAATCGAGGATTCACAATGAACCAAAATCCGACGAATCAAAATACTTGTGAAGTCTGTCATCAGTCGTTCGATTCGCAAAACGAACTGCAAAATCACCAGGACAGCGCCCACGGCGAGAACACACCTGGCGACCGACGCTCCAGTTACGACATAGAAACCGATCGGTCGAATGAACGAAAATTTGCCTAGGCGAAAGTTACTCGGCGCGCGGAGTGAAGTTGAAATTTTCAAAGGAGACTCCAAAATGAACAAGGACCGTGTTGAAGGCAAAGTGAAAGACGTTGGAGGACGGGTTGAGCGGCAAGCAGGTGAGTGGACGAACGACCCGGAATTGCAAGTCAAAGGAACCGCTAAGCAGGCGGAAGGTAAAGTGCAAAATGCCTGGGGGAAGGCTAAGGACGCCACCAAGAAAGCGGCAGATGATGCCACCACCTCCAAACCACCCAGACGCGAGGACGCTGCCGTTGAGGATTCAGATGTGAAAGAGTCGCGGCGCCGGGGTTAATTCAACTGCTAATACCCTCCTCGGGCACGTAGCAGCAAATGTATACTGCCGTGCCCGTTCGGGGGCTACCGGAGTCTGTAAAGACGGGATTTGCATCCTACCGGCTGCACACTCGGCACGCCCTGCTTTTTCTGCAGAAAACACTTGATTAAGGCCAGTCCCCCTGATACAAGGCGGTCGGGGTCTCGCAAGCCCCGCTAATTAGGGATGAACGTCGCCCCAATTGGGTACATTGCTGTATTTGCGTTTGCCCCGCCGTCGACTGTAATTGATAGTGCAAGTCTGAGTCATTGAGGAGGATGGATCATGTTACGAGCTTTTGGCGCGTTTCTGGTGGTCTTCTCGCTACTCAGCTTCGTCGTGCACTTACAGGCGTTGGGCAGCTTGTTCGCAATCGCCGCGCTGTGCTTCTTCGCCATTGGTCCGCTCATGGCCCAATTCGCGCCAGCACCGCGTCCTTCCCGAATGCGTGGAGAGCCTCTTCTGTAGTTTTCTTCCTTGTTGTGTAAGATCGAAAGATAAATTGAGCCTTAGGCTGCGGATGCACCCAAGTGAGTGTGCCCGTCCGATTTGGCGGGGTCTTCCAATCGCAGTTCGCAGAGTTCTCCGATGAGATTTCCGGCCCACTGAAAAACGTTGTGCTCGCGAATGGTGCGCCGCATCTGTTGCATTCGTGCTTGTTTTTCGTCGGGATCCATTTCCAGAGCGACTCGAATCGCTTCGGCCGTCTGGTCGATGTCGTAAGGATTTACCTGCAACGCGTCGCGCAACTCGCGAGCGGCTCCGGTGAAGATACTCAGGATGAGCACGCCGTTTTCATCGTGTCGCGACGCCACGAATTCTTTAGCAACGAGATTCATGCCGTCGTGCAGCGAAGTCACCAGGCACAGATCCGCGCTTGTGAAATAAGGCTCGATTTCCTGGTGACTATGCGAGCGGTTCAGCAAAACGATCGGCCTCCATTTGTCTCTCTGAAAGCGCCAGTTGATTCGCCCGGCCTCCGCTTCGACCTCGGCTTCCAGATCGTGATACCGCTTGAGGTGACTGCGGCTGGGTGCGCCGATCTGCACGAACGTGAACTGACCTTGATATCGCGGATACTTTTCCAGAAAACGCTCGATCGCCAGAAAACGTTCCAGGATCCCCTTTGTGTAATCGAGCCGGTCGACTCCGATTCCCAGAAAAAGTGCTTCGACGTCCAGATTCTTCAAAAGTCCTGAGCGTTCCTCCGATGCGGACCCGACAACGGGTTCGTCCGTCACATTACTGGCGTCGACGCTAATGGGGAACGGGTGCACTGTCGTAACGTGGCCCAATCGCTGGATGGTGAAATGCTCCCAGTCGATCCGCGATTCCATCACACGATCCGCCGTCTCGAGAAAATTCGTGCAGTGACTTTGAATGTGGAAGCCGATAAGGTCGGCGCCTAACAGTCCATCGACCAGTTCGCGCTGCCACGGACAAATTCTAAAAGCTTCTGGATTCGGCCAAGGGATATGCCAGAAAATCGCAACCCGGGCGTCGGGGCGCTTTTGTTTGATCATCCTGGGCAGCAGCGCGAAATGATAATCCTGCACCAACACCACAGGCTTCTCGGTGTCTTTCATTTCTTCCAACAAGGCGTCGGCGAACTTACGATTGACTGCCTGATATTGTTTCCAGTCATCGGCGCGAAAAATCGGCCGGGTGTGCGCGATGTGACAGAGGGGCCACACTCCTTCGTTGGCGAATCCGTAGTAGTAGCCTTCCTCCTCTTCCTTCGTCAGCCAAACGCGGCGAAGCGTGTAGTGGGGATCGTCGGGAGGCACGGCCAATCGGTCATACCGGTCCACGGTTTCCCGGTCTGCCGTGCCGCTGCCGTGCGCCACCCACGTTCCTTCACAAGCGCGTAAAACCGGTTCGAGTGCCGTGACCAAGCCGCTTGCGGGCACAACTACTTCCACTGACTTGCCACGCGCCCTGTGAATGTAAGGTTCGCGGTTCGAAACTACAAAAAGGCGGCTTCCATTCAGGCGATTTCGAAGATCGGCCGTCAGTCTTTCCGCCGTCCACTGCGACTGCCCCTCCGCCCGTAGTCTAGCTTCTCGCTCCGCAGCGCTACGTGCGGAATTCAAACTCTGCGCCAAGGTCGCCACTTCTCGCGCCAGCGGCTGGTACAGCTTCTCATCCGGCATTCCGATCCGCGAGGAGGGTATATGCCCGGTTCGCAAAGCTCTCAGCCAGTGCGCAGTTCGGGCGATCGGCCCTTCAATGCTCCATCGCACAATCAGCAACGTGATCAGCGCGATCAGAATGACTTGCGCCATGCCGCTCAGAAACGTCTCGCGCCAAATGCGAATGCTTTGGTCCCGAATGTATCCCGCGTCATGAACGATCGCCAATGCGCCTAGAAATTTGTCGGGGCTGTATAGCGGAAGAACACAGATGTGGACCGGCTGATCTGCCAATCTCTGGAAGGCGTCCGCCCCACTGTTCTCTTTCAAAGTTTGCAGCACCACTGGGGGAGGAGGGTTCCCCATCTTCGGAGCCAGATCCTTGGTCATCGCAACGACATGGCCCTGCGGATCGTAGACCGCCATGCCCATCAGGTTCTCCCGATTGGCGAAGCGCTGCACCGTTTTCCGCAGCGTCTGAAGGGCGCCTTTCTCCATGTCCCGCTCGACGCTTCCCGCCAGGCTCTCGGCCAGCACTTCCGAGCGCCTCTGCAAATCCCGTCTCAGGTTCCGCTTTCCGGCCCAGACCTCGTAGCCAGACGAACAAAGCGACACCAGCATTACGCCGACGATCAGGGAGATGATGAGCCGAACGCTCAGCAAGCGCATACGTTAGCCTCAAAGACCTTTCCTCCCGCGACCCCAAACCCCGGAGAACGGCAACTCGTGTCGTTGGCAATCTTCGTGCCTTGTTTCGATGCGACATTCAATGCTTTGGCTGCTCTTTAGCAGACCGTTCGGGTGACCGGGAAGCCACGTCTCCGCCGCTTGGCGAATGGGTCACCTGGTAACTGCCCGCTTTTCTAAGCTCAGGTACAGAGAACGCTTTATGGACCTGTCAAGATACCCAGGCGTAGAAGGGTTACACAGATTGTCGTTGTATGCGCTGGTCCGCCACTGACTGATATGAGTTACCGGCTCTCAGTCTACTTCGTCTTTCGAGGGGTGTTTCGTATGAATCGATTGACGGGATTATTCGCGGGCTTTTTGTTGGCCATAGGTCCTTTGGCGTTTGCGCAGCAGCCGCCGGAGACCCCCCAATCCCCCGAAGACGCTCTCGTGATTCAGCAACTGATTGACTGGTCGCGGTTTCAGAAGCCGCAGCCTGCACCGGAACCGCTGCCGCCCCGGGACACTCCCGTGCCCCAGCCCGACCAGCAGGATCACCAGGGCAAACCGCCCGGCGAAACCCATACACAAGACCAAACCCCTGCCACTCAGTCATTTACCGGAAAGATCATTCGGGACGGCAATAAGTATGTGCTAAAAGTCGCGAGTAACACCACGTACGAGTTACAGGAGGAAGGCGACGTGAGCCGGTACGTGAATCAGACGGTAAAGGTCATAGGGAGTTTAGACACCGGCACAAACACGATTCGTGTGGTCAAAATTGAGCTACTTTCCTAAAAGCGCCGGGAATTAATACCGAACTACAAGATTTACCCTAGTGCCTGAAGCGCCGAAATGTACTAACTTCAGCCATCGCCCCGTATTCGTGTCGTAGAAGGAGCAGTACCAGGCCTACCTTTCTCCTTCCTCCGCGATCCCGGCTTTGGAGGTCAACACATGAGCGTCCATGGATCTGCCGCCTACGCTATGTATCCTCGCAATGTGGCCTTGCGCGAAGTCGTATCCACATTGAATCGAGCGGGATTTGGGAACGAAGATATCTGCATGGTGCTGTCGCCTGCTCACCCGGTTGCAAGCGCAGTGGAAGACGCTACGATTGGCAACGTAGCAAAAGAGCAGAGCGCCTTAAGCGCCCGCATGATTGGCTGGTTTTCGCAACTCGGCGCGGTGGTGATTCCCACTCGCGGCTTTTTCATCCGCTCCCAGGCTTTCTTTCAGGCGTTACTCGGGGAACAGAATTTTCCCTCTCTCTCGCGAGGATCGCGAACTCTGCTGGGTCTAGGTTTCTCGGAAGAGGAAGCCAGGAGGCTCGGGCATCAACTCAGCGATGTGAGCGCGCTGGTTTACGTTTCCTGTAAAGAAGGCGCCCAGACCGATGGAGCCATCGAATTACTGCGCGGCGCGGGGGCCCGGGAAGCGGCCAGCCTGCGGATGGGGCAGGCTGCACACGCCGCGGCCGCTTAGCCCCCAGCGAGTTCGCAACCGCACGACTTCGGGAAATTTCTACTCGGTTTCTGACGGAACTTCGCGCCCACTCACTCAGCCGTGTTCTTTCCTATCATCGACTTAGATTCCACTCGGAAGGGCATGGCGGCGCGGCAACCGACTTGCATTACTTCCAGTTGAACCAACTTTTAAAGATTGAGACGCATCCATTTTTTTCAGTCTTGGAGGACAGGGAATCTCTGCCATGGAACACAATCGTGTTTGGATCGAGATCCTGGTACTCGGTACCGTAATCGCTATTGCTCTCGCTCTTTTAATCGCGACCCTAGGCGCCGTGGCGGGCGCCAGCTCCGGCGAACCCAGCGCCCGCCAGGAGGTTCCATCAACCGCTGAACAAACTTACGAGGGTATGGTCACCTGCTCGCGTTGCGGAGCTCGGCACTCTCGAGCGCTCGGGCAAACTGCCGCCGATTGTACTCGCCTCTGCGTACGGAGTGGAGCGGGGTTTGCTCTGGTCGACTCTGACACAACCTACCTGCTCGACGGCGACCTGGGTGTTTTAGGAAGACTCGCCGGAAAGCGGGCCAGGGTCGTCGGCGAGTTGAATGGGAAAACCATCAAGATTTTCTCCGTCGCCCAAAGTTGATCTGCCGCCACTCGAGACCAATCTTAAAATTCCAACAGCCAATCCTTTTCTAAATATTTTTCCTGAGTTCCGACGCCAACATGGTTTATATAGCCAGCATCGAATTGTGGTCGCGACCGCCTGATTCTGCCTCGGCGCGCGGCGGGTTCGTCTCAATGCGGGGAGTCAGAGTGTTCTGACTCTCCGCCCTATTTAAGCCTCCGAGCGGAAAAAGCCTCGCGCGTTCCCAAGCTACGACCCTAATCCATCGGTACAGAATTCACAGTATTGTTCACCGTCACGTTTGTTAGTTTAATTTGTAACGGATCTGGCCTCTTTTTTTGCTGTCTTTTTGTTGTGATGTTTGTTCTCAGAAATTGGCGCTTTTATGCCCGAAGTTCGAACCAATTCGGAAGCGTCATTCGTCAAACGCGCCATTGAGTTTTGGCCTTACGTGTTCATAGTTATTTCTGTCACAGGTCTGGCCTACATCGCTCTAAGCAACGCGCGCTAAGCCGCGCACGAAGAAGTTCCGATTCCCTCGATTCTTCCTTGAGACGAGCAGCATCCACCCGATCTACATTCCTGATCTAAGGCATACGCCGGATACTTCCTGCGTTGACGCCTACGCATACTCAGATTGAGTGAGCGCAAGTTCGAAATATTTCTCACTTCCAAGATTGGCAGCGAAAACGCGCCCTGAGCGCGAACATTTCGAACACTGGAGGCTTGAAACACATGTCTAAGAAGCTAGCATTGTTCTCCGTTGTTTTATGCTGTGGCAGTTGGGCAGTAGCGCAAAGCTCGGCGGGAGGAGCAGCGCCTGCGGGTGGTTCAAACTCGGCGGGACAAAGTTCCGCGGGACAGAGTTCCACCCCGGCGACTCCGCCGGCGAGCACTGCAACGCCACCCGCCCAGACCGCAACGCCGCCGGCCGGATCCGCGACACCGCAAACCACGCCGGGGCAAACTCCTGGTCAGACCACTCCCGGTTCTACTTCGCCCAGTGGAACTCCGAACACCACCACGCCGGGCACTTCTCCAAACAACACAACTCCCGGCAGCACGACGCAACCGTCGAACACGACTCCTCATTCGTCTCCGAGCGGCTCACCCTGCGGAACCATGCCGAACTCGGCCAACGGATCCACAGGCTCCACGCCGAACACCGGATCATCAACGCCAGGAAGCCAGGGCAACAGCAACACCTCTCCGGGGATGAGCCCAACCCCAGGCACGCCCTGCCCGCCATCGGCGAGCGGCAGCCCGTCGTCGCCGCATTCGTAGACTTCAACTCTGCTTTTACGCATTCACTCCTCGCCGGCCCGACTCGGGCCCGCCTTTTTTTTGATTTATCGCGGCCCCACAATGAGGGCTTCCGTTCTCCGGGCTATGGCATCAGAATTTCATGCACCCCAGCAATGATTTTCATTATCAGCTCCGTACTCCATCCGAGCCCGAACCCTTTCCGGTGAAGGAACCGCCAGATTCGCCCGAGAATCCGGACATGCCCGTGCGCGAACCGGACCCTGACCAGCCCTTTGAGATCTGACACTCGCCGCGCTACCCGCCGCACCCTACAGTGAAAGGCGGATTGCCTTTGGCCCCTCCCGATTCCATACTGTTCGCAAATGTGCTTCCATCCATTCCCGGGAGACCCGCTCGTCCCGCACACCCCTAAATCATTCGATGGCAAAAAGAGGAGGAAACAATGGCTCACTACGGCACTTTAAAAGATTTTCGCGTTGCCGACGCCGCTGAGGATATCCGCGGCTCTCATCTCTACGGTTTGGAAGACAAGAAGTTGGGCAAGATCGACGATGTCATTTTCGACCATTCCACCGGAAACATCCGCTATGTGGTCGTCGATCCGGGCGGCTGGCTTTCGACAAGGAAGTTTCTCGTGCCTGCCGAAGCTCTGCGCGCATCCACCAAGCACGAAAATGATTTCGAGGCGAATCTTGACAAGCGCCAGGTTGAAAATTTCCCACCCTACAACGAGTCGGATCTTGAGTCGGAAAGCAAGTGGGCCGGGTACGAAGGACGCTATCGTTCGAAGTGGGTAGCTGATCCAGTGATGCATCGCGCCGAAACGGATCGCAACATTACTCCCACAACTGAACAAGTCTCGGGAAATCCAAACTCGCAGTTCGCGGCCGATCGCAGTCACGGACGAGTCCCCGTTTCCAGATCGATGGCAAGCTCGGGTCCCTCGAAAGCCGATCTTGACGCAGCGGCATCCCCGACTGAGCGCATCGTGCCTGCGGGAAGCGATTCCGTCGTAATCAGCAACAGCGCGGTGGGGATTGGTGGCCGCTGGGATACCTTCCAGAGCCGTCTGCGCGAGCGCCGCAAGGAAGCAGTGACTCACTGCAACACCTGCACCGGCGAGTCTGCCGTCAAACGCGGGTCAGAAAGCGTCGATACGTTGCGGAAGGCGGTCTAGACAATCGGGAACGAAGTACGTACGACAAGGCATCCCGTCCGAGGGGTGCCTTAGCTTTTTATCAGCAGGGTAGCAAGCCAGAATTCCGCTGTCTGGGGCCTCAAAATTTGCATCTTATCCGCGGTCATGATTGTGGGAAATCCAAAACCGGCCCGGACGGCGGCATTTTGCGTCGTGGCCCTGGCTCTCGTGATCGCGGCGACGGTGGCTGTGCTTGCCACGCGGAAAAAAACCCGCCCGATGCGAGTAGAACCGATACACCCTTCAATCTTTACTCTGGCCGTCCGTTGAGCCTTTAGCGGCTGGGCGATACTTTCCACAACTGAGCCAGCGCGCTGGCGGCATCAGATAACGCCTTCTTCTCGGCGTTCATCGGCGATTCCGCCATGCTGGTTCCCGCCCGCTGCACAATGGGTGTGCGGTACTGCGAAACTTTGCCGGTGAGACCTACCTGATAAATGTCGCGAACCGCGCATTCGAACGCGCGTTTCAGGTGCTTCGCTGGAGGGAGAGCCTGCATTGCGTCTTTGTTCGTCATGAGGAAGAACTCAACTTTCTCCGTTTTAAGCAATGTAGGACGAACGCTGGCGCCCAACAATACAGCGATGCACCAACTGCCGCGGATGCCTTCCCTTAGCCGGGTGTAAGATTATCTAGGTAAAATTATTTATCAGTTGCGATAAATGCCGGCCTATTTCGGGACACTGAGTCCTCGCGCCCGAGCGCACGCAGTCTCGGAGCGCGAGGCAATAAGCTCAGGGAAGGATGTTTCAGGCAGCAGCGGTTTCAGAGCGGACACAGCTCCGTAGCGCACGCAAAGCATACAGCGCATCATCCAGGACCACGTCTTCCTCGATGTGGTCCGTAGTGGCGGCAAACAATTCTTTCATCCGCGAAAGAATCGCCCTCTCCGCTTCTTCAATCCGTTCCGGAACCTTGTTGCGGTCGGCTTCGAACAAAGCGGCGTGATAAAGGCTGTGCCAAGCGAGTGGGGGCGCTGGGCAGGACATAACAGTACTCATAGTCAGATTCCCTGGGGGTTCGTATGGCTGTTCCAGGTAGCGGTTCCTGGCGGGCCGTCTGGATGTCGGCCTGAGTACGCACGCTACTGTAAGAGGTCAACTGCAAATATCGGGTGAATACCGTATTTTGCACAACTGAGAGGAAAAGCTGTGGAAGGACGCGGAACGCGCCCTCCCACCGGTATTTATGCCGCCCGCCTGGTTTTTGGCTTCGCCGACGGCCGCGTCCCAACTTCCTCTTCCCCTTGCACAGCTTGCGAATTGATCTCCTCCGCCAACTGGGTCAACTTCTGGTCCGTCTGTTTTTCTTCCTCGAGAGTCTGCTCGAGCAGCGAAACGTGCTCATTCTCGCCCAGCAATTGCGCGAAAGTGCGTACGGTTCCGTACCCGGCAATCTCGTAGTGCTCTACTTTTTGCGCTGCGCCGATGATGGCGACATCCATCAACGCGTCTTCGTAAGCCTCCGACATCGTTTCCGCGCCTTCTTTGACCAGTCCTTCCATTCCCAGACACTTCTTGCCGCTGGCTTTCTCGCCCAGCATTTCGAAGATCTGTTCCAGCCGCGATACGTGCTCTGAGGTCTGCCGCAGGTGCTCTTCAAATCCCTGACGCAATTCGGCGTTCGACGAAGCCTTTGCCATCTTGGGCAGCGCCTTGACCAGTTGGGTCTCTGCGTTGTACAGGTCCCTCAATTCATTGACGTATAGTTCCCGCAATGAGTCCTTCTCCATTATATTTTCCTCCTCGTTAATTTCCAGCCATGCAGCGGAGTTACATGCACTGGGGTTCTGTCCGAAAATTAGGTCCAGCATCCGCGTCAATCAATACCCCAGATGCTGTATTAAATTTGAGTGATTGCGACTGACGCGGCTGCTAGTGGGACGGCACGGCCTGCCCGTGCGCTTCGGTCACGCGATTTTCTTTGGGACGCTCGTCTTTATGCTCATCTTTATGGCCGAAATCGAGCCCGAAACGTGGTGCCTCCCGCGTTCCTTCAATCTTGAAAGGAAGTTCTGTGCCTGCCCCGTGCTTGGAGAAGAACGGATCGACCGGCTTCAACAATATTGACTTCCAGCCTGTCGTCAGTTGTGAGAGCTTGGCCTCCAGTCTTAGTCGTCCGTGGAAATCGAAGGTTTCTCCGTCCAGGCTGTATTTGCCCGTCAGGTCCGCATCCGTTCCAGGGACCAGAAAATGTAAATACGAGAATGAGAGAACTCCGCGGTTGAGCGTGAACGTGCCTTGCAAGTCTGACGTCACATTGGGTTCGACCTTGTCTTTGGCCTGCGGATGTCTGCCCTGGCTGCGCAGGCTCAACGAGTCGATCTTCCCTTGAACTTTTTCGTTCGTGAAATGTGCCGCCGGAATGTGAAAGTTGCCTTGTAGATGGAGGCGATCCGCAATATCTGCCGGACCGGGCGGTAGGCTCAGATGAGTGTTCATGGCAACAGTCCCGGTCATAATCGGCGGCTCAGTCTTAATGCCGAGTTGCAGCAGGTCTTCGATGCGCGCCTTCCCCAGCACAACTTTGAGCTCAATGTCGTGGCCATGCGGTGTCTTCACCCGTACGATCTTGCCGCTGGCGGTAAAGGTCGAATGCAGCACTGTCGCCTTCACCGGTTCCAGGTAGGTGTCGCCGTCGGTGCCGTCAACAATCGCGTGAAACTCCGTGTGCAGCGGCACCGGATGTCCGCTGACTGCAATCTGAAAGTCCGGCGTATCCGTCTGGCCTTCCACCTCAATGCGCCCCAGCGTTCCCCCATATTTTCCAGTGGATGACAGAATCCCTTTAATACCGGCAAGCGTCCCTAAATCCGCGTGCGTAAATGAGTAGTCACCTGCGACGGCGGTATCGCGCGGCCTCTTTTCATTCAATGGCCCGAACTGCCCGGTCGACTGAATGTCGCCGACAGGCTTGGGATTCACCAGGGTGGCATCGAATCGCAAGGGTAGACCCGGACCAATGTCTTTCATCCGCAGGTCGCTGATGTCGAATTCCAGCGGCCGTTTGTCAGGGCGTGGTGTATCGATGACGAGCTTGGTATTGGTGCATACGAAACGGTCCACCGCAATGCTCATCTTCATTCGACGCTCACGCTGCCGCCACTCACGCAGATCCTTGCGGTCATTGGTCGGCGGAATGTTCAGCGTTATGCCGTCAACATAGACAATGTCCACATGCATGGGTTCGCGGAACAGGCTGCGTAGCGCGGTCTGGAAACGAAATTCTCCGATCTCCAGCAAGGGCTGCACTCCCGGTTCCCAGCGGTTCGGGTCGGTGGTCCCATAAATCCGCAGGCCATTCCCCTGCACGTGCACGCCATCCGCAACCCACACGTGTAGTTCAGCCAATTCGACACGGCTTTTGAAACGGGCCGATAGCGTCTCAATCACTCGCGCACGCAGGATGGGCTCTGCATGCGTAATGACAATCCGAATGCAGACACCGATGGCTGCAACAATCACCACAAGAATGGCGACAATCCAGCGCCACTTGCGTGAACGTCGCCGCTGCGCAGGACGGGATTCGGTTGCTTGAGCGATGTGCACACCACACCCGCTCTAGTTATTCAGCACTTTGGGGAAGAATGGAATCAGGGTTTTCCTGCAGCGGTGGCGCGGCCCAAAATGCCTGCCTGTCAACCCTGCGGCACTTGTACCAGACTGGCCACGCTCCAAACCACGTAAGCCGCCAGCATTCCCACGATGCATGCCATCACCAGCGAGCGGTGATGCGTCTCAAGCAGGTCGGCCAAGACTCCGGAAACAAAAATGAACAGAAAGGGAACCGCGGCTAGAAGAAATCCCGCAGCCGCGAGGTGGGGATGCGCCATCCCCAGTAACAGAAACAGAACAGCCACCAATAGCGGTGCACTGTTGCCAAAGTAACGAGTGCGCGGCCATACAGCATAAGTTACGACCGCAACTGGAAGTGCCAGGACGAGCGCTGGACAGGCCCGCCCAATTTGCACTGCTACCTGCTTGTACACTCCCAACACCGTAAAGCCGCGCCAGGTCGCGCCCCAGAACGCCGCGCGCCGCATGCTCTCCGCAAAAATATGCGGATGAAAGAAATACAGGGCGAAGAGAAGAATCATGCCCACTCCGCAGGCCGCCGCCCAAATCACCAGTCCAGCCTTTCTCCGTACCGGAGCAACATAAAGTAGAAAGCCCAGCGCCATTGGCACCAGCACGATCAGCGAGAACTGGGATCCCACCGCTATTGCCAGCGAGACGCCGAGCAGCACGATGCGCCGCCAGTTCCACAGCACCACTTCGCGCGGTGCATAAAGCGTGTGCGCGACCGCGATGGCGGTGAAGATTGCCCCGAAAGATCCCCAGACCACCACGATCTCGGGCTCGCTGTGCCAGACCGCGCTGGCCTGCAACAGCGAAGGCGAAAAACAGTAGAGAGTCAGCGCGATAAACCCGCCGGTGTTTCCGCATAGCCGTCGCGCTACATACCACAACGAGGCACCCAGAAAGACTCCACAGGCCAGAAATGGAAGCCGTGAAAGCCCGCGCCAATAGGCTGTGGAATCGCTGCCAAAATCCTTCGGCCAAGCCAGCAATGGCGCCGCGGAAGCCAGGTAGAGCAATGGCGAATGCTCGGTATCGAAGCCGCTGTCATCCTTGCGAAATGGGTCGAGAGCAATTCCCGCCGGATCCGACAGCGGCGCACCCGCAATGCCTCGGCCATGCCACTGTTTCCAGCCCTCGCCGATGCGCATCGCCTCGGCGCCATCCGGTTCGCGACCCGTTCGCATCTCGGCGTGAACTAACCACAAAGCCTGCGCCAAGAAGCAAAGCAACAGCATCCCTGCGAGAAACTGCGGACGTCCATAGCGTTCGCGCGTGAAATATGGCCGCATAAGGTCGAGCCGAGTGTTTTACCATGTCGGAGGCAGTTTGCGGGGAAAGTTTGCGGCGAAGACTCGGAAGCACGTCACGCAAATGAGTGAACTTGGGACGAACCCGGAAAGCACGTCACCTCCAAATGCCCCGGCCCCGCCTGCGCCTGAATTCGCCGTCGCGACCCAGCCTTCCTATACTTCCACGTTGTTCGTCGGCCCTGACGGGCTGCGCCCCGGCTGGGGACTCGCCTTTTATCTGGCCACGTACTATGTGCTGCAGCAGTTTGTTGCGGAGCTTGCGTGGTCCCACAATCTTGGCGCGAGCGGCCTGTGGTCCATGATGCTGGAAGAATTCGGCGACTTTGTCGTCGCAGTCGTTCCCGCGATAGTCCTCGCGCGAGTGGAGCGTCGTCCCTGGAAAGTCTACGGACTGCCGCTTAAGCGGGCCTTCGGACCATTGTTCTGGATCGGCGCAGCCTGGGGATTCGCCGGAATCAGTGTATTGATGTTCGCTCTCTACGGACTGCACGCATTCACTTTCGGTCACATCTTGCTGCATGGATCCCGTTTGCTGCGCTTTGCTGCGTTCTGGGCGATGATGTTTCTGCTGGTGGGCCTGTTCGAAGAATTTCTCTTACGCGGCTACACTCAGTTCACTCTGGCTCGCGCCATCGGTTTCTGGCCCGCAGCCATTGTCATGTCGTGCATGTTCGGACTGATTCATTTGCGAAACGAAGGAGAGCACTGGAACGGCTTGCTGGCGGCGGCATTCATTGGATTCTTTTTTTGCCTGACGTTGCGGCGCACCGGCAGTCTTTGGTTTGCCGTCGGTTTTCACGCCACATGGGATTGGGGCGAGACGTTCTTTTATTCCGTGCCCGACAGCGGCATGGTCGCTCCCGGACATTTGCTGCGTTCCTCCATGCACGGCGCACCCTGGCTTACCGGAGGCTCGGTGGGCCCGGAAGGCAGCGTGCTGTGCTTTCTGGTGATCGTCCTGCTTTGGATCGCCTTTGACCGCGTCTATCCGAATATACGGTGGAGTTTCGAACCGGCCCGTCTCGAAATAAATTCGTGATTCGCAGAGGGTTTCACTTTGGGAGCCGAAATGTTAAAAGTGTCGTGCTCCAAAATAGACTCTCTCCTTTGCGCCATATACTGACCTTATGACCCCAGAAGCCGACCTGCTCACTCCGTTGCGGCGCTACTGGGGATACGATTCGTTCCGGCCGCTGCAGGAGCGAATCGTGCGCAGCCTGCTGGCCGAACACGACACCTGCGTCGTCATGCCAACAGGCGGCGGCAAGTCGCTCTGCTATCAATTGCCCGCAGTCATCTCGCAGCGTACGACCGTGGTGATTTCTCCGCTGATTGCGCTAATGCAGGATCAAGCCGCGCAGCTTGCCCAGATGGGAATTCCCGCCGCCGTTCTCAATAGTTCAGTCAGCAATGAAGAACAGAATCGCGTCATGCGGCAGGCGCGCGAGGGCGCTTTTCGGCTGTTATACCTCTCTCCCGAACGCCTGCAACGCGCCGATACACTGGGATGGCTCCAGCAAGTTCCGATTTCGTTTTTCGCCATCGATGAAGCCCACTGCATTTCCGAGTGGGGGCATGAGTTCCGCCCGGAGTACCGGCAGTTGAGCCGGCTGCGGGGAAAATTTCCCGATCGTCCCATTGCGGCGTTTACCGCGAGCGCGACCCGTCATGTTCGTCACGACATTCTGACTCAGCTTGAATTGCGCAATCCGGACAAATACATTGCCAGCTTCCACCGCCCCAATCTGCGCTATCTGGTACACCAGTGCGACAGCGTCGAGCACACTGCGCTCATGGTCACCGCGCTGCGCCACTACAGCGAAGGCAATGTGATCGTCTATTCGCCCACGATCAATAAAGTGGAAGAAACCGTCGACTTCCTGGGCGACCAGGGGATCGCCGCTGTGGGCTATCACGCCAAGATGGATGCCGGCGAACGCCGCCGCAATCAGGAGCGCTGGATGTCGGATGAAGTGCGCGTGCTGGTGGGCACCATCGCTTTCGGGCTGGGAATCAACAAGGCAACCGTGCGGGCCGTCATCCACCTGGCGCTGCCCAAGTCGCTCGAGCAGTTTTATCAGGAAGCAGGCCGTGCCGGGCGCGACGGAAATGCCGCCGACTGCATTCTGCTCTGGCGCAAGCAGGATGCTGGGCTGCTGGGATATTTTGCGAACCAGATTCTGGATGCGGCTGAACGCGACCGCGCCTGGCAGCGATACAACGTGATTCGCGCCTTCGTCGAGTCTGGAAAGTGCCGCCATCGGCAGATTTGTACACACTTTGGCGAAACACCGAAGTGGACTTCCTGCGGCGGCTGCGACGTATGCGGCGCCTCGCCCTCCTGGCTCACGGAAAGCTTCACGGCCGCGGCTTCAAGGCGGAGCGTGATCGTCACTGTCGCTGGCCCGAAAGAGCCAGCAAGTCCCGCGCCTCAGGCCGATCAGGATTTGCGCGAGTATCTGCGAGAGTGGCGTCGAACCACTGCCAAAGAACAAGGCGTGGCCGCATTCGTGGTGCTACATGACAGTTCGCTGGATGAGATTTGCCGGATGCAGCCTCGTTCCATCGCCGACCTGCTCCGCATCACCGGCATCGGCGAACGGAAGGCACAGTTGTACGGACAGTCGATTCTGACCGCGCTTCAGCAATATCGCGAAGGCGCGCGGGCAAGTGCAGCAGCAGAAAAAAAGACGGCCCCAGCTTTGGAGACGCTGCAACTTCTCGCCGAGGGCAAGACCTTCGAAGACATTGCCCGCATTCGCGGACGCCAGATTTCGACCGTGGTGAGCGCCGTTGCCACCTTGGTCGAGAAGGGCGATTTGGAGTTTCGTCCGGACTGGATCGATCGCAACAAACTCGCGGTGATTGAAGCCGCGTGCGAGCGCAACAACTTGGCATCGTTAGTACGACTGCGAACATTAAAGGACGCTCTTCCTCCAGAGATTACCTATGACGAAATTCGGCTGGTCGTGGCAAAGCTGAGGCGTGAGGGCAGCAAAAAGAAGACCTCCATAGCCGTGTAAAAGCCTCATTTGTTGCGTATCTTGGCGCATTTCGCACGGAATCGCCGCCGTAAGGTGTACAATTTCTCTGGGTTCTAATCAGCCTGCCCAGTCATTACCTGAAAGATAAGTAGAGTGCCAGTTCCTGGCATCGCTCGTGATTCTTCCGTGCGGTGGCGTACCCACGCTCTCTGGAGGGGAGCAATCATGAGAATTCTGCTTTATAACCCCGACAATGGGGTTACCCGCAATTTCATGCCGCACCTTTGGATGTTTCTCCTGCAGTCTTTAACTCCACCTGGACACGACGTTCTCCTGATCGACGGCAATGCCAAACCCATGGACGAGGTTCAGATCGCGCAGTATGTGCGCGACGAAAAGATCGACTTGGTGGGCATCGGCGCCATGACCCGCATGATCGCAAAAGCTTATCGCATCGCCGATGCGATCCGCGCTACCGGCGTAAAAGTCGTGATGGGAGGACCGCATGTCACGGAGTTGGCCGACGAAGCTTTAGGACGCGATGGCGGCCCGCGTCACGCCGACGCCGTGGCCCTGGGAGAAGCCGATGAAACCTGGCCGCAAATGGTGAACGACGCGGCCCGCGGAGAGCTGAAAGAAATTTATTCGCCTGTGGACGATACTGGCAAAGAACGCAAGCCCTCGCTCAAGCAATATCCCGTGATTCCGTGGCAGTCGATCGATTTGGAGCAATTCAATCTAGTGCCCAAGGCCGCTACTGCGATGCTGCAAAAAATCGGCGAGGGCTGGGGGACGTTTCGAATCATTCCGGTCGAGTCGGGCAGGGGATGTCCCTATGGTTGCGAGTTCTGCACGGTGACAGGATTTTTCGGGGATTCCATCCGGTTTCGCACTAACGAAAGCGTAGTCAACGAATTGTTGCTTTTGAAGGCGCGCGCCCGCAAAGAGAAAGGACAGATGGCGGTCTTCTTCATCGACGACAATTTCGCCATCAACGTAAAGCGCACCAAGTCGCTGCTTCGCGACATTATTGCAGCTGGCGCGCAGGTACACTGGGTGGCGCAGATCAGCGCCAACCTGCTTCGCGATGAAGAATTGGTCGATCTGATCGCGGCGTCGGGCGGCAAGTGGATATTCATCGGCATGGAGTCGATCGATCCGGCCAACTTGAAAGATGTGAACAAAGGCTTCAACAAACCGGGCGAATATGCGCAAGTGCTCGAGCGGCTGGCGAAACGAAACGTTTACGCGATTACGTCTTTTATTTTTGGCATGGACAACGACACGACTGGCGTCGCCGAGCGAACTCTGTCGCAAGTGCGCACCTGGCCGCCGGGGCTTCCCATCTTTGGGCTGCTGACTCCATTGCCAGCAACGCCGCTGTACAAGCGGCTGGAAGCTGCCGGACGGCTCACTCGCGTCAAGCATTGGCAGGAATTTATTCCGTTCGCCATGGCGCACACTCCGCTGAAAATGAGTATCGAAGAGGCTCACGCCGAGGTGAAATACGGATGGGCGCATGCCTATAGCCCCGAAGCGCTGGCCCAGGCCGTCGACTCATTGGACGATCAACCGCTGGGGTATCGCGTCAACATCTTCCTGGCGCGGCTATGTTTTCGCGGAATTTATTTCCCCATGATGGGGAAACTGGCGTGGGCGAAAGTAGTGGCGCAGAATCGGCGAACTATCTTCAAGCTGCTAAAAGAAGCGGTGTTCGGGCGCGGGGCGCGACGGCCGAGGAATCCGGAGGTCGAGCTTTCTTGCGAAGAGCCGGCCGCGACTGAATCGGGCGTGTCCGCGTAACAGCGCAGTGGCAAACGGGAGCGCTCTCAAACGTCTCCAAGATGCTCGTGTAGCGACAGCCGCCTCGGCTGTCCCGGCGGGGCGCAGCCCGTCGGTCAGGCAGAGAACGCCGTCAAGATTCAGGCTACGTCTCTACGACTTGTTTTGCGGCGTCGCGTCCGGAGCGGATGCAGTCCGGGACTCCGATCCCACGGAAGGCGTTCCCTGCCAGAGCGACGCCGGGAAGTCGCTGGCGCAGGCGTTCGATTCGATCGAGACGGTCGAGATGTCCCACTCCATATTGCGCCATCGCGGACTTCCACTTGTAGACGCGCGTAAAGAGTGGGTCGGCGCGCAAGCCAAGGATTTGCTGCAAGTCGTTGCGCACGATTCCGACGATGTCTTTCTCTGCCAGCGGCCAGACATCCTCCGCATTCCTGGCAGCAAAAAAGCAACGCAGCAGTGCGCGATCCTCGGGAGCACGATGCGGAAACTTGTTGTGCACGAAAGTCGCGGCCAGCAGCTTCTTTCCTTCGCTGCGCGGAACCAGGAATCCAAAACCCGGGGGCAACGACTCGCGCACTTCGCGATCGTAGCCAAGGCCCACGGTGATGGAAGAACTGTACTGGATGGCGTCAAGCTCGGCAGAAAGCTCTGGACTGGCCATGCGCAACACTTCTGCCGCAGCCGGTGCCGGAAGCGCGATGACGACGCGATCAAACTGATCGGACTGCATCCCCGCCGATACGACCCATCCTTCACCTCCGCCTTCGGCCTGAGCGGCTTGCACCGGAGCATTTGTCAACAATGATGCCGGCGTCAGGCGGGCGACCACCGTCTCAGCCAGATGCTGCATGCCATCCTTGAGCGAGGTGAAAAGCGGAGGAGCGGGCTTGCGTGGGCCCGCCCCCATTTTCTTGCGTGCGGCCAGCATGGCGCGGCCAAGACTGCCATGCGTGCGCTCCATCTCGGCGAAGCGGGGCAACACGGCGCGGACGCTCAGGTTGGCAGCCTCTCCGCCATACACTCCTGAAAGCAGCGGGTCGGCGAGGCGGTCGACCATCTCCGATCCATAGTGGCGCTCTACAAACGCGGCCACCGATTCGTCGTGATCGACGGCTCGCGGCGGATGAAACAATTCTCGCGTCATCCGCAGTTTCGTCTTCCACGAAAAAAGTGGCGATAACCCAGTCGGCAGAATTTTCGTGGGAACCATGAACATCAGGCCGTCGGGCATTTCAACTAACCGTCCGTTAGTCAAGATATAAGTCTTGCGGTCGGCATCGTTCGAGCCGATGAGTTGATCGCCCAGTCCGAGCTCGCGGCACAGGTCGGTGGCCCAGGGTTTTTCCGTAATAAAAGAGTCGGGACCAGCTTCAACCAGGCATCCGTCAACCTTTTCCGTGCGCAGGACGCCACCCAGACGCGAAGAAGCCTCGTAAAGAACATACTCGAGATCGGAACCGGCCCGCCGAAGTTCCTCAAGAGCGAAAGCAGCGGCGAGGCCGGAGATGCCTCCGCCGAGGATGGCGATGCGTTTCATGAACTGCGGCTTCCGGCTTCCGGCTTTCGGCTTCCCGAAGAGCGAGAGCCCGACGCCGAATACTCTTGCACAAAGCGAGCCAGATTCTTCACATTCTCAACTGGCGTTTCCGGCAAAATGCCGTGACCTAAATTAAAAATGTGGCCGGGCCGCCCATCGGCGCGGCAAAGAATATCCTCTGCGCGGGACTTCAGTTCTTTCCAGCCGGCGAACAGCAGCACCGGATCAAGATTGCCCTGCACCGCCGGTTCATAGTCGAGGCGGGCCCAGCCTTCGTCCAGCGGAATCCGCCAGTCGAGTCCAATCACGTCCGCTCCCGTTTCTTTCATCGCGGGAAGAAGCGTGGCGCTGTCGGTGCCGAAATAAATGATGGGCGCTCCAGTCTTCTGCAACTGCTTCACCATGCCAGTAACGTGAGACAGCACGTAGCGACGATAGTCTTCAACGCTCAGGCATCCCACCCAACTGTCGAAAATCTGAATCACGTCGGCGCCGGCGCGCACCTGGTCGGCGGCATAGGACGCGGTGACCGCTACCAATTTGCGCATCAGCGCGTCCCAGTCGGCGGGCGAGTTGTACATCATCTTCTTGGCGTGGACGTAGTTGCGAGAGCCTCCGCCTTCGATCATGTAGCTGGCGAGTGTGAAGGGCGCGCCGCAAAATCCGATCACCGGAACACGGTCGCCGAAATGCTTTGCGACCAGGCTCACCGCCTCGGAAACATAGCCGAGTTCGGCGGCGCGGTCGGTACGCAGGTTAGCGATGTCCTCCTTGCTGCGCACCGGCTTCTCGATCACCGGACCTTCGCCCGCGGAAAAATGAAAAGGCAGACCCATCACTTCGAGCGGCAAGAGCAGGTCGGCGAAAATGATGGCGGCGTCAATGCCGAGAATCTCGGCTGCGGTGATGGTGACCTCGGCAGCCAGCGCCGGCTTCTTGCAGATTTCAAGTAGTGAGTGCCGCTTGCGAACCGCGCGGTACTCGGGCATGTATCGGCCCGCCTGGCGCATGAACCATACCGGAGTGCGGTCGGTGGGCTCGGACTTGCAGGCGCGAACGAAGCTGGAATTAGGCGCAGACATAAAGTGATGAATTTAGCATCTTTTCGAATGGTGTGCCGTGATCGCGGGCCCGCACTCGACGGTCCAAAGCTTTTCCCCGAGATAGCAACGCCGGAGAGCCCTCAACCGTCAGCTATCCCCAAGAAGCATTTAACTGCCGAGCTCGCTGAGAAAGGCCGCCGAGATGCGCCAAGAAGAGCAAAATCGAAAGCGTTGCTCCGCGTTCTCTGCGGCCGTTCTCCGCGAACTCTGCGGTCTAAGGCTTTTCCCGAGACCGACGACGCGAATCTTCGTTAATGTGCGAGACTGATGAAAATGTCAGGTTTAGGTGGTTACCTCGCAGGCTCCGCGTTCGTGAGAATCTTCGGAATCTTGTTCGCTGCAATCGCGTTCTTGTCTGCCGTGGGCTGGCAGTTGCCCCGCGCTAGATCGCAGTCAACCGGCACCACACCAACCTTCTATAGAGATGTCCTGCCGATATTGCAGGATCACTGCCAGAGTTGCCATCGTCCCGGCGAAGTTGCCCCCATGCCGCTAGTGACTTATGAACAAACGCGTCCGTGGGCGCAGTCAATGGCGCACGCAGTCGAAATGAAGATGATGCCGCCGTGGTTTGCCGACCCGCGCTACGGACATTTTGCAAACGACGTTTCGCTGACACCGCAGCAGATTGCGGCCATTTCCGCTTGGGCCGAAGCAGGCGCTCCCGCGGGGGACGCGCACGACGCGTCTCCGCCACGCAAGTGGGCTAGCGGATGGAACATTTCGCAACCCGATTTAGTTCTGACCATGCCCAAGGCAGTTCCGATTCCGGCTCAGGGTGAAATCGAGTACACCTACGAGATCGTGCCGACACACTTCGCGGAAGATCGTTGGGTGCAGATGTCGGAATTTCGCCCCGGAAGCCCCGCCCACGTGCATCACGCGGTGGTCTATATTCGTCCGCCAGATTCGCAATGGCTGCGCCACGCGCCCATAGGCGAGCCGTTCACGGCGTCGACGCTAAGCGATCCGCAGGAACGGCGCGAGGCTCACGAGACCACCAGCGATCTGCTGCTGGTGTATGCGCCCGGCAGTTCGCCCGATCAGTGGCCCGACGGTATGGCGAAGTTCGTTCCCGCAGGATCGGACCTGGTGTTTCAGATGCACTACACGACCAACGGCTCCGCGGATCAGGATCAGACCAGCATTGGAATGGTATTTGCCAAGACGCCGCCCAAGCAGAGGGTGATCACGCTGCAGTTGAACAATCACGCGCTGATTATTCCGCCAGGCGCGGACGACTTTCGTGTCGAAGTGCAGGGCACGCTGCCGAACGATGCCACGCTTCTGAGCCTGTTTCCGCACATGCATCTGCGCGGCAAGCGCTTCGAGTACGATATTGTGCACGACGATGGCAGTGTTGAAGTATTGTTGCGGGTGAACTATCACTTCCATTGGCAGCTGAGTTACCGCCTCGCCGAACCGCAGCCCCTGAAGGCCGGAACGCGGCTGCGGGCCATCGCTTGGTATGACAATTCGAAAAATAATCCGCATAATCCCGACCCGACGAAGACGGTAACGTGGGGCGATCAAACCTCCGATGAAATGATGGTCGGCTTCTTTGACGTCGCAGTGCCAGCTGGAATGGATAAGTGGAAATTCTTTATTCGCCACCCAGATGCGAAACCGCATGCCCAGCAACGCTAAAACAACTCCCCCACCGCTTGCCCGCGCCGCTTATCCTCTGTAACACTTGATCAGGTTTACGCCAATTGAGCGCTATTTCTGCACCAACAATTTCTGACGAAGCCCCTGGTGTGCCGCAGCGACTGCGGACTGCGTCCTACTGGGCGCTCGCTGCCCTGTTCGTCGCCGTGTATTTCGGGTCGATGTTCTCGCCTGCCCTGCTCGATGACGCCGACAGCACTCACGCCGAGGCCGCGCGCGAGATGCTCGTGAGCGGCGATTACGTCACCCTGCATGTGAACGGCGTGCGTTATCTGGAGAAAGCCCCGTTGCCGTATTGGCTGGTGGCATTCTGCTTTCGTATTTTCGGAGTGAACGAGTTTGCCGCGCGCCTGCCCATGGTGCTTTCTGTCATGCTGCTCGGATTGCTGGCCTTGGTTTGGGGACGCCGCGCCTTCGGAGAGCGCGGCGGCATCTATGCCGCATTATTCGTGTACACAAGCGCTGGCGTGTTTTTATTTACCCGCGTCATGATTCCCGACGTGCTCCTGAGCCTGCTCATCGCTGCGTCGCTGTATTTCTTCTTGATCGCCCTGGAAGCTGACGGGCAGGCTTGGCACTGGTACGCGGGGTACGCGTGCATGGCTTTGGGTGTGCTGACCAAGGGCCTGATCGCGCTGGCGTTTCCCGGCGGCGCGGCTGTCTTCTATCTTGCGCTAACCGACGAATGGCGGCGCTGGCGCGAGTTCCGGATCGTCTCGGGACTGGCGTTATTTCTGCTGATCGCCGCGCCCTGGCACATTCTGGCGGGACTGCGGAACACCGGCGGCGAGGGCGGTCACGGATTCTTCTGGTTTTACTTCGTCAACGAACATTTTCTGCGCTTCCTCGGTCGGCGCTATCCGCGGGACTATAACAAGCTCCCCTGGGCTCTATATTGGTCGCTGCATCTGGTCTGGCTTTTTCCCTGGAGTTTGTATTTGCCCGCCGCGATCCGCGCGGTCATGGACGAGCGCAGCAGGCCGCGCCGCAGTGATTTTGCCGCCCGCACTCGCTTGTTATGCTGGATCCTCGCCGGAGTGGTTCTCATCTTCTTTGCCATCTCCACTAACCAGGAGTACTACACCTTCCCGGCATACTTCCCATTGCTAATGTTGCTGGCGAATGGGATCGCAGGCGCTGAGGCGAGCGATTGCACCGCCGGAGTGCGAAAGGGCGCGCTGAGAATTTCGACCGCCATACTGGCGGTAGTGGGATTGGCGGCAAGTGCAACGTTGCTTACTGGACTATGGCAGTCGCGCCGTCTGCCGTTTGAGCCCGACATCGGAACAGTTTTGGCCAAGCACGATATGGAGAAGGACACGCTCTCAACGTCGCACATGCTGGATTTAAGTTACGCGTCGTTCGCCGCGTTGCGCCTGCCGGCGGCCCTTGCGGCCGTGGCATTGATGATGGCTCCGCTGCTCTCGTTTCTTCTGCGCCTCAAGCGTCGACACTATGCCGCAACCTGGGCGCTGGCGGCAGGAATGGCGGTTTTTTTGGTCGCAGCTCACATTGCCCTCGGACGCTTCGGACCCTATTTATCCTCGAAGAACCTGGCGCGCGAAATTGCGGCGCGAGAGCGCCCGGGAGATCGAGTCATGATCTATGGCGATCAGGCCTTTGGGTCGTCGTTGCTTTTTTACCTGCGGCAGCCGATCGAACTAGTAGAAGGGCGGACAACTTCCATGTGGTTCGGCTCTACTTTTCCGGACGCTCCGCATATCTATCTAAGCGACTCTGATCTGCAACGGGATTGGACCGGGACGCAACGCTTGTTCTTGTTTGTGCCTCCGCAACTGAAAGCGACCGTGGACGCGCTCTTGCCGTCCAAGTTCGTGGTGGCGGAGATTTCGGGAAAGTACGTTTACAGTAACCGCCCCTGATTTACATTCGCAATTCAAGGAAGAAATCAATGACCGCAAAGCGCATGGAAACTCTGGCCATCGTGGCTTTTGTCGTGGCATGTGGATTTGTGATTCGCGGTGCCAAGGCTCAGACGAGTGCATCGTCGCACGCGCCAGACTCGGCTCAGACCGCCACCAACTCGCCCGAGCCGAAAAAGGCTGAGCAGCAGTTCAAGAATATTCAGGTACTCAAAGGAGTTCCGGCGGAAGAGATCTTTCCCACCATGCAATTCATCACGGCCTCGCTCGGTGTGGAATGCGAGTTCTGCCACGTGCAGAATGCCTTCGAAAAGGACGACAAGAAGACCAAGCAAACGGCCCGCAAAATGATAGAAATGATGTTCGCCATCAATCAGGATAATTTTGAGGGGCACCGGACAGTGACATGTTATTCCTGCCATCGCGGCAACGCCCATCCGCAGGCAATCCCGGCCGTCATGACCGAGGAAACCAGGGAATCCGAACCGAAAACGCTGATGGAGGCATCCCCCGCGGCTAACGCAACAGAAAACGCCGGACCGTCCCCCGACCAACTGCTCGACAAATACGTGCAGGCGGTGGGCGGAGCGACCGCGATCGACAAAGTCTCCAGCCGCGTCATGAAAGGAACGATTGCCTTCGGCGAGAAATCGCTGCCCATCGACATCTACTCCAAAGAACCGGAGAAGCGCATTTCGTTTACCCACATGCCGCAAGGCGACAGCGTCACAGCGTTCAATGGGCAGAAAGGCTGGCTGGGCGTGCCTGGCCGTCCCGTGCGTGAAATGCACGGCAGCGATCTGGATGGAGCCTCGATCGACGCGGATCTGCACCTAGCGACGCATTTGAAGACAATGTTCATCGAGATGCGTGCAGAGGGCACGGAGAAAGTCGGTGATCATGAGACGTATGTCGTCGTCGGCCGCCGCGAAGCCAAGCCTCCGATCCGCTTATATTTTGATCAGCATTCGGGGCTTCTGCTACGGCTGGTGCGTTACGGCGAGACCGCTCTGGGATGGATGCCAACGCAGATCGATTACGCCGATTATCGCGAAACCAGCGGAGTAAAGATTCCGTATCGATGGACGCTGGCCCGCCCCAGCGGACGGTTCACCATTCAACTCAGCGACGTGAAGCAGAACGTTCCGGTGGATGACGCCAAGTTTATCAAGCCGCCGGCTGAGCCGCAGAAAGGGACGAGCAAATGACACGCGGCCACCCGACCTTGGTGCTGAAAGTTGATTCATTGCCGCCGCTTATGCGCCGGAGGTGGAGGTCTGCCCGTGCCGTTGCTCTGATTTTGTGACCACCGGTTCGGCTTCGATTTTCACTTCGACCTCGGCCCCTTCCTTCAGTTTCACCTTCTGCCCATCCGCGTCGGTCAGACTGTTCGGAACGCGAATTTCTCGATAAAGATGATCCGCGCCTTCGACGGCGATTTGGGCTTTTTCCGGTTCGCCCGAACCGGGGTGAGCGTGAATTACCTTTTCTACTTTTCCTGGGAGCGTAGTACTTGCTTTCGACGTTTCGGTAGACACAGCTGCGGCCCTCCACTTGGCCAATGCACACTTGGGAATGAGCTTCCTGGCACTCGAAACGGAAGCCACTCAATTCTCTAGGTAGTTTTACCTAAGTGATATCGGTATAAAACCGTAGAACCTGCCTAAAAATCCCCGAAGGGCCGTAGGAGAGATCCTGTAGTTGCTGCTTTGGCCCTGCATTGGGATTTCGCGACAGCCTTTCAGAGCCGTTTCAGGTTCATCTTGTACCCTTTAGTCTCTTGCTGACTAAACCTTGGCTGCTAGGATCCTGCTCTTGAGCCTTCGTCGGCTTTATCGAATAGTCGCTCTCCTGTTGGGGATGGCGCTGCCGATCTCGGCAGCCGCCCAAGCCGCAGATGGTTCGGCCTTGGGTGAAACTCGCGGCCCCGCCTCTTCCGTCAGTGGAGTCTTGCTAGACCCTTCGGGAGCCGCAATCCCCAAAGCACAAGTTAGCCTGACGAGTAACAAAGGTGAGATTCTGAAGCGGATCGCGACCGATGCCGTCGGGGCGTTCCACCTCGACAACTTGGCGCCGGGAAAATACACACTGGAATTTCATGCTGACGGATTTCGCGACACCCGCGTTGCGACCCAGGTCTCCGCCAAGCGATTCATCCCGCTCCGCGTTGTCATGCCGATTTCGGTCGAGGCCGAGACCCTCACGGTCGCCACCGGGGTCGATGTTCCTATCGTGAGCACGGAGACATCCGAAAACCAGAACGCCAATGCCATCGACCGCAACGCGCTCGACCGTGTTCCCGTCTTCGATCAGGACTACATCACCACCATGTCACGATTTTTGGACGACAATGCCACCGGCACCAACGGCGTGACCCTGGTGGTGAATGGAATCGAGGCCAACGGTCCGGGTGTCACTCCCTCCGCGGTGCAGGAAGTGAAGATCAATAACAATCCCTACTCTGCGCGCTTTTCGCGCCCCGGACGTGCTCGCCTGGAAATCGTCACAAAAAGTGGAACTCCCAACTACCATGGCTCGTTAAATTTCATGACCCGCGACTCGGTCTTCGACGCGAAGAATGCTTTCGCCACGGAAAAGCCCCCGGAAAGCCGGCAATATTACGAAGGCTCGGTGACCGGGCCTCTAGGACACAGCAAGAAGACAAGTTTCCTGCTGGCCCTCGACGAAGACATCCTCGATCAGCAGGCCATCGTCGATGTCAACGCGATTGCGGCGGCCGAGTCTCTCGGGTTCGGTCCGATTGCGCAAACTATCGCCAATCCCACGCACCATTTCTTTGGGTCCGGCCGCGTCTTCCACGATTTAGCCAACGGCGACCAGTTCTGGATCGGTTACTCTTACGAACATCGTTCCAGCCAGAACTCCAATGTCGGCGGCACCATCCTCCCTAGCGCTGCCACCGACACCCATTTCCTGGAGCACGAAATTAATGTCAGCTACCTGCACCAGTTTTCGCCTCACTGGTTGAACCAAACCAGATTCCTGGTCGGGCACTACGACAATTCCACCGCGAGCGTGCTTCCTGAGGCCCAAATCGCGGTCTCAGGCCTGTTCACTGCGGGCGGCGCACAGGCCGACACTCGCCGCACCGAATACCACTTCGATGGCACCGATTTTGCCACCTATGCAAACGGCAAGCACCAGCTCAGTTTCGGCATCGACATCCCGGATATTAGCCGGCGAGGACTCGACGACTTCACCAACCGCCAGGGCACGTATACCTTCGAAAACGCTGCCAACTATAGCGCCAGTTCTCCTGCCACCTACCTGGTTCAGAGCGGACAGGGCCATGTTGCCTTCCTCGAAAAAGTTATCTGCGCTTTCGTCGAAGATGACATTCGCTTGCGCCCGAATTTGTCCATCTATCTTGGAATGCGCTATTACTGGCAGAATTACTTTCACGACGAGCCTCACAACTTCGCGCCGCGGGTCAGTTTCGCCTATGCCCCCAGTTCCAAAAGCAGAACCGTCATTCGCGGCGGGTTCGGTATGTTTTACGATCGCACCGGGCCCAGCCCCATCGGAGACTTGCTGCACTTTAATGGCATGAATCTGTTGCGCTTCATCGTCGATCCGCCTTATGTGTCCTATCCCATCAACGCGACGGTGCTGTCGCAAATTCCTACGAGCGTGGCCACTCTCGACCCTCGCACCCGCATTCCTTATGCCCTGCAATACAGCCTCGGCGTTGAGCAGCAGGTTACGGCCAAGAGCACAATCAGCGCGGTCTATATTGGCAATCGCGGCATTGACGTTTTTCGTTCCATCGACGCCAATGCGCCCGTTCTGATCTCCGGCAATTTTGCGCGGCCCGATCCCAATCTTGGCCAAGACCGGCAAATGCAGTCCGAGGGATATTTAAAGGGAAACGCGCTCGAACTGACTTTTCGCGGAAAACCTACCAAGTATTTCTCCGGCCAGATCCAATACACGCTGAGCCGCACTTACAACAACACCAGCGGCATCACCTTCTTCCCGGAGAATAGTTACGACGCGGCCGCCGACTGGGGACGCTCCGACAACGACCGCCTGCACAAATTCGACCTTCTAGCCTCGTCGCAGCCCACACGATTCTTCACCATGGGCGTAGGGCTCTCCCTGTACTCGGGCAAGCCGGTCAACATCACTACCGGCGGCGACAACAATCACGACGGCATCCTCAATGACCGTCCCGCTGGCGTCCCACGCAACACCATGGCCGGTCCCGGCCTGATTGACCTCGACCTGAACGTCTCTCACGATTTTCCGCTGACCAAGGCAAAGAAAGAGTCGCGGGTCTTCACCGTGTCCCTCAACGCCTTCAACGTGCTGAACCATCCTAACTATGTGACTTACATTGGAACTCAATCTTCCCCTCTTTTCGGCAAGCCGGTCGCCGCCCAGCCTCCGCGCCGCCTCCAATTGGACCTGCAGTTCAAGTTCTAAGCCCTTTGAATAACAAAACCTGATAGGCACGATAAATAGTTTCGATTTCCGTGAAGCTGCCGTGGACGTTACAGTGAGGCGTCTTGGATCGAGATTCATATTTGAATCCTTCAAAGGAGGGACAAGGTTGAAGTGTTGCTTGATTGCCGGCCTGGCGACAGCTCTGCTGGTGGTGGCTTTGGTGCCACTAGTTTGCGCCCAGAATGCAGAGGCCGCTCCAAGTCCAGCGACGGACATAAATTCTCGGTTGGCCAAACTTGAGCGACAAGCCGCCGACGCCAAGAGTTCCGCCGACAATGGGTGGATGCTGACCAGCGCGGCCCTGGTCCTCATGATGACCGGGCCTGGACTCGCGCTGTTCTATGGCGGACTGGTAAGGAAGAAGAATGTGCTGGGCACGATGATGCAGAGTTTTGCTCTGATGGCGGTCATCACCGTGCTGTGGGGGCTGTTCGGCTATAGCTTGTCATTTGGCTCGGGGAACAGCTTCATTGGCGGCCTGCACAATATCTTTCTCAAGGGTGTAGGAGCGTCGCCGGATGTTGATTACGCGGCCACGATTCCGGCTCAGACCTTCATGGTCTACCAGTTGATGTTTGCCATCATTACGCCGGCTCTGATCGCCGGAGCGTTCGCCGAGCGCATGAAGTTCAGCGCTATGCTGGTGTTCACAATCCTGTGGTCAGTCGTCGTGTATGACCCCATGGCGCATATGGTGTGGGGAAAGGGCGGCCTGCTCAACGCGTCGCTGGGCGGAAGATTCCCCACACTGGATTTTGCGGGTGGGACGGTAGTTCACGTTACTTCGGGAGTTTCAGCATTGGTGTGCGCCTTGTATCTCGGGAAGCGCGTGGGCTATCCGAAGGAACAAATGCCTCCGCATAGCGTCGTGCTGAGCTTCATTGGCGCATGCATGCTCTGGGTGGGATGGTTTGGATTCAACGCGGGGAGTGCGCTGGCAGCCGGCAGCCTGGCCACCAGCGCTTTTGTAGCGACGCACTTTGCAGCCGCGTCCGCGGCGCTTGGATGGGCTGGAGCGGAATGGATTCGAAACGGCAAACCCAGCGTACTCGGCGGAATTTCCGGCGCGGTGGCGGGCCTGGTGGCAATCACTCCCGCTTCTGGCTTTGTGCAGCCTATGCCTGCCTTGGCGATTGGCCTGATTGCGGGTGTCTTTTGCTACGGGATGGTTGCCAAGGTGAAGGCGAAGTTCGGCTATGACGATTCGCTGGATGCGTTTGGGGTGCACGGGGCTGGCGGGACCTTGGGGGCACTGCTCACCGGAGTTTTCGCCGTGAGTGTCATCAATCCCATTTTCAAGGATTCGCAAGGGAATGTTCTTCCCTCCGGACTACTGGAAGGCAATACACATCAACTCTTGAATCAGTTAGTCGGAGTTGTGATTGCCTGGGTCTTGGGCGCTGTGGGAACGCTGGTGATTTTGAAGATTGTGGATGTGACCATCGGTCTGCGAATTGCAGAGGAGGAAGAGGTGCAGGGACTGGATCTCTCCCAACACGGGGAAGAGGGATATTATTGGGAGGCATCGGCATAGAGGCTGGCGGAAGATTTCTGGAGCCGGTTGAAGCGTCGACAGCCTTACCAACGCAGAACAGGACTTGACGACATTATGACGAAGATCGAGGCGGTCATTCAAAACTCCAAGCTGGAAGCGGTGAAAACTGCTCTTCATGAGATTGGCGTGGAAGGCATGACAGTGATCGAGGTGCGAGGCCACGGGCGGCAAAAAGGCCATACCGAGGTCTATCGCGGACGTGAATACAGTGTCGATCTGATTCCCAAGACCAAAATCGAAATGGTTCTGGCCGAGGCCATGGTCGAAAAAGCAGTGCAAGCCATTCTGGCTGCGGCCCGCACCGGCAAGATCGGAGACGGCAAAATTTTTCTCTCCCGCGTCGATGAAGCCATTCGCATTCGCAATGACGAGCGCGGCGAGGGAGCTCTTTAGGCACGAACGTGGCGACTGCCGGCTGCAGTTCCCAGCTGGTTCCAGGATGCGAGTGAAGGCATCTGATCGGCAGTGGTGATTGGCCCTCCCCAGGCGCTTCGTGCCGCTCGGGAATTTACATTCATGATGGCAGCGTCCTCATTGATCAGCGAACTGCGGAGTTCCCTCAGCGACGAATCGGCGCGCATTCAGCGGGAGTTCGAAGCCTCCGGGGACGGGCGCGCAGCCATAGCACAACGCACCCGTCTGGTAGAAGACATACTGGCGCGCTTGTGGCGCGACATTGTTTCCGCTGATCCTTCCAAGCCCGCCAATTTCGCGCTCGTCGCCACCGGAGGATTCGGCCGCGGGTGGCTCTTTCCTTATTCCGACGTCGATCTGCTTTTTCTGTTTGGCGATCGCAACGCCGAGCAGGCGTTCAAAGATCCGGTTCGCCGCTTTTCTCAGGAATTGTGGGACCTTCGCCTGAAGCTGAGCCCGGCCTCGCGCACGCTGGCTGAGTGCGACGGCTACGACGCCAGCAATACCGAATTCACCATCTCTCTTCTCGACTGCCGCTATCTGGCGGGCGATCACGATCTCTTCCGGCGCCTCCGCGATAAGGTGATTCCAAGAGTCGTCATGCGAGAATCCAAGGCCCTGCTGCAGGGGCTGGCCGAAGTCACGCGCGAGCGGCACGCAAAATATGGCCAGACCCTATATCACCTGGAGCCGAATTTGAAGGAGGCGCCCGGAGGATTGCGCGACTGCAACGTCGCCTGCTGGCTGGCGCTGATTTCCGCCATGGACAAGCTCCACGACTGGCCCGACGCCAGCTCGCTTCGTGCCCCGGTCCGCAAGCAACTGGAGGCCGCGCTCGACTTCCTGATTTCGGCGCGCTGCTTCTTGCACTTCCGCCACGGGCGCGACGACAACACGCTCAGCTGGGAGGCGCAGGACGAGGCCGCCTCTCTCCGAATCGGCGCTGCGGATTCCGCGGAACTCTCCCCTGCCGACTGGATGCGAATCTATTTCGGCCATGCCCGGGCCGTGCAGCGCACCGTTACCCAACTTCTCGAAGAAATTCCCGAGGCCTGGTCTGCCCTCTACCGCCAGGTACAGAGTTGGCGCTCGCGTCTTACCACGCCGGATTTTTCTGTGGTGGATGGTCTCATCTTTCTACAGCAGCCTTCGGCGTTGCAGGATCCCGAGGTTCTTCTGCGCCTGTTTCACTTCATGGCGCATCACGGCCTCAAGTTGAGCGCGACCACCGAGTACCGCATCGAGCAAGCGCTTCCCGCGCTCGCATCGATGCCTCCGCGCGGAGCCGAACTCTGGCTCTACCTGCAGGAAACTCTGCTGCAACCGCACGCCGCCGATGCGCTGCGCGCCATGCATTCTCTGCGTCTGTTAACGCTGTTGCTGCCGGAATTGAAGATCATCGACTCGCTGGTAGTCCGCGATTTCTACCATCGCTTCACCGTCGACGAGCATTCTTTTCTCGCCATCGAGAGCCTGCATCGCTTGAAGCAGTCGCAATCCGAATGGGATAAGCGTTACGCTCAACTGCTCGGCGAACTCGAAGATCCCGAACTGCTCTATCTCGCCTTGCTGCTGCACGACACCGGCAAAGGCGTCCCTGGCGGCAATCATGTGGAGGCCAGCCTCGAAATTGCCAATCACGCCATGGACCGCCTGGACGTGGATCCCAAAGAGCGTGCGGACGTTTTATTCCTCATCGGCAGCCATCTCGAAATGTCGGCGGCATTACGTCGGGATATTTTCAATCCCGAAACCGTCGCTACGTTTGCCAACAAAGTGGGCACGCCCGAGCGCCTGAAAATGCTATGCCTGCTCACCTACGCCGACATCAAGGCAGTGAATCCCGAGGCGCTCACGCCGTGGAAGGCCGAGAACGTGTGGCAACTCTACATGGGCGCCGAAAACTACCTGAACCGTAGCGCCGACCAGCGCGTGCATGCCGATGTGAACGATGAAAAGCTGGCCCGTCTGCGCTCGCTCGCGCCCGTGACCAGCAGCAAGTTCAAAGAATTTCTCGAGGGCTTTCCGCAACGCTATTTGCTGGTGCACTCCGCCGAAGAAGTCATGCGCCACATGGCCATGGCTGACGAACTTGGCGAAGACCCCGTGCAAGTCGAGTTGAAACGTGGGCGGCACTGGTACGAGCTGACCCTAGTCACCCGCGACCGGCCGTTTCTATTTGCCAAGCTGGCGGGCGTGCTCGCGGCCTGGGGCATGAACATCGTGAAGGCCAATGCTTTCTCCAATGAACTCGGAACGGTCGTCGACACCCTCTACTTTACCGACCGCTTCCGCACCCTCGAATTGAATCTTTCGGAGTGGGACCGTTTCCGTCGCAGCGTCGCCAGCGTGCTGCTCGGCGAGGCCGATCTCGAGAAGATGTTGCGCGACCGCCAGCGCGCGGAAAAAGGGACGATCGCGAAAGTAAAAGTAGAAACCAAAATTGACTTTGACGATTCCAGTTCCTCGACCAGCACTCTGGTCCAAGTCATCACGCAGGACCGCCCACGCCTGCTGCACCGCATCGCCTCGTGCCTCTCCGATCAGGCCTGCAATATCGAGATCGCGCTGATCGATACTGAAGGGCAGATGGCGATCGATACGTTCTATCTGACCTCCCGCGGAAAGAAACTCACCGCCGACCATCAGAAGCGCGTAGACAAGGCGCTGGTAGAAGAGTTGCGCGGCGATTGATCTCACGTAGCGACAGCCGCCTCCGCGTGTAGCGACAGCCGCCTCGGCTGTCAAGCGAAGGCGAAGCCGAGCTTAACGTAGCGGCGGACGCATTCGTCCGCCGGGGTTAACTCGCCATTGTCGATTATTATTATTTCGTCGAAAACTTAAACACCGTTTTCTCCCGGAACACCTTCCCCGGCCTCAAGATCGTATTCGGGAAATCCGGATGATTCGGCGAATCCGGGAAATGCTGCGTCTCCAGGCAGAAGCCGTAACGCCGTTTGTAAACGTGCCCCTTCTTTCCAATCACGCTGCCGTCCAGAAAATTTCCAGTGTAGAACTGCACTCCCGGCTGCGTGGTGGAGACTTCCAGAACACGACCGCTGGTCGGCTCGTACATGCGCGCCGCAAGAACGAGTCCTTCGCCCTTCCGGTTGATGACCCAGTTGTGGTCATAGCCGTGACCGAGGACGAGTTGCTCATAGTTATCGTCGATGCGTGCCCCGACTCTCGTCGATGTCGTGAAATCCATCGGCGTTCCCTTGACCGGCCGAAGTTCCCCTGTGGGGATCAGAGTCTTATCGACCGGAGTAAAACGGTCCGCGTTCAGCGTGAGTTCGTGATTCAGAATGTCGCCGTTACCTTCGCCCGCCAGGTTGAAGTAACTGTGCTGGCTCAGATTAATCGGCGTAGCTTTGTCGGTTGTAGCTTCGTAGTCAATGACCAGCGAGTTGTCGTTAGTCAATGTATAAGTCACTCGAACCTTCAGATTGCCGGGCCAGCCATCGTCGCCATCCTTGCTGAGATAGGTGAAAGTCACGCCCGCTTTGCCTTTCAGCGGCTCCCCGTCCCACACCACCTTATTGAAAGTCTTGTCGACGCCGCCGTGCAGCGTGTTCGGCCCATCGTTCTTCGGCAAGTTGTAAGTCTTTCCGTCGAGGGTGAAAGTTCCGTTGGCAATGCGATTGGCATAGCGCCCGACGATGGCGCCAAGGTACGGAGGATTGGGAATGTATCCCTCCAGATTCTCGTGACCCAGCACAACATCGGCAAGCTGGCCTTTGCGGTCTGGCACTCGAATCGACACGATGATGCCGCCGTAGTTCATCGCATCCACTTCCATACCGTTTGCGTTGGTGAGGGTGTACAAGGTGATGGGCCTCCCATCCTGCGTACCAAAAGGTTTCTGCTGAACGGCTTGCTCATGTCTCTTGCCGGCCTGCGCGAAGGCCATGCCACCGATTGTGAGGCTCAAAAGTGCGACTACGAATACTCTTGTGGGGTGTCTTGGCATCATGCCGAAAAGTGTACTACGACGGCCGGGGTTGAGGTTGGAGCGACGGGATGCCGGCCTAGAAGTATCTTCCAGCAGTCGAGGGCTTCAACTTTGCGTCAATCTGCAATCGGCAGGACTGGCAGAAGCTATCTTCTCGCAGGTCAATCCACTCCACGGCATGCGCCGACGCCATCACGCAGCTGTAGTCCTGGCAGTGGCGAAGCTCCAGCGTATGTCCCAGTTCGTGGATGCACTCCTTGAGCAGTCGCTCGCTAAGCAACTTGGCGTCCACGCCGAGGCCGTAAAACTCCTGGCGCAGTCGGTAGATGGAAACCACTGCGCAAGGGCCCGCCATTTGGGCCTCTCCGAATACATATTTCAGGATGGGGATATAGAGATCGACATCAGTGACGGCGAGCAGCCGCCAATCTCCATGACGCACAAACCCCTGCATGCGCCGCAAGATTTCAGAAGAATGATACTGCTGGCGTTCGGGATGATACGACGGCGCAGGATCCAGCCGGAACGCCAGAATCTCGCACGCGATATCAAGACGCTTCAGAATCGCAGCGCGCAAGTCCAGCAGAACCGAGCTGTCGATCGTACCGACCGGAAGCAGAAGGAGCGTGTTCATTCAAGCCAGACCATGGGCGCAGTTATGGAGCCGCGACAGCAAACTTCAGTTGCGGCTTTCAACCTGAGTGCGCGTCCAGCCATAACGCTTGAGCTTGTGGTGGAGCGTAACCCGGTCGATGTCGAGCACATCGGCGGCCCGGCTCTGGTTGCCGCCGCATTCTTCCAGGATCTGCAGGATGTGGGCTCGCTCGATTTCATCCAGACTCTTGCCGGCCGCGGCCGGCGCGGGCGGCGCTTTGAAAATGAAATCCTGCTCGCCTAGTTCGGGCTCCTGGGCAACGACCATGGCGCGCTCCACGGAGTTTTCCAGCTCGCGAACGTTGCCCATCCACGGTTGCTGCTGCAGTTGGTCCATTGCGCCCGGCGCAATCCGGGTCACGTGTTTGTTCATGGCCAGTGCGAACTTCCGCACAAAATGCTCCACCAGCGGAGGAATGTCCTCCCGCCGTTCCCGTAACGGCGGCAGCTCAATGCGGAAAACATTAAGCCGGTAGAAAAGGTCGGGACGGAACGTGCCCTCCTCGATCATGCTTTCGAGATTCTTGTTGGTGGCGGCCACGCAACGAAAATCGACTTTGATTACCTGGTTTCCGCCCACGCGTGTGATCTCCCGCTCCTGCAGCACGCGCAGCAAGTCGGTTTGCGTCTTCAGGCTGATGTCGCCAATTTCGTCAAGAAACACCGTGCCGCCTTCCGCGATTTCGAACTTTCCCTTCTTGCGATACTGCGCCCCGGTGAACGCGCCTTTTTCGTGGCCAAAAAGCTCACTCTCAAGCAGCGTTTCCGTCAATGCACCGCAATGAATGACGACCAGCGGATGAAACCTCCTCAGGCTGGCGGCGTGAATCGCCCGCACAACTAGCTCTTTACCAGTTCCGCTCTCTCCAGTAATCAGTACGTTCGCGTCGGTTGGCCCTACGGTCTCAATGGCGTCGAAGACCTTGCGCATGGCCGGACTCTGGCCCACGAGATCGCCCGGACGCGTGATCTCCGCGACCGTCTCGCGCAGTTGCACGTTCTCTTTCTCCGCCCGGCGATGGGCAAGCGCTTTTTTTACCAGATGGGCAATCTCGTCCGGGTCGAGCGGCTTGCTCACATAGTCATACGCGCCATTCTTCAGCGCCGTGACCGCCGTTTCCACCGACGCGTACCCGGTCATCATAATAACGATGAGGTCGGGATCCATTTCGTGCAGGCGCCGCTGCAGTTCAATCCCGTCCGTGCCCCGCATCTTAATATCGAGCAATGCCAGATCCCATTTATTCTCGGCCATCCGCGTCAGTGCGTCACTCGCGCTTTCCGCAGTTCCGATTTCATAGCCTTCTTCGCGAAACCATTTTCCCAGCGAATCGCGAACGCTGAGTTCGTCATCGACAATTAATAGCTTTCCTTGTGATTCCACCTTCGTCACCTCCCGCTCGCGCTGACGGCAATTTCGCTGACCGGGGAATGAGCGCTCTTTTCTTTTTCCACCCCCCACGGCAAAGTCACGGTGAAAGTCGTTCCACGCCCAACCTCGGATTGCACCTCGATGTTCCCGCGGTGTCGTTCCAGAATGCTGCGGCTGATGGCCAGACCCAGCCCAACGCCGCGTCCAGTCTCTTTTGTGGTGAGGAATGGTTCAAAAATTCGCGGCAATATTTCGGTGGGGATGCCGGCGCCGTCATCGCGCACAACGATGCGGGCGTAGTCGGGATCGTGGGCGAAGCTGGTGGTAATCCACAGATTGCCGCCTTGCGGCATGGCATCCAGCGCATTCATTATCAGCGCCAGAATTACCTGTTCAATCTGCGCGGCGTCACACACCACCGGCGGTAGATCGGAATCAAGCTGGGACTGCACCTGAATTCCCGCCAAATCGAACTGGTGCTGCACCAGGTGCAGCGACCGCTCCACAACCTGGTTCAGATTCGCCGGCTGCAGGTTCATGGGGGTCGTGCGGGAAAACGCCAAGAGATTTTTCACCAGATCTCCGCAGCGCCTGCTCTCCGACGCGATCAGGTCGAGGGAGTCACATATCTCCTGATGATGCTTGCGTTCGCCGTCCTCCCGCTCAATCCATTTATGCAGGAGCTTGGCATAGGTAAGAATGCCGGATAGTGGATTGTTGATCTCATGCGCCAGCACCGCCGCCATCTTGCCGAGCGACGCCATCTTCTCGGTGTGCAGCGCGTGCTCGTGGGCGCGTTTCAGTTCCCCCGTCTTGCGCTCCACCCGCTCCTCCAAGGTGCGAGTCCACGTAACGTTCTCGTTCCGTTCGGCCAGCAACTGGCGGCTCATGCTGTTGAACGAACTGGCGAGGTCGCCGATTTCGTCGTGGGAACTCACTTCGATCTGGTGGCCCAGATCACCAGCCGCCAGGCGTTCCGTGCCGCGTTCGAGCGCCTTCAATGGCCGGGCCACAACTTGCCAGATAAAAAACGAGCTCAGCAGGGCAATCGTCATCAGCGCGCAGCCCGTGTAAACGATCATTCGCCGGCTGCTTTCCGCGACCTGCACATCGTTCTTGGCCAGCGAAAGATTGGTGTCCAGAACGCCCAGGATCCGCTGCTCCGCCGGATGCGCGTGGCAGGCAGTGTTCGAACACGCAGGCTGATTTTCGATTGGCGTAATGATGCCGAGCACGCGGGTTTTCGCGGCGTTGCGATAAATACGAAATCGGTCGGGCCGGTTCAGCCGCGCCAGCGGCTGCGACTGGGCATGGCAGGCATAGCAGGCCTCTGCAGTCTTATCGACCACATGATTCTGTTCGACTGAGTCCGTGGTGTACGTGATCCGGCCTTCCTGGTCGAAGATGCGGATCTTCTCCACGCCCGGTTCCGACGCCATAGTCCGAATCAGGTGGTGCAGGCCCTCTTGATCGTTGCGCAGCATGTATTCCGTGGTGCTGTGTTTGATCACGTCGCTGACGCGTTCGGCGCTGATCAGGGTGTTCTGCTCCAAATGCTGGCGGTGCAGCCGGACGTTCAAATAGCCCAGCAGGGCGAAGATCACAATCACGGCCCCAAGCAAGAGTATGTTCAGCTTCGCACTTAGAGTGAAAGTCAGGCGGACCCAGCGACTGCGAGTTGGCTCAGTCTCCTGCATTTTCCATGACCGCTGAAATGTCCTGCAGAGCTGCCTCTGGCTCGGTCACCGTCTCCTGCGCTAGTTCCTCTTGCGGAAAGATAGGCAGGTACTTCACAGCCAGGCCAAAGAGAGCGAACCCGGCAGCGATAATCGCGCCCGTCACCGCCAATTCCGTCCACTTGGGGAAGTACCGCACACCCGTCGATCCTTCGAAGCCCGTGATACTCACGTTCATGCGATTGGTGATAAATCCGAGAACCACCAGCACAGCCGACAAATAGAGCCCGTTGGCACTCGCCCGGACTCTGGGCTGCACCAATAGGCCGAGGGGGAGGATGATGCAGAGCGCCATCTCCAGCCAGAACATATACATCTCGTATCCCGGATGCAGCGCCAGTTTGAGTACGCCGCGATTCGCCAGGTCCTCGAAGCGCAAAATCGCATAGACTCCCAGCACCACCACCAGCACCCGCCCGAGTTCCTGCAGAACCGGCAATTCCAGCTGCAGTCCGAAATGTTTGGAACTCAGCGACGATTCGAAAATGGTCATCGCCAATCCAACCGCAATCGCCGACAAGAAGAAAAATACTGGCAGCAGCGGCGTGTACCACAACGGGTATAGCTTTTCTGGAACGATCAGATACAACGTGCCGAGAGAGGATTGATGCAGTGTCGACAGAATCACGCCGCAAATCACCAGCGGGATCAAAATGGCTCGGACGACCTTCAGCGGCTTCTGCAGGTTGAAGCGCTCCAGTACAATCGGCGAAAACTCCAGCGCCAGCACCGCGGTGTAAAGCATTACGCAATACGCCACTTCGAACATCACCGAATGCGGATTCCGCATGATCAGCGGATGCCATATGTTGTAGGGCTTGCCCAGGTCGAACATCAGCGCCGCGCAAACCAGGATGTACCCGAGGAATGCGGTGAGAATCGTCGGCCGGATGATCGAGTGCAGGCGCTTGATGTTGAGAATGTGAACTGCCGCCGTAAGAGTGAATCCCCCCGCGGCCAGCATTACCCCGCACAGCACGTCAAAGCTGATCCAGATTCCCCAGGGGAACTGATCGCTGAGGTGCGTCGACGCGCCCAGACCTTGCGTGAAGCGGATGAAGGTAGCGTATAGACCGGCGGCCATCAGGAAAAGAAAAACAAGCTTCCAGAACGTGAGCTTGAACGGCGTGGTGCGGGCCATTATGACTTCCTCCCATTCTTGTTGACGGCATTCGTATCCGCCGGTTTTTTCTCTGCAAAAGCGACCTCTTCCCGCCGGTGGGTGATCCACCAGATCCCGCCCAGCACCATTCCCCCCAGCGGAACAAAGTCCGGAATATGCGATAGCACCCGGTAAGTCAGCATGGGCATCGGATCCTTCGAAAGGTTGGAGCGGTATCCAAAAGTCTCAAACGGAACGGCAGAGAGCAGCAGAACCGACGTCCCCCCCACCTCTTCGAGCCCGTAAATATGGTCGATGTAGGTGCCCGGATTGTCGCGAATCCGTTTTTGCGCTTCGGCAATCAACTCATCGCGTTCGCCAAATTTGGTGGCGCCCGTGGGACAAATTTCCGCGCACGCCGTCGGTTTTCCCTTGGCCACGCGATCGGGACACATCGTGCATTTTTGCACCTTGGGAACCAGCTTGCTCCATTCGTATTTGGGCACGCTGAAGGGACAGGCCACCATGCAGTAACGGCATCCCATGCATTTCGACGCGTCGTAAGTAACCGGCCCGAGTGCCGTCTTCTGCAGTGCGCCCACCGGGCAAACCGAAGCACAAGTAGGGTCGTTGCAGTTCATGCACAACTTCCGCATAAACTTGTCGTTGCGAGTGAGCACGACCGTCATTTTGTGGTCCGATTGGATTTGTTCGGCGGCGATAGTGTCGTCGTAAGGAAGTTTGTTCTGTCCGGCGCAAGCTACTTCACACTGCTTGCAGCCGATGCAGAGGGTGGAATCGTATAAAAGTGCTTTGCTCATGAAGGATTTCTCCGCGCCTCGACCAGCGCCCCGAAGCTGGTTTCAATCAACGCCTGATCTGACTGAGGCAGTAAAGGAGCGATTACCGGCGTAACCGCAAACGGGAAACGGACCGCACAAGCTGCTTACCTCAACAGATCGAAGGCTGTCGCGAAATTCAGCAGCTTCAGACCGCTAACATTTTCAATAATTAAGGATTTATCAGCCGTGACCCGCATCACTTTTGCGCGTGACCCTGGTCAACATGGTTTCCGCAGGCCATTTTGACCCGACCGACGTTGTTTTTCGCAGCAGCAGTGTGAGGCATATCGCATCAGTAGCCCGGTTCGACTCAAACAATTGAAAATATGTGCCTTTGAAAACCTTGCCTGCCCGAACAGTCTGAAACCTGCTGGATTCCGTGTTGCGATCCTCATCGAAAATCGGTGATGCCATTCTCCTCATCGACGCAGCCCACACCCTCCAGATCTCCTGTATCCCCTTCCAAACACTCGGGATGCACGACCCGCACGCGTCCGCGTTGCACTTTGGCTTGACGATTGCCTTTAGCAATGTGTGAGTGACCCAGAAGTAAATGGGAACTCGGGCGAGGTGGGTTATGACAGTCATCATGGTTCTTCTGACATTCGCAATTTTTCTAGGAATTGATTACGTACGTGGACAAAAGCAAGCCGCAAAGCAACCCGTCCTTCGAACTGCTTCCCGCGAAACTCCATCCCATGTGGTTCCGGCCCTGGTCGCCGGATTCCAGGTTCCCGAGAACGTTCGCTACCATGCCGGACACACCTGGGCTCTGAGCGAGAGCCGCGAGTTGGTACGGGTGGGCATGGACGACTTCGCCTCCAAGCTGGTTGGGAAGATCGGAAGCATCTCTCTGCCGCAGCGTGGACGCTGGGTTCGCCAAGGTCAGAAGATCTGGACCATCTTCCGCGACGGCAAATCGGTGGACATGGTCTCGCCAATCGAAGGCACTGTCACCGACATCAATGAAGCCGTTGTCAAAAATCCCGAAGTGGCGCGCAAGGATCCTTACGGCGAAGGCTGGCTCCTGACCGTGCAGGCTCCTGACTCGAAGCTCAACTTCCGCAATCTCATGGGCGGCACGCTGGCACGGTTGTGGACCGAATCCTCCGCGCTCCACTTGCAGAACAGAATGCCGATGGCGGTAGGCGCGCTCGCTCAGGATGGCGGCGTGGCGGTCGATGACCTCACCGCGCACATGCCCGACGAAGATTGGGCCGCGCTGACCCGGGAATTCTTCCTTTCGTAGAGCTCCAAGGCCGGCCTCGCCCGGCATCCATGAATCGCCGCCCGGGGTTCTTTTCCCGGGCGGCTTTCTTTTTCAGGGGGAATTCAGTCGGTGAGAACTTCTTCGGCCACCGGGCGCGAGAACGAACGAAGAATCAACGCACCCAGTGCAACCGCCGAAGTCAGCAGGATCACGCGCATATACTGCGCGACCGGCAGCGCAACATCTCCGAACGTGGTCCGCAGCAACCCAAAGGACGCGCTTCCCACACACAGCGCAAAATAAACTCGTTCCCGCGCACAACGCGAGATGCTCACCAGCCAGCTCAGAATCGATGCGACCACCAGATAGATCACAATGAGAACAATGTCGGACGCCGGCGCCGCGCCGGGAACGACAATGCCCACCTTCGGCGATGCGAAACCGTGCATCGCAATTCCCAGAAACACGACCGAGTGGATCAGCGCGATCAAGGCGCGCTTGCGATTCGTCAGGATGCTGAACTCGTTCATAAGATGATTGAGTTTCGCCGCTAAATAGAAGTTTGGGTGTGACCTGTCTTACCGTAATTTGTGATCTGAATCACAGCGGGAGACGGGTCTTTTGGCATCCCGCGATTCCAGGTGGTACCATCGCGGGCCATATGACTACCCGAATTTCAGTTTTCATCTCACTTTTTCTGACTTGCGCCCTGCACGCCGCAGGTCAAACTCAAGCGCCGGCAGCCCACGGGATTGTGCTGCATGCCGCGCGCTTGTTGGATGTGAAGTCTGGGCGCGTGGTCAAACCGGCAGAGATCCTGGTACAGGGCGAACGCATCGTCGAGGTAGGCTCGTCAGTCCGGCATCCTGCCGAGGTGGAAGTCATAGACCTGGGGGATCGCACGCTGCTTCCCGGGCTGATTGATGCCCACGTCCATCTTTTCCTGCATCCGGGCGCGGAAGATTTGCAGACGGTGGAGGAATCAGTGCCGCAGCGCACCATTACGGCTACTCTGGCGGCGCGGGACGACCTAATGGCCGGCTTCACCGCGGAGCGCGACATGGGTACTGAAGGCGCCGGATCGGCCGACACGGCAGTGCGCAACGCAATTAACGAAGGTCGCATTCCCGGCCCCCGGCTGCGCATCAGCGGCAACGCGATCAACATCCTCGGCGGCCACGAGGACGCTATCGGCTACAACCCGGCACAGCACGTTCTGCCCAACGCGAACTATGCCAACAATTCGGACGAACTGATCGCGGTGATGCGCCAGCAGTTCAAAGAAGGCGCCGACTTCATCAAGATTTATGAGACCGGACCAGACTCGGTTAAGAATGGAAAATTCACGACCCCGTATCAATACACCGAGGCAGAACTGGAAGCTGCGGTCAAAGAAGCCGCGCGAGTGGGTCGTCATGTAGCGGTCCATGCCACGGGAGAACCCGGGACGCTCTTCGCCGCACAAGCGGGAGTCGCTTCGATCGACCATGCCGACCAGCTGAGCGACGCGACCATTCGCCTGATGAAGGAGAAGCGAATTTTCGCGGTTCCCACGTTCACTATCTTCGAATATTTTGCCGATCACGCCGCCAACCCCGCGCAGGGCGCACGCGAACATCAGGTGCTCGACATTAAAGTTGAGGAATTCAAGAAGCAGGTCGCAGCCGGAGTGCCCATGGCCGTCGGATCGGATGTAGGCCCGTTTCCTCATGGCACGCAGGCGCGCGAATTCTTTCTGATGGTGAAATATGGCATGTCGCCTTTGGCGGTGCTGCAAGCCGACCTGCTCAATGGGGCAAAGCTGCTGGATTGGGAAGGGCAGATCGGAGAACTGGAGCCTGGCTATCTGGCGGACGTGATTGCAGTGCCCGGCGATCCGCTGCAAGACATTGCCGTACTCCAGAATGTCGCCTTCGTAATGAAGGGCGGCGTGGTCTATAAGAAGTAGGCGTAGCAAAGGTAAAACCCTCGACCCGGACGTGCAAAAGACTGCGCAGCGATCCGCGGTTCTAATGAGAAATACAAACTAACTCCCTAATTATCAGTCTCTTGGCGCGATTCTAATGCCCTGGAGGTGGATGCCCGATTGCCCCTTCCCTATGTGCACGCCGACTCGGCGCGCACCTATGACACTCCGCAAATTCTCTGAATTCTTTCGCTTCAGCGCCCTCGCGCTGGCAAGCGCCGCAATCTCCCCCGTCATACATGCGCAGGCACCCCTCGCATCGGCCGATCCGGCTGCGCCCACCCCGTTCGTCGAGTCCTCGACCCGCTCCTTCGTAGTACCGTCAGCCTCCATCGGCGAGCAGCACCGATTCTGGGACAAGCAAAACACCGCGCTCTTCGTAGCCGCCGCAGCGCTCAACGGCGCCGATTTCGCCATAACCCGCGCTAACCTGCAAAGCGGCGGCCAGGAACTAAATCCGGTGGTCAGGATCTTCGGCCGCTCCTCGGCGGGTCTGGCGGTCAACTTTATCGGAGAAACCGCCGGAGTCATCAGCATCAGCTACTTCTTCCATAAAACTGGCCACCACAAGCTGGAGCGCATGGCCTCCATGGTAAACATCGGAAGCTCCGCCGGCGCGGTAACCTACGACGTGATGCATCGATAAGAAAACAAAGGGAAGGTGTACGAGTATCGCTCCCCGCGCTCGCGCGCGCGCGCCCTTTGCACGTGATAGCCACCGTCTGCTCGGTGGACCAGGTCTGCTAACGTCCAGTTGTCAAGAAATTGGGTATGGGTCGTTATGTTCCAACGAGGTCTGCGGGCGTAATTTCTCGCCTCGTCGATACACCAGCACATTGGTACTATTACTGGAATCAATCATCGTCGCTGCAATCCGCCGCGAAAGCTGAGAAGGCAGGATCAATTATGAGAATCGCCAACGATGTCACGGAACTAATCGGGCACACTCCACTCGTACGACTGAACAAGGTCACGAAAGGTTGTGTCGCCGAAGTAGTTGCGAAACTCGAAAGCCAGAATCCTCTGGCCAGCGTCAAAGACCGCATCGGCGTAAGCATGATTGTTGAGGCCGAGCGCGATGGAAAAATTCATCCCGGCAAAACCACGCTCATCGAACCCACCAGCGGCAACACCGGCATCGGTCTCGCCTTCGTCGCTGCGGTAAAAGGTTACAAGCTGGTGCTCATCATGCCCGACACCATGAGCCTCGAGCGGCGTGTGCTCCTGCTGGCTTTCGGCGCCGAGATCGTTCTCACGCCCGGCCCGCGCGGCATGACCGGAGCGATTCTCAAAGCCAAAGAAATTCTCGCTAACACTCCCGATGGTTACATGCTGCAGCAGTTCGACAATCCCGCCAATCCGAAAATTCATTTTGAAACCACTGGCCCGGAAATCTGGAACGACACCGATGGCCGCGCCGACATTCTCGTCTCTGGCGTGGGCACCGGAGGAACCATCACCGGAATTTGCCAGTACATCAAGCCCAAGAAGCCTTCGTTCAAAGCCGTCGCCGTCGAGCCCGCCGACAGCGCCGTGCTTTCCGGCGGCAAGCCTTCGCCGCATAAAATTCAGGGCATCGGCGCCGGATTTATTCCCAGCATCCTGCGGCGCGACTACATCGACGAAGTCATCACTGTGACCAACGACGACGCCATCGCTATGGCGCGACGCCTTCCCCTCGAAGAAGGCCTCCTCGTGGGAATTTCATCGGGAGCCGCGGTGGTCGCGGCGTTGAAAGTGGCGCAACGTCCGGAAAATAAAGGGAAGCTGATCGTGGTCATCCTGCCATCGTTCGGCGAACGCTATTTGAGCAGCATCCTGTTTTCCGAATTGCGGGATAAGGCATTGCAGATTCCCACGGCAGAGATTCCGGCATAACTGATTCAAGTGTTATTCCAAATCGTTTTGTCTAAATTTGTTTTAAGCCAGTGACTCATGCCGCACCTGGTCTCGCTAATTCGCGAAGACGTGTCTAACGTGCTGGAGCACGATCCCGCCGCCCGCTCTCGCCTCGAAGTTTTCTTGTGCTACTCCGGCCTGCATGCCGTCTGGTTCTATCGCATCAATCATTGGCTGTGGAATCACGGCCTTTTTCTGCTGGGACGATTCTTCTCGCAGGCCGCGCGCTTTCTCACCGGAATTGAAATCCATCCCGGAGCCAAGATCGGCCGTCGCCTGTTCATCGATCACGGCCTCGGCGTGGTCATCGGAGAAACATCCATCGTCGGCGACGACGTTACTCTCTACCAGGGCGTGACCCTGGGAGGCACCGGCAAGGAGCACGGCAAGCGGCATCCTACCCTCGAAGACGGCGTGGTCGTCGGCGGCGGCGCAAAAATTCTGGGCAACATTACCGTCGGAAAGAATTGCCGCATCGGCGCCGGTTCGGTCGTGCTGCGCAACGTTCCCGAAGATTCCACCGTCGTCGGAGTGCCCGGACACATCATCTTCCGCGAAGGCAAACGCGTGGTCATCACTGATCCTAAACAGATCAACGATCCTCTTTCGGAAGCGCTGGCTTCGGTGGCGACCGAAGTGCACAAACTGCGTGAACGCGTCCAGCAACTCGAAGGTTCCGCATCAAGAAGCGAGCCCGTCTCCGAATCGATGCAGAGAATCATGGACGATCTGGACTACCAGATCTAGCCTCCACTTCGTCTGCGGAGCCGCTGCCCCACAGCGATGGCAGCCACGCAATAGATTCCCGCCGTAATGGGCAGCAGCGCCCGCATTCCCAGAAGAAGAGAAAAATTCTCCAACAAACCTCCAACTGCAGCGCCCAGCACATTGGCGCCCAGAGCCGCCGCCGGCGTCGCTACCCGTCGGAATTCCAACGAAAATAACAGTCCAGCAAATACCACGGGCACGGAAAAGACAGATGCCACCATCGCACCGATAACGGCTGGCGGACCCGGAATTCGCTGGAACGGAATCCAATATGCGGCGATCAAGCCCGCTAACAACGGCAAGACGATCCATATTCTTGACAGCGACTCCGGAAGAAATTCGGCGACGTGATTCGCGATCAGTAGGGCGGTCAACAAGACCGAGATCACGATTCCATTCACCTGCCATGTAGTGCCGAAATAGAGCGCCAGCCGGCTGATCACCTAAGTCTCCAGCAGCATAAAACCAGCGCCCATGCTGAAGAAGAACAGCGACGGTGCCTGCTGGCGAGCTTCCGGAATTGTGCAATAGAGGCCCAGGGTCACGAGGATGACGAGCACCCCGAGCGCCAGGTATGTCCGCGGTACGCTTCGATCCCGCTGGTAGAGGTACGGCCAGTCATCGGTGGCGACCGGCACGTCGCTGGAATCAGTCGCGAACCGATTGCGGGACACGAAGTCGGCCAGGGTCGCATCGCGTGCCAGCGCATTTTCGACCTGTCCGCCACCCGAAATTGCAAAACAAACGGCTGCCGGTGTGTAGCTCGAGCCAGCCCAAAAAACAATCGGAGGCCTGCCGAATGTTTGTTGCAGCATCTCGAATAGACGCCGCCCCATCCACGGGCGGTCCACTGCGAATTTCAAGAACAGGATCCCGTCAGGATTCAAATGTTCCCGCGCCTCGCGGAACGACTCCATGGTGTAAACAAAGTTGTCAATCCGCATGTTGGAGTAGTCGGAAAACTGAGTGTGAGAATCCAGCAATCCAAACAGCACCAAGTCGTACCGTCGCGAACTTCGTTTCAGAAAGGCGCGGGCGTCCGTTTGATGCACCGAAACCACCGCTGAGTCATAAGGGTGTTCGGGATGCTCGCGCTTGCCGAGGGCCAGGATGGCCGGATCAATCTCGACCGCGTCTACCGACGAACTGTTGTAACGTAAGGCAGCTGCCACATCGTCGCCGGTTCCCGACCCCACAACCAGAACACTCGGTTTAGGATTAACAAATCGAAAAGGGATGTTATAAGGATTCTCGTTCGGCGCTTCTTTCAGCAGTTTAGGATGTCGCGCCAGGAAGGCTGCCGACAAATCCACGATCGCCTGGTAGCCAGTGTGGTTCACCTTCAGCCCACCGACGACGAAATCGCCATTCGCTGCATAGGAGCGCGAGTACTCAATCTGCTGGTACGGCGTCCAGATCGTGTAATGATCGCGACTTGAAGGATCGTGCAAGAGTAACGCGAGTGGAACCAGTAGGCTGAAAACAAGTGCTCGGTCCTTCGCGGTCGCTTGCAGCATTGCATATCCGGCTAGAACGATTCCCAGCCAAACCCACGGCTGCAGCATCATCCGGCTCACGGCCAAAAACGACAGGATTCCCATCAGGCTTCCTATCAGGTTCCACGAGTAGCTCGTGAGCACCCTCGGAGCCAGGTTCATCTGTCGGCCCACAATCTGTCCCAAGGGCACGAAAATCCATACCAGCAGCAGAAACAAGATGGCGGTCAATAGAACGACGGCGAGAAGATCAAGCCAGCTCCATACGTTTCCGTTCGTCCAGAGTTCCAGATCCGCGGCAGCTCCTAGTCCCTGCGAAAGGCTCTCCAGCGCCTTTCCGCTGTGCCACGGCAGCCGCACGACCAACAGCAATCCCAGCAAACTCTTAAGGTAAACAGGCCAGCGAATTGTTTGGCGAGCCAGAGCGCACCCCAAGCCAAACCCAATGAAGCACAACAGCAGTGCCAGGTTCTTGAAGTAGGCGAAGACGCGAATTTCGACCGCAATCCATCGAATGAACGCCAACTCCGCAAACAGTGTCAGAAAGCTGGCCAGTACAAGCTGGTACGGATTCCACACTGACGGTCCGCTCGCAGGTTCAAAAAATAGGTGCCCGTGCCGCTTCGCCACATAGGTATAAGCCCGAACCAATATCACCGCCGCAATTGCTGCAAGGAAAAGCCATGATCGAGAAGTCATTGATAAGGAAAATGCGGATTGTCCGAGTCGAAAGCGGCCTAAAGTATATCGCCCTCGACCCGAGTCAGAGTTGAGGAGTTTAATGAGTTGCTTCCGATGCGCGACGGGATGGCTCAGGCACGGTGTCGCGTCATCTCGCCGTCAATCATTCGCCAAATGCCCAGCGGATTCGTATCTTTCAACGCATCGGGCAACGCGCCATCGGGAAATCCCTGGTAGCACACCGGACGCGCGAATCGAAAGATCGCCGCGCTTCCCACCGAAGTTGAGCGACCATCCGAAGTGGCGGGATAAGGCCCGCCGTGCACCATCGCGTGAGTGACTTCCACGCCCGTCGGAAAACTGTTGAACACGAGCCGTCCCACCTTGTTCTCCAGAATCGCCAGCAGGTCCGCAAACTCGCGCAGGTCGTCTTCTGTTCCGTGAATCGTAGCCGTCAGGTGGCCTTCCAGCCCGCGAGCGATAGCCAGCACTTGCTCGCGCCTGCTATGCCGCACCAACAGAGTCGTGGGACCAAAAATCTCAGCATCCAGACCGGATTTCAGAAACGATGCGGCGTCGGTCTCAAACAAAGCCGCGCTCGCGACGAAACTCGCGTCCTCCGCCGCGGCCTGCCCCGCTGCAATCAGCTTCGCATCTTTTTTTCGCCCGGCAATCGCCGAGTCATACGACGAGTGAATCGTTCGCGTCAGCAGGTGAAACGGCGTCGCCGCATTCACCAACTCCTGCAACTTCCGCTCGAACGCGGCGGCCTCCGAACCTTCCGGCACAAAAACCATGCCCGGCTTCGTGCAGAACTGCCCAGCGCCCAGGGTGAACGAACCATGCAGTCCCGATGCAATGGCCTCCGCCCGCTCCCGCAACGCCCCAGGCAGGATGAACACCGGATTAGTGCTGCTCATCTCCGCATAAAACGGAATCGGCTCCTCACGCGCCGCCGCAATGTCCATCAGCGCTCGGCCTGCTCCTCGTGATCCGGTGAACCCGCCGGCTTTGATTTGCGGATGCTTCACCAGCGCCGTCCCCACCTGCGTGCCCGCATCGAACAAAAGAGAGAACACGCCCTCCGGCAAGCCACACTCGCGAACACTCTGCTGGATCGCGCGTCCCACCAACTCGCCGGTACCCGGATGCGCCGGATGCGCCTTGAAAATTACGGGATTGCCCGCGGCCAGTGCGGATGCCGTATCTCCTCCCGCAACCGAAAATGCCAGCGGAAAATTGCTGGCGCCGAACACCACCACCGGACCCAGCGGCCGCAGCATCGACCGGATATCGGGCTTGGGCAGCGGCCTGCGCTCGGGCGCCGCCCGGTCGATGCGTGCCTGCACCCACGATCCTTCTTCCACCACCTGCGCGAACAATCGAAGCTGCGCGCAAGTGCGCGCGGTTTCTCCCTGCAAGCGCCCCTGCGGCAAAGCCGTTTCCTGTGCGGCTCGTTCGATCACGTCGCCGGCAATCGACTCAATCGTCTCGGCAATCTTGCGCAAGAATGCACCGCGCTCGCCTCCCGGCACACGCTGGTAAACCTCGAAAGCCTCGGCCGCCAACCTCACCGCAAGTTCCACTTCTTCGGTTGTGGCCGACGCGAAGCCAGGCTGCAACTGCTCGCCGGTAGCGGGATTCGCCGCGTAAAAAATCTCACCCGCGTCGACGCCTTCGCGAAGCCCGATCAACGATCTCCCAGAAAGTTTTGCCATAGCACCTGTGATGCCCCAGTTGATTTCGCCTTGCGATTGCCTAAGAAAACTCTGACCTAGCTCACTTCTGTCATCCCGAGCGCAGTCGAGGGACCCTGTGTTTTCGCTTTCGGAGCAATCAGAGCTTTCCTAGCTGCTTACCGCCTGCGGTCTCGCCTGTAATGCGTCATGAATAATTTTTCTCGTGAGCTCAAGTTCTTCGCCGACTAGTTCGAGCCGCGGCGGCCGTACCCGCGAATTCCCCATGCCCACTTCCGCCTGCACCAATTTGATCAGTTGCACAAACTTTGGAACCGTGTCCATGCGCAGCAACGGCAAGAACCAGCGATACAACTCGAACGCCTTCTCCCTTTCTCCGCCGATTCCGCAGTTGAACAACTCCACCGATTCGCGCGGCAGCGCATTGGCCAGGCCGGCGATCCATCCCGTCGCTCCCATGCTCACCGCTTCCACCACCGCATCGTCGACTCCCACGCAGATTTCGAGTCGCCGGTCCAGCAGCGCGCGGATCGCCGCCACCCGCCGCACATCCATGCTCGATTCTTTCACTGCCGCAAGGTTCTCATGCTCCTCCGCGAGTTCCTGAATCTGTTCCGGCAGAAAGTCGGTCCCGTACGCCACAGGATTGTTGTAGAGCATGCAAGACAGTGGAGTGGCATCGAACACCGCCGCCACGTGACTCTTCATTTCGCGCCAGTCTCCTTTATATACATATGGAGGCAGAACCATCAGCCCGTCGCATCCCGCGTCCGCAGCGGCTTTCGCCAGCGCCACAGCTTCGACTGTCGAAAGCGCCGAAATCGCCGCCACCACCGGGCCGCGCCCACCAATCGCACCCACGCACGTCCGCAAAATTTCAACCTTCTCGTCGAATGTCAACGTCGCGCCTTCTCCCAACGATCCCAGCGCAACAATTCCAGCGCAACCGTTGTCCAGCAGCCACCGGCAATGCTTCCCCATGAACGCATGGTCAACGCTGAGATCGCCATGGAAGCAAGTAGTAATCGCGGGCATCACGCCCTTCCAGTTCATTGAAGCCTCCTAAGTGCAGTGGTCAGTGGCTAGTGGCAGCTAGTTGCAGCTAGTGGCTAGTAATCAGTGAACCGTCTCTGGATTTATTGACCACTGATCACTGGTTCACTCTTCACTGGTTTGATTTACTGGCCACTGGCCACTGATCACTGACCACTGTTTTCTGCCCACTGCTCTCCGCCATGCTCTCCACTCGCACCGGAAATACCGGCGGCCGCACCGAGTCTGGCGTCCAGTGAAACAGAAACTCGGTCGCTGGCCCGCATACTCTTCCCTGGCATGGCCCCATTCCGCAACGCGTGTGCAGTTTGGCCGCGCGCCACGTTGTGTGTTCGCGAAGGCGAGAATACGCGACATCCTCGCAGCGGCAAACGATAGTTTCCGCGGCCGGCAAGTCTCTAATTTCGGCGCGCAGGCGGAACGTTCGCTCCAGCAGTCGCGCGAAACGCCGCGCCTTCCGCCGCTCGCCAAACAATTTTCGCGCTCTCGCCATTTCATTGGCCGCGGCGAAGCCCGCAATCGCTCCTTCAACCAGCGCCAACTCCACGCCTCCAATGCCCGTGGGTTCTCCCGCGCAGAACACGCTCTCCACTGATGTTCGCTGAAAATCATCGACAACCACGCAGCCATTGCGAAGCCTGCATCCCAGTAGCGATTGCAACTCAACGTTCGGCACAAGGTGAAATCCGCAAGCCAGATAATCGCACCCGATGACTTCCGCCTTACCGCTTCGCGAAATCGTCACACTCTCCAGTCGCTCTCCGCCATGCGCCGCCAGCGGCCAACTATTCGCAACGTAAGGAACGCCCGCGAGTTCCCTCTTCAACGCTCGTCCTTGCGCGATTTTCTCAGGATAGCGCAACAGCGCCGCGCCAAAGCGAGCCAGGCTGCCCCGTGACGCCTGCTCGCAAATGATCGGAATCTCCGCGCCACTCTTCCGCAAATACGCCGCCACCGCCAGCAGCAACGGACCAGTCCCCGCGACTACTACGCGCTTCCCGCGAATGGGCAGGCCCGAGTTCACCAGCGCCTGCAAGCCGCCCGCTCCCACCACATTCGGCAACGTCCATCCCGGAAAAGGCAGGAACCGTTCTCGCGCGCCCGTCGCCAATATCAAGTTTTTGTAGCGCAATTCGCATAGATCGTCAGCACGCTCCGCCAGCAACACCCCATTCTCCGGCTGGTCGAAAACTCTGGTCTGAAATAATTTCGTGACGCGCTCATCGTGCAGGAGGCCAGCCCAATGAGCCGCGTCTGCATTCTCACCACCTCGCCAGATTTGCCCGCCGAAGTCCGCATTGTCGTCTACGATTCCGACCGTGGCGCCGCATTCCGCAGCCCGCGCCGCCGCGGCCATTCCCGCCGGTCCCGCTCCAATCACCAGCACGTCGAAGCCGTGCGAAGTCTTACCCATCGGTTTCCACTTTCATTCCAGGCTCGCACAGGATCTGGCAACTTCGGCAATGCGGCCTGCCGTTGATCGCGACGCGGCACTCGAAACAAATTCCCATTCCGCAAAGCGGCCCGCGCGGTTCCCCGCTCACTGAAACTCGGCACGCCCGCCCGGCGATCGCCACCGCGACCGCAACCGTCGCGCCAGAAGGTACAGTCACTGGCGAACCGTTCACCGTCAAAGTGAGCGAAGCAGACGTTCCGTTAGGCATGGACTTCCTTCGCCGCTTTTCCCATCCGCGCAGGCAAATAGGGCTCGATTGCAATTTCCGGCCGCGCTCCCGTGATCTGATCCGCCAAAATTTTCGCCGTGGCGAGCGAAGTCGTAATTCCCAGGCCTTCGTGCCCCGTCGCCAGAAACAGCGACTTGTCTCCGGGCCATGGACCTATCAGCGGCAACTTGTCGGGCGTGGCCGCGCGAAACCCCGTCCAGGCGCGCACCGCCGACATCGGACCGAGCCCAGGCATGTATTGCTGGGCGCGCTGCAGCATGCGCCGCAGAATCTCATGATCGACCTCTTTATGCTCGGCGCCATACTGGCGCGACGAGCCGATCAGGATCTGTCCCGTGCGCCGCGGCTGCGCATTGAATGCGACCGAATCCCCGCGCACCGAATGCGCGCTCTTTAAGTATCCGAGTTCCACCAACTGATGCCGCAAAAATCCCGGATAGCGATCGGTAATCACCAGATGTCCCTTGCGCTTTTTGACTTCCACTCCGCTCATCAATTCCGGCGACCATGCTCCCGCCGCGTTCACCAGGATTTCGCCGCCGATTTCTACCCCGTCCGACAAACGCACGCGCCCTTGCCCCATGTGCGCGACCGCCGCGCCCAGACGAAGTTCCGCCGAAGATTTCTGCGCGCGCGCCATGAGAAACTGCGCGGCGCACGGGGGATACAGCACCGCATCCTCTGGCACCAGCAAGCCTCCCGCTAACCCGCCGCGCAAATTGGGCTCCAAACGTTGCAACGCTTGCGCATCCACCACGGTCGTGGGAACCTCGAGCCGCGCGTAGGAGTCGTGCTTGCGCCGCACCTCGGCCATCTCTTCTTCGTCGGCAGCCACCCAGATCGTTCCGCATTGTTCGTATTCCACGTCCGCCGGCAGTTCCAGTCGCAACCCTTGCCACAGCCGCTGCGAATAGCGGGTCAAAGCGAACTGCGCGTCGGAGTCGTCCATGACAACGATGTGCCCCATGCCCGCAGCCGTCGCCCCACCGCCCACGACGTCCCGATCCACGACCGTAACCCGCAACCCGCGTCGTGCCAACTCGTCGGCACAAGCCGCGCCTACGATCCCAGCACCTACAATCACGACGTCATATTTTGCAATGCTCATGATGAGGGGCTGAGGTGCGCGGCGGAAACCAACGCCAGAGCGGCACGCTTGATATTTTATCCGCATTCCCGAGGGCCTAGCGCCTGCTCATGCGACGTCAATTCCGTGCCGCAAGTCCGCTCTCCACGCCCCCTCGCAACCGCGGAAATCGCGCGTCTTTGACAAAGGCAAGCAGGTTCGTTAATGTTCGGGCGTAAACGTTTCCAAGAGTCGCTGACGCTCACAACCGTTGACTTGTGATGCCGGCTGTTGAACTGTCCTTTATTCTTTCAGATGCTGCTGAAGACACTGCGCGAGGAGGTGCTGGATGCGAACCTGGAACTGGTTCGACGCGGCCTTGTGCTCTACACCTTCGGAAACGTCAGCGGCATGGATCGCGGCGAAGGCTTGGTGGCCATCAAGCCCAGCGGCGTACCCTACGAAGAACTAACTCCTGCCCACATCGTCGTCTCCGATCTCGAAGGGAAGATCGTTGAGGGAACTCTTCGTCCCTCCTCGGACCTGCCCACTCATCTCGCGCTGTACAAACGCTTCTCCACCATTGGCGGGGTGGCGCACACTCATTCGGAATTTGCCACGGCATGGGCCCAGGCGGAAACCTCCATCCCCTGCCTGGGGACCACGCACGCCGATTATTTTCATGGTCCGGTCCCGGTCACCGAGCGGCTCAGCTCGCATGAGATCGCCGGCGATTACGAACTGTCGACGGGCGAGGCCATTTGCCGGAAGTTCGCGCGGCTCGATCCTGAAGCGATTCCCGCCGTGCTCGTCGCCGGACATGCCCCTTTCTGCTGGGGCAAGAATGCGCGCGACGCGGCTCATGTTGCGGTCATTTTAGAATATGTGGCGCGCATGGCCCATCACACCCTCACGATCAAGGCCGACTGTCGGCCGCTGGCGCGCGAATTGCACGACAAACATTTTTTGCGCAAGCACGGCCGCAACGCCTACTACGGACAGGTCAAACCCTAATGAATCCTGCTCTTCTCCTGTTGAGCTCTTCCACCCTGGTTCATCTCTCGCCAGTCGATTGGGTCCTGGTCATTTTCTATTTCGTGCTGGTGCTCGCGATCGGCTTGTACCTGAAAGAACAGGCCAATACCGGCGAAGACTTTTTCATGGCCGGACGCGAAATGACCGCATGGGTGGCGGGTCTCGCATTTCTGTCGGCGAACCTGGGCTCGCTCGAACTGATGGGATGGGCGGGCAATTCCTATAAATATGGAATCCTCGCCGCTCACTGGTACTGGATTGGCGCCATTCCCGCGATGCTGTTTCTCGCCCTGGTGATGATGCCCTTCTATCACATCTGCAAAACGCACTCCGTTCCTGGTTATCTCAAGCTGCGTTATGGAGCGGGAGCGCAGGCGCTGTCCTCGATTTCCTTCGCCTTCATGACCGTGCTCATGAGCGGGATCAACATGTACGCCATGGCAGTCGTGATGAAGGTCGTCCTGGGATGGAATCTCACCTTCAGCATCCTGGTGTCATCCATCACGGTCATGATTTACGTGGCGCTTGGCGGCCTGCGTTCCGCGATCTTCAATGAAGTCCTGCAGTTCTTTCTCATCTGGGCAGGCGCGTTGCTGATTCCGATTCTGGGTCTTATCGAGGCCGGCGGCTGGACTGGACTCAAGGCCAAGATCCTGCAGAATCTTACCGAACAACACGTGGCCAATCCGGGCGCCTACACACACGCGTGGTCAACCTTAGGAAGCTTCACCGACAATCCCATGGGAATCAACTGGGTCGGAATTGTGTTTGGCCTGGGCGCAGTCATCTCCATGGGCTACTGGACGACCGACTTTCTGGTCGTGCAGCGCGTCCTGTCGGCGAAAGACCTGCGCTCTGCCAAGCTCGCACCCATTATTGGCGCTGCATTCAAGATGATGGTTCCCTTCATCGTGATCCTTCCCGGACTGCTGGGACTGGCACTGCTGCGCGATCCACACACCGGCAGTCTCCTGCGGCTGGTTCCAGCCGACCTTGCGTGGTCGAAACTTGGACAGGAACAAGGCCTGCATGGATACGACGAAGTCCTGCCGCTGATGTTGGCGCGGTATTGCGGCCCGGGCCTGCTCGGTCTCGGCATAACCGCCCTGATCGCGGGCTTCATGTCCGGAATGGCCGGCAACGTCAGCGCGTTCACCACGGTTTGGACCTACGACATCTACGGCGCGCTGATCAACAAAAATGCCTCTGACGATTCGAAGGTGCGAATGGGCCGCTGGTGCACCATCATCGGTGTCGTGATCAGCATTGGAACGGCGTACCTGGTGATGAACGCTCACAGCATCATGGACTATGTTCAGGAACTGTTCAGCTTCTTCATCGCTCCACTGTTCGGCACGGTGATTCTGGGGATGCTGTGGAAGCGGGCCACCAAGGCGGGCGGATTCTGGGGATTGCTGGCGGGAACCCTATCATCGGTAGGGATGTGGGCATGGGTGAAAGCGAATCCCGCTGCGGTGAAGTACGTGGCGCTCTCCTCGCACGCGCAGGACCAGGCGCAGAACATGTTTCGCGCGCTATGGTGCTGGCTGATTTGTGTCATCGTCACGGTAGTGGTCAGCCTGATGACGAAGCCGAAGCCTGATTCGGAGCTGACGGATCTGGTGTATGGGCTCACGCCTATTCCACACGAAGAGCCCGTCTCGATTTTTCACCGTCCGGTTTTCTGGGCGGTGGTGGTGGGAGTTGTATTTGTGATTTTGCAAATCATTTTCTGGTAGGGGGCACGAATGAAATCCGGTGGAGCGCTTTCGATTTGGTTCTTCATAGGCATCTCTCTGGCGGTGAATGGCGGCGTGATTTTTGGCAGAGGGATTTATGAGTTGGTGTCTCCGCCGGAGCATCAGGTTGTGCTCTACAACCTGCACGCCAACGTCTGGTGGGGCGCAGTGCTGCTGATTCTGGGCCTGTTTTTCAGCGTCCGTTTTTCGCCAGCGCGAGAACGGGCGCGCATGGCAGGCAATTCATAATTATTTTCCGAATCATACTTATTTTCTGAATTTTTGGAAGAGGGCATTCATTATGACGAAACGAAAGATGACGATGGGCGTCATCGTAGGGAATCGCGGATTTTTCCCGGACCAACTGGCGAAGTCAGGGCGCGAAGAGATGATGCAGGCGCTCGCTCGTGCTGGCATGGACTGCGTTGTACTCGGACCGGAAGACAGCAAGCATGGCGCGGTCGAGACCCACGAAGAGGCGAAGCGCTGTGCGGCGCTGTTTCAGAAACATCGCGACAAGATCGATGGCGTAATCGTGTCGCTGCCAAACTTCGGCGACGAGCGCGCCATTGCCGACACGTTGCGGCTGGCGCGGCTGGACGTTCCGGTGCTGGTGCAGGCTACGCCCGACGACGCGAAGAACATGACGATTCTGCATCGCCGCGACAGCTTTTGCGGAAAGATGTCGGCGTGCAACAACCTGAGGCAGTATGGCATTCCTTATTCACTTACGCGGCTGCATACGGTCAGTCCTGATTCGGAAGACTTTCGCAACGATCTGGCATGGTTTGCGGCAGTGTGCCGCGTGGCCAATGGCATGCGCAACCTGCGCGTGGGGAGCATTGGCGCGCGTCCGACGGCATTCAATACCGTGCGCTATAGCGAGAAGTTGCTGGAAGCGCATGGAATTTCCACGGAGACGCTCGACCTGTCGGAGGTCTTTGGCCGCATTGCGCGGCTGAAAGACGATCACACAGGCGTGCAAGGCAAGCTGGCAGAGATTCGCAAGTACGTTACGACAGGCGGCGTGCCCGATGCGGCGCTAATCAAGATGGCGAAGCTTGGTTACGTGATCGACGACTGGATGAAGGCGACGGACGTGAAGATCAGCGCCGTGCAGTGCTGGACGTCGATGGAAGAATATTTTGGCGTGGTGCCTTGCACCATCATGAGCATGATGAGCAACAACCTGCTGCCGGCGGCGTGCGAGGTGGATGTGTGCGGCACGCTGAGCATGCACGCGCTGGCGCTGGCGTCGGAAACTCCGAGCGCGCTGCTCGACTGGAACAACAATTACGGCGACGATCCCGACAAGGCGGTGTGCTTCCATTGCAGCAACCTGCCTAAGCATTTCTTTCAGGATGTGCGCATGGATTTTCAGGAGATCATTGCGGGCACGGTGGGCAAGGAGAATACGTTTGGCACAGTGGTGGGCCGGGTGAAGTCAGGAGCGATGAGCTTTGCGCGCTTCTCAACCGACGACATTGCGGGAGTGATTCGCGGCTATGTGGGCGAGGGCGCGTTCACCAGCGACTCGCTGAATACGTTTGGCGGCGTGGGCGTGGTGCAGATTGCAGAGTTGCAGAAGCTGCTGCACTACATTTGCGAAAACGGATTTGAGCATCACGTCGCGGCGAACTTCTCGAGCACAGCGGGCGCGGTGCATGAGGCCGCTGTGCGCTATCTGGGCTGGCAGATGCACTGGCACAATAACTGATTTGCGGGCCGAAAAAGGCAATGTTCCTGAAGAACACTGTGCAAAACGGCTAGAATGAGGCTCTGCAAGTGGTTGAGCCTACACGGCGAATTTTCGCGATGGCGCCGTAATCAAGGAGTTAGGCTGTGCATAAAAAATCTACTTTGGTGTACGTTAAAGCCTACCGAAGTGGACTTGACTTCCGGTTCCGATGAGGCGGCTGAAACTCTGAGCTAACCTCCCGCTGATCGACCCCTTTTCTTACGAAAACGCCGCAGCGAGCGCTGCGCCTGCCAATTTGAAAACCAAATACCAGACGGCAACAATCGTGATCGCCGTGGAACGCTTCACCTTGCTGGTGCAGGCAAAGCCGATGCCGAGCAGAATGATCGTCCAAATGTTAATGATGTCGAGCGACGACGCCATGCCGCGCAGGAATTTTCCCGTGGTCGCGGGATCGAGGTAATAGGCGAGATTGGTGCCGACGGGATTGTTAATGTCGAAGCCCTCGGGATCAATGCCGGCAAACAGTGAAATGATGCCGAGTATCGCGCCAACGACGCCCGGAAGAGCGGCATACATGACGATGGCATACGCCTGCCCGAACGTGGTCTCGGCCCCGGCCGCAACCTTGAAGGTGGTCCACAACACCACGGTCGAAATCAGAAAATAGAAGAGGATCATCACCGGGCTGCCGTAGCCCAAATACCGCATGATGGCGGCGGAGATCCGAAGTTGTTTTTCCTGCTGCTCGGGCGGCGCTTTTTCGAACTGGTCGGCGCGGGCGGAGTGGGCAATCTGATTCTTGCTGATCTGCTCGAAGCCGACCTGGCGTCCCATGGTGTAGATGAACGCGAGGGAACAGATGGAGATTAGCAGCCACGGCCCCCACCAACTGGCGTTGCGGCGCAGGTCGGTGAAAGTTTTGGAAGGGGCGATGAAAGTGTTAACGATGCGAGCGCCTTCCGAAAGCTTGGGCGATTCGGGGACGGGCGCGGGCGGTTGGGACGAGGTAGGTAGAACCGGGGCAGTGGCCATCAGTGCCTCCTGGGAAGATTCGAAAGGATTCTAGTCTGGGACGGCGTGAGAGACAAGCAGCGCGCTGCCGAGGTCGTAACAATTCCCGGAATTGTAACGAATGGGCAGGCTTGCCGCTCGTGTGGCGCGGGCACTTCTGCCCGCGAGTGTTTTGAGGCGCTGCCGGCAAGCGGGCAAGAGTGCCCGCTCCACACGGGCCGCTCCACACAGGCGCTCCACACATGGGGCGGATAAGATAGTCGCATGTCGAATGCAACGCCGGTGGTGATGGCGGTGCTGGCGGCGGAACTGGTTCCGGCGGCGGCGTTCGGATTTGCCGGCGAGCGGGTGACCGAGGCGATCGGGCGTTGGCCGCTGGCGGTGCGCGTGGGGCTGCCGGCGGTGTTGGTTTTGCCTTATGTCGTGATGGCCGCGGCGGCGCATATTTTCCGCTGGCCGTGGTTTGCGTTATACGCGGGGCTGCCGGTGGTGATGGCGTGGCTGCCGGCGCGGGCGGCGGCGGCCGATCCGGAGCAGCGCGGCAACTGGCGCGACGCGGTGATTCTTCTCACGCTGGGGCTGGCGGTGGATTTGCGCTGGTTCGATGCGGCGTGGCCCGCGGGACTGCGCGGGCTGGGCAATCTGCTGCTGGTGGATGCGGGCTTGTACGGATTTATGGGCGTGCGCCGGTTGAGCGGCGTGGGATTTGATTTTCATTTGCAATGGAGCGACTGGAAGACGGGGCTGCGCGAACTGCTGTTTTTCGCGCCGGCAGTGCTGGCGCTGGGAATAGCGCTGGGATTTATTCATCCGCATGCGAACCTGCCGGGAGTGGGCAAGTCGGCGGTGACGTGGGCGGGGATTTTTATTTTTGTGGCGCTGCCCGAAGAACTCTTCTTTCGCGGGTGGGTTCAGAACCTGCTAGAGCGGCGAGTAGGACGGAGGGCGGCGCTGATCATCGCGGCGGTGCTGTTCGGGCTGTCGCACTTCAATAAACGGTCGGCGCACTTCAATTGGCGCTACGTGTTGCTGGCCACAATTGCGGGAATTTTTTACGGGCGTGCGTGGCGCGAGCGGCGGCGGGTGCCGGCGTCGACAATTACGCATACGTGGGTGGATTGGATTTGGTCGTGGTGGTTCTAGAATCCCGTTGGGTTTAGGCTCAAAAGCCAACACCACGAAGGGCACGAAGGTGCACGAAGGGAGACGATTGTGAATTTGCGTCCGCGATATCATCTTGCCACAGTCCATTCGCTCGGACAGAAACGAGGAACTCCGTGAGGGTGATTACACTTGCTATGCTGTTGTTCTCCGCGTTGGCCTGGGCTGGGGGAGGCTCTCGTGCGGCCGACTACAACGTCAATGTCCACGTCAGTTCATCGAGCATCGACCTTGGCGGCCACCAGGTGTTGGACGTTGTCATTCAGGGAAAGAAGTATGAACTGCGGTCTGAGCTGTCCATTGGCAAACTGCTGGAACTCGGCAACTACAAGGCGAAGCTCGTGAAGGACGACCACCCGACCGCCTACGATTCTTCTCAAGTCTACGAGTTTCTATTTCCTGACAAAACCAGGCCGTACGTGGTGGTTGGTCAGAGCGAATGACAGGACACCGGAGATGCGTTCTTACCGGTGGTCAGCGAGCGCTATCAGGATTTATCACCAGCTACTACTCGCACGGACACTGCGTAAGACATCCGTTACAGCGTCGATCACTACTTCAGGCCTTTCAAGTTGGATGAAAACGGCGTTAGCGCTCAAAATCCGCCCAAGGCCTATGAGTGTAATGGCAACTTTCGCCAACTGGGGACACGAGTTCTTCGTCCAATAATTCACTCACTACCCTCTTTCATTTGCTCAGAAGGTCCGTTACGCTTTTCAGTAGGGTTCGCGAAGGAGCAACTTCTCTTAGCTCCGCAATCTCGGATAATGCTTTGTCGATTCCCGCATAGCCGCAACGATGCAGCCATGCAGCTATCAGGATTGGCGACCGGCTCATGCCCGCAAGGCAATGCACCAGCAGGTTCCCTCGCCGCACGCCGATCGCCATTGCGAACATAATATCCTCAAACTTTTGCGCAGAAATCGGGCGCGAGTCCGGGATTGGGATATGGATGTAGGTGATTGCCGGCGCCCGGTTAGCCGCCTCTTCTCGGGCGAGCGAAACGACGGTCACGATGCGCTGAGGATTGGAACGCGCCAGTAGCTCCGCATCTTTGAGGCCGCCAAGATAGATCCGTTCCCAAATCCTCGTCACCTGTCCGCCTCTTCTTGCGCTGCCACGAGCCTGCCACCTAGCTTCTCACGGACGCGACCCCAAAGAAAATCCAAGAGTCTTGTCCCGCCAGCCCATTCTTGGCTATCGTATACCATTGAAAACAATAACCATACATCGATAGATTAGCATCAGATATGTATCTGATACAATATCAGATAACTAGGGGATAAAGAATGGCGACCACCACAGCCCGACTCTCCAGGCAAAAAATCTCGACCACGATCTCCCCGCAGACTCTCTCCTATCTCGACGACCTGATTCAAAAAGGCCAGGCTCGAAATCTGGCCGAAGCGTTGGACTTGGCGGTTGATCGATTGTTGGTCTACGAAAATCGCGAACGCCTGGCGACCGACACGGCAGCATATTTTGCTAACATGACCGACGCCGAGGCGACTGAGGAACGCCGACTCGAGGCGGCGCTATCGCAGACCACCGCGGGGATCGACTTTGATCAATAGTCCTTTGCCACGCCGCGGAGAGATCTGGACCGCGAACCTTGGCAACCCACCCATTCGACATTGGGTCTTGATCGTCTCCCTCGATCCCAGAAATCTTAGCGAACGCACCGAATCCGTTCTCATAGTTCCACTCAGCAGCAGCGGACCGGAAGGCGCCACTGTTATGCAGCTTCCTCCGGGAGAAACTGGCCTGCCTGGGCCGTCGTTTGTGAAGGGACATTTCATGCAGGTGCTTGCCAAGCGCGCCCTGCTCGACCGAGAGAGGCGTGTTCTGTCCGCGACTCGGATGCGGGAAGTGGCGTTGGCTATTCGCCGAAGCTTCGATCCCGATGCCCCGTGGCCGGGACAAAAGGCGCCGTCGCTGTAAATTCAGAATTTCACCAGGTCAGCTGAGCCTCTACCACAGAATCTTCTTCCAATTCTCGTCATAGAGCGCGTCGCGCGCGGCTTTGGCGATGGCGCTCTTGTCTGCCGCCGAAAGGTCGTTCGACAGCATGTTGTCGGAGTTGGCGGGGTCGGCGATGGCGGCCTGCTCAAATCGGCTGGAGAGATGCCGGAAGACGGCGAGGATGTTGTCCGCGAGTTGCCCGAATCGCTCGGACCCCAACGCACGCAGCACCGTCAGTTCAAGATAGAGTGAGGGGAAATCGAGCGACATCCGCTCGCGCCAGATTTTGAGCGCGCAAATTTCCTGCTGCCGCCCCGAGTTGCCCACCAGATGAATGTGCTTGCTGATATCGGTATGGACCGCCCTTCCCGTTCGCTTGTTGAATAACTCGCTGCGCGAGGTTTCGTGTTCGCGGCACGCGGGAATCAGGTCTATGGTGCTCTTCCCGTTCACTAGGCGAATCGAAACGTCGCGGGTGCGCGGATGCAGATCCTGGTCGCTCAGAAATTTGAACAAGCTCCAGAAAATGGTTTTCATATCCATCCCCGGAATGGGACTGAGCGCAATCAGTATGTCCACATCCGACGAGAGACTAATGGCCGTGTTCTTGGCATAGGCGCCCGAGAGCGTCAATCCCTGCAGATGTTGCTTCGCCCACTGTTTGAGCAAGGGAACCACTTTGTCCGCGGCATGGTGCGACGTCGAACTCGTGTCGGGAACGATCCGGTATTTCTCGACGATCGATGCGGCGTATTGATCAACCGTAAGCACGGCCTGAAAACTGACCCTCTGAAACTCTATCGGCGTAATCGGGTGGGAGTTGAGGGGGGCGTGCGTAGGACGAGTAGCGCCGGCATCTTGCCGGCTCTCCCGAGGGCGTCTCACCCTGGGCGCGGCGGGCGAGGACCCCCGCCGGACAGCCGCCGGGACGGCGCTACGTACCGTAGCGAGCCGCTGCAAATCACGCGGTCACAGAACTAGTAACGCCTACTTTTTGCTCGGACGTTAACGGAATAGTCGCGTATTCCACAGTTTGTCCACAACAATCCGGGACCGGTGTGTTTCAATTATCGAATCCGTCAATCACAATTTCTGAGGAGATCTCTGTCTCTGCGCAACTAACCAAGATGGCGAACCCTGGCGATTTCGCGTACACCGTCAAGCAGCAGGCGGACATCGTCCGCATCATCGGCGATTACATCAAGCTGAAAAAAGCTGGGGCGCAGAACTATGCCGGGCTATGCCCGTTTCATGGGGAGAAGACTGCGTCGTTTTCGGTGCACGCCACGCGGCAGTTTTTTCATTGCTTCGGATGCGGCGTTTCGGGAGACGTCTTCAGCTTCGTGCAGAAAATCGAAAACATCTCTTTCCCCGAAGCCGTGCGGATGGTGGCGCAAAAGTTGGGCATTCCCCTTCCCAAGACGGCCTATTCCTCTCCCGGCGAAGCCCAGGAAGCTCGGGTGCGCGGGCAGTTGCTCGACGTGCACGAGCGTGCGGTCGCGTTTTTTCAGGAGTGCCTGCGCCGTCCCGAAGGCGCCCGCGCTCGCGAATATCTGGCAGGCCGCGGGCTCGATCAGGAAATGATTGCCCGCTTCCGCATCGGCTACGCGCCCGATTCCGGCTTTCTTCTGCGCGACCGATTGAAGAGTGAGTTCAGCGAGCCGGTCCTGCGCGAGAGCGGCCTGTTTTCCTGGAAGCAGGAGGAGGATCGGCTGCCGGCTTCCGGCTCTCGGTCTCTGGAGCGACCCGAAAACGCGGGTGCCCCGTCCTTGTCCGTCCGCCTTTTGGACGGACAGGGCGGGGATCTTGACTCCACCCCGAGGCCGGAGCCCGCCTCCGAGGTCCGAGGCCCGAAGTCCGAGGTCGGCCTCGCCTCCATGTACTCCAAGTTCCGCAATCGCGTCATGTTTCCCATCGCGAGCGAGGCCGGCAAGGTTATTGCATTTACGGGGCGAACGCTGGCGACGGATGAAAAATCCGGACCGAAATATTTGAACTCTCCGGAGACCGCGATCTACTCGAAAGGCCGCGTGCTTTTCAATCTGGATGTCGCCAAGGAGTGGGTCAAGAAGTTCGATTACGCGATCCTGGTCGAGGGCCAGATGGATTGCATCTCCGTCTATGCCGCCGGATTTCAGAATGTCATAGCCAGCTCCGGCACGGCCTTCACCGAACTGCAAGCCAAGCTGCTCGGCCGCTTCAGCAAAAATGTCGTGGTGAATTTCGATCCAGATACAGCCGGAGCCAAGGCCACCGAGCGCACGCTCGGGCTGCTGGTGGAAGAAGAGTTCCAGATCAAGGTGTTGACCCTCGAACAGGGATTCGATCCCGATCTCTACATTCGCCGCAAGGGCAAGGCCGCATACGGCGAGGCGCTGAAGCATTCGCAAAAATATTTCGATTACCTGATCGAGCGGGCGCGTTCACAGTTCCCAATTCGCAGCGGCGAGGGCAAACAGAAGGCCGTGAATTACTTGCTTCCCTACATCCAGCGCGTTCCCAGCCGCATCGTGCGCGACGAATTGGCCCACGAAATCGCGCAAAAGCTGGGAATCGATTCCGCGGTCTTGCGGCAGGAACTGCGGCATGCCGCGGGAACGCGCGCCTCCTCTGCCGTCAAAGCCACGGCAGAGGCGCAGGTGACCGACGCAGAAAAAGTTCTGATTCGCGCTCTGGCCTCGGTGCGCCAGCTGCAGCCCGGCGACGATCACCTTTCCGCGCGCGATGGCGCGGAGGAAGAGTTCGATCCAGCACGCCAGGCCCAGTTCGTTCTGCAGAATGAAGGACTGCATCGCGGCCTGGCCACGGAATCGCTGACCGAGTCGTTACTCAATGTCGGCGCGGAATTTGCCGATATTCTTCAGGTGCCGGCTACCGAGGCTGATCGCCGGTTGCTGGCCTCAATTCTTCTTAAGGAGGACGAGGAGCTTACGGCCGAGGTTGTGGAGGCCGCCGTCCGCGCCCTGCGGCGGATTCATCTGCGCCGACGGCAGGAAGAAGTGCAGCAGGAACTCAAGAAGCCCGGCCTCGCCGCAGACAAGGAACGCTTGCGCGCACTGCTGACTGAACTGGAGCGAATCAGCCGGGCATTGCGCGATCCTGCTTTGGCCGAGGAGGGCCTGAAAATGGCGGGAACACAGAAAACAGCTTGAAACAAAACGGCTTCCACAGGAATCTAACTATTAAGGGGAAGTGCGGATCGCGGTGGTTTCGGGCATCAGGCGGCAACCGATAGACGGCACAGCGTTTATGTGCTAAACTCTAAAAGTTTGTGCTACGTGCACATTCCCGCAGCGCCCACATTCCCACCTTTTCAGGAATTGTAACTGTATCACACGCTCCTTGTGGAGCGGAATAACGAAGTTTAAGGACACACCTTTTGGCTCTCGAAGACAAGTTCGACGACATTAAAAAGCTGATCGATACAGGCAAAGAGAAGGGATATCTCACGTATGACCAGGTCAATGACCTCATACCGCATGACGTGCACAGTCCCGAAGACCTCGACGATCTGCTGACCACAATCGGTACGCAAGGCATCGACGTGCTGGAAGGGCCCAAGCTGCCTTCCGCCACGCTCGATAAAAAATTCGACGAATCCGAGGAAGGCGAGGACGTAGAACTCGACCTGACCCCGGGGGCTCTGGAAAAGACGAATGATCCCGTCCGCATGTATCTGCGCGAGATGGGAACAGTGCCGTTGCTCACGCGCGAAGGCGAAGTGGAAATTGCCAAGCGCATTGAGCGCGGCCAACTGCGCGTGCTTAAAGCGCTCTCGCGGTCGCCCATTGTGATCCGCGAATTGCTGGCCATGGGCGAGGACCTCAAGAAGGGCGTGCGCTCGATCAAGGAAGTGGTCACCTTCGACGAAGAAGAGATCACCGACGAAATTCTGCAGAATCGCCTGAACGAGTTCACTGGCAAGATCGACGAGATGGCCAAGCTGTACAAAAAGGCCGCGCTGCTCGAAGAAAAATATCACGAAGTTTCGAAGACGAAGAAGCCGAAAGATCATCGGCGGGCGCGGCGCAAGCTGGCGCGCGGCATTGTTGCCGTCTCGCTGGCGGTGCGCAAGTTGGGCTTCACCAACGCCGAGCGCAAGCGGCTGATCGAGCGGCTCAATAAAACGGTCGACGGCATGCGCTCGCTCGATCGGCAGGCGCAGAACCTGGAGCGCAAGGCCGACGCCACCCGTAGCGAAGAGCAGAAGAAAGAATATCGACGTCAGTCGCGCGCGATTCGCGGCGAAGTAGAAAAGCTGGAACTCGAAACCGGCGTGTTGTTCCAGGAGCTCAAGCGCACCCAGCGCGAGATCATCCAGGGCGACATGGACGCGGAGCAGGCCAAGCGCGAGCTCATCGAGGCCAACCTCCGCCTGGTAGTTTCGATCGCCAAGAAATATACCAACCGCGGCCTGCAATTTCTCGACCTGATTCAGGAAGGCAACATCGGCCTGATGAAGGCCGTGGACAAATTCGAATACCGCCGGGGCTACAAGTTCTCGACGTACGCCACGTGGTGGATTCGGCAGGCTATTACCCGCGCGATCGCCGACCAGGCGCGCACCATCCGCATTCCGGTGCACATGATCGAGACGATCAACAAGCTGATCCGCACCTCGCGGCAGCTGGTGCAGGAACTGGGACGCGAACCGACGTCGGAAGAAATTGCCAAGCGCATGGACATTCCGGTGGCGAAGGTGCGCAAGGTGCTGAAGATCGCGCAAGAGCCGATCTCCCTCGAAACGCCAATTGGCGAAGAAGAAGATTCGCATCTGGGCGACTTCATCGAAGACCGCGGCGTGGTTTCTCCGGCCGAGGCGGTGATCAACGTGAACCTGAAGGACCAGACAGGACAGGTCCTGCGCACGCTGACCCCGCGCGAAGAAAAAGTCATCAAGATGCGCTTCGGCCTGGAAGATGGCAGCGAGCACACTCTGGAAGAAGTCGGCCAGTCGTTCGCCGTCACGCGCGAACGCATCCGCCAGATCGAAGCCAAAGCCCTGCGCAAGCTGCGCCATCCCTCGCGCTCAAGAAAGCTGCGCGCTTTCATGGACGGCGTGCGGGACTGAACTTCATCGCCACGGATTAACGCGGATCAACACGGATTTTTGGCACGGCTTCGGTCGTGCTTTTTTCTTTTGTTCCAAATTGGGACGAGAGCCGAATATTTCCGGCTTCGACGTCGAGGGGTGCGAGGATGCCCCATTAGAATCGAATCGACGCAGGACGGCGGTTGTGGAGGGTGTTGCCAGTGGGTACTGGCCGCCGCCTGCGAAGCGGTCGAGTGACTTAGTCAGCCATTAGGGTTCAAGTCCCTCACCCTCCGCGCGGTCGCTCGACGTTACGGATGAGTCTTGACAGGCATATCTGTTGGACTAGAATTAAAGATGCAGGCGGCGGTTAGTAACCCAATTCAAGCCCCGAGTGACTCTCGGGGCTTTGGCTTTTGGCGCTTGGTTCCCATGCGTCGAACCACGACGAATGGGGCGACCTCGGTTGCGATTGTGCTAGGATGGGCCAGCTCCCTCCTCGGGGTTACTCGGTAGCACCGAAGGTTCTTGACAAAGGGTATTACCGGCTTGTCGTAGTAGGTGTTTGGCGAACGTCGTTTAGTATCTGAAAGCCTCGAGTGGTGCTCGGGGCTTTCGCTCTTCGGAAGTTCCAGTGGTTTTGCAGCCACTAGGGTTCGACTCCCTTGCCCACCTCGGGTCACTCGATACCAAAGTTCTCGTGCATTCAGTCTGAATACGCACTAGCATAAAGATGTTTCGCAGACGCCGTTTGGTATCTATAAAGCCCCGAGTGAATCTCGGGGCTTTTGGTTTTGGGCGCGTGCTTCCCATGCGTCAAACGACGAATCCAGGCGGTTCCCCGTCTTAGGTTTCCCAGACCCGTTTATTCGGCCATGAACTTGGCAATGATCGTATTGGCGTCCGCAGTAATCTCGCGCTCTAGTAGGTCGGCGGCAGCTCGAACCTTCGCGGATTGCTCTGCGGCCTCGGCAATGGCCGATTCCTCGTTAGGCTTGAGTCGGACAATCTTAACTCCTGCAAGATCGTCGCCGTCGATTTCCGGTACGCTAGAACCGAATGCCAAAGCCTTAACGATCGGTCTACAGAAAAGCGGATGAGTCAGTGTCGTGACGATGTATCCAGCAGGTACACTGCCCTTCTTGGGAGCGGCGCGGAGGACGTGGTTGGAAACCACTTGATCATTGAGGGCTTCCGTCGCAAGTATCGCAGTTCCGATGATGCCGTAAACCTGTCCCGAACACGCAACGAGAATCCAGCCGTCTTTGACTCGACCTCGGAACCTGTCCCCGAATTTGCAGTCGGCATATCGTTTCGGCAAGTCAGGGTTCACTTCTAACAGGTCTGCACTATCGCGGTAGATGACACCATCATCGACCGGAATCCTCTTGTACCGCCCCGGTACCCAAACATCATAACCAGCTTCGGGTAGTGTCGAAAATCCCTGGCCGTGCTTTGCGAGAAACCGATGGATTGCTGCGGCTCCGGGGTTATGACGCGCCGCGTCGAGTCTGCGGCGTCCCCCCAAAAACGAGTTCGATGCCTTCACCGAGAAACCGTGTTCCCCCCAATCCTTGACGGCCATCGAGCCAAGCGCCTTTTCAAACCGTGCTTCCGCTTCTAGCGTGAGCCTATAGCCTTCGTTCCGTAGGTCCAGAATCTTTGAGACACGCTTTGAAAAGTCCAGCGAAACAACATCATCGACCCCGGGGACGGGGAGCGCATCGAGGTGGGACGTTTCCAGATGCTTGATGATGTGGCCATAGTGGGCGCTTTTCGTCATGGCGCGCGTTTGCGGCGCGAGCAGGTAGGCGTAAAGCCATCCCCGGTTTTTGGGGTCGATGGCTTCAACCCGAAGCAAGTCGTCGGAAATAACAACGCCTTTGTGTGGGGCGTGAGCGATAGCGGGCCGACCCACGGAACCGGATCGAGTGACTAGAACTAGGCCGTCCTGAACGAAGCAGTCCTTTGCGCCGCTCATCTTCTCCATCGCCAAGAACTTTCGAGCGATTGGGCGGACATCAAAAACCTGGGTCGCAGCAAAAAACGGGTTTCCGTGCTCCGGGGAGACCAGAACTCCTTTCAGGCGGTTCGGCATCCAGACCTTTGCCAATTCACGAAAATAGCCCCATCCTTTCGCCTTGCTCTGGATGGCCATGCGTATGCCGTAGCCAGAAGAAAGATAAGTCTCTGCCTCCAACCGACGGTCGCCCCCAAACAAAATATGGGACGCGATGCTGCCGATCTTGGCTTTGTGGTATGGCCAAACGCTCGGCGGGGCTGGGCACGGCGGGGCTAGTCTTGCTCGGAGAGCCATCGGCGGAACTCCTGAGCGATTTGAAGCGTGTTATCGTCGGGGACCTTTTTCCGGGTCGTCTGCCTCTGATAAGTGGGTTTGCCGTTTTCCCACTCCTTAACGAGTTCTTCCGCTTCCTCGATCACCTCGTTCCCCTTCGGGTCGCGGACATAGGTTTTGTTGCCGCGCTTGTCGTGGCCGACATGGTTAGCCACCGCCATAAAAACAGAGTAGTCGTTGATAGTTCCCGCTGCCTCCTCTACCGCGATCAGGTCGGCGGATTTGCGCTCCAAGACCAAGACGCTGGTTTGGATACTAACATCTGGCTGAAATGTATCCGGATGTAAGTCGATACTGGCGAGAACTTTGGTATGTTTTAAAATCCACTGACGAACGTACCCCAGGCCGGGCGAGCCGAGAATACCGTCGGGTAAGACGATGGCCAAGCGGCCTGTACCCGGTTTTAGAAATTTGACACACCGCTCAATGAATAAAATTTCAGGGGGCTGCGACTTCTGACTATTTTCGGACTTGATCCACTTGTCCGTGGCTTTATCGTAATTCCAGATGTGGCCGAGGTCGTGGTTCTCAAGAATCGAGGGCTGATCAACTGGGATTTTCGAGCCGAACGGCGGGTTTGTAAACAAAATATCAACCCGGCCCATCAGCTTTCGTTCGGCAAGATCGGGTTCCCAACTCGGCGGAGCTTCCAGAGAGTTTGCTTGGAATAGGCTCCCCGCCCCGCCGTTGTTCATCACCATGTTCATCTTCGACGCCTTGACTAGCTCAGGATTGAAGTCCATGCCGACGATGAACTGCTCAGCGAATTTCTTGATGCGCGCCTTAATGGCCTCCTCGGCGCGCGTGAGGTTATTGCCCCACTTTGTCAACTCCGCAGCTCGAATCTTTTCAATCACCTGATTCATCGCCGTGATGAGAAACCCGCCCGTGCCGCACGCTGGATCAAGGATTAAGTGCTTCTCGTTGGGATCAAGCATTGCGACGGCCATGCGGCAGATGTTCCTGGGAGTGAAAAACTCGCCTCGGTCGCCGCGTAGGTTTGAGCCGACGATCTCCTCGTACGCGCGGCCCTTCACGTCGATGTCGCTCTCCAATAGCGAGTACATTTGCAGCTGGGACACCAAGTAGGCGAGAACGCTTGGTTTCAGATCAATGGCCTCGGACGTTTTGAATATGGTGGGGTAGTCGTCTTTCACCTGAGTGAAGAGGCCGTCGATGCGCTTCTGCACTTTTAGCGGACCGTTGATACCGTGCCGTTCGTTTGCGGCGGCATAGAATTGCACCTCGTCGTTGTGCCGTTCGTCGTGTATCTTGCAGAAGATTAGTTTCAGCAACTCCCAAAACGCTTGCGGCTTCTGCAACCCCTGATTCCCAGCAATGTAGTTGTGACAGCGTCGGAATCCAAAGAGCAGGGCATCCGAGGTTGCTGGTTTGAGCTGATCGAAGCGCGGCCGATCCTCGCCTTGCTCATCTTGTCCAAATTCCGGGATATCTGGTACTTCCTCGACGACGACTTGGCCTGCTTTGACGATACGGCGATAGCAGAACCGCTCGACCCCGTTCGTCCACATTCCATAGGCGACGTTTGGACACGCAGCCATGTAGCTCTGAAGCTGGCCAACGCCGTCCTTCTTATCCTCAGATTTCACCTTTGCCGATTTGCACTCAACGATAATGAACGCGTTTTCTTGCTTGTGGTTCGTAGAAGGCGGGAAAATGACTAGATCGGCACGCGGCTTTCTGCTTCCGACCCTGACGGTAAACTCCACCTCGATGTCCGTCTTTTCGTAGCGATATTCCCGCACGAGCGACTTAGCGATTTCCTGTCGAACGTACTCCTCGGGAGTTTCGTTGCGCTGCGTTGTGCCATCGATAAAATCGAGGACTTTTCCCTGCTGAATGATGATCGCGATCTTGCTGGAGTTGGCCTGAGCGGGCAGTTGTGCCGTATTCACGCCCCCAATGTTCTCATGACTTATTCGTCCGTACCAGCATCAAAGGTGGGACCTTTTCGTGTCCGCCGAACTCGTCTTGGGAAAACTGGGGACAGACGTTCACCGGATTTTTGGAGCGCAGATTCATCCGGGGGCTAAAGCCAATATTAATTTTACAGCGTCTTACGCGAAGACCGCCGGGGCTGAAGGCGGGTGAACTTAAGCGACGCTTAACGGCACGACTGAAGTTGTGCCCTTCCGGTTCGTGGCGCCGTTGGAGGAAGGTCAAAGGCAGCGGGCAGGAGTGCCCGCTCCACATGGACATATTTGGTCTTCCCGTTTTGGGAATCGTTGCTACCCTTTTCTTTCATTTTTCTTGTCTTCCCCTTTTCATTCCTGTCGAATCGAAACATAGGGCGGCATTCGCGAATTTTTTCCGGATGCCGCTTTTTTATTCCTGAGGTGGGCGGATGAGGAAGCCGAAGTTTATCAAGGACCCGAAGAGGCGCGGGGAGTGGGTGGAATCGGTGTTTATGGCGCGGGCCGGGGAGATGGGTTTGGCGGTGAGCAAGCCGTGGGGAGATTCGAGGAGCTATGACTTTGTAGTGGGGCGTCCGGGACGATTTGTGAGCGTTCAGGTGAAGTCCACGGTGTGCCGGTCGGGCGGCGGTTACGAGTGCTGCCTGCGAGGCAGAGGCAACAAGGCATACGAGCGAGGATCGTTCGACTTTCTGGCGGCGTATGTGGTGCTGACGGATGCGTGGTACATCATTCCGGCGGGTAAGGTTTTGGGCAGGGAGACGGTGTGTCTGTATTCTGCGTCGCGGTTTGCCAAGTACGAGGAATACCGCGAGGCGTGGCATCTTCTGCGGGAGGCTTCAGAAAGGTGCGGGGAGACCGAGAGCGGGGACAAATCTGTCGGAGGGGAGTCTGGCATGGGGGAATCGGACCTTAGTGAACCCGCCCTGCATGAGTCGTCCCGCGACGGATCAAGTGGAAGCACGCCGGCTGCGGGACGATTCCCCAGGAACGCTGTGGAACGCATGGAGGCAGCGGCGAATTTTGCCCGGCGATACTTGGAAGGCAATTATCCGCGTCCGCAGAAGGAGCGGGAGGAGTTATAGGGGCGGGCAGTCTGCTGCGGGGACTCGGCTTCGCCTGCGCGGGAGACAGCGCAAGCACTGAGGCGCAAAAGCAAGAGGTAAGTGCGCTCGCCTTCCAAATTTCCGGCTGAGCTTCGCTCTCGCCGGACAGCCGAGGCGGCTGTCGCCCCGTGATCTGCTTCACGCCAAATCATCCAGCTTGCCGTGGCCCGCAGCAGACTGGAGCCGTCTTCTGCCCGGCATCCCAGTGCCGGCAACCGTGCCAATCGTTCGACGGGCGAAATACGCCGAACCTCTCAGGTACAATCCAAGTTCCATCACGCTATGCGTAAGGCCGCGTTGCTTTACAACCCGGACTCCGGCGGCAGCAAGCAACGCCACAGAGAATTAGAATCCGCGCTCGCGGTGCTCCGAAACGGCGCCGTGGAAGCCGATCTGGTTCCCGCCGAGTCTCCCCATCATGCCGTCGAAGAAACGCGCCGCGCCATCGACTCTGGCTGCGACACGATTTTTGCCTGCGGCGGCGACGGCACCATTCACAACATCGCTCAAGTGCTCGCCAATACGCCGACCGCGCTGGCCGTTCTCCCCATGGGCACGGCCAACGCCCTCGCACACGACCTCAACCTTCCGATGAAAGTCCCGGCGGCGGCCAAGGCCTTGCTGCGTGCGACGCCGCGCCGCATCGCACTCGGTCGCATCAGCTATGCCGATATGCAGGGCAATTCCGGTATTCGTTATTTTGTGATTGCCGCCGGAGTTGGCGTTGACGCTCATCTCTTCTACAAGCTCCACACCGGCGTCAAACAGCGGATGGGTATGTCCGCGTATTACGCCAAGGCGTGGCACCTGTGGTTCAGTTATCCCATGACGCGCTTCGTGGCGGAATACGTCGAAACCGGCTCGAACGCCCAGCAGCGCGCCGAAGTCACCGAACTGATGGCCATTCGCATCCGCAACTTTGGCGGCGTCCTGCAGGAGCTCGCTCCCGGCGCTTCTCTCGATCGCGACGACATGCGCGTGGTCTCGTGCCGTACCGCCAGCCGCGCCGCCTATCTCGCCTATGTGACGCGCGGACTTCTGCGCCTGCCTTGGACAATCCCTGGAATTGACCTGGCCCACAGCACAAAAGTCTCTTGCCGCTACAAGTCAGACTCGGTTGCTCCTCAAGACCAGCGCAAGATTTATGTTGAAGCAGACGGCGAACTCCTGGGCACGCTGCCCGCCGAACTCACAGTCGTGCCCAACGCACTAACGCTGCTGGCCCCGCCGCGCTGAGTTTGTAGCGCTTCCGCATCATCACGATGCTCCCCTCACTCACGGTAAGGGAACGGATCGTGCGCGGAGTTTGTGTTGGCTGAATGCTGAGTGCTGAATGCTCGATGCCGACTGCTGATAGAATCCTGCAAATCACTTGGAACCGATCACCCACTTACTGACCGGCGCATGCCTGGGACGCGCCGGACTCAACCGCAAGACCGCGCTGGCCACGTTCACCTTGACGCTCGCCGCCGAGGTCCCCGACCTCGACGTGCTCAGCAGATTTCGCGGACCAACCTTCGCCTTCGCCCACCATCGCGGATTCACTCACTCGTTCCTGGGCGTGCCGCTCGATGCCGCCGTAGTGCTCGGCTTCGTGTATTTGCTTTGGCGTCTCAGTGGCCGCAAAGTCAAAGACCCGAACTTGCCCCCGCGATGGGGCCTGCTCTTCCTTTACGCCTGCCTTGCGGGACTCAGCCACCTTCTGCTCGACTTCACCAACAATTACGGCGTGCGCCCGTTCTGGCCTTTTTCCGAGAAATGGTATTCCTGGGACATCGTCTTCATTTTCGAGCCAGTCATGTTCGGATTTCTGTTGCTGGGATTGATCGTGCCGTCGCTCTTCGCCCTCATCGACAAGGAAATCGGCGCTCGCCGCCGCGGACCGCGCGGACGCCTTGCCGCCACGCTCGCGCTCATCGGCGTTGTTCTGCTGTGGGGCCTGCGCGACTACGAACATCGCCGCGCCGTCAGTGCCCTCGAGGCCCGCGAATATAACGGAGCCGATCCGATCCGGGCGTCCGCATATCCAAAGTGGATCGATCCCTTCCATTGGTATGGCGTGGTAGAAACGCCCGCATTCTTCGCCCTCGCGCCAGTCGATTCTCTCGCGCCCGAAGTCGATCCCGACAATCAATTGGAAATCCGTTACAAGCCGGAAGAAACTCCGGTCACGCTCGCCGCGAAAGAATCCTATGCCGGACGCGTGTTCCTCGACTGGGCCAAATATCCCATCACCGAGACCGAACCGTTGCAACCTCCGCTGCAGGGTTACATTGTTCTGTTCCAGGATCTGCGCTTCGCGGGAATTTCAATCGCTGGACGCCCCAGCCGCCGCGCCCTGAGCCGAGCCGTGCAACTTGACTCCAACCTGCACGTAGTGGGTGATGTCTACGAAACAAAAAACGGCCACATCTTGTATCCCGAGCCCGACTAACAGGATTGTTCGTCTAGAGTCTCGGGTGTCCGCCGAATTTTGAATTTTGACTTTTAACTTTTGCCCTCCCTTGACGCCAGCCGCTCCAGCGCCCAGAATAGAATTTCGTTCCGAGGTGATCCATGCTGGCTTACGCATTCATTCTTTTCGCGCTCGCAGTCCGGTTCCTGCCCCATCCCATGGCGTTCACTCCGGTGGGCGCGGCTCTTCTGTTCTTTGGGGCGCGCGGACCTCGCCGCCAACTCTGGGTCCCGCTCGCGCTACTCGCCGCATCCGACGTCATCCTGACGACGCTGGTTTACCGCTATCCCTTCAGCTGGGATCATTTCGTGACCTGGGCGTGGTATGCCGGAATGCTGGGGCTGGGCACGACTCTCAAGCCGAAAGCTGGAGCCCTGCGCATTCTTGGCTCCGCGCTTGTGGGCTCCGTCGCTTTCTTTGTGGTCAGTAACTTTGCCGTCTGGGCCGCATGGGATATGTATCCGCGAACTTTCGCCGGCCTGCTGACGTCGTACGAGGCGGGCGTCCCATTCTTCCGCCACGCGGCCGCCGGAGATCTGCTGTTCACCGCAGCCATGTTCGCCACTCCGGTCCTGCTCCGTGCCGTCTCGGAATGGCGACAAAAATCCAGCGACCACATCGCCGCCGCGTAATTTTCATCAATGTGTGTGAAGAAATGCCCACGTAGGCACAGCCGCCTCGGCTGTGCCCGAAATGCAATGGGGACAGCCGCCCCCGGCTGTCCGGCCGCGACGTTGTTTGTCGCGGCCAAGCTCTAAAGGCGCCTAGTACGCATCCGGATAAATGTAAGCAGAATCCCCGTAGTCCCACCAAGGGCTATACCCATACGGCGGCCAATACCAAAAAGGATCCCAGCCCGGCCACCAGCCAAGCCCGAGGCCAAAGCCAAAACCCCAGCCACAGCCCCAACACCCTCCCCATCCCCCATACCCACCCCGCCAGCCAAAGCCGCCGCGCCCACCGTAATAGCCTCCGCGCCAATTAGCGGAACCGCCGAAGCCACCAACTCGCGCCGTCGTGACTCCGCCGCGGGCCGCTCCGAACGAATGCCATTGCCCGTCGGCAATGGCGCGCGAAACGTTCCCTCTGCTTCCACCCCAGCCCGACCATCCGCCCCCCGCAGAACCTCGACCCGAGGCCCAACCTCTTCCCCCGCCTCCAACGCCGCGCCCCGAGGACCAGCCTCTTCCACCGCCGCCGTAGCCGCGCCCCGAGTAACCGCCGCCGTATCGGCCGCCGCCATACATCGAGCCCATGCGCCCGCCACCGTTGCCGTAACCCCCACCATGGTAGCCGCCGCCGTGGCCGCCGCCAAACCCACCACCGCCGCGAAAGCCGCCACCACCAAAACCGCCGCCACCGTGGAAACCACCGCCACCGCCGCCTCCACCGCCGTGACCACCACGTTGGCCGAGCGCAGGTGTGCCTGCGCAAAGAATAAGGAACGACGCGAGTCCTGCCAGGAGAGCCTTGAGCAAGGTGGAATTCTTCATATCAGTTCCCTCGACCGGAGGGCGGCTGCTGCCTAGGCGGGCAAACCGTCTCTACTAATCCTACTCTCTGGTTGGACTCCTATTCCATCTCGGAAGTTGCCCTGCCAAGAACCTACTCTCCGCGATCCGCTTCATCCACCCGCCGCCAAAGCCGCCGCACCAGCCACAAGCAAATTCCGCCGACGATTACTGCAACCACTGAAATCCAGTGGCGCTTGACCACGCCCCCAAACAGCCCCACAATCCGCGGCCCAAAATACAGCACCAGTACCGACAGCACCAGGAAGCGCACAAACCTTCCCGCAAAAATCGCGATCAGAAAATCGCGAAACCGCATCTCAAATACCGCCGCGCCCAGCACAAAAATCTTGAATGGCGTCGGTGGCGGCAGCATTCCCGGAAACATCAGCGCCCAGAATTCGTGCTGCTCGAACGAAGCATGGATTTTCAGAAAGCGCTCCTCCGAAATCCGCTTGCGCAGCACCTTTTCTCCGCCCAGGTATCCAACGATATAGAGTGGAATGCTGCCCAGTGCCGATCCCAGCGATGCCATGGCGACGTACAGCAGCATCCGCTTGCGATCCTGCCAAACATACGTGGCCACAATAAAGTCCACCGGCATTCCCAGCAGCGCGCTGTCGGCAAAGGCAATCGCAAACGGCCCCCAGATCCCGAGCACTTTCATCAGCCCCAGAACCCACGCTGTATAGCGCGCCAGTATGTGTCCAATCTTTTTCAAGAATCAGCTAGTGTACGTGATCGAATTACGTAGCGACAGCCGCCTCGGCTGTCTAGGTTTTGCATTGTGGGGACAGCCGCCCTCGGCTGTCCAAGCCGCGACGGTTTTCGTCGCGGCAGCTCCGTCCACGATTCCGACCCTCTCCTGCTATGATCGCTACCTTCGGAGCCGCCATGCGCAATTTCTTCTTCGCACTCGCTCTCGCCTTCGCAACAACCGTTGCCACCGCCCAACAATACGACCTCGTGATCGAAGACGGGCGCGTCATTGATCCCGAGACTCGCCTCGACGCCGTCCGCAACGTCGGCATTCGCGATGGCAAGATTGCCACCGTCTCCACTACGGCGCTCAACGGACGCCGCGTCATTCATGCCACCGGCCTCGTCGTTGCTCCCGGTTTCATCGATCTTCACCAGCACGGCCAGGATCTCGCCAGCCAGCGCGTGAAAGCCTTCGACGGCGTGACCACCGCTCTGGAAATGGAAATCGGCGCCCCCGACGTCGCCCAATTTCTAAATTCCAAGCAAGGACACTCGCTCATAAACTACGGGACGACCGCCAGTCACGTGGCTGCCCGCGCATTGATTTTCGGCGCGCCCCTGCCCGATGGAACCATCCTGCCGCAAAGCGGACCCGCGACCGACCAGCCCGCCACTCCCGAACAGATCGTGCGCATCCAGCAACGCCTGCGCGACCAGTTCGACGTCGGCGCTCTCGGCGTCGGCATGGGCATTCAATACACTCCCGGCGCAACGCGCCTCGAAGTCATCGACATGTTCCGCGTCGCCGCCGAACGCGGTCTGCCGGTCTATACCCACATGCGCAGCGTTGGACGCATCGAGCCCGGCTCCGCTATCGAAGCGACTGAAGAGGTCATCGGCGCGGCTGCGATCACCGGCGCGCCTCTGCACATCGTTCACATCAACAGCACCTGCTTGCGCGATTCCCTTGAATGCCTCTCGCTCATCGCCGGAGCGCGCGCTCGCAATCTCGACGTGACCACCGAAGCGTATCCCTACATTGCGGGCATGACCGCCATCAACTCGGCACTCTTCAATCCCGGGTGGCGCGAAAAACTCGGCATCGATTACAACGACCTCGTGCTTCCCGACACCGGCGAGCACCTCACCAAAGAGCGCTTCGACGAACTGCACAACTCCAGCAAGCCGCAATGGGTGCTGATCTTCGCCAATACGCAGGAAGTCGTCGACGCCGTCATTCCCAACCCGCTGGTCATGATCGCCAGCGACGGCGCCGTAGGCCATCCTCGCAATGCGGGAACTTATTCGCGCGTGCTCGCCCAATATGTACGCGAGAAAAAAACTCTGACCTTGATGGAAGCTCTAAACAAAATGACGCTCATGCCCGCGCAGATGCTTGAGCGATCGACCATCGCCGCCAGCCGCAAAGGCCGCCTGCAGGAAGGCGCCGACGCCGACATCGTAATCTTCGATCCCGAAACCATCGCGGACCGCTCGACATTTCAGAAGCCCATGGAGCCAAGCGTGGGCGTCCATTATTTGCTGGTAGCTGGAACGCCGGTCATCGACAACGAAAAGCTAGTCGAAAATGTTTTCCCCGGCAAAGCGATAATGGGTCCAGGAAAAACAAACCCATCGCGTTAAATCACGCTGTGGACGATAGCCATGTAGCGACAGCCGCCTCGTGTCCGGCCGCGACGTTCTATGTCGCGGCAGCGCCTTTGACAAACACGATCACGTAGCGACGGACGCATTCGTCCGCCGTGCGAGCGAAGCAAGCCCCCGGACGAATGCGTCCGGGGCTACGTGGATCTCCGAGTCCAAAGCGCAACCTCACGCATCCAACCGGGCAAAGGAGATAATTTATGTACGTCGTATTGGGAGCAAGCGGCAACACCGGACATGTAGTGGCGAACAGGCTTCTTGCCGGCGGGCAGAAAGTTCGTGTCGTCGGCAGAAACGCAAGTCATTTACAGCCTCTTACGGCGAAGGGTGCGGAGGCCTTCATCGCCGATGTCACCGACGCCGGGGCTCTTGCCAAAGCCTTCCACCAGGCAGACTCGGCCTACGTGATGATTCCACCGAATCCCACCAGTAACGATCCGGTCGGCTATTCGAATCGGGTAAGCGACGCCATCGCGGCTGCGGTGCAAAATGCGGCGATCAAGAATGTGGTTGCGCTCAGCAGCGTCGGAGCCGACAAAGAGAGCGGAACCGGCCCCGTGGTCGGGCTTCACAATCTCGAACAAAAACTCAACCAGATCATTGGCGCGAATGTGCTCCACCTGCGCGCCGGATACTTCATGGAAAATACGCTTCCCCAAGTGAACGCGATTCGCCAGATGGGCGCCGTCGGCACGCCTGTGCGTCCGGATCTGAAGCTTCCCATGATTGCCACTCGCGATATCGGGGCTGCGGCGGCCAACGCCTTGTTGCACCCAACCATCCGCGGCAAACAAACCCGCGAACTCCTCGGACAACGCGATATCACCTACACCGAAGTTGCCACAATCATCGGCCAGGCAATTGGCAAGCCCGACCTCAAATACGTCCAAGTACCCGACGATCAGTTTCGGAGTGTGCTGGTGCAAATGGGAATGTCTGACCAATTTGCCAGGCTGCTGCTGGAGATGATCGCCGCAGTGAACTCCGGATATATGCGTGCCCTTGAACCTCGCACACCACAGAACACCACTCCAACAACTTACGAAACTTTCGTAGCCGACACGTTCGTGCCAGCCTATCAACAGCAAGCCGCCGCCTGAGCGGAACACGTAGGGGCGGACGCATTCGTCCGCCCCGCGAGCGAAGCGAGCCCCCGGACGAATGCGTCCGGGGCTACGCGATTTGTGTTTCAAACCGAGCCGTGGATTCAGTCCGCAAAGACTAGGTCTTGCAAACAGAAATCCCGACTCTTGCAACCAGCGCAAGGATGCCACCCGGCTGGTACCTTCGTAATCCATCGCTCGCGAATTCGCTGGGGTACGGACGTTGACCCAGCAATACTTCTAGTATGAGGAAACTTTCCATTTTCGCTGTGCTGCTGTTCTGCGCCTTCGCCGCGACCTCGCGTGCGCAAGACCCCGCTATGAACTGGATTGCTGCCAACAGCGAGACGATCCCTTTGGAGCCCGCCAGCCTTCACGCCGGCCGCGTCTATCATCCCGCTGTCGGGGGCGGCGACATGCACGTGCAGATTGACTCCAGATACCCAGTCACCGTGGCCATGACTTGGGCCGACGAATGGAACGCTTCCATGCAGCATCCCGAAGCTCCTGCGCATTTCAGCTTCCTCTGCGTGAAGGAACATGTCACCAGCACGATTTACGAGTGCCATCTTCCCTCTGAACGCCCCATGATCATCACCTTCCACGATGAGCGCAGGCCCGAGAAGCCCGTCGTCACCACCATCGGTGTCATCCTTGGACCCGGCGTGCGGCAATTCATGGCTCCCAACGATCTCCACATCCAATATTTCCGTGTCCTTCAGCCTGAGTTCCACTGGCGTCGCATCCTCGACGAAAAATACCAGATAACGCCGGCGCCCAAGGTTTACAGTCTGATGACTCCCGACCACGACGGCCAGGAACTCAGCGTGCACATCAAGTCGCCCATTCCCCTGACGCTCGCGCTGCTCCCGTCGCATCTTGCCGACCAGGTCTACGACAAGTCCATAAGCCTCGCCGACGCCCTCGACCAAACCGGCTGCAAGGAACGCGGCGTCCAGTCGATGAATTTCAACTGCACTTTTAACGTCGCCAATGGCACGCAGACGCTGCTGATCCTTCCCGACATCGATTTTTCCGGCCACAAGAAAGCCACTGTCGAGGTCGACACGGTAAAGTGCGTCGAGCGTTGTGAGCTGCTGAGCCCTCCTCCGAATCCGTAGAGTTCTGTTCATTTTGTTCCATTCCTCACCTAGCAAAAAGAGCAGCCACGATTGGCCACTCTTGGCGATCAGGGCGAGCCGTCTGGCGATTCTTTCGATCCGCGGGGGAGAAGTGTGGGATTGGCCGCTAGTATGGCTGGCGCGCCTTTGATGACTTGTTGACGAGTCTGCTCGCGGACTTCAGGGGCGCTAACCTCACGCGCGGGGGCTTTCTTTGTTTTAGGGTCGGCCTGCGCTTTGGGAGCCACGGTTGTTTTGGAATCGGGCTTCGCTTTGAGATCAGGCGCAGGAATCGGTTTGGGCGCGAAGCCATGAATGCCGCCGTTTTTGCGGTCGAGTTCGTAGAGGTACTCTGCGGCCTTCATGATGCCGGCCCGGCGGGCGGGATCGATTCCATCGTCGTCAGTCTCGTCTTCGTCGAGGAAGTCGGAATCATCCCAAGCGTTGGCGCCGAGGGCGATTTCGCCGACGCTGGCGGGATCGAGAATCACGTCGTGGACGAGAGGCTCGAAGCGGGTGCGGTGAAGATTGCTGCTGGCGGTTTGTAGAGCGTAGAGAATGAGTCCGGCGGTCTTGGCGTCGATGTCGCCGGCGATAAGCAGACGCGTAATCTGCATGAGCGAGACCTGGATGGAATTGGCGTCCTCTAAAACAGGCAGGTCGATGGCGATGGTGCGGCGGCGAGCGCGCGCGTTTTTCTGACGATCGGCGTTAAGTTCGATGCGCTCGTCGTGATGGCGCTTGTGGAAGTAACAGAGACGGTTGCGGCGCAGGGCGGGCGATCCGCACTGCGTGCCATTGACCTTGATGTGCTGACAACGATTTGGATAGCTGGGCATTGGGAACTCCTGTGATTTCCAGGTTTCAAGGTTTCAAGTTTCAAGGTTTCAAAGACAACAGCCTGCTGACCTTGAAGCTTTTCAACCTTTGAAACTTTGAAACTTGATGTACTCCCCTCCCCCTCGATCTATTGGAATCTTCGGGTTGGGGGGAAATTGGCATTTGATCCTTGGGCTGCAGTAAGTTACGGGCAAAATCTTGAGTGCTAGTGACTTAGTGCGTCCGGAATGACTTTTGCTGTCTTGTTACGTGGGAAGTATGGAAGGTTTGAAAATCTCAGTCACGGTTATGTGAACATTGGGGGAAATAAATCTGTGGAAAAGTGATGAGCTTTGACAGCGCAAACCAATGCTCTTAGACTTACTCTCATGGAAGTACGCTTTCGTCCTGAAACCGAGTCCCGCCTGCAGGAACTGGTTAGCCAAAGCGGTCGCGCTGCCAACGAATTGGTTGAAGATGCGATGGCTGGATATCTCAAGGAACTTACTGAGGTTCGGGAAACTCTGGATGGGCGTTACGACGACCTGAAGAGTGGACGCGTAAAGCCCCTTGAGGGAGAAGAAGCCTTCGCCAAACTTCGGCAGAAGAGCAAAGAGCGTCGCGCCGGTCAATAAGCGGATGGCTTCATGAGCGGATTTGTTCTCCACCCGCAAGCGTACGACGATCTCGACGAAATCTGGGATTACATCGCTGCCGACAATCTCGACGCTGCCGATCGTGTCCGTGAAGAAGTCTACGAAACGATCCAGTCCCTTGTCCCATTTCCTTACGTAGGTCACATCCGTGCCGACCTCACGTCGAAGCCTCTGCGGTTTCAGACCGTGCGCGATTATGTGATCGCTTACGCGCCGGATGAAAAACCGCTCGCTGTGATCGCGATACTGCACGGCCGCCGCAGTCCACGTGTGATGGCAGCTATTCTTCGCAGCAGAGAGTGATGACCGGTTCGAGCGCACGAACTGCGCGAGATACAATTACTGGTTACCAAGAATCGAGCGCAATTTCTGGAGAGTTGGAAAGAGTTTTTCGGCGGCAGCAGCAGATCAGCGCGTGCTGGACGTGGCGTTCACCGACGACGCATTGAGCGTGTCGCTGCGCGACGGACGCGTGATCAGCGTGCCGCTCGTGTGGTATCCGCGCCTGCTCAATGCCACGCCCGCCCAGCGCAAGAACTGGAAAATTTCCGGCGGCGGCTACGGCGTCCACTGGCCCGACCTCGACGAAGACCTCAGCACCGAGGGCCTGCTCCGCGGCGCGCCCGCACCGAAAGCCCACGTTCGCACAGAGTGATCGCTGCCAAGGAAGGAAATCCCCACCCTTGCAAACGCAAGGATGGATGCCACCCGCCCGCCATCCCTCACGAGAAGAGTAGCGCACTTTCTAACGAAGGTTTTTTGCACAGTACTAATATTTCTTTCGCTCGATCATCATTCCTGTCCAACGGCTCGCGCCATTTCCCGGCCCGGACGAATCTGGACCAAACGATCTCTAGATTGACAGATCTGCACAGATTCTCAATCTGCTCCTTTGTGTACCGCCGATCTCGAACTACAAGTTCCACCGGCAGACTATCGCCTTCAAAAAATTGCTCCTTCCGGTAAACAAGCTTGGTGTCTCGGTCGATCAAGTAGAAATCAGGATTGAACACTTCTCCCGTTTTCTCCATAGTGTTACTTGGCGGAAGATTCAGCAATTTGTCAGGGTCCTCGTTGATCGAGAACCAGTTCCTAGCTCCACGCTCCGTGAGCTCTAGGTTCATCACTGAGAGAAGGATGAAGCCGCCATCTTTTATGTGCCGGGCGAGGTTTTCTACCAAAAGCCGGTTGTCTCCGTCGTCCGCGTAACTACCGATAACGTCATACACGCAGAGGCCAGCGTCGAATTTCTCTTGCATTTCGACATTCCGGCAGTCCGCGACTTCGAACCTGGCATTTTGGCGCGACTTCGACGACGCGTTAAGGCGCGCAGTCGCGATGAGCGACGGTAGGTAATCAACTCCCACGGTCTCGATTCCAATGCCAGCGAGCTCAATCGCGTGGCGTCCCGTACCGCAACCGAAGTCAAGCAGGCGATCTCCTGGAACGAGGGAACAGTTTTCGACGATGAAGGATGCCTCGGATGGGGCGTGCTTAGCCCACGGATGCTCGCCTAACATTCTGGAGTACGCTTCCTTCGTTACAGCCTCGGACGCGAGTAGCATTTGCTCAACTTCCTTTCCGGATAGCTGAATCTGCAGCTGGCCCCGGAATGTGAACGCAAGCCATTCCCATCCCTCCTGCAGCGGACCGAGGCACCAAGCCTTGCCCGGTCCAGTTACGTCGGCCAACATCTTGTCGAGCCCCGTATGGTCAAGAAAAAATTTCGTAAAGATACGCGACTCGGTTTCGCTGATGATAGCCAGCGTGGACGCATCCATGTAAGGAACTAGTCGGGTTCCGAGATCAGCAATTTCACCTTTGTGTCCGGCTATTTGCAGCGGCGAGCAGCGTCTTCGCGTGGCCTTTTCAAGTGCTCGGACAGCGTAGGGATTCGCAGTTATAAGACCCCAAGCGAAGTGATCTGTGAACTGCCACAGCGTGAAAAGAAGTATCTTACCGACATTTGACCGCCGATGAGCCTCATGCACGACGAGCTGCGTTACCCACGTGACAGTTCCATAGACAGGGACCTTAACCTGTACAGCGATGGCATATCCGACCAACTCCCCGAAAGCCGTAGCGTAGGCTATGCGCGAGTCTGGATGAGCGAGCCAGCCTTCTCGGATACGTTCCGGCGATAGTCTAACCGGCTCGCCGGGGCGGGACCCTTCCTTGCCCCAGGTACCATAATGACCGGAGTAGAGTTCGGCCATTTGACCCAGCAAATCAGGTGCGACGCTCCTGCCCGGGATCCACGTGAACTGGTACATAACATCAGAAGACGTTCTAGGTAGCCGCGAAACTGTCCGAGGGTTGAAGGTGATCGCACATGCCTCAATAACACCAGCCCCTATACTGAAGCCTTTTCAGAGACGCGTAATGAGGACGATTGGTAAGGTTCAGCACGAGAGACACGGCAGAGGTAGTAAATCGTGCCCTGGAATCGACCTGCACATCACCGTAATCCTGTGCGCACATCGTCATGTTCGAACAGAGATCCCTGATCTGCTGGTCGTTGAATGAAACGTGGACATCATGCGCGAAGGCATTCCGAACTTTGCGGATCACCTGGCATTCATGATACTCACGCTCAGAGAGCAGGCCCAAGGCGAAGGCGGCGAGGACTCGTGCTGAAAGTGTTCCAAGCGGAGCGTTGAAGCCCTCAAGCAACGTCTTGGTGTCCGAATGGTCGACTAAAAAGGCAAGGACACTGGCCCCTAGCAGTTCATCGATCATCGCTGCCGAAATTAGCGCAGCGCCTCTTTCCGTTTCCTTATTTAGTTCGTCAAGAAATCGCTTGAATTCCTTCAAATGCGGATGCGTCTCTTCGAATCGCGGGACCAGATCCGTCATCGTCTCATTCTAGCCGCACCCAAAGCAAAAGGAAAAGGCCGACAATGTTTCCAAGATCAGCCTATACCTGCGCCCTTAACGACCGTGACCGTGGTCAAACTGAGCCCTGTGACTCAGTCGCACAAAGGAAAAGGCCAATCTGATTTCTCAGACTGGCCTTTATTAATGCCGGCAACTACCTACTCTCCCACACACTTTCGCGTGCAGTACAATCGGCCCAGCGGGGCTTAACTTCCGTGTTCGGGATGGGAACGGGTGGATCCCCCGCGGTAAGATCACCGACAAGTCGTCGCAGCTTTTAGCTATTAGCTGTTAGCCATTAGCTTGAATCTCCCGGCGGATACTTAACCGCTCGCATAGAAGACTGCTCGCTGCAAACTTGATCTCTCAGTTTTCGGCAGTTGCTTAAGCTCATGGGACCGAGCTAAGAGCTAAGAGCCGAAGCTAAGAGCAGAATTTCAAAGAGCGTGAGGTTCGATACCTCACAACTGAATAGATTGGGTGTAACTTACTTTCATCTTGCTTTGTTCCGATTTCAGTTACGAATTACTTCGGCTTGCTTTCTTATAAAAAGCGTCGGCGCGCAGTTGTCAGCGACTTCCTTTCTCACCGCCCAATTTCTGGCAGTCGAGAGAAACTCGCTTTCAGCTCAGCTCAGTTTTTAGCTGATCGCTGAAGGCTGAGTGCTGACAGCTGCTTTCTGCACCGAGTAAATTTTATGGTCAAGCCGAACGGGCGATTAGTACTGGTAAGCTACACGCATTGCTGCGCTTCCACCTCCAGCCTATCAACCAGGTAGTCTACCTGGGCCCTTCTTATCCCTTAGGGGTTGGGAGATCTCATCTTGAGGAGTGCTTCCCGCTTATATGCATTCAGCGGTTATCACAACCGAACTTCGCTACCGAGCGGTGCCATTGGCATGACAGCTCGAACACAAGAGGTTCGTCCATCCCGGTCCTCTCGTACTAAGGACAGGTCCTCTCAAATCTCCTACGCCCACAACAGATAGGGACCGAACTGTCTCGCGACGTTCTGAACCCAGCTCACGTACCGCTTTAATAGGCGAACAGCCTAACCCTTGGAACCTTCTACAGCTCCAGGATGCGATGAGCCGACATCGAGGTGCCAAACCGGAGCGTCGATATGAACTCTTGGCTCCGATCAGCCTGTTATCCCCGGCGTACCTTTTATCCGTTGAGCGATGGCCCTTCCATGCAGAACCACCGGATCACTAAAGCCTACTTTCGTACCTGCTCGTCTTGTAGGACTCGCAGTCAACCACGCTTATGCTTTTGCACTCGTCGGCTGATTTCCAAACAGCCTGAGCGTAGCTTCGCGCGCCTCCGTTACTGTTTAGGAGGCGACCGCCCCAGTCAAACTACCCGCCTTACCATGTCCCTCTCCCGGGTAACGGGAGTAAGTTAGAACCACAGATCTCGCAGGGTGGTATCTCACCGTTGGCTCCTCCAAGCCCGAGAGCCTGGAATCAAAGCCTCCCACCTATCCTGCGCAGCAAGGGCCATAGTTCATGGTAAAGGTATAGTAAAGGTGCACGGGGTCTTTCCGTCTAGTTGCGGGCAACCGGCATCTTCACCGGCACTACAAGTTCGCCGTGTCAGTCGGCAAGACAGTCGCACTTTCGTTACGCCATTCGTGCAGGTCGGAACTTACCCGACAAGGAATTTCGCTCAACTGTGTTACGCCTTCATGGCTCTTAGCTACGAGCTCTTAGCCTTTAGCTATTAGCTCTTAGCTTGAAGCGATGAAATGGAGTGGACATTTCTGCCACTCTCTGCATGTCGCCATGCAGTTCGGACTATATCTTTTCCAAGAAACTTTTCGTTGGAATCTGGCATATAGTCTCTGAGGATTTCAGTAGATATCTTTCCCTACTGATCTTTCCTGCTGATTATCTGCACCCACAGCATTGTCACTTAGTTTCAAGTAGCGTGGGATACTCAGACCTTCCAGCATATAGCCAGATTTTACTAAGGCTAGCGAATACTAACCTTAGGACCGTTATAGTTACGGCCGCCGTTCACTGGGGCTTCAGTTCGAAGCTTCACCTTGCGGTTGACCTCTCCCTTTAACCTTCCAGCACCGGGCAGGCGTCAGCCCCTATACGTCGTTTTCGACTTTGCAGAGACCTGTGTTTTTGTTAAACAGTCGCAGTGCGCATTTCGCTGCGGCCCCCTCGAGCTATGAACTCTACCGGGGCACCCCTTCTCCCGAAGTTACGGGGTTATATTGCCGAGTTCCTTACCAACTGTTCTCACGAGCGCCTTTGGATATTCTCCTCGTCTACCTGTGTCGGTTTGAGGTACGGTTCCCTTACTTTCTCCTTAGAGGTTTTTCTTGGCAGTGTGGAATCGGCAGCTTTCCTCCATACGGAGTACTGCTTTGCGTCTCAGTGATAGCTTCCTCGCGGATTTGCCTACGAGAAACACCTTGCACGCATCGACCGTTATAGCCATAGAACGGCCTGCTTATCCTACTGCGTCACCCCATCGTATAACGAAAACAAGGGAGGTCCGGAATATTAACCGGATGTCCATCGGCTACGCCTGTCGGCCTCGCCTTAGGGACCGCCTGACCCTGAGCGGATTAACCTTTCTCAGGAAACCTTAGACTTTCGGCGCGGAGGGTTCCCACCTCCGTTATCGCTACTTATGCCGGCAGGGTCTCTTCTCAACCGTCCACCAGTCTTTTCAGTCTGGCTTCAAACTGTTGGGAATGCTCTCCTACCACGCACAGATGTTACTCTGTGCATTCGCTGCTTCGGTAACAAGCTTAAGCCCCGTTAAATTGTCGGCACCGGACCGCTTGACCAGTGAGCTATTACGCTTTCTTTAAAGGATGGCTGCTTCTAAGCCAACCTCCTGGCTGTCTGGGCGTTCCGACTTCCTTTCCCACTTAGCTTGTATTTTGGGACCTTAGCAGGCGATCTGGACTGTTTTCCTCTCGACGACGAAGCTTAGCCCCCGCCGTCTGACTCCCGGATTGGTTGTTCTATGGCATTCGAAGTTTGATTGGATTCTGTAAGCTGGAAAGCCCCATAGTCCATTCAGTTCTCTACCACCACGACAAATCATCCGAGGCTAGCCCTAAAGCTATTTCGGAGAGAACGAGCTATCACGGAATTTGATTAGCCTTTCACCCCTACCCTCAGCTCATCGGAGCTTTTTTCAACAAACACCCGTTCGGCCCTCCAGTGGGTGTTACCCCACTTTCAGCCTGGCCAAGGGTAGATCATCCCGCTTCGCGTCTATTCCTGCCAACTGGATCGCCCTATTCGGACTCGCTTTCGCTACGGCTCGCTTTCGCTTAACCTTGCTGACAAGAATAACTAGCCGGCTCATTATGCAATAGGCACGCGGTCAGACTTTCGGCTTGCGCCGCATAGTCCTCCCACCGTTTGTAGGCACACGGTTTCAGGTACTATTTCACTCCGCTCACAGCGGTTCTTTTCGCCTTTCCCTCACGGTACTGGTTCACTATCGGTCAGAAGCTAGTATTTAGCCTTACGGAATGGTCTCCGTAGCTTCCCGCAAAGTTTCTCGTGCTCCGCGGTACTCAGGTATCGGCTTCGAGTCTGGTTCGTTTTCACCTACGTGGCTATCACACTCTATGGCCCCTCTTTCCAGAGGGCTTCGGTTAACGACCAGATTGGTAACTCTACTGTTGCCGACCCTACAACCCCGGTAGAACCCGAAGGTCTTACCGGTTTAGGCTGTTCCGATTTCGCTCGCCACTACTCTCGGAATCGAGGTTTCTTTCTTTTCCTCCTGGTACTGAGATGGTTCACTTCCCAGGGTTCGCTCGTGCGTGACTATGGATTCATCACGCCGTACGGGGGTTTTACCCCCGTGGGTTTCCCCATTCGGAAATCCCCGGATCAAAGCCTGCTTGCGGCTCCCCGAGGCTTATCGCAGCTTGCCACGTCCTTCTTCGCCTGCTTCTGCCAAGGCATCCACCATGCGCCCTTAGTAGCTTGACCACAAAATTTACTCAGCACACTCAGGAAAGCTCTCAGCTGTCAGCTATCAGCCTTCAGCTAAAAACAATCCCGAACACGCCGCTTAAATTCTATGGGCCTCTTGATCCTGCTCCTCGCACGCTTGCTTCAGCTTCAACGCTTCACAGTCTTGCCATCCCGGGGACAGCCCCGAGACCTTGAAACTGGAAACTTTGAAACCTCATGCTACGTACACCAGCAGGGTTTTTCAGGCACTCATAAAAATTTACAACGCCTTGTAATTTGCCCAATCTATTCAGTTGTCAAATATCGTCCCCGTGAAGAAGCTGCTAGCTCTTAGCTTCTAGCTATTAGCTAAAAAACCAAGATCAACAACCTCTCACTCACCCCGCCTCAGCGGGTATGGGTCTTACTAACTCCAGAGTGTGCAAACTCCAGAATTCCTCCAACCCAATGTTCGGGGCCAGCATTCGCTGACACCCAACATCGGATTGCGGCCGCGCCTCAGTATCTACTGGCCACTAATCACTGGCCACTGATCACTGATTTTGGTGGAGCTGACCGGGATCGAACCGGTGGCCTCCTGGTTGCAAACCAGGCGCTCTCCCAGCTGAGCTACAGCCCCACGGCAGGTTTCAAAGTTTCGCGTTTCAAAGTTTCAAGGTCTCTGAAACCTTGAAACTCTGCAACCTTGAAACCTGATTTCTGGTGGGCCTGGATAGACTTGAACTATCGACCTCACCCTTATCAGGGGTGCGCTCTAGCCACCTGAGCTACAGGCCCGGTTTTGCTTCCAACATCCCGGAGCCTTGCAGCTTTTTAGGCTCCTAGCTTCTAGCCACTAGCTTCTAGCCAAACCGTTTGCTTGTTCAGCTAGGAGCTAGAAGCTAGCAGCTAGTAGCTCGATTTATTTCGAGGACAAGGTTGAACGTGCGCTCCAGCTAAGCCGGAGCTGACCATCATGCGAACGAAGACGAGAAAGAGAGGTCCGAAACGAGACTCCCTCGCCAAATCCTCAGGTTAGTGGTGGACTCGGCTTGGGGTACATGGCAACATCCCACGCGTGTTTAAACTCCATTGTTTCGAAAATCGAAATCGTCTTGCGAAGAAATCAATTCAGGAAACGGAGTCGCGTGAGTGCCATGACGTTCTCTCTTAGAAAGGAGGTGATCCAGCCGCAGGTTCTCCTACGGCTACCTTGTTACGACTTCACCCCAATCATGAGCTGTACCTTGGACGGCTGCCTCCTTGCGGTTAGCACACCGGCTTCTAGTACGGCCCACTTTCGTGATGTGACGGGCGGTGTGTACAAGGCCCGGGAACGTATTCACCGCGGCGTTCTGATCCGCGATTACTAGCGATTCCAGCTTCATGGAGTCGAGTTGCAGACTCCAATCCGAACTGAGGCCGGCTTTTTCCGATTAGCTCCCCCTCACGGGTTTGCGACGGTTTGTACCGACCATTGTAGCACGTGTGTAGCCCTGGACATAAAGGCCATGAGGACTTGACGTCATCCCCACCTTCCTCCTCGTTATCCGAGGCAGTTTCACTAGAGTGCCCGGCTTGACCCGATGGCAACTAGGGATAAGGGTTGCGCTCGTTGCGGGACTTAACCCAACATCTCACGACACGAGCTGACGACAGCCATGCAGCACCTCCGCAGCAGCCTTTTAAGGGGAAGGGATATTTCTACCCCGGTCCACTGCGCTTCGAGCCCAGGTAAGGTTCTTCGCGTTGCGTCGAATTGAACCACATGCTCCACCGCTTGTGCGGGCCCCCGTCAATTCCTTTGAGTTTCAGCCTTGCGACCGTACTCCCCAGGCGGATTGCTTATCGCGTTAGCTGCGGCACAGCAGGATTGGGTACCTGCTACACCAAGCAATCATCGTTTAGGGCTAGGACTACCAGGGTATCTAATCCTGTTTGCTCCCCTAGCTTTCGCGCCTCAGCGTCAGTTATGGTCCAGTGCGCCGCTTTCGCCACAGGTGTTCCTCCCGATATCTACGCATTTCACCGCTACACCGGGAATTCCACGCACCTCTCCCATACTCCAGCACCACAGTTTCGCCTGCAGGCTCTGAGTTAAGCCCAGAGATTTCACAGGTGACTTGTGGCACCGCCTACGCGCCCTTTACGCCCAATAATTCCGAACAACGCTCGCACCCTCTGTATTACCGCGGCTGCTGGCACAGAGTTAGCCGGTGCTTCTTCCACCAGTACCGTCATTATCGTCTTGGTCGAAAGGAGTTTACGCCCCAAGGGGCTTCATCCTCCACGCGGCGTTGCTGCGTCAGGGTTTCCCCCATTGCGCAAAATTCCCCACTGCTGCCTCCCGTAGGAGTCTGGACCGTGTTTCAGTTCCAGTGTGGCCGTGCGCCCTCTCAGGCCGGCTACCGATCTTCGCCTTGGTGGGCCGTTACCCCGCCAACTAGCTAATCAGCCGCGACCCCCTCTTCCAGCGCATTGCTGCTTTGATCTTGCGATGTTATGCGGTATTAGCCTCGGTTTCCCGAGGTTATCCCCCACTCGAAGGTAGGTTAGTCACGTGTTACTCACCCGGTCGCCACTTTACTCATGGATTGCTCCACTTTCTCGTTCGACTTGCATGTGTTAGGCACGCCGCCAGCGTTGATTCTGAGCCAGGATCAAACTCTCGTTTGAAACCTGATGTCTGCCGACGGGTAGTTGGCAGACTGCCATCGCCGCACATCCAAGACAACTGGCAAAAGTCACCTTGGTTTCAACAGCGCGGGATGGCGCCACCATTCAGCCTCCACTTCCCTCCGAAGAAGGAAAAGAAGTTCATGGTGGTCTATCTTGTGAGATCGTATCGGACTTATGCCCGAATCCGCTCTCTCACGACTGGCACGTTCAACCTAGTTGTCAAAGACCGAATCGCCTTCCGCCTGAGCGGCGCGCCTTCAGTCCAGGCGAACCCGCACGAATGCGAATCCGACTGTCCTCGAAACCTTTTAAACATATCGTCGGCGCGAAACCCTGTCAACCTGCACATTCCACAGCATCTCCACGTGATTTCCACATGTGGGGAGTGCCGGAATTGGACGCGAGATCCGGGGAGACGTTTCAAAGTTTCGAGGTTTCAAAGTTTCTGGGTCCTTTTGAAACCGTGAAACTTTGCCACTTTGAAACTTTGCGCTCTTTTACAGCGCACAACGATATTGCCTTCCGCTCTGGATTCACAAAGACGCCGGATATCGGCGCACGCCGAAGCGGAAGACAGAAAATTGAGAAAAGATCCTAGTTGGAGGTCCTTGCTTTGAAGGTACCCTTCAGAAACCTACAAGATGTTTCCGAATCAAGTCCCGTGGCCGGGACGATTAAGGGCTTTTCACCCTCTTAAACCTTAGATGCCGGGCGGACACGAGAGATTCAAACAAAATACGACCGGCTGCCACACTTCTGCTCTCGGTGGATTGTTTATAGCAGATGAATGAGAAGGATTGCAAGCACCAATTTGAAATTTGCGTGAGTTTCAGGAGTGTCCGCCACGACCACATACCTCAGCGCTGAAGCCGGGGACGTTGTCGCTTCTTGGTGGCACGACTGAAGTCGTGCCCTTCCCGGTCCGTGTCGATCGTGACGACGAAAATCCCCGCTTCTCGCAACAGACGCGAGAAACGGGGCACCCGGAATCAGGCGCTGCCAGCAAGCACCAAGTACAGAGATCCGTCGGCCCGCAGAGGGCGCGGGCCTCAGGATGACAAGACATATGGCAAGACGGAGAGAGCATCAGCGCTTCAGAAGGTGCCAGGCTTCTTTGTACTTCTCGTACTTCGCATTTTTGGAGTGCGGGGTTAGGAGGATGTCGGGTTGGTTGTGGGTGGCTTTTATCGGGAGGATGTACCAGGTGTTCGTGGGGATTACGTAGGCGGCGAAGAAGTCGATTTGGTTGGGGCGGTAGGGGACTCCGTTGGAGTCGAGGTGGCATTTGTAGGAGCGGCCGCGGTGGAAGATGGTGCATTTGACCTGGACGCGGGCGAAGTGGCCGAGATGTTCGAGGGCTAGATCGAAGGGGGCCATGTCTCCCCAGGGCTTGGTGACGATGAAGCCGAGTTCGGTGGCGCGGGTCATGAAACAGAGCTCCGCCCACTCGCCGCGCGCCTTGGCGTGGCGGATATTCATACCTGGATTTTTCAATTGAGTTCCGGAAAACGGATTTTGGGAATAAAAAACGCGGCCGGGTGGGCCGCGTGGTTTCTTTCTGTCTAATTCTATTTTATCAATTTGAATTGGGTGAACCGGCAAAAAATTGGGAAATATATCTGGAATAGATAGATGGAGTTAGGCGGAATTGGGGTGTTTTGGGGGCTTGACAAGATATTGGGAAAATTAGGGTTTGGGCGGGGAACGGTCTGAATACGAGGCGCGGCTGGCGAAAGCAATCGAGCTTCGCTCGATGGACAGCCGGGGGCGGCTGTCCCCACATATGCAAGTTCAAAACCTGGGCAGCCGAGGCGGCCGCCGCTACGTGAACCGTGCCGCCTACTTTATCGGGCGCATACTTGTCCTTGCGGCCACGAGCCGGCTTCGGTACCACCACTCCAATCTGATGTGGCTTACTCCGAGAGCCGGAGGCTGAGATTCTTCTGTCATGATTTCGCGCGCCCGCCGCGTCGACGATCGCATTCGAGAACTGTGTGCTGCAGCTATCGACGCCCAAAGCCCCACAAAGCCAAGTTGATCCTCGCCGAGTTGCGGGAGGCGATTCATCAATATACCCAGCGACTGCGAACGCGCGCCGCGGGCTTTCTCTCGGGATGCTCCGATCTCCCGCCGGACCGTCGCAGAGTTCCTTACGATCGCCGAGGGCGCGCCCCTTGACGACTTCAAATCCGTCATACAACGCCGGTCGCCTTCTCTCTGCCCTTATCTCCAGAGGTACATGTCCTTAATGACCGTTGAGCCTCGTTCCGATTTCCGTGAAAATCAGAGCAAGGCCCGATTCAGATCCTTAGGGGTGAGCGTGTGTTCCAGCGTCGAGTTCTACGCGTCTGTCTATTTCTCGCGGCCAGCGTTTCGCTGGCAACAGCGCGCGATCTAGCCGTGGTCTCCAATAAGGCCAATGCAGTTTCCACCATCACCTTCCCCGATCTAGTAAAGGTGTCAAAGGGACAAACCAATCGCTGGCCCGATGGCAAGTCGGTCACGCTCATCATGCGTGCGCCTTCCACTCCTGGAATGAAGATGTTCCTGGAAAAAGTTTACGAGGTTCCAGAGTCGCAGGTGAAGGAGATCATCGCGACTGCCAATCATGGACGCATGGGCCATCCCGCGGTAATGATTGTCGATTCCGACGAAGACCTTGTGAACAAGGTCGCGTCCATCCCTGGCGCGATTGGCGTGGTGGATGTCTACGCTATTAACAGCAGCGTGGCCGTGGTAAAGCTCGCCGGCAAATTGCCGCTCGAGCCGGGATACTTGCTGCATGGAAATTAACGCCTTAGATCGCAGTGATATTGCGCCGCATTGATTATGAGCACAGGCAAGAAAGCTCAAGCCGCCGCTTCCGCCGACACCGGATCGGGCACGCGTGCGCCCGGCAACGCACCGGCCGCCAAAGTTCCCTATACCCGCCGTTTTCCTCGCTTCGCCATCGACATGCGCTTGCAGGTGAAAATGTTTCAAGCGGGAGAGTTTCGCACCTGTTGGGGACGATCCACCGAGATGGGCCAGGACGGTATCGGCGCCACTCTCACGGGAAATCTCGAGCCTGGCGAAATCGTTACCCTCGATATTCCCCTACCCCTGTCGCCCTATCCCATCAAAGTGCGAGCCATCGTGCGCTATCGCCAGGGACTGCGCTACGGATTCGAATTCCTCACCCTCAACGACGGCCAGCGCGATACCATTCATCGGGTCTGCGAATACCTCGCCACCAAAGGCTAAGCGGCCGATTCATGTGGGTCCGCGTCACAGACACGAGCAGGCCGAGTGCAACTCGGCGGAAAGTGTGGGCGATATCAAGCTCTGCGCCTCATCGTCCCGCACTCTCATTGCGAATGCGATAGATAAGATAGCCCACAATCGCGATATTGATTACGAGCACCGCCGCCTTCACCGCGGTCGGGTGCCGGTATATCTCATAAATCTCCACCGGAACCAGACTGCCGGTGATAATCACGGTGAGCCACTCGCCCCACCGCTTCTCCAACCACAGTCCTGTCCCTTCCGCGAAGAATAACGCCGCATACAGAAAACTTCCCAAGCCCAACTTCTTGATCTGAGCGGGACGCAGGCGGGACGCCTTAGCCAGCGCCAGGTCCACCCACCGGCTGCCGGGATCGAGGCGCAACGCTTCGACCCAATGCTCAACGACTCGGCCCACGTCTTTATGCAATAGCCGGAATGCTCCCACGCCGAGCGCGATCAGCGTCGCGCATTTGAAAAACTTGAATACGGCAATCGCACGCAAAAGTCGGTCGTGAGAGGTTTTCATGAGCGATCCCTTCGGATGCCAGACAGGGCTCCAGTGTTTCCGTTTTTAAAGTGAGAACGAACGCCGACGCCCGTCGAGAGTCTCGCGAAGCCGCAGCTGGAGACAACTATAATGGCTGCATGGCCCGTGGATGGGAAAGCAAGTCGGTGGAGGCGCAGCAGGACGAGGCCCGCGACAAGTCGTCCCAGAGTCGTCCGGCAATGAGAACGGAAGAAGCCGCGCGCTGGCGGGAAAAGGAAAGCCTTCGGCTCTCCCGGAAAAGAGTGCTCCAGCAACTGGAGTCGAGCACCAATCCTCGCCATCGCAAACTGCTGGAAGAAGCTCTCGCCGATCTCGATCGGAAATTGAGCGAGTGAGAAAAAGATTCAGACCTTGGACGTCAGACCTCGGACCTCACAGTGGCAGGACCTGAAGTCCGAGGTCCGCACTTCCTCACGTATAATGACTCTTTTATGACAGCCTACGTTTACGTCTCTTTGAAGAAAAGCGTTCTCGACCCCCAGGGCAAAACCATTCAGGGAGCGCTCAAGAAGATGGGGTACAAGGGCCTGGAAAGCGTTCGTCAGGGAAAATATTTCGAGCTCACGCTCGACGGCGGACTCTCGCGCGAACAAGCGCAGGCCGAGGTCGAGCGCATTGCCCGCGAAGTGTTGACCAACCCCGTCATTGAAGAGTTTCGTTTCTCCCTCGAGTAACACGACCGGAAATCCTTGAGGTTTTTATGTGCGGCATTGTCGGGTACGTCGGCAAAAAAAGTGTAGTTCCCATCATCATCGAGGGGCTGCGACGCCTCGAATATCGCGGCTATGATTCGGCCGGGATCGCGGTAGCCGGAAACGGCGAGGGACTGCAGCTCCGCCGCGCTGAGGGCAAGTTGCGCAATCTGGAAGAAGCCATCCGCCTGAAGCCCCTGGATGGCACCTATGGCATTGGGCATACGCGCTGGGCCACGCACGGACGCCCTACCGAAGAAAATGCGCATCCCCACCGCGACTGTACGGGAAAGATTGTGGTCGTCCACAACGGGATCGTCGAGAACTATCTCAGCCTGAAGAAACAGCTTACCGATGAAGGCCACAAGTTCACGACCGAGACCGACACCGAAATCATTGCCCACCTGATCGAGAAATATTCCCATGCTTCGGGAAACGGCCGCCGGCCTTCGCTCGAGGATGCGGTGCGGCAGACGGTCAAGCAACTGAGCGGCGTATTCGCGTTGGCAGTAATTTCGACCGACGAACCCAACAAAATTGTCGCGGCCCGCAATGGCCCGCCCGCAGTGATTGGACTGGGGAACGACGAATACTTCGTCGCATCCGATGTTCCCGCGATCCTGTATCACACGCGCGACATTTTCTTTCTGGCCGACGGCGACATGGCCGTGGTTACGGCTGACGGCGTTCAACTTACCGACTTCGATGGCAAGCCGGTAGTACGCCAGGTGCAGCACGTAATGTGGGATCCCATTTTGGCGGAGAAGGGCGGCTTCAAGCATTTCATGCTCAAGGAAATTTATGAGCAGCCCCGCGCCGTTCGCGACACCACGCTGGGACGAGTCTCGCAGGAGACAGGCCACATTTTTCTCGACCAGATGGAGATCACCGAGGCCGATTTCCGCGCGGCAAACAAGATCAACATCATTGCCTGCGGAACCAGTTGGCACGCCGGCCAAGCGGGCAAGTTCATGATCGAAACGCTGGCGCGTGTTCCCGTCGAAGTGGACTATGCCAGCGAATGGCGCTACCGCAATCCGCTCGTTGCTCCGGATACGATCACGCTGGTGATTTCCCAGTCAGGCGAAACCGCCGACACCATCGCCGCTCAGCGCGAAGCGAAAGCTAAAGGATCGAAGACGCTCGCCATCTGCAACGTCGTGGGATCGATGATCACGCGCGAGGCTCAAGGCACGATCTATACCCATGCCGGCCCGGAGATTGGCGTAGCCTCGACGAAGGCTTTTACAGGACAACTGACCGCGCTTTATATCTTCGCCATGTATTTGGCGCAGGTGCGCGGCACCATGAGCGCCGAGCAGGCGCGGGCTGCGATGCAGGAACTGACGCGCATCCCGGCAAAACTCGAAACCATTCTGACTCATGATGAGGCGTGCGACGAACTGGCCAAGCGATATCAGAAAGTTCATGATTTCTTATTTCTCGGGCGGGGCATTCATTATCCGATTGCGCTCGAAGGTGCGCTGAAGCTGAAGGAGATTTCCTACATACATGCCGAAGGATATCCCGCCGGCGAAATGAAGCATGGGCCCAACGCGCTGATCGATGAGAATCTTCCCGTGGTGGTGATCGCGACCCGCGACGCGAACAATCCGGGATCAGTGGTGCGCTACGAGAAGACGATTTCCAATTTGAAGGAAGTGAAGGCGCGTTCGGGAGTGGTGATTGCGCTGGCCACGGAAGGCGATGACGAGATCAAGGAAGCGGCGGATCATATTCTCTACGTTCCGCCCGCGCCGGAAGAGTTGTCGCCGATCCTGGAAATCGTACCGCTACAGTTGTTGGCGTATCACATCGCAGTGCGTCGCGGCTGCGACGTGGATCAGCCGAGGAATTTGGCGAAGTCGGTGACCGTGGAATAGCTAGAATCGGACGGATTCGACGTCAGTATGTCTGAAGTCGTTGCCCTTGAACAGTAACGGTTCGTCCGTTTCTTTCGAGAGCGCATACGCGAAGCAATCACCAAAATTAAGGCCAGCCTTGTGGCGTCCCTTGCCAAAGTCGCGGTACGCCTGTCTCGCGATTTCCGCCTGTCGTGGTGTGACTGCGTCCACTGCGATCCTAGAGACACGAAAGAACTCGTCAAACCGTCGACTGGCAATGGCATCCTTTCCGCTGTCGATCACCACCGCAGCTTCTACGTAATTGACAGCGGAAATGCGGCGGGTTTCCGCGGAGAGAATCGCTTTTCCAATCGCTACCGCATCGGACTCTGCACGCAAAATTGCGATGATCGCGGACGAGTCTAAGATCATTTCGGTAAACCCTTTTCGTCGTATAACAGTTCCCCATGATCTACAGACTTGTACGGTTCTTTAAGATGGGCAGCGCAATCTCTTCCGATTTCCAGAATGCGCTCCAGAGCATCTTTCTTCGAGTTCCCACGAATTCTTTCCAGACGCTCGCGAATTGCCTCACTCACCGCGACAGTCATGCTCTCGCCTGTTGCTTGGGCAAGCTCGCGCGCCAGACGGTGGGCTTCTTCGTTTTTAATATTCAACCCCATGGATAGACCTTTCTACCATGTTGATCTACCATTCTACCATACAAATCTTTGTCTCTCAAAGAACTTGTCACCGTGCGCCTTACGCCGTTTCCGTAAAAAGATACTCGTGCTGGCCGTCGCGAATGATCAGCACGCGTTTGCCGGCCCGCTCGCCCATCACAAATTCGAAGCCGTCGGTGCCGGGATCGATGGTGATGAACGACGTCGTCCCATCATCATTCTTTCGCGAAGCCACGGCGCTCTTCCATTCGCCCAGATCGAACGCAGTCACTCCCTTGTCGGTGATCACGGTCAGGTCGCCGAGTTCCTTGCTTGAATAATGCCTGGCCAAATTGGACACCGACTCCGGCGCGGGAGGTACGACGAGGCGTTCGCGATCCTTGGCTAGTTCGGCTTTGTGAGTTGCGGCGCGGGAAGCAACGTCGGCCACGGCTTCCGGCTTGCCGTCGAAAACCACTTCGAGTAGACGTCTGCTGAACGGGCCCAGCAGCATTCCACCATTATCGGAATTCGTGAGCAGCACGGCGCCGACGCCCGAATCCGGCAGCAAGTACCAGTTGCTTTTGAAGCCCGACATGCTGCCGCCATGGCTCACGACCGGAACCCCGTAGGTGTGGTCGACGATCAGTCCCATGCCATAGCTAGCATCTTCGCCGAGAGAGATTTGCGGGGCGCGACGCATCAGCAAATTTTCCGCGGACACCAGACGCTTGCCATTCGGCAATATGCCTTGGGTGAATTCATCCTGCACGTAACGGATCAGGTCCGCCGACGAGGTCCACACCGCGCCCGCCGGACGTGCCGGCACGATCGAATAATTGATCGCCATACTCGCGACGGTGGGCTTGCCATCGATGTTATCGCCGTGCGGAGTAGCATGGTTGCCGGCGAGGGCTCGCGCATAATTAAAAGTTGTCGACTTCATGCCCAGCGGATCGAAAACCTTTTTCTGCATCGCCTTGTCATAAGCGGCTCCCAGCTCCATCTTCGGATAGGCAAGGTGCCCGCCAATGTATCCGGCGGCGGCCGCCATCAGATTGCTGTACTGGAAGACTTCGCCGAACTTGCTGGTCGGTTGCATGGTTCCCAGCAAGGCCAACTCGGTTTCTGGAGTGGCATTCTTGAATTCGAACAACCACTCCAGGTCCTGCCGCGGAATTCCAGTGCAGGCGCAGATCAGATTCTTGACGAGAACTTTTTTCGTGGTGTCGGCGTCACCCAGTTTGAAAGACGGGTAGACATCGACTACCGGCTCGTCCCACTTCAATTTCTTCTCGTCAACCAGTTCAGCCAGCAGCAGCGTCGTCAATCCCTTGGTGTTCGACGCTGCCATGAACACGGTATTTTCGTCGACCTTCTCCGGCTTGCCGAGCTCGCGCACGCCGAATCCACCTTGGTAAACGATTTTGCCGCGGTCCAGGAGCGCCATGGAAACACCCGGGATACCCAGTTGCTGCATCGAAGTTTCCACGAACTGTTTGAGTTGATCGATGCGCGCAGCGTCCAGAGCATGAGGCGCCCGGCCGGCAAACGACTCGCGCTTGTAATCCTTGGGGCGCAAGCTTTCAAAAATCAGGCCAATCGGAGCGGAGCGCTTCTCGACCGTGGGATCGGTTCCCTCGAGGATCACAACCGTCCAGCGACTTCCGGCCCGCAGCGCGATGGCCTGCACGGTAGCCCGCTCGTTGGGCGAAGTCTCGTAATCAAACACCTCGCGCTCATCCCAGCCCTCGCGCGCGGGACGAGGCGTGACAAGCTTAATCGGCCGCTTGGATTCAGGCCTGTAAGCGATCCAGGCCTCGGCAACCGCAGCCTTCGCGTCGGCGGCCTGCGAGTCGACGATGGCGACGTGAGTATCGGTTTCGGGCGGCGTCAGGATCACGAGATTCTGTTTGCTCTCGATCGCCCAACCGGCGGGAACTTTGAACGTTGCCCCGGCCGAAGTCACACGTGGCGTATCGGCCGTCACGCGCTCGATTGCAGTCTGCGTTTCTGTCCCCGGTGAGTCCTTGAGGCGCAGTTCTATGGGACCGCTGTCGTCGCCAGCGCTGAATTCGCCTCGAATCGCGCCTGCCTCGTACGTCGCCTCAATCGTTACTACGGTCCCACTCGCCTCCAGGGTCAGATAGAGATGGCTGCCCTCGAAGTGTCCATCCTGAACCGCGAAGGTGCCATGCGAAGAGACCGCCTCGCCCGCATAGTGCCCCTCGTCGCATTTGAGGTTGAGCGTGACGTCTATTTTGCCCTCCTGCTGGCTGGTGGCAGTGCCCTGAAAGCTGCCCGACGGATCGCTCGGCTTGCACCCGCTCTGGGCCTGCCCTGAAACCGAACACATTACCAGCGCCAACACGATAGAAGAGAAGCGAAATGAATTCATATTTAAGATTCCTCCTGCCTGAACTCCCTGCTTTACAACAACGATCTCGAGGTGCGACATCATAAATTACCGCTCGTTAGTCGGCAGAGTCCCGGCTGCTCAACAAATTGTTTCCAGCGCGCCATCGGCCTTTTCGCATCAAAGATTCCCGAGGACATGAATGTGAACGAGAACATTGTGCAGGAAATACTCCACGAGCTGTTTTCATCTCTCGAATCCCTGGAGACTCAGAGCACGGCGATTCTACAACTCCTGAAGGAGAAAGGGTTGGCCACTGAGCAGGAACTCGCCGACCCCCTGGAACAGGCCGGAAACGCCGCCAACGTAAAATGGCGTGCCGCTCAGGTGCGGATCGAACACCTGGTTTCTGGGGCGCTAAAGAGTACCGAGCGAGGGGCAAAGCCGGAGACTGCTAAGCCGGAAGAAAAGAGTAAGCAATCCGCGACTGAGAAAGGCGAAGAGAAATCTGGCTCGCGCCAAGACGAGAAAGAAGTGTCTAAGACGCGGCAGGAGCCTGCTGACCAAAAAACAGAAAGAAGCGGCGGCGATAGGGGCGGCGAGAAAAACGAAAGTCAACCAGCCAAGCGGAATGAAAATGAGGCTGCCAAACAGAATCAAAGTGAGGATAGCAAACAGAATGAAAGCCAACCACCTCGCGAGAATGGCTGGCAAAAGGCCGCTTGAAGCGTGCGCCGTGTTCGTCGTCTTATAAGGGTGACGAACTCGCTTGCTGCTGATTGAGCGCCATTTTGAGCCGCCACAAAGCAGCGGCCAACGCCGCGATACTCACGCCCCACACTGCAAAAGCGGTTTTCACCACCCAGGCGGGCGCCGCTCCCACGCGGCGCAGCAAGAACGGCAAAAAATTCCAGGTCGTGATGTGCACGTAATCCCAGGGATCCTGGTGCATGGCCTCGGTGTCCAGGCCCCATGCATTCATTTTGCCGAGCGCGAAGGCGAGAATGTTTTTGAAACGCAGGGCAATGACGAAAGTGGGATGACCCACCGTTTCCATCTGATAAATCTCCAGCGGCAGCCAGAAGGTTAGGGATGCGATCTGAATGATGAGACTGGCGGCGAGGAGGGCTAAGCTGCCGCGCCAGACCCAGGGGCTCAGATTGGGGCGATAGCGAATGAGCAGTGGCACGGCGAGCAGCGTCGCCAACTCAACTGCGGTCGAAACGTAGCGGTCTCCCCACGCGAAATCGCCCGTCCAGTAAGTGTAGCGGGCGTAAAAGCTGATGTAGCCGAGCAGCAGCAGCAGCGACGTGACCCCATAGGCGCGGATTTCGGGTGCAAGCCGCTTCCACAAGAGCGCGAGAAGAACGATCGCGATGATCAGGACCGGATCGAAAAGAAAGATCGATTTCTCGGGTTTGAACAGCGCGCCCAGAACGCCTTCGTGGAAAGGCGTGCTCCATGGAAACTTTTCGGGCAGCGTAGGATCCTGCAAGCGCGACTCGTGCGCGAAAATTGGAAGATAGGTTTGGGTCAGCGATCCGAAACGGTAATAGCTATAAAGGCGTTCGATGATCGCAAAGAAAGCATAGACCGGAATGGCAATCTTGCAGTACGTGAGGAGACGAGCCCGTAGCTCCCTGCCGCGCGTTTGCTCGAACCACAGCACGGCCAGAACAAAAATGCCGCCGGCGATCAGGTCCATGCCAGTGGTTACGCGGGTCAGCAAGTTGAGGCCGAACGCCGCCGATCCCCAAAACAGCGCCCGCAGCTTTCCGCTGCGCAGCCACTCGTACTGGAAGGAAAATCCAGTCAACGTGAGCAGCATGATGTAGTTGTTTTCCTGCATGTTCTGCGTGTAATGCAGGTGGGTCGTACAAAACAGCAGAGTCAGCACTCCGGCGATGGTCTGGTTCACACTGAAGCGCAACTGTCGAAGCAGGCGGAACGCGATTAGCGCCGTAAGCACGGCCACCAGAATATTTGTGCTGTAGCCGACGATGATGGTGCGCACGGCGGGGTCATCTTCGTATCCGGAAAATACGTGCCAGTGCGCGATCCACGTAGCGACTAGGTCCGCGGGCAGCATGAGCAGCGATTGGCCGATCCCAAACCAACTGAAGATGCGGCCCCCGGTACCGTGCAGGCCGAACTCCGGGTACTCGTTGGGGAAAACCTGCGGCTGCGACGTCCATAACCAGTGCGCGGTCTGCAGCCGGTGCATGGTGTCGGACGTTCCCAGTTCGCCGGATTGCACAGCAAACGCCAGCAGCCCCGCGACCAGGCATACAAGAAAACGCGGGTCACTCAACTTACGCCGCAAGCCAGCAGTCATCGCTTTGCATGGTAACAAAATCGCGTCGGACCTTAGACCTCTCGCGACTTACGTGGCGGCCGACGGCCGCGGGCGGGACGCCCGCGAGACAGCCGGCCCGTTGCCGGCGCTACAGGTCCGAGGTCTGAGGTCTGGTTTAGACTGGAGCGCGGGAATTTTCATGGCCAAGTGCGCAAATTGCGAAACGGAGTTGACTGACAACGCCCGCTTCTGCTTCTCGTGTGGAAGTCCTGCGTCGAACAGCGACGACATAGCGACCCTCGACTTCGCCACTTCGACTTCGCCCTTGCCGCCGAGGCGGACAAGCGGCTCCTCGTCTTCATCCTCGTCCGGGTTGCGGCCTTCCAGTTCCGCGGAATACTTGTTGAGCGAAGGACGATTTCTTCCCGGCCGGCTGGTGGCGTCGCGCTATCGCATCATCGCCTTGCTGGGCAAGGGCGGCATGGGCGAGGTCTACCGCGCCGACGACCTCACGCTGGGGCAGGCCGTAGCTCTGAAATTCCTTCCCGACGAAGCCGTCCACGATGAGGCCATGCTCGAACGCTTTCGCAACGAGGTGCGGATGGCGCGGCGAGTCTCGCATCCCAACGTTTGTCGGGTCTACGACGTGGGCGAGGTTGATGGCCAGACTTTTTTCACCATGGAATACGTCGACGGCGAAGACCTTGGCTCGCTGCTGCGCCGCATCGGCCGGCTTCCGCCCGACAAGGCGCTCGACATCGCGCGGCATCTCTGCGCGGGCCTCGCCGCGGCCCACACCAAGGGAGTTCTGCATCGCGACTTGAAGCCCGCCAACATCATGCTCGATGGGCGGGGGCAGGTCGTGATCACCGATTTTGGGCTGGCCGGAATTGCCGACACGATTCGAGGCCAGGAAGTGCGCAGCGGCACTCCCGCCTACATGTCGCCCGAACAACTCGCCGGAAAAGAAGTAACCATGCGCAGCGATATTTATGCGCTTGGACTGGTGCTGTATGAAGTGTTCACGGGCAAGCGAGCGTTCGCCGAAACTCCGGCGCTGGTGAGGACGCGCGGCGACCGTACGCCAAGCCGTCCATCGTCGGTCGTGAAAGATCTCGATCCGATCGTCGAGAAAGTAATCCTGCGCTGCCTGGAAGCCGATCCCTCATCCCGCCCGCCGACGGCTCTGGCGGTAGCTGCGGCGTTGCCGGGCGGCGATCCGCTGGCGGCGGCATTGGCCGCGGGGGAAACGCCCTCGCCGCAACTGGTCGCCGCCTCTGGCGAAACCAAAGGCTTGCGCCCTGGCATCGCGGCCGCGTGTCTTCTGTTCGTGCTGGCTGGGTTGGCTGTCGGGGCCTACCTGACCATCCGCTACGGCGCCGTCGAGCGTATGCATCTGGAGCGGACACCGGAGGTGCTGGCTCACCAGGCGCGCCAGATCGTGGCGCAACTCGGCTACCCGGAAAAGCCCGTGGACAGCGCCTTTGGATTTGACTACGACACGAATTTCCGGGACTCGGTGGAGAAGGAGAGCAAGCCAAACTGGGATGAAGTGCTGGCTGGCCGACCCAGCCTTCTGCAGTTCTGGTATCGGCAGAGTCCGGACCAGATGGGTGCTGATAGTTACCGCGACGAATTTCTGACTCCGGGGATTATTACCGAAAACGATCCGCCAACGACACTGTCGGGCATGATCAACCTGAAACTCGACGCCAAGGGCAGGCTGATGTATTTGCAAGTAATTCCGCCGCAGAAGGACACGAGTGCGCCGTCTGCTGTGCCGCCTGATTGGAGCCCATTATTTTCCGCCGCCGAATTGGATCCATCGAAGCTGCAGGCGGCGCAACCGGAATGGACTTCGCTGGGCATGGCGGATGCGCGCGCTGCGTGGACGGGAGTTTGGCCGGGCTCGACTCGTCCACTGCGGGTGGAAGCGGCCGCATGGCACGGCAAGCCTGTCTTTTTCGCGATGCTGGGCGATTGGAACAAGCCGTGGCGAATGGTTTCGCCCCAATCCGCCAACGAAAAGAAGAGTCATGCCGCCGAGATCATTGGCGTTCTCATCCTGATTGCGATGTTGGTCGGGGGCGCGTTGCTGGCCCGTCGAAATTATCGTCATGGTCGCGGCGATCGGGAAGGCGCCTTGCGCCTGGCAGTCCTGATATTCGTCCTGGAAATCGGGCTCTGGCTTTGCCGTGCGCACTTTGTGGCAGGGATCCAGGTATTTGGCTACATGATCTTGGCAATTGCCGGCGCGCTCTTTTGGAGCGGCGCCATGTGGATGCTCTACCTCGCGATCGAGCCGTGGATTCGCCGCAACTGGCCTCAGGCAATCATTTCCTGGAGTCGGCTTATCTCCGGTCAATTGCGCGATCCAGTGGTCGGGCGCGACATTTTGTTTGGGGTCGGCTTTGGCACGCTCTGGCTTCTCATTTTTGGGATCGGCAACATCCCATTGGCTCGCATGGGCGGCGCACCCTCGCTCAGTTCGACCGCTTACTTGCTGGGAGGACGCCAGGCGCTCGGGCAGTGGCTCATGCAGATTCCCTCTTCCATTACCGGTACGGTGCAATTCTTCTTCCTGCTGTTGGGCCTGAAGGTGCTTTTGGAATTTCTCTTCCGGCAGGTGGGATGGAAAGTGGCGCACACAGATTGGATTGCCGCCGCTCTGTTTGTTGCTATCGAGGTTGGCATGAGGACTCTGCTGAGCACGCACCTCGCGGTGGATGTCCCTGTTCTGTTCCTGGTCTTCGGGTTGCTGGCGCTGATTGTTCTTCGTTTCGGGTTGGTGCCGCTGGCGGTCGGCGCCTTCACTGTGGACATGCTCGGCAACGTTCCCTTCACCTCGGATCTCTCGGCCTGGTATGTCAGCACATCGGTGCTGGCGCTGTTGAGCGTAGTGGGGCTGGCGGGCTGGGGGTTCTACCAGTCGCTGGGCGGAGAACCGCTATGGACTGTCACGGCCGAAGATTAGTCTTCGGCGCTCCTTGATTTCGGGACACGGGCATTGCGTGAGCACGACCGTGTCCCAATGAATTCGTCCGGCGATTAATGTTCGTTGCTGTCATCCACGTCGGCAACTGGATTCTTAAGCCACGGATTAAAACGAACGTCCGCGCCGCTGACCGTGCTGCATCCGTGTCCGCCTGGACCGGCAGGACAGCCCCAGTAATTTTCAGTCGCGTCGATACTCCCGGTGCAGTTTGTCGCTGCGTCGAGCGCACAGACGTCACCCACTCCGATTTGACCTCCGCGAAGGTCGTTGAGGTGGACATCGACCTCGGTCGGGGTGTTGATCGCGATGTCGATGGCCTCGTCGCGGATGACATTTTGCGAAATGACCGTACCGCGAACCGGAGAGCCTCCATCGCCGCTGTTGATGTTGATCCCCACCGGGCCGGGCGTCGCCGTGTCGAACGTGTCTGCAAGATTTCCTGCAATGAAGTTGCCGATGATTTTGTTTCCCGACATGTCATCGGCTGGCAGATCGATTGACGGGCCCACGTGCGTGTGCAGGGCGACGCCTCCCAATCCATTGTTGGTCAGTTTATTTCGGATGATCACGTTGTCCGACACACGTCCCATGCCTGCGCCGTCGGAAAACAGGCCAACCCCCGAACCTCCAATTTGCACCCCGTTGCCAGTCGAAACGTTCTCGGCGATCGTATTGTGGCTTACTCCGTTATGGGGAGCGAAAGGCGGTGAGGTCTGGCCCGCAGGCGGATGGGAGGCCAGAACGATCCCGCACTCCAGCGGATTGTCTTTAATGACATTGCGAATCAGCAGATTGTCGCGGCTTTCGGCAGTCTCGTCGCTGATCAGCACGCCGTCGGCATTGCCGGTGATCAGGTTGTCGGCAACGACCGAATTGACCGTTCCAACCAAATGCAGCGCGCCACCGCAGTCGCCGGTCTCATCGGTCTCGTAGATTCCGTTGCCTGGCTGTCCAGGACAACCGGTGAGCGCCCCGGTGAAAGCCAGACCGGAGGTCGTGTCATTGTGTGCGAACGTATTGTCCTGGATGGTGACGTCCGCGGCGCTGACTACCAGCACTCCCTCAAACAGGGCATTCTTCACAGTGAATCCCGCGATGGTGACGTCGTGCAAGCCGGGATTATCGTAGCCGTCCACAAAAATGCCATGTGCCAGGCTGGCGCCGTCAATGGCAGTGTGTTGGGCTCCCGCGCCAAGCAGCGAAAGCGGCTTACCGATCACGACCTCTTCCGCATAGGTGCCGTGCGCAACTTGAATGATGTCGCCAGCCGAAGCAGCACTGACGGCGGATTGAATTTTGGAGTAGCATCCGTTCGAACCGTGTGGGTTAACGCACAGAGTCTTGGCCATGGCAACTCCACTGACACCGAGCACAGCCACGAGGCCCAAGACCAGGGACCTGCGAAATCGAGCTGAAGACATTGTTAGGCTCCTTCCTTGATATTTACCAGGGACTATTCCGAGAGATAACGGGAACGAACGGGGGAACTTGGCAGGGCCCAAACTCGCGGGCAATTATGTCTGTCGAGTACGCCCCTGTCAATCTTCAATTTCCTCTTTTGGAGATGTTAAGAGGATTCTTCAACTCGATAATCGGCTAGCTCGCGCTGATAGCCGGAAACTTGGACCATCCTCTTACCCAGCCAACTCCTGACCAAGAAAAGCCCAAAAGTCCCGCGCATCCTCTTCTATTCTTTCGACATCTAAAGATTGACAACAAATCACTCAAGTCTTAGCATGGTGCTGGCAGCAAGCATATCGACATTGATTTTAAAGCACTTATTTGGCTCAGGAGGAACGTTTTATGGGGAAGATTATCGGAATTGACTTAGGAACTACCAATTCCTGCGTGGCGGTCATGGAGGGCGGCGAACCCAAAGTGATCCCGAATGAAGAAGGAGGACGAACTACGCCGTCGGTCGTCGGCTTTACCAAAACTGGCGAGCGGCTAGTCGGGCAGGTGGCAAAGCGGCAGGCTATTACCAATCCGGAGAATACGGTTTATTCGATCAAGCGCTTCATGGGACGCCGCTACAACGAAGTAACGGAAGAGATCAAGATGGTGCCCTACAAGGTCGTGCAGTCCGGCGATCACGTCGCCGTGATGGCGCAGGGCAAGGAGTACACGCCGCCGCAAATCTCCGCACTGATTCTGCAGAAGCTGAAGAAGGCGGCCGAAGACTATCTCGGCGAGAAAGTGACTGAGGCGGTCATCACCGTGCCCGCGTATTTTAACGACGCGCAGCGGCAGGCGACCAAAGACGCCGGGCAGATTGCCGGCCTCGAAGTGAAGCGCATCATCAACGAGCCCACGGCGGCGGCGCTGGCCTATGGCCTCGACAAAACTAAGGACGAGATGATCGCCGTGTACGACTTCGGCGGCGGAACCTTCGACATTTCCGTGTTGGAAGTCGGCGAGGGCGTCATCGAAGTGAAAGCCACCAATGGCGACACGCACCTGGGCGGCGATAACCTCGATCAGCGCATCGTCGATTGGCTCATTGACGAATTCAAGAAGAACGAAGGCCTCGACCTGCGCGGCAAGGGCAACGAAATGGCCCTGCAGCGTCTGCGTGACGCGGCCGAGCGGGCGAAGATCGAGCTCTCCACTACGATGGAGACTGAAATCAATCTGCCCTTCATCACGGCCGATGCCAGCGGTCCAAAGCACCTGGTGCAGAAGCTGACGCGGGCCAAGCTGGAAGGGATGGTGGAAGACATCATCCAGCGTTCGGTGGGTCCGTGCAAGCAGTGCTTGAAAGACGCGGGCGTCGATACCAGCAAGATCAACGAAGTGGTGCTGGTTGGCGGACAGACCCGCATGCCACGCATCCAGGCGCTGGTGAAGGAACTGTTCGGCAAGGAAGGCCACAAGGGCGTGAATCCCGATGAAGTGGTCGCAGTTGGCGCTGCGATTCAGGGTGGCGTGCTGGGCGGCGAAGTGAAGGATCTGCTGCTGCTCGACGTGACTCCGCTGTCGCTGGCGATTGAGACGCTGGGCGGCGTGGCTACGCCGATGATCCCGCGCAACACGACGATTCCGACGAAGAAGACGGAGACCTTCTCGACCGCGGCCGATAGCCAGACCTCAGTCGAGGTCCACGTGCTGCAGGGCGAACGGCCTATGGCGGCGCAGAACCGGACTCTGGGAAAATTTCACTTGACCGGAATTCCACCGGCTCCGCGCGGCGTGCCGCAAATTGAAGTCACGTTCGACATCGACGCCAACGGCATCCTCAATGTGACCGCGAAAGATACGGCCACGCAGAAGGACCAGAAGATTACGATCACGTCGTCTTCCGGCTTGTCGAAGGAAGAAGTCGAGCGCATGGCCAAGGAAGCTGACGCACACGCGGCAGAGGACAAGGCCCAGCGCGAATCGATCGAGGCCAAAAACCAGCTCGACAGCATGGTCTACAACATCGAGAAAATGCTGCGCGAGCAGGGCGACAAGATCTCCGGCTCCGAACGCGGAGATGTTGAGAACGCCATCGCCGATGCGAAGAAGGCGCTGGAGTCGAACGACAAGACGACCATGGACAAGGCGCGCGAGAAACTGACCGCTGCCTCGCACAAGTTGGCCGAGCAGATGTACAAGGCAGCGCAACCGGCGCCGGGAGCAGGTGGGGGTGCTGGTCCAACGCCGGGAGCAACCGCCGGAGGCGACGGCCAAGGCCAGAAGAAAGACGAAGGGGTAATCGACGCCGAGTACGTGGACGTAGAGGACAAGAAGTAACGACGAGAGAATCGGCCACGGATTCTCGCGGATCGAAACGGATCAACCAATCCGTGAAATCCGTCTGATCCGTGGCTGGCTTTTTGGGAGGGGTTCAGTGAATTTTCAAGTTAATGGGGAAACATATTTCTTAAGCCTCGCCGAAGACGAGAGGCGATGGCTGGTGTTCGTCGAGGGCGCCACTGGAACGCGGCGGGTCCCGGTCTACGAGGACGGGCCGGAGTTTGAAGATTTAAAGATCGTCATTGAAGATAAAGAAAGACGGAAGATTCTTAACTAAACTCGGATCGCCCGCGATTCGAACCAGACTGCGCGCGCAATGGCAACTACTGCAAAGAAGGACTACTACGAAATACTGGGCGTGAAGAAGTCGGCCTCGGCCGACGAGATCCGCAAGGCTTTCCGCAAGCTGGCACGCAAGTACCATCCGGACGTCAATCCCGGGGACAAGTCTGCCGAAGAAAAATTCAAGGCGCTGTCTGAGGCGAACGACGTTCTGAGCGATCCCAAGAAGCGCAAAATCTACGATCAGGTTGGCTTTTATTCCGACAACATTGATCCCGCGACGGCGGAAGCTTATGCGCGCGCAGGCGCCGGTGGAGGAAATGTTGGCGGTGGATTCCCTGGCGGCTTCCCCGGCGGCGGACAGGACAGCAGCCGCGGCGTTCCCTTCGATTTTGACGGGTTCGATTTTTCAGACCTGATGGATAACGCACAGCGCGGGCGCAAGCGTGGCGGAGGTGGCGGCGGCTTCCGCGACATTTTCGGCTCCATCTTCGGCGGTGGACAGGGCGCGTCCCGAGGCGCGGAGGAAGGTCCCGAGCCCGGTTCCGATCTCGAATACCAGGTCAACGTTCCGTTCTGGACGGCGATCCGCGGCGGCGTAATGCGGCTCAATATTACCCGCCAGGATGTCTGCTCGAATTGTCACGGGCAGGGTTTCCTGGAGGCCCCGGGCAAATGTCCGGAGTGCAACGGCACCGGGCATATCACGCAAACCGGCGGACGGATGAAGTTTAATGTGCAGTGTCCGCGCTGCCACGGTACCGGCAAGAATTTGACGACTTGCCCCACCTGCCACGGCGAAGGCACCGTATCGAAAACCGAGCCGCTCGAAGTGAGAATCAAGGCGGGCACGCGCGACGGCCAACGCATTCGCCTCCCAGGCAAAGGCAATGCTGGGGGTCACGGCGGCGCGCCCGGCGATCTGTATGTGATCATTCGTACCGAGGAGCATCCGGTCTTCCGGCGCGATGGCGACGACATCTATCTCACGGTTCCGGTCAGCGTCACCGAAGCCGCTCTGGGAGCGAAGATCGAAGTGCCAACCATTGACGGCCGGGCGCTGCTCAAGATTCCTCCCGGAACGCAGCCGGGGCAGAAGCTTCGCCTGCGCGAGAAGGGCGTCCCTTCCGCGACGAAAGAAGGCGTGCGCGGGGATGAGATCGTCGAGATCACGGTCACCGTGTCCATGCCGCGCGACGAACGCACCAAAGAGTTGCTCCGCGAACTGGCGAAACTGAATCCGGAAGACCCTCGGGAAGAGCTCTGGAGGAAGGTTTAATCGCCTTTCGAGTCGATCTCAAAAATCTCCTACAGTTGACTCGCTCAAATAATTAGTTGACTCAGTCAACTTATCCGCTTCATACTTGCGTCATGGCCTCCGCGCAGACTCTTCCTGAGCATATCGCTGCGACACGCCGCTTCAATCGCTTCTACACCCGCCAGATCGGCCTGCTCGACGAAGGGCTGCTGAACAGCCCATTCTCCCTGACGCAGTCGCGAACCCTCTACGAACTCGCTGAGCGCAAGCACACGACTGCCGCCGAACTGTGCGAGGATCTGGGACTCGACGCCGGTTATCTCAGCCGCATCCTGGCCGGCTTTCAAAAAAACGGACTCCTCGAAAAGACTGCGTCTCCCGACGATGCCCGCCAGACGCTGCTGTCTCTTACGACGAAAGGCCGCAAAGCCTTCTCCCCGCTCAATGCCCGCTCCAGCCAGCAGGTCGCCGCGATGCTTGGCAAGCTGCCGCCGGCAAAGCAAGCTAACCTCATTCTCGCGATGGGGACGATCGAGTCCGTTTTGTCTGGCAGCGTCGCGGCGCCAATGGCATACGTCCTGCGCCCGCACCGGCCAGGCGATATGGGCTGGGTCGTGCAGCGGCATGGCGCCCTTTATTACCGGGAATACGGCTACGACGAGCGCTTCGAAGCGCTGGTGGCCGGAATCGTCGCCGAGTTTATCGAAAAATTCGACCCCGCCCGCGAGCGTTGCTGGATTGCCGAAAAAGATGGCCAGAACGTCGGCTCCGTCTTCCTCGTAAAGAAGTCGCCGACCGTGGCCAAACTGCGCCTGCTGCTGGTGGAACCCTCCGTTCGCGGATTAGGGATCGGCAAGCGCCTGGTGGCCGAATGCGTCCGCTTCGCCCGCGATGTCGGCTACAAGAAAATCATGCTCTGGACGCAAAGCGAACTCACAGCCGCTCGCCGGATTTACGGGAGCGCCGGTTTTAAGGTGGTCAGCGAGAAGAAGCACCAACGTTGGAGTCGCGACCTGGTCGCCGAGACTTGGGAACTGAAGCTCTAGACTTCTCTGCTCCGCGTTACCTACGCACCACAACGGTTGCTTACCAAATTTTTCGACAATCTTCAAAAAAATCTTGCATCTGTGGAAATTTCCCGTAATCTCAAATTTAGCGAACTAACTTCGCCGAAAATGTCCGGGAAATCGCAAAATCCCGGGAGCCGCGACACAGACGTCAAGGGAGACGCGGTGGTGAGAGTGAGTCGCTTTGAGGAGGAAGCCATAGAAATTGGCAACAGCTAGCTCGCCGCGTCGACAACTCGAAAATCCCCAGCCGCTCACCGCCGTCCCCGGCCGTAATCCAAAAAAATTCGTTCGCCTCACGCTTTGGCCCCTGGTTGCCGCCACCTTCTTTATGGTGTCGGGCGGAACTTATGGCACTGAAGACATCGTGCACGGCGCTGGGTATGGACGCGCCATCCTGATTCTGCTGCTCACTCCGCTGCTCTGGAGCCTGCCCACGGCTTTCATGATCGGTGAACTTTCGAGCGCTTTGCCCTATGAAGGCGGCTACTACGCCTGGGTGCGCCGCGCCATGGGCAACTTCTGGGGATTTCAGGAAGCCTGGCTCTCGCTGGTTGCTTCCATTTTCGACATGGCGATTTATCCAACGCTTTTCGTCGCCTACCTGACCCGCATGTTCCCCTGGTTTCAGCAGGGCAATCGTGGATGGTGGGTGGCGCTGGCGGTCGTAATCGCTTGCGCGCTGTTGAATATCGCCGGAGTGAAGGTCGTCTCCCTGACCTCGCTGTGGCTGTTTGCAGCTCTCTCGGCACCGTTCATCGCGATCGTGCTGATCGCGCCCTTCAAGCTTGGCGCCCTGGCCAATGCCGTGACCAAGCCGACCACTTCCACCGTCGACATTCTCGGCGGGCTACTGATCTGCATGTGGAACTACATGGGATGGGATAATGCCTCGACCATCGCCACGGAAGTGGAGCGTCCGCAGCGCACTTATCCGCGCGCGATGCTGGTCGCGGTCTGCATCGTAGCAGCCACTTACGTACTTCCCTTCGCGGCCATGTGGATGACCGGACTGAAGGCCACCGCTTGGGAGACGGGGTCGTGGGCTGACATCGCGGCGTTGATCGGCGGCCCATTATTGCGCATCGGCGTCGTGCTCGGCGGCATGATGAGCGCTTTTGGCATGTTCAACGCGCTGGTCATGAGCTATTCACGCCTGCCATTGGCGATGGCACAGGACGGCATGCTGCCCGGAGTCTTCGGCAAGCTGCAAAAGAAATCGCGGGCGCCCTGGGTCGCGATTCTCGCGCTGGCCGTGGGCTGGGGAATGTGCCTGGGCTTGGGCTTCGCCCGCCTGGTCACACTCGACATCCTGCTCTACGGCGTGAGCCTGATGCTGGAATTTATTGCGCTGGCGGTGTTGCGCTTCCGCGAACCGACTCTGAAACGGCCATTCCGGGTTCCCGGCGGCCTGTTCGGGGCGATTTGCATTGGCATTCCTCCAATGCTGCTGCTCGGATTCTCGGTAGTCCGCAGCGAGCATGAGTCCATCCTGGGAATGAGCTCGTTCGCCTTCGGGATGATCCTGATCGCAGCGGGCTTCGTCGCTTATTTCGTCAACCACGCACTGAAGCCGGCAGGGTGGACGGCAGCGCAAGAAGAAAAGCCGCAACCCGCGGCGTAATTCGACTCTTCAGAAAAATGGACCGGAAAATTTCTGGTCCATTTTGTTGTCTAAAAGTTCGGCCTTGCTCTTAAATTTATGTGGGGACAACCGCCCTCGGCTGTCCGCCGGGCGAAGCCCGGCCCTGCTGAGGCTAAGAAAAAGCGTCGAGCTGCGCTCGACGGACAGCCGAGGACAACTGTCCCCACAAACTCCTTTCACATACAACTATGCCGCGGCTTCCGCCGTATCCCGCAGGCTCTTCACCTTGTCATGCGCGGCCAGCACGCTGGCAGCCTGCCGTCTCACAATCTGCGCAATATTTTCCGGCAGATCCCCTGTGACCGCTTTCTGGTACGCATCTTTGGCGCGGTCTTCGCCATGTTCCAGCCAATCGAGAACGGTCTTATCCCCGCCACCCAAGCCGACTTTCGTATCAACCCAGGCGCGGTGCAGGCTTCCAACCACCGATCCCGAAACTTTCTTGTCCGGCTTGCCCAGCCGGATCAACTCCTCTTCCAGTTCTCCGGCAAAGCGAGAACGCTCCAGGCTCTGCTCATTAAAAAACGCCTTCAGATCGCTGCGCTTCACTTTCGAAGCGGCCTCCTGGTAACCCTTCTGTCCGTCCTTGCAAGTCTGAATGAGTTCTTCGAGCACACTAATCGCGTTATCTTTGTCCATGATAGCCTCCTGAATTTTGGATGCCAGTGTCCCTGCCGGGTTTGGCAGCATTCTGCCCGCAAAATTATGTAGAAATGCGATCGTGCTCTAAAATCAACGCAGAGAGCATGTTGAGAGACATATGACCAAACGGAAATCCAAAGGCGCCTACATGATTTCCTCGGTGGCCGAGATGTATGGGATTCATCCCCAGACGCTGCGGCTCTATGAGCGGGAAGGTCTGCTCAAGCCATCGCGGACGGAGGGCAACACGCGTCTTTACACCGACGAAGACTTGCAGCGTCTGGAATTTATCTTGTCGCTGGCGCGCGACCTCGGCGTGAACATTAGCGGCATGGCCATCATCCTCCAGATGCGCGAACGCATGGAAGAAATGCAGCGGCAGATTCAGGAGTTCGTGCAATACATCCAGCAAGAAGTGCTCACCCGCGCCAATGCCGCCGCCGATCCTGCCAAGGGCGCAATTGTTCCTGTGAGGCGCCCGATGGTTGCGCCAGTAGTACAACCGGGAAGAAAGAAATAATTTCGCGTCGTCATCCTGAGCGCAGTCAATGCGAGCGAAGCGAAGCAGTGACGCAGTCGAAGGATCCCTACTTCAACGATGCGCCCCCAGTGTAAACTGCCCGCCCGTCCGCGTATTATATGAAGTCCTCAGCACTCGTGTTGCTGAATGCTGAGTGCTAACCGCATGCTCCCGTTCAAGCTCGTCTATAGCGACGCTTACTACCTGCCGATCGGCGATCACGTCTTCCCAGCCGAAAAATACCGGCGCGTTCACGACCGGCTGATCGCCACCGGCGTCGCCGATGAGTCAGACTTTCTCGAACCACAACCGGCAACGGATCCCGACATTCTCCTAGTGCACACGCCCGAGTACGTACAAAAACTTAAGACCGGCACGCTCAGCCCGCGCGAAGAAATGGAAATGGAAGTTCCATACTCGCGCGACTTGGTGGAAGCCTTCTGGCTGGCCGCGGGAGGATCGATCCTGGCGGCACAGCAATGTTTGAACGACAGTATTTGCATCAGCATCGGCGGCGGATTTCATCACGCGTTTCCCGATCACGGCGAGGGCTTCTGCATGATCCACGACGTGGCCGTGGCCATCCGGCGCATGCAGCGCGATGGGAAGATTCGCACCGCCATGACGGTCGACTGCGACGTGCATCAGGGCAACGGCACGGCCTCAATCTTTGCCGGAACGCGCAGCGAGAGTATTGCGCTGCCTTCCGCTGGCGGTGCAACGCTTAATTCGCGTTGGGCCTCCAGAACCCGCATGCACGGCGCCCATGCCAGCGATGTCTTCACCATCTCCTTGCACCAGCACAATAATTATCCTTTGTACAAACCGCCATCGTCGATTGACGTTGACCTGCCCGACGGCATCGGCGACGACGATTACCTGGCATGGCTCGACAATGCGCTCAGTTCGGGCCTGCGACAATTTGAGCCTGACCTGCTGTGCTACGTTGCGGGCGCCGATCCTTATCGCGAAGATCAGTTGGGCGGGCTCGACCTGACGATTGCAGGATTAAAGAAGCGCGACGAGCTCGTCTTTCAAGTCGCCCGCGCCCGCGGCATCCCGGTGATGGTCACCTACGCCGGCGGCTACGCCCGCAACATGGAAGACACGGTGATCATCCACAGCAACACGGTGGTCGCCGCGAAGGAAGTTTTCGTGTGAGTTTGTACGCCCTAATTATCGTTGTCTTTTGTTCCCTGCGGCAAAATCACTAAGCCGTGTGAGGATGACCACCGACGAAGCTAATTCATAACAAATCGGCACGTGGCCGCCTCACGCCCAGTGCCGAAGGCACGGTATATGAAAGCTCGGCACGGAAGTGCCGGGGGGACGCAGACGTGGAAAAAAGTCCCGTAGGGACGGCACCTTACCCCAAAGCCTCCGTCACATCAAATGCAATTCCCGATTTCCGCAATATCGCCTCAAACTCACTCTCATATGATCGCGTCCGATGATGCTCCGCCTGATGTTCAATGCACTGCGTGATCGTCTCTTTATTGGAGGCGCTCACGCTGAATGCTCCATATCCCTCCTGCCACGAAAAATCGATTCCATGTTGGCGAACCCATCGCGAAGAATTGGCTTTTAATACCTGCACCGCCTTTGCAATCGGTATGTCGGGCGGGAGCACAATCAGCAAATGAGAATGGTTCGAGGTCCCTCCCGCCGCCAGCACAGAAATTCCATGGTTGCGCCCGATGCCAGCAAAGTATTTCGCAAGCGTAGGAAGCATCTCCCGAGGAATTAAATCGCGGCGTTCCTTCGTGCTGAAAACGCAATGAATAAGAATGTTGGGATAGCGGTGCGCCATATGCGCATTTATCGATGGCCTGGGCTTCGACGGTCTGTGCCGGAAATCACATTTGAGAAATTCTCCGTCCCTGAATGGAACCGGGCCGCAGTGCCGAAAGCACGGTACGGGACAGCCTGGCACGGCAGTGCCGGGAAGCACGGAGGCGGATACGAGTCCCTAAGGGACGGCAACGGCACCATACAGAATCGTGCCGTCCCTTCGGGACTTTGTCTCGTCGCGATTGCCGCCGACCCGGCACTACCGTGCCGGGCTGTCCCATACCGTGCCTTCGGCACTGGAGCGGATCAGAGCGCAACCCAATTCGGGTTACGTATACCTTCATGGCGAAATCTGCATTTTTCAGATATCCCGAAGGCACCCGATACGCTTTCTGCGGCTTGCTTGCCTGTTAAAATGTCTTTCTGACATGTTTGAGAACTTACAGGAAAAACTCCAACGCGCCTTCAAAACTCTCCGCGGCCAAGCCAGGCTCACAGAGGAGAATATTGACGAGGCGCTGCGCGAAATTCGCCTGGCCTTGCTCGAGGCCGACGTCAATTTCAAGGTCGTCAAGCAACTCATCGACCAAATTCGCGCCAAGGCCGTCGGCCAGGAAGTTTTGACCGCGCTCTCTCCGGGCGAGCAGGTCATCAAGATTGTGCGCGACGAACTGGTCGACCTTCTCGGCAAAGACACCGCGCGCGTGAAGTTCGCCTCGCAGCCGCCCACGGTCGTGCTCATGGCCGGGCTGCAAGGTTCCGGCAAGACCACCACGTCAGGAAAGTTGGCGAACTGGTTCAAGACCGGCGGGCATCGCCCGCTGCTGGTTTCGGTCGATGTCTACCGTCCCGCCGCGCGCGAGCAGTTGAAAGTTGTGGCACAGGCGGTAAAGGCGCAGATCTACGAAGGTCATGTAGCCGCGGACGCATTCGTCCGCGGTGAGGCAGACGAAAGCGCGGGTTCTTATACCAAGTCTCCTGATGTTGAGCGTCTCGCAAAAGAGGCGCGCCGCGAGGCCGTAGTCTCGGGCTGTGACGTGCTCATCGTCGATACTGCAGGGCGGTTACACATCGATGATCAACTGATGGACGAGATGCAGTCGCTGAAGAAGCTGCTGAATCCCTCGGAGATTCTGTTCGTCGCCGACGCCATGACGGGACAAGATGCGGTTCGATCCGCCGAAGAGTTCCACAAAAAACTTTCGCTCACCGGCGTGGTGCTCACCAAGATGGACGGCGATGCCCGCGGCGGTGCTGCACTCTCCATCCGCCAGGTCACGGGACAGCCCATCAAGTTCATCGGCGTGGGCGAAAAGTACGACGCGCTGGAGCCGTTCCATCCCGACCGCATCGTCTCGCGCATTCTCGGTATGGGCGACATCCTCTCGCTGATCGAGCGCGCTGAATCACAGATCGACAAAAAGAAGGCGCAAGAAATGGCCACCCGCGCCCTGACCGGCGACGGCTTCTCGCTCGAAGATTTTCGCGATCAGTTGCGCCAAGTCAAAAAAATGGGATCGATGAAGAGCCTGATGGGCATGCTGCCCTCGATCGGCCCATTCTCCGGACTGCAGAAAGCCGCCGACAATGTCGATGAAGGCCAGATCAACCGCGTCGAAGCCATCATCAACTCGATGACCATGCACGAGCGGCACCACCATGAAGTCATCAACGGCAGCCGCCGCAAACGCATCGCCCGCGGCTCTGGTACCAGCGTGCAGGAAGTAAACAATCTGCTCCGCCAGTACGCGCAGATGAAAAAGATGTTCAAGCAAATGGGTAAGCCTAGCTTCGCACGCCGGCTGGCGGGAATGAAGCTGCCGGGGATGTAGAAGAGCAGTGGTCAGTGTTCAGTGGTCAGTTTCCAGTCATCATTTTCCGGTGACAATGTTTCATCCAGCATGTCATCCTGAGCGCTGTTGGCGCGAGCGAAGCGAACGGCAACGCAGTCGAAGGATCCCTATCAGCCGAACGTAGGCAGGAAACGAGGAGGTTGTTCTGTTCGCGGATATCCTTATCGTATTCATAGTTCGGGCGGTGATCCAGCTTTTCCGGTCGTACCAAGCCATGACTTGGCCGACGGTAAAGGCTGAAGTTACGACGGCCGAGAAGGGCCACGGTGGGTGCATAACTGTAGAGCTCACCTACAAGTACAGAATCGACGGTGAGTTGTATACCGGGGCGCATACAGAGCCCTTTCTGTCGGCCAGTTCCGCAGAGTGCTATCTCGAGCAGTGCTCCCCAGGCAGCGAGATAATTCTGCGAGTGAAGCCGGGAGAGTCAGGGTCTACAGTTGTCCGCGGCAGAGACGTCTATTTCCATGCACACGGCTATCGCCTCGATTAACTCATGAAATGGCGTTCTCTTGAAGAATCGGCTGCCGCAAGTGATCTTCGTCCACTGCGCGAGATCTTCGCCGAACGCAAAGAACTGATCGCCAAGTACGTTCCGCCAGAGACGCAAGCCATTCACGCGCAAGTAGTCGCCGAACTGAAAGCGAAGCATCTAGCGGAGGACACTCTTCCGGTCCGCGCAAAGGCACCGTCATTCGAACTTCCCGACCACAACGGCAAACTGGTCTCATCCTCTAACCTGCTCACCCGAGGACGCCTCGTGGTGTGCTTCATCCGCGGGCGCTGGTGCCCATTCTGTGTCGGTCAGATGGAAGCGATGAATCTCGTCCTCCCGCAGATCGAGCAATCGGGAGCATCTCTCGTCGCGATCTCGCCGCAAACCGTGAAGCAGTCGTTCTTCATGCACGACCAGTACAAGCTGCATTTTCCGCTGCTTTCCGATGCCGGCAACAAAATCGCACGGCAGTTTGGCCTGACGTATCGTGTGCCCGCGCCGCAAGAGGCAGTCTACCGCCGCGCCTTCGTCAACCTGCCGTTCACCAACGGTGATGATAGTTGGGAACTCCCGATTGCCGCCACGTACATCCTCGAACGCGACGGCGCCGTTCTCTACGCGTCAGCGAACGAAGACTACACGGACCGCCCCGAGCCGGCAGAGATTGTGAACGCATGCCGCCATTCGTAGAGACGTTGCTCGCAACGTCTCTGACGGCTGCACATGCAGCCCGACAATTTCATGGTTAGCGTCGGAGACGTAACAAGTTACGTCTCTACAAAAATCGGTACACTGATACTTCATGCACTACATCTACGGCATCAATTCCGTCACCGAAGCGCTGAAGGCCCGCGGGCGCGCGTTCGAATGGATCGGTATGGCCAAGGAGCGCCACGACATTCGCCTGCAGCGCCTGATTGAAGAATCCCGTCGTCTGGGCCTCCAGGTCCGTTTCTTGGAACGTTCCGAACTCGACCGTATGGCCGGCAATGTCGCGCACCAGGGCGTCGTGGCCGTCACCTCGGCCAAGCAGTATAACGATCTTGCCGACGTCATCGCCGCCAAGCGCGCGGAATATTCGCTGGTCGTCGTCCTCGATGGTGTGGAAGATCCGCACAATCTGGGAGCGATCCTGCGCACCGCCGACGCTGCCGGCGCTAACGGCATTGTCATTCCCGAACGCCGGTCCGCTAGTGTGACCGGCACTGTCACCAAGGTGTCGGCCGGGGCGAGCGAGCACATGCCCATCGCCAAGGTGACCAACATCGCCCGCAGCATTGAAGACCTGAAAGAAAACAATGTGTGGACGGTGGGTCTCGACGAACGCGCCAAGCAAACCTACGACTCACTGGATTACAACATGGACTGCGCGCTGGTTCTGGGCGGTGAAGGCAAAGGTCTGCACGATCTGGTCAAGAAGAAATGCGACTTCCTGGTTTCCATTCCGATGCTGGGTAAAGTGCCTTCGTTGAATGTTTCCGTGGCGGCGGCCGTGGTCCTGTTTGAAATCGTGCGCCAGCGCCGCGCCAAGAACGGTTCCTCGGGCGCAAAATGAAGTTCCCTGCAATGAAATCTGTTTATAAGGCCCTGGGTCTTCTCGGCTTGCTGTGCGTCTTCGCGGTGAATTGTTTTGCTCTCGACCGCGAGGCGTTCACCTTCACCAATTACGACTTGAACCTCCACATTGACCCGGAACAACATCGACTCGGAGCCCGCGGCAAGATCACGCTCCGCAATGACTCGCCCGATCCCCAAAAGATCGCCGTCCTTCAGATTTCTTCTTCGCTCGACTGGCGCGCCATTAAAGTTGGGGACGAGGCCGTGCAGTTCGTCACTCAGCCCTATACCTCCGACGTGGACCACACGGGCGCTCTCTCGGAAGCCATCATCACTCTTCCGCAGGCGGTAGCGCCGAAAGCATCGGTCGAGCTAGAGATCGCGTACGAAGGCGTCATCCCGCCCGATGCGACACGGCTAACTCGCATCGGCACCCCCGAGGACGCGGCGCACAGCACCGACTGGGACCAGATCGGCCCAGCATTCACAGCGTTACGCGGCGCGGGATACGTCGCCTGGTACCCGATTGCCACCGACGTTGCGAATCTGTCGGAAGGCAACTCTCTGTTCGACGTTTTGGGCAAGTGGAAAGCGCGCGAAGCCGCGGCGAACATTCAGCTGCACATCGACCTGACAAGCGATGGCAGCGAAAACCGGCCGCAGATTCTATTCAATGGCGTTCCCTGCATTGACAAGAAACATGCAGCCGCATCGCACGCACCCACAGCAGACTGCGTCTTTCAACCTTCACGCTCAGGCACTCCTACTCTAATCATCACCAACGATCTCGTCGTCAAGAGGCCTGACCTCGAAGTAAGCTACTTACGTGGCCACGATGTCGGTGCAACAAACTTCGCCGATGCAGCGGAAAAAGTTGCGCCGCTCATCTCTGACTGGTTTGGCCCGTTTCACGAAAAGGCCCAAACCGTCGACCTGCCCGATCCACACGCCGTCCCCTTCGAAACCGGCGCCCTGCTGCTGACTCCGCTCGCCGATAGCGACTCAAAACTGGCGGGCCTGGCCGCGGCCCACCAACTCACGCACGCCGCGTTTTTTTCCTTGCGTCCCTGGATCGAAGAAGGACTCGCTCACTTCGCGCAAGCTCTCTACCTGGAAAGAGAAAAGGGGCGTGCCGCCGCTCTCGATTACATGGGAACGCATCGCTTTGCGCTTTCCGAACCCAACCAATCAACCACAATTCCGCGGTCCGAAGACGAGGTCAGCCGCTCGCTGGTGAATACCACCAACGAGGAACTGTATCGCAGCAAGGCGATGTACGTCTGGTGGATGCTGCGCGACATGGTCGGCGAATCCGCGCTCAAGAAGGCACTCGCCGCTTACCATTCCGAGCAAGACAAAGAGCCCTCGTACATGCCGAGGCTGATCGCGGCGCAAACCCAGCGCGACCTGGAATGGTTCTTCGACGATTGGGTCTATCGCGACCGCGGCCTGCCTGATTTTAAGGTGGAGTCGGCGTTCTCGCGCAAAACCATGACGGGTTCTTTCATGCTGACGGTCACACTCGACAATCTGGGCAGCGCCGGGGCCGAGGTACCCCTCATCGTGAAATTTACCGGCGGAGAAATCATGCGCCGCCTTGAGGTTCACGCCAAGAACAAAGCCGTAATTCGCGTCGAGCTCCCGGCGGCTCCACAAGAAATTGTGGTGAACGACGGAAGCGTCCCGGAAAGTAACAAAACAAATAATGTCTTCAAAATCGAATCAACCGAAAAGTGACATGCGATAGTTTCGTTCGTGGGTTAGGAGGCGCGAGTGGCCTACATCCAGTTTCTTGGCGCTGCCGGCACCGTTACCGGTTCGAAACATCTGATCAATACCGGTGACCCGTCAGGCAAGACCGGCATTCAGGTTCTCATCGATTGCGGGATGTTCCAAGGTCCGAAGGAGTGGCGCGAGCGCAACTGGCGCGACACGCCGGTTCCCGCCAAAGAAATCGACGCGATAATTCTGACGCACGCCCACCTCGATCACTGCGGATGGATTCCGCGCCTGGTGAAAGAAGGATTCCGCGGCTCAATTTACGCCACTCCGCCGACCATCGATCTCTGCGGAATCATTCTGCCCGACTCCGGCCACCTGCAGGAAGAAGACGCCCGCTTCTACAACAAGACGAAGAAGTCGAAGCACGATCCTGCTCTGCCGCTTTATACCTTTCAAGAGGCGCAAACCTCGCTGCAGTATTTCAAGCCCGTTCAAGCGGGTCAGGACGTTCCCCTCTCGCCCGATCTTTCTTTTCGCTTCGTCCGGGCTGCGCACATTCTCGGATCGTGCATGGTGGAGATCTCGCTCAGCACCACCGGTCAGACTCGGAGATTGCTTTTCACTGGCGACATTGGCCGCATCCGCGATCAAGTTGTTGCGCCGGGAAAGGTGGTGCATTCTGGTCCCGCTGAGGGCGAGATCGCCGACCTGGTTGTGATGGAATCAACTTACGGCAACCGCACGCATCCCGAAGAAGATCCCATGCCGGAACTGGCGGCGCTTATTACCGGCGCGGTTCAGCGCGGAGGCAGCATTATCGTCCCCGCGTTTGCCATCGAACGCACCCAGAAATTTGTTTTCATCCTCAAGCACCTGATGGAATCCGGACAAATTCCGCGCTTGCCGGTTTTCTGCGATAGCCCCATGGCCATCAAGGCGGTCGAAATCTTTCTGAAACACGACGAAGAGTACAGTCCCGAAACCCGTGACATGATTCGCAAGTATGGTTCGCCGCTGCAGTGGCCCGGCTTCACCTTCGCGTCAACTCCGGAGGAATCGAAACAGATCAATGCCGCGACGGGGCCTGCAATCATCATCTCCTCCAGCGGCATGGTGACCGGCGGCCGCATCCTGCATCACCTGGCGCAGCGCCTGCCCGATCCTAGGAACCTCGTGCTCTTTATTGGATTCCAGGCTCCGGGCACGCGCGGCTTCGCTATTAAAAGCAAATCCGCCGAAGTGAAAATTTTCGGTGATCTGGTTCCGGTTCGCGCCCAGGTTGCCGCGCTCGAGCAATTCAGCGATCATGCCGACCCTCCCGAGTTGCTGGAATGGCTGCGCACCTTTCGCAACCGGCCACAGTCAACCTACTTAGTTCACGGTGAGCCTGACGCCTCAGGCCAGTTGCGCGATCTGATGAAGAAAGACTTAGGCTGGAATGTTCAGATCGCGCAGTATCTGGAGAAAGTGGCCGTGCGCTGAGTGCCTAGGGAGAGAAATACAGAGATCCTTCGCTTCGCTCAGGCTGGCAAGATTGTCTAACCGCATTAAACGGTAGATGTGAATCGCGCCAGCGCCGCTAGTTTCCCGGCCGCCGTGCCGGAATCGATTGACTCCGCCGCAATAGGCACCGCTTCGGCAATGTGATCCGCTCTGCCCGCTGCCACCAACGCCGCCGCGGCATTCAGCAGTACCACATCCCGTCGCGGCGACCTCTCTCCGTTCAGAACGGCGCGAATGATGGCAGCATTCTCGGTCGCATCGCCGCCGGAAATATCCTGCAGCGTGGCGCGCGCCATGCCGAACTCTTCCGGTTCCACCTCGTACGACCGCACCGAGCCCTGACGCGCCTCGGCCACTCGCGTTGTCCCCGTGATCGTAATCTCGTCGAGGCCGTCGAGCCCGTGCACCACCAGCGCCCGATGCAGGCCCAGCATGCTCAGCGCTTCGGCCAGTTTCTCCACCAGATCCAGCGAATACACTCCCACCACCTGCCCCGAAGCCCGCGCCGGATTTGTCAGCGGCCCGAGCAGATTGAACATCGTGCGCATGCGCAATTCGCGTCGCACCGCCTGCACCTGCTTCATCGCAGGATGGAGATTCGGCGCGTAGAGAAAGCAGATGCCAACATCGCGCAGACATTGCGCGGCCCGATCGGGCGAAAGCTGAATATTGATACCCAGCGCCTCTACGACATCCGCCGAGCCACATTTAGAACTGATGCTGCGATTGCCGTGCTTCGCCACGCGCACACCCGCTCCGGCAGTGACGAGCGCGGTCGCCGTCGAAATATTGAACGTCCCGCTGGCATCCCCGCCCGTACCACTGGTGTCGACTAGTGACTCTTCGGCTGGCGATTCCTCGGCGAGCGCGTCGCGGCCCGTGCCGCTGACATCGAGTGCCTCGGTACCGCGAATGGGCAACGGCTCCGCTGCCGCGCGGATCGCCTCCGCGAAGCCCACAATCTCCTCGACCGTTTCGCCTTTCATCCGTAGCGCGATCAGCAGCGCGGCAATCTGCGCATCGCTGCATTGGCCGGTAAGCACCTCCGACATTACTGCCCGAGCCTCAGTCCGGCCAAGGGACTGCGTGTGATTGGCAATACGATGAAGGGCGTCGAGGATCATGCTCGCCGCATTGTAAGGCATAAGCGTTGACTAAGTGCGCGAGGACAACCCCGAACCGCTTCGCGTGAGAACGGATGCTCCCCTCAGCTCTCGACTGCAGTCGTGCCCGGCATCCGCTTCAGCAGGTAATCCCGCCAATCCTCTGGCAACGCCGGACTCGCGATGGCCTTCTCCAGCAGTTCACGGTTGTACTTGTCTTCGGAAAATAACCGGTTCATTTCGGCGATCGTGATGGCTCCCGGCTCGCGGCTCAGAAACTCAAACGAGTCTCCTGCTGTCACCGTGCCTTCCCGCTCCACCGAAAAATAAAAACCGCTGCGGCCACTTCGCAAAAAGCGCGCGAGAATATCCTTTCGATGAAACTTCGCAGCGAGTTTGTAACACGGGACGCGCGGCTGGCGCACCATTACGGTCGCCGTCCCGATCTGCAGCCGGTCTCCAATATGAAGGTCGCCTTCCGACAGTCCCTCGGTCGTGAAGTTCTCGCCGAACATTCCCCAAGGGAGATTCATCCCCGGCAACTCCTGACGCCAGAACTCATAGTGCTCCGACGGATACCCATATACCGCCTTAAACGGTCCGCCGTGCACCGTCAGGTCCGCCTGGCGATCGCCGTCGAGGTTGAGTGCGCACAACTGCACCGGGCCCAAAACCGGCTGCTTAAAAATTCCGGTGTTGATAGTCGCGCCGTTGTACACCGTCAACCGAGGCAGCGCGACATTCAGCGAAATCAGTCTCACCCGTCCTCCAATCTCGGCATGTTCGCTCGCCGCTGCTCGCCTTTGCTTTTAGGATTCGATGCTATTCCCTCAACAAAAGACGCGCCACCGCTCTTTCGATCAGCTCCATTTTGGTACGCCGGCGATCCGAAAACCCGTGCGATGTTTGCCCTACTTCCCCGCCCTTCTATAGAATGAAAAGTTTGCTGCTTCCAGTGCGACGCCGCAGGCGCGGTCCTTCTTAGCTGACGAGTTTCCTTTATGAAAATCCACGAGTATCAGGCAAAGGCAATCCTTAAAAAATATGGCGTGAGCGTGCCCCGCGGGTCAATGGCAGCCTCGCAAGACGAGGCCGAGGCCGTCGCCAGAGAATTATTTAATTTGGGCGCGAGCGGTGTCGTAGTCAAGGCGCAAATCCACGCCGGCGGCCGCGGCAAGGGCGGAGGCGTGAAGATCGCCAAGTCGGTGAACGAAGCCGGCGATCTCGCCTCCAAAATGCTGGGCATGAAACTGGTCACGCACCAGACGGGACCCGAAGGCCGCATTGTCCGTCGCCTTCTGATCGAAGAAACGCTTCCAATCGAAAAGGAACTCTACCTGGGAATTCTGGTCGATCGCGCCGAAGGCAAGCCGGTTTTCATGGCATCGGCCGCGGGCGGCATGGAAATCGAGCAGGTCGCTGCCGAAAATCCGGACGCGATTTTGAAGCAGCACATCGACCCTGGCATGGGCCTTGAAGCATTCCAGGCCAGGAAGATTGCGTTCAAACTCGGCCTGAAGGCGCAGCAGATCAATCCCGCCGTGCAGTTCCTGACCAGTCTTTATAAGGCTTTTCTCGACACCGATGCTTCTTTGCTGGAGATCAATCCTTTCATTACCACGACAGACGGCCGTCTGTTCGCGCTCGATGCGAAGATCAACTTCGACGATAACGCATTGTTCCGCCACTCCGACCTGCGCGAACTGCGCGACATAACCGAAGAAGATCCGCTTGAGGTCGAGGCGTCGAAATACAGCCTCAACTACATCAAGCTCGATGGCAACGTGGGCTGCATGGTCAACGGCGCCGGACTGGCCATGGCGACCATGGACATTATCAAGTACGCCGGGGGCATGCCCGCCAACTTCCTCGACGTTGGCGGAGGCGCGAGTTCCGAGCAAGTCGCGCACGCCTTCGAAATCCTGCTGAGTGACAAAAATGTGAAGGCGGTGCTGATCAACATTTTCGGCGGCATCCTTCGCGTCGACACGCTGGCCACCGGGGTGGTCGAAGCCGCGCGCAAAACGAACATCAAATTACCCATCGTGCTGCGGCTGGAAGGCACCAACGTCGACGAGGGCAAAAAAATCCTGATGAACTCCGGATTCAATTTCGTCGTCTCCGACACCATGAAGGATGCGGCCGATAGAGTAGTAGCGGCGGCGCGAGGCACGGCCGGCGTAACTGAATGGCGGTAGCGAACTGCAGAGATTAGGGACCAGGGATTAGAGGTCAGGGATTAAGCCTCAACGCGCACAAAATCGGGTCACTAACCCCTAACCCCTGATCCCTAGCTTCCGGTTAAAGAAGCAAGGAGCATTTTCATATGGCAATTCTAGTTAACAAAGAAACGAGAGTCCTCGTGCAAGGCCTGACTGGCCGCGAAGGCACGTTTCATGCGAAGGCCAGCGCCGCCTACGGCACGCAGATTGTTGGCGGCGTGACCCCGGGCAAAGGCGGCACCACGCACGAGGGCTGGCCGATTTTCAACACCGTGCGCGAGGCCGCCGACAAGACCGGCGCCAACGCCACTGTCATCTTCGTTCCGCCGCCATTTGCCGCCGACGCCATCATGGAAGCCGCCGACGCCGAGATCGATTTGATCGTCTGCATCACCGAGGGCATTCCCACGCTCGACATGGTCAAGGCCTGGGAGTTTCTGCAGGACCGCCGCTCGCGCCTGATCGGGCCCAACTGCCCCGGCATCATCTCGCCGGGCAAATGCAAAATCGGAATCATGCCCGCGTCGATTCACAAAGAAGGATCGATCGGCATCGTCTCGCGCTCGGGGACCCTGACCTACGAAGCGGTGCATCAGCTCACGCAGCGCGGCATTGGACAATCGACCGCCATCGGCATCGGCGGCGATCCGATTATCGGCACGAATTTTATCGACGCGCTCGACCTGTTCAATCGCGATCCCGAGACCGAAGCCGTGATCATGATCGGCGAAATCGGCGGCAATGCCGAAGAATCCGCTGCGGAGTTTGTGAAGACTCACATGAAGAAGCCGGTAGTTGGCTTCATCGCCGGGCAAACCGCGCCTCCCGGACGCCGCATGGGACACGCGGGAGCCATCATCTCGGGCGGCAAGGGCACCGCCGCGGAAAAAATGAAAGCCCTGGAAGCAGCCGGAATTCGCGTAGCCAAGTCTCCAGCCGCGATTGGCGAAACCCTGGCCGCCGCGGTGGGAGTGAACGTTTAGAGACGCAGCTTGTTACAACTTGCCGCACGCCAGCACAGCAGACCACACATACCAACGACCGAGGACCAACGACCGACTCTATGAAAACTCTGCAACGCACCTTCACCATCATCAAGCCTGACGCGGTCCGCAAGAACGCCGTCGGCGACATCATTGAACAATTCGAAAAAAATAACTTCCGCATTCTTGCCATGAAGATGCTGGAAATTTCCAAGCATCAAGCCGAGCAGTTCTACGCGGTGCACGCCGCGCGCCCGTTCTTCAACACGCTCACCGATTTCATGTCCAGCGGGCCGATCGTCGTCCTCGCGCTCGAAAAAGAAAACGCCATCGCCGACCTGCGCAAACTGATGGGCGCCACCAACCCGGCACAGGCCGAGGAGGGCACCATTCGCAAGAAGTGGGCGACCAACATTGAGCACAATGCGATTCATGGATCGGACGCCGAAGATACGGCCCGCTTCGAGCTGAGCTTCTTCTTCGCAGGATACGAACTATCAAAGTAGCGCCGCCCTCTCGGCGGCTGTCGCGAGGGGTCCCGGCCCTCGCACTCGTGGAGTTCATCATGCCGATGGTACAAATCACGATGCTGACCGGCCGCACCGCCGATCAGAAGCGCAAGATCGCCAAGCGGATTACCGATGCTCTAGTAGAAGAAGCTGGCGCGCGCCGGGAAGGAATCATCGTCGCTTTCCACGAGGTTTCGAAAGAGAGCTACGCCTCCGGCGGCGAGTTGATGGTCGACAAGCAGAAGTAGAAAGCTGATTACGCTCGGGTTTTCTTTGGAAAGCAGCTTGAAAACCACGCGGGCAGGAGTGCCCGCGCCACCTTACCCCAGTGGCTCGTACAAATTCCCTTCCACGCGCTCAGCAATCCTGGGCAAATCTTTGCGGGCGTGTTGAAGAAAGTGTGGCGCCGCGCGGTGCGCTTCCAGTGCAGCATCATCTTTGTATTGCTCGTAGATGAAGAAGCGCCGCGGCTCTGTCTTATGCCGGTGCACCTGGTACATGGCGCATCCCGGCTCTTTCCGGGACTGTTCGGTCAACTTTTCAAAAAGTGCGGCCACCTCGGCTTCGTGCCCCACTTTCGCCATCCAGGTCACTGCCAATACCACCATCTTTTTCGCTCCTTACCCGCTGACTGGTCGGTCGGGGAGGCGATTCTAAGCTTTTTTCGCGGCCGCCTTCAACTCTGAAACGAATTCTTCCCCCAGGATCGTATGGCTGCGGTCCGGGCCCGTGGAGATCATTCCCACCTTCGCTCCAGCCTCTTTCTCGACGAACGTTAAATATTCGCGCGCCGCTTTCGGCAACTTCGCATAGTCCGTAATCCCCTCCGTCGAACTCCGCCAGCCCGGCAGATTTTTATAAATGCACTCGATCTTTTCGTAGCCGCTCGCTTGGGCAGGCGCCTCGTCCGTGGTCTTTCCGTCAATTTTGTAGCCGATGCAGACCGGAATCTCCGCCAGTTCATCGAGCACATCCAGTTTCGTGACCACCAGCCACGAAGTGCCGTTGATCATGCCCGAATAGCGCAGCAGCGGCAGATCGAGCCATCCGGTGCGGCGCGGCCGTCCCGTCACCGCGCCATATTCGTTGCCGCGCTTGCGCAGCTTGTCCCCTTCCTCGGTTTTATCTTCGGTGGGAAACGGCCCCTCGCCCACACGCGTGCAATACGCCTTCGTGATGCCGACGACCGAATCGATGGCGTTCGGCGCAACGCCCGTGCCAATCACCGCGCCTCCCGAAGTCGCACTCGACGACGTCACAAACGGATAGGTTCCATGATCGATGTCGAGCATGGTGCCCTGCGCGCCCTCAAACAAAATCGATTCGCCATTTCTTAGCGCCTGGTTCAGCAGCACCGCCGTATCGCACACGAATGGCGCAATCTTCTCCGCCGCCTGCGCATATTCGGTATACATCTTGTCGGCATCGAGCGGCTCGGTGTTGAACAATGCGTGCGCAATCATGTTCTTCTCGCGCACCGCATTCTCAATGTGCTTTTTGAGTAACTGCAGATCCAGCAGGTCCGCCACCCGCAGCCCGCGCCGCCCCATCTTGTCTTCGTATGCAGGGCCTATGCCACGCGACGTAGTCCCAATCTTCACCCGCCCCGGCGCGTTCTCCGCCGCCAGTTCGATCATGCGGTGGTAGGGCAGAATCACATGGGCGCGGTTGGAAACAAATAGATTGCCGTCGATCTTGACTCCGGCCTCGCGCAACGCCCCCGCCTCTTTCAGGAATGCCAGGGGATCGAGCACCACGCCATTGCCGATCACACTACAGCATCCAGTGCGCAGCACGCCGCACGGCACCAGTTGCAGAATGAATTTCTTGCCGTGGATGATGACGGTATGGCCGGCATTGTGTCCTCCGGCATAGCGAGCTACCACTGAGAAGTTCTCCGACAATACGTCGACGATCTTCCCCTTGCCCTCATCGCCCCACTGGGCGCCCACGATTACCGCAGTCCTGCCTCTTTTCAATGCCAGCTCCGTCAGGAAAATTTAGGAAAAATCCGCAGGCAGATGTCTGCGCTGCGCCCGGGGTCGCACACTCTCTCCCGCAGGAATGACTTCACAAAAAATGACTGGAGTGAAAGCGGAGAAGACGTGTACGAATTATCTTAACGTGCCGGGAAGAAGAATAGCAACGCGTACCCAATGGTCGGTTGGAGACCGGAAAGAATCCGATACACCACGAAGGTCACGAAGTATCACGAAGGGCTTCATGTGCCGAGGTCTCCTTCGTGAACCTTCGTGTCCTTCGTGATGATAGCTATTAAATATGGAGCCACCGCCGTTCTCCGGTAAGATGACTCCAGAAACAGCATCGTCCTGATGCCCAAATTCGAAAAACACATCTTCGTCTGCGGAAACCAGCGCCCGCCGGGACATCCCCGAGGATGCTGCGATCCCACCGCCGAAGCCAAACTGCAAAAACTCTTCAAACAAAAGCTGGCCGAGCGCGGCCTGAAAGGCAGAGTCCGCGCCAATCAGTCCGGATGCCTCGACCAGTGCGAACACGGCCCCAACATTGTCGTCTACCCCGACGCCGTCTGGTACGGACACGTCACCCAAGCCGACGTCGACGAGATCATCGAATTGCACATCCTCGGCGGCCGACCGGTAGAACGCCTTCGCCTCGCCGACTCTTGCCTGAACACGCCAACCTGCGAACACCGCAAGCGCAAGCCGTAAAGTTCGCGACTGGCGGTCGTGCACAACCATTCCTAAAATGTGGGGAGACTGGTAGGCGCGGCAGGAATCGAACCTGCAACCGCCGGATTAGAAATCCGATGCTCTATCCGTTTGAGCTACGCGCCCTCAAGACCAGCAAATCATTTTAACAAGGACGCCTTCGTAAGAACGCTCGGAGGAACCGGATCGCAGGAAGAAAGAATATTGTGGCCGCTATAGGATTGGAATCCGATTGTAAACGTAAACTCAACAACATACAGAGCAGTGGACGGCATTTAGCACAGTGTTTTCCATGGAATTCAGTAATAACGGCAGGTGAATGGCAGGGTACAATTGCGACGCGATCGCCGCCCAATTTGCTGTTTAATCTCAAAAACAAACCCCAACTTATAACCACATCGCGCCTCGTTTCGTAACACCTTCTGTCACGCAGCTGCTTCGCTTTCTCCGCCTGGCTCACATCCATGCCACCGTACTTCGCCTTCCAGGCATAGAGCGTGTGCTTGGACACGCCCACCTCTCGCGCCACGTCCTCTAGCTTCCGCCCCGCCTCTACTTGCTTCAGAGCCCCCAATCATCTGCGCTTCCGTGTGTCTGCTCTGAATGGCTCCGGTCCGTACCGCTCTTCGACATACCCGCTTCCCCTTTCCTTCGCTGAAATCATACTCAGCTTTGTGCGGAAACAGGGGAACAGGTCAGGTGTATGGCGAACCTCACCGCAGCGCTTACATTTCCGTTAAGACAGCCGCCGCCAAAGGGATAACCGTCAAGCCCGCCATGTCGGAGAGCGGGCGCTTGAAGAAGCTCGTCGCGGTGCTCGACGGCAAAGAAGAGAGGTATCCCGATTCTGGCATCGCCGCTCGCCGGGAGTACGGTCGAAATCACCATGCTCGTACAGAAATCACTGACTTTAGTAACCTCCCTGAGGCTTATTTTCAATCTTCCGTTATCTTGTCGGCTGTCTCCCCTACTGACAATATTCACTCTAGCGGGGTTCGGGTCGGTGAAGGTTCCGCCCAAGTGCGGCCGATGGCGAGAGCTACCCCAAGGTATGGGAGATTCATGAAGGAAACTTACGCAATCCGGAGGCGGAGGAACAGTGGCGGGTTCTCGCTGCTGGAGCTGATGATCGCAATGTCCATTGGCCTGATTCTGGCCGCATTCGCGACCATTTTTTACACGCCTCTGATGAAACAGCAACACATTGTCAACGCCTATAACGCGACGCTGACTACTTTGCGCCGGGCACGGGATCAGGCTGCCGGCGATATGCGAGTTTATGTTGTTTCGTTCACTCTGCCGGGAACGATCACGGTGACGCAGAACACGACCGCCGGCCCGGTGCTGTTCACGACCGTGCTGCCGTCCGATGTCACTTTCCATGTCGAACCGGGAGTGCCCACTTCTCCGACCGTCGCGCCTACAACACCGGATGGCATGGGGACCGCCACGACTCCCATCGACTTCGATCAAGGGGTTGGAGCCGGCGGGGCAACCACAATTTATTTCTATCCTGACGGCACGGCTCAGGATATTAACGGCAATACAAATAACGGCGTGGTTTACCTAGGCCGGCCGGGCGAACTTGACAGCTCGCGCGCCATCACGCTGTGGGGAAGCACGGGGCGTATTCGAGGATGGCGCCTGTACAAGCTCGGCGCGGCCACCTGGAGGCAACAATAATGGATAACAGACGCTCAGCGCAGCCGCAGGCTCGGCAACGCGGGTTCTCCCTGATCGAATGCCTGATCTCAATGGTGATCTTGACCGTCGGTTCCGTCGGTCTGCTTGGGGTATTCGGCGTTGCGGTGAAAGCCAATCAAACCTCACAGGCGGACTTGATTGCGCGGCAGCTCGCCTCGGAGACCATCGAAGGCATCTACACCGCGCGCAATACTGCCGAGATTTCATGGTCGCAGATCCAGAACGTCTCCAACGGCGGAATTTTTGTCGATGGCATGAACGTAGTGAAGTGCGCCGGGGCGGACGGAATTATCGACACCGCCGATGACGCAGCCTGCCTCACAGCCTCGGGGGCAGTCTGCCCTAACGGTGGAGTGAAGTGTCTGACCGAACCCGGTCCGGACGGCATCATGGGCACTTCCGATGATGTGATCTTCTCCCTGAGCAACTATCGGCGGCAGGTATTGATCCAGCCGTTGCTGGATACCAACGGCAATCCGATTCAGACGTTGAACTGGGTCACAGTCACGATCCAGTACACCACCCTGAACTCGCCGGTCGCGAAGACCTATGTCATCAACGAATACGTCTCAGAGTATCACTAGAAGGGGCGTCATGCAGCATACGATTCGAACAACCCGTGGCTTCACTCTGGCTGAGCTGATGGTCTCAATGGGCGTCGGCCTGGTGCTCCTCGCGGCAGCCTCAACGTTGTTCTGGCACGCTATGAAGGCGACCTGGGTCACATCCCAGAAAGCAGAGATGCAGCAGGACTTCCGTGCGGCGGGCAATCTTATCGCCCGCGACATCAGCATGGCAGGGTCGGGCAGCTTGGGTCAGGCAGGACTCGCCAGCAATAGCGTCGGCCTTCCGTTTGGGACGGGCACGCTACCGATCTATCCGTGCAGTGCGACGACCTGCAATTACGTCAAAGGAACATCCGTCGCCTATCCAACGGTGACCGGGGCTCCCTATCTCTACTCCGTCACCCCAGGTTACAACCTGGGCATCACGGTGGACGCGGGCGCGGGCCCGACCGATATTATTACCATCGGTTACGCAGACGCGAACCTGTATTTGAACTGTTACGCCGTCACGGTCACTTCCGCGACCACGGTAACGTTCCAACTCCCGATCACTCTGCCGGCGACGTGCGTTCTGCCGACAGGAGTCGCTGCACCGCAGCCTTTGAACGACCCAGTGGTCGGTTTGCAAAAAGGGGATTACATTCTGTTTGGCTCGGCCGCGGCGGGTGTGGTTAGCACCATTGCAACCACGGCCGTCACGAATGGAGCTCTTTACAGTTCCGCATATACGGTCGCCTTCAACGTCGGCGATCCTGGCCACATTAATCAGCCAACTGCGACAAGCGGAAGCTTAAAACAGCTTTTCGCGGCCGGCACTCTGGTTTCCGCAGCGCGCCTCCTTTTAATCACCTACTATCTCGATATCTCCCCCGTCGATGGTGTGACTCCGCGCTTGATGCGCATTCAAAGCGGCAAGGCTCCGGCTCCGGTCGCCGAGAATGTCTCTTATCTCAAGTTCAGTTACGACGTAGACAACAACGGAGTGATTACCGCTAACCAGACGACCCTCCCCGCCGGCGTCACCCCCAACATGATCACCAAGGTCAATATTGTTCACATGACGATCCGTAGTCAGATGAAGGGCACCTCTGGTTATCAGGGGCTGGACCTTCAGACGTCCATCAGCGCGCGCAATCTGACGATGGGACAGGAGTATCAGATTAAAGGCAGTGCGTACTAAACCGTTCCGGCACGCGCGAAAGCCGCGGACAGTGGGGGATGTTGCAATGATGAGGAGAAATACAATGCACAACGCGAAGTTCGCTTCACGAGGATTCACACTGATCGCCTCCCTGATGCTGCTGTTGTTGATGACGGGGTTTGCGCTCGGCTTGTTGTTAATGGTGAATACCGAGCAGCGCGTCGGCGGATACGATCTAAATAATGCTTACGCCTACCATGCCGCTGAGGGAGCCATCGAGAAGATGACTTCGGACCTCGCCGGCACGTTTAAGAGCGTTCAGGCGCCCACGGCCTCCCAGATTTGCAACCTGAGCAACAACCCCCCCACCTGGGATACGTCAGTGACCTACACAACCTACAATCTCGCGCCCGTCCCAAGCGCTTTTGGCACGAATCCTTGCCCGACCCTTGCCAATCCGAATCCAGCCTTGACCACGGTTTGGGGCCCCATCCAGTCTGGTCCAAACGCGGGACTGTATGCCCAACTGATCCCCGTCAACATGAACGTTCAAGTGGAGCGCGGCAGTGGCGAAACGGTCAGCATGACGCGGACCGCAGAAGTGGCCTTGATTCCCGTGTTCCAGTTCGGTGTTTTCTCTGATTCCGATCTTTTCTTCGGACGCAGCCCCAACCTTGGCTTTGCGGGTCGGGTGCACACCAACGGGGACCTTTACCTGGGCGTGGCCGATAACTACAACCTCGTCTTCGGGGACAAGCTCAGCGCTTTTGGAAATGTCATTCGCCAGCAAATGGATAACGGTGTAACCACTGCTGGCAATGACAATGGCGGCACTGTGATGATTCCAACCCAAGCCTCGGGTTGCTCCGTCCAGATGTCCAATGTCGCCAACGCGAATCCTAGTGCCACTTGTGTGGACATCTCGTCCGCTCCACCTCTTGGCCTGGGGGCTACCAACGGCAGCGTCGTTGGCGGACATGGTTCAGCTCAGAACACGTCAACCTGGAAAACGGTTTCGAATGGTACTTATCAAGGATATCTGATCGACGGCAACGGTTTGCCCAACGGCGCCGCCGGCCCCAATTCTACCGGCGCCAGCAATCTGACCCTTCCCTTTGTTAACGGCACGACCAACGCCGTGCAAGTCATTCGGCAGCCTCCGGCGAATGAAATCATAACTTCGGTGCTTGGCCAGAACCGCGAAGCTAACATGGCTCAGATTCGCATCCTGCTAAGCGACACCGAGGCCGGCCTCTGGCTGAGCGACACGAACGGAGACAAAAGCCAGGACTACCAACTGGTGAGCATGCTACCAACTGCACTGTCAGCACTGGGGCAGGGCAGCTCCGGCGGCACGCAGCCGCAGGCTGGAATTACGGTAAACGGAAAAGCCTACTACTTCGGGGAGAGCTATTGTGCTGGCTCGGCAGTCGCCGCCTCCGGGGCCTGGGGTAGCCAGTGTTTGGCAACGAATGGTGGTGACACGAACTTTGTTATACCTCGCTACTACGGTCCCTTGTCCAACGGCCCTGGCGGTGGCGCCATCGTGCCCACGGCATTCCCGGCGGCAGCTTCCTTCAACACCGCCAATGGAGGAGCTAACGGCCTCGAGTGGCCTTTAATTAACGGCTGGCTGCTGGTCGAGGTCAAATGGGCTGCCGACCAGAAGTGGCACGGGGTCACGAAGGAATGGCTGCAGCTCGGCTTTGCACGCGGCCTGCAGGTTCCTACTCAATCCGGAACACCCTACGCGGCGCCGGCATCGAACGCGATGGGCGTGACGGGCAGCAACTACCTGCAAGACCATGCCAACGCGATCCTGTACTTCCAGCAGACTGCCGATCGCGGGGGAAATAACGTCATCAATGGCCCCGGTGCCGGCACCGACAATCCCATCGTCAACAGCTATTCCGGTGCTGGCTCTCAGTACAACTGGTACCCTATCAATCTCTACGATGCGCGTGAAGGCGAGAACAACGACGCGCAAGGAACCTTCGGCGCGGGAACCGGAACCCCCAACGGCGTCATGAACTCAGTCGAGTTAGACGTAGGCAACCTGCGCAACTGGCTCCTCGGCAAAACCGGCGCCACCGGAACCAGTGTGGACTATTCCACCCAGAACGGCTACGTCCTTTATTTCTCCGACCGACGGGGAATGCAGTTCGCCACCGCTGCGCAGGGCGCGAATTATCAAAGCCAGTGGGGCGAATATGGGTACGAGGACACAGTCAATTACGCTAACGCAGGAGGGAAGTTCGCACCGGACGGAAAGCTCGACAACGTGAACTATAACGGCGTTTCGGCTGAGGACGTCAACGGCAACCTCCTTCTGGATAATTATGGCGCAAAATACGTGGGCGATGCCTTCGGCACGCTAACTACGAGCGATACCGACGTCGCGGCGGTGCCGTCACCCTTCGCTCTCGGGCACCGCATTCAGACCTTCACCCTTGGCCGAGCCAACCGTGTTACGGGCGCGCGCCACGCGTTAAAGTTGGTCGACGGCTCGCTGGGGAACTTGCCCACCATGCCGCCAGGCAACGCAATCAACCACTGCAGTCAGACTGCGGCGAACCCCACGGCTTGCGGTGGTTTCACCGTCGCCTCGGAGAACCCGGTCTATATTCAGGGCAATTACAACTCGAACTGCCCTGCAGGCGGAGTTAGTTGCACACCGAACAATGGTACCGTGGACTCCACTTGGACCAATGCCGCTGCTGCCGAACCCCTTCATGCAGCGGCCGGAGTGATCGCCGACGCGGTCACCCTCCTGTCGAACAATTGGCAAGATGCAGGCTGCAAGCCCATAGGCGGGGCTTGCACCAATGCTCTGAATACCACCAACGGCAGCATGTTAAATCCTATCAACCCGTGTCCAACACCAAATACGTGCCAAACGGTTCCGGCGCAAAAACCGAACCGTATCGCCACGACCGCGTACTACCGCGTCGCGATTGCAGCCGGCAAGAATATTGCCTTTAATAACACCGCCCAGACTCCGGAATTTTCTTACGGTATGGACGGAGGCGTTCACAACTTCCTTCGCTTCCTTGAGGATTGGGGAGGTACTGGCGCCGCCCAGCAGCAACTCTACTACAAGGGATCGATCGTAAGTCTCTACTGGAGCACCTATGCGACCGGCCCGTTTAAGTGCTGCAACCTCGTCTACAACCCGCCGGACCGGCAATACACCTTTGACAACTTGTTTGCACAGCCTCAGAACCTTCCACCCGGGACGCCTATGTTCCGGAACGTGGACAACCTAACCTATCGTCAGAACAAGATCGCGCGCACGGACTAAGGGTGCGGTTCACGGGGGGCGCCGCTTTTTTGTCAGCTTCTTGGAATTTCCGCGAGGAAGGGAATTCCATGGTCGGTTCCAGGCTGAATTCATTTTCGTTCGGTGATGGATTGCGGCGGGACGAGAGGATCGTCCGCCGCAATTTGCCGTTATGGCCCACGGTTCACCGCGTCAGGAGTGTCTGCGAAGAACGAAATTGTCGCGGTTACTGAGGGCTTTTAGCGGCACTCTAGGCATTCTCTAATTCTGCGTGCTTTGCGGATCGGAATCATTGCCTTTTCTGTGACGGCAGTCTATGCGATCACGAAGCTGATATCCCAGGCCAGCGAGAGGTTGTTCTGTCGTCAAACCGGGCGCCGTCAGGCGTCCATAAGTCCTGTGAGCGGGGAACTACTGCAACTGTGCCTGCGTTAGCTTGACCGCGCAGTTCGCGCTCGTGGTTCCGCAAATCGTGGTTGACTTCGCCAGCGTGCCGAAGTAGATGCTCGACGCCTGCCCGGCGGTGGAATCGTTGTCCACCATGATGCCGCTTGTTCCGCCTGCGGCATCGGCGGTGTTTGTCGCCGCAATGACAGGGGGCATACCTGCGGTAACTAGAAGCGAGTTAGGCAAGAGGAGGCTATACACTGCGCTTGGATTTGCATTCACTCCAACGAACAGGTAGTCCGCCCCACCCGTAGCAGTTGCGCCGGTCACAGCGCATCCGGCGCCGGTAGTCGCTGTGGGTATGGTGGCGTTGAAAGTAAAATTTGTCGCGGTCGCCGAAACAACGGTTTGTATTCCGCCATTGATGGCGGCGATGTCGGCGGCGGTGCAATGGTTAGCAAGGTTGGCAGTTACGCCCGCGAGGCTGACCAGGTCATTGGGGGCGAGCGTGTTAGTCGACGCGACTGTAACTACAGTTGTAGTTGCCGTAACGCCCGTCACAGTGAATACCTGACTGTTGAAGAACTCGGTAAGCGGGGAGATGACCGAAGCGTTGGTGCCCATTTGAGGCTTGTCGTTGTTGGGCGGCGTTGTCTGCAGGGTGGAACTAACGAACTGTAATTCTTTGAGCTGTTGGCCGCCGGTGCCGGAGGAAGCGCCGATTATCTCCCCGTTGTTCGCCGCAGTGGCACTACTAATACCCAAGTCATAATAGCGTTCGTCCAGGGTGGGAGCGTAGTTTGGAAAGCCGGCGGTGGTACAGCTTTGATTTGCGCCCGTGTCAAGACCGGCGTACACAGCTGCGGTCAGGGTGTTGCTGGTAAATTTGAATTGGATAAGCCCGGCATTGCCCGTTATTCCCGTGTCGGCCTCGCCGGTGGTGTTGGGGTTGCATCCGGTTACGACATACCCCACTCCGTTCGTCGAATCGACGATGGCGCCGTCGCGAATCCCGCCGTTGATGGCGCCTTGGTTCGTGGTCCCGTTTACGCCGAGAGCAAGCGCCGTCGCCGCAGTAGCTCCCGCCGGCGTCAATGCGTAAAAGTTGGAGCTACTATCGCCGACAAAAATATTGCCAGTACCACCCCCATCGACCACCGGGGACGAGAGGTAGTTGGATCCGGGGATGACAGTTGCGCCGGTGGTAGTGCACCCGGGGGTAATGGTGGCGGTAGGTATCGTGGCATTAAATTCAAATTTCGTTCCGCTTAATCCGGTAGCAATAACGGTTTGTATTCCATTAATGGCAGCGGCGTCAGCCGCGGAGCAGAAAAGGCCGTTGGCGGTTACGCCCGCGATGGTGACCATCTCTCCGATACTCAGTGTGTTGGCCACGGTGACCGTCACTGTCGTCGTGGTTGCCGTCACCGCAGTTGGGCTTAGTGATGCAGGGCTGGCGCTTACGTGGACCGGAAAGTTCCCTCCCGCATACGCTGGCGTTCCATTGAAGGTTGGAGTGATCGAATACAGGTAGCCATTGTTGTCGCCGACGTAAGTAATGTCGTTGGCATAGTCGGTGAACGGGGATGAGAAGAAATCTGCCGCTCCTGCAACCCCAGTTGTGGCGTTGGCGGCCACCAAACCCAGAGGAAGCGCGAAGTCCGTGGCGGTGCTTCCCGAAGTGCTTCCGGGAATCACCGGGTTGGTTGCACAGGTCGGCAAGGTGGCCCCGCCATTGTTGTTGGTGGCACAGCTGGCGCTGGCTCCGTACTCGGTGCTGCCGCTGCCGAACGTCAGCACATGCAGGATTGCGCCGATGTTTGGGTCGTTCTCGACGTAGGAGATCTCTGTGCCACTGAGTGACAGGCCGGGAGAGGTCGCAACCGGTCCCACGCCGGAAGCGTAGGAAAAGATGAATTCCGGGTTGCTGTGACCACACACCGATGCCCCAGACCCGCTGTACAGTTGGTTGAAGGCGACGATGTTGGCTTGCGCGCCGTTCGTTCCGGCAGTGACGGCGCCCCAGCTGAAACGGGTCAGAGTTTCCGAATCGGTCAGCGCGATACGGCTCCCCGGTGTGAGCGCGTATACAGTCACCGTACTTCCCGACGCGACCGCCGCGACACGGTCGAGAGCGTTACTACTGAGATTACGATTGATCGCCGCCGCCAGATTGGTCGCATTGGTGGCGACCGTGGGGGACACTTCGAAGTTTAGCCCTGTATTCGAGGTGGCCGATGAGGTCAAGGTGAGAGTGACCGCGGTTCCACCGGTCGGAGTCACGGTGATGGCTGCAGTATTGCCGGCCGCCGGTTCGCCGCTGAAGGTGCCGACAACATGGGCGCGCGTGTTCCCGGTCGACGCGTTGACGGGGAATACTGCGAAGTCGGAGCTACAGCTTGGCGTCGCGTTCACGTCGAAGGAGTACTTGGCGGGCGACATGCCTTGTGCGACACCGCCAGCACCCAGCGAGATGGCCCAGTCCTTCTTCATGGCCCTCCTTCGCCGCCTTCGCGGTCTTGGGGTTGGTAGCCTGCGCACTACGCCTGAATCTTCCGGCGCATTCCCGTGCAGAAGCCATTGAGCATAGGCTCGTGGCTCGTTCCACGTCTTTACCATCTGCTCCGGCGTGTAGTCCCCGGTGAAGACAACATGCTTTGAGCTCCAATCCCTCGGTACGGGAACCGAACCATCCGGCCGGGCAAAGGCCTGCCCGAACAACGATGGGGTAAAGCTAGCCGCCAGCCCAAACGCCGACAGCAGCAGCGCGGCACACCTGGCAAAAGAGGCCACATTCCGGGTTCCTGGAGTTCTAAACCGGTTCACAGTTAACGCGCCCCCCATGTCTAAAAAACGGAATTTCCGATTCAACCCGAAACGGAATCGAGATATCCCACCTTCGGCAAATGGGAACACCTACTTCGCCTTCGATGTCGCGGGGAACGATGTCTAGTGTACGCAACGACTAGGGTTTTTACCATTTTGGGAACTTATAATATTCCTTACTAGTACCCTCCTAGTACACAGTGTTAGCGTGAAAACCAAAGTACTGTCGCTGTAATTGAAAGTCGCGAAGGCTCACTCAGCCGTCCAATGCGCTCAAATATTCCCACTGACCCAATCAATGCCGATGCAGTGAGCAGGCTATCTTCATCTTGAAAAAGCGAGATCGGGGGATGAGTTTGCCAAGGCCTGGATCTGAATCAGTGGACCCGTGTAAGGTGCTCGGGTCCGACGGAGCATATTGGCCGAGGGGAGACCAGTTCGCTGGAAAGACTTCTCGCAATCTGCGGTGGATGGCCCACGCATATTGCCCTCCATGTAGGCCAAGCCGGGGCAACGCGTACACGTTCCCACGTGGGAGCAAGTCGAGCAGGTGGGAAGATCTTTGGCGCGGATGGAGCGGACTTCGTTCAACTGCGGAGAATGACGCCAGATGTCGAGGAATTTCTGGCGGCGCACGTTGCCGCTGGGCAGCGGGAATTGCACGCAAGGAAACACATCGCCGTAAGGAGAAATGTAGCAGGCGGTGTGGCCGGCGCTGCACGGGTAGCCTTCCATGATGTCTTCGCCCGCCGCGGGCGGGGGAGCGCAGAATTCTTCCACGTTGCCCACCAGTTCCGAGTTATGGAAAACCTGCTTGAGATCAGAACCCGGAATTCGCAACGCGAGGATGGATCGGTCGCCGTCCATTTTTGGCGTGATGGTGGGGTCGAGTGTGTAGTGCGCCCCCAACTCTTTCGCTAACGCGATTACGCCCGCCTGGTCGGAAAAATTGCCAGCCATGAGAACGTTGGCAACAGTGACCTTCAGGCCCTGCGACTTCAAGAATCGAATGGCCCGGATCGTTCGCTTTAGTGACCCCGGCAGCTTCGTAATCGCATCGTGAACTTCGGGGCGATGCGAGTAAACGCTGATCTGTATCTGCTCGACGCCTAGCTGGCGAAATCTCGAAGCTTCCTTCTCGTGGATCATCACTCCGTTGGTTTTAATCTTTACGTTGAACCGCAATTGCCGTGCCCGTTCCACGATTTCAAAAAAATCACGGCGCATGAGAACTTCGCCGCCGCTGAGGGAGAGAAAAAAGACCCCGGCATCCGCGAGCTGGTCGAGCACATCAGTGACCTCCGCGGTCGTCATTTCGCCATGATCGTCGTGATCGAGGTAGCAATGCACGCAGCGCTCATTGCAGCGGTAGGTTATATCGAAGTGAACGCTAATCGGCAGACCTAACTTCAGCGCTTTTTCATTCATCTCCGCTAGAAGACTCATCGGGTCTCCCGCGTGGCAGAAAACTCTGTAAGGGGCTTATCGGAGACTAGCAGAATGCCGTGTTGCGAGAGTTCATCAACGAAGTGCTCGGCGTCGCGCTGCGCTTGTTCCTGATTGACATCGAATTCCTGGCAGATCTTGCCGTTGACGATTTCTGACAGCGGCGTCAACCCATTCGCTGCCTGCCAAATCGCAGAAGCAACTTCATTGAGAGTGAAAAAAGTCGAATCTGCAGTCGACATGATCATCATTTCGCTGCCCAGCAGACGGGCGGCAATAGCCGAGCTTCGCGCAATGTACCTTTCCGCCATTATTCTCCTGCCGTGCCTAACGTATCATGTCCCAAACCCGTTGATCGGGGAAGAATACTAAGCGATGGATGGGTACCAAACTAGCAAACTCGCACGCGGCCTGAAACACCACCTCTACAAGCGAAGGATCATCGGCGAAGAACAAGATGTTTCTCAGCAGTCTCTGGACGGCGTCCGTGGCGCCTATCGGTTCGATCCTGTTCTGCTGGCCTTTCTCGAGCAGAAAGACTGCACCAAGTGGGGCGGATTTGTTTTCGCCCACTCGTGCCAACTCTCCCGCAAAAGGCGTTCCGCAGGCTATATAACGACTGCCTTCCCGCCGCACGTAGGAGATTTCATCGGTGAGCAACGTCGCATCCGGTGGCGCGAGACGGGAAATCGTGGTCTTGCCTGCACCAGAGACCCCCGCAAACAGAAAAGCTTTCCCCCCGCGAATCGCACTGGCGGCATGGACCAGGAAACCTCCTTGCCTGGCCAGGATGAGGCTGTGAACGATACGTAAGACACAATCGATAGCGTAGGGACTACAGGATTGACGGATGTGACCGTAGCTGGTCATCGGATTCCAGCTTGCGCGGAAGTCGCCCCTCTTCAGCAACCATTCGCCCGCTTCAATCTTCACCTCCAGGCCTTGATCGACTGCGGAGACTTCCGATGGCTCGAGAAGGTCGATATCGAATTCAAAGTTCGAATTCGGCGAACTCCCGACGAAACCCGCATAGCGATTCTCGATGAGTCGACGGAATGAGGCATCGTTCGTCCGCACTGCAATGGTCATCCCGCCAATCTCGATCGATACGGCGTCGGTCGCGGCCGTCGGGATGGCAGTGGTCATGGACGAGGGGTAGGAGATGTAGAAATGTCAGCAGTCATGCGGACTAAACCGAACAAGCTGGAGAAAAACTGTCCGGCAGACCCGGCGCTTAGCTGCATTCTCGCCGCATGAATATGCAGCATGAGATTTCGGAACCGGCCGCAGTGACACAACATCCAGGCCAGAGCGGATTGAAACACCGGGACTCGGCGGTTCGGAACGAGACTGCGATGGCCACGGCGAATGCGGGTGACTCGGCCTAGCAACTGGGAAACTGCAGCCGGAGGATCGTTGTGGGGCATTGCGTCGCCCCTCATAATCAACAAAAGGCAATCCTGAACTAGTCGCCTTTCGACCAACCGGTGAACAAAGAACCGGTCGTCACGCAGAACGAGCACCATGTCTCCGGGAACAACCTCGTCGTCCGCTGCGCTTTGAATTGTGACTAGGTCGCCTGGCCAGACCGTCGGGAGCATACTCGTTCCCCAGACCTTGAGGTGAAGGGTTCCGCGGCCGCGAAGCAGTTGGGCCGCGAGACCAAGTTTGGTGTCCCCAGGCGCTTCCAGCATGTATGGCATCGGTATCAGCAAACTAAGAACTATGCCGGTTGAATCTGCACTGAAATTCGGTAGCATGGACTTTGCCGCAGGATAGCGCCATAGTCTCGAAAACACGCTCGTAACGGAACGCGGGTTCTTGATATGGCTTTTTCGCCGGGCGCCGGCTCTCCCCTGCGTTGTTATCGTCGGCTTTGTCCGTGTCAATCATAGCAATGCAGACTAGCGAAGGCGAATCACCGACATTTCGTAGGCCTTGAGCTGACACCTCCAAGCAGGATACTATACCAAATCGGCCGGAGGAGTTATTTGTATTTTTATGTACCCGGTTCCTTGCGCGGTGCGGGCGCAGCGGGCTGCAGCCTAACGCACGGGCATCAGTTCAACCCGGACTGCGTGGCTTTGACCATAGTCGCCCCGGTTTTGGTCGCATAGTAAATGCTCGACGCTCCGGTTAGGCTGCTGTCGTTATCCACGATGATGCCACTGGTACCTCCCGCGGCGGCCAGTGCGGGGGTGGCGGGATTAACGATTGGAAAGCCACCGGTGATGTCCAAGCTCATGACGCAGCCGGCAGTTCCGCCGCCGGCGGTGGCTATGCAATGATCCGTGACCCCCACGAAAATGTAGTCCTTCTGGAGCGAAGTGTTGTAAAACTCCGTAACCGGTGACGAGTCTGCCGTGCCGGTAGCCAGTGCCGCCGAAGCGTCGGCGCTAGTGTTCATCACTCCACTACCATTAAACCCGACGCTGTAGAGCGTGGGAAGCGTCCCAGTGCCGGTTCCAGCGATGTACAGGAGAGGTGTGCCCGTTCCGGTGTACCAGGCGTTGTTAAAATCCGGTTCGTACGGCCCTGTGTAGATCGTGCTTGCCGTGCCCACAGGTGCGGAGACGGTGCTCGCCATGCTCGTGGGGGCTTGCACAACTAGGGCGTTGGTCCCGTTGCTATTGAAAGAAGCGTAGACCATCTGATTGCTGCTATCGACGATTACTGGATTCTCGGAGGTGTCACCATTAGCCAAGACCGCGCTATAAACAACCGACGGTGACGTACCTGTGTCCGTCACGTAATCGATGCGACCGCTGCCATCTGTAAAAAAGACCTTATTCGAGACCGAATCGTAGACCGGCGCGGACGGAATTGCAGTGATGGGGACGCTCCAAACTATCGTCGGGGCGCTGCCGTTGAATACGTTGCCGATCTTGTAGAGGTAGCCGGACCCGCTCCCAGCCGTGCTGTAGGTAGTGGCGTAGGCGACATCGTTGGCATCGTCGGATGTGTAAACTACCCAAACGGTAGTCGCCGAGCTTTGATTTGTGGTACCGCCGTCCGGCGAAAGCAACAGTGTCTGGTCCACGGCGTTGTTTCCCCCGGCACTGCCCGGCACGACTGCGGCGGTCGCGCTGGTCCCATTGGTCCCCGTCGTGCCGAGAGTCAGGACGTGAAAGTAGGAACTGCCAGTCGGGAGATTCTCGACGTAGGCAAGCTGCTTACCATTCTGTGAGATGACCACGGAAGCCGGCACCTGTCCGGCGCCCGAGGCGTAGGCGAACATCACTGTCGGCCCCGTCGAGCACAGTGCGCCAGTGCCGCCGCTATAGAGATTGTTCACGCCAACTATGTTGGCTTGACCGCCCGATGCGGGGCTCGCAGGGACACCGATCACTACGAAGTCGTTGGTGCAGCTTGGAGCTGCAGTCACATCAAACACAAATTTGGCGGGTGCCGTCTGGCCCCCGCCAGGAGCGCTGCTCAGGGTGAAGGTTCCCGTTTCCGTTAATTGCGTTCCATAGCCACCACCACTAAAGTCATAAAATGAATAATTACCGGGACTGTTACCCCAGATGTTGATCTCCAAACCGGGGCCGGTAAAGAGAAGCGCATCAATATCAAGCGGAGGGTCGGTTGAAGGGTAGAGGACATCGTCATAATTAAACGCTCCCAGGGGGCTAAGTGTTACACCCGGTCCACCTGGATACAGAGGGTACGTGCCGACGTCCGCGCCGCTCGTCACGGTTAGAACGCCGGCGGTGGCGAGGAATTGATCGTTGCCCAGGTCTATCGTGTTGAGGCTGCCGTACCCTGCCTCGGGAGCAATATTGAATGTAAAGTCGAATATTTGGCCAAATCCCACAACGGGAGACGCCTCCAAGGGCACGCTCCAGTCTCTGCCGCCGCCGTGCCTGCGATGGTGTTCCGGCCACCAAGCCTCCCGATGGCGGAGATACCAATTCTGCACCCAGCGCGGCTCTCTTCGAATCCGGGCCCTCACGGAATCGTCTTTCGAATCCGGGTAGAGGACATGATGGTGCGTCCAATCCGAAACGATTCCCAGAGGAACGCGCGGCGCGGTCTGGCCCGCGAGCAACTGGGCAGTCAATGCGAACACGACACCCACAACAATACCTTTCATATTCAGCTCCCGGGTGTTGACAGAGACACACGCAGCAGGGTGAGTGCAAGTAGCTCCCGTCTGACTCTACCTAACGCCTTTTCATTATGACCCCGCTGCCATGTTGCAGGTACGGGATAACTCGGGACAAGGTTACTGGAGTGCTTTGCTGCGAAAACTAGGAGCGCCGTTGCCGCGACATCAAGCATGCACTTGCCATTCCGTGATGTCGTTAGTTTCATCCGACCGTGTGCCCTGCCTTTCCCGAAGCGGCTATCCGTCTCCTCGCGAAGTCGGCTACGGAGCCGAGATCCTTTTTGACGTCGGAAATTGCAAGATTACGCCCGATTTCCGCTCCTGCACATTGTTGAACCATATTACAGACAGGCCACCTCAAGGACTGCGATCCGCACCATCACGACCGATATAACCGCCCACCGCTTTCGCAACATGTCTCAGTTTCACAGAGAACCCGTATCGCCGGAGAAGCCAAATGGGCCGGACAAAAATGTACAAAAACGACAGCGTCGGAGGAAGTTGCAAAAAGCGCTCTTCCTCTCCTGAATACTGTGTGCCTTGCAGAAAGACGTAGCGAACCTTATCCCTAAAACGTTCTTTCAGTTTCAGGTTGAATATCTGACCCTCGATGGGATCCACATCTCGCGGCTCTTGTAGGCGCAGCTGAATATCTCGGGCAAGATGCCTGACCTGAGCGTCCTCGCGTACGGCACAGACCACGCTTGATGGCACCTCGGCTTGCAGCAACTCCGCAGCCAGATAGATTCCGAGCCGACAGGTTCGCGCCGCGCCCGAGGCTTCGGCCCGTTTGAAAAGGCAAGACCAATTCAGTTGCGGGTTCGATCGAAGGAATTCGGCGAGATCGCACAACCATTTTAGTGAAGACCAACCATGTTTCCCACCGTGAACGGCCAGAAATAAGAACATGTCTTGCGAGGAAAATGACCACACTTCCCGGCCCAAGATTGCACATGGTTCTATGCTGTTCCAAACATCCTCCGCCACGATGCTCGACACAAATCTTCGCGGCGAAAACTGCCGGTGGAGTTCGACAGAAATTCCGGTGGAGGCTGAACGAAATTCGTCGACGTTGACGTCTCGAGTGATAACACCGCTTGCCAAGTTCGACCGATACCCTTGGTTCGCAAGAATCTCTCTTGCTTTCGGGTAGTCTCGCTCGCGAACCAGGATGTCTAAGTCTGTAAATTCCCTCAGCGCTAAATCGCCGTAATAAACAGCAGCCAACAGTGGTCCTTTGAACGGCAAGGCGAGAATTTTCCCGACCTCGAAGAGCTGAAGTATGTGAAGCAATTCGCCGGCCAAGAATCGATTCTTAGCTGAATTTGCGGAATAGAAGTGGCTCAGTTCTTGTCGCGCCGCTTCGGGCAACGCTTCCCAGCAGATTGTATGCAAGTTCTGGTAAATGAGCGGCCTTACTCCGTGCGAGGTAGCAAGTTGAATAAAGGCTTGCCAATCAATTCCCTGAGTTGCTATTTCCTTGACTCGAACTCTCGTTCGAGGGTGCTGCACGTCCGGGCGCAGCACAGCATGAGCTCGACTTCCGGGATCGATGAGCCACTCATTCCCATCTTTGCATGCCAGCCCCGGGTCTTCTTGCACAATGCGCTCTGCTTGGGGACCAGAGCACGATCCAGCGCGTCAGCAAGGACGAGCGGGAAAATCAACGTCAAGAGATTGGTATCCACGAGTAAAGCGCGATCCGAATAAAATCGATAGATCTTCATTGGGCCGCGCAATTGATCGGCGGATGTGACCAACTCCAGCGTAAGATGCCAGGCTCCCCAACCGTTTTGAAACTTCGCAGTGTCAGGCTTTTCGAAATGAAAAATCCTTCCCGGCCTTCCGGTCAGGGGTGTATCGCCACCCGGGAGTTCGTCCTCATCGACCTCGACGTTCGAAGCCGTCGAAATCATTGGAGAGAAAAGCAGACTGCGGGATATGACACGCCTGATCGTAATCGCTGGCGATTTTCAACTCTCCGACAGCCCGTCGAATCGCAAGATTGGTAACAAATATGCTTCTCTGTTCGAAGGTGCGCCGTGCAATACGATGAATTTTCCTAAAATTCGAGATGCAAAGATGGTGGGCGCTATAGGATTCGAACCTATGACTTCCACCGTGTGAAGACGCAACTGCTTTAGTTTACAACAACTTACAGAGGCTCACAGGGGCTGCTAAGCTTCGCCAAGTTGCGGTAACATCGTCGCACGTCGGGTTGGTCATCGGGCCGTGTTCTTGCTTTGCGACTTCTCAGTCGATCTTTTCGCCAGCACTTCGGAGCCGAGTCTCTTAGGCAGACTTCTTTTGAGCAGCCTTCACCTTCGCCCACCTTAGCTTTTGGGCTGCGGCAATCTTCCTTCGAGCGGCGGCTGACATCGTTTTCTTCTTCGGCATGCTGACGACGTTTTGCTTCTGCCCGCCATTCCTCCGCACCTTTGCCCATCTTGCTCTCTGGGCAGCAGCGATCCTCGCTCTTGCTGCCGCTGACAAACGGCTCCGAGTTCCTTTCCCTTTGCCGTATGAACCGCCATTGAGCGCGGCGAGTGCCGCGTCAAGACGTTCGACTGTGCTTGCCGCCTGATCTCGCTCTTTCTTCAATTGATGGACTACACCAGCCAAGTTCATGGAATCCCCCTCGCCGGGGATTGTATCAAGAGCGCCGAAAGTGGTTGATGATTCGGGGAGGAAGTGGGAGTCAGTTCACCGTCGCCCCGCCGCAGCACCGCTTGTATTTCTTGCCAGACCCGCACGGGCACTGCTCGTTCCGCCCGACCTTGGGAGTGCTGTGCCGTGATTCGCTCGTGTGGGCACCGGGACCGACCTGCCGTTGCGCCCTGAAGTACCGATATGCCTGCAACAGCCCAGCCGCCACGTGCAGAATAGCCTTCTCGCGCTGCTCGGGGCTGATAGGCTTAGGGCGCATCTTGGGGTCTTCATCGTGCTCGTGGAAGAGCAACATCATCGGGACTAGGCATCCGCCGTGCTCTTCGTCATCCATAAGCTCAGCCCACCCATCGTGCCGCATGTGCATGCCCCGCATGAAACCACGCGCCCAGTCGTTGCCATGAGCCACGCCGTTCTCGTCCTGCAGCAGGAGCGGCACGTAGACGTCGCCCCTGTGCAGGGTCGAGGCGATGGCGTTCCAGCGCCGCATCATCAGCCCCAAGATTTCGTTCGCCTCGTCGAGGCTGCCGAACTCGCACGCGTCCGACATCTCGCCGCCGAAGACCTCCGGGTAGTATTCGCTCGGCATCACGGTCTCCAGTCCCGCGATGAGGGCGGCGAAGAACCCGTCCAGAGCCTCGACGTTCAACGCCTTGCCTCCCTTGCAGCTTTTGAGGAAGTCGCCGAGGCGGTCGAGTTCGGCGTCGGTCAGCGGCTCGTTCTGTGTGAAGGTTCTCACTGGGAGCCATCTGCTCGAGGCAGCATTTGTCTCCGCGAGCATTCTACGCGGCATCCATTCCTCAGAGCCTACCGCCCTTCGAAGCACGCTTCTTCTTTGTCCCGACATTCTTTTCCCGCCTGAGCATCCATGCCGCACGCAGAGCGCCAACCAGCACGTCCTCGTTCGCTTGCGCGAGGCGAATGTGGGTCGCCCCCATCCTTCCCCATCCACCATGAATGGGCAGGAAAACTTCGGGCAACTCCCGGACAAACTCCGCCTGCTGCTCCGGCGTGAGCATCAAGTTGCCGTAGCCCTCTTTCTGGGAGGCAAGCGTGGCGAAAATTCTGCCTCCTACACGGAAGTCGGCTGCCCCCATGTGTGAGCCCTCCTCTGCTCCTTCGAAGCTCAAAGCAATCCTGCGGAAATCTGCTACTTTCATTCAGATCACTCCGATCCAACATCGAAGATTCCGCACCACAACAGCTTTGTGATTTTATCGGATTGATTGACTCATTGCGGCTTGTCCCACCCTCGCACACGTGGCCACCAGCGACGAACGTTCCGGCAATACTCTTTGTAGTCTGCCCCGAATTTCTTGCGAAGAGTTGGCTCTTCATAAAAAACCACGAACAGATGCACACCGAGGGCAACCGCTGCGACGGCAGTGATCAATACCGGGTTGCCGTGCCCGAGAATGACCCACAGCCCGATCCACCCCGCTGCAAAGCCCACGTACATGGGGTTCCGCACGTAGCGGTAGAAACCCACCACTACTAATCGCTGTGGCGGGGCGACAGGGGCAGGTGTGCCGTGTCCCGTCCATCCGAAGTCCCAAATGCAGCGTAAGGCAACAGCGAATCCCAGCACGGACGGAACCGCTGCCAGCCAGCGCCAACGTGCCGCGCCCGCCATTTCCACGCTGAAACCGAGCCATCGCGGCAGGAGCCAGAACCACAATGCCAAGAACGCCGCACCTACTGCTAGCGAGGCGAACGCCGTCAGCCAGCGATTGCCGTCTCTGGCTGCTGGAGCCCTCGCAGACGGTGCATCCGTCATAGTCCCTCCTGTCGCCAGCAACAACTGTAGTGTGCCAAGCCGAGGAATCTGCGGAAAGGGATGCAGGAAGGCTTCGTTGCACGATTGAACTGACCGCACGAGATAGGCTGCATGTTGCTGAGACCCCGATTAACTTTTAACCGTTTCGAGGATTCCTAGTGGCCATAGGAGGATATTTCGACTCATCCACTCCCTGAAACGGGCATGGGAAGCACACCCCTGTTATCTCCATCGGCCATCCCTTATGCCGTGGACATTCTTCAAACTCTTCGATGAGCGGATGCAGTAAATCGAGCATTCCATACAGTTCGTATTGGCTCGGCATCACGCTCTTGCCGATTTGGGACGAAGGGCCGATCAAGAGCAGAAGTATTGACTCTAGGTGTCCCCAGAGTTCCGTCGTCATCACAGACGGAAGATCAACAATCTCATAATGCACCAACGCATTTCTCTTTTTCAGGGCGGATTCTCCGAGTTGCCAAATGCGACTGCCACGATCAAATTCAATCCCGTAACCGTACTTCAGTAGTAACCAATATCGCTCCAGCAAGGATCGAGGTTTCCGCCCGGTTTGGACATTTCCCTTCTTGTCAAGTTGCTCTTCTCTCTCAAGCAATGTCGATTGCACAGCAGCGGGAAGGGACAACGCAGTTTTGACGAACACTTCCGAATAAATGCGCACAAAGGCTTCAAAGCTGGCCCAAGCCGACATTAGAATCGCAGGATAAAAGCGATACGGCCCCTTCCGATCCTTCTCGCTGTGGTATTCAACGATGCTATCCCCGAAAAGACGCACAGTCCCCATCAAAAGTTCAAAGGGAACCTGCTGGGAGCGAACGGTGATTCCCAACTCGGCATCGTCGATTTCAGATCGGTGCATTAACTCCGAGCAACTCCCATACTCAAACGGCCTCCAGTAGGCGCAGTCCAATCCGTGCTCGACCTTCAATCTGTCCAGAGGAGGGGTCTCATAGTATTCGACGCCTTCGCTTCCAACCACAGGCTCAGGGTTGAATATGTTGTAGATTTCTCCTCGTAGCTCCTCGGTTTCATGATCCATAGAAATCCTCGTCGATCTTGGGTTGAAAATCACCTCGCCCACGCCAAGCCATCTGCCTCGTTTCAAGCTCCAGTCGTTAATCTGCTGAGCAGCCCTGAGTACCGCCTCTGCGGACGGTCATTGCGGACCGCGATGCCCAGCGCCTTCTTCTGCCCGATCAGGACGAGCAGCCTCTTGCCCCGCGTGATCCCCGTGTAGATCAGGTTGCGCTGGAGCAGCATGTAGTGCTGCGTGGCGAGCGGGATCACGACTGCCGGGAACTCCGAACCCTGCGACTTGTGGATCGTGATCGCGTAAGCCAGCGAAATCTCGTCCAATTCCCCGAAGTCGTACTTGACCAGCCGCTCGTCGAAGCGCACTGCGACCTGCTGCTCGACGGCATCAATTCGCTCGACGATCCCGATATCGCCGTTGAACGCGTCCTTGTCGTAATCGTTCTCCGTCTGGATCACTTTGTCGCCGATCTGGAACCGCCATCCGAACCGCTCCACGCTCGGCTGACCGGGTCGGGTCGGGTTCAATGCCTTCTGCAAGGCTGTGTTCAGTTCCCGCACGCCGAGCGATCCACGGTTCATCGGGCAGAGAATCTGAACGTCGCGAATCGGGTCGAGACGAAATCGTTCTGGAATCCTCTCCTGCACGAGCTTGACCAGCGTTGCCGCGATCTTCTCCGGATCGTCCCGTTCGACGAAATGGAAGTCGGAACTCGGATCGGCTCCGCGCATGTCGGGCATTTGCCCTCGGCGGATGCGGTGCGCGTTGGTGATGATGTGGCTACCCGCAGCCTGCCTGAACACTTCGGTGAGCCGCACGACTGGCACGACGCCGCTTTCGATCAAGTCCCCAAGCACCGTGCCCGGTCCCACGGACGGAAGTTGGTCTACGTCGCCGACCAGAATTAAGCCAGCGTGGTTGGGGACAGCCCGCACCAGCGAGTGCATCAGCGGCACGTCCACCATCGAGGTTTCGTCCACCACCAGAAGACCGCAGGCGAGCGTGTTCGACTCGTGTCTGCTGAACCGCCCGGTAGCGGGATCAATTTCCAGCAGGCGGTGGATGGTCTTCGCTTCCAAGCCCGTGGTCTCGGTCAGCCGCTTCGCCGCCCGTCCGGTTGGGGCGCACAGCAGGCATTTGACGCCCTTGGCACGCAGGATCATCAGGATGGAGTTCACCAGCGTGGTCTTGCCCACGCCCGGCCCTCCGGTGATGACTACGACCCGGTTCCACAGAACCGTCTTCAGCGCCTCGCGCTGGCTGGGAGCGAGCGTCTTTCCAGTTTGGCGCTCGCACCACGCGACCGCCTTATCGAAGTCGATTGCCGGATAGAGGGGTGCCATCCCCGCCAGAGACTTCACCTTCGCCGCGATGCCCTCTTCCGCCTTTCTCAGGTGAGGCAGGAAGATCAGCGGCTCGCCGTCGATCTCCTCCAGCAGCAGGGAGCCACTCGTAAGCATCTGCGACAACGATTGCTCGACCATCCCTTCCGGCACCTCCAGCAGCTTCACCGCCGCGAGCTTTAGCTTCTCCAGTGGCAACGCACAGTGCCCGTCCGAGGTCGCCTCCAGCAGGACATGGTCGATGCCCGCCCGTGCCCGGTTGAGCGAGTCCCTCGGAATCCCGACCTTCTGGGCGATCTGGTCGGCGGTCGCGAAACCGATGCCGTAGATGTCTTTCGCCAGCATGTAGGGATTGCTCCGCACCTTCTCGATAGCCTGCTCGCCATAGGTCTTGAAGATTCGCACCGCACGGCTGGTGCTCACGCCGTGGCTGTGCAGGAACAGCATGATTTCCCTTACCTGCTTTGCCTCCTGCCATGCGTGCGCGATCCGCTCCCGGCGCTTGGGACCGATCCCGGCCACCGATTGGAGTTCGGCGGCTCGGTTCTCGATCACGCTCAGAACCTCGGCTCCGAACCGCCCGACCAGCTTCTTCGCGAGAATCGGTCCGATCCCTTTCACCAAGCCGCTGCCGAGATACCGCTCGATCCCCTCGGCTGTGGTCGGCGGCACGGTCTTCATGTTCGTCGCCTTGAATTGCAGCCCGTGTTCCTTGTCCCTGACCCACCAGCCCGCCGCGCTCAGCCATTCCCCAGCGGTCACGGAAGGCAGCGACCCGATGATCGTAGTCTCATCCCGGTGCCCCGGTGTCTTCACGCGCAGGACACAAAAGCCGTTCTCCTCATTGTGAAAGGTCACGCGCTCGATTAGCCCGGAGATTTCCTCGGTCGCGGGTCTTCGCTCTGGGATCGCGGCGTTCATGGTTGGGGATTCATTTTCCCATGGGCGGTCTGCCTTGGGTCAAAGCGATTCTGCGGCGATTTGCCCCCCCGGACGGGGTTCGGGGTCGGCTGGGGCGTTTCAGAGGTGCAGACAGCCTTTGTGACCACATCGGCGTGTTGCTGTCGCGGTTCGGTGCCGCTTCGCTTGTGCTTTCTACATGACCTTCGAACATCTTGCTGAAAAGTCAGGCTGGGACACGCCGCTATCTCTTGCTTTGTCGTTTGTTCCCAAAATTAGACATAGCGAATAAAAGGCGAACTGGTGTAGGATGCCAGAAGGAGGTGATTGCAAGTGAACAAAGCATTGTGGTCAATGTTCGCAGCATTGTTTTTCAGTTCGTGCTTGCTGGCGCAGACCAATCAGGCGGCGATGGCCACGAGCCCGCACAAGGTCAAACAAGGAGAGCAAGTCACGATTTCGGTTAAGGTCAGTCCGGCCCCGAACGTTCCGGGACGCCTCGACATTTACGTAGCGCCAGAGGGCTCGACTTCGCTCGGCGTGAATGGTGGGAATGGACTCAGTGCTGGTCAATCGACTGCGGGTGACATTGGCATAACAATTCCGATTGACGCGAAACTGGGTGAATGGAAGGTCATCAGAGTCGTTTTTCAGCCCGGTAGCTCGGCGCAACACGAACTAACGATATCAGGGAGCGCGGTCTTCGAGGTTGTGAAACACGACACTGTTCTGCCAACCAGCGCTGACGTTCAGGTGAAATGAGGCGCTATTGTGGACGAGGGGCGCAAGCGCGTTCTTCTGATCGCTGCCAGCATCCTTGCGGCTCGAGAGCTGGCGAACTGGGACGGACACGCCCCTCTCCTGCGCTAGAGTCTAAGACCCGAAGTGCTATTACCAGCGGGTTGCGGTTAGATAAAAATCGCTGGAAACCTCGCTAGAAATGAGCATAGAATGCAACTGTGCATAATCCTTAGCCCGCAGGGAGCGTCCCAATGATCGCTGTGGCCACCCAACGTGCATCAGACCCGAAGCTCATCCTCAACTTGCTTGGCGAGCATGAGGGACAGTACCCGTTTGCAGACCTTGTGCAGGCTTTGCAGGTTAAAGGTCTTGATGAATCAGAGAGTCGCGAACTGATCTGGCAGGTGCTTGCTCTCGGTTTCATCGAATTCACAGCAGACCGATCGTCTCTGCGGCTCCTACAAGACTCGCGACAAGAGGGTAAAGTAGCCTGAGCGCGACAGAACCGCCCAAGCGGACTGATCGGTACCAGCCCGACAAACAGCCTGACAATCGTACAGCCGCGCAGCGAGATCGGGATCGGATTCTCTACACTTCTGCGTTCCGGCGGCTCGCCCGCGTGACACAGGTGGTGTCGGCTGGAGAGGGACACGTTTTTCATAATCGCCTGACACACTCGATTCAGGTTGCTCAAGTTGGCCGCAGGATTGCCGAGAAACTGATCAAGGATCAGCAGGCGAATGGCAAGCAAATCGCGGATATTGACCCTGATGTGGTCGAGGCAGCCTGCCTCGGCCATGATTTAGGGCACCCCCCCTTTGGACACGTTGCCGAGTATGAATTGGATAAGTTGGCGACATCATGCTGTCTACCAGACGGCTTTGAAGGAAATGCACAAAGCTTTCGCATTGTCACGAGGTTGGCGTCAGCATCGTCACAGGGGCCGGGACTTAATCTCACACGCGCAACTCTGTGCGCGCTTCTCAAGTACCCGTGGCTTCGTGGCGAACATCCCAAAATCAAGGACAAATGGGGTGCGTACGAGGTTGAAAGGGAAAATTTCAATTGGGCACGCACAGGGTGCGAAGAATATCAGCTTCAGCAGAGTCCCGAAGCCAAACTGATGGATTTGGCAGATGACATCACGTACTCAGTTCATGATCTGGATGATTTCTACCGGGCTGGGCTGATACCACTGGATCGTCTTCGCGTTGACCCAAAGGAGCGGCAACGATTTTACGACGAGGTTTTCGAACGGCGTGCGGGAAAATTGCCGGATGGTATGGACGAAGCTTATCTGCGTGCCGCATTCGGAACGTTTATCGACAAAATCACTTTAGAGAAGCCGTACGAGGGTAAACGGCGAGATCGCGGCCTATTGCGAGACTTCAATGCTGCGACTATTGGTGATTTTGTTCGTGCTGTCACAGTTGATATAGTCGAGAGTGGACGGTCGGCCATAGGAATGGTGAAGGAACGGCGGGCCGATATTTTTATGTTGAAACAGCTTACATGGCACTACGTTATCAAGGCTCCCGGACTCACTACACAACAACATGGACAGCGCACGATTGTTCGCGGATTATTTGATATTTTTCAGAAGGCTGCGACAGATCGCGACGACAAAAGCTTTGACGTGTTTCCCGCTGGCATCCGCGAAGAATTGCTCGACATTCATAAAGCTGCCCGTCCAACCTTGAAACAAGAACTGACGCGAATGGTTATCGATCTGATCGCAAGCCTCACCGAAGAGCAGGCGATAGACGCATATCACCGACTAACGGGTGTTTCGCTCGGATCGGCGCTGCTCCACCGCTGGCGATGAAAGATGTCTGCGAAGAGATCGGTCACGAAAGATGGCGACGAGTCCCATCAAATAACAGTCCAATGGTGATTGCTGGCGTAAATGCTCATATTATTCATCGCTGTCCACGTGCGAGCCTCCCACATATTTGCGTGGCTTCCTAGAGCATATTTGACGGAGTCATGCAAACTGTCATACACCGAATCAGTGATATAGATCGCGAACCCGTCGTTTAGGGCACTGAGCTTCGCCGCATAATTCGCTGCTCGTCCCACCCAGACCAAGTCGTTATCATTGCGCACTCCGATGCGGCTCACGAGAAGGTTGCTCGTGTCGACGCCCACGACGTGGTTCAGATCATACGAAGAGGTTGGGTACTGTGCCGTCAATGCCGGTTTGATAACTTCCAACACAGCAGTGTTGATTCTTAAGGCCGTTCGCACCGCACTTGTGTTTTTGCTCTTGCCAATAAAAACTCCCATGACACGATCGCCGTCATACGCCGTAATGACTCCATCCTCATCCTTGATGATTTTCGCGGCGCACGCCAGAAATGTCTTGTAGATCTCAGCGGCAAACTGGGATTCGAAGGAGTCAACCAAAACAGTGGAGCTAGAAATGTCCGCGTAGAGTACTGTCGCGTTAAGATTCACCGCGTCATTACCGAGCTTCAGTTCTTCTGGTCCCGGAACGACTTCACCATCTCGCTGCGACCAGACCTCACCGAAGATTGTTGTGACGGCGGCTTCGAGATCTTCTCTGAGTTCCAACTCGACCTCGTGGAATCATTTTGCGGTTGCAATCGCCCCCATCATTTCAGCAGCGCGCTTCTTGCTGGATACCGGACGGTAAGCAGCACCAGACTGCCCAACCAAGGCAAAATGGCAAGAGCCATCCAGTTAAAAGCAGAACTGATGTGATTAAACTTTTCCCTCAGTATTTCTGAATTTCTCCATACTTGGCTTAGCAGGTCCTTGACGTGGGCCTCATCCGGTTGAGCGATGAATTCTTCCGTGAACCGGGACTCTGTTCTCTTGGAAATTTCCCTAAAGTAAATTAGCGAGTCGTGTCCACCTTTCAGACTCGGGAATGCACCCATATACAAGTGCCAGAGGCTGACGCCAAGTAGGAGCACGGGTAGCAAGGCAATTAAAATTATCCAATCGAGAGCTCGACGCAGGAGAATTGCTTGCCAAAACCGCGAGCATGCCAGTGTCAACTGCGAGCAACACTGATCCTTTCGCATCGGCACGCGGGAAGAAAGCCAATACTCGATCAAGTTGGGCTGCAGCCGCTTCAGATAGGTGTTTATGCTCCATTGTTTGAAGTTCCTCTCAGTTCCTTTTCGCCGAAGCCAACTTTGCGGATCGATGTCCCAACACTCTTTTTACCAAACGGGCGCCAGTTTCCGGATTGACCGCACGAAGCCAATACATTTTTCCGGCGACAGATGGCGAAAGTTTTTGGCCTGAGGCGGAGGCCGTTGCGACCTCCTTCTTGATGGCTGATCGCTTTTCTTTAGGCAGGTTGACCTTGGTGTTAACCACAAAGTTCGTCACGGTCTGCCGATCTTTCGCCTGCTCGGTCTTGGTCTTGTCCGGCTTCACGTTGAAGCCTTCTTCCTCCACGATCCTCTGCAACAGGCCCCGAAACTTTAGGATTCTGTCCGATCCGGAGAATGTCAGGTCATCGACCCATCTGGAGTAGTCGAAACCCTGTTGCTCCTTCAGTTTTGTGATCCGGACGTCAACACGATACAGCGCGAGATTGGCAAGCGCATTACTGGTAGGAGCTCCCTGCGGAAGTTCGTTGTGCCATGTCGTGAGTTTGGTCAACAGTCCATTGGCTTCTGGCCCGAATCCGAGGGCTTGAAAGATAGCAAGGACTCTTCTGGGACCAATGCCCGGAAAGCACTGAGCAATGTCCATCTTGAACACGACCGGCTTATGCGTGTGAATCGCAGCGTTTTCGATTGGCGATTTGCCCTTCACGCCACCGAGCACACAAGGCAACAAAGGCACTTTGCTCAGAATGTGGTCGTAAATCTTGCGCTGGAGCAATTTCAGCGGGTCACTAGGGACGAAGAGTATTCGTTTTGTTCCATCCGGCTTTCTTCGCGGGCGACGGAGATACTGCTTTTCGAGTCGGGAGACGATATGATTAACATCTCCCGTCGAAACCTTCAGGAGTTTGGCCACTTCCGCCGTGTTGGAAACCGCGAAGAATTTCCAGCGTGGCATTCTCTATCCTGACGACTGCCCTGTATTCTCAACAACCATGTGATCAATTCTTAAGAGAATCTCTCTGAGCTTGTCGATATCACTGACCCGAACTCCGGGGATAGGCTCCCCCTGAAACACGAAGAGCATCGCTATAGGTACTCCCAGTTGAGCGGCCAGACGGTTTAGGAAGGCTAAACTTGGATCACGCTTGTTGCTTTCGATTAGAGAAAGATAATTGGCAGAAACACCCAACTGCTCCGCAAGCTTCCGTTGAGTGATGTTTCGCGCCGTTCTAATTAGTTTGATGGCATTGCCGAGGGTCACCGTCGCTCCGGTCTAAAACGAGTATCCGGTAGACTAACGAAGGAGATTGCTGACTAAACGCACTAGCTTCATCTGCGCATTTCGTAGGACTCTAAAGAATTCCTCGTTGCGGTCCTGTTTCTCGATGCGCTTCAGTCGCTTCACGTAGCCTTCAAGGTCCCGCGCCAATCTACCGGTTATGGTGGTGGTTGACGTGCTATTCGAAGTCACCCGGACAGCTATCCGGGCAGCTTGTTCCAGCACACGTATGGCTTGCTGCTTACTGCTGGTGCGTGCCACTTCCAGTCCTCCTGTATTGAAGTCAGTGCTGTTTCCCACCCGAAGATGGGCCACCTCACTCCGCGAAAGCGACAACTCGCTTTCGCATGCCATCATCCCGACAACTCACACACGCAAGCTGTCGGTAGATGGAAGGCGAGAACCGCAAACCTCGCTGCCCTAAACGTCAAACCTACGGGAACGAGCGTTTACTCTTCGCCCTCAGTACTGCACACGTGACCGACACCTTCGCAGCAAGCCACCAAAAAGGGAGCCACGCAAGAGCAGAGGACTTCGACGCACCACGCCATACGTTTCAATTTTTTCAAAGAGCCGGACTTGCGTCCACTTTCTGAAAATAATCTACGCCGTAATCACACTGTATGTCAATTGTTTATTTCTATTGGATATATTAGTAATTCCAATAGGCAGGCATGCCCCCGCGCTAGGCCATCCCCTTAAATAGCGAACTAAAAGCGAATCTAGTACTATAACCAGATGGACGAAGGTCGCAAGCGCGTGCTGCTGATCGCCGCCAGCATCCTCGCAGCACGCAAGCTCGCGCAGTACGACGGTGGGAAGCGCGTGCCTGCCACGGTTGCTGCAATCTCCGATGCCGTTCGCTGGGCTGAGGAAATCCTGCGGACGATTGACGAGCGTTGGCCCTCGAAGAATGAGCGGGCACCGAGTTAGGCAACGCCAGCGAGTAACGTTATGTGCCATCCTGATGTGGGAGTTCAATGTCTGACAAGTCAAAAATCGAATGGACCGACGCGACTTGGAACCCGGTTCGTGGCTGCACGAAAATTAGTCCGGGGTGCAAGCATTGCTATGCGGAGGTCTTCGCTGAGAGATTCCGTGGCGTCCCCGGCCATCCTTATGAGCGAGGGTTTGACCTACGACTCGTGCCGGAAAAGCTCGAAGAACCGTTGAAGTGGAAGTCGCCCCGATTGGTCTTTGTCAATTCCATGAGCGACCTCTTTCATCCGGGCGTGCCGGACGACTACATCGTCCGAGTTGCGGAGGTCATGCAGCAGGCCGACTGGCACACATTTCAAGTGCTGACCAAGCGTTCCGAGCGTATGAGGGATTTGCTCAACTCCAAATTACGATCCGCAGCAAAGTGCAGTCATGTCTGGTGGGGCGTCAGCGTCGAGAATCAGAAACACGGCCTGCCGCGAATCGAACATTTACGTGCTGCGGACGCCGCCGTTCGTTTTCTCTCAATCGAACCGCTGTTAGAAGACCTTGGTCGGGTCACGTTGTCCGGCATCCATTGGGTTATCGTCGGCGGGGAGAGTGGACACGGCGCTCGACCGATGCAAAAGTCGTGGGTTGTGTCACTCAAGGATCAATGTCGAAAGTCTGGTGTGCCATTCTTTTTCAAGCAGTGGGGCGGCGTCCAGAAATCGATGTATGGCCGCGAACTCGACGGACGGACTTACGACCAAATGCCTGTGCTGTCTCTCGCCTAGCGAAATTTTAGAACCGTCCCCGGCGGGTAAGTGTGCCGCCGTCGTCCGGGTTTCGCTGATGTGATACTCACGCTCCCGTCATCTTCCATCGGCTCAAGCACAGGCTTCCTTATATGCTTCGGCAGAAACGGAGTATCCGCGATGACCCAGTCCTCAAGGTCGGTAATTTCGACTTCACTGTGGCGGAACTTGTCCGCAATCATCCCTTTCAAGACATCGTAATTAGGCGCAGACGCGAACAATGAAATCTGGGTCGAAGCGTCCGTGAAATCTGAAAATTGAAATTCACCAGCGGGGTCAACTTTCCACATCGCTTCCTTCATTCGCTCCAGTCCACGCAGGTGATTGGTTGCAAAGAATAGAAAATAATCGACAGTGTTCCCCTTGTTTATCATTTGAAATGACCGCGCATACCGCGCAACAGTTCTTAGTTGCGCCAGATACAAATCGTGAATCGCCCGTTGACGTTCGTCTGGAGTCGCGAGACTGATTGCGTGCCGCCATTCTGGAGTGCCGAATAGTTCGTCAAAAGTCTCCGATTGGTTTGGCAACGACAAGAAGCGATTGATTTCTTCGTACATGAAGGTAAGCAAGACTTCACACTTCGGTTGTTCCATCAAACGTGCAATCGTCTTGAACGGAGTGTGCTTGAAACCGAACGGGTCGATGAAGGCCAACGTCGGCCAGAGAACTTGTTTCTTCTCGGCGAGACTGTCGAGTATTCGCGAAATTTTCTCGTTGAACGTTGTGTTGGCCGTCTCAAACTTGATGTTTTTCGGGAGCGTTGCGGCCAGCGGCGACAAGACCGACTTCAGGCGGTCGTATCTATGTTTATCGGCTTCGACGAAAAGACAGCAGAGTTCGGACGCTGGCTTGTACCTGTGGTCACGAGCCGCCTTCAAGACGATGACGGGTGAGCCATCTTCACCGCCGCTGTACACTCCCGGCCCTGCGAAGCCGTCGATATAAATGACGCGAAGGTTCGAGGTCGCGAGGATAGGGAGCCATGCCTCGAAGTATCGTCGAAGAATCGCGTGTTTTCTTGCAGTATGTGGTTCCAGCGGCCAGATAGTTCCGAGTGACTTACTCATAGCTCAGTGCTCAGGTGTATCATCGCTCGGAATAGCGACATGCACAACTGATCGACGATGTACCTTCTTTACACAGATGAAACGAACGTTGACCCGCAGACTTCGGATTTCTTCGCTTATGCCGGAGTCGCAATACCGGGAGACCGAGCGGGGCAACTCTCCAGTCGGATTGACGCTGTCCGCGCTGCGAACGGATACAGAGCCGATGACCTCTTGAAGTTCAATACCCGAGAGCGTCCGGCTCATGTCACTCCTGAGCAACATAGGGACGCGAAGCAACAGCTTCTCGCTGAGGCTGCTGGTCACGGGGTCAAGCTGTTCTGCTCATTCATTCTGCACCGAGTAGCAACTAGCCCGGAAGTTGCGCGGCTAAACGAAATCAATCGAATCTGTTTGCACTTCAACTACTACCTCAATCGCGCTCACGACCACGGCTTAGTTCTCATCGACACGTTCCCGAACAACAGCTTGTTCGCCATCCTCAAACAGAAGTTCTTGATCGGACTAAAGGGATTGCCTTACTCGGAGAGTTATCGGCTCGACCGTTTGCTTGGCCTGCACGTCGCCTCCATCGGTTCCTCGCACTTCTGTTCGGTTGTCGATGTCGTCCTCGGCTCATTGCGGTATGCCATCAATGGTCGGAATGACCCGACCCGCCAGAACGTGTGTGCGACATTGTTGGCGCAACTCGCTCCACTTGCCGTGAGAAGCGCAGCGGGGACGGTCGAAGAATTGAGCGTCTTTTTCAGTCCGAAGGGTATCCGAGTTCAAGCGTATCTCAACGAATATCTCGCCCTGCACGCATATCTCGCGGCGAATGGTCTCGATTGCCAGCAAGTCCCATCTGGAGTGTGACCGTCGTCTTACTCCGCCAACCTTTTCGTCTCTTGCGACTTCAGCCAAGCGAGAACAGATGAGCGACGAAATCGCAGACCCATCGGGAGCCGCAGGACTGGAATCGGATTGTCATACCTCGCCCGACCGCGATGGCGCGTCAGGTTGTAAATCGACGACGGTTTGCATTTGAGCAATTCGGCGACTTCAGCAACGGTCAAGATGTCGTTCTCGGCTGGTGCCGCTTGCAGAATTTCCGTCCCCGCGTGTGATACCGTGACCATGAACGATGCAGGTAGTTCGATGCCTCTTGTCTGTTTCATAGCGTCTCCTCTGATGCTTGGAGGAGGAAGGTAACACGGCGAGGCGACATTTTGATCGCAACAATTGAGACCTAAATGACGTTGGACGATTTTCGCAAATCGCTCACCGCGACCGAACCGCCAGCGGAACTCTCACTCGCCCTCGCCGGATTATGGTGGGATGCCAAGGGCGATTGGACGCGAGCACACGAATCCGCTCAGCAGGACGAAGGCAGGGATGGTTCGTGGGTTCACGCCTACCTGCATCGCAAGGAAGGCGATCAGGACAACGCAGCCTATTGGTACAGTCGGGCGGGCAAGCTCGTTTGCCGCGAGCCAATGGATGCGGAATGGGTCAGCATAGTGAGAAGCTTGCTGGGATAGACCGACCTCTCACTTTCCCCCCCCCAAATATATTTTCCTCTCAATGTGCTTGGATGTACTCGGACTCAACAAGCCTCTTCTCGCTGTTGTCTAAGGTATAGCAGGAGCACGCGGCCTGTGGCATACTCGGGTCGTGGCGAAACGCCCGCGCGATCCCGTTCAGCTTGCCAAGCAGGTATTCGATATTGCCATTGGCGAAGCTGAGGACACTGTGAGCGAATCGAAGCGGCACCCGTCACCGAAACGTAAGGGCGCACAGAGAGGCGGGAAAGCCCGCGCCAAGAAATTGAACGCTACCGAACGTTCTGACATTGCGAGATTAGCTGCGGAAGCCAGATGGAAGAAAACCTAAAACCTTGTTCGAGAGACACGATAGCCCGCCCTATTTGGCGGGCTTTTTCTTTTGCTTGGGCATTTGTGTGACATTGTTCGGCCCTTGCGAGCGCAACATTGGCGGCAGCAGTGCGGCAATGTCGTCCCGCGTTTTCCCGGTAGCATGCTCCAGAAAATGCCACAGCGCGTCTACAAGGATGTCATTTAACCTAGTCCGGTCGTCGTTATTTGCCGCACGTAATTTCGCAATCTCGTGGATCGCCTCATGATCCTCTCGTGTTAAACGAACGGTGGTGTGCTTGGCACCAGATGCGACGTGTGGTTGTCGTGGAGACACGAACCAATTTCCTTATTGACTCAGTTGCAGCGTTATGACATCGTGACATTGTGACGTCACAACGTCGTGACGTAGATAACGTCCGAAAACAGAAGTGTAGACCTTCGATCTGGTAGCGTATACGGTTAGTTTTTGGAGCTTATGCCATGACGAAGAAAAAAGGCTCGCAAATGGCGCATACAGCCGAACAAGAATTGATCAGCGAGATTGAATCTATCATCGACAACGCGTCAGAAAATGCCGATGAAGAAGAGATGGCAGAGCGCGAGCGGAAAGCTAACGAGATTGTGCAGGGTGTGCGCGAGCGAGTTGCGCGGCGTGAAAGAGCTTGACGACCTTGTTTAACTGCTCCGAAGTAATAGCAGGGTTCCACCTCTTTGTGAATGCAATGATGTCTTCTTCGTTGCCGAACTCAACCAAGAAAGGAATCTTCCTTGCGGCCTCGCGCTTCCGGCGCTCGTTGGCTTCAATGTCGATTTTCGCCAATGTCATCCCTCCAGCATCTCTCAGGAATTAGCCTCTTAACCAGTGCCTGAAAAGATTCGTACCGCGCGGTAGCCTTTGGCTCTTCTAGCTTGCCTTTTCTCCTTCATCTGGAGCGTTCAATCTCCAGTCCACATCATCGGTAAGATCGAGTGGGAGTTTGATTGGCTCCTCGTTTGGATGGATGCTATTCCAGTGCATCGCATCCAAGGTAAGTTGCAGTCCGTCACCGACCATTTGCTCACGCCGTTGCACAAGTGATTTCAGCATCGGCTTTCGCGGCGCTTCGTCGATGTCAACCCACAGCGTTAACTGTTTTGCTCCGTACTCAGAGGTGAGTGCGTGATTCGCACGGTATGGCTTGCCAGTTTTCTTGTCATGCCGGATTTCTTCGCGGGCCGCTTCTGAAAATTCTTTGGCGAGTCGATCCAATGCGGCGATTGGACGCGGTAGGGGCCAACCCTTCCCCACCGCAAACTGAGCGACCTCGTGCATGTTAATTTCTGTTTTCTTCGTCACGTCCTTGTAGTGCCGGATGAGACGCTGCATTTCCTGATGCTTTGTTGCCATCACTTCTCCTATCCGACCGGAGCAACATCGCCCCAACCATCGACCATTGCACTTGGCGCAATAAAAGATCGAATCTTCACCAGATGATTACGAAAACGATCATAGCGTTCAGTTCGGTGCTGCAATTGTCCAGCGACAAGTCCTGGATGTACCTGCATTGTGGCAGCAAAGCCCAGGATGTCGCGCTCCGCAAAAAATGGGTCTTTTCGCGCGATGAAGCGTTCCATTGCTTGCGCCGGAACACAAAACTCCCGCGCTGCTTCGTTCGCGACACTTTCTTCTTCCGGAATATCGGGGCCAGTTCCGGCCCGTTGTCCTTCAAGGTTTACGTCGAGCATGTCTCGCCCAGCCTCTCGACCGTGACGGCGCAGAACGTGTTCAATTTCGTGGCGAAGGACAAACCAGAAATTGTCGATGCGGTCATAGCGTGTCGTTATGCCGATCACTGGCTCTTTGGCGGTCAGCCAGAAGGACACGCCATCGATTTTTGCTCCGCTCAATGATTCGACTATTACAAATCGAATGCCGCTTTCGGCAAGAATGCGCGGCACCTTTCTCGCCTCTTCTGGAGCGGACAAGAGACGCCTGAGTTTTGCAACGGCCCCGCGCACTGCTTCGTGCGAATACTTTGCCACCAGCATCTCTTTTGCAATTTCCCGTACCCGATGGAGCCATGCCAACTGCGGCAGGGTAGCGGGGCTGAAAGCATCGGTTTTCTTGGCGCGGTGTCCCAAACTCTCAATCTCGTTCAGCGTGTTCGTCCCAAAAAAACGCTTAAGCGCAGCCTCTACTTTTGGAACGTCTCTCACGTCATCCACATCCGGCAACCAGCCGCGCTTCATCATCTCCGTAATGGGCAGCTCTCCGAAGATATTGGCGCGGGTTGTTCGTTGCGGATCCGGGCGAACCATGATTCTGGCTTTTCGCAAGTCGAATCGCCGTTGGAGTTGAAGGAACTTTTCCGGTCGGACGTTGAACACTTCTCCCAGCACGAGAGCCATTGGAGCGTCCACAGGTCTCTTATCCGCGACCAAGCGATTTATCCCGGTTTCGTCCACACCTAGTACAATAGCTAGCACCCGTTGGCTCCAGCCCCGCTTCGCCAACAATGCCAGTATGTACTGACCGGGGGTGGGATACTCTGACGGTATGATTGCCATCTCCCCTACTCATAAACCTCACGCGGAGACTTGTCAACCTGCAATTTGCGCCTTTATGCAAACTGAACTGTATGCTTGGCAAATAGGGTTTGTCCACCTAAGTTACTGGCATGAATCGCCTGTCAGTTGCCGGACGCGCAGCCATTCTAGGAATGCTGGTAGAAGGGAATAGCCTTCGATCTTGCAGCCGCCTTGCAGATGTTTCCCTGAACACTGTTACGAAATTGCTCGTGGACTTGGGCACGGCGTGCGAAAAATTCCACGATGAGCACGTTAGAAACGTGCGCGTGCGGCGCTTACAGGCTGACGAAATTTGGTGCTTCATTGGAGCGAAGGCGAAGAATGTTGCACCAGCAAAGAAAGCCGAGGGGTGGGGTGATGTGTGGACGTGGACAGGGTTGGACGCGGACACGAAACTGTGCGTCAGCTACCTTGTTGGCGGACGGGATGGAGGATGGGCCAAGGAGTTCATGCAAGACTGCGCTAGGCGGATCAAGGGCCGCGTGCAGATCACGACGGATGGGCACAAAGCGTATCTTGAGGCAGTCGAAGATGCATTTGGTGCTGACATCGACTGCGCTCAATTGCGGAAGATATACGGCGCACCTTCCGATGCCGAGATGCGCCGATGCAGCCCTGCCAAGTGCATCGGTGCTGACATGAAAACCGTCAGCGGTGACCCCGATCCGAAGGACGTTAGCATCAGCTATGTTGAGAGACACAATCTAACGATGCGGATGGGAATGCACCGTTTTACGAGGCTGACCAATGGTTTCTCTAAGAAAATTGAAAATCACATTGCTATGGTTGCCATTCATGCGGTCTATTACAATTTCGCCAGAATCCACAAGACGCTGAGAATCACCCCGGCAATGGCCGCTGGGCTGAGTGACCACGTTTGGAGTCTTGAGGAAATCGTATTGATGGCCGAGAGCTACATGCCGAAACCCGGCAAGCGCGGCCCTACAAAAATCGCGACTAGGAGCTTATTATAATTTTCCCATGATTACGACTCAAGCCGCGTGCTGTCTCATTTCTTCAAAGCCTGCGGTTGCTCACACGGTTGCGGGCTTCAGCGCTTCCCTTGCTCAACACGTCAAGTGTGACCACTGTGATGTAGAGTATCGAGTCGATTACATACCGAGCGAAGCCGGCAGGATAGAAAACTACGAAGACAAACTCCTCGTAACTGCTCGGCAGAAGGTAAACCAAGACCATCGAGAAAATTCAGTCGTCAGGCATTCTCCGATTATCAGTGTTTTGGGAATTTCAAACTGAGGCACTACCCAGAAACGAGGATGCTTGCCGTGAGCATCAAATTGGTCGTCCCATTTCAAGATGCCGACAAAATGCGTTGGCAAGCTCGATCTGGCACGGAGTCTTGCACTGCACCCGGAACAGCGCCGTCCCGAGTTTGAGAGAGACTCAAAAGCACACCTTGTACGCCTCCCCGACTGCACTGGGTATAATGCAGTTTCTCACTACACAATCATTGTGCAACCGTCTGAAAACAATTCCGAATGGCTTACACGCAAGCGGCTGATCGACCCAAAGCTGAAAACGGCGGGATGGCGGATTGTTCCATTTAACCCCGACAAGCCGCTCACGTCCTACGACCGTCGTGCGGTGGAGGAGTTCGAGACCGAGCACGGTCCCGCAGATTATGCCCTTTGTGTGGGCGGTCAGATTCTAGGAATTGTCGAAGCCAAGAAACTGACGCTCGGACCGCAAAGCGTTCTTACGCAGGCTGAAAGATATTCCAAAGGTGCCACCAGCAGCCCACTCAACTTTCGCGGGTATCGAGTTCCATTTCTATATTCGACCAATGGCGAGGTCATTTGGTATCACGACATCCGAAATGGTCTTAGCCGCTCGCGCACAATCGCTCAGTTTCACACTCCAGACGCCCTAGCCGAACTGCTTGCGAAGGACTTCGACGTATCCTGTCAGGCGCTTCTCCAAACACCTAATGATCATCCCCGCCTCCGCGAATATCAGCGGGAGGCAAACGCAGCAGTCGAAAAGGCAATCGCTGACCGTAAGCATCAGATGCTCGTGGCGATGGCGACCGGGACTGGCAAGACCTTCACGATGGTCAACCAAGTCTACCGTCTGATGAAGGCTGGGGTCGCACAGCGGATACTCTTCTTGGTTGATCGCCGCGCACTGGCTGCACAGGCTGTGTTGGCATTCGCGTCCTTCGAGCCGGAACCGGGACTAAAATTCGACAGAATTTACGAAGTCTATAGCCAGCGTTTCCAGCGAGGGGACTTCGACGAGGACGAGAAGTTCGATCCGAGAGTTCTGCCAAGCTCCTATCTGACTGATCCTCAACCGGGGCACGCCTTCGTGTACGTGAGCACGATCCAGCGGATGACAATCAACCTCTTCGGTCGGGACGCGATCATGGCGTCCGGCGACGAGGAAGTCGATGAAGACGCCAGCCAGCTAAATATCCCGATCCATGCGTTCGATCTCATCATCGCCGACGAATGCCACAGGGGCTACTCAACTCAAGAAAGTGCTATCTGGAGGAAGACTCTCGATCACTTTGATTGCGTCAAGGTCGGTCTGACCGCAACGCCCGCCGCCCACACGATGGCCTACTTCAAGGACATCATCTATCGGTACGAATACGAGCGTGCTGTGCGGGAGGGGTTCCTCGTCGATTACGACGTGGTTGCGGTCAATTCCAACGTCCGCATGAACGGCATATTCCTGAACGAGGGAGAGCAGGTTGAGGTCGTGAATCCCGTCTCCGGTGCCAAGCAACTCGACTTGCTGGAGGACGAGCGCCAGTTCGACAGTGCCAAGATCGAGCATGACATCACGTCGCCCGATTCAAATCGAAAGATTCTCGAAGAGGTCAAGAAGTGGATGTTGGAGCACGAACAGCGATATGGCCGACTGCCGAAGACGCTGATTTTCGCCGCCAACGACTTGCCTCACACTTCACACGCCGACCAGTTGGTTGACCTTGCTCGTGACATCTTCGGTCGAGGCGATTCGTTCGCTCAGAAAATCACGGGCAGAGTGGATCGTCCCCTTCAGCATATCCGCGAGTTCCGCAATCGCCCAGCGCCGACTGTCGTTGTGACGGTTGATCTGCTGACTACTGGCGTGGATATACCTGATCTGGAGGGTATCGTCTTTCTGCGCCCGGTTAAGTCCCGCATCTTGTTCGAACAAATGCTCGGTCGTGGCACTCGCAAGGGCGAACACTTCCCTGACAAGTCCCACTTCGTGGTGTTCGACTGCTTCGATGGAACTCTATTGGAGTACTTCAAGAGCGCAACGGCGATCACCGCTGAACCGCCAGAGCGTGAGCCGTGCACAATTGTCGAGGTCATCGAGGACATCTGGGATAACCGAGATCGGGACTACAACATCCGCAGGCTGGTCAAACGTCTCCAACGCATCGAGAAAGAGATGTCGGGCGAGGCGCGGGACATGTTCGCTGCCCACATTCCGGGTGGTGATGTTGGAAAGTACGCCCGCGATCTCCCGCGCAGGTTGAGCCATGCTTTCGTGGATACGATGAGCCTGCTCCGGGACAAAGTATTCCAAGACTTGTTGATGAATTATCCCCGCAAGGAGCGCAGGTTCATAGTTGCCTACGAGACACTAGATAGGGTCACTTCTTCATGGCTCGTGCGCGGGATCGACGGCAAGCAATACAAACCCGACGACTACCTCACTGCGTTCGCTCAGTTCGTCCGTGAGAACCCTCAGCAGATCGAGGCAATCCGAATCCTGTTGCAGCGCCCCAAGGACTGGAGCACGAAAGCGTTGAGCGACTTGCAGCAAAAGCTGGCAGCAACACCCCAGCGTTTCAATAAAGAGAACCTCCAAAGGGCGCACGAACTGCATTACCAAAAGGCGCTTGTGGACATCATTTCGATGGTCAAGCACGCCGCCAATGAGCAACAGCCCCTGTACACTGCTGAGGAACGAGTCAAGATCGCTATGGCGAAGATCACATCAGGCAAGAACTTCACGCCTGAGCAAGTGCAGTGGCTTGAGCGGATCGAGGGACACTTGGCCGAAAACCTGACCCTCGATCCCGACGACTTCGACACCTTGCCCGTCTTCAACCGGGTGGGCGGCTGGGGTCGCGCCAACAAGGTATTCGCAGGACAGCTTCCGCAACTGATTAGCCAATTCAATGAGGCCGTAGCTTTATGAGCGATGTAGTCCAGCAACTCTGGGGTTTCTGTCACACGCTTCGCCACGACGGGATCGACTACGGCGATTATATCGAGCAGCTAACGTATCTGCTGTTCCTGAAGATGGCAGATGAGCGCGACATCGAATTGCCGAAAGGCTGCGATTGGCCGAGCCTTGTCAAAAAGTCGGGCACTGCTTTGCAGGATCATTATATCGATCTACTGCGGAAACTCGGCCAGCAGCGAGGTTTGCTCGGCGACATCTTCGCGGGTGCTCAATCGAGGTTCAACAATCCAGTCAATCTGAAGAAGCTGCTCGGGCTGATTGACGACATCGAGTGGACGGCACTGGACATTGACATCAAGGCTGCCGCATTCGAGGGGCTGCTTGAAAAAGCCGCAAGCGAGGGCAAGAAAGGTGCTGGGCAATACTTCACACCGCGCATCCTGATTAAAGCTCTCGTTCGCTGCATGAAACCCGATCCGCGTGCTCACAAAGAGTTCACGATGTGCGATCCAGCGTGTGGTACAGGCGGATTTCTGGTTTCATCCTACGAGTGGCTGATTGAAGAAACCAAGGGCGGTGCGCTGCCTCGCGATTTGGTGAAACGGCTGAAATCGGACACATATTTCGGACAGGAATTTGTTCAACGTCCGCGTCGTTTGACGCTGATGAACCTATATCTGCACGGTCTGGAGCCTCATATCGCTTTCGGCGACTCGATCTACGAGATTCCTAGCGGTCAACGCTATGACGTGGTCTTGACGAACCCGCCATTCGGCACCAAGGGTGCGAATCAAGCCCCTACTAGAGACGACTTCACGATCTCCACGAGCAACAAGCAACTGAATTTCGTCCAGCACGTGATGACGATCCTGAAGCCCGGAGGCCGTGCTGCTGTGGTCGTGCCCGATAATTGTTTGTTCGCAGATCAAGCAGGCGAAGTTTTTAAGATTCTGACTGAGGACTGTAATCTTCACACGGTACTTCGGCTCCCGAACGGCACCTTTACGCCGTACAGTCCCGGCACAAAAACAAATGTGATCTTCTTCACGAAAGGTTACAAAACAGAGAACGTATGGTTCTATGACGGGCGCAGCAATGTGCCACACATCACGAAGAAGGATCGCCCTCTCACTCCAGAGCATTTCGCGGAGTTCGAGAAGTGCTACGGAGCCGATCCTAATGGGCGTGCGAAGCGCAAAACGAGGGACTCTAAGGAAGACCGCTGGCGCACCTTCTCCATTGACGAGGTAAAGGGCCGTGATTTCAAGATTGACGGTCTCAGGTGGCTCAAGGATGAATCGCTGGATGATGGCGACGGAGCGCTTGAACCCGAAGAACTAGCTACGGACGCCATTGCCGAACTACAGGTTGCGGTCGAGGAACTCAACAAGGTACTCGTAATGCTTGAGAACGGCACTAGCACCGCGACTGAGGTCGAATCGTCACTCATCAAGTGACGCTCGCTATCGCAATGGGCATCACACCAGCAGACCACAATACGGAAGCCTTGTCGGAAGGGTGGGCGCTAGCAACCCTGCAAGATGCCTGCGAGATCAATCCTTCTAAAGCGTCAAAGGACTCGTTACCCGCCGATGCCCCTGTAACTTTCGTACCGATGCCAGCGGTTGACGCTGAAGAGGGGGCAATCACAAAGCCCCAAGTAAGGAGATTTTCGGAAGTCCGCAAGGGGTTTACGTCGTTTCGTGAGGGCGACGTGATAATGGCGAAAATCACTCCCTGCATGGAGAATGGGAAAGTTGCTATCGCGAGGAACCTGATAAACGGTCTTGGGTTCGGGTCAACTGAGTTCCACGTTTTCCGCTCCACTGGAGTAGCTCTGCCCGATTTTGTTTATCACTACATTCGGCAGGAGTCCTATCGCAGGTCGGCAGAAGCCGAAATGACTGGTAGCGTCGGCCAGAAACGGGTGCCGCAGACTTTCCTCGAAACGACCGAACTCCCATTGCCTCCGCTACCTGAGCAGGTTCGGATCGTCAAGAGCCTCACGGTACTGTTGAACACGGTCAAAGCATCACACGAACAACAGCACCCGGCACTTCACGAATAGGGTTCCAGCACTGGCGAGCGAAGTCAACGCGAATCCACTCACAACGTCTGAGGCTGCGTTAGCGTGGGATTTCCGCTCTCGCCTCAGTCACGGCGACAGCTTTCTCTTCGCAATGCCTCAAGCGGATATACGTCTTTATGACAAGCTGGAAGAAACGCTGCGGCTTGCGATTTTGAAGGCATTCCTTGAACCTGCGTTTGCAGGTGTATTCAAAAGCGACGCGCAGATCGATGCCCGATGGGCAGTTTGACTCGCATGTGAATCGCGATACCTTGATGCGATTTGACCTGTGCGCTTGAAGATCGAGACTGCGGGGGATTCGGAAAGAGAGGATTGTTCCCAGATGTCCGTATCGGCATTTCTAAGCCATTCCCATCATGACCTCAGATTGGGCAACGCCATCAAGAAACAGCTTGCTCACTACGGGATCGAAGTCTTCCTCGCCCACAAAGACCTAAAGCCATCCACGAAGTGGCAAAAGGCGATCCGCCAACATCTGAGGGACTGTGAGGTCTTTCTCTTCTTACTGACGATGCGTTTTCACGAATCCTACTGGACGGATCAGGAGACCGGGATTGCAGTGGCACATCACAAGTTCATTCTGCCTCTCAAGGTCGATGTTAATCCCTATGGGTTCGTCGGCGAGATTCAAGCTTTGAGGATTGGCAAGAGCATAGCTGATTCCTGCTGGAAGATAGTCCGAACATTAGCTGCCGAGCCCCATTTTAGCCGAGAGGTCAGAGGAGCCGTCATCGAAATGTTCGTCGCGAGCGGTTCATTTGATGAAACCCCACAGAACGCTACCCGACTTGCAGAGTTACGTCCTTTTTCCAACGGCGAGGCACGCGCTATTGTGGCGGGCAGTGCTGAGAACCGGAACATTTATGGTTGCTGGGCAGTCCGGAATTTTGTGAATGGCGTGATCCAGAAAGCAAGCAGACTCGACAGCCGCTTGGTCAGAGAGTTTCGGACTCGCGTCAGAGAGTGGGACTCGCCATAATGTGTGCCTAACACATCATCAATTCTTCGCATGATCGCTCAGCCCACTGAACGGCAGACAACGACAATGGACTCAGTGCGCGGGCTTGGCTTACATGGACGGCCGAAGACAGGATCGGATCGATCAGTTGGAAACCGACTGAAGTTTTCGTAGGAGCCTGACGAGAGCAAGTGTGTCTTGCCTGCAATAATCCAGCAAAGCCCTCTTGAGTTTGTTGCCGTCGCCGTCTGATCCGTCCACGTTTCCCCTTACGAGCGCCTCCCACGCCAGCCCAGCAGCCTGACCGTCCGCGACCTGCATTCCCGCGTAGCTCATCCCCGGCACGAGTGCGGGAAGCACATTCTTAATTGAGTATGACCCCGCAAACTTCGGATGGTAGATGTGGTTCCTCACGATTGGCAGCAAGTCCCAAAGGCGAGCCTGAATTTTCTTGATGCGCCCCGCAAATTCCGGCAGCCACTCCGCAAGCTCCGAGAGCCGCTGCGACTCGAACGCCGAGTAGACGACTATGCTTCCACTCTTGCCAAGGGCAGAGCATAGCGAAGTGATGAACTCGCGCCGGGGATCAGTCGTGTCGGTGGCGAGGAACTCGTGGTGCTCAACTTCCACACCGGGGTTCATCAGCACATGAACCGACCACTCAAACGGCAGATGGTCGTAGGGGCGCATCCCGGCGAATCGAGGAATCGCGGGGTTCACTGTTTCAAAGTCGGTGAAGTAGAGTGGGTATTTCAGTCCACCCAATTGTTCGGCGAGTTCCGGGCTGAACCAAGGTTTTTCCGTCTGCACGCACGTAGCCGCACGCCGCTGGCGCTCGTTGAGCGGGAAATCATCTGGAATGTCCCGAATGGACTCGATGCCGACTTCCGCCAATTGCTCAACGGCGCTGGCTTGGATTCGCGGCAGGTACCCGACGTGGTCATCTGAGCGCGGCGGATTGCACTGGTCATAGAACTCGCATGTGACGGGGTCGGTGCAGTGCGGTCCCGGTGGAAGATCAGGAGCGTTGGGCATGTTTAGAACGGTGAACTCCGCACGCAACTGGAATGTGAGTTTGGGCTGCAACCTCGCGATCCGGCGCGTCAGGTTCCTGATCTTGAAAAACTTGCGCGGATCAATCGAGCCGCCGCCGAACACATAATCGCGATTGACATGCGCCAAATTGACCGACGCCAAGTCCAGCCCCGACCGGGAAACGACGCGGGATTGGATTCCGACGTCGTCAAGATGCTCTTCTTTGAGGCTGGTGGTGGACTTGACCTCGATCAGACGCCAACGACCGTCCCTGCGGCGCTGCAAGATGTCCACGCGCACGAGGACGCCGCCGTTCTCAAAAGTGCCCTCGAAGATGGCTGGAACTTCAGGGTTCGCCACTAGCTCTCGCGTGGCCCGGATCGCCTGATCGAGCCCGCCATCACTGACGACTTCCGCCCCTCCGGGGAACAACTGGCGAGCAAGCATGCCCACTTCGCGACCCTGCTCCATGATCGCGTAGGCGGAAGCGTCCGGCTCTGCCGCGAGTTCCGGCTCATGCGCCTGCCAGTACAGACGCTTCAAACATTGCACACCAGCGATGAATTTTGACTTGCTGATCTTCATCCTTGTTATTGCCTCGCCGGGATGATCAAGCTTACCGTAACGCCTCATCTTGCATAGCCTTGACCATCTCGCGGAAGTCGCGCATAGCGGTGATCAGCCCAGTCGTGGCGGCATCCTCCTGCCAGTCGCCCGGTACGACAAAGACGTCGTAGTCATACTCCACGCCCTTGTTCCTGTGATCTTCAGCTTCGAAGAGATCGAAGGTCACCGCGACATTCCGGCTTTTCACATCGCCGTTTTTGTCGAGAGACAACTGTTTAAGGACAAAACAATGGAAATAGTCCATTATCTCTCCCTCTGACGCACCTGATCGCACTGCTGCGCCTTCCACTCATTCGGCGCAGCGCTGTGCTTCATGCAATCGACTGACTTCACGCAGGACGTGCTTCGGCTCGCGTCTGTCATGTCGAGACATTGGCTGCGCAAGTGCTGGATTTCTTCGTAAGAAAATTCGAACTTTCCGTTTTCGGTGTTGCCAATCTTGAACGCGCTCCCGCCTCTGTACACGTCGGAGTAGTCATACTCCGGGCTCATCCACATCGCGGGGGCATGATCGCTGTCATTGAACGTGATGACACCGAAGCGTAGCAAGCCAGCCACGACGACGAACGACAAAATCAGCACGAAGAATTCCTTCGCCCACACGCCGACGAGGCTGCGCTTGGAGAAAATGCCAGCGATCAGCGCCAACGCGAACGGGGCTAGCACACAGAACAGCACCTTCGTCAGGAACCACATGTCGTCGTCCATGATCGGTCCGCCGATCAGGGCGGCATGGAAGCAGAGTCCGAGGATCACGAGCGGGAAGATCGCGAGGAAAATTGCCGCCCTGACCAGGCTGAGCACGAACCTCAGCGGTGCTGTCAGTAACTGCACGTCGTTCGCAAGTTGTGTGGTCGCATCCATGAGTTCCCTCCCAACGTTGTTCTTCTCAGTGATTTACGCGCCGGCCGTCTCGCGGATGTCGCTGGCATCTCGCTGAGGCTTAGGCGCGATCTTCGGCGCTGTAGAGTTGTCGCAAAGCGCCTGCAACCGCACCCTGTACTTCGTGGTCAGCCCGGCAGCGGAGTCGATAGCCTGCGCAGCTTTCTTGAGGTGCTTTTCGATTTCGTCCAGATCGACGAACGTGCGGCGGACTTCTTCTGCCAACGCGGAATTCTTCTGCAGAAATTGCGGGCCTTCAGTTCTCATGCGCTCGAAAACCGGCTTGAGCACTTCGAGATCTCGCGGCAGCCAGCTGCGGGTCGTTCGCAGAATCCAGACGCCATCCTCCTGGTCCCAGCGCCGTTCGCGGTCAAGTTGCCGAAGCTGACTGTCCTCTCTCGCCACGATGATCCCAATCGGGATCCGGCGTTCCCTTGCGTCACGGATCAGCTTCTTGATATCGCCCTCGGTGACCGTTGCTTTGTCCTTGTTGTCGATTACCATGCGAGGCTCAATTGCAGCACCGCTCTGGTCCCGGTAAGCCAACAAGAAGTCGCCATTCCGGGGAAGCTTCTCGCTGACGACGATACCTGGCCAAGTTCGCGCCTCGTCGGCGAAGTCCATCTCCTCCCGTTTACCGATGCGGGCGACTTTCGACATCTCGACTTCCAATTGCTGGTTCCTCGCTTGAAGCTGAGCGACTTCTCTCAAGCAATCTTCGACTCGCCGAGTGAGATCCTCTCTTTCGGATTGAGCCGTGCGCAGTTCGTCCTTATGTTGGTCTCTGATCTCGGCAGTCCGCTTTGCCAATTCTGTCTCGAATCGAGCCCATGCGCTCTGATGCTCATGATTGTGTTTGTTCTGGAGCAGCCGGAATGCCTCTTCTGCGCTCAGCTGAGCCACACGGGCGAAGTCCTTGACGCCGAGGCGATCCAACACCTCGGTTCGCTTAAGCTTGCCCGCGCCCGAGCACAATGGGCACTCGATGGTTTCGGTCGGCAATGGAGATCGCGTAGTCATGTATCCTCGGGGTCGCGGTCGCGTCTGACTCAAGTGGGGAGAGCGTTGAAGGTCTTAGGGAGGTATTTCGCGCCGGTGCTACTTCTTGCGCCCGATCAGGAGACCGGGATCGGAGGAATTGATAGAGATCAAGTTTCCTTCTCCATCGCGTGTCGTCTGGAACCGCTCGCTGGTTCGACCCGTGATTTTGTTGTCCTCATCGCGAACAACAGCAGACTTGTCTCTGAAGCCAGTGGTGACCGAGCCTATGATTTTGCGGTTCCCATCGCGAACGTAATCTTTTTTCAGCATGTGCTTGCCTCCAGCCAGAGTATACGGAGCAGCCGGAAAAAACGGCCAGTTTTGGAGGGTAATCTGAGAAAAATCTTTGGTCACATTACCGGCCAGTTCCAGACGATTTTCCCCACCCGTCCGTATACTGAGGATGCGGGACACGTATTCGAGAGTTCTCCAAAGTCATGCAAACGTCGCGAGGCGCAAACCAGACCGGGAAAGTGTTCACGGTCGAGCACGGCATGCGTAGGTGCATGGTCTGCGAGGAATTGTTTACCCGTGCAGCCGCTGCCACACACGCGCAGATCGCGTGCCGCCCGAAGATAAGCATTCGTACTTCAACGAGCAGCTGAATTTTCTGGCTGTGGACTCATTCCCCCAAAGGTTCTTTTCCATAGCTCGATAGAGTGCGGGAAAATCCGAATTTTTGATTCCCGCGCCGGATTACTACCGAGAAAAGCAGTTCTCCAAAGTAACGGAGGGGGGCGTATGGGTGTGTCTAGCTTGTCAATTGAGGCGCCGCTGCTTCCCGCGTCTGCCGCGGGAAACAATACCAGCCCGGTCGCTACTTACCTTGGCAGATTGGCTCCGGGCAGCAGACGTGGGCAACTGGATGCGCTCAACACCATCGCGCGCCTTCTTACCAAGGGCTCTGCCGATGCTGAGGGCGTAGATTGGGCGAGCCTGAAGTATCTTCAAACCACAGCCATACGGGTTGCCCTGTCGGAACGGTATGCCCCGAACACCACGAAGAGGATGCTTGCGGCCCTTCGGGGCGTCCTAAAGGAATGCTGGAGGCTTGGTCTGATGATCCATGACGACTATGCTCGCGCCGCGGACATTGCCCCTGTTCGTGGACAACTGCCCCCGCGCGGCCGGGCGCTGAACGAGGCCGAACTCGAAGCATTGTTCAGGGGCTGCCAAGTCGACCAGACTGCAGCTGATGTTCGTGATGCTGCCATTCTGGGCTTACTCTACGGCATTGGGTTGCGTCGCTCCGAACTGGTTCGGTTGGATGTAGCAAATTTCGATCCCGGGAACGGTGTGCTCACTATCAGAGGCAAAGGCAACGAGGCACGGACGGCATACGTTGTAGAGGAAGCCCGTACTATTCTCGAACATTGGCTGCGAGTTCGCGGGATCGCTACCGGGCCGATGTTTTTCCCTGTTACCAAGTCAGGCCATCTCGTGCTCAAGCGCATTACATGCGAAGGGATAGCTCACATACTTGCGAAACGAGCAAGTGCAGCCAATGTGAATCGCTTCTCATGCCATGACCTCAGACGAAGCTTTGTCACCCATCTGCTAGACGCCGGCGCGGATCTGGCTGTAGTACAGAAACTTGCCGGACACCGGCAGATTAGTACAACAGCGATTTACGACAAACGTGGTGAGGCGGCGAAGCTGGAGGCGGTTGAACTCGTGCGGATACCCCTAAGTCGATGAAATATACGCAATGTGCTCGCTGCTCATGCGTTAAGTCTCGGTTTTGGCAAGCTGCCTTGCAGAGGGTCTGAGCGTGAAACACCGAATTGTCCGTGTTAGCTGAGATGCAGCAGAGCAAAGCGTCCGCTTAGAGTTTGCCCACGATAGCCCCTGGGCCAGAATTAATATTGTGACCAGAGAATTGTGAGCAAAATCCTTCACATCGACATGGACGCCTTTTATGCTTCCGTCGAGCAGCGGGACAACCCGGATCTGCGCGGCAAGCCCGTGATTGTCGCGTGGCAGGCTAAACGTTCTGTTGTCTGCGCTGCTTCGTACGAAGCCAGGAGCTTCGGCGTACATTTGGCCATGCCGGCAGTACGCGCGGAACGCCTGTGTCCCCATGCGATCTTCGTTGCTCCGGATTCCACACGTTATCGGGCAGTCTCGCAGAGTGTGCGGGAAATCTTCCAGCGTCATACAGACCTGATCGAGCCCCTGTCGCTCGACGAAGCTTACCTCGATGTCACCGAGAACAAAACGGGATTACCGACGGCAACTCTGGTGGCACGCACGATTCGTGAGCAAATCCGCCACGAACTAAATCTGACTGCCTCCGCCGGCGTGGCACCCAACAAGTTCCTAGCAAAACTCGCTTCCGACTGGCGCAAGCCTGATGGGCTCTTTGTCATCCAACCCGAGGACATCGATTCGTTTCTCATGCCACTGCCGGTTGGACGCTTGCCGGGTGTGGGCAAAGTTACAGGAGAGAAGCTGGCGAAACTTGGAATAAAGACGGTTGGGGATTTGCGAACCTTCGATTTGCGCGTGCTCGAGGATCACTTGGGCCGCTACGGTCGGCGCCTGCACGAACTCGCCCGCGGTATCGACGATAACGAAGTCATCCCGGACCGGCCTACGCAATCGATCTCTGTCGAGGATACATTCGAACAGGACGTGCCGTTGGCAGAAACAGAGCCCATGATCCGCCGCCTGGCAGAGAAGCTCTGGTCTGCTTCGCGCAAAGAATCACGCATAGCACGCACGGTGGTCCTCAAAATGAAGACGAGCGAGTTCAGGATTCTCACGCGGAGCCATACGCCAGACACTCCTCCCTCGTCCTGCGAAGAGTTGACGGACGTCGCGCTGAAGCTGCGAGAACGAGTGGCCCTGGGACCACAGCAACGCTATCGGCTCGTCGGCGTAGGGTTGAGCAACTTTCGAGAGGCCGAACGAACTCGTGCTCAGCCGGATCTGTTCGAGTGAGGATGCATTTAGGCAGCTGTGGCGGTATCCGTCGGCTGTTGCCGCATCATCTCCAGCATCCCCTTTTTCATCTCTTTTGCCGTAGGTTCAGCCTTATGGGTCCCAACCATCCAGGGATAACCGTCCGGGTCAACAACGGTGCCGCAGCGATCACCCCAAAACATATCCATCACCGGACCTTGGCTGGTGGCGCCGAGTTTGGTCGCTTTGTCGACGACCTTGTCCACGTTTTCTACATATATGAAGAGGCTGGCCGGAGAAGCGCCTACGTTCTTTGCGCTCCGCTTTCCCATCGCATCATTCTCGGGGCCAAGCATCAGAGTCGTGCCGCGCAGTGTGAGTTCAGCATGAATCGGTTTTCCATCCGGCCCGTTCATGATGGCGCGTTTAGAAAAACCAAACGCCTTTTGGTAAAAGCTCACAGCAGCTGGGATATCGGAGACCGTGAGCATCGCAGACACCGCGCTGTACTGTTTCTTGTTGAGCGGATCAACTTTTTTCTTTGCCATAATGCTCCTTTCGTGAGCATCACATTCTAGCGAAATACGCAAAATGCCGCATCCGCCTCGATTCGTACCCTGAGGTCAGGACCAGGACATCAGGAATGGCTAAGAGCGTTACTTTCGCGGGCGATTTCCCAGCCAAGACAAACAGAGCACGTTTTCGTCGCCGTCGCGCAACCAGGTCGCAACTTCTCTCACCTGAAAAGGGTGGTCTCCCGAGCCAAGGTCGCGATTGAGCAACTCTGTGATTTCTTCAGCCGTGCCCGGCTTCTTGATCTTGTTCAAGGCTCGGAGGATATGCTCATCGAGACGATGGTTCGCATTTGGAACCTTGCGCATTTGCGGTTCTCGAGCCTGAAGGCGGGCCTGTTGTAGGGTGCTCATTTCGTGTTCGGTCTGGTGCTGCAAAACAAGAACAGCGGGTCACGAGGAACCGGTCGGTACCAGCTGGAGGATCAGTTTGCGAATTGCCTCAGGTTGATGCTCTCCGGCAGCACCCGCCAAACTATACGTCCGTTCAAAGCCGTTGAGCCCTTCAACTCGGAGTTCCCAATTCTCGCTGGCCCGCGATCCGGCGATCAACACCCGCCACACCCCGCGTTTGTCGCCGAGGGCGTGCTCGATACTCGCAGCAAGTTCCGGGCATAACTGAGCATCGCCGAGATTGTGCAGCTCAATCGCCACTGGCATCGGATAACAATTTTAGCCGAAGAGCTCCCCCGCCCACTCGTTGGTGCAAACCGGTCAAAGCCTTGCGGGAAGGGGTGTCGAGGTGATCTCTGGCGAGTTTATCCACAATTTGTGTTGAAAACCGCCAAGAGTGTTAGGGCAAGGTAGGACCGGCGCACGAAGCCTCTTTCCACCCAAATCGGACAAACCCGGGGAAAGAGCGAACCTGCATCCCGGAAGTGGGAAAGGCTGCGACATTGGTTACGCTCCAGCCATCAGCTCCTGCGAGGGAGCCAACCGCGTGGATGCATGCACCGTCGCAGCCCTTGATGCGATCACTGCTTTCGCAGTTCCAAACCCCAACTGCTCCTCGCAGAACCAGTCGGTTTTTTCGGGTCTGGTTGCTCGTCAGGTCGCCCTGCCGAGCAGATCACTCAGCCTACTTCGGAGTGGCAAGGTTTATTTCGCCAATCCTTTCAGCCGTCGACGCCAGCCAAATTAAACAGTCGCTTCATCGATGTCAACGCAATTCTCAGCGTGAAAACGAAATATCTGTGAACGGAATTGTGGAAAAAACGATCCGAATCCGCTTACTTGCTGCGCCGTGCCTTCCATTTTGCCCATCTTGCACGCTGAGCTGCGGAGATTTTCTTGCGCGCAGCAACTGAGAGCGGTTTCCGTTTCTGGGCTGTGCGGCCTCGTCTTCCGTTCGGATTGCCAAGGTTTCCTAAATGCACGCTGTTACAATGCTCGCCCGAAGCGGGAAAGGATGCCCAATCTAAGTGGGATAGTCCAGCAGTTGAAAACGCAGCGAGATCGGGCACAGAAGGGACTGGGAACGGCGTGAAGGCGGTCCGAAACACCGACCGAAGATAGTCAGTCATCCATCCTGATTGATCGGCACACAGAGTCGGCTTTAAAGCTAGCAGGGCGGCGTTCAGCCGCTCCACTTCCTCTGCATGGTCAATTAACAGCACCGACTTCCCTCACCTCGGCACCGCTTTCGACCGCCTGGGAAACAAGAATCCGAAGGTTTATGGTCGGCGCATGGAGGAATGATCACTCGGAGAACATTCAGGCGACATATTGGTGGCGTAGCGGAGAAAAGGGATCTTCACGAGGGAATCGACTGACTCACGGAGGCATCCGGGGGTCTCCGAATTTTCTTGACATCCTCGGCAGATCTGCCGATGATTTGCCCATGCGTTATCCCGGCGGAAAGGGCAAGTGCTTCCAACACATCATCAATGTTCTGCCGGAACACTCCACCTACATAGAGACTCATCTAGGCGGAGGGGCGGTTCTACGACATAAGGCCCCAGCTAGAGCGTCGATCGCTATCGACGTTGACCCCAAAGTGATCGTGTGGTGGCGAAGACACTACCCTAGCCTGGCGACCTTCATCGCTGGAGACGCGCTGGCGGTTCTTCGAAGTTATCCCTTTACTGGTGCTGAGGTCATTTATTGTGATCCTCCCTATCTTCCTTCCACACGCAAGCGATCGCGCGTTTATGCGAACGACCTGACTGAAAGCGATCACATCGAACTACTTTCTGTTCTGAAACGGTTGCCCTGCCGCGTCGCAATCTCTGGATACTCGTCGCAACTCTATGAGACCGAGCTTCGCGGCTGGAACGAGATTCGCTTTTCTGCCAAAGCGCACAACGGGCTCCGTGTCGAGAGTCTCTGGATGAATTATCCGATCCCAGACGACCTCCACGATCCACGGTTCCTCGGACACAATTTCCGGCAACGCCAAGATGTGAGACGGCGCATGAATCGACTTCAAGACAGAATTTCGCGACTGAGCAAACCGGAGCAACATGCACTGGCAACATGGCTAACTAAACAGCTGAGAAATCGGAGAGAACTTGCATGCCGCAGTTCGCGTTCTTGAAAAGCGGGATTGAACACAACGTGCTACTACCTCCGCCTGACGCGCAGCTATTGCCTGGGATTTGCTGGGGCAGTCCTCCCGAACTGTTCACTCCAGCCTATTGGTACACGCAATACCTCATGTGTCGTTCAGCAAGCTCTAGGTCGATCCATCGTATCGGTCAAACTTTTCCAGAGGAGCTGACCGCCTGTATGCTGGGCGGCTATGGAATTCCTGCTGAAGTTGGACTGGCCGCCTTCTGCCGGTTAAGGGATGAGTCACTGATATCCGAACTGTGCACGGATCAGCAACTTCTTGAACGCAGATTACAGGAGCCGCTGTGCGTGAACGGCCGTTGGGTGAGATACCGCTTCTGGCGGCAAAAGGCGATGTATCTCTCAACCGCATATAGCTCCCTTAAGACAAACGAACTTCCAACTGGTGATGCGTTGAGGTTGAAGACAGAATTGATGACCTTGCCTGGCATCGGACCAAAAACTGCTTCGTGGATTGTTCGGAACTGGTTGGGCTCGGATCAGGTGGCTATACTCGACATTCACGTCGTTAGGGCAGGACTTCTCATGAAATTGTTTTCACCGGAGGATGACGTGAGCAGAGATTATCCTCGCATGGAAGCAAGGTTTGTTTCCTTCTCGCAAGCTCTAGGCGTTCCAACCTCTGACCTTGATGCTTTGATCTGGGGAATGATGAGAGCAACACCGAAGCTGGTCAGACGATTGCTGAGCGCGATTGTAGCGACGCAGGGAAAGCCTTTGAACCAAGCAGAGCCAATCCAGTCGCAAGAAGCCTGAAACGCACTCCTCTTATTAACGATTCGGCTATATCCGTCCCTGTCCGACCCAGGATTCGAAATGATAACCCGTGCGCCGAAGCAACTAAGGCTGCATGCCCCATCAATACTCCCGCATCGCGAAGCAGCAGTGGAGCATAGTGTTCGTAGTAGTTCTCGGCCAGATCACAATCGCTTAACAGGCAAATGACGGCAGCTTGGTGGCCTGGGAGATGTTCGTCGACCAGATCGAGTAGCCGTTTGGAGTTCGTCTCATTGACGGATAGCTGGCCCAGTGAATGTTCGTCTGGGATGTGCACCTGCCAACCGGCCGTTGGCCGGTAAACCAGAAGATGGGCGGGATGAAGTGCTCCCATCGACGCCACGCGACGTTTCTGTCGATTGCGGTCGTCTCGATCAACGAAGCGGATACCTGAGACATCATTCAGGAAATCGGATAGTTCTTCATTCGTGGGCGTGCCAAACGATTCTGCAGAAACCCTTTTTTCTAGAGCGGTGGCAAAAGAGCAATCCGACTTGTGTGGCGCGGGCAACGGGGTTGACGAAAGGATTGGCAAACTCTGGCGCTCATACTTGCCAGGCTGGGCGCGCCGGATAGCATCCTTAGTATTCACCGAATCCCAGCTCCCGCATGCATTCGCGATGTTTGCAGCAGCCTCGGCACATGCCACACGCGAAAGAACTGACATGGCAGGAATGTGCCCAGCCGAGGACGGAGTGAGGAATTGAAGCCCGGCGACACAATTGCACTGTCGTTTCTCCGATGCTTGGGACCTCTAACCTAATGTGGCCTTCCTGCAGCCTGAGGAGTTCGTCCAGAACCCGAAAAAAGTCGTGCCTTCCGTCGGCATGAGACGCGTCGTTGGACACAGTTCCGATAACGACTGCGTCCAGACTCTCTTTCACGGCCAAGGCGGCTCCCACGGTGATCAGGAGCTGATTGCGAAACGGCCACCACTCCGATACAGGCGCAATTTCCGATGGCGGAGTGCCGGCCATATCTCCCGATCCGATGCCAGAACAATCAATTTTCAACACTCGATGATCCAGGCCTAAGGCGGCGCAGACTGCCTTTGCAGCACGGACTTCACCCGTTGCAGCCATTTGTCCGTAGTCAATCGTCAGAGATAGCTCTGGGCGTATGACCCAAGCCAACGCGATCGAATCCATGCCTCCGGATAACAGCAATAACCGTTTTAGCGCCATGCGGCCCAGGCGACTCTGTAAATCGCAGTCACGAAGTCATCCACTACTTCACACCCAGTACCGGCGATCATCTTCAGCGACTCTTCCGGTGTGCATTGCGCAAAAGCAACGACCGGCTTCTGATGTGCTCGCGCGTATCCCGCTTCAAACACCGTTCCGGTGTCGACACCGTCCAGAATGGCGATGACCGCTCGACTCTTCTCGAGCGCATCGATATCCTTTGGAGCAACATCGCTCCCTGGCCCGATCCCTATGTCGTGATATGGAGAAAACACTCTTAGCCCCATCCCCCGAAGCGCCGCACGAGCTTCATCGACAAGCCATATTTGCGGCATATTAAAGAACGGACCCGCCACGTAGACATCGAATTCGTCCTTGCCAAGTGGTTTGGCCGTCAGTCTAAGAGGCACGGCGGAACTCTTGGAATCCATCGCCGAAATGGCAATCGGCATTGTCCGGTTCTCCACATACTCAGCAGTAGCGCGGGAAGCGCTATCTGCGGCATCGGCTGCCGCCATTTCCTGCGTCCCCCACCGTGCCGCAAACACAGAGGCAAACACGTCGCCCGAGCCGATCGGCCAAACGTTCTTGCTCTCATACGCGGGAACGGTTGCAAACTCTCCATTGGCAAATACCAACGCGCCACGCGCGCCTTGCTTCACGATGACAACATCCGCCCGCGAGTCCTGAGAAATCCTGCGTATCGCCGCCTCAACGTCATTATTCATTCCGAGTTGCTTGGCTTCCGTCCGGTTCAGCACGTACGCCAATCGCGACGGTCGATTGGCCGAGTGGAAGTGCTTCGGGGAAAATGGCTCCTGCGGATCGTAGATGACTGTGCGGGCGTCAACCTCCACGTCGGCGTCCAGCATCCCAAACTGGAGTATGCACTCACTCTTCGCGGATAAATGAACGCGCTCCAATCCGTTCAGTGGTGGCCAAATGATCGGTGTAGACAACCCATGGTCGTAGCGAAATACAGTTGTCTGGGCGACGGGCGTCACCGAGTATTCGAAGCCAACCGCCTGAGCAATGCTAGCGAGGATGGTCTCTGCATCCTTGGCTGCAGCTGTGACAAACTTTACCCCGATCGGCAGTTTCGCAATCGCAGCTGCCCCTCGTCCTCCGCTGCCCCAGAACTCATCACTGGCCGGGAAGCGGCAGTTCTCCCGATAGAAGCCACCCACAACGGTGATTGCGGGTTTCATTGCAAGCGCACGCGAACGCGGCACGTGCCTCCCTGGATGCTTAAGACTTGAGCGACGTATTCGTGCCCGCCTTCAATGCATTCCACCAGCTTCTGGATGATGCTCGATGTGATGCTGCCGGCAACCTGTCCCTGATACATCGCATGAACCACCGGGTGCGCTCCGCTATCGTCAACCTCAACGTCTAGGAGTGTTCCAACCTGCAACTGAGAGACTACCGCGGGATCTGGCGAGGTGAGCGTTGTGTCGCTGGTCAGTGTTTCACAAGAGTCACCGGACGGCGTTGTCCAAGAACCACCCCCTGATCCTGACATTTTGCTGATCTCCTCCAAAAGATTCTGTCTCGTGGTTGTAGACAGAATACGAATTTAATGGTCGCAGGCAGTGACTGCGGGGGGAAGCTTTTCTATAGCACATTCTGGGACTAACGGCGAAGAAATAAGATTTGTATTCTGAAAATGGAACAACCTTCACTCCGAATCGTCCATCAGTTGCATCAGACCGAAGCGGGCCGTCGGGCAAGAGTGAGTTAGCGTTTCTCTGGCTGTCTCGAACAGTCGTGACACCCCGCGGGTTGAGAGTGATACACGACATCACATCCCAAATCTTGCTGTCGCTTTCTGAGGACATGTGCCGGCTGACACTCCATTATTCGTTCGATCTCGCAAGCCCTTGTGAGACGGGTTATTTTGCTCCCAAGAGTGCGCTCATCATGTGCCGCTCCGCGCGGTTTGAACACGGCTGTTCAGACTAGCGTTTAGCCTGGAGGATGAGGCAGATTTCCGGCATGGTGAGGCTACATCTGAGAAATCATCGCTGTCGGCTGCGACCTCGTCGCACAATGAGGCTCCGGCAGGCATGTGTAACCTTCCGGAGATCGAGGACTGGCAGGGACGAAGGGACGCTATTTTCGCTTCATTCGATCCATAACTTCAAGCATGAATTCGGACGGTCCGTTTTCATGACGTCTGTTGTACTTGTCCACAGTGAAGCCCGAAAACGTCATGTGTACTTCATGCCGCGCGCGGGTCAATCCTACATAGAAGAGTCTGCGCGTCTCCCTTTTCGCGTCAGGGGTACGAGCTGACCACGAAGGAATCTTACCTTGATCCATTCCCATCATGACAACCACATCGAATTCTCTTCCCTTGGCGCTATGCAGAGTGATGAGGTTGAGATGATCCGCAGCGCCGGATTGGCCGCCGAAAAGACCGACCGTGAAATCCTCAAGCCTTCCGACCGGTTGCGACGCCTTCTTCAAGATCTCGAACGACTCGACTTCGTCGCGTAGAGTTTTCGTCTCTGTAAACAATGGCAATAGGCACGATCCTTCAATTGCGACAAGCCAATCGGCCAGATGTTCGTCCGAATTGCGATTAGCGCTGAGAAACTTCACTAGCTTTACTCTGAGGCGATCAATCTCAGAGTCTGTTCTTGCGTCATTGAAAGCGAGCCAACTACCGATCAAATCGGAAAGGCGCGGCGCGCCTTTGGCCCACCCCCCAGCACACCACGCCGCGCATTCTTCGAGCCATCTAATTAGCGGGGTTTTTCGATACGGCGCACCCCTATCCATACGAATACACTTCATGCCCGCAGCGAGAGCATGTTGTTCAATGACGTCGCCATCGTTCTTGTCCAGGTACAGGACAGCGACGTCTCCCAGCTGTCTAGCATCTCTCCGCTTTAGTGCCTCTGGAATGATCTCGGTGCAGGTGTTCTCTGCCTGCTGGTCAAGCCCTTCGGGAAACTCATAAAAATCGATTGTGCCCGCGTATCCGCCTTTCGCGACGTAATCGCGCTTCTCCCCCAAGGCTACCTTGGACGCCTCTACTAACGTCTCTCCGCTTCGATAGTTGAAGCGAAGCGGAATCTTCTCGATGCATTCCGTATCTGCCAATTCGTTCAAGAGTTCTGGATTGGCGCCCGTGAAGCCGTATATCGACTGATCTGGATCGCCAACCGCAATCAAACGGACGCCGGCCCCAAAGCACAGGCTTGTTGCGATTCGATGCAGCGGAAGCCCCAGGTCCTGGTACTCGTCTATCGCCAGAACTGGGAAGCGCGCTTTGAGCGCCTTCCGAACCCAATCGTGCTTCTCAATAAGCTGCAGGCCCAATAGGACCATATCGTCAAAGTCGATGAGACCATCGTGGCGAAGGAAGTGTTCGTAAGTCTCAATGAGTACCGCCGTGTCATGATCGCGCCCCTTCCAATCACGTGATTGTCGATCCAAATAAGTGCGGCGATACCGATCGAAACCAGTTCGCCACGCTTCGGGTCGCGCGCTGCCGCCAAAGACTTTATCAACAGCCCGTTCAAAGTAGCGATCTTGCTCACTCGGAGACGCGACGGATATCTCATCAGGCAGACCGATTCGGGCCAAGCGCCCGTAGGGCAACAAGACGTTCTTCAAGCAAAATGAGTGGATTGTTCCGATAAACCGATTCTTGGCCTCACGCACCCCAAGATCGTCCAGGCGTCGCTTCAACTCTCCTGCACATTCAGTATTGTAGGTGATGCACGCGATACCGCGAGGCGGCACGATGTCCTCAGCGAGGAGGCGAGCGATTTTCGTTGTGAGAGTTTTGGTTTTTCCGCTACCAGGACCGGCCAGAATGACACAATTGCCGGTTGATTCGTAGGCTTGCCACTGGCCAGGATTGTCGCGCAACTCCCCTGCGGCCGACAGGTACCGCGGTGCGATCTTAGTCAATACGCTCGCAGACATACTCGATAGCTTGCATTATGTAGTGTGGGCAGGTCTTCCGTCGCATATTTGATGCGAGTCGCTGGGCGTAACGACCCTTGCCGATTTCATCGATGTCTTTTAACAATTGCTCTGGTTCGAGGGTTGCGGGATCAGCGCGCCAGGCCTTCGCTCTCTTTTCACATGCGGAGTTAGTGGTCAATTCGCACAAGGTGGTGGTCATACTCACATGTCTTTCGCTTTTGAACAAATCCACCTCGAGAGTCTGTTCTCCGATGAAGATGCCTCGCGTCGCAGCGACTTCGGGAACGCGGGCTTCGTCGACCTTGAGTTTTGGGTCCATAATTTTCAGCAATTTCAAGCCCTGTTGCTCACCCAGAGAAGACCCGTTCTTTTGCGGGTCCCCATCGGTGATAACAGCGAACGGTATGTCGAGCCCTCGGGGTCCGAGCAACTTGGCATATGGCGCGAAATTAGTTCCGGCGACGGAACAAACCGTGATTCCACGTTCGTCTAAATCGTAGCCATTGAGCCTTGCCAATGCTGGCACCAAGAACATTTCAGCCTCACCCTCCACCAAAAGCACGCCACTCGCGAAAAGCATCTCGCCTCGCGTGACGTCGAGATATCGCTCCAGATCTTCGATTTCGGCATCGTCCAGTTCAAGGTGTACGGTCGAAGCGCCCACGGTGCTGTCTTCGTTTCTTGACTTGTGAAGGAGGACAAGCGTTCTGACCGGAGACACGCTCACTATGTGCGGAGAGTGCGTCGTGAGGAAAACCGTGGTGTTCGATGTGCCTGACTTTTCCTCGTCCTCTTTTTTCTTGTCAAGATGCCTGCGCGAGCGAAGCAGATCACGATAAACGAGCCTTTGAAGATGCGGATGAAGATGCGCCTCGGGTTCCTCTATCGCGAGAACCGTGTGATCACGACCATGTTGTGCGACAAGGTGTTCAAATTCCAGCAACTTCAGGGTCAGGTATACCAGGTTGGAAGATCCGAGGCTCGCCTCGCCGATACCGCGCTTCCCATCATCGATGAACAAACGCAGGGCGCGGATTAAGCGATCTGCGCTCGTCGGGGCGAATCCCAGTGTCATTTCCAGAGCATGAGAATCCCCTACCATCTTTACTAAACGGTCAGTGATGCGCTCTGCCAGTTCGTCAATTTGCTTGATGTCCGCAACTTCATTTGTAACGTCTGAAATACGGTCAGCAATCTGTTCCAACTGCACGCTGTCGATCTGGCGAGATGCTTCGTCAAGTAAAGGTCGCAACGGTGACTGCCGCCAATTGGACAGATCACGCTCTGTATCCCTAAGTGCATCGAGTATCTCTAATGGGATACGTCTTCGCAGTTCTGAGCCAACTCTGTTGTCGGGACGATCCCCTCCAAAAATAGAGAAGTCGAAATCGGATTCCTTCAAGTCTGCATCGTCCTTCGCGTTCAGCGGACCGTAAACGTAAGTTAGCCGCGAGGTAACTGGCTTAGTTGAGACGAGGTGTTCTCCGAGCGTTGCGAACAGCCGCTCGTCATCTTCAAAGTCGGTGAGGTCTACAGAAACAGCGATATTGTCTTCTCGGCCTAGCGGGCGATCCAATCCGTCCCAGAAGTCTTCGTCACGCAGCTTTCGGGCCGAGTCCGGCAATGACGGGTCGAGAAGAAGGCGCAACGCGAAAAGCAGGTTTGATTTGCCAATCTTATTTTCGCCCACGATGACGGCGCTTGCTCCAACTTCGATGTCAAGCTCATGAAAGTTCCTGAAGTTCTCGATGTGGATTCTTGAAATTCGCATGAGCGATTGGGCGTCATTCCTCTTGCAAATCCTATCAATCCAGCGTGCCACGTCAAGGAGCAATACTTAATGATTAAGGTTTAGGAGAAGGCTCGCGCCAGTACAGCGGCATACGGTCTGCACGCGTAAATACGGTCTCTCAAAGAGTAAAGGATCCGGATTGCAAGTACGCGAGTCGGGCGTAGACTCTGGGTGCTCCATTGACTGTGCGCCAACAACAGGCGGGGTCTTCGCTTATTGGTCTGTCCCGATTGCGTCACATCCGTCCGCAATTGTGCGTACCCTTCAACAGCCCAGAGGGAGGCTGACTGCCAATCACGCAGAATCCGTAGTTTTCCCGAGGTCTTCAGCGATTCAGTGTGCTGGTTGTGGACCAGATGTCGACTGGCACCCTGTCCCAAAATCCCCATTTCCGCGCATTCCAGTGGGTACCGGAAACATGTGACTTAACACCACGCAAAACCGTAGGCAGGCGTTGTACCGAAATCTACAGATTTCGGTCAGTTCGGGATGGGCCGTAAGATCATCTTGTCATGTGGGGCCGACAGCTGCGATCGGCTCCGAACACAAATTCAGAACGCTGCACTGTCCCGCAGGAGGCTGCGGGTTCGAGTCCCGTCGCTCCCGAATCATTCCCCTTTGCCACCGCTCGATTCCAAGTGAGAACGCTCACACCCTCTCTCATTGTCTTGAGTTCCGGATCGCCCGTCATCTGTGAATTGTGTAGAAGCCCAGGCGCCAAGAAGGGGCGGTGTGGGCGCGCGAACTCTGTAACCGGTTTAGTTCTAACCCTTGTCCAGGGTGACGAGCCATTGCTTGACGAGTCGCTGCAAGATTGACTTTCGGGATTCGACCTCTCTCATGTCGTGAAACAGGGCTAGTCTGCGCCCATCTGGATAATCTCCCTGTAGCAAACCAGACTTGTCGTTTATCCTTGCTCCGCTGGGGAAGACCAGCCGGATGCAGTCCTGCTTGTAAAAGTTGAATACAACAATGTGCCGTTTGTGTTCCTTAGGATTGAACGGCGGCAATTCACCCGTATAAAAAAATGCCGGTGCGTTCCATTTGATCTCTTCCCCAATCTCGCGGTGCGTGGTCAAGATGATCTTTCGCAGCGCGGCGACGACATTGGCCAGAGGATGCGTGAGCTTCGCCATGTACGCATCAACCTTTTCTGGCTCAGACGGTTTGGTCAACACACCTTTCTTTGCTGTCATGAATGCTCTCTCTCCACTACGCGGCTGCGGTTTGCGAATGCAGCTGCATCAGCCAGAGCTTTGCGCCGACCCAGGCTGTGGGAAGCACCGACAAGGCAAGCAGCACCGGATACCAGTGCTGACCAACCGTAGTACTCCACGCGACGATGGCGCCAAAAGAACTCATCACTAGACCAAATGTACCTGCCGCTAGCGAGTGCGCCATCGGCCGGTTGGGAGCCAGCCGCGCAATGACGTAGCTACCGAAGATACCGTAGATTGAGCGGTACAGAGTGGCCAGCACCAACAAATGGTTCGGCCATCGCTCTTTGACAGAAGGAGCGAATCCAATCGCATGCAAACCAAAATCTGTTCCCGCAGAAAAGACAATAGCAACCACAATTCCCGAGAGGACCGCAAGAAAGCTGCGCCCAATGCGCCGCGATGGAACCGGAAGGGTTGATTGTCCGTTCACTTGTTTTCTCCTGTTCGAAAGTCTGCGACTTCAATAGTTCCGCCAATTCTGGTATCCCGTCACCCAGGCAACGGCCTCATCGAGAGGCTTGGAGACCAGGAGCCTTGGTCGTCGCTGCGCATCTCTGCCTTTCTCAATCAGGCCTGCACGTCCCAAAACCTTCAAGTGCTTTGAGATGGCAGGCTGGCTTAGGTTAAACGGTTCTGCTAACTATTCACCGAAGCGTGGCTGATCGCAAGCCGCTGCAAAATTGCGCGACGCGTCGGGTCGGCAAGAGCGGCGAAAGTACTGTTCAAATCCTGAACGCTGCGCCACGGCGTAGTCATCGCTTCTTTCCCCCGAAAAAGGGGTTCGCGGCGGCCAGCTTCATCCACGAGGCTACTTGCTGTTCGTCGAGCTCGTTCACGGATTTCAATTCGACGCCTCGTGTGGACTTGCCCATCCCAATCGGCGTCACAGGCGGTTCCGGCTTGAGCTCCGTGCCGCGTATGAACATCAGTTTCACTTGCCCGACGAAAGCACCGGACGAAAAGCACCAGCCTCCGCCCACTCCGTAGTACGCCATCCCCCATTTCACCGCGCGTTGCAGGTTCGGCAAAGTCTTCGCGGCCAGACCATCGATACGCTCCGCGATACCGCGTTGCGGCTGCGGCAAGCTGGCGATGTAGTCGAACACGGGCTTGTCGCCTTCCGCCGCTTTCGCTGCGCTCGCTTTGCCGGTCATGGCGACCAGCAGCTTTGTAACATTTTTGCCTTTGCCGTCAGTCTTCCGGTTACGCTTTTTCATTACCTCACCAAAGTGATAAAAGGATACACGCAACTCTCATGCGCTCTGATCGCTCCGTGAGCTTCGCGGGCCTCGCCGCGACCGACTGCCTCCTATTTGGTTCCGAGGAAGCTCTCGACGATCTCCGGCAGCATCGGCTCGACGGCAAGCGTGTAGTGGGTGGTGTTCGGCACGATTGCGAACTGGTTTGCGGGCCGCAGTGAGCCATCGATTCCGGCATCGCGCTGGCCGCCTCCCAATGCCTTCCAGAACTCGACCATGTGTTCGGGCCGGATGTAGTCAGCGTCGGCAAAGACCAGCAGTGTGCGAGCTTGAAGCTTGGCGATGTCGGCGCTCCAGTCAAAGGGGCGCTTGGTCAGGTCACCGACCTTTCTGAAGAGGTTCGTCCAATCGACATCGGGATAGGCCTGCCCTAACGGCGATGTCTTGACGCTACCGCCGAGCATCGCGGCGTTGGCCTCCAACTGATTGAAGGCCGCCACCACTTCCGGATAAGCGTCGTCCTGCCTCATCCTCGCGGCCAGGAGCACGAGCCGGTCGACCACGTCCGGATGGCGGATGGCGGTCTGCAGCGCGACGAACGATCCCAGCGAGTAGCCCATTACGTCGGCCTTGCCGAGCTTCAGATGGCCGATCAGAGCGGCAACGTCGTCGCCCATCGTTTCACAGCGCAGTGGCCTGTGGGTGTCTGGCGTGCGCCCATGCGCTTGGAGATGAACCGCGATCACCTGCCGGCCCTTGGCCAGTTCGGCCAGATTGCTCCCGAAGCTGTCTGGGTCGATCCCCCCGTGAAGAAGAATGAGCGGCTTGCCGGCGCCATGCACGCGGTAAAAGATATGCTGGCCATTGACGTCGGCAAAATCCTCTCTTGCCATAGTGGGCGTCTCCTTGGCTTGAACGGGAATGGTCGCAGACAGCACTGCGGTCGCTGTGACAGTCTTCAGGAAATCGCGTCTGAGCATATCGTCCTCACCTCGCGCCGAACTGGCGGCTCAAAAGCAGCGTCAGATACTGTTTTAGGTGATCCAGGCTTTGCGGCAACGTCGGGATCGACCGCGTGGGCGTGGCTGCGAATGTGGTCACCGCAGGTAGCGCTGACGCCTGAGACGCCTGAGACAAGCGCATAGCTCGCTCCTGCGGCCGGGAGCGCAAACATCACGTCAGCCTTCCGGATACACCTTTTCATTGTTTCACCAAGGTGACAAGAAGTTCATCCAACAGCTCGAACTGCTCGCTTGCTCCGCTCGTGCCCGTGCTGCCAGATTCGATTGCGTCATCGAGGGCCCTCTTCGAGGGATAAAGTTCGAGCAGCGTCAGTAGCGTCTTGTCGCCCTTTTCCTCGAACGTCACTGTGGTAACGGCTCCATCGGCGCTTTCTTCATTCGTCCAGACGATGCGCTAGTTTGGCGTCACTTCGATATACCGCCCGTGGAAGGCCATAGGCTGCTCAAAATCAGGGTGGCTGAATACGAAACGATACGTGCCCCCAGTGCGAACATCGGCCTCGCAGGAAACGAAAGACATTCCAAACGACTTCGGCGTCCACCACCGCTTGATCAACTCAGGCTTGGTCCAGGCCTCGAACACGGTGCGCGCGGGGCCGTTGAAGGTTCGCGTGACGACTAGCTCACGCTCTGACTTACGTTCTACCGTTGTAGGGTTCTTCATGGCGCTTGGCTCACTTTCTCTTTTTTCGTCCATCGACTCTTTGCTCCCGTTTTAATTCCTCAACGATCTTGTCCAACTCGTCGAAGCGCGCGGCCCAGAGCTGGCGATACCTCTCGATCCATGCCGCCTCTTCTTCTAGTCCGCGCAGCCCGAGCTTGCAGGTCCGCACGCGCCCAACCTTCTCTGTGCTGACGAGCCCCGCTTGCTCCAAGACCCCTACATGCTTCTTCATGCCCGTGAGGGTCATGTGGAACTTCTCGGCAAGGGCAGTGATCGAAGCGTCCGCACGCCCGAGTTGCTCCAGAACGCCGCGTCGGGTGGCGTCCGCGAGCGCGCCGAACGAGACATCGAAGCGGGTTTGGCAATACTGAACCATTCGGTTCAGTATACAGCACGGATTGACGGCATGCAATGTTAGGCTGAGCGCGACCTGCGTTGCCGGCCGTGCACCTATCAACCGCTGGTGAATTTCGGAGAGAGCGAAAGCCGAGAGGTTGGCAACTTCACAAAATGTGCCGCTAAAACGGATTCGCTGGCTATCGCAGGCGTTCTTAGTGATCAGCCGTTCCGTCTGACCACGCTCGCACCGGAACCAGGAACGTAGTCAGATGCTCCCAAGTGTCATTAAAAGCGAAGATCGGAGAACCCGGCAGGCCCGCCCCCCATGCAGCAGGGTCGGTTCGTGAATAAAAAAACATCAGGTGCGGATGCCAGTGTCCGTCACGATCACTCAAGTAGCCCTGCTTCGACAGCATGTAGCACATAGCTCCAGGTTCCATCGTCGGCAATTCTTTCTTATTGACGGCGGCAACGATGGCCTCCATCATTTGAGCTTTGGTGCGTCCAGCTAATATCAAATCAGTCTTCCTTATTGTCCGTGGAAGGTAGGAACTTGCGGCCGCCGCATTCAGGCAGAGCGGAGCCCGCCCCTTCGGATTCCAAAAGCCCGGATCATCGATTGGAGCCGTCCAGGAGCGCTCCACCATGCAGACGAAACCGTTCTTCCCTTTGACAGTAGTTTCGTAACCATGGCGCCCAAGCACTAGGATCTCAGCGTCACGGGAAATGGATGCCGGCGCTGCACTTCGCGCCAGCGCGATTTCAGCCTCCGGATCCTCCATCAGGTACTGCTCAACCGGGGCCATGTTCGGATAAAGTGTCTTGACATCCTGTGCAATGGCTGGCCATGCAGTGACAACCAGAAAGACCGTCGCTATCTTTTTCACTGCGATTGCGCTGACCTGCATTCTCCGCATGTTCGTCTCCTGATGAAAGACTCCCTCAGTATTGGCTTACCGCCCGTCACCCAAACCGATTTCTGCATGGTCGCGATCTACGATGCAAGGGTCACCTAGCTCGTACCGAAGAACTCAACCAGGATAGGAACCAGGGCGGGACCGGAAATGTTGTGGTCTTGGCCGGGAAGGAATTGGCTATGCGCGTTCGGAAGGGCGTTCGCCACAGCCGCGACCGCATCGCGGAGTGCCTTGGGGCTCTTCTCTCCGCCGATTACCAGCGCGGGAACGGAGATCGAAGAACGTCGCTCGTTCAATACGGACCTGTCGCCAACAATCGTCACGTCGTAAGGCGTTGTATGAACGACCAGCTTGTTCCTTTTCCACGCGTTTGGCATTAGGAACGGCATCGCGAACACAAACAGACGCGGTGCACCGTAGACGTCGGTCATGAAGAACCTCACCGCGCAGGCACGGTCGCCGGTCGAAACCAACGACTGCAAACGATTCTTGACGTCTCCGAACGAGGGAGGGGCATTGCCGTCTACCAAGTAAGGTGGTTCATACAGGGCAATTTTTTTCACGTCAACGCCGCTTGCTACTGCCTGCAGGAGAAGCGCCCCGCCGGATGAGATCCCCAGGGCGTATGGCGCTGCTCCCGCCTCCTTTGCCACTGCCCGGAGATCGTCGATTTCACGCTCGACTGCATAGGGTGCCGTATCACCACTCTCTCCTCGGCCTCTACGATCATAAGTGAACACGGTGAAATGTTGGGCGAGCAAGGAAGCCAGCTCCGTAGCGGGTCCGTTTTCGCGATAGCAGAAAGCACCGTCCACAATGATTAGCGGCGGCCCGGATCCCCTCTTCGTAAACGCGATGGTCGTCCCATCGCGCGAAGTTGTTGTTCCATTTTCACCGGCCGATTTCACAGTCCGCCCTCCTGAATACCGGATTACCAGCGATCCGAACAACACGATGGCGAGAATTACGACGAGCGTAACCCGTTTCATAGATCCTCCTGTTTCGTCCCTCGCTGTGCTTCTGCAACCCTTGCGCCTCCTCGTGGTGCCGGTCTACGCGATCGAGCGCAGGTAAGCGGCTAGGTTTTCCAGGGTTTGCGCCGTGCCGGCATCGACGCGCATCTGGAGCAAAGCGTCGCGATCGCTGGTGGTCGCGCACTCAATCGTCATCGTCAGCTTCGTTCTCTTCCCATCCTCGGTGAACACGAGCGTCGCAGTCCCGAGCAGGCCGCCGAAGACTAGCTTTTCCGGCGGGACGATTTCCCGATAGATGCCGGAGAACGAGTGTCCCTCGCCACCGTCCGGAGCGCGGTTCACCCAGCGAAAGGCGCCGTTCGGCCGCAGATCGATTTCGCAGACAGCGAGTGGGACACCGCTCGGGTCCCACCAGTGTGTGACGTGTTCGGCCTTAGTCCAGGCCTCGAAGACAAGAGCCCTCGGCGCATCGAACAGACGTGTCATCACGATCTGGCGGTCACCAGGAGTCGTAATTGTGACGGGCCCGATGTTATTCACTAGTGCTCTCTCCCTGTCGTTTCTTCCGTCCACGTGTTTGCTCCTTTTTTTGAATCTCTCCCAGGTACTCGTCCAAGCTGGCGAATTTCTGTTCCCAGAAGCGGCGAAAAGGGTCTATCCAGTCGGAAACGTCCTTGAGCGGGACGGCCACGAGTGTGCGTGGACGCCTCTGTGCATCGCGCGTGCGCATGACGAGGCCCGCGCGTTCAAGGACGCGGAGGTGCTTAGAGATTGTCGGCTGGCGCAGGTCGAAGGGCTTCATGAGCTCCGAAACATCTGCGTCGCCGGAAGCAAGGCGAGCAAGAATCGCTCTGCGCGTGGGATCTGCGAGCGCTGCAAAGACCGAGCTCAAACGATCAACTTCTCTGTACATTGCCATACAGCTATATTGCCATATGGAGATATACAAGTCAATACATTCTCCGCAATCGGGGCATGGGTGTACCCCGAATCTTGGGGAATGATCGGCTGCTAGATATATCCAGTAAAAATCCCCTAGTCAGATTCGTTTGAGAGTGAGCCGGGAGCGGATTGCGGACGATCAACCGGAGACAACCGCTTCAACCGGCCCACTCTGGCTCAGATCAGGCACAAAACGGTCGCAATCGCAATTGAGTTTTCCATCGCTATCACAGCCCAATCCAGCGCATGTCGCATTCGTATGGTCGCCTTGTGGGTGTCAGTGCCTGACCACGCTTCGCCGGTTCGAAAAACCCGCCCAGCCAGCGTACTGCGCAGAACGTCGGGATTCGAGTCCGGCAGGAAAATAGCGACCAGATCACAGGGAATCACGCGGCGGACGCTGGCTGCTACCGTTCGCAGGAGATCGCGGAGGTCCAGCTTTGTGACCAATTTGTTGGTGAATTCCAACATGAGCCCGAGCCGATCTTTTTCTCGTTCGAGTGCGCATTCGGTCGTCTTACGGTCCTCTATGTCCGTGCGAGCGAGATAAAAGCGAATGACGCGTCCCTGATCGTCCCGGAGCGGGTTCGAACGCATGAGAAACCAGCGGTACTGTCCATCCCTCCGTCGCAGGCGGACCTCTGCCTCCCAGCCCTTTCCTTCAGCGATGGCTGCTCCCCGAAGCCGCTCGTAGGGCTCAAAATCATCGTGATGAAAACATTCACGGTGATCCACTGTCAGAAACTGTTGTTGTGTATAGCCGTGATACTCGAGGACCGCTCGGTTGGCGTAAAGACGGCGGCCATCTCTGTTAAGAACAACGACATGAGTTGCGATAGCATCGACCAGTTGTCGCACTTCATCATCTGCCTGCTTCTGGTCTTCTATATGGTCAACTCGGGTTTCGTGGGCATCAGCCATGACCGGCTTCCCTGAACGAACTCCTCGGATTGTAGGATTCCACCGGCTACGTCGTCAAAAACGCCCTGAATCAGTGCCCAGACGGCTGCCACGCGCCCGTGATCCACGGAGCGCGCAGTTGGCTCACAATGGTGTTCAGGGATGAAGTCGATTGTTGAGAGCAGATGCTCGAAGGGTATGTTTGTCAACCAACTAGTTGTCCTCGATAGAACTAGTTTTTCGAGGTGTGCCGTAGAATGTGCCGTGCGAGGACTAGGTGGAAATGAGCATAGTAATGATGGGGATGGACACGTTTGGGTAGAACACTCGTTCGTCCGTTCCGATCCCTCATGCTTTGCGGGGCATATACCAATTTGCGGCGTGTCCAGCTATGTCCCAAAATCCTCATCCTGCTTTTCCGTGCAAGTAGTGGCACATGCGATCTGAAACCATGCGCCTAGCGCTGAGAGGCTGTACCGAAATCTACACTTATTGTGCGCAGGTCCCCTGTTTCGCGTGACAGGACTTCGCCGACTCTGATCTACACCTGTGCGGGGTCGTGAGCCTGTGGCTCGACCGGTCTTGATCGTCCCAAGAGAATTCTGCTGACTCCCTTGAATTACCGCCCACGACCCTAAGTGCTCAGGATTTCTTAAGGCCACCACCGTCGCAAGGCGATCACCACAGGCGAACTTTTCGGCACGAATCCCGTGAATTGCAGCTGCTTCCGTATTGCCCATCACACGCGGAGTGGCTGCGGTAAGTCCTCACACTCGAATACCACAGCATGCAGAACACGCCTGAGATTGCACGTCGAATGATAGGCCTAGTTGTTGATGTGCAAACGTACTCCGTTGTGCGTCTGCTAGTCGCCTTTGCCTATTACCGTCCTGGGATCTTCCATTTCTGCCAGGGCCACTACCTGATATGTTGCGTAGTTGTAGACCGGAGACATGGCCAGCAACCGGTCTAGTTCTTCATTCGAAGTGACGTCGTATATCCACGCGCCCCCGTGACTGCCTATCACGTGGTAGCGGCATTCCAGTTTATTTCCGAGCTTCTTAGCATAATCAGGCATCTGCGTTACAGCCCGGACAACCTCCGGGCCGAGCCGGTTCAATTCGAAATGCCATAGCACCAGGAACTTCATATCGCCCTCCCGACCTCATAGAATCATGATTCGCGCGGACCTACCTCATCTGCCCACATTCGGTCACGGTCCTTATGACTGCCTGAGTTGGGTCACCCCTGACTGATACAGCGCCCATTTTAACCCACTTAGAAGTACTCACATCTGGCAGTCGAAGTGCGGAAGCTACTATCGATCGGCAATTCGCTCGACCCGGTACGAGCCACAAGCGTGTGTTCCTCGACGGGATCGGAAGGAGAATCGTGGGTAACGGGACCCTATTGCACGTTTGCATTTCGAGCAAGAAAGGCATCGCCAAGCACGAAATTCCTTCTGCGAGGCTTCTGCTGGACTATGGCATGGAAGCTGATGCGCATGCTGGACAGTGGCATCGTCAGGTCAGCCTGCTGGCGCACACCGATATTGAGTTCATGCGCGCTAAGGGCCTCTCACTGAAGGCGGGTGCGTTCGGCGAAAACCTCGTTATCGACGGTGTAAACACGGATGAACTCGGCGTTGGCTCGCAGCTGCGAGTGGGACCGGTATTGTTGGAACTGACGCAGGTCGGAAAGGTCTGTCACACGCGTTGCGCTATCTATTACACGACCGGGGACTGCATCATGCCGCGCACCGGCTTGTTTGCGCGTGTCGTTGAGGCAGGCGAAGTCACCGCCGGAATGCCAGTGGAGATCGTTCATCGTGTTGACCGGTCGACACTGCAGGCGGCAGTCATAACTGTCTCCGACCGCTGCTCGGCCGGACAAACGATTGACACCGCCGGGCCAGCGGTGGCCGCCTTGCTAAGCAGCGAACTTGGTGCGCGCATTGCATGGACCAAGCTCGTGCCGGATGCTGAATCCGAAATTGCAGAAGCGATCAAGGACTTCACCGACCGCCGAGTGGACATTATCTTGACCGCAGGCGGTACTGGACCGGATGTGCGCGACGTGACTCCGGAGGCCACACGGAAAGTGCTTGATCGCGAGTTGCCGGGTCTGGCCGAGGCGATGCGCGCTGCTTCCTCAGCGAAAACACCAAACGCGTGGCTGTCGCGTGCCGTAGCTGGAATCCGCCGCGAGACCCTGATTGTGAATCTGCCGGGCAGCAAGAGAGCGGCAGTTGAGAATCTCGAGGCGATTCTGCCGGTCATACCACATTCCGTGAAGATGCTGCGGAACGAGACCGCACATCCGGAAAGTGATGCTGGACGCATGCTAATGACTCTCAAGTAATTACTTTTGCCTTTACCGATTTCGTTACAGCAAAAAGGCCAAGTCTTTTTCAGCAGTCTTGCTCCACTTTAGGCGCTCGACGCAGCCGCCGCGTATATGGCGCAGAAAGCAGTGGTGATTCCAAGGCGCATATTGCTACGCAGGGCGGAGATCAGATCGTAGCCAGCACGACCAACGCCAGCGTTGATCACCTGGGATTGAAAGAGGGAACTTCGGCCATGGCGCTGATCAAGGCTAGCTGGGTGTGCGGCATTTATCCTTTTGCGGGGGGGGAAATCAAAGATGAATAAGTTGACGCATTTGGACCGTCGTGGTTTGCCGCGGATGGTGGACGTGAGCGAAAAACCGGATACGCTTCGCGAGGCAGAAGCCGAAGCCGTTCTATGGGTAGGATCGGATGTGATGTCTGCAATCCATCACGGCCGCACGCCAAAAGGCAACATCTTCGAAACCGCGCGGCTCGCAGGGATTATGGCCGCTAAGCGTACGTCTGAGCTCATTCCGCTTTGCCATTCTCTGAATCTCAGCCATGTGTCGGTGGACATGCAAGTACTGGATGAAGAAATTGTGATCCGAACCAAGGCGCGTGCGCGTAATGCGACTGGAGTTGAAATGGAAGCACTGATGGCCGCATCAGTTGCAGGTTTGACGCTGTATGACATGCTGAAGGCACTTTCAAAGAAGATGAGGCTTGATGGTGTGAGATTGATCGCGAAATCAGGCGGCCGGAGCGGAGACTACCGAGTGGAGGACAACCGTAACTGAAGGAAAGTTACTCCTGCTGCCGCTCGCGGTTGGTCCCGGTTCCCATTATGTTGACGCCGCTCGCCATCCCGGTCGGGGGCGTCAGGACGCGTTTGTAAGCAAATCGTTGTCAGCCGCAGCTTCAGGCGGAAATCCTTTCGCAGACTGCTCGTGAAGCTGTGCTTGCTACATACCGTCCCTTTCCACCAGCCGCGAACGTCAGCTCACGCCCGCATCATTCGCGCCGAGGGAAAGGTCCGGGATACTCATCTTTAAACTGCTCAAGCCCAAGCTATTAGCGAGAAAGGTCGGATCGGGTCAGCTGCCTAGAACGGTAAACGCGCGGTCAGGATGAGGGCATGATTGTACTGATGATAGCGCGTGACCGCGATTTGCATTCCCGACCCGAGAGTAAGGCCGATGCGATTGTGAATGTGAATTCTGCCAACCGCCAAACCTGGGGTCAAGAATACCTGTTTTTTGCCATCGTATTGACCGCCCTTCCAGAACGTGGAGTTCGCTTCCAGTTCGGGCCAGAAATAGTGGAGCGCATGGTATTGCGCCGTCGTGTTCCAAGCGATGGCATGTCCGACGTCATGTTGATTCGTTACAGGCAACCCGCCTCCCAGGGTGCTTTGCACATCGAAATGCTCCCAGCCTTTGCCGGCAGCCACATACGGGGTGACTACCGCCGCCACACTTCCATTTTTGTAAACCCCGGTTGGGATGCTGCCCCCCAGGAAAAAAGTAAGTATATAGTTGCCGTGCTCTTCGTTCTTGGAAAGAAGGCGATATTTGCCCAGAAAGGTGACATCGCCAAATCCGTTCCTAGATCCTATCGGAATAGGCAACGGTCCAGAATAGTTGTGAACGAAATAAGGAGGAAGATTAAACAGCAATTCCGTATGCCGCTCGGGAATGATTTCCAGTCCCTTGCCATTATCGATGTTCCACAGCGGAGCGCCGCCGTTTCCGGGCTTTATCGCTGTGTTCTCCCGCAACGCATCGAAACGATACTCTTGTTCGAGGCGGGGGGTCACTGTCGCCAAAGGAGTGATCCAATGAGGCTGGTTCGCCTGAGTCTCGTTGCACATCTCCAACCAGTTCGAAATAAAGCCGCCGGCATTCTGAGCCCAGCATTGACGGTGCGTAATGAGAAGCACCGTTGTGACCAACAGCACGAATGCCAAACATTGCCCGTCCACCTTGAAACAGCTACGCTGGTTGGACATCGCCCGTCTGCTCCCGGATTGAAAGTTTTAGTTGGCCTTTTGCGCTTTGTTCAAAGCGCGAGCGGCAGACATGGCCCATCCGTGATCGACTGATCGCAAAAAAGCACGTGGAGTACCAGGAATGCGCTTCACGATTTCATTAGTAGTTAACTTTTAGCCCAAACTGGATCACACGCGGGTCTGTTGCAGTGGCCGTGATGGTGCCGAATGCGCTGCTACCAACGACTCCGTTGGGTTGACCGAATGCCGGTGTGTTGGTCAGATTGAAAAGTTCCGTACGGAACTCCAATTCCAATCGCTCCCGCACTCGAGTGTGCTTGATAAACGCGATATCGGCGTCCCTGTAGTTGGGACCGCGCACTGGATTGCGCGAGGCATTGCCTAATGTGAACTGTGGCGCTGCCGCGAATGCTGCCGTATTGAACCATGTCGCGGGGTTTCTCTGATCCGACGGCAGATTGGGTGAGGCGACAATATTGGGGCGCTGCACTCCGAATCCTGCGAACGCATTGAAGTTCGTGGTCTGGGTAATAGCGAATGGCATGCCCGATTGAAGCAGGACAATTCCGGTGATCTGCCACCCATTTGCTAGCACCCCCCAGACACCCGAGGGATTCATGCTGTGACCACGCCCGAGGGGAAGTTCCCATGTGGAGCTTGCAACAAACACATTAGGAATATCCCCCGTCGACGAGTCCCGTTCCCGGCGGAGATTGAAACTATCGGCGACAGGATAGTTGGCGATGGGTCCGGTCAAGACCGAAGCATCGAAAACCGATGACGCCGTGTCGATGAGCTTGGAATGGGTGTAACTCACAAGATAAGACAATCCGTGAGAAAGTCTTTGCTCCAACTTGGCTTCAAATCCGTGGTATAACGTGCTGCCTACATTGTTTCGGTATGGCGCTACCGTCAGATACTCTGGGAACGGCTTCAACAGTTGACCCGCCGCGATTTTGGGATCTCCAAGCGATGATGATCGGGGAATCTGACCAAAGAAGGGATTCGTGACTTTCTGCAGCAATGGCGAGCCAATCGCCAATTGGTCGACCGTTAGCTGATTAATATTCACGTCGGGAATTCCAACGTGTGTGATGTGCGAACCGACGTAGGCGACTTCAAAGGACATATTGCGTGTTAACTCGCGCTGAACAGCGAGGTTCCATTGCTGTACATATCCGGAGCCCAGGTCCCGATTCACCGTGAAGACGCCCTGTCCGAGTCCGGCATCTGAAGTCAACGGAATCGGAGCGACACTCGGCCCATCCGAAAGAACAAATGCTGGATTGATGTTGTCCAGTGTTCGCTGACTGGTGGTCTGAAGGAACGGGAACTGCGGAACAGTGAATGGCGTTGTGATTCCGGTTTGCTCAATCCACACGAGACCATAGCCAGCCCGAATCACCGTTTTGTCCTGAAGCATATAGGAAAGACCTACCCGCGGGCCAAAATCATGCCAGTGTAATTCGCGTGCGGTGTGTGGATATCCATTCTTTCCCAAATAGTCAAGTTGCTGGGTTCTTGTATTGAAGATGGCACCCTGGTTATCAACTTCGGTGGATGGGAAGTTGAGGGTCCATCGAACACCCGCATTCACCGTGAGACGACGGGTTGCCTTCCAGTCGTCTTGCACGAAATATTCCTCAATGTGAGCACGCGGACGGATAAGCCTTCCTTGAAGATCAATCGAGAACTGCTGGACTTGCCCCAACAGGAAACTCGCCAACGGATCGCCCGTACCCTTAACGCCCGGTTGGTCCGTGAACAACTGCGAAAACGTGAATAAGCCCGTAGGATTTGGGGGTTGGATCACATCCAACCGCTCCCACCGAAAGTCCACTCCGAACTTGATTGCGTGACTTCCCACCAAGTGCGAAACGGAATCCACAAGTTCCGTCACATCGGTGCGGAAGTTTGAGTTCGTATTGGAGGGTGACCCTATCTGCTGATACCCCGCAATATTAAAGAGAGGCAAGGCATCGTTGAATGCTCCATTTGTTGGGATACCCGGAATTTGCAGGCTTTGCGATGGCGATGAATCGAGTTGCACGCCGCGGCGTTGGAACGACCGGCGTGTGTAGCCGAATCGCAAGTTATTGAGCGTTTTGGAACTAAACGTGTGGATATAGCTACCCACAACTTGCTGGCCCAGAGTATCGGTCAGTCCGATCGCTCCTGTCGTGATGCTGCCACTCCCGTCGGGAAGGAACGGGGCAGGCTGATCCACGTCATGAAAATACGAATATCGGCCAAACGTTTGGTTACGATCAGAAAATTTGTGGTCTACGCGTGCGTCGAACTGGTTCTGATGATCCTGATCGTTGCCGACGAGTGTGAAATTGTTACTTGTTCCAGATTTGGTTGGTAGCGGATAGTGATTTAACACGGCCAGCGCCGCTGGATCGATCCGGTCAACCGGAACGATGTTTGTCGGGGTGAAAGGAGATCGCGTGAAATTCGAACCGTTCTGAACGGTTGTCGCTGGATCATATAGCACCGGGTTTGTGGAGCCGTACAGTTCGGTGAAATTGCCTTGATGCTCGAGTGCTGTGGGAACGGTTGAAGTGCGGACCGTCCCGATTGCCTGTTTCGTACCCTGATAATCGACAAAGAAGAAGGTGTGGTTCTTGACGATCGGACCACCCAGGGCTGCGCCATACTGATTACGCCGAAATTCCGGCTTTCGCTGGTTCACAGGAGCAAAGTAGTTCCGTGCATTCAAACTCTCGTTCCGGAAGAACTCGTAGACGCTGCCGTGAAATGCATTCGAGCCACTCCGAGTCGAGAGGTTGACAACGCCTCCATTGAATCTGCCAAACTCGGCCGACACCGCATTGGTCTGGACATTGAATTCCTGAATGGAATCAATGATCGGAAAAAATACCACCTGGCCTGGCTCTGGTTGCAGTGCGCTGATTCCATCGAACAGGTACTCATTCGTCCGGGGCCGACCACCATTGATTCTGGGTAGCTGAGTGCCGGGAGGAAGCGTGACGCCAGGCGAGAGCGTTGCCAATTGGACGAAGGTCCGTCCATTCAAGGGCAATTCGACGATCTTTTCGTTGTCGATCGATTGGGTGATGCTCCCAGTTTCTGTCTGCAATAACGGAGCGTCTCCCGAAACTGTGACACTTTCCTTGACGCTCCCGACTGCTAGGGCCAGGTCGACCCGCGTCCTTTCGCCAGTGACCAGAGTGACTCCAGTTCGCACCAGCTTCTGAAATCCATCAGCCTCGGCCGAGACCGCATACACACTCGGACGCAAATTCGTAAAGACGTAGACGCCGCCAGCGCCGCTCTGGGTTCCGGTAGATACCCCAGTCTCAGTATCGGTAGCCGTTACTTTCGCGTTAGAGAGCAATGCTCCGGCGCTGTCGGAAACGATGCCCGTCAAATCGGCAGTGCCTGCCTGCCCGACTGCAAGTTTCGCCGCAAACAAGAGGACCAGGGTCGTAGCGTGAAGCCTTCTTTGTAGCATTTGACCTCCTGTGATCCGTTCGCGACAGCCTCAGGCATAGTACTCTCCTCTGACGCTGCCTGAACTTGTCACTCCCGTCTTGTGACGCGTGACTTCGAGCCCCATCATGCACAGACTACATAAACCTGCTGTCACTGTTTGTGAAGTGGCGTCCAATGCCGCAGCGCACGTGGCAGGTGCGAACCGACTGACGCAATTACAACCACCACGATCAGGATGGGTCTGCGAGCATTCCAGAACACTAGGACTGACGTTAACAGCATGAGTTTCAACCAGAGTAGTAAGGCCCATCCTTCGTAAAAGAAGTGCCAATTAGGATAAGCCTCGAGGGCACACATAGCCGCGCCCGTGATAATGGACAGATAGAGCAACGGCCGGAGCGGGGCAAGTGGTGCACCGAACATGTGGCCTCCCACCAAACCGGCGATGGCTATGAGATGAACAGTACGTGCGAGCAGTTTGTAGACACGCAGCGCCGTCAAACTCGAGATCGAACTCCGAGTTGTTTCGTGGTCATCAGGCACAATTAATCTCCACCGCTTTTATTGTGCGAGGGCTGCACCGGTATTTGTGGCATCATGGCGACAAGTTGGTGTAGCGCAACGGATCACTGCGTCCATTAGCTCTGCCGTTGCACCGTTCAGCAGTTGCAGACTAACCGTTTCCCCGGCAGCGAATGAAACGCGGTCTTCCGGCAGGAGTGCCAGGGCATCGGCTCGTAAGAGAGTCTTCTGCACCCCCGTGTCCTGCTTTCCCGCGCTCCAGGCCAATAACATACCTTCGCGTTGTTCTAATCTGACGCGCAGCAGTTTGGCGTGCCCTGGACTTTTGCGAGTATCAGAAGCAAGAATCGCCGGCAGAAATGGATTCAGTACGCGCTGATGCCCCATCATCTTTAATAATGCGGGTTTAACGAACTCTTCGAACGCGATGAGGCTCGCTACTGGGTTCCCGGGCAGGCTGAACACCTGCGTGCTTCCGCGCAGCCCGAAGCAGGTAGGCGATCCCGGTTTGACGCGGACTCCTCGAAAAACCGGCCGCACATCAAGTTCAGCAAGTATGTCCCGAACGAGGTCGCGGTCGCCAGCCGACACACCAGCGGTGGTGATGAGGACATCCGCATGAAGCCCTTCTTGCAACTTTTCGCGATGACTTTGCGCATCGTCACGCGCAATACCGAGCATGACGGGAATGGCACCGCATTCGCGCACGGCTGCAGCTATCGCCCAGCGGTTGCTGTCCAGCACCTTCCCGGGAACGAGGTCCTCAGGGTTGTCGACCAGTTCGTCACCTGTGGACAAGACTGCGACCTTTGGCTGGCTGTAAACGACCGTCTCTCTCTTGCCGAACGATGCCAACACTCCAATATGCACTGGGCGAATGATGTCGCCCTGAGCGAATATCATGTCACCGGCGCGAATATCCTCTCCCGTGAAACGGATATGTTGCCTTGCCGCAATGGGTTTTGTCAGGCGCACTACTCCGTTTATTTCCTCGGCTGCCTCGAAAGGAACCACGGCATCGCAATTGCCGGGGATCGGCGCTCCGGTCATGATCTTAATCGCGACGCCGTGGCCGATAGTTAGGTTGGGCTTCGCGCCAGCAGGCATGTAGCCAGTAATTGGCAAGGCCGCACCGGGTACGCAATCTGTAACGCGAACGGCAAAGCCGTCCATGGCGGAGTTGTCGTAACGAGGTGTGCTCCAAGGAGCGGAAACCTCGGTGGCGCTGACGCGACCGAGGGAATCGAGCAGCGGTACAGCCTCGGTGTTGCTTGGCGAAACCGCCTCGAGAATCAGCCGCACCGCCTCCTCAAATGACGGCATACGGGCTGCTTTCCGATGGTCTGTCGGCATACATCTCCTGCGGCTCAGAATCCTGGACCAGCCTGCCCTGTCGAAGCCGGATTGTTCTCGCATTCAGGCGCAAGCCCAACGTTGGATCGTGACTGGACACAACAACCAGAACTCCGCGGTCAACCAATGTAACAAGCAGGGACTCGATGATCCTGGTGCTCAACTCATCGACGTAAGCAAGGGGTTCGTCGAGCAATATCACTTCCGGATCGCAAGCCAGAGCGCGGGCAAGCGCGACCCGGCGCGCTTCGCCTCCCGACAATCGATTCGCACTTCTGGCTTCGAAGCCGGACAGTCCGACCAGTTCGAGAGACTCACGCACGCGTTCCTGCAATGCGGAACCGACAACTCCCCTAGCTTTAGCCCCGTAAGCAACATTCGACGCTACCGATCCCCGGAACAAGAACGGGTCCTGATGTACCAAGGTCACGGATTGCCTGAGCTCGCGTAAATGTGCTCGGTCCCAGCGGACGCGTTTTCCCGAGAACTTCACCATGCCTTGAGTTGGTTCCATGAGAAATGCCAGCACGTTCAGGAGTGTGCTCTTGCCGGACCCATTCAAGCCCGCGACGACGTTCAACTGACCTCCGCGCAGCGCAAGCTCGCCCACCATTAACGCGGTCTTGCCTTGGTAACGTGCCTCAACGCCCGCGAGATGGTAGGAAAGAACCCTCATGGCTGATGTTCTTCCTGCATAAAGCTCAAGCCGATATTGATGCTGAAGGAAATCAACATCAGCACAATCCCCAGCGCCAAGCCAAACGCAAATTCGCCCTTGCTGGTTTCAAGCGCAATGGCGGTTGTCATGGTTCGGGTGTACCAGCGGATGTTGCCGCCGAGCATCATGGCGACGCCCACCTCGGAGATCACTCGCCCAAACCCGGCGATCACGGCGGCCATCATGCCGAAGCGAATCTCGTTCGTGAGTTGAGTAAGGCTCTGCATTGGGCCGGCACCCAACGTCAGCGCAGTCGGCAGGATGCGAGCGTCGGCAGCACGCACAGCGCTGAGCGCGTAATTCGCAATGATCGGAGTGGCCAGCAATGATTGTCCGACGATGATGGCCTTGGGCGTGAAGAGCAGGCCGAAGCTGCCCAGCATTCCCTGTCGGCTCAACAGCCCGAATACCAGTAGGCCAAGGACAACCGTCGGCATCGCCATCATGCTGTTCAGCAGGATGACAATGAGTCGTTTCAGCGGAAAATTGGACAAGCCGATCGCCATACCGATCGGGAGTCCGAACAATGACGCAATCACGGTGGACCACGCAGCCGTGCTCACCGAAGTCCAAACCGCCGCGTACACTTCCCGGTCAGCCGCGAAGATCAGCGAGAACGCGGTTACGACTGATTGCGACAATGATCCCACCCATCACCTCTTACTTATTGACAAAGAAAATCGGGTCACCTTCGACCTTGTAATCCGCAATGATCTTCTGCCCCTCCGGACCGGTGATGAAGTCAACGAACTTCATGGCCAGTGCGTATTTCACGTGCGGAAATTTCTTCGGATTGACGGCGATCACACCATAGGGATTGAACAGACCCTTTTCATCTTCGAACACAATGGCGAGGTTGCTCTTCCCGTGTCGGAAGGCGTTGTACGTTCCGCGATCCGAGAGCGAATAGGCCCGTTGCTCGGTAGCTATAGAGATGACCTCTCCCATGCCCTGGCCTGCCGACCGGTACCACTTGCCTTCTGGTTTCACACCGGCTGCTGCCCAGATTTCTTTTTCCTTCTGGTTCGTGCCCGACTCATCGCCCCGGGAGATAAAGGTACATTTGCTGTCGGCAATGCGCTTGAATGCTTCCGCTGACGTCTTGGCGCCTTTCACATGTGCCGGGTCGGAGGCCGGGCCGATGATCACAAAATCGTTGTACATAACATCGCGCCGGTTGACGCCGTAACCGTCAGCGACGAACTTGTCCTCCAGTTTGCGCGCGTGTACCAGCACGACATCGACGTCGCCCGTTTCGCCCAGTTTGAGCGCCTTGCCTGTGCCAACAGAGATGACGTCGACATGACAATTACATTGCGTCTCGAATGGCGGGAGCAGCACTTTCAGCAAGCCTGAGTTCTCCGTTGACGTGGTGGTCGACATTCGCAGGCGGTCTTGCGCCAGCGCTGTGGAACATACCAGAAGGGCCAACAACGCGATTGCGATGGTTCTAAGTCTCATATTCGTGCTCCTCGTGTGCCTCGGTTCTTCTCAACTTCTTCACCTCGGAGGCATCGGGGACATTATCGAAGCCCAACTGAAACAGATCAATGTATTAATGCTTGCCAGTACCGCTAAGCTAGCTTGTCAGGCCTCCATCCAAACTTCACGCGCTGCAGCCGTCGCCGTTTACCGGTCGGTGCAGGAATAGCAAGGGTCGAGTGCAGCCTGGATCAGTGGCATGTCCGCGAACTCGTTTCCCTTAACCATTCCCATCACAGAGGGAATGTTTGCGAACGTCGGTGTCCGGACTTTCACGCGTGTGGGAACGTCGCTGCCGTCGCTTTCCACGTAATAGAAAACCTCGCCTCGCGGCGCTTCGACACGCACCACGGCCTCACCAGCCGACACGGCATAGATATCGCCAGCATTGAGGCTGCCGGACGGCATCTGGGCCAGGGCTTGCTCGATTATGTTGCAGCTTTCCACGATTTCTTGTGCGCGTACTACCGCCCTCGCCAAAACGTCTCCTTCCGTTCTGACAGGCACCGCAAAGTCGATCTGATCGTAGGCCAGGTACGTGCAATCGCGGCGCATATCGGTGTCAACCCCCGATGCCCGTGCGACCGGGCCGACTGCGCCGTAGCGAATAGTGTCGGCATGCGATAGAACACCGACTCCACGACATCGCGCGGAGATCGTGCGGTCCGTGGTGAAGACCGGGATCAGGACCCGATTGACCGTATCGCGGATTTCCCGTGCTCCCGCGACTACCGATTCCGGGTCGGTGATGTCGCGATTGACCCCGCCAATACAGTTCATGGAGTAATTCACTCGGTTTCCCGAGATCGCTTCCAACAGATCCATGACCCGCTCGCGAAAACGAAACACTTCCATAAACGTCGTTTGGAAGCCGATGATCTCCGCAGCCACGCCCGCCCAGAGCAAGTGCGAGTGCAGGCGTTCGAGTTCGGCGACTACCATTCGGATGTATTGTGCGCGTTTCGGGACTTCGATCGCCCCAATCTGTTCCAAGGCCATGCAGAAGGTCATCGAGTGCACGTTCGAGCAGATGCCGCAGACACGCTCCATCAAGGCAATACATTTGGTAATGTTCTTGCGTTGCGCGAGCCACTCGATGCCGCGGAAATTGAACCCCACCTTAATGTGCGCATCCGTGATGGTTTCGCCTTCGCAATCAACTTCAATCTTGTACGGCTCGTCGAGCGCAACGTGGTACGGTCCGAGAGGAATGCGGTAGCTCACCTGAGACCTCCTTCAAGACGCAACAGCACGCCTGGCGGGTCGGCTTCGCGCAGCATGAGCGGCGGTGTCGATACGCGACCTTCGAAGGCGACCCCGTAGTAATCACGAGCTTCCCGCTCAGCCCAGTCAGCTCCGCAATAGATATCCACAATGCTGGGCAGAGGTGTACTTACCGCCGCCCTGCTTTCGACGGAGAAGAGCTTGCCTTTCAGGTCCCAATGCCAAATCAACCGCAAGTCGCCAGCTTTCGTCTGGGTCACTACGAATGCCTCAAACCGCGCTCCACGTTCGAGCATGCCTTGGGCAATCGAGCGGATCTCGCCCAAGTTCGCCGGCATCCAGTTACCGCCGGCACGCTGTCGCCATTCCTGGCTCGTCATGGAAGTTCCTCCTTGGGAGTGCCGCTCAGCATGGATTTCATCGCGGTCTGATAGTGCAGTCTCTTGCACCGATCGCAAAGCCCATAGAGATGTCGGGTCTCATCGTGAATGTTTTCGGCAACCCAGTCCTTCATGGTTGCGGGTGTAGGCCGCGTGGGCTTGCCGCAAGCTTGACACGGCGGAAACGGCACAGTGTGCCTGGCATCCAGTTCACCTGGACGGGAGTAAACCGGCGGCGACTCAACTGACATTCGGAGCGCGTCTGCAGGGCAACGGTCGGCGCAACGCGCGCAAAAGGTGCAGCGCCCTGGCTCGTAATTCCAGTGGTACTGGGCTTCGTCACTAGTGCCGGTCACCGATTCGCTGACGCATACATAGGCGCACAACCCGCAACCGATGCAGCGTTGGGGATCAAGAAGCACCAGCCCGCGGAAGCCCGGCGGAGGAGGAGGTCTGTGCGGCAGCCGGATTGTCTCGGGCTTCTCGGTGACATTCTTGCCGATAATGTGAAGAATTTCGAACATCTCAGTTTCCTCGAAACATTAAGGCCGCGCACAGGGATATCGCGGCGAGCACAAACGAGCAGCGCCACAGCAACCGTGTTGCCTGCCTAAGTTTCAGGCGCGCCGTCGCCGAGGCAACCAAAGTCAGCAGAAGTACAAGGCCGAGCGAGCAGGCAACGAAAATAAACGCATCAATCCACCACTCGCCACTCCTGCTTGGAACGCCAATCGTGACAACAAAGCCGATCAAAACTACCCATTCCAGCGCTTCGCATAATTCCCAGAGCGCCAGCAGTCGCCCGTCCGCTTCCACCAGCGGTCCTGCGAGCACTTCCTGTTCGGCATTCGAGATGGAAAACGGATTCAAGCGCAGCTTTACAGGCAGGCAAATCAGAATTGCGAGCACCGCCAGAAGCCGTACCGGCCAAGGAGTCGCGAAGGCAATCATGGTTGTGCGCAGGCTATGTGCACTTGCCGCCATCGCGATCAGCGCCGTAAAAAACGGTATATTGCAAGATATATCCAGCGCGGCTTCGCGATTCGCACCAACTTCGCCATAAATCGATCGCGATGCATATCCGGCGAGCACCATGCAAACCGGAGGGATCTCGAGCAAGCCGACCAAAAGAATGAGGTCTCCCGCAAAGCCCGATCCTCCGCGAAAAACCGGGAGCAAGGCAGACGCGCCGATCATGGCGCCGATCGAGAGCAACGGGAAGAAGGCCAACAAGGCACGCTCGCCTGCTGCCCGGGGCAAGGGCCACTTTGCTAGCAGCTTAACCACATCGTAGAACGGCTGAGTCAGCGGAGGCCCGATTCTTCCTTGAAACCTCGCCCGCAATTTGCGTTCAGTGCCGAGCATGAGCCATCCCATCGGCACCGCGTACAACATACCGGGAAAGATCAGCAGCGCAGCTAATGCCTGTGCCAGGTTCATACTTTTTCTCCTGACGCTGCGGAATGCCGACTGGCCAGCTTGTGAATTGCAGCCGCGATACCCTCGACTATAGCCATGGGCCGTGGCGGACAACCCGGAATGTAGATATCAACTGGAATGATTCGATCAAGCGGCCCTTCAATCATCGGGCTGCCGCAGAAGGCGTTTCCAGTGGCCGGGCAACTGCCAATCGCGACCACGACCTTCGGATCAGGCAGCTGTTCATAAACAGCCTCCAAGGGCGCTCGTGTCGCGCGAGTGATCGGTCCCGAAACCACGAATACATCCGCGTGACGCGGGCTTCCCTCCAGCTTGATTCCGTACTGTTCCACGTCATATCTCGGCGTCAAGCAGGAGATCAGCTCAATGTCGCAGCCGTTGCAAGCTCCAGCATTGAAATGGAACAGAAATGCAGACCGCTCTCGAGCCCGCTCGACCAGCCTGTAGAGGAAACCGTAATCTTTCACGAGAGCCCTCCCAGTACGCGTGGCCAGATTCCGGCAATCAAGGCGGCCAGGGCGAGCAGCACAATGGATGCGCCCAGGGCGACTCTGCTGTATCGGCGCTCAGACGGAGCCGGATTTTCGGAGCCCCACCAGAAAAGAGCTATCGCGCGGCCGTACGTGGCCACGTTGAGCATCGCGCTTCCCGCAAGAATCACAAACAGCGGCACATTGGTTGCAACGGTGGAGAAGATTCGCCAATGGCCCGGGTATCCCACGGTGAACGGGACACCGAGAACAGCCAGTGCGCCCACGACGAATCCGACGCACGGCAGAGGATGTTGCGACGCCAGCCCACGCGGATTCACCATCGCGGCGCCCTCAGCCTCGGGACCCGATACGCTTGCAAACAGCAACGCCTTAGCAATCGCGTGAGCAGCTGCGCCGAGGATAGCGCCCTCAATGCCCCAAGCCCCTCCGATAACCAGGGCGACGATCATCAGCCCCATGTCGGTTACTGTGGAGAAGGCAAGCAAACGTTTGAGGTTCCGTTGAGCCAATGCAAACAGCGCGCCGCCTGCGGCCGATATGGCTCCAACTACCAACCACGGCAAAGCAGGACTGAACAATTGCGGCGCAACGGTGCGCAACGTGACTACCTCTCCGAAGGCTGCGACGTCGATAATCGCTATCACGAGTCCTGCCACAACTGCGGGCGCAGATTCGGCAAGCAAAGGCAACCAGAACCAAAGCGGGAACAAACCCAGCTTGGTGACGATGCCGGGAAGCAGCAGCGCCCTTGCCAGTTGCACGTGCCCGTGTTCGGCCGCAATGCCGCCGCCCACCATTCCCACAGCCGAAATAACCACCGCAGCCAGGTACGCATGCCGGGCTCGCGGCTTGCCTGTCTTCCACACCATCAGCAGCGCGATAGCGGACGCGGTTTCAAGAAGTATGGAACGCTCGCTCGTGCCCGACACCAACACACCCGCGCATGCAATGATGCCGGCGATTGCGAGCGGCAGTGTCCACCGCCTAAGAGTTTGTGACGCCCAGCAGGCGAGTAGCAGCCCCGCAAGCGAAAGGAACAACGCGATCGCCAACGGGGTCAAAGGCGGATCAGCCACCTGCGGAACCGCCGAGGTACGGGGCAAGAGCACCAATGCGAAGAGTCCGGCCAAGGTTCCCGCACCCGCCAGAAATGTTCCTGGGTGACGTTCAAGACTGCTAAGTGGCCGAGTGAAAGCCGATGCCACCCGCCCGGTCGCATGCCAAAGCCCAAGCCAGATACGATCGACATCCAGGATTCGGTAAACAGGGGTGAGGCTTGACATCACGACGTGCGAGAAGTCGCTGGCGTGCAAGTGACCCTTTGGGCTGAGCGGTTCGCCACCGGTAAAGACCGTGGAGGGCCCGCTCGCTGTTGCCAATGTGCGTCCACGCGAGGGCAGCAAATAAATCAGCAGTCCAAATCCCAACGCCAGGACGCTCAACACCAGCCCACCGGTCGCGTACCACTCGCCCTGGCCGGCTGCGAATCCTAACCAGCTGATGCCGCTGAGCGGCGCGTGTCCGAGCGCTGGCAGCACCGGGTTGATGAGGTATTTAATGGCGAGCTGAGGCGCGATTCCTAACAGGATGCATCCCCCGGCCAGCACCCCGATTCCGGCGCTCATCGTCCAGGGAACTTCGTGAGCGTGCTCCACTGCCGGACCTTCGTCGCCCAGAAACACGCCACTGGTCGCTTTCAAGAAATAGAAAATGGTAAAAATACTTGCGATCCACGGAACGAGTGCCAAGATCGGCTGATGGACTTGCAATGCAGCGTTGAACAAGAGCCATTTGCTCACGAACCCATTCAGTAGCGGAACACCGGTGATACTGCCGGCTCCGATCAGCCACAGGACCATGGTTCGCGGCATGCGGCGACCCAAGCCGCCGAGCTGGTCCATGTCGCGCGTGCCGCAGGCATGCTGTACAGATCCGGCACACATAAAAAGGCTGGCCTTGAAGAGTCCGTGATTGAGACAGTGCAGAAGGGCGGCCGCGATGGCCAAAGGAGTCCCTAATCCGAGGCCCAGCATCATGTACCCGATCTGACTCACTGTGCTGTATGCCAGCAGGCGTTTCAGATCCTGCTGCGCCAGGCCGAAGAGCGCTCCGACGAGCAGCGTGATGGCTCCTATCCACGCCAGCGCAAGGCTCCAGGATTCCGGCCAGGGGCCGAACGAGTGCATCCGCGCCATTAGGTACACGCCGCATTTGACGTAGACCGCCGCGTGCAGCAAAGCACTAACCGGCGTGGGCGCATACATCGCGAACGGTATCCAGGTATGCAGCGGGAACTGCACCGATTTCGCTATAGCCGAAATTAGCATCAGGACAAAAATCGCGGTGGTGAACGCGCCTTGTACATGGGGATCGGTCCAGCGCGTGGAACCGGTTCGTACAAACAACAGAACGACTGCCGCGAGCAGACCGTAGCCGGCGAGGTGAGTAATGGTAAATACTTTGCGTGCGCCGTACGCTGAATCCGGATTGGTGTACCAGAAGCCAACCAGCAGGAAGGAGCACAACCCGACAAGTTCCCAACTCATATAGAGGAGGAATAGGTCGGCCGTATAAACAAGGTTAATGAGACCGGTTATGAAGATTAAAACCAGGCAATAAAAACGGGTGGTGCCCTTCTCTTCTTCCATATACGCAACCGCGTAGAAGAGGACTGCGGTTCCGATACCCGCCCCCATGGCTGCGAAGAGAAAACTCAGGCCGTCCACATGGAAGGCGAACTGTGCGGGCCCATCCCAATGGGCCAGCGCGACATCAATAACCTTGCCCGCCAAAATTTTTGGCCAGATGCTAACTATTGCAGCGAACGAACCCAAACCGCTGGCAAATGCAAGCCAACCCTTCGCTCGTGCGGTGAGCACTCCCGCCAGCAGGCACTGGAGCAGGACTCCCGCTACGAGCATCGCCATTGGCAACACAACTAGACTTACCGGACTCAACGGAGCCTCCTAAGCTCAACGTTTATTGTGTCGAATTGAATGCACAAGACTAGCCACCGCCTTCAACCGGGAAGACGTCCACGATGTCATCCGACTGAAGCGGTGTTTCTATGCCCTTGAGGTAGTCGACACTCCTGCCATTGACCAAAATGATGATGGTGCTGCTGAGTTGATCTTGTTCGAACAGGCGGCTTCGAAGCGCAGCGTGCCTTTGGCCCAAGGCGTTCAGCAGCGACCGGAGGTCGGGGTGGGGATGAGGCCAACCTTCCTCTTTAATGCCGGTGAGCGGCCGGATGTCGCCAAAATATTTAACCGTCATTTGCTTCGCTCCTGCATTCCGCGATCTTGATCAAGCCAATTGCAGCTTGTGATCAAGCCAGTTGTAATTCACGCAACTTTTCGGGCGATGGTACGCCCTGATCGTCCCAACCTCGGACGCTGTAATACTCCGGCAGCATTTCGGGTAAGCGGCTGACCAAACCTTTCGACGGACCGGTCTTGATCGGGCTTTTGAGAAGGCGCTCGGGTAGAGTGTCATCTTTTGCCGTGAAACCGGCCTTCAGGTTGAATTCCCGCTCCAGGTTCCAGATTCTTTCGCCAGCCTTGACATAATCCTCAGCGCTGTAATGCACGCCTGTTAACGCGCTGAGCATTGCCGCATAGTCATCTGCGCCCATTCCGAAGGTGCCAAAGATGCACCCGCCCGATGCGTCGACGGCTGCAGTCACGTCCTGGAACGCCTTTACGAGCGCAGGCTTGCCTTTGATCTCGCGGGGATCGAGGCGTACGTTGTTGCTGGCCAGTACTTCTGCCGCGATGGTGTAGCCCTTGACGTGGCAGCCGCCGCGATTGCATGTGGCATATTCGAGACCAATGCCCTGAATGCCGCGGGCGTCATAGGCCGGGATCTCCTGTTTTTTCGAGGTCATGGAATATTCAGGATGGCCGTACATCTCAGCGAAGCGGTATGAACCGAGGGCGAGTTTGTCCCCGATCCCTTCGCGCAAGCCGATCCGCTTCGTGAGCTCAACGACCAGTTCGGCATTTCCCCAGCGCATATCCAGGCCATCGAAATCCTTTGCCGGCAGCATGCCCGATTCCGCTAAATCGATGGCGCAAGCAATGGTTGCAGGCGCTGAAATAGAGTCCAGGCCAAGTTCATTGCAAAGATGGTTGGCCTTGGTGGCCGCGTCCAGATTGTCCACGCCGCAGTCGGGCCCGTAGCCCCACGCTGCTTCGTACTCCGGACCTTCCCCTTCTCCGGCGAACTTTGGGTTCTTTACACGCGTCACACGCCCGCAGCTGATGACGCATGCGAAGCAGCCCTTCTTCCGGGTGAGAACTTCCTTGGTAAGCGATTCGCCACCGATTTTGTCAGCCGTCGGGAAGTGCCCGTCATTGTAGTTGCGCGTGGGAAGACAACCAGTTTCGTTCAGAATGTTGACCAGGATGTCAGTGCCATGCCGGTTTAGGCCTTGGGCGACGGGGTGGGCAGATAACTTGGCGCGTGCGACCCATATCGCCGCTTCCAGAGCTTTCACGTCAGCGACGCGCACTCCGCCTGTCCCACGGACAGCAATCGCCTTAAGATTTTTCGAGCCCATAACCGCGCCCACGCCCCCGCGTCCGGCAGCGCGATGCATTTCATTCTGGATGGAAGCGAACAAAACCAACTTCTCGCCGGCCGGACCGATGCAAGCCACCGACGCGTCGGCGTCCGTTTCGCTGCGCACGAGATCGGTCGTATCGGGAACCCACTTCCCCCAAAGATGCGAAGCGTCCCGGATTTCCACGCGGCCATCCTTAATCCAGACATAAACCGGTTTCTCCGCCTTGCCCTCGAACACGATCGCGTCATAGCCCGCGTACTTCATCGCGGCACCAAAAACGCCGCCGGAATTGGCTCCCGCGATCGCGTGGGTTAGTGGGCTCTTCGTTACAACGTGGTAGCGGCCCGCCGAAGGTGCCAAGGTGCCGGTAAAAGGCCCCGGCGCAAATATCAACTTGTTTTCCGGGGACAAAGCATCGACGGTAGCCGGAACTTCGTCAGTGAATATCTTGGTGCCAAGGCCGCGAGCACCGAGAAACAGGACGGCATCGTTTTTTACAAGAGGCTCTTTTTTTACTGCTCCGGTTGTCAAATTGATGCGAAGTATGGTCCCGATCCAGCCATTCATACGGTTGCCTCCCCGAAAGCTTCCTTAAACTTCGCTGCGTAACCTTTTTTGCGGTTGCGCATCGAGACGGTATCGTCTACCCACTCGAGGGCTTGCGTGGGGCAGTAGCGCACACAACTGGGGTCACCGCCGCAGGTGTCGCACTTCAGCGGGGATGCGGAGATCGCGTCGTACGCGATGTTGCCAAATGGGCAGGCGATGGTGCACATGTGACAGCCGATGCACTTGTTCTGGCTGAAGTCGACCAGCAATTCCCCTGGTGCACGGTGAAGAGCCGCCGTAGGACAAACCTTCATGCAAGCCGCGGTGTCGCACTGCTGGCACATCATGGGAACCGAAATCCCTTCTCGCTCCCAGGTGTAAACGTGAATTCGCGATGCTGCCATCCGAAATTGCCCTTCATGATGAAGGCTGCAAGCAAGCATGCAGTTCTGGCAGCCGGTGCATTTTTCGGGATGAATCATTAGGACTTTCATGCCCTTCGAAAGGGCAATTCCGTAACCAAAGCTCACGGTGGGAAAAATGTCGCGCAACGGAACTGAAGCCCTTCACCAAGTGATTGCAGCGAGACTCTTAGCTGTGAAGGGAAACGGGTTATCGGAGAGAACGGACCGTAGGCGGGTTGGGCTGGTCAAGCGGAGAAAATGGGTCACGGCGCAAGCCCATTGAGACGCTGCCCGCTTTTGGGCAGCGTGCCTCAATGCGGGTAGCGATTATGCGACGATCTGAACCTCTTGTGATGATTAAGCATAAAAAGCATTCGTAAAAGACGAATATCACGCTGTCGAGTGTGTCCCTCGAAACATTTGGTGACGTCTCAGTGATGGAAGATCGGTTGCACTGGAATATTCGAAGTGTGCCATGACAATCGCTAGCCGATACTCGCGCCAGGAACTATTCGCTCCCATTGGCACGCAAGGTCAGGAGCACATACGATGCGCTCGTGTGCTGATTGCCGGATGTGGAGGGTTGGGAAGCAACACCGCAAATTTGCTGGCGAGGGCAGGAGTCGGATTTATTCGCCTCGTGGACCGGGACTTAGTTGAATTATCAAACTTGCAGCGGCAGTTGCTGTTCGATGAATCCGATGCTCACGAGTCCGCTCCCAAGGCCATTGCCGCCGCGAGACACCTTGCCGCAATCAATTCAGATACAACAATCGAGCCTGTGGTCGCGGATATTGGAATTGACAATGTTTTCGATTTCTTGCAAGGCATCGACCTCGTCCTGGATGGCCTTGACAATCTAGAAGGCCGTTACTTGATTAACGACGCCTGCATGAAAAACGATGTGCCATGGGTTTATGCAAGCTGCGTAGCTGCAACGGTAATGGCGCGGCTCATCCTTCCCGGAAAGACTGCATGTTTCCGCTGTCTGCAGCGACAGTTGCCGGAGCCGGGGTCGGTTCGAACCTGCGATACATCGGGCATTATCGGGCCGGCAGCGTTGCTTGCAGCATCGATCCAGGCATCGATCGCGTTGCAATTCCTGACTGACGAACTCCTGGCCCCCACGGCGCTGTTTGTGGCTGATGCATGGCATTTTAGCCTCGATGCGATCGCAGTCTCTCGCAGTCGAGGCTGCCCGTGCTGCGCTCTGGGAAAATTCGATTTCTTGAGTTCACGACGGCAGCAGGCGGTAACTCTGTGCGGCCGCAATGCGGTACAGGTCCGCCCCGCGTTCGATCGGCGGCCCGATTTCGGCGCGCTCGCTTCGCGTTTAGGCGTGCTCGGCACCGTGCGGGTAAAAGATCAGCTGCTCCGGCTGGAGGTGCCGCCGTACGCACTCACGTTGTTCGAAGATGGGCGGGCCATCGTCAAGGGCACAGACGATCCAGCATTGGCTCGCAGCCTGGTGGCGCGCTGGATTGGAATCTGAATGTCATCCGGGAAGCAACTCATCGACAAGTTCGGTCGTGTACACGACAAGTTGCGAGTCAGCGTTACCGACGCCTGCGACATACGCTGCTACTACTGCATGCCGCAAGCCGGGAGGGCGTTCACTCCGCGCTCCGCGCTGCTGTCCGTGGACGAAATCGAAAGGGTAGTTCGAATCGGCGTAACCCTGGGCCTGCGCAAGATCCGCTTGACGGGCGGTGAGCCTCTGGTTCGAAAAGACCTGAGCAACCTTATCAGTCGTCTCATGGGCATTGAAGGCGTTGAGAGTATTGCCCTCACCACCAATGGCGTTTTGCTCGCTGATCGGGCGCAAGAACTCTACGACGCCGGACTGCGCCGCATCAATGTGCACCTTGACACTATGGATCGCGAGTCGTACAGGCTCATCACCCGGCGTGACGCCTTCGATGCGGTCATGCGGGGACTGCGCGTGGCGAACGATTTCGGTTACGGACCGATCAAGATCAACGCGGTCGCTGTGAAGGGGCGATCAGAGCATGACATTGTGGCGCTGGCGAAATTTGGGCGCGACTCGGGCATGCAGGTGCGCTTTATCGAGTTCATGCCTTTGGATTCTCAGGGGCTCTGGAATATAACTAACGTGCTTTCGGCTGATGAGATGCGTGCGATTCTCGAACGGGAGGTCGGACCGATAATTCCAATCACGTCACCGGAGCGGGGTGCGCCTGCGACCGAATTTCGGTTCGCAGACGGAAATGGCAGGGTTGGATTTATTGCATCGGTAACGAAACCGTTTTGCGGCGACTGCAACCGCCTTCGATTGACTGCCGACGGCAAGATGCGCTACTGCCTTTTCGCCGTCGAAGAGACCGACCTGCGGCCCTTGCTGCTGTCCGACAATGATGCCGCCATCGAAGCAGCAATGTTCGACTGCGTGCAAGCGAAATGGAAAGGCCACACGATCGGAGCCCCCCAGTTTGTGCCTCCTCCGCGGCCAATGAGCGCGATTGGCGGCTGACGCAGACCTCACGGAAACATTGTTGTGATTTGCCGAAGAGCATCAGACAGGGCGTCGATCTCTGCCATTGTGTTGTAAAAGGCAAATGAAGCGCGGATAGTCCCGGGCAATCCAAACCGTGCCATGACCGGCTGGGCACAGTGGTGGCCAGTGCGAACCGCGATGCCCTGCAAATCCAACATCGCTCCGATATCATCCGAATCGATATTACCGATCACAAAGGAGAACACGGCGGCTTTTTCGGCAGGTGTTCCGATGACGCCGAGCCCAGGAACTGAAGAAAGTGCGGACATCCCGTGAAGCAACAAGCGGTGCTCATACACGGCGATCTCGTCGATCCCGATTTTTGTAACGTAATCAAGCGCTGCGCCGAGACCGATGGCGCCGGCGATGTTCGGAGTGCCGCCTTCGAACTTGAAGGGTGGATCGAGATATGTGGTCTTTTCACAGGTGACGCTGCGGATCATGCCGCCGCCGCTTTGGTACGGAGGCATGGTTTCCAGAAGTTCGTGCTTGCCGTACAGGACTCCAATACCGGTGGGTCCGAACACCTTGTGTCCGGAGAAAGCATAAAAATCGGCATCCAGCTCGCGAACGTCGATTCGCAGGTGCGGCGCTGCTTGGGCACCATCGACCAGTGCAACCGCGCCAACTTGGTGTGCCATCTCGATAATTCGCCGAATCGGGGTGATCGTCCCAAGCGCGTTGGAAACGTGTGGAACCGCTACGATCCTTGTGTGCGGTCCGAGCAGTTGTTCGTATTCATCCAGCAGCAACTCGCCCCGGTCGTCAATTGGGATCCACCTGAGAACCGCTCCCGTTTCCTCGCACAAAATCTGCCACGGCACGATGTTTGAGTGATGATCGAGCGTCGAGATGATGATTTCGTCGCCTTTGTGGACGTTCTTCCGACCCCATGTAGCGGCCACCAGGTTAATCGCTTCGGTAGTCCCGCGAACAAAAACAACCTCCTCATGCTTGCCGGCATTGATGAACTGTCGCACCTTAGTGCGCGCGTTCTCATATGCTGCCGTTGCTCGCTCGCTCAGTTCATGAACGCCGCGGTGAACGTTGGCGCAATCAGCTTCGTAAAATTGACGAAGGCTTTCGATAACACATCGGGGTTTCTGCGCCGTCGCCGCGTTGTCCAGGTACACGAGCGGATGGCCATGCACGATTTGATCAAGTGCTGAGAAGTCCCTCCGGACCGTGAGGACATCAAAGCCATGGGACAGCCGATTTGTGGGGGTGTCCAGCGAAGCCTTGGTAATCCGTTCAGGGTCCATATGAACTCGATTGCGAGATGTCATCACCTGGAATGGGAGAAATGGTGCCGGGCGTATCCTAGGAACATACTAAGCCCGGCACATTTCTAATCAGAACGCCCACGAGATTTGCGCGCCGACCTGGTGACGAGCCTTCAGGTTCGTTCCCGGCGCCACGTTGCCCGCGATCTGCGCTACACCGACATCAAGATTGAAGTGGTACTTGGCAGGTATGAACCTCACGGCATACGTCAATGTGGTCGGAATGTTCAGGCTGGGGAAGTTAACCGGGTGATGTGGCTGCTGAGCAGCTTCCGACGCGAAAATGATCGAGTGCCCGCCGGGTAGTTTGAAAGGTATGGCGATCGAACCGAAGGCTCGTGCTTTCCAATCGGGAGCGTTTCCGCCCATACCCCAGAGTACTGCGTTCGTACCCCGCACACCGCCGGTCAGAATGATTGGAAGCCGCTTTAGCTGGGAGATCTGCTTGGAGGCAACCATGTAGATGTCGCCGTTGGACTTGCCGGAGTCGGTTGCGCTGATACCGCCGCTGGAAACAAATTTCAAGTTGCCGACGTTGCGCACGTTCTGGCGAGCCATGAAGCCCACCGAGATCGTCGGGATCCATTTTCCCTTTTCCGGGATCAGCATTGCCTTGCCATGGAAAATCTCGAAGCCGTTCTGCCAGAGTGGGCTCAAGCCCTTATCATCGCCCTGGGTATGAAACTCGTGCGTATAGCCCATTTCGAAACGCTTCAGGAAACCAATTGTGATGGAGGCCTCGTGGAAGTCTCCGATGACCGAACCCGCGTTTAGGTAGTGGTAGCCAACAACGGGATGGATTTTCTCAGTCTCGGAGGCGGCAGTGTAGGCAAGGGGCGTTACGAACACGCCTGTTTCGCCCTCCCATCCGAGCGCTTGTGCGTGTGACGGTGTGGTAGCCCCAAATACGACGATCGCCATCGCTACTCCCGCGATTAAGAGATGTCGAGTTGATAAATTCATATGTTCTCCTGTAAGAAAATCATCACTTTTGAGCTGGCGTGCGTGGTATTCGACACAAGCTCTTAGTCCAAGAGCACTGCACGAGGTGTACCAAAGTTTGCCTGACATGAGCGCAGCTAATATCAGCTGCAAAGTCGGAGGATGTCACGCTGCTGTCCCATATTTAGTGCAATGCGATATCAAGATCGGTATCTGGCGGTAAGAAAGCCATCTTCGAAATCGGAAGTGTTATGGAATGCAACACACTGACGAACTCGTTTCTAATAACGAGTATCGACTTGCCGTGCCCATTGGGGGGCAATGACCTAGGTTGGGCATCGGATCACCGGAGAAGTGGACCCATTACTGCAGCGAATCGCGGTGATAGGGTGACACCGCCAACCTTCTTGATAATCCAAATGTCCGGAGCAGTGCGCCTGAGCGAATTGCAGGTAGTGGACTCAGAATTGCAAACTTGCACCTGAATGTGCCTTGCAATCCCCGGAAGAATAGTCGACATCTCTTTGGACCAGCCCAACACGGCGTTGGTCGAGGCGGTTGGCGTGCGCCGCAACGTGGACCTGGGGTTTTTGCAAAATAATCCCCCGGTTGCGGGGGATTGGGTGCTCATCCATGTTGGGTTCGCCATTAGCAAGATCAGCGAGGACGACGCCCTGGATCGCATGCGGACACTTCGCATGTTGGGAGAACCGGAAGCTGCTATGCAAGAAGTCAAAGGGTACAGCGTGGAAGAGCAGTCATGAAATTTCTCGACGAGTTCGGCGAACCAGAAGTCATACCAACGCCTCCGAGGAAATAGGCCTAAGTGCTGATCCGATCCATTACCGAATCATGGAAGTATGCGGTCGGCACACGCACGCCCGAACTTGTTCCCGGCCCGGCTAACGAAGCAGCCACGTTGGCCAGTCGCAACAGATGAGAAACGATTTCTGCCATCACTCAGTCTCTGATCCTTCTTTTGCGTCATGAGTTCTACCCCATTGTCTGAAGAGCGTCAAACGTTCGATTAGTGCTTCTCGTGCATGGCTGTACCCTGAGTCATTTGGCTTTGAAACCTGAACTAGAGTCTGGATCTGCTTCGGGCTTGGGATGAGGAGGGGCGGCCATCTATCGAAATGGCCGCTCAGGGGAGTACATCGGTGGGGCTACGTGCGGAAATTTTCGACCAACGGCATCACAATCGATACATTCGGCGGAGCTCATAAACCTGCGCGTGCAGATCAGACGGTATGCGCGCAGCTCGCTGCTCCTCTGCGCTATAGGTGAATTTGTCCGTTTCTATCTCGGACGATGGCGAACTCACAGCTTGAATCACCTTATCGGGGTCGAATCCCCACACTGCCTCAAACGACATATTGAACTCCTTTCATCCCATTGAATAGATACAAATGATCGGCTGGTCCTAATATTGAACTTTCGTGATGCCGAGGCGGCGAATTTTGTTTTGTAAAGTCGTACGTTTTAGTCCGAGCCGTTCGGCGGCTCCGCCGTTGCCTGCTACGCGTCCCGATGCGGCTCTTAAAGCCTGGATGATCACACTGCATTCCGCTTGTCGAAAGCTAGCGCTCGAACTGGTGGAAACACTTATTTCGGAAGGGGGGCGAAGCTCAGCAATCGGCACCTGTAACTTCTCACCTGGGGTAAGAATCACGGCGCGTTCAATGAAGTTTGCCAGTTCCCTGACATTACCTTCCCACGCGCAGTTCGTTAACACCTCCATTGCGCGTCTAGATATCGACGTAATCCGTTTTCTCATCCGCCCAGCTAGCTTCAACACAAAATAGTTCACCAGCAAAGGAATGTCCTCGCGCCGTTCGCGCAGTGGCGGGATCTCGATCGGGAAGACGTTGAATCGATAGAAGAGATCCTCCCGAAACTTCTCCTCCCGAATCATGGCCCCCAGATCACGATGGGTCGCGGCGATGATACGCACATTGACCTGCATTGTCCTGGAGCTTCCCAGCCGCTCGAACTCCTGCTCCTGAATGGCACGCAATAGTTTCGGCTGCAACTCCAGGCTGATGTCGCCGATCTCGTCCAGAAAGAGCGAGCCCCCATCGGCCACTTCGAAGCGGCCCTTTCTTTGGATCAGAGCTCCGGTGAAGGCTCCCTTCTCGTGTCCGAACAGTTCGCTTTCCAGCAGTCCCGAGGGAATAGCGGCGCAGTTCATGCGCACATAAGTACGCTCGCGCCGGGAACTGAGATTGTGAATAGCGCGTGCAATCAACTCCTTGCCCGTTCCTGTCTCACCGTGAAGTAGCACTGTGGAATCGGTGGGCGCAACAATCGCGACTTGATCCAGCACTTTCCGGAGGGCTGCGCTCGTGCCGACAATGTCTTCGAAGCAGCACTCGGAGCTGATTTCTGGCTCGAAATAGAACTGATCGGCTTCGAGCCTGCTCACTTTGGGAAAACCTGTTTCTGCGAAGCCTTCGAAGTCTGTGAATGCAACAGTCGCGTGTGCCATAGTCTCCTCTTTACCTTTACACCTAAAGTGCTTTGCAAACTTTGGTATGAAGAAAGTGACTAGCAGAGAGATATGCTCTTTGCTTTGCCGCAGTCACAGATCCGACGCGGCCTCCGGACGCCAAGCGGGTGCTTTCCATGTTCATAGCCGCCATGATGAGAATTTCGGCAAGTGAGAACCTGCGGCAGCTTTCAGCAGTGATCGAAAACATGGCTAATTGCTCCGAGGTGCGCTGGCCTGGGCTATTGATTCCAGAGGTGGCGCGGGATAGCGCGGTTCCAGGCTTGGATAGTTTGGGAAGATAGCGCGTAACAGTTTTTCGGAATCTTCCAGACGCATAAAGCCGGTTTGTGTGGGAATGAATGTCATATTTCCTCCTCAATCCGCAAAGGTGGACAGTAGCTAAGCTGATCTCTTCGTCTGTGGGCAAAACTCGATGATTCTTCCGAGTTGCGGCTGAGCCACCGTCCTTAACGATTTTCGAAAGTTTTTCGGTATGTAAAACTCAATTACTTTTGCCATGACAATCTCCTGGAGCCTGTTGAATCTCGGTGCGCGGGGCGGTGCCAGATGTTTGCTGCTTTTATCCGTCGCTATCAGGGCGGATTCCACATTCGCTGATTCGAGACTCAACTGAGGTCTTTGTTTCATGCCATGGATTGTGGAATAACTCGCGTCTGCTCACAAGGTCAGATCGGGTGATTGCGGTCTAGGAATATGGTGTCGTCGCCTGCTTGTACTTCCTGGAGGGGAAGCTTGCATACTTTTGGGGGATTGAACGTTACTCTTTTGGGGGGATTGGGCGTTGTCTAGTGTCGGGGGTCTTGGAGGTGTTTTCTGCCGTAGAGTCGGGCATCAATGGACCAGACTCCGGGCCCGATCATCGCCACCGCAGCGCCCATCCCAGCTAGTACGACGGCAATGAGCGAATTCCCGGACCAAGCCAAAGATATCCAGACCTCGACAGTGGCAATCGTAATTCCCGCGACCGGCGTCCAGAGCCCCAGAAGGAGAAGTACGCCCGCGACAGCCGCAATCAAATAAGGGAGGCTCGGCGCCAATCTAGCGTTTTCAATGAGATGCGAAGCCCCGTAATAGACCAGAATCGTGCTCGTCAGCACGCGCTGAAGTAAGAGACCTGCCCCGGGCCAACCCTCTGCGAATGTAGAAAAGAGACGTTGCAAGACCTGTTCTCCCATGCTCAGGCTACTTTCCTTCGGAAGAACTGCGAAAGGGTTAAAAGGAGGGTTTCCGAGCCCTACTTCTGGCGCACCTCCAGCTCGATAATCCCGCGCCGTAGCGCAATGGTAAAGGCATGAGCCCGGTCGTTGGCACCCAGCTTGGAGAGAATGTTCGAGATGTGGTTCTTAACCGTTGTTTCTTCGATCGAGAGCTTGTCCGCGATTTGTTTATTGGCATTGCCTGCGCCAATCAAACGAAGCACATCAATTTCGCGCGAACTCAGCTGATCGTCGCCAGCGTGCTCGGCCAGTTTCGCCGCAATCTCGGGCGGGATTCGCTTGTGTCCGGCGTGGACGCTCCGGATCGCGTCCAACAGCTCTCTGTGTACGTGTCCCTTGACTATGTACCCGCGAGCACCTGCTTTGATGGCTCTCAGCACCTCGACATCACCGGCATAGGTCGACAGAACTATGATCTTGGCCTCGGGAGATTCGTTCCTGATGCGGCTAATTGCTTCCGTACCGTTTAAATTCGGCATACGAAGATCCATCAGTGTGACGTCCGGGCGATGCCGCCGAAATTGTTCGATGGCTTCCTCCCCGTCGGAGGCCTCGGCGACCAGTTCCATGTCTTGCTGACTCTTTACCAGGAACGCGATCCCTTCGCGCAACAAGGGATGGTCATCAACAGTTAGGATCCGAATCAAATTAGGGCTGCTCCCCATTGGTCCTCCCGTTCCGGCGAACACTCTCAATCGAGCGCCACTCCGCGACCCTCATAAGCAATCGCTGCAGGAAGGGTCAATCGAACTTCCGTACCCGCTCCTGCTTGGCTCCGGAATTCCAGTCGAGCTCCCATTCCATGGGCGCGTTCATGAACCCCCGGCATCCCCCAGTGTCCAGCACACCCGCCATCTCTCAGAATCTCTGGCGCGATGCCCTTTCCATCATCCCGTACAACCAGGCGGAAAACGTCAGTGTCATAGCGTAACTCAGCTTCAATCTCATGCGCGCGTGCGTGCCGGAAAGCATTGCGGATCAGTTCTCGCGCAATTTGACCGATCTCCTCCTTGATCATTGGAGAAAGGCCTTGACGCTCGCCTTCCACGATCACTTTGAACTGCGGCGAGCCGTCCTCGCCAGTATGGCTGGAAGATAGTTCCTGGCTCGTTACAATCAACATCTGATCCAGGTCGCTTTCGGCGGAGAGGCCGAGACGTAATCCTTGAATCGAATTCCGGCTCTCCTCCAACGCCTGCTCGGTACGAACCAGTGCAGCATCCAGCGATTGAATTCCTTCCTCCATTCGCTCAGGAAACATAAAGCGAGCCGCCTGGAAGCGGTACAACAGTCCGTGGAAGCTTTGCAGCAGAGTGTCATGAAGGTCCCGCGCGATCCGCGTGCGCTCGGCGACCCGCACCTCCAGAGTCTTCTCGAACTGATTATCGAGTTGAAGGGCGGCATGGTTGAATGCCTTGCCAAGGACCGCCAATTCGTCATTTCCAGCGACATTGACTTGGTAGCGAAAATCGCGGTGCGCCAGCGCCTCTGCGCCAAGCGTGAGTTCAGACAGCGGTACAGTAATAGTCCTGGTGACGTACCAGCCCAAAGCGGCGGCCACCAACAAAGTCAGCATCCAGGCGGCTGGGACCACTATGAAAAGACGATGGCGCACCTGCTCGGTCTGTTCGTTTACCTTCGAGCGTTGTTGAAATGCTCGCTCCTCCACGCCCTCCACCAGCGACGAACTCAGATCGATCACATCCTGGATTTGTCCTGTCAATCGGAGCTGAATCGCAGGCCAATCGCCCGCATTCGCCAGTTCGATCTCACTGTCAATTTGGGTGGGCAAGGTCGCCTTGAGAGTCTCCAGGGTGCTTGAGGTGAAGGCGTCCTGCGCGATCTCCGACGAAGAGTTGAGTATTTGTTCTGCGTCTCGGATATGGCGCAGAAACGTCTCTCGGAGCAAAGCCGCTTCGTTTGCGAATTGACGAGCATCGTGACCGCGCGTCAGTACGGCCACCCGGCCGCTGAAGCTATTCACGTCCAGATGCAGACGTACAATAGCCGACGATACCTTATCGGCTGTTCCCAGCATTTGCGTGTGAGCTTCAAGTTGACGGAGCTGCCAGATGGATACGGCATCACCAGCGATCATCAATATGACAATCGTCAGAAAACACGTAGTCAGACGTGCACCGATTTTCAGATCGCTTCGAGGAAACAGGTTTGCGAGTCTGTGCCACGCGGTTCTCATCGTTCGAATCGGCCCTGCGATTTGCCTAAACATTTATCCTCGGATTTCACCGACGTAGGGCAACAGGCCGCTGAGGAACACTTGCTTTCGTAGTAACCGCTTTATTGTCGAGTATCTGCGCTAACTCCTGTTGCAAGTCGGCTGCAGCTTGTGGCGCCACTTTTTTATGGGTGAGTACGGCATGCACCTCTTCAAAGTAGGCGCGCGAGACGTCGGGATACTTTTTGCCGGCCACCGTAGACGGCCGCACCGCTGCACCCTGGCGATAAGCCAGCAAGATTGTCGAGAAAACGGGGTTTCGCGCCAGGATTTCGGGATCCTTGTATAGCTCAGGTATGATCGGCGGATTCGAGGACCTGCGGCATCTCCTGGCTTGCTCATTGCGACTGGTCAAAAAGCGAACCAACATCGTGGCCTCGCGCGGGTGCAACGAATAGCGCGAAACACCATAGCCCTGTCCTCCCAAAGTTGCGGCCGAACCAGCCCTCCCTGCAGGCAGAGGAGCCACATCGAACTGATCTCTGGTGGGCGAGTTTTCATCGCGGGCGGCCACGTAGGCGTTCGGCCAGTTGCGCATGAAGGCAGCTTTTCCCGTTTGCCAGATGTTGAAGGTATCTCCCTCCGTGTACGCGGTTACTCCCGTCGGCGAAATTGACCCAACCCAGCGCGCAGCCCTCTCCCAGGCAGCAATGGACTGCGGATTGTTTACGGTAATCCTTCCGTTCTCATCGAGAATGGTGCCACCGCCCTCCGAGACCTGCCATTCCAGCGCATTGCAGGTCAGAGCCTCAGAAGGCGCCCCCTGCCAGACATAGCCCCAAAAATCCTTATTCCCCTGAGCGCGCTCACCAGCCTGAATACGCTTCGCCATCTTCTCCAGTTCATCCCATGTTTTCGGCGGCACAGAGTATCCATACTTGTGCAGCAGATCGACCCGGTAAAAAAGCAAGCCTTCCCCGAGGTTGTACGGCAAAGCCACAAGCCTGCCGTTGACAGTATTGTTCCGGATGAGTTCCGGGAATTTCGCTGCGATTTCCTGCTCAGGCACGTAGGCTTTGAGATCGACGAGATTGTCGGCCAGGATCCCCGGCCAGATAACGTCGATGCCATAAACGTCCGGGACCTTAGCTCCCTTTTCCAGCAGGTTGCGCCATGTGTCCAGTTGCTCTAGTGCCACTTCCGGTGCGGGCAGGACCTGAACCCGAATACCGGTCTCCTGGGTGAACTGCTTCAGTTCCTCGCTGAGAAGTGCTTGAGATGGTTTGTCGAGCCAGGACTGGTCGATGATGGTGAGCACCATTTCCGGAGCAACCTGGTTGGTCTTATTGCAAGCTTGGGCTGCCGAAAGGACGAGGAGACAAAATACGCCGAGAATGACGCAGCCACTCCATTCAAGGCAAAGCAGAAGAGGTCGCCGGGAAGCCATTCTTGCACCCTCAAAGCCGAAGACCATTAAACGTAATAGTCTCGTCCGCATGCGCTCGCCTTTAACCTCGAGAACGAGTGCGAGATGATCCCGATCACGAACTTGGAATGATGGATAGCCTCGACGCCACTAGTTTGTTTTCCCGATGCTGGCCTCATGCCAGTTGATCCTTAAACGACATCGAAAGGGTTAAGAGTAGGGTTTTCCAGTCCTACCGTTTGTGCTCTTCTAGTTCGATTATCCCGCGCTGCAGGGCAATGGTGACCGCGTGCGCCCGATCGTTTGCGCTTAGCTTGGAGAGAATGTTCGAGACGTGGTTCTTGACGGTGGTTTCTCCGATCGAGAGTTTGTCGGCGATTTGCTTATTGGCATTGCCTTCGCCAATTAGACGAAGGACATCTATTTCGCGCGAACTCAGCTGATCGTCGGCGGCGTGCTCAGCCAGTTCCGCCGCAATTTCGGGCGGTATTCGCTTGCGCCCGGCATGAACGGTGCGTATCGCCTCCAGCAGTTCTGTGCGGACGTTCCCTTTCAGCAGGTACCCGCGTGCACCCGCCTTGATCGCGTGTAGGATTTGAACATCACCGGCATAGGTCGACAACACCAATATCTTGGCATCCGCGAATTCGCTTCTGATCCGGCTGATGGCTTCAATGCCGTTTACATTGGGCATCTGAATATCCATCAGGGTCACGTCCGGGCGGTGCAATCGAAATTGCGCGACGGCCTCCTCCCCGTCCGATGCCTCTGCCACAACTTCCATATCTGCCTCAGCCTCGAGGAGTGTCGCAATCCCCTGACGCAAGAGAGGATGATCATCAACAGTCATGATCCGAATCGAACCTCCAATCGAACTACGACCGGTGCTCATGAATCCTCTTTTTCCGGAACAGCTTAAATCTACTCCCGTCGCCAGATTTTTCATAGGCGATAGAGGCTGGAACTGTCAACCGGACCTCTGTGCCGGCGCCCGCTTCGCTCCAAATATCCAATCGGGCTCCAATTCCTTCTGCCCGTTCATACAGGCCCGGCAGGCCCCAATGGCCGGCGCGACCGTGATCTTTCAGCACCTTGGGATCGATTCCTTTTCCATCATCTCGTACGATCAACAGAAAAGCATCATCATCGTAGCGCAGCTCGGCTTCAATACTCCGTGCTTGTGCGTGCCGGTAAGCATTTCGCAGGAACTCTCGTGCGATTCGATAGATTTCTTCTCTGAGCATCGCCCGCTTCGCTCGTCGGTTGCCCTCGACAATCACCCGCAGAGGCGGCGAACCGTGTTCACCGTTTTGCGAGGACGCCAGTTCGCGACCTATTACCAGTAGCCTCTGTTCGAGGTTGCTTTCCTGGGATGACCCCGAACGTAGTTCCTGAATGGCGCTACGACCTTCCGCGATTGCCTGATCTGCGGAAATCAGCGCGCTATCCAGAACTTCACATGCTTTCTCGGGACGATTCGGGAGCTGATTGCGAACCGCCTGAAAGCGGAAGACGAGCCCCTGGAAACTTTGCAAGAGGGTGTCGTGCAGGTCCCGAGCAATCCGTGAGCGCTCGCTTACCCGCTCTTCCAGACGCAGGTTGAATTGCGCCGCCAGTCGCCGTACCCGCATGTGGTACGCGGCCCAAAGCAATGTCAAAACGACGACCGCAAAGAGGGCGCGGAACCAGTTGGTTCTCCACCAGGGCGGCGTGATGAGAATGGGCAGCGACACCTCTTCCTCGCTCCACACGCCATCGCTGTTTGATGCCTGCACGCGAAAAACATACTTGCCGGGATCCAAATTGGTGTAAGTAGCCAAGCGTTGCTTGCTGCCCACCTGGTTCCAGCCAGGTTCTAGGCCCTCGAGCTTATATCGATAACGGTTCTTCTGGGAATTTGCGTAGCTCAAGGCTGCAAATTCAAACGAGAAGACATTGTCGCGGTAGGAGAGAGTCAAGGAATCGGCGTATGGGATGGCTTTCTTGAGCACCGACTTGGGGCCGATGGGAACGGGTTGATTAAAGATCTTGAAACTCGTTAGCACGACCGGGGGCACGTAAAGATTGTCCCGGATATTTTCAGGAAAGAAAGTGGTAATCCCGTTGTTACCGCCAAAAAACATCTCCCCGCTTTGGCTGTCTTCGTAACAACCCTCACTGAACTCGTTGCCCGGCAAGCCGTCGAATTCATCATAGTTTCTGAACGTCTCGTTGTGAGGATCGAACCGGGATATCCCCTTCTTGGTGCCGAGCCAAAGCCTGCCGCTCCGATCATCCAGAATGCACTGAATGACGTCGCTGGGCAGGCCCTGATACTCCGTGTAGTGGGTAAACGTTTCGTTTTCCCGGTTATACCGGTACAGTCCATCCCCGGTTCCCAACCACAATGTTCCGGCCTTGTCTTCGTGGATGGCATGAATGCGGCCACCGCTGAGTTTGTGACGGTCACGCGAGTCAGCCCTCAAGTTCACAAAGGTGTTCGTCTTGTCGTCGAATCGGCTCAAAGTGCCCTTCCACGTCCCAAACCACAGCGTGCCAGACCGGTCCTGATAGATGGCGTTGACGCCATTGCTCCCCAAGCTAGCCGGGTCAGCCGGATTATTCTGGTAGTTGATGAACTTCTCTGTCGCTGAATCAAAACGGCTGAGACCGCTAACCTGGCCCACCCATAGCCTGCCGCTTCTATCTTCATAGATGCAGAGAATCTCCTGGGAAAGTAAGCTATTGGGATCATCGGGCTTGTGATGGTAATGTGTAAACTGTCCGCTTCCCTCATCGAACCGGTCCAGAACGCCCCAGCCACCCAACCAGAGATAACCCTGAGCGTCTCTGTAAATGCCAGCAAGATGACCGCCTTTGCCGAGCGCGTTCTTGCTCCCCGAGCCTGGAAGATAATGGGTGACTTGCCCCGTCTTTTGATCCAATCGATCCAGGGCGAAGGGAGTGAAACCTGCCCACAAAATGCCGTTGCGGTCTTGATGTATCGCACTGACCAATCCGGGCGATAGACTACCCGGGCTACCGGGACGATGCCGGTAAGAACCGAACTGTCCTTGCCGGAAATCGAGAACATTAAGTCCTCCAGTTTCCGTGCCTACCCATAGCACGCCGGCCCTATCCCGATAAATTGAGGAAACGCTGTTATCGTTGAGGCTGTCCGGGTTGGTCTCGTCGTGTTGAAAGCGATACGTGAACTGTTCGGTTTGCAGATCGAAGTGATAAAGCCCCCGGCTCGATGCCGCCCACAATCCATTCTGCCCGTCCGCTAGAATGTTGCTAAAGGGTATGCCGACAGCGCCTTTCCCAAATGGATAGGCAGTGAATCGCTCTGCTTGACGATCGTATTTGACCAGTAGCGCGACCGGAGAATAGGCAAGCATCCAGAGATTGCCGGCCTTGTCTTCATGGAGATAATCCACGGCTAAGCGATCAATGCTTGCAGGCAGGCGAGTGATCTGTCCGGTTTGTGGGCTCAAATGGAACAGACCGCGCGGGCCGGCAAACCAGATATCCCGATGGCTGTCCTCGATAATGGAATTGATCTCCCCAACAAATTGGCCATCGCTATCATTGCGATAGCGAGTGAAGGTTTCAGTGGCAGGATCAAGTTTGTTCAGGCCGTCGTCTACGGTGCCAACCCAGAGATAACCGTGACTGTCTCGGGCGAGGCTCTTAACCCGATCGCCGCTAATGCTGTTGGGGTTGTCGGGGTTGTAGCGGTAGTGGGTAAAGCGTTCGGTGGTTGGATCGAACTTGTCGAGCCCACCCCAGGTGCCTATCCACAGATTGCCGTGGCCGTCTTCAATCAGATTCTGAATCAAGTTGGCGCTCAACGTATTCGGATCGGCTGGATTGTTTTTGTACACGACGAACGTGTTGCCATCGTAGCAATCGAGTCCGTCCTCGGTGGCAAACCATATAAAGCCGCGGCGATCCTGCAAAATCGAATTGATTCGATTGTCGGATAGGCCATCGTTGGTGGTGAGGTGGGTGAATTTGAGGTCTCTCCCCGGAGCCTGGCCGCCCTGAGCTTGGATATTCTGAAAGTGGCGGGAAGTCGAGTCAGCTGTCCCTTCACGGTGCCCGGGGAAGCCGGCCTTCACTGAGGGGTCCGAAGCAAATGAGCAAGCGCAGCACGTCAGCAGGATGCCCAGCGAGAGGACGACGTGCGTGCGCCCTTTCCCCATAATCGATACATCTTAATCTGATTGTTAACTCTTCGGTATACAAATCACTGGCCATCTGGGTCGGCTTCGCCGATCGGGGCTCATCTCGAAACAAACTTGCTCGTACATTGAGAGCTGCGCTTTTTGGCTAGAGAATCACTCGTTGGGTGGGCCTGAGTTGGCAGTGGGAAGTTGTTCCACGAGTGTGTAGCGCTTTCGGTCGGTCTCATTCTGGAGCGAATGTTGGTGGAGTTCGGCGAGACGCTTCACGAGCGGCTGTAGTTCATCCTTTTTCCCGACATGCCTCAAGGAGATGATGAGGTGATAGGTTGCGGTCTCGTCGTTCGGAGCATACTGGAGCACGGCTCGGCACTGCTCGATTGCCTTTTCGTATTGGCCCGCTTGCATGTGCATACTGGCCATCAGGTTTCTGGCGCTCACCAGGTCGGGCTTCAATTCAAGCGCGCGCAAATCCTCCTTCATTGCCTCTCGGTAGGCCGCATCTGAATCCGTGGCCGGATTCTTCATGAGTAATTGTGCGAGCAGGTAGTGCAGGAGTGCGCTGTCGGGATGAGCCCTCAACTGGAGCCGTACTCGCCGCAGCGCCTCGTCTGGATTGTTCTTCTGCACCTGTGCGAGATCAGCGGCATAGGAACTCATGCTCTGATTTGCATCAAGTTGCTCTGCACGGGCAAAGTCTGCTTCTGCCTTCTCGTATTCGTCTTCTTCCGCGTACAAAAGTCCGCGCGAGAGATACAGACGTGCTGCATTGGGAATGCGCGAGAGACCGGCATTGACCATATCGATGCCCACCTGAAATGACTCGTGATCGAGGCATAGTGCTGCAAAAGCGATGTAGTAGTCCTGCGTTGTAGGGCCCAGGACAATTGCCTCTCGTAAAAGGGCTACCGCTTTGGCAGTGTCCTTGATCGCTTCGGCTGCTTGCGAGGCGAGGCTCAGGATATCCGGATCAGACTGATCGGGTGTGAGCAGGGGTTCGAGAGTCTTCAGAGCGTCTTCGTTTTGTTTACTAGCCACCTGAACAACGGCTAAATCGTACCTCGGATACGTACGATTCGGAAGGAGCGTGATGAGCTTTTCAAATACCGGAATGGCATCCTGAAACTTCTTCAATTGGACCAGGCAATAGCCGTACGCCTCAAGCGACTCGGTGTGTTTTTCGGTTGCATCCTGGCTGGCTGCGAAGTGCACCACAGCCGGCTCGCATCTGTCTTCCTTCCTTTCGAGCAAAGCCAGCATTTGATGCGCCGTCTGGTCTTTCGGATCATCTTTCAGAATGCGCTCAAGTAATGGAATGGCGCGATTATCGCCTTGGTGATAGAGGATCTGAACTTCACCCTTGAGCGCCGGCGCATATTGCGGTGAGATCCAGAGAGCCTTTTTGAATGCGCTTTGCGCAGGCTGTGTCTTGTCCTGCATGGAGAAGATGATTCCCTCCAAAGTCCACAGGCGGAAGTCCGTCGGCCTTTGTTCGAGTGCGGACCGGGTCAGCGCGAGCGCCTGGTCGTATTGCCGGGCACGAATGAGCGACTCGATGGCAGTAACGGATGGAGTTGGCTGTTGTCCGATTGCAGTGCACAGGGTTCCCGAGAAGAAACAGATCGAAATCACAACGACTGCTTTTTGCGCCATTTTTTTGGTAGTCCCGGCAGGACAAGGTGCGTCGGTTTCCGTTTCGCGATTCGGCGAATCAACTGTGCCGCGGTTCATGGCCCTTCGTTTCTCGCCTTCCGGACGAACATAGCTGCGTTGGACAAGAGACATACGTAATTCCATGGCCGTTGCCGACAATCAGGGTATTCGAGTCTGGACAGCATCGGCAACACGCGAATGGGGTCAGCTCGGTTTCAGGAATGCCCGACTTTCGCTCGACTTTGGACCGTTGATTCTCTACAATCTGCGCATCCTGAAGACCCGAGTTTCGGCGTCATGCTTCGGTACTGTATCGGATCGAGCTTAAGCCAACCACCGTTGGGTTGGAATCGCGTGGCGGTTCAACTAAGAAAAACCCCGTGTTCCATTGGGTATTCAAGTTGGGTAGTCAAGCTCCGAAAAAGGCAATGCATTAAGTGGATGAACTGGTGACCGGAAATGAAACGGTCGACACTCCGCAGCATCCTCCTGCTGCTCGTTCTCGGCTTGGGGGGAGCGTCTGCGTTCGCTCAGTTCTCAAGCGGAATTGAGGGCACCGTTCACGACTCAACCGGGGCCGTGGTTGCAGGAGCGAAAGTCACGGCGACCGATACCCGCCTCGGCGTCGCGAAAGAGACCACCACCAACGACTCCGGATTCTTCCGGATCGACAGCGTCGCCGCATCCATCTATACGGTCGAAATCCAGATGACCGGGTTCGAGACCTGGCGCCAAGTCGGCCTCACCCTCCAGGTGGGCGAAGTGCGCACTCTGGCCGCGGCGCTTAAGGTCGGGGCAGCGTCTGAGAAGTTCGAAGTCCTGGCCACCGAAACCTCCGTCGATCTTGTCACCCCGACGACCGGCTCTGTCATCGGCGATGCTACCGTGCAGCAAGTGCCCCTCCCAGGCCAAAACGTCTGGTCCCTTGCTTCCCTGACGCCCGGAATGACGGGAACCGCTGTAACTTCGATCGATAACTTTCAGAACGCATTTACGATCAACATCAACGCCGCTGGGCTGCGCCAGGAGCAGAATGGCTTCCAGATCGACGACGCTACTGTCAACGAGCCATCGCGTGGCGGCGGGGCGTCAATCTCTCCCATTCCAGACACGATTCAATCGATCGACATCAACACCAACGATTTTGATGCTCAGAAGGGAAGAAATGCCGGCGCTTCAGTTGGTATTTACACTCTGTCGGGAACGAATTCCTACCATGGCTCTGTGAACTACTATTTTACGAACGACACACTTTCTGCCCGGACTGAGTTTGAATCAAAGCTCCCGCCCTTCCACAGGAATGAGGCAGGCGGCACCATCGGGGGGCCGATTCTTAAGAATAAGCTGTTCTTCTTTGGAGCTGTCGATGTACTCCGTTCCAGTACCACGAGCAGCGGTCAGGCCATCTTTGAGACACCGGACTTCCTGGCCTATGCCCAGACGAACCTCCCAAACAACGTAGCCACCAAGGCCATGACGCTGGCGCCGCCCATCCTTGCTCCAACCTCCCATCTTCAAACAGTGAGTGAGTACGAAGCATCCACGCCCGGCTTCTTCGCACCGCCAGCGGGAATCTCGCCCACGTTGAACGTGGTCGGAACAGCGAACTACAGCTACTCCATACCCCGGAATGGCTATCAATGGAGCATCCGGGTTGACGATTATTTCCGCAAAAACGATCGACTTTACGTGGATGCCATGCGGCTGAGCACGGACACGAGATCTACGGGAGTACGGCCAGCGATGAATCTCCCATTCACTGCCCCCGCCGATTTCGTCAATATCAACTGGACACACACATTCTCCCCTCGCCTTCTCAATCAAGCCGGGGCGAGTGTTGTCCGGCCGCAGGGCGCATTTAAGCCGGTTCCCGCACTTCAGATTCCCTACATTAACGTGAACGGAGCAAGCGGATTTGCAGGGTGGGGACCGGGAAACTTCGTTCAGACGACGGTCGGCTGGCGCGATGTCATGACGGCCATCATCGGCAGGCACACTCTCAAATTCGGGGCTGATTTCATGAATACCCGGGAGAACGACCAGCAGAGCGGCGCGTTCGGTCGTCCAACCTATAACTTCAACAGCTTGCTCGACTTCGTGCAGGATGAGGCAGTTTCAGAGAGTGCTACGCCGGTGAATCTGATCTCCCACCAGCAAGCGTCTTATGATCGCCGGTATCGCGAACTCTACCAGGGTTTTTTTGTTCAGGATGCCTGGAAGGTCAACCCGAGGTTCATGTTGGATGCAGGCCTTCGATACGACGCGATGGTCAACTTCTTTTCGATCCTCAGCCCTCAATTGACCAATTTCACCCTTGGACAGGGCGCTACATGGGGGCCCACGATTGCGGGTGGCAAAGCAGGGTTAACTCGGAACGACAACGTCCTGGATCACAATATTTGGGGCCTCACGCCGCGCGTGGGGTTCTCCTGGGATGTCTTCGGAACGGGCAAGACGGCGCTTCGCGGAGGATTCGGGATGTTCACGGACCAGCCCCCTTACCTCCACATTACGGACCTCGTGGCGGGCAACCTGCCGAACGTGTTCACGCCGTCTCTCGATGTGCGGTCGGGTACCCAACCGGTGTTCCAATTCTGTAGCCCTCCCAACCGGTTTGAAGTATCTTGTCCGGTCGTCGACACGAGCCGCGTGACCCTGAACGAGGCAGGAGGGGTTACTGGCCAGAGATCGAATGTTGGTGGGTACACTCCCGAGTATAAGCTGGGGAGAGTCTACGAATGGACGTTGAGCTTACAACAGCAGCTACGAAACAACCTCATTCTCGAAGTGAACTATTCGGCGTCAGTGGCTCATCATCTACCTGTCTACAACGAGGACTTGAACCGCTTCGCAGGCGATTTGATTGTTAACAACGGATCCTTGACGCGTCTCAACCCGAACTTTGCCACAATTGCCTACGCGACGTCCGATGGCAAGTCAGTCGGCAACTTCGGTTCGTTGTCTCTGGCGCGCCCCTTCTCGCACGGTCTGGCAATCCGAGGTATTTACACCTACGGAAAAGCATTGGACGAGCCTCTAAGTAATTCCGGCTCGATTGACCAGGGATCGGTCGTGCCTACGACTCAAAGTGGACCCATCTATCAGAATGGCAATTTTCACGCGCAGCGCGGCCGGTCAGACTACGATATCCGCCAGCAGTTTTCGGCTGTTGGAGTCTGGATGGCGCCCAACCACTACACCAGCGCAGTACTCAGGAATATCCTCGGGGGATGGCAGTTCGGCGGTGTTTGGATCTTGCAAACGGGTCTGCCGTTCACAGTCGTAAATACGGCAGCCTTCTCTCCCATCTGCGGCGGAAACGCAACCCCCGTTAGTGGTGGTTGTCCTGAGGGCAACACCATTGTAGGAAATAGCGGCGGTGACTATAACGGAGATGGCAACAACATGGACATTCCCAACGTGCCCTCGTTTGGGCGGCACCTGAGTGGAGAAAACAAGAAAGATTTTTTGAACGGAATCTTTGGCTCACCAGCAGGTGGCGCTGCTGCGGCACATTTCCCGGCACCTTCTCTTGGAATGGAAGGGAACCTTGGTCGGAATACCTACGACAACCCGGGATACAATAACCTCAATCTCACCGTTGAGAGAGTGTTCACCTTCGAGGACAAGTTGAAATTCGAGGTTAGAGGTGAAGTTATTAATCTATTCAATCGAGTCAACTTGAATAATGTCTCAAACTCGATGTCGGCCGCGAACTTTGGTCAAGCAACAGGGCAGTTTAGTCCACGATACTTTCAGCTCCACCTCCGCGCTAGTTTCTGATGTTGAGAATCAGTGGTGGCATTTATCCCTTGCTCTTAGGCGCGGGCCCAGCCCTTGTTGCTGATAATTCCCGATCCTTCGCGCAGGGTGATGAGTTGGTTGGCGGGAATCTTCTTGTATTGCTCGCGCAGGCCATTGGGCCAGTAGATGTCGAGATCCACCGAACTGAATGCACCCAGGCCAAAATGCAGGCGTGAATCGCTGCACGAGTAAAAGCTGGACTGGCTAACCACGGCTTGGGCCTGTGCCGTACCCCCATAATGGGCCACGACGCGCGCTCCGATCGCACTGCGGTTTGACTTGACGCCCTCTAGTTTGACCTTGATCCAGTTCTGTTTCTGCTTCATGTCATTTCGCAAAAGCGATGGCGATTCATTCAGATTGACGATCAGAATGTCGATGTCTCCGTCGTTATCGAAATCACCGAATGCGCAACCGCGGCTGCAGTGCGCGTCGGTCACGCCTGGACCAGCCTCTTGCCCCAATTCTTCGAACGTGCGGTCGCCGAGATTTCGATACACTGCTCGCGGTGATTTGTTGGGGTATTGCGGCAATTTGCGTTCCACTTCCGGGTAAACGTTCCCAGTGGCCACGAAAAGGTCGGGATAGCCGTCGTTGTCTAAATCTACGATGCCGGCGCCCCAACACACGTAGCGGGTGTCCACCGCAACTCGCGAGGAGCGCGTCACGTCATCGAAATTTCCTGTACCGTCGTTGTGATACAGGCCGTTGGCATCTTCGGCAAAGTGAGTCTTGAAAAGATCGAGATGACCGTCCAGATCGTAGTCTCCCACGCCCACGCCCATTCCCGCCTGCTCCATTCCGTCGTCGCTCAGCGCCACGCCGCGGAGTACTCCTTCCTCGCGAAACGTTCCATCATGGTTGTTCATGAACAGCAAACTTGGCGTGGAATCGCAGGCGACGAAAATGTCGGTCCAGCCATCCTCATCGAGATCCGCAGCCACCACCGTCATTCCATAACACGCGGTTGCCTTCGCGATCCCCGCCTGCGCGCTCACGTCCGTGAAAGTACCGTCGCCGTTGTTCCGATACAGCGAATGCCTTCCCGTGGGCAATCCACGCGGCCCACATTCAACCGGGACACCTTTCCAGTTGCAATTCACGTTCTCCCCGGGCACGGGCGCATGCTCGAAAGAGAAACGCAAATAGTTTGACACGAAGAGATCAAGGTGCCCATCCCGGTTATAGTCAAGAAAACTACAACCCGCTCCCCAGCGTGGTTGATCGTTCCAAAGGCAAGCGGCCTTGGTCACGTCGGTAAACGTTCCATCACCGTTGTTACGGTAAAGACGATTTTGTCCGAAATAGGTGCAGAAGATGTCCTCGAATCCGTCGTTGTTGTAGTCGCCAATGCAGACGCCGGAAGCCCAGCCCACTGCCTTCAATCCGGCCTTCTCCGTCACATCGGTAAAGGTTCCATCGCGCTTGTTCTTGTAAAGGCGATTCGTCGCATCCGGAGGATCTCCGTTCAGGCGCGTACCAGATAACACGAAAATATCAATCCAGCCGTCGTTGTCATAGTCGAGGAAAGCGCATCCGCAACCGGTGGCCTCCAGGATGTACTTCTTGTTTTCGGCCCCGCCATACACAATCGGAGCTTGCAACCCCGCACTTGCGGCAACATCAACAAAGTGTGTATAGAAAGGGCGCCCCGAGGGCGCTGGTCGCGCCACCGGTTTGACGATATGAGCAGCTACCCCCTGGGCCAGAAGCCGTGGCGCCGTCGCCAAGACCGACGAGCCAAACACCGAAGAACAAAGAGAAAGTCGCACAAAGTCGCGCCGGTTAAAGGTCAAGGCTGTGGGGTCTCCTAGCCGATCCCAACAGAATACTAAAAACCACGTTATTCGATACTTTCTGATGGCGTGCGTGGGCACGCCGCCGCTCCAGTGTGTGGCGAGCAAGGGCGATTTCGTAATGACCTGAAAACGTTCGCCGCTCGGGCGTTGACAGGGCAGCTTGACGCGACTGAGATTGCCGCCGAGGCAACTTCGATTTTGCCTGCTGTATTACCCAGATGAGAGAGTCTAGCGGCAACTTTGTACTGTTCGTTCGAAACAAGAAATTGCTCTGCCGTATTGGTGTCCGGCCAGGCTGGATGCAACTCGCTATGATTCCCAATTTGGCTACTCGAAGGCAACAGTGGCGAGCAATGTATCATCCCTACTACCGATGGGCGGAGCAAGCCAGAAGAACTCGCGCACGTCGAGCGAATTAGGATGCTAATCATCGCTGGGCAGCATGAACAGTGCGGATTGTCAAAAAGGCTCGTCATTCTGACAGAGTTTCGTTTCCTTCGCTTAGCCCAGCTTGCGTGATACTGGTCGCACAGATCTGTGATCCCCATTACAGACTTTCGACCCGCTCCTGTGAAAGTTTTTGATTGGCGTTACTGGCGCGAAATCTTCAGTGACTCCGCCAAGGAGAGACAGTATGGCCACGCGGCCGTGCCGAACTCTAATCCTCGACACAGATCCGGATACGCTTATCGCGTTGCAACACGTATTCGAGCAAGCGGAGATCGACGCCATTATCACCTGGGACGAAGCGGAAGCCTGCCAATTGATCGAAACTGCACCGTTCGACCTTATACTTATCGGAGATCATCCGCCTGAACTCAATGCGGCAGCGATTCTCGATGATCTTAGTTTGCGAGGTACGTGTCCACCTGTGTTGATTTTGAGGGGAATCTTCTGTGAAAAAGACGCCCAGTACTTTCGCCGGCTCGGTGCAATTGGGGTGATTCCAAAGCGAGACCCCGTTGCGGTTCTTGAGCAGGTCACAAGAGCATTAGCGACTATGGAATTGAAGGGGAAGCCAGCAAGGGCTGAATTGGCAGGAGTTCGCTCATTGCGTGCCGCCTCATGAAGTCTCAGGAGCTGCGATGCTCGACAAATGCGCGAACCCCGCGTGTTTCGCCACGTTTCGCAGCCTCCGCGATGGCAGGCTGTTCGTAACAGAGTTTGAATGTGAGAGCCGGAGCAGCGGTACTGGGCATGCAAGTCAACCCCAGTATTTTTGGCTTTGCGACTCCTGCTGCCGCACCATGACCGTCAGAGTCGAGAAAGGCGTGGTTCAGGTTGTTCCGCTGCCTGTGACTGCAATTGCTGTAATGTCAGCGTCCTGAGACTTGCGGCGGGCCGTGATCCACGAGTGCTCGGGCAATCAGTAGCTCTCCGATGATTCAGTCAGCCGCGGAGTGCCCAATTCTGGCGACGTCTGGTTCAATTCGAACGGCCTGAAGTCAACCCCGACCAGGGTTTCGGCGACTAAATCAGCCAGGTGTTCGTGGTGGATGCGTGAACTGTATGTCCTCATGGCTAAATTCACGGTCGAAGTAGGCTGGATGCGATGAATTCTTCACCAGCCTGCATCATGTGCTTCCACATCTCGTACGCATGACCTTCCTGATTGAGAAATGCGGCAGCTTGTTCCCGGCTCACGGTGCGGCCCTGTTCGTTGGCCAGTCGCAACAGATGAGAAAGTGTGATTTCCGCCATCACTCGGTCTCTATCCTTCTTTTGTAGCATGAGTTCTCCCCATTGTCTGAAGAGCGTCCAAAGCCTCGGTTTAGGGCTCCTCGTGGATGGCTGCACCCTGAATCTGTTGGCTACTACTGATATTGTGCTTTTGGAATGCCGAGTCGCCGAATTTTATTTTGCAGGGTCGTGCGCTTCAATCCGAGACGTTCGGCGGCTCCGCCCTTGCCCGCGATTCGGCCGGCTGCAGCCCGTAATGCTTCGACAATTACACTGGATTCCGCTTGTCTGAAGCTAGAGGGCGAGCTAACAGCCACAACGGTCTCGGACGAGGCGGGAAGCATTGCAGCCGGGACTTCTAGCTCCTCACCGCGTGTCACAATGACAGCGCGTTCGATAAAGTTCGCCAGCTCCCGAACGTTCCCTCTCCACGAGTGGTTCGTTAGAACGTCCATGGTCTGCCTTGACACAGATGTGATCTGTTTTCGCATGCGTTTCGACAGCTTCGAAACAAAACAGTTCACCAGCAGCGGAATATCCTCGCGCCGCTCACGCAGGGGGGGAATCTCGATCGGGAAAACATTGAAACGGTAGAACAGATCCTCGCGGAACTTCTCGTCCTGAATCATGGCTCGGAGGTCACGATGCGTCGCCGCAATCATCCGCACGTTCACGTGAATCGTCGACGCACTTCCCAAGTGCTCGAACTCCTGCTCCTGAACGGCCCGCAACAATTTCGGCTGCACCTCCAGGCTGATATCGCCAATCTCATCCAGAAAGAGCGTGCCTCTGTCTGCCAGCTCGAATCGACCTTTTCTTTGCATCAGAGCCCCCGTGAAAGCTCCCCGCTCATGCCCGAACAGCTCGCTTTCCAGAAGTCCCGAGGGGATGGCGGCGCAGTTCATGCGTATATACGGACGATCGCGACGTGAGCTCAAATTGTGAATGGCGCGTGCGACCAACTCCTTGCCGGTGCCTGTCTCGCCATGAAGCAGGACGGTGGAATCCGTCGGCGCAACAATGGCAACATGCTCCAGGACTTTTCGTAGGGCTGGGCTCTTGCCGACGATCTCTTCGAAGCAGTCCTCAGAGCTGATTTCTGGGTCGAAATAAAACTGATCGGCTTCGAGCCTGCTCACGTTGGGAAAACTGGTTGCTCTGAAGTCTCCGAGGTCTGCGAAAGCAACGGCCGCGCCCATAGTCTCCTCCTAATGTTTGCAGTTTGTTTTCTGCTTCCCGGATGTCAGGCAGTTCGCTTTTGCGCCACTGGAAATTCGAGCACCCGTCCGCGCGGCTGCTGAGGCACCCACTTCACGACCTTGCGGAAGCGAGCTGGAACGTAGAACTCAATCACGTTTGCCATGTTGGTACTCCTTGTTCAACCTTCTTGGCTTGAACTCGTGAGCCATTGTGCAACTGGTTGGATTTCTTCGAAAGCCTATATCGGGGAAGTTTCAAACTCTTTGGAAGGCAAAGCAGATCCTACTTTTGAGCTAGAGAAACCTAATCCTTTGGGCTGTTCTTATGGAGGTCAGAGGTCTTCTTGCGAGGTGTGGCTTCGAGACGTTTCCAGCCATAAAGGCGAGCATCGATGGACCACAGGCCGGGTCCTAACATTGCCAGGGCGGCACCGGCGGTCGCCAACATCAGCCAAAGCGGCTTGTCGCCGGGTAGCATGAGCATCTTCCAGACTTCAATGAGGGCTACCGAGGCTCCGGCGATGGGTGTCCATAAGCCTGCGATTAACAGGATTCCCGCTCCCAGCAAGAGGATGGCGGGAATCGTCACATTCATCGGTGGTGGGTCGCTCCGCAAGGTCAAGCCTGCGCGTACGACCAGCGCGGAGCCCGCAACCGCACGCATCAGGAGCAGCCCCGTGCCGGGCCAGCCGCCGGCGAATGTTGAATATAGGCGCCGCAAGGACGGACCTTTCCGCACTACATTTGCTATTCTCTGTTGTTCTGAGATCGCATCGGAAGCCCAAAAAGGGCTATATCTTCACTCTTTAGAGTTTTGGAATTCGGACGAGGAGGCGACTTGGTGGGGAACTACAGCTCGATGATTCCTCTCTTCAACCCGATCATGGCCGCATGGGTTCGGTCGCTGGCGCCCAATTTGGAAAGGATGTTCTTGACTCGCCCTTTGACGGTCTCCTCGGTGATCGAGAGCTGATCGGCGATCTGCTTGTTGGCATTTCCGGCTGCAATCAAGCGTAGCACGTTGATTTCTGCTGGCGTCAGGGCATCATCGGTCGCATGCTCGGCGATTTCGTACGAGGCTTCGGGAGAAAGCGCCTTCCTTCCGGCATGAACGGCTCGGATCGTTTCTGTGAGTTCCTTGTGAATTGTACTTTTGAGCAGGTAACCTCGTGCTCCTGCTTTGAGGGCGCGAAGAATCTGTACATCACCCTTGTAAGTCGTCAATACAATGATTTTCGCATCGGGAAACTCTCCTCGAATCGCGGTGATGGCATCGAGGCCGTTCATCTCCGGCATTTGCAGGTCCATAATCGTGACATCCGGAAGATGCGCACGGAACTGTTTGATCGCCTCGCGACCATTCGATGCCTCGGCAACCAGAGTCATATCGGGCTCCGTGCCGATAAGTACAGATATGCCCTGCCGTACGAGAACATGATCGTCAACTGCAAGAATCCGGATTTGAGCTGACCCTTCACTCACGTTCGATCGGTTCCTTCTCATCTGTATCTGTCGCGGACCGCTTGCCAAAATGCCAGAAGGTCCGCGTGGATTTTACGTACGCTCTCGCTCCTGGAATATTGAGCTCGATTTCCGTACCGCCATCCAGTTCAGTCCAGATCGCTAGCTTACCGCCTATGAGTTTCGCTCGTTCCCTCATACCCGGCAAGCCGTAGTGGCCCTCACGGCCGTCTCCGCTGAGCACGTCGGAGGGAATTCCTTTCCCGTCATCCCGCACGCGGAGCCGGAAATACTTTTCGTCGTAACGGATTTCGACTTCGACGTTTTGCGCCGCCGCGTGCCGGAACGCATTGCGCAACGCCTCGGTCGCAAGCCGGTAAACTTCATCTCGCAGAATCGGATGCAAATTGCGAGATACCCCTTCCACCACCACGTTGAAGTTGGGCGAGGGCTGAGTGCTCGCATCAGAAGCGAGTTCTTCCCCAACGGTCCGAATGGCTACGGCGAGATCATTCTTCTCGACCGTCGACATGCGCAAACCTTGCACCGCATCCCGGCCCTCGGCGATCGCTTGAGACGCATGATCCGCAGTATCTTCAAGCACTTTACGAGCGTCAGCCGGACGTGCCGCTAACATGTTGATGCCGGCCTGAAGACTTGGCAAGAGTGCCTGAAAGCTCTGCAAGAGCGTGTCGTGAAGGTCCCGAGCAATCCGTGTGCGCTCGCCCACACGCGCCTCGAGCGTCATGTCGAACTGATATTGCAATTGCCGGACACGCAACTGGTAGGCTGTCCACAGCAACGCCAAGAGGATGCACGCGCAGAGAGCGCGAAACCAGTTCGTCTGGTAGTACGCGGGGGCGACGGAGAACTCCAGCTTGGCGGCGTTATCGCTCCAGACGCCGTCGCTATTGGATGCGATCACGCGGAAGGAATACTTCCCGGGAGGCAAATCCGTGTAGAACGCCTGCCGCCTCGTGCCGGCCTCGTGCCAATCGTGATCATAGCCCTCGAGCCGGTAGCGAAAGTTTACCTTCTGAGGAATCGAAAAGGTGGGTGAGGTGTAATCAATTCGCAAGTCCCTCGGATTCGCCGGGACTTTGAGGTTGGGCGTTGCTTCGAACTCCTTTTGGTCAGCAACGAGCGATTCGATGTATGTCTGCGCCGGGAGCGCTTTTTGCGCTAGGGCGGACGGTTCCACCATCTGCACGACAACTCCGCTGGAAAACCACACGCGGCCATCGGGAGTGTACGCCGCCGCGTTGAAAGAACCTATGTTTGGCTGAGCTCCATCGAACGTGTCGTAGGCGCGGTTCGTAACATTCGTGTCCGGGTTGGCCCACCATCGTTGCAGTTCGGAATCTGAGAATTCCACGACGCCGCAACGAGTGTAGAACCACCAGCGCTTCTCTTTGTCCTCAATGAAGGCGATAACGAAGTCACAAGGGAGGCCGTTTTTCGTCGTCATTCGCTGCACTTTACCCGACCGCCATCCGACAATGCCGTTTTCGGTGCCCGCGAGAACGGAGCCGTCCGGCTGGGCGATGATTTGCCGGTTCAGGGCAGAACCTCCCTGAGTGAGAGGAACTTTTGTTTGCACAGTACCGTTCCGGAGCAGCAGCAGGTCTCCCCTTCTGGTCGATATCCAGATTCCTCCATTCGGGTCCGCCGCGAGGCTATGTCCAGGCGGAACTTGCGAAGCAGGGAATACTTCCTGCACCTGAAAATCGCGGATGCGGACAAGCTTGCTGGGCTTGCTTGCACATTCTGCCCAAATGTTGCCCTCGATGTCCTCGGTCATTCCAACCACCATTCCGAGCGGTTGGTGATTGGGTGCAGGGAGGCGACTGAATCGCCCATCCTTAAATAGATACAGATCATCATCCACTCCCACCCACATGTTTCCATCACGCTCTTCAAGCATCGCGGCGACTTGCTCGCCCGGAAGGCCGTTGCTCTTGCGAATGGACGATACCGTCCCGTCTTTGATGCGATCGAGCGAGCCATTATTTGCGACCCAAATTGTGCCATCGCTGCTCGCCAGAATGCCGGCCGCTAGATCCTTTCCCAGTCCTTCCACGGACGAAAACGTGGTGACACGAGGATCGCGAAAGCTGTCGATTCCGCTTGTAGTTCCAGCCCAAACGATCCCTTCCCTGTCTTCAAGAAGAGCCCACACAGAGTTGCCGGACAGCCCTTCCGTGTGGCCATAATGCTCCACAGTATTTCCATGAATACGAAAGAGCCCTTGTACGTCGGTCGCAACCCAAAGATTGCCGTCATGATCGAAAATCAGGCTGGTGACGCTGAGCTTGCTTCCATCGAAAGTGGAGGTGGCAAACGGCTGTAAGACGCCGTCCTTCAAGAGTTCAAGTCCTCGACCTGGACCCTCCTCCCCAATGCCGACCCACACAGTCCCGTCAGTAGCACGTGCCAGACCCATGATCCCCGATTTGACCGGGTACACCTCCGAGATGCCGCCCTGGTGCCAGTGGACGAGATCCGTCTCCCCACCCAGCCAAAAGCCTCCCTGATCGTCAGCAAGTACGGAATTGACACGAGAAATCGGTATTCCATCATTCTTTCCGAAACACATGACGGAGCGCTGAGTAACGTGGCAGAAGGGCTGGTCTGACCCGCGGCGTGTCGCTACCCACAGGGAGCCGTCAGGATCTTGGCTGAGGCTTTGAAACGAGGCTCCATCCACCGCAAAATGAGAAGTGACAACCCCGCCTTTCAGATGGATGAGCCCATCCGCTGCCACCCAGAGCCCACCTGCGTGATCGGCAAGGATGCTGCCTATCGTGCCGCTAGAAAAATCGGCAGGCGTATGCCTGGGCAGAAACTGAACGCCGTCGAACCTGTAAATATCGCCGGGAAGAGATAAGAACCATAGGAAACCGTCGGAGGTTTGCGTGATTGAAAACATGCCGGCTGGCAGAGACCCATCTTGCGTTCGCCAGGCCGTGTGTATGTACTGAGTGACACGTTTGTTCGGATCGAGGGCGTGAACCGCGCCCGCCAGCAACAATACGCAGGTGAGACAAGAACCCAACGTCGCCACAATCGTGCGGCGCGGCCATTTAGAGCGAAGCAGAGGCGATCGGCGAGAGGCTATTTCTCCCATGTGCGCAGCCGAACAGCGTCCGACAGTATGGTGCTGGGTCAGATCGAACTCAACCCTGTAGCTCAATAACGAACAACAGGCTGCGATCTCCATCACGGAGCAGAAGAACCGAGACGAGCAGATCGAATGCATTGCCACCCAAGCAGTGGCGACATCCCCGAAGCGGGTCGAACGGGCGAATGCTCCGTGGACCAACGCCTCCGTTGTGCGCACCTAATCTAGCACTCTCACCATCGTACTCGTCAATAATTCTGTCAACGAGCTCAACGGGACGACCCGTGAAGCTAAAAGCGCTGTGGATCGCGGGGTGATTTGATGGGCTCGCTTCCAGCCTCCTGAGCTCGTGCATGGACGGAATGGCTCTCAGTCACAACCGCGCACTACGGCTGTGTATGGAAGATCGGCGGCCCGCGCTCGATCCAACCAGCGCTTAAACTGCAGTTCTAAGTTCTAGCAACACATTTCTCTAAGGAGGCGAATGGTGGGCGTGAATTGGAGCAAGGACATCGATCAGACCCTAGCCGCCGCGAAGGAGCAGTTTCGCCCCATCTTGCTGGACTTCAGCGCGGCTCCGGCAGAGGAGCCTGCGCTCGGCTGGATGCCGAGTCGTATGAAGACCAGAAAACTGCCGAATTCATCGGCCACAATTTCCTTCCGGTAAAAGCTCACATTAAGGAACATCCCGCACGGTTCCACCGCTTTGATGCGGTCTGGACACCGACTGTGCTCATGCTCGACAGCGAGTCGTTGTTCGCCACTCGGATGGTATGTTACTTCCCTAATGAATTGAACAACGCCAATTTGCGGCGGAACTCCTATGGTGCCTTGTCGGACTTTCTTCGACTCGTCTCCTACTCCCTGGGCGGGTAGCTGCGGAAGATCTTCTGAACAACTTCGTGGATCTTCTTGTCGTGCTTTTTAGGACTGGCGTTCGCGTCGACGTTTCCGCTCGCCATGCCGCGCCACACCATCGCACCGGTACCCGAGTCTACGAGATTAACCACAAGCATGCCCATAAGAACATTCTTGGAACCGCTCCTCAAACGCAGGTTCCGCAAACCATCCCTGAAACCCATGCCGTGAATGTCGCGGTCGAAGACAACGCCATAGGAGACCAGTACATCTGGATTCTCTCCGGGGCTGACCTTCGTCAGTCCTTTGGCCGACAGTTGCCCGTCGATGGAGCTGACGATGCTCTGGTTCAGGAGTTCGTCCGCCACACTATGGCCGCTCGCCCAGGCATATGTTTTGAAGTGCGCGAAGTCTGCCTTGCTGTAATCAATGCTGATTTCCTGCCCCGCGGCACCCGTGCTCAGCAGGATGAGAGCTGTTACTGCCATGAATGCGATTCGCATTGCGGTTCTACTCTCCTTTGTGCGGCAAGCGTTCTTCTCCGACTTCTTCAAGGCATTTCACCTTCCAAACAGAATCGTTGCTCCTTCGTTCAGCTGATTGTTGAGTTGTTGATTTTGCGGACCTGGGCGGTAAGATTCCCCATTTTCGTTTGCCTTTTTGTCGCATCGGTAGCGCCCCATCTTGGCGGGTGACCTTATCAGGGCGGGCGGCTGCACCTTCTGAGTTCCTGGTGCACCAGACTGCGCCCGAATTTGGGCACGCATGCCCATTGCTGCCCATGTGTCCGCCCGATAGAAACCTAGCTTGCTCGCAACCAGCTTCGTTAGCGGCTTTTGTTGGCGATTGACTGTGGCATCGAGATTGCTTGCCCCATGCTGAGCGAGGGGGCAGCACGAGACGCATGAACGGACTCCGCAGCCAACCAGTTCGGAGCGTCACAAAGCGCACAAAACCCGCGCAGCATACCTCCGTCATTCTGCCCCCGTTTCTGCCCCTCGCCGGATCTCGCGGAGACTTCGAACATGATCACCATTGACTCACCACCGGGCGAATTGAACGTACGCATCCTCTCGTCAATTCTCAACCTGGTCTGTCCACAATGCGGCGGAAGAATGTTGGAATATCAATGTGAAGGAAGATGCGGCAGAAACTGGCTTCCAGAATGGGAGTGGGCAAATCGGCGGCGAAGAGCTCTATGTGCCGGCAAGCGTCATCCCATTCGGTAGCGAGACTTAACGGGCGCCTTCAGAGGTCCTCCTTTTGGCACCCAAGCCGATCCACGGGAGAGCGGGGACGGTCGTCATTCCATCTATCGTTGTGAGAGCGGCAAATCCACTGCTATTAAATCTGTCAATGGTGTGTTTGCCCTGACGCTTACCTTACGGTTCACCCCATCGAGGTGTGCCGCAGAATGTGCCGTACGCTTCGAGCCGATGCGCGCCAATGTGGGCTTTTTCGCTACTTCGATGAAGTGCTTCCGTGCGGGCTTGGTTGTGGGCAAGTAGTTGATTTCATATGGTGATCGCTATAGGTCAACCTCCTGAGGTGCAACAACTCTTAATCAGTGGATAACCCGCACCGCCATGTACCACCCTACCCTGGTCAAAAAGGCTGTAGCAGCCTACGAAACAGGAGAAACGGACGGGCATATCGGAAATACGGGCGTAACCCTTCCAGTGGGCTTAATCTATCGCATTCGACGATAGGCGTTAACAGCCACAGGCCTTCCCGCGCATGACTTCCCGACCCTCCCAGACAATGAGCGGCAGAATCGCCAAAGCCGCAATCGGGTCTGCCCACTTTACGTGCCAGATCGCGTTGATCGCGAGTCCCGCCAAGGCGATCAGCGACAGGTAAGCACAGAGCGCCGACTCAGCGGCGTCCGCTCTGAGGGCTGCGCTACCCGTCACGACTGACAGCCGCCGTTTCTCTCTCGCAAGGAGGGGCATGAACGTGGCTGCCGCTATCAGAATGGCGATCCCCAGAAGCGTTGGTTTGGGTTCACTGTAACCGAGCAGTGCCATGAATGACGCGACGACGACGCACGCGGCGAGGGCGAACAGCAGCGCTCCAGTGATTTGGGCTGCTCGCTGCTCGGTACGCTCTGATGTGGCGTTTGCGCGGAATCTCCAGAGTACGACGACCGCCGACGCGAGTTCTATTGCACTATCTCCCCCAAACGCGAGCAGTACGGGACTCCTTGAACGCCAAGCGACAAAGAGGGACAGAGCAGCCTCAGCGCTCATCCAAGTGATTGTGATCGCCTGAACACGCCTGATACGTCGCACAACGTGAGTCGGCGCGTCTGGATTGAAATCACGATGAAACCTACACAGCGGTTACCGACACCCGCTCACCTGACGGCTTTGCCGGAGCCAGCGCGATCAGCGCAACACCGATGACAACAAGAACAGCCGACCCGATCAGTTCTCCGCGTGCGACCAGATTTCGGAACGCTTGGAAGGACATGACGGCGGCGTGAGCGAAGCTCGACTATGCAGTGAAGGCGATCAGGCTCCGATTCGCAGAGGGGTTTCGAGCTGCCATTATCAAGAAAATGCCGAGCGTGACGTAAAGGCTCATCATCATCGCCAACGCAGGCTCTTGTTTCACAAACAGCACCAAGGGATACATCGTCGCGGCAAACAGCAATCCCACCAATACAAGCACGGCCCTCAGCGCCTGGTCTCGATTCATCGTGCCCTCCTGCCAGAAACTGAAATCGCAAAATGTACATCCGTACACGGTAAATCGCGGTCAGGCGGGAGGCGGTTGCAAAGCCCTCAGGTAGCTGACCAGCAGCCCGAAGCTGAGCGCGAACACCACGGCGAACACCAACACCTGTGGAACGGCGACAGGAAAACCTGCATGGATAAAGAATGCGACCATCGACAGCACAGCCAATGCCAGAAGCATGACGAACGAAAGAGCCGCACCAGCAAGGATGTATCCGAATGCCTGTTTCCGCCAAAGTGTGATCGCGGTGATCAAGAACGCTGGCAGCATCCATGCCATGTCGAGCACGTGGACTGCGTTCGTGGGGGTGCCATTCTGTTGCACACTTAGCGGAACTGCTCCCAACAGTAGTGCGGGAACCGTCTCACGCAGCCATAATACGTAGAAGAGCACCGCAAGCACAGCGAGAAAGGTGCTAACCGTCCTGACGGGCGTGCGCTCGGTGAAGGACGCCTTAACCGACACAAGGCTGGCGGTGGCCAAACCGCCGATCAGCCCGTAAAGCGAGCAACCGAGCAAGGCGACATAAACCAGAAACATCGAGTTGAAGCGAACCACAAATGCGTCGATCACATAGGAATACACGAGATAAGCCAGAGCACCAAGCCAAACTAGCTCAGCCCGGTGCGATCCACGTCTGGCAAGGAACGCACTGATCGCGACGGTCGGCAGTACCACTGTCAACGAGATGAAATCTTGAGCCACGGCTTGCACCGCAAAATATGGGGTATCGCGGTAAAGCCCGTGAATGAAGACTCCGCACCCTGCCGCGATAGCCAGCAGCGGAGCGATTGCCCACGTGAGCCGGAACCAGATGGTCGCGTGTTGGAGGTTTGCATTCACCGGAATGACATCCGTGCGCTCTACGATTGTCCATCCAAATCAATCCGAACGGTGAGGAGTTGGGTTCCGAAGAGCCGCACCGACCTCGCATTCCCGGCGCTGCTTGGCAAATGACTGGCGAGCCAGCGTTGACGCTCACGGGGATCATCGTCGGGGAGCAGATGTGCAGTGCCCGTGTGCCAGTGATACCTTAGCCCCTCACGCAGCTTCAGACGTACATGTGGATCATGCTCAATGTTGCGGACGTATCCAGCCTTCATCCCGTGTTCCGCCACAAGCCAGAACTGATTTCCGATTCGTCCATCGCCCACTGGCGTGCGCCGTGGCTTCCCCGTCTTCCTTCCTTTTGTTTCGAGCAACGCATATCCGGGTAGAGGCAACCCCACTGCAAGCGCGAGCTTGATCGGCGGGTTCAGCACGTATTTCTGAAGCGTGTGGACAATGCGGTGTATCATTTCGAGTCCTTCGCGCACATAACGTTGATGTCGCGATTCTCAAGGACATGTTTGGGTAATCCCTGCTTGGTTACCTTCAGCATCGCGTGACCGAGGCATTCGGTCGTGGTCACATAGTTCGGGAACAGCATCTTCAATACCAGGTAGAAAGGTCTCATCACAGCGTAAACTGCGCCATACCATGCCGTCTTCGTGCGAACACCATGAAGGGGCTGAATGTAAGTGGGCGAAACAGGTAGACAGCCTTGAACGGCATCTCCAACAGCGTGTTTTCCGTTCTGCCTTTTACCCGTGCCCACATCAGTCTCCCGCGCTCCGTGCTATCGGTTCCCGCCCCAGACACATAGATGAAGGTCATCGTTGCGTTGAGCTTGGCTAAGGTTCGAGCCACTGACACCGTTAGGTCGAATGTCAATCGCCGATACTCCTCCTCCTTCATCCCCACTGCCGAGACACCGAGACAGAAAAAGCATGCGAGCCTGTCCTCAATCGCCGAGAGATCAGAAACATCTTGATGTACGATTTCGCGAAGTTTGACGTGCTGCGGCAGGCTGGTTTTGCGAACAATCGCGAGGACACTTTCGACGTCGGGATCGAGTAGACATTCGCGCAGGATTCCCTGCCCGACCATGCCCGTCGCTCCGAAGATAACCACTTTCACCTGACCGCCTCCTGTTTCTCACGAATGCGCATACCAGAGCGAGTGCGCCGACCATCGACTGCACAAGAGGCATTGGGTTTCAGTCCACTGGTGAAGGCAAGTTGGGCAGACTCCTCCCGTGTCGAAGGTATTCCACTCATGTCCGCAGATGCAAGACCACTTGTCCTCTTTGCGCGGCGACCAGCTGCAGAGCGGGCAGCGAATACGTGAGCCGGAGGCATCGTGACCCTTTTCCTCCTCAAGTTCTCGATCCAACACGACGGATTTCGATGTGTCGGTCACAACTGAAGCTCTTCTCACATGGTTGATCCACGTACTACTTGTCGCTGCCTAATCAGGAGCACAGCTACCCATGCACCGAAAACTACATCAGATGCCAAGCAAAAACCGGGCCACCATTGCGGAACACCGGGGTTGTCGATGAAGAAGTGACGGACGAAGTCAAAGACGCCGTGACCAATAAGAGCAGCGACCACTAGCCAATAGTTCCCCTTGAAGCCGAGAACGGCAAACAACACGAAAACGCCTGCAACGATGCTTTCAATGATTAGCGTGCGCGTAGAAGCTCCCATCACAGCGAACAAGGCATAGTAGGACGCGATCACGATTAGTACCGTTGAATAGAATGCACGCTCACGATCAAAACCGATAACAGCAGCAAAAGCAGCCACAGCCAAGGTTAGGATCACACCGATCAGGTATTCCATTTTCCTGCCCTCCAGTGGGTGCGCCTCGCACCCTTCGTAAACCGCTAATCAAACCTTCCGACCATAGTTGCAACCATTTCTCACCGGACATTCGGTGCAGCGCGGCTTTGACCGCTTGCATAGTTCTTGACCGTGCTGCCGGAGTAGCTGATGTGCCCGGATCAGCGAATCGTAGTCTCTGGGGAGTTGCCCATGTATTGCATCCTGAACCAAACGGTATGTCGCTGAGTAATTCTTCTGCTCCTCGGCGAAGTCCACTCGACACAGCACGCGCAAGCCATTTGAGTCGAGTGCCATCACTGGGTAGGAACGGGTGAACAAGAGTATTTTCTCCGCACCGGGATCGCCGATGCTGGGGAATCTCTTCAAGGCTTTTTTCGCTTGCGGCAGTGGCTTACGGAGCACCGAATCGAGGTCTGACTGGAATTCTTCATGAGCAATTTTGGCAATTGTAAGCAGTTTCTCCGCACTCACGTCGGGGAGTATGCCAGCTTTGCCGATGACAGCTAGAGCGGAGTGCTTGGCAGCGAGAATCTGGTCAGGGCGTGTACCGATGGTTCGCTTGAGAATGGCGAACGCTTCGGCTCGACGCTTGTCACTCGCCAGATAAGCGATGTTTTCCCAGATGACTAGCTCCAGCGGGTCAGTCGAGGGCGGCGGCGCGGGAGCACCATAGTGTTGCTGAAGTCTATCGACCAGCTTAGAAAATGTGATGGTGGGTGCTTTCATAGCCTCACAGTCCCGCTACAAGAAGAGTCGAGCCTGAGGCTTGGCGAGTTCCACGGGTGCGGAGCATTCTTCGTCGTCGTTCGCTACGTGATTGATTCTGACGCTCACGGGATAGCTACGCATCAAACCAGCATCGTAGGGCTTCAACAGTTCTGAGATCGCCGCCACGTTCTGCATTCCGGGGTCGAGCCAGAAATCATAAGAATCAGGATGAAGGATCACTGGCATCCGGTCGTGGACGCTTGCGGTCACGGCATTCGGGGTCGTTGTCAGGATCGAACAGGTCTTGATCCAGTTGCCACTCGTGTCTTTCCAGCGCTCCCACAGTCCCGCAAAGGCGAACAACTCGCCGTTATTCACTTGAAAGCAGTATGGCTGTTTGCTTGTTGCGGTGCGCGACCATTCATAGAACGCGTCTGCCGGAATGAGGCATCTGCGAAATTTCAGCGGATCGCGGAAGGCGGGCTTCGTGCTCGCAGTTTCCGAGCGAGCGTTGATCATACCAGCCGCGCCAGATGGGGATTTTGCCCAAGATGGGATCAGCCCCCACTTCATCAATGAGAACTGCCGGATCGGCTCTTTGGGATGCTGCCGGATCACCGGGATTGGCTGCGTGGGCGCGATGTTGTAGCGCGGGTTCCAATCGCCAGCCCAAGGGGCGGTATCGAACTGTACCTCGATGATCTGCTTTCTGCGCGACAGTCGGTAGCGTCCGCACATAGAGGAGATTATGGCAGATTCGGTAGCTCACCTCGCATTCCCCCTTCGAGTCATGTGATTGACCCGAATCAACAGTGGGCTAGCGGCTGCGTCTGTTCGAATACTCTGGGTGTTGTTCTCGGTGGCATTGCAGGCACAGAAGAATCAAGTTTCCCAGAGAATGGTCGCCACCCTCTCCGCGAGTGACTTGATGGTGAGGATCGACATCCGGTGGAACTGCGCGGCGGCAGTGAGCACATCGTCCGCCAGCTTGGTCGTGAATGTAGAGTTTCCGCCATTCCCAATCTTTGGGTAGACCGGGCATCCCGTCAAATGTGTAATAAGATTCAACCTCTGTTATGTAAATGTTGAGAGCAGCCCGAAGTCCGAGGCGACGGATAGCCTTCTGCGGATCGTAGAATTCCTCTCTCGTGAATGGCAGTCGCATCGCGTTTCTATGAGTTGAACGCCTTCCTAACCGCCCACTTGCACACCGAAAAGCCCGCAATCCCCAAGGCTGTGAAGCTTCTGAGTTTTGACGCGTGGCAACTGCCACTGCGCCAATTCCGAACAGCATGCTACCTCAGCCGAGAGTACCGAAGGCTGGCGCTATCGCCGCTGCGTCTGTGTCTTAGCTTGAGAAACCGGGCACACGCGCGTATTTCTCCAGAACATTCAGGAACGCCGGAGCATACTCGTCACCCACATGATTCGTGTTCCACAACCCAGATTTTCGTATCGTCTCTTGTGGCGAGTGAAGACCCAGCCAGCCTTCCGAGGGTTTGTCGATGGCTTCCTTCTCAAAATTACTGAGCAGGGCTATGGAGTTTCGTTCCAAGTAAGCCCTGTCACTCCCGACACCGGGCGCATCAGGGACTTCCATCCAGAGGAAGGGCATGGCTCCGATCACTGCGCTCACGTCGCGCTCAAGCGGAATTTCAGCTAGGCGTGTGCTCTTCGGTGCGCTGTTGTCCATGCCCCATGAAGCAACGATCTCCGCAGGATAGCTTCCGACCTGCAAGAGCGCCTCTCCGACTCGCTTGCGAAAAATGGAGCCGCGATGATTCCCGCCTCCACTCGAAGCTCCTCTGTGTGTATGCAGGCGATTCCAGAGCGTCGTTCGGGAGTTTGCCGAAACAGCGTGCGTGCCAACCCGCACCACGCGCAGGGTACTCCCGTCCTCGCGGAATTCACGATCTTCGAAAAAGAAGTAGACACCGCGTGCGGGCCAGCCCGACCTTCGCGTGCATTCCCTGAGGCAGCGGAACCCCTGACACTTCTCGCGAAGTGAGGCAATGATTCCGTAAAAGCGATCTAGCTCTTCGCGGCGATTCACGCCTGCCCCCGCCCTGCTTCGACTAGGCGCAGGAAGGTTTCGGCGGTTGGATCGGTCAGCACATCATTCCAAGCGTCCCGTCTGCCACATAGCCCATACGCGAACAGTTCAAACATCTTCCCCTTGAGTGCCACTAGCCCAGCGCCAAATCGCGTCTCTTCTAACCCCGCAGGAACGATGGTTGCGTCCGGGTGAAAAGGGAGCTTGGCATTGGGCGCGAGGAAAATAAGGCGCGGGTTGGGCACCGGGACTAGCGACGATGGATGCACGGCAATCAGGTATTCCTTCCCCAACAGAAATATAACAACCTCAAAGTTGCGGATCGCCCGCTGCAAGGCTTGCGGTATGCCGAGCCTCTGGGCGCGTTCCCGAATCCACCTTGTTCGCTTGTGTTGAAAAGTCGCTTCGTATGGAACAAGGCTACGATCTTCGTCAACTAAACCGTACCCAGCCGAGATGATCTTCAGAGCGCAAGCCACCGAACCGAACTTCCGCCTGATCGCATTAACACCATCTATCATGTAGCGATGCTGCCAGCCCGTGTATAGGCGAACTGCGGGCAGTGCCCAGCGACTCAACTCAGCCTCGCGACGGAGCAAGGTGGTGGGGTCGTCAAAATCCCTCTCTGTAAGCGGGTATGGGCAATCGCGAACGTCCTTTTCACCCGTGCAACTACTCACAACGAGAAGTTTCATCAACCCGCAAGATATACTCGTGCGACTGGATGTGCAACGCAAAGCAATCGCGATGAAAACACTTGCTTACAACCGAATCACGACGACCATCGCACGCGAATGGCAGGGAAAAACGGGGGCAGAAACCGAAGCGGTAATTTTGCAAAGGTGCAAATGCAAAATCGGGGCGGCGTTCCTACATACTGCCTGCGGTTTCGCGGAAGAGATACCCTCGATATCGATTTGTACTTGAGGCATCCGCGTCCTGACCGCCCCTCTTGATTCTTAATACTCCTTCTCCGCGTCAAAGTCGCTGCGCTGGACAAGGACGAACTTGGGCTTGCCGCTGGCGACGATCTCTTCCAAGATTTCTCGTCCCACCACCAGATTACCCCCCTCATCGAACACGCCCATCGAACCCGTTGCGGGTGGCGCTTCCTCTTGCTCGACTTCGGGCACCACGGTCAGGGCTTCCCAAGCCTTGGTCGCTGGGTTATAGACTTCGACAGAGCGCCATTTGTCCTGCGGGATCGGACGCATCGTGCCCCACCAATCGAAGGGGTTGCTACCTATCTCCCGTGCGATCTTTTCCAGCGCTTTCGCCATTGCAGGCGGCATTCCGCACAGTCGCTTCAGTCGCATCCACGGGTGCAGCAGGTCGCGGCTCACGCCGACGCGGTACACGCGCTTTCCGTAAGCCTCGTAGTCTTCCAGCTTGAGCAGTTCGATTACTTTTCCGCCCAGAGCGAGACCGCGATACGATGCTGGCTCCCAGTCCTCACGCTGGCTGAACAAAAGCAGCTTGGAGTCGGCTTGGAATCCCCGGTCTTTCTTAATGGACTCACCGAGTTGAAGAATTGAAGAGTTGAGGTCGTTAAAGTGTGTGGTCATTCTCGGTGGTAGAAGCACACCAGACTCAAGGATATCCACGATGTGGTCGTAGGTGTAGTGCCATACAGTGTTGGGTTGTTTCTTGGCTGACATTGCAGTCTCTCTTCTTACCGAGAGGCTGCGGTCGCCTATAGGTGGGAACGGACTATTGTCCGTTTGTCGAGAACCAGTCTACTTTCTGTCTTCCCTGTCAGCCCTTTGGGCAGCGCGGTTCTCACCTTGGTTACTGGATGCCCCGACTCTCAGGCACCCTAATCTGGCGCTTGTGTTGATACTGCGCCGTCACGATGTTAGATGCGCGACTTCGGGAGGATGATACAGGCGAACCGCTGAATCATTGGTAACGCTGATGTCTGGTACTTCGGTAATCGCAATGGCGAAAGCCTGCCTGTTGTTTCAGGGAATGCACGCCTTCGCTTTCAAAATCTCCCCGACAGCAACGCCAGCGCGAGCGCCTTCTTCGGATGCGCCAAGCATGCAGCCGAGCACGTTGCCCGTGCTCTCGTCCTAATCCCAGCACTTGTCACAAAGCAGTTCTTCGAGTTCCTGCATGGGGCATCTCCGGCCGTCCGCGAGAAGGCGAGCACGGGTTTTTATTCCAGAGGCCGAGATGACGCCAATAAATCCAATGCGAGTCGCCGCCGTTCGCGCCGATGTGGATCGCGCCCGGTTGGTCGCAGTTGAAGTAGCAACAGGCGTGTTTCATAGCTGATCTGCTGTGCTCCATCTCACGGAACGTGCCATCCAGTCCCATGGGACGTCGCGAATCTCGCGCTCGATTAGTTCCGGCAGACTGAAGTCAAGGTCATCGGCTGACCAGCTAACGATAAGATCGAAGAAGTCGGCGACGGTATCGGAAGTGGGCTGGTAGCAGACCAGAGCGACCATGAATATGTAGGCAGGCAGTTCTCCTTCGGGGATGGGTCTGACACGGTAAAGGGCACGCCCCGGAAACTGCTCCCGCACGAACTTCGGGTATCGCTTGACGACGTCGTCGCGAGTGGGAGCATCGTTTCGAGCGATCTGCGTCGAGGAGATGATGCGAACTTCATCGACATACACCATTCGACCGCGATCCGAGGGATAGTTGGGACCGGGAGGAGATGGGTGCGAGCTTTGCTGGAAGTGGCGAATTTCAGCGATGATGTCCCCTAAGTCGGCTGCACGGAGTTCGCGGCGCTCGCGCAGAGCCTCTGCAAAGATGTCCAGCGTTCCGGCTAGGGTTTCGCGCTGTTCGTTCGTCAGAGCCACCTTGGGATTGTTCTCATTCATGTTGTGTCCTAGCAGCGCCTTACTAGCCTTCTTGCGCTCGTCCATCGACAGCGCTTTTGAGTCCGCCTCAGTCCACGCTTTGCGGTCTAACGGTATTCCGTGTTTGGTATCCATAAGCCCAGTTGGTACAGCTAGTCACTAGGCGAATGGGCAGATCAGAAACCAAATTTCATTATCAGAGCGCGTCAATCCCGTCCACAGTCTTCACCGAATCCTGATAGACTTGGGTCTCGCGGCTGATCTGGGATACCGCCATACGCATGTGCGGGCAGCAGACTTCGACGCTCAGATCAACCTTCTTCTTTCGGCAGTAGGGGCAGGTCATTGTGGGCTTGCCCATGTTGCGGCGGATGATGGATACCTTGGCACGCAGGTCGGCTTGCTCCATACGTTCCTTGTAGCACTCGTCGCAAAGCCGCGCCTTGGTCAGGGGACGCTTGTGGCAGTTGGTGCAGGAGACCACCTTGCGCCCATCGTCCAGCTTGATCATCGGATGCTGGATGTCCAGCAAGTCCTGAGGCGTCAGGTCGTCCTGCTCGTAGAGACCGGGGTTGTTGTTTTTGTTACGCATTGGCTGCATCCTCCAAGCACTCGTGGTTGGGCGTCAGGATGTTGCCACAGTCGAGGCACGTTTTCGGTTTTGACTTTAGGGTTGGTTTGGTAGCACGCCCAAGCTGTGAGTGGTTTTGACTTGGACTCTTTGTCTTCTCTTCAAGGTGTACAGACGAGGCGGCGAAGCCGCCAGTAGTAGTTTCCTGTCTTAAAGAAAAGATTGAAGGATCAAAATCAAATTCAATATCTTTTGATTCACACAGAATCAGTTGATCCGGGCTACCGATTCTATAGGAATCAGTGAAGGTGGTTACCGATTCCCACAGAATCAGTTGTTGTTTGACCTTGCGCTGCTTCTGGAGACGGTTGAACTTCGCCAAGGTGTAGATAGTAGGCACCTTCTTGGTGTCGATCTCAATGACCCGGTACATACTGGTATCCCACTTGGACGTACCCTTGTGCATGAGAATGACCACGCCTGCGGCGATCAGTTTGTCGACGCAGCGGTTAACAGTTGCTTGTGAGTAGCCTGTGAGGGCAGCAAGCGACCGCTCCCCATGCCAGACCCATCCGTCATCGTCGGCTAACTCGCACATGGTGATGAAGACGAGCTTGGCGTCTCCGAGGATGGCAGCTTGCGGCACCGCCGCGTTGACGTAGTCAAAGCGTTTCACGGTCCGTTTGATGGCTCTGCTCTTCTTGATGACACGAGCCTGCTCTTTGGATAGGGGTGTTTCTTTACGCGACATGACGCGCCTCAACTTTGAGGGCGCATGAAAATTCCGAATTGTATTTTCTGATTTCCATAGCTCTTCTTCCGTGGTTCAGGGCGGGTAACCCTGCATAAGCTGTGGGTTGAACTACGCGGGGGGCTGGAGCTTATGTGACAGCCCCCCAAGATGTCTTTGAGAGACACCACCCAATGAAGAACTCGGTAGTCGCCGAATTCCCAGAGCGTTGACTAGGCGCTCACTACTTAATACTAGGCTGGCAGAAAAAACGCTCCGGTTTACCTGCAAGTACCGGGGCGGGTGCTGTGCCAATAACGACGCACAAGGCCGTGCAGTCACCCCCGGCGAAGTGATTCACAGGGTTGCCTAACAACAACCCGTCGCAGGATTCCGCTGCTCTTTCGCTACCGCTACACGTGCGCTTTCAGGTCCAGCGGTTGGCTGCTGGATCATCGCTATCACCGGTGCATTAGCACCGAAATGGGCGTAGGCCATGTTGTAGTCGATCCATTCCTCAGCTTCCAACTCAAAGTCGGGTTCGTCGTAATCCTCCGGGTCGCTCTCCGCGGCCGCAGCGAATTCCGCCGCTAGGATTTCAACCAATTTCTCCCGGTCGTATACGGCCACGGGTCTCGTATCACTTTTGGCACGAAAGCCCACGGTCCAGCCCGCAAGAGCAGCGTCATATCGCTCGTCGTAGAGCAACGCATCCGGGTTCTGTTGTGCCAACACCTCTCGCACGGTCATAAGTGCTCCCTCGAAATAACGGCTACCAGCGGCTTGCGCGACACCGACCTGTACTGCTCGATCCGTTCCTTGGGGCTGTTCATAGCTCCTCCACCCCGCCGCCTTCGACCGGCGGGCGCATCGACGCGGCAAGCGCCTTGCGCTCGATCTCGTTGAGCGGCCGGTAGGCGACGTCCTCAGTCACCGGCACCACGGCCACGTGTCTGCCGTCCTCCGTCGCGATGTTCACGCCGTACCGGCCGTTGCCGTAGTGACGCCTGTGATGCCCACGGCGATTGCCAGGAGGTGCCGGTAGGACGCTGCATCGTAAGCGTTGCTGCCCTCCAAGTTCGTCGCCTCGATGTCATCGTAGGTGGGCATTCTGCTCAAGTCGACCGGGGTCTCGACCTGGTAGGTCGCAGGGTCGAACTCGATGGCAAGGAAAGGCAAGCCTGCATCCGCGTGCTTGGCCAACTCTTGTGCGAGCATGCCTGCCTTGGCTTTGTCAACGCGGGCTGTGTCGCCCTTGGTCTTCGCGTCGGCGTACTCGGTTTTCAACGCCTTCTCGATGAGATATGCTGTGTACAGGTTCGGGTCTTCAGGAGCCGTACCGAGCATGGGCGTCAGGAGCTTAGCCTTCACGCGAAAGCTCTTGATGTCCGTGGATAAATCTGCCTTTACAACTTTTTCTTTTGCCACTGTGTTCTTTCTTACATCCGTTGTTTAATTGGTCTCAACGTGACCGATTGTTTGTTGCAATCGAGGCTTGCGCCCCGAAACTTTTACGGCCAAACTGGCCGGGTTACGCATGCGATGAAAGCTGCTCGTACATTTCAACAGCGTGCTTGTCGCACAGGCGCATCACGCCTTCCTCACCCGTGGCCGTGTTCTTCACTTCAATCTCCGTGGTCGCAGGCTGGTCGCACCGCTTGCCGTTTGGCATCATGTAACAAATGTCGGTCATGGTTTTCTGTCTCCGATGAACTGAACGCTGAAGCTGTTTGGCTCTACGATCTTCGCGCTCTTGGACGCATACATCACGTTGTCAAAGCGGTCGTGAAGGTATTCGTTGATGAAGTTGTAAAGGTCGCCCTCACAGTATTCGTCATCGCAGGCGCGGTCAAAGCACAGGACAGCTTGAATGTTGTCGCCGATGATCAGCCCTCCGTCGTGAAGGCTGTAGATGTTCAGCCGCTTGCCGACGATCTCGATTTTGTATTTCGCTTTCACAGAATCTCCTCATCCTTGGAATCGGGGAGAACGTGAAAATCCGCAAGATCGTCAGGCTCCTCGTAGCTGGGCTCGTTGACGCCGACGCACTGACCGCGCTCATTGAACACAGCGACCGTCTTTGGCACGTCCGCGCCGTCCACCGCAGCCGCCAGAGCTTCAGCAGCGGGGTGCTGCGCTTGCGACGGTTTAATTTTCTGGATAGCCGCAGCGCGACGGGCAGCACGGTCGGCGTCGGCGGGGGTCAGGTTGGCGATGCGTTCAGCTTCGAGCTTGGCGTCAGCAGCGAGACCGTCCGCCTTACGTTTGTCATCCTTCGCCAGACCAGCGGCGCACTTCTTGCAGGTCGGTTTGTCGGACAAATCAACGCCGCTGATAGACGTCAGGCTGCAATACGTCAGACGGGTTCCGTCAGGAAACAGTTTGTGGCTCTTCTTGGTGGGCTTCGGTGTGATCGGCGTCGGCTTGCTCTTGGTGCCGAAGTCTTCGCTGCCGTCGCCGTACTTTTCTATCTGCTCTCGGTTCCACCGCTTCCAATGTTCATCGTGCGTGACGACGTGGGCTTTGTTGTGACGGTTGAAATCCCCAATGGAGAAGAAATCGGTTTTCCCGCAGTAGCAACAACGGACTGACGGTCTGCCCTGAGTGCCTTGATTCTTGCGACGGATAAGTTTTTTCGCCTTCTTCGCCTGCAACCCAAGTCTGACCGCCTTGTCATCTTTCGATTCCAGCAGTCCCAACGCTATCGCCTTCTCACGGATGGGCTCGAACGCTGCGAGAGCCTCTTTGAATTCGTTGTCGGCTTTGTCGTACCCCTCATCAAATTCTTTTCCAGTCAGGGTGCGTAGCACGCCGTTCTCTTTCACGTCGAGCATCGGGTCGTACCCATGTTCGCCCCGCTCATCAAGGAAAGGTTTCACATCTCGAATCGCTTTTCCGAGGCGTCGCTTCGCCAGCTTGAATTGCTTGCGCACATCTTCGTTCGAGTCGGCAGCCTTCGCTGGCGCTGGTGTAGGCTCTTCGATGATTTGGAGATTGCCTTGCAGACGTCGGAGATTTGGAAACTGCTTACGCAGGGCGATGGTTTCAAATTCAGCGACCCCGAATCCATCGGTTGCCAAATATTTCACCCCGCCCAGAATGACGTGCGTCGCCGTGTCGAGGTTCGCCACGCGAACCGTGTTCGCTCCGACATCCTTTCGCTTGCGCCCGTAGACAATGTGTTCTAGGTTGCGCAGCCCGCAGCCCGCCCACTTGGCGAACTCACCCTTCGTGGTGGTGCCTTGGACGGTCTGTTTATTTTCCAGCGCGGTGAACACCTGCTGGATGAGCGGCTTCAAAACTTCGCGCCGCTCTTTCTGTGCCTTGCGGTCTGCGAACAGAGTTTTCATCTCTGTCTTGACCTCCAGCCCTATGTCGTCGATGGTTGCGAGTTTCAATTTGCCTCCAAAAAGAATCGGCGCTGACCCCATCTCTGGGAAATCAGCGCCGTTAAGTTCGATCAGACCTTACGTCCGATTAGTTGCGCTCACCAGCTTCGCCCTCGCGGGCTGCTTGTTACGATTACATTGCATTAGATGCACGAAACTTCCGCAAGGTGTCAGCCATATATTAGGTCACTTCGCGGCGAGTTACTTAGGTACCCAGCATGGGCGTGAGCAAGCGTGCCTTGACTCGGGAGCTTCTCACGTCCGTGGATAAATCTGCTTTAACAACTTTTTCTTTTGCCACTGTGTTCTTTCCTGCATCCGTTGTTTAATCGGTCTCAACGTGACCGATTGTTTGCTGCAATCGCCGGATTATTTCCGACGAAACTTTTTCGCTCTTTCCGCCTCAACCCGCTCCCAGAATGCCTGAGATTTTTCGCCGTGCTCAAGGCAGAACCACGTGCCACGGACTCTCATGACCACGGGCTTGCCGCACAAAACCTCGGTGCAGTCGGGTTCCTTGACGCCACGGTCGCAATCACACCAAACGATTGGTCTCTCGCAGTAGGTCATCGGTCACCTCTCGCTATCGCATCCAACAACTCCAGCAGCCAATCCCAGCATTCGCCGCAGAACCAGTCTCCGCTGATGTCCCACTGATGCGTGGCGGGGTTCGGGCACGGCTTGCCGAAGCGTTTGCACTCGCAGGTTTCTGGTTTCGCATCCTTGTGACAGCCGAGGCACATCTCGTCCGAGTGGTCTTCGACCCAATCTGCGGTGCAGGTGTGTTCTATCCCGTTCTCAATGTCGATCTTGCGTTGTGCCGCAACCGACTGTTCCAACGCTATCGTCTCAGCAACGGCTTTGGTCAGTTCATCATCATTTGGTTTCATAGCTCAACCTCTGGCTCACGCTTTTTGATCGGGAAGCGCCCGACCATCTTGCGTGTGATGCGCTCCAAAGCCGTGAGTCCAACCTCGGTGACTTCAATTTCTTCCTCATCATCCAAGTTCCCAGCGTCTCTGTGATACTCCAGAAGGCGCAGAGCCTCACGAACCTTGACGATGTCAACCGCATCCACGAGGTCGATGTTTTCCTTCATCATGCTAAGAATGTCTCGTAGCTGGGTCAGGGGATGGTCAATCTTGCCGAAGTAATCGCCGCTGAACGTATCCACCAGAGCCACGTAGGGCGGGTTGGTGTGTTCCACGAAGTTGAGTTCAGTTATCCAGTCATCGCTGAAACTGTTGCCCTCAGGAAAATCTTCTTCGACAGAGTCGGTAAGCCCACCACACAGTTGCTCGTTAATAAAGTTGATCTGTTTGACGAGGCTTCTGATTTCGGTGAGTTGTTCGTTGGTGTATACGCTCATTGTGTTTCGCTCCAGTAGCGTTTGTCGGCCAGCAGGACACGCGCCACTTTGTTCTTGTCGATGGCGTCATAGACTTCGTTGCCACCTGCGGTGATGCAATTGGTTGATACTTCAACTTCTCCGAACGTTCTGTGTTTGTGTACGAGTTTCATAAGTTCTATTACTCAGATTGCGTCCTTTTCCTTGGATTCGCAGGGATCATCGACGCCGACGCACTGACCTCGCTCGTTGAACGCGGCGACCGTCTTCGGCACGTCCGCAGCATCCACCGCAGCCGCTATTTGTCGCGGTACGGACCTGTCTTGTGCTTCATGGCGTATATCTCATCGGCGATTCCAACCTCAACGGCATCCGCGCAGTCTTCGCAGTACCATTTGCCACCGATTCTTACGGTCGCAGGTTTGTCACACGCACGAGGACGTGGATCACTGGCGTACATCACGATCTGGTATTCGCAGTAGTTCATTTTGCTTCCCAATAGCGTTTGTCGGTTAGGAGGACACGATCCACGCCCTTTTTGTCGGTGGTGTCGTAGACTTCGTTGTTGCTGCCTGTGATGCGCTTGACCGACACGGTCACTTCGCCGAACGTTTGTGTGTGAGTTTCATACAACCTATTACTCAGTTTGCACGCCTATCTGCCGCTGTCGGTCACCAACTGGCAGGTCGTTGCCGTTGAGTTGCTCGTCTTGTTTCTTCGTGGGAGCACCCCATGCGTAGCGAACCATCCCCTTGCTCACGCTGAGGAAAATAGTCTGCGTATTGTGGCTGACATCGCTCGATGCGGTGTTAGCGTAGAGGTATGGAGACAGCATGTAGCCGTCATGCGCAACGAATGTGACGTCAGCTATTACGTCAATCCCCAAAGAGTCTTCTTCTTCCGTGGCGTCACGCCACTGGATGATGCCAAGATTCGTGAGAGTGCGGATGGCTTCCGCAGCCTTGTCGGAATCCTCGATGTTCAGCACCTTCTTCTGGTCTGTGTGGGTTAGTAGTTTATTTTCAGTCATTAGTTTCCTCTTTGTAGCGTGCGTCTATCTCCGCTTCGATTTCTTCAAGCGAAACAGCTTTGGTGTGCGCGTCGTACTCGCAGAAGTGCTGGCTCACAACAATTCCTCCAGGTCGATGATGTCCGCTCCCGCGTCGATTGCGTGCTCAATGTCAATGATGTCGTGTGCCGGCTGGCAGCCGTCGCAATACGTGACATCGTCGCCGTCCTCATCGACGCCGGCGCGCTCGTTGCCGTGCGGGATCGGTTCGTCGCATTCGTCGCAGTGCAGGACGTCGTCAAGCTCGGTCGCGCCGCAGTATTCGCACGGCAGCATCGTGTAGTCGTAGCCCTGGCCGAGAAGCCCATGGATGCGGGACGCGACCGCAGCCCAGTCATTCTGGCCATCGTCCTCGACAACGACCTTGTCCTCGCCGTCCAGGCCGTTGCCGTGATGGAAGACAACCTTCGTCAGCTTGAAGCAAGGCTCATCGCCTGAGTAATGGCGGCCCCAGACCAAAGCTGCGGCCAGTTCGTTTGCTGCGTTGAAATCGCTCACAGTTCCTCGGTGCAGTCCCGGCCAATGGTCGGGATGTTTGCTTCGTCCAGCATCCGCAGGAACGGGTCGCCCTTGCGGCAAGACGGGCAGGTGCCTACCCAGGCTACGGTCTCGCCCTCTGCCTCGGCGGCGGCGGTCATGCTTTCGTAAATGTGCATCGGCAGGTGGAGCTTGAACTCCTTGCCGCACCGCTTGCACGGGACGATCATCGTTTTGTATTCTTGTTCGCTCATTGCTTTATCCCCTCGGTAGAATCCATTGCCATGTACAGCAACCTGATCAGGTGGTACTCGGGGCAAGCGCTTTTCATGCTGCCGTCCTCGACGTCCACTATGCAGTCTTCGCAGCGCAGCTTGTGATGCTCGTGCCACGCCTTAAAACTTTCTTCCCGGTGTGCCCAGTCTTCCTGTGGCGTGCCGAAGATGCTCATTCCGCCTCCTCGATGCCGAACGTCTCGGTCACTACCTTTTCTTCCATCTTTTCCCACGCCTTGGCCTGTTCCAGCGCCCACTGCGGCGCTTCCCCAGGCCGGTAATAGTCGAGGATCGACACGCCCTCTTCCAGCGCATGGCGCTTGTAGCAAAACTGCATGCTGCCGACTTCGGAATTGTCCAGCGAGTCGAACTCCATGGTCACGTTGATGCCTAGGTCATAGGCAAGCTGGGCGATAGCACCCACCGGCGCGGCCCACTTGGTGCGGATGCTGATGCGTCCGCTCTTCTCCAGGCAAGCGCCGTAGTAGTCGCTGGGCGCGGGATGCTCCCCGTGGACCGCCAGGTTGACTTCTCCTACGGTCAGCTTGCCGCCGTCATGCACCTCGATGTAGCTCTTCACCGTGTTGCTCATAGCTCGAACTCCTCGCCGCTTTTGCGAATCTCGTCCTCTATCACGTCGATCATTTGAATATTTCCTCGTAGTCTTCCTTGACGTTCTTCTTGGCGAAGTTCGCCGGCACGGTTGCATGGCTGTAAAGCTTCGCCCATTGCTCAAAGGCGAATGCGTCTTTGATGCCCTCCAAGGCGTTCTGCACGTCGTCGAGCATCTGCTTGTCTGCTGCTGTTACCACTCGTTGTGTCATTGCCATACTCTCTCCTATTCCCACTTAATACTGCCGCGCGCTCCGAAACTTACCATTTACCGAGCGAGCGATCGCCAGAACCGTGAGGCTCCCAAGTCACCCGTTTGGAGCGACGCGCCGACTCCTCGTTCCTGTTGTCCCTGGTTACTCATTGATATTCACCTTCCACAACCTCACCTCTCTTATTACTGGCTTCTGCCCGCAACGAGGCGTTTGTCTAGCGATCCCCGCGGGGGCTCGTTCGTACTATGTCGCCTGCGCATCGTCCGCGGCCCCGGATCTCACAAGCCGCGTTCAGCCCCCTTCTGTGGTCGGACATTTCGGTTCGCAGACAGCGCAGCCGTCGTCATCCAGAGGACCGTCACACACTGGGCAGATGTCCTGGCCGTCGTCGAACGGACCCTCTGAACATTGCCAGTCCATGAGGTTGTCTGCCATCACACGCCACTCATCGCAGCGACCTAACAATGTGCTCGCGGCCTGACACTGCCCGCACGATTCGACATGCATCAACATCTTTTCGGTTTCCACCAGTCCGCCCATCAGAGTTCCTCCCCGTTGTCGTTATACTCGCAGTAGTTCACTACGGATTACTCCACAACTTCTTGTCGGTGAGCAGCACACGCACCGCACCGTCAGCGCAGATCGCATCGACAGGTGGGGAAGTGTTCACAGCCTTGGACCCCGACTTCACAGTAGTGTTTCGTCATTTAGTTCCCCACCGTCTTGAGACCGCACAGGATTTCAATCTCGCGGACATCGGCACATTTCTCGCAGTAGTACTTTCCACCGATCTTGACGGTGGCAGGATCCCCGCACGGTTTGAAAGTCGGCTCAGTGGTGTCGCCAACGAAACCAAATTTCACGTACTCGCAGAAGTTCACAGAGTCCCCTCACGCTTCTCGTCGATGATCACCGTGACCGAGGACGGTGGTACACCTGGTTCTTCAAGGCGGGTTTGCCGCACGTCTCTCCATTACGCTGGGCTTGGCATTCGTGGGTCATCGTCGTCGACGTTTAATACTCACCTTCTCTGGAATCTGCCACGGCTCCAGTGTGTGCACATCCTGAATTTTCGCTGGTGGTTCTGGTGCTGGTAGCTCCAGCCCGAACGTGTCGATGATGTCCTCAGTCGGAGGTTCGGTGTTCATTTTGTTTATCGCTGCTTGCTCCTGTGCATAAGCCTCGTCTGCGTTAAAGCAGTCAGGGCACTCGCACCACCATTCGTGGTTGGGGATGATCGTGCATTCGCGTGTCCAGTGAAACTTCACTTGCTCTGGCAGCAGCTTGCCGCTCATAAAATCACCACAGTGCGGACAAGGTTTGTTGATGGTGTCGGCGTTGAATTTCTTAAAGTGGGGGTCGAGGCACGTCTCATAGATGGTCATCGCAGATCGCTCGAGCGAAGTGAGCGCCTCATCGGCTTTGTCGTAGAGCATGGCTTCGTCGTCGTTCAGGTTGACGTCGCCACACTCAAGGTGATAGAGGATTACACCGTCCAGTGCGCCACGGATGGCGTCCAGTTGGCGTTTGTAGTGTTCGCGCTTTCTTTTTTGAGTCAGGGTTTGCATAGTTAGTCCAGTTTTTCTCGTTCCGATTTGTATCTGATCCCTTGCTGTTCGAGTGCCTGCGCCATCGGTTCGTGGTGCGCATCGCATGTAGCGATAGTTCCTGTTTTGCCCGTCATGTGATTCTTGACGACCAAGTAGCCTGTTGCTGGTGCCCCGCAGAATCCTCGGTTGGGCAGCCCCACTCCGCACGTTTTCATTTTTGCACCGTCAATCTAATACTTAGTCTGGACACATTCATCGTCGACGATCACCGTGACGGACTGCGGCGCAGCCGCCGCCGCTGTGATTGTGGGAGGATCGGGCTTCTCGGTATACTGGCGTGACGCAAGTTCCTTCACCAAGCGCTTACGTTTTTGGTCTACGACTTCCTGTCTCCACTCTGGGTGCGCGGCGGCGGCGGCATTGAGGGTGTCGAGAATACCTTCTTCATCGTCGGAGATGGGAAGCTGATTCCAAATCTCCATCAAGTCTTTGGCGATCTTCCCCAGTTTGCTTCTCTGTTCTTTGGTTAGTTTCATTGTGCTACCTCCCAGTAGCGTTTGTCGGTTAGCAGGGCACGAACTACTTTGTTCTTGTCCGTGGCGTCATAGACTTCGTTGCCGCCAGTGGTGGTGCGCTTGTTTTTTACGTTCACTTCTCCGAACGATCTGTGTGTAAGTTTCATATTCCCTATTACTGCGGCTCAGGCGAATCTTCGCATTTGTCGTCGAAGTCCACGGGCAACAGCGAGTCGAGCGTCTGCTGACGGTTAGTCGCAGCCGCCAGAGCCTTCGCTGCTGGGTGCAGCGTCGCATTGGTCCATGCTTTGGCGTCAGCCTCGGTGTCATGCGTAATTTCAGTCGGATAATAACCATCGTTGTCGATCTGATGGGCATTGGGGTCGTACTCGCAGATGTCCCACACAGTGTTGACCGTCCCCGGGTCGGGCTGGTTTTCAGGCTCTGTCCACGTGTACGACTTGTAGATGGAGCGCGGCCGTGTACTTACCCGCGTGTTTCCTACCGCACTGGCTGTGACTCGGTTGAAGTCCTTCAGCATCCTGCCCACGGCGCTCTCGCTGGTGCCGAATATCAGGGCGATCCGTTCGCTAACCCGGCTGTACAACGAGAACATGGAAATCACTGACGCGGATTTCGAGCGCCGACAAACGGGGCATCATCGCCTGCGTCGTGGCGAAGTAAGCTTCAGCGGGGGCATGGTCATCTTGATGTATCGCATGAGCGCAACGAAATCATCGTAATGCGTGACGCAGCACCATTTGGTGTGATCAGGGCAGTGAGGTACGTCGCAGGTGTAGTCGGTGCAAACTTCGAACCGTGCGGGTTGGTCGCACTCACATCCGTGATCGGATTGTAGTGGGCGCACGCTCGACTATTCATGCCATCCCCCAATATCGCTGATCGGTGAGCAACAAGCCGGTCTTCTTGTCGGCGCAAAACGCATCAACCACTTGGTTGCCGCCCGTTGTGAGCGGGGCTTCGAGACGATTACTTCGCCAAAGAACAAATGAGTACGTTTCATAGCTTGACCGCTCCACGAAGATTCGTCTCGTTGCGCATCGCTTCCACTTCGTCGGGGGTCAAGCCGATCTGGGCAGCGGCTTGCTCTGCAATTCGGTCGAACTGTTCTTGGCTTTCGACCAGCTTGCTCTCATCTGCTTTACTAACCAGATGGGCGTATACCGTCTCAAACTGTTCACGTCTTTCGCTGATGCTCTCCTCTTTCTCGGCTTCAGCGGCGTCCACCGCAAAGTCTCTCAAGACGGCGGGGCACGTGGCACGCCAGTAACGGTTGCAAGCAGGGTGCTCACACACCAAATCGTACTCGCCACAGTAACTGCCATCGCCGAGGGCGCACAGTCCATCGTAGTGCCAGAGCAGTTGGTCTGGGTTCAGCTTACCGCTCAAGGGTTGGTGGCAGTGGGGGCAGTGGGTCGCCTTGTCGCAGAAGGCGCTGAAGGCGTCGTCCGTTCGTAAGCGTGTTTCAATGTCCATTGGTTGGTTCGTTTTTTCCGTCATTGGTTTACTCCTACTGCTTAATACCCTGTTGTCTCGCCTCGACGAGCGTTTGCAGCACGGCGCGGTCGCTCAGTTGCTCTCCGAATCTTCTTGCGATTTCGTCGCGAGAGGAGTCGAGCAACTTGTTCGCTCTGATCACGTCCGCGTAAGACACCTTCACCACAGCGATGTACTCCAGTTGGTCATCCCGTGTCTTCTGAGTCGTCCACTCCTGCGGTACGCCGTCTTTGTACTCTCTTACTTCGTAAAACTCAGGAACGGTGACCTCGTAGATCGTGCCAGTCTTCGCATCCTCCAGCCATGCGTGCTCGATGCCACCGCCGATGTGCCCTTCGACGTAGCGTAGATTGGCGTCCTGTCCGCCATGTTCGAGGAACACCCGCTCCGCGTTGGCGAAACACTCATGTAGTCCCCCCAGCCCGAACCGTTTGCGGTCAATCTTCTTTCGCTTCATTGCTGCACCTTCCCGAAGGTGATCGTGCCGTCCGTGACCGTGATGTTCCCGCCCTCTTTGTTGTATTTCACGTTGAGGCGTGCGATGGATGCCAGCACACCAGCCTCGTCCAGTTTCATCGGAACACCGAGTCGCTCCACGATGTCAGTCACTGTGCCCAGGAACAGGCAGGCGCAGACGTTGCTGTCGATGTAGCACTCTTTGCAGCGTGTGGGGCTGTCGTCCCCTTGCCACTCACTTCGTGTAGCAGGCTTGCCGCAATCGTCACAAAAATTATCGAAACGTCGGGTTGGTTGCTGCGCTGCCTGATTGCGTTTGTTGTGCTTCGCTGCAAGCTGCTTCATGATTTGCTTTCCCTTTGCTCTTGTCATTACGCCTTCTCCTGTGGGCTGATTGCCCTGTTCGCTCCAAAAAAAGAAAAGGCGCATGACTCTCGAATGAGAAATCATGCGCCGTTAAGTTCGATCAGACCTTACGTCCGATTAGTTGCGCTCACCAGCTTCGCCCTCGCGGGCTGCTTGTTACGCTTACATTGCATTAGATGCACGAAACTTCCGCAAGGTGTCAGCCATATATTAGGTCACTTCGCGGCGAGTTACTCCGGTACCCAGCATGGGCGTGAGCAAGCGTGCCTTGACTCGGAAGCTTCTCACGTCCGTGGATAAATCTGCCTTCACTGCTTTTTCTTTTGCCACTTGGTACCTTTCACATCAGTTGTTTATTTGGTCTTAACCTGACCGATTGTTTGCTGCTATTCGCCGCTCTTGGCGGACGAAACTTTATCCTCTTCTGCTGCCATCTCAGCCAAGGTCTCCGCAACGCGGCGATTGCTTTCCTCGTCCAAGGTGCTTGGCACCACGGCGTAGACCTTGTAGAAGGCGGTGTCAATTTCCTGAGCTTCCTCATCGGTGAAGTCCTGCTGGAGCAACTTAAACGCTTGGTTCAAGTGCCAGACTACCGATGCCGCTGGCGTGACTCCTGCGGCTCCAACGAAATCCTTGAAGCGGGGGAAGTGCGTCTTCCACACGGCGTCGGCGTACTTGCCGTGTTTGCGGTAGAAGTCTCTGTCGGGCGTTGCCGTGGGAAACAGTTTGTGAACGCGCTGAAGGTCTTTGATTAGTTGGTCGCGAGTGATTGTCTTTTTGCTTGTCATAGTGTTCTTCCTTTTGCCGTTTCAACTCTGTCCCAGAACGCTTGGACTATTTCACCGTGCTCCAAGCACCACCAGATACCTCGGACTTTCATGACCACTGGTTTGCCGCACAAAACTTCGGTGCAGTCGGGTTCCTTGACGCCGTTGTTGCACTCGCAACCTACGATGGTTCTTGGGCAGGTGTTCATCGTTGGTCGTCCACCTCGAAGGATTTCACCCATTCTTCAGCCGACATTCCCTTGCGTCGCTCTCTATCTCTCTGGTCTTTTTCCTCTGAGGCTTTGGTAGCGTCCTTCACAAGCTGGTCGTATGTGTACTGAGTGATGTGCGCCAGTTTCTCACCAGCGTAGATGTCCGTGATTATCTCGTTCCAGCTAATGTCAACCCAGCCATCAGTCAGTCCACCCTTGACGGTCAACTGCACCAGACCGCCACGATAGGCGTAATCGTAGCCTTCCTCACTGTCGGGGATCGGGAGCGATTGCCAAATAGCCATCAAGTCTTTGGCGACGGCTGCCAGTTTCTCTCTTTGTTCCTTTGTTAGCTTAGTCATTGTGTTTTCTCCTCACCCAGTTTCTTGAACATATCCTCGGCGCTACAGTTGCCGCAGACGTGCTTCATGTTGGGACGGAGTTCTTGCAGCAGCCGCCAAGCTCGCACATCCATTTTGCCGATGAACGTCTTCCCGCACACCGCACAGTGAAGTTCAATCTTCACAGAACCTCCTCGGTCGGACATTCGTCGATGACCACGTCGAGCGTAGGCTGCTCTTTTTCTTTGCGCCCGATGAGGGTGCGGTCGAGTATCGCTCGCTGGGTACGGATTGGTACTGAATGCCACTCAGGATGCGCTGCGACCGCCGCTTCAAAGGTGGTGATGACGTCCGTCCACGCCTTTGAGGTACCATCGTCTTCCCAGCGGACATCGCGGATCGCGGCGACGATAGCAAGGCTAGTCATGCCTTGGCTCAGCTTCGGCGCTTTTTTCGCGAGGCACTCAGGGCAGTTGACATCCTTCATGTTCGTCGTCGTGCTGTCATCAAAGTACGCAGGGCAGGTTCTTTTTGCCGTGCCGCACACCGTCGTTTTCGCGCCCTTACGTGGGAGCGCGTGCATTTTCTTCGGGTATGTCTTGCCGTCGATCACGATTGTGGCGGTCGGCGTGGGGCGAACGTTTTTCGGGTCGTAGATTGAGTCCTTCAAGCAAACCTTGCAGGTGGGTGCGGTGCCATCTGGTGCAATCTCGACCTTGCCTGCATCCTTGGTGCAGCGGGTATTAGGGAACTCACCGCTTGGCGTGGAGTACGTGGACAGCAGGTGCGTCTTGAGCTTTGCACCCTGTTGTACCTTTCTAGTTTTAGTAACAACAGGGTCTTTTTCGGAATCCACGCGAACCACGTGGTTCGGGTCGGGATCGGTGAGACCGAGGATCGCAGCAATCATCGCCTTGCCGTTCGACTTTGATCGCACGTTCGGCGGAAGTCCAATCGTCGAGCGGTACTGTTTGCACGTCATGTGCAACGCGAGAGGCAGCCGCGATCCCAAATGCTCGATTTGATCCAAAAGATCGACGAGCATCTTGCGGTAGTCCAGTCCGTTGCTGGGTTGCTTCGACGGCTTGGTGGATCCGTCGGCGAGCGACGGTTTCACTGGGCGCTCGGCATATTCGACCAGTTTTTCCGGTGTCGGGGCGTTCTTCTCGAAGTCGGCTATCGCCTCGTCCACGTTGCCGCCCTGTTTCACCGCCGTCACGAGCCCATGAGCGCGGGAAGTGGCGTCGAGAAGCTTGACCTCAAGCTGGGTCAGGTGCGGAGGTGTCGGCTCCTTGTATTTGGAGCACGACTTCGCATGCCCATCCGTGTTATGGCACTCGGTACATTTGCGGTCACGCTTCTTGCCCGCAAGCTCCTTGATCTTGTATTGAACGGCTCGAAGAGTCAGGTCGAAGCTGAACTCCTTCTGGAACCACTTGTAGTAATCAATCCAAGTCTGGTTGATGCCCGCCTCGCGACGCATCTTTTCCTTGCCGCGCTGGGACAGGATCGCCTGCATTTTTGCCAAGGCAAGGATCACGTCTGCCTGACTGTTGATTGCAGACATGCCCTTGGTCTTGACTTCGTTGTGCGCCTCATCGAACGCCGCTCTTAGTTCCTTCGTGTCCTTGAAGTCGGGAGCGTGGTACTTGATGCTCTCGATCTTCTGTATCGCCGGAACGAGCGCGACATTCTTTTTTGAAACTGGCGAACCATGGTTCGCCACTTCGGTTGATGTTCGGGAAGGCGCGTCCTTCCCGCTGGTCTGCGGATTGTCTATTGTCTTTCCCATACCTTCTGCTCTCTTTCACGACCCCACGAACGTTTACGGGTCGAGTGCTTGATTACTCGCTCGTGATTCGCAGTGAGCGACATTCTCATTCAAGCAGGAGTGTGCATGGACGGGATAAACCGGAAAACGACAATGGGAGGAAATGCGGTTACGCGAGATCAGAGAGGCGTTGCACGGTTTTTCTCACTTGGCGCAGGTACTTTTTGCCGGGATGTAGTATGTCCATTCTGTAGAGAACTGCGGCCTCGCACTCCAGCAGCGTCTTCATAGCACGCAAACGTGGCGAATCGTTCGGGGCGGGCTGATAATGAGTTAACCGATCTTGGTATTTGCCCTGCCAAACGCGATGCTCGATTTCGCCGTATTCTTCTCCAAGCATTACTGAAAGGAGGTTAGCCACGTCTTTGGGGTGATCGTCTTTTGTGCGTTTTTGGACAAAGTTCACGAGTTCTGCCTTCGCGAGGCTGAGGTAGAAATCCGATTTGCCTCCAAGGTATTTGGACGCATGTTTAACGAGCGAGGCATACTCATGGAGGCACGGCGGCAGTTGTAAGAAACTGGCGATCATACTGCGTTTCACGCGTGCCATCTCCAAGACTTTTCCAAATTCGGTTCCGCCCCATCCTTCGGCTACAGTGTGACCGTTAAGTTGTTTAATGACGGCGGCACACTCTTCAATTTCGCGCAGTCTCTGCGGAAGTTTGTCAGAGTCAAATCCGGTCATCTTCAACGCATTCGTTACACCTCTGTTTTCGCACATGCCGAGCAAGTAGAGGAGTTCGCCCCGTGGACACCCTCGTTCACACATGGCGTCCAATGTGTGCGTTTGACCATTCTTCTCGACTCGCACCGAAGTCGCCTTCACGACGATGTCAACAAACCGGGGCGAGTATTTGAATACATACTCGTCCTGCTTGCGGATCGCGGACTCGCACATTGCAAACCGAACAGGCCATCCCCTTTTTGCATCGCTCTGGTCGCTCTTCATGTAGCTCCGTAGTTATGCGGGCACCGATTCTCACCGCCTATCGGAAAATGTAATTCGATTTCGACGAAACGCGGATTTGTGTTTATTCCCCAGTACCTCATGAGGCACTACCCTTGAGCAATGGGCACTGCTGTATTCAAAGCCGATGAGCAGAACGAAAGGGCGCAAAGACTCTCGGCGGTCAAAGTCCGACTGCAACAAGGGGGGTCGCGCACCGCAGAGGGTGATGCTTCCACCCCACATGTCTCCGTCCAGACCGGAGTGACGGCGCAACAAGAGCCTTTTGTTGATGCCAAAGCTGTCGCAGCGTTTCTATCCATCAATCGGGCTGAGGTACTGAGGCTCACGAGAGAGGGCAAGATTCGCGGGTACGCCTACAAAGGCTATCTGCGGCACGTTTATCGCTATCGCCTCAGCGAAGTGAGCGAGGATTTTGCTGCGTTTGCCTACCAGCCAAAGGGTACAATCGCCGGAGCAGCCCTTGTGCGCCAGAGGAGAAAATCCAATGGTTAACAAGGCAAAAGGCTGGCTTCGTCAACGTATGCGAACAGACGGCATGACTTGGCTCTGGTGTTACCAGCGACCGAGATCGACAGACGGAAAAATGGTTGAGAACTCGATTCCGCTCGGACTGGTCACTGAAATCGGAGATGAGACTGCCGCTTGGATTCAGGTTGGCGAGCTTCGGCTGATCGAGAAACACATCAACCAACCGCTTTCTGGTAAGCCAACGTTTGGTGAACTCTGCACCGCGTATGTAAGAGACGGGTTGCCATTCCGCAAAAAAGATGGACGCAGGAAGGGCAAAGGCACCATCGAAACTTACCAGTATCATCTCAACAATCTGATCCTTGCACGCTGGGAACATGCCATCGCAGAGGAAATGAAGCCGCTGGCGATTCGCAACTGGCTCTTCGATCTGCACGACGGCGACGACTACCACTGGGAGACGTGCTCGAAGACGGCTGGAATAATGTCGTTGGTGTTCGACTTCGTTGATCACAACGAACTCTATTCCATCCGCAACCCAATGGAGAAAGTCACGATCCCGGCGAGCGAGGAGGAACACCCGGAAGTCAAACTGCTCTCGCCCGAAGAGGTCTTCATCCTGATGGCGCGGCTGCCCAGTCCGGTAAACATTGCCGTGCTGTTGGTCGCTGTCACAGGCGTGCGAATCTCGGAATGCCTCGGACTTCGCTGGCGTCACGTCAAGTGGGACGAAAACAAAATCTTCATCGAGCAAGTATTTCGCCGTGGAGAAATTGTTAAGCGCACCAAGACAAAGGCGAGTAAAGCTCCAGTCCCGATGTGCGAGGCACTAGCCGCAATGTTGACCGAGTTGCGGCAGCAGAGTCCCTACAGAGGGGATGAAGACTTTGTCTTTGCTTCCCCGTACCTCGAAGGCAAGCAGCCGCTCTGGGGGCAAACCATGAATGCCAAATTCGTCAAACCAGCCGCTATTGAGTTGGGGCTGATTGCCGAAGGCGAGCGTTTTGGTTGGCACCGCTTTCGTCACAGCCTGAGTACGTGGGCGAACGAAACGACGAAGGACATCACGGTCAGCCAGACCATGCTTCGTCACGCCAAGCCAGACACCACGGCGATCTACACGCACGGGAACTTTGACAAGGCGTTGGACGCCCAGCGCGTGTACATGGATCAGTTGCTCAAGATGAAGCCCGCTTCGGAGTCAACCCAATGATTCCATCGGGCTGCATCGGGTTGAGGTCTCGAACGGGCAAGACAGGCAGCAACCCCCAAGTGGCTGCATCGTCGGAAGTTAAGGATGGTGGGCGCTATAGGATTCGAACCTATGACTTCCACCGTGTGAAGATGGCACTCTACCGCTGAGTTAAGCGCCCGCGAAGGGAAGGCGAAGGCGGTTTTGGGGGGCCTTCCAAGCTGTTGATTCCACGTGTTCGGGTGTTCCCGTTGGTGTCCTCTACATGGGTACTCTATCGTTTGGACACGCTGGTGTCCAGCGTCTTTTGGACACCGGTGTCCTCGTTTGGGCGCGTCCTCGCTGCCGATGGTTTTCACCCGCATGGGCAGCGGGGTTTTGTGTGCGGTATCGCTCTTAGGTGCGTACGGTGCGGGTTTTGTGAGCGCCGGGATTTCGGCGGCGGTGACGGGATTTCGGCGCGGCGGCTGGGGCTGTTGCAGCCACCAAATCAGTCTCCGCGACTTGGCTAGAGGTCTTCGACGGTGGCGTTTGGGGTGGGAATTGCCGTCCTGGCGGCGCGGGCGCTGGGGGGGAGGGGGGTGGGCATGGTCCAGATGGGGACGGGGATCCATTCTAGTTTCACTGCGATTGCTATCAGGGCGGGGAGCGTGGGGGCGAAGCGATCGCGCATCTTTTCGAGGATATTGGTGACGGCTCGCACCGTGAGTCCGGCGTGCAAGGCGGCGTCCTGGCGGCTGTCGCCAGCGGCGAGTGAGGTTAGGATGCGGCGCTCGATCTGGGACGGGTTGCGGAGTTGCTGATTGGTGGTCAGCATGTTGGCCTCGTGTTCAGAATGTGGGCATCGTACACCTGGGCGGGGCGGTTGTCTGTGATCTTCGGGGTTCGGCTGCCGGCTTCCGGCTCTCGGCTTCCGGCTCTCGGCTTCCGGCTCTCGGCTTCCGGCGGCGCTACTAGCTCATCCAGATGCTGTGGGGCACAACCGGCTGGAGTGCGCGGTAGTCGTAGTACGTGAAAACGATTATGGCCAGGAGGGTGCCGTTGATGCCGATGGCCGCTGTGTATCTGAGCCACTTGGGCAAAACGTCGACAATGATCGAGTCCTTACGGAACTCGCGGTAGTAAAAGAGTATCACTGCCAGCAAGACGAGGCCCGAGATGGGCACCATATATAGCTCGATTTTAATCTGGTGTCGCGGGTCTTCCGCTCGTCTCTCGAAGCTCTTGGTTTCCCTGGTGGCACTGGCCCCAACAACTGTCCCGCTCACAGATATCCTCGCGTCCGACCTGCCCGCGTAGATGATCTGGAGGACGGCACCGTCGTTGCGCTCCAGAATTCCGAAGGACACAGGCAGCACGTTCTTGGCGTTGTCACTAACATCGCCCTTCGCGAACTTCGTAACGCCTCTGCTCACCTTCAGGATGCGGGCGTCGATGATCTCGCATGCGGGATCGAGCTCGATCTTCAGCGGTTCGAGAACGTCCTCGCTTTTGATCGGCAGCTTGCCGTCGTTCCAGAAGTACACAATTGCGGCGCTGACGTTGGCGTTCAGGTCTTTGCCTTTATAGAGGACTTGCAGCTGCGGCGGTGCTGGGACTGACGTGTCAACGATTCTGGCGCGCTCGGGGCTGACGTAATAGGTGGGGACTCTCTCCTGCACCGACTGGGCATGCCAGTACCACGCGAGCGCAAAAGCGATGACGGTCGTGATGCCGAAGAAAATTCCGAGGTAGTCGACGAGGCGAAGGCGTCTTGGCGGTGGCACTGGCAACGGGATCGCCTCGCTCGGCGTGGACGATTGCGGCGGTTCTTCCATGGTGTCCAGAATTGTAGCGGTGTCCTTGGGTTTGTTCTACTACCCCCGCGGGGTCTGGGGCGGCTGGCCCCAGCGGGTTCGGGCAGAGCCCGAGGTTTTGCGGTTGCTCTTGTCGTTGGTGTTGGTGGTGTTGGTTTCTTCGGCCGCAGATTGCGGAAGGGGGGCGCGGCCGGGAGCGGGCTGGGTGGTTGCCCCCCGGAATGGCGCGTCGGTTGCCTCATGGTGTCCTGGGGGGAAACCGCCCGTTTAGCCCGCGACCTTAAACTTTTTTTTAACCGTCCTAAGCGCAGGGCCCGCGGTGTGACGCAGGCGGAGGAACGCGCGCGCCGCACGGCCGGGTGCATCGGCTTAAACGCGGCGCGCGCGTGCCGGAGCCGGAGGCACACCGCGGGCCCTGCGCAGGTTTTAAAAAAAAGAACATGGTTCTCACCTTGTCCTGGACGGTGCGAGCGAAGCGAGCGCCGTGGGCGCGGTGCAGCGTCCGTGACCTGACTGATTCGAATTTGACTTCCTCGATCCAGACGGCCGCAGCTGGCGCCCTGGCAATCCGGCAGATGCGGCCGGCTGGCCTGAGAGTCGGGAGCTATGGGATTCGAAAGTGTCAGTTGCACGACGCGTGACAGCGTCCTTGGCTGGCGCGCGGCGTGCTCCGCGGTGAGGCGTGGGTGCGGGTCCGCGCTGAAAGTCAAAGTCCCCACCCTCTCGCAAACTGCGCGAGAAGGGTGGGGCAACCACGTCGGCACCCACGTCGATCCGCGTGAACCCTTTCCCAACCTCGCTCTCCCTCGCCGGTTAGTTGGGGCGGGCACCCGGCTTCTTCCTCTTCGTCTGCCTGCGCTTCGCGACGGAACGACGGTAGCAGCGGTGGTGGGCGTGGTGGCCCGATCTCAGCCGCTTCGCAGGGCGCTCCGGGACAGTGATGGGGCGCCAACAGATCGCGCAGAGGCGTACTATTTCGGTCCGCAAGAAAAGCACCTCGTCATTTGGACACCCTATGGTGTCCAACAGAGCTCAAAAGGCGCGGCTAGGGTGGGGCACCCCGGCGAGCCCTGGACACCCTCAAATTGTCATTCCGAGCGGAGCGAGGAATCTACCACGTCGGACACCGTGCGGCGATGGGGATCTGGCGGCCTCGGTGGTGTCGCAGTCAGCGTTTTCGCGACGTAGCATTTCTCGTGGATGGGTTGTCCGCCCTCATCGGTCTTGGCGCTTTCGAGTTCGACAGGTTCGTCGCAATACGAGCACCTGAACTCGGTTGTGTTTGGCACAAGGAGAACCCCCGTTGGGAGAATAGTGCCGCGCGCGGCGCTTGTCAGTCCGCCAGCGTACAAAGCGGCATCAGCTGGCTCTCTCTTTCTCCTCTGGCGTCGACGGGTAGTCGTGGACTGGCAGGATGCGGGGCTTGGTGTCCTGCGGAAGATCGAGCGAGTTGGACACCTCGGCGTGGAATTCGAGGAGGATGTATTTGCGGGTGTGGTTGTCGCCGAGCAGGGTGACGGCGACGTGCAGAGGTTCGAGGAGGGTGCGGGTGATTCTTACGGCCGCGTTGAGCGAGGACGGGGAGAGCGCGGTAGCGTCGGCGATGGCGGCGCGGCCTTCTTCGAGCGCTTTCCACCTGGTGGGCGTGAGGTCGACGACGAGCTCGCCGGGGGCGAGGATGCGGAGCGGGGCTTTGGCGAGGAGGGCGTGATTGTAGGAGACGACGCCGATGGCGAGCCAGATGGCCGGCGAGAGCGCGATGTCTTTTTGCGCGGGGAATTTGAGGAGTTGGGAGTGTCCTGGGTTGGCGATCGGCGTTTCCATGAATTCTCCTTTTGCTGTTCTTGACGTTGGCGGATGGTGTCCGCAGTGATGGAGACGCGGACGGCGGAGAGCATGGTCTGCAGGGCGAAGAGCATGACGTTGGCTTCTGCAGGTTGGAGCTCGTGATTGAGCAGTGCGATGGACACCTGGCCGATGGCGGCGGCGATCTTTTCCGGCGTGAGCGGCGGCGCGAGATCGAAAGTGGTGGAGGCTTTCTCGTGTTCGGAGAGGATGCGAACGCGATCGGCGGGAATTCCGAGACGCCAGAGCAGGACCTCGGCGAGCGAGGATTCGGCGATGGCTTCGGGGACTTCCTCGTCGTCGAGGTGGCTGTCGTCGGAATCAGATTCAAAACCTGACGGACGAATGCGTCCGTCGCTACATGGGCTGAGGCTCTCCCCACGGTCAGATGCGAAAGCCGGATTTGATGTAGACACCGTGAGCGCGACGGTTGCGTTTGTCGGGGCGGGAGGATCCCGCGATGACGCGGCGGAATTGTGGGCAGGTGCATGCGTGCTCGCAGCAGCGTTCGAGGGCGATGTGGGTTCCGCGGTCGAGGGCGGCGTGCTTTCCGCCCTGGTGTCCGCAGATGCAGTTATCGGTGAGGCGTTCTTTGAGAGAGGCCACGGGTTCTCCTTCCTGGTGTTGTGGCGCTGGCCGGAGGCGATGGCGGCGGCGTATTTGTCGGTGTCCGTCATGCTTGGAATGGGCCTCCGTTGGCGCGGAGCATGGCTTCGACCTGGCGCTGCCGCTCGTGCTCGTCTTTGCTGGCTCGGGCGGCGCGGAGCTGCGCGACCTTGATCAGCGTTTGGTTGAGTTCCTCGGCGGTGAGATTTTGCGCGAGGTACTTCGCGGTGGTGGTGATGCTGCGGTGTCCAAGCTGGTGCTGCACGGCGCGGAGGTCGTGGGTTGCTTGCCAGACATCCTCAGCGACGGTGCGGCGAAGATCATGGACGCGGAGTTCGGGGCGAATTCCGGTTCGCTGCTTGAGCGCTTTCCATTGCTTGGTGAAGCGCGGGCGCGGGCCGGGGCGGTTGCCGGGGAGATTGCCAGCGCGGAGGATGTTCACGACTGGCGTGTTGGGATTGGCGCCGGCCGGGAGCGCGGCGAAGGCGGCGGCGATCTCCGGCGTGACCGGGAGCGTCTGGTGCACGTTGCCCTTGGTGTAGAAGGACACGGTGCGGTTCTTCGGGTTGTAGTTGGCCGGCGTGAGCGCGGACGCGGTGCGGTGGCGGAGTCCGAGATCGGCGCAGAGCAGGATGAAGAAGCGAAGCGACGGACTAGCGGCGGCGAGCAATTGGCGGCGTTCTTCGTCGGTGGCGATGGTTGACCTGGCCTCGGGCTGGTGAATTTTGCGGACAGCGTCGGAGAGCGTGGGGCGTGCTCCGGCGATCTGTTCGAGCCAGAGGATGAAGCGGCGGAGACACTTCGAGTAGGTGGAGCGGGTGTGTTGCGCGTACTTCCCGCGCCACGAATTCGCGGCGGCTTGGAGATCGTCGGCCGTCAGCCGTCAGTTGCGAGGGGAGCTTGCCCGCGTTCGCCGCGACGAGCGAGTAGAGCGCGGCGCGTGTGTTCGGGTTGTGCTTTTGCGCCCTCGCATATTCCTCGGCAGCTTGGGCGATCGTGGCCGTCGAGTCGATTCGTTTGGGAGTTGCTCGCGATCGCGGGCGGTTCGCTGAGCTTCTGCGAAGGCTCCGGCTTCTTTGGCTGTGTCGAAGGCGCGGCGTCGACGGTTGCCGCTGGCATCTCGCCAGTCTGCGAAGTACTTTCCGTTCTTCTTCAACATCGGGACGGTGTCCACCTCTCTGTTTTCCCCAAGCGCGAGGGCTGGTTTGAGAACCCTGTCGCATTTGGGTGGCCGTGCGCCCTGTGAGTGAGGATGGGGTGCGGAGGCCGGTAGAAGGACACCGGCGAGGACACCGAAACGGCGGAATCAGGCTATTGGTGCGGGTTTGGCGGCGGGTGATTTCACCGCTGAGTTAAGCGCCCAGGTGCTGCGGTAAGTTCATCATTATACATAAGTTCCAGCAGAGGATTTCGTTCAGCGAAGGTTTACCGTCGCCCGGGAAATCCATTCGTCACAGAGAAAATTAGAGAGAGCGCCGGTTTAATGCGGAGGTCCCGTGCTTCCCGGCGCCGGCGGCGGTTCCGCCCCGCCCTGCAGTCTCTGGAATTCCTGCATCTCGTGCTGCGCCGCCTCCGTCTTTCCCTGCTTTCGATAAATTCCTGCCAGCCCGAAGTGCGCCTGCGCTGCCAGCGAGCTTTCTTTCTCCACCGACAACAGTCTCGTCCATTCCTTCTCGGCCGTCGCGCTGTCGCCCTCGAGCGATGCCGCCTTGCCCAGCGAATAAAGCGTCTCCGGCATGTCAGGCATCAACTTGTCGGCGCGCTCGAGTTCGGCGCGCGCCTCGTGCACTTTGCCCTCTTCCAGCAACGCCACTCCCAGCCGATACACCGCCTCCGCGTTTCCCGGCTGCAACTTGGTCTGCGCGCGGAACTGTTCTTCCGCTCTGTCCCACTGAAACGCGCCGGCATACACTTCGCCCAACTCCAGGTGAACTTCTGGAATATCCGGCTGCAAGCGCAACGCGTCGGTATACTCCTTCTCCGCTTGCGGCATCTGGCGTAGCACGAAATAGTTTTCTCCCATCGCCTGGTGCGCGCGCGCTGAGTCCGGATACGCCGTCACCAGCGTGTCGATCGATTGTTTCGCCAACAATCCGCTGGCACGGCCCAGGTAATACAAAATATCGGGATCGTTGGGACGCGCCGCCTGCGCCGCCTGCAAGTTCACGACGGCCTCAGCGAGGTGTCCCGCCTGAATCTGCGCAATGCCCAACGCCGTCTTCTCATCCGCGCGCTGCAGATGCGGAATCGCCTCGGCCGCATAGCCCTCGATCAGCAACGCATACCCGAGCAATTGGTGAGCCGGCTTGGAATCGGGCGCCACTTCCACGGCATGCTTCAGCGGAGCGATGGATGCCGCGAAATCGTGCTTCTCCATGTACGCCTGGCCCAGGCTGATGAATCCATCCGCGAACGCAGGGTCGAGTTCCGTGACTTTACGAAACTCCGCGATTGCCGTGTCGAACTGCCGCTGTTTATCGGCAGCGATCCCCGCCTGCATGTGCTGCGCAACTTCCGGCGACGGAGTCTGCAGGGCCAACCACAACAATAAGATTGCGCGGATCACGGTTTCTCCGGCTCCCGAACTTCCAGGAATTGATCGGCATGAACGTCGTTCAAAGTCTGGTGAACGCCCGACGGCCATGCGATTTCCACTTTCGCTTTGTCGGCCGATCCCAGCCCGAAATGAAGGCGCTTGTCGCTCGCCGAAAGATAGCCGACGGTCGAGGTTGCGAAGCGCGTCTGCCCGTTGACCTGCACGCGCGCTCCGTATCCATCGCGGTTGCTGCGCGTCCCGCGCAGGGTAATTGTCAGCCAATGCTGCTTGCCGCCGCGATTCATCAGCACCTGCGGATGCCCGCCCAGGCAGCTCATCACCACATCCTGCCAGCCGTCGTTATTCAGATCGCCGAACGCCGCCCCGCGCGCAGCCAAAGGCTCGGTCACGCCCGTATCCACGCGCTCGAACCGGTTATTGCGATTCATGGCGAGCAGCGGCAATTGTTTGTAATGCAGCGATGGATCGATGCTCTCCACGTTGTCGAGCACATGGCTCTGCGCGACAAATAAATCTTTCCATCCCTCATTGTGGAAGTCTTCCAGGCCAATGCCCCACCCTGAAGTTCCACTCGACAGCGCGCCCAAGCCCGTTTCCAGGCTGCGGTAGCGGAATGAGCCGTCGCCTTCGTTGTGGTACAAGGCATAAATTTCCCGAGGCAGCAGAGTCACCATGATGTCAGGACGTCCGTCATTATCATAGTCTTGAAAAACCACGCCCATGCCTGACATGCGCCTGCCATCTTCCGACAGCGCCGCTCCCGCCTCCAGAGCCTGCTCCGTGAATGTTCCGTTTCCGTTATTGTGATAAAGATACTGCTGCATCCCGTCATTCGACACGAATATGTCGGTAAAGCCGTCGCCATCGTAGTCTGCAAACCCAAGGCCCAACGCCCGCCCCTTTTTCGCCGCAATCCCAGACCGCTGGCTCACATCCGTGAAAGTTCCATCGCCATTGTTGTGGTAAAGAATGTTCGTCGTCGGCGGAAATTCTTCCGGCGGGCAATAAGTATGAAAACTGCCTCCGCAATCTTTGCTGTGCCTCGTATCCCACTCCATGTATCGCGTGACGAACAAATCGAGTTTCCCGTCGTTGTCGTAGTCGAAAAATCCCGCTGAAACCGACCATCCCCCGCCCGCCACGCCCGCCTTCGCAGTTACATCGGTAAAAGTTCCGTCGCCATTATTGTGATACAGAATGTTCTTTCCATAGTTAGTCACATATAAATCGGGATAGCCGTCGTTATCGTAATCACCCACCGCGACGCCCATGCCGTAATTACCATCTCCCGCATTGGCCAAGCCGGCTTTCTCGGTCACATCGCTGAAGCTTCCATCTTTGTTCTGACGAAACAGCCGGTTCCAATACCGCGGATCATGGCGATCGAAATTATCGGTCGGCGGCAAAGGCGACGTAATGCGGCCGCCATTCACGAAGAAAATGTCTAACAACCCATCGTTGTTATAGTCCAGCAATGCAACTCCCCCGGGCATGGTTTCGATCAGGTGTTTTTGAGGAGTAGGAGAATTTTCCAGGATAAAATCCAGACCACGCAGCGAGTCTACTTTGAACACAGGCGCGCTCGCCGCCGCCAGCGCAAGCAAAATAAACCCGGCCGATAGCCGCAGAAAAAAATCAGACAAGTGGGATCCCTTTGCTACCTAGCATATCGCGATGTTCGAATCGGGTGCACGGAATGCAGCGAACAGCGCGCCTTTTGCTCACGAACGGAAACGTTTACGGAGACTACCCGTTCGTTGCAAAATCCATTTTCTTCTTGACAGTCGTCGTAGCCCTCGACAAAAATCCGCAAACAACCTGCAAAATTCTGCACCGGAAAGAGTTGTCCATGCCCAGTCGCATACTCGGAACAATAGTCGTTTTGCTATCGCTCGTTTTCTTCGCCTCCCCTACCCTCTACGCACAAAGCACCTACGGCTCGATTTCCGGAACGGTCACCGATTCTTCCGGTGCTGCGATTACCGGGGCGACCGTGACCCTGACGAACCTTAGCACCTCAGAAAAGCGCACTCAGGTTAGTGGTGACGATGGCCACTATACGTTTGTGAACCTGTTCCAGGGTCAATATCGCGTCGACGTCGAGAAGTCGGGATTCAAGCATTTCGACCGCCCCTCCGTCGTCGTGCAAGTGCAGCAAGATACGCGTGTCGACGCTGTGCTTCCGGTCGGCCAGGTCAGCGAAACCGTCGAAGTGTCGGCCGAGACGCCGCTTCTGCAGACTGAATCTTCCTCCTTGGGGCAAGTCGTTGAGCAACGCAAAGCCAATGAACTTCCCTTGAATGGCAGGAACATTTTCAATCTGATTACGGTTTCTCCCGCAGCCGTGGCGCAAGGTGGCTCCGGCGGTTCACCCGTAGGGCAGAACCCATTTAGCTGGGGCAATTATCAGGTGGGCGGCTCGTTCGCCAATCAGGGAGCCCAATATCTCGACGGCCAGCCTCTGAATATCGGCTATATCAACCTGCCCATCATCATTCCGACACAAGATTCGGTCGGCGAATTCAAAGTTCAGTACAACAACCTCGGCGCCGAGTGGGGCAAGTTCTCCGGCGGCGTAGTCAATCTCAGTACGAAATCGGGAACCAACGCCTGGCATGGTTCGGCCTACGAATACTTCCGCAACCGAGTTCTGAATGCCAACGAATACTTTAACAAGCAAACTGAGCTGGCCAATGGTCAGAAAAATGAAGCTCCGCCCTGGACGCAGAACCAGTACGGCATCGAAGTTGGTGGGCCTGTAATCAAGAATAAGACCTTCTTCTATGTCAGCTGGGAGCAATACCGGCAGCGCACGGGATCTCCATTTACAACTACCGTTCCGCAGCCCGCAATGCTGACCGGAGACTTTTCATCCCTCTGCACCTTGCCGGCCTCAGAGGGCGGTGCCGGCGGCACTTTCGTCGGTGGCGTGTGCAGCAACCCGGCTGGGCAGCTGTACGATCCCTACAGTGCTAATGCAAGCGGTGCACGCCAGACAGCGTATGCAAATAATCAGATCCCGAGTTCAGAATTCAGCGCCGCCACCACGAAGATGTGGCAAACCTACTTCGGCAAGGCGACGCCGAACCTTGCCGGCGACATCAACAACTACCTGAGCGCGGCTCCAGCTGGCGGCAATACCAACGAGTTCGTTGCGCGCGGAGATCAAAACATTTCCGATAGCACACGCCTGTTTGGCAGATTCGCCTACTTCGGATTGACGGACTTGCCCGTGAATCCCCTGGGAAGCGGTCTCTGCCTTGACCGTTGCGCCGAAAAATATCACACCAAGATGCTCGTCATTGGCGTGAACCACTCCTTCACTCCCAACACCATTCTCGACGTGAATCTATCCGGCAGTCGCTTCGTGTATGGACGCCAGCCCCTGCTTTCAGGATTTGATCTGACTACTCTGAACTGGCCCGCCACCTACAACTCACCGCCGAGCACGATGCGAACGCCCCCGACTCCGGCATTTCCATTCCCCAACGATGTTGGCCGGACCCAGGGCAACAGCGCCATCGGCGACCACAATACTCAGTACAACATAACCCCCGCGTTCACTCTCATTCGCGGCAAGCACACGATTCAGACTGGCGCTCAGTTTGAATATGGGTACGATAACTACTTCCAAACCAATATCGCCAGCGGCGCTTTCGCGTTCGGCGGAAACTGGACGACCTCCGCCAATTCTGTCACCAACACTAATTTTGCCTTTGCCGACTTTCTGCTGGGGCTTTCACAAAATCAGGGAAGCTTCGTCAACCAGACCGAAGGCGTTGCTCAGGTTCCTGCCCAGACCAAAGGATTGCAAGCCTACCGCGCGCTGTACGTCGATGACACCTGGCACGCTACCACCAAACTCACGCTTAATCTTGGCCTCCGGTACGAGTTGCAGGGAACGTGGTCGGATGCCTACGGGCGATTGAGCTATTGGGATCCCACCGTTGCCAACTCTACAGTCACTGGCTGCGCCGGAGCTGGAACCAGTTGCCCCGGCGATGCGTTCCTGGTCGGAACGGGTCGCAACCACAGCGGCAACAACATTCCCATGGACAAAAAGGCATTCTCTCCACGCTTAGGCCTCGCCTATGCCATGGATAAGAAAACCGTTATCCGGGCAGGATACGGGATCTTCTACATTCCGAACTATGTCTCATTCGGGCTGAACCCTGACAACGACGTCGTGAATCTGGCCAGCACGCCGCTCCACGCTACGAATGATTCGTTTATCACTCCCGCCGCTATGTTGGATGGATTCGGTTGTTCCTTTAATTTCCCAGGTGCTTCGGTATTTCCGGTTAGGGGGCCGAACGCCTTCGGTTGTGCGGAATCGGGGCCGTTCGGGAATGCTGGAATCATCGCTCCGCCAGGACGTAACTTCAACGGTCTGGCTACTCCCAACATATCGAGTTTCGTAGCGGCAAATGGCAATCCCAGCCTGGCTCCTTATTTCGGCGTCAGCGGACATAGCAACCCGAAGTATGGATACGTCGAGCAGTGGAATTTCGACATCCAGCGCGAATTGCCGGCGGGCTTCTTCGCCGACGTCGCCTATGCGGGATCCCACGGCGTTCACTTACAACAGTACTCAACCACCATCGACCAACTCCCTGACACTCTATGGTCGCAAGGAGCGGCGCTCACGACGCAGGTCTCCAACCCGATGATCGGCACGAATCCGAACCCATCGCTGAACGGCGCAACCGTTGCGGCGGGACAACTGGAACGTCCCTATCCGCAATATAACGGTCTGGCGTTAGCCGGCTACGGGTGCTGCGGCAGCAGCTATAACTCGCTACAAGCTACCGTGACGCGCCGCTTCGCCGGCGGCGGCACGTTGCTGGTCGCCTACACCAACGCCAAACTCATGAGCAACACCGACACCCTTACCAGTTGGCTCGAAGGGCCAACCGGCGGTGTTCCGGGCGTGCAGGATTGGAACAACCTGAAGGGAGAACGATCTCTCTCCGCGCAGGACGTTTCACAACGCCTGGTGATCAGCTACGTCCTCGATCTTCCCTTCGGTCACGGAAGGAAGTATCTGTCGAGCATGAATGGCGTTGCCAACGGCGTGGTTTCCGGCTGGGGCATCGACGGCATCACGACATTCCAGCGCGGCTTCCCGCTAAAGATCAGCTATGCCGGGACGACCCTGCTGGAAAAAGCCAACCTCGGTGTCGCCAACATTCGGCCCAACATTATTCCCGGGTGCAATAAGAAAGCTGGAGGGAAAAATCTGACCCAATGGTTCAACACGAGTTGTTTTGCCGCCCCACCCGATTACGGCCCGGGCACCGAATCGCGCGTCGATCCCGTCCTTCGCGGGCCCGGCATCAACAACTGGGATTTTGCACTGTTCAAGCGAACTAACATTGGAGAGAGAATGGGAATTGAGTTCCGCACGGAATTCTTCAACATCTTCAACCATCCCTATTTCTCCATGCCGGGAACAGGCTTTGCCGGTACGGCATCGGGAAACGGATTCGGCACAATCACGTCAACCATTCAGGGCGGCGTGGCTTCACCCGAACGCCTGATCCAGTTTGCATTGAAGTTCGAATTCTAAAGCTGCTATTTCCGTCGCCGGATTGGGACTCCACCCGATCCGGCTTTTTTTGTCTCTCATGAACCTGTAATCTCATCGCACTATGCGAACCTTCCAAACTATCGACTACGCCGACGCCAAGCGTGCTGTTGACCTTATCGTTGAGAAGCTTTCGCAGATGCAGAAAGCCGCGGTGGTGGCCGTCGCCGACGTGCACGGCGACTTGATTTGCCTCGCTCGCATGGACGGCGCTCCCGTCTCCTCCATTCAGGTCGCGATGAATAAAGCCTGGACCGCGGCCCGCGAGCGCAAGCCCACCAAGGAAATCGGAGACAAAGTCAAACATCCTGAGAAGGGTCACGACATCGCCTACTACGGCGACGCCAAATACGTAGGCTGGGGCGGCGGCATTCCCGTCCGCAAGAATGGCGAAGTGGTGGGTTCGGTCGCGGTCAGCGGCCTGTCGTCGAACGAAGATGTTGCCTTGGCGACTCTCGGCGTGGACCTGATCGAAAAATCCTAAGCCTGCAGTTGTCCCACTGGCCTGGAGCCTGCCAACAGTCGACACTCAGTGCGCTGTTTCCGCAGTTGTTAGTGGCAAGGAGCCGAACATGAAAAAAGCGATTCTTCTCAGCTTAATGTTTTCATTGATTGGACTGAGCGCGGGGACGCTCGCAAGCAGCCTAGGCCACGCCGACGCTGAGAAGGTCCAGAACAGATTTGTCGGCGCGTGGCGGCTGGCCCAACTCGAACAGCAAGGCTCAGACGGGAAGATTCATACCGCCAACTCTACCGGATTGCTCGTCTTCACCCGCGACGGCCACATGTCGGTGCAGGTCATGGACCGCAACCCGCAGACGCAAACTCAAGCGGGGCCCGAGCAATATTCGCAAGGCGGCTACGAGGCTTCCTTCGGCACCTACCAGATCGACGAACGCACTCACACTTTCACCTTTCATGTTGACGGCGCGCTGATCCGCGCACTCATCGGCAAGGACCTGCCCCGCTCCTTTGAGTTCTCAGGTAAACAGCTCATTGTGAAATCGACTCGGCCCGATGAACACTGGAGAGTTACCTGGGAACATTACTAAGAACCCGCTCGATAGCACATTCACCGATTCGACAAGGGAAAAAACAATGCAAAAACGCAAACTCGGAAAAAGCAATCTTGAAGTTTCAGCTCTCGGGCTCGGCTGCATGGGAATGAGCTTCTCTTACGGCCCGCCCAAAGACAAGCGGGAGATGACGAAACTGATCCACGCCGCAGTGGATCGCGGCATCACCTTCTTTGACACCGCCGAAGTGTATGGCCCGTTCACGAACGAAGAGCTTGTGGGCGAAGCGCTGGCTCCTCTGCGCGAGAAAGTCGTGATCGCCACTAAGTTCGGGTTCGATCTGAGTGGCGGCGATCATAAGCCGGGAGCGGCAGGTGTAAGTAGCCGGCCCGAACACATCAAGCAGGCCGTCGAAGGTTCGCTCAAGCGGTTGAAGACCAACGTCATCGACCTTCTCTATCAGCATCGCGTCGACCCAAACGTGCCCATCGAAGATGTCGCTGGCACGGTGAAGGAACTGATTCAAGCCGGCAAGGTCAAACACTTCGGACTCTCGGAAGCCGGCGTTAAAACCATTCGGCGCGCCCACGCCGTTCAGCCGGTCACCGCCCTGCAGAGCGAATACTCCCTCTGGTGGAGAAAACCCGAGAAGGAAGTCATTCCCACACTCGAGGAACTTGGCATCGGACTGGTGCCGTATAGCCCGCTGGGCAAGGGGTTCCTAACCGGAGCGATCAAAGAGAACGCGAAATTCGACAGCACCGATTTCCGCAGCACTTTGCCACGCTTCACGCCCGAAGCTCTCAAGACCAACCAGGCGCTGATTGACCTGCTGAACAAGATTGCCAAAGCGAAAAACGCGACACCTGCTCAGATCGCACTCGCGTGGCTGCTGGCGCAAAAACCGTGGATGGTTCCAATTCCCGGCACCACCAAGCTCAATCGTCTCGAAGAGAATATTGGTGCGATATCCATCACGCTGTCGCCCGAAGACCTGCGAAACATCGATGCCGCCGCATCCCAAATCAAAGTCGAAGGCGAGCGCTATCCTGAACGTCTGGAGAAAATGACGGGACTATGAACGCCAGAAGCATTGCACGTCACCGCCGAATACAACGAAGTTAGAATCCCGTCCGGAAAGGAGCAGCCCCATGCCCAAGCCAAACGATTCTCTAAAAGCCCGCCTGGCCCGAACGCGAGAAATCAAGATCAGCGTCATCGGACGAAAATCAGGACGCGCTATCTCGAACCCAGTCTGGTTCGTGTTGGACGAACACAAACTCTACCTGCTCCCGGTGAAAGGCTCCAACACGCAGTGGTACAAGAACGTGCTCAAGAATCCTTCGCTCCGGATCAGCGCGGGAGGCACATCGGCGGAACTGAAGGCCGTCCCAATTACCGACGCCAAACAGGTGGCATCAGTGGTCGAGAAATTCCGCGACAAGTACGGCGCCGGCGACGTCAAAAAATACTATTCAAAGCTCGATGTCGCCCTCGTGTCCGAATTGGAGTAGCCGCGATTCAATGAGCCGGAAAGCTGCGGTTATCCCTTCTTGCTTTTGCGTACTTTCGCTCGAGTCCCCGCCGGCGCTTTCTTCTTCAGTTTGATCTGATTGAAATCGACGGCGGCGCGGACAAGATTTTTTAGACCACGCTCATTGATCTTATCGCCCTCGAAAAAGTCGATCGCACGCCACGTGTTGCCTTTGAGGTCCGCATTGAAAAGCTTGTCCGGATCTGGAAGGCTGGCCCCATGGGAAAAAGTCAGCTTCACTTTATCTTTATGACCGTTGCCGACCGCGATGATTCCGTCGTGCGACCATACCGGACTTCCCATCCACTTCCATTCCTCGACGATCTCCGGGTCGGCTTCGAGTATGATTTCGCGCACTTTCGCGAGCGTCTTCCCGCGCCAGTCCCCAAGTTCCTTGATCCTCGCGTCGATGAGCGCAGAAGCCGATTCCGCCGGGACAGGCCTTTTCATATGCACCTCCAACTCTGTTCCCTATATTTTTGTCTCTATATTTTATATTGTCCCTATATTTCGTCTATATTGTTATTTTTATATTTTCAATATTGCACGAGAAGAGCGCTCCAAATCTCAGTATTCCAGCACGCAACTTTCACGCTGCCCCCCTCATCTGACTTCCATTGCATTGATCTGATCCGCACAAGGAGACCTGATGACCCGGAATCCGAAAAATACGATCTGCCTCTGGTTCGACAAGGGCGCACATGATGCGGCACGCTTTTACGCCGCGACCTTTCCGAATAGTGAAGTGATCGCCGTTCACAAAGCCCCCGGAGACTTCCCGGGCGGCAAGGAGGGCGATGAACTAACGGTGGAGTTCACAGTAGTAGGCATTCCCTGTCTGGGTCTCAACGGCGGCCCGGCATTCCAACACAGTGAGGCCTTTTCCTTCCAGATCGCGACGGACACTCAGGAAGAGACGGACCGCTACTGGAACGCGATCGTCGGCAATGGCGGCGAGGAAAGCGCGTGCGGTTGGTGCAAGGACCGCTGGGGCCTCTCTTGGCAGATCACGCCGCGCGCGCTAACCGCGGCGCTCGCGGCTGGTGGCGCTGAGGCAAAGCGCGCCTTCGCTGCGATGATGCAGATGAAAAAGATCAACATCGCCACGATCGAGGCAGCGCGGCGAGGATGACATGGGGAGGAATGTGGGGAATTCCTCGTGCGTTGAGCAAGGTCCAACTTAGATCCTTAGCGAGCCACGGAATCCCCTGGCGGCATAGTAAGATTCGGCGCCATTGTGGTACAGGAAAACCGTGTCGTAGCGGCGATCACAAAATAGGGCGCCGCCGAGTTTTCTGATAGCAGAAGGCGTTTTCACCCAGCTCGACGTTTTCGTATCGAACTTTCCAAGCTGCTGCAGCTCTCGATATTGTTCTTCCGTTAAGAGCTCAATGCCCATAGCAGCTGCCATGCCAGCAGCGCTGTCTTTTGGCTTGTTTTCTTTTCTTGAGTCAAGCGCTTCATGGTCGTAGCAAAGACTTCTGCGGCCTTTCGGACTTTCCGCTGAACAATCGTAAAAAATGTATTCACCCGGCGTTTTATCAAGGCCAACAACATCCGGCTCCCCGCCAGTGCTTTCCATTTCGTTGAGTGACCACAATTTTCCGGCATTCGCTTCCAGCTTTGCTTGTACCTCAGCCCATTCAGGACTTGCATGGCGGTTCACGTTTTTCTCAAAGCGGGCTTTCAAAGCTCTGAGTAGCTCTTCACTTTGCTTTTTTGAAAGGGTATCGTTCGACATAGTTTTTATGCTGCCGATCTCTTTGAAATCAGACGTCGAACCACATGGCCTTTCCACATCCACAATCCCGAAAGGATCATGACAGGAACGAAGACAAACCGAGTCGCGGGCGCGTAGTTTGGAATTTTGTCAAACGGACTATAAATATAGCCGAGTATCGGAATGCTGAAGATGAGGTGAATCCAGCGAAAGATCGAACGTGTAATGCCTCGGTTCACGATGTCGACTGCATTGGCTGATGTGGCCATGATGTCACTCCTTGAGTTTGGTCTTCGGTCTTCTCTTTCCTGAGCGTTGCGATCCACTTCCATTCATGACTTTTGGCCCGCCTGAGGCGGCCAGTTGGGCGATTCAATCCCGAACTGCTTGGCGTACTCGGCGTTTAGCCTTTGCCAGCCGCCGAACTTTATGGCGTCGGGGCCGACGATGCGGCCGATGGGACTTCCGCTGAGAAGGCGATCCAGAACATCGAAGCAGATGTGCCACCCGGCAGCGCCCATTGCGATGAAGCGGTGACCGATGTTGGTCCACAGGGTCAGGCGCGTGCCTTCAGCAAAGGGTTCGAGTTCCCACCGCATATCGAAGCTACCCCACTTGTATTCAAGCACCTCAGGAGCGTCGGCTCGCGTCACGGTTGTTTCGGTAACGCGGGGCGCGGGCGCTCCCACCGTGGTGAGCTTCACCGTGGCGCCAACCGTGCTCAGGTTCCCATCGGCGTCGAAGGGAGCCCACTCGCGCAGATGCGCCGGGTCGGTAAGCGCCTGCCAGACTTTTTCCGGCGAGTGGCGCAACTCTCGGACGAGAATGAGCGTCCACTTCTCTTCGCCGCTTGGTTCCCGATCCTTTCGTACCTGCGCTCCGCGGGCCGGACCCGGTGTGTACTGCTCGCGTTCGAGCATCTTCTTCTCCTTAGCGTCAGTAGCGCGCAAGCTGGGTAAGCTGAACGAGGTTGCCGCAGGTGTCTTTCAGCATGGCAATGGTCGAGCCGGTCACGTCGGTGGGGGGCATGGTGAACTCGGCGCCGCGCGCCTTGATCCGCTCGTAGTCGCCCTTGACGTCGTCCGTGAAGAACATCATCGCGGGCTGGCCCTGTTGAAAGATCGCCTGCTGATAGGTTTTGGCTGCGGGGTTGTTGTTGAGCGCCAGCTGCAGCTCCGTGCCGTCCGGCTCCTCGGCTGGGGCCACGGTCAGCCAGCGATATGGGCCCTGGCTGAAATCGGTCTTTTTGGCAAAGCCCAACACCTCCGTATAGAAGCGCAGGGCCTTGTTCTGGTCATCCACAAATATGCTGGCCACTTTGATTTTCATTTCGTTTCTCCTTTGTCACGTTCGCGGTTTGGGCCGCGTCGTTTTCTCCTTGGTCTTCCTTTTTGTTGGCGTTGATGATCCATGCTGTTGATGATCCATGCGGTCGAGGTGGCGTTCGAGAGCGTCGATGTGAACGGACCAGAACCGGCGGAACTGATTCAGCCAGGCATCCACTTCCTGGAGTGGTTTAGGTTTCAGGCGGTAGAGACGTCGCTGTGCGTCCACCGTGGATTCGACGAAACCAGCCTCGCGCAGCACGCGCAGGTGCTTTGACACAGTCGGCTGCGTCATCCGAAGCTGACGCTCAATCTCTCCCACCGACTGTTCTGACAAGACCAGCAGGCTCAGGATGGCGCGGCGGTTGGGCTCGGCAATGATTTCGAAGACAGATTCCACGCTCTTTATATACCTCATCGTTTATATACATGTCAAGGTATATAACGCGATTTTTTACAGGCGGATTACCCGAAGATCCAGAACACGACAGAATGCCGCAGAGGATGGCGAACCAATAACCTTGGCATTATAGCAATCACGTTAGAGTACGCACTGTATTGCTGGGCTGTTGTGTAACGGTCGCATCGTTCTATTTGAGCACCGGTTCGTTCCGCGCGCGTCCTCGGCAGGCTCCGGCATCGTTCCGCGACCCGCTGGACTGCAATCGACGGCTTCGGGGGTTGAGGGGTGGTGTTGAATTGAAGGCGCCAAAACTGGCGATCCCGCCAACCTGCTGATCGTTATCTTTCCGCTTCCCAGGCGCGGCGCGACCAGGGAAGATCGGCGAATCGAAGAGCAAGGCGGCATAAACGAGTAGAACCTCGTGCCAGGCAGCATCAAAAGCGAGAGTTGGATCCGAAATCGAGAGAATAGCGCTGCACTGGATGAGCCCCCTCCGACCCATACGGTCCATGCGTCCAAGCCTCTGCTCAAGTCGCATGGGGTCGAAGGGCAAGTCCAATAACAGTCCGCCATCCGCAAATTGCAAATTCATGCGCTCCTCCGCGCTATGATCGGCAACGAGAACACCAAGCCTCGAAGCTCGAAATTCCGAAACGGTTCGAGCGGCATCGGTCGCATTACTGTTCTCTGTAAGCAAGAAGCCTTGCCCTCTCCAGCGGTCGGCGAGAAAATTTCCGATTTCCGAACATCGCGACGACTGCGTGCAAAAGACAATAAAGCGATACCTTGCTCGAGCTTTGCCAGGTATCTGAGGAGGGCGGAGGCAGCAGGCCTACACCGTGTCCCCGATCATTGTCGGTTTCCCGCTGATTTAGCCCGAACTGTGCAAGAAAGCGTCTTAGGAAACGCGTTCCCACCCTTCATGCTCGCGCTATTGCAAGCTCGGACGTGAAAGAATGCATTTCAATCCGGAGATTGCCGTTGCGCGCTACCTGGGCGATGCAGCCGTACGCGAGCACTCCTGAGATATGGCGGTCGAAATGAGGGAAGAATGCAACTTGTCCGAATCGTAAGCGGCATTCGGCTGATTGGTTTTGTCACCGCCGCCTGTCTGCTGCTTTGTTCGGCGCAATCGTTTGAGCCCGCGCCTAACCTGTATCGCACCAAGCCGGAGAATGTGCCGCCCTGGGCCGAGCAGGGGAATTTTCGATTCATCCGGATCGACGGCGGACAAATCGAGAACTGGAAGGCCGAGCGGACCTGGTGGGGCAAAAAGTTCAGCGCCGAAGAGAAGGACGTGCTGACCCACATCTATGACCGCGACTTCGAACAAATGCTCGGCTTGCTCAAGCAGGCGGAGTTCAACTGGATCTGGGTCACCTGGAGCAGCGGCTGGTCCTTCAAGGACGAGAACGCGAACCGAGAGAATCTGAAAAAAGTAATCACCCGCTGCCATGAGAACGGTATCCACGTCTCGGCCTACCTATCGGCTTCCAACATGTTCCGCACAAGCGCCTTCCGCGACGACCCGGAGACGAAAAAATACGTCTTGTGGATGCACGGCATCCCTATGTTCTACGCCGGTCCGACCAAAACCGATCTGCAGATTTCGTGGGATCGCCGCCTGGCCGACACGCGCAAGCCCGGCTGGCGGGCCTATCTCCTGAAGAAGGCGGAACTGGCGGTGGACGCGGGAGTGGACGCGATCGTCTGGGACAACATGATTGGCTACGACGATGGCCTGGCACAGCTGCTCGATGACACCCAGCGCATGGCCGAGCGGAAGGCGCGGGAGACCGGCCGGCCCAAGGTCATGGTGGAAGCGAATATCCACATTGCGCCGGCCCGGTTTGCAATGAACGATATGAACGAAGTGATCTGGGAGGAGGACGGCAAGGACACTCCGGGGGTGTGGAACGGTAAATGGCAGGTGGACAACGCGCGCAAGATCAAATTCTTGAGCGGTGAGAAGCAGCTCTGGCAGCCCCTGAAGTATGAGAACGATCGGTACCACTGCGGCCCGCGCGAGCGCTGTATCCCCAGCCCGGCTGAGCAGAAACTTTCTATCGCCGAGGCCTATGCGTTTGGCGCGGCCACCTCGCGAAACATCGAGGGCCGATTCCTTTCCGCCCTGATCAAGGGTGAACCGGAGGCCCAGGAGGCCTGGACAGCGATCGCTCAATACAATCGCTTCCTAGTCGAGCACCAGGAGCTATATCACCAAGCGGTGCCAGCGGCGCGGATTGCCTTGATCTCTGCGGCACAGCACAACTCGCTGGCCGACGAATTCCTCAAGCAGAGCGTCTTCTTCGAGACCAAAGTGGTCGCGCACCTAGATAAGGGAGTTCCCCTGGAGCGGTTCAAGGTGCTGGTGATGCCGGCTGACCTGCCCAAGCTTAGCGCCGAGCAAAAGGCCCGGCTGGATACGTTCGCCGCCGACGGAGGCGTCATCATCAGGGCGGGAAAGGCCGGGGCGGGGATTGCGGTGCGTGCCGAAGCTGCGACACGAGGTCCTGGCCTCACCCTGGAGCCGCGCGGTTACGTGCTGGGCCAGTTAACTCGGAAACCCGATGGCCGGACTTTCATTCTCCACTTGCTCAACTACGATCACAAGGTCCCGGCAGAGAGCGTGAAAGTCCGGCTGGACCTGAGCGCCCTGGTTCAGAACTTGAGCGGCTGGAAGGTGAAGGTCCTTTCGCCGGACACGGCCCAGCCTCAGTTGGCTGGCCTATTTCTGCACGGCGGCGTCGCCGAGTTCACCCTAGGCCGGATCGAGCACTATAGCGTAGTGACTTTCTCGGCCAGGCCGGAGCCGTAGTTTTATCGGTTTCGGCTGCAGTGCATCTGGAAGTGTCAGACGCGAAGTCGTCGCGAGCCTGGTCACCGCATCGACCGAGCGCGATGGCTCGAGACACGGGACTTCGAGCATCTCGTCGCGTGATTTGCCCATTCCCATTCTGCAAGCCAGTTTCTGCGGCATCTCCCTTCACATTGGAATTCCGCCATTCGTCCCCCGCATTGTGGACAGACTGAGTTAATGATCGACGAGATGATCTGAGCGTTCGATTCGCTCGGTAGCGTGTCAGCTGCTGCCATAGTTGCTCTCCTATCCAGAGATCCGACAAGTATGTGAGGGGCAGCCACAGGCCGGAACGACGGAAATGTGCCGCGCGGGGGTTGTGCGCGCTCTGACGTGCGCTCCGAACTGGTTGGCTGCGGAGTCCGTCTCGGCCCAATGGCTGCCGCCTCGCTGCAACATGCGAATGCAAGCGCAGTGCCAATGCCGAACAACGAATAAAACTCGCGAATCAAGCTGTTCCTCCGCGTTGAGAGCTATGTCGAATGTCACACCTGTTGCCCGGCATCAGGCACGTGTGCCCGGATGTGGTCGGCAACTTTGAGAGTTGAGTGGTGACCCGAGCAATACGGCACACGGCAAAGACATGAAACGAAAGCTCTGCTGAAGACTCTACAAGCGGTTCAACCATTGGTAGGTCGATTGCGTTCCAATGCGGGTGTTAAGAAAAAGCTTCTGACTTGGTCAGCAGTCATTTACGGTCCGAATGCTGAACTCGCAGGAGCGCGAGGAGTGGGGGATGCAGAGACTAATTTTTGTAGTCACTTTGTGTTTATTGACGTTGGCGGCTGTTGGCCAGTCGCCCTCGAAGTATCAGGTCGCCACCATTACCGATGTTAAGCCGCATCCGGTCGCGGGAGAGGACCCGTCTGATCCCATCACCTATGACGTGTCCGTGAAAGTGGGTGACATAATTTATCTGGTGCGGTACACAACACCGGCTGGCGAAATCGCCCCGAAGTACGCAGCAGGGCGTGAGATGCTGGTGCTGGTCGGGAAGAACACAATTACTTACAACGACATGTTGGGTCGGTCGCTTCAGGTGCCAATAGAAAGCCAAAGGCCCGTGACCGAACCGAAGCCGTCGAAATAGATCGTGCTGTCTGCGGGAGAGTCATGCTTGAGGGGCTTGCTCTGACAGAAGACGGCGAACATCTCCTGGTTGTTGATTGAAGCACAATATGAAACGTGGAGAAGATTGACAGAACAGAGTTGATCACCGAATCAGCAGCCGGTTCCAGTACGACGTACAGCTCGCACGAGGAGCGCCTATGAAATCTCGACAAATTCTCATTTCGACAGTAATGCTTGCCACACTATTGCACACTGCCGCGGCGCAGCCGAAAAAGAAGATCGAAATAGATGCACCTCGGCCGGAGAGAATTCTAGCAAGCTCCAACTCTGTGCTACCGAATTTGATTGCGCTCAAACCCCAAATGCCCCTGGGCCCACAAGACGTTCTCAAATCCTACGAAATGGCCATGAGCATGGTGGCAGACAAGACATCGGCCGAGTTCTCAGCGATCGTCCAGGCCCAAAAAACAAATCAAATCACCCGCGAACAGGCAGAATATCTTCTGCAGCAAAGCTACCAAATGGCAGTGATGCAATATCAGGTGCTTAGCGCGCTCCATGAGGTGCTGAAACATGACATCGACGAAGCCGCAGGACAGCAGGCAAGGCAATCACTGAAAACCACAGACTCCGATACGGTTCTCGTGGTTCCTTTTCCGGGCTCGGTCTCTGCGTCCAGATGACATCGAAATTCCAGTTCGCAGGAAGCGCATGGAACTTCACGTGCCTCGGTGCAGACAGAGGAGCGCAAACGTAACATGAGATACGCAGAGAGATTAATTGAGGGCGGTGAAGGCGTCGCCTTAGATTCAGCAAAGCCTTCGCCCGCGGAGATGTTCTCTGTTCTGACGCAGTGCTTACCGTCTTTTTATCGATATGCCTATAGACTTTTGGGAAACAAAACAGATGCTGAGGATGCGGTGCAGGACGCGCTCTTGGCAGCTTATAAGCATCTAAACCAATTCAGAGGCGACTCGCAACTTTCGACGTGGCTGACCACAATTGTTGTCAATTGCGCAAGAATGCATTTGCGCAAGCGGTCGCGCTATATGCATGTATCCCTCGATTCGAGAATCGGAGAAGAGCAGGAATATCCGCTTTCCGATACTCTGGTGGACCATCGGCCCAATCCCGAAGATGAATGCCACAGATCAAGGTTGAATGCGCGGCTGATGAAATCAGCAGCGCGGCTATCGCCGACTTTGCGGAGGACGTTTCATCTGAGATTTGTGGATCATCTTTCCGTCAGCGAAACAGCTAGCGCCTTGGGAGTTCCCATCGGAACTGTGAAAGCGCAGACCGCGCGGGCGAAGGCTAAATTGCAGAAGTTAGCACGAGGAGTACTCCACACGGGATCTCGTCCCGATAGACGCCTCCGGTAGCACGAGTGTTATCTTCTGTAGCACGATTTCGATCTTCTGTAGCACGATTGTCATCCCGAGCAACGCGAGGGACCTGGGTTTCTGCTTGCGCCGGCAGGTACTACGGCACGGGAAAGAACCAAGGTCCCTCGCGTTGCTCGGGATGACAAGCCTTTTTGGAGGGGAGATTCTGTCTCGATGTATGAAGTAAGCTCGCCACTCGATGACCCAATAAGGTCAAGGTCCAAGCACAGTTGACCTCCCCTGCCCGTATTTGGGCGCGACTGCCCTGATACTGCCCGAATGGTCCGTTCCAATGTTCCCTGTCCTTCGCAAGTATTTGAGTTTCATGACGATGATCACTGGCCGGCAATGGCCATGCTCTTGCCATTACAGTTTCGGATTGATCTTGGCGACTCTCGGTCGAGGACTGCGAGACTACGCCGAGGAGGAACCGTTGCCATTACTCGCCGAGAGAAAGCGCGTCGGTAGTTCGGGAATCGAGGTCGTAGACACCGACAATGGCGCCGTAGCGTCTTTGACGGGACGCATCGATATCGAGTCCTCTCCAGCAGTGCGCGAGCAGCTGATCGGCACTTTGCACGCGCCACATCCGAGGACGGTGTGTATTGATTTGTCGGGTGTCACCCATATCGACAGCTCTGGAGTTGCCACTCTGCTTGAAGCGTTAAGGATCGCACGAAATTGCAAAACCGAGCTTAGGCTGCAGGGATTGCATGATCACTTACATCGCCTGTTTGAGGCGACGGGCATTCTATCCCTCTTCAATAAGGGCATTGAGAGATGAACCACGTTTGGTGCGAGGCGGTCTGATGGCCAATCTTCTCGAAATCGCCGGTAGAGAGACTCTCAGTCAACTCGACTATGTTGGGAGCCTGAACATTCAATTGTGGGCCACCCTGCGTGGGATGCGTGCGGCTCTCCCCATGATTGGAAATCGACATCGGTGGCGGGCAGCCGTTCAACAGATGCTAGAAATCGGAGTTGACGCGCTACCCATGGTGGCTCTGCTGGCGATGTGCAGCGGATTCATCCTGGCGATGCAGGGAGCCTCTGAATTGCGGCGGTTCGGAGCTTTGCACTTCGTTATCGATCTGGTCGCAGTCGGATTCACACGCGAACTTGGTCCGCTGCTGACGGCGATCGCCGTCAGCGGACGCTCGGGGTCCGCATTTGCAGCCGAGATCGGCACCATGAAGGTGACGGAAGAGCTCGATGCTCTCAAGGTTATGGCGTTCGAACCGGTGGAGTTCGTGTTAGCGCCAAAGTATCTGGCGGCTCTGGTGGCAGTCCCGTGTCTCACCGTCGTCTCCGCCCTCTTCGGCATTCTCGCCGGAGGGCTATTTATGTTCTTCAGCACGCACCTTAATCTCCTGCTCTATTTCCGATACGTACTGACCTCAATTGAGTTGCGGGATGTGGTAGCGGGGATGATCAAGAGTCTGGCATTCGCCACCATCATTGCTCACGTGGGATGCCTCGAAGGACTTCGTGTGCGCGGCGGACCCGAGGCCGTGGGTCGGTCGACCACTTCGGCGGTCGTGCGATCAACGTTCATGGTCATCGTCGCCGATGCGATATTCACGACTATCTTTTACTTCGTGGGAAAAACGTAAATGTCCATAATTTCCGTGCGCGATTTGGTGGTGGAATACGATGGCCGGCGTGTGCTTAATGGTTTGAACCTTGACATCGAGCCAGGCCAGATCACGGTTTTGCTGGGAGGCAGCGGTTCAGGAAAAAGCACACTCTTACGGCAAATCCTTGGTCTCGAACATCCGAAAGCGGGCAGCATCTCGATTAAAGGCACGGACATTACGCGCTGCTCACAAGCGGATTTGAAGACACTCCGACGGTCGGTTGGGGTAGCGTTTCAGAGTGCGGCTTTGTTCAATTCGCTGTCGCTTGAAGACAATGTAGCGCTCACCTTGCGGGAGCACACCGCGCTAGATCCCTCAATCATTGACTTGATCGTTTGGATGAAGTTGGCGGTGGTGGGCCTGGCGGATTTCGGCAAACTGCACCCCCAGGAACTCTCGGGAGGCATGAAGAAGCGTGCTGCGGTTGCGCGGGCTCTTGCAATGGATCCGGAGATCTTAGTGCTGGATGAGCCCTCCGCCGGCCTGGACCCAATCGTGGCGGCAGAACTGGACGAACTGATTCTGTTTCTGAAGGAAGCCTTTCAGATAACGGCGCTCGTTGTTACCCACGAACTGCCGAGCGCCTTCCGCATCGCCGACCGGATCGCGATGCTCTTCAATGGAAAGTTACTCGCGGTCGGCACAAAAGACGAATTACGAGCAAATCAACATCCACGTGTGAGGCAGTTCCTCAACCGTGTGCCGGATAACACCGTACATATGCCGGCATTCTCCTCCTATCTGGAACGCTATGTGCAACGTCAGGAGTCTAAACCATGACCACCGAAGCAAAAGTGGGTGCCTTTGTGCTCGGGTGTTTCGCTGTACTCGCGTTCACCGTCATCTTCTTGTTGAATGCACAGTATAGTGGCGGCACCGTGCACTATCGCACTTACTTGCGATATGCCGGAGGACTTGAGCCAGGAGCTTCCGTGCTGTACGGAGGCATGAACGTGGGCAAAGTTACGGCTGTGCGACCCTGGGCTACGGATCCGACGCGAATCGAAATTCTCCTGGAAGTCAAGAAAGACACTCCACTGAATGAGAAATCAGTAGCCAAGCTGGGCTTCGTCAGTGTGATGAACAGCGCGGCCTTATCGATCACGACCGGCACGATTGATGCCAAGCGTCTTCCTCCAGACTCAACGGTGGCTTCGCAAGAAGCGGCCAGCCTGGATGAGATTGCCGGAAAACTCGCGACCGTTGCAGACAGCGCAAATACGCTGATCACGCAGGCACAGGGAGAACTCAACGACATTAGCGGCAACATGAACCATCTGCTCACAAACCTGGACACGATGACCGGACCAGGAAATCAGAAAAAGGTCCAAGCCATTCTGAACAATGTCGACGAATTGATCGCGCAAGAGCGACCCAAAATTGAGCACCTCACAGATCAACTAGCCAGGGTTAGCGAGCATGCCGACGACACCATCCAGAATGTGAATGGCACGGTGACAGATTTGCGCGCTCCGGTAGGAAAAGACCTAGCTGAATTACAGACCACCCTCGAAGAAGCCAAAGGCTTGCTGCAGTCCATGCAGATCGTTGTGAGGGCTAACGATTACAAGATCGATGACACGGTGGAGAATCTGCGCGAGGCAACTGACAACCTGAATCAGTTCACGAATTCATTAAAGCAGCGCCCGTGGAGCCTGATCCGGACCAAGCAGCCCGCAGAGCGGTCGGTTCCGAAATAAGGCGGACAGAGGAGAATGGACAATGAAAAAGCTTACAACGGCGCTTGTAATGATGATGACGGTGTTAGTCGCTCTGTCTGGTTGCGGCAAAATGAAATATCCGGCCTATTACACACTCAATTTGCCGGCTCCGCCGGATCCGCCCGCCGCGGAAAACGTCCGAACCTCGATCGCGGTACGGGAATTCCAATCGCCGGGTTATCTACGGCAAGGGCCGATCGTCTACCGGAAGACGCCGGAGCAAGTCGGCTTTTACGAATACCACAGGTGGGCGGCAGACCCCCGTATGCTTGTGACCAGCGCAGTCGTCGACCATCTGCGCGCCGGCGGTCAGTTTTTCATGGTCTCTATGTATGATGGTCGTCCGAACAACGACTACGTTTTCAGCGGCAGGTTGGAAAAGCTGGAAGAGGTGGATTACCAAGCCGGGGTCAACGTGGAAGTTGCAATGTCAGCACAAATCACCCGAGTCGCCACCGGTGTAACGGTCTGGAGCAACGCGGTCTCCGAAGTTGGAACGGTTTCTCAACGGACGGTGCCCGGTGTCGTCTCCGAAATGAATCGGACGATGGACTTGGCGATTAACAAGCTACTCGCCACTGTTCCGGCGGCCCTGCCGACCGAGAAAGCGGAATGAGAGACCGCCGAGGTTAGGATCTCTTGTGGAATGATCCGGATGTCGTTTCGGTGGGGAGCTGGTTGGCAGATACTTGAAGGCGCAAAAATCCGGGCGCAACAAGCAGCGCGCGTTCCAGCGTTCGCGAAAAGTCCGCTATACGTGCGGTTTTGCAGATATAGTGCTGCACCATGAGACCGAGGTTCGGTTAGTTAAATCGTCCGGCCAACTGATTGCAATCCTGTACGAAGACCAGGTTGTGCGCATCTCTAGACTGAGAATTGCGGAGAGCTAACGGGCTATGACCATCACCGAAGATCGATATCGAATGCTGCTCGGCGCCTCCACCGCTCTAGCCGATCAGCCCACAGTGAAGGCCGTCCTGCAAAGCCTGCGGGGTGTTCTGTCGAGCACGTCCAGATTGCACGGAGTCGAACTCTGCGTTATGGCCGACGACGGACAGAGTCTATATACCTTCGAGTTCGATCGAGATGCGGACGCCCCTGCAATCGAACGTGGAGCAAAATTGTTGCGCGTCGGTCTGGTGGCGCAGGTGGTGGACGAGCAGAAACCGGTGTTTGTTCCGGACCTGTCGTTGGAGCTGTTGCGACACCCTGACATGGCTCCCTTTGCAGCCGAAGTTGCCGGACGGAGTGCCTATTTGTTCCCGGTATCAACAGCGCAAAAACGCTACGGAATTCTGTCAACGCCAAAGTTGCAGGGCCAGCAATTTTCTCCCGAAGACGTCGAGATGCTCAGTGCCCTGGCTTCCCACGTTGCGGTTGCGCTCGAGTGCGCACTGGCAAGGGACACCTCGGAGCTTTATCACCGAGAGATCGTGAAGCAGCGAGATCGTCTCAGCTTGCTGCTCGAAATCAACAATCATATTGTCAGCAAGCTGGAAGCGGAGGAACTGTTTCAGGCTGTCGCGGGGTCGATGCGTAAGCACCTGGGCAACGATCTCACGTCATTGTGGCTCTTTAACAAGCAAACAGATTGTTTGGAACGTAAATTCCTGCATTTCCAAGCTGGGAAGGGTTTTCTAGAGAAGGTCGTTGTCGTCGAGCCCACGAAGCTATGGAGCGAATGGTCGCGCCTTCGCACACCGCAATTTTACTCACCGTCTGAAGCAGATATACCTCCGGCCCTCCGCGAAGCGTGTCGATCTGAATCCCTCCTGTCGGCTGTTCTTATCCCGCTGCTGGGACCCGATGGCCCTCTAGGGCTATTGACTATGTGCAGTCGAAAGGCGAATGCCTTCAATGAGGCAGACCGCGACCTTCTTTTTCAAGTCGGCACCCAGATCTCTTTGGTGCTGGAGAATGCTTTGGCTTATGGACGGCTCCGCGCGTCGCGCGACGATCTGGAAGAACAGAGGCTCTATCTCGAATCGGAAATCGAATCCGAGTACAACTTTGAAGACATAGTTGGCAAGAGCGCTGCGATCCGCAAGGTGCTGGACCAGGTTGCGATCGTGGCCCCAACAAGTTCCACGGTGCTGCTTCACGGTGAGACCGGTACTGGGAAAGAACTGGTTGCTCGGGCAATTCATAATCTCAGTCCGCGACGGCAGCGCACATTTGTTCGTCTGAATTGTGCTGCGATTCCTTCGGGTCTGGTGGAAAGCGAACTCTTCGGCCACGAAAAAGGTGCGTTCACGGGCGCTCTCATGCAGAAGCGAGGCCGTTTTGAGCTAGCGGATCACGGCAGCCTTTTTCTTGACGAGATCGGCGACATCACCATGGATTTGCAGCCCAAGCTGCTGCGAGCCCTGCAGGAACAGGAGTTTGAGCGCCTCGGAAGTACAAAGACCATCAAGGTTGATGTTCGTTTGATTGCGGCCACGCATCGCGATTTGGAAGGCATGATCCGCAATAATCAGTTTCGCGAGGATCTTTTTTATAGGTTGAGAGTTTTTCCGATCGAAATTCCGCCGCTCCGCGAACGACGTGAAGACATTCAGCTGCTCGTCCACTTTTTTGTGTCGCGCCTCTCCCGTCGTATGCAAAAGCGCATCCGGTCTATCCCGAGACCCGCGATGGAGGCTCTGGTGAATGCCGATTGGCGAGGAAATATCCGCGAGCTGGAGAACTTCATTGAGCGCTGCGTCATACTTACGCAAGGGGACGAATTGAATGTGCCACGAGCAGAGCTGAACAGATCCGCCGGGCGAACTGTGGTTGCGTCGGCTTCGACCTTCGAGCACGCAGAGCGACAGGCGATCTTGGATGCTTTGAAGAGTGCTACCGGGAGAATCGCCGGCAATGGCGGAGCGGCAGAACGCCTGGGGCTCAAGAGAACCACCCTGCAGAATAAGATGCGAAGGCTGAATATTACCCGCGCAGATTATTCAGCCTGACAGCATGCGGTCGGCCGCCAGCATACGGGCAAGTCAAAGACGCGCATGTCCGCGCTCCATTCATCCTTACCTTCTTGTCTGCTAAGCACTTAAATCAGAGCCTCATTTCGGCAATCGATATGCTCCTTTCCTAATGCCCCGCTCTAAGACTCCACAAAGCGGACTAACAATGACAGAGGGAACTGATAAATGAAGAAGTTGACCGAACTGGCAATTATTCTCGTTCTTTTTGCAATCTCGTCCTGGGCTCAGGAATTCAGACATGAAGTGACGGTTCAAGGTTCCGGGTTCTTCCAAAAGCAGACCACTCACGGTGGGATTACCAATGACCCAACCAACTCTGGCGGCGTGATGGCCGGATATCGATTCAATCTGAAGAACTGGCTCGCAGTCGAGGGCGACTACGACTATTTCAGGAATCATGAGACCTTCCAGTCGATCAGCGACAGGACCTTCATACCGATGAATGTTCACGCCGCGACTGGTGTTGCCATTGTGAAGCTTCCTCCTTTCAAGATGCCTGCCGTCAAGATCGGGGCTCCCTTCTTACTCGCAGGAGGCGGAGCCATGTTCTTCGATCCACGCGGTGGATCTGTAAATACGGAGCAGACCCGAGGTACCTTCGTTTATGGCGGCGGGATGGATGTGCCGCTGTCAAAGCATTTCCTCGTGCGCGCGCAGTATCGTGGTTTTGTCTACAAAACCCCTGACTTCGAGATGACTAGCCTCAAGGTCGACAAGTACACTCACTCCGCTGTGCCTTCCGCCGGACTGGTATTTACGTTTTAGGGAACCCGACTTGCGAGACTTTTTTCCATTCTTCGAGGCGGCTGGCTTCAGCCGCCTTGATTCTTTGCCGGCCAAAAAGCTGCCCTCATGCTGGCAGTGCCCGTTATTAAGAACGACATATCCTTGAAAGCTCCTTTAATTTCAAAAGGTTGGCCTACGAATCCTTGGCAAAACAGCTGCAAGGATGACTATAAGAATCGATTTGAGGCTGCTAATGACTGTAGAGGGGCCCATTATGCTACGTGTACAAACGCAAGAATTAGACGGTGCTCTGATTTGCCGGCTTGAGGGCCGATTCACCGGCAAGGGCGCTGAGGAAGTCCGGACGCTCATAACGCACTGCGATAGCAACCTGGAATTAGTTGTTGATTTGACGGACGTGATGTTTATCGACGCCATCGGGGAAGAGGTGCTTTTGTTTGTCAAAAGGCTCGGGGCTCAGTTCATTGCCGAGACTTCGTATTCCCGGGATGTTTGCGAACGCCTTCAGCTCCCGTTTTTCGGAAAGCGTAAGTCGAATATGCAAGTGCTGCGCAATTCGGACGGGAACGGACATCGTCCTCGCCGCCGATGAACTAGCACACTTAACAAGCCATCGAGCACTCTGGGCAATGCCGCGAGATTGAATGGGGAGGCTCGCGGGCAGTTCTGTTTTCCCCCTACCCTTCGCCTTTTACAAAGTGTTCAACGTGCAGCCTCAAGCTCGATGGGTTCGATTCGTTTCGAGATTGGCTCCGATTTCTCCCATCCACTCCATCCGGAACAACGCGTGACTTCTATTACGGTTTGCAGAATATAGTGACCCCATCAGTTCTCTGCGATCTTTGCGAATTCCTCTGCGTACTTCGCGGTCAAGAGCTTTTAACCGCGAAGATCGCGAAGGAAAAAGCCGCAAAGGTCGCGGAGAAATCTAGAGGTGCCTCTCCTTCACAGCGACGGACCATATTCTGCATTGCTCAATAAATCCACGGCTCATCGGCAGATCGCTTCGACTGCGAGTCTGCACCGATCTTCGAGCGGCACCCCGGAAGGTCCTCATCGTTATCGGAGTGCGTTGAAACCTGGCCACGGCGGCCAGTGCCCGCATGAGGGCAACGACCATCGACCGGATATGGGCATTCTTCACCATTTTCGGACGTTCGGCAGTTCTGATTCAAGAACTTGCAAGGAAGTCCGGGTTGGTACGGAACCTGCAATCTTAGAGCACACGAGCGGCAACACGATTCGCTCAAGTTTAAAGTGCCGTCAGGCCTCAGCCGAACTCCAGGTAGAAGAATGATGAAATCTAACCATCTCGCACTGCTTCTTTCAATTCTCGTCCTTGCATCACCGGTTGGGTCGTTTGCCCAACAAGCTACGCAGGACGTCCCGCTTCTTACGCTTGATGACGCAGTCTCCATTGCACTGTCGAACAATCGGCTCGTGAAGAACTCAGCGTTGGAAGCGCAAAAGTATGACTTCCAGGTGAGCACGATGCGCAGCAAGCGCCTGCCAAACTTTCATTTTTCAGTACTCGGCGGCGAATTGCTGCAGCCGTTTGACTTCACGTTCGCGAAAGGCACCTTCGGGACGTACCCATCGACTGGGCCTATTCCGTCAACCGACGCCAAGGTTCACACGCCGGCAAGAATGACCGCCTTTTTGAACGGCAGCATCGATCAGCCGCTAACGCAGCAGTACAAGATCGGCTTGGGAATTCGCGCCACGGAACTGGGTCGCGAGATCGCTAAAGAAGATGTTCGCGCAGAGAAAGAGAAGATCGCGGCCGAAGTGCGAGGTGCCTATTTCGAGCTTGTAGCAACGCAGGCTGCGGTGCATGCCGCGCGAGAAGGAGTACGGACGCTGGAAGAGGCGCAGCGAGTTACGCTGCGGTACATCTCAGAGAACACCGTGCTCAAGGGAGACGCCCTGGAGGTCGACGCGCGTTTGGCCAAAACGCAGTATGACTTGTCGGTTGCGGAGAACGGACTTGCCACTCAGCACGAGCACCTGAATCAACTCTTGGCAAGAGATCTAGACACTCCGTTTCGGGTGGATTCTATTCCTGAGGAGGACACGACCACTCTGAGTCTGGAGGAGGCCCGGCAGCAGGCATCCGAGAATCGTCCTGAGATTCGCCAGGCTCATCTCAAGGAAAAACAAGCCGAGTACGACCGCCGCATTGCGAAGGCGGAATACATACCGGACCTTGGCCTCGCGGTTAGCTACATGGGGGTTCAGAACGTGCAGGTCCTTCCGACGAATGTCGGTGTGGCCGGCTTTGCGCTGACCTGGGAACCATTCGATTGGGGACGGCGCCGCAATCGAGTACGCGAAAAATCGAACACACTTGCGCAGGCGCATAACGGTGCGCAAGAAGCAGAATCGCAGGTCGGGGTTGAAGTCGCTGCGAAGTACCGCAAGTGGAAAGAGTCCGCGTTGTTGCTGAAGGCCACCCGCACCAGTCATGAGGCCGCCGCCGAAGAATTCCGCGTCACCAGTAACAAATACAAAGAACAAGCAGCACTCGTAAGAGATCTGTTACAGGCCCAGGCTCGAAGTTCGGAAACCGCTTTTCAGTATCAGCAGGCGCTCTCTTCTTATTGGAGTTCCCTTGCAGATTTGCGCCGCGCGATGGGAGAGGAATAAACGTGAGAACCACAATCGCAATTTTTTCATTGATGCTCGTCACGGTTGGCTGTGGCTCGAATAAGCCACTCAATCAACCCCCACAGGGAGTCCAGGCTCAAGCCATCGAGAAGCAGGTGGGCTTCAGCGCCGACGGCTTGCGTTTCTCGGCGGTAGTGACGCCCGATTCGGAAGTTCCCCTATCCTTCAGAATTCCCGGATACGTCATTTCGCTCAAACAGGTGCGCGGCCAGGATGGCAGGATGCGCGATGTTGCGGAAGGGGACCGAGTCAGCCGGGGAACCGTGCTCGTCCGCATCCGATCGTCTGAATACGAGGACAAGGTGCACCAGGCGTCCTCGCAGGCAGCCGCCGCCGATGCTGTTTTTCAGAAAGCCAAGCTCGACTTCGATCGGGCTACGCATCTATACGACAGCCAGAGCCTTACGAAGCCCGACTTCGATTCCGCTCGCGCGCAATACGATGCCAGCGAGGAGCAACTGAAGTCCGCTCGGGCCTTGACGAGCGAGGCGGAAATCGCTTTGCGCGACACCTCTCTGATCGCGCCCTTCGAGGGCGACATCGTGAAGAAAGTTGTAGAGCTCGGCGCGTTCGTCGGACCTGGCGTTCCCGCATTCGCGCTCGCCAAAACCGACAGCGTAAAGATCGTTGTCGGCGTGCCCGATACGGTTGTCCGTTCCGTCAAGGTAGGCCAGCCCGTGGATGTTGCCATCGACGCGTTCCCCACACGTACATTTCATGCGCGAATCAGCCGCATGTCATCAGCAGCCGACACTGTTACACGTAATTTCGAGGTGGAAGTCGCTATACCAAATCACGATCACTTACTGAGGGTGGGGATGATCGGCTCCTTGCAATTCGCGAATGCCGACGGCGCAAATCGAACTTCAGCGCTGCTGCTGCCACTTTCCTCGGTCGTGCAAGCGAAAGACGGGAAATATGGCGTGTTCGTCGTCTCAAGCTCAAGTGCCGGAGAAATCGCTCGCCTCCACAGCGTAGAGATCGGCGCGGTCAATGGCAGTGAAATCACCGTAGTCAGCGGTCTCGAAACCGGAGAGCGCATCATCACCACCGGCGCCAATCTGCTTAAAGACGGGCAGCCTGTCGAGGTCCTGCAATGAAATCTGAGAACCCCAACAGCCGCCGTAACGTCGCACAATTCTTTGTCAAGAACCGGCAGATTGCCTGGGTCGCATTGTTCGCAACTCTGGCCTGGGGCGTGTTCGGGTACGTGAACATGCCCAAGCGCAAGGACCCCGACATACCCGTGCGCATCGCCCTGGCAATCACCCCCTGGCCAGGGATTTCCGCAGATAAGGTCGAGCAACTGGTCACGCGAAAGGTCGAGCAAGCCGTCACTGGAAACAGCAAGGTGGACCGTGTGGAGTCCACCACCCAGGACAACATTTCTGTTGTGCAAGTCAGGCTCTTGGACAACATCAAGAACACGCAGCAGGAATTTCAGGATATTGGGCAACGACTGAACCAGATCACAGACCTTCCCGACGGTGCGGGACCTGTCACCTGGATCAGCGATTTCGGAGACACGGCAGCGCTGATGCTGACTGTCTCCAGTCCGCCCGTCCCAGATCTTGAAATCGCTTTACGCGCCCGCGGAGTGCGAGACGCGATCGACAAAGTACGCCAGGGAGTTACGAGCGGGCGAGTGACCGTTCTCTACTGTTACCCCGCGTCAGTCTCACCTGCCGTCATTGAACGTCCATTTGTCATCCTCTCTGCGCAGGCCCAGCGGGATGGATTCGCGCGTGATGTTCGTTCCCTGTCTGTCGGAAGCTGTTCCGGGATCGATTTTGCGACGGCGAAGACGGATGACGAAATCCGCGCGTATGGACAGCAGTTCATTGAGAAGAAGCTCCAGGAGTACGACTTTCATCCCGACGCGTGGGGTCCCATTATCATTCGCGATCTTCAATCCACGAAAGAGCGACTCGCAGAAGTAGCCAACAACCGGTATTCGTATCGGCAGCTGGATGACTTCACCGATCTGATCCAGCGCACGCTGCAACGTGTACCAGAGGTAGCGAAGGTCCAGCGCGTGGGCGTTCTGCCCGAAGAGATCTATCTGGAGTACTCGGACGCGAGGCTGGCAGCATTGAAATTGCAGCCCACGAAGATCAAAGACATCCTGAACGCGCGGAATGTGACGGCTCCAGGTGGAATCGTGCAGACCCAATCCCGAAACGTCCTGGTTGACGCAACCGCGGAGTTCAAAAGCACGAAAGACATTGGCAACGTGCTCCTCGCATCTTCGCCTAGTGGGGCGCCCCTTTACTTACGGGACCTTGTCGACATATCGCGTGCTTATCAGACGCCTGCCCGGTACCTGAATTACATGGTCTCTCGCGAGGCGAACGGAAGCTGGCATCGTAATCGTGCCATCACACTGGCCGTGCAAATGCGATCCGGGGAACAGATCTTCAAATTCGGCGAAGCGGTCGACAAAGCCCTGGCCAGCGTGCGCCCGCAACTTCCCGCGGACCTTAGTGTGGCTCGCACGTCGGACCAGCCGCGGCAGGTGAAGGAGCTTGTCAGTTTATTGATGGGCAGTCTCTATGAGGCCATTGTCCTTGTCGTAATTGTTGCCCTGGTCGGATTCTGGGACTGGCGTGCGGCCATGCTGATGGCAGCTTCCATCCCGCTGACGCTGGCGATGACCTTCGGTATCGTTCACGTTCTTGGGATTGACATTCAACAGGTTTCGATCGCGACTTTGATCATCGCGCTCGGACTGTTAGTCGATATGCCGGTTGTGGCTGGGGACGCCATCAAGCGCGAATTGGGCTCGGGTTCTCCGCGAGATCTCGCATCCTGGATGGGGCCGACGAAGCTGGCGAAAGCCATTGTGTTTGCCACCATCACAAATATCGTCGCGTATCTCCCGTTCTTAATGCTGAGTGGCGATACAGGCTTTTTCCTCTACAGCCTGCCGGTTGTGATGACGTGCACGCTGATCGCCTCCGTCATTGTTTCTTTCACCTTTATGCCGTTAATTGCGTATTACCTGATCAAGCCTCCAAAGCAGCTGGAGGCGCCCATGTCGGAGCGGCGGCAACACGGGTTTCCGGCGCTGTATTACCGGGTAGGTAATTTCGCGCTCAGGCATCGTTGGGGTACATTCGCCGGCTCGCTCATCGTCCTAGTGTTGGGCGGAGTGTTTTTCCGAATGCTGAAGCCGCAGTTCTTCCCCAAGGACCTGTCCTACCTTTCGTATGTGGATGTGTGGCTTCCACCCGACGCCCCGCTGGGTGCAACCGACGCCGTCGCACAACGAGCAGAAACTGTCATTCGGCAGGAGTCCGAACGCTTTGGAAACGAACATCATCAGAAAGATGTTCTGAAATCGTTGACCACCTTTGTTGGCGGCGGAGGCCCCAGATTCTGGTTCTCCGTCGACCCCGAGCGACAACAACTGAATTATGCGCAGATTCTCGTCGAGGTTGCCGACAAGCACTTGACCAACGAACTGGTTGGGCCGCTGCAGACGGCGCTGAGCCGCGAAGTCCCGGGGGCTCGGGTCGATGTACGGCAACTCGAAACTGGTAAGCCAGTCGGTATCCCCGTTTCCATTCGAATTTCCGGGCCGGAGATGGACGTTTTGCACCGTCTTTCTGGCGAACTCCAGGCAACTTTCCGGGCTCAGCCAAATGCGACTCGGGTTCGAGACGACTGGGGCGAACCGGCGATGAATGTCCGGCTGAAGGTTGACCCCGACCGCGCCAACCTCTCCGGCATTACGAATCTGGACATAGCGCTCTCATCGGCCGCGGCGGAGAGTGGATTACCTGTCTCAACCTATAGAGAAGCCGACAAACAAATCCCCATCGCCGTTCGTTTGCGCATGGAGGAACGCGCCGGGCTTTCTGACATTCAAAATGCATACGTGTACTCGCTCACCAGCAATCAGCGCGTGCCTTTGCGGCAGGTTTCAAACGTCACAACGGAAATGGCGGTATCCAAAATCAAGCGCCGCAATCAATTCCGAACGGTGACAGTATCCGCGTTCCCGATTCCGGGTGTTTTACCGTCCCAAGTGCTTACGCCGCTGCTGCCGAAAATCAAGGAGTTCCAGAAGAACCTGCCTCCCGGCTATTTCCTCGAGATCGGCGGCGAATACGACGAACAGCAGAAGGGTTTCAAGGAACTTAGCGTGGTCATGGCGATCTCCGTGCTATTGATCTACATCGCGTTGGTCGTGCAGTTCCGAAGTGCCGTCAAGCCGCTTCTGGTCTTCGCTGCAATTCCATACGGAATGACAGGAGCTCTCGCGGGGCTGGTGGTTATGGGCCAGCCCTTCGGATTCATGGGATTCCTGGGAGTCGCAAGCCTGGTGGGGGTGATTGTCAGTCACGTCATCGTTCTCTTCGACTTCATCGAAGAAGCGCACGAGAGAGGGGAGCCTTTACGGGAAGCCCTGCTCGATGCCGGCATCGTGCGATTGCGCCCGGTGATGATCACGGTCGGTGCGACTGTGCTTGGGCTCATACCCTTGGCCATTCACGGGGGACCTCTCTGGGAACCTCTCTGCTACGCCCAGATCGGTGGTCTTACCATCGCGACGTTTGTGACGCTGCTGCTTGTGCCGGTGATCTATTCCATCTTTGTGTTGGATCTGAAGCTGATTAAGTGGGAGTCTCCGGCAGCCGCCGAGCCACCAGCAGTCGAACCTACAGAACCAGCTTTTCATTACGCTGATTAGCAGCCAGCGTTGGTGGTGGATACGCGCAATGCGATGAAAGGCATTCAGGGCTATAACATTGTGCGCTGTTAAAGGGATCGCCTCCGAAAAGAGAACCAGGCGGCGCGAAATACAGCCGTAGAAGAAAAGAGCGAGATCTTTAACGAAGAGGAGCGATCTCGAACGTGACATTGCTTCAACAGGCTGGTGCGGCCGTTCTTCTCGTGCTGGTTACGCTGTTCCTGCAGTGTGGCGGCGCGGCTGCGCTCATCATCTGGATAAGAAGCATTCCAAGAGAGACCCGAGAAGTGCGAGTGTTTCGGTGCGCCGCGCTCGTCATGCAAACCACGGTTGCGGTCATCGTTCTGCATGGAATCGTTATTCTGCTGTGGGCGAGCTGCTATCGCTGGCTTTGCCTTCCCTCGTGGGAATCGGCGTTCTATTTTTCGGCGAGCAGCTATGCGACGGTTGGATATGGCGATGTGGTCCTTCCCTCGAAGTGGCGGCTGTTGGGCCCGCTCGAAAGTATGGTCGGCATGCTGATGTCTGGAGTATCCATTGGACTGCTGTTCGCGGCCGTCACTCATCTGGTCGACGGCAAGGCACCATCTCGACTGCCAGTTCACTCAGAATCGGTGACTGCGGATCTCATCGGCTTCCGACCACAGCGACGCTGTTGCTTCGGTCGCTCGCGGTCGAAGGTCATATCCTGAGCGGCAGCCAATCATTAGTACTGTTAGCGTCGCAGATCCCCTCATTTGTAGTTGCCAAATCCAGGTGGGAGATCACTCCGGCGTACGCCGAACGATAGGACTCTCGACAATAAGGTGGGCTTGTCGTCTGCCAGCAGTGTCGACGATTTTCTCACCGACTTTTCTGATTCGATGCCGCTCTTGCTGACCAGGCCACCGTCGGACGAGGTGCGAGCGACTTGATCCGTCACTGCTTGGGGAGAGCTGGAATCAAGTGCTGCGCACCTCGACTTCACCGACGGCTTTGCGTGCGCACATTAACTTTCTGCAGTGTGCATGCAATCTGCCAAACCCTACTGACGGCATCTCCATGTAGCGCCACAATCTCTGCAATCCTTGTCCTTCGAGCCTCTGCCCACATCGAGGCACTGCCCTAGACAGGGCATGCCAGGCCCAGATCAGGCGCTTGGGACCTATGAGAAATGACGGGTTAAGAAAGGCCGATTGGCAAGCCATCTGCACTCACGTCTATCGACAGATGAAGATTCTCGTTCTCAACTCAGGTTCGAGCAGTCAGAAGCTATCTCTATATGAAATTGGCGATGCTCTTCCTGAGAATCCGCCGGCGCCGTTGTGGGAGGGGCGCATCGAGTGGAATGGCGACACGGCGGCGGTCACAATCAGGAATTCGAACGGAATGGCCAGGAAGGAGAAACTAAACAATGTGTCATCAGAATGCGTGCTGAAAGATCTACTATCCACCTTATGGAGCGGTGAAACGCGCAGCATCGCTTCCGCGGCTGATATCGACGCCGTGGGTCACCGTGTAGTCCACGGCGGTCCCCATTTCCACGATCCCATTCGGATCACGAACGACGTCTACGCAGCGATCGGCGGTCTCTCACACTTTGCGCCGCTGCATATTCCATTGGAACTCGAAGGCGTGAAGATTGCGTCAGACCTACTAGGAGAGGTGCCGCAGTTCGCTGTTTTCGATACTGGCTTTCATCGCCACATGCCGGCAGTTGCTCAGACGTACCCCGGTCCGTATCAGTGGTTCGAGATGGGCATTCGACGATACGGCTTCCATGGAATCAATCATCAATACTGTGCGACCCGAGCCGCTCAGCTGCTTCGGAAGGACCTGAAGTCACTGAAAATTATAAGTTGTCATCTCGGAAATGGTTGCTCGGTCACCGGCATTCGAGGGGGCCGCAGCGTGGATACTACAATGGGATTCACGCCGTTAGACGGACTTATGATGGGTACCCGCTCGGGTGCAGTTGATCCGGGAATCCTGATCTTCCTCATGAGACAGCATGGATTTGATGCCGACCAGATCGACGACATGTTGAACAAAAAATCGGGCCTGCTCGGTATTTCTGGCCTGTCAGGCGATATGCGCGACATCCTGGCCAGCATGGGCGCAGGAAATGGGAGAGCGAAGTTAGCTTTCGATCTTTACACTTATGGTTTGCGAACTACTATCGGGAAAGTGGCAGCTGCTTTGGAAGGCTTGGATGTTCTGGTATTCACGGCTGGAGTAGGTGAGAATTCCCCCGAAGTGCGCGCTGCCACCTGCAAAGGGCTGGAATTTCTGGGCGTCACAATCAACCTGAACCGGAACCAAGAATCTCTGCTCGATCGAGATATATCGAGTGCTGATTCCCGTGCGAGGGTCCTGGTAATTCGGGCAGCAGAAGACTGGGCCATCGCGGGAGAATGTTGGAAGTTCTGCCGTTGTCCGGCCGCGGTGGCCTAATTGCGCCAGGATACAGCATTGACGAAGGTCTGGTCAGCGGTGAAAATTTCCTCAGGGAAACCCACACAATCCGGATCACGATATTGGAGAATGAACACATGTCTGGTGCGCTGGATACGAAACGAGCGGAAAAACAGTTGAGCGGGCCCCGCGTTTCACCCCTGGCAGGAAAACCGGCCCCAAGGGAAATGCTCGTGGATCTCCAGAAGTTAGAGAGCGAATACTTTGAACGCAAGCCGAATCTCGAAGATCCCGAACAGTTGGTTGCGTTTGGAACAAGCGGACACCGTGGAACATCTCTAAACGGGACATTCACCGAAGCGCACGTTCTCGCCATTACCCAGGCGATCTGCGATTACCGCAAGGCGCAAGGTACTACGGGCCCCCTGTACATGGGGAAGGACACGCACGCCCTGTCCTCGCCAGCGCAGTGTTCTGCGCTGGAAGTTCTCGCCGCGAACAATGTTGAAACCATCATCCAGCAGGACGATGGCGTTACCCCAACGCCAGTTATCTCGCACGGCATTCTGGCATACAACCGCACTCGACAAGCTGGTTGGGCGGACGGTATCGTCATCACGCCTTCCCACAATCCTCCGGAAGATGGTGGTTTCAAGTACAACCCGCCCAACGGCGGCCCTGCGGATACTGAGGTCACGCGCTGGGTACAGGATCGCGCGAACGGTCTGTTGCGAGGCGGCAACCGCGAAGTAATACGAATTCCGTACGAGAAAGCAATCAAAGCGCCTTCCACTCGCCAGGAAGATTTGGCGTTGCCCTATGTGCGGGATCTGAAGAATGTCGTCGACATGGATGCCATTCGCGATGCGGGCCTCAGATTGGCTGTTGACCCGCTGGGCGGAGCCGCCCTCCGATATTGGGAACCGATCAATGCCATCTACGGATTGGATATCACGGTCGTAAATCCCACGATCGATCCAACCTTTTCCTTCATGCATGTCGATCATGACGGCAGGATTCGTATGGATTGCTCGAGCCCTTACGCTATGGCCGGGCTGGTTGCTTTGAAGGATCGATACCAAGTGGCGTTCGCCAATGACCCCGATTCCGACCGTCATGGCATTGTGACGCCCACGTCGGGTTTGATGAACCCCAACCACTTCCTGGCTGTCGCGATCCAGTACCTGCTGACGAATCGGCCTGAGTGGAGCGCCAAATCTGCAGTCGGGAAGACGCTAGTAAGCAGTAGCATGATCGATCGTGTTGTCGAGAAACTCGGCCGTCAGTTGTACGAGGTGCCAGTGGGCTTCAAGTGGTTTGTCCCCGGGTTGCTCGACGGTTCCGTCTGTTTTGGCGGGGAGGAGAGCGCGGGTGCGAGTTTCCTCCGCCGTGATAGCACCGTATGGACCACCGACAAGGACGGACTGATTATGGATCTTCTTGCCGCAGAGATCACGGCTCGAAAGGGAAAAGATCCAGGAGTGCACTACCGTGAACTGACCGCAGTGTTTGGAAGTCCTCTGTACACCCGGATCGATGCGCCGGCCTCGTCTGAACAAAAACGAAAACTGCAGAAGCTGTCAACTGATTCGGTGAAGGAATCACAGTTAGCAGGCGAGCCCATCATTGTCAAATTGACGAAGGCCCCGGGCAACCATGCTCCCATCGGCGGACTGAAGGTGGTTGCGAAATCCGGGTGGTTCGCGGCTCGGCCATCCGGAACGGAAAACATTTACAAGATCTACGCCGAAAGCTTCAACGACGAGTCACATCTGAATGTGATCATTCGCGAGGCTCAGGAGATCGTTAGCAATGCTCTCGGTCAATCCTGAGCACCAAAGGGAATCATTATGGAAATCAACGAAATGACAGGCGAAGAGTGCAGCGCATTTCTGGATCGTGCCTCCCTGGGCCGACTGGGTTGCTCGTACGAGAACCAGCCGTATGTGGTTCCGATTCATTTTGCCTACGAAGAGACTTACCTGTACGCTTTCTCGACTTTTGGCCAGAAAGTGAAGTGGATGCGTGCGAATCCCAAAGTGTGTGTGCAGACGGACCAGATAGAGAATCAAGGCGAGTGGATCAGCGTCGTTGTCAACGGCGAATATGAGGAACTGCCCGAACCGCGATACACCGCCGAACGTAAGCATGCCAGTTCGCTGCTGGCAGAACGCTATCGCTGGTGGCTGAACGCGCTGGGCGAGCGCCAAATGAGAGTAGGCGAAAGTTCCATTGAACCGCTCTTTTTCCGCATCCGAATTCAATCTATGTCCGGCCTGCGTGCTACTGAAGAAAAAGGATGACGCGTGGTTGATTCGGGCGGCGGAAGGCCGGTAGTCGGTTCGGCCCTGCCTGAATTCACTGAGGCAGACCGTCGTTCCCAAGCAGGCGATCGAAGGCGTTCTCATCCAGAAGGTCGAGAGATTGCACCACAATATCCGCCGGCAAATGCTTGCCATTCTGGCTCACGCCGATGCTTTTCATTCCGGCGGCACGCGCAGCTTCGATGCCGTGCTCGGCATCTTCTACAACGATGCAATGCGCGGGGGCTACCCCCAATTTGCTGGCCGCGATCAGGAACACTTCCGGGTCAGGCTTACCTCGGTGTACGTCTTCAGCGGACACAATGGCTTCAAAGCATTCGCTCGCGTGTAAGACATCCAGGATCGTTTCAATGTTGGCGCGTGGGGCCGCGGACGCAATGGCCTGTAGCCAGCCTTGTCGATGCAGTAGGTGTATCCACTCTAACGCTCCCGGGAGCGAAGAAATGCCCCGCTGGCGCACATGTTGCCGATACAGTGCTTCCTTGGCGTCGCCGATCCGCTGGATCAAATCAGAGGTAGCCTTTTCGCCGAGCCATTGCCGAAGAATGGAGTCGTTACGCTGCCCGAAGCTGGCTCGGAATTGTTCGTACTTGATCGGAGAACCTTCGCGGGACATCGTGTCTCGCCACGCCTGCCAGTGGTATTCGGCAGAGTCGACGAGAGTTCCATCCATGTCCCAGAGTACTGCTCGATTCATAGCCATGAGATTCAGTAGAGACTTCGGTAAGGATGCTCGCCGTCCATTTGAGACGTAAGATCCGTTCCTAATTATTCCACGACGCCTCTTGTTAAGCGTGCCACCGAGGGCTCGCTTGCGAGAGGAACAGCTGGAATGCCATCAAGAACGCTCGGATTGGTGCGAATCGAACTGACTTTGGCAAGGCGGCGACGGTTCCGTTCCACTTCATTGAACTTCGCGGCAAGAAAACTTTTTACGCAGTTCCAGGCAACGGCGGCCCCGGTCGTCAAACCGCCGAGGCAAAGGATGTTCATATCGTCATCTTCCACACCCTGTCGAGCTGAAAAATCATCGTGGCAGATTGCCGCTCGCACCCCTTCAAGCTTATTGGCAGCGATGGACGCCCCAATGCCACTCCCACAAACCAGGACACCGCGTTCGACGACTCCTGCTGCGACAGCGCGGGCAAGCGGAATGGCAAAATCTGGATAGTCGTCGTCCCTGTCGTATTGCAAGTTGCCGAAGTCCACAACTTGGTGACCTTTTGCATTAAGCAAGATATAGATCTTCTGTTTCATTTCGTATCCGCCATGATCGGCGGCTATGCCGACTTTCATCTTTATCACCTCAGGTCCTGTTGCAGTGCGGGTTCGCGCATGTCCTTCTGCAGGTTGCACTCATTGGGCCAAACGAGAATCATGGTTCTTTCGGTGGATATCAGAATTTTGGTCACATGGGTCCTTCCATCAATGCCCGCATTGAGGCACTGCCCTAGGCAGGGCATGCCGAGTGTCGGTCGTCTTCTCGGAAATGCGCGTAATTAGCGCTTTAGACGGACATCCCGATTGGCAATCCATCTGCTGTTCCTCAATGTCCAGGTGCGTAGATCGACTGGAAAATGGGGAGAGCATGTGGGAGCCAGTAACTCAATTATTGAATGTGCGCTGACGGGGATCGAGCAGACGCACAAACCGAAGATCGCGAGGAGATGGAGAAGGCCCCTCAAACAGGCCCGCAGTGGCGGTACCGCGCCCAGACTGCAGTCTTTCATTCAGCTCTCTCTGCGATTTTTCGCGGCTCTGCTGGGCTTTGGTCTACTGGGCTACTTGGTCTTTCGAAGCGGACCAGGGACCGTTTGGAAGGAGCTGGAGGCAATCGGCTGGGGATTCGCTCTCGTTATTGTTTTGGGAGGAATCTCACAATTTGCCAAGACATGTGCCTGGAGGCAGGCGTTCACCTGCGATATCAGCGGTCTTTCCTGGTTCCGTAGCTTCGTCGCGCAATTGATCTCGGACGGGATCGGACAATTTGGTGTCGCCGGAAAGGTGGTTGGCGAAGGGACGCGCATATCGTTGCTCGGTCGCGCGGTGCCCGTCTCGAATGCATTATCGGCCGGGGCGATTGACGGAGCTCTGCATGCCTTCACCGCCGTAGTCGTAACGGTCCTGGGCATCTCAGCCATCCTGATGATTGGCCCTGTTTCTATTCGGTGGCGAGTGTATGCAGCGCTGCTCATTGTTGTGCTGGTGTCAGCGGTGATCTTGGCGGCTGTAGCGCTTCGAAAGCGGTGGCAGTTGGTGGGTCGTGCAACCCGGGCGATTGGCCGAGTGCCTCGGCTTCATACGTGGGTCAGCGACAGACAGCCGATCATTGACTCAGCGGAAGACAATCTCCTGAGCTTCCGTGATCAAGCGCCAGCCGCGTTCTGGGCAACATTGCTCTTCAATCTCCTATGGCACATGCTGGCCGTCCTGGAGGTCTACATCATTCTGCGATTCATGGGAGCAGGGTTCACCCTAAGCGGCGCGTTCATCGTCGAAGGTCTGACGAAGGTGATCAACCTGGTGGGAGCGCTGAATCCGGGAAACTTCGGAACCTACGAGGGTGGGAGCATGCTCATTGCAAAGATGTTCGGCGTGACGAGTACCACAGGATTGACACTGGCATTGTGCCGACGTGCGCGCACCGTCTTCTGGGCAGGGGTTGGAGCCATGTGCGTGATCGTCATGAAGAAGGCCGAAGCGCCGAGGACAATAGCGGCGACGCTAGATGCGGCAGTAGAGCCGTCCCACAGCGAATAGGGCTCCTCGAGTACTGTTATGTACGGAAACAAGCGATTCTCGAATCGACCCAGGCGTGACCAGATGAGGTCCGCATGCCCGTTACCGGGCACGACATTGTCGTCCGTTCCCACGTTTACTTGCAGAACCAGAACATAAGAAATGGTTTGATTCGGAGATGGGTTCGGCACATGGCTTGCCTACATCATCTCGTGCAACAGCTCCTCGTCATTGGAAGAGCCGTTCACAAAAAAGTCTCGAGCGCACTGCGCCGCTGCGCCAGCGAATAATACGAACAAGCGGCCTAGGAGTTCACTCAATGATGAAGAATTGTGCATTATTCATGGTTACGTTCGCGATGCTCGCATTTTGCCCTCTTGGCCGTGCTCAAGATCAGGAGCCCACTATCGACTCCACCATTGCAGTAGTGAGGGCCAATATGCAGGCAGACCGGACCACCCTCATCACAACAGGAATGAATTTCAACGAGAAAGATGGCGCGGCATTCTGGCCGATCTATAAGCAATACGAGTACGAACGATCCAGGCTGGATGATGGTCGTGTTGCCGTCATCAAGGAGTACACCCAGAAGTACCCCAACCTGACCGACGCCGAGGCCAAAGCGATGGCAGGCCAGATGTTGGACTCCGACTTTCGTCTGGCTGCATTGAAGAAGAAGTACTACAAAAAGTTCAACAAAGTGCTTTCGGCTCTTACGGTGGCGAAGTTCTTTCAACTGGAGCGTCGCGTCGACTTGATGATGGATATGCAGGTCGAGTCCTCACTTCCTCCGCTCACCCAGGCACAATACAACGCACCAGAGGGTGCGGTGCCAGCACCACGCGAGCAATGAGGCACGTTGCTCTTCGATCGCGATTCTCATCCAGGGAGCGCTCGATGTTGAGCCACATGAAGCGGCCCGTGATAGTCGGCGCAATGTTAATTTCGGCAGTCATGGCACTGGCGCAAACCCAGGTCCAGAGAGAAACGCTCTCGGTGCAAGGCCACCAGGGGCTGGCGAGAGTCATTCGAAACCAGGGGCGTATGTTCGTGGATGTGCAGGATCTGGCGCGAATCACAAAGGGCTCTCTGAGCTTTGAGGAGGAGCGAATCATTCTGACGCTTGCCCCGAACGACGCTGCGGAGCCGGCCCGCGACACCGCTACACAGTCGGGATTTTCACCCGCGTTCATGAGGGCGGCGATCGAGGCGATGGCCTCGATAAGAGAATGGGGCGGGATGCTGCAGGTGATCGTTGAAAATGGGTATCCCGTAGGGAAGGCCATGGCAGGAAATACGATCCGCGCCTACCAGGGTCGAGCTGCCGACAGCGTCGCATTAGCCTCAGCCGCGGCATCGACGGAGGATGACCACCGCGGGCTCGAGTTGCTGAGGAATGAGTTCAACAATGTGCGGGCCTGGGCTGAGAGCTTTGTTGACGCTCGGAATTCGTTGAGTGCGGCCGAGCTGTCGACATCGGAAAACCCGCTCAAAGATGATGAGAGCGCCCAGAAAATCATCCGTTGTGGTCAATTCCTGGCGCAGATGTTCGCCGGCAGTATTTTCCAGGACGACGCGGCCTGTCATTAGGCTCCTAACACGTGAAAAGCACACTTCCCCAATCCATTGCGGTCAGCGACTTCATATCTGACGCTGCGTCCGCCTCAGCCGCGTCGCCGCAAAAGCGCCGTACATGGGCGTACACAGAGGGGCTTCCATTGCCGCTGGGGGTTACCTGGATCGAGGAAGGCCAGGCATTCAATTTTGCGGTGTGTGCTGAACATGCCGAGAGCGTAAAACTGCTTCTTTATTCCCCTTCCGATTTGGCAAAGCCAGTTTTGACATTTCCGTTCGATCCTATCCGCAATAAGTCAGGGCGGATCTGGCATTGCAGGATCCCGCTAGATCAAATGTCCGACGCCCGCTATTACGGTTACTCGGTTTCAGGTCAGGCCGTTGCCGGACTCCGCGGCTTCGATCACGAAAAGGTTCTTCTCGATCCATATGCGAAACGAGTTTTCTTCCCGCCGGGGTTTGATCGCAAGTGCGCCATGAAGCCAGGGCCCAATGAAGAAAAGGCACCGCTTGGAGTCTTGCCCATACAACAGGCTGCTTTCGATTGGGAGGAAGATCTTCCGCCCCGACCTGAATCGGACGCGATCATCTACGAGCTTCACGTCAAAGGGTTCACCAGGAATCCCAATTCCGGTGTGCATCCCTCGCACGCCGGCACCTACGCCGGATTGATGGAAAAGATCCCGTATCTAAAAGAGCTTGGGATCACAGTCGTCGAACTCACGCCCATATTTCAGCGCGATCCTCACGAAGGTGACTATTGGGGATACATGCCTCTGAACTTCTTCGCACCTGATGTGCAGTATGCATCGGGTGCTGATGAGGATGGGCAACATCTTGAGTTCAAGAATATGGTCAAGGCTTTGCACAAAGCGGGAATCTTCGTTGTGCTCGATGTTGTGTACAACCATACCTGCGAGGGAGATCACGTCGGCCCTACATACAGCTTCAAGGGTTTCGATCCCTCGGGCTATTACATGCAGTCCTCCGACCGGAACAGTCCGTACGCCAATTACTCAGGCACCGGCAACACGTTGAATTTCAATCAGCCTCACGTGCGCAAAATGGTTATGGATAGCCTGCGATATTGGAAGAACGAGATGCACATCGATGGTTTCCGCTTCGATCTGGCATCGGTGTTTAGCCGCAATGCAGACGGATCACTGAATTGGGGAGATGCTCCGATATTCAGCGAAATTGCCGCGGACCCCGAGTTGGGCCGGTTGTCGTTGATCGCGGAGCCCTGGGACGTCGGCGGCTATCAGCTCGGACGTGGGTTTCCGGGTACGACCTGGCTGCAATGGAACGCTCGTTATCGCGACGATGTCCGCCGCTTTGTAAGGGGCGACGCGGGGATGGTCCCGGACCTGATGCGTCGTATTTACGGCAGCGACGACTTGTTTCCAGACAGCCGCGAGCATGCTTATCATGCCTTCCAGACCCTGAACTATATCGACTGCCACGATGGCTTCACACTCTACGATCTCGTTTCTTATAACCACAAACACAACTGGCAGAATGGCCATGCCAATCAGGATGGCATGGACGCAAATTACAGTTGGAATTGCGGACATGAAGGAGACGAGAGCGCGCCAGCGGAGGTTCTGGCACTTCGCCGGAAACAGGCTAAAAACTTCTTCTGCCTGCTCATGCTCTCGAACGGCATCCCGATGTTCCGCGCCGGCGACGAGTTCCTAAATACACAGTTCGGAAACAACAACCCTTATAACCAGGACAACGAAATCAGCTGGCTGGATTGGAGTCAGCTCAAAGCGAACCAAGACATATTTCGGTTCTTCAAAGGCATAATTGCGTTTCGGAAGTCTCATCCTTCTTTATGTCGCAGCAGGTTCTGGCGCGAAGACATTTCCTGGTACGGTGTTGGACCCACGGTCGATCTGTCGCCAGACTCGCGCAGCCTGGCCTTCTGTCTGCATGGCGCATCTCAGGGCGATAACGATATCTATGTAATGATCAACTCATATTGGCAAGAGCTTCAGTTCCAAATTCAGGAGGGTGCGCCGCAAGATTGGATGAGAATCGCGGACACCGACCTACCAAGTCCCGAAGATTTCTCCGAACACGGTTTGGCGTTGCGGCAGTCGGCTTATCAAGTAGCTCCACGATCCATTGTCATCCTCGTTCGTCGTAAATAAGGAGTCATCGATGGTGAAAAAGCGTATAGGCATACTCACGGGAGGCGGCGACGTTCCCGGGCTGAACTCCGTTATCAAGTCGGTGGTCTACCGCGGGGGTGAAATCGGATGCGAAGTCATCGGCATCCGCCGTGGTTGGGAAGGATTGACCCATGTCGATCTGAATGATCCGGCGAGCAAGACGAGGTACATCCTGCCTCTGAACCGCGAGAACACCCGCACCATCGATCGCACCGGCGGAACGTTCCTCCACAGCTCGCGCACCAATCCCGCAAAAATGAAAAAGCTGCCTCCCGTTCTGCAGGGACAAACCTTCGAAGCTAAAGAATCGAACAAGAAAGGTGTCACCAGCACCGTCTTCGATGTGACGCCAGCCGTGCAAAAGAACATCGAAGCGCTCGGTCTCGATTATCTGATCGCCATTGGTGGCGATGACACTTTGAGCTATGCCGCGGAACTCGATCGCAAGGGCATGAAGGTGCTCGCGGTTCCGAAGACAATGGACAACGATGTCCGCAATACCGAGTACTGCATCGGTTTTTCGACAGCGATCACGCGCGCGATGGACGCCATCGATCGCCAGCGTACAACAGTCGGGTCGCACGAGCGCATTGGCATTTTTCGCGTATTCGGACGCGATGCCGGCTACACCGCGCTCTACACGGCTTACGTCACCGCCGTTCGATGCTGCATTCCCGAATACAAGGTCGATCTGCAACACCTGATCGAATTGCTCATCAACGACAAACGCCAAAACCCGAGCAACTACTCGCTGGTCATCCTTTCTGAAGGAGCGGAGTGGCAGGGTTACACCGTAAAGGAATATGGAGAACCCGATGCGTTCGGGCATCGAAAGAAGATGAGCGTCGCCGAAGACCTGAGCGACGAGATCAAGCGAGCGACCGGAGAGGAAACGGTCGTCAGCGATCTCACTTACGACCTGCGCTCGGGCAGTCCCGACTTCGTCGATCGCATGGTTGGATTCACTTTTGCAGGCATGGCCATGGACGCCCTGGAAGAAGGCAAGTCCGGACTGATGACCGCTATCAACGAAGGCCGTTACGCGATGGAGCCGATTCCCGATCCCAAGCTTGGGCCGCGCAAAGTGGATATCGCATCGATGTACAATACCGAGCGCTACCGCCCGAAGTACGATCACAAACTGGGACTACCGATCTTCCTGACCCGGCCGTAGCGCTTTCTGAAAATTGATAGGTTCCGGCCTGCCGAGAATCCTGACAGCCACGCACCTGAGTGCTACATTAGGTCGCTAAGGGCGGAGTACTCTTTCAGCATTTCCCCTGTGCATCTGTTCGTCGATCTGACTGTGACGTGTGGCCGCAAATGAAAGCTACGCTGGCGCTGATTACGATTAGCACTGTCAGCCTTCTGCTCGGGGCTGCCCCCGTTCTTGCGCTGGACCCATCGCTTGAGGTTAGCCAGTACGGGCACACGTCGTGGACCGCCCGGGACGGGTTTTCCGTGGGCGCGATCTTCGCGATGGCCCAAACGCCCGATGGCTATCTGTGGCTCGGCAGCGAATTCGGCCTGTACCGCTTCGATGGGGTTAAGCCTGTTCTATGGCAACCACCCGCAGGTCAGCAACTCCCAAATAAGCCATACGCTCTGCTGGTGACGCGCGACGGCACTCTGTGGATTGGCACCTTTGAAGGCCTGGTGAGCTGGGACGGCGGAAAGCTGACCTATTACCCGGAAATTGGCAAATCGTTTGTGACATCTCTACTCGAAGACCACGAGGGAACCGTGTGGGTGGGCACGTACAGCAGTACAGTCTTGCCGGCCCGGGTATGCGCGATACGAACCGGCACAGTAGAGTGCAAGGGAGAGGATGGCGCCTTCGGCTCATTTGTTTGGAGTTTGGGTGAGGACAGCTCAGGCACTCTCTGGGCCGGCGCCGACTCCGGAGTTTGGCGATGCAACCCGGGTCCTGCCCAACGCTACGCGATACCCGGCGTGCGAGTTGGCGACCTGTTAAAGGCCTACGACGGACGAATGTTGATTGGAATCAGCGGGGCAGGACTCAAGCGAGTGGTCGCGGACAAGCTCGAACCTTATCCTATTTATAGCGCGATGAACCGGAATGCGCTGCTTACGGACCGAGAGGTTGATTCGAACAAGCTTTTGCGGGACCGTGATGGGGGTCTGTGGATCGGAACCCACCAAAGAGGGCTTATCCACATACATAACGGCAGGACAGACGTATTTAGCAAATCCGACGGACTTTCGGGTGATATCAGCTGCAGTCTCTTCGAGGATCGTGAAGGCAATGTTTGGTTCGCCAGTTCACGGGGACTGGACCGGTTTCGAGAGCTCCCCGTTGCGACGATTTCTACGAAGCAGGGCTTGTCCAGCGACTATATTTCCTCTCTGGTCTCAGGGAAAGACGGAAGCGTTTGGATCGGGACTCACGATGGTTTGACCAGGTGGAAGAACGGACAAATCACGATTTTCCGCAAGCCGAACGGGCTGCCGGACGATTTTGTCAATTCTCTCTTCGTGGACAACCGCGGGCGCGTCTGGGCTTCTTTCTCACGGCACAGACTCACATATTTCGAGAACGGCAGCTTTGTCAGCGTACCTGGCGCGCCCAGCGAAGAGGTGTATTGCATTGCGGGAGACGACAAAGACAATCTATGGCTCTCTGGGAACAAAGGCCTCTCGCGTATGCGAGATGGGCATTTAGTCGAAAGTTTTCCCTGGTCAGCCATGGGGCGTTCCCAACAAGCTAAAATTTTAGCCCCAAATCAAGGCGGAGTATGGCTCGCATTCTGGTCCGAAGGGGGGGTGTTGTATTTCAAGGATGGTCAGGTTCGCAGCTCATACACAACCGCTAACGGACTGGGAAAGGGTCATGTCGCTGGCATTCGACTTGATCGCGATGGCGCCCTATGGGCCGCAACACAAGAAGGCGGGCTCAGCCGCATCAAAGATGGCCACGTAGACACGCTCTCAACGAACAATGGTCTGCCCTGTGACACGATCCACTGGTCCATTGAAGACGAGGATCGTTCTCTCTGGTTGTACACCGCATGCGGTCTGTTGCGCATCGCGCGGACTGAACTGGATGCGTGGATCGCCGACCCGAAGCGCAGGATCGAAACTACGCTGTGGGATGCTGCTGACGGCGTTAGGCTCTTCTCCACTTCGCCTGCCTACTTTAATCCTCCCGTCGCTGAGTCGACCGACGGGAAATTGTGGTTTGTGGGGGACGAGGGTATCTCGGTCGTCGATCCCCATCATCTTGCTTTCAACAAAGTTCTGCCCCCCGTCCACATCGAGCAGATACTCGCGGACCACAAGTCGTACTGGCAAAACTCGCCCGGCCTGGCAGTGTCCCACTTGCGCCTGCCGCCACGGATCCGTGATCTCACGATCGACTACACCGCGCTGAGCCTCGCAGCGCCCGAGAAGGTTCACTTCAAGTACAAGCTCGAAGGGCAGGACAGCGACTGGAGAGAGGTGGTCAACGACCGTGAGGTGCAGTATTCGAACCTTCGTCCCGGACCCCACCGCTTTCGCGTGATTGCTAGCAACAACAGCGGCGTGTGGAACGAGCAGGGTGATACGCTGGAGTTCTCCATTGCCCCGGCGTACTACCAGACAAGCTGGTTTCGCGCTCTCTGCGCGGCAGCCTTCTTGGCGTCGCTGTGGGCGGCGTATCAGTTGCGCGTCCGGCAGCTGCAGCGGGAGTACAACTCGGCCATCGACGCACGGGTGAGTGAACGAACGCGTATCGCTCGCGAGCTCCACGACACTTTGCTCCAAAGTCTGCAGGCGCTCTTATTTCAGTACCAGGCCGCACGTAACCTCTTTGCCGCCGGCTCGGAACGCGCGATGCAGGTCCTCGATGCCACGCTTGACAGGACCGAGCAGGCAATCGCCGAGAGCCGTGATGCCATTCGCGACATACGTTCCGACAACGTTGCTCAGAATGCTTTGCCAGAATTGTTGACGATGGCGGGAACTGAATTGGCAGAGTCGCAGGGGGACCAGGCTTTGCCTGCATTCGGTGTAACGGTGGAGGGAGAGCGGCGAATGCTGACGCCAATCATTCGGGAAGAGACTTATCGAATTGCACTCGAACTGTTACGAAATGCCTTCCGGCACGCGAATGCTCGTCGCATTGAAACCGAGATTCGATACGATGACGACACGCTTCGTCTGCGTATTCGTGATGATGGAAAGGGTACGGACCTAAAAGTATTGCAGGGAGACAGCCGCGGCCATTGGGGGTTGCGGGGTATCCGAGAGCGCGTGGAGCGCATCGGAGCGAATCTGGATGTTTGGAGCGAAACCGGAGCAGGCACCGAATTCCAGTTAACCGTTCCTGCCCGCATCGCTTACGACGGGTCTGGTGATAGCCTTCCATTCCGACTACTTCGCAAGGTAAAAGGTTATGCCTACCGCAACTAGAACGATCCGAATTCTCATATGCGACGATCATGCCCTTCTGCGCGAGGGCGTTGCGACCCTGCTGAGCACTGAACCTGACATCAAGCTGATCGCAGAGGCGTCGAATGGTGAGGAAGCTGTCGAAAAGTTCCGAACGTATCACCCAGATGTCACCCTGATGGATTTGCAAATGCCGGGGCTGAGTGGCATCGATGCCATCGCCCGCATTCGCAGCGAATTTCCTGACGCTAAAATCATCGTGCTTACGACGTACACAGGAGACTCCCAGGTGATCGGCGCTCTCAGGGCGGGTGCTCGGGCCTATCTGTTAAAAGCGCACGTCCATCGAGAGCTCCCAGAAATTATTCGTGGCGTTTACGCAGGGCAAAAGCGAATCCCGCCAGAGATCGCGGCGGAAGTGGCGGAACATCTGGCAGATGAGAGCTTGACGTCACGCGAGATCGATGTGCTGCGCCTGATTGCGGCGGGTAACGCCAACAAACAGATTGCCGATCAACTTTCCATTGGCGAGGCGAGCGTCAAGAGCCACGTTGCGAGCATACTCTCCAAACTTGGTGCGAACGACCGGGCTCACGCCGTTACTCTTGGGTTAAGGCGCGGAATCATCGACTTACAAATCCCCTGAATGGGGGAGAACCGCTTCCCCCTTTTGCCCGTAGCGCCTTCTCGCCGAATGTCCTAGCTTAGATTGTGCAGCGTTTATTCTCGACCTTCGCGGACGGGTGGCCCGGTACCGGTCTGTTAATCCAACGATTCCTCATTGGCGCCATTCTCTTACATGGGGCATTCCTGCAACCCAGCGCTAGCCCTCATTTGATGACGATCGTACTGCCACTGATCGCATCGGTCCTTCTCGTAATAGGACTGGGCACTCCATATATCGGACTTCTGGTCGCAGCGACGCAGATATGGCTCATTTTCTCGGTCTCGGCTGATCCATGGACCGCGACCATCGTTTGCGGCTTAGGTATCAGCTTGGCAATGATAGGACCGGGTGCCTGGTCGATGGATGCCCGCTTTTTCGGGCGAAAACACGTTGAGATTGTTAAGAAATAGGGGTATTTTCTTCTTTATTCTTACGTACGCCGCGATTCCCAGCTGTCTTAACTACGAATTTTTCTGACTACGTTCGGCTGCGAAGGTGCCAGAATGGCTTCTCGCCAATCTCGCCTGCTTTGCTCGGATGGGGAAGGCACGAAGCTGCGCCTGACGATTCGCCTGCTTGGCATCCTGCTCTGGTCAACTACTGTTTTCGGTCTGGACCCATCCTTGGACGTCAGTCAATATGCACACACCTCCTGGAACATTCAAGATGGTTCGCTGAAAGGCGGCGTGCGGTGCATCGCCCAAACTCCGGACGGTTATCTTTGGCTCGGGACTGAATTCGGTCTGGTCCGCTTTGACGGCGTTCGGTTTGTACCCTGGACTCCTCCTGCTGGCCAGCATCTACCTAGTACCAACATCCGAAGCCTGGTGGGCTCGCGGGATGGCACTCTTTGGATCGGTACCGTGGAGGGCCTCGCAAGCTGGAAGGACGACAAACTCACCCAATACCCTGAACTCGCTCGGCAGAATGTCCTGACGATGTTACAGGATCGTGACGGCGGGATCTGGGCGGGAACCTTTCAGGTTCCCAAGGGAAAGCTTTGCGCGATCCAGGACGGATCTGTGCAGTGTTATGGTGACGATGGGAGTCTGGGTCAATGGGTTTGGTCGCTCTACGAAGATCGCGACGGCCGGATCTGGGCTGGCGCTGAAACTGGCTTGTGGCGCTGGAAGCCCGGTCCTCCGAAGCGCTATCTCCTGCCACACGCAATTGAGACCTCGCAAGCTATTGTTGAGGGCGATAGTCGAGCGGGACTGCTCGCCATAGGTGAAGGTATCTGGCAGTTTCTGGATCAGAAGATTACGCAATACAAGATCGCAGCCCCGCCAGGCCGGCTCACACCAATGAGGATGCTGCGGGACCGTGACGGCGGTTTATGGTTGGGAACTTTGCAACGCGGTCTGCTGCATGTGCGCCAGGGCAGAACTAGCGTATTTGGACAAAGTGACGGTCTCTCCAGCGATCACACGCTTAGCTTGTTTGAAGATCGGGAAGGAAATATTTGGGTTGGAACGGCGGATGGTCTCGACCGTTTTCGGGAAACATCTGTGTTTTCGATTTCTGTAAAGCAAGGTTTGTCCAATCCAAGCGTCGAGTCTGTATTGGTAGCCCACGATCATAGCGTCTGGCTGAGTACTCTGGATGGTTTGAACCGATGGGATAACGGTCGGGTGACGATTTACTGGGCCGGTGGCCCGCGTGGAAAGGAAGCCGCGCATCTCCGCGCAAACGAGCCCACTCAGTCTGTTTTTTACAACTCACTCCAAAAACAGGCGGTTACGGAAATCATCGATCCGGGACTGCCCGACGATGCTGTGGGATCGCTGTATGAGGACGGCCGCAATCGGCTGTGGGTTTCGACGCCCAAACAAGTTGCTCGGTTCGAGAATGGCCGATTCAAGATCGTGAAGGAAGTCCCCTCGGGCTGGGTCAATGCTATTACCGGTGATTCGAATGAAGGCGTCTGGGTCAGTTATCAGGACCATGGCTTGGTGCATTGGGTTGAAGGAAAAGTGGTGGAAACCGTTCCCTGGTCCAAGTTCGGAATCAATGTCGTGGCTTCCTCGGTAGTGCCCGATCCCGTAAGGGGCGGCATCTGGCTTGGATTTTTCCAAGGCGGGCTAGCGCATTACAACGATGGCCAAATACGCGAGTCGTTCGGAACAAAGGAAGGATTGGGCAATGGGCGTGTGATGGGCCTTCAGCTTGATGCAGACGGCACGGTTTGGGCGGCTACCGAAGGTGGGCTGAGCCGACTTAGAGATGGGAAGATCGTTACACTCAACAGCTCGAATGGATTGCCGTGCGACTCGGTTCACTGGACAGTCGAAGTCGATGCTTCGTTTTGGCTCTACACGCCCTGCGGCCTCATACGCGTGGCGCGGAGCGAGTTGGAAAACTCCTACGCCGATCCTGCCCGACGCATCCAGTTCACGGTTCTTGCTCGTTCCGATGGCGTTCGAAGTCGAGCCTTGTTGACGGGCTACACGCCCCGGGTCAACAAGTCCGGGGATGGACGGATATGGTTTGCCGACCTTGAAAGCCTCAGCATAGTCGATCCTCATCGTCTTGTGTTCAATAGAGCCGCGCCTCCTGTACATATTGAACAGATTACCGCTGACTCGAAGAGTTACGCTCCAAACGATGGACTGCGGCTGCCTGCGCGAGTTCGGGACCTGACCATTGATTACACAGCGCTGAGCTTAGCCGCACCCGAGAAGGCCCGTTTCCGTTTCAAGCTCGAGGGTCAAGACAAGGATTGGAGAGAACTGGTTAACGTTCGGCGCGTTGAGTACACGAACCTCGCGCCAAAGGCTTACCGGTTTCGAGTGCTAGCCTGCAACAATAGCGGCGTCTGGAACGAACAGGGCGACACTCTGGATTTCGTGATTCCTCCGACGTGGTACCAAACGAACTGGTTCCGGGCGGCGTGCATCGCAGCATTTCTGGCCATGATTTGGGGAATACATGAACTGCGGGTGCGACAACTGGCTTCGCAGTTCAATATGCGACTGGAAGAGCGGCTGAGTGAGCGCGCCCGCATTGCTCGTGACCTTCACGACACACTATTACAGAGTTTTCAGGGCCTGGTGTACCGCTTTCAGGCGGCGCGTTATCATCTGCCGCATGGTCCCGAACAAGCATGTGACGCACTGGATAGCGCGCTGAATTCCGCAGATCAGGCAATCGCGGAGGGCCGAAACGCCATTCAAGAATTGCGCTCGGGGCCATTCAAAGAAAGCAATCTTGAGCAAATGCTGCTGGCAATGGGGCGCGAACTGGCGCCCTTACAGAATGGCGTGCCTCTGCGGGTGATTGTAGAAGGCAACCCACGAGCGAAGCGGCCGATGATCAGGGAAGAGGTCTATCGAATCGCACGAGAGTTGCTGCGCAATGCTTATCGGCACGCGGATGCCCGCAGTATAGAAGCCGAACTGCGCTACGACGATGGTGCTTTTCTCCTCATCGTGCGAGATGACGGTAAAGGGATCGATTCCAAAGTCCTCAAAGACCGCGGGCGCGCCGGTCACTGGGGCTTACCCGGAATGTATGAGCGGGCTGAAGGAATTGGAGGACGATTGGATATTTGGAGCGAACCGAGCGCGGGCACAGAAGTTCGGTTAACCATTCCCGCCGTTATCGCCTATCAAAACTCTGGCGATCGCGGTAGATTTAACCTGTTCCGGAAAAAGAGGATCTATGAGCACCGGTCGTAGCTCGATCAGAGGTTCGATTCGGATCATGACCGTCGATGATCATGCTCTCTTGCGCCAGGGGATCGCCGCCCTGATCACTACTCAGCCAGATATGGAACTGGTAGCAGAGGCGTGTGACGGGGAGGAAGCCATCGCGCAATTTCGACTGCACCGCCCGGACGTGACCCTGATGGATATTCAGATGCCGAATGTCAACGGTACCGAAGCCATCGGCCGGATTAGAAGCGAATTCCCCGATGCCAAGATCATGGTCTTGTCGACCTATGCCGGTGATGTCCAAGTCTTACGGGCAATCAAGGCCGGTGCAAGGGGCTACTTGCTCAAAGGAAATGTTCGCACAGAGTTGCTGGAGGCGATCCGCAGCCTGCACGCTGGACACAAGCGAATCCCACCGGAGATTGCAGCAGAACTGGCCGATCACGCTGGCGACGATCAATTGACTTCACGCGAAATTGATGTGATTCGTTTGATCGGCGAAGGCAATGCCAATAAGCAAATCGCCGACAAGCTCTCAATCGGAGAAACAACCGTCAAGAATCACATCTCGAACATTCTCTCCAAGCTAGGCGCCAATGATCGGGCGCACGCGGTCACCATTGCGCTCCAGCGCGGGATTATCGAACTGGAGGCGAACAAAAGGTAGTACTCGAAAACGCTACTCTTAAGTGTTCGATGTCGTTTAAGGGGCAACTAGCATGGAGCCAGCATTAGAGAGAACAAACCAGTGGTGTTGAAGCTCGTCATCATTCCAAGTTCCTGATCGGGATCATCTCGCACTCATTCCCGAGAGTGCAAGCGAGCGCATACCGACGAGACTGTCAGGGTGAATGGTCTTCGGTGTTGAGGGAGTAAGAATGGCTTCCCGGCGATCTCTTCTGTTTTGCCTTGAGTGGACTGGCTGCGTCCTTCTAGGGGCAATTTGTCTCTTCGTCCTTTCGGCAGCCCAAGGTTGCAATAAGACGAACCAGGCTGCGCCAGAAATGGTGCTGACGATCATCGACCAGTCCTGGCTCGACAAACCATCTCAAGCGCTTCTCAGCGAGGAACTGAAGCAGTTCACCCAAGAGACTAGTATTCGGGTTCAGGTCCTGCCCGCACCAGAAGTGGCACGAGAGCAACTGGACACATGGCGCAACCTGCTGGAAAACGGAGCTAAGGTCCCGGACGTGTATGGCATCGACGTTATCTGGCCGGGGATCCTGGCCGAGAATCTCGTCGATCTCAGAGCCTACGTGCCTGAGCAGGAAATCGCAGCGAAATTCCCGGAACTCATCAGAAACAATACCGTTAACGGCAGGCTTGTGGCTTTGCCTTACAACCTCGGTGAAGGTTTGCTTTTTTATCGAGTCGATCTGCTGCGCAAGTATGGATACTCCGTGCCGCCGAAAACATGGGACCAGCTTGAGAAGATGGCGAAGCGGATTCAGGCTGGTGAGCGCGCTAAGGGGAATAAGGATTTTTGGGGCTATGTCTGGCAGGGTGCGCCTTCTGAGGCTCTAACCTGCAATGCGCTGGAATGGCAGGTCTCGGAGGGCGGTGGGACCATTCTCGATGAGAACGGAAGCGTTACAGTAAACAATCCGCGGTCCATCGCTGCCTGGGAGAGGGCTGCGCGCTGGGTTGGGTCAATTTCGCCGCCGGGAGTAACCGCGTACACGGAGGAGGATGCCTTTAACATCTGGCAAACGGGAAAGGCTGGCTTCATGCGCAACTGGCCCAACGCCTACGTGGCCGCCCGCGATGAAAACTCGCCCACCAGAGATCAGTTCGATGTCGCGCCTCTGCCGGCAGGAACGGCGGGTTCGGCCGCAACTTTGGGAGGACAAGGCTATGGTGTTTCGCGCTATTCGTTGCACCCGCGCGAGGCCGCGATGTTGGTTCGCTTCTTGACTAGTCGCAATGAGCAAGCCAGGAGATGCCGCAGGTCCTCGAATCCGCCGACCATACCTGAGCTATACAAGGATCCCGAAATTCTGGCGCGAAACCCATTTTTCTCTACAATATTGCTGGCTTATCGCCATCCAGCGGTGCGGCCGTCTACGGTGGCCGGCAAAAGGTATCCAGACGTCTCGCGCGCCTACTTTGAAGCGGTGCATGCCGTACTCAGCCATAAGAAATTGGCACCACAAGCTGCAGCTGATTTGCAACAGGAGTTAGCGCAGATACTCGAAAAAAAAGCGGCCATCCCAAAAACAAATGTCCCTCAGGGGCCTGCTGTTGCCCCACGTCGGTGAAATCCGAGGATAAATGTTTAGGCAAATCAGCATGGCCGATTCGTTGCAACGATGAAAACCGCGTGGCACACACTCGCGAACCTGTTTCGTGGAAGCGATATGAAGATCGGTGCACGGCTGACTACGTGTTTTCTGACGATCGTCGGGTTGATGATCGCGGGTGATGCCGTATCCATCTGGCAGCTCCGTCAACTTGAAGCTCACACGCAAATGCTAGAAACAGCGGATAAAGCATCGTCGGCTATTGTACGTCTTCATCTGGACGTGAATAGCTTCAGCGGCAGAGTGGCCGTACTGACTAGGGGTCACAACGCTCGTCAATTCGCAAACGAAGCGGCTTTGCTGCGAGAGACATTTCTGCGGCATATCCGAGAGGCGGAACAAATACTCAACTCTTCGTCGGAGATCGCGCAGGACGCCTTCACCTCAAGCACTCTGGAAACTCTCAAGGCGACCTTGCCCACTCAAATTGACAGTGAGATTGACTTGGCGAATGCGGGCGATTGGCCCGCGATTCAGCTCCGATTGACAGGACAAATCCAGGATCTGATCGATCTCAGTTCGTCGCTGGTGGAGGGTGTGGAGGAGCGAGCATTTCAACAACGGGCGAGAGTGAAGGAACAGACCGAGCAGGTGCGCCATCGTCTTTTCATAGTAGTTCCAGCCGCCTGGATGCTGACTTTGTTTGTGGCTGCCGCGTTGGGCTGGTACGTCACCAGAGCTATTACTGTACCGCTCTCCGAACTCACGCTCGGCGCAGAGGCGCTGGCAAGCCGCGATTTTCGGCACCAAGTCAATGTCGTTGGAAATGACGAATTGGCCGTCCTTGGGAAGGCATTCAACCATGCCGCCCGTCAACTCGATAATCAGTTCGAAACGACCCTAGAAGTGCGGGTCGCCGAGCGCACACGGATCGCGCGGGACCTTCATGACACCTTGCTGCAAAGCTTCCATGGACTTTTGTACCGCTTCCAGGCGGCTCGCTTTATGTTTCCTGAGCGAATGGAGGAAGGAATTCAATCCCTGGATGCCGCACTAGTTCGTACCGAGCAGGCGTTGGAGGAAAGCCGGAACTCGATTCAAGGATTGCGTCTTGGTCTCTCCGCTGAAGGCGAGCTGGATCAGATGTTGATTGTAACGAGCCAGGAACTAGCTTCCAGCCACACTGGCGAGGACGGCTCTCCGCAGTTCAAAGTGATCGTGGAAGGCGAGCGTCAAGGCCTTTCTCCAATCATCAAGGAGGAGATCGGTCAAATTGCGCGAGAACTGATCCGCAATGCTTTCCGGCACGCGCGCGCGCATGAGATTGAAGCTGAGTTACGCTATGACACTGACGTTTTCCGTCTGGTTGTACGGGATGATGGAAAGGGTATCGCCCCAGAGATTCTGAGAGATGGTGGGTGTGCTGGGCATTGGGGGATGCCGGGTGTTCATGAACGCGCCCATGGAATAGGAGCTCGAGTGGAATTCTGGAGCCAAGCAGGAGCCGGTACGGAAGTCCGGTTAACGCTTCCTGCAGCCGTTGCTTATGAGGATCGCGGAGTGGCGCTCGATTGAGAATCTTCTGGAACGGGAGGACAGATGGGCAGCAGTCCTAATTTGATTCGGATCCTAACTGTTGATGACCATCCCTTGTTGCGCGAAGGCATCGCGTTCCTGATAAAGAGTCAGCAAGATATGGAGCTGGTAGCCGAGGCCTCTGACGGGGAGGAGGCTATCGAACAATTTCGACGGCACCGCCCGGACGTGACCCTGATGGATCTTCGTATGCCAAATTTAAACGGTACAGAAGCAATTAGCCGCATCAGGAACGAATTCCCCGATGCCAAGATCATAGTTCTGTCGACCTATGGCGGTGATGTCCAGGTGCTGAGAGCCATCAAGGCAGGTGCTCGCGGGTACATAGTCAAGGGACACGTACACAGAGAGCTGTTGGACGCAATCCGGAGCGTCCACGCCGGACACAAGCGAATCCCGCCCGAGATTGCGGCGGAACTGGCCGATCACGCTGCCGACGATCAGCTGAGTTCGCGCGAACTTGATGTGCTTCGTCTGATTGGCGCAGGCAATGCCAATAAGCAAATCGCCGACAAGCTCTCGATCGGAGAAACAACAGTCAAGAGCCACATCTCGAACATTCTCTCCAAGCTAGACGCCAATGATCGGGCGCACGCGGTCACCATTGCGCTCCGGCGCGGGATTATCGAGTTGGATCTTCGCCAACGGTAGGACTCGTAAATCCTACTTTTGACCCTTTCGACCTGTTTCCATGATCACTAGCATAAGACCAGCATCGGAGGACGTGTCTGCAACGCCTGTTTTCCACATTCGCCGAAGGCTGGCCCGGCGCTGGTCTTTTGCTTCAGCGCGTGCTGACGAGCACGATTCTGGTATCTTCCGGGGCCTCGCATCTCCTTGAAAACGCTAGATTGCAGACGGGCCTTCCTTATCTAATCGCGGCTATCGCGGGCGTATTTCTGCTTCTCGGCCTTTGGACGCCACTCGCCGGAGTCACGATTGCCATCGTTGGCGGCTGGATATTCTTTGCGGGCTCGGCGCATTCGCTGACGGCAATCATAGTGGCTGTCCTTGGAGCCAGCGCGGCGATGATCGGACCCGGCATGTGGTCTATCGATGCCCGGCTCTACGGCAGAAAGCACCTGCAAGACCCCCGACGATAGACGACGTTCAATCCCCCCAAAAGTACTAACTTTCTCCTCTCCGAGAAGTACAGCCTGGAACCCCCACCATATACCGAGACCATGTTCACCCGATTTACCGTTGTGAACAAAAGGCAGATCGTTGCACACTCATCCCGTCAGCAAGGCATCAAGGGAGACCGAATATGACGTACATTCCCACACAAAATGGCTTTATGAGTCTGGGAGATTCCGAAAAGCTGTTACGGCTTATCTTCCCAAACTATCCCACGCTGGAACCGTGCCATCCCGGCCCACGTCTTGAACCGACTGACCGAGGCAGAGCAGATCGGAGCAACTAGCCATGTTTCGCATCACTTCCGAAACCTGCCGTGCTTTCACATTCGCCGAAGTTCTAGTTCTGGCGGCGATGAACGTGGAAAGCACCCGTCTAGCAGCCGAAAGCCAGGTCCGTTCTAAGACGGCGGCGCAGAGAGGATATCTCTCGGCTACTCAAGTTCTTCGCACACAAATTCGCAACGCACTACAAGTGTGAAAAGTAAGGGAGGACACTATGGGCGCGACTGTTGCTTTCACTGATCTCGGAAGTCTCACAGGAGCAAGTTTTCCCATGACCGATCTCGGAGACGAGCAAATGCATTTGGAACCAGAAATCTGCTCTGAGTACTGCTTCGAAGATATCGTCGGCAGGAGCCCAGCCCTACAACAAGTGCTGGACCAAGTGGCGATCGTCGCGCCCACCGATTCCACGGTCCTGCTTCATGGAGAGACAGGAACGGGGAAGGAGCTGATTGCGCGGGCGATACACAAACTCAGCTCTCGACGTGAACGCCCCTATGTCCGCATGAACTGCGCCGCCATTCCCTCAGGACTGCTGGAAAGCGAACTGTTCGGGCACGAAAAGGGCGCCTTCACGGGGGCGCTCATGCAGAGAAAGGGCCGATTCGAGTTGGCGGACAGAGGCTCACTGTTTCTGGATGAGATTGGCGATATCAGCCTGGAACTCCAGCCGAAACTATTGCGCGCCATCCAGGAGCAAGAGTTCGAGCGGCTGGGAAGCTCGAGGACGATCCAGGTCAATGTGCGGCTGATTGCCGCCACGCATCGCGATCTTCCTGCCATGATCCGGGACGAGGAGTTCCGCGAGGATCTTTTCTATCGGTTCAACGTCTTCCCGATTGAGATCCCGCCGCTGCGCGAACGGCGAGAGGACATTCCGCTCCTGGTGAACTACTTTGTATCAAAGGCCGCGGGGCGGATGGGCAGACAGATAAAGTTCATCCACAAACGCACAATGGAGATGCTGACGAACTGTCCGTGGAAGGGGAACATTAGGGAATTGGCGAACTTCATTGAACGAGCCGTCATCCTCACCCGTGGTGAGGAGCTAGAGGCGCCGCTTGCCGAGCTTGCCACCTCATCCGAAACCAATGTAGCTGGCGGAAAGGCATCTACGTTTCGACAAGCAGAGTCCTCCGTAATCATCGGCGCATTGAGAGCCGCAGCGGGACGGATCGCGGGCAAGGGCGGAGCCGCCGAACGTCTCGGATTGAAGCGAACGACTCTGCAAAACAAGATTCGTCGACTGGGGATTTCGAAGGCGAGTTATTGCCAGTAGGTTTATTCCATGTGTCCGGAGTGCACTCGCTCTAGCAATTAGCGGAAGCTGGGTTCTCGGGGGTCGCTTTAGGTAGGCCCTGAAGAGCAATAAAGTGGGGGGCAAGGCAATGACTGACAAGAAAGACCGAGAACGGGTGATCGCTGAAATCACACTTTCGCATCTGATACGACTGGGGAGCGAGCAGGGCTGTCCTGTGAGCCGACAGCAGGCTCTCGCGTTCTTGAATCAGGAGGGTCTAGCGTTCGAGATGTGGAAGCACATGATGCAGGCGGCTGAGGATTTCATTGCAGGCAGCCTGTTCCAGCATTCCTTCACTCCCGAAGGACACAACGGATTCGTATCTCGGCCTCGGCCAGAGCGGTCGATCAGCACCGTCTCGCGCTAGCGACATCCCGTGTTCCATCCACTCCGCATTTCTAGACAGCGTGCGAAGTTTCGTGGTTTTCCTCCACTGGTTTCACTTGTCGCTTTTGAAGCCACGTCAGAGCGTGACAATTGGCGGCGAGCACTGCCGCACGTGACACGTTCAGGCGTAAAGCGCAATCTTGAATCGACGACCGAATTGCAACTCTGAGTACCAGGACCGCCCGGCACAGCGGATCCAATTCCGTAAGCAGTTCTGGGGTGTCGGCTCTCAGAATGAGGTCGAGACTAGCCGCGCGTTCTTCAGCATCGCCCTGCCATAAATGGTCAGCATGAGGATATCGTCGATCTTTGTACGTCGCTCCACACGCGCGAATCGCATCCCCCCGGAGCGATGTCGCCGCGGCAATGGTCGCAGCCTTGGCCCACTCGAGAAGCCAATCGCGGAAAGGACTGTTTCCTTGAAGCGTGATCTCACAAGCTTGGACAACTGCCTGGTCCGCAGTTGATCGGTCGCCGGTGATCAAGAACGCGATCTTACTGAGAACATTTCTTTGATCCCGAAAGCAGGCCAGGACTTCGGCTGAGGATGCGTGAGCGCGGGTATCGACTGGGGCCGCGCTCGAGTTAAACCAGGACATAATTCTTCTCTTTCTTTAACGTTCTTCAAACGGCCTCAAGTGGATGGGAGTAATTGAGGACTTTTTCCCGTGATTCCCATGCTGCTTGCGTCGCTCGGCGATCCTCTGCACAGGGGATAAACGCAGCCGGTCGCATACGGCAAATGCGTAGAGACTGCCAGCGACAAACACTGCGCCGACACTAGCCAACCACTTCAGCAACTGTTCGCCCACTAAATCGACATAGCTCACCTCGGTGAGGTCGACGATTAATCCCTTCGGCACTACGGCGGTAGTGACTAGGGACCTGGCCTGCTCTGCCCAATCCGCGACGAGTCTGCCTGTCAGCTTCAGTGTCGGACCACTCGCTAACCACTGGATTTCTGCACGAAACATTGGCTTGAGCCTCGAAACGTCTATCGTGCTCTCCCCGTGTCCCTAGAGCGCACGTTTCGTGCCAATGCTGCTGCTGTTATGTGGTTGATGTATTTGCCTCGTGAGGGGAGAGTGGGTCGTCCGAATTGCCGCAATGCGGTCATTGTCCGGATGCGGGCAGGGGCCGAAGGAAAGAACAGGCGAAGTGGGTTGCTTACAACGTGCGCTTCAGATGAGGAAGGTGGCGGGCGTGGAGCCCGCCATTTGGTGAACTGGTCAGGTGAGATTTAAAGGCGACCATTATGCCCGTTGAAGAGCATGTCAATTGCCAGACGCAAGCGAAGAGCGGTGCAGCCTCGCTGACGTGTCATGCTCAGTCCCAGCAAGGGTCATGCGGTTGAATGCTGGAAAAGATCCGAGTACGAAAAGATCTGACTCGACGAATGCTTCGACACGGCTTGAGCTTGAATAACAAAACAACGTAAGCAAGGTCTGGGACTTGTTCGTAAGGCCCAAGTCTCTCTGGTTGCGCCTTCGTCTTCATTTCCAGAACCTCGAAGATGTGACGCGTGCATTTAGCTCGGTTTTCGTCATTTGTTGTTTGGCCTTCTCATCGAGCACCAGTTCATTGACGAGGAACATACTCATCCTGCAATTGCTGTTGCTGCACACGATGTGGGATAGTTCCCCGGCGTTGCATGACTCGTGGTTCACGCAGTGGGCAGTTCCGCAGGCCCAACAGTGAAGCACGATTATTTCTCCCTCGACTCGTACTGCTCTTGAATTTGGCTCTGAATCCATTTCTGATCGCCCTCAGATGCGTCTATCGAGCTGTGCACGTCCTCGGTTCATACTTTTTTCCGTCTCCGGCAATTCGAAAGCTGGTCATTACAGGAGTGAGTGGCAGGCGACGCTGAATCGACATAGTCTTGAGTGAATATGCAAACTTCGCACCACAGTCACAACACACCCGGTAGGTCTCCCCTTGCAGCGTGAACACGCGACTTAGGCGAAGATGGTGACACCCAAACAGGAAATCCAGTACAGCTAGCAGGATTGCCACAAAAATCCCCTTTGCGAGTTGGGCGTCTCTTGATCGTATGTTCCCTTGCGAACGTCGAACGGGGCCCTTTCCGCCAGATGAATAAGGTCAACGAACAAGTCCGACTCCCTTTAACTGAATTATTCAACCCTGACACTGCAGGCCGCGAACCATTCAGTCGGGCCGCTAAGGCGTTGGTTCTTGGTGGAATTCCGGGATTCTGCCCGTGGGCTGTCCTGACCTTTCAAGGGCACTGCCGCAATGTGGGCACCGATCTCCGGCCCCATGCTCCTCGATGCGCCTGCAATTCAGTAATTTGCCGCCTTGTACCTTTGGCGAGCTAAGTGCGATGACACGGCTGGCTGTACGAACTGTTATGCAAGCCGCTGCCGTGCTGAAGCACAAGAGCGGCGAAGGAGTTGAGATGTACTCCACAGCATCTCTGAATGGCGTTCCTACGATCCAGCGAGACGGACACAATGTCCTTGGCGTCTGGGATCAGAATTGGGAGTTTGCGAATGAGATCTGCAATTTGCTTAATTCCCTGGATGACGATCCGCACATTTTTTTAACTGAGCACGATCGGAAATGGCTGAAGGCGATGGATCATGCCTTTAGGAAGGTGCAGCATGCCTGATCTCAAGAATGCAGCGAGCGTTTCCATTGTCGTGCCGTTTCACAACGAAGAACCCAACGTCATCGAAATGTACTGGCGATTGCACGCCGTTATGGAGTCTCTTGGCCGCAATCACCAGTTCGTTTTTGTAGACGATGGAAGCACCGATCTCACGTACAAGCTGCTAAAGGAACTCGCGGTAATCGATCCTCGCGTGACCGTCGTCCGGTTGCGGCGAAACTTCGGTCAGACCGGAGCGCTTGCTGCTGGCATTGCGCACAGCACCGGCGAGTATGTGATTGCCATGGATGGCGACCTTCAGCATGATCCAGCGGAGATCCCTGCCTTCCTCGAAAAAATCGAAGAGGGCTACGACATCGTGAGCGGGTGGCGTAGCCACCGCATCGACAATTTGCTGCTCCGCAAGATTCCTTCCCGCTGTGCCAATTGGCTGATGGCCAAGCTCAGCGGCGTCAACATTCACGACTTTGGGACAACATTCAAGGCGTACCGCGGCGACTTGCTACGACAATTGCCGCTCTATGGCGAAATGCACCGCTTCATCCCGGCTCTGGCTTCATTCTACGGAGCCTCGATCTGTGAAATACCTATTCAAAACAACCATCGGAAGCACGGCGAATCGCACTACAACATTTCTCGCACCTTTCGGGTATTTTTCGATCTCATGACGATCCGATTTCTTCTGCGCTACATGTCGCGCCCGCTCCACTTCTTCGGCCGGCTGGGCGCGATCAACATGGGCTTGGGCTCCGCCATCGCACTCTGGCTTCTGATCTGGAAAGTTGTTACGGGAATCGATGTTCTGCAGCAACACGGGTTATTGCTGGTCTTTGCGGCCGTTCTGACACTGGTAGGGCTCCAGTTGGTAGCGCTCGGACTCTTAGGTGAGTTGCAAGTATGGCAGTACTTCAATCGATCTGAGCGTCGACCTTACACTGTCTCTGAGGTACTCGATCAGCACGCCAATCGGAAAGGTTCGATCGCATCGGAGGTGAATTCGTGAACCCCCAACGAGGTGCGCGGAACAATCAATCACCTTCCCGACGTAAGCCGGAGCAAATGTGCTGAGTGAGATCCAATATCGTTTCCTTGGACGGTATCGGGAGCTGGCCATTGTACTTCTGCTGACGGTCCTGGCATTCGCAGTTCGCGTCTACCGGGTCGACTTCAACAGCCTGTCCGAGGACGAGTCGGCGAAATGGGCGGCCGTTCAAGAGTATCGACACGGGCACTTTGTCGGGGTGAATAGCGAGCATCCGATGTTGCCAAAAGTGCTTGCTTGGGCGAGCCTGACGGTGGGGGAACGCTGGAGCCGGGTCGCCTCGGCGCATGGCTGGCCTTCGCTGAAGCCGGAGGGCTGGTTACGTATGCCCAACGTGCTGTTCGGCGCAGCCGCAGCCGCAGTTCTTTTTCTTTTATGCCGCCGAATGATGGGGCTTGTGGGATCTTTTGCAGCGAGTTTTTTCTGGGCGGTTGCGCCACTGCCAATCGCGTTAAATCGACTCACGAAGGAGGAAACGCCGCTCACTTTCTTCACTCTGCTGGCCTTTTACTTCTATTGTCGCGCCCAACAAGCAGATACGGGCCAGAGTGCACGGCGATGGTACGACCTGAGTGCCATCGGCTTTGGTCTGGCTTTGGGCTCGCAATACATTCTTCACCTTCTTGGCCTGAACGCTCTTACCTGGCGTCTTGCGGGCAAGAATGGACTTACGGTGGAGCCATCGCGATTCAGCTACAAACGATTCTTCCTCGTACTCTTCATTACCTTCATCCTGGTGAACCCGGTGGTTCTGTCTCCGGCCAACTTCACCGCGATTCTGCATTGGCTTCATCACGATGGCGTGCGGCACAGCGGCTATGATTTCGACGGTGCACTGTACATGAATTTTCCCGGGCGCCTGCTGGCCGGAGTTCCGTGGTTCTACTATGTCTGGCTGGTGCTGGTAAAGACACCAATTCCAATTCTGGCGGCCGTTATAATTGGGAGCGCGCTGCTCTTGCGAGATCGCCGCACACTCGCGTCGTGCTTTTTCCTGTCGTTTGGAATGGTTCAGTTCGTTGGGCTATCTCTAAGCGGAGCAAAGTGGATTCGCTATTCACTTCCGATGCTCCCTTTTGTTTACCTGGCCGGCGGATATGCGGTGCAAGAGATTTGGAAACGCGTGAAAGGAAAAGCTTGGTCACCAGCCTTCGTGGGAACGGCCGCAGTCATTTTGATTGGATGGCCCCTTGCCGAGCTTCAGGCTTGGGCGCCGTACTACTCCTTCTACCTGAATTCAATCGGCGGAGGCACACGGAACGTCACACGCTATTTTGCACCCGATGAGGTGTCGGAGTTCGACACGCGGGAGGTGGCGCAGCAGGTGTGTCGGTTCGACCCCGGCGTTACCAGGGTGGCGACCGCAAGACCAATGAGCATGGCTTATTACCTTAAGACCTGCGGACGCACCGACATTCAAATTGTGCCGCTTTACGATGCCGATTATGCGCCCCGGAACGGAGATCTGGTTATTCTCGAGCCATCTCGCCGCTTTTTTGAGACGCAACGCTACTTCGATGTTTTGAAAAGTTCTGGCATGTCTCACAGAGACATCCGCGTGGGACCGGTTTTCGCGAGCAGCATTTATCTTTTCGACCCGTCCTTACCAGAACCAGAAACTGCGCAGAAGAACTCGACTCTGGCTCGGTTTCGGGGCGCGCCAACTCGGTTCAATAACGATGCTCAAGAGACCGCATCCACAAACACGAGCAGGTTTGGATTCTTAGATCTCACTAGGAGACTCTTACGATGACTCCGCTTTACCACGCGAGGAAATCTGATGGGCGCTGGTTTGTGCGCGCCTTCGCTTTGTTGATGATCAGCGTCCCAGCAGTTGCACAGCAGGCAAATGTAGCCGCACTACTGACCGCTGATGAGGTGATGGGACGTGTCGTAGAGATGAACGAAGTGCGTGCCAAAGCGCTGGAAAGCTATTCCAGTGTTCGCAGTTATCATTTGGAGTGCCACTGTCTGTCACACAAGAAGGCGGACATGGTGGTACGCACTGACTACCAGGCACCCAATTCAAAAGAGTTCACGATCATCTCAGAGAGTGGCTCTGGCACGGTGCGGGACCGTGTGTTCAAGAAACTCCTGGAGGCGGAACAGGAGTCGATGCGGGATGAAAATCAGCAGCGTTCGGCGATCACACCTGAAAATTATATATTTCAAGTTTCTGACTACGAGAAGACTGATACGGACGAATTCTACGTGCTCCATGCACAGCCGCGAAGCAAGAACAAGTTTCTGTTTCGGGGCCGAATATGGGTGAATGCAAAAGATTTTGCGATAACTCGAGTCGAGGGCGAGCCAGCCGTCAACCCTTCCTGGTGGACCGTCAAGACTGAGTTCAAGCGCAGCTATCGGAAAATCGGTGACTTCTGGCTGCCGGAATCGAACGAGAGCGAAACGAAGGTGCGAGTTTTCGGAACGGCGGTTCTAAGCATTGCGTATCGCGATTACCAAATTACGCAGGCTGGCGGAGGAACACTGACCTCGCCGCCTAGCGAAGCAGTAGGTACAATCGCCGAAGAGTTTTAACAAAACATCGATCTCCGCTGATTCGTGGCTCAGCGCTCCTTCAGTACGGCAGTCCAATTCGCATGAACAGCCCGCCGGGCGTTCCCGCCATCTTACCTTCGTCGGCGCGGATGAGATCCTTCACCGATCCAGGCGAATAGAACCCGCAAAGAAACTCGCCGGCGTCCGTTTCCTTTTCCCGAACACAATCGGGAGCACCGTATCAAAGGAAAAATAGCGCACTGACCGAGGGTGCAAGTGATCCACGGCTGTCGACCCTTGATGTTTTGACTTCGATATACGACGCCATCAAGTTGCATATCAGTCCAATGTCCGAACCTGTTTCTCATTATGACCTTTTGAAGGCAGATGCCCTCATGTGGTCACACGCAATTCGAATCTCGCCGTCCATCTACTTGTTCCACAAGAAGTTGCACTTGGTACCCAAAATGCTTTTACCAAATGCGCTATGGCAACTTGTGACCATCCTACGGACTTAGTCAATCGCATTGCATACCCCTCCCGCGAGAGGTACGAGGCGCGAATCGATTCGCGGTTTCCAGCATTTCCAGCGGATGAGGAAAGAGAGCTTCGCCCTCCCCAGCAACGAAACGACATCGATAACATTTTTTATGTAATCGAATCACGACCGCGAAATCCCTGGTCAGTAATGGGATCGTTGGTTTTCTTGACGGTCATCGTGCTGGCGGCAATTATCGTTCCGCTGCTTCACACGGATCCACTTCCCAAGAGGGAAACGCTGACGATGTTGTATCTGCAGCCGCCGCCGGCTGCGGGTGGGAATCCCGCGAAGTTCCAAGCGCCCAAGCCCACATCTTCATACACGCCCACAAGCACGGCCATTCTCAGCCCGGTGCGCAAGTTGGAAGAGGCGCCGACACCGCCGGTAGGCACTATCGGCGGAGTGGTGGGCGGACTTCCCGGTGGAATGGTCGGGGGAGTCTCCGGTGGAGTGTTGGCCGAAATGCCGACCAGCGCCCGAAGCGTTCCGATTCTTGCGAAATCACCCGATCCCCTGCCCGCTAAGAGAATGCGTATCGCCTCTCGGGTGGCGGAGACGAACCTGATTCACGACGTTCCGCCGCAGTATCCGCCGGAGGCTGGCCGGGCGCGCATTGAAGGAACAGTGGTGCTGATGGCCGTGATCGGTACGGATGGCACGGTGAAGGATGTGCGGATCGAGAGCGGTCTACCAATACTTGCGCAAGCCGCAATCGATGCGGTGAAGCAATGGCGTTACAAGCCTTACGTAATAGACGGAGAACCGGTGGAAGTGGACTCCCGGATCACGATCAACTTCAATCTTTCCACGAGCTAGGAATATCTACAATGCAAAACAAAACGTATGTTTCACCTGAGCGATCGTTGGCCACGCTCCGGAAACGGGCACAGATGTTGGTGCTGACCATCCTGGGTGGAGTGATCCTTGTAGTCCCCATGTCGGCGCAGTCGTTTGAACCGGCAAGTGCAAAAACAGGAAGGATCCTCGGTACCGTGGTGGATACGACCGACGATCCGATCGCCGGCGCCACAGTGGTCCTCCAAGGGCCGGCAGGCGATCGTCTCACGGCCGTAACAAAGGACGATGGAGCCTTTGTGTTCGACCAAGCCCCGGCGGAAATCTCCTGTCAGGTCACTGTCACAGCTGAAGGATTTGCAGACTGGAGTTCTTCCATCACAGTTGAACCCGGCCAGGATAAGACTCTTCCCGAGGTCAAACTTCGCATTCTGGCTGTGCAGCGGGCCGTTACCGTGAGTTACTCGGAGAAGGAGGTAGCTGCCCAACAGCTCAAAGCTGAAGAACAGCAGCGCGTTTTAGGCTTTATTCCTAATTTTTATGTGACTTATGAACCGCATCCGGAGCCTCTTACCACAAAGATGAAGTTTCAACTAGCCTACAAAGATCTCACCCATCCAGTCTTCTTCGCCCGCACCGCTGCATGGGCAGGAGTGGAGCAGGCCGGCGGTCTTCGTAATTACCCCCGAAATGCAAGAGGATATGGAGACCGGTTAGGGACGGGCCTCGCAGACGGCGTTACAGAAGGCTTGATTGGCAATGCGATTCTGCCATCACTGCTGCATCAAGACCCCCGTTATTTTTACCAAGGCAGCGGTACAAAGTCCCGGACGCTTCACGCCATGTTAGCTGCATTTATCTGCAAGGGAGACAACGGAGCGTGGCAGCCAAACTATTCTACTTGGGGCGGCAGCCTGATTTCTTCTTCTATTTCCCTCGCGTACTACCCAAGTTCCGAGCGCAATGCTCGGCATGTATTCGGAAACTTTGGAGTCGGAATGGGCTTGCATGTTTTTGGTGGGTTGGCTCAGGAGTTTATCTTGAGCAGGTTCACAAGCAGGGGTAAGCACTAACTCGAATGATCACAGGTCGCAGAAAGAAGTGCTGAGCATGGCCAATGCATCATCTGCATCTCTGATCGATTCAGAACCATTGGGTGGAACGTCGCCACTGCAAGCATCTCTGCGGACGTCTCCGCAGAATTGAAGCAGGAATGAGGATGCGAGGGAGAAAGGAGAAGACAGTGCGCTCTGTAACGTTAAGTCCGTTGACTCACGAGAAGCCGGAATTTCATCGTGTGTTCATGCGATGGGTGGTAGTCACCGATACAAATGGACACCGACGGCCGCAGATGCGGTGGCGGCCCGACTGAAAAGCATGTCAACAACGACTACCTCTGTGCTGCATGCGCTCGTTGTTTCTTATTTAGGCTACGTCTTAGTCCTGACACTTGGCACATATTTTTGTTTTGGTGCGAGCGTCTCTGCTCAAATGTCTGGTTCCCAAACAACCCAGGAACTGCCCAATCCGTGGCAGTCCACAACGGAGCTAAAGAGCGACAATCAAATTCCTGAACGTATTCCCGTGCGCATCGTCGAAAGTCATAGCCAGAATGGCGACCGCACGCTAGACAAGCGATCGGTCGAGATCGGCGGGACCGATGGACATTTCGAACCTTACCAGGATATCGAAAGGGAGACCCTGACCGTCGATGCTGCCACCGTAAGAACCACCATGCGCACGTTCGGTCGAGATGTAAATGGAAGGAAAGCCCTGGTGCAGGTAACGGAAGAAGAGAAACACATCCTGCCAGGCGATCAATCGAATGTAGTACGCGTGACCTCCAATCCCGATGTCAATGGAAACCTTCAACCAGTACAACGCGAAATCGTGGACACGAAAAGGATCGGTAAGGATCTGGAAGAAACGGACACGACGGTGATGCTCACAAACCTCAATGGCGGCTTGGCTCCAGCTTTCAAGACGCACGAACTCCGCAAGCGAGCCGCAAACGGTGCAGTGGAAACTGAAAAAACTACGTGGCTTCCCGACATTAACGGAAAGTGGCAACTGAGCGAGATACGGCAAAATATTCCGACGCAAGAAGCCAAAGACCGCAAGATCGAGGAGCGAGTATTTCGGCCCGATGCGGAAGGAAAGTTAGGTCAAATCTCTCGTGTGGTAAGCCAGGAGTCCGAGAGCACTTCCGGAGAACAGCGCAGCGTCGTGGAGACCTATTCCATCGACGTCCCGGGAATGGCGCGGGACGGTAGACTGCACTTCGTTGAGCGCAAAACCAGTACCGGGAGCTCGAGTTCCGCTGCTGAGCGAACAACGCAACAAAAAGTCGAACAGATCAATCCCGGCGATCCCGGCGCGGGTCTGCGGCTGACTATACTCGTCGCCGGGAAGATCGTTCCCGAAGTTTCTGGAAAACAGTCCACAGTAACCATTCGAGCGCGCGACTCGAACGGGAATTTTGGAATCGTTTCGGTCGATACGACGAATGCGGACCGGATCTCCACCATTCAGATTCAGCAAACGCCCGCTGAAAAGCCGTAATGAATCAACACTCATCGATGTGTATCGCACGAGTGGGGGCCAAGCGGCTAGGAAAGTGGTGCTGCCCAAACTCGGTCAGTGCCCTTGGCAGGTCATCCGATGTGTGGGGCGTCAGATACCGATCCCGTTGGCAAACAGGCATTTTCATCCACTTACAGCGAACCACTTGTGGCAGGCGGATTGCGAATACGAAATGCGATCTTCAAATTGTTTTAAGGGAGCAGAGCATGCTCGGAGAACTGATGAATGTTCCGACTGACACACTGATTGACATGCTGTACATCATTCTCGCTGGAGAAGTTGCTATCAGTGCCAGCGAGGCTACAGAAATCGAACAGATCCAACGCGAGTTGCAACGTAGAGGCGGGGAGCAATGCTGGAGTCTTCAAAGTGTTAACTGAAAGCAGCATGAGATGAGTTTGTGGATGGATGTTTGGCCCCAACAAAGGCAAGCGTTCGATGAAGCCCAAAATCTCGGGTTGCACAAGGCGGAGTGAGGAAATTAAAAAATGGCATCTCTAGCTGGAATTGAAGAATTAGCCGGATCTCTGAGCGCTGAAGGCAAAGCAAGGTCAACCGTCGCGGGCGCACCGCTCAGCCCAGATCAACTGAGCAGGATCGACGCTTACTGGCGCGCATGCAAATACCTGGCTTTAGGAATGATCTACCTCCAGGCAAATCCCCTGCTGCGGGAACCCCTGAAATCAGAACATATCAAGAGCCGATTGCTCGGCCATTGGGGCTCAAGCCCAGGCCTCGCCTTCCTCTACACCCATCTAAGTCGCCTTATAAAGAGAGACGACCTCGAGATGATTTTTCTCGCAGGCCCAGGACACGGCGCGCCGGGAGTGTTAGCGCCTATCTATCTGGAAGGCACGTACAGCGAAATCTACCCCGAGAAAAGCCAAGATGAGAAAGGCCTGCGAGAGTTCTTCAAGCAGTTCTCATTCCCCGGCGGTATTGGCAGCCACTGTACTCCAGAAACGCCGGGTTCCATTCACGAAGGCGGAGAATTGGGATATGTCCTCTCGCACGCTTGCGGAGCCGCGTTCGATAATCCCGAGCTAATCGTGGCCGCAGTGGTGGGCGACGGCGAGGCCGAAACGGGCCCGCTCGCGACCTCATGGCACATCAGCAAGTTTCTGAATCCAATTCGCGATGGGGCCGTGCTGCCAATCCTTCACCTCAATGGATACAAGATCAACAACCCGACCTTGCTCGCGCGGATCACTCACGAAGAATTGGAGGATCTGTTACGCGGGTATGGCTGGAATCCATATTTCGTCGAGGGGTCTGAGCCCGACAGCATGCATCAGGCGATGGCCGCGACGCTGGAGCGATGCATTGCCGAGATTCACGCGCATCAGCAAGAGTGTCGTGAGAGCGGCGTCGCGACCCGGCCACGCTGGCCGATGGTGGTATTACGGTCGCCAAAGGGATGGAGCGCACCGGCCCTGATAGACGGGCATCACATTGAAGCGTTCTGGCGTGCGCATCAAGTTCCTCTAACTGACGTGAAGACTAACCCAGAACACCTGCGCCTCCTCGAGACCTGGTTGCGCTCGTTCAAGCCGGAAGAACTCTTCGACGAGAAAGGAAGGGTGCGACCGGAGATTGCCGCATTTGCTCCGAAAGGGCAGCGCCGCATGAGCGCCAGCCCGCACGCGAATGCAGAGCTCCGGAAGAAATTGCGCTTGCCAGAGTTCCGCAATTATGCCGTTAAGATCGACCGCCCGGGAAATACCGAAGTCGAGAACGTCCCGCCACTAGGACGCTTCCTGCGCGATGTCATGAAGTCGAATATGCAGAGTTTCCGGGTTTTCGCGCCAGACGAGAACACGTCCAACAAGCTTGATGCGATTTATGAGGTCTCGAAGAAATTCTGGATCGCTGAAACTCTCCCAGAAGACCGTGATGGAACAGAACTGGCACCTGACGGACGCGTTGTCGAAATGTTGAGCGAGCACACGATGGAGGGCATGCTCGAGGGCTACCTGCTGACGGGCCGCAACGGCTTTCTATCGTCTTATGAAGCTTTTGTGCACGTGATCGACTCGATGTTCAATCAGCATGCCAAATGGTTGTCAATCTGTAATCATTTATCTTGGCGCCGCAAGATCGCATCACTGAATCTCCTCATTACGTCAACCGTCTGGCGACAGGATCATAACGGCTTCACGCACCAGGATCCTGGTTTCCTCGACGTAGTGCTGAACAAGAGCGCAGAAGTTACTCGCATCTATCTTCCTCCAGATGTCAATTGCTTGCTCTCAGTCGCGGATCACTGCCTGCGTTCTGAAAACTACATCAACGTAATCGTCTCGGACAAGCAGAAGCATGTGCAGTACTTAGACATCGACGCCGCGATTACCCACTGCACAAAAGGCATTGGTATCTGGAACTGGGCCAGCAATGATGACGGTCAGGAACCGGATGTTGTATTTGCTGCAGCCGGGGACATCCCAACCCAGGAAGCGCTGGCCGCAACTGTGCTGCTCAGGGAACGTTTCCCTGATCTCAAGATCCGTTTCGTCAATGTCGTTGACCTATTCAAGCTGCAACCGAACTCAGAGCATCCGCATGGTTTAACGGATGCCGACTTCGATTCTCTCTTTACGACCGACAAGCCGATCATCTTCAACTTCCATGGTTATCCCTGGTTGATTCATCGTCTCGCCTACCGCCGCACGAACCATCGGAACCTGCACGTACGGGGTTACAAGGAAAAGGGGAACATCAACACACCGATGGAGCTGGCAATCAATAACCAGACAGACCGATTCAGTCTCGCCATCGACGCCATTGATCGCATCCCGAAACTGCAACGAATCGGCGCGCACGCCAAAGAGGTATTCCGGGATTGTCAGATTGCATGCCGGCGTCATGCTTACGAGCATGGAATTGACAGCCCCGAGATCAGCGGCTGGAAGTGGCCTTACGGCAAGAAATGAAGCGAGGCATCGTTCCGTAACTGCTCGCATATTCGCAGGAGTGTGAACTCATGCGCGTCACGCTGGAAGTTGATTAGAGTTCGGGAATCCAGAAAATCGTTGGAGGAATGGGAGCATGAATATTAACGCCGCAGCAAAGCCGCAGGCGTTGCCAGAGACCGAGAGACTCATCAGTCAGTACGGATGTGGTCCAGTGCAGTTCTCCGGAACGGATGAAGCACTATATGAAACGCACTTGCTGTTCGATAACGGCGTCGACCTGGCGGCGGCGACGGCGCGCGACCGCTTCGAGGCCCTTGCCCGGTCGGTGCGCGACGTTCTCTCCCAGCGATGGCTCTTAACAGAGAAGACTTACCAAGAACGAAATCCTAAGCGGCTTTACTACCTCTCGATGGAGTTCCTTATCGGCCGCTCGCTGGCAAATAATGTCACAAATCTTCTGCTCGCTCCACTCACAGACCAGTTCGTCGTAGACAAGAAACTCAACCTGCTCGAGATCTTAGAACAGGAGCCCGATGCAGGCCTGGGCAACGGCGGTCTTGGACGTTTGGCGGCATGCTTCGTTGAATCCGCCGCCACGCTGCAGCTACCCGCCATGGGGTACGGACTGCGATATGAATACGGCATATTCAAACAATCCATCCAAAATGGATGGCAGCGGGAAATGCCGGACAACTGGCTCCGTTCTCCCGACCCCTGGGAGATCGCCCGCCCGAACGAGAAGGTGGAAGTCAACCTGGGCTGCTCATTCGAGCTCAGCGGTGGCAGCCTACGCCCCGTGCCTGGCCGTCCGTCGACTCTGATTGGTATCCCATTTGATCGCCCCGTAATTGGATATGGCGGTTCCACGATCAATACGCTGCGCCTCTGGGCCGCAGCTGCGCCCGACTACTTCAACTTTGAAGAGTTCTCGCACGGCGATTTCGTAGAAGCGTTCACTCAGACCCTCTCGGCCGAAACCCTGACCCGCGTCCTTTATCCCGACGATTCCAGAGTGATGGGACAGGCGCTGCGCTTGATGCAGGAGTACTTCCTGGTTGCCTGCTCACTGGCAGATGTGGTGCGCCGCTTTCAACGCTCCAACTCGGATTGGAGCCTGTTTGCCGACAAAGTGGCAATTCAGATGAATGACACGCACCCGGCTCTATCGGTTCCAGAACTCATGCGAATTCTGGTGGACCAGGTGCGACTCGGATGGGACGAGGCTTGGCGCATTACGCAGAAGACGCTGGCGTATACGAATCACACATTGCTGCCCGAAGCCCTCGAAAAGTGGCCCGTCAGCTGGTTTGAAGAAATGCTGCCCAGGCACCTCGAGATCATCAACGAGATCAATCGCCGCTTTCTGGGCGATGTTCGTGGGCGGTTCCCAGGCGATACAAAGCGGATTGAGCGCGTGAGCATTGTGGAGGATGGTCCCGACAAGAAGGTACGCATGGCCAACCTGGCGGTCGTCGGCTCCCACAGTACCAACGGAGTGGCAGAGATTCACTCGAACCTGTTGCGCCAGACGACACTGAGAGACCTCGCAGAGATCTTTCCTGAACGTTTCAACAACAAGACCAACGGAGTGACACCCCGGCGCTGGTTGCAGTTATGCAATCCCGGGCTTTCCGGACTCATCGCTGATGCCATTGGAGACGGCTGGATCGGTGATTTAAACGAATTAGGCAACCTTAGAGCATTCACCGAAGACAGTGGCTTCCGCGATGACTTCCGCAAGGCCAAACGAGATGCCAAGCGACAATTCTGCGATTGGCTTCTCTGGTCGACGGGGCAGATGCTTGATCCGGAGTCTATCTTCGACTGCCAAGTTAAGCGCATCCACGAGTACAAGCGCCAGTTCCTGAATGCACTCAGGATCGTAGTGCTCTATAACCGGCTCCGGCAAGACCCCGGGCTCGACATGCCCCCACGGACGTTTCTTTTCGCAGGCAAGGCTGCGCCTGCATATTGGCTCGCCAAAGTGATTATCAAATTCATTAACAACCTGGCTGCGACCATCGACAGCGACCCCGCAGTGCGCGGACGGTTGAAAGTCATATTCCTGCCCGAGTATTGCGTTTCGCTTGCGGAGCATCTGATCCCCGCTAGTGACGTTTCGAACCAGATCTCGACGGCGGGCTACGAAGCCAGCGGCACAAGCAACATGAAATTCATGATGAACGGCGCATTGACAATCGGTACACGCGACGGCGCGACCATTGAGATGGCCGCGGAGGCAGGCGAAGAAAACTTTTTCCTCTTCGGGCTGACGGCGGAGCAAGTGATCGGCAGTCGAGGATGGTACAACCCGCACTGGCATTACGAACACGAATCGGAGACCCGTCAAGCACTGGACTTGATCTTCTCGGATTATTTCAGCCGATATGAGGCGGGCGTCTTCGAGCCCTTGCGCGAAATGTTGCTGACGCAAGGCGATCACTACATGCACCTGGCGGACCTGAAGTCGTACCTCGAGGCAGACGATCGGCTGTGCGCGTTGTATGCCGATCCTAACGAGTGGGCGCGCAAGGCCATTTTGAATGTAGCGGCGTCGGGGAGGTTTTCCAGCGACCGCACGATCGCTCAATACGCGAAAGAAATCTGGAATGTAAAGCCGTGTCCAATCCCAGAGAAAGCGTAAAGAGGACGCAGCACAAAGAACACGAGAATAAGGAGAGTGCATTGAAATTTACAAAGGCAATTATGTTTCCGCGCCGTGCAAAATTTGTTCCTGCATTGATCCTCGCGCTCATCGCGTGTGCCGTGACATACGCGCAGGAGTTGAGAACCAACTACATGCCGGGAACTGATTTTTCAAAATTCCACACCTATGCATGGGTCAGCGACGTACAGGGCATACCGGCGGTAGGTGGCCAGCCCGACCAGATCCTGGACGCACAGGTCAAGCAGGCCATCGATTCGCAGATGGCGGCCAAGGGCTTCACCAAGGCAGAGGACGGCAGTAAAGCCGATTTACTCCTTGGGTATCAGCTGGCGATCGATCAGGAGAAGCAGATAAATGGCTTCGCGAACGGCTTGGGCGGCTGGGGTGGTTGGGGTCCGTGGGGGGGCGGTCTCGATTCATTTTCGGCCAGTACTTCAAGCAATTACATCGGGACTTTCGTCGTTGGTATGTATGACCCCGCTGTAAAGAAGCTCGTCTGGATAGGTGCTGCCCAACATGCGATAGAACCTAGCAAAAAACAGGAGAAAAACCAGCAAAGGCTCAATAAGGGAGCGCAAAAACTGCTGAAGGATTTCCCTCCGGGACGCGGCAAATAGACGCTCTGATATCCGCCTCACGGCGGCAAACGGGCAACGTAGCACAATGAATATGCAGGAGAACTCATAATGGATGCTAAACAGATCTGTGGAGTGGTTGTCGCTGTGTGCGTGACAGCGGTTTCTGCCAGGGCCGATTCTTTGGAATTGAAAAATGGAAGCCTGATCAAGGGTAAGTTCATGGGTGGGACGCAGACGAGCATCAACTTTCAGGTAGGATCGTCGGCGCAAAGCTATGGCGTCGCCGATATCCACTCGCTCCGATTCGATTCCGATGCGCAGGGTACCTCGCCCTCTGTTCCCTCGAAGCAGCCTGCGCCTTCCGCGATAGGAGAAGAGGAAGTCGCGAAATCTGTGCCTTCTGTGACGATTCCTGCCGGTACGCGGATTTCGGTTCGCACCATCGATGCGATTGACTCCACGAAAAATCGAGTGGGAGATCGCTTTCAGGCTTCGCTCGAACAACCTCTGTGGGTAGACGGCAATATGGTGGTTCCGAAGGGCGCAGACGTTTATGGCCGGCTGGATGAGTCCAAAGAGACCGGAACTTTCGCGGGCAGGTCGCAATTGAAACTCCAGCTGACGGGAATCGTCGTCAATGGTCAAACTCTGCCCTTAGTCACTGGAGAATACGAAACCGCAGGCAAGTCCAAGGGGGAGAGCACTGCGAAAAGAACCGTTGGGGGAGCCGCCATTGGAGGCATCATTGGTGCACTTGCAGGTGGCGGGAAAGGAGCGGCCATCGGCGCGGGGACAGGAGCAGGAGTGGGGGCCGGCTCGGAAATTATCACCAAGGGTGACCAGGTTAAGATCCCAAGCGAGACCTTGCTGGACTTCACTCTGCAACAGAGCGTGACGATTCCGAAACACGCAGCCTGATACCGCCAGGGCAAGACGCGACTGCCGCGATTATTACGACGCACGCGACTTGGCTGCTCGACTCAAATCTCTTTGCTGCACCGCTCGCCGCCAAACAGCGAATGAATGCCCTGAATGCCGAGCGAATGTTGGGCTATATACTCTTCTGCGAGCGATGGAATAGTTCGAAACACAGATGGCTCGGCCACACTCACCGTGCGCATGGAGAACCGCGGCGTGGCTCCAATGTATTACGCTTGGCCGGTCGAAGCGGAAGCGTTGGACGGGGATGGGAAGATAGTCGGGCGAGGCAAGCGGGCTTCCCTCGCATGGAAAGCATCGGGTGCTATGACTTCAGTATTTGCAGCCCGGTAAAATGGCGTTCCGTTTATCAGGAATCAATTAGGTGGAAACTGCAGCAATGCCCCCGAACCTCATGACTGACCCAGCAGCGTGAGCTTAATCACATTCCGGTGTGATTCTCCGCCACTTCGATTTCTGTGGCAGTTGGGCAGCATCCAGTCCAGATGAACTCAAGAGGCCCCAAAACTAGATCTTTATGACGAATGCGGTGATCCGAGCCACTCCGCCGTCACGACCCGAAGTGTGATGCAAATCACATTCGGATGTGATTCAACACCTCGCGAGACGTCTACAACTGCCGGTATTATCACGCTCAGCTTGGATCAAGACTAGGGTTTTCCAAACTCTCGAAATCTATACGTGGGAGGCGATTCGAATGCGCTTTCGCATGGCTATGTTTGCTCGATGAATCGTGAACGGCACGCGGTGCAGACTCCTGACATTTCTCCCGAAGAACAGAGAGTCAGCAAATAAACAGGAGATTCATGATGAAAAAAGTCGCGATTGTTCTGGTCATGTCCGCTTCGATCCTGGCATTGCTGTTTGTTGTCGCCCTGAATCCACCTAAGGTGGAGGCGGTTCCCAGCTATGCCCGGCAGACGGGATTAGCCTGCAGCGGCTGTCACTACACTCCTCCGGAACTCAATCCTGCCGGACGAAGGTTCAAGCTGATGGGCTACGTGGACAAGGCGGATGACACAAAAGTCATCAAGGCTGATGGAAGCAAAAAGACGGCTGCGCTGGAGCTTTTGGGTTCATTGCCGCTTTCAGTGATGCTGGACGCTTCCTTCACCTCTATCAAGTCGCCGGAGCCGACGACCCAGAACGGCAATGTCGAGTTTCCCCAGGATATCTCGCTGTTCCTTTCAGGTGCCTGGACCAGCCATGTGGGAAGTTTCGTTCAGGTCACATACGACACGCAGGATGACCACTTCAGCATGGACAACACCGATGTCCGCTACGCGAACACGACGAAGCTGGGCGGCAAGGAATTGGTCTACGGTCTGGATTTCAACAACAATCCCACCGTCGAGGACCTTTGGAACAGCACCCCGGCCTGGGGCTATCCCTGGGTCGCCAGCGATTTCGCGCCCACGCCGAACGCCTCTCCCATCATCAATGGCGGATTGGCGCAGGATGTGGGAGGTGTAGGCGCGTACGCCATGTGGAACAACCATCTTTATTTTGATGCCGCGATTTATCGTTCCCAGCACGTGGGGAGCCCTCAACCGAATCCCGGGGGGGGAACCAACATTCGCGGCGTTGCGCCGTACTGGCGCGCGGCATGGCAGCAGCTAACGGCCAAGACACAGTATGAAGTTGGCACCTATGGAATGCACCTGCGATCCACTCCCAACGCAATTACGCAAGCCGACGGGTCTAGTTTCCCCTGGCAGGATTCGTACACGGATTGGGGAGTTGACACTCAGATCGATCGGACACTGTTCAGAAAGGATGTGCTGTCTTTTCGAGCCACGTACATCCGCGAAAATTCCGACTTGTTAGCGAGCTTCAATGGCAATCCGCAATTGGCGGGGTTGGGAGCGCATCATTTGAACACTGTGATGGCCAACGCCGAATACCACTATGGCAACCGCTACACCGGAACATTCGGGTGGTTCAGCACGACCGGCACTTCCGACACGACTCTGTATTCGCCCAATGTCGCAGTGACCGGCAACTTCAATGGCGACCCGAGGGGCAGCGGCTATATTGCGAACTTTACCTATTGGCCGTGGCAGAATCTGCTGCTCGCTGCGCAATACACCGGATACACACGCTTCAATGGAGCCCAAAACAACTACGACGGTTCTGGCCGCAATGCGAGCTCGAACAACACCTTCTACCTGGATGCAAAGATCATTTTTTGACACACATGTTCTGACAAACATGTCCTGACACACACGCAGCAACGGTTGGTGACAACTCATAAGGAGATAACGCAATGAAAGGCAAGATATTGGTAATGATGGCTTTGATCGTTGGGTTGTGCAGCGCGGCTTTCGCCGGCGACATCGAGGGCAAGGTTGCGGGAATGAAGGGCCGCTCCGTGGTTTACGTGGACACGATCGCGGGCAAAACTTTTCCCGCACCCAAAGATCATCCGGTGATCGATCAAAAGGGGCTGATGTTTGTGCCGCACATCATGGTCGTGCAACAGGGTACGACGGTTGAGTTCCTCAATAGCGACACGGTGCAACACAATGTTTTTTGGACGGCGATCGGCAACGACAAGAAAGCCGGACACAACCTGGGCACGTGGCCCAAGGGTGAAAAGCGTCCTTTTACCTTCGACAAACCGGGAGTTGTGCCGCTGCTGTGCAATGTGCACCCAGACATGGCGGGATATCTGATTGTCAGTCCAACTCCTTATTTTGCCGAGACCGACGACAGCGGCAACTACAAGATCAAAGACGTTCCCGACGGAAGTTACACGCTGACCGTCTGGCACGAAGGGGCGAAGAACCAGTCGAAGCCCGTCACCGTAGCCGGCGGCGGGAAAGCGGATTTCACCCTGACGAAGTAACTGCATCTCGTCCGGGGTGACAGGGGAGCAGTTGCGCTTGGGGCACTGCTCCTCGAATCCGTATCGCTCTTGTACTGCAAACCGAGGTGGACGTTCAGCCGCTGTTTCGAGATTGGAAACGCCGTGCATGCTGAAGCGATTCAAAGACAAGAAGGTTGACGGGGACTGGCTGCACACAAACTTTCCCTGCATGATGGCCTGCCCGGCTCACACCAACGCCGGGCGGTACGTGGGCCTGATTGCGGAGGGACGCTTCGAAGAAGCCTATCGCCTGGCACGTGATCCGAATCCGCTGGCTAGTATCTGCGGACGCGTGTGTGCGCATCCCTGTGAGACCGCCTGCCGCCGCGGCGAAATCGACCGTCCCATCTCGATCCGAGCGCTGAAACGCTTTCTTACCGAGCAGTACGGCCCCGAGTCGAAGCGTCCCATCAACGTCAATGAAGGACGCACGCAGAAGAAACTTCCTTACAAAGTTGCGGTAGTGGGCGGTGGCCCGGTTGGACTTTCGGCGGCTCATGATCTCGCCTTGATGGGTTACGCGGTGACGATCTTCGAAGCAGCTCCGGTTGCCGGAGGAATGCTTTATCTGGGGATTCCGGAATATCGCCTGCCGCGCGACGTAGTGGAGGCGCAAGTCCGCGAGATTCTCGAAACCGGGGACATCACCCTCAAGTTGAATCATGCCGCCGGACGGGACTTCAGCATCTCGGATCTGCGACACGAGGGATTCGATGCGGTACTGGTTGCGGTGGGCGCTCATCGCAGCCGCGATCTCAGCATTCCCGGAGTCGATCTGGACGGCGTTCACAAGGGCATCGATTTTCTGCTGAACGTGAACCTGGGCTACAAATTCACCATCGGGAAAAAAGTCATCGTGATCGGCGGTGGCAACGTTGCCATGGATGTGGCGCGCTCGGCGGCACGCGAAGTGGTCAGGCAACATGCCGGCGGCGTGGAGGAATTGGAGCCCTCCGCGGACAATGTCTCCGCCGTGGCTACGAGGGAAATGGTTGACATCTCGCTCTCGGCTTTGCGCATGGGAGCGCGCGAGGTGAACCTGGTCTGCCTGGAGCGGCGCGATGAAATGCCCGCCGCCCTCGAAGAGATCGTCGAGGCCGAAGAAGAGGGCATCAAGATGCTTCCGGGGCAAGGGCCGAAGAGGATTTTGGGCAAAGACGGCAAGGTCACAGCTCTCGAAACTCTCAAGACCAAGTGGGTCTTTGACCAGAACAAGCGCTTCAATCCGGCGTTTTACGAAAACAGCGAGACGCAGATCGAGTGCGACACGATCATCATGGCGATCGGGCAGGCGCCGCGGTTGGATTTCTTCACGCCGGAAGACAAGGTGGAACTCTCTCCGCGCGGTCTTATCGCCGTGAATCCCCAGACTTTGATGACGTCCGCGCCGGGAATTTTCGCCGGAGGCGATTGTGTGTTTGGACCGCGCCTGATTATTGACAGCGTCGGCGACGGCAAGCGTGCGGCGGTGGGCATCGATGAATACCTCCGCGGAGGGAAGCATCCGGAACCGGTAATCGAAGTCGAACTACTCAAACGGCATTCCATGCCACTCGGCTACCTCGACCTCAACCGTCAACCGGTTCCCATGCTTCCGCTCGAGCGGCGCACAGGCGTTACCGAAGTTGAAATCGGGTATGACGCGGCCAGCGCCGTGGCTGAGGCACAGCGCTGCCTGCGCTGCTGGGTCAACACAATTTTTGAAGGCGTTCCGGAAGACGGCAGCATGTGCATTCTGTGCGGTGGATGCGTAGATGTCTGCCCGGAAAAATGTCTGGAACTGGTTTCGCTCGATCGGATTTCGTTCGAGCCAGAGACTGTGCAGCACATCCGCGACAATCAGGAATTATTCGGCGTGGAGTTCGATGAAATTAAAGCCGACGAACTGGGAGTGGTTACGGGCGCGGCCATGCTGAAGGACGAGACCCGGTGCATTCGCTGCGGACTGTGCGCCATGCGCTGTCCCGTGGGCACCATCACTATGGAGTCATACAACCTGATCCCGGCGGAGCCGACCGGATTGATTTCGGTGGCATCCATCGGCGCGGGATTGCAGAAGTAGGCGCGAGGCAATATGGCAGAGGAACCAAAACCGACTGACGATGTCAACCGCCGTCAATTCTTTCTGAAACTCGGGCTCGGCTCGTTAAGCATTGCCGCCGCCGGCACGGCGGCGTTCGCGTATCAATACCTCGAGCCGAATGTACTTTTTGAGCCGTCTCCGGTGGTGAACGCCGGAAAGCCCGACCGCTATCCGCTTGACTCCGTCACGCTTGATGCGAACACCGGCATTTTCATTATTCACTCGCAGGAGGGGTATTTCTCGCTCAGCGCGGTGTGTACGCATTTAGGTTGCCTGACAGCGTGGAAGCCGGAATTGGGCATCATCGCGTGCCCCTGTCACGGCAGCAAGTTCTACGTTCAGCAGCAGGGCAATCACAAACCAGGCGACAAAATCGAGGGTCCCGCGCCCAAGCCGCTGCCGTGGAAGCGCATGTGGCTCAATGACGACGGAGACTTGCTGGTGGACCGTTCCACCGACATCCCGCCTATGCAGTTCGTGAGGGTTTAAGCATGGCGAAAACAGCAGACCAATACTTCAACGATCTGCGCGAAACACGAGTGTGGCGCTCGATCTTCCGCAGCGGCGTCGGTTCGAGCACTCTAAAGCGCTCCCTGGCCATTCAGCAGAATGTGTTCCTGCATCTGTTTTCCACCAAGGTGCGCACGCGCATGCTGAGTTTCAGCGCGACCTGGTATCTGGGCACGCTGACGCTCGGCACATTTCTCATCCTGGTCGCGACCGGGATTCCGCTGATGTTCTACTATCACCCGTCGGTACCGCAGGCTTACGCCGACACGAAAGACCTGCAGTTCGTAGTCTCCTCTGGATTATTTCTACGCAACCTGCATCGCTGGTCCGCGCACGCCATGGTGTTTCTGGTGTTCGCGCACATGTTCAAGGTGTTCTACCGCGGCGCATACCGGCCGCCTCGCGAATTCAATTGGGTGATCGGAGTTGTCCTGCTTCTCATTACTCTGCTGCTCAGCTACACCGGCTACCTGCTTCCCTGGGATCAACTGGCGTATTGGGCAATTACGGTGGGATCGAACATTGCATCGGCGGTTCCAGTGATGGGCGAAAAGATCCACTTTCTCCTGCTGGGTGGAAACGCGGTCAACGCCAACGCGCTGCTGCGTTTCTACGTGCTGCACTGCATGATCCTTCCGCTCGCTGCATTGTTCTTCGTCGCCATCCATTTCTGGCGGATTCGCAAAGATGGTGGACTGTACTCGCATGCGAGCGAACCTGCCGTCGTGCGAGCCGAAGCTGCCGCACGAAATGAGAAGGGAGCGCAGTAATGGCAGAGTCCAAGGACTTCATCGCCGGCATCGACTCGAACGCGAAGAAATCTCCGCGACGGATTGTCTTCGTCACGCGGCGCACCTCGGCGCAGGTGAAGGCCGAGACCGAAGACCAGGTCCAGACTTTTCCCGAGGTGCTATTCCGCGCGGCGGTTGCGGTGATGACGCTGGCCGTCGCCCTGGTTTGGATTGCGCTGATCTTTAACGCTCCGCTCGAAGGCCTGGCTGACCCTTCGCACACGCCGAATCCCGCAAAAGCGCCGTGGTACTTTCTCGGCCTGCAGGAGATGCTGCATTATTTTCCGCCGGTGGTTGCGGGCGTGCTTGCGCCCGGACTTGTCGTCATGGCGTTGATTGTCATTCCTTACTTCAAAGTCAATATCGAGGCCGATGGACTATTCCTGAAAGACCGCCAGCGCCGCCTGCGCATTTTCTATGGCGTGGCGATTCTTCTTTCACTATTCCTGCTTTTTTTCAAAGTCTACGCGGCCCTAGTTCCGACTGTGATCATGGGCGCGGTGATGCTTGTTGCAGCGTATAGCTCTCCCCAATCGATTTCAGGCTTCCGGCGGTATCTGGTCGCGCGACCGCTTTCGTATTGGGTGATGACCTGGTTTTTATTCGAACTCATCGTGCTTACTGCCATCGGCACATTTTTCCGTGGTCCGGGTTGGTCGTGGATATGGCCGTGGCAGGGGTCTTAAGGACAAGGATGCAGCAGACATGAGACAGAAATTCACATCGATATGGCATAAGTTATTCGGCGACAGCGTGCGCGCCTTCGGTGTGATCAGCGTCATTTTTCTCGCATCGCTGGCGATCGCTCCCGCGAAGAACTTTTTCAGCGAGTGGCGCCACTATCAGCACGGGTATCTGAAGACGATTCGCAACCGCAGCGAGGCCAACACCCTGCAGAGGCACTTCAAGCCAGGGATTCAGCAGATCTGGCTTCCAGAACTTGGAGTCGTGGACCGCTGCACCAGTTGCCACGTCGGACTGAAGGAACCCAGTCTTACCGATGTTTCTACCCAACCCTTCCGCACTCATCCCGTGATTCCGCACAAGCTCGACCAGTTCGGCTGCACCGTGTGTCATCGCGGGCAGGGCGCTGCGACTACCGTATCTGAAGCGCATAACAGTACGCTCGCCTGGGAGCAGCCCATTCTTCCGGCCAAATACATCGAGTCTTCCTGTGGGGAATGCCACCGCGGTCCGTTGCCAGGAACTCCTGTTCTCAATCAGGGACGCAACCTGCTCTCTCGCTACGGTTGTGTCAACTGTCATACGGTGAAACTGCCCGATGGCAGCACGCTCAAAGCCAGTGACGATGCGCCCTCTCTTTCGCACATTGCCGACAAGACCACGCGAGAGTGGATTTACGCGTGGCTGAAAGATCCGCGAGCCTATGCGGTCAGCGCCACGATGCCGAATTTCAAGTTGAGTGACGACGATGCGCGCGACATCTCCGCTTTCCTGGTCGCCAATAGCACGGCCGTGCCGGGAGACTCTGCCAGTCTCTCCGGCAAGCCCGCCGCTGATCCTACTGCCGGCCCCAGCCTTTATGGTGAATCCTTTTGCGCCTCGTGCCACGCTGTGCAGAATGCGGCGGGGAACGTGGTTGGTGGTGATGTTGGTCCGGAACTGACGCGCATTGGCAGCAAAGTGAAGCCGGAGTGGCTGCAAGGCTGGCTGAAAAATCCGCGCGTATACGATCCCGGCACGGCGATGCCGCACTATCGCTTCAACGATCCGCAGGTCGCGACCTTATCCGGATTCCTTCTCGCGAAGGCGGATTCCGATCTCCTTGCCAACGTTCACTTGGATGCGGCTACTCCCGAGCAGATCGCGCACGGCAAGCGCCTCGTATCGGACTATGGCTGCGCCTCCTGCCACGAAATCGCCGGAATCAAGAAGCCGGAAAACTTCGCTCCGGAACTCAGCCGCATTGGCAGCAAGTCGATTACCCAGCTCATTTTTCTGCCCGGGATGCCGCACACCCTTCCCGATTACCTTGCGGGCAAAATCAAAGAACCACGGGCATTTTCGCCGAACCTGCGAATGCCGCAATACAGCTTCACGCCGACGCAGATCGATGCACTGACCACAGCGTTGCTGGCTCTGAACGAGCGTTCGACTACTTTGCCAGCATCCCTGGCTGTTGCCGCAGTCCCCGAGTCGGATTACCAGCCTGCCGGCAAAGCCGGGAAACTGATGTCTGACTTAGCCTGCTTCAGTTGCCATCGCATCAACGGGCGCGGTGGCGACATGGCGCCGGACCTGACCTGGGAAGGCAGTTCCGTCCAGCGCGAGTGGCTGGTGCAGTTTTTCAAGAATCCAGGAACGCTGCGTCCGGCGCTGATTCGCCGCATGCCACGCTTCAACCTGACCGATTCCGAAATCAACGAACTCACCGACTACATCATGACCGTGTATCAGAATCCGTCAGTTGATCGCGACTCCATGCCGTTGAGCGGCTACTCCCAAGGCGAGGTGGAACTCGGGAAGCAACTGTTCTATGGCAAGTATTCCTGCCAGGGATGCCACATCCTCGACACCAAGACAGACAAGGGCTACATCGGCCCCACGCTGACGCAGGTTGGCTCGCGCCTTACCGCCGCCTGGATCTACCAGTGGATGAAAAATCCGCAGGCTCTGCGCCCGGGTACCGTGGAGCCGAACCGCGCCATGACTGACGACGATGCGCGCGCTCTGACCGCATTTCTGATCTCGCAAAAAGGCGGAGCCAAACCGGAGGTCGCCAAGAAATGACGCGCCACTTCCATACAATCGGTACCTTCGTTGTCGCGGTGCTGGCAACATCGCTGGCTATTTCCTGTTCGCGTAAGACCGAGTCCGCACCTCTGCCCAAGCCCACGGCTTTCGGCGCCGCGATCATCGAATCCAGCGGCGGAAAACAGTTCGCGCAGACCGGCGCCTGGTTGCCGCAACCAGTCGTAGTCCAGGTAAACGACGAGCAGGGAGCTGCCGTATCCGGAGCTCTAGTCGAATTCGCAGCGATCCCCGGGGTAACGTTCGATCCCGCCAGCGGGCTTACCGACTCCAGCGGCCAAGTCACGACCAATGTATCTCTCGGAGGCATGGCGGGCCGTTACCAACTCGTCGCCTCGACGATCGACAAGTCCCACAGAAAGGTGGAATTAAAGATAGAAGAGATCGCACTCGGCTATCAGCAAACCCTCGGACGCCGACTCAACGATCAATACTGCGAACGCTGCCACAATCCCGAGTCTACGGTCGAGCGCGTCTCCAACTATGACAACCTCGAGGTCAAGCCTCACCCCTTCACCGAAGGAGATACGCTGAACAAAATCAGCGACGCCGACCTCACCGCGATCATCAGCTATGGAGGTCCGGCCCTCAACAAATCGGCCCTCATGCCGGCCTGGGGAAACACGCTCAGCAAGTCTGATGTACAGGCGCTGATTTCCTATATCCGCGCTGTCGCCGATCCACCCTCTCGCCAGGCCGGGCCGGTCTATGCGGAGAACTAGTCTTGTTTCGCTCTGCCTTCTTCGTCCTTCTGGGGTTGTACGGGAGACATCGCTCCGCATCGTCTAGCCCATTCTGCGATCCGTTTTCTAAGAGTGCGCAGCGTGCAAGCGTATGCCTTTGAGAAATCCTCGCCGCGTCCTTGGGAAAGTCGGCGGAGTCGCAGTCAGCATGATGCACGCCTTTTTGGATAAGGTGATCTCGAATGCCGAAACTCCGCAGTGTAGACCGAGGTTGCGAGCATTCATTCTTCACCGTTCATCGGACCGATCGTCCTCGCGGTCACCTTTGCACTCTCAAAGTTTCTGAGCGACGAAAAGCGCGGGGAGCTGGAGCTTCGAACGTGGAACGACGTCGGCCTGCGAGGAACCTAGTCGTGCGAGAGTGACCTGTCGAACAGAGGCATTGACTTGTCTGCGAAGGGCCAGTCCGACGGTGTGGCCGAACGAGGCAGGAGTCAGCGAGCCGGCGCAGCATGTGCCTGGGCGAATTGCTTGCGGTCTTCATTGGCCTGCTTCGCTTCTCTGCTGGCCTCGAGGGTCAGGTCGCGAGCTCCGAAACCTATGCCGATCTTTTTAAGGAAGGCTGTGGGTGGATTTCCTCCCGCGAAGATCCAGACAAAATCATTGGGAATTTCTTGTCTGGCGCCGTTCACGTCGATCGATACTGATTCGGGTTTGAATTCAACCGGATTGGAATTAAACAACACACGGACTTTTCCTGAGCGCATGCACTCTTCGACGCGATTGGCATTCCGTTCCTTGATGCGGCTAAAGCGCTCGCTGCGGTACGAGAGCGTCACCTGGTTTCCGGTCTGGTTGGCGAGTCCGAGAGCGGCTTCGACCGCGCTGTCGCCGCCCCCGACGACAAGAATCTTTTTGTTGATGTAGTGATCTGCCTCGATCAAGCGGTACATCACTTTGGGCAGTTGCTCGCCTTTAACGCCGAGCTTGCGTGGCTCTCCGGCCCGGCCAAGCCCGAGAATGACCGACCGCGCACGATACTGATTGGTCGCGGAGATGACCGTGAAGATGCCCTTGTCGTCCTTCGTGATGTCCTCAACCTTCTCGCCGGTCGACACATTGAAATCAGCGCGGTTCAGAATCATGTCCCAGAAGGCCAGCAGGTGTTCTTTGGAAAGCTGCAACTTCTTGAACTTGCCGTACATGGGAAATTCGACGGGGCTCGTCATCACGAGTTTTTGTCGCGGATACTTGGCGACCGTGCCGCCAACTTCGTCGCGCTCGAGCGTGATGTAATTGAGTTTGCTTTCTATGGCGCGCAGCGACGCGCTGATGCCGGCCGGCCCCGCGCCAACGATTAAGACGTCGTAAACGCCAGGGATGGCCTGGGCAGATCTTGTCTTGAGGCGCGCGGCAATCGTGTCAACGCAGTCGCGTCCCTGATTCACGGCGTTCTTGATCAGAGCCAGCCCGCCGAGTTCGCCGACAATAAAAAGGTTCGGGATGGTGGTCTCGTACTCCGGCGTGAGATGGGGCATGTCGGCGGCCATGCTCGGGCTGGCCATCACCATCGTGATCGCGCCGACGGGGCACGCATCCGCGCACAGGCCATGACCGATGCACTTGTGGCCATTCACAATGACCGCCTTGCCCGCAATCATCGCCAGTACGTCACCTTCGGGGCAGACGCTAGTGCAGGTTCCGCAGCCGATGCAATAGTTCGAATCGATATGAGGATGCTGGGCCTTCGGTCCTTCGGAAAAGAGCTTGCCTTTTTCGGCGGCCTCGCGGGCGCGGGCTTCGGCCTTCTTCAGACGCTTCAGATAGCCGACTAAAAAGAAGAGGCAAATGAGGCCGCCGACGCCGTAAGTGATAAGGGTTTCCATGGAGTCGAATCAGAAATATCCCAGAACAAATTGCAGTGCGATGTGCAATAGCGCCAGCACGGCGAAGGCGTAGCTGAACGGCTTATGCACGACGTGCCAGAGGTGAAAAACTTTCTGCGAGCGCGAGAGGAACAGGATTCTCTTGGAAAGCGCGGCTTCTTCCGCCGCCGCATGAATGGCTTTCTCGATCTCACGATTGCGTGTAGGCAGGAATCCCGCCAAGGTTTGCATGTACCCGCCGAAACTGAGTGCATGACGACGCAACCGCGCGACGCGGAAAACGCGGACCACATCGAGAATCATCATATAGACCAAAGCGACGACGATGGGAAGGCGCGTCACCATCTTCGCATCCGGCATCCGCAGCAATGCGCGCAAGTCGGCCGCAGGAAGAAGGTTTTGTGCCGCAAGCTGCTGCGACAATGTTTCTTGCAACTCCTGGACTTCCCGCATTGACAGTTCGGCGGTGCTCATCTTGCGCGGAATTTGCGCATAGAGATAGCGTCCTACAACTCCGCTGGCTGACACCGCGAACATGATCCAGAAAGCCATTCCCGCAATGCCTTTGAACTTCAGGGTGGAGTGAAACGCAATGATGAACGGCGCGGTCAGCCCCATCAGCACATGAATATCGAGCCAATGCCGGGTGCTGCCTTTCGTCCCCAGCCACGCCCAGTGCTTGCGGAGCGGATAGAGGAAGATGCCAGCGAACAAAGCTACGCCCATGAATCCCAGATACAGCCCAATCGGGCCGCTGGGGCGGAGCATGTGATGCTTCGGTGAAAAGGGACGATCGATGGCCGACAGTTTGTAGTAGTCGAAGCCGTAGATAAAGATCGCGAGGTTCGTGGCAAAAGCAAGCATGTACAAGGCGCGGAGGCGGAGCTTATGCCCGCGCTCGGAGTCCGGGCCGGTTTTGGCGCCGGCGACTATACGTGCGGTGGCGGTGGCGTTCGCGCTCATTTCGTGGTGACCTGCTCTTCCGTAGTTACTGAGAATCTCTTGTATGCGGTAAATTGGTGCAAGTTACGCCAGTGCTGCCTGGGAGTTTCGACCTCTACGCGCGCCTGGATCGGAAACCAGTAGGCTGTCTTCGACCCAGCGAACGATACCGGCGCAAAATCGATCTCGGAGTCCAGCGATTTCATCCCGACATCGGCGAGCGAGTCTGCGATGCCGGCCTCGATTTTGGCGATTGAACCAGTCTGCGCGTCGACCCACGCCATCCCTGAAAGTTCAAGAGGATACTCCCTTCCGCGCAGGGCAAGCGCCGCCGGCGATTTCATGCCTGTGATGTGCTCGAAGCGGACTTTTTCCAGAGTCAGGCCTCCAATGACTTCCTCGCCGGCGAGGGTGAACTTGAAGGCAGCCGAATAATAAGGATGGAAAATAAGGAACAGGGTTGCGAAGCCGTTGCTTAGCAGCATAGGAGTATTGCGCCGGTCCCGCTTCGCCTCACGAACGGGGATCCGTGATTCCGAGAGATTCAGTTCGCCCCCGGCATTCGTCAGGATGACTAGGTAGTCATAAGTGGAGTCTTCCTTAAGTTCCACTTTGCTGTCCTTGCCCAGTTTCTCCTGGCGTACTTGCTCGGTGCACTTTACGTCTGCGAATTGATCGAGGAATACTGCCGTCTGCTCGGCCGTGCGTCCCAAGAGGCTGTTCAACTTCTGTTCTTCTGGAGACGCGGAACTGGCGCCGGCTAAGCACAGGGCAGATGTAGCACAGGCGAGAAGAACCAGTGCCAGGCGCATTCCTTTCCGGAGGGGTTGAACTGAATGGATCATTCTCCTCTCCTCTTCGAATCGAACCGGTAGCCAATCGAGAACATCATCTGGTCGTAGCTCATGTCGCCGCGATTCGTGGTGAAATTTGTTTGCAGGTAGTAGTGGGGCCCGAGTGTAGTCTCGACCGTGCCGGTGACGAAGCGGCTGCGCGTATTCGTGGTGATGGCGGAAGCAAACTTCTGCTGCCCCAGCAAGACCTCAACACGAAGCCGGTCGCTCACTTGCCGGGAGAGTGCGAACGATTCATAGGAACCGTCGCCGAATGAACTGTTGAACTTCGCGTAGTGGACGTCGGCGCGCAGGTTCAATTTTGGAATGCGGCCAAAGGTGATGCCATACATTTGATTCAGGCTGGTTTTGGAGTCGCCGGTTCCGTTGCTTTGGCCGATGTTCGTGGACAGCCAAAGCTGCTTCCACACGTCCAGCCGTCCTCCGGCACTGAAGCCCTGGAACAGGTATTTGTCGAGCAGCCCAGTTCCGATAAGAGTTGGATCAAAGGTAGGAATATCGCGGAAATAGTTGTAGTTGAAGTCGAGTTCCACGCGCGGATGCGGGTCGATGCGCAAGGTCAGGAAGTTGCGGCCGAGTCCGGAGCCTGGCGAAGGAGTAGCGGAATTTCCCTTCGGATTGTCGAGTTGCGCTGATTCGTAGAGGGCGATGGTGCGCTTATAGGACAAAGAATCCTCAAAAAAGATGAATGGGCGGTCGACCTGCCAGTTCACCATGCTGACGCCGACTCCGCTGGTGCTGCTGTAATGGAATCCGTTGAACTCTCCGCCTTCGAAGTTGACGAACGATCCCCCAATCACTCGGTTGGGACTGTAATCCCACGAGGAAGGATCGGGCGTAGAACCCCCGAAGATTCCCAGGACAACACCCTTCGAAAGTCTCGTGCCAAAATACCCGCCATCAATCGTGTCGAGGCTCGGAGCCCAGGGCAAATACAGACGGCCAAATCCTGCGACCAGCGTGGAGTTGGGATTGTCGTACGTCAGGTTCAGGTGATAGGTGCGGTTCAGCAGGTTCTGCAGTGTCTGCTGGGACGCCGCCGATGCTTTGGTGAGTTCACCGCGCCAGTAGCCGCTGAGATTCCAGTAAGTGCCGCCGATCCGCGTGATGTCGCCGCGAAAGACCATGCCCACGTCAGAGCTGGTCACATTGCTGGTTCCGTGGCTGAAGGTTTCGATGGTGTCGAAGCCAATGCGCCCGCGCGCACGATTGACCGAGGGAAGCGGAGGTCGCGGGACTTCCTGACGCGCTTCCTCATCGAGTTCATCGCTTTCGGTAAAGGAGATAACCGCCGGGTATTGACGGGTCGCGCTGAGCGTCCGTTGCTGAACCATGGCTTCCGCATCATTGCTGGAAAGGTAGGCAAGGTCGCCGACTCTGACTTGGCGCTTGGGTGCGTGAATGTCAGTGACAGCTGACATCTCCGCAACCGCGGTTACTTCCAGTTCCGCGACCACGCGCGGGTCGCCAGCGTTTGCGCTGTCTCCCTGCTTCGCCGGTACGTTCGTGTCGACGATCTCTAACTTCATGCCTTCGGCCAGGCCCTGCGCCTTCCCGCCATCGAGATACGCTACGCCGTCGGCCAGATATTTCACCTTGAAGACCGTGCGCAAGTTCGGATCGTCGACGCGGCCGATCACTGTCGACGTTTCCGTTGGGGCGGGTGATGCGGTTGCCACGGCTGACGGCGCCAGCGACAACACAGACGCGGCCGGCTCACTCTTGGGGCTACCTGGCTCGGCGGCCGCCTCAGTGGCTACGGAGTTCGACGCGGACGTTGAGGCCGGCTTTGGCACGGTTGCGGTTACACCTGAGTTCGCACTGCTCCCAATCTCGATCGTGGAAGCATCCGACTTCGTGGCAACTTCCGGCGAAGCCCCAGCCGCGAAGGTGGGAAGGGCAGGAGCAGGCGGGGTCGGGGCCGCCGCTGTCGACGGCGTTTCCGATGGCGGTTCGAATGCAGGTCCAGCCACCGCTTGCGGCGGAGCAGGGGTTTGTGGAATATCTGTAGCTGTATCGCTGACCGGCTTGGAATCGTGCCGCCTGCGGAAGACCCCAATGAGGGCGCCCGTTGTGGCGGCTACGGGCGCTCCCCGTGCGGCTCGCGAATTTTCTGCGGGCGCGATAGTCACGAGAATGCGCTTCCCATCCGCGGTGACGGTGTAAGGATGAGGACTATCCAGGTCAATCACCACTCGCGTGACGAGAGGAGTGTCGCTGTGCCGGCCGATTCGTACGCGGCGCACTCCGTTCGCATTGACCGCGACGTTCTTGGTTCCGGTATCGTTGGCGGTGTCAGGAAGATCAAGCAGGATGCGGTCGGGATGAATGGCAGTGTCATGTGCCGGCTTGGTTGGAGCGCTGAGAGTAATCTCGACGCGCAAGTTCTCGCCATCGCGCACTGTATTTACGCTCTGTAATGTCGTGATGCCCGCCTGTGCCGCGGCACACGACACCAACAGCGTCGCGATTCCAAGATGTTTGTGCACTGCCTTCATGTGTTGTTGACTCTCGCTGGTCTACCTGACCGGCTGTCGCCCCCGCGTCTCTGGAAGGCCCGACTTTAACCCCCGCCATGACCGCTCTGATGGCATTGGTAGCAGTTGATGCTGTTGTAGACATATCCAGAAACGTTGTCGTGATGGAAGTTGTTTGCGTTATTGCCGCCATGGCAGCCCGTGCACTGGAAAATCGCGTAGTTGTTGGAGTTGATATGACACGTCGAACACACGCCACCCGCGTTGCCATGGCTGGTTGGAAATTGCGTGTACTGCGTATGGTTAAAGGTCGCGCCCGTCCATGCGGTTGTGTTGTGGCAATTCTGGCAGGTCGTGGGGAAGAACTGCGGTTGCGCAGAGTGGCCCGGGTTGGTGGTGTTGTTGTAGTCGGTCTGGTGGCAGCCGATGCAAGTCGTAGGCAGCGTCGTGTAGTTGTTGTTGACGTGACAGTCAGCGCAAACCCGCGGAGGCACCAAATGTGAACCGGTCAGGGGGAAGGCGGTGTTGTTGTGGTTGAAGGTCGAGTCGGTCCAGACCGTGGTGTCGTGGCACAATTCGCAAGTCGTGGGGAATCCCGCGGCCGCGTGCGCGGGGTTGGTCGTGCCGTTGTAATCATTTTGGTGGCACGTCACGCACGCTGTGCTGGTCAGGTTGTAGTTGTTGTTGACGTGGCAATCCGTGCACTGCCGGGGTGGCACCGTGTGCGAGCCGGTCAGAGGAAATCCGGTGCTGTTGTGATTGAAGGTCGCATTCAGCCATGAACTCGTGTTGTGGCACTGATCGCAGGTCTGCGGGAAGTTCGACGCCACGTGGCTGGGATTGTTCGTTCCCTGATAGTCCTTCAAATGGCATGTGACGCACGCCGTGCTCGTGAGGTTGTAATTATTGTTGACGTGGCAATCGGTGCATTGCCGTGGCGGCACCGTGTGCATGCCGGTTAGCGGAAGTCCGGTGCTGTTGTGGTTAAAAGTCGCATTCAGCCATGAGCTCGTGTTGTGGCACTGATCGCAGCCTTGCGGGAAGTTCGACGTCACGTGATTGGGATTCGTCGTTCCCTGGTAATCCTTCAAATGGCAGGTGACGCACGCTGTGCTCGTGAGGTTGTAATTATTGTTGACGTGGCAATCGATGCACTGCCGCGGAGGCACCGTGTGCATGCCCGTCAGCGGAAAGTTGGTCGCGTTGTGGTTAAACGACGCGTTCGACCACGATGTGGTGTTGTGGCATTGATTGCAAGTCTGCGAAAAACTAGCGGCCACGTGATTCGGATTGGTGGTTCCCTGATAGTCCTTGAGGTGGCAGCTCACGCAAGCCGTGCTGGACAAGTTGTAATTATTGTTGATGTGGCAATCGGCGCACATGCGCGGCGGTACGGCATGGCCCCCGCTCAGAGGAAATCCAACCGACGAATGGTCGAAAGTCGCGTTCAGCCAGGTGTCCGTCCCGTGGCAGAGGCTGCACGTCGTGGAGAACCCGCCCGAGACGTGGCTCGGGTTGGAGGTCCCCTTGAAATCTGCCGCGTGGCAGGAGTAACACGCCGTCGACATCGATTGAAACTGGCTGGTGGCTGCGCCCTTATGACAGGAGTCGCAGTCCACTGCGGCGTGCGCTCCCGTCAGCGGAAACCGATTGTTATGCTGTTGGATAGCCTGCACCGTGACTTGCCAGCCCCGAACGGTGTGGCATTGTTCGCAACTCGCCCCGAGCTGACGCCGGTGAATATCGGCGTGGCAGTCCTGACAGCGCTGTCCGACGTTCGTGAACACGGGCTTGACGTGGCATTGGACGCACGTCACCGCTTGGTGCATGCCGCGCAACGGATACTTCGTTTGATTGTGATCGAATTCAGGAACCGCGCGAATCGGCTTCCACGCGTTCGCCGTGTGGCAATTCTGACAGGGAATGTTCAGGTTTTCGTGAGGACTATGCGTCCCCTCGGAAACCTGCGCAAGCCCCCGCATTCCGAAAAATGCCAAGGCCAGCACCACAATTGATTTGTAGGCGCCCCGTGATGCCCCCATTTGACCAGCCCCTTACGTGGTCACTACAACAAAAAAAACGGTAGAAGAGTACGACGTGTAAAGCAATTGCCTTTCCATTGATGCTAACCACTTGGACGCCCCGTCGAAAGTTACCCATGTACCTATTTAAGCGTCGACTAGTTCATCGTCCGATTTCTCTCGCGCGCATTGCCTGGTAAGAGCCAATGTAAGAACTACGAGTTGCCTGGGCACTTTTTCCGTTTCGTAGCACGTGTTGAGAAATTAACCTCTGACAGAAGGCCGTGCTGTCCCTGTTTTCGGAATACTGCGTTTCGAAATCCAGAAGTTCTAGTACTTTAGTTTTCCGAAAGGGCACGCAATGATTCGGCAGTGATTGGAAAAAAGCGATGCCTCCATCAAAACCCTGATGGCTTCGCTTTCGGCAGGGGATTCGTCGGCCCGTGGCAGGCGGCGCAATCCTTGGGCGTCGGTTTATAGAACAGGACGGACTTGGCGGCAACCACCCTGGTCAGCTTGTGACACTCCGTGCAGCGCACATTCTGGTGAGCTCCACGCAAGGGGAAGGTCGTCCGTTTGTCGTGATCGAACAAGGAAGGCTTCCACTTTGCGGGGCTGTGACAATCCGCACATCGCGTAATATCCGCTACGGCGAACTGCTTTCCGTGAATGTCCTGATGGCAGTCTTCGCACTGAGTCGGTGCGGCCTTGAAATCAACGTTCGTTATCTTCATCTCGAGGTTGGGCGGCTTGTGACAGTCGATGCAGGCCGTGGCGCGGTGGGCCCCAAGCAGAGCGAACTTCGTCTTGGAATGATCAAACCCGGAGAGTTCCTTCCATGACTTGGTGGTGTGGCAGGCTTCACACCCAGCCGCCATACCATCCGCCCGCACTTGCGGCATGCGGTCTTTGAATTGCCCCTTGTGCGGATCGTTGTGGCAACTTGTGCAACTTAGATTGCCCCAGTGGTAGATCACAGCCGGCTTGGGCTGGAACTGGGTCGATTCCTTGTGGCAATCGGAGCATGGCACCGCAATGTGGCCGCCGGTAAGCACGAAGCGCGTCTGCTTGTGCTTGGCCAGGCTGAAGGTGGATGGCCTGTATCCCTCCAGATTGTGGCAGCGATCGCACGCATTGAAGTATGGTGCCGCGGCAAACTGCCCGGCATGTTTGTCGGCGTGACAGTCGGTGCAGCGCTCGAACTTGATCCTGAAGAGCGTCTCTTTTCCTTTGGGAATGTGGCACTGGGCGCACTGCAGGCGCGCATGACCGCCCTGCAATGGATACGTGCTCAGAGCATGCTCTTTCACGGTGAACGTGGAGGGCTTCCAGCCGTTCACCGAGTGGCAAGAGGCACATTCTCCGCCGTCGGGACGCTTCGCAAACTGGCCGCTGTGAGGATCGGGTTTGTGGCAATCCATGCACTTCTGGAACACGAGGGGCTTCTTGAAATCGCCATTAGCGTGGCATTGGGTGCAATCGACGCTGGCATGCTTGCCCTCCAGGGGGAACTTTGTCTTGGAGTGATCAAAGCGCTCATTCAGCGATTGAGCGGAGACCTTTTTCCATCCGCTCGTGTTATGGCAAGACTGGCAGGTTTGCGCGGCGAAGCTGCCGCGATGGGGGTCTTTGTGGCAGTCGGAGCACTGGTTGAATGGAATCCCGGTGTATTGCGGCTTGCCATCCGGTCCGTTGGTGTGGCACTTGGCGCATTGCACCTGGGCATGCAGCCCCGTGAGTGGGTAGCGTGTTTTCGAGTGATCGAACTGTGCAATGCTGATTTTCTTCCAGTCTTCGAAATTGTGGCACTGCTGACAGGTCGGACCCAGCCTGCCTTTGTGGGCATCCTCGTGACAGCTGCCACATGCGGTCGAGAGGCCGAGATAAGTTCGGCTCAGATCCTTGATTTTGATGGCAGGACGGTCGGCGGCAGAGATATGGGAAGCATTGTGGCACTTGTTACACGTCAAGCCGGTGTGCTTGCCTTCGAGGGTGTACCCAGTCTCCCTGTGATTGAAGGTCTTGACATCCCACTTGATCAGCGGGAAGTCCTCTCCATTATGCTCAGAGTGGCAGCGCGCGCATTCCTGACTGGAACCGGCGGGAATGTTGTAAGTGGCATGCAAGCCTTTGTGGGTGGAGAGCCGAGTTGCGATCTCGGTATGGCAAGCCAGGCACTTGAGGGCCGCCTGCCCCCCGAATTTGTGGCAACTGGCGCAGTTGGTGGCGCCGTTGAGAGACTGGTGCGGCCGCGACAATGGCCCGGGAGAAATCTGGGCCGAGGCGGTCGGCACCGACGCAAGACTCAGCAAGAAGAGAACGGCAAACCCAGCAGGATACGCCGCACGCAACCAAAATCTCTGAAGCCCCCTGGTGGCATACGTTGGCGTGGATCGGTTTCCTGTTTTAGGTTCTATCTGGTCGCGCACCACGTTCCTCGCGAGAAGCCGGCACGTAAATACACTGATAGATTGTTGGCAGTCTAGCTGTCAGTGACCGTGCGCACTAGTTACCGGAGGTACACTCCTGACGCAAAAATTGGTGCACTGTGGGTCTTCGTTCGGAGGTGGGGTCACCGTGTTGCATCATCCCGCCGGATCGGCTCCGGCCATAACTGACTGATGCGCTAAAACGTTGTGTCGCCAAGGAGGAAGACGGATTCCGCAAGAAGGCTGGGGGGCTCCATCACGAAAGCGGCGTAGAAATTAAATTACGGATGTCGGCACTTCTCGTTCGCTTTGCTCAAATTCCCTACGTTGCCATACCTGCTCATGAATTCTTGAATGCCAGCGCCCTCGCAAGGCGATCACACCGAACTGCAAGAGCGACCACATGCTCAGAACTTATTGTGAAACCGAGAAGTAGTTCATCCGTGTCTCTGGAAACGAATCGGCAATTAGAAGAGAAAGAAGATCGACTCGAACCATCGGCTGGCACTCTCTACGCCATTCGAACGCGACGTAGGCACTCCGCTCGGTCCGGTGCAATCTCTCCTCACCGGAAGTAACACGAGGAATCTATTTGCACTCGCTGCCAGCGGGAGCAAAAGAGGCGGTCCAGAAGGTCGAAGATTTGCTAACTGGACCCAAACGGTACCCAAATTATGGAAATCGACAAATTGGCGCGACGCTAATTCAATGAGCTGCTTGGGATTAAATGGTCGGGGAGAGAGGATTTGAACTCTCCGACCCCATGATCCCGAACCAAGAGCAGGACAGAATCTAAGTGCTTCATTGGGCGTCGCTCAGGAGCCAGAAAGCCACTCTTTTTCTCGCCTCAATTGTGCCGAAAAAACTTATCAGACTTCGACAGCAAGTTCCGAACGAGAACGCGAGAATACCTAAACTGGAGTGGTGTCGCGAGATCAAGATTGCTCCAGCTAAACGGGATCATCCTCCTCCCGGCCTCAGCCAAGGTATTTCCGTTCTGGATACATGAACTCATCTACAGGGCCCGGAAGATCAGTCGCTGGCTCTACTCCTAACATCGTAGGACTCCATCTACCTCACGGTGGAATCATTTCTACATATCCTGGTGTCATCGGCAATCATCCGCTTGCGGGATTGTTCTGGCGTTGTCGATTCAATACGATTCGTGTCGGCGTCGTTCCGTGGAGGTCAGGCGTTTCTAACGTAGAACCCCAAGTCAAAAGGAGAAAGGGAATGCGACATTCTGAACGTAATGGGAAGATCACCGCCGCCGCTCTAGCCGTGACGCTCCTATTCGGATGGTCAGCCACCCCAGTGCTGGCCCAGGAACCACCGTACCGCTCGCCGGAGCAACTGGATAAATTGGTGGCTCGGATCGCACTTTATCCCGACTCGCTCCTAGCGCAGGTTCTCGCCGCCTCAACTTTTCCCGATCAGATTCCCGAAGCCGCCAAATGGGCCGACGAACACCACTACCTGACCGGCGACGAACTCGCCCGGGCAATCGCCGACGACCACCTCTGGTGGGATCCGAGCGTGCAAGCGCTTCTTCCTTTTCCGTCTGTCCTGGAGATGATGGCTTCGGACATGAAATGGACGGAAGAACTGGGTGAAGCCTTTCTCACGCAGCAACAAGACGTGATGGACGCAATCCAGCGCATGCGTCAAAAGGCGAAGGATTACGGCTATTTGCGCAGCAACGACAAAATCATCGTGACCGCCGATCCCTATATTGAGATCGAGCCGGTGGATCCGACTTTCATCTGCGTGCCTGTCTACGACCCGCTCGTGGTTTTCTATCCGCCTCGGCCGGGAATTGTCGTCGGCGCTGCGATCAGTTTTGGTTTCGGCGCCGTCATTACAGGGGCTTTCAGTCCGTGGGGTTGGGGAGTGTGCCGCTTTGACTGGGGCGCTCACGTGCTGTTCATTCACAACGCGCCTTGGCGACGCATCTGGGCCAATCGCGCTGTTTATGTGCATCCTTATCCCGATTTGCATCATTGGGAGCGCGCAAACCGCATCGAAGCCCACAGGTTGATCGTGCGTAGTCCAATGGAACGACGGGCGGCGCGCTTGGGACTTCCACGTCCGATAGAGATCCACCGCCGATAGAACCGCGGGCCACTGCCTTCCTCTTTTTATAATGCTGCAGTTTTGCTGTGCTGGTGTTGAGGACGTGGGCGTCCTCCTTATTTTCCGAGGAAGCATCACCGGCGCTTCGTGGTACTAGTGCGAAAGTCGTATGCCCGCCTCTCACTCGTGGCCGCCCTGAACCTAGGCAGCACCTCGGAATCGGCGGTCATGCTTACGAGGAATTGTTCCACCCTCTGCGGTTCAATAGCATCATGAGAGATCACTGATTTCGCGAGGGAATTTATGATCACGACTCCGTTGCTTATGGAACTTGAGGGTCTTCGCCATCGATGGGGATGGTTTCTGGTATTGGGAATCTTGATGCTCCTTCTGGGAACGATCGCGCTCATCATCGCACCCGCCGCGACCGTTGGGACGGTGCTCGTACTGGGCTGGCTCATCGTGCTAAGCGGTGTGATAGAAGCGATCCACGCGTTTCGCATGCGCAAGTGGGGAGGAATCTTCCTTCACCTGATGGCCGGCATCCTGGGGATTTTCATCGGACTGATGATCGTCACACACCCGGTGGCCGGCGCACTCGCATGGACACTGCTTTTTGCTTCCTTCTTCACCGTAATCGGAATCTTCCGAGTGATTGCTGCCATCCGGCTGAAGTTTCCAAATTGGGGGTGGGCAGTATTCGACGGCGCGGTCACGCTGCTGCTTGGTATGTTGCTTTGGGTGCAGTGGCCGTGGTCCGGCCTTTGGTTCATGGGCGTTGCCGTGGGGATTTCCTTAATCTTCCGCGGCTGGTCCTATGTAATGTTGGCCTTCGCCATTCATAGTTTGCCGGTACCCTCTCACTCTCAACTCAGACAGGCAGCGTAAAGAGTCTGCTGGAAGGCCCAGACCGAGCGGAAACTCGGTCTGGGCCTTTTCCCTTAAGTACGATGGTGACATATCAGGTGGCGGTTAACGGAGCGTATACGACCGCAGCAATCCCTTCATACTCGGTTAAGAGCTCCCAATGATAGCTGACAATGGTGACCTCGACCGCGTGAAGCCGCGCTATCTCGATCATCTCGTCGACCAGGTTCTCGACAGAAACCAGTTTCTTTCGGCAGAAAGGACAGTCGTTGGGCTCAAGGGAAAGATAGTGATGTTCCTTGCAGATGAAACCTTGGTGATGCAAACCCACACTAACGATCAACTTGCGGACAAGGAACAGGTTGCAGGCTTTGACAACGCTTCCGAGGCTGCGTGCAATCTCAGCGGGATTGTGTTCTTTCAGGTCCGCAATCGCTTTGATCTCCCGATCAGCTTTGTGGTCGCGAAGCGCGTTTTCGATCAGGCTCTTCCGGTCGCGAAGATCCGCATCAGGTGAGCCATAGATGCGGCCGATAATCTGTGCCTTGACAGTCGCGTGAAGGAACTCTTCCAGCAGGTGCATGACTCGCTCCTCGCCCATTAGAACCAGGACGTCGAAGGACGAATCGTTATAAAGGTGATATGCCTGTTGGGCAGTCGCCTTCAAATGTCGCTCGAGGTGCGTCAGGCGATGCCGCTGCGCGCGACCAGGAATCGAATCGTCCACGCGATCCGAGGGCACAAAGGACTGAATCCTGTCTTGTTCCTGGCGCTGTCCAAAGTGGTAAATCTGAAATCGGCTTTCCTGCTTCTCGATTTCGAGGAAGAGGACGCGCTCATTCTCCTCCAGAATCATCTCCAGCGGAACAATGTAGGGGTCGGGATCAATCGTTAACCTGTCGGTCGCGTGAACCGGGAGTTGAATGACACGGTTTAGTTCCCCTGCAGACTTGAAAATGATAAGCGTGTGGGAATCGTGCGGAACATAATATTGCGCGAGAAGTTCTTCAATTTCCTGCAAGTCGTGCGTGAGCATTTCCTTTTGTGCTTTGGGAATTGCTTCGATCAAGTCTTTCCGTCGCTCCAGTTCGCGAGTCTGTAGCGAGTGAAAGGACCTTGCCAGAGCTTTTTGTATGGGCGCTACCTTGTCGGGACCCAGCTGCAGATAAAGACTCACCACAAGATTCTGATATTCCGCCTTGAGAAGGCCCTTGATCTCTTCTTTCGAGATTACGGCAGGCGCGTCGAGCCCCCTCAGCAGCCTGGGTGGCCGCTCAGCCCGCTCTTCGTGCCTCCTTTTCCTTAGCTCGCGCAGAGTCGCGATTTGTTTCTCGCGCTCTTGGAGCGCCTGCTGGTCGCTCATATCTGCGCCACCTCTTAGCGCCTAGATCGGGGGCCCGGGTATGGGAGTACACAGAATTAGGTTGATGAGTCCCGGCCATCGTCCGTCGAAACCGGCGCGATCATGACCACTACTTTTTGGCCAAGTCTCCACCCCTGCTTGTTGGGAATGCGGATCTCGGCGTACAACGGCTCCGCGCCCTCCACAAACACGGTCACCTGCTCCTGGTTGTCGCTGCTATACACGGGCCGACAGATGTCGCTGACGTTGCCGATGAGTCTCAGGCTGGCGGGACTCATAACGCACCTCCGACTTCCTTTCTTTCCATTCGCAGTTGAGAAGCTCTGAGTTGCTCTTAACAACTGCGAGTTAGTGGCGGTTGACCTTGAGCCTGAACTCTGGCCGAAGGACAGAGGTCTTAGCTCCAGGAAAAGCTCATCGTATGCAATGCCCCCTCACCGCACAATCGCACATGGGCATCATTTGACTTTCAGAGCAGGTACGTAGCCTCCGCTTAGGCATGAGTCCGACTCGCGTATACGACTCCTGCTGGATGCTTCGCGTTGTACCCATTGAAACCTTCCTGCCGGCGCGCTATGCCGACCTTCGCAAAACGCGAGAATCCAAGGGCACACGTGCGACAACGCGTGTCCCCCGGCCCGGGTAACTGCGGACATCGATCTTTCCGCCCAGGCTCTCGGCGCGCCGGGACATGCTCGTCAAACCATAGCCGCCGGCAGCGTGCGGACCACCGGGGGTCGCGAATCCACGCCCGTTATCGTCCACATGCAAGCGAACCTCTCGATTGGTGTAAAGCAACGCGAGGCGAACTTTCGTTGCCTTTGCGTGCTTCAACACGTTGGCTAACGCCTCCCTGCCAATCCTTATGAGCTCGCGGCGGGCGTCGGGCGACAAGGAGTGCGGCTCCTGCTGCAGCGAGAGTTTCAATTTGACCGGTGTCGCGCTGAAGAACTGCTGAGCCAACAGCGATAGCGCTTGGGCCAGATCTTGTCCTTGAAGCGATTCTTGAGACAGCGTCCAAATGGAACGCCGGGTCTCACGCAAACTGTCTTGGGCAACATCTTGTGCGCTGCGCAAATGTCTTTGCGCCAGCTCCGGACTTCTGGGCATTTCCATCTCCACCGCCCTCAGTTGGAGCACGATCGCCGCCAGACTCTGTGATACCGTGTCGTGAATATCCGCGGCCATGTTGGTACGCTGCTTTTCCAGTAATTCTTCGCGGAGTTGCCATTCAGCACGTTTCTGATGGGTAATATCCGTAAGTGTTGCGATGGCTCCGACAACCTGGCCGGACACGTCCTGGACGGGGCGCGCATTGAAGACAATTTCGCTGCATTCCCCTCCTAGATTGATCAGGCGGCATTCTTTACCGTTCGTCCGCTCCCCTCGCAGAGCTCTCATCAGCGGCCAGTCCTCGGCGGCTATGTGAGCTCCGGCGCCGTCGAACAGTTCTCCCCAAATGCTCTGCGCCAGATCAAGTGGCTGTCCTTCCGGATCAAACTGCGCGAGTTGCTTTGCGGCGGGGTTGGCAAAGATGATGGTTCCCTGTCGGTCAGACACGATTACACCATCTGGAATCTGCCGCAGAATCAGCTCGAGAAATGCCGATCGCCGGATGGCAGCGGGCGATTGGGGCATCTCAAGGATGGCCGCCTCGGCAACGTAATCTTCCTTTGAAAAGGGTTGGCCGTCGGCGACACTCAAAGGACGAGGCATGTCAAATACATTCTCTGCTTTCATGGCATTGCTCCCTTAATCATTCATGCGACCAGCGCCGAGTCGATCTCCACCAATCCCCTTCTTACCGCCACGTTAATGGCTTCCGTCCTTCCGGTGACCTTCAACTTCTCCAGAATATGTGTGACATGCACTTTGACCGTGGCCTCGCTGATGTCAAATAAACATCCGATCTCTTTATTACTTTTGCCACGAACGATTGCCTGCATAATTTCCATCTCGCGCCGGGTCAGTTCCCGATCCGTAACCCGCTTGGCCAACTTGGCGCCCACCGAGGGTGGAATCCAAGACCTGCCTTGGCATACGGAGTGGATACAGCCGACCAACTCTTCGACCGGCGCATCCTTGATCAGATATCCCTGAGCGCCAGCCCGAAGCGCGCGATAAATGTCCTCTTCGCTCTGAAAGGTAGTGAGAATGACAAGACGGGCGGAGGGATCTTTCTCACAAATCTGAGCTACGGCCTGGATCCCGTCCATCACGGGCATGCGGAGATCCAACAACGCGATGTCGGGATGTCGCGCGGAAAATTGTTCGACTGCTTCGCGCCCGTCCTTGGCCTCGCCAATGATCTGCATGTCACTCCGATTACCGAGAAGCCACGCCAGCCCGGAGCGTACAACCGGGTGATCATCTGCGACCAACACTTTGAAACAACGGCCGACGGCCGGGCGAGTCTCGATCGAAAGCTTTTCCAGGCCGTCAGAATTCGCCGAGTCCTTCCTGGAGTTCGCCAACTCACGCGATGGATCTCTGAGCAGAATCTCGTGGATATTGGCCCCAACAGAATTCTTGGGGGATGTGGTTACTCCTAGCGAAGGCCGACCGCTTCTGGGTCGTCGCTCAACGATCTTTTTAACCATAGCCACTGCAGCCTCCAGTCGCCCCGTTTTCGCGTTTACGTTGTAGTGCGTTCTGACGATCTCGGTGTTTCGCTGGATGCTGACGCTGGGAGCTGTCAGCTGTCCCTTTTGCGATCACGTCAGATTACGCACCGTTGAACTGCATATACTCACGATCTTCCCGGTCTCAATGCCGAGTCCACAACCTCGAGCAAGGTCTCATCACCGAAGGGCTTATTCAGAAAGGCCGTGGCTCCTGCCTCCAAGGCCTGACTTTTCGAAGCCCTGTCTTCGTGTGCTGACACGAAAACAATCGGTATTTTTCTATCCGTGTCCACCAGGCGACGTTGAAGTTCCAGTCCGCTCATCCCAGGAAGCTTCAGATCGAGAATCATGCAGCCGGGGAAATCATCGGCGGACTCGAGGAATTCCTCTGCTGAGCCAAAGCACGCTGTTTTGAAACCTGCAGACCTCATCAACCTGTCCAGCGATCTTCGCACCCATGGATCGTCGTCCACGATCGCTATCCGAGTCGCACTGTCTTTTGCTTTTCCGCGTCCCTCCGGATCCGAGTGGATCACATCGGGTAGCGGAGGAGGCCCGTTTTCGATCTCTGCGGCGCTAAAAGTTAGTGAACTCATACTCATCTCCCCCTTACAATCTGAGACTAGACGCGGAAGTTAATTTCGTCTATTGGCCCTTGGTCCTATGTGACTAGGACCTGGGGGAAAGAACTCCCAGCTGTTCGGCCATTCGGATGAGGTCAGAAAGGGAATGGGCTTCCATCTTTTGCATGAGCTGGCCGCGGTGGACTTTGATCGTCTTCTCGCTGGCGTTAAGTTCGGCGGCGACTTGTTTGTTGAGTAAGCCGCTGACGACCAGGGGAAACACCTCGCGCTCGCGAGGCGTCAACAACTCATAGCGGCTCTGCAGCACTTTCATCGAAGCGCGTTGATCTCGGGTCTGGCGGTGTCTGCTGATGGCGCGCTGCACCGCTTCCAGTAGTTCCTGCTCGCGGAAAGGTTTGGTGAGAAATTCCACGGCACCCGCCTTCATGGCGCGGACGGTCATGGGAATATCGGCGTGACCGGTGACAAAGATCACTGGAAGATCCACGTTTGCCTTCGCCAGCTCTTGCTGGAGATCAAGACCGCTCAGGTCGGGCAGGCGGACATCGAGGACGATACAACCCGGTGCATCGGGACGTTTCGCGCGCAAAAACTCGCTCGCCGAAGTAAAGTGCCGAGCTTCGAGGCCGACGGAATGCAACAATCTCTTAATGGAGACCCCAACGGCTGACTCGTCGTCGACCACAAAGACAATGGGCGGAGTTTCGTTCATGCTGGACCGCAAATGCCGGCGTTAGGCGCACGCCGGAAGTGTGAACTGGAAGGTGGCTCCTTGCCGCGACAACGGGACAAGCCTCAATTGGCCGCCGTGAGCCTCCACGATTGATCGGCTGATCGGCAGTCCCATGCCCATTCCTTCAGGTTTGGTTGTAAAGAAGCTATCGAAAATATGAACGGCATGTTGAGGGTCGAGGCCCCCGCCAGAGTCCTGAACGGTGACCAGTAATTTCCCCGGTTCTTGTTGTTGAGAGCTGATGTGCAATTTTCGCTCTCCTTTTACGGAGGTCATTGACTCAATACCATTCATCACCAGGTTCAGGACAACCTGCTGCAGTTCAACCCGGACGCCCAGGACTGGGGGTAATTCGCCTCCCAATTCAGTTTGGACCGAAACGCGATTCCTCTCTGCCTCTGCAACGGTAAGCGAAAGAACTTCGTGGATGATTTGATTCAGATCGATTTGGGCTTTGTCCTGACTTGTCTTATTGAAAAACGCGCGGATGTGGGAGACGATTTCGCTTGCCCTCATCCCGGATTGTGCGATGTCGGCGATAGCCTCGCGCAATTCCTCGATGTCCGGCGACGGCTTCGCCAGCATCCGATTGCAGGCATTTGCATTGTTGACGATGGCTGCAAGTGGCTGTTTGATCTCGTGCGCGATGGACGCGGTCAATTCTCCTGCCGCCGTGACGCGTGCCATGCGAGCCAGTTCCGACCTGGCTTCCTGCGCGGCGTTCTCGGCTTGTTTTCGTTCGCTGAGATCACGAGTTATCTTCGAGAAGCCAATCAGCTTTCCTTTCCGGTCGCGCAATGGCGTGATGATCGCGTTCGCCCAAAAGCGCGATCCGTCTTTCCGAACCCGCCAGCCCTCGTCTTCAGAGCGACCTTCGTCCGCTGCTGTCAGCAACTGCATCTGTGGCTCGCCACGTTCAAGATCTTCTTGCGTGTAAAAAAGGGAGAAGTGCCGGCCTATAATCTCAGCCGCTTGGTAGCCCTTGATATGTTCAGCACCAGCATTCCAACTCGTGATGTATCCCGTCGGAGTCAGTGAAAAAATGGCATAATCGCGGACCCCTTCAATGAGCAAACGAAATCGCTCCTCACTTGCACGCAGTTCGTCTTCGGTCTGCGCACGCCTGCGAATCTCTAGAGTGAGTATCTGATTCGTCGCAGCGATCTCCGCAGTTCGTTCCTCTACACGCTGTTCCAGGTTGTTTTTCGCTTGGGCGAGCTCGGCTTGAGCCCGCGAGCGCTCGGCGATCTCACGCCTCAACTCCTCTGGACTCGGCAGTGCCTGCGCTTGCGGAACTAGCTTGACCAGGAGGACCGCAGTGGTGAGCGAAGCTACAGCAGTTATAGCTTTGACCGCGCCGGAGAGCCAGTAAGTGGCGTGCCATAGCGTCCACACTTCCATGGCGTGGGTAGCTCCACATGCCAGAATGAATATTCCAAAGGCGACGAACATCCAGTTAAATGGCAGATCTCGCCGTTTGCGGATGAAATAAACCAGCGTCACCGGAATTGAGAGGTAGGACAGCGCGATCAAAGAATCGGAGATGACATGCAGCCAGACAAGGCCGGTATTCCACGAATAGCAAAATCCATGGGGCATGAAATCATTGGCAGAAAACAGAGTTCTGAGGAATTCCATCGCAGTCCTCCAGCAATCGAGCTACGAGCGCACGGGAGGCGCAAGTGGGCCCAAAAGTCCACCGATCGTGAATGTTCAGCTACTTTGCAGCAACGGACCCCAGTTCAAGGATGGCGCGTGTTAGTGTGTAGCGTTATGAGTAGCTTTACGCTAACAATATATTCCACTCTGGAACGATACGCTGCGATACGTTCCACAAAATGCAAATGCGATAATATGTTCATTTGTAGTTCGTCTTAGTACGGTATGCGACGCTGCAGTTCGCAGCGTATGTAAAAGGAGCGCGTGTGAAAGACAAGAAGATTCCTCCTCCGCGACTTCATTTTGCGGCCATTCCTCTGGCCGCGGCAGCCAACCGGCGAATGGGTAAGCATTACAAGATGGTCTCCCAGATCCTGAGCGATCTGGAAAAACTCGACCAGTACAGTGCGCTGAAAGTTGAGTTCTTGAAGGTTGGAGTAAAGAAGGCCGATCTGCGGGCGGCTGTGCACCGTGCCGCTCAGAAAAACAACGTGCCCTTGGCCACCAGTTCCGACGATAAGTACCTTTACGTGTTTCGCCACCAAGCGCGAACCACGGCTTGAGTGGGATGCCCGTTCAGGGCGCATCCAGCGCAGATCGCAAGGGTCGTGTCCGAACTGCGGTCTGCCTACGTCTTAAGTCTTATAGTCCTTTGTAACGCTAGACGGACTCTCGTCTAGCGCTCATTTCTGAAGAGCAATTCCACCTCCTTAGCAATTGCCGCTCGCATCTCCCATCGCTAGCATCGTCTAAGGTTCGGCAGAACATTGATCAATCTACGTGCAGAGAGTGAAAGCGGAGAATTCGTGTGATCGAACACCGAGAGCAAGGAAGGGCCTCCGATGCATGGACAGAGGCCTGCGAGATGGAACGATTCCGTCGCAGAGAAGTCTGGTCCATGCGGCTGGGCATCGCGCTGATCCTATTGGGAACAGTCGCTCTGGGCACCCTCAGGGCCGCCGATTCGACCGGGGCCTCGCCGATGCTATTCGGCTGGCTCCTTGTCGTGAGTGGGCTAATGGAGGCCGTTCATGCCTTTCACAAACGCAGCTGGGGTGGATTTCTTCTGCACCTGATGCCGTGCGTTGCGGGCGTTCCAATCGGCCTGCTCATTGCAACGCATCCATCGGCAGGTGGAACCGCGTGGATGCTTTTGTTCGCATCGTACTTTACGGTTGTCGGACTGTTCCGAACAATTTCAGCTTTCTGGTTCAAATTCCCCGCTTGGATCTGGGCGGCGTTCGAAGGAATCGTTTCACTCCTCTTCGCCGCGGTCTTCTGGACGAATTCACCGCGGCTGGGGCTATGGGTCTTTGGCTTCTCCGTCGGCACTTCAATGATTCTGCGAGGTTGGTCCTCAATCATGTTTGCGCAGGGAGTTACCCGCCTGCGTAAATTGCCGCAATCTCACCGGCTCAATGACAAACACGAGAAACGACCAGTCGAGCGGTCCGGCTTCGTGCGGAGTTGAGCGCACGCAATTCTAGCCAGCGATTAAGAATCGCCATATATGGAGGCAGATGATGTCAGCACAAACAGCAGAACAAACTAAGCAACCATCCTCTTCGCAGACAACTTCGCGGCAAGAGCGGAACAGCCAACAGACTTCTCTGGCGCGACAAAATATTCTCCCTTCAGTTCCGTCGCTGTTGCTTGATCCTCTTGGTTTTTTCGACGACTCTCCCTTTACCGTACTGAGAAGGCTGCAGCAAGAAATAAACCGGGCGTTCGCTCAACCAGGGCCGAATTCCATCAGCCGGACCGATGGTGCCAGCCCTCTGTGGATACCGCCGGTTGAAGTGGGACACCGAGACGGTAACTTTGTCGTGTCAGCTGAACTGCCGGGCCTGTCAGACGAGGATGTCACCGTCGAGATCACGGATGATGCCGTCGTCATCCAAGGCGAACGACAGTTTGTACAGGAGGAGAAAGAAGGTGGCATTCAAAGAACGGAACGCCGTTATGGACATTTCTATCGGGCGATTGCTTTGCCGGAGGGCGCTAAGACTGACCAGGCGCGCGCCGAATTTCAGAACGGAGTTCTGAAAATCAGTGTTCCAGCTCCGCAACCGCAGAGCAATGCCCGTCAGATACCCATTGAAACGGGCGCATCTCAGTCTAAGTCTGAGTCCCAGCCCGCTAAGTCACAGACTGCTGGACAAACTACGCAAAAGGCAGCGTGATCGGAACAGAATTGCGGAAAGATGCTGGCTGCTCGAGGTATGGGCGGCCAGCATTCGTTAGCAGGCAACATTGAACAACGAGCGAAGTGCGCAAACCTAACGCCCACAGCGAAAACGAACCGTGAAGCAATCGGACTCAAAGGTCTTGCTGTTTGGAACTCGCGGATCTGCAGAGGCATTCGCAATCCGCGATTTTCTACATCGTTGCGACGTACCTTTCCAATGGATTGAGGTCAGCCCCGACCAGCCGGACGCGTTACGAGCGTACGCCGGCGGGTACGATGCAAAACGATTGCCACTCTGCGTCTTTCTCGACGGTACCCGGCTCGAGTGCCCGACGGTTCGGCAGATCAGCGAGAAGCTGGGATTGTTCCTCAATCCCTCGCGATCAGAGTACGATTTGGCGATATATGGAGCGGGGCCCGCCGGTCTTAGCGCCGCCGTTTACGGCGCTTCAGAGGGTCTGAAGACAGTTGTGGTCGAACGCTTTGCGGTCGGAGGACAAGCGAGCACGAGTCCGAAGATCGAGAACTATCTCGGCTTTCCCGGAGGCATCAGCGGAGCCGACCTTGCTCTGCGCGCACGGGAACAGGCCTGTCACTTTGGTGCGGAGATTCTTTTGCTTCGGGAAGGCGTCCGCGGCGAGTTCAAGCCAGGAAGAGGAATCGGCTACCTGGCAGACGGAACCAAAATTATTGCGCGAGCTTCAATTTGCGCGACCGGCGTCGAGTACCGCAAACTCAATCTTCCTAATGAAGATCGTTTCCGCGGCGCCGGCGTTTACTACGGTGCAGGCGCGAGCGAGGCGTCGCTCTGCCTCGCAACCGATCACGTTTTCATTGTCGGGGGCGGCAACTCAGGGGCGCAGGCCGCCATGCACTTCTCCCGCTACGCCGGAAAAGCAACAATGGTCGTGCGCGACAGCTCACTGAAGAAGTCTGTGTCTCAGTATCTGATTGATCGGATTCAATCATCGCCAAAAGTTGAGGTGCTGTTGCTCACTGAGGTGGTCGCTCTCCATGGCGATTCTTCTCTGCAATCGATCACTTTACGAAACAAAGAAACGGGCAAGCGATCGGATGCAAAAACCAATTGGCTGTTTCTTTGCCTCGGCGGCTTTCCTCATACTCAGTGGGCGGAGGAAGTCGGCATGGTTCGTGATGACGGCGGCTACCTGGTCACCGGGCCGGACCTGCTGAAGAACGGCCGGCGTCCTGACAACTGGACGCTCGATCGGGATCCTTATTACCTGGAAACCAACATTCCGGGAGTATTCGCAGCTGGTGATGTGCGCCACGGCTCAGTCAAACGTTGCGCATCAGCGGTTGGCGAGGGAGCAATGGCAGTGACGTTCGTCCATCGCTACGTGATGAATGGGTAGCTGCTCAGCCGTTCTTGATCAAGAGGCCTTTTCGCTTCTTTCCTTCGATTCTTGATTCGCCGCGATCGCTTGCCGAATACGCTCTTTGACCCTTTCCGCGATGCGCGGAACCTCGTCCGTTGGCACGCCAGAGATTCTGGCCACAGCTCCTTTTGAGAAACCTTCGACAACGTAGAGTTCGAACACCGTTTGCTCGCGCTCGGAAAGTGTGGCGAGAGTCCTGATGATCTCGAGGATCTGTTCTCTTCTCTCGAGCTGTTGCTCAGGAGTATCGTCAAAGGCCGGCGGCAAAAATTCGAGCGCCTGATATTCGCTATCGTCCAATTCCTCGGGAAACCAGACTTCCCCGTCGGCATCAGCCGTGATCGGCATCTCCTCCAGCGTGCGCAACTCAGTCTGGGTTAAGGCTTCTAAACTCTTTCGACGCTTTTCAGCCGGCCTTCGCTTCGAAACATAGCGGTCGAGTTCTTCATTTGCCAGCCGGTAGAGCCACTGTTCGAGTGTCAAACGTTTCGGCTTGCGATTGAACTTCTCGTAGGCCTCAAGCACTACGTCGTCGAGCATGTCGACGCTGCTGAGTACAGGGAGATTGGCTCGCTGGGTCAGGCGAGTACCACGAAGACGACGCTTGATGTATGACTGGAGCGGCTTCAGCAGCGGAGTAATCTCTCGAAAGAACTCATCCCTCTTCCCTTCAGAGGCCAGCTTGCGCAGTTCTTCCTCTTTGTGACCCAGGACTTCTCCCCGCGCTTTCCGCGTACTCCCTGAACTCTCGTGATTGGCACCGCCGGTTCCGTCGCTTTTCAAGATACGAGTCCTCAGCCGGCTAGTACTGTGCAAACGCGTCATCCGGGTAGCAATAGAGCCAACGCTCCCCTGGTTCGGCGGAGGCAATGACTGGATGTCCGCTCGCATGAGCATGTTTGGTCGCGTGGCGGTTGGGCGAGGAATCACAACAAAGTGTGACGCCGCACTCCTGGCAAGTTCGCAGGTGCACCCATGGCGATCCGGTCTGCACGCACAGCTCGCAGACCCGAACCTCGGGCTGTTTGATCTCGTTGATTCCTTCGATATGAGCACACACTTCAACCAGCATGAAAAACTCCTTCAGCCACGGCGTCCGTATCCAAGCCTGCACTTCGAAGCAGCGCCCGTACATCTTCGGGGTGCAAGCGAGAGGCGTCATACTCCACCAAAATCGAGTGCCTGATTTCATCCAGGCTCAATCGGCGAATACCGTACACTTCCCGGACGCTGTACATAGCCCGCAGCTGTCGTGGGCCCACAGGCGCCAGATAGTGAAACGTAATGTCCATCACGGTCATACATGCGATCCCACACCAGAAACGGCGTTTTAGCGATTCGTATCCACATCTACATATTCCGCATCGACCACACCTTCATCCTTCTTGCTTTGCCCGCCCGATGACGAAGCCGCGCCCGTACCCGCTGCGCCTCCATCTCCCGATGATCCTCGTGACTGCGCGGACGTAGACCGGTACATTTGTTCCGCCAGTTTGTGCGAAGCCTGCGTCAGACGCTCGCGAGCATTGTCCATGCTCGCCTTGTCATTCGACTCCAAGGCCTTCTTGGCATCGGCAATCGCGTTCTCGACATCGCCGCGTTCCGAGCCAGAGATTTTGCCGCCATTTTCTCGCAGCATTTTTTCGACGCTGTAGACCAATGAGTCCAGCTGGTTCTTCGATTCGATCTGCTCACGCCGCGACTTGTCCTCGGCCGAGTGTGCCTCTGCCTCCTTGGCCATGCGCTCGACTTCTTCTTTCGATAGGCCGGAAGACGATGTAATTTTGATGGTCTGATCCTTTCCCGTCGCCAGGTCTTTCGCGGTCACGTTCAGGATGCCGTTGGCATCGATGTCGAAGGTAACTTCGATCTGCGGAACGCCTCGTGGTGCCGGAGGAATGCCAGTAAGCTGGAACTTGCCCAATGTGCGGTTCTGGTTCGCCATCGGACGCTCCCCTTGCAGCACGTGAACATCAACCGCAGTTTGGCTGTCGGCTGCAGTCGAGAACGTCTCAGTCTTGCGGGTCGGAATGGTCGTGTTCCGCGGAATCATCGGCGTCGCCACACCGCCCTGTGTTTCGATCGACAGCGTCAGCGGGGTCACATCCAGAAGCAGCAAATCTTTTACCTCGCCGCCTAGCACGCCGCCTTGGATCGCGGCACCCACTGCGACTACTTCATCCGGGTTGACTCCCTTGTTGCCTTCTTTTCCAAAGAGCTCCTTGACAAGTCGCTGAATGCGCGGCATGCGAGTTTGTCCGCCGACCAACACCGCTTCATCGATCTTGCCAGCATCCACGCCCGCATCTTTCATGCACTGCTTGCATGGCGGCACGGAGCGCTGGATGAGGTCTTCAACCATGCTCTCGAGTTTCGCCCGCGTGAGTTTCGTTACGAGATGCTTCGGGCCGCTGGCATCTGCAGTAATGAATGGCAGATTGATCTCGGTTTCCATCGTGGTGGAAAGCTCGATCTTGGCTCGCTCCGCCGCGTCGCGAAGACGCTGCAGCGCCATCTCGTTGCCTCTGCCACGCAGATCGAGACCTTCGTTTTTCTTGAATTCGTCGATTAGCCAGTCGACGATGCGCTGGTCCAGGTTGTCACCGCCGAGGTGGGTATCGCCGTTCGTGGCTTCCACTTCGATCAAGCCGTCCCCAACTCGCAAGATCGAAATATCGAAGGTCCCGCCGCCAAAATCGTAGACTGCAATCGTTTCGTCTCTCTTCTTGTCGAGACCATAAGCGAGCGCCGCTGCCGTCGGCTCATTGATGATGCGTTTTACCTCGAGCCCGGCGATCTTCCCGGCATCTTTGGTGGCTTGGCGTTGCGCGTCGTTGAAGTACGCTGGAACCGTGATTACCGCATCCTGAACCGGTTGTCCAAGATAGTCCTCTGCCGCCTTCTTCAACTTCTGCAGAATCATGGCCGAGATCTGCTGCGGCGTATATTTCTTTCCCTGCGCCACAATCACGACGTGGTCACCCTCGGGCTCCACTTTGTACGGCACCATCTTCAGCTCTTCTTTCACTTCGTCATAGCGCCGTCCCATGAAACGCTTGATCGAGAAGATCGTGTTCTCAGGATTCGTGATCGCCTGGCGCTTGGCCACTTGCCCTACCAGCCTCTGGCCGGTTTTTGTGAACGCCACGACCGACGGAGTCGTGCGCCCGCCTTCCTCATTGGGAATCACTTTGGGTTCACCGCCCTCCATGGTTGCCACCACCGAATTCGTGGTACCAAGATCAATGCCAATAGTCTTGCCCATATAAGTAACCTCCCGAGAGTTGCCGGTGGAAATGCTGACTCGATCTATTGCCCTCTATTGCTGAGACTAGCTACATGCGGCACCGAGAACAATTCATCAGTAGAGCAAATGAAAATTCGACGACAACGCTTATTGGAAAATTCGCTTCAGGCAAGAGGAATTGATAAGACAAAAGTCTTATCTAAGAATTCGCTTCGCGGTTAACCCAACTCAATAATTCTCGAATCTCAGATTGCATGTAGTACCCCTTTCCGATCGTTGGAGAAAGTACTCCCATGCCAATTGCTTCGGGGAAGAGGTCCCGAGCCTGTTCGTATCCTGGGATCTGCACACGCTTTGCGAGTTCGAGTACATCTCCGCGGGGCATTTCACCTGAGGCCAGAAAAGAGAGGAGGAGCATCAAACCATCCGATCCCACAAATCTTTCGAGCGATAAACCTTCCACGATGCTGCGATCGTTGCGGAACTCCCGGACGCTATCGTACCGGCAGCCCGGCCCATTCGATCCCGCGGAACGCGATAAACGATGAACTAGCCTTAGCCCCTTCAGCCGTTCACCGCGCTCATCTTCACTCGCAAGCCATTCGACCCAGCCATCCTCAATCCTGGTGATGAGGTCGCCGCAAGAGCTACATTTCCAGCCCCGCAATGGTCCTTTGGGGTTTTCAGTATGTTTATTCATGGCGAAAGAGACTCGATCTTGCGGCCTCTATGCCGCGTTCAATCTCAAGGCTGAGGCTACCGTCCAGGCCTTTGAATAACAATTGAACGAGGGAGCGACCATGAATTGAGAAAGGTGGCTTAGTCCTGGTTCCAGCCCGGGTGAGAGAGACCTGTACGACTTTAGGAGTACCGGGCCGTCCATCGCAATGCACGCGGCCAAACCGGGTTCCCCTGCTTGACAGACGCGGTTCCATCGCCGACGATGGGCGACTCAGGCGGCGGAGGTTGATGTCATGGCAGAAAGCACCGTGCGTCGGCGCTTTGACGATTCTCTCGGCGTTGTTGAGATGGGAATCTATTCCGTGCTGGCGGTGTTGCTTTCCCTAACCATCCTCGCTGCCCTCGCCAGCGCATGCAAGCTGCTTCTCGACAGCGTAGTTCATTGGACGGTGGCAACGCAGACACTGCGGGTGCTAAACGAACTTCTCATCGTGCTGATGCTCGCCGAGATTCTGCATACGGTTCGCATCTCCATTCGCTCGCATGTTCTAGTCACTGAGCCATTCCTCGTCGTCGGCCTGATCGCGTCGATTCGACGTATTCTCGTCATCAGCCTGGAAATGGCCACCCTCGGAAAGGAGTTGACATGGACGGGCGACAACGCGCGCGTTTTCCGCGCTTCCATGATTGAACTTGGTTTGCTGAGTCTGCTTGTTCTGGTCCTGGTGTTTTCGATTACGCTATTGCGGCGTTACCCTCCTGCCAATGTGAAGGATGCCTGAGTAGCAGCCCAAGAGAGTTCGCCCAATCACAAAAACAAAAAGCCGGCTGGCTATCGAAGCCCAGTCCGGCCTGCGGGTTTGACGGTTCGCGCCCGCACGGCAGTCCTCAGCGCCGCTCTTGCTGCGACTGCCGCTTCAGGAACGCCGACAGCCTGTCCTCGAGCTTGGCGAAAACGGAGGTTGCATCTTCATTTCCCTTAAGCTGTTTTTCCAGGTTCGCGATGTCGGTGTTCAAGGCTACGTATTCCGGATCCCGACCTGCGTAGCCGAGTTCTTTGGCCCGCTCCGTTTCCTTCTTTGCTGTTTGCACCAGCGTTTGTGCCATGGCCTTGTCGGTCTGGCTCTTTGCCTTGGCTTGCTCGATCGCTTCGCGAGCCAGAACCAGCGGCAGAGGAGTGACTCGATCCACGGCCATCAGAGTGTCAAGCGCGGTCAATAGCACTTTGCTGGCCTCCTGCGGCTCCTTCTGGTCGAGCAGATGTGCAGCCTCCTGCAAAGCAGCGGGATACGTCGCCAGCGGGAGGTTGTAGGTGCGCACGCGAATCTCGCTCGTCAAAGCGTAGAGCAACACGCGCGCAGCTGGGTAGTTCTTGTCATCCACCGCCTTCGATGCATTTTTCGCAATCTCCGCAATGGCAATGCTATCGTGTGGCGCGGCGTCAATGACTTCGACCTCAAGGCTGACGGGGATGAGCGCCGTGGCCGGATTGCGAGCCAGCAAGATGTTGATCTTGCCGGTGGCCCGCTCGATCGCCGCCATGGCCTGGTCAGTCTTGTTTGCAGCGATGGCATCGATCGCTTTCTGAGTTTCGTCGATCGCAGCCATGGCTTCCTGATCGAGATTCTTTGATGCTTCGTCCTCTGCTTGCTTGCGCTCTTGTTCGATCTCAGGTCGCGCCTGCTGCTCAGCTTCTTGTCGTTGTTTCTGCAGGTTAGGCGGAGACTGCGTCTGGTTTTGAGTCTGCGTCGCCGCGTTAACCGTCGAATTGTCGCTGGAGTTTTTGGCTGAACTGCAAGAAGCCAACGTTAAGCACAAGGCGAGCAGGATCGCGATCGCCGGAGCCAGCAAAATATTGATCACATCTTTCATAGCAACGTTCCTCCTAATTCTTCTTCCGAGTGTCCGGATCCGTCAGTTCCCGGTCGCGGTCCTACTTTCACTCGGCCCTGCGCCTGAAAAAAGCCGGTTCAGCCTGTCGCGAAAAGCCGAACCGGCCATGCGGGCACAGGAGGATCATCGCGGCATCTTATCGACTGGCAATCTCGAGCTTCTGTTCCAGCTTTTCCACTCTTGCTCTGGACTCTCCGTACTTCACAAATGAAGAAACCATATCCGCCAGATTGTGAGCCGACTCCGCGTTCTCCTTCAAATACTGTGGGTACGATGTGGTCTCAAGCGGACGGCCCTTGTTCTCGTTGAGATGGTTGATGGCCGCGCTGGTATTCGCGGCTAGCTCTTTGAGAACCGGCAGCATGCGATCGATTGCCTGCTGCTGCCACTGCGATGCCGAGTCGCGCTTTTGCTCGAGTTGCGTTGCGATGCGTCCCAGTTCGTTGACGTGATCTTTCACCGTCTCCAACATCGCGGCATGCGTTTGCCAGCTCACATCCGTTCGAATCAGGGACTCCATCTCATCGGCATCGCGGCTCAATTGCGCTGCTTCGTCGCGAGCGTCCGCAAGGAGTTGGGTAACCTGGGGGTTTTCCTGCTTTTGTGCCAATAGTGGCATTGAAAACAGGAACAGCATCGATATAGTCAGAGCTCCTACGATCATTCCAGTCGTCGTTTTGCGCAAAGTTTGCATATGTGATCTCCTTCCTCTCTTCGCTGATCTGAAGTTTTCAAGACTCTTTCTTTGCTTTCTCCTCCACTTCCCGCACCGCCGCTAGAAACGAGCGGACAGTTTCAGGAGGTTGAACTTTCCCCGTCAGGATTTCTCGGGGCGGAAGCAACTTGCCGTACACGATTTTTGTGGCTTCCTGATCGGGATGCACGACTGCTCCATCGAGCGACACACCGGCGAAGGCACCCCTGGCTCGTGCATAACTCAGAATTTCGGTCTCCATCTTCCAATCGGTTCCCGCAGCGGCATGTCGTCCCACCGGACCCGCGGCGGCGGATGCGTCCGCGCCAATTTGGAATTTTGCCGAGAGCAAATGATCCATCCCGGGTTGGTTCATGATCATGAGGACGTTGTCGATGCTCGCAATCCCAATCTGAGCGCCCCATCCGCCGCCTGTAATCGTGAAGAAGGCCGGCGCGCTCCATCCTCTTTCTATACGGCAGGTCGCTACCCCTTTTCCGAACTTCGCGGCCACCACGAACCCCGCTTTGATCTGGTGAGGAATCACGGCAATGCACTTGGCATGTTCAACAATTTCCAGCGGAATCCCTTTGTCAGGCGCGTTCATGACCTCCTGCAAAACCTCAGCGGCATTCTGCAGACGGTCTTCGACTTTCGTATTGGCTGCACTTGCCCACAAGGGTCCCGCGAGAGCAAGCATCGCGACGAGTGGTATCAGTTTTTTCATCATGGCTCCTAAACTCGATCACAACTGGGGCGGACCGGTCTCCGCCCCGAACCGCCGATCCAACTTCGCAAGTCTCAACCTCGCTAAACGTCAACCGTAATCCGGTTTTCCACCGAGGTGACTCCCGGCGCCAGCCACGCCACCCGCTCCGCCTCTTCCTTCTCAACCCACGCGCGGACGGTTCCCTTCAGAATGGCCTTGCTGCCCTGGACCTCAACGGTGATCTTGTTGGCATCGACCTTGGCGTTGCGGACCAGCGCATCCTCGATCCTCTTTTTCAGTTCTGACGGCGTTGTGCTCGGCTTCACCGTAATGAGATTGCTCACCCCCTTCACCCCGGTCAGACGTCTCACCACGCGTTCGGCATCCTGTTTCTCGAAGTTCCAATTCACCTCGCCCTTCAGCGTGACCCAGCCTTTGGAGACCGTGACCTGAATCTTGTCCGCCGGCACCGAGGCATCCCATTGCAGCGCACGGATCGCAGCCTCGGCAATGTCCGCGTCCGTGCGCTCGCTGAACAGTTTCACTTCAATGTCGTTGGCCACAGCCTTTACGCCCGCAACCCGGTGTGCGGCGTCTTCGGCAGCCCATTTCTTAAGAAATGAATCCACCCATCCGGTGAGCATAACCACTCCGTCCTTGACGGAAACACCAATCTCGTTGGGCTGGACCTGAGCATCCCACTTCAGTTCAGCGAGCACGTCTTTCTGAATTTCTTCGTCCGTGTGTATGAGTGTTGCGGTTGCCATGCTGGTTCTCCTTTACATCTGTTTATCCGTAGCTTCAAAAGTCTTGCACCGTGTCGCTTCAGCGCCTTTGGCGCTGCACAAGTGCTTTTCTCATTCGCGATGGTAGTGACAGGGCGATCCTTAAACAATTCGTCAGGAGGCGGAACCGGACCTCGGAGAGGGCATGTAGGGGCTCTTACTCCGCTAGTCCGAAGGCTCTGTAGGACTTTGGCTGTAAGGGACCACTGGCAAGCGAGAAGATCTTCTGGTAATCCGCAGATGCGAACGACTATTACCGCTACAGTCTTATAAAGATCTCTAACGCGAGATTGACTCGGCTCTTAGCGTTGTTTCGGAATCCCCGTTCGTCCTCCCGAGGAATTGGCACCAGCACGTCTGATCGCTAACATCCTGTGCGAGAGAGATCAATACGAAGGAGAGAATATGAAGGTCCAAGTCCGTTTTTTGCTGCTTGTAGCGGTCCTGCTAGCCATAACTTTCCCCGCATTTTCCCGCGACATCAGGACCGACTATGACCACCACGCAAATTTCTCGCAATACAAGACCTACTCGTGGGGCAAGGTCGAGACCCAGAACCCTCTCTGGGACGATCGCATTCAGGAGGCGGTAAACAGAGAGCTGGCAAAGAAAGGATGGACGGAAGTTCCGGCGGATGGAGACGTAACGATTATGGCAATCGGCACTACCCACGAAAGACCGTTACTGCGAACGTTTTACGATTCATTTCCGGGATGGTGGTGGGGTGGCTTCGGTGAGTCGACAACTTACGTCGATAACTATGAGGTCGGGACCCTGGTCATCGACATGTTCGATAGCAGAAGCAAAAGACTCATTTGGCGAGGATCAGCCACCGACACCCTCCCTGACAAGCCGGACAAAGCCATGAAGGATCTCAATAAATCAGTGGAGAAGATGTTTGAGCACTTTCCACCCTCTGCGTAAAGAGGTGACCCAATCGGGGCAGAGGCTCGTCGCAAACTTCAGGCAGAGGGCTTTCGGGTTCTTTGAGGGAAGAACCGTCAAGTCCCCCTGTGAAGGTCGCGACATCGTCAGATCACAATCAATTCGTCAGGTCCCCCAGGAACGCGACCAGTTTCAGGTAAAGCACATCGACAAACTCCTCCCCCAATGGCCTCGCTTGCCTGACTCTTGGGCTTTGCGCATTCGCAATCGATCGATGGCATCGGCCAGGGCATGGTGTTCCGCCGTCGGCGCACCATCGTACCTGGCGCCTAACGCGTTCATGCGGTGCTGAATTGCGGAGCGGGCACTCTCGAGTCTCTTGTTGAGTCGACCGGGATGCAGTTCCAACCTCGCCGAAAGACACAGCTTTTGCCACGGAGGATCTTTCGTGGTTGGAACCAGGTTCCGCAATTCCCGCTCCAGGGTAGTCACGAGCCCGGTCCTTCCGATTCGCTGAGGTTCAGGGCCGAACGGATTCCTTTGAGTAACGCCTCCTCAGAAACTGGCTTTTGAAGATAGTCGACTGCCCCAGCCGCAAGCGCCGCTTTTCGCATCCATCGATCCTCCGAAGCACTGACAAAAATGATCGGAATCCGGTGACGCTTCTCCAACAACTGGCGCTGTAGCTCAAGTCCACTCATGCCACGAAGCTGTACGTCCAGCACCAGGCATGAAGTGGGCCACATCGAGTGACTCTTCAGATAGTCTTCTGCCGTTGCCCAGGACTCGACGTGGAAACCCAACGCGACCAGGAGCCTGCAAATAGCCTTCCGGCCAAATTCATCGTCGTCGACCACGGAAATAACAAAGTCTGTCAACTTACCCTCACGGCTTCAATCGCGAAGCTATCAGCCGTGAAACGGGCAAATCTATTGTGCGTTTGGAAGGGTGGAATAACCGTAGAGAGGAGAGCAACTATTCCTTGAGACTGCCGTCACTATACTCAGGCATAGGGAACGGCCATTAAGGAACTAGAGTTTCGAATGGTTCGTGAGGAGACCTAGCCGAACGGCCATTTTCACGAGGTCGGGCAGAGAGTCCGCTTGCATCTTTCTCATCACGCTGGCACGGTGTACCTTCACCGTGATTTCACTCGTCCCCAGTTCGGCGGCAATCTGTTTGTTCAGGCGCCCCGAGACTACCAGCGGCAACACTTCCTGCTCACGCGGCGTCAGAGATTCGAACCTTTCCCGCAGTACTATCATTTCTGATTCCTGTTGTCTTCTGGCGCGATCCCTCTCCAACGCAACGTGTATGGCATCGAGTAGATCCTGATCGCGGAATGGTTTCGTCAAAAACTCGACCGCTCCAGCCTTCATAGCGCGAACCGACATGGGAATGTCGCCGTGGCCCGTTATGAAGATCACGGGAATGGAATGGTTCACTTCGGTCAACTTCCTCTGAAAGTCGAGCCCGCTGATCCCTGGCAACCTTACATCGAGAACAAGACAGCTGGGCACATCCGGTCGTTCTCGCTGCAAAAACTCGGCAGCAGAGCCGAAGAGCTCGACGTGCAATTTCATCGAGGAAATCAGACTCTGAAGCGCATCGCGAATCGCTGCATCGTCATCGATGACAAATACCGTGGGCTTGGGCTCAATCATTCGCCACCACCGACAATGTGAATTGAAAGATTGCTCCGTGGGAAGCTTTGGAGGTAACCCACAACCGTCCACCATGCGCCTCAACAATCGAGCGACTGATGGCCAATCCCATTCCGATCCCAGCCGGCTTGGTTGTAAAAAAAGGTTCGAAAATGCGTTCGGCTTGCTGACGATCCATGCCTTTGCCTGAATCTTCCACCTCCACGCGCACACCATGCGGGTCCTTGGTCGACCGGATGATTAACTCGCGCGGGCGGTCGGTGATTGCGCTCATCGCCTCCACCGCGTTTATGACCAGATTCAGCACGAGTTGCTGCAATTGCGCGGAATCACTCGGCACCGGTGGAAGGTCGGGCGCCAGTTCCGTGCGCAGCCTGACATCACTTTTCCTAAGCTCGGAACGAAGCAACGACAACGCCTGAACAATGACCTTATTAATGTCAACCAGCGTCTTCTCCGGCGGCGCTTTTGCTAGCAGAGCTCGAATCTTTGCAATCACCTCACTTGCGCGATTGGCTTCCTGAATCGCACGGGATACGGCCTGGCGCGTCTGATCGAGATTCGGCGGCTGTGTAGATAACCAACGTAGAGCAGCACTTCCATAACTGACAATTGCTCCCAGCGGCTGATTGATCTCATGGGCAATGGAAGCCGCCAATTCACCCAGCGTTGCGACCCGGGTCAGGTGTCCCAGTTCCGCCTTGGCTTCCGCCAAAGCCAGTTCCAGACTCTGAGAGGAGAATCGGCGATCCAGCGCGCACGTTAACACGGACACTCCGAGAAGGATCAGGACAACGACACCAATCCCAGCGGTTCCCAGAGTAGAGACGCTCACTGCGTTTGCCAAGTCTGGGTTCGATTCCGAGGGGGCAAATCTAGCCGCAGCCATACCTGTATAGTGCATCGCCGAGATTGCAGTGCCCATGACCGCAGCGCTACCAATCTTGCGCCAGACCATGCCCTCGGTCTCGTCTCGAAAATAAAAAGCGAGCCACAACGCCGCAAAAGAAAATAAGATTGCCAGTACGATAGAGAGCACCACCAAACCAAAGTTGAACCGGCACTCGGCGGGCAAGCGCATCGCGGCCATGCCGATATAGTGCAGTGCTGCAATGCCGCAACCCAGAACGGCGCTACCTGCGAAAAGATAGGTGGCACCCATCTTTTTTCGGCTCACCACCAGCAACGCGAAACCAGAACACAACACTCCAGCCAGGAGCGACACCAGAACCGTGGGCCAATCGTATTGCACCGGGATAGGCAAGTGGAAGGCCAGCATCCCGATGTAGTGCATTGCCCAGATGCCAATGCCCATCGCCGTGCTTCCGCCGATCAACCAGGCCAGTCGTGCTCGACCGCTCGCCGCGGTCACCCGTCCGGCGAGATCGAGAGCTGCGTAGGAAGCGGACACCGCAATGAGGACCGAGAGCGCGACCTGCAGTGGATCGTATGCACCCGTCATGGCTGCGCCGGCGGAGAATACCGGAGTAACTACTCAGATGTTAGCAACTATTCAGGAGAACGCGAGCTACGGTTTGGGTTGCCGCATCTGAGGACGTCAGCGCTCCCAACAAATCCCAAACCGCATCGGTGCTGCCTCGATTGCGACATTCGACAGCGCACAAAAACAGGTAAAGGAGATCGATCTCGCCGGGCACAGCCACCACATCACTTTTGACACTAGTTTTAGTGACCGGTTGCCGCGCTCGGCACATAATTTTCCTGGAGAATCACGCTGGCACGAACAATTCGGCCATTGGCGTCCCGAATTACAAGCGGCCCCCCGGTTTGTGGATCCACTAGCTCAACGCGAACTGACCGCGGGGAATTCGCATCGACATTGTTGGACGACTTGTACGTGATCACATATCGAAGCTTGAGATTCTCCATCACGTCGTCGTAAACCGGAGACAACTGGATCGTGTTCGACGCAGTGTAAGCACGTCCACCGGATATACGAGCAATCTCCTGAAGCTGGTGCTCCAGCTTGCCCCAATCTACATTCACGAGCGGGCGATCCTGCATGTGCATAATCTGGCGAAGTACTTGAGTCAGGCTAATAACGTAGATTGGCGCATCGGATTCCTCGGCGGCTTTCCGCGCGTCCTCATAGTGAGCTTTGCTGAAAGTGTCGATACCCGAAGTGATCAGAACGATTGCCTTTCGACCCCTCACTGGCCTCATTTCCGCTACCGTCGCTATGATCGCGTCGTACAGGTTAGTCTCGGAGACTGCCGGAGCCCCCATCGTGATCAGTTCAGTCTTAACCTCGTCGCGGCTTTGATTTGCGTCGGCCAGCTTTTGAACCTGGTCGCTATATTTCCAGAACGTCACTTTATCGTCCGGCCCGAGTTCATCCAGTAACTCCTGCGCCGCTCTGGCCACCTCGTCGCCCATTTGGCGGTTCACCCCGGGAGCCCGCCCCCCGAATTCCATGAGTACCGCCAAGGTCACGGGCGCGTGCTCGATGTCGACCGTCGCGTTCTGCTGCCTGACTCCGTTTTCATAGACAACAAAATTGTCGCGCCGAAGATTGGGAATGAAGTATCCGTTCGGATCCTGCACCAACAGCTTCAGCGTGACCATGCCAGTCGCAGGGTCGAAACGGATCTCCGTTTTCTCCTTGCCTTGGGTGCTGCTGAATAAAGGAGAGGTGGGCCGATTCGGAATCTGGACTTGTCCTCCGTTTTTCGGTTGATTTTCCTTCTTGCTCGCACTTTGAGCGATCGTTGCGACAACCACCGGCATTAGAAAGAACACGATTGCCAATTGGCAGGTTTGTTTTAATCGCATAGACCCCTGGCACATCGACTCTGTCTCCAGGAAATCATCGTAGGCAGGGCCGCTAGTAATAACAATTCTTCGTGAGCGTGAAAGGCTTATAAGACTTTAGAGGTAGGTGAGCTAACGGACACGGCCTGATCTGCGACGATCGACCGAACATTCGATTGGCTGATCAGTTCAGGTGGAGCGTCCGCGACCGGCAATTACAATTTTCTTGACGGCGACGTTCAACAGCCTTTTGTCGGCCACGGTCTCGTCCGCAATGGGGCAACTGGCAGGGCTAGCCAGCCGACGCTGAAAATCCTTACGTCGAAAGTCGCAATCCTCTCTCATTCCTGCGAGGAATTGTGCTCACCACCTATCAAAAGTAGTCTGGCGCTTAAAGGTGAGCTCGCGTTGCTAATTCCAACCGGGCGCAAAAAGGAGTGCCTATCATGAAGACCTTAGTGGTAAGCGTGGCGGTTCTCGCCCTGTCCCTGCCAATCATGGCCGTGGCTCAGGACGCGACCAAGCAGAATGACAATCAAACTCAGCAGAACCAGGCCAATGCCAAGAACAATAAGAACATGTCTGGCAAAGTGAGCTCCGACGGCAAGACCTTTACCAACGACGAGGACAGCAAGAAGTACAGGGTCAACAACCCCTCCGCTTTGCAGGATTACGAAGATCAACACGTGGCGGTGATTGTGGCTGTTGATCCCGATACAGGTGACCTGCACATCATTCAGGTGCAGGTTCCACAGCAATAACGCCATACGTCTAGCCAGGTGGCAAGGGGCAGTAGCAAGAGCCGTTAGGAACATTGATACTTCCCGTTGCGTCCGCCATTTGTCGAAAACAAAGAAGTTCTTAGCGAGATTGTCCGGCAAGGAGAGCCGATATGAAACACAGGTTGTTAGCACTCGCCATCAGTCTAGCCATACTGACCGCAGTAGCAGTCAACCAGAACGCGGCGGCGCAAGCCGATGCACGCTCTCAGGAGCGGATTGCACGAGAGGTTCGCCACGAATTGCTGATGCTTCCCTGGTTCGGAGTTTTCGACTACATCGCCTTCAAGGTCGATGGAGGCACTGTAACATTGATGGGCCAAGTCGTCCGGCCGTCACTCAAGTCCGACGCCGAGAATGCAGTCAAACGCATTGAAGGCGTGGAGCGCGTCGAAAACAAGATCGAGGTCCTACCGCCGTCCTCCATGGACGATGGTTTGCGCCTTGCTCTTTACCGCGCCATTTACGGCTACCCTCCGCTAGAGAAATACGCGCTCGTCGTGCAGAAGCCCATCCGCATCATCGTGAAGAACGGTCAGGTTACCTTGGAGGGCGTCGTGGACAGCGAAGCGGACAAGAACATGGTCACCCTTCGCGCCAACAGCGTCCCCGGAATCTTTTCGGTGACCAACAATCTGCAAGTCGTCCCCGCAAAATAGGCTCTGAAGTGGGCTCGCCAAAGTCAGCACGGATTGATTCGGACGCACACTACGTGTATGCGGAGGGGACTGCAGAAGCACAACGACGAGTTTTCGTCCTCACACTGAGGTCTCTCAAGAGGTCTTTGCTAATCGATCGAGAATATGTTGACGCGAGAATTGAGTCAACCGAATCAACTGAGCGACCCGAGACATAGGTAACAGATCGTACCGGACACATAGGTTACACTTTCCCCTTTTCTCAGGGGAGGAAAGTGGATGCCGTGGAGGGAGTGTTCGGTCATGGACGAGAGACTTAAATTCGTGGCTCGCCGGCTAGCCGGCGAGCCAATGGCGGAACTTTGCCGGGAGTTCGGAATCTCCCGCAAGACCGGCTATAAAATCTTCGATCGCTACCAGGAATGCGGCATTCACGGGCTCACCGACCGCAGTCGCCGTCCCTATCGCTACGCCAACCAACTTCCGTTCCAAGTGGAGAACTACATTCTGAACGTCAAGCACGAGCACCCCAGCTGGGGTGCTCGTAAAATTCGCGAGCGTTTGCTCCGTAGATTCTCCGAGATTCCCCTCCCCGCCAAAAGTACCATCCATGCCGTGCTGGATCGCCACGGCCTGGTCCAGCAGCGCGGTCGCCTGCGTCGTCGTGCGCAAGGTACGCCCTTATCTCTAGGCCAGCGTCCCAATGAGCTCTGGTGTACCGATTACAAAGGCGAGTTCCTGCTGGGCAATCGCCAATACTGTTATCCGCTCACCGTCACCGATCATGCCAGCCGTTTTCTACTTACTTGTGAAGCGCTTTCTTCCACCCGAGAAGACTACGCTTTCACGGTGTTTGAGCGACTTTTCCAGGAGCGTGGCTTGCCGGCCAACATCCGCAGTGACAACGGCGTGCCCTTTGCTTCCGCGCACGCTTTATTCAACCTGAGCAAACTCGCCGTCTGGTGGCTTCGCCTCGGTATTGGCATTGAGCGCATCAAGCCTGGCCATCCTCAACAGAATGGCCGTCATGAACGCATGCATCTCACCTTGAAGAAAGAAGCCACCAAACCGGCCGCCGCCAACTTCCTGCAGCAGCAAGCGCGCTTTGATAAATTCATTCAGGTCTTCAACCATGAGCGTCCCCACGAAGCTCTGGATATGCAATGTCCGGCCGAGGTCTATCAACCTTCGCCCCGTTGCGATACCGGGTTGCCCGACATCGACTATCCGTTCCACGACAAGACCATCGTGGTCACCCGCTGCGGCCGCATCTGTCTGGGTAACAAGAAAATCAATTTCAGCCAGGTCTTTGCCGGACAGGCCGTCGGCATCAAAGAAGTTCACGACGATATCTGGCTGGTCAGCTTTATGGATTATGATCTGGGATACTTCGATTTGGAGACTCGGGTCATCGAACCGTTGGAAAATCCGTTCGGCCCAAAAGTGTTACCTATGTGACCGGTACATTCTGTAACCCATGTCTCCGGGTTGGACCAACTAGATATGGTCGGGGAGAGAGGATTTGAACCTCCGACCCCCTGGTCCCGAAGAAGCTAACGAAGTGCTATCTCATTGATTCGTTTAGCCTGGCTCTGCGTCAAAGGGTACAGTTTTGGCCGGTTTTCGGCAGGTATTTGACCCAAATCTGACCCTAATTTTGCCTACACTGTTTTATGGCAGGCAAAACTCTGACTAGGAATCTGCTTCGCTAGAATCTCGATTTATCAGTTTTATGGCAGAACGCCGAAAGTTCTCACGAGCTTCCGGGTTTGACGCGGGCATGGAACTGGCAATTCTGTCGATGGCTTTTTCTACGACATCCGTGCCGGAGTTTAGAAGCACACAACGCTCTGAACGATGCAAAGCAATAGCGAGGTTTTCGATGAGTTTTCTTACATAGGGATTTGTTAAACGATCGCGATTTATCTCGAGTCCATTAATAACAAAGTTGCCGAACTCAAGGACTTCAAATCGAATCGTAACACCGGCAGTTCTTCTCTCGTCCAGAAAAGCCTTTATTCGTACATTTGTCTTTTGCGATGAACCCGGATTTAAGTACCCTCCGAGACGACGGCAAATATTTTCTGCTTCGCCGACATATGCAGCGGTCAGCACATTGTTTTCGAACAATGCCCATCGATAGATGCCCGGTCTAGAGTAAGTTCGTCGAAAGTAGCTGCTAACGCGGCTAGGGTATTGGTACGCCGTCGAGACTTCACACTCAGCCGATATCCATTTCCACGCGATGCTCAAGCTGTTCGCTGTCAATCGCCACCTATCGGTCGGCCCAGACCGTCACCCAACGTGCCATCGAAGTGTCCAGGGCTCCTTGGCTAGAACCTCGACGTACCTCGGATCTTCGTCCGGGCAATAAATGAATCTCGGAGCACTCCGGATAATGCCATCCCTAAGCTTAAGAGTATTTTCGGCACTGAGTCTGTGCACTGCCATAACCGGAGTCGAACTTCGCAGTGCTCTCGCCTCTTCGTCCTTCCCGGCATCTTTCAACTCCAGCCATTGCTTTTGTCGCTGGCGGTCATGTGTAATCACCAAATAATTCTTGGCGTTTAGCGGCAGCCCCAGTTCGATAGTGTCGCTCGCAAGTCCGTAACGGTAAGGGTTGTGCTCGTCTGGGTCGTGTCTCAGGACGGGGTGATCTGAGGTTACGAATTGCACTCCGTTTGCGGCAGTCACCAACGTCCACTTCATCTCGGCCAGAATCGGAACCACTTCTTCGGCAACCGTCATTGTCTCCAGACTCAGCATTGGATTTATACGAATCCTAAACGCATCTGCCTCGATTCCCTTGCGCACGTCCTCTGCCGTAACTCCGTACTCTTTACCTTGCTCATTTAACTTTTCAAGAGCCTCCTCGATGACCCCGGGGACTACGGCGAGCATTTGCATAGTCGTCTCAATGAGCTTTTGAGCAGTTTGCTCGATGCCCTCACGTTGCAATGGCGTTCTAAACTCTTGAAATGCGATCCAACGCGCGAGAGCGACGCGCTCGTTCCAGGGTAGTTGTTCCTCGTTCTGCACAAGTTTTCGGATCACAGCCATTGCAGGCGACTCGACCTGCTCATCTAGGAAACGCTCGATCTGGTCGTCGAATTTACCGTCCTTGTTCTTAAAACTGTAGTAGTTCCTTTGGCGTGCCGCCTTCGCTGGTGTGAGGGAAAAAGGCCCTTCTCTACCACGTTCATAAACATGGAGCTGACCATTCGCGTCAGCAAAACCTTCAAGATAGGCACGAGTAACGAAATGTTGCTGAATGGGTCGTGTCATTAAAGTTCATCCTCGAAGTCCTCGGCTGCGTTCAGTCGTTTCGCGAACGTGCCCAATTGCAGTACCGATGAGCCAGTCGAGCGTTCTCTGGGATGGTCTTGCCGCCGGTCCAATACTGCTTGATATGGTCAATCGCTGAGTCATCGATCTCTTGAATTCTTTGACCGCAAATAGCACAAGTGTTGTCGCTGCTGAACAATCCTTCCTTGAGCTGCGTCGAGAAGCATCTCGGCTCTTTCCGACCGATGCCCAAGATGTCTTGGAGAGTCAGACGCCACAGGTCGAATCGCTTTGTCACGGCCTGAAGCGAACTCGTTGACAGCTCGATTGCATCGATGAATTCCTGGTTTTCGGTCATCAAATGAATCAGGGCCTCCCTGATCGAATCGAGGTTCTGATAAACAACGTTCTTGTCTTCACGGGCAAAGGTGTACATCAGCACGTCATACAGAGATGCGTTGAATCTCTTAGGTTCCCAATATCCCGCCGGATTCTTTTCTGTTCCTTTATAGAACCGCTTGAATGCGTTCTTGCCTAACATTGACCGGATGATCTGGCACGTGTTCTTGAAAGCTGTCCGCAATTGCTCCGCGTCATCCTTGCCTATGTTTCGATATCTTTCAGCCTCTGCGTTTAAGAAGTTCTTCATAGGCGGTTTGAAGTTCAGATATGTCGCATGGTAGAAAGCCGAGAAACGTAGCACCAATTCGATATCTTTCATCCTCTTGTCCGGCCTCTTTAGGCCCAGAAGAAATGTGAAATCGGGTTCAGTAGAGAGTTCTTTGAGGAGTCCGTTAAAGGCACCTCTGTAGATGCAGTTGCGCAGTTCTTGATCATTGAGCGAAACGGAGCCTGTGTTCAGTCGTTCGAAGATTTCGAATTTCAATCCTTGGTCTGATTCTTTCTTGAAGGTGATCGTGCGAACTTTGAAATATCGGATCACATCCTGAAGATCAACTGTCAGATTTCGATACTTTTCGCCATTCAGTTCCTTAAAAACCTTCAAACCTGTCAACTTGAAATCCGCTCCATCAGGAAAAGTGCCGTCGATAAACGAAAAGAAGGACGTTAAACGTTGCTGCCCATCGATGACGTACTCTTTATTGTCCTGTTCCTGAGAGATGTAGATTACAGGGATCGGAATGGCAAGAAGTGCGGACTCGACTAGGCGACTGGCCTTCGTTGTATCCCATACGAATTGACGCTGGAAGTCCGGTTGAACTATGAGCCGTCCGCGTTTGAACTTGCCGTGCAGAGATTCGACTTCTGGATCGCCAAGTTCTGTGTAGATCTTCCGCTGGTCGGACGCTACTTCAATTGTCTCGACATCCTCTTCCAACGGATTTTCAAACTCCAATTCTTCGTTCTCGCTCATAACTCTCCGTTGTGTACTCTAGTCCGACGATCAGGCCCATTGGGCGGAAAGCACCTTGGCCTGTTCTAAGACAGTTAGGGTCGCTTTTTCTTGCTTGTCAGGTGGATACCCATATTTGCGCAGAATGCGCTTCACAAGCACCCGAAGGTTGGCTTGCACATTTTCTCGGATCGTCCAGTCGATGGTGGTGTTCTTGCGGACCGTGTCAACCAATTCACGTGCGATGGTTCGAAGAGTTTCATCACCCAACACCTTGACAGCGCTGTCGTTTGCTTCGAGAGCATCGTAGAACGCAACTTCATCTTCCGAGAGGCCAAGTTTTGCCCCTCGGTTCTGCGCCTCACGCATCTGTCTCGCCAGTTCGATCAGTTCTTCGATCACTTGGGCAGTTTCAACTGCGCGATTCTGATATTTGCGGATAGCTTTCTCTAGCAACTCGGAGAATAACTTCGATTGCACGACATTTCGACGCGAGCGCGTCTTGATTTCTCCGAGCAGCAGCTTCTTCAGCAACTCTACAGCCAGATTCTTTTGCGGCAATTCGTGGACTTCCGCCAGGAATTGTTCCGAAAGGATCGAAATATCGGGCTTCTTCAGCCCAGCCGCCTCAAAGATGTCCAATACCTCGGTACTCGCAACTGCTTGGGAGACGATCTGGCGGATGGCATGATCTAGGTCTGCCTCGGCCCTCTCTCGCTGGGGCGCGGTCTTGTTCAGCACTGACCGGACTGCTTGGAAAAATCCGACATCATCGCGGAGCCGCAGCGCGTCGGGGTGCGGAACCGCAAGGGCGAAAGCAGCTGACAGTTGTTTTACTGCATCTGTGAGTCGTCGCTTTCCGTCTTCCTGCTTAAGAATGTGCTCCTGTGCATTTGGCAGCAGACTCAGCTTCTGCGCGGGAGTTCCCACCGTCCATGCCCTCCAATCGAACCCATAGAAGAGTCCCTTGCAGACCTCGAAGTGCTTTTGAAAGGCTAAGACTGCTTCTTCTTGTGGCACGGCTGTCTTGCCCTTCCCGCCGCTCTCTGTATACGTAGCCATTGCATATTTCAGCTCTTGGGCTACACCGAGGTAATCCACGACCAGTCCGCCAGGCTTGTCTTTGAAGACCCGATTCACCCGGGCAATGGCTTGCATTAGACCGTGCGAACGCATGTACTTGTCCAAGTACATCGTGTGCAGACATGGAACATCGAAACCCGTCAACCACATGTCACGCACGATGACGATCTGGAAGGCATCCTTAGGTTCTTTGAAACGTTGCGCCAGTGCATCGCGGCGGCGCTTGTCTCGAATGTGCTGTTGCCATTCCAACGGATCGGTAGCCGAGCCCGTCATCACGATCTTGAGCTTGCCTGCCTGATCATCTTCGTTGTGCCAGTCGGGACGAAGTTTGACGATGGCGTCGTAAAGGTCCACGCAAATACGGCGGCTCGTGCAGACAATCATTCCCTTGCCGTAGTTTGCCGATTGCCGTTCTTCAAAATGGCTCACCAAATCCTTTGCTACCAGACTTAAGCGTTTCTCCGTCCCAACGATGGCCTCTAGCGCTGCCCATTTTGTCTTAAGCTTCTCCCGACGCTGAGTTTCCTCGCCTTCAGTGATCTCCTCAAAGTCAGCGTCAATCTTGGGTTTGTCAGCTTCGCTCAATTCCAACTTCGCTAATCGGCTTTCGTAGTAGATCGGGACAGTCGCTTTGTCCTCTACAGCGCGCTGGATGTCATAGATGCTGATGTAATCGCCAAAAACTTGCCGGGTATTAGCATCGGTCTTTTCGATGGGCGTTCCAGTAAACCCAATGAATGAGGCGTTTGGCAGCGCATCCCGCATGTGCCGAGCAAAACCATCCACAAAATCGTACTGACTGCGATGAGCCTCGTCCGCGATGACAACGATATTCCGCCGGTCCGACAGCTCAGGGTAGCGCTCACCTTGCAGCGGCATGAATTTCTGGATGGTTGTGAAAACCACATGCCCAGAAGACACCGCCAGGCGCGCCTTCAAGTCTTCGCGGTCTTCAGCTTGCTCCGGTGTTTGCCGCAAGACCTCATGGCAGCGGGAAAAAGTTCCAAACAACTGGCCGTCGAGGTCATTGCGGTCTGTTATTACAACGATGGTCGGATTCTCCATTTCCGGCTGAAGTACCAACCGACCGGCATAGAAGACCATTGTCAGACTCTTGCCTGAGCCTTGGGTGTGCCAAACCACTCCGGCACGACGGTCTCCGGCTTCACTGGTTGCTTGTATTGTGGTCTGGACGGCTTTGTTCACCGCGTGAAACTGGTGATAGCCCGCTATCTTCTTGGCCAAAGTCCTGCCATCGTCCTCAAAGGCAACAAAATACCGGATGAAGTCGAGCAGGCGGCGCTTCTCAAATAAGCCCTGGATCAATACTTGGAGTTGAGGAAGTGAGGCTGGTGCAACGTCTTCGCCTTCGATAGTGCGCCACGGCATGAAGCGCTCAGTGTCAGCTGTGAGTGAGCCAACCCGCGCTTCCAATCCGTCGGAGATGACCAGCAGGGCGTTGTAGTTGAAGAGCGATGGGATTTGTTGTTTGTAGGTCTGGAGCTGGTTGAAAGCTGACCAAATAGTGGCGTCCTCGTCGGCTGGGTTCTTCAGTTCCACGACCACAAGGGGCAAACCGTTGATGAATAGGATCACGTCGGGGCGACGATTGTGGTGCCCTTCCACAATGGTGAATTGATTGATCGCGATCCAGTCGTTGTTATCGGGTTCCTCGAAGTCAATGACCTTTACCTGTGCGCCGCCGATTGAACCGTCCGGTCGCGTGTACTCCACAGTAATGCCGTCTACTAGCTTCTGATGGACAGCATGATTGCGGAGAACGAGCGATGGCTCACTACTACGCGTCAGTCTGCGATAGGCGTCCTCGATGGCTTCTGGCGCTAGGGCGGGATTCAACCGTTGAAGAGATTGTCTCAGCCGCTGCTCTAGAATTACGTCCCGGTATCCTGGGTCTTTACGTTCGGCGGCTAGTTCTCCAGCGGCCACCTGAGGTCCCGCCATCAGTTCGTAGCCCAAACCTACTAGCCAAGCAAGGCCAGCATCTTCCACTATCGACTCGGTGAAACTGAATCCTGTCACTTACTGTGGCTCCTCGCTTGCAGATGGCTGCTGACAGAGACGTACGCCGACGTCTCGATATCCCCAGTAGTCCACCGAAAAGAGAACCTCGCTCGCGTAGAAGATCTGCTCGCCGATTTCCACCATTCCATACTCGCGATCAATGGCACGATCAAATGACTCATCACGCTGTGGCGGAGTTGGAGGAGCAAGGTCTGAAATTGCACTCTCCAATAGCTTGCCAGGGTCGCCAACTTCAAACAGAAGACTAAATATCCACAACGCTGCCTTCCTGGTAATTAAAAGAACGGTTTTTTCCGGAGTCCCCTTCATTCCTCCGTGATACTGTTCATTGCGGTGATCGTGCGCCCAGAGGATATGGTTTTTTTCGACTTCCCAATCCAATTTTCGAGTGCCCAGCTCCGCGTCTAGGAAATCTAGCTTGCTCGGGTAGTTGTTCAGCCATTTCTCAACATCGACGTTCTTGTAGCAGCGATTGCCTCTCTGGATCGGGTTCAGCGTGAGATACGTGGTAATCGCTACTTCTATAGCATTGTCAAAGCTAATCAATGCAATTCGGCGGTCGAAATCCTCCCCGGCTCGGAGATGACCCTCCGCGTGAAGCAACAATTCAAAAGGCCCATTCGCCCAGGGTGGTAGTGAGCTCATACTTCTTGGCCTCCAAGGATTCGCTCGGTATGAGGGATACGGAGCTCGCCGGAAATGAGCTTGGGCAGCAACGTATCGCGGATCTTGCTGAGTGTTGCGGACTCTGACTGGAGGGAGTTCGCTCGTCGTCTGTACAAGTCCAATGCTGCGTATAGTCTTTCCTGTACGTTCTTGCTGGGGAGGGCTACGCGCTTCTTTAGGAGGTGTAGTCGGTCAACAGACTGTCCTTCACGGGCAGCCGGTTTTAGGATGTCGAGGAAGGCATGCATATTCACGCGGATAAGGGATTCCAAAAGCTCAGGAATGCACTTTTGCCTATCTACCCGGAAAATCTCGTAGACTGGACTGACAGACCCGACCTCCTCGCGCATGAGGCCGAAGTTTAGGACCCGCCTGCTCAGGCCAAAGACCAGATCGCCACTTTCGATTCGCTTGTTCTTTTCCCTAGATTTGGATAGTTGCTTGTTGAACTGGCGGTCGCGGAGCATCAGCCCGGTCACAGTTGCAGAATATTCGGGCGCTTCCTCTTGGCCAATTCTAGATTTGCTGGACGTGAGTAGGCTGTCGAGTTCAACAGCTGCCCACCCCTTCGGGATCTTTCCCAGTTCTGACTCTTCGAACGAATCTGGAAACAAGTTCGCGACGCTATTGGATGGGCCAAGATCACGATGATGTGCGTTAGCACGGATGGGATCGAAGTCCACGAACCACGATTTGAATAACGCCCGGGCGATGCCATCCAGAGTCTGGCCAATACGACGGATCTGTTCGATCTTCTCGTCCAGAGTCCCAAGGGTGTACGCAATAGCCCGCTGCTCTGACAACGGTGGAGTATTGATTGCAAATCGGCGGATCAGTTTCCCGCTCAAGTTTCTCTGGGCTCCCCCGGTCGCGATCCGAATGAAATCGAGCCGATGATTCATCAGCGCGTAGAACAGAAATCTTGAATTGCAGAATCGATCATTGGGAATCATGGCGCAGCAGGCTTGGTTCGTGGCCGCTTCGGCGGCGAGAATGCCTAAACCCGTGATTGTCTTCCCGTCGCCGTACATCGCCATGAGCACCGTGTCTCTGGGGAAAAGTTTCGCAGAAGACTCTATTAAGGCTTCGTCAGTAATCTTCTCGGCTGAGTCGAGGAGAACGCAGTCACGTAACTCCTGAGTCTTGAACCAAGAGTGGGTCCCTTCCCGATAGAAGCGGTCAACACTTCTCAATGGAGTTCCGCCACTTGTGACCTTGAGACACAGGTCTTCAATCGCGGTGATCTGCCAGCCCGATGGTGCCGGCGGCAGAGCTGTTGGGTTAGTAAATGGTTTAGTCTCCAAAGCCTAGTTCCCTCAGATTGGCAGCGATAGCCGCATCCATCTTGGCTGCTTCCTCCATCTGCTCCCGAAGGGTCGCGGTGAGCCGCTTCATCTTTTCCTCAAATTCCTCTCCGTCGGCCTCGGCTGACTGACTCGTGACGAAACGTGCGGGCGTAAGCACCCAACCGCGTTTGCGGATGTCATCGATTTTCGCGGCCTTGCAGAACCCGGGCACATCGGCGTATGTTCCGGCGCTCTGGTCGCCTCGCCAAGCGTGATACGTTCCGGCGATCTTCGTCACATCGTCGTCGCTCAACTCACGGTGCACGCGGTCAGTTAGTGTTCCCATCTTGCGAGCATCTATAAAGAGAGTCTCTCCGCGCCGGTCGCGAAACCGACCATTTTTCTTGGCTCGGGCAAGGAACCAAAGGCAGACGGGAATCTGCGTCGCATAGAAGAGTTGCCCAGGCAGAGCGACCATGCAGTCCACAAGGTCGGCCTCAATGATGTTCTTGCGAATTTCGCCTTCATTCGACTGGTTCGACGACATGGAGCCATTGGCGAGAACGAATCCGGCGAACCCCGTGGGCGTAAGGTGGTAGATAAAGTGCTGCACCCATGCGAAGTTAGCATTGCCAACCGGCGGCACGCCGTACATCCATCGCTTGTCTTCCTTTAATAGTTCACCCCTCCAGTCACTATCATTGAAGGGCGGATTCGCCATTACCCAGTCAGCTTTCAAATCGGGGTGGCGGTTGTTATGGAAAGTATCGCCGTGGGCAATTTGGGCATCGATGCCCCTGATAGCCAGGTTCATCTTCGCTAGGCGCCACGTGGTGTAGTTCGACTCTTGACCATAAATGGAAATGTCGCCAAGCCTTCCACTGTGCGCCTCGATGAACTTCTCGCTGCTGACGAACATTCCGCCGGAACCGCAGCAGGGATCGTAGACACGGCCCTTGTACGGCGCGAGCATTTCGACCAGAATCCGGACGACGTGCGACGGCGTGTAGAACTGTCCACCTTTCTTCCCCTCTGCTGAGGCGAACTGGGAGAGGAAATACTCGTAGACCTTACCTAGAATGTCCTTCGCCCGATCGGCGGGACTGCCGAGACCGATGTCGCTAACCAGATTGATTAGCTGGCCGAGCCGATACTTGTCTAGTCCGGGCCTCGCATAGTCCTTCGGCAGGACGCTCTTCAGCGCTGGATTGTCCCGCTCGATGGCAGTCATCGCGTCATCAACGATGGTTCCGATCTTCGGTTGCGGGGCGTTTGCTCTAAGGTAAGACCATCGAGCTTCCTTCGGAACCCAAAAAATGCTTACGGCTCGATACTCGTCGGGATCTTCTGGATCGGCACCTTGATTGCGTTGTGTTTCCAGCTCGGCATGTTTCGCTTCGAACGCATCGGAGATGTATTTGAGGAAGATGAGACCTAGGACGATGTGCTTGTACTCCGCCGCGTCCATGTTGTTGCGCAGCGCATCCGCCGCTGCCCAGAGCTTTGACTCAAAGCCCAGGGGAACAGTTCCGTTAGCCAAAGAGACACCTCAAAGTTTTGTGGGGAAGAACGCGCATTATCGCACAGTGGCGACAAGGTACACCAAACTATTTGGATACGTCCGGTTTTTGGAATAGGTGTAATTTTGGTACAACTTCACTGAGCTTTGATCGAAAGGATGAAGGAGAGCGGAGTGAGCAAATTCCACGAATCGAGAAAAGGAAACGAGCTTGCCCTGGATGATTATGCGATCTCGGAACTGAAACGCTTCTTTTTGCTGCTGGATAAATGGGATCGCGACGCTAAAGGAGAAGTTGTGGAGGAAGATCTGACGGAGCAGACTGACGGCGAACTTCCGTAGAGTTCGACTTTTTTTCGCCCTCTACGGCTTCTTCTGCTAGGTTTCCGCAGCAATCTCATTGAGCATCTGCTCGAAATCTTTACGACGGCGTTGAAAATCTCTTTCAAACGCATCTAGGGAATCGTATTCACGCGCGCGAGGATCGAGGATTCGCCACAATTCGTATCCCGTCGGTAGGCTATTCCCCAATTCTTCGAGTAGAAAAAGCAAATAGAAGTAGAGGTGTTGAATATCCCTGCCTCGAAGTTTCGGCTGATAGTTCTGTGCTCGGGCGAGTTGCTGGAGGAAAGAGTGATCGTTCATGAGTTCAGCATCCTTGATCACTCTCTCAGTACAGTTGTCGTGAAGAAAGAGTTTGTCAATCTTGATAAGGTCCAGCGTTGACTGCCGATCTCCCTTCGCTGCACGTCTGATCAACAGCAAGGGATGGGTTATGTGAATTGTCAAGCAGATTGCCACCGCGCGAATAGCCCGTAACATTTTTAATGAGCCTTCGAGCGAAAGGAATTCTTTTATCGCTGGTAACTCAGGCGGCACTGAGAACGCGTCTATTACCTCACGAGTCTTCTGCTGGAATTGGGATTCAAACTCTCGCTTATCCCCGTGGTAAAGGGATTTCATTTCTTCCGCGTTGATCCCATCTCTAGTTTGTCTGGCCTTCGTAACTGCGGCTTCTGTCTTCCTCAAATCCAGTTCGAGACCTGCTATTTGTTCAATCCAATTACCGAGGGTTTTCTGGAGCTCGGACCTGGCCCTGTCAGATTCCCCTGCTTCGTGCCTTGTTAGGCTGTGCAGCTGAACAATCCATGATGAAAGATCCCCTTTGATGTTTGGAAGTGGTCTCTCTCTCCGGATAAACCGCAGCATCCCCGCGAGAATTCCACGCAGAGCTCGGCTTCGTTGTTTCTCAGAAGCGACAGTTTTTGATCGCGAAGTTGTCGGGTTCTTGGTCGGCCGTCCAGGTAATTTACGCATATGCAATCGTCTTACGGGTTGGGCTTCGCGAACGTGAATGTGCGGGCGCTGTGGCGACTGACAGACCTCACATCCCGCGACTTAAACCGGCACGCGGAGCCCGCCCGCCAGTGTACAGCCCGCGTATACAGAGATGCCGGGCAAGGATTCAAAGAGTCTGTCTGGGGTCCAGGGGCGAAGCCCCTGGGCGGCCCGCGAAGCGGCCGGCGGGGGTTTGGGGCGAAGCCCCAATTCTTACTTGTAGAGACGCGAATAAGTGACTTCTGAGGCCAATTCGTCTGTGAAGAGTGTTTGGAGGGAACATCGTGCGCATAGAAAGAATCAGCCGAAAAACTCATCCAAAGGATTTCGCAATCCTGGACAAAATGGATGAATGTCGACGCCGGGGTCACGGTAAGTGGGTTACAAACCCCGACGGAATCATTGATTGCCACGAGTGCGGCGAAGTCCTGTTCTGCCGCACTCCGTACCAAGACCTGGACTACGTTGACTGTGAAGATTCCGACTTGAGGTGTCAATAAGTGGCTTTTGACGCCAATTCGCTCGTGGACGCAAGCGCAACGGCGCTTCAGGACTTTGAGCCAGGCCTGTTTGGTCCCATCCCAATACGACCTGACACGAATAAGAAGGCATCTGGTGCTAAAGCAAAGGGATCAAGGGGTTGTCGCCCTACTCTGTCATGGCGCGATTTTGTCCTCCCCGAGCTTATAGGGCAGTCGGACAATGGGGAGGTCTTTGTAAAGCCTGTTTCATCACCTGAGCAGGAGCAGCAGACTCTCCATCTGCTCGACACGGCTCGGAACCTTGCCGCGTTCGTGGACGAAGCACGAGAACGAAAGTTGTATTGCCAGTCGCTCAAGCGAAAACCAGAGGATGCCAGCGAACTTGAGGCGTTTCTTGCTGCCGATGCTGACGCAGAGACCAATTTCCAGATGTGGTTGGCGCGAAAGCTGAATTGCAAATCTCGGGCGCTGGAGCGCAAGGCAAATCGCTTGCTGAATTGCGCCGTGACGGCACGACCGATGGACTGCCTTGATTGCGGGTTAAAGGGGTACGTCCGCTTCTACTGCGGGAATCGATATTGCAGATATTGCGGCAATCAAGTCTTTGTCCGGTTGTTCGCAAAGTACATTCGGTTGCAGGAAATTGTGCAACGGTTAATGTGCCGCGATGGATTCAGGCCAAGCGTGGTACTCGCGACGTTTACTTTCACGACAGCGAATCTCGGGCGTATCCCCAGCGCAGAGGAGATTCGGCAGTTTAATCGCGATGTGCGGATCACGCTGCGTCTGGTCTGTAAGCGCTTGGAGATCAATGCGTCTCAATTCGGCGTTCTTTGGTGCGATGAATTTGGGGGCTGGAATCGAAAACTGCAGGATTTCAACACCAATCTGCACTGCCACGGGATTTGGCTAGGCCCCTATTTGCCTCTGAAGCTGGTATCGGCAATTTGGTCCGAGGTTCGAGGTAATGGTGATTACCGCGTCGTAGTTGAGCCCGTTCCGTTTAGCGATGGCGTGCCGGATTTTGCACGCGCTTTAGGTCACGCCCTCAAGTACACCTCCAAACATGTCTCGACGTACCCTCCGGAGCGTTTGGCCGAACTTGAGCTCGCGTTTAACGGCGTGCGGCGCGTGCACACGATGGGCATCTTCTACAACGCACCGGAAACAAGGAAGGATGATGAGCCGACCGCATCGCCGCTCTGCCCTGGCTGCAATGGACGCCTCGGTTATCCCAGAAATTGCGCACTTCAGCTTGTGAAGGATCTTGAAAAGGAGGGCCGAGTTGACTTGGAAGCGCTGCGAAGATCACCGGCCGCGAAAAAGATTCCCGAGGAAGCGCCATGTTGAACCTGACCAATTTTGTGCTGTTGGAGTGGCGAAATGGCCGCATCAGTGTGACTTCGATTTTGTATACAGCCGATAAATGCGCCTGGGTAGCCGTGTTAACCGGTGACGAGGGGAAGTTCGATCTCAAAATCGTGACCCGGGTTCAGAGCGCCAATGGGTCAGACGGCGAGCGATCGAAAACTCGGCGGTTTATTACAGATAAGCGTCGCAAAGGATCAATGTTCGTTGAGCGATTAGTCAAACTCGATCAGGAGTCTTATGAACGACACGCATCGATTGGAGCAAGAGGCGAGCCAATTGGCAATTGAGGAGAGTTCTACATTGGACGTGCACACGAACAATTTGGATGGAGCACGGGTGAGCAGCAAAAAGTGTGAATTCTGTGGCGACCCCGCGCAGTATTCGCTCGCGTTTGTGCTCTCGACGGTTGGTGTTAGACCGCGTCGTCAGAAGTGTTCTTCCGTTGTTCTAATATGCAATGACTGTATACGCACGCTCTACGAATCCGATCCCCAGATACCAGAAGAACTGCAAACCGCTCTTAAACGCGCGTATACGTGTCTGAATTCCGCTCCCACGGACAATGGACAACGACCCGAGACCGAATCATGAGCGCCATTCCCTGTCTACTGTGTGGAAAAAGGCTCGGCAAGAGAATCGACAAAAACGGCAAACCTTACTTTTGCTGCGATCCTTGCGGGGTCCAGCTCTTCATCCGACGCCCCCAGGGAATTGAAAATCTCGCCGAATTAATTGAAACGCTCGGGAAAAAAGACTTGCCGTTTCGAGATCATGCGTACGTGCTCTACAAAATCCAGGCCATCTTGGGTGAGATCCGGGGTCTTCGGAAAGAACTCGATGCTCTGGAAAGCATTTTCGATCTGTTTTCCGACAACAAAGAGAGGAAGCGTACGCGCAAGCTGCTCGAGGCGCGCATTGAGAATTTGTTTTCTAAACTGCGACAAATTGCGGAATCGTGACCGAGGTCCACCGTGACGACGATCTTTAATAACGCTCGGAACCCGGAAATGCTGTATACATCCTCGCCGCAATCTTCGGAACGCGAATTCCACGACGGCCTGGTCGGCCCTGCTGAGATCGCGCAATTGCTTAAAGTCCCCATTTCTTGGGTATACGAACGCACCCGGCGCCGAGGAATTGAACGCATGCCCCATTTCAAGCTCGGCAAATACCTCCGCTTTTCCAAAGAAGAAGTGTTGGAGTGGCTTTACAAATCAAGGAGGAATTAACTTGCCTCGGGCGTATACAACGTTTACGTTGTACCCGACGCAGAACCCAGGCTGGGCGGGTCATTTGAAGGAGAAAAAATGACTCGAAGGAGGTTCCAGCGCGGTTCTATTTACAAGAGAGGCAAGCGTAAAAAAGTGTGGGTGGCACGGTTTTTCGAGGATGTGATTGCACCCGATGGAGCGGTAACCCGTATACGGCGATCCGAAATATTGGGTTTGATCACGGAAATTCCGACACGCAGGCAGGCCGAGCAGGTTTTGCAAGATCGGCTGCGTCTGTTCAATAGCAGCGACTATCGGCCTAGTTCCTCGTGCACGCTTCGGGAATACGCGGAGAACCGCTGGCTGCCGGAAGTGCTGCCTACACTCAAACATTCAACCAAGAAACATTACCAGTATGTCTTGCGGGTGCACGTTTACCCGGCCATCGGGGGCATGCAACTCAGGCTCATCAACCGCGACGTGGTGCAGGATTTTATTTCTGCGAAGCTTCGTAGCGGGCTGTCCTGGAGAACGGTCAAAGGTATACGGACTGCATTTGGGACGCTGATGAGCGCAGCTGAGATGGCGGAGCTGATCCCGAGTAATCCGGTTCGGAAAACTCGGTTTCCTCGGCGTGGTCCGACAAAGCAGAGGGCCGAAATTGCTCCTGGGAAAATTCAGGAACTGCTCGATGCCTTGCCGGAACCATCTCAATCCGTAGCCTGGTTGCTAGTGTTGACGGGGCTGCGGATTGGCGAGCTGCTGGCGCTGCGTTGGCGGAATATCGATCTGGAGAAAAAGGAATTGAGGGTGACGCACAGTGTATACGACGGTCACTTCGACGTTCCCAAGACTCCACGCAGTCAACGATCGGTGCCGTTAGGGTCAAAGGCAGTTGAGATCCTGATAAAGCGAAAGCCAAGCGTCGCGAATCCCGAAGCGCTGGTTTTCGCCACTCGCCAGGGCAGCGCGTTCGACCGGCACAACCTAACGAACCGCCAGTTCAAGGCTACGTGCAAGAAGCTTGGGCTTGTCGGCGTGAATTGGCACTGGTTGCGGCATGCGAACGCGACGCTACTGGACGCAGTCGGAACACCTCTGGGTACGGTGCAAGCACTTCTCGGGCACTCCTCTTCGGAGATCACCCGCGAGGTTTACTTGCACTCGATCCCGGCGGATGCTCGGGCAGCGGTGGAAAAGGTTGAGGATTTGCTTAAACGACCCAAATTGACCCAAGTTCCGATTTCTTGGGGAAATGGAAGTCCGCTAATTCAATGACGGGATTGAAGTAATTGGTCGGGGAGAGAGGATTTGAACCTCCGACCCCCTGGTCCCGAACCAGGTGCTCTACCAGGCTGAGCCACTCCCCGACGTGTGCAGGGGCGATCGAGGAATTGCTGGCCGCCCGCCGCAAAAATTCCTGGTACCGTAAAATTATAACACCCGGCGACTAGCCTTATTCACGCCAGGTGACTTCCCTTCGAAACGTCCCTTCGCTGACGAGGCAGTCGGCGAGATTTAATTGCGATATGCCCTCGATTCCGACCGGCTTCATATTAGAAGTCGGCAGATCGCAAGTTAGAAGTCGGGAGATCGCAAGCCGAGAATTCACCGGTCGCAGTTGTCTGAAATCCGAGCGGCGGCTACGATAGGTCTTCGCTTCCCGACTTCATGAAAACCGCATTCATCGCACGCCAGCTCTACACTCCGCTCGAGGAAATCCAGAATCCACTGCTACTGGTGGAGGATGGAGAAATTTCCGAAGTGACCTCGCGATCGACCAAGGAAGTTCCCGGCAATGCTTCCCTCGTCGATTTCGGGGACGCGGTGCTGGCGCCGGGTTTTCTTGACATTCACATGCACGGCGGAACTGGAGTCGATCTAATGCGAGCCTCGCCGTCCGATCTGCCGCGCTTGGGCAAGTTCTTAGCTACCCACGGCGTCACTGGATATTTTCCAACCACGGTTGCGGCGCCGCTCGACGCTACCTGCGCGGCTCTGGGCCGATTGGCCGACGCCATCGAAGCCGCCGTCAACGACAAATCCGTGGAAGCACGTCCGCTGGGCATTCATCTCGAGGGGCCATTTCTCAGCCACAAGCGGCGCGGAGTGCATCCGCCGGAGAATCTAGTCGCGCCAACGATTGAAATCTTCGATCGCTTCTGGCAGGCTGCGCGCGGGCATGTGCGCATGCTGACCATTGCGCCCGAAATTGACGGCGCGATGGAGGTGATCGCGGAGGCGGCCCGCCGGAAAGTTTGCGTCAGCATCGGACACTCCGACGCCCTGATGCCAATCGCGCAGGACGCGGTCAAGGCCGGCGCGCGCCACGCCACGCATACTTTCAACGCCATGCGCCCGCTCGATCATCGCGATCCTGGCATCATCGGCGAAGTGCTGAGCGATGACCGCATCAGCGCCGACATCATCGTCGATGGAATTCACGTGGAACCCCACGTCGTGAAAGTTTTTCTGCGAGCCAAGGGACACGAACGCGCGGTGCTCATTACGGATGCCATCTCCGCGACCGGCATGCCCGACGGGCGTTACCTGCTCGGCCCCATCGAAGTGGATGTCAAAGACGGCAAGTGCACCTCGGGCGGCAGCCTGGCCGGCAGCGTGCTCACCATGGATCGCGCCGTGCGCAATGTGATGCAGTTTTCCGACTGGAGCCTGCGCGATGCGGTGCGGGCCGCCACGCTGAATCCGGCGCAGGCCGCGGGATTGCAGGGTCAGGGAGCCTTAGTTCCGGGTGCGGCTGCGGATTTCAACGTTCTGAGCCCGGCGGGAGAAGTACGCAAAACGATTGTGGGAGGGCAGGGTTTCTAGGCGAGGGCTTGCTCATGGCGAAATAGACGTAGCGAGCTACGTTTTTCCAGGAGCCTGGGATCGTGAATTAGTTTGGTTTGCGGCGTCTGGCGTCGGCCAGGTGATGCAGCAGCATGAGTTCGTCGGCCCGCGACAACTGGTCCAGAAAAGCACTGCCTGACTTTGAAGTCTCCTCGTCGCCAGTCTGCACCGGTCCCGCCTGCCGTAATTTGTCCCCAAGCTCCGGCTCGTTGCTCATGACCTGCGAATAGAACCACAGGAAATGTCGCATCTGGTCGAGAGCCGAGCGCAAGACTTCGATGGGCTCGGTTTCCGAAAGCGAGTTCAAAGCTTCCATGAGTTCCGGGTCGCTGGGAGCTTGCATGGCGGCGCAGTTGAGCTCCTGCTGGATTGTCCGCAGGTCTTCGGTCACGCGCGCAATTCGGAGGTGAAGGTCGTCCATATCGTCGATGGCCATTCGGTTTACGTGTTAAACATCTCATCGGCACCTGCAAGCGAATAGATGTCCCACGGGCATGCGCCTTTGGTAATTCTGCGCGTTACTTTGGTCCGGCAAAAGTCACTCCGCGAAAACCCCTCGATTGGCGCGGCTTTTCACGTTCCGCGAAGTATTCGCGATGTATATTCGACGGCACAATTAGCCCGGAGCAGCCATAAGTGCATTCGGCCTCTGCTCCAAAGTCACCACAAGATCACGGAGCGACAGCCGCCTCGGCTGCGGGTGATCGTATGCCGATCTCCAGCTTGACGAGGTCAGACGTCGGAGGTCTCCCCAGCGAAGTCGAAATCAGAGCCGCGTCGCGCACCTCGTGCCCTCGTCGCTACACGCGAATTTGTGATAAAACCACGCGATGCCCGAAACGCCTCCGCCAGTCTCCGCAACATCGGCCGCTCGCAGCCGGCAACTCGTGCGCGCGATCGGCCGCTGGAGCCTCACCGCGCTGGTAGTGAATTCCGTGATCGGCAGCGGCGTCTTCGGCCTGCCCTCAACCGTAGCCGGCCTGATCGGGAAATTCAGCCCGTTGGCCGTACTCCTTGCCGGAGTGGGGATGGGGATCATCTTTGGCTGCTTCGCCGAGGTCGCGTCGCGCTTTCCGCAGGCGGGCGGACCTTATTTGTACGCTCGCGCGGCCTTCGGGCGCGGCATGGGCATTCAAATGGGATGGATGCTCCTGCTCGGGCAGGTGGCTGCGCCGGCCGCGAACGCCAATTTGTTTGTGATTTATCTTGGCGAATTCTGGCCGCACGCCACGGATCCAGTTCCTCGCGCTCTCATCCTCACTTTTCTCGTTGGGCTGCTGGCGTTCATCAACGTGCGCGGCGTGCGTGCCGGCACGCAGGTCAGTAATTTCTTCACCGCGGCGAAGCTTCTGCCGCTGTTTGCGGTCATAGTCATGGGGCTGTTCGTACTGGCAGCGCATCGCGGAGCGATCTCGCCCGCCGCGCCAGCCACCTTAACCACCAGTCAGTGGCTGAAGGCCGTATTGTTGCTCGTCTTCGCCTATGGAGGATTTGAAACCGCGCTCGCGCCCATGGGCGAGGCCAAAGACGCGCGCCGCGACGCTCCCTTTGCACTGTTCGCCGCGCTTCTGGTGTGCACCGTAGTCTACGTCCTCATTCAATGGGTCGTCGTCGGAGTGCTTCCCGGGGCCGCGCACAGCGAGCGTCCGCTGGCGGATGTGGCTCGAGTCGCTGTCGGCTCTTTCGGCGCGGCATTAGTTGCGGTGGGCGCGCTGATTTCCTTCTATGGATATTTGAGCGCAAAAATTCTCGGCATGCCGCGGGTAACGTTTGCGCTCGCCGAACAGGGAGACTTCCCGCGGGCGTTCGCGGCGGTGCACCCGCGATTTCATACGCCCTATGTTTCGATTCTGGTATTCGCGGCGCTGGTATGGGCTTTTGCTCTCAGCGGCGAATTCAAGTGGAATGTAACGATCTCCGCAGTCGCACGCCTGCTCTATTACGCGGTGTGCTGTGCCGCGCTCCCGGTGCTCCGTCGCAAGCGCGTGGGAGATGCGGGATTCCGCTTACCCGCCGGTAATTTCCTCGCGGGCATCGCAGTCGTCATGTGCGCGATTCTCGTGACGCGCGTCGACTTCGGCCAGTCGCTGATTCTGCTGGCGACGATAGCACTCGGCTTGGTGAATTGGGCGCTGGTGACTCGTCGAACGGCCGCAGGCTGACTTCATCGCTCCGAAAGGGGCTTCCGGCGGCCGTGACGGATGTGAAGGACGTTTACAACGTCAGCGTCGATGCTAGATCGGAAGGCCATACTTTTGGGCCGTCTTGGAAAGAAAATCGGCGGCCGGTCGGGTGCGTCCTGCTGCTACGTCCTCATGCCCTTTGCGGATTCCTTCCACCGCCTCGTCAAAATCCTGCCGCTCCCATTCGAGATAGGTTGCCAGCGCTTCATCGAGTGCCACGGCAGGGTCCTGCCCACGTCGCCGCGCATACTCCTCTAATTGCGCTTTGCGCTCTGGCTTCAGGGGAACCAAATCCATCTTGGACCTCAACAGTATCTTTCTTCAGCCTAGGAGAGCGGCAACCTGGTGTCAAGCGCAGCTTCGCCGCCTTACAATTCTTTCTGTTCCATCGCCAGCAGCGCCTGCTTGCGCTCGATGCCCCAGCGGTAGCCGCCCATGCTGCCGTCCTCGCGAACCACGCGATGGCACGGAATCGCGACTGCAACCGGATTGGTAGCGCAAGCGCGGGCGACCGCGCGCGAAGCGCTGGGCTGTCCAATGGCCTTGGCAACCTGGCTGTAGGACCGTGTGGCGCCGAATGGAATCGATTGCAAGTAAGTCCAGACGCGACGCTGAAAAGCTGTGGCGCGAATGTCCAGCGGCAGCGAAGCATCCAAATCCTTGCCGCGCATGTGCCGCAGTAGAGCTCGCGTCCACGATTGCAGGCCGCCTTCATCCAGCTTGCGAGCAGCGAAGGGAAATTCGCGCTTCAGGCCCTCGATCAGTTCGCTATCCGAGCGCGCAAACTGGATGGAGCAAATGCCGCGTTCGGTTGCGGCGATCAGCATTCGCCCCAGTGGGGAATCGGCGCAGCTATAGCGGATGGTGGCGGCGATGGCGCCGCGGCGGTATTTATCAGGCGTCATGCCCAGCTGCGACGCGGTACGCTCGTAAAGCCGGCTGCTGGAGCCGTATCCCGCGTCGTACATGGCGCGGGTCACCGAATCTCCGGCCTGCAGATTGCGCTTGAGCATGCGCAAGCGGCAGGAGTCGGCGTATTCGCGCGGCGTAATGCCGAGCACCGCTTTGAAGCGGCGCTGTAAGTGAAACGGGCTCTGACGGAATTCCTTGCTCAGGCGTTGCAGGGTCAACGGCTCGTCGAGATGCTGCTCGATAAAGCGGCAGATGGATTTCACCGCGTCGGACTCGCGGTTGCCGCTCAACGATTTTGGCCGGCAACGCAGGCAGGCGCGATAGCCCGCTTGCTCGGCCTGTTCCGGCGCACGGAAGAACCGGACATTCGCGCGGCGCGGACGGCGCGCGGGACACGAAGGCCGGCAATACACTCCCGTGCTCGAAACTGCGAAAACGAATTCGCCATCGTGGGCGGCATCGCGCCCCAGCACAGCCTGCCAGCGCGGATCATCCCTCGGCGAGTCTTGGCTCGGCGGAACTTTGATCGGCGGGTCTTGGCTCGCGGCAGACTGCGTTTCGGCTCTGGGTTGACGGGCGGGCATTACGCTTTCCGCTGTGAGTATGGCATTGGTGGTCATAGTAAGAAAAGCCTACGGCGGGGCGGAAAAGTGGACTATCCGAATCTTGCGGCCAAACGGAATTAAACGCACCCGCTGATTTGCGCCCGACACGCGGAACGGGTAGAGTTCCCCCGCAGCACTTTTTCCATCTCACTCTCGAGGATTCTGATGAAGAACAGGCGTCTGGCGATTCTAGGCGGGGTCACCCTCATCATGCTGGCAACTGCTGTCGCGCAGCAGGCTTCGAAACACATGCTAAGCATGGACGAACTGAAGAAAGCGGTGCCGGCGGAATATTTCTTCCGCGGGCAGAAGGCTCCGGTGCAGGTGCGCAACTCGGCCGGCTTTCAGTTGGCCGATGGCAAGATGATGCTGGCTGCCCTGGTCGATGCCTCCGGATATTCCACGGCGATCCAGCAGAAATACCAGGGCATGCTCATCACCGAAACTACGCTGAACATTGGAGGATCAGAGCTGAAGCCGGGTGAATATGGCTTTGGATTCTCGGCGGATGGAAAGTTCATTGTGATGGATGTGGCCAACAACGACGTCCTCAGCGCTCCCGCCGAAACTGAGCGCGCTCTGCAGCATGCGGTCCCGCTAAAACTGGTCGAGGACGCCTCAGGCTACAAGCTTTATGCGGGAAAGAAGTGGGTCAGCATTAAGACGGAATAGGGCAAAACTGCCGAAAGTTCGATTGCTTACATATTTGTACGTATATCAACCAATCCGAATTGCCTGACCACAAAGCGCGGGTCGCCCGTCGCCAGGAATGGCATTTGCGAGGCCGGAAACGACCTTCCTGCGATGAACGACATCGCGAGCAGCCTAGAGTACTTCCACTGGAAAATTCTGCGTCCTGGAGCCTCGGAGAGGCCTCCTACGACTTTTCAATCACTTGCACGGAGACTCAACGACTTACAGCGTTTCAGTGTGACAAAGGTTGGAACGGACCCAGCACCGTGGTCATTCCGGCGCGCTTGCGCAGTTCGGTCAGCAGGGCGCTGGCCGCGTTTTGATAAGTCTTGCTGGGATCGGACGGATCGGCCCAGACCGCGTCGTAAATAATCTGCGCCGCTTCTTTCAGGTCGAGATGCAGGGCGGCTTCATAAATGTCGACTCGCTCCTGCACGCGCTCGTAGCAGGCCTGACAGATTTCGGCGGGCGCCTGTTCTCCGGAATGATGTTCCCCGAACTTGCAGAACGATTCGGGAACGTTGACTACTTCAGCGTGGGCTTCCAAAAGTTGCGACTTGAACTGGCGCAGAAATTCCTCACGCTCTTGTTCGACGACCGTGGTGTCGGGAATCGGTTCGGTTACAGCTTGCGAGACTCGCGGCGGTGCTTTGGGCGCGATTGGAGAAACGCGCTCGTTATGTTTGCAGGTCGGGCAGGCATCGAGATCGGCAGGATAGTAAAGATGGCATTTGGCGCAGGGCAAGCCGTAGCCCGCGATCTTGCGTGGGGAATCCCCTTCGAGCGCGGACGAGGTTTCCCGGGCCAGCGCCGCTTGAACGGCGGCTGCGTTGCCGGCTGCTTGCTTCGATTGCGTACCGTTGGTCGCCATCATCAGTCTCCAGTGGTCAATCGGTTCCGCTTCGATTGCGAACACCTCGACAGCCGAGGCGGCTGTCGCTACGTGAGCTATTCCGTTCTTTCGCTACGCGAGCTATTGCGTCTTTGTTTCCTTCATTACTTTCAGAAGCTCTTCGCGGCGCGCGCGATACAGGGCGCGCTCGGGATCGAGCCGTGCGGCCGATTCCAGTTCCGCCAACGCCTCTTCGTTGCGATCCATGCTGATCAGGCAGGCGGCCAGCGCATAGTGATTGTCGGCCGAGGCATTCAAGCGGAGGGCCTCGCGAAATTCCTTCTCCGCGGCGCTCGGTTGTTGTTCCTGAAACAACACCGTGCCCAAAAGGTGATGCGCTGCTTCCGAACTGGGATCGAGTGAAACGGCCAGCCGAAGTTCCCGCAGCGCGTCTTCCGGTTTACTTGCGAGCATCAGGGCCTGGCCAAGAATGCGGTGCTCGGTCGACCCAGTTGGATTTTGGAGAAGAGCCAGGCGCAGTTGTTCGACCGCGGCGTCGTAGTCCTTCTGGGCCATGTAGGCGCTGGCCAGGCATGCGTGCCCCTGCTGCCACTCGGGATGCTTGCTGTACAGCGACTGCAACTCCTCGATCGCGAGGCGGTAATTGCCCTGGTCGCAATAGGTATTGCCAAGGTTGTTCTGCACGGAAGCTTCGCTGGGAGCGATCCGCTTGGCCTCGCGATATTCGGTCACTGCCTCATCCAGGTTTCCCTGTTCGTGCAGGATCAGACCTAGATTGGAGTGAGCCTCCCAAAATTCCGGCCGCAGTCGAATGGCGCGTTGATACGCCGAGATCGCGCCGGGCAGGTTTCCGTCCGCGTGGAGGGCAATGCCCATGTCGTAGTAAGTGTCGGCGTTGTTGGGATCGCGGCCTAGCGACTCGGCGTAGGCATGGACCGCGGCCCGGTACTGATAATTGGAATAAAGACCAAGGCCGAGGTATTGATAGGCGTCAGCGTTATTGGGATCGAGACTGAGCGCGGTACGCGCCTCGCCAATGGCGTTCGGACCGTCGTCCAGGCGATAAAACAGGTAGGCCAGGGCTGCGTGATTATCCGAGAGATCGGGCATGAGGCGCAGAGCCTGTTCGAGTTCGTCGAAGGCCTCGTCCCATTTCTCTTGCTGGCGATAAACGCCACTCAGGGCAAAGTGCAAAGCCGAATTTTGCTGGTCGGAACCGAGCGCTTCGCGCAGGTCGACTTCGGCTTCAGGGAATTTCTGTTGCCGGATTTCGGTGGCGGCTTTCAACAGGGAGGCAGGAATGGCAGGCCCGATCCTGACGGATTGGACGTTTCCGGAACTGACCACTCGCATCAACTCCTTGCCAGCTCCGGCCGCCTCCAGTTGGTGCAACTCGTTATTTGTGGGCAGGGTAGCCAAGCCGCGTTCGCTGACGACGCGAGCCAGGCGGCTGCCCGGAACCCCTGCAGCGAGCCATGCGGTAAGTTGCGTGGTATTAACCGCTTGACGGTGGGCGGGTGGAACATTGCCAGATTGATTTTCGACGGTTTGGGCGGCAACGGCGGCTGTCAGGCTGACCAGCAGCACGAAGAATGCAGGCTTAACTCTCACCGGACTCCCCAACACAAGGATTGGCTTGCTTGGCGGCGGCGTTTGAGGAGTGCGATCGCTGACTCCTCCCAAGCCCCCTACGAAAACATAGCCCGCCGACGAACCCGCAAGTAAGATCACGGAGGTAACCAGCACAGGGAGATGTCTGGGCAGCGTGCAGGGTCTGGGCGGGGCCGAGTGTGATTGAAATCACAACTCGCCGTGGCTGGATTCACCGATGAGTCGGCGGGTGGCAGGGTACAGATGGACAAGGACCGTCAAAAGAGCGGTCAAGTTCGGTTGGCCTTTCCCCTGGGCATCCGATAGCGTATGATTAGAGATTGGGAAACCAGCCCATTGGAGGCTCCGATGTTAGAAGGTTTATTTCAACCGCTGCACCTGGTAGTGATCTTCTTTATCGCTCTGCTGGTGTTCGGGCCCAAGAAATTGCCGGAACTCGGCAAGGGTTTGGGCGAGGGAATCCGCGCCTTGAAAGAAGGCATGAAGGATAACTCCTCCGCGCCGACTCCGACAGATTCGAGCAAGAAGCCCGATACTAAGGCCTGATCCAGCCCGTTTGCAGCAGCATCCAGCTGCTTGATCGCCGCTTCATCCCTATTTTTGTCTGAGGCAACCCCCATGGGGTTTTCCCCCTCAAATGTCTGCCACTTTGGAGGTTGGAGAACGTGTGTAAGGTGAAAGTGCTGCTGCTGGCTGCCCTTCTTGTAGTTTCCTCAACTTTGTTTGCGGATCAGGTTACGTTGAAAAACGGAGACCGCTTGACAGGCACCGTTGTGAAATCGGACGGCAAGACGCTGGTGATTCATACCGACGCCGCGGGCGACGTGACCATCAATTATGAAGCGATTCAGGAAATCAAGAGTGACCAGATCCTGCATGTCGGTTTGAAGGGCGGCAAGACGGCGGTTGGCCCGGTGACGACGTCCGAGGGCAAGGTTGAGATTGCGACCAAGACTGCTGGCACGGTGGAAGCGCCGAAAGAGGATGTGACCGAGATCCGCAGCGAGGAGGCGTATCAAAAGTACGCGCATCCCGGGCTGCTGAACGGTTGGGACGGTGGAATCGATGTGGGCTTTTCCGTGGCTCGTGGAAACGCCCAGACGGAAAATCTGGCGCTGTCTTTCAACGCGACGCATCCCACAGCCAGCGACAAGATCACGCTCTATGCCAGTTCGATCAATACAACGAATGACCTGGCGACTCCGAGCGACGTTGCCAGCCTGCAGACTGGGGGAATCCGTTACGATCACAATTTGAATCCGCGGCTGTTTGCGTTTGTGGGCGCGGACTTCATGGCCAACGCACTGCAGTTCCTCGACCTGCGCGGGGTTTACGGCGGTGGTTTGGGTTTTCACGCGATCAACAACGGTGCCACCATCTTGAATTTACTAGGTGGCGTGAACTACACCCACGAAACCTATTCGAACGGTCCGCTAGTAGTAGGAAGCGTGCCTCCGGTTTTCGCATCTTATGGGATCACCAACAAATTCGTGGCTCTCACCCTGGGCGAGGAGTTGACGCAAAAGATGGGCAAGAGCACGGTGATTACGCAAAACGTGTATTTCTATCCGGACCTGCAGCACACGGGCCAGTACCGTTGGACCTTCAATATCGGAACTGTAACGAAGATCAGCAAATGGCTAGGCTGGCAAAATCAGTTTGGTGACATCTACGTGACGAATCCTCCGCTGAGCGCGAAAAAAAACGACTTGATCTTTACGACCGGGCTGAATATTGCGTTTGCGCATAGTGCAACGCAATAGCGCGGACAACACAGCGAATCAATGGGGCGGCGTTCGGTTTTCGACGCCGCTTCTTCTTTCGCGGGCCCATTCGGGTGGCGGATTTCTATTTTTTCGACAGGGCAAATACGTTCGCCGTGATTGCCTGATTCTTGAGCATGCCGCCCAGTACGAGCGGCCCGAGTGGAGTTTGTACGACACCTCGTCCATCGGTGCGCGGGTCGGGAGTTTCGGCGTTAATCGTATCCCAACGGTTGCCATGGACTTCAAAAACAAAAGTTAGCGGAGAGATCGTCCCGAGTTTGCCGTCGGGACCGACGCCCTTGAAGTTGTGGGGAGTGGCGGTGCCGCCCGAGAAGAAAATTTTGTGTTCCTTCTCGCCTCCGCCAGCGAAGATGCCGAAGCGAGCTTTACCGGGATGGGGAAGCAGTTTGGTCCAATCGATCTTGTTGGGATCTTTGTGATCGATCTTACCGAGCCAGCATTCGTCGGAGGCGACGTAGGAACTGCCGTCTTTCTTGTCGGGATCGATCTTGGCGCCATCGACAAATACGATGGCATCGTCGGCGATGCCTCCGGCGTGACCAAAGACGGGCGTGCCGGGAAAGGGACTGGCCTGGCTCCAGGTATTTTTCTCGGCATCGTAGACTTGCACGATGTTCACTGGCCCATTTTTCGATTTACCGCCGACCAGATAAATGTAGCGATCGCGAAACACGCCGATGACCGCGCTGTCGACCGGGACGGGAATGTCGGCGGCGCGGTACCAGCGATGGTCGTCGGGACGGTAAGAGTTCACGTCGCCGACCGTAATCTCATTTCCCTGGCCATCCACCACAAATCCGCCAAAAACGAAAACTTGCCCGCGAGCGCCGACGGCTGAAGCGCCCAGGCGTCCCGCGACCCCCGGGATGGCCCTGCCTTCGACCCACTTCTTCGACGAGAGCCGGAGAATATACATCTTGTTGGTGATGTCATCCCAGGTTTTCTTGGGACCGATTCCCATGACTGAATAAATTTCAATTCCATTCTTCAGCACTGCCACGGCATTGTTGGCTACCGCTCCCGGCATAGGCGGAATCTTCGGTTGATCGGCGGCAAACAAAAAAGCGGAAAACAGCGCGGGAAGAATCACAGGCAGTTTTTTCATCGCTGAAATATTACGTCTTCGGCGGGTTCGCGGCAAAGCGCCGCTGCTGGCTAAAACCACGTTTTGCGGCGATATTCGCGATACTGTTCCCCGAAAGCATCCTCCAGGACGCGGGCCTCCTTGCGGGCGCGGATGGTCTGAAGGATCACCACGAACAGGAGAACAATCCAGAACGCGGGTTTCTGCAGCACCAGAGCGACTCCAGTGAACGTGACCAGGCCGAACACGTAAATCGGATTGCGAATCTTCGAGTAAATCCCGGAGGTGACGAGTTGATGAGCCTTAGCCTTCACCGAAAACGACGGGCCCAGCTGATAGCGAGCGAGCGCGACCAAGCTGATTCCCACGATCGCGAGCACGGTCCCAACATAGCGCTGCACGTTCCACGGACTGGGCCAGGTGACAAGGACGAAGAGCAGAACGATGACGCCGAAAACAAAGAGAATGTTCAACGTTTTAAGACGTGTTTCCATTGCGATTCCCTGCGTTGCTTGACCCGCTTACTTAAAAAGTTCCTGGCGCACGCCGTGAATGAAGTCGGTGTAAGCGGGGGTTTGGCCGCTGGCGCGCATGTGGCTGGCGATCTGTCCGCGATGGTAGGCCGAATGGATCACCACATGAGTGAGGACGTCGACGATGGTGCTGGTCCACTGCTCCCCCTTGCTGTTTTTGTAGGAGATGGATTGGGAGACGTCGCCGGCGGTAATCAGGTCGAGAAACTCCATCCACTGCCCGCCGAGCTTGGCGGCTTGCGCCTCGCACTGCGCCAAGTCGGGCTCGGGCCATACCGGAACACTCTGCGGTTGCTGCTTCAAGCGCTCGAGCCAGACCAGTTCGGCAGCGAGGATGTGAGACATGAGCTGCAACGAGCGTTTGTTTGCTCCGGCGGAATTCCCTGAGTCTTTCGCGCCAGCGGCCCGAATGGCGTTTAAGACTTCGCGGTTCGCCCATTCATCGTAGGCGAACTGGCGGCGCAGATAGTCGGCAAGATTCAAGGCTGCCCTCCTGGCAGATGTTTTCTGCGGTTCCTCGCCACGAATGAATAGGCAAGGTTGTAACCATACTTTCACATTTCGGGGATAAACTGCTTGCGGGAGCACACTCGGTTTTCGCGGGTCGGGCCATTTTTCCATGCAACGAAAGAGGCGAACATCTCGAAATCTGGAAGTCGAGGAGCTCGAACCGATATCGCTTCCAGCCAAGACGGCGGTGGAGACAAGACTGCGCGGCGCCGACGATGTGACGCGCCTGGCACTGAAGGCCTGCCTGATCGCTCGCGATGCGGCGTTCAACGTGCGCGACCTGCTGGTTGACTCTTCGCGCATGGCGTTCCTGGCCATCAAGGACTGCGAGCAGGAACTGGACCGGATCGAGCGCCAGATCGACGAACGTCTGCCCGCGGCCATTACGCGCGTGAACGAGGCGCGTGCGCGGCAATTGCTTTCCAGTTTGAAGTCGACCACCGACCTGGAGCGCATTGGAGACCTGGTAATGAGCGTCGCGATGCGCACGCAGGCACGGACTTCAAAGATTGCCGCGGCGGATGTCCGCCAACTGGTGGAGATGTCGTCGAGGTTGCGGGACATGCTCGATCTGATTCACACTGGCTTCTCCACCCTCGATCTGGAGTGCGCGCGCAAAGTGTTGCAGATGGATAAAGAGATTGACCACATTTGTCACGGGTTGTTCCAGAAATATCTTGCGGTGGCAGAGGGCGATACGACTGGCTTCGATGTCTTGCTCATGGCACAGGCGCTGGAGCGGGCGGGCGACCACACTACGAATCTTGCCGAAGACTTGTACAGCTTGATTGAAGGCCGCAGCCTGCGACATGTGCCGAAGAAGAAGACGGCGAACTAGGGAAGCAGGGGTCAGGGGTCAGTGATCCAGTGATCAGAACAAATGCAAAGATCGAATTGTTCTGAGTCACAGAGGTAGGGTAAGGTTCAAGTCTGTCTAGGCAGGAACGTCCGCAATAAAACGTGACTGCAACTGAACACTGGCCACTGCTCTTTCAAATTCATCATTCTTTAACCTGCGGTACACATTCGCGAAACATTGACTGCATAGAGTCTCGTCAGGGCAACGGTGCTGGAAGTTTCGCGCGGCTTCCTGCGTTTCCTCAGTACAAGATGCAACTCCCCTTGGATTCCTATGAACGGAACGATGCCGATGGTGTCTCCGGCGCGCCCAAGTCTCCCATTTTCGTGGTGGAGGACGATGCCGACATTGCGCGGCTTATCGCGCACAATCTGCGAGCCAGCGGATTTAGCGTGCAGAGCTTCGTCAGCGGAGCTTCAGTCATTTCCGAAGCCCTGCGCGAAATGCCGAGCTTGTTTCTGCTGGATGTGATGCTGCCGGGAACGGACGGCTTCGAACTCTGCCGCCACATCCGGCAGACGCCGGCGCTTTCAGCCGTTCCTATCATTTTCCTTACTGCGAAGAGCTCGGAATCGGACCGGGTGAAGGGACTGGAACTGGGCGGCGACGACTACATTACCAAGCCGTTCAGCCCGCGGGAAATGGTGGCGCGCGTTCGCAGCGTGCTGCGCGGGTTGAACCAGGATTCCGAACCGGAAGAGGTAATGCGGCTTGGTGGGCTGGCCATTCACTTGTCTTCGATGACGGTGCAGGTGCAAGGGCGCAACGTGCTGACCACCGTGCGCGAATTCCGGCTGCTGGAATATCTGGCCACGCATCGCGGGCGCGTGCTGACGCGCGATCAACTGCTCGATGCGGTTTGGAAAGAAACTCCCTTCGTCACGCCGCGATCAATCGACGTTTACATTCGGCGGCTGCGCGAAAAAATTGAAACCGATCCCCGACATCCGCAATACCTCAAGACATTGCGCGGCATTGGCTACCGCTTCGAAGTGCCGAAATAAAATCTTTGGCCACGGATTTACACTGATTCACACGGATTAAGAGCAACTTATTGTTCTATCCGTGAAAATCCGTGGAATCCGTGACTGTCTTTTTTGGCATCTCCAAAATGCACAAACTAGATCGTTGGCCACGGATTCACACTGATTCACACGGATTAAAAGCAACCTAATTGTTCTATCCGTGAAAATCCGTGGAATCCGTGACTGTCTTTTTTGGCATCTCCAAAATGCACGAACTAGATCTTGGGCCACGGATTTACACTGATTCACACGGATTAAAAGTAACTTATTGTTCTATCCGTGAAAATCCGTGGAATCCGTGGCTGTGCTCCCGCCGCGTCGTTTATCCTGTCTAGCATCTTCCCCATGGCATCGAGCAAGCCTAAACCTTTGTGGAAAGCCGACGACCAGCAGGCGCGGTTGGCGGAACTGACGGCGCATTCCGACGAACCGGCGAAAGATAATCCGCTGCGGCGGGACGTGCGCTCGCTGGGCGCGATCCTGGGACAAGTGCTGGTCGAGCAGTCTGGCCAGGAGATTTTCGAGTCGGTGGAAGAGTTGCGGCGGTTGCTGATCGGGCATCGCGAGTCGGGGCGGCGCGGCCCGCATCAAGCCTCATCGCTTGCGCTGATGCAGCAGGCGCAAGAAATTGTCTCGCGCATGGACTTGCACCAGGCTTATCAAGTGACGAAGGCCTTCGCCGCTTATTTTGAACTGACGAATCTCGCCGAGACCAACCACCGCAAGCGACGGCGGCGGGCGGGGAAGCTGGACCGCGAACATCCTGCGCTGCCCGGGTCGTTTCGGGGGACGCTGCAACGGATGAAAGAATCTGGAATTTCAGCGGAGGATGCGGCCGCGGCGCTGGGCCAGATCGCGATCACTCCCGTCTTCACGGCGCATCCGACTGAGGTTGCGCGGCAGACGGTGTTGTTGAAGCGGCGCCGCATCGCGCAGCAATTGGAGCGGCTGGACCGCCTGCCGCTCACCACGGAAGAAGCGGACGACTGCGAAAACAATATCCGCGCCGAAGTCACTTCACTCTGGCAGACCGACGAAGTGCGCCTGGCGAAACCTACGGTGGATGACGAAATTCGCATGGGGCTGCGGTATTTCCGGCTTTCGCTATTCGATGCGCTGCCGAAAATCTACGCTGAAGTTGCGGAATCCTTCCGCGATGTTTACGGCAAGGAGCTCGACGAAAATAATCTGCCGAATCTGGTGCGTTTCGGTTCCTGGATTGGCGGAGACCGCGACGGCAATCCGCTGGTGAAGCCGGATTGCATTCGCGATGCGCTGCAAATGGCGCGTGGGCTGATTCTGCGTGAATATCTCGGCGACGTGGAAGCGCTGAGCGACCGCCTGAGTTCGTCGCGGCGGCAGGCTGGCGTGTCGAAGGAACTGCTTTCGCGTTTGCAGCACTATGAAGGCACCATTCCCGGCGTGCACCTGGCTTGGGGGCCGCACAATACGACGGAAAGTTATCGCCGGTTTCTGTCGTACATGTTTCACAAGCTGCAGCAGAGCCGCGAGGCCGTGGATGCGGATGCAGCGTACCGAAATGCGGCAGAGTTCGAAGACGACCTGCTGCTGGTGCAGAAGAGCCTGCGCGCCAATCGCGGAGAGCGGCTGGCACGAACATACGTCGATTCGCTGCTGCGGAAGCTGCGCACGTTCGGATTTCATTTGCACACGCTGGACATTCGCCAGCACGCGCGTGTGCATGCTCATACGTTGAAGGAGCTTGGACCGGAGCTCAAAGGCGAGGCGCGCTCGGCGGAGACGCGGGAGTTGCTCGACACGTTCCGCGCCATCGCGGAATTGAAACGCGTTTATCCCGCGAATTCGATTCGCCACTACATCATCAGCGGCGCAGAATCGGAGCAGGACGTGCTGGCGGTGGTGCAACTGGCTCGTGCGGCGCAGGTTCAGGTGGCTGGTTCCGTTAGCGGCGACGATCCGGGACTGATGCCGGTGCCGCTGTTTGAATCGATCGAGTCGCTGCGCGGCGCGGCAGGCGTGATGCGGCGGCTGTGGAGCGATGCGGAGTACCAACCTCTTCTTGACTCGTGGGGGCGCTGGCAGGAGGTCATGCTGGGCTATTCCGACTCCAATAAAGACGGAGGCATGCTCACCAGCACGTGGGAACTTTACAAGGCGCATCGCGAGTTGCACGGCGCCGCGCGGGAAAGCGGAGTGAAGCTTCGCCTGTTTCATGGACGCGGAGGGACGGTGGGGCGCGGCGGCGGTCCCACGCATGCCGCGATTCTGGCGCAGCCTCCGGGATGTTTCTCCGGGCAGATTCGCATCACCGAGCAAGGCGAGGTTCTCAACTGGAAATATGCGGATGCGGTGCTTGCGGAGTGGAATTTGGAACTCATGATTGCGGCGAGCCTGGAGGCGCTCACGCGGCCCGACCAACAGCCGGAGGCGCGCTGGGAAGAGGCGATTGAAGAGATGTCGAAGGAGGCATATGGCGTATACCGGCGCGAGATTGCTGACAATCCTGACGTGCTGGAATATTTCGAGCAGGCCACTCCGGTGAACGAGTTGGATACGGCGAGGATCGGATCGCGTCCGTCACGGCGCAACCGCGGGCGCAAGCTCGAGGATTTGCGCGCGATCCCATGGGTCTTTGGATGGATGCAGAGCCGGCATGCCGTGCCGGCGTGGTTCGGCGTGGGACACGCGCTGCAGAAATTTGCCAAGAGTGGACCCGGGCACGAGCAGCTTTTGCGGCACATCGCGCGCGGCTTCCCGGTGTTTTCGGAACTCCTTCGGAATGTTGAGTTAGGCATGGCGAAAGCGGATCTCGGGATTGCCCGCGATTATTCCGGACTGGTCAAGAATGCGGTGCTGCGAAAACGCGTCTTCTCCATGCTGGAAGAAGAATTTTTGCGGGCGCGGCGGATGATTTTGCGGGTGACCGGACAGAAAGAATTGTTGGGGCGGAATCGCGTGCTGGCGCGGTCGATCCGGCTGCGCAATCCTTACGTTGATCCCATGAGTTTGATCCAAGTGGAATTGTTGCGGCGGAAGCAGCAGGGGCAGCAGAGTTCGGAGCTGGAGTATCCGCTGGGGGCGACTATCAATGGGATCGCCGCGGGACTGCATAATACGGGGTAGGAATTGCTGATTGCGGATTGCTGACTTCAGATTGCGATTTCAGATTGAAGATTCGTCTTCAGCCGAGTTCTTCAATCTGAAATCGCAAATCTACAATCTGAAGCTTTTATCGTGTGCTATTCCTTAGCCGCTTCTTTACCCCCACTCGCAGGAGCCTGACTTACATCTTGGCGGGCAGTTTTCTTCTTGGCGGGCTGTCTTGCCGCCTCAGCCCGTTTCCGCTCCTGGTAACGGCGGTCGTGAAACTGTTGATCGGACGCCTGTTTCTTCATCCTTCTATCATGTCACAGATTCGGGTCGCCGCATGTAGCGACAGCCGCCCGTCTGTCCAAGCGAACGCGAAATGGGCGCCCCGCGCCTCACCCTACCGGTTAATGTCCTCCTTATTCTGTAACCGCTTGACGTAGTTCTCCAGGTTTGCCTTGTTGGAATCGGGCGCGCCGGCTAGCGAAAGCTTCACTTCTTTCACCGCGTTGTCGAAGTCTCCTTGCGCGCTGTAGACGCGGGCCATAGCCATATGCGAAGTCCATTCGTCAGGATACTTCTTGGCGGCGGAGCGGAAGATGGCGAGGGCCTCGTCCTGCTTTTTGTCGCCTTGCAATTGCCGGCCATAGAAATAAAGTTGCACTGCGCTGGCCTTGTCGAGGGCCTTGGTGCGGAAAGCTTCCGCGTCCTGCTTACGGCCCATCGCCTCCAGAATTCTCGACTTGTTCATCAGGTTGTCATAACGCTCTTCGGTCTGGATCGACTGGTCTTCGTCTTTGAGCGCTTCGTCGAGGTCAATCTTGTTAGCCAGGAGATATCCGGCTGCGTCGTCCCAGAGCTCCCAGTAATACTGGTTGAGGCCGTGCAGCTGGCGGTGAATGCTGGCGGTGACTATGTCGTTCACCTTGACCTCGACCTTGAAGGGGACGGCGACTTTATCCCAGTGCATGGTGACGACGGTGGAGTTGGGCTTTACGTCGTCGAAATCATAAGCGAGCGCGTTGTTAGCTTCGGTCGGCTGCGGTTTTACATTGACGCGCAGGGCATCGTCGTCCTGCTTGTAACTGAAGCTTCCCCAGTCTTTCGAATCTTTGGAGAAGATCACGGTCCACTGGTTCTCGCCGGGGATCATGTGCAGGCCGTAGGTGCCTTTGTCGAGGGGCTGGCCTTCAATGGTGACGGGATCGCTGAAGGTGATGGTGGTATTTTCATTTGCTCCGGCGCGCCACACCTGGCCGTAAGGGACGACTTTGCCCCAGATCTGGCGGCCATTGGCCAGCGGGCGATGATAGTTGACGCGAATGTCGGTGATGCCGATGCGCTGCAGGACCACGGCATGCTGGCTCGCTCGCGGCAGATCGAGCATCAGGGTTTCGCCCGTGGCGGTCTGAGCGGGACTGAGGGTGGCGATCAACATAACGGCGGTAAACAGAACGAGCAGACAAACTTTTCGCATGGAACGCTCCTTCGCTGCTGGTGCGAGCAGTCGAACTATTTCAGAATCTGGATTGGAATCGGAAACTGACGCAACATTCCTTGCAATGCTGTTGCGCTTAGACGGATAGGGGAAGAGGAGGTGAGCAAGGGAACACAAATGACAATTATCTTGAGTCCAGTTTGCGAACGTAGCCCTCCAGCTGGTCCAAGTGGGTTTCGTGCGCCCCTTTGGAATTCAGATCGCGAGAGGGACGGCCGGGTCCAGCACGCGCAGTAGGAGGAGACTTTGGTCATCCTGCTGCAGACCGTATTGTCGCACCTCGCGCATGATGAGATCCCAAATCTCCGGCAAGGCTTTGGTAGCGTGCTGCGTCAGCAGCTCTTGCAGGCAGGTCAGGCCGAATTCCTGATCTCTGGCGTCGGCTACTTCCGTTATGCCGTCGGTAACCATCAAGAAGAGATCGCGGGGTGAATAGATGACGCGCTTACTAGCATAGGAACCGCCGGGGATCAGTCCCAGCGGAAGCTGCTCCATCGAGAGCCGGGCCATGTCCCTGCTGCCGTGCCGATAGTGGAGGATCGGCGGATGGCCGGCCACGGCGTACTCGGCTTCGCTGGAGCCATCGAAGCGGAGCAGGGCCAGGGTGGCAAACATTTCAGGTGCCTTGAGATCTGGCAGCACGCGGTCCACACTTTCGAGCGCTGCTACCGGCATTTGGCGGAGTTGCACGGCGAGCCGCATGGCAGCCTTCAACATCCCCATGAGTTGGCCGGCGGGCAGGCCGTGGCCGGAGATATCGGCGACGTAGGCCACCAACCCACCGTCGCTCTCGATGACATCGATCAGATCGCCGCCCATTTCTGTGCTAGGAATCGATTTGCCGTATAGCTCGAAACTCGCGTTCCGAAAGGAGACGGTCGGAACCAGGGTCGCCTGAATACCGTGGGCCAAAGAAAGCTCTGTTTGCATACGCACGCTGGCCACGCCCTCCGTACCAGCGAAGAGCAGCAAAAATCGAATCCCGAAAGCGATACCAACCAAGATCCCGATCGCATCGAATAGCACGCGCCGATGTACCGCGACTGGGACTGGGAGAGGCGCCGAAACGTGCGAGGCCCAGTAGCCCAGCCAGGCGGCCAAGCCAACCAGCAGAAACAGGAGAGGGAGAAGACGAACTCTCTTGATTGCGGCGGCCCTAAGCGTCATCGCTCCCGCGCCCATTAAGACAGGCCAAAAGAAACCTCCGCCGACGCGCGAAGCATTGAGCTGCAATAGATCGAACGCGAAACCGCCAGCGGCGCCGACGAGGAAGTACCCTGCCAGGAACATCTTCATCCGGCCTAGCGGCACCATGCGCCAGTAGGGACTGAAGGTGGTGGGAAAGGCCGAACTCACACCAGCCAACCAAGTACGGAGCTTCTTTTTCATCGGTACTTCCTCGGGCGTCTTGGATCGCAGGGAGACCGAGCGCTAAGCCAGGGCTTCGACCATTCGTCGGTGGAAGTGCAAACTAGAACCGCAAAGCCAACTTGGAAGTTGTGCTTCATTTGTCTATCCCTTCGCAATTGTACGACCACCGTGCGGCACAGCCAACGAGGACGGATGTAATACCAGCAGTTGAATATCGCCATTGCACTCATAGATTTAAAGAGAATAAAGCCAGCCTTTTCCGCCCTCTTGACAATCCAGCCCAGTTCAAGCAGAATCTTAATAGGCGAACAAAAAACGAAACTGCCTCCGCGGCTTCAGTCGATAAACCAGCCCGGCGTTCCCTGAAATCTTCCGAGGATCTTATGTCTTCCGCAGTGGTTTCCACTTCGGCGGCCTTGGGCCGCCCTTTTGTCTTTGATGGTGAAGGAGTTCCGGTTGAGCGCTCGCGTTCCGGCGTGAATCGCCGAGAACAGGCTGAGGCCCAGGAATCGCCAATCGCTCGCTTGCAGTCGGCGATCCAAAATCAGCAATCAAAAATTCCCTCGGCGAGCTTAACCTCGGCTTCGCGGCTCACGCTGCGGCCCGTGCCGGAAATGGTTTCGAGCGGAGTCCCGGCCATCGATAGCCTGACCGGCGGGCTGCCGCGGGGATGCGTGACCGAAATCTGCGGTCCAGCGTCCTCGGGGCGCACCACCTTAGTATTGTCGGCTCTGGCCGCGGCCACGAGGCGGCGAGAATTTTGCGTGGTGGTCGATGCCAATGACGCGCTCGATCCTTATTCCGCGGCCGCAGCCGGCGTGGACCTGGAGCGTTTGCTTTGGGTGCGTTGCAGCGACGAGCCTCCAGCAAAATCCCGTGGCCAACAAAAAAGACGCGCATCGTCTGCGCGAGAAGCGGAGGAAGGCGAAGAGAGTTCTTCGCAGGACGCTTTCAATTTTGAGCGCGGCAGTTCGCGACCGTCGTGGCATCGCCTGGAACAAGTGCTGCGAGCCACAGACTTGCTTCTCGAAAGTGGCGGCTTTGGCATGATCGTTCTCGATCTGGGCGATCTGCCGGCAGAGGCTGCGCGGCGCGTTCCGCTCACCACGTGGTTCCGCTTCCGGCGCGCGATCGAACATACGCCGACAATTTTGTTGGCGGTTGAGCAGCGCCCCATTGCCGGAAGCTGCTCTTCCCTGCTGCTGCAACTGGGCTCGGCAAACGAACCAGCCGCGCTTGAACGAAAGGAAATTTCGCGGGGAGAACAATGCGATCTTGATTTTCCATCGGTTGCACCCACTCACGCGCAACTGCTCAGCGGCTTGGACATCACGGCGGAACTGATTCGCTCGCGCCTGGATCGCAAGCCGGCAGGCTCGGTGACCTTTGAAACTAAAACTGCCTGGGCAGGATAACCCGTGAAACAAATTACTCAATTACCAAATTACAAAATTACGAAATGAATTTTTGCCATGCCGTTTGCCTGCATCTACGTGCCGAATTTTCCCGTGGCGGCTGCCTTGCGCGCCGAACCGGAATTGCAGGCGTGTGCGCTGGCTATTGTTGAAGGCAAGCCTCCGCTAGAAAAGCTTCTCGCGGCCAATGAAACGGCCACCCGGCTGGGCATCGCGCCGGGCATGACCAAGGCCCAAGCGGAACTGTGTTCGGAACTGGCGCTGCGCGCGCGTTCTGCGCTGCAGGAATCCGCGGCGCATGCCGCCTTGCTCGACTGCGCCCAATCTTTTTCACCGTGCGTGGAAGACGCCGCCTGCGATACCGCTGTGCTCGACTTGGCAGGCATGGAATCGCTATTGGGGTCGTTGCCGGAAATTTCCCGCGCCATCTCAAACCTTGCAACCACGCTGGGACTCGCGGCCAATGTTGCCGTAGCTTCCAATCCTGACGCGGCCACGCTCGCTGCCCGGGGATTGTGCAACGCAGGCATTTCTGCCCGCGCTGGCGTCACCGTGATTCCCGCGGGCCAAGAAGCGGAACGATTGGGGCCGCTGCCACTGGAAGTCCTGTTTGCGCATTCGCCGACAGAAGATCGCTCAGGAGATCAGGAGGAAGCCGCCGAGCGTTTGCTCGAAACTCTCTCCCGCTGGGGCATACGTAATTTGCGGGCACTGGCAGCGCTGCCGGAAATTGCATTGAGCGAACGCCTTGGACAGGAAGGCCTGCGCCTGCAGCAGTTGGCGCGAGGCGCCGCTTCGCGCACGCTGGTCCCGCTGGAAGCGCCGCTGGTGTTTGAAGAAGCGGTGGAGTTGGAACATCCCATCGTACTGCTCGAGCCTTTAGCGTTTCTGTTAAATCGCCTGCTCGAACAACTTTGCGCTCGATTAGGTTCGCGCGCGCTGGCCACGCAAGAACTGCGCCTGACGCTGGAGCTGGAAACTTTTTCGGCCTCCAATCAACAATCAAAAATCAGCAATCCACAATTTGTTCGGACCTTGCGTCTGCCTCAACCCATGCTCGACGCCAAAGTTTTTCTCAAGTTGCTGCAACTGGATTTGAATGCGCATCCTCCGGGCGCGCCGATTGTGAAAATTTACCTGGCGGCGGAACCGGCGCGTCCGCGTTCGGCGCAGGGCGGATTGTTTCTGCCGCCGTCGCCGGAGCCGGAAAAATTGGAGCTCACCCTCGCGCGCATCGCCAGCATGGTCGGCGAAAACAATGTGGGAGCAGTGGAGTTGCTCGACACGCATCGTCCGGAAGGATTTCGCATGCGACGCTTTGTGGCCAATGTCCTGCACAAAAGTGAGCGCAAAAAAGATTCTGACGTGGCAGAAGAAAAAAATGTGGTCACAGCGTTGCGCAGGCTTCGTCCTCCGCTGCGCGTGCAAGTGACGTTGGAAAGCGGCCAGCCAGTGCGGGTGGCGTGCGCCAAGAAAAAGGATGTGCAGGGCGAGGTGCTCTGGAAGGCCGGCCCCTGGCGCTCTTCCGGCGATTGGTGGGAGCGCGAAGCCTGGTCGCGCGACGAGTGGGACCTCGCCTTACGCAGTGGAGAGTCTGTTTCTTTCTGCCGGCTGGTGCACGATTTGCTGGGTGGTGGATGGTTTGTGGAAGGAATGTACGACTGAATTCTGGCCACGAATTTTCACGGATCAACACGGATAAAAAAAGAGAGCAGAAGTACAGGAAATAAATATTTGGTTCTGATCCGTGTGAATCCGCGTTAATCCGTGTTTCTGGGTACTACTACTGATGTACATCGAACTTCACGCTCGCTCTGCTTTCAGTTTTCTCGAAGGCGCGTCTCTGCCTGAGGAGTTAGCCGGAGTGGGCGCGCATTTTGGCATGCCGGCCATGGCGTTGCTCGATACGGACGGAGTTTACGGCGCTCCGCGGTTTCATCTGGCTGCAAAAAAGATCGGCCTCAAGGCGCACATCGGCGCGGAGGTTACATGTAACCTTCTTCAGCCTGTCATCGCTCCTCACTCTGTCATTTCCTCTCACCCTGTCATCCTGAGCGGAGCAAGGGCTTCACAAAGTGAAGCCCTTGCGGAGTCGAAGGATCCCTACCACCAGGAGTCCGTGCCAGGAATAGGGATTCCTCGCTTCGCTCGGAATGACAGCAAAAAACGAAATGACAAACATTTTCGCCTCCCTCTCCTCGTCTCCTCCCGCTCTGGCTACCAGAATCTTTGCCGGCTGATCACGCGAATGAAGTTGCGGGCCAAGAAAGGCGAAGGCGCTGTATACGCGGACGAACTGCAGGAGCATGCCCGTGGCCTGATCTGCCTGACCGGAGGAGCGGAGGGACCGCTGGCGGCGGCTTTGCAGCAGGACGGCATGGACGAAGCGCGGCGTTGCGTCGATCAACTCGTGGGAATCTTTGGGCCGGGAAATGTTTACGTCGAATTGCAGCGACATTTTCAGCGTGAAGAAGAGGCCCGCAATCGCGCCGCGATCGGCATTGCTCGTTCGCTGAATCTTCCGCTGCTGGCCACCAATGGCGTCTGCTACGCCATCCCGCAGGGCCGCCAACTTTGCGACGCATTCACCACCATCCGGCATCACCGCACGCTGTCAACTGCCGGGCGCCTGCTTACGCGCAACGCCGAACGTTTTCTGAAATCTCCGCAGGAGATGCAGCAACTTTTCGCCGACTATTCCGAAGCCATCGCGAACACGCGCGAACTTTCCGCACGCCTGGAATTTACGCTCAACGACCTGGGCTATGAATTTCCGTGCTATCCCGTGCCCGAAGGCGAGACCATGAATTCTTTTCTGCGCGATCGCGCGTGGGAAGGATTTCGCGCGCGCTACGGGCGATCTTCACGCGACATGCAGGCCAAAGCTCGCCGCCAGATCGAGAAAGAATTGGCGCTCATCGAAAAACTCAAGCTGGCGGGGTATTTTCTGATCGTGTGGGACCTGGTGCGCTATTGCCGGGAGCAAAACATCCTGGTGCAAGGGCGCGGATCGGCCGCCAATAGCGCGGTTTGCTATTCGCTTGGCATTACTGCGGTCGACGCCGTCGGCATGGAATTGCTTTTTGAACGATTTCTTTCCGAAGAGCGCGGCGAGTGGCCCGACATCGATCTCGACCTGCCCAGCGGTGACGAACGCGAAAAAGTAATTCAGTACATTTACCAGCGTTATGGCGCGCGCGGCGCTGCCATGACCGCCAACGTCATCACCTATCGCAACCGCATGGCGGCGCGGGAAATGGGCAAGGCGCTGGGTTTCGATGCGGAAACGCTGCAGAAAATTTCCGCCGCGGTTGCCACTTGGGAATTCCGCGACGAAAATGATGCACTCGACCGCCGCTTTCGCGATGCCGGACTCGACCTCAACCATCCCCGCCTGCGCAAATATTACGAGCTCTGCATCGCAGTACAGGACATGCCGCGCCATCTTGGCCAGCACTCGGGCGGCATGGTCGTCTGCCAGGGGCAACTTGATTCTGTGGTCCCGCTCGAACCCGCGTCCATGCCGGGCCGCGTCGTGGTGCAGTGGGACAAAGAAGATTGCGCCGACATGGGCATTGTGAAAGTGGATTTGCTTGGGCTTGGCATGATGGCCGTGCTCAAGGATTCCATCGAACTCATCCGCGATCACTATCACGAAGAAGTCGACCTGGCGCATTTGCCGTCGGACGATCCGCAGGTCTATTCCTCGCTGCAGCAGGCCGACACGGTGGGATTGTTTCAGGTGGAAAGCCGCGCGCAGATGGCGTCGCTGCCGCGCCTGCTGCCCAAGCGTTTTTATGACATCGTGGTGCAGGTGGCAATCATCCGGCCGGGCCCCATTGTCGGGCAGATGGTGAATCCTTTTATCCTGCGGCGCCAGGGGCGCGAAGAGGTGACGTACGCGCATCCCTCGCTCGAACCGGTGCTCAAGCGCACGCTCGGTGTTCCACTTTTTCAGGAACAACTGCTGCGGATCGCGATGATCGCGGCCAATTTTTCTGGCGGCGAAGCGGAAGACTTGCGCCGCGCCATGGGATTCAAGCGTTCGCAGGCCCGCATGCGCGAAATTGAAGCCAAGCTGCGCGCCGGCATGACGGACAATGGCATCCCGGCAAAAGCGCAGGAAGAAATTATTCTGTCTATTACTTCGTTCGCGCTCTACGGATTTCCCGAGTCGCACGCGGCGAGCTTTGCGCTACTTGCTTATGCCAGCGCTTATCTGAAGTGCCGCTATCTGGCCGCCTTCACCGCCGCCCTGCTCAATAACCAGCCCATGGGATTTTATTCGCCCGCGACGATTGTTAAAGACGCGCAGCGCCATGGATTGAAGCTGTTGCCGGTGGACGTGACTTGTTCGGAGTGGAAGTGCACGTTGGAGGAAGCTTTCAGCTCTCAGCTGTCAGCTATCAGCCAAAACGGAGAAGCAGTGGCCAGTGGACAGTGGCTAGTGGACAGCAACGAATTGCCAGTTGCCAATGATGTCGTTGGTCGTTCGTCTTTGGTCGTGGATCGACTGGCGAGCCAGTCCCGTGAGGGACGGTATTCATTAGCCCAGGACGGAAGTCTTGGGAACGGGCATACAAACTGCAATGAGTCGCGAAGGGACGACACTTTTCCCGGCAGCATCGCGTTGCGCATGGGATTGCGCTATGTTCGGGGGCTGCGGGAAGAGGCTGCTCGGGCGCTGGTGCGCGAACGCATGCTGGCTCCCTTCGCATCGATTCACGACCTCACGCGCCGCGTGCCTGAACTGCGCAAGGACGAACTTACTACGCTGGCGGAAATCGGAGCGTTGAATTCCATCGGGGGTTCACCACGGAGACACCGAGACACAGAGAACACCCAAATAGATGGTCACAAATCCCAGCGGATGCTAATGGATTCAATCAACAATCAAAAATCAACAATCAAAAATTCCTCTGTGCCTCTGTGCCTCCGTGGTGAAAAGATTCACCGCCGCGATGCGCTCTGGCAGGTGGAGCGGGCTGTGCGCGGGGCGGGGCCTCTGCTGGAGGCGCAGCCGGAACCGGACGCGCCTTCGCCGCTTCAGCCTATGAATCACGAAGAGCGGCTGGTCGCCGACTTCCATGGCACTGGATTAACCGTGGGACCGCATCCCATGGCCTATCGCCGCGACTGGCTCAATGCTATGGGCATTCGCCGGGCCAGCGAACTACGCAACATTCCCACCGGAAAACGGCTCCGCATCGGAGGATGCGTCATCGTCCGCCAGAGGCCGGGGACGGCAAAAGGATTTGTGTTTTTAAGTCTGGAAGATGAAACAGGCGTGGCCAATGCCATCATCACACCTGACTTGTTTCATCAGAATCGGCTGCTGCTGGCCAGCGAGAAATTCCTAGCCATTGAAGGAATTCTGCAGAATCAGGACAACGTGATTTCTGTCAAAGCGGAACGAGTGCAGCCGCTTTTCGTGACGAAAGCGGAGACGGTGTCGCATGATTTTCATTAATGCAGTGGTCAGTGGTCAGTGGCTAGTTATAGCGCATACGGAGAAGCGACCTCAGGGGCTAAAAGCCCATATGAATTGTGCCTGCCAGTGGCCGGCTGAAGCTGTGCCCTTCCACTAAAACCCGGTCACTGGCCACTGATCACCGAACACTGGCCACTGACTTTCCGGTGTAGACGACTCTCCAGATCGAGTTCGAGCCATCGTCGCTTACTAAGAGCGACCCATCTTGCGCTACGGTGACGCCCACGGGGCGGCCCCACACGTGGCCGTCGGGCAGCACGAATCCGGTAAGGAAATCTTCGTACTCTCCGGTGGCGTGGCCGGTCTGATGAAGCGGCACGCGAATCACTTCATAGCCCACGCGCACCGACTTGTTCCACGATCCATGCTCCGCGGCGAAAATATCGCCGTCGTATTCGCGGGGAAACTTGTCGCTCTGATAGAAAGTCAATTCCAGCGACGCATTGTGGGGCTGCAGCAGAACATCGGGAACAATTGCCTTATCCTTCAGTTCTGGATGCTTCCCCTGATGCCGCGGATCCCGATGCGCGCCCATATACCACCAGGGCCAGCCATAGAATCCGCCCTCTTGCACATGCGTAATGTAGTCGGGCACAAGATTATCGCCGAGCGCGTCACGCTCGTTCACCGAGCACCAGAGCTCGCTGGTCTTCGGATTGACTGCGATGCCGCCTCCGGCATTGCGGATGCCATAGGCATACACCTTCAATTGGCAATTCGTGGGATCGCACGCCAGAATGTCGGCGCGATCTTTCTCGGCCGGGTGCGTGTCGGGATCGTCAACGTTCGAGGCCGAGCCGACGCCTACAAACATTGTTTTGCCATCCGGAGAAAATGCGATCGCGCGCGTCCAATGTCCGCCTCCGGAGGGCAGATCGGCAACGTGCTGCGATTCACCGCTCGCCTTCAAATCTCCATTGTGATACGGGAAGCGAATCACTTCGTTGGTATTGCCGACATAAACCCACTGCGGATCGGGGCCCGGGGGATAGAATGCGATGCCGTAGGGCCGCTTCAGGCCGCTGGCAAAAACTTCGCTCTGTTCCGACTTGCCATCGTCCTTGATGCCGCGGAAAACGATGATGCGTCCCGGTTCGCTTTCTGCCAGGAAAACGTCGCCGTTGGGCGCAGTCTTAAGCCAGCGTGGATTGTCGAGACCGGACGCGAACAATTCCACCTTGAAGCCGGCCGGAGCAACCGGGAAAGCATTCGGTGGGCGCGCCACCACCTGCGCACCGTTCTGCGAGGATTCTGTGGCAAATGGGGGCGGCAAATCTTTGACAGTAATCTTGCGGATCGTCCCAGGCTTTTCGTAGCGGAAATCGGTGAAGGGCGGATGAGGAGGCGGGGCGCTTAACTTTGCGCCAGCTACTTCCGGCGCGGGAGCCGCTGACGATCCAGAGGCTGCCTTGCCCGAGCTCATTGCTTCGACATAGCTCACAACCTGCCAGCGGCTTTCTTCGGGCAGTGCGGCCCAGGAGGGCATTCCATTATCTTTGTCGCCTTTGGTGATGAACCAGAAGATCTCGCCGGCGGAAACCCCTTTCAGTTTTCCTTCGACCAAAGAGGGGACGTTGCCCGTGCCCTGCAAGGTCTTTCCGTGACAAGCGAGACAGTTGCGAGTGTAGACCTGCTTCCCGGCATCGATGGCGGCCTGCTGCCCGGCGTAGGGATTTTTCTGTGCTTTGGCTGAAGCGGGTGCGCCGTGAAAGGGCTCATCAGCTGCGTGCAAAGCGGCCATCGGAAGAAGAGAAAAAAGAACTGCCGAGACAATCCTGCTAACGTGCGAGCGCATAAGCATCCTCAGCGGTAGATTTAACCTTTTAGAGTAGGCGAAATGCGAAAAAGATGCGAGTTGCCCTCCTGCCCGTTGACCGGTTTCTACACCACCGGAAACCCCGCGATACTTTTCGACAGCATTGAAGGGCCCAACGGGGCTTGGTCGGCGACGAACGTCTCGCAGGAGTGCGTTGACAATGTTGTGCCGGCTGGAAGCTTGCAGAGTCCGATGGGCATCTTCAATCAGGCGCTGGCACAGGGACAAGCCGCGAATTTCAATTTCATCATTCCAAACGGGTGCGAGGACGGCGAATCTAATTGCGATCCGATCCACAATCGCTATACCCAGTTCGACGATTTCCTTGCGCGTGAGGTGCCGCTAATCGAGCAGTCGCCGGCATTCGGGCCAAACGACGTGATAATCGTGGTTTACGACGAAGATGAGCGCGCCGGCGGCCTCGCCCAGAAAAATGGCTTCGGTGAGGGAGGTCATGTGGTCTGCGCAATCCTGAGCGGACTGGCAGTCCCGGGCGACTCCGCTGGGGCGTTTTACCACTAGAGCCTGCTGCGGACGATTGAAGACGGGTTCGGGCTCTCCGGCTATGTTGGCAGCGCGAACGATGTGACGCCGATCAACGGGATCTGGTACTGAGGCATTGTTCGCATCTTCGCGCTTTCGTATGCCGGAATCGGTACTGTCAATCAATCCCATGCCCACCGTGGCTGGACGAAGCGGCCGTTTGTACGGCGTGGGGTGAAGAACGTCAACTCTCGCGAACGATATAACGGGGTCGGTTACGCAGGATGGGTCTAAGAGGTTCCACAGTATTTCCTTTATTGCGGAAGGGTATTGGAAAGAATGGTAGCGCTACCGGGAATCGAACCCGGGTTTGAAGATTGAGAATCTTCCGTCCTAACCCCTAGACGATAGCGCCACGGGACGAAGTCCAATTATAACAAAGCGGAATTTTGGGTTTGCGCCTGAGGAATGCGTTGAATCCGGGCCTCTGATCTCTCCCCTGAGCGCGAGGGCGAGACGCCCTCGCGACAGCCGGCAGGATGCCGGCGCTACTGCGACTGGAGTGCCCGGACTTGTTCACTCGACACTTCCCTGCGTTGGCAGCTCCTGCGCTGGCAGCGGCATTTTTCCGGTTTCATTTGCGGAATTCTGCAGCGGCTTATCACATTTTTTTGTGCAAGTTGCTGCCATCCACAGGGCGGTCCGCGCTATAGTAGATATACGTCTCAAGCGAAAAATTAACCGGCAACCACGAACAAGCAAGGTCGACTTGTATGCTGTTCGTTCATCAACAAATCCAATCATTCCTAAACTCAGGAGGATGCAAGGAGTATCCAATTATGGCAAAACCCAGGTTCCCAAAAAGCACTCCCGAAACCAAAGCTAACCCCATCACCCCAAGCACCTTGCCGTCGCCCAGCGGTGTCTCTCCGCACTCTGACGCGAAGTCCGAGACGAGCGTCGGACTGTCGGACGCATCGGCGCCCGCAGGTTCCGAAACCAAGAAGACGGAACCCCGAAAGGCTGTTCGCAAGCCGGAGATCGTAAAGACGGAAACGCGCGCCAATCTGGTTCCCATCAATGTGGAGGAAGAAGTCCGACGCCTGGCCTATTTATTGGCGGAGCGCCGCGGATTTGAACCAGGCCACGAAGCCGAAGATTGGCTGACTGCGGAGCGCGAGGTTCGCCAGCGCTACCGCCAGCAATCGGCCTAGAACCAGTTCGCAAACCGCCTGGCGGCCGAGCCCCGGCCGCCGCCTGTGGCGGTCACCGCTTTGCAACGGCCAGCAAGGTTTATTGCCGCGCTTTGCTATTTCTGTTCTTTCACCATATTTCCGGTGATCTTCTTCCTCCAGTCGTCATTTCTTCCAGTCATCGCATTTGCCTCCACCCGCGCTTTCTGAAAAAATGGCTTGGGGATCTCCCACATGGCAACCATCGGTAGTTTTGCCTTGCTCCTCGCATTGGCGTTGAGCCTCTATTCGTTCTTCGCAGGGATGTTTGCGCTTTTCTTTCCAGGCGACGCCCTCTGGGAACGTGTGGGCGAAACCGCCCGCCGCGCCGGTGTCGTTGTGTTTGGAGCGGTCGTGCTCGCCGCCATTGCGCTGGTTGTCTCCGCCTTCCGCGACGATTTCACCATCGCTTACATTTTTCATCACAGCAACCGCGATCTTCCCGCTCCTTACAAGTTCGCTACCTTGTGGTCCGGCCAGGAAGGCTCGCTGCTTTTTTGGTCGTTGCTGCTGGCTGGCTATGGGTTTGTCCTGCGCCTGCGGTACAAGACGGATCCACGACTCTTCGCCTATGCGTCCGTTGTTCTCGCCGGTGTGCAGATTTTCTTTCTCGCGCTGGTAAACTTCGCCGCGAATCCGTTCGGCCTGTTGGAAGGCCCATTGCGCGCCGATGGCAGCGGCCTGAATCCCCTGCTGCAGTATCCCGAGATGGTGATTCACCCGCCCATGCTTTACCTGGGCTACGTGGGATTCACCGTGCCCTTCGCCTTTGCGCTGGGCGCGCTGATCATGAAGTATCCCGGCGAAAAGTGGATTCACATCACTCGCCGCTGGACCATGGTCACATGGGGATTTCTCACGTGCGGAATTTTTCTGGGCGCGCACTGGGCCTACGCTGTGCTGGGATGGGGCGGCTACTGGGGATGGGACCCGGTGGAGAACGCATCGCTCATGCCGTGGCTGGTGGGGACGGCGTTCCTGCATTCGGTGATGATGCAGGAAAAACGCGGCATGCTAAAGGTCTGGAACATGTGGTTGGTCTTCGCCACGTTCTGGCTGGCGATTCTGGGAACTTTCCTGACGCGCAGCGGGATCATCAGTTCGGTGCACGCCTTCGCGCAATCGTCAATTGGAAGCTGGTTTGCGTGGTTTCTGGCGATCAGCATCGCAGTGTTCGTATTCTTCTTCTTCAAGAATAAAGATCACCTGCGCAGCGAGCACAAGCTGGAGTCGCTGATTTCGCGCGAGTCGAGCTTCCTGTTCAACAACCTCCTTTTTGTGCTGCTCTGCTTCACCGTGCTGTGGGGAACGTGGTTCCCAAAGATTTCTGAACTCGTGCAAGGCAACAAGGTCACGGTGGGCGCGCCTTTTTATAACCGGGTCGCGATTCCGGTGGCGCTGCTGTTGCTGATCCTCACCGCCGTCGGACCGCTGCTGGCGTGGCGCAAGACGTCGTTTGAGAGCCTGAAGCGGAATTTCATGTGGCCGACCATTGGTGCCGTCGCGGTGATGGCGTTGTTGATGATCACGCCGTCCAGTTGGGGATCGCCGTTCGGGCTGCGTCCGTGGAAGGACATTTCTTATTTCTATTCGCTGATGGCCATCGGGCTCTCGGTGCTTGTGACTCTAACGATCGCGAGCGAATATTTCCGAGGCGGCAAAGTCATTGCCGGACATACGGGTCAAGGAATGTTTGCGTCGATGGTACAGCTGACGCACCGCAACACTCGCCGCTATGGCGGATACATTGTTCACTTCGGCGTGGTGGTCGTGATCATCGGGTTCGCCGGCTCCGCGTTTAATCAGGACAAAGAGCAGGAGATGGGATACGGCGACAAGATGACGATCGGCAGCTATACGCTGGTGTGCCGTTCCTATACCGACGAAGACTTTCCCAACTACGCAGGGGAGTGGGCCGTGCTCGATGTGTTCAAGGGCGGCAAGCAGATTGACACGCTGACGCCCGAGCGCCGCTTCTACAAGGCCAGCCGCCAGACTTCGACCATGCCGTTCATTCGCTCCACTCTCAATGAAGATCTTTATGTGGTGTACGAGGGCTTGAATCAGGATACAGGGCGGCCGATTTTGAAGGCGCATCTGAACCCGCTGGTAATGTGGATTTGGCTGGGAGTGTGGATCATCCTAGGCGGCACTGTGCTGGCGCTGATCCCGAACGCTCCGGCTCCGGTGCGCGTGCCAGCCGCTAGATTCGTGGAACACGCGGCTCCGGTGGCTACTGGAGATTGAAGAGGCAAGGATTGGAATGTGGGGACAGCCGCCCTCGGCTGTCCGCCGGGCACAGCCCGGCGGTTTTGATTTGCAACGGCACGAACTCGGAAACGAGCGATAAGCGGAACGAATGACTAAAAGGCCAAACCAAATTTTCCGCCGCCTGCTGCAGTGCGGGCTGCTCTGTCTCGCTGTCTTCAGCCTGGCTGGCGCGGGCGATCCCGCGACGCGCTTCAACGAACTCGGCCACCAGATGATGTGCATCTGCGGCTGCGGACAGATTTTGCTGGAATGCAATCACGTGGGCTGTCCGTCTTCTGACGGCATGCGAAATGAATTGATGACCGCGGTCAGCCGCGGCGATAGCGACAGCCTGGTCGAGCAATCGTTCGTGCAGAAGTACGGACCGACGGTACTGGCCGCGCCTACGGGCAAAGGTTTTGATCGCACCGCCTGGATTGTTCCCTTTGTCGCGCTGGGATTAGGGCTCGGGGTAGTTGTCCTGGTGATCCGAGCCTGGAAGAACCGTCCCGCACCTGCGATTGCGGAAGGCCTGCGCCCGGTGCGAGGCGCGGAACTCGAACAATTTCGCGACCAGGCACGCAAGGAGACCGAAATATGATCTTTGAACTGGCATGCTGTCTTCTGGCAACGGCAGCGGCGGCGTTTTACATTTTCTCTCCGGGCGCTTTCGATGTCGGGCGGGAGAAAACTCGCTCATCCTACCTCCGCGAACGAAGGGATGCGGTCTACGAAAATCTGCGCGACTTGAATTTCGAATTCAAAGCGGGGAAGATGCCCGAGTCCGATTACCTGCCCTTGAAGTCGTCGCTGCAGGACGAAGCCGCCACACTGCTGGCCGAGATCGCGCGCCTGGAGGCCAAAACCGGACCCGCGCCCAGAAAAGCGAGACCATGAATCGAGCTCAGACATTGATGAACTATGTGGGGACAGCCAGCCCCGGCTGTCCAGGCGAGCGCAGCTCGACAGCACTTTCTGCGACCTGGCAGCTGCCGGGCTTTGCCCGGCCCGACGGCCGAGGGCGGCTGTCGCCACATGTTTGCATCTCGACATTTCTGTTTGCTCTCGTTTTTTTGCTTCTGTCAGGTCTTGCCTCGGCCCAAACCCTAACGGGATCGGTAAAAAATTCCACCACAGGCAAGCCCGCTGCGGGTGACGATGTCATCCTGCTCAGCCTGGGCCAAGGCATGGAAGAAGCTGGACGCACCAAGACCGACGCCAAAGGTCATTTCAGTTTCAAACTCGATGGGCAGGGTCCACATCTCATTCGCGTGATTCACCAGGAAGTTACGTATCACCGCATGGCGCCTCCGGGAACCACTTCGGTCGAAGTTGAGGTGTACGACGCCAGCAAGAAGGTGGAGGGCATTGAAGTCGTCGCCGACATCATGCGCTTTCAGGCCTCCCAGGGACAGTTGCAGATCGAGCGCACATTCGCTGTCGACAATAATTCCAAGCCGCCGCGCACCCAGATGAACGAGCACAATCTGGAGTTCAACGTGCCCGATGGCGCCACCGTCAGCGAAGGACAGGCGATGACCGCGGGGGGGCAGCCGGTGAAATCCGCGCCGGTTCCCGAGGACAATGCGAAGAGCCGATACGCGTTTTTGTTTCCGCTTCGTCCCGGCGAGACGCGGTTCAACGTGGTCTACACGGTTCCGTACACCGGCAGCGCGAACATCGATCCTAAGACGGTTTATCCACTGGAGCACTTCGTCGCGATTGCGCCGAAGACGATGGAGTTCAGCGCCGCGCCCGGAGCGAAGTACCAGGTGGCTCCATTCCCCGGTCAGCCTGACGCGAACGTGGAAGTGGCTTCCAACATGCAGGTGGGGCAGCCCATGGCGTTCAAGCTTTCGGGCGAGGGCACGCTGGCGCCGCCTGCGGATGAAAACGGCCAGCAGGGCGAGAGCCCATCAGCCGCGCCGAATGAAAATCGCCCGGGCGGAGGATTGGGACCGCCGATCGACGCGCCCGATCCGCTGCAGAAATATCGCTGGTGGATTCTCGGGGGATTTGCGGCGGCCTTGGTAATCGGCGGAGTCTACGTAGCGTCTCGACAACAGGCATCCAATCGCGCGGCGCGGGCCAGGGGAAGAGGCTTGCCGCCGCTGGAGGAAGATGTTGAGTATGCCGAAGTTCCGGCAGCGCGCGAAGTTCGCGCCGCGGAGCCGCGTTCGAGCGAACCGCGTATGGGGCCGAGCAGTACGCGCAGTTCATCCAAACTGCTCGAAGCTCTGAAAGAAGAAATGTTCGAGCTCGAAGTCGAGCACAAGCAGGGACGCATTTCGCAGCAGGAATACGAGAGCACTAAATCGGCGCTCGACCAGACGCTGCAGCGTGCATTGAAGCGGGAAGCGCAGAAAGCGTAGGACGGCGCTGGGCTGGTGTCGTCCAGCATAACTCCTTACTTTGCAAGCGTTTATCTGAAATTTCAAAAACCCCACCCTCTCGCCAAAATCGCGAGAAGGGTGGGGCACCCGAACTGGGGCGCTCCGGCATTCACCCGATTCTCAGGATCGCGAGGAGATGCATCTCTGCCGGTCGCGCGACATCCAATAGAATAGCGTCACTAAAATTATGGGAAACACATTCAAGACCGCGTTTCTGCTGACAGCTCTGACACTGCTTCTGATGGTCATCGGCCGCGCCTTCGGCGGCCAGAACGGGATGCTCCTGGCACTGGCGATTGCCGTCGTCATGAACTTTGTCTCGTACTTCTACTCCGACAAGATCGCGTTGGCGATGTACCGGGCCAAGCCGGTGACGCGCGAAGAATTGCCGCGCGCTTATGCAGCCGTGGAACGGCTCACGCAGAAGATCGGCATCCCGATGCCGAAGATTTACGTGATCCCCAGCGAGTCGCCGAACGCGTTTGCGACCGGACGCAATCCGAGCCATGCGTCGGTGGCGGTGACTCACGGCATCCTTGGCCTGCTGACGGATGAAGAATTGGAAGGCGTGCTCGCGCATGAACTCGGGCACGTGAACAACCGCGACATCCTGATCAGTTCGGTGGCCGCGACCCTGGCTGGCGCCATCACGATGCTGGCCAGCATGGGACGCTGGGCCATGCTATTTGGCGGCTTCGGTGGAGGCAGCCGCGACCGCCGCGACGGAGGAGGCTTCGCCGCGCTGTTGATGTTGATCGTGGCGCCGATCGCCGCGTCGCTGATTCAGTTGGCCGTCTCGCGTTCGCGCGAGTATCAAGCTGACGCTACCGGCGCGCACTTCACCGGCAATCCGTATGCGCTGGCAAGCGCGTTGCAGAAACTAGACACTTACTCGCGACGCGTGCCCATGCAGGCCAGCCCCTCGACTGCGCACCTGTTTATTATTCAGCCATTCCTGGGCATGAATTTCGGCAGCCTGTTCTCCACCCATCCGCCGATCGCGAAGCGCATCGAGCGGCTCACGGGACGACCGGCGGAGTTTATGCAATAAGCTATCAGCCTTCAGCTGTCAGCTCTCAGCCAAAACCGGTGCAAGAGTGACGAACGCCAACGTTCTCCCGAAGGCCGCAAAGTGCCCGTTATCCCGAGCGTGCTTGCCCTCCCGAGAGCGTCCCGGGCCCGCTTGTCATCGCGAGCGCACCGAGGGATCTCGGTTTAAGCTGACGGCTGAGGGCTGACAGCTGGTCCCATGACGTAGGTAACTCCCGCGCTCTGATGAGCAATAGTAAAATCGAAACAATGTCGCCCGAGACCGCCATCGCTGTTTCTCATAAAGCTGCCGAACTGGAAAAGGCCCTGCGCCGCGTGATTCGCGGGAAGGATGAGGTTGTCCGGCTGGCGCTGGTCAGCATTTTTGCCCGCGGACACTTGCTGATTGAGGGCGTTCCCGGCGTCGGCAAGACGACGCTCGGGCAGGCGCTCGCGCGCGCCATAGACTGTACCTTTCAGCGCGTGCAGTTTACCAGCGACATGCTGCCGTCCGACGTGCTGGGAATCTCGGTGTATTCGGCGCTGGAACAGGAATTTGAGTTCAAGCGCGGCCCAGTCTTCACCAACGTTCTGCTGGCGGATGAGATCAACCGCACTACGCCGAAGACGCAATCGGCGCTGCTGGAGGCGATGAACGAGGGGCAGGTCACCGTCGACGCGCATTCTTACGAGTTGCCGCAGCCTTTTCTGGTGATCGCGACGCAAAATCCTGTGGAGCATCACGGAACGTACCCGCTGCCCGAATCGCAACTGGATCGCTTTCTGATGCGGGTGCGTATGGGATATCCCGACGCGCAGGCCGAACGCCAGATTCTGCGCTCCGAAGCGGGCGCCGCGCATTTAGACGAAGTTAGCCCGGTTCTGACCGCGGCCGACGTGCTCGAAATGCAGCAGGTGGTGAAACAGGTTCGCGTGGACGATTCCCTGGTGAGCTACGCGCTGGAAATCGTTCGGCGCACGCGGGAGTCGGAATTTCTGTCGCTGGGCGTTTCACCGCGCGGATCGCAGGCGCTCTATCGCGCCGCGCAGGCTATGGCCTTCCTCGAAGGCCGCACCTTCTGCACCCCCGAAGACATCAAGCCTCTGGTCGTTCCAGTCTTCGCCCACCGCGTGGTTGTGAATGGGCTTTACGCCTCGACGCTGAAAAAGTCTGAGCAGTCGGATCAGGTGTTGAAAGAGATCATCGAGACCGTGGCAGTGCCGGTATAGCAGTTCTCAGTTCTTTGGTTTCTCTGTGTTCCTCAGTGCCCTCTGTGGTCGTTCTTCCGTTCTCGGCGCGGGACTATAATTCTCGCGACATGTCCTTCCTTCGATTTCTTATGCTGCTGTCGCTCGTCGCTTGGATTGGCGGGCTAATCTTCTTTGCGTTTGTGCTGGCGCCGACGGCGTTTCAGGTGTTGCCCAACACGCATCTTGCCGGGAACGTTGTCGGACGAGCACTCGGTAAGCTGCACTGGATCGCCATTATTTCCGGCGTCGTCTTTCTCGCGAGTTCCCTGACTTATAGCCGACTGGCCGACGGCACGGCACACGTCTTTGCTATGCGGCATGTGCTGATCTGCCTGATGTTGGGGCTCACGCTGCTGTCGCAATTCTGGATCATTCCGCGCATGGACACGCTGCGCGCCTCGGTTGGCGACTTCGCCACGGTTCCGCTGGATAATCCGGCGCGAGCGCAGTTCGACGCGCTGCATGTGTGGTCGACGCGCGTGGAAGGGGCTGTCTTGTTGCTGGGATTGGTGGTGGTTTATCTGACGGCGGGGGCGCTTACCAAAAGTCGGTGATTGACGCTTCTCACCGTTTTCTTCCGGCCTTTTTTCTTACGCCCCGCGGGATGTACTCCTCCGCCGCCCTGGGGCCGCGCCTTCAACCGGTGCAACACCCATGCTGAAACGTGCCGGACTGGGAGGAACGGGAAGAATAATGCGGGAGGCAGAAGAAGAAGTATTGCGCTGCGAATTTAGTGGCGGCTTCTGGCTTCCAGAACTTCGCGGATTTTCAGGGCTAGGGAATCCAGCTCGAACGGTTTCTGCAGCAGCATGGTGCCGGGACCACCGTCCTGATCGGGGGCTGGTCCGAATTCGCCTTCGGTATACCCGGACATAAAAATAACCCGCATGTCGGGGCGCGACGCGGAGAGCTGCCGCGCCACCTCGGAGCCGCGGAGATGCGGCATTACGACGTCGGTGAGCAGCACATCGATCGTGCCCTTGTACTGCTCAGCCAGGGCCACGGCGTCGCCGCCATCTTTGGCTTCCAGCACGGAATAGCCGAGATGCTGCAGGAACTGGCAAATCATCCAGCGCAGATCGGGCTGGTCTTCGGCCACCAGAATCGTTTCGCCGCCGCCCCGCGCTGTTTTGGCCGGAGCTTCAAATGGCTGGAACTGCGGCGTCATGGTGACCCGCGGGAAGTAGACTCGCAGCGTCGTTCCCCGTCCCGGCTCGCTGTTCACGCGCACATGTCCGCCACTGGAGCGGACGATGTTGTAGACCACCGACAGTCCGAGGCCGGTTCCTTCATCTTTTCGCTTGGTGGTGAAGAAGGGCTCGAAGATACGGCTTTGCGTATCGATATCCATGCCGATTCCGGTGTCGGTCACGGAGAGCATTACAAAATTTCCGCGCGGCAAACCGAAGGGCCGCTGCGCGCGCACCACATCGGTGGAGACGTGACCGGTCTCGAGGGTAAGCTTCCCGCCCATGGGCATGGCATCGCGGGCGTTCACTACTAGATTCATGATGACCTGTTCGATCTGTCCGGGATCGGCGCTGATGCAGCAGTTGCCGGCATCAAGCTTGACGACAAACTCCATTTCGTCGCGCAACACGCCCAGCAGCATCTCGCTCATCTGGTTGACCAGCGCATTGAGATCGAGGATCTGCGGGCTGAACACGTGCTTGCGGCTGAAGGAGAGTAGTTGGCGAGTCAGGTTGGCCGCACTCTCGGTGGTGCGGACGATGGTCTCTACGTTCTTGCGTACCGGAGGGGTGGCGCTGCCCTCTTCCATTATGATTTCGGCATAACCGCGAATGACCATCAGCAAATTATTGAAGTCGTGAGCGATGCCTCCGGCGAGACGACCCACCGCTTCCATCTTCTGGGCCTGCCGAACCTGTTCTTCCAGCGCACGCCGGCCGGTGACGTCGCGCGAAGTTACGACGATGCCGCCCACGGCAACGTCATTGAGCAGATTGTTGCCCACCGATTCCAACCACACCCAGGCGCCATCCTTGCGGCGAAAACGATATTCCGGAGGAGCGGCGCTTCCCACCTTAAGCGTGACTCGTTCCAGCGCCGAGCGCACCGCTTGCTTGTCCTCGGGATGAATGAATGCGAGCAGACTCTGTCCCAAAAGCTCAGACGGCTTGTATCCGGCTATGCGCTCAATCGAAGGGCTGTGATAAAGCATGGTCCCGTCGACCGCGACGATGGTGATGACGTCGGAGAGATTCTGAATGAGATAGCTGAACCGATCCTCGCTGCGCTGGAGGATGGCGGCCGCTTCCAGCCGGTCACGAACATCGCGAAAAATTCCCAGCACCGCCGGCCTTCCGCCCCAATCGGTTGTGCTCGCACTGACTTCAACCGGAACGAGCGTTCCATCTCCCCGTCGTAGCTTGAGTTCGCGGCTGCGCGCGGGGCCAACCGCGTTTGGAGTCAGGGAGTAAGACCTACTCGAATCATCCTCATCGGGATAAAGCTGGGATTCCGATTGGCCGACCAGTTGGGCCTCGGAGAAGCCGAGGATCTCGCATGCCTTGTTGTTGGCTTCGAGAATCTGACGGGTTTGCGCGTCAATGACCAGGATGCCGTCATTCGCGGTGTTGATCAGGTTACGGTATTTTTCCTCGGAGTTGCGAATCTGCTTGAGCACAGCTGAGGACAGGCCAATACCCATCAACAGCAGCAGACCGCTGGCGAGGAGGGTGGCGAAGGAGAGCACGCGATTGATCCAGCGGGCTCCCTGCCCTAGCGTCGCGGAGAATTCGTCCTCGAGCGGAGTGACGCGGGCATCGACGGCGGTCACACGATCGCTAATCTCCTGAATTTTTTGCGCATCCGGGTGCGCTGAGTTGATCTCGTGATGGAGTTCGTCGGCGAGGGAACGCAGTTGGTCGATATAGCGATCTCCATCGGTCCAAACGGCGATGGCGTGAGCCATGTACCCAAACTGTCCAAATTGGCGGAAGAGCCTTGACATGCTGGCTACGTCGTCGGGACTGTTGCGGCCTTGCAGGAGCCCTTGACGAACCACATCCATGTCAGGAGAAGCCTTTTGCAATTCGAGCCGGGCCTGCTTGTCGCCGATGGGCACGGCAATTTCCGCGATGTACTCCTGGTAGTCGCTTTCCGCGTGGCTGCTGGCGTACTTAGTCAGGCTGAGGACGGCGCGTTTCTCGGCTTTCGACCACAGGCCTTCCCCGGCCACATAGGCGCGCACTCCGCTGAGCACGTCGGAGCGGAGCAAGCCCAGGGAAAAGACGCCGATCACGATGGCCACAAAAACACCGACAATGATCAGCAATTTGCGGGCTACGGGAAGGTGGTAAAACATTTTTTCTTGCAATTGCATGCTGAGTCCGGAAATCAGAAGGTCGAGGACCACTCAACCTCCGCGTCCGCAAGGCGGAAGGTCACATCGTAGCGGCGCAGCTACACAATGCCTGAGGGCAGGCGCTCTCTCGTCGGCTGCTTTCAGGTGTCCCTGTGTTTAGAGAATATCGTGCGCCGGGGACGAAACGTCAAGGCAAATTGATTTGGGAAGAAAAACCTTGGAGTCGCGCTGTGGTTACCGAAGGAAAGTCACGAGCTGTCAGGGCGAAACCCGAGAGCGGAAGCAATCGACGACATGATCATTGACGATTCCCACGGCCTGCATAAAGGCATAGCAGATGGTCGATCCGACGAAGTTGAACCCGCGACGCTTCAGATCTTTGCTCATAGCGTCAGACTCGGGCGTTCGCGCCGGGACTTGCTTGAGTGATTTGGGCGAATTCCGCCGCGGCTTGCCATCGACGAACTGCCAGATGTAGCGGTCGAAGCTGCCGAATTCTTTCTGCACGAGCAGGAACGCCTTGGCGTTAGCGATGGCCGAGGCGACCTTCAGCCGGTTGCGGACGATGCCGGGATCACGCAAAAGTTGTTCGACCTTGCGGCGATCATAACGCGCCACCCGCTGCGGATCGAACCCTGCAAAGGCCTGGCGATAGTTTTCGCGTTTGTTGAGAATCGTGTTCCAACTCAGGCCCGCCTGCGCGCCTTCAAGAATCAGGAATTCAAAAAGCGTGCGGTCATCGTGCACCGGCACGCCCCATTCCTCGTCGTGATAACGAATCGATAGGTCGCCGATCGCCCAAGAGCAGCGAACGAGCTTTCGATTGTCGCTCTGGACAGGTGTCATTCGGTTTTCGGATGCACCTCATCCCACGCGGAAGAAAATTCAACCATAAATGGCACTGCGTTACAGAGGGGTTACTCTAGCGACTTCGGATCCGATTTGTTTACTGGCGACTTTTTGTCGAGCACGGCCACCAGTTCGCGGGCGCTGGGCGGAATGCCCACTTTGCCGCCGCGTATGATTTCCTTTGCAGTCAGCTTTCGGCCGTAGAGCTTTTCATTGGCGCTGCCGTCGGAGCGCAAGGTCGAGCCTTCCAGCGATACTCCGGCGAACAGGCCTTTGTTGCGCGAGTAGGAGAGTATCTCGGCACTCATGACGATGTCGGTTGCGCCTTCGGCGGTGCGGCCTTTCGGACCTGCGGCAGCGGAGGCGTCCGCTCCCAATTTCACTTTGCTGTATAGAAGTGAATTGGCGCCTTTGGGATTCATGACCAGGAGCACGAAGTCTGTGGCCTGGCCGCCCAGCTGAAATCCGATGCTCACGCCTTCGAGGGCGTATAGGGCCGGGGCGCCCCACTTGCCTTTGTAGTGCTCGCCGCTACGGCACACCATTACGCCGCGCCCATAGCTGCCGCCGATCCCGAAGGCCCCCTTCTTCACTGAGGGCAGGATGACCAGGCATTCAGCTTTGTCCAGCAGGTCCTGCGGAATGTCGTCAGGAATATTCAAGATTTCCTTCAGCACCACGCCGGCGTCCTTGACCCGATCCGCCTCCCGCTCATCATTGGCGGCGAAAGCCAGGACTCCGGACATCAGGACTATAAGTAAACAGACCACGGATTTCTTCACGAATCCCTCCAACCGAGATTTTAAGAAAAATAACATTTCCAGTGTGCGATTATGTTACCCCTGAATCCGGTTCGCTAATAGGGCCGGGATGCGGGGAGACCAACGCGGAAGTGCTTGCCCAAGGGCAATGGAATGCTGGAGTTTGGTGCCATGACCTAACGTGTGCTCCTTTTGTAACTTGGCATTTTCGTCGGCAGACTCCTAAAGTCAATCAGTTAGTGACTTGCGGTGGGGACAGTATTCGGCATCAGGCGTGCATCCAATAGCTTGGGAGTGTATGGAAACGCGGTTTAGAGTGAAAAAATTGGATTCCATGGGCATGAAATACACGAACTGGATTCTCCGGCTTTTAGCGCTTTTCGTGGCAACCTTTTCCTGTCTTGCCCCGTTGCACGCCCAGTCTGCCTACGTGTCCAGGAACTCCAACCTGAGCGCCTATAGCTCGGCGAGTCCCGCGCCTACTGCTGACGATCCGCAGGGCGGGATGATCACGCTGCACGCCCGGGTCAATGAGGTGAATGTCCTGTTCATCGCGACCGATAAGCATGGCAAGTTTGTGCGCGATCTGAACCAAAACGATTTCAGCATTCTTGACGATCACAAGCCGCCGCAGGCGATTCTGAACTTCCGCCGCGAAACCGATCTGCCTCTGCACATGGGATTGTTGATCGACGTGAGCGGCTCGGTAGACAGCCGGTTTGATTTCGAGCAGGGCGCGGCTACCAGCTTTCTGCAACACACCCTGCGCGCTGGCTTCGACAAGGCGTTCGTCGTGGGCTTCAACAACCGCAGCCAGATGGCGCAGGATTTCACTGACAACGTGCAGTCGCTCTCCGCGGGCGTGCACAAGCTGCACGATGGCGGTGGCACGGCGCTCTACGATGCTGTCTATCATGCGTGCAAAGAGAAATTCCTGAAAGACCGGCCCGACCGTCCGGTGCGAAAAGCGATTGTGATTGTCAGCGATGGAGAAGATAACCAGAGCGAATTCTCCAAAGCGCAGGCCATTGAGATGGCGGAGCGCGCTGAGGTCATCATTTACGCGATCTCGACCGACGACAGCGGCCTGGTCATGCGCGGCGACAAAGTTCTGGAACAATTAGCCGACGCGACCGGCGGACGCGCCTTCTTTCCTTTCAAGATGAAAGACATCACGCGCTCCTACGCCGCGATCGAGGACGAATTGCGCAGCCAATATGTGGTTTCTTACAAACCCGCCGATTTTGACGCCAACGGGCGATTCCGCTCGATTGAAATTTCCTCGCTGAAGAAGGACCTGCAAGTGCGGGCGCGCAAGGGATATTTCGCGCCCCAGCCCCAGCAGTAGCGGCTTTCAGGTTTCGGACCTCAGACTTCATACCTCAGACTTACCTTCCAGCCAGCAAGCAACGGCTTTTTCGAAGTGCGGTGTTTCCCTTTTTCCGGAAACCGAAAGGCTTGGCCGGAGGTATGAGTTCGGACGTCTGAGGTCTGACGTCCGAGGTCGAACGTCCTCGTCGTGTTCTGATTGCTCCAGCGCTTCCGCTGTGGTACCGTCCTTTTGATTTCCGGTTCATCCTGAAAACTTCACACTGCCGAGGAGAGGCTCATGATTATTGCTTTTCTGGTGATCCTGGTTGTAATTGCCGTGGTGTTGATCGGCATGTACAACAGCCTGGTGCAGCTGCGCGTACGCTGCGACTCGGCGTGGTCCGATATTGATGTGCAGCTCAAGCGGCGTCACGACCTGATTCCGAACCTGGTGGAAACGGTGAGGGGATACGCCGCGCACGAGAAGGGCACATTTGAGAACATTGCCAAGTTCCGCTCGCAAGCGATGCAGGCGACCACGCCCGCCGACAAGGCAGTGGCTGAAAATCAACTCACCGGCGCATTGAAAAGTTTATTTGCCGTAGCGGAGAACTACCCCGAGCTCAAGGCTTCGGAGGAGTTCACGCAGTTGCAAGGATCGCTGAGCCAGACGGAAGATTCGATTCAGAACGCGCGGCGTTATTACAACGCGGTCGTACGCGATTTGAACACGAAGATTCAATCGTTCCCGACCAACATTCTGGCGGGGATGTTCGGCTTCACGCCGCGTCAGTTCTTCGAGACGCCGGCGGCCGACCGCGAACCCGTGCAAGTCAAGTTCTAGAAAAACTTGTAATTTTGTAATTGGAGAATTTTGTAATTGAAAATCCCAGCGAAGATTCTCCTTTCCGCGCTGCTCTTCTCTGTCTTAACCAGTGCCGCCACGGCAAAATCGTGGCGGATCACTGATTTTCAGGACAACATTACGGTTGCGACCAACGGCAGCGCCGTCGTGGCCGAGCGGATCACGCTATCCTTTGTCGGCGAATGGCACGGCATTCATCGCACGATTCCGATCGAATATCCCGGGCCGAATGGGACGAACTACGAGCTCTTTCTCAAAGTCTTGAGCATCACCGACGACAGCGGCAATCGACTCAAATACGATTCGTCTACTTCCAACGGCGCCCGCGATTTGAAGATTTACATTCCGGACGCGGTCGATGCGACGCGGACCGTCGAGATCACCTATTCGGTACGCAACGGCACGCGCTTCTTCAAGGATTACGACGAGTTCTACTGGAACGTCACGGGCAACGATTGGCCGGTGCGAATCGATCACGCTGCCGCGACGGTACACTTCCCTGCCGGTGCCGCGGGCTCGCTGCGGGCACAGGCTTTTACTGGCGTGTATGGCTCGACTCAGCGCGATGCGAGTTCCACCGTCGATGGCTCCGAGGCGCGGTTTGAGACCAGCAATCCGCTGCCCATGCGCGGCGGATTGACGATCGATGTTTACATTCCGAAGGACATTCTGCAGGAACCGGGCGCGCTGACGAAATTTTTCTGGTTCCTGGGTGGCAATCCAATCGTCTTTCTGCCGCTGGTGACTTTGGCGGGAATGTTCGTGCTGTGGTGGTACAAGGGACGCGATCCAGATTCGGGGATGTCGGTTGCGCCCATGTACGAGCCGCCCGCGGGAATCTCTCCAGCCGAAGCGGGCACCTTGCTCGACGACGAGATTCATCCTCGCGACATTACATCCACGATGGTCGATCTGGCGGTGCGAGGGTACATCAAGATCGAGGAGACTGCGGATAAGATCCTGATCTTCACGCACAAGGATTACATTTTCCATTTGCTGAAGCCCCGCGAGCAGTGGGGCGCGGATCTCGCTCCGCACGAGCGCGTTATGCTGGAGAATGTTTTTACCAGCGGCGATCAGACTCGCCTTTCCAATCTGAAGAATCGTTTCTACACGGCCGTTCCGGTCATTCGCCAGGACATTATGGCCGCGTTGAAAACGAAAGGAATTTATCTGCTTGATCCGGAATCGGCCAACGGATACAGCATCGGTGCCGCAATCGCGATTCTAGTTCCGTTTGCCATTTTCCAGTACGAGGGATGGGCGAATTTCTTCAACTCCGCTGTTTTGCTGGTCGGGTGCGTGCTGCTCTCGGCGGTGATCTGGTGGCTGTTTGCGCGGGTCATGACCGCGAAGACGGTGAAGGGAGCGCGCACTCGGGTGGCGGTGCTTGGGTTCCAGGAGTTCATGAATCGCGTGGACGCGGAGCGGCTGAAGATCATGCCGCCGACGACGTTTGAGAAATTTCTGCCTTACGCGATGGCGTTAGGAGTGGAGCACCACTGGGCGCAGGCCTTTGCCGGGATCGTGAAAGATCCGCCGCGATGGTATGTGGGGCCCGGAGGCACCTACGGCACAGGCTTCAATCCGATCTTCTTTTCCAGTTCCATGCACAGCATGGCCGGGGATATGCAACAAGTCTTTGTCTCTGCGCCGCGGGCCAGTTCAGGTGGTTCGGGATTTGGTGGTGGGGGTGGCGGCGGAGGTGGATTCTCGGGCGGCGGATTTGGCGGAGGTGGCGGCGGAGCGTTTTGAGACAGAATTGATCGCGGGAAGCTCGGCTTCGCCTTCGCTCGACAGCCGAGGCGGCTGTCGCTACATGATTTTCGCTACAGGATTCTGTAAATAGAAAGAGCCGCGCAGCGAGTCGCGGCCCTTCGTTGACTGCGGGTGAGATTTTTACTGCTCGCCACCGGGAAAGTTGCTGCCCCACATCGCATTGCTACCCCACATGGCGTTGCTACCCCACATGGCGTTGCTACCCCACATGGCGTTGCTACCCCACATGGCGTTGCTTCCCCACATTGCATTGCTGCCCCACATGGCGTTACTTCCCCACATTGCATTGCTGCCCCACATGGCGTTGCTGCCAGAGGTTTGACTGCCTGATGTGCCGCCTGACGTCACAGAAGCTTGCGAAGTGCCAGTGACGAACTGAGATGTTCCCCACACCGTCGAGTAGGACCAGGTGGAAGAAGTATTCCAGACGGAGGACGAACTGGCGTTCAGATTAACGCTGTCGGTAGTTCCGTTAAACGTCGCCACTGGAGACATAGCGTTCCCCTTCGCGACGTCGGCGCTGTTGAGCGCGGCCTCCGCGTCGATGTATCCGGCGCCGACAGTGAATACGTCATATTGGTCGGTATAAGTGATCCCAGTGGTGGGATCGGTGGTGCTGCTGAACGCCGGCAACGACTTCCATGCCGTCTTCATGAGGCGCGCTTTTACCTGATCGGGATTGAGGCTCGGACTTTTCTGCAGCAGGTCGGCAACAATTCCGCTCACTACACCGCTGGCCATGCTGGTGCCGCTCAGCGTGAAATAACCGGAGGACGGTGCATTGCTTCCCCCGTTCACGTAGAAGCTGTAAGGAACCTGGTTGCCGGGATAACTTGCATAGAGAGTTGAACCGGGAGCCTCCAGTGAAACCAGGAGGTTGCCGGGAGCGACCAGGTCAGGCTTGGCGATGGCATCGATCGCGGTCGGGCCTTTTGAACTGTAGCTGGCAATCAGGTCGTCGACGCGAGTCGGCGTTCCCATGGTCTTCATCGCGCCCACGGTGATCACGTAGGGATCGTTGCCAGGGGAGGTCACAGTGCCATAGCCGTTGGTTTGCTGATAGCGCCCGTTGTTGCCGGCTGCGACCACGACTACGATGCCGCTCTTCCACGCTGCTTCGACGGCGTGGCACAGAGGATCCATTTTATAGCTCTCGTAGACCGGGCGTCCCATCGAGAGATTAATGACTCGGATGTTGAATTTCGACTTCAACGAAATCGCCGTGTTGATGGCGGCGATCACCGCACTGTCAGTACCAACGCCGTTCTGGTCTAGAACTCGCAGGTTCACCAGAGTGGCCTTTGGAGCGATACCTTCAAAGGTCTTGGAATACTGTGCGCCGGTCGAGCTCGCGCCATTTCCCGCGATCAGGCCGGCAATATGCGTGCCGTGACCGTACTGATCGTTGCCGCTGGCATTGCCCGGAACGAAGCTCTGATTCCACACCACGCGCGACGATCCCCAAGAACCGCCGTTCAAATCCGGATGGCTGCTGATTCCGCTGTCGATCAGTGCGACGCCAATGCCGGCGCCGGTATAACCGGACTGCCAGGCAGCGAACGCATTGACGGCCGGTGCGGCGTTGCTGAGCGTAGGACTCAAGGGCCGGTCCAGACTGATGTAGACGACATTCGACTGGTTCGAAAGATTCACAATGCCGTTGCCATCAAGAACCGCAACCAGGCCGTTTACCAAAGGCAGGTCGGATAGGATCGTGCCGCCAAGCTTCAGAACGTCATTCACCAGGCATCCCAACAGGCCGAGTAAGCCGCTGCAATTTACCTGCGTTCCCGGCGCATACTGCACGATGACTTGCGCCTTCTGGTTCGACGGATAATTTTGCAGGTCTGGCGAAATCTTCGAGTTGTCGGCATAGGCCAACGTGACCGAAAAGATTAACAGCAGAAGCAGAAACTTCTTCATGGATCCCCCCAAATTGCCCACAGCGAATGCGCTCACAGGCGCGTAACCGTCCCCAAGTGACCTTCCTATGTGCAGGTAGCGGTCCAAAAAGGTACCTCGATTACCCTTCGTTATCAGTGATTTACAGTAGGCTGTTGCGATACTCAACGGGCGCTTTGTCCCACTGCCCGGGCAGGGGACAAGTTGTCTCGCGCTCGCAAACCTTGGTAATCGGGTAGTACCGTTTTGGGCGGACAGAGGTCCCCTAGATCGTTGAAAATTTAAGCATTTCCCATGTCGTGGATACGAACCATTGGTGCGCGCGCGTTCATCGCCGGGATGGCTCTGGCGGGAGCGTTGTGCTTTGTCTTCGCGTTTTCGCACTGGGAATCGAATGATCCGGTCAAATTCGTTTGCTACCTTTTAGCTGCCTTATTGGCCTCCTCGCTGAAAGTGACGCTTCCTGGCCTGGATGCCACGCTCTCGGTCAACTTCCTATTCACCCTGTTGGGCATTCTGGAGCTCGGGATGCCACAGACACTGCTGATCGTGCTGGCGAGCACGGTGGGCCAGGCTTATGTGCGGCGGAAACACCGCGTGAAGTTAGTGCAGTTCGTCTTCAACTGGGCGCAACTGACGGTCTCAGCCACGGTGGCTTACGGCGCGTACGGTCTAGTGGTGGCGCGGATCCTGCACGGGCCCGGGCCGCTTGCTCTTCTGGTGGCGGCGATCACCAACTTCGGCTGCAACTCGGCGGCCATGTCGACCATCATCGGGCTGACCGAAGAAAAGACTATCCGGAAGGTTTGGAACGAGAGTTATCTCTGGACGTTCCCTTACTACATGGTAGGAGCAGCAGCGGCCGGGCTGATCCATTTCTTGAATGAGCACATCGGGTGGCAGTCGTCTCTGCTGGTTCTGCCGCCAATCTACCTCATGCACCGATCTTATCGTCTCTATCTCGGCAAACTGGAGGCGGAGAAGCGGCATGCTGAGGAGGTTTCGAGCCTGCACCTGAGGACGATTGAAACGCTCGCGCTGGCCATTGAAGCCAAAGATCAAACTACCGGCGAACACTTGCAGCGGGTGCGTGTGTATGCGATGGAGTTGGCGAAAGAGCTAGGGCTGAGCGAGGACGAAACCGAAGCGCTGCGGGCGGCGTCGGTGCTACACGACATCGGAAAACTGGCGGTGCCCGAGCACATCATTTCGAAGCCGGGAAGACTCACGCCGGAAGAATTTGAGAAGATGAAGATTCATCCCACCGTAGGAGCGGAGATTCTGGAGCAGGTTGATTTTCCATATCCAGTGGCGCCGATCGTGCGCGCTCATCACGAGAAATGGGATGGCAGCGGATATCCGAATGGGTTGGCCGGCGAAGCTATTCCGATTGGCGCGCGGATTTTATCGGCGGTCGATTGCCTGGATGCGCTGGCGTCAGACCGGCAATACCGCAAGGCTCTGCCCCTCGATGAGGCCATGGCGAAAGTGGTCGCGGATGCGGGCAAGAGTTTCGATCCGCGGGTGGTTGAGATCCTGCAGCGCCGCTATATCGAACTTGAAAAGCTCGCAAACGATCAGCCGCTGCATGCTCCTCCGAAATTGTCGACGGATATTCGGGTAGAACGCGGTTCGGCGCCGGACGCGGGATTTGCCAGGTCAGCGGAATCACGAGCCAGCGCGCCGGATGTGCGCAAGAATTCTGCTGCAGTAGTTTCCGCGGCGCGGGCACAAGGCCAGCAAATGCTTGATTTCGTGCGGCAGGCTCACGCCGGATTGAACGCGGAAGATATTTTCTCACTGCTGGCGGTGCGGTTGAAGCATCTGATTCCGCACGACGCGCTTGCGATCTATTGCCCGAAGAACGAAGTGCTGGCGGCGGAATTTGTGAGTGGAGAAAATTTCCGGCTATTCTCTTCGCTAAAAATTCCGCATGGAGAAGGGCTGTCGGGATGGGTTGCGCAAAATCATAAAGCGATTCTGAATGGCAATCCGTCAGTGGAACCGGGATACCTCAACGATCCCACGAAATACAGTACGTTGCGTTCGGCGCTGGCCGTACCGGTGGAAGGAGCGGCGGGAGTAGCGGCAGTATTGGCTCTGTATCGGGCAGCGCAGGATTCGTTTACCTCGGACGATCAGCTCGCAGTGGAGGCCATCACTGCTGGGCTGGGTGTCGTGTTGGAACGCGCTGCGAAGTTGAAGGCCTCGAGGGCAGGTGCGGGATCGGCGTGATCGAGGGCCGCTAAGTCTTACCAGATTCGATGAACACGATACTACGAACAGTTGGCCTCGGCCCCGGTCGCCCTTCATTAACTCGCATTTGCCTGCCTCATGCTGGCAAACTTGGCAAAGGCCCTCGTTGATGGGAAGTAGGCTGACAGTTCAGAAGACGGAAGGTCGGGGCTTACGCTCCGGCTTTTTGATTTATGTGGTCATAGCTGCGGGAGCGACGGTGGGTTTTGCGGGGGCTTTGCGGCGAAGGATGGCAGCGGAGATAAGAGTAATGATAAGGCCGACGGGCAGGGGCTCCATGAAGGTGTAGGCCATGTTGACGAAGGGGTTCTGGTAGAGCTGCTGAGAGCGCTGTATGGCAGCGACCCGCGCGGCGGCGGTGGCGGGGTCAAGTCCGGACGACTGGACCTTGTGGATCTGCGCGGCGAAGTAGCTATCCATGAAGTGGGGCATGAAGTTGAAGTAAAGGACCTCCCACATGGCGACGTAGCAGACGGTGGTGATGAGGGCGATCAGGATGCCGCAGGCGAAGGCGCGGCCGAAGGAGATTTGGCCGGCGAGGGTGTTGTCGCGGTAGCTGCGGATGCCGAAGTAGATTAGCAGGAACGACGCCACCATGATGGTGTAGCCGATAGCCATGCTGTGGCCGGAACCGATCTTGTCGGCGAGGAGAAGGGAGCCTCCCATAAGGACGGAGATCATGACGCCGGAGATGAGGCCGAAGGTGAGGACGGTTTTCTTCATGTGAGGCTCCTGGTGCGAGCGAGAATGGAGTCATGATGCGGTGTAACGGGGCCGGATGTCGTCATCCTTTCTGATGATTTTGCAGGAATGGAGTTGAAATCGTGCTTTCGGGTGACGCGGTCACGGCAGGAGGCCCAGTTCTTTGCCGCGCTGGACGGCCTGGGTGCGGCGGGAGGCTCCGAGCTTGTCGAAGGCGCGGGCACAGTGTGTCTTCACGGTGTTTTCGGAAACGAAAAGCTGTGTGGCGATCTCGCGATTGCTGAAGCCGCGGGCGACCAGGGCGAGGACTTCGAGCTCTCGAGCCGTGATGCCGAGGGTTTGCTGGTGGGCCGTATTGGGAGCGAAGGGTTCGAGGGCGGGGGCTTCCGCGGGGACAAGCACTTCCCTCACCACCACCGTTTCGCGGACGGTTTCGCGACTGCGCGTGATGCGGAGGCCGAGCCAGATGCCGAAGGTCGCGAAGAGGATGGCGACAAGCGCGCCGTAGAGCTCGACGGAATGCTCGATGATGACGAAGCGGTATTCGGTGTATTGCAGGGTGGCGATGAGGAGGCCGCCGACCAGACCGAAGATGAGGGCGTGGCGCTTCATGATGGGTTCTGAAGAAGTATATCCCCGCCTATCCCTGACTCCGCTCACGCCTCAAGGCTCTAACCTACTCAGATGCAAACTTCATAGCAGCTTCCAGGCGCGAAGCAGCCTTACTCTAGCTCAAAGCTCACATATAACAACCCGCCATCGCGCTCGACTTGCATCACCACGGGATCACCCGTCTTTAGATTTTTCACTGTAGCGCGCAAGGTGGCCATGGAATCGATCGGAGTTGTGTTCAGCTGATGAATGATGTCGCCGGCCTGCAGGCCGGTGTCGGGCAAGATCAGATCGGCGGCGCGGCCGACCACTACCACCCCAGATGGAATTCGCAACTCGGAACCGAGGCGCGCGCGCAGGGCCTCGCTGAGATCGATGGCGAGAACACCCAGGCGAGGGACAAGGCTGTTTTCCGGATTGACCGAATCGAGAAGTTCGTCCATGTGATCGCGCTGCTCGATCGCGGGAATGTACAGAATCTTTTTCTCGTTGCCGCGGAGGATCTCCAATTTCACCAACTGGTCGAGGCGATGCAGGTACAAGGCGGCTGAAAGCGACGGCAGAGTTTCGATGCGCCGGTCGTCGGCGGTAAGAATAATGTCTTGGATTCGCAGCCCTGCGGCGGCCGCGGGACCGTCTGGCTTCACGTCGTCCACTACAACTCCCCAACTCCGCGACAAGTGCAGGCCCTCTGCCAGGGTCGGCGTAATCTCCTGCGCGCCCGCCCCAATTTCCACGTGATGAACGTGCCCGTGCTTGCGCAGACTGCGATAAACAAAATCGACCACTCGCGCTGGAATGGCAAAGCCCAAACCCTCACTGCCTCCGCCTTGCGAGAGAATGAATGTGTTGATGCCGAGGACCGAGCCGTACATATCCACCAGCGGGCCCCCGCTGTTGCCAGGATTGATCGGTGCATCGGTTTGCAAATACGTAAGCGCCTTCGTGGGATCGGGCTGGCGAGCGAGCGCGCTTACCACGCCCATGGTGACCGAATTCTGCAGACCTTCGGGACTGCCGATGGCGAATACGAGTTGGCCTACATGCGGACGTTGCTGGCTGAGAAGCGGCAGGGTTGGCAGATCGGTCTCATCGATCTTGAGCAGCGCGAGATCGGTTTCTTTGTGCTGGCCGATGAGGCGCGCTTCCAGAATGCGCCGCTTCCCGATCGGCACCTGGCCCGCCGAGTCGCCCATCGGCAACGGCAGGGCGACACGGATGCGCTGCGCGCCCTCTACTACGTGAGCGTTGGTCATGATGTATCCGTTCGAATCTACGATCACCCCCGAGCCGACCGCGTGTTGGCGCACGATGAACGCGGTCTGGGACCGTTCTTCCTCCTTCAGCGGTCCGTATCCCGTGACCAGGATTTGCACTACTGCGGGAGAAACCTTCGCAGCAAGGGTCTCCAGCGCGCCATTGAGTTGGATCAAAACGCCTGGGGGCTCATTCGGTTTCGCCCGCGCGGTTCCTGGGCTAACGTTATTCTGAGGCGGCTCTTGCACGGGCTTCTGGATGGTTTGTGTCTGAGCGCTCCCGGTTGCGGCCCAGCAAATCGCGAGGAGGAGAATAGAAACGCATCGTGCTTTAGCCCTTCCGATTTCAAACAGATTCGCCATAGGAATACCCTCAGGTCACGCGAGAGATGTGTGAACAGAACACTATCATGGGTCATGAGCCTCGACGTAGAGGTCCTTCAACGTCGTCGAAAATGGCGTCCCGGCCGGCGTTTGAGCAGGGGGAATCTAGTTGCTACCGTTAACGAATGGGTTATCAGGCTTTTACGCGAGTGCCTTTCGTGATATAACCGCCCGTGAGCAGAAAAGCGGGTCTGCGCCCCGCCAGGAGCTTAGTGTGACGATGTTGGCCTCATTCGCAGACGAGAAACAGAGAGCAGGCCAGCCTAGAGGAGGTACCGTGGGGGAAGAAGCACGGACCGGGAAACGGTTCCCGCTAGAATTGCCGATTAAGATCCACAAGGGCGAACCAGGCGGAGACTCCGAGGGAGTGACGGGGAATCTCAGCGCGGCAGGAGTGTACATTCGCGCCGATTCTTCGATGGAGATTGGTTCGCCGGTGGAGTTTGAAATTACGCTGCCTCCGGAAATGACGGGCGGTCCGGAGAATGTGACCATCCAGTGCAAGGGGCGAGTGGTGCGCTCCGACGAAACTGGAACTGGCGGAGAGGGCCGCGGCGTGGCCTGCGTGATCGACTCGTACGAGTTCGTGAGGAAATAGACTTTCGGGGAGCGCTGACAACATGCTCAAACTGATTCTGGCCGACAACCAGGCGATCTTCCGGGCGGGCATTGCCAAAGTGCTGGCAGTGGAAGATGAGATGCGTATCGTGGCCCAGGCCCAGACGCCTGAACAGATGTTCATGGCCCTGGACAAGTTTCGCGCCGCCGTGCTGGTGGTGGCAGCGGGATTTCACAATGACTTTGCCGCCATCGTGCAAGGCGCGAACAAAGCCAAGACCCGCGTGATTGTGCTCGCCGATACCGGCGAGAGCGCGCAACGGCACATGACCAACGGCGCACATGGCGTGGTCTATCGCAACGTCACCAGCGCAGCTCTGGTCGACTGCGTGCGGAAAGTGGCGCGCGGCGAAACCTGGGTGCAGGATGTGGCCGTGCCCAGCGAACTCACCGAAAACGATATGGTCGGACTGCGCGTGCGCGACCGGCTGACCGCCAAAGAACTGCGCATCGTGGCGCTGATCGTGCAGGGGTACAAGAATAAGGAAATCGCTTCGCAGCTGGGCACGACGGAGCAGGTGATCAAGAATTATCTGCGCAACGTGTACGACAAGATTGGCGTCTCGGACCGGCTGGAACTGGCGCTGTTCACGATTCACCACCGCATTCTGAACGAAGCTGCAGCTGCGACCACGACCGGCACGGCGCCGCAACCACCCGCGGGAGTGGCGCAGTAGACGTTCTGATAACGAAGTCAAGATCAAGGCCGCCGACGAGGGCGGCCTTTGATTTTGGTAGCGCCGCCGTCTCGGCGGCTATCGCGAGGGCATCTTGCCCTCGCTGCGCGGGCGAGACGCCCGCGCGACTGCCGGCAGGATGCCGGCGCTACTTCGTTGCGAAGGATCCCCTCTGTTCCAACTGAGAGCAACAGACACAGCTTGAAGCGAATCATTGTTCGCTCGACCCGCATCTATGCAGTCTATGGAATATCGACAGCTTGGACGATCAGGTTTGAAAGTTCCGGCGCTGAGTTTTGGCACGGGCACGTTCGGCGGAGGGAACGAATTCTTCAAGGCTTGGGGCGCCAGTGATGTCGCGGAGGCGACGCGCCTGGTTGATATCTGCCTCGAAGACGGCGTGAACCTGTTCGACACGGCGGATGTTTATTCAGATGGACTCTCCGAAACAATTCTGGGGAAAGCAATCGCAGGACGCCGCGACAAGGTGCTCGTCTCGACAAAAGCCACGTTCCGCATGGGGCCGGGGCCGAACGATCTGGGATCGTCGCGCCATCACCTGGTTCAGGCTTGCGAGGCCAGCCTGCGACGACTGGGAACGGACTACATCGACATCTATCATCTGCACGGCTTCGACGCGCTCACGCCGCTCGATGAAGTGCTGAGCACGCTGGATCATCTGGTGACGAGCGGGAAGGTGCGCTATATCGCGTGCTCGAATTTTTCCGGCTGGCACTTGATGAAATCGCTGGATGTGTCAGCGCGATATGGTTGGGCGCGCTATGTTGGGCACCAGGTCTATTACTCGCTGATCGGCAGAGAGTATGAATGGGAATTGATGCCGTTGGGGCTCGATCAGGGAGTTGGCGCGCTGGTTTGGAGCCCGCTGGGATGGGGGCGGCTGACGGGCAAACTGCGGCGCGGCCAGCCGTTGCCGAAGGAAAGCCGGTTGCATAAAACCGCGGAACAGGGACCGCCAGTCTCCGACGAGCATCTTTACAAAGTCGTCGATGCGCTCGATGAGATTGCGAAGGAGACGGAAAAAACTGTGCCGCAGGTTGCTTTGAACTGGCTGCTGCAGCGGCCAACGGTGTCGACAGTAATCTTCGGTGCGCGCAATGAGGAACAGTTGCGGCAGAACCTGAAAGCGGCGGGATGGAATTTGACGGCGGAGCAAGTCGCGAAGCTTGATCGCGCCAGCGAGGTAACGCCGGTTTATCCGTACTGGCATCAGCGGCAGTTTGCGGAGCGGAATCCGCTGCCGATCGCCGGCGCGAACTGAGGCTTGTTCGGATCAAGCTCTGTGGAGTGGGCACTGTTGCTCGTTTGCCTGCTGGGGCAAAAAGCGGCGGGCAAGAGTGCCCGCTCCACACGAACTTAGCTGATCTTCTCGCCTACTGACTTGGCTTGGGTGAATAAGTACAAATAGTCGGGGCCGCCGGACTTGGAATCGGTGCCCGACATGTTGAAGCCGCCGAAGGGATGCGCGCCGACCATGGCTCCAGTGCACTTGCGGTTGATATACAAGTTGCCGACGTGGAACTCCTGGATGGCGCGATCGATCTTGTCGCGCGACTTAGTGTAAACGGCGCCAGTCAGGCCAAATTCCGTGTCGTTGGCGATTTCGAGGGCGTGATCGAAGCCCCGCGCCTTGATTACGGCCAGCACTGGGCCGAAGATTTCTTCCTGCTCGAGTTTCGATTTCGGCGGGATGTCGGCAAACACAGTCGGCTTGATGAAGTAGCCTTCGCCGGGCGCGCGCTCGCCGCCGGTGAGGAGGCGTCCGTCTTTTTTGCCTTGCTCGATGTAGCTGAGAATGGTCTTCATCGAACCTTCGTTGATGACCGCGCCCATCGCGGCGTTCTCAGTGACATCGCCGACTTGAATCTTCTCGACGCGGGCCTTGAGTTGTTCGAGGAACTTGTCGTAAATGCGCTCGTCGACGATAGCGCGCGAGCAGGCGGAACACTTCTGGCCCTGGAATCCGAACGCGGACTGCGCCACGCCTTCGACGGCGGAATCGATGTCGGCGTCGGCGTCGACGATGATCGCGTCTTTGCCGCCCATCTCCAAAATGGCGCGCTTGATCCAGATCTGGCCGGGGGCCTGCGTCGCGGCGACTTTGTTGATGTGCAGTCCGACTTCGCGCGAGCCGGTGAAGGCGATGAAGCGAGTTTTGGGATGCGCGACGATGGCGTCGCCAAAGCTGGCTCCCGCGCCGGGACAGAAGTTGACGACGCCCTCGGGCATGCCGGCTTCTTCCAGCAGTTCGACGAACTTCGCGGCGATGGTGGGCGAATCGCTGGACGGCTTCAAGATGACGGTGTTGCCGCTGACGATGGAAGCCAGCGTCATCCCGGCCATGATGGCGCAGGGGAAATTCCACGGCGGAATCACAGCGCCCACGCCCAGCGGAATGTAGAGCAGCGAGTCGCGCTCGCGGGGCAACTGGATGGGCGTCTGGGCTTTCGAAAAGCGCAAGGCTTCGCGAGCATAGAACTCGCAGAAATCGATGGTCTCGGAAATGTCGGCGTCGGCCTCAGCCCAATTTTTGCTGACTTCGAAGACCAGCCACGCCATGAATTCCATCTTGCGCTGGCGCAGCAAGTCGCCGACGCGAAAGACGAGGCTGGTGCGCTCTTCCACGGTGGTACGGCTCCAGGATTCGAACGCCGCTAGTGCCGCCTTCATGGCGGGCTCGACATGTTCCTTGCCGGCTTTCTGATGAATGCCGACAATTTCGGAGGGCTGCGATGGATTCAGCGATTTGATCTTGTCGCTGGTCTTGACGTGTTTGCCGCCGATGACGAGGTCGTACTCGCGGCCGAGTTGTCCGCGGACTTTGGCGATGGCGGCGCGCATGCGGCGGGCGTTGTCTTCGTTGCGGAAATCAAAGAAGGGCTCAGTAACGAATGGTCCCTGATGCAGGGTGGTGCGCGGCCGGACGGGGGCTTCTAGCGTTGCCATGGAATATCCTTTCGAAGACGAAGAGCAGATATGAGTTTGATTAGTTTACACCCCGTAAAGAAGCGAGAGCCCGCTTAGCCGAGGGCGGGTTAACCATCGCAGCTTGAACCGAGGGTAGCTTGGGCAACGTGGGATCTGGGTCAAACATTTTTTTGGGCCGTTTCGCCTAAAATACTGATTTGGAAGGATTTGCTGGCGCGAGGCCTGAGGGAGTCAGCGCAAAATCTTGAGCCGCAAGGACTTAGAGCTAAAATCTTGCGGAATAAGGGGTTAGCGTGCTGTTTCGACCTGCCTGCTGCGAACATTGTGCAATTTGAAGATCCTTCGCGCATATTCTGGATTGTCCTTCATTTCTCAGTTCTGAGTAAAGGTTGTCTGTCACAGCAGCAGCTGTGGAAAAGCCCTGAAGTGGTCCCGGAGCAAGGCCTTAACATGCACTGATTACGAGAGCACCGTCTGAGACGTCCTCACTTCTTGCGCAAGGACCGGCGCAAGAAACCTGGCACATGGAGGCGTTATCGCTCGAAGTGTCGAGCTTGCCGCGCCAGTGGGCGGAGTACGGCTAACTTAAGAATTCCTTCCAGATTGCCCGTAATTCGGGTGCCATTGCCGAGGTTTCAGCCGTCTCCTCCGTTCTTGTCAGTTTGTATTAACTGTGGTTAACTATGAAGAATAATCTCTGGTTAATAGCGGCACTTTGCCGCTGCCGGGCAGAAAACATGGGGTATTCATGACGCGGGCAACGAACTTTGCTTTTCTTATAGTGACCGTGGCGTGCCTTCTTCCGGCGAAAGCCCTGGCGCAAGGTGAGACCACGAGTGCCATCGTGGGGCAAGTATCAGACGCAGCCAACGCCGCCTTACCAGGCGCGACAGTCACCATCACCAATCGGGAAACTGGTGCAAGACGCAGAGTGAAGACCGACGGCACGGGTCGTTTCGACTTCCCGCAGCTAAAGCCGGGCGCTTACTCAGTCCGGGTCGAAGCGGAAGGCTTCGAGCCGAAACAAGACGATCGGGTCTTCTCCGGTCTGGGCCAGAAGCAGACCGTCGATTTTCAGCTCAAGGTTGCTCAAGCAAGGGAGACCGTCGAGGTGAGTTCGGAGCCCCCGCTGATCAACCCAGAAGATGCCAATACTTCCACCAACCTGAATGCCCCGGCCCTGGAGAATTTGCCCAATCCCGGAGGGGATCTGACCTACCCTCTGCAATTTTCCCCCGGCGCCCTCATCAACACGGCCGGCAACGGCAACGATTTTGTGGGTGGCACGAACGGGTACGGCAACGTGGAATTCAACGGATTGCCTGCTCTTTCCAACGGCTACATCGTCGATGGATTGGAGACGAACGATCCGCTCACCAATCTCAACAGCGGCCTCTCTACGAACCTTGTGCTGGGGCTGAATTCGATTTCTGAAGTGACCGTCAACACTCTCTCCTATACGGTGGATCAGGGCCGCTATGGAGCGTCCCAAGTGAACTACGTCACCAAGTCCGGCACAAACCAGTTTCACGGGAATCTCTACGAACTGTGGAATGCAGCTGTCCTGAACGCTGCGGACTATTTCACCAATGCGACGCCGGGGAATCACAAGCCGGGGGCCACCGTGAACCACTTTGGAGGCAGCATCGGCGGTCCGATTCTCCACGATAAACTGTTCTTCTTCTTTGACAGCGAGTGGGTCCGGATCGCGCTGCCTATTGTTACTGCGACTGCGGTTCCCAGCGCGGCATTCCAACAATACGTCTTGCAGCACCTTCCGCTGGGCGGCAGGGATTCAGTCACCGGATCAAGCTACCCCGCTGCCCCGCAATCGGTCCCGTTTTATCAGAAGATGTTCTCGCTCTACGGAGATACAAGCGGCACTCCCCTTACAGTGCTGGGTTGTCCATTCAATGTTGGCGGAGGTTCGCCCACGACTCCGAATGACGGAAACGGCTGCGCGAACCGGCAAAGCGTTTCGCATTCCAGCGATGACCACGAACAAGTGCAGACCGCTCGCATCGACTACAACCTCAATGAGAAGAACACTACTTGGTTTCGCTTTCAGGTCGACAATGGCGTACAGGCTGCCTACACCGATCCGATCAATCCTCTGTTCAATTCCGTGTCTCCTCAGCCCCTCTACTCTTTTGCGGCCGGATACACGCACGTCTTTTCTCAGCATCTGGTGAATTACTTCAATCCGGCCTTTTCCTGGTACGAAAGCCTTTTTGGGCCAGCCGACTTTCAGAAAACCCGCGCCGCCTTCCCGATCGTATTGCAGGGTAGCGGCGCGAACGCACCGTTCACCACAGTCGGAGGGCTAGACAATACCTGGATTCAGGGAAGGCGGGCCTCCCGTTTCTTCATCAATGACAACCTGGCTTGGAGTCATGGCGCGCACGAGTTGCGTTTCGGAACTAATACGCGCATCTTCCGGCTCAATGATTACGACTTCGGGGAAGGGTCGGTTCCGACGGTCACCTACACCACACTGCCCCAGTACATTTACGGAGTTGCATCAACGGCAAGCAAGACTTTTCCCACGTCCGCCAACGAGCCTTTCAACTTCCTCAATCTCGATTTCTACGCGCAGGATACGTGGAAGGTGACCCGAAGGCTGACGTGGACGTTCGGCTTACGCGACACTTTCAACTCCAATCCGCTGAATCCGCATCAGCAGATTGCGCGTCTTCACGGCTCTTTCGCGTCTATCTCGCACGATGTGAATCAGCCATTGAATACAGCGATTCAGACCGGCCTCAGTAATATTTTCTCCTCAACGCCGCTCGCGATTCTTCAACCGCGAACGGCCATCGCCTGGCAACTCGAACCCAAGACCGTGCTGCGCTCCGGCTTTGGGATATTCAGTGACATTTTGCCCGGCAGCGTCGCCGATTTGGTGGGCGTCAATCCGCCGTACGTCCAGACTTTCCAGGGAGGTCTTCTGGGGACAGTAGGCGGCATAGCCATTCCGCCCGGAGTGCCCAACAGCGCGGTTGACGCGACGATGGCAGCAAATCAGAAGTTTACTGCAGGCTTTCCGGCGGGCCAGCTTTCATGCGCATCGCCACTCGCAAATGCCGCAACTTGTCTTCCCCCGGTCGCTATTACGGCCGTCCCGAACGGCAAACTCCACGCGCCATACTTCATGGAATGGAGTCTGGGAGTGGAGCATCAATTTGGAACGACCGCGAGTGTGCAGGCGCAGTATGTCGGCACGCGTGCCGTGAATCAGCCCTACCTGACACAAGTAAACGGCTATCAGACGGTGTGTCAGGGCTGTTTTGCGCCATTCCCTTATCTGCGGCCAACCGACGCGAGGTTCGGCGCAGTGACCCAACTTTCCACCGGAGAGAACAGTCACTATAACGGCCTTCAAATCACCGCCATGAAGCGTGTCAGCCACGGCCTACAAGGACAGGTGAACTACACTTGGAGCCGTTGCATGGATACAGTTTCGAACGGGGGCTTTCTTCAATTCTCGGCGGGAGGGATTCTTTCCCCTCTGCCGGGAGAATTATCGCGCGATTATGGACCTTGCGACTATGACATCCGCCACAATCTCAATGCGCAGTATGTCTATCAATTGCCCATGAAAGTGCGCAACCACGCGTTGGGATACGCGCTCAATGGATGGCAGATCTCAGGCACGGTTTTTTGGCACAGTGGGATCCCGTTCTCGGTTCTCAGCACGCCGTATTCGGCGAATGGAAATGGTGTCGTGCAGGGGAGTGGTCCACAGTTTGCCAGCGTCGTTACGGGGGTGCCGCTCTATCAGCACCACCCAATCCGGGGCGTGACCCAGCCGGGCACGATTCAATGGCTCAATCCAAACGCGTTTGTGTCGACCGTCGATCCTAGCACGGGCAAGTGCTATGGCAACGATAGCCCGGAGAACTGTCAATTTGGGAACCTCGGCCGCAACGCTTTGCGCGGTCCGGACTTCTTCTGGAACGACTTCTATCTCACAAAGTGGTTTCCCTTGAGCGAGCATGTGAAACTGCGACTGGAGGCTCAGTTCTTCAACATCTTCAACCATCCAAACTTTGGGCTGCCAAGCATGGTGCTGGCCGGAATTCCTGGAAAACCTTCAACGCAAACCGGATTTGGTGCGCTGACCTATACAACATCTCCGCCGACTGGCCTGCTCGGAGTTGGGTTGGGGGGAGACAGCAGTCCACGGATGATCGCATTCCAAGCGCGGGTAGAGTTCTGAGAGTACACGGCGATTCTGGATGGTTGGTCGAATACTCGGAGGTTATCGGGCAGAAATTGGGCCGGCAGAGTCAAAGTCCCAGCTTATCCCGCTTAAGTTGGCGCTTATGGTGCGCACGAGTCCGGAGTCAAAATCCCCATCCCTTCGACAAGCTCAGGGCAGGCTCTAACGTCGCAAAGTGCGCGACGTTAGGATGGGGCACCCGGCGAGTGTGCAGGGTTGAGCGAGTTCGTCCGACACAATTGGTTCGGGCTTGGTGAAACTGTGAGCGAATGCCTTACGGCCTCGCTTCGTAAACTATGTTGAAGGGGGTTTCAGTGGCTCGGCGGAAGCGGCTGAAACCAGCTGAGGTTACTACCTTTCGGATATTTGATTCCCCAGCCTGTGCCCCTAAGCAGAGTCCGACTTCCTGCGATCGCGAGCAAGGTGTGCAGAGCAAGGTTGAAAAGGAGTAATAAACCCGGCCTACAGGATTCAGGTTGTCCTTCAACTCGTCGTTGGCAAAAGGCTCAACGATCATCCACGTTCCATCCTTGGCCAGAGACTGGCGGACATGGGCAGCGGCTCCGACCGGGTCTCCCATGTCGTGCAGGCAATCGAAGACGGCGACGAAATCGTAGTCTTTGCCTGGGTATTCCTTTGCCTTGGAGACATCGAAAGTAACCCGGTCGGCGAGCCCCTCACGCTTGGCCGACTCACGCGCCGCTTCAATCGATTTGTCATGGTAGTCGAATCCAAAGAATCGAGATTTGGGGAATGCTTTGGCCATCAATAGAGTGGATGCACCTTTGCCGCAGCCGACATCGGCGACGCGAGCGCCCGCCTCAAGTTTCTCTTTGACATCGTGCAACGCGGGAATCCATGAGGCGACAAGGTTGGCGGCATAACCTGGACGAAAGAACTTTTCGCAGCCGTGAACGACGCCGTCATCATGCTCATGCCAGCCCATACCGGCGCCGGTGCGGAACGACTCCGCGATGCGGGGAACGGCGGCGAGTGAGCCCAGAGCCAGTTCGAATGCTCCGGGCAGATAGGCGGGGCTGTCCTCCTGGGCCAGGGCGAAGGCTTGTTCCTCACTCAGGCTGAATTTATGGTTTTGCTCATCGTAGGTGATGTATCCCCCCGCAGCTTGCGAGGAGAGCCACTCGCGCAAATAGCGCTCATCGGTCTGCGTCTTGGCGGCAAGCTCCGCAGGAGTCATGGGGCCGCTGGCGAGCGCTTTGTAGAGCCCGAGTTTCTCTCCGATGACGACCATGCCGGTGTGAACTGCAGCACCGAGATCGGTGACGAAGCGGCCGATAAAGGCATTCAGTTTATCCATGTCCAGGGCTGGAATCTGAGCTGTGCTCATGGCAATTTTCTCCTTCGGATAGGGATCCTCAGGGGCGAGACGAGAATCTGACTTGGATCTGAAAAACTAGACGCCCCACTTTTGGGAGTGATTTTGCGCCGCAGAAAGGCTGAAGTCAAGAGGCGTCGCCGATGTATTTCGCTATTCGGGAAATTTGCGGCATCCGGCATTCCGGCACGCTGTCGAGCCTTCGCTCGACGGACAGCCGGGGGCGGCTGTCCCCACATGAGCTGTCCCCACATGAGCATCGCCGGATGGCGTGGTGGTAGACTCGAACGTTTTCGCGAGAGGCACGGACATGGACATTCAGCGAGTGGGCGTGATTGGCGCAGGCACGATGGGCAATGGCATTGCCCATGTGTTCGCGCGCGGGGGATACGGCGTCGTGTTGTGCGATGTGGAACAGCGCTTCTTGAATCGCGCTCTGGAGACTATTGGCAAGAATCTGGAGCGCGAGGTCGCGAAGAACAAAATTACAGCAGATGAGAAGGCGGGCGCGCTGAGCCGCATTCGTCTGGTTACAGGTCGAGGCGAGCTTTCAGACTGCGATTTTGTGATTGAAGCAGCGACGGAGAAGTTTGAGATCAAAACGGAAATTTTTCGCGATCTCGACCGGCGGACGCGCCCTGAAATTGTTTTGGCGTCGAATACATCTTCCATCTCGATTACCAAGCTGGCGGCGCAAACCAAGCGGCCAGACAAAGTGATTGGCATGCACTTTTTCAATCCGGTGCCGGTGATGAAACTGGTAGAAGTCATTCGCGGGCTGGCTACTTCGCAGGAGACTTTTACCAGAGTGCGCGACCTGTCGGTGAAACTCGAGAAGACGCCGGTAGAGGTGAACGACGCGCCCGGCTTCGTATCCAACCGCGTGCTGATGCCTCTGCTCAACGAGGCGATGTATACCGTGATGGAAGGCGTGGCCACGGCGGAGGCTGTCGATGAAGTATTCAGGCTGGGGATGGCGCATCCCATGGGACCGCTGACGCTGGCGGATTTCATTGGTCTCGACGTTTGTCTCGATATCATGCGCGTGCTGCATGGTGGGCTGGGCGATCCGAAGTACCGGCCGTGTCCGCTGCTGATCAAGATGGTGGACGCGGGATGGCTGGGGAGGAAGAGCGGGAGAGGGTTCTATAAGTATTGATTGTAGATTTCAGATTATCTGAAATCTAAAATCTACAATCTGAAATATTCTTCCCTACTTCTGCTGCATCACCAGTTCCCCATTCTCCACGCGCATCGCGCCAACATTATCGGGAAGCTTCAGCCGATCGCGCTGCTCGGCCAGTTTCTTTTGCAGAGCCGGATTCACCAGCGATATCGGCACATTCAGGTCGCCAACCTTGAATTCCGTAGGATCGAATGTGGCGTAGCCATCCTTCTCGCCAAGATGCCCAGAGATAGTAACCCAGACGTCCTTGCCCGCAATCTCCATGAGGAACTGGCCGTGTACGAGATCTCCGTCAAAGCTGACTTGCTGGTCTTTGATCGCGGGCGCAGCGCCGGCGGTGGCGTCGGAAGGAAGACTCGCGCCGACATTGCCTAACGATTGCGCCAGCGCGGCGCCGACCTCGTCGGAATTGAGGTGTACCTCGGCCTTCGGGCCCGACGACGCCGGCTGCCCCGAATCAGAGGAACTGGCGTTGGACGCATCGCTCACGGGCGTTTGCTGCGATGCCTGCTCGAACTCGGCTATCTTCTGGTCAAACGCCTGTGCATGTTCCGCAATGGCAGCAGGAGCCTGCGGATGCGACACCGGGGCCGGCTTCTTCAGAACCAGCACAATCGCCACCAACGACGCCACCAGCGTCGCAATGCTGATGATGCGGTCAATCTTGAATTTCTTCATTTCGATTCCTGAGTGATCGGACCAATAGAGGCAGGCCCTACGTTGATGTTAGTGGTACTAAGAGGAAAAAGTGAGATGACCAAAGTGATGGTTGAGGTAATGGATCCCGGACAAAAACGGGACCTCGTTAACTGAAGATTTCAGATATTTCAGATTGCAGATTTGCGGGAGGGTGCTTTTCAATCTGCAATCTACAATCTGCAATCAGTGCTGTCCCAACGTTAAGTTTCTAAACCACCGCAAGCCATAGCTGCAATAGGATTTGCGGTCAACAAGGATCAAAATCGATTTCGTTTCTTCAGTACGCTGACGCCATTCTCGCTTCCGGAGACATGGCCGATGAATACTGGACGCACCGTGTTTTCGCAGTTGATGGATTTCCTGCCCTTGCCAGAGTTTCGCCGCTGCGTGGATCGTTATGCGGGCGACTATAAAGTCCAGCACTTCACCTGTCTCGATCAGTTTTTCTCGCTCGCCTTTGCCCAGCTTACTTATCGCGAGAGTTTGCGCGATATCGAAGCTTGCCTGCGCGCTCAGTCGGGCAAGCTTTATCACATGGGCTTTCGTGGCCCGCATCTCGCGCAACAATCTGGCTCATGCCAACGAGCACCGCGACTGGCGCATCTTTGCCGACTTCGCGCACCTGCTCATCACGCAGGCTCGTGCTCTCTATCGCGGCGAATCTTTTGGCGTCGAACTGCAGCAAACCGTCTATGCCCTCGACTCCACCACCATCGATCTCTGTCTCTCGTTGTTTCCGTGGGCACAGTTCCGTCGCCACAAAAGTGCCGTCAAGCTGCATACCCTGCTCGACCTGCGCGGCAGCATTCCCGCCAATGTTTACGTGACCGGCGGCCAGATCACAGATAACCGCGTCCTCGATCTGCTGCTGCCCGAGGCCGGCGCTTTCTATCTGCTCGATCGCGGCTACCTCGACTTCGCCCGCCTCGATCGGCTCGCGCAAGCCTGCGCTTTCTTTATCACTCGCGCCAAGCACAGCACACAGTTCGACCGCCGCAGTTCTCGTCCCGTAGATCGCAGCCGTGGGCTGCGTTCCGACCAGACCATTCGCCTCAACGGACCTAAGACAGCGCGCCTCTATCCCGTGCCCCTGCGCCGCATTCACTACCGCGACGCCGAACAGAACCTCGACCTCGTCTTCCTCACCAACAACTTCCTGCTCTCGGCGCTCACCATTACCCAACTCTACCGCGCCCGTTGGAAGGTCGAACTGTTCTTCCGCTGGATCAAACAACACCTCCGCTTGAAAGCCTTTTACGATACCACCCTCAATGCCGTGCGCATCCAGGTGTGGGTCGCCATCAGCGTCTACCTACTCGTTGCCATCGCCGAGAAACAGCTTCGTCTGGACCTGAGTCTCTACAAAATCCTGCAAGTGCTCAGCATCACGATCTTCGAAAAAAGCCCGATTTTAGAGGTGCTGGCTGAAGCCGCGCTCGAACCTGTCGAGGACGATCCCGCTATCCAGTTGCAGTTGTTCCCCTTATGATGGGACAGTACTGATTTCTGATTTCTGATTTCTGATTTCTGATTTCTGATTTCAGATTTCAGATTTCAGAATGCAGAATGCAGAATGAAGAATCTAGATTTTTGATTGTTGAATGAAAACAGGAGAGAGCGCTGGCGATGGGTGGTTTTATCTGCTGGCGGCGGTTTGTGGGATCGGCACCGGGTGGGCGGACGTCGCAATCAATGACCTGCTGTTTACGGCGTTGCTAGTGCTGATGGCGTGCATTCTGTTGGGGATGCTGCGGCCACGGTGGCCGTGGCGCTGGGTGCTGGTGGTTGGAATGTTTGTTCCGCTGACGGAAATGGCTGCGTATCTGATTCTGACCGTGAAGCCGACGCGGGCGCAGGTGTATGGATCGTATCTGGCATTTCTCCCCGGAATCGCGGGGGCATATGGCGGGGCGATTTTGCGGCGGGCGATAGAGAATTTGCGGCAAGGAAAATAGAAGCGGCTGCCGGTTCTGGGCTTCTGGCACCCTTTGTCTTGGTCCAAGAATTGAAGGTGCGGAAGCCGGGGCACGGTAGATGGAGGCCGGCACTTAGGTAGCGGATAACCAAAAAGTTACTCCCGATCCACAGGGGGTGCGCGTATGCTGCGAGCATGGGTGTGTGTGTCTCGATGCTGGCCAGTGGGAGCCGGGGAAATTGCGCGGTGGTGGCCAGCGCCTGCACGAAAATTCTCGTAGATGCCGGCATCTCCTGCCGGGAAACCTTCAAGCGGATGAAATCGCTGAGCGAAGATCCGCACACGCTCTCGGCGATTCTGATTACGCATGAGCATTCCGATCATGTGTACGGGCTGGCGACGCTGGCAAAAAAGCTCAAGATCCCGGTGTTCATGACGGGCGCGACGCACCAGGCATGGGCGCGGGCCATGCGCAATGAAAAAGGCGAACGGCCGCAATTGGAAAAGTTTGAGCAGTTCGAATCGGGGCACCGCTTTCAGGTTGGCGACATTGAAGTGAGGCCGTTCACCATTCCCCACGACGCGGCCGACCCGGTGGGATTCACTTTCCGCGCCGAGGGGATCAAGGTGGGAGTGGCCACCGATCTGGGATACTTGCCGGTAAGCGTGCGCGATCATCTGCGGGGCTGCGATGTGCTGGTGATGGAATCGAATCACGATCTGGAGATGTTACGCGGCGGGCCCTATCCGTGGTCGGTAAAACAGCGGGTGATGAGTCGTGTCGGGCACCTGTCGAACCTGGCTCTCGCCGATTTCCTCACGAACGACTATGATAATAGTGCAACGTTTGTGGTGCTGGCGCATCTGTCTGAGCAGAACAACCATCCGGAAATTGCGCGGAGAGAGGCGGAGAAAGCGCTTTCCACGCGGGGCGGGTTGTTCCATAACCGGGTGCTGTTGGCGTCGCAGACCGAGGCACTCGAACCGATTCGCCTGTAGGCCGAGTTGTATGTTCTTTGGCTGTTGGTCTTACCCCCATGAGTCAGCAGTGCATTGATCCGATCGTTGGCAAAATTCTAGCGGGCTGGCGATATGACATTTCCGGCCTGGCGCCGGAGATGCGCGGCGACTATGAAAGCCATTTTGCGGCGTGTGAGCGTTGCCGCAGCCGGCAGGAAATTCATCGCATTATCGATGTAGGGTTGATTGCGCTGGCCTCGATTTCAGCGGGGGTGTTTCTGCTGGCGTTTGGCGTGATTTGGCATCTCGGGCCGCGGCACGCCTTCTGGCTGGAGATTGCGGCGCTGGCGGGATTCGGGCTCTCTGCGCTGATCTGGCTGGGTGTGGCGGTGGCAACGCCCGCGCCGGTTACGGTTCTCGATGCTGCCAAAGAAGGAGCGCGGCGGGTGCACGACCGCTTGCCAGAGGAGATTCGGCAGCGGCTTCCGGAAGAACTTCGCATCAAAATTACCGGGACATAAAATGCAGGGACGGTGGCGGATGATCGCGGTGTTGCTGGTGGGCGCGATTTTTGCCGCCTTGCCGGACATGCTCGCTGCCGCTATGTCTCCTGTTGCTATGGGGCATCCTGCCGGTTGTCACGGACACGGGCCCGCAACTCCGTCTCCTGCGCCTATCAGCTTTCAGTGCTGTGTAAACGGGCATCATGCGGCTATTCCAAATGCGTCGTTTACGAATCGTCCTCTGGACGCGCAGATTTGCGGGTTGAGTGACGCGTCGGCGTTTCGTTCAGACTTCGCGCATGATCGCCTTTCTGTGTTGTTTGTAGTTCCTTCCAATAGCCCGCCCGGCGCGGTTCCGCTGCGAATCTAGAAACTGTACCTCCTGGACCCGAATCCCTCAGCGGCTAAAGCCCGCTTGTAATTGCGGCTTGTAGCGGCACGGCTGAAGCCGTGCCCTTCCCAAAAACCTTTGATGGGACAGCTTCTGGCTCTCGGCTTCGGCTTTCGGCGTCTGGCTTCTTGAGTCCTGGCGTTTCCAACAGATCGCGATGAGATCAATTCGATGAGGTTTGTCGTGGGGAAGATATTTGTAGCCGTTCTGTTCCTGATAGCGCGGGCGTTTGCGCAGGATACTTCGACGCGGCAAATGCAAATGAATATGCCGATGGAGCAGACGGCCTTGCAGTTGCCTTCGCCGCATGAGGGGTCGGGGACGGCCTGGCAACCGGCTTCGGTGCGGGGATATGAATGGATGTGGATGCGGCGAGGGTGGGAGTTGATGGCGCACGGCGTGATTTTCGCGGACTACAACCAGCAGGGCGGTCCGCGCGGTGCGGGCAAGGCGGAGTCCGTTAATTGGGGCATGACCATGGAGCAGCACAAGCTGGGAAAGGGCACGATTCTTCTTCGGCAGATGTTTTCCGCGGAATCGCTGACCTCGCCCCATCCGGGATTTCCAGAACTTTTTCAAACGGGCGAGACTTACCATGGCGAGCCGCTAGTCGATCATCAACATCCTCACAATGTATTTGCAGAGTTGGCGGGGCTCTACACGCTGCCCTTGACCAAGAAACTTTCGTGGGAGCTTTACGGCGGGCCTTCGGCAGAACCGGCGCTCGGGCCGGTCACTTATCTGCATCGCACGTCGGCATCGGAGTTGCCGCTGGCGCCGCTGGCGCATCATTTGATGGATTCAACCCATACGAGTTTTGGAGTGGTGACGACGGGATTCGTGATCGACCGGCTGAAGCTGGAGGCCTCCGCCTTTAATGGGCGCGAGCCGAACGAGAAACGCTGGAGCATTCAACTGGGAGCGCTCGATTCGTGGTCGGGGCGGGCCAGCATTGCGCCCACGGCGAACTGGACGGCGCAATACAGCGTTGGGCGGCTGGAGCATCCAGAAGCGCTGGAACCGGGAAGCCAGTGGCGGGAGACCGCGTCGGTGGAATACAACCGGCCCCTGGCAGCAGGCAGCTGGGCAACGTCGCTGATCTGGGGACGGGTTCACAAGATCGCGACGGATACGACGCTGAACAGTTACCTGCTGGAATCCACGCTGAATTTTCGTGAGCGAAACTATGCTTTCTCGCGGCTGGAGTTGGTCAATAAGGACGAACTCTTTCCGCAGGCGCCCGTACATCCTGTCTACCGGATCGGGGCGTACACGTTTGGCGGAGTGCGCGACTTGATCCACGACCGGGCCTGGCAGCTGGGGCTGGGAGCGGACGTGACGTTCTATTCGAAGCCGGCGGCGCTCGATTTGGCGTATGGGGACCATCCTATTTCGTTCCAGATATTTCTGCGAATGCGGCCAGGGCGATCAAACCATAGTCATCTTTAAGACGCAGAAAAAAGTTTTCCACGGACGGATTCCGCCGTAGAATCGCTGGCAATCCTCCCGCGGTTCGGAGAAAAGTATCCTTCCATGATCGGGGCTCTGAAGACTCTGCGCGCAGTGCAATGGGCAATGTTGGCGAGCGTTGTGCTCTACGCAATATTTGGACAAATTGTGGGCCCGGTTCCGCGCGGAATCGATGCAACCCTCAGCTACCTGTTTGCGACTCTGAGCGTGGCCATCGTGGGGGCGATTTTCGTGGTGCGACGCACGCTGGTGCTGCGCGCGGGAGAAAGCCTGGCGTCCCGTCCCGAAGACAGGCTGAGTCTCAGCCATTGGAGAACGGGCTATATTGCGACCTACGTGCTCTGCGAGTCGCTGGCTTTATTCGGGCTGATTCTGCGCTTCCGCGGGAGCCCGGTCGCCGCCAGTGTTCCTTACTATGTGGGTGGCTTCATCCTGCTCTTGTTCTTCTGGCCGAGACGACCGGCGAGCGCCTGATTTTTTCCGCACGAGATATGATGGTTTAGAGGTGATCGCATGTCGATCAACGACCCAGGAGAACTGGCGGGAATGCGAGCCGCCGGAGCAATCGTGCGCCGCATGCTGGAAGCGATGAAGGCGCAGGTGCGTCCGGGAGTCACTACGGCGGAACTCGACGAGGTGGGCGCAAGAGTGATGCGGGAGCAGGGGGCGCAATCCGCGCCGGCGCTGGTCTACGGATTTCCCGGCGTGAGTTGTATCAGTCTTAATGACGAAGCGGTGCATGGCATTCCCGGCAAGCGCGCGCTGCAGCAAGGCGACCTGGTCAAGCTCGATGTGACCATCGAAAAAGATGGATTCATGGCCGATGCCGCGTTAACCGTTCCTGTGGGTGAAGTATCGGAGGAGCGGAAGAACCTGGTGGCGTGTGCGGAGCGCGCTTTTGCGAAGGCGATGCTGGTGGCACGAGCCGGCTTTCGGGTTTGGGAGATTGGACGCGCGGTCGAACGCGAGGTCCGGCGCAGTGGATTCTCCGTGATTCGCTCGCTGGCGGGGCATGGGATTGGGCGCACAATCCACGAAGAGCCCCGCGTGCCGAACTTTCCGGATGCTCAGTCGAATCAGGTTCTCACGGAAGGTTTGGTGATTACCGTGGAGCCGATTATCGCGGCGGGTTCGGGCAGAGTGTTCATCGCGGCGGACAAGTGGACGATGGTCACGGCTGACCACAGGCCTTCGGCGCACTACGAGCATACGCTGGTAATCACGAAAGGCGCGCCGATGCTGCTGACGGCGGCCTAATCTGCATCTAAGTCTGATCGTGCTGGCAAGAGACGTTGCGAGCAATGTCTCTACGAACTGATGTGGCAACTGGCCAGGCCGCGTTTCTCCAGATATTGCTGGTGGTAGTCCTCTGCTGGATAGAACGTTACGGCGGGAACGATCTGGGTTGCAATCGGCTTGGAATAGCGGTGCGCCTTCTCAAGAGATTCTTTCGAGGCTTGGGCTTCGGCTTGCTGCTCAGGTGAATGAAAGAAAATTGCGGAGCGGTACTGCGTGCCCCAGTCCGGGCCTTGGCGGTTCACCTGCGTGGGATCGTGGTTCTCCCAGAAAACTTTCAGCAGATCGGTATAGCGGACTTTGGCAGGATCAAAATCCACTTCCACGGCCTCGGCGTGGCCGGTGCGATCGGTGCAAACGTCCTTGTACGTGGGGTTCTCCTTCTTGCCGCCAATGTAGCCGACCCGGGTTGAGAGGACTCCCGGAATTTGCCGGAAGGTGGCTTCGACTCCCCAGAAGCATCCTGCTGCGAATGTAGCCTTTTCCATTACCGTGCTCCCTGCGTTGCGTTCGGTTTCTATTCTCCTTCATTGGATGGCTGAATGCCAAAAAAGTGACAGTGTGACGGTCTTGTAAGAATCACGGACTAGGTACCGCCGGGAATTGACGCTCTGACGGATTCACGGTAGATTTCGAAAGGGGTTCTCGAGGGGTTCAGTTTGTTTTTTTCCAGCCACTTCCACGCCGGGCCAAGAACTGCGCTGAACCTTGCTCTTCTGGTTCTATTGGTTTTGGGTGGGGCTGAGGCGGCGCTGGCAGTTTCTGGATTCACGCCGCAAACGCGCCTCGGATACCGCACCGGCGATCAGTGGGAACCCGCCATCGCCGCCGACGGACACGGGCACCTTTACGTTCTTTACCCGCAATACGGAGCCGTGCCCGATTGCCACAGCTGCACTGCGCCGACCATCGCTCTCGTCGTCAGTAATGACAATGGACAGTCCTGGCAAACTTCACGTGCCCTGCTTCCGTTTCCCACCGGGCAGTTCGATCCGCAGATCGTAGTCGATCCCGTCGACCGGCAAACCGTGTACGCGTCGTGGATGCAGAATAAAAAGCGCGACATTATTGTGGCACGGTCGCTCGACTTTGGACGAACCTGGTCATTTTCGTGGGCGGAGCGCGGACAGGAAGATGCCGACAAGCCGGTGCTGGCGGTCCGCGGAACCGATGTGTATGTCGGGTTCAACCACGACGAAAGATTCTTTGTGGCGGCGTCGCACGATGCAGGCCAAACCTTCGCGCGGGTGCAGGTGAATAGCAATGCCTCGCCCGGGTCGTCGCTGGCTGGCGGCGCGACCGTGGATGCCGCCGGCAACGTTTATTTTGGCTGGACTGCCTACGTTCAGCATGAACTGCCGACGCGCCCGGTCAGCATTTATGTGAGCCGCTCGGCGGACGGTGGCCGAAGTTGGAGCACGCTGCTGCTGGATGTGTCGAGCGCGCCTCCCGACTGTGATGCGCAAAGTTGCGAAACCGGATATCTGGGCCCGCAGATCTCGCTGGCGTCGGACAGCGCGGGCGCGCTCTACGCGCTGTGGAACGCCGGCGCTGCGAACGGCGGAGCAGAGCGAATTTACTTCTCGTCGTCCACCACCGGCGGCGCAACCTGGGCGGAACGCGCCAACGTTTCGAGCGCGCCGGTTGGCGTGGAACATTCGTTTCCTGCGCTGGCTGCGGGCGCGGCGGGCGATGTTCGCATCGCGTGGATGGACGCGAGAGCGTCGGAAGCGGGGCATCCTAACAGTCCACTCTGGAATACCTACTACCGCAGCTCCACCAACGGCGGGGCCACCTGGAGTGCGGAGACGCACCTTTCGGGACCGGTGCGCGGCTACGACTACATTCTGCCGGCTGGCTTCCGCTTTCCCTTTGGAGACTACTTCGGTCTCGCGATTGACAGCGATGGGGCCACGCAAGCGGTTTGGGGCGAGGGGCGGAATTATAAGTCGCCGGGAGCGATCTGGTACGCTCAGGGACGGTAGGGTGGATCAGTGGCCAGTGATTAGTGGCCAGTACTGTCCGGTTAAAAGTCTAATAGACGCAATTGGTTATGAGATTCAGCTTCCATAAGTCGGCCTCCACCTTGCGAAAAGGCTTGCTGGATGCTCGTTTTCTCGAACGGCGACACGCTCAGAATCTGCAGTATGGTGGAAAGCTTCGCCGCCAGATGGAGCCGCTTGCGCACGATGGCCACCAGCAGATAACTGCAGACGGCGATCCAGATTTGCGTCTTCACCGCGTTCTCCGAGGTTCCGTAAAAGGCCTTGACGCGGAGATTCTGTTTGATCCACTTGAAAAACAACTCGACCTGCCAGCGCCGGCGATACAGTTCGGCGATCACCGGCGCGGGCAACACGAAATTGTTGGTCAGAAACACCAGCCGCCGCTGGTGTTCGGCGTCCCAGTAGCGAATGCGCCGCAGCCGGGCGGGATAGCCGCGCGCCGTGTAGAACCACACCAGTGCGATGGTTTGGTCGCACTGCACGCCCGTGGCTTTGTCCACGGGGTGCGACGCCAGCCGGGTAAAGCGGAAGTTCTTGCGCGCCCGAGTGACGAAGAAGGCTCCGTGCTCGGTCCAGCGATAGAGCCGCTGGAAATCGAGATAGGCGCGGTCCATCACGTAGAACGCGCCCGCCTCGGGGGTGAGTGCATCCAGCAGATTCACGTCGTGTACCTGCGCCGCTGTGACCCGGATAAACGTGGGGATGGAGCCGCGCAGGTCGAGCAGCGTGTGCAGTTTGAGCGCGTGCTGGGCCGACTTGTAGCGCGCCCAGGGAAACAAGGTCATGCACAGATCGATGATGGTGGAATCCAGGGCGTACACCGCGCTGGCCAAATCCAGCCCCAGATCTTCGTGGCCATAAAGCTGCCGCGCCTCGGCGATCAGCACAGCGGCGAAGTCGGCATAGATGCGCCAGTCGCGGCTTTCGTTGGCATCGGCCAGAGTGCTGCGCGACACCGTACCGCGAATGCCCAAGTGATAAAGTCGACGGTCCTGCGAGCGCAGGCAGGCCACGATGTCGCGCAGACTCTCGCGGAAGGTCAACTGGGCGAACGCCATGCACAGAAACTGGTCCCAGCAGGAAAAACTTCGCACCCGGTAGTTGCCGCCATAGCGCTGCACGCACTTGCGAAACTCGTGAGTGGGAAGATGGTCCATCAGCTGCGCGAACAGAGATTGTCCAAGGTTCATGGTGATCGCCATTCAAATCGATCACACTCCCTCGCGCACCTAAGTTCCGATATACCATTGATTTATAACCGTTCACCGAATTCTTAACCGGACAGTACTGATTAGTGGCTAGTGGCCAGAAAAATCACGAGCACGGATTCACTAATCACGGTTCACTGAACACTGGCCACTGCTACTTATTCCAACTGCATGCCGCCGGTCAGGTCGGCTAGTTTTGCCACGTGGTGTTGGTGGCACCATTCCTGTAACTCATCCACAATTTTCTCGGTGGCGCATGGATCCCAGTAACTGGCCGTGCCGATCTGAACTGCCGTTGCGCCGGCCAGCATGAATTCGATAACGTCGGCGGCGGTGGAGATTCCGCCCATACCGATCACGGGAATTCTCACGGCGTGTGCGGCATCGTAGACCATGCGAACGGCGATGGGCTTGATCGCCGGACCGGAGAGTCCGGCGGTGACGTTGGCGATGCGCGGCTTGCGCGTCTCGGGATCGATCGCCATAGCTACAAAAGTGTTGATGACCGACAGCGCGTCGGCGCCGGCTTCCTGCGCCACGTAAGCCATTTGTGCGATGCTGGTTACGTTGGGAGAGAGTTTGACGATGAGCGGGCGCGCGGCGACGCGCTTGGCGGTAGTGACAATTTCGTCCAGCGAGCGCGGATCGGTGCCGAACTGTAGGCCTCCCTGCTCGGTATTAGGACAGGAAACATTCAGCTCGTAGGCGGCAATTCCCTCGCCCTGGTTGAGGATCTCGATGGTGCGCTCGTAGTCTTCGCGGGTATAGCCGAAAACGTTGGCCAGCACGACGGCGTTTTTGATGCTGCGCAGGTGCGGCAACTTCTCATCGAGAAACGCCTGGGCGCCGATGTTTTGCAGGCCGATAGCGTTGAGCATGCCGGCCGCAGTCTCCCACAGGCGAGGCGGAGGATTGCCGATCATTGGCTCCTTCGACAATCCCTTAACGACAAAACCGCCAAGTTTACCAAGATGAACCACGTCCTCGAATTCGACACCGTACCCGAACGTGCCGCTGGCCGCGATGACCGGATTCTTGAGCTGAATCCCGGCTAGGCTGACGCTAAGATCTGGGGTTCCGGAATTGGTGGAGGCGCTCATGGCTGGCCTTCTCCCGAGGTTACCGTGGAGCGCGACGGCGCGAGGGCCTCAGTCAGCACGTGGCCGATGGAGTGGGTGGGAGCGTTGATGCCCAGCAGGGAAGCGAGCGTGGCCGGGAGGTCGACGGGTTCGGTCGGCCTGCGATACGTTCCTGGTTGAAACGGCAGACCATAGAATGCCAGCGGTACGTGCGTATCGTAGTTATAGGGCGAGGCGTGGTCCGTGCCTTTGGACGAGCCGACGGTGTAAATATCGGGGACACCCATCACGTACCAGCTTCCTTCGGGGGAATAGCTGTTCAAATATTTTCGGCCGAGTGGAGTGTTGGGGACCTCGCCCTCGGCGAGTTGCGACTTCGTGGAATAGTCGCGCAGGCCTGCCTGTTTCATCGCTTCACCGACTGCCTTTTCGGCGTCGGCTTCCCGTACGTGGACGGCGGCAAAGGCATCCTGATCGAGCCATGCCATGGGATAGTCGAGTTTTACGTAGGCGGCAGAGTGTCCGGGAGAAAATTTTGCGGTGACGGCGCCGTTGATCTCGGCCTCGATTTTTTTGCTATCGAGATTCGCCGCCGGAATTCGAAGCTTCTTGACCGCATCTGGAAGCGAGGAGACACCGTGGTCTGCCGAGAGGGCGACCCACACGTTGGCCATTCCGATCTGATGTCCGACGAAGCTCACGAAATCGGCGATCTCGCGATCGAGATCGAGCGCCATCTGCCGCATCTCAGGGGAATCGGGACCGACCTGGTGACCAAGAATGTCGTTGGGCGAGAGGCTGATCGAGAGCAGATCTGTCGCGGGACCACGGCCTACGTTTTCGTACTGCATCAATTCCTTGGCGAACTCGAATTCGTATTCGTTGCCGAATGAAGTCGGGCCGACGACTTCGTAGAATCCGGCGTCGAAACCGTTTCTGCCCTTGCGATGGGCGGTCGAGCGCAGAACGGTTCCCTGCGCGTCTTTCCAATCGCGATCCCAATATTTCGCCGGGCGAGTGGAATTGAAATCCTGCACCCACTTGGGAAGTTCGTCGCGGTAGTAAGTGGAGGTGACCCACGCCCCGCTTGCGGGATCGATCCAGTAGGCGGTGTTGCCCGCAAATCCGGCGGGAAGAACGGAGGCGCGGTCCTTCAACGAAACTCCGAAGACGCGGGCCTTGCCCTGCGTGGCGAGCTTGAGTTCATCACCGAGGGTGTCGGCCATTAAGTTGTGCGGCGAGGCGCCAACCTTGTCTCCGGCGACGCCTACCAGTTTTGTGGCATCGTCTTCGACGGAGGTGACCATGCGCTTCTTTTTCTGGTCCCACCATTCATTGGCGACGATGCCGTGACCGTTACTGTAGGCGCCGGTAAAGAGAGTGGCGTGTCCCGGAGCGGTGCGCGTGTTGGCATAATTGTAGTTGCAGTTGGGGAAATAGGCGCCGTGGTCGAGGAAGAGGCGGAAGCCGCCCTCGGCGAATTGCGTGCGGTAGCGCTCAAGATAGTCGCCGCGAAACTGGTCGATGACGATTACTACAACCAGCTTGGGATGGCCGTCGTAGGCGGAGGCGAAGCTGGAAACCGGGAGGGTGGCCAGGGCTACTAGTACAAAAAAGAACTTGGAAACGCCGGATCTGGGGGACGATCTCATCGCGAAGGTAGTTTACACAGTCGGTGAGAATACGCCAAAAGTGCCGCCCGGATGGCTGTAGTCGTGGCGCTGGCGGCAGCTGTCGAGCTTCGCTCGACTGGACAGCCGAGGCGGGCTGTCCCTACATTAAAAGCCCGCTAGGGTTGCGCGGTTTGGGTGGGCAGGGTTACGGTGTCGACGGTGGCGGGGTCGTCGCGAAGTTTGATATAGAGAGTTTTTCCTTTGGGAGGCGGAATTGCCAGGGCGTCTTCCACGAAACCTTCGGGGACGGTGAACGAATTGGAGAAATCGGCCTCGGTGCTGACCGAGTCGAGCAGGAAAAGCTTGTCGCCGCTGAGGGTGCATTGTTTTTCGGGGGCGGAGCCGCAGCGAAGGCCCTTGAGGGTGGGAATGCGCACGAGGTTGACCAGCGGTTGCCAGTCGCCGTCGACGCCATCGCCGGTGACGGCGCGGAACTTGAGTCGACCAAACGCGGACGGGCCGAGAAGTTTCATGGGATCGAGAACCGCAAAGACCGTCTTGGAATCCTGCAGCGTTAGATTGCCGTCATTGAAACTCAGCAGCACGCGAAAAGATTCGTCGGCCGTAGCGACTTCAATTTTCTCCGTCGACGGAAAAGTCTCCGGCTCCTGAGTCTTGAGGAAGAAGTTCAGGCGCCCATCCTGGGGCAATTCGTCGTCACTGCCGAGATGAACCGTAAGCGGCGAAGACGTCTGATCCAGTTGCACGCTCTGATTCATCAGGCTGACTGCCGGGCGCGGGGTTTCGACTTCCGATTGAAGGTCGAGGACTCGGCCGTCTTTCAGAGTGACGCGAACAACGATCGAATCGCCGGGATGGAGTTTCGTTTTCACGTTGGCGTCCTGCGTGGTCAGCTTGAGCTCGTCCTGTTGGTGAGCCCGGGCGAGCGTACCGGGAAGGAAACGAAGGCCGTTCACCTCGAGGCTGTCGACATGATCCAGGCGTGTGCCCTTGAGCAGGCCATCGGCGTCGCCGGCGTGGATGCTGAAACTGTCGAGGCGCCCCGCCTCGGCGTAGGTGTGAAGGGGAATCTCGTCGACATCGGCCAAGCCAAATTTCTTGATCAGCATGGTCACCGATCCCGCACTGGCCTTCTGCAGCGGGACTTTGACTTCGAGTTCATCGGGCTTCGGGCTCTTCCACTCGGTCTCCAGCAGCTTTCCCTGCTCGTCTTTGAGCTTCACCTGGCTGACGCAGCATGCGTCCGGAGACTGCAGGTGGAGCGTGTCCTCGCGGCCAACGATGAGGGCGCTGGCATCCTTGGAGGCCACAATCCATTGCCCGGCCCGCGAAGTGCGCAGGCGATAATGCGGTCCATCGAAAGCGTGGAAACCCCAGGACCCGCGAACCGTTCCGATTACTTCGCCATCCATGTCGGCGGATTGAAGGGCTTGCGTCTCGACTGAAAATCCTCCGAGCAGCGGATCGGGCTTCGCCGGGAGGTCGATCCCCGGTCCCGACTTGGTTTCAACGTGGAGAACGAAGCCGTGCGCGAGGTCGGTGGCGAAAACCAGCGGAGCGCCCTCGGCGGGAAGCAGAAGAGAAGGTTTGCCGGCGCAAAATACTTGAGCCGCGTCCACCGAGCGCAAGGGTGGAACCGGCGCCGGACGAACCGGTGGCAGACCGACTACCAGCACAGACTTGGGATTGCGAAAGGACGGCGGGTTGTTGAGACGCAGATTGAGCTCGTCCTGCTTGGGCAAGGCCAGCGCAGGGATGTACTGATATTGCGCGGTATGCGCCGTGCTCAGAATGCGGGCAACGTCGACGACCGCTCCCACGTAAGGACTGTAGTAGCCACTGCGGGCGTTAGGAGTGGCGGTGATCTGCGCCAGCAGGTCGGTGGAGGGGCCTGAGGTCAGGGTCGCGACCATGGACTGGCTATGGGTGTCGTCAAGCACCAACTGATCGGTGTTCTGGGTGAGGCAGGGCGCCTGCTGGGCGGTGGGCTTGTCGAAGCACTGCTGCTCGAGGCGAATGTTGAGACTACGCGCAAGTAGAGTGGTACGCGTTTTTAACTGGTCGGGATCACTGGCGGAAATTTGCCGGACCGCGTCGAGATATTTATCCAGACGCAGGCGGTCGAGACTGGCCTGGACTAAATCCTGCGATGCGCGCACGAAAGCGCCAGGCTTTCCGCGAACTGCGGCGCGGAGAGTGTTGAAGGCTCCGCCGGTTTCCGGAGCCAGAAAAACGAGGGCTTCCTCGGCTTCTTCGGGCACGTTCACGAAGACGCCTTCTTCGTGGACGGGCTTGGTCCAGGTTTCCACACGCGTGAACCAGGAATCGGGAGGAGGATTGGTGGCGCCGCGCAGAAATACGACAACCATCAGATAACGCACCGACTGGCTGTCGGGGAGATCGGGATGAATCCACAAGCGATCTCCTGCCTGCAGGTTGGGAACTTGGGCAATGGGGAGCGTCACTCCGGCGCGCTGGACGCGAACGTCGACCTTGGGACCGATGAGATCGAATGCCGCACTGTCGGCACGGGCGGAAACGGCAGCAATCACGAGCAGCAGCAAGACGAGCGGAAGCGCCCGCTGCGGCTCGCGGCAAGAGAGTTTATTCCAGGTGAATGTAGGGTAACCCAAGGGACTATTTTACCTGATTTGGCGATGGGCTCTATGACACAGCGGATTGAAGACCCAGCGGGAGACAATCGGCTGCAAAACAAAACGCCCCAGACTCGATTTGAGTCTTGGGACGTTTGTTGATCAGCCCTCCCCCAAGTGCTGCTCAAGAAGGAGAATAGAACTGAACGGGAAAAACGGGAATGGCCCGTGAGTGCTACTTCTTGGCACGGTCGGGCGAGGGGCCTCCACATGCTACGTCTCTACTGGTGAAAACCGAGGTTGCCGTCTCAGGTGTCCAATGTTGATGACTTACGCGTAGCCTGTAGCCGAAAACGCCCGCCGGGCGGCGGGAACTGTGGCGAAATGGATTTGGCGGAAGCGAGTGGGGGTCGAACCCACCGGTGACAGGAGTGCCTGCCACCCGCCGGTTTTGAAGACCGGGACGATCACCGGACCGCATGCGCTTCCGTCATGAGTGAAATCTTAACAGCTACAGAAATACCGGCGATGTTGCAGATCAGCAAGCGACAGGTGTACGAGTTGGCAAAGGAAAATGAGAATCCAATCCAAGCATCAGGATTCGCACGTCTGTGCGTTTCCCAAAGGTTGAAATCGAGAAGTGGATTGCCGGGTTGGTACAGAACAAGGCCGCGTGAAGGGGTTGCCTCTGCATACAAGGCACAAGCACTAAGTCGCACTCACTCGCCACCATCTGTTTCGGCGTGTTTACCAATTTCTTTGGCTGTCTCCTCGTCTTCGATGGCCTTCGCCCACTTGTGAATGCCGTCCAGTTCTTGCAGAATCCTATGCGCCTCACTTTTGATTTCCTCTATAGACAGGGCGGGGGACGCGAGCGTTGCCTCCTGGATTATCTTTTGAATTTTCTCAAGCTGCATAGAGAGTACGGACAAATGCTTTCCCTCGAAGAAGGGCAAAATAAAAGAATCAGACTCTTGCTGGATACATCCGAGCAGATGCATCGTCGCGGAACGGGCGGCCTCTTCTTTCTTGGGTTCGCCCTCGCCGGAGAATGTGGCAGCCGCCGCACCCGCCCGTAGCGCATGGGTGGCATCGCTGATTTGCTGAACTCGTCGCATGCATTCGATCTGCCAGCCCAGTCGTGAGAAGCTGGCTTCGAGCGCCGCAAGGCGATTGCTAATCTCCGTGAGTTCCTGCTGCGGGTCGTTTGACAAACTCTTGATTTGCCACTCAAGACTTTTTTTTAGATTCTCTAGATCAATCGTCAGATTGCCCAGCCTCCACTCAAGGCTTTTTTCTAGATTCTCAAATCCACGGTCGAGGTCCTGCTGTGGGTCATTCGACGAACTCTTGATTTGCCACTCAAGGCTTTTTTCCAGATTCTGCAGCCTCCACTCAAGGCTTTTTCCCAGATTCTCAGATCCACGGTCGAGGTCGCCGCGTGGCTCTGTGTCCGGTGCGGCACCTGCCCGCTTGCTCAGTTCCGCCTCGATCCGGTCTAAGCGGTTGTTCATCTGCCGCGCATGGTGCGAGAGTGTCAAAATCAGAATGACGAATAGGACGGAAATACTATCCAGAAGTGAAGGATGCCAGAACTGCACGACGAATAAGACACCAGCAAGTATCACCACCCCTAGAAACAGCCAACGGAACTTCATTGTCCGCCTCTCCAATGCCACGGTCAATCAATCCCGAGACACCTCGCACGAAAAGAGGTACAGGTTGTTCTCTTTGATGTCGAGCACTGCCATCCTAGTTTTGGACTTCCACATCTGCTCGGCCCACTTGCTTGCGATCTCACCCTCGAAGCTTGCACGATCCGCGAAGTGGAACCCCTGTGTCCCGTTCTCTGCCCACAGTGTGAACCTGAAATTCCGGTCAGCCTGTTCCTTTAACAACTCCTTGATCTCAGCCGCGTGCATTTCCCGTGTGTCCATGATTGATTACCCCTTTCACCTCGGAGTATCCATCAACCACATGGAACAGCGCTAGCGGATCACGCTAAAAAGTTTTCTTTCTCTAGGTTGATTTTCAACATCCCCGGTCCATGCAACCATGTTGAAGATTTTACTGGCACTCCTACTGGCACGCAGAACCAGAATCCAACTATTTGCGTGTGTTCTATGCGCAGGGTGCGTCTGTAACCCTTTGAATCTAGGAATGGCCTTCGATTTGAAGACCGGGACGATCACCGGACCGCATGCGCTTCCGTGGCGCGACTACGAAAAGACGCTTACCTGCAGCCGTCGGTGAAATCGTAACAGGTCTGAAGCTGCCAGTTTCGAACAAGGTTTGGCTGGCCTCATCTAGAACACCACGATGCGTGTAGGTCGGTGCAGTCCGCGCGAATTCCCAGCCGCTATTGCGTCGCTTAGCTATTTGGGCTGAGCAACGATGCGCAGATACGGTTTCGGCGACTTCCATCCGTTTGGATACAGTTTCTGCGCCTCTTCGTTCGAGACATTGCCGCCGATGATGACGTCGTCGCCGGGCTTCCAGTTCGCCGGGGTCGAGACTTTGTACTTGGCAGTGAGCTGAATCGAGTCGACCACGCGAAGGATCTCGTCAAAATTGCGGCCGGTGCTCATGGGATAGCTAAGCTGCAGCTTGATCTTCTTGTCGGGGCCGATGACGAAAACTGTGCGCACGGTCGCATTATCGGCAGCAGTACGGCCCTCCGACGTGGTGCCGCTTTCTGCGGGCAGCATGCCGTAGAGCTTGGCAATTTGCAGTTGTGGATCGCCGATCATGGGATAGTTCACTTTTGCGCCTTGCGTCTCTTCGATGTCGGCCGCCCATTTGCTGTGGTTGGCGACAGGATCGACACTCAAGCCGATGATCTTCACGTTGCGCTTGGCAAACTCGGGCTGCAGCTTGGCCATGGTGCCCAGTTCGGTGGTGCAGACGGGCGTGAAATCCTTGGGATGCGAAAACAGAATGGCCCAGCCATTGCCGATCCAGTCGTGAAAGTGGATGGTCCCTTGGGTGGTTTCGGCGGTGAAATCGGGAGCCGTATCGTTGATGCGGGGAACACTATAAGTTTCGGTCGCGGTAGTCATGATCCTCTCCTTGATGAAATTAGCTCGCGCAAGATCCGGAAAATCTGCCCCGCCGCCGGCTTGGACTGAAAGCGGATGAAAGCAAAACCCACCCGCTTTACCGGGTGGGCTGGGAAGAATCTGGCTGTTTCCCTAGCCACACACCGGCGCCGGTCGACAACAACCCAAAGCACTGGCGTGGAAAGCGGAAAACATGTTTTCAGGATAGAAGCGTCGAGCACGAGTGTCAAACACGGCGCCTGCAAAAATCTGCGCAGCTTTTGTCTCTCTCCATTTTCTGCATCGCCGCAACCGGGCATGCATCTTTTCTGTGGCAAGACAAGTTGTCGTTTCGGGGACACTCATGAGCAAACAAACGCGGCGGCTGGCGATGGCGCAATGGGATGTTTTTTCTTGCAATCCGCTGGAAGGAAATTCTCTGGCGGTCTTTTTTGATGGGCGCGGATTGAGCGACGCGGAGATGCAATTGATCGCGAAGGAAATGAATCTTTCGGAGACAACGTTCATTTGTCCTCGGGACACGGTGATGGAAAAGGAGCGCGGCGTTCGGGTGAGAATCTTCACGGTGCAGGAAGAGTTGCCATTCGCGGGTCATCCCACGCTGGGAACGGCCTTCGCGCTGCGTGGAGATTCGGGCGCGAAGGAAATTACGCTTGATCTTAACGTAGGAAAGGTTCCCGTGCGATTTGAGGAGATGGCGGGACGGCCGGCGTTCGGGGAGATGACGCAGGTCGATCCCGTGTTTGGAATGCGGCATGATCGCGAAGCCGTGGCGCGCGCGACGGGATTGAGCATTGAAGACTTTGATGCGGAGCTGCCGATCGAAACCGTGTCGACGGGGTTCGCGTTCACGGTCACTCCGCTGAAGTCTCTGGCAGTGATCCAAAAGTTGCGAGTTGACCTGAACAGCGCCGCGGAATACCTGGAGAAAACAGGAGGGAAATTTCTTTACTTCGTGGCGCGTGAGACCGTAGATCCGGCGGGCCGTTTGCACGCGCGGATGCTGTTTTACAACGGCGAGGATCCGGCGACGGGATCGGCGGCAGGATGCACAGCGGCATGGATGGTCGCTCACGGCGTCGCGCATCCCGAGGAACGCGTGCTCATCGAGCAAGGCATCGAGATGCAGCGGCCCAGCCGGATTTTTGTGCGCGCGTCGCACCGCGATAACCGTGTAGTTAACGTGCGCGTCGGCGGCAACGCGATCGAAGTGATGCGCGGTGAAGTTTTTCTCTGACACTCACAGTGCAAGCTGCGGAAAATACAGTGGCGCAGTTGCATGAAAAAAAATCAATGGCCAAAAAGTCCCATTAGCATCCGCGGCACTTTACAGCGCGAGTGTCAGCCGTTAGGATTCATTTCGCTCTGACATTCTTCATATAGAGAAAAGCTTCTGTCGGTTTGGCGATTGGCGTTTGCGATCGTGCCCGAACAGATTGCGGAAGGCTGATGAAACCTAAGCGCACGATCCTGTGTGTAGACGACAACGAACAGTCTCTTTCCCACCGCAAAATCATGCTGGAAACCCGCGGATACCGCGTAGCCAGCTTTTCGCGTGGAGAGGAAGCGCTGGCGCGGTTCCTGCAGGGCGGAGTCGACCTGGTGATTGCCGACATGGCGATGCCCGGGCTGGACGGGCCGCAGCTGATCGCCAGAATTAAAGATGTGTCGCCGCACACGCCCGCGATTCTTATCTCGAGCAAGGTTCGGATTTACGATCACGATTCACTGGCGGATGTTTTTCTCACCAAAGGGATGTACGCGCCGGCCGATCTGCTGGAGCGGGTTCGGCTGTTGCTAGTGCGCAAGCGCGGGCCCAAACGAATGCACCCGCGTCCTCCGGATGTTGCCCGCCACGTCGGAGTCGCTTGAGTTCCCTCTCCTTATAAATATTTGTCGGTTTGCGGCAGGGACGGTGCAAGCAACGTCTCTACAGGGACGTTCCGCGTGCCCTGACGCCTTCGTGTAAGATTCTTAGCAGGCATGGCCGAAGCGTTCATTGAAGCAAAAGACCTGCGCAAGACCTATCACGTGGGCAAAATTGAAGTCGAGGCGCTGCGCGGTATTTCCTTCAGCGTGCAGAAGGGCGAGTTCGTCAGCGTGGTGGGCCCGTCGGGTAGCGGAAAGTCGACGCTGTTCTACCTGCTGGGCGGCCTGACACGGGCTGACGGCGGCAGCGTCGTGCTCGACGGAGACGATTTGGCCAATCTCTCCGATGCGGAACGAACCCGCATGCGCAAGCGCAAGATCGGCTTCGTGTTTCAGAAATTTAACCTGCTGCCCACGCTGGATGCGCGCTCCAACATTGAAATCGCCCGTGAAATTTCGGGCAACGGCGCTGGCGATCCAGCTCACTTCACGCGCATCACCGATCTTCTCGGGTTGACCAAGCGGCTGAGCCATCGCCCTTCGGAACTTTCGGGAGGTGAGCAGCAGCGTGTAGCTCTCGCGCGCGCTCTCATCAACAAGCCCGCGGTTGTGCTGGCCGACGAACCCACGGGCAACCTCGATTCCAAGAATTCGGATGTTGTTCTCGGCATGTTGCGGCTCTCGAACCAGGAACTGGGACAAACCGTGCTGATGATCACGCACAATCCTGAGGCGGCGAAATATGGAGACCGCATTATTCACATGCGCGACGGGCAGATTGTACGACCGGAGGACGATCCGCAGTGGGCGCTGCATTAACAATCATCTTTACGGGGCAGTATCGAACTCATTCTTGTATGCCTGCCAGCGTTGTCGAATAGCGGCCATGATCGTCTGGTATTCCGGGTCGGCCCGCAGACTGCCGTAGTTCTTGTCTCGCTCGAACCAGGGATAATTCACATCTCCGAGCGCGACGGTGCGCCGGAGCCATTCCAGAGCATGCTGCCGGTCGCCGAGCAGGGCATAAATTCCGCCGAGCCAGTAGGCGCCATCGCCATCGATGATCTGGTCAGGACGGTATTGCAGTAGCCTGCGATCGATCTTTTCCCGTTGGCCGCGAGATGCATAGAGGAATGCGGCGCTCATCCGAGAGGTGTCGTCGCCGGAATCGCGCGCCAGCAGGACTGCCCTGTCCAGATTAGGCTCGGCTTCGTCAAGCTTGCCTTCGTAATAGAGCACTACGCCGAAGTAGGTTAGAGCCTTGAATTGATCGGGGTTTTTCGCGACCAGTTGCCGCATTTCCTGTTCCGCGTCACGGCCTTTATCGAGATACAGAAGCATACGGGCATGCATCCATCGCGGCTGAGGAGGGGTGGGGTTCAATTCGATGACTCGGCGGTAAGTTTGCTCGGCTAGGTCATTGAGGCCCGCATAGTAATACGCGTAGCCCAGATCCTGCCAGGCGGTCTCACTGTTTGGCGCCAGAGCAAGCGCCCGCCTGAGGGTACGGATTGCTTCCTGCTCCCTACCCTCCTCGGCGTAGATGCCCCCAAGCGCGGTTAACCCCTCCGATGACTGCGGATTGATCCGCAATGCGGTTTGGGCAGTAATTTCTGCGCGCTTCACATTGGCCTCGCCCTCCTGAGTGAAGTTTGCACCCTGGAATGAGTAAAAATCTGCGAGCAAGGCGTAGGCGTCTCCAAAATTCTTATCCAATGAAATCGCACGCAGAAGCAGGCTTTCGCCTTTTTCCATGCTGTCGAGCCGTGAATACAGCAGATACTCGTTAAAATAGAAACGTGCCTGCAGGTAGTCGTTGTAGGCATCCACGCTGATGGTCACCGGCTGCTGGATCGACTTCTGCTCAGCGGGCGAGATCTCGATCTGCAGACCTTCCACGACCTTTGTTGCAACCTGATCTTCAAATGTGAGAATGTCTGCACTGTGCAGATCGTAACGTTGCGACCATTTGATAGTTCCAGTGCGCCCGTCGATCAGTTGCACCGTCACGCGGATTACGTCCGAGGAGCGCTGATATGTTCCTTCCAAGACGCTTTCCACACCTAATGCTTTGGCCACTTCGGTTGGGTCCGGCGTTTCCTTCGCATACTTCAAAACGGATGTTGTGGGCCGCACAGCAAGGTTCTGCAATGAGGTTAGCCGGCTTATGATTGCGTCGGTGATCCCGATCGCCCAACTGTCACTGGTCGCAGCTGAGATGTCCTGGAAGGGAAGCACCGCAACCGTTTCAGGGCTCCGCTTTGAGATACCTTTCTCTGGTGATGCGTGAGAGCGGGGATCGTAAGTGCGCAGACCAAGCGCGACCAGAAACGTGACCAGTATTGCTGCCGTTATCCACATGAGTGGCTTGCGGAATCGGTGTGCTAACCATCGCGTTTTTTGCGAAGCGGGGACCTGAAGTCGCTGCGACTCGCTGTCCCGCTTCAGCCGCTTCAAATCGACTCTTAACTCAGCGGCGGACTGGAAGCGAACCTCACGGTCTTTCTCCAGGGCCTTGTTGATGATCCTTTCCAGTTCGGCCGGCACGTCGGGATTGAGCCGCACGGGGGCCACAGGAGCGCGTTCCAGAATGGAATTAAAAATCAACGCGGAAGTATCGCCGCGGAAGGGTAGCGTTCCGGTGCACATCTCATAGAGCACCGCACCGAACGAGAACAAATCGGTGCGAACATCAAGTTCCTTTCCGCCGACCTGCTCCGGCGACATATAGGCCACCGTACCCAGCGCACTGCCGGGACTGGTGAGGTGTTCGGCGGACTCGATGGTGGCGGCGCTGAGGGCAATGCTGTCGGGCTTGAGCGTGACTTTCGCCAGGCCGAAATCGAGAATCTTGGCCTGCCCTCGATTCGTGACGAAAATGTTGGCAGGCTTAATATCGCGATGAACGATGCCCTTCGAGTGAGCTGCTTCCAGTGCATCCGCGATCTGAATGCCGAGATCGAGCACCAGATCGATCTCCATCCGCTTGCCGCCGATCCGGTGGCGCAGTGTTTGCCCCTCTAACAATTCCATCGCGATAAACGTTCGCCGATCGACTTCGTCGACTTCGTAGATTGTGCAAATGTTCGGGTGGTTCAAAGACGAGGCCGCCTTCGCTTCACGTTGGAAGCGGCTCAGAGCCTGCGGATCGTCGGCCAGTTCGTCAGGCAGGAATTTCAGCGCAACGTGACGGCCCAATTTCAGGTCTTCCGCCTCATAGACCACACCCATTCCCCCGCCGCCGATCCGGCTGAGGATGCGGTAATGCGAGACCGTTTGCCCTACGGGTTGAGACGTGGTCGTCATTGAGCGGAATGTTAGTGGGCTGTCGAGCAAAGGTCAATCGATCGGCACGGAGCTTGGTGGCGGGACCGCTACGCGTGCGCGATGGTATCCTTAGTGGATTGTCCAGCGATGAGGTCCTAGGCCGTTTCATGTCCAATCCAGAAACTCCAGAAACCCAAATTGTTCCCGAAAGCTCGGAATCCTTCGGCGATATTCTGTCGCAGTTCCAGAAGAGCCATTCGCACAAAACGGAAGGCAGCCGACAGCTGCAGGCTACGGTGATTGCGGTTAACGCAGAGTCGGTGTTTTTCGATATCGGATACAAGTCGGAAGGAATTCTGCCGCTGGCGGCGTTGCAAGGAGAGACTCTGAAGCCCGGCGACAAATGCATGGTCACGGTGAAGGGCCGCGATCTGGATGGCTACTACGAGCTTTCGCGCTTCAAGGTCGAACGGCCGATGGATTGGACGGCGCTGGAAAAAGCGTTTGCCGACAGAGTGAGTGTGCTTGGCACCGTGACTGGAGTGATCAAAGGTGGATTCAGCGTGGACGTCGGAGTGAGGGCATTCATGCCAGCTTCGCGCAGCGGCGTGCGCGAGGCGGCGGAGATGGAAAAACTGGTGGGGCAGGAGATTCGCTGCCGCATAATCAAGCTCGACGTTACGGATGAGGACGTGGTGGTCGATCGTCGCGTGGTGGCGGAGGAGGAAGAACGATCCGCCAAAGACAGGCTCTTTGGACAGCTCAAGGAAGGCGACACGATTGGCGGCACGGTGCGCAGCCTTACCGATTATGGCGCTTTCGTCGACTTGGGTGGAGTGGACGCTTTACTGCACGTGAGCGACATTTCCTGGGGGCGCGTGAACAAACCGGCCGATGTGCTTTCGGTGGGGCAAGCGGTCGAAGTGAAAGTGCTCAAGATTGCGTCAGACTCCGACAAGCGGCGAATTTCTGTGGGCCTGAAGCAGTTGCAACCGCATCCCTGGGACGCAGTTGCCGGCAAGTTTAACGCCGGCGATCGCGTACGTGGTACGGTCACGCGGCTGGTCGAGTTCGGAGCTTTCGTGGAGTTAGAGCCTGGTATCGAGGGATTGATTCACATTTCTGAAATGTCGTGGTCGAAGGGGAAAATACGCAAGGCCAGCGACGTTGTGAAGCAAGGCGAGACGGTCGAGGTAGTCATTCTTCAGATGAACGCCGCGGAGCATCGCATCTCGCTGGGGCTAAAGCAGGCGTTGGGCGATCCGTGGGCCGACATGTCGCAGCGCTTTCAGGTTGGATCGGCCGTCGAAGGGCCGATCACGAATTTGACCAAGTTTGGAGCGTTTGTGCAGCTCGCGGAAGGGATCGAAGGGATGATTCACGTGAGCGACATCAGCGCTGAAAAACGAATCAACCAACCGCAGGATGTGCTGCGCGTGGGACAAATTGTCAAGGCACAAGTGCTCGCCATCGATCTCGAGAAGCGCCAGATGCGGCTGGGCATGAAGCAACTGGTGCCGACAGGCCTGGACGAGTACATTGCCGAGCACCACGAAGGCGACGTGGTCACAGGCCGCTTGATGGACGATTCCGATGGCCAGGCGCGAGTGGAATTGGGCGATGGTATCCACGCTACGTGCAAATCGAAGGCAACGGCGCCGAAGGCTGAGGCTCCCAAGGAATTGAAAGCTGATCTTTCGTCGTTGAGTTCCATGCTGCAGGCAAAATGGAAAACAGGCTCGGGCGGCCCACCCAAGGCAGAACCGGTGCGGGCAGGGCAGGTTCGCAGTTTTCGAATCGTGAACCTGGACCGAGCCGCGAAAAAGATTGAACTCGAATTCGCGTAGGCAACTCGCTAACATCTGCCGCAGGCGATGGGCGCGGCGCAGCGTAAATGCTATAATTTTGCAGTCGAGCGGGAGTAACTCAGTGGTAGAGTGCGACCTTGCCAATTCTCCCATATCTAATACTTTCAACAACTTAACTCGGCTACGGGGAACTGCCAAGTACTTGAAAATACGTGGTAGACGTGTGTCTTAGCGGGTGCGAGTGCGGGTGCTTCGAAAAAGCACGAAGTCGCACTCTGAGGTTCCAATCTCGTTTCGCAGCAATGCTTTCCGAAGCTGATCCCCTCCATTTGTCAATAACCCCAAACGCCCTCTAAATGGTGCAAAGTCCTAAGAGTGCGAAACGGAAGAGTCGCACTTTGAGCCTTACCTCGCTCCCGCACGCAAGCTGCGGAGTGGGAAGTCGCACTCTGGACAAGTGTGCCCCTAGCTTCCCACGCTCGACCACTCCCCGACTTTGGTGATGCGCACACTTCCGTCCGGTTGCCCACGTACCGAAACCCTGTCCAGCCGCGCAGCCGCGTACAGCCCGGAACGAAATCGGTTGCGGCTCCGCTCGTCGGTTCCGACGCCCCGAAGATCAAAGTGCTGACCGACTTTGAGCTTGTGAACGCGGTCAGCAATCTTGCGGTACGTGCCCGGCTGCTCGACGCGAGGACGCAGATATGCGTGCTTCAGCGCGATGCAGTGCTTGTTGCCGCACGAGGCATCGACAACTTGGCTGGCAGGGACGGAACCGTGCGCGTCGATCCAGTTGCCCCGCCGACGTCCGTATGCGGTGGACGGGTTGGCGATCTCCTCGCAGTCTCCCCGCTGCTTTGTCGGTGCGAACTTTCCCATTGCGACATACCGAAGGTTCTTAGGCAGACTTCTTCTGGGCAGCCTTGACCTTTGCCCATCGCGCTCGCTGTGCTGCGGCGATCTTCCTGCGAGCAGCAGCCGACATCGTTTTTTTCTTGGGCATGCGGACTACGTTCTGCTTCTGCCCGCTCTTCGTTCGCACCCTTGCCCAACGTGCTCTCTGGGCAGCGGCGATCCTCGCCCTTCCTGCTGCTGAAATCTTGCGCCTAGTTCCAGTTCTTTTTCGTGAGACCCCGGTGAGAGCGGCGAGAGCCGCATCCAGTTGTTCCACTGTCCTCGCAGCGTGATCTCGTTCTTTCTTCAACTGCTGGACAACACCAGCCAAGTTAGCCATGAGTTCCCCCTCGGCGGGGATTGTATCAAGGCGACTGGTGAGACCCTCCAGCGATTCCGACGACGCTGCATTTACAATCTCATCGAACCGAGAGGCATTCAACTTATGTCCGACACGAAATTGTTGCCCGCTTCGAAATATAGACTCCTCGTGGCTATTCGTTACTTGAACGCGAGCAGGTTCCTGTTCGAGGGCATGAAGAAGCAGCTTGGTGTGAACAACTTCCATCTCTTGGTCACTCTGCGCAGCTTTATCGAATATCATCGCAGGGGTATCTGGTTTCTGGCGTGGGCATCGCCCGAAAAGCTGAACGTGGCTGAGAAACTGACCTTCGACCAATCTGGCAGCCCTAAACTCAAGCGCATGGACGAAATGATTAACGAAGCTCTTGGTCTGGGCAAGGTGTGCTATCTACTGAACAACGTGCCGCATGTGAACGAGCCATTCTTGAACTGTTTACACGCCCTTACACATGGCAATCCTATTTCAGTTCGAATGCTGGGAGTTGGCTTGGATAAAATTTTCCAGTCTGACAAGCTCCTCATCAGAGCCGAGATGGAATTGAACATCTTTCACACACTGGTTTATAGACGGGCACTGGGCGAAGAACTCAAGGCTGTTTGGGGTGCGATTGCCCCACTTCACAACCGTCCGGACGATGTTAAAAAGTTGGCGAAAGCTGCTGCCACGAAGGTGAAGGATGCAGGCGGGCTAAAGAAGCTACTGGATCACTCCAGTAGCCAAACCGGACGCAGCCACTCGAATGAAGACGAAGGCAGGCTGCTGCGTTGAGTCCATGCCCCAGTGCGCTTGGTTCCCGTGGAGAAGCTAACCTTCCCAGATCAGCAGCAGGACTTGCAGAACGCAGCGGAGCACAGTTTAGCAAGCGAATGTGACGGGGATGTTAAGTTTCCCAGACTGCCCGTGGAAGCCGATTCTGAGGCGATTTGGCTGCCGGAGGAGGTTCAGGTCGGCTGGAGCGTTTCACAGGTGCGGGCAGCCTTTGTGACCACCGTGGCGAGGGTATACCCACCTAGCAGCACTGATCTTCACTTTCTCAAATGAACCAAGGCGTCTTTTCCAAAACAGGATGTAGCCTGAAGACTGGCTGTTGCTGCCGCAGGAACGCAGAAGTCAGGTAGGCGATGTCCCCCGCGTACTTGGTAGTGATAGGCTCTCCACAAAGCGAATCAGTCGAAGCCCAATTCAATTTGGTCAGACTCAGGATTTGAAACGCAAGTGTACGGAGATCATATTCTTGGCGTATCTTGCCGTTCGCTTCTTCTGTGTGGATATTCACTTCAAGGGTGACAGGCGTGCCCAGTGATCGTCGATATGGGTTGTATCCTGTCGTTGAGATATAAATCTGGCGCGGGGAAGTAACCACATACGCTCCACGACTCATACTGCCGTCACCTTCGCTAGCGCGGTCGTAGAAGCGAACATTGTGTTGCGTGTTGATCCACACGAACGAGTACGTCCCCTTGGGGCGCACAGCCCGCGCTGCTTCCAGAATCGCTCCTCGATCATCTCGTGAAAACTTCGCTGAGTAGTGAAAATAAATCGAGGGCGTTTCTGAGAGTGGCGACAGTTGTTCGAGTGTCAATTTGACAAGCTGGTAAAAATACTTGGTTTTCTCTTCATACGGGAATGCTTCGCTGTTAGCGGAATAGAAGCCCCATCGTCCGTATGCGTTGAAGACATTCGCGTAACCCATCATCCGCGTAGACCCATACTTGTTGCTCTGTGTGTAGGACAGTCCGACAAAAAAGTCGGCGTCCGGCATTCGATCTGGCAGAACCCACGGCACGACGCCACATTTGGCGATGATGTTCAGTGCCAGATTCAAGTCTTTCCAATCTGGATTTAGTAAAGTCGGGGAATCCACCATCTGACAAGGGATTCCGGCTTCGAGCATCAATCGCTTGAGGCGGTAGTACGGCGAGTTTTCGTCGTCAAGCGAGTATCCCTGCTCCGGCGCGTAGATTAGGAATAGTCGGTTAAGGGCAGCGTTGCCAAGCCAGTCAGGATGCTCCGACAACACGCGCCCACATTCTGCGTGAAGTGATGGAACGTCTGCTGCGGTCACAATGGAACTGTAGCTAAACCGCGTACTGAACGTCCTCTCAGCCCCCTTGTACTTGTATTTGCCAGATTTGAGTCTCTCGATAAGCGCTGCCATCTGCCCTCGATTGTCCACTGTGCAGAGGGGCACGAGTTCCACACCATGCGGTTCCGTATCATATGCGCCAAAACGCGTTATCCCATCGCGTATGTCCGGTGACTCCTGCCGATGATGAAACTCGACAACAGGCTCTGTAATGCTTGCAGCGTGCAATGCGCTGACAGATTCGGGATTTCGTGAAATCACGGCTCCCGTGGGTTGGAGGGTTACGGAGATGTTCTTCGCCGCAGTGATTGGGAAGACCGAACGTGAGATTTCGTCGGCTACTGCCTGACTTTTCGCCGCCCTTGTCCGCGAGGCGTTCGGCTCAGAAGCCAAGCTGGACTGTTTTATCGCTTTGCTGAGATCGAACCGGATCGAGTGCTGGCGAAGCAGTGCATCCAGTACCCCGATGCGCAGATTCGGAATTACCTTGTCGCTGGGGACTGTTTCGACGCGATCAAAGTCAAAGAAATGCACTTCAGTCCATTCGGGTTGCACTGAGCGAATACGCCCTTGCTGCCAACCCTGCCAATACGCGACTGCTGTCCTCCCGACTAAGGTTTCCGCCGAAATGTCTCTCAGTAGTTCGTTAACGTTGCGGATATTCTTGACCTCCAGCGAGTAGTCAATCGCGATGTAGAGCAGGCTCCAATATTCTCGAACTTGAAAAGAATATGCGGGGTAGAAACGAAGCAGTCGGGCGACGTCTCGCGGCAGCGGCAACTCAGTGCCCCGCTTGTGCGCTCCAATGCGAAAGCCGGGTCTGTCCAGAAACCAGTCATGTGACTGAAGCGATCCACGAAGTGCGAACGTAATATCCTTCTTCAGTTGACCGAGTTCATTCACACTGAGCGCCTGAACGTTCGTGAGTTTCAACGGGAATAGGTTAGTGAATTCAGTCCCCTGTTCACTCGTAGCGGAAGAACGAAGTAGTGCTTCCCGCTCTGCGGAATTGTTGAAGAGCGTTACGAGAGTTTGGAATGCAGTAACGTGGAATCGAGGTGCAGGCAGCCCCATGTTCTGCATTTCATCTCGCATGCGGCGCGTACCTTCACTGAGCGCCCGGACAAACTCAGCGCCACTCTCGTCGCGCATCATTTTCAACCAATTGAGGAGCTTAGGATTACGAGGAACGTGGTCGAGCGTGACATCTGCAAGCGAGAAATCCTTCGGCACATCGCGTTCACGTTGCAACACGCGTCCGGGGTTTGCAACAGTGAAGGCATCCGAGAATTTTTTGCATTCGATTGGCAGTTTTACTGCGTATTCCCGATGCGCTACGGCGTTCACGATAGCTTCATCCACTGCAACCAAGGGAAATTCCGGTTCTTCTGAAAACCCCCCAGCAACGTTCCTCTTTTGATACTTCTTGAAGAACCCAGACTCTCGAAAGTAAGCACGAATATTGCGAATCTGCTGTGGAATAGAACCAGTGAAGGGTTTGTCCAAACTTACGAGCGCAGATTCTCCAGACTTGCCTGAGATCGCTTCATATCTTAGAAGCCGAATGTGCGCCGCAGGCAGGAGCCTTTGCGGGTTGGCTGCGAAGAACAGAAAACCAGCGTTGTTAAAGTTGAAGGACTTGCCATCGGGAATCAGTGCGCCAGCTTGAAACAAAAGTTCTTCGTCACTGTATGAGTACCGCGCATCGGAATGATAGACCTTTCTGAACTCCGCTAGAAGGTGTTGATCAACGTCACGGACATCAAACGGACAGCAATACTGTTCCTCATAGCTTGTGATTTTCTTGTCGCGACGCAGTTGATCCTTCTGGTCGGTCGTAAGAAGGAGGTTCTGCGCTCCCTGTCTTCGCCACGCATCTGGAGAAGCCCCGATAGTTTCACAGATGGCATTGGGCACATAAGGCACGTAGATGAACGCAACTTTTCCCGCATCGCCTTTGGAATCGCAGCAGTCATGCAACTTCACTCTTGCGCTGTGATTCAGCAACCAATTACCCGGCTGAGTTATCGAGTTCCGGTGTTCGTCGGATAAATGTGCGAGTCCCTTTACCTCCCCGACCTTACTGATGCCAAGCACCAGCAAGCCGCCGTCTTTATTTTCATTCGCAAACGCAGAAAGCGTCGCCTTAGCCGTCTCAATCAATGAACTGATCTGACTTCCTGATACGTTTCCATTGGCATCGGCGTGACCTGCTTCCTTCCTGTCGAAAAACTGGTCTTCCAAATCCACGTCCTTCTTGGAAGTTAAGAGGCTCCAGTACTTCTGCGGATCGTCGAACACTTCGAGCGGTTTCGGCATGGCGCTCCCGAAAATTGAACGTAGTGAATACCTGTATCGTCTTGATTTCAGGTCAGTATACCGCGTGAAGTCACAACAATCTTTGCTTGCCTTGCCCAGCGCAGTGCTGCGCCCGGAAATCAGGTGCGGGTCTATATGGGCGAACAGAAAGCGAACAGTGCTACACTGTCGGAATGGAAGAAGGTCGCAAGCGCGTGCTCCTGATCGCCGCCAGTATCCTCGCAGCACGTAAGCTCGCGCAGTACGACAGCGGAGCGCGGGTTCCTGCTACCGTAGCTGCCATAGCGGATGGAGTCCGCTGGGCAGAGCGGATCATGGAGGAGATTGATCGGCGGCACCCGTCAGTGACAGGCTCGCCATCAGGATCACGCGACCATGAGCGATGTTAAATGCAGGGGTTTCGTCAGTGTGAATGAAACCAATTGCGTATTCGAACAATTCACGAGATTGACACCAATTCTCCGTGGCTCAACAATCGAGCGTTATGGACAGCGATGCGGTGCTAGAGGTTAGTGACGACGGAATGCCTTGCCCAGAAGTAGGCATCTGGACGGAGACAAAGCACAGCTTCGTTTCCTTGTACGCAAAGCTGTTCTCGTCAGGAATGAAAGCAAAGTGGGGCAGGAGAGTATACGTAGAGCTTTACGCGGGCGCTGGCTACAGCAAGATTCGAGGTACATCTCGTGTAATCGCTGGCTCTCCGTTGCGTGCGCTCACACTGGACGACCCGTTTGATGAATATGTGTTCTGCGAGGAAAAACCTGAAAACCTCAAGGCTCTGAAAGTTCGTGTGAAGCGACACGCTCCGGGGGCGTCGGTAGCTTACGTCGAGGGCGACTGCAATGCGAAAGTCATGGAGATACTCGCAAAAATCCCAGTCGGTTCCAAAACGGACACTGTATTGACGCTCTGCTTTGTCGATCCCTACGACATCGGAATAGAATTCGAAACGGTTCGCGTGCTGTCGGCTCGGTTTGTGGACTTCCTAGTTCTCTTGGCGGTCTTCATGGATGCGAACCGGAACTACGACCGATACGTCAAAGTTGATGATGTCCGAGTGGAGAAATTTCTTGGCGCGGAGTCATGGCGAGATCGGTGGTGCCTCGCACAGAAAACGGGGATGCCCTTTCCTCAATTCTTGGCGTCGGAGTACGCCGAGAGTATGGAGTCGCTCCGCTATCTGAAGACGCCCTTGCACACTATGCACAAGGTGCGGTCAGACGAGAAGAACCTCCCACTGTATTACCTAGCCTTGTTCTCTCGGCACGAACGAGCCTACAAATTCTGGGACGAAGCACGGAAATATGGTACGGATCAGACGAAGTTCCCTTGGGGCTGACACTTGTCGTTGAACTCTCATATCGAGTGGACGGATGCAACGTGGAACCCCGTTCGTGGCTGCACAAAAATCAGCCCCGGATGCAAGCACTGCTATGCTGAGGTCTTTGCAGAGCGGTTCCGTGGCGTGCAGGGTCATCCTTACGAGCAGGGATTCGATCTGCGCCTTGTCCCCGAAAAACTGGGCGAACCATTTCGTTGGCGAACACCCAAGATGATATTTGTGAACTCGATGAGCGACCTCTTTCATGAGGGAGTCCCTGATAACTACATCGAGGCAGTCGCAAGCGTGATGGTCAAGGCGAACTGGCATACCTATCAGGTGCTCACGAAACGTTCGAAGCGCTTGAGGAAGCTCCTCTCGACCCGACTACAATTTGCCGCTTCCGCACGACACATTTGGTGGGGCGTCAGTGTAGAGGACAAGCGTTATGGTCTGGCACGAATCCCAGATTTGCAGTCTGCGGCTGCGACGGTGCGTTTCCTCTCCATCGAGCCGTTGTTGGAAGACTTAGGAAGGCTTCAATTGCGAGGCATTCACTGGGTTATCGTCGGCGGCGAGAGTGGAAGAAGTGCTAGACCCATGAAACGGGAATGGGTGGTCTCCATACGCGACCAATGTGTAGCTGCTGACGTGCCTTTCTTCTTCAAACAATGGGGCGGATTCCATAAGAAGCGTGCAGGCAGAATGCTGGATGATAGAACCCACGACGAATTTCCGCAGAGGCTCCAAAATCCCGTATGTCTAGGTCAGGACTCTATCCGGTGGGCAGCAGAGATCGAACGCAGGTATGCCGGGTCAAAATCAGATGTTCTTACCCCCGCGTTTGCAGCAGCAACTCCCTGACAATCTCGGCGTGGCACTGCAGATTGAACATTACTACGTAGCTGCCATTTAGTCTGTTAGCGGCGGTGACCGCCGTCCATCAAGAAGGATCGACGATGCCCTACATCCGACGTGACAAATCCAGCGCAAAGCCCAATGCTCAGGTCGTGTACGCTGATCTCGATACCGAGAAGATACTGCTGGAAGCCGGATTCGCAAGGGCTTCTGGTGCTCCCTACTACAATTGTGGCTTCGTGGACGTTGTCGTATACGACGACGGCACGTGGGAACCGCAGGGGGGTACAGGTTTTCTGTCTGAGGAATGGCAGAAGATGCGTGAGTTTGCAGGGGTTCAACTTAAAGATTTCGCTGTTTGGCTGAAAGAGCACCATCAATTCATCGACCAGTATTGTGCGGGTTTGAATCCTGATAACTACCGCAAAGAAGAGACTTTCAATTTCACGAAGGTTTACAAACATGGGCAGGACGATCAAGAGTATGCGTGGTTCATCCAGCATTTCAGCCTATTGGGATCAGATGGCGTGATCCCTGCTGACAAGAAGGCAATCCCAAGGCACTTTTGGTTCATCAACGGGAAATACTACGAATCCATGACTGCGTTCGGATCGTCAGGCAATCCGAATCAGATTTACCTTAATGAGACTCCCGATCTGGAACGAGAGATGACCGATCCCTACGTCATCGAAAGAATCAAGGATGCTTTCGTCAAAGACAAAAACCACTAACCGAAGCGCAGTTGGCAAATCTCAGAGGCGGCTGATGTCAACCGTCTTCATACGAAGGTGCCCGAAAAGTTCCTCCCCGGCTGCGATGTCAGCCGCATCCGGTTCGTATTCAGGGTTTGTTAGCATCAGATCGTAGTGCTCCCCGTCGCGGTCAATAACCACGAGACAGTTCTTCTTCCGATAGTGAGCCAAAGCACCCCCGGCGAGCCTTTTGGCACGCCCGTGTCGCGTCGGTTTATCGACTCCTCTGCACGAGATGAAAACGAAAACCCAATCCTTACCATCGGCGTGAGCAGCCGCGAAAGTAAAACCGCTGGTCTTTCCCCGCATCGACTCAGCCACGTCATGAAACTTTCGACCCATCATCGCTCGCTCAGTCAGACGCATGTCGGTCAGGATTTCCTGCAAGATCAAATAGTTCTTCCGTTCGCCTTCTTTGTCGAATAGCGCAACAGCCTCAGGCGGTAGCCCGTCAGCGTAGTTCGGGTCTCTCGTGGATAGGGCATGGGCTACACGCTCGATTTCACTGCTGTAGAGCTTATATTCTTCGCTGCGCTCCAACGCCTCTCGCAGCAAATCATCGTGAGTTTCGGTAGCGCGTCTGGCATCCGCGTGCCCCAAACAACTTTTGAGGCTGTCGGCGATACCGCCGTTCATTATGTACAACTCGTAGAAAGGCAATTCATCGCCGACCATACGCAGGCAAGCAATTGGCAACTTCCGTCTGGCATTCAGATATTCAAGAACCTCAGGCAGGGTTCGTAGTTGCCAGACGATGTTCAGGAAGTCGTTAATGGACATGTAGGACAGCAGCACTCCCAAATACTCCAACGGCAACTTATCGGCGATCTGCTTTAGATCAACGGGATGCCACGTTTCCACGAGCACAACTCCGTGGATTATGCGGGGAAGAGTGCTGAACTCAACCCTGCCTCTGCGTGGATGGTCACACCATTTCGGGCGGTCGTCAGGTCTTTTGATTGAGCCACAAATCGGCTTCAATGCGTCCTGAATATTCTTCAGAACCCACAACTTGTTCTTCTCCACACTGCGGCTCGTGGGGTCTTCTTGCGCCTTCTGAGAAATCAGAATGCCCTCGCCCTTGTGGACGATCAGGTGATCTATGACTTCTTTTTCGGTTGGGTCGTTGTGCTTCGGGCTGCGAAACACGAATTCCGAAATAAGTGGCAGAGACAATACCTGTTCAACCTGTCCTTCTGCCCAAAGCGTTCGTGTTGTCGCTGCTTCGACCATGTGGGATTTCTCTGACAAGTCTGCTCCGAATACCCTATGATTGTCGAGAAGGAGCCAGACATGGCACACTTCCCGCCCGTTTACAGTGACGACGAGAGCAAGATTCTGATCGCCATCTACGAGAATCCCGACGTGTCATACGACACCTACGCGCTTACTCAACTCCTAACTGGCATCACCGCCGCTTCCCCCGATTTCGAGGCAGCATTTAAGAAAACGCTGAAGGCTATTGAGCAACTGATCGTGCGAGGACTCGTTGACGGCAAACAATTGAAGGGTGGTCTCGGCATCTATTACCACGAGTTGAAACTGAAATACAAAGGGAAGCAGGAAGCAATCCGAGAACGTGACAGAGTTGCGGAGTGGAACAAGCAATTGCCGAAGATCATCGCCGAATCGAACGCGGTGGTCGAAGAAATGAGAAAAGCAGAGCAGAAGAAATAGATTTCTCCTCCTGACCATAATCTGCACGCGGAACTCACAATGACCTTGGACGATTTACGCCAATCTCTCAACGCGACCGAGTCGCCACATCTAACGTGCGTTCAGCGCCATCCGATGAGGCGACATGCACGGACAGGCTGCCGCCGCGTGACAAGTGCTCGTAGAGATCGGCAACGACCTGTTTCGCCGCTTCTTCCGGCGTCGTGTTCCACGCATGGCAAGCCCACAAAACCTGCACGGTGAGCATGATGCTCTGTTGTTCGACAGCTTCGGCTTCAACCGATGTCTTCTTTGCTGGCTCTTCCACAGTTGCCTCCTGAGTTGCGGAATTCTGGTTCGGCAACTCACAATAATGGAATCGACAGCGGGTACTTTCAGGATGACCTTGGACGAATTCCGCCAATCCCTCGTCGCAACCGATCCGCCAGCCGGACTCACGCACGCGCTCGCTGGACTGTGGTGGGATGCCAAGGGCGATTGGACGCGAGCGCACGAATCCGCCCAGCAGGACGAAGGCTTCGAGGGTTCGTGGGTGCATGCCTATCTGCACCGCAAGGAAGGCGATCAGAGCAACGCCGCTTACTGGTACAGCCGGGCGGAAAAGCCCGTGTGCCGGGAGTCGCTGGATGCGGAGTGGGTCAGCATAGTGAGGGATTTGCTGTGAAGCTATTCACTATTGCCGTATTTACCTTCTTCAATCCAGATTGATGCCCAAATGAAGCCTTGCACGTCGATCCGCGAATGAGGCTTCAGCCCTCGATTCTGCAACTCCAATTCCACACGATCAGCCAATTCCTGAAGTTTTGAATATGTGAGCCAATTCGGCTCCGCCTTGTAGTTGAGCGCGACTTTGAGCGAGTCAGCCATGCGTTTCATGATCGAAGGCTTCATGAACATCCATTTGCCATCGCTCGCGAGAAATTGGTAATACGTCGCTATCGTCCACTTGTTCGCGCCCATCTCCGAGAGGAGATCGCAAAACTTTGTGTACCGTTGTTCCATTTCGGCAGAGCCGTGAAGCAGGTCGTACAAGGCGTTTGCAAAACGCTCCTGATTCGCGATGTTTTCGATACCATCAACGAGCTTGGCTTTTTCTATCGGATAAACAAGATTAGTGCTTCGCAAGATGTGCTTCGCGATTTCACAGACCTCTTGGTAATGTCCCCCACGCAGCAGCTTCTCGAAGGCGCTCTTCCCTAGTTTGTCCTTCAATACATCCCTCGCATGCTCCTTGTAACCACGCTCTTTGTCATCGAAGTCCCGTCCCTCAAAGCCTTCAGGAAAACACCTCGTGAAGCAGGTGACGAGATGATTGAAATCCAACGGAGGTCGGCGAGGTGGACGTTCTACTTTGAACCGTGGAGTGTTGGACTTGTGCCTATCACTGGGGAACTTGAATTCCGTGCTAGGCGACGCGGCGGGCTTAAGTTGCGCTGTTTTTAAGATCGTTTTAGCACCGAACTTGACGAATTCAACGTCTAGCCTGTCGCCCCGGTCTTCACTCACCCTCCCTATGCCGAAGGCAGAGTGCTCGATCCAATCTTTTGGTTTCCAGTCCATACTGATCCCTCACAAATGCTATTCCCACCTTCGGAAAACACACGGCTGCTCGAAAGACCGAACTTTGCGAGACCACAGGCTCATCAGACGGCGAGAAATCCCGAAATCTCGGAAGCGGTGAGTATCGCGATCCGGCGTGCAGAATTCAATGTGGTCAACGTCAGCATCCAGAATGCGCCTTACTTCAGGGTTTTGCTTCCACAGGCGATCAACGAGCGCGAAAAACCGCTTCGTATCCGCTACGCCAAGGCAACCAGCCCATTCCTCGTCGAGGAGAGCCATCTCCCCCTGCCACGGGTAGATCGGCTTCGCATACTGGTCTACGTCAATTAAGCCCCGCACCACTGAGCGCTCGCGCTTGCTGAGACGAATGAAGTCCTCGAACTTCGAGTAGTGCAACTTGAGAACCGACTTGAACGTCGATGCCGTAACTTCACCGCGAAAGTAGCCTTCTGCGGCAGCGGCAAGAAAAACAGTGGAGTCATTCGACCAGACGTCGAGCGAGGCGTAAGATTTCCGCAGCCGGGGCGCGTTGTACACAATTTCTCCCATGACGAAGTATTGCGGCGATGATCGCTGAATAGTCCAATGGAGAGTTCGATGGCGGATGATCTCTTCGACTTCTGCCTCCGAAGGTTCGGGATCAACCGAGAAAGCAATCAATCCGCGCAGAGATGCACTGCCGTTGTCGGTGTAGGCTCCCTTAGCCCATCGGCTGCTGCCGTACAGACGCAAGAACTCCTGCCACGACAAGCTCCACAGTGAATCCACCGCCGAGCGATCAAAGAAGAAGTAGTAGTTGTCCATGTGAACCTACCGCGCACCCAGATAAATCAAAGCGCTGTGCGGGCAGTCACAGCATCACGCGTCCTCGCCGTGCCGGGCGATCACGGCGAAGACCTAACGTATCACTCGGCGGTTTGGAGTGTTAAGAATTCTGAAGCAACTGTCGGGATAGGTGAAGCAAGGGCGACAACACGTCCAGAGCGGATACCCAAGAGTGCGGAATGCCATCCAGCCCGTTCATTGCCCCCCACAACTGCCCGGCGATTGATGCAGTGCTGTCGCTGTCACCGCTGTGGTTCGTTGCGATCTGTATTGCCTCAACAAAACTTTCCGCGCACAGCGCAGCGTACAGACCGATAGCGAGGGCTTCCTCCCCGATCCATCCGCCGCCGAGCGTCTCGACCGCTGTCGCACGATCCCCGCAGGATTGCCCTGCTAGGGCAATAGCCTTCTTAATCGCCGCTTCGGTCTCCTCGTGGCGGTCGTAGCGCCGCAGCATGGCGAGGCTCTGATCGGCAGCGCTTCTCAGGTCGGCTCCGTCTGCCAGAAAGCGCACCATCGAAGCCATCGCACCAGCACTCAAATATCCGCTGGGGTGTCCATGAGTGCATGCGGCGGCTTCAGCCGCCAACTGGAAGGTCTGCTCCGGCTGGAGTCCCTTGGATAGGAGTCCAATGGGGGCAACCCGCATAACCCCGCCGCATCCTTTGGAATTGTTGATCGGACGCCGTATCGAACCGCTACCTCCAGCAGACAAGGCGCTCATGCAAGTATTGCCGGGCGCACGCCTCGCGTGCATCTCAGGCTGGGCTGCGAGCCATCCCTTGCCTCTCACGCTGCCGCCCTGCGTTCCCAGCCAGTCTAAGTACGAGACTCGGATCGAATCTACGCTCGACTTGACGGAAAAGCCGTCTTTGGAAAGTGCCTGAAGCATGCCGTCCAACGTGAAGAGGGTCATTTGAGTGTCATCTGAGACGATCAGTTTCCCGTTACGCGGGATTGGCTCGGTAATACCTGACGCTCCGAAACGTGTGCGGATTTTGCTAATCGACTCGAACTCGACCTCGTAACCAAATGCGTCGCCGACTGCGCCGCCCAAGAGAACCGCTAATGCCTTCTCCTCACGAGACCGAGGCATTCGCGCCGAAGCCAGTGGCTTGCAGTTCTTCACGTATTCTTCCTGTTTCCGAGTCTCGATAGTCCCCGTCCGCGCCGAGCGGATTGCCTTTATTGCATCGCCGGGCGTCACCCCGAACTCCACGAGCAGGCGACCAGCAACCGTCCCCGTGCGACCCAATCCACCGAGGCAATGGATAACAATCTTGTCGCCTTTGACGAGCAGGCTGCGCAGTCGAACCCCAGAGTATGTCCATAGGTCTTCGAAGCGTTCGTCGGGGACATCGACGTCGCGAATCGGGAGATGGTGCCATTCGAGACCAAAGCTCGCAGTCTTCTCTGCCAGTTCGGTCAAAGGCACACTCACTGCGGTCAGTTCGTCGGTCTCCATCAAGGTCACGAGAGCTTTAGCTCCAGAAGACTTGATCGTTTCGAGGTCGGCAGGAAGATCACGATCCCAATCGCCTGACATTGCGCCCCGCTGCTTCTTGCCGGGGCAGAATGTTAGACCGATTACTCCCTTCAGACCTTCAATCGAGAGGTTGTCAACTAGCAGCGGGTGGGAACGGCTCGTCTTAGCTTTCGTCATATTCTGCAAGGACTATCACCGCCTTGTGCCGTTGCCGGGAAAGTAAAGAGTCGTTCAGTTGGTGATCTCTCAGGGCAACAGGTCGTAAAGCTGCTGCATGAACTTCGAAGCGTTTTGCAGCACGTCTAGCTGCTTAGCAGTCATGGGGTCAGGATCAAAGTGCATTACATCGTTGCGAATTTGACGTACATCCTCTAATTGTTTGGTCAAGGAGGCTTGATCAATGTTCAAAGCAAGTCTCTGCCATACCTGCGGTCGTTGAACCAACCTGATGTAGCCGCCGAAACTCAGATCAGATATTGAACTTGGTTTTGGAGCCGTGGTATCCGCTGACCCTAGCCAATCCAAGTCCTCTGGCAAAACCTTGTCTTGAAGCAGTTGGCGAATATGCAGTTCGATTTCCCTCAATAGCAAGAATGGCTCGGCTAATTGCTGAAATTGAAGACTCAGGTCGCTCGCGGTGACAATTCCAGTGATCTTTCTGTCTTGGGGGTTTCGAACGAGCACGTACCCATGTTTCACAATCGTGGGTATTGCGTCGAAGAGCGTGCCATTCCCATCAACGACCTGTGCATCCTCTCGGCAGTGCTGCACTTTACAGCATTCCCCTCCGATAGCGTACCGCGAGGCGATGGACTTCCACGAAATCATGCCCTTGACCTCTCGTTCACCGTGCATGATCGGAAGCTGCGAGTAGTCGGATTGCAACATCATTGTCACAGCCTTCTTCAAAGTGTCGTCCTGACCAACGGTCGTCAGACTCTTGTTCGCTGCGGGGAGGCTTCCGATCCTGAACGTCGGGTCTGCTGGCTCGCTGAGCACGGTCTCCACGACTCCTTCGGATGCCACAACAATTGCGGGTGGAGACCCTTCTTCCGAACCAAGCTGTGGCGATTCAGCCTCCTCCTGCTCTTCCACAGAAGAAGATTGATCTTCGTCTAGTTCGTCATCTTCAGCGATGTCTGTGATTCCAGCAGTGAGAGCGGCTGGGACGACACTGCTAGCGTCCTTGAGGAGGATGCGAATTTTGCCGTCGATCCATACCGATTCAAAATCGGGATCAGTCACCAGACCTAAGCTGTCTAAAGCCGTTCTGATGTCATGTACTTTGTTGAGACCGCGACGTTCTGCCCTAAACATTCGCAAAAGCTCACGAACCGTTATACGGTTGACGCGGTGCCCTTCCTTGAGGCGCGTAACCATGCGACCGATCTCTTTTGGAATCCACATGAGTCAACCTCCGCTTTGCTTGATACCGTTGTTGCCGCCCTCCGACGCTTTCACAGTAGGGCGATAGGACTCTGGCAGATACTTGCTTAGCCCAATTAGAAACTTGTTGCTTTCGTTCGCAAGTCGGACTGCTCTTGCGTCTAAGAACCCGCCGTACTTTTCGACAGTCATCTCGCTACGGTTCCACTCAACAAATTGCTGTTTAAGCTTTTCATCCGAGATTGCATATTTGTCGAGATACTTCATCGGGTCTTGATTACTGATGCGAATGTTAATGGTCGGTGCTATAACGGCAATGTTAGCGAGAGAGTCGATCTTTTCTGCATCAACTTTCTTGTTCAGAAATTTTTGAGGATAGATGTGATGCCATTGAGGTCGAAAATCAGCCAGAAGTTCCTTGCCATCGAATCCGAGCCGGGTGCCTGCTTCGTCCCAATCTTGCGCTCCGTTTTTGTAAACGAGCAGATATAGCAAAAACCGCCAGAATTTTCCGTCAGTGTAGTCTCTCTTGAAGTCTTCCGCTTCGATTGGCTGAGTTGCTGCTAAACGCTTCAGCAATCCAGTCACCGCCTCGACCAAGTTCGATGCGGTAGCGACTTCCTTCAAGTCCTCTTCGAGGGCTGTCGCACTCGAACCGCTGTAACGTTGAAATCGAGATGCCTGAACAAACCAGTAGAACGCTGAATCAAAACCGCCCTCTTCAGGAAAGCGATCAAGTAGGGCAACTAGCGTGACGAGTGCGGCTTGGGTTGGCAGAGGGTCATCTGAGAGAACCCCATAAACTTGGAAACGGTGAATCGTTCTTTTCCATCCCTCGCGGCATTTTTTCCACGCTGGTTCAATCTGGTCACGGCTCCAGAAACTGTCGTTGATCTCTTTGTATCGAACCTTCTTGATCCCCACCGCCGTGAGACTTTGGAATAGCAAATTGGGATCAACGTGGAAGCCAGAGTCAGCAAGCACGCTCAAGAATGGCAGGAACTCGTCCCGAACCCAGCCCGGATTTTTTGACGCCACTACTCCGAGGTAAATGTCGGCTTCTGTTACTCGCGTGCCTCGCGAATTCAAGCGGGAAAAGATTTCCACCACGTCTTCAAGTTCGTGGTTCACGGTTACGCTAAGGATGTCTTTGTCGCGAATCTTACGGACTCGATCCAACCGGGCGTAGACCTCCATTGCATCCATGCCGTCACACAGTCCTTGAACCTTGATCTCTTTCGCCAGATTAACTAACGCTTTTTGGTCAGCTTCGCGGCTGACATCGAGCACCAACAGGCGGCTTAAGGGAATGTATCGGTCTCCTTTCGTCTTTCGAATCGCCGCGTTCGCGACCACGAAATGGGATTCATTCTTCGCCGCGACGTCAAATCGAATGTCGTACCGCTTCAGGATTTTGTTCCACTCATCCGCAGAAGCCCACCAGTATGGTTTACGCCCAAAAATGATCGCGAGCGCCGTCGTCCGCTGCTGTCCATCGACGATCCAGAGCGATGGTGTAAGACCATCTTTAGCGACCCGTTCTTCCTGAGGAGTCTCACTGTTCCAAAGAAGAAGACTCCCAACAGGAAAGTCCAGCCACAACGATTCGGCTAGGTCTCGCACCTGCGTCGCTTTCCAGACGAAGCCGCGTTGGAATTCGGGCACACTCCACTTGTGGCAAACTGCCCTGTCAACAAGTTCCCAGATTTTAATCGGCTCCAGAGCCACGTTTACCCCTCCTTCAAAACAGATAAGTGTATCTGACGAGCGGGCGGGGATGTGAGTATCGTCGGGCTGGCAAGCCTGTCTGCCGTGAGACACTGGATGCCGAATGGCGTAGCATTGCGAGAAGTTTGTTGAGATAAAGCGAGACTTCAGGAGAGTGCGTGCGCTTCTTCGTCGGGATTACGGATCACGATTGGTTCGATTTCCTGTCTAGCATGGACGGACTCGACGAGGTCAACTTCTGGCAGCCCAGTGGGCAGCAGCAATTCCGTGCTCTCCAGATCGGCGAACCTTTCCTCTTCAAGCTGCACAGCCCTGATGATTACATCGTCGGCGGCGGGTTCTTCAGCCACTTCACGATCCTGCCCGCCAGCATCGTGTGGCAGGCATTCGGAGAAAAGAACGGGGCGCAGACAGAGGAGGAGATGCGGGCTAGGATCGCCCGATACCGACGAGCGCCGAATCCGGGGGCGGGGGACGACTATCAGATCGGCTGCATTCTCTTGGAGTCACCGTTTTTCTTTGATCGAGCCGACTGGGTTCCATTACCGGACTGGAAACGGGAGATCGTCCGGGGTCGGGGCTACGATTCGGAGGGTGACGGGCTAGAAATCTGGCACCGAGTCGAAGCGCTGTTGAGGGCATCCAGTCAGGCAGCGCAGCCAATCGAAGAGCCGCAACCTCGCTATGGAGACCCCGTCGCGGTATTCCCGCGCCTCGGTCAAGGGTCGTTTCGCCTCATTGTGACGGATTCATACGAAAGGCGGTGCGCTTTCACCAACTCCCCGGTGCTGCATGTCCTCGACGCCGCGCACATCAGACCGTATTCCTCAGGCGGCACACACAGTCCTTCCAATGGAATCCTGCTTCGTCAAGACCTGCACACCCTTTTTGATCGCGGCTACATGACCGTAACGCCGGGGCATCGGATTGAAGTGAGTTCGCGAATCAAAGAAGAGTTCCACAACGGCAAAGAGTATTACGCACTGCACGGTCAGAATATGCGAATGCCGGAATACGGTGATCGGAGACCATCTGCTGACTTGCTGAGATGGCACAACGAAAACGTGTATCGGACGTAATCGGCGGGCGTTGGCACCATGGAGCCGCCTCACACGGCTTAATTGGGTCATGTATAAAGGTCGATCACGATTTTTCTCGTGTTGTCCACGATTTCCCCCATTCGTCTTTCATATTTTGCTCGGAATGCTGTCAGGTTGTGGATGGCACTATTTCCAGCGTCCTTTACTTCTTCCGCACACTGTGCTCTCTCGTGATCAAGAAACTTGCCCGTAGCCCTTTCGATCATCAGCGAGATGTGTGACTCGCTAGAACCATGGGCAGGCTGCAACCTGTATTGAGGGTCTACCTTCTCGATGAGAGCCGCTTCAAGAATCGCACGACAAAGAACGGCGCAAGCAAGCTCCAACCCATAAAAGTAACACCGATGAGCTTGATCGAAGTACTGCTGCACCCTTGGATTCGGGTATCTCACAGGCATGTCATCGTAATTCGCCAGCTTGCCTATGCTTCCATCAAGTAGCCCCACAAACTCCGCTGCTAAGGCAGCGTCTATTTCATCAACTTGTGCGGCAGGCGTGGAGGGTAATGTGTGCCCAGTGAACCCCAACGTTTTACGCAATCCCTCGATGTCAATTCTTGGGGCGATACGCTTGAGCATCTGGAGGGTTTCTGAAATCGTGTTGTCGTCTGGTAGCGTGCCAAGTTTGACTCTCTTCGCTATCGCTCGCTTCCCCCTGCTGATTTTTGACTTGGAAGCGGCATCACGAAAAGGTGTATCGTCGTAATCCTTGCTGGCTTCGACCACCCCCGTCCAGATGTCAAACGCTTCTTTCCCAAATATCATGAACCCATCGAACTCGTCCCAATCACCGTGGTTGATGTAGTCCAATGCCTTCCGCAGGATTTCAGCGCGTCTTGAGTGATAGGCAGGCATCACACCCTCCGAATAGGGCGATTCTAGACGTTTTCGTGTGATTACCTTCCTTGCGAATACCCACACGGTGTGAATAATGGTAAGTTCTTGATTTCGGGAAACTTACTGTGCCAAGAATCTTCGACAACATCGACCTCCGTCTCCACCCTGCCCTTACCGACACCCTGAAGATTTCTCAGCGGGCGGATTTCTGCGTGGGCTACTTTAACCTTCGCGGCTGGCGGCTCGTCCATGACTTCATCGAGCCGTGGTCAGGAGGAGAGGACTCCTGCTGTCGCCTGATCGTTGGCATGACGTTCATGCCACAAGATGAGCTTCGCAAGACGTTCAGCCTTGCATCGACCCCAGAAGAACTCGATGCCCAGACCGCACAGCGACTCAAGAAGCGAGCAGCAGAAGAATTCAGATCACAACTAGTGTGGGGAGCGCCGAACAATACAGACGAAGCAGGGCTTCGGCGGCTGAGCGCACAACTCAAAGCCAAGAAGCTCGTTGTAAAACTTTTCTTGCGTTACCCGCTACACGCAAAGCTCTATCTGATTCATCGAACCGATCCCAACAATCCCGCAACTGGATTCCTTGGCAGCAGCAACCTGACGTTCCCCGGTCTTTCCAAGCAGGGAGAACTGAACGTCGATGTCCTCGATCAGGACGCCTGCAACAAGCTGCAAAAGTGGTTCGAGGATCGCTGGAGCGATCAGTGGTGCATCGACATTTCAAATGAACTGATCCAGATCATCGACAACAGTTGGGCACGCGAGGAGCCTCTTCCCCCGTATCACATTTATCTGAAGATGGCGTATCACCTTTCCCAAGAGGCGAGGGCTGGACTCTCCGAATTTCACGTCCCTCGCGACTTCGGAAACAAGCTGCTGGCTTTTCAAACAGCAGCAGTGAAGATCGCGGCACAATACCTAAACAAGCGCGGTGGAGTCGTCATCGGCGACGTCGTGGGTCTCGGCAAGACCCTGATGTCCGTAGCGTTGGCACGAATCTTCCAAGATGACCACGGAACCGAGACCCTGATTATTTGCCCAAAGAACCTTGTGCGGATGTGGGAAGACTACATGCACGAGTACCGGATGACGGGCAAGATCGTCCCGCTCAGCACGGCGATGCGAGACCTTCCCGATCTGCCGCGCTACCGCGTTGTCCTGATTGATGAGAGCCACAACCTGCGAAACCGGGAGGGCAAGCGGTACAAAGTAATTCAGGAGTACATCCAAAAGAACACAAGCAAGTGCATCCTTCTCTCTGCCACGCCGTACAACAAAACCTATATCGACCTCTCCTCGCAGTTGCAGTTGTTCGTCGCCGGGGACGAAGACCTCGGAATCCGACCGGAGCGGTACATCAAAGAAATCGGCGAGACTGAGTTCATTCGACGGCATCAGGCTCCAGTTCGATCTCTTGCTGCATTTGAAAAAAGCCAGTACCCCGACGATTGGCGTGATTTGATGAGATTGTTCCTAGTCCGCCGTACCCGTGGCTTCATCAAGGAAAACTACACAAAGCTCGATGAGGCGACAGGGCGTAGGTACCTGACTTTCGACACGGGCGAGCGCTTCTACTTTCCTGATCGCATCCCCAAAACGGCAAAGTTTGACTTCAACGAAAAAGACCCGAATGATCCGTATGCGCGGCTTTATTCGAATGAAGTAGTGAACGCAGTCAACGGTCTGACTCTGCCTCGATATGGACTCGGCAACTACATCGCACCCTCGCCTCATCATCCGCCGACCGAACCTGAATCCAAGGAATTAGCGAAGCTCTCTCGCGCTGGCAAGCGCTTGATGGGCTTCTGTCGAACGAACTTGTTCAAAAGGCTGGAGAGTGGCGGCCCGGCTTTCATTCAATCTCTGGAGCGCCACGCACTGCGAAATTTCGTTTATCTCTATGCAATCGAAAATGGGAAACCGCTGCCCATCGGCACGCAGGGAGCCGAACTCCTCGACGCGAAGGTCGGAGACCAAGACCTTGATGATCTCCTAACCGACACGGAAGATGACGCTGAAAACAACGAGAAAGCTAATGGAAATGCGGCTGCCTTCCTACGCGAAGAGGCTGATTTCCGACTCCGTGCAAAAGACGTTTACGACCGATACTCGACGGAACTGAAGAAGAGGTTCAAGTGGCTCAGCCCCACACTATTCGTGGACGCTCTGCGTCAAGACTTGCTGAATGACACGCATGCTCTGTTGAAGGTGATAAACAAGTGCGGTGTTTGGGACGTTGCAAAGGACGCCAAACTAAATGCGCTTGCGAGGCTGCTCACAAAAAAGTATGCCGATGAGAAAGTTCTGGTATTCACGCAATTTGCGGACACAGCGGTCTATCTTGCAGACCAGCTAAAAAAGCGCAGTATCGACCGCCTAGAATCGGTGACTGGCGACGACGAGAATCCCACGGGGATCGCGTGGCTCTTTAGCCCGGAAAGCAACAAGAAGCGAGAAGTCGTAAAGCCCGAACACGAGTTGCGGGTCTTGATCGCAACCGACGTCCTTAGCGAAGGTCAGAACCTCCAAGATTGCCACGTTATCGTAAACTACGACCTACCGTGGGCGATCATTCGTCTCATCCAACGTGCCGGGCGCGTAGACCGCATTGGGCAAAAATCAGACACGATTTACTGCATCTCTTTCATGCCTGCTGATGGTGTTGAACGGATCATCAATCTCCGTCGCCGTGTCCGGCAGAGACTCCGAGAAAATGCGGAGGTCGTCGGCAGCGATGAGTCGTTTTTCGAGGACGACACGAACAACCAGCCTGTAATCGACCTGTATAACGAGAAGTCTGGCATTTTGGAAGAATCGGATACGGAAGTCGATCTGGCTTCGTATGCCTATCAGATTTGGAAAAACGCCATAGACAGCGATCCGAAGCTCCAGAAATTGGTCGCTGATCTGCCGAATGTGGTCTATTCGACCAAGCCTTACAAAGCGACCTCTGAGCGTCCCACAGGCGTGCTGGTTTATATGAGAACGGCAGACGGCAATGACTCTCTGGCATGGATCGACCCCGAGGGCAACAGCGTCACCCAGTCGCAGCTTGCGATCCTTAAGGCAGCAGAGTGCGTAGGCGATACGCCAGCCCTTCCACGTCAGGAAAAGCACCACGAACTAGTGGAGGCGGGCGTCAAACACATGGTCAAGGAGGAGAAGTCCATCGGTGGTCAGCTTGGCAGACCGTCCGGTGCGCGGTTCCGAGCCTACGAACGCCTCAAAACCTATCTGACCCACATACAGGGCACGCTCTTCGCGACCCAAGAGTTGACGAAGGCGATTGACGACATCTATCGGTATCCTCTGCAACAAGTCGCTGTTGACACGCTGAACCGACAGCTACGCACAGGCACGACCGACCAGCAGCTTGCCGACCTCGTTGTCGCACTCCGTGGAGAGGGTCGCTTGTGCCGGATCGAAGAGGAAGTCGAAACACAAGAACCACAGATCATCTGCTCGCTCGGACTCTCGTCCCAAGGGAGTAAGCAATAGAAATGACTGCCCCGTATGCAAACCTCCAGAAACGGCTCAAGAATTTCGATTTCAAGGGTCTATTTACGCAGGAGTTGATGTGGAACCATTTCCAAGCGAGGGATTTGGAAATCAAGGTGGACGATCTCACTTACACACTCACACCTGTTGCTCAGCGCGGCATGGCAGTCTACGAATGTGTGCCGCCAACAGATGCGGCTTTTCCGAGCTACGCAATTCGCCGCAAGATCGACACGCAGGTCTCGAAGACCGCACGCGAACACATCATCATCTTCCACGACCGTGCCAAATCCGTTCAGATATGGCAGTGGGTAAAGCGTGAAGCAGGAAAGCCATCTGCATGTCGGGAGCAACTCTTCTACTCTGGTCAGTCTGGCGATGCGCTCATTCAAAAGATTCAATCCATTGCGTTCAGCTTGGAAGATGAAGCGAACGTCGCCGAGACTGTGGAGAGAGTCGGTGCGGCATTCGACGTAGAGAAGCTCACAAAGAGATTCTACGAGCTTTTCAAGAAAGAGCATGACACCTTCCTGAAGTTCGTTGACGGTATCCCAGATGAGGAACTTGAGAAATGGTACGTCTCGGTGATGCTGAACCGTCTCATGTTCATTTACTTCATCCAGAAGAAGGGGTTTCTCGGCGGCGACCTGCACTACCTGAAAAACAAACTCACGGAAACTAAGCGGCAAGGTAAGGATAAGTTCTATCGAGATTTTCTCTGCCCCCTATTCTTTGAAGGCTTCGCCAAACGCCCCGAACAACGCGCTGCGGGCACCAACCGCCTGCTGGGACAAGTGCCGTATCTGAACGGCGGTCTTTTTCTGAGGCACCAGATCGAGGAACGTCACGGCAAGAGCATCGACATACCCGACAAAGCATTCGACCGCATCTTTGACTTCTTCGAGGAGTTCGACTGGCACTTGGACGACCGTCCGACTCGAACCGGACGTGAGATCAATCCTGATGTGCTGGGCTATGTCTTCGAAAAGTACATCAACCAAAAGGAAATGGGGGCGTACTACAGCAAGGAAGATATTACTGAATACATTAGCAAGAACGCGATCATTCCCGTGTTGTTCGATATGGCTCGGAAATCGTGCAGGATTGCGTTTGAAGGGGAACACTCACTCTGGCGTCTGCTACAAACTGAGCCAGACCGCTATATGCACGCTGCGATGCAAAGAGGTATGGATGAGGAATTGCCACAGTCAATCCTCGCGGGTCTCTGCGACGTAAGCCAGCGCAGCGAGTGGAACAAGGCTGCTAGTGTTGAATATGCTTTACCGACTGAAACGTGGCGAGAGGTCGTTGCCCGACGCACGCGGTACGAAGATATTCGCGAGAAGCTGGCATCTGGCGAGGTTTGCTCGATTGACGATTTCACCACGTATAACCTCGACAGCCGCCGCTTTGCGGAGGAAGTGATTGCAAACTCCGAAGGCCCGGAACTGCTTCGTGCATTTTATAAAGCCATTCGTAGCATCTCTGTACTCGACCCCGCCTGCGGCTCCGGCGCGTTCCTCTTTGCTGCCCTCAATATCCTCGAAGGTCTATACGACACCTGCCTCGTACGCATGCAGGCGTTTGTGGACGACCTCGACCGCTCGGATGAAAAGCACAGCCCTGACAAATTCAAGGATTTTCGTCTGATACTCGAAGAAATGAATAACAAGGCGCAGCATCCCAACCCGCGTTATTTCATTCTCAAGTCGATCATTCTGAGCAATCTTTATGGCGTAGACATCATGGAAGAAGCCACTGAAATCTGTAAACTTCGCCTCTTCCTCAAACTAGTCGCGCAGGTGAATCCCGGCGACAAGATTGAACCCCTGCCCGACATCGACTTCAACGTCCGTGCTGGGAATGCACTCGTCGGGTTTGCTTCTGAGACTCAAATGGATAAGTCCTTGAATCGCCTTGGGCATCAGGACAAGAAGAAGGAAATCGAAGAACGTGCTGCTGATGCTGGTAAGGCATTCGAAAGATTCCGTCAAGCGCAGGTAGTTGGAGGGACTGGCAACCCTGAAGACCTTGCGAGATGGAAGGCAGACGTTCACAAACGCATTGATGCTCTCAAAGATGAATTAGACGACTATCTTGCAGGAGAATACAACGTCCAGAAGAAAGACGCAGTTGCGTTCAGAAGTTGGCGGTCACAATATCAACCATTCCACTGGTTTGTCGAATTCTTCGGCATTATGAAGTCAAACAAATTCGATGTGGTGATTGGCAATCCACCGTACGTCGAGTACACGAAAAAAGACAAGAAGACAAAAAAGTCTGTGAAGGATCGGTATCGCATCAAAGGCTATCGCACGGAGGAGTGCGATGACCTCTACGCATTCTTTCTGGAGCGCTGTCAGGAGCTTATTTCAACAACGGGCGGCTTTGGCATGATTGTGCCCGTCTCAGTCGTGAGCACCGACGGCTTTAAGACCCTAAGAAAAATAATGCTCGAACCGCATGCAACAAACTGGATTCTCAACTTTGCCGAAAGACCTTCCAAGCTATTTAGCGGTGTCGAGAAACGGCTGACGATCTGGATTGCGAAGCACGAGAAGGAGAAGGGTGAAAAGAAGACGTTTGTGTCTCGCTATCGTCGCTGGTTCTCGGAAGAGCGCAATCTCGTAAACAAGGATCGCGACGGTCTGTTTTCTAACATCGAATTCACCACATTTGATAAAGACGATGCCCTAGTTGCGGATTCGATTCCAAAGATCGGTACCGAAGTAGAACGAGCCATCGTACGCAAATTGAAGGAACGAACAACAATAGGAACTCGCCTAGCCAAGACAGGGCGAGATGTGATTTTCTATACGCGCAAACTTCGATATTTCGTGCAATTTTTCGACTTCATTCCTAAGATCAACGATGCTAAAGGCAAGCGTGTCGAGCCGTCAGAGTTGAAAGAAGTTGTGCCACGAACTGCCCGAGACCGAGCAGCACTTCTTTGTTGCCTGAATTCGTCTCTATTTTTTTGGTTTTTCACAGCCTTTTCGGACGTTCGAAATATAAATAGGAGAGAGATCGAATGGTTTCGTTTTGGGCTTGACGATCTCTCGCAGGAAAGCGCAGACAAGCTGACTACGCTGAGTAAGAGGCTAATGGATGATTTCAATGAGCACAGCCGCTTCTTAACCAACAATTACAAGAAGTACGGGAAGATGACTATCCAGTCATTCCAACCGCGATTGAGTAAACCCGTCATCGACGAAATCGACAGAGCAATTGCTCCTCACTATCAGCTTAGTCCTGAGGAGTTGGATTTCATCATCAGCTTTGACTACAAGTATCGAATGGGACAAGATGATGACGACGACAGCGGAGACGAGGATGCCAACACCTGAGCGGCGGATTGAGATGGGAACTCGATCAGCAACTCTGTTGGGAGATTCTGCTCTCCTCAAAGCACAAAAGCTCGGACTCATCTGCTCTCGGAAATGTTCTGGTTATCTGATTCTGAAGACTTACGACTTCGCCCGGCTGGTACGCGGCTGTGGTTTTGCCATCGTCAGTGGCTTTCATTCGCCTATCGAGAAGGACTGCCTTTCCATCCTGCTGCGTGGTTCAGACCCCATCATCATCGTTCAGGCGCATCGACTGAGCACTTCCCGCCTCCCAGTAAACTGGCAGAAGGCAATCGACGCCGGACGACTCCTGCTGGTCTCTCCGTTTCAAGAGAAGGATAAGCGAGTGACGACAGAACTCGCGACCGAACGCAACCGTTTCGTCGCAGCAATCTCTGACGACGTCTTGATCCCCTATGCCGCGTCGGGCAGTAAGACTGAAGCGCTCTTTCGAAACCTGATCGCCTCAGGGAAGCGGGTCTACACGTTCGAGAGCCAAGCCAATGCCGCATTGATTTCAGCGGGAGCCGTCGCAATCGCTCCAGATTTCTTCAAGAGTGGTTCTGTTTCATCCGTATCAGCGTGAACCATGGCAACAGTCAAAGACCTTATAGAAGAAGCAGGCGAAACGGCGAGAGCAGCGGTCGAATCTGCTAAGACCCGTTACTTGGATCAAGTTCGCGGAATCCTGCGCGATCTTACTCGCCTCAAGTTCTCGGAGAGGCAAGGTGTCGAAGCGCAGCACACCTCGGTGCCCATCAGAGTCGTTGCGGGCATGCCTAAGGCGCTTGAACCCATTGCGAATGATGAGCTACCGAGCGGTGAACATCTAGGAATTGAAACAATCGGACTCTGGGCGAACGAAATAACTTCTCTGGCTTCGGTCGCCGAAAAACTGCAACCACTGACAGTGAAGCTGTCTTCCACTCTTAGTTGGGAATCACGAGGGCGTGATTACACGTATAGGCTGCAAGATGCGGTAAGGCTTGCGAAGGAACTTGCCGGGTATGCAGCAAAAGCGGAGTTGCTGAAAAAGATCACGAAGATTGAAGAAGACATTCTTGGAGTCTACCGTGCGACGGCATCGCTGTTTCCTGATCGGGGGAATATCGAAATCTACTGGGTTGTCATTGGCGCGGTAGCCCGTCTCGTTGGCGTGGACACCGAGGCTCTGACGGTCGTAGTCATGGCGCATGAGTTGGCGCATGCTTATACACATCTGGGACTGGATTCAAATCGAAACAGATGGGAAGAAGGCTTTTGGGGCTGCAATCGGGGCATAACCGAGGGGCTTGCCCAGTATTACACGCACATGACGGCAGCCGCACTGAAGGAAGAGCGGGGGTTCGACCGGGTCTGGATTGCTTACGAGCAGCTAACGAAGTTACAGAAAGCCAACGGAGCAACAATGTACGTCAACCACTTGGATTGGGTGAAGACCATTTCACCGGAAGTGATGAGGCAAGGCTTGCTCGATCTGCGCCGGGGGCACATCCCACCACACTTCGAGAACTTCGTAGATTTTCTCAAGATGTCGGCGGATCGTTATCCTCTCAATTCCAAACCTGCGGGACGGAGAGGGTAGGTCTAGTGATCTCCGAATTCACTGAGTTTTCTTACGGATTTGCTGTCACGCACGAACTCATCTTGCAGAACTCAGGAAATGTTATTGCTGCACCAGAATTCCCCTCTCTCATCCGCGAAGGACAGGCTGGCGGCGGTTACGACGTCAGGCTTGATTTCGGGACTTTCCTTTTTCTCCAGTTCAAGCTCAGTGAGTACATGTATGGACGGCGGTCGCAGTATCGCACTCTTATCGGACTGCCCTACTACAAGTTTTGGATCACTCCCCGATGGCAGTCTCAACAACACCGGATGCTCGTTGACCTTGGGAACGCAGGTCAGCAGGTGTATTACGCGGCTCCAGTATTCCATCTGCAAACTGACTTCAACACGGAATTTCAAGGAAACACTGTGGTGAATCGCTCGGCGTTCATCAATCCTGTGGAGATTGGCTATCTTGCGGATGATGACGATCATTGCGTCGTGTTTAACAATACCGACGCTTGGTTTTGCTCGCAGCCACAGAAGGTGAGGCTTCACACAGGAGGGAGCCTCAAACAGTTCTTAGCGGTACAGAGGGAAGTTTTGAATCCGACGTCTACCCTTGAAATCGCATCGACGCTGAACAGGATCGTGAGTTCCACCGATAAGCGGGTGCCTCCATTTTCCGAGCCTTCGATTGAGCGAGCGCTGGACTACATTTCCTTCGTGGCTCACGTGTTCTTGCATTCGGAAGTATTTTTCGTGCCCTCGGAGACGGAGCAATCATCGTGAATCAGGAACGGCTCATGACCCGCAAGACATGCACAAGTCTCACCATCGCCAGCGTGTCTTGCCCGCAGTACGCCAGCAGAGCCTTCCTGATCCTGTCGCGCTCGCCGCAATCCAAGCTACCGCGTAGCAGCGACTCCCAAGCAAGCCCGGCGTCCTGCCCGTTCGCGACCTGCATGCCGTCGTATGTCATCTCCGGCGCGAGCGCGGGCAAGACCGATTTGATCGAGTACGAGCCTGCAAATGCCGGATGGTAGACGTGTTCACGGACGACTGGCAGCAAATCAAAGAGACGACGTTGGACAGCGCTGATCCGATCTGCGAACTCAGGAAGCCAACTTGCAAGGTCGGAGAACCTCTGCGACTCGAACGAAGAATACACGACGATGCTTCCGCCTTCTCCCAGCGCATGGCAAAGGGAGCTAATGAACTCGCGCCGGGGATCGCTGGCATCTGGTGCAAGAAACTCGTAGTGCTCTGGCTCTGCGCCCGGTCGCCGCTGGACATGCACCGACCACTGAAAAGGTAATTGGTCGTAAGGACGCATGCCCGCGAAACGGGGCACGCACGGATTTATGGTTTCGAAATCGACGAACCGGAGCGGGTACTCCAGCTTATCCAGTTCCGAAGACAACTCCGGGCTGAACCACGGTTCCCCCGTCTGCACGCACGTGGCTGCACGCCGCTGAATCTCGGTCAATTCGAAGTCATCGGGCACATTGTGGATGGACTCGATGCCCATCTCCTCCAGTTCCTCCATCGCGCTGGCGTGGATACGAGGCAGGTAGCCGATGTGGTCATCGGGGCGCGGTGGGTTGCAGCGGTCGTAGAACTCGCACGTGATAGGCTCGACACAATGGCGACCGGGTGCAATATCCGGTGCGTTAGACATGGCGAGTACGGTGAACTCCGACCGTAGCTGGAATGTCAGTTTCGGTTGGAGCTTCGCTACTTGCCGCGTGACATTTCGGATGCGAAAGAAGCGCCAAGGATCAACGCTGCCGCCCCGGAAAACATACGAGCGGTTGACATGCGCTAGACAGCAGGAACCAACGTCCAACCCGCAGCGAGACAGCACACGATATTGAATCGCCACGTCATCGAGATGTTGTTCCTTCAGCGAAGCTGAGGACTTCACTTCGATCAGACGCCATCGTCCGTCCCCGCGTCTGTGAAGCACATCGACACGTACAAGCACTCCGCCGTGCTCAAAAACAGCCTCAAGGAGTGCGGGAATTTGAGGGTTCGCGACCAACTCCCGCGTGGTGCGGATCGCCTGATCGAGATCGCGCTCGCAGACCTCCACTCCTCCGGGGAAGAGCGTGCGGGCGAGCATGCCGACCTCGTGCCCCTGCTGGATGATTGCCTCTGCGGCGGCATCCGGCTCTGCGGCGAGTTCCGGCTGGTGAACTTGAAGGTACAGTCGCTTCAAGCACTGAACGCCTGCGCAGAATTTGCTTTTGGTGATTCTCATGCCCATCCCAGCGTGTCCTCTTGCATTGGGGCTTCATTCAACTCCGCTTTCACGACGCGCAAGTACAACTCTTTCGCGTCATCGAACAATCCTTGCTCCATGTAAATGTCTGCCAACAGGGTGAGGTTCTCCGGCGTCGGCTCCGCCTCGACCAGCTTGAGCATCAAGCCAGCCGCTCTTACTGTCTTTCCTTGCGACAGGTAATATCGAGCGAGTTCCTGAATACTCATTGCTCCTCCGTTGAACTCCAGATGTCTAAGCGCCGAGTGCTCGGCGATCACGGCTGTCTCGCTCCGACGATGGTTCTTTGTTCGCGTTGGCAGCGGCGTTGCACAGATCGCGCAGCCGTTCCCGGTACCGCACGACAAGCGCCGATATTGACTGGATTGCCTTTGCCGCCTTGCCGAGTTCCTTCTCGATGCGGTCGATTTCGGGGAACGTGCGGCGAAGCTCCTCGGCGAGTACGGCATTTCTGTCCAACAGATCGAAGCCCTGCACTCGCATCCGCTCGAAGATCGGCTTGAGAAGGTCGAGGTCGCGAACAATCCACTGCCGGGTAGTGCGAAGCAGCCAGACTCCGTCCTTGCGGCTCCAACGAGATTCCCGGTCAATTTGTCGAAGCTGCGACTCCTCGCGGGCGACCAGTGCGGCGACACCGATGGAGCGTTCCCGTGCGTCGCGCACCAGCTTGTCGATGTCGCTCTCCGCGATTGTCGATTTGTCCTTGTTGTCGATTAGGATTTTCGGCTCAGTGGGGTCGCCGTTCGGAGCACGATAGGAGATGAGGAAGTCGCCGTTGCGAGGCAGCTTTTCGCTAATGGCGATGCCTGCCCACGTCCGCGCTTCTTCCGCGAAATCCATCTCTTCGCGTTTGCCGACGCGAGCGACCTTCGCCATTTCGGTCTCTAGTTCTTGGTTTCTTTCTCGAAGCTGAGCGCCTTCGCGCAAGCAATCTTCGACACGCCGAGTGAGGTCATCTCTTTCGGATTGAGCCGAGCGCAGTGCGTCTTTGTGTTGCTCCCTGATCTCGGCAACCCGCTTCGCCAGTTCAGTCTCGAAGCGCGACCATGCGCTTTGGTGCTCGCGGTCGTGCCTGTTCTGGAGCAGGCGGAAGGCTTCCTCGGCGGAAAGCTGGGCGACGCGGGCGAAGTCTTTCACGCCGAGACGGTCAAGAATCTCTGCGCGGGTCAGTTCGCCTGCGCCAGAACAGAGCGGGCATTCAATGCTTTCAGACGATGGAGATCGCATAAAGCTCCTCGTAGGTGCAAGAGTCGGGGGGAGTTGAACTATCCGGGAGTGGTCGTGGTGCTTGCCTCCGAGTATTCCTCGCAGGTCATTCGCTGGTGCCGAAAGGCGACTGCCCGATGAGGGTCTCGGTCATCACCTTCCCGGTGTTGCGGTCGCGCACCGTGATCGTGGTGATGTTGCGAAGTTCATGCACCGTCACCGTCTTGTCATTGGACATGCTCACGTCCAGCCGACCTATCTGCTTACGACTGTTGTCGAAGATTTTCATGTTTTCCTCCTATTTTGAAACAACACTCCATATACAGGTAACAATTCACGTCAGCGTGCGCACGAGCCGTGGTTCGCGTGAACAACTCACCGCAGACGAGACATTGGCGCAGTCCGTGACTACCGACAACGAAGACCTTGCCGATCTGGTCGGCAGTGATGGAGCCTACATCTCGCTTCGTTCTTTCATCGGTGGTCACTTAGGCGCGAACCTCCATCTTGGAGGGTTGGGTGCAAACTGGAATCGCGAGAGTGGAATCGCCGTTTGCCTCTTTCATCAAGCGGCACACCGACGCTCTGGAAATGTTGTGCCGCTTGGCGACTTGGGTCAGGGACAATCCAGATCGGCGATCAAGCACGACCTGCTCCCGGTCAACATCGAGCCGTGCCCGACCTATGGGCTTGCCGAGCCGACGCGCCATCGCCATGCCGGATTTCACGCGCTCTATCACAAGAGACCTTTCGAGTTCCGCGATTGCCGAGATAATGGTTACGAAAAGACGTCCCATCGCGTCTCCTGTCGCCACACCCTCTCGACGACTGATGAACTCGATTCCCAAACTATCCAACTCATCCACCACTTGGAGGAAATTCCGGGTGCTCCTCGCAATGCGGTCGAAGGCTGCCACTAGCACCACGCTGAACCTCTTTCGCCGGGCGTCCGCCATTAGCGCGTCGAGACCGGGACGCCGCGCTTTCTTTCCGCAAACACCCCGATCTTCGTATTCGTGGGCAACCTCGAAGCCGCGCTGAGCCGCCAGTTCTCGGAGATCGTACAACTGAGATTCGACATGCTGGTCGGGCGTGCTAACCCTGACGTATATGGCTGCTTTTTTCATGTGCCTCCCCCAAGTCTGTATGCAGTATAATAGACACACGAATTATTGTCAATAGGACTGCATACATGACTTTCAAGAATGCCACAGATCGTCTTTTCTCCCGTATCGACCACCCAGACTTGGCAAGGGCGCTCGGCGTCTCCGTTGCGTCAATTCGCCAAGCAAGGCTAAAGCCGGATGCCAAAGCACACCGTTCGCCTCCTCCCGATTGGGAGAACGCTCTGCTGCGGCTTGCCGAAGAGCGAGTGCGACACTTCCGAGAATTGATCGACGAAATTCGTAGTACCTCAAGAGCGGGGCACTCTGGTCAGCGTAGTCGCTAGGAATTAGCCTTTCATCCATGCTCACAATTTTGCCTACTGATCGCCTCTTCGTCCTCACAGGGGCAGGCGTAAGCGCCGAGGGCGGAATACCGACGTTCCGTGGCGTCAATGGTCTGTGGCGGAACTACCGGATCGAAGAGGTAGCCTCGCCGGATGCGTGGCATCGCGATCCCCGGCTCGTGTGGGAGTTCTACTCCATGCGTCGGCGTGTCGCGGCGTCGGCAACGCCCAACCCGGCGCACCTCGCACTCGCCAGCCTCGAACAGAAGTTGAGCGAACGGTTGTTCCTCTGCACTCAGAATGTGGACGACCTTCACGAGCAGGCTGGATTGAATTGCGTCGTTCACATGCACGGGGAACTGTTCAAAAGCCGTTGCGACACGTGCAGCCGCGCACCCTTCCGCGACACGAATACCTACGATCCTCCAGCCGAGCTTCCCCGGTGCGGCTGCGGCGGTGGGATTCGACCGCACATCTGCTGGTTCGGCGAGGTGCCTTTCGAGTTGGATCGCATCTTCCGTGCCCTCAATGAATGCACCGTCTTCATGTCTGTGGGCACGTCGGGCGTGGTCGAGCCAGCCGCGAGCTTTGTCGCCCATGTAGGCGGTCGTGCGCGGACGATTTACGTCGGAGCAGAGGAGCCTGCGAACGCATCAGCCTTCACCGAGTGTCATTTGGGGAAGGCGGGAGAGGTGCTGCCATTACTGGCGGATTCAATTCAATGGAATTGATGAGCAGAGCGGCAGGGCACCGCCGTTGCAGACCTAACTCGACTAAGAAAGTAGTCGCGTATCTTCGGATGGCGCTTGCCATCCAGTACAAATTCTTGCCCGCGACTTACCGACTGAAGCGCGATCTTGTCCTCTTCGCGATCCCATCGCGCTTCGTTGCCGTGGTACGAGAGGTCACGTTTCAAGAACAACGATTCGAATGCAACAGGCAATAACCACTTTGAGCGCTTTCCACCATTCCTCGTGAGCACGATTCCTTCCCGTTCCGTTTGGAAGGTGCCAGCTTTCAGACCCGATAAGGAAGACACGTAAATTCTGTTTGGGCGGATTTCATCCTCGAAGAACTGCACATGCGGGTGATCGCTCAGTGAATGGAGACCCTTTGGCAAAGGTAGCGAATCAACCACGTGCCCGACTTCCAACCATCCGAACACTATGTGGCGTCCATGCACATCCTGCGGGTCAAACGTCAGTTGTCCGTGTTGTTCAATTGTCCTTCGGAACCATCCGAAGAACACAAAGAGATCGCCGACTCCCACACCTTGGTTGATAAGGTGTCCCGCGCGGCAGCGCCGGATTGACCGAATGCGGGTCTCCAGCCCGATGGACGAGAAGTCACCGCATCGCGCCGGAGGTCTGGATCAAGATGTGCGAGTCGATTTGACCAGCGCGGGTTCAGTTCTCTGATGATCTGCTGAAATGAACGAGTTCCAAAGTGGACGTCCGAGTACGAAATGCCGCATCTGTAGGGTATAGGGATGGAGCAGAGGCATCCACACGGCAGAATCGGGCTTGCCATTTTGCCCGACAGGGCACCACTGTCGATTCCTTTCCTGCTCAAGATGATTTTCATTCGACCACTCGCCCTCGTGTCGGTCTTAGGTTGCTGGTGATTTCGATAGCTCCATGTACTCGTCCGCACCCACGATCTTCAGCACAACGCGCACCGGAATCGGGAATCGACGCCGCGTAGGATCATGCACCACATGCGGTGAGGAAAGCTGGTAAGTCTTTCCGCGAGTCTTAAGTTCGCAGCCGCCTGCCGCAAGGACGTTCTTCACCCACTCCGATTGGCTGCTGTAGGTGAGCGCGATGATGAAGCCCGTCGATGTTCGAAAGACGTTGACTGGGGTTCGGTAGACCTTTCCTGATTTGCGACCCACATGTGTGAGAATGCCGAAACCCGGAAGCCAGCCAGCGAACAACCCGGTGATCTGATTAGTCAAGGCAATGTTGATCTTCGCCAGCCATCGCTTACGGAACCGCATCATGAGCACGCCCGTGGCGGCGATGGCGATGATTATGATGGCTACGGCATTCACGGCTAGATGAAATCAGATGCGCTTGCGTTTATTCCGAGACGGCGAACGGCGTGCCGCGTCGGCGGTCACAAACTTGTGAGCCATGCCCAGCAAGTCGCGCAGGACATCAGGTGTGACGCGGGACATGCGAACCAACACGGCGTTGTAGTTGAGATAGTGATCGGTCACGTAGTAAACATCCGGGTCTGCTGCAAGCAGTTCGGCGCGGTCGTCGAAACCGACGCGAACGGCAAGCGAACCCGGCTCAGCCGAACGATGAGTAGGCACGCATGCCAAAAGTTTCCCGTGAACCTTGAGCGCGGGTGCGCCGTATGCTGTGCTCTCCTCCACGCCGGGCAACGCCAAGCCGATCTTCCGTACCGTGTCGAAGTCAATTGTGCTCGCGTGTTTCTTCGAGCTTTTGATCTGTTTCGGCGATCTTCCAGCCGCTCTCGATCCAGACTTCGACGTTCGTGCGCCCGGAATCTTGCCGATCCGAGGGTCTCCAGCCAGCACAAGCTCGCATGCCCGCAGTGAGGCTGATTCAAAGTCAGCAGCATCGACTGGTAAGACCTGCCAACCCGTTACGCGTTTGCCCAATACTTGAATGGATCGCATGTTCGGGAACTCACGCCGCAAGCTCTGGTGGTGTTCTTGGGCAGTGGCGAGCCATACGCCGTTATCCTCAGTGCTTTTAGGCTTGTCCCGTAGGATCAATACGATTTTGTCTTTTACATAGATTGCAAGGCAGCCAAACATCGGACGCGTGTACGGCGATAGTGTGGAAATCGCATCAAGCACGAATGCATGTGGAATAGGTTTGCGCTGCTTGGGCAGCAAGCTCGCATCCAGAGCTTCTGGGGAGATGCGTTTTCTTTTAGTCATACCCGTGCATCTCCAGCCTCGCCCGCACAACTGGTGGGAGTTTACACCCAAGAACTCGACCCAAAACAAGAGGGGCGTAATTGCATCTTCGCGTACTCGGCTTTGGCTTGCTTCAGGATGGGGATGTCGGGGTCGGCGGCTTTCCAGAGCATGGGTAAGTCCATACCGAGCGATTTTGAACAGACGAGCCTGCGTGCAGTCGTCTCCGACTGGTGCTACAGTACCTTCGGGTTCTCCTACACGGACACACTACTGGGTTTGTCTTTAGCAAAGCGAATAGTAAGCAGTGTCCCGAAGTGTCAAGCCTAGAATGCCGTGGCTGGCTTCTCTGGGCATGGTGCTGTCGGCGTATTCACCCTGCTGGATCAACAAGCCCATTCATCAACGCCCGAACCAGCAAATAGGAGACGACACATGGACACGATCACAGTGAAAGACGGCACGCAGATTTACTACAAGGACTGGGGAACAGGGCAGCCTCTCTTTTTTCATCACGGTTGGCCCCTTTCTGCTGACGACTGGGATGCACAGATGATGTTCTTCCTAGCGCGGGGTTACCGCGTAATCGCCCATGATCGGCGCGGTCACGGTCGTTCTACCCAGACTGTGAATGGAAACGAGATGAACACTTATGCGGCAGACGTTGCCGAATTGGTGGAGAAGCTCGACCTAAGAGACGCGATCCACATCGGTCATTCCACTGGAGGCGGCGAGGTCGCACGCTACGTTGCCCGCCACGGCAAGGGGAGGGTCGCAGCGGCAGTACTGATCAGTGCAGTTCCTCCGGTCATGGTCAAGTCCGACAAAAATCCGGGTGGAACACCGATTGAGGTCTTCGATAAGATTCGCGAGGGCACTGCCAACAATCGAGCGCAGTTCTACCAAGACATCACGCTTCCGTTCTACGGCTATAACCGTCCGGGGGCAAAAATCTCTCAAGGCGTCAGAGAGAACTGGTGGAGGCAGGGGATGATGGGCGGGATCAAAGCCCAGTATGACTGCATCAAAGCCTTCTCTGAAACAGACTTTACGGAAGACCTTAAGAGAATTGACGTTCCCACGCTGGTCATGCACGGAGACGACGACCAGATTGTGCCCTTTGCCGACGCCGGCCCGTTGTCAGCGAAGCTGCTGAAAAACGCGACGACGAAGTTCTATCCCGGCTTCCCCCACGGGATGCCAACAACGAATGCGGAGCAGATCAATGCCGACCTCCTCGAATTCGTAAAGGCATTTCGGCTCGCGGCGGCACCAGCCGCGTGACCGCTCGATTATGAGGGTGCGGAGCGAGTACCCATCCTAGTTCGCTTCTTTTGGCGTGCTAGGATGGGTCGATCCGAGAAGTTAAGGATTACAGCGAACTGTGAGGGTTAGGTCAAGCCCGGAAAGCTAAGCCGCCTTTGTGCTCGAACTCGCCAGCATTATCGGCTCAGTGCGGAATCTCTTCACAGCAAAAGTTGTCAGGACAACAAAGAGCACCAATACGGCGAGTTGCGCAACCGCAAACGGCGGCTCTTTTTGGGTCGGGGCGATGGCTTTCAAAATCGACACTTTTTCAAACGACTGCACCACCAGAACGAAAACGTTGAAGTACAACGCCGCACATGCTGCAATCACGTAGGTTTTCCGCCATGCGAGGTGCAGGCGGTAGCGGATCACAATCGTAATCGCCAGCACTACTATTGAGATGATTCCGACCATGATCGCTGGCGTCATTCCCTTGAACGGAAACAGAAAACCCGTCAAGCTTGTCAACGCCGTCGTCGTCAAAAACACTGCTGTCCATCCGTCGAGCCGTTTGTTGGTGAGAAACCCGTACATCACAACAAGCCCTGAAGCAATTCCAGCCAGACTGATCAGCACGTGAATCAGAGTGAACGTTTGTAAACTCATGCCCAGAACCATAGAGGGTGCTCCTGTCGGCTCAGACGATTTAGGACGGTCGTCCGATGCTACGCTGGTACGGCGCAAGTGCCAAGTCGCGTCTTGCGGAATTGATCCTTTACCGTACTGCTTCCGTGGTCGGCGCACTTCGGCGACCGGAACGGACGACTCCCGCTAAGAACAAGAGAATCAACGCTGGTCAAAAAGGGGTCTCCCGCAGCAGCGGCAAGCGAGTGATTCCATTGATGCGAAATTTCTGAACTTGCTAGTCCGCCCGGTATACCTTTTGAACGCCGCAGGCGTTCGGTGGGAATGAGGATCGAGCCTATAATTTGGGCGGGTTAGCACGTGCTCAAGCTGATCAACAGGAGGCGTCATGAAGACCGTACTCCATGCGCTGATTTCCATTGTCTTGCCGCTGTGTGCTCTGCAAGCAATCGCACAGGAACAACCATCGGCAGCAAAGACCGTTCCTGACTCGGTCAACTACATGTGGAAGATGGTGGAGAGCGACTTCACTTCACTTGCCGAAGCGATGCCAGAAGAGAAATGGAGCTTCAGACCAACGCAAGGCGCGTTCAACGATGTGCGCACTTTCGGCGAACAGGTGAAGCACGTTGCCTGCGCGAACGAGGCATGGGCTAAGAAATTGCGCGGCGAGAAGCCGCCAGATCACTGCGACACGGGCGGCACGAATCCAGCGAAAACGAAAACTGAGATTCTGGCTTACCTCCGCGAAACATTTGCCATGATGGATGCTGAGATTGCGAAGACCAAACTAGACAATTTATTAGCTCCAGTAAAAGGTTTCTACGCGGGTGACAATCGGCTTGAGGTGCTGAACTCGGCGTTGTGGCACATCTCCGATCACTACGGACAACTGGTCGAATATGTCCGCATGAACGGCATCGTTCCGCCAGCGAGCCGCTAGGCTGGACGACACATGCACGCACCCAACAGAGTGTCTGACGCAAAGTCTTGACTGAAAGAAAGAGAGAGCGGGAGCAAGCCCGCTCTCGAATAGATCATGGAACTGTCGAAACCTAACGCTTCAACTCTACAGCGATGACGTCGAAATGGCGTCTTGCTGACCTACGCACGCTACGATTTCGAGCGGTGGAGTTGAAACCCTCACATGCCTCGGTCGCCCCTGCCGATTTCCGAGTCAAGCAAGACTGGCGTATCATCGGTGACCGTGGCTAGAACCATCGCGCTAACAGGTGGGAGGCGTAGGCGTGGCAATCCCAACTGGGGTCAGCCTCCGCCGCCCCTTCGTGCCCTTCCGACCGAGTTCGAAATACTGGTCAAACGGCTAGGACTCACGAAGCTGGAGTACGTCTCATCGGCTGAGCTAAAGCGCTGGTGTGAGCACAACCGGAACAGGGTCTACGTTCCTGAGTGGCTACTTGACGCGTGGGGTATACAGGTCGAGGCGATCTTCAGCGGCGTGGCTTAGCCCCTGCGTCAGAGGCAACGCCCTCCCAGTTCAGGTCAGTCGAATCACAACCGCCACGTCGAATTTGAAATAATACTTCTTGACGTCCTTCGCCCCGTGCTTCTCTCGAAACTTCTCGACCACAGATTTCACAGCTTTGGCATCGGTCACGGGATCGGCGCGGAACTCCTCTCCAACGCCTCGTGCATCAATCCGAATCGTCGGGTTCCTGAACACGTTCTTGTACCACTGGGTGTCAGAACCTTGCACTGGCAGGAGATAAAGGTTCTCGCCTTCCATCACGAACCAGACGGGGATCGAGATCGTGCGCCCAGACTTCCTGCCGATCACGCTGAGCTTGATCTGGCGGTAGCGGGCAAGGCGTTCTTTGAGGTCGTCCTTTTGGTTTGGCATGACACACTCCCTCGGTACCGAGGGTGGTCGAATCTAGCAACAGCCGCAAGCCTCTCCGCGCATGGCTTCCCGACCCTCCCAGACGATGAGCGGCAGAACGACCAAAGCCGCAACTGGGTCTGCCCACTTCACGTGCCAGATCACGTTGATCGCCAGTCCCGCCAAGGCGATCAGCGAGAGGTAAGCACACAGCGCCGACTGTGCGGCGTCCGCCCTCAACGCGGCACTCCCTGTAGCTCCTGACAGCCGCCGCTTTTCTTTCGCAAGCCACGGCATGACGGCGGCGGCTGCGACCAAAATTGCTATCCCTAGAAGTGTGGGCTTGGCTTCGCTATAGCCCAGCAGACTCGCGACTGAAGTGATGGCGACGTAGGCAGCCAGCGCGAACAATAAGGCTCCCGCGACACGGGCAGCCCACCTTTCCGCGTGCTCTTGTCCTATACTTGCACGAAATCTCCAGAGCACTACCACTGCCGACAAGAGTTCGATGGCGCTGTCCCCACCGAATGCGAGGAGCGCGGGGCTACTCGCCCGCCACGCCGCGAACAACGATACGAGAGCCTCCACACTCATCCATGCGATTGTGACGGTTTGCACCCGTTGGATTCGTCGGATGGCGTCTGGCGAATCTATTTGTAAGACCGGAGCCATTCACAGCATTATGGCACCGTACTCGCATGGTTCGTGGTCAAAGACCCTTGCACCTTACCCTTGGGGTAAGCTTTACGGTATTCCGAGGCGAACCATGCGACAGGCACTCAGCATGTCAGGATGATAAGTACACCAAGCGATGCTCCGCTCATGCCTTCGGTGACCCCGTTGAGGTCAAAACCGTTCTACGACGATCTCATCACAACGGGTCGCGATCTCGGCGTTTCGATGCCCGTCATGGACAGCTATGCTGACGCCATCAGGCGGTTCGCAGAAGCCTCAGCCTCCCGCGAAGCTACGCCGCGCTCCCCAACCGCTTCTCCAAAATAGCTGTTCTGCCAATCCGGTCAAGCTCTTGACCAAGCCGCTTGATTCTTTCGGCTCGATGGTGACACTCAGTGAGTTCGACTGGAGCCATCATTTCCCGACCTTCTTGCAACTCTCTTCTTCCCACTCCGTTGGTTTGCCTTCTGCGCCTGTCACGATGAGGGCGCTATCGTAGGCAGCATCGCCTTTCTGCGTGAAGGTCTGCTGGATGGGTAGCTTCTCATCATTTGCGATCATGTAGCCCGTAAAGACTAGCTTGTCGCCGTCCCATCCGGGCGTGGTCACGTCCACACGCGTGCCGCCTATGTTCATGTCGCGGCGGACGTGCAGCTTCGCGTTCGCATCCCATGTGATCCAGCCGATCAGCGTCCGTTTGCCTTGGAGTAGCCCTTTCGTTTGATCGACGTGATAGGTGAGCCAAGACCCATCAAGAGCCATCTCGAAGGTAAACTTGTCGGTGAATTTCACTGCGGCGGCTGTCGGGGAAGCGTGCTGTTCTCCCTCGCATATCCAGTTCCCGACGAACCACTTCTCCACAGACAGTTGGTCTGACAGCGTCGGTGATCCCGATGGCGCGACACTTACGGCTGGCGTTTCTCCCGCGTTCAGTGAGAAGTGCTGCACAATCTTCCACTCCCCGCTAATCTTCTCCATCACAATCAGGTACTCTCCAAGGTGAACCACGGAGGCGACAAGCCTTCTTGTTCGCCCTGTCCCATAGGCGAGTGTTCCAGAACTTTTTTCAACGCTTGGCTCGATTGCTTCCAATCGGCTTCCTTGGTCTAGTCCCGACTTGACCCACTTCCGAATCTCTTCCCGTCCTCTAAAAGTGCCGCCATCGCTTACCAGAGTGGCGTCTTCGGCGTACAGTGCCACAACTGCGTCTACATCCTTCGCGTTGTACGCTCTGAAGAATTCCTGCCTTACCTGCGCTCCGGGTTCGGGGCTGGACAGCGGCGTCGCCCCCGGTTGCTGCGCCCACGTGTTTAGGCTGAATATCAACAGTAGCGCTGCTAGGTTCCTCATCTGGCTTTGCCTCCGCGCTTCTTAATACTGCGGTCAGGAGAAACAGGGACGCTGTGACCCAGAGCACAGAAAGCTCTGTGGCTGTCATTCGAAGATGAGGACGAGCGTCATGAAGAGGACTCCCATGACAACCAAGTCGAAATCTCGGAAACCTCGCTCACCGAAGCCTGCCCAACCGAACGACATCGAAGAAAGCATACGCCGACGTGCCTACGAGTTGTACGAGCAGCGCGGCAGGATTGACGGATTCGCTTTGGACGACTGGCTCCAAGCGGAACGTGAGATTCTCGGAGCGCACAAGCACCGGAAGGTCAAAGCCGTGAGAGGGTCTCAGTGTTAATCGCGATTAAGCTCTTGCACACGGTGATTTGGGCATTTCTGGCGGCAAGCATTCTGGTCTTGCCTGTCGCGGGCGTGTTGCGCCGATTCCGTTGGGCTGCGATCCTCACCGTGATTGTTCTATTGGAGTGTGGCGTGCTCGCTGTTAATCGAGGCAGATGCCCGCTGTCCGATTTGGCAGCCCGATTCACGGCTGATCGGAACTCCAACTTCGACATCTACCTTCCACACTGGCTCGCCAGCCACAACAAAACAGTCTTCGGAACGCTGCTTGTCGTCAACGAATTGATCGTGTTGTGGTGTTGGCTGAAGCGACCGCGATTATCATCAGCCAACGACGGCGGCACCCTGTGATGCAGGTGGTGAAGGCAGGCGTACTCTATTTCGCGCTCGTGTTCGCAGTGGGCTTCGTGCTTGGAACTATCCGCACGCTGTGGATCGTCCCGCGTTTCGGCACGCGGATGGCTGAACTGATGGAGATGCCCATCATGCTCGCGGTCACCATCGGTTCTGAGATTTTCTGGGACGAGATGTGAGTTCAAAAGTGCCTTCAATCGAGCAGCAGGAGCAGCTTCCATCACACAACGGTCGCGATGGGCGGCGAAGTCAGCAGGTTCAGACGAATTGACTTTCGACACCAAAAATGAAACAATTATTTTGTCGAGTGCGGAGCAGCATTGCCCGCAAAGTTGACGTTGTTCCCGCCTTCATACGCATTTATTCATCTTTCATCTTAAGGAAGTTGCGTTCGGTTCCTTTTGGAACTCTGCGCAGGGGCAATCATGAGACCCAAGATAGCGGCAAGAAAACGTAGCGAATTCGATCCCAAGGTTTTCCTATCGACCATCGACGGCGGTAGGAAGATCGCGGCATTCTCGAAGAAACAGACCATCTTCGTTCAGGGCGATTCGTCCGATGCTGTTTTTTATATCCAGAAAGGAAAGGTAAGACTCACCGTTGTTTCGAAGAGCGGGAAGGAAGCCACAATCGGCATTCTGAACGAGGGCAATTTCTTCGGAGAAGGTTGCCTTACAGGACAGAGGCTCCGCCTGTTCTCCGCAACCGCAATGACCGAGTGCTCTGTGATGCGAATCGAAAAGAAGTCCATGATGGAAGTCCTTCACCGAGAACACGCGTTTTCCGACATGTTCGTGGCATATTTGCTGACCCGAAATATCCGATACGAAGAGGATTTGGTTGACCAACTTTTCAATTCGAGCGAAAAGAGGCTAGCTCGGATTTTGCTGTTGCTGGCTCACTTCGGCAAGGAAGGCGTGCATGAGACTCCAATTCCCAACATCAGTCAGGAGACCCTCGCAGAGATGATAGGCACGACTCGCTCGCGGGTTAGCTTCTTCATGAACAGGTTTAGGAAATTGGGGTTCATTGATTATCACGCTGGTGATGAATTACAGGTTCACAGTTCACTTCTCAACATCGTGCTGCACGACTAGCGCCCGGCTCCGGTTCCCACAAACAAAGCTGCCAGACAGCAATGAGCAAATCAGGCACTTGCTGGGTCTAATCCGGCGAGTGGCACTATTTTCGTCGCAACCAGCACCTCCAACACAGTTGCCGTGCTACGAACGCTTCCTGCAATAGTGATGAGCGCTTCTGAGACGAGCGGATGTTGCTCTGCCAGCGAGTCAAGACGGTCACTCACGTTGTAGAGTTGCTGAACTTCGTGCAGGATCGCATTCGAATGCATGGGGTACGCGGCTTTCTTTGAAAGCCTAAGGGGAGAAAACTTCAGATGGGCTGACTTAGTTCAGGGAACCTGAAAGAGGAGAAGGTGGTAACCACCTCAATTCGAGTATAGCACCGCGCACCTCGGAATGTTGCAGCCGCCTGAGTCTATTGAGACGCAGGCAGAGTCTAAGCCTCCATTGCTGTTGTCCGTTCCAATGCGGTCACGCATTCGTTCGTCGGGATATTACTTCTCGTCTTCATCGCGCTTGATAATGGCTGCTTTCTTTGTGCTCAGAGAACTCTTTGCCATCTTCACATGCTGCTCAATCGCCAAGCGGAGTTCTTGCGCGAGCCTCCTAAGCTCCGCTTCAGCCTGCGGCGTGTGCGGCTTGCTGCATAGGCTTCGAATCCGAGCGCAAAGCTCTTCAATTCGAGATTCGGTTTCGGAGGGCACCGATGGATTTTACTGGGGCTAAATTCTCCGTTCGATACAGAACATTCTGTAGATGAACCGGGAGCCGAGCGTCAGCTTTACGTGCCGAAGCGCCTTTTGGGGACGTTTGATTCCGTGCAAAATCTTCGTACAGTCCGCACTGTTGCCTTCTCAGGGTGCAAACATAAGTCTGGCAATGTGTAGAACTTGGGAGGCTGGATGCCTTGTGGTGCCCCGCTGCTGATTTGGCAGTGGGCTTGCGTTAGACCATTGCATGACGATTAAAAAGGAAGAACAAGAGTGGCGAGAACTCTGCGATTTGATAGCTAATGAGCAAGACCCGCAACGCCTGTGCGATCTCGTTGATCAACTTATTAAAGCGATGGATGACCGGAAGCAACGCCTCCGCACGAGCGGGAAGAAGGCGAACCCGGTTTCTAGCTCGTCCAAATGCGACACATAGACGACGCTCGTGCCGCTGCCAAGTTTCTTGATGCCGCAGTGCGAGACGGTTTGACTGACAAGTTCAAGACGGCGTCCCGCACGAGCAGCAGATGCTACGCTGCTGCGCATGGTTTTCATGTCGGCTTCGCAGCCCACTACGGAAAGAGTCGATTCTGAATCTGAGCGATCCATGGGCTTGAATCTGGGTGAGCTTGTGAGCAGGCTTTCGTCGCGGTCGCTCGGTTGGAACGCAAACGCGAGCTAAGACGCCCTCCTCAACCGCCGTTCCATAACGCTGCTTGTGCCGATCCGATTCAGTTCTTGGCAAAGCGTCATGATTGTTTCTGAGCGGTCGTGAAATTCGCGGAGTTGAGAAGGCGTCAAGGGTGCTGGCTGTCCGAATGTTTCGATTTGAACGTCGATGAGCACACGGACTTCGTCCTTGATGGCACTGGCTGGGGTTGTCATCATGGGAACCTCAACGACATTCTAGCCGACCGGGTTCGAAATCAGCCAGCGTTGCTCTGGCTCCGGTGCCATTTCTGTGGAAAAGTGGGCGTTCAACGAGAGTCGGTAGGGCGATGCGAAGACCCCACCTGCGGCATCAGTCATCCAAATCAATCCGAACGGTGAGGAGTTGGGTTCCGAAGAGCCGCACCGCCCTCGCATTCCCTGCGCTGCTCGGCAGTTGAGTTGCCAGCCAGCGTTGGCGCTCACGCGGATCGTCGTCAGGAAGCAGATGTGCAGTGCCCGTGTGCCAGCGAGACCTCAGCCCGTCGCGCAACTTCAGACGTACATGCGGATTGCGTTCCATGTTGCGGACGTATCCCGCCTTCATCCCATGCTCTGCCACTAGCCAGAACTCTTTTCCGATATGTCCGTCGCCTACTGGCGTGCGTCGCGGCTTCCCCGTCTTTCGTCCTTTCGTTTCGAGTAACGCATATCCGGGCAGCGCCAGACCCATCGCAAGCGCGAGCTTGATTGGCGGGTTCAGGAGATATTTCTGAAGCGTGTGAACGATCTGATGCTTCATTCCGCTGCCTAGGAGTGCCTCTCGCTCATCTCTGTCCTCAACGGATAGTCAACGATGATGGCGCGACCATCTGTCAGAGCTTTGACCGAGTGGCGCACATTGCTGGGCACAATCCCCACCATGCCCGGTCGAGCAACTTGCTTGACGCCGTCAATGGTCAATTCGAGTTCACCTTCGATAACCTCGTAGACTTCTTCCTGAGGGTGGAAATGCTCGTGGATGGACGAACCGCGTTTGAAATCGTAGTGGGCGAACGTCATGCTGGGTGAATGAAAATAGCGTCCATACCAGCCCGGTAGACGCTCGATGACTTCGAGGGCGCTGGTATCAATGAATGGCACGGGAGTGCTCCGGTGAGCGATTGTAGCACTGCCTCGCCGTGCGGGCGGTCAATCGAACTGGGACGCTTGCGTCACTGGATTCTGTCCTCCTCGCCAAGAGTGCTGTGGTTCTTCCCAATCACACGCACCTCTTTCCCACGGAGACCTGCATATTTGATCGCCATGCCGAGTAGCGCGTATTCGTCCTCTTGGTAATCGGCGGCAAAGGCGTCTTGGTGGAGCAACACCATTTCCGTGTCATCCGCGCAGGCTTTCGCGAATTCGGGGAGATTCTTGCGGATGGTCGCGATCAGGCTGGACTCTCGCTGCATGCGTTCGTCATTGGTCATCTTGCTATGAGAATAGCCGATCCTGCGTCTGCGTGAATTCCACAGATGGAGATGACAGATCGAGATGGCATCGCGTTTGATCGTTGCCGTGCTTATGTTAGATATTGAGACGGAATGGACGTTGAACGCATCATTGACGACATCGAGCAGCTACAGGAAATGTTCGAAGCGCCGGACATTAGACCACTCAGCGCAAGCGACATCTCTGCTGCAAATCGAAGGCACGACGAAATGCTCGCGCACAGCCCGTGGTTTCAGCTTTGGCAGAGCTACGGAGTCTGTTGCAGAACCGAGTCTCCAGTGCTCCGACTCGGCGAAGTCGAGAGCCAGACCTCCGCAGAACCCCTCGGTGCTCAGAGATTCGGTCTCGCAAACTGGTTGTAAAGCCAAGCGAAAACTGCTCCCCCGACGAGACCATCCACCGCCCCGTAGAGAGTCCCGACAATGACCTCCGCGATGCCGCGAGTCGCATGATAGCCGGGGTAGACCGACGCCATCGTCTGGAGAAATTGCTGACCATACCCGACCCAGATCAAGTTCGCCAGACCCGTTCCCAGCATCGCTAATCCCCACAGGATTCCCGATGCCAAAGCCAGACCTTTTACGCTGAGTTTCATGGCTTCCTCCTCTCCTTCATTCTAGGACTGTCTGCCGAATCCGCTCTGTTTGATCGGTGCAGAACGTAGTGCCACTCACGCAGTCCAGCGAAAGCCACTGACACGCCCCGCTGCGTCCCTAGTCAAGGGGAAGTAGGTACCCCGGCGTTTTCATAGCGCCTCCAAATAATGCCTCGTCAAGTATCCGCATGTCCCATCCATACCAGCCTGTGGGTATCAGTTTCAGTGTGACATCGTCCATTGCTGCCATCGCGCCGCCTACACGGGGATCGGCTATCGCAGCTTCGCTCATATAACGGCAGTGAATGCGAGCATTGATCTCTTTTGAGCGTTCGCCTGTGATTACTTCTGCGGTACACACCGCCACCAGACCTCGCTCCGAGGCGGGCGTTCTGGTGTCCACCATGAGAGAGGCTTTCGGTCTGGACAGCACATTGCGACCCTTGCGGCTTCCCGACGAAGTTGCTACATACAAACAGCCATCTTCGAAGAGATACCACACAGCCGTGAGATGCACGGAGCCGTCCTCGTTCTGTGTGCCCAAGCTGGCGATGAAACGTCCCGCTACAATTTCATGACCCCCCGAAGGCATAGCGTTCTGCATAGGTAGCGCAACCTCCCACGCGCAAGCGAAAAAGAGAGCGGGGCACCCCCGCTCTCGAAGCATGTCTCAGAACGAATCTAACGCTTCAACTCGACTTGGATAACCTCGAACGATTTCTTGCTGGCATTTTCCGGCAGGTGAGTAAAGGCATCCATGTGCTGCACCGACCCAGCCTTCGCTTTGATGTCCTCACTCTTTCCGTCCGGGTAGGTGAATTTGGCGTGGGCGTCCGTCAGAAACACTGCAACGGATTCCGGATGGATGTGCATCACTGATTTTTCGCCGGGTTTGTACTTGATCCGAACCACTCGGACTCGATCATTCTCAAACTCAACCTTGTAATGCTTGGGATCAACTTTCACTGGGTCTTCACCGCTCGGTTGCGGCATTCTCGCAGTTGCCATGTCCCCTCCTCTCGATTTAGTGGGATGCGAAGCAGTCTAGTACGCGGAGCAAAGAAAGTACATTGGCACTACTTGAGGGGTCACGTCGCCGCCGCAACAGATTTAATAAACCAACCAGCCAGTCGCTACTGCGACGATGACCAGCTTTACCAGCCAGCCCGTCGCGTAGGACGCCACAAACACGCGATGCAGCTTCATGAATGCCGCATTGGTGAGTATCAGCGGCAACGGGCAGATCAGCCAGACGGCAAGAGCCAGTTTCACCGCGCTTGCGACAGAGTGAAGACCCAGCCGGGCGATGACATAGGAAAAGATGCCGCAGGTCAGGAAAGGTAGCGGACTGGTCAGAGCAATCGCTCTGCTTTCATTTCCCTGACGCCAAATCTCAGGGTAGGTGTACCGCCGATGGAGCCAGTCGCCAGCGAAGAACCAATCAGTGAGCGACGAGACGACACCCGTGCCGATGACGATCAACACAAACCGTGTCCAGTTCATAGCACCCTCGGTGGATGCAGCTAGAATTTCTTTCGAAGGAATTCAAGAAGAATATACGCCTCTAGGCGAAATCGAGGGCTAAACCTCAGCAAGAATTTGATACCCCCTAAGAGTGAACAAACAAAACATGCGACCCTAGTGCCGCAGTGATTTTGGAGACCGATTAGGTTAGATTGTGGTGTCGTCCTGTTCTTGGGAGGGGCAAAATGATTTCCGGCGCTCATGTAGTGGTCTACAGCAAGAACGCTGAAGCGGATCGCGCCTTTTTCCGCGACATTCTAGGGTTCACATCGGTGGATGCGGGTCGCGGCTGGTTGATCTTCGCCCTGCCGCCGACAGAAGCCGCAGTTCATCCTTCCGAGCACGATGCCCACGAACTCTACTTCATGTGCGACGATCTAAAGTCCGAGATGGCTTCGCTCGCGAAGAAGGGTGTTAAGTGCTCAAAGGTTGAGGATGCGCGATGGGGTTCCATTACGAAGATGCGGCTTCCCAGTGGTGGCAACGTCGGTCTTTATCAGCCAAAGCACCCAACAGCCATAGTTTTGAAATAGATCGGTGAGGAGGGTCGAGAATGCCGAGAGAAGCACGGCTGTTTACGTCAAGCGCAGGTTCCGCTGTTCGTGGCTACTTGAAGTTCCGGGCTAACATTCCGCCGCGCTGGATAAAAAATGCGCAGAGTTCGCGCAAGCGGATCGAGCCGGAGATTGCCGAGGGCTTCCGTTCTCTCAAACGTCTGCGGATCAGGAGACCACGAGCAAGAGTCGCGATTCGGAACGCGCAGCGGGATTTGCGCTCGGTCTTGGATCGCTGGGAAACAGCCTACCGCAAGGAAAACTTTTATCGCGGGATAAGAATTCTCTTAGAGTTGCAGCGGGATGGCTCCTCCAGTTTGTAGACGTGATTGCAAGAGGTGAGACTTCGATTTGCTGCCCGGTATCGTCAGCGGGAAGGCTGGGAAGCGGCTCGCGAGCCGCTGTTGATTGGGATGAAACCACCATTTCGCTCCAAACAAGCAGTCGTCATTGACGCGCCATTGACTAGGGTTTGGGAATTCAGCATGGAGATCACAAGAATTCCTGAATACCACCCCCGAGTCGTCAAGGTGGCGCTTCTATCAGGGAAAGCTCGCCGCGAACCGGGCGTTTCGTACCAATGCTACCTCTCAGATGGGAAACACTCGTGCGTTGAGAAGGACATTGAAATTCTCCCCATGCAGAAGATTGTTACTGTACTGCCGGAGGATACATTCGGAATAAGCAAGATTTTGCCTGACTACGTGGTCGAAACCACCTTTCACCGAGTCGGGCAATCTTCAACGAAGGTGGAGATCAGTCATTATTACTCCACACCAACTTTGAAAGCCAAGCTGCTGAACCTAGTCGCGAAACGAAGAATCGCCCGCGACACTCAGGCAACCTTGAACGCAAGCAAAGCTGCGATAGAGACTGCCCAAACAGAACGGCGCGTTTAGCATAAACCTCGGTTGTCCAAAGAGAGGAGCGGACATGCAAGGAACAGCAATGCGCCAAATTGTGGAGTTCATTGCAGTTCTCGCGTGCGCCATGTTCACCGGAGCCGCCGTCTATATCACCTTTGTCGAACACCCTGCGAGGATGCAATGCGGAACAGAAATCGCTGCCACTGAATTCGCACCGAGCTATCGCCGAGCTACGCTGATGCAAGCGACTTGTGCAGCCGTGGGTCTGCTGTCATCTGTGGCAGCGTGGCTCAACGGGTCAAGTTTCTCATGGCTGGTTGCGGGAATGCTGCTGGGCAGCGTGATTCCATTTACGCTGATCGCGATCCTGCCCACCAACAAGCGATTGCTCAGTCCGACACTGGACAGACGGTCAGCCGAAACGGAGCGGCTGTTGGCACGGTGGGGTAGGCTGCACGCGGTCAGGAGCGTCCTGAGTGGACTAGCACTCCTGCTATTTGTGTATCTGGCGACCCTTAAAGTTCAGTGAAAATGACCACATCAATCATCAAAGTCAATTCGAACGCTGAGGAGTTGCGTTCCGAAGAGGCGCACCGCCTTCGCATTCCCAGCAGTGCTCGGCAGTTGAGTTGCCAGCCAGCGTTGGCGCTCGCGTGGATCGTCGTCGGAGAGCAGGTGCGCCGTGCCCGTATGCCAGTGATACTTTAACCCCTCACGCAGCTTCATCCGTACACGCGGATCACGCTCAATGTTGCGGACGTATCCCGCCTTCATCCCATGCTCTGCCACAAGCCAAAACTGGTTTCCGATGCGCCCATCGCCGACTGGCGTGCGCCGTGGCTTCCCCGTTTTCCGCCCTCTCGTTTCGAGCAACGCATATCCGGGCAAGGGCAGTCCAACCGCAAGCGCGAGCTTGATCGGAGGGTTCAGCACGTATTTCTGAAGCGTGTGGACAATGCGGTGTTTCATTTCGAGTCCTTCGCGCACATAACGTTGATGTCGCGATTCTCAAGGACAGGTTTCGGAAAACCTCGCTTGGTCACATTCAACATGGCGCGACCTACGCATTCGGTCGTCGTCACGTAGTTCGGGAAAAGCATCTTCAATAACGGATACAGAGGCTTCATCAACGCGTAAGCTGCGCCATACCATGCCGTCTTCGTGCGAACCCCGTGAAGTGGTTGAATGTAGGCGGGGCGAAACAGGTACGCAGCTTTGAACCCCATCTGCAATAGCGCGTTTTCCGTTCTGCCCTTTACCCGCGCCCACATGCTTCGCCCGCGCTCCGTGCTGTCGGTTCCTGCCCCAGACACGTAGATGAAGGTCATTGTCGGGTTGAGCTTGGCTAAGGTTTTTGCTGCTGAGACCGTCAGATCGTATGTCACGCGCCGATACGTCTCCTCTTTCATCCCTACTGACGAGACACCGAGGCAAAAGAAACATGCGTCGTAGCCTGAGAGCCTATCCTCAATCGCCGCGAGATCGTAAACATCTTGGTGTACGAGTTCGCGCAGTTTGTCATGTTGCGGCAGGCTGGCGTTGCGGACAACCGCGAGGACGCTCTCGACGTCTGGGTCGAGCAGACACTCGCGCAGCACTCCCTGCCCGACCATGCCCGTCGCTCCGAAGAGAACCACTTTCACTTGACCGTCACCTCTTGCTCCCTTAGGAGTATTTAGCCCTACCCGCCCTAAGTTAAGGCTCTTCAGTTGCCCGTCGCTTTTTGAAGTCGAGCGAGCTTCTCACAAAGGGAACCTGTATTGTGTCGAGAGTCCCGAAGCTCCGTCATGATGCACTGGGCTGCTTCCACCTCCTGCATCCGCATTGCATCCGCCAGTTTGGCAGTGAGGTTAGCGATCCCCGCCCATGCGTTGCCGCCGTACATCTTGGCATGACGCCAATTATCGTTAGCGTACATCTCCTCAAGATCATGAAGGGAGACATGGAATCTACTCTGGAACACTTTGAGCACGGCGTCCGCCGATACCTGTCTCTTCGCGTTCTCCCGCACGGATGTAATCTCACGCCAAGCGTCTTCCCGGTTTGTCGGCAACGCCACAAGGAATCGCCACTGTTCGGGGCTGAGCAACCCTTTATGAACAAGGTGACGAACGTTGCGAGCCTCGTGATAAACGAGTGAGATGGCGTCACATAAGAAGCAAAGAAGATGGTCGGTGCCCACACGACCCTGTTCACGCAGACTTTGTTTGTCGATCATGGCTAGTAGTAGATCGCAACATCCAGTCCCTTTCCGTCGCACTCCGGCGAGCAGACACAGTCAACCTCATCGCGATGCCATCTCAGCGCTGTCCAAGCTGCCGCCGCTGCGTCTAGCAGATCGTCGGCTCCTACGCGAGGCGGTCTATTTGCGAGGTGTCGTTCAATCTCTGGGAAGATTGGGCGCAGAATAACGATACGCTCTGTTGCTCCGTCCTTTTTCTTCTTGTTGTACTTCATCGGACGATGCTGGTTGAGCGCCCAGAAGCAGACCTCCGGGTGAACCTCGAATGCCCAGTGCTGACACTCTGGTGTGATTGCATCGTCCACCTGTTTGATCTTGGGGATGATCCCAAACGCCTGCTGGCTGAGTCCTCTGCCCGTCTTGTCGCGATTGATCTGACTCGCGACGGCGTGAGTTGTTGCCGACAGAGCCGCCCGACACGGTGCTGCAAACACGCTAGTACCACGGGGCTGAGCAAGCAGCCTGCGGGCTGCCTTGTCACAAGCTCTTGAGCCATTGAGCAACCCGATGGGGATGTCGATTGCCAGAGGGAGAAGATCGTCGGGTCGGCTGCTCAGCAGTTCCGCCAGATCGACGACATTGACCGATGTGGCAAACGAGGGAACTTCGACCTTAAACGCGATCCATCCAGCGCGGCATCCGTCCACTCCGGCGACAAACATGAGAGAAGATTACGAAAAACAGAAACTCTTGCGCTTGGGCGATCTCCACTGGTCGAGAGCACTTCTCGTCACCGTTCGCAACGCGGTTGAGCCGGGTGCTCGCCTCATTTCAAGAGCGGAGCGAACGCCGCGTACCATGAGAGATATTTCTTCTCTTCCTCTTTATCATCAATGGTACAGAATACGTATTCCATTTTCTCCGGAAGTGGAACATCGGTTCGTTCCCCATGTTTCAGGGTGTGCTTGTCGTAGATGATTTCAACCACCTGCTGCCCGTCTTTCTTATGGAAAAAGCCAACGCCTCGTGGTTCACGCGGCGAAAGAGCAACCACCCAGTCGCCTATAATCTCCGAGTTGTCTTCGTGCCTTGTCGTCTTGACGTCTCGGTAAAGCGTCAGATGCGTTCCGTCGGGTAGGCGCAATTGCGCGTCGGGAATTCTCTCTTTGCGGGCGATCATATCCAAAATTGTAACAGTCGCAGAATCTGCCGTTGAGTCAGAAACGGTGCTGTTCCTAGCGTGTCTTGACCCATGCATCGCCAGTTGTCAGTCCGTCTTCAACTTAGATAAGAAATTCTTCAAGTTGTTGAGCAACTCATCGAACAGAATGATCGAGAGATTTTTAAGAGAGTTATTCAGTAGTCGAAAGTTGTCTTCCATGATTTCGTCCGTCAACTGACTCCGCATGCCAGCGATGATAAAACCCCTCGGCTTGATGACCCGAACTTCTAGTTTTCGGTGCTTCCTAATCTCGTCACACAGGCTTGCGCCGTGTCTGTCCGCGTTAGCGATGTAATTTTCTACCTGTGAAATGGCTTTCGCCAATTCCACATCCCAGTAGTAATTGCCTCGACTCTTATCCTTCTTGAGCAGATTGGTGGATGGCTTCTTAATCTCGTAAATATCGAGATAGCTGTACGCATCTATGAGAAGAAAATCTGGGAACTTCGTGCCCAGTATGGCGATGTTCTCCTTCTCCAAGACCGTGGCGTAGTTGGAATTAAACAGAAGGATGTAATTTCGCAGGAACTCCTGCCAAGATTGCTCACTTTGGTTCTTCGCAGTCAGCTTGCGCTCAAAATCCACGACGATTTTCTCGATGTAGACAACCTCGGTCGCCTTCTTGCTGCCCGATAAAATGAAGAGCTTCTTTTTCCCTGATCCCGCAGCGCCATATTTTTTGATGAATTCTGGGAACAAGCCACCGAGAGCTTCGACGTCATCCTTTGACAGCTTATCTAATGCTTGCTGCTTCTTAAGTACCTCGGCTATTGCATTCGGTCGGTACTCGACGTCTGTGTCTTCTGGCTCTTCGAACTTCGCTGGAAAGTGCGAATGCAGAAACGACTCAACTGTGCCGTTGATCTCCCGAAACCTCTGCGCCTTGATAGTTCGCATTGTACGCAGAAGGCTGCGAAGGTCATCGTGATTCAGAACCGTTCGCTTGCCGTCGAGCGAAGACGCGGCGTTGCCGTCGATGACCAACTCAAATTTGCCAAGTGTTTCGGAGAGATGTCTGAGAAGTAGATACCCGGAACTAGGAAGACCATTTCCATCGCGCCTCAGTCCGCTTGGGAGAGACGTGAAGCCGGATAGGGAAATTCGATCCACGTAGTCCCGCTGGCGAGCGGTTTTGATGAGAAAGTACGCTCCAGTTTTTGTCTTCCTATTGATGCGGCAGACCACCTCCTTGGACTTGGTGCTCTGAAGCGTGTAGGAGTCTGATTTTGCTATTTTTCCCATCTCTCCGTGGCTATAAGTGTAGACCTGTTGCGTACTTGCGACTAGTTCGTTGCCGTGAGCCTGCCGAAGCACTGGTTCCAGCGTTGTGCTCAGACGCGGCATATAAAGCCGCATGCGATAATGCGCGAATGAAGAATGTCGAGGAGGTCTTTGCCAAGAGACCAGTCTTCAAAGTTCGTCTAAAGGGCGCACCACCACCACACGGCTGGGCAATCCGATACAAGTCCGGGGCAGAGGAGAAACCAGATATTACACCGGGGGATTTGCTGTCTCAATGGTCGGTTGACAGCGAGGGTGTCACCTTCAACTTCAGTTCTGATCCAGCGGACATGGTGCTCTTCGACAAAGAAGCGGATGCGGTCAAGGTTGTGGGCTGGCTTCGCAATAACGCAGAGGTCGAGACCGAGGTGCTGAAAGTTGGTTAGCTTCTTTGCTGGTCAGTCGCAGCGACATCTTTCTCTGCGATTAGCACTGCTCCTCTGTCATATCCCAATGTGCCGCAAAACAGAAGGTCACCCACTTTTTTGAAAACACCGTCTGAGTCGAACACTCCTTCATCATTCTCGTACACGAGAACAACATGACCACTCTGTGGATCGTCCTTCCGAACCATCGTGACGAGCCGCCGACATTCGCGATAACTGAACCCTTCGGAACCAAAGACACGCACCGTGTAGCCATTCTCTTCGAGAGTCTTGACCGCGTCATCTTGAATGCTGGGGTCACGCCGGGCACGTCGGAACATATCGAGAATGTCGTCATTGGACATACCCAACGCCCTAGCCAAAGATTCAACCATGCACGTCCCAGCCACGGTTAACGGCTCTAAAATCTTCCATTGCCACACCATGCTGATTATTGCGTCCTTTTCTTCTGCGGTCAGTTCGATGGGTTCAGGGTTAATCTCGATGACTCGCTGTCCGCCGAGTTGCATCCGGGGAACGGCGTAGAAAGTGGTCGGGCTATCGACCCAAATTGTCCTCACGGGGTCACGTCCGATCAGCCAAAAAGTGATTAGCCATCCCTCTTGATATTCCCAACCCGTGAAGCTGTAGCCGTGGGTTGAACCGCTGCGCCCATTTCTCACTTCAACCCGGTGAATCTCCCGCTGCATTTTGGCTCCTTCTGGGGGCTGCCATGATTCGATTCCACTGCTGATGACTGAACTAACGAGCCATCGTGGAGTTACAAGAAGAGCCGATTCTGAACTTGTGCCAGTTCGACGGGTAAAGAGCACTCTTCGCCGTCGTTCGCCACATGGTTGACGCGACTGCTCACCGGATAGCATCGCATGAGCCGGGCGTCGTAAGGCTTCAGCAGTTCGGACGCCGCAGCCACATTCGTCATGCCCGGATCGAGCCACAGGTCGTAGCTCTCTGGATCGAGGATTACAGGCATCCGGTCGTGAACAGCCGAGGTCACGGCGTTCGGGGTGGTCGTCAGGATCGAGCATGACTTCACCCATTGCCCACTCGGATCACGCCAGCGCTCCCACAATCCCGCAAAGGCGAACAGTCCACCTTCATCGACCTCGAAGCAGAAGGGCTGCTTCGTTGAGCCACGCCGTTGCCATTCGTAAAAGCCATCTGCTGGAACGAGGCATCTGCGAGATTTCAGCGCATCGCGGAACGCGGGCAAGGTGTGTGCCGTCTCCGATCTGGCGTTAATCATTCTCGCTGCGCCGGACGTGTCCTTCGCCCACGAAGGAATCAGTCCCCACCGCATCAGCGAGAGATCGCGTCGAGGCTCCTTCGGGTGCTGCCGGACAACCGGAATTTGTTGGGTCGGCGCGACATTGAACCGAGGGTTCCAGTCGTCATCCCACGGAGCACTCCCGAAATACTCCTCAATGACCTGCTTCAGCCGCGACAGTCGGTATCTTCCGCACATGGGAAGGAATTATCGCAGATCAAATGACCTTCGTAACTTTTGTGCTCGCCCCAGCCTGAATGACAATCCAACTTGGAAATTCGCGCTGATCCGCTGCGATGCTGCACCCAGCGATTGTTGCTGATCATAGGATTGACGACGCAAAGAATATCCACCTCAAAGCAGAAGCATTCAGAACCTACGCTAAATTGGCGGACGAACCGGCGATAGGTTAGAGATGGGCAAATGTCTTACGAGTTTCACGATTTCGCATGTCCAGACCTCGGCAAGGAACTGCTCAAGAACGCCAAGGGAGAGCTTCCAATCGACGTCTGGCGGCATTATGTGTTGCACCACAGCCCTCGTCCTCGGGCAGGAACTCTATGGGAGCCGCCATCAGTAATCGGATATTGTGACGAAGCTATTAGAAGCACGCTCGACCCGCAGAAGGCAGTAGATGAGGCGTGGGCACGGCTCGCTAATCTAATCGTTTCAAACCCGCCGTGTTCGTATGAGGATTTGGCAAGGGGTATTTGGGAAACACAGTTAGTTCTGTTTCAAGCACTCTCATCAGGACGAATGCGCGGTCAACCCAAGTCCATGCAGGGTCAAGCCGTGAGGGCGTTCGTCATCCGCAAGTTCAACCCGCACCCGACGAAACCGAATGAATCCACGATTCTCTGGCGAGAACTAGCCGACAAGCTCTTCCTTAATGAAGGTAAGTGCCCTCGAACGATCCGCGACGATGCGGGAAATACAGTGTGTGGGACTTCGGAGCACGACAACGATAGCCCCTGCGTCAAGGCTCTACACACTGCGGTCGCAAATCTTGAGTCCGCTATGAAGCGTGACGGGATTCCCCTCTAGTCGCAATCCAAAGTAACCCCACAGAAACCCCGGCATTTCTCTGACCTAAATAGAAATCACTGCATTTCCCTGTCTCGGCGGATCGGCGAAATTTCGATACCTTCACAATCAGCATTGAGAACACGAGTGACCTCTGAAGAAATTCAGAGGTTCGAGACAAGTCGCACGCTGAGTCGGGCGGGCTTTAAGAGCCAAGAAGAGGCGAACCACGGTTCGCACAGGAGGAGGAAACATGGCAGTGAAACTTATCAAAACCGAACAGGACGAACGGGCGCAGTCACGGTACCACGTGAACATGATCATGGGAGAACGCTCCGTGCTAATCGTGGACAACAAGTGGAAGAAGCTCACGGGCATGGTGCGGAGCATGAACCTTGACGTGGAAGAGATCATCAGCGAGTCCACCTACGAGCAAATCTTCGCTGACGTGGTCGAGGCGCTGCACCAGAGTGGCAACATGAGCGCCGACGAGACGGCAAGCTGCATCACGTTCCCGGCTGGCACCAAGGTTTATGCCAACGAGGTAAAGCAGGCATAGGTGCGCGAACCATAGTTCGCGAAGGAGAAAACGATATGGAACTGAAGAAGGAGCACGCGCAAATGAAGGGCTTCGATGAGTGGAAGGAACGGCTGGAGGCGGCGGCAAGCAAGTTCAGCGATCCCGAAGCTGCAAACGCAGCCGCCCTTCAACAGGGCATAGAAAACTACCAGCAATTCATGGGCACAATCCAAGGCAATATGCAGGAGTGCAACGACAGCGCCCTGCCGGAGCACCAGAAAATCCGGCTGATCGTCGGGTTCCTGCAAGACATCGTGGGCAACATGACGGCGGGATGCAAGCTGTTCACGCAGCGGTACCCGGAAGAAGCGGAAGCGATCCTCGACTTTTACCAGAGCCACATCGAGTTCTTTGAGGACATGATCGCCGATCTTGAGACTGGCGTGGTAGTGGACGCGAACCACGGCTCGCGTGAGGAAGAACAATGAGCACGATCCGAGATGCTGCGGTTGTCACCGCTGAGTTGGTGTCCGAAGAAGCCTCGAAGCTAAATGGCGGTGATCCTCGCATCTGCCACTCGGCTGCGTTTGCGCTCCGGAACGTGCTCGATTACTTCGGCTTCGATTCAAACGTCGTCCCCGTGGATGTGCTGGTCGTCCGCAGGCACAAGTCGATTCCGGGCGGCGGCTATCTCGCGACATGCGGCAACCCGCCGAACCCGTTCGACGACAGCCAATCAACCCTTCTTCCTACAAAGCCTGTAGCCGAAGGTCTGATTCCCAGCGACTACCACTCGGTGGTGTTCGTGGACGGGATGATGGTTGACCCGACCGCTGGGCAATTCGCCCGACCACAGTATGGCATCGAGATTCCTGCGTTCATCTACGCCAATGTGGACGAAGCCGGATTAGCCAACCTGCCGACCTTCAAGGTTCCGCAGGACGCATACATGCAGTATTCGAGAAGCTCCGTCGAGGAGCCGTATGTGGTGCTCAATACCGGGCAGGGAAGCTGGGTGCGCACCATTGCCGGTGCCGTAATCCGAAGGATGAAACAGGAGATGAAGCGCATCGCATGAGGTGATTGTGCTGCAAAAAAATGACCGCATAAAGGAGCCAGCAATGACAGACAAAGAATTCGGCATTTGGATGACGGAGAACCTAGAACTCGCACAGCAAGTGGAAGCCGAGCTACGCGCAGCCGGGCGATTGGTCGCAGAGGACGGAAGCGATGAAGCGGTCGTCCACAACGCTATGGTGCTGATCGACGAGATGAAGCACCGTTACCCGGAGCGCTTTCCTGACGAACAAGCAGGGGCGCAGGCTTGAGTAACCCGCGATAGGAGCCGCGACCGAGTAATAGAGATCGTGGGGAGTAGTTATCCCACGAGGACACAAAGGCAGTAACCGGAGGACACAATCAACTATGGCAAGCAAACAGAAATCCACTCGCGGGACAGGCAAGGGGCAGAAACTTCTGTCCGGCACTCGCGACCAGCTAATCAAAGACCTTCAGCGAGTTCACAAAGTTTTCCCCACAGCGCAGCCGGATCGTGACTTTTACCGGGCGCACGGTAAGTACACCGACGCTGCGGTCAAGGTGCATTTTTCGCGCTTCAAGGACTTCGCGGCAGCCGCCATGCCGGAGATGACGCCGGATGAAGCGTTCAAGCTGGTGGTGCGGAGCCTTGACCGGGCAATCGACCTGATCCAGAAATGGCACGAAGACGCGGAGTACGGCGAGGGCTGGGTCAAGCACCAGATCGACGCGGTTAACGCCCGCGTTCACGAACTGGACGAGCTTTTCTACATGTGGCGGTTGATCAAGGAAATGGACAAGGAAGAGCAGGGGGAACCGATCCCGACCGTGCTGCCCGACCCGGAGTTTTTGGAGGAGAAACAATGAGCATAGAACACGCAATTACGGTAGCTGAGCACATGCTGCGGGTGCTCAAGCGGATGAAGGACGACCCGCAGGGCGACACTGGCGGTCTCTACGCCACACCCGAAGCCGCGCTGCATACCCGCTGGCAGGCTGTGGTGGGCGACTTGCAATCGCTGGTCGATGCCCTGAACGAAGAACTCGAAGGCAAGGGCTGGAAACTCATCTTCGACACCGAGGACTTATCCGACATGGAAGTCGAGGGAATGATCCAATGAGCGACGTCTTTTGCAAGCAGTGCGGCGTGACCGACGACCAGCAGGCGAAGTGCGACGACGGCTGCGGGGTGTTTGCCAAGAGTGCGACGAGTTCATCGACGTGGAAGAGGACACCGAAGAGGGCAAGATGAACTACCGAAAAAGGCACGGAGCGCCCCTCGGGCTAATGGGCAACTCTCGGGTGAGCAGACGGTAGCAGCAGTCGTGATCTTTCATGATTTCCACGTTCCTAAAACGAAAACACATCTGTCTCGCGGAGCCTGAGGCGCTCAGCTAGAGCCGGATACTTTCTGATCAACGCCCAAAAATTTTTCCGTGCTCGCCACTTCGGGCATCCGTTGCGCGGACAGCGGGCAACCGAACGCCAATAGAGCATCCTTTCCGCCAGCAGAGACTCCCGAATTTTTTCTCGACAATTCATTTCACAAAACTCCTCCACACGGGCACGCGTGCCCCTTTGAGTGGAAATCGAGAAGCGGCTCGCTGAAACCAAAGGACTTGGCTACAACAGCCCTGAGATTTCCTCTCTACTACATGGACTTTGAAAATCGTTCTGTGTCGCTTGTTAGCGATGATCGGCGTGAAGCCGACATTGGGAACGCTTCAGATTAGTGAGAGAGGGGTTCGGTTGCGACGTGGTCTCGACTGCGTCAGCTTGCCCATGACTTCGCGGTAGTCCGCTGCGATCCCCGCCCCGGCGAGTTCCAACGACCGAAAGTTGTCTTCTCCTAGCTCGCCACTGTCGATCTCGTGGAACGCGAGCACCCCTGAGTAAGAGGGACGGCAGAACGTGATGGTGTCCTCGCCGCGCCTTTGGAACTCGCCCCAACATGCGCGGAGTGTCACAACGTCTTCCGCCGACCAGTGCTGCCTGTCGTAGGTTTCTCGCCCCAGCACCGCAAGCTCGATGTCAGTCAACTTCGAAAGCGTCATGTATCCTTCCTCATGGCGTGTCAGTGCCAAAGACCATCTGAAAAATGAAATTGAAATTGCGTTTTTGCGCAGCGCAGTCGGCGGGGAGCACCGGGTTGAACTGTGGCTACTGTCACTTTCTTATATCCCCGTGCGCACCGTCTGGCAGGCTCAAAACCCTACTGTCAGTCAGTGACAGTGGGGTGACAGTAGGAGTCTCTAACAGATTGAAAAACTTAAATTTTATGGTCTCCCACAGGGATATTAGGAAGCTGACAGTTGTGTTTGAGGCTTGATCGCCAACTGTCAGCCAGTGACAGCGGCGAGGTTGAGAAGGAGCCTCGTTGATCGGCAACAACTTCGGTTTGCCGACTTTTGAAGTATTGAATAGAAGACATCGCATTTCGTTGCTGGGTGCGGTTGGTTGACCTCTTGGGAGCGGCGTAGTGAACCGCTCCCTTTTGTGTTTATAGCTGCTTGTCAAGAGCCTGCAACGTTCCTCGCAGCGTACTCACGTAGGTCTGACGGTGGCTGTTTCGTATCGCTGTGTTCGCCGACCAGACCTCGAACGACAGCCCGAAGACCGCCATCTCGACGTCGGCGGCATCGGGAAGAGTGTCCGAACGATTCGCCCGGTATCTGGCGTTCAACACCTCCGCTGCGATCTTCTCGTCTATTTCGTCCCACTCGTCCTTCGCTTTTTGCCGGGTCGGATAGTCTGCCTTCACGAGCGAAATCGCTCGCCGGACATCCCAACTCTTCTGGTTCAAAGCCCAGATCATGGCTGCTGTTCGCCAATCCACTACACCCCAATCTCTGGGTCGGAACATCCGAAGAACCGCGCTCGCCCTTTTCGCACGCTGCTGGCGCGAATCGGCGTCTTTCGTTTTTCCGAAGCCTTTGAGCCGCATGATAGCGAGAAGAGCCTTGATGTCGTCGCCAGCATCCATGAAGGCAATCGCATCGCGGAAGGCGTCCCATATCTCATCCGGCTTATTGTGTACCGCCCAGCCTGTCTGCTCTTCGATGCAGCCCGCCTTCCACAATTCGATGGCTTGCAACAGAAGGTCGGCGAATTTGGTCGCCGCCGCTCCCCGGTCACCACGGGCGATCACGTCCTTCATCTTCGCAGCGAATCTCTCAAGTTCCTGAGTGAAGCTCCAGAAACTCAGGTCGCTCTTCTCGTACCACGTGCGAGCCTCCAACAGACTCTTCAGTCTCATAGTTCTTCTCCCAGAACGCGTCTTCTGAAATGCGCCTTCATCCCATGGGCGCGGCACTCCTGTCAAGGTAAACGCCGCAGGCGCGGCACGGCTCCTGCCTTCGCCGTTTGTTCGAGACCTCCCGCTTTCGCTAACTGACCTCTGTTTTCATCGCGATCCGGTATTTGTCCATTAGGCGCTTGTTATCAGTAACTTACGACAACTTCGGGACAAAATCCCGAAGTTCGCCTCAAGTCTTCTAGCTGCGCAGTATTTAAGTGTAAGCACCAGCGAACGACGGTCTGGTGCCAAGGCGAATAGCCAGCGACAACTCCGATAGCGTGACGGCTTCATGGCGATTCCAGTCCAGTTGATGGCGACCGTGGTAAAGCGGAGGGACGGCAAGCACGGCAGCGATGCCGACGCCGAACACTAAACACAGGAGGTCAACGATGGACACCATCCTTGACAACCTCACGCCAGAGAAGGCGACGGACGAGCAGGTCATTGCGCAAGCAGTGAAGGCGGCGAAGTCCTTCTCCGAACTCTGGAACGACCAAGGCAAGTGGCTGGTGGAACTGAAGGCACGATTTCAAGTCCGCCAAGGCAGCCGTGGTAAGCAACTCCCGGTAGAGGGAAAGAAGCTCTACTGGGACGAGTTCTGCGACGTCTACCTCAACACCACTGCCGACAACTTCAAGCATTACGTGCAGCGTGAGAACAACGGTTCCTCCACGACGGCACGTAAACCTCTGGAGAAGCGTCCTGACTACATAAAAGGTAAGCAGGCGGGGATCGAAGAGGAACGCAACCGCCAACTGGTGGCTGGCGTGGACGTGAAAGCGTCCGTGCCGATGCCAGAGAAGGTGACGGCGGTTCTGACCAAGGGCGAGAAGGACAGCATTGCAATGATCGCAAGTCGCAAGGCAGCAGTCATAGCGGATGAAATCTTCCAGACTCTTAGCACAGACCGTGGGATGACGCACTACGACATCCAGCAAGTCATCTCCGAGTTGCAGAAGTTGAACAAGCCGACGTTGGCACCGATGACAAATCGGTTCCAGATGCAGGCGGTCGCAGCAGCCTAGTAATAGGTCAACCAACAACTGTAAGGACGCATGTGGTTGCAGGCGGAAGAAACACTGCGAACGACAAAGCCTGTGCGTCCCGATTAGCCCATATAGAGGATCAACTATGAGCACTGATCGCAAGACAGCAGAACAGATAGAAATGCAGATGGCAGTAGCAAAGATAGCTGCCGAGAAGCAGGCGGAGCGTAAGCGTGTCATCGCTCGCATCGACGCCTACAACGAAAACCTGACCAACACCGCACGGCAGCACCTATATGACTCCATGCAGAAGATCAAGAAAGAGTACGACGCGAAAATCCATGCCGAGTTGTTACAGGCAGAGAGCGAAGCGTCCGAGTCCTTGCACAACCTAGCGGAAGAGTTCGGCTGGTCGCTGGTGCAGGCGGCAGCCGAGGACGACTGGGAGTACATCAGACTCGACTACTCCGTCCCAAAGACAGTGATCGACATGGTGTGGATCAACGACGAAAAAGAGTTCGAAAAACTCGAAGCCTACGTCGATTCAGTTAACTCGCTGTATCCCGAATGAGGCGCAGGCAGTCTGAAGGTCGAAACGCCGTAACACCGACGCGGCGTCCGCGTGTAATGCACGCGCTGACGAGACCAGAGGTCACGCAGACAGAAGAGGTCAACACTATGTCGAAGATCAAAGAGCATTACCAAGACGAACACGGAAACTGGCTGCCGGAAGCGGTAGCGATTCTTGCCAAGGCGACCGCAACCCAAGCCACTAACAACGGAAAGCCTACGCTACTCCCGCTGGACAATCTCGAAGACTTCTTCACGGAACTTTGCGACGAGTGCGGCGAGGACGACGATAAACATTGAATTCAACACCGCCGAACTGAGCGTCGGCACGTCATGCGTGCTGATGAGGGCTGACGTTCAAGAAGGTCGAAACGCCGTAACGCGGCGTCCACTGGTTATGCCAGTGCTGATGAGACCAAAAGGAGAACTAAGAATGATCGCGCAGGAAGAAGCAAAGAAGATCATCACCCGGATAGAGCTTAACCACATGCTGGACGCGATGATCGCACGCCGCGACGACTTGCTCGTCCAGTACATCGAGATGCACCCGGAACTGCGACTCGATGAAATCGCGGAGAAGTTCGCGCTCACGCAGCCCGAAGTGTCGAGAATCATGAAGCGGCACGGTGTGCAACGCCCGCGTGGGTGGGCGTCACCCGCAGCAAGAAAGATAGCTATCGAAACGTAAAGTAGAGGTCACTATTCACTATGTCAAACAGCAACGCTCCCCTCGCTCATGCTCCACAGTATGCGGCGATGGGCATACCGATCATCGCACTCGCACCGGGTACCAAGATTCCGTTCAAAGAGATGGAAGGCTGGCAGCACGGCGGCGTCGCGACCACCGATCCCAAACAAATCGAGAACTGGAATATCCAGTTCCCCAACGCCAACTTCGCGCTCTGCGCCTTCGCGGTCGAAGACGGCTATTGTTTCTTGGAATTCGACCAAGGCAAGCTGTCCGAAATTTGCGAGAAGTACGGGCAGCCGTTGCCGCGCACTCGTGTGCATGTCTCCGGCAATGGCGGGAAGCACTTCATCTTCAAGCATTCGCCCACTAGCATTGCCCTCGGCAATCGTTCAGCCGTGCGTGACGGCAAAGAGTGGTTCAGCTTCCGTGCAGACCGCAAGTATTTGGTCTCAGCGCCCTCGGTTCACCCGAACGGCAAGCGCTACGCCGTACACCAAAAATATGACATCGAGCCGATGCCGATTCCGACATGGTTGGTGCGGGCGATTGACGAACTCGCCGAGAAGCCTAAGCCGCAGCCGAAGGGCACCGTCGAAGTGCATGAGGCATTCGACTTCGACGACCTGATGGAGTTTCACGACATTGACATCGTTGGCATCAAGGACGATGTGTGGCACATCTGCGCGGAATGCCCCGGCGTTGACCGTCGCCACGAACAGTCCGTGCTGACTGGCTTCTACTATGACGGATCATCTTTCGGATGGTCGTGCTTTGCGGCAGGCTGTCCGCTGAACGAAAAGCCCATCGGCGAGGTCATCAAGTTCCTCAACGACAAGAAGGGCGAACCATACAAAGGAATCATCTGGTCTGATCCGAACGAGATTGATTGGGACAAGTTTGGCGTCGAGATTCTGGATGCCGACGAGGTGGTGCAGGAGGAGTCCGTGAGCAGCAGTGTCACGACGGTCACAGCCGTCCCTTTTGCCGGGGATCAGCCTTCCACCGTTCAAACTCCTCCTGCTCCAGTGCCAGACGTGCCGGACATGGATCAACTCATCGCGGAACGTGCGGAACAGTTGAATCCAATGCCGCTGCCCGTGCCGGACAACATCGACTCAATCGTGAACGCGCCGAAGGCGGAAGGACTCGCCTTCGACATGCGGGCGCTCTACGGCAAGGCGGGAGAGATCGCACGTAACACCACGCTTCCCCTCGGCTGGACGTATCCCGGCGTTCTCGCTGTGGCATCCGCGCTCAACATCAGAGATCGCGACGGACACGTCCGCTCAAACATTTACTGCGTGAACATCGCACCAGTGGGAACGGCGAAGACGGTCGTCGCAGAGGCAATCGAGAAATCCATCTTCTTGCCATTGAACACGGCTACTTACACGACGCCTGCGTCCGACCGGGGTCTGTGCAAGATGATTGGCAAGGATGGCAATACCCTGCTCTTAGTTGAAGACGAGATGCGTTCAGTCTTCTGCAAGTGTCAGGTGCCCAACTCAACACTCGCGCAGACGTTCTGCAAACTCTGGTCGAAAGACCACGCGGGCGTCGCAGACAAAAAGGGCACGGACTCATGTCACGGCAAGTTCTGCATGCTAGGCAACATCGCATGCGAAGACGCAGCAGATTTCTCGAAGGTTGTCGGATCAAGCACGGTAAGCGGCTTCTATGATCGCCTGCTCATTGGCTACGACACAATCCTAGTGAAGTACCGCCCGCTGGACATCAAGCCTTCGTTCTTTCCAGACGAGATGGTTGTCCGCGTCCCGGCATGGGTCTGGGACGCCAAGGATGCGTGGGTCGGCGACAATATCGGACGCCGCCGTCTTGGTGAACACGCCCTGCGTGTGGCACTCGTGACGGCAGCATTGAACGGCGACAAGGAAATCACACGCGACTGCCTGTTCGCTGCATTGCGTTTCGCAGAATGGCAAGAGAGATTGCGTTCCGAATTTAAGCCCGGACTGGCTGAAACGAAGGATGCCGAATGCACGGAAGCTGTGTGGGCGGCACTGAAGGCGCAACGTGAGCACCAGAAGAAGACTGGCGAATATCCACAGGGCGCTGACCTGATCGGCTATCCCAAGGAGAGCCTGTGGAAGCTGGTTAATTACAGCAAGGTTCTCTCCTCGAAGAATCTTTATCGGAAGTACGGGAAGCTGGTTACTGGCGTGAAGTCTACGCTTGTCGAGGACGGCTTCATCGAGTTCGTCAAGGAAGTGGAATATGACCACCAAACGGGCAAGGAGAAAGAGGGAAAGAAGACCCCCTTCTGCGTGCTGAAGAAGAATCTGTAAGTTTCGGGTGCAAAGCACTCGATGATTGAAGCAAGGGTTAACACTGGCTGTCGGGCACCTTGCTCATTGATAGATCGCTCCAAGGAGGGCAATCACTATGAGCACACTACCAGCAACAGCCAAAGGGTTCGGGTTCGGGTTCGCACGTCACGCCGACCCGGACACAAGCAAAGAAGCAGCGGCATTCGCCCACATCACCGAGCGAGAGCAGGACGTGCGGTGATGACCACGAAGTACCACGTTGTACTGGCGGACATCCATTACCCGGAGCACGACGCCAAGGCGCTGAAGGTTGTGTTTGGGTTCATCCGCAAGAACAAGAAACGGATCGCGAGCGTGACGTTGCTCGGCGGTGCGCTTGACTGCGCGAATCTGAGCCGCCACACCAAGGGCAAGCCCCGGCTCCGCAAACATCGCGGCTATAAAGAAGACCTTGACGGCTTTACGGAGGACATATTGAAGCCTATCGAGGAGGCGGTGCTGCCCACCTGCAAGCTGACGTATATCTGCGGCAACCACGAGGATTGGATTCAATCCGACCTGCTGGACGAGATGCCGGAATTGGAAGGGATCGTTGACATCCCCGAAGTCCTGCGCCTCGAAGAGCGCGGATGGCGATGGGTGCCTGTCGGCGGTCACATCGAACGTGCGGGCTTCGTCTTGTTGCACGGCGATCAGATTGGATCGGGAATCCACGTCGCGAAGAAGATGGTGGACAGCGTCAACGAGAATTGCATCATGGGGCACGTTCACCGTTACAGTGCATTCAGCAAGGCTGCACTGGTGACGGAGAAAAAGAAACAGTTAGGCACCACTTTGCCCTGCCTTTGCACCGTGGCACCAGCTTACGCAAAGAACCAGCCGAATGCGTTCGTTGTAGGGTTCGGAATACTTGAGGAATGGGCATACAACCGAGCGAACCTCTACGTTCCAATCGTTATGGATGGGAAGTTCAGCTTTGGCGGTGTGGTCTACGGCTAGAGAAACATGCGTGAGAACATGTTGCAGGAATCAGCGGGCACTTCCCTCGTGATGTATCAGACCTGTGCTTCTCGCGTTGATAGCGGCTACCCTGCCTCAATGCTCAATCACCCTTCTTGAACCGGAAAGTCAGATTGATCCGCTCGCCCACGTCCTTTGCAGTCTTCGGAACCATGTGTTCCCACTCTGCGTTCGTCCTGCCGCGCATGATGACCAGAGAGCCGTGTTCCGGCACATACTCCACCACATTGCGCTTGTCCGAAAGAGATCGTAGCCTGAACGGACGTGCTTCGCCTAGAGTGAGCGACGGGATCGTCGGCTCCGGGTCTCCGTAGTCGTCATCCGAGTGCCAAGAGATGTAGTCGCTCCCGCTCCGGTAGCGATTGATCAGCACCGCATTGAATTCGCCGAAGCCGCACGCCTTTATGCGGTCGATCACTGCCCGCAAATAGTCCGGCATGGGCGCGGCTTTGAGCACAACCCCATTGGAGTAGGGATAGTCCCAAGAGCCATACCACGCTTCGAGCCTTGGTATCGCTTTGCGCCCGTAAAGCTGGATGTAGTTCTGCCGGAAATCAGCCCGCTCCTTGATCGTCGCGAGAAGCTCGTCCGCCTTTACCTGCGGTAGGAAGTCTGGGAGGTAGAGCACATCCGGTTGCAGACCAGTTTTCTCGTTGGTGCCTTGCGTCCCTTCCGTTTCTGCCCACACGCCATGCGGTTGGGGCGGGAACTCTTGGTACTTCCGCCCCAGCGCGTCCTCCCCCATGCCCGAACGCGCCGATGTGATCTGCTTGAAGAAGTACGGGATGCCCGCTGCCCGCGACTTTTCCAGCAGCCGTTGCGCCCACTCGATCTTCATGGTGCGCCGACCGGGAGCGTTGAATTCTTCGCGCCAGTTTTGGGCGCTGTCCCACAGGTATTCCGGGGAGCTTCCGCTTTCGCCTCCCACAATGACCCAGCCGAAACCATCGAGGTTGATCCGCTCGGCTATGTCTTCAAGCAACGGCTCGCACGAAACGAAGCGGACTGCCTTCGGGTGGACTGGAATCTTTCGCAGCGTATCCATTTTGTTCAAGGTCTGATTGCAGCCCACGCTCGTCCCTAGCCATACGTTGGCATAGCCTTCTCCCCAATCCTTCGGTAACCGGGATGAGATCAGTTCGGGGCGCTTTGTCAGGATCAGCCAAACAAGATTCGGCGTATGCCTGATGATCTCCCACGCCTCGTCTCGCCACTCGTCCGCTCCGGCGTGGAAGAAGTCAGACAGCGAATTCGTGAACACGCGAAGGCAGATGCCCTTCGCCTCAGCTTCCCGCTGCCACTTCGACGGATTGTCCCAAGTCTTGGTGCGGTAAAGTTGCCCCCAAGGCTCGCGCCCCTGCCGCTGCAAAACGCGCCCGATGTAGCAGTGTGCGCATTCGGGCGCAACCTTGTCGCAACCCAGCCAGAAGTTCTGAGTGTTGTGCGTCCATGCAATGTTCGAGTTTTCCATAATCGTCTTCTCCTATCGCAACGTGGCGGACTAGAAGCTCCTAGTCCGCCGCCATTGCCGTTCCCGGCGTTTCCGCGACCGTCTGCCCATTGAGCTTGTCGATGACTTCCTTCACCTCTTTTATGGCGTCCATCGGATAGAAGTCGTAGACCTTCTTCCCATCCATGATGACCAATTCTGTGAGGTCGCCCATCTTGCGCTCAGTCCACCAAAACCGCTTATCGGTGACGGCTGGCATCGCCGCTGGTTCTGGATCAGAGTTCGAGTTCTGTCCCGCCAACGATCCCTGAAGATGACTGGTTCCGTTGCTTGGCGGGTTGTAAGTGGCGCTGCCGAGTGCCGCACCGTTCTTACGGACGAGCCGCTTGCGACTCTTCCGTTGCTCCTCCTGTTGTGCCGCATCCAGCACCTTGGCTGGGTCGGGCGCAGGTCGGTGGAGCAGCATCTTTCCCAGAAGCCCCTTTGCCTCGGTCTTGATCTTCTCGTCAGTGACCGAGGAGGCGATCTTGGTGACGAAGCTCAGCACCTCGGTGTAGATGTCGGGCGGGACAGGCATCAGCGGTGCGGGCTGATGCTCTGCCGCAGCAAGAATCTGCTTGGATACTTCGTCTTCGGGATTCTCAGTCGCGATCGACATCGCGGCGGTTGCGATGTGCTCGTATCGCTTCTGCGCAGTGGGGTCTTCGGTGCGGCGCGGCTCTGGGCGACCCCCACCCTCAGCCTCTTCTGTCTCGACATCGTCGATGTTGTCGCCGTCATCGGTGAGCAGCCCTTGCGACTTCGCGAACTCTTTCAGCTTTGCGTTTGCATGCTGGAGACTGTATGCCATGCAGTTAGCATTGAACTGTTGCCAGTCCTTCGCACCGAAGTTTTTCAGGTTGTCCTCTTCCGTGCGTTCTTGCCCGGTATTCAGGTCGGGGCGGTACTTCGGATTGAGGAGGCGCTGCTTCACCTCGTAGTAGTACGCGAGGTGCGCATTGAACTCCTTTTGTGCAAGGCGGCGCTCCTCTTTTGCTGTGCTTTCATGAGCGATGGCGCTGCCAAACCATTTATTGATCCGCTCAGTCGGCTTCTTGATCACCTCTCCGAGTTCATCGTCCTTCATGTCAATCGCCGTCAGATACTGTTTTTCTTCGGGCGACATCTTTGACCCCTGAAGAACTTCAGAGGTTGCGCTGGTCACAGTGATGGACTGTGTGTCCGTGGTCGTTGCTTCTGCGCCTCGCACAGCGGGGACATCCCCCGCTGTGCTACCATCGGGCGTTGTGGTGGGCTGCTCCTGAGATTCAGCGGACTTAGTCGTGACGGACTCTTCGCTGGTTGCCTCAGGTGCAGCCTTCTTGCTTTTGTGGCTCATCTGCTTTCTCCCTTCTCGAACCTCTGAATTTCTTCAGAGGTCACTCGCGCTCTCATGATTTTGAAAATAGCGAAATTTCGCCGATCCGCCGAGACAGGGAAATGCAGTGATTTCTATTTAGGTCAGAGAAATGCGGGGGTTTCTGTGGGTCAAAAAGAAAGGAGCGTATTTCTGTTGATTGGCTCTAGCTCGAAATCCCGTCATGATCACAGTACGGGAGTAGATAACGGTGTCCGACAAAAACGAGCACAATTTGATCCATCACTCACAAGAGCATTTTGTCGATCCGAATGCACTTGCGGAGCACCTGAGTGTTCCGCGCCGCCAAATCTTGGAAATGACGCGGAGAGGGATCATTCCGGGGCATCCGCTTGGAATTGGTAGAAGCAGGCGGGTTTGGCGTTACAAGATCAGCGAAGTGGAAGCGGCTATAGCCTCAGGTGCTCGCAACCCCCACTCGTCACAAGAAGGCAAGGTCTTGGCTGAAATGGCTGCTCCCCGTACAATGCGTGACGGCAGTCCCCGTAGCCAGAAGGGGAAACTCTAATGGCAAAGGGGTGGTTTCGTAGGAAGAAAGGCAAGCTGGTGTACTTCTACTACAACGCGAACGGTGACGAACGCTCGAAGGTCGTAGGGCTGGACACCATGACGGATGAGGAGGGTTGGCTGGAAGTGGGCACGCTAGGGTTGGACAAGCTCGTCAACCAGCCAGACCCAGCGAAGGTGACGTTCGGCGAAGTGCTGCAACATTACCTCGCGTATGGCAAGAGGAAGACGGGCGAGGACAAGGCTCACTCCAGCAAAAACACGGATGGGCGCAATGCTCGGCTTCACCTAAGCCACTGGTCGCAACACGTCGCCAAGGACATCGAGCCGCTCGAAATTCAAAGGTGGATCGACGGACTTTCCAAAGGGCTGCGTTCCAAACTCAGGAACATGATGTCCGCCGTTTATCGGCACGGGCAGAAGTTCCGCATGATCCCACGGACTGAGGAGTCCAATCCCATGAAGTGGGTCAGCGCCCCGACCGTCTCGGATTACGAAGCGGTCAGTCTAACCCCCGAGGAGTCGTTCGCGATACTGGAACGAATCGGCGATCCTTTGGTACGTGTGCTGGTAATCGTAGTAGCGGTCACCGCCACTCGCATCGGGGAGGCTCTCGGACTCATGTGGTCGGATATTGATTGGAAGAAACTGAAGATCAACATCCGACGCGATTGGGTAGATGGCGAACTGGGGCGTCCGAAGTCGAGGGCGTCTAAGGCTCCAGTCGAGATGCACGAGACGCTTGCTGCACTATTGCAGGCGTGGCGTCAGGAATCACCGTACAGCAAGGACTCGGACTTTTTGTTCCCGTCGTTCAAGCTGCACGGCAAGCAGCCTCGAATCGGCAGTATGATCGTGCAGGACTACGTGAGACCTGCGGCTGTCGCTGCTGGAGTGATCCCTGAGGATTGCCCGAGATTTGGGTTTCACAACCTGAGGCACGGGCTTTCCACCTTCCTGATCGAAAACGGACACGACCCTGTGGTGGTGCAGCGGATGCTTCGCCAGTCGCATGTTGACATGACGATGCATTACGTCCATAACAGCCACAAGGCAAGGAACGCGCAAGCCCAATTCATCGAGCGGTTCCTGCCTAACGGTGGTACTGTAGCCGATGTGGAAGAGCAGCCAGACGAAAAGCGGGTGCCAGTGCGGGTGCAGTGAATTGTCACGAAATGCGCAAGTGCAGTAGAATGAGAGAACGAGCGGGAGTAACTCAGTGGTAGAGTGCGACCTTGCCAAGGTCGAAGTCGCGGGTTCAAATCCCGTCTCCCGCTCCAGAGTTTTTGGTTCCCAGCCAGTTCTCCGCAGATGGACTTTTTCCGGCCGGAACGCTAACGTATGGAGCAGGGCGCGGTACCCAAGTGGTAAGGGAGAGGTCTGCAAAACCTTTATGCGTCGGTTCGATTCCGACCCGCGCCTCCAAGCTTTCCCTTGTTCTCGAAGCCTGGTGTAGTAACCTCCGAATCCAACCTTTGTTCTCGCGTCGCATCGACGAATCACGTCTTCCGATGGGCGAACCACCTGGCAAGCGATTTGATTTTTCATTTTTAGGCCTGGCGTTGCGATAGGTCCGTAGGAAAATGGATCGATGACCGGCGTACGGATGGATACGTGGCTGTGGGCTGCGCGATTTTTCAAGACGCGGCCTCTCGCGAAAAAAGCGTGCGAACTGGGCAGGATTCTCTCGAACGGCCAGCCTGCCAAAGCGGCGCGCGAAGTGCGCGTTGGAGACCGTTTGCGGATAACCAATGAAGGCGGCGAGTTTCACGTCGAGGTCCTGCTGCTCAGCGAAGTGCGCGGCCCTGCATCTGTAGCGCAAACGCTCTACCGCGAAACCGATGAGAGCCGGGAGATGCGCGAAAAGGCGGCCGCTGAACGGAAAGCAATGGGCCAGTTCGAAGTCTTGCCCGAGGGCAGACCATCGAAACGGGACCGGCGGCACATCATCCGGTTCCGGGGACGCGCCTAATCATCGAAGCAGCCTCTTGACTTCGGAGTGACTTCGGAGCATTATGGCGTTGTACGACATGTCGCAAGAGGCCATAATGGATTTTTTGCCACTCACCGAGCCGGTGCTGCTCATTCTTTTAAGTTTGGCGGGCCAGTCCCGGCATGGATACTCGATTCTCAAAGATGTCGAGCAGATGAGCGACGGACGCGTGGTGCTCAGCACGGGCACGCTTTACGGCGCACTGCGCAGATTGCTGGATGAAGAATGGATTGAGCGAATTAAAGAGCAGGAGAGCCCGCGTGGGCGGCAGGCCTATCGCTTGACCTCGCGTGGGCGCCGCAACCTGCAGCTCGAAGTAAGCCGAATGAAGAATCTGACGCGTTTGGCGACTCTGCGGATCGCGACGAAGGAGGCCTGATCTCATGTTCAGCCTCAACCTTTATCGCCATGCATTGCGCCTTTACCCGGCGTCGCACCGCGAAGAGTTCGGCGAGGAAATGCTTGCCGTCTTCCGCGAGTTGCGGGCGGAGGCGTGTACCAAGGGAATGCTAGCGCGAACTCGTTGTTGTGTCCGCGAGACCGGTGGAGCTGTAGCTGGAGCCCTGCGCGAGCATTGGCGACTGTTGGGTGGCGAACACTTCTCGCCATTGTTTTCCGACAGGAGGTTTACGATGCACACTGAATTTCGTTTTCCGAAGGCAACGGCTGTGCTGATGGCGATCATTCTCGGTGGAGTGGTGCTGGCCATCCAGAAGGGAGAGTCGATTTCAACGTCGCTGCGGGGGGCTGCGAGCCCTCCCATCGGGCCAATCCATCCGGTGCACTCGGTTCTGGTGGGAGGCATCATGCTGGGATTCGTATACTTTTACGCTGCTGGATTAATTGGGTGGGCGATTCTATTTGCGATGCGCCGCTCGGGCGTTCACCGCCTGGACGAAACTTCTACCAAGTGAACCTCGGCGCGGGTTGATTTGTTGTGCGGAACAAACGCTACGACATTAATTCGTGCCAGGATCCACGCGAGATTCCAATTGCATCCGCATCCCGTATTTTGGACGCAAGGTAATCAGTGGCTCAGGCTCGACGCGATGACCGGGGACGAGTTTCAGTCGCCACTTCTGCGCCAGTGTGGCCAGCAGCAGCACGCCTTCCATCCAGGCAAAAGACTCGCCAATGCACTGCCGAACTCCCGCTCCGAACGGAAAATAAGTGAGCTTAGTGCGGCGCGACTTGGCTTCGGGAGTAAAGCGCTCTGGATCGAAGCGCAGAGGGTCGGGAAAGAAACGTGCGTCGCGATGGGTAATGAACTGGCTGATCAGCACAGTCGTCTTCGCCGGAAGAAAAAAGTCGCCGAGTTGAAAATCGGAGCGAGCATAACGACCCATCGCCCATGCGGGCGGATAGAGCCGCATGGATTCCGCCAGCACCATCTCGACGTAACGGAGCCGTGGGATGTCGTCGTAGGCAGGCAAACGGCCTTGCAACTCGCGGTCGATTTCCGCGTGCAAACGGCGGTCGCAGTCGGGATTCTGCGAAAGTAAATACCACGTCCAGGAAAGGGCGTTGGCCACAGTCTCGTAGCCTGCCAGAAAAATTGTGATGACCTGATCGCGGAGCGACTGCTCCGAGTCGGCGTTGCGATCTGGAGAAGTGGCAAGCATGAGATCGAGCAGACTGCTGCCGTGAGACTCGCGCTGGCGATGCGCGGCGATGATGCGGTAGACAACCGCGTCGATGCGCTTGCGCGCTCTTACGAACGCGGCCAGGCCCGGAGGACGGGCATGCACCAGCCACTCCGCGGCGGGCAACATCACCAAAAAATTGTAGAGACCCATGATGCGGTTAATGGCGTCGGCGAGCTCGCCGGCTTCCTCGCGAAGATCGGTGGCAAACAGCGTTTGCGCGACCACGTTGAGTGTCAGGCGCATCATGTCGATGGCAATGTCGCGCTGCTCGCCATGCCGCCACCGCTCGCGCAGTTGGGCGGCTTCCTGCACCATGGTGCTGGCGTACTCCGGGATGCGGTGGCGATGAAACGCGGGTTGGGCCACCTGCCGCTGCGCGCGATGTTGCGCTCCTTCGCTGGTGATCATCCCCTGGCCCAGCAGCATTTTGGTGCGCTGCACGGTCCGCTCCTTGATGAAATTATCGTTCTGCACCACGAGCACTTCGCGAATGTAGTCGGGATGGTTCAGGAAAAGGATGTGATTCCATCCAATCTTGTAGTGGGCGATGTCGCCGTACTGCTCGGCCAGGTGCTGAAACAAAAAGATTGGATTCGCCGGGCGAAACCGGCGGAACGCGAACCAGAGTAAGTTGCGCTGGAAACCGGGTGGGAAGCGGTAATGTGCGGCGCCGCGCAAGCTCCGTTGGGGCAGGTCATTCCTGGGCGCATCATTTCGGGCCGCGGTTGCCATTTTGTTAGTGTACCCTCGGCCGCCGGATTGTGAGGAACAGCGAAAGCGGCGTGGCTTTTTCGCGAAGTTTGCGAGGCCTCAGCGTTCTCGGCGGTCAAGGGCTTTTGATGTGGCGCAATGAAGAGCAAATCTTAAACCGCAGAGGCCGCGGAGAAACTCACGCCGAGAACGCAGAGAAGGGCGCAATTCAGGCCAACATTGAAACTGCCGCATTGAATAGCGGTCAAGCCGTTGCGTTGATGAAGCGAACAACCGCACAATCGCAAAGCCGGACAGCCGAGGCGGCTGTCGCTACGTGGTCTCTGCTAACGACTTACGGGCTCGGATTTCTGGAGCGCGTTCAAGTCCGCCAGCACTTGGGCGCTGTGCTTGAGCGGATCGACGCTGGTATACCCTTTCGCGATTTTCCCACTGGGATCGATGAGGAACGTGTGACGGGCGGCGAACTTCACGAGTCCGAAGTTCGTCAACGATCCGTAGGAGTCCGTCACTTGGTGGTGCGTATCGGCGAGAAGTTTGAAGTTCAGGCCCTCTTTGGCGCAAAACTTTCTATGCGAGTCCACGCTATCGAGGCTCACTCCCAGCACGACGGCATTGTGCTCGGCATACTTCGGTTGATCGACCTGAAAGTTGTGCGCTTCGCGGGAGCAGCCGGGCGTTTGATCCTTGGGATAGAAATAAAGGACCACCCATCTTCCGCGATAGTCCTTCAGGCTGACCGGCGAGCCTTCCTGGGAGGGCAGAGTGAAGTCAGGCGCGGTGCTCCCTTCCAACGGCGTGGCAGAACGCGACAACAGGCGCGGGACAAGAACCACTAGCACCGCAACCACAGCCAACAGCAGCAAGATTCGCAACATGGATTCCTCCGAACCCCCGCAGCGACTGATTCTAAACCTCTTGGCCAGCTAATAAATATCAGGCTCGGACAGCCGAGGCGGCTGTCGCTACGTGAGCATTGCGACCCGTAAAGATTTATTCTATATTGTATAGATAATGGCTGGGCGCGATTCTCTTGGTGAATTCGAGCACCTCATTCTGCTGGCGCTGCTTCGGCTGGAAGATCGGGCTTACGGTGTTACCGTGCGGCAGGAGATCGAGCTTCGCGCAAGACGTGAAGTGTCTATCGGCGCGGTATACGCCACGCTCGACCGCCTGGAACGGAAAGGACACGTCAAGTCGCGGCACGGGGAACCTACGCCCGAACGCGGCGGACGTTCGAAACGCTTCTTTCGCGTCACGGCCCGGGGAGTAATGGCGGTGAACCGTGCCCAGCGGGCACTCCAAAGCATGAGCCACGGACTCGAACTGATTCGGAGCTACTCATGACCACGCACGCACATTCCGTTCAGCCACCCCGCATGGCCACCTGGCTCGTGCATCTGTTCACCTCTGCCGATGATGAATCGATTGTGGGTGACCTGCACGAGGAATTCGCGCAAGTGGGGTCGAGATCGGGAGCCGATGCCGCGCGCAATTGGTATTGGCGTCAGAGCCTAAAAACAATTGCCGATCTGGCTGGCGGTGGATTTCGAAATGCTCGATGGTCGACGTCGGGCGCAATTATCGGAGGATTTTTATTGCTGCGGTTTGCGCACTGGGTGCCCGGCAAACTGCTGAATGCGCTGACCGACCGATATCTGATGTACTGGTCCAATCATTTTCACGCTTACCTGTGGCTGCTGAACACATTGTTTCCAGCCTATCTGCTGACTACGCTCCTTACGGGCTGCGTCGTTGCTCTGGTTGCGAAGAAGCGAGAGATGATCGCGACTGTGGCGCTCGCAATTGTGCTTTGCGTGATGATCCTTCTCGGCCTTGTATCAGCCCTCGCCCAAAGTGGCGATTTGTATTTCCTCTCGAGCATGCTTTGGGCATTCTCAGATCCCCTTGCGATCATCATCGGCGGAATGGTGGTACGAGAGTTTCGCTTCCACGTAAGGACCATGCGCGCGGCCTAATCAAAATGATAGCCACGAAGTCATAAAGCTAAAAAACCTGCGCGGTTCGCGTCCTCCATCCATCACAATTTCCGCATTTGAATTATGATGGAGTATTGCGCATTCTACGACGGAGAAACCAGACGTGGCTCAGACGGAAACTGACGGCTTAGAAGTTTTGGAAACCAGGGAATGGGTCGATTCTCTGGACTATGTACTTTCCAGTGGCGGTCCTAACCGCGCTGGCCGATTGTTGCAGCAACTGGCGCTGCACGCGCGGCGCGAAGCCGGTATCAACCTGCCATTCTCTGCCACAACGCCCTACCAGAATACGATTCCGGCACGACAGCAGGCGCCATTTCCCGGCAGCCAGGAGATGGAGCGCCGCATCAAGAGCCTGGTTCGCTGGAACGCGCTAGCCATGGTGGTGCGGGCCAACAAGATTCAGGAAGGGATCGGCGGGCATATTTCGACGTTCGCGTCTGCCGCTACGCTTTACGAAGTTGCCTTCAACCATTTCTTTCGCGCGCAAACTGAGACCGGGGACCGCGACATCGTGTACTTCCAGGGGCACGCCGCTCCCGGAATTTATTCCCGCGCTTATCTCGAGGGCCGAATCTCCAAAGAGAAGCTGCAAAATTTCCGCCGCGAGCTGAAGCCGGGTGGAGGGCTGAGTTCTTATCCCCACCCGTGGCTCATGCCGGACTTCTGGGAGTTTCCCACGGTTTCGATGGGATTAGGGCCGATCCAGGCGATTTATCACGCGCGCTTCATCAAGTATCTGGAGAACCGCGGTCTCAAGCAGTCCACTGGCGGCAAGGTTTGGGCGTTTCTGGGCGATGGAGAAATGGACGAACCCGAGTCGCTGGGATCGATCACGCTGGCTTCGCGAGAGAAACTCGACAATCTCATCTTCGTGGTGAACTGCAACCTGCAGCGGCTCGACGGCCCGGTGCGCGGCAACGGAAAGATCATTCAGGAGTTGGAGGCGATCTTCCGCGGCGCCGGTTGGAACGTCATCAAAGTTATCTGGGGCACCGACTGGGACACGCTCATTCAGAACGACCGCGACGGCCTGCTGGTGCGGCGTTTGGGCGAGATCAGCGACGGACAATACCAGAAATATTTTGTCGAGAGCGGAGCGTATTTCCGGCAAAACTTATTCGGCACCGATCCCCGGCTGCTGAAGATGGTCGAACATCTTTCCGATGATCAGCTGGCGCGGATGCGGCTGGGCGGCCACGATCCTATTAAAGTTCACGCTGCCTTTCGGGCTGCGGTCGATCACACAGGAGCGCCGAGTATCGTCCTGGCCAAGACGATCAAGGGCTACGGGTTGGGCGAGGCGGGTGAGGGCAAGAACATCACGCACCAGCAGAAAAAATTGAACGAAGACGAACTGGAGTTGTTCCGTTCGCGCTTCGGAATTCCAATTCCCGACGACGAACTGCACGAGGCTCCGTTCTACCGGCCGTCGGACGACAGTGCGGAAATCAAGTACATGCAGGCACGCCGCCAGCAACTTGGCGGATATATGCCGACGCGCAAAGTGCGGGCGGCGGCGCTGAAATCCGCGCCTGACGCGCACTTCGAGGAATTCCACAAAGGCACAGAGGGGCGCGATGTTTCCACGACCATGGTCTTCGTTCGCCTGCTGGCGAAGTTGCTGCGCGATCCGGAACTGGGCAAGCTGATTGTGCCCATCGTTCCTGACGAAGCCCGCACGTTTGGGATGGAGGCGCTGTTCCGCCAGGTGGGAATTTATTCCAGCGTGGGGCAGAACTACGAGCCGGTCGATATGGACACGCTGCTCTACTACAAAGAAGCGAAGAACGGTCAGATTCTCGAGGAGGGCATCACCGAATCGGGGTCGATGTGCTCGTTCATTGCGGCGGGCACGGCGTATGCGAATCACGGAATCAATACGATTCCCTTCTTTATTTATTACTCGATGTTCGGCTTCCAGCGGATCGGGGACTTGATCTGGGCCGCGGCCGACATGCGCTGTCGCGGATTTCTCGTCGGCGGCACCGCTGGCCGCACCACGCTGGCCGGAGAAGGGCTGCAGCATCAGGACGGACACAGCCATGTGCTTGCGCTTCCGGTGCCCAATCTTCTCGCTTACGATCCGGCGTTCGCCTATGAGATCGCCATCATCATTCAGGATGGCATCAAGCGCATGTATGTCGATCAGGAATCCATCTTCTATTACCTGACCGTCACCAACGAGCCTCTACCAATGCCCAGCATGCCCACGGAAGGAAATGTTCGTGAGGGCGTGCTGAAGGGGCTGTACCGCTTCAAGACATCGGCCAAGCCTGACGCCAAGCTGCGCGCGCAACTGCTGGGCAGCGGCACCATCATGTTCGAAGTGCTGAAGGCGCAGAAAATTCTGGAAGAAAAATATGGCGTCGCGGCCGATGTGTGGAGCGTAACCAGCTACAAGCAGCTGTATCGCGACGGCAACGATTGTGAGCGCTGGAATATGTTGCATCCCGCGGAACCGGCGAAGGTTCCGTATGTCACGCAGACTTTGAAGGACGCAGCCGGGCCGTTCATTGCGGCCTCTGACTATATGAAGGTGCTGCCGGAAAGTTTGAATAAGTGGGTGCCCGGACAACTCGTGTCACTGGGAACTGACGGATTCGGACGGAGTGAAAATCGTACGGCCTTGCGCGACTTTTTTGAAGTGGACGCCAAGCACATTGTTCTGGCCACGCTGGGAGCGCTGGCGCGAGAGAAGAAGATTGGCAGCGATGTGGTGAAGCGAGCAGTTCAGGAACTGGGGATCAATCCCGACAAGGCGAATCCGGCGATCAGCTAGCGAACCGAAAGATAATCAAAAAAGGAATGGACGCGGTGATTGAATTCAAACTTCCCGAGCTGGGAGAAAACATAGAACAGGGCGATCTTGTGCGCCTCATGGTTGCGCCGGGAGCCAATGTCAGCACCGGCCAGTCGGTCATGGAACTGGAAACCGACAAGGCAGTGGTGGAAGTGCCTTCGTCGGTAAGTGGGACGGTGCAGGAAATTCGGGTCAAAGAAGGCGACAAAATTAAGGTAGGGCAAGTGATCTTTACCGTGGACGGTGCGGAAGCTAAAGCATCTTCAGGACCGGCCGCACCCGCCAAGGCACCGATGGCTGCGCCGGTGCAGCAGAAGCAAGCTCCGCTGCCGTCGGCCGAGAAAGCGCCTCCGGCACCGACCGTCGCACCTCCGGCTCCCAGTCCAGCCAAGCCCAGCGGCAGTCCTGCCGCTTCTACCGGCTCCGGCTCCAGCGAATTTAAATTGCCTGAACTCGGTGAGAATATTTCTCAAGGCGACCTGGTGCGATTGATGATCGCGCCGGGCGCGAAAGTTTCCGAAGGCCAGCCGGTGATGGAATTAGAAACCGATAAGGCCGTGGTGGAGGTTCCGTCATCGGTCAGTGGCGTCGTGAAAGAAGTGAAAGTAAAAGAAGGCGAGAAGATCAAGGTTGGACAAGTGATCTTCACTCTCGAAGGCGGACCGGCTCTGCCCACTGAGGCCACTCGCGCGCGGAACGCACCGGTCGAGCATGTTTCCGGACAGCACGGGGCGCGTCTGGCGTTTCAGGCGGCAATTCGCGCAGAGGGCAAGACGGAAGAGCAGGCTCTGCCGCCCGACCAGCCGCAGCAAGCGGGCACGGCAGCGTTCACCATGCCCGTGCAGTTGGGTAAGGTCGCTGGCACGGAGCATCGCCAGCCGATTCCCGCAGCCCCGCATGTGCGACGATTTGCCCGCGAGGTTGGCGTTGATATCTACGACGTAAAGGGCAGGGGACCGGGCGGCCGTATCAGCGAGGACGACGTTAAGGCATACGCGAAAGGGCTGTTGTCTGCGGCAGCCACGGCGGCCCAGGCGCCTCCACGCGCCGGACATTTCGCTCAACCGCAGCTTCCCGACTTTGCCAAGTGGGGCAAAGTCGAGCGCGTTTCCATGCGCGGAGTTCGCCGCAAGACAGCCGAGCATCTCGCCGAATCCTGGAACACGATTCCGCACGTCACGCAACACGATCGCGCCGACATCACCGAACTCGAACAGTTGCGCGCGAAGTTTGCCCCGAAAGCTGAAGAGGCGGGCGGAAAGATGACTGTCACGGCGATCGCGCTGAAAGTCTGCGCCGCGGCGCTCAAAGTATTTCCCCAGTTCAATGCCAGCATCGACATCGAGAAAGAAGAGATCGTTTACAAGCAATACATAAGCATCGGCGTGGCTGCCGATACGGATCGCGGGCTGCTTGTCCCGGTAATCCGCGAGGTCGACAAGAAAAATATCGTCGAATTGGCCGTCGAGTTGTCGCAGTTTTCCAAGAAAGCGCGCGACAAAAAGCTGACGCCGTCCGATATGGAAGGCGGAACATTCACCATCACCAATCTGGGAGGCATTGGCGGCGTGGGCTTCACGCCTATCGTGAATTATCCGGAAGTGGCGATTCTCGGCCTTTCGCGCTCGCGCATGGAACCGGAGTGGATCAATGGCAAATTCGAGCCGCGGCTCATTCTGCCGCTTTCGCTCTCTTACGATCATCGCCTGATCGACGGAGCCGATGCTGCCCGCTTCCTGCGCTGGATCGCGGAAGCCTTCGAACAGCCTTTCTTACTCTCGGTCCAGGGATAAGCACACACACGTTTCAAAGTCTCAAGGTTTCAATGTTTCAACATCGGTCGGCATCCGGTTTTAACCTTGCAACCTTGAACCTCTGAAACCTTGACACATTTTTTCATATCTATTCTATGTCTGAAACTACCAAGCTCAACATTGCAGTCGTCGGCGGCGGTCCGGGTGGATACGCCGCAGCTTTTCTTGCCGCCGATCTCGGCATGAACGTTACCCTGATCGACCCGGAGTTGAATCCGGGCGGAGTCTGCCTCTATCGCGGCTGCATTCCGTCGAAAGCGCTGCTGCATGTGGCTAAGTTGCTGCAAGAATCGCATCAGGCCAAGGACTGGGGCATTGAATTCGCCGCGCCGAAAATCGATCTGGCACGCCTGCGCTCGTGGAAAGAAAGTGTAGTCAAAAAGCTGACGGGCGGTCTTGGAGTCCTTTCCAAGCAGCGCAAAGTTCATTACGTGCAGGGACGAGCCGCCTTCGAGAATTCAACCACTTTGCGGATAACCAAATCCGACGGCGTGGAAGAATCGCTCAGCTTCGATCGCATCATTATTGCGACCGGTTCGCGTCCTGCGATTGTTCCGACTTTAAAACTCGATACACCGCGCATGATGGATTCGACCGGCGCGCTGGATCTCGAAGACATTCCCGGCACTCTGCTGGTGGTCGGAGGCGGCTACATCGGGCTCGAACTGGGCTCGGTCTATGCCGCGCTCGGCACGCGCGTCACTGTCGTAGAAATGCTTCCCGGCCTTCTACCTGGCGCGGATCGCGATCTCGTCCTCCCGCTGCACAAGCGGCTGGAAAAGATGTTCGATGGGATTCTGCTCAACACCACAGTCGCCTCAGTCAAAGATGAAGGCAGCGGCATTCGCGCGCGATTCGAAGGTGCGAACGTCAAAGAGAGCGAGAAAGTTTTCGATCGCGTCCTGGTATCGGTCGGGCGCAAGCCAAATTCCGAAATTCCAGGGCTGGACAAGACGCGAGTGCAAGTTGGTCAGCGCGGGTTCATTCAGGTGAACAAACAGTTGCAGACCGACGATCCATCCATTTACGCCATCGGCGATGTTGTCGGTGAGCCCATGCTGGCGCACAAGGCGTCGCATGAAGGCCGGACCGCGGTCGAGGCAATTGCCGGGCACAAAGTGGCCTTCGAACCCAATGCGATTCCCGCGGTCGTTTTTACCGATCCCGAAGTCGCTTGGTGCGGCCTGACGGAGACGCAAGCGCAGAAAGAAAATCGCGAGGTCAAAGTCGCGAAGTTTCCCTGGGCTGCATCCGGTCGTGCCGTCACCCTTGATCGTCCCGAAGGCATAACTAAACTTCTCATCGATCCGCAGAGCGAACGCGTGCTGGGAGTGGGAATCGTGGGCGTGGGCGCAGGCGAGATGATTGCGGAAGGCGTGCTGGCCATTGAAATGGCGGCGCTCGCCAAGGACGTAGCGTTGACCATTCATCCGCATCCCACGCTGTCGGAAACGGTCATGGAGTCCGCCGAGGTTTTCTTCGGCACCAGCACGCACATCTACCGGCCAAAGCGCGGTTAGCAGGCCCGCTTTTCTATACAATGAGGGCTCCCATGCTTCGACTTCTACCCGCGGCGTGCGCAGGCCCGCACCAATCCGGACGAAAAAAGAGTATGCCTTGTTTTCCTAAGTGGCTACTTGTCCTCGTTCTGTCCCTTGGTGTGTGCCTGCTATTTGGGCCGACGCCGGCACGGAGCCAGGTTCTGCCCGCCTCTAGCGCTGCGGCGAGCGCGAACAGTCCCGTCGATCCTCTCGGACGCACAACACCGTCGGGCACCATGCTGGGATTTTTGCAGGCGGCGCAGTCTGGCGACTACGGCATTGCCGCGCAATATTTGCAGATGAGCCCCGCTCGCCGGCAGTCTGAGGGCGAGCAATTAGCCACCAAACTCAAGGTCGTACTCGACAATGCGTTCACGGGCAGGTTCAAGACTTTCACGCAGCCCGATGGAATCCCGCAAGAAGGAGTCCCGCTCGGCCGCCAGAAGCTTGGCACCATGTCATCGGGCGATGTCGAGGCCGACCTGGACCTGGTGCGCGTGACGGATTCGAATGCCGGCAAAATCTGGCTGATCTCTTCCGACACGCTGGCGAAAGTTCCCGAACTCTACGAGCAAGTGCAGGCGCGCCATGTTGAGAGCCGACTTCCAAACGTGCTGGTGAAACATGAGTTCGCGGATATGCCCTTGTGGCAATTTCTTGCGTTGCTGGTCGCGGTGCCGGTAGCCGCAGCGCTGGGTTGGCTCGTACTGGCGCTGCTGGAAATTCCTATACGCTGGTGGGCTCGCCGGCGTGGTCAACTGGAGGTCGCGAACTGGCGCTCGGTTTCCGGTCCGGCCTGGCTACTTACGGGCACAGTCATCCATCAGATCTTTGCGGCCTATCTTCACATTCCGCTGCTGCCGCGGCATTACTACTTTCAAATCACATCCATCGCGCTGATCATCGGCGCGACCTGGATTTTTTGGCGCATCGTTCAATGGACTCTGCAGCGCGTGCGCTATCGCGCCCTGACTCGCGGACTCGCCGGCACGGGCTCACTCATGCTGTTGGGCGAGCGCATCCTCAAAGCGGTAATTTTTGTGGCGGGCGTTCTCGCGGTGCTCAGCAACCTGGGCTTCAACATGAGCACCGCGCTCGCAGGATTGGGCATTGGCGGCCTGGCTATCGGCTTCGGCGCGCAGAAAACGATCGAGAATCTCTTTGGCGGCGTCTCGGTTCTGGGTGATGAAGTGTTTCGCGTCGGGGATGTCTGCCGCTTCGGCGATCGTACTGGCGTGGTCGAAGATATCGGCCTGCGCTCGACTCGTATTCGTACGGACGAACGGACGCTGGTCGCAATTCCCAACGGGACGGTGGCGACCATCAACCTTGAGAATCTCAGCCGGCGCGACAAAATTCTTTTCAAGACCACTCTTGGCTTGCGTCCTGAAAGCAAGGCAGACCATGTACGCTTCGTGCTAGCCGAAATCCGCCGCCTGCTTTACAGCCATCCTAAAGTGGAAACCAAGAGCGTGCGAGTGCGCCTTACCGACATCGCCGGCACTTCTCTCAACGTGGAGGTTTTCGTTTACATCCTGACGCGGGATTTCAATGAATTCGCAGCCATCCGCGAAGATCTGTTGCTGCGCATCATGGATGTGATGGAGGATTCCGGCGGCAGCCTGGCGCTTCCTTCCCAGACTCTTTATCTGAGCCGCGACCCAGGCGTCGAAAAAGAGAAAGCCGACAAGGCCGCTAAGAAAATCGCGGACTTGCGCGGTGGGAAGCAATTGCCTTTCCCTGATTTCCACGAGGACGATATTTCTTCGTTTAAGGGATCGATCGAGTATCCGCAAGCGGAGTCTGCGGTGCGGAAGACGGCGGATGAGCCGGGCAAGAACAGCTAACAGTGCGCCCAAACCGTTAGCGCCGGCATCCTGCCAGCTGTACTGAGGGCGTCTCGCCCTCGGCGCGGCGGGCGAGACGCCCGCCGGACATCCGCCGGGACGGCGGCGCTACTAATCTCGCTCGCCATGGGTCTTCCAGCGCTGCGTCAACCAATTTAGAAAAAGATGGGTGGGGAAATAAACCAAGAGCGGCACCGCTATTAGATATGTGAGCAAGTAGAGCCATCCCGGAATGACGTGCTGCTCGTGAAAGAACAGCCCGCGAGCCCAGTTCACATCCTGCTCGGGCCGCCAGAAATAGTTAAGCGGCACGACAATCCACGTCATCAACGTTTGAATTTTCCATCCGCGCCGGTCGTAACCCAATCGCCAGATCGCCCACAACAGCAATGGCGGCGTCACCACATGAAACAAACTGAGCAGGCGAATCGCCAGCGGCAAGTTCGGATCGAACATGTATTCCGTGCCGCCCACCAGGTGATGGCCAGTCAGCACAGCACCAACGAGATCGAGGGCATAGAGTGTCTGGAACAACAACAATCCTGTGGCTGCCCAGGAAAAAATCAGCCGACTCTCCAGCCACAAGCCAACTCCGATCAAAACATTTCCGAGATCGCAGAAGAAGAGAAAATTCTGCGCGCCGAATTGCCGCCAGTAGAGTGGCGCCCATAGGACCAGCCAGAGAGTCCATCCGATCTTGAGCCAGAGCGGCATTCGCATGGCCAGCCATTGTATGCGACTTGCTCTCAAGAACTTCAATCATAGAGGGCACTGAGTAGCACAGAGGGAGGACGAGATTGTTCGCCTCTGTCGTCCTCTGTGATTCACCGAAACACCACAGAAACTTGAGCGATGCGAATTACCAGCGTAACTTGCTGGCACTTACGGGTGTACCTAGGATGGGTCTGGTATGGGTTACCAAGCTCTTCTCTTCTGTCCCGACGAAAAAACCGCTCGCACGGTGACGCAGGTATTAAGCGAGCTCGAGTTCAACGTCGAGTCCTGCACCGAACCCTTTGCTGCAGTCAAGAAGCTGATGGGCCAACACTTCGACGCTGTGGTGGTCGACTGCGATAACGAGCAGAATGCCACATTGTTGTTCAAGAGCGCGCGCAATTCGACGTCCAACCAGGCATCGCTTGCCGTAGCCGTAGTGGAAGGTCAGGCCGGGGTAGCAAAGGCGTTCCGCATCGGAGCTAACCTCGTCCTGACCAAACCCATCAACATCGAACAAGCCAAGGGGACGCTGCGAGTGGCTCGCGGACTGTTGCGCAAGAGCGAACCGTCCAAGCCGGGCACTCCGGCGATGGCCCCATCGCCCGCGATGGCGTCTATTCCAAAATTTGCACCGCCAGCCACGGACGCTCCCGCATTGACGGTTGGCTCGACAACATCCTTAGCGCCCAGGAACGAAACAACGCCGGCATGGCCGGCTGCAGCAGCAACGGCGAGTTCAAACACTTCTGCGCAAGACGAAGATCTACTCGATGTGGGCGGAGACGATGCTGTTCCCCCGCCCGCGCCCGTGAAAAAGTTCATTACACCCTCGCTTCAGACCGATAAATTTCTGGCAGGCGCGGTTGCCACGCCGGCACCCGAAGCGAAAGCTCCTTCGAGCCTCGTCCTGCCGACAGCCCTTAGCGGCGGGGCCGCCAGTGCGCCTGCTCCCGCGCGCGAGCGTCAGGACACGCCCATTGCGAACCCCGCGCCCGATCGCTCCGCCGAAGCGGAAGCTCGATCGAACCAGGAGGAGGCGGTACAGGCTGAATCCTACGCCGCAACCGGGCCGGTCCCCACATTTACATTTGGCGGCGCGAATGTTCCAGCGGAATCGAGTGGCCCAGGCAAGAAGGTTTTTCTGGGACTTGTCGCAGCCGCGATCATTGCGGTAGCAGCCTACGCAGGCTGGACTCACTTCCACGGACGGGCCAACACTCCCGACAGCACGGAAACCGAAACGATCACGGCGCCAGTTATTCCTCCGCAGCCCGTGAAGCCGAGCGCCAAGCCCTCAGCAGCGACCGCGGGATCGCTAAAACCGAGTTCGGAGACGACCACAGCGACCGCAAAGGGTCAGATATCGGATGATTCTGCCTCCGATGGCAATGCCTCGGGTTCCAAGAAAGCGTCCGATTCCGACACCAGCAAAACTGACGATGTCGTCGAGGATGCGCCAGCACCACTCGTGGTTAAAGGCGGCAAAGCTCCGGCGACGCATACGAAGGTTGGGGCCGCCGATGCTGCCGCTCCCAGCATGGTTGAAATCGCGACTGCTGGCGCCGCAGCACCTCCGCCAGACTTGGGTACCGGCCCTGATATCACGCCCAAACCGATGCTGCAAACCCTGAACATCTCGCAGGGCGTATCACGCGGCTTGCTCTACAAGAAAGTCCAACCTATCTATCCCAGAACTGCTCTGGACATGCAGCTTGAGGGCTCGGTGGAGTTGATGGCAACAGTCTCAAAGACTGGAGACATAACCCACATAAAAGTCCTGAGCGGCAATTCGCAACTGACCAAGGCTGCCACGGATGCCGTCAAACAGTGGAAGTACAAGCCCTACCTGCTCAACGGCGAGCCCGTCGAAATCCAGACGCAGGTCACAATCAACTTTAAGCTACCCAAATAGTTTCGGTCGCAAGACGACTGGCGCGACTTCCGACGAGCTTCTAGCCGAGCGCGCTCCCCTTCCCGTCTTCATTCCTGTTCCACCCGCATAAATCCACTACAAAACTGCATGCGAGGATTTCCGACGGCGTCTGCAAGAACGAGAAGGCGGAGGAAAGGGACTCGTGCGCGCTCCGTTGCCGAGGTCGGACTCAGCAGAATAACAAGTAAACAAAGTGGAGGCACCGGGGGCTCGCCTCAGGAATGATTGGACACGACCGGACATCGCCGCGTCTTACTGCGGCTGCATCACTTCGTCGACGACCACCTTGCTGCCTTTCTCGACGGTGATGACTTTGTGAATCGGGGCATATCCGCTGGCGGTTATGTCAACCACGTAGTTGCCGGGATCGAGCAGCACCTCGGCCGGAGAAGCCTTTTCGACAAGGTGCTGGTTGATGGCAATCTGGGCGCCCTTGGGTTGAGTATGGATGCTCACCGTTCCCTGTCCGCCCTTGCCGCCGAACAGTCTAGAGATTTTCCCGACCGTTCTCAGGTTGTCGGTATTGCCGAGTGGCCGCAACGTAGGCGAGAAGCTGAAAGTCTGTCCCAGCACGAACTGCGTATTCATGGTCTCGTCGAGATATCCTGGCATGCGCACCAGCACCATATGCTGGCCTTTGTCCACACTGACCTGGGCTGGCGTTTTCGTGCGGGTGTCGCGGCCGTCCACGTAAATGTTGGCTCCGGGCGGATCGCTCTTCACCACCAGGGAGGCCATTAACTTCGCCAGGTGCACAACCGTGGTCGCACGGTTTCCTGCTGTGACAGTCACGGTGCGCGAGTCGGTGGAATAACCCGGCTTAGTGACGGTGATCGAATGCTGCCCGGGCTGCAGATTCGCTAAAGCCACCGGCGTGACCCAGCTCGCGTCGGTCTGGCCATCGAGCTGAACTTGAGCGCCTGGAGGGGTCGAGTCGATAGCCAACTGTCCGGGCATGATTGCGGGAGCGGGGGCCTTCCTCCGTGCGTTTCTCGCTCTCGAATGCACCGCAGGCTGAGAGTCTTGTGCCTCGGCTTCTGGCGTTGCGGTCTGATCGGCCGGCTGTTGGGCGTCGGCGGGCTGCGTTGCAGCAGGAACCGATGCCGGGGCGCTCTGCGGCGCCGGCTGGCTGCTCTCAGGTTGCGTTGGAGTCTGCACCACAGCGGCCGGACGTTTTCCGCTTGAATCGTCATCGCTATTCTGGCTATGAATGTAGATGCTGACGCCAACGCCGATAATGAGAATCAAGATGGCTGCCGCGGCAACCGCGTAGAGCATCAACTTTGGCGGAACGCCCTTAATTTCTTTAATAGCTTTCTGTGCAACTTCGCGCGGCTGGACTTTCGGCTTCTCAACGACTTTCCGGCTAGCCTTGAATGTGGATACTACTGGCCGTGCGATTTCCTCGGGCTCAACGGGAACCGGCGGGGGTGGCGGCGGCGCAACATAGACCTCCTTGAGCGGGGGCAACTCGGAAATTTCCGAGAAGCTAGTGCCGCTGCTGGCCGCGGGTCCGCCTTCCGCCATCAGCGGATCGACCGCGATCTTCGGAGCGGCCCCTGCGGCCTGCGTGTCGAAAGTCTCGAATTGGGGTTCATCGCTCACTACCGACGACAGGCTGGCGGAATGCGCCGCGGGAACATCGATGGCTTGCCTTCCCTCGGAATTCGCGTGGTCGACGCGCACACCGACCGCACTGCTCCCTATTCCGGCGGAGGCCGCCGCGGCTTTCGCTGTGTGAGATGGCACGCTGGGCGCCTGCGGCGCCGCAACTTTCTTTTCGATCGGCTTCGATACCCCCGCGGCACCCGCAAACTTCGCTTGGGCGACCGCGTTCGTCTTGACCGGATTCGCAGGCGCTTTTGGCGACTGCAATTTGTTAGGCGCCGGCCGGGCCTCTTTGCAGTTTTCCAAATCGTCGAGCAGTTGCTTGCCGCTCTGGTAGCGTTGCGCCGGATCTTTCGCCAGCGCCTTCATGATGAGATCGCTCAAGAGCGGATGCACCTTGGAATTCACGTGAAGTGGCGCAACCGGCGTGCCTTCCAGAATGCTTTGCCGCACGGAGTCAACATCGTCGCCAGTAAAGGGCTTGCGCTCGGTCACCATCTCATAAAATATGGCGCCCAGACTGAACAGATTCGACCGCACGTCGGCGGCCTGGCCCTGCACCTGTTCCGGCGACATGTAATACAAAACCGAAGGAATTTCTTCCGTCACGTGCTGCAGGAAGTTGCCGACGCTGGAAACGCCGAACCCCAGAATTCTGACCGTGCCGTCCCAGCCGCACATGATTTTGGACGGTTCCAAACTATAGTGAACGATATTGTGCGACTTGGCGTGCTCGAAACCGCTGCACAGTTGCCGTCCGATATCCAGAAGGTCCCAAATGGAAAATCCTTCTTTGCGCGCCAGCATCGTGGCAATGCTGTTGCCTTGCACGTAATCCATGGCGGCGCAGAACTGTCCCTCGATTTCGCCCGCGCCAAATACATTGGTAATGTTGGGATTGCTGAGAACCTTGGTGCTCTCGGCTTCGGCCACGAGTGCCTGTTCGAGAGCGGACGCGCCCTCGCCGAACGCCTTCAATTGAATCGCTTTCAGGGCAATCGTCTGCCCGCTTTCGGGATCGTTGGCTTTGTACACCGCGCTCGTGGGCGATTTTGCCAGTTCACTTAATATTTCGAAATGGCCGATTTTCGTAGGCATTTATTTTTTCCCGTTTCACAGCACCGCGATTCTTTCGCGTCGGTCACGCAACTGTCGACCGGCGGAAACCGAGGAATAGGTAGGCCTAGGATATCTCCGCTTCCGTCAACCTTCGAGTTACCAAGGTAAGCAGGGAAAACCTTGCAACCGTCTATACCGCAATGGATTAGCCGCTGATCCGTCGCGATTCATCTCTACCTTCAGGTACCTGGAAAAGGCTGTTCGACGGTCCCACCCCTGACGAGCGGCCGACTCCGGCCGGCATCGATCAGCATTCCCTGCATAACCTTTCTCTTCTGCCGCCAGTTGTAACTGGTGCGCGGCCCTGATGACATTTGTCATCCCGCCCGGATGACGATCTCTACTGGTGGACGAGTCCGTCCAAAGATAGAAAAGTTGGAGAACACTACCATGAGGTTCAGGGCGGCAAAAGTCGAATCCGGACCGGTTGTCGAGCGGGAGGTATTTCGTCTATCCTTGATGGCTCGGGACGTGCCTACCTTCCACGCGCGGTCCCTGGTCCCCTCCGGAGTACGCCGATGACGTTGACCCGGTTCGTTACGAAGAACGCCTTTCGCAACAAGCGCCGCAGCACCCTGACGGTATTAAGCATCGCTTTTTCTTTGCTCTTGCTCACGCTGATGATGACGATATGGCGGGCATTCTATCTCGACCAGGGCAGCGCCGAGTCAGCCGAGAGGCTTGTGGTACGACATCGCGTTTCTCTCACTTTTTCTCTACCGGGCTATTACCGGGAAAAGATTCGTGCAATTCCGGGAGTCGTGGCAGTAGTGCCAGTTTCATGGTTTGGCGGGATCTACAAAGATCAGAAGCCGGAGAATTTTTTCGCGCAGTTCGGCACCGATCCGGATGAATTTTTCAAAGTTTATCGGGATGCCCAAATGCCCGCTGACCAGATTACAGCGTGGCAGCGCGACCGTCAGGGCGTTATCGTCGACGATTCTCTAGCAACTAAATATGGGTGGAAGCTGGGAGATCGCATCGTCCTGCAGGGAACGATCTATCCGGTCAATCTTGAATTGAACATTCGCGGTGTTTATCACACGAACCCGGACAACAAGTCGGTCTACTTCAACGCTAAGTACGTCGAAGAAGCAGTATCGTTCTTCAAGGGACAAGCTGGCACTTTCAGTATCCTCGCGGCGTCACCTGGTGACGTAAGCAAAATTGCCAGCACAGTGGATGACATGTTTCGCAATTCGCCACAGCCCACCAAGACGGAGAGCGAGAAAGCGTTCGGACTGGAGTTCGTCGCCATGATGGGCAACGTGAAAGCGTTCATCCTGAGCATCTGCTCGGCGGTGGTGTTCGCGACGCTTCTGGTATCGGCCAACACCATGGCAATGTCCATCCGCGAGCGGACGCGCGAAGTGGCGGTGCTCAAGACGCTGGGCTTCACCAAGCGCGGTGTGCTGGGACTTTTCGTGAGCGAAGCCGTGGCGCTGTCTCTGGCGGGAGGTCTGCTTGGAGTTGGGCTTGGCTGGTTAATGGTGTACGGGCTTACCCATTCTCCGCAGTTCTTCAGTTTTTTCCCCATGAAGGTCACGCTGGGAATTTGGATGATGGCCATGCTGACCTCGGGCCTGGTTGGATTGTTGAGTTCGGCCGTACCTTCCTACACCGCGTCGCAGATCAACATCGTCGACGGATTGCGACACATCGGCTGAAGTTCTTTAGGACGACTTATGACACTGAGCAGTTTCGTGGTGCGCAACACGTTTCGAAACAAACGGCGGAGCCTGCTGACCATGATCAGCATCAGCTTCTCACTGCTATTGCTCACGCTGATGATCTGTATCTGGCGCTCCTTTTATGTGGACCAGGTCGCGCCAGAAGCCTCGCGCCGGGTCATTACCCGCGACCGTGTCTCGCTGGCATTTTTTCTTCCAGCCTATTATCGCGACAAGATTCGCAGCGTCCAGGGAGTGACCGCGGTTGCGCCGCTGACCTGGTTTGGGGGCCGCTATATCGATGACCGGCCGGAACATTTCTTCGCAAATGTGGCGACCGATCCGGATGAATACCTGAAAGTCGCATCGGACAAAATCGTCCCGCCCGATCAACTGAAGGCGTGGCAACAGGATCGTGCCGGCGCACTTGTCGACGTCACGCTGGCGAAAAAGTTTGGCTGGAAGATTGGCGACCGGGTCACGCTGCAAGGGACGATTTTTCCGGCGAATGTCGACCTGACCATTCGCGCCATCTACCACCGCGATCCTCCGCAGAATGCGCTGTATTTCAACGCCAAGTATTTGGAAGAAGCGGTGCCATGGTTTAAGGGGCAGGCGGGCTGGTACGCGGCCCAGATCGATTCGGCGGAAAATGTTTCCCGCGTCTCGCGTGAAGTGGACGACATGTTCCGCAACTCGCCGCTGCAGACGAAAACCGAAAGCGAGAAAGCCTTTCAACTGGGGTTCGTCGCCTCGCTGGGAAACATCAAGGCGTTTATTCTGGGCATCTGCGGGGCCGTGGTTTTCACGATCATGCTGGTCTCGGCCAACACCATGGCGATGTCGGTGCGCAGCCGGACGCGCGAGGTAGCCGTGCTGAAGACTCTCGGCTTTACGCGACGACGCCTGCTGTCGATGTTCGTGAGCGAGTCCGTGGCTTTGGCAGTTGCTGGCGGAGTACTGGGAATTCTGATCGCGATCCCGGTGATCTGGTTCCTGACGCGCAGCTTCATCGCGCTCGGAGTTCCTCTCTCCATGAAGGTCAGCATGCCGACTGCCGCGTTATCGTTAGCCGTGGCGTTGACCCTGGGATTGGTGAGCGGCTACTTGCCGGCATTCAACGCGTCGCGCAAGAACATTGTGGAAGGGCTGCGGCATATTGGGTAGCGCCGCCGTCTCGGCGGCTGTCGTGGCGGCGTCCTCGCCGCCACCTCCGCGGGCAGGATGCCCGCGCGACAGCCGGCAAGGTGCCGGCGCTACATGGGCCGGCTAGTGGAGTAGAAATCAATTATGGCGATACCGATCAGCTATAACGTGCGCAATCTCAGGCTCCGCAAGGGCCTCACCGTCATGACCGCGCTGGGCATCGCACTCACCGTCACGACCGCAATCTTTCTGATGGCCCTGCTGGCAGGATTGCACCGCGCCTTCGTCAACAGCGGGAATCCGTTGAACGTCCTGGTGCTGCGCAAGGGATCTGAGGCGGAGTTGTCCGGCGGTTTCGATGCCTCGCTCTATCCCACACTGAGGACTCTTCCCGGCATCGCGAAAGACAGCCATGGCGAACCGATGACTTCGGGAGAGTGGGTTGTAGTCATCGTTCTTCCGCGCAAAGACGGCACCGGCGAAGTGAATGTGACGGTGCGCGGGATGATGCCCGACGGGCTGGAGATGCGCCAATTGCCCGGCCCAGAGAATCATCCAGGTGTGAAGTTGGTTGCCGGAGAGTGGTTTCACACAGGGCAACGCGAAGTGGTAGTGAGCAAATCCATCCGCGACCGGTTCAGCCATGCGAATATTGGCGACACCATGGAATTTGGTAAAGGATCGTGGAAGGTCGTCGGAGTGTTTGACGCCGGAGGCTCGGCGTACGAATCCGAGGTCTGGGGCGATGTGAACCAGATGGCGTCAGACTTCGACCGGCAAGGCGGATTTTCGTCGGCATATCTGCATGCCACCGATCCCATCGCCGCCGACGCACTCAAGAACCGGGTCAGTGACGACCAGCGGCTCAAACTCGAAGGCATGCTCGAGACCGATTATTACGCCAAGCAGACCAGCTCCGGAGCGCCCATTAAGGTGATCGGGATCGTGGTGGCATTCATCATGGCGATTGGCTCGATTTTCGCCGCTATGAACACCATGTATGCGGCCGTGGCCTATCGCGGGCGCGAGATTGCCACGCTGCGGGTGATCGGCTTCTCGCGGCCTGCGATCCTGACTTCATTTGTGCTGGAGTCGTTGCTGCTGGCGCTTTTGGGTGCGGCCGCTGGAATTTTGTTGATGCTTCCGTTCAACGGAATGCAAACCGGCACGTCCAACGCTGTGACCTTCAGCGAAGTAGTGTTTGCGCTACGCATCACGCCCCAGGTGGCCATGTACGCGATTGTCTTCGCGCTGATTATGGGATTTGTTGGCGGACTTGCTCCGGCGTGGCATGCGGCGAGGCAGAATATTCTGAATGCGCTGCGCAGCTAACGAGTTGTAGCGCCGGCATCTTGCCAGCTATAGCGAGGGCGGCGCGCCCTCACAGCGCGGCGGGTGGGGCGCCCGCCGGGACGGCGGCGCTACGAAAGCGATGAAACTTGGGGAAGGTAGTATCCGTAAACATTCTCATGGCGATTGATACGAAACACGAGGACCTCCAGAGCTTGCGCATCGACCGTTCGCAGCGCGGCGACTCCAGCGGCGAGCCGCCGGTGTGGGCGCGCCGTTACATCCTGGCTGGCATCGCCGCAGTAGTGCTTCTGGGCCTGATCGCCGTGGCGTACCGCTTGTTCGCCTCCGACGTACCGGAAGTGGAAGTCGTCCGAGCCACGGCGCAAACGAGCGGCGATGACGCAGGCGGCATAGTGCTCTCGGCCACGGGCTACATCGTGGCCCATCACACCATCAACGTGAACTCGAAGGTCACCGGACGGCTGTCATGGATCGGCGTCGAGAAGGGCGACAAGGTGAAAGAAGGCCAGGTATTGGTTCGCCTGGAAGATCAGGAGTTTCGCGCGTCTTACGAAGAGGCTCGCGGCGCGCTGGAAAATAGCCGCGCATATCTGGAGGAGTTGCAGCACGGATCGCGGCCGGAAGAAGTTCAGCAGGCACAGCACAATCTGGATGAAGCCCGCGCCACTCTAGCGAACGATAAACTTACCCTCGATCGCACCAAGGAATTGGCGGGCGGAGGCGTGGTCTCTCACCAGGCGCTCGATGACGCTACGGCCAAGTTCGAGTCGGACCAGCAGCGCGTGAATTCATTGGAGAAGGCATTCCAGCTCTCCAAGATCGGACCGCGCGCGGAGGAGATCGCTCGCGCTCAGGGCGCAGTGATGCAGGCGCAAGGCGCGCTGGACTATGCCAAATCGCAACTGGATGCCACGGTAATCCGCGCTCCGGTCACCGGCACCATTCTCGACCGCACCGCGGAAAAAGGCGAACTCATCACGGCGCAGTTCGCCAGCGCAGCTGCCGGCGGTCCACAGGGATCGGTGGTTTCGTTGGCGGACCTGAACGACCTGCAGGTGGAACTGGATATTGCGCAGGCGGACTTCGCGCGCCTTAGCCCCTCGCAGCGGGCAAAGGTCACCACTGACGCCTATCCCGACAAGGAGTATGACGGCGTAATTGCTCAAATTTCGCCGGAAGCGAACCGGCAGAAGGCCACGGTGCAGGTGAAGGTCCAGGTTTTGAATCCGGACAAGTATCCCGACGTGCAACTGCGCCCCGAGATGAACGCCACCGTAAAGTTTCTGGCCAACGATACGCCGAAGAATGCCAAGACACCCTCAGGAGTGTACGTGCCGTCCACCGCAATTCACGATCGCGACGGCAAGAAGATCGTGTTGATCGCGTATAGCGGGAAGGCGGTTGCGCGCGAAATTCACGTAGTAGGCCAGCGCAGTGATGGAGCGCTCGTCGATGGATTGGTCGGAGGCGAAAGCGTGATTAGCGCCGCCCCGGCCACGTTAAAAGATGGAGACAAAATCAAAATTAAGGGGCAATCATGAGTACAATTGCACAACCGAATATTGCCACAGGCGCGAAGGTTGTACAGGTTCGCAGCGTCAGCAAAGTCTTCAAGCGCGACGCTTTTCAGGTAACCGCGCTCGACGACGTTTCGATCGATATTGCCAAGGGCGAATTCCTTGCCCTGATGGGACCGTCCGGCTCCGGCAAAACCACGCTGCTGAATATGATCGCGGCCATCGACCGGCCCACCAGCGGCGAACTGCTGGTGCAAGGCCAGGACATTTTTCGCTTCAGCGACTCGCAGATTGCCCGCTGGCGCAACGAACACATCGGTTACGTCTTTCAGACGTTCAACCTGATTCCTGTGCTCACCGCGTTTGAGAATGTGGAACTCCCACTGCTGCTGACCAAGCTGACCGCACAGCAGCGCCGCGACCACGTTTTGACCGCGCTCAAGTTGGTTGGGCTTGAGGATCGCGTTAACCATTTGCCTAAGCAGCTGTCAGGAGGTCAGGAACAGCGCGTAGCCATTGCGCGGGCGATCGTGAGCGATCCGACATTGCTGCTCGCAGATGAGCCGACGGGCGATCTCGACAGCCATTCCGCCACGGAAGTGTTAGAGATTTTGAAGAGGCTGAACGAAGATTTCCACAAGACGATCGTGATGGTCACGCACGACCCGCACGCGGCGTCCTACGCGCACGTAACCCGGCACTTGGAAAAAGGGATGCTGCTGCCCCCGGGATAGCGTCGGCTGGAGGCAGAACCGAAGAGCGGAACTGGACCAGCTACCCGCCTAACTGGCCATCAGGCGCGGTTCTCGTGTTACCGACGTTTCGACCGGAATTTCGGCAACCCACAACCACGCTCGTCTGCCATTCGACATGACGGGCTGCGCCTCGCCATACTCCACGAGCCGGTTCAGGACAGTCGTGACCGACGCTATCGGATCCTTGTGGCGGGCCAGCATGGCGGGCATTTTCTGCTGAAAGTAGTCGCAGATGTCCCGGGCATTAATGGCGCGACCCGCCTCCATCAGGATCATCCGGCAAGCCTTGGTGAAGCCCGGCTGGCGGCCGCTGCTTTTGCGATCCACCAATTCCAGCAATTCCTCGTTCAGAAGCTCATCTCCAAAAAGATTGGCCAGCCCGGAAATGGTCTGCTTGACCGTTCCGATGCGCTTCATGATTTCAGCCCGCTGTTGCAGCAACTGGCGTAATTCCTGGTGCGCCTGCCGGATCACTTCCTGAACTTGGCCTACGTCGTACCGCTCCGCTGGCCTCATCGATCCGTTTGCCCGCTCTACGTTTTCCATACAACCCCCATGATGTTTTGACGCGTTGATCACAGCACGTTCCCCACTGAGGACCAGGCCCCGGACTTGTTCTGAGAATTGCTCAGATGCGAAGTCACTGAAACATTAGACGAGGCAATTGCAAATTGGTTAACAAGGGAAGCTGGCATCCGGAACCAGAAGGAGGTGTCAAGGGATGTTTGTTTGAATTGCGAATTTCTAATCCCGTTCTTGAACCATCTGTCGATCTGGGAATTCTGCAGTATCACTCCGCGAGAAACCCTCCTGCCGCCCCACTCCAGCACCTCCACAAACCGATAGTAACTAGTTACGAAGACAAAAAAGTGTCAACAGCCACACAACCCGCCCCGGCCCCACTCCATGTCCTGCTGGTGGGCAGTAAAGAGGAGGACTTTTATTTGATTCGCGAGATGTTGGCACGGACGCGCACCATGCTCGCGGCTGAACTTGACCATGCGCCCTCCCTGGACGAAGCCAAAGAGATGCTGCAGCATAAAAGATATGACCTGGTTCTGTTCGAGCACGAAACCGGAGATGCCGAAGCGGTTCACCTGGTCGCGGACTTCCTGCACGCTGGCGTCTCGGTGCCCTTCATTTTGCTGACCGAGAATGCCGACGAAAAAACCGTCGCCGAGATCATTGACGCCGGAACGTGGAACTGCGTAGCCAAGTCGCAACTGGATGGGGCCACCCTGGTCCGCACCATCCGCAACACGCTGGCGATTCATTCGCTGCAGCAGGAACAGCAAACCGCGGAGCAATCTCTGCGAAAACTTTCACGCGCGGTCGAGCAGTCGGCTGACGCCATCTTCATTACGGATCTGCATGGGATCATCGAATATGTGAATCCGGCGTTCGAGGCGCTGACGGGATACCAGCGCGACGAAGTGTGCAGGCGAACTCCGCGAATTCTGAAATCGGGCGAACAGGGAGCGGACATTTATCAGGAAATGTGGAACACGATACTCGCCGGCAATGTGTATCGCGGCATCCTGGTAAATCGGAAGAAGAACGGCGAGCTCTATTACGTGGAAGAAAGCGTGTGTCCGGTGCGCGATGCTGCCGGACAAATCGCGAACTTCATCTCCAACGGACGTGATCTCACCGAGCGTTTACGGCTGGAAGGCCAGCTTCTGCAGTCTCAAAAGATGGACGCCATCGGACACCTCGCCGGAGGCGTGGCACACGACTTCAACAATATCCTCACGATTATCACCAGCTACGCGGAACTGGCGCTGGATGCAGTACAGCACCAGAGCCCGCTCGAATCCAAGCTTCAGGAAATCCTGCTGGCGGCTCGACGGGCCGCGGAGTTGACCCGGCAACTGCTGGCCTTCAGCCGCAAACAGCCCCAGGCTTTACGGGTAACCGACCTGAATCCGGTAGTCGCCCACATTGCCAAAACTCTGCCGCGTCTCATTGGCGAAGATATCGAATTCAGTTTCGTGCCCGGTGAGGGCATCGGGCGGGTGCGGGTCGATCCGTTACAGATCGAGCAGATTCTCATGAACCTCGCCGCCAACGCGCGTGACGCCATGCCGCAAGGCGGTCACCTGCGGATTGAAACCTCCAACGTAATCCTGGATGACGAATACGTACAGTGCAAGCGGGCGGTCATTCCGACCGGGCGCTACGCTCTCATCACGGTTAGCGATGACGGCGCCGGAATTCTTCCCGAACATCTGCCCCACATCTTCGAGCCCTTCTATACCACCAAACCACTGGGAAAAGGCACGGGACTGGGGCTGGCGACGGTCTACGGAATTGTGAAGCAGAATAAGGGATTCATCTGGGCTTACAGCGAGCTGGGGATGGGAACCCTTTTCAAGATTTATTTACTCTGCATTGGCGGGCGCGACAATGCAGACGATACCGAGAATATAAATGATGCGCACGTATCCGGCGGATCGGAAATGATTCTTTTCGTCGAAGACGAGCCTTCCGTTCGGCGGGCGACCGCGGAGTTTCTCCGGCTGCAGGGGTACACCGTGCTCGAGGCCAAAGATGGCGTCGACGCCATCGCCGTGGCACGAAAAACTCGTTCTACGATTGACTTGCTGATTACGGATGTAGTGATGCCCAATATGAGCGGTGGTGAGTTGGCCAAAGAAATTGCGCGATTACGGCCCGATACCAAACTCCTGTTCGTTTCCGGCTACGCCGGCAAAACTCTGCTCGACCACAAGGTGCTCGATTTTGAAACCAATTTCGTGCAGAAGCCCTACACCTTGAAACAACTCTCTCTCAAAATTCGTTCCGCTTTGGAGTTAGGAGCCCGGCCAGCCCAGTCCCCAAAACACCTCTAGGTATAATTATTGCCTTGGTCTCGATTGGCTCCATGCTTCCAGGCGCAAGGGCTGAACTGTTTCTGCTATTTTTCAACCTGCACCCGGGCAGACTCGTGGCAGGATTTTTATTCCTCATCCTGTGCGGGGCCATCGTTTATTCGCTGCTGCAAATCGTGGCGGCACTGCGCTATCTGGCGGCGCGCCCAGCTGCCCTGCTCTCCAACGAACCCATCAGCGTGCTGAAACCTCTTGCCGGCCTGGACCTCGATCTCGAATCGAATCTGCGCACTTTCTTTGAACAGGACTACCCGGCCTTCGAGATCTTGTTTGCGGTGCGCAACGAGAATGATCCTGCCCTGGGAGTCGTAACTCGCTTGCAGCGCGAGTACCCGAACGTCCCGTCGCGGTTAGTCATCACAGGCGAGCCGCCCTATCCCAATGCCAAGGTATTTAGCCTCGATCGCATGCTGGCTGCGGCCGCAAACGATCTGGTGGTCATGAGCGACAGCGACATTCGCGTGACCCCGGCTCTCCTGCGCACCCTCGCAGCTGAATTTCAAGATCCCCATCTCGGAGTGGCGACGTGTCCCTACTGCGCGGTTCCCGGACCGAGTTTCTGGTCGCGACTGGAAGCGACTGGAATGAACACGGACTTTTGGGGAAGCGCCCTGGTGGCGCGCATGCTCGAAGGCATGCAGTTTGCCGTGGGTCCCACCATTGCCGCCCGCCGCACCGTGTTGCAATCAATTGGCGGCTTTTCCCGGTTGAAGGATTATCTGGCAGAAGATTTCGTGCTCGGTAAGCTCGCGGTTGAGGCTGGGTACGGCGTGATGCTTTCGTCCTTCATAGTCGAACACCATATTGGCAGCGCAACTTTGCAACAGAATGTGGAGCATCGCCTGCGCTGGGCCCGCAGCACGCGACGTTCGCGGCCCGCGGGATATGTTGGACAGCTGTTTACCATGCCGTTGCCGCTCGCCCTGATCGTATGCGCGGTGTCGCCCGGCTGGTGGCCCGTTCTGCCGGTTGCCATGGTTGTGCGCGCGGCAGCGGCCTTTACCGTTTCCACTCGCGTCTTGCGGGCGAAGATTAACTGGCTTCTGTTGCCCGTCGAAGACCTGTTAGGTTTTTGTTTTTGGCTTGCAGGATTCTTCGGCAATACGATTTCCTGGCGTGGGCGCCGCTACCGGCTTTTTTCCGATGGACGCTTCGAATTGATTTCTTCTCCCAACCGGTAACATCGACGAACCGCAGTCACCGGGAAATTCGAATCAAGCGGCCCTTCCTGAGTTCAAAGCGGTCGCCGCGCCATGTGACCGTGTGCCCCGCGAAACTTGCTATCCACACCGCAACGGCGAACAGGTCGCGAACTGGCAACAGCCACAATTGGCGCACTACTCCCCGATCCTCTAGCACGGCCGTACCCACAGCCAGGGCCACTGCGAGACGCAGCAGCGCGGTAACGCCGAGAGCTGCCCACGCCCACGGCGCTCCACGGCTAGCGATGAGCGCGAGCAATCCCCACATCAACCCGTAGGTGATTACCAATCCAAGGTAGCCTTTAGTTCGTGCGTCTCTGACGCCTCGCGACCAGCGCAACTGATGCGCCAGAAAGCCCCGTAAGTCATAGGGTGGAAGATGCGTCTCGACAACCGCGTCGGCAAGCTGAACCTGCAGGCCGAGATCGGCGATCCGCCGTCCTAATTCATAATCGTCGGCCAGAAAATCGACAATGGATCGGAACCCGCCAATTTTCTCCAACTCGTTTCTGCGAAAGGCCATCGTCGAGCCCAGCCCAAAGTGAAGTCCGCCCTCCAGTTGCCGCGCAACTAGCACGCCCGGGCAAAAATCTGTGCTGATGCCCAGAGCCTCCAACCGGGAGCCCGATGTGGGCGCAGCCACTCCGCGATACAGACATGTAACCATTCCTACGCGCTCATCCTGCAAGAGCGCGATCACTCGACGCAGATAATTCGGCGTCACGCGAATATCGCTGTCGTTGACCACCAAATGCTCGTATCGAGAGGCTTGCATCATCTGCGCGAGGTTACTGACTTTCACATTAGCGCCGATTTTCTCGGACGCGACGACCAGCCGAATGGTTCGGTCAGGAAATTCCCGCTGCAACTGCTGCACGCTCGCGACGGCCGGATCGTCCGGATCGCTGACTCCAAAAATAATTTCGTACTCTGGATAGTCCTGCAGGCAGTGGCTGCGGAAACTTTCATAGATGTCGGGATCCGTGCCCTTCAGCGGCTTCAGAATCGAGACCGGAGGCAAGGGTAAGGATAGTGTGGGACGCGCGCTCTCGCTCGCCTTTCGCCTGCGTACGAATGCCGCCGCGCTCCACAAGCAAATCAGATAGTAGATAGAACTGCAGACGCACCCGAGAACGCCGGCGACCTGAAAGATTCTGGCGATGATATGAATCATGCGCGGAAACGGCTGGATTTATTCGTACCGCAACGACTCAATCGGGTCCAGGTTCGCCGCCTTCCACGCGGGATAAATCCCAAAGACCAGCCCAACTCCAGCGGCGGCCGTGAAACCGAATGTGGTCCAGAACATCGACATGCGAGCCGGCAGCGAAGGCCACAGCATTGGAATTCCCCACACCACGAGCGCGCCTGCGGTCACGCCAATCGCGCCGCCGACCGCCGTCAGCATGATCGCCTCCAGCGTGAACTGCAGGAGAATATCGCGCTTGCGTGCGCCGATTGCTTTGCGCACGCCGATCTCGCGTGTTCTCTCGGTCACGCTCACCAGCATAATGTTCATCACACCCACGCCACCAACAATCAGCGCCACACTCGAAATTGCGAACATGCCCACAAATAATGCTCCAGTAAGCTGGTTCCACACATCGGAGATCGAGTCGGAAGTAAAGACGGCAAAGTTATCGGGCTTGTCGAAAGCGACCCTGCGTCGCCTGCGGAGGAGTTCGCGAATCTCGTCGATCGCCTTGGGCACATCATCGTGCGACGTAGCTTTAACGCTGATCCAATGTTGCTTCAATTCTGGATGAAGCGTCTTAAACGTCCTCAACGGAAAGAAAACGCGGTTGTCGTTCGGATCCTTTCCCCCGCCAAACACCGACTTGATCTTCCCGACCGTGCCGATTACCTGAAACAGGCGCCCTTCAATGTTGACCTCGCGCCCCAACGGGTCTTCGTCTCCGAACAGTTCGTGCTGCGTGTCATAGCACAGCACCACGACCGGAGATCGATGCTGATCGTCGATATCGCTGAACCAGCGTCCGCTCGTCATCGGCAGATCGAACACGTCCTTCACCGAAGCCGTGTCGCCCTCAAGGATCGTGTTCTTGACCTTGTGGTCGCCATACTTGACGGCGTAACTGCCGACTCCCAGCTCGGGGCGAAACAAACGAATCCCCGCCGAAACCGCCTTCACATGCGGCAAATCGCGAATCGCTTCCGCATCTTCGTACGTCAGTTCTTTCCGCGTCCGCATCTCTTCTGTCATGCGCCCGAAAGTAAATGGCTCCAGATGAAACACAAAAACAATGTTCGATCCTATGCTGGCTACCAGTTCGCGAACGTTTTCGTCGAGCCCGCGCCCAATCGACGAGACGCCGATCACCACCGCCACGCCAATCACAATGCCCAACACGGTCAGCGCCGAACGCAACTTGTTGCTGCGGATGGTCTCCACGGCCATGTGGAGAATTTCGCCGAACTCATCTTTGCGCATCATGAAAAAATTGAGTAATTTAGTAATTTGGTAATTTAGCAATTTAAAATTCAAAACACGGTAGCGATTCAAATTACTCAATTACCAAATTACTAAATTCTTTTTACATTTCAAACCGCAGCGCCACAATCGGGTCCAGCCGCGCGGCTTTGCGTGCAGGATACACCCCGAAGAACACTCCCACGCTGGCCGCCACTAACAACCCGGCTCCCACCGCCCACAACTTGATGGAAGAAGGCATGCCGATTAAAAGCGTTACAATTTCTGCAACGCCCACACCCGAGAGCACTCCCAGCACGCCACCGATCAGCGCGAGAATCACCGCCTCGATCAGGAACTGCAACAGCACATCGTCCCGCCGCGCACCCAGCGCTTTTCGAATGCCGATTTCCCGCGTCCTTTCCGTCACCGAGACCAGCATGATGTTCATGATCACGATGCCGCCCACCACCAGCGACACGCCCGCAATCCCAATCGTTGCCATGAAAAATGTGCTGCTCAATCCCGACCAGATACTCAGAAGACTAGCGTTCGTCTCAATTTCAAAGCTGTCTTCGTCTCCGGGGCGGTCGTGGCGGTGCGCTCGCAGCGCCGCTCGCGCTTCGTCAATCGCCTGGCTTAGCGGAGCACCGGTCGCCATCGCCTTGCCCCAAATCCCAACGCTGTTCTTGTGCGCCCCATACTGCTTCAGGTAAACAGTGACCGGGATCAGCACATAGTTGTCGGCACTCTGGCCGAGAGTCTTGCCCTTTTTTTTGCCGACGCCGATCACCTGGTAGGTCCAACCGTCAATATGAATTTCCTGTCCGAGCGGGTCGGCGCCACCCAGCAAATGCTCCACGATATCGGTGCCCACGACCGCCACTTGCGAATGGTTGTTCAGGTCGGTGTCGTTCAACATCCGGCCGTAGGTCAGGTCCGTGTCGACAATCGACGCCACCGACGGCGTAATGCCCTGAATCGTCGTGTCGCTGATCGACTGCTCGTTGTGCTTCACGCGTCCGCTGCCGCGCACCAACGCGCCCACATATTCGCAGTGGCGGCAGGCGTCGAGCACCGATTGGTAGTCCTCGAGTTCCAGATTTTTTCGTTTCTCTGCCGCCAGGAAATGATCGACGTTGGTCTCCACCGGAGAGGTCTTGCTAATAATGAACACGTCGGCGCCCAGGTTGAAAATCTTCTTTGCCACGTAATCCTGTATGCCGGAAACGAACGTTACCACCGCAATTACCGCTGCAATGCCGATTACCACGCCGAGAAGCGTGAGCACGGACCGCAGCTTATTGGCCCACAGCGACCGCAGCGCGATTCGAATGGCTTCAGCGATGTTCATGGATCAGGTCTTGGGTGTTAGGTCTTAGGCCTTGGGACTTGGTGACCTTGCGTTAGACCAGCCAAGATAAGTCTAACAGCCCCAATTCTTGTGGAACGCGAAAACCTCCAGTCGGTATATTCGAGGATTGCGCCTGACGGACGACCTAAGTCCTAACACCTACGCCCTAACACCTTTCGCTTATAATGATTCCGTAGGCAGCCGGACCGGACGGTCGCTTCTTGCGTCTTCGGACGTGGGGAGAGGAAAGTCCGAACTCCGCAGAGCAGTGTGCCGGATAACGTCCGGGAGGGAGCCCGCGCTGGTTTGGGCGGGATCGCTCGACGGAAAGTGCCACAGAAAACATACCGCCCCAGCCTTCACCGGCCAGGGTAAGGGTGAAAAGGTGCGGTAAGAGCGCACCGCCGCGCCAGTAATGTCGCGGGCAGGGCAAACCCCACACGGAGCAAGACCAAATAGGAAGGGAGTTCGCGGCCTCGGTTGCGAACACGTGCCGGCTCGGTGCGTCAAACCTTCGGGTAGGTCGCTAGAGCCGCGCAGCAATGCGCGGCCCAGAGGAATGGCCGTCCCGCAGGAGCAATCCCGCGGACAGAATTCGGCTTACAGGTCCGGCTGCCTCAATGACATGAAAACAAGGTAATTGTTGACTATCCATTGCCTTAGCGTCCATAATAGCGTCCGTTCTGCCGACGGAGGCGCTCTGTGGCGCGAGTCAACATCCTCAGGCAAGTGAAGACCGCCCGCGGCTGGCGCAACGTGGCCTTGAAGCGCGATGCGCGGGGCAGGATCAAGTGGGGCACGGGCCCCGGCCGCTACATCGTCGAGTGGCGCGAGGACGGCCGCCGCATCCGCTCCGCCGCCGGCGTCACGCCATCGGAGGCGCTCGAAGCGCAGAAGCGGAAGCGCCTCGAACTGGAGGCAGGATCGAGCGGCCTCGAGCTCTCCGGGATCGAGGAGGAGGAGCGGCTCCCGCTCGCCGCGGCGATCCAAAGCTTCCTGAAGGACGTCAAGACCTTCCGCAAGAGGCTCACGCACCAGAAGTACGAACACATCCTCGGCCTCTTCAGCGAGCACGTCGCGCCGAAGTCGGACGCCCGCGACATCACGGCAGAAGATATAAAGAAGTTCCTCGCCTGGCGGAAGGCGAAGGGCTTCGACCCCGGCACGACCCTCTACACCGACCGCGTCATCCTCCATAACTTCTTCGGCAAACTCGGCATCGACAACCCCGTCAAGGACGTGCCGCGTCTGACGAAGTTCCGCAAGCGTCCCGTCGCCTACCCCGACGCGGACCTCAAGAAATTCTTTGGCAAGTGCAATGATTGGGAGCGCGCGTTCTTCTCGCTCGCGCTCGCGACCGGCCTTCGCCGTGGCGAGCTCCAGACGCTGCACTGGTCGGACCTGGACCTGGCGCACCGCCGCGTCCATGTCCGCGCGAAGCCGCAGTACGCGTTCCTCCCGAAGGACTGGGAGGAGCGCACCGTCCCGTTCTCCGAGGAGGTCGCGGAGATCCTGCGCAAGCACCCGCGAGTGAAGGACTGCGCCCTGGTCTTCCCGTCCCCGAAGAGCCACGTCAACTTCCGGTTCATGCACGAGCGCTGCAAGGAGGTCGCAGAAAGGGCGGGCCTCGACAAGGCGGAGTGGCACTTGCATCGCTTCCGCGACACCGCCGCCACCCGCTGGCTGCGGGCGGGCATCGACGTGCGCACCGTGCAGGAGTGGCTCGGCCACGAGTCGCTCGCGACGACGCAGAAGTACCTGGAGCCGTCGAAGGAGACGGAGAGGCAGCTGGAGGCGATGAGGCTGCCGTTTTAGTGCGTGCGCCGACGTGATTTCGCTACTCTGAAGTGGTCCCACTTCGATCCTTACATTTGGCCCCACCCTAACCGATAGATCGGCCTACCCTGATTTCTGCCAGCCAGGATGGGGAGGGCGATGGACAGGAGACGCAAGGTGGAGCTATTCGAAGAGATCAGGCGGGAGCACACGCATGGAGCCGGTTCGATTCGCGCAGTCGCGAAGAAGCTGGGCGTGCATCGGCGGATGGTGCGACAAGCGCTGGCGAGTGCGATTCCGCCGGAGCGCAAACTGGCGGTGCGGAACAGGCCCAGGCTGGGTCCGGTGATGGAGTTCATTGACGAGATTCTGCGCGCCGATCAGCTGGCTCCGCGCAAACAGCGGCACACCGCACATCGCATTTGGCAGCGGATCCGTCAGGAGCGTTCGGACCCGGTGGCGGAAGCGACGGTGCGCCGTTATGTACGGGAGCGCAAGCAAGAGTTAGGACTCACGGCGCGAGAGACGTTTGTCCCGCAAGTGTACGACTGGGGCGGCGAAGCGCAGGTGGATTGGTACGAAGCCATGGCCGAGATCGGAGGCGAGCGCCAGTCGGTTCAACACTTCGCGATGCGGTCGATGGCGAGCGGCGGAGCGTTTCACGTTGCCTACTATCACGCCACGCAGCAGGCATTTCTGGAAGCGCATGAGTCTGCATTTGGCTATTTCGGTGGCGTGTTCCGGCGCTTGCGCTACGACAACCTAAAGAGCGCGGTGAAGAAGATTCTGCGCGGGCATCAGCGGGAGGAGACGGAACGGTTGATCGCGTTCCGCTCGCACTGGGGCTTTCAGACCGAGTTCTGCAATCCGGCGCGGGGGAACGAGAAGGGCGGAGTAGAGGGTGAAGTGGGCTATTTCCGCCGGAATCATCTGGTGCCGGTTCCGCAGGTGAAGAACCTGGAAGAGTTGAATCAGCATTTGCGAAGCTTCTGTCAACAAGACGAACAGCGGCGGATTGCAGGCAAAGCGATGCCCGTCGGGGAGGCGATGCGGATCGAACGCGAGCATCTGTTGCCGCTGGCGGCGGAAGGATTCGAACTGGCGGAGACCAGCTTTCCGACAGTGGACGGCAAGGGCTGTGTGAAGGTGCGGACGAACTTCTACTCGACGCCATTGCGGCCGGGGACGCGCCCGCAAGCGAAACTCCTGCCGGCGTATGTCGAGATCTGGCAGGAACGGGAGTGCGTGGCGCGGCACGAGCGTAGTTTCGGCCGCTATGAGCAAGTGCTCGATCTGGAGCACTATCTTGACGTGCTGGAGAAGAAACCGGGAGCGCTGGCGGGATCGAGTCCGTTGCGGCAGTGGCGCGAACGCGGGCGCTGGCCGGAGAGTTTCGACCGGCTCTGGCAGAGCTTGCAGGAACGGCACGGCAAGCAAGTCGGCACGCGGGAGATGATCGAGTTACTCACTCTCGGCAAGAGACATGGCTGGGAGCGGCTGCAGCAGGCGGTGGAGAAGGCGCTGGCTTTGAGTTGCACAGATGCGGCCGCAGTGCGGCATCTGCTAATGGCAACGGAACTGGGTCGTCCAGGCACCGAGTTAGTTGAGCTCAACGGACTGGAACGCTACGAACGACCGCTGCCCCAGATGAATGAGTATGACCAGTTACTCAGTCTCGCTGCCAGTACGGCGGAGGTGGCGCGATGAAAGAGCAAACTCAGGCTCTCGAACACGCCAGCGTGAGGCAGTATTGCAAGGCGCTGCGCGTTCCGATGATCGGAGCGAACTTCGTGCAACTGGCGGAGCAGGCCATCAAAGAACAGCGCAGTCACATCGGGTATCTGGAAGCGCTGCTCACGATGGAGTCGGAAGAACGCGACCGGCACGCCGTTCAGCAACGGCTGCGCGATGCCAAGTTGCCGCGGCTGAAAACGCTGGAAGAGTTCGACTTCAACCAGGCGCGGCAGATTCCGGCGGCAAAGATCCGCGAACTGGCCGAAGGCGGCTACATCGAGCGCGCGGAACCCGTGGTGCTGATGGGCGAATGTGGTACCGGCAAGACGCATTTGGCGACGGGTCTGTGCGTGGCCGCGTGCCGGCAGAAGCGGCGAGCACGATTCACCACTGCTGCCAATCTGGTGAACGAACTGGTAGAAGCGCGGCAACACAACGCAGTGAAGCGAGTGCTGGCGCGCTGGTTGCGTTACGACGTGATCGTGCTCGACGAAGTGGGCTATGTGCCATTGGCTGACATCGGAGCGGAGTTCCTATTCCAAGTGATCGCCGAACGCGCTGAGCGGGCCACCTTGATCGTGACCACGAACTTGCCGTTTTCCGAGTGGACACAAGTGTTTCCCAATCCGCGTTTGTGCAAGGCACTGCTGGACCGGATCACGGATCGAGCGCACATCATCGAGACCGGCGCCGAATCCTACCGCTTTCGCAGAACCCTGGAGGTGCGCCAGAAAAAGAAAGCATCGTAGCGATCGACGGAGTAGCTTCTACATTGCTGGTGCAAAGGAAGGGGCTCAAACGCCGCCCCTTCCTCTGCACTCCATCCCGGCTGGAGACGCAAGACCTTTGCCGAACTAGACTGGGCATCCTTATTACTACAGGTGGGGCCAAATGTAAGTATCGCGGTGGGGCCAAATCAAGTTGTCAAACGCACGACGGAAGTGTGTCCTAATTTGGATTGCTGAAAGCGGGAGCGGTCGGAAGATTGCCACGTGTCGAAGACAAAATACAAATTCACATGCCCTGGGTGCGGGGCGACGATCGGCTACACGTCCCGACGACCGATAAAGGCAGTCTGCCAGTGCTCTCGACAGCTCAAGCCGGAGGAGATTGAGGAAATAAAGCTGTTCCAGGTGGAATCCTGCGTGGACAAAAGACCGACACAATAGAATAGCCCGGATGCCAGTCCGGGGCGGGTGTCACCTGCTCGCACGCCTCACAGCTCGCCGCGAAACGCCTTGTCGAGAATCGAGGGCCCCAAGCCGCCGTTCTAAAATTCCAGCGTCAAGGGTGAACCGGTTGCAGGTTGTGGTGGATTACTGTGATGGACATTATGTCGAAAATGGCTCCGGGATCGGTATATTTCTCGTCCCCCAATTCGTCGTAGCGCCCGCGTTCGGCGTACGCGGCTTGAATCTGCCCGTTGACCTGGCCTTGGAAGGGCCCTTCCAGATAGACGCGGTCTTCTTGGTGCGCCCTGACTGTCGCCTGAATCGACGGGTCCTTCGATTTTTCCTCGGTCACTTCCTTGATGTATAGGGCTTCTTCATCGCTGATATTGAACGCAGCCCGAATCTCCGTGATCATGTCCTGCACCGAGACTTTCTTCGGCGGTGGCCCGGCGCGCTTGGCCCCCTTGCCAGACTTGAGCTTCACCGTCCCGGCACTGTGCACCTCGCCCTGGAACTGAACCGCCGCCTTCACGACCTCCGTCTGCCGAATCTGCTTCATGAGCTCGGAAACGCTGCCCTGCTTGATGAGCTGCGGTCCGACGTATTCGGCGAATGCTGCGAACTCTGCAATCGCAGGCGAGTACGTGAAGAAGCAGGTGAGGAAGTGAAAGCTCTTAACAAAGCGAGCGAGCAGATATACAAATGTCTTCCGTTCCTCCGGATCGGCAATCTTACCCAGGAACCTCGATCGCAGCCCATTCACGGCGAACTGGACCGGTGCGTCGTTGCCCGCCGCGATCAGACTTACGATTCTTTTAGCATCGTCCGGCGTGAATACATCTGCTTTCAGAATCTGCGCGTACAGCTTGACGCACTGCTCCCTGTCCGGCTCCTCCGGCTCGAAGGGCGTGCCTTTCCGATATCTTGCGAAGGCTTTCAGGATCGCCTTGGCGTTATTCGTGAAGTCGACGACGATAACGTCCTTCTTGCCTTCATAGCACCGGTTAAGTCGTGAAACGGTCTGCACGGCGTTGCGGTCTACAACGGGTTTATCCAGGAACATTCCAGCAAGCAGTGGTTGATCGAAGCCCGTCTGGAATTTATTCGCCACCACCATCAATCGATAGTCCTCACCCTCGAAACGGTCCTCGATCTGCTCGCCCTCCTTTAGCTCGTTGATCGCATGCTCGCTAATAGAGGCATTGGTCTGCGGGTGGACGAAGTCCGAGAATGCGTAGAGTACCTTGTAGTCGGCCCCGCGCTCCCTGAGCTTCTCCTTGATGATCTCGAAGTATCGCAGGCCCGCGACCCGTGAGCTGGTCACGATCATCGCCTTCGCCCGTCCGCCGATGAGCGGCTTTACGTTCTCCTCGAAGATCCGGAGCATCACCTCTGACTTGTATTGGATCAGCCCGTCATCCTGGAAGGCGACGTTCTTTAGAGCCTTGGCCACGACCCCTTTCGGGTAGAGCTTCTCCTCGTCGATCTTGGGCACTACTCGGCAGTGCAGGTTGTAGAGAGTCTTGTAGGAGATGATGCTTGCCGCCACATCCACGATGTAGCCCTCGGCGATGGCCTCCGCCTCGGAATAGATGTCGAATGGCTTCCCGAAGAGGGTCACCGTCGCCGGCGCTGGTGTCGCCGTGAAGGCGACGAACATCTGGTTGCGGTCGTGCTCGCGGATGATGCGGGCGATTTCCTCTTCTTCATCTACGGCCGGTGCCTCTGCATCAGCATCCGCTTCGGCGGGATCTTTCTTGTCGCGGAAGGGCTTGCGGATGGCCGCGCCCATCTTGCCCTCCTGCGAGCGGTGCGCCTCGTCGATGAGGAACGCGACGCGCAGCTTCTTCAGCTCCTCGTTTTTCTCGATCTCCTCCAATACCCACTCGAACTTCTGCTGCGTGGTGATGATGATCGGCTTCCGCTCTTTCAGGAACCGCGGCAAGTCGTCAGCCTTCCTGGCGAGACCCACCACGTCCTTCAGATGGGTGAAGTTTTCCGCCTCGTCCTTGATGTTCTTGTCCAGCGATTTCCGGTCGGTGAGGACGAACACCAGGTCCACCAGCTTCTGGTTCGTGTCGGGCCGGTAGAGGCTGTGCAGCCTGTCGGCAAGCCAGCAGATTGAAAGCGTCTTGCCGCTGCCGGCAGAATGGCTGATCAGGTACTTGCGCCCTATTTCCGAGGTTGCGCTGAAATGCGTCAACGCGTCATCGGCCACCCGGCGCACCATCCGGCTTTGGTGGTAGCGGGGAAAGAGCGTGCGCGCCGGCTGCTCCGAGCGATCTTCCTCGGCCTCGCGCTTGGGCACATAGACCAGGAAGAATGCCAGGGCCTCCAGGAGGCGGTCCTTTGAGAGCACCTCGCGGTAGAGGAATTCTACAGGGTATTCCCCTTTGGTCAGAGGCTCGTTAGTCAGTCCGGTGTTGTGCCAGCGGAAGTTCTCTTCTCTGCACGGGTCCGTGGCGGCCATCACATCGGCAGTGTCAGCGGCCAGGTAGAGGAATGGGTGTTGGAACATCTTGCACGCGTGGTCGCGCCTCGCGAATTGCGCCACGGCATCTTGTACCGTCTGGTTCTTCTCGTGCTTCACTTCCAGGGCCACGATTGGCAGGCCATTGAGGAAGAAGACGAAGTCAATCTCCTTGTTCGTCCCCCCGAAATAGAAATGCGGCCGGAACGTGATGCGGTTCTTTTCGTAGAGCTTGTTCGCCACGCTCTCTGCGGAGCGGGGCTTCGGGTAATAGAGCCGGAATTCCAGCCCGCGCACCTTCAGCCCGTGCCGGATGAGGAGCCAGAGCGGCGTATGCCCTAGCTCACCTCGCAGCGCGCGAAAAACCTCGTCTCGTGCATCGATACCATAGTCGGCGGCTAGCTTCTTTATTGATTCCTGTTGGGTGTCTTGCAAGAAAGCCCACAGCTGGTCCTCGGCGACGAAGTGCTCCGTATCAGTGATATCACCCTGTTCCAATACGCCGTACTTGTGCTCGCGGACGAGGAAGTCCGCGATGTGTTGCTGGAACGTCAGTTCGGGTGGTTTTCGCTTAGGCATACGTCTCTTCGTGCTTAGATTCGGTTTCCGCGATGCGCTGTACTCCCGTCACGCACTCATGGATCAAAGATTTGCGGTAATCGAGAAGGATTTCGATTTGCCTCTCGTGGACGCTCTTCACGGAACGGATCCTTCGTATTTGATCATCAAGATATTCGAGCAACCGTTCTTGCTCTTCTATTTTGGGGAGCGGAAGGGGAAACAGCCCAACTTTTGTGGAGTTCGTACTCGCCAGGTTAGTCGTTCGCTTGCCAGTCGCCTCGAAGTAATCGCGACCGTATTGGGAGGCTGTGAGATATGCAAGGAACTTCGGCAGCAGTTTGTGAGGGAAGCATCTCACGGCGAAAATATGATTCTGGTGCAGGCATCCTTCGATTTCACCGTTCCACAGATAGCCACGCCCCAGTTTGTCCAAGTCCCCGCCCTCAGTCATCAGGACATCGCCGGGGCGGAGCTCGACGCGCTCGGCAACGGTCGCTGGCACCTCGATGGTGGTGACGTCTTCAAGGTCGAGATGACCATCCTGCACATTTGCCACGCGCAGATAGGGACGCTCGATGAGCGGGCCAACGTATTCCTTGCCAAGCGTGAGTCCTGTCTGAATAGCGCAGACACGTTTGAGAGCGACCAGACTCCAGCCGCTTGGGACCTGGTCGATCCAAACGTTGCGAGTCGGGATCAACTTTGGCGCGTCATCAAGGCCACGTGTCAGCACACGCTGAATTGTGGCCTTGCAGAGATCGTCAAGGATTTCAAGTTGGCGGCGCTTAGCGGCCACAGCGGAATCAATCGCGGCGCAACTCGCATCCAGGTAAGCCGCGATACGCTCTTGCTCCGTTACCTTAGGAAGAAAAAGTCGGGTATCTTTCAAGAACCGGGATGAAACTCGCTTCTGCCCGGCGGCTCCGGTCATATTCTCGGCTGCATATGCACGATAGACCGGATTAAACGTCGCGTAGTAGAGGAACTTACCGGCAATTCCATGGGCGGGCCGAATAACATGAAACTCGGTGCTTCCAAAGCCGTAGCGCGTCGGCAGATACTTTATGAACGCGCCCTTTCCGTTTTCCATGCACGGCGTGATCTTGGCGAAGAGCACGTCGCCCTGCTCGAAGAGGGTCAGTCCTTGCTGGATGTCCTCAAAGCGCTGCTGCTCAGACGAATCAATTTCCCCGTTCTCTGAGAGGAGTTCCATCGGCACCACGGCGCAAGTCTCGTCAGGAACGGGCCGGTAACCGGAATAACCGGGCGACAGGGTCGCTACGTTTCGGATCCTGCTGCGGGTCCAATCAGATGGCATTTCATCGAGCCAGGGCTCGTTTGATTCTTCTTGATTCATTTGATTGGTCGTTCCAACATTTGTTCGGCAGCCGTCTCCAATTTCCAGAATTCATCGAGCAGGTCCTTCGCAGGTATCGGCGGTTGGTACCGATAGAAGTACTTATTTGGCAAGATCTCGTAGCCGAGCTGTGGGCGATCCGCCCAACGGATGACCGGTTTGCCTATTTCACGCTTCAGAAACTCCTCGATGTCCTCGCCGTAAGGGATATATTCGTCATCCTTCACATAGTGCCGATGGGTCCATTCGGCAACAGCCTCGAGATTGCCGATGAATCGCTTCACGGCTTTCTTTTTGTCGGCAGCACTTAACTTGTCTGTCTTCGCCTCGATCTCCGTCGCGAAGACCTCACGGACAGCCTTCTCAAAAACCTTCGGGAAACTATCGTTCGGATCCAGAGTGAAGGCAACGTTGGCCGTACGCCCACCAGTGGGATCCGTGAGGCGGACCGCAAACTTCAGCTCGCTGGCGTAGAAGTCCTGTTCCCTGGCGATGTTCGCCGTGGTGAATTCCTTGTCGTACATCTCGGTAACGAAGGCAGGCTCGTCGTGCTCGTCTGTCTGCCAGAAAACAGCCGCGACCTTATGGTAGGCGAAGTCTTTCACTTTGCCATTATTCTGAAATAGCTTCACGTCTGGATCCTTGTACTCGGGCTTCCAGGCGTCCCGATAGCGAAGTTTGATCCACTGCCGGTGTGCGTCGGTCATTCGGTTCCGCTTGTTACCAAAGGATTTTGGCTCCCTTTCAAACTGCTTACGGGCGTCGACGATCATCACGCGGCGACGATGGCTCGTGGGCTTCTCGTTTCGCAGGAGCCAGACGTATGTGAAGATGCCAGTGTTATAGAAGAGCTGGTCGGGCAGCATGACAATGGCATCCAACCAATCGTTTTCTATGATCCAGCGCCGGATTTCAGTCTCATCTTGGCCGCAGTCGCCATTCGAGAGTGGCGATCCGTTGAAGATGATTGCGATTCGGCTTCCGCCCTTGTCGGGCTCCTTCATCTTCGCCAGCATGGTCTGGAGGAAAAGCAGCGCGCCGTCGTTCACACGCGGCATACCCGCTTGGTAGCGAGTCTTCTCCAGCTTTCGCGCCTCCTTCTCATAGCCATCCTTGCCTCCCCAGGTCACGCCAAATGGGGGGTTGCTCAGCATGAAGTCGAAGCGGTATTTCGACTCCGGTAGCTGGTCGCCTGGCTCCTTGCCGTGAGGATCGTGAGGTATGAGCGAGTTGCCCAGGAATACTTTCGCTTGGCGATCATTCTTGATTAGCAGGTCCGCCTGACAGATCGCGTAGTTTGTGGGCGATAGCTCCTGACCATGAAGCGTCACAAGGTTCTCTACCCGTGCCTTCTCTTCCGCAGTAGTCGCGCGATCGAGCAAATGCTCTTCGGTGACCGATAGCATGCCACCCGTCCCGCACGCTGGGTCGTAAATCGAGAGGTGCTTTTCAGGGATCGGAATGTCCAGCAGCTCCACCATCAAGCGTATGACTTCGCGGGGTGTGAAGTGTTCCCCGGCCTCCTCACCGCTCTGCTCTGAGAAACGCCGAAGGAGTTCCTCGTAGATGTAGCCCATCTCCAGGTTGGAGAGTTGGTCCGGTCCAAGCGGCAGTTCTTTGTATTGGTTGAGGATCGGCGCAAGCCGGTTGTTCTTCACCACCTGGCCGATGGTGGCCCGGTAGTTGAAGTGCTCGATGATGTCGTCGACGTTCTTCGAGAAGCCGTTTATGTAAGCGCGGAAGTTCTCTTCGAGGAGGGTGTGGTCCTCGTCGTAGATCTTGTGGAGTGTCCACTTAGTTTTGTTCGAGAACGGGCACTGCTGCGGATTCAACTCCAGCTTCTTGACCAGCGCGTCAAGCTCCTTCTCAGTGCGTTTCGGCTGCTTGGCATGGATTTCCGCTTTCTTTTCCGCACGCCATTTCTGCAATACGCATTCGAGCCGGCGAATGACGATGATGGGTAGGATGACGTTCTGGTACTCGTACGCCTTGAACTTTCCGCGCAAGCGTTCGGCGGATTTCCAGATCTCGTTGGCAAGGTTGTCGAGTTTTGGCTTGTTCAGAGACAGGGCCATTGAAGAAATCGCCATACTTTCGGGGGAAGCTATCGATAATACCGCAGAGACGCGGCTTTGGGAGTGGCCCCTTCATCCTATCCCGAATACCGGAATCCGGCAAAAACCCGGCCGAAATGCGATTCCGCCCTCCTTATATATATGCATTTTATTTTTTCCTTATCTTTTCTTTAACTTCCCCTTATCTTTCCTTGAACTTTCCTTGAACTCCCTTGGTGCACAATGCCTGTATGCTCTGCTTCGCCTACGGCCCCAATATGTGCGCCGCCCGCCTCCGGCGGCGCGTCCCCTCCGCGAGGGAGGCGGGGATCGCGCGCCTCTCCAACCACGCCTTCCGCTTCCACAGGCGCGGCCGCGACGGCTCCGCGAAGGCCGACGCCTGCTTCACCGGCGAGCCCGGCGACGCCGTCTGGGGCGTCCTCTTCGCGGTCGATGCGGCCGAGGAGTGGCGGCTCGACGCGGCCGAAGGCGCCGGGCGCGGATGCTCCAAGACCGCGGTGACGGTCGAGCTGCGGCAGGGCGGGCTGGCGCGCGCCGTCATGTACTCCGCGCGCGACGCTTGCCTGGGGCCCTCGCTGCGGCCGCACGCCTCGTACAAGCGCCTTGTCGTCGAGGGCGCCCGCCAGCACGGCCTTCCGCCGGACTACGTCGCCCGCATAGAGGCGATCCCGGCCACGGAAGATCCCGACGGAGAGCGCGACGCGGCGTAGCCTCGCATCGTCTGAGACATGCTCGCCCCTTCCCTGTTCGCGAAACAGGACAGCCCGCGATTTCCCGCGCCGCCCCCATCGGATTGTGCTATAGCTATCCTCCCTTCCCCAGGTCCCGACCTTGACGCTCCGCACCTAGCTGGTACGGTGTGTGAGGACCGCCGCATGTCTATGACAAATCCAAAAACCATCGCGAAAGTAGGAATTCCACGTCATCGGCCAGTGGGCTCCACTTGGGGCAGGTGGGATTTGCATTTTCACACGCCGTCATCTTTTGACTATGCTGACAAGAGTGTGTCGGATGAGCAGATTGTGGAGACACTGGTAAAAGCTGGCGTCGACCTCATCGCGATCACGGACCACCACTTTATCGACGTGAATCGGATCAAGAACCTGCAGCGGCTTGCTGGCGACAGACTCACAGTATTGCCTGGCATAGAATTTCGCAGCGACCTGGGAGGGAAGGACAAGGTTCACTTGATTGGCATTTTCCCAGAGAACTGCAACCTCGGAGATGTTTGGACGAAGATCAGCGGAAAGCTGAATTTGACCCCCGAGGACATCAAGAAAATAGGAGGAGATGAAAAGATATACGTGGTGTTCCGTGACGCTTGCGACGTGATTCACGAGGTTGGTGGGATTGTATCTGTCCACGCCGGGACGAAGAGTAACACTCTCGAAACTATCGGGAATGCAGAGAAATTCAAGCAGCAACTTAAAACTGACTTAGCGAGAGACTTCATTGATCTTTATGAGATCGGCAAAGCCAGCGACATCGATGGATATCGGCAGATTGTCTTCCCCGCCATTGGAAAAGTTATCCCACTCGTCATTTGCTCCGACAATCACGATGTCAAGCAATATGCGACAAAAACGCCGTGCTGGATCAAAGGCGATCCATGCTTTGCTGCATTTCAGCAGCTGAAGAGTGATCCCAGTCGCGCCTATATCGGAGACATCCCCCCCGAAGTCGATCGCGTTCAGAAGAACAAGACCAAGTACATCGCGGAGGTCGCATTTGAAAAAGTCGCAGGTTCGACGCTCCCCGAAGATTGGTTCTCGGGTGTCGTCCCGGTGAATCCCGGCCTGGTAGCGCTGATTGGCAACAAGGGAAGCGGAAAGACGGCCCTTGCTGAAACCTGCGGCCTGATAGGTAACTGCGAGCTGGAGAAGGAGTTCTCGTTTCTCAACGGAGAGAAATTTCGCCAAGCGAAGAACAATAAAGCGAAGCACTTCCGCGGATCCTTGATTTGGGCCAGTGCGCACAAAGAATCCAAGCTTCTGAGCGATTCAACCGACCCTTCGATGCCGAGCAGCGTCGCTTACATCCCGCAGAATTACCTCGAAAAGATCTGCAACGAGGTGGCCAACCTCCCCAAAAGCCGCTTCGACCTCGAACTCAAGTCGGTCATCTTTTCTCATGTCGAGGAGAACAAGACGCTGGGCGCGAGCTCGCTGGACGACTTACTCCAATTCAAGACTGCGCCGCTGCTCGAGCGGGTCATACAGCTCCGGGCCGAGCTGAGCAGCATCAACGCGGAGCTCGTTTCGCTGGAGGAGCAAGGATCTGCGGAACAACGTCAGCTGCTGCTCAACCTGGCGGCGTCCAAAGGACGCGAACTCGAGGAGCATGACAGGATCAAACCGGCGGAAGTGGTAAAGCCAGAGACGGATCCGGCCCAAAAGGCTGAGATGGATGCGATTTCACAAGAGATTGCGCTGAGAAACGCAAAACGGGACGAATTAGCGCAGAAGATAAAGGATGCCGACGCCACGAAACGAGGCGCGACGCTCAGAGGGGCAATAGCTGAACGGGTGCTGTCGAGCGTCAGAAACTTTCAGGCTCAACATCAGACATTTGTAGGCAACATCGCAAAGGACTGCTCCGCGTTGGGCGTCGATCCGACGAGCCTCGTTACGCTCGCGTTGCATTCAGAGGCGGTCGAATCGATCAAGACCGCCGCCGGATCGGTTGTGAAGGATCAGGAAGCAATTGTAAAAGACCTGAATCGACAGCTGGCCGACCTCGAGAAAGAGGTCATGGACCTCACAGAGAAGCTTGATGCGCCCAGCAGCGCATATCAGGGTTATCTCGAGGCCCTTCGACAGTGGCAATCGAAGCGGGACGCAATCGTGGGCGATGATCAGAGTCCAGAGACCATCAATTACCTCAAGAACAGGATTTCTGGTCTCGATGCGCTACCGAGCCGGATCAAGGAAGCTGAAGACAGAAGGGAGGTCAAGGTCCGCGAGATCTTCAGGGAGATCAAGGCCCTGGTCGAAGGCTATCGCGAATTGTATCAACCCGTTCAAGAGTTCATCTCGAACCATCCTCTCGCAAAGGACAAGTTCAAGCTTGACTTCGATGCGCGGATCATATGCCTGGGACTTGACGAGAAACTTCTCGGACGAGTGAACCAGGGACGAAAGGGAACATTCTGCGGGGTCGAAGAAGGCAAGCTGATGTTGAAGCAGTTGGCCGAGAGCGCGGATTTCGACACTGAGGATGGTGCGGTGGCCTTCGCCAACTCGCTGCTGGATCACTTCCGGAATGATTACCGTACGAGCCCCAAAACGCCAGTCGCGATACAAGACCAGCTCAAGGCCGGGAGCAAACCGATCGATCTGCTGGACGCGGTGTTTTCTCTTGCATACCTGTCTCCGAAGTACCAACTGCGCTGGTCGGGCAAGGACTTGGACGAGCTCTCGCCTGGGGAAAAAGGAACCTTGTTGCTGATCTTCTATCTCCTGATCGACAAGAGAGATAACCCGCTGATCATCGACCAGCCGGAGGAGAACCTGGACAATCAAACGGTTTATGACATTCTTGTTCCATGTCTGCGTGAAGCGCGCAAGAAGCGGCAGGTGATCATAGTGACTCACAATCCCAATCTAGCAATTGTATGCGACGCGGACCAGGTCATCCACTGCAGTATCGACAAGACCAAGAAGAATCGGGTGGCTTACAGCAGCGGCGCAATCGAGAATCCGACGATCAACCGCCTGACGATTGACGTGCTGGAGGGCACTCGCCCTGCCTTTGACCATCGCGATTCGAAATATCAGGAAGAATCAACGCCTGAGCCTTAGCATTCATTCTCTTATGAGCATCAACTCCCTCATTCCTGACGCGCAGACGCTCCTGGCACTGGAGCCAGAGGAGCTGGCGGGCGTTCTGCTTCAGTACCTGAACTTGCTGCCCGAGAATGCATCGGATCTGAACCGCCACAACTTCAGCCTGCCGAACACGGTCCAGGAGTACCCACGGGAGCGCCACGCCGAGCTCGGCCGCGCGCTGATGGAGGCGTGGGTGTGGCTGGAGCGGGAAGGTCTCATCGCCCCGAGTCCGCAACAGGGCGGCGATTGGGTGTTCATAACCAGGCGAGGGAAGCTGATGAAAAACGCCGCTGATCTTGCCGCCTATCGGAAGGCCAATCTGCTGCCGAAGGCGTTGCTGCATCCGTCCATAGCGACGAAGGTTCACGCTGCCTTCTTGCGCGGCGAATACGACACCGCGGTATTCCAGGCATTCCGCGAGGTCGAGATCGCCGTGCGGCAGGCGGGCAGTTTCGGCGCGAACGACCTGGGCGTGGACCTGATGGACAAGGCCTTCCACAAGGCTGCTGGGCCCCTGGCCGACCAGAGTCTGCCTGAGAGCGAGAGGGAGGCCACGCGGCTCTTCTTCCGGGGGGCGATCGGGCGCTACAAGAATCCCCACAGCCACCGGAGCGTCCCCATCGCGGACCCGACCGAGGCGGTTGAGATGCTCATGCTTGCGAGCCACCTGCTCCGGATCGTGCAGACGCAGACTCCGCCAGCTGCGGCAGCTCCGAGATCATGACGGACCAAGAATTTGAGGTGAACTCCAAAGACATATGAGGCCCCGCTTAAGCGCCAAACAAAAGAGACTGATAAAGGAGCTCGACGAGATCGCTTCGCTCTTGCACCTGAATTACCGCGAGATCCAAGAGTACGAACAGGAGTCCCGGACAACCCGCCTCGAAATGGTGAGGCGGCATTTCGCTCGGGGAGAGGTGGTGCTTCAGTACACTTTTGTCGATGAGTACCTGAGCAACGCTTTGTGTCGGTACTTCTTCGGAGCGAAAGCAGACTATATAAGACTCTGGAAGACGAAGAAGTTTAGGAACTTCAATTACTACGTTGTCGAAGGCCTAAGCCTGATGGAGAAGCTGCGCTTTCTGAAGTCGACCGGTAAGGTCGCAAAGACAATTGCGGCGGACGTGGAACGCCTCAACAACTTGCGCAACGGCATCGCCCATGCGTTCTTCCCAGAGAATCTGCGGAGCGCCAAGCCGATGTGGAAGGGGCACAGTATCTTCACGGCGGTCGGCATCGAAGTGTTCACCGGAGACATGGACAAGCTGCACTCTTTCTTTCGCAAAATGAAGAGTACGAGGCCATGACCACCCACGGACGGCGTTCTACCTGGCCGCGAAAGCCCGGACGGCGTTTGCTGGAGGGGTGTCTGACAGGACCGGATCGGAGGGCGCAGTCAGCAGTTGCGGGACTCGCGTTGGGGCGGATGGGAGCCTGTGCCGAGCCAAGGACAACATTGGGCGCCGGAATACCTTGATGTGTGACCCAGGTCACCGACAGGCGATCCATGCAGGGATACAGTGCAGGGCTGTTGGGAACTGAAACGGAGACTCCGTTTAAGAGGTGAGAAGATGGCCTCAGAAGAAGACATCGATCGTATAGCTTCGAGGGTTGCGGACAGATTGAAAGAGGATTTGAGAACGGCCGCCATCCGTGTCGGTGAATTGCCGACCCCATGCAGCCCTGGCCCTACCTACACGTGTGACGCTACTTCCTTTACTTGCCAGGCTAGTCTGTTCACCTGCGCGGACGAATTTGATTGCTCCAACAAGTTCACCGGATTGACTAACGCCATGGTTGTGCGTGAAGGCATTTCTGAAGCAGAATTGGACGCTATTGCGAAGAGCGTGGTGGCAAGGATAACGAGTTCTGCATTGATGACGAGTGTGGGCCTTGGATTTAGGTGCCCTCGGACATTCAAGTGCACGAATGAATATAACTGCATAGCGCCGCATAATTGCTCGAGTGCCAACTACACGCATAAATTGATGCTCTGATTATGCGCGCAACGGCGAAATGTGGGGGCACAGCGGGTTCGAGACCCGCTTCTAGCGGGAATTTCGAGGGTTGTGCGCTTGCCGCCGCAATGCAGGCTCTGGCGTTTTCTCGATTCGCTGCGTTCCGGCATGGCGCGCAAGACTCTGTCTGATTCGGCGACGAATGCGCGGAGCCATATGGGCCGCCGGCAATATTGAGCTCAAAGCGGTTGCGACTGACGCCGGCACGCCGATATCTTGCTTCCCGTCGCCGAAGGCGCCTTTCGCTGGTCCCGTGCAGGATATTTACGCGCAGGCCGCGACGAAACGACCAGTGAAGGGGTTGCAGCATCGCGATTGCGGGGATCGGATTTGAAAGAATGACGATCGACCGGTGATCGGCGGTCTTTGGTGCATAGTCCAGGTGGATTCATGAATCGCAGGGAACAGTTTATCGATCGACTCTCCAGCCTATTGTTGTCCAGTTCCTCCCTTGATCCCAAGCAGCTGGTCTGCAGGTTCGAAGATGAGCTGGGCATTTCGGAGGAAGAGGGCCAAAGGTTGCTTTACAAGATAGCTTTGTACACGAATCGTTCTGTTTTCCCGCCTGTAACAAAAGTCGACCTGATCTTGACGTCTGGATGCAATCTGCGCTGCAAATACTGCTTCGAAAGCGCCTGCGGATCGCCCGTCTCCATGGCGGGTGCGACGGCCAGGTCTGCCGTGGATCTCTTGGTCGATTATTCGGGCGCTGAATCTGATCTGAGCGTTCTTTTCTTTGGGGGGGAACCGACTCTGAAATTCGATCTTATAAAGGAGATCACCGAATATGCGGAAGAGGTGGCGGCAAGTAGGAACAAGACGATTGGATTCGACATGACATCCAATGGCGTGTTGTTGAACGAGGAGATGATCGAGTTCTTCTCCTTGCATAGGATCAAGGTTCTCCTGAGCATCGACGGACTAAGGGAGTCTCATGACAGGTATAGGGTCGATAGATCCGGGAGAGGCACCTTCGAACGTGCGATCAGAGGCATGAGATTGTTGAAGGCTGTCCAGCCTTGGATCGGCGCTAAGATGACGGTGTCGCCGGAGAATGTCCCCGACCTGTACGAGGACGTGGTGGGGCTCTACGAGCTGGGTGTGAATGATTTTGTCATCGGGCATGCCACCGGCATCGACTGGACGGTAATTGATCGTGAAGGGCTGTTTGATCAGCTGAGGAAGTTGTACGTGTGGCATAAGAGGTCCTCGCGCGGCGACGTGAGGCTGAGCGGGGATATACAAGTAGGTGGGAGCGATCCATCTGGCAAAGGCGGTTCTTTTGTTTGCGAGGCAGGTACAAGCCGCATATGTGTCGACGCAAACGGCGAAATATCGGCCTGTGGTAGGGTTCTAGCCTTGAATGATCACCAATTGCTGTCCAAGCTTGGCGATGTGAAGTACGGCATTTATAATCTGAACAACCGCTTGGATTTCGTTTCTGGATCGAAGCTGCAATCTGCATGCTTAAAGAGGGGGATAGCTGGAGATTACCGCGGGGGGTGTTATGCGGAGAATCATTTTGAGAATCAGGATATCTTTCAGCCAAATATGAAGGAGTACCTATTTTCAAAGATGAGGCCGATATTCAGTTGAAATGAGGATAATGATCCATTGGCATATTTTCGGTTGGATCAGAGGTTACCCCACGCTGTTTCTCCGCGACATTCAATCAATGAGGCGGGAAGTTGTTCTGCTGAGGCAATCGTTCGCAATTCGATGCCCTCCCGCTCCGTCAACATATCTCCCCTTCGTGAGCGTCCGCTCATGTCTGTTCGAGAGAAGATATCCAACGCCTCGTGCAAGCTGCACCTGAGATCGGGCGCTGCCCCAACCCGGAGTATCGCGGGCTCACCTACGGCACATTTTTCGGGTTGATGCTTGCCCGAGTTCCGCGGGCCCCAGATGTAGTCGTCCTGTATCCAGAATCTCCCGGAATACGTCGCCCGCATAGAGGCGATCCCCGCCACGGAAGATCCCGACGGAGAGCGCGACGCGGCGTAGCCTCGCATCGTCTGAGACATGCTCGCCCCTTCCCTGTTCGCGAAACAGGACAGCCCGCGATTTCCCGCGCCGCCCCCATCGGATTGTGCTATAGCTATCCTCCCTTCCCCAGGTCCCGACCTTGACGCACCGCACGCAGCTGGTACGGTGAGGAGACATCGTAAATGGCCACATGATCAAAAAGGTAAAACAAATAAAGAATGTCGGCCGCTTCGTGAACTATGGTGCGAGCGGAGATGTCGAGCTGAAACGCTACAATTTGGTTTTCGGCGAGAATGGCCGCGGCAAAACAACTCTGTGCGCAATTTTACGCTCTCTCCAGTCAGGTGATCCGGCTAATGTTGGGGGGCGGAAGACGCTTGGCAGCACCGATTCTCAGGAAATCGCCATTCTTTTGAGCGATGGTAGTCACGCCATTTTCCACGACGCCGCGTGGACCAGAACAGTCCCGGAAATCGCCATATTCGATGCGACTTTCGTTTCTGAGAATGTGCACTCCGGCGACGTTGTCGATATCGAGCATAGGCGTAGCCTGTACAGCGTTATTGTTGGTGAGCAAGGAGTCAAGCTTGCAAAGCAAATCGACGATCTCGACGGAAACATTCGCTCTATAAATACAGAGATCCGAGAAAAAGCTGCACTGCTTCAGCGTTATGGGCAAGGATTGGAAGCTGATGCGTTCGTTGCCCTGCAACAGGACGCCGCGATTGACGAAAAAATCGCCGCTATAGAAAAAGAGCTGGAGGCCATTCGTCAGGCAGCGCAGATCAAAGTCCGCAGCGCCCTCTCCTCCTTGACGATGCCAAGCTTCCCACGAGGCGATCTGGAACAACTTCTGCACAAGACCGTGGAAGGAATCGCTGCAGATGCGGAGCGACGCGTCTTCGACAAGATCAAAGCTCACGCTATGCACGACCGGGGCGAATCCTGGCTATCCGAAGGTCTTGGGTATGTGGCATTCAACACTTGCCCATTCTGCAATCAATCCCTCGACGGTGCGGTCAACATGATAACCGCTTACAGGGATTTTTTCAGCAGTGCCTATAACGAACTCCGCGCTGAAATAATTGAAGTGCGTATGCAGATTGTAACGGCGCTGGATGAACGCGAGGTCTCCAAGATTGATCGAACCATAGAGCAAAATGTCGCCGCCGTCGAATTCTGGTCGCGGTTCTGCGACTTAACACCGCCGGGGTGGCAAGGAGGCGTAGTGGGCGATGCGCTTTACGTACTGCGCAGCGCAGCGCTCGCTCTTGTCGATCGTAAGTCTGCCTCCCCGCTCGCTGACGTGGTCCCGGACCCTGCATTCTCTGGTGCAGTTGCAGACTTGGAATCAATGCGTAAGCATTCAATCGTCTACAACCAGACGGTATCATCTGCGAACGCCGTCATTGCTGACAGGAAGGCGGCAATAGTAAGCGTCGTCACAGGAACAGTCGAGCGGGAGCTCTCCCTCCTACGCGCAACCAAAAAGCGTGGCGAATCAGCTGTAGGTCAGGAATGCACAAGTTACATGAATGATCTTGCGACCAAGACGCAACTGGAAGAGCGTAAGGCTGCCGTGCGCGCACAGCTTGATCAACACACCACCGAGGTGATCGACCGCTATCAGGCAACAATTAACCAGTTGCTGTCGGATTTCCAAGCCGGCTTCGCTATTACGGGAACGAGCCATGACTACCGTGGAGGCGTGCCCAGTTCCAACTACCAAATCTTAATCAACAACACGCCCGTGGATCTGGGCGACGCAAGAACTCCACTTGGCCAGCCGAGCTTCAGAAACACTCTCAGCGCCGGCGATAAGAGCACGCTGGCTCTAGCTTTCTTCTTGGCGCAACTGACGCAGGACGCTGGCAAGGCGTCCAAGGTTGTCGTCTTTGATGACCCGTTCAATAGCCAGGACAGCTTTCGGAAGGATTGCACCATTCATAAGATTAAGAAGTGTGGAGAGGAATGTTCTCAGGTCATTGTACTCTCGCACGACCCATATTTCCTGAAACGAATTTGGGACCGCTTGTACGAGCCGGCCGAGCGGAAATGTCTTGAGATGGCGAGGATTGGCCAACAAAATACGACGATTTGCGAATTGGATATCGAGCAAGCAACGCAAGACCGCTTCAAAGCTGACCTCAATGCGCTCAAACAGTACTATGTCGAAAACGAAGGGCAGCCTCGCGATGTCGTGCAGAAAATTCGCCCCGTGCTCGAGACCTACTGCAAGAACCTCGGAGGCGGAACACTTATTCAGACGGACACTCTCGGTGTCATCATCACAAAGATTCGCAATGCGGGACCGGGACATCAACTGTACCCGCTGTGCGAAGGGCTAGAGCAGTTGAACGAGTACACGAAACGCTACCATCATGGCGAAAATCCTCACGCCGCCATCGAGCCCATTAGTGATTTGGAGCTGCAAGGATATGTCCGACGAACACTTGAAATGACCGGCGGCTGCTGAACGCGCTACCGATTGGAAACCATGACCATCGAAAGCCAGATCTACGGGGCATTCACAGGGTGGCACGGCGACGCGCTGTTCAAGCTGACGAACGGCCAGTACTGGCAGCAAGCCGAGTACAAGTATGAGTACAACTACCAGTATCGCCCATTCGTGACGATCACGGAGGATGCCAACGGCTATGTCATGGAGGTCGGGGGGATGGACGACTCCGTCCGGGTGCGACGGGTGAACGCGACGGAGAGCCGCATCGACGGTGCGTTCGAGGGCTGGTCGGGCGACACCACCTTCACCCTCCGGAACGGCCAAGTCTGGCGGCAGGCGTCGTACGCCTACTGGTACCACTACGCCTACAGCCCGGAGGTCGTCATCTACGAGTCGAGCGGCGGCACTGTGCTGACGCTGGCCGATGACGATTCTCATGCGATCCGAGTCAGACGGGTGCGCTGAGGCAGGCCGCATCGGCCCCTAGGCAACTGATAAGGAAGAAAGGGAGGGAGGATTGCAATGAAGGCGAAGGACATCAAGTACCGGCTGACCGGGGTGAGCATCGGCCCGATTGGGGCGTCGTGGGAGCAGATAAAGACGGAACGGGACAAGGCTCAGAGGCTCGTAACATTCCTGGAGGACCGGCGCGTGCTGTATGGTCCCTTCGATTTTGAGATGCCTGACCATTGCATCCAATCCGTTCTCGAGATCCGCAGGTTCTTGACTGCGGAGCTGCAGGATCTGCCCGCGCGTTCGAAGCTGGCCGGGCATCTGAGGGCGATGCGCGCGAGCTGCAGGAAATTCCTTGACATGCTCCCTGACGGGCGCGTCCCGCAGATGGTCTTTCTGACGTCCCTTGGCGAGCTGCGGGGGGTGCTGGGTCTTCACCTGGCTGTCATCGCCGCGCAGTACGAGCTCGATGTCGAGGACGAGCTCTCGTCGATCTTCCCCATAGCCGACGCCGAATGAAGGCTGTCCCGCTCCGCAGCGTCTACATCCCCGAGACCCTGACCGAGTAATAGGAAGGCGATTTGCCCGAGGTTACCGAAGATGTCGAGCGGTTGCTGCGACCGAGTCTCCGGGCTTCGCATCCCATATAATGAGGTGGGGATTCGGGCTGAGGCCGGCTCGATGCGGGGTGTCGGGCTGGCGTGCTGTCGCCCATGTGGTTCTCGTCCTGTCGCTGGTATTCAACGTAGGCATTAGCATCGACCTCAACCAGCCCGAGGAGGGCACGCATATGGCAAGAACCATCAAGCAGTCCGTGTTGTCGGAGAAGTGCAAAGCACGTCGCAATGGCAGCAACCGCAACGTAGCAGAACCGGCAGCGACGACGAATTGCATGGGAGCAAGTGCACGCCGGCCGACCTGAGCCCGAATCCCTATCGCTGAAAGACCCGCCTGCCCATTTGGGCTTTATCAGTCGAATGCCGCTGAGAGGCACCGACCGCCCAAAAGCCGCACCCCGTGCGGCTTTTCCCCATCAAGACCACGCAAAATCCGGGACCCGCATCTCAGGAAGGGCCCGCGACGGCTTTGCCAGACAACCCACTCTTGCCCCGGGGCCCCTTGCTGGAACTTTCTATCCCATTCCATTGGGGCGACTCACCCTTCAGGTGCTAATTTTTCCTATATCGAAAGGAGACGGAGCGATATGGATGCTACGCATATCATCAGCATCATCAGGCGGCGTAGAGACGCCGCTTTCGATTCTCAGATAGCAGGGTCCGCAAATGACCCGCTGGTATGTACGGCGGCGGGCGTAGCGCGCGATGGCAGACGAGTACGATGACCTGCTGGCCGAAATCGAAGGAAATTGAAGGGGCTCAGGCTCGGGAAGAACCGCGCACACCCGCAAAACCCGACTCCAAAAAGCCGCACCCCGTGCGGCTTTTCCCGATCAAAACCCAGCAGAATCCGCGACCCGCATCTCAGGACAAACTCGCGACCTCGCCCAGCAGAATCCGCGACCTGCGATTGACACGCCCGCCGGCCTCTTGTTCACTGAAAGCACAGGCAGCGAGCATCCCTAACATCCCTCCTCTCCCGACTTCTCCATTTTCATCAATCCATGTCAACCCCCGCCGTCCTCCATCCGAACCCCGTCTGCCCGCAGTGCGGGTGCAAGAGCGCCGCGAAGAAGGGCAAGCGCCGGAACCGCCTGCGGACGTTGCAGGTCTATCGCTGCACCGAGTGCCTGCATCGCTTCACCGGCGAGCCAGGCAAGAACAAGACCTACCCTCTCCGGCTCATTCTCGAAGCCGTCTCGACGTTCGATCTCGGCCACTCGCTGACCGAGACCCAGCAGATCATGCGCGGGCGCCTCCACCGCCAGATCCCCGAGCGCACCATCGGCTCCTGGCTCGCCGAATACAGGCCGCTCACGACCTACTCGCGACTGCGCGCCGCGGGGAAGAAGCTCTACAGCCCGCAGCTCATCATCCGCTCCCATACATTCCATCATCAGCAGGTCTATCGCTTCCAAGTGCATCGGGCGAAGCTCGAGCTCCTCATGCGGCCGACCGCCCATCCGGCTACGCACCCACACAGCGAGTTCAAACCCCTGCAATGCTATCTCGCGAGCATCGAATCGCAGTTCCCGCACGATCTCTTTCAAGCGACCGGGCATCGCTCCTCCAAGTTCCCCGCCGAGCTCCACCCGCCGGTGACGAGAAAGGAGAACCATGCGACGCGCCTCGCGGCCCTGGTCCTGCCTACCTCGCCGAACAACAGGAAGCGCCACGAGACCCTGCAGCGGTTCATGCTCGTCAACGATTCCGTGACGGTGGCGGTGGAGGTCCCCGTCTATCTCACGCGGGACGACATCGCGTACTACCGCGGCCGCGGCTTCGACGTGGGAATCGAGAGCGACGTGATAACGGGCCACATCGACTTCCTGCAGGTCCGCAACGGGCACGTCCACATCCTCGACTACAAGCCGGACGCGGGGAGGGAGACGCACGCCCACGTGCAGCTCACGATCTACGCGCTCGCCCTCGCCCGCAGGAGCGGCCTGCCGCTGAGATACTTCAAATGCGGCTGGTTCGACGAGAGGGACTATTTCGAGTTCTTCCCTCTGCAGGGGGTGTATGCGCCGCGGCAGGCGCAGGCGGCGAGAACGCCCTCTTCATTAAGACTTCATGGAGGAACCGTTATGGTGGAGGATGGACCCAAACTGGATCAAACCTGAGCTTTCGCTCGCCCACGCCCCGGCAACTAGCCGGGGTCTTTTTTCCTCGACTTTAGAATTTCTTTATCTTTTTTTTAACTTCTCTTTATCCGAGGAAACTGCCAGGGGTTGGTTATGCAAATTCGGCATCTGCCGAAGTTTTTGCCGCTATCCCTAGCGGCCGGATTTTCATAACCTGGAGCCAGAGCATGAGAAGAGCACCGGCCCGACAATCGAATCGCCTGTGGATCGCCCGGCGCAACGTTGGCCTCGGCCAGAAGAACGTCGCCAGGCTGTTGGGGCACAAGAGCACGTCGACGATCTCCGAGTACGAGACCGGCAGGCTCCTGCCCAGCTTGCCGACGGCCCTGCGGCTCGCCGTCGTGTACGACCGGCCGATCACCGAGCTCTACCCCGATCTCTATCGGACCATCCAAGAAGAAGTTCAAATGGTGAAGGGCGTCCGCCGCACGGGCACTGAAACGGTGCGATAGCACCCCTCCTTAATATGAAGACAGACTCACCAAGAAGAATCCTTGCGGTGGACCCGGGCATGCAGCATCTCGGCGCGGCCATTTTGGAGGGCGAGGATCTGATCTGGTACGGCGTGAAGACATTCCCGAGTTCCGTTCTGGGCCCCGGGATTCGATCCCAGATGCGTCAGCACCTCACGACGCTTCTCCAGCGCCATCGGCCGACTGTGCTCGTGGTCGAGGAACCCTTCTATGCGCAGTCCCTGCTCAGCGACAACCTGAGGAAGCTAACCGACGACATCAAGACCTGGGGAAAGTGGAAGGGACTGGCGGTCCGCGCCTACGCGCCGCCGGCGGTCAAAGCGTTCTTCTGCCGCGACCAGAGGACCAAGCAGTCCCTTGCGGAGGCCATGATCGAGAAGTATCCCTTCCTGACCCGCTATCTGACGAACCTGCCGTGGCGTCGGCGGTACTGGTTCCATGTGTTCGACGCGGTCGGCCTCGGCCTCATGTGCCAGCGAAAGCTGAGTCGTTAGAAGGTCTCTCCCCGAAAACGGCACTGGTACCCCCCGCACACCCATGGAGGCGCGCTATCACCGGAGCTCTCCATGCACGGGCTTTGAGTGCCTGGAGGGTTCGGGGAGAGACTTTCTCGCGAACCCCCTAAGATGCCTTCACACTCCTATGGCTCCCGAGGATAAATATCTGATCTACATACGGGGGAACACGCTGGATGAGGCCACCGAGGAGGCGCTCCACATAGGCTATTGGCTGCTGACGCGCGCGTTACAGGAGCATCGCCGCCAAGGCCGGAACGGGGACTATGAGGGGTTCGCGGTCGAAGTGCTGGCCCTCCTCCAGAGGCACCGCCACCTTTACACGACTAAAGGCGACGAATTGCTGGACGTTGACTGATGCCCGACTCGGAGGAACAGGGTGGTATTGCAGGGTAAAAAACGGCTCTCCTATGCCCCCGTCGTTTTTTACAGCACTCGGTTGGTGCCTTATCAGGAACAAGGTTGCATAGATCGCTCCCTTTAAATCCCTCTTAACGGTGTCGGTGAATATCCCCGAGATATGAGACAGCTGGAGACACGGCATATTCTGCTTTTTCGGGTTCTTCGGGACAACTGCTCCTTCTTGACCAGGCGTCAGATCCAGCGGGTCTTGACCCTGACCACGAGCGGGACGACAAAGTCGCTGCACTGGCTGATGGCCGAGCACTACCTCGAACGCAGGTACCGCGTGGATAGCTTCCAGCATTTTCAGACCCCGGTGTACTACCTGGGCGAGCAGGGCTGGCGAGTGGCCGGGCAGCCGGCGAGCCTGTACAGGCGGCACCGGCTCCAGGTCGAGCAGAGGCCGGAGCGCCAGATCGAGCACATGCTGGCGACGTACGACGTGTTCCTGAAGTTCATCATCGAAGCGGACGTCAGGCGCCTGATCGGCAGCGAGGACAAGCTATGGAAGGAGGCGATCGACTTCGGGAACGTCCCGGATGGATGGGTTCAATTCGATGGCGGCGAGGCCTTCATCGAAGTGGACCGAGGGACGGAGCGTCCGATCATCCTGCGCAAGAAATTCGAGAGGTACATAGATTTCAATGCCTCGGGCCGCTACGGCCAGCTGTTCCCGGACAGCGGCTTCAAGGTTCTTGTCATCACAACGACTGAGGAGCGGATCGAATCCTTGGAGCGGGTCGCGCGATCGGATGACATCTGGTTCTGCAGCATGAAGGACTTTCTAAGCCACCCTTTGGATCACGAACATTGGTTCGCTCTCAATGGATTTCATGCTCTACCTGTTTCTCCAAAAAAAGAAGTGCAAGAATTGCAAGAAGCTCTCGCATAGGGATGTTCTCTACTGCTGGTGCTGCGGCTGCTCGTTCGATCTGCGGATCTGCGTATCTGGCCACAGGAACCCCCCGTGGGTCCAGCACTGCCTGACATGCGGCAAGGACCGGTCCCTGATGTCACACCCCCACGGCTCGAATGACCTGTGGTTCGCAAAACACCCCACTAAGCCATCAACGTACATTCCAGGCCACAGCAAGGCTCATCAAGCGTTAGCGTGGCTTGTCATTTTGCTGGGAGCGGCGATTCTCTGCATTGCGATCTTACTGTCGACGAACAGCCTCTAGTTTCGCTGGATCTCGATATTCTTGGGAATTTTAAGCGTTGTGGGATCACCACGTGCGAGTGGTGAGTTTTGTGTTTGTCCCTCGACATCTCATGCCGCACTGGTAAGGTTAAGGCATATTATTTACTGCCTCTGTCGGCTACTGGCAGTAGTCTCTATTGGATTTGTTCTCCTCCGAGTACGACCGTGCTTCGCCCGATGCGCTGTCACACTCGGCAGCCCAGCGCTTCGTGGAAAGACGAATTTCTTCGCCCTTATTCTTCTCGGTCGAATGTCCAATAATGGGGACATGGGCAAGAAACCAGGACCTCCCGAACCGCTGGGCAACCTTGAGGAGCACCAAAGGGAATACGTTCGGGATCGTCTGGCAGAGCTTTTCACCTGTGTCGCACGAAAACACCTTCAAAGCGCAAAAAACAATTCGCGCCGCCGTTTATGCCCGCGTGAGCACCCGGCCGCAGGCGGGCGAGGACAAGATCTCGATTCCGGACCAGCTTCGTGAATGCCGGAAGTTTGCCGCGTCCAACAATTGGGCTATCGCCGGCGACTTCGTAGACCCCGGCATCTCGGCCAACACCATCGAGCGTCCCGGTCTGAAGAAACTCCTGGAGTCCTCCAATACATGGGATTTGGTGATTGCATGGGATTTCGACCGGTTCTATCGGGATAAGCGGGGCGTCGCTGGGTACATTTTGGATAGAGTGGACGAAATGAAGAAACAGATTACGAGCGTCAAACAGCCGATTCCGATTTACGAGCCTTCGGTGTACGAGCCGCGAGAGAACGACACCCCGTACATGCTTCGGGAGATGGCTGGTTTCACCTCCGGCCTCGACAACCGTCGTCGATTTCGGACTCTCCAAAAAGGACTGAAGGAGCGCCATCGGCTGGGCTTCATGACAAAACCGCCGCCTTATGGGTATCGGGTCTCCTATTCCGTCGAAAACGGCAAACCGGTCGGCCTGCCGCGGCAGGTCAATCCCGCAGAAGCAGCCATCGTTAAGAGAATGTTCAGCGAGTATCTAAGCGGCGAGAGCTTCTTGCACATTGCACGGGATCTGAACCGTTCGGCGATTGCGTCTCGATCAGGAAAGCTCTGGAGTGGAAATACGATTCGAGGAATCGTAATGAATCCATTCTACTGCGGACTGCTTCGGGTCGACTTTCACCGTGGCAAGCGGCAGAAACCTCGCGAAGAATGGTCCATCTATCCGGGGAAGCACGAACCTATTGTTTCGCAGTCGGATTGGCAGTCGGCTCAGGAATTGCGCACCCGGAAGGCAAAGAACTCGAGAGCCTTTGGTGCGCGGACTCTCCTTTCCGGATTGCTGAAATGTGGTCATTGCGGAAGTGCAATGTGCAAGCAAGGCTCTTGGGGCGGTGGATACTATGTGTGCGGAAGATACCACCAAACCGGTGGCTGCACCCTGAACTCGTTTCGACGGACTCACCTGGAAGCCGCTGTTCGCGACCACATCGTTCAAATACTCAAAGAGGAAGACATCTTTGCCAACGTCCGGAGGTCCCAGCGGGACGGCACCGTCAGGAGCACCGGGACCGAAATCATCCGGCTTGAAAAGCAGCTGACCGAGTTTCCGGTCCGCACGACTCGGCTGTTCGATCTGTATGAGACCGGCCACATCAGTCAACCCGAGTTCCTGCAGAGGCGAGATCAACTCGCTGCTTTGGAATGTCAGCTGCGCGATTCGATTGCCGAGAAACAACGCGTTCTGCAGGAGCTGGGTTCGCTGCAGTTCACCCGTGAGATGTTCGAACAGCTACGAGACAGGTTCGATGAGCTGTGGGAGTCCTCCGACCCCGCTGAGCGGAAGCATGCACTCTGGAATCTCGTTGAAAAAATCACGATAAAGGACAAGGACTTCAGGATCGAGTTTCGAGTCCCGGAACTCAGCACCCTTCCTCAAAGCAACCCCTAGGAGAACCGACTCAATGAATTCTTTGCACTCGGCAAGCAAAGCCATTTGCTTGCCCGGCAGACGCTGGTCGGGGCGGTTCGTCGGGAGGGAACCTCGCCGCCATGACAGCCGTGTGACCCAGGGCGCCTTGATTGGCGCCCGAGCCTTCGGCAGCCTTGGCCTCTACGCATGGCGAGCGCCAGGCTCGAGACCAGGCAGGTGGGTCAGGTGGGCATAGATACGGCCCTACACACCTAGGTATGTAGAGGCGGCCGTATCTAACTCCCACAAAGCACGGCTGCATGTCGGTTCGGTGCCCTCCCGACTTCGACCTTTTTCCGGCCCCGACCCCTAACCTTGCCTGCGTACTTCGGGAGTGCGTCACGTCTGGGTGCTTGGATGGAATCGCGTTGGGCTGGCTGGCGTGTGTCTGGCGGGCTGTCGAGTTTGGATGGGGCAAGGTTAGGTACCGCGGTCGGGCTCCGGCTTCATCTCCGGCCCTGGGTGGGCCGTCGATTCGGGCTCGTTCACAACTGAGTGGGTTTGTAACGAGCCAAAAAGGTCGAAGTCGGGAGGCTCGGTTTTCTTGCTGCCCGGCGCTCGCACAGCAGAGTTAGACGCAAAGGACACGGCGGCGCGCTTCTCCTCTCCGACGTGACGGGCCAAGCAGACGGCTGTTCGCGTACAGGTCGCTCGAAGGAGCAGGCGAGGCGCGCCGCTGCGGCCCTACTTGCATGATGGAGATGGCGAGGACGGATGCGCCGGGCAGAGAAAACGCGGCCCCCGACGAACCGCCCCGACCAGCGTCATTGCCGGAGTCTTGCGCCACCCATCTTTTGCGCAAGAATATTCATCATAGGAAATGAGTTTATTTTTCCGGGGGGAGTGTATTGAATCTCCGCTCCGCGAGCGATGTACCTTCGTGAGCGATGGATGTACTGTCGGGTATTGAATGTTGCTGCGAGGGTTCGCCATAATTGAGAGGATGTGATAAGACCCGCTCGCAGAGCGGGTCCAACGCCGGTGAACGCTCGGAACGTCGTATTGCTGGATGATGTTTGTTGCTCGAAGCCGTAGTTAGCAAGGTCGAGTTCGGCTGCTTTTGAGGCGGCCCGCTTGACATTCAGAAAACTCTCTCGCCGGCGGGGAATGTGGTTGGAACACTGGGCCGAGAGCGTGTCATAGACGCGCCTGCCGTGGTGTTTGGCCGCGAGTTTTCTTGTGGGCATGGCCCACTGCGACCGCAAGGTCGCGAATGTCGCGCGGGCCGCCTTTCTGTTTTTGGGGCGCCGCAAGACGAGAAAGGAAGGAACGATGTTCTTTCGCAAGCAACGATCGAGCTCGCTTGTCGCCACCATGCTGCTGATGGTGATCCTGCTGCTCGCCGCCAGCGGCGAGCATTTTCAACCCTCTCGATTTTCCTCTCACATTCCCTACAACCCCAGGAGGTCTGCATGAGTGATCACAAGGGCAAGCCGCTCGAAGGCGAGATCGTCACGCCGACGCAGCTCGATCGGATTCTTGGCAGGAGCGAGGAGCCGGAAGTTCCGGCGCTCGACGCGGTGCTCGAGCGTTTTGAGCAGCTGTTCAAGGCGTCGCTCGGAACGATGAATCTCGACGACCCCGAGGGCTTTTTCAGGGAGATCTTCGGCGGGATGGACTACAGGATCGCCGTGAAGACGGAGCGCGGCAGGGCGGTCAATGCGCTCGTCGGCACCTTCATCGCGAGCCTGGACCAGTTCGAGCAGGTGGAGGCGAAGATTCGCGCGATAAGCCGTGAGCGTCACGAACGGTACATAGATCGCATCCGGGCGGCGCGGACGGCCTTGGAGGAGCAGCAGAAATTGGAGGCCGTTGCTGCCAACGCGCGTCTGCAGCGGCAGCTCGAAGAGGCGAGGGTGCAGGCCGAGATCCGTAAGCACGGACTGGTCGGGAGACCTGCCCCGCCGCCGCCTCCTCCGGTACCTGCACCGGCGCCACCTCCGATAGTCGCGCCCTCGGTGGAGGAAGAAGACGCCCGTCGTCGCGCCGAGACAAAAAGAAAGGCAAAGACGAAGTGCCTGATCGATCTCGATGCGGAAGAGCTTGCCGCATGGCATGCCGAAGAAAAGCTGTCCAGGGTCAAAGCGCGCACCATCGCGATCTACCAAGACGTGAACATGCGGCTCGGTGAAAAACGCACCCGCATCCAATCGATCCTCGACAGCTTTGACTTCCGGCACGATATTTTGCCGCTATCGATTCAGGAATTCATGGAGCAAACTTCGGAGGAGGTAGAACGATGAGCCGACACGAGGATGCCTATGAAATCGCCATGGCAAGGCTCCGTCGCGCCGTATTTCTCGGCCGCGGCGCGCGCAGCGCTCGGCCGTACTTTCTCGAACCGGAGGACTACGCGGAGACGGCCGCGCATTTCATAGCCCCGCCCGGTTTCGGCAAGAGCTTCTTCGCCGAGCACATTGTGAGGGGCCACGTCCGGCTTGGCACCGCCCCGAGCACGATCGAGCCGCACGGCGAGCTCTCCGACTCCTACCTGCAGTTCCTCCTGCGCCAGCCCCGGCTGGTGCGCGACCGCAAGATCATCCACTTCAAGCCGGCCTCTCTGGCGAACACCACCGGCTTCAGCCCCTTCGATTGCGGCCTGGCGGAGCCCGCCGAGATCGCCATGATGACGCTCGAGGCCTTCTTCAAGATCTTCGGCGAGCGGTCGTTCAACGAGACGCCCCGCATGGAGAAGATCATGCAGATCATGTTCACCGCGTTCGCGGCCAACCGCTTCTCGTTCGGGCGCTGCCACGAGTTCCTCCTGGCCTCGAATCGCGCCTTTCGCGAGAACGCCCTCGCCGCGATAGACGACAACGGGCGCTCCCGCCAGATGTGGGGCGAGACGGAGCAGATGCCGCTCTCCGAGAAACGGGAGCGCTTCGAGAGCACGCTGACCCGCTTGAACCGCGTCATGGCGACCCCGGCGCTGACGCGCCTGTTCGACGGGCGGCACAGGTCGCTGCAAATCCCCGATCTCCTCGATCGCGGCTGCGTGCTGGTGGCGGATCTCTCCGGCATGTCCACGCAGGAGCAGTCGCTCGTCGGCACGATGCTGGTGAACGCGCTCTACAACGCCACGAAGCGCCGCCCCAGGCACCGCCGGAGGCTGGCCGTCTTCGCCATCGACGAGTTCCCGCAGTTCGTCACGACCGACCTCGCCCGGAGCCTCGACCAGTTCCGCAAGTTCGGCGTCCACCTCATGCTCGTCCATCAGCGGCTGGAGCAGCTGGACCCCGACCTCAAGAGCGCGCTGATGGCCTGCGCGAAGATCAAGGTCGTCCTCGGCGGGCACCAATACGAGGACGCCCAGCTCCTTGCGCGCGAGCTGTTCGCGGCCGAGGTTCGCGGCGATCGGATCAAGTACCGGAACTTCCAGACGAAGTTCCGGCCGGTTCTGACCCAGAAGGAGGTGGAATCGTTCTCGGAGAGCGAGAGCTCCTCCCAGGCGGACTCGACGGGCTCCAACGACGGCAGTTCGCGCTCTGACGGGGACTCGCGCGGTGGCGCGATCCATCTGGACGACGCGACTCTGCACTGGGCTCTGACCTCGTCTTACGGCTCGAATTCAAGCCATTCCGCCAGCCAATCGAGCGCATATGTGCAGGCTAGCGCCCATGCGCGGAGCTATCCCTGGGTCACGGAGCACGAGGAGTTCAAGGAGGAATCCACCCCCTCGTACTGGAGCCTGGACGAGCAGTGGCACACGCTCGCCACTCGGGTCATGTCGCTCGAGAAACGAGAGGCGCTCGTCAAGATCTTCAACCGTCCCGTCCTCGACATCGCAACCCCCGATCTCAAGGTGTACCCGCCGCTCCCGCGCCGCCGCCGCAATGCAGGTGAGTCTAAATCTAAAAAGCAGGACGGAACGCCGATCGAAGGCGACGTCCAGTCCCCGCAAACGGACGATTTGCCCGAGGACTTCCATGAATGATACGGCCGACACCGCGATCAACAATCGCCTCCCGCGCTACCGCCGCACGACGACCGGGGTCCGCTGCGTCCTCACGCCGCGCGATCTCGAGATCCTGCGCACGGTGGAATCGTTCCGCCTCCTCACCTCGGAGCAGATCTGCGCGCTCGTCGCCGGAAGCGACCAGGGCATCCTTCGGCGGCTGCAGAGGCTCTTCCACGACGGCCACCTGGACCGCCTCCGCCGGCGATTCGTCGACGGCGGCGGCAGCACGAAGATGGTGTACGCGATCACCAACAAGGGCGTCCAGACCCTCCAGAAGGCGGGGCTCATCGCGAAGGCCACGCAGACCGACCGCAATGCGCAGAACCGCGAGCTGCGCGAGTTCTTTGTCGCGCACCGCCTTCTCGTCTCGCACATCCGTGCCACGTTTATGCTCGCTTGTCAAGCAAACCCCGATCTCCAGTTCCTCTCCTGGCGAGAGGGGAGGGAGATCCAGGACTCGATCGAGGTGGCGCTCCCCGAGAGGTACGCGACAGTCCCGGTGGCCGCAGACGGCTTCTTCACCATCCGGGATGCGCAAGGCAGGACGCACTACTTCGCCGAAGCCGACTGCGGCTCCATGTCGATCAAGCGCTTCACGCTGAAGCTCCTGGGCTATGCGGCCTACTGGAAGGCGCAGAGGCACACCGAGAGGTTCGGCATCAGGAAGTTTCGCGTGCTCACTGTGACCTCCAGCCGGGCCCGCTGCCGGAACCTGGTGAGCGCAGCCAGTGCCGCCCTCCTGGACGCGCGCGATCTCCGCGCCAAGTTCCTCTTCGCCACGGAAGAGCAGCTTCCACTGGCGGACCCCGCCAAGGTGTTTGACAAGATTTGGACTTCGCCTGGGAAGGACGAGCCATGCTCCCTCCTCTAGGCGCGCTCCAAGGATTCGATCGTGAAAGGAGCCGATTCTTCTGCGGTCGGGACGTTGCAGCGCCCGACTGCCTGACAAGGAACCCCGGCATGTCGCGTTATGAGCGCGACGCGCTGACAGACGGGCGGTACCGCCGCTCAGAAGGGAAAGTGACTCTATGGAGATGTGCATACAACACCAGCTCGAGGTCGCCTATGGGCCATAGCGCGCCGATCCTCGCGGGCTTCGAGGCGCTGCCCGACATGCTGACGGCAAGTGACCTCGAGGCGGTGATACAGATCGATCGCAAGACGATATACGGGTACGTGCAGCGCGGACTGATCCCCTACGTGCGGATCGAATCGAACGTCCGCTTCCCCAAGCACCGGGTCATGCGCTGGCTGGAGGAGCGCAGCTTCCAGCCCCGATCGGTGCACGGGAAGGGCGCCAGGCGCCAATGAAAGTTTCCGTGGCGGCTAACATCCACACGGGCATAGCCGCCGCGTGTAGCCCGGCATGAAGGAAAAGTGATGAAAGCCCCGACTCGCCGAATCGGGGCTTTTTCATTCTGTTGACTTCCCCGTTCCGCGGGCGCACACTTCGCCCGTCCGTTCAATCCGCGGTCTTCTTTGACGCTGCTCCAGCGTCCGGCACGCGTCGTCAGGCCGAGCGAACCCAATCGGGAGAGTAGAAGCACGGGGCTTTGAATCGCACTAAGCCGTGACTTGCATCACACGCAACCGTGACGGGTGTCACTGACAACGCGTGACGCTTCGCGAAGCATTGGTCCCCACACCGCCCACCCGAAGAGCAGCCCTGGCCGGGCTGCAGCACCCCCTAGGCGACAGGCCCCGTTCAGAGGCCGAACGAAACCGGTCGCACGATCGAAGTGTGACCGGTCGCTCTTCTCTCGGGAGGCGCGTGATGAAGGTGAAGACATTCTGGCTTGCTTTCGTTGCCTGTTTCTTGTTTTCCCAGTTCGCATTGGCGCAGTCGCTTCCGGTAGCACGCACCGCACAGCGAATGGCCGCTCGCCCCGTCCCTCCATCCGTGCAAATGGTCGCCGCTTACGCCAAGCTGCCGATGAGCTTTGAACCGAACCAGGGCCAGGTCGACAACCGAGTGAAGTTCCTGTCCCGCGGCAGAGGCTACACGCTCTTCTTGACAGCCGACGAAGCCGTGCTTGCGCTGAAAAGCAAACAGAAGGACGGTGCAAGTGCGATCCGGATGCGGCTGTTTGGAGCCAACAGCCGCCCGAGGATCGCTGGAGTCGGCGAACTGCCCGGCACGAGCAACTACTTCGTCGGCAACGACCCGAAAAGATGGCGCGCACGAGTTCCGTCGTACGAACGAGTGAAGTATTCCGGCGTCTATCCAGGTATTGATCTCGTCTTCCACGGCGCTGAACGAAATCTTGAATTTGATTTCTCGATAGCCCCTGGGGCAAATCCTCATATCATCCAACTGGATATTCGCCGCGCTCGTACAAGAATCGACGATGATGGCGACCTTATGTTAGTGACGCATGCCGGTGAAATCCGCTTGAAGAAACCGCTGGCGTATCAAATGCACGGCACTGAAAAGGAAATAGTCTCCGCCCGCTACAGATGCAAAGGCAAGAGAGTAGTTCTTGATATTTCTCGATATGATCGAGCCAAGCCTCTTATCATCGACCCCGTCTTAGCCTACTCCACCTATCTCGGGGGCAGCGGGCTCGATATCGGACAGGGAATTGCGGTGGATACCGCGGGCAATGCCTACATCACCGGCCATACGACCTCGTTAGACTTCCCGACGAACGACCCCTTGCAGCCGACCAACGGCGGTGGTCTCGATATCTTCGTGTCCAAAATCAACGCGACCGGTTCCGCCCTTGTCTACTCCACGTATCTCGGTGGGAGCAGATCAAGCTATGACGACGCAGGCGGCATAGCCGTCGACTCAAGCGGCAACGTGTACGTGACTGGGAGCACCGATTCCCCCGACTTCCCGACTACGTTTGGCGCGTTCCAGACAAGTATCGGTTTCCGTGCAGGCTCTACCCCGATAGACGCCTATGTGACAAAACTGAGCGCAGCCGGAAATGCACTCGTCTACTCAACGTACCTTGGGGGAACCGGAGAGGATCACGGGCTAGGAATTGCTGTCGATAGCTCCGGGAACGCGTATCTCACGGGCTGGACCACCTCTACTGACTTCCCAACGCTGAATCCAATGCAGCCGAACTACGGCGGCGGGATTATCGACGCTTTCGTAACCAAACTCAACTCAACGGGCTCCGCTCTTGTCTATTCAACATACCTCGGAGGCAGTCTCACCGACCAAAGTGTTGCGATTGCCGTCGATGCTGCCGGCAACGCCTATGTTGTAGGCAGTACTGCTTCACTTGATTTTCCTACCGCCAACGCTCTGCAGCCCGCGTGCGCACTCCAAGTGCCCTACGGATCCTGTAGCAATGCATTTGTCGCAAAGCTCAATGCCGCTGGTTCCACCCTTGTCTATTCGACGTATCTCGGTGGAGGCACCCCGGATGCCAGCGGCGCCGCTGGCAGCAGCGCAAAGGGCGTCGCTGTCGACGGCTCGGGGAGCGCGTATGTCGTGGGGGAGACGACTGCTCTCGATTTTCCCACCGTGAGCCCGCTTCAGGCCAAGTGCGCGGTGAATAGCTTCGGGGATTGTGGCGATATCTTCATAACAAAGTTTAATTCCGCAGGATCTGCCCTCTTATATTCAACGTATCTGGGCGGCACCGCCGGCGAAGATGCGGCCTTCGGCGCGGGAATCGCCGCGGATGCCTCTGGCAATGCATACGTCACCGGCATGACTGGCTCGGTTGACTTTCCGACGGCAAATGCTCTTCAACCCCAAAGTGGCGGTGGGGTGGACGCATTCGTGGCCACACTGAATCCCTCAGGGACGGCCCTCGTCTACTCCAGTTACCTCGGTGGAGGTGGCACCGACGACAGTCGCGCCCTCACGCTGGACGCCGCAGGGAATGCCTACATAACGGGCACTACGGATTCTACCAACTTCCCGCTCGCCAACGCCTTGCAGTCGGCAAATATGGGAGGTGGCGGGGACGTATTCATTGCCAAAATCTCGGGCATCGCTGGTCAGCCCGGAATCGCCGTCACGCCCACTCAGATAACGTTTCAGCCCACGCTCATTAACACGACTAGCGCACCCGTGACGGTCGCGGTCAATAATCCGGGCACAGCGACTCTCTTGATCTCGGATATATCCACACAGGATCCGTTCAAACTCCAGAATTTCTCGCCCAATATCGTAACTGGCATTGCCCCAAGTGCGTCCGGCAGTTTCGATGTGACCTTCTCCCCGACAGGAGCGGGTCCCAATTCAGGCAGCGTAACCATCACGAGCAATGTTTCGAGCTCTGGGACGACAATCCCGCTGCAAGGCAGCGTGATCATGACAGGTACCATCGCTGTCACAACGAATACTCCAAGCGCCACTTTCAGCCTGACGGGACCAACGACATTCTCTGGCAGCGGAATGAGTGCGACCTTCAACAATGCACCAATTGGGACATACACGATAACGTTCGGCCCAGTTGATGGCTACATAACGCCACCGTCGCAAATCCAGACTCTTCCGGCGGGCGGCTCAGTTAGCTTCAGTGGAACATACATACTGTTTTCACCACCTCCACCCCGTTTCGCTTTAGTCGACCCGGTACCATCACTCTTGAGCGGACCGGGGGTGTCGACTGATCCCAATCTGCTCGCGACCGGTGGCCGCCGAGTTGTAGGTGTCGCGGCTGATGGAGTTACGCAGATAGTATTTCGGTTCTCTGCACAGAGCGTCGGCCAGCGGTTTTCCATTGCGATTCTGAATGACCAACGTGTCCAGAGTGCCTCGAGTGATGAGGACGGCGGCTTGGCACGAATTGGCGATTCCAGCTTCCAAGGTGCCGGTGCCGTCACAGTTACGGCCGTGAATACGACTATAGGTCCAATGGCGTTCGCCATTTACCGTGCTCCAGTGGATTTTCCACGACCAGCCGGAACAGATGCTCCTCTCGTACGACGTTCGGAATTCTTGCAGGTTAGATCGATTAACACACCCGGTTATGGCTTTGAGATGCCGATTGAAGTTCTGAGACCTCCTGTCGTCCTGGTGCATGGCCTCTGGAGTGATCGGACCGCGTGGGACTTCTTCAGTCCTTTATTCTGTCCGACTCCAACGGCAACCTGCCCAGACGTACGCTTCACCGTATTCAGGGCCGACTACAAACCAACAAATGCTGCAGGCTTCATGGTGAACGCTGCTGTCGTACTACCTCAGTTACTCGGCTCCGTTGCTCTGTTTAAACATCAGTCGATGGTAGCTGCGATTCAGGCTGATGTAGTTGCGCACAGTATGGGTGGCGATGTGATCCGCGCAATGGTACTCGGTCCGAGTTTTCTCAATGTTACCAATTATCAGCGCGGAGTGATTCACAAATTGATCACCATCGATACGCCACACCGCGGAAGCGAGTTCGCCGCCAATCTGCTAAATACCGCGGGCTTATGCCATAGTCTCTTTAATAAAATCGGACTTGGTGTTGACGCCGGCGCAATCAGGGACTTATCCGTTGGTAGTGATGCGCTGACGCTGATAAGTGCCACGAAGAAAGTTCCCCTGCGCGCTCACATGATAGTTGGCATTGCCAGCATTGGCCAGACACTCGCTGCTGAGGGTAATTTGGTGACATTCGCGACTGGCACCCTTTGCCCATCAGTTCTTCCCCTTGGCGGCTTTCCAATTGTGTTCAACGGTCAGCTTAATGATCTGATCGTGTCAGAGAGAAGCCAAGAAGCCCAAGGGCTCGCATTTGAGGCATTGGGTCTTCCCACGCCAGTTAGTGCCATCTCACGAGTTCGGGTGCCAGCAATACATACCATCGTGCATCCCCTCTTTGATTTCGGGCCAGATGTTCTATCGCGGGATTGGTCGTTTTTAATCAACAACCTGGTTGCAGCCCAGTCAGGCACACCGCAACTTGTGATTGACGAGTTGAATCAACCTCTGAACGGAGATACATTCACAAGTATTCGTCCGTGAGCGCGTATTACTTGGCACTCAATAGTCGAGCAAGCAGGCCGCTTGCGATTGTTAGTACCACGTAACCAGCTATCGCAAATGGCAGGCAGATACCGCCACTGTATGCTGCCGCGTCCAAGCCGGGGCCATAGGTCGCTCTTGCGCCACTGATGCACAGATCGCCAAAGACAACGATAGTCAGAACGGCCGCGGCAGTGGTGATACTGAGTTTGAGCGCCTGATCGCGTAAATGAGCATCTGACCAGACCTGGCGAAATCTATTGCTGAAGCGCAGGATAAAGGCGATCTGCATCGAGACTGGCACAAGAATCGCGGCCAATTCAAAATAGCCCGCATAAAGCAGCGTAATGGTTGCCACAACTGCGGCGCCGATCGCTGAAACGATGAACAAGCGGCGTGATGTTTCATTCTCACTCATTCATAGTGCTTTAAGAATATCCTTCAGTATGAGCCGGCGTTCGATTGGCGGAAAGGCACAACCGCCCTTGACAATTCCCGCCCATATGCTTCACTAAATAGTCGCCCCTTTCCAAAAAATCCTCGGCCGGGCTTACTGGGGTCCGTAGAACCTTTGCGGACCACTCCAGCCCACCGAAGGAGGCAGGGATGCGGCAGTGGATTTCCAATCAGCGCGATGTTTTTCGATCCACCCTGAATCTGCGCAGAGCGCTCATCGACGCGGGCGCTTTTGATGAGGTGCCCTTCAGGCAGCGAATATGGGTAGTTCATTTCCAGTTCATCTGGCTGATGCTCCGACCCCTCAGGATGCAGGCAGGGTCAAGAATCACCTTGCTTTGTTGGAGGGCCGAGGAGCTTTACCGCCGGACCGCTGATCGCATTTTCGGCGGCGACCGCTTCGATCGGTTCGTCGAACGCTGCGAGCGCCGACAACAGAAGGTAGAGAAGGATTTTCAGGAGAGCGAAAGGAGATCGGGCGAGATCGCGGAGGCGAGCTTCGACCTCCGCGTCCTGCAAGAGTCCATGCAGAATCCGAATTTTGTGGCGACGAGTCGCACCCACCAGGACCGCCATTGAGCGGTCTTTTTTGCGCCTGTTCGGATTTCGTAACGGAACTCATTTCCCTGTTGACATGATATTGTGGTGTGCCACCATCCGCCGCACTTCCCAGGGACGGTCGATTTCAATCGGTAGACGATTTGTGTAACGCGGGCTGTATTCATGTCTTAACCCAGTTTGCATGGCAGGCTGTCTCGTGTTCAGTGAGCTTTGCAAAGCGCAGTAGATTCAGTAAAAAACGATATCCAAGGCAATGTCCGGGTGACCTTTGTTGGCTTGGACACCGTGGCTCGCAAGGCTTTAATGGGCGAAGTATAGCTATTAAAGCCGTCAATCTCTAACCAGGTGGAGACGATCGGGTTCAACAAACGGCCCGAAAGCAGGAGTTGAATGATTACCAGGGTTGATTTCTCTGAGGCCTCCATCGCACCAGGCGAGAGCCGACTACTGCAAGCCTGGTCCGATGTGGGACCGTTGTTTGTTGCCATCGAATGTTTTCGAGAGCCGCCCTCTCCCCCTAACCTAACCACGTGCGACGAGTGCGGCAGTTATTCGATGCAGTCTGGACAGTCAATCGAGGTAAAGGCGTCGATGATATTTGAAAGCGTTTCGGGTCACATCAGGGTTGTAGTCCGAGATATGAGCGGCGATGAGCGCGAGTTCAAATTGAAGGTGTCCCGATTAGAAGAGGAACGGACATATGCCCGGGGCTAATGAGCTGCAGTCGTTTCCCGCTTTGCCGCCGGACTTCCGAGATGCGGCAGCGTTAGTTCAGGCGCAGTTTAGGGAGAGCGTTGAGTCGTTGGACAAGCGAATCGCAGCTCTCAGAACAGAACATCAGCGGCGGAAACTGACCGCAACTACATTGAAAGTGATCTCAGTCCTTAGCAGCCTCGTCATCGCCACAGGGTTCGTCAAGGGCAATGTCCCCCAAGTGCTCGGCGGGGTAATAACGGGGATGGCGGCTCTTGAGAGAGTATTCGCTAACATGAGCCGCCTATTAGCAGTCGCAGCTGCAAAAGGTGCATACGAAAGGGTACGAAGACAAATTGTGTCGTCGCACAATCAAAAGATAGTTGACATCGTGAAGATTAGAGACCGAGAGCCCGAGAAGTCTGCAGATCTACTTATCAACTCTGTTGGCGGCCTAAGAGACGAGCTCGCAAAGACGAAGAACGATATTGAAACCCAACTCGACAATAATGCTTACGAAAACCTAGGCAGACTGACTCTCGACGAACCCCACGAAAAGAGTACTGGCGCCTAATGATGGTGAAAACGTGTAAGTAATCATCCTGTGGTATCCGCCTTTCTACTTTAGTGGGATCGTTCCGATTTCGTAACAAGGCGCACTTTCCTGTTTCCTCTCTGTGGGCCAGGGCTACAATTTGCACGAATCGCCTCTCCGAAGCGCAGTTCCCATCAGGAACACCACACCCCCTGAGGCGATGGGCCCAGAACAGACAATGCAGTCCCAGGGCGTTTCCCCCAGCGCCGCGCATTTCGCGAATCTGTTGTTTGGCTACCTAGTCGATTTCGTCGACTCGAAGGGCTCTTTATCTAGAAAGCGCTCTGACTGACTCCGGGTGCCCGAGAGATTCTCCACGAGCTGCGCGTGCTCAGGAGCTTTGAAAAGGAGGACACATGGACGCACTCGTCAAAGGGTCAGCACCTCTATCTGCCGCGGAAGACACCGGACAAATCAGCGCTCAAAAAGTGCCGGAAGGAGGCATCAAATGCCGACTTGTGTAGCGAACAAGAGCGCACGGGTCACGATGAAAGTGCGAGTTGACAAGCGCCCATACTTGGCTGGCTTCCAGACGCCGCCATACAACAGCAACTGGGAGAACATACGTCCCGATCCGGACGGTATGGGAGAGACTCGCGAGTTCGTGATGTCAAATGCCTCGGGAAACCAGGTGCGCTTCAACGGGCAATTTGACGAGCAGGTGTCGAGCAACGACCCAGACCCGCAGGAAACATACACGCTAACGTTCACAGACCCGTCGGGCCCGGTGTGCGAAGACCGGGTTGTTGTTCCCAAAGGAGCGGGCCCTGTATCACGTGAATACACATTTACGGCGCGGTAGACAATCGAGGGCATTATGCAAGCTAAAGCTGCAACCATCATTCTCTTATGGGGGATTTCTCTCCTTGCAGACGCCACTTGCCTCGGCCAGCAGCCGGCTGCCGCCAATGCACAACCCGTAGCCCAGCCGGCTGGTTCAGTCAATGAAAATTCGAGCCCTAGTAGCGCTAGTGGCTCCGAAAAGTACATCGACAACCTGCTTGTAATCTACAAAGCAAACTCCAGGGACCCATCGTTCATCAACGACCCGACCTCGTATCAGCAATATCTTGCCTTTAAGAAGGCGGAACATACGGCATTACAGGGTGCGGAACAACAGCGGCTGGACAAACAGACGTCAAGTTCAGCGGGGTCAGGGGACACCACGTCCGCTACCAGCAAGGCCAGCGTTCCTTGGCTTATGGGATTTGCTGTCGAGCACGGTGCTCTCACGCAGTCGGTCGAAAACAATCTGATAACGTTCCGGGGGAACGTAGCGAACATTCTCAAAGCTTTCGACGCAAAGGACTATGTTGAGAGCTATCGCGCCTATCAAGACAACACCGCTGTGAACCTCGTCTCGCTCGCGTCTTTCTCGGTTTCCTATGCCAGCAACAGCAATTCACAGGCGAGCTCGTCGCAGGGAACGCTTGCCGGCTATTCGGTGCATCTTGATCTCTATAACCATCGCGATCCTCGCGACAGACGCTACATAAAACAGTGGGCGTCCGTCGTCAACCGTAGTCTGACGGATTTGGCAACTCGCGTTGGTCAGGCGCACGACGTGATCGCCACAACGCATTCCGAGGATTTGCATCAGTGGCAAATCCGCGCCGATGCTGCAGCCAAGAGGCTGGGCGCTGCCTCATCCGATCCCGAGATCCGAACCACGATCACGAACATCGCAGATGACTACGTCAAAACCTTCGGGCAATACGAAGACGTTCGGATCGCCCTGCAGCCGGTAGCTGCCGCTGCCGAGGAATACTCGAAGCAGAAGGGTGAAGTGGTTCAATTGATCGAGAAGAGCCCTGCCATTAGCATCGAGTACACTGACACCCTCCAGTCCGCAACCGTGCTCCCTCAATCAGGCGGGACCACAACCACAAACGGCCACCTACCCAATCTTTCGAATATCAATCTGATCGGCGAATTTCCGTTTGTCGGCCGAAGCCAGTTCACCTTGAATGCCAGTACTACTCTGTTTACGTCTCTCCCTGCAGGCAGCACCAGCGGCACGATTCGGGACTACCGATTCTCCGCTCAGACTGACATTCCACTCCCGGTGCTGCCTCAGCTGGGAAAGTCCACTCTTACTTTTTCCGGCCTCTTCCTTTCCCTGTTGGAGGAGCCGCTTGGCCAGAAAATCTTGGTAAACGGCGTTGCCGAGAGCCGCAGGGGAAATATTGGGTTATTCCAGGCGACGTTGAGCGTTCCCATAAAGGGCGCCGGTGTGAAGATTCCGATTTCGATCACCGCGTCCAACAGGACGGAATTGATAAAGGAAAGCGATGTGCGCGGAACGATTGGGATCACGCTCGACTTCGATTCACTCTTTTCAAAATCGCAATGACCAAGGGGGACAAGAAGACAGCTAGGCTCGACGCAATGCGAAAGGAGGTTTTTATGCATTACTGGATTATCGCGGTGATCGCAGCGATCGGCGCGATTGGCGGGTTCATGAATGTGTTCATCGGTGACTCGGGATTACACCTGCCAAGGACCGAACACGGCGTATGGCAGCCCGGGTTTCTCGGAGTTGTGATAATCGGTTGTGCTGCAGCGGTGGGATCATGGGCGACGATGGGCGCGTTGGACCTAGTCAGTTCTCATGCCGCGCCGCTAGGGCTTACTAGCGGAGACGTCGCAAACGCCCTCGTGATAGGTTTCGGCGGCGCGAAGTGGTTCAAGAGCGAGTCCGAAAAGGATATCCTGCAGAAGGCCGGTGGACTCGCTGCGGGCAAGAACGCGGATTCGAAGGCCGCAGTGGCAATTGCCACAGGCACTCCGATGGAGGCTCTGCGCGCGGCCGAAAGAATGACGTAATCGAGTGTGTTTCGGTCAGACGTGTCTGTGTCTGCTCACAGCAGAAGAGCGGGCTCATGCCCACCTTTTGTGATTCGAAAAAGAAGGAAGGGACTACTCCTCGCCTTCTCCTCAGGGTAGCGAGCACCCCGCCCGTTCAAGGTCTCCAAAATTAAAAACGCCCGCGGGCTTCTTGAATGTCTCTGCCTGCGGCGCTCCACCTTGAGCGGGCGGGGGACCCCGCTCGCTTCCCTCGGGGCGTGGCGAGTCGCCAGCGGACGAGCCACGAATAACAAGCAACGGCTGGAAAAAGATAATCAATTCCATGTCTAATCTTCCGAACTGGTACTTCCGGGACATCCCGGCCTACCTGATGGACGAGATCATCTCGGGGATGATCGACGGCAAGCCGGAGCCGACGCCCGGGGAGATCGAGGAGTGGCTCGCCTCCGAGCTGGAGCGAGAGGCCGAAGCGCTCCTCGCAAGCTGTTAAAGCGCCAGAGAGCGGGAGTGGCCTCCCGCTCTCTTTCTTTTTGCTCGGATGGATTGGGGATGCAGGAGGCTGAGAGACTTTTTCTGCTCCTCGCCTTCTCCTCAGGGTAGCGAGCACCCCGCCCGTTCAAGGTCCGCAATTTTCAAGAGCCCGCCATCTCGACGGGCTCCTTGAACGTCTCTGCCTGCGGCGCTCCACCTTGAGCGGGCGGGGGACCCCGCTCGCTTCCCTCGGGGCGTGGCGAGTCGCCAGCGGACGAGCCACGGATAACAAGCAACAGCTGGAAGAAGAGATGATTAGTATGACCGAGAACACACGGGATCTCTCGAAGTTCGGCCTTCGGGAGATCGGGATCGCCGCCGAGTTGCTCGCGAAGTATTCGGACGGGCATCGCGCCTGGGCGAGCGACCAGGACGGACTGGCTGACGGCGTCGCGGTGGAGTTCAATCCGAACTCCGGGAGCGTGTTCCTCGTGGACGAGGACTGCCGCGTGGCGGTGGTGAATGGCGACGGGCGCCTGGAGAATTGGGTCGACTGCTCCAACTGCGGAGCGGAGGGGTTCAGGAGCGAATTGCCGCTCGACGTGGACGGCAACTGCGCCGAGTGCGCAGGCAAATAAGTGCGCAGGCAAATAGCAAGAAGAGAGCGGGAATCACCTCCCGCTCTCTTTTGTTTTGCTCGGAAGCGCGCCCGCTTCGCTCCTCTCCGAAATTGTTCGGCCTAGTTGTCGTGCGCGAAAGATCCTAACCTGAGGACAGTTCGTTGACACACCCCCACCTTGCCGCGATCCGGCGGCGCAAATCCACCGACAACCCAAAAAGGAGAAATGAGATGGACAACGGGCAACTCTTGTCCCATGTGGACACCGATCTCGTCACCCGCGAGCAGCTCGCATTAGTCCCTGTTTCTGAAGCGACGCGCACGTTCAAACCCATCCCGCACATCGAGCTCGTCGAGACGCTGCAGCGGACGCTTGCGGAGAGCAGGATCGGCATACGCGAGGAGCGCTTCGCGCTGCGCCGCGACGGCTCGACCCTCTTCGGGGTGCTCCAGCTCGCCTACAGCGACACCCCCGACGGGCAGGCGGCGATGGGCATCCGCACCTCGAACGACAGGACGATGTCGATCCAGATTTGCGCCGGCCTCTCCGTCTTCGTCTGCGACAACCTGGTCTTCCGGGGCGACCTCATCGCGCTCGACCGCAGGCACACGTCCGGCCTCGACCTCCGCACCGAGCTCTCGACCGCGGTGCTCCGCTTCCAGGACCACTTCGGGCGCCTCACGGGCGAGGTCGAGGGCCTGAAGCGCCGCGGGCTCGACGCGGTCCAGGCGAAGGCGCTGATCCATGACGCGTTCGCGGGAGGCCTCATGCCGCTCCGGTTCCTGCCGGACGTGTCGCGCGCGTACTTCGAGCCGCACGTCGAGGACTTCGCCCCGCGCACGGCCTGGAGCCTGCACAACGCCTTCACGGCGAGCGCCAAGGAGATGCCGATGAGCACGCGGCTCCCTGCCACGCAGGCGATCGGCCGGCTCTTCGGGATGACCGCATGAAGCGGGCGAATCCGAGCCCGGACGCGAAGCTGTTGAGGGCATTGGAGGGGCTCGTCACCGCCGTCGGCGAAGCGCTGATCGAGCAGAAGATAGGCCCAACCCCGGCCTTGAAGAGGGCGCACAAGAGGGCTTTCGCCGTACTCCGCAAGATGCTCGGCAAGGGTCGATAGCCACTTGCCTGCGACCTCTTCGCTTTGCCTTCACATTTTTTCTGGAGCGACTGAATGAACAAACCATGGACACCTACGCTCACTACGAAGGCGGCTGTCGCCATCTGCGGCTCGTTGAGCAATCCCAGCAAGATGCCGGGGCACGCCTACTCGCTGCCGGCCAGGGATTGCCGGATCGGCAGCCTTCTGCAGCAGATGCCTAAGGCCGTCTGCTCCCATTGCTACGCATTGCGCGGCCGCTATGTATTCCCAGTCGTAAAGAAGGCGATGGAGCGACGCCTCGCCAGCCTCTCGCATCCGCGCTGGGTTGAGGCGATCACCGCGCTGATCCGGCGCTCCGGCGACGCGCATTTCCGCTGGCACGATTCCGGCGACATCCAGAGCGTGCAGCATCTCGAGAGGATCGTCGCGGTCGCGCGGAACCTGCCTAAGGTGAGGTTCTGGCTGCCCACGCGCGAATGCCAGACCGTCGAGGCCTGGCGCCGCATGGGCGGTCGCCTTCCCGCGAACCTCTGCATCCGGTACTCCGCGAACATGGTGGACGGCCCGCCGCCGCTACGCTACGGCCTGCCGGTCAGCACCGTCTCGTCGACTCCCGACGCCGCGTCGCGCGGCGCCCACCGATGCCCGGCCCGCGCGCAGGGGAACAGGTGCGGGCCATGCCGCGCCTGCTGGGATCGGCGCGTCAGGATCGTCAGCTTTCCCCTCAAGCACGGAGGGTCCCATGGCGCGCGCTAAGGTGGACTTCCACGTCGTCGACCACGGCGCCATATTCCTGCTGCACCCGAACACCCGCCGCGCCAGGCGGTGGGTGGAGGACAACCTGCCGCCGGACCACGTCAGGTTCGGCGATGCCTCCCTGGTCGGGCAGCGCTTCATCGACGACATCACCGACGGGATGCGGGCGGACGATCTGGACATCGAGTTCTCCAGGGTCACGTTCCCGAGCTGACCAGGAGCCAGTTCCTTCCATTCGGAGCCAGCATCGCCTGGCTCTTTTTTTATTCTCTGTTTGAATTTCTCCGGTGTTTTGCAGCGCTTTGCCAGCCTCGAAATATTTGCGGCAATGAACGATCGGCCTCTGGACCTTCGGTGCTAACATCGAGTCGGATGCTGACTTGGTCCCCCAATTCGGACGTGCCAGCCAACCGGCTCGGCAACGCATGCACGGCGCCCGCCTGCTCTGCTGAGATTCTTGATGCAACTGGCCGAGCCAGTCCGTTCCTGGTGCTGAATAATTTCGACCAGCACCAGAAGTACGGCGAGATTCTCAACTACGAATTGGGGTATCAGTGCGATGGCCGCGGTTCTTGGCTGGTTGGGAATACCATTGCCGCGATGCAAGCCAGCACCGTTTGGCTGGACGACGGCTTCATCCCGCCGCTTTCGCTCCAAAGTCTCGCCAAACTGAATCAGGCGCGCGAGGCGTTGGACGAGAAGCTGGAATCGGCTGCGTCTATCGTCGTCTTTGAGGGGAGCGTTGACGCCGAGGTGCTCGACGGTCTCCCGGACGGCGAGTGGGATTACCGCCTCGAAGACGCCGTTTCCGTCCTCTTCCCGTTTGCGGCGAGCGGAAGCATCGCCCCGTTTGTGTCCATTTACCGCGCCGACGGCCTCGTTTACGCCAGTTCCATCGAGGCCGTGTCGCGCTTCTTCGAGCAGGCCCGCTCGCTTGCACGTTTGCTCCGGCATATCGGAGCATTGATCGTCACCTGGTTCCGATCCCGCAAGGGATTGGCCGATGCCGTGGGTCTCTTCCTGAGCGAGAGATCCTGGTACCTGCACCACAGCGCCCATCCTCCGGCGTTGCCGATCGAAGCGGAAGGCCGCTTTGCCGCAACGACGCGGAGGGTGTGTTTCCGGCCTCTACCCGCCTAGAATCTTCTTCCTAAAAAAGAACACGCCCTCCGATTTCAATTCTAGGAGGGTTCTGTGAAAACCGAAGAAAGCAAGGAGAAGTGTCGCCGAGCGCCAAGATGGGACAGCGCCGAACGTCCTCTGCTGGTTCATCACGTGGCCGGGCGAATCGGATGTAAGAACCGGATGGTCCGCCATCTTGCGCAAACTGACCAGCTGCACGGATTCAAGCTGGGCGACGGCGGGAAGATCTGGGCGTTCCGGCGTGCCGACGTGGAGAGGTTTCTCGGGGTGCATGATGAACGCTAGCCCCGATAGGCCTGGTCGCGGTCGCGCCCCGGCGCTGGAGGTCGAGCTCACGAAGGGCCCGGACGGCAAGCTGCGCTCGTTCCGCTTCTCCGTCGGCGCCGCGGCTGTCTTGCTGCTCCTGATGTTTCTGGGAGGGGGAGGCAGCGACCGCTGGCTCCCAGCGTTGAAATGGATCGTCGGACTCGTGCGCTGAGCTCGCATAAGACCTCGTTCGCCGCAGCTCGCGTCCCGAGAGGGAAGTTCGTGGATCAGACAATATTGTTGTGCTCCGCTGTCGCCAGTTTTAGAATTTTCCTGGCCACTCCTTCCCCGCGGAGGTTGCGCATGCCCCGATACGAATTCTTCTGCCGCACTTGCAAGAGGCTCTTCTCGACGGTCTTGTCGCTCGTCGACTGCGAGGAGGGAGAGATCCTGTGTCCGCACTGCGGCAGCAAGGACATCGAGCAGTGCTGGTCGGCCTTCAGCGCCATCACGTCGAAGAAGAGCGCCTGATGACGTTCCCGGCGCGTCGGGCCTGGCATCCGGACATACTCCGCCCTGGCCCTCCGGCCAGGGCTGCGGCGGAGCACCTTCGGCACTTGGCCGCCTGGGAGATCCCATGGCAGATTATGCATCACGGTCTGAAACTGATCCCGACACGCAAAGGCAGGTTCCATGGACAAGCACCTGGTCCGGGTCGACGGCGACGACTTCAGCGGCTGGTGCTGCTCCCGCTGCACATGGGGCATGACGACCCCTCTCCTGGAGAGCACGGTCGCCGCGCTCGCCTTCAACCGCGTCGCGCAGGAGGACTTCGAGAGGCACGCCTGCGCCCATGGCGCGCAAGGGGAGGATTGATGCGGGCTCCGAGCGTCGGCCCCCGCGCCTAGAATCAAACTTCTGTGATCGCGGGGCGATCTTCCGTAGCGTCCGTTTAGCGTCCGGCCTGCCGGGTTCGAGCGAGACGTAAGGGAATTGGAAAGATTTTAGAGACTCGGGGCATCTCGAACTCAGCCCGCAGGTTGCGGGTTAAATCCAGTCCCGACTATAATTTGCAAAGGGCGGCCCGGGAGAATTCGGCTTACAGGTCCGGCTGCCACAATTTTAGGATTCTTTTACAGGAGCGCCTCATGTCAGCACCCAGCCGCCGACCCGAGATTCGCCGGCGCCGTACCCGCAAGGAAAAAATTCTCCAGTTGCGCAAGCGTCTGGCCGCCGCCAAAACCGATGCCGACCGCTCGCGCATCACTGCTAAGCTCCACAAGCTTGCAATCCTCTCGCCCGGCCAGCCTCTGTTGAAATAGGCACACAAGTCAGGCGGGGTGATCGAGCATCAATCGGCAGCGGACTGTCGCCCTGCAGGTGCAGGATCGCCGTCCACGACATGCGCGTACGCCTCTAAAATTCGTCGCACCGATTTCTCCCAGGAAAACTTTGCCGCCTGTTGGTAGCCGCGTTCCTTCATACGGTTGCGCAGCGCTTGGTCCATCAGCACGCGGTGCAAGGCGCGCATAATTTCGAACACGTTCTCCGGATTCACCAGCACCGCCGCGTTCCCCACCACCTCTGGCAGCGACGAGACGTTCGACGTCACCACCGGAGTCCCGTGCACCATCGCTTCTAGCGGAGGGAGCCCGAATCCCTCGTACAGCGACGGGAACACGAACACCTTCGCCTCGTCATAAAAAATCCGCAGCACTTCGATGGGAATAAATCCCAGGAAGCGCACATCGTTCTGCACTCCACTGCGTACCACGGTGCGCCGCAAGTCCGGATTACCGGAAAGATCGTCACCAATGATGATCAGCTTCAAATCCGGGTATGCCTGATCTCTCTCCAATTCGGTCTTCAGCGCGGAGAAAGCTTCAATCATGCGCACGACATTCTTGTGCGGGCTGATTCTCCCCGCATAGAGCAAGAAGGGGTACGTTACCTGGTAGCGGCGGGCGATCAGGTCGCGATCGGCCGTGTTGGCGTGGCCGCGCAGAAAACGCTCGTCAATGGCGTTGTAGACAACTTCGATCCGCTCGGCAGGGATTTCAAACAGTTTCTCGATTTCGTTTCGCGTGAAATTGGACACCGCGAAAATTCGCGCTGCCCCGGCCAGCACCCGTTTCGTCATCTGGAAGTACAGCGAACGCCAGAATCCACTCTGCTCGCGGGCTCGCGACATATGCTCGAGCATGTCGTGCACGGTCATCACGTAAGGACAAGGCAGCGCTCGCGGCACGGAAAAAAGATTGGGAATGTGGACCAGGTCGCAATCCAGGCGCTTCAGCGCGTTGCGGAATTCGCGATAGCCTTGGAGTGAACGCTCCGGTGCCAGCAGCGGGATGGTGTGGAAGTTAGGCCGCAGGGCGCCAATCTCTTCGACCTTGGCCGGCGATCCGATCAGAAAATATGAATTCTCATGATCGAGCCGGTCCAGAGTGCGAACCACGTTGCGGATGTAGGTGCCAACGCCAAACTCGGTCATCCGCCGTATGTCGATGGCGATCTTCACCGCAGGCATTTAAACACAGATGAAAATCCTCGGCTAGCGTTTCGCACGCCGGATGACCCGCCCGAGCAGAGAGTCCTCATCCTCGAGAAGCTCTTGGGCCGCCGCGAACGACGGAACTGAGCGGTTGAGTACGATGGCTATACCGAGTAAGGTTGCCATCTTCTCTTCGAAATCGCCCTCCGCCCAAGGGCTCGGCTTAACAACCCAGCGACCCGAGTTGTAGTGTTCAGAGCCCCAGAGGCGATTCTTATCGGAATCGTAAAGCGAAGAATCCGTCTCGCGATAGGCCGCGTAGTCGATGCCATCGATAATCGCCTGACGGGCTTCTTCTGATGTCATAGCCAATACGTCAGAATTAGGCTTTCACTTCCGCCTGCACTCTTGCCCTGCGCTCCGCGTAAAGTGGGAACGCCTCGCACAGATCGAGCACCTGTTTGCGCACTTTGCTCAGCGCCGCCGCGTCGCTGCGGTGGAGAAGCACCTCGGCGATCCAGCGGCCGATCTGGCTCATCTCATTCTCTTTCATACCTCGCGTGGTCAGGGCGGGGGAGCCGATGCGGATGCCGCTGGGCTTCATCGGCGGATTCGTATCGAACGGAATCGCATTTTTGTTCACGGTGATTCCGGCCTCGCCCAGCGCCTTCTCGGCTTCACTTCCTAACATGCCTTTGGAAAATACGTCGACCAGCATCAGGTGCGTATCCGTTCCGCCGGAAATAATGCGGAAACCCTCGTTCGCCAGCGATTGCGCCAGGACTTTGGCATTGGCCACGACTTGCCGCGCATAGTCACGGAACTCAGGCTGCATCGCCTCCTGAAAGCACACCGCTTTGGCCGCAATGATGTGCACCAGCGGTCCGCCTTGCATTCCGGGAAAAACAACCTTATCGATGGCCTGCGCGAATTCTGCCTTGGAAAGAATCATTCCCGCACGTGGGCCGCGCAGCGTCTTGTGCGTGGTGGAGGTTACGATGTGCGCGTGTGGCACGGGCGAAGGATGCGCGCCGCCCGCCACGAGTCCGGCAAAATGTGCCATGTCTACCAAGAAGAGCGCGCCCACTTTGTCTGCAATCTGCCGCATGCGCGCGAAGTCAATGATGCGCGGGTAGGCGCTGCCTCCGCCAATGATCAGTTTCGGGTGTTCCTGATCCGCGAGTTTTTCCAATTCATCGTAGTCAATCGTTTCCGCTTCCTTGGTCACGCCGTAAGGAACAATCTTGTACGTCTTGCCGGAAAAATTCAGGTGGTGTCCGTGCGTCAGGTGCCCGCCATGCGCCAAGTTCAATCCTAGAATTGTGTCACCCGGCTGCAATACCGCTGCGTAAGCCTCCATGTTCGCCTGCGACCCGGCATGGGGCTGAACGTTGGCATGTTCCGCGCCGAAGAGTTGTTTCGCCCGGTCACGCGCCAGGTTTTCCACAACGTCGGCAAACTCGCACCCGCCGTAATAACGCTTGCCGGGATAGCCCTCGGCATACTTATTCGTGAACACCGAGCCAGCGGCTTCGAGCACGGCTTCGCTCACGAAGTTTTCGGACGCAATCAGCTCAAGTCCCTCGTGCTGCCGGCGGGTTTCGTTGTCGATGACGGCGGCAATCTGCGGATCGCTCTCGAACAGCGGGCGGTACATTTTTGTCTCTGCGGAATTTTTCATATTGTTTCCTGACTTCTCGTAGAGACGCGGCTGGCAGCGTCTCGGGTGCCGTGACACACGAACACAAGGCGTAGCAAACTACGTCTCTACAGCTGCTTCTCGTAAATATCCGGGCGATGCAGTTCCATGTACCGTTCAGGCGACTTCACCGGCGTAAATCCAAATTGTGCGTACAGCCCGTGCGCGTCGCGAGTCAGCAGAATCCATCGCCGCAAATTTTGCAGCGCGGGATGCCCCGTGATGCATTCCATCAGCCACTTGCTGAGCCCACGCCCGCGGTGCGATTCCAGCACAAAGACATCGCCAAGATACGCGACGGTTGCAAAATCGCCGACCACCCGGGCAAAGCCCACTTGCACACCGCTACCATCATAAACGCCAAAGCACAGAGAATGTTGAATCGATTGCGCCACAACTTCCCGCGAAATACCTTTCGCCCAATAGCAATTCGTCAGGAACCTATGAATTACGTCCAGATTGAGGCGGGCGGGATCGGTGCTGAGCAGAAACTCGCCGCGCTGCTGTTCCAGAATCGCGTCGGCACTTGCATCTTGAGCAAACCGCATGTCCTGTATTCTAGCCCGCGAACCTTAACCACAAAGGGCACGAAGTCACACGAAGGAAATCAAAGGCTCCTCTTCGTGAACCTTCGTGGTCGACGCCTTTGGGGTCGATGCCTACCTCAAAACGCAGTCCGCAAGAACGAAACCAGCTGCCAGCCGTCCATATATTTGTAAGGCGTTTCCCCAGTCGTGTAGTGGCCGCAAGGAAGCACCGCAACTTTGTGATCGAGCCCGTGCCGCTCAAATTCCTGCACGACTTGCTCCGAGAGTTCTGGCAGAAACGTCAAATCATACTTTGCATAAACGATGAGCGACTTCCGCGGCCAGCGCGCAAACTGGCTGAAATAGGACATTGGGCTGACCGCCAGCCACGCTTGCCGCAGGCGCTCCAGATCGATCTGCTGCTCAATTCCCTGCCGGATGTGCCGCGTCGACTGACCATGCCATACTACGTCGGCCACGTAAGTGGACGCGTGGTTGAATGCCGCCACGCGAATGCGCGGATCATGCGCCGTAGCGATGAAGGCGTAACAGGAACCCAGGCTCGTTCCCACAATTCCAAGTTGGCTGTAGCCTTGCTCTTCGAGCCAGTCGAAGCAACTTCGAATGTCGGTCACCCCCTGGCGCACTGCGTCGAGAGTCCGCCCAATGTTCGCGGAGACGGCATAGTCCGCACGACTCGTTTCTGCGGGCATGCGAATGTCGTGGTACGGCATGGTCAGCCGCAGCACCGCGATGCCCATCAGGTTCAGCACGCGGCACAAACTCGCGTAGGCGACCGCATCGGCGTTCCAGTGCGGAAGAAGAACAACGGCACGCCGCCCTCGCGCCGGAAACCAGCGCGCATTCACCAGATTATTTTCGGGATAGGGCGTCTTCACCGGCGAGGTGAAGCGTAGAAAATCTCCGAACGTTCCTTTGACCTTCGCCTCCAGCTTCGGGTCAGGCACCGCGCGTGTGGAGAAAACCTGCACCTCACGCCTCTCCAATCGAAAATCCGTTGCGCGCGTGTAGGAATAAAACTCGTCGCTCGCTGCCACGATGCGGCGGTTGTAATTCAGAATATATTTCTCGGGATCTTCCGGAGTGTTGCCGAGGCGGTAGCCGTTGCGGCAAGGCCAGTCGCGCGTCCATTCCATGCCCCATTCCAGCGGGCGCACCACGCGATTGTCGTCCACCGACGTGAGCCGGTGTTCCCAGTCGTACATCCACTGTGCGTAGCGTGAAGGCATGGTCAACCTTTTAGTTTAGCAAGCAGAAAGGAGTCGGCTTGCTCGGGAACCATTCAACGGTTGCAATAGCTCGTTGGCACCCGCCATTTAGTCCCTAAACGGGACGCTCCAGAAAAGATGTTCAGGGCCAGTGACAGCCATCACCGATAAAGAGCGCCAAACACCGTATTCACGAACTGCGGGATTTGCGATTTGACAATGTAACTACATTTGAGGTTACAATGATTCTTGAATGGGATGCGGCTAAGAACATATCCAATATTCAGAAACATGGCTTCGATTTTGCCGAGGCAGAGGAGCTCTTTGCTGGCGTACTCGTCGTGGATCCCGACATTCGAGAGGACTATGGGGAAATGCGCTGGACGGGGATCGGAGTAATTCGTGGTCGACCGGCGCATGTGGTCTTCACGGAGCGGCCACCGGACATCATTCGCATCATTTCATTGAGAAAGGCGACTCGCCGTGAACAAAAGCAATACGAAGCGGCAATCCAAGACAGACTGGAAGAGGATTGATGCTCTCAAAGATTCTGAAATAGATTTTTCTGACGCCCCAGAACTGGGTCCTGACTTCTTCGCAAGGGCCATCATTTGGCCCGGCCCAAAGAAACAAATCACCCTGCGCATTGACCCCGACGTGCTGACATTTTTCCGCAAACACGGGCGCGGTTATCAAAGCACGATGAATGCAGTTCTGCGCAAGTATATGGAGGCGAGAAAAAAAGAGACGTCAGCCGTCCGGCTTCGGACCTCAGCCAACCAGCACATTAGCGGGCGCTAACCGATACAATTTCCCTACGGTCTGAGATCCCCGGCTCGCGGTTTAGCTGCCGTATCTGCGGGGCACACGTTTCGAAATATTGCACAAAATCTCATACGGAGTACTGTTCGCTAACTCCGCGTGTTCTAAAGCGTCCACGCTCAAGCCTTCGCCGCTGCCCAGCAGAATGACTTCATCTCCCACGGCAACGCCGGGAATGCCGGTCACATCCACCAGCGTCAGGTCCATCGAGATGCGTCCCACGATCGGCGCATAATGCTCGCGCACAATCACCCGCCCGCGATTGGAGAGCTGCCGGTTGTAGCCGTCGGCGTAGCCCACGGGCAACACCGCAACGTGCGCGGGAGCCTTGGTCACATACGTCGCCCCGTAACCCAGTGGCTGGTTCGCTCCAAAGTCGCGCAGCGAAAGGATGCGCGTCTTCCAGGTAAGAATCGGCTTCACCGGCAACCGCAGCGTGCCCCCGCTCACTTCGCGCCCCGCCCGCTGGAACGGCAAATAATATCCATAGAGCGCGACTCCCGGGCGCACCATGCTGTTCCAAGTCTCGCGCCGCGAAATCACCGCCCCCGTATTCGCCATGTGGACAAACGCCGGCTCCATTCCTGCCTCGCACACCAAGCGTCGCGCGACTTCAAAGCTGCGTTCCTGCTCGGCCACCGAAGGCGCGTCCATAATTTCAGAGGCGGCCAGATGGGTGGAAAGACCATCGAGAACCAGATGCTTAGCCGACTTCAAGACGGAGAGCACGCCAGGAAGCAGATCGACTGCGACTCCGAGTCGCCCCATCCCGGTGTCGACTTTCAAATGCACGGGATGCTGCGCCACTCCGAGCGCGGCCGCCGCGCGATCCAGCGACTCGATATGCCACGGCTCCCAAACCGTGGGAGTGAGGTGCAGCCGCACAATCTCGCCTTCCTCGCCCCGCCAGAAGCCAGTCATCAAAAGAATGTTGGCGCGAACGCCCGCTTCGCGCAGCGGAATTGCCTCATCCAGCGACGTGACGCCCAACCAGCGCGCCCCTTCCGCCTCCAACGCGTGCGAGCACTCGACCGCGCCGTGCCCGTAGGCGTCGGCCTTCACCACGGCGCAGACCGTCACCTTCGGGCCTACGTGCTTCTGCACGGTTCGGAAATTTTGCCGCAATGCAGCGAGAGAAACCTCCGCCCAGGTCGGACGCGTTGCAACGCGGCTCAGGATTTCTGCTGTGCTAGCCACTTTCGCGATTATAGCGGGAGCAGCGCACCTGCCCACGTTACGCAGGGGCTACTCCCGCGTGTGGCGTTTGTAGCGCCGGCATCCTGCCGGCTGTCGCGAGGGCGTCCCGCCCTCGCCCAGCGAACCCCATCTCCGCTAGTCAGTTTCCGGATAACGAGAAGCTTACGATAATTTGCGTCTCCACCTCGATCGGCTCGTGATTCAAAATGTACGGTCGATAGCGCCACTGGCTCACTGCCTCGATCGCCGCCGTCACCAGCAGCGGGTGCCCAGACACGACCCGCAGATGTTCCATCGTCCCCGCTTTGCTGATGACCGCCGACAAAACCACAGTCCCTTGAATTCGCGCGCTCCTGGCGAGCGGCGGATAAACAGGCTGCACGCGCCGAACCAAGCTCCCAGCCAACAGATCTGAACTGCGGAATACGCGGGTGTTTGGCGCCGGCACCGGAAGTGGAGCGGGATGAGCCAGCGAATCCCCGATAGCCCTCCAAACTCCCTCGCTAGAACTATTCCCCATTCCTCCCGGCACTCCCGTAGTGTTGAAAGTCATCTGCGGCGGCGCGACCGTTTCTTCGATTTTCGCGATCTTTCCAGGAATTTCTGTCGGCGCGATAAGCACGTTGTCTGCGAGATTACTTTGAATGATGGTGGTGACGTTCTGGTGACGAGCAACCGGTCCTACTGGCGGCGGTGGTGCCAAGATTACCGGTGTCGGAAGAACTCGCGCCGGCGGCAATCCAACCGACTTCCAGAGCGGCAACATTAGCAGCAGACCAATCACCGCCGCCTGCACTCCGAACGAAGTTAATGTAGTCCAGCTCTGGCGAGTGCGTTGGCCCGATGAAGTTTCCAGCATGCAATCGGCAAACATAGTCTCCTCCAGCCTGAAATCTGTTTGCTGGTATGGACACCGCGCCGCCAGCCGCAGTCCGCGCGCGCAAAATAAAAAAGGCCGCGTTTTCACGCGGCCTGCTGGAACTTTCTCGACACCCGAAGTGTCGCTATCGAATTACTTCTGTGGCTGAGTCGGCTTGGGCGCTGCGGGTTTGGCAGGCGCTGCCTTCGGAGTCGCCTTCGGCAGGGTGGACGCTCCCGGCGTCGCTGGCGCAGGTGGCGCAGGCACGCCCGACTTCACGTTGTAGGCGTCGACCACGGCTTTGGTAATGTCGATTGCCTGGCCCCACCACAACACATTGCTCTGCGGCCACGGCTTCGATGTGTCCACGATAATTCCGAAGCCGTTGTCTTCGGAATACTTCACGATCATGGGCGCCATCTTCTGCAGGATGCGGCCCGCGATCTCCTGGTTCTGGTTGCCGAAGTCTTCCTGGGCATCCTGCACCGAGCGATCGAAAAGCTTCTGCTTGGTTTCAATCTGCTTCTTCAGGGTGGCGAGTGCCTCGTCGTTCAGCTTGCCTTCCTGCGTCGTCATCTGCTTCTTCAAACCTTCGAGTTCATCGTTCTGACTCTTCAGTTCGCTCTGCTTAGGCTCAAACTTTTTCTGCAAAGCCTCGAGATCGCGGCGGCCTTCATTGCTACCGAAAATGGCCTCCTGAATGTTGATGGCTCCGACTTTGGTGCCACTGCTTGGGCCAGTCGTGGCCGAAGGTGCCGAGGGAAGCGGATCGGCAGGCGTGGCAGCCGAACCAGACGGGGTAGCGGCGCTGCCGGTTTGGGCCAATGCGGAAAACGTGAGCGTCACCGCAAGGGCCAGAAGAACTCGCAAGAACGTGCTTTTCATTGGATCGATTGAACTCCTTGGAACCTGGTTCCGGGAATGAACTTCGATATCGCTTTCTGATCGCTTCTTCAGTCAACGCTGGGCCGCACTGAATGAGGTCTGCGCTGCGGTAGCTGCCGCCGTCGAAAACGGCTTTCGATTACTACCAGTCCACGCCGGACTGCGGGGCATGCCACTCTTCCCCTATCTCTCACAATATGGCGTGGATCATTAGCATTATAGAGACCTCACTGTTAGCCCGTCAAACCGCACTTAGAACGTTGTGGCCACGGTAAACCGGAAAGTCTTCCGCGGCTCCCTCAACTGAAAACTCGGGGCATACGTGTTCACGGCCTGATGGTATGTATAGTCGCCAGCCGCTCCCGGCGGGAACATGCCGCGCGTAATCGGGATCGGCGGATTGGCCAGTTCGTCGAGGCGCACCGGATTGTATGCCCAGTAAATTCGGAACGGCGCATTCACCACCGGCAGGAACATCTGCAGTTCAAGTCCGGTGGAAATGCGGGGCCTCCAGTTCGTGGAACTCAGGACCTGCAGATCCTGCGAAGGGGTTTTGCCCAGTTGAGTGAGCGTATGGCCGCCCTGGCAGTTGTAGCCCGCATCCAGCGTGGGACATCCAAAATACGTGCTGATCACCTGGTCGTACTGCACGGTGGCAATCTGCAATTGCGATGGCCGGACGACCGCGTCGAACCCGGAGTCTATGAAAGGAGCGATTGCCACCGGCCCCGCAATGGTGATGCGGTATTCCAGGTTCCCGAATAGACTCAGGTCGCCGCCGGGAAACACGATCTGGTCGACTGGAATGGGAATCGTCCAGTTGCCCAACCGTGGATTCGCCGGGTTCTTGGGAACGGGTGTCCCGTCGGGATTGGTAAGCGTGATCGCATTGGAGCTGGGAAGGAACGCCACTGGCGAGATCGACCGAATGTCGAAACCGCGAATGTCGTTTTCACCGCCCATGTAAAAGCGCTGGAAGGGTGGTGCGACCAGGCCCGCGAAGCCGCTAATGTACGACGCCTGCACGTTGAAGCCGACCGCGTTGCGGCGATTTTGTACGGGAATGAAACGTTTGTATTGGATGATCGGACGAATCGACCGCACCGTGCCACCCAGTCCCGCCAGCTCTACTCCCAGCGTCATCTGGTGTCCCTTATGGGGTGAAATTCCGCTGTCCAGGGTGTTGAACGAGAAGTTCGGGAAAATCTTGCTGGTGATGATTCCATTCACCGCCTGCGGTCCGGTGATGCCCTGGAAGGCGAGATAATCGAAGAGGCTCCTGGACGCCGTGCTCAGCGGGATCAAATTCGACCGGTCGAGCGAATAGGTCATGCCCACACGCTTGAACGAACGCCGCAACGGATAACTCAGCGAAGTCGTAAAGCCCACGCTGGACTGCGAATAATTTTGCAGGTTCTGCAATACCGCGTTCGGCAGATTCAGGTTCTGCCCGCTGAAAATGGAAAGCTGTCGCGCCTGGTTGTAGCTGACCTTATTGCCGAACACCGTGAAGCCGAACTGTAGCGGGCGATCGAACATGTACGGCTGGGTGAAACCAAACATCGCGCTGCGCGCCAGGTTTCCCAAGTTGATCTGGATTTGCAGCGTCTCACCCAGTCCTAAGAAGTTGTTCGTAGAGTAGTTCAAACCTATGAAGGCACCTTCCAGTCCACTCACGCCACCGTTCAGCCCGATGCTGTTCTTGCCCTTTTCGTGAACCTTCAGCGTCAGATCCACTTGTCCGTTCTTCTCGTCCAGCTTCTTCTCGGTCACGTTCGGATCGTCCGGCTTGAGCTGATCGAAATAAGAAAGCTGGTTCAAGCGGAGCAGGCTGAGTTCCCACAAACGGGAGTTGTAGACTCCGCCCTCTTCCAGCGCCAACTCACGGCGGATCACCTTGTCGCGGGTCGTGGTGTTTCCGACGAACTCAATGCGGCGCACATAAAACTGCTTGCCCTCATCGACATCGATTTCAAGGTTGGCGAGTTTCTTTTCGTCGTCAAACGTTGTCGACGGAACGCCCGTGTAATTGATGTAACCGTACTCGCCGTAAGCCTTGCGCAGAGCCTCAAGTCCTTTGGCAATCTTCTCGCGGCTGAAAATGTCCCCATCCTTCAATGGGAACAACGAGCGTAAAGCCGCCGTGTTGGAAATTGCCTTATTGTTCTTGAAAGTGATCTTGCCCAGCCGGTACTGATCGCCTTCCTCGATCGGCATTGTCAGGTCGACCGCTTTACCGGGTCCCGATTGCAGCAGAGGAATGTGGAAGCCCTTGTGGCCGGTATCATGAATTTCCGTCTTGGGATCGTTCACCAGCGCTTTGAAGTAGCCGCGGTTCTGGTATTCGGCGCGCACCCGCTCCGTGTCCTCTTCCAGTTTGGTGGCGTCATAGGTTTTGGCGAAAATGTTTTCCAGGAAGATGGAATGCGGAATGCCAATCGGCTTCAGGTTCTTCATTGCCGCACGCAAAATCCGCGACTTAATCGCTTTATTCCCCTCGAATTTGATTTTGCCGACCTTGACCTTGGGGCCTTCCTTCACCACAAACGTAATTCCCACGGACGCAGGAGGAATCTGCCGAACCTCCGTGCGGATGGTCGCAAACTGCCGTCCATGCTCGGACAGCAAATTCTTGATGGAGACTTCCGCCTTCTTCAGTCGCGTCGGATCATATTGACTCTCCACTACGAGCCCAACTTTGTCCTGCTTGAAGCGATCGAGCACGTCGCTGTTCGAAACCGAACTCAGGCCCACGTAGTTGATTTCGCGAATCGTCGGCTTCTCTTTGACCTGCACAATGAGGCGCCAACCCTTCGGAGTCTGCTCCCGCAGAAACTTGATGTCTTCGAAATAGCCCGTGTTCCACAGAGAATTGAAATCTCGTTCCAGGGCCGCGACATCGTAAATATCCCCGGGCTTAGTGAAGATTCGCGCCAGAATAGTTTCTTTCGGGATTCGCCGGTTGCCAGTGACTTGAATCTCGGAAATGACGTCGGTCTGCGCCCACATTAGGCTCGCCGTCGCCAGCAGAAGCATGGCCACCAGCCAGCGTAGCGCCGCCATGCTCCGCCTCATCCTCGGCCAAGGCCGTTGAAATGAAGGAGATGCCCCGGATACGACCCTGAGAACGCAAGGGCCGCTGGGCACAACAAGGTTCTCCGAATGAAAGCGAAAAGGAATCGCTACGACCTCTGCCTCTGGGGATGTAAGAAAACTGTCATTATACGGTAGAGCAGTGGAAAGCGTCCAAGCTGCAACTCTTTCTGTTTCGAATCTTGCAGTTTCCGGCCGGATCAGCCGAGGCCTGCGGTTGCTTCATCGGGATGGCTTGGACAACTCTACTTCAACCAAGACGGAATAAAACGTGGCCGAGTTGCCCATGTCGGCAAGTTTTTCTGAGGTGAGGGCGTTGATGCTCTGAAATCCAGCGGTTTTCTTTGCCCAATTGAGTCTCGCAGAGACGACTCCGGGCTGCACTTTGCCATCGACTCGCGCCCTGAGCAGGATCTCGCCCCTGCCGTTGAACACGCGAACCTGGTCGCCGTCCACGATGCCGCGTACCCGCGCGTCGGTCCCGGAGATTTCCAACAGGCCCGATTCTTCCATCGCCTGCACCGACGGCACATTGGCGAATGTCGAGTTCAAGAAGTTGTCGGACTTGCGAGCCAGCAGTTCCAGCGGAAGCGCCCGACTCCCCTTCCCGTGCCGCGATTCCGTCGGAGGCCGGAACTCGGCCACCGGATCAAGTCCGAGCGCCGCCACCGCCTCGCTATAAAGCTCCGCCTTCCCCGAGGGTGTGCGAAACCCGCCGCAAGCAAACGGCAAAAACGCCTCTGATTCCGCAGCCAGTGTATGTGTGGAATTGGATTTTGTTTGTGTGGGGACAGCGGCCCTCGGCTGTCCAGCGGCGCGCAGCTCCGCTCCGGAAGCCGCAAAGTTCAGCCGAACCTGCCCCAACTCCAGCCGCTCCCGGCTAATCCCATCAAGCCACGTATCTCCCGAGTCGAGAGCCAAATCAATCATCTCGTCCACACTCTCGCGGAAACACCCTTCCGTGAATCCCATTCGCTCCGCCAGCCCGCGAAAAACTTCCACATTCGAGCGGCACTCGCCCAGCGGCGCAATCGCCTGATTCGAAACCTGCACGTAATAATGTCCGTACGCTTTCTGCAAATCCTTGTGCTCAAAAAACGTCGTCGCCGGCAGAACAACGTCGGCATAGTCGGTCGTGTCGGTAAAAAACTGCTCATGTACAACCGTAAAGAGATCGGGCCGCAGCAGCCCGCGCACCACCGAATTGTGGTCCGGACAAACCGCCGCCGGATTCGATCCATAAACAAACAGAGCTTTTACCGGCGGATCGTTCACCGTATTCAGCACTCGGCCCAGTTCCACCATGTTGATGGTTCGAGCTTCGCGCCCTAACGCCGTCTTCATCAAATCAGTGCGCTTCAAAGCTTCCGTATTGAAACGCGCGGCCCCGCTGGTAGAGAGCTGCAGCCCGCCGCCGATTTCCTTCCACGATCCCAAAATGCAAGGCAGCATTGCAATCGCCCGCGTCGCAGTCCCACCGCCCTCCGACCGCTGCACGCCATAATTCAGCCGAATCACTGACGGCCGCACCGTCGCGTAATCCCGCGCCAGTTTGCGAATGTCATCAGCGGCGATCCCGGTCCACTGCGCCACTCGCTCCGTCGAATATTCCTTCACTTTGTCGCGCAACTGCTCGAAACCCAGCGTGTACTTCGCAATGTAGTCGGCGTCGTGCAGGTTTTCGCCGATAATCACATGCATCAGGCCCAGCGCCAGCGCCGCGTCCGTCCCCGGATTGATCGGCAAATACCAGTCGGCGCACTCCGCGGTCCGCGTGCGATATGGATCGATCACCACAAGCTTCGCGCCCTTGCGTCGCGCCTCGGCAATGAACGGCCACAGATGCACGTTGTTGCCATGAATGTTCGAAGCCCACGCAATGATGTACCTGGAATGCCGGAACTGCTCGGGCTCAGTGCCCATCTTCACGCCCAGCACTGACTCGAGCCCAGCCTCTCCCGCCGCCGAACAAATCGCCCGATCCAGCTGCGAAGCCCCGAGCCGGTGAAAAAATCTGCGGTCCATCGACGCGCTGTTGATTGCTCCCAGCGTTCCCCCGAAGGAGTAAGGCAGAATCGCCTCGCTGCCAAACTCCGCCGCAATGGTGCGAAACCGCGCCGCAATCTCGTCCAGCGCCTCGTCCCAAGAAATCCTCTGCCAGATTTCGGTGGAAGTTGCTTGTGTGGGGACAGCCGCCCGCTGTCCATCTGTTTGTGTGGGGACGGACGCATCCGTCCGTCCCTGCGGAGCGCAGCTCCGCTGCCCGAGCCCAGGCCCCTTAGCCCCAATCCTCCGCATGGGATACAAAACCCGCTCCGGCGAATAAACCCGGTCCAAATACTTCGCCACCTTGGCGCACAAAAACCCCCGCGTCACCGGATGCTCCGGATCGCCCTGGATCTTCGTAGCCCGCCCGTCCTCGACGGTGATCAAGACACCACAAGCATCGGGACAGTCGTGCGGACAAGCGGCATGGACAACCTGCTTCATGAGTTTCGATTATATGGATGTGCCGCGAGGAAAACCACGTAGCGACGGCCGCCTCGGCTGTCGGTCAGACTGATCCATAAATGCTGGACACCGAAAACCTACTTGAGTTCCAGCACTTCTTTTTCTTTCGCCTTGCTCATCTCTTCCATCTTCTTGATTTCGCCGTCGGTCAGCTTCTGAATCTCATCCAGCGACCGCTTCTCTTCGTCTTCGGTAATCTTCTTATCTTTGAGCGCCTTTTTGATAGCGTCATTACCGTCTCGTCGAATGTTGCGCACGGCCGTCCGGTGCTCTTCCAGCACGCGGTGCAGAGACTTCACCATATCCTGCCGCCTCTCCTGCGTGAGGGGGGGCACCGGCACGCGAATCAGCTTGCCGTCGTTCATCGGATTCAATCCCATATCGCCGGAGCGGATCGCCTTCTCAATCGCACCCAGTTGTGATGGATCGAACGGTTGCACCGTAATCAACTGCGCCTCGGGTGCATGCACCTGCGCAATCTGGTTCAGCGGCATCTGCGATCCGTAATAGTCCACGCTGACATTGTCCAGCATGTGCACGTTCGCGCGCCCGGTCCGCACCCCGGCCATCGCCTTGCGGAAATCTTCCACCGCCTTGTCCATGCGAGTCTTCAGTTGTACGTACGTTTCTTTCAGGCCGGCAATCGCCGCCATCGTCGCTTGAGCCATATTTTTTAGCTCCATATCATTCCAGGTTCAAGAGCCACTCTCAAAACGTTGCATTATAAACCGAACAAGAAAGCAGGCCACGGATTTCACGGATCAACACGGATCAAAAACCAAGAAAATCCGTGTGAATCCGTGAAAATCCGTGGCCCGATTTTAGACGCTTGCCGCTTGCGCGCTCACCCGCGATCCAATCTTCTCTCCCAGCACCACCCGCCGGATGTTTCCATGCTGGTTCAGGTTGAAAACGATGATGGGCAGGTTGTTGTCCTTGCACAGGCTGATGGCCGTCGAGTCCATCACTTTCAGCCCCAGCTTCAGAACGTCCATGTAGGAGATGTGGTTGAACTTCTTCGCGCCATCCACTTTCATCGGATCGGCGTCGTAAATGCCATCCACCTTGGTCGCCTTGAGAATCGCGTCAGCCTTGATCTCCATCGCCCGCAACGAAGCCGCCGTATCCGTCGAGAAATACGGATTGCCGGTGCCTCCCGCAAAAATCACGACGCGGCCTTTCTCCAAGTGCCGGATCGCCCGGCGCCGGATGAACGGCTCCGCCACCTGATTCATCTCGATGGCCGACTGCACCCGCGTGTACACGCCCTGCTTCTCCAGCGCATCCTGCAAGGCCAGCGCGTTAATGACCGTGGCCAGCATGCCCATGTGATCGGCGGAAACCCGGTCCATGTCCTTGGCCTGCTGCGCCACGCCGCGAAAGAAGTTTCCTCCGCCCACGACGATCGCTAATTGCACGCCGAGTTTATGAACGTCGCCGAGTTCGGCGGCGATTTCATGGATGCGCTCCGACTCCACGCCAAAGCCTTGGTTCGCAGCCAGCGCCTCACCGGATAGCTTGAGCAGAATGCGTTTAAAGGCAGGAGTCGTAGTCATGAGTTCTCGAAGAGCCGGCCGTAATTGTAGCGCTCAAATGTAGCGCCGGCGTCCCGCCGGCTGTCGCGAGCGCATCCCGCGCTCGCACCCATCAGCACCCAAAAAAAAGGGCGCCCATGGGCGCCCTGAATTATTCGCCTTTCGGCTCTGTAGGCTTCGTGCTGGCAACGGTCTCGCCCGCATCTCCTACCTTGAACCGGGCAAATCTTCGAACCGCAATGTTCTCGCCTAGTTTGCCGATCTTGGTGGCAATCAACTGCGAGATCGAGATGGTCTGGTCCTTGATGAAGGGCTGCTCCAACAGGCAGACCTCTTCGTAGAACTTTTCCATCTTCCCCGCTACCATCTTCTCGGCAATGTGCGGAGGCTTGCCCGAGGCCACCGCCTGCGCCAGGAAGATTTCTTTCTCGCGTGCGAAATCGGCAGGCGTAACGTCTTCTTTGCGCACATACCTGGGGTCGCTGGCCGCGATGTGCATGGCGATATCGTGCACCAATTCCTTGAAGTCGTCGGTGCGCGCGACGAAATCGCTCTCGCAGTTCACCTCGACGAGCACACCAATTTTGCCGCCGGCGTGAATGTAGCTCGCCACCGATCCTTCACTTGTCACGCGCGCCGCCTTCTTGGCCGCAACCGATACGCCCTTTTTGCGCAGGATTACGACCGCCTGCTCCATGTCGCCTTTGGCTTCAGTCAGGGCCTGCTTGCAATCCATCATCGGGGCTCCGGTCTTCTCCCGGAGGTCTTTCACTTGTGCCGCGGAAATATTCACTGTAGTAGTACCCATAATTCCTCGAATTTCAAATGTTTCAAAGTTTCAAATGTTTCAATGTTTCAGAGTTTCGCTGTTCAAAATCATCCAGTAGTTTCAGGTCTTTGAAACCTTGAAAACTCTGCAACCTTGAAACCTACAAACTTAGACCCGCGCCGGGGATATCTACGAACGACCCGCGCGGGTCAGATTTCCAAAGCCCGGTTTGTCTCTTACTGAATGAAACCAATTCAGGCGCCGTCTTTAACTGAGAACCGAGAACTGGCAACTGAGAACTGCTCTAAACCGTCTGGCTCTCCACCTTCGGCAACTCGGCGTCTTCATTCGCCACCGGCTTCTTGTGCGTGCCCGCGCCCAGCACTTCTTCCATGCTGATGTCTTCGCTGGCATCCACCGCCGATTCCTCCGCCGGAGCCTCGCTCGCAGCCTGCGCCGCATCGGCGGCCGCCTGCATGTCGGCGACCTGCTTGTCGGTCATCAATTGCGCGCCCTCGGCAATCGACTCCGAAATCTTCGACGTAAACAGCCGGATCGCCCGCAGCGCATCATCGTTGCCGGGGATCACATAATCCACTTCGCTGGGATCGCAATTCGTATCGACTACCGCGACTACGGGAATGCCCAGCTTGCGCGCCTCGCGCACCGCAATCTGCTCTTTATTCGAATCGATCACAAAAATTGCGTCGGGCAGGCGGCTCATATTCTTGATGCCGGCCAAGTTGGCCTGCAAATGCTTGCGCTCGCGTTCGAGCTTGATCACTTCTTTCTTCGGCAGCAACTCGTAGCGGCCGTCCGTGGCCATCTCGTCGAGTTCCTTCAGTCGCTTCACCGACTTCTGCACCGTGACCCAGTTGGTGAGCAATCCGCCCAGCCAGCGCTGGTTGATGTAGAACATCCCGCATTTCTGCGCTTCTTCGGCAATCGCGTCCTGCGCCTGACGCTTCGTGCCCACGAACAGCACAATCCGGCCATCGTTGGCCAGATCCTGCACGAACTTCGACGCCTCTTTGAACATCTTCAGCGTCTTCTGCAGGTCGATAATGTAAATCCCGTTGCGCTCTCCGAAGATGTATTCCTTCATCTTGGGATTCCAGCGCTTGGTCTGATGCCCGAAGTGGACGCCCGCTTCGAGCAACTCCTTCATGGTAATGGTAGCCAATGAACCTCCTCTTTAGTCTGCATCAGGAGGTCAAGGTTTCAAAGTTTCGAGGTCTCAAGGTCTCTGCAACCTTGAAACTCTGAAACGTTGAAACCTGCCGTCCCGATTGCCATTCCCGCCCCGCACGCGAGTACGGGAAGAATTGAACACCTAAAACAAGCTATTAGCCGTTAGCTTTTAGCTCTTAGCTAAACCAAAATCAAAAACAACAGCCTTGTCATTCCGACCCCGACCGAAGCGGAGGGGGAAGAATCTCGGTCCTTCTCGGTACTCGGTACCAAGTACTCGGTACTAGCGTTTCGAGAACTGGAAGCGCTTGCGGGCGCCTTTCTGCCCATACTTCTTGCGTTCCTTGCCGCGCGAATCGCGGCTGACCATGCCCTCGGCCTTCAGCTTCTTCCGCAGTTCCGCATTGAACTGCATCAAGGCGCGCGCAATGCCCAACTTCACCGCGTCCGCTTGTCCGCGCACGCCGCCGCCCAGCACGCTGGCGATGACGTTGAACGTCGCTCCTGTATCCGACGACGCCAAAGGCGCCTTCGCCGCCGACCGCTGCGCTGGGGTCACGAAATATTCTTCGAATGCGCGCCCGTTGACCTTGAAGTCGCCGCTGCCCGGACGCAAATACACTCGGGCGATCGCCGTCTTGCGCCGCCCCGTTCCGTAGTATTGAACCAACTCTGCCATGTAGCTCCTAGCTTCTAGCTCTTAGCTTCTAGCCAAACCAGAAGCGAGCCTCGTATCAAAATTTGCCGGGCGTCATCCTGAGCGCGGCCGCTTTTCAGGCGGAGCGAAGGATCTATAACCTGCACAACTCCCGCGGTGCTTACGAAACTGCAACTTTGCGCGGCTTGTACTCGCGCACTTCCAGCTTGAAATCCTGCGGCTTCTGCGCCTGGTGCGGATGCTTATCGCCCTTGTACACATTCAGCTTCGAAAGCATGTGCGCCGCCAGCTTATTCTTCGGCAGCATGCGCTTCACCGCCGCCTCAATAACCGCTTCGGGCTTGCGCACCAACCGCTTCTTGTAGTCTTCCGTGCGCAATCCGCCGGGATACCCGGTGTAGTGGTGATACTGCTTCTGCTCGGCCTTCACGCCAGTCGTCCTGATCTTCTCGGCGTTAATCACGATCACGTGATCGCCGGTATCGAGAAACGGCGTATATTGCGGGTTTTCTTTGCCCATGAGGATGCGCGCCACTTGCGACGCCAGTCGCCCCAGCGTCTGGCCATCCGCATCCACGACGTACCACTTGCGCACAATTTCCCCCTCTTTGGGGAAATAGGTTGACATCAGAGTTCTCCCGATTGAAAAAACTGCGAAAAAAGAAGACCGCTCGTTGATTCCCCGGCGAGGACGCCAGGACCATCAGGCGGGCAACAACACGACTACCAAAGTCTTTACGATACCGTAGGCTGCAAAGAATTGTCAACGCTATGTTACCAATTGCGAGACCGTGATATTTAAGTAACGGAGGTTTTTGCTCATGAATCGAGCCCCCAAGTTTTTACTCTTGCTTTTAGCCTTCGCCCTGCCCGTGTGGGCCCAACATAGCGAGCACCCCAGCAGCGGCGGCCATGCCAGCACCGGACAACACGTTACTGGTGGCGAACGCGTCGGCGGAGGATACATTCCGCAGCACGGCCCGCCCGCCTATCACGGCCACACTCCTGGTCAAGCCCCGCCGCGCTCGGCATATCGCGACCGCGAAGGTCATCCTGACGCGCCGCACGTGCACAACAATGGCGAGTGGATCGGACACTCCATCGGCCGCGACGATGCCCGGTTTCACCTCGACCACCCTTGGGAACACGGCCACTTCGAAGGCGGATTTGGGCCGCGTTACGTCTGGCGACTGGGCGGCGGTGGTCCCAACCGTTTCTGGTTTAACGGATATTACTTCGGCGTAGCTCCCTTCGATCTCGGCTACGTTAACGATTGGAATTGGAACGACGATGACGTGGTCATCTACGACGATCCCGACCACGTCGGCTGGTACTTAGCCTACAACGTGCGCCTAGGCACCTACATCCACGTCCAATTCCTGGGCAGGTAGTAGCGCACCTGTAGGGACAGCCGCCACCTCCGGCTGTCCCGCGGTGCTGTCCGTGTGGAGACAGCCGCCTCGGCTGTCCCGCGAGGGCGAAGCCCGGCGGCAAATCGCCATTGAATATTTAAGAAAGACAAGGACAGCCGAAAAGCTGGTACTCAAGAAAACGCGAAGAAGGGACCTCAAAGCGCCAGAAAACTCATCAATCTAGAAACCCTACTCATACGCCAAGGCATCAATCGGATCCCGCTGCGCCGCCTTCAGCGCCGGATAAAGCGCTCCGAGTAGCGCCCCCACCACCGCAATAATCGTGGCCCGGAGGACCCACTGGTTGCTCCAGAACAGCCGCAGCACGGGCTTCTCGAACATGATCACGCGCCGCGTCACCACGCTGATAATGATGCCCGCAATAATCCCCGCAACCGCCAGCAGCACAGTCTCGCGCAACACCACGTTCACGATGTACCACTTCGAAGCGCCCAGTGATTTCAGAATTCCAATCTCGCGCGTTCGCTCCATCACCGCCGTGTACATCGACTGGAAGATCACCAAAAATCCCACCACCACCGCCACTCCGATCACAATCTTGATTGCGAGATCAAATCCCGGAAGATTCTCTGGAGTCATCATCGACAGATATTCCGGCATCGAGCGCACCGCGTACTTCTCCATGCCCGGAATCTGCTCGATCGACTTCTCCACCCCGTCCGTATTCGCGGGATTATCCAGCTTGAGATAAAAAACCGAAGTCCGGCCTTCGGCTCCAACCAGGTCCTGCATGGTCGACAGCGGCAGAAACTTGCGCCCACCCTTTCCGTGCGGAACGATTCCGCAGATGCGGAAGTCATGGTTCAAGATCTCGATCTTGTCGCCGACTTTGCTGTGGTTCATGCCGGCGAAATAGTCGTCCACGATCACGTCGTAGGGGCCCTGGAATGGCCCACCCGACAGATAAATAAACTTGGGAGGAAGCTCGTTGTAGCTCTTCAGATCGATGCCGTAGATGATCTCCACCGGCTTTTGGGTGAACGTCCAGATGACCGGAACCGCCGCGACAACGTGCGGCACCTTGCGGAGGACATCCCCCACCTTCACCGAGATCGGCGCACCTGACATTCCGATGAGTCCGGACGATCCCGGCGGCATGACCATCAGATCGGCGCCGACGCCCAACTGGCTCTCCTTCGATCCATTCAGCAAGCCGTAGAAGAGCGCCACCACCATCAAAATCATGGTGACTTCCAGGGCGATTGCGCTGGTAGCTATAAACGAGCGGGTCGGCCGGTGCACCAGATTGGCCACAACCATCTTATTCATCATGTTTGTTCATCAGAGGAAAGCCGTCAGCATTCAGCAGGCGCTGCATTCCCAACCGGCGACCATCCCGAATGGATGAATGCCGTGTGCTGATTGCTGAATACGCTACTGTCTATGCCCCAGCGGAGTAACCAAACTCGACTGCGGGCGATCCAGATTCACCACCACCGCCCCCGGCGGCTGTTCCAGTACAAACTGATCATCCTTGAGCGGCTGGTTCACCTCGACCCTCAGCATGTTCAGGGTGATGTCATACTCCTCCTGCGGCCGATAAATCTCGATCCGCGAGGGGAAACTGAACCCGTCATAATCCTTGTACTGCGCGTATTTCGCATCGGTGGCCACTTTGCCGTCTTCGCTATAAATAAACTGCCGGTGCGGCTTCAGATCGATACGCCCGAAGATAATCTTGCGCCCCAGCCTCCATCCCTTGTCGTATTTCTGGATGATGGTCAACTCGTAATCATCCTGCAGCACCCGATGTCCTTTGGCGTCGTGCAAGGTTTCGTAGCCGTTCTCCAACACCGCTATCTCGGTATTTGGATCGATAGGCCGGATCAGCAGCGCCTCGTAAATATTCTGCGGGCGAATATTCTCCATGGGCTGGGCCGCATTCGGGTTTGTCACCTCGTTCTTGCCAACTACGAAGCGGTTCCTTGGAGGAATCCATAGCTTGAAGTCCTGGCCGTTGCTGACCATGTCAAACGCCGTCGAGCGCACGATCGGCATCAAGCCCACCATGTGCAACTCGTCCGGCTTGCGCGCCAAAACGTAGCCGCGAATTTCTTTGTAATCGGTAACATGGCCCTTTTTCAGCCCGCCAACCGAGCTGTCGATGTCTACCGTCGCCTTCAGCGAATGAATAGATTCGGCTTGTTGATTGATGCTGTCAATCAGCCCCTGCTGCGTGGACTCTTTGAGCGGGGCTTTGGAATACTGATCCTCGACCGGACGGGTGCGGAACATGCAGCCCGTAGTGGACAGCACTGCCAGGAATAACGGCACAGCGAATAAGGACGACCGACGTCTCATGAATATATAAAACCCTGCACATTGGAGTATAGCGCGTTGAAAAGGTTGCAATAAGAATGGCCCGAAGTCTTCACTTTCTAGTAAACATCCTGCCGTAGATCAACCACTTACTAAAGTAAAGCCCGGCCGCGGTTCCCCGGCTGAAGCTCGCCGCCAATCGTCTAAACTGGAGACACCGTGCGCAAGATTGTCTGGCTGTTTTTGATCGCAGTTCTGGGGGCTGCTGGATGGTTCGCCTGGGCGGTGCTGATGCCAGTCGAGCCTTCCGGGCAGACGTTCGTCATGCTGCGCCCGGGATTCTCCACCCATCGCATCGCTGCCGAACTCAAAAACGCCGGCCTCATTCGCAGCAAAGAAGCTTTCGTGCTCTGGCACTACCTGCACCCCAAGCGCTCCTTGAAGGCGGGGGAATACCTGTTCGACAAACCGGCCAACGTTATTCAAATCCAGAAGCGCCTGCGCCGCGGCGACGTCTACTTCCATACCGTCGTCATACCCGAGGGCTTTACCATGTTCGACATCGCCCGCGCCATTGAAGACGCCAGCCTCGGCCCAGCACAGGATTTCCTGAAGGTTGCCCAGTCCGACACGGCCTTAATCGCCGACATCGCCCCCGGCGCTCTCTCGCTGGAGGGCTATCTGTTTCCCGATACCTATCAATTTTCCCGCATGATGAGCATGCAGGAGATGGCGGCGGCCATGGTGTGCCAGTTTCATGTCGTCGCCAAACAGATTGGCCTGATCACCGCAGAGGCGGGCGAAACCGCAGTCAGCGCATCGGGGCGCTCCGGGCATATTTGTGTCGTTATGACCGTTCAATTTCATGACGCGAGCGACACTCCATCCATAACGCCCGAGCCTACCGACGTGCAGCGCACCGTCATCATGGCCTCGATTATCGAAAAAGAAACATCTGTGCCGGAAGAGCGCCCCATGGTGGCCAGCGTCTACTACAACCGGCTGGCGAAGAACATCGCCCTCGACGCCGACCCCAGCATCATCTACGCCGAGCTGCTCTCCGGCACCTATCAAGGCGCGCTCCATCACGCCGACATGCAGTTCAGCTCTCCCTACAACACATACCGTCATGCCGGCCTGCCCCCGGGCCCCATCGGCAATCCCGGACGCAGCGCCCTCGAAGCCGCCATGCACCCCGCCCAAAGCGACTTCTACTACTTCGTCGCCGATGCCCAAGGCCACCACCGCTTCGCCCGCACCATCGAAGAGCACAATAAGAATGTAGTGGCCTACCGGCAAGCCATGCGGGGACACTAACGGCGCATATAATCGGGCCGTGGATTCGGATCCCAAAGATTCGCTGGCAGTACCGACGACCGGGAGCGGCCGGGACCTGCCTTCCGGCAGGGTTCTTGGCCTCGACGTAGGCTCGCGGCGGATCGGGATCGCCGTCTCGGACCCGCTCGGAATTACGGCTCAAGGGTTGGAGACGCTGCAGCGGCGGAACAAGCGCTACGATTTTGAACAACTCCAACGCGTGATCCAGGAATATGACGTCAGAGAAATTGTCGTTGGCCTTCCACTGCGCATGAGCGGCGCCGAAGGAATTCAGTCCGACAAAATGCAGGTTTTCGCAGACGACTTGCGCAAGCGATTCCGGTTGCCCGTGCATCTGTGGGACGAACGGTTGACCTCGGCGGAGGCGAACCGGCTGTTGCGTGAGACGGATTTGTCGATTGAAAAGCGAGGGAAAGCCGTGGATCGCATGGCCGCGATCTTAATTCTTCAAGGTTGGATGGAAAGCCGGAAGAGGCTCTAACCGCGCTAGAGCGCAATCGCCCCGCTCGGGTCTAACTTCCTATTTTTCAATCATTTTAGGGAGCCGCCGCGGCCAGCTTCCCCGTGCCCCTCCTTGCTTTTGACGCGTCCGGAGAGTACCATGAACTTAAGCTGTAAACGTTTCTCGCCCTTGGACCTATCGCCTTTTTGGGGTTTAAACATGAGCGGTACGGACATGAATTTCCACATCGGCGACAAGGTTGTCTATCCCAACCATGGCGTCGGCGTGATCGAGCAGATCAGCAGCCGCTCAATCGGCACAACCATCGAACGGTTCTACCTCCTGCACATTAAAGCCAGCAGCCTGAAAGTGATGGTGCCTTGCCAGAATGCCGGCAGCGTGGGCCTGCGCCGCGTGGTTCGCAACGGCGAAATTCAGAAAGTGCTGGACGCGCTCTCCGTCAACGAGAATGGCAGCAATGGCGACTGGAAAGACCGGTTCAAGGAAAACTCCGACCGCATGCGCACCGGTTCGCTTCTTGAAGTCGCCGGCGTGCTGAAAAGCCTGATCGCCCTGCACCAGGCCAAGCCACTTTCCTTCCGCGAAAAGAAGATGCTGGAGCGCGCCCGCTACCTGCTCGTCAGCGAACTCGCCATGGCCCGCAACTGTGAAGAATCGAAGGTCGAAGAAATCCTCACCACGGCCTTGGCCAAGTGCAAACTCCGCTTCCCCGAAGCCTCCGAACTCCAGGCCTAACCGCACAAGCCGAGCCTCTCCGCAAGTGCTGTGCTAACCTTTTCGCGTCTTTATATTTGCGCCGATGAGCAACTCTCCCACAGCCTTCGGGATTGACCGTTCGTTTCAGCGGCTCGACCGCGAACCCTATATTTCGTTGCACTTCATCATGATCTTCGTTCGCCATCAGGAACGCAGCCTGCGCTTCTACGTCGACAAGCTTGGTTTTCGTTTGGTAGTCGATCACATTTTCCCTGACGGAAATCGTTGGATCGAAGTTGCTCCTCCAGACGGAAGCGCGAATCTCGCCTTGGCCTTGGCAACCCCTGACTCCCCGGCCCACAAGAACGTGGGCCGCGACACGCTCGTTTACTTTCTAACGGAAGACGTAAACGCCAAATTCGCCGAATGGAGCAGCCGAGGCGTTCACTTTCTTTTTCCACCGCAGGTGCCGGCGTGGGGAGGATTCCACACGCGATTCGAAGATCTCGATGGAAACTCGTTTGGCCTTGCCGGCTTCGACGAGTTGACCTTGGGAGTAGAAGCCCGACGCCGCGAACTCGCTCAAAAACTCGAGTCCGAACGCCGCACCGCCCAGGAACTCGAAATCGCCACGCAGGTGCAAGCTCGCTTGTTTCCCCAAATTCATCCCGAGGCGAAGACCCTTGAATACGCCGGCCTCTGCTTGCAGGCCCGCCAGGTCGGCGGCGATTATTTCGACTTTCTCGACCTCGGTAAAAGCGACCTGGGACACGCCCGCATCGGCCTGGTCATCGGGGACGTTTCCGGCAAGGGCATTGCCGCCGCTCTGCTCATGGCGAATCTCCAGGCCAACCTGCGGAGCCAGTGCGCTATCGCCCTCGACCATCCCGACCTTTTTCTGCGCTCCGTGAACCGAATGTTTTTCGAAAATACCGTCGACAGCGCCTACGCCACCCTGTTCTTCGCCATCTACGACGACCACGCGCGCTAACTGCAGTACGCCAACTGCGGACACTTATCTGGCCTGCTCCTGCGACGCGATAACACTTGTCAGCGCCTGGAATCGACTGCCAGACCTCTGGGACTTTTCGAAGATTGGGAGTGCTCGATCGCGGAGTGCGCCCTCACCCCAGGTGACGTTCTGGCTTTCTACACCGACGGCATCACTGAAGCCACTGACAGTGACGGACGCGAATTCGGAGAAGCATCGTTAATCGAAAGTCTGCGTAGAAATCACGATCGATCCTGCCAAACGGCCCTCGAATCGATCACCGAAGAAGTCCGCAGCCTGAATCCCACAGACCAGCACGACGACATCACGCTAATCCTGGCTAGGTGCCGAGCGTAGTTTCCTCCGTGCCCCGTTGCGCTCATGGCTCACTCTTTCCTTACCCACAACCCCGTGCCCGCTCCAGAAGCAAGTTCCGCTCCCGCGCATTTCGAGTAATAGCCGCAGCCCGCTCGAACTCCGCCCGCGCTTCCGCTTGCCGGCCAAGCTTTTTGAGCAGGTCGCCGCGCACGCTGGGCAGCAGATGATAACTCCGCATCGCAGGATCATCCTGCAGGGGATTCACCAACTCCAGCCCCGCCTCCGGTCCAAATGCCATACTCACCGCGACCGCTCGATTCAATTCCACCACCGGCGACGGCGCGATCTCGGCCAGCTCCTTATACAACTCCGCGATGCGCGCCCAATCCGTCTCTTCATTCGTCGCAGCCCGCGCGTGGCACGCCGCGATCTCCGCCTGAATCGCGTACGTCCCCTTTTGCCCGCCAAGCCGTTGAGCGCGTTCCAGCGCCGCCAAACCGCGACGAATCAGCAACCGGTCCCACTGCGCGCGATTCTGCTCGAGCAAAAGAATCGGCTCTCCCGACGGCCCCACGCGCGCCTTGGCCCGCGACGCCTGGATCTCCATTAGCGCGACCAGTCCGTGCACCTCGGCCTCGTTCGGCACCAATTCTGCGAGAATTCGCCCCAGCCGCAGAGCATCTTCGCAAAGCGCCGGCCGCAGCCAGTCGTCTCCCGCCGTTGCCGAATAGCCTTCGTTAAAGATGAGATAAATAACCTGCAACACGGACGACAAGCGCGCGGTGAATTCTGCCCCACGCGGCATTTCGAAGGGAACCTGCGCATCGCTAAGCGTCCGCTTGGCGCGAACAATCCGCTGCGCGATGGTCGGCTCAGCCGCCAGATATGCCCGAGCAATCTCGTCGGTGGTTAGCCCGCCCAGCAATCGCAGCGTGAGCGCCACCTGCGCTTCGGTCGACAGCACCGGATGGCAGGCGATGAATACCAACCGCAGCATATCGTCGCCAATGTTCTCATCCATGGCAGCCGCCAGATCCGGCACTGCCATCTCCCGCTCCGCCATTTCGCGGCCGAGATCCTCGTGCTTGCGGTCGGCGAGCGTGATGCGCCGTAGGGAATCGATGGCCCGATGCTTCGCGGTCGACATGAGCCAGGCTCCCGGATTCTCTGGAATGCCCGACTCCGGCCACTGCTCCAGGGCCGCCACCAGCGCGTCTTGCGCCAGTTCTTCCGCGCGGCCCACGTCGTGCACGATTCGAGTCAGCCCGGCAATCAGCCGAGCCGACTCGATCTTCCATACCGCCTCGATCGTGCGATGTGTCTCGGTAGCGCCCATGCTACCGATCACATCACGTTCATGCCTTCAGCGCAACCTCGTGCGTCGTGCAAGGCGCGTTCTGACCGGGGGCGTTCATTTCGTAGATCTGGCGCAGTTCGCACTCGCCGTCCCCCGCCACTTTCAGGAAGTCTTTGGCCAACTGAATCGCCTCCGCCTTCGAGTTCGCCTTCAGAATCGCGAACCCGCCGACGAGTTCCTTCGATTCCGTGAACGGCCCATCCGTCACGTTCAGGCTGCCGCCCGACCGCCGCACCCGCGCTCCCAGCGCTGACGGCAAGCAGCCTTCCGTCGCCACCAGCCAGCCCGCTTTGAAGCCCTCTTCCACCAGTTTCCCCATTGCGGCCATTTCTTCCGCCGATGGCGGACTATTCCGCTCAACGGTCTTGTAGATGCTCAAGAATTTCATCGCAGTTCTCCTTGTTAATATTTAGGTTACTGGCCGGGCCCCTCTCGGATTCCCGCGCTCTATCTATACGTCGAACCAACCCGCGCAAAATCGACACCAGAATTCAAAAAACTTTCATTTCCTTTTCGCGATCTCTTCGAGGAGGCGCCGCTCCTGCTCTCTCAACTCCGGAGTGAAGTTCTCTCCCAGGTCGGCGGCCTCAAACACAGGACGAATCTCGACATTGGTCTCTTCTATATGGGGATTCGGGCAACGCTTCAGCCACTCCACCGCTTCCTCCATCGATCGCACCTCCCAGAGCCAGTAGCCCGCAATCAGCTCCTTGCTCTCGGTGAACGGGCCGTCGATGACCGTGCGCTTCGTTCCCGAAAATACCACCCGCTTGCCCTTTGAACTCGGCTGCAACCCTTCTGCCGCGAGCATGATGCCCGCCTTCACCAACTCCTCGTTGTATTTCCCCATCTTCGTAAGAATCTCGGTATCCGGAAGCCCCCCAGCCTCAGATGTCTTGCTCGCTTTTACGATGACCATGACTCGCATTGTGATCTCTCCTCTTTAGATTTTGAGCGGTCCCGCCGTCCAATCTCCGCTCTATTTATACGTCGAACGGGAAACGGAGAAATCGACACGCCTACCTCGAAAGGCCGAAGCCCAAAGCCGCAAGCCCAAGGCCGGAGTTATAATGTCCAAAGCCTTGCCGTAAGCTCATGACAGACGCAATCAAACGAAAACTGCAGGAAGAAATCAACGCGCTCGAACACGAGCTGATCCACGAGCTTCCCAAAGAAATTAAAAAAGCAGCCGCCCTCGGTGACCTCAGTGAGAACGCCGAATATCATATGGCTAAACAGCGCCAGGAGTTCGTCAAGGCGCGCGTCCGCCAGCTCGGCAAGCGCCTCGCCGACCTTTCCATGGTCAACATGGCCAACATTCCCCACGACAAAGTCGGACTAGGCTCCACCGTCAAAGTTTTCGATAGCACCAAGAATGAAGAGATGCGGTACAAGCTGGTCACCAGCGAGGAATCCGACGTAGCCACCGGAAAAATTTCTACCACCTCGCCCATCGGCCGCTGTCTGCTCAACAAGAAAGTTGGAGATACCGTCGTCGTCGTAAGCCCCAACGGCAAGCGCGAACTGGAAATCCTCAGCCTGAGCACGATCCACGACGAACTCGAGGGCGAAGCGCCGAAAGAGGCCGAAGCGTAAACACCGCTTCCCAATCATGAACCCAGAAGAACAAGAAGCAACCCGACGGAAGACGAGATATTGCGGTTCTCCTTCGTGTACCTTAGTGTCCTTCGTGGTGAATTCAGGTTATTCAGGGCGACTGGGATGAGCGCCTCCTGGACCAGCGCCTTCGGCCGCGCTTGCGGAGTCCTGCTCGACACCATCGTCCGCTGGCTGGCGCTCTCCCGCATCAATCCCAACGTCCTCACCTTCATGGGACTGGTGGTCAACACCTGGGCCGCCATTCTGTTCGGCTCGGCCAATGCCTCTAACCAGAAGCGCATGTTCATCTACGCTGGCCTGGTCATTATCTTCTCTGGCTTCTTCGATCTGGTCGACGGCCAGGTTGCCCGCGCCACCAACCGCGTCACCCGCTTCGGAGCCTTCTTCGATTCAGTCGTCGACCGCTACTCCGACGCCAGCCAGTTCCTCGGCCTGCTCGTCTTCTACGCTCGCGGCGGCCGCTTCTTCTATGTAGTCTTAACGGCCTTCGTCATGATCAGCGCCATCATGGTCAGCTACACCCGAGCCCGCGCCGAGAGCCTGATCGGCTCCTGCCGCGTAGGATTCATGGAGCGTCCCGAACGCCTCGTCCTGGTAATTCTGGGAGCGTTGTTCAACAGAATGGCGCCAGTGTTGTGGGTGATCGCCGTCCTAAGCACCATCACCGTAATCCACCGCATGCGCTACACCTGGACCAGAACCCAAGGCCCACCAGCAAGCCTAACCCCAGGCCAATCCGCCTAGATACTCACGTAGGGACGGACGCATTCGTCCGTCCAGCGAATCGAAGCAAGCCCCCGGCGGAAGAAGATCGCCGAAGGTCCTTTGCTCTCTCCCTGAAAATTACGAACTCACCGGCAAACCACGCGTAAACTAGAAACTATCTTCGGGCGAAGCCCCCATGCTTAAAACCGCAACCATAATCTTCTTCCTCTTCCTGATCGCAGCCCCTCTGTTAGTTCGGTTCCGCCCACGCTGGGTCGCAGCCTTCAACCTCAAAGTAACCAACCGCCTCACCGCCCCCTTCGTCACCTGGCTCCCGGATTCGGCGTCGTCACTCATGTCGGTGATTGGCCGTTACGATCCGGCCAGCAAGCGGGTGGATTGGATCCTCGGAACCGGCCAGGATCGCACCCACATGATCATGGTCACCAAGGACCACAAGGACATCATCACGTCGAATGTGAACTCGGCGACCATTAGCATGATCGAATATATTGAGCCGGCGAGTGGTGGGCCTCGGCCACCGCAAGGCGCTGCACGCAAGAAGCGGGAAGTGACGAACATTCCGGCCGGGAATGGAGTTGAGGGCTTTGACGTGTCGCCGGACGGCAAAGAGATATGGGCGGCCAATGCGCGAGACGCAACCGTCACCATCATTGATATAGCCACGAAGAAAGTTGTGCACACTCTTCCCATCCCCGTGAAATTCGCGAATCGCCTGAAGTTCATGCCGGATGGCAAGCGAGTCTTGATTTCTGGTCTAGGCGCGGGCAGTGGAGACACCAGCCTGCTGGTGATGGACGCTTCCGCCCGCAAAGAAGTGAAGCAACTGAAACTGGGGGGCGGGGCGGCGGGAATTCTGATGGCTCCGGACGGTTCACGCGCTTTTATGGCGGTCAGTTCTGCGGACAAGGTGGCGGTCGTGGACTTGAGGACACTCGAAGTTGTGGGTGAAATCTCCGCCGGGAAACAGCCAGACGGCATGGCTTGGGCGCTGCGCAAGTAGGAACCTTTTCTTAAAGCTTTGGACTTCTTAAGAGCTTTTGACCGCTGAGATCGCGGAGAAACGCCGCGGAGGACGCGGAGAAAATCGCCTACCATCTCATTAGAACTTCCTTTCGCTTTTCATCGCCTTCTTTTTAGTTTGCTTGGCGATTCTAAGAAGAGGGCGCCATCGGCAGCTTGATCCTGTCACGTCAAACCAAAGTCGAGCGAACCGGTAACTAGCATGGGCTAACGATCACTTTCTAATGATCAGGGGGCGAACTGCCGATGAACAAGGAGGACTTCCGTTTAAACGGCATCAGCCGGACCACTTCCGCGCGGGCTGAAGAAGCGACGCGAACGACAGGGCGGAATCCTTGAGGGCAAAGAACTATGGATGAGGTTTCCGAAACTCAGCAGGTTGACTCAAGAATTTACGATTCGGCCCAAACCGCTCTCCAAAGCAACGGCGGTCCCGGCGTCACACTAGGGAGCAATGCTGCCAAAGTATTGCTGGCGGATGACGATCCCGTGAGCCTGGAATCGCTCGAAGGACTGGTCAGGAAGTGGGGCTACGACCCGGTGCCGGTTGGAAACGGCTGCCAAGCATTGGAGCGCTTAAGTGCTGAAGATGGTCCGGGGCTTGCCGTCCTGGACTGGATGCTGCCCGACATTTCCGGCACGGAGATTTGCCGGCGCCTGCGGACGTCGCCGGGTTGCCGTTGCGTCTACATCATTCTTCTGGCTGGCCGTTATGCATCCGCCGACATTGTTGAGGCCTTAGGCGCGGGCGCCGATGATTACCTGCGAAAACCTTATAACCCTCTGGAACTGCGAGCGCGCCTGGATGCCGGAAGCCGGAGAATGGTGGAGAGGGCATTACGGGACAGCGAGCAGCGGTTTCAAAGCGCGTTCGAACATGCCGGAGTAGGCATGGCGATTGTCGGGCCGACCGGCAAATGGCTGCAGGTGAACTCAGCCTTGTGCGAATTCCTGGGATACAGCAGCGGCGAATTGCTGGCCATGGATTTTCAGGCGGTGACTCATCCCGACGACTTGTCTCCAAGCATGAGGTCGTTGCAGGGTTTTCACGATGGCGCTCTGAAATTCCAGCAAACCGAGAAGCGCTACCGGCACAAGCAAGGAAAGGCGGTATGGGGCCTGCTCACGGTGTCGGCGGTGTTCAATGCCGAGGGCAAGCCCTCGTACTTTGTCACGCAGATTCAGGACATCAGCGAGCAGAAGGCAGCGCTGCAGGCTTTGCACCAGCGCGAGGCGCAACTTCAACTGGTGCTCGACTCCACCGAGGAAGCTATTCTAGGAATGGATCTCAAAGGAAACGGTACGTTCAGCAACCGCGCTTGCCTGAAGTTATTGGGTTACCGTCCCAGCGAGCTGCTGGGAAAAAACCTGCACAACCTGCTGCATCATACTTCTGCCGACGGCACGCCGCTGACCGCGGAACAATGTCCGATTCAACGCGCCCTGAGCCGCGGGGAGGGAATGCATGCCGATCAGGAAATCATGTGGAGGGCCGACGGGACCTCGTTCAGCAGCGAGTATTGGTCGCATCCCATTTGGGAGGAGGGAAAACTGGTTGGCTGCGTGGTGGCCCTGGTCGACATCACCAAGCGCAAACTGACCGAGGACGCTTTGCGGGCGGCCCATGCGGAATCGGAACTGTTCATTAATTCCGTGCCCTCGATTCTGATCGGAACCAATGCCACCGGGCACATCACGCGGTGGAATGTGGCGGCTGCCAATACCTTTGCATTGTCGGCCTCCGAAGTTCGCGACAAGCCCCTGCACGATTGCGGTATCAAATGGACTTTGCCGGCCATGGCGGCAGAAATCGATGCTTGGATGCGGGACGCCGAGGCCAACCGGCGCGTCGATCTGCCTTTTGACATGGACGGGACGCGACGCTTTCTTGGGGCCACCATCAACCGCGTGACCTTCGCCGACGACAAGAACGCCGGGTTGCTGATAACCGGCACCGACATTACCGACCGCAGACATCTGGAAGTGCAGTTGCGGCAGGCCCAAAAACTGGAGGCCATTGGACAGCTGGCCGCGGGCATTGCGCATGAAATCAATACGCCTACCCAGTACGTGGGAGACAATACAACATTCATAAAAGATTCCTGGCCGGCGATCAGCGAACTGGCCCGCGCCGCCCAGCGCATCGACCGTGAGGCCAGCGGCGGCGCGATTTCCCCCGAAAGCACGGCATGGTTGCAACAATGCGTTCAGAAAGCCGACCTCGAATACCTGCTCGACGAAATTCCCAAGGCGATCCAACAATCTTTGGAAGGCGTGCAGCGCGTGGCCAAGATCGTTCACGCTATGAAGGAGTTCTCCCACCCTGGTTCGGAGGAGAAATCCGAGATCGATATCAACCGGGCCATTGAAACCACAATCACGGTGGCGCGCAATGAATGGAAATATGTCTCCGAAGTGGAAACACACTTCGAACCCGGCCTGCCATTTATTTCCTGTTATGCCGGCGAGTTCAATCAGGTGATTCTCAATCTGCTGATAAACGCCGCCCATGCCATTCGGCAGGTCGTGGGCGACGGTTCGGGAGGCAAGGGCAAAATCGTGATCACCACCAGTCAGGATCAGGGCTGGGCGGAGATTGCGATTCACGACACTGGCGCTGGCATTCCGGAGGAGATTCAATCGCGAATCTTTGAGCCGTTCTTCACCACCAAACCGGTGGGACAGGGCACGGGGCAAGGGCTCGCTTTGGCCCATACCATCGTCGTCCGGAAACATGGGGGGCGCATCTGGTTTGAAAGCGCAGAGGGGAAGGGGACGACGTTCTTCATTCGGCTGCCCATCTCGCCCCTGACTTCGGAAACGTAATGAAACTGCAATGAGTGGCGTGCGGAAGTCGCCCCGAAGCGGCATTCGGTCCTCCAGTTTTGCCGCGCCCTGCCGATAGACTCAAAGACATCTCTGTAGGAATTGTATGGATTCCACGTCGGAAAAAGCGAACCCGACCCGCAGCCGTTTGCTGTTCGTCGACGACGAGCCGCTGGTTCTGCAGGGACTGCAACGCACGCTTCACGGCATGCGCGGGCAGTGGGATATGACTTTCGTGGGAGGCGGAGAAGAAGCCCTGGAAACCCTGGCGCGCCAGCCCTACGACGCCATCATCAGCGACATGCGAATGCCGCGGATGGATGGGGCCCAGTTGCTGGAAAAGGTCAAGGAACGCTATCCGGAAGTCGTGCGGATCGTGCTGTCGGGACAAGCCAACCGGGAGACGATTCTGCGGTCCGCGGGCCCTGCGCATCAATATGTTTCCAAGCCCTGCGATCCGCAGGAACTCAAGCTGAGGCTGGCGCAAGCCTTTGCCATGCGCGACTTGCTGCAGAATTCAGCCGTACGCGCGCTGGTATCGGGGCTGAAGTCCATTCCGAGTCCGCCGGGACTCTATTACGAGATACAAGCGGAACTGCGGTCGGAAGATACTTCGCTGAAGAAAATTGCCGAGATCGTTTCCAAAGACGCTGGCATGACCGCCAAGATTCTGCAGCTGGCCAACTCGGCCTTCATGGGCGCGCGCTACAACATCTCCAATACCACCCAGGCGGTTACGCTCATTGGCACGGAGATGGTGAGGGCTTTAGTCCTCTCGGTGCATGTATTCTCGCAATTCAAGAACCCGGCTACATCCGATTGCGCGACTTTGTGGGAACACAGTATCGCCGTCGCCTGCCTGGCGCAGCGCATTGCCGTTAGCGAAGGGTGCACCAAGGCGTTGGTGGACGAGAGCTTCACCGCCGGAATCCTGCACGAGATTGGCAAGCTCGTCCTGCTGTCGGAAATGTCGAAGCTTTATGCCGAGGTTCTGGCCGACATTGGGAAAAACACCGGGACTCTGGCGGAGGCGGAACGCCGGCGATTCGGTTGCACTCATGCGGACCTGGGCGCGTATCTGATGAGTATCTGGGGGCTTCCGCACTCCCTGGTTCAGGCGGTTGCGTACCACGATCGCCCCGCAGACAGTGTAGAAAAGCGGCTCTGCTCGCTCACCACCGTCCACGGGGCTGACGCAATCGCAAGCTCCACCGACGGGTCTCTCATCGTTCAGGACGTGCAGTGGGATGAGAAATACATGCAGGATTTGGGAATGGGCGGCCGCGAACCAATCTGGCGCGAATTCTACAACCAGCAGGTGGAGCAGGCCAAGATTCGGAGTCAGAAAGCATCGGGCTGAAACGCATTCAGCCTGAAGGGACCGCGCAGGTTCGGCAAAGGGCAATAATCAACTGCCCTCGCGATGGACAAGCGTTGTCTAGGAGGCGCCTCGCACGAAACTGCGCGTGCTGTGCGGCATCGATATGGTGACTTCGCCGGCGATCACGCGCCTGGCCTGGAAGTTCTTGAGTTTAAATATCAGCGCGGCGTTGACTTCCTGGCCTTTGGAGACAATCAATGAGCCTTCGTGCGTGCGCAATTCCTCTTGCACGATCATGCCCGCGGAAAGTTCCTCGATACGGACTTTTCGTTTTTCGCCTTCTTCGGCGTTGGGATCGAGGGTGACCAGGGCCTGAAAGAATTCCGGACTGAAGTTTGTGTTCTGGCGAGCCAACAGGTGAGCCGCCTCGGTTCGCGAACTTCCTTTATGAATCGCTTGTTCATAGGCCAGGATCAGCCTGAGGATTTCGGCGCCCAGGCGCATGTCTGCCATCTCGCCTTCGCCACTCTGGGGAATAGCCGAGTTCTGGTGCTGAATCATCCAAGCGATAGGCTCCAGGCGGGGGATTTTCGACAACAAGGCAAAGGCGACGCTGGGGTGCGCGTCGTATTGCGCCTGCTCGTTTGGGGAAAGTTTCTGGCCGCTGTAAAACGCTTCGATTGTCTCCGGGGCGAGCGTAACGCAACCGAGTTGGGACAGCATGGCGGCCACTTCGTACTGCCAGGGATTTTTCAGCTTCATGGCGGAGACGACGTGATGGATATAGCGGCGAGCGCGTTCCGCGCGGCTGAAGGCAGCAGGATTGACCAGGCTGAGCACCTCGGTCAGCACTTGCAGGCTGCCGCTCAGAGTCTGCTCCAGCAACTGCTTTTCGGCCGTAACCAACCGGTACTGCAATAGTGCTGCAGTCAAGGTTTTAGCCATCGCTTCTTTGCTACAAGGCTTGTTGAGGAAGCGGAAGATGCTGCCTTCATTGATGGCATTGATCGCGGTTTCCACATCGGCGTTGCCGGTAAGCATGACCCGGATCGTATCGGGGGACAAAACCTTGATGCGACTCAAGAGCTGGATGCCGTCCATGCCCGGCATGCGCATGTCGGAAATCACCACCGCGTAAGGCCCCTTCTGCCCTGCCAGTTCCAAGGCCCGCTGTCCTCCCTCGGCGGTTTCCAGCAGAAACTCTCGACTTAGACTGCGACGATAACCGTCCAATATGTTGGGATCGTCGTCCACCAGAAGAATCTTTTCGGCCGCCATGTGTTTCCTTCTTGTTCTTTATCGGTCCAGCACGAATCCGTTTCAGACTCCCCGGCCAGTTAAGCAGTGGACAAGGACAGTCGTTTCTTACATCATCGGCGCTTGGCCGCTAGTGCTTTAGGGGGCGTCGCGGCAAGGCAGGCGCGGTGGTGCTTCGCCACCCTCGGCTGGTATTCTTTTGCTTCTCTGGAGATAGGTATGCGTAATCTAAGGCTTGCAGTGACCGTTCTGTTCGCGGTCTCGATTTCGGCCAGCAGTCAGACCGCTAAACATGCCTTCACCTTCGATGACGCTTCGACGTTGCGCAGCGCCAGCGCCGTCGCCGTTTCGCCTGACGGGAAAAGCATTCTTTACCGGGTACGTTTTGGCGGCAACAAGGGACCTGACAACACGGAATGGCAACTGATCGCGACCGCCGGTGGCGAGCCCCGCCACCTGAATCTTCCGGAAAAATTCCGGCCCTCGGGATTCACTCGGGATGGCGCAGCTCTCTATGGCTTGTACGAAATGAACAAGACGGCACAACTTGCGACGCTGCCGCTCGCGCCGCCGAACACGCCCGCCGCAGCGGCTGCGACTCCCGTCCCGCTGACGGCCCTGCCCAGGGGAATCCATTCTGCCCTGATTTCCCCGGACGGCTCACACTACGCAATCCTGGCCGATCCGCGGCTTCCCGATCCGCTGGCCGAAGTGCACACAGTCGTCGAAGACGCGCCCAACAGCCTTTACGTGGTCGGCAGTGACGGTTCCGGCGGCGCATGGTGGTGCCCCGCATTGCGAGACATGGCGGAGGTTGCATGGTCGCACGATGGCGCGGCCATCGCGGTCCGGTCGGAGACGCCGAAGATCGGCTTTCACTATGTCCGCTCCTTCATCGACGTTTGCAGTTCCACCAGTATGCGGCACGTCGCAACCATCGAGAATTCCTCCAACGGCATAGGGTGGATCAACGGCGACAAGGATTTGGTTTTCCTCAGCACGACTTCGTCGGTCATAACGCCCGACCATGTTTGGACCGTTGCGGCCAGCGGAGGGACTCCGGTGGACCGCACACCCAAGCTCGAAGGCAGCGCGGAACAGCTGTCGGTAGATGCCAGCGGAAACGCCTGGGCGATTGTGGCACACGGCGTGAGATCAGAGATCGACGCCTTTCAAAATAATTCTCTTGTCACCAGCTATCAGTGGCCCGAAGGCACCATCAATAACGGACCAATCTCACCGCAGTTCACCTCAGCAACACAGGTGCAGGCATTTACAGTGTCCGATCCACAGCACGCTTCGAATGTCGCAATCGCTCACGACAAGACCTTGCAGCGCATCACCAGCGAAGGCGACGATCAACTGGCCAAGACTGCTTTGGGCGAAGTTCGCACCGTCCGCTGGACCAGCAAAGAGGGAGTTCCGCTGGAGGGCATCGTTACTTTTCCCGCGGACTACCAGGCGGGGCATACTTACCCTTTTATGGTGCTTCCGCACGGCGGCCCGGAAGCCAACGACTCGCTTCGTCTCGACATCTTTACGCGGATCTTTGCCGGCATGGGGTACATCGTGCTGCAGCCGGAGTATCGTGGCTCGACCGGCTATGGCACCGACTTTCTGAATGCCATTTACCAGCATTTTGGAGATCGCGCTTACCGGGACGTAGATAGCGCCACGGACTATGCCATCGCTCAGGGTTGGGCGGATCCGAATCGGCTCACCATTTTTGGATGGAGCGCGGGCGGGTTTATGACGTCATGGACAGTTACGCAGACGCATCGCTACAAGGCGGCGATTGAAGGCGCCGGCATTACCGACTGGCTGAGCTTCATGTGGACCAGCGACGTTCAGCAAATCGACTACGATGCCCGCTGGCCCGATAAAGATCCCAGCGCTTTTGATGGATTCTCCGCCGTTATGCATTCCGAAAATGTGACCACGCCACTGCTCATCCTGCATGGGGCGGCGGACGAGCGCGTACCGACTTATCAAGGGCGAGAATTGTATGAGGTGCTGCTGGCGCGCGGCAAGACAACCCGCATGGTGACTTATCCGGGTTCGCCGCACTTTCCTACGGTGTGGGAGCAGCGCCAGGATGTGTTTCGCGAGATAGCCGCGTGGCTGGCGCGCTATAACCCGTGAAACTTTCCGACGGCTGACGGGGGAATCACTCCTGCTTCCTCGGGTCCGGGCTGAACGGTGCAACCAGGGCTGCAATGCCGTTCTCTCCGAGGGAGCGGTTGAATGCCGGAAGATCTTCTTTCATCACTTTCTGAAAGTCCGCGTCTGCTCCTGCCATTTCGCCTTCAAAGATCTGGAGCAGTTGCAGTTGCGTATCCGTTGGGGCGAAGTCCGCACCTCCGGCTACGTCCGATCCTCCGGTACCGACCTCGGCATTCAGCCAGATCAGGTTGAGATATACCTGGTAGGGCTCGACGAAATATTTGTCGTCGCTGTTGAGCACAGCGGCCGACGTTAGTTTGTGTTCGACAGCTAAAAGCTTCTTGTCCAGTTCTTCAACGGCTTTCAACAGATTAGCTTTGCGTTTTGCTTTCGCATCATCCAGCGCCGGCGGAGGAGCGGGGGCGCCGGGAGGGCCTTCATAGTCGTCGTCATCGTCGGCCTCAGCTTTGTCTTTTTCTTTTTTCTTCGGCGGGCGCAGCATGGCTTCGATCACTTCGATTTGTTTGCGCAGCCATTCGATCTGATTCACGGTATCGGAAACGCGATCGAGGTCGGTGCGAATGCGGAGCAGCGTCTTCACCGAAAGCTCAATATCCGCATCGGATCCGGGCGCGCGGGGATCGCGCAGGATGGTGATGGGTTGGGTATAGGACTGATCGCCAACCTTGAGCCGCACGCTGTACTTTCCCGGGGCAACGATGGGGCCAACTTCTGCCGACCGGGTTCCCCAATGCGTGATCGGCCGGGAATCGGAATCGCGGAAACGAGGCTCGTCCCAGATGTGAGGATTGTCGGGCGCGGTCGTGCGCAACGCCACGAGCCGTGGAGACTCATAGCGCAGGTCCCACTCCACGCGATTCATTCCGGCGCGGCCTTTCGCTTCGAGTTTGCGGACTACTGTGCCTTGGGCATCGAGAACCTCAAGGTGTACCGGATCTTTGGACGCTGTCTTGAGGGAAAAACTGAGCATGGCTTTGCCGCCGCGAGTAAAGCGGTAGGTGTTGCGTGGTTCGAATAGGACGACCGCCGCATCTGAATGGTTTTTGGCCATCTGCTCGAGCGGCGAAATGTCGTCGAGAATGTAAAGCCCGCGCCCGTAGGTGGAAATCACGAGATCGTGAGAATCTTTTTGCACCACTGCCCAGCTTACGGTAGCGTGCGGCAATCCTTTCTCCAGCGCGGTCCAGTGGCCTCCATCATCCAGAGAGTAAAAAAGATCGTTTCCGGTGCCGGCAAACAACAGGCCCTCACAGTTGGGGTCTTCGGCGATGATGCGGACATATGACAACGAATGCTTTGGCAGATTGCCGGTGATCAGCTTCCAGGTCTTGCCCAAATCCGTCGTCTTGTAGATGAACGGATCGCGATTATCGACGAGATGGAAATCAACGCTGATATACGCAGCCGAGGGATTGAAAGTCGAAGGCGCAATGCTGGTGATGGTGCCCCACGGAGGAAGTCCAGGAATATTCTTGGTGACGTTGACCCAGTGCGCGCTTTCGTCGGTGTGCCAAACCTGGCCGTCGTTGGTGCCGGCCCAGATCAGTCCCTGCCGAATTTTCGAAGGCGCAATCGCAAAGATAACTTCTCCATAGAATTGCCCCAGATTATCGCCGACGATTCCTCCTGAAGGCACGATGCGAGACGGATCCTGCGTGGAGAGGTCCGGGCTGATCACCGACCAACTCTGGCCGCCATTCGTGGTCTTGAAGATTACCTGGCAACCGTAGTAGACGGCATTGTGATCGAAGGGATCGATGGCGAGGGGCGCCGTCCAATGGCAGCGATACTTGATGTCGTTTGGCGGTGAGTCGAGAGTATGCATCCATGGGCTCACAGAGCGGGCATGCTTGGTGCGTGCGTCCCAGCGCGTGACTTTATTGCCGTAACAAGTGGCCCACACCACGTTGGGATCGGTTAAATCGGGAACGGTGAATCCCGATTCACAGCCTCCCATGCCGTGGTCCCATCCTGTCTCTCTGGAATCTACGGGCAGGCTCGGGCCACGCATGTTTCCGTCGTCCTGCATGTTGCTGTAGAAGTAGTAAGGAACCTGGTTGTCGACGTCGACGTGATACATCTGCCCGATGGGTAAACTGACCCGGTGGAAACCGCGACCGTGCACGGTTGTGATGCTCATGCCGCCGTCATCGGTAATAACAAATCGGTTGGCATTCGTAGGGTCGAACCAGATGTCGTGGGTGTCTCCTCCCCATGGCACTTCTTTAAAATTCTCGCCACCATCGAGCGACTGGTGGAAGGAACTGTTGGCCACCAAGACTTCGTTATCGCTGGCCGGCGAAACCGCCAGCCGGATGTAGTAGCCGGCGCGTCCAATCAAGGCGCGTTGATAATTTACCGCCTTCCAGTGTTCGCCGGCATCGTCGGATCGCCACAGCGAACCTTGATCCTTAGTCTGAATCAGCGCGAAGATGCGATTCGAATTGGTCGGGGCGACTGCAACGTCAATCTTTCCGAGCGGGCCGTGAGGCAGGCCGTGCTCTTCAATGCGTGCCCATTTCGTTCCGCCATCATGCGAAACGTAGATCCCGCTGCTCGCGCCGCCGCTGAATTCGCCCCAGGTATGCATTTCCACCTGCCACATGCCGGCGAACAATGTGCGGGGATTGTGAGGGTCCATGGAGAGCCCGGAGCAGCCTGCATTTTCTCCGGCAAAGAGCATACGGTCCCAATGCTGGCCGCCGTCGGTGGTGCGGAAGACTCCGCGGTCGGTTTGCGGCCCGGTGGTGCGCCCCAGCACGCAGGCGAAAACAATGTCGGGATTTGACGGGTGGATAATGATGCGGCCAATGCGGCCGCTCTCCGAAAGGCCCATGTTCGTCCAGGTTTTTCCCGCGTCGGTTGATTTGTAAATGCCGTTGCCCATCACGTCGCTGTCGCGAATCACCCATGCCTCGCCGGTTCCAGCCCAAACCGTGCTGGGATCGGAGCGACTGACCGCGAGGGCGCCGATTGCTGCCGCGGGTTGCTTATCAAAAACTGGCTCCCAACGATTTCCGCCGTCGGTCGATTTCCAGACTCCACCGGACGCGGCGCCTGCGTAGTAGGTGCTGGGGTCTCCCGGCACTCCGGCCACGGCGGCGATGCGATTTCCCACCTTCGGACCTACGAAGCGGAATCGGAGTTGACCTTCTTCCTCGGAGTCAGGTTGTTGCGCGCACAGCGAAAGCGTACTGCCCATGATTGCAATTGCAGCAACAAGCAAAGCCAGCTTTCTCATGAACATTCCTGGTAGCCTCCCCTGATCAGGGTGCATCTTACATGCCTCGCCGCATAGCGCCAAGCAAGTTACACAAGGAAAATTGATAACTGAATCGAACAGGTCGAGATTCGGCGCGGCACGCCGGGTCTATGATGAGGCCATCGCTTTAGCCATGTTCGCGTAACCCATGCCGGCCAGCACACCACGCATATAAGCAAAGCTGCTGATGACGCCCGGCATCGGATCGTCGGGATGAATCTCGTACTCCAGATCTACGAAGCCGTTGTACTTGGTCGCGATCAGCGCTTCAAATATCTTGCGGACGGGCATCATCCCCTCGCCTACGGCGACCTGGCTCTCCTTGTCTTGAGAGTTCGCGAGATCCTTCATGTGCACGTTAAACAGTCGGGGACCTGCTTCGCGGATAGCTTGAACCACGTCAGTGCCGGCGCGAACCGTGTGGCCGACATCAATACAACAACCGATTCGCGAATCCATCCCTTTTACCGCACGGAGGACATCGAGCGGCGAATGCCACAACTTATCTTCTGGACCGTGATTGTGAATCGCGATGCGGATGTCATACTGCTTTACGAACTTCTCAATCCGCGGCAGAGTCTCGGGCGCAGGATCGCCGGCAACAATCACTGGAATGCCCGCTCGTTTGCAGTACTCGAATTTATTTCGAATGTCGGCATCTTCGTCTTTGGTGAAATAAATGGCTCCCGCAGCGTGGAGCTTAATTCCGGCCGCGGCGTAGTCGGCAAGCGCGGCATCTTCCTGATGAGGATCTGTCGGGAGATGATCTTTCACGTCCTTCGCATTCAGCGCCAGTACATTGAGCTGTTTCATGAAGGCGATCAGCTGCGCGCGGCTGAAGTTGCGGAACGTGTAGCTGGCCAGCCCCAGCTGAACAGCAGACGTCTCGTCCCCTGAGCGCCGTTGCCGGGCGAAAGCAAGGACGCCTTTAGGAGCCGCGATCGCCGCGGCAACTATCGCGCTGGAACGAACGAAGTTGCGGCGAGAGAGTCGATGTTTCATAGAATGCAGCGGCGATTAAACTTCCGGCGCCCAGCCCTTCTCGTACTCGCGTCCCCACATCTTCATCGCATCGGGATCGCCCTGGATTCGCCCGTCTTTGGTATCAAGTTGCAATTCTCGGTTCACTTCCCACGCAATGTTCGAAAGCTGCAACATTGTGACCGCAACGTTGCCGACTTCGATGGGAGCGTGTAACTTTTCGCCTTTGCGAATTCCGGCGATGAAGTTCGCGAAGTGGGCGTCGGTCATGGAATCGCGGCCCACCAAGTCTGCCGACAAAGTCTTGATGCCCGACTTGGACTCGCTCGTCTTTTTCCCTTTCAGGTCATAGATTTCGTAGCCGTCGCGATCCACCAGCACCGATCCGTTCGTCCCCATGATGGTCGAACCACGATCGCGGCCGTAAATTTGCATACCCTCGCAGCTTTTTCCTTCCCACGAAATCATCTGGTCGTCGTATTCGAAGCTCGTCACCAGCGTGTCATAAAATTGCCAGTCGTCTTTAAAGTGGTACCGGCCGCCGGAGGAAGTAACCCGCTTCGGATACTCCGCGCCCAGAGCCCAGCGGCAGACGTCGACCTCATGCGTCCCGTTATTCAGAGTTTCGCCAGTGCCATAGATTCTGAACCAGTGCCAGTTATAGGGATGAATATTATCTTTGTAGGGGCGTCGCGGCGCGGGACCTTGCCACAGGTCCCAATCCAACTGCGGAGGCACCGGCACTTCTTTGCCGATTCCAATCGACTTTCTAACATTCACGTACCAGGATTTCGCATAATACGGCCTGCCAATAATGCCCGAGTGAATTTTTTGAACGATCTCGATGGTGTGCGCCGAAGAGCGCTGCTGGGTACCCATCTGCACGAGCTTTTGATATTTTCGCTGCGCCCGTACCAGCATCTCTCCCTCGGCAGGATTGTGGCTGCAAGGTTTCTCTACATAAACGTGCTTGCCCGCCTGCAGAGCTGCGATAGCTATCGGCGTATGCCAATGGTCGGGCGTGGCAATGGTGACCGCGTCCACATCCTTCTGGTCCAGAATCTTCCGGAAGTCTTTCTCTGCGCGAGGCGCCTCGCCCATTTCTTTCTGCGTGCTGTCGGCGAATTTCTGGAGGATGGTGCTGTCCACGTCGCAAACATACAAGATGCGGGCGGCATTGCGGTTCACCTTGAGTGAAGAGAGATGCGCATAGCCGCGCCCATTCAGCCCGATCACGGCGAAGTTAAGGCGATCGTTCGAGCCGACAACCTGGGCATAACTCTTAGCGGTAGTCCCCACGGCCAGCCCGGCCGCGCTCAACGCCACGGTGTCAATAAATTTCCGTCGTGTAATCATCATTGTCCCCACAACGAACACGGATTGTGTTCAGCCTGACAAGATAACTCGCGATCCGCTGCAGGGTCCAGTGTCGAAGGCATTCAAGATTGGGTCACGGCATCCGAATAGTGCGCAGCCTTGCAATGCGCGTCGAATTGCTGCTGTAGCGACTTCTGAAATTCCTCGCGATCCGGTCGATGGCTTGAACCTTTCGCTTTGAAGGCCATCGCAGGACAAGCGGTGCAGGTGGCCTCGACCGGAATTTCGCGAAGCCATTTGGTTACGCGGATCGCCGGTTTCTTCATTTGCGCTCGCCTTTTTTGGACGACTCGGACAGTTTCTTCCTTGCGCCCGGCTGCTTCTCTTGCCGCACGAATGAAAGCCCGCGCTTCAGTTCGGCGGTCAGATCGGTATCTTCCGTCGCTACGTGAACTGGCTTTCCGGATTCTCTTCCGAGCCAGAGGTTGAGTTCAGCGGGAGTGGTCTCAACGTAGCGACCCTGCCGACGAACCGGCATTCCCTCAGACGCCCATCGCTGGACGACTGAGGCAGGTTCACCCAGGAAGTCGGCAATCTGTTTCCAGCCTTTCAGAGTCTCGGCCGGAATTTTTGGCTCGGCAGTTTTGTTCACGCGTTTCGCCATACGATCTCACGCGAACAAACGATCCGCTAGAACGGGCTCGCAGATCGCGAAGCCGGCAGGGATCTAAAAAGAAGTGGCGGAGAGGGAGGGATTCGAACCCTCGGTACAGGTGTTAGCCCGTACAACGGTTTAGCAAACCGCCGCATTCGGCCACTCTGCCACCTCTCCGGCGGAGTCCCAGTTTATCACGGCGGGTGCGTTGCAGTTGCGGCTATATCGGAATCGGTGGTCGGCTGTCTGCACATTGCTGACACTACCTGGGAAGGGCTTCTGGTTTTGAGGATGACGTTTGAGAACGCGTTCGGGAGTTCGCTTGACGACGCGTCTATGAACCGAGTCTAGGTGGCCTGAATGAACGTCTTGCGAACCTCTTTTTGGCAGCCCATTCGAGCAGTCGCTTAACGATCATGTTTTGAGGATCAGCCTCGGTGCGCGACACCCGGGCTGAAACGTTTGTTCGTGATTCGTAACGGAAATAGATGGTCGGCGAATTTTGCGTTTTCGTCGTGCACAATGCTTGCAATCCTGAGGGGGAGAAAGCGCTCTGGATTTCTGCCCGAGTTGCAACGGTACTGGATATGTTGCGAAGCCGGTGGACTGGAATGGCAAGTCCGAAGGCATCGCGTTTATCCGAGTAAAGTGTCCGGTCTGCGCGGGTACGGACCAGAAATGCTCCAATCCTCCTTCGACCGCCGGCTGACCGCACGGCCTGTGGTGCTTGCGAAACGTTCGGAACCGGACCGTCATACTTCCCGTCCCTACGGTTGACGGTCCGGGCCGCACGGTCTTTTTCGGAATCTTCCTCCGCTTCGAACCCTTCTATCGTGATGAATGGCTTGTACGGAGTAGCCCAACAGGGAAGGTTCAGGCGATTCCAGCCGCTTTGGTCCGCGTTCGCCGCGGGGGAGCGGAGGCAGTCTCCACTCGATTCCGTCCATTGGCTTTGGCGCGGTAGAGGGCTTTGTCGGCCGCTTGCAGCACACTCTCGGGATCGGCGCCTGCTTTCGAGGAGGTCGCGGCACCGATGCTGATCGTCACCGACAGTGGAGGCGGAATGGAGTTCTGGGCGAGCTGCCGAATCGCGTCGCCCTTGCGGCTGCGGCTGCGGCGATCCGGGCCGCGCTGAACCTGGCGCCGGTCGCCGCCCCGCATGCGGAACTCTGATAACTCGATCGCAGCGCGTAGTTGTTCGAGATGATCCACGACTTGCGCGGTGGTTTTTCCTGGAAACAAAATGTTGAACTCTTCTCCGCCGCAGCGGAAGGCCTGTCCTCCGCCGGTTATCCGTGCCAGGGCCGCCGCAACCAGGCGCAAGACTTGATCGCCGGTATCGTGGCCGTAGGTGTCGTTGAAGCGCTTGAAGTGATCGATGTCCGCCACCGCGATCGAATAAGGATGCTGTAAACGAAGAAGCGCATCGTTAAAGGCGCGCCGCGACGGCAGCGTGGTGAGTTCGTCGTGATAGGCGAGCAGGTAGGAATTCTCCATGATGGAGACTCCGAGAATGCATGCCGCGGTAACAGAGTACAGCGTTGAAGTGCGCGGCGCTCCGGTGAAGCGCAAAGCCAGGAAAAAGGCGGCGAGCGACCACAGCAGGGCGCAGTCGACGGGCTTTCGGTTAAACAAGAATCGCGCCAGCAAGGCGATGCCAGCGGCGATGAATACCGGCAATGCGTAAGCCGGCAGAGAGACGCTTGCAGCAGCGCGATGTGCATGGGCAAGAGGTAGTGGCGTTCCCTCCGCCGTGCGGCACAGAACGGCCACAATTACGAACTGGACGAAAAGCATTAACCCGACAGGCGCTGCAGCCGAAGAGGTGAATCCGCGTTCCTGCATCAACGCGATGAGAACGAAGTTCAGCGGTACCAGAATGGCGACAGCGCGCACGGCAACAAAACCCGCTGTTCCTGGCGCGAACTGCCCAGCGCCAAACAGAGTGATTGCCTGCTCAGCGAGAAATAACACCAGCAACGCGAAGAATGTTCGGCTGGAGTGAAATCGCCAGGCCAGCAGCATTCCGCCGAACAGCGCGCAATAATAAAGGAAGCTGAGCGCCGGCAAGGCCAGCGTCAGCCATCCCGAATCAGCAAGCAGCACCGCCCCCAGAAGGACAATTCCGCCGGGCACGGTCAGAGATTTTAGCGTCGATTGACTCCACATCCGCAAGGCTGGAACTCCAGTCGAGAGCTTCCTTCAGAATTATCTCTGGCGGACCGGCAGCGAAGGAATTGGCCTTGAAGGTTCGCGTTAGGTTAATAGGGATAGAGTTCGTCCTCTCCCTTTTTGAAACCTGGCACCAATCCTGCACCTACAGACCTTTGGATAGGCCTAGTTTCGGCTGCAGTTCAGCGTTTTCTAACTAGACTTGGCTGTTGGATTAAGGACGGTTCACATTATGCGAATTCTTATTGCGGAAGATGACCAAGCGCTGGCGAAATTCGTTCGCCAGGGTCTTGAAGGCGAAAATTATTCTGTAGACGTTGTGCCGGATGGCGAACAGGCGCGGGCGTCGGCGACGCAGTTCGAATACGACGTCGTGATCCTTGACCTGAACCTGCCAAAGCTGGACGGCGTCAGTGTGCTGCGTCACTTGCGTTCGAAAAAGCCGAGCCTTCCGGTGCTGGTGCTGACCCAGCGCACGCGGGTGGAAGACCGCGTCCAGTGCCTGGATACGGGCGCGGATGATTACCTGGCCAAGCCGTTCTCGTTCAGCGAACTTTCCGCCCGCATCCGGGCGCTGGTGCGTCGCAGCCACCTGCCGTCGGAGTCCGTGATGCTCGCCGGCGATCTCAAACTCGACCGGGTACAGCGGTTGGTCGAGCGGGCGGGCCGCAGGATTGATTTGACGGGGAAAGAGTTTTCGCTTCTGGAATACCTGCTGCTCAATGCCGGGCGCCGGGTGACGCGCGCAATGATCATTGAGCATGTCTGGAACCTTACGTTTGATACGACCACGAACGTGGTCGACGTCTATATCAATTACGCCTCGTCCCAAGTCGACCAGAGAAAGGTCGGTAAGCTGGCGATCGCGATCCAGGTCGCGTTCCAGGAACTCGGTGTTTTTCCCGCTTCCAACACTCAAATCCCTCTCAATAACAGCGAGCCGATGCCGTTCAGCGCTGTCCAGGCGATTGAGAACGCGAAACACACCGCTGACATACACTTCATCGCTCCTTCGGCCAACGATCCCCTGGCTGCGGCTTCGGAGGAGGCAAACTTGACCACCCTGCAGGCCGAACTGCAGCAGGCCTTGCAGCACGAAATCCTCGCGCACAGCGTCGCGTTGCATCGCGAGAACGAAGGCTTAGTCATCAGCTTGCGCGAGTTTGGTTTTTTCGATAGCGGCTCCGCCTTGTTGAAGCCTTCGGCTCTGCCGGCGCTGGATCGCATCGCTTCCATCCTCGCCGTCCGTACCTGCCGCTTGCGAATTGAAGGTCACACCGACAATGTCCCCATCCACACGGCACAAATGGCATCGAACTGGGAGCTTTCGACGGCTCGTTCGACTGAATTAGTCCGGCTTCTCATTGTGCGCTACGGATTTCCGCCCGAACGTCTTTCGGCCGCCGGATACGCCGAGTATCATCCCATCGCCAGCAACCAGACACCCCAGGGGCAAGCCCAGAACCGGCGGGTCGACGTCGTCATTATCAGCGAGCATATTGTCACCAGCACGGTCGCCGACATCCGATCGTCCAAACCATCCGCCGGCGTCCGTTAAACCGTGCCACTCGCGCCTCTCGCGGGCAGGCCTTTCTACTGAGGCTAAAGTCGACGTCTCATCCGCCGATGAATCTTGATAGTCACATGACCACAACTGCGCGACGAGACATCCGGCTGAGCGCACGCGCTCCAACCGCAAGCATAGAGTTAGTTCTGAGTTCGAACTGCGGCTCCTCGTGCGGGATCGCTCTCCGAAAGGCCACGGTATGACGCCCGCGGCCATGCCCATGACTGTCGTTCTTGACGGGCCGCCGGACCCGGAACTGTTGCGCATCCGCGACCTCGTATATCAGGTGGCGGGCATCTTTCATCCCGATAACAAGCTTCGACTGCTCCTCGATCGCTGCGGCCGGCGTATGAAAGAACTGAAGACGCAGAGCCTGCGCGAATATTTCGAATGCCTCACCATCAAGCCGGCGCGCCAGGCCGAGTTGGTCGCACTGCTGAACGAAATCACGATTGGCGAGACGTGTTTTTTTCGCAGCCAGGCCCAGCTCGATGCGCTACGCAACATCATCCTGCCAAAAATCTTGGAGGCGAAATCGAAATTCCCGCTGCGCCGCCTGCGCATCTGGAGTGCGGGTTGTTCCACCGGAGAAGAACCTTACACGCTCAGCATCCTCATGCTGGAAGAGGCCCAACATCGTCTCAAGGATTGGACCATCGAGATTCTGGCGACCGATCTGAACGAACGGTCCTTGGCGCATGCCAAGAATGCGACTTATGGGGCCTACAGCACTCGCAATCTCACCCCTTATTACCGGCAGAAATATTTCACGCCCGTCGCGGAGCAGCTCCAGGTGCAGCCCGCGGTGCGCGCCGGCGTCTCCTTCAGCCGTCTAAATCTTTCCGACGACGCGCGCATGACTTTCATGAAGAGTATCGACGTCATCTTCTGCTGCAATGTGCTCATTTACTTTGATCTGACCTCCAAGCGGCGCGTCATTCAGCACTTCTACAATAATCTTCTGCCTCACGGATATTTTTTTCTGGGCCATTCCGAATCGCTCTATGGAGTCAGCGAAGACTTTCGCCTGATCCACTTGCCAGGCGCCACCGCTTACATCAAGGGCGAACGCGTGAAGCCGGGAAAGTAGGTGCATGTGAACGCGACCACAACCAGCGCAACGTTGCTCAATCGCATCCAGGGCCTCAACCAGATTCCGACTATCCCGACCGTTCTGGCGCCCTTGCTGCGCTATCTCCAACAGCCGGTCGAGGACCTCGATGTGCAGAAACTCACCGCCATGATTGCGCAGGACAAGTCCCTCGCCGCCCAGTGCCTGCAAATGGCGAACAGTCCGCTCTTCGGGCGTTGGCAAAAGGTAGATTCGCTACGCGGCGCGGTGGTAGGACTCGGATTTCATCGCATCGGAGACATTGCCATGTCCTGCGGCGTCCTCAACATGATGCCCAAAGACCGCGGCAGCATCGATCCCGTGGTGTTCTGGGAACATTCCCTGGGATGCGCCCTGGTTTGCCGGCACTTCGCCCGCAAAATTTCCTATCCCGATCCCAGCAAAGCGTATCTTGCCGGATTGCTTCACGATCTTGGCATTATCGTTAACCTGTGGGTGCTGCCCAAGGAATTCTCTGCCGCCTTCGAGGTCGCGCGCTCCGAGGGCATTCCTCTTCACGAAGCCGAACAGAGAACCTTGGGATTTACGCATTGCGAGAGCGGCGGTTTACTGGCTGAGAAATGGGAACTCTCTTCCGATCTGCGTGAGGTGGTAACGCTTCACCACGCTCCCGAACAGTCGCGGGAACATGCGGGGCTCGTCGCGCTGGTGGAATTGAGCGACCTGCTTTGCCGGGTGAGTGGATTGAATTATGGCTACATCGAAAACCGGCAGGTCAACCTGCTCGAACAAAATGGATTCGCCGTCCTCTCGCAGCAATATGAGAGCCTGCGGAATTTTGACTGGGCCCGTCTTACTTTCGAACTGGATGCCTATATGGACGAGGTGCACGCCCTCGTCCGCGCGATTTACAGGTCATGAGCCAGGATCCCGCAATCCCGCCGTCGGTCCGCGTCCTGGTCGTCGATGACAGCGCCTTCATACGCTCCGCCCTGCCCCGCAGGGCATTCTATCCCGCCTGATCCCTCTCCGACATCCCGCGTCAAATCCTGCTCGCTACGCGATCGCGCAAGCGAGCGTGACTGAGTCTTCTATCCCTGTTCGGAGGTCCCGGCCGTCGATCAACTGCCTCACTCTCCGCAACAGCGCTTCGGTAGAAAACGGCTTGGTCAACAATTCCTCAGGCTTCAGTGCACGCAACGCCATCTGAATCGTGTACCCGGTAATCAGTAGGATGTTGAGGCTCGGGTTTTCATGTCGCAGTCTGGCAGCCAATGCCAGGCCCGTTTCTCCCGGCAAAACCATGTCAGTTAGCAGCAGGTCCACTTTGCCGCCGCGCTGTTTGTAGATAGAGGCGGCCTGAGCTGAATTTTCTGCCATCAAGACCCGATGTCCTGCTGATTGCAGCACTTCGCAGGTCACATTTCGTACAAACGCTTCATCTTCCACGAGGAGAATTGTCCCCGTGCTCGTTCCCTGTTCCGCGATCATGTAGCATCGGCTGGCGTCTTCGAACCTTTCCGGCGTTTGCGTATACATGGAAGTTCCCCTCGACGATTGCTTATAAATTTCGCGGAGCGCCGCTTTCCCATTCGTCTGCGCCGACCCACATTCACCTATAAGCAGCTTGGCTGCCACTAGGCTCTGTAGGACGCATGTTTCGGATGAGGGGAATGCAGCACTTAAGGGAGGAGTTCTTTCGGAATAACGCGCCCCCAATTCCGGCCGGTTCATTTCGGGAATTGTGCAGGGAATGAGACGCCGATTTGGCACAGAAAAACTATTCGCCCCGCCCAAGCTGCGATTTATTTTGGACTACTTAAAACGGTTTCATTTGGATCAAGCACGATTTTGTGCGACCCGGCAGGAGCCGACAAATGAAACGACGTTTCCTCACCATCGGCAAAAACTCGTCCCAGCAGAACTAGCTGTTTCCCCGCAAGCACCGCATAAACCGGAACCGAAGTCACCAGATCTGGCGAGGCATCCTTTTGCAGGATCGTTCCGCTTACCACCAAGCCCTCCCGTTTGGGCGTGAACTTCACCGCTCTGAGTTCCAGTCTCGGCAGCGATATCCCATTAATCCAGCCTTTCAAAAACCAATCCAGTGAACTCTTGCCTTCAAATCGTAAGGATGGAGGAAGGTCTTCGGCAAAAACATCGAGCAGTTCTTCCGTTGAAATGGATCGGCCCTGATAGCGTTCGCGGACTCTTCGCAATCCGCGTACGAAAGGCTCCTCCGCGCTGCCGATTCTCTGCCTTTTGCGTTCCGCTTCTTTCATAGCCGCGTCGTCTAGCATTGTGCGTAACATATGGAACAACCACGTTCCGCGGCCGTAGAGAATCTCTTCATATCCTTCCGGAAACTTCGACGAAAGCAAGCGTATGCCCAGCGTCACTGGTCCTGCCTCCATGGGAGACGTTCCGTCCTTATTCTTTGCGACCAGATCGCTACGGTACTTGTTCATCACCTCGCGAAAGCCGGCAGGATTTTTGTCCTGCAGCATCATCATGGCGCAATAATTCGCCAGCCCCTCCGAAAACCACTGGTCGCGGTAGCTGGTCCAGGTAATCAGGTCGCCCCACCACTGGTGCGCAGTCTCGTGTGCGGGAATCGACTGCTCGAGCAGCGTCCGGTAGGGATCAAAATGCAATTGCTCGCGCTGTTCCTGGTCGAGAAATGCATAGGACGAAAGAAACACCAGCCCCGGCCAACCCTGGCTCTCGTTTCCGGGCATCTGGGTCAGAGCCAGATGGCTATAAGGATAGGGGCCAAAGCGAGCGGAGTAATACTGAATGGCACGGGCCGCAGCCTCGCCCACGGTCAGCTCAGTTTGCCTCGGCGAGGGGGGCCTCGGAACGATGAACTGTTGTCTCCGATTCGTTCGATCGCCCGGCTCCGGTCCGATTACCTGAATTGGAGGAGTCGGAAAGTTTCGTTCCACCCCGATAGTGGCATAGGTCTCGACCGGAATGTCTCCCGCTTGTACGGTTACCACCTTGTACTTGCCCAGATTGAATCCCGCTAAGGGAGTCGGGCGTTCCGACACCCAGCGTGAGGTTTGCAGGCCGTCAGCCTTCGCGGCCGTGTCGCTCGGAGGCGTTAATTTCCCCGTGGCCACCAGCGTCCATCCTGGCGGGTATTGGAAACTTAAGTCGAAATCCGCCATTGCCATTCCGCGATTGGGATACCAAGTACCCCGCGCGCCCACATAAAGCAGCCCGCTTCCCGCCTCCGCCAAAACTTCCCCGCCATAGACAAATTCCAGATCGATCTTTTGCCCCGCACGCGCCGGTTCGGGCAGCACCACCGCCACCAGGTCGTTCCCACGGCGCGCAAGCTGCGTCCCTTCCACCGCGGGGTTGTGGATGAATTCCACCGGTTCGCCATCGAGCTTGACGCTTTCGATCTGCAAAAATCGCGACAACTCGAACAACAGCGTGCGCGGCCCACCTTCTTTTACTTCCAACTGCACGCGAGTTCGCGCATGAATGCGTTTGGGAGGTTCAACCTCAGTAGTGATCGCATAGCGGCGAACCTCCACACGACCGGAAGTCGCTGTTTCTTTTTCGGTCGCCAGCCGTCCCGGAGTCGTGTTCGAAGTCCCCTCACCAGGCGGGGAAAATGATGTCCACATGTCGTAATAAAGAGTTCCATTCTCCGCAGCTTTCGCTTGTCCGGCCTGGACTTGGTCAGGCGCAGCAGAATCGTAGTAAACGTCGAATACGCCAAACGTGGTGCCCTGTAACCGCGCATGCAGGAAGCGATCGTCCGGGCCCACATTCTTTGACACAAGTTGCTCGGAAGAAACGGTGGCGCCCTTCACAGGAAGCATCCGGCTGAAGGTCATGAGCAATCTGGTGGCATCCACGTTTGCCAAGTTCTTCACAGTCTCGTCCCATCGTTCAACAAATTCGCGCTTGTTCTCCGTAGCGCGCAAATCGGGGCGCAACTCGCTCGCCGCGTCATCGTTGAAACGAAGATAGGCTGTTGCAAAGTGCTCTTCCAGAATTGCCATGCCCGTAAACAAGCTCATCGATCTGCGTTCCACTTCGTTGGGAGGCGTCAGCAGCACTTCGCCGTAGCCTTCGAAGAAGGCTCCCGTGATCCGGCCCATTGTGTCCTGGGTGAAGGCAATGGTGCCGTCTTCCAACGTGATGTGAATGGCCGAGCGATCTAAGGACGCTCCCCGAACCTGGTACACGCGGTCCGGGTCGAGGCCGACGTTTCCCAGTTGCAGATAGAGAGCTTCAGCCGGTTTCTCCGAAGAGATCTCGGCCGCGGCGCACCCTGCTTGAAATATTGCAGCCGCGACCACGATCATCGCCGCGACACGCAAGCCGCGCTCTTTAAATAGTACCTTCGTCACGTAGGTTGGGCTTTCCCCCATTGCTAGAATGCGCCTGAATGCGGTTTCGTGTCACCATCCTCTTTATCGGGCAGCTTGCCTCGGTGTGGTTCCTCGCCCCCGCATGGGCTGACACCATCCATCTGAAAAATGGCCGGACCATCGTTGCCGATCACGTGCGCGAAGCCGGCAATCGCTACGAATACGACCTTGGCGACGACTCTTACGCCATCCCCAAATCCGTTGTCGATCATGTGGATGCTGGCGTAGTGCCCGCTCTCCCATCCTCAGGCGCAGCCAAGATTGCCGAACTTCCGTCTTTCACTCCCATAGATAGCCTTGCCAATGAAATTGATCTCTTCACCAAGATCATCAGGGAAGGTAAGATCGACACCGACGTGCTGGCGGCGCTGGAAAGCAAAGGGGACCCCGAATTAAGCGCCACGGCCGATTTTATTGCCGGGAAATTTGAATCCGAGCACGGCAATGTCGCTCGCGCACGGCAATATTTCGAGAACGCGCTGCGCTTCCAGCCGGACAACTCCACCATTCTCGTCTATTACGGTGCCCTGCTGATTCGCACCGGCAATGCCTCACAGGCTCTCTACTATGCTCAGAAAGCCGTAAACTCTGCCCCTAATTCGGCCGACGCTTATGCCCTCCTCGGCTACGCCCAGTTCTCTTCCGACCATACTAAAGAGGCAATCGCGTCTTGGAAGCGCTCTTTGGAGTTACGACCTGACGCCAAGGTCGAGCGCTTTCTGGCAAAAGCGCAACGCGAGATGAGTGTCGAATCTGATTACGCCCAGGGCGAGAGCAGCCATTTCGTTTTGCATTATGAGGGCGGCCAGACGCCGGAAGCCTTCCGCGCACAAATCCTGGCGGTGCTCGAGGCCGATTACAATGACTTGGTTCGCGATCTTGGCGATCCGCCTCGCGACAATATTCTTGTCACCCTCTACACCGAGCAGGCGTTCTTCGATGTGACGCACGCCCCGAGCTGGAGCGCCGCAGTGAATGACGGAAAGTTGCGCATACCCATCAGTGGCTTGACTTCGGTGACGCCTGAACTGGCACATGTTTTGAAACACGAATTGGCTCATTCCTTTATTGCCCATATTTCCGCAGGCCGCTGCCCGACCTGGCTGCACGAAGGTATCGCCCAGTTCCTAGAGCCCAGAAGCCTGGCAAGCAATGGACACCAGCTCGCGCTGCTTTTCAAGGATCAACGCTATATCCCGCTGAATGTCCTGGAAGGGAATTTTATGCGCTTTTCCGGCACCGAAGCTTATGTAGCCTATGCCGAGTCGCTTGCTGCCGTTTCGTATATCAACGATTCCTACGGGCTCAGCGATGTGCAGAGCATTCTGCAGCGAATTGCACAGGGAAGTTCCACCGAGGCGGCTTTGCGAGCCACGATTCATTCAGACTACGGCCAACTGGAATCTGACCTAGCGAGATATCTTGCAGACAAGTACGGCGACTAGCTTTTCTCCCCGTAACGTTTGCCCAGCCCACGTTCCTGTGCTAGTTTCCCTTGATAGGACATGTGCGCTTTATTTCACTCCAAGGCTCCCACCGCGTCCCTTACGGTCGAACCGGTCCCTGCTTTCCCTACGATGGGAGGAGCGCAAATCGCGGCCGACTTCCTGGGTACGCGGATCGCTGGGGATTTATATGACTCGCTCCGAGTCAGTCCCGAGCGCGTTCTATTCGGCCTGCTGGATGTTGCCGGCCGCCGGGCGGACAATGGCGCCCTGCTTGATGTCGCACAAGAAATCTTTCGTTCGTTTGGAGCTGAGCTCTTTTCGCGGCCCGACATCAATGAATCGGATGCTATGACGGAACTCAGTCAGCGCATCAATCGCAGCTTGATCGAAACCTCCCACGGAGTTCATCCATGTCCGGCCTTCATCGGGTGCTATCACGAGAAGTTCGGCACGCTTTGTTACACCAATGCCGGACATACATCCGGACTGCTCCGCGACCACAGCGGGATCGCCGAACTTGGCTCCACCGGCTTGCCTCTTGGCCTGTTTTCCCACGTCACCGCGGAAGCTCCCACCGTTGGCATGGAGAAAGGTGCCGCTCTTCTGCTGGTGTCTCGCGGTTTGATCGAGTGCGAGGGACGCCCCAAGCGATCTACAGAAGAGTTTGGCATGGAACGCGTCAAACAACTTTTCCAATCCGCGCCTGTGGGCAGCGCTCAAGGTCTCTCCTCATTCATCTTGAATTCTGTCCGTGACTTTGGCTCCGCGGCCCCGCAATGTGAAGATCGAACCGCCCTCGCCTTGGTGCGTACCGCCTGATCGATCGGCGGACAACTTCGCGCCAGCTTCGGCCCTCCAAGTTAACAAGACCCGCAGGATACGCTCCAAAAGGAGTAAAATACCTGGAATCGGCCTAACATCACAGTTTGCCCGGAATCCCAGCAAGCGTGGGGGGCCCCGTCAATTCTATGAACAATCGCACCCTGGTTCTCATTGCCTTCGCCTGCCTGCCCGCTTTTGCGGCCGGTCAAGCCACGCCAAGTGGTCAAGCCCCTCAGCCCACTCAAGCCTCACAGGGGGGACAAGTCGTCGAAGAAATCATTACCCGCGTCAACAACCAGATCATTACCAAGTCCGAGTTTGAGCGCAGCAAAGATCAGCTCCGCGACGAAGTCAAGCAGCAGAATCCCAACGATCCCGACAAGGCCTTCGCCGACCGCGAGAAGGATGTTCTACGCGATCTCATCGACCAGCAACTCCTCCTCGACAAAGGCAAGGATCTCGGCATTACTGGCGACACAGAACTCATCAAGCGCCTGGACCAGATGCGCAAGGATATGAAGCTTGAGACCATGGAAGATCTGGAGAAGGAAGCCACCAAGCAGGGTGTGTCCTGGGAAGACTTCAAGCAGAACATGCGCAACCAGATCATCACGCAGAAGGTGATCGGAGAAGAAGTCGGCGGGAAGCTTTCTATCACGAAAGAAGAAGAGCAAAAGTTCTACGACGAACACAAAAGCGAACTGGAACAGCCGGAGTATATCCGTCTAAGTGAGATTCTCGTCGCTCCGAAAAGTGCTACTCCCTCCATCACTCCAACGGATCAGACCGCAGCGGGTTCAGCCCCTGCTGCCCAGTCTCCGGCCGATGATGCCGCCGCTCTCAACGCTGCCAATGCCAAGGCCAACGATCTGCTCAAACAGATTCACGATGGCGCCAACTTTGAAGACATCGCGAAAAAGTATTCTGACGGTCCCTCAGCCGCGGACGGCGGCGCGCTGGGCATGTTCAAGCGCGGCCAGTTGGCAAAAGAACTCGAAGATAAGACATTTGCCATGAAGGCAGGCGACGTCACCGATGTGATCCGCACCAAGCAGGGCTATGTCATCCTGAAGGTCAACGATCATCAGATGGCCGGCATTCCCCCACTGAAGGACATCCTCCCAAAAATTCAGGACGCCCTTTATTATCAGAAACTGCAACCTGCTCTCCGCGCCTATCTCACCAAGCTGCGGGAAGAAGCGTCCATCTTTTACATGCCTGGCTACGTCGATACCGGTATGAGTCCGAACCAGACTCAACCGGTCGAAACCGCGACGGCCAAGGAGTCAGGCGCCAAGAAACTCGGCAAGAAAAAACATAAGAAGTTGGGCATCCTCTGATCCTCTGCGCTTAAGCGGGCGGCGCGTGCCTTATACTCAGCGAAACTCATGAAAGATTTCTACATCTGCGACTGCGCCCGGCAAGAAAACAAGGTCATCACTTCGACTTTCGTAGTCGTCGGCAAGCAGATCAAGCCCAAAAAGACCGGGGAGCCTTACCTCGCACTCACTCTCGGCGATCGCAGCGGTCAGCTCGATGCCAAAATGTGGGACAACGTGGAAGAAGTCCTGGAAGCCTTCGAGCAGGACGACTTCCTCAAGATCAAAGGCCTGATCAACAAATACAAGAACCGCTTTCAGCTCACCGTCCACAAGTTGCGCAAGCTGGGCGAATCTGAAATCGACTTCGCGGACTACCTTCCCAAGACCACCAAGAACGTCGACGAACTCTGGCAGACCCTGACGACCTTCGTGTCTTCATTTCAGAATCTGCATCTCAAATTGCTCGTCCAGGCTTTCATGGCCGATCCTGAGATCGCCGCCGCATACCGCAACGCTCCCGCCGCCAAGACCCTGCATCACGCTTACATCGGAGGCCTGCTCGATCATGTTGTTTCATTGTTCCGCTCCTGCGAACTGATGTGCAGCAACTATCCGCAGATCAATCGGGATCTCTTGCTCACAGGCGCCTTTCTGCACGATATAGGCAAGATTCACGAGCTCACTTACAACCGCTCGTTCTCCTACACCACCAAGGGCCAACTGCTCGGCCACATGATCATCGAACTGGAGATGTTGCAGGCGAAGCTCGCTCTTCAGCCCGGCTTTCCCGATGAACTCAAAACGCTGATTGAGCACCTCATCATCAGCCACCACGGACAATATGACTTCGGTTCTCCGAAACTGCCCATGTTTCCCGAGGCTTTGATGCTTCATTATCTCGACGACCTCGACTCGAAGATGGAAGCCATGCGCGCCCATTTTGAGCGCGAGGCCGGCTTCGACAGCCCTTGGACCAGCTACAACGCCTCGCTCGGACGTCCGCTGCTTAATACTGAGAAGTTTCTCGCGCCCAAGAAAGCTTCACCACCCGAAGATCCTGCGGCTGTCCGCGAGACGGAACTCGAAGAATCCGCTGATCAAGTTCCTACCTTGCCCGGCCTCGATTCGCAACGATAGAGTTGCAAACTCATCCTCTGCCCCGTCTCAGCGCTCACCCCGACGGTCCAAGCACCTCCGATTTACAGCGGACGTTGCCAGTAGTTGCCCCTGTGCGCCGAAATCCGGTAGATTGGCTGTTACCATCACAACAACACTCACCCCAAAACGGAGGTCGTTATGCGCTCGCGTTTATTGCTCCCCATCCTTAGCCTGTATCTGGTACTTGCTGTATCTGGATGCAGCCGCAAGCCCGCTGACACCACCAATAGCGCAAGCAATACTAATCCTCAGACTCAGACTAGCGCCGACAACAACAGCGCACAGCCCGCGGCTCCCGCTCAAGAAGCGCCCCGGGAGAGAGCTCCGCTCGTTGTGCCCTCGGGAAAAGAGATCACTGTGCGGCTTGGCTCTGCGATCGGTTCCAAGTTGAGCCAGCCCGGCGAGTCTTTCAGTGGAACAATAGCCAAGGATGTGATGGTTGGAGACGAGGTTGCGATCCCTCGTGGCACGGAAGTGACTGGCACCGTTGTAGACGCCAAGGCACTCGGCAGATTCAAAGGGGGTGCCGTGCTTGAGGTGCGCCTCGACTCCATCAACTTGCATGGCCGCGATCATCGGGTGCAAGCTGCCGCGCGAACTTTCACGGCAAAGGGAAAAGGCAAGCGCACCGCTCTATTGGCTGGCGGCGGCGCCGCACTCGGTGGATTAATTGGAGGCCTGGCCGGCGGAGGGAAAGGGGCTGTGATCGGATTGGCGGCTGGTGGCGGCGCCGGCGCCGGAGGCGCGGCCTTCACCGGGAACAAGGAAATCGAATTGCCTGCCGAATCCGCGCTCACCTTCGAATTGACGCACTCGCTGGAAATCAGACAGTAGAATTCAGCGCTCATTCTTGAGCCCTCCAGTTCGACACTGGAGGGCGCCTCAGTTCACATTTTTTCTGAGCGGGATCGCGCGCCATGCTCGACTTCACCCGCTTCGAAATCCTTACCTTCGATTGCTACGGCACGCTGATCAACTGGGAAGCAGGGATCCTCTCAGCGCTCCACCGAATTCTCGCGGGTCACGGAAAAGACCTCGACGACGCAACCATTCTAAAACTCTACGCAGACTTTGAGCAGGTTGCCGAGCAGGGAACCTTTCGTCCTTACAAGGAAGTCCTGCACCTGGTTGTCCGACAATTCGCAGCGGAGTTACGCTTCACTCCCACGCCTGAACAATTGCGCTCGCTCTCCGATTCTCTTCCACAGTGGAAGCCTTGGCCAGATACGGTTGCCGCGCTACGCCGACTCAAGTCCCGCTTTCGCCTGGCGATTCTCTCGAATGTTGATGACGCACTCTTTGCCGGCACTCGCCCTCAACTGGGAGTTGAGTTCGATGCCGTCATTACTGCGCAGCAAGCCCAAGCCTACAAGCCGTCACTGAAAATCTTCGAGTTTGTCCTGAGCCGCATCAACGCTCCGGCCCATCGTGTGTTGCACGTAGGTCAAAGTATTTACCACGATGTCGTCCCTGCCCAATCTCTCGGCCTCGCCACCGTGTGGGTGAACCGTCCCTCAGCACGCCCCGGCATCGGCGCCGTCAAACATGCCGATGCCAGTCCCGACTTGACGGTCTCGAGCCTGGAAGAACTAGCCACCGCAGCCATTCAGGAGTAGGTGTTTCTCCGGACCGAAGGGACGAGAGAGCAGACGCTGCAGGGGGAAAGAGCCGCCAGTTCCAGCCGCGAAGCGGCGAAAGATTGCAGCCTGCGGCGTAAGCCGTGAAGGCTTTTGGGAATTGAACAGCTCCGGAAGCGCGAAAAAAAAGCGCCCTAGGCGGGGCGCGGATTTCAAAGCGGCACTTCCTAAAAACTCGCCGGCACTTTCACTACTTTCTTCTGAATGGCCCACATGACCAGTTCCGCCTTGTTGTGAATCCCCAACTTCCGCATTAGATTGAACTTGTGCGCATCCACCGTCTTCACACTCAACCCCAGAACGACGGCTGCGGAGCGCACCGTCCGTCCTTCGGCCAGCAACTTCAACACCTCACGCTCTCGCATCGTTAAGACGCGTTTACGTGGAAGCAATTCTTGCGGTAGCCACTCCCCTATGCGCCGTTCCGGCATTGTCTGCATCGGCTCCAGCCCGCCGGCATGCGTCCTTCTCACCATCTCCACCAACTCTTCCGCGGACGTCTGCCGCACCGCACAGCTTGTCCCCTCCGCCTGCGAGTCGGGAGTATTCTCTTCGTGCATGGTGAGAAACAATACTTTACTGTGCGCGGACTCCTGCAGAATCAAGCGCTCGGTCTGAGCGGGAGCACACTCGAAAATGTGCGCGTCGGTAATCACCACCTCGGGGCGATGTTCGAACACCCGTCGTAGCGCTTCCGCGGCATTCCCTGCCTCGGCAACGACGTCAATATCCGGCTCATCTTCCAGCAAACGCCGCAGTCCCTGCCGCAGCAGGACGTGGTCGTGCACGAGAAGACAGTGAATTTCCTTATCGCCGTGAACGTCTACGTGTGGTGTCTGTGTGGGGGGATACACAGCCAACTCCTTCATTTTGGCCAGAGAAAATCGCGATGTGGCGCGAGCTGGACTCGGATTGAATCCGCGTGAAAAATCGTTAGTTCATTGTAACCTGTTCATGCAGATGTTTGGCCCCTAAAAATGCATTCTTAGATTGTTCTTTAGCGTACCCAAACCGAGCGTTCAGAAACCATAGCAGCGGGTCATTTTGAGACCGACTCAGCGTGGACGTTCCGGTACTGTCTTCATTAAGACACCACCGACGTCCGCCTTCCCCGCCGAATCCTGCGTTGCATCAGGTACAATCGAAAATTTATATGCTGCGCTACTTCACTGCGGGAGAATCCCACGGCGAAGCTCTGGTTGCGTTCCTTTCCGGCATGCCCGCGGGATTGAAAATTGACCAGACTTTCCTCGACCGCGAACTCTGGCGTCGCCAACAAGGCTACGGCCGAGGCGGACGCATGAAGATTGAGCGCGACACCGCCCACATTCTTTCAGGGGTGCGCCAGGGCATGACCATCGGCTCCCCTATTTCTCTCCAGTTGGAAAATCGGGACTGGAAGAACTGGCAGGAATCTTTGCCAGTGAGCGAAGGCGATCCCGCAAAACACAAGCGCGTTGCCTCGCCTCGTCCCGGCCACGCCGATCTTGCCGGAGCATTGAAGTACAACTTTCCCGAAGCCCGCTACGTGCTCGAGCGCGCTTCAGCCCGCGAATCGGCGGCTCGCGTCGCCATCGGCGCAATCGCCAAGCTTTTTCTGGGCGCGCTCGGCATTGAAGTCCTCAGTCACGTCGTCACCACGGGTGCCGTTACGCTTTCTGACGAAGTGTCTTGGGAGAAGATTCGAGCTCTTCACCATCGCGACGATGTCCTGCTGAACTGCGCCGACCCCGAAGTCGAGCAGCGAATGAAGGACGAAGTCGACAGGGTTCTCAAGACAGGCGATTCTCTCGGCGGAGTTTTCGAGGTTGTCGCCCACCAGGTACCGCCGGGCCTCGGCACCTACGCACAGTGGGACGAACGTCTCGATGCTCTGCTCGCCGCTGCGGTCATGTCACTGCAAGCCGTCAAGGCTGTCGAAATTGGTGCTGGGGTTGCGGCCGCTTTCGCTCTCGGTTCGACCGTCCACGACGAAATTGGCTATGCCGCGAACCGTGGTTACACCGCATTCTCCCGAACCCGCAACAATGCCGGCGGGATTGAAGGGGGCGTTTCCAACGGACAGGAGATCCGCGTGCGTGGCTACTTGAAGCCTATTTCCACGCTGCGCCGCCCCCTGCAATCGGTGGATTTCGCCACTCGCGAGCCGGTCAAAGCTGCGTACGAGCGTTCCGATGTGTGCGTCGTTCCCGCCGCCGGCGTTGCGGCCGAGGCCATGGTGGCCCTGACGCTCGCCCGCTGCGCGCTGGAAAAATTCGGCGGCGATTCCATGACGGAAACCTTAAGAAACTTCAATGGCTACTGCCAACAGCTCAAAAATTATTGATGATTTATCCCATCGTAAAATTCGGCAACCCGATTCTCGAAAGACCTTCCGAAACTGTGACTGTTTTCGACGACGAGCTTCAGAAGCTCATTGCGGACATGTTCAGCTCCATGTACACCGCCCACGGCGTCGGCCTTGCCGCGCCGCAAATCGGTATTGGACGCCGCATCGCCGTCATCGACGTCACCTTCCAGGAAGATCCCAACGCCAAGCTCGTCCTCATCAATCCCGAAATCATTCACACTGAAGGCAAGCATACTCAAAGTGAAGGTTGCCTCAGCATCCCCGACTTTCGTGAGAACGTTACTCGTCCTAACAAAGTCACCGTCCGCGCCCAGGACGTTCACGGCAAAGTTTTCGAAAAGACCGGAGAAGAATTGCTGGCCCGCGCCTTGCTCCACGAGACCGATCATTTAAACGGGAAGCTCTATATCAGCCACATCAGCGCGCTCAAAAGAGACTTGATGAAGCGCAAAATCCGCAAGCTGATAAAGGCCGGGGAATGGTAGGAATTGAGAGATTGATGGTTCGGGTGATTGAGTGATTGAAATCGATCCGTTTTCTTGCCCAATCTATCAATCACTCAAGCGCTAAATGGCCCAATCGCTCCATCTCGTTTTCTGCGGAACTCCGCGCTTCGCCGTCCCGACCCTTGAGAAACTCGTCGAAGCTGGATTCCACGTTACTCTGATCGTGACACAGCCCGATCGTCCCAAGGGGCGCGGCCTTGAACTGGTCCGTTCGCCGGTCAAGGAATCCGCGCTACGGCTGAACCTTCCGATCACTCAACCCGAACGCATCAAGAACAACGAAGAATTCCGCGCGCAACTCACGTCTCTGAAGCCCGACGCTATCATCGTTGTGGGCTACGGCCGCATCATTCCGCAGTGGATGCTCGATCTTCCTCCGCTCGGCAACCTCAATCTTCACGCCTCGCTGCTTCCAAAGTATCGCGGCGCCGCTCCCATCCAATGGGTGATCGCAAACGGTGAAACCGTCACCGGAGTTACCACCATGCGCATCGATGCCGGACTCGATACCGGCGACATTCTCCTTCAACAAGAACTCGCCATCTCACTCGACGACACCGCCGAAACCCTCGCCCCTCGCCTCGCCGACATCGGCGCCAATCTAATGGTCGAGACCTTGCGCGGCCTGCAAGACGGCAGAATTTCCCCGCGCCCACAAGACGACTCGAAATCCACCCTGGCCCCTATTTTAAAGAAAGAAGATGGCCGGGTAGATTTTTCCCGCCCTGCCAAGGAACTTTTCAATCGCATCCGCGGCTTCCAGCCATGGCCCGGCGCCCATACAAAATTCCGCGGCAAGAACCTGCAGATCATTCAAGCACGACCAGCGTCCAATGTACTTCCTCCCGCCGAACTCCATGCCACAAGCGATCGTCTCCTGGTTGGCTGCGGTCACCAGTCCTCGCTCGAACTCCAGGAGATTCAACTGGAAGGCAAGAAGCGCACGTCTGCGGCAGATTTCATCCGCGGCTATCGTCCGAAAGCAGGTGAAAAGCTGGGCTAACTCTGTGCCCCTTTGTGACCTCTGTGGTTTAGTTGTTTTGATCCACTTGTTCGAAAGCTACAATCTGGAGCAATGCCCGTCTCTCCCGCCCGTGCCGCCGCCTTCGACATCCTCCTCCGCGTCGAGCGCGAGTCTTCCTACGCCTCAGACCTTCTCCACTCTCAAGCCTACGAGCGTCTCTCCACCGCCGATCACGCTCTTGCCACCGAGCTCGTCATGGGCGTCCTCCGCTGGCGATCGCAGCTCGATGCCGAAGTTGCCACCGCCTCCTCCCAGCCGCTTTCCAAACTCGACACTGAAGTTCTCACGGCCTTACGAATTGGCATCTACCAGTTTCTGTGGCTCGATCGCATTCCCCACCGAGCTGCTCTCCACGAAAGCGTGGAACTGGCGAAGCGCGCACGCAAACGCTCCGCCGCCCCCTTTGTAAATGCGGTGCTGCGAAAACTCTCCGCGTCAAAAACCAGCCCGAACGTTGCGGACGATCAGAACGTCTCCCCCGAAATCGTCGCCCGCACCCTCGCGCATCCCCCATGGCTGGTGGAACGCTGGGCCAAGGAATATGGCCTCTCTGCTACCCGCCAGATCTGTCAACACAATCAGACAGTCCCGGCCACGGCGATCCGCGTCCGCACCCCTGCCGCCGAAGGACAACTCCAGCGAGAGGGCATCGCTCTCGCTGCCGGAGAGCTTCTGGCCTCGGCGCGACGCGTCCAAACTGGAGAGATCACAAAAACTCAGGCATTTCGCACCCGCGAAATCGTGATCCAGGACGAAGCCTCGCAACTCGTTGTCGCACTCGTAGGCCCCGGAACAAACATTCTTGACTGCTGCGCCGCTCCAGGCGGCAAAACGCTCGCCCTCGCCGACCGGAATTCCACGGCCAAAATCACCGCCGTCGAACTGCACCCTCATCGCGCACGGCTGCTCCAGAAGCTGCTCCAGCCGCACTCCTCGCGAATTCAAATCGTCACAGCCGACGCGCAGCGTCTCCCCCTCTCGCAGCCATTCGATCGTGTTCTCACCGACGTTCCTTGCTCCGGCACGGGCACCCTGGCCCGCAATCCCGAGATCAAGTGGCGGCTCGAACCCGGCGATCTCGCTCAACTGCAGCAGCGACAGATTGCCATCCTGCGCTCTGCCCTTGCGCAGGTCGATTCCGGCGGGCGCCTCATTTACTCCACATGTTCTTTGGAAAAAGAAGAAAACGAAGACGTGGTCGAGGAAGTCCTGGCGGACAATCCTTCTTTCCGCGTGCTCGATTGCGACCACGAACTTGAGCGCCTGAAAACCGCGGGCGAGCTAACTTGGACCGGCGCGGCGCTCACACGCGGGCTCTACCTCCGAACCCTGCCGGGCATCCACCCCTGCGACGGCTTCTTCGCGGCGATTTTGCAAAAAGGTTAATCAATCTTTACCGGACATCGAAACTAACGGCGGCTCCGGCAAATACCTTCTGCCCAGCGGCCGGAAATTGCGAAACAATGATGCTCGCTGGTGTCGCCTGCTCCGGCTGCGGGGTCTGAGCGGGAGGAACGGCCGTCGCGTCTTGCGAATTCTGAACGCTGGGATTCGCCGCGTCGCTCACCGGAGCTGCCACGGTCACATTTCCCAGTCGGAACCCCGTATCCTGCAATGCCCGGTTCACGCTCCCCAGCGCTTGTCCCACAAAGCTCGGCATCACGAACGATTGGGGTTCCGCCGCCTCTGAAACCAGCAAACTGATCTTCGGCGCTGTGACCTGGGTCGCGTTCGCGACCGGATTCTGCGCCAGCACCTGGTCGGCCGGGATGTCCACGGCCTGCACCTGTGCCAGCGAAGACACATCCAGTCCCCTCCGCCGGATATTCAACTCCGCCGCGTGCTCGCTCTGGCCAGTCACGTCCGGAATCGTCACCCGCGTCGGCCCTAGACTCTGCGCCACCCGCACCTGCCAGCCGCGTCGCACCTTCGTTCCCGGCAGTGGAAGCTGCGACATGATTTTTCCTTCAGGAATCTGCGGGCTGTAATACTGCCGCTCGATTGAAATCTGCAGCCCCAGTCCCGCCACGGCGCGCTCCGCTTCTGTCGGGCCCAACCCTACCAGCGGAGGCACCGCCACTTCCTGCCCGTGAATCGCAAATTGCATTGCCGTCAACGCGGACAACATTGCCACGATCACCAGCACCAGCGCCAGCAACGCAAACCGGATTGCGAACTTCATAACAGAGACCTGCGGGAATTGTCCGCGAACAAAACTACAGAATTATAATCTGCCTCCTTCAACGAACGCGGACCACGCTTTCTTTCAGCAACTTACAGGCTGAGTCACCCCTCGTTACCCATGCACATGCATCCGCCCACCTCCGCCTGCAATCTAACCAAGCAGGACCGTTCTATTGTCGAGGTGCGCTATGGCTTGCTCTCCGGAGTATCATGATGCTGTGCGGCATTCGATTCCGACCTCGGTTGCCTTCTTCAGCCTGTTGCTGGCATTGTTCATCTACCCTGCACAGGCGCAGATCAATGGTGCTCCCGCGTCGGTGACTTCTCCCGGTTTCGGAGGACGCGCCATCAACGGTCCTCCGGCTAGCGTCACTTCGCTGGGCCCGAACGGCTATTCGCGCGGCGGTTATGCTCTCTACCAGCGTGGCACGGTCCTCGACCAGAATGCTCGACGCAACGGCGGTCGACATCACCACCACTACGTTCCCTATCTCTCTCCGTACGCCTATGCCATCCCAGTTCCGTATTCCGCAGACATCGGTCCAACAGATGAGGCAGACAACGGCGCGGATGATTCCGACAACAACTACCAGGGGGGCCCAACAATTTTCGATCGCCGCGGTTCCGGCGCCAGGTCGTACATCCCGCCGGTGCAAGATGTTCCCACGCCGCACTCGCAGATGGCAGATACTTCCGTAGCCGATCCTGATCCGCCACAGGTACCGACGACCCTCGTCTTCAACGACGGCCACAAACTCGAGGTCGGAAACTACGCAATCGTCGGCCAGACTTTGTTTGACTTGACGCCGGGGCACGCCCGCAAAATCGCGCTCGCCGATCTCGACCTCGAAGCTACTCGCCAGCTGAACGATGATCGCGGAGTTCAGTTTCAGCTTCCCCCAATTGCGCAGGCAAACTGATCATGCGCCGCCTGCTCCTCATCGCGCTTCTCGCGGCCGGCACGCCGTGGGCCAGCGCACAACGGATGCCTGCCGCGTTACCGCATTTTGCCCGAAATTATCATCGCGGTGGCCACTCTCGCGCTTTCCTTGATCCGCTGGCGTTTTACGATTACTCCGACTTTGTCTCCACCGCAGCGTATCCCGCGCCTGCTCAGCCATTGATTGTTGTGCAATCTGCTCCGCTGGCAGCTCCCGTTCCCGAGCGCACTTCGCCGTCGGCTGAGCCGCTGCTGATTGAACTGCAGGGAGACCGTTACGTTCGCGTAACCGGCGCAGAAACGACGCAAACAGAAATGATTGATCGCACGCCAGAGGCCTTACGGAAACCGAGCACTTTTCTCGCAGTTGCGCCCGCGCCCCAAACCGCGGCGATTCTCTTGTTTCGCGACGGTCATCGCGAAGAGGTCTCGGAATACACAATCGCCGGTGGCGCCCTCTACGCCTCTGGCAGTTACTATGCGGGCGGACCCTGGAATCGAAAAATCGACCTTTCTTCGCTGAATCTCCCGGAGACCGTCGCGTCCAACCAGTCCCGTGGCGTAAAATTCCGCCTCCCCGCGTCCCCTAACGAAGTCGTCATCGGTCCGTAAGCGACGTGGAAGCGTTATCTCGCCCAGCCGTAGAGTCGCTTTTGGCAGAAGCTGCCTTTTGCTGTGTCGCCCCTAAGCGAGAGGCGCTGGGGTCTTAGCGCCTGGCGTTGAAGTATCTCTCCTCGAGGATTCGGCGATGGTGCAGTTCGTGTCCGGCGATGATGTACGCCAAGCCGCGGACGGTCACCTCGTTCTTGTTCGCCATGCCGCGGCGCGTCCACGCTTCCTCCTCCAGGTTGCGGAGCAGGGTTAGGGTGGCCCGGCGGACAGCAATGTAGTCGTCGATGACCTCGGCCAACGGTACGACCGCGAATGGTCCATTGCGCACGTAGTCGTCCTGCTCGAAGCCTTCCATGGGCGTTTGGTCGCCGCGGGCGATGCGCAGGGCCCGGTAGGCAAAAACGCGTTCGGTGTCACAGACATGGCCGAGGACTTGCTTGGCGGTCCACTTCTCAGGCGCATAGCGGAAATCGCCTTCGATCTCCTCGCGGCCCGAGAGCAGAAGCAACGTCTGGCGCCGCTGAGCGTCGAGCGTCGCCAGTATGTCGCCTCCAGGCACAAGCGCAATGTAGCGCTCATAATAGGGTGCGTATTCGCCTGGCTGGGGCCGGGGTATCGCCAATGCGGCTGGGATCACTACGCCTGGTTCTGACATCGCTGGACTCCCTTTAAAGAAGATGGTAATGCGGTTGCCGAATTGGCTACGGAATGAACGTGCAATCCCGGTACTACGAATTAGACTTCCGCGTCTGTTTCGGTTAGATCGTCGTCTCTGAGCATACTACCGATGGAACGCCCAATGGGATTGAGGGAAGGTTTGTCCGGGAATCGTTACACGGCGGCAGGCAGAAAGTATGCAGCCCGTCAGTCTCCGCCGTCAATCCAAGGCTCTCGTGAAGGTAACAGCGAAGGAACTTTCGATTGAAAATAAAGGATTTTCCACAGCGCTCCCTCAACTCGAAAGAGTACAATTCGTTTTGGTCACGAAAGTGCGGCCAGTGACCCCTAATCCCAACAAGGAAAGGATCGTTTATCCCATGTGGAAGCCGACCAATCAACCCCAAACACCTGCCCGTCCTTCCGAGCCGGAACGCCCGACCCCGACTGCGCCGACTGCGCCAACCATGACTTCGACGGCGAGTGAACCCGCCGCTCCTCGACCCTTGAGCACCACCACTGCGGAACAGGCCACGATTGGTAAGTCGCTGGTGATTAAGGGCGAGGTGACGGGCTCAGAGTCGCTCTACATCGATGGGCGGGTCGAAGGTTCGATCAATCTTTCCGGCAATCGGGTTACGGTTGGCCGCAATGGCGTAGTAGCCGCCAACATTAATGCGCGCGAGATCGTGGTGCTCGGCAAAGTGCGGGGCAATCTGACCGCCAGTGACCGGGTTGATATTCGTAGCGATGGATCTTTGACCGGCGACGTGATTGCGGCGCGCATCTCGATTGAAGACGGCGCGTTCTTCAAAGGCGGAATCGACATCCGCAAGGGCGGACAGCCGCAGCAGCAGAAGGCGAACGGCGAAGACAAGTCGGTCTCGGCAAACGAACCGGCGGCGGTCGGCGCCCGGGCGTAAGTTTCAAGCAGGAAATTGGCCGGTGTTCATGAAGCGGGCATCCGCAGGGATGCCCGTTTTCTTTTTTGCCCGGCACTGTGCTCTACCGCGGATAACCATTACATCACTGTGACGGCGCGCTCGTTGAATCCGAAAGCGAAGATCGTCACGCAGGCGGGCCAGCAACGCTATGTCAACGCCATCCGCAGTTCCGGTGCCGACGAGGTCATCATTCCGGAATATTAAGGAGGCCTCATGACCGGAAGAATGATTCAGAAGTATTATCCGATTTCACTCGCGCTTAAATAAGCGCACAGAAAATCCCCCCGGGCGGTCCGAGGTTCCGCATTCCCTCACTCCCGCGACTCCAGAAACATGCAATCTCCGTACGAATAGAAGCGGTAACGCTGCGCGACCGCGTGCTGGTAGGCGCGCATCACGTTTTCTTTCCCGCCGAGGGCGCACACCATCATCAGCAACGTCGACTGCGGTAAATGAAAGTTAGTTAACAGCGCCTGCACCACCTGGAATTTGTAGCCGGGATAAATGAATAGATTAGCCTCGCCGGACGATGGCTGGATTTCGCCTGCTTTTTGTTGGGCCGCATATTCCAAGGTGCGCACCGTGGTGGTGCCGACGGCAACGATGCGCCGCGATTGTTTGCGAGCGCGATTAATCTTTTCCGCGGCTTCGGCCGAGATCGAATAGGACTCGGAATGCAGCTGATGCTCTTCTACGATCGCGCTGCGAACCGGCTGAAAGGTTCCCAGGCCGACGTGGAGTGTGACTTCTGCAGTCTCAATTCCACGCTCTCGCATACGCGTGAGAATCTCAGAAGTAAAATGTAGCCCGGCGGTGGGAGCGGCAACTGAGCCGCGCTCGCGTGCATAGACCGTCTGATAGCGTTCGCGGTCGGAGGCCGAATCTTCACGAGGAATATAGGGCGGCAGCGGGACGTGCCCGATCTTTTCGAGAGCGGCAAAGAAGTCTGCGGCGGGCGCGAAGCGGATGCTCCGCTCGCCGAAGCCGGCTCGCCCGATGACTTCAGCTTGCAGCTCATCGTGCTCTCCAAAAAAAAGATTTTCTCCAACTCCGATCTTTCGCCCCGGCCGTACCAGGCATTCCCATTCGTTGGGCTCAGGTTGCAGTTGGCGTGTGAGCAGAACTTCCATGCGACCTCGTAGGAATTCACGAGCCGTGGGATTTCGCTGACTGACGGGCTGCGAGCGCAGTCCGCTGCGACGTCCATAAAGCCGAGCCGGAAACACGCGCGTGTTGTTGAATACCACCAGGTCGCTTGGCCGCAGCAACTCTGGAAACTCCCGGAATTGGCAATCGCGCAATTGGCAGCCGTGCGACGCTCCAGTAGTGCAGTCCAGATGCAGCAGACGCGATCCGGCGCGGTCCGCGAGCGGTTGCTGTGCGATCAATTCCTGCGGAAGTTCGTAATGGAATTCGGAAACCAGCACCGCTTCTGATTATAGGGACGCGCGATTCCCTCAGTGCCTGGTAGCCTTCGACTTGAGTTCTTGCGCAAAACTATGCCCTTTCGTGTCGGCTTTTCGTTGAGATTTGGATTGTCTCAGCGAGGGGCTGCTGATACTATGCGAATGCCTAGATTGCGCCCTGCTTTTACTCTCTCCCCAGGGTCACCATACAAGGGTAACCATGCCTACGGAACGCAAACACAGGGAAGAAATCGTTCGCTACGGACGGATGCTGCATGAGCATGGATTCGTGGCTGCCATGGACGGCAACCTTTCCGTACGGCTCAAAGGGAATCGGATACTCGTTACCCCGACGGGCGTCAGCAAAGGCGCTATGCGGCCACCCGACATGGTTATCGTCGACCTGAACGGGCAGTGGGTCTCTGGTCGTCGCAACGTAACCAGCGAAATCGGGATGCATCTGATGATCTACCGCACTCGCCCCGATGTTCAGGCAATTGTGCACGCGCATCCGCCCACAGCGACCGGCTTTGCGGCCGCAGGTATTCCGTTGACCGAACCGTTAGTTTGCGAGGTGGTGATGGGGCTGGGATGCATACCCCTGGCGCGATACGGAACTCCGGGCACTTCGGAACTCGCGCAGACGCTGGAACCCTTCGTTCCGGACTACGATGCAATCCTGATGTCGAACCATGGTGTCGTGACCTATGGCGACACCCTGGAACACGCGTATATGAAAATGGAAACAGTCGAGCACTTTGCGCAGATCGCCCTGGTCACGCACTTGCTCGGACGGCAACAGCCGTTGAAAGAAGTGGACATCGAAAAGCTTCTGATGGCGCGCACGAAATATTTTGGCGCGAAGATTGCTGCCTGCATGCCTCTGCCGCGGTCGCCGCAAAAAATCAGCTGAATGCGGTAGGCGAACCTCATCCTCGCTAAAGAACAAGAAAATCAATCCTCTCTCGCGGAAGGCACGTGGAAGAGTGGTCACCTCTGGCCACGCGTTACTCGTCGCCGATGCGGATTCGGAATCCGGCTCGGAAGTTGACGGGTAGTGCAGGATAGCCGACGACTTCGTTGTAGTGGCGGTCGAGCGCGTTTTCGACATTCGCGAAGGCCGTGATGCGCGATCCCATCGCGTACGATCCTCCGAGATCGACGCGTACGTATCCCGCCGCGTGATCAATGCCGAAGCCATAGAAATCGGAATCGGCACGGCGCCCCACAAAACTTCCGCCCAGATTTGCGCCCCAGCGATTGCCCAAGTACGAGAGCAGAGCGGTTGCGGAATGCTTCGGGCGGCGCAGCAGCGGCTGGCCGGGATCGTAGATGGGATCGTACGGCGAGGGATTGTCCAGATATTGCGACGATGTATAGGTGTAGGCAGTATTCAGCAGCAGCCTCGACCGCAACTTCGCGCGCAGCGCCACTTCTGCACCTTGAGCAAAAGCCTGATTCACATTCACATACTGGCCCGGATAATTTGGCGGCACCTTCTCGGTCACGTAGTTGATCTGGTCGCGGAAGAGATTGTTAAAGTAGGTTCCGGTCAGTTCGTATTTATTGTTTAAGAAATCTTGCTGAAATCCGGCTTCGAAAGCGCGCACCCGCTCTGGCTTCAGAGATGGATTGGGAAGGTTATAGGGGCTCGCGGGAATTCCATTGAAAGTTTCTTCGAGCCGGGGCTCTTTGAATCCGGTCGCGTAAGAGAATCGTAGCCGCGTGCCCGAAAGTTTCTCCTTCCCGCGCAGCACTTCGAAGGTCAGCGCAACCCGCGGCACGCCAGTATTGCCAAACGCACTGTCGTGAATGAATCGTCCGCCGGCGATGACTCCGAGCCGTCCGAGAGTGAGATCCTGCTGCAGATACGCGTCCTGATTGAGCCTCTGTCCATGATTCTGCGGTCCGTAATCAAGATCCCCGACAAAACCGTTCTCGTTCTCAATTCGATAGCCGAAGGTGGTGTGCGACCAGCTTCGCTCCGAATAGTCGCCTTGATACTCGAAGCCGGCGCGATTGATGTGGTCCACCTCGTGCGAGGGGTAGTCGATTGGATTTCCGGAAGTGTTGACGCGTGCGGCATCCCCAGGATTGGACTCGTTGTAGCGGTACACATAATCGAACCCGGCGAACCGATGCTGCCATCCATGAGGCGCGGCGACCAGCAATTGAACGCCGCCAAGCAGGTTATTGAGCTGCGACCACTGATCGGGATTTGGTTGCAGCGGGACTAGAGGCTGGGAGGGGCCATTCGCCGGAACCAGAGGCACGTAGCCGTTGAAGTTCCACTCTCCGGGAACTCCCGTGTGAGAGTTGGCGTGCCGGAAATTCGCACGCAGCGAAATCGAATCGCTGAGGCGCGCTCCCAGGCTGGTTCCCTCCAGCGAGTTGGAATAGGCATCGTTCACTCCAGAGCCGTTGGTGTTGAACTGGTTTGCGAACAAATTGTAGTCGTAGCGTCCACGAGCGCCCGAGAGCGAAGCTTGTCCGTTGGCGGTGCCGAGGTTGCCTCCGTCTGCGCCGAGGATCAGTTCGGGAGTGTGAGTACTGCCAGTCCGCGTCCAAACCTGGAGGACGCTGGTCATGGCGTCGGTTCCATACAAGGTGCTCTGCGCGCCGCGAACGAATTCCACGCGGTCGCCCTGCGTCAGCGAGAGAGTGCCGAAGTCGAAGGTGCCGCCGGGTTCGTTAACAGTGACGCCGTCGACGATGACTTTGTTGTAATTAGATTCGCCGCCGCGCACGAACAGGGAAGAGAGACCCCCGTGTTGCCCGGACGTGTTAACGACTGCGCCAGGAAGAAAACGGACCGCGTCGTTGGCCGCGACCGGTTGCATGGTCGTGAGTTGCGCTGCGTTGAGGGTATCAACATCCGCTCCGGCGGCCTCGCCGGCCACGGGAGTGCGGGTGGCGCTTACGACCACGGTTTCCGCCGCAACGGCAAGTTGTAGTTTAATCGTAATTTCTTTTTGCGACCCGACGTTCCGCGTCTCCACGGCGAAACCTGGCGCAAGAACCTGGACCTGATAAGGCCCATCCGCCGCCAGGCGAAATGTTGCGACACCTTCGGCGGAGGTGGACTGCACCCCCAGAGTTTTGGTTTGGTTGAGACGAATCAGCGAAACTTGGGCGCCGGCCACCGCCGCCGACTGCGGATCCAGCACTGTGACTTTGAGATCGGCAGCCGAAGCCACGGCGGATAGCGAAAGAGTTATTCCGAGAAAAACGGTTGCGACGCTTGCGAATACGCGCATACCTTCCTCCTTTGCACGCGAAAGAGGTTGAAGTAGACGGATCGCGCCGGTCTCCTGACTTCGCGAGTAAGGATGTTTCCATCCGGTACGCCCGCGGCCTTCCCGGGAATTTCCCAGTGGCCGAGGGCAATGTCCTCGCTTACAGTTGCGCGGCAGCGCGGGAATTGCACCCGCTTCCCTGTCTTCGCCGAGCGGCGAAGACGCGCGTTCCGAACGACCTTGCAAAGAACAAAAACAACAATTCGAAGAATCTAACGGCTGACGTGACGGAAGTCAATCGCGGAGGCTTATCTTCGCCATCGTCCGACTACGTAAAGCACGATCGAGAGTAGCAAACTCAGCAGCAACGAAGTCGCTAGGGGAAAGTAGAATGTCGTGTTCTTTCCGCGGTAAACAATATCTCCAGGCAATCGTCCCAGCGGCAGGTTTGCCCGCCCAAGCAAAGTCAGAACAACTCCAGCCACAAGCAGGAAGATTCCGAGGACGATCAGTAACTTGCCCAAATCGGTCATTGTGCCCGTGCCTTCGAAGCTTAGACCTTCTCTCTTGGATTCTAATTGAATGCGGTCTGTGGTTCGGACACATCCAAAATTCGAATTATCTTTGTATTGCAAAGTACTTGACAGAAAGACTCGCAGCTATTAGCATTTCGCCATGTTCGATCCCCGGCCGCACCGCTTTCGGCGCTTCCACCGTTCCATTCGATCTGCGCCCTTGCGCAGCGCCCCGGAAGTGTTCGAGGATCTACGCTTCATTCGGGACACCATGGAGCGATCCGCAGCTTTTACCGCGGTTTCGGGATGGGGACAAGTGCTGCTGGGTGCGACGGCGGCCGGGGCGGCCTGGCTGGCGGCTCATCAGGCTTCTTCCTTCGCATGGCTTCAGGTTTGGTTGGCCGAGGGCCTGCTGGCGAGCGCCATCGGATTGCTGGCGTGCACCTGGAAGGCGAACCGGCGCGGGTTGCCCCTGTTTTCCGGTCCAGCGCGGAAAGTCGCACTTGGACTCGCTCCGCCGCTGGTGGCCGGAGCTTTCCTGACATTTCTTCTGTTCCGCGCGGGCTTGCAGTTCGCGCTGCCCGCGACGTGGCTGTTGCTCTACGGCGCGGGCATTATGACCGGGGGCGCATTCTCGGTGCCGATCGTGCCCGTCATGGGGCTGTGCTTCATGCTTCTCGGCGGTCTGGCCGTCCTTGGCCCGGCAGCGTGGGGAAACTGGTTTCTAGGCGCCGGTTTCGGCGGCCTGCACATTATCTTCGGACTGCTGATTGCGAGGAGGCACGGTGGCTAGGGCACTTCCATCCCATCGCAAATCAGCCAAGCCCGAGGCGCAAGCTCGCGAGAAACGAGACCCCAGGCCGGTTCGCTCTCCAGAGCTCCCGGAACTGGATCGATTGATTCACGAACGAATGCGCCTGGGCATCGTCAGCGCTCTCGCCACTAACGATTCCCTCAGTTTCAACGACCTGAAGCGCATTCTGAAGACTACCGACGGGAACCTGAGCGTTCACGCCCGCAAGTTGGAGGAAGCTCAGTACATTTCGTGCGTGAAGTTTTTTGAAGGACGCGTTCCGCGCACGGAGTATCGGCTGACCGCAACCGGCCGGCGCGCCCTTTCGGAGTATCTCGATCAGATGGAGCGGTGGATTCGGGTCACGCGAGAGGAATAGACAATTGGAGTTTCCGATGACTGGGAGCGCTTTCAGGCGATCCGCACAATGACGGGGCGCATGGGCGGAGCGCCGCCGCTCTCCAGCGCTGCGCGCCACTGAGCCAGCGACTCCAGCAACGTGTTCACACGGATTCCACCAAACTCTTGTGGGCATGCCGCGAGATTCCTGCGGCCGCGCTCCATGAGCGAGTGAGCTCCCGTGACATTTCCGGTGGAATGATGATGAAATGCGACCGCAGCCTGGATGAGTCCCTGCAAAAATTGTTTTTCCAATCCTTGCGATTCGCGCCACACGTCTTCCCATACTTCGTGGGCATCATAGAACTCGCCTGCGTTGAAGAGGCGAATGCCCCGATCATAGCCTTCTGGATTCATGGACATGCGTTGAGAATACTACTGGCATGGACCACGAGTGTGGTATTCGTCTGGCGTTATTCCGGAACAGCTAGGCTTGAGCTTCATTGCGCCAGTTTTGCGACTGGCGAGTGATAATGGCGTAACACTCACAGGCGGCATCTTCCAACTTACTTCGGTTCACGACGGTGACGGCGCCACGGGAATATTTAATCAAGCCAGCTTTCTGAAGAATCCCGGCAGCTACGGTGACACTGGCCCGGCGCGTTCCGAGCATATGGGAAAGAAACTCCTGAGTGAGAGGCACTATCTCTCCTCCGATCCGGTCCTGGCTCATGAGTAACCACCGAGCCAGGCGCTGTCCGACATCATGCAAGCGGTTGCACGCGGCGACCTGGGTGGCCTGCATCGACAGTTCCTGGGAATAACGATTCAATCGTTGCACCAGTTGCGGGCACTTGGCTAAAGCCTGCAGGACTTGCGCCGTGCTCAGGCGATAGGCGCTTCCGGTAATTTGCACGATGGCTCGCGTAGCGCTGGTTTTTAACCCCACGACGATAGGCAATCCAATGAATCCTTCTTTTCCGGTAAGGCCGACTTCCACTCCTTTTCCGTCGCGCATGATCGTGAGGATGGACGTCATTCCGCTGTTCATGAAATAGCAATATTCAATCGGTTCCCCCATTTCGTTGAGCAGGTCGTACGAGTGCATCTCGACGAATTCAAGCTCTGAAAGTACGGCAGCGCACTCCTTGGCAGGCAGAGAAAGCAGAATTTCATTACGAATCGAACGCGGGTCCACTCCCCGGGAAGATGGCTTTGCGATAAACTTTTCAGAGAACCCCGACTGGGTTGTCGCCACATTGGCTCCTTGCATAGCTTGAACCTCTCGTAACTCTTAATACTAGACTATATTGTTAGATTAACGTGTATGCTTTAGAGCAGAAGTGAAGGGGTACGATAGCGTACAATGAGATTACGGTAGTCGAGGGCCTGTTCAGATAGCCCAGTAGGCCTCGCCCAGGCTACTTTATGGTGCTACACCGTGCGTCGAAAATCCGAAATCATGATTCCCGAGTGGGCGCGCAAGATTGAAGACATGCGCCAGGCGCGCAATCTGAGCCAGGAAGGCTTTGGCAACCGCGTGGGAGTGTCGGCTATGGCGGTTTCGCGATGGGAGCGGGGAGTGGCGGAACCGACAGGCGAAACTTACATTCGATTGGGGAATCTCGCGGACGCTCCGCTGTGCTGGTTCTTCTGGAAGCGGGCTGGACTACGACTCTCGGACGTCACGCGTGTGCTGCCGGAGGCGAACCGCCATTTCGCGGAAAACCGGATCTTCGACGTGCAACTGGTGAAAGCGGGCTCAAAGAAAAAGCAGGCGCTTGCAAAAGTCGACTTGGTCGCCATTCCGCTACTTCCCGTGCACGCGGGAACAATCGGGGCGCAGGGAGATACAACGGATCTCACCGACATTGCTCCAGAGTCTGTGCTGGCGGCTCCGCAGGGGTGGTGTCCCAACCCGCTCTCGACGGTTTGTCTTCGGGTGAAGGGGAACTCGATGTCGCCGCTGATCCTGGATGGCTACATCGTGGCGATCGATACTTCCGAAACGGAGAACGATCATCTGGTGGGACAAATCGTCGTAGCTTGGCACCGGGAACAGGGACTGCTGGTCTCTCGGCTAATCCGCTTCGATCACATGGATGCCCTGGTATCGGACCGTCGAGAGTACGAGGCCGTTTCCATTACCGCTGGTTCTGCTTGGAGAATTGTGGGTAAGGTATTGTGGTGGACGGGCAGAGCGAGATGATGAGCCCGGCAGGCGGTAACATACTGCCAAGGCGTTCCTCTCTTAGCTGATCATTTCTAGGCTCTACGCGATTTTTCTGCGGGCACTCTCAGGGATGTACAGTTGCTCAAGTGCTCTTAACGTGCGGTGTGCGCGGCGCAATGCCACCAACTCCCCAGCTTCAAACGTCTGCTTCTTTTTCGTGCACGTCACATCCTCCAACCGGTCCAGGATCGCATGTTTCGCCACTTCAATGCGTCTGGGCATCTTGTGTACGTCACCTTCAAAGAGGACGTCTTTGTACAGTTGTTCCCACCGTTGGTTGATCTGAGATTCTCCGTGCTCCCTGTTCATACAAACTTCTCCTCTAACGTTGGCACCTAGGACCGGAGTTAGGACGTTATTATACTGCTGCCACAAAACGTGGGGGAATAAGGTAAATCCGCGGTGTCCGCAGGCTGGCAACTCTGGATTTGTTTTCCAACGAGTCCGATGCGCGGTAACTTAACTTCCCAAAGTTTGCTTACGGCGCTTCGCAAAGAGATTTTCGCTGGACTCCAGGGTACGACTTCCGATCGGCGACTTAGTCATCCCCAGTTTAATCAGATAGCAATTTTCGTGAATGGCGCTACCATCTTCGTCGGTCTTTGCATCATTCAGTCGAACGGGCTCGTGACAGATGGAGCAAATCGGCGCTCGAATTGAGGAAAATGAGTTGTTGGGCATGTGGGACCTTCTGGGACGGAACAGATTTTGATCGAGTATGTATCGGGTCGAGACGGAATGTCTGTCCGGTTTCGTACATTTATCTTGTCTTTTGACTGGTTCGGGCGACCCGAGTCTGGCGCTGCCCAGTTCTAAGATCAGGGTACGATCAGCAGGTCCGACTTACGTGTGAGGTATGCTGAAGGCGAAAGGCTCCTAATGGTTTCTGACTCGATCATCCTAAAACACATTGGACGTCAGGCGAAGCGCACGGCGGGATTCAAGCAACTGGTGCGCGAGTTAGGGCTGCGGGGCGAGGAGCGCCGGGAGCTCGACGCGCAATTGCGGAAGTTGGTAGCCCGTGGAGCCCTGGTTCAAAGCGACTCGGATCGATATTCGTTGCCCCAGGCCGCTACCGATAAAAATCTGGTTACGGGACGCTTGAGCATGCATCGAGATGGATTCGGCTTCGTCATTCCCGATGCGAAATCGCTGAACCCGTCGCTCAAGGCGCGGCTGACGGGCGACATCTTCATTCCACCGCATCTCGTTGGCAATGCCATGCACGGAGATTTGGTGCTGGTGGATGTGGCCAATGTACGACCGGACGGACGCGCGGAAGGGCGCATCGTGCGGCCAGTAATGCGCGCGCATCCGACCGTGGTCGGCATTTTTCACTACGGCAGCCGCGGCGGCTACGTTACGCCGATCGACAGCAAGATCACGCAGGAGATCGTGATCCCGCCGGGCATGGAGCGGCCGGAGGCTCTGGCAGCCGAAGGTCAAGCAGCCAGGCCTCAGAAAACACAGAGGAAGAAATCTGTGGACCGCATGCTGGGCGAAGAAGTAGCGCGGCGCACCGAGTGGGACGATCTGGAAGGCGTCGCGGTGGACGTAGAAATCACCGATTGGCCTTCGCCCACTCAGAATCCGCGGGGACGCGTGATCGAGATTCTGGGGCGCGAAGATGATTTCGGCGTCGATGTCGAGATCACGATTCGCAAGTTTCATCTGCCCCACCATTTTCCTGCGGCCGTGCTGGAGGAGGCACAAGGCGCACTGGCGGTTATCTCCGCACAGGAGTTACAGCGGCGGCGTGATTTTCGAGCGCTGCCGATTGTGACCATCGATGGTGAAACGGCACGGGACTTCGACGACGCGGTCTACGTGCACATGCTGCCGAATGGAAACTTCGAATTACAGGTGCACATTGCCGATGTGGCACAGTATGTGACCCCGGATTCGGCGCTGGATCAGGAGGCGCGGCTGCGCGGCACTAGCGTTTATTTTCCCGATCGCGCAGTGCCTATGCTGCCGTTGGAGCTTTCAACCGATATTTGCAGTTTGCGTCCGCAGGTGGAACGGCTGGTTCTGTCGTGCGTGATGGAGATGGACCATCGCGGCGAAATTGTGAGCTATGAGTTGAGCGAGGGCGTGATCCGATCGGCCGAGCGCATGACCTATACCGCCGTGAACGCGGTTCTGGAAAAAGACAGGGCTGCGTGCGAGCGTTATGCGCCACTGGTGCCTACCTTCGAACTGATGCGAGACCTGGCTCTGATTCTCAACCGTAAACGGCAGCGGCGGGGATCGATCGACTTCGACCTTCCGGAACCGGTAATCGAATTCGACGAGCTAGGATTGATGAAGAGCATTGCGCGTTCCGAGCGCAACGTGGCGCACCGGTTGATCGAGGAATTCATGCTCTCGGCGAATGAGTGCGTCGCGCATGATCTGGAATCGAGGCGTATTGCGTCGCTCTACCGCGTTCACGAAAAGCCGGATGCGAAGCGCGTTTACGACTTCGAAGTGATCGCTGCGACCTTTGGTTATTCGCTAGGCGTAGGGGCGCTGCCGGTTCATCGGGTGCAGATGAAGACGGACCGTCGCGCAGCTTATGGCACTGGTAAAGGCGTGCGTGAAATCGAGGTGCCCAAGGAAGTCCACATTACCCCGCGGATGTATCAGAAACTCACCGAAAAAATTGCGGGGAAGCCCGAAGAGCGCATTCTCAGTTATCTGATGCTGCGCTCTCTCAAGCAGGCGCGATATTCGGAGGAAAATCTGGGACACTTCGCGCTCGCGGCAACCAGCTATACGCATTTCACCTCGCCGATCCGGCGCTATCCCGATCTGATCGTGCATCGGATTCTTAAGAACGTCCTGCGACAGCATCAAACATCCAGTCAAAATCGAAGTCAAGACGCCGGTCAAAATCCTCACACTGACGCGAAAGCCGCGACAACAGTGGGGCACCCTCAGGAGGAAAAGCCATCGCCGTGGTCCAAGCGGCGGGATCATTCGGCGCACCGCGACGCGCACGAACCCTTGGGTGGACCGATCTCGCTGGAGGAATTGCACGAGATTGCGGAAGAGTCGAGCCAGTCGGAACGGCGCGCCGATGATGCCGAGCGCGATCTGATGGAGTGGAAGAAAGTGAAGTTCATGCAGGATCGCGTTGGTGAAGAGTTCGACGGACTCATTACCAGCGTGACCAAGTTCGGATTTTTCGTCGAGCTAACCGACTTGTTTGTCGAAGGGCTGGTGCCGCTGAATACGCTGACCGACGACCATTACACCTTTCACGAGAATACCCGAGAGATCATCGGACAGCGGTCGCGAAAAACCTACCACCTCGGCCAAAAACTTCGCGTGCTGGTGGACCGGATCGATCCCGTGGAGAAGAAGATTCAGTTCGCGCTGGTCGAGGAGGAGCCGCTGCGGGCGAAGGGGAAGAAACGGAAGAAGTAGGTTACGACGAAACCTCACCGGCCTCCCTGACGGACCGCCAGGTTCCCCATAGGCCTATTTAATCCCCAGCGCTTTCTGAATCTCGCTCGCGATCGCGGCGGTGATGGAGCGCATCTTCGCTTCGGACTCGGCTTCGACCATGACGCGGGCCAGCGCCTCGGTGCCCGAGTAGCGCACCACCACGCGACCGTTACCGTCGAGTTCTCGTTCGGCGGCATCGATCGCTGCCTGTATGGCGGGGATTTTGGCGAATGGAGTTTTCTCGCGCACGCGCACGTTCTGAATTTTTTGCGGAAGCACTTTCAGGTCGCCGATCAGCTCCGCCAGCGTCTTGCCGGAGCGGACGATGATGTCCATCAGGCGCAGTGCGGTCAGCAGGCCGTCACCGGTCGTGGCGCCGCCGTCGCGGAAAATAATGTGACCCGACTGCTCGCCGCCGAGCGTGGCCCCAGTCTTGAGCATTTCCTCAAGCACATATTTGTCGCCGACGTTCGCTCGCAGCATGCGAATGCCCGACTTTTTCAGCGCAATCTCTAGGCCCATGTTCGACATGGTGGTCGCGACTACGGTGTCGGCCTTAAGCTTTCCTTGCGCATGCAAGTCGCGGGCCGCGGCCAGCAGCACGCCATCGCCGTCAACCACGCGGCCCTCCGCATCACAAAATAGAGCGCGGTCGGCGTCGCCGTCAAAGGTTACTCCCAGATCGAATTTGCCTGCGGATTCCGCTACGGCTTTTCCCAACGTTTCCGGATGCAATGCGCCGCACCCTTCGTTAATATTTTTGCCGTCGGGCGATACATGGATAAAGGTCGCTTGAAGTTTGAGATTTCGGAACAGTTCTGGCGCCTCCGCGGTGGCGGCGCCATTCGCGCAATCCACCAGCACGCGCATCTTACTCAAATTGGAAGAAACGTCTGCGGCCAGCGATTGGACGTAATCGTGGCGAAGCTCAGCTTCACCGGGCAGAGACGGCTTAGGAAACTTGAGCGCAGTATCGTCAGCAGCTTCGGAATTCTGCAGCAGCGTGAAGATTTCTTTTTCGATGGCCAGTTCGCGCTCATCGGTCAGCTTGAAACCGTCGCCCGAGAAAACTTTGATCCCGTTATCAGTCCAGGGATTATGCGACGCGGAGATCACCACGCCAGCAGCCAGCGATCGAGAACGCGCCAGGTAAGCCACTCCTGGAGTTGTGATCACCCCCGCGCTGTGTACATCCACGCCTACGGCAGCCAGACCCTGGGCGACGCGGTCCGCGATCCAGCCGCTGGATTCGCGTGTGTCCTGGCCAATCACGGCGTGTGGGCTGCGAGTCGTGCGCATCAGATCGTGGCCAAGGGCGCGGCCAATCAGGTAAGTACTCTGCCTCGTCAGCGGAAATTCTCCCGCTACGCCACGGATACCGTCGGTTCCGAACAATTGCCTTTGCTGGGTCATAAGAAATTAACGGAGAGAACACAAGATGATAAATGAGAGCGCGTAACCACATACTGAATCTCGCGGTTTCCAGGCCCGCCTTCAATGAGCAGGAGCGCTTCCCACTCTCTGCACCAGCACTGTTACGCGAATCGGGGTGGACTGCACAACTTGCACCAGAGGATCTTGTACATAGACGTTGGCAGTGAAGACTCCGCTGCCGTGAGTGCCAGTCGCATCGATGGTATCAGTCGTCGCCGCGTCGATCTTCTCCACGTGATGCTTCGGGCCCGTAACCGTGATGCGGGACGGATCGGCGTCGACTTTCACGATCTGCTCTCCCGCGGCAAAATTTCCGATAACTCGCGGGTGAATCTCGATGTCTCGAGTCATACGAGTATCAAACGCAAGATGCAGTTGACTGGGCACGATCTGAACCACCTTGACGTCGCTGGGATGGCGGACTTGCATCGAAGTCAATTCAAAGGTGCGTTCACCGGGTTGCGCGTTTGCCAGTTCGATTTCCGCATGGACCTCGTTCGCCTGTAATTGCCGGATGACCCGCTCGGGCCCGCGTACCCGAATCTGCGCCTCGGGAATGAGTTCCGAACTGATCTCGAGCTCCGAAGGAACGTGCTCAAAAACAATGGGTGCGCGCAGGGCGACTTCCGCCGGTTGCTCGTCGGGTGCAATCAGAAACCAGAGACCTGTGGCCAGCAACAATGACAGAAACTTGAGAGCGATGTTGTGCAGCACGTAGCGCTGGATGAACCCCGTCATGAGTGCGGCCCCGATTCCACTCCCGATTCTGATTTCCGCTGCACGGGGTCGCGCAAGGGAGAATCCAAGAGCGCGTCGGAATCGTCCTCCCCGTGAGCAATGGTAGTGGGCAGCGTTACGGGAGCCATAAAGCGGCGCAGTTCGCTGCTCAGACGCTCGCGCAGTTGCTCGACCGTCAAGTCGCGCTCGATTTTGCCGCTGATGGCGAGGCTGATTGCTCCGGTCTCTTCGGAACAAATGACCGCAATCGCGTCGGTCTCTTCGGTGATCCCGATGCCGGCTCGATGGCGCGTGCCAAGTTGGGTGGAGAGTAGAGGATTCATGGACAGCGGCAAAAAACACGCGGCGGCAGCGATGCGGTCTTTCTGCACAATCACCGCACCATCGTGAAGAGGGGCGCTCGGACGAAAAATGGTGGCCAGCAGATCGTAGGAAAGACGGGCATCGAGAGGCACGCCGCTTTCAATGTGAGTGCGCAATCCGATTTCACGCTCAATCACGATGAGGGCGCCGGTCTGGTGCTGCGAAAAAAGGTTCGCGGCCAGCACGATGTCGTCGTAGGAATCGCTCTCCGACGAAGAGCCCCCGAGAAACGTCAGTCGCCGCCCCAGATCGGCGAGCACATGGCGAATCTCTGACTGAAAAACGACGATCAGCGCGAACACCAGATAAGGAAGTACGTGGCCGACCACCCAGTTCAGCGTGGTGAGCTCGCCGATGCGCGCCAGGTAGAAAATCACCGCAATGACAACCAACCCCACCAGCATGGGCGCGGCGTGGGTGCCGCGGATCATTACCAGCACCTGATAGATGATCAACGCAACCAGGAGAATATCGAGCGCCACCCAGGCAGCTTGCGTCCATGAGAGGATAACTGGCGTCACTCGAATCTCCTGATGAAAATCTGCTGCTTAGACCCCATTGTAATGCAGCGGATTTGTGCGGTCGGCTCTGTTACCAAATTCTACGGGCCCCCATATTCGCGTAATTCCTCATTCTTGCTTCCTGGTCACGGTTGCGCGAACTTCGCCGCGCGCCAGGCGGGCCGAGATCTCGTCGCCGGTCTTGATGCCGCGGACATCTTTCAAGAGCTGTCCATTGGAATCAAATACCAGCGCGTATCCGCGCTCCAGGATGGCCAGAGGAGACAAGGATTCCAGCGCAGTGCGCAGGCGCTCGCTGCGAATTCGCTGCTGAAGTAGTACGTTGCGCATGATGGCAACCAGTGCCCCCGCGCCGTTCTCGAGTTCCTTGCGCATGCCGGAGAGCACCAAGCGTAAATCGTAATGCCGAATGGTGGCGGAGATCATTTCCCAGCGGCGGTGTGCCTGCTGCAGTAGCTGGCGCTCGGCGAGTTCCAGGCGGTGGGTGAGATCGTCGAGTTTTTGCTGACGCTGCCGGATCACTTCCATCATGCGGGCAAACGCTCCGTGCTGTGCGAGTTCAGTGAGAGCTTGCCGGCCCATCAGCAATCGATAGCGCATCGCCCGGCTGAGGCGCTCGCGCAAAGCGGCGGCGTGATCTTCAATTTCCTGACGCGAGCGAATCACCAACTCAGCTGCCGCCGAGGGCGTGGGAGCGCGCAGGTCGGCAACGAAGTCAATGATGGTGAAATCGGTCTCGTGCCCAACCGCCGAGATGACAGGAATTTCGGACGCTGCTACCGTTCGCGCCAGCGCTTCGTTGTTGAATGACGCTAGATCCTCCGCCGAACCGCCGCCACGTGCCACGACAATGACGTCCACGTTCTCGTGCTGGTTGAAGAAGCGCACGCCCGCCGCCACCTCGTACGATGCAGCGTCGCCCTGCACCTGCGCGTGATAGATGAGGACATTGACGGAATGATGGCGGCGCTGCAGCACATTGAGAATATCGCGCAGGGCTGCCGCCTGCGTGGAGGTCACCACGCCAATACGCGAGGGAAGGGCGGGAATCGTTTTTTTACGTTCCGCGGCAAACAGGCCTTCGGCCTCGAGCTTGGCCTTTAGTTGCTCGAAAGCTAACTGCAGCGAGCCCGCACCTTTGGGGTCGATGTATTCAGCGGAAATCTGCAATTCGCCGCGCTCTTCATACACCGTGATGCGGCCTCGCACTACCACCTGCAGGCCATCGGTCGGACGAAAGCGCAACAGCCGCGCCGACGACCGAAACATCACGACGCGAATCTGTGCGTTGCCATCTTTGAGCGTGAAATACAGATGTCCGGAGTCGGGCGCTCGGAAGTTCGAAATCTCGCCTTCCACCCACGCATCGGAATACTCACGTTCGATGTGCGTACGGACGGCCGCGACTAAGTCGCGAACTTTCCAGACGCGGCGCTCCGGTGGGCGGAAGTTAAAGCCCATCTGGTCGGCAAGAGAGGACATCGAGGGCAGTGTATCGCAGGACGAGGTGTTTGGGTGGAGATCAGGGTCGGAGCGAGGGGCCCGGGGGTGATGCGGCCCCCCGGGCTCGAAGTGGTGCGACTACTCTTAGTGGATATCGAAGTGGAAGACGTCGGCGACCTGGAAGTTGGCGCGATTCACCAGCACCAGGTTGCCGCCGATCACGAAGTGCGCATAGTGCGGGGGCGGAGGCGGAAGCATCACTTCGAGTTCATGCGGGCAGGGCTGCATTTGTCTCCGTAAATCGACCGGCAGGAATCCGCGAACCACTATCTGACGCTCCAGTCTGGGAGGCAGCCGGTCGCGCTTAGCCAAGCCTGGCGGAAGATGCTCGTAGTGCGTGCGGTACCAGCCGCGGGCGGCATCGCGATCATGATCGGAATAGCGGTCGTGATCATGTCCGCGGCCGTGTTCGCGCTCGTAACCGCGTTCATGATCATGGCCATGGCCATGGTCGTCATCGTAATCGCGGTCGTGCTTCTCGTGACCGTGGCCGTGATCGTCCTGCGCGAAAGAAATTGTCGTCGCAAACGCCAAGGAAACAACTGCGATGGCTCCGGCTCGAAACCAGGTTTTGGCTGACATTGCACTCCTCTGGAAAAGATTCTCCGGCATCAGAGTACAAAGGCGGCCGTGCCGGCGAAAGGTTACGGTAGGCCAAGGCCAGCCTTGTCCTGTCACCTTACGGTTCAGGCCGGGAAGAACGGGCCTGTCTCGGGATTCCGTCCACATCCTTCGTCCTTGGCAAAGGCTATAATCCTTGCCCATGAATTTCGAACAAAAAGTCGCCGAACTGAAAAAGCGGAACCAACTTGCAGAAGATGGCGGTGGCGCAAAGCGTCGCGAGCGACAGCATAAGGAAGGTAAGATGTCGGCGCGCGAGCGTGTCGAATTTTTGCTCGATGAGGGCACCTTCGAGGAAACCGACAAACTGGTAACCCACCGTTGCAACGACTTCGGGATGTCGGAGCAAAAAATCTACGGCGACGGATTCATCACCGGTTATGGCCGCATCGAGGGCCGGTTGGTCTACGTTTTCGCCCAGGACTTCACCGTTTTTGGCGGATCACTTTCGGAAACCAACGCGGGGAAAATCGTGAAGATCATGGACCTGGCGGCGAAAATGGGCGCGCCCGTGATTGGCCTGAATGATTCCGGAGGAGCGCGGATTCAGGAAGGGGTAATGTCGCTGGCGGGATATGCCGACATTTTTTTGCGCAACACCCTTTACAGCGGAGTGGTGCCCCAGATTTCAGCCATCATGGGCCCCTGCGCGGGAGGCGCCGTCTATTCGCCCGCCATCACCGACTTCGTCCTGATGGTCGATAAGACTTCCTATATGTTTATCACCGGGCCAGACGTCATCAAGACGGTGACGCTCGAAGAAGTCACCAAAGACCAACTCGGTGGCGCCATGACGCACAACGAGACTTCAGGCGTGGCGCACTTTCTGGCGCATGACGATGCGGAATGCCTTTCCATGGTGCGTGAGTTGCTGAGCTTCATGCCGTCAAACAACCTGGACGATCCCCCGCGCAAAGCCTGCACCGACCCCATCGATCGCGCCGATGCTGCGCTCGATAAGATCGTCCCGGCACAGTCGAACCAGCCCTATGACATGAAGGACGTGATTCACGCGGTGGTGGATGACGCTTACTTCTTCGAAGTGCAGGAGCATTACGCCAAGAACATCGTGGTGGGATTCGGGCGGCTTGACGGTCGTCCCGTCGGCATCGTGGCGAACCAGCCGTCGGTGCTGGCCGGAACGCTCGACATCAATGCCTCGGTGAAAGGCGCGCGCTTCGTTCGCTTCTGCGATTGTTTCAACATTCCCCTGGTGACGTTTGAAGACGTTCCGGGATTTTTGCCGGGTACGGCGCAAGAGTACGGCGGAATCATCAAGCACGGCGCGAAGTTGCTTTTCGCATTCGCGGAGGCCACGGTTCCCAAGGTCACGGTAATCACCCGCAAGGCATATGGCGGCGCGTATTGCGTGATGGCCTCGAAACATATTCGCACCGACGTGAATTATGCCTGGCCCACGGCAGAGATTGCAGTGATGGGACCGGAGGGCGCCGTGGACATCGTCTATAAGCGCGAACTGGACGCAGCCGCCAACCGGGAGCAGTTGCGCCGCGAAAAGATCGACGAATTCCGCGACCGCTTTGCCAACCCCTACGTGGCCGCCGATCGCGGATTTGTGGACGCGGTCATCCAGCCGCGGGAGACACGGAAGAAGTTGATCCAGGCGTTAGCCATGCTCGAGACGAAGCGGGATAAGAATCCGCCTAAGAAGCATGGGAATATTCCGCTGTAGAGACGGGTCATTGGGCTCCCGGCTTGGGTGCCAAGGAGACTATTGAAACAGGGCCGGTGCCTTAGATAGACTGTAAATAGGTTGATTCGCCTTTTGTTCGCTACAGAGCGGCCTTTGGACACCGACAACTTCTTCGAAGAGTCGACAGAACAATCGCGCATCAAGGCCGCGATCGTCCGAGATTATTTTTGGGCATGGGCGAAAATCGTCCTCAAGAAACAACCAGGTTCAATCGCATACGTCGATCTGTTCGCTGGGCCCGGACTCTACAAAGACGGGACGAAATCGACTCCGCTGCTTGTTCTGGAAAAAGCGATTGCCGACGCTGATATGCGAGAGCGGCTCGTCACGATTTTCAATGACTCGAACCCTAGCAATGTTCTCTTATTGAAGGCCGCAATCATAGGGTTGCCGGGAATTGGAAACCTCAAGCATCAGCCCGACATTGATGCTGGTGAGGTAGGAGATGAGACCGCTCGTGCGTTCCAGAAGATCAGTCTAATTCCGACGCTCCTCTTCGCTGACCCTTGGGGCTACAAGGGCCTATCACTCTCTCTTATAGGATCCTTCCTGAAAGATTGGGGTTGCGACTGCGTATTTTTCTTCAACTACAACCGTATCAATCCGGGACTGAGTAATGAGGCAGTGAAGCAGCACATGGACGGCCTATTTGGAATTGATCGCGCCGAGCAGTTGAGAGAAAGAGCCGCGAATTTACCATCGTACGAACGAGAGCCTGCGATCATCGAAGCGCTGTGTGAGGCCCTGAACGGACTGGGCGCTAAATATGTGCTGCCGTTCTGTTTTAAGGACGACCGAGGTGCTCGCACGAGTCATCATCTGGTCTTCGCAACTAAGCACCCCCTGGGCTACGGAATCATGAAAGACATCATGGCGAAGTACAGCTCAGAGCAGCACCAGGGAGTCGCTTCCTTTGGATATTGTCCAGCTTCTACCATTCACCCGAGGTTGTTCGAACTTAACCGGCCCTTGGATGATCTGGAGGATATACTCCTGAGCGATTTTGCCGGAAGAACGCTCACGACTCAGCAGATTTATGACATCCACAATATCGGTCGTCCCTACACGATGAAAAATTACAAAGCAGTCTTGCTCAAGATGGAGGAGAAAGGATTGATTCAGTGCGAACCTACAAAACGGCGTGCAGGCACGTTTGCGGATCATGTGCACGTAACTTTTGCCAAGGCGGCGACGCGTAAAGGAATTAAATGAGCCTCAACTCCCATATCGAATGGACCGACGCGACTTGGAATCCGGTGCGCGGCTGCACGAAGATCAGTCCAGGATGCAAACATTGTTATGCGGAGACGTTTGCCGAGCGGTTTCGCGGCGTCAAGGGACATCCTTACGAGCAGGGCTTCGACCTGCGCCTGGTGCCTGAAAAACTGACCGAGCCTTTCTCTTGGCGCTCGCCAAAACTTGTCTTCGTGAATTCGATGAGCGACCTCTTCCAGGAAGGCGTTCCAGAGACCTACATCGAAGCTGTCTGCCGGGTGATGGTCACGGCCAAATGGCACACGTTTCAGGTGCTCACAAAGCGATCGGCGAGACTCAAGGAATTGCTGACTGGCCCTCTACTCTTTGCGGCGAAACAGGAACATATCTGGTGGGGAGTCAGCGTTGAAGACAAGGAGTATGGACTGCCTCGGATTGCGGATTTGCGAGATGCTCCAGCCAGGGTTCGCTTCCTTTCTATCGAGCCCTTGCTCGAAGATCTGGGTGAATTCGACCTCTCCGGCATCAGTTGGGCAATCGTTGGCGGCGAAAGTGGACCAGGTGCCCGGCCGATGCGGAGGGAATGGGTGATTTCGATCCGCGACCAGTGCCGAAAATTTCACGTTCCATTTTTCTTCAAGCAATGGGGGGGCGTGAGGAAAGCGAAGAGCGGACGCCTGCTCGACGATCGGACTTACGACGAATATCCCGAGCGCACTTCGTCAGAAGTTCCGGATCGGGCAAGGTGTGCTGCCTTTGCCGAAGACATTCTGAACTCCTTCGCCTAGAATCTCCATCCGAGGTTGCTCAACAAAACGTTCGACCGGAGAGATCAGATGAAAAAGATTTCCGTGCTCGTCGCGTTATGCTTTTTGAGTTTTCCGCTGCTCGCGCAAGATCCGAGCGCTTGGCTCTCCAGTCTTCCTCAGCCTAAGGACTACGTTCAGCATCGCTCTTCGAGTTACGACCGCATCGGCGCCAACGCGGATTTCCGCACCATCGCACCGGGCGAGACTCTTACGCTGCTCGACGAGGCCGGGCCGGGGCTGATCACCCACGTTTGGTTCACCATCGCGAGCGACGATCCGAATCATTTGAAAGCCCTGGTCTTGCGCATGTATTGGGATGGCGAATCAGCTCCTAGTGTCGAGACCCCGGTGGGCGATTTCTTCGGGCTCGGACTCGGGACGTACTATCTCTACCAATCGCTGCCATTGTCGGTGGGCGGTGACAAGGCTTTGAACAGCTTTTTCCCAATGCCCTTTCAGAAGCACGCGCGTATCACCATCACCAACGAAGGCTCGCGCAAAGTCGATGCTTTTTATTTCAACATCGATTACCAGGCTTATGGCAAGCCGTTGCCGGCGGACTTGCTTTATTTTCACGCGCAGTACCGCCAGGCAGCGCCCGCGCAGGGTTGGACCAGTCAGTGGCAGTCGAACGGCGATCCTTTGGTCGACGGCAAGAAAAATCTGAATGGCGAAGGCAACTACGTTTGGATGGAAGCCACGGGGCGCGGGCACTTCGTGGGCGTGACCATGTCAGTCCTGCAGAATCAGGATGGCTGGTGGGGCGAGGGCGATGACATGTTTTTCGTTGACGGCGAGAGCACGCCTTCGATCAACGGAACCGGGTCGGAAGATTATTTTCTGGGAGCGTGGGATTTCGGGGGACACGCATTCTCTTATGGATTATTCGGCGCGCCTGTGGTGGGTCAGGAGGTGGCGGGCGGGCGATGGTCGCTGTATCGCTTCCATTTGGATTCTCCGATTCCGTTTACGAAATCGCTGCGTGCGACGATCGAGCATGGTCACGCCAATCACCGGTCGGATAATTATTTCTCGGTTGCATATTGGTATCAGACGGAGCCGCATGCATCATTTCCCGCACTGCCGCCGCTTGAGCAGCGGATCCCCAGGATCTACGCAGTGGGTGGGCCGGGGAATTCGGGAAAATAAGATGCCGGGTCTTGTCGTTGTTAGCCAACCTCTGCCACGGATTCGCACGGATCGACACGGATAAATCTGTGGGGTACTTTTGTCCCGCTGGTTGGCTGATTGCTGATTGGAAGGTCGGGGCCAAGCTTGGAATTAGAAGCTGAGAGCTGATGGCTGATAGCTGAGAGCTGCCGCAAAAAAATTAAGAGTTCCGAGGTGGTGTGGGGTCCATTCGTCTCGGCCAGTAGCTCGCGTTTGACCCTTGCTCGACCTGCTTTCGCTGCTTCCCTTGCGGGCCGCTGCGCGCGATCTTCGCTTGGGCTCCGGGCTCACCGCCAACCGGATAAATCTACCCTACGCCTCGGAACTCTATCTCGCCTTCAACATTTCTTCTTCATTCTCCTCGACCAGCGCTTTGCTATAGACCCTCGCTCACCCTCCTTCCCCATCTCGCGATCAGAAAGGTGACTCCGCTTGAGCCCCGGACGCCGCGCCAACCGGAAAAACTTAAGAAGCTGTCAAAGAACGATCCTGTTGTACTCCTTCTAGAAATAAGGTCAATCGAAAATCGCGCTCAGTAACCTCCGTATTTTCAATCGAGTGCAGCCCGTCCACAAGTGAGTGACCGGAAATTGTGCAAGCTCGAAAATCATTTTCGCAGATCCCGCGCCAGATGCGGCTTTCGAGCAGTTCTCGATCTATTGGTTTTTTGATTTGGAGAGATACATGCTGGTCACTTCGCTGTGGATATCCCGCACTTCCCGCGCCTCGCAAGGGATTCATGCCGCTATGCAGCGACGGGTTCCCCCAAGAATCAGTGGCAACTCCGCATCGCAATTGCGCGTCGAATCAATTGGGCGTGCTGCCGATGTTCGTCTGCCGACACGCCGAACTCCTCGTACACGAACACTCTTAGGACAGGGCCCAGTTAATTGTTCTATACCCCGCGATGGTTGAAGCTGCTGCTTGTGGCTCTTTCGATATTGCTGATGTTCCCGTCCTTGACGGTCGCGATCGCTCTCGGCCAGGAGGGTCTGACGTCAGTTCACGAAAGCACACTTCCCGACGCTCCTGAACCGCAGGCCCCCGGTTCGGCCGGAGATGGCGACCCACAGGCAGCTAGCGGAAGCCTCACCGGCACAGTACTGGATACCAATCGCAACGTGCTGCAGGGTGCGCACGTAACGTTGGCGGGCCAGCCAGGTTCGGCGGTGCGAACCGTGGAATCCGGCATGAACGGACAGTTCGCATTCACCGGTCTCCCGCCGGATATCTACACTCTTACAGTCACGGCGCCCGGGATGAACTCTTTCACCTCATCTCAGATTCCCTTGCTTGCCGGCGAAGATTACATTATGCCTTCAGTCACGCTCTCGGTCTCCGCCGTGTCCACCAGCCTGACCGTGACCGCAGATACCAAGGAGAAACTGTCGAAGCAGCAGGTGCACATTGCCGAACGGCAGCGCGTCGCCGGCGTCTTTCCCAACTTCTACAGCACTTTCGACTGGAATGCGCCGCCCATGCAGGCCAAGCAAAAATTTCAGCTGAGCATTCGTTCCATCATCGATCCGGTTTCGTTCTTGACGGTCGCGGGAATTGCCGGCGGCGAACAGTATCGGAACATCTTCCCGGCATATGGCAGCGGAATTGAAGGATACGGAAAACGATACGGGGCCGCGTTGGCAAATCACGTTTCCGGCAACCTGCTGGGCCGCGCCGTTTACCCTGCGATCTTTCATCAAGACCCGCGCTACTTTTATAAGGGCAAAGGCACGATTCGGGAGCGCGCTTTCTACGCCATATCCGCCGCGGTCATCGCCCGAGGCGACGATGGACGCTGGAAACCAAATTATTCGCAGGTGCTCGGCAACTTCTCAGCGGCAGGGCTTTCAAATCTGTACTACCCGGCAGCCGATCGCGGAGCTTCACTCGCGCTTTTCAATGGATTAGCGAATACCGGAGCTGATGCGGTGTCGAACCTGATCCGCGAATTCCTACTGAAAGGCATTACCTCGCACGTTCCCCAAGGTGCAGACGGCCAGCCGTAGGGTTCCCGACGGCGACAGGTGTCGCCGGAAATTGTTCCCAGCGTCTCGCTCGTCGTTCTGGGTGAGAACTTTGCCGCGCAGGATCCAGGCGAAGCCGCAGAAAAATCCTGAACGAAGTGCGGGAGATTTCGATGGCTGGAAATGCAGTCTGAGCTATGGTGCCCGTGAAATAGATTAGCTTTCAGCATCCGCCCTCCGGTTTCGCGCCCTCAGTCATTCCTACAGCAAACGAATTTTGGACCGGAGAGCGGAATTTCCCTTGACAATAACATATTACTTATATAAGTTATTACTTATCTTATGCGAAACGTATCCAACCTGAACGCCGCTTTCGCTGCCCTCGCCGATCCGACGCGTCGCGCAATCCTGGCGCGTCTTGCTTCGGGGGAAGCGACGGTGAACGAACTTGCCCAGCCGTTCGAGATGACTCAACCTGCGATCTCCCAACACTTAAAGGTGCTCGAAGAGGCTGGGCTGATTGTCACTCGAGTCGAGGGCGCGAAGCGTCCCCGGCGGCTGGCAAAGCCCGGTATTGCGGCGATGGACGGATGGCTGGCTATGTTGCGAAAAGGTCTGGAAAGAAATTACGACCGGCTGGACGAAGTTCTGAAAGCCATGGAATCCAACAAAAAAGGAGAAAGGCGATGAATGCGACGATGAGCAAGATGACTCTAAAAACTGAAGGCGAAACCCATGTGGTGGTGACTCGGCATTTTGATGCGCCCCCCGAGGCCGTATACCGCGCGCACACGGATCCGAAACTGCTGCAGAAATGGTTGCTTGGTCCAGAAGGTTGGACAATGCCTGTCTGCATTAACGAGCCGAAGCCGGGGGGAAAGATCCGCTACGAGTGGACGAACGGCAAAGCAGGATTTTATTTGACCGGGGAATATGTAGAACTGGAACCTTTCAGCAGGATCGTGCATGTGGAGCGCATGCACCTGCCCGATCCGACACCCGACAATCACATCGAAACCAGATTTGCTCCCGACGGCACCGGCACGTTGATGACCATGCGGATGACGTTGCCCGATTCGAAGGCGAGGAGCATGATGCTTGCTTCAGGCATGGAAAGTGGAATGGAAGCGAGCTACGTTCGGCTGGAAGGCATGATCTAGGAAAGCTGCGCTGGTTTGGTTACGGCGGCACACATCTCACCGGAGCGTGGCAAGCCCCGCCGGCTAAGGCATGCTACGCCCCGGTGGCTTTTTTCCTGGCGACGATTTTTCCGCCAGTTCCTTTCTTCGCTTTACCGCTCCCAACAACATCGGCAATCGTCGTGTTCTCCAGAATCTTTGCGGCCGCATCGCGTACCGCCAGGAAGACCTCGTACAGCGCCCGATGGTCTCCTCCCTTCGCGATGAGGCCCCGCAATTGCTCTGCGTCGCCCATGGGCGCCAGCGGTCCGTCCACGAGCCGGATAATATCGCTCAAAGGAAGTTCCGCGGGATCGCGGCGCAGCCGGTAGCCGCCTCGGGCGCCGCGCACGCTGTCGACCATGCGCGCATTTTTCAATTCCAGGAGAATCAGTTCCAGGAACTTTTCCGGCAAATCACTGTCCGCCGCGATTTCCCGAATTTTGATCGCGCCCTCGTCATGCTTGCGCGCCAGCGTCATCATCGCCTGCAGCGCATACAGTCCTTTTTGCGAGATCTTCAATTCGCCTGCCTCCCGCCTGATTGTGCCCCATTTCCAGTTCCTTGCATACAGCAACTTTACAAACAGCGTATGCCCCGTGCCGTTGAGAGCACAGCTAGGCGCATGCGAATGAATGTTGGAGAAAAATGCGTCGTCAGGTAGTGGCAGCGTCCAAAAGATTGTGGCTAGCGACGGGCATGCTGGAGAGGCACCGCTCGTAAGCGTCATACATCCCTTCGAAAATGCGATCCCAGGAAGTGGTTAAAGCCTGCTCGCGCGCGACCATGCGCATCGACGAGAGCAATTCCGGCTCAGACATTAGCTTTGCCGTGTAACTCACGAACTCTTCGAAGTTGCGGGCGACGTATCCTGAATGCCCGTGACGCACGGTATATTGCGGCCCTCCACGATCGGTCACTACAGCCGGCACTCCTGAAGCGAACGCCTCGAGAACAACCAGGCCGAAGGTGTCAGTTTCCGAGGGAAAAGCCAGCACGTCGAAATTTGCGAATGTTCGCGCAAGCCTGTCTCCCGTTAAAACTCCGGTCAACTCGGCTTGCCGCATGTTGTTGTGCAGCCAGTCCCCTTCGCCGCCTTCGCCAACGATCACAAACCGAAAATCCCGATGCCCCAGATCGAGCAGGGCCTGCTCCAGGCGCGCCAGCATGCGCACATTTTTCTCCGGCGTGAGCCTGCCGACATAGCCGATCTGGAACGGGCCTTCCTGCCGATCACGAAGTTCTGGGCGAAACGCCGCTGTGTCCACGGCGTGCGACATCAAGTAGCAAGGCTTGCCCGTCGCCGCCTCCAGCACCCGGATCATTTCCTGGTTGGGCGCAAACAGCAGCCGCGGAATTTTGTAGAACCGTGCCGTGGCGCGAAAACTCCAGTGCTCAGCGGCGTCGGCGATTTTGCCGGCGATCCCGTCCGGTAAAAAAGAAGCCGCAGCCGCCATCCGTCTTCGCGCGTACTGATGAAGATTGGTTTGCCATGATGCCGCCAGCGGGATTCCCATCTTCCAGGCTACGTACGCACCAAGCGTTCCCACATCGCTTGGCCCCGTGATCTGCACCATATCGGGGCCGAAGTCTCGCAACATCGGCTCCAGTTGTCGATAATGTCGCAGAAAGAGCAGGTCGTAGTCGTGCGCACGGTCGAGCGGAAATTTTGCTGGACTGCGCGGCAGTTGCAGGCGCGTGACCGGGCCTGCCTGATCGACCTCGGCTTGCGGGCCCGCATGCACCAAGAAGGACGGAATCTCATGGCGACGGGCGAATGCCTCAAACTCTCGGCTGGTTTTCGCCACCCCGTCCACTTCATGGTAGACGCAGGGAAAAAACGCGATCCGTGGACAATCCTTCTTCACAACAACGCCTCTGACGAAGCTGCCTGCGCCGCAACCACCTCGGCAGGAATGACATCGGCCGACATTTCCGCGGGCGCTTCGGACACCGCCGACCGAAAAACGCCCTCCACTGCCCGCTGCACGGCCACATTCTCCAACATGCGAATGCAAAACAATATTTTTTCGACGTAAGCCGGCGGCGCCTTCCACAGCGCGGAAATGGGCCGGTCCGGACCTCCATTCGCATCCGGGTGAAAGATTCGATCGTCCCAACGCTGCGAGCCCAGGGGAAATTCCGGATAATTGCGGATCACGTCGAGTAGAGTCCGCGTAGTGCGGACACTCACCGGCTCAGTATACTGCGGCATCAGCAGCACGTGGCTGCGCTGGTCTTGCCGGATCTCGCTGACAAATTCCGAAAAAGTTTCAGCTTGTGTCAGATTCAGCGCGCCGCTGGCGGCGCATCCGTGGCGGTCTCCGCCCGACACCAGCGGACGCTGCCACCGCTCGGCCAGTTCCCGGACTCGATTATTCTCCTTGCGGCTGCGCGTGGCGTTGATTTCGAAAGCGTGCAGGAATGGGCCCGCGCAGCTCAAAAATCGCTCCAGGTCGTCGCTGCCTCGTTTCACGCCCACGCACGCCTGCGTCCATAACGGATGATTGAAGACGACCAGCACGTCCGCAATTCCATCGAGCAAAGCCAATAACTCGCGCAGGTGTTGATCGTTCGGTCTTTGGGTATAGGCTGCGAGCTCGTTCACGATTGATTGCGCGTGCGCGCCGGGCAAGTTATGCACGCCCAGATGAAACACAGTTCCGCCAAAGGGCACGCTCCACTCCAGCGATATCGGTGTTTGCGCGGTCTCAGCCAGACCACGCAAGCACAGGGGAGCTTCGATGTTGTCGTGGTCGGTGAGCGAAACCATGGCCTTGCATCCCAGGACGGCTTCGATCTGATCCTTCTCCGTCTCGTACGCCAACTCCGGCGCCAGCGGCGGAGTCCAGTACGCGCGCGAAAAATCGACGGGAATCCGGGACCTCCGGCATTGTTTCTCCAAAGCCGCGTGCAGCATCGGACCCCGCCGGGCCAATTCCGGAATGAGTTGAAGACTTTCTTTGGAGCGGTTGGTATGACCGTGAAGTGAAACCGCAGCCTGGGAATCGCGGCCCAGGTCCGGTGCATGCCAGAAGCAAGAGAATTTTGTTTCGGCCATTCGCAATTTGTATTTCGGGGTGCCCAATTCTAGCGTAGGACGGCTTGATTAGCGACCATTCTTTCAGGTCGATGTCCCAGACCAGTTAGATGCAGGCTGCCATGGTTTTCAGGGTACACGGCTTGGGAAATCTTGCGGCACCAGATTGGCTAACACTGGGGTACGGACGTAACCGTCGGCAAAGCGCTCCCGTGCTATACTGTTTGTGACGCTTTTTCCACGGTTTGCTTGTGACGCGGTGGTCCCACGTTGGATCAGATGTATCTCCGCTTTTCCTGCCCGCCGTTTAGTTCCAGCGTTTAATCAAAATTTTGAATGTGAGCGGCATGGAAGCTTCACGTGTATCTGCAAATCAGGATAAGTGTATCGACGTGTATACCGGCCCCTCCAGAAAGAACAATCTCGAATGACCACATTTACCGAACTGCCCCTGTCTGCGGCTTTACAGCAGAAACTGGCGGCAGCTCAATTCATCACTTTAACCCCGATCCAGGAGCGCGCAATCGAGCCCGCTCTTGCAGGGAAAGACGTAATCGGTACCGCCCAGACTGGCACCGGCAAAACGCTCGCGTTTCTGATTCCAGTCATTGAAATGCTACGCCGCGAACCGTCGGCCCAAGCCAGTGCTTTGGTGTTGTTGCCCACGCGCGAACTGGCGATGCAAGTCCATGAACAGTACGAACAGCTACGCAGCAAGGGCATGCCAAAAGCAGCGCTTGTAATCGGCGGGGTTTCTGAAAAAGCTCAAATCCAAGGCCTGCGTGCCGGTTCTCTGATCATCGCTACTCCCGGGCGCCTGCAGGACCTCACCGATCGGCGCTTCGCCGACTTGCGCCACATCAAAATGTTGGTGCTGGACGAAGCCGATCGCATGCTCGACATGGGATTCCTTCCCGCCATCCGCCGCATCCTGGCGATCTTGCCTACGACGCGCCAGACCCTCTGTTTCTCGGCAACGCTGGAGCAATCCGTCGCCGGCCTTGTACATGAATACATGCGCGATCCCGTGCGGGTTGCGCTCGGCTCGGTGCTGAAGCCGGCCGAAAGCGTCGAGCTCAAAGCCTACGAAGTTCGTCCCGGCGAAAAGCTCGACGTCCTGCGACAGTTACTCTATGCGGAAAAGGGACAGACCCTGATCTTCACCCGTACCAAGCGCGGCGCCCAGCGACTCGCGCAGGAACTGGTGCGAGATGGATTCACCGCGACCATGATTCACGGCGATCGCTCGCAATCGCAGCGCAATGGCGCGCTCAGCGGATTTCAGGAAGGCCGCTTCCAGGTGCTGGTCGCCACTGACATCGCCTCACGCGGACTGCATTGCGACGACGTGGCCCACGTCATCAACTACGACCTGCCTAAAATGGCGGAGGACTTCATCCATCGGGTCGGCCGTACCGGAAGAGCGGGCTCAACCGGCCGCGCTACCACCTTGGCCGCCGGAGTGGAAGTCGTGGAACTGCGCAACATCGAACGTACCTTGAAATTGCGCATCGAACGCATGCAGATGGATCCCTCCGGCGACGCACGACCGAAGCGATTCGTGCAGAACACGCTGGCGTCACGCACGCTCACGGCGTTGCCCGGCGAAGTTTTCGTCTGATGTAAAGGAAAATGGGGCGCCCCATTTCTCGCGTGCTTTGCGGAAATGGGGCTGTTCCCGATGATTGCTAGTGACCGAATTTCCCGCCGGGTGTAAACACTTCCGCGGAATTCGGTTCATCCTCTGAGCCTACGCGGAACAGAGCGGCCTGTGCTTCGGCATGCTCCCGCAGTTCCTGCATCTCGTCGACTACCACGCCTTCCGGCTTATCCTGCTTGCGTTGAACTCTGCGCTCCGCCTTGTCGCGCTGTTTTTGTTGTCGTGTCTGTTCTTTCTGGCGTTTATTAAAAGTTGATCGTCCTCGTGGCATTCACAATTCCTCCCTTAGTTTTTTTGCTAGCGGTGCCGGCCCACACAAATTGTGCGTCCGGCTGTTTCCAGGAAACAAGAAAACTACCAGCGCGGTTCGCGCGGCTGGCGAGCATGACCTTGATAGTCATCACGCCCGCGTCCGCCCCCTCCTCCGCCACCAAACCGTTTTCCACCACCGCCTCCGCCCTTGGGGCGGTCGGCCTTGGGTTGCGCCTCGTTGATCTTCAACGAACGTCCACCCAATTCCGTTCCGTTCAGCGCCGCGATAGCTTTGTCAGCTTCGGCGGGATTGGTCATTTCCACGAATCCAAAACCCCGGGCGCGACCCGTTTCACGGTCGGTCACAATGCTGACTTTTTCAACCGCGCCATGGGCCTCGAAAACAGTTCGCAGCTCAGATTCGGTTGTGCTATGAGGCAGATTTCCTACATACAGATTCTTCATTGCAGTTCCTCTTTCAGTAAATCATCGATAGTTTGCGACCGGGCCCGCCTGAATTCCTTTGTCTCAAGATCACGTCGGAAACTGGCAGCGCCTGATAGTGGCGCGGGTTAGGCTTTCAGCGGTTTCTTCTCAGAACTCGAGATTGCTGGTTTGCCTTGTGACACCGCACTCTTGAAGAGCTCGCGGTTTCGAATACGCCGCGCCAGCTTCTGCCTTCTAACGCGGTTAAATCGTGACTTGTCGCCATTCACTCCAGACATAGTGACCTCTTGGCTCTCAGCCAGTGTACGCCCGGCCGGCTCTGCGGAATCATACTTCGTGAGAATGCTGGCAACGTAGTCAAGACGATCTCGTCTGAAGCACGTCTCGGAATCGAGCAACCCCGCATCATCTCTGAGGACGAAGGGCGATTGTTCAAGGACGCTCGTAGTTGCGAAAAGACGCCTCTCGATCTCCCAATCGCGAAGGCGCAAATAGAAGTGGTCTTCGAGGTTAAGATACTTTCAGTATACGCTGTTTAAACTCACCTTGCCGGAGGCCTGATTCGGGCCGAAGCATTCGTACCCGCACATTCCACTTGCTAATAACCTTCGTTTCGCGTAAGGTGGTCCTGTACGTTGTCCGAATCGGACGTGAGCAGTTTCTGCCTCAACACCAGTAACCTCTCGCAGTACCTCCGAATCTCTCCAGCGTAAATCGATTAACTATAAAGGAACACCTAACACCATGGCAGAACAAGGAACAGTGAAGTGGTTTAACGACGCCAAAGGCTACGGCTTCATCAGCCGCCAGTCGGGCGAAGATGTATTTGTGCATTTTTCGGCGATTCAAGCGGGCGGCTTCCGCAGCCTGCAAGAGGGCCAAACCGTGCAGTTCGACGTGACCAAGGGCCCCAAGGGCTGGCAAGCTGAGAACGTCCAGCCGCTGTAGACCATCCCCTTATTGCAAAAAGGCGATCTCTAACCGGAGATCGCCTTTTTCACGTTGCGTTGAAAAATTGTTGATTGCTGATTTTTGATTGATGATTGAAAAGCCCTCCCCCGTCCCGGAGGGTTTTAAATCAGCAATCTACAATCAAAAATCAGCAATGGTTGAAGCTTGGTGCCATCGAAGGGACTCGAACCCCCACACCGTTGCCGGTACATGGACCTGAACCATGCGCGTCTGCCAATTCCGCCACGATGGCAAGTGGACTTACATTGCAGCGGCGGCCACTACTGCGGCCGCCGTGTCAGGAAGATCTACATCCAATATTCTACAGGCACGCTGCCACCTGTCAAACCAACCGATTTCAGGTTTCCTTCGTGAACCTTCGTGCCCTTCGTGGTGAATGTTTTGCAGTAGCCGAAAGCACAGCTACCCCAGTTTCGCGTTCATCGTAATTTTTGCGTTCAGGACTTTCGAGACCGGACATCCCTTCTCGGCGGCCTCCGCGTACTTCTGAAATGTTGCCGCATCCGCGCCCGGAACTTTTCCTACCACATCAATATGGCTCGCCGTAATGGTCCATCCTGAATCGAGTTTGTCGAGCGAAAGCGTCACCGTCGTCGAAATACTCTCCGGGGCCAGGTTGGCCCCGCCCAGTTGCGCCGACAGCGCCATGGAAAAACATCCCGCATGCGCCGCTGCGATCAGTTCCTCGGGATTGGTTCCAGGAGAACTCTCAAACCGCGTGGTAAACGAAAACGGAGTCTCTTTCAACACTCCGCTCGGCGCCGTGATCGCTCCCTTGCCATCCTTCAACCCGCCCTTCCAGACCGCACTTGCCTTGCGTTGCATGCTTTTCTCCTCGTTATGATTTCTTGGAAATCTCGATCTATTGTAGACGGAGAAGCGTCTGCTCGTCAGGCGGGCGGAAATTGCTGATTGTTGATGTTTGATTGGAGATCAGGAAGCGCGATACCGATCGAAGGAGCCCTACAGGGTACGCGGACGGGTTTGAATCAGCAATCAAAAATCATCAATCAACAATTTGTTTCAGTAAAAGTCCGAGCAGCTCAAATAGAATCCGCACTGCGGACATTTCAACTTGCAGCGGCTTTCGCGCAATTTCATCGAGCAGTTCGGACAATACTGCGCCGCATCTGCAATCGTTCGCGCTTCACGTTCAGAACAAGCCATACTGCTGTCTCGTCTGTCCGCTGGCGCTCCTCGACTACCGTCTTCGCTCATTTCGTTTCCTGCCTCGACTGGCTCACGCGGCGCGATCGCCAGCCGCCTCCAGCGTACGACTCCAGCAATCTACGATAATCAACCAGACGCCCAGCCTTCGCCAGACTCTCACATACTTCCCGCGTTCGGGGACCATCGTTCCATCGGCTTCCCGCGACGCGGCGGAGAACCGTCCGATCTCCATCGCCATATCGCTCGAACGCTCCACCCGCGTCGTCTCCAGGCGCAGGCTACCGTATTGCTTGTCGCCTACCCGACGCAACAGTCGCTCCACTTCTTTTTGTCCGTACATCGTCTCGTGATGCGGGATCATCAGCACGCCATCGCTTGCGAACATGGCCGCGGCTTGATCGTAATTTCCGGTATTAAAGGAGGTCGCGAAGTCCTGCGTCAGGTTGCGGATCTGGAATTCCGCATCATCAGACGGACGGGCTTCCGGCAAAGAACCCGCATAGGGCCGGTACATCTGCTACCTCCTGGGAGAAGGCACATGGCGATCGAGGCAACAGGTCCCATAATACAAAAAACGATCGAGGCAACAGGTCCCATAATACAAAAAATTCTAGCGTAAAATCCGCTCCCTAAGGAGAAAAGTTTTCCTCACAGCGGATTCAGAAAGTGAATGGAAGGGGATTATGCCGCGGTCATCTCTCGAACGGAACAGTACGACTCGGGAAGCGCAACTTGGTCGTATCCGCTTCTGAGTTTGTCCCTTCCGCCTTGATCTCGGGATGCTGGCGCTCTGCGATCTGGCGTTTGACGCGATCCATTAGAATCACCAGCTTTTTCGACTCATGATCTCTTTCGGCTTGTTTGCACATTTTTTGGAAATCCTGCGGAGCGTAGCTGACACGGTTCGTCATCGGGAATAAATCCTTTAAACGTTTTCTCGAATAAGAAGCCCTAGCCTACCTGATCCCCCGAAACTTGCCAAGCCCGGTAGGACAGATAACTGGATAACAATGATTCAACGCGATTTCTCGGAGTCTTACCATTCAATATCCGGGCAACTCATCCCTGCTTTCTACAGCATTCAACGTAGGGAAAATGCCCATTAAATCGTGGTATTCCTTACCTCATCCTGCCAAGTGTTCAACCTCCCTCAAGAGTCTACAAATGAAGATGTTCTCGAAGCTGCCGCGGACCCATGCGGTTTCGTTCCGCAGTATACGAGCGACGATGGTGGCTCCCACCCACGGCTGCGCCGCGGGCTGCATTCTTTGGTCGCTTTGCGGCTGCCATCGCACACGATCGATATTTAAATACGATTTCCACAGCGCTTTGTGACATGTGTCCTTGCGCCCCACAGCTTACGTTCTTCACAATGAGGACATGCGCAGCGTTCAGCCCATCAAGATCGGCCAAACATCCAGTCCTAAGTCCTTATTCTGGAAGATTTTGGCCGCAAGTCTTTACGGCTCAAGATTTTGCGGACAAGAGGTCACATCTAAATCTGTAAGCACTTACAGATCAATATTTTACAGAAATGCTCCAAAAAAAATGCAAGAGAGATATCTCCACTGAGCGAACACGTACGCTAGATTGTGGTGCGCCGCACCACTGCCTTCGGTTCGCTCGTTTCGCTCGCGAGACAGCCAGGCGGCTGTCTCTAGGTGAACCGTGCACTTGCGCCTACTTTGTCCTTGCGGCCACGGTCTGGCTTCGGTACCATCTCTCCAATCTGATATGGCTATGAGTCACCGATATCTGCACCGAATTCGTGTCTTAGTCTGCAGGGTATGCGTCTTTGTACCTTGTCCGGTGTGGAGGGAACCAGTGAGCTGAGCGAATTGCAATCTTGAAGGCTCCCGAATCCCGCCCCGCCAGAAACGCTGGCCCGGTGGGTTTTGCTTTTTAGGAACGACTGCAGGAGTTGCAGGAAGGATGACATTGATGACACGGCGAAGCATGACGGGCGGCAGCATTCTTTGGGAATGCCTGGAGCGCGAGGGCGTGAAGCAGGTGTTTGGCTATCCCGGGGGAGCGATTCTGCCGGCGTACGACGCGCTGAAGGGGAGCAAGATCCATCACATATTGGTGCGGCACGAGCAGGGTGCGACGCATATGGCGGATGGCTACGCGCGGGCCAGCGGGCGCGTCGGAGTCGCGGTCGCGACGTCGGGGCCGGGCGCAACCAATATGGTCACGGGGATTGCAACCGCGATGCTGGATTCGTCGCCGATCGTGTGCATCACCGGACAGGTCGGCAGCAAGCTGATCGGGTCCGATGCGTTTCAGGAGACCGACATCACCGGCGTGACGCTGCCGATCACCAAACATAATTATCTGGTGACGCATGCGAGCGAAGTGGCGCGCACCATTCGCGAGGCGTTTTATGTGGCGCGTTCGGGGCGGCCGGGGCCGGTGCTGGTAGACATCACAAAAGACGCGCAGCAGTCGACGTGCGAATTCGATTGGGAGGCGGCGAAGCCGCAGCTGCCGGGATACCGTCCAGATTTGTCGCCGGATAAGAAGGAATACGAGCACGCGCTGGAGTTGATTCGCAGCTCGAAGCGTCCGGTGATTCTGGCGGGGCACGGCATCCTCATTTCCGGCGCGATGAATGAAGTGCGGGAGTTTGCCGAGCGCGCGGGCATTCCAGTGGCGCTGACGCTGCTGGGAATAGGCGCGTTTCCGGCGTCGCATCCTCTCAATCTCGGGATGATGGGGATGCACGGCGAGGCCTGGGTGAATCACACGATTCAGGAAGCGGACCTGCTGCTGGCGTTTGGCATGCGCTTCGACGACCGGGTAACGGGAAATCTGAAGACGTACGCGTCGAATGCGAAGAAAATCCACATCGAGATCGATCCGGCGGAGATTAACAAGAACGTTAAAGTCGATGTGCCGCTGGTGGGCGACTTGCGCGAGGTGTTGCATGAATTGTTGCCGCACGTGGAATCGATTGAGCGCAGCGAGTGGCTGGACTCGATCGACAAGCTGAAGGGCGACGCCGCGGTGCGCGATATTCAGAACCTGCCGGACAGCGGACATCTATATGCGGCGCACGTCATCAACGATCTTTGGCGGGAGACGCGCGACGGAGACACCGTCGTCGTCACCGACGTGGGTCAGCATCAGATGTGGGAGGCGCAGTATTACAAGCATGAAAAGGCGCGCAGCTTGATCACGTCGGGAGGGCTGGGAACGATGGGGTTCGCGCTGCCGGCGGGGATTGGGGCGAAGGTCGCGCGGCCGGAAGCGGAAGTTTGGGTGGTGGTCGGCGACGGCGGATTTCAGATGACGCTGTGCGAGCTGGCGACGATTGTGCAGGAGAAGCTCAAGGTGAACATCGCGATCATCAACAACGGATTTCTGGGAATGGTGCGGCAGTGGCAGGAATTTTTCTACGAGCGCAATTACGCGGCGACGCCGCTGCTGAATCCGGATTTCGCCAAACTTGGCGAGGCTTACGGAATTCGCAGCATGACGGTGCGAGAGCGCTCGCAGGTGGTGCCCTCGGTGCGGGCGGCGCGGGAACACGACGGGCCGGTGCTGATCAATTTTCAGGTGGAGCAGGAGGACACGGTGTATCCCATGGTGGCGGCGGGAGCGTCGTTGCACGAGATGATCCGGCGGCCGAGTAAGATTGTTGAGACCGCCGCCGACGAGTAAAGAAAATATGCTGAACACTTATGTGGTGTACGTGGAAAATAAGCCCGGGGTGCTGACGCGGGTGGCGTCGCTGTTCCGGCGGCGGGCGTTCAACATCGATTCGCTGACGGTGGGGCGGACGGAGAAGCCCGAAGTATCGCGCATGACGATCACGGTCGAGGCGGATCACGATCAGGCGCGGCGCATCGAGGCAAATCTTTATAAGCTGGTGAACGTGTTGCTCGTAGAGAACATCACGAACCAGCCGGCGATCGTGCGCGACCTGGCGATGATCAAGGTGGCAGCCACGCATGAAGCGCGGTCGCACGTGCTGGAACTGGCGAGCGTGTTCCGGGCGCGGGTGGTGGATGTTGCTCCCGAGTCGCTGACCATTGAAATTACCGGGGCCGAAGACAAGATTGACGGCCTGCTCGAAGTGCTGCGGCCGTATGGCGTTTTGGAAATGGTGCGCACCGGGATTGTGGCCATGCGGAGGGGGAAGGCGTCCATCGGGAGCACGGCGCCCGCGCCGGATGCAGACGTGACTGAAGAGGACGTATCGCACTCCGTTTGAGCGAGGATCGTGCGTGACGTTTAGCCGAGTTCCCCCAGCTCAAGAAACCATTCTGGTTCTTGAACTTACCCGTGCAGAAAGCTTGTTCAATCTTCACCTCACGTTCTAATACGTCGGAATAGTTACCTTCATGGGTTACCGAAGTTTTGGCAAATCCATCCAAATCATTGTTTCTAAATACGTTAGCTGCTATTCATAGAGGGTCCGATATCGCCCTTCCGGACCGTATGGAAATGACTGGTGCAACCGGCGTCGCTAGAGGTCTGCCCGCGCAATCGCGATCGTGGAGAGGACTGTCTGGCTTCGCGAAACTCTACATTGCAGTGGTGGTCATCGCGGGATTCGCCACGCTGATTTACAGCGGCATTCACCAGAGCAGTAGGAACATTGCTGAATTCATTTGTTATTTGGGCATCGCGATTTTGGCGTCGCGGCTCAAGGTGAGCCTGCCGGGAATCACCGGGACGTTGTCGGTAAATTTTCTATTCATCCTGATCGGCGTCCTCGAACTCAGTTTTGCCGAAACGCTGATTCTGGGCGCCGCGTCTATGCTGGCCCAGTGCTTCTATCCGGAGCGTCCGCGGGCGATTCAGGTGACATTCAACGTGTGCGCAGGCTCGATTTCGACTGCGCTTGCGTATGTCGTGTATCACCACCCAGTTGTGAACCACTTCATTCCCAATCGCCCGATTTTATTGGGACTGGCAGCCACAATTTACTTCGTTGCCAATGCTGGTTCGATCGCGGCTGTCATTTCGCTGACCGAGCGAAAGCCGCTGGTCCGGATTCTGGTGGACTGCTATTTCTGGTCATTCCCGTATTACCTGGTGGGGGCTGGAATCGCGGGCGCGATTGCGTGGCTGAACCACACTTTCAACTGGGAAACGTCACTGCTGCTGGTACCGGCGGTTTATCTCATCTACCGCTCCTATCGCCTCTACCTCGGCAAATTGGAAGACGAGAAGCGGCACGTGGAGGAGATGGCCAACCTGCACCTGCGGACCATTGAGGCGCTGGCGCTGGCAATTGAAGCCAAGGATCACACGACCCACGAACACCTACAGCGGGTCCGGGTTTATGCGATCGAAGTCGCCAAAGAATTGGGCGTGAAGGGACCCGAACTGGAAGCTCTGCATGCGGCCGCATTGCTGCACGACATTGGAAAACTGGCGGTGCCGGAGCACATTATTTCCAAGCCGGGGCGCTTGACGCCGGAAGAATTCGAGAAGATGAAGATTCATACGCTGGTCGGGGCCGAGATTCTGGAGCGCGTGCGCTTCCCCTATCCAGTGGTGCCGATTGTGCGCGCCCACCACGAGAAGTGGGACGGCTCGGGATATCCCATGGGTTTGAAGGGCGCGGAGATTCCAATCGGAGCGCGCATTCTTTCAGCCGTGGATTATCTGGACGCACTGGCGTCGGACCGGCAATACCGGCGAGCCCTCCCGCTGCGGGATGTAATGCAGAAACTATCGGCGGAGTCCGGCAAATCGTTCGATCCGAGAGTAGTCGACGTGCTGCAAAAACGCTATCAATACCTGGAACGGCTGGCTGTGGCCAAAGCGGGGCAGGATCCCAACGGGCCGCTGTCCACTTCTATCAAGATTGAGCGTGGGCTGGAACCGGCGGCGGGCTTCGAGAATGCGGCAGCGCAAGATTATGTGGGACGCGAAAACACATTCCTGTCGTCGATTGCGGCGGCACGGCAGGAGGCGCAATCGCTGTTCGAACTGAGCCAGGATCTCGGAGCTTCGCTCAGTTTGACGGAAACGCTCTCGGTATTTTCGGTGAAGCTGAAGCCGATGGTGCCGTACGATGCAATCGCGATCTACATCAAGCGGGAGGCCGAATTGGTTCCCGAATATGTGAACGGAGACAACTATCGCCTGTTCTCTTCGTTGCGCATTCCCATTGGGCAGGGGCTTTCAGGCTGGGTGGCACACAACCGGAAACCGATCATCAACGGCAATCCGTCGGTGGAGCCGGGATATTTGAACGATCCTTCGAAGTTCAGCACGTTGCGTTCCGCGCTGGCGGTTCCGCTGGAGGGCATTGCAGGGGTGATTGGAGTTCTGGCGTTGTACCGTGGCGAACGAGACGCCTTCACCTCGGACCACCTGCGCATTCTGCTGGCGGTTAGCGGCAAGATGGCGCTCTCCATTGAAAACGCTCTCAAGTATCAGCAAGCGGAAGATTCGGCGACCACCGACTACCTGACCGGCCTGCCCAATGCGCGCTCACTTTTCCTGCAACTGGATCGCGAACTGGCACGTTGCAAGCGCGACAATCTGGCACTGACCGTCATGGTCTCTGACATGGACGGTTTCAAGCAAATTAACGATCGCTTCGGCCACCTCGAGGGCAATCGCGTGCTGAGACTGTTTGCGCAGGCCTTGAAAGATAGTTGCCGCGAGTACGATTACGTCGCGCGCATGGGCGGAGACGAATTCGTGGTTATCGCTCCGGGCTTGACCGCTGATGCAGCCAGCAAGAAAGCCGAACAAATGCGGGGCCTGGCGCGGCAGGCGGGAAGCGAAGTTTGCGGCGAAGATATTCTTTCGCTCAGCGTGGGGCGCGCGCTTTATCCCGACGACGGCAAGGATGCGGAGCAACTTCTCGCCGAAGCTGACCGCCGCATGTATCTGGAAAAGCAGAAGCAGCTTTCCTACAAAGATCGGCGGTCGCATCCGCGCATGAAGTGCCGGGTGACGATCGAAATGCAGACCGAGGCGGGCGGGACGCCGCTCTTCGCCAACCTGACCGACGTCAGTCTGGGAGGCTGCTACATCGAGACCAGCACGATTCTTGCCGCGGGCAGCAAACTCAAGGTGGGATTTTCGATGGATGATGCCAGCTTGTCGGCTGAGGGAGTGGTGGCGAGACTTGATCCGGGCTCCGGGCTGGCGATTCAGTTTCGGGAGTTAAACCGGGAAGGCCGTGATCGCATGCTCAAGATTCTGGAATTCGTGCAGAAGACAACCACGTTCTACAATAACCGTTATCTCAGCAGCCTGACCAAAAGCTGAATTCGTCGCAACCCAAGGCCTGATCTCAAGATTGCGCGTGCGCGGAAACTTGCAAGGCGGTGGCGCGAACAATCTCCGCGCCAATTTGGTCCAGCGGGAGAATCTTGTCGGCCAGACCACCACGGGCTACAAAGCCGGGCATGCCCCACACTACGCTGCTGGCTTCATCCTGCACATAGACGCGGGCTCCAGCAGCACGCAGCGTTTCGCAGCCTTTGAACCCATCCTGCCCCATGCCGGTCAGAACCACGGCGAGGGCCCGCGCACCGAAGATGCTGGCGATCGATTGAAAAAGCACATCCACCGATGGACGGCAGAAGTTTTCCTTCGGGCCCTGATGCGTTTTTAACAGAACCACTCCATTCTCGCGCTGCAGCACCATGTGAAAGTCTCCCGGAGCGATGACGGCACAACCTGGCGTGAGCGGCTCTCCAGAGACGCATTCCTGCACCGGCAACGCCGATTTTGCAGAGAGGCGGGCCGCCAGCAGCGACGTAAAAATTGGCGGCATATGTTGCGCGATCAAGACCGGCACAGAAAGGTTCGCGGGCAGAGAGGGTAGAAGCTGCGCCAGCGCATCGGGACCACCGGTAGAGCCGCCAATCGCGACCAACTGGACGGGCGCCGGCAAATGCGGCTTCCATGTCCTTGGCGGGATCGCCGGCAATTTTGGCGCAATCGCAGGATGGGCTTCGGGAAAATGGCACAGCGCGTGAATTCGCGGAATCAGTTCGCGAGAAACCGCCTCCAGCGTCTCGGCCATATTCCGGTTGCTGGGTTTCGTAACGTAGTCGGTAGCTCCGAGTGCAAGAGCGTCCAGCGTGGCGGACGCCCCATGCTCGGTGAGCGTGCTGAACATGATGATGGGAACGCGAGCGTTGATCTTGCGCAACTGGCGGACAGTTTCCAATCCGTCCATCTCCGGCATTTCAATGTCGAGCAGGACGATGTCGGGCTTGAGAGTGGGAAATTTTGCCAGTGCCAAGCGTCCGTTGCTGGCGGTGCCAGCGACCTCAAGAGCTGGGTCGCGCGCGATCGCATCGGAGAGAGCCTTGCGCACGACCACCGCGTCGTCGACGATGAGCACTCGCTTCTTGGTGGGTAGCTGCATATGGCGCCTTCTCGCGGAAGGGAATTGCGGTCTTTCCGCCAGCCAGCAGAAGGGTATGGCGGCCGTGGAGAGGGGGCATCACTCCGCGGCCCCCTTGGGCATTAGCTGGCGGAAGCGTGCGCCGCGCGGCTCTTTACCGCCTTGGTTTTTGGTAAACTACCGACTTCTTCTTCGGCTTCGAGTTTGAACTGGTCGACCATGTTCCGCAGTTGCCTCGACATTTCCGTCAATTGTTCGGCGGCCTTCAGAGAGTCCTGCGCGCCGTGCGTGGTGCTTTCGGCTGCGGTGGCTACTCCCTGAATATTTTTCGAGATTTCTCCCGACCCTTTGGCCGCTTCCTGCACGTTGCGGGACATTTCGTTGGTGGTCGCGCTCTGTTCCTCCACGGCAGTCGCGATCGTGCTGGAGATGTCGTTAATCTGGTTGATGACGGCGGTGATGCTGCCGATCGATTCCACCGCCCGCTTGGTGTCCTCCTGAATGGCTGTGATTTTCTGGCTGATGTCCTCGGTGGCCTTGGCAGTTTGCTTGGCCAGTTCCTTGACTTCGTTGGCTACAACCGCAAACCCCTTGCCCGCTTCGCCGGCCCGCGCAGCTTCGATGGTGGCGTTGAGGGCTAGCAGATTGGTCTGTTGAGCGATCGAGGTGATGACCTTGATGACTTGCCCGATCTCGGCGCTGGACTCGCCCAACTTGGCGACCGTGGCATTGGCGGCGTTCGCGGTTTTCACCGCCTCGCCCGCTATTTTGGCGGCCTCGCTGGCATTCGTGGAAATACTCTGCACGGTAGCTGTCATCTCTTCTGCGCCGGTGGCCACGCTGTTCAGGTTCGTAGTGACCTGCTGAGTGGCCGTGGCGACGGTATTGGCCTGGGCCGAGGTCTCTTCGGCATTAGCGCTCATCTGCTGGCTGGTGGCAGACAGTTCCTCGGAAGAGCTGGAGAGGGCCTGCGCATTCTGGGCAATCGATTTCATGCTGGCCTGGAGCGTGTCCGCGGTTTTGTTGGTGGCGGAGCCGACTCCGGCCAAGCCTTCGATACAGGCATTCAGATTGGTCTTGATGGTGTTAAAGTCGCCGTTGTAAACGTCGGTGATCTTGACCCGCTGGTCCGATGCGGAGACCCGGAGCGTGTAGTCGTTGGCGGCCATCGCCTGCAATACATCGGAGGCCTCGATCAGACCCTTTGAGATCTCGTCAACATACTTTGCCGACACGTTCAACGGTCCGATCACGGCATCGAGTGTCTGGTTGACGCCTTCGACGACCTTGCGGTAGTCGCCGTGATGCTTGCTGGCGTCGGCGCGGGTTGCAAGTTTCCCCTCTACGGCCGCCTGCGACAACATGATGGCGTCGGCAATCATGGCATTCACAGCTGCCTTCTGAGCAGTGATATCGGTGGCATACTTCACCACTTTGAACGGCTTGCCGTTCATGTCCATGATGGGATTGTAAGAGGCCTGAATCCAGACTTCGCGACCGCCCTTACCGATGCGTTTGTACTCAGCCGCCTGGTACTCTCCCCGTCTCAGTCGGGCCCAAAACTCGGTATAGTCTGAGCTCTGCCGGTAAGACTCCTCCACAAACAGGCTGTGGTGCTTGCCCTTGATTTCATCCAGCGTGTAACCCAGAGCCTTGAGGAAGTTGTCATTGGCGGTGATGACGGTTCCGTCCATGTTGAACTCGATCACCGCCTGGGCCTTGCCGATGGCTGCAATCTGGCCTTGGTAGTCGGCGTTGAGCAGCTTCTGCCGGGTCACGTCGGTCGCGTACTTGACGACCTTAAAGGGCTTGCCGTTGCCGTCCAGGATGGGGTTGTAGGAGGCCTGAATCCAGACTTCGCGCCCGCCTTTGCCGATGCGTTTGTACTCGGCAGCGTCGTATTCGCCGCGGTTCAGCTTGGCCCAGAACTCTTTGTAGGCTGCGCTTTGTTTGTAGGCTTCGTCGACGAAGAGGCTGTGGTGCTTGCCCTTGATTTCGGGTAGCGTGTAGCCGAGGGCGTTCAGGAAGTTGTCGTTGGCCGTGATAACGGTTCCGTCCATTTGGAATTCGATGACCGCCTGCGCCTTGCCGATGGCCGCAATCTGACCCTGGGAGTCGGCATTGGCCAACTTCCGTTGCGTAATATCCCAAAGAATGTTGACCACTCTATTGGGTTTGCCGGCAGCATCGAGGACCGGGGTGTAAGAATATTCAACCCAGACTTCCTTGCCCAGTTTGGTATTGCGTTTGCCCTCGCCGGTGTCAACTTCGCCGCGGCGGAGTCTCTCCCACGATTTTCCGAGTTCTGCCTTGTATTCGCCACTTTGCCTCGTGGCCTCATCGACGAACATGCTGATGTGCCTGCCGATGAGTTCGCCACGGCTGTAGCCGAGCAGCGATTCGAAATTTTGGTTTAGATCGAGGACCAAGCCGTCCATATCGTAATAAATGACGGGCTGGGCCTTGTTGATGGCGGCGATTTCAGCACGGGCGTCGTTGGCCTCCAGGGCGAGCTTTCGGGTTTTCTTCTTTGGCACACTGGTCATTTCTATTTCTCCTTACGGTCCCGCGCGTCGGCCGGGCCGTGATGAATTGATTTCAAAATTTCTGGTTGCCTTTCAGCTTGGTCAGGTCACCGAGATCAACGACCCGGTCGATGTCGAGAGCCAGCAGGAGGCGTCCGGACAGCTTGTAAACACCACGCAGCACCTCGCGGGCGAAGCCCTGCACCGTCTCTGGAGGGTTTTCGAGCGCCTCGGCCTCGACCTCGATGACATCGCCAATCTCGTCGACCAGCAGGCTGACCGCTCCTTCGTTGGTGCGCACCACGACATTCATGGGCAGATGTCCTTCCGGCCGATCCTGCAGGCCCAGCCGCCGTCGCAAGTCGATGGCCGACACGATCTGCCCGCGCAGGTTGATCATGCCGCTGACCACGTTGGGCGCGAGGGGCACGCGGGTCATGACCTGGTACTGGATGACTTCCTGCACCTGCGGCACTGGGGTTCCGAAGAAGTGTCCGTCAAGAAAGAAGGTGCAGAACTGCTGCGATGAAGCCATGAGTTCGATCTCCTAAGTGACTGCCGGCGCATCGGCGAAGTTCGGAATTGCGTCGCGCACCACGCTCGGCACATCCAGCAAATCGGTGACCCGTTTTTGAATGACCGACGAGCCGACAACGCCCCGGCGCGGGGCGGGACTCTGTATCACCAGTTTCTCGTCCACGATGTCCACGATATGGTCCACGATCAGGCCCACGCTGCGGCCACCTTCGGAATACACCACCACCTGCATGCGTTGCTCTTGCGACGAAGTGGTCGCTTTTTCCCCAGCGGTAGCCATGACCTGGGACAAGCGGATGAGCGGCATGATTTGCCCGCGGTACTGCGTGACTTCCTGCTCCCCGGCGAGCTCGATGGCCGACGAGGGAAACTCTTCCAGCCTGGCCACCAGGGAGAGCGGGATAGCCATGCGGCCGTGACTTCCGCACTGCACCAGCAGAAGGGTCTGATGGTCCGTCGCCGATTCATCTTTCCCTTTGTCTTTCTCCTTGTCTTTTTCCTTGAGCGCAGATTCCCGCGACTCGCCAATCACCCGGGCGCGCTGGGCGAGGCCGAGAATGTCGAGGATGAGCGCCACGCGTCCGTCTCCCATGATGGTGGCGCCGGAGTAGGCGCTGATGCCTTTCAATTGTTTGCCCAACGGCTTGACGACGATCTCCTCGGTATCGGTGATCTCGTCGACCACCAGGCCGAACTCGCGCCCGTCGGCCTGCACGACCACGATATTGGTGGCGGCATGGCCGCTGGTTTGGCCGCTCTCGGCGGGCGCGATTTGCAATTCGCGGTTCAGATACACCAGCGGCAGAAGGCGTCCCCGCAAGCGGTACACCGGAGCGCCATGGACCATCTCGATGCCTTTGCCGACCTCGTCCGCCTCCAGCCGAACCAGCTCGAGAAGGCTAACCTGCGGGATGGCGAAGCGCTCGCCGCCGGAGATCACCATGAGGGCGGGAATGATAGCCAGCGTGAGGGGAATTTTGACCTTGACGGTGGTTCCCTGGCCGGCGGTGGAATGGACATCGACGGTGCCGCCGATTTTTTCGACGTTGGTCTTCACCACGTCCATGCCGACGCCGCGGCCGGAGACATTCGACACTTTTTCGGCGGTGGAAAAACCAGGAAGGAAAATGAGATTGAAAATATCGCGGTCCTGCATGCGTGCCGCCTGCTCGGCAGGGAGCACGCCGCGTTCGATTGCGGTCCGCCGGATGCGTTCCAGGTTCAGGCCGGCGCCGTCATCGGTGATTTCGATGTTGACCTGTCCGCCCTCGTGGAAGGCGCGCAAAATCAGGCGCCCGGTTGGATCCTTGCCCGCTTTTTTGCGGTCTTCGGGCGACTCGATGCCATGGTCGACGCAGTTGCGTACCAGGTGGGTGAGCGGATCTTTGATGGCTTCGATGATGGTGCGGTCCAGGTCAGTTTCCTTGCCTTCCATTTCGACCCGGACTTCCTTGCCGCAGTTGAGCGCGAGATCGCGCACGGTGCGGGGAAATTTGTTCCAGATGTTGCCAATGGGCTGCATGCGAGTGCGCATAACCTCCTCCTGCAATTCGCTGGCAATGAGGTTCATGCGCTGGGAGAGCGCCTGAAAGCCGGCATCCTGGGTGCTGTTGGAAAACTGCAGCAACTGGTTGCGCGCCAATACCAGTTCGCCGACCAGGTTCATGAGGCGGTCGAGCAGGGTGACGCCGACGCGGATGGTTTCGACCCCGGCATCGGGATTGCGGGATTCGAGAGTGCGCTGCGCCGCCTGCACGTCCTCCTGGCGGACAACTCCCTGACCCACCAGAATCTCTCCTATTCGTTTCCGGCCTTCTTCCTGGCGCTGCAAGGCACGGACAAGATCATCGCCGCGTATGTGCCCGTGTTCGAGCAGTAATCCGCCAATCTTCGACGGATCGGCAAGAAGATCGGTGCTTGTGGGTTCGGCAGACGCGGCAGGGGACGAGGCGTTCTCGGTTGGTGCGGGACTGGGAGGCTTCTCCGCGGCATCTGCGGGCGCAACGGCGACTGGAATGGTGGAGGCAGGTAACTCGCTTTGCGCCTGTTGCAGGGAGGCCAGGTGTTCGATGAGGGAAGCGTAATCTTCTTCGCCATCCTGGCCCGACGCTTGAATCGCGGAAAGCATTTTGCGAACCGCGTCCACCATCGACAGCAAGCCACTGGTGATCTCCTCATTCAACGTGAGCTTGCCATCGCGCAGCCGGGAGAGCAGGTTCTCGCCGGCATGCGCCAGCTTTTCCAGCCGGGCAAAGCCCAGAAACCCGCAGCTGCCTTTGATGGTGTGGATGGTGCGGAAAATACTGGCCAAAAGCTCTTTGCTGGAGGGATCAGATTCCAACTTCACCAGTTCCTGGTCCAGCCGGTCCAGATTCTCGTTGCTCTCGATAAGAAAATCTTTAACGATTTCGTCCATGATTGGAGTTTTTCTCGAAGCCGCCGGGAGTTGTGCAGGTCCCCAACCATTCCCCATTTTGTTGGAGCACTCAGGGACGTGCGCACTTGCTCTGTCACAAGGCACATCGGCAGTGAACGCCGGTGAGTTGAATTTCGGGCTGCCGGCCTTCGGACTTTCGGCTATCGCACGGGGGTTAGAACCCTGGCAGCGGCTTGAAGCGCGATTGGCGCGCCCGTACACTGGAAGCATGCACGTGCATGTACATGGCGCGGGCGGTCCGACGCGGGTGCTGAAGATATCGCTCGCCGTGACGCTGGGGTATATCGTGCTGCTGGTGGTGGCCGGGATCCGGGCGCACTCGCTGGCCCTGCTGTCTGAGGCTGGACATAATCTGTCTGACTTTCTCGCCCTGCTGCTTTCGCTGGTGGCAGTTTATTTTCAATCGCGTCCGGCGAGTTCGACGAAGACTTATGGCTACCACCGCGCGGGGGTCCTAGCGGCGCTGGTCAATGCGACCTCGCTGGTGGCGGTTTCGGGTTTCATTTTCTACGAGGCCTTCCGGCGCCTGCAGCATCCGCAACAGGTGCAGGCCAGCCTGATGATGTGGGTGGGCGCGGCCGGCGTGGTGATGAACGGAGCGATCGCGCTGCTGCTCTATCGCGCAACCTTGCGTTCGGGCCGTTCAGGCGGCGACGTCAACATTCGCAGCGCGCTGCTGCACGAAGTCGGCGACACGCTTTCCACTGCGGCGGTCATTGCCGGAGGCTGGGCCATCCTGGCTACGGGAAATTATTGGATTGATTCCGTGCTGTCGGTCGGGATTGGCGTGCTGATCCTATGGTCAGGGTTCGGCATTGTGCGCGAGACGCTCAACATTTTGCTGGAAGGCACGCCGCGGGGCATGAAACTGGAGAAGATCGAGTCGGCGATCCGGGCCATCGGGGGAGTGAATGACGTGCACGATCTGCACGTGTGGAGTATTGGATCGGAGACGCACGCGCTGTCTTGCCACATTTCGATCGAGGACATTCCGCCGTCGGTGAGCGAACGCATTCTGCGCGACGTGAAAGAATGCCTGCTGCACGACTTCCGCATCGACCACACGACCATCCAGTTCGAGCACGCGGTCTGCGAAGTGGCGCATGGATGCGTGATCCCGGTGGGGGAGAGCGAAGAGCATCACCATCACAGCCACTGAGACTTGAAACTCGCGCGACTACGGAGAGGCATCTTGGGACATTGTCGAACTTCCGCTGAACAGGCTACCAAGTGGCGGGATGCAGGCATTCCCGACGGTTACACGATTTCGCAATTGCTGTTCAACCCAGCCTCTCAGGTTGTAGTAATTGAAGTGCGGGGGATGAAAGACAACACTTTGCCTGAGCGTCTCCTTGCTCGTCACGTGAGCGCGGGCAGGTACGAGCCGATTGGCAATCCAGAAGAAGACGTCTCCTTCGAGTCTCCGATCACTTGCGAGAAACACCCATTGGTGGTCTTTAACTCAAAGAGATGGCGAAGAGGCTCAGATGGTTCTCGACGGGGAAAAGATTGGGAAGGACTCTACGTGCTCAACCTTCAAACCAAAGAGTTAAGTCTCTGCGTGTCGGGTGAAACCCTTATCATGCCGGTGCCTTATGATGAGAGAGGTTGGATCACTGAAGTACTTGGCCTTTCCGACGACGGTTGCCAGGCGTATGTTCGGGCTGGGCTCGGGAGACGTCAGGACGAGGGTGAAACGAAAAACGTGTACTACGATTATCACGTAGCCCGGCTGGATTTGAAGAGCCGGAGACTAGACCTCATCTCTCACCTTAAGAACACTTGGTTTTGAGATCGTCGATCATTTTCCTGACTTCTGCGCGTTCGTGCATTTCGCCGCGCTCGGCCTGCTCAAGACCCTTATTGACCTCGCGCAGGAACCACTCTTCATAGTTGACCAAGCGCTCAACCGCTTCCACAATGAGCGCCTCGCTGGCGCGGCCTTGTTCGGCCGCCAGGCGGCTTAGCTTCGCTTGCAGGTCAGGATCAAGAGGCACATCCATAGCTTTAAAACTAAGTTCCGCGGGAGACCGTGTCAACAAATTCGCATTTGAGCACAGTTGCCAGGTTGCCCTTACTTGGCCTGCCTGGAATAGATTTCCCGTGCTCGTTCGATGGTGTCCGCCTCTTCCGCCGATTTATCCGGCCGCAGGCGAACGATGCGCGGAAAACGCAGCGCGTATCCGCTCTCGTGCCGGTCGGACTCCATCATGTTATTGAACGCGACTTCCAAAACAATCTTGGGCTCGACCACGCGGCGGAAGCCCTGATCTTCGAGCGTGTGCTCGAGAAACCATTGCGTCATCTCGGCGATCTCGGCGTCGGTCAATCCGGAATATGCCTTGCCGATGTTCACCAGCCGGTCTTTGTTCGTGTCCCAGACGGCAAATGTGTAATCGCTGAGCACGCCGATGCGTTTGCCGTGGCCGTATTCGACCGCGGTGACGACCACGTCGAGCGTGGCCAGTTCGCGCTTCATCTTCAGCCACGATTTGCCGCGCTTGCCGGGCGAATACGGAGAGGCGAGGTCTTTGATCATTAGTCCTTCGTTGCCGCGCGCCTGGGCTGCAACGAAGAGCTGATCCAGTTTGTCGGCGGAGGCGACGCGAAATACCGGAGCACGAATGACGCTCGCGCTTGTGACTGGCTCAGCCGCATCGGAATCGAATGCCAGTGCGGCTTGTGCTCCGCCCTGTGAGCTTCTGTGTCCACTGTGGTTAAAGCTCTTTCGGGGCGCGGCCAGCAACTCATCCAGAATTCGAGCCCGCTCGCGCAGCGGACGGTCCATCACCAACTCTCCGCCTGCATACAACACATCAAAGGCCAAGAACGCGACTGGAATCTCGCGCAGCATTTTTTCGCTGACTTTTTTTCGGCCGAGCCGTTGCTGCAAAACACTGAAGGGACGCGCCCGTCCAAGGTTCAGAGCCTTCTGCTCACCGGCCTCCGATGCCGGTTCATCGACGACCTGCTGAGTGTCGGAAGGATTGCCGGGATATTCCCAGGCCACAATCTCTCCATCGAGGATGGCGTCCTGAGGCAAGCCGGCCAGCGCCTGCGGCAGTTCCGGAAAGGACTCGGTGATTTCGTCGCGGGTGCGCGAGAATAACTTCACCTCGCCATCTGCCACGTGAGCCTGGGCGCGAATGCCGTCATATTTGTCCTCCACCGCGGCTTCCGCGAAATAACTGAGGCCTTCCTCCGCCGATTCGATGGGGCTCGCCAGCATGAACCCGAGAGGATGGAACAGCCGCATCCGGGCCTGGGAGAGAGTGCCTTGCGAGGCCAGCCGCACGGTCTCGCCGATATCGCCGAGCAGCATGTTGGCGCGTTGCACCTCGGCCAGAGTTGAGCCGTAGGCGCGGGCGATTGCGTCCTCGACCAGACTTTCTTTGAGTCCGATGCGCAGGTCGCCGGTCATGATCTTCACGATGTACTTGGCTTCGAGCGGCGTGGCGCGCGAAATCAGATCGCGCACGAGGGCGGCCTTGGCCGCTGGACCTCGCGTGCTCGCGATCTCGCGGAATGCTGCCTCCACTTCCAAGACGCCCAGACCCTGCCCAGAACGTGGCGGAAGGACCTCGCCTGCTACCGCGCCGAGGTCGCCGTGGCGGCGATACGCGGCGTTCAGTTGGGACTCGTCGCTTCCGGAGAGCTCAGCGACAATTTGCCACAGTGACCGCCCGCCGACCTGGAACGTGGTTTCTTCCCAGGCTGGAAACGCCCGTCCGGAAAGGAAGACCGCCGACACCGCCGCCTCGTCGATGGTCCGCGATTGCAAGTATTCCGCGACAATGCCCGTCTTCAGCAGCTTCTTTGTTGTTGCGGCAATCGCTTCGCAAGCTGTCGCCAATCGCTGCATGAATCTCCAATCGTAACGCCGGCACCCCGTGCTGCGCCTAACCCTCTTTCCTGCTGATACTTAGCCCACTAACCGATTCGCTAAACGATTCCGAAGCTGTGTTACCCTAGAGATGCGTCGTGCCTTTCTTCAGGAGCATCTAATTCCCGTGCGTCGACTGAAAAATTATCTGCGATTGCTCGCTGCTATCCAACTTCTTCCCGCACTTGAAAGCGGAGAGGAGACGCTGGTCGGTGGGCAAGCCGTGCTCGAGGGAGTAATGATGCGCTCCCCGCACGCCTGGGCGATCGCGTGCCGCAAACCTTCCGGCGAAGTGGTCACCATGAGCGAACCGCTCGAACGGCCTTCGGAGAAACATAAATGGATGGCATGGCCCATCGTACGTGGCGTAATGACGCTAGGCTACGCCATGAACCTGGGCTACCGCGCCCTGCGCTTCTCCGCCAACGTCGCCATCGAAGACATGATGCATGAAGATCACGTAGAGACAGCCGCCTCGGCTGTCCCGCCGAAGCGAAGCGAGGCGGAATCTTTCCAGCAGGAAGTGCCCGCCAAGTCCCGCGAAAAAGCCGCCACCATCAGCAACTGGTTGGCCGCCGTCAATATCATCGTCTCGCTGGCCTTCTTCATCTTCATGTACAAGTACATTCCGCTGCTGGCGGCGACCGAACTGAAAAAGATCGATCCCGCGCTGGGCGGCAGGATTGTGTTCAACCTGATCGATGGCGCGGTTCGCCTGATATTGTTCCTGATTTTTATCTGGGGAGTTTCGCTCTGGAAAGATATTCGCCGCGTGTATGAGTATCACGGGGCCGAGCATAAGACGGTCTTTGCTTTTGAAAATGGAGATCCGCTCAACACCGCAGCGGTGCAGAAGTATTCGACCTTCCATCCGCGCTGCGGTACCAGCTTTCTGATGACGGTGATGTTGATTTCGATCGGCTTCTACATGATGATCCCGTTCACTACGTTCTGGGCGCGCTTTGGGTCGCGCATCGCTCTGTTGCCGATCATCGCGGGAGTTTCTTACGAGATCATCCGCTTCGCCGCCAAGCACAGGGGATCGCTATTCGCGCTGATTACCGCTCCCGGCCTGTGGCTGCAGCGCATCACCACTAAGCCGCCGTCCGACGATCAGGCGCAATGCGCCATCGCCGCCCTTGACCACGCCATGTCGCTTGAAAAAGAGCGCGGCGGCGAACTGGTGATTGCCTAGCGGTCCCGCCGCGAACACTTTCTCTCTGCCTTCTCACAACATTACAATGCCGTAGAGACGTAACTGGTTACGTTTCTCTCGCCATGAGCGAGTTGCGGCATGCCGAGACGTAGCGAGCTACGCCTCTACGAAAGACTCTTATGTTTGAACGTCTGGACCAAATCGAAAGCCGCTACGAAGAGCTGACCAATGCGCTGGCTTCACCGGATATCGTCAATGACTCGGCGAGATACCAGAAGACTGCCAAAGCGCATGCCGAAATCGCGCCTATCGTCGAGAAGTATCGCGAATATAAGGATCTGACCAAAGGCATTGCGGACAGCAAGGGTTTGCTGGCCGACGAAAAAGATCCCGAGATGCGCGCCTATGCGCAGGACGAACTGACGCAACTGGAAGCACGGGTCAAGTCGGTCGAGGAAGAACTGAAGGTCCTGCTGTTACCCAAGGATCCGAACGACGAGAAGAACATCATTTTGGAAATCCGCGCGGGTACGGGCGGAGACGAGGCCACGCTCTTCGCTGCTGAGATTTTTCGCATGTACACGCGGTACGCGGAAACTCAGCGCTGGAAAGTGGAAGTGTTGTCGTCGTCGGAATCGTCCGCCGGCGGGTTGAAAGAAGTCATCGCCATCATTGAAGGCAACCGCGTCTACTCGCAACTCAAGTACGAAAGCGGCGTGCACCGCGTGCAGCGCGTGCCGGCGACGGAACAGCAAGGGCGGGTGCACACGTCTGCGGTCACGGTTGCGGTGCTGCCGGAGGCGGAAGATGTTGACGTCAAGATCGAAGCCAAAGACTTGCGCATCGACACGTTCTGCTCCTCCGGCCCCGGCGGGCAATCGGTGAACACGACTTATTCGGCGGTGCGCATTACCCACATTCCGACGAACACGGTCGTGAGTTGCCAGGACGAAAAGTCGCAGATCAAGAATCGCGAAAAAGGCATGCGCGTGCTGCGCTCGCGTCTGTACGAAATCGAAATGGAAAAGCAGCAGCAGGCGCTCGCCAAAGAACGCAAGGCCATGGTCGGCTCGGGAGATCGCAGCGAAAAGATTCGTACATACAATTTTCCGCAGAACCGGCTGACCGACCACCGCATCGGATTTACCATTCACCAGCTTGAGGCGGTCATGGACGGGAAGCTGCAGCCGCTGATTGAGGCACTCACGACCTACTATCAGGCAGAAAAGTTAAAGCAGGAAGCCGCCAGCGTAGTGTGATGCGGGGCTGCCAGGCTTCGCCTGGCGGACAGCCGAGGGCGGCTGTCCCCACATAATCAATAGGTGCCCCCACATAACCAATAGCCATCTCAGCTAGACTCGACGGGAACGAAAACATGCCCGACTTACACTCCACGCTCTCATCCGTTCTTGCCGATCGCTATACGCAAAACGCGGCACGCGTCCGCGAACTGGCAACTCCACTCACCGCCTCCCAGTTCTGGCAAAAGCCATTCCCCTTCGGAAACAGCTTCGGCCATTTGGTCCTGCATCTGACCGGCAACCTCAATTACTACATCGGTGCGCAGATTGCGAATACCGGCTACGTGCGCGACCGGCCTCGTGAATTCAATGATCCCAATCCTCCGTCGAAAGAGGAAGCACTGAAACGCTTCGACGAAGCGGTCGTCATGGTGCAGAGGACGATTCGCGCGCAGTCGGCAGACGATTGGGCCAAGGAATATTCCGGGGTTGGCGCGACCGCCCAGAACCGTCTCGACATGATCTTGGCGTGCGCCGCCCACATGCAGCATCACATTGGCCAGATGATTTACCTCGGCTACGAATGGCAGCGGCGGGGGAATAGCCAGAAATAGGGCGACAACCTCCGTCGCTTGAGCTGACACCTAACGATCATGACGAAAGAGAAATCTCGCTCTCTGCTCGCGCTTGCGGCCTTCGGCGCCGCTACCGCCGGAGCAGCGTGGTACGGGGCCCATTACAGCCGTAACGGCAATCGCGACTCCTGGTACCGGGAGCTCGATAAGCCAGGTTTCACGCCGCCCGACGCCGTATTTCCGGTGGTATGGACTGCGCTGTACGCCATGATCGCATGGTCGGGCTGGCGGATATGGAGCGCGGCGCCTTCCCGGGATCGCAATGACGCGTTGCGACTTTGGATTTCGCAACTCGCGGCCAACGCGCACTGGTCGAAGCTGTTTTTCGGCGAGCGCCGTCCGCGGCTAGCGCTGGGTGACATTGTGGCGCTGGAAGGAACGATCACCTCCTATATTTCCGCCGCCCGCAAGGTGGATCGCGCTGCCGCTAACGCTTTCATTCCCTATGCGGCCTGGGTGGCTTATGCCACAGTTCTCAACGCCGAAATCGTTCGGCGCAATCCTGGGGAGCGCTGACAGGTTTTCCTCCACGTGTATTGCGGATTCTGTGATTAGAATTGCGCGTGCAGCTAAAAGCATTACTTGCCTCGGCGATCGCCGGGCTGACGGCGGACGGCGTTCCTTCTCCGCGTCTGAACGCCGAACTGCTGCTGATGTTTACGCTCAACTGCGACCGCGCCTATCTATTTGCACATCCCGAACGCGAACTCACCTTCGAAGAGCAGTCGCGCTATGAGGCTGCGCTCGCGGAGCGCGCTCGTGGTGTTCCCGCGCAATACATCACGGGACATCAGGAATTCTGGGGCATGGACCTCATCGTCACTCCGGCGGTTTTGATTCCGCGCCCGGAGACGGAGCATGTGATTGAGACTGTGCTGTCTCTCGCAGCCCGGAAGACGACTGGCGGGCAAGAGTGCCCGCCCAACACACGGCTTCGAATGGTCGATGTTGGGACCGGGTCGGGCGCTATTGCGCTGGCGCTGGCCAAAGAATTTCCTGACGCCGAAATTTACGCTACTGACATTTCGCGGGCAGCGCTTGAAGTCGCTCGCGCGAATGCGGCCCGGCATCAGCTTGAGAAACGCATTCAGTTTCATCAAGGAGACTTGCTCAACGGGTTCGATCTGACGGGCGTGGATTTCGTCGTCTCCAACCCGCCGTATGTGGGCGAAGCGGAAGAGGACCAGGTGCAGTTGGAAGTTCGGAAATATGAGCCGCGGGACGCCGTGTTTGGCGGGGCAACCGGGGTGGAGATTATCGCTCGACTGCTGCCGCAGGCTCATGCAGCGCTGCGCCCCGGCGGATGGCTTGCAATGGAAATCAGCGGCACGATCACGAGCGCGGTGCAGGATCTTCTCGTTACTTCACGCGATGCCTGGGAAGCTCTGGAGATAATCCCCGACCTGCAGTCGATTCCGCGCGTGGTTCAGGCGCGAAAGGCAGAGAGCCGAGAGTTTCGCTAAGACCTTGGACCACAAAGGGCACGAAGGTTCACGAAGGAAATCCCGAGTTTGGTTTCCTTCGTGAGCCTTCGCGTCCTTCGTGGTTTAAGGTAGGCCGCTGGTCCGACTCTAGCGTCGCGCCACTGCGGGCTGAATTTCCGCGACGTCGATAATGTCCGTGGGATAATTTCCCGTATAGCAGGCCGAGCAGTAGGAAATTTTCTCGCCCTCGCCGCAGGCTTTCTTCAGGCCCTCCAGCGAAAGATACGCCAGCGAGTCTGCGCCAATGTAGTCGCGAATCTCCTCCACTGACTTGTTGGCGGCGATAAGTTGCTTCTTCGAGGGCGTGTCGACGCCGTAATAGCACGGCGAAATCGTCGGTGGGCACGAGATACGCATGTGTACTTCTTTCGCTCCGGCGCTGCGGATCATGCGGACAATCTTGCGGCTGGTGGTCCCGCGCACGATAGAATCGTCGATCAGCACCACGCGCTTGCCTTGCAGCAGCGAGCGCACCGGATTCAATTTCAACTTCACGCCAAAGTCGCGCACGCTCTGGCTGGGCTCGATGAAGGTGCGGCCGACGTAATGATTCCGGATCAGTGCGAAGCGGAAAGGGATGCCGCTTTCGGCGGCGTAGCCGACTGCGGCGGTCACGCCAGAATCGGGCACGGGAACCACAAGATCGGCCTCCACGCCCGCTTCGCGCGCCAGTTGGCGCCCAAGTTCCTCACGGCTGGTCTGCACGGCACGGCCGAAGACTATGCTGTCGGGACGCGAGAAATACACATGCTCGAAAATGCAACTCGATTGCGGCGCCGCCTCAGTGTAGAAGCGCGAGCTGATTCCTTCCGGCCCGACCACGATGAGTTCGCCCGGCTTCACATCACGCACGTACTCGGCACCGATCAAATCGAAAGCGCAGGTCTCGGAAGCGAAGACAATGGTGTCCTGCTTTTGTCCCTCCACAGCTGCGATGCGGCCCATAGCCAGCGGCCGAAAGCCGCGCGGGTCGCGCACTGCGAACACGCGGTCGTTGCTCATCATCACGAGCGAAAAAGCGCCTTCGACCCGGCGCAGCGCGTCCGCCACCGCTTCTGGCAGGGTGTGCTCTTTGGAGAGCGCGATCAGGTGAACGATGACTTCAGTGTCGCTGTTGGTCTGAAAAATCGATCCCTGACTTTCGAGTTGGGAACGCACCTGCAGGGCATTAACCAGGTTTCCATTGTGTGCCACGGCAATGGCGCCTTTGTTCGATTGCACCAGGATCGGTTGCGCGTTCAGTAATGCCGAGTCTCCGGCGGTGGAGTAGCGCGTGTGGCCAATGGCCAGCGTGCCGCGCATCTTCGACAGCACGTCTTCGGTGAAGATTTCGGCGACCGAGCCCATGGCCTTGTGCACGCGCGAGGTCAGGCCGTCGGACGAAACGATACCTGCCGACTCCTGTCCGCGATGCTGTAGCGCATGCAGTCCCAGGTAAGCCAACTTCTCCGCCTCAGGATGCGCGAAGATCGCCACTACGCCGCACTCGTCGTGAAATTTGTCGGAAATCTGCATTTAGCCCTTGGCCTTTAGCTTCTAGCTCAACCCCATGACAGCCGAGGCGGCTGTCGCTACGTATTCTGTTCCGCCGCCACCAGTTCTGGATCTGTACGTAATGCCGACTCCAGCGCGCCTTCGTAGGCCGCGCTCAACTCAGCAACTGTCGCCGAGATCGTGATCTTGCCATCGAGCGAAATTTCGAGCCGATCCGAAATCGTCTCTCCGATCACTTCTGCGCTGATGCCGTGCTTCCCCGCTACTTGTTGGATTCGCGCCACCTGCTCCGGGTCGCAAGAGATCAGGATCCGGCTGGCATCTTCTCCAAACAGCGCAAACTCCGCAAACAGCCCGCCAGACGCCAGGTTCACTCGCGCGCCAATCCCTTTGGGAAATGCCTTCTCGGCCAGCGCGACTGCCATGCCGCCGTCTGCGCAATCATGGGTCGAATCTACCAGCCCCTGCTGAACCAACTCGATCACAGCCTTTTGCAGCGCGGCTTCCTTCTCCACATCAAGTTCCGGCGGATATCCCCAGAGCGTGCCCAGAATTTCTTTGGCGTATTCCGAGGAGCCGAATTCGGTCTCTGCATCGGTGATATCGCCCGCTTCGCCGGCGCGCAATAGCACGATGGTGCGACCGGGCTCGGCGAAATGCATTTTCGCGGCTTTGTGCACGTCTTCGAGAGTTCCGACCACGCCCAGCATCGGTGTGGGATAAATGCCTTCGCCAAGCGTCTCGTTGTAGAAGCTGACGTTGCCGCCGGTGATAGGAATTTCCAACTCCTCGCAGGCTTTCGTGATCCCGTCAATCGTTTGCGAGAACTGCCACATGATGTGCGGCTTTTCGGGATTGCCAAAGTTCAGGCAATTCGTCGCGCCCACCGGAGTCGCACCCGAGCACGCGACTTTACGCGCTGCTTCGGCGACCGCGTGCATCGCGCCCAGACGCGGATCGAGATAGCACCAGCGACCGTTGCCATCGAGCGCCATCGCCAGGCCGCGCTGCGATCCCTTGATACGAATCACGCCCGCATCACCCGCGCCCGGTGCTTCGACGGTGTTGGTCTGCACCATGTGATCGTATTGCTGCCAGACCCAACGCTTGCTGCAAATGTTCGGGCTGGCCAGCAACTGCTTGAGATTCGCAGTGAGATCACCGGTTGTGCCGAGTTTGATATGTTCGGGCATCTCGCGGGGAACAGGCGGTTCCCATCGCGCCAGTGGACGTTTGTAGAGTGGCGCTTCATCCGTCAACGCCGGATTCGGGATTTCCGCCACGACTTTGCCGTGCTCGAGCACGCGAAGCTTGTTGCCGGTTGTAACCTTGCCCACCTCGACCGCGTCGAGTCCCCACTTTTCAAAGACGCGGAAAACCTCGTCCTCGCGGCCTTTCTGCGCCACCAGCAGCATGCGCTCCTGGGATTCGCTGAGCATGATCTCGTACGGAGTCATGCCGGTTTCGCGCTGGGGCACGCGATCCAGTTCGATTTCAATGCCCACGCCGCCGCGGCCGCCCATTTCGCAAGTCGAGCAGGTGAGTCCGGCGGCGCCCATATCCTGAATGCCGACGATCGCGCCCGTCTGCATGGCTTCAAGGCAGGCTTCGAGCAGCAACTTTTCGAGGAAGGGATCGCCTACCTGCACATTGGGCCGCTTGGCTTCTGACGCTTCGCTGAATTCCTCGCTGGCCATGGTGGCGCCGTGAATGCCGTCGCGTCCGGTCTTCGCGCCCACATAGATCACCGGATTCCCTTCGCCTGCGGCCTTGGCGTAGAAGATTTCATTTTTTCGGACGAGACCGAGAGCGAAGGCGTTCACCAGCGGATTTCCGGAGTAGCAGGGTTCGAACTTGGTTTCGCCGCCGAGATTGGGCACGCCGAAACAGTTGCCGTAGGAGGCGACGCCGCTGACCACGCCATCGAGGATGGAGTGATTCTTATGAAGCTCCGCCTGCGAAACGCCCTGCGTAGTGCCGGACGCATTCGTCCGGCGCTCCGAAGATCTCTGCATATCCCCCCGGACGAATGCGTCCGGGGCTACGTGTGCGGTGATGGGACCGAAGCGGAGCGAGTCCATTACCGCGACCGGCCTCGCGCCCATGGTGAAAATGTCGCGTAGAATGCCGCCTACGCCGGTGGTCGCGCCCTGAAACGGCTCAATGAACGAAGGATGATTGTGCGATTCGATTTTGAAAGCGCAGGCCCAGCCGTCGCCAATGTCGATGATGCCGGCGTTTTCGCCCGGTCCCTGCAACACAAGTTTGCTGCGCGTGGGCAGGCGTTTCAAGTGCACGCGCGAAGATTTGTACGAACAGTGCTCGCTCCACATCACACTGAAGATGCCGAGTTCGGTGAGGGTAGGCTCGCGCTGGCCGAGAAGTTGCTTGATTTTCTCGTACTCCTCGGGCGTGAGGCCGTGCTGCCGGAGGGTTTCCGAAGAAAAGGCAGAGGTTAAAGAGGTGGCCATGGGAAGAGCTTCTATTGTCGCATTTCGGAGCGCTCACAGGATAGGGCCTGTGGAAATTGCTTTCGCCGCCAATGATCCTGCTACGATTCTGATAATGAAATCGATCATCGTGGGTACGGCGGGGCACATCGATCACGGGAAAACCGCGCTGGTGAAGGCATTGACCGGGATCGATGCGGACCGGTTGGAAGAGGAAAAGCGGCGCGGCATTACCATCGATCTCGGTTTCGCTCATATGGACTTGCCGGGCGCTGGGGGTGAGGCGCTGCATCTTGGATTTGTGGATGTTCCGGGGCACGAGCGCTTTGTGCGCAACATGCTGGCCGGGGTTGGCGGGATCGACCTGGTGTTGCTGGTGATCGCGGCCGACGAATCGATCAAGCCGCAGACGCGGGAGCACTTCGACATTCTACGATTGCTGGGCGTGCAGCGCGGCATTACGGTGCTAACCAAGTCGGACGCGGTGGATGCAGAGACGCTTGACGTGGTGCGGTTGGAAGTGGAGGAATTCCTGCGCGGAACGTTTTTGGAGCCGCCCAAGTCTCCGATCGTGGCAGTGAGTGCGCTGACTGGAGCGGGACTCGACAATCTGAAAGGGGCGATAGTCGCGGCCGCAGCCGAGGTGCAGCCTCGTGATTCTCAAGCACTGGCACGATTGCCGATCGACCGCGTATTTACCATGAAAGGATTTGGCACGGTCGTGACCGGGACGCTGGTCGCGGGAACGATTCGGCGCGAGGAAGAACTGGAAGTGCTTCCTTCCGGCCAAAAAGTCCGCGTGCGGGGAGTGCAGGTGCACGGACACGCCGCCGAGGCCGCGTCTGCCGGGCAACGGACCGCGCTTAACCTGGCGGGCGCGAGCACGGAGGACTTGTCGCGGGGAATGACGCTCGCCCCGCCGGCAACGTTCTCAACCACACGCCGTGTCGATGTACGTTTGCGGCTGCTCGGCTCGGCGCCCCGCGCCCTGAAGAATCGGGCCCGGGTTCACTTCCATTCCAACACCATGGAGACTGTCGCGGAAATTGCTCTTCACGGCATCAGGCAACTTGCTCCCGGGTCGGAGGCGTTCGCCCGGCTGAAGTTTCCGGAGGCGGCGCTTCTGCTTCCTGGGGATCGTTTCATTGTCCGCCAGTTCTCTCCCGTCGTGACTATAGGCGGAGGCGTTGTGCTCGATGCGATCCCGGTCCCGCGCATGCCCGAACACGAACGCTTTCTGCAAATCCTGGCCGACGGCGATCCGGGAACAATCCTCACGGCCCGGATCGCCAGGCGAGGACATGGAGGAATTTCGATGGCGCAACTTGTCGCCGAGACCGGCTGGACCCGCGATTTCGTCGCGTCTCAACTCGCCCGAACGTTGAAAGTAGTGCGCGCGTTGCGCATCGGAGAATTATTTGTCGACGCAGCGACGATCGTACAACTCCAGGAATCCATCGTGACTGCTGCTACGGATTTTCACAAGAAAAACTCTTTGGTGAGCGGGATGGCGCGGGAAGCGCTGCGCGAGCAGGTGAATGCGTCGCCGGAAGTGTTCACCGCTGCCGTCGAACTGCTGGTTCGGGAAAAGCATATTGAGGCGGCCGGCGACTTGGTGCGACTGCCCGGTCACGGCGTCGTGATGAAAGATGAGGAAGCGGAGTCGAAGAAGAAAATTGAAGACGCCTTTGCGGCGGCGGGATTGAAAGTTCCCGCGCTTCACGAAGTGCTTGCCGGGTTGAAGGTGGATAAAGCCCGCGCGCAGAAAATCGTGACGCTGCTGCTGCGCGACAAGCGCCTGGTGAAGATTTCCGACGAACTCGTCTTCCACCACAGCGCCTTGCAAGAGTTGCGCCGGCTCGTTGCCCTGCAAAAAACCAAGGCGCCGAAAATGGACGTGGCAAAGTTCAAAGAATTGACGGGAGTCAGCCGTAAGTATGCGATTCCGCTGCTGGAGTATCTCGACCGCGAGCGCGTGACGCGTCGTGTGGGCGATGCGCGCGAAATCCTTTAGCCACGGATTTACACGGATCTTCATGGATAACGCAGGACTCTCCGTTTAATCCGCTTAATCCGTGAGAGTCTGTGGCGATCTTAGATTTTTTCTTCCGGGAACTCTACTTCCAGCCCCAACGGGTCGGTAAAGCGGTTGGTCAGATTGGCGAGGCCCGTGAGCAGGTGGATGTCTACTATTTCCGGTTCGGAAAAATTCTGGCGCAGAGGGGCGAAGTCGACGTCGGTAATGTCACCGGGCGTGCGCGTTAATTTGTCGACATAAACCAGCGCGACGCGCTCTTTGTCAGCGTAGCGCGAATAATCTCCTGCGTTGAGCGCGGACCAATCGTCGGCAGTGAGGCCCACGCGCTTCGAGGAAGCAACGTGATGCTGCGTGCAGTAGTGGCATCCATTGATCAGCGAGACGCGAAGATAAATCATTTCGTAAAGCTTGCGATCAAGCGAGCGCCCGACACTGGCGTAAAAAGACAGAAAGTTCTTGAGCATGTCTGGACGATGCGCCAGCGCTTTCTGGGCATTGCCGGGCCGCCCGCGAAGCGCCTTCTCATAGATTTCCTTCACTTCGGCGTTGGCCGATTCCGAACTGATCAAGCTGATGCGCGCCATTGAAATTCTCCCTGGTTGAGCTGAGAGTGCCTTCCTTTCATCATCGCAGATCGGACGATTATGCGCAGCGTCCCCAGCATTCAAGGGAACCGGCCAATTCGCCGATAGTCCTCAGTTGAGGAAATTTCTCATGAGAGTCTTTAAGTTGATTTTGGCGTTGGCTATCTTCGGGCCGGTGGTGAACCATGCACAGCTGTCGAATGATTCTGCCGCGGAATCAAAACTGATGGCCATGGAAGCCATCGAAAAAATCCAGGCGCCGCGGACGAAGGACTTCAGGGCGCTGGATGCAATGCTGGACGACGCTTTCGCATGCGTGGACTCGGAGGGCAAGTTACTCGACAAGACCGCCGTCTTGGTTCATCTCAGAGCGGCCGATTGGATCGAGTTTGTACCAAACTCGATGGCAGTCAAGTTACAGGGTGACACGGCGATTGTTACCGGCCTGTACTGGATACGGGGCGTGCAACGCGGAAAGCCGTTTGTGAGACGTGAGCGTTTCGTGGATACGTGGCTGTACAGAAGCGGACAATGGGCGGCGATTGCGAGCCTGTCGACGCCAGCAGGACACATTGAATGATCACGCCAGCTTTTACTCTCCGTCATCCCTGCATTTGGAGACGCGCCTTATGAAAACAATCGCCTGGTTTTTCATTCTGGCCTGCGCTTGTCCAGCGGTATTGGGGCAACACGGAGATGAGGTCGGTACGGTGGCGGCGATTCGGGCGCTAGAGCACGAATGGGTCGCGGGCCAGTCGCGGAACGATGTCCGTGTCCTGGACTTGATCTTCGATAATGCTTTGGTCTATGTCGAATACGGAACCCTGGTGAGCAAGGGACAATACTTGGCGAGAATCAAGCGAGAAAACCCGCGACTGGACCAGATCACATATGAAAGCACGACGGTGCGCATTTTCGGAAACACAGCCCTCGTCATTGGAACCTACCGCGAAAAAAGAGTAAGCACCAGTAAGGCAGAAGCGCTACGCTGGCGATTTCTTGATACGTGGGTCTACAAGGACGGGAGATGGGTGCTGATCGCGGCGGGAGCAGCGCCCATCACGAGGTAAAACCGTCGGCCTGTCCTGTATCCTCAAGGCTTGGACGACCTTAAATGCTTTCACTCTCGTCCTGCAGCCATCCACGATCGGATGTTACTCCGGACCGTGCTCCACAATCGCAGAACATTGCCACAGGAATATGCTGGGGATACGACTGGAGCGATAAGCTGATCGAGTTGTTATAAACAATTGGGAGCGAAGGTTTCGTGAGCGGTGGCGGCGGGTGCTTCTCGCTGGCGAGGCGATGCGCAAATTGGCGGAGAAAGAACGATGCACACCAGGAAGATGATTGGATCCGATGCGATCAGCCTGTTTGCAACTCAGGCTGCATGGGCCGGATGGCTGGAAAAGAATCATCGCAAGTCGCAAGGCCTATGGTTGCGTCTGGCGAAAAAAGGTACCAGTTTGCGGTCGGTTACTTACGCGGAAGCTTTGGAAGTGGCGCTCTGCTATGGGTGGATTGACGGCCAGAAACGCGGGGAAAGCGAGCAGGTCTGGCTGCAGCGCTTCCTTCCACGGTCAGGAAAGAGCATCTGGTCGAAGATCAACCGCGACAAGGCAGTAGCCCTGACCGCCAGCGGCCGGATTAAAGCCGCGGGTCTGGAAGCAATCGAGGCTGCCAAGAAAGCCGGAAGCTGGGATGCGGCTTACGACTCGCCGAAAGCGGCAAAGGTTCCGGAAGATTTTCAGACGGCGTTGGACGCCAGCCCACGAGCCCAGAAATTCTTTCAGTCTCTGGATGGCGCGAATCGCTATGCTGTGTTATTCCGCATTCAGACAGCGAAAAAAGCGGAGACGCGTGCCCGAAAGATTCGCGAGTTCATCGCGATGCTGGAGAGAAACGAGCGAATTCATCAGCCGCGAAAAACGCGCCGGCCGTCGAAATAGACAAAGATCAAGCCGCCAGACATCGATCTAGAGTTTTTCCTTATGCCTTTTTTCTTCATTGCTCCTTTGTGGATACTTTGCCTTGTAGGCGGAGGAATTCTGTTCTGCTTTGCCCGGGCGCGCAGTCTTTCCTTATATGTTCTGCTCGCTCCCACCGGATTTACTCTCTGTTCATTTCTTTGCTCAACGACGGTATTGCTGGTGGCGGGTAAATGGCCGAAGCTGCTTGGGCATTCCGGTCTGCTGGTGTTAGGCGGCTATATTGGCGCCTTGGTGGTAGGAGGCGCAGTCGGTGCCGTCGGCGGCCTGGCGCTTGCCTACAAGCTCAATCGTCGGAGAGACCTGTCATCGCGGCCTACGGGATTATGATTGCATGAAAAATAACATTCGAATCGTAGGAGCGGGGCTTGCCGGATCCGAAGCCGCATGGCAGTGCGCGCGGCGGGGCTTGGAGGTGGAACTATACGAGATGCGTCCGGTGCGGACCACGCCCGCCCATCAGACTGCGGATTTCGCCGAACTGGTCTGTTCGAATTCGTTGAAGTCTGACAGCGAGCATTCCGCGCCCTGGCTGCTGAAGGAGGAAATGCGCCGCGCGGGCTCGCTGCTACTCGAAATCGCGCGAGAATGCGCGGTGCCCGCGGGACACGCACTGGCTGTAGACCGCGTCGCATTCGCCGCTCGCGTGACTGAAGCGATTTCGCGCGAGCCGCGCATCAAGGTAAAACGCGAAGAAGTAACGACGGTCGACGAGTCACGCAATGTGAGCATCATTGCCACTGGCCCGCTAACCTCTGACGCTCTGGCTGGGGAGATCGCGCGATTGAGTGCGCCTGTGACCGAACCCGGACAAGAGCCGGTTCTTCGGAGTCCGCATTTGTATTTTTACGATTCGATCAGTCCCATCGTGGAGGCGGACTCGATCGACAGATCGCGTGTCTACATGGCGGCGCGCTACGACAAAGGGTCGGCGGATTACATCAACTGTCCAATGACGCGAGAGGAATACGACCGGTTTTACGATGCGCTCGCGGCCGCGCAATCGGTGGAAGAGAAGGACTGGGAAAAACTGAATTACTTCGAAAGTTGTCTGCCCATCGAAGAGATCGCCCGCCGCGGCCGCGATACGCTGCGCTTCGGCCCTATGAAGCCGGTCGGATTGATCGATCCGCGCACCGGCAAGATGCCGTATGCAGTGGTGCAATTGCGGCAGGAGAATCTGCGGGCGGATTCTTACAATCTGGTCGGATTCCAGAATCATTTAAAGTTTGGCGAGCAGGCGCGGGTGCTGCGACTGGTTCCGGGACTGGAAAATGCGCGCTTTCTGCGCTACGGGCAGATTCACCGCAACACCTATATCAATGGACCGACTCTACTGCGCGAAAGCTTGCAGATGAAGGCGCATCCGAAGGTTTTCTTTGCCGGGCAGATTTGCGGGGTGGAAGGCTACGTGGAATCGATTGCAACCGGGCTGTTGGCCGGGATCCACGCCGCGGCGCTGCTTTCCGGGGCTGATCTCGTGCCTGCTCCACGAGCTTCCGCCTTTGGATCGCTTACGCATTACGTAACGCACGCGGAAGCGAAAAACTTTCAGCCCGCGAATATCACCTTTGATCTTCTTCCGCCGCTGGAGAAAAAGATACGGGATCGCAAGGAGCGGCATCGGATGCAGTGCGAATTGGCGCTACGCGATTTTGACCGCTGGATTGAAACGATCGGCGTAATGAGTGAACGAGTGTGAAGCATACTGCGTAGCTGAGCAGGGCTGAGTAGAGCCGGGGCTCAGACTCCGCCTTGCACAAGCGTCAACGGCGGTTGTTCTTCTTTTTTCTGCAACAAACTCCAGGTCCATTGCGTATCTAATAGCGAGGTACCAGGGATGACTTTCCCTAGGTGTCCGCGTCCAACTTAGAGATGACACTGCGCGATCTCATTTTCGACGTTCTCCGAACTCTATGGTCGCACAAGCTTCGCGCTTTCCTCACCATGTTTGGGATTGCCTGGGGAATCGTTTCGATTGTGCTGATGGTGGCCGCCGGCGAGGGCTTGCGCAAAGGCCAGGAAGATCAGGCCCGAAATCTTGGCAAAGATGTGATGATCGTCTTTCACGGACGCACCAGCCTGCAGGCGGGCGGCACCCATGCGGGCCGGGTCGTGCGCTGGGAATATCCGGATGTTGCGGCGGTGCAAACAGAGTCGCCCGATTGCGAATACGCGATTCCAGAACTGGAGCAGGACACCGTTCGCACCCACTCCAACTTCAATAACGCAGCTTTGACGGTGACGGGGTCGTACCCCCAGTTCAGCTACATTCGCAGCCTCGACGTCGGCGTAGGACGTTTCTACGACTGGGATGACATGCGGGAAGGACGGCGTGTGGCCTTTCTCGGCTCCGATGCGGCCAAGCAATTATTCCCGGGACGCAATCCAGTGGGGGATTCCGTCTATCTCAACGATTTTCCATTCACCGTCATTGGGGTGATGGCGAAAAAGAAGCAAGACTCCAGTTATGACGGCTGGGACGTAAATAAAATTTTTGTGCCCTTCACGGCAATGCGCCGCGATTTTCCCGACAAACCTCCGGGCACCAGCGAGACTTTCGATCAACTGCTGGTGACGCCGAAATCGGTGGACCAGCACGAAGCCTGCAAACGTGAGGTACGTGTGGCGCTGGCGCGCATGCATCGCTACGATCCCAACGACAAGGAAGCTTGCCCCATCTGGGATACGGTGCAGGAGGCACAGGCTTTCAAGACCATGACCGACGGGATGAAATTCTTTTTGGGCGCGGTCGGGATTGTGACGCTGGTGCTGGGCGGCATTGGCGTGATGAATGTGATGCTGGTCGCGGTACGGGAGCGGACCCGCGAGATTGGCGTGCGCAAGGCGATTGGGGCTCCGGCGGGAATGATTCTGCGCCAATTTTTTATTGAGGCCCTGATCATCGCATTGTTGAGCGGAGGGATTGGTTTGGGCGTGGCGTTTGGTTTCTGCGCCCTAGTAAATATGCTGCCGATGCCGGATTTCTTTGCCGGGCTGATTCCGAGTTGGAGTTCGGGGTTGATTGCGGCCGGACTGTTAGGAGCAGTGGCGGTAGGAGCGGCGCTCTATCCGGCACGGCGAGCGGCGTCGATTGATCCGATTGAAGCGCTGCGTTATGAGGCTGGAGGATAAACAGCAGGAAAAGTTTCAAGGTTTCAACGCTTCAAAGTTTCGAGTACTAAGTAGTCTTGGTTGTAAGCCACTGATCCAAGCCGTGAAACCTTGAAACTCTGACACGTTGAAACTTTGATACCTGCGTCCGTCGCTAGACGTCAGACAAATGCTGATACAAATCATTCTCGAAGCCTGGGTCGCGCTGAAGCGCAACGTGACTCGCAGTTTCCTCACTATGCTGGGGATTGTGTGGGGCATCGCGACCGTTACGTTATTGATTGCCTACGGCAGCAGCTTCCGCAGCGTGCTGGTGCATGGCTTCGATGCCTTCGGCAAGGGCGCGGTCATCTGCTGGCCGCAGCAAACCAGCGAGCAACCGGGCGGCCAGCGCGCGGGAAAGAAGGTTGTCCTTGAGCAGGCCGATCTCGACATGGTGAAGGCGACGGCTTCGCTGGTGAAACATGTCTGCCTCGAGACGGTTCGGCGCCCCGGAATTGCCTATGGCGACCGCATGGTGGGCACAGCGCCGGTGCGTGGCGTCTGCCCTGAATATGGCGAAATGCGTAATGAGGTTCCGGTCGAAGGGCGCTGGATTAACGCCGAAGATGAACTGGAACGACGGCGCGTGATCTTCCTCGGCGGCCGGTTGAAAGAAGAATTGTTCAGCGGACGGCCCGCAGTCGGCGAAACGGTGCAAGTGTCAGGCGTACGCTTCACTGTGATTGGCGTCATGGCACGGAAGATTCAACTTAGCAATTACTTTTCGAGCGACGACGAGTCGTCTTGGATTCCGTATTCGGCGGCGGGCGATCTTTGGAATACGCGCTATGCCGCCGTGATGGTGTTTGAGCCTATCGCTCCACAGTTCGAGAAGAAAGCCATGGCGCAGGTGCTTGCCGCTGTGGCCACGCGACAGAATTTCTCACCCACTGATCCCAAAGCATTTCAGATGTTCGGGCGCGACGAATTTCGTCCGGTCATCGATGCGTTGACGATTGGCTTGCAGGTTCTGCTGACGTTCATTGGGACGTTGACCCTGGGCATCGGCGGCGTGGGCGTGATGAATATCATGCTGGTGTCGGTGGACGAGCGCATTCGTGAGATCGGACTGCGGCGCGCGCTGGGAGCTCGCAAGCGTCACATCAAGCTGCAATTTCTGGCGGAGACGCTTCTCATCATGCTCATCGGCGGAGCCATCGGAGTCTTGTTGTCGTATCTCATCGCATGGTCGGTGGGAACGCTGCCTTTGATGGGACCGTTGTTTGAAGACGATTCCGGGCAAGCGGACATCCACCTCCGCATTTCGATGATGACGGTCATCCTTTCAACGGCAGTGCTGCTGGTGGTTGGCGTGATCAGCGGCTTGGTACCGGCGATGCGGGCGTCGAAACTCGATCCCGTCGAAGCCCTGCGCTATGAATGAAACCTCAAATCCGAAAAATTAATTTGCGCTGCCTTGCGCTTCTTAGTACCTTGCTGCTGGGGCATTCTGTCGAGGTGAATCGTGCCGATTTCCGCGGTAGATACAATCACACTCGCCTTTCAGCACAGCAAACGACAACTGCTGCAACCGTTTCGCTTTGGGCAATGGACGCGCCTGGCGATCGTGGGCTTGCTGGCCGGCGAGATGGGTTCCGGCGGAAGCTTCCATTTTCCAACGAATATTCCGCGCCAAACCGGATCGTCACGCCATTTTCTTGCACAGGGATTCCCACATATTGATCCCGCGATTTTGGGCGGACTCATTGCCACCCTGGTGATCACGGGCATGGTCTTCTTTATCGTGATGTTGTACGTCAACAGCGTGATGCGGTTCATCCTGTTCGACAGCGTGCTGACCAGGGAATGTCGCATTCGGCAGGGATGGAACCGCAGGCAAGGACCAGGCTGGAAGTATTTTTTGTGGCAGCTGGGTTTTATGTTCGCAACTTTCGCAGGAGTGATTGTGCTATTGGGGGTGCCCGCCGCTTTTGCCTTTGGGATGGGATGGCTTAATTCTCCCCGGGCACACGTGCTGCCGTTGGTCCTCAGTGGAATTGTCGTGTTCTTTCTGATGTTCGCTTTGTTTGTTCTCGTGGCAGTCGTTTATGTGCTGACCAAGGATTTCGTGGTACCGCAAATGGCATTGGAAGACATAGGCGCGGTGGAAGGATGGCGGCGGCTGTGGCCCATGTTGCAGGCGGAGCAGGGCGGCTACGCCGGATATGTCGGAATGAAGATCGTTTTGGCGATTGGAGTGGGCATTGTCATCGGTATCGTGTCGATCATTCTTGGATTGATCGTGGCGCTTCCCGCGGCAGCTTTAGGTATTATTGCGGTGCTGACCGGCAAGACGGCCGGCTTGACGTGGAACGTATACACGATCACCGTAGCGGTGGTGGTGATATGCATTTTGCTGGCAATTTATTTCTATTTGCTAGCGCTGGTCGCGGTCCCGGCTATCGTTTTCTTCCCCGCGTATGCGATTTACTTTTTCGCGGCGCGGTACCGACCGCTAAGCTTGGTCCTCTACCCGCCACCACAAGCACCACCTTTAACATCGCCCATTCCGCAACCTGCGGGATAGGCTGCGGCAAATTCGATTTTGGTCGGTAGAAACGCTTGCCCGGCGGCCGGAGGCAGCTGCATCCTCCGTTACCTATCGAGTGTTGGTAACTCGAACCAGTCGCGGAGGGGAGGCATCGTCTTCCGCTTTTCACGCATCTGACGTGCCGCAAGAAGCATCCTTGTAGAAACAACTGAGCCCCTAGTACTGTCGAGTTTTGATTTAGGAGAAAATATTTGCCACCGCGGCTCAGGAAAGCACGATGAGGACGAGTGACTTGTCATATTCCTGCAGAGCAAGAGAAAAATCAGGGAAGGCGGCGTGGCCGCCTATTTCGGGAAATCGGAAGGGTGATGGACGAAAAACGCCAGTCCGTGCGCGAAGGTTGCTGATCTGCATCGCAATCCTCGTCCCGGCATGCAGTTCGATGCTGTTTTCGCAAAAGCTCAAGTACCCGAAGCCGCCCGACGCGAAGAACGGCAAAATTCTTTATGAGAGTGGCTGCATCGCGTGCCACGGCAGAAAGGGAGATGGGGCGCCGCAGACGAGCGTTGAATTCAAGCACCCCGATAGCTTTCCCGACTTCACGCGATGTGACCAGACGACGGCGGAGACAAACGCGGCTTACAAAGACGTGATCGTGCATGGCGGGCCGAAGCGGGGTTTCTCACAAATCATGCCCGCCTTTGGGGAGTTGCTCTCCTCGGAGGAGATCGACGATCTCATCGCATATCTGCGCGATTTCTGTCATGACAAGCGATGGCCGCGCGGAGAACTGAATCTGCCGCGGGCACTGGTGACGGAGAAGGCGTATCCGGAGGATGAGGTTGTGATTTCGACCGCGATGAACGCCAGTGGGGCGCCGGGCTTTACTACCGACGTGATTCACGAGCAGCGATTTGGCATCAACAATCAGATCGAGATTGACGTGCCCATCAACTCGCAAGATCAGAACCACGCGTGGAACAGCGGCCTGGGTGACATTACTTTTGCAGTGAAGAGAGTGATGTTTTCCAACCTGCGCGCGGGGTCCATTTTGAGCCTGCAGGGCGGAGTGCTGGCTCCGGTGGGGAACCATAAATATGGATTCGGCAATGGCACGACGACGTTCGAACCCTTTGCCGCTTTCGACCAGTTATTTCCCACAAATACTTTTCTGCAATTTCAGATGGGGGCGGATTTGCCGCATCGCACCGATATCGCGCCGCAAAGCCTTTTCTGGCGAGCAACCGTCGGGCAAACTCTCGCGGGGGAACAGCGGCTGGGACGGATGTGGTCGCCGATGGTCGAGTTCCTGGCAGACCGCGACCTTGTGGACGGAGCGAAAACGAATTGGGACGTGCTGCCGGAGATGCAGGTAACAATCAGCGCCAGGCAGCACGTGCGGTTCGATATTGGTGTACGCTCTCCAATGACGAACACGGCCGGTCGCGACAAGCAGGTGGTGTTCTACCTGCTATGGGATTGGGCGGATGGGAAGCTGTGGGAGGGGTGGAAATGAAGCTGCGCTGGCCCGCTTTCCTGTTGCCTTCGGCGGCGCTGCTTGCGTTGCCGACAATTCTGCACGGCGGTTCGAAAGATAAGGTTCTGTCAACGGAGTTTCGCACCTCGGATCGTTGCGTTGCCTGTCATAACGAACTGAAGACGAGTTCCGGCGAAGATATTTCCATTGGGTTCCAGTGGCGGGCCAGCATCATGGCTAACTCGGCTCGGGATCCCTACTGGCAAGGTAGCGTTCGGCGGGAATCGATGGATCATCCTGAGTCGCAAGCGGCCATCGAAGATGAATGTTCGATTTGTCATATGCCGATCACGCACTTGACCGCGAAGGCCGAAGGCCAAAAGGCGAAGATTTTTGAGAACCTGCCAATCTCCGAGTCGGACGCGGAGCATCGAGCAGCGTCGGACGGAGTTTCGTGTTCGGTTTGTCACCAAGTTGAGAAGGAGCGATTGGGGACGAACGACGCGATCAATGGAAACGTCGTAATTGCAAGCGCGAGGGAAAAGGATCAGAGACCGGAGTACGGACCGTTTGTGATCGACGCCGGGCATAAGCGCGTGATGCAGTCCTCGACCGGAGGGTTTGTGCCCGAGGAAGCCGAGCACATTCGCGACTCAGCGTTGTGCGGCAGTTGTCATACTCTGAAAACGAAGGCACTGGGGCCGGGGGGGGAAGATATCGGCAGCCTGCCTGAGCAGATGCCTTATCAAGAGTGGCTGCACAGCGACTATCCCGGCCGGAAGACATGCCAATCTTGCCACATGCCCGAAGTACAGGAACCGGTGAAGATTACCGCTTTATTTGGGATTCCGCGTGTGGGCATGCATCGACACGAATTCGTGGGCGGAAACTTTTTCATGCAGCGCGTTCTGAACGGTCACCGTGACGAGCTTGGCGTGGCCGCGTTGCCGGCCGAACTCTCAGCGGCTGCCGACCGCGCGACTGAGTTTCTACAGACGCAAGCCGCGCGGCTAAGCATTCGCAATCTACAGACCACTGCCTCCGGCCTTTCAATGGAAGTGCTGGTGGAGAACCTTACCGGACACAAATTCCCCACGGCTTATCCATCGCGGCGGGCATGGCTGCACGTGGTGGTGCGCGACAGCAGTGGCCGTGTCATTTTCGAATCGGGGGCGCTCAACGGCGACGGCTCGATCGTGGGCAACCATAACGATGCGGACCCGTTGCAATTCGAGCCTTACTACCACGAGATCGACAATCCGCAGCAGGTTCAGATTTTCGAGCCGATCCTGAGAGATGCTCAAGGCAAGGTGACAACAGGACTGTTGTCGGCGGTCGGATATCTGAAAGACAGCCGAATTTTGCCGAGCGGCTTCGATAAGAATACAGCCGAGCCCGACATCTCGGTGGTAGGCGAAGCGGCCTCCGATCCCGATTTCAACGACAAAGGCGCGCTGACTCGTTATGAACTCAAGACGGGTGACGCGGCAGGGCCATTTCACGTCGAAGCGGAACTGTGGTATCAGCCCATCGGTTTCCGCTGGGCACACAATCTGGCGTCTTACAAAGCGATGGAGCCCGAGCGGTTCGTTGGTTACTACGAAGGGGCTGCGAAACATTCGGCAAGCATGCTGGCCAGAGCCGAGGCAGTGCGCTGATCTGCGGGTGGGACGCTTACGCTAGCCGCCTGCGATTGCGCCGATGATGAGGAAGGGTTCTTTCCCGGATGTCACTGCTTCGGGGAGCGGGGTGTCGGGCGGCTCGTGGGAAAGATCTTCCTCGCAGGCGAAGAAACGTAAGAACGCCCGACGCTGCTGCGTGTCGTGATCGCGGATGGTTCCGCGGAGCATGGGATAGCGGACCTCAAGTGCGTCGAGGACGGAGCGGAGCGTGACCGGAGCCTCGACTTCGAGTTGCACTTCGCGGCCAACGTGCGCCAGGGTCCGAAGGTGTTGCGGAAGTTCGACTCGAATGGTTACTGCCATTTCAGTAGCACCTTCATTTCACGTACGTCTCTTGCATGTAGAGAGCTTTCCATTCATTGCCAGAACGAATCCATACATCACCGAAGACGCTGTGTCCCTTTGAGGTTTCGCCGCCGGATTTGCCTTCGTATTGCGCGATGTAGGTAACCAACGCAGCATTCGGGCCAATCGATTTTATGGTGAAATCCGTTAGCGTGTAACTGAGGAGTTCGAAGTCATCCACTGCGTTGACTTCGGCTTTCTTGTCACCGAAAGCACTAAGGCCCTCCTCGAACTGGCGGAAGCGGTCGTCGAGCAGAGAGGAGAGAGTGGCTTTATCTTTGTTTTTGAAAGTTTCCCAGAGCTTGCGAACTTTCGTTTCAAGAACGGGCGTGGCGGCAGACTGCGTCGCGGCGTGATGCTCTTGCGCCGTTACAGTGCTTGCCAAGGACGACAACAACAGTGCAACTGCAATCAATGGTCTTTTCACGTTTCTCCTGGGACAAATCTCAGCGACGCTGACACTCGAGGAACGGGGAAGTCAAAATCCCCACCCTCTCGCACAAGACGCGAGAAGGGTGGGGCACCCGGAACTGCCCCTGACTAACGGCCCCGGACGAATGCGTCCGGGGCTAGGTGATCAGGGCATGGTTTGGACTTCTACTGACAGGACGGCCGGGAGGTCGCGGACGATTGGATTCCAGCTGTCTCCGGCATCGGCGGAGCAATAGACCTGGCCGCCGGTGGTGCCGAAATAGATGCCGCACTTGTCGAGAGTGTCCACGGCCATGGCGTCGCGCAAAACGTTGACGTAGCAATTCTCTTGCGGCAGGCCCTTAGTGAGGGCCTCCCACTCGTTGCCGCCGGTGCGGCTGCGATAGACGCGGAGTTTCCCGTCCATCACATAATGCTCGCCGTCGCTCTTGATGGGGATAACGTAAACCGTTTCCGGCTCGTGTGAATGGACGTCAATAACAAAGCCGAAATCGGTGGGGAGGTTGCCGCTGATTTCCGTCCACTGGTCTCCGGCATTGTCGCTGCGCATCACGTCCCAGTGCTTCTGCATGAAGAGCACGTTTGGGCGCTTAGGATTCATGGCGACGTGATGAACGCAGTGACCGATCTCGGCAGTAGGGTTCGGAATATATTTCGAGTAGAGGCCCTTGTTGATGGGCTTCCAGCTTTTTCCGCCGTCGTCGGTACGAAAAGCCCCGGCGGCCGAGATGGCAATGTAGATGCGGTCAGGATTGCTGGGATCGAGAATGATGGTGTGCAGGCACATGCCTCCGGCACCGGGTTGCCATTGAGGGCCGGTGCCGTGGCCGCGAAGGCCGGAAAGTTCGCGCCAGTTTTTTCCGCCATCGGTCGAGCGAAAGAGGGCGGCATCCTCGACTCCGGCGTAAACGGTATCAGGATCGGTGAGCGACGGCTCGAGGTGCCAAACGCGCTTGAACTCCCAGGGATGCTGCTTACCGTCATAAAACTGATGAGTGGTAAGGGGCGCACCAGTTTCTGAGGAAGTATCGTAGACGAATTTGTTGCTTTCACCCTTGGGCATGCCGCCCGGGCCGGTCGTTTCGCCGGGAGGAGTTCCGGGCTGATGCCAGGTCTTGCCGCCATCGTCAGAGCGCTGGATGACCTGCCCGAACCATCCGCTGGTCTGCGAGGCGTAGATGCGATTGGGATCGGCGGGTGAACCCTTGAGGTGATAAAGCTCCCAGCCCGCGAAGTGCGGACCACTGACTTCCCAGTTTTGGCGGTTGCCGTCTGCACTGAGAATGAATGCGCCTTTGCGAGTGCCGACCAGAACTCGAACCTTGCTCATGCGTGAACCCCTTCCCTGTGAATAGTCAGAAGATTTTAGCCGAGGGGAGGATGAGGGAGTCAATATGAGGAGAGAAAGTGTCATTGAAAAAATGAAAAGAACATTTGTTTAGTGTTGGGTTGGTGGGACTGGCGGAGTCGGGCGTTCATAGACTCGCACATAATCAACCAACATGGTCTGCGGGAAAGTTGAAGAGGCGTCCGGATTTCCCGGCCAATCTCCGCCCACTGCAACATTGAGCAAAATAAAAAATGGATGGTCGTAGACCCACTGCGCTCCGCGCGGCAGGTCGGCGGGAGTACGCGTCGCGTAGAGATGGTCGTCGACGTAGAAGCGAATCGTACTCGGTTCCCACTCGACGGCAAAGACATGAAAGTCGTCGGCAAAGGGCTGGTTGGCGGGAAGGGAGTCGGGTGCGCCAATGCCTTTCGCGCCGGAATATCCGGGGCCGTGGATGGTGCCATGAACGAGCGAAGGCTCATTGCCAATATTTTCCATGATGTCGATTTCGCCGCAGGCAGGCCAGCCGGCTTTGTCGACGTTGTCGCCAAGCATCCAGAACGCAGGCCAGATGCCTTGTCCGCGAGGAATCTTGATGCGAGCCTCGAAACGTCCGTAGGCCTGCGAAAACTTGCCTTGGGTCTTCAGGCGGGCGGAACTGTAGTTTCGGGTGACGCCATCCGCGCCTGTGTATTTTTCCTGCAAAACTTTGATGACCAGGTTTCCATTCTGCTGTGAGGCGTTTACGAGACGGGCGGTGTAATACTCAAGCTCGTTGTTGCCCCAGCCTTCGCCGCCGGTTTCGGAGATCCATTTCGTGGAGTCGACCGGGGAGCCGTTGGGGGCATTGAATTCGTCGCTCCAGACGAGCTTCCAGGGGCGGGGCGACTGATACTGTGCGGGCGCGGATGCAGCGAGTCCGAGGAGCAGAATCGACCCCAGCCAAACAGCGTATTTCGATCTCATTGGGGCTCCCACTTTTTGAACTTGGGCTTTCAGGTTGGGTCATCGTCGCGCTGCATCATTATCCTAATCCTATTACGGCCAGCGAAGCAGCCAATGGCATGGTCTCTCAGGTAGCTAAGTGCGCCACGGTCTCGGGATGACGCCCTTCGCGCGGACACTATACTTATGCACTATACCCACGCAGGATATTCACGCGATAGACTCTCGCACGATAGTCACAGCGAAGTATTCGCGAGAATTCATGACAGGAGAAGCCGTGCCGAACAAACAGAGTAGACGGACCTTCTTGAAATTATCCGCGGCGGGATTAACTGCGACGGCGACTGCCGACTTGGCGGCGGCTTTTCCAACTTCCGCAGTGGCACCGCCAGCGGGGGCGATTGCCGTCCGAGTGACCGGAGGCAAACTGCGATACGCGGCGGCGGAGAGCTTGACCTGGCGCAGCGCGGGGACGGCTTCGGAGAATGCGATTGTGCTGAACCCGGGCAAGAAGTTTCAGGAGATCCTTGGATTCGGCGCGGCCTTCACTGACGCAGCCTGCTACACCTTCAACCGGCTTTCAGCGCAGGCGCGGGAAGAATTGTTTCATGAACTTTTTCATCCGTCGGAGATGGGGCTGAATGTTTGCCGCACCTGCATTGGGTCGAGCGACTATTCGACCGAGGTATTCAGCTACGACGAGGGGGAGCCCGACCCGGAGATGACTCGGTTTTCCGTGGCGCACGACGAGTCGTATGTACTGCCCATGTTGCGGCTGGCGCGGAAGGCGAATCCCGATTTGTATTTGTTCTCGTCGCCGTGGAGCCCGCCGGGATGGATGAAGGTGGGCGGATCGATGCTGGGAGGATCGATCCGGCAACACTACTTTGGCCCATACGCGCGATATTTTGTGAAGTTCTTGCAGGCCTATGCTGCTGCGGGCGTGCCGGTGCAGGCAGTCACGGTGCAGAACGAAGTGGATACGGATCAGGACGGCAGAATGCCGGCATGCCTGTTTCCGCAGGAGTATGAAATCGGATTCGTGAAGTATCAGTTGGGTCCGCTGCTACAGCAGCACGGGCTCTCGACGAAGATATGGATTCTCGACCATAACTACAATTTGTGGGGCCGTGCGATTTGCGAACTCGACGAGGAGGGACTGCGCAAATACTGCGACGCAGTCGCGTTCCATGGATACGTCGGGACGCCGGAGATGATGGACAAAGTGCACGATGCCCATCCGGACGCGCAACTGTATTGGACGGAGGGAGGTCCGGATTACACTGCGCGGGACTATGCGACGGACTGGGCGAATTGGGGAAAGACATTCATACAAGCGATTTGTCACTGGTGCCGCTCGATCACGGGTTGGAACCTGGCGCTCGACGAAAAGGGGCGGCCGAACATCGGGCCTTTTTCGTGTGGCGGGATGGTCACGATCCACTCGCAGACGAAGGAGATCACGCGCAGCGGTCAGTACTGGGCCTTCGCGCATTTTACGCGCAATGTGAGGCGAGGAGCCAGGAGGTTCGAATCTGCTTGCCAGATGACGGGCGTGGAACAGGTCGCATTCGAGAATCCCGACGGTGGGAAGGTTCTGGTCGTGACAAACTCGGGTCCAGCTGCGATGGTGACTTTGAAACTAGGAAATCAGTCAGCAGAACTTGCCTTGGCGCAGGAATCGATGACGACTTTGTCCTGGACTTAACGTGACCCTCTGGTTTGCAGTCCGTCAGCGTTCCGGGAAAGATTTACATCCTAGCCCGTCGCTCGATTACAAGACAAGCAGCTACAAACAAAGCACTTAGGTTTGGCACGTCTAGTGCAACCTTTTTCAGGTTCCCGTCCTCTGAAGTTGGTTGCTTACTCATATAAAACTCGGATGTGAAGGTTTGCATCTGTTCCGGTCGACGGCAGGGAACGACCGTCGTCGAGCGCCCTCGTCTCTTGTCGCGGTGCTCAGCACCGTAAGACAGAACGTCTGAAGGCCCTGTTCAGTACTCGGAAACGCAGAGCAGTTGTTGCTCGTGATGTTGATGGAGCGAGCACTTGCGGAATTGCGGGCTACGGAGGACCTCAATGCGATTGCTGAGCGCACGCCTGATCGTGTCACTGATTCTGGGTGTCACGCTGGTCTCGCTGTGCACTTCCTATTACCAGGTGTTGGTGTTGAACCGCAGCTTGCGGAAAGACCTGCAGCGGCGCGCCGAGGTATTGGGCGAAAGCCTTGCCCGGAATGTCGAACGCGACCTGGACCGTGATGCGCAGCATACGCTGCAGCGCACCGTTCAGCAGTTCGCGAATCGCGAGCATCTTGCAGGACTGGCAGTTTACGATCCGCAGGGCCATCCGATTGCCGTCACCACCACCCTTCAGCCATTGATGGAGAGTGCGCCTCCGATCGTTTTACAGGCGCTACAACAAAACCACGATGCAAGCGCCTTTCTGCGGATGGGATTCGCGTCGATCCATATCTATGCTTTGCCGCTGCATCGAGGAGACCAACTGATCGGCAGTCTGGCGATTATTCACGATTCCGGGTATATCCGGGGAGAAAGTTTGCGCATCTGGCGGGAGACTTTCCTCAGTGCTTTGGCGCATGTCTTTCTAATCGTCATAATCACCTTGCTAATAGTGCGCTGGAGCATCGCTGGTCCCATCGCGCGAACCGCCAACTGGATGAAAGCGCTGCGCACGGGCCGGGGCATGGTGCGAATTAAAGTGCCAGATCTGGAGATGTTTCGTCCGCTGGCGCGGGAAGTGGCGACCTTTGCAGAGAGTCTGAATGTGGCCCGCTCGGCTGCCGAACTGGAAGCGCGCTTGCGGGAAACAGGCGAATCAATGTGGACGGCGGACCGGCTCGGCGTGCATGTCCGCGCGCGGTTGGAGGATGGAAGGCTGTTTGTGGTGTCAAACCGCGAGCCGTACATACATGTCCGCCGGGGCAAGTCGGTGGAACTCAACGTGCCGGCCAGCGGGCTGGTCACGGCGATGGAACCCGTGCTGCGCGCGTGCGATGGAACCTGGGTGGCGCATGGATCGGGCGACGCTGACATGGAAATGGTGGACGCGCACGATCGGTTGCTGGTGCCGCCCGACGATCCACGATACGTCTTGCGGCGAGTCTGGCTGACCAAGGAAGAAGAGCAGGGATATTACTACGGGTTTGCCAATGAGGGATTGTGGCCGCTTTGCCATATCGCGCACATGCGACCGCTATTCCGGGCCAGCGACTGGAAGCATTATCAGGAGGTAAACCGGAAGTTCGCGGATGCGTTGCTCGAGGAAATGAAAAATGTAAGCCGCCCGGTTGTTCTGGTGCAGGACTATCACTTCGCCCTGTTGCCGAGGATGATCAAGCAGAGCCGGCCGGACGCGCGGGTGGCGATCTTCTGGCATATCCCGTGGCCGAATCCGGAGGCGTTCGGGATTTGTCCATGGCAGCGCGAGCTGGTGGATGGCTTGCTGGGCGCGGATCTTATCGGTTTTCATATTCAGGCGCATTGCACCAACTTCCTGCAGACAGTGGACCGGATCGTTGAATCGCGCATCGACTGGGAACATTTCTCGGTGCAGCGCCTCGACCATCGCACTTCGGTGCGGCCGTTTCCCATCAGTGTGGAATTTGCGGACGGGCCGGCCAACCCATCACGGGAATCAGCCTACGAAGAACGCGGGACGCTGTTGAAGGCTCTGGGAGTGGAAGCCGCACTGATGGGGATCGGCGTCGACCGGCTGGATTATACGAAGGGCATTTTGGAACGGTTTCTGGCCGTGGAACGGTTTCTGGAGAAGTATCCGCGCTATCAGGGAGTGTTCACATTTGTGCAGATTGGCGCTCCCAGCCGCACCCACATCAAGCGGTATCACGATTTGCAGGCGGAGGTGGAGGCGGAGGCTGACCGCATCAACTGGCGATTTCAGGCGAGCCAATGGAAGCCCATCGTGCTGCTGAACCGGCAGCATAGTCACGACGAGATTCAGCCATATTATCGAGCTGCGGATTTGTGCCTGGTGACTTCTTTGCACGATGGCATGAACCTGGTGGCGAAGGAATTTGTCGCTGCGCGGAATGACGATCGCGGAGTGCTGATCCTGAGTTGCTTCACCGGCGCGGCGCGGGAATTACGGGACGCTCTTCAGATCAACCCTTACGACATCGACCAGAGCGCGGAGGCGATTCGGGCGGCGCTCGAGATGACGCCCGACGAAAAGCAAATGCGCATGCAGCGAATGCGGAAACTGGTGCGGGCCAATAACGTCTACCGCTGGGCGGGAAGCCTGATTGGGGAGCTTTGCGAGGTTCGGCTGGAGCCGACTGAAGGCGCTCCGAAATTCCGGGCTGACGCTTCGGTTGCCTAGAGCAATCCTGTTAAACAAACATGGCCACGGATCTGCACGGATTCTCACGGATCAAACCTGATATTGAGGGCTGCGAAGATATGTGGCGAATCTGTGGCCGGTTTTTCAATATGACGACTTCCGGAGAAGTAGACCGTTCATGCCCGCGCCTAACGGCGGAACGAACATCCACACCATTCTCGCTGACGCAGCAAGAGTGAGTGTTGCCTTTCGCGCCGCGCACATGATGCCAGTTATTGTCCTGCGATCTGTCCGCGGCGCCGGGCTTCCTCGCAAGCCTCGACCGGATCGCGTCCGGTGACTTGCTTGTACCACGCAGGATGGAAAGTCCAAGCCCAGGCTTCAGTAACCGCACCTCGAATCATGGCGCGAAATGTTCCGGGCTCGCCGATCGTACTGAGATAAATGTGGATGAAAATTCCACCCAGCATGATCAAGGCTGAGATGTCATGAAGGATGTAGCTGACGGCGACGGCCCAGCGTCCAAAATAGGGCGCGCCTACCCACAGAATGATTCCGGTGATCAGAAAAACCACGGAGCCGATGACGATCTCCCAGAACTGCGCTTTTTGGCCGGCGTTGAAGAAGCCGGTGTCAGGGGGTTCCATTTTTTCCTGGCCGCGGACAATTTTCTTGAGGTTGCGCATCCAACGTGTGTCGGCGGGAGTCCACTTCATCGGCGTGATCCAGTTCAGCGTCTGCAGGCCGAAGAAAATCACAAATCCCAGGCCGAACCAGGGATGCATGGCGCGGGCGAGCGGGCCGCCGCCGAAGATAGGAGTGAACCAGCGGAAGAGCCAGGGCAGGTAAATGCCGAATCCGGAGAACAGCGCCAGGAAAAAGAAGAGGGCGACCATCCAGTGAAGGAAGCGCGTGTAAACGCGATGGCGTTGCAACTCGCCAACGTAAACCTCGTTTTGTCCGATTCGATCGAAAGCATCGCGCGCTTTGTCATCAAACCGTTCAATCGCGGTGGACATCTGGGCCCTCCTTCTTGAGCGGCGGTTCCGGTTGCGGCACGCGCGGTCCGACGGTCACATAGTGCAGCAGAACTCCGACCAAGCCGAACAACGCAAAAGTCCCAAGGACCGGCTTGAACAGCCATTTCCAGACGGTGTAGCTCCACGGGATGACCGGATTTTTGGGCAGGCCACCGTAGCGCTCCGGGTTCTCGGCATCGTGCAAAACGTAGACCACGTGCGTACCGCCGATCGATTGCGGGTCGTAGATGCCGGCTTTTTCAAAACCGAAATTTTCGCGCAGCTGCTTCGCGCGCTCTTCCGCGATGAACTTCATGTCGTCCTTGGTGCCGAATTTCAGGCATCCCGTAGGGCAGGCTTTAATACAGGCGGGTTCGAGTCCGCCGCCGACGCGATCGGAGCACAACGTGCACTTGTAAACCTTCTTGGTGGCCGGATTGAATTTCGGAATGTCGTAGGGACATCCCGAAACACAGAACTCGCAGCCGATGCAATTTTCCTGCTGGAAGTCGACAATGCCATTGGCGTATTGGACGATGGCGCCGTCGGCGGGACAAGCGCGCAGGCAGCCGGGATCGGCGCAGTGCATGCACTGATCCTTGCGCATGAGCCACTGGATGGTTCCGTCTTCGCGCTGGTGTTCGTTGAACTTGATCAGGTTCCAAAAATTCCAGCGCGTCTGCGGCATCGTCTGGTAGGTGTTGTCGAAGGTGGTCGGACTGAAGGGCATGTCGTTCCACTCGACGCAGGCGACTTCACAGGCCTTGCAACCGATGCAGATTGTGGTGTCGATCAGCTTGCAGACTTCGGCATCGCGCTGCACGTCGAACCCAGGCGAGGCGCCCGAGTGTCCTGAGATTTGTTTGATCTGAAGTGTCTTGCGGTCGCTCATGTAGCTGTCAGCTTTCAGCGATCAGCAATCAGTTCCAGCCTCGCTGCTCAGAGCTGACGGCTGATAGCTGATACCTTCGTTTATACTTTTTCGAGCTTCACCAGAAATCCCTTGAACTCCGGCGTGAATGCATTCGGATCGATCACGGTCGGGGTCAACTGATTCGCCAGAGTTTTTGCGGTCTTGCCTTCGTCCTCCGCGATGCCACGGAATCCCCAATGAATGGGAATGCCGATCTGGAATGTTTCCTTGCCGTCGATCTTCATTGGCCGAATGCGGCGCGTGACCATGGCTTTGGCGATGTAGTGGCTGCGCGCGCTCGTGACTTTAACTTTTTCTCCGCCGCGAATTCCCATGCGATCGGCAAGCTCGGCTGGAACTTCCACAAACGGCTCCGGCACTAATTGCACGTTCATGGGATTATTCTTCGTCCAGTAGTGATAGTGCTCGGTCAAGCGGTAGGTGGTGCAGATGACGTTGTAGCCCTGTTCGACCGTGCCGTACTTGTCCATGTCGGTTTTGTATTTCTTCACCACCGGATTGTTGGATTGATTGGGGTGCAAAGGATTCACGATAGGGCTCTCGATGGGCTCATAGAACTCGGGAAATGGCCCGTCTGCCATTGCTCCTAATGGCACGAAGATGCGCCCCACGCCTTCCGGGTTCATAATGAACGGGCCCATGTGGTCTTTGGGCGGTGAGTCGGCTTTGAAGTCGGGCACGTCGACTCCGACCCAGGAGTGTTTCCCTTCATCCCACCAAACTTGCCGTCGAGCGGGATCCCAGGGCTTGCCCTCGACATCGCAGGACGCGCGGTTGTACAACACGCGCCGGTTGAGCGGCCAAGACCAGGCCCAGTTTGGATAAATGCCCAGACCGGATGGATCGTCTGTGCCGCGACGTTGCGTCATCGCTCCTGCCTCAGTCCAGGAGCCGCAATACAGCCAGTTTCCGGAAAGAGTAGTGCCGTCATCCTTCAGCCAGGCAAAGCTGGGCAGCTGCTGGCCTGCTTTCAAGGTCACATTCGTTTTGGGATCGGTGAGATCGGCGGTGGCTTTTCCGTTGATCTCCTTCGCGACCTCGGCCAGCGACGGGTTATAAGGATTCGTATAGGCGAAGGTCGCATTCAGAATCGGGTCGGAGAACTTGCCTCCTTCTTTTTGATACAGTTCGCGAACTTTCAGAAATATGCTTGCCAGAATTTCCTGATCCAAGCGGGCCTGCCCGGGGGGCGGCAAGGCGACATTCTTCCACTGCAACCAGCGGGCAGAATTTACGAACGTTCCATCCTTCTCGGCAAAACCCGCGCCCGGCAGGCGATAGACTGTGGTATTGATCTTCTTCTGTTCGTCGGCAGTGATGCCCGGTGCGCGCCAGAACTCGCTGGTCTCATCGGGATAGATTTCGCAGACCACCAGCCAGTCGGCCTTCTTCAGAGCACTAATATTCTTCTCGGAATCGGGGCCGATCATCACGCCGTTCATGCCGAAGGCGAACAGGCCTTTCACCTTTCCCTCGTACATGTCATTCCAGATATTTACCCACGAGTAGTTGCGATCGATCTTGGGCAGGTAGTGGAACGCAAAGTCATTCTCCTTCGTTGCTGCCGAACCATACATGGCCTTCAGGAATGACACGGCAAACTTCGGCGTGTTGGACCAGTAGTTGTATGAATCCCAAGGATCAGGCTTGGAGAGTGTCGGCGTAATTCGCTTCAGATAGGTGGCGAGGTCGACATCGGCCGGGTTGGGCATTTTCAGATATCCCGGCAGAATATCGAAGATGCCGGCCATATCGGTTGCGCCCTGAATATTTGAGTGTCCACGCAGGGCGTTTACGCCGCCGCCGGCGCGGCCGACGTTGCCCATAAGCAACTGCAGCATTGCGGCGGTGCGAATAATCTGCGTGCCGAAACTATGCTGGGTCCATCCGACCGCGTAAATGATGGTGGAGACTTTTTTCGTGTCCCCATCTTTGCGGATCGAGGTGTAGAGATCGGCGGCCTTCAGGAACTGGTCTTGGGGAATTCCCGTGATGCGCTCGACCATCTCCGGGGTGTAGCGCTCGTACTGCTTTTTCAGGAGTTGGAAGACGCAACGAGGATGCTGCAGGGAAAGATCGAAAGCAATCTTCGGCGGCAACATGGGTGCCGGAACCGCTCCGCCTTTTGCTCCGGCCGGACTTGCACCCTGATATCCCTGGCCCTCTTCCTTCTTGGCGCCCGGCTCTTGAGAGCCGGCTGCATGCGGCGCTAGTGGATGTTGTCCCGCGGGAGTGGGCATGACCGGCTTCCCGATCAGGTCGCCACCTTCTTCGTAATTCCAGGTCGATTTGTCATAAACCTGCTTCTCGGGGTCGAAACCGGAGTAAAGGCCGTCGTCGGGCAGTTTGAAGCCGTCTTTAATAATGAAGGCGGCGTTCGTGTAATTGACCAGGTAGTCGTGAGCGATGCGGTTGTTCTGGATGGCGTAGTTGATCACGCCGCCGAGGAAGGCGATATCGGAGCCGGCGCGAATTTGTACATACATATCCGCAGTCGCGGCGGTGCGCGTGAGGCGCGGATCGACTACGATGGTTTTCGCGTTGCGGTGAATCTTGGCTTCAATCGCCCACTTGAAGCCGCAAGGATGGTTCTCCGCCGGATTTCCGCCCATGATCAACATCATGTCGGTGTTCTTGATGTCGATCCAGCCATTGGTCATCGCCCCGCGTCCGAATGTTGGCCCCAAACTGGAGACCGTAGGGCCGTGTCAAACACGAGCCTGGTTTTCCAGGTAGCAGACCCCCAGGCTGCGCATGGTCTTAACGACCAGATAATTAAATTCGTTGGTGTCGGTGCAGCCGCCGGTGAAGGCAACGCCTTCGCAGCGGTTCACGGTTTTGCCTGACGGATCTTTGTCGACGAACGTATCGTCGCGCGTCTTCTTAACCTTCTGCGCGATCTCGGCGTAGGCCTGGTCCCAGGAGATGTCTTCCCAATCGGTGGCTCCCGGTCGGCGCACCTGCGGCTTGAGCAGGCGGCGATCGTTCAGGATGTCCTGCTCGAGCGATGATCCCTTGGGGCAGAGTGTTCCGCGATTGATGGGGTGGTCGGGATCGCCTTCGACGTGGACTACTTGAGGGATCGCGTTCTTGGCCTTGTCGCCGAGCGTGTAAATGATGACGCCGCAACTCACCGAACAGTAGGGACAGGTGCTGCGGGTCTCGCTGGCACGCGCAATCTTCAAATTCTGCGTTTGGGCGTATACGGGCGTGAGATCGAATCCCAGCGCAGAAATACCCGCTCCGCCGAGGATGGTGCCCTTAAGAAAAGTCCTGCGGGAGAATTCCATTCAAACCTCCATCAATCTCGCGAACGGCTTACAGCTAATGCGGGCCGCAAATCGATTGTGGTACGGAGGTTAACGTTATAGTCGTCGCTACTTGTCCCCGGCGACTGAGTCGAAGTACAACTGATTCCGGAGACTATAAGCCTGCGGAGCAAAAATAGTCAATGGGAAGAACCTGTAGCCGCCGAATGTTCTCCATCGTACATTGCAAAGGACTTCTACTCGAAAGAAGTCGAGTGCGGTTTGAACATTCTGGAGCCCCGCGCCATAAAGCATTTGTAAGCGCACTTGGCATTCTGCACACAACTGGGCTTATGATCGGCCGATGACGGTTTCGCCCTGGCAGCGTCGGATTCAGCGCGCGCAAGAACTCGCTGCACAACATTCCTACGCCGCCGAGATTCTTGGGTTCTACATTCATGTCGCGCGCTTTCAGGAAGAGCTGCATGGACGGCTGGGCGCGGCTATCCCACGTTCGGCGTCCCCTGCTCCCTTGCAGGGTGAACTCCATCCCGTGGAGCTGGAACTTCTTAGTTGTCAATTTGATTCGTTCCTTGCTGTAACGGAATCGCATGGTCCAAAGGCGCTGGTTGAGCTGAGCCGAGAATTGCGCGGGCATGGAAAGGACTTCGGGGCTGAGTTGCTGAGCGCAGCGTGGAGCTCGCACGCGCCTTCCGGCGCCCAGGGCCTGCTGGCGTTTGCGTTTCTTCAGCCCTATGCTGAATTGTTACGGTCGCGAGCGCAACCACGGCGAGTTTCGACCGCACACGCCCTGTGTCCTTTTTGCAATCGCAAGCCTGGGCTCGGAGTGCTGCGGCAGATGGGCGATGGGGGGGCGCGATCGATGGTGTGTTCGTTTTGCCTGGCCGAGTGGGAGTTTCGGCGGATCGTTTGTCCTGGCTGCGGTGAGGAGAACGACAAGAGCCTTCCTGTCTTCACGGCCACCGACTTTGATTACATTCGCGTCGAGTGCTGCGACACCTGCAAGACCTACATCAAGAGCGTGAATCTTACGAAGAATGGACTTGCCGACCCCTTGGTCGACGAACTAGCGTCCGCTCCACTCGATCTCTGGGCGCGCGAACACGGCTACACCAAGCTGCAATGTAATCTGCTGGGCATGTAGGGTCAAAACCTTCACCATTACGGACACAAAGGATCACGAAGGAAATCTCGCGTGTTGGCTTTGGTGACCGGCTTCGTGGTTTATCCTCAGAGGATGCCCGGCCGCTTTCCAGCGCGCGCAGATCAGAAGTTGATCCAAATCGTGGACTCCGCGTTGGCCGATGTCACGCGCAAAAGTGGGGAGTGGCTCGTGTGCCGCAAGGGATGCACGCAATGCTGCATCGGCGCGTTCTCGATCAATCAACTCGACGCCTGGCGGCTGCGGCGCGGCCTCGCCACCCTTAAGAAAAGCAACCCCGCGCGAGCGGCACGCGTGCAGCAGCGGGCTCGCGAGTCGGTTGTCCGCCTTGCGCCGGAGTTTCCCGGCGATCCGGTGAGCGGCCTACTCGACGAAGGACAAGCGGCCGCGCAGCGCTTTGACAATTTTGCCAACGACGAGCTCTGTCCGGCATTGGATCCGCTGACAGGAAATTGTGAGCTGTACGAGTCGCGCCCGATGACGTGCCGCGTATTCGGTCCGCCCGTGCAATCGGAGGATGGGTTGTGTGTTTGCGAACTATGCTTCCAAGGAGCATCTGAGGAAGAAATTGCGGTTTGCGAGATGCAGCCGGACCCGGACGACCTGGAATCGGGCCTGCTCGAACAACTCGAAAGAAATTCAGGAAAGCGCGGAAATACGATCGTTGCCTACGCTCTCGCCTGATTGATTCAGGCCTGCTTCTTCTCCAGCTCTGCCCAACGCGCATAGAGTTCGTCTACTCTCGTTTGCGCTTCCTCAAATTCGGCGTTGGCGCTCACCAGGCGCGTGCTGTCGCTGGCAATGGCTGAATCTTCGGCCTGGGTTCGCTTCGCTTCCAGTATTTCTTCTGCGGCGGCGACGCGCTCTTCGATGGTTGCATACTCGCGGGCTTCGAGATAGGAAAGTTTCTTTTTTGACGGCGTCGGGGTGGCAGTGTCGCTGGCGGGCGTAGAACGCGTAGCTAACCGTTGGACGCCGGTCAGCGCGGCTAGCTGGCGTTCTTCCTGCCACGTCTCCCACTGCGAGTAGTCCGCAAAACGCTCGGCGCTGCCACGGCCATCAAGTCCGAGGGCGATGGTTGAGACCCGATCGAGCATGTAACGATCGTGCGTGACCAGTACTAGCGAACCGCGAAATTCCAGCAGACTCTCTTCGAGGATTTCAAGAGTAGGAATGTCAAGATCGTTGGTTGGCTCGTCCAGCAGAAGTACATCGGCGGGCTGCAGCATCAGCTGAGCGATCAAGACCCGAGCGCGTTCGCCTCCTGACAATCGCTCGACCGGCTGATTGAGCTGGTCGCTCTTAAACAGGAATTTGGCCGCCCACGATGCGACGTGCACGACCCGATCCTGGTAGATGACCGAATCTCCCTCAGGCGCCAGCGCACGGCGTAGCGTGACGTTGGGATCGAGTTCGCGGCGCTGGTCAAAATAGACGATGCGCAATTTTTCGGCTCGGCGAATCTCGCCTTCCGTGGCGGCGACTTCACCGCGTAACAGGCGCAACAGCGTGGTCTTGCCGCTGCCATTGGGACCGACCAGGCCAACCCTGACCCCGGCGGAAATGATGAAGTTCAATCCTTGGAAGAGGCAACGGCCTCCGATTTCATAGCCAACATTTTGCAATTCGATCAGGCGCTTGGTCTTGCGATCGGTGGCGGAGAAATCGATTTGCGCGGTTCCGCTGCGGGTGCGAGAGTTGAGGTCCGCAAGCTCGTTCATGAGCTGGCCGGCTTTGTCGATGCGCGCCTTTGATTTTCGGGTGCGCGCCTTGGCCCCGCGACGCAGCCACTCAATCTCGGAATGCACCAAATTTTCCAAGGCTTCCTGGCGCTTCGATTGCGCGTGCAGGAATTCCTCCTTCTTCTCCAGGAAAGTGCTGTAATGTCCCTTTACCCGCAAGAGTCCATCGGGATAAACGCGGCTGAGTTCGGCCATCTCGGTGGCGACATTCTCCAGAAAGTAGCGATCGTGGCTGATGACCACGGATGCGAAGGCGGCCTGCTCCAGCACTTCTTCCAGCCACTCGATCCCGGCTAGATCGAGGTGATTGGTGGGCTCATCGAGTAACAGAATGTCGGGAGCCTGCACCAGCGCCTGCACGATTGCGAGGCGCTTTTGCCAACCTCCCGAGAGCGCCACGGCTTCGCCATTCAAGTCGACGAAACCGGCACGTCCAAGGATCTCGGCAAATCGCGTTCCCCGCTCCGACTCTGGCACGGCAGAACTTTTCAACGCAGCTTCGATTAGGAAGCGCACCGTGTCTCCGCTTCGGAATGCCGACTCCTGCTCCACATAACTCAGGCGAAGTCGCTTGCGGAAGGCGATCTCTCCGTCATCGGTGTTTTCGGCGCCGGCGAGAATTCGCAGAAGCGTGGATTTGCCCGAGCCATTGGGACCGATGAGCCCAATGCGATCGCCCTCGGAGACGGTGAAGGAAACGTTTTGAAAAAGCGGAGCGGCTCCGAAGGATTTGGAGATGCTGCGGACATTAATTAGTGGTGGCAACGGTGTGCTGGCTCCCTGAGTTGAGATTATCAGGAAGCAGTGGGGTTGCGAGACAGCGGGAAACGTTGACTGAGGAACATGTGCTGATAGCGGAGCCGCTCGGCTTCGCCTTTGCGGGACAGCCGAGGCGGCTGTCTCTCCACACGCGCCTACCAGGCTGGCTTGCCGTCTTTGAAACGGAGCGTTAGGGTGTCGCCGCCTTTGACCACCTCGCGCGCCAGCGTCAGGTCCGCTCCGTCCTGCTTGATCTTGGAGCCGATGACCTCGATCTCATCGTTGGCTTTGAAATCCACGCCCATGTCTTCAAGAAATTTCTTGGGGCAGAGAAAAATCTCCATTGCATCCGGGCCGCTCTTTAAGACGAGGTAAGCGACGGGCTTGGCGCCCGTAGGCGGAACGAACTTCAGTTCTTCCACAGTTCCTTTGAACTTACCTTCGGTGGCAGGATCGTACTTTGGCGGTGCTTGAGAAAATGCACAAGTGGCTAGAAAAGTGATTACCGTAAGCTGCAGAACTCGGCTGAAGAACGGGGCGGAGGAAGTCATCGTGGGCCTCCATACCCGCGAATGGTAGGCTTAAAGCGCGCGAAAAGCAATGACATTGTGAGCAGAGACGCATGGAAACCGTGTCGTTGCAACGTGAAAGTCGCGACTGCTCTTATACTGAGTGGTCGATGGCCAACATTGTAACGACCTTAAATTGTTTGGCGCGCACGGCGCTTCGGTGTGCATGGCTCGCGGCAGTATTCTTCTGTGCGACTGCCTTTGCCGCGAGTGCTCGCGCCGAGACCGGCACTGAAGCGTGGCTGCGATACGCTCCGTTGAGTCCTCAAGCGGCGAGAATCTATGAGAAGTTGCCGGGAAAGATCGTGCTGCTCGGCAATCGACTGGTGCTCAGAAGCGCACAGCAAGAGTTGATTCGGGGAATTTCGCAGATGTTAGGCAGCACTCCAAGAGCGGAAGTCTTTTCGCGCCCCCCGTCAATTGTGCTGGGAACATTTTCGGAATTGCATCGATTAACGCCCGGATTGCATCGGCCAGGTGCGCTTAGTGGTGATGGTTATTGGCTCAAAACAGCTAAGATTCATGGCTCTGAATGTTTAGTGGTTGCTTCCGAAACGGATCGGGGCGTCCTCTACGGCGCGTTTGCACTATTGAGCAAGATTGCTCGTGAGCAGAGTCTAGCCGACATTGACGAGGCGCAGCAGCCATCCGCTCCGATTCGCTGGGTCAATCAGTGGGACAATCTCGACGGCCACATTGAACGTGGATACGGCGGGGCGTCGATATTTTTCGCCGACGGGAAAGTTCGCAGCGATCTAACTCGCGCCGCACAGTATGCGCGGTTGCTGGCTTCCGTAGGCATCAATGGCTGCACGATCAATAATGTCAACGCCGCTCCCGGCGTGCTCCAAGATAGTTTCATTGCGCAAATCAGACGGATTGCGGATGAATTTCGTCCATGGGGCGTGCAGCTTTCTTTGTCGGTGGATCTGAGCAGCCCCAAGGCCTTGGGGGACGTGGATACGTTTGACCCACTGGATCCGCGGGTCGCCGAATGGTGGCGCAAGAAGGTCGATGAGATCTACCGGCAGATTCCAGATTTCGGCGGCTTCGTCGTCAAGGCGGACTCCGAGGGCCGGCTCGGTCCTTCCACCTACGGCCGGACGCCCGCGGATGCAGCGAACGCCATAGCGCGCGCCCTGAAGCCGCATGGCGGAATCGTTTTTTATCGCGCCTTCGTCTACAACCATCATCTGGATTGGCGGAACCTGAAGAACGATCGCGCGAAGGCTGCATACGATAATTTCCACCCATTGGACGGCATGTTCGACGACAACGTCATCATTCAAATTAAGAATGGCCCCATCGATTTTCAGGTGCGCGAACCCGCTTCGCCGCTCTTCGCCGGACTACACCGTACGAATGAAGCGATCGAATTGCAGATCACGCAGGAATACACCGGGCAGCAGAGGCAACTCTGCTTCCTCGTTCCCATGTGGAAAGAAGTGCTGGATTTTGATATGCACATCGATGGCAAGAACACGCCGGTGAAGAAACTCGTAAGCGGCGATGTCTATCATCGCCCGACCGGTGGGTTCGTTGGTGTTGCCAATGTCGGCATGGACGCAAATTGGCTCGGCAGTCCGATGGCCATGGCCAATCTTTATGGCTTTGGACGGCTGGCATGGAATCCGAATCTGAGCGCCGAAGAGATTGTCGACGAATGGACCCGCCTCACCTTCAATAGCGACCCGCTCGTGCTGAAAACTGTCGGTGGGTTGCAACTCGAATCGTGGCACGTTTACGAGAGCTACACTGGGCCGTTGGGCGCTGGAACACTGACGAACATTCTGGGCAATCACTACGACCCCGGCCCTGAGTCGTCGGAGCAAAACGGCTGGGGCCAGTGGCACCGCGCCGATCACGAAGGAATTGGCATGGATCGCACCATGCCGACGGGTACCGGATTTATTGGCCAGTATCCGCCCGAAGTGCAAGACTTGTATGAGTCTGTGGACCGGTGCCCGGACAACCTGCTGCTATTTTTTCATCACGTGTCCTACACTCACCTACTGCATTCGGGAAAAACGGTCATCCAATACATTTACGATTCGCACTACGATGGCGCGGAGGAAGCACGCGATTTTGTGTCGCAATGGAAGACGATTGAGGGCCATATTGACGCCGCTCACTACCGCGATATTCTGGCGCGGTTTGAATATCAAACTGGAGAAGCAGTCGTGTGGCGCGACGTCATCTGCAAGTGGATTTATCACCTTTCGGGCGTCGCAGACGAGAAGGGGCGAGTTGGGCCCCAAGCAGACAAAGCACAATAAAACAGTGAGCGCCGGACTTTATTTTGAGCAGGACCTTGCGTATTTGTCGCAGTTCCGTTAACGTTTTCGGTTCTGGCCGCCGCAAGCGTTTCCCCATCCCAGTTTGGCGCCGGACTGTGTGAAGAAAAATGGATAAGTCGCCTACCACTCTCCGTGACATTGCCAAGGCAGTGGGCACCTCAGTCGGCTCGGTACACCGAGCTTTGCACGACAATCCTGGCGTAAGTCCAATGACCAAGGCGCGGGTCCAGCAGATGGCGAGGAACCTGGGATACCGGCCCAATCTTGCCGCGCGGTACTTGTCTTCGAAAAAAACGCTGCGCATCTCGGTGAACACGCTGAAAGGGACCACATCTTTCTGGGATGAAGTGCGGGCGGGGATTCGCGAAGAGGCCGCATCGATCCTGCTGGAAAATGTTGAACTCGAGTTTCGAACGTGCCCGCGTCTCGGCGAAGGGGAAGAAGAGGCGTTTGAAGCGGCGATTCGCGAGAAGGTGGATGGGATCATCAGCTTCCCCAGCCGTCCTCAAGTTTTGCGTTCCTGGATCCGGCGCGCCTCGCGGGCGCAAATTCCTGTGGTTTGCGTGGCGACCGACGCTCCCAACAGTGGCCGCTTGGGCATAGTCGCCATCGATACGCTGGCCAGCGGTTCGATCGCGGCAGATCTTATGGGACGATTTCTGCACGAGCCAGCGGGATCGATTGCGATCACTGTGTTTGACATGGCGATTACCGAGCATGCGGAGAAATGCGCCGCGTTTGAAAATACGCTGCGGTCGTTTTATCCCAACCTGCACTTGTTAAAACCCATCGAAGATCACGATGTCGAATCGGAGGCGTACAGCAAGTGCCGGAAATTATTGGAAAAACATCCAGAGCTGGCGGGAATTTACGTGACGACCGAGGCCTCGATTCCCGTGCTCAAGGCAGCCCGCGATGCCAAACGCATGGAAAGCCTGACGATTATTACGACCGACCTGTTTAGCGACCTTGTTCCTCACATTCGTTCGGGTGCCGTGGCGGCGACCATCTACCAGCGTCCGCGAGCGCAGGGCCAGATGGCGTTTCGCATGTTGCACGACTTCCTGGCCGAAGGAACCAATCGATCTCACCAGATCGCGTTGGCACCGCATTTGGTGATGCGGGGGAATCTGGATTTCTTTTTGCACAGACAGTCCCGGGAATCGCCGCAAGAGAGAAAAGAAAAGGCAGATCAACCGCAGGACACGGCGGGCGAACTGGCGCAGGATTCTGTCTAGCCCGCGCCTTGCGGGACTCACATCCCTAGCGGCAAACTGAGGTGGAAAAAATCGCTTATCTAGGAATTGACGTCGGTACAGGCGGCACGCGAGCGCTCGTCATAGATGTTAGCGGAAAGGTGATCGCATCCGGATCGGAAGAACACGAGGCGTTCGCCAGCCCGCGTCCCGGCTGGGCAGAACAGGATCCGCAAGATTGGTGGCGAGCCTGCGGATTGGCGGTGCGGAAGGCGCTTCAATCTTCCAATTTGCGTGCCGATCAGATTGAGTGCATCGGGTTCTCGGGACAAATGCATGGCGCGGTGCTGCTCGATTCGGGCGGCGAGGTGGTGCGCAAGGCGATCATCTGGTGCGACCAGCGCAGCGAAGCGCAAAGCAACGAGCTATCGGAATTATTTGGCCGCGACAATCTAATTCGCCTGACCTGCAATCCTCCCCTCACGAATTTCACGCTCACGAAATTACTCTGGGTGCGCGAGAGCGAGCCGAAACTCTGGGCGCGGGTGGCGCACGTGATGCTGCCGAAAGATTACGTCCGATTGCGCCTGACCGGGGAGCGTGCTATTGACGTGGCGGACGCATCGGGTACGCTTCTGCTCGACGTCGCCAAACGGCGGTGGTCGAGCGAAGTTCTGAGCAAGTCTGGCGTGGATAAAAAACTGCTCCCGGCGCTCTACGAATCGCCGCAAGTTTGCGGAAAGGTTTCCGCCGCGGGCGCGGAGGCAACGGGCCTTCGCGAAGGAACTCCGGTGGTGGCAGGCGCGGGAGATCAGGCGGCCGGGGCAGTGGGTATGGGCATTGCACGCGCCGGCGCGGTCAGCGCCACGATCGGAACTTCCGGAGTTGTCTTTGCCGCGACCGACCATCCCGCCCTCGATCCTCAAGGACGGCTGCACACTTTCTGTCACGCCATTCCGGAACGCTGGCACGTGATGGGCGTTACGCAGGCCGCAGGATTATCTCTGCGGTGGCTGAGGGATCGCTTCGGTCTCGGGTGCAATCTGCCGGCGAATGCAGGCCGCGATCCCTACGACCTTCTCGCGGAGGAAGCGAGTTCGGCTCCCGCCGGTTCGGAAGGAGCTTTCTGGCTGCCTTATCTCATGGGCGAGCGTACACCGCATCTCGATCCCAACGCTCGCGCGGCATTGGTGGGGCTGACCGCGTCGCACACGCGCGGGCACTTGGTTCGCGCGGTCATGGAGGGCGTCGCGTACAGCCTGAAAGACACTTTCACGATCTTCGACGAGATGAAAATTCCCGTGACTTCGATTCGCCTGGGCGGAGGCGGCGCGCGCTCACCGCTGTGGAGGCAGATTCAAGCCGACGTCTACGATCATGAAGTAGAAATTGTGGCGGCGGAAGAAGGCGCCGCTTACGGCGCAGCGATTCTCGCCGGAGTGGGCGCGGGAGGCTGGAAATCGGTCGATGAAGCCTGCGATGGCGTGGTGCGCGTGGCGTCGCGGGTGGCTCCGAATCTCGAGGACTCGAAAACTATGCAGAGTGCTTACCGCATTTACCGCAAAATCTATCCGGCGCTGCGGCAGGCCATGAGTTAGGCAGTTGGGGCGAGCGCAGAGCGAAAACATGAGGTTTGCTTTGCGACTCTCAGAAGAGCTTCTGACCGCTGAGATCGCGGAGAAACGCCGCGGAGCACGCGAAGAAAATCGCCTCCGATCTCATTGGACCTTCCTGTCGCTTCTCATTGCCCTCGTTCCGAGGTCCCTCCACTTCGGGCGGGATGACAAGTTGTCGGATAGGGATGACAGGTTCTTTCGTCGCTACTTCGGCGGTTCTTTCACCAGAAGCACGCGATCGCCGGCAACATCGCGCAACTGCTGGACGACGCCCGACGGCCAATGGATCTCGACAAGATCGGCGGATGCATTCGCTCCCAGGCCGAAGTGTACTGGCCCTGCGCTCGACGACGCATAACCGGCGCTGGTTGTCATGTGGTTATATTGCGCTCCGGATTTTGTGATGACTTTAATTCTCGCGCCGACGGCATCGCGATTGCTCCTGCTTCCCTGCAGCTTGAGTTCCAGCCAGTGGTTATTGCCCGGACTTTGATTGATCCAGATTTCCGCGGGCGCATTGATCGCGCTGACCACGACGTCCAGACGACCATCGCCGTTTAAGTCTCCGATGGCCGAACCGCGGTGTCGAGAAGGCGGCTGCGCCGTCAGTCCCGCTTCTGCAGTCAGCGCGTCAAACTTCATGCTTCCGAGATTGCGAAACACGGTGTTAGGCTGCTCCACCGCGAGGTTCGGTGCAGCCAGCAGCGACTGCACATGCCCGCGCGAAACGAAAATGTCCTTCCAGCCGTCGTTGTCAAAATCGGCAATCGTCGGAGAATACCCGGCCATGGGCAGGCTCAGCTTCGTCATATTGCTCTCGCGAGTTACCTCCACGAAGGTTCCTTTGCCCGTGTTGCGGTAAAGCGGGAAGGTTTCCCCATCGAGGGCGACGAGGATAATGTCGGGGTAACCGTCATTGTCGAGATCGCGGAAATCCGTGCCCATCCCGGAAATGAACGTACCGTCTTCCCGTAGAGCGACGTTCACGTCGAAACCAACTTCCTCGAACCGCCCCCCTCCCTTGTTGCGAAAGAACCAGTTCATCAGCTTATCGTTGGGGATAAAGAGGTCCATCTTGCCAGAAAGTTCGGAGTCGGCCGCTGCGACCCCCATGCCTTTGCCGGGATGTGAGCGGAAGCCGGCTTCTGCCGAAGCGTCGCGGAAAGTTCCGTCGCCGTTGTTGAGGAACAGTTCGTTGGGCGTGGGCTTATACATTTTGGGATGGCAGTAGTCGCGATGGCCGTAGCCTTCGCACACCGGCTCATGATCGAAGTCCCACTTCAAATAGTTGATGACCACGAGATCGAGCAGGCCATCGTTATTTACATCGACCCATGCGCCGGCGACCGCCCAGAGCGGTCCATACTCTGGATCGGGCTTGTTCAGGCCGGCTTTCGCAGTCACATCCGCAAACGTGCCGTTGCCGTTGTTGTGATACAGCGTGTTGCGATATACGCCCGCGACAAAAATGTCTTCGTACCCGTCATTGTCATAGTCGCCAACGGCGACGCCGACATCAAAGCCAGTTCCCGCCAAGCCGGCTTTTTCGGTTACATCGTTGAAGTGTCCGTGACCGTCGTTCTCGAAGAGGCGGTTCGAATATTTTGGGGAATCCTTGCGGAGCGTTTTGAGATTGGCGCCGTTAGTGAAGAAAATGTCGAGCCTGCCGTCGTTGTTGTAGTCAAAGACGGCTACGCCTCCCGCCATGGTTTCCGGAGCGTGGTGTTCCGGACTCTCGTCACTGTCCAGCTTGAAGTCAATCGGTTGGAATGTGAAGCGGATCGGGCTATCAATGGTGGCGGGCTGGGCCGAAGGGGTCAGCGGTTTCGCCGTCGACTGCGAATGCAAAGCTGGTTGCTGCATCAGGGTCGCGAGCAAAGGTAGTAGTGTCAGCGAACCGGCAAAGCTACGGATGTTCATTTTCCAGGTGGCCTGCTCCCATCTTAACCCGCGGTGGTGTCAGTGTGATTAGGAGTGATTTTTTCGTAACATTTTCCCGAATCTCTCCCGCGTGCGCTTCATCCATCTAAGTATCGACAATAGACAAATCACTTACCACTGTTAATCCATAACCAGAATGCTTTTGCGTTCAGAAGGAGAAAACATCATGCATCCACGTTTGGAATTAGACAAAGTTGCCCCCGACGCTCTCAAAGCTGTGCTGCAAGTTTCTGCTTACATCAATAATCATTCCGGGCTGGAACCCACTCTGCTGAATCTGGTCTATCTTCGGGCTTCCCAAATCAACGGCTGCGCCTGGTGTATCGATATGCACACCAAAGATGCGCGTGCTTTGGGAGAAACCGAGCAGCGGTTGTACGAAGTCAGCGCGTGGTGGGACGCTCCGTTCTATAGCGATCGCGAGCGGGCCGCCCTGGCATGGACAGAGGCAGTGACACGAATCGCCGAAGGCCGCGTGACAGATGAAGTGTACAAGGAGGCGAAGGAACATTTCACCGACAAGGAACTTGTGAACCTGACCTTAGCCATTACTCAGATCAATGTCTGGAACCGGTTCAACGTGGCTTTTCGGAACGTTGCGGGGTCGTACCAACCTAATGTTCGCGAATTGAAGAAGAGCGCGTAATCAACGTAGATCGCCGGTCTGGTGTGCGGATGTTAACCCGCAACCAGACTGCGATCTCTGTCACTGAACGCCTACTCCGGCAATTTTTGTTCTCCACGAATGGAAAGTCGCGCAGTCGCCTGCGGAGCGGTGGTTCCTGGCTGTCCTCCGCCCGCAGTAATGGTGTAGTCTCCCGCGGAGATCATCCGATCTCCGGCTTCGTTCACATAGCTCAAGTCGCGCGGTTGCAGGGTGAGCTTCACATGCCGCATTTCGCCTGCCCCCACTGGGACGCGGGTAAAGCCGCGTAGCGCACGCAGTGGCGCGCCGGGCAGCTTGGGGAAATTCACGTAAAGCTCCACCACTTCATCCCCCGGTCGCTGACTAGCGTTCTTCACATCCACATCGATCTCAAGCGGGTTGCCGGCTTCGAGTTCAGGGCTCGACAATTTGAGATTGCTGTATTCGAATTTCGAATATGTCAGCCCGTAGCCGAACGGATACAGAGGCTGCCCCTCGAAATAGCGATAGGTGCGGTTCTTCATTGCATAGTCTTCGAACGCCGGCAACTGCTCCACGCCTTTGTAAAAGGTGACGGGCAAACGTCCGCCGGGATTGTTTGTGCCCGCGAGAGTCTGCGCGATTGCGGTTCCACCTTCTTCTCCCGAGTACCAGGCCTCAAGAATCGCGTTGGCGTGGTCGTTGGCCCAATTCACCGCCAGCGCGCTGCCGTTCATCAGAACAACCACCAGTGGTTTGCCCGACCCTTTCAAAGCGCCAAGCAGCGCCTCCTCCTCCGCGGGCAAGCCGAGACTGGTGCGATCGCCGCCTTTAAAGCCGGGCAGGTCGACCTTCATTTCTTCCCCTTCCAGCTTCGATGTGATGCCGACCACCGCGACTACCACATCAACCTGGCGAGCCGCATTCGCCGCTTCGAAACTGGGATTGGCGATAAGAGGCAGCCAGATCAGCTTCGTTCTACGCCCACCCGCCAAATACTCAACCTTCACTGCGTAACGATGTCCTTTTGTTAGCTGAAGGGTCGCCAGATGAGGATTGGGATCGTGGAGGATGGCGTCATCCACAATAAGCTTGCCGTCGAGCCACAAGCGCTGCATCGAACCCATCAGCCCTAACTGATACGTGCAAGATTCCGCGGGCGTCAGAAATCCTGTCCAGCGGACTGAAAAATCCTTCATTCCGGCGGGTACCGGGAGCGCATGGGTGTCAGGATGAGAGAGCTGAAGATCGACGTAGGGATCGACTCGGACAACTTGCGGAGTGCCAGTGAGATCGTTAGCGGCAAAATATTCGCCTTTCAGCCCGGGCTTCCCAGCGTCTGTCGAAAGTGCGGAAGTTGGAATCACGTTTTCCTTGCGCAAGAAATTGGTTCCGGCAACGTATGTCACCTGCGCTGCGGGAAACTGCTTGCGAATGCCCTCCAGCGCGGTAACCGCATGCGAAGCCGTTCCGCTGTAATTGCCGTGAAGCACCTCGACAGAGTCGGCCAGCGGGCCCACCACCAAAATCTTCTTCACGCTGGTCGCGAGGGGAAGCACTCCATCGTTTTTCAGCAGCACCATGGATTCGCGTGCAGTCTTTAGCGCGAGTTCGCGATGCGCGGCGCTGTCAATCTCGGATTCCGGCGTCTGCGCGTAGGGAACTTTCTCTGGCGGATCGAACATTCCCAGGCGCATGCGCGCCGTGAACAGCCGTTTCAAGGCCACGTCCAGATCGGCTTCCGTAAGCAGTCCTTGCTTCACGGCATCGATGTAAGGCTGGTAATCGTGACTATCTTTGGCAATGGTGAAAAAATCCGCGCATTCGTTATCCATCCCTTTCTTCAGCGCAACCGCAGCGGCTTCGGCCTGGCTCTTCACAAAATGGTGCCCCTCGTAAATATCGACGATTGCGTCGCAGTCCGATACTTCGTAACCGTTGAACTTCCAAGCCCCGCGCAGTTCATCCTGCAACAGGAAGGTATTCGCACAGGCAGGTTCGCCGTTGACGCGGTTATAGGCGCACATCACGGATTCCGCTTTGCCCTCTGTGACGGCGGCGCGGAAGGCAGGCAGATACGTGTCTTCCATGTCGTGCTTCGATACTTGGACATCAATGGTGTGCCGCGATGGCTCCGGTCCGCTGTGTACCGCAAAATGTTTCGGAGTGGAAATGACCCGGAAGTATTTTGGATCGTCTCCCTGCATTCCGGTTACGAATGCCACGCCCATGCGTCCGGTGAGAAACGGATCTTCGCCGTATGTCTCCTGTCCTCGCCCCCAGCGCGGATCGCGAAATATATTGATATTCGGCGACCAGAAGTCCAGTCCCTCCATAATGTCACGCCGCCCCGCCTTCACGGCCTGGTTATGTTTGGCGCGAGCTTCCGTACCGATGACGATCGCCATATCGTGGATCAAAGAGTCGTCAAAGGTGGCGGCCAAACCGATCGGTTCTGGGAACACGGTCGCCGTGCCGGCATTGGCCACGCCGTGCAAGGCTTCGCTCCACCAATCGTAGGCAGGAATCTGAAGTCGCGGAATGGCTCGAGCCTGGTTCACCAGCTGCGACGCCTTCTCTTCGAGCGTCATCTGCCGTATCAGATCATCGACGCGAACATTGGTCGGTTGTGAAGGATCCAGGTAGACGGCGTTGTTTACGGTCTGTGCGAAGGCGTAAACGAGGAAGAGCAACATGACAAACATTGTTTGCAGAGTACGAGTGCAGATCTTCATAGGAAATCCCCTCCGCAACCCGTGCGTTCGAAGGGTGAGAGTGCGACGGGTTGAGATAGATCGTATTGCGTTAACGATTACGGTCGAACCGTCGCTTGTAGCACAGTGGATGGGCAAGGTCAAGAAGATGGCTGGAACGAACTACTTCGCGAGTGCAGGATCGGCCTTCGCAGACGCGATAACAGGGGCCAGAACGTAAGTAGTAAATCGGTCAAACTTGAGATTGGTATGCGATGAAACCAGGACAATACCGCCATCGCTGCCACGCTGGGTGTCTACATCCTTCATTACGGCACGCTCTTTGGAAGTTTTTGAGCTGGGAGTGTCGGGAACCGACGGACTCTTATCCGAACCATCAGGAAACGGTTTGTACACTGGCGAGTTCGGATCAGGATAGGCGCCTGCGCCGTTCCAGGTACGCTGCGGAGTTTCAGGAGGCCCATAATGTAAATTCTGGCCGGACTCGGCGATGGTTGGGTAGTACCAGGAGGTCAGATAAAGCTTGACCGGCGCGGATTTATCCTTCCACTGCACGGACTCCATGCGGATGCTGATCCGGGAGGGCTCGGTCTTAGTCTTAGCCACCGATTCCACGACTTCTCCAGAAAAGACCGCATTTCTCGGGAAAACGACGCCGTTGAGCAACGTCGCGATGGAAAGTTTTGCCTGAACCTTGGTTCCGACTGCGGTTTTCCCGGCAGTCAGACTTTGCTGCAAGATCACGGGAAATTCCTGCATGCTTCCCTGAAGCGGGGTTCCGGGCTTGTCCTGAGCCTTTAGATTGATGGACCAAGTTACGGATAAAGCGGCCGCCAGAACCAGAGTCGACACTGTCTTGGGCGGGGTTAACATCGAAATACGCCTCCCTTTCGTGATCGAAATCACGCTGCGTTTTAGAATCCCGATTTCCTCTTTAAGGAACATTTCTTCTGCCAAAACCACACTATACTCCGGCAAATCAAAAAAAACGCTCTTGGAAGTCCAAAAGTGTCAAAAGCTCCCTACGATAACGATTTTTCTTGACAACGATCAACGGCAGGATGTAAACACCGTAACCGATTACAGTTACGCCCGCAGGCCCAGCTCTACGCATGTGCACGTTTCTCGAGACGTACGGATTGCGACCACAAATTCGGAGGCACCACATGACAGTCCTCTCGCCCCTGTTTGCCGGGAGTTTCACTTCAAGTCTGAAACGCGGGAGCATTCGCCTCGCGGTTCTCTTCTCTGCCATGTTTGTAATCTTCGCCGCTCAAGCCCTAGCTCAGGAAGCCACCATCGTCGGTACAGTCACCGATCCGACAGGGGCCTCCGTGGCGAATGCAAACATCACTATTACAAATCTCGAAACCGGCGCATCGCGCACCGTGCCCACCAGCAGCGATGGCCAATACGCTGCGCCTAGTTTGCACATCGGCCGCTACACGGTTCAGGTCGCAGCAGCCGGGTTTAAAGTGTCCGAGCAGAATGACATTACCCTGGCGGTCGGAGATCGTTTGCGCGTCGACTTCAGATTGCAAGTCGGCAGCGCGTCAGAACAAGTCACGGTTGAGGCCAATGCCGTAGCCGTGCAAACCGATACCGGCGAAGTCAGCGACGTCGTCACTGGCCAGCAGATCACGCAGCTGGCCACCAACGGCCGCAGCGTATTCTCGCTGGAGGCCCTCACGCCTGGCGCTTCGAGCATTCAGTCAGATTTCATGGTTCCGACTTCTGCCGGCAGCGATTTCAACGTGAGTTTCAATGGCCAGCGGGTGAGCCACAATTTGTGGCTAGTGGACGGCGGCGAGGCCGCAGATCGTGGGGGTGGCGGCGGAGCTGACGTGCTGCCCTCGGTGGATGCCATTGCCGAGTTTCGCACCATGACCTCGAACTACAGCGCCGAGTACGGCCTGTCGTCGGCGGGCACGATCAGCATGGTCATTAAGTCGGGCACGAGGAAGCTTCATGCGAGCGCGTTTTACTTTGGACGCAATGATGCTTTCGACGCTCGCAACTACTTCAATCCCGCTCCCGCCAAAGTCGCCGAATTGCGCTTGAACGACTTTGGATTCAATGTCGGCGGACCAGTCAGCTTCCATCCCTCGAAGTCGACCCCGAAAACCTTCTTCTTCTACAACATGGAATGGCGGCGCTACGTTACGGGCGGACTGTACAACGTAACCGTCCCGCTGGCGTCGGAATATCCGACATCCAGCGGCGCGGCCATCACAAGTGCAATTACAGCCCCGACCCTCGCTCAGGTCCCGGCATCCATTCAATTCAAGAACTGCCCAGGAGGGGCCGCGCCCGCAGGAGTCACTCCAGGACAACCATTCCCGAACAATACGATTCCGGCTTGCATGATTGACTCCAACGCCTCTGCCCTGCTGACGGCTGGAATCTTTCCGCTACCCACTTCTGGGTCAACGTTCCAAGGCGGCAATAAACAGCCGACGACGGGGAAGGAAGAGATTGCCCGTATCGATCATCAATTTACGGACAAGTTTTCCGTCTTCGGCCACTGGATCTCCGATCAGGCCATGCAAACCTTCGGCGAGACCATGTGGAGCGGCGACAACGTGCCAACTGTTGGCAACACTTTCGGGAATCCCTCATACAGCGCGGTGGTGCATGCAACCTATGCCATCCGGCCGAATCTGCTCAACGAGGTTGCCTTCAGCTACGACGGCAATCGCATTCACATCATTCCCGCGGGTGTGTTCCAGGCTCCCTCGGCGTTTACCTTCAACAGGATTTTCACCGGCACCAATGTGGACAACCGCATCCCTGACATTAACTTGTCCGGGACCACGAACACGCATTACACCGTAAATTGGATGCCATGGAACAACACCGCGGACGATTATCAGGTTCGTGATGATCTGTCTTGGGCAAGAGGAGCGCATCAGCTTAAGTTCGGATTTGGCTGGGCGCTTTACAAGAAGGTGCAAGACTACTTTGCGGAGACGCAAGGCGGCTTCACTTTTGATGGTTCCTACAGCGGCAACGACTATGCCGACTTCCTCCTTGGCTACTCCGCGAAATACGCGGAGAATGCGTACAAGGGGACGGGGCACTGGAATGCCCTGTCGCCGGACGCTTACGTTCAAGACAACTGGCGCACAACGAGCCGGCTAACCTTAAATCTTGGACTGCGGTGGGATGGTATTCCGCACACTTACGAAGCCAACAGCAACCAAACCAACTTTTATCCCAACCTCTATAACTTCAGCAACGCGCCGCAATGGACGGACGCTACGGATTCGCAGATCGCGTCCACGAGCCCCGGCCTGGGCGGTAGCACGATCGCGTCGCTGCAAGCCTATCAGTTCTACCTGAACGGGATGGGTACCGGAGGCAAGAACGGAATTCCTAAAGGGCTTGCCAACAATGCCTGGTGGAACTTCGGACCGCGCTTCGGTTTTGCCTACGACCTTTTCGGTACTGGTAAGACCGTAGTTCGCGGCGGTTTTGGGCTAATGTACGAGCGCATTCAGGGCAACGACATGTACAACGGCGCAACCAACCCTCCATTTGGTTACTCGTTGGGAAGCAGCAACATTCTTTTCGACAATCCACACGCTTTGGCTAACGGAACCGGTACTATTACGGTGCCGATCGTCCCGGCCGGGGTGGTCGGAATCAACAAGACGTATCCGGCACCGCGGAACTCGCAGTACAGCGCTGGAGTTCAGCAAGCCATCGGCAGCAAGGCAGTGCTTTCTGTGTCCTATGTCGGCAGCGTAGACAGGCACGAGAGCTATTGGCAGGAGATCAATCTACCGCCCGCCAGTGATCTAGCTTGTCTGACGGCGGCCACCTGTCCGGCTGGCACTGCGCCATTCAACGGGTTGGTCACTTATCCGGGCTACACCTCCATCAAGCAAGCCTTTAATGGAGGCAACTCCCATTACAATTCCCTGCAGGCTGAACTGCATGGGCAAGTCACTCATGATCTAAACCTGCAGGTTGCTTACACGCTGTCTCGTGCCATCGATCCTAGTACGGGCAGCAGTGGCAACGGCTGGGACTTGGATTACGTGACGAATCCGTACCAGGGTTGGCAATACGATGTCGGGCCGTCAGTACTCGACCGCACGCACGTCGCCTTCGTCAACTTTGTGTATGACATTCCACTCCTCAAGAACAGCCCCAATCGGCTGTTGAAGTCGACGTTAGGAGGATGGGAGCTGTCAGGCATTATCACTGCCGAGTCTGGCGCACCGTACAACCTCGGTGTCAACGGGCACAACGTTAACAGCATCTTCCCGGGTGGCGACGTGGGCATGCGGCCGAACGTGACTGGAGCCATCACCTATCCTAAGGCTCCAGTAATCAGTAATGGGAAGGTCACCGGCATTCAGTGGGCCGACCCGTCGGTATTTGCGGCTCCGGCAGCAGGGACCTGGGGAAATCTCGGGTTCGACGCGCTGCGAGGTCCTGGCCGAGATAACTGGAACCTTGCGTTGTTCAAGAGGTTTGTGATCAGCGAATCTCGCGGCTCCGAATTTCAGTTCAGGGCCGAGAGCTTCAACACCTGGAATCACACCCAATTTGGCGGGGCCGGCCAGAATGGCGGGTTCAGCAACAACGTAGGCGCTGGCAACTTCGCCCAAATAACCAGTGCCTTCGATCCGCGTGTGTTCCAGTTCGGCGCCAAGCTGATTTTCTAGACGATGGCGCACAACTTTCCCGCCCGCATACCACACAGATGCGGGCGGGAATTTTTTTCACTCCACAACAGACATACTTCGCTGTTTCTTCCGCGCTTGTGTCCCAGAGTTGCGAAAATGATTGAATCCGGCGAATTCGCCTGCACCCAGCGGACTGCAACCATGAAACAGTGGTCAATCATCATCGCCGTGGCCGTTCTCTCGCCGTTGTTCGCAGTTAGCCAGGGGGCCAGCCCGGCGGATGCGATCGCACTCGAGCGGCAGGGAAAATTGCCCGAAGCAGCGGCGACTTGGCGCGATGTGATTCAGCGCAACCCGAAAGATGCGGCGGCTCTAGCCAGCCTGGGAGTCGTTCTCTCGAAGCAGCAGAAGTATTCAGAGGCCGCTTCGGCCTACCGGAAAGCGTTGGCACTGAATCCTAACCTGCCGGGCGTCGAACTCAACCTGGGGCTGGCGGAATTCAAGCAGGGACATTTCAGGAGCGCAGCCGTTGCACTGCGTGCCGCGCTGAAATCGGATCCGTCCAACAACCAGGCCCGCACGCTGCTGGGCCTCAGCTACTACGGCTCACAGCGGTTCGCTGAGGCCGTCAAATATCTGGAGCCTGCTGCGAGGAGCGATCCGAGCAATGTGGAACTGCATCGCCTGCTGGCGCAAAGCTGCCTCTGGGCCAAAATCTATTCCTGCGCGCAGGACGAATTTCGCCAACTGTTGGAACAGAGCCCCGACTCCGCCGCCGCTCACGTGCTTATGGGCGAGGCCTTGGACGGGTTGGGTAGGACTTCAGAAGCCATCGCCGAATTTGAAGCGGCAGCGAAAATCTCGCCCGAGGAGCCCAATGTTCATTTTGGACTGGGCTATCTCTACTGGAAATCGCATCAGGACGACGGGGCCAGGAAACAGTTCCAGAAGGAACTGGCGGCTGACCCAGGCCATGCTCAGTCGCTGGCGTATCTCGGCGACATCGAATGGAAGAGCAATCATCTGGATGAAGCGCTGTCTCTGCTCAAACGCGCTCAGAACATCCAGAAGAACATTCGGATTGTTTATGTCGACTTGGGTGCGATTTACCTGCAGCAGAAGAATTACGGGCAGGCCAAGGACGCTCTGCTTCACGCTGTAGCTCTCGATCCGGATCTGCCCGACGCTCACTACCAACTCGGACGTTTGTATCAGGCACAGGGAAAAGCGGCGGCTGCGGAGAAGGAACTTCATAAGGTTCAGGAACTTCATAAGAAAGCGGAGGACAACCTGGTGGGGAAGATCGCTTCGTCTCCGCCGCCACTGAATCCGCCGGAGGATCAATGACAACTGGAAAGAAAGTACGGTCGAACAGCAACGAACCTTACCAACCCCAGCCCGAACATAAATTTTCATTTGGACTCTGGACCTTGGGGAATCGCGGTCGCGACCCCTTCGGTGATGCCGTGCGGCCAACCTTGCCGCCGACAGAGATCGCCTCTGTGCTGGGCGAGATTGGGGCGTGGGGCGTGAACCTGCACGACAACGACCTGGTCCCAATTGACGCTACGCCGGCGGAACGCGACCGCATCGTTCGAGAATTCCGCAAGGCCTGTCAGGAAAGTGGTGTGGTCGTGCCGATGGCGACCGTGTCTTTATTTTTTCATCCCGTATTTCGCGACGGAGCCTTTACCGCCAACGATCCTGAAGTGCGCGCGTATGCGCTGCAGAAAACCATGCGCGCGATGGACCTTGGCGCGGAGCTGGGGGCAAAGATTTTTGTCTTGTGGGGCGGCCGCGAAGGCGTTGAGACCGATGCTTGCCGCCGCGCCGACGAAGCCGTCAAACGCCTGCGCGAAGCCGTCAATTATCTTTGCGAGTACAACATCGCTCGTGGCTATGGATATCGCTTCGCCCTGGAGGCCAAGCCCAACGAGCCGCGTGGCGACATTTATATGGCAACCACGGGACATTATCTCGGGTTCATTCCCACGCTCGATCGTCCAGAAATGGTTGGGGTGAATCCCGAAGTCGCGCACGAACAAATGGCGGGACTCAACTTCATGCACGGCGTTGCCCAAGCCTGGGAGGCCGGCAAACTTTTTCACATCGACTTGAACGATCAAGCGCCCGGACGCTACGACCAGGATCTGCGGTTCGGCTCGGCCAATCCCAAGTCTGCGTTCTGGCTGGTGAAGTTTCTGGAAGACGTGGGCTACGATGGGCCGCGGCACTTCGATGCGCATGCCTACCGCACGGAAAATTATGACGGAGTGAAAGATTTTGCCCGCGGCTGCATGCGAACTTATTTGATTCTCAAAGAAAAGGCCGCGCGCTGGAACGCGCACGAAGAGATCCAAGCAATCGTTAAGGAGGTCTCGACGGCAGTCCCCGGCACACCGAAAGCGGGCCGTTATTCAGACAAGGGATCGGCGGCATTGCTGTCGCATGTTTTCGATAAGGACGCGATTATGAAGAAGCGCCTTCCGTACGAAAGGCTGGACCAGCTAACGGTGGACATTCTGCTTGGGGCTTGCTGAGAGCAGGCCTAAGCGCGGCCCTTCTTCGCTGCGATGGCCGCTTTGCCCGCAACTTCCCATGGACGCTTCGGACGATCTACGGGAGCTTTGTCGCGATTTTCGATGCGGTCGTACTGATAAGCCTCGCTCACGGTTCCGAGCGACTCGTTGTACAGACTGGGAAGACCCAGTGCTTCCTTCAATTCCTCGGAGAACTGTTGCAGCGCCTTCAAGTGCTCGGCAGTCGCCGGAATTTCTGTTTTTGAGGTCTTAAGAAACTGCTGGTACCCGCGGTTGACCAATTTCGAAATTTCGCTGCCAATCAAGTAGCCGGGGTATGCGAAAATCTTCACCGTGTCATCGGGCCCCTTCTGAATGGCGGCCGAGACGTTATATTTGCGCAAGAAGACGCGGCCATTGGTGCCGGGTGCGTCGGTCACGTCGAACCCGTGATCGCGCAACCAGGCTAGCGCTTCCTCGTAGGTTCGTGCTTCAATAGTTTTGGCCATTTCGTTTTACGTCGACCTTTCCTTGCCGGCCTATGCGGTTTATTAGATGCATCCTTTATAACGACCGGGCGTAACTTTACACAAGCTGCATCGCCGGGCGAAGCTTATTCATCTAAGCAAGCTACTACATATAATGTTTGCGGCCACATAGCACGTTACGTTGGTCACGGCGTTGCGGTACACCATGGCATATGGATCTACAAGATTGGTAGCAATGTCGACTGCGGCAAAACCCGAGGACTCGCGGCAAAGCGCCGTAGGACTTGGTGAAACCCTGGGCCACAGCCTGGTGGAGCGGATCGGCAACACGCCGCTGCTGCGTTTGGATGCGCTCACGCGCGACCTGCCGGGCGTAGCACTTCTGGGTAAGGCCGAATGGTACAACCCCGGCGGGTCGGTGAAGGACCGCGCCGCGGCCAACATCGTTGCCCAAGCCCGACGCAACGGGCAACTTCGTTCCGGCCGGATTTTGCTCGATGCCACCAGCGGAAATACTGGCATTGCCTATGCGATGCTGGGAGCGGCTGAGAGATTTCCCGTCACGCTGTGCATGCCGGAAAATGTTTCGCGCGAACGCAAGCAAATTCTCCAGGGATATGGCGCGAACATCCTTTATACCGATCCCGCCGACGGTTCTGACGGCGCTATTCGCATGGCCCGAGAACTTGCCCGGAACCATCCCGATCAATATTTTTATGCCGACCAATATTCCAACGAAGCCAACTGGAAGGCGCACTATCACGGGACGGCCAACGAAATTTGGCAGCAGACTCAGGGACGCGTCACACATTTCGTTTCGATGCTGGGCACGAGTGGCACGTTTGTGGGCACAACCCGCCGGCTCAAGGAATTGAATCCGGCGGTGCAATGTGTTTCGCTGCAACCGGACTCGTCGTTTCATGGGATTGAAGGCGCGAAGCACATGGGCAGCGCTATCGTGCCGAAAATTTACGATCCTCGGCTCGCCGACGAGAATCTTGAAATCGCCACCGAGGACGCCTATGCCATGGCGCGTCATCTCTCGCGCAACGCGGGACTGTTGGTCGGTATTTCCGCAGCGGCTGCCGTGGTGGGATGCTTGAAGATCGCCCGCGAATTGTCGCCAAGAAAGGGCCGAGAAGCGGTCATCGTGACTATCCTGTGCGATTCTGGCGACAAATATTTGAGCGAGAGATTCTGGAGCGAGGGATAAAGCCATTGATGATTGGTGATTTTTGATTGCTGATTGAAAGGCTTCTGGCGAATCGGTTTCAATCAACAATCAACAATCAGCAATCAACAATCAACAATCAACAATTGTTGCCATGCTCAGGCTCATACGCGCAGACTACGACTCCCTCCGCCGGCACGGTGAGGAAACATACCCTCACGAATGCTGCGGCATCTTGCTCGGCCGCGTCGAGGACGATGGATCCCGTGTTGTGACCTCGACCGCCCGTTGTGGCAACACGCGCACCGACTCCGCCCACAACCGTTACAACATCGATCCCAAGGAACTTGTACGGATTCAGCGCCAGGGCCGGGAGCGGGGCGAAGACATTGTCGGTTTCTATCACTCCCACCCAGATCATCCTGCCCGCTGGTCGTCTACCGACTTAGCCGAGGCCCATTGGATTGGCTGCTCCTACGTCATCACCAGCGTCGAAAAAGGCAAGGCCGCTGTAACGAACTCATTCGAACTGACTGGGGCGAGTGAGGACGACAAGCGACTAGTGGACGAAATTGTAGAGGTCGTCTAACAGTGAATCCAGCGGGTTCTTACGTGGAAATTGTTTCAATTGGGCCTGCTTTATCTGACTCGACCAAGAGTTCAGCGTTCTTGCCTGGAATCGACCCATCGAGCTGCGCTCGATGGACAGCCGAGGGCGGCTGTCCCCACACAATCAGGGTCCGGATGCCGCGCCAGACGCTGGAAGTGCTGGATTTTCACAAGCTGCGCAACGTGATCGCCATGGCCTAGCATCGATTCCTATCGATATAGACCGTGGAAAGCCGCGTATGGCGCGAGGTCTGCCAAAAATGATTTGCGGGGCTGCACTAAATCCGGTCAGCGGCTTGTGGACAGGCTGCACTCGATTGAAAATGCGGATGTTACGGAGCGCGATTTTCCATTGACCTTATTTCTAGAAGGAGTACAACAGGATCGTTCTTTGACAGCTTCTTAAGTTTTTCCGGTTGGTGCGGCGTCCGGGGCTCAAGCGAAGTCACTTTCCTGATCGCAAGATTGGGAAGGAGGGTGAGCGAGGGTCTATAGCAAAGCGCTGGTCGAGGAGAATGAAGAAGAAATGTTGAAGGCGAGATAGAGTTCCGAGGCGTAGGGTAGATTTATCCGGTTGGCGGTGAGCCCGGAGCCCAAGCGAAGATCGCGCGCAGCGGCCCGCAAGGGAAGCAGCGAAAGCAGGTCGAGCAAGGGTCAAACGCGAGCTACTGGCCGAGACGAATGGACCCCACACCACCTCGGAACTCTTAATTTTTTTACGGCAGCTCTCAGCTATCAGCCATCAGCTCTCAGCTTCTAACTCCAGCTTGGCTCCGGCCTTCCCATCAGCAATCATTCAACCAGCGGCACAAGAGTTCCCCACAAATTTATCCGTGTCGATCCGTGCGAATCCGTGGCGGATCTGCGTTCTAACACCTAGTCGACGTGCTCTCCCTCGGCGAATCCATGCTCAGCATGCGGCAGAATGTCGCGGTCGCTGGCGATCCACACGTAAAGCGTGGGCAGCAGAAAAATGCTCATGACTAAGGCCGCCATCAGGCCGCCGACAATGACGATCGCGAAGGGACGTTGCGAGTCCGATCCGATAGCGTGGGACATGGCGGCGGGCAGCAAACCCAAGGTCGCGACCAGCATGGTCATCATGATGGGACGCAGTCTTAGCACCGCGCCCTCGACCGCGGCTTCCTCGACAGTGTATCGGCGGACGCGCAACTGGTTGATGTATTCCAGCATGATGACGCCGGTCTGCACCGAGACTCCGAAAAGTGCCAGGAATCCAACGCCGGACGAGACGCTGAAGTTCGTGCCGGTGAAAAGAAGGGCAAGCAGGCCGCCAATCGGCGCTATGGCGACATTCGCCATAATCAGCATGGACCATTTAAACGATTTAAACATCGTGTAAAGGATGATGAAGATGATGAGGATAGTAATCGGCAGCACAATCAGCAAGCGCGCATTCGCGCGCTTCTGACTAGCGTATTCCCCCTCCCACTGTAGATGGTAACCGGTGGGCAAGTTCACTTTCTGGTTTACTTTCTCAATCGCTTCTTCGACGGCGCTGCCCAGATCGCGGCCGCGAACGCTGTATTTGATGGCGATATAACGCTGGTTGCCTTCGCGATAAATCTCAGAGCCGCCGTCAGCGATCTGTATGTTGCAGAGCTGTGCCAGCGAAACGCGCTCTCCTGAAGGCGAAAGCAAACGAATTCTTTCGATGGCTTCCTGAGTGTCGCGGAATTGCGGCAGATACCGTACCACCAGGTCGTACCGAGCCTCTCCTTGCAGAACCTGGCTAAAGGCGTTGCCGCCGACCGCGGTTTGAATCGCATCCTGTACGTCGGCGACGTTGATCTGATAACGAGCGGCGGCGTCACGATTCACGGTGACGTTCAGATTCGGCTGGCCGAGAACGCGGAAGACTCCGAGGTCTTCAATTCCCTGAACCTTGCGCATGACGGCGACGATCTGATCTGCTTTCTCTTCCAGAGTCTTTAAATCATCGCCGTAGATTTTGGTGGCAAGTTCGCCTTTGACACCGCTGACCGCCTCTTCCATGTTGTCTTCAATGGGCTGCGAGAATCCCCAGAGGACGCCGGGAATTTTGTCGAGTTCGCGCTGCATGGCGGCGATGAGTTCGTCCTTGTTTTCGTGGAAGACGGGCCGCCAGTCTTCTTTCGGTTTTAGATCGACGAAGTATTCGGTATTAAAAAATCCGGTGGTATCGGTTCCGTCATCTGGACGGCCCACCTGGCTGGTGCACTGCGGCACTTCGGGAAAAGAGCAGAGGATAATGCGAGCCTGATTGGCAACACGGATCCCTTCGTCGGGCCCGGTGCTAGGAGCAAGCGTGCCACGGACCCACAGAGCGCCTTCATCGAGATGCGGAAGAAATTCAGAGCCAATGACGCCGCTAAAGGCAAGATAATTTCCGACGATCACGAAGAACAGGCAGACGCCGACCGTAATCCAGCGGCGACGAATGGCCCATCGAACCGCAATGCGGTAGCGTTCGATCACAAAGTGCATCACCGGGTTGTGCCATTCTTTTGCTCCTTTGGCGAAGGCGAAACTGGCAAGCACCGGCGCAATCAGGATGGAGAACAGCAGGGCGCCCAGAAGCGCGAAAGCAACCGTCCACGCCATGGGATGAAACAGGCGTCCTTCGACTCGCTGCAGAGTAAAAATCGGTAAGTATGCGGTGATGATGATGGCGATCGCATAAAACACGGGACGCTGGACCTCGTGGGAAGCGTCGCTGATCTTTTCGATCGGGGTCTTCGTGCCATTGGCCAAACTCATGTGGCGGACGATGTTTTCGATCATGACCACAGCGCCGTCAACCACCATGCCGAAGTCCAGCGCACCGAGAGAAAGAAGATTCGCGGGTATCTGCTTCAAGTCGAGGCAGATGGATGCGAACAGCAGAGAAAACGGAATCGTGGCCGCAACGATCAACGCGCCCCTGATGTTGCCAAGGAACAGGAAGAGGATGATCGAGACAAGAATCATTCCTTCAGTCAGGTTGTGGAGCACCGTGTGGCTAGTGAAATGGACCAGGTCGCTGCGATCGATGAAAGGAACAATCTTCACTCCCCGCGGCAGGATGTGATCGTTCATCTCCTGAATTTTTTCGTGGAGGGCTTTAAGGGCAGGATCGGCGTCGGCTCCTTTGCGGAGCAGGGCGATGCCGGAGACCACGTCATCATTGTCGATGATCTTCCCGTTCTCGCGGTGAATAGCGCGAGCGAACTGACCCAGCCTTATCTTCGGACCCTGCGAAACCACGGCAATATCTCTGACGCGAAGCGGCGTTCCGTTCTTGGTGAGGATGACGGTCTGCTCAATGTCGCGAACTTTATCGACGAGCCCGACTTCGCGGACATTGATCTGTTGCAGGCCTTCCTGGATAAAGCTGCCGCCGGCGTTCGCGTTGTTGTTGCTGAGTTGCTGCTCGACCTGCGCGAGACTTAGGCCGTAAGCAACAAGTTTGTTAGGGTCGACGCGAACCTGATATTCGCGGGTGGGACCGCCGAAGCTGGCCACATCGACAATGTCGGGAACGGATTTGAGATTTTTTTCGACGACCCAGTCTTCCAGAGATTTCAACTCCATCGCGTCATATTGCGGATTGGAGCTGTGCAGCGTGAAGAAATAGATTTGGCCAACCGGGCTCCAGTCAGTGCCCATCTGCGGAGTCACGTTTGGCGGCAACGTGACCTGGCTGAGGCGCTCCAGAACCCGTTCGCGGTTCCAGGCGTTGTCGCTTCCGTCCTCGAAGATGAGCTTCAGATCGGAAAGACCGAAGAGCGAGAAAGAGCGCAGGTGCACAATGCCAGGGATCCCGTTCACGGCAGTCTCCAACGGGATGGTGACCTGCTGCTCGATCTGTTCCGCGGAAATGCCCGGCCACTGCGTGATGATCTCGACGTAGTTATCGGCAACGTCGGGATAGGCTTCGATAGGCAGATTATGAAAGGAAATGATTCCCCACGCGAACAGCACGAAGGCCAGCCCCAACACAAGCAGGCGATTGCTGAGCGCGAAATCGACAACACGGCGAATCATCTTATGTTCTTCCCCTTATTGCGCGCCATTTATTGCTCCACCGTGTTTTGCAGGTCGAGCGCATTCGACACCACCTGATCGCCCGGCTTGATTCCGGAAACGATCTCCTGCTGCTTGTCGGGCAACATGTTGCCGGTGACGACTTCCACGCGCTTGAAGTGGCCACTCCCCAACGGCAGGTAGACCCAGTCGCGGTCATGCAAATGCAAAACCGCACTGGCAGGGACCGCGGAGTGTGGCTCAGGTTTTTTCCCGTAGAACGTTGCTGTGACGAACATTCCAATTCGCATCAGCCCGGGATTTCTGACCTCGATGCGCACCTTAGCGGTACGAAGATTGGGATCGAGAACCGGCAGAATGTTGTCGACGCGTCCCTTGAAAACCTGATTGGGATAGGCGTTAAGACGGATGTCGGCATAGTCACCGACACGCACCGCGTCGAGATCATTTTCGTAGACGTCGCAGATAATCCAGACATAGGAGAGGTCTGAAATCGTGAATGGATTCGGAGAGCCCAATCCTTGCACGCCGGAGGCGTTCGTTACCTGCTGGTCGGAGATGACGCCGGAGATAGGCGCGACCAAGTCTACGACTTCCGACGGATGGTCCTTGTTGATGCCGAGAACCCGCAATCCTTCGGTGGCGTGCTCCAGATCGGCCTTAGAGTCCTGTTCGGTGGCTTCGGCTTGCTCGAGCGCACTTTTGGCGACCGCGCCTTTCTCGTAAAGGATCTGGGCACGCTCCAATTGAATGCGAGCCAGGCGCTCGTCATTCACCGCTTTTAAATAAGTTTGATAAGCCCCGGAAACATCGTTGCTCTGAACCCTCAGCAAGACCTGGCCTTTCTTCACCACATCGCCTAATCGGGCCTTAATCTCCACAACTCGCCCGGCAGCCAGGGAGATCACGGGCACGGCGCGCGAGATGTCGGGTTGTACGACTCCAGTCACATTCAGAGCCGGAACGGCTTTGTGCTCGACCGCTGTGGCCAAGGGGAACTGTTCCGGATGATCCACTCTGAAATTGTTGGCGTCCAGATCGGGTTCGACGACTGCTTTCGGCGGCGCCTCGGCTTTCGGGTCGGCTTTGCCTCGGTTGCAGGCAACGAGTGAGAGTGCCGTCAGCGCAAACAAAGCTGCCGGCAGGATTCGGAATAGAGAATGGATCTTCATGGGATGACCTCGCGCCCCACCGCCTGGTTCAACTGTGCCGCAGCCGTCAGATAAGATCCGACAAGGTTGACGTAGCTCAGTTGCACGGTGCGGTAGTCGCTTTCGGCATTGAAAAAGTCCAGCAGCGACGCGCCGCCGTGCTGGTAGGAGAAAAGAATCGTGTCGCGTACGCGCACCGCTTGCGCCAGATATTTTTGTTTGTAAGGACGCAACAGAGTCAGATTGCTGCTCAGGGTTGCGTAGGCGGAATCCACGTCGGCGTAGACCTGAGTTTCTACGCCCTGGCGCAGCTTCTCATTGCGGTTGATATCAATTTTCGTGCGTAACTTTTCGCCCTGGTTGCGGTCAAAGACACGCAACGGAATACTGACGCTGGCTCCCAGTGTGTTGAGTGCGTCAGGATTGTTGAATGATCCGTTGTGCGTGAACCAGACTCCGACGGTCGGATCGGTCGAGCCATCGGCGACCGCTAGTTGATAGTTAGTTTCCGCCTGCTTCACCGAAAGCAAAGCAGCGCGAAGGTCCGGACGCGCATCCAATGCGTCTTTGCGATATTCGTCCAGAGCGAGGAGGTCTTCGCTGAAATCAAACGGCCCCTGGACATCAAAGCTGTCCACCGGCCGGCGGTCATCAAGCAATGCGAGCAGATTGATTTTGCTGGTACGTAGATTGACCAGGGCGGTCTGCAGGTCCGACTCATATTGGAGGCGCTGGAGTTCCAGCCTGTCGAGATCAATTTGAGCGATGTCTCCGGCCTGGAAGCGGTCGCGGCTGACTTTCAGGATCTTGTCGTAGTAGTCCAGATTTTCCTGCGCCAGATGCACAACGGCCTTGGCCTGGAGGACTCCGACGAACGCGGTGCGCAGATTGAAAAGCAAAGTGCGTTCCGAGTCGGACGCCTGGGCGGCTCCGACGGCGGTGCCTTGCTTGGCAGCCTCGAAACGCAGATTGCGCTTGTTTCGCCGCTCGAACAGGTAACTGACGCCGGGCGAGACGAAGGTGCCGGCAAAGGGCGTCCAGACGCCGTGGCTGGGAGCGATCTGCGTACCATCCGCTGAAAGGGTAAAGTCTGGGTTGGGGCGAAGGTGGGCGGTAATCTCTTGCGCCTTCAATTCGTCGATATTCAACCGGCTCGCCATCAACGTCGTATTACTGAGCTCGAAATGTTCTTTAACCGTGTCCCAAGTCCATACCTGAGGCGGGGCTGAGGGTGCAGCCTGGGGCGTGCTCTGCGCAGGCAGGCAGACCGCGCCCAGCGCCAGCGTGACTGCGGTGGTTACTAAGAATGTCGAGTGCATCAAGAACTCCATCGGGCGTCCGCTTGTGCGGCCAGAAATGGATGAGGTCCCGGGGAATTGCCCGCTGTCCATTCGACCGGCAACACGACTATGGCGTTTCCAGCCTAGGAAATTCGTAAAGATAAATAGAGACTTCGCCGTTTTTTGCAAACGATCGGCGATTTGAAGAGCTAGCTGAGGAAGAGAACAGGGGGAGCGCGAGTCGCCTGCTTGATCACAGGCGACGCTGGTGCCAACAAGCCGAGGACCGGCAATGGTGGCCAGCCTTGGTCACTTACGATCAAAAAACGGGAAGCCGTTAATAACGCTGGCGGGCTTTGCCATTTCGCCGACGAGGCCTTATCGTTGCTAGCCGCGCGCATGGTCCGCTTGCTGGCCGGCGATTCTTCCATTTCGCTGCGCATGGCGCGCAGATCGTCCGTGGCCGAGACTACTGGGAAGAGGATGACCAGCATGCATCCCAGAGCCAGGAGGCATTGCAGAGCATTAAACCTGCGGCCAAACGGCGCGGTTTTGGAGTTGCGCCATAACCAGAAGGCAGGCAGCGCCAAAAGCAGCCACGCAAGATTGAGTAACAGTTCCATGGACAGAGACGGATCAAGAGTACTTCAAATGAATAGTTTTTCAGAAATATTAAAACTAAGTCAACGTGACTTCCGTCTGAGCCGCAAGACGTGGTACAAGATTGGGCGCATCCCACGTTCCTATAGGGCATCACAAGTGGATAGGATAGGGAACAAAAGCTCTGGCCGCGATTGCATAGAGTTGGCGACATAATGAAATTCTCCATGCGGCAGGTTGTAGATCTGATCGTGGTGCTGGCCTGCGCGGCGTCGATGGCGGCTTGCCAACTGGGGCTCGCCACGCCCGAAGGCCAGCATCCTGAAACTCCAAGCGTTACGGCGCCGCAGGACGGCCCGTCGCTGATCATCGAAAATGAATCGGATTTGCCGGATACCTATCCGCACGCTTCCTATGAGCTTCGATTTCGGGCACACGGAGGCGTGCCCGTACTCCATTGGCGGTTGGAAAAGGGGGCGTTACCCCAGGGCCTAAAGCTTGAGGATGATGGGCTGCTTCATGGCCAACCGGAGCGGACCGGAGAGTTTCAGTTCACGGTTTCGGTGGGAGACGGAGGCAAGCCGCAGCAGCGGGTGCAAAAAGTGTTCGTGCTTCATGTGCGCTCTGGGATGACGCTGAACTGGAAGACGCCGGCGCGAGTTAGCGGCAACCGGATTGACGGCAGCGTGGAAGTTTCGAACGCCACGCCCGACGATATCGACTTAACCTTCATCGTTCTGGCGGTTGCCCCCAATGGCCGCGCGACAGCTATCGGATACCAGCACTTCAATTTGCGCCGGGCGACGGTCGGCAAGGAGTTGCCCTTTGGCGAAACCTTACCTCCAGGCGAATACGTTGTCCACGTGGATGCGGTGGGCGAAGTGGCGCCAAAACGGCTTATTTACAGGGAGCGGTTGCAGACGCCCTCGGCCCTGCCGATCGTCGCCGAGCCCTAGCCAAGCTTCTTGTTCTCCAACTATTTGCTCTGGGAAGTTGGATTCTCTGAGGAAAAGGAAATGCCCGAAGGAGTTCCGGCGGAGAGAATGCGATTTGAAGGAGCGGGGATTCTGTTTAACCTCGGCCGTGTAGTGTTCTCGCTCGCGATCATCGGTTTGGGCGTGGAGACGCTGGTGTGTGCTCGATATGTTGGTTACTCCCTTGGGCCTCAGTACGCCGTCATTCCGGCACTTCCCTGGCTGCCCGCAAATCCTTGGATTGCTTATTCGTTTGGAGTCATCTGGGTGTTGTGCGGTGTGGGACTTTTGTTTCGGACGACGCTACGCATGGCCGCCATGACACTGTCCGCTCTTCTATTTCTGTGCGCGCTCGCCCTCGATGTTCCGAAAAACGCAGCTAATGTGGGAAGTATCTCGCTGCGTACGACCGCGTTTGAGCCGCTAGCTGTGGCCAGCCTCGCCTGGCTCTTCGCGGGACACGGTTTGACGCCGCTGCTGGCACGCGGCAGCCGTTTCGTGCTGGGGTTGGCGCTCGTCGTATTCGGAATCGATCATTTCCTGGCTCTCGGGTTCATCGCAACCCTGATACCGCATTGGATTCCGTGGCGCGTGTTTTGGGTCGCATTCTTCGGGGTTGCGTTTATTGCAGGCGGCGTGAGCGTTGGCCTGAATTTGCTGCAACGGTGGGGGGCGGCAGGAACCGGCCTCATGTTCGCGATCTGGGTGGTCACCCTCCATCTGCCCAGAGTTTTCGGACTCTATGGTATTCCGGGGGCGCCGCGCGATCCTAACGAATGGTCCAGTCTGTTCATTGCTGTGGGCCTATGGGGAGGTTTGTGGGCATTGGCCGGGACCGACCCGCGGCCCGACCTTGAACAAGCTGACCGGATCACCCCTGGGCTGAAGGATAGTTATCAAAGTCACAAAGATTGGTGATCCAGATCACGCACCGCTGTGCGGGAAATAACCCAAATCCAGGCTCTGGAACTTCTAGAGGGGCGTCTCTTGATCCTACGCATGATTCATAAGTCCCGCCGTTTCTGATAGATACCCTTTCCTTGCCACCTCCCGCAAGACCGTTCAGAGTGGCGCGCATCGTGCCTTATCTCTAATGTGGGCGACCCGATGCTGAGGATCTTCGGCAGGCTTGCCCGAGGGAGGTTGTGATGCGAGCTCCGTATGGTCTAAATATTCTTGATAATTGCGTTACCTGCCCGGTACGAGGCGAACACTTATTCTGCAATCTTTCTTTACCTGCTGCGCAACGCCTGAACGATGTCAAGTCTACTGCCGTGTATCCCAAGTCTGCCATGCTGTTTATCGAGGGGCAGCAGCCCCGAGGTGTGTTCGTTCTCTGTGCCGGTAAGGCCAAGCTTTCCACCTCTTCGCGCGAAGGCAAGACCATTATTACGAAGGTCTCTGACTCCGGAGACATTCTCGGACTGAATGCAGTGGTGTCGAATCGGCCCTACGAAGTGACTGCAGAGATGATGGAGCCGGGCCAGGCGAATTTCGTTCCGCGTGATTCTTTCCTGCACATGCTGAAGGATTTTCCGGAAGTGGCCATGCGCGTCGCCCAGCAGTTGAGCCGCAACTATTACACGGCCTACGAGGAGATCCGAACGCTCGGACTCGCTGTCTCGCCGTCTGAAAAATTTGCCAAGCTGCTTCTCTCCTGGTCCAGCAAGACTGCGCAAGACGACGGTTCAGCTCAAGTGAAGCTCACCATGACTCACGAAGAGGTTGCCGAGATTATCGGAACAACTCGTGAAACCGTCAGCCGGCTGTTCTCTGAATTCAAGAAAAAGCAGCTGATGCAGATGAAAGGCGCAACACTCGTGATCCGCAGCCGCTTCGCGCTGGAAAAGATTTGCCAGTCGTAGGACTCGCACTCTTGAATTTACGAATTTCCCCGTCGAGTAGATTGCGCTCCCGCCTTTATGACTACAGCGGGAGCGCACGGTATTTAGACCACGTTAGGTCCTCCGGTTATTTTCGCTTCCTCTATCCCTACTACTTCGGGCAATTAACTGCGATCGAGCACACTAAAACAGCAAGAGAATAACTTCCTACTATCTATTGTGAACTCGTGCAACTCCTCAGGTTGACCGGGTTCACTTGACCAGATTCAGCACGATCACGCGGTCGACCTCGCCAGCCTTAGCCTCGGGAAGTTTAAGGATTATGCCGCTGGCATTTTGCGTAAATTCTTCGGCAGAGTTGCCCGACAGCGAATTTGCTGAAGTGATTTTTGCTGAGTTCGGCGGCAGGGCAAGTAGCGGAGCATTCCAGTTCAGCACGTGCACGTAAATCTTGTTTTCTTTCTGTGTCGTGACTCCCCAGTCTCCTGAAGAGATCGGTCCTCCGCGCGTGCCATAGATCGAATCTCCGTATTTTGAAAGCCATTCGCCGACGGCGTGCAGGCGCGTGACAAACTGCGGATCGATCTCGCCGTTCGGGTATGGCCCAATGTTCAGCAGCAGGTTGGAATTGTTACCGGCGGAGCGCACCAGACGTCGTACCAGTTCATCCGCACTCTTGTAGTTGCTGTCTCCAATGTTGAAGCCCCATGAGCCGTTGAGCGTGTCGGAACTCTCCAGCGGAAGTTGAGTGCTGACGTAGTTCGTATTGAAGCCAGCGGTATTTTGGCCGGGAAGATCGCGCTCAAACGTCTGCACGTCCTCGCCCGGCTTCGGGGTCTGATGATGATTGGGAATGATCAGCGCGGCGGGCTGCAACTGATGAATGAGCGCGTAGGTCTTCGGCAGATGCCAGTCGGCGTCGGGCTTGTCCCACATGCCGTCGAACCAGATGCCGCCAATCGGGCCATAGTTAGTGAGTAGCTCGCGCAACTGGCCATCCATGTAGGTATCGAGATAGGCATTCCAGTCGCCCTGGTTGGGGCGGCCATTGTCCCAGTTGGTGGCGCCTCGCGGATAGTAGTCGGGATTGTGCCAATCGAGTTGCGAATAATAGAAAAAGAGCTTGATGCCTTGGCGGTGGCACTCGTCGGCGAGCATCTTTAAAGGATCTTTTTTGTAAGGCGTACGCTGCACGATGTTCCAGTCGGAGACTTTGGAGTCGAACATCGCGAAGCCATCATGATGGCGCGAGGTGATGGTGATGTACTTCATTCCGGCCGCCTTTGCGAGCGCGACCCATGTCTTGGCGTCGAATTTCTCGGGATCGAAAAATGCCGGCAGGCGATTGTATTCGTCGACTTTCAACTTGCGATTGTGGAATACCCATTCCCCGTCGCCGAGGACGCTATAGACGCCCCAGTGAATGAACATGCCGAATTTCATGTCCTGAAATTCGCGGCGCGCTTGCAGGTTTTCGGGAGATGGCTGGTAGTTGGCTTGGGCAGGTGCGTTCAGTGCTGCGAGAAGAATGTAAGCTGTAAGGGCCACAAATCCGGCATATTTTGCAATTCGGGACGGTCTCACATTTAGCATGTTTTCGTCTCCACCGGCGTAGTCTACCGGACCACGTCCTGTCGGGGTGCGAATTTCAAGAACAAAAGTGCCAGAGTACTTGCAGGTGCGCTTGGAGCGGTTCGATGTTTTCCTTAAAATCTAGCGGCTAAGGGTCCAGATTCGGAGTCGGGTTCTGGAGAAAGAGATATGCCAAGCGAAAATGGATTGATTCAGGTGGCGAGTCGTTATTCCGTGGACGAAACCATGAAACGGCTGCAGGCAGCTTTTGCCGCGAAGGGGTTGCAAGTGTTTGCCGTGGTGGATCACAGCGGCGAGGCGGAGAAAGTTGGATTGAAGATGAGGCCGACCAAGGTGCTCATTTTTGGCAGTCCCAAGGCCGGCACTCCGCTGATGGTGGCGGCTCCGAGCCTGGCGATTGATCTACCGCTGAAGGCGCTTGTGGCCGAGGACGCGGCTGGTAAAGTTTCCGTCACTTACAACGATGCGGAGTATCTGAGAGAGCGCCACGGAGTGCCGGCGGACCTCATCAAGAATCTTGCCGGGGCCGGCATTGTGATTGCGAAGGCTGTGGAATAATGCAGGCGGTGTCCTGAGGAGAGTGAGTGGCGGAAAATTCTAATTCACACCGCGCCAGCGACCACCTGGCCAACGAGAGGACTTTTCTAGCGTGGGTGCGGACCGGGGCTGCGATTGTAGTGTTTGGATTCGCGATTGGACGGTTCTCGATTGCCATGCGGCAGTTGACGGCGCTGCAGGGGCACGTTGTCCGAAGCGGGGGCATTTCCGTCATGATGGGGTCTTTCACGATTGTGGCCGGAGTTGCGGTCGTAGTCGCTGGACTGGTGCGTTATCGCAGGACGCGCGCTCAGCTAGATACCGGAACTTTCGAGCCTGCGGGATTTGTGCTGGATCTGATTACCATCATCACGGTGGTCTTTGGCTTGGTCCTTGCCGGATATTTGATTTACACGGAAAAGGCTTTGGGATGAACTGTTCCCGCAGTTAGCTCACTGACGAGTTTTACGCTCGGTTATCAATGGATTCACGGAGACGAATGGCGAACGATCAGGAAAAAGAGGCAGCGGCGCGGGCGAGCTTGCAGTTCATCCAAGACGGGCAAGTGGTCGGGCTGGGGACGGGATCAACTGCGGCTTATTTCATCAAGCTGCTCGCCGAAAAGGTGAAGGAGGGACTCCGAGTTCGCGGTATCCCGACGTCGATTCGTTCGCGCGAGTTGGCTCAGAGCCTGGGTATTCCGCTGACAACTCTGGACGAGTGCCAGGAGATCGCCGTCACGGTGGATGGCGCCGACGAGGTCGACCCGCAACTGCGCTTGATCAAAGGCGGCGGCGGCGCCATGCTCCGGGAAAAGATTGTTGCCTCGGCAACCAAACAGTTAGTGATTGTGGCGGATGCCTCTAAGCAGGTTCCCGTGTTGGGGAAGTTTCCGCTCCCGGTGGAGGTCGTCCGATTTGCGCAGGCGTTGGTCGCGAAGCGCATCGGAAGCCTTGGTGCAGATGTTCATCTCCGACAAGGACCGGATGGCAAGCCGTATCTGACCGACGAAAATAATCACATCCTGGATTGCCGGTTTGGGCAGATTCCGGATCCGGATGGTTTAGCGAGGACACTAAGCGAGATGCCCGGCGTGATCGAGCACGGATTGTTCATCGGGATGGCGAGCGTTGTGTTGTTTGCGAGAGGAAGCGAGATCGTGCAGTTGCGGCGGTAGCGAGAGAAGCCACCGAGCTTCGCTCGGCCGGACAGCCGAGGGCGGCTGTCCCCACATGGTCAGCCGGGGCGGCTGCCCCACATGGTCGTTTCCGCGAGAAGGAATGCCAGTAAATGCGACGGGACTGAATGGCAACTGAGGCACAGGCACACGGTTGGAGTGGGGTGTCGCGAAGGGGGGTGCCTCGCTTCCCAGTGCAAGAGGCGCTGGATGTGACCGTGCTGCGCTCTGGGATTCCGGACACTGTTCCAGGACGTTCGCTGAACGTATCCGAGCGAGGGATTGCAGCCATCTTAGCTGAGGAGTTAGTTCCGGGTGAGTCGGTGGCGGTTGAGGTACACCTGTCCCAGGTGGCTGCTCCCCTGCGAGCGCGGGCGATTGTGCGGTATCAGGACAAACTCTGCAGCGGCATGGAGTTTGTAGGTTTGCCAGCGGACCAACGCGACGCCATCCGCAATTGGACTCGAGAGGCGAACGCGGAGACGGAACTCGTCGCGAAGCCGACCGCCACGGCGCCGACCGCCCGTACGAGCGTGGGAAAACGCAGAGCTTTGACCGGGGGAGCGCCGCCCCGGCGTAAGAAACGATTCACGGTGGCGTGGATCCTTGTGCTTCTCATCGCAGTGTTTACCTTAGCGCTGTTCTGGGGCCGTTGGAATCGAGGATGGGAAGAGTTGGAGTCCGGACAGAAGAATTCCGAGACTGCGGCCTCGGCGGGAAAGCTCATTCAGGTTCCCGCCGAAGTAATGGAGCGGTTGCTAGTTCACCGGGTTGCGCCGACTTATCCCGAGAACGCGCGCAAGCAGAATCTGCAAGGGATTATTGCTCTCGATATCGTCGTCGGACGCGACGGATCGGTGGTGAGCATGCACCCACTCAATGGCCCGGACGTGCTGGCGCGGGCTGCCATGGACGCGTTGCGCTGGTGGAAGTTTGAGCCCTACCGCGTGAACGGAGCGCCTGAGACGGTGGAGACAAGGGTGGCTGTGGAGTTTAAAAGATAGAGCTTCCGGCCCTCGGCTTCCGGGCTAATTTCCCTCACAGATTCCTGAGAAACCCTGCGACTCGATCAAGCGCCACCGGAATTGCCAAAGCCCGGAGCCGAAAGCCGGCATCACGCCTTCTTGTGCATGGCGCGCAGCACCGTGGTGCCGCTGATGCCGAAGCAGACAACGGCTCCCAGTGCGGCTACGAGCAGAAGATTCGGGCTTAGGTGAAGAACGTCGGCAAAGACGGCGGCGACGGCGAAGATTAGTCCCAGCACATTCAGCCACAGCGGAGCTCGGACCGGAGTACTCGGGTCTTTGCGGAAACGGATCTGTAGCAAGAGAGCGGCCAGTCCGATGGCAGTGACGACGACCAGGGCGAGCGGGCTGAAGAATGCGGAACGGCTGGTGTAGATCACTACCAGAGCCAGCGCGAGAAGGAGTAGTCCGGCGGCAATGATGCTCCTACGGCGGGGCTTGGGTCCGGGAGCCGGATTGGAGACCGCGTCGGGCAAGGAGTTCCGTCCCAAGTTATACAGGGCGAAGCGCAAGGTTTCAATGCAGACATTCGCTGGTTGGGGTCGCGCCGGCATGTAGCGCTAGCCCGCAAGCCAATGCGCATGGCGCGGATCGCCGTTATGGACCGCGTACAGCACGAGTTCTACCCGGGTCGAGACGCCCAGCTTTTCGAAAATTCGAAAAACATATTTCTTGACGGTGTGCGGGCTCAGGTTGAGTTCGTCGGCAATCTGCCGGTTTCCCAGGCCTTCGGCCACTAAGGCCACGACCTGTTCTTCGCGCGGTGTGAGCAAACGACTGCCGCTCGAGTTGAGCACCCGCAACGACGGCACTTCGGAGACGAGTTCAACGACGTAATTGAGTTGCTCCGTGTTAGCCCAGATCTGTCCCGCGGCAACGCGCTGCAAACATTTACATAACATGTGGAGGTTCGCGTCATTGATGGAGAAGACGCCACGCGCTCCCGAGCGAAAGGCGCTTACCACGAGTTTTCGATCGCAGGTGTCGACCAGCAGAACCTTCGGAATCTCCGGGTAGGAAAGGTGAAAGCGGCGCAGGGTCGTCACAGTTTCCGCGGCGTCGACGGCCGAGTTCATCGAAAGAACTACGATCCGAGGAGGATTCAAAGTGACGGCCTGAAGGATCGAAAGCGTATCTCCCTTGCAGGTGGAGATGTGAAATTCAGCGCGGCGGCGCAGGGCGCTGGTTAGCAGTTGCGCCTGCATGCGATTGGAGTCGGCGATGAGAACACCAATCGCATTGGAAGTGGCGGAAGGCGCGGTCATAAGCGGCAAATCTCCCAAATTGAAAAAGGAAGATGACGCCGCGATTGTAGGGAGTGGCAGAACGCTCGACAAGGAAACTGGTCACAAAATCTTAGTACAACTTTCAAAATGGGAATCGAAACTTTCGCGTCAGGACATGGCCGCGAAGTCCATTTTCGGTGTGCAATCTCTCGATCGCCGCAAGGTACGGAATGGTACGGTGATGCGCGAAGATCCCGCCGCAATATGACGCTTTTCCGACGAAAACAAAATTCAGAAGGCGGGATCTAAACTCGCGGAGGTGCAAAGTGCGATCTCCACTCCGTGACGCGGCAAACATTCAAGTCTACTTTCGGGTAGTGTCCCCGAAGAGATACAGGGCCTGGTCAATCGAGTACTCCGTACCTCCTGAATTGTCTACAACCCATTGAGAGGATAGTTATCCCGTCGCTCAATGAGAATTTTCCCGAAAGCGGAGCACGGTCCACTTTGGTGTAGGAGACTTCCCATGTCTTGCCGCTCGCCCCGACTGCGCTTACCTTGCATTGAGAGCCATGAAGCGGGCTTTCATATTCGTCCGATTTATAGCAGTCGCGCTGTCAATTTTGCAGGGTTATTCGACCCTTTCCGCGCAGGAGAAAAGCAACCTAAGCGGGAACCAGGATACTTCCCGAGCCAGCTTAACCGGGGCAGGAGCGGGAGGCAGTAGTACGGCGGTCGAAAAGCCGGCGGCAGCGGATGGCCTGGGAAACCCCTTACTCGGAGGGCAGCGCCATCCGCTCTACCGGTTACACCCCAGCGATGTGGTGGAAATCGATTTTGTAGTCGCGCCCGAATTCAATCAAACCCTCACCGTACAGCCCGACGGCTACGTCATGCTGAAAGACGCCGGCATGGTGGAAGCGCAGGGTTTGAATATGGAGCAGTTCACTCAAGCGGTGCAGAAAGCTTATCGCGGATATCTGCACGATCCTCAGGTTGCGGCGTCCCTGAAGGACTTTGAGAGGCCCTATTTCATCGTCGGCGGGGAGGTCGGAAAACCTGGCAAGTACGAATTACGCTCCGATACGACCGTGGCTGAAGCCGTACAGATTGCCGGAGGGCTTACACCGCAGTCAAAACATTCCCAGGTCGTCCTGTTTCGGCGTGTGAATGACGACCTCATGGAAACGCGCTTGATCAACCTGAAAAAAATGCTGAATGACCGGCGCCTGAGGGAGGATGCGCATTTGCTACCGGGGGATCTGGTTTATGTTCCGCAAAACTCGATTTCGAAGATCGCACGCTTTCTCAGCAAACCGGCGGTGAGCATGTACATGAACTCGACTCAATTTTAGAAACTGAAGTTGCTTCACATGCCAGACGAAGACCTAATTCGGGCGCGAGAATCGGTACCGCTGCCAACCGTCCGGGAGCTGGCGATGGTGCTGTTCCGCCGGAGGAAGGTCTTCGTCTGCGTCTCAGGAGCGGTACTAACAGCCGCGATCTTATTTGCGTTTGTCGGAACAGAATATGAGGCTCACCTCAACGTGCTGCTACGGCGCGGGCGCGCCAATGCTCCCGTGTCCGTCGAGCAGAATGCTCCCCTAGACCTGACCCGAATGGAGATCACGGAAGAAGAATTGAATTCAGAAGTGGAGTTAGTACGCGACGATGAGGTCCTGCATTCGGTCGTGCAAGAGACCGGAATCGGCGGGCGCGATTGGCTCCATTTTCTACGGCCCGGGGAAGGAAATGCCGAACGGGTGGAGCGGGCGGCGCGACAGCTGGCAAAGAAATTGAAAGTGGAGCCCATCAAGAAAACGAATCTCATCGCCATCCGATATGCCGCCGGCGATCCGCAGTTGGCGGCGAAGGTGCTGCAGTCGGTCGAGAAGGCGTACCTGGAGAAGCACATGGAGGTGCATCGTCCCAGCGGCGAGTATCGCTTCTTCAAACTGCAGACCGCCGAAGCGCTTCGTCAACTGGAGGACTCGAAGCAGAAGTTGCTTTCTTTCACGGGCAAACGAGGAGTCGTGGCGGCGGCAGAGCAACGCGACCTGGCGCTGCAAAAGTTGAGCGAAGTGGATGCCAATTTCCGCCAGACTCGCGTTGAACTCACCGAAACCCAACAGAGAGTTTGGGAACTGGAAGCGCAGCTTCAGCAATTGCCAGAGCGCGAAACCACGTTGGTTCATGTCGCCGACAATCCCGAACTGCTCAAGGCTTTGAAGTCTACTCTGTTGGATCTGCAGTTGAAGCGAACCGGGTTGCTGACAAAGTTCGAGCCGACCCACCGCCTGGTGCAGGAAGTCGACGAGCAGATTGCTCAAGCTGAGAAGGCAATCGCCACGGAAAGTGCACTACCTGTGAAAGATGAGACCACCGACAGAAATGCGCAGTATGAGTGGGCGAAGTCGGAACTGCAGAAAGCCCAAGTGCAGTTCATCGCGCTGCAAGCCCGCGAGGCAGCAATCGTCAGACAGGAATCTGCCTACCAGATCATGGCACAGACCTTGGGCGAAGATGCAATTACACAGGATGACCTGCTCAGTTCTGAGAAAGCTGCCCAGGAAAACTATCTCCTATATGTGAATAAGCTGGAACAGGCGCGAATGGACGATGCTCTCGATGAGCGAGGAATTGTCAACGTGGCCGTCACGCAGCACCCGGTGGCCCCAGTTTTGCCGGTATGGTCTACGTTCACCGTGCTGGCAATCGGGTTTCTCTCCGCTGGGGCGGCGGGAACCTGCGCATCGTTTGCGGCAGATTATCTCGATCCCGCATTCCGCACCCCGGAAGACGTTTTGGCCTACTTGAACTCCCCCGTTTTGGCATCGCTGCCGGAACGATCGTCAGGAAGGCTTCCGGCATGAGGGAAGCGGTCATGAGTCCGGGTCTGTTTGTTGCGCGAACGGCCGAACCGGAGCGCGCGCGTGCCCTCGATGTGAGTTCAAAACCGACGGCAGGGTGGAATCCTCAAACCTTCGCCCGCGAGCAGATCCGCGGGCTGGTGCGACAACTTTTTATTTCCAACGTGGAGGGACTGGTGCGGCAGGTCGTCTTCAGCGCGATGGAGCCCGAAACGGATGTGCTGAATCTCTGCTGGCGTGTTGGAGAGGCTCTGGCTCTGGAGACGCAGCAGAGCATTGGCCTCGTCGGAGAGTATCCGCAAGCGTTGCAGGTTGCAGGGTCTCCTTCGCCGGAGAAATCGCGACAGGGCGCGGGCGCACCGCCGAACACGACCCGAGTGGGCAGCAATCTGTGGTTGGTCCCGCCCGTGGCAAACGAAGAAGACCAGGGGAGCACAGCTTCGCTGCGTTGTTTCCTGGGCGCAATCCGCACGCGTTTTGAGTTCTCGATTGTTGTGGGACCATGCGCCGCAGAGTCGACTGCGGTCACCGCAATGGCGCAACAGGCGGACGGAATTGTTCTGGTGTTGTCAGCGCAACGCACGCGGCGGATCACGGCACGAAAAATCAAGGAAAAGTTGGAAGCGGCGCAAGCTCATCTTCTAGGAATTGTGTTGAGCGATCGAGTCTTTCCGATTCCAGAGAGAATTTATCGGCGGTTGTAGGGCGTGGTACAGCCGTCCCCGCACGATTTCTCCGAAATCATGGAGTGGCTGAAGTGGCAAGCACCTATCTCAATTCCAGGCGGCAAAAAACCGCGGAAGTGGACTGGTCTCGCTTGATCCCGGGCGAGAGCCCGGTTCGGGCCCCCGGAAGCAAGAAGCCCGCAGGATCTGTAAGGCCAATCGCACTCGAGAAAGTATCGGAAATCGCGAGTGGAGTCGTTGCGAGCGAGCAAGAGGGCGCGATCAGCTTACTCTGGCCGGCTCCACTGCGAAGCCGAATGGCCCGCAGATGGCTCTACTCCATGGCTGCCGACTTTGCGCTGGTGGCGCTTAATTGGCTGCTCATTGGGGCGGCGCAGGTTCCGCTGCGAGGAATATTTCCTCAGGTACGGCTCTTTGAGTACGCCGCTGGTTCGCCGCGGTCCCTGTTAGGTGTCGCTCTACTTCATGCCTCGCTCATCACTCTGATGGGCTACACCGAAGGGCTCCATAGCGCAAGCAGCCAGATGCGCTCCCAAGCCCGCATTTTGGCCAAGGCGGTCCTCTGGGCCACTACTTTGTTGTGCTTCGCCTATTGGCTGCAGGGAGCCCTGTGGACGACAAGCAGTCTTCTTTGTGGGGCCGGATTATTGCATTTCGCCACGCTCTGGTCCTGGCGGTGGCAACGGGCAAGGCAGGCCCATCGGTCTCGGGCTTCGAGCGATGCGCGCAACATTTTGATCGTTGGGGCGGGAAAGGTGGGACAACACGTCGCAGCCTATGTGAAGGGACATCCCGAAGCGGGACGAGCCGTATACGGTTTCCTGGATAACGAGCGGCCCTTGAGCAGCACCGTCGTAGGGCGCGTAAACGATCTCGCTCGAATAGCTCGGATTGGATTTGTGGAGGAGATCATTCTGGCGGCGCCGCACGACCGGAGCCTGACGTTGCAGGTAGTGCGCGAGGCGCGCCGCTTGCGGCTGGACGTGGAGATTGTTCCCGACTTGTTCGGATGCTCGCCAGCGGAAAAAGAAATTGAGCGCGTCGGGGATCTGCCGGTGATCTGTCTGCACGCAGAACGGCTGCCGGCGGCCGGGTTGGTGCTGAAACGACTAGTGGACGTGACCGGCGCATGTTTCGCCCTGGCGATATTGTCGCCCTTGCTGGCGGCGATCGCAGCTTTGATCAAACTGGATTCGCGCGGTCCCATTCTCTACAGTGCTCCGCGGGCCGGGCGAAAAGGGCGGCTGTTCCGCTGCTACAAGTTTCGAACCATGGTCTCTAATGCAGATGCATTGAAAGATCAGTTGCGGAAGAACAACCAAAGGTCCGGACCATTCTTTAAGATGGCGGACGACCCGCGAATCACTCGTCTTGGCCGATGCTTGCGGCGTTACAGTCTCGACGAACTTCCCCAGCTTTGGAATGTGCTGAAGGGCGACATGAGTCTCGTTGGGCCGAGGCCACACCCGATCGACGAATTCGTAGCCTATGAAATCGACTATCTGGCACGACTCGACATGACTCCGGGAATGACAGGATTGTGGCAGATCTCGGCACGCCGCGATCCGTCGTGCGAACGGGGGATAGAACTCGATCGATCGTACATCCGGACGTGGAGTTTGAGTTCTGACCTCCGAATTCTCCTGAGAACCTTCTTGGAAGTGGCGAGAGGAAGCGGAGAGTGATGGAGTCGATCACGCTAAGACCGATGCGGCCTGGACTGGGCGGCGATTTCTTGATTTGGGCCATGCGCAGTGCTTTGCATCCCCTGCAGGCCCTTATCGCCGTACCCTCGCTGATGTTCCTCGGGATGCTGACGGCGATGTTGCTTCGCCATCAGAGCGTCGACTTCTACGAGATTGATCGCGTGGCGTTCTGTGTTCTCGTGATGGCAGTAGTCGGGCGGGCGATGGTCTTGCGGCAACGGTTGTTCGTGGTGGAGCGAATCACATGGCCGATGCTTGGATTAACCGCGCTGACGCTTGGTGCCGTGATTCAACAACCTTTTAACACCGAGACCTGGAGCCTGCTGGCCTCGAAATTTCTTGTTCCGTTCGCTCTGTTTTATCTGTCGGGACTTGTTTTCGACGGGGAAAAAAGATTCCGGCAGTTCGAAATGTATGCCTTGGTGGTGCTGGCTTATCTGAGTTTTACTGCCATCGCATTTTTGCTTGGCGCTCGCGCCCTTATCTTCCCCCGTTTTATTCTGGATGAGAGTATCGGTTTTCACGCAGACCGTGCGCGTGGGCCTTTCCTGCAGGCTGTGGCCAACGGCGTCTCCCTGAATATTCTTGGTTTGGTGGCACTTCATGCTTACCGGCGAGGAAGCAGGCGTGGCGTCAAAGTTGCACTTCTGCTGGCCAGCGTGCCAATTGCCATTCTAGCCACGATGACGCGAGCGATCTGGCTATCATTTGTCGGAACCCTGGCGGCGCTAGTTCTCTCCTCGGGGAATCGTGCTCTGCGGCGTGCTTTTCTCGCGGTTCCCCTGATTGCGGCAGCCGGATTGGTGATTCTCGTCTCCCCTGCGCTGCGTGGGGCGTTGGGCGATCGATTGGAAGAGCGCGGACCTGTTGACTTTCGAGCTGCAGTTTACGCGGGCAGTTGGCAGATGTTTCTTGATCGCCCGCTCCTGGGATGGGGCTTTCACCAGATGCCTGCTGAATTGCCCCGGTATGTCAGTGAATATAAAGACAAAGTCTTGTATCCCCACAACACGTACCTGGAAGTGCTCGTGGAGTTGGGTCTGGTTGGCTTCACGCTTTATGTATGGCTAATGTGGGAGTTGTGGCGCCTGAGTCGCGGTGCGATTCCGGCGGAAGAAAAACATGGATTCCTCGATCCGCAATTTCATCGGCTGTGGCCGATTATGTTGGCGGTTTATTGGGTGAATGCAGGCCTCGTGGTCATGGGCCATCAGTTCGTGAATGCTTTGCTGTTCACCATGGCAGGCATGCTGGCCGCGCAGAGGCGGAGAGCAGAGGCGTCCTCGTCGTGGTAACCGTCGCCTACCTGACCAATGAGTTTCCGTCTCCCGTCGAACCCTACGTCGGCGAGGAAATCGCGGAACTGCGCCGCCGCGGCGTGCGTGTGATTGCCGGTAGCGTGCGGACGCCCTCACCACGAGATACGGAGACTGCGCAGTGCATGCCGCAAATCGTTTTGCGCCCTCCACGACCGATGATTCTGCTGCGCGCAGTAGCACTCTCTATTCGACGCTGGAAACACTTTTGGCCTTTGATTTCACGTGTCATATTCCATGGCCAAGAGCGACCGCTCCAGAGGATGAAAGCGCTGGCCCACACCTGGCTGGGAGCCTGCTACGCCGTTTTACTGGAAGGAACTGGGACGGAACACATCCATGTTCATCACGGGTACCTGGGATCATGGATCGCAATGGTAGCCGCCCGGTTGCTCGGCGTGGAATTCAGTATGACGCTCCACGGCTCAGACCTGCTGCTGCATCCGGCATACCTCGACGTGAAGCTTGGCAATTGCGCCTTCTGCCTTACCGTGTCGGAATACAACCGCACCTACATTTTGCAGCGCTATCGCAACGTCGAAGCCGAAAAAGTTGTCGTGGCGCGCCTCGGAGTGGATGTTCCAGAATCCAGGACTCCACTGGTTTCGAAATTGTGCCGCAATACTTTCACAATCCTGGCGGTAGGGCGCCTGCATCCGGTGAAGGATCACGCATTTTTAGTGAGAGCCTGCGCGCGACTTCAAGCAAAAGCATTGGACTTCCAGTGCCTGATCGCGGGCGATGGGCCCGAATGGTACAACCTCGAATCTCAGATTCACGCTAGCGGTTTACGCGACCGCGTCACGCTGATCGGACATGTGGCGCGCACGCACATGAATTCGTGGTACGAACAAGCCGACGTGGTGGTGCTTACGAGCCGAAGTGAGGGCATTCCTTTAGTGCTGATGGAAGCGATGGCGAGAGCGAAGATAGTGCTGGCGCCCGACATCACCGGTATTCCTGAACTGGTAACCACGGGAGAGACTGGATTTTTGTATACAGCCGGATCACTCAATGATTTCGTGGCCCGGCTGCTTTCCATTTATTCGCTGATGCAGCCATCTGAGGACGGTCATGTTCGACCCGTTCGTTCCGGGGCTGTGCAACTCGATCGGATACGGCGTTCGGCCCGAGCGCAAATTCGCGAGAACTTCAATCGCGAAAAAAGACTGCAATCATTCGGCGACTTCTTTCTCCAACATATAGGCCCACACGCAGAGAGCGTTCCTCATGAGAATTTTGTACTGCAACAAATATAACTATCCTTTCAGCGGTACCGAGGTCTACCTCCTCGAACTCATGGACCTGATGCGAGAACAGGGTCACGAAGTGGCACTATTCTCCATGGCCGACCCGCGCGGACGAGGGACTCTCTACGATCGGCACTTGGCCCGCAGAATCGACTTCAAGGAAAAGACGAACTGGTGGCAGAGGGCCCAGGACGCGGGACATATGATCTATTCGACAGAGTCGCGGCAGAAGATCGCGGCGATGATCGATGAGTTCCGGCCCGATGTGGCGCACGTTCGGAATATCTACCACCATTTATCGCCGTCGATTTTGTGGGAATTGAAAAAGCGGCATGTTCCGATCATGTATCACATCAATGACTTCAAGCTGCTCTGTCCGGCCTACAATCTGGTGTTGCAGGGGCGACCATGCGAAGCGTGCAAGGGTGGCAAGTTCTGGCACGCTCTACGGCCAGCTTGTTATCCCGGGATCTCCGGTCGCGCGATGTTGACCGCGGAAGCCTATGCGCACCGTTGGTTAGGCACCTACAAAAAGTGCGTAGACCTCTTCCTCGCCCCCACCCGATTCGTGCGAGACAAGTTCGTGGAGCACGGATGGGATGGCGACAAATTTGACGTTCTGCCGCACTTTCAGACGCCGCATTCGCTACGGGAGCCGAACGCCCTGAGCGACGGGCCGGTGCTTTATTTCGGAAGATTATCGGCGGAAAAGGGCATCGATGATCTGTTGCGAGTTATGCAAAAGCTGCCGCATCTGCGTCTGATCATTGCCGGCGACGGACCGCAGCGCCCCGAATTGCAAGCCCTGGCTGATTCTCTGGAATTGACCAATGTAGAGTTTGTCGGACAAGTGGGACGCGAGGAGCGGGATTCTCTAATCGCAAAGTCACGGTTCAGCGTCCTCCCCTCTCACGCCTACGAGACCCTTGGAAAAACCATTCTTGAGTCGTACGCCGAGGCACGAGCGGTCGTGGCTACCGACTTGGGCTCCAGGCGCGAGTTAGTCGATCACGGGGTGACTGGATTTCTGTACCCTCCGGGCGACGTCGATCAACTAGCGGCGGCAATTCAGTCGCTCGCATCGACGCCGCAGTTGGCGGAGAAGATGGGAAGAGCCGGATGGGAGATGGTGCGCCAACGCTACACACCGGCGGCACACTTCCAGAAATTATTGAGTTTGTATGAGGGCTTATCCGTGCTGGAAAGCAATTGCAGGCAGACTGCCTCCGAAATTCCGAAACGATTCGCGGCTAGGCGGTTACGGCAAATTGCAGCGGTGAATCAGATTCCGATTGAGATTGGCTGGAGGAGCCTGCGAGTTGCGTTCATTGGCGGACGCGGGGTCATCTCGAAATATAGCGGAATTGAAACGTATTACGAAGAAGTAGGAAAGCGACTCGCTGAAATGGGACACGAGGTCACTATCTATTGTCGCAATTACTTTACCCCGGCCCAGCCAACCTACAACGGGATGCGCCTGGTGCGCCTGCCGACGATCCGCTCGAAGCATCTGGAGACCGTGGTTCACACTTTGCTGAGCACATCCCACTCGCTGACCCAACGCTATGACATCGTGCACTACCACGCCCTGGGGCCGGCGCTGTTTTCGTTTCTTCCGCGCTTAATTGGAAAGAAGACTGCCGTGACCGTGCAGGGGCTGGACTGGCAACGAAAAAAATGGGGGCGCTTCGCATCGGCCATTCTATGGCTTGGCGAGCGCGCTTCAGCCTACCTTCCCAATGGCACGATGGTCGTTTCCCAAGCCCTGCAACGACGTTACCGCGAGTTGCACCAGATCGACGGGGTCTATGTGCCCAACGGTGCGGTTTTGCGTGAACGGAGCGAGCCCAATGCAATTTTGGAGTGGGGCCTCGAGCCGGATAACTACGTTTTGTTCCTGGGAAGATTCTCGCCAGAGAAAGGCTGTCATTTGCTGGTCGAAGCTTTTGAGCAGATCGAGACCGGCGCAAAGTTGGTCATGGCGGGTGCATCCAGCTACTGCGACGAGTACAGCCGACAGTTGCGGGGCCAAGCCGGTGAACGCATACGGCTTCTCGACTGGGTTTCGGGCGATACATTAGACGAACTTCTTACCAACGCCATGGTCTTCGTCCTTCCGTCGGATTTGGAAGGATTGTCGCTGGCGCTTCTAGACGCCATGGGCGCAGGGCGCTGCGTACTGACCAGTGATGTCCCGGAAAACCGCGAAGTAGTGGACGGTGTGGGCTTCACATTTCAGCGCGGGAGCGCGACCGATCTCGCAGAACGACTGCGTTTCCTTATTGCGAATCCTGCGGTCCGCAAAGCCGCAGGCAAAGCGGCCAGGCGACGGGTCGAGGAGCGCTATCAGTGGCAGAAGGTGACCGAAGGTATTGAGAAAGCATACTTCGACCTGATGGGATGGAAAGTAGTGGCAGGTCCCGCTAAGAAGCCCAACGTGAGAGCCCTGCCCACGGCCGTGAGTTCAGAGTCGCAACGGCGGGTTGGATAGTTGTACCTCTCACACTCGGCGCCTCAAACGGCCGCGGTCACCCTGCCGTCGGCGTCCGTCCTTCATTGCTGATCTGCAGAGAGAATCTCCGGCGCTGGGCCCTTTCCAAGCTATGAACTGTTTTAGCTAGCTCAGGACGGCTCAACTCGTCCTTTTTTATTTACAATCAACTGCTTGGCGTATAGCGGCACCGAGTGTAAGAACTGGGTTTTTAAGAGCCAGCAGAACTCAAATGCAAAATAAGATTCTAGTGACCGGCGGCGCTGGCTTCATAGGCTCCAACTTTGTCCTGCAGCAGATGCGAGAGCCATCCGTCTCGCTTCTCAATCTGGATAAGCTGACGTACGCCGGGAACCTGCACAACCTGGAGAGCATCGCTTCGGATCGGCGGTATGAATTTATTCACGGCGATATCGCCGATCGCGGCCTCGTCCGGCAGTTGCTCGAAAAGCATCACCCAACCGCGATTGTGCATTTCGCAGCCGAAAGCCATGTAGACCGCTCCATCCGTGGGCCCGAGGACTTCATTCGCACGAATTTAGACGGTACCTTTGCATTGCTGGAAGAGACTCGCGCCTATTGGACTGCGCTGCCTGGCCAGGAGCAGAAGAGTTTTCGGTTTCTGCACGTTTCCACTGATGAAGTGTACGGATCGCTCGGACCCGACGATCCGCCCTTCAGCGAAACCACTCCTTACGCTCCCAATAGTCCCTATGCCGCGTCAAAAGCCGGCTCCGACCATCTCGTTCGGGCCTATCATCACACCTACGGACTGCCCACGCTCACCACAAATTGTTCGAACAATTACGGCCCATTTCAATTCCCGGAAAAATTAATTCCGCTGATGATTCTCAACGCCCGCAATCGCAAGCCTCTGCCGGTTTACGGAGATGGCAAGAACGTCCGCGATTGGCTTTACGTGGAGGATCACTGCGACGCGATCGCCACCGTTTTGCATCGCGGTCAACCCGGCGAGACCTATAACATCGGCGGCTGGAATGAGAAGCCGAATCTTGAGATCGTAGAGACGATCTGCGACCTCATCGACGAGATGACGGAGCGGGGCGCCACTTCCCGTCGCGATTTGATCACATTCGTGCGGGACCGCCCTGGTCACGATCGCCGCTATGCTATGGATGCCCGCAAAATTGAGCGTGAATTAGGATGGAAGCCGAAGGCGACATTTGAAACTGGCATTCGCCGAACCGTTCGCTGGTATCTTGACAATGATGCGTGGGTAAAAAATGTGACCAGCGGAAGCTACCGGCAGTGGATTGCCACACACTATTCGACCTAACGTCTGCAAAACGCGGCTAATCGATTAGACATGACTGAGCGACAGCGCTACAAAGGCATTATTCTGGCGGGAGGATCGGGCACACGTCTCTATCCCGTAACTCAAGCCATGGGCAAGAGTTTGCTCCCGGTGTACAACAAGCCCATGGTTTATTACCCGCTGTGCACGTTGATGCTCGCGGGTATTCAGGACATCCTCGTAATTTCGACTCCTGAAGATGTCCCCAAATTTCAGGCCCTGCTGCACGATGGGACACAATATGGTATTCGCCTGACCTACCTCATTCAGCAAAAGCCTGAAGGAATCGCCCAGGCCTTCGTTCTAGGAGAAGAGTTTCTCGATGGCAGTCCTTGCGCTCTCGTCCTGGGCGACAATATTTTTTACGGCCACGATCTCGGGCGGGATTTGCGGGAGGCCGCCAAGAAAACTCACGGCGCGCGGGTGTTTGCCTATCCAGTGCACGATCCCGAGCGCTATGGCGTGGTCGAGTTTGATGCGGACGGACGCGCGCTGAGCATCGAGGAGAAGCCGAAGCAGCCCAAATCGCGTTACGCGGTCACCGGACTTTATTTCTACGACAACCAGGTGGTAAAGATCGCGAAATCGCTGAAGCCCAGCGCCCGCGGCGAACTTGAGATCACGGATGTGAACCGCGCTTACTTGAAGCAGGGGCAACTGGAAGTCGTGGTGATGGGACGTGGCATGGCCTGGTTGGATACGGGCACCCATGAGTCGTTAATGGACGCCGCGCTCTACATTCAGGCCATTGAAAAACGTCAGGGACTGATGGTGGCTTGCCCGGAAGAAATCGCGTATCGTTCCGGCTACATTACCGCGGCCGATGTAGAAAAGATTGGAAGCACAATGAAGAACAGCAGCTATGGCGCATACCTGCTGCAGCTGTTGCGGGAAAAGGTGTTCTAAAATCACGAACGTTCAAGGTTTTGCGGGCGGTAATGAATTCGTTCACGAAAATCTCAACTTCTCTGCCGGGTGTCCTCATTATTGAGCCGCGCGTCTTCGGCGACGAGCGCGGATTTTTCCTCGAAAGCCACAACGAGAGGGCTTTCGCCGAGTTGGGCATCGAGGCGCGCTTCGTTCAGGACAATCATTCCAGTTCACGACGGAACGTGCTTCGTGGCCTGCACTATCAGATTAAGCAACCGCAGGGAAAATTGGTGCGCGCCATTGAAGGCGAGATTCTCGACGTCGCAGTAGACTTGCGCCGAAGTTCTCCCACGTTCGGTGGGTGGGAAGCCGTGATTCTTTCGGAAGCGAACAGGCGCATGCTGTGGATACCCGCGGGCTTTGCGCACGGATTTTACGTGCTTTGCGACAGAGCGCAGGTGCTTTACAAGGCGACCGACTACTATGCTCCCGAACACGAACGCACTGTGATGTGGAACGATCCGGAACTGAAGATTGATTGGAAACTGAACGGCGAGCCGATCATTTCCGTCAAAGACCAGCGCGGCGCTCTTCTCGGGGAAGCCGAGACTTTCGATTGAATGCAGGGACCTGCTGAATGAGAATAGCGATTCTTGGCGCCACGGGCCTTCTGGGCAAGGACCTCATGCGCGAATGGACCGGTGATGAGATTGTGGGCCTCAGTTCGCGCAATGCCGACATTCGCGATCCGCAACAAGTGAGCGAAGTTATTCGGAAAGCTGACCCCGAATGGATCGTGTTGTCGGCAGCCTACACCAACGTAGATGATTGCGAGAGTCATCCTGATCTGGCCTTAGCGGTAAATCGGGATGGAGCGGTGAATGTCGCGAAAGCTGCAAAGCGAATCGGCGCCAAGCTGTTGTTTATCAGCTCGGATTACGTGTTCGACGGAAAGAAGACATCGCCGTACGAGACGAGCGACGCCCGAAATCCGCAGAGCGTTTACGGACGATCCAAGGCCGAAGCAGAACTTCAACTGTTGAAAATGTTGCCGGAGTGCTGCATCGCCCGGACCTCATGGCTATTCGGCACAGGCGGCAAATGCTTTCCCGACACGATTCTGAAACTGGCGGCCAGTCGACCGGCTTTGGACGTGGTAAACGACCAACGTGGATGTCCGACGTACTCGGTGGACTTGGCCAGGGCAATCATCAAGCTTTGCCGCGACCATGCCACGGGAATTGTGCATGCCACCAACGCGGGCGATTGTTCGTGGTTTGAATTTGCGCACGAAATCGTAAGGCGGGCGGGGCTCGCGACTGAGGTGCGCCCAGTCAGCAGTCAACAAATGGCGCGTCCGGCGCCCCGTCCAGCGTACTCTGTTCTGTCGACGCGGAGCTTGCAGCCGTATGGAATCGAAATACCCGCATGGCAGGATGCGCTCGGGCGATATTTGCGCGAACGCAAGAACTGAGCATTGCTTCGTCTGACATAACGCTGTTACGATGCGGCGGGGTCTTGCCCATTGAAGTCCATCCTAAACTTCATCGACGGACAGTTCGTAGGCGGGAGGCGCGAGTTCGCCGATGTAAATCCAGCGGACGGCAGCGTGATCGCGCAGGTTGCGGAAGCAGACGCGTGCTTGGTCGACGATGCGGTGCAGGCAGCCCGCAAGGCCTTGCGCGGAGAATGGGGCGGGCTAACAGTCCGCGAACGCGCTGCCCGCTTACATAGAGTTGCGGATGCGATCGACGCCCGATTCGATTGCTTCGTCGCGGCCGAAGTCGCCGACACAGGAAAGCCGGTTACACTGGCGTCACGCCTGGACGTTCCGCGCGCGGCCGCGAATTTTCGTGTGTTCGCTGACCTGATAAAAACAACCGGTGTGGAATCGTTTCAGACGGAGACTCCAGATGGCAAGAGCGCGCTGAACTACGCTGTACGCAAGCCGCTGGGAGTGGTCGGCATCATTACTCCCTGGAATCTTCCTCTGTTATTGCTTACCTGGAAAGTGGCACCGGCACTTGCCTGCGGCAATACCGTTGTTGTTAAACCTTCCGAGGAAACTCCCACGACCGCCACTCTGCTCGCCGAGGTGATGCAGGATGCTGGAATCCCTCGCGGAGTCTATAACGTTGTCCACGGATTCGGGCCAAACTCCGCCGGCGAATTTCTAACGCAGCATAACGACGTGAATGCAGTGACCTTCACCGGCGAGTCGCAGACCGGAGCCGCCATCATGAAGACGGTTGCGCCATCGGTCAAGCCTGTCTCTTTTGAACTCGGCGGGAAAAATGCTGCGATCGTGTTCGCCGACTGTGACTTCGACGAAGCGGTGAACGGAATCAGCGAAGCCGTCTTTCTGAACACGGGACAGGTCTGCCTGTGCGCAGAGCGGGTTTATGTCGAACGCTCGATTTTTGAGCACTTCGTCGACGCGCTGAAGCGCAAGGCAGAAAGTCTGTGCGCCGGATCCCCATTGGAGAAGAGCACGGACCTCGGGCCTCTGATTTCCGCGCAACACCGTGAGAAAGTGCTCTCCTATTACAAACTGGCACGCGAAGAAGGCGCCACGCTCGTGACTGGTGGCGGCATTCCCGAGTTCGGCAATGCTTTCGACAAGGGCTTCTATGTGCAGCCCACGATCTATACTGGTTTGCAGGAATCAGCGCGCTGCGTGAAAGAAGAAATTTTCGGGCCCGTCTGCCATGTCGCTCCATTCGATACGGAAAACGAGGCGGTGAGCATGGCGAACGATACGAACTACGGCCTGGCCGCTTCGATCTGGACCACAAACTTGAAGCGCGGCCATCGTGTCGCTCAACTGATGAACGTAGGCATCACGTGGGTGAATTGTTGGTTCTTGCGCGATTTACGAACGCCCTTCGGCGGTGTGGGACTCTCAGGGATCGGACGCGAAGGTGGAATGCATTCCCTGAATTTCTACTCGGAGTTGAACAATATCTGCATTCGATTGTGAAGGCGCGAGCCCCTCGCAAAACGCTATGGTGAAAGTAGAAAGCAAAATCATCGAAGGCAAAGCAAAGCCGCGCGGCAAATATCCGCACGTGAAGCGAGCGGGCGACTTTCTCTTTGTGTCGGGAACGAGCGCGCGGCGTGCTGACAACACGATTGCCGGCGCGGAAGTCAGCGAGTCTGGAACCGCGCATCTCGATATTCGGGAGCAGACAAAAGCTGTGCTCGAAAACGTGCGCGACATCCTTGGAAGTGTGGGCGCGCAACTAAACGACGTTGTGGAGATAACGACATATCTCGTAAACATGAACGATTTCGCGGGATACAACGAGGTCTACGCACAGTACTTTGACAACGATGCGCCTGCTCGAACCACCGTCGCCGTTCATCAGTTGCCGCATCCGCATCTATTGATCGAAATTCGGGCGATGGCCTACAAGCCCTACAAATAGGAGTTTCTATGCCGTCCATCAAAAACCTCAAAGCGTTCAACTTTCAGGGCTGGATCGAAGAGAACAAGGAAAAATTCAAACCCCCGGTCGGCAACGCGCAGGTGTGGGAGGACGGCGAGATGATGGTGACCGTGGTTGGCGGTCCCAACCAGCGCCGTGATTATCACGACGATCCTACCGAAGAATTCTTCTACCAGCTGAAAGGCAACATTTCTCTTCGCATCATGGAGAATCCCGGCAAGCCGCCCTTGGAGATTCCGATCAAGGAAGGTGAAATCTTTCTCCTGCCCAAGCATATGCGGCATTCTCCCCAGCGGCCGGCGGATAGCATTGGTGTGGTCGTCGAGATGCCGAGACAGGAAGGCGCTTTAGACGGGTTCGAATGGTACTGCCAGAATTGTCATCGCTTGCTGCATCGAGCAGAGGTGAAACTGAAGAGCATTGTGCGTGACTTGCCGCCGTTATTCGAGCAGTTTTACAGCAACGAAACTCTGCGCAAGTGCAGAAACTGTGGCGCGATTCACCCCGGCAAACAGTAAAAATGCCAGTCATCGACATCCACAATCATTTCTTTCCGCGCGCCTGGCCGGATTTGGCGGCGCGCTACGGTACTCCGAATTGGCCCTGGATCAAGCACACCGAACCGGGCAAGGCGGAGATTATGGTGGGTGACCATTTCTTCCGGCAGATTTATTCAGCATGCTGGGATCCTGAAGTGCGCCTCAACGAAATGGACCGCGATGGTGTCGACATGCAGGTTGTCTCCGCCACTCCAGTGTTGTTCGCATACGATCGTCCTTCAGAACATGCACTGGATTGTGCGCGGCTCTTCAACGACGCGGCGTTAGAACTCTGCGCGAAAGGCAAGGGGCGGCTGAAGTCTTTGTGCCAGGTTCCTTTGCAGGATATCGACGCATCGTGCAAGGAGTTGAGCCGTTGTATGCGTGCCGGCCATCTTGGTGTGCAAATGGGCAACCACGTGGGGGAAAAGAATCTCGACGATCCTAGCATTGTGACCTTTCTACATCATTGTGCGGACGAAGGCGCGGCGGTGCTCGTCCACCCTTGGGACATGCTGGCGCCGCAGCGCATGCCGAAGTACATGATGCCATGGACCGTAGGCATGCCCGCAGAAACGCAACTCGGCATAGTCGCGATGATTGTGGGTGGCGCATTCGACAAGTTACCGGCGAATTTGAAGATCTGTTTTGCGCACGGTGGAGGAAGTTTCGCTTTTCTCTTGGGCCGATTAGAAAACGCCTGGCACCATCATCCTGTGGCACACGGGGTTTGCCGGTTCCCGCCGAGTCGCTATTTGAATCGTTTTTATGTCGACTCGGCTGTGTTCGACCAGCGCGCCCTTCGTTTTCTAGTAGAGACCATGGGATCTGATCGCGTAATGCTGGGTTCGGATTATCCTTTTCCTCTGGGCGAGCGTCAAGTGGGGTCATTGATTCGAACAAGTAATTTGCCGGAGCCAACCAAATCTCAACTACTCGGCGGCAATGCGGCTTCGTTCCTCGGCTTAGCGAAGGAAAAGGTCGCAGCCGAGAGCCCCGCGCGTTCATCGGAAGCCGCACCGCTAGCAACGCGCGATCAGCTTACCTACAGTTCCTATCTCAAAGTTCCAGAGTTACTAAAGCTTCAACATCCTCAATCTACGCCGGAACATCACGATGAACTGCTGTTCATCATCGTGCATCAGACTTACGAGTTGTGGTTTAAGGAACTGCTGCATGATCTGGATGCGGTTGTCGCCAACCTTCACGCGGCGGGAACCAATCCCAGCTCACGGGACGAAGTGTACGAAGCAGCCCGGCTGCTTCGGCGGTGCACTGAAATTACCCGTGTCCTGGTCGAACAGTTTACGATCCTCGAGACCATGCTGCCCACGCACTTCCTGGCTTTTCGCGGCAAGCTGGAGCCGGCCAGCGGATTCCAGTCTGAACAGTTTCGCGAACTGGAATTTCTGTGCGGACTCAAAGACGAGAAAATGTTGCGCTACCACCGTCCGACGCCCGAGGCTCATGCTCTGCTGGAACGGCGCCTGCGCGAGCCCTCGCTTCACGATGTTTTCTTTAATGCATTGCGCGCCATGGGCAAGTTCCAATCGAGTGACAGCGCGACCGAGCGCGAGCGATTCGACGCGCGAGCCGGTGCGATCCTTTCGCTCTACCGCGACGAACGCAGCAACCGCGACTGGATCGATGTCTGCGAGCGGCTCACTGAGTTTGACGAACTAATCGTCAGCTGGAGGTTGCGCCACATCCAATTGGTGGAACGCGTGATTGGCGCACGCATGGGGACCGGCGGAAGTCCGGGTTCGTCGTACCTGAAGCATACGCTCGACAAAAAGTTCTTTCCCGAATTGTGGGAGGCGAGAACGAGGCTGACCGAGTAGCCAAGCAAGCGCGTTCGCATTCTGAGTTGACCCATGTCTGCTAAAGCCGGGACTATTTCGCTAATTGGCGCCGGGCTCAACGGGCCGCTGCTCGCTATCGGACTGGTGAAGCGCGGGTTCCGCGTCGAGATTTACGAACGGCGGCCAGATATGCGGAAGGTTCCAATCAGCGCCGGACGGTCGATTAACCTGGCCCTTTCTACACGCGGCATCCACGCGCTCACCGAGGCTGGACTCTGGAATCAAATGCAAAACATCATCATTCCGATGAAGGGAAGGATGATGCACTCGGCTGCATCGGAACTTACCTTTCAGCCTTATGGAAAAGATGAAGCTGAAGTCATCAATTCGATTTCCCGCGCCGAACTGAACATCGCGCTTATGAATGCGGCCGAGGCGCAAGGCGTCGAGATCCATTTTCAACAACGCTGCACCGGAATCGATCTCAAAACCGGAAGCCTGCAGATTCACGATGAGCAGAAAAACACGGACAGGACAATTGACTCAAGCGTTGTGATCGGTTGTGATGGATCGGCGTCGGCAATTCGGGGCGAAATGCTGAAACTACCCCGCTTCAGTTTTTCGCAACAGTATCTGGACTATGGGTACAAGGAACTGACGATTCCCGCTGGCCCAAACGGAAACCATCTTCTTGAAACGAACGCCCTTCACATCTGGCCGCGAGGCAACTACATGCTGATCGCGTTGCCCAATGTTGACGGGACGTTCGCTTGCATTCTCTTCCTGCCGTTTGAAGGGCCGGATAGCTTTGCGCAATTGAACTCGGCTTCCTCCGTAGTCGATTTCTTTAAGTCTCATTTTCCCGATGCGTCGTTGCTCGTGCCGGATCTGACCGACACTTTTTTCGGCAATCCCACGGGTGCAATGGTGACGATCAAATGCTCACCCTGGCACGTTGACGGCCGGGTTCTGCTGCTGGGCGATGCCGCGCACGCGATTGTTCCGTTCTTTGGACAGGGAATCAATTGTGGATTTGAAGATTGCACTTGCCTTTTGGCTCTTTTAGATCAACAAGGTCCAGATTGGATGCGCGTGTTCGCCGACTTCGAAAAAGAGCGGAAAATAAATACCGACGCAATCGCTGACCTGGCGGTGGAAAATTTTGTAGAGATGCGCGATCGTGTGGCTGATCCGCGTTTTCTGTTTCGCAAGAGAGTGGAGTTAGCCCTTGAGGCGAAGTATCCACGTCTTTTTGTTCCCAAGTATTCAATGGTAACGTTTCATCGCATTCCCTACGCTACCGCTTTGAGTCGGGGGCAAATTCAAGATCGCATGCTGACGGAATTATGTGACGGCATCAATCGCGTCGACGAAATCGACTGGAACAAGGCTGATAGTTTGATCCGGGGCGAACTCACTCCTCTGGAGCTGGTTTCGTGACCGCTCCCCCGTTTGAAACAGGTGCAGGATTCGCGACGGCAATGGATGGGCGCGATCCGCTGGCACACTTCCGCGGCCGTTTCCTGATTCCAAAAACGAGGTCAGGGGACGACTGCATTTATTTCTGCGGGCATTCGCTCGGGCTGCAACCGAAGGTCGCGAGTTCCTACATCGAGCAGGAACTTAAGGACTGGGCTGAACTCGGCGTCGAAGGGCACTTCCATGCACGGAACCCGTGGATGCCCTACCACCGTCTGCTAACGGAACAGACTGCGTCGCTGGTCGGGGCACATCCCGTCGAAGTTGTCGTAATGAACTCGCTGACGGTAAACCTGCACCTGATGATGACTTCGTTCTACCGCCCCGTTACCGGCAGACATAAAATTCTCGTCGAACGCGGAGCATTCCCGTCGGATCAGCACGCGGTAAAGTCACAGATTCGCTTTCATGGTTTTGATCCCGTTTCGTCGCTCATTGAGTTGATGCCGCGTGAGGGTGAGTCTTTCATGCGAGATGAGGATATCGAGTCGTTGATCGAACGGGAAGGAGAGTCGATTGCCCTGATCATGCTGGGTGCAGTGAACTATGCCACCGGTCAGGCTTTCGACATGGCTGGCATTACGAAACTGGGAAAGCGGAAGGGATGCGTTGTCGGATTTGATCTCGCCCATGCCGCCGGGAATATTCCTCTGCGATTGCACAATTGGGGTCCGGATTTCGCGGTCTGGTGTAACTACAAATATTTAAACGGCGGTCCGGGGTGCGTCGGAGGATGCTTTGTTCACGAGCGGCACGCGCACGCTTGGGATCTGCCGCGATTTGCGGGATGGTGGGGACACGATGAGTCAACCCGATTCCAGATGGGACCGGATTTTCATCCGATGCCGGGAGCGGAAGGCTGGCAATTAAGCAATCCTCCGATTCTCGCACTGGCAGCTCTGCGGGCCTCATTGGACATCTTCTCCGAGGCTGGCCTCGAACGTTTGCGTTCCAAGAGCGTATTGCTGACCGGATATCTGCAATTCCTCCTGGACCGACAATCTTCGCCCAGCTTTTGCATCATCACGCCACGGGAAGAGGAGAAAAGGGGAGCGCAACTGTCTATTCGTTTGGCCGACGCAGGCCGCAAGTTGTGCGACCGCTTAGCCGCCGAAGGAACCATCGGGGACTGGCGGGAACCGGACATTTTTCGTGTCGCACCAGTTCCGCTATACAATACATATCAGGACGTATACCGTTTCGTGCAGCGTTTTTCAGCCGCACTTTCGTAAGCACTTACACCCCTTTCGGTTGCATTTGGTTACGTCGGTAACACATGCGGGTAGTTCCCGTCACCATACAATTTAGAACGTGGGAAAATCTCCGCTTCAGCACGCCGGAAGGTGGATTGCCATCGTGTGCGCGGTGGTGTCCGTGCATGTCGTGCTATCGCTGTTGGCGCCGCGCGGATTTGCTCTCACCGCCTTTGGCGACATCCTGCAAAATCTTATCTTGCTGTGTGCAACGGTCGCGGTTCTTTCCAACCTAAGGAACGCCCCCCCGAAGGCCCGCTTGTTCTGGGCGCTTCTCGGGTTAGGTTTGGGCATGTGGCTGGCCTCGCAAGTCATGTGGACCTATCTGGAGGTCTACGTGCGGCACGAGGCACCTAATCCATTTGTTGGGGATGTGATTCTTTTTCTCCATATAGTTCCCATGATGGCGGCAGTCGCAGTCCAACCGCACGTCAAAAGACATGATCACACGCTTCGAGTAGGAACGTTGGACTTCGCGCTTCTATTTACCTGGTGGCTTTTCCTGTACTTGTTTGTCGTAATCCCGTGGCAGTATGTCTATCCGAATGAAATGGTATACGGCAGAAGTTTCGACCTGCTCTACCTCGGCGAACAACTTGCCTTGGCGACGGGCCTGTTGCTCGTGTGGCGACGGAGTCGCGGACCGTGGCGCCACATTTACTTCAATCTGTTCGTCGCTCTTTTGCTCTACTGTGTCGCGTCGCTGGCGGCGAGCGAGGCAATTGATTTGCACCTGTATTACACGGGCAGTCTGTTCGACGTGCCGCTGGTCGCGGGCATGATCTGGTTCGTGAGGATTGGACTTTTGCCGCGAGAAACTGCAACGGACAGTTCCCTCGACGAGATTCCAACGCGCGGTTACGAGATATGGAAAGCACGAGTCGCCATGGTGGCTGTGTTCGCCACACCGCTGATGATGGCATGGGCCCAATTCGGCGGCGACGCGCCACAACGCGTCCGTGCATACCGCTTCTTGTTGACCGTCGCTGTCATGCTCGTATTGGGCGCGCTGGTATTTGTCAGGCAGCACTTGCTGGATCAGGAATTGTTGAGCCTGCTGCGCCTGTCGCGGCACAATCTGGATGAAATGTGCCGTCTCAAAGATGAGCTCGAGAATAAGGAACATTCGTTGCGGTGGCATAGTCTCGAACTGCAACGAAAAAATCTGGAATTGCAAGAAATCTCTTTCACGGATGTATTGACAGGCGTGTGGAACCGCCGCTATCTGGAGGAAATTCTCACGGCAGAGGCCGGGCAGGTCCTGCGGAACTACCAGCGTGCCCGAGGAAACGAGATCCGCAAGATGGATCATCGCGATCTTGTTTTCCTTATGGTCGATATGGATTTCTTCAAGGAAGTGAACGACCGCTATGGCCATCCCGCCGGAGACAAGTTGTTACAGCTTGTGGCGCATAGGCTTTCCATGGTCGTACGCAAGTCCGACGTGCTGGTTCGCTGGGGTGGAGAAGAATTTTTGATCATGAGCCGTTCAGCCGATCCGTCGGGAATCCCGGCATTCTGTAGCCGCATTCTGGAAGTGATGGCGTCGGACCCGTTCGATTTGGGCCAGGGAATCACCGTGAAAAAGACCTGCTCTGTGGGTTGGGCAGCCTATCCTTGGAGCCGCGGCGCGTATGAGGCGATTTGCGCTGAGGAATCCATCGCGTTAGCGGATGCCGCTCTTTATCAGGCTAAAGCGCTCGGCAGAAATCAGGGCGTGGGAATTGTCGCGACCCACGACGCTGCGATCCATCCTGAGTCCATTAATCTGATGTCAGTCCGAGAGGCAAACTCTCCGCTCGCACAGATTATAAAGACTGAGTGTCCGTGCCCGAAGGCATCGCTATCGTTGGAGATTGAAGCTGGCAAGCTTCACGACAATTCCAGCGTTTAAGTTCTGCCTTTGCAAAGCGTCATTCTGAACAGCGAAAAGGGACTTCCTGCGCTTGACCTTCTAAGAGGGCGTTGGCTACAGTGAGTAGCCGGCCTCGCGGCCGCCAAGGCATAATTTCGAATGAATGTGAAAAATCCTTCACGCAAAACGGGTCTTCGACAAAAGGCGCAACTCATGTCCGCCTCTGAGATCGAGCGCACCCTGGTACGACTCGCCTACGAGATTGTCGAAAAAAATAGCGGGGTCGATGGCCTGGGGCTTGTTGGCATCCGCCGCCGCGGCGTTCCTATCGCCGAACGCCTGGGCAAGATCATCACGCGCATTGAAAATGCTAAAGTACCGGTGGGAACTCTGGATATAACTTTTTACCGCGACGATCTTTCGACTCTCGGACCCAAGCCGGTGGTGCAGGAAAAAGAAATTGGCTTTGATATTGAGGACAAGAACATTGTTCTAGTCGATGATGTCCTGTTCACGGGCCGCACAACCCGGGCCGCGCTGGACGCACTGTTCTCTCACGGCAGGCCCAGGCGCGTGCAACTTTGCGTTCTGATCGACCGCGGACATCGGGAAATCCCCGTTGAGGCAACTTTCGTGGGTCGCAATGTCCAAACCACCACCAATGAGGTGATCGAGGTGAAACTGACCGAGGTCGACAATGCGGAGAAGGTTCTGCTAATGGAAAGATAGACAATTATCAAATGGCAAAAAATGAAGGGACGGTGGTTCGATCCACCGTCCCTTCATATCTTCAGGCAAAGATCATGCGATCCTGGTGCACACCGCTTTGGTTTGTGTATAGAGATTGAGAACGTCATGTCCCATCTCGCGTCCCCAACCGGATTGCTTGTACCCTCCGAACGGTAGTGCCGCATCGAAGATGTTGTAGCAGTTGATCCAGACGGTGCCGGCGCGAAGCTGTTCCGCCATGCGATGCGCTTTGCCGATGTCACGCGTCCAGACTGCTGCTGCCAAGCCATATTCGCTGTCATTGGCGCGTGAAATAATTTCTTCCGGATCGGTAAATGGCATCGCCGCCACCACCGGTCCAAAGATTTCTTCCTGCACCACCTTCATGTTCTCTTGCGTGTTTACGAGCACCGTGGGTTCTACGAAGTATCCTCGGTCGCCAGCTCTGCGGCCGCCCACAACTGCTTTTGCGCCTTCGGAGAAACCCGAATCCAGGTATCCACATACTCGATTCATCTGCTCTTCCGAGACCAGAGGACCCATCTGCGTGTCGGGATCGAGCCCAGAGCCCACCTTTATTTTTCGCGCATGCTCCGCGACTCCTTCCACGACCTGATCGTAAACCGATTTCTCCACATACAGCCGCGAGCCTGCGCAGCAGCACTGACCATGGTTGAAGAAGATAGCGCTCGCGGAGCCAGGAATCGCGGTCTCGAGATCGGCATCTTTGAAAACGACGTTTGGTGACTTGCCACCTAGCTCGAGAGAAACTTTCTTGAGGTTGCCGGCAGCAGCGTGCAGAATCAGCTTGCCAACTTCCGTCGATCCCGTGAAAGCGACCTTATCGACGTCGGGATGGGCCGCCAGCGCTGCCCCCGCTGTCTCTCCGTAACCGGGAACAATGTTGACCACGCCTTCTGGGAAGCCCGCTTCCATAACTAGTTCGCCCAGACGTAGCGCGGAGAGCGGAGTTTGCTCGGCGGGTTTCAATACCACCGTGCATCCCGTGGCCAACGCGGGCCCAAGTTTCCATGCCGCCATGAGCAGTGGAAAATTCCACGGGATGATTTGACCGACGACTCCGACCGGCTCGCGCAGCGTATACGCGAGATATTTGGCTCCCGGAGTATATGGCACCGAGAGCGGAATGGTGTTGCCCTCGATCTTCGTCGTCCATCCCGCCATGTAGCGAAAGAGATCTACCGCGAGCGGAACGTCGGCCGCCTTGGCGATGTTGAGCGGTTTCCCGTTGTCCAGGCTCTCGATGTACCCAAACTCTTCGGTATGTTGCTCGAGCAGATCGGCCAGTTTCCAGATGAGGCGCCCGCGCTCGGATGCGGTCATCCGCCGCCAAGGCCCGTTGTCGAATGCTTTGCGAGCAGCCTTCACAGCTTGATTAATATCTTCGCGATCACCTTCCGCAACCTGTGCGAGAACTTCGCCAGTGGCGGGATTGTAAGTGGGAAAAGTCTTTCCGGAGGCGGAGTTGACCCACCTGCCGTTAATTAACATCTTTCGTGGCTTATCGATGAACTCCGCGACCTGGGGGTGAATTTGAGGGGAAACTGCGATGCCCATATGGCCTCCTTTTTCCAACAAATACGTGCAGGCGAGAATGACGCGGCGAACGGACCGGGACATGCTAGCGCTAGGCGGGAACAAATGCAATCGGGTCCGGCGGACCGGATTATTCGCCGTACGGAACCCAGATATTTTTCACTTGAGTCGCGTGTTCGAGGTACCAGCGGCCTTCCGCCACTTTCGGATTGAACCAGTCGATGGCCCGGCCTTCGTTCGTCCAGACCTGCTTCAAATTCCCCGTGGACATTGCCTTCGCCGAAGCGACCGTGGCTTCGTCTCCGTAACACCAAATGCCGTCGACATCATCGTGCTCGGCCAGTGTTTTCAGTAGCTGCGAGGCATAGCCTGCCACGAGATTAATCGCGCCGCCGGGCACATCACTCGTGTCGAACAGTTGGTAAAGGTCGCCGGCAATTAGTGGGTATCGTTCCGAAGGAACGGCAATCACCGTGTTGCCCATGGCGAGGAGAGGCATCACAAGCGACAGGAAACCGAGAAGCGGAGCCTCGGCAGGACAAATCACGCCGACGGTCCCAATCGGCTCGTTCATGGCAATCGCAATATTGCGGAACGGAGGATTGTGCACCGCGCCATCGAATTTGTCGGCCCATGCCGCGTACGAAAATATTCGTTCGATTCCAAGTTCGACTTCCGCGGCAGCTTGCTTCTCGCCGACTACACCCGCCAGCCGATGAACAATCTCGCCTTGCCGTTGCGCTAGGTTCTCGGCGCAGTAATAGAGCACCTGCGCGCGACTATGCGCCGTAGCATTAGCCCACGCCCCGGCTTTGCGTGCGGCTTCCACCGCGTTGCGAATGTCTTTCCGATTGCCAAGAGGAGCTTCGCCCAAGAGGCAGCCATCGGGAGAGCGCACTTCCATGCTGTAGCCGGAGTCGGGACGCGCCTGTTTGCCGCCTATGTAGAGCTTAACCGTACGGTCGATAGCGGGCGTGCTGGCCTCGGACCTCTCTTCTACTACTTGCGCAGAGGCCGGAGCGGTCGCGGGGGACAGGGCCGGTGCGTGCTTGAACCAGGCAGGTTCCATGTATTCGAGCAAGCCTTCTCTCCCGCCTTCCCGGCCATATCCACTCTCGCGGTATCCGCCGAAGCCGCAAGCCGCGTCGAACAGATTCGTGCAATTCACCCACACCACCCCGGCCTTAAGTTGCGCAGCCATGTGCAGCGCGACGTTGATGTTCTCGCTCCACACGCACGAGGCCAGCCCATACACAGTATTATTGGCCAGTTCAACCGCTTCCTTCGGAGTGCGGAAAGTCATCGCCGCGAGAACGGGACCAAAAATTTCCTGCTGCGCGACGATTGACGTAGGATGCACATTGCTCAGTAGTGTCGGCGGAAAATAGAAACCTCGCGAGGGCAATGCGACTTGCGGCTGCCAGCAGGTTGCTCCCTCCGCTACGCCTTGCGCCACCATGCGCTCGATGCGATCCAGTTGCACGCGTGCGACGATGGCCCCAATATCGATGGCCTTGTCGAGCGGAGGACCGATTCGCAAACTGCTCATGCGGTCGCGAATTTTGGAAATCAACGCGTCCGCGATGCTCTCCTGCATCAGTAGTCGCGAGCCTGCGCAGCAAACTTGCCCTTGGTTGAACCAGATTCCGTCGACCAGACCTTCCACGGCGCTGTCTAGGTCGGCGTCGTCAAAGATGATGAACGGCGACTTTCCTCCTAATTCGAGAGAAAGGCGCTTGTGGCTTGCGGCAGTTGCGCTGCGAATCGCGCGACCCACTTCTGTCGAGCCGGTGAACGCAATCTTATCCACGTCCGGATGCTTCACCAGCGCCTCGCCGGTCGATCCGTCGCCAGTCACGATGTTCACAACCCCCGCGGGTAGTCCGGCTTCCTGGCACAGTTCGGCGAATGCGAGCGCAGTGAGAGGGGTATACTCGGCGGGCTTCAACACTACGGTGTTTCCAGTCGCCAGCGCCGGAGCGATCTTCCACGCCAGCATGAGCAGCGGAAAATTCCATGGAATGATTTGTCCGACAACTCCGCAAGGTTCGTAGCCCGCGAACTCCTGCTCGCGCAATTGCGCCCACCCGGCGTGATAGTAGAAATGCCGTGCGACCAGCGGAATATCGATGTCGCGACTCTCCCGGATCGGTTTCCCGTTGTCCATGGTTTCGAGAACCGCGAGTAACCGCGAATGTTTTTGCACCAGCCGTGCGAGCGCATAGAGATAGCGGGCGCGGCTGTGCGGAGTGAGGGCCTGCCATTCTGCAGAGGCGGCACGCGCAGCACCCACCGCTGCGTCGATATCGGCCACTCCCCCTTGAGCGACTGAAGCCAGCTTTTCGCCATTGGAAGGATCGACGGTGTCGAAATATTCTCCGGCCGCTGGTGCCTGCCATTTTCCGCCGATGAAGACTCCAAAGCGCCGCCCGTGGCGCTCCAGCCATGCTCCCGCTTCCTTGGAATCTTCCGGGGCGGGTCCGTACTCCATGCTGACGAATTTTTCGGCAATGCTCATTGGGCTCGGCTCGCTTGTTCTCGATTAACCGCGATCATTCCGCGGCATTTTGCCGCTATGCAATCGGATGACGATACTCCGCTGAGTAGCGCCCAGTCGCATGATGTTCCAACTGTCGTTCAATGTCTCCCAACAGACCGCTCGCGCCGAAGCGAAACATTTCTGCCCGCATCCAGGAAGGACCGAGTTCCTCCTTCATCATGGCAAGCCAGTCGATCGACTGCTTGGCAGTGCGGATTCCACCGGCCGGTTTAAATCCCACCGCCATTCCAGTTTGTTGCGCATATTCGCGAATGGCACGAACCATTACCAGGCCCACGGGCAGCGTTGCATTCGTCGTTTCCTTGCCCGTCGATGTTTTTATGAAATCTGCTCCCGCCATCATGGCGACGTAGCTGGCTCGCGCCACATTGCGCAAAGTAAGCAAATCGCCCGTGCCGAGAATGACTTTCATGTGCGCTGCGCCACAAGCATGCTTGAACGTCGCGACTTCGTCATAGAGCGCTTGCCAGCGACCTCCAAAAACGTGGGCGCGCGTAATGACAACGTCGATCTCATGAGCCCCTGCGTCCACCGACCGGCGAATTTCCGCAACACGTTCCGCCAGGGGAGATAAGCCCGCGGGAAATCCGGTGGATACCGCAGCTACTCTTATGCCGCTTCCTTCGAGCGCGTGCAACGCAGTTTCGATAAACGAGTGGTAAACGCACACTGCGCCTACCTTGACTCCAAGTTCTTCGATTCCAAGTTTCTGTGCGAGATCCTGTTGGACCGGTTGCCGTGCTTTCGCGCATAGTCGCCGCACCCGCTCATCCGTGTCATCGCCAGAGAGCGTTGTCAAATCCATGCAGGAGATCGCGCGCAGAAGCCACGCTGCCTGCCATTCTTTTTTGACTGTGCGCCGCGCTACCTGGGACTGAGACCGGCGTTCCACTGCGCTGGTATTCACCTGAACTTCTCGCACCCAATTGAGATCGAGAGGGATGCCCGAGTTGGAAAGGAGCGGACGTTCGCTGAGCGTGGCAATCGTATTTGAGGCGAGTCGCTCTCGCGATGCGAGGTCCGCCCCGGATTTGCGCAAAAGATTGGGAAAATCGTGATCGACTGACATCGTACTGTGCCTGTTTTGTTTCTAAAATGCTGCCGCGAGGCCTGAACACGGCACAATCTTTGGATGCAATTGTACGGCAGCCGATCTTACAACGCGAATTCGATTGGCGCGAGCTACTTTCCACCAGTCCGCCCGTCGTGATACCTCGCGTCCTTCGTGTAACAGATTCCTTACTGCGACTATCGAACTGATATCCGACATGGGATAAACACCGCAATCATTACCAAGGGTTTACAATGACGCACGATTCGGCAATCGTTGCGGACCATTCGTTTATTTCAGAAGCCATATTTCCTTTATGAGTAAGAAAGCATTGACCGCCAACCTGCGGAAACAACTCGAGCGAGCTGCAAGCAAGGTGATGAAGAATGCGCACGCGCCATACTCCAAGTTCCACGTAGGCGCTGCCATTCTGCTGACCAATGGCAAAATCTTTTCTGGCTGCAATGTGGAAAATGCTTCCTATGGAATGACCAACTGTGCCGAACGTACCGCCATTTTCTCTGCGGTTGCCGAGTTGGGCCCGAAGATTGAGATTCAGGCCGTAGCTGTCACCAATGATCACGGCGTAGCCTGCTCGCCGTGCGGGGCATGCCGGCAGGTGATCTATGAGTTCGGCCCTGACGCCACCATCTTTTTTCAAAGCGTCACCGGCCCGAAGCAGGCGCACATCACCGAACTTCTTCCGGAAGGATTCCGTTTACAGTGACCGTGTCGGCTGCTCCGCAAACGTTCCGAGCGATCGACGTCATTCGCAAGAAGCGAGATGGCATGGAGCTATCGCGCAGAGAAATCGAGAGTTTGGTGAACGCCTACACAGATGGCAACATCCCCGATTATCAAGTGTCGGCATGGTTGATGGCCGTTGTGTTGAAAGGAATGACGCGGCCCGAAACCGCAGCGCTCACCGATGCGATGCTGCACTCGGGCGATGTTCTCGATCTTTCCTCTCTGCCCGCGAGGAAAGTGGATAAGCATTCAACTGGAGGCGTCGGCGACAAGACTTCTCTGGTGCTGGCTCCCGTGGCTGCCGCAGCCGGCATTGTCGTTCCCATGATCAGCGGACGCGGCCTGGGCCACACGGGCGGCACGCTCGACAAATTGGAGGCCATCCCCGGCTTCAACGTGAATCTTCCGGTCACAGAGTTTCGCCGCGTGCTCGAAGTCTGCGGCTGCGCCATGATTGGCCAGACCGCAGAAATCGCTCCCGCTGATCGCAAGCTCTACGCACTGCGCGACGTCACCGGCACGGTGGAAAGTCCATACCTGATTTGCGCCTCAATCATGAGCAAGAAACTCGCCGAAGGCATCGACGCGCTCGTGCTCGACGTGAAAACCGGATCCGGCGCGTTTATGAAGAACGAAAAAGATGCAGCCTTCCTCGCTGAACTCATGGTTGAGACCGGAGAGCGAATGGGTAAGAAGGTAGTTGCGCTCATTACCGACATGGGTCAGCCTCTGGGAAACATGATTGGCAACGCGCTGGAAGTGGTCGAGGTCGTAGAAGTGTTGCGCGGCGGCGGCCCGGAAGACTTACGCGAGCTCTGTCTCGAACTTGCAGGATGGATGTTGCATCTCGGTGGAGTGTCCGACACGGTTGCGAAAGGAAAGCAGCAGAGCGCCAAACTGATTTCTTCGGGCAAAGCGTTGGAAAAATTCCGGCAGATGGTGGAACTGCAAGGAGGCGATGTGCAAGTCATCGACGACGCCAAGAGATTGCCTCAGGCTCGGCACACGATGCAGGTCGTCAGTGCAAGCCCCGGATATCTCGCTTCAATGCAGTGCGAGCAGATTGGCACCGCCTGCGTGATACTTGGTGGTGGCCGCGAGCGCAAGGAAGATTCCGTCGATCCTGCCGTTGGCATCGTCCTACACAAGAAAGTTGGAGATCGAGTTGCCGCCGGCGAAGCTCTCGCTACGATTCACTACAATGACGAAGCCAAAGCAGCACGAGCTCGACAACTCATCGAGGCAAGTTGTGTTGTAACAGATACGACACCAACCAAAAGGCCGCTCATCCACAGAATCATCGGCAAGTCCGCGGAGAAACGCTGAATGGGACGATTCACGGGAATTCTTGGTCTGTTGACGATGCTTGGCTTTGCCTATATTTTTTCCACGAATCGCCGTGCCATTCGCCTGAAAACAGTCGCCTGGGGCTTGGGCCTGCAATTCGTGTTTGCAGTGTTCGTGCTGAGAATTGACGCCGGGCGGATCGCCTTTCAGAGAGCGGGAGACGGCGTGACTAAACTGTTGAGTTACGCCTACGCCGGATCCCACTTTGTCTTCGGCGACCTGGCCAAGCCCGGATCGCAACTCGGATACTTTGCTTTCGGAGTGTTACCCACCGTTATCTTCATTGCCGCTTTCTTTGCTGTGCTCTATCACTTCGGGATCATGCAAATCATCATCAAGATTTTTGCTTGGGTGATGACCCGCGTGATGGGAGCAAGCGGCGCCGAATCATTAAATGTGGCGGCCAGCATTTTTATGGGACAAACCGAGGCGCCGTTGACCATCCGTCCCTTTCTACCAGACTTGACGCGCTCGGAACTGATGACTGTCATGACCAGTGGCATGGCTCACGTTTCCGGGGGAATCATGGCTGCCTACATCTCGTTCGGCATTGACCCGAAACATCTGCTCAGCGCCGTCATCATGACCGCGCCGGGCACGCTGCTGATGGCGAAGATGCTCGTGCCCGAAACCGAGCAGCCAAAAACCGCGGGAAGAGTCGTCATGAGCTCAGAGGAAGAGAAAACCGAGAAGGAAGAAAATTTGCTCGGCGCCATTTCTCGGGGGACGACCGATGGTTTGCACCTGGCGCTGAATATTGCCGCAATGTTGATCTCGTTTCTCGCGCTGATTGCGCTCGTCAACGGCATCTTCGGCGGCATCCACAATCACCTCGCGTGGTTTCCAGAAAGCCTGGAACAAATCTTCGGCGTCATCTTCGCGCCCATAGCCTGGGTGATTGGTATTCCCTGGCACGACTGTCGCATCATCGGCAATTTACTCGGCACGCGCATGGTGATCAATGAACTGGTCGCATTTTCCATGCTGGGAGCACAGAAGGCGACGCTTGATCCGCGCTCTGTGACGATTGCAACATTTGCGCTGTGCGGCTTCGCCAATCTCAGTTCGATTGGAATCCAGATCGGCGGCATTGGTGCGCTCGCGCCAAATAAGCGAGGCGAACTGGCTCGCCTGGGCGTGCGTGCAATGCTGGCAGGGACGATGGCCAACCTGATGTCGGCCTCAATTGCCGGCATGCTGCTCTAGACTTCATCCGCAATCATTTTCGAAGAGGGGGTTGTCTGTGAAACGATTCTTCGCTGCATGCTGCCTGTTTCCATTTCTTTTCGTCTTTCTCCCTGGCACTGCGCTCGCCGAGTCGCCGCGGCGGGTAATCATCGATACCGATCCTGGCGTCGACGACGCGATGGCTATTCTTCTGGCGTTGAATTCCCCCGAACTGAAAGTCGAAGCGCTCACGGTCGTGCCAGGAAACGTAGATGGCCGGCAGGGTCTGGAAAACGCGCTAAAGCTGGTATCGCTCGCCGGACGCTGCGACATCACGGTGGCAGGCGGAGCCCAGCATCCTCTGAATCAGAAGTTAATTACTGCGCAATTCTGGCATGGCAAGAACGGACTGGCCGGGGTCGAGTTGCCCGCCTCGAAGTGCAAAGCGGAGTCGCGCTTCGGCCCGGATCTGATCATCGAACTGGTCCACAAATATCCGCACGAAGTTACTCTCATACCGGTGGGGCCGCTGACCAACATTGCGCTGGCGGTCTCGAAAGATCCGTCAATCGTGCCGCTGGTGAAGGACATCGTGATCATGGGTGGCTCGATCACCGGCGGTAATGTGAACGGGGCAGCCGAAGCAAATATTTACAACGATCCGGAGGCCGCGGCTATCGTGTTCAATGCCGGCTGGATGGTAACGATGGTCGGATCCGATGTTGGGGAGCGCACCTTAATCACGCGTAAATACTTGGCCGAATTGCAGTCGCTTCATGGACCGCAAAGTGACTTCATCGCAAAACTGGCGGATTTTTATCTGACGCGCTCGGAAAAGAGTGGCTACCAAGGGGCCGCAATGTATGATCCGCTCGCGGTCGGAGTTGCGATTGACCCTACCATCTTTACGCTCAAAGCCATGCACGTGGATGTCGAAACCAAGGGCGAGTTCACCCGTGGGGAAACCGTCGCGAATCGCATGGGCTCGAACGAGAATAATGTGCTGCACGGCGACCACTACGAGATCGAGGGCACGATCGATTTGAAAGCGAACGCGCGAGTCTGTCTGGCCTCTGACGCCGGGCGATTCCTGCAGCTATTTATCAGCCGCATCAAAGGAAAATAAGTTTGCGGTTCGCCATTATCCATTCGCGCGCGCCACCAGCAGAATTGCCAGCCCATAGAAAACGAACATGAACGCAAGATAAAGTTTGGCGCGAGTTCCGGAGCCCGCAAATTCTTTCCAGGCCAACACTCCCCACAGCGCCGCGACCATGGGCGCCGATTGGCCGATGGCATAGGAAATCGCAAAGCTCATCGACTTTCCGGCAACAAGATTAAACACCGTACCGATTCCCCAAATCACTCCCCCGGCAAGGCCAAGAAGATGGCCGCGCGGGGGTCCGCTGAAAAAGTCGCTGAAATTTACCGGTTCGCCCACCAGCGGTTTCTTCATGAAATAAATGTTCCAGATGAAACATGAGAGGAGTGCGCCTAGGGTGAGAAACACCGCGGAACTGTAAGGTGTCAGAGCGTTCCCGCGCGTGGCGCCGTAGGCGGCAAACGGATTCCAAAGTCCCATCAGGACTCCAGAAACGACGCAGGTCACAAGGCTCTTTTTCGAAACAGATCGGCCGGCACTTGCAAGGCTGCCATACGCTCTGCCGTCCAGCACCACGGCGACGAACGCGCAGACGACGCCGATCGCCAGGAATAACGCGTTACCCTTGGGTTGCAGCGCGTAGCTCAACACGACTCCTACCACAAGCGCGATTCCAATCGAAACGGGAAACGCGACCGCCAGCCCCGCCATGTCGATCGCTGCCACCAGCAAAAGATTCGCCAGATTAAAAATTGCACCGCCCACAAGCGTGGATACGATGTTGGAGGCATCCGCCGCCTGAACGTTATTCACGAAACTACTGGCGTCGTGGCCGCTGCTTCCCATGGTGAACGCGAGAAACAGGGAAATCAGAAAAATTCCGATCGCATAGTCCCAATAAAAAAGTTCAAACCGGTAATTCTTAACTCCCTTGAAGGTGTTGGCCCACGAACCCCAGCAGATAGCGCTGGTAATGGTCATCAACAGCGCAATCGTCAGACTCGGCGGCGTGAACATTGCGGTCTCCCTTGGAAAGGGAGTAACTCTACTCTTCTTCATCGCGCGTCACAAGTCGCGCGTTCAATTCGCGCGCTCTGCTATGCTAACGCCCGTGTCTCGCACCTTTCTTATCGATACCGACACCGCTTCCGACGATGCGGTCGCGCTCATCATGGCTTTGCGCGCGTCGGAGGTTCGCGTTGCAGCGATCACGGTCGTCGCCGGTAACGTTGACGTACAGCAGGCGACTCGCAACGCTCTCTATACGGTCGAGCTCTGCGGCGCAAACGTGCCCGTCTACTCGGGGGCAGATAAGCCTCTGCTTCGTGCGTATCAGAATGCGACTTGGTTTCATGGACACGACGGCCTCGGCGACCACAACTATCCCGCACCGAAACAATCGGCAGAACGGCTGCATGCAGTCGACGCCATCATCGAGACAATCGAAGCGCATCCCGGCTTGGTGCTTGTTACGCTGGGCCCACTCACTAACATCGCTCTAGCGCTGTCGAGACGGCCCGAAATTGCGGCAAATGTTGGCCGCTGCGTGGTGATGGGAGGAGCGCCATGCTGCGAGGGAAATGTCACGCCCGCAGCCGAATACAACATTTGGGTCGACCCCGAGGCGGCGCGCATCGTGATGCGCAGCGGCCTTCCCGTCGAACTGATTGGATGGCAACTGTCCCGCGGGGACGCCGTGCTCCACGAAGCCGACATCGCTCACGCTGAGCGATTGAATACCAAACTCGCTTACTTCGCCATCGAGTGCAACAGCCACGCGCGCCAAGCATATAAGATTCAAACCGATGAGGATGGAATCTGCCTTCCTGATCCGGTTGCAATGTGTCTCGCGTTGGATCCGACTGTCGGAACGGAGTGGAGCGAGCACTACGTCGACGTGGAAACCCAGAGTGAATTGACGCGCGGGATGACAGTAGTCGATCGTCTGAACGTCGCCGAAGATGAGCGAAACCGGGCAGTATGGGCGCCTGCGCTCGCGAAAGGGCGCAAGGCCAAGGTGTGTTGGACTATCAACAACCAGCGCTGGAAAGATGCGCTCTACCGTGCTCTCCGCTAAGCTCTAGCCGTTCACTTGCGCGTAAGTCGCACGTCGCAAAAATTCGCCGTGTCCGGCGCGTCCCATAAACTTTTCTCCGTCCACGATGACTCGGCCTCGCGATAGAACCACATCCGGCATCCCTGTGACTTGAATGCCTTCAAACATTGAGTAATCGACACGCATGTGGTGAGTCTTGGCGCTGATCGTATGCTTCCGCTTGGGATCGAAAATCACCAGGTCCGCATCGCTGCCCACCGCGATTGTCCCCTTGCGCGGATACAGCCCGAAAAGCTTGGCAGGAGTGGTCGATACCAGTTCTACAAACCGGTTCGCACTGAATCGACCGCTCGCCACTCCGCCGGAATAGATCAGACTCATGCGGTGCTCAATGCCCGGACCGCCGTTCGGAATTTTCGTGAAATCGTCGCGGCCCAATTCTTTCTGTTCTTTAAAACAAAACGGGCAGTGATCGGTGGAGACAACCTGCAAGCGATCCTGCTTCAAGCCATTCCACAATTTTTCCTGGTGCCACTTCTCTCGCAGCGGCGGAGTGAAAACGTATTTCGCCCCTTCAAAGCCAGGAGCCTCAAAGTTTTCGAGCGACAGATACAAATATTGCGGACAAGTCTCGGCATAGACCGGAAGTCCGCGATCGCGCGCCTCGCGAACTTTTTCAAGCGCATCATTGCAACTTAAGTGGACGATGTAAATCGGCGCACCCGCCATCTCGGCCAGTGCGATGGCGCGTCCCACGGCCTCCGCCTCGGCGGTTGTCGGGCGAGTCAGCGCATGGTACTTCGGCGCTCGCTTTCCCTCCGCGAGCGCCTGCTGTACGATGACGTCGATCGCGCTCCCGTTTTCGGCGTGCATGCAAATCATGCCGCCATTCTTCGATGCGGTCTGCAGAGCTTTGAAAATGCTCCCATCATCTAGCATAAACACGCCTGGATAGGCCATGAAAAGCTTGAAGCTGGTTACGCCCTCGTGCACCAGGTCGTTCATCTCCGAAAGCTGTCCGCCGGAAACATCGGTGACAATGCAGTGGAAAGCATAGTCGCACGTAGCCTTGCCCGACGCCTTGCTCATCCACGTGTCGAACGCCTGTCGTAACTGCTGACCTTTGTATTGAATCGCGAAATCGATCAGCGTAGTGGTGCCGCCGAACGCAGCGGCCCGCGTGCCAGTTTCGAAGTCGTCGGCGCTGGTGGTACCGCCAAAGGGCATGTCGAGATGCGTGTGCACGTCGATGCCGCCTGGGATGACGAGTTTGCCGGACGCGTCGAAAATCTTGCTGGCGTTCTGTTCCGGAAGGTTCGTCCCGATGGCGGTAATCTTGCCGCTCTCAATAGCCACGTCGGCTATAAAAGTATTCGTGGCTGTCACTACGGAACCGTTTCTGATAATCGTGTCGAAACCCATCGACTCCTCCATCTGCAAGCCCGTGTCCCCAGCCGAAACGCGAAAAAAGAATTCTATGCTACACTGCCGCACTTTACTTGTTCGTGCCAGTTATTCACAATCGATTCCAATCATCCTCCAAGAAGGAGCGGCCATGCAGTTCGGCATCACCATCAAACCCGATCTCTCGATCAAGCGCATCGTTGGCTTGACGCGGCAAGCCGAGGGAGGCGGATTCGCATTCGGCTGGATTTTTGATTCCCACGTTTTATGGATGGAACCGTACCCCCTGCTGACCCTCATGGCGATGAACACAAAGCGCATGCACCTGGGCACGTGCGTGACCAATCCTGCCACTCGCGATCTCACTGTAACCGCCAGCTTATTCGCAACTCTGAATCTGATCTCAGGCGGGCGGATGGAACTGGGCATCGGCCGCGGCGACAGTTCCCGGCGCGTGCTCGGCAAAAAGCCTGTGAGTTGGTTGCAGTTGGAAGCTGCGGTCGCGGAGTTCCGCGAACTTACTTCCGCCAGGGAAGTGCAGCATGATGGTCAACCCACGCGACTGAGTTGGGCGAAAGATTCTCCGCGGGTATGGATTGCCGGATATGGTCCCAAGGTGCTGCACATGGCCGGGCGTGTGGCAGATGGAATCATTCTGCAGTTTGCCGATCCCGTGCTGATCGCATGGTGCATGAGTTTCGTGAAAGAAGGCGCTCGCGCAGCCGGCCGGGACCCAAGCCAGATCGAGGTAATGTCGGCAGCGCCGGTTTGGGTTTCCGACGATCTGGCTCTTGCTCGCGAGCGAGTCCGCTGGTTCCCTGCCTTGGTTTCGAATCATGTAATGGATCTGATCCGGCAATATAAGCCCGAGGATCTCCCGCCGGCGCTGACTTCGTTTGTGCAGGATCGCGGGCATTATGATTATCAGCATCATTGCGAAGTGGAAAGCGATAACGCCAACTTTGTTTCCGATGAAGTTGTCGACCGCTTTAGCCTGATTGGGCCCGCTGAGGCTCACCGTAAGAAGTTGCGCGAACTCGCGGATGCCGGTGTGACCCAGTTCAACATCTACCTGATGTGCGGGGAAGAAGAACAGACGCTCGACATTTATCAGCGGGACGTGCTCCCTGAGTTCCTGAAAGCAAAAAGCATGAAGGCCAAAAAGAAAACGAAACCGTGAAGTTACGCTGGGGCCGATTCAGCGATAGCGGGCTGAGGCTGAAACTTCATCAGAAAGTAATACGCCGCGAACGAAACCGCGAAGCCAACGAACCACGAATAGTCGTAGAGCGCCCGCATCGATGGAACACCAAGTCCGGCGAGCGCCGTCGCCGCTCCGAGCGCCAGCGCGATCAAAGCGCTCCAGTTGAATCCTCGCGAATATTCGTAGGGTCCGCCGCGCAAATACAACTCGTCCACCTGCAATACTCGGCGCCGGATGACAAAGTAATCGCAGATCATGATTCCTGCCACCGGCCCGAGAAAGGCCGCGTATCCACCCAGCCAACCCAGAATAAAAGTTCGATAGTTGGAGAGTAGCTTCCAGGGCATAAGCGCGATGCCCATAAAACAGGTGATCACACCTCCAGTGCGGAAGCTGATGCGGCGCGGCCACAGATTGGAAAAATCATTTGCCGGTGAAACCACATTCGCGCCAATGTTGACGTTCAGCGTGGCGAGCAGGATCGCGACTAGCGAAATCACCACTGCCACGGGCGAGTGAAAGCGGCTGAGCAGTTGTACCGGATCCCAGATCGCAGTTCCGTAGATCACCACCGTAGCGGAAGTTACAACGATCCCGACGAACGCGTACAGGGTCATGGTTGTCGGCAAAGCTAAGGCCTGACCAATCATCTGCTCCCGTTGATTGCGCGCGAATCGCGTGAAGTCGGGGATGTTTAATGAAATCGTGGCCCAGAAACCCACTGTCCCATTCAATGCGGGAATCAAGAACTTCAAGAATTCGGGAAACGTATGGAATCGCGATGGCACGGAGAACATAGGGCCCAAGCCACCTGCCGCATGATAGGCCCACCCCAAAAGAAGCAATCCTACGCCCAGCAAAACGGGCGCGCTGATGCCCTGCAGGACGCGGATGTATTCAATTCCTTTGAGCACAACCGCGAGATTGATCAGCCAGAAAATAATGAAGCAGACTGCCGACCCGTAGGGAAAGTTCTTCCACCCGGGAGCGAGTGTTGCCACCAAGGTGCTGATCGCTTCGCCGCCAATCCACGCCTGAATGCCGAACCATCCGCACGCGACTAGCGCGCGCAACACCGCTGCCACATTCGCTCCCAGTACTCCGAACGATGCACGAGCCAGGACCGGAAACGGAATGCCATACTTCGCGCCGGGATGCGAATTCAGCAGCATCGGAGCCAGCACAATCACGTTGCCAATAAAAATGGTCGCGATCGCCTGCTTCCAGTTCATTCCTCCCTGAATCAAACTTGCCGCTAGCATGTAGGTGAGAATGTTCACCGACATCGAAATCCACAGAGCCGCGAAATTGTATGTTCCCCAGTGCCGACGCTCTGCCGTGGCCGGCGCGAGGTCCTCGTTATACAGAGGACTGGATTCAATGCGAGAGCGCAGTTGAGGAGTGGTTGTCATCGGGCTATCGTTTTCAGAAGTAAAGTACGGGGTCGAACCGCGACTCAGTCAGCCGCAGCGGATGCTCCACTCCGTGTCGTCAGTAGGCCATAGCTTTCCGGCCTGCGATCGCGGAAGAACTGCCAGACTTTGCGAACATCGGCGATCATATCGAGATCGAGGTCTGCGATCAGCACTTCGTCTTTATCGCGGCTTGCCTGGGCGATGATCTTGCCGCGCGGATTGCAAAAATAACTCTTGCCGTAGAACTCCCCGATGTTCCACGGCTTCTCGGTGCCCACGCGATTGATCGCTCCCACAAAATAGCCATTGGCCACGGCATGGGCGGGCTGTTCCAGTTCCCACAAATATTCCGAAAGCCCCGCCACTGTAGCGGAAGGATTGAACACGATTTCCGCGCCGTTCAGTCCGAGGATGCGTGCGCCCTCCGGAAAATGCCGGTCGTAGCAGATGTACACGCCGACGCGAGCGTACTTGGTCTCAAAGACCGGGTAACCCAGATCACCGGGAGTGAAGTAAAACTTCTCCCAGAATCCGGGATGGCAATGTGGAATGTGGTGCTTGCGATATTTCCCAAGATAGCGGCCATCCGCGTCGATGACTGCCGCGGTATTGAAATAAACTCCCGGCATCTGCTCTTCGTAAACCGGAACCACTATCACCATGCGGTGCTTGGCAGCAACTTTCTGCATCAGTTGCGTGGTCGGTCCGTCGGGCACGCGTTCGGTTAGTTCGTACCAACGCGCGTTTTGCTCCGCACAAAAATATGGACCGTAAAAAAGTTCCTGCAGGCAAAGGATCTGCGTCTTATTGCGCGCCGCCTGCTCAATCAGCTTTATGTGCTTGTCGATCATCGCTTTTCTGATCTGCGCAAGTGGGCGTTCAGTTGAAAGCGCGTTGCTGGCTTGAATCAAGGCACAGCGGACATTGCGGGGCATGGGTCCTCCCAAAACTCAACTATCGAGGAACGAAACTATAGCAGAAATGGCGACTGCCTCAGAGGACCGATTGACGCGGCCAGCGGCGAATAACCGCCGTTGACACGGTCTGCGTACCCTGAATAGACTCGGCGTTCCGCGAACATGCGGAGAACACGGTAAACGAAAATGGCAAAGCGTCCGAAGATCGCGGTCGTAGGCAGCGCTAACATCGATCTGACTACCTTCACGAATGTCTTCCCCAAACCGGGCGAAACCATCTTCGGCCAGAAATTCGATCTCGGATTCGGAGGCAAAGGCGCGAACCAGGCAGTCGCGGCACGCCTCTGCGGCGCAGATGTCTTCATGGTCGCCCGGGTCGGCAGCGACCTCTTTGGCCCCGCCACTATCGAAAATTTTCGCAAGCTTGGAATTGATACCACTCATGTGAAACAAGTCGAAGGTCTCTCCAGCGGCGTCGCACCCATCTTCGTGGAAGCCAACGGACAGAACCGCATTCTGGTCGTGAAGGGAGCTAACGATTCGCTCAAGCCCACCGACGTTGACGCCGCAGCGGAGACGTTGAAAGCCGCCGACTGTATCGTGCTGCAGTTCGAAATCCCCGTGCCGACGGTGTATTACGCAATCCAATTCGCCCGCAAGCAGGGAATTCGCTGCATCCTCAATCCCGCGCCGGCTCAAACAGTTGATCTAGCCGCTCTGAAAGATCTCGACTACTTCGTCCCCAACGAGAGCGAAGCCGAGACCATCACAGGAACAGCGGTGAGAACTGTTGAAGACGCCAAAAAATGTGGGATGGAGCTTTTGGCCCATGGCATTCGCCGCGTCATCATCACATTGGGAGCCAATGGGGCGCTCCTCGTCAGCCGCGAAGCAGTCGAGCACGTCCCCGCCTTTGCGGTCAACAGTGTTGACAGCAGCGGCGCGGGGGATGCATTTATCGGAAGTTTCGCCGTATTTCTGGCCGAAGGCACGCCTGAAAGGGAAGCCGTCCGTCGGGCGAATCTTTATGCCGCGCTGTCGACAACCGGGGTTGGAACCCAAAAATCTTTTTCGGACCGCGCGCGCTTTGACGCCGAGTGGCGCACCAAGTCCTGAATCATCCAACATTCTGATCGGCTTTGTTTCTAATCGTCGACCTTAGTTCCAACAAATATCAAAAATGCAGTTGTTTTCCGAATGCAACGCTGCGAAAGAATGCTGCGATCCCCTCCTTATTGGCGGCGAAAAGTCTTGACTTGGCGCTAACCTCCAATTTATAAGCGCTGTGCTGCAGTCCCTGTGCCTCCGCCTCAACATGGGGAAGGGGGAGGTTTTCTCTTTTCGCGGCCGCCATCGGAAGGGGTTCAAAAAAATGTCGTGTCAGAAGGCGCGCTTCGCGCTGCTGCTGTGTTCGTTAGTCTGTATGTGCAGTTCGCTATTGCGAGGTCAGGCAACCGGAAGTTTTTCCGGCACAGTTTCCGACAACGCAGGCGCAGTGATTTCCGGAGCGAATGTAAAAGTGACCTCGCAGGGGACGGGTCTTACGCGCGAAACCAAAACGGACGATTCTGGCCACTACATCATTCCGCTCCTTCCGGTTGCGTTCTACACAATACACGTTGAGGCCCAAGGCTTCGGCCCGGCCGAGCAGAGAGACATTCGCCTGCAAGTAGACGAACAGCGCGAACTGAATTTTTCCCTCCGTCCGGCGTCCGTTAGTACGAATGTGGAAGTGAATGCGACCGAAGTCGCGGTGCAGACCACCAACCCTACGTTAGGCCAAGTGATCACTTCCGAGCAGGTAGCTGAACTCCCGCTCAACGGACGCGATTTCGTGCAGTTGGCGACGCTGACGCCGGGTGTGACCCAGGAGACCAATCCAAGCAGCTTCTTTAACGGGGGCCCGAGTAGCGAAGTCTCGGCGCGGGGCACTTATTCGCTTTCGGTCGGCGGATCCCGTGCCCAGAGCACCGATTGGCTGCTCGACGGCAACGACAACAATGAACTGACCGCTGGCGGCATCGCGATCCTTCCTTCCATCGATGCGATCCAGGAGTTTAAAGTCCTGACCTATAACTACTCCGCAGAGTGGGGCACACGTGCCGGTCCGACCGTTCTGGTCACCACAAAGTCGGGCTCGAACCAACTGCATGGATCGCTGTTTGAATTCTTCCGTAACACGAAACTGGACGCGCGAAGCTACTTTGCGTCCACCAAAGAACAGTTCAATCTGAATCAGTTTGGCGGCGCACTGGGCGGCGCGATCAAGAAAGACAAGACGTTCTTTTTCCTCGACTATCAGGCCAAGAGGCAGCGCCATGGTGTGCCGTTCACCGGACTCATCCCGACGCCTGCGATGATGGGCGGCGATTATTCCTTGGATCCGTTCGGATTAGCTCGGCCGGGCACTTTCGACGGCAGTACCAACGCCAATGGTTTCGGCGATCTCGTCAATCCTTATTCCGGGACGCCGTTTCAATGCAATGGTGCAGGCGCTCCACTTTCCACAACCGATGGTCTGCAGGCTGCCGCCACGCCTTGCGACAAGATTCCCATTGCCCTGGCTGGTCAAGGCGGAATGGCCGATCCCGCGGGTCTCGCGTTGCTCAGGCTTTACCCTCAAAGCAACGCCAATAACGCCGCGCTTGGCTACAACTACACCAACGTTCCTGTGAGAAAACTGAACGAAGCCGAGTTCGACGTTCGGCTCGACCACAATTTTTCCGGCAAGGATTCCGTGTTCGCCCGCTTCAGCTATGACCAAGCCTACTCCTTTGTTCCCGGCGGTTCGCCCGGCTTTGCCGAACAGGGGGCATTTGCCAGCACGCAGAACATCACAAATCACGGACGCAATGTTGCAGTTTCTGAAACACATCTTTTTTCCGCCAACACCATCAATCAGTTCAGCGCTGGGTTCAATCGCATTTTTAACCACATCTCATCCTTTGGAACCGGTACCTGCGAGGCCGCGAAGCTGGGCATCCAGGGAGCGGATCTTGGCAGTGCGTGCGATAGCATCACCGGTTACCCGGCCAGTCTCAACCAGGCTTCGAAAGATTGCGTGGGTTGTGGACTGAGTTCAACTCAGCTGACGGGCTACTGGTCTGTCGGCGACCGTGGGTTTTCCCCGTTCCAGGGCGGCACCAACGTATTTACAGTCTCGGATACTCTGGACCTGATCCGCGGCAACCACAACATTAGAGTTGGCGGCGGCATTCGCGTCAATCAGATGAACGTCCTGACTAACGGTTTCGGCGATGGCTTTTTCCTGATCTTTGGCAGCTTTACGGGCGATGCCACGGCTGATGTCCTTCTCGGCCAGATGGGTGGCGCCATCCACGACCAGACTTTTCTTGGTGCCACGACCGGCCGGCGCTGGAAGATGTTCCGTCCCTTCGTACAAGACGATTGGCGAGTCACAAACAACCTCACGCTCAATCTAGGCGTCGCGTGGTCGCTCACAACTCCCATCACTGAGGCTCAAGGTCGGCAGGCGAACTTTAACTACAACACGGGGCAATATCTTATCGCCGGATCGGCTCCGGGCATTGCCGGCTGTACCAACTGTGCTCGCACCAATGGTGATGTCGGCATTCAGTTCGACAAGACGGCCATCGAACCCCGCATTGGAATTGCCTGGAAGCCCTTCGGCAAGCAGAACACCGCAATCCGAGCCGGATATGCCATCTTCCACGATTCAGCATGGAGCCAGGGAGCGCAAGGACTATGGCAGAATCCGCCATACTATGCCGAAGTCGACAATTTCCCCGGTGCCGCCTGCCCGTACGCCAATGCCACATCTGCAGCTCCCGCCAACTGCGGCCTGCAATTGGGTTTCTTACAGCCGAACTTGCAACCCATTCTTTCCCCGCCTAGTCCCGACAGCTTCACCGGAACCATCCAAACCCAAAACCTCAATTTCAAGCAGGGCATGGTTCAGCAATTCAATCTCAACATCGAACATCAATTGCCCGGCCAAATCGTTCTGACTGCCGGATATGCAGGATCGCGCAGTTCTCACATTCTCAACGACGGGCTGAATCAGAATATTGGATCTCCTTTGGCATGCGCGGGCGGCCCCGATGCCGTCCCGGGCTACACTCTAGGTTGCGGCGCCGGCGGAGCTTATTTCGCCGCGCCCTACGGTCCCTTCACCGCAATTGATAACAACAGCGACAACGGTCGCGCACGCTACGACTCTCTACAAATCAAGGGAGAGAAGAGCGCACGAAATGGTCTGTACGCGCTGCTGAGCTACACCTATTCCCGCACCTTTGATTCCGGTTTTCCCGATGGTCTCGGAACTCTCCCGGGCGCGATGTACTGGCCTCTTCCCGGTGCCAGCAAACTGGACTGGAGTCTCTCCCAGCTCAACCTCAACAACCAATTCACAGCCAGCGTGCTTTACGACCTTCCGTTCGGTAAAGGCAAACATTACGGAAGTGGCTGGAACGGCGCCGCTAACGCCGTCTTGGGAAACTGGAAAGTGAATCTGATCGAGAAAGCCATCTCGGGATTCCCGCTCTTTGTCGTCGACAGCAACAATCAATCCGGCGTGAATTTCATGTGGAACGGAAACGTTCTGAACCGTCCCAACGAAGTTGGAGATCCGAACCGTGGCGGACCGGAAGGCGGCAATACCAACTGTCCCGCTCAAGTCCATACCCTCGAGCATTGGTTCAATCCATGCGCTTTTGCCGCGCCGTTGCCCGGCGAACTCGGAAACGCTCCGCGAGCGCCGGTGTATGGCCCACGCTTCGTCAATACCGACTTTTCGGCGATCAAGGATTTCCTTTTGCCCTTCCGCGAGGGGATGAACCTTCAATTCCGTGCTGAGTTCTTCAACCTCTTTAATCACCCGCATTTCTTTTTGCCTGGCACGAGTGCGAGTTCGATGCAGGACTTTGCCAGCTCTTCCAGCTTTGGGGTGGTTAATTCGACTCTGAATGACCCTCGATTTATTCAGTTCGCGCTCAAACTTTTGTTTTAGGTACACGCCCTCGGTCGGCGTGGTCGAATGAAGGGCTCTGATGAGTGGGTACACCGGTTCGTTTCGGTCTGCCCTCATTCAGCTTCAGGCTCGCCACTAGAGGGTTTTATCGCATGTTTGCCGAGCTCATGACGGCCCGTACTCCCACCCGCTAATCGCCCTGCAACACTGGCACCGAAGTTGCGAACGGCATACAATTAAAGCTTGCGAGCTTTTCCCGATATGTCTCCCATCCCAGACGATCTCACGACTATAAAAGACGACATGGTTGCTTTCATCGAGGGCCATGGCATGCGCCGCTTCCACGGCTACGTGGATTATGAAGAGGTGCAATGCGTCATGTGGGAGATGGGCGGCAATCCCGATGGCTGGAAAGATTTCGTGGAACTCGCCAAGGCGGCGGGCGCTCCCTTTCTCACCATGCATTCGTGGACCTTGGAGCGCACCGAACTCGATGAAATGGTGCAGCGCCTGACCAACTCCGAGTTCACCGACGGCGAAGATGTCGAAGATGCGCGCTGGCTCCGAGCCCATGTGGGCCGCGTCGGATTTCTGCAGCTGGGCTGGGCCTACCAGGGATCGATGTTTCTCTGCGAGGTCAGCACCGAGTGGTACGAGCGCTACCAGCATCTGCTCGAAGTCTCCGACGAATTCGGCGGCCTCACCATGGACGAGCCCGACCAAGACGAAGAAAACTAACCAACCTTGCCTGTCTTGAATATGTCGGGACGGTCTTGAATATGGGGACGGCCGCCCTCGGCCGTCCGCCGAGCGAAGCTCGGCTCGCTGCTGAATCTCTCCGAGTTGTAGTGTCCTCCGGTTGTAAACTGCTTCCTCAGCCCTATGCAGTGGATTCAAAAATCCTCCGATCAACAAGCGGTCGCGTCGCTGATCGCAGCGCTTGGTTCGGGTGCCGCGCCGCGGAAAGTTTCCAAAGTCGCTCACATCCTAGCGCCTCTGCTCGTACGCCGCGGACTTTCCGATCTCGAATCGGCAAACATTTTTCTCGCTCCTTCTATTTCTCATCTGCATGCCCCCGAGCGCATGACCGGACTGCCTGCCGCCGTCGATCGCATCTCCGCCGCCATTGAACGCAAAGAACCCATTTTCATCTACGGTGATTACGACGTCGACGGCACCATGGCTGTCATCATTCTCAAGACTGCGATCGAACTCTGCGGCGGCTCGGCTGACTTCCACGTTCCGCACCGCATTCGCGAAGGCTACGACATGCGCGACGACGTCATCGAGCGCGCCGCCGCCGCAGGTATTCGCCTGATTGTCAGCGTCGATATGGGCATCCGCGCTTTTGCGCCCGCGGAAACCGCGCAGCGCCTCGGCGTCGACCTGATTGTCACCGACCATCACTTGCCCGGTCCCGACGGTGTGCCTAAGGCCCTCGCCGTTCTCAACCCCAATCAGCCCGGCTGCGAATATCCCTACAAACAACTCTGCGGCGCCGGCGTTGCTTTCAAACTCGCTCAAGGATTAATGCAGCGCCGCCTCGACGCCAAAGTACAAAATAAATTGCTGATGTCGTTCATGAAGGTGGTAGCGATCGCCACTATCGCTGATGCCGTGCCCCTCACCGGCGAGAATCGTGTCTTCGCATCGTTGGGTCTGGATGCGTTGCGCCGGGCAGTGAATCCCGGCCTCAAAGCCTTGTTGGAAGTTGCGCAGATCTCCGCCGAGCGTCCACCTACCTCGGGTGAAGTCGGTTTTCGCATTGCGCCCCGCATTAACGCCGCCGGACGCATGGACGTGGCTCGCGACGTGATCGACCTTTTCAGCGTGAAGGACGCTGCCCGTGCCCGTGAACTCGCCGCCAAACTCGATCATCTCAACTCCGACCGCCAGGAGGAAGAGCGAAGAATCTTACGCGCCGTGGAAGAACGCTTCACCGGCGATCCCACGCTGTGCGACTGTTACTGCATCGTCATTGACGGAGAGGGCTGGCACCGCGGCGTTATCGGTATCACCGCCACGCGCATCGTCGAGCGTTACAACCGTCCTACGGTCGTGATTTCGCGCGACGGCGCGGAGGCTTTCGGTTCCGGCCGTTCGATTCGTGCCTTCCATCTGCTGGAGGCAATCGAATCCTGCGGCCATCTTTTTTCCCGCTATGGCGGCCATTCCCACGCCTGTGGATTCGCGATGCCTTCCGCCAATGTCGCCGATCTGCGCACCAAGCTCGATGCCTTCGCCCGATCCCGTCTCACGCTGGGGGATTTCGATCCAATCCTCGATCTCGACGCGGAACTAGATCTCGCCGAGGTCACGCCCGAATTGTTTCAAGCGCTCCAACTCATGGAGCCCTACGGCATGGGAAACCCGGAACCCATCTTCGCCGCTCGAGCCGTGCAACTCACCGCGCCTCCCCGCATTCTGAAAGACAAACACATCAAGCTGAAACTCCGCCAAGGTCATGTGGGGACGGCCGCCCTCGGCCGTCCAAGCCGATCCGAAGGGTCGGCTGCTCTGGCAGCATCGGAAATGTTGGCAGTCGCTCCGTCCCTGGAATCGTCAGAATTATCCACCGCAGCCATTCTGGCTACACCGCGCTGTCATCCCGACGGCGCCGCAATCCGCAAGAGCGAGAGAGGGGCATCGGTTGCCGCAATGCAATCAGGAGAACTGAGAACTGAGAACCGAGAACGGAGAACTAAAATTACGTTCGATGCCCTAGGCTGGCACATGGCCGAACGCCTGCAGCAAGCCCCGCTCCTCGCCGGCGATTCGCTCGATATCGCGTTCACCATCGGCCACAACGATCATCCCGAATACGGCGGCCTGGAACTCGCGCTGCGTGATTTCCGGGTTCCGGATCGCTGAGCACCTGCGCAGTCGTCAGTAGGTCGGTACTGATACAACATTAGTTCCGGTTTGCCGACCAACCGCGGAACTGAGAATGAGGATCAGATTCCTCACAACGGCTGCAGTAGTTTGGTGACAGGACTGGCTTTCAGTGAATACTCGCGCGGAACGTTGATAGACACGCGAATCTATCTCCTCACGATAAAGAACACAGTTTATGCGGTCTTCGGCCAGTTTACTCCTCACGAAGCAAGACCATGGGGTCAATCGACAGTGCGCGTCGTGCTGGAATCCACGTAGCGATTAGACCAAGCATCGCCATGGCGACCACAACGCCCGCTAATACTAGCGGATCCCGAGGAGTTGCCTCATAGACAATGAAAGAGAGCACCCGACTTGCCAGAATTCCCAGCAGCAGACCTGCGGCCGAACCAAAAGCTAGCAATCTGAAGGCGCGTCCCAAGGCCGCCTTTAACACTTCCTTACGCTGCGCGCCCAACGCAACGCGTATGCCCAGCTCCCGCAACCGCTTACTGACGGAATATGCTGCCATTCCAAAGATGCCCGTGATCGCCAGCAGGGCCCCGATTCCGCCCATTACACCCAGCGTGATGGTTGCCATCTGAGCGGGAAATAGGACGGTAACCATTTCGTCGTAGCGAGTTTCCATGTCAACCGGCAACGCTGCATCGAGGTGGTGCAAGGTGTTCCGTATCGCCGGGCCCAAGAGTCGGGGGTCCGCTTTAGATCGCACGACGAGGAACGCATTGCTGGCCGGAGATTGCAGAATGGGAAGAAAGACCGCGCCATGGGGATCTTCCGTCAGACTGCTATACTTCCCGTTTTCGGTGATGCCCAAGACTTGCACCCGAGTTCCGTCTGGCATTTTGAAGTAGCCGCCGATTGCCTTTTCGGCCGAGCCGAAGATTCGGTGCGCAAACTCCAGATTCACGACAGCAACGCGCGGCGCATTCTTATCGTCATGCCACGTGAAATCCCGGCCACCTAGGAGCGTGGTACCTTCGGCGCGAAGGTAATCCGGCGAAACATGGAAGATGTAGACATTGGCGGCTGCATTCGCGGGCCGCAGGTCGGTCGTTTGGTCGCTGAACACATCGGCCGACTGGGTATCGTTTAAAAGGAGCGGATCGCTTAACCCAACGAACTCTACGCCGGGAATGACGGTCACGGCATCGAGTGCGCGCTTCTGCATGTACGGCACCTGATCGCTGGCGTAGCCTGCCATATGCAAGTCTGCGTTCACCAGCAGGGTGTTCTGCGGATCAAACCCGAAATGCGCGTGCAAAGAGTGCGACAAGCCGCGGAGGGCAACTATGGAGGAAGTGACTAGCACCGCACAGAGCGCAATCTGCACGGCCAGCAGAAGATCCCGAGCAGTAATGCGCCGCCCAGCTCGAGCTGTTGATCCCGCCTTGACGACTTCGTAGGGATTGGTGCGACGCACCTGAGTTACAGGAACTACCCCAAATAGGAATCCGCTGACGAGGCTCAATAGGAGAGCGACGACATAAACCGTTGCATCTGGGTTGACAGGCGAGTGCATGGGGAAGTTGCCGAAGGGCTGCCATTCGCTCAGCCAACGTAACAGTGCCGAACCGGCCCACATTCCGACGGCGCCGCCGACGATCGAGACGAGCACCGCTTCGCTAAAGAGACCGCGCATAATGCGTTTGCGACTTGACCCGAGAGCGAGTCGCAACGCCACTTCACGCGAACGGTCGGCAGCGCGCGCTGCAAACAGGCTGCCCAGATTGGCGCAGGCGGCCAGCAGAATCAGTCCAGCCAGCAGCATCAATCCGCCCAGAAATGCCGCAAACGGTCCGGCGAACTGATCACCAAAAATGTTAGGCCGCGCCAAAGAGAAGCTCATCTGGCCATCGTCTTTGGGATAAGTTTTTTCGAGATACGCGGCAATCGAGTTCAGGTCGGCAGTCGCCTGGGCTGGAGTGACCCCAGCTCTCAGATGCCCCATGACCTGCATGACAGAGCGGTTACCGCGGTCCTTGAGGTAATTGGTACCTTCCACTTGCTCACAGTCCACTATCGGCACAAAGAAATTAGGAGACAGGAACACTAATGTCCCGCGAAAGCGAGGCGGCGTCACGCCGATGATGGTGAAGGGATGTTTGTTCACCTGGACGACACGCCCCAGGACCCCACGATCATCATGAAAATGGGAGTGCCAATAGGTGTAACTGAGCACCATGTAAGGGGCGCTGTTAGGGCCGTTTTCGTCGGAGGCGTGGAAATAACGGCCGAGGTAGGGCTGAATCCGAAGGGCGTCGAAATAGTTTCCGCTCGTCTCCAAGCCCCAAGTAGGCGTTGGACTTTTACCCGTGTCGAGTGCCACCTGAGTAACGCTGTAAGCTACAAGATCCTCAAAGCTGTGGTCTCGCTCACCTAAGTCCAGATAATCGGGATACGAGTCGTTGGTGTCTTTCTGGCTCGTGTGCTGAAGCGAGTAGAGGCTTTCGGGTTGCGGGACATTGAGCGGGCGCAGGATCAACCCATTTATCACACTGAACACGACCGCGTTGGCGCCAACGGCCATCGCCAGCGTCAAAATGGCGCTGATCGTAAAGGCTGGAGACTTGCGCAATTGCCGCAGCGCATAACGGAGATCTTGAACTAGCCCACTCATTACAACCTCCTCCCGCAAGAAGAAGGACCCCGGAAGCGTGTAGGCCTAGAGTGCAATTCTCCTACCATCCTCATAGAACTGCAAACCATGGACTGCAAACGCGCTACGGCTGAACCCACGTGATGGGGACCAATGAGAAATGTTCACTAGTGAAAGGTCGTGTCCAGAATCGGACAGCAGCAAGGAATAAAGGCCCGGCACCGCCTCCCGTGCGGCCTGGCAAAGCGTCGTCATAGTGCTTTTCTGTTCTCCCACCCGGCAGGACATATTTGGTCGTCCGGAACATCTTCAATTTTGGGATTTCGGGGGTGTGGATGACCGGCAACTCAGAAATAACGGGAGCGTTGAAGCGTTTACCAAAAATGATAATGCCCGTCGCGCCGCGCCATTTCCACGCTCACTCCAAACAACTCGGCCAGTCGCTCCACCCGCAGGATTTCTTCTTTAGGCCGATCGGCGACCACCCGTCCACGGCTCATCAGCACGACGCGTTGAATCTCCGGAACAATGTCCGCCAGTTCGTGCGTCACCAGAATAATTGCGGTTCCCGAATTCGCCAGCGATCGCATAGTTTGCCGCAATCCCTGCTGTGCCGCCAGGTCCAGCGAATTGCACGGCTCATCCAGCAGCAACGCTCCCGGCTTGTGCACCAGGGCCCGTGCGATCAGCACGCGCCGCGCCTCGCCCGACGACATCTCGCAAACCGGACGCTCCGCCAGATGCTCGATCTTCAAAGCGGCAAGCGCCTCGTCCGCCAACTCTCGTTGCCGCGCGTTTACGCTGTGATTCGAAAAAATGCTGATGCTGCTGAAGAATCCCGACAGCACGACGTCCCGCCCGCAGGCGTCTCCGGTGACCGACATCATGAGATCATTCGACACAATGCCGAGCCGCGCCCGTAGCGCAAATACGTTCCAGCTCTCTTCTCCCAAGATCGACATCGACGATTCCGCCCGCGCCACGGGATAACATTCGCGCGTAATCGTCTTAATAAGCGTGGACTTTCCACACCCATTCGGCCCAAGGATCGCAACGTGCTCGTCCGCGCCAATCCGCAGGCTGAAGTCGTCGAGCGCAATCTTCTGCCCGCGCATCACCCTCAAGTTATGGAAGTCGAGCAATGCCGGTTTTTCGGCCGTCGTTGTCATCGGGATGCGTGCATCTAAGTGTAGATGAAGTCTGGATAAACTAAGGCCAACGACTGCCGACTAACGGCCAATGACGGCGCTGCATTACACTGAAGCCAGATGCCGCTGAAAGTCTACCGTTTGCGCCGCCTGCTCGCCGTGACCGCCGTGCTGCTCACGCTGGTCGTGGCGGGAATGTATTTCTACGCGCGTCGGAAGGCGACCAACGTACTGAAACAATTGCCCGCCAAGATCGGATACGACATCAAGCAGACCGCCAGCGGCTTCCAGTTTTCCAAGTCCGATGGCAAGCGCACCCTGTTCACCGTCCAGGCCAGCGACGTCAAGCAATTCAAGCTGAATGGCAATGCCGAGCTACACAACGTAAGCATTGTGCTCTATGGCCGCGACTCCTCGCGCTTCGATCAAATTTACGGGGATGATTTTGCTTTTAACCAGAAGACCGGCAACGTCACCGCCAAGGGCGATGTTCAGATCGATCTCGTTTCCAATCCCGAAGGCCTCGCCAGCCCCGATCAAGCCACGCCCAAGGAACTCAAGAATCCGATTCATCTCAAAACCCACGATCTGGTCTTCAACAAGGACAGCGGAAACGCCATGACGGCCGCCCGCGTAGAATTTCAAACCCCGCAAGCCACAGGCTGGGCCGTCGGCGTGCAGTATGCCGGCAAAACCAATACCCTGACCTTGTCATCGCAAATTCACGTCGTGCTCAACGGCGTCTACTCAGCGGTGATTGAAGCCGACCGCGGCATTATCACCAACGATCCCCGCGAGATCACGCTCTACCATCCTCATCTCAGCCGTCAGGACGGAACTGTGCAAGCGGATCAAGCGGTGTTCTATCTCAGCCACGAAAATCACGTCGAACGGATTCTCGCCTCAGGAAACGTTATGACGGAGACGCGGATGCAAGGTACAAAGGAATCAACCTTAAAACAAAATTCCGCTGCCGACACAAACCCTCCACCATCCCAAGTGCGCAGCCGCGCAGATCAAGCTGAGTTCCTTCTGGAAGGGAAGCAGGACTTGCTTCGTTCCGCGATTCTCAGCGGCAACGTTCACTTCGAGCAAACCGGACCTCAATCCATGCAGGGCGACGCTGGCCGCGTCGTCCTCGATTTTGCCGGCCAGAACGAGCTTCAGAAAGTTCATGCCCTCGACGGCGTCCATCTTACGCAGAAAGCTTCCACTGCCATCAAGCCCTCCGCAAAGAGTCTCGCATCCGGACCTCCGGATTTCGAACTGCTTGCCCCCGTGATCGACTTCACGGTGGAGCAAGGCCACATTCTGCGGCGCGCCATTACTTCTGGCCCCGCGCACATCGAAATCGCGCAGGCGCAGCCTGGCTCGCCTTCAATGCCCGCCCCGTCCCCGCAGCACACAGGCGTAACGGCTGGCAAGTTCGAGGCGCAATTCGCTTTTTCCGAAGGCCGCAACCATCTCCTCAGCATCCACGGCTCGCCAGACGCCCGCATCGTCAACTCTAGTCCCGGCGAACCCGATCGCATCAGCACCAGCGCCTCCATCGATGCCACTTTTCTTCCCCAAGGCGGCATCGACTCCATCACCCAACAGGGCAATGTCGTCTACACCGATGCCCAAGATCCCGCCAAGCGCATGCAAGCCTGGGCAAACTCCGCCCGCTACACGCCCGCCGACCAGATGCTCGTGCTAACCGGCAACCCGCGCGTGGCCAACGGCGGCATGGCCACTACGGCCAACACCATCCGCATCAACCGCGCAACCGGCGATGCCCTCGCCCAAGACGATGTTAAGAGCACCTACAGCGAACTCAAAGAGGAACCCAACGGCGCCTTGCTCGCCTCTTCCTCGCCGATTCATGTCACCGCTCGCAGCATGACTGCCCGCAACTCACCCGGCATTGCTCTTTATACCGGGAACGCGCGCCTCTGGCAGGATGCGAACCTCATCGAGGCACCGACGATCGAGTTCGACCGCGATCGCCGGTTCGTCATTGCCCAGGGGACTCCCGCCCAGCCTGTGCAAACCATCCTGATCCAGGCGTCCAAAGCGAACTCGCAAGCCGAAAAAACGGCTACAAAGAGACTGAAACGCGATTCGATCTCTCCATCCACCCCAATCTCAGTCACCGCCGCTAAGCTTACCTACGCCGATTCCGAGCGCCGCATCCACTACGAGGGCGGAGTCTTTGTCAAAAGCGCCGACTTCACCGCCTCCGCTAAAACTGTTGACGCCTATCTCTTGCCTCGGAGTCAAGCCACAAACAATCAATCTGTTGCCGGTCCCGGACAACTGGATCGCATGGTCGCCCAGGACGGTGTCGTCATCCAGCAACCCAAGCGTCGGGCGGAGGGGCAAAAGCTCGTCTACACTGCCGCCGATGACAAGTTCGTGCTGACTGGCGGACCGCCCAGCATTTTTGATGCCGAACATGGCAAGATTACCGGGGTTTCGTTGACTTTCTTTAGACGCGATGATAGGGTGCTCGTAGAAGGCGGAGCAAGCACTCCTGTGGTAACTCAAACCCGAGTGGCCCAATAATTGCGATCATAATGCGTACCCTGGCCACAGAAGAAATTGGCAAAAGCTATCGTGGCCGCCGCGTTGTCAATGGCGTCAGTCTCCGGGTCGATCAGGGCGAAGTCGTTGGATTGTTAGGCCCTAACGGCGCCGGCAAAACCACCACCTTCTATACCATCGTTGGCTTGATCCTTCCCGATACTGGCCGCGTACTATATGACGGTCAGGACATTACCGACGTTCCCATGTATCTCCGGGCCCGTCAGTACGGTATTAGTTATCTCCCTCAAGAAGCTTCGGTCTTTCGCAAGCTTACTGTGGAAGAGAATATCCTCGCGGTGTTGGAAGCGCAGCCCATGTCCTGGCATGAACGCCGCGAGAAGATGGAAAAGTTTATTGACGAATTGGGGCTGGAGCACATCCGCCAGAATCGCGGATATGCCCTATCCGGTGGGGAACGCCGGCGCGTGGAAATCGCACGCTGCCTCTGCATTAATCCCACATTCATTTTGCTGGACGAACCGTTTTCCGGGATCGACCCGATCGCCGTGCTCGACCTGCAGAAAATTATCAGCAGCCTGCGCGCCAGCGGCATCGGAGTGCTGATCACCGATCACAACGTTCGCGAAACGCTTTCGGTGACCGACCGGGCCTACATCATCGATGACGGCAGAATCTTCCGTCACGGCCAGCCCGGCCAGCTGGCTGGCGATCCAGAAGTGCGAAGGGTCTATCTGGGTGAGAGTTTCTCGCTAGTGTGAGGAAATCAGGTTTCAAAGTTTCAAGGTTGCAAGGCTTCAATGTAAGAGCGTGAAGCCTCAAGTCCTTGAAACATTTGAAACCTTGAAACTCTGAAACTTTGAAACATGGTTCTCTTACAACACAAACTCAGCGTTAAGCTCTCACAGCGCCAGATTCTTACCCCGGGCCTGGTGCAGATGGTCTCTGTCCTCGCGCTCAACAAGCTTGAGCTCAAGGACATGATCAATGCTGAGATGGTCGAGAACCCCGTTCTCGAAGAACTCGAAGACTCGGTCCCCCTGCTCGACGAAGTCGGCAAAAAAGAGGAAGACCGCGAACGCGCCGCTGCCGCCACCAACGAAGAAAATCCCATCGCCGCCGTCGAAAAGAAAGATCCGTTCGAAGAAATCGATTTTGGCTCGTTCTTCCAGGACTATCTTGACCCCGGTTACCGCACTCACAGCGAGATGGAGGACATCGAGCGTCCCTCGTTCGAGAATTTCCTCTCCAAGCCGACGAACCTCACCGACCACTTAGCCTGGCAACTGGGTGCGCTCAGCCTGCGCCGCGAAGTCCGCGAAGCCGCCGACCTGATCATCGGCAACCTGAACGAAGACGGGTACCTCATCGCCAGTGATGAGGAGCTTCTCGGAGTCGCGCCCCCGGCCCCGCCAGAAGCCGACGCTCAAACGGCAAAGAATATCGTGAATGAGGCGCAAGCCCTGGGCTTGGCCGAAGTCGCTGCAGACACAGTTACGGAGCCTGGTGCGGAGGCGGAAAACGGTTCCGACCTCGCCGGGATTGATTCATCTCAGCTGGAGAACGATAACGATATTGATCTAAACGCCGGCGAGCATGCCGGAACCGTAGATGCCGAACCCCCCGTGATGGCCCCGGCCGCGGAGCCCCGCGCCGAAGCCTCCGTCTCCTCGCGCTCCGGAGATTCCGCTGCCGCGGTCGCTCCCGCGCCAGAGCCAACGCCCCCAGCGCATCCGGTCTACAAGCCAACTTTCTCGCCTGCCGATTTGCAGGAAGCTTTGGAAGTCGTGCGCCAACTCGATCCTCCGGGCGTTGCCTGCCGCGATCTTCGCGGATGCCTGCTCAGCCAGCTTCATTACCACCAGGCACAGCTCGCGCTGCACAAAAACGGCAACGGCACCGAGCAAGTTCTCAAAGACGCGATGGCTGTCGTCGACCAGCACCTGCGCGGTCTGCAGAATAAGCAGCACAAAGAAATTTCCAAAGCCATCGGCCGCCCCATCGAGGCCGTGCAGGTCGCCCTCGACTACATCCGCACGCTCGATCCGCGCCCCGGCCTGCGTTACAACAAAGTGCAGGCCCGCCTCATCGAGCCCGACGTCGCTTTCGTGAAACACGGCGACGAGTGGCTGGTTATCATGAACGACGAAGACCTGCCCCAGCTTCGTCTCAATCCCGCTTACAAGAAACTCGTCACTCGCGACGGCACCAACGAAAAGAGCACCCGCGACTACGTCAAAGAGCGCTACAAGAGCGCCATTCAGCTCATCAAGAACATCGAGCAGCGGAAGCAGACCATCACCAAAGTCTGTTATTGCATCGTCGCCCGGCAGCAGGAATTCCTCGAACGAGGCATCGATCAACTGAAACCCATGATGATCAAGGAGGTGGCCGAAGAAATCGGCGTGCATCCTTCCACGGTTAGCCGTGCCGTCGCCAACAAATACGCGCACACCCCACAAGGCGTATTCGAGCTGCGATACTTCTTCAGCGAAAGCGTTCAAGGCCCCGAGGGCGGCGGTACGTCGCTGCTCATCCTCAAACGCCGCGTCAAAAAGCTCATCGAAGAAGAAGATCCCAGCCGTCCGCTGACCGACGAGCAGATCACCCGCATCTTGCAATCGCAAGGCATTCAGGTGACCCGCCGCACGGTTGCCAAATACCGCGAAGACATGCGCATCCCCAGCACGCACCAGCGCCGGGTAAAGAAGTAATGCAGAGGTAAGAAGTCAGAATGCAGAAGTATGAACTACTCGCGATGCAGAATGATTTTACTTCTGCATTCTGCCTTCTCACTTTTGATTTTGTTCCAATGTGGTGCCCAATTTGACTCGAACGAACAACTTTTTAGGAGGGGCGCTCATGAACGTGGAATATACTGGCAGACATTACGTAATCACTCCCATCATCCGCAAAGAAGTAGAAACTGGCCTCACTAAAATTCGCAAAATTCTCGGCGACCGCTTTGAGACCAAGGTTATCCTTGCCGTCGAAAAGCATCGCCATAAAGCCGAAATCACCATCAGCCCTCGCAATGGCCCGCTGGTCGGCCTTGCTCAAGCCAAGGACATGACCATCGCCGTCAACGAAGCCCTCGACCACCTCGAAAAGCAGGCCGTCAAATACAAAACTCGCTGGCAATCGAAAAAACGCTCGGCTCGTAAAAGCGAAGAAGTCAAAAAGTGGAATGGCCACTCTACGCCCGCTGAAGACGCTGATGTGCAACCCGTCATCGGCCTCTCGGAAAAAACCGCCGTTCCGGTCATGGTCCACAGGTATCCGGCTGTCGCCAAAACCACCGAGGTTCACCTCGTCCGCTCCGAAGACGCTGTCGCCATGCGCCCCATGACGCTCGAAGAAGCCATCAAAGAAGCCCACTTCCGCGACCGCGACGTCTTCGTCTTCCGCGACCCCAAAGGCAAGGTCATGATCCTCCACCGCACCCGTGACGGCAAAATGGAACTGATCGAAGCCCCCTAAACGCACGTAGCGGCAGCCGCCTCGGCTGCCAGGCGGTCAACTCAACTCATGTTGGCGCTTTCCCAACCACTATTCCGGCGAAGGAGGCGGCGACCAAAGACCTTGGCGAATTTCAGATGAAGTGGTGGATCGATTCAGTGGTGAAGGCGATCCGCGCCGTAAAGGGCGATGACGTCAGCCTCAAGCTGCAGAATGAATTCTACGAAAAAAGCAAACACCCGCTCGACACGCAACCGTAAAAGCAATTGTTGATTGTCGATTGATGATTGTTGATTAAAGCCCTGCTACGAACGCTCGAAAATCAACAATCAAAAATCATCAATCAACAATTTCCCCCTACGAACTCCCGATCAGCACGCCAGTAATGAACACCAGCACGCCGCCCAGCCCGACTTGGAGAGCGGCGGAGACCCAGGGCGTATCCATGTACCGCCTGCGAATCCACGTGATTGTTGCCAACTCTGCGATTACGACCGCTCCTGCGGCCCAAAGTGCGGTGTGAAAGTTTCGCAGCAAAAACGGGAGCGTATGGCCAAGGCCGCCCAAGGCCGTCATCGCCCCACAAATCAATCCTCGCACCCAGGGATGTCCGCGACCAGTAAGGCTGCCGTCGTCCGAAAGCGCCTCCGCGAACCCCATGCTAATACCGGCTCCTGCCGAGGCCGCCAAGCCCACCCGGAATGCATCCCAACTGTTGGTCGTAACAAACGCCGCCGCAAACACCGGCGCCAGCGTCGATACCGATCCGTCCATCAATCCCGCCAACCCCGGTTGCACAATCTGCAGCACGAATAGCCGCCGTTGCGCGACCTCCTCGTCGGCCTTCACGTTGGCCGGCAGTTTCTGTTTGTCGAGTTCCTGGGCGCGCTCCTCGTGCTCGCGCTCTTCCCGCGCCAGATCGTCCAGCAGTTGCCGGATGCTTACATCCTGCGTGCGAGCCGCCGCCTTCTCGTAAAAGCGCCGCGTTTCCACCTCCATCGTCGACGCCTCTTTCCGCACCGCTTCAATGCGCAGCGGACGCACCAGCCACAAGGCCGGTCGCTCTACAAATCCGCGCACATCCTGGCGCCGGATCAGCGGTATGTGCTCGCCAAATTTTTTCTGGAACAGCTCCAGCAACCGTCGCCGATGTCCCGATTCTTCCTCCCGCATCCCGTCAAACATCGACGCCGTCGCGGGATAATCCTGCCGCAAGCCTTCGGCAAAGTCGGAATAGACCCGCTCGTCTTCCTCTTCGAGGGCAATGGCCAGGGCCAGCACCTCGCGCTCCGTAAGCTCTTCAAACTTTTTCATGTCGCCATAGCTTACCTGTCCGCGCACTGCGGACACAATCTGCTTTTCCGCTTTCTCATTCAGCCCGCCACCAGAACTCGTCCCGGCACGGTATCTCAGTTGGTAATCCTCCGCCGAAGCGGCGAATCGCCCCCGGATGCTACTATCCACTTCATGAAGTCGCGGAAGTCTCCCGGCGGGAAATCAGCAAAATCGAAGAGCGCCGCGAATCGGCCATCACGCACCAGGAAGCATTCGCCCGAACTTGTGATCATCACCGGCATGAGCGGTTCGGGCAAGGCTTCGGTCTTAAAGGCCTTCGAAGATCTCGGCTACTACTGCGTCGACAACCTTCCGGTTCAACTCATCCCGCAATTCGCCGACTTGGCCGTGCAGTCCAGTGAGATCCGCCGCACCGCACTCGTCGTCGACGTGCGCGAGGGTTCCAAGCTGGAAGAACTTCCCAAAATCCTGAAGTCCGTCGGCCGCCTCATTCCCACCAAGGTCGTCTTCCTCGAAGCTTCCGACGCTGTATTGCTGCGGCGTTTCAGCGAAACCCGCCGCCCGCATCCTCTGGGCACCCACTCGCCCGTAAAGTCGGCCTTAAAGGCTGAACGCCGCCATCTGAGCGCCATTCGCGCTGTCGCCGATTTCGTCATCGACACTTCGAAGTTCAACGTTCACGAACTCCGCGCTCACGTCACCGAGCGTTTTAAAGAGCAGTCCTCGGAAAAGAGCATTCTGGTCTCGTGCGTGAGTTTCGGATTTCGTCAAGGCGTTCCTGAAGACGCCGACCTGGTCTTCGATGTCCGCTTCCTGCCCAACCCGCACTTCGTCCCCGAATTCCGGCCGCTCACCGGACGTCATCCGCGCCTTGCCAAGTACATTCGCTCGTTTCCCCAGACCCGCGAATTCATCTCCCGCATTTCCGATCTGCTGGTTTACCTGCTGCCGCACTATATCCACGAAGGCAAGAGTTATTTGACCATCGCCTTCGGTTGCACCGGCGGACAGCACCGCTCCGTGATGATTGCGGAAGATGTCGGCAAACATCTTCGCCGCGCCGGATATCGCGTGAAGATCGTGCACCGCGACATCCCGAAATAGCCGCGCTTGAACAGGTCGAACTCCCGCGAAGTCGGTTTCTATCACAGGTGCCCTTGTGCTGAAACCGCGTTTCTTCGGTGCGCGACTCAAGTAGAATAAGGCCTTGTATTCCGTGTCCATTCGACGGCCAGCAAGCGCCTGCGGCCTGCCCCGCCCGGGAGGCCCATGCGGCAACTGACGCGCCTCGTCCGCTATGCGCTCCCTTACTGGTGGCAAATCCTGTCCTCGGTTTTGCTCATGGCGGCGGTCGGTGGCCTTGACGCTTTCAAATACCTGCTGGTGGGTCCAGTCTTGGATCGAGTCTTGCGTCCCGCGACGGGGTCGCAAAACATTCAGCTTTTTGTAATTCCCGGAACGCACCGCCCTGTCTACTTGCAGCAGTTCGTGCCCTCGCATCTCACGAATGCCTGGAGCATCGTGGCTTTTGCACTGGTTGCGTCGACCATTCTCAAAGGCATTTGCGACTACTCAGGTACGTATTTGGTGAATCATGCCGGTTTCGGCATGATCACCGATCTGCGCGACGATCTTTACACCGCCTTGCTGCGACGCTCCGCTGCATTTTTTTCGAAACACACCACCGGAACTTTGCTCTCTACCATCATTAACGACATCGAGCGCGTTCAGTACGCCATGTCGACGGTGCTTTCGGAACTTCTGCAGCAGTTCTTCACTTTCGTTGCAGTGGCGATTGTGGTGGTGATCCTCGGCGGGAATCTTGCCTGGGTGCTGCTCCTGTTCGTGCCGGTGATTATCTTCTCATCGCGCAAGATTGGTACCCGGGTGCGGCACACCACGCGATACGGCCAGGACAAGCTGGCGGAAATTCAGAACATCCTCCACGAAACCATCACGGGCAACCGTATCGTCAAGGCCTTTAACACGGAAGATTGGGAGATTTCCAGGTTCCGCAACGCGGCTCGCCGTCTTTTCCGCGCGAATCTCCGTTCGGTGGCAGCCACGGCGATCAGTTCTCCGTTAATGGATGTGCTGGGTATTATCGGAATTGCTCTCCTGATCCTCATCGGCCGCGCCCGGATTGCACACAATCAGATGGCCCCCGGGGCTTTTATTGCTTTCATTACGGCTGTCTTCAGTCTCTACAATCCGGTCCGCAAGTTCGCGCTTTTTTACAACAACTTTCAGCAGGCCCTGGGTGCCTCCTCGGAAATCTTTAAGTTCATGGACATTGAAGACGATGTCCCTGAAAAACCGCGCGCCAAGGTTTTACCGAAGTTCTCGGATAGCGTTCGCTTCGAGCAGGTCAGCTTCTGCTATGCCAATGAAGGGGAAGAGCCGCACGAGGTTCTGCGCGACATCAATCTCGAAGTCCGCCACGGCGAAGTTCTGGCGATCGTCGGCTCCAGTGGAGCAGGGAAGAGCACGCTCGTCCATCTCATCCCCCGCTTCTTCGATGTAACCGCCGGACGCTTGCTCATCGATGACTATGACGTCCGCGACGTAACCCTCGCCTCCTTGCGCGCACAGGTCGGCATCGTCACCCAGGAGACGGTTTTGTTCAACGACACCGTGCGTAACAACATCGCCTATGGCCAACCGCAAGTGCTTCAGAAAGACGTCGAGTCCGCCGCACGCGCCGCCCTTGCGCACGACTTCATTCTCGCCCTTCCGGCAGGGTACGATACTGTTATCGGCGAGCGTGGCGTGCGACTCTCCGGAGGTGAGCGGCAGCGCCTGGCGATTGCCCGGGCTCTCCTTAAAAATGCTCCGGTCCTGATTCTCGATGAAGCGACGTCCGCTCTCGACAGCGAATCGGAGGCTCTGGTGCAGTCCGCGCTACATAATCTGATGAGCGGCCGTACTGTCTTTGTGATCGCGCATCGCCTTTCGACCGTGCGCCGTGCGGATCGCATCGTTGTGCTTGAGAATGGCACAATCGCCGACATTGGTCGCCATGAAGAACTGATGAGCAAGCTCGGTACATACCGGCGTCTCTACGAATTACAATTTGCCGACGCAGATTCACCTAAAGTCGTAGCGGAGACTTGAGAATACGGCCCTATGCCCATTCGCTCCATGACAGGTTTTGCACAAGTCACCGGTGAAGTGCAGCACCCGGATCGCATCAGCGCGCCCGCATCCTCCGGCCCCGGTCTGTCCAACGGACGGCTGGCGTTTGCCCTCTCCCTGAAGTCCGTCAACCATCGTTTTCTGGATCTGCATTTCCGCCTGCCCTCCGGCACCGACTCTCTCGAGATGCAATTGCGCCGCCTGCTGAAAGAAAAAATGGCCCGCGGGCATGTCGAAGTTTCCCTCAGCTTGGAGCGCTCTGTCACCGAAACCTTCGCCCTCAATCGCGAACTTGTGGGCGGCTACATCGCCGCGTTTCGTGTAGCGGCCGCTGAATTTTCCCTCGCCTCGGAACCCGACCTCAATGCCGTCCTGCGTCTTCCCGGCGCGCTCGACTCCGCCAACGACACTCCCAACGGAGAACTTGAGGTAGCAGTCCTCGGTAAAGTGGGCGAGGCGTTGGACCGTCTGAATCAGATGCGAGAAGAAGAAGGCCGAGGCATCGCCCGCGAGTTGCGTGACCGCATGACCCGACTGGCTGAGGCTGGCAAGAGCGTCCAACAACATCGCCGAGCCGTGTTACAGAACTACAGCGAGCGTCTCCAATCCCGCCTGCAGGAGCTGCTGGGCGCGACCGTCGATAAAGAGCGTGTCCTGCAGGAGGCCGCTCTGCTGGTCGATCGCAGCGACATTCAGGAAGAAATCGTTCGCCTCGAAACCCACATTCAACATTTCCTCGGACTGCTCGAAAGCGGCGGCGAGATCGGCAAGAAGCTCGACTTCCTCCTCCAGGAAATGAATCGCGAAGCCAATACCTTGCTTTCGAAAACCTCGGGACTCGCCGGCGAAGCGCTCAAGATTACAGAAGCCGGCCTGGTCATGAAGGCCGAGATCGAAAAATCCCGCGAGCAGGTGCAAAACCTGGAATGAGCTCAACCGACAGGCCATTGATCTACATCATCTCCGCGCCCTCCGGATCAGGGAAGTCGACCCTCGTCAACGAACTGCTGAAGCTCGTTCCCAATCTCGAGTTCTCTATCTCCTACACCACCCGCGCTCTGCGGGGCAGCGAGCAAAATGGCAAGCAGTACCACTTCGTTACCCGCGAAAAGTTTGAGCAAATGATCCGCGCCGGTGAATTCCTTGAGTACGCCAACTTCGACGGAAATTACTACGGTACCGCTCGCAGTTTTCTGAAAGAAGCGGGACTGAAAGGTCACGACCTTCTGCTCGATATTGACGTGCAAGGTGCCGAGCAAATCAAGCGCAATCTGACCGACGCCGTCAGCATTTTCGTGCTGCCTCCCGACCGCCAAACCCTGGAGTGGCGCCTGCGCAATCGTAGCGAGGACGCCGAAGACGTTATCAACCGCCGGTTGGTCACGGCCAGTCGTGAGATTGAGAACTATCACAAATACGACTATATTCTGATTAACGACAAGCTCGTGGAATCGATCGAGAGCCTTCAGGCCATCGTCCTTTCCGAGCGCTTGCGGCGATCCAGACCTGCCCTTTCCCCCGGGGAGAAGAAAATCGTGGAACTGGCGGACCGTCATCGGCTCGAAAATGTTCGGGAACGCATTGCCCCGATCCTCGAGTCCTTTGGCGCCCTGCCGCCCTCGGCACGTCCTTAGATTTCGCGGTATCATTTTATCGGCGCCCAAAACGGGGGTCGGAAGCCGCGAATAAAATTGAGCGGGACGAGCCTGGCCGCTTGTTTGGATTGTGGAGTGGGTCGTTCGACGTTCGGCAACAATTAAACTTCGAACCTGGTTCTTAAGGGAGAGTCCCAATGAAGTTGATCGAAGGCTTTGACAGTAACTACCGATACATCCTGGTGGCGGCGCGACGCGCACGGCAGCTGCAGTCCGGAGCGCCACCGGTCGTCGATACCAATTCCCGCAAACCTTGCCGCATTGCGCAAGATGAAATTCGTGCCGGCAAAGTAAAGTGGGAGATCCCGGAAACCCGCAGCGCCGCCCAGCAGGCCGAAGAGGCACTCGACAAGGCGCTCGGCCAGGACTAAGGAAATTGTTGATGGCTGGTTCTTGACCGGAAGCCCGGGCAACCGACGTCTTGAATCGACATTCAGAAATCAACAATCGAAAATCCATGAAGATAGCCCTCGGCGTTACCGGCGGCATTGCGGCCTACAAGGCTGCAGAAATCGTTCGCCTGTTGCAGGATCGCGGCATTCGCGTTCAGGTCGTGATGACTCGCGCCGCCCAGGAGTTCGTTCGTCCCCTGACCTTCGCAGCACTCTCCGGAGAAAAAGTAATTACCGGTATGTTCACGCCGGGCCAGGAGCAGGAACCCAACATCGATTCCGCCATCGAGCACATAGCCGTCGCGCAATCCATCGATGCACTCGTAGTCGCGCCTGCAACCGCCGATGTTCTGGCACACTTCGCGCAGGGCATCGCCAGCGACTTCCTGACCACTCTCTATCTCGCCACCACCGCGCCCGTCGTGGTCGCGCCGGCCATGAATGTCAACATGTGGAACCATCCCGCCACGCAGGCGAATCTGCAAATTCTTCGCCAGCGTGGAGTAAAGATTGTCGAGCCCGGCGCAGGTTACCTGGCTTGCGGCATGACCGGAGCGGGACGCCTCGCGGAAAACGAGGCCATCGTTGCCGCCGCAATGGAAGCGCTCGGTGCCTTGCAGGATTTCGCCGGCGAAACGGTTCTGCTCACCGCCGGTCCCACACGCGAAAAAATCGATCCCGTTCGTTATCTCACCAACCGCTCCAGCGGACGCATGGGCTACGCTCTCGCCGAAGGCGCGTTGCGTCGCGGCGCCCGCGTGCTCTTGGTCAGCGGCCCGACATCACTCACACCGCCCGGCGCCGCCGAAGTCACCCGCGTCGAATCCACTGAAGAAATGCGCGACGCCGTCCTCCAATTGCTTCCTCAAGCGACCGTGGTAATAAAAACCGCCGCCGTTTCCGACTATCGCCCTAAAGCCGCCGCCGGACAGAAAATCAAGCGCAGGGGTCCCAGGACCCTCGAACTTGAAGCCACGCCCGACATTCTGCAAGAACTCGCTCTCAAAAAGTCTTCACAGATTGTGGTCGGCTTCGCCGCCGAAACAGATAACGTTCTTGAAAACGCACGCCAGAAATTAGTCTCGAAAAATCTCGACGCCATTGTGGTCAACGACGTATCCCGCGAAGGCGTCGGTTTCGATTCCGACCGAAACGCGGTCACGATCATCAGCCATGACGATGTCGTCGAGGTCCCCGAAACCACGAAGTGGGAAGTCGCGCAGCGCGTCCTCGACCAGATCTCCCGCCTTCGCCAGCATCGCAAATCACTGACTACGTAGCGGCGGACGCATTCGTCCGCCCGCATAGCCTTTCCGTCCAAGAATCGAAAAGAACGTCGGAACTCGCAGTCCTCGTCGCCACCACTTCCTCTTCCTGTGAATTACAATCTAGAAACCGATGCCCCGTACTCTAGACCCTGACCTCCGGCGCGCGCTTGCCGAGCGTGTTCGTTACTGTCACGAGATGGGCATCTACGATTTCTACCAGCGCGGTTCGCAAACGTCCGAGACCGCGACCGTTGCTCCCGTACTTGACGAAGAGCAAACATCCCAGGATCTGCGAGAGGAAATGCCAGCAAAAAAATCCGCCGCCGTTGCTCCGGTTGTCGATAGAAACGTCCTGCAGGTCATCCCTCATGCCGAGCAGTCCGTCACTGATCCCGTGGCCGCTCTCAAACTCATTCGCGAAGACCTCGGCGACTGCACTCGCTGCAAACTTCACAAGCAGGGTCGCAAGCAGATTGTCTTCGGTGTCGGCAATCCACACGCTGACCTGATGTTCGTGGGCGAAGGACCCGGCGCCGACGAAGACACCCAGGGCGAGCCGTTCGTAGGCCGCGCCGGACAACTGCTCAACAACATGATCAAAGCCATGGGCATTCGCCGCGAAGACGTTTATATAGCGAACATCGTCAAGTGCCGTCCCCCGGGCAATCGCACCCCCGAACGCGACGAATGCGAAACCTGCTCACCGTTTCTCATGCGGCAGATCGCCGTCATCAAGCCTAAGGTCGTGGTCGCCCTCGGCGCCGTCGCAGCGAAAAACTTGCTCGCGATCAACGCTCCCATGTCCGAACTGCGCGGCCGCTTCTACGACTTCATGCCCTCCGGCGCGCGTAGCAGCGACCCTTCCTGGCAAGGCTCAAAGCTCGCCGTCACTTACCATCCCGCGTTCCTTCTCCGCGATCCGCGCCAGAAAGGCGAGGCCTGGAAAGATCTGCAAATGGTCATGAAATACCTCGGACTGGAGCCGCCAAAGAACCTGCAGAATAATTAAATCGCCCGGCCAAAGTTGCTAATGTGGGGACATCCGCCTAAGCCTGCCCTGAGCGAAGTCGAAGGGGCTGTCCGGTCGAGCGAAGCTCGAACAGTTCATCGAGCTCAAGGAACCGGCACGGAACAATCTCCGCGATTCACCTTTCCTCAACCCCCACTGTTATCCTCTGAATCCAATGCCCGAATTCTGCGACGTAGCCGTCCCCGTACCGCTGGACATGGTCTTCACCTACCGCGTCCCCGCGGATGCCGCGCCCGTCGTCGGTGGACGCGTCCTCGTGCCGTTTCGCCAGCAGCGCACGACGGGCATTGTCGTCGAGTTCCACGACCGCAAACCATCCGTCGCCATTAAGAACATTCTCGCTGTGCTCGATGCAGCGCCCGTGCTCGACGCGCAACTCTTACAACTCGGCCGCTGGATCGCCGACTACTACCTCGCCCCGCTCGGCGAGGTCTTCCGCACCATGCTCCCCCTCAACGCCGAGTTCAAACGCGCCATCGGATATCGCCTGACCGAAGCCGGCCGGATGGCGCTGCATCTCGCAGGCATGTCCGGATCCTCCGCCCGCTCCCAGCGCACACCGGAAGAGCAAGCCGCCGAATTCCGCGTCCTCGATTACCTCGCGAATTGCGTTGTAGACAGTGATCCCGGCCATGAAGATGAACTTGGGAACAGCGGCTTTGGGAAGGGCACGGCTTCAGTCGTGTCATCAGCGTCCGCTGAAAATCGGGCTTTAGCCCCTGACGGCTTCACCCTAGTCCGCGAACAAACCCTCCGCTCCGCCACCCAAGTCTCAAAGTTCGTCCTCGCCGGAATGGTTCGCAAAAAATGGCTCGCCCGCGAAGATCTCTCCGCGCCCCAAGACGCAGCCCGCACTATCAAAGTCGCACTCCTGAAATCCTCCGAAGGCAAGCTGAACGAAAATCAAAAACACTTGCTCGACACCCTCGCCGCGTCCGGAGGAAAAGTTCCAGTAGTCACCCTGCAATCGCTCGATGTTCCCCGAACCACGCTATCCACGCTGGTTCGCAGAGGCCCGATCGAAATTCTCGACGAGCCTGCTGAGTTCACTGTCTCCCGCTCCAAGCCCCGCCCATCCCTCTTCGATTTCGATCTCAATCTCGCGCAACAGTCCGCCCTCAAGCGCATGAAAGACGGCGTCGCCGCTCGCCAGTTCTCCGGAATGCTGCTGCACGGCGTTACTGGCTCGGGCAAGACCGCTGTGTATCTGGCCAGCATGCGTGCCGTGCTCGAAGCCGGGCGCTCCGCCATTCTGCTGGTCCCCGAAATCGGTTTGACCCCGGCAGTCGCCGCCGACCTCCACCAGATCTTCGGAGATGAAGTCGCCATCCTCCACTCCGCGCTCTCCGATCGAGAACGCGCGGAGCAGTGGCACCGCATCAAGCGTGGCGATGCCCGCATGGTCGTCGGTACGCGCTCCGCAGTCTTTGCCCCGGTCGCCGATCTCGCGCTCATCATCGTCGACGAAGAACACGACTCCTCCTACAAGCAGGAAGAAACTCCGCGCTATCACGCCCGCGACATTGCCGTAATGCGCGCCAAGATGGCCAATGCCGTCGTAGTGCTGGGCTCGGCCACGCCGTCGCTAGAGTCTTATTTCAACGCGAAGAAAAATAAATATGCGCTAGTCGAACTACCCGATCGCGTCGAACAGCGTCCTCTGCCCGAAGTCGAAATCATCGACATGCGCCAGGAATTTCAGGAGACCGGGCACGAGCAGGTCATCTCTCGCAAACTTGTCGCCGAAATCAAAGAGCGCCTCGACCGCAAAGAGCAGGTCATGGTGCTGCTCAACCGCCGAGGATATTCTCCCGTAGTTCTCTGCCGCACCTGCGGTAAAAAGCTCGAATGCCAGAATTGCGCGATCGCTCTTACCCATCACAAGCGCGAACACAAAATGGTCTGCCACTATTGCGGATTTACCGCCCCAGTCCCGAAAGCCTGCGTCCACTGCGGCAGCGAGTATGTTTATTTTCTAGGCACAGGTTCGGAAAAACTCGAGGAACTCCTCCACGGCATGTTCCCGCAAGCCCGCATTGCCCGCCTCGATCGCGACACCGTCCGCAGCCACCAGGATTTTGAGCGCGCCCTGAGCGCCCTCAACGAGGGTGAACTCGATCTTGTCGTCGGTACCCAGATGATCGCCAAAGGTCACGACATTCACGGCGTAACGCTGGTCGGCGTGGTTGGAGCCGATGCCGCCCTCGGCCTGCCCGACTTTCGCGCCGCTGAGCGCACCTTTCAACTTCTCACCCAAGTCGCCGGACGCGCCGGACGCGGCCAAGCCCCTGGCAAAGTTGTGCTGCAAACTTATTTCCAGGATCATTACGCCGTGCAGTATGCCGCCCGCCACGACTTCATCGGCTTCTACGAAAAAGAGCTGCAATTCCGCAGTTGGATGCACTACCCGCCGTACTCCGCGCTGGCCAACGTCCTCGTGCGCAGCGACAAACTCGACGACGCCCTGCAGTGGTCGGGAATATTAGGCAAGTGGTTTGACTCGACGCGCCACGAAGCGGTGCGCGTACTAGGCCCCGCTCCCGCGCCCATCATGCGCCTGAAGCGCGATTACCGTTACCACTTCGTGCTCAAATCCCCCAGCCGCGAAAAACTCAACACCACTCTCCGCGCCATGCTGGCGCACGCCGCCCAAAAGAAAATCCCCCGCACACAAGTAATCGTCGACGTCGACGCGCTGTGGCTAATGTGAAATTGGTAGGAAGCTCCGCAAACAGACGGTTTTTCGTAGGCAGAAAACGATGTGTCCCGAAAGTGCTTTCCTTGGTGAACCTTAGTGCCCTTCGTGGTGAAAGGTTTTTCTACCGCCAATTCATCTGGAAAGGTGAGATCGTAAAGGTCAGCGCCAGCATGATCGCCGCTACCAGTCCCAGCACCCAGCGGCTAGTGGGCAGCATGGGAAATTCCGGAGCCTGCCGCTGCCTGTAGGTCAACACATTCATTACAACCAGCAACCCCGCCCACACTCGCCATCCTACATACCGCTGGCCCAAATAGATGAGAACGATAACCGTGATCCACGAGACAACCCGGTGCGCCCGCGGCCACAGCGCATACACGATGTGTCCGCCATCTAGCTGGCTGCTCGGCAGCAGGTTCAGCGCGGTGGCAAACATTCCCACCCACGCCGCTACGGCCATGGGATGAAGATAGATTCGCGCCAGCGGTAACGCCGCGATGGGATGATTCGGAGCCACCAACTGCAGCACGCGGTGCACGACGTGGAAGATCGCCGGAAATCCCAACTGCAGATCCGACGGCCCAATGCCCGGGGCAAGCGGTTTCGAAAGCAACATCGCCACCGCCAGCGTAACCACGGCGACCACAAATCCTGCAATCGGTCCCGCAATCCCAATGTCGAATAAAGCCGCCCGCGTTCGAATCGGCGCTTTGATACGAATCACTGCTCCCAGAGTCCCGATCAACGTCGGCGCCGGAATGAAGTAGGGAAGCGTCGCGCGCACTCTGTAATATCGGCAGAACAGGTAATGCCCCATCTCATGTGCGAGCAAAACAAAGAGCAACGTCGCCGAAAACGGAATACCCAGCAGCAACCGCGCAGGCTGCGCCCACACCCACGCCAGCGGAAAGAAGGGAAGCCATTCATCGCCCACGGCAAAGGGCGGCAGGTTATTTAGAAAGTTGAACTCCATCCGCGCGCCCACGACTAGCGTGGTGAAGCACGTCGCCAGCAGCAATAATGCGTGCAGCCAATAGCGCTCTCGCGGCCGTTTCAAGAACCGGGGCGGCAGCGGGCGATAGTACTCGAGCGTGGAAGTGGGTATTTCGGAATTCAGTTCCGACATGAGTCTGCGGCCCGGACGCGACCTTCCGGTCCTTCTTTGATGCTACTACGAGCGGAGAAAACGCGGAGGCGAGGACAATCCTGCTGGCCAGTTTGTTCTGTGTGTTAACAAAAGATTGGTAAGGAAACGCTTGTAAGCGACACTCGGATCGCTTAGTCGATTGACTGCAATTCTTTTCCCGGCTTGAAGCGCACGGCCCGTCCTGGCGGAATCGAAACTTCAGCGCCCGTGCGCGGGTTGCGCCCAATTCCAGTTTTGCGCGGACGCACGTTGAACACACCAAATCCCCGCAGTTCAATGCGATTGCCGCCGGCCAGCGCCTTCTTCATGCTCTCGAAGACGGTTTCCACCGCCAGTTCGGCCTTGGTCTTGGTGATCCCGGTTTTGGCCACGACTTCATTGATAATGTCGAGCTTAATCACAAGCGGCTCCCCCGTGCAGGCTGAAAACGGTCCTTCAAGTCATTGATGCTATGGGAGATACGCAAGATTGTCAACGGGAGCATCTTTCCCGTAAACTCCATGCACCTCACATGCGCTTTCAAGCATATCTTCGGGTCGTTAATGACGAGGGGTCAATTCGTTCCCTTCACGAGCACACAAACATTCCAGGTGCGGCGATAAAGCCACTAAAGGCGCATGGAGAGGGAACGGACGAAGTATGGTGGCACTGGCACACCGCACATACCGATATTGACGGCACGGAAATTGATGGCGGAGTGAAAGAGTTGCTGAAAAAATATCGCCCTTTCTTCACCGATATTAAGAAGTACAGAGGGCCCGAAGCTGATACATACCTCGAACTGGTTACTTATCATCAAGAGCACGAGGAGCCTCGGGGTTTATATCTGTCTTCCGAAACTATTACCTTGCTCAGTGAGCTAGGCGCGGCCTTTGATAATGACTGCGTCTGTGACGTTGCAACTATTCCGCCGAAGGATTTTCGCAAGTGATCTCTGCGCCACGAGGTTGTGCTGCGAAGAGGTTGCTCCGAAAAATAAGCCGGTGAGTATGTGACTACGCTGATTACAGCCCCGAAGGGGCGGCATGAGAAAGCCCGGCACGGAAGTGCCGGGTAAGCCCCAAAAGAACAAACCGAGTCCCGAAGGGACGGCACCCATTCATCAACTGCGCAACGTCACCCGCACGTATGTCGAATACTTCTCCTCGCCAATTCCCGTAAACGGCAGCATCTTCATCGGCCCGTTCGCGGTCTCAACCTGCCAACTCTCGTCGCCAATTTTTTTCGCCGCCAACAACTGAGCCCGCGTGACTTGAGGATCCGCATCGGTAATCGCGAACAGCACCACCGGCCCAACGAGCAGACCAACGGTCTCCGGATGCGCTGCATCCACCGCCTCCACGCGCGCCTTCATCGGAAGCTCAACCTCCATGCGATCCCCCGTCTTCCACTCCCGCCAGAACGTCGCGAAGATTCCCGCCTGCACCGCCTGGCGTCTGCCATTCACCGCGACGGATGCTCCCTCCGCCCACGCCGGAATCCGCAGGTTGACCGCAAATTCCACCGCCTTCGATGCCTTCACCTCAAACTCCACCTGCGTATCGTACGGATATGCACTCTTCTGCGTGAGCGCAATCTGCGCCCCGCCCTGCGCCCATCGCACGGTCGAAGGCACGTACAAATTCACGTACACTCCACGCCTATCGCGGAAATAGGTATTGATGCGAAAATCCGCCGCCACCTGCGGCATCGTCCCCGAACAGCACGGCCACCGATGCGGCGAGTACACTTTGCTTCCCTTGAAGTTATAGTCCGAGTAATAAAATGCCCGCCCGTCGCGCTCCAGCGGCTTCGCTCCCAGAATCGTGTTGTACATCACGCGTTCCATGCTGTCGCCATAGCGGGCATCCCGCGTCACCCGCAGCAGGTAGCGCGTCAGCTTGAAATGCGCGTACGATCCGCAAGGAGTCTCAAACCCGCTGTGCGTCGCGGTCAGACTGTTGTAGACATCGGGACTGCCGGTCGCGCGCAGCAACTCATCCGGTCCCCAGCCACCAGTCACGAAACTCTGCGCCGCCACCATGTCAAATCCATTCTTCGCCGCCCGCAAATGCTTCTCGCTTCCAGTCGTCAGCCACGCCTGCATCGCCGAGCACAGCGCATTCACATGGCTGTAAGCGTGCCGCCCGGCCAAATCGTTCTGCCCCGCCGCCAGCCGGTCAAAAAACGGTTCATTCAAATACTGCACCGCCAGTGCCCGATACCGCTCTCCCGCTCCGCGCTGGTACGCCAAAAACAAATTCTCTGGCATGGTGTACGACTCATCCCAGCTCCACGACTCATCTTTCCCCGGCCGCCAACTCTGACCATGCTCAATCGCCTTCTCCGGCAAGTGCGGTAGCGCCGCATCAGTCGTCTTTTGCAGAGTCGCGAAAGCGTCCGGATCTCCCACGTACTTCTGCGAGTCGATCAGCCCGCAAACCAGCTTGTCGTAACAATAAGCAGGGAAGCGATTGTCCTCGTAAAATTTTCCGTCAATCGTCTGCGCGTACAGCCGGTTCAGGCGCAGCACTCGTTCGCGCATGGCCTGCGAACCCGTGATCGCGTAACCCCTCGCCAGCGCCGAAACCCACTGCCCAAATGTCGCCGACGGTGCGAACCCGGCGTCAAATGTATGCCAGTCGTAGTTGGGATCGTAACGGTACCATCCGCCCAAGTCCTCGCCCGGTGCGGGTTGCCCAACCATCATGCGGAACGGCTTAAGCAGGGCGTCATCGCCCAGGTCCATGAGCACGGCCTGCGTGTGCTGCAGTTGCTGTTCGTGCAGGGCGCTGTTGAGCGTGACTTCGCCATACCCGAATTCGTCAAGTGGAGGAGACTGGGTTGAATCGATTGAACCAGAAGGCACCGCAAGAGCCGTTTTCCGTAAGCCGGGAATCGCACTCGCTGCAGACGCTAATGCGGCAGATTGAAGGAACTTTCTACGAGATACCGCGCGCGCGGGAGGCATTTTGGCTCTCGACTTCAGGATGGATTGCTCAAGTGCCCGTTTCTCGCACGTTCTTAGCTCGAGAATGCCTACGCGGAGCGAAGACCTGAGCAAAGCCGAAGGGGATGAGGCTTTACCGCTGGTTCTCCCCTTCTTTAAACATATACTTGATCGCGGGCTTGTACACCATCACGTTCGGCTCCCCGTTTTCCCGGTTCACCTTGATGCAGTTCCGGTCATACCATTCGATGATGCCGCGCAATTCCTCACCGTCACGCAGCACAATCACCATCGGCGTCCGCGACTGCATCTGTTTCTGATAATAAAAATTCTCGGCGTTGGTCTGCTCCGGCGGCGCCAGCTTCTTTCCCGCCGCGCCCATACGATCCCCACGATCGGTCCGATCCCCTCGCTCCATACGTTCTCCGCGCTCTGGCCGCTCGCGTCGTTCCATCCCCTGCGAAACTGCCGAACTATGGTTGTTATGATTGTAATTCTCTACTCGCGGCAGAGTCGGCCGAATCAGCTTGCGGTTGGCGAAGTTCTCCTTCTCCATACCCCCGGCTGGGGCGGGATCCATGATCTCTTTCATAGGCGCACCTCAGATACGCTCATTCACGCAAACCGCCACATCCTGGGACCCGCTGAATGTATTTATAGGCGTGAAATTTATCTAACCGTAACACAGGATTCTGCCGCTGACAATCCTTCCTTCGTGCCACGCCAGAGTATGCCGAATTCTGCACATCCCCTAGAATATCGATTTACCCTCCGCTTCCAATTAGACAATTCTCATGGGGAAGAGAGTTCCAGCCCGCCCGAGGTTCGCGCATGGTCGTAGGTTTCCTTCGTGAATCTTCGTGCCCTTCGTGGTCCAAGCTCTTCTCTGTATCCTCCGCGGCACAGTTTTGATCGGCCCGAAAGTCCTGCGAATGCCATGGGGGATCAGACTTGCAGCCCTCCGGCGAGCTTCCCGCATGGTCTTAGGTTTCCTTCGTGGACCTTCGTGCCCTTAGTGGTCCAAGCTCTTCTCTGCGTCGTCCGCGGCTAAGTTTAGATCGGCCCGAAAGTCCTGCGGATGCTAGCATATCTTTTCAATCAACAATCAGAAATCAGCAATCTACATTTTCCATGCCCGACCTCGATTTCCCGCAACGCCAGGCTCCCGACGCGCTCATGCTCACCGGTTTCTGGTATCGCGCACTGCCCGCCGATCGCGTCCATCGCAACAAACTCTACAAGGCGACGCTTCTCGAAATCCCACTCGTCCTCGGCCGCGACCGCCTCGGGCAGCCCTTCGCTCTCCGCGACGCCTGCCCGCATCGTGGCATGCCGCTCAACTGCGGCCGCTTCGACGGAGAGAATCTGGAGTGCGGATACCATGGCTGGCAGTTCGACGTCCACGACGGCCAGTGCGAACTCATTCCCTCCCTGACCGCCGATCAGAACCTGAAAATCGATCGCATTTATGCCGGCAACTACGCCTGCGAAGAGCGAGACAGTTTCATCTGGGTTTTCATCCCCGATCCTCCTCCGTCCGGCGCGGGTTTCGGTGCGCACGCCGAACCGTTCGACGAGGCCCCGCAAATTGAGAAATTCAGCTCAAACTACAAACTTGCCTACCTGCAAGCCGAAATGCCGGTCAGCATCGACCACGGTATCATCGGCCTTATGGACCCCGCGCATGGCCCCTTCGTTCACCAGGCATGGTGGTGGCGCACCCGCCACAGCATTCACGAAAAGCAAAAGAATTTCGAGCCCATCCCCAATGGCTTTCGCATGAGCGCGCACACTCCCAGTTCCAATTCCGCGCCCTACAAACTGCTGCGCCTCTACGCCGACGCCGATTCCATCACCACTACTATCGATTTCGTTCTCCCCAACCTTCGCACCGAAACCATTCGCGCCGGAAAATACTGGTTCTCCAGCCTCACGACGGTCACGCCCATCACCCGCAATCATTGCCGCATCGACGTCGTCGCCGCCTGGAATCTTTTTCGCTGGGTACCCTTCGTCCCCAGCCTGCTGAAATTCGTGTTCGCAAAATTCGTCGAGCAAGACCGCCGTACCATGGAACTCCAGGCCGAAGGCCTGCAACACAATCCCCACCTGATGTTGATTGACGACGCCGACCGCCCCGCGAAATGGTATTTCCAACTGAAAGCCGCCCACCTCGAAGCCAAGCGTACAGGCTCCGGAGTGAAGCACCCGATGCAGGGTCCAGTAACCTTAAAGTGGAGGAGCTAATTACCAGATAACCCCGAGTCCTGTATACAGACTGAATTTCTCATCCGGAGTGGCAACTGGGATTTTCTCGAACAAGGCTTGTGTAATGATTTGCCGGTCGAATGGGTCGCTATGATGAGACGGCAGGTCGAACAAGTGTAACGCATGTTCCGCCGAGAAGGGCAGCACGCGAATATCCAGGTCCGCGATCGCCTGGCGCGCAATTGCAGCTGATACTCCGAGCTTTCCGACGCTGGTTTTTATGGCGATCTCAACCAGAGAAACCGCGCTCAATTCTAGGATGTTCTTCGGATTCTGCAACGCCGTGGCAACTCTCCTGCTGAGTCGCTCGGGCGTCTCCACCGCGTAAATCAGAACCGCGGTGTCGAGTAGAATTCGCAAATCAATCACGCCCCGAAAGGAATGCGTCGACTTCTTCGGCGGTCATTGGTTTCCACCAATTCGGATCGAGAACGCGGATTTTGCCTCTTAGCGTCCCCAACTCACGCTTCTTGCGGATAGCTTTCTTTGTACGTACGATGTCCACGACGGGGACGCCCCGTCGACAGATGGTGACAGCCTCGCCTTTCTCGGCGGCCTTGATCAACTCGGGCAGTTTGTTCTTGGCATCGGCTACGCTGAACTGCATGGCTTAATAATAGCTATCTGAGATAGCCATGTCAATCGAAGAAAGAGGACAAAACCCAACAACCTAACACCCAAGGCCTTATTCCCGCACCAGCCAATCCATCGCCTCTTCACGCGTCTTAAACGTAGGCAATTCCCGCTGCGAAAAGCTTTTGAAGTGTTCGTAGAAAACGTGCGGCAAGCTGTCCGTCCCCACCCACGCCGATCGCTTCACATAAGGGCGGTCCCGCACCAGCACTTCCTTAATTTTGGTGGCTACATCTTTGTCGACGTGCGCTCCGGTAAAGTCGGCCAGCGTTAGCATCGATCCCGGCTCGTGCCCCGTAATCATCACTCGCACTTGATCGAGCAGCAAAGGCATGTCTTCCTCCGACGCGTGGCTGAAATCAATTACAAAGATGGCTTGCCCTTTATGCTTGACGAAACTCAACCGCCTTTTTACTTCCTCGTCGGAGATCACGCCAGCAGTTCCTCCACCACGCCATACGCCCCATCCAGTGCCGCATCCAGTGCAGAGGCGTCTTTGCCTCCAGCCTCTGCCAAGTCAGGACGTCCTCCACCCTTGCCTCCAACTTTCTGCGCCACCGGACCAATGACCTTCCCAGCCTGCAAGCGCGCAGTCAAATCCTTGGTCACGCCCACGATCAAGGCCACGTTGCCATTCGTCGCCGATCCCAGAATCACCACTCCCGACCCAATCTTGTCGCGCAGTTGATCCACCAGTGTCCGCAACTGCGCTCGCTCCAGGTTGTCGATACGATGCGCCAGCACCTTCACGCCCTTGACTTCTTTTACCCGCTCGCTCAGATTCGCCGTCGAAGACGACGCCGACTTCATCCGCGCCTGGTCCAATTCGCGCGTCAACCGCTTGATCTCCGCATCTTTCTTCTCCAGCTCCCCCTTCAAAGCCAGAGCCGGAGAGAAGGTTTCCTGAACCGCCTCATCAGCTCCGGCTGCCCCGCCCTTCGCCGTTTTCGAAGGGTGGGGACTAACGAAGCTCGATACCACGTTCTCAAGTTGATGATCTTTTCTAAAATGCTGCAGCGATCCCTCGCCCGTGATCGCCTCCACTCTCCGCACTCCCGACGATACGCTGCCTTCCTTCAAAATCTTGATCAGCCCAATCTCCCCCGTGGCCGCGGTGTGCGTGCCGCCGCAGAGTTCCGTCGAGAAGTCACCGATCCGCACCACGCGTACTTTATCGCCGTATTTCTCGCCAAACAGCGCCATCGCGTGATACTCATTCACCGCCACGTCGATCGGCACATCGACCATCGTCTCGACTTTCTGATTCCGCAGCAATTCCTTATTGATTAGGTCTTCAATATCCTGCAGCTCTTCATCCTCGACCGCGCTGAAATGCGAAAAATCAAATCGCAAATGCCCCGGCGCCACCAGCGACCCCGCCTGCTTCACGTGTTTGCCCAGCACCTCCCGCAACCCCGCATGCAGCAAATGCGTAGCCGTATGATTCCGCATAGTAGCCAGCCGAACCTCGGTATTCACAACCGCATCCACGCGGTCCCCGACCCTGAGGGTGCCCCACCCTTCTTTCGCGTTCTGTGCGAAAGAGGGTGGGGATTTTGACTCGGGTTTTGAAGTCCCTCGCACCACTACCTGATGCGCTCGCACTCCCGCGATCGGGTAATAACAACACGTCACATCCGCAATGACCGTGTTGTGATCCGAAGAATAGAACCATCCGCGATCCCCAACCTGCCCGCCTGCCTCTGCATAAAACGGCGTGTGATCGAGAATGACCTCACCCGCCTCACCCGCCTTCAATTCCCGCACTCCTTGCCCGTTGTGGATGATCGCCAGCACCTCGCAGCCATCCGACCGCGTCTGCCGGTAGCCCTCAAACTCCGACTTCGGCAAGTGCTGGTACGCCGGATTCGCCGTCTGCTTTGCCGCCCCTTTCCACGAAGCCCGCGCCCGCGACTTCTGCTCCACCATCGCGCGATCGAATCCCGCCCGGTCAAACTCGATTCCCTGATCGCGCGCCGCGTCCTGCATGAAGTCCAGCGGCATGCCAAACGTGTCGTAAAGTTTGAAAGCGTCTTCCCCGGCGAGTTCTTCCCCCGAGCTTTTGAGCAGAGTCTCGAGTTTCGCCAGCCCCACATCCATCGTGTGAGCAAAGCGGGTTTCTTCCACCCGCACCGCCTTCGACACTCGCTCCGCCGTCTCGTTCAACTCCGGATACGCATCCTGCATCACGTCGCGCACCGCAAACACCATCTCGTACAGAAATGGTTTCGTCTGTCCCAGCAACCGCCCGTGCGTAATCGCCCGCCGGATAATCTTCCGCAGCACATACCCGCGTCCTTCATTCGACGGCAGCACGCCATCGGAAATCAGAAAAGTAGCCGCCCGCGAGTGATCCGCAATCACCCGCAACGAAGCCGCCGATTTATGCCCGGAGTCACCACTACTCACGTGGGGACGGACGCATTCGTCCGTCCCGCGGCGCGAAGCGCCGCTCTCTACGACTCCAGTTAACTCAGCCGCCCTCTGAATCAGCGGCACAAACAAATCCGTCTCGTAATTCGAAATCACGCCTTGCAGCACCGCCGCAGTCCGTTCCAACCCCATCCCCGTATCAATCGACGGCTTGGGTAACGGCGTCAGCTTCCCGCTGGCATCGCGGTCGAACTGCATGAACACCAGATTCCAAATCTCCACATACCGCCCGCAATCGCACGGAAACGCGCAATCCGTGTGTCCCTGTTCCGACGCAGCCGCTCCCATGTCGTAATAAATTTCGCTGCACGGCCCGCACGGACCGGTGTCGCCCATCTGCCAGAAATTGTCCTTCAGCCCCATTTCAAAAATGCGTTCCTTGGGCACGCCCTGGGCCGCCCACAAGTCATACGCTTCGGCATCCCGCGCCACGCCTGCTTCGCCCTTGAAAATCGTCACATACAGTTTGTCCTTCGCAATCCCAAACCACTGCGGCGACGTTACCAGCTCCCACGCGTAGGCAATTGCATCATTCTTGAAGTAATCGCCAAACGAGAAATTCCCCAGCATCTCAAAAAATGTGTGATGGCGATTGGTGAACCCCACGTTCTCCAGATCGTTGTGCTTCCCCCCGGCCCGCACGCACTTCTGCGACGTCGTCGCCCGCGAGTAGTCCCGCTTCTCGAGCCCCAGAAACACATCCTTGAACTGGTTCATCCCCGCGTTCGTGAACAGCAGAGTGGGATCGTTCGCCGGAACCAGCGACGACGAATGCACCTCTCTGTGCCCCTTCTGCACAAAGAAGTCCAGAAATTTTCTGCGGATTTCAGAACCGGTTAGCATCAAAGAATAATTCTAATTGAACCAGGCAGAAGACGCAGAAGATGCGGAGGAGCGCGATCAGAAGCATAGAGGGCGCCAGGGAGTGCAAGGAAAAGGTTGCGATCTCCCCTGTGCGCTTCTGTGTCCTCTGTGGTTGATGGAAAGCCTGACTACTTTACCGCGTCGACAGTCTTCTTGACGCCGTGGCCCACGTCCTTCGCACCTTTTTTCGTACCCTTTACCGTGTCCTTCGTTGCCACTTTGGTGGCGTGGCCGGTTTTGCTCACGACTTTTTCAGTGCCTTTCGTGGTGTCCTTCGCTGCGACTTTTGTGGCATACCCGGTTTTGTCGGCTCCCTTTTCGGTGTCCTTCACCGCATCTTTTCCCGCGACCTTGGTGGCATGACCGGTGTCTTTTGCGGCCTTATCCGTGGCCTTGCCGGTATCTTTTGCGTCCTTTTTTACGTCGGACGCAGCGTCCTGCGCCAGTGCGATCGGAAGCGCACCGAGTAACGACACCGCGAGTAATGCCCTCAGAATGGATTTCATAACTTTTTCTCCTCGATCTTGTCAGTCGAACTTAATGCGAGTATGCAACATCGCCGTACGCAATGCAACGAAAGCACCATGCGCGCGACTGGTGGCGTAGAGCGCGCAGTCACTCCGTCTCACTCTCCAGCGCGGTCAGCGTGTCATCGTCCACGTCCCACTTCTTGAGAATCGTGAAAATAGTCTTCATCCCGAATCCAGCCCTCGCCAGTTGCCGGAACACACGCGCCGTTTCCTTCTGATCTTTCGGTTTCTGCAGGCGCTTCTTGCGAAGGAAGTCGCGCGCCTGCTTTTCATCGCTCACGCCCTCATACGCCGCCTCTACCGCCTTTTCGATTACGTGACCGTGTACTCCCCGCGTCTTCAACTCCGTAATCACGCGCATCCGTCCCAACTTTTGATTGTCTCGCCGCAGGGACGAGTACGAAGCCGCGTATTGCGAGTCGTTCAGATATCCTTGATCCTTCAGTCGCCGGATCACCAACTCCACCAGCGTCTGCCCGTACTCCGACTCCACATCCTCAATCCGCGCCCGCATCAACCGCTTCAACTCCGCTACCGTGCGCATGCGCCGCGCCAGCGCGCCCACGGCGTACTCGTACAGTTCGTCTTCCGTATAACTTCTTTTCTTGGGACGCGGAAACGCCATACCCGCTAACGATAGCGCAAATCCCTCCCCAACACTCGGGGAAACAAAAAAGGCGCGCTCGCGCGCGCCCATTCAAGGAGGCAACTCTTCAAAAAAAGCAATCAATCGACCCGAAAGCCAAACTCCTACCGGCTTCCAAACCCCGCCGACTGCATCGAATTCCGCGAAATGTCCGACGTCGACGCAATTCCCGCCATGCGCAGCTTGAAGTCATCGGCGTTCGACGCGTTCTCCAGTGCGGTTTCGTAATTCACCAGGCCTGCCTGGAATAAATCCCACAGCGACTGGTCAAACGTCTGCATTCCATACTGCGACGTGCCTGCGGCGATCGCGTCGCGAATGGCCCGCGTCTTTTCCGGCACCAGCACGCACTCCCGAATGTAAGCCGTATTGATCATCACTTCCACTGCCGGCACGCGCCCCTCGGCGTCGCACCGCCGCACCAGTCGTTGGCTCACAATGGCACGCAGCACCGCCGCAAGTTGCATGCGAATCTGTTTCTGCTCGGGCGGCGGGAAAATCGAAATCACGCGGTTAATGGTTTCCACCGCGTCCAGCGTGTGCAGCGTCGAGAACACCATGTGGCCCGTTTCCGCCGCGTGCAGCGCCGTCGAGATCGTCTCCAGGTCGCGCATTTCGCCCACCAGAATCACGTCTGGATCCTGACGCAGAGAAGCGCGCAGCGCCGACCCGAATCCCGGCGTATCCACTCCAATCTCCCGCTGGTTGACGTATCCCTTCTTGTCGCGATGCAGAAATTCGATCGGATCTTCGATCGTGATGATGTGCTCCGCCCGCGACGAGTTCACCCGGTCCACCATCGCCGCCAGCGTGGTCGATTTGCCGGAGCCCGTCACCCCTGTCACCAGCACCAGTCCGCGCGGCATGTCGCAAATCTGCTCCACCACCTTGGGCAGAAACAGTTCGTCGAGTGCGCGAATCTTGGTAGGAATGACGCGCAGCACCAGTCCCACGTTGCCGCGTTGCTGAAAAATGTTGACACGGAAGCGGCCCAGCCCGGCCACGCCATACGCCATATCGATTTCCGTGGTCTCTTTGAACTTCTGCTTCTGCCGCGCCGACATCATGCTGAACGCCATGTTCAGCATGTCTTCCGCGGTAATGCGCGGCTGTTCGGTCAAGGGCACCAGTTCGCCGTCGATGCGCAGGTGAGGATAGTTCCCCACCTTCAAATGCAAATCCGAGGCTCGTCGTTCCGTTGCAATCCGAAGCAGGTCATCGATATTCATGCGGACTTTTCCCCTGGGAATTTCTACCCTGTCCTTAGCATGATCCTCCGAATCGTACCCGCCCCCAAGATGACCAAGGTAATGGCTCCCTCCCGACCGCAGGACAACACCCAAAGTTGGAAGCGCCCCCAGATTTAACTCCCCGTCGTCGAAAAGTTTTCCTCTGTGGCCCTCAGCGTCCTCTGTGGTGGAAAGTTTTCCTTCGTGAACCTTCGTGTCCTTTGTGGTCCAAGCTTTTAGGTTTTCGGAGTTCTAAGCTGACCGCAACGCGTCCATCGGATCCGCCGCCGCCGCGCGCCGTGCCGGAATCGCCGAAGCCACCACCGCCATCCCCATCATGATCAAAACTCCCACACCATAGATGATCGGATCCGTAGCGCTAACCTCGAACAGGAACGAACTCACCAGCCGCGACGCGGCATACGATCCCGCTAACCCGATTCCGCATCCCAGCAGCGCCAGTTTCACGCTCGAAATCACGACGAGCCTCGCAATGCCAGCGCGCTGTGCGCCAAGCGCCATCCGAACCGCAATTTCCTGCCGCCGCAACGACACCGAAAACGCGACCACAGCATAGATCCCCGTCACGGCCAGCAACAGCGCTCCCGCCGCGAACGCAGAAATCAAATCCGTATTAAATCGCCGCGGCCCCTCGATATTCGCAAGTACTTCATCCATGGGCTGTGCTTGTTGCAAAGCCAACAGCGGATCGATTTCCCCGACGGTCGCGCGCAACGTCTGCGTCATCTCCCCCGCTGGCAGAGCGGACCGAAGCGTTATGTATCCACTCGCTGCACTCGCCAGAGTCTCTGTCTCCGACTCGCCTACAATCGCCGGCTGCTGCGCCGGCGCGTACCACTGATCGGTGTCGGGCTCATCGCGCGCCCCAAGCTTCGTATTCGCCACTACCCCTACCACCGTGGCCCACGGCCACTCCTTTCTGCCCGGGTTGCCCACATGGATGCGCTTGCCCAGGGCTTCCGCGCCGGGCCAGCAATGTTGCGCCATCGACTGATTCACAATCACAACCGGCGGCGCGTTCTCCCGATCATCCGCGGTGAAATACCGGCCACCAATCAGCGGGATTCCCATCGCCCGAAAATAATCACCATTCGTGGCCGACAGCATTGCGAATTGCAGTTTCCAATCTTCCGCTCGCACTCCTTCGACCGTGTACGAAGTCCCTCCGTTAAAACCCGACGCCGGCAGAATGTCCGTCGTGCCCACCGCAATCATTCCCGGCTTGCCCGAGAGCCGCTCAATCACCTCGCGCTGGAATGCCTCCGCCAATCTTTCTGTCGAGTAATGTGTGAGCGGCAGTTGATAATTCGCGACTAGCACGTGATCGGGGCGGAAGCCGGGGTCGACCGCGCGCATCTTCTGAAAACTCCGCAGGAATGCTCCCGCCACCGTGAGCAGCACCAACGCAATTGCGATCTCCGACACCACCAGTGCCGACCGCAACCAGCCATGACTCGCCGAGGCCGTTCCCGACCGCTCTCCTTCCTTCAGATTTTCCGTCAGATTCGTTCGCAAGGCCGCGAACGCCGGCATCAGGCTGCACGCACCGCCCGTGATCAGCGCGAGGATCACTGCAAACATCGCCACAGTTGCGTCCATCGAAATGGAATCGACACGCGGCATTGATTCGGGCAGCAGATTGAGCGTGGTTCGAATCGCAATGGCTGCAAATCCCAGCCCCAGCAGCCCTCCCGCCACACTGAGCAGCAATCCTTCAAAAACCGACTCCCGGAGGATCACGCCCGATCGCGCTCCCAGGGCGAGCCGAACCGCATATTCCCGGCGTCGCCGCAGCGCCCGCACGAGCAGCAAGCCTGCAACTTTTGACGCAAGCGATCAGCAGCACGATCGAGACCGCGAGAAACAATGTCCGCAACAAGGGCCGCACCTCGCCCACGGCATACTCGCGCAGCGGTTTCACGTCGCCCTGAATGGGGACGGCCGCCAGCCGCGCGGGCAACTCGCGCATTACTTGCCGCGCCACGCGCGCCCCATCCTGCGCTCCCTGCGCCAGCGTGATGCCGCCTTTCAGCCGCGCCACAATCTGATATCCCCAATATCCTGCGTGATCGTCCGCCAACTCGCCTGGCGTCAGGCTCATCGGCACCCACAACTGCGTCTGGTCCAGCAGCCCATCGGCCAGCGGAAACTCGAAGCTTCTCGGCATCACCCCAATAATCGTGTAAGCCTTGCGGTCAAGGAGGATTGACCTGCCGAGCACGTGCGGATCCGACTGATAGCGCCTGCCCCACAGCGCATAGCTGATTACCGCGACCGGTTCATGTCCATCGTCCTCCTCCTGCGTAAACACGCGCCCCAGAATTGGACTGACCCCAAGCGTCTTGAATACGCCCGCCGTGAAGCGCGCTCCATCGACTTCCTCCGGGGACGCGCCCCCGGAAAGTTCATAGCTGCCGCCGATATATGCGCCGAGGGAGGAAAAAGCACTCGCGCTTCTCGCGTAGGTCGCGATCTCACGCGCCGTCACCGGAACGTTGTCGCTGCTTCCCACGTGATCCCCCACCAGAACCAAACGATTCGGATCGCTGAATGGCAAGGGCCGCAGCAGAATTCCTTCCACCAAAGAAAACAAGGCGGTAGTCGCGCCAATGCCCACCGCCAAAATGAGTATGGCGGTCAGGCTGACCCCAGGCGCTTTCCACAATTGGCGAAACGCAAAACGCAGTTCCCGCGTGACCGAGTGCATGCGATCCCCTCCCAGCAACAAGACGATCCAGATTAAAGAACAAGAAGCAAGCCGTATTCAAGCCCGATTGCTGAACGAGATTTTCTCCGCTGCGGATGGCGCACACAATGACGAGTCCGAAGTCTGAGGTCGCAAGTCCGAAGTCCGAGGTCGGAAGTCCGAAGTCGCCTTTCAAGCTTTCCTTCGTGAACCTTTGTGTCCTTGGTGGTAAAAGGTTTGTTCTAACTCCGCAACGCTGACACCGAACCGCGGCCATGCGTCTGGCCAATCGCACTGCGGCCCTTCACCGCGGATCCTTCGCCTTGCCATTTCCGCGCCAGGCCCTCCAGTTGCTCCAGCACCTTTTCAATATCCTGCATGCGCTCGGTAATCCCGTACGTCACCGCTGGCGGAATCGTCGGCTGGTAATCGCGGTAGACGAATCCCTTCCCTTCCAGCGTCCGCAGCCTCTCCGTCAGCACGCGCGACGAAATCCCCTCCACATTCTTCCGCAATACCCCAAACCGCATCGGCCCATTCGTGCTCAACGCCCACAGGATGTGCAGCGTCCACGGCCGGGTCAGCAATTCCAGCAATCCGCCAATCGCGCACGGAGAAGGAGTTTTAGCAAAGCGTCTCATAGGATCCCCCGGATACTAGGTTACTCCAAAGTGCCTGCTTTTAATAGCGCCAATAGTTATTTATTGTAACTAGCGGAAGGATTCGCCATCTAAGTCAGCTGAATGAAAAGGCCATGAGCGCCTTCATGAATTCGTAGAGACGTAGCTCGCTACGTCTCTCTTCCGCCACCTAAGGAGAAACCTATGGCAACTGCTACGCTATCCACTCGCACTCTAACCCAAACCCAATCCCTCGCAGGGCCGGTCGTCCTGCTGGGCCGCCTGTTCTTCGGGCTCATTTTCCTCATGGCAGGACCGAACCACTTTCGCGGCCAAACCATCGCCTACGCGGCCTCGCAAGGCGTACCCTTGGCCTCCATCGTCGTGCCGTTCTCAGGAGTGATCGCGATTCTCGGCGCACTCTCCATCCTGCTCGGCTACCGTGCCAAACTCGGCGCCTGGCTCATCGCGCTATTTCTGGTCGCTGTCACGCCGATGATGCATAACTTCTGGGCCGTTTCCGATCCCATGATGCACCAGATGCAAATGATCATGTTCCTGAAGAACGTGTCCATGCTCGGCGGAGCGCTCCTGATCACGCAATTCGGCCCCGGCCCCTGGAGCCTGGATAACCGAACTGATCGTCGCGACTAATCGTGTGGAGACAGCCGCCTCGGCTGTCCCGCGCAGGCGAAGCCAAGCGGCACCGTACGAGCGCCCGAAAGGAAAAGCCGCCTCGCAAGAGGCGGCTCGTGTTTCGAATCCGAGGTGCTACGCTGCGGTCTCAACCGTTTCTCGCACCGGCGGCTGGAACGGCTCATCGTAACTGCCTCCATAAATCGACGGGCACTTCGATCCCATCGGCCGCAGGTACGTTGCCAGCTCGCCGCGGTGATGGATGCTGTGGTTGTTAAGGAATCCCAGATACAGCACGGCCGGCAGATTGAACACGCCGAAAAACTCAATCGGCGTCAGCAGTTGCTCCGCGGTCATGGCTGCAACTCGCGCCACCCCACGCTGAATCTCCCGGTCGTACCAAGCCACCACATCGCCCGACGTTTGCGGCTTGTTCTCGGGCGTTTCCATCTTGAACTGCAGATCGGCAATTCCATTCAGAAACTGAATATCGGTGTTGGCAAGATGCCACGCCAGTTCCTTTGCGGTGCGGGCATTTGGGTCGGGCTTGTAGCTGGAAGCCGCGTCGGGCACGGCCGCAATGACTTTCTTGGTGACTTCTGCTTCACGCGTGACGCCATCGAGCATCATAGCGCGATAGCCAAGGACAAATTCCGGAGTCATGCCTTGGGACATTGTTTCCTCCTTGGGGTGAGTGATTCGTTGTGGGATGCAGGGACGAAAAAGGGCGCGTGACGCCCTCTCAGGAACGTGAACTCGAAACGCCTGAATTATACGCCGACTGGCTGCTTGCTGCCCGCCTTGCTTCCCACCGGCACGTTCGTGAGCCAATTATGCCGGTCGTTCTTCTCTCCGCGCACGATGGCGTAAAACTCTTTCTGCAGCGCCTTCGTGACCGGCCCGACTCCGCCCTTGCCGACCTTGATCTTGTCGACCGAGCGGATCGCCGTCACCTCCGCCGCCGTTCCCGTGAAGAACGCTTCATCGGCAATGTAGAGCATCTCCCGCGGAATCATTTGCTCGACGATCGGAATGTTCAGGTCACGGGCGATCTGCAGCACCGAGTCGCGCGTGATCCCGGGCAGCACCGAGTTGCCCAGCGGCGCGGTGATCAGCTTGTCGTGATGCACCAGGAACAGATTCTCGCCCGAGCCCTCGCTCACGAATCCGCTGGCGTCGAGCGCAATCCCTTCCGCGTAGCCGTTGACGATGGCTTCCATCTTGATGAGTTGCGAGTTCATGTAGTTTGCGCCGGCCTTGGCCATGGCGGGCAGCGTGTTGGGCGCCAGCCGCGTCCACGACGACACGCACACGTCGCAGCCTTCGTGCTCACCGCTCAAATACTTTCCCCACGGATAGTTGATGATGTAGACCTCGGTCGGCGAGTTGAACGGGTTCACGCCTGCCTCGCCATATCCGCGCAAAATGATGGGACGAATGTAGCAAGGCCACGCGCCGTTATGGGCGATGGTGTCGACCATGCCCTTCACCAGCTGTTCGCGCGTGTAGTCGACGTCGATGCGATACACCTTCGCGGAATCGAGCAACCGCTGCATGTGCTCGTTGGCGCGGAAAATCGCGGGCCCGCTGGGCAACTCGTAGCAACGAACGCCTTCGAAGACCGAAGACCCGTAGTGAATGACGTGCGACATCACATGAATGGTCGCGTCGTCCCAGTTGATAAGCTTTCCGTTGTGCCAGATCTTGTCGGTCTTCTGAATCGCCATGCAAACTCCTTGAAGGCTACGTCGTTCCCCACCAATTATATCCGAGCCCCCTAGCGACAGCCGCCTCGGCTGTTCGGTTTTCGCACTGAGTTTGTGTGGGCAGCTCTGTATAGGCAGGTCGGTACTGAGGGCAGTCCTGCGTAGGGACGGACGCATTCGTCCGTCCGCCCTCGCAGCAAGACTCATGTGGGGACAGCCGCCCAAACTTGCCCTGAGCGGAGCCGAAGGGCTCTCCAGCGGCCCAGGTTCATCGGGACGCAGCCCGCATGCACTCCCAATCTTCCACCGGCGTAATCGGACCCACGACATCCCCGACAATCTTCACCTTGCCGGCCAAGTAGCCCAAGATGTCGTCCCCAACATCGTCCGCCGAACTCAACTCGGCCGGAGGTTTTTCTTTGTGTTGCATCTCATCACCCAGGACTTGCGTCAGAGCAATTCTACGTTTACATCTCAGAACTTCTTGTCATTCCGAACCGGGCCTCAAGCCCGGTGAGGAATCTGCTTTCCCTGACACCGTCATCACGGCCGCCCCGCCCCAGCCCTCCGCCAAGTCCTCCCACGTGGGATTCCGCTCCTCAATCAACGCCACTTTCTTCTCCCGCCGCCACTTCTTGATCTGCGTCTCGCGTGCGATGGCGTCCCCCACATTCCGAAACGTTGCGAAATAAACCAACCGGTGCACATGATACCTGCACGTGAAATCCCCACCGCCGCCCGCCCGATGCCGCAATACCCGTGCCATCAGAAATCCAGTAACGCCCACGTAAATAATGCGCCCCTTGCTAGCCATGATGTAAACGTAATAAATCCGCTCGCTCGCCATATCCGCTCCTCCCTCGTCATTCCGACGCCTCATTGATCCATGCCTCTCTCATTCCGACCTCTGACCGTCAGGCGACTGAAGCATGCACGGTTGTCATTCCGTAGCCTGACAGATCCAACGATTGAAGCACCCGCGTTGTCATTCCGACGCCTGAGCGAAGCAACGATTGAAGCACCCGCGTTGTCATTCCGACGCCTGAGCGAAGCAACGATTGAAGCACCCGCGTTGTCATTCCGACGCCTGAGCGAAGCAACGATTGAAGCACCCGCGTTGTCATTCCGACGCCTGAGCGAAGCAACGATTGAAGCACCCGCGTTGTCATTCCGACGCCTGAGCGAAGCAACGATTGAAGCACCCGCGTTGTCATTCCGACGCCTGAGCGAAGCAACGATTGAAGCACCCGCGTTGTCATTCCGACGCCTGAGCGAAGCAACGATTGAAGCACCCGCGTTGTCATTCCGACGCCTGAGCGAAGCAACGATTGAAGCACCCGCGTTGTCATTCCGACGCCTGAGCGAAGCAACGATTGAAGCACCCGCGTTGTCATTCCGACGCCTGAGCGAAGCAACGATTGAAGCACCCGCGTTGTTATTCCGACGCCTGAGCGAAGCAACGATTGAAGCACCCGCGTTGTCATTCCGACGCCTGAGCGAAGCAACGATTGAAGCACCCGCGTTGTCATTCCGACGCCTGAGCGAAGCAACGATTGAAGCACCCGCGTTGTCATTCCGACGCCTGAGCGAAGCAACGATTGAAGCACCCGCGTTGTCGTTCCGACGCCTGGGCGAAGCAACGATTGAAGCACCCACGTTGTCATTCCGACGCCTGAGCGAAGCGAAGAAGGAGGAATCTGCTGTCGCCTCCCTGAACGCCTGCCCCACTGTCTGCTCCCAGCGACAGCAGATTCCTCCGGGCAAAGAGCGCCCGTTCGGAATGACAAAATTTTATGGATTACGACAAAGAAGCGCAGCGTCACTCGTCACATCCTGCGCCTGATCCCCTGTGCAAACCTTTTCCACAGTCTTCCACAAACAAAATATCTCGTTCTTGTGACGTACGACCTTTACTGAGAAATCTCAATAGGCCAAATTGGGACTATGCGCCAGCGCAGTCACAGCCCTGATTCGTCAAACCGGAAGCCCAAGATCGGAACTCGGAAGCCCGCCCTCGAAGCGAAGATGCTTTCTTTCCTAAGCGTCGATGCTAAGTCCTTTGTCCGCAATATTTTACCTGCAAGTCCTGCATTTCCAAGATTTTACGCAGATTTCGTTGGATACCCCCTCACCAACTCCAATGAATCCAAGATCTTACCTCGGAGCCACAAAAAAATGTGGACGCAACATCAAACCCGCCGGAGTGCCGATGTGGGGACAGCCGCCCGCGGCTGTCCGGTGGCCCAGGTGTATCGGGCCGCAGTTCCGCGATTCCGAATCAAGAACGCTATTTCGCCGGGTTCAATGCGGCTTGGGTGGTGGTGGCGGGCAGTTCGTCGCCGCGAAAATATTTTGGGTTCGGGCCGGATTTCAGGTTGGCAGACTTCATCTCCGGCATGGCTTCGTAGGGCTTGGAGTAGTCGTTGGCGGCGTTCCAGAACAAGAATCCGATGCCGCCCTTGGTCTTCGCCGTCTCCACCTGCACCTTGATGTATTCCGGCGAGTAGGTCCGGGTGCGCCAGTGGAAGGCTTGCAGCCAGGGGCGGATGACCACGCCAGTGGACTTATTTCCGTCAGGATGGGTGATGAGTTCGAACCGGTCCATGGACTCGCCGATGAAGTGGGCGGGTTCGTCGCCGGGGCGGGCGATGCCGTCCATGCCAAAGAAGTGCGAGGGATAGATCATGGGGCTGAGCACGTCACAGTAGTGCGCCATGCCGACGATGTCCTGCCCGGTGTGGGAGAGGTCAACCTGGCGTTGCCAGGCCATCACGCCGAAGACGTCAAGCGAGAAGAGGACGCCGGTGGGATGGAGCTCGGCATAGGCTTTTTTCAGGAATCCGGTGATGACGTCGGTGCGCTGCGGGCCGCGGGGGGCGGCTTTGGCGACGACTGGACACGGGCCCTTTTGCACCTGTGGCGCTTCGTCCGCCTCGATGCCACCCTTTTTCTTGTGGCGCTTGCGGACTGGGATCGCGCAAGTGGAGTCGTTACTCACCGCAGGTTGGGCCGCGTGGGCTTCCTGAGTTGGCTCCGGCAGGCCGTTCTGGTAGACGAACTGGGCGTCTTTCTGGTCGCCTTCGGCGGGGAAGCGGACGTAGTCGAACTGAATTTCGTCGGCGCCGAGCTGGGCTACGTGCTTGGCCAGGGCGATGTTATAGTCCTGAACTTTGGGCTGGCTGGGATCGGTCCAGACCAGCTTGCCGTTTTCGCGCCACGCGGTATGGTTGCGGCGGGATTGGACGGCGAGTTCGGGATGCTCCTTGACCAGGCGCTCGTCGCGGAAGATGGCGATGCGGGCGATGGCGTGCATGTTCTGCTGGTGCAGGAAGCGCACCAACTTGGGCACGTCATGGATATAAACGTTGTGCTGGCCGAGCAGCGGGTGCTCGTAGGGGATGGTCACGCTGCCGTCGGAGTCCTTGATGTCGAAGACCACGGCGTTGCCGCCGACTTCGCGCCAGTGTCGGATAATGCTCAGGCCATGGTCGCTGCCCGCCATGATGCCAGTCAGGTAGATGGCGCGGACTTCAAAGTCTTTGGGGACGGGAATGGTCTTTTCGGTGACGGGTGCGGAGAGGATTCCGGGGATGACGATGTTCTCGTTCGCCTTGAGAATGTTGGCGGTACGGTCGCCGTTGGCGTGGCGGATGGCGTCGGCGAGTTCGGCGGATGTAAGGTAAGAAGTGCGGCCGAGATAGCGGCGGGCGATGGTGGGAATGGCCTCGCCACGCTTCGCGGTATAGACTTCCGAGCCGGGAGCGGCTAACGGAACCGGGGGCTTGGCCGGGTCGGGGACGCTCACGCTCGCGTTGTGCAGCTCTGCGGCGGTCGCGGGCTTCGCGGTTTGCGCCTGGGCGGTAAAGTCGGAGGAAGAGTGAGCGCCGACGCGCCATGCGGCGGCGGCGAAACAGAGACAGGAAATTCCAGTGACGATCCGAGCTGACGAAAGGCGCAAGCGATCCTCCGCAATACCTACCCGATTGCGATACTAGACGCGGGTTGTAAGCCTCGCTAGTTACGTGTGGAGTACGACGGGCGGGTTGGGCGCGAGTTGCGAGTACCGAGAAGGGCGGCGCTTCAGCTTCGGACTTCAGACCTCGGAGCTCGGACCTAGAGATAACGACTGCGACCATGCCCAGGCGGCTGTCGCTACGTGGACAGCGCTGACACGTGTGACGGGCGGGTGTCACGCGGGGTGCGGGTTCCTTTCCGCCTTGCTGCAAAGTATTTCTCTTCGAGTTTGGGTGGAGAATGGGTCAGGTGTGGGGATTCGCCTTCAATTGGCGCTAAAGCTTGGTGGATGCAGGAGTTCCACATTGCATCGAACCGAATGGGAGCGTGGCCAGCGGGTTGCTTATTCCCTTGGCAACCGCTGGCGCGCGCGGGGAAACAGAAGTAGGCGCTTGGAAAAATGGGAGTGGGTAGAAGGCGTGCCGACGAAAGTCGGAAATAAATAGAGAAGAGCCGAAGAAAACGGCCACGAAAGGGAAAAAGTCCGGTAATCTCGGGCAAGCGATCTATGAGAACGAACTTGGCAACAGTGCTCGATCCAAACCGCCGCAGCAACGATGCAGGAGAGTTTGACGGGGCGCTGCGTCGCCGCATCGTGGGTCAGGACCAGGCGATCGAAAAGGTCGTCGAAATCTACCAGATGTTCCTGGCGGGGCTGAACGCGCCCGGGCGCCCGGTGGGCAACCTGCTGTTTCTGGGGCCGACGGGATCGGGAAAGACGCGAGTGGTCGAAGCCATGGCCGAGGCGCTGTTTGGGGACGCGCGGGCCTGCATCAAGATCGACTGCGCCGAGTTCCAGCATTCGCATGAAATTGCCAAGCTGATCGGCTCGCCTCCGGGATATCTGGGGCATCGCGAGACGCATCCGCTGCTCACGCAGGAGGCGCTGAACCAGTGGTATACGGAGAAGCTGAAGCTTTCGATTCTGCTGTTTGACGAGATCGAGAAGGCTTCCGACTCGCTGTGGCAGTTGCTGCTGGGGATTCTGGACAAGGCGACCCTTACCTTGGGCGATAACCGGCGCGTGGATTTGTCGCAGTGCATCATCATCATGACTTCGAACCTGGGCGCCGGGGAGATGACGGCCTTGGTGGACGGCGGGTTTGGATTCGCGCCGAAGGCGGTCGAGGTCGATCAGTCGTTCGACGACAAGATTCAGCGGACGGCGGTGGAAGCGGCGCGGCGCAAGTTTACGCCGGAGTTCATGAACCGGATTGACAAGACCGTAGTGTTCAAAACGCTGCGCGATGAGCATCTGGCGCAGATTTTGGACATTGAACTGGGCATGGTGCAGCAGCGCGTGCTGATGGCGGCGGGCACGAACCAGTTCGTGTTCAACTGCACGGCGGCGGTGAAAGAATACTTGCTGAAGGAAGGCACCGACCCACGGTACGGGGCGCGGCACTTGAAGCGCGCCATCGAGCGCAACCTGGTATTTCCGCTGGCAAACCTGGTCGCGACCGGGCAGGTGAAGCTGGGTGACTTCGTGCGCATCGACATGGCTTCGGAGAACAAGATGATCTTCGTGAAGGAAGCGGAGAACACCATGGCGCCGGTCATGCTGGAACGTTACGGAGCGGCGGCAGCAAACCAGACGAACGCCCGCGCCGCGCGCACGGCCGCCAATAATCGCCGCGACTTTGGCACAAGCCCGTCGGTGGCGGAAAGTAAGTAAGCTTCTAGCTACTAGCCAACGCTCAACAACAAGATCTCGCTTGAACGCATCTCGCGAGTCGTAGCACTTGCTGGCGCCGGTACCCTTCCGGCGCCTTTTTTATGCAACGCGTTCTATGAAGGCCCCGCGACTCCATTTGGATGGCGATGCGGGGCCAGAGGCGCTATCCGGGGGAGGCTGCATGGGCGGCGAGAAGTCGCAGTAGCGAACGAGCCCGATGCCCATAGAGGGCCAGATGGCCTATGGCTTCCCCGTTCAGATGGCTTTTTTGCTTTTTTCCAGGGCGGCGGGGAAATTAATGAGGTTGTAATTCGACAGGTTCTGCACCTCGTTGATGAGCGCGGGCAGGGCGCGTTCGAGTTCCGCCAAAGCGGCATCCTGCTCCGCCCCGGTGGTCGCGGAAATGACAGTGCACAAATCTCTTACCCGCTGTTCCAAAGGGGAGGGCACGACCAATTGAGAATCTCAAAAACTCTCGTAGTTTGCCCTACAGTAGTTTCGGTACCATTTTTGATGAGACCTTAAGGGTTTCTGCTTACAACTTCTCACTCGACATCGGGCGGCGATGGGGTGTTTTCTCCGATGTCTCGACAGGACTGCTTGCTTTCCTCCAGCAACTGGCCGAGTTCAAGCAGAAGGGCATGGAACCTGGCGGGGTCGGTCTCGGAAGCGACCCGGGCGGCCAGCGCAACCAATCGTTCTCGTTGTTCGGCTTGCACAGATAGCTCTGCGGAGGGAGGAGGGATGCACAAGATTTACCATACATCGTAAATCGGGATCAAGGGTTTTCCGGCGAGAGGCTCGCGTTCCGGGTTCGCTTGGGCACGGGGAAAAGCCGCGTCCACGGCGAGGTTGACTCGATTAACGTAACTGGTAAACTAAGGCGCGGACCGATTAGCATATCCGTTAAATGACTCGGGCGGCCCCGCTCCCCAGGATCGCCAATCAGACGCCACGGGCTTAACTTCCGTTTTCCGCAGGGATCTGCAGTGTGCGTTTCGTAATATACGGAGTGTTTGTTATCCTGCAGACAGGAATGGCCCGGCCTCGACAATTCGTAGCCGCTCCCCTGCCAGCATGGGCGCGGCGAATTCGAGCACTGCGGGAAAAGCTCAGACTGAACCAGTTCGAGTTTGGAAAACATTTGAAGTGCTCGTCAATGGTGATCTCGCGTTGGGAGCGCGGGCTGCAGAAACCCCCGGCCGACTGCCTGATTGCCATGGGAAAACTGGCGGGTCCATCCGCCGGATGGTATTTCTGGAAGATGGCAGGCATTTCGCCCGATGATGCGAAGCGTATGCTGAAGAACAGCTGATATCGCATCGGTCTTGTTTCCTTTCCCACGTACATCCTCGCGTCCATTTTCAGGTTATGAAATCTCTCGTGAAATCTTGCGTGATCCCGGGGAAAAGCCTTGTGGCGGTTACGCCGAGCGCAGCCGGCTTTCGTCACTGGGTGTGGGGGAGGATTTCGGCGCGCGAATGCCGCCCGGACACTCCGGTGCGGGAGAAACGAGCGGACGATAGTGGCGCAATTCGCACTCGCGGCAGCGGACCAACTGCAAAAGAAAGAGACCGCAGTATCGATCGATCCAGCTCATCGGCTCGCTGCGGGAACGGTACACTTCGTGATCACCGCAGTAGGGACACTTCTTCCATCCAATCTTCAGCATGCTGTAAACCGATTCCGGTTCGCGCGGCTCAGGCCGATCGCATGTGGTTAGCCTTCGACTTATTTTGGGAAGGCTGTTTCTTCTGTTTCTCTTCCCGCTCTCGGCGAAGAGACTCCAGTAAATCCGCGGCTTCCTGATCGCTCAATGAGGTGCTTTCTCGTACGAACCCAACCGCTTGGTCTGGGGTTAACTCAGTTAGGGATGGAGAAGAATACGTTTTCTTTTTGCCCTCCTCGGTGCATTCCATTGGTTCTTCACTCTCCTTAAGGAAAGTGTGTCATAGAGCATTTGGGGTCAACGCAGACGTTGGATTCTGTTACGAATCCCGAACAGACCTAGGGAATTCACTGTATTGACTCTGTTGGATGCCCTACAGATAGCATTGCGCCAGGATTTGGGAAAGACCCTCGAAGGCCGGCAATGAAGAGAGGGCGTGGTGCGGTTCGACGAAGTGAATTAGAATCAAAAAGCAGCAGAGTCGGGGCGTAGCGCAGCCTGGTAGCGCACCTGCCTTGGGCGCAGGGGGTCGTAGGTTCAAATCCTATCGCCCCGACCAATCACTCAAACATCACGCAAGGTCCTTCACTTCGTTCAGGATTTCGCCTGCGGGTTCCCGCGAGATGAGTTGATGCAGGTATCGAAGATCACGACGGTTCAATTGCTGAGCCCCAAGCTCTCGTACCAAAGCTGGATCCAACTCTGCACAGAAAAGATAATAACCTCTCGTGTTGACCCGCCTTTGCCGTAGGCCTACTATTTGCGACAGGTGTCGTTGACCTTCCCGAGCCTCGGACCTGTACTGGGGCACTATCGCATTCTGGAGCAGATCGGCGCTGGCGGGATGGGTGTGGTTTACCGGGCGCATGATCTGCAGCTCGATCGCGATGTTGCGGTCAAGGTACTTCCCAGCGGAACCCTGAGCGACAGCGACGCACGGTCTCGCTTTCGCAAAGAGGCTTTGGCGCTCGCTCGTCTGAATCATCCCAACATTGCCACAGTGCACGAATTTGGAACTCAGGATCAAGTGGACTTCCTGGTCACCGAATACATCGCGGGTATCACGCTGGACAGCAAGTTGGCCGCCGGGGCCCTATCGCATCAAGAGGCGTTGAACCTGGGCATTCAGCTGTTACACGGACTGGAAGCCGCACACGAAAAGGGCATCGTTCACCGTGATCTGAAACCGGGGAACCTGCGGCTCACGCCCAAAGGTCAGCTGAAGATTCTTGATTTTGGCCTCGCCAAAATATCGTCTACGGTCAATGCTGCCACTCTTACCCACAATTTGAGTGGGGAAAAGTTTCTCTCCGGCACTCTCCCCTATATGTCACCCGAACAACTGCGGGGACAACCGGTCGATGAGCGGAGTGACATTTGGGCGGCCGGGGCGGTGTTGTATGAAATGGTGACCGGTTGCCGCCCGTTTCCTGAAAAACACTCACCTCAGTTAATTGACGACATTCTGCACCAAGCGATCAAACCTCCAAGCAGCCTCAATTCGCGAGCTGCGCCCGGTTTGGAATCCATCATCCTGAAAGCTTTGGACAAAGATCCCGAGCTCAGGTACCAGTCAGCGCGGGAACTCCGCGTCGACCTAAGTCGATTGCAGTCCCCCACCTCCGGCAGTGCCGCACAACCGATTACCACGACCAGGACGACGTTCCAATCGAAGCGGACGGGGATTGTCGTTGCCGCAGGTCTCGTCTTCGCAATCTTGGCCGCGCTTGTCGGCTTGCAGTGGAGAAGCCAGCACCGTTCAAGGCCTACCGCACCTCGGATTCTCGCCGTCTTTCCATTCCGCTCCCTGAGCCAGGACGACGCGACGAGCGCTTTGGGCCGGGGCTTGGCGGATACGCTCACAGCGCAGTTGGCGGAAGTAAGCAATCACGATCGGCTGCAACTGGTCTCAACCCGCGAAATGGAAGCGGAAGGCATCAAGACTACTGAAGCTGCGCGGCGCGAATTCGGAGTCGACCTGATCCTGGAAGGGAGTCTGCAGCAAGCGGGGTCGCAACTGCGCGTCAACTGCAGTCTGATTGATGCCCACACGAATCGGCAAATCGGTGGGCGCAGCCTGACCGCGGCCTCCGCCGATATTTTTGGGCTGGAGGATCAGGTCGTCACCGAGGCGCTGAATATTCTGTCTCTTGAAGTCACGCCCGCGAAGCGCGACGCCTTGCGAAGCCATCCCGACACTAAACCGGAAGCCTACCAGCATTACCTGCGAGGTGTGGGTTATTTGCAGGAATATCACAAACCGGAAAATATTCAGAGCGCGATCGCCGAATTCGGTCTGGCTCTGCAAATCGATCCCAACTATGCCCGCGCTTACGCGGGCACCGGCGAAGGCTACTGGCTGGGGTTCGAGGAGAGCAACCGGACCAATGGCTGGATCGGCAAAGCCGCCGAGAATTGCCGCAAGGCTCTGAGCATCCCGCCTGAGACAGCCGAGGGTCACAGTTGCCTGGGTGAGGTTTATAACAGCCAGGGGGAATACCAAAAAGCGGTGGACGAGTTCAAGCGTGCGGTCGCTCTGGACAGCGGCCGCGATAATGCGCTCCGCGGCCTCGCAGATGCCTATGAAAAGCTGGGGGACGGTACCGCCGCGGAGTCCACCTACCAACAGGCCATCGCGCTTCGGCCGCAGTATTGGGCTGGCTACAACTCACTGGGCGGTTTCTATTTCCGTCAATCCCGATATCCTGAGGCGCTGAAAATGTTTGAGCGCGTAGTTCAGCTGACGCCAGAGAACTTTCAAGGTTATTCGAATTTGGGCGCCCTCCTGATCGCGCAGGGGCAATATTCAAAATCGATTGATGCGTTGGAGCGATCCATAGAGATCCGTCCCACTCTTGAGGCCTACAGCAACCTGGGAGGAGCTTACTTTGCGTTGCGGCGGTTCGACGAGGCGGCGCAGATGTACCAGAAGGGTCTGACTCTCGATGACCGTGATTCGCTTATATGGGGAAACCTGGGCGATGCGCTCTATTGGACTCCGGGACGACGAACTGAAGCTGCGGCAGCATACCGCAAGGCGATTTCTCGAGCTGCTTCCAAGCTCCAGGTGAATCCGCGAGACGCCACACTGCTCGCTTTCGTGGCGACCTACAACGCAATGGTCGGCAACGAGAGTGCCGCCTTGTCGAATCTGCAGCACGCATTAGACCTCGCGCCCAAGGATGCGGAGGTGAGGTTTCGAGCCGCTCTCGTTTACAACCAACTCGGCGACACCGAACAGACGCTGGCTTCGCTGGAGAAGGCGATTGCGGCAGGATATCCGCCATCTGCGATCCGGGACACGCCGGACTTTGATCATCTGCGCGACCACCCGCGCGTCCAAACCCTGCTGAAAAAACTCTGAGCGGAATCGAGCTATTTGACGTACAGGCCAGGATCGTCAGCTTTCTTACAAACAGGCGCGTTTATGTCTGTCCCGGCATGTATAGCGTAATCGTAATACTTGCCGCTCTGGCTGCTCGCGCTCAGGTTTCCGCTGTCTTTCGCTTTATCTGCCGGTACGGGAAACGTAGAATCGGCGAAAGGGCTGCCGTAGTGGGCTTGGGGCTGGGAGAAGTCGACAAGGTAGTCCTTGCCATCATCGGAAATCCACTGCACCTTATGGTGTTTGTTTTTCCACAGAGTTACCGCCGACAAATCAGCGAAGCACTGGTTTGGATTGGCGGGATCTGTGTAAAGGTGGACCGAGAACATCCTATCTTCCTCTAGTCCAATCGGTTGAGTGGCGACGTTTTGCCTACACGCCGGAAGAGAAACTATCGCCAAAGTCACGCTTGCCAGAAGGGTCTTTTTCTTAAGAGTCATAGATGCCTCCTGCGACGAGTCCCCGAGTTGTGTGCGAGAAAGTAGCACATTCCCCCTGCGGGTCAAAGCAATAAAAAAGATGTTCCGGTCAATTGCCGGGTTCGCTCGACGTCGGGAACAAGTCCGCTTGGGCTCGACGAATTGAGTGAAAACAATCCTCAATCGCTGAAAGCGCCCGATTCGACAGTGCGTGTGCTCAAGAGGAAGGTTCGAAAATCGCGTGCTAGAGTCCCCGACCAATTTTCATTTTTTGCCCTTTCAAAGAGCGCACCAAAAGGCTTTCTTCAAGCCTGATCAGAACGGGAAACGAACCGTCAAGATGGCGTTGTGGTTCGTGGTATGAAAGTGAGTCGTCGCAATCTGGTAGCCGGCGCCGAATGTCAGTCCCACTCTGCTCAACAGGCGCAATCGTCCAATGACTAATCCCGGAGTCACGAAATTCTGCTTTTTGCCGTCGTTCGGGCCATCCTGAAAAAAAGTCGAATTGAATTCTACTTCCGGCCAGAATTTACGAAACACGTGATACTGGAACGTGTTATTCCACAAGTAACTTCGTCCCAATACATTGGTGTCCGCCGTCGGCAAGCCGATAGCAAATGTTCCCTGTGCGTCAAACTCTCCGAGGCCCTTGCCGTACGCAATGGTCGGAGTGATTACGGCGTGCTTGCCTCCGTTCTGGTACTCGCCAGTGGGGAGACTCCAACCGAGAAAAGCTGTGAGGATGTAGTTCCCGTGCTCCTCATTCTGTGACAACAGGCGGTATTTCACCAGAAATGACACATCGCCAAAGCCGTCCTGAACTTTTGGATTGTTGTGCTCGATGTAGGGTGGAACATCCAGGATGACCTCCACCTTGTCGAGTGGGATTAACTCAAGGCCTTTGCCACCGTCGAAATTATTGGTGGTGACGCCCTTGGCGTTCTCTTGCCAGAATTGATCGTAACGAAGTTCCTGCTCCAATCTCGGCGTGACAGTAGCGACCGGCGTGACCCAGTGCGGCTGCTCGGCCTTGGCTTGGTCGGAGCGCTTAAACCAATCGGCGAAATATCCGTCTTGTGCGGAAGCAAACGTCGACGAGAAGAGACCCAACGCTACCATAAGCACATAAGTTCTAGGCATTCGACCTCGCCAGATCATGGGTTCGGCACAGAAATTTAGTGTATAGTACATGCGATTACACTGTCGATAGATGTACGATTTAATGCGTTTCGCAAGCGAGGTTATAAACGGGGAGGAAAGTTTATGAGCCTGCGAGCACGGACTCTGATTGCCTTACTGGCGATGGCCTTCCTGCATAAATTCTGCCCGGCACAAAGCATCACCGTGGCTGCCGCAGCAGACCTCCAATTCGCCATGCAAGACATAACCGCCGCATTCCAAAAGGAAACGGGAAAAGAAGTGAAGCTGATTTATGGCTCATCGGGCAACTTCTTTCAGCAGCTTCAGAATGGCGCGCCCTTCGATATGTTTTTTTCCGCCAATCTCGATTACCCCAAGAAGCTGCAGGCAGCCGGACTCACGGAGCCTCGCAGCTATTACGAGTACGCAAAGGGGAAGATTGTCATCTGGGTGCCGAACGACTCGAAGCTCGACCTGAAGGCGGGGCTGAAAGCGCTGTTGAACAATTCCATCGGAAAAATCGCGGTTGCGAACCCGCAGCACGCGCCTTACGGGCAGGCTGCCGTCGCCGCAATGGAAAAAGAGGGTATCTACGACCAAGTGAAAAATAAATTGGTGCTCGGGGAGAACATCTCTCAGACAGCTTCGTTCGTAGTGTCCGGATCAGCCGACGTGGGCATCGTGGCACTCTCCCTCGCCTTGTCTCCAAACATGAAAGACAAAGGACGCTACGTTGAAATTCCCGCCGACGAATATCCGCCGATCGAGCAGGCGTGTGTGATTCTAACTTCCTCGAAGAACAAGGAAACGGCGAAGCAATTTTTGTCGTATATCAAAACCTCGGTCGTTGCCGCTACTTTGAAGCGCTATGGTTTCGACGTGGTGCCTGCCTCGCACGGGAATCCTTAGAGCGTGCGGGGAAAGGCTTGCACCACGAAGGGCACGAAGGTTCACGAAGGAAACCTCAAGCTTCCACGACGAAGGGTCCAAGGTCCGAGGTTGCGTCCACCGTTTTCACAAACAGTTCAACTCGCCGTAACCTCCCATTCACAGACCCTTTCTAGCATCGTCGATCGAGGTCACAATGAAAACACTAGCTTTACTTTCCCTCGCAGCAGCTTGTTCTGTGGGCCTTGCTTTTGCCCAGGACCATGACTTCCACCACGATAACGACAAAATCAAGCGAGTTCTCCTCATCAGCGTCGACGGCATGCACGCCGTTGACTTCGCGAACTGCGCTCACGGCATCAGCACCGCCAACAATGGCGACCCCTACTGCCCGGCGATGGCTGCCCTAGCCAAGACTGGCATTAACTACGTCGCCGCCAATACCTCTAAGCCCTCGGATTCCTTTCCCGGCCTCACCGCTATCGTCACCGGCGGAAGCCCAGCCCTCACCGGCGTCTACTATGACGTCGCCTATTCCCGCAATCTCGACGGACCAGCGGTGATGACCGGCAATGGAAATGGGCCCGGCCCCTGCACCGCGGGTGCGGCGCCGACCGGTTTTACTACCGAGTATGAAGAGGGCCTTGACATCGACCAGAGTAAGGTCAATGGCGGCGCGCCCGGCGCGTCGCTGACCGACGGAGGCCTCGCCTCAATCGATCCCCACAAGCTGGACCGCGATCCGGCGAAAGGCTGTGCGCCAGTTTATCCGTGGCAGTTCGTCCGCGCCAACAGTATCTTCAGCGTCATCCATCAGGCTGGCGGATACGCCGCTTGGTCCGACAAGCATCCGGCCTATGCCTCGGTCGCTTCCGGCATTGGTCCCTCGGCCCTCGACGACTTTTACGCGCCTGAGATCAACTCCAACGTCATCGGCCTGCCGGGCGTCACCACTCCTACCGGAATTTCCTGCGCCGCCGTTCGGGATACTGGCGCCGACCTGACCGCCTGGACCAACAGCTTCCAGAACATTCAGTGCTACGACACGCTGAAGGTCGATGCAATCCTGCACGAGATCGATGGAAAGAATCACCTGGGAACGAAAAACACACACGTTCCCACCATCTTCGGCATGAACTTCCAGGCCTTGAGCGTGGGCCAGAAGCTGATTGAAGCCAGCAACAGCACGACTGGCGGATATCTTGACGCCGCAGGAACACCCGGCGCCGCACTGCTCGACGAATTCAAGTTCGTCGACGCCTCCATCGGCGCATTCGTCAGCGAGCTAAAGGCAAAGGGTCTTTACGACTCGACCTTGATCGTGATTACTGCCAAGCACGGCCAGTCGCCCATTGATCCCAACCGTTATGTCGCTCAGACGCGCAACGGCACCTCGCCGGCCACGCTGCTCTCTGATGCGGGCTACATTCCGTACTCGGAATCCACCAACAACCCGACCGGCATCGGTCCCACGGAAGATGACGTCTCTCTGCTCTGGTTAAAGAACTCGTCGGAGACCGACGCCAGCGTCGACATTCTTGAAAACAATGCGTCAGCCTCGGGTATCGCGCTCGGCCAAATCTTCTACGGACCAGCGCTTGCCATCAACTTCAACGATCCCACGGTCGACCCGCGCACGCCGGATATCATCGTGGCTCCGAACGTGGGGGTTACTTACTCCGGCAGCCATGCGAAACTGGCCGAACACGGTGGGTTTGCTCATGACGACACCAACGTCGTTCTGCTGCTCTCCCATCCCGGCTTTCAACCAAGAACGGTCAAAGCCGAAGTGGGCACTGCTCAGGTGGCGCCGACCATTCTGCAAGCGTTGCACATCGATCCGCGCGCCTTGGATGCCGTTCGCATCGAGGGAACCGGAGTTCTGCCGGCGGTTCAATTCCACTAAGCACACGCGACTGCTCGACAACGGGCGCTCCTCCGGGAGCGCCCGATTTATCGTTTAGGACTAAATCTTGTCAAGAGGGCAAAAGCACCCGAACCCTCCTAACCCTTTGGAGGGATTAGAAATATAAAGTTGGAATTTTTTCCGGTTGCCCCCAGCGAATTTGCTATTCTGGATATATAGACAAAAAGGCGCGGCCCACCGGTCGCGCCTTTCGTGTTTTCGGGGACGAGTCTCGGGCAGATCGATGAACGACTGGCAGCGTTTTCCCACGCCCAAGCAGCGTGGCGAATGGGTGGAACTCCAATTCATGGCCACCGCCGCGCTGCACGGCTATCACGTCCTAAAGCCCTGGGGAGACTCGCTCGAATACGATGTTGGCATCGAGCACGGCGGCCACCTGACCCGCGTGCAGGTCAAATCCACCACCGTCCGCAACGGCACAGGATATTTCTGCCAGTTCCGTCGCAACTACCTATCGAAAAAGTCCTACTCTCTCGACGAACTCGACCTCTTCGCCGCCTACATCATCCCCGAAAATGTCTGGTACATGATCCCCGCCATCGTGATCCTGACCCCCACGATCAAAGTAGCCGTCACCGTCTTCCCCGTAACCACGCTGAAGAAAAACCGCTACCGCTACGAACATTACCGCGAAGCCTGGGACCTGCTAGGCAAAACCACCAGCCAGCTAGCCCGCCACGCCAAGCGATGACTGCTCCGCCGCGCCAAGCGCTGATGACAAACGAGACTGTCATCCCGACCAGAGCCGGAGCCCCAGCGACGGCGGAGCGGAGGGACCTAGTGTTGGAACACAACTAGTACTAGAGGGTGTCGTCCGCGGAGTAATTTCACTTACCCCTCGCCCACTGGTCATTCCGAGCGAAGCGAGGAATCTGCTTTCCCTTTCCCATGAGCCGCCCCGTATTATGCTAAGCTCGTCGGTCCGAGGAGGCGTAACCGCGAGTGGATCTTTACCGCTGGCTGCCACCCGATGCCGTCAAAATCGTCCTCGTTCTCTTCCTGTCCTTCCTGATCGGAGTGGAACGTGAGGAGCACAAGAGCGCCTTGGGTTCCTACTCTTTCGGCGGAGTACGAACCTTCCCTCTGATCGGGCTCATCGGCTATTCCATCGCTCTTCTCGCCGGCAGCCAAATGCTGCCCGTCACTCTGGGCTTCCTGGTTGTCGGCGGATTCCTGTTGTTGTCTTACTGGCACAAGCTTTCGCGACCTGAGGCCGCGGGAGTGACCTCGGAAATGTCGGGCCTTGCGACGTACCTCGTCGGCGCGCTCGTCTACTACGACCATTTCTGGATTGCCACCGCCCTCAGCGTGGCGAGCCTGCTGCTGCTCGAGCTCAAGGCCGCACTTGAAACTCTCGCCACCCGTACCGCCCCGCAAGAGATTCTCACCTTCGCTAAATTCCTGCTGCTCACGGCGGTCATTCTTCCCGCTCTGCCCAATCAGGAGTTTGGACGCTTTCACATCAACCCTTTCAAAACCTGGCTGGTCGTCGTCGCCGTCAGCACGATCTCCTATGGCAGCTACGTCCTGCAGAAAGTCACCAGAGAACGCGGCGGAGTGGTCCTCACCGCCATCCTTGGCGGAGCCTATTCTTCCACCGTAACCACGGTAGCGATGTCGCGCCGCGCCGCCCGCGAACACCGCCCGCACTTGTTTGCCGGCGGCATCCTGATCGCGTCGGGCGTGATGTACCTGCGCCTGGTTGTCCTTCTCACCCTTTTCAATCGCCAATTGGGCGCGATGTTGGCGCCAGCCTTCCTCGTCTTGGCCGCAGTCGCGATTGTTGTCGGATGGTTGTGGTCCCGTAGATCAGACGCGGATACCTCTGAGTTCAAGCGGCAATACGAGCCAGGAAATCCGCTCGAACTCATCGCCGCTTTTCTCTTCGCTCTTTTCTTTCTTGGAATGCTTGTCGCCACGCAGCTGGCCGTCACCTATCTCGGCCGAGCCGGCGTCAACATCCTGGCCGCCATCATGGGAGTCACTGACGTCGACCCGTTCATCATGGGAATGACCCAGGCCGCCGGCAAACTCACTCCGCTCCCAGTCGCCGCCATTGCCGTCCTGATCGCCGCCGCCAGCAACAACCTGATCAAAGGCATCTACTCCTACAGCCTAGCCGACCGAAAAACCGGCATCCAGAGCCTCTCGTTTCTGATTGCCCTGGCCGCCGCCGGCCTCGTCCCGTTGTTGTGGCTCTGACCTGCTTTTACCCCATAACGGCACCGAATACTTCTGCCAGTTCCGTCGCAACTAGCCCGCCACGCCAAACGCTAACTGTTCCGCCACGCCAACGCCCATGAACAAAAGACACTGTCATCCCGACCGGAGCCGGAGCGCCAGCGACGGCGGAGTGGAGGGACCCGCTGTTTGTTTGACCGTCGGTGCGAATCCAAGCCGACTCCAGCCGCGAAGCGGCGGCATAGGATAGCCCCGAGCCTGCCCTGAGCGAAGTCGAAGGGACGGAAGTCCGGGGTAAGCCGCAAAAATTGAAACTAAGTCCCGGAGAGACGACAGAAAAATAAGCGGTCCTCGTATGCGCTCCCGGCTACGCGTACTACTACAAATGCTTTCCGAGGGCGATGAAGACTTGGTTCATAAACGTTAGGAACCGTTGAAAGTTCCAGACCGTATCCGCTGCGGGGCGGATAAATCCGAATTCCCCATCAATTACAATGGGCACTACGCCGTCGACCACGTTGCCACTCTTCTCGTAATGCGCCATTTTGAACTTATGACGAATGTTTGCCCTGAAGCTTTCACGAAGTTCTCCTTCCGGCAATATTTCTAGCATCTCGTCAATACCAGCTCCGGAGATTTCGGCATCGAGTTCCGCGTCCGTTGGTTCGTTCTCCGGTTTCTGAATGAGTTGCGTGGGCATCAAAGAGCCTCGATGGGATGCAAAGTGTCGTAACGCGCCGATTCGCTTGATAAATTCGGTTTGTTTCGTGTCGGTGAAGATGGCGTGTAGCTCGCTGCTTCTAGCTCTCAGTGTGTCGAGGAAGCCCGCGTAGGTTGCTCCGACCTTTTTTTCCGGTACCCCGAGCTTTAGGATTTGATTCACGATGAGAGCGAGCTGGTCGAATCCACCAAAGATAACCGGGTAGTAAAAGTTCAGATAATAAGCGGTCTCGAAGCTGAATGATTGCCGTTCCCAACGGTGCCGCACGGAAGCAAGCCGTTGTATCTCGTAAAACAGGAGACGGTCGCGAGTGAAACAAATGTTCGGCAGGCGGTTATGTACTAGGCTTCTTCCCGTTTCCTGTCCATCATTGTCCGCTTTCTTCTTCGCGGCAGCCGAAAGAAAGTCCGTTCCGCTGCGAAAGGTCTCCGACTCGGCCATTTGATAGAACGCTGTCCATGTTAGGTTCCAGATTGACAGCGAGCCCGACCAAGGAACGTCGTGGCCACGAGAGAATATCTCACACCGCTGTTTAAGGACGCCCGTGTCAGCTAGGAAGACACCGACCTTCTCTGCGTCTTCGATATAGGGAAACCATCTCTCGTTCGTGACGACTAGCGCGTCAGCATCGCACGCGATGGCGGTTTGCACAGCGGTAGCAAGCTCTTCGTTCTGAAAGCGAGCGGACGTAACCTTGTCGGGCTCGGTTACGTCCACTGATTTGACGCGAGAGTTTAATGCTTTCGTGATATCGATGGTTTCGGCGTGCAGTGAAGGAACGAACAAACGAATTCCGCTGAAGCGAGGCATCAAACTGCGTAGGTATTCGCGGAGGCCCTCAATTTGGTCGAGGTCGCTTAGATTCCTTTTTGACCAGTGGTCTCCCCACAGGAGGACGTCGAAGCACCGCTTGACCTTTCCCGCACTCTCAATTTCAGGCACGAAGCGCCCTCTCACAATAGGCATCGGGATAAATCCCCCTATTTATTGGACTCCGAATTGTAGCGGTTCCAACGATGCTCTTCCTCGTTGTGTGTTGTTTTTTCAATCCTTGCGTTAAGAATACAAACTGTGGGATAAACGGGGAAGAATTTTGGAGGCTGTAGAAATGACTGACACGCACAAGCTTGAGACCGCGATACTGAAGCAACTCACCAAAATGAACGGCAAACGGGAAGGCCTTAGCTCGATTAATTGGGCGACTCTCCTGCAACCGGAACTCGGATGGGTTGACCCGGCTGAGGTTGAGTCCGCGATGAAGCGGTTCAGCTGCGATGGAATTGTTCTACTGACGAAGTACGACGAAAAGCTCGGAGGGAGACACGAGTATCGCTTGGACGACGGCCCTGCCGTTGAGAAGCAGTTCTTCGGCTTCGGTTCCTTTGATGTGGTAATTACCGACCAAGGCCGCAGGTTCCTGAACCCTCCGCGTGGTCCTATCGGTTTTCAACCATCTTGATTCGGATTCGCAAGTTAATAAGCGGCGGGTGCCCATCTAACTACCTCAAGCTCATCGAGGGTGGCCAGTCCAAGTTCTGCTTGGGCGCGCTTTCTCCATTGATCAACCCTCAACACCGGGTCCCTCCGCTCCGCCGTCGCTCCGGCTCCGGTCGGGATGACAAGTCGTTTGTTCAAATCGAATTCGAGGCAATTTATACCCCCACCGTCTGTGGCTTTGTCGCTAACAACTGCCGCAACACATATTGCAGAATGCCGCCGTTGGCGTAGTAGAGGGCTTCTTGCGGCGTGTCGATGCGGACTAGGGCGTCGAACTCAATCGGATCTTTGCCTTTTGCGGTGGCGCGAACCTTCGCGGTGCGGCCGGCGGCGAAGTGTTCGACTACTTCGCGGACGCCGGTAATCTCGAATACTTCTTCTCCGGTCAGCTTGAGCGATTCGGCGTTCTGGCCTGCGGGGAACTGCAGTGGGAGGACGCCCATGCCTACGAGGTTTGAGCGATGGATGCGTTCATAGCTTTCGGCGATCACGGCGCGCACGCCCAGCAGCGCCGGGCCTTTGGCGGCCCAATCGCGCGATGAGCCGGAGCCGTACTCTTTTCCGGCAAGAACGACGAGCGGCGTGCCGTCTTCGCGATATTTTTCCGAGGCGTCGAAGATCGACATTTCGGTGTTGGTTGGCAGATGCCGCGTGAAGCCACCTTCGGTCGCGACCAGCTTGTTGCGCAGGCGCACGTTGGCGAAGGTGCCGCGCACCATCACTTCATGATTGCCGCGGCGCGAGCCGTAGGAGTTGAAGTCTCCGGGCTTCACGCCGTGCTCCTGCAGGTATTTTCCGGCGGGACTGTCCTTCTTGATCGATCCGGCGGGGGAGATGTGGTCAGTGGTGACGCTGTCGCCGAGCACGGCGAGCACGCGGGCTTTCTTGATGTCGGTGACAGGTGCGGGCTTGACCGACATCTCGTCGAAGTAGGGAGCGCGCCGGATGTAGGTGGAGTCTTGCTCCCAGGAATACGTCTGGCCCTTGGGCACGGAGAGGCCGCGCCAGCGCTCGTCGCCCTGAAACACATCGGCGTACGACTTGGAAAACATTTCCGAGGTAATCGAATGCTGCATGCTCTCTTCAATTTCTCGCTGCGATGGCCATATGTCCGCCATGTATACCGGTTGGCCGTCTCTGCCTTTACCGATCGCGTCTTTGCGCAAGTCGATGTCGATACGGCCCGCGAGCGCGAAGGCGACGACCAGCGGCGGCGACATCAGGTAATTAGCGCGAACCTCGGAGTTGATGCGGCCTTCAAAGTTGCGATTCCCGGAAAGCACCGAGGCGACTACAAGTTCCTTGTCGTCGATGGCCTGCGAAACTTCCGTGGGCAGCGGTCCGGAGTTGCCGATGCAAGTGGTGCAGCCATAGCCGACCAGATGAAATTTCAGCTTCTCGAGATAAGGCGTGAGCCCGGCCTTCGCGAGATAGTCGGTCACAACTTTCGATCCCGGAGCGAGAGAGGTCTTCACCCATGCCGGAACCGACAGGCCCTTTTCAACAGCTTTCTTGGCGAGCAGTCCGGCGGCGATCAGGACCGAGGGATTCGAAGTGTTAGTGCAGGAAGTGATGGCGGCAATCACGACGCTGCCATGCTTCAGCGAATCTTTCACCGATGCCGGAACGTGCTCGTGAACATTGGGGTCTTCCACGCCGATTGCGGTCGGACTTCCGCCCTCCTGTTCCCACTTCGCGTTATTCGAAGATGGAACTGCGGATGCCGCTGCGGTCTTTGTGGCAGATTTCGGTTTGATCAGCGAGGGCAGAGCTTTCTGAAACGATTCTCCCGCCTGCGAGAGCACGACGCGGTCCTGCGGACGCTTCGGCCCGGCGAGGCTGGGCTCGACGGTCGCGAGATCAAGCGTGAGCAGTTCGGAATATTCAGCTTCGGCGGTCTTGTCGTCGTGAAACAGACCCTGCTCGCGGCTGTAGGCCTCGACCAGCGCAATCTGTTCCTCGGAGCGTCCGGTGAGCCGCAGATATTTGAGAGTCTCTTTGTCGATGGGAAAAATTCCGCAAGTCGCGCCATACTCCGGCGACATGTTGGCAATGGTGGCGCGATCAGCCAGCGGCAAATCCCGCAGCCCAGGCCCGAAGTACTCCACGAATTTTCCAACGACTCCGTGCTTGCGCAGCATCTCGGTAACGGTCAGAACGAAGTCGGTCGCAGTCGCGCCCTCGCGCAAACGGCCGGTCAGCTTAACTCCGACGACCAGAGGAATCAGCATGGACACAGGCTGCCCCAACATCGCGGCCTCGGCTTCGATTCCGCCCACTCCCCACCCGAGGACCCCCAACCCATTCACCATTGTCGTGTGGCTGTCTGTGCCTACGAGGGTGTCGGGGTAGGCGGTGCGCTTGCCGGTGGATTCGTGAACGAAGACGACGCGAGCGAGATATTCGAGATTCACCTGGTGGACGATGCCGGTGTCGGGCGGAACGATGGCGAGGTTGCGGAAACCGGTTTGGCCCCAGCGGAGGAAGGAGTAACGCTCTTTATTGCGTTGGAATTCGAGCAGAGCGTTCATGTCGAAAGCGCTGGGCGTGCCGAATTCGTCGACCTGGACGGAGTGGTCGATGACCAGTTCCACGGGCTGCAGAGGATTGATGAGGGCGGGATCGCCGCCCAGAGTTTGCATGGCGTCGCGCATGGCGGCGAGATCGACGACGCAGGGGACTCCGGTGAAATCCTGCAGGAGGACGCGGCTGGGAGTGAAGGCGATCTCTTTGTCGGGCTTCGATTTGCTGTTCCAGCGGGCGAGGGCGCGGATTTCTTCTTTGGTGACGTTGCGACCGTCTTCGGTGCGGAGTTGGTTCTCGAGCAAGATGCGCAGAGAAAAAGGCAGGCGCTTGGTGGAGATTCCCTGTTTATCGAGGGCGTCGAGGCGGTAGATTTCGTATTCTTTGCTGCCGACTTTGAGGGTAGAGCGGGAATTGAAACTGTTCACAGACATGATTGCCTTCCTCTGGGAGTTACATGGCGCGCTAGGGACTTGGAGCGCGGGGCGCAACTTAATAGTGTAATGCTTTTGGGGGGAATGCGGAGGGGGGATTGGCGGCGCAGCCGCGACGAAAACCGTCGCGGCGACAGCCGGGGGCGGCTGTCCCCACATGTGCAACTTCAAAACCTGGACAGCCGAGGCGGCTGTCGCTACACGATCAAAAGCTGGACAGCGGGTTGTGTGGTGTAATAGATGTGACCGACTCTCATGGCATCTTTTACTACCAAGCTGCGACGACGGGCTAAAGCTCTGCACCGGAACTTGCGCGGAGCGAATATGGCGATCCGGGCGCTGGCGTCGACCGACCATCCACTGCTGGCGCACATTATTCCGATGCGGCGCTGCAACCTGGCGTGTACGTACTGCAATGAGTTTGACGATTTCTCGAAGCCGGTGGCCATCGAAGAAATGTACCGGCGGATCGACAAACTGGGGGAGTTGGGCACGGCGGTGGTAACGATTTCGGGCGGGGAGCCGCTGATGCATCCCGAACTCGACGAGGTGATCCGGCGAATTCGCGCCAACGGGATGATCGCTGGACTTATTACGAATGGATATCTGCTGGTGGCGGAGCGCATTCAGCGGCTGAACCGCGCGGGGCTGGAGTGGCTGCAGATTTCCATCGACAATGTGAATCCGGACGAAGTGTCGAAGAAGAGCCTGAAGGTGCTCGACAAGAAATTGCAATTGCTGGCCGAGCATGCCGACTTTCACGTGAATATTAATTCCGTCGTCGGCGGTGGCATTCCGCGTCCGCAGGACGCGCTGGTGATTGGGAAGCGCGCGATTGAGTTGGGCTTCACGTCCACGATTGGAATTATTCACGACGGCAGCGGGCAGTTGCAGCCGCTGGGAGACGAGGAGCGCCGTATTTATCACGAGATGCAGGCGCTGGAGAAAAGCAGCTTCACGCGCATCAATTCGTTTCAGGACAACATTGCCAAGGGGCAGCCGAATGATTGGCGATGTCGGGCAGGCGGGCGTTATTTGTATATTTGCGAAAATGGGTTGGTGCATTATTGCTCGCAGCAGCGGGGATATCCGGGCGTGCCGCTGGCGACGTATACGCGGGAAGATTTGCGGCGCGAATATTTGACGGAGAAAGGATGTGCGCCGCATTGCACGGTGTCGTGCGTGCATCAGGTGTCGATCTTTGATTCGTGGCGAGGACCACAGCGGCCGGCGGCTGCTACCGCGGAAGAGTCTGCGAATGAACTCGTGCAGATTAAATAACAGCTAAAACTGTTTAGGGTCATCTCGTTGGCCGAAGCCGAGGGCGTGACGCCCTCGGGACAGCCGGCAGGATGCCGGCGCTACAACCTTCAGCTACTTCTTCGGTTGCGCCGTGGGCGGTAGCAGGTTGTTCAGGCGCAGGTACATGGCGGCGGAGCTGTAGTGGTCGGCCCAGTCGTTAGTGAGGGCGATCAGGGCGAAGGCGCGGGGGCCTTTGCGTCCGCCGAAGAGTTCGACTTCGTCGCCGAGCTTGGAGTCGTCGACCTTGGCGAGGGCGGTCGAACAGAATTCGAAGCTGGCTTTTAGCGCGGCAACCAGCTTGTCTTTCTCGTCGGATTCCTTCAGGGGCACGGATGGCTTGACCTCAGGCACGTCGCCGATGGTTGAGCACAGGTGGTTGTTGGAGCCGATGATGTGCAGGACGAGGTGTCCGAAAGTCATCTGCTGCTCGGTAGGTTTGTAGCTGAATTTGTCGGCGGGCATTTCTTCGACTGCGGCTACCAGATTTTTTTGCTGGCGCGGCAGGATTTCGCGAACTACCGATGTGACGGGATTTTTTTCTTGCGCGAAAACAGCGGTGGCTGCAAGAAGCAGGAAAAGACAGATTGCATTCTTCATGAGGTCCTCCGGTTTTGTTCGATTTTCTTCGCCTCCATTTTACTCAGCTCTGCGTCCTCTGTCGCATGATGTTAAGCGAGTTCGGGTCAGGCGTATGGGCTGAGGAAGGCAGATTCCTCCCTTCGGAATGACAAAAGGGCGGTGAGAAATGGAATGCGAAAGCCGTCTCTTTGGCTTCTCCGTCCGAAACGGATGCAAAAAGAAAAAAGCCACGGCGATCCGCGGCTTTGTCCTTACCTTGGGAAAAGGTCGAGCTATTTGGAATGCTTGTCTTTGTAGATGGTTTTGCTGACGCGATTCTGACGCTGGTTGAGGCGAGTCTGCTCGGCCTTGGTCAGGTGACCGCCATGCCTGGCCATGTCGCGCTTCTGCTGGTTCTGAATGCTATGTTCGCGCCTTTCCAGATGCGCGGTCTGCTTTGGCGTTAGCTTACCGTTCTTTACGCCGCTCGCGATGCGCTTCTGCTGGTTGGTTTCGCGACCATTGACCTGATTGACGCGTGGATGGCCGGGATCGACTCGTCCCGGACCGGCTTGAGGTTGAGCAGCGGCGGCCCCAACAAACATCAGGCCACTCGCCGCCAGAACTAAGAGGGACTTCGTAGCTGTATTGATCATGGTTGAGCAACTCCCGGGTTGAAGCTTAGAGGCGCCAGTTGGCGAGAGCTAGTTACGGAAGGTCCGACACTGACTGTGGCGGCCGGCAAGGCCATCCACCACCAAGGGCACGAAGGTTCACGAGGGAACAGCTTAAGACCGGACCCACTCCGCACCGACCAACCTCGGCATCGAATGACTGGCGCGTGCTTGGCCGCGGTTGCCGAAGTCACCTTCCAGCCATGGCTCCGAGGATCCCCATCCCCGACTAGACGGCCTGGTTACACGGCAACCCCCTGAGCCCGCGATGCATCCATCCCGAGCCACTCTTTGTACGTCTTAAATTAGAAGTCTTAAGGCAACTCTGCAACTGCTCAGGGACCTGCGAATGCCCAGGAACGGCTTTGGGACAAAGGCCGCAGAAACCGAAAACGGCAGTGCTCCGATCCTTCCGTCGTTCTTTGTGATCGGCCCGCCTCGTACCGGCACCAGTTGGCTGCATATGGTGCTGAGCGAGTGTGCCTGGCTTTCCTATCCAACTAAGGAAACCCGGTTTTTCGACAAGTATTTTGATTACGGCCTGGAATGGTACCGCGCCCATTACCGCAAAGCGCGCGATGGACGCCTCGTCGGCGAAGTTGCTCCCACGTATTTCGCTTCTCCAGAGGCGCGGGAGCGGATCGCCCGGCTCTTGCCCACAGCCAAAATCGTCTGCACGTTTCGCGACCCAGTCGACCGAGTGTTGTCGCTGTATCGGCTTAAGCGGGCGTATGGGATGATTCCATGGGCCTTCGACGACGCTCTGGCCCGCGATCCGGAGTTGATGGAATCGAGCCGCTATGCCACCCATTTAACGGACTGGCTGAAGACCTTCGGTGCCTCGCAGGTCATGGTCACGATGTATGAGGACTTGCAGACCGATCCACAGTCGTATCTGGATAAGGTATTGGAATTTTTGGGAATTCCACGCATGGAGCTGCCGCCCTCTCACAAGCTGCGTGTCTTCACGACGGAAACCATGACCGAGCCGCGCAATTATTTTTTGACGCGTGGCGCACTCCGGCTTGCCGAGTGGTCGAAGAAGCAGCGGATCGGCTCCTTCGTGCACGCCGCTAAAAAATGGGGCGCGGAGAAACTCTTTCTCGGAGGCGGCCCACCGTTTCCCGAAGTGCCGTCCTCCGAAAAAATGAAGCTTCGCGAACTCTTTCGACGCGAAGTAGAGAAATTGGAAGCTGTGCTGAATCGCGATCTATCAGCCTGGAAGTAGAGCCGCCGGTTTGCTTTGCCCTGTGCCGTCAGGCCCCCGCAGCCCCTTGGAATTTCACCTCTACGAGCCTGCGATCCGCGTCAGAAACCTTGAACATTTCCCTCGGCTTCAGGTTCATGAAGCTAGCCACGAACACGTCGGGAATTTGTCCAATGCGCGTGTTATAGGTGTTGACGTCGTCGTTGAAAAACTCGCGGCGGTCGGCAATGCGCTCTTCCAGTTCGCTGATGCGGCTCTGCAGCTTCAGGAAATTTTCGTTGGCCTTCAACTGCGGATAATTTTCGGCTACGGCAAACAGCCCGCGCAGTGCGCTCGCCACCTGCAGATCGGCAACCGCTTTCTGGCCCACGCTGGCGGCATTCACCGATGCCGTTCGCGCCTGGGTCACGGCCAGCAGCGTCTGCTGCTCGTGCTGCATATATCCCTTGACCGTCTCGACCAAGTTGGGGATTTCATCGTGGCGCTGCTTGAGCAGCACGTCAATGTTCGCCCATGCGCGGTCATTCTCGTTGCGCAGGCGCACCAGCCCGTTGTAGAGGATCACGGTATAAATCAGTGTTCCCGCAGCAAACAGGAAGAACGCCAAACCCGTAATCGTGCTGCTGTCCATCGCGGCCTCGCTCGTAGATTTTAAGGTGCCAGTCGGGGAAAGAGGAAGCAAGTGCCAGAAGGGTTGCGTCGGCGGATTCGGAAATACTGCTGGGGAATTTGTCGCCCTAGGGCAGCCGAGGCGTGCTGCCCCTACGTGAGTATTTTTACGATTAGTCTTTGCTTGGCTTTTTCGGCGTCAAATCGCAGGCCCGGCGCACCTGGTCCAGGTCCAACCCAGCGGGCGAGAACTCGGCAATCTGGCGGCCGCTCCGGGTCGGCAATTCGATGTTAAATATCTGGGCACCGATCAAACCGCGAGTGGTGCCTTTATCCATGGAAAGAAAGTGGCCGCGCACCCAGTTCCAGCCTTTGTGGCCGTGCCAATCGTCGATTCGCACCATCACGTCCAGTTGGGGCTGCCCCCAGAAGCCGGGACGATTTGGAGGTGGCAGTCGCACCCCCGGGTTGAAGTCGGACAACTTAAGTTTGCCATCCTCGCAATACAACTCCACCCTTGGCGGATAATTGGGATCCTCGCGGAAGGAATTATCAGCCAGAAGTTCGAAGCGGACTCTCTTGCCTCCGGTCATCTTGTCTTCCGATTGAAACATCGTCCACTTGCCGCCAGCGCTGACTCCATCTCTTTCATCTTGGTTGGGGCTCATGGCGCCGCGTTGCGCAAAGGCCGATACAGAGCCAATCAACGTCATGAACGCCAGAAAGGCCGTCGCGGCTAAAACGATTCGATTCGTTTGCTGAGAAGAGCGCGCCTCGTTCACATTTCCCTCCAGACACATGTTTCCTATTATCTAGAACCCAGAAGAAGTGAAAAGTTGCGGCAAAGGTTCGGCGGAGCTACTTCGTATTGACCTTCAAGTCGAGATACACCTGGGACCGGTCGTCGAACTGGCTCACCGACTTGGTATCGCTCTTGAAGTTCTTGTACTGAGCATAAACCTCGTAGTCGATCGCCGTGGAAAGCGCCGGGAAGCGGTAAGTGCCGTCGGCGCCCACAATATAGGTTTTCACTGCGCGAGTTCTGGTGTTGGTCAGATAAACGATAGCGTCGGGGAGCGGGTTGTCCTGCGGATCGAGCACCTTGCCGAGAAGCAAACGTCCAGAGCTCTTATCCTTCTTATCCGGCGTCGCATGGGAGACCGCGCCTAAAGCCACCAGCAGAGCGCAAACCGTGGCGACGGCCCTGATCACCGATTGTTTGGGATTCATGTTGCTGCTATTGTCTCACGGGATTCAACCTCAATCATCATGGGTCAGGTGCAGCCCGGTGTCCTCGCGTTCGTCGTTGTAAATGTGAACGGTGACGGGCTGAACCAGGCGTATCGGTTTACCGTCGGTGGTTTTCACGCCTTTCAGATCGGCCCAGATGATGTAGTCCGCTTCGCCCGCCGGAACGCGTTGCGCGAACTCGCCCATGTGGTCGGAATAAAGTTGCCAGCGGACCTTCCTGGGCTTGTCGGTGGCGCGGCGGATTTTCACCGGTATGCCATACACCGGACGATTATCGGGACCCCATACAGTGCCTGCTATCAGGGCGTACGGTTTTTCTTTCTCTTTTTCTTTAGAAGAGTTTGGGGCTGCGGCCAGGTTCGTCCACGAACTGAAAATCGGCAACAGAAGCAGGCTTAAGAGAAGACCCAGGTAGACTAACCGTGGAAAGAAACGCCCCTTGGGGAGGTCAGGATAAATCACCGTCTTCGCTTTCCTCCGCCTCGTCGTCGTCTTCTTCCAGGTAGCCTTCTTCCACCGCTTTCAATTCCAGCGGGCTGGTGGTCACCACTTCAAAATCGGTGCCACACTCGGGGCACGAGATTACTTCGCCCTCGTCCACCTCTTCTTCTTCGACATCCAGGTTGGTTTCGCATTCAGGACAGAGCACCATAAAGCCTCCCTCGCCGATTAGAGCCTCCTGTTAATATTTAGATTCTCCCCGGCTGTTGGTCAAGAGGCACAGGCTGTAGACGCGCGATTTTTCCGCGCACCGGGAATTTGGTCTCCCTGAACGAAATTTGTCTGGACGAAGGAAGGCAAGGCATGCTCCATTTCTCTCGAAAGTCGCGCTGGGCCGCTGCTCTGGCGACGCTAGTTTTCCTGTCGACAGTCGGCAGGGCGCAGAGTCCGAGTTCCGAACCCGGCGTCGTTGCCGACCCAGAAATCGCGGCCGCCTTGCGGCAGATTTCCGCGCAACACATTCAGGCTGATATCGAAAAGCTGGCAAGCTTTGGAACGCGGTCAACGCTTTCCTCACAGGACCCGGCATCGATTGCAGCCGGGAGGGGAATTGGCGCCGCCGGGGAATGGATCAAGTCGGAGTTCGAGCGCTACTCCAAAGATTGCGGCGGGTGCCTCGAGGTGAAGACCGACAGTTTCACCGAGCAGCCCACCGAGCGTATTCCGACAGCAACCGAAATCACCAATGTTTATGCGGTTCTGAAAGGCACGGACGCCGCGAGCGCGAAACGCATCGTGCTGGTGACCGGGCACTACGATTCGCGCAACAGCAACATCCTCGATGCAACCGGCGAAGCGCCCGGAGCCAACGACGATGGCAGCGGAACCGCCGTTAGCCTGGAATGCGCGCGCGTGCTCAGTAAGATGAAGTTTCCGGCAACAATTATTTTTCTGACCGTGGCCGGAGAAGAGCAAGGCCTAAACGGCAGCCGCCATTTCGCAAAAATGGCCAAAGACCAGGGATGGGATATCGAGGCTGTCCTTAACAACGACATTGTTGGCGGCGACAAGAGCGCGGAACAGGATCATTCCGTGGTCCGTGTTTTCTCCGAGGGAGTGCCTGCGGCCGCGACAGATCAGGACATCCGGCGCATTCGCGGCTTGGGCGGGGAGAGCGACTCCGGATCGCGGGAGTTGGCGCGCTACATCGCAGACATCGGCCGCACCTACGACGCCGGCGTTAGACCGATGCTGATTTTCCGGCTCGATCGCTTCTTGCGCGGCGGCGATCATTACTCCTTCAACCAGCAGGGATTCTCCGCGGTCCGCTTCACCGAATACCGCGAGGACTTTCATCATCAGCACCAGAACGTGCGCACCGAAAACGGCATCGAATATGGCGATCTGCTGAAATTTGTGGACTACGACTATGTGGCTCACGTAGCGCGGCTGAACGCGGCGACGCTGGCGTCGTTGGCCGCCGCGCCGGCGCCTCCGGCCAATGTGCACATCTTGACCAAAGACTTGGAAAACGACACCACGCTGACGTGGGAAGCATCGCCGAGCGGGGAGCCTGCGGAATACGAAGTGCAGTGGCGGGCGACGACCAGCCCGGAGTGGGAGCACGCGCTGGGCGTGGGCACCGCTACGCGCGCCACGCTGAAGATTTCGAAGGACAACGTAATTTCCGCGGTAAGGGCGGTGGATCGCGCGGGGCATCGCAGCCTTCCAGTGGTGCCCACACCGCAGCGATGACGAATTGTAAGAGACATGTAGTGACGGACGCATTCGTCCGTCCCGCCCGGACGAATGCGTCCGGGCCTACACGACCCACAGTCTCCAATCAGCGAGTAGAATGGACGAGAGGTAAATCAGTGCGGCGAACCGGCGAACCCATGACGTTGAGCCTGCCACCGTTCACCCGGGCGGTGACCTGGCTGCTAGGCATCAACACAGGCGTGTACCTGCTATTGCTGCTCTTGATGCGGGTGCAGCCCGACGTTCCCCTCTTCGTGCTCGATCATCTCGCGCTTCAACCTCAGGCAGTCGTGCACGGCGCGATCTGGCAGTTGGTGACCTACGGATTCTTGCACTTCGAGTTTTGGCACTGGTTCGGCAATATGCTTGGCCTGTGGATGTTTGGGTCGGCCTTTGAAAGTGCGTGGGGCACGCGGCGTTTCATCGAACTATTTTCTTTTGGAGTGGTCGGCGCCGCGATCACCACCATCGCCGCCTCTTACGCGCACGTTCTGGGCAATCCCGGAACGCGGACGCTGGGCGCTTCGGGGGGCGTCTTCGCCATTCTCATCGCCTTTGGCATGCTCTTCGGGGACCAGGAGATCATGATGTTTCCGTTCCCCTTTCTCATCAAGGCGAAATATTTTGTCGGCATCCTGATCGTGGTCACGCTTGCCTTCGCCATGTCGGGCAGCGGCGGCGTAGCTTACGTGGCCCACCTTGGAGGCCTGTTGTTCGGATGGCTCTATGTGCGGCGCGGCCTGAAGCCGGTGATGAGCATGGGACTCGGCGAACGCTACTACGGCATGCGAAATTCTTATTACCGCTGGAAGCGGCGGCGGGCGGCGAAGAAATTTGAAGTCTACATGTCGAAGCACGACCGGCAGGTCCACTTCGACGAGCACGGAAACTACATTCCCGAAGACGATGAACCCCGCAAAGGCAACGGCGGATCGAAGTCAGGCTGGGTGAACTAAGATTGCAGATTTTCGATTTCAGAAGGCAGAAGGCAAAAGTAAAACTGTTTTCGGGGTTTACTTCTGAATTCTGACGTCTAACTTCTGCAATTCGACGAGCACTGTCGCCAGTAGCTCTTCATTTCTTGCCTTGCCTTTGAATCCCAAATCGTGGCCCGCCCCCTCCACCACCATCAACTTCGTCTTGGCAGGAATCATCTTCAGCGCGCGCTCGATTTCCGCAATCGATCCGAAGGGATCGCGCGTACCCTGCACGAAAAGCGTTGGCGTGCGCAGGTCAGGCAAATGCTGCGTACGCTGCTGTTCAGGCTTACGCGGCGGATGCAGCGGGTAAGAAAGTAGCAGCAGCGCAGAGACGAGTTCGGGATCTTCGGCGCAGAGCATGCTGGACTGGCGGCCGCCATAGGAGTGGCCGCCGAGGAACAGGTGGCCTGGAACCATTTTTCGCACGGCTGCGAGGGCGTTCTTCAGCCCGGCACGATCGCGGGCGGCGTCTCCTGGCCCCGGCGGGCCGAACAATCTCACCTGACGATAGGGCAAATCGCAGCGCAGAACCGTAAATCCATTTGCGCTGAAGGTTTCCGCCAGTGCCACGAGAAGCGGCGCAGTGGCGCTTGAGCCAGCGCCGTGCGTCAGGACGAAGCCTTCACGATTGGGATTATCGGGAAGATGCAGGAAGCCGCGAACTTTGGGGTCAAGGGCGTCGTCGCTGAACTCGCGGAAAGTCGAAGACATGCGATTATTCTAAGGGCATTCTAGAGCAGGCTCATATCGCGGCGGCCGGGCTTCGCCCTGGCCGGACAGCCGAGGCGACCGTCTCCACGTGAACCCCTGGCAGCGGACGAATGCGTCCGCGCCTACGCAAACTATTCCGCGCTGATCTGAGGTACTGCGGTGAGCGTTTCGTAGACTTTCACGATCTTAATTTCATTTCCCAAACGCGCCCAGCAGCGCAGCATGTCGGGATCTTCCTGGGCGGCGCTGCGTGCTTCTTCTGACTTCCAGTGTCGCAGGAGAACGTAGTGCGATTCGCGATCATGGTAAAGAAGATCGCGCCCATATCCCTTGGCGGCCAGAATGGAGCCGAGTTCTCTAAGGGTGGCGAGCGATGCGGCCTCCATGCCGGGCACTGGTTCCCAGACGGCCACCGAAATAATCTCCTGCGGCATAAGGGGCGATTATAACTTGCTGCGGCACAGTCGAGCTTCGCTCGACCGGACAGCCGAGGGCGGCTGTCCCCACATTAATGTTTTCGAGGCTTCTGTCGATGCGGCTTCGCAGGATGCGGCTCCTCAGGATGCACGATGCGATCCGCTTCTTCGTCAGTCACCACGTGCAGCCGCATCAGGTTCGTGGAACCCGAAGCCTGGCGCGTACCCGCGACTACTCCCAGCACATCCCGCGGCTTCAGCAGTCCGCGCCCTACGAGATCCTGTTCCGCCACCGTCACCATTTGTTCCGCGGAAAGCGCTGGGCGGCAGCGCACGGGATGCACACCCCAGTAAAGGTTCATGCGCTGGACTACCGGTTCCATGTGGGCGAAGGCGTAGATCGCGGCTTTTGGGCGATATTTCGAAATCATGCGGGCGGTGTTGCCAGTCTCGGTAAAAACCGCGATGGCACCCATGGGCAAATCTTCGGCGGCGTGGGCGATCGATTCGCAAATGGTTTCGGCCACTGACAGCCCGTGTTTTTCTCGCCGGCGGCGGAACTGCACAAAGTCCGACATGTTGCATTCGGCTTCCACCACGATCCGCGACATGATGGCCACCGATTCGCAGGGATACTGCCCGCTGGCGGTCTCAGCTGAAAGCATGAGCGCGTCGGTACCGTCAAAAACAGCGTTGGCCACGTCGCTGGCCTCAGCCCGCGTGGGGCGCGGGTTTTCGATCATCGACTCCAGCATCTGGGTGGCGGTGATAACCGGTTTGCGCCATGAAGAGGCCCTGCGAATCACATGTTTCTGGATAACCGGGACCTTTTCCGGCGCCATTTCCACGCCCAGGTCGCCGCGGGCCACCATCACGCCGTCAGCAGCCTCGAGAATTTCTTCCAGGTGGTCGATGGCTTGCGGCTTTTCGAGTTTCGCAATAACCGGCACGTCGCTGCTATGCGAAGCGATAATCTGTTTGACCGTGCTGACGTCGGCGGCGGTGCGCACAAACGAAAGCGCGACCGCGTCTACGCCGTGGCTGAGGCCGAATTCGAGATCTTTGCGATCTTTTCCGGTCAACGCAGGAATGGAAAGCGCGATGCCCGGTAAATTGATGCCCTTGTGCTCTCCCAGCATGCCCCCGTTGAGTACGTCGCAGAGCACATCGTTCCCGCGCACCTTGCGAACGCGCAATTCGATCAAGCCATCGCTGAGCAAGATGCGTGCGCCCGGGGCGATTTCCTTTGCCAGGTCGGGGAATGTAGTAGAAATGCGGGCGGCGGTGCCAGGGATATCTTGTGGAGTGATGGTTACGACCGTTCCGGTCTTCAACAGGACGGGCTCGTGCCGCTCCAGCGGTCCCGTACGGATTTTCGGCCCTTGCAGATCCTGCAGAATGCACAGCGTGCGCTCCTCGCGCTCCGCGGCGCGGCGCAGGCGTTGGATATTCTGCGCGTGCTCTTCGTGGGTTCCGTGAGAAAAATTCAGCCGGGCAATGTCCATGCCGAGCCGTAGCAGATCGCGCATGGCGGCTTCACTGTTGCAGGCCGGACCGATGGTGCAGATAATTTTCGCCCGCCGCCCCAACGCTTGCTCAACGGGACGCGGCGACAATCGACCTGTATCTGAATAGTCCTTCGCCGTCTTTTTTGTTCGACTCGCCTTCAATTGTTCCTCGGTAAGATTGCCCATGTAGCGGCGGACGCATTCGTCCGCCAGGGGAAATCACACGCACCGGTCCCCGAACGAATGGGTTCGGGACTACGTGTTATTAGCTGTATTGATCGCCGTGAGTTCTTTTCCCAGCATGGCGCGAGGGAACAGCAGGGCATTGAACTCCGCGCCCACCAGGATTACCAGGGAGATCATGTACATCCATACTAGCAGCGCCATGGCAGCGCCCAAGGATCCGTAAATGGTCGCGAAGTCGCCAAAATGCTGCAGGTACGCGCGAAAGCCCACGGTGACCGAGAACCAGAGGATGGTGGCGAGCATCGCCCCCGGCATCACGCTGTGCCAGGGCTGGGTGCGCGGGACGGCGTGATGGTAGATCAGCGCAATCACCGCGATGCTGGTGAGAGTGGCGATCAGCCAGCGCATCGCTCCCCACAGCAGCAGCACGTAAACACTGAAATCGGGATCGATATAGGGAAGAAGTCGAGTCTCGAACTTGCTGCCCACCGCTACCAGAAGAGTGGCGAAGGTCATAGGAACAAGCGCAAAGACGACCAGCAGAAATGCGATGAGGCGCTCTTGCACCAAGCCCCAGGTTTTCGGCAGTTCATAGCAGCGGCGAAAGCCGTCCATCCACGAGATCATCACGCCGGATGCCGTCCACAGCGTGATCGCCGACGTCGTGATCAACATGCTGACTGGATGTTTGGCCGCGCCCTTCAAATAGCTGAGTGCGGTGGTTCCACCCGCCGGGAGGATGCTGCCCAAAGCGTAGGAAATTTCGCGTAAGTACGGCGCGCCCTTGCGCCAGCTCGCGAGCGCCGACCCGATGATCAAGAGGACGGGAAAGAACGTCAGAATCGAAGAATAGGCCGAGGCCTTAGCGGTGGCAAAGGCGTCATGGACGAACGCCCGCCAGAAGGCCTGTCGGAGGAGTCGAAGAAAGCGCAGCATGGGCTGCTCTAGCTTAGGGCCCGCGGGCACTGAGCGCAAAGCAGGAAGTGGGCCGGGTTCCTTAGTGGACAATCGCTGGGGGGTAGCATGCATCGGTGTTAGAACCGCTCCAGAAGCAAAAATTCGGGGGCGCGGGACGCCCCCGAATTCGCTTCAGTTTTACTCAGCCGCGGGGAGTTCCGCGGGCAGATCATCGGTTTCGCCCTCGTGACGCATCATTTCGAGAGCGCGCTCGGCCTCTTCGTACGCTGCCGAGACTTCCGCCTGTACCTTGGCCGCGGCCTCTTCCATTTCTGGCGAGAGGCGCACGTTGCGGTAGTACTCCATGCCGGTTCCAGCAGGGATGAGGCGTCCGACAATCACGTTTTCTTTCAGGCCGCGCAGGTGGTCGACCTTGCCATTGATGCTGGCTTCGGTGAGCACGCGCGTGGTCTCCTGGAACGAGGCCGCCGAGATGAACGAGTCGGTGGAGAGCGAGGCCTTGGTGATGCCCAGCAGCAGCGGCCGTCCAGTGGCCGGCTTGCCGCCCTGCGCAATCACGCGCTCGTTCTCTTCGCGGAAGGCGAACTTGTCGGTCTGCTCTTCCAGCAGGAACCGGGTGTCGCCCACGTCTTCCACCTTCACCCAGCGCATCATCTGGCGAACGATCACCTCGATGTGCTTATCCGAGATGTTCACGCCCTGCAGGCGATAGACTTCCTGGATTTCGTTCACCAGGTAAGCCTGCAGTTCTTTTTCGCCCAGCACTGCCAGGATGTCGTGCGGGTTGAGCGGGCCGTCCATGAGCGGTTCGCCCGCCTTTACGCGCTCGCCTTCCTGCACGTTGATGTGAACGCCGCGCGGAACCGAGTATTCCTTTTCGGTGCCGTTATCGGCGACCACGTAGATTTTGCGCTGACCCTTCGAAACCTCACCGAATTTGACCGTGCCATCGATTTCGCTGATGACGGCTGTCTCATGCGGCTTGCGGGCTTCGAACAGTTCGACCACGCGCGGCAGACCACCCGTAATGTCCTTGGTCTTGGTGGTTTCGCGCGGGATCTTCGCCAGCACGTCTCCCGGAGAAGCGGTATCGCCGTCCTGCACCATCAAGTGAGCGCGGGAAGGCATGAGGTACCGCTTGCTGGTCTTGCCCTTCACCACGATCGCGGGCTGGCGCTTCTCGTCTGGAGAATCGCCGACCACGTGCCGCGAGAGGCCGGTGACTTCGTCCACTTCTTCGTGCAGGGTTACGCCTTCCTGCAAGTCCTTGAACTGGACGGTGCCGCCGATTTCCGTCAGGATCGCGAACGTATACGGGTCCCACTCGACCATAACCTGGCCAAGCTTCACCGGATCGCCATCGTTGACCTTCAGCTTCGCGCCGTAGACCACCGAGTAACGCTCGCGTTCACGGTTCTTGTCGTCCACGACCGCGATCGAGCCTTGGCGATTCATGACCACCAGGTCGCCCGACTTGGCCTTAACCGTCTGCAATCCGATGAAGCGCACGGTGCCGTTGTTCTTGGCATCCAGACGCGACTGCTCGGAAACTCGCGATGCCGTACCACCGATGTGGAAGGTACGCATGGTGAGCTGCGTTCCAGGTTCGCCGATGGACTGCGCCGCGATGACGCCGGTCGCTTCTCCCAGTTCGACGAGTCGTCCGGAAGCCAGGTTGCGGCCGTAGCACATCACGCAGACTCCGCGTTTCGATTCGCAGGTCAGCACCGAACGGATTTTCACCCGCTCGATACCGGCAGCCTGAATCGCTCCCGCCAAGTCTTCGCTGATTTCCTGGTTGATGTCGACGATGACGTTGCCGTCATAGTCTTTGATCTTCTCGAGCGAGACGCGACCGACGATCCGGTCGCGCAATGGCTCGATGATCTCGCCGGCTTCCACGATACCTTGCACGTAGATGCCGTCGACCGTGCCGCAATCGTATTCGCTGATGATGACGTCTTGCGCCACGTCGACCAGGCGGCGAGTCAGGTAACCAGAGTCTGCCGTCTTCAACGCCGTATCGGCCAATCCCTTGCGGGCGCCGTGCGTCGAAACGAAGTACTCCAGCACTGTCAACCCTTCACGGAAGTTCGCCGTGATGGGCGACTCGATGATTTCGCCGGAAGGCTTCGCCATCAATCCACGCATACCGGAGAGCTGGCGGATCTGCTGTTTCGATCCTCGAGCGCCCGAGTCGGCCATGACGTAAATCGGATTCAGCTCGCCTTCCTTGTCGCGCCGCTGCATTTCACCGAACATCTCGTCGGCCACTTTTTCCGTGATCGCCGACCAGATTTCGATGACCTTGTTGTAGCGCTCGCCGTTGGTGATGGCGCCGTCCAGATACTGCTGCTGAACGCTGACGACCTGTTTCTCGGCGTCTTTCACCAGGACCTTCTTGCTGTCCGGGATGACCATGTCGTCGATGCCGATCGACAAGCCTGCTTTCGTCGCAAACTTGAAGCCGAGCGTCTTGACCTCATCGAGCATCTTCACCGTGGTCTCGAGACCGAAGCGCAGGTAGCCGTAGTTGACCAGCGCGCCAATACCCTTCTTCTTGAGCAAGCCATTGATGTACGGCATGCCCTCGGGCAGTTGGTCGTTCAGAATCGCGCGGCCTACCGTCGTGTTGATGAAAGCGCGCTCCACCTGTACGGGCTCGGTGTGAATGATGTCCTGATCGTCGTACGCGGTGGTCAGGTCGATCAACTCGCCCGAGTAGCGCAGGCGAATCGGGCTCAACGTTTCCACTGCTCCCGCGTCCAGAGCCATCAGTACTTCTTCAATGTTGGCGAACGCGCGGCCTTCACCCTTCGCGCCCGGCTTGCCCTTGGTCAGGTAGTAAAGTCCAAGCACCATGTCCTGTGTCGGAACGGTGATGGGCTGTCCCGACGCGGGCGAAAGAATGTTGTGCGAAGCCAGCATCAAGACGCTGGCTTCGACCTGCGCTTCTGGAGAGAGCGGAATGTGAACCGCCATCTGGTCGCCGTCGAAGTCCGCGTTGAATGCCGTGCAGACCAACGGGTGAATCTTAATCGCTTTGCCTTCCACGAGCACCGGCTCAAACGCCTGAATGCCGAGGCGGTGCAGCGTGGGAGCACGGTTCAGCAGGACGGGGTGATCCTTGATGACTTCTTCAAGAATGTCCCAAACAATCGGTTCCTGCTGCTCGACCATTTCTTTCGCTTGCTTGATGGTGGTGACGTTGCCGGTCTGTTCGAGCCGGTGATAAATGAACGGCTTGAACAGTTCCAGCGCCATCTTCTTGGGCAGACCGCACTGGTGCAGCTTCAGTTCGGGGCCGACCACGATGACCGAACGTCCCGAGTAGTCCACGCGCTTGCCGAGCAGGTTCTGGCGGAAGCGTCCCTGCTTGCCTTTCAGCGTGTCGGAGAGCGACTTCAGAGGACGGTTGTTCGCGCCGCGGAGCACGCGGCCACGGCGTCCGTTGTCGAACAGCGCATCAACCGCTTCCTGCAGCATGCGCTTTTCGTTGCGCACGATCACTTCGGGAGCGTGCAGGTCCATCAGCTTCTTCAACCGGTTGTTGCGGTTGATGACGCGACGGTACAGATCGTTCAAATCAGACGTAGCGAAGCGGCCGCCGTCGAGTGGAACCAGGGGGCGCAACTCAGGCGGAATTACCGGAATCACGTCGAGGATCATCCAGTGCGGCTTGTTGCCGCTTTTGCGGAAGGCCTCGACGACTTTCAAACGCTTGGCGTACTTGAGCCGCTTCTGCAGCGAACTCTCGTTCTTCATCTTCTCGCGCAGTTCGGTCGAGAGGCCGTCAGTGTCGACGCGCTTCAGCAGTTCCTTGATCGCCTCAGCGCCCATCATCGCCTTGAATCCGGCGGGACGGTATTGCTGGTCGAGTTCGCGGAACTTGGCTTCGTCCTTGATGACCTCGCGCTCTTTTACCGGAGCATCGCCGGGTTCGACCACGACGTAGGCTTCGAAATAGAGCACGGACTCAAGGTCGCGCAGGGAAATATCGAGCAGGTGACCGATGCGGCTGGGCAGCCCCTTGAAGAACCACACGTGCGAGCAGGGCGAAGCCAGCTCGATGTGGCCAAGGCGTTCCCGGCGGACTTTCGACAGTGTGACTTCCACACCGCACTTGTCGCAAATCACGCCGCGGTGCTTCATGCGTTTGTACTTGCCGCACAAGCACTCCCAGTCCGTCACCGGGCCAAAGATGCGCGCGCAAAACAACCCGTCGCGCTCCGGCTTGAAGGTGCGGTAGTTGATGGTCTCGGGCTTCGTCACTTCGCCGTGCGACCAGCTCCGGATTTTCTCCGGAGAGGCCAGACTGATGCGAATGGCGTCGAAATCCGCGATCACATTTGCCATTTCGAATGGGCTCGAACGAAACAAGGTGTTCCTCCGCTTCCTGCGGTTCTGACGCGTCCGCTGACGGCACCTGGGAAGAAGTGGCCAGTGGTCAGTGACTAGTGGCCAGTATCTCTTGCGGCACTGGCTGCGCAGGTGCTTCGCAGCCGGCCATCGATTCAAAGCTCAAGTTCGCAGCCAGACCGCCAGTGAACCGTGATCCCTACTCGCTGACCACTGTTCACTAGCCCCTGACCACTGTTCTTCAATCTGCTGCCGCGCTGGCCGTGGGCTTTTTCTCAGTCGCCTTGATCAACTCCACATCCAGGCACAGCGACTGCAACTCGCGGATCAGCACGTTAAACGATTCTGGTACGCCGGGCTCCATGGCGGCTTCGCCCTTGACGATGGCCTCGTAAATCTTGGTGCGGCCGTATACGTCGTCGGACTTCGCCGTCAGCAACTCCTGCAGGATGAACGCCGCGCCATATGCTTCCAGCGCCCACACTTCCATTTCTCCGAATCGCTGTCCGCCGAACTGCGCCTTACCGCCCAGCGGTTGCTGGGTGATCAGCGAGTACGGTCCGATGGAGCGCGCGTGAATCTTGTCGTCCACCAGGTGCGACAGCTTCAGCATGTAGATGTAGCCCACGGTGACCGGCTGTTCGAACTTCTCTCCGGTCATGCCGTCGTGAAGAGTGGTCTTGCCCGAAGTCGGCAGACCGGCGTGTTCGAGCAGCGCCTTGATCTCGCCTTCCTTCGAGCCGTCGAATACCGGCGATCCCATGAACACACCCTTGGTCAGGGTCGGGGCCACGGAGTCCAGTTCTTCGTCGGACATTTCCGAGATGATGTCGGCCAGCTGGGAGTCCTTGAACAGGGCCTTCAACTCCCGCCGGATGGCTTCAGTCCGCGTGTTCTCTTTGAGCAGTTGCGTGATCTTCTCGCCGAGCACGAATCCTGCCCATCCCAGGTGGGTCTCTAGAATCTGTCCCACGTTCATACGGGAAGGCACGCCGAGCGGGTTGAGCACGATCTCCACCGGCGTTCCGTCTTCGAGGTATGGCATATCCTCTTCCGGCAGAATGCGCGCGATCACACCCTTGTTGCCGTGACGGCCGGCCATCTTGTCGCCCACACTCAGCTTGCGCTTCATGGCGATGTAGACCTTGACCAGTTTGATCACGCCCGGCGGCAGTTCGTCGCCCTTGGTGAGTTTTTCTTTCTTCTCGTTGACGATTTTCTTCAGCACGTCGATCTGGCGAGACGTCATCTCTTCGATCTCGTCGATCTGCTCGTTCACCCGCGGATCCTTGTCCGCATACTTGATGCGCTTCAGGTTGCGGGTTGAAATGCGCTCGATCTCATCGCGCGTAAGCAGGTTGCCCTTGGTCAACAGGCGCTTGTTGGTGCGCTCGTCGTGCAAGTCGGCCTGCACTTCCTTGCCGCCCAAGATGTTTTCCAGGCGCTTCAGGCGCTCGTCGGTCAGAATTCGGATTTCGTCCGAAAGGTTCTTTTCCAACTTCGCGATCTGCGTAGCTTCAATGGCCTTCGCGCGCTCGTCTTTTTCCTGGCCCTTGCGCGAGAAGATTTTCACGTCGACGATCACGCCCTCAATGCCCGGCGGGCAGTAGAGCGAAGCGTCGCGCACATCGCCGGCCTTTTCGCCGAAGATGGCGCGAAGCAGTTTCTCTTCCGGCGTGAGCTGGGTTTCACCCTTCGGCGTTACTTTGCCCACGAGAATGTCGCCCTGCTTGATGCTGGCTCCGATGCGAATCACGCCCGCTTCGTCCAGATTGCGCAGCATCGACTCGCTCACGTTTGGAATGTCGCGCGTCACTTCTTCCGGCCCCAGCTTCGTGTCGCGCGCCTCGATCTCGTACTCCTCGATGTGAAGCGAGGTGTAGTAATCCTCCTTCACCATTTTTTCCGAGACCAGGATCGCGTCTTCGAAGTTGTAACCGCGCCACGGCATGAAAGCCACCAGGACGTTTCGTCCCAGCGCCAGCTCGCCATGATCGGTGCACGGACCGTCAGCGATGATCTGCCCCTTCAGCACTCGCTCGCCCTTCTTGACCACCGGCTTCTGGTTGATGCAGGTGTTCTGGTTCGAGCGCTTGAACTTCGTGAGCTGGTAAATGTCGCTGCCCACCTCGCGCGACAGCTGCGTAGGATGGTGTTCGCCTTCAACGCGCACGATAATGCGCTCGGAGTCGACCGAGTCGATGATGCCGTTGCGCCGGGCGAGAACAACAGCGCCCGAATCGCGCGCCGTCACGCCTTCCATTCCCGTGCCCACGATCGGCGCCTGCGCCCGGAGCAGCGGCACCGACTGGCGTTGCATGTTCGCGCCCATCAGCGCGCGGTTGGCGTCGTCGTGTTCCAGGAACGGCACCAGCGAGGCAGCAACTGAAACCAGCTGCTTCGGGCTAACGTCGACGTAGTCGACTTCGTCGCGGCTGACCAGCACGAAGTTGCCGGCCTTACGGGCATTGACCAGTTCGGCAACGATGCGGCCCTTGTCGTCGAGTTCCACGTTGGCCTGTGCGATCGTGTGACGATCTTCTTCCCAAGCGGAGAGATAGAAGGAGAACGGCTCAATCGTCGCAGGCTTCTTGCGTTTTTCTTTCAGCTCGGCATTGATCTTCTCGATTTCATGCTTCTCGAGGTGATCGCCGACCTTGAAGTCGCTGTCGCCAACGTTGACGATGGTGACGTAGTCAATCACGCGTCCGCCCTTGATCTTGCGATAGGGCGACTCGATAAAGCCGTAGTCGTTGATTCGGGCGTAGCAGCTCAACGACGAGATCAGTCCAATGTTCGGGCCTTCCGGCGTCTCGATCGGGCAGATACGGCCGTAGTGCGTGGGGTGAACGTCGCGGACTTCGAATCCCGCTCTTTCACGAGAAAGCCCGCCCGGCCCAAGCGCCGAAAGACGACGCTTGTGCGTGATCTCGGAGAGCGGGTTGGTCTGATCCATGAACTGCGAGAGCTGCGATGATCCGAAAAATTCGCGGATCGCTGCCATCACCGGCTTGGCGTTGACCAGGTCGTGCGGCATCGCCGTCGACATCTCCTGATACACGGACATTTTTTCTTTAATCGCGCGTTCCATCCGGACCAGGCCGATGCGGAACTGGTTCTCCATCAACTCGCCGACCGCGCGCACGCGGCGGTTGCCGAGGTGATCGATGTCGTCCACCGCGCCGATGTTCTTGCGCAGCTTCAGCAGGTACGCAATCGTCGCGTAGAAGTCGTCCGGATCGAGCGTCCGCTTGTCGAGACTGGTCGCTTCCTGGTTCTCGAACAATTTGATGTTGAACTTCAAGCGGCCCACGCGCGAGAAGTCATACTTGCGCGGGTCGAAGAACATTCCATGGAACAGCGCCGTCGCCGTGTCGAGCGTCGGCGGATCGCCGGGACGCAGCTTCCGGTAAATCTCGATCAGCGCCTCCTGCGGCGTCTTCACCGCATCGCGCTTCAGTGTCTGGCTGATGACTGTGCCCACGTCGTCGCGCTCGGGGAAGAACAGGCTCATCTCGACCACGCCGGAATCGAGAATCTTCGAAATCTTGTCGGCGGTCAGCTCGGAGTTGGCTTCGAGCATGACTTCGCCGGTCGTGGTGTCGACAATGTCGCCGGCAGTCCACGCGCCCTCGAGATCGGTGATGTCGACTTCGATTTCGCTGACCTTCGCCTTCTGAATGTCCTTCAGAATCTGGGCATTGATCTTGCGGCCGGAGTGCGCGATTTCGTCCCCCGACTTGTTCTTAATGCTGTGCGCGAGCTTCATGCCGAGCAGGTTCGTCGGCTTCTCGCTGGCCGGATCGAGCGTCCAGTAAAGCTTCTTGTCGCGAACCACGAGGCGGTCGACGGTGTAGAACGCGCGCAGAATATCTTCGCCAGATCGCAGGCCCAGGGCGCGCAGGAAAATCGTGCCCAGGAACTTCCGCTTGCGGTCGATACGCACGTACAGCACGTTCTTCTGGTCGTACTCAAATTCCACCCACGATCCTCGGTAGGGAATGATCTTTCCGAGGAAATACGTGCGGTTGTTCGCGGTCTCGAAAAACGCGCCAGGCGAACGGTGCAACTGGCTGACAATGACGCGCTCGGTGCCATTAATAATGAACGTCCCGTTCTGCGTCATCAGCGGAACGTCGCCAAAGAAGACTTCCTGCTCTTTAATATCGCGAATCGAACGGTTACCGGTCTCGGCGTCCTTGTCGAAAATCGTCAGACGCATGGTGACCTTGAGCGGCGCGGAATAAGTCATACCACGCTCTTCGCACTCCGCCACGTCGTACTTCAACTGCAGTCCCACCGGGTCGCCGCACTTGTTGCAGAAGTCGGGAGTGTTGGCGTTGTAGGTGCCGCACTTGCCGCACAGCACTTCGCCAGGATGAAATGGATCGGTGATTACGGTGGATCCGCAATTCTTACAAGTGGTGCGCAGGTGATGCAGCCCTTTCAGGTGGCCGCACTTGCACTCCCAGTTACCAATGGCGTAATCCACAAACTCCAGTTGCGATACGTTGCGAAAGTCGGTGATCGGAAAGACGGATTGAAACACCGCCTGCAAGCCGCCGTCTTCGCGCTCGCTGGGCAGTTTGTCCATCTGCAGGAAACGGTCGTAGGACCGCTTCTGAACCTCGATCAGGTTCGGGATCTGAATGGTGGCCGGAATTTTGGAAAAGTCGAATCGTTTACGGAAGGCATTTTTCATCGTCAGAAACTCCCAATCTCACGCGCAACCGAAGGCCGCGCTTATACCGCGGAATGTGTGGGGCGCTTTCGCGCCGCGGGACATACGTTGTGTTAGAACCGGAACAACCTGGAACTTAAAAAGAACCTAAAAGACAGCGGGGCGCCCGCAGGGACAGTCGTTCCCGCAGACGCCAACCAAGGCGTTTCGCCCTTCTTGATTTGAATTCTTTCGCGCCAGTTCCTCGGCCCGTTTTCCGCCCCGCCTGCCCGCGGAGCAGCCTGCCCTAAAACTTACCGCGCGAGCTTCGCTCACGCTCGAGTGAATCCTAGGGTAGCAATGGTAGTTAGATGCTAACACCGCCGCCGAAGGTTCACAAGTACAGAACGCGCAACATTAACGATTTTGCACCGATCTTGGTGCTGCGTGGGGACAGCCGCCTCGGCTGTCCAGCCGAGAAGCGGTGCAAACCATGCCGAGCTGCGCTCGACCGGACGGACGAGCGCGGCCGTCCCCACACGACCGACCTTACTTTACTTCGACCACCGCGCCCGCATCGGTGAACTTCTTCTTAATGGTCTCCGCTTCTTCCTTGGAGACGCCCTCTTTCACGTTCTTGGGAGCGCCATCGACCAGTTCCTTGGCTTCTTTCAGGCCCAGGCTGGTGACCTCGCGGACTGCCTTGATTACATTGATCTTGTTGGCGCCCACTTCTTTGAGGACGACGGTGAACTCGGTCTTCTCTTCCGCCGGAGCCGCTGCCGCCGCGCCGCCACCGCCGCCAGCCACCATGACCGGGGCCGCTGCCGCCGCCGACACGCCCAACCGCTCTTCCAGCTTCTTTACGAGCTGCGCCGCGTCCAGCAGCGACAACCCTACGATTGATTCTTCCAACTGTGCTAGATCCGCCATGTTATTTCTCCAATGAATTTAGTCTCTTCTTTTTTCGTCATCCGCAAATCAGGTTTCCAGTGCGACCAGGTCTGCTTCCCAGCGCCAGACAACGCTCGGATTCGACCGCGCAACCCCTGACCTGAGGACAACCAAACCCATTTGGCGATTGAGCGATCCGGCCATTGTGCGATTCTCAATCACTCAATAACCCAATCACAAAATCACTCAATGCCCTACGCTTCTTTGAACTTCTTCTGCTGCACGCCCTGATCCACCACTACCGCCAAGTTGCGCCCCACCGCATTCATCGCGGTCACCAGACGCTGCGCCGGTGCATTGATCAGGAACAGCAACTTGGAATACAGCTCTTCCTTCGACGGCATGCTGGCCAGTGCTTCGATCTCTTTAATGTTAATGACTCGGCCTTCGACCACGCCCACCTTGAAGGTGAACTCAGGCGTGTCCTTGGCATACTTGGTCAGCGCCTTCGCCATGGCCACCGGATCGCCCGTGGTGTAGGCAATCGAGGTTACGCCCGCCAGATCCTTGAGAGCGCCTTCGACTTTGGTGCCCTTTGCCGCACGCTCCGCCAGCGTGTTCTTGACTACCTGATATTTCGCTCCCGCGCCGCGCAACGCCTTGCGCAGTTCGTAATCCTGGGCTACGGTCATCTTGGTATAGGTCGCGACGACCACGTTCGAAACATTTTTCAGGTCTTTGCTGAGCTTCTCGACCTGCTCCGTCTTTTTCGCTCGAGTAACCGCCATGATTCAACCCCTCTAATCTTAAATGTGGGCACAGCTCCTAAATGTGGGGACAGCCGCCCTCGGCTGTCCGCCGGGCGCAGCCCGGCAGCTTTCCTATGCCTTCGCCGCAGCCTCGATCGGACCTACGTCCAGTAAGATCCCAGGCCCCATCGTCGAGCTCAAGGTGCAGCCCTTGATGTACTTGCCCTTGGCCACCGACGGCTTGGCCTTGATCACGCTGGTGATCAGCACGGTCGCGTTCTCAATCAGTTTGTCGGGCGTGAACGAAATCTTGCCCACCGGGCAATGGACCAGCGCAGTCTTGTCCGTACGGAATTCAACCTTGCCGGCCTTCACTTCCTGCACCGCCTTACCCACATCGAACGTGACCGTGCCCGTCTTCGGGTTCGGCATCAAGCCCTTCGGCCCAAGAATCTTTCCCAGCCGCCCAACGGATTTCATCACGTCGGGCGTGGCGATCAGCGCGTCGAAGTCAGTCCAATTTTCCTTGGTGATCTTCTCAACCATATCTTCGCCGCCGGCAAAATCCGCGCCCGCCGCTTCCGCTTCCTTAATCTTGTCGCCGCTCGCGATGACCAGAACCTTCTTCGATTTCCCCAGCCCGTGCGGCAAAACCACTGTCCCGCGCACCATCTGGTCGGCATGCTTGGGATCGACTCCCAGCCGCAGGGTCAGTTCGACAGTCTCGTCAAACTTGGCGTACTTCACTTTCTGCAGTAACGGAACCGCATCCTGCAGAACATAAGGGCGCTTCTCCACCGCAGCGTGCGCCTTGGCGATATTCTTTCCTTCTTTTTTCATCTGCTCTTCCTTGTCTCCCACCGCGCGGCGATGATCCGCTGAGCCGTGGTGCTTTTGACTATGTGGCGCGGGCACTCCTGCCCGCGAAATCTAATCACTTCGAGGCAGCCAGCCAAAACCACGCTCGCTGCGCTCACTGGACGGACGAATGCGTCCGTCCCCACGAAAATCTACCCAACTACTTCAATTCCCATGGAGCGCGCCGTCCCGCGGACGCTCTTGATCGCAGTTTCTACCGAAGCCGCGTTCAAGTCGGGCATCTTCTGCTTGGCAATATCCTCGATCTGCTTGGCCGTAACTTTGCCGACTTTATCTTTATTCGGGGTGCCCGATCCTTTGGCGATGCCCGCAGCGCGCTTCAACAGAATCGAGGCTGGAGGAGTCTTGGTGATGAAGGTGAACGAGCGGTCGTTGTACACCGAAACCACGACCGGGATGATCAGCCCTTCCATCTCCTTCTGGTTCGTCCGCGCATTGAACTGTTTGCAGAACTCCATGATGTTGATCTGCGCCTGGCCCAGAGCCGGACCGACGGGAGGCGCCGGGGTCGCCTTGCCCGCGGCGATCTGCAACTTCACATAACCGGTAACTTTTTTTGCCATTTAATTCATCCTTAATTTCTGTTTGCGCCCGTCCGCGCGGGCGGGTCGCCCGCGCCCACACAATCCAAACCTTACGCCACTTTCTCCACCTGGTTGAACTCCAACTCCACCGGAGTCGACCGGCCGAAAATCGTGACCATTACCTTCAGCGTCTCGCGATCCTCGTTCACCTCGTCGACAATTCCGGTAAAGCTGGCGAACGGCCCTTCGCTGATGCGCACCGACTCGTTCTTCTCGAACTTAACCTTGAGCTTCGGCTTCTCGCGGCTGTCAGCGACTTTATACACAATGTGCTGCACTTCTTCTTCCGACAACGGCGTCGGCTGCTGCCCGGTGCCTACGAATCCGGTTACGCGCGGCGTGGACTTCACCACATGCCATACATGATCGTCCATGTCCATCTCCACCAGCACGTAGCCGGGATAGAACATGCGCTCCGAGGTATATTTTTTGCCGCCGCGAACTTCGGTGACCGACTCGGTTGGGATCAGCACCTTGCCGATCTTCTCCTGCAGCCCAAAGGCCGCCACGCGCGACTCGAGCGACTCTTTCACCTTGCGCTCAAATCCCGAGTACGAGTGGATGATGTACCACTTCATGTTGGGGTTCTTGGGCGCCTCAGTGGGCGTGGCAATCGCCTCCGGGGCAGTCGCCTCCGGCTCGCCTGCTGTGCTGGTTGCCGCTTCGTTTTTCTCTTGGTCCACCATATATGGATACTTTTCCCGGCCAGCCGTGCACTTCAATCAACGCTCGTCTGCGTCCGTGAGTAACTGTTAATCAGTGACTCTTGAAAAAATTGAACATGGCGGTCACGCCATGTTGAATCACGAAATCGATCACGAAAAAGTACAGCGCAAAAATAGCAACCGTGATCACTACCACCGTGGTCGTGGCCTGAACTTCCTTCCACGAAGGCGCGGTCACTTTGCGCATTTCAGTGCGCACGTCGTTATAGAAGGTCCTGATGCGCTCGGGCCAGGATTTAATCTGGTCGCCGAAGTTGCCACCCGCCGCCGCTAAATTCGCCATTTTCTTCGTCTCGACTGCCATTACTACTCCTGAATCTTCCGTAACCCTCAAAAATTCTGGCAGGGGCGGAGGGATTCGAACCCCCAAGTTCGGTTTTGGAGACCGACAGTTTAACCGTTGAGCTTACGCCCCTGAATTCATTGTTGATTTTTGTGACTGATGATTGTGGATTGAAAATCGCGCTTCAAATCAACAATCAAAAATCATCAATCAACAATTATTTCACTTCTTTATGGGCGGTGTGCTTGCGGCAACGCCGGCAGAATTTCTTGAACTCCAGCCGCTCGGTCGTCGTCTTCCGATTTTTGGTCGTCGAATAATTCCGCTCTTTGCAATCACCGCACTGTAATGTAACGATTTCTCGGGGCATCTCAACAGCTCCTAGCTTCTAGCTCTTAGCTTAAAAACCCTTAGCAAAATCAGAACTCAAAATTCGGAATGCAAAAGTTATTCCGATTTTACTTCTGCATTTTTCCTTCTGAGTTCTGCCTTCTACTGCACAATCTCCGCGATCGTTCCGGCGCCTACCGTGTGCCCGCCTTCGCGAATTGCGAAGCGCAAGCCCTTTTCCATCGCCACCGGCGTGATTAACTCGATCACCAGGCTGACGTTGTCTCCCGGCATCACCATCTCCGTGCCCGCCGGCAACTCCGCCACGCCCGTCACGTCCGTCGTGCGCAGATAAAACTGCGGACGGTATCCCTTGAAGAACGGCGTATGCCTTCCACCCTCTTCTTTCGTCAGGATGTAGACCTCGGCCTTGAACTTGGTGTGCGGCGTAATCGATCCCGGCTTCGCCAGCACCATGCCGCGCTCCACATCGTCTTTGCCAATACCGCGCAGCAGCAGGCCGGCGTTGTCGCCCGCCATACCTTCGTCCAGTTGCTTCTTGAACATTTCGACGCCAGTGACCACTGTCTTGCGTGTCTCGCGGAAGCCGACGATTTCCACTTCCTCGCCCACCTTCACCTTGCCGCGCTCGATTCGACCGGTCACCACCGTGCCGCGTCCCGAGATCGAGAAAATATCTTCAATCGGCATCAGAAACGGCTTGTCCAACTCGCGCGCCGGCTGCGGCACGCTCTTGTCCACCGCCTCCATCAGCGCGTCAATCTGCTTCTCCCACTTTTCTTCACCATTTAAAGCCCCTAACGCAGACAGCCGGATCACCGGCACATCGTCGCCCGGAAACTTGTACGACTTCAGCAACTCGCGCACTTCGAGTTCAACCAGATCCAGCAATTCGGGATCGTCGACCGCATCGCACTTGTTCAGCGCGACCACGATGTATGGCACGCCAACCTGCCGCGCCAGCAGCACGTGTTCGCGCGTCTGCGGCATGGGACCATCCGTCGCCGCCACTACCAGAATCGCGCCATCCATCTGCGCCGCGCCGGTAATCATGTTCTTGATGTAGTCGGCGTGGCCCGGGCAATCCACGTGTGCGTAGTGCCGGTTCGCCGTCTCGTACTCCACGTGCGCCGTCGCGATCGTGATGCCGCGCGCCTTCTCTTCCGGCGCGTTATCAATCGAATCAAACGAACGGAACACAATCTTCGGATTGTGCTTCTGCAACACCTTGGTGATGGCCGCCGTCAACGTGGTCTTGCCATGGTCGATGTGACCAATCGTCCCCACGTTGCAGTGCGGCTTATTGCGATCAAATTTCTCTTTCGCCATAACTCAGCCTCTAGCTCCTAGCTCTTAAGCTGTCAGCTCTCAGCCTTCAGCTCTCAGTTAAACCCTTGTCATCTTGAGCGGCGCCTTTTGCCGCGAAGGATCCCTATCAGTAGTACTGATACAACTTCTTAAACTTGTGCCGAAGCGCGACGTCGACGCCCTCAAGCTTCGACAGATAAAACTCGCGCATCTGCGCCTGGTCCGAAACCGGCAGCGACTCATACAACTGCCGTGCCTCGAGTTCCACCGCCCCGACCGACTCCAGCATCCGCTTCGCCAGGACGGCGTCGAAATCTCGCACGCGAATTCCCTTGCGATCCAACTGCTTCAGGAAACTCTCAGCCTTGTCTGGCAGGAACGCCTGCTCGACGGCTGCTTGCAGCCTCGCGAACTCTTGCGCCTTCTCCACCTTGATGGCAGCCTGCTGAAAACTCACTGTCATCCCCTTGCGTTAGTCAACTCTGGAGCGGGAGACGGGAATCGAACCCGCGACCAACAGCTTGGAAGGCTGTGACTCTACCACTGAGTTACTCCCGCGAAACCCAGCTGTCAGCTTTCAGCCGTCAGCTCTCAGCTTAACTTCAAACTCTGAATGTGACTCTCAACGTCGACATCCGGCCCGTCAATGTTTTTAGTTGCGTCCGGATCACGCAAAATGCCGACAAGCAAAATAATCGCAACTATCGCTGCCACTCCGACAATCAGCATCCCAATTCGGGTGGCCATCCGATTCTCGAAAACATCCCGAATCCAATCCGAAACCGTCATCAGGACGAACATGAGCCAAAAGACGTTCATGCTTCGCCTTTTTAGATCGCCTTTAAGTCGTCGTATCGCCAGTGTCTGCACAGCGAGCCAGACGAAACAAATACCAACCCAGATCCACTTAACGATCTGCCAGTCCATTCGAACTCCCGCACCTAATCTCTGGAGCCGATGACCAGGATTGAACTGGTGACCTCTCCCTTACCAAGGGAGTGCTCTACCAACTGAGCTACATCGGCCCTGGACCTCCGCTGTCAGCCTTCAGCCGTCAGCTCTCAGCCACTGCGAAACCAGTCACTCCGGGTCGCTTGCCTTGTCGGGATGCAGCACGTCATTGCGGCGCAACACCGACTTCACTGCGAACAGCGCCAGGATCACCAGCGTCCCCACCCGTATCTTCGGGTCGGTAATCGTCACCCACGTCAGCGCTCCCAGCACCACGTAACAGACCAGCGCGATGGACAGGCGATTCACGTGAATCAAATGGTGCACAGGGAAGGATTCGAACCTTCGTACCTCGCTAGGAGGGACAGATTTACAGTCTGTTGGCTTTAACCACTCACCCACCTGTGCAAAATCTTCGGGCGATGCGGCTGTCGCGCTCCGTCCGGCAGGCCACAATGCCGAACTGCTACTCCCCGGCCCAACCCGCACACCAGGCGCAGCTCAAATCACACTTCATTTTCGCAACACAGGGAAACCAAGGCTCAAGCCAGAAACGGCGATGAACGTTGATTACTGCTCTTGATCACTGCACGCCGGAAAAGTACGAATGGAGTGCGTTGGAAAAACCTGTTGCGCCGCTACCGAATCCGCCTGCCGGAACTGCGTTTCCTGGAGCTGGCGAAGGGATTTGAACCCCTGACCCTCTGATTACAAATCAGATGCTCTACCGACTGAGCTACGCCAGCAATCCCGGGTAAGACGCGCCTTCGCGCGAACTTATCCCTCTGATCCCTTCCAGATGTCCGGGACAATTATTTAAGGTATCACAAGGGGAATTCCGCACGCAAGCATGCAAGATTCAGTTGTAACTGCTCCAAGATAAAGTCACCCCATAACTGCAACCAGATTCTGTCAGACTGCAAGGACGGTGACGATCAGTCAGAAGGAGTTCCAACGAGTGAAGGTGATTGAAAATGCAGGCGAACTTGAACCGGGCTCGTCTTCTAGCCTAGAATCGCTGCGCCATGGCATCCGAACCGCTGGAGATCGAGCGTCTCGACCGCGGGGTTTTGAGCCTTCATGGTCCGCTGACCATGGAGAACGTTTCGCCCTTTATGAACGCGGTGCGGCGGGAAAACGCTCCCACCATGATTCTGGATTTGAGTGGCGTGCCTTATCTTGATTCGTCGGGATTAGGATCGTTGGTCAGCGCCTGCACTTCGTGCGCCAAGGCCGGGCGCCGGATGGCGCTGACAGGCGTGAACAAACGCGTAATGAAGGTATTCGAAATTACCCGGGTCGAGCAGGTCTTCCTGATGTTCCCCACGCTGTCGGATGCGCTCGAAGCATTTACCAATGCCGGAACAGCGTAAAGAGATCACGTAGCGACAGCCGCCTCGGCTGTGCAGCCAAGCGGCCCGGAACGTTTACGCCACCCTCGGCGGACTGGGCTTCTTCGAGTTGCCCGCATTCACCGCATCCAGCCGGATGCGCGTGACACGCGCCGTTTCCTGAACCAGATCGTTGCTAACCTTGGCGCCTTCCCCTGCCATCACCGAGCCAGCGGCCAGCGCGAACCGCAACGCATCTGCCTGATCCTCGAAATACAAAACGACTTGTCCCGACATAGCACTTCTCCCTGGGCCAGAGCCCTTAGTCGTGAGCCAGACTGCAAAGATCAGCCTTTAATATCCCCAAACGAAACCAACGGGCGCTTTCGACGAAGGACGCAATTCGGTCTTTGGTACTGATTCTCCGGGTCAAGCGTGTCCAAGTCAAAGTGATTCTCTTGGTTCCACTTACTCAGTAGGGCATCCCTGCGGCGATTTGGGTGGAAACAGCGAAAGGGATTGGTTGAACTTAGTCGGGGGAGGATGATCCTGTGTCGAAAAAGCAATGCGACACAAGTTTCCTTTGTGGACCTTTGTGTCTTTAGTGGCTAGACGCGTTGAGTGCCGTCTGCAGACGCTATACTGGCCGTGCCATGCCAGTCCTGATCTCCATGCTCCGCGGCATCAATGTCGGCGGACACAACAAAGTTGATATGAGCGCCTTGCGCGCGCTTTACGAATCCCTTAAATTCGAGGACCCGCGCACTTACGTGCAGAGCGGGAACGTCATCTTCCGCTCGAAAGAGAAAATATCCCCCGCCCTCGCGAAGAAGATTCAGCGTGCAATCGAGCGCAAGTTCGGTTGCTGTCCGGAAATTATCTTGCGTACCCCGGACGAACTGAGAAAAGCCATCGCCGCCACACCATTTCCCGCTAGTCGCGGTCTCGAACCGGCGAAGATTCTAGTCACATTCCTCGCCGCGGAGCCCGGCCGGGAAGCCCACGGGACGCTGCTGAAGCTGAAAAATCATCCTGAAGAAATTCATCTGAAAAGTCGTGAACTCTACATTTATTTCCCCAACGGCGCCGGACGATCGAAACTCCCCTGGTCCTCCATCGCAGAAGCGTTGAAGACGCAAGGCACCGCCCGCAACTGGAACAGCGTCACGAAGATTCTGGCGATCGCGGAGGAATTGGAAAAGTCGGCCGGCTAATCTTCGCGAGCGATCCTCCAGACAAGCAAAAGCCTGCGGATTCACAGGAAAGGTCGCAACTTAATTGGATTGGTCGGGACGGGCAGATTTGAACTGCCGACCCCTCGCACCCCAAGCGAGTGCTCTACCAGGCTGAGCCACGTCCCGACGAGAAAGGATTCCACTGATGCGACGGCTACCCTTCGGCAATCCGTCAGCCTCCAGCGGAGGGGTTCACTCGCCAATTCTACACTACCGTCCAGCGCGACTTGAATCCTGTCGGCGGCAATTGTCTACTCCAGATCTCTCCAGTTCGGGCCAACGCCCATTTCCACCAGCAGCGGCACGGCCAGTTCGTGGACTTTCTCCATGTGCTCCCGCACCAGCGACTGCATCAAGTCCACTTCGTTCTCGGGAACCTCAAACACCAGTTCGTCGTGGACCTGCAGCGTCATTCTGGATTTCAGTCCTCGCTCGCGCAGCGCGGCATCGATCCGAATCATCGCAACCTTGATGAGATCGGCCGCCGTGCCTTGCAACGGCGTGTTTACCGCCGTGCGCTCGGCAAACCCGCGCTGATTGGCGTTTTTGCTGTTGATGTCGGGAATCGGCCGCACGCGCCCAAAGAGCGTTTTCACCTTCATGTCGCGCCGTGCTTCTTCTAAAGTCTTATCGATGAACGCGCGCACCCCGCTGTATTTTTCAAAATAGGCAGCAATAAATTGCTTGGCTTCGCTGGGCTCAATGCCGAGATTCTGCGATAGCCCAAACGCCGACAGCCCATAGACGATGCCGAAGTTCACTACCTTGGCCTGGCGGCGGTGATCCGGCGTGACCATCAGGGGCGGCACTCCAAATACCTGCGACGCTGTGAGCGTGTGCACATCGTCGCCGCGGCGGTAGGCTTCCACTAGCAGAGAATCGTGCGAAAAGTGCGCCAGCAGGCGCAGCTCGATCTGCGAATAATCGGCAGTTAACAGCACATGCCCCGGTTCCGCAATGAATGCCGCGCGGATTCCTCGTCCCAACTCCGTGCGAATCGGGATGTTCTGCAGGTTCGGATTGGCGGAAGACAAGCGTCCTGTCGCCGTTCCCGTCTGCCCGAAAGTCGTGTGCAGTCGCCCGCTGCCTGGATTGATCAGCGCGGGCAGCGCATCCACATATGTCGACTTCAGCTTCGTGAGCTGCCGGTAGTCGAGCACCATGCGCGCGATCGGATAATTCTCCGCCAGTTCCTCGAGCACATCGACTGCCGTCGATATGGTGCGCCCCTTGCCGTATTTCACCGGCTTGGGCAGGTTCATGCGGTTAAATAGAACATCACCCAGCTGCTTTGGAGAGCCGACATTGAACTCCATCCCAGCGACTTCGTAGATCTCCTTCGCCTTGGCGGCGATCTCGCGCTCCAGTTCGCTCGACATCTGCGACAAGGCCGCTGTGTCGATCTTTACTCCGGCTTGCTCCATGCGCGCCAGCACCGGAACCAGCGGCAGATCCATCTCCTCGTAGAGCGTGGCCAGACCAGCCTGCTCCACCTCGTTGCGAAGTGCGCCCGCCAGTCGTCCGGTGATGTCCGCCGATTCAGCCAGTTGCCCAGCCAGTTTCAGATTGAAACGCCGTAGCGCGACCTCCGCCAACTGGTGCGAAGAATAAGTCGGATCGAGCAGGTACGAGTACAGCATCGGATCGTGGCGCACTCCGGCAAGATGGATCCCTAAAGGATCCAGTTCGTGGATTGCCGCCTTGTAATCATGCACCGCCTTCGGCGCTTCGGCATTCGTCAGGATGGAACGCAACTGCTTCGCAGCCTCCCCCGAATCCAGGTTCACCGTGACAGCCGTTCCCGCGGCAGCAGAAATTGCAACGCAGCAGAGCGGAGCTTCGTCCTTTGACGCGCCAAGAGCATCTCCCATCACGCCTCCCATGGAGCCGTCCATGAAAGACATCTGCGCCTCTTCCGGTTGCTCTTCTTTCTCTTCTTCCTCCGGCACAACGGCCGCTTGCTCTCTTTGCTCAACCGCGACTGCCAGCGCGCCTCCAGCGCCAATGGCACGCATCACACTCTCGACATCCGAGGCCGACTTCGCCTCCGTATAATGCGTCTCACTCACCTCGACTACCGGCAGGAGTTCTTTCAGCAGGGAAGTAAATTCCAATTCGGTGAAGAGTGTGCGCAGCGCGTCCACATCCGGTTCCCCCGCGCGCATGGCATCCACGTTCAGCTCGATGGGAACATTGGTGTCGATAGTCGCCATGCTCTTGCTGAACAGAATTGTCTCGCGATTGTTCTGCAGCGATTCGCGGTAAGTTTTTCTCTCAACCTCGGCGGCGCGCTCCAGCGCCTGCTCGACCGATCCGAATCGCTTGATGATCTCGACCGAGCCCTTGTCGCCAATGCCCGGCGCTCCTGGAATGTTGTCGATACTGTCGCCGCGCAGCGCCATCACGTCGATAACGCGTTCCGGAGGCACTCCCAGAATTTCCTCAACCTTCGCCGCGTCGCAGATCAGGTTGTCTTTCGGCGGATTCAGGATCTGCACTTTGTCATTGACCAACTGCATCATGTCTTTGTCGCTGGAAACGACGTACACGGGATGCGACGCCTCGGCGGCCTTGCGCGCCAGCGTGCCAATCACGTCGTCGGCCTCGAACCGGACCACTTCCAGAATAGGAATCCGGTACGCCTCCAGCGCCCGCCGAATGTAGGGAACCTGCTGCGCCAGATCTTCCGGCATGGCCACGCGGTTCGCTTTGTAGCCTTTGTATTCCACCTCGGTAAAAGTCTGCGTCTTGATATCGAATTTGCGAACGCTGGTCACCGCGTCCGCCTGCTCATCGCGAAAAGTCGGCCCGGCCACATCGAACACCGCCGCCAGGTATTCCGGAGAGAAATCCTCGCGCAGCTTGCGCAGCATGTTCACAAAAACGTAGATCGCCGCCGTCGGCAGCCCCGTCTTGGTAGACATGGGACGCTGCCGCGCCATCGCGTGGTAGGCGCGAAAGATGAACGACATGGTGTCGATGAGGTAGATGCGGCCGTGCGTAGACGCAGGTCTGGAAGGCCCGCTACTCGCGGCTTTGCCGTTGGAAGGTGCCGCTGGCGGGATTTGAGCCGGTGATTTCTTACGCGCGGGCAACTCGTTTAGTTTAGCAGCACTTCAGGCGCTAGAAATCCACGCGAAAGCTTGCGTCCACGATTTTGCTGACCTTACTGCCGGCGGAGTTGCGGAAGACCAGATAGTAAGTGACCGGCTGGTTGTACGACGGAGGCAGATCGAAATTCACCGCCTGATTGTGCGACGCTTCTACAGAGAAGACGGCCTCGCCCCCAGCGCCCGCAGCGTCCGCCTGTTGTTCCTGGTTCAGGATTAGAAAGTCGATGTTCGCCGTATTGTCGGACGTCCCGTGGAGTTGCCCCACGAAGGATTCGAAGATTCCATGAAGGTGAGGCCGGATCGAGTGTGCGGGGATCTCGAACGGAAAGCTGGTTGACGTTTTCACATTGAACGTCTTTTGCAGAACCGTTTGCGTGGTGCCTGCGAGCGAGGCGACGGGTTCCGATCGAGCCACGGTTTTTTCCGGTCCCAACTGGACCTTGGTGCAGCCATCATTGACCAGGATGAGGATTGCAACGAGTGCCGGAAGATAGGCTCGCGGAAGCATAGAAAATCAGCGCCCCGCAGACTTTCCGTACTCCGTGTTGAAGTGGAGCGCAATTTCCCCGCACGTGCCTTGTTCCGGCGAGTAGACCACGCACGTATCAAATGGTCGCGAGTACACGTGCAGGCTGACGGCCCGCTGGTTGAATGCCCGAGGATTCACCACTCGATGCACCGGATCGGCAGGGTCGACGGCGCACGGATGCGAGAGATTCATCTCGACGGTATTGCTGGGCTCAAGCCGGCAGCGGCCCTTCTGCAAGTCCTGGTTAACCAGGTGAAAGTTTTCCACCTGCAGGCGCCCGACAGGAACCGCCATCCAGCAATTCTGGTCGCGATGATTGTGCACCGAGCTGGCCTGCCCAACTTCCCAGCAGATCGCCATCAATTCATACAGAGCCGTCCGGTCGATAAGATTTCGCGTATAGTGCTGCCGGTCCCAGTTAAGGTAGGGAGCGAGAGACTCGGCGCTGACGGGCGTCTCCTCCAGAAACCGCCGAACCGTCTCAGTCTGATCGAACGCGGCTTCGGGGAGCTGACGAAGACCGTCGACGAATGTTTGAATGGAGACCGGCTTTACCGCAATACTCATGGTGCGCTCCGCAGACGAGTATAACGCAGCCAATCATGTGCGGCGGACACTCCGCCTGCCTACTTCCCCGCCCCCAAGATCTCTTTGGTCTCTCCGTGCGCCACTTCCGGATAGACCGCGCCTCTGCGTCGCCGCAGATCCCCCGGCAACTCCGAGCGCAGCAGCCACAAGCCTGCGGCCACTGCCGCTGCCCACGTCACCGACACCAACACCAATTGGCTCAGATCCGCCACGCGGCTACCGCGACCGGAAATCGCAAGCGGCACGATTTTCGCCACTTCATAGCTGAGCCCTCCTGCTATCACCGCAGTAAGAGCAGCCTTGGCTAGCTCCCCCCATCGCATTTCCCTCAACGAAACAAGTTTCCGGTAGTGCAGTAGGAACGCTAGCGCCAGCAGGTTCACCCCAATCCCTATATCCGATGCCCACGCCAGCCCCACCACTCCGAAAGTATGAAACAAGCTCGAATACACCGGCAGGGACGCCAGCGTAATCACGCTGACCGCCACCATCGGCGTAAGCGTATCCCCGGCCGCATAAAACGCGCGTGCATACAGCCCCTGAGCCGCCCACAACGCAAGAGAAATCGAGAACCAGAAAAAGTAAATTCCGGTCATCTGCGTATCTGCAAAAAGAAATTTTCCACGCCGGTAAACCAGGTCGATTAGCGGCAAAGCTGCCGCCATCATCCACCCGGTCGCCAGAAATGACGCGGCCGCGACCCGGTAGACGGAATCATTCACGGTGCTGGCAAAATCCTTCAGCCGCTTCTCGTTGAACAGCCGCGCAAAGAACGGCAACGAGGCCTGCCCCGTGGCCTGTCCCAACACCGCAATCGGCACGGCGAACAGCCGCTTCGCATAATTGAGCCGGGCAATGTCGCCCACGCCGCTCGCCGCATAGTGTCGCAGGATCCAGTCATCCGCCGTCACCAGCGAGACTCCCAGCATCAGCGGCACCGACAAACGCACCCACTCCCGAAACGCTGGATTGGTAATATCAAACGACGGCCGGTACCCGGTTCCAATGCGTGCCGCCCCAATCACGCTGGCCAGAAACGGGCCGGCAACACTTCCCGCCAACGCTCCATACGCCAGCGAAGCAATCCCAAAATGCCGTCCCCCGACCACCCCGCCCAGAATGATGAACGCGTTGTAAATGAGGGGCCCGAAGGCAGGCAGCAGGAACAGTCGGTGCGAAAGCAAGACCGCAGAGACCACCCCGCCAACGTAAAAGAAGATCTGCGCCGGCAGCAGAATCCGGGTCAGGTGGACGCAAAGTTCGATTTGGTCCGGCTTGAAATCCTTCACATACCAGCGCAAAAACTGCGGCGCGAAAATCTCCGTCGCGATCGTTCCCACAATCATCACCGCAGTCATGACCGTGATGATGATGGAAAATGTTTTCTGAGCATCGGTGTCGCGCTTTTCCGCCAGAAATCGGGTGTAGATGGAGATGAAAGTGATGGAGGCTGCGCCCCCGGCAACAATATAGTTGAGAAAATCCGGAAGGGTGAAGGCTGTCACGTACGCGTCGGTCTGCGATCCCGCCCCGAACGCGAACGCAATATATGCTTCGCGTGCGTAGCCAATTACGCGCGACAGCATCACTGTCCCCATCAGCAGCAAGGTCGCGGAGAATGCAGTGTGCTGGTGCGAGGGCTGAAAAAAGCGCAGCAGTTTTCTCATTGAGACCCGATCGAAGGTCAATCTTATCGGAATCTCAACTCAGGCGGAGTTGGCACCGACAGTACCAGGCAGACAATAAAGGCGGCCCGCAGGCCGCCTTCCCCATATTCCACAAAACCCGCCGCTATTTTACGCTCGCGGCAGCGGACCGTGCTGGAAGTGGTATTGCAAAATGCGTGCGGCCAACGCGGGAGTTACGGTTTCGCCGCGGGCCTCGACTGTGCGGACGACTTCTCCGCGACAGACTACTTCCGTGGAGGAGAGTCCGGCAATCTCTTGCGGGAGTACCAGATTGATTTCCAGTTGGACCGCGGGCTGCAATACTTCATCAGCTTCAAAAAGCATTCCAGACCGGCTGATGTTTTCGGTGGTGCCTGCGTGCCATTCCTTTTCACCGAGACGGCGGTAACGGAGTGGCAATTGGATATGGAATCGTTGCGCGCGCATGGGAGGAGCCTCCTTGGCGCGTGCGGCGTGAAGTGTTGCAGCGGACTGCACAGACATATCGACCTCCGGGGGAGTTGGAGTTGCATCGAGCACTTCGCGAACTTTGGTTTTCAGGTCGCGAAGGGTGAAGGGCTTCTGAAGGAGGCGTACGCCGGCATCCAGCATGCCGTTGTGTCCGATCACATTCTCGGTATAGCCGGACATGTAGAGAACTTTCACGTTGGGACGAATTTCACAAATACGCTGGGCCAACTCGCGGCCATTCATGCCCGGCATGATCACGTCGGTAAGCAGCAGGTGGATCACCTTGTCGTGGGCGACTGCGATCTGCATGGCGACGGCGCCGTCGGCGGCTTCGATCACCTTGTATCCCTGTTTTTCCAGATATTGGCGGGCGAGGTAGCGCAGGTTGGCTTCGTCCTCGACGAGCAAGATAGTTTCGGTGCCGGGCTCGACTTTGCGGTATTCAACCGGAGCAGCGACATGCGCGGCCGGACCAGCGGAGGCTACACGCGGCAAGTAAATCTTGAATGTCGTTCCCCGGCCCAATTCACTGTGCACCCAAATGTATCCGCCACTCTGCTTAACGATGCCGTAGACGGTAGACAGTCCGAGGCCAGTTCCCTTCGTTCCCTTGGTGGTAAAGAAAGGTTCGAAGATGTGCGACTGCGTCTCGTTGTCCATGCCCTCGCCGGTATCGCTAATGGCGACCATGACGTAGTCGCCGGAGGGTAAGGGCGCGTGAATGCGGGCGTAGTCTTCGTCGAGGGTCACGTTAGAGGTCTCAATGGTGAGTTTGCCGCCGGAGGCCATGGCGTCGCGGGCGTTGACTGCAAGATTCATGATGACCTGGTCGATTTGTCCGGCGTCGGCGCGGACGGACCAGAGATTCGGGCCCGGGACCATGACCAGGTCGATGTCCTCGCCAATCATGCGAGTGAGCATTTTGATATTTTCCGTGACTACGTCGTTCAGGCTGACGATTCGCGGGGCGAGCATTTGCTTACGACTGAAGGCCAGGAGTTGGCGAGTTAACGAAGAGGCGCGGTCGGCGGCGCCGGCGATCTCCTGCGCCGGACCGCGCAGATGCGGCTCGGCCCCGAGGCGCTCGAGAAGGAACTCGGAGTAGCCGGAAATCACCATCAGCAGGTTGTTGAAATCGTGGGCGATGCCACCGGCGAGACGGCCAATGGCTTCCATCTTCTGGGACTGTCGCAATTGTTGCTCGAGGATGCGACGTTCCGTCACGTCCTCGGCAAACAGCTCGAAGACAACTCTTCCGTCAGAGCCGTTGGTCACGGAGCGGCCGGAGATGCGAACGACGGTAGTATTGCCGTCTTTGCGCTTCCACTCCGCAGTCAGACCCTTGAAAGGTTGCGCGGAGCGAAGGAAATCGGCGAGAGCGAACCACTGATCGTTCTCCGCATAGAGGCCAAAAATATGCTGCCCAATCAGTTCATTGGTGGAAGAAAGGCCAAGCGCCTGGAGGAAAGCAGGATTGGCATCGAGAATTTTTCCGGTTGAGTCGCAGCGGCAGATGCCATACGGAGCGTTGGTGACGAGCGAACGGAAATTTGCCTCGGAGCGGCGTAAATTCTCCTGGGAGGCGCGCAAAGCCGCGTTCAGCCAGCAAATCAGCATGGCCACGAAAAAGAACAGAGAGAGGCGGACGATGGCGGTACGCGATTCGACAGCGCTGTGAACGCCGGTGAGGGTGAAGTAGGCGCTTACGGTGAGGGCAAAAGCGGTGGCGACCAGTCCCGGCTTCCAGCCCCCATACCAGGCGCTGACCATCACAGCGACGCCAAAGAGAGCCAGGCGGCTTTCGGATACGTCGGCAAGCAGGACCGTGGGAATCAGGGCCAGGGCAGTACTAAGAACGGCGACCCCATACCGGAGGATGGGTGCACGTGCGGCGGGAATGCGAAGTAGGGGGAGGGTTACTCGCATGGCCTAATCCTAGTTCCATAACGGGAAACTGGATAGTTACAGGAGTTCATTTCGGTTTTACGGAAAAGATACTAGGGATCGGGCCGTAAGCCCAAGAAAAGATGGCCGATTGGACGATGCGAATGCGATTCAGCTTGCATGTATGGGCGGGAATCTGGACACTAGGGCGGGCTGACCGAATTCTAATTACCCCTTATTCATGAATGTTGGACTCTTTGGCGGGACGTTCGATCCGGTGCACCGTGGGCATTTAGCGCTGGCGCGGGTGGCACTCGCGCAATACAAACTGAATCGAATCTATTTCGTGCCGGCGAACGTTCCGCCTCATAAACAGCGGCAGCCGCTTACGCCATTCGTCCACCGATTTGCCATGCTGGCGCTGGCGACGGCGGCGGAGAAGGCTTTTGTGCCCTCATTGCTGGAGGCTGCGGAAGAGACCGTCCCAAATCGTAAAGACAGGCAGGAAAAACCGAATTATACGATTGACACCATTAGGAAGCTTAAGCGGGATTTTAAGCCCAGCGGCAAGCTTTTCTTTCTGATCGGCATGGACGCGTTTGCGGACATTGCAAACTGGCATGAGGCGGAAGCGCTATTCCGAGAGTGCGAGTTTGTGGTGGCGAACCGGCCAGGATATTCGCTGGCCGACGTAGCCAACGCATTGCCAGCGAGCCTGCGTCCGCGGCCAGAGGTGACGAAACCATTTCAGAAACACAAGGCCACGGGCGATCTGGTGTTGAAGGGTGCGACCATTCATTTGCTCGGAGACCTGCATCAACCCGCGTCGGCTACTGCGATTCGACAGGCTGCGGCGTCGGGCAAGGCTTTGGGCCGGTTTGTCGACACGCCGGTAGCGGAGTACATCAAGAAGATGGGGTTGTATAAAGGATCGTTGGCCGCTGCTCGCTAGTCCTTGCACGAGCCAACTTGTGCAAAATCATTTTTTTTCTTTTAACATTTCTCACTCCCAACGGCGCAGGCGCGAAGCGAGTGTCAGTTACAATAGAGATCGAGACGAACGACTAACGACCGCTTACCGACGATTTCATTGATCCTGTGAAGAAGAGCGCACTCAAACAACAAATCGCCGCCGCCATCCAAGCCTGCCTCGAGAAGAAGGCCGAAGAACTCAGCATTCTGGAAATGGAAAAAGGGTCGGGCGCGTTCACCGACTACTTTGTCCTGTGTAGCGGGACCAATCCGCGCCAGGTGCAAGCCATCGCGGACGAAGTGGAGTTGCGCCTGAAGGCTGCAGACTTGCGGCCGGCGCATGTCGAGGGTTACAAGCAAGCAGAATGGGTGCTGATCGACTACGTGGATTTCGTAGTGCACGTTTTTTCCGAGAAGGCGCGCAAGTTTTACGATCTGGAGCGGCTGTGGAAGTCGGCGAAACGGCTTGAGCCAGACGATTTAAAAACGATTCCGCGCAAGCGAAAACTGCAGCCGTCGCTGGCCGCGCCGAAAAAGAAAAAGCTGAAAGTTAGGAAGGCCTCGTAACTCTTCGCTGGAACCGGAAAGCCCCATGGCCTCGCAGTCAGAATCCAAGCATGATTGGGGAAGCCAATATCGCCTGGTTGCCTCGGAGAAGTGGAAGGCTAAATCAGCGGCAATGGGCCAGCCCGTAACCGATGCGCTAGTGGAATATGCGCAGCCGACGCCGGGGATGGAAGTGCTGGACTTGGCCAGCGGAACCGGCGAGCCTGCGATCAGTCTGGCATCGCGTGTCGGATCACAGGGGCAAGTCACCGCGCTCGATCTCAGCGCCGATCTGCTGGAGATTGCAGCAAAGCGCGCGCGCACTCGCGGGCTAACCAACTTCAAAACGCAGCAGGCGGACGCGCAGAGCCTGCCTTTTCCCGATGAAAACTTCGACTTGGCAACTTCGCGCTTTGGCGTAATGTTCTTCGCTGATCCGGTGCTGGCCTTGCGGGAACTGCGTCGCGTCCTGCGTCCAGGCGCGCGAGCGTGTTTTCTGGCGTGGGGACCTTTCGAACAGCCGTACTGGGAAAGCATGATGGGCGTGGTCCATCGGCATGTTGGAGGAGCGCTGCTTCCGCCGGGCGGCCCGGATCCCTTTAAGTTTGCCGCGGCGGGCAGTCTGTCGCAAGTCTTGCGCAAAGCTGGGTTCTTCGCGATCGAGGAAGAGACCAAAACGCTCCCGTGGGCTTGGCCAGGACCGGTGGAGGAAGTCTGGGAGCAGGTGCGCGCCGTGGCTGTCCCCTTTCGTCCCATGCTGGAGCGTGTTCCCGCTGACAAGTGGCAGGCCGTTCATGCTGAGGTGCACAACGCCGTGGGGCAATATTGGGACGGCGAAAAAATAGCCTTCGGAGCATCCGTCGTACTGGCGTCGGGAAAGAAGTGAGAGTGGCGCGGCCGTGAAGATCAAGATTGCGTGGATTGGCAAGACGAAAGAACCGGCGATCGCGGCGCTGACTGAAGAATATCTCAAGAGAATTTCGCGTTACGTGCCGAGTGAAGGCGTCACCCTCCGAGATGAAGCGGCGTTGCTCGAATTATGCGGGCGCGGGGTGGGGAAAGCTACGGTGAAGTCGACGCTAATCTTGATGGATTCGCGTGGCAAGGAATTTTCTTCCGAGCAGTTCGCCAAGTTTCTAGCCGACTACCAGGATCGGAATCCGCTGCCGCTTGTGTTTGCGATCGGCGGCGCGGACGGTTTCAGCAATGCGGCGCGAGCGGCCGCGCAGCATATGCTCTCACTCGGAAAAATGACGCTGGCGCATGAATTGGCGCGAGTTGTGTTGCTCGAGCAGTTGTATCGCGCGTTCACGATTTTGAAGGGGCATCCGTATCATTCCGGGCATTGAGAGCGCACCTTCAGCGGCTAAAGCCGCGCCCTTTCGAGGGGCCTTAGGATTCTCAGTCGGTTTTGCTGGAGTTGTACCAATTGCGCCAGGCTTCGGCGTCGGTGCCAAAATGCTGGTGAGTGATGTCGGAGAGAGCTTGCGCGGCCCAGGCGTGGGTTTGAGCATCGAGCGATACGTCGTCGGTGTAACCTATCAGCTGCGGAACCGCGCTCATGCGTTGCTCTTGTGTAAACAGGCCAGATTCTGCGATCCCGCAGGCCGCCCTCTCCCTCACAATCGCGGAAGGATCATCGTGGATGGTCTGCAGCAGGGGGTCGATCGTTCCCGTGGCCCCGGACAAAGCCATGGCTTCCACGGCCCAGCGTCGCGAATCTTCGTCGGAGTCTTTGAGGTGAGCCGTTAGCGCCTGCACCACGCGGTCAGTTTCAACCCCGCGGTTTCCCATCAAGCCGAGCGACCACAAGGCCCAAATCTTGCGCGCATGATTCGAAGATTCCGCAGTCCGAAGCAGGTAGTCGAGGCTGGCGGTATTCTTTGCCAGCCCGTAGGCTGCAAGCTCGACTTCAACGCCGGACTGCCGTACGCGCATGTCATTCGAGTTTAAAGCTGCGGTTGTGAGGTTGGCTATCTGCGAGTCCCAGTCTACTTTTCCGCGCCAGCGATCGACGCGCGAGGAAATCTGATCGACAGCGCCTTCGTTGTTGCCCACGGCGAGTTCCAACAAAGCTTCAGCCTGCTTCTGCGGCTTCATCCGATCAAGTTGGTGGACATCTTTGGCGGAAGCGGGCGCGGCGGTTTGCAGGGAGAACAGATTCTCAAATTTTGACCAAGCCGCTTGCGCATGGCCGATATTGCCGGCGACGAGAGCCGCAAACATTCCGATGGCGGCGGCGAGGATGGGAGCGAAACGTCGCGGGTTCGCGGAGGAGACTGGACCTGGAGTGGCCCCGGGCAGGCTCGCCTTGATGTCGGAACCAGGTCCGAGAGTGCCGAAGTCTGGCGTTGGCTGCAAGCGAGCATCGGCCGTTCCCGCAGGAGTGAGCGGCGCGCCCAGGCCGGAAAAGCGTGACTGTGAAACATCCATATAATGAAGTCTAGGATTGGGGCCGAAATACGGTAAAGTTACTTCGGTTTCAATCCTAAGGATTGGATGCAAAAACGCGAACTGGCGAACGTGGGAAGGGGCCCCGGTTCGTTACATTCGCGATTCCACGCAGGCATGAGGAGGAATTGATGCGCACGAAGTCGAAGTGGTTGGTTTCGGTGATCAGTGTGTCCCTGGCGGCGGTGGCTCTGGCCGCGGCTGGTCCGGGATACCGCGTCATAAAGACTTACAAACTAGGCGGCGAGGGAGGCTGGGACTATCTGACCGCGGACGCCGAGGCGCGTCGTGTCTACATTTCTCGCGGCACCCACGTGATGGTGATCGATGCGGATTCAGGGAAGAGCGTGGGGGACATCGCCGACACGCCGGGAGTCCATGGCATTGCCTTGGCGCCGGAACTGGGACGCGGATTTACAAGTAACGGTCGGGAAGGAACCGTCAGTATTTTTGACATGAAGACTCTGGCGACGAGCAGCAAGGTTAAAGTGGGCGAGAATCCCGACGCGATTCTTTACGATCCCGCAACCAAGCGCGTGTTCACCTTTAACGGGCGCAGCCAGGATTCAACGGCCATCGATGCCAGCAGCGGAAAAGTTCTTGGAACCATCAAGCTGGACGGCAAGCCCGAGTTCGCGGCCAGCGATGCGAAAGGGGAGATATTCGTCAACATCGAAGATAAGAGCGAGCTGACGGCCATCGATCCGAGCAAGCTGGAGGTGAAGGCGACATGGCCGCTCGCGCCCTGCACTTCGCCCAGCGGATTATCAATTGATCGCAAGCACCGCAGGCTGTTCGTGGGCTGCGAGAACAAAATGATGGCCGTGGTCGATGCTGATAGCGGAAAGGTCCTGGCCACGCCCGCCATTGGAGAAGGTGTGGATGCGACCGCGTTCGATCCGAAGACCGAGTTGGCATTTGCCTCGTGCGGCCGAGACGGTGTGCTTACCGTCGTAAAGGAGGAATCGAAAGATAAATTCAGCGTGGCCGAAAACGTGACCACGCAGAAGGGCGCGCGCACGCTGGCGCTCGACGAGAAGACGCACAACATTTTCGTGGTCACGGCCCAATTTGGACCGAGGCCTGCGCCGACTGCAGATAATCCGCGTCCCAGGCCGCCGATTCTTCCCGACAGCTTCGTGGTGCTGGTGGTGGGGAAGTAGAGGGCGTCGCCACGACAGCGAAAGCCCTTCTTGTTCTGCACGTTTACGGGCGCGGCCATAAGCCGCGCCATTTCCAAAGCTGCGGTTTTCTGAAACTCTCTTTTCAGCGGTAAGAAGGCGCTTCCCAAAGAACGGAATTCCAGCTAGGATATTCCAACTCCCAGCACCGTACGACCGTTCGGTTGGAATGTGAAGGCTCGGTGTGTCGCGTGCGCGCGAAACGATTCGACCCCCGCTGAATCCAATACTTAAGCTCTCATGGTTGGAACAGCGCGGTATTTACCTATTTGAGTGAGATGGGCGAGATGACGATTCCTGACGAAAAATTCTTTCACGCGCAGGTGATTAAGCGCGTCGATTTTTCTCCCGACCTGTGGATGTTCCGCGTCCGCAGCGGAGGAGAGTTTCATTTTGTGCCGGGGCAGTATGCGACCCTGGGCGTCGAGGCCAATGGAAAGCGCGTGGAGCGGCCGTATTCCATCGCGTCGTCGCCCGCGGAAGATGAGGTTGAGTTCTTCTTCGAACTGGTACCCGAAGGCGCGCTCACGCCTCTGCTGCACAAATTGCAACCCGGCGACCAGTTGCTCATGCGGAAGATTCCAAAAGGCAAATTCGCGCTCGATATGCAGAGCGGACGAACAAATCATCTGCTGATCTCAACCGTGACCGGAGTCGCGCCCTTTGTGAGCTACGTGCGCACGCTCTCCAAAGAGTGGAGAGAGGGCCGCTTCGACGGCACGCACAAACTTTATTTGCTCAATGGCGCGAGCCGTCCCTGGGAATTCGGTTATCTCGATGAACTGAACCATTTTGACAAAGATTTGCCCTGGTTCAAGTACGTGCCTACGGTGAGCCGCCCGTGGGATCACGAAGACTGGTCCGGTGAAATCGGCCGCGCCGACGATATCCTGCGCAAATATGCGGACCATTGGGAACTGGATGCCAGCAATACGGTGGCCTATTTATGCGGGCATCCGGAGATGATCGAGCACAGCAAGGCGATTCTGAAGCGGCGCGGATTTACGGACAAGGTAGCGGTGAAGGAAGAAGTGTATTGGATTCCACCCCACAAGTGACGCCTAGCTCTCCGCGGGCGCGAAGAAAACCAGCAGGGCCAGTTCCTCTGTGATGTCGTGGAAGCGGTGTTCCAGTTCCGCGGCGACGAAGAGAACGCTGCCCGCGCAAATTTCCCGGTCTTCATTGCCAGCTTTGAACTGCGCTCTTCCGCGCAACACGTAATACATCTCATCTTCATGATGCGGGCGTTGCGGGTCGGTCGATCCTGCAGGCAACACGTAGAGTCCAGCGCTCATGGCGGGCACGCGTAGGAATTCTTCGTACAACTTGCCGCTCTCCGACAATTGCTGTGCAATGCTCGGAAGGTATGCGAACTGAGCCCTCAAGCGAGAATGCCCCCGAAGACGAGATCGGTGAATTGCGGGACGAGATTGTTGGCCTGCAAGTCGCCTTCCGGTTTATACCACTGGTAAATCCAATTGATCATGCCGAGCAGCGCGAAGGCGGCGGCGCGCGGGCTGACCGCGCATTTCGTATGACGGTTGCGTTGAGCGCTGGCCTGTACGTCGGTGATGAGGCTCTCGACGAAATGAATGTATTCCTTCTTGCGAGTATTGATGCGCTTACGAAGCGCGGGCGGAAGCGGATGATTCTCATGCAGCATAACCGTGATCTCGCGGTCGCGCGGGCTGAGCACGACTTCAATGTGCAGGCGAATCAGCGCGCGCAGGCGCTCTTCGGGGCCGACGATGCGGCGAACCGGGGCGATGACCAGTTCCTGGGTAATCTCCATGGCATGGTTCATGATCTCGAAAAGGATCTCGTCCTTGCTCTGAAAGTGATGGTAGAGCCCTCCTTTGCTAAGCTTGAGGGCAGCGGCGACGTCGTTCATGGAGGTCGCGTCGTATCCACGCTGCTGAAACAGACGGGCGGCCGTGCGCAGGATTTCCTGCCGGGAATCAACCGGAGCTTCGCGAGTCATCGCGTGCCATGGTAAACAGTTGCGCATGGGAAAGCCAACCGAGGACGCATCAGACTTCGCGCTTGACAGTGCGTGGGCGGATAGGTAGCATTTATGGAAACCGACCGACCGGTCGGTTTTTAGTTTGGAGAGGAGCACGCGAGTGGTCAAAATTTTTTATGAACGGGATGCCAATCCCGAGGCGCTGAAGGGCAAAACGATCGCTATCCTGGGCTACGGCAGCCAAGGACACGCGCAGGCGCAGAATTTGCGCGACAGCGGATACAAGGTCATTATCGGCCTCGACCCGAACCGGCCGAGCGCGCAGCAAGCTAGGGCCGACGGCATGGTCGTGGTAGCGCCCGATGAGGCGGCCAAGCGCGCCGATTGGATCCACGTACTCACTCCCGACGAAACCCAGGCGCAGGTTTATGAACAGTTCATTAAGCCCTACCTGCATCCCGGAAAAGTTCTGGGCGTGTCGCATGGCTTCAGCATTCATTTCAAGACGATCGTCCCGCCAGCTGACGTGGATGTAGTGATGATCGCGCCGAAGAGTCCGGGACACCTGGTGAGACGCGTATACAGCGAAGGGCGCGGGGTGCCGTCGCTGATTGCGATCCAGCAGGATGCCAGCGGCCGCGCGCACGAACTCGCGCTGGCCTATGCGCACGGCATCGGCTCGACGCGCGCCGGAGTTCTGCAGACGACTTTCAAGGAAGAGACCGAGAGCGATTTATTCGGCGAGCAGGCGGTGCTCTGCGGCGGGTTGACCTCGCTGATCAAGAAGGGATTCGAAACGCTGGTCGAGGCCGGATACGCACCGGAGATTGCGTACTTTGAGTGCCTGCACGAGACCAAGCTAATCGTCGACTTGATCTACGAAGGCGGCCTGAGCCGGATGCGCCACTCCATTTCGAACACGGCGGAATATGGCGACCTCACGCGCGGCGAGCAGGTCGTGGGCGACGCAACGCGCGCGGCGATGAAGAAGACGCTGGCCGATATTCAGAGCGGCGAGTTCGCGCGGGAATGGATTGCGGAGAACAGCAGTGGTTGTAAGAAGTTCAACGCGCTCCGCGAGAAAGAGAAGCAGCATCCGATCGAGATCGTGGGGGCGCAACTTCGCGGCATGATGAGTTGGCTGCCCAAGGAAGGCAAGAAACCCGCCGAGGCTCCTAAAGATCCCGGTAAACAGGTGGTGAATGCTTAAGGGAGCCGACATCGTTCTGCGGTGCCTGCGCGCGGAAGGGGTAGAGTTGGTGTTTGGCTACCCCGGCGGCGCGATCATGCCGCTGTATGACGCTCTTGAGGGCAGCGGCGTACGACACATTCTGACGCGGCATGAGCAAGGCGCTGTATTTGCGGCGGAAGGCTACGCGCGGGTGACGGGAGAAGTGGGCGTGGCAATGGCGACCAGCGGGCCGGGGGCAACCAACCTGGTCACGGGCATTGCCGATGCGAAGATGGATTCGGTTCCCCTGGTTTGCATTACCGGCCAGGTGCGCAGCGCACTGATCGGCACGGATGCATTTCAGGAGACGGATGTTTTTGGGGTGACGCTCTCGCTCACCAAATGGAGTCGCCTGGTGCGCACCATTGACGAGATTCCCGAGGCGATTGCCGAGGGATTCTACTGGGCTCGGAGCGGGCGCCCAGGGCCGGTGGTGATCGACGTCCCTACCGATTTGCTCAAGGCGAAGAGAGAATTTTCCGGGCCAGTGAAATTTACGCCGCACGCACGGCCTGCCGATGCAAAAGCGGACGGCGGATTCACGGACACAATCGTCGCTCTGCTGCGGCAGTCTTCGAAGCCTGTGGCGCTGGTGGGCGCGGGCGCGAAATTGTCGGGAGCGATTCCGGAGTTGCGGCGGTTGCTCGATGAGCTGAATATTCCAACATTTGCGACTGTGCACGGACTGGGAGCGGTGCCGCCGGAGGCGCCGTATTACCTGGGGATGGTCGGGATGCACGGAACGCGCGCTGCGAACATGGCGCTGCACGAAACTGACTTGCTGCTGGTGTTTGGAGCGCGACTGGATGACCGGGTGACGGGCGAGCCCACTCGGTTTGCCCCGCACGCAAAGATCGCTCACTTTGAAATTGATCCGGCGCAACTAGACCGGGTGCGTCCCTGCGATTTGCCGGTGATTGGAAACCTGGCGGATACGATTCCGGCATTTCAGGCGGAATTGCGGCGGCATTCTGTTCCGGACTTCAGTTCGTGGCGGACGGTCGCGTGCGGCGCCGAGCGCGCAGAACTGGATCCGCGAGGGCTGGCACAACCGACGATTCGTTTTCTTGACGAACTGTTCAGCCGGTTGCCGCAGGACAGCGTTGTGCTTACCGACGTGGGACAACATCAGATGTGGGCGGCGCAGCGTTACCGGTCAGCGTCGCCGCGCGGATTCATTACGTCGGGCGGGCTAGGAGCGATGGGCTTTGCGCTGCCGGCGGCGGTGGGCGTGCAACTCGCGAAGCCCGATACGTGCGTGCTTTGCGTTTCCGGCGACGGCGGATTTCAGATGAACATCCAAGAACTGGCGACGGTGCATCGGCTGGGATTGCCGGTGAAGATGGTCATCATCGACAACAAATATTTGGGGATGGTGCGGCAGTGGCAGCAGCTGTTTTACCAGCGCAACTACGCCGAAACGGATCTGAGCGACAATCCGGATTTCGTGGAGATTGCCAAGGCATACAAGATTCACAGCTTCCGGTTGAACGAAGACGCGATGCGGGAATTTCCCGTGTCGGGTGAAACCGGGGAGCAGATCGACCGGTTCCTGCATTCGCCGGATCCGGAGTTGCTGGTGTTTGATTGCGCGCCGGAGGCCAATGTGTTTCCGATGGTTCCCGCGGGAGCGGCGCTTTCGGAGATGTTGCTGGAAGAGGAACCGACACAGTAGTGGAAATCCACCCAGAACCAAGGGAGCAAGCAATGCAGACCTTTCACATTCGCTATCGCAACACGCAGGGGACGTTGATGCGCATCCTGAATGCAGCTTCGCGGCGGGCGCTCGATCTGCCAGTTGTGCAGGCGGAACCGGCTGAGCACGATCACCAGGTTACGCTGGCGCTCGAGGTGAATCAGAAGCAGGTGGGGCAGCTCTACCGGGAATGGTACGGCATCGCCGACGTCATCAAAGTCAGTTCCAGCGCGGCGCATACGGCGACATGGGCTTCGCCGCATCCTCCGGCGGGTGTAGTGATGGAAGAATCGCGGACTGCGGCGCGCGCATAATTTCACACATCGTGGATGGCAGGAAAAGTTTTGAACAGCGTCAGACTGGGAGCCTGTTGCGACGGCAGGCTCCCGTTTTTCGTTTCAGAGCACGCTCTGAAGCACGTCGTTTCACATCTGGTTGCAGGTCTTGTAATCTCTGACTATGGATCTCAAGCACATTAGTCGTGGAATCACTGAAGGGCGCGACCGCGCGGGTGCGCGCTCCATGTTCAAGGCCATTGGGTTCACCGATGCCGACCTGAGCCGGCCGCTGATCGGCGTGGCGAATACCTGGATCGAAACCATGCCCTGCAACTTTCACTTGCGGCGCTTGTCGGCGAAGGTGAAAGAAGGGATTCGCGCGGCCGGCGGCACGCCGATGGAGTTCAACACCATCGCCATCTCCGACGGCGAAACCATGGGCACGGAAGGAATGCGAGCATCGCTGGTAAGCCGCGAATTGATTGCGGACTCGATCGAGTTGGTGTGCCGCGGGCAGATGTTCGACGCGGTGGTGTGCGTGGTGGGCTGCGATAAGACGATTCCGGCGGCGGCAATGGCGCTAGCGCGAATGAACCTTCCCGGCATGGTGCTGTACGGAGGGACGATTGCGCCCGGGAGTTATCGCGGGAAAGATGTCACCATTCAGGACGTATACGAGGCGATCGGCGCGAACGTTGCGGGCAAGATGAGCGACAAAGATTTGCGCGAACTGGAAGACGCAGCGTGTCCGGGTGCGGGCGCATGCGGCGGGCAATACACGGCGAATACCATGTCGACGGTGATGGAGATGATTGGGCTCTCTCCGATGGGCTTCAACAGCGTTCCCGCAATGGATCCGCAGAAAGACGAAATTTCCTTCGCCTGCGGCAAAGTGGTGATGAATGTTCTGCAGAGCGGAATTATGCCGCGCGACATTCTGACGCGAGAGGCGTTCGAGAATGCGATTGCATCCGTAGCGGCGACAGGCGGTTCGACGAATGCGGTTCTGCACCTGCTTGCCATTGCGCGCGAGGCCGGCGTCGGGTTGGAGATTGAAGATTTTCAAACCGTGAGCGCTCGTACTCCCCTGCTTGCCGATTTGAAACCTTCGGGGCGGTTCGTCGCTTCCGACATGCATCGCGCGGGCGGCATTCGCTTGCTGGCGCGGCGGTTGCTGAACGGGAAATATCTGCATTCATCGGCGAAAACCGTAACCGGCCAAACGATTGGTGTCGAGACGGAAAGCGCGGTCGAAACTCCGGGACAGGAAGTCATTGTTCCGCTGGACAAGCCCTTGAAAGCGACCGGCGGTTTGGTGATCCTCAAGGGAAACCTGGCGCCAGAAGGTTGCGTCGCCAAGATCAGCGGGCACGAACGACTGGAGCAGCGCGGCCCGGCCCGCGTATTTGAATCCGAAGAAGATGCGATGGCCGCGGTCACCGCCAAGAAGATTAAAGCGGGCGACGTGGTGGTGATTCGCAACGAGGGGCCGAAGGGCGGCCCGGGAATGCGCGAGATGCTGGGCGTGACGGCGGCGATTGTGGGCGAGGGACTGGGCGGATCGGTGGCTCTGTTGACCGATGGGCGCTTCAGCGGCGCAACTCGCGGGCTGATGGCGGGACACGTTTCTCCGGAGGCGGCGCTCGGCGGCCCCATCGCCGGTGTGCGTGATGGCGATATGATTCGCTTCGATGTGAACCGGCGCGTGCTCGAGGTCGAGCTCAGCGATGAAGTGTTGCGGCAGCGGATGGCGCAGTGGAAGACGCCGGCAGCGCGGTATCCGACCGGCGTGTTCGCGAAATATGCGGCGCTCGTTTCGTCGGCGTCGCAGGGAGCGATCACCCGGCCGCGGTGATTCTTGGTTTCTCGATATTTGCGCGAGACGATAGGTAAGCATGAAGCGCATGGCGGCCTTCTGCGGCATGTTTTTCTTGCTTCTAACTCCTCGAAATTGCGGAGTAAATGATTGAGTCGCGCAGGCAATTGCCATTGTTAACGCTGGTCCATGGTGACGCAACGCGGCGAGATTACTCACTCAGTCTGGCGCGCTAGAACCAGTCGCTGCGGTAGACAATCCACCATGAGATGAAAAGGATCGGGATGGTGGCGGCGAGGGCCCACCAGAAGGGGAGCAGGACATCAGCTACCAACCCGAGCAGCATGAAGATGATCCAGAACATTTTTTTCTGCATTGGAAGGATTGTAGCTTTTTGGTTGAGCTGGGGTGCGACGGCTGCAACGATCGTCGAGTTTCGGTCGACCGGACAGACGAGGCGGCCATCCCTACATGGCCCCATCTTGCTCGCGTTTGGCGGCCTGTGAAAAACTAATCGTCAGCTCACTTTTCATTTTTATGGCAACTATGGCAGGGCACACTTTATTCGAGAAGATCTGGGATGCACACCTGGTGGCGAAACCGGCGGGACGGTCGCCGATTCTCTACATCGATTTGCACCTGGTGCATGAGGTGACTTCTCCGCAGGCTTTCGACGGGCTACGGGCTGCGGGGAGAAAAGTCCGGCAGCCGGCGCGTACTGTCGCTACCGTCGATCACAACATTCCTACCGAACCGCGCGGCACTCCGATTACGGATTTGATCGCTGCGAAGCAGATTGCTGCGTTGCAGAGCAACTGCAAAGAATTCGGGATCCGGCTGTTTGACATGGACTCGCCAGAGCAGGGGATCGTGCATGTGATTGGTCCAGAGTTAGGGTTGACGCAGCCGGGGATGACGATCGTATGCGGCGACAGCCATACCAGCACGCACGGGGCATTTGGAGCGCTGGCCTTCGGGATTGGCACGTCGGAGGTGGAGCATGTGCTGGCGACGCAGTGCCTGGCGCAACAGATGCCGAAGACGATGAAGATTGATGTTCGCGGGCGGTTGGCCGACGGCGTTACTGCGAAGGATCTGGCGCTGGGAATTATTGGGCAGATCGGGACGGACGGCGCGACCGGGCACGTAATCGAGTATGCGGGGCAGGCGGTCCGGTCGCTTTCGATGGAAGGCCGCATGACCCTGTGCAACATGAGCATCGAGGCGGGGGCCCGGGCCGGGATGGTGGCGCCCGATGAGACGACCATCGCATATGTGAAAGGAAAGCGATTCGCCCCGCGGGATGCGGAGTGGGAGAAGGCGGTCGCGTACTGGCGAAGCCTGCCCTCCGACGACGGTGCGACGTTTGATGAAGTCGTGGAGATTGATGGCGCGCAGCTTTGTCCGTTCGTGACGTGGGGAACGAATCCAGGAATGGTGGCTCCGGTGACGGGGCGCGTGCCCGAGATTAAAGGACTGGAAGAATCGGACCGTCGAGCGGCGGAACTTGCGCTGCAGTATATGGGGCTGGAACCGGGGCGGCGGATTGAAGATATTGGCATCGATCGCGTGTTTATTGGATCGTGCACGAATTCGCGGATCGAAGATTTGCGGGCAGCGGCGCGAGTGGCACGCGGGCATCACGTGAACTCGAAGGTGCGGGCGATGGTGGTGCCGGGATCGCAGACGGTGAAGCGGGCGGCGGAGCAGGAAGGACTGCACCGGATTTTTCAGGATGCGGGATTTGAGTGGCGCGAGTCAGGATGCTCGATGTGCCTGGGGATGAATCCGGACATTTTGCAGCCGGGGGAGCGGTGCGCTTCGACAAGTAACCGTAATTTCGAAGGGCGGCAGGGGCGCGGAGGGCGGACGCATCTGGTGAGCCCGATGATGGCGGCCGCGGCGGCGATTGCGGGACACTTCACGGATATTCGGAATTGGAAGTATCAGTAAGACGGTGGCCAGTGGTCAGTAGGAGCCGGGGTATTGCGTGAATATGATGTGGTCGTGTTGAAGAAGGCATCGCCCGAAACGGCGGTAGCTTAAGTCGGCCTACAGGAAGACGAAATGAAACCATTTACTGTGCATCGAGGGCTTGTGGCGCCGTTGGACCGCGTTAACGTCGATACCGACCAGATTATTCCCAAGCAATTCTTGAAGCGGATCGAGAAAACCGGCTTTGGACAGTTTCTTTTTTATGACTGGCGATTCAGCGGAGACGGGAAAAAGAATCCTGACTTCGTCTTGCATGAGCCGCGCTACGAAGGCGCGAGCGTTCTGGTTGCGGGGAAGAATTTTGGGTGTGGATCGTCGCGCGAACATGCGGTGTGGGCCCTGGCCGACTTCGGTTTTCGGGCGGTGATTTCTTCTTCGTTCGCGGATATCTTCGCGAACAACAGCACCAAAAATGGATTTCTTGCCGTGCGACTGAGTGAGGAAGAAGTTGCCCAGCTGATGCGCGCCGCGCAGGACATCGACGATTACCAAATTACGATTGACCTCGAAAAATGCGAAGTGCGCGACGAGCAGGGCTTCCGCGCGAAATTTCCGATTGACGAATTTATTCGGCATTGTCTGTTGAACGGGCTGGACGACATCGGGCTCACGCTTCAACATGAAGCGGAAATCACGGCGTATGAGGCTCGTCATCCTTCCACAACTCGGATGATGTTTGACACGAAAAGCCTTTAACGCCGAGATCGCTGGGACGAGGCAGAGAATGCGGAGAGAACCCCTGATTTGGTTCACACTCTTACTTCGTAGTTTTTTCTTAGTTTTGTGTTACTAAAATTCTGTCGGTCACAAAAGGTCAAAGCGAGTAAAGATTTGTAAAACCTTCGCCCTGGTCTTGACCAGTTACTGGGCCGCAGTTGATGCTGGATAGGTACGGTTTTAGCTGAGCAACTGCGTTTTGGTTCCTACCTGATCCACTCGAGTGGGGAGGCCCCTAGGCATAATTTCCTGCCTCCCTGGGTAGAGTTACCGCAACCGAGCCTACAATGCTTACGTCTAATACTCGTGCTTCCTGCCGAGCCTGGGCCGAAACAGAACGGCGACGGACTAACCTGTGAATATGATTGATCTTTTTAATACAACAGTGCGCGCGAAGCTAGTTCGTTTTTCGCCCACCATCGCGCTCTTCGTCCTTGCGGCAGTATGCGCATCGTTCCTTGGCTGCGGCGGCGCCGACTCTAAACAGCAGAAGGCGCAGGCCGCCGGGCCTCGCGCTGTTTCTGTGGCCATCGCGCAGGTGCAGCGGCAAGACGTGCCGGTTTACCTGACGGGCTTGGGATCGGTGACTGCATTCAACACCGCGAACATCAAGAGCCGCGTTGACGGACAGATCATGAAGGTGAACTTCCGCGAGGGCCAAAACGTCAAGAAAGGAGACCTGCTGATCGAGATTGACTCTCGTCCTTTCCAGGCGCAACTGGACCAAATGCAGGCACAGTTATTTCGCGACCAGGCACAGCTGCGCGACGCGCAGTTGAACTTGCAGCGTTATACGGCGCTGATTCCCTCCGGCAGCATTGCGCAGCAGCAGGTCGACACGCAGAAGGCTCTCGTGGATCAGCTTGAGGGCACGGTCCGCACCGATCAGGCGCAGATCGAGACCGCGAAGCTGCAGATCGTTTATTGCCACATCACGGCGCCGTTCGACGGGCGAGTCGGATTGCGGCAAGTCGATCCCGGCAACATCGTTCACGCCTCGGACACAACTCCCATGCTGATTCTGACGCAGTTGCAGCCGATTGCCGTGATCTTCACGCTCACGGAGGACGTGTTGCCGACAGTGTCGCAGCACATGAAGAAAGGAACGCTCGAGGTAGATGCCTTCAGCCGCGACGATCAGACAAAGCTGGCCACGGGCAAGTTGCTGACCATCGACAACCAAATTGATCCGACGACCGGCACGGCCAAGCTCAAGGCCATCTTCGACAACAAAGACAATGTTCTCTGGCCGAACCAGTTTGTGAATGCCGACCTGCTGCTGGAGACACGAAAGAACAGCACCGTGGTGCCGACCGCTGCGATTCTGCGTGGGCCACAGGGGACGTTTGTGTATACGGTGAACCCTGACAAAACCGTGGAGGATCGCGCGGTGACCGTGTCGCTGACGCAGGGAGATAGCACGGTGATCACCGCAGGGCTTAATCCCGGCGAAACGGTTGTGACCGATGGGCAGGACAAACTCCAGAGAGGCAGCCGGATTGAACCGCGTGCCACAGGATCGGCCGGCAAGCATCCGTCTTCGCCGACCGTCGGCGAGGCGGGTGCAGGTTCAGGCAGCTCAGGTTCATGAGTCCTTCACGATTATTCATTCTTCGGCCGGTGGCAACCACGCTGCTCATGGTGGGCGTGCTGCTGGTGGGCTGGGTTGCATTCATGCAACTGCCAGTCTCGGCACTCCCTGAGGTCGATTACCCGACCATTCAGGTGGTCACGTTCTATCCGGGCGCCGACCCGGATGTGATGGCTTCGTCGGTCACGTCTCCGCTGGAGCGGCAATTTGGCCAGGTGCCCGGACTGAGCCAGATGACGTCGACCAGTTCATTTGGCAGTTCGGTAATCACGCTGCAGTTTGGCCTCGATCAGAATATCGATGTGGAAGAGCAGCAGGTACAGGCTGCGATCAACTCCGGCTCCACGTATCTGCCGACGGACCTCCCGAATCCGCCCATTTACAACAAGGTGAATCCCGCCGACGCTCCGATTCTGACGCTGGCCCTGACTTCCGATTCCCTGCCTTTATCGAAGGTGGAGGATATGGCGGACACGTCGCTGGCGCAGAAGATTTCGCAGTTGCCGGGCGTAGGGCTGGTTTCGATCAGCGGCGGGCAAAAGCCGGCGGTGCGGATTCAGGCTAATCCGACCGCGCTGGCATCGTACGGATTAAGCCTGGAGGATTTGCGCGCAGCGCTGGCGCAGGCGAACGTGGATCAGGCCAAGGGCGTGATCGACGGCGCCCGGCAGTCCTACACGATCGGCGCCAATGATCAGCTTTTTTCAAGCGCTCAGTACAAGCCCATCGTGGTGGCCTATCACAACGGTTCGCCGGTGCGGTTAAGTGACGTTGCCAACGTCATCGACGGAACGGAAAATGACCAGCTCGCCGCCTGGATGAATCTGACGCCAGCGGTCATCGTCAACATTCAACGACAGCCCGGGGCCAACATCATCAGCGTGGTGGACCGGATCAAAAAGCTGTTGCCGCAGTTGCAGGCTTCGCTGCCCACGGCGGTGAAGGTGCAGATTCTCACCGACCGCACCACCACCATCCGAGCTTCCGTCAAGGATGTGGAATTTGAACTGATGCTGTCGATTGCGCTGGTGGTGCTGGTTGTGTTTCTGTTTTTGCGGAATCTCTCAGCGACCGTGATTCCCAGCGTAGCCGTGCCGCTCTCGCTGATCGGAACGTTCGGGGTGATGTACCTGCTGGGCTACAGCCTTAACAACCTGACGCTGATGGCGCTAACCATTTCCACGGGCTTCGTAGTGGATGACGCTATCGTGATGATCGAAAATATCGACCGCTTTCTGGAAGCTGGAGATTCCCCGCTCGATGCAGCTTTGAAGGGTGCGGGACAGATCGGCTTCACGATTGTGTCGCTAACCGTCTCGCTGATTGCGGTGCTCATCCCGCTGCTGTTCATGGGCGACATCGTCGGAAGATTGTTCCGCGAGTTTGCGGTTACGCTGGCGGTCACGATTCTGGTGTCGGCTGGAGTGTCTCTGTCGCTGACGCCAATGATGAGCGCGAAGCTGTTGAAGCATCGCAAGGAAGGCGAAAAGGGACGGTTCTACGAGATCACCGAAGATTATTACAACCGGATCATCGCGTTTTACGGACGTACCGTAAAAGTGGTGTTGCAGCACCAGACCGTAACCCTGTTGGTGACGTTCGGCACGCTGGTGCTGACGCTGTTTTTGTATGTAATCGTGCCCAAAGGATTTTTCCCGGTGCAGGATACGGGAGTAATTCTAGGAGTCTCGGAAGCGCCAGATTCCATTTCCTTCGACGCCATGGCACGGCGGCAGCAGGAGCTAGCGAAAGTTATTCTGCAAGATAAGGCAGTAGACAGTCTGTCATCGTTTATCGGGGTCGATGGCACGAACACGACCCCAAACGAAGGCCGAATTCAGATTAATTTGAAACCGCGAGATGAGCGCACAGAGGACGCTTCCGCGATCATCCGGCGCCTGCAGCCAGAGTTGGCGAAGGTCGACGGCATCACGCTTTACATGCAACCAGTGCAGGATTTGACGGTAGAAGACCGAGTCAGCCGCACGCAATTCCAGTATTCGATTGAAGATGCGGATGCGCAGGAACTCTCGCAGTGGACGCCGAAGCTCGTTGCCAAGCTGCAAACCTTGCCTGCGTTGCGCGATGTGGCGACCGACCAGCTCAACAATGGACTCAAGACGAACGTCACCATTGACCGAGACACGGCTTCAAGGCTGGGGATTTTCCCGCAGGCCATTGATAACACTCTGTACGACGCGTTCGGGCAGCGGCAGGTTTCGACCATATTCACGCAGTTGAATCAATATCACGTGATTCTGGAGGTGCTGCCCAGTTTTGCGCAGACTCCGGCGGACCTGGAAAATATTTATATCCGGCCCAGCACGGTGACTCCGAACAGCGGCGCGCCCACAGCCAACGGAGCGGCGGTGACCACCAGCGGCGCACCGGTTCCGATCACGACCTTCACGCGAATGAAGTCAGGCAGCGCTTCGCTCGCCGTCAACCATCAGGGGCAGTTCCCTGTGGTGACGCTCTCTTTCAACCTTGCGCCGGGGGCGTCGCTGGGCGACGCGACCAAGCAGATTCAGCAAGCGGAGAAAGATATCCAGTTGCCGACCAGTATTCACGCTGCGTTTCAGGGAACGGCGGCGGCATTTCAGAACTCGCTGGCCTCGGAGCCCTATCTCATTCTGGCGGCCGTGATCACGGTCTACATCGTACTTGGCGTTCTGTACGAGAGCTACATCCATCCGATTACGATTCTTTCTACGTTGCCCTCAGCGGGCGTGGGCGCGATTCTGGCGCTGATGCTCACGGGGAATGACTTAACCGTGGTGGCCCTGATCGGCATCATTCTTCTGATCGGCATTGTGAAAAAGAACGCCATCATGATGATTGACTTCGCTCTGGAGGCGGAGCGCGAGGAGCATAAACCTCCCGAGGAAGCGATTTACCAGGCGTGCCTGCTCCGCTTCCGGCCCATCATGATGACGACAATGGCGGCGCTGCTGGGCGGGTTGCCGCTGGCGCTGGGGTCGGGAACCGGCGCGGAACTGCGTCGTCCGCTGGGCATTACGATCGTAGGCGGACTGCTGCTCAGCCAATTGCTCACGCTGTATACAACGCCCGTAGTTTATCTGTGGTTTGACCGGCTGGCTCAAAGATTTTCACGCTACCGCATCGGCAATCCGATTCCGCAGGAGCCGATGTCGGCGGATTAGAAGATGAGTATTTCTGCCCCATTTATCCGGCGCCCAATCGGTACATCGCTGCTGGCGGCTGCGCTGCTGCTCTCGGGAATCCTCGCCTTCGATTTCCTTCCGGTAGCTTCGCTGCCGAGAGTGGATTTTCCGGTGATCGGGGTGGGCGCAAGTTTGCCGGGTGCAGACCCGCAAACCATGGCTTCGGCGGTGGCAACGCCGTTGGAGCGGCAGTTCGGTCGCATCTCGGGCGTAAATCAGATGACTTCCTCAAGTCAACTGGGTTCGACCGGCATCACGCTGCAATTTGATCTGAACCGGGACATCAATGCCGCCGCGCGCGATGTGCAGGCGTCAATTAATGCGGCTCGCAGCCAACTACCCGCCAACTTGCCCAGCAATCCCAGTTACCGCAAGGCAAACCCTGCGGACGCGCCAATTTTCATTATTGCTCTGACGTCCGACACCCAGACCGTGCCGCAACTATACGACGCCGCGGACTCTGTCCTGGCGCAAAAGGTAGCGCAGGTGGACGGCGTTGGACAAGTTTTCGTGTGGGGTTCATCGCAGCCGGCAGTACGAGCGGAAGTGAATCCCACCTTGCTCAACAAACTTGGAATTGGCCTGGACACAGTCCGGAACGCTTTAAATGCCGCGAACGCGAACCGGCCCAAGGGCGAAGTATCGGATAACACCACGACCTATACTTTCGACGATAACGATCAACTTTTCACGGCAGATCAGTACCGCCCATTGATCGTGGCCTTCCACAACGGCGCGGCTGTACGTTTGGGAGATGTGGCTGACGTTCAAGACGCGGTCACAGATCGACGGCAAATTGGATTGGCCAATGGCAAGCGCGGCGTTCTGATCGTCCTCTTCCGACAGCCGGGAGCCAACATCATTGATACCGTTGACCGTGTACGAGCGTTGATGCCGTATCTGCAGTCGTCGGTCTCTCCAGCGATACATTTGATGGTCGCGATGGACCGCACCGTGACGGTGCGTGCTTCGGTAAAAGATATTGAAACAACCTTGATCATCTCCGTAATCCTGGTAATCCTGGTGGTGTTTGCGTTCCTGCGAACAGTGCGCGCCACCATCATTCCAAGCATCGCAGTACCGCTGTCTCTGATAGGCACCTTCGGGGGGATGTACCTGCTCGGCTACAGCTTGGATAATTTGTCTCTGATGGCGCTGGCGATTTCGACCGGGTTCGTGGTGGATGACGCGATCGTCGTGCTGGAGAACATTACGCGCTACCTGGAGCACGGCATGGGGGCGTTGCAAGCGGCGTTCAAGGGCGCGTCTGAAATTGGGTTTACCGTAGTCTCCATGAGCACTTCGCTCGTGGCCGTTTTCATTCCGCTGCTGATGATGGGTGGGATTGTGGGACGGCTTTTCCGGGAATTCGCAGTCACGCTGAGCATTGCCATTGGCATGTCGCTGGTGATTTCTCTGACGACTACACCGACGATGTGCGCAAAGTTCCTGCGACCAGCGAAAGAAGAGAAGCACAATTTGTTCTACCGCGCGAGCGAATGGCTTTTCGATAGGCTTCTGGCCAGCTACCGCCATTCGCTGAAGTGGGTACTAGCACATCAGCCAGTGGTGCTGGCCGTGACGATCGGCGTGGCGTGTCTAAGCGTATTCCTTTACATCAAGGTTCCCAAGGGCTTCTTCCCGCAGCAGGATACGGGACGCATCATGGGCGGCGTGGTGGGCGCGCAGGACATCTCATTTCAATCCATGAGCGACAAGATGTACCGCTACGTGGACATCGTGATGAAAGATCCGGCAGTCGATTCGGTGGTTGGATTCGCCGGCGGAAATACCGCCCAAAACCAGGGACGGTTCTTCATGATGCTCAAGCCGCTGGAGGAACGGAATGTTTGCCATCTGCAGCATTTTTGGCAGCGCTGCCCATTAGTGACTGCGGACGATGTGATCAATCGCCTGCGCGGAAAACTCGCCGTGGTGCCGGGCGCCACGCTGATCTTGCAGGCCGCTCAGGATCTGACCATCGGCGGACGCTTTGGCAATGCGCAGTATCAGTACACGCTGCAGAGCGCAAACCTGGACGACTTGAACAACTGGGCCCCGCGTCTGTTGCAGAAATTGAGAACTCTGCCCCAGTTGCGCGATCAGAACTCGGACCAGCAAGATAAAGGACTGCAGGCAAAGTTGGTGATCGATCGCGACACGGCGAGCCGTCTCGGAATTACTCCCCAGACTTTGGACAATGCCCTTTACGATGCCTTTGGACAGCGGCAAGTATCGACGATGTACCGGCCGCTCAACCAGTATCACGTCGTCATGGAAGTTGCGCCGCAGTTCCAGCAGACTCCCGAGGCCCTGCAAAACATTTATCTGCGATCCACGGCAGGAACGCCCGTGCCGCTGGCTGCGTTCACACACTATGAGCCGTCGAATACCCCGCTGGCGGTGAATCACCAGGGGCAAGTGCCGTCGGTCACGATTTCGTTCAACCTGGCGCCTGGCGTCTCCCTTGGCGAAGCGACCCAGGCGATTGAAGACGCCGAACGCACCATCGGCTTCCCTCCGACCATTTCGGCCAGCTTTCAAGGCACGGCGGCAGCTTTTCAGGATTCGCTTTCGAGCGAGCCGATCCTGATTCTGACCGCCTTGGTTACCGTCTACATTGTGTTGGGAATGCTTTATGAGAGCTACATCCATCCCATAACCATCCTCTCGACTCTGCCATCGGCGGGCGTGGGGGCTCTGCTGGCGCTGCTTTTGACGCACAACGAACTAAACGTGATTGGAACGATTGGAATTATCCTGCTGATTGGCTTGGTGAAAAAGAATGCCATCATGATGATTGATGTCGCCCTGGACGTGGAACGCACGCAGGGAAAGCCGCCCGTAGAGGCGATTTTCGACGCTTGTATCCTACGTTTCCGGCCAATCATGATGACCACGATGGCAGCGCTGCTGGGCGGTCTCCCACTGGCGTTGGGCACGGGCACCGGATCGGAATTGCACCGGCCGTTGGGAATCACAATCGTAGGCGGCCTAATTGTCAGCCAGATGCTGACGCTGTTTACTACCCCGGTGGTTTACGTCTATATGGACCGCTTGCGATTGGCGCTCGGAGGCGGCGACGAGGAGAAGGCTCGGCCAGAGCCTTCCTCTGCAGGCACTCCCCGTCCCAGCCCTGCGCACTGAATGCCAAATGGGCTAAACTAGACGCCCAGTGCAACCTGTCACTAGAAATTGCGCATCGCACCAGCAAGAACAGCCTGCTTGCTGCGCGAGGGACCCCTTGTCCCGTATGATAGGGGTTACCGGTTTTACCGCTTGAGAGAAATACATTTCGTCCCGTGTTGCCGGGAACCAGCGATTTCCCAGTTGTCGTTTTCAACTTCCACCAGGAGTTACGGATGCGAAAGAAAGCAGCGGCTCTGTTCCTTGTTTGCGTGAGCGTGGCCATATGTTTGAGTTGTGGGGTTACCAGCGGCCGGTATTTGTATGTGGCCGTACCCGGGTTGAATGAGATCGTGGTTTACCGCGAAGACCCAAACTCCGGCATCCTCACGCAACTGGCGGGCAGTCCGATTACGGCAGGGGCCGCGGTGCAGTCCTTGGTGATTCATCCGTCCAGAAAATTCATGTACGCCGCAAACACGGGGGATTCACCGGGCGACGTTTCACTCTTCACGATTTCGTCCGGTGGCGCGATCAATGAAGTCACCCCTCGCACTCAAGTGGGGACGGCGCCCACCGTGCTGGCGATGGATTCGGCCGGAACCTTCCTCTACGTCGGCAACTCCGGTTCGCAGAACGTTTCAGTATTTTCCATTAATGCCACGACCGGTGCTCTCACTGAGGTCCCGAGTTCTCCATTTCAAATGGGATTGAGTCCGTTCAACCTCGCCGTCTCGGGAAACTTTCTGTATGTGACCGGCGTCGGATTTCCTGGATACATCGAAGCCTTTAGCGTGAATCAAGGGCAGATTAGCAATATTCCGGTTCCCGGCTCACCCTTCGTAACCGGCAACGGTCCGTACGGACTGACGATTTCGCCGGACGGAGGTTTTCTGTACACGGCAAACAAGCTGGATAATTCGATTTCGGAATTCACGATCAAGTCAGACGGCTCACTCGCACCATTCTCGAATTCGCCTATCGGTGAGCAATACACCGGGCCTCTCGCACTTTTGATCGACAAGTCCGGCAAGTATATGTTCGTAGCCAACCAGGGCTCCGGCAACGTCGCAGCTTACTCTGTCGGCGGGCAGGGTGCGGCTGCGGGCGCCCTCAACCTGCTGACCAATTCGCCGTTTGCCACGGGAGCGTCCCCCAGCGTGCTCGCGACGGATCCGGGTGGCAAGTACATATTTGTTGGCAATCAGACGACTCCCAAGATTCAGTCCTTCGAACTCGACACCAGCACTGGCACGCTCACTTCCGTCAATACCTATACTCTGCCGGGTGCGCCGACTTCGATTGCGGTGACCCCCTAGATTTCCGTCACAAGGAGCGAATGGCTAGTTCTGTCCAAATCGAACAGGCTACACAGTCGTCGGAGCGCTACGCCCAGCGGGTAAACCCGGAATGGGTGCGGCTCCTTGATTTACTCCAGATGAACGTGCGGTATGAGCGCTGCCTCGGAGCAGAACTGTTCACCGACGACGGCAGGCGCATCCTGGATTTTCTTTCCGGTTACTGCGTTCACAATGTCGGTCATAATCATCCTGCGGTTGTGCGGGCGTTGCAAATCGAACTGGAACGCGGTGGTCCGGCGATGATTCAGACGCACGTTGCAGATCTGGCCGGAGAACTGGCGCAGAAATTGTGCACGCGGGCGGGCGGGCGTTTAGCGAGGGCGTTTTTCTGCTCTTCCGGCAGCGAGGGGGTGGAAGCTGCCATCAAGTTTGCGCGAGCCCACACCAAGCGTGCAGGAATCCTTTGTGCCGAGCATGCTTTTCACGGGCTGACCTGCGGCGCGCTGTCGCTGATGAGCGATAAGCTTTGGAGCGAGGGCTTCGGTCCGCTTCTGCCAGAAACGTTCGCCGTTCCGTTCGGCGACCTGGGCGATCTGGAGCGCGAACTGAAGAGCAAGCGTTACGCGGCGTTCATTGTTGAGCCGGTTCAGTCGGAGGCGGGAGTCTGCGTTCCTGATCCCGACTACTTGCGGATCGCAGAATCGCTGTGCCGGCGCTATGGCACGCTGTTTGTGCTCGACGAAGTGCAAACGGGAATGTACCGGACCGGTCCCTTTCTCGCGGCGCACGAATTCGGCGTTGAGCCTGATATGGTCGTTCTGGCAAAAGGCGATGAGCGGAGGCCTGGTGCCGTGCGGCGCGGTGCTGATGACGGAAGCGGTGTGCCATGCGGTATATTCGTCGTTGCCACGGGCATTCGTTCATACGTCTACATTCAGTGAGAACAGCTTGGCCATGCGGGCCGCGCTGGCCACACTGGAAGTTCTGGAAAATGAGAATCTGGGTCAGCGCTCCATTGAGGCCGGCAAGTATTTGCAGGCGCGACTGGCGGAAGCGCTGCGCGACTTCGAAATGGTAAAAGAAGTTCGCGGGATGGGATTGCTGATGGGAATTGAATTTCAAGAACCCAGCCAGCTCCGATTGAGCATCCCGTATCAGGCATTCTCGGCGATGCATCCCGCCAAGTTTGGCCAGATCGTTGTGATGCGTCTTTTTCGCGACTCGGGGTTTCTGACGCAGATCTGCGGAAACAACTTTCGAGTTCTGAAGGTCGCTCCGCCCCTCGTGGTCACCGATTCGCAGCTCGATCAATTCGTACAAGCGATCCAAAATGTGGTAGAACTTGCGCACTCGCCCGGAGCGTTCTGGTCTGAAGCGCTGGGTCTGGCTCGACGTGCGTTCCGCAGCTAAAGGATCGAGCGAAGCTTTTTTCACGGGGCCATACCTAGCATTTTTGATTTAACAATCGGGTGACAATTCGGCCCAGTCGCACTGGGACAATACGCTAAAAACGGCACCCAGCTTGCGGTACAACCGCAAACTGCGCCCGGCCATCTAAGCAAGCAGTCTCGATTTCCGGCATGGGATGGCGCTGGCACTGTGCCGGGACAGGACCCTGACAAATGAAAATCGCCAGCGCCGCGAGCGCCTTCCCCAAGCATTACTATCCGCAAAACTTCCTCTTAGAAAAACTTCAGGAATTCTGGGGCGACCAGCTGCGAAATCCCGCCATGTTAGCGCGATTGCACAAGAATGTGGCGGTCGAAGGCCGCCACCTCGCGATGGAACCGGAGAAGTACAACGCCCTTCAGACGTGGGGTCAAGCCAACGATGTGTGGATTGAGGTCGCGAAAGAACTTGGCGAACAATCCCTGTGCCGCGCGTTGCATCATGCCGGCCTGGAACCGAGTGCGCTGGGCGCATTATTTTTCACTTCTGTCACCGGCATCTCCAGCCCTTCGATTGATGCCTTGCTGATCAATCGCATGGGGCTGCCGGCGAACATCCGCCGCGTGCCAATTTTCGGGCTGGGATGCGTCGCGGGCGCCGCAGGCATTGCGCGCGCCGCGGATTACGTGCGCGCCTATCCATCGCAAGCCGCTGCAGTGGTTTCGGTGGAGCTTTGCTCGCTGACCATCCAACGTGACGATCTCTCGGTGGCGAACCTTATTTCTTCGGGCCTTTTTGCCGACGGTTCGGCGGCGGCCATCGTGACCGGAGACGACCTGCCAGCCACCGGACCCGAGATTCTAGCGACTCGATCGGTTTTTTATCCTGACACGGAACAGATGATGGGATGGAAGGTGACGGAGAAAGGATTCCGCATCACGCTCTCTCCCGAGGTACCGGTGCTGATCCGCGAGCACCTGGGTCACGATGTGGATTCGTTTCTCGGCGACCACGGGCACAAGCGTGACGACATTAAGAGTTGGGTGCTCCACACTGGCGGTCCGAAAGTCCTGGAAGCAACGGCGGCCGCACTCGACTTGCACAACGGCCAACTCGATGCGTCATGGGATTGCCTGAAAAAAGTTGGGAACCTTTCGTCTGCCTCGGTGCTGGTGGTGCTGGAAGATGTCATGCGAAACCGGCGTCCAGAGCCCGGCACGCTCGGCGTGCTGGCGGCCATGGGCCCGGGATTTTGTTCCGAGCTTTTACTTTTACGGTGGTGAGGTATGGACCTTCTTGAATTCGACTGACGTATTCGTGATCGGTGGTGGTCCCGCAGGACTGGCGGCGGCGATTGCCGCGCGTCAGCAAGGATTTCGCGTAGTCGTGGCCGATGGCGCACAGATGCCGATCGATAAACCGTGCGGCGAAGGCCTGATGCCCGATGGCATTGCCGCTCTGCAGGAGCTTGGGATTTCGCTGAAGCCTCAGAATGGGTACCCTTTCCGAGGCATTCGTTTTCTCAGCCCAGCGCTTGCGGTCGAAGCAAAATTTCCGAATGGCGCTTCGGGCATGGGGGTGCGGCGGCCCGTGTTGCATCGCCTGATTGCTGAGCATGCATCCCGAATGGGAATTGATTTCTTGTGGCAGACGCCGGTGACCGGAATCTCACCGGACGGCGTTTACCTGCGAAGCCGCAAGGTGAGCGCGCGCTGGATCATTGGAGCAGACGGCGGTAGCTCGAGAGTGCGTCGCTGGGCGAAGCTCGATGCTTTTCGAAAACGACAGGTCCGCTACGCGTTCCGCCAGCATTATGCCGTGGCCCCGTGGACCGACCACATGGAGTTGCATTGGGGACCGCAAGGACAGATTTACGTCACGCCAGTGGCGGATGATCAAGTCTGTGTAGCGTTGATTTCTCACGATTCAAAACTGCGGGTCGCCGAGGCCCTGCAGCGGTTTCCAGATTTGAAGTCGCGGCTGGATGGGGCGGACGTTACTTCTAACGAAAGAGGCGCGCTGACCGCGACCTGCAAGCTGAAGCGCGTGAGTCGCGATAACGTCGCTCTGATCGGCGACGCCTCGGGTACGGTGGATGCCATTACCGGCGAAGGGCTCTGCCTCGCATTCAGCCAAGCCATGGTTCTGGCGGATTGCTTGCGCATGGGAGATCTGGAGCGCTACGAGCACGAGCATCGCCGTCTTGCCCTGCGGCCGCTTCTGATGGCCCGATTGATGCTCACGCTTGACGGCCGCCCGCGTCTGCAGCAGCGCACCTTCCAGGCCTTTCAGAAACATCCGGCGGTATTCCGCCGCCTGCTCGGATTACATGTGGGCATGCTATCGCCATTGCACCTTGCCGTGGATGGACTCACTTTGGGATGGGGGCTGCTCACCGCATAAGGTCATGAACCGTGCCCGTAGATTTAATCAGAGCGCTCGTTGGCGAAGAATAGGGTTGGCGCTTTCAACGCTGCTGGTCGCTTGTGTTGCCCAAAGCGCTGCCCAGGACAAGGCATTTCAGCTTGATCCCGCGCAAACCACCGTCAAGTTCACGGTGGGAGACGTGCTTCACACCGTGCGGGGAACTTTTCGTTTGAAACACGGATCGCTGGAGTTCGAGCCCGCCACCGGTAAAATTTCGGGGGAGATTGTGGTCGACGCGCAAAGCGGCAACAGCGGCAGCGGCGCGCGCGACCGCAAAATGCACAAGGAAATATTAGAAAGTAATCGCTATCCCGATATTGCTTTTCATCCCGATAGAGTGGAAGGCACGGTCGCGAATCCTGGCAAATCTTCGGTCAAGGTCCACGGAATATTCAGCATTCACGGTGTGGACCACGAGATGATGGTTCCCGCGGAAGTGGAATTGTCCGCGGATCATTGGACTGCAACCGTGCACTTTACGGTCCCCTATGAGAAGTGGGGAATGAAAAATCCGAGCACGCTATTCCTGCGAGTCAATAACTTCGTTGACATTGATTTAACTGCAGCGGGAAACGTCGTAAAGGCAGCGATTGCCGACTCAGTTCGCTGATTCGCGTCAAAATCCATCCTGCGGAACCATGCCTTTTCCTTCCGTGCATTCATAGCAGCGGCCCGCCGCGAGACTTTTATATTCCTCCGTTCGTCCGCTCGGCCAATCGATCACCACGCGATCGATGCGGTCGCGCTTTTCCAAGCCAAAGGTGACTGGTAGTTCAGATTGCGACAGGTAGCTGGAGCCGCCTTTAACCAGCCTGGACTGAGTTAGTCCGCCGGCGAACACGCGCACCTGGGCGCCGATTCCATCGCGATTTGACTTCGTCCCCACCAGGCGAAAGCGAATGCTGCGATTCCCATTGAGCAAATCGTTGCGATAGAGGTAGGCCGGTCCATTGTTGGTCGTGAGAAGCAGATCAAGGTCCCCATCGCGATCGAAGTCGGCATAAGCCAGTCCGCGGCCAACTTTCGGCTGATCGAAACTTCCGCCGGCTTCCGCCGCAACATCGTGAAACATTCCCTTGCCCAGATTCAGAAAAAGTTGGGGAGGCTGCGCGTATCCCACATTGCCGCGGATATTGCGGACAGTCTCGTCGATGTGGCCGTTGGCCACGGCAAAGTCGAGCCAACCATCCAGGTTGACATCGAGGAAGGCGCAGCCGAAGCCCAGGCTGTTGCGGGAGGCGATGCCCACTCCCGATTGCGGTGCGATGTCTTCGAAACTCTTGCCGCTCAGGCGGTAAAGCCCAATCATTTCGTTGTCGAAGTTGGTGATGGCGACTCCCGGAGTACCGGAGTTGTCGAAGTCGGCGACGTCAATGCCCATGCCGGCGCGGGCTTTGCCTTCACTGCTGAACGCGATTCCGGCCTCGACCGCCGAATCCTTAAATGTTCCATTGTGCTGGTTGCGATAGAGCTTGTTCGGCTGAGTATCGTTGGCCACGAGCAGATCGGGCCAGCCGTTGTGGTTCTGATCGAACAACGCTACTCCCAACGATTTGGAACTGCTATCGAAAATTCCACTGATTGCAGTGACATCTTCGAACGTGCCGTCGCCCCGATTATGAAAGAGCCAGCAGGTCTCCCCGCGATAGGCTTCGGGCGTGCAGTAGGATTTGTGCTTTCCGTCGAGGCTGCAGAAGACGTCATGTTCGGGCGACCACTTTACGTAGTTGCAGACAAACAGATCGAGCAGCCCATCGCGGTCGTAGTCAAACCATAGTGCCGACGTGCTGAATCCCTCGCGCTTGCCCAATCCGCTCGCGTTGGTTACATCGACGAAAGTTCCTTTGCCGGTGTTGCGGAAGAGCCGGTTCTGGCCCACGCACGTGATGAGAATGTCAGGGAAGCCGTCGTTGTTGTAATCGCCAACCGCGACGCCCATGCCATACATTTCGACATCGAGTCCGGCATGCGCCGTAACGTCTGTGAAAGTTCCGTTGCCGTTATTGCGGTAAAGGCGCAGGGTGGTGCGGCGCTTCTTGTGTCCCGGCCAGTCAGTGCCATTGATCAGCAGAATGTCCTGCCAACCGTCGCGATCGTAGTCGAGGAAAGCGCAGCCGGAACCCAGAGTCTCAGGCAGGAATTTTCCGCCGAAGGCTCCGCTATTGTGCTCAAAGAGAATTCCCGCCTGCGCGGTGACATCAGTGAAACGAAGGCCGAGAGCAGCGGCCGCAGCCTGCCCCGGCAGAGCGTGAAGTCGAGGCAACTGCGAGCAAGATGCGATTCCTGCCAATCCCCATAGGAACGACCTGCGATTCACGGAACGTTCACCAGCCCGGCGCGAATGGCGTAGACCACCAACTCCGCAGTTTTGTGAATGCCCAGCGTGGACATGATGTTCGCGCGGTGAACCGCTACAGTATTGGCGCTGAGGTCGAGTGCGGTCGCAATCTCCTTGTTCGACTTGCCATCGACGATCATCTGCAACACTTCAAGTTCTCGATGTGTGAGCGCCGCGCTTCGTTCCCCCTTCAGTGCGGAACGCTGCTCGACCTGCCGATCGAAAACTGTCTCACCGGCTGCCACCTTGCGAATCGCAGCGCCAAGCTCCAGGTCCATCGCGTTTTTCAGGACGTATCCCTTCGCCCCGGCTTCGATTGCCTGCCGGACCCACGTTCCTTCCGAATGCATGCTGAGCATCAGAACCGCCGTATCTGGCGAGGCTTCGATGATCTGCCGTGTGGCTTCGAGGCCGTTCATGCCGGGCAGCGCGCAGTCCATGACGACCACTTGGGGATGAAGCTTCCTGGCCAGCTTAATGGATTCCTCGCCGTCGCCCGCTTCGCCCACAACGTCCATGTCGGTCTCATCTTCCAACATCCGGCGAAAGCCGCGCCGCACCAAACTGTGATCATCCACCAGCAACACTGTGATCTTCTTTTCCATAGGACTCTACTTTCTCCCTGGGAACGTCGAGGCGCACCAAAGTTCCGCCTTCTGTTGGGCGCGAAAAAACAATCTGCCCACCCATTAATTCCGAGCGCTCGCGCATGGCGACCAAACCAATCCCGCGCTTATTCGGATGCTCCGCAAACCCAGCTCCGTGATCCTCCACTTCCAACTCAAGAGCCTGCGGCAGGAAGCGCAAACGCACCCACGCCTGTTTTGCTCCGGAATGGCGCGCCACATTGTTGAGCGCCTCCTGCAGAATCCGGTAGACGTGAACCCCAGCTCCGCTATCCACGGGAAACGCTGCCCCCTGCTTCTCATAGGATATGGCAATTCCAGTTTGCCGTTCCGCGGTAGGAATGTACCAGTCGAGCGTGCTCTCCAATCCGGCTTCGTCCAGCATTACGGGATGCAGTGCCTGCGAGAGGCTGCGAACGCTCTCCAGCGTAGTCTGCACGATCTGCAGAACTTCCTGCAAATCCGCCCGCAGCGACGAACCTTCTGGCGCATGCGTCCCGGCGCGCCGCAGCATCGATCCAACTGCAGTAAGGATCTGGCCGAACTCATCGTGCAGTTCCCGCGAAATGTAACGCAGCGTTGATTCCTGCGTGGCGATCAGCTTCTGCGCCAGTTCGCTGCGCCGTTCGGAAACCTCGGCCAGACGCGCGAACAGCCGCCGGTTCCAGCGGATCACGGAGAGTCCATTCAGCAGGATTGCCAGAAGCGTCGCTGCCAGGAAGACATAGACCTGCCTCTGGACGCGGTCGTAAATCTGCACGATGCGCTGCCCCGCCTGCTCTTCGTTTTCGCTGTTTTGCACGAGCAATCGAGCCACCGCCGTGCTGAGCGCAGCTTGGCGCTCCTGCAGGGAAAGTTGGATCTGTTCGCGCGCCTCTTTTTCCCTGCCTGCGCCGGCCAGCGCGAAAATGCGGTCGACGGCATTCCAGAACTGATTCAATGATGACGAGAGAAATGCGCTCTGCTCTGGAGTTCGGCTGGCAACAGCAAGCCCTGCTTCGAGCCGCATGGCATCGTCCAGATCGGTGCGAATCCGCTGAAACTGCGCCGACCACGCGGTCAGGGGATAAGGCTCGTCGCTGCTCACCATGTCGCGCATGGCGACCGCGAGCAAGTTCAGGTCGTTCTGAATTCTCAGCAATTGCAAAGAATCCTTGCGGTTGCGATCCACCAGGCCGGTCTGCAATTTGCGCAGCCCGGTCACTTGCCACGTGATATAGGCCGAATAGGCTACCACCGCGGAAAGCGTGATGAGCAGGCCCAGCAACAGACCCAAAGTCGGCGATCGTTCCGGCGCGGAGGGGCGGGACACGCCCCGAGCATACAACGTCTGGACCGCCCTTTCATAGGGCAGCATGCGGAGGCTGGATATGTGACAATGCAGTAATAATGAAGCGAATCCGATCCCAGCGGAGTCAAACAATAGATTGAGTTCTCCAGCCAAAGAAGCCGCGAAGGGCCCGAAAATCCAGCGTCTGAAGGCTGTGTGGCCGGAAGTCTGGAAGCTGATGCGTCCGCGGCGCGGACTGCTCGCTGTGGGCTTCGTGCTGATGGTGATCAACAAGCTCGCTGGATTTGTTCTGCCCTATTCGTCGAAATTCCTGATTGATAACGTCGTCGTAAAGCATCAGACGGGACTTCTTCGGCCCCTCGTGTTATCGGTTTTGACGGCGACGGTCATCCAGGGCATAACTTCTTTTTCCCTGACTCAGTTGCTTTCGAAAGCCGCCCAGCGCTTGATTGCCGAGCTTCGCCAACAGGTGCAAGCGCATATTTCGCGTCTGCCGGTAGCTTTTTACGATGCCAATAAAACCGGCGCTCTGGTGTCGCGCATCATGAGTGACGTGGAGGGCGTTCGTAATCTTTTGGGCACCGGCCTTGTAGATTTTGTCGGAGGATTGGTTGCGGCCAGCATTGCGCTCGTACTTCTGCTTCGCATCAGTGTGCCCCTTACCCTCATCGCCGTCGGATCGCTGGGCTGCTTTGCGCTTGCTTTGAACCGGGCGTTTTCTACGATTCGCCCTATTTTTCGCGAACGCGGAAAAATCAACGCCGAGGTTACTGGACGCTTGACGGAGTCACTGGGCGGCGTTCGCGTGATCAAGGGATATCACGCGGAAAAGCGCGAAGAAAAAGTTTTTGCCGCTGGCGTTCGCCGCCTGCTCGATAACGTCATGCGCACGCTGACCGCCACGTCCCTGATGGGACTTTCGGCCAGCGTGTTGCTCGGCGTGGTTGGAGCCGCGACCATGTATGTGGGCGGGCGCCAGATGATGGCGCATACGCTCACTCCCGGCAGCTATTTTTCTTATAACTTTTTACTCGTGTTTTTGATCGCTCCTGTCATGCAGGTTGTCTCGATCGGAACGCAACTTACGGAAGCGCTCGCTGGTTTGGAGCGCACGCAAGAAATCATGGGCGAACGGCCGGAGGATCAGGATCCTCGACGCTCGGTGGAACTGCATGACATTGTGGGCGAGGTTGCGTTCGAAAATGTGACTTTCAGCTACGATGGCACCCACGACGTTCTTCGCGATGTGTCGTTCCACTCCGCGCCTGGAACAGTGACCGCGCTCGTGGGCTCTTCTGGCTCGGGGAAGTCGACGACGATTGGCTTGATCTCCGCCTTCTATGTGCCGTCGAAGGGCAGAGTGCTGGTGGACGGCGCGGACTTGAGCACGGTGCGTCTCGACTCTTTTCGCACGCGCTTGGGAGTCGTGCTGCAGGAATCGTTCTTGTTCGACGGAACGATTCGGGAGAATGTCGCCTTTTCGCGGCCCGAAGCCACCGAGGAAGAAATCATGCGGGCATGCCGCATCGCGCGGGTTGATGAGTTTGCCGAGTCTTTCGCCGACAAATACGACACCGTGGTTGGCGAGCGCGGCGTGAAACTTTCGGGTGGACAGCGGCAGAGGATTTCGATTGCCCGCGCGATCCTAGCGGAGCCTCGCATTCTAATTCTGGACGAAGCCACCTCCAGCCTCGATTCGGAATCGGAGCAGATGATCCAGCAAGGTCTCTCGTATCTGATGCAGGGCCGCACCACGTTCGTGATCGCACACCGGCTTTCGACCATTCGGCGTGCCGACCAGATTATGGTCATGGAACAAGGCCAGATCGTCGAACGCGGCACCCACGCTCAACTCTACGCGACGCGCGGCCGCTACTACGACCTTTACACGCGGCAACATGGGGTCGAAGAAAATCTGTTTCTGGCTCCGGGAGAAGGAGATGCCGTCGCGGTGAGCGGCAACGGCGCAGAATCGAAGAGTTCCGAGGTGAAGGCCGGCGACGCTCTGGGCGTGCTACGAGGAGAGATTCGTTAATCCGCATGAATACAGCCCCCGCAGTTTCTGCCGCCACCAATGCCACAGCAATTCGCAGCGAAAATGTTTGTCGCCATTACCGTATGGGCGAGACGGTGATCCGCGCCGTCGACGGCGTCTCGCTTGAGGTTCGCAGCGGAGAATTCGTCGCGCTCCTCGGGACTTCGGGCTCCGGCAAGTCTTCCATGCTCAACTTAATCGCCGGCCTTGATCGTCCAACCTCGGGAAGCATCCTTGTGCAGAGTCGCGATCTGGCAAAACTGTCGCGCGAGGAGCTGGCCAAGTACCGATTGCACGTGGTGGGAATGGTTTTTCAATCGTTCAATCTGATACCCAGCATGACGCTGGCGGAGAATGTGGAACTCCCGCTGCGCTTTGCGGAAGTCGATCGCGGCCAGCGGCAGAATCTGGCTCGCGAAGCTCTGGAGCGCGTGGGCTTGCTCGCGCGCATGGACCATCGTCCCAGCGAGCTTTCCGGCGGTGAGCAACAGAGGGCAGCCCTGGCTCGCGCTTTGATCAACAAACCACAGCTTCTGCTGGCCGACGAGCCCACCGGAAATCTTGACAGCCACACCGGAACCGAAATCATGGATATGGTTCGCGAATTCAACCGCGAACTGGGAATGACGGTCGTGATGGTGACGCACGAGCGAGCCCTGGCAGAACGCTACGCGCAGCGCATGATCTTTCTGGCTGACGGCAAGTTGATCGACGATCGGCAGAATGCGCCCGTCACGGTCGACGCTATCGGAGGAGAGTCGTGAAGATTCCAGATTTAACCGAACTGGCGCTACGCAACCTGCGCGAATCGTTGTTGCGAAACTCGCTGACCACGATCGGAATCTCGGTGGGCGTGGCGTCGCTGGTAGCGATGCTCTCGCTCGGCACCGGCCTGCAGCAATTGTTTTCACGGCGTCTGGCAAAATCCGGATTGTTCGACACAGTTCTGGTTTCCTCGCGTCGCGAATTGCGCGGAATGGGGCGCGAGGAAGAGCGCAAAGGCCCCGCGCCAGGCGAAAGCCGAATTCTGGATGAACCGGCGAGGCAGGAAATCGAACGCGTGCCCAATGTGATGGAGGCCTATCCCGATATTCGCTTCGTCACCGAGTTGCGTTACGAAGACAAGCCTCATCTCACCATGATTTCAGCGCTGCCGCAGTCCGCAAAATCCAACGACGCTTTCGGCGACGGAATGCAAGGCCGCTTTTTTTCATCCGACACAGAGCCCGCAGTGATCCTGCAAAAGTCCTTTGCCGAGGAATTGCTGGGGAAGACGCCACCGCTCGGCGGGACGGAGCCGAGCGTTGCGGAACTGGCTCAACCGCTTCTCGGCAAGGAATTGACAATGCGATACGCACAGCGCCAGGCGAGCCCGGCGCCGCAGGCTGCCGCCGGCGGTGCAACTGCTTCTGGCGACGCCAGCATCTCGGGCGCCGCTTATTCGGTTGTATCGCGGGAGCAAAAGCTCACAATCGTCGGCGTCTCCGATCTCGATCCGGAAAGTATGCGTGGTCCCATGCGCGCGAAAGTCTTTTTGCCGCTGAAGCTGGCCGAGAGCCTGCACGTTATGCAACCGACCGATCTCCGTGAGATTTCGCAGGCGGCATCCGGGCAGCCAGTTTACTCGTCGATCAGTGTGCGTGTTAAGGATCCCGCGCAGGTGCAAGGCGTGGAAGATTCCATCAAGAAAATGGGCTTCACCACGTTCTCGATTCTCGATGCGAGCAACAGTTTGCGGCAGGTGTTCCGAGTTTTGTACGCGTTTCTTGGAATTTTCGGCAGCCTCGCGTTAACGGTTGCTTCGATCGGCATAGTTAACACCCTGGTTATGGCGATTCTTGAGCGCCGTCGCGAAATCGGCATCATGAAGGCGATTGGCGCCAGCGATGCCGATGTGAAAAAACTTTTTTTCGCTGAAGCCGGCGCCATGGGAATTCTGGGCGGAATTGTGGGAGTCGCGCTGGGTTGGGCAATCGGCCAGATCATCAATTTCGGAATCAACATCTACCTCAAGAGCCAGTCGGTGCCTCCGGAACATTTCTGGGCGGTACCGATTTGGCTGGTAGTGTTCAGCATCATTTTTGCGTTCGTGGTCAGCCTGGTGTCAGGCCTCTATCCGGCCTCCCGTGCCGCCAAACTCGATCCGGTGCAGGCGCTCCGCTATGAGTAAGTAACCGCATGATCCGCGCTCTCAGGTTTGTCTGCTTATTTCTTCTGATCGCCGGCGGTTCGGCGGCCGCCCAGAGCCGCATCGACTGCAACGCCCTAAACAGCCACATCCTTAAGCAGTTGGTGCACTATTGCGTCTATTTGCCCTCGGGCTACGATGAGGGCGCAAAACAACATCCTGCGAAGCGCTATCCCGTACTCTATTTCCTGCACGGCCTGGGCGACAACGAGCAAACGCTTTTCAACAGCGGTGGCTGGACTCTGCTCGACGACCTTCGCCGCCAGCACAAAATGGGCGACTTCCTGATCGTTGCGCCTGAGGGCCGCCGCACCTTTTTCATCAACTCCGCCGACGGTGCGATGCGCTACAGCGACTTTTTTCTGCGAGAGTTTCTTCCTCACATCGAGCGTAAATACCGCATCCGACCCGGACGCGCGGGGCGCGCCATCAGCGGGATCTCCATGGGAGGATACGGCGCCCTGCGCTTCGCCTTCGCGCATCCAGAGCTCTTTTCGGCAGTCAGCGCGCAAAGCGCGGCGCTCATTACTGAGTCCCCGCAAACACTGGATTCAGCGTCACGCGCAGGATCGCCACTCGCAGGAGTTCTCGCCGCGGTGTTCGGCAATCCGATCAACGTGTCCCACTGGAATGCGGACAGTCCATTCGTTCTGGCAAAACGAAATGCTGCAGCGTTGAAGAAGATGGCGATCTATTTCAACTGTGGCCAGGATGACAACTACGGCTTCGAAAAAGGCGCGGCCGCCCTGCACGACGAATTGCAAAAAGAAGGCGTGAAGCACGAGTATCACGCATATCCCGGCGACCACAGCTTGACGTATTTTCTCTCACACTTCGCCGAGGTGATGGAATTTCACTCCAAAGCATTCAACCCGCTGCCCTGACTGTTATCGCGCCTGTTGTAAACTAAACCAGCCGTCCGAGCGCAATTGGATCGCGCCGAATGATCGCATCCGGAGAGGTGGCCGAGTGGTTGATGGCTCCGGTCTTGAAAACCGGCATACCCGAAAGGGTATCGGGGGTTCGAATCCCTCCCTCTCCGCCATTACTTTTATTATCAGCATGTTACAAGCATGTGATACCTACGCTGAGTCCACGGGGTATACTTTTTCAGGGGTAGCCCCGGCAAAAGGAGCAGTGAGGTATGGCCCAGCAATGGCGCGACATCGCCGGATATGACGGCGCTTATCAAGTCTCCGATCTAGGGCAAGTCCGCAATACTCAAACCAGCAAGATCCTGCAGCCCATCAAGATGAAGAATGGGCGGCTGTACGTCACCCTTTCCAGCGACGGCTTCCAACGAAAATGCACTGTGCACGGCCTGGTGGCTTCGGCGTTTCTAGGCGACTGCCCGCCCGCACACGAGATCGCTCAGAAGGACGGCGACTACACGCACAACGAGGCGTCGAACCTGGAGTACGTCACTCGCCGCGAGAATCAGAAGCGGTTCGTGATGAGAACCGGAGGGTACTCGGTCAATCTCACGAAACGGATACAAACCACGGACGGGCTCCGGTACTGCGCGGTAGCGGAGTCGCCGAATGGCCGAGTCAAGCCGGACGTGGTCATTGTGAACGGAAAGCAAGAGCGGCACCCAGAGGGCGCGTATTACCTTGAGTGGCGCGAGAACGGCCGGCGGGTCCGCCTTTCCGTGGGCAAGGATGCACAGGATGCCGCAGCACGTCGCCAGCGCAAAGAAGCCGAACTCAACGCGCTCAACAACGGCGTATCGGTCCTGCCCGAGAATGGGAACGGACACCGTTCGGTTGTGGCCGCAGTCGCCAAGTTCCTGGAGGAAACGGAGCTCACAAAGAAGCCAAAGACCCTGGCGGCGTACACGACCGCGCTGAACTATTTCACCGAGTCTTGCCGCAAGCTCTACATGCACGAGATCGATCGCCATGACCTGCTGAAGTTCTCTGGGTTCCTTCGGGAGGAAAAGAAGCAATCTCCGCGATCGGTCTACAACAAATTTGAAACGGTGATGACATTTCTGAAGGCGAACGGGGTTCGCGGTCTGGTGGGCAAGAACGATTGGCCGCGCTACACGGAAGAAGAACCGGAGATGTACGAGCAGGCAGAACTCGACAAGCTGTTCAAGGTGTGCGACTCCGAAGAGCGGCTCTGGTATGAGTTCTTCCTGATGACGGGAATGCGAGAGCAGGAAGTCATGCACACGTACTGGTCCGATGTGAACCTGAGTGCGGCCGCGGTCCGCGTCAGCCACAAGCCCGATCGGGGATGGACTCCGAAGGCATACAAAGAGCGCGAGATACCCATCCCTTCAAAGCTGGTGAAGAGTCTGAAGGCCTGGAAGGCGAAGTCGGACAAGACTTGCAGCCTCGTGTTCCCGACCGCGGGGTGCAACCCGAAACTCGACTTCCTCGACTGCCTGAAAGCAGTTGCAGAACGGGCGAAGCTCGACCAAGACAACTTCTGGCTTCACAAGTTCCGTGCGACGTTTGCGACGCGGTGCCTCTGGGCTGGAGTCGATCTGCGTACCGTGCAGCAGTGGCTGGGTCACTCTGATATGGAATCCACGATGCGGTATTTGAAGCCATCGCGAAGTCAGCAGGTGCGGGAGAAAGTTAATGAGATCTTTTCGTAGCCCGCGGCACGATTGGTCAGTGAGTGAAATGGGGATTTATCGCCAATTGATCTCGACATGCGTCGTTCACGCCAGTCTGAACTCGAACAAAAGATGATTATTGATGTGCGCCGTCGGGTGCTCATGTGAGCATTCCTGCTGTGCTGGCTTGTACCTTCCACTTGGAAACGTTCACACCGACGATCATGAGCCAAAGGGTCAGCAATCCCTCCGCGATCCCCGCAGGCAGCATTACGTAGGGAAACAAATGGGGTCTCATCGCAAGAGGAATCACAGGAGCAAAAATATTGGCCAGATAACCGACACCTCCAATCGCCAGCAGTGTGCCCAGGATACGCGGGAAGAAGGTTGACTTGAACAGAAGGTAACCGACTAAGACGCAATGAAAGCCGAAGAACACCAGGGCGATGTCGAAACCGATTGTGCGAAGCCTGAGGAATACCGACGCGAGCACCTGCAACTGATCGGGCTTGAATGCAGTTCGGTACTCCGTCCGGCTCAGAAGAACCAAGGGCGCATATTGGTTGAGCACGTTGACATTGGCAATGGCAACGAAAACGAGCCTAAAGAATGCCGCGAGGAGGGCAAGGCTGCGGCTGACCGGCTTCAAAAGCTGGTAAAAGATCAGCGCCACGCAGATGTCGCATGCGCCTATCGCCAGTTGGGCGATGCCACCGAACACATATCGTGATTTTGAGGCCAGGATTTGGTCGGCCGTAGGCAACGCTGCGTCCGGGCGCATCATGCCGGAGGGCTTGGGGACCGCCATCGGTTAAACAAGGATCCGAGGATAATGAGCACATATAAGAAACCGGCCAGCCGGGCCAAAGAACGGGGCGACGCTTCCGCAATTCGCTTCACCGCCACGCTTGTACCCATACTCGTTCCTCCAGCATAATCGTGGGCACACTTTACTTCGCACTTTGAGTATCGGCAAGCATGATTGGCGAAATCAAGGCCATAGCGCTCATTGACCCTCAATGAGCTTGGCTAGGTGCTTTCAAAGTCCACTCGGCCTGAAGCCTCATTGGAGTAACGACGCCGCACATGGTCAGCAAAGTCGGATTGAATCCTCAGTGGCCAGACGGGTTGCTTTCCGGAGCAATCTGTGCGTATCCGGCAGGCACACTGAATTGAGACGAATTTATTGGGGCCGACGAGAAACTAGCCATTTGCGTGCTCGACTCCATCAGCACGCTTTGCGTGGGAGTAGCGGCCTGGCCTGATTTCGATTGGTCCGGCGCCGGCTGGTCCTGTGCGGGATCTTTCTTCTTCTTGCCGAAGCCTCCAAATCCACCGAGCTTGCTGGTAATTGCCGAGCTTGCACTCTGCTTGGCGACATCGCCCGCGCTGGGGCCATTCGACGCGGGCAAGGGCGCTTCGGAGGCGGCGGGGAGAGGTTGACCATTGGTGGTCGATCCCATGCGCATCACCTGCATCACAGGTACGCCCTTCAGTTTCGACATCTCCTTCGCCATTTCCGCCATGCCTTCGGTCGAACCGGGCTGCATCGCAGCCACGGTCGGCTTGAAAGTGTCGCCAAAAACCGTGCCCATCTTCACCGCAAAGCGCTTATTGAAATCGCGGACCTCGTCGTAGCCGGGAATCTCCGGAACCATCCACATGTCGTTGGTGATGGCGAGGTTCCCCGTTTGTCCCGATTGCTGGTCGGTGGCTTCCAACTCCATGTTGAGGATCGACTCCTTGGCATCCAGTCCCGCGACATTCTTGGTGGCAGCGGTGTTTCGCACATTCACCTTGAAGTTCATCTTCGGAGGCGGAGCATCGTTGCCCTGGGGTTGCGAGGGCTTCGCCTTGGCTTGCTGCTCCTTCGCCTTTTTTGTGGCTTCTTCCATCTGTTGCTTCATCTGGTCGAAGGTCATCACCGTGTACTGTTTCTTCTTGTGATCGATGGTGGTGATGGTTTCCTTGTCGAGATCGATGATCTCGGTATGGTCGGGGTTGATGCGAGCCATGCGGTTGCCCTGAACCAGTACCGTCGAAGTAATAGGGTCCATCGACTTCTTGGCCTCTTTGCTGAAGGCCCCGACGAACTTCATCATGCTGACTATGGAGCCGCCAGTGATCTGGGTGGTTTCGTCGTAGCGGAAATCGGCAAACGATGGGGTGGTCAACAGAGTACATAAACCTAGCGCAATCCAGCTCCGAGAACTCATAGAAACCTCCACGCGACTGTGTCAGTGTGCCACGGACAATTAATATTTGGACAGGGTTTGGAATCCACAAGAAGATGCGTGCATGGTAGGCCGACAGAGCATGAGAATCAAGGGCAGACTGCTCTCTAGGAAGGAAACAATTTCACAATTGTAAAATTTTCGTCCGGGCAAATGGGACCCATTGAACACAGGCCACCCTCATTGACGATAGCTTAAGCTGGCTGGGAAAAAATATTCCTCGACAGGCGACGGAATCCGCCCCTCCCCGGCCGCTCCCCTGTGGTGCTGCATCTGATGCTGAGCACATCGCAGACATCCCAGTTGACGAGAACAGGCCTCGCTCATCGAGGGATTTTGAGCGTAATGGCGATTTATCGTCAACTGACTCACACCGAGCCACATTCAGAATATAATTCCCCCTGTAATGCCATGCTTCTAAAGGCAATCCTGTTCTGTTGCATATTTCTAATCGGCGTGGGGTCAGGACAATCGCCGAAGGACGAGTCGGTTCCCCACCTAACCACTTTCCGTGCATCTGTGCATATGGAGCGACCGTACCCGGATGATCCGGTTCGGATATACGGACTGTTTGAAGGCAGCAGTGATATAGCACCATTCACACATGATCCGCAAATTACCAGCAATTTGTTACATCCTTACAGTTTGTGGGACAACGTGTCGTTTCAGGCAGGCGAAGATTGGCTGGAGAATTTGGTGATTGTGGTCAAGAATCTCTCGAACAAGGAAGTCGTAGCTGGAACGGTGAACATCAGGTTTCCAGAAACTGGATCAGGTGTTCCGGGCGATGCTTTTATAGGACAGGCGATAACCCTTGGACAATGGCCAGAATATGCTCTACACGCAACACGTGACGGGCACAGGCTCAATGTCGCTCCCGTCGCACCAATCAGCATAGAGCCAGGGCAGGAGTTGAAATTCGTATTATCCCCTTACGTGAGCGAAATGAGACAACAGATAGAAACTAAGCGCCCCTTCTCAAGCATTACGCGGTTAGCGCTCCTGCTCGGACCTTTCTATTTTTCAGATGGCACACGGTGGGCGTCCTACTCCGGTTTCCAGAAGCCCGACCCGAATGCACCAGGGAAATACGCACCAATCACCGCCGAGGAATTCAAGAAGACAAACGGTAGTCACTGACCGACGCAACTTCCTGATTCTCACCTTGTCACGATGGTTTACGAAACCAGATGGGATGAGAAGGCCGGTCTCCGGACGGGATGCTGTACGCTCCCAAGTTATCGACGTGCTCAAGGCACAGATAAAAAGGAGACCGGCAATGAAGAAGATTAGCACCGCAGCGACGAAGCAGAGCAAGAATTTTTCCGGACAAAAGCTGACGATCGGGTTAGATCTGGGAGATCGATCGAGCTGGTATTGCGTGCTGGACGAAGCGGGCTCGATTGTCTTGGAGCAGAAACTCAGCACGACTCCGAAAGCCATGAAGGAAGTATTCGGCGGGATGCCGCGCAGCCGGATTGCGTTGGAAACGGGAACGCATTCGCCATGGGTGAGCCGGGTACTGAGCGGGTTGGGGCACGAAGTAATCGTGGCGCACGCGCGCAATGTGCGGCTGATCGGGGAAAGCCGCAAGAAGGATGATCGGCTGGACGCGCAGACGCTGGCACGATTGGCGCGTATCGATCCCCAATTGTTGTGTCCGGTGAGACATCGCAGTGCGAAAGCGCAGGCCGATCTGACGGTGATCCGGGCACGAGCGGGGCTGGTGCGAGCGCGCACGGCGCTGGTCAATACCGCCCGCGGCCTGGCCAAGAGTTACGGGGAACGGCTGCGCGGCTGCAACGTGCGCAATATGAATCCGGAGAAAGCGGAGGGTCTGAGTCCGGAACTGCAAGCCGCACTGGAGCCGTTGCTGGCGGCACTGGAATCGCTCAGCGAGCGCATCCGCGAGTACAACGAGCGGATTGAGAAGTTGGCGCAGGACAGCTATCCGCAGGTGGCCCTGCTGAAGCAGATTAAAGGTGTGGGCACACTGATCGCGCTGACCTTCTTGCTCACGCTGGAAGACCCACATCGTTTCCGCAAGAGCCGCGACGTGGGCTGCTACTTGGGGCTGCAGCCGGGGCGGCGGAACTCGGGGCAGAGCGAGCCGCAGATGCACATCAGCAAGGAAGGTGATCCGTATCTGCGCACGCTGCTGGTGCAAGGAGCGCAGCACATTCTGGGGCCGTTTGGTGTGGACTGTGATCTGCGGCGCTGGGGGCTGAAGCTGGCCGAGCGCGGTGGCAAGAGCGGCAAAAAGCGAGCCATCATTGCCACAGCGAGGAAACTCGCCGTATTGCTGCACCACCTGTGGGTGAGTGGAGAGGCCTACGAACCCCTGCACAACAGCCACCAGGCAGCAATGCCGGCGGCAGCATAAAGTCAAAATCTTCCAAGGAAGGGAAAAAAAGAAAAAGCCCGAACGCCGAGTTCCGGTGACTGCGTCAATGGCCTGGCCCACTTCCATCTTGGAGATGGAACGAGAGGTCGACTAACAGGTGGCAGCACCGACTGAAACGAGAACGCCCAACTTGCACCGAGCGAAGCAAAAATCGCTCATCAAAGAGTGCGGATGGAAGGGTGGCGACAGTGGCGACTCGGCAGGAGAGAAAAAGCGTGTCCAAGGAAAAAACAAAAGAACCCACTTGACTCCGACTGGCCTTCTCATGGAAGGCCATTTCACTCAAAACCCCTGCGGCGGCACGGTGAGTGTAATGGGGATTTTTCGCTAGCTATGAGCATGTCCCCAAGAATCTCTCGCCGGGAACTGTAGCCCTTGGGGAGTTTATAAAGACTTCAAGAACTCGATGATCGCTTCTTGGTCCTCCCTCTTCAGTTTTTCAAATTTCTGACTTACATGGCCCGCCTCGCCGCCGTGCCGCTGGATTGCGTCGCGAAATGTCAGGGACGAGCCGTCGTGCATCAACCGCGGACGCAAGCGGACTCCCCATAACGGGGCGGTGCGTATTTTGTTACGACTGCTCTCGAAGTCCTGTTTGGAAAGATAGTCCGACATCATCTGAAAGACTTTGTTTCCGTAGTGCTCCCGGGTCGCCTGCAGGATTCCGTCTCCCGTACCGACGTCATGCATCAAGAAATCCCCGTAAGGATGAAATGTGATTGATCCGAGCGCGACCGGAATCGTAAACGTTCCGCCGTTGATCTTCGTTCCCGCGGGAGCGGTGGTCAATGTTTCGACGTGGCAAGTCGCGCAACCGATCTTGTCAAATAAGCTTTCGCCCTTCTTAGCAACCGGGCTGCTCGCGATCTGGGAATCACGCGCAGGCGCTTTCGTGGCTCGAATAAACCGGGCGAAGTGATCAATGTCAGAGAGGCCGTCCGGCCCTGGGGCGTCATTCGGCTCCGAAGCGGTGTTGCAAAGCTTGGTTACCTCATCGGGTTGAAGCCGGTTTGTGATACCCATCTCATTAAGGTAAGCATCGCCAGCGAACGACAGCAGGCTCGCGTGCTGGTCTTTCCAACCGAACCTGCCTACGCTCATCTGTCCGGGGGCTTCTACGATGGGAACCTGAAGAACCTGTCCGCAGATTTTCCGATGAGACAATCTACACTGTTGCTCAGCAAGGTCGATGAGGGTTTGATTGGCAAGCGCTTCCACGAAGCCATCGCCTAACAGATTGAGGGAAAGGCGAGACGTGCGGATCGTCTCGGTTTCTGGAACTCGCTCTTGGATCTCAGTGTTAGGAAAAGCACCGTTGGGACAAACAGCGCGATCATTCACGAGAGACCGCCCAGAAATCACTTCGGCTCCGTGAGCAATTGGGATGTCCGGATTGCGGAAGTGTCCCTCTGGCCCCAGATGACCAACTCGTAATACCGAAACCTGCGAGGCGCCACCTGAAACCGGACTCTGGTGGCACTCGCGGCAGGACTGCGCGTTATAAAGCGGTCCGAGGCCATCGCTCAGTTGCTCGACTTCCTCGAATTTGGCTTGATCGGCTTGGTGAGTCGCATCATCGGCGACGCCATTGCTCTTGTTGTCAAAGCCAGTAGGTGCTTCCGTCAATAGGGATGCTGAAGCGGCGAGGATAAGACCGCTCAGGATAAGACTCAAGACGGACAATGGGATCACGAATCGCATATCTCATTCCCCCCTTTTCCAAGAATGGCCGCGCGATAGGCATGCGTATCCAGGACTTAGATACGCTCAGTGGCCCGGTAGCCGAAATCTGGACCCGTACCCGACCAGTGAAGACGAAGGTTCATTCATGAATACCACCTTCGCTGGTTTCTGTCCAAGGCGGAAAAATGCAATGCTCTGAATGACAACACGAGATTGTTGACGTTATCAGGGCGATTACACGTTTTGACCCTGGGACCGGGATTTTGAGTTTCACATGGACCTGCGGCCCACCCATAGGCATGAAAGCGCGTTGCCAATGTTCATTGATTCCAAACGGTTACCCGGTGACTTTCGACGGTGTAATGGGGATAACGTTTCGACAATTACGATTCGGAATAGCTGCTAACTCTGTTGCCGCTTCGCTTTGAGCGCCTCTAAGCGCGACTTTTTCTTTTTCGGATCGTACCTAGGATTCCAAACAGTCCTGCGCCGAATAGTAACCAGCTACTAGGCTCGGGAACTACACTTTTGCCAACCACCTCAAAGGCGCCCGACGGAACCGTCGCAATGAGCCAAACGCCTCCGAAATTGACAGCACCGAGACCCATGACGCCCGTCGAGTTCAAGTTCCAGACCGCTTGCGTGTTCGCAGCGAAGGGCGCCGTGACCAACCAATACGTCTGACCCGGTTGCAGCACGATCCCATTCGCAAACGTCATAGTCTGCACTACGCTGTTGGTTGTCCCAAATTGTGGCAATCCTACGAAAGACCACGATGCGAGCGCTTTTCCCGGCGCGCCGCCATGGTTAATGTCCAAACTGACAGTGACACCATTCACGCCCGTGAACCAACCCAGCGCCATCCTAATCTGTGTTAAATCAAATCTGGCGTCAGGCGTAAATGCCTCGCCCCACTTAATAAAGCCGGGCATGGACTGTGCTCCTGCAATCGCAAGCCCCACGCTGGAGTTGTAGCTAGGGTCCGTACCGAAGTCGTTGAAAATGACTGAGTCGGCGCTTGATGCAATGGAAAAACTAGCTATCAGTCCCACCAGAATGACTGCCGAACGCGAGATGTTTTTGTCTTTCATGAGGAGTGAACTTGCCTCATCTCAGATTGTCGGTTGCGCCTTGGGAGTGTACTGTTTTCGCTCCCAGGAAACAAGCCCCGAAATCTACACGAAACTGTGGGCAAAACCTACAAAAAAGCAGAGAACAGAAATTCCTAACTCTCGATGAGTGTAACGGGGATGTTACGTCAACCACCGGGGCGGCCTGTCTCTGTAATCAAACCTTAGGTCCATCCTCAGCCGAAGCATCAGTTTTAGATGGCGGGTTCCAATCAAGCGGTTTCGGCCAATAGCCATCCTTTCCGTATTCCTCGATGTGGGTAGCATCCAGTTTGGTGAGTGCAACGTAGCAAATCAGCGCGACGGCCGCAGAAGTGGCGAACAGGAAGATTTGTGTGAAGCTACCGAGTGGGCAGAATATCGCGACAACTGCCGCAATTCCGGCTATTCCTTTGAGGACCACCACAAGAATCCGCCTCGGTAGACCAGTTGTGTTTGAAGGAGCCTCATCCATTTGGACGCCCGGTTGCGTCAGTGGCAGCGGTGGACGGAGAGTTGCACCGCAGTTCCTGCAAAAGATGAGTCCATCATCGGCGGGGGCATCGCATTGAGGGCAGCGCCTTGTGGTGACGACGTTTAGGGTAGCATCGTCCATCAAAGACGTATTCTACGCCCGGCAAACCTAACTGTTGTAAGCAGGCGTTTACGCTCAAGTGCCACCGGACGCTAGTCCGGCAGTTGGATGCGATCCGGGTGCTTCCGCTCCCGTTCGTGTTCCTCGGCAAGAACCTTTTCGAGCCAGAGCGCCTGTCGCGCGGCGACGCCCTTGTCTGCGACGGCGGGATCATGCCAGAGGATAAACTCCTCCCCGCAAGTATCACAGCGAAGCGTGCCCATCTCCCTGAAATGCGGCGCTCGCTCTCTCATCTGACCCTTCTTGATCGCCACCGCTCTCATCGTCTGACATTTTATCTGGGTGTGCGCCCTTCGCTCTCACTGTGGAGGCCGCCGTTCCCGCGAGGACTACATACGCGGCAGTGTCAATGTTCCCCAGTCGGAACAGGTCGTTCACTGGGTGCCCTAGATTCTGTTTGCAGCCAAGGTAGCGTTCCGTGGTCTGAACAGAGGCATGGCCAAGCAGGAATTGAATCTGCTCAATCTCGCCGCCGCTCGTGTGGCAGAGCTTCGCGCAGGTCCGGCGCAGATCATGCGGCGCGATATGTTGTAACCCTGCTTTTTCGCAGCAGCCCTTGACCACGTACCAGACGACATTTTGCGAGATGCCATCGCCCCATATTTTCCCGGCCCGAGCGACCGCCCGGAAGATTCGCCCTTCGGTGATGCCCGCTGCCGCCGTCCAATCGTCCAGCGCGGCCTTGACCCACTCCGGAATCGGCACAGTGCGGATGTGCCCGCCCTTTCCGATCAGGTCCACGACGGCCCAGTGGCCTTGACGCATCTGGACCTCATCCATCTCCAGTCCGACCAGTTCTGATCTCCGCAAGCCGCAGCCAAACAGCATCGCCAGCATGGCGTAGTCGCGCTTCGCGCGCATTGTGGTGCCGAAGGCGCGGCGGAGGACCTCCGAACATTGCTCCGCACTCAGCCAGTTCCCGGCACGGAAGCCCAGTTGCTTCACGCCTTTGACCCGGCTGATGCCCGCCGCAAGTTCTGGACTCAAAAGGCCAGCGTCGGCGGCTTCATTCGCGAGACGGCGCACGGCTGCCAGTTGCTGGTTGATCGTGTTGGCGGCCAGCCCGCGCGATTCGAGGTGCATGCGGTAGCGAGTGACCACGATTCGGTTGAACGCAAGACGAGGTTCCGAGCAGTACCACGCAATGAACTGATCGAGAGCATACTCGTAGACGCGGCGCGAGCCGGGTGAGCCGAGGCTGTTGAGCACTGCCAGCTTGGAATGGTCGAGGTCTGGCAGCCGGAGCGTTCTGCGACGATAATTCGGCTGGGTCTTTTTTTTGCGCATGGCGACGGCCTCCCGTGCCGCATCCCTTGGGAGTACGGCAGACCGCGTTACGACGCAAGCACCGATGCGCGAGCGGAGACTGAGAGCACCGCTTCGGCGCGGGAGCACATCATGGCGATCAACGACGAGAAGGTGGATGAGATGACGCTGGCCTTGCTCTATCTGACGACATTCAAGGACAAGCACGGGCCGAGGGCGTGGAAGTCGCACAGTTGGGATGTTCTCGACCGCTTACACGAAAGCGGCTACATTCACGACCCCGCGACAAAGGCGAAGTCGGTGATGCTGACCGAGGATGGGGCGGAGAGGTCCCAGCGCCTGTTTGAGAAGTACTTCATGACCGACTAGAGAGGCTCTGCTCCCCCCGGCACGGCTGGCGCTGACGGAACGCCCTCGCCAGCCCCGCCACTTGAGCGTAAACGCCTGGTTACGTCAGTTATCTGCTCCGCCTACCACTTCTTTCCTGATAATTGAGACGATTCTTCATCCAAGGTGATCGCACACGCGATGGAATCGATCTTGAGCAGAGTCTCGGAAGGAAATATCGTACTGCTAGGCATGGGGATTTTTTTTCTCTGGGCCCTCGTCTCGCACCCAGAGATTGAGTTTACTTACTATCGCTCCGCGAAGCCTCTCCCGAACCAGCGGTTCGCACGAGTTGTCTTCCATGTCGCAGGAATTGTTCTAATACTGTTAGCACGGTGGACGATGCACTGGTGCTTGAGAAGTTGTACAGAAAATGACCTCTCCCCAGTTTGGCTGTTGATAGATCGTGATAGCCCATTAACTGGTGGTCGTGGATTGTGAGCCCGAACCCCTAGAATGGTGTCTATAAAAGCTATGACTCCGCAGAGGCTCTACAGGTGTGCGGCAATCGGTGACTGGGCCATCGCCGTGCTGGTCAGCATTCCATGTACTGCGATGCTGTATTCCATACGAACAGGGCAGTTTCACAATTCAAACTGGGTCGATCCACGTTCATGGGCTAGAACAATGGAATTGGGCTTAGGATTATCCTTCACCTGTGTCATTGCTGGATTGTGGTTGTGGAATGTAGGCACGGGCTCGCGCTAGTTCGATTCTGCTCTTTCCTTCCCTAAGCTTTACTGCGGCTGGATCGCACTATTCTTGTTTGCTATCACGTCGAGCTTGCTCTTTCTTTCGATTATCGTTGCGATAATTGTGAGCTTCGGACTTTCCGTGTTGCTATGGCTGCCCCGACGGTCGACAAACATCGGCGGCAAAACACTCAGTTGTTGAAACATCGCTATAGCACTCACTGACCACGCGTCCCGCGGGTCTCGATCTGCCATAATTGCTAAATGTGCGGGCGGTACAGACTGTCGCGGCGGAAGCAACTCGTCGCTGAATACTTCGACGCGGTTCCAGGGGAGGACGAGTGGAATCCCCGTTACAACATTGCTCCGACCCAGCCTGTTCCGATTATTCGCCAGCATCCCAAGGAACCACGCCGTGAGCTGTCGCTAGTCCGCTGGGGCCTCATTCCCTCGTGGGCGAAAGACCCATCCGGCTCAGCCCAGATGATTAACGCAAGATCGGAAACGGCGGCAACCAAGCCAGCATTCCGCGATGCATTCCTCAGTCGCAGATGCCTTGTCCCGGCAGATGGATTTTACGAATGGGTGCGGACGGCCAAGGTAAAGCAGCCATATTGTTTTGAAGTCAATGACGGCGAGTTGTTCGCGTTCGCGGGGCTATGGGAACGCTGGAAAGATCCCAGTGGGGAATGGATTAAGTCCTGTTCGATTCTGACGACGACTCCAAACGCAGTGACCTCAGCGATCCATGACCGTATGCCAGTCATCCTCGACCGAGCCGATTATGATCTGTGGCTCGATCCAGGAATGAAGAATGCGGATGCGCTATCGGAAATGTTGAAGCCCTTCGATGCCAGGATGATGCGGTGCTATCCAGTGAGCAGTCGTGTGAACCATGTTGAAAATGACGACGCGGAGTGCGCTAAGTCGGTCGAGTTGGAGGCGTCTCCACAAGGAAAGTTGTTTGCGTGAGGTCGTTATGCTGAATCTACAGCGGAGTTCGGATTTCGTAAAATTCTTAGTCAAGTGGCAACAACGGTCGGAATGTGTGGCAGTGTGCCAAGATGGGGCGTAGAGACGGATAGCAGCAATATGCAGAAGAAGTTGCCTTATTGCACTCCCACCCTTCTAAGACTGACCCCAGACGAAGCGGAGAAACTCTTAGCACATCGTAACAATCGCGGCGAAGAGAGCGCTGGCAAAGACTTGGAGTCACGGAAACCTCAACAGAACGATGCTTCGGGGCGAGACCATAAACGCCTAGCATGAGTTTGTCTGCCCAGATGTGTGCTCATGTTGATCGCATCCCACGAAGAGCAATATCGTGCTTTCCTGCCGCTGGGCCACGAGTCGAAATCGGAGATGGAGAGATCCCGTGAGCGAGTCAGGCGAGGCGAGACAAAGACGGGGTCACGAGCGAATTGAGTTGGAAGTCGAAGTCGTAGTCAAAACTGGCAGATCCTTGTTGCCAGGCCGAACTCAGGACATCAGCGAATCCGGCATATGCGCAATTCTGCCGGTCGAATTACTCAACGGCGAAGGAGTAGGGCTACAAATTAAACTTCCGAGCGGCACTAAGACTTGCCGAGCAATAGTCCGACATCGGAATATCTTTCGTCACGGCTTTGAGTTCTTACACCCAATACCTGGATTTTTAGGGAAGACCGAGAACAATCAACGGGGTGAAGGCGAAGATGCCGTGGGCGGCGGGCAAGAAGCATAATAATTGCCATTGAGTTTAAACAAAGAGAATCCGGCGGTTGCCACTTGGACCAAACCGGTTAATTAAGTTTTAGAAGCTGATCGCTTTAGACGCTCGCATCCTCGCGAACTCGTTTCGTTATCTGGCGAGAGGCCCAGCCAGCACGCTTCGCGGCACGCACATTCTCAACAATCTCGCAAAAGTCGCCAAGATCAGCGAGCTGCTGCCCACGATTCAGCCAAGGATCAGACATCGACACGTGAAACCTTCGTGTGCGATCGATGTCGGGAACAATGTGAAAATCGAGGAAAAAGCCGTTTGCTTCATCAAGCCTAGCCAGCAGCGTTACGAATCGACGTTCCTGACAAGCCGGGTCGATTTGCCAGCGTATAGTCTGTTTCCAAACGTGGACGGAGCGAGCGATCATTACTGAAACGGTCAGTCCACTCTTCAGTCGCAGTCGGCTGCGCCATCTCCCTCCGCGTCGAACAATCGATACGTCATTGGGGAATATCGTGGCGATCTGGACGATAAGCTCATCGCGCAGCGCTTGTGTCCTGCGACGAAGGTCAATCGGGCCGAACTGGTCGGCTCTTCCATACCCGATGAGTTCGTATGCTCGGCGGAGGCTGCCGAAGCGGTGTCGATAAGTTGAAGGGGACGGGACAGTTGGAGAATTCCTGATTAGGTTTAGAGACAGCCTGCCTTTTGACGCGAGCAGATCCTTCAAGCTGCCCAGCAAATCCTGGTCAGATTTATTGACAGTGCGTTCTTGCAAGAGTCTTTGCGCCGCCGAAAATGTTGCCGAATCGACCAACGGCTCGAAAGCGTCAGGCGTGAGAACCCATTCAGACTTCGGAAGAGCCACTCTTGGTGTCGAGAGTTTGCTGGATGTGCGGCCAAAAACGTGGCACCCCGTGTATTTGGGATTGGTAAGGATGGCATGGACGGCTCGGTAGTCCCATTTGGAATCGTTGATGTATGAAACGTGTCTGCGATTGAGGTCTTCCGCTATGGCATAGACGGAGAGCCTACTATCTATGAGCGTCCGATAGATCTCTTTAACGACCTGTACTTCCTGCGCAGGGCCAGGAACGAGTATCACTCGGTCGGTGGCTATGCTCTTCCGTTCACCTGCGGCAAGCTCGTGCTTCGGGGTCCCGGCTCCCGAAACCAGCATCCTCCTCAGTCCGTAACCAGGAACACCACCTTGTTTGAACCCCAGCCGGGCTAGGCTCTTCTGCCCTGCGAGCACTTTCACGCCTAACTCCCGGCTGTACTCGCCTGCCATGGTTCGTTTGAGCGCCTTCATGATGAGGCTGGGCAAGGTGCCATCGTTGGCGAACGTCTCGGCGCAATAGTGGACCGGAACACCCGCTGACTTGCAGAGGAACTCGTAATGGGCGGCTTCGTCTGTATCTTGAAACCGACCCCAGCGGCTGACATCGTAGACAAGGATCACTCTGTAGTGCGCCGTCCCGGCCACGACATCTCGCAATAGGTCCCGGAGGCCGGACCTACGCCTTAGAACTACGCCGCTCTTCGCAGCGTCGGAATAGGTGTAGACCACTTCAAAACCGTTACACGCGGCATACTTCTTAATCGCAAAGGACTGATTTTCGAGCGAGTACTGTTGGTGTTCGGTTGACATGCGAAGGTATTGAGCGGCAGGAATCGGCAGATTGGCAGCGGTCATAGAGCCTCCTGAGAGGCACATCGACCAAATGGAGGAAGACTTTAGGAGAGTTCTGTGGAAATCGCGCTCGAATGAGGTCAGGAGGCTAGGAACTTAGACTCAGGTTGTTCTTCTCGGGCCGCCTTCTGACACGGACGGCAAGTGCACTTGTGCTCGGGAAAGCCGGGGCGTACCGTATGGGCGCAGTCGCGGCAAACAAATCGACCATCTTTGTAGGCGATCATCGGCCTGCACTCGATTCCGACCACGCAGTGCGGACAGCAAATCACCAAAGTCGTGTCGGTGGGCGTGTAGGTCAATCCCATACAGTACTTCCGCAGCACGCTGATGTCCGAAGCTGAGCCTAGTAAAGAGCCGGGAAAACAGAAAACCAACGAGCAGAGATGCTCCTAACTGTGCCGACCTTTCGGCAAGGATGCCGACTAATCGGCAAGATCGAGGTAATTCTATGCAGCTGGCCGTCATCAATGCCTTGTCCCAGCCACTGAAACAAAAGAAGAATTCGCCGTCTGCGGTTCCTCTTGTTCCCGCTGCCCAGTACGTTCGCATGTCGGACGAAATGCAACAATATTCCATTGACAACCAAAAAGCGGCAATCCAAGAATATGCGTCTCGTCACGGCTTCACGATAGTAAAAACCTATGCTGACATTGGAAAGAGCGGAGTTGTGGCAAAGCACCGCACAGCTTTACGGGAGCTGCTAAAGGATGTCGTAAGCGGCAATGCTGGCTATAAGGCTGTCCTCGTTTATGACGTGAGTCGATGGGGTCGATTTCCGAACAACGACGAGGCTGCTCACTACGAATTCCTCTGCTACAGTTCGGGAATCCCGCTTCATTATTGCGCAGAGTCGTTTGCTAATGACGGTACCGCTTCGAGCGCCCTCTTGAAAGCTCTAAAGAGAAGCATGGCGGCAGAATTTAGCCGGGAGTTGGGTGACAAGGTGTTTCGGGGCAAGACCCGAATCGTCCAGTTGGGTTTTTGGGTGGGCGGCCCGCCGGGTTACGGCTTTCGGCGACTCATGGTTTCGGCAAAGGGAAGTCCTATTGAGCATTGCATAATATAGTTACAGTGGAAACAGTTCTGCCTGTCGCCAGAAAGCGATCACCAGCGAGGGTCGCTGGCGCATGCGACATAGGGCGCGGCGGGCATAGTGGCTGAGCTGGCCGAAGTTCTGGGGACAGAAGTTGGGTAATTCGTGTTGCTTCCAGTGCGACCACAGATACTCGACCGGATTCAGTTCCGGGGCATACGCGGGCAGAAACTCCACCCACAATCGCCCGCGCTGCTGGCGAATAAACTCCCAGGTGGCGCGGCTGCGATGGCCCGGCAATCCATCCCAGACGATGAGCAGCTTGCCGGGAATGTGGCGGAGCAGGTGCGTCAGGAACTCGATGATCTGGGGGCTGCGGATTGCGCCCGGAAACAGCCGAAAGTAAAAGTTCCACCACGTCACCCCCGCCATCGCCGACAACATCTTCCAGTTGAAGTGATACTGCAGCACTGGGGTTTGTCCCCGTGGCGCCCAGGTGCGGCAGCGGTGCGGGCGCTCACTCAGTCCGCTTTCGTCGATGAAGACGATGGTGCGGCCTTCGTTGTGGGCTTTTTTTTAATCTCCGGCCAGCGTTGCTGTTTCCATCGCCGGATCTTATCTTCATCGCGCTCCTGCGCCCGTCCCACCGGACGCTGGCAACTCCATCCCAATTGCCGCAGAATCCGCCAGGCTTGCGAAGGGTGGTACTTCACCTCGCATTCCTGCTCGATCAAGTGGGCCACCCGCCACGAAGTCCACAAGTTGGTTTCGTATCCCAGCGCCTCAGGCCCGCGCTTCAGCCCGCGCTCGATGCGCCGTAAATCTTCGGGCCGTAAGCGGGCCCTGCGCCCAGCGTGGCCGGCCTTCTTCAGCGCTCGTATCCCGCCCTGCTTCAGTTGCTCCGCCCAGCGGCTAACCGACTGCCGATGCACTCCCACCTGCCGTGCGACTTCGGCCGGATGCACTCCTTGGCGCAGCAACCGCGCCCCTAATAAACGTCGTTCCTCTAACTTCCGAAAATCTCGCCGTACTCCCGCTGGGTTTCCCATGACCGGAGAGTAGCATAGGACCGCAAGAATGTCACTATATTATGCAATGCTCAATAAGCAGTTGATGAAACGGGGCGAGCACAAAAGCCTCACGACTGATCGTGTGATTTTGGTCCCTGGAACTCGCGGAGAAATCAAGATTGTAAAAGCGATATTTTCAATGGCAGCGGACGGAAACGGTCCAAGTGCCATAGCTCGCGAGCTGAACCAGCAAGGAACGACGCACGACGGCAGGCCCTGGATACACCACGCCATTCGCGACATTGTAAAGAATCCCAAGTACATGGGCTGCAACGTGTGGAATCGACATTCGCAACGTCTGAAAGGTCCCCTCATTCCGGTTGAGCCTCAATTTTGGGTTACAAAGGCGCTAGCCTTTACTCCAATTGTGGACGAGGAGACTTTTCGTTGCGCGCAAACTGGCCTGCCACGACCAATTCAGTGGTCAGACGAAGAAATCCTGAAGAGAATTCGTCGTTTGCTCAAGTCCAAGGGCCGGCTCACCGAGAATTTGATGTTAAGAGCTCGTGGAATGCCGTCAGCCGTTACCATTCATAAGCACTTTGGCACCTATCGTGAACTTTATGAAAAGGTCGGCTATCGGTTGCCTGCTCATTCAATTTTCATGAGCGAGCAAATGGTCCGATCCAATTGTCTCCGACGACAACTCTTGAGTGAAATTCAAGAATTGTTCCCGGCGCATGTAGCGATCACCCAGCGCGTTCCTAGAGCACGTTCACTATTGCTGATCGACAACACATTTATTGTCTCCATTCTCTTTTGCAGACCTGAGCGGGAAGAAGGCGTGCCCAAGTATTGGCGAGTAGAGCCTTTCTCCGTCGAGCAGAACTACATCGCGCTCCTCTGCGCATTGAATGCACGGCACGACAAAGTGCTGGACTACTATGTGTTCCCGAAAACAGATATGTGGAAGTATTACCGATTGCGCAGAAATGATCCAATCCTGCGTTCGGTTCCGAGGCTGGATCGGCTCTCCGACCTCTACGACGTTGCCAAACGACTGTGGATGGAAAGATCGAAGATTGCGAGCTAGATCAAAAAGGGCGGGAGGCGAAGATCAATGAGGGCACGCGGAACCAACCAGGCCGGCTAATTCGGACATCCTGAATGGTTTTCCTGAGTTTACGATCGATCACTTGGTCCAGCGCTCGTCATTGCTGGAGGTACTCCATCAGCACCACAGTTACCGACTAGATGCTGAGCGGGAAGATTGCTGGGGGAGTACCCAAGGCTCTTGTCTCCCAGCCTTTGTTCCACCGATGCATGGACGACGGGATTAGGCGCAATCCAACGTCGCTGTCCCAGATTCACTCGAAGGTACTTCTTCCAGACTCCAGGAGTCGTTTCCCTAGAAGCAAACTTCGGCCACAGTTCGGCGATCCACCAAGCACCCCGAAGGGACTCGTGCTGGTTTTTCGTGAGAGGGTCAGGCGCTACATACGGCGGTTTACGCCCGAGGATGTCAGCTTTTCGATCCGGATCTATTCGAAGACCTGCGAGTTCCGCTTCACAGACCATCCACTGCAACGCAATCTTAGAAAGCTGGCTCTCTGATTCGGGGTAGCTGCCGCCAACGTCTGAATGAACTCCAGCAAACCAAAGTTCCTTTATGTCTTGCTGGGGGTCGTGCGCAGCGCCGAACAAGTTTTGCCGAAAGAACGCTCTGCGCTCGTCAATTGAAACCGCGTGCCGAATAACTCGAATGTCTGGGTTGTGCGTCGCTTTCGTGCCTGGGAAGTGTGCAACGTTGTAGACCCAACCTACCGAGCTAACAGTGTCCCAGACTCCGACGAAATGCGGTTTACACTCGCGACAAAAAGTTTTCTTGAAATCAGCGGCGACTGCGAAATCGATTTCTTTTTCCTTAAGCATTCGAATTGAATACGGGATCAAGCCTTCGTTGTCCTCGCGCAGCAAGCCGATGATGTGAAGCATTCCGCAGAGCGCACGAGCAGTGTAAGCTCCTCGACTAAAACCGAACACATACAAGGTGTCATCGGGCTCGAATGTCCGCATGAGGAACTGATATGCGTCTGCGATGTTGTCAGAGATTCCGTATCCAAAAGCGAGGCCGATCACTTTGGTCCACCATCGGGTAATTCCAGTCAGAGCGCTACGAGCACCCATGGTTCCTACACCTGGATGGTAGTACGCGACCTGAGAGTCGTCGTGAACGAGCATCTTGTAAAGCTTCACGACGTTCGACTTGCTCTCGCCGAATTCGTTGCCCGTTCCGTCGCAACAGATCACAATGTTCTTTGCCATTGTTCTACTCGCTGAAGTCACGGAGTATCCAAGTCGACCCAACTTCCGTTATCCCATACCTCAATCTTTGTAATCGGATGAATCTCCCAGAGCGTGGAACGCAAACCGCTATTGATCATGTCCTGGTGCTCGGGATCGAGCATCAACCATCCGCTGATGCGAACTTTCTGCTGGTTATAGCTACCATTCGGCTGGCTGTCGATATGAGACGCCCATGGTTTCAGGTGAGTTGTAGTCCATTGTGGGTGTTGCCTGCGAACGCGAGGTGTAGTTTCAACAATAATCGCGACATTCTCATCTTCCCCCACATTAGCTGTAAGAGGCATGTGCCAGTCCACATCGTTAGCGAGATGTGCATGGCAGTTTGTCGATTCACCGCCGCTCTTGGCGTTGGCGCTTGAGCTCTCCACCTTAACTTTGTAGAGATACCCTTCGACGCTGATCGCAGAACCTTCAAACGGTGCAATTGTCGCGAGCTGAGCAGGCGTCCACTGCATGCGGCTCTTCTTCGCACCTTTGGCATAGTCGAGACCGTTGATCGCGTCCCACGTGACTGGATGGTAGGAGCTCGGGACATCAATGCGGTTCTTGCGACGGTTCGTATCCGTATCCCCGCCATCACCAGTTTCGCCACACTCACCTTCATCGCTTTCGAACGAACTGCTCTGCGGAGCGGGTTTATCCCATTCGGATGAAATCGCTGTGGCTGGCGCACCCTCAGGTATCGTTGCTCCTGCAGCCGTTCCTGCTGATGGGGACTGCTGAATCCGGACGTTCTTGCTCCAGACCCAGCCGCTCTGATCATTCACCTTGACATGCAAGAAGCCATTGCTTGGCGAGGTCTCAAGCAATTGGAGTTGTGTTTGAGAACTGAGCTTCGCAAGGGGAGTACCGTTGGTTGACGGATCTGGGCGCAAATTGACGTTTCGAGTAACGACAGCTGTTTGAGAAGCGGCCAGACCAACGCAAAGAAAGGCGAACGCTATTGTCCGGAGCAGGCGATTCATCTTGGCCTCCGTCGGCAAGAAACGTACAAGAGTGTTTTCCGCGGCTCGATACCAAACTTAGTAAGTGGGGGGAATAACAGTTCACGAATAGGTGGAGCGAATTTTCGGCCCGATGGGCGGGGTTGTCAACGTCAAATTGAATCTTGTTACGAAATCAGAACAGTAATCGTTTTGCTCACTGAGGATTCGAGCAACCGATGGGCGGAAAAGCGCCAAGGAGTCCCGCGCACGTTATCTGAGATCACTGATGATGAGTTGTTAATGGTTCCACCAGACGCACGTCCCGAACGACTCGCCGAGTGCTACATCTTTCGCAACCAGGCCGCCACGGCTCGCGGATCAAATCTGACGCAAGTGCCAATCCTGAAGCAGGGAATGCGACCAGCCTTCGCCAACTTGAAAATCGTGATGCGCGACACTGTCAACATCTCTGCGAGTTCGTCCGCCGTCAGTGCACGTCCCATTCGTTCGATCTGATTTGCCAGGCTCAACGGTTCTGGTGCGTCCGACAGTTGAGGCGCTGCATTCGCCTTCGTGGAAGAAGGCGCGCGGAAGAGGGAGGAGTCGCCAAAGAATGCCGCAGACAGCGCCGGCGTCATTTCGAAATCGTAGGTTTGCGTTTGCATAATGTCTTCAAAAAGTGGAGCGTTTTCGCCCGTCGCACTTCTGCATCCGGTGTACGTTGATCCACGCGACCGGGCTCGCAGAGGGGCGGCACCCGCGCGGATTGAAGAAGGTCCCTCCAGGTCAACTATCTGCATTTTCGGTGTCCCTCTGATTTTGTTCTGCCGTCACGAGCGGAAGTTTCCACATTTTTACTGGTGGTTTTCCCGGTCGGACCATTTTCTCTATCCCCATCTTGTCGGCTGCGCGCTGCACGCTTCTTTTTTGCCAGCCCCTATCCTCAGCTTGTTCTATCACCCATCCAGCCGAGCACCATTTCCCGTCTTTGAGTATGTCTTTAAGGCCGGTCGCTATTTCGTTTTGATCTTCCGCTTTTGAGAGGCCAGGCCGCGTCATCAAATCATCGGGCGTAAGTTCCCCTTTGCCCTGCCACCGAACAACCGGAATCCCTATGATGGTCAGGCTGCCCTCCTGGGCAACTGCATCGGCGAGCGTGAACGCGAAAGACCCCATGTTTTTTACGATGTTCGTTTTTAGCGTCACCAAATGGCGCATACCGTCTTTGAGGCCCACGAGAAAATTAAGCCGAGCATATGAAACCCACCCCCGCGCTCCGGCCACTCTGTGAATTGCACCCTGATCCGTTTTCTTGTTGAGGTGGTTTATGCCGAGCGCCGCTGCATCTAGGTCTTTGGCTAATCCCTTCAATGTGTTCAGCGTGGTGCGCACTTCGTCGTCTTTATCCTTGTTGATTTTCGCGTAGTCCGATACCGGATCGAGAATCAATAGCCTGACTGGCGGCGTTACCGCCAGGAGCATCTTTTTCAACCTGGGTGTGTCCTTTTCGATTTGAAAGTGCGAACCCTCGCCCACATTGAGCATAATGAGATTGTCCGGATCGCCGCCCGCGGCCAAGAACCGAGGTTTGATGGTATCGGAGGGGTCTTCTTCTTCGGTCAACACCAAAACACTGGATGCCGGAAAGGGGTTAGCCGTCCCATCCGGCCAGTCTGTCCCCCGGGAGACGCGCGCAGCAATGTCTAACGAGAGGAGACTTTTCGAGCTGCCGGGTTCGCCATTCAACATCGTGAGTTTTCCGGTGGCGAGATATCCCGGCCACATCCAATCAATTTTCGTCGCCGCGATGCTCGTGTACCGCACCAGCGACCAACCGCCGGCGTCGACGGGTGGGCCATCCAGCTTCTGAGACTTCTTCCAGCTTTCCCAATCCGGTAACTCGGGCCACCCTTCCGGATCTTTCCACTCTGCGGCATATGCCCATGCCGGCGCCTGCTCTACGCGGTACTTGAATACAGCAAAATCCGTCTCGTCGGTAAACACCCAGAGCGGGCCTTCCTGTTTCCACTTCGGGTCGTCCGAGTACCAGTGTTCCGGAGGAGGGATGTTCTTTCGTGATGTCCAGACGAATGCCGGGGGGACATATGGCGGATCCAATGGACCAACACTGTCACAAACGACCCACGGCTTACGATCCTTCGCGAAAGCATGATTGACGATATCTTCGACTTCGTTTTCGGTGCGGCCGCCGTCAGAACTGGTGCCGCATTCATCCCAAATCGTTTCAAGAACGCGCACAATGCCGTCGCGGTTTTCGCGGTCCTCTTCCCAAGAATTGTTCAGGAAATTCGCAAAAGCCGTAATTGTCGAATGATCACCGTTTAACTTGAGATTCTGCTTACGCGCAGCCTTCAGCGCACTCCACACCCGTCCCGAGCGAAGATAGGCGTCCTTCAAAACAGTAAGAGCATCTTGGTCTGGTGCGCCCGTTCCGCGTGGAGTGCCGGAGGAGGGAGGCAGTTTAGTCCAGCCCTTAGCAATTTCCTCAAGCATTTCCCGCGTCGCAAGTCCCGAAGATTCATTCAGAAGTTTCACCGTCCGGTGAGGGCGATCCGCGGAACCATCGCCTTTCCAGTTCTTGTATCCCGGCACACGAAAGATGCGATTGGCGTCTCTCCAACAGTCGAGATGAACCCCAGGAGCATCATCTTCGGCTTTATGGGTCTGGAGAACTTTCTTTACCAGTACTTCGCTAGCGGCATCGTTCGGTAGATCGATCGGTAACTCAAGCTGATAGCCATTTCCACTATGCTTAACCCGCGGCACAACACCGCGCCCTCGCCAGAAATTGACTCGCTTCTGCACCACGGTACGAGCTGCTCTTAGTTCGGCATCCGAAGCCGCTTGCCCTGTAGGGCGGTCAACGTCGTAGTCATAGGGCAGCACCAAACGGCGGGCAACACCCTCCTTGCGCAAAGCGTGTCGGCGGCGGGGGGGCTGATTCAGTTCGGTGGCGACTTCCGGTTTGATCGGATTGATAGGCGAATAAATGTTGTATCCGTCATTGCTTAGTCGGCGGGCGTGTGCTTCGAAGATTGCGGGATCGTCGTAATACCCAATGTAGGTATCATTCTTACCGAATGGTAGAGGCTTTATAGCGCGGAGTTCAGTAGCGGTCATTGGGCGCCACCCTTCTCCAGTTCGTTCAAGATCACGGCGACCCGGGTCAGGGCTTCGGGCGACAGCCCACGCAACACTTTATTCTGGGTGTACGTGGTGATGGTGCCAGTAGATGCAGTGAGCGCGCGCAGCGCCATAACTTGGCGAAGGGCCTCTTTGACTTCAATGTCAGTGGGGGTTTCTTTCGGTGCAGTCATGCCGGCTCTTTCTTCAATCTCGATGTCACTTATTTACGTTAATTTAATACGTAATTTAATCGTACAACAATAACCAAATCGTCGGCGTCTTTGGTAGACGTAAGTTAAGTCTTACACAAACCTGGAGCCTATGCTGTATTTTTGGATCTTTTTCCACATGATATTTTCTAATGTAATAATTCAGCGGTGACGCTTCGTGCTAATGACACGTGGTCTTGACAGGTGTCTGTCGCACGCGTATTTTTGGCACGAGAGGAAGCCATGGAGATTCTCAAGAGCCCCCTTCCGCCACGGAAGAGGGAAACCCCAAGGAACGCAGTAACCGACCACCCCCTCTTCCGGCAGATCGAGGCAGCGATCCGCGGCCGGACGCTGATCGGCGAGGAGCGCGCGCTGCTGTTCACTGAGGCTGACGTGGCTGCCTTCGGCATGAAAGCTCCCTGGCGCGTGGCCGTAGAGGCCTTCAGAAGGATCATCAAAGCGGAGGGCTTGCCCTACAAGGCCGACAAGTACGAGACGACTCGAGGATGGGTCGTGAGGGTCAGGGCGACTCCTCGGCCACGACGTAAGAGGGAAAAAGTGGGGGAAGAGGTATCCGCCAGGAGTGCTTAGCGGCGCCAAAACCACGTTTTCGGCTGTCACTGGCGTGATTGGCCGTGATCGGTTTTGGGATTATCTGTTACTAGGTAGCAACAAAGACGACGTAGGAACGCACGAAGTGCTATAACTTCGGCATGTCGGAAACTGTTGCTCTCTTGGCTATTTTTCGCTGCCGGAACTGCAACCGCCCTTGCGGGGCTTTCGTGACTAGTACGACGCCGATTGCGCCAAAGGACTTTCCGCAATTACGGTTTGTTTATCGGTGCAAGTGCGATTACCTAGAACAAATTCTTGGGAAGGACGCGGAGCAAGATATTCAACTGGTTCCGTGGAGTTACGAAATACGTTCACTCCCCGACATTCCGGACAGCAGAGACTGATATCTTGCATTGCTTCGTGCTCAAGTAGGAAAGCGCCGCAATTAAGGCAATTCGCCCGGTAAACCCTAAACGTGTAGGTTTTCTGGAATCTCATGGAAAACGGCTCCTCTTACTCAAGTATAGGAGAGTTCAAGGGCGTCCGTTCCCCGTTACCTCAGTGATCTATCCACACCTTTCCCCCACTCAACCACCCATTGGGCCGAAGAGGGATGTGAAGTAGTTAGTTACTACGATAGAATTCGGCTCAAACCTCCGAGATGACACCGACTGTCAGGGGTGTGCGAGTTTGTCACCTCGGGCATTTCGGTCTTGGGGAGGAATAGTATCTCTTTTTTTTTCACATACATGCTCCGAGGTGACCGAGGTGACAAGCTTACACCCCCTTTCATCCCGGTTGTCACCTCCGAGAATGGGGTCTGTCACCCCGGCGCGAGCCGAGTGCTAGTGAAGGTCAAATGTTTACTATTACATTAATACGTAACCCTAGTTTCGCTTTCCATTCCGAGTGTGGGGGCGCCCGGGGTGTGTCCCCATAGAGACCCGAAGGGTGGCGCGGATGCACGGCGGAAAGAGGCTGCCGGGCGGGGATTTAAGCGCGTGACATTGCGCCGAAGCCAATGAACACGCAGGTTTAGCTAAACTCGCCGCCCGCCCGATGCGGATAGTTCGTGCGTTCTTCTCGTCCTCTCCAGAATTGAGCAAAGCGGGAAACATAGCGCTGTAGAGTGAAAAAGTGGAGGTAAGCGTAACAAAATAAACCACGTGTTGGCGTACATTTCTCTTCGAGCGCCCGAGAGTCGGGGAGAACGGCAAGCCAGCGGGGAGTTCCGGCGTACGAAATGCGTCACGAAACACGACCGCTGCGCGTCAAGGGATTAGTAAAGTGACACAGGCCGAAAGGTCCTGTTCACGCGCATCGCAGCGTCTGAATCGTCACCTACCATATTTCTCGGCAATCTTCGAAAAGGCCGAAATTCATCTAGCGCCGGGTCTGGCTCCGCTCGTGGATTCTATACTCCGCTGGGTGTTCCCCGACTGTCCAGATTATTCCACGATTCGCGTAAGTGACCTCGGAGACTGTCCTCGGACCAATCGCGCGAATTTCGGCCCCGGGAGGCGCGCTACACCCATCTGGGAGGGTATTTTTGGCTGGCCAGTAGCACCAAGCAGGCCCCCGGTATCAGCACGCCTTGGGCCCGGGCGCCGGGGTCCCCCCGGGCACGGGCATGCTGGGCCCTTACGGCAACAGTTCTGGCCATCGCGACGCGACGCGCGCCGAAAGTGGGAAATCTCCGCGGCGCGTACTCGATCTAAAGGACTTGCCATTTTCATTGCAAGTAGTCTAATAATAAGGTTATTATTTGACTATGGAAAGCGTCTATTGCTACCTTCGAACCTCGGGAGATGACGGTCGAGACAAAGCAGGCTTGCCGGTTCAGCGCGAAGCCTGCACTGCGTTCGCCGCAAAGACTGCACGCGCGATCGCCGCGGAGTTTGTCGACGACGGCGTCACCGGCAAGCTGCCCATGCACCAACGGCCGCAGGGAAAACTTCTGATTGCGGCGCTGCTCGCCGATGGAGTCAAAACAGTCCTGTGCTACGACGCCAAGCGAATCGGCCGAACCCAGCCCGCGTACTGGTCTTTCATCGGGATATGTCGCGACAACGGAATCGCGGTTCTCGATGCCGGCGGGACGAGCCTCTGTGAATCAGTAATGGGTGGCGTTAATGGCATGCTCGCGGAGATGGACAGAGACGCCACCGTTGCCCGGCTGCAGGCCGGCAAGAAGCATTGGCGAGGACTGAAACGTGTCGAAGGGCGCCATCCGTACGGTCAACATCCATCGCACGCTTACGACGCCGAGCAGATTGTTGTTGCTCGCATGCGCAAGCTGAAAGCGAACGGCACTAGCAGCTATGCGATTGCGCGAGCGCTGAACGCTGAAGGCATCCGCACGCGGTACGGAAAAGCGTTTACGACACAGACAATTCAGAACATCTTGCGGCGTTGCGCGTGGGTGGCCACGACGGGCCCCGACTAGTGCGGGCTATGTCGTCACAGCCCTTCCTTCCTCTTCAGCTTGACGAGTGCTTCCTCGCGCCGTTTGCTCCGCTCTTCCTTCAGGTCTCGAACATAGCCATCTACGGCCTGCCGAGTCACGCCAAGAATCTCGGCGAGATCCGCGGCCGGCAGGAGTGGATACTTCAGATACAACCGCCGAGAATGCTCCCACGTCGGTCCTCTATCGTGCCAGGCTTTTCCATGTTGCCCTTTTTTACGTTCTATCGATCGCTCTGACAACGGTCCTCCTTCAATCGCCGCGTGACTCGACATGGACAACACTCTTGACCGCCGTTGCAATGGCGCGTTTCGAGAATCCCGCTGCGTACAATCGCTTGCGGAGTTCCGCAAGTTGCGTTTCTTCCACCACCCTCAGGTAGGCAGTGTCAGCATCGGCGCCGATGCCCCGAAGCCCTGAAGACGTTATGGTCTCGGCACTCCCTGCCAGTGTGACCTCGGCCTCCGCCCGAACGGAGTCCGCAATCCGCTTGAGTGCGATTCTGTGAATCCGATTCTCTGACATGGGTCAATATTACTCGGGGCGAAGTGCGCAGAGCGATCCCGCGGCTGTATTGACCTCTTCAGTGTCCGCGTAACGGACAGACGGGCATCGCTGCCCGTTTCGGTCTACTCGCTGTCATGCGTCGCGTCTTTGAATGCCGCTGTAATCGCTCGCGTGCTGAGCCCGAAAGCCAGCAATTGCTCACGGAGTTCTGACAATTCTTCTGCCGAAATGTCCGCAAGGTAAGAGGCGTCAGAATCCGACTCAATACCCCACAGGCCGCCAGACGTGATTTCCTGAACGACGCTGGCGCTCCCCGAAGGGATGAGAATCTCAGCCTCTGCTCGGATGCCGATATAACACCAGTCTTCACGCTGCAGGCGTTCCATCCGCTCATAGTCGCGGCGGACGTACTCCCGAATCTTTTCGGGCGGCTCGCCTTTGTAGTTCCCGACTACGCCGTTGAAATACCGGAGCTCTCCGCGTTCCATGTCCCCACGTTCGCCACAATCACAGCCGTCTTGCTCCGTGATATCGCATGCCGCAAGCCAGAGAATCCGCTGCAAGTTCAGGCCATGGTCTGACAGTTCTTCTGCTTCCCATGCGCCGTACTCTTTCAATTCAGAAGACAGGACGGACTGGTCAATCTTGGCTAACTGATCGGCGATCACGGGCACCTTAGATAGTTGTCGCGTGTCTTCGTCACAATCGCCCGAGTGACTCACTGACTCTGCTTGTTGCATCGTCATCTGCAATTCAATCCGCCCACCACCGGACGAGTACCAGAGCAGTTTTCCCTCTGTGCCGGAGTTTATCGGGCAATCAAGCGAGTGCCTGCGGTCAATCGCGTAATCCGTTTTCGCCCGGTTGGAGTACTCGCCCAGATAGGACGTGTCCGGATCAGTGTCCGTCATCCGTTTGATAGTCACTTTCGAGATGCGTTTCGTTTTCACGGCGTCTTTCTCCCTCTGCGGTTTAAGCCCGCGTGCTAGGTTGACTCGCACAGCACTCAGGATGCGAGCTGAATGCTGTACACGTTCCCTAGCTACGCTTCGTCTTCCTCCTCATCTTCGGGATAGTTTTCGTCAAGGTACGTTTTCGCCTCTTCCTTCGTGTCAAATACGGTCCACTCTGTGCAATCCAAATAGCCTGGAGCAGACAGCCTAGCGCCGTAGCCTTTGATGTTTTCCCAGGACTGAGGCTTGCCTTCGGTGTACTGTTGAATTTTCTGGATCGTCTCTTCGTGGTCTTCGTCGGACATTGGATGTGTCCGCGTTTCCGAGTCCCGCACGAAAAGGCTTGTGTCTGCGATGCTGACGAACTCCACGCCTTGCGTCGTTTCGACCCGTAACCAGGTTTGCAAGCCTGTGATTTGACGCTGCATGAGGTTAGACATAGGACACCGCCATCAGTTTGGCGTAATCGAGTGCCCGAACTTCTGCGCGCCAGTCGTCAGAGATCTTCGCCTTACCACGGCAGAGACAACCCACGACGTGCATCTCTGCGGCGGTGTGACGCCATTGCAGGAAAATGGTTGCGGGATACATCTCTTTCGCTTCTGAACCGTCCGCGAAATTTCCGAGCAGGATGAGCTTTGCGGCGGTTGCATTGCTCATAGGTGCTTCCCACCCTTGCGGGCGTCCAGTGCGGTGTCGGCGTTCGTTGGCAGTCTCAGCGTCGAGTAGCCGGCCTAGTGCGTCCGTCCAAGACTGATTCTTGACATAATCTCTGAGCAACGGTTCGGGGTTGTTCGTGCCACTACCGTTACGGTAAGCACTCTTGATGAACTCCTGCATTTCTGCCCAGAGTCGATTGATGGTCGGTGTCACTTGGGTGCGTTTCGTTTTCACGGCGTCTTCCTCCAGTTTGAATTTTCTGACCTCGTTGTCAGTATCATTCATCACTTGACGTATGTCAAGTGATATTGTATCGACAGGCCCATGCTAAGAACAACTCAGCTCATCTATCGCCTGACGTGACACCCCAAAGCATGCGGGCGAGGTCTGCGGCGGGCAGGAGCGGATAAGCAATGGCGGAAGACGCCTCAACCTTCCCCGCTTTAATTCCCGGCGCGCATCAGTATGATCCGCCGAGGCCGGCCCCCCGGTCTTGCAGCCGACTAGGGGAGGGACAGAGCACCCATCCCTATTTTCATTGCCGATTGTCAACGCATCGCGCCAGCCCTGGGGAATTAGTGCACACTTGTGCACAAACCAAAATGCACCCATTCCTGCAAACCCCCGCCCCCATCAAGCTAATAGGGAAACGGACAAAGTTTGGAAACTGAAGAACTCTGTTGTGCATAGGTGGGCACAGTTGGGCACAAATTAGCTTATTATTTAGATAGGGAAGAATATATGACGAATGTTCGAATTGTGTTCTATGTAACAGCAGCCGAGAAAGCAACCCTCACCAAGATTTCAAAGCGAACTGGAGCGCCGGCAAGTGAACTGATGCGGCGGGCGTTCAAACAGTGGTTAAAGGGGCAGAAAGGGTGATCACTTTAAAAAACCCACCCCCGGTTCTTTTTGAGAACGACTCTCAAAAGTTTTGGAAAAGCAAAAACTTTTCCCAACAAGAGGCAAGCGAGCAATAATCAAACTAAAACGATTCACCAAACGACCTCCTGATGGTCTCTTTGGCCCCAACGCCGTGTGGATCCACGGGGGTTGCGGCACTCCGGAATACAACGCATACTCCGCGGCGAAAACCCTCTGCACGAATCCCAAGAATCCGCGGTGGATGCGTTACGGCGGGCGCGGGATAGAATTCCGGTTCTCCTCTTTCGGCTCGTTTTTGGAGCATCTGGGCAGACGTCCAGCAGGGAAGGTATTAGATCGCCTCAATCGCGAAGGTCACTTTGAGATAGGCAACGTTTATTGGCGCAGCAAGCGCCGTAAGAAGCGCCGGACGCGACCTGTCAACATATTTGCTGAAACGCCAACGATTAAGAAGGTGGTTCTATGGTTAACCGTGCGTCACCCTGAAGGCGCCGTAAACTCGTATGCCATGTTCAGGGCCGACGAGGGACTCGCCTGGCTCGAGATGCACGAGGCTCTTCGGCCGGGAGATGCGGTAATTGCTGTAACTCCCTGCACCGAGCAGTTTCTTGTTATCGAGACCAACGGTCAACTTGACGTGGGTACGACGGTTGAAGAAGTTCAATCGTGGGCTGAAGAGTCAAAAGCGCAGCCTCACAAGCGCCCCGCGAGCCGAAACGAGGTAACCCAATGACGACTCGGCAAACGGAACTCGCGAAGCGCATCTGCACACCGCTCCAAAGAAAAGTGATGGTCATGCGCGAAAAGTATGCGGTCGAAAAGGTTGCTAAGTTCCTCGATCGGACCACCGCGGAGATCGATCAAATTGAATCGGAAGGTTGGTTGAAACTGGGGTCGTATGACCCGCCCCGATGGACGAATTCATAGGAGCCCTGCACAGCGCCGGCGGGAGGGACACGTTGACCATGATGAGAGACAGAAATATCCACCCAGACGCGACAACATGAGAACGAAGCCGCCCAATCCGCGCCCATGCCTGGATCGCAGCCGATCCTGGCACAGTGCGAAGCAGAGGTCATGGGTGTTTACCCTCAAGGCGATCAAGCCGAGCGCGAATCTCACGCATGTCTTTTTCGAGAGCCGTGGTGAGATCTTTCAGCCCATCATTCCAGGTCCAGAGAATTTGTTTCCATTTGTGATCCGCAAACGAGTCTAACTGGCGGCTATTCGCCGCGAAGGCCGCCAGCGCTTCTTTGTAAGACATATCGCACTCCTTTTATGGTTCTTAGATTCGCATGATTGAGCTATTCGTCATAGCCTTCAACGATAGAAATTCTTGGCACCCCACCTTCCTGATGGTTGGAAACAGGCAGCCTCGAAAAAACTGGCCGCGGCTGAGCCGCGCGGTCACGGGGACATTTGGGGCTTCCCCACATTCGAGACAATCAGTGGGCCGTCAGTTTGTCAGAGTAAACTGGACATCAACAGCTTGGCTCTGGCACGGAGTCTGAAACGGGACTGCGAGATGCCAAGGAGAGAAAAGATCGCGAATCAGTATCGCCCACTTGTGGCCGTTGCAGTCACCGTTGGAAGACGGGCGGCAATACGGATACGTTTTCACTTGTCAGTCTGCGGGAGGTACAGGATAGCCTAATCGTCGAAGGCGTTCAGGTGTTCCGGGCTCAACGCGAACATTTACCTCTGTCCCGTTTGGCAGAGGAACTTTGCAAAGTTGACAAGTCATTTTCTGGCAGTCGATGACTTGATTTATCGACGTAGGATCAGGGCGGTCCGTACTCAATGCCAACTGTTCGGCGCTCGTCCGATGACAAGCGGGACAGGGAAAGTGAATCGAGACGCCGAACCAATATAGGTCAGGCATGTTGCTACCTTCCCGTCCTTTGCGGGCTTGGCCTTCGGCTTCTTGCTGTCCGTTCAGGCATTCTCACCTGTGCTAAGCTCGCTTCTCGACACTGAGTGGGTGGAGGGATAGATTCATCGCTTTCCCCTTGAGCGTGGTTCAGTCATTCTGAGCAGTTCTTCTTTGATGGCTAGGAGACGAAACCTTCTCAACTCGTTCGTATTATCTTCTGACGCAGTGTGGCGCTTTTGCCATCGGAAGGACTCATTGTCACGCTGAAGCGCTGCGATCTCCCGTCTCAGGACCAAGACCCGTTGCTGACTGAATGCATCCACTCCTCACCTCGCCACATAGAGTGTTAATCTCGCCTTCACGTTCGCTTGCTACACTGTACTCCGTTGACCTGCGAAGGTCCGCCGCCCCACTCGAAGGAACAGGCCGCTCAGAAATCCTAGTCCGTTTTCTGTACAACTATCTCTTTGTGCCTGGAGGCTTCCCCGCCTCAAAAGGTAGCAATCGGGTCCGGCCTGTGGGAAACTGTCCCCATGGAACCGACAACACGAAAGCTTGTATTCCACAAAAGTTCGCAGCTTACTGGATGGGCATGCACAGTTTGCGGTTGGGCCCGGCCCCTCCCCCGCCTAGTACAGTCCGGGAGTGATCTGCCACGGAGCATTGAGACTGATTTCGCCAATCACGAGTGCGCTAAATACCCGCGCAAGTTGCCTACCACTTCATCTACACGTTAATTTCAAATCACGCTACCAATTCCTCCTCAGGACTTCCCCGCCTCAAAGACGTGTCCACACTTCGGGCAGCGCATCCGCGTGGAGTCAATCCGAACAATCTCCGCCGGAGAAATAGAGAGTCCGCAGGATGGGCAAATTGTATTCAGCGCTGCGAGAACTCTGGTTCGGTCGATCTTGTTGCGCAGCATGGGATGACCCGTTCTTGTACTGGGGCGAACAAAAGACGAATATGATATGATGCCACGTTATATCCAAGAAACGCCAGCACTGATTCGCCGCGCGAATCAATCCGTGACTCTTCTAGACAGGGAAGAAGTTGTATCATAGGGGCCGCCCGTGGTGAAAAGAATCACAATCCAGCTTGTTGGGGACGACTCGGACCGCAATGATGTCCGGTTGGATGATTTCATTGACCAACTGAAAGATGTCAAGAAAGCACTGCTAGAAAACGAACTTGCCATCACAGGCAAGGATATTCCCACCCTTGAATACAAGGTTGTTGATCTTCGCCATGCGAGCCCGGCAACTGTGGTGCTTGAACCCATACTGATAGCGGGCGCTGCGGGCCGTATCAGTGAGGACTTTGTCCAAGAGGTAGTCGGGGGCTTTGCGACCGAATTGCGCTCCATCAAGAAGCGTGGGGAGTTGATGCGCGATCCAGAATTAGGAAGGCTCCTGGCTTATCAGAAGCTTGGCGTTCGCGAAAACAATCGCATTTCCAAAATCAGAATTGCGGTGGGCCGTCAAAGGGTCACAATTGATGAAGTATTCAAGCGAAAACTCGACGCTATTGTTGGTCCTGATGAATTCGCAGAGGGGGCAATTTCTGGGATGCTTGAGGCTGTGAATTTTCATAACACCAACAAGTTTTACTTGTATCCAATGATCGGACCGAAGCGTGTAACGGGAACATTCCGTAACTCTTTACGACCAAAAATCAAGGAAGCAATCGGCTGCTTTGCCACCATCCAGGGAAGATTACGTTATAAAGCGTGGTCACAGTATCCACACGGGGTAATGGCTGAATCCGTAGACATTCACGAGCCAGACTCCCAGCTTCCCACTCTGACTGAGCTTCGCGGCGCGTTTTCGGGCAGTATGGGCCAACTAAACTCCGTGGAATTTGTCGATCAGCTCAGAAATGAAGATCGCTAGAAGAATCTATTGGGATACGACGTGTTGGCTGGCGTGGCTCAACGACGAGCGCCACTGGCCCTCCACGGTTCTCACCGGAATTCAGGATGTGGTCTATGAAGTGGAAACAAACAACGCCGTTCTCTTCACGTCTGCGGTTACGCGGGGTGAGATTTTCTTTGGGAAGTTGGACCTCGATCAGAAAACCATGTTCGCGAAGCTGATGCGCAGAACGAACGTGACCGAGGTGTCGGCTGATCCTCGCGTCATGGATCGTGCATCTGCGATCAGGGAATATCATGCCGCACGTGGACAGAGGGTACTGACGCCAGATGCCATCCACCTCGCCACCGCCATCCTGTACAAGGCAGATGAGTTTCAGACTATGGATGGGCTAGGCGCTAGCGGGAGAAAGAGGGGGCTTCTTAAACTTAACTTGGATGTTGGTGGATACAATCTGATGGTCATTAACCCATATCCACGAAAAACTCCGCCAGCCGCCGCCGTGTCTATCAGGGGCCCTCTTTTTTCAAATGACGTTTCCACGGACTTGTCGTCAATCCGAGCTATCGAGTTAGAAGATTCTCCGGATGAGTCACCTAGCGACGCAACCGGACCGAAACCAACAGAAGAAGGAAAAGTGTAGAACAGAACCCACCCATGTGCGGGCGCTATCGACTATCGCGGCGTCGAGGAACATTTCGACAGCATCTCGGGTGATCGATCACTCCTTCTTCTATGTTTGGATCAGGGCAACGGCATTCCTGATGCGGTGTGAACCTCGCTCGTCAATCCCCGGCTCGTCCGATTGTTCACGCGCCTTATCTCGCGCGTGTGACATCGAACACCTCGTCTTCATCTTCGATTACTAGTTTGTACAGGGTGACCGACTTGCCTTGGTACTGTACAGTCCTGGAAAATATGACCACATCTGGGTGATAGGCATAGAAATACGAATACGTGTGGAACTCGAATATCATCCCATTGTCCAGTTTGACCAGTTTGTCGAAATCCGCTCCTTCTAACTCACCCGTTGCATTGGTACATGCTACGACTGTATAGCCCACGAGCTCGCTAAAGTTACTTGCTTCGATGGCTCCGGCTCTGGGGATGCAAAACAGCACGGCGATGGCCAATAACGAACCTACTTTTCTCATGTCTCTACCTCTTGTTCCAATAATGTCAAATAGCGCTTCACTGGATTCTCACCTGGGAAGGCTCGTATGCTGTCACTTCGGGCACGCCACGATACTCGGTTATCGTGCCCGTCACGCAGATATGTTTACTGCCGTACCTTTCCTCGGGATCGCCGAATTTAGGACGATCACTTCCCCAGATCAGAACCGTAAAAATCTGGTTCGGGTAGGGCTTGTCGAGATTTATGAACGTTGGATTTCCGCGACTCCTTGCGGCGTAGTGAGCGCTGGCCACGTTCCCGCAAACGGTTGCCTTCTCACCAACATGATTCCTCGCCTCAGCCGCCGAAATCGAAAGTTGGCCATAACTCAGTTCAGCCAATAGGACGATGAAAAATGCAATTACGAGTTCTCGTGCCTTATGGCAAATCATGTATGCTCCTTACGTCCTCTTGGATGGAATAACGACGCGTTACTTTTCGCAAACCACACCATAAAGCCAATCGTGAAGATTTTTTCCGGTTCCGATCTGCGAATGGTATTCGTTTAAGGTAAGCCGACCGTAGAAATTGCCGTCTAGATCGACGATTACAGGAGGATCAGTCGCATACGGATTGCAGGCACCCCAATTGGAATACGCTGATCCGTATTCGCTGTAATGATTCCAGATGCTCGTACTGGAATACCGACTACCGAACGTACCGTAGTTATTGAAAACAGAATCCGTGGCGTACTCTGAGCAGTTAATGCAACCCAAGTAGACTTTGTGACCCTCCCCACCGAACAGCATCAACTTCTGCGGACGGGATGGTGTTGCAGTGGCTCCGGCTGCGGCGGCGGCTAACGCGTTGCTGACCCCTTGTCTTGCAGCGGGACTGCACTCAATCGTAGATAGCAACATCAGCGCAACGAGACAAAAGCCAATGATCCCACGCAAAAAGCGTCGTCCTCTAATCGATGCCATCTAGATGCATCCTCTTCCAAGAGGAAACGATTCGGGGTCACGCTGAAACCTAGGGGGAGAGAAACTGTTTGGTCGGGTTTCGGATCGCGTAATTATTCTCCTGCTTGGGACCGTCAACCGTCGGTGACCGAGATCACAAAGCTATGCCAACCAATTTCGCCAAACGGTTCCCAGTGCGTTCGGGTGTCGTCGGCATCGGCACGCTCGGATGTCAGCTAGTTCCTACAATCTTGTCACTTGCTAAGCGACATCCTGCAAAAATAGTGCCGCGGAATCTCGCGTTTGTTCTTTAGGATCGCGGCGACTGGCGCAAGGGCGAAGGGGTGCTTACATCTCCAGGTCCGATTTCATCCCCGGATAAACAACCCACACCCATTCACAGTCGGGCGCGTAGGTGATCTCCGTACCACAACCAGAGCACCAGAGAATACGAACTCGCTTGGTCGATAGTGCTTCTGCAGGGATCAGTTCGCTATCGCAGGGGAACTCGGGAAATAGATCGCTGTGGAGCACTGTGGCATCTCGCGTCAGAAACCGCTCTTTGCTCAACGATCCTGCAAGGAGCGGGCGACGGGGGAAGGCAACTCCTTGCAGGACCGAAGCGAGGCGAAAGTGGAACACAAAGACCATAACAGCGATTTTTCGTTCTCCGCGGACTAGGATTCCCGTTGTTCGCTTTCTGTAACGTGGACTCACTTCTGCAATTCTCTATTTCCTTGCTCCAGGCAAAGATCACCTGTAACGGCATCTTTCCTAAAAATCCCGACCAATGGCTGCGCGAACTCAAAGCCATGACGATAGACATTGCGATTTCGCACAATGGCGCTGACAGTCTGAGTGCCCGCCGGAAGCTTGATCTGCAGTTCGACTTTGCCGCCCTCATGTAATTCGACAGGAAGAATCGCCGCCATCCCGGATTCGCTGATGTCCTGAGTCCGGCCGGGTAACATTGCACCGTTTGTATGAACCATAACTTCGACTTCCAATGCAATTCGCTGGTGACGCCGTTTTTGTCTTGCCTCCCATAGGTGGGTCACGGGCGTCTCCTTATTGCTATTCCGCGCGGCTATGCCGAGCGTTTCCGTTTTTCGTCATTGGCATGGCTCGGCGTGCTTCGCACTCTCGCGCTGATGGGGTACGGATATTCAGGCGCGGGAAAGAAGACTGGACGGTAGTGACGAAGCTGGCACCGGCGGCATCTGACAAGTTGGAGGAGGAATAATCCACACGCCCGATCCAGCCAGGTCAGCGGCTCCCGTCGTGAACGGTAAACTTCATCATCGCCGCAATGAGGGCAGGCTTTCCAGCCAACTTTGACCATGGCAAGAACCCCCATCTCCGCGTTTAGGTTTCTACGCTGAACGTTTCCGTTGTTGATCCGTTGCATCGTTCGGGTGCCATTTTCTGAGGAATTTCAAGAACTCAGTGGCTTCTTCTTCGCTGCAATTCTTGCGGTCTGCTACAAGCGCTATAGCTGGCTCTCAGGTTAGTTCGGTCAGGACGGGCGGAGTATATGGCTTTTTCTGCATCATCCTAAAGATATGATCTCCATGCTTTCTCGCCCCATGACCCGCATTTTGTCACGCTCTCCAATCGTGCTAATCAGCCCACAGATTGTGTTACGAAATCCGAACACTGGATACGGCGGGCAATGTATGGACAATTCCCGTCGGAAAGGTTTCTGACTTTGAAACGGGGTACTCAGTCAAATTGAAATCCACAGGGGGTAGTAATCCGAGCGGGGCGGTGGGAAACTGTGGGCATGGCAAAGAAACGAACCAAACCCGACAGGTCACAGCGCCAATCCGATCGATCGGAGAAGAAGCTAAATGACACGCGCCGCGAAGCCGCCAAAAGGAACGCCCGTGAGGACGTGAACCAAGCTGTTGAGCGGATAGTGAAAAAATAGTCGCTTTGACCATCGGCAAGGGGGCGGCCACGCGACTCCTAACCGGATTGCGAAGTGGGTGCGAGTGGCTCGGCCCGCGAAGTTGCCGCCGTCACCTCCCGCGATCAACACGAGGCGTTCTAGTGTACTGAGTCTAATGTTCGCTTACAAAAGCGGGCCACGGATTCAAGGATCTGGTCGGCGGATTTGGTCCAAACAAAAGGTTTCGGGTTCTGGTTGTGGTGATCGATGAAGCCGCGGATGGCGTGTTCCAACTCGAACGTGCTGCGGTGGACGCCGCGCCGGATCTGTTTTTCGGTTAACTCGGCGAACCAGCGCTCGACCAGATTGAGCCAGGAAGCCGAGGTGGGAGTGAAGTGCAGGTGGAAGCGCGGACGTTTGGCGAGCCAGCGGCGAATGCGTTGGGTCTTGTGCGTGCCGTAGTTGTCCAGGATGAGGTGCACGTCGAGTTTTGCAGGGACGTTGTGTTCGATGGTATCGAGAAATCGGCGAAACTCTCGGGAACGATGGCGACGATGAAGTTGGCCCAGCACGTGACCGCTAGCAACGTCGAAAGCGGCGAACAGGCTGGTGGTGCCGTGGCGTTTGTAGTCATGGCTACGGCGCTCGATCTGTCCGGGGCGCATGGGCAGCAGCGGCGCGGTGCGATCCAGCGCCTGAATCTGGCTCTTCTCGTCCACGCACAGCACCAGCGCTCGGTCGGGCGGGTTCAGATAGAGGCCGACGATGTCGCGGACCTTGTCGATAAACAGTGGATCCCAGCGCACGATCAACTGCCGAAACCAGCTCTGCTACGGCGGCGGGCTCAACCTAGATTATGTGATGCGCTGGTCAGTCGTCGAAGCTAAGCTGACCGAGTTCGAGCACATCTATTCGTGCCAGGGATACGAGGGGCTCGCCGAAAGGCCGCAAGAAGTACGACGACTGTGACACCAGTTTCAAGGTGAAGATCGGCGTCAAGTACAAGGACTAGGCTGCGGTATGCGAACAAAGGCGCGGAGGATTCCCGAAACACCATGCCCAAAATCTGACCGACAGATGTACCCTCTAAGCGCGGGCATAAGGAGGAGAAGTGACCCTCGCGGCGCTGCTGACGTTGTTCAGTATTCTTTTGGCCGTCTTGGCACTCGCCCGCCCCGTTGGACGTCGCTCTCTAACCTTGTTTGTTCCTGTGTGGCGGCTCGTCGCTGCGATTCTCCTCTCTATAGCTTTTATAGTCTGCCGCGATGCTCCATTTGGTGTGAGTCCGCCTTTCGGCTGGTCGCTCTCTAACGTAATGTTCGGTCTCACCCTCGGGGCTTTCATGATTCCGGTTCTGGCAGGGCTGTGGGCTTGGGTTTCCTGGTATCGGGCGAAGCTAACGGGTAAGAGGCTCTTACGCGTAGAGAGCGTATTTCGGGGCGGCCCTACGCGAGCGGGAGTTCGATGAGGTGGAAAGGATCGTTCGGAAAAATCAGGAAAGCCTCGAACAATTGCCCGCGACCGCCGCTGCTGTTCTGTTCGACCCGGCGATCGTCGAGGCGCTCGTCGACTCACACTCCCTAGTCCATCTCGAACTACTGGCGAACATGCAATTCCTCAAGGCGCTTGAGAACCGCCACCGTGCCGTGGACGTGGTCGTTCGCGATTTGCTGCGCTCAGGCGTGTCGCCTTTGCGGTCGGCTGTCGTCTCAAGATACGGTGGCTTAGAACATTTCACCTATGCTGAGTCGGAACGGGCGTTAATGGCGAGGACCTTCCAAAACCCTCAATGGTACTTCGAAGCAAACGCTCACTATCCGCTAACTATATCGTCAGTGGAAATGTTGCGCAGCGGCCAACTCGACACTGACTACAACGATGTAGGCCGGGATTACGAAGCTAGCCAAGGGGTCAGCAAACGGTCGCGTTGTCCCATTTATCTTGCGACTAAGACTGAAGTACTTGCTATCGAGGCTGCTCTTGAGGGCCAGGTCGAGAAGGATTTCTATGTCAGTGACCTATTCGACGTGTTCCGCGCTGTGCAGGAGCGCTCCAAGTACGACGAGACCGTTTGGCAAAGCCCTCTCAGCAACTCAGAGTTTCCGACTCCCTACGCGTATCTGCTGTATACGATCACCGCGGATCTCGACGATTTGTCATCCACGGCTGTACGAAAAGCGATTGGCCCGTGTGCGCCAGAACAAGAGAGTGAGCCACAGCAAGCTCAAGAGCCCAGCCAGGTGGCGCGGGCTCTGGCGCAGACTTGGTCACTCTGTATCTGGAGCATTGCTAACTCAAAGGGCGAGGTGTCGCCAGAGTTCCGGACTGCCATCATCGGGGAATACTTGTTGTTCATCCTGAAACTAGGGTGGGGGCCAAGTGAGATTTGTTTTGGCACTGGAGCAGTTCAAGGGCTCGACGTTTGGCGTGACCTTTTCGCGAGTCACCTAAGATCGATATTCGCAGGCCGCGACTATCTCCACTGGATGCCCCTTCAAGAGGCCATGACCTCTTTGGATACGGGAAAGGGCTATGTCGCCGAAGGTTACGACTGGCTGAAGCAAGACCTGTCCAAAACTACCGGCTAAGTTGCCATGACTGCCGCAGCGGAGTGTTGATCCGCAGCGTCTCGCCATTCGGCAGGCTTAGCGCGAGTTTCGAAGTGTCCATGCCCAAGTTGTGACCGGAACACTAGGTGAGAGAGTCAAGGCGCCGCCCTGCCGGATTGGCCTCAGTTCTCTTGAGTCGGGCGGAGATGTATCATCGAGGAAGAAACAATTTTGGTGATCCAGCACTGCGGGAGGAAATCTTCGCAGCGGAGGTCGGATGGGCAGTCCCAAAGAAATCGAAACAGTTCTCCTCAGGTCGAGCGAACTGCGACAACAGATTGTGCGTGACATCGGCGGCTTCACAGTTGCCCTCTTTGCCTTAACCAAAACCGAAAAAGGCGATCACGTTAAGTTGGCAGGAACCGGCACACTCGTCGTTCACGGCGGCTTCCATTACATTCTGACCGCTGCCTACGTGTGGCACGAAGTTCTTAAACACGCGACCAGGCTTGGCATCAACTTGGCTGAGGACATCGGGCACAGGTTCTATATCGACGTTAAGAGCGCCTAACAAAACCTCGTCACTTCGGCGGAGTTCAACGGTCCGATCGTCCGATCCCCTGGTCCCGAACCAGATTCCGGCCACTTGTTGAAACCTATTGGAATTTGGAGATTCCAAGTGATTTGTTTTGAATTTGTTGCAAGGTCGCTCTGCATGTGGTCGAAACTGTATTGAACGAGAGTGCTTCGACCGCTACAAAATCGTCTACATTTTTTTGTCATCGAGACTTCGTCGTTCTAAAAGCCCGTTAGTTCTCCTGGGGAGCCTGGTTGCGTTACTTTTGCGGGCGCAGATCGAGCTTGCATCTCGGCCACAGAACCGGTCTGAATTGCAGATGAAACGAGTTCCCTGTGTGAATCCGGAACTGCATTGAAAAGAAGCCGTGACAGAGTTTGCCATCTATTTGACGTTGACGGTCAAATTATTGATGGTTTGCGTGGTCCGGTTGATCGTGACCGTGACCGTCACACCCTGATAGTTTCCTGCTGGTGTTCCACCGGTCCCTCCTCCACCGCCGCTGCCTCCTCCAGCGCTCCCACCGCCACAACTGACGGACGAGACAGTTGCCACGAAAATCGCCAACACCGCGATTCTGCCTAGCTCGCGCTTGGGATTTACTGCGATAACGAGAATCCCAACGACTAGAAAAGCGAAGATCTCCCATGAAGTAGGTGCTAGCGGAGGTTGAATTGGCTGCCTGGAAGCGGATCCAGCGCTTGGCCCGGTCGTAAGAATCGTGAGCGTAACCGGAACGCTGGTCGTGGACGAAGTGAACGTGACTGTGCCGGGGCTAAAGTTGCAATAGCTTTCAGTGGGTAAACTGGAGCACATATCGGGCGTGAGAGTGGCCGTACCCGTCAAACCGTACTGTGACGTAAACGTAAGCGTCGTCGATCCCGACTGCCCTGGGCTTGCAATATTGATCGTTGTTGGATTGGCGGCAAGCGCGAACGTTTCACCGACCTTGATGAGCGCGGACGCAGAAGCGGAGCCGGTGTAATTCGAATCGCCGTTGTATTGTGCGGTAATGTTATTCGGACCAGGAGGAAGCGAACTGGTGTTAATGAAAGCGACTGGGGGAATGCTGCTCGATTCTACGGCTGCAGGAGGCCCCAAGGGTATTCCATTCGAATAAAAAGTCATCGTTCCCGTCGGTGCACTACCAAACTCCTCGCCTGCAGAAGTAAGCGATGCAATTATCATGACCAGGTCGCCTGAGTTAATAGAACATGGCCCCACTTCGCCAGTGCACGGAAAGAGGTTCGAGATCACCGTACTGGTCGGGGCTTGGGTGACACTGAAGCCTGCCGTAGCACTGCTCGGCTTGAAACTGGAATCGCCGCTGTAGCTTGCGTTAATGGAATATGTACCCGGCGTATAAGCGAGATAATAGTATTCCGGCAGAGGTGCCATTGCATTACCTTCGCTGTTGAGATCATAAGGGTTGAACCGAAAGTTCGTGGGTACGCTCGGTGTTTGTGTAAAGTTCACAATCCCTGACGGTACACCTTGCCCAGATTGCCCCGTCACGTTGGCGCGCACGTAAATCGGGGCGTAGCCATAAGGGGCAGTTGTGTATGGAACAGCATTGCCGTTCTGATCCAGCGTGAACACCTCCATCGTGGTTATGCTTGGTTCGGCGCTTACTGTGAGCGGAATGCCAGGCGTGGAATCACTCGCACCATAGGTCCCATCGCCAGCATAGTGGGCTGTCACCGTGTAGCTGCCGCCGGGCAACAGCGATGTCGTTCCCGAAAACACGCCATCAGTCAGGGTGAACGTGCCTCCTGGCTCTCCCGTGCTGGTCAATAGCGATGCCATTCCCGATGGAACCCCTGTTCCAGTCTTTGGCGCTACGGTGAGACTCACATTCACCGGCGAGCCATGCGTGATCTGCGCCGTCGGATTCAAGGAGAGCGTGGACATCGTGGGATGGAAACTTACAGTGCCCCAGTTGTTGACCAGGTTGGCGACGTTCACGCTCCCGAGACCAGTCGCAAGATCATACCCTGCCGTCGCCGCGTAGCCGGAGAGCACACCGTTTTGATCGCCGGTCGTGCTCGTCACACAATTCGGACTTCCGGTGACGCAGGCCATCGCGATCGTCCCCTTGGTCACATCTTCAAAAATGCACGAGCCGCCGTGCGTCACACTGGAATCGCAGCTGGCTCCCGACTGTGCCGCCAGCGGATAAAACACGTAGTTCGCGTTCCCCTGGCGGGATCCTGTTTTCTGATTGATCAGCGCCATGATGCCCGCAAATATCGGCGTCGAAGCCGACGTTCCTCCAATTGGAATGAGCGAGCCGCCCGCTCCGCCAGCGCAACCCAAATAGATATCGGTCATACAAGCCACGTAGAAACTTGCGTTCAAGCCATCGGCGGCAAACATCGCTACATCCGGGACATCGCGAGTCTCATCATTGGGCACGCCTGGACCCGTCTGCCAATCGGGCTTGGCATACCCTCCCGAGCAAGTCGAGAGAGATTGATCGGATGATGTAATGCAATTGCTTGCTCCACCGCTTCCTCCGACTGCAATCAGAAAGTTTGGCCAGAATAAGCTGCTGCTGTCGTTGCAATCGCTCTCCGCGCTCGTATCCCCTGTGTACGAAAAAAACTCTGCATTTGTGCAGGTATCGTTCCACGTCATCTCCGGAATGTACCCCAGTGCGGATTCCCAGTAATTCGTGCTGTTTGAATTCCAGTACGAGCTCGGATTCTGCAGATCGTCGAAATCTGTGCCGCCGACGGCGACATTGTAGGGAGTCGACGAGATTCCATTTACCGCCAAACCATGTGTTGGGGTGGGAGAATTTCGGTCGCACACCGCTGCCCCGCTATCGCCTGTCGCGACGAAGACTGTGATCCCTTCTGCTGCGGCTTGCTGCCATAGTTGGTTGTAGAACTGGTTGCCAGCCGTTCCCATGTCCAGCTCGCAAGCTCCGTAACTTTCACTCAAGATGGGCGCAACGTTATTGTCCACAATGTACTTCGCCGAAAGATCTACACCCTGGGTAGTATTGGTACTGCCGGAGATCACGAGGTTGATGGTTGCCCCTGGTGCGACCGAACCCGCCCACTGCACGTCGAGGTCAGACTCTATCTCGTCGCCTGACGTAGGCAGCTTGAATGGGTCGGGACCGTCGTTCGTCATGATTAGAGTGCCCGGAGGTATTCCGAAGTCGGCGCGAAAATCGCTGAAGTCCTGGGGATAGATATCACTCTCGCTGACAATCGCAATCGTCTGGCCCGTGCCGTCAATCGGGGAAGTGGCCTTCCAGAGCGGAGAAATATTGTAAATGGTCGCCAAGTCCTGAGGCGAAACTATGTAGCACGCACTTCCGGCCAGGCCGCAGCCTCCCCCCGCCGTCCAAAGTGGGTTGGTCGAAGGAGAAGGCAGTAGCTGATATCGTCCAGTCTCCTTGTTTTGGGACAGAACTCCCGCAATGTGGTGAAGAGGTTTTCGCAGGAAGTTATGCAAGCTCGCAATGCCGGATACAACCGGCGCGAGAGCAGTAGGAATTGCAGGATTAGTGGAATTCGCCCAGTGCTCCTCACCGTTGACTTCGTACTTATGAATCTCGGTATGAAAGGCCTCTTTCATCTGTCCCGCTGTGCCCGAGAATTCGATGGTCATCCGGCCTTTCGCGACCTTATTGACCTGAAGACCGTGTGATTCCAGCCAAGATCTGACCTTCTGAATATCCTGCTCGGCAGGGCCATACTGCTGCCCGAACTGATCAGGTGAAAGCCAAGAATGGTATCTGAGAGAAGAGCGATCTTGCAGCCCTTCGAGCAACGACCTGAGCGCCGTTTCCTGCTCGGGACTACGCCGCAATACAAGCAGCATCCGATTTAAAGGGAGGTCGACGGGGGCGGGACCACGCTCGAACTCCGGACGGGCAAGAGGATGAGTGTTGCCTTTCAGAACGGTTAGATTCGTTTCGTTGACAGCTTGGGTGATTCTGGCTTTGACACTCGTTTGCTGCGCGGCACAAAAAGTTGAGAATGCGATCAGAAAAACAACTACTAGCACGTTACTGCCTACAAACCGTTTAGCGGCTGGCATAAGTTCTCTGAAAGAGGTGAGTTTCTATTACTAAACAGCGATAGCCAAATCAGGGGGGAGCTATTTACCGGTGGAGCTTGGCACTGCTCCTGCCGAGGTGGCCGTATTCTCTAGCCATGAAAGGCCTAAGTCAAGTGGATTCTGGCTGGTTACTTTCCGGCGCGGTCTGTGAACCGAGTCAGCAGACCCGCACCCAGCACAACCAACAGCGCGACTCCGCCGATTCGCATGCGGGTCATTCCGATGAGGAAGAAGAATCCTTCGAGCCCATATTGAGGCCAGTGTACTGTGTAAGTTCCTTTGCTTCCCGGGGATCGGGTTCAAACATGCTTAGTCCCTCCAATGATCCCGTCATACTAGCCCCATGCATTTGCCGATACGCCTGAACAGCCTTAATAGCGTCGTACCCTAACGAGACAAGAGAAACTGCGGTGCCCGCTTCGCTCGCCGCGCGCATAGCCACAGTCTCGCCGCCATCGTTTTCCTCTGTTATCCGATTGAGGTCCGCCACCGACAGCTGGTAGAAACCCAACTTATCGCCGAGATAGCTGCCCCACACGTCTCGTGCGATTGTGCCACCACGCCACCACCCGATAGCCAGTCGGCTATGAACTTGGCGCGACCTCGCGCAGAGCAATAGTCGTTGAGTTGATCTAGGGTCCCGGCACTGATCGTCCCAGTGTTTGCGGCATTACTGCGATGGCGCATATTGAACAGTCGCGGATTGATATGATCTTTCTCGCTTTAACACCCGCGCTTTTGCTGGATACTCAATGCGAAGCTGTGTATTCGAAAGCCAGCTAATCCTAACGTCAAGCTGCCCGTGATCTCCCCACCGAACCGCACCATCGTTGTCGTCAACCACGAACAGGTTTATGCCCCGAATCAAAGCCAACTGTCGTGCCAGCGAGTTGCTAGATACAACCGAGACACCGGTAGCGTAGCCAGTTGCGGCTCCACCATTGCGAACCATGAGCACAGCGTCGTGCGTGCCGTCAGGCGACACGAAATCGGCGATAACCTTCGTCCCTAGCCTCACGTATGCAGAGCACCCACCAACGATGAGGAACGCACATAGGACGAAGCCGAGGAACCACCAACGCAATTTCATAAGATTAGTCACTCTTGCAGCCTTGTTTATAGTACGCATATCCTGCAGCGATCATCTGTGACTTGATCGGAGCATGTCCGTACAGCGGGGGTTGATACCAGCTTCCATATGCTGGACTATTTGTGCCGACTAGCGTTGAAACTGCTCCTGCACCTGTTTGTGCTTCCTCTAGCGGAATCCCGGCTGCCGCTGCTGCGGCCCCAAAATTGAAATTTCCAAACGCGTCATATTGCTGGCCTTTGGTCTTATAGTCCCAAGCTGCATTTGGAAGCACCTTCGACACTAGCCAGGCAGCGGTAAAAGCTTGTTGGGTAGGAGGATTCAGCCAATTCGCGTAGTAAACGACGTTGGTCAGGGCAATGTTGGCATCGACGCTTGCGTCGGGTGGGTGGGCCGGAACTGGGGGACACGTCGAGTTGTTTGCGGCATTAGCATCCATAACCGCGGCATTGTCCATCAACTGACCTAGCGTCGGCACGCCGAAGTCCGAGAAATTCCCTGTAAGAATATCTTGTATCACCTGCAACGGGCTCGGCCCTAATGGGAAGCAATATAGGCAATCTTGACCTGTAAAGATGTTGTTCGAGATGGGCGGACCACCCGAGGGCACATTGCTAATTCCCAAATCGCCAAAGCCGTCAAATGTGCAGAAACCATAATCGCACGGATTCGGGGCTCCCCAGCAGTCATCCAGGGCGCAGGGCGTTCCTCCGCAGTCGGAGGCGTCGCAAGGCCCTCCGCCGCCTTCAATCCCGCCCGCGAACAGCCCGCTTGGGTCAGTCTCACTATTCGGATTCGTTGAGTAAGCGTAGGGATTCCAGCCGGCTCCAGCCGGATCTGGCGAAATCCAGCGGCCCTGATTGGGGTGATACTCCCGATTCGGGGTGTCTAATAATCCGCTCGACCACATCGTCTTGACATCACCAGTGAAGTCCAGATCATACGCATCGTTCCCCGTGCTGCCATACATCTCGCCGTAGGGAGCAAAGGACCGATCATAGTCGACGGTTCTCGGGCTGTTTCCAAGGGTACCGCTAAATTCCGTCTGCATGCGGCCACTTCCTAGCCAGTCTTTGTGCTGGTAATGGGGCCAGTTGGTAGAAGATGCCAACACAGTCCCCCCGCCGGGCATCGGATACCACACTTTTGTTGCCGTTTGTCCGCTCATGATCGCGGTCTTGCCGATAGGGCTATACAGAATCTCTGAATAGGTTCCGCTGGCATTGGATTCCACTACTCGGCCAAGGGCATCATACGTCAAGCACCATCCGCTGGATCCGCAGTTAGCCGCGCTATGGCCGGGATTAACGCTTGCGACCTTCTGATAGCCATCCCAGGTATATGTGTTAAACGAATCGTAGGTCAAGTTTCCAGACGCATCGTAAGTGGCTCCAATCGAGGAGTACCGGTTGTTTGCAGGGTTGTACAGGGGGTTCCAGCTGACGCTGCCGGATTTTGTGATGTTGTCATACTGATCGTAAGTGAAACTCTGTGACCACACTGGGCTACAGTTGTCGTTGAGAAGCCGTCCCAGATCGTCATAGCCTGCCACCGAACCGTCAAAGTTACAGGTTTGTGTTTCCGAAGGGGTAATATTATCGACCACGCCAAGGTTACCAAGAGTGCTGTTGGCATTCCAGCCTAGGGTGCTAGTGCTGCTGACCCCATTCACACTGAAAATGTATTCCTTCATGCGCCCCATAGCATCGTATTGATATACATCGGTGTCACCTTGCATGTTCGGGACAGTCAGCTGTTGGCTCGCCGCATTGTACACCACCCCATTTGCGTTAACGATGCTTGTGGTGCCGAAGCTCCCAGTGCTCGGTCTCCCTTCGCCATCAATCCCATAGGTTGCTCCGTTTACGCCCGGAATGCCACTCACGGACTGAACGGCTCCATTTGCGAAATACGTGGCGGTAGTATGGTAATAACCGCCCGAGTGTGGCGTGAGCTCCCAAACATCAGTCAAGCGCCCGGCCTTGTCGTAACTGAACCACTCGTCCACATCCTTTGCGCCAGTATAGGCTTCCACAACACGGCCTTTACCGTTTTGAATAGTTACCCCCGAAGGAGGTGTATAAGGGGTGTCTCCGTAAACGAACCAGCGGTCGTTTGACCAGACGCCGTTGGAAACTAAGGCCAAATGATTGACCCGATATAGCACGTCGATGCCTAAGCAAGTATGTACACCCGCATTGTCCACGGTCTCGACAAGAGCGCCTACTGCTATACCGCTCCCGCACGTCGCCGTTGCTACGTCATAAATATAAGTCTTGGTGCCCGATTCAGGCGATGTAGAAGACGTGACACGACCGAGTGGGTCGACGGTCTGACTGCGCGTCTGCACCCCTCGAGTTGAGGACACCGTCTGGGTACCGCTGGTACTCGTTGAATATGATGTCGTCGTGAGAACGCCTGTAGCCGATGTGTTGGTGTTTTGCCCGCACGTGACATTGCCGGTAACGGTACCAGAGATGGCACAGACCGAGGTTGGCCTGCCCAGACCGTCAAATTGGGTTTGAACTTGTTTGTTGTTCTCACCGGCAGGCGCTGGGCTTAGGACCGAGAGAACATCGTTCTGGGCATAAGTGGTGCTAGTCACCCCACCACCTGAATCGGTCACGCTGATCGCGCGGTTGTTTACGTCATTCTTTGTAGTGATGGAACCGGTTCCAACTGGGGCAGCCTGAGCTACAGTACCCGAATAAGGCAGCGTCGTCGTCGTGTACGGTCCTGTACTGTTCCATCCATAAGTCGTTTGAACGCTGTCAAATGTAGACAGTCCCGGCCCCTGCCGGGTCTGCTTAAAGATCTGGCGATCCAAACCATCACTTGTTACCAGCGTATCCGAGGTCGACGTGCTACCGTTGAAGTTCATCACGGCTTCGAAAGTGTTCGGTGTTGGATAGCTGTAGCTCGTCACATTTCCCAGCGGATCCGTCATCGAGGTCATCCGCCAGAAGGGATCGTTGTAAGCGTAAATTGTCGACTGCAGGTTGGGATCTGTAGTTTGGGTCGGCACGCCTCCGTTGCAGTCCCATTGAATTGACTGGCTTAGTCCTCCACCCGTAATGGAAGTGGGAAGCAGGCCGTTGCAGCCGTCAGTGCCGTTGTAAGCATATGTGGTCTGATTCCCGTCCACATTCGTCGAAGTAGCGACCGTGCCATTAGAATTGTATGAGGCCGATGCGTTGAGAGTGCTGGATCCGCTGACCCAGGTTGAGGTCGACGTCGCATGCCCCCCTGTATAGGTATACTGGATCTGACTTACTTGAACCATTGTTCCACTAGTAGATGGTTTGCGTGTGGTGATCAAACACGGCCGGTCGAATTGATAGGGTGCAGCAGTCCCACAGGTGACGCCATTGACCCCCGCATGCGTGATCGTCGTGTCGGAGAGCGGATTCCCAGTTGGAGGCATTGCCGCGCCGAAATCATATTGCTTCACTTCGGTTGTGTTTCCGTAGGAATCATACGTGGTTTCGGTCAGGTTGCTGGAACCCCCATTTAGGGAGGTGTATACATCTCTTTGTGATATCGGCAGAGTAGGCGCTGCGCTTGGGCTGGCACAATTGGTGAAGTTTCCGTTATAGCAGGTTGTTTCCGAGCTCTGTAGTATACCGCCTTGATACGCGAGTGCCTGGGTACGATACTCGCCACTAAAATAGTAAATGGTCTGATTGCCCGCCGGATCGGTTTTTGTCACCTGGTAATTAACACTGCCGTAGTTCGAGTTCGTATAGGTCCACGTCTTAACAGTTCCCTTATTGTCATTCAGTGTTACGGTGAGGGTTGGCACAACCCCAGAGGTGCAATCAAACCCACTGTTTCCGCCGGAATATGCATAGGAAATCGAGCCGCCGGTTGGGAATGTGATTTTGGCAATGCGGCCTGTAAAATAAGTCCCGTCATTGGTAAATCCATTCCCGTTCGGAGTAGGTTCGTACGCAAACTGGTACTGTGCGCCATCCGGGCGTGTTAGCGACATAAGGAGTTGGCCCTGATAGCCAGGATTTTCGTTTTCGCCCCAATATTGGCATGCGAAGTTCGTTTTGAGGTTATGGGTGCTGTAGCCATAGGTAAAGTATGCAGTGGAACCCGATTCTGTAATGTACGAATAAGATGCGGTTTGGCCGCCGCTGATATTTGCCGTCAATGCGGTGGTGCCTAGGCTGTCAGTGACCGAGCCTGCTCCATCCACTAAACCTGTGACGCTATTGCCGTCAGGATCGGTAACAATTGGATTCAGGAAAGACAGCGTCCCGTTAGAGCGATAACTTGCCATCTCGTTCCCACTACGATCGTAGACCGCAAAGGTGCCCAATTGGCTTAAGGGAACCAAAGTGTATCCAGAACCGTCGGTCGTGGTCGTAGGAGCTGGAATTGTGCCACATACTGTGGTACTGCTAATCTTCCAAGTGAAATTGGAGGGAAAGAGATGGACGGCTCCCGTGAGATCTTGCAGTAGAAAAGTCTTATACAAGGTATAGGTGCTGCCGCTATGGCCGATGCAGTTGTATGTAGTATTTGCAGAACTTCCAACCCACAAGCCAGTTAAGTCGAAGTAAGTGAGGCCCTGGCTAACGTAAATGTCCTGTGAGCCACCAACCGTCGATTCGTATGCTTGATTGGTTCCAAAGAGGTACGCGGAGAATGGTATAGCCCCCGCCTTGGAGCGGACCGGAATCTGCATGCTAATGGCGGACGTTGCCAGATCGATCCCGAAATCGGACGTGGCCCACATCTGGATTCCATAGTTAGGATCGACCTGCGCGGTCAATGGGCAGACCATCAATATTAGTAGCAAACCAACAGCTAAGGTCATTTGAAAGAATGGAATCGAGAAGTGGCGATTGCTCATTCGCTTAAAAGGGTGGCGAGAGCAGTTAAGAGCGCAATGCGATGCCATTACAGCCGGAATCAAGTTAGCCATTCGAATCCCTCCTACAAACAAAGTCGACTCCGTCCCCGCTCCACAGCGACGGATATACCCGATGCATAGTGGATAGCGCACTTGAAGCCGTAACGGCCTAAAGAGGTGTTTCATCCACACTTCTGCTCCAACTTCTGGGGAACTCTTTATAGGAGAGGCCAAACGAAAATGACAATCGGTCGCTTGGGCCCTGTGAATCGCTCACAAACTTGCGCGGCAACTTAATTTCACGCGAAAGAAATGTCAACAGGAAAATACTTTTGTTCTGATTTTGTAACAAATGGTCATTGCCGATTCCTGGTCGCGCCCGGTGAAATCGGTAGCTCGTACACGAAAAATAGTTAGTAAACAAAAGGATTTTAAAGCCGGGGATTTCGGCTGGGTAAAAGGATTCTACAGAATTGTGGCTTTGGTACGTAGCAGTACCTTGAGCTGGTGGAAGACAGGAAGGCTGTTACAAAATCCGAAATGTTGCCTATCCTTGAGGACAAATGATGGGGAGGGGCTCCTCAGCAAAACCTTGACCGCAAAAAGAGATGATCCCGCTCGATGCACTTCTATGTTCGCGTCAAGGCCTCCGGACTCACTGCACCAACGAAAAGCACCCAATGAAACGACGGACCCGCCGGAAGAAGACAAAAGCATCGCTTGCGAATCAAACAGACGTGAGGTGTACGCCCTTAATTTATCGTTCCGGCAATACTTCCTCTGAGTAAGACATCAATTCCGCTCCGGCGGCCTCCCAATATTGCGTCCAGAAGGTCTTGATCGCACTCCATGCCTGGGCAAACAACCCGTGGGTGGAGGCCCCGACCACATGGATCTTATAACCCTGCAGAGGAACGATGAGCCCGTTCTTTTTCGCCTGATCCAACATTTTCTCCGGTCCGGTAGCAATCACCGTTGGCATCGGCAGCGCGGGAGTCTCATTCATCATGTCCGAGAAGAGTCCAGATTGTTTTAGACACCGCCCGAAACTCGGCGGTCTTCCAATCCTGATTCCAACGAGGTTTTGAGACTCCAAAGGTCATCGAAGATGTCCGTCCCAGATGCGACCGGAGCCATTCCTGAAGAGTTGAGTCTCGAAACTTGAAGCGGGTTGCCCTCGGCCAAGGCTCAGGTCATTGGTGAGATTGCCCGTACGCTTTGAGTCCGCAGCTTCTTCCCCGAGTGCTCCAGCTAAGACATTCGGCCCGGATGTCGTAGAGCACGCCAACAGATCAGGGCGCAGCCGAGCGACAGCAAGGCTTCATGGATGTCGGCTCGCTTCTCATACCGGACCCGAAGACGGCGAAACTGATTGAGCCAGCCGAAGGTTCGCTCTACCACCCAGCGCCATCGTCCCAAACCGCTGCCGTGTCCGGTGTTGCGTTTGGCAATCAAAGGGACGATGTGTCGCAATCGGAGAGCAAGCCGGGTCGCAGCCGCGTCATAGCCACGGTCACCCAGGAGGCTGGCCGGCCGATGACGCGGAGAACCGTGTTCTCCTTGTAACGGGGGGATGGCGTCAACGAGAGCAAGAGCCTGCAGAGAATCATTTCGATTCGCGCCCGTGAGTTGGATCACGAGAGGAATCCCGCGTCCATCACAGAGAAGGTGACGTTTGCTCCCCAGCTTGGCTCGGTCTGTAGGATTGGGGCCTGTTTGCGTCCCCCAAAAACTGCACGGACGGAACTGCTATCTACAACTGCCCGCGACCAATCAATTTGCCCATAGCGCGCCAGCCAGTCTAGCAAAACGAAATGGAGGAGTTGCCAGATACCACGCTCCTGCCAATCGCGTAGTCGTCGCCAGCAAGTCATTCCAGAGCCACAGCCCATCTCTTGGGGGAGCATTTCCCAAGGAATCCCGCTGCGCAGAACGAACACAATGCCCGCGAGACATGCCCTGTTCGCCAAGCGAGGCCTTCCGCCGTTGCGCTTCGGCTTTGCGACTGGGATAAACGGTTCGACAAGTTCCCACAATCCCTCAGGCAAGAGTTCGACGGCCATAGAACAACTCCTGTCTGTACGGATGTTCCGAGCCGTTCTGTGGGTTGCTGGAAGAAATCGGGTTTTGTTAGACGTTCTAAGGCAATCGTGGCCCGCGGATTGCCGAAGCCAGCCAATTTTGAGGAGTGGGGTCCGGATATGATTCTGCTCCGTGTTCCTGAGGAATACCTTGGATCGATCAATGCGCGCCGAGTCTACTACAGCGCGGCAGTGGATGGAAAAATCAAGTCTAGGGTCGACCAGTTCGAGGTTTGGGTGCAAATGGGCACTCCCGAAGCTCTTGGGACATTCGAGCGAATCCCGCAGGTGCAGATTGTCGGCCGCTTCGTCGTCAACGACAAACAATATCGGACGCGAGGTCGATATGATTATTTCGACCTTGGAATAGATACCTCATCTCCGGGCATGCCCAAAAGGTTTACCGGGATGAGCGGAGGAGGATTGTGGAAAGTCCTAGTTTACCGATCGCGCTCGACTGGTAGAATCGATTGGGTTCGCAGGCTGGAGGGCGTAGCATTCTTTGAGTTGCTCGACGATACCGATCGCGTTGTGATTCGGTGCCACGGCCCGAAAAGCGTTCGTGCGATGCTCTCAATGGGAAAACGTCCAGCGCGACGAACTGCTAATCCGGTGCGGCGTTGACGCAGGACAAACGTTTCACGAAACTATTGGAACGCGGAATCGGCGACGTAGTTTTCAGCTCTGGATGGTTTTCTGGAATCTCAATGATCGGAAGGCGATTCTGGTTGCAGAACTGGATAAGAGCAGTAACGATTTCCTCGACTGCTGCTGATACGCCTGTAACTCCCTCCTGAAAACCCACCAGCACGAAGTATGAGCTATGATTCGAGGGGAACTCAGCATCAAACGATTCCCCAGCTCGAATTGTAATGCCAAGCGCCAATGCCTTTTCCCGTAGCTCGGCGAGCTCCGGGGCAATAACTTTAGAGATATCGGAAGGTAAATGAGGCGGTTGACCGTCAATTTCCAAAACCCGATTTTTTCTGGAACCCATACCGATTGACTCTCAACGATAATTCTACAACGCCGAAAGGGAAGCGGTGCACATCCTCTGCGCCGCCGCAGAGGCTTGCTGGACGCGGATTTTGCAGTGACCGCCCCCAGAATGCGCCCGTGAAAGTGTCCGCGGTTGACGGATTCGACTTACATGATCCGGTTCGGTTCCTTCTAACTACACAACGACCGAACGAGTCGGGCTTCAACGTCGCTTGATCGAAAGGGGGCGACCGTTTTTTCGAAAAGGCTTTTTCGATCATCAATTTTAGGCTTTTCGCTACAAGCACACGCTAGGCGTCAGAAATTGAAGAGGGAGCCCACGGGTTTTGGAGGAGCTTCGCCCGGACTTCGGGCTTTAGCAATTGGAGAGACTACTTCCGAACCGTGAATTCCACGCTCCTCTACTTCTTCCCCGGGGTTAGAGTGGCAACGTAAGCCTCGCGAAACCCCTTCAAGCCTGCGTTATTCAATATGAGATCCTTTAGAAAGTCAGCGGGAACGATCATGCTGATGCCACTGTTCGCGTGCTGGGTCCCCTTGACCGTTGTGGCGATCTCCAGATTGAAGTCAGAATCTTCATTGTAAAAGCCGCTCACGACCCCAAGAAAACGATAGTTGTCGTCCAGTACAATTCCGCTCGGGCGTATCCCCGCAAGGCTGATGAACACCGGCGACCCGCTGTTGCCCCCGAATATGTGGACGTCGCCTAAGTAGACCTTCCCCGGCTTCTTCATCGTTGTCTCGAGAGGCGTGTCCGAGATCATTGAGAGGATGCCTTCTCGGACCAACGGCAAAGGGCGAGATTCTCCCCTGAAATGGTAAGAATAACCGGACAGAATGATCTTCGCCCCCTCACCGATATTGTTGGCCGTGAAATCCTCTTTTGCAAAAAACGAATCTATAGGGATCGAAGCGTTGTTGACTTGCGGCGGGAGGTTAACCGGTATCAAAGCCAAGTCCACCGAATCATCGGACGGGAAGACCCAGGAAATGTTCCCGTTCTGACTCAGGGGAAGGTTTACAGACGCGTCACTCTTTAGGTTTACTTGGAGACTGACTGATTGTAGGCCCCCGGGCCCTCCGTTCTCATCGGGGCAATTGGTCACGTGGCGGTTCGTTACCAAGTACTGGAAGGATTGATCGTTGGCTAGCCTGGGATCGTGATATGAAACTATGAACCCAGTTCCCGTGACATCCCACACTTTCCCGTCATGGTCTTTGCAGTAAAGATGTATTACCACGACCGCATTTCGTATCTGGGAGCCAAATGGTGGAATGGGGTGCTCGGGTGGGGTCCAAGTTAAGATCTGTGGTCCAGGTTTCTGAGCAGGGTTCGGAGCGGCGGGGTTCTGAGCACCGCTAAGAACTGAAGCCAAAATTAGAAATAAGACGACAAGCGGAGATAGTCGCACAATGCGCCTCCAAGCCTTTCCATTATAGGAACGGAAAGGCGTGAAGATCTTGCGAAAAATGCTCGCGTCACTTCTTGCCAGCCGTCTCCTCCAGCATCTTCTTGTGGCGGAGCAGTTCCGGCGGCGCGTGCCCGTCAGGCCGACGACGATCTGCGACGCGAAACCGTTGCAGGCACTTGGCAGTGTTGATACTTCGGCGCCTGCCCGCTCCGGAATCAGCGGCAATCTTCAAGGTTCGCCGCAGTAAGCCCAAACGACCGCCAGGCAGCCGTGCAAATGCCTTAGATCTTCGCCTGAAATGCCTCATGAGAGAATCGGTCAGGGTAACTCGCGGGGGCCGGTCCGCAGCATTGGGGCCTTTGGCCGATCCGGAACTATGCGGTACGGAGCCTTGCGAGAGCCTGGATCGAAGTCTCTCCGGAGCCACCGCACGAAGTTATTTGCCATGTCGATGTAGGTGGCTTGAGAACTTTCGCTCAAGTCACCAGCGGCGACGGCCGCGCGGTAATTCTACCAAGCGGTTTCGAGTTCAGACATGGCGGCGACGGAGATTCGGCGATTCACATTCAGAGGCATCATTTCAGTGAACCCTGCGGGGAGCGGATCTTGCGCATCCTGACGCGGGCCGTCAAGCAAAAATATTTAATGCATGAAGTTATGCATGGCCGGTCGAATCGAGTCGAAGTCAGTCGAATCCAAACGAATCGATCTAGGCCTCAAACCCTGATTTCACACGATTATCAACAGCTTAGAAGGCGGTCGCGGAGACTTAGCAAACCGCCGCATTCGGCCACCCGTCGCCCTCAGCGGCGGGGCCTTCGGGTTGATTGATTCGACGACACTGAGTTAGAGACTGCCCCTCTCATAACCCCAAGGTCGGTGGTTCAAATCCCGCTGCAAGAAAAATCGGGGCAATCGTAATTCCTGTGATCTTGACTTTCCTACTCGTAGCACGCACGCCCGAAGTCGTCGCCACTGTGTGTCATGATTGCCGACCAGCGCCTTAAAGCGAATGGTCCGTCGGGCAGCGTGTCGTGTTAGCACTCGGTCTTGCGTCGAGCCTCGGTCATTCGCTAAGCCGTCTTCTTCCCAGCCTTCACCTTCGCCCATCGTGCCCTTTGTGCAGCGGCGATCTTCCTACGTGCGGCGGCCGAGAGCGTCCGCTTTCCACGAATCGGCACAACTTTGGCCTCTCCGCCTTTGTTTTCCCGCACTTTTGCCCAACGCGCTCTTTGGGCCGCCGCGATTCTCGCCCGCGCTGCCGCTGAGAGTCTTCCTCTAGTTCCTGTCTGTTTTCCGTATGACTTGCCGAAAGCTTCAAGCGCAGCGCCGATTCCGCGAAGCTCCTTGGTTAATCGATCTTGTTCCTTCTTTAACAACCGGACGACTCCGGCTAAATTGTCCATTGAGTTCCCCCTCGCGAGGGATTGTATCAAGCGATGGTAGGCGGTGATCGAGTTTATACCTGACGCCCGGGGTTTCTCCCCACCTATTTGTGAAACGTCATACAAGCCGACTTCGGGACAACGTAGTCCGCGATAGACGTAACTTCCGGTTGGCTCGTTACCCACCCAGAATCCGAAACGGGTCAGTCTTGGTTCTGAGCGCTAACGCTGGTTTCATCCGTTGAAGTTAATGAGGGGCCGCGAACTCACATTTTTGACTGATCCAGCATCACGCAAACGGGTTGGGTAGCAATCTTCCCTTCAGCGAATTCCTTGAACGAGGTATTCCGTCGAAACCGCCGGATGGTAGGTGTAGGCGTAGCTTTTTTCGTCGCGGGAGGAGATCACATTCAGCCCCCTGGCGACAGCCCGCGCTCCGGGAGCACTGAGTGTGCGGAGCAGCGTCCGCTTGCCGGTGGCCAAGTCCAGCCGCCAGATTTCGATCGCTGCGTCCTTCCCTGCTCGCCGCAGCAAGATAGCCTTATCGTCCGACGTGAAATCCTGTGGGGCGTCGCCTTTTTGCAGCTGAGACAGCGGCCGCGGCTGCCCGCCATCCACGGGGAACAACTGAAACTGAGTCGAATCGAGGTCGGATACGATCAGGTTCTTGCCATCGGTAGTGACCGCACGGGCGACGATGCCCTCGGGCGTGAGCGGCTTCTCGTTGCCGTTCGTGTCCACCAGGTAGGTGCGCTCGGGGTGCCCGGTCTCGTTTCCCACACATACGATTCGCCCATCCGGCAACCAGCGCCCATACAGGTGGCTGATGTTGGAGTGGGTGAGTTGGCGCGATTCTCCTGTTCCTGTAGGCAGCAGAAGAATCTGGTTGGGTTTGGAAGGCAACCGGCTGATCGCCCACTTGTTGTCCGCCGAGAGATCCATGGGATCACCGTCTCCCAAGCGCACCGCCGGAGAGCCATCGAGGTTACGGAGAAATGTTCCGTACGAATCTCCGCTGTGCTGGTCACCAAAGAGGATCGACTTGCTGTCGGCGGAGAATCGCGCTCCATACGCCCAGTCCATCCAGGTAAAATCGCGGCCTTCTGGATGGTCGGGGGTAAATACCATAAGTTCGAGACGCTCGTCGGTCACATTGAGCAGAACGTTCCCATTGGGAAGCGCGTCCTGGATGTCGACGTTTCCCGGCGCGGCAAGCAGAGGCCGCTCGCGGCCGCGCAGCGAGGTCGCGTACAACGAGCGGTAGATGCCGCTCTTGACCGCGCTGAACCAGATCTCCGACTGATCCGGCGACCACGCCAACCCTTGGGTCGAACCAAAGGTACCGCTGAGTTGCTTGTGCTTCCCCTCCAGATCGACCACCGCAACCATTCCCAGGTCGTCACCGAAAACTGGGTGATCGAGAAAGGCGATGTGCTTACCATCGCGCGAGAAGCGGGGATGGCTGATCCATCCCGAAGTTTCGTAGAGAACCTTGCCCGACGGATATTCTAGCCGGTAGACGTGGCGATCGGGAGCGAAGCGGACGACGGCGAAATCTGTGCCGTTGGGCGCCCAATCGGCGTATTGCACATTTTCCTGCAGCGGTCGCGGTGCACCCCCTGAGATCGCCAGGCGCGCCAGTCGGCCAATGCGAACATAGCCGGGGCCGATCGAACGGGCCTCCTGAAGCACGAGCAGATCCCCGGTGGAAGAGACCGAGAGCAGGGAGTCTACTGGAATGCCGAGCGGGCGAAGGCCGGGTGTCTCCACGGTCCCGGTGAACAGTGCCATATCTGCATCGGAACCCCAGCGAGAGGCAGAGATAAAATTCTTGCCGTCGGACAGAAAACGCGCCGCTGTGACGAAGCCCTGCTGGAAGGTAAGTTGAGTGAACTTTGGTGGTTCCAGATGAGCCGTCGACCGCGCGAGGAACCAGGTTCCGGCCAGCAGAAGCGCTAGCACCACCGCGCCCGCTGCGACCAGCATCCATGGCCGTGATGGTTTCTCCTCCGCGCCATGACTGACCGCGGCGATTGCGCTGGAACTGCGCGTCTCCCGCATGACGTTGAGCTGAAAGGCAAGATCTCGCGCCGACTGGAAGCGCAGCAGCGGATCTTTCTCCAGGCAATGGCGAACGATGTGATCGAGCGACGGCGAGATCTCCTGATTGGTTGCGGTCAGTTCGGCGGGCTGTTGGTTCAGGATGGCGCTGACCACGTCGGCCGTGTTGTCACCATGAAAGGCGCGGCGGCGCGAAAGCATTTCATAGAGAACGGCGCCAAAGCTGAAAATGTCGCTGCGTGCGTCGATTTTCTTGCCCCGCAACTGCTCGGGCGACATGTAGCCCATCGTTCCCAGCACCAGCCCGAGTTCCGTTTCGTTGGTCGCCGTCGGTAACGATGTTTGCGAATCGAATTCAGATTGCGTCAGTTTGGCCAGACCGAAATCGAGAATCTTTACCCGGTCATCGTTGGTGATGAAGATATTTTCCGGCTTGATGTCGCGATGTACGATACCGCGCTCGTGCGCCGCCGCCAAACCGCTGGCAATCTGCACCCCGTACTCGAGTACTTTGCGCTGCCCCATGGCGCCCTGGGCAAGGCGGGCACGCAGCGTTGAACCTTCCAACAATTCTGAGACGATGTATGGCGAGGCGGACACACCGCTTGCGTTCGTCGGGTCCGGCAGCATTCCCACATCAAAGACGGTAAGCAGGTTGGGATGGTTGAGCGCGGCTACGGACTTGGCCTCCTGCTCGAAGCGGCGTAGACGGTCTTCGTCCCGTGCTAGCGAAGCAGGCAGGACTTTGATCGCAACATCGCGCTGCAGGCGGGTGTCACGGGCACAGTAAACTTCGCCCATGCCTCCCGCTCCAAGTAGTGACTGAACCTCATAGGGACCGAGTTTTGTGCCGGAAGCGAGAGCCATGTGCGCGCGTAATTATAGCCTGCGCTATACATTGCACGCGAATGCGACGATTCTGGGTATATCGTCGGCAAACCGGAAGTTGGCCAAGAAACGGGCTTCGGGGAGATCTCCTCGAAGCCGACTTCGGGACAACATCAGATCTCGCTGGCCGAAAACCCACCGATCGATCCAGTGTCCGCCTTCTGATAACTCCGCATAGCGGTCGCTCGGGAGTTGGCTGTCGGAAGCCTTGGGATTGACCTGCGTGCGCGCATACCGAGCCGGAGATTAGCTCGCGCGTAGGCCGTTCCGGAGTTGGATGAAGAACGGAGATGAGCCCTTTAACCTTAAGGTCAGATTCTCAAGAAAAGTTTCCGCCGGTACATCCAAAACAGTATCACCCAAAAGCTCAGCATCATGCCAAAGCCATACAACGTCGGCTGAAAAGTAGGCCCGGTCACTCGATTGAGCAGCCACCCCATGTGAATCTGTAACGACCTGAGAAAGAACGGCTGCATCGTCCAACTCATCACATAAATCGCAATCGAGTTCATCCCGACCACGACCAGCGGAAACGCCCACGCCTTCCATCCTTTCCACTCGATGAGCGCGTAAAATCCCGCCAACATCAGGATCACCAATCCCCCGCTGTACAGCGTGTAGGCCGATGTCCACACGCGCTTCACGATGGGACAAATACCCGCCCACTGGCATATCAATCCCAGCAGCACGAGCCCGGCACCTGCAATCACGAGCCCGCGCAGTTTCTGTTCTTTCGACCGATCCCCTTTGAGCCATTCCCCAGTAAGTAGCCCGAGAATCATTGTCGCGAGCGTCGGAATAAAGCTAAGCGTCGACCAACCGCCTTCGTTGAAGACGAAAGGCCGTTCTCGTGGAAACAGATTCAGGAACCAGACATCGAACGCCCACGATAAATTGGAATTCTTATTAAAATGAGACAGGAATCCCGTGTAGTTGTACTCCCAGTTTGGCGGAACTCCCACCCGCGCATAGTCAAAGGTCGGCCCCGGTGCGGGATACATCACGAATGCCGCCCAAAAGCAGATCAGGATCAGCACGAACACAATCACCTGGGTTCGCACGCGCGTGAATCCCAGCAAGAACAGGAAAACATAACCCAGTCCGATCTGAGTCAACGTGTCCTCAAAGGTGAAATAGGTTTGCTTCGACAACCGCGAGCGCAGAAAGATTCCGAGAGCAATCAGTAAAAACGCGCGCCAGGCCGCATGTCCGACCATCTTCCCGAAGCTCTGTCCCTTCATTTTCCGGCTGGCGATTGAGAAGGGAAGTGCGGCGCCCACGAGGAACGAGAATGCCGGTTGAATCAGATCGTGGAGCGAGCAACCCTGCCATGGCACGTGCTCGGTGTTAAAGCCGATCACGTTCCAGAACCAGCTGTGCGGAAACGACTCGGCCACTTGGTGAAGATGCGTTGCTTCGTTCAGCATCAGCACCATCACAAACCCGCGGAGCACGTCCAGCGAGATCACGCGGCCCGTACTCTGCGGTTTTCCAGTTGGCTCTTTTACGACGACCGCTTGTCGCCGAGTTTCCAGTTGCGCACTCTCGACCATCGAAGCGCCCTCCCGCAACAACGAGTCAAACAACAGCGGCACATCCACTAACCGGCAAAGCGGTCGGAGTCCGAACGAGCTTGCCAATGACCGCGGGTAAAGTCAGGAACCTTCTGCGAAGTTCCATTTTCCGCGACCGACTTCTCGCTCAGCGGCGTAGGAGCGCTCCACGCTGCGGCATCGTAAACGTCGATATCCGGAGCCAGACCTCGCTTCACGCAGTCCATCAGCCGGTAATTCATAACGTAATCCATTCCACCGTGTCCGCCGATCTTTCGCGCCAAATCTCCGGTCGCCTTCCACATCGGGTGCCCGTACTTTTCCCGAAACGCGTCGATCTTCTGCCAATCCTCATCCTTTTGTCCATCGGTAAAAATGCGTGGCGGATAATCGGCAAAAATTCCCTTCGTGCCCTCAATCAGGTTCAGGCGGCTGTACGGTCGCGGATTCACTACATCATGCTGCAACAGGATCGACCGCCCTTTCACCGTCTTGATGATGCTGGTATTCATATCGCCGCAAATGTAATTCTCTCTCCGCTTCGGATCGCCATCAGGAAAATGTGCCTTCACATAGGCACTCAACGAAGCCTCTCGAGAACTTACCGAAACCATGTAATCGAACCGGTCGCCCCGATGGATATCCATGTAGTGTGCTACCGGTCCCAATCCATGCGTCGGATAAAGGTTGCCGTTGCGCTGCATGTGCGGGAATCGCCGCCACAAGCCTTCGCCCTCGTTTGCCGTCAGAATGCCGCGCAGGTCATGCAGATAAGCCGCTTCGCCGTGCGTAATCTCGCCAAAGAATCCGTCGCGCACCATTCCCAACACCATCATCTCGTTTTCGCCGTAGCAGCAGTTCTCGAGAATTACGCAGTGCTTGCGTGTCGACTCCGATGTATTCACCAGATCCCAGCATTCCTCGAGCGTCGTGGCGGCCGGCACCTCAACCGCGACATGCATGCCATTATTCATCGCATCGACGGCCATCGGCACGTGCCAGTTCCACGGCGTCGCGACATAGACAATGTCCAGATCGAGCTGATTCAGATTCTTGAAATCCCAATCGCTCTTGCCGAAGCCGGCAGGTTTGGCCTGTCCCGCATCAGTGATCATCTGCTGTGCATGCTCTACTTTCTCGGGAACCAAATCGCAGATTGCCTTTACCTGGACATTCTCAACGGCCAGCAGGTCTCCCAATAGGCTCGTGCCCCGTCCGCCCACGCCAATAATGCCTAGCCGCACGTGCTCCTTCGCGTCGAACGGGACGCCGAGCATCGTTTGCGCCACGCTCTTCTCGGCCGCGTTGAGAACTTTCGGACTGAAGATCTCATTCGCGAGCACCAGTCCAGCACCGCCGATTGCAGTGCCCATGAAACCCCGCCGCGAAATATTTCCCGCTTCCTTGCCCTTGCTCATGTTCGATCTCCCGACCCGATTCTATTGTTCCTGGTGGTCTCGAGCGCATATTTGACGATGCGCCTATCGCGAGCGTGCCCCAGTTGCCAATTTCTCGCGCAGGGTCTGCCGTCCTGCTCGCCGACAGTCATAAATGGCGAGACACTAGGATGATTCAATGCTCTCACGAGCATCTATCCTGAAGCCGGTGCAAACGGTCTGAGTCGCTCGAAAAAGTTTCGGGCACCATCTCGATCGCGACGGTGCGATCAAGCGTATCGCGTGCGCGATATACCTCGCCCATGCCGCCCGCGCCCAGCGGCGACTGGCTTTCGCCGGGACCGAATTTCGTGCCAGAGGCCAGCCCCATGCGTGGCCGCAATTATAGCCTGCGCCCAGCACCCGGCAGCCGCCACGACGATTTCAGATGTATCGTCGGCAAGCCGGAAACTATCCAGAAACGGGCTTCTGGGAGGTGCCGGGATCAGTATCGAGCATCACCGGATGTGGTGTCCGCAACGAGGACGGAAGAATAACGCGGAAATCGAAAACGTATCAAAAAGTGCCTACAGAACTGCTTGATTCGGCAACATAGTTTTAAGTCTGCCTAAAAGATTTAACTGATACCACTGATACCGGTTTACGCGGAACTCCAGCGAATAAGAGAAACTATAGAAACTGGAGCCGAAGAACGGATTCGCTTGTAACCCTTTAAAAATAAGCGTATTATCGCGGAAGTGTTGGCATCACAGCTAGATAGCAAGAACGGCGGTAATAGAATCCCTCCCTCTCCGCCAGAAATTTTCCACCCTCATAAATAGAGGACCGGAGCATCCGGCTACCCTCTGCTGGCAGAATCCGGCTACCTCAATAGAACCCACGTATTGAGTCCCAACCAAACGGGAGTCAACACAATGGGTCTGCCACAAGTCAGTCTTTACGTCCGCGTCACGGACGCTCAAGGTCATCGCCACTACGAACGCCTCAACCGCCGCACGCCACAACCGGGCGTCTATTGCCTCCGATATGAGGTTGAGGGCAAACGCCGCTGGGAAACCATCGGCACCGATCTCCAAGCCGCCGCGCACGCCCGTGTGAAACGGGAATCTGAGCTGATTCTAGACGTCAAGGCTGCGGCTGCACCAAAACCATCACCCAAGGCTCCCGAGTCCCTAGAGGGACTCCGAGAGGCATTCATGCGTGATCGTAGGACCACATTCAAGAAGGACGGCTCGCCGCTCGACGCCGACACCATCGCATCCTACGAAAAAGTGACGCGGGAGTTCCTCGACATCATCAAGCGCAAACTGCCTTCGGAGATCGGCAAGCAAGACCTGAAGGACTACATCGCCGCGCTCCGGCTCCGCATCAGCCATCGCACGGTCTGCAACTATTACGTGTCCATCGTCTGCTTCCTGCACTTCTGTGACGTCGATCACAAGAAGCTGCTCCCGCAATCGGAGCGGCCCACGCCCGTGGAGGAGACGCCCGAGTGCTACAGCGAGAGCGAGATGACCAAGTTCTTCTTCAACGTCGTCAACGAGCGGGACTCGCTGGCATTTGAGTTTCTGCTGAAGACGGGAGCGCGGGAGCGGGAGATGACCTACCTTGAGTGGACCGATCTGAGCCTCGGACCTGACCCGGTCGTGAAGTTCCAGACGAAGGAAGGGTTCAGGACCAAGACGGGAAAGAGCCGCACGGTTCCGCTTGAGAGCGGCCTAGCCGCCAAGCTGGCTGAGTGGCACGTGAAGAACCCCAAGTCGCGTCTCGTGTTCGCGACTGACGACAAGGTTGAGGGTCACTACCTCCGAATCTGCAAGGCGATTGCGAAGCGGGCCGGCATGGATGAGAAGAATTTCTGGCTCCATAAATTCCGGGACACCTTCGCAACGTGGGCGCTCCGCCGCGACGTTGACATCAGGACCGTGTCGCACTGGCTCGGTCACGCGAATATCGAGATGACTATGCGCTACCTGTCACCCATGCAGGGTAAACAGGCTCAGGGGCAGATCAACAAGGCATTCAGCGAGACGTTAGCCGTTTCAGCGACGGCATAAAAGAGGAAACGGCCCGCCGTTCAGGACTGGTTACCTGACTCTCGCGGGCCGTTTCCATTTTCAAGAGTGAGGCTGACGTGTTCAACTACGGCAGCGTCCCCTATGACAAGGACATTGGCGTGCCGGAGTCATCCTCCGGTTCTATGCCGCCAGCCTCTACCCTGAATACCGGAATTACAGTCTTGCAAGCTCTTCGGCGGTCATGATCACGATAGGCACGGCGTACTGCGGGCGCTCTTCAAAGATCAAGAGGCGGCGGCTGTTTAGAGCCGCGAGCCGGGCGTACATACGTTCGTCCTCGATAAGCTCCGCGTTTGCCTTGTCCAGCCTCGCCTGAAGCCGTGCCTCATGTCGTTCGATTACGGTCATGCGTTCAATTGTTTGAACGGGGCGATCCCCTTGGTGAAATAGTCGCTCAGCACCTGTGCGGCTGGCTTGAGCTTCTTGGTGAGTGGATTGATGTGAACCGAGCAAGCAGGAACTCCGTCGCGCAAACCCTTTGCGGGTCCGCAGCATTGCTGACCTTGCTCCCTGCTCCAAAATCCGCATCGTATTTCATTGTTCATGGAAATCCCCCTACAACCAAATACGCCACGAGAGGCGAGGCACCGAATATCAGCGCAGATTTCTGGAGATGAACGTGCCTAGCAAGAAGTCCTAGCATCTCCCTTCCTTTCAGGAGCTTGCAGCTCTACCCGTTTTTCACTCCTCTTTTGTAGTTTTTACCCACAGCCGAAAGGTTGGAATCAAGGAGCTACCTATGCAAAACGCTATCGCTGTCGCCGTTGTTGCCGCATCCGCCGTGGCCGCTTACCCTGCGGTCAAAATTGCTGCCCTGCTGGTGGACCTTAAACAGCTTTGGGCGCATGGCCGGGATAACCGCATCGCCGTGGGTCACAAGCTGCGTCTCCTTCAGGACGAACTTGCTAAGCCGGGATACGGGAAATTTGTCCATGTTGTAACCAAGGAGTTGGGCATTCCTGCAAGCACCGCCTACACCTACATGCGCGAGGCCAAGGTTGCCGCTGGTGTGGCCGCGCCTAAGCGTCTTTCCCAAAACCGCAAAGACGCCGCGCCCGGTAACTGCGTCCAGCTTCAGGCGGCGATGATGAGCGCCGTTAAAAACCACGTCCGGGGCGTCTTTGACCCGCTGCGTAACGACCCGGACGCCCTATGTGCCAACTTGCAAACCCTGTTGCAGCAAACCGCTGACGATCTGCTTAACAAAGCGGGCATCGGCCTGTGCGTTGTCGTTGCTGTTCAAAAATAATTTCCCGGAGTTTTCGCCAACCATTGTATTAGGCCTCCGCAAACAGGCGGGACGAAAGCCTAACTAAGTTTGAGCCGAGGCGTGGTGCGTGGGGATGTCCCACGACAATATCCCCCTTTGGGTTGTTCATGAATCACTCGTCTCAATTCAAACTACTCAGAGGCCGAAGCGTTGGATGCAGCGCAAGAGTTCTTAACAGATCAGGAGGAGCTATGAAAAGGAAGATGACATCGCTTGAAGAAGAGGTCGCTCAGATGTGTAAGAACGCGCCTGTCAAGGTGATGGACCCGGACAAAATGATTGCCGAGCGCAAGCAACTGGAGAAGGAGAAGCTGCGGAAGAAGCAATCTCGATGAAGTTCGATGGCGAGAATCCGCTGAGTCTTGAGATCGAGGTTCAGAAGGGCAAGGGTGGTCTCTTCTGGATCGCCATCAATACACCGGACAGCGCCGTGGGAACCAAGCTGTCATTCCAGACGCCGCTCGGACCATACGTGACAGAGGAAGCAGCATTCGAAGCAGCGAAGGAACTTCTAGCAGATCGCTAAATCTTGGAGGAATCATGGCAGGCACATTCATGGACGAGGTTAAACAGATGCTGGACGTGAACCAGCAGAAGCAGCTGCTCACTTATCTCGTTGAAGAGGTCATAGACGACGAACAATACGAAGACGTCGTGGAGGAAGTTGAACGTATGACTGGGAAACGTTTCAACGACCCAGACAAGATTGAAGAGATCAACGAAGAGATGAAGAAGCGAACTCGCTGACGACACAGTATTGAGCAACAGAAGCCAATGCCCTCCAGCAATGGCTTGATCGACCGGAGCGGGTCAGTTACCTAGTCAGTGCTCCCCGCTCCTGTTGATCAGAAACGAGCACTGACTATGCCAGAAAAGAAATATCTCGCCATCCGGAACTGGTCGAAGTTCCAAGACACCAAAGACAAACACGGTCGTTCGCTCAACGGGCGTCATCAAGTTTACATTCGCGACTACACGGAGAAAGAGACAGACAGTCTCTACGCTTCTCTCACGGTCCATCAGCGATACATGATCGACGGTTGTCGGCGTCTTCAGGGGAAGCATGGGTGCAACGTGAGAAACGACTATATGTGGGTCGTGAGACAGCTGGATATCGCCCGTGAGGAGCGTCACAGCTGTGTGAGAGCCTTGGGTCAGCTCATTAAGAGAGGTCTCTTAGTCCCAACGAATGAACAGTTTAATGTTCCGGAATTACCGGAATTACCCTCAGAAGTCAGAAGTCAGAAACAGAAGTCAGAGTCAGCTTCAGTTTCAGCTTCAGTTTCAGCTTCAGGTTCAGGTTCAGGTTCAGGTTCAGCAGCAGATGAAACAGATTCAGATACGGAGAAGATCAACCCCACAGACCAGCCTGAGCAAATCACATATTGGGAAGGAACACTGATTCCTGATCGTGATCTCGATGAAGATCCTCGCAAGGTGAAAGCTGTTCTCGATTGGATGCAGACCATTCCGTACTGGAAAGGGAAGCTGCTCCGTTCTGTGAAAGCCTTCCGAACGGCTGAGGCTCAGTACGACAAGTTCTATGCGAAGCTCCCGGAGGGAAAGAAGCCGCATCAGCAATCTCCTGAACCTGAAGAGGAGCCTCTCACCGTCGCCAAGGCATTTGAGATTGAGGGTGCTGAAGAACAGACCACTGTCAGCCGGGCTTGGGATATTGAGGAATAGCCATGAGTCGTAGAACACCACAATCCGTTCGGTTACGTCGCTCACGACTGACGGATTTTCTCAATAGAGCACCCGGCGCGTTCACGGCGAAGGAAATCTCCTTCTTCCTGCGTGAGTCTTTCACAACCGTAACCAACGACATTTTCCTCTTGAAGGTCGCACATTTGACCAAGAGGAACATGAACCATCGTCTAATCAAAGGCCAGTAGAGATTGAGGAGTGAACATGAGTGAAGAACCCACAATCCGATTCAGCAAAGAGAAAGGCGGCTGGTACGCGGAACTGCCCGATCTTGGTATATCGGTATCCGGTCCCGACCCGGCCACAGTATCGGTTTCATTGCGCAATGCTTTGGTGGCGTTCATCAATGCGCGCAAGGCGACCGATCGTATGATTCCGCTGGGTTCCGCTTCACAAGCCGCCAACCCGGATGTTTGTCGTGGTCGTCACGGTGGAAATGAACTGAGCGAAGCTGCCAATCCTACACAGGAAGCTAAGGAACTGGTCCGTCTTCAAATCCTCGACTTTATTCGGGCACAGCGCGGCAACGGCGCGACAGCGGATGAAGTTGCGGCTGCTTGGGATTGCTCGCACAATCATGTGGCTCCGCGTATTTCAGAACTTCAAGATGATGGGCGACTGGTTCCGCGTCATACGAGGAAGACTCGCGCAGGACGCTCTGCTCGGGTCTACATGCTGCCGTAGCTGAAATCCGCAGGTGCTCCGTAGTATTGAACAGTTCCAATCGACAACTGGGCCGGAGGAAGGAAGCCTCTTTCATCCTTGGGGGAGGCAACCGTTCAGACTCCGGTCCGGTCTAAATCCTATCGAGGTAACCATGGCAACCAAAACAGAAATCAAAGATCGCTTGTTTCGTCTGTACGAACGAGCGTTGATCGACGCAACCAGTGAAGCTCTCGCGGGCTTTGATGGGCACGAAGACTTTGACGAGCAAGCAGCCCAACGGGAGAGGCTCGACGCCGCACTCAAGGAAGAGTTCATCGGCTTTCTGGGGATGCTGGAAGCGGCATGAAATGCCCAGTATGCAAAGCCAACATGCGTGACGGTGCGTGCCCGTATCAATGCCACGTCACGGTTCCCGGCTGGCTTGATTGGAATGCTCGTCGTCAGTTGCTCGTGATCAAGAAGGCCGCGCTCGTTCCGTTCCTGCGCAGCTACATCTCGTATCCTCGGCTGGTTGCGCTTTGCGCTCGTCTTACTTGACGCCTTCTGAATCTTTGGCGGGCAACGCTGTTTTCCCGATCCTCCAACCAACCGGGTGATATATTACGCGACGGCGTCGATACTTCTCAAAGCGCAGCAGCGGCTTGTCGTCATTGAAATAGTTCGCAATCTGCTCCTTAAAGGCAACCGAATCTTCCCATATGCCAACCGTGACATACGATCTGAAATTGCCCAGCGACTCTGGATCCAAGTGCCAAGTGATGTAGGGAAAGTCTGCGATCTTCAGAGAATCGCTCAGGAACTCCGCAACCAGTCCAGTACGATCACCGATTGGGTTCTTCGTCTTCCAGTGTTTGAGAAACGCTTTCCTGCTTGCGTCATCCGGTTTGATACGCCATTGAATCAGCGCAATGATCATCCACTTCCTCCGTTTCTAGCGCGGGAACAGGTTATCAATAACCGCCGCGCTGAGAGCGTGTTGCTCGAGTTCTTCCCCGGTGTAGTGTCCGTTCTTCACATTTTCCTTCGCAATCAAGAAGACCCGTGACGCATCCAGATACAACGTTTCCTCACCACCCTCAAACTTGACGATGGCGAGGGCGTGATAAAGCTCCGGCAGTTCGGCTACTCGGACCTGATAACCGTCGTCCTCAATCTTCGTCGCCTTGACCTGAATCGCACGCATCGCGGTGCCACGTATAGCAATGAGATCGTTTCCGCTGTCCTTCAACGGCTGCGCGGCCTGAACATCAAACTCAAGGAGGCGAAGCTGTACAAGCAATTCGCCAAACGTTCCGAGCTTCACGCGATCAGTGATCTTGTTCATTCCGTTCCTCTGCGCGGAATACGGCTCTCCTTCGCCGCATTGGCTTCCACGAAACTGCCATCGACCGACAGGTGCTTGCCCTGCACCAATCCCACTTCCACGCACTGGCGCACGATCTGTTCAAACAGCTCCTCGAACAGCTTCGACTCCTGGAACCGTCCGTGCCGATTCTTGGAAAATGTAGAGTGATGCGGGATCTCCTGATCGAAGCCCAGACCAGTGAACCAGCGCCAGGCCAGGTGCATGCGCAACTCTTCCACCAACTTGCGTTCGCTGGTGATGCCGTACAAATAACCGATGAGCAGAATGCGTAGTAGCAACTCGGGATCAATCGACGGTCGGCCCGTGTCGCTGTAGCTGTCTTTCAGTCGCTCCCGCACAAACTCAAAGCTGATGTGCTTGTCGATTAGCCGCAGCAGATGAGTCTCGGGAAGTTGATCCTCCAGGCGGAAGTAATAGAACAACGCTTCAGAGCGGTCGTGTTGCCCCATCATGATCAGCAGTCCTCCGAGGATCGGAATCAAACAGAGCATGGGCGAATGCTTTCTTCTAACACGCTTCCGCCGAATCTCATCCTGCTAATCGAGTGACTTTTTCAACACCCACGCCTGTTATCGCCACTTGGGTCTCTCGCTCGCTAAAGACGACGCGCATATGCTGAGCATGAGCCTGTAAGCCGTACCCGCTCGCGTTCGTTTACAATAACGTTTCTATGACTCACCCTTCGCACCAGTCACAGGGCGGGAAACTTTCGCTGTCCGTAGGCGCAACAGCCATGGTCCTGCTGGCCCTAGTTGTCTATCCTCCGGTCGCTGCTCAAACCCCAGAGGCTGGCGACGCTGAACTCAGAAATGTAATGAACGTGTATGCCGAGGCGGTCAACAAGGCTGATGCGCAGCTAGGATCAAAAGTGTGGTGCGGGTCAGAGGAAGACTCGGTGACGAATCCGACGGGACACTGGCAAGGAACGCAGCAGATTAAGGCGCTTTACGCTTTGTTAGGCGACTCCTATTCGGAGCGGAAGCTGACGTTTGACACGGTTTCTATTCACTCCTACGGCGATTTCGCATGGACGGAGTTCACGGGCGATTTCGCTGCCAAAGCAGCGCAAAGATGGAACGCCTTTTTCCTTCCATGCCGCGGAAACACAGATTTATCGCAAGTCCCACGGCAAGTGGTGCCTGGTCCATGTTCAATACTCGACCTTCCCCGCGCAACCTTCAGCCAAAGCTCAATGAGTGTAAACGCCTGATAGCGGCAACTGTGAGATAGAATCCTCACAGTGATGAGCTAAACATGCGGTCAAACCTCCTGATTTACGGAATTTACGCATCTCTGCTGCTGCCCATTGTCCTCTTGTCCGTGGCTTGGCGCGGAAACAAAAGAGAGAAGGCTACGTTTGTTCTTCTTCTTGTTAGCGGAATCCTGCTTCTCTCAGCAATGGTGCGAGACATCAAGTTGGTTCTGCTGGGTGGGGATTACACCAATCGCCTGTACGTCACAATAGGCCTGAATATGCTCCTTGCGGCCGGGTGCGGATTGTATTTGGCGTTCACCCGAAGATTCCTTGCGGCTCTTTCGGCAATCGTGCTGGTCTTCGCATGGCTCTATATGGGTGTTGTGAACTCAGTGGTCTGATTGCGGCGGCGCTCAACTGGCGAAACATCCCCATAGCGCTCAAAACCCCTTCGCCGCGTGCTTTTCCTGATGCTCCTCAAGAAGTCGCGAGTCGTTGTAAGCATCTGCCAACGTGGAATACCAGCAATAGTCTGCGTCAAAATCACGGTGAGACAGAAAAACAAGCCCCCACGAATGCTCGGGCGCAAAGCCATAGTCTGAAAACGCGATCCCGTAGTCATAGCGAGAACTTTCCGCAACTATCCAGACCGGGTAGTCCGCAGGTGTCTTCCCCCATCCCCAAGTTCTCATCTCAAGACGTGGCTTGATTAGGAATGTTTGGATTCCTTGCACAATGCTGGCGTTCGCAATCTTCCGCACTTCAGCCTCAACGAGAACAGACACTTCGTCTGTCGTCCTGTCTGGCACACGACTGAGATTCACTTTTCGATCTCCTCTGCTCGACTCGCAACTACCATCAAGCCCGACTCTCGCGTCTGATGATAGAGCAACCCGCATCTCTAACGAACTGAAAGATTTTCTCCCATGGTTGGTGCAAAATCCCCATTTCACTCATTGAACCTGCGACGATCTGAGTGTGACATTTTTTCAGCGGTTACGATTGTGAGGCGGGCGTCGTCGAGCGTTCTCAAGATTCCGCAGACTTCGACGAGCGGACCAAGCGATCACGCCGAAGATAGGTCCCCACAGCAGGATAAAGCCCAACACCAGCGCCCAAAGCACACCCTCATGAAAGCTGGCTACCAAAATCTTAGCCAAGAATCCCCAACCCATGCATGTCAGAACGGCCAAGCCGATCTTAGTGTTGGTGGTAAAAGGCTGCTTCCCCAAATTGCGCCAGAATCGCGTTTCGTTTCGAACGGAATCTGGAAACACGACGTTTCGCTGTCGTTCCTTGGCGTCCTGCAACCATTCGTTGTCTTTGCGATTAGTCATTCTTAACCACGTCGGAAGAGTACCACCGAACTGACTCAGCACATAGTTGGCGAAATATCCCCATTTCACTCATCGTCGTCATGGGCAGAGGCTTGAGTGTAACGGCCCGGTGAGCGTTAACTACTTGAAATCTCTCATTTGAAAAACGTAGCGCATGACCACTAAGAACACCAGTAGGTACGCCACCACAAATCCGAACCTGCGCCAGCCTTTTTCTGACTTAGGCCACCATAACCAAAGAGCCATGGATGCGAGAATGCCGTGTGGCACAAGAACGAGGACTTTCAACCACTCCGGCCAGTTAGAAAAGTTCGTCACGTTGGGGAGATTGTAACGCGACCCTTCATCAACTGTTGAAATATCCCCATTACACTCAAAATCCCCAAATCGGATACCGGATCGGTGTCCGATACGTGGAACCTGCCAGCCCTGTCCGCAAGGTCGCGTTCAAACTAATACACTTGAGGCGCGAGGAGCCGAGACAATCATGAGCAAGCCTTCACATCAAGGTCCCTTCTTTGTTCGCTCATTCCTTTCCAGTATCAATTCAGCGTGCCTTCCTCTCCTACACCATTGTGCTTGGACTGCTCATCGCGTGCAGTCAACGGCACGAAGTATTGCGCCAAGCATCAGACGCACAACAATGCTTCAGATCATCGTCGCCTGTACGACCGATACAGAGCAGACGATCCTATTCGCGCTCTCTATCGCTGCGCTCGATGGATCAAGGGAACAAGGCTGATTGTTCTCAGACGGGACATCCTCTGCCAGTACGAAGGCGGATGCCCGAGAGCAGCCACTGTATGCGACCATCATCCGTTGTCTGCTCGTGAGATCGTAGAGCAGTTCGGCGTAGATGAGTTCTATAACCCCGAGCGCAATCGTGGACTGTGTAAGCAACATCACGATATGAAGACCGCGACTCAGGACTCATCCTTCGCTCCCCGTCATACAGAGCAGCATACACAGCAAGCAAAGCAAGACGAAGAAGCCCGCGCTTAGCCCGTGTGGGCCGCACCCACCGCACCCGACCTACTCAGACGCCACCCGTGTGGGGTTCCAATCTTCAGAGCATGTGTTCCAGAAGCCCGCCGCGCATGGTTTTTAGCGGTAACAACGCTATTTTAGTTTCAAAAGCGCGGGCCGCTTACCGTCCCGACCATCCTTGACCATTCCAACCCGGCAGCTTTCTAACCCTTCAGGTGAATGGGCCGCAATCTAACACCGACCGCAATCCTTGACGCGAAGGGAGCGTTCATCGCCAACCCGCAACGTGCGCGTGACGCTGAACCCAAGGGGCAACGTCCGCTCGGTTCGCCGCCGAAGTGGTTGACGAAAGAGGAAAAGCAGGTTTGGAAGCGGCTCGCGAAGGAATTGCTCCCCGGCGTCGCCTTTGAGTCCGACCGCACGATGTTTGCGCTGGTGGTTGTGCTGACGAACAAGCTGAAGACCCGGCAGGCTATGAAAGCAGCGGAGCATTCGTTGCTTCTATCACTGGCTTCCCGCTTCGCTATGACCCCGGCTGACCGTTCGCGGGTCACGGTAGAGAAGCAAAAGGAATCCGGTCTCAGCAAGTTCCTAAGCCGTCGCTGTCCTACCGTTCAGTAATTCCTGAACTATCAAACCCCCAAGTTAGAAGCCAACGTAGCTGCTCCATCGAGCCAGTTGCTTGTGCCGTGCGCCAATCGACGTTCCTTCGAACTTCTTGTGGCGACATCAACAACAAGGATTTGATTCCCATGGCCGACATCAAGGCACTCAACAAGCAAAAGAAGGAATTGCTCGACGCGCAGGAGCGCATGCTCAACTCTGCTCGCGAAGCGCAGAAGACGCTCGACGCGGCTCAGGAGACTGAGTTCGCAAACATGCAGACGAAGGTCGATGAACTGAACAAGGACATCGCCCGTTTCGAAGCAATCAATAAGGGCAAGCACGAGGTCGGTGTGACTTCCGACGTGTTCGTCCCCGAAGTAAAGGCCAACACCAAGAAGTTCTACGCTCTGGGCAAGGGTTGCGACGGCGTTCCGACCGAAGTAACGGCGGACTACGCGACTGCATTCTGGAACCAGTTCAAGGAGAACAAGGGCACCACGCTGAAGAACGGCACATTCACCATGGCCGCTCTCGGTGAGGGTGGAACGGCTGCGGACGGTTCGTACCTCGTTCCGTCTCAGACCGATCCCAGCATTCCCAACTTGGCTGTGATCGAAGCAGCTGCTCGTAAGCTGAGCCGCGTCATCACGACTGAGATGGACCTGAAGCTGCCCTACCAGTCTGCGAAGACTGTCGCGGCTCAAAAGTCCGAGTCCACCAACTCCGGCACCAACGCATTCGCGACCAACGTTCCTCAGTTCAACACGACCACGCTCACTGCCTACATGGGCGGCGACAGCGTGTACGTCTCGTGGGAACTGATGCAGGACGTGAAGGCTCTCGCAGCATTCGTCACCGCTGACTTGCAGCGTGCCGTGTTCAACTACGAGGAAAACGCGTTCATCAACGGCGATGGCTCCGGCGAGCCGCTCGGCTACCTCAACGGTGCGACCGCAGCTGCAACCACCTCGCTGACGATCGACAACATCCTCGACCTCACGGGCGACCTGAAAGAAGCGTACTACTCCAACGCTTCGTTCCTGTTCAACCGTCAGGAACTCATCCGTCTGTACAAGGCGCAGATCGCTGCGTCCCAGTTCCAGACCTACATCACGTATGACCCGAACGGTCAGACGCGCTTGCTGGGTTTCCCGGTTGCTTTCAGCACCCAGATGCCCGTCTATGTCGCGTCCCCGGAGCTGTCGGTCACTCCCGGTCAAGTCATCTTCTTGGAGTACGTCAGCGGCACAGTCAACACTGGTGCAGGAAGTGCTGGTCCGGCTGGTACAGCTACAACTGGTGTCAGTCCGTATCCGGCTGGTGGCTGCGACAACGAAACCTTCCCGACAAACGTCATTCCCGGTAGATCAGGTGTCAACGCCACAGGCACGGTCAACACTTCGGGCACGGCTGTCACGTGGGCGAGCGGCACGAAGTTCAATGGTGCCATGCAGGGTGGTCCTCTCTGGATCAATGGTTTCAAGTACACCATCAGCATTGTCAACTCGACGACTTCAATCACGCTCACAGCGACGGCTGGCACGCAGACTGGCGTGTCCTACTTCTACTGGGGAGCACAGACTTCCATCGGTGGTCTGGTCGGAGCGTTCGCCGATGCCGCAGGCAACGTCATCACCAACTTCGACTGGGCGAGCTACGGTGGCGTCAATCCTGCCAGTGCCTTCACACTTACGTCTGTTGGTTCAGGTGGAGTCTACCAAGGCACGATTACAGGCGGAGCCAGCAATGCGTATGTAGGCTACTGGTTCACCATCACAGGGTTCACTAACGTTGCCAACAACGGTACGTTCTACTGCATCGGCAGTGCGGCTAGCTCGCTCAGCCTTGAAGCGGTCACGATAGTCGAGACGCACGCTGGTTCGGCTCAACAGGTTTCGGGCATCATGCTGCGCGTACCTGCTGGAGCCACGACGCTCTCGCTCGGCATCAACGACACGCAGTTGTACGACAACTCAGGAAGTTTCTCCATCACCGCTGTCGTGATGGATGCGCTCGGGTGGACGCACGACATCAATCCATTCGCCCAGTCTCCCACAGGACCACTCGCGGGAATCTGTGGGGACTTATGGGGAGCCGACCAGTTTGCGAAGCTGAAGGCGACAGGATATGCCATGGCTGTGGCTGGCATCGCACAACTGCCTGCTGCACAGAGCCATCTGCTGAAGGACACCGTCGGTCAACTCTATCCGAAGGGCAAGAACTAGCAGATTGAAGGGTAGAAGCTACTTTCGGAGCCGACAATGGAAGACGCCACGCTGAATGTGATCCTGAGCAGGTTTGATCGTCTGGACGAGAAGTTCGACAATCACGTGAAGGAGATTTCCAATATCGCCAGCCGGGTCACGGCTGTCGAAACAAAACTCGAACCCATCGTGGAGGACTCCAAGTTCAAGAGCCGGGTCGCGATCTTCACCCACGCGCTCACAGGCAGCCATCGCAGCGGGTCTGGTGCTGGCGGTTCGGACCATCTGGCCTCCGCATATTGCTCCGCCATCAATCCTCGGCAAGTAGCTATTTCGTAGCCTCTTCTGCTTCGCTTCCTGCCTCACTTCACTATTGCACAAAAGCCTCCGGACTGAAATGCAAACAAACGGGGGAGGTCGCGCTCAGTATTCCTCGGGGAGAAGAAAGGTTGTGTAGGAACGGTCGCGCTCGGTAATGATCCAGAAGCGAGTGCCGTTGGTCATGCTGTAGGCAGAGAGAAGTCGCTCACCGATGCGAAGCGATTCCTCGTTTGCATTCCAGTCTTCCTTGCCGACCTCTCCCCAATCGCCAGCGAGATGACGGACGAGGTAGGCGGTAAGATCGTCGCCCGATGCGCCGAAGGCTTCCAGCACACCGGGCGTCGCATAGAGTGAGCCGGGGGAGAATTTCACGCCGCTCATTTGCCCGCCTTCGCAGCGAGCATGGACTGGAATTTCTTCGCCGCTTCCTCCGCAGACGCTAACTCCGCGTGCTTCGCCCGTTGTTCCCAAGTCCATTTTGCGCCGTCCTTGCCGTAAACACGGATGAACTGAGACTTGGTGGGTCTGCCCGCCAGCGCATACAGCCGGAGACCTTCCGACCGGGCAGCGCCAGCCTCGGTCTTCGGTGCCGGGGTCTCAGTGGTCTTGTCGTTCGCGGCGGCGGACTTGAAGTCTTTCGCGGCCTTCTTGGTTTGCTTCTTGTTGGCGGACCGCATCTTGCGAATAGCGGCCTTGCGGCTGATGCCGAACGCCTGTTGAATGCGGTTGATTTCGGATTGCTCTGTTTCGGTGAACGCGACTTTCTTTGCCATTGTCTTCTCTCCTGTTGACTAAATGGTTAACAACGCGCTCACCATAGCTCATCGAGGAGAGAAGTAAATAGCCGAAGTGTGTGGGTGTGAAACGAAGGTAAGTCCGGAAGGTTACTGAGCTAGAATCGAGCTATGAACACCGAACATGTTCCCGCCACGCTGGCCCGACCATCGTGCATCCCTAAATGAAAATTCCAATCCCAGATCAGGAAGCCCGATTTGAATACGAACTGCTTGTCTTCGAGAACGAAGTTGATGAAGCCATGCGGTGCTTCTACATCTGGCGTGCACTGAAGAAGGCGGCTCCCAAGACTCGAAAACTCTTCAGCCAATTGAATAAGAACGCAGAGTTTTGGAACACGGTTAGCACTTCCATTCAGTCGAACTCTCTGATCGTTCTAGGGAGAATCTTTGACAAGGCTAAGACCAACAATGTTCAGCGGCTTCTGAATCTCGCTAAGAGTTCCTCGGTGATTTTCTCTAAGGCCGCGTTCAAGCGGCGGAAAGAAAAACAGTATCCGAACGCGAGCCACATCGTGGATGGTTTGATGGAGAGGGTGAAAGAACCTACGGGTGCGGATTTCCGAAAACTTGAGGAGTTCGTAGTGGCCAAACGGCGCGTTTACGAGAAATGCTACGGACAGATTCGCGACAAGCGATATGCCCACAGGGAGCGAGCAGACCTGAGTGGTGTCTACGCACTGACCAACACGACAGAATTGTCGAGGCTCTTGACCGATCTGAAAAGGCTGCACGACGAGCTTTGGCACTGGTATACCAACGGTATCAAGCCGCAGATGCGCCGCCGTACCTCTAGCACGACAGGGAAGAATATCGAGGAGAGGACGGTGAAATTCCTACGGTCGCTGCCGTAAACTGGAGGCATCATGTCGATTTCAAAAGACGAATACACGCTCAAGTTGTCACAGCATCAAGCACGGGGTCTCCATGCCGCGCTGGCGATGGTTAACCAGCTGCTCGCTGTACCGGAAGGAACACCTGTGTTCCCGCATTTGCCGACCGAAGGCGTTGAACGCCCGCTTGTGGTTTCGGAACTGAAGTTGCTTCACGAGGAAGTGATCCGGCAGTTTGAGGAGCAGGACAAGAAGTGAAAATAAGAGCGTCGCTCTCTTCGCCGCCCGGAGTTACCGAAGTGGGCGTCCTCGGACAAATCGTATAGCTGAATCCTCTGCGCCGTTCGTAGAATTGGAATGGAAGGGTGTCATGAAAGTCGCCTCGTTTCTGTTTGTGGCTCTGTTGACGGGCGTAGCCTCGGCTCAAACGGCCCGCGATTACTACAACGAGTTGAACCGTACAAACGGCTTGGAAGGACTCTCCAACGAGTACGTTTGCTTCAAGGACGATGCGACTGACGATGTATTCTTCACGATTTCAAAAGGCAATGACATCAAGCAGGGCTTGCTCCTCTTGAACGGAGACGCCAAGAAGATGAAGACGGAGGACATCAATAAGTTCACGAACACGCTCGTGGTGACGAACTATACGAAGGGCGTGGCGGGTGACCTCGACGTCATGGAGAAAGACAAAGATCGCACCGGGGTCAGCACAGAAACCTTCGTTGACCGAGGGACTGTGAACAAGACAGCGATGGCTCTCCGCTTCACCATCAACTGGAAGACGCTTCGGTTCAAGAGATCGGTCACCGTTGCGGGTAAGGTCGGAGACTACGCAGTGTATGGTAAGTGTGAAGACCGGACGGTTCCCAACAAATAAATCGGGAGATGGATGACCTCAAACGGTCGTGCCACTGCCCCAATCCTGAGCGATGGTCAGCGGAATGACACCCGGCGCGTCTGCTGAACTGGTCGAACGCTTGCACATCACGGACATGATCCCCGGCTCGTTCTTCGCGGTTTCATAAATGTGGTAAGTCACCTTCCCGATTGCGACCGTCATTTCCGGCAGCAATTCGTACTCACACTCGTACTCACCGAGGAGATCGGTAACCGTCTTGCCTTCGTATAACCTGACTCTCATATCTTTACTCCTTTTCCGGCATCAGTGCTGCGGGCGAGTTTACTTCGCGACGAATCCGAACTTCTTGGGGAAGTTCGGATCGCGATCCTTCTCAGGGATGATGCGGAGCTTGACGTTAGCCGGGAATCGTTGCGAGATGAAGACAGCAAGCATGCCCTCCGCCTCCTGCCATGCGCAGTCGAACAAGACTTGCGCTACCTCCGGCTTGTAGTAATCCATGAACTCCCCACGAGGGTAATTCTGGTGTTCTAGAAAATTGTTGCGGATCGCGGCGAGCTTTTCTGTTGACACGCGGACATTCTTTATCCAGTCCCCGAACGTGGGCAGCTCTGGGTATTTCTGGCCGAACTCTTTACAACCCTTCTCGAACGCTGCATCTTGCTGGAACAGGAACCCGATGTCATAGCCGATGGCTTTGGCAGCAGCCTGAGTCCTATCTTTGAGTGCCCGCACAAGGTAGCGATAGAGATCGTCGTAATTCTTGTAGGTGTCGGCCAAGCCAGCATCCGCATCTGGTTTATGAATCTTTCGCAAGGCGAGGAAGCCGGGTAGCAGGCAGTCCATGTAAATCTCCATGACGATGGCTTTGATCTCAGTGTGCTTGGCGGCGTCAAACTGAGCGGCGTTGAGCAAGTCCGTCAGACCGAGGAATGCTGCGGTGAACGGTTCCTTCGTTCCAACGCCGCTGGCATACTTCTGAACCGTGAATTTCTCGTTGGGCATCTTGGCTACCTTGCCTTGATTTTATTCCAAACCTCTGTGATGCTGAGTCTGTCTCAGGATTGAGCGGAGCCAGCCGTGCTAGGAACCTTCTTTTGGAACGATTTCACGCGGTCGAAATTACTGCATGGCGCGAACTGATACATCGCATTAAATTCTGCGATCCCGAGAGACTCTAGATACGCAGCAATCTCCTTCCCCCACAGTTCAAATTCCCGCAAGAATGCAATATATTCCTCGCGAAACGTTTCTAGCTGATCGAGGATCTGCTCAGGAGGCGGGGTAGGCGCTACAGCGAGTTGCTTTTGAGCGCGGAGCACGTAATAAGAATTGAATTGTTGTATCAGGTTTCCAAGCTCCCGCGCACGAGCCAAGAACTGCATTCGGTTCGTAACGGGAAACGCCAGTTGCCCGGTGTAGGATTCGAACCAATTTGTAATGTAGTCGCCTGTGATGATCTGCTCTGGCGTCACATTCAGAGTGAAGCCAGACCGAATCATGGAGATCAATGAACGAGTGTTGCTTGTTGAAAGGAACTCTGCAAATCGCCGTACGAACTGCCTGAGCCGCACATCATTGGTGGCAACGAAACGCCGATCGCGTTTCCTCCCTGCAAGTTTTGTTAGCCATGAGACTACACGCGGTCTCGCAAACCATGCTACAACGAGAATCCCGAGGACGACGAGAATATCCCTGACCCAAGGTTGAGTGAGCCAAGGATACTTGGAAGTCAGTCCTAAGAAGAACAGCAACAGACCAAGAGCTGGCGTCAGGAACTTCAGAATCTCAACCAGCAGTTCGCGGCGGGGCGGCGCAACAACGAGTGGTATCTCTTCGTTACCGAAATCGTCGTACTGCATTCTTCTGGGGATTATTCACGACCGCCGAACACGCCGTCAATGTGCCGCATGATCCGCTCCGCCCATTGAACGGCGCTGGCGACAAGCGACTCCGTCCGCGGACTCGGGCGGCTGTCACGCAGGTCTTCTGGATTCTTCAAGTGACGCGCCACGAGGATACTCGCCGCAATCAGGAGCACGCGCTTGCGCCCTTCGTCCACGGTGAGAGCCTATCACGACTTTCGCTTTTTGTTCCAGCACTTACATTTTCAATAGTATAGACTAAGAAAAGTCTTGACCTGCATATCGCGCTATTGCTAGTATGCTCTTAGCTTGAGAGGAGAGCAGACATGCCAAAAGGTGATGGGGTACCGAACGAGTCGCTGTTAGCCGCCGCGCTGGAACTGATGAAGCAGAACGGTAAGCCACTCACAAAGACCAACGGCACTGGTCGCTCCATGCGCTACTCAATGCCGAGTGGCGAAACCGTGAGAGTCCGCACATGCAACGACCACATCTTGATCGTGCTCGGCAACAAAGCAGAGGGAGATGCGAAGCTCAATATTCAAGGAACTGACTGGTTGCTCGTCGTGATGCCTGAAGTTCCGCGAACACCGGGCAAGGTTCTGGCCTATCTAGTTCCGACGAGCGAAGCCGCCGCTGCCGCAAGAAAAACTCATCAAGCGTGGTTGGATACGAATCCCAACACCAAGGGTGACAACCGCACTTGGAACTTGTGGTCCAGTGAGAATGGACCCGCGAAGGCAAACGGGTTTCACAACCATTGGAAGAAATATCTTTTGAAGGGCAGTGCGGACGCTGAGCCAAGTCCGATGGCGATGGAGACTGACGGCAGCGTGAAGTCAGAAGTTGAAACGGCCCGCATCAGAATCGCGAAGGCGGCGGGTGTGCCTCCTACCTCTGTGCGGATTTCAATTGATTTCGGTGCGGACGCGTCGGTTTACCAACCCATCGCGGCTCACGGATATGGACCCAGTCAGCTTGAAGAGATGCAACGATTCGCACAGCGGAATAAACCCACCCGCTGACCTACACGTCCGTGGGCTACCCGTCCGGCTACCCGATGAGCTATATTTGAGCCTGAAGAAATGCCATCAACACTGGGATTTCTTGATACGGGTCAATACGGGGTCTTTGAGAACCAACGATTTAGCCAGTCTTTATGGGGTTCTGCGGACGAGGCGTAGTATCCCTCCCTCTCCGCCAGATGTCTTATCTCCCGTATTCATAAGCGTTTACCTCACGTGCTTCGGTCGATCGCTCACATCAATCGCAGCCTCTCAACACCCGAGAGGTGCATATTAGGTGCATATTCGAGAGACTGCTCAAATCGCTTCATTGCTGCAGCCGCTTCCGAATCGGCCGTTTTGATATAGCAGGACTGTGTAACCGCTACGTTGGAGTGCCGCAAGATTCTCTGTATGGTCTTGTCGGAAACCCCGAGACGGTGAAGATTCGTCGCCAGTCCGCGGCGAAACGCATGCCAACCATGCCACCGGACTCCCGCTTTGGTCACGACAGGAACGATGACGTCAGCCGCCAAAGCGTCTAGGTTGACGGGCTTTCCCACTGGGCTAACAAACATCAATCCATTCGCGGGATTGCCTGACAAGCATCGCTGCGAGTTCAGCCGTCGCGCGAGTTGCGCGATGACTGGAACTGGAGCTTTGCTTTGTCGAGTCTTCGGCTGCAGCGCATGCCCCCGCCAGAAAGACTGGGAGATCAACACCTGTTCTCCGTCGTAATTCTCCCAGAGCAAACCGCGCAGTTCGCCTTTGCGGATACCCGTAAAGGCGGCGACCGCTACGATCGTCGAGGCCGGTTCCGGGAGCACCTTCAACATCTGCGCGATCTCTTCCAGTGAATAGGCATGGGTTTCGCCGGCAGGTTTGCCTTTGGGCAAGACCACGTCCCGCACTGGATTTTCCGAATTGATCACACCCTGGCGCCTGGCGTACCGGAAAATCCCCGAGAGGAACGCCTTGATGTGAGCAAGAGTCGTGGACGTTAGGTTGTGTTCCTTTGCTATTGACTCTACGACTCTTTCGCCGTCGACTGTCCTGAATTCACGCAGCATGATGTCGCAGCGCGGCTTCAGGTAGCGCCTCCACATGTTCCGATAGCCACGGAAGGTGCTGATCCGCTTGTGCTGTTCTACAAATGGTAGATAACGGTCTTCTGTGAATCGAATCAAAGTCATTGCGCTTTCCGGCGTGTTCCTTGCGAGGTTGATCGATTCGAGGAACTCCCTCGCGAGGTCTCGAGCAGCCGTTTTGTTCGGACACTCCAGTCCGACCTTTGCTAGTTTCTTGGTTTTCTGGACTCGTCGAACCGATCCATCCGCGGCAAACTCGGAGTCGTAGTATCGAAGTAGCCAGAGACTTCCTTTGCTATACAAATGACCTTCTTGGTGACGGGTTCCCTTCATGTGCTCTCCTTTCCGAGAGCCCGTCCCACAACCCTATTGCTGCTCGATACTATACGCCGCTCGGCCCAATCCTCCAGCTCGGGGCTGCCCCAGCGAAATCGAACGTACTTGCCAAATCTAACGTGCGGCAGAGGATCAGGTGCGCGCAAACGTACCTGTTCTCGAATCCAGGACTCCGGGAGACCCCATCTTGAAGCGAGCTCCTTGCAGTCTAGGAACTCGTACAATATCTGCCGGTCAGAGTTTTCTGTGGCTTTTTCAACCGACCTACTTGCTGTGCCATCCGAATGCTCTCTCATATTTCTAACGGTATCCGATTAGGAGGTATGGCGCCCGCGGAATAAACCATCCGAATTTGTTCTGCAGAAAAAAATCGGAGAATTTATTCGGACTTGACAGCATTTGGATTCGCAGGGATCCGAATAAGCCTTTCTCGCACCCTGACCGCAGTTAATGCCGTGTAGTCGCTCCGTAGCAGTTTGTAATAGTTGTTCGCCGCTTTTCTTATACGATCGAAGCACTGTCGGCGAGCTAGCGCAGTAGAGTTCTGCGGTAGCTGGCACAATTCTCTGGCGATCGAAGCCAAACCTCTCTTCTCGTGATCGAGCAGATATGCTGCCCGCTCTCCGAATTCTTTCCGAGGCCTCCCTTTGTCTGGCTGGATGAGCTTCAGATCCATCTTCAGAGTTGCGCCTATGGAGTCCAATAACGCGGCAGATTTCTCACGTAGCTCCTTCGTTCCCGGAGAGTTCTTAGAAGAACTGTTTGGAGTAAGGGTCATCCAATGGTTCATCAGGATTGCCGCGGGCTTACCCTTGATGCCAATTAACATCTTCGGCGGCTTCGTTGCGTCGAAGTTGAATTCGACTCTGAGCTCAAAGTCGCCGGATTCACACCCTCCACCCCATCTCGTCACCTTCCCATCAGGCAGCAGACTGTGCCACCAAATCTCGCCAAAGCATCCGTCCCTCTGCAGAAAGGCATCCCAGACATTACCTTCTTCCCATTGAGTTCTCAGGAACTCATCGGTGGGAAGGGCTGCTATCGGCAAATTTCCAAAATCCCGTTTTGCCCACTCTCTTCCTAGAAGGAAAAGGGCGTCGGCTAGCGCGTCTGCTGGCCGCATAACATGAGGACGCAGCATCAAAGGGAGGTTGACTAAGAAGTGGCGGTCGAACCGGTTCTTCAAGAAATAAGAGGAATTCGGCCGTGGCTCCACGAAATCTCGCAGCAAGGTGGCGACTTCAGCTCTCTTCCTGTAGAAGTCACTGGCCTCCGAAATGTCGATAATGCTCCCCTTGATAAACCTCAGAACTGAGGGCGGTATTTCTCTAGTCTTTGTAATACTGGAAGCTCCTGACGGGCTGGTGACTGGTTGCTTTCTATTTTCTCTATGTGCCATCAGACCTCACTTCGCAATGTCGCACTACCGAAGGAAGAACCCTCACGGCCAAGATTGGGATGCCGTTGCTGCTGTCACGCCCATCCTTCGGGCGTTCTTGATACGGATCTTGCGAGTCAGAGGACCGACACAGTCGGTTAATTCGGCAACGCCTACGAGAGTTCCTGAGCCGCTCTCGATGAGTCCAATTAGTCTTCCTTATTTGGCATCTACCTCGACGAATCTCCCAACATTTCGACCCACTTGAGATCTTCATCATAGGCTCGGGATCATAGGCTCGGGTTTGGCAATCAAGGCTTTCATGGTCGAAATTGTACTGCGCGGAGTGATTTTGCGGATCGCCCTCGCCGTGAAAACAGTTCGGTTGGTCCGACGGTTATCATTTCTGTGTTCTAGAATGAGCATTCAACTCGCAGGATTCGCCAGCTCGTCGTTTCTTATGACTTTCCAGAATGCTGGAGTTTACCGGGTTGGCTTTCTGCTCCGGGTAAGAAGACCCGAGTGGGTCGTCTTGCCGTCCGAGAGTCCGGAGATATTGAGATTACGTCCTCTCAGTGGCGGCGAGGGACGAGCATTCCACCATACACATGCGCCTGGAGGGAGGATCGGTTGGTGACGCTAATTTTCCTGACCCTTCTCCCTCTCGGAGCAGCGACTATGTCTTTGGAAAGGTGTTGCGCGATGCCGCACGGTTGAGTTTACGCAGTAGGGCCGGCCCATTCCGACCCCTTGGGAGGCTGTCGGTCAGGCCACGACCATATCAATTTGTCCCGATGATCATGGCGTTACGACTATTTTCTGGCGACGTAGGCCCTCTTAAGGCTCCCAATTCCCGCCTTGTCGAGCTGTCTCGGCGACAAGACAAGTAGCGCTGGGGGTCCTCCCATTGTTTTCCGGTACTTACGATTGGGACCGATGGCCCTACTTGGGAGCCGCGGCTAGCGCATTTGCGGAGGGATGGTAGTACAGCCACAGCGACCCACCAACACCCACAGCATTTGCGAGGCAGAACAGGATCAGGATAATCACAATCCACCGGGTGATACTTCCCCGCGTCGATCGTTTCAGCCATTGGTCGGTGTTGTGGAGGATCTGAAACTGCTCGTTCTGACTCATCGTTGTGCTAATGGCAGGGGTCAGCCGAGCCTCGTAGCCTTCCAAAGGCTTATTCAGGCCGAGGTGTTCCTCCAGCAGGGTTTTCTTCACAACGGTGCGCCGATAGTATCCGTGGCCCTTGCTGATCGTCTGAATGCCGATTAGTGAAGCCGCCAGGCCAATGAGAAAGTTCCGTAAAAAGTTTTTGCTGCTCAGATGCCTGAGTGGCAAGCTTTTGCTTTTCTGCTTCGGTTTGCGCTTTGAGTTCCGCAATAGTCGATTGGGTCTGTGTCTTGAACGTTTCTAGTGTGTTAGTCAGTTCTTTGATCTCCGCGCTGGTCTGCCTGCGTGCGGCTGAACTGGCTCTCTCCTGCTCTTCCAGCGCCGTTCTATGGGCAACTACCCCTTCGATCAAACCAATAACTTCCTCTGAGTTGGACACCCCAGGTATTTGGGCAAGATGTGCCAGTGCGTTGTCGGCGGACCCATTGGCGTTTGCGAGGTGTGCCGGATTATGATCGCTCATGAACGCGGTGATCTCCGCATTTTGCAGATCAAATGCACCTGCCATCGCGTCCAGTGGTGGCACAAGTACGGTCACTGGGTCACTTGCGCCAATTCGCTTACCGCAAAATGCCAAGGCTGTTCGCAAGCGCTCAAGACTCTCAACAGTCGCCGGGTCAGCATCATCCTGACGGACAGCTTTGTCTATGAGAGGACCAAGGGCTTTCATTACATCCCAAATGCGATGACTTTGAACTCGTGTTGACCATTCGCTCATGGCAGCCACCTTTTGCGTGATCTTAAAGGTTGTCCTAGAGAGGGCGGTGGAGGAGCATGGGCTATTCCTGTGGGAGTCATCGAAGTAAGTGATCAGCAGACCCGTTTCGTTCCGATTACCGACCGCAAGAGATTGACTGGAGCCGTTCTCGCGGGAATCGGTCTCGGGATGTTGTTCGGTTGGCGCAGGCGGCGCTGAGGATCGCGTCGGCGTCTCGTCATTTATTGGCGGCCTACGGGAATGGGCGATAAGCGCGAAAGTCGTCAGTGGCCCATCAGAGCAGCCCTTAGCCCATCGGAGCCATTCCCCCGGTGAGGATCGGAGCATACGGTGGTTGTGAGCAGCTTTCGGGGGAGGGCTGATCAAGCGATGCGTCCCGTGACTCGACTGAGTCTGGGGCGCTTTCGTTTGCGGTCCGGGGAGAGGGAAATGAGTTTGTTTCGAGAGGGACCGAAAGACCAAAGCATTCAAACGGGACTCGCATCGGTTCTTGCAGTGTTAGTTCTTCTGGCCACCGTAAACTTCTATAGATTCTTCCGCTATTTCCCAGCGTAAGTATCCAGCACGTGCTAATCCCTAAGTGACAGTCATTCAAGTTGGAGGTCTGCCGCCAAGCTACTCCTGTATCCAGAACCGTGCTGGGAGCCCAGTGGCCCGAAGGGGTCTCTGGGCGGTCGGGATTCGAGGTTAGTGTCTGGCTCTGCGGATTGTCGTTTCACTTCTCGGTGCGTAGCGGTTTGGGTGCAGGTCGCTGCTGTTTTTGCGCCTCAAAGTAATTCCGATGTACCATTTGCCGAACTGACTATCTTCGCGTAGGAGGTCACTCTGATGCTACTTCGCACTTTCGCCCTCGCCATAGCCGCTATGTGCCCGTTCCTTGCTTCTCAAACCGCTCCGCAACCTGTACAACCCGCCCCTCAGGTCGGGCAACCCGCACCCGACTTCACTCTTAACGACTCCGCTGGTTCCCCTGTCAAATTATCCGCTTATAAAGGGAAAGTAGTTCTCCTAGATTTCTGGGCTACTTGGTGCGGCGGTTGCAAAGTTGAGATTCCTTGGTATGTGGAGTTCCAGAATAAATACCGGAATGACGGACTGGCGGCGATTGGCGTTTCCATGGATGACGACGGCTGGAAATCGGTGAAGCCATTCCTCGAAGAGCACAAGCTGAATTATCCAGTCGTGATCGCCAACCAAGACCTAACCACCCGATACGGTGGGCTCCCTTCTCTTCCTATGACCTTGCTCATTGACCGCGACGGGAAGATTGCCGAGTCGCACGCAGGCATGGTGGACAAAGACGCCTTTGAGAATAAGATCAAGTCGCTCCTTCGCCAAAACTCTGCCAACTAATTTCGCGGCTGCGAGCATCGCCCATGATTCTCGGATTAGTTTTCACGCTGGTTGTCTCGGCTCTCCAGCAAGGCAGTTCCGCTGAGCCACAGTCATCTATCCAACAGCGTGCTCATGACGAGTACGAACGGCACAAGCAAGCTGCAATTCGTATCAACGAACTTGCCGGGCGAATTCAATCGGAAGCCGATGCCAGTGCCATCGTGTCTGAAATCGCGGGTCTCTTCGCAAAAGAACTGCCCTCGGCTTGGGCCAGCGGCAGTATCCGTCAGCGAGTTGCCCACGCTGAGTATGAGGCGGCTCGCAACCCGGCAAGGCTCATACCCGAGGAGCGCATTGTCGATGTCTGGAACCAGTACGTGAAAGAGATCGGAGCACCTGACGAAGCGATTGTCTCAGTCGCCGAAATTCACAACATGCGGGATGGGTTGTTTACCGTTGCTCAGTTGATGTGGGCTCGGGGACACCAAACGATCTGGACGATGCCAAACATCTACGCTGTCGGGACAGACGGCAAAATCGCTGATGGCTGTCGAGCAATTGAGGCGATTCGGGTCATTTACGACCTTGATCGGTTCCAAAATTTGCGTAACGCACGCGACAGGGTACGCAGAGGCGTCTTAGTGTCCGAGCAGATCAAGAACCGTGAGACAAACTCAACGCCACAAGCGAAGGGGAGTGTTTTGCTGGCAACACAAGCTGAGGAGAACCCTGTCCAGTCCTCGGAACGCCGCTACGTGCAAGATCATGGCTCTCTCGCATACGACCAGTTACTCAAGCGTTTGTTCGATGAACTTTTCCCAGCCGAATGAGCCTCTCCTGTGGTGGTTTTTCTTTAGCGACTTCGTTTCCTTAGCTCATATACCAACCACCATTGACCGAAATCGTCTGCCCAGTCATGTAGTCGTTCGTTGCCACCATATCGGTCTCGATTAACGCTGGAGCAATAGCGTTCACGGTGATTCCCTCTTTAACGAATGAGGAGGCACAAGAGTGGGTCAGCCCAGTGATCCCCGCCTTTGACGCGGCGTAGTGTGCCCCCACTGCCCCGCCCGTCTGTGCTGCGACTGAGGACAGGTTGATGATGCGTCCCCATTTTCTTCGCCGCATTCCACCGATCACAGCCTGCGTCACCAAGAACACCGATTTCAGGTTGACCGTGAGCACTTCGTCCCATTCCGTTTCCGTGATCTCTTCCAATTTGCGCGGATGAGCGATAGCAGCGTTGTTGACGAGGATGTCGATGCCGCCAAGTTGTGCTTCGACCACCGCGACCATGCGTCTCACGTCGGCTAAGACTGACACATCGGCTTGAATCGCGATTGCCTTCCTTCCCATCTGCGTGATTTCGGCACACACCGCTTTCGCGGCGTCGGCACGCTCACGGTAATTCACGGCGACGACGGCTCCAGCCCTAGCCAATTCCACGGCGACTGCGGCTCCAATTCCTCGACTGCCGCCAGTCACAAGCGCAACTCGATTTTTCAAGTCTTTCATGCCGTCATTGTATGCGCGAGGGGACTGCCTGTCCGCAGGGCTTGACTTCTGCCGCGATTGGACTATGGTGAAAGTAGAAGACCTCTACCTACCAAAGCAGCAGGCAAGCCCTCAAAATCTTCTCGGATGGAGTCTAGTCATGACCACGGCATTCCCCCCATGCCTGAATCGCTGGAAGACTTTGTACAGTGCCGCTATTCTGGAAACCAACAAGACGCTTCTCCCACAGCGAGTCTCGGAAGCTGAAGAAGCCGTGAGGAAGCGCGGACGCGAAATCTTTTACGGAAACGGAACACCGGAAGAAAAGGAAGCCTTAGAAGACGCGCTCTATGCCTTGCGTGCGTTCAGAACCGCTTGGCAGCACAGCGAAGCCGCGTGATTCCGTTTACTTGGTGAGCAAAAAGAATTATTGCAGTCTGCTCTCCGCGAGGCCGTCCGGGGAAAGCTGTGCGGCTGTTCTAGAGCCTAAGTCCCCTCTTTTTCATCGGTGGTTCGCAAGGGGTTCGCCAGTGACTTTGCTATATCTTGCATGGCATCTCCCTTCTTCAAAGTCCACGGACGGCCTTGTTCAGTTAAATTCGCTGGTGGGGGCATCCAGCTTGCGAGAAAGCGCCAAGGATCAAATGCACCTCCCGCGTGGGTTGGATGCCAAGAAAGCTCATAGTGGCATGCTGGGGCTTGCACTCGCCCTAGTCAGCCGCGATTTCGCGGTGCATTGGACGCCGCAGAACCAAGATGATAGCGGTTATTGTCGAACGGCGAGAAGAACGCTACGCCGAGCCCGCCGTTCGTCATGGAATCAAGCAAGCCCTGACTCTCCGGCGCACTCGGCGTTTAGGCTCGGTCCGCGAGTCTGAGTTTCTCTTCATCCTCTTTTCGCGTATCGGGCCGAACCTCTACTTGTGCTCGTAAGCCATAACTCGGCTCAGACCGTCGCGGTGATCCTCGACCACTTCCAAGGCATTGAACATCCGCCCAACAGCCGGGTCTTGCTTTTGTGCCGCCGACAATTCCTCATAAAATCTGTCTATGGCTGCACCATCGGGAAAAAGCAGGGCGATGTTGTATCTGCCCGGCGCACTGGTGTGAATGTCCTCGGTATCGAGATTGTACGCGAGAAGTGTTCCGTCCGCGATGTGGCTATCAAGAAACGGCTTCACCTGTTTCAGCAACAGACTCTCAAACGCCTGCCCGTCGCCGGGTTTGGCCTGATAGAAGCCGACGAGGAGATAGCCCGTCGCGTTTGAAACCGTTTTGCCTCCGTGCGCGAAAGTGCGCAGGAACAAGTCTTGGTGCTTCGTGGCAGCAATGAAGCTGGCATTCGTCGCAGTCGTCCATGCCTGCTCCAGCGCCTTCAGGAGATTGGCACGGCTGGTTGCAGTGAAGAACTCCGCATGGGTATACGCGTCTGGACTGTGCACCCTTGTGGACAGATTTCCCCAGTCCACCAGCGTCCCGTCGCTCACGAGCTTTTGCATCCTCGGAATGTCCGAGGCTTGCTGCTTGTCGAAGGCATTCCATTGGTCGCGGGGAACCGCCCATTGTGATACGTAGGTGTAATACTGTTGGGTTTCTTGCTGTGCGCGAGCGGGACTCGCCATCAGCACCACCCCGAAAAACAAAGCTGCAACCCAACCCCAGTTGGTCAGGAATTTTTTCATAAGGCAAATTCCTCCTTTGTGAAAATCGCCGCAAATCATAACGCAATCGTGTTCCGGAATCCACACGAATCTCTCGTGCTTCGGTGCGTGTTCTGCCCGGTGTACTTTCCTTGCTCCACGTACTAGACTGCTCCGCATCCCACCCAGAGGAATGTCGGAAGGATGTCCTAGAATTCTTGCGAAGTGGCGATTCCCAAGTGCGGCCGAAGACTTCAGCGCACTATTTCGGAAGGTTGTGAGATAGCCCTACGAGGCTTCAACCTTCCCACGCCGTCTCATTACCCGGTCGAATGCTTGGCTCAGTTTTGTTTTCGATGCGCTGACCGTGGCCTTCGACAACTTCACAGTCCCCTCCCGAACAATCGAGCCGAGCAGCTTTGCAGCCTTCAGGGTGGCGGCTCTCCGGAGCCCCGTTTTCTCCACTCGCACCGTGCAGCGACAATATTCCTTTGTGATCATTCCGACGCGGAGAGTCAGGAAGGCATTTGCCGAACCCGACAAGACGGAACTGGCGAGAAGATGCATTCCCGGAATCGCAGCGACAGTCGAGCCGAAAATCGTCCCGACCAGCACATCGACATCGATATCCTCAATGCCAGCAGCGATAAAGGCGGTCGAAGCAACATTTGCGTATAGCTGCACAAAGTCCCGAAGCGATGGTCGCTGGTAGTACACGTGGGCAACTTGCCAAATGAGTCGTGTTTGCGCCGCGAAAACCACCAGAACATCCAGCCGACCACTCTGTAAAACCGCTGTGCTGAGGAATACAGCCGACGCCGTGGACGTGACTACATCGTCCGCGTGCTTGTCGAGTTTTTGAAGGGCGGTTTCGATGTCCGTTGTGGAATTCAGAGCGTGTCCACGGAGGCGGGGGTGACGTGCCAGCCGCTTCTTGAAATCGAGAAGAAAACGGTCATGAGCGTCCCCTTCAGTTGTGTCAGGCGGAACCATCCGTTTAGGCAAACGGAACCACAGCACGAACGGAGTCGTTAGCAGGATGCAGTAGGTGAAAATGAGAGCCCACATCACTCCGTTGCCGAAAACGCTGTTCACCGCCCGCGCCGACTGGACGATCTGCATGGTCTGGTTGAACAAGAAAATGGCGAATACGACGACTATGAAGGCGGCTACGATTAGGGCGATTTTCTTTGCAGTGTTGGGCATGACAGCACTCCACCAATAGTATCCACGATCTCAGCCCGCTGCGGTTGCGAAATCAATGTTCCCGGGCCTCCAGCCTCAGTGATCGATGCGGCCAGATCACGATCAGCACCGTCGGCAGAACGTCCGGATGGACGTTCTGACTGCTGAGCGAGGAGTATGGGCGAATCCGGACGACATCACTATCCCAGTGCTGAGACAACGAGGAGAGATGTGGGCGCGTCGGTTTACTTCTTATCCATTTGACGAGAACGGGCGGGAAACAGATTTCCCAGCAAGGCATCCCATCCCGCTCGCTGGGGCGTAGCTCATACGTCGTTGGCAAGCCCAGCAGTTTGCCGAACCGGACCCACTGCCCGCGAGTCAGACCCATCTTTCCATCGACCGCATCGCGCAAAACCATTTCAGGGATCGACATCTCGTGCGCCAACTTGTCGTATGGCAGTTTGAGATAGGCAATGGTTTCCTGCATCAGCTTGCTCACATATTGGCCCAGAAACATAGTGGTCAACGGCGAATCGGACGGCGGCAACGACGAAGAATGCCTCAAAGTTTGACTTTCCGTTTCTTGTCGGGGTTCTGAGTCAATATGTTACTTGGAACCGCGTTCTGCCTTTCGGAATTGGTCGGCAACGAATTCCGGGAGTATCTGTTCCAGCTTTTGGGAGAGCCACGTCTGTAGCTCGGACTTGTGCTCGTCAGAAAGGGATTCGAAGCGGACTCCCAGATGGCCCGTTTTCGACCAGCAGATCGTAGATTTCCCCAAAACTGGTCTTTCGTGATTCGGCAGAGTGAATTGGACACGGACACTTTCGCCCGGAGGGAGCGGCACCTGCGTGCTCAACGCCATCCCACCTCCGCTGATATTTACGCTGTTGCAGCGAATTTCTTGTCTACTTTGCCTCTGGATAATGACAGGCAGAGAGATTGGGTAACGAAAGTAGCGTCTCCGTTCTCTCAGGATCAGCCCGAAAGCAGGCTTGAGCGTTTTGTGGATTGACTGCGCAGAAAGCGGTCTCTCGAAGACAAATTGAGATTTTTTGCGGAAATCCGAGGTGGTTTCTGCATCGTTGTCGCCGATGCCAAAAGTCACCGCCGTCCGGTTCGATGAGGAAAGATGAACTTCATCCAAAATCAGTGCGGACTGCTCCCCCAGTTGGAGATCAACGATAACGGCATCGAACTTTCGGCGGTTCAAGAGGCCGACGGCTGCAGGCACTTCCCGACAAATATCGGGAGTAATGGACAATTCTTGTAAACCATGACTGAACTGTTGAATTGCCACTGGATCAGCGGATATCAGAAGCGCAAGGCCGACTGCCATAATAAAATATCCTCCTCAAAGGTCTTCTGTCATGATTGTGCCCCAGTTGCTTGTGCTCGGGCCTGCGGCTCGGGGCTGTCGCCGCGTAGCTTGCCAGCCACTTTGTCAACGGCCAAAGGCTTGCTGAAGTAGTAGCCTTGAATCTCATCGCACTGATGTACCCGCAGGAATGCCATTTGAGCTTCGTCTTCGACCCCTTCGGCAATCACCTTGAGATGCAGACTCTTGGCCATGCTGATGATTGCGTTTGTGATCGCAGCGTCATCGGTATTCACAGCGACATCTCGAACAAACAAGCGGTCGATTTTGAGTTTGTTGACTCGAAATTGTCTCAAATAGCTGAAGCTGGAATAGCCCGTTCCGAAATCGTCAATCGCGAGAGTCACCGCCATGGCCTTTAATTTCTGAACAACTGATAACATCAGGTCCGCATTGGCTAGGAGCAGGCTTTCTGTTAGCTCCAGTTCGAGGTATTGCGGCGGCAGTCCTGTTTCCTTGAGAACTTTCCGGACGAGTTCGCAGAATCCCTCTTGACGAAACTGGACTGCTGATACGTTTACTGCCATCGTCACAGCAGAAAGACCCTCTTCCTGCCACTTCCGAGCTTGCGAACAAGCCGTCCTGAGCACCCATTCGCCAATCGGTACAATTAGACCGCTGTTTTCAGCAATTCGTATGAACTTATCAGGGGGCACCAGACCCAATTCCGGATGTTGCCAGCGCAACAGCGCCTCCAAACCGGTAATCCTTCCGGTGGAAATATCCATCTGTGGCTGGTACATCAAAAATAGTTCGTTCTTACTGAGCGCCAGCCGCAGGCTGCTCTCCAAGGTCAATCGCTCCGCGACTTGAGCATTCATGTCCTCCGTGAAGAACCGAGAGTTGTTCCGTCCAGCGTCCTTGGCGCTATACATGGCAGCATCGGCATTCTTCATCAGCGTCTCGCAGTCCGTGCCATGTTCTGGGAAAATGCTGATGCCGAGGCTGCAACTGATATTGAGTGCGTTATTTTGGACGACAAATTCAGGGGTCAGGGCATCCATTAGGCGTTCTGTTGCAACCGCTGCGTCAGATATGTCGTTTACCTGAGTCAACATGATCAGAAATTCGTCGCCACCTAGACGGGCGATGGTGTCCTGTTCACGCCCCCATTTCTTAAGCCGCCGTGCAACTTCTTGCAGGACGAGGTCGCCGACCGAGTGCCCCAGTGAGTCATTGATGTCTTTGAACCTGTCGAGATCGAGGAACAGAAGTGCAACTTTATTCTTCTGCCGACGAGCGGCTGCGAGTGCTTTTGCCAAGCGATCCTGAAGAAGCGTTCGATTGGGTAATCCCGTAAGATCATCGTAGTAGGCCAAGAATTGCACCCGATGTTCGGCGAGTTTGCGAGCGGTAATGTCTTCTGTCGTCCCTTCGTAGTGGACGCAGCTACCGCCCGCATCGCGCACTGCTCGCATACTCACTAACATGAATTTTGTGGTGCCATCTCTTTGCCGGACCTCCACTTCGGCCCCGTGCACGATTCCACTCGCGTCAAGCTCACGTCTCAATTCAACCACTCGGTTGGGATCGACAAATAGCTGGCATTCTACGTTCGAGACTTCTGCAAGATATTGTTCCGGAGAATCGTAACCATGCATTTTCGCGAATGCACGGTTTACGCTCAGCGGACGACTATCCGGGGTGGTCTGAAAGATTCCAATGACAGCACCCTCGAAAATAGCTCGATATTTGTCTTCTGCTTGCTGACGAGCCTTTTCGGATTGCTTGCGCTCAGTGATGTCTTGCTTTATGGCGATGAAGTATCTGTTGGTAGGATTGTACGTATCTCGGGCCACGGGCGTGATCGTCATTTCCTCGGTGTACGTTGTTCCGTCCTTCCGCCTGTTGACAATCTCACCACGCCAAACCCTGCCTGATGAAATGGCCGACCAGAGGTCGGCATAGTAGCTCTGGGGTTGCAATCCGGAGTTCAACAGGCGAGGGTTCTTGCCCAATACTTCTTCCGCGCTGTAGCCAGTCATCGCCGTGAATGCCCGATTTACCCACACTATTTTGCCTTCGAAGTCTGTGATGATGATTCCATTTGCTGCCGCCTCTAGTGCGGCCAATTGCAATTTCGATTGCTCTTCAGAGCGCTTACGCAAGGTCATGTCCCGAGCAATTGTCGAGGCTCCTGCGATTCGCCCACGTGCATCCTTTATCGGAGAAATGGACAGTAACACATCGAGGGCGCAGCCTTCTTTGGTAAGACGCTGAGTTTCAAGGGACTCTATTGGGAGTCCATTCTTTACCCGCTCCATGATAGCTCGCATCTCAGCTTGTCTCCCTAATGGCAACAGAGAAGACAAGTTTCTGCCGACCACCTCGGACGCCGTGTAGCCATACATCTTCTCCGCTGCTCGGTTCCAACTTGTAATTACGCCGTCTATGTTCTCTCCGATAATGGCATCCTGCGAGAATTCCACAATGGCTGCTAGGTTCTGCCGCGTTTCTTCGGCCTTCTTGCGGTCTGTAACATCAAATGATGCTATCAACTCAGCTTCGATACCATGAAAAGTCAGGTCATGACCGACGATTTCGACATCTACGATTGCGCCGTTTTTCTTCCGATGCCTCCAAGCCTCGGCTTCCTGAAGTCCTTGAGATGGGATGGCAGTGGCTTCCAACAGGGCAGCGATGTCTTCCTCGGCTCTGATGTCCGCGATTGTCATCGTCAGAAATTCCTGATTTGAGAAACCATATTGTCGAGACGCCGCTTCATTCACCGCAAGAAACTTGAGCGTTTTGCGTTCAAAAACCCACATCGGTACCGGATTGCGGTCAAACAAAAGTTGATAATTTCTTTCCGATTGGCGCAGCGATTCTTTACTCTGTCCTTGCCGATGTTGGATGATCAGCATCCGTGCCGCAAAAGTCATGAAGGCGAGCGAGAACACTAGGAGTGAAAGGACAGGATATGCTCGGTGAATGTGGGACAGGATAAGGAAGCTAACCAGTGGATACAGGAGGGGGAAGACTTGATCAACCACGATGATCTGGGACTTGGGAGAGCCATCTGTTTGGCCCTCCTTCTCGCTTTTCCAAGTGGCCGCTATCAGAATAGGGACCCCCAGCAAGGCACTCCAGATCAGGTCGAACCATCCTCCCGGCGACAGGTCTTGTCCCGGATTAAGAGCATAGGAATCGGCTAAGCCGGAGAGGAGCAGAAATAGGGCCATGCGCCCAAACAGCGAGCGAACCGCTTTCAACTTCGTCAGGAGGGAGCGAAGAACGAAAGCTAACACCAAGAGTCCATCGAAGGCAATATTTCTCGTCCATGTGAAGTGGCCGACGCGAAAGGCATCTCCCGATGACCACATTCTCGGGGAAAAGCAGAGAAAGACCGACACCCAAAGGATACCGATTTGGACGAAGTCCAGAATGTGCAGTCTGTCAAAAGAAGTTGGTTCACCGTCCGGGTCGAGGAAGGTCAGCATGCCAAACGGAATTATCGATAGAAAGAATAGAACGTTGCTAAGACTGTCTAGCGAGCGGTTGCCCGAAACATCTACGTAAACTGCGAGCGCCTGAGCTGCGGCCCACACGACGAACGCGACCGTAAGTAATCGCCATGCGTATCGCGCAATGCCACGTGATCGCCGAAATGCCTCCGTGCAAGCCAGAATGCAAATCAGGCCGAGCGCAAGCTGGGTAACATCAGAAACAAGAGCGCCGACTGTCCGGTGGCCCAGAGTGGAAATCACGATGGCTTGCCCTACGACCAAGGTGCAAGACGCTGCAATCAAACTAAAAGAGGACCCGCGTGGCGGGCTTAAGCGAGTACTCAAGCCCAATCTCCGCCCTATGGGTCTAGCTTTCAACCTGAACTCCTCGTGAAGTTCTTTCGGCGGGTCAAGGTGTCGAAAGACAACTTGTCTAAATCCAACGCGGAGGGAAGGGTCCGAAGAAAGAGGCAATTCTTTGACATAAACGATTCACAAAAGGGGGAAGGCTTGGAGCATTATGGACATACCTCACCGTTTCGCAGTGTGATTTAGATCACACCGTCGTTACCAACGTAAGCTCGCATTGTTTCCAGTTCTGTAAGAAGCGATGCTTTCCGGCGTAATTGCTTGCTGGCTAAATCAGATAGTAACTGTCGTTATCGTCCTTCGTAACTTTAACTTTTGCGTCAGTGCACTGACACTGGAGTCTCTAAAGTTCGTCTTCAGGTAGGGTTCATCTTGTATAACGAACAACTGCGCCAGCGGCGCACGACGCCGATGCGTCAGGTCGAAGCACGTGAGTGGTGGCTCTGGGGATTTGCCGTCACCGTAACGCTAGTGCTGACGGCAGGCATAGTGTCGCTGACCTTCCCCGGCAATCACGTTTTGCAGGACGCCGAGTGGCAAGATCTCAGTGAGTGGGTACGTGGGTTGGCGTGTCTTGTGCTCCTGTTTGACGTTTATACGCTTTACCAACAACTTCAACTCCAGCGAGTCCGCCGTGAACTGACCGATCGGAATCAGCTTTTTGAAGTCATCACGGAAAATGCTGCTGACATGATTGCGGTTGTGGATTGCGCGGGGAATCGAATCTATAACAGCCCTGCATACCAAAAAGTTCTCGGATATTCGTTGGAGGACTTGAAATCGACTTCTCCTATGGAACAGATTCATCCCGAAGACCAGCAGCGCGTTCAGGAAGCGGCAGAAAAAGCAAGGATTACGGGACAGGGGGACCGTCTGGAATACCGAATGCGCCATAAGAATGGGACATGGCGGATTCTAGAATCAGTCGCCACTGCGATTAAGAATGAACAAGGTCAGACTGAGAAACTTGTCATCGTCAATCGGGATATCACGGAGCGCAAACTGGCGGAAGAGACTGTCGCGCATAATGCTTTGCATGATGCTTTGACCAATCTGCCGAATCGCACTCTGTTTCTGGACCGGGTGCGACACGCACTTGCCCTTTCCCAGAGGCACACAAGCTATAAGTTCGCAGTGTTGTTCATTGATGTCGATGAGTTCAAGGTCTTCAATGACAGCTTGGGTCATGCGGCAGGGGACGATCTTCTAAAACAAATTGCCGGTCGATTGAGTGCTTCCATTCGAGGGGTCGATATGATGTCGCGTCCGGGTCGATTGGAAGATGCAAGTAGTTTTGTGACCCTAGCAAGACTTGGCGGCGACGAGTTCACCATCTTGTTAGAGGAAATCAGAGATTGCGGCGATGCCATTCGAGTAGCCGAGCGCCTTCAGGATCGTTTAAGCATTCCATTTGTTGTCGAAGGACAGGAGGTGGTGACGACCGCCAGTATCGGAATCGCCTTTTGCGCAACTTCATACATCAACCCTGAGGAGTTAGTCCGGGACGCCGAGATCGCGATGTACCGGGCCAAGCGAGAAGGAAAGGCACGTTCTCAGGTCTTTGACGCTGCGATGCACACTGTTGCCGTCAAGAGATTGCGCCTTGAAACTGACCTACGCCGAGCACTGGAACTGGGTGAATTCCGGGTTCACTATCAACCCATTTTGTCGCTGGAGAGCGGAGACATTGCCGGATTCGAAGCACTCAGCAGATGGCAACGACCTGAAGGAGTCCTGTCGCCTGCCCATTTCATCCAGATCGCTGAGGAAACTGGGATCATCCTGCCGATGAATCGTCTGTTGCTGCGCGAAGCCTGCCTACAACTTCGAACATGGCATTCTCAATTTCTCTGCGATCCACCACTGACAATGAGCGTTAATATCACTCCGAAGGAGTTCGCCCAACCTGACTTGGCGTCTCAGATCAGAGCGATTTTGGTCGAGGTTGGCATCCATCCGAGCAGCATCGACGTGGAAATTACGGAAAATATCGCTATGGCGGACCCCCAAAGATCGAGCCTAGTCCTTTCAGAACTCAAGGCACTCGGAGTTCACATAAGTATTGACGATTTCGGAACTGGCTACTCCTCGTTAAGTCGCTTGCAAGCATTTCCAGTGGATACTCTGAAGATTGATCGCACCTTCATTTCGAAGATTGACACCGACAGCGAAACAAGGGAAATCGTGCGCATCATAATCATGCTAGCGCACAACCTCGGACTGAAGGTCGTAGCTGAAGGCGCTGAGACCGCAGAGCAAGTAAGGGAGCTAAAGATGCTAAAGTGCGAACTCGTGCAGGGGTACTTCTTTGCTCAACCCGGAGACCACGCCACTGCTCAGGCGTTTTTGAACAAGCATAGGGCGGGAGCACCAGTCCTTCCGGCATAACCCGATGACCGGGCCGGATGCACGTCTCACAGGGTATGCTGGACGAGCTACTCGAACCATCCGAAGAAACCCGGAAAGACCGGGAAGAGACACTGCCAAAAGTCGGGGCTGCGGGAGCCCCCTTTTTGACCACTATGGATTAAGTGCCTATTCCGCTGGGGTTGTTGGGATAACTTCCTGTTCGTCCGTTGAGAACGACGCCCTGCTAATTGACAATCGCTGACACCGTCGCAGATACTGCAAGCTGCGCATGTAGGATGCAACGGCACGTCGCCAAAGGGCAATGCCCACCTACGATCTCATCGTGGAGGCCGACATGCCCAATTTAGAGAACCTCAAAAAACAAGCTAAGGTCATATTGCGATGGCATCGCGAACGCCACTATCCCGTCGCCTCACAAATCCGAGGGCATTTGCTTCGTTTCAAGGATATGCCCGACTCCGAGATTCTTGCGGCGAGCTTTAAGCTCAGCGATGCGCAAGAAATAGTTGCAAGACAGCAAGGCTTCGATAATTGGCAAGCCTTGAAATCTGGACTTTCGACCACGTCGCTAAAGGTGAAATCATCGCCATCGAAAGCAAGGATTGTCAGTGCAGAGCCGCAACTGTTCGTCATCGACATCAAAAGATCATGCGAATTTTTCCGTGAGAAGTTAGGCTTTTCGCTTGTGTTCAGTTACGGCAAACCTCCCTACTATGCACAGGTGGGTCGCGATTCAGTGCGTCTCAATCTAAGGTGTGTCGAGCGATCAGTTATCGACCCGACCGTCCGTGATCGGGAGGAACTGCTGTCGGTATCTCTGACCGTAGCTACCCCGGAAGAGATCAAACTGCTATTTCTTGAGTTTCAGTCCGCTGGTATCACGTTTCACCAGACGCTGAAAAAACAGCCTTGGTGCGCCAGGAATTTCATCGTCAAGGACCCCGATGGGAATCTGCTGCTGTTTGCTTCACCCGCAAACTAAGCTACCAAGCCAAAGTGCGGGCACTGTTGTCCGGGGAAAAATGTCATGAAGATTGTGCCTGTCGTCAAGTGTCGCGATTTGAAACGATCCCTAATTTTCTACACCGAAGTTCTCGACTTCGAGCGTAAGTGGCACGGACATGAAGACCGTGAGATGGCGCACGGAGTCATTGATCTGGTTCGGGACGGGGCTGAGCTACAGCTTTCGCGTCATGCAGGGGACGGTGCCTTCGGCTCGCTCAATCGAGTATTTGTGGACGACGTTGATGAGCGGTACGTCACGTTTTGCACGCGGGGTTTGAATACGACACAGCGTCCGGAGTCTCCAATTCACACTGCGCCCGTGGATCAGACGTGGGGACTGCGTGAGTTTGCGGTGACTGATCCGGATGGAAACGGTCTCTGTTTCTGCATGCCCAAAAGATGATTCACGGAATAGGATAATAAGCAGTGATCTTTGTGGGGTGAAATCCATGACTATGACCGTCACATCCACTACGAGCGTTAACGTCAAGCAGGCAGTGCCCTTTTTCGGCGTGACCAACATGGAAGCCTCGCTGCGGTTCTATGTTGACGGGCTTGGTTTCAAGATGAAGAACTACTGGATTCCCGACCGCGCCGACGACCATCCTGACGGGAGAATTCGCTGGTGCTGGCTTGAGCTTGGCGAAGCCGCAATCATGCTTCAGGAGTTCTTACCGGAACGGCAACCGAAGGAGAAGCTGGGCACTGGGACATCGGTCTGTTTCCAGTGCGAAGACGCGCTCGCCCTTTATCGCGAGTTCAAATCGCGGGGAGTTCAGACGCGGAAACGTCCGTTCGTCGGCAACCGTCTCTGGGTAGTGCCACTCACCGATCCTGACGGCTACTGCATTGACTTCTCAAGCCCAACCGATGCGCCAGAGGAAAGCGAATTGGAAGAATAGGTCAATTAGGCGAGTTGGTTGCCGACAAAAAGCGCAGAACCTCTTTCATTACACGATCTGCTTGGTTTGTCTGAAACAAAAACTGGGCATGAGCGGAACCGTCGAGCACAATCAGTTGCTTGGGCTCCGGCGCTTTGTCAAACCATGCACGGATGTGGGGCAGCCGCAACCCCTCATCATTTGCATCATTTTGCGCAACGATTACCAATAACGGAGCTTTGATCCGCTCCGCTGCCCCGTTTCCTTGAGCGGCGAGAAGGATCAACTGGTTAATTTCTCCCGGTCTGGACGCAATGGATGCGTCTGCTGCTGCGGCACCACCGAAACTGCCTCCCATGACTGCTACCGTTTTCGCCCCGTTGTTTCGGAGATAGCGAACGGCTGCCAGCACATCAAGTTGCATGGGCGCGGTGTCCATGTCCGAATCTCCGGGGCCGTGCGACTTGCCGAATCCGCGAAAATCGAATGCCAATACTCGAAAGCCTGCCTTTACAAAAGACTGCGCCTGCAACTGCCAGCTTTCCTTTGTGAAGCGACCCCCATGCGCGAGTACAAGACCTCGATCACTGTTTCCGTAGAGATCAGCATAGATGAGCCCACCATCCTCCGTGGAAAAAGAGACGTGCTCCACTTCTGATTCGGATTTGTTATGCGAACGCGCAGGTGACTGTGCCTGCATTTGAGCGGTCACGATACAGCCACACAAAATCAGAAGCGGCGTGAGTGCTTGCGTAATACCATGCCTCATCGTTGTCTCCTCACAATTGTTACGATTCCGTCGTTCTCCGCTAAGATACTGGTGACAAGTTCAACTACCATCCGGATATCCCCCACGATGCAGAACCATGGGGAAATGCGGCAACGTATCCGGTCTGCGCACTTTTGCTCGCCAGCCGTTGGGTGGAGACTCCAATCCAGCGAATAAGGGCGAGCTTGCCGCCGTTCCTTCTCTTACGAGCGGTGCGAGGGACTTTTTTAAAGAATCAATTACGTCGCCGAATCGCTCGCGCCATTGCCGTTCAATTTCCTGCAACCGTTGCCCGGTCGAGAATGCCATCACTGCAAGCAGTGGATCGAGGACGGTGAAGCACACGACTGTTGGACGACCACTGAAGCCGCTCTGACGCAGGAACTCTCGGACGAATTGCGGGACGCTTGGGAACGGCTTCGCGAGACAGCCGTTTCCTTCGGCGATCAACGGATTTACGCCTCGCACAAAGCGATCATGTTCTCGCGCAAATCCTGCTACTTCTTCGTGCGTCCCAAGAGGAGTTTTCTCGAACTGTGCGTTTTCCTCGGTCGCACGCTGAAGGCTCCTCAAGTGCGACGAAGCGACCCCGCGTCGAAGTCCAAGGTGTATCACATCATTCACGTCAAGCACCGAGATGAAGTGGAGGCACCCATCACTGACTGCCTTCGTGAAGCCTACGAGCTTTCTGACGCGTTGGCACCGAATGCAGGCAAGGTTCGCGCCAAATCGAAGCGCAAGCCGAAGTCCAACGGGATTTCCCCTCGATGAGAGCGCACCAATCGCCGCCGCGTGGAGGCACTAGCGACCAATGAGCGCCGGAGCCGTGATAGCCATCATAATCATCGCCATCGCCGCCTCAGGTGTTCTCATGATGCGGTTCCGCAAGCGATGGCTTGCGAAGATCAATATTGCCTTCACGAATCGGATTACCAGCCTGTTCGCAGGCTGGCTACCGGGTTTCGGCATCCTCACGCATGTGGGTCGGAAGTCAGGGCGGGTCTACCGGACGCCAGTGAATGTTTTTCGAGCGTCGAACGGCTTCATCATCGCGCTGACGTACAGCAGCCAATCGGAATGGGTGAAGAGCATCCTTGCGGCCGGCGGATGCGAACTAAAGACACGCGGGAAGAAATATTACCTTTCCGCACCGAAGGTCGCGCGTGACGCCACTCGTCGGCGATTCCCGTTCCCGTTGCGGATCGTCTTGAAGGTCGTAGGAGCGGATGAGTACATGGAGCTTTCGATCCGCTGATTTGTACCTGCGTGATTAAACAACGCACGGCGGTTCCAGAAGTCAATCTCGACGAAGAAATTGTGAGTGCGCTCACGCTGGGTTGTGGGATCAATCACATGCCTTGAGGAGATTTCAGCCTATTCTCCATCAACTGCTCGCCAAGGGGAACGCGATGACTAGCGAATCCGCTTCCGCACATCTGCGGTACGTCCTCGAACAAAACACCGAAAAGGTTCGCAAGCCGAAGTCCGCCGTGCTGTTCCGAAGGGGAGATAGAGCTTCTGGCCTGTTCGTCATTCTCAGTGGCAGGATTAGCTTGGACTTGGGAGTGGATTCGCTTCTCGCCCGTTCGTATGGCGTAGGGGCGCTTGTGGGCTTGCCATCAACCATCACGCGGCAAACCTACAGCATGACGGCCACGGTGACGGAGGATGCGGAGCTTGGTTTCCTGAGTCCTGATGGGTTGCAGGCGTTGCTTAGCGAGTATCCCGACCTCTATCAGCCGCTGCTCGTGATTCTGGGAGAGAAGGTTGCGGAGAGTCGTGAGGACGAGAAAGCTCTGCTCGACGGCAGGTAAACAGCCCGAATTTACGGGGGTGGTTATGCAGGACGAATTCGAGAGTCTGGAAAGCGCACATGATTTTGTAACACTCCTCGCCGAGACTGTGGCTGAAGCCAAACGGGAGATTGAAGCTGACGTGCAGCGAGAATCCTGTCTTTCGCGACGGCAGGATGCGCTACGGATAGCCCTGTACAATTTGAGCAAGCTCGAATTGCACGTCAATCGAACAAGCAGAATTCTTAACGACCTTCGCACCTTGCGTCGTCTCCTGTTCGAGGAACGGGGAGAGGTAAGCCACGCACCTAATCCCGGCTCGTCGCACCCGCCGATCCCGCGGGTTGATCCTGTTCAAACACCCGTGAACCTTCCACAGTCGGTGGCAGCGTAACCCGTCCGTGACGAAAGAGTACCCATGCCCGATAACCTCACAGAGTTAACGGCAAGGTTGGAGCGACTGGTGTCAGAAATCATGAAGGAGACTGACCCTGTGAGGTACGACGCACTGGGCGACGAGATTTGGCAGATTTTGGGAGAACGGGAACATCTCGTGAGGCAGAATCCTCAGTCCGCCATGCGACCCAGTGTACCTCCTGAGAAGGTCGCGTGATTCCCGACAGTCGTCGGAACGTCGGTATCCCGCTCTCCGCGCTCACGCCTGCCCCGGTGAGGATGAAGAAGCGATCAGTGGGAGATGTCTAGCATGAATGAAGTCTACTCGTCGCAACTGGCGATAAAGTTCCTATTTCTGTAACTTGGAACAAGTCGATCACGAGTGCATAATCGGATGCAACTTGCGATGGCCGATCAATCAATCGCCGATATCGCGGCTAACCCTGAGGTCGAGCGTTCCACCGCTTCCGTGTATCGCGTGCTTTACGACGGGCAATGCGAGATTTGTCAGGCGTGTGTGTCGTGGCTGAAGGCTCTCGACTGTGAGAACAAGACCGTCTGTCTGCCCATAAGCGCGGAGGTATTGCCCAGCGTCGATGCCCGGCTCAATTTGGATGAGTGTCTGCGGCAGTTGCACGTGGTCACTCCCGAAGGGGAAATCCATGTCGGCTGGGATGCCGTAGCGTGTCTGGCGCGTTTATTCCCGACCACGTGGATCATTGGTGCACCGGGACAGCGGTTCCCCTTCCGCAATGCAGGGCACCTACTATACGGATTCGTCGCGAAGAACAGATACTCCCTCAGCAAGTGTCGTGGCGGAGCCTGCCGCGTTGCCAAACCAGAATCGGTTCGGCGGCAAGCCCGATTGGGTCCGTTCTGGTCGTGCTAAACACTGGGGTTCTTCATTCGGTTGCCGCTTGTCATCTGGGCGGGGATCAGGGCCGCGGTGCAGAGGACGAGCATGTTCGCCCGAACGTACCACCAGCGGCTCGATCTCCTCGACGGAAAGCTGACCATCCTCTTTCTGAACGGCCTGTTACCCAACACCGTGCCGCTGCTATTTGGCGAACTGTTCACGACCGTGCTCTACGATGGAGTCGCCATCGATCCGGGCTCTCCCAAGATGCGACGGTCTCTTGCCCGTCATCTTCGGCAGGTGAAACCGAAAATCACGAAAGTCGTCGCTACCCATGCCCACGAAGAACACGTCGGCAACCTGAACTGGCTTTCCGAACTTACTGGTGCTCCGATCAGTGTTTCCGAGATGACCGCCCGGTTCCTGACGCCATTCAAGAAACTCCCATGGGTACGCGCAACGATAATCGGACAGCCTCCCAACTTGGCGCAGCCCTATTCTCTGTTGGGGAAGACCATCGACACCGAATCTGGCTGTTTGCAGGTGCTCCCTACTCCCGGTCATTGCGATGACCACGTCGTTCTCTATGACCCCAAAGAGAAAGTATTGCTAGCGGGGGATGCGTTCATGGGAAGCTATTTCGCGACACCCAATCCCGATGTGGACAGCAGGAAGTGGCTCGCGAGCCTCGAACGGCTGATGGAACTCGACATCGAGATTCTGGTCGAAGGACACGGGCACATTCACACCCTGCGGACTGACATCCCCGATTTCTCTGGAGTCGTGATCCGGGAGGACCCAAAGGTCGCAATATCGCAGAAGTTGGATTACATGCGGTGGTTGCGAGAACAGATCGAAGCTGGGTTTCAAGAAGGGCTTCCGGTGCGCGTCATCGAAGCAAGCTGTTTCCCATGGGGACGCCGTACTTCATGGGAGAGTTGCGCTACCGACGAGTGCATTCGACTCCTCAGCCTCGGTCACTTTTCCCGCACTGAACTGGTTCGCAGCTTCGTCCGGACGGATGGCGACCAGCTTCCAACCGTTTACGAAGTCCGCATCTCCGGAGGAGAGTGACGCTTTTCAGGCTAACAGCACCCTCTGAAGATGAGATTCGATGCTTCGTTGCGAAGCAGAAGGACTCTGACTTCTCCTACCCGGAGGTCGGAGCGTCAGCCACCACCCCGCCACTGGGGTACAACATAGACCACAGTCGCATCGAGCTTGGCAAAGGCGAAGATACATGGCAGCGGGCAACGGAAGCGATTCGTGCATGGCGAATGTTCACCCTGCCTTGGGTGACCCTCCATTGGCCGACTGCCCCGATACTGGTTGGAACCGACGTGGCGGTTTCGGTACATCACTTCGGGTTTTATTCGCTGAACGCCTGTCGCATCGTCTACGTTGTCGATGAACAAGGACCCATGAAGCGATCCGGCTTTGCTTATGGAACGTTGGTGAACATGCAGAGAGCGGAGAAGAGCGATTCACGATTGAATGGAATCGAAACAATGATGAGGTCTGGTACGACATCCTCGCTTTCTCTCGACCCCTGCAGATGCTCGCCAGACTGGGGTACCCACTGTCGCGCTTGCTTCAAAAGCGATTCGCCGAGGGTTCAAAGGCCGCGATGCTTCAAGCCGCAAGGGACAGATAGGTGATGGGAGGCAGTCGGGCATGGTAATCGCAGCATCGGTGATCGCGCTTCTTGTCCTGCTGGTGCCCATCCTCCTAATTCGATTCCGCAAAAGGTGGATCGCAGCCTTCAATCGGGCTATTGCGAACCGGATCATGGGCCGATTCGCCGCCCGACTGCCCGGCTTCGGTATTGTTACGCACGTAGGTCGAAAGTTAGGTCGGATTTACCGGACGCCAGTGATGGTGTTTAGAACGCCCAATGCATTCCTGATCGCGCTCACCTACGGACGAGATTGCCAGTGGGTCAGAAACGTGGTAGCCGCTGGTGGCTGCCAGCTTGAGACTGGTCACGTGTTGTATCAATTTTCCGCACCAACCATCGTGCATGACCCCACCCGGCGACGATTCTCACCTTTCGTCCGCATGATCCTCTGGATGGCTGGAGCGGACGATTTCATGCAGCTTTCAACTTCTCAAGCGCATGGCGTTCCGACGCCGATTGTCGGGGCTGTAGAATCGACTCGGTTGGCAACCGACGAGTTTAATGCAGGCGGGCCCATGAGACTCGGACTATTCGCGCTTCTCACCATCTGCGGATTTCTCATCTTTGCTCTCACGATGACCTTTGTGCCCGTTTTGCCGACGTGGGTCAACTACGCCGCCCGAGCTGGATTCCTTGTCGTCTTCGGCGCTCTGTGGTGGGTCGCCCGCGGTGAGCACCGTTTGAGCCGCTTTCGCCCAGTGTTCTTTGCCTACTTCGCGGCGGTTCTTGGCCCCTCGCTCGGTTTTTTCTTCGGAGACTGGGGGCTCAGGCTCTTTGGCCTAACGACGCACACACCAGCCGGAATCGCCGTAGCAAAGTTTTCGCAAGCTTTCTTGACCGTTATCGGGGTTCTCGCTATAGCGAGGCTCTGCGGTGAAAACCTCGCATCACTTTACATTCGAAAAGGTCGCCTGATGCTCGGTCTCAGCTTGGGCCTTATTGGTGCTGCCGCTTGTTCAGTTCTCGCTCTCCAGCAACCAGCGATTAGAGCCCTCGGCGCGGCCAAACTCGTTTCGCTGCTTCCATGGATACTGCTCTTCGTAGTAACTAACGCCTTGATGGAAGAACTTGTCTTCCGTGGATTGTTTCTTGGAAGGTACGAGCCACTCCTCGGGAAATGGCTGGCAATTCTTTCGACTGCCTTGGTTTTCACTCTGGCTCATGTGCAGGTCAGCTACGCGACACCTGTCGGTTTTCTCGTCGTTCTGTTCGGGCTTGCAATTGCTTGGGGATGGCTGATGCATAAAACCGGGAGCTTGTGGGGATCGGCCTTGTTTCACGCGGGCGCGGATTTGTTGATTATTTTGCCCATCTTCAACAGTCTCGGCGCGTCGTGAGCCTCGGCGAGACCTCTTCAGATGGGATGGTTTACACCGCAGTGCGGAGTGCTCCGCGCCCGTGGAACTCGCCCAGATTCAGAATCGGCTCTTCTTATAGTTGGGCGAATAGCTTCATGGCGGGAGATGCCGCAACTTGAGGCTAAGCCCGAGCTCCTATCGCTTAAATCATTGATCTCTCATCCGAGGAGGCCTACCATTCCTGCTCAATGGCCTACTCCAACCAACTTGCAGGCCAAACCCTCGGCCGGCGGCTCCCGCTCTTGGTTTTTCTGGGCCTCCTGTTCGCGATGCACATCTCGAACGTCTCAATCGCCCAGACTACGACCACTGGTGGGCTTGCCGGCGTGGTGAGTGATCCGAGCCATGCCGTCGTGCCTGATGCGGTTGTGGAACTCAGAGACAACACCAAGGGGACGATCCAAACAGCCAAAACCAATGGTGACGGTGTGTACCGGTTCTTCTTCCTGGCGCCTGGAAGGTACACGTTGACCGTGTCACATACCGGCTTCCGCAAGGAGAACCACGACGTCGATCTGTTGCTCGGGCCGTCAGCGACATTGAATGTCGCGCTCGAAATTGTAGGAGGAAGCGCGACCGTCAAGGTTACAAGCGAGATCCCCCTGCTTCAGGCCGAGAATGGCGACGTCTCAACCACGATGAACCAATTGCAGGTTTCTCAGGTCCCGAACCCTGGGAACGATCTCACCTACATCGCCCAAACCGCCCCCGGCGCGATCATGAATACGGACACGATCGGCCTCAGTTACATAGGAAATGTTTCTGTTTTGGGGATGCCGGGCAGTTCGAATCTGTTTACCTTAAACGGGATGAACAACAACAACATTCAACTGAACACCAATAACAGCGGAGCCTTGGGGATGATGTTGGGTCAGAACGAGGTCCAAGAGGCGACCATCGTCAGTAATGGCTATTCCGGTCAATTCGGTGGCGCCGCGGGCGCGAACATCAACTACCTGACGAAATCCGGCGGCAACGATTTTCATGGCAACGCGCAGTACTACTGGAATGGAAGCGCGTTTAACGCCAACGACTGGATCGACAATGCGCTAGGAAACCCGCGCCCCTTCGATATCGCGAATCAGTGGGCGGGGTCCATAGGTGGCCCAATCAAAAAGGGTAAGCTGTTCTTCTTTTTTGACACCGAGGGCATGCGCGTTTTACTTCCGACCAGTTTTCAGGTGGTTCTACCCAGCCCGAATTTTGAATCCGCAACCATGGCCAATATTGATTCCACATTCGGACCGACGTCGGCATCCCACAAGTTCTACCAGCAGATATTCAATCTGTATGACAGCCCGCCAGGGGCGAGTGCAGCGACTCCCGGCAACTTCAATCCTCAAGATCCCACGGGCTGCAACGGTTGGAAGGGACCAGAGGGGCTGGGCACAGCCGCCGGATGTGCGGTGCATTTCCTGAAAAACCTTGATCGGCCATCCAACGAATCGATCGTGTCGGGCCGGGTGGATTGGAACGTTAGGGCCAGTGACCGCGTATTCCTCCTTGTTCAGTACGATCACGGCAATCGTGCCGTCTACGTCGATCCGATCAGCCCGCTCTTCAATGCCTACGCCAATCAGCCCTGGTGGCAAGGCCAGATTAGCGAGACGCACACCTTTGGCCCGACCGCGGCGAATCAGTTTCTGTTTGCGGGGACTTACATCAACCAAGTTACGGGTGTCGCGAATTCATCGCAAACCCTGGCCGCTTTTCCGACAACCCTGAACTGGTATAACGCGAACAGTGCCTTCGCTGGGCTAGGAGGCGGGGACTACTTGTATGCGTTACCCGGGGGTTCAAGAACAACCTCGTATCAAGTATCCGACGATTTGGTAAAGACTTGGGGCAAGCATAAGTTTGGGTTTGGAGTGAACTTCCTGCGAACTTATTGGACAGGGGGCGGCTACAATTTCAGCGGAACCGGACAGTTAATTCCGCAATCGATTGGCGCATTTTTCTCCGGAGGAGTAGACCCATCCAACCCAAAATCGGATTTTACAACTCTTTACCAAACCTACCCCGCCGTAACATGGAACCGTTTCGCTTTCTATACTCTCGGGCTGTACGGCCAGGAGGAGTGGCATGCCCTCGCCAACTTGACGCTTACAATCGCGCTGCGTACCGATCACCAATCCAATCCGGTTTGTAAATCTCGCTGTTTCGTTCGGCTTTCCGGTCCATTTAATTCCATCAGCCACGATCCGGATCAGCCGTACAATGAAGCGATCCTTATTCATCAGAAACAAGCTTTTCCGAATACTGACAGCATTGTATGGTCGCCGCGGTTCAGTTTTGCGTGGCAGCCCCTCGGTGTGTCTCACAACACGGTCATCCGCGGTGGCATCGGTATCTTTTACGACCCACTACCCGGTGCCCCCGGGACAGCTATAGCTAACAACGCACCGTTCTTCAATTTTTTCTCAGTAAGTGGCAACAACCTTGCTCCCGGTGAAACTAATAGCCTGTCCCAGAATGCCTACAACTCCAACGCAGCATTTTTGAAAGGCTTTGCGACTGGTCAGACCCTTGCTCAGATCCAAGCAGCGGATCCAAACTTCACCCCCCCGTTCTTTCAGACTCCAGCAAATACGATCCACTCTCCGCAATATCAAAAATGGAGTCTGCAAGCACAGCAAAGTCTCGGATCTTCCACGTCCTTGACCATCGGCTATTTCGGAAATCACGGTATCCATGAGCTCGTTCAGAATGGAAATGCCAATGCCTTCGGCTTTGGAACATTCCCTGCCGCGAAGTGTAGCAGCCCACCGATTCCACCTTGCGCGGATCCGCGATTCGGCCAGGTAACAGAGTGGGATACCAATGCTGTTTCCAACTACAACGGCATGGTCGTTTCCTTCGAACAACGATTTACCCGGTGGGGTGGCGGCTTGTTTCAAGCCAACTACACCTACGGACACTTATTGGACGAAGTGTCTAACGGCGGCTTAGGACAATTTGCTTACGGGAGTTCCCTTTATCCGCAGGATGCCAACAATCTTCGAGGGAGCTACGGTCCAGGGGATTACGACGTACGCCACTCCTTCAACGCAAACTACGTTTGGGAACTCCCAGTCAAAAAGGCCCTACGAGGACACGGCTCGGATTATCTTGTTAACGGGTGGCAACTCTCGGGAACGATTTTCGCCCGTACTGGCCTTCCCTACACGGTGATTGACTATAAGGAAGCCGGCAATCTGACGCCCAACAATTTCTTTGGAACAATTTATTCCGTGCCGGTCGCACCTCTTGGTCCCGCGGGACCCTGCGGAAAAGGGGCGGTCATTCCTGCGTCGCCGGTGCCCTGCCTACCGGCGCAGGTGCTGAGCGATGGATCACCCAATCCTGGCGCCTCGTTTCTACAAGCAGGTTGCGAAACAGGATTCAACACGGGAAATTTGCCAGGTCCGAATGGTCCTTGCAGCGGCGTGAGCGTGACGTTTGCGCAAGGCCGCAACCGTTTTCGAAGTCCGAGCTACGTCAATACGGATTTCGCGGTGATGAAAAACACAAAGATCCCCTCTTGGGAAAATGGTGTGTTGACTATCGGCTTCCAGTTTTTCAATCTCTTCAACCACGCCAATTTTGGGTATCCCGACAACGGCAGCTCGGACGGGACCTATGGCCAGATTCTCTACTTGGAGCAGCCTTCTACCAGTGTCTTGGGATCGGGACTCAACGCGAATGTTTCTGGCCGGATGATCCAGGTGAAGGCACAAATTCAGTTCTGAGTCGAAAAGTGGAGAGTCGGGCGCTGAGATTGAGCTGGTACGAGCCCGAGGCTGTTCCTAGAAGTTCTCCATCATCCACATGTTGCCCTCCACGATCCACCTCTGCATCGCCAAATGCCGTCCGTCGGGGGAAGGCACGCCGTAGGTTGCGACGGTTCCCGAGTGTTCCCACAGGACACGAGCGTTGCCGTGCAGATCCACGATCAAGAGGACAGGCCCTTGCGCGTTGCGGCTGTCGACAAACAAGCCCTTCCCATCTGCGGCCCAAACCACGCTCGTCAAGAAATTCCATCCTTTCACCGTGATCTCTTGCGGCGCTCGGTTAGTAAGTGGAAGTATCTGGATTCGACTATCTCCGCCCTTGAGGACGGCAATGCGAGTGCCCTCGGGAGAAAGGTCCCATTGATAATCCGCTGAAGCCTCAGTTTTCAGTTCAGTGAGTTCGTGCCCTTGACCTTTCACGGGATCAAAGTCTGCAAAGACGAGTTGTTTGCGATCCGCACTCCGATCAGCGATGGCGCACAAAGTTGCCGGAGACTTGGCGCATCGTGGCCCTCCTTCGAGGTTGGCAGTCAATACGAGCTCGGGAGACCCCCCCGTTGTCGGGACCCGCATAAGTTTTGCTGGGACCGCGTGAGCACCCTCGGGATTGGACCTATATAGGACCCACGAGCCCTCCGGGTTTACGCAGGCATTTACTACGTATCCGTCCTCTTTGGCATTGCTCATGCGCTCCGCAGTGTTCTGGTCAAGAGCTTGTTTGAAAAGCCCTTTTGCACCATCCCGGTCGGAAAAGAAAAAAACTGATTTGCTATCGGCCGTCCATGCCAAAGGAATGTTAAACCCGTCGTCCAAGGCGAGACGGGTTGGGCTGGTGATGCGCGTTCCACTGGCTTGGAGCTCGGCCACATATACGCTGTTGTGCGGTCTCCATTCCCCAAATGCAAGTCGCTTGCTATCGGATGTCACGCTGGTGCTGGCCACACAAAATCCTGCCCAGTTGGTAATGCGCCGGGGCTTCTCGATGGGTTCACCACTTCGTGGGTCAAGTCGTATCTGCCAATAATTGCAGGTATGCTCATCGGGTTCTGGTTCAAGCAACGCGTAAATCACCCGGCCATCGGGCACCCACAGAAAGTCATTCAGTCTTTGCGCCTGGGATGGTGGAAGTATCGCGATAGGAGCCCCGCCTTTCAAATCGCGAGTGAAGAGGTTTTGGCCAGCCTCGTCGATCTTTCTATAGAGAACCCTTTGTCCATCGGGGGACCAATTCAGTTCCACAATGGCACTATTTTCATCAGTGTCATAAAGTTTGCGCGCCTGCTCTCCGTTGGATCCCATCAACCAGATTTCTCGGTCACCAAATCTGCCTGGGTTTGTCTGAAACGAAATGGTGGAACCATCAGGAGAAATGGAATCTCCGTAGGCCTCATCGCGAAGCTTTCGGGGAAGCCCCCCCAACACGGAGACAATCCAAATACTGGCGCCCTTGGAAGTCCAATTAGAGGCGGCACCCCCTGGCGGATGGGTATAGGCGAGAAACCTCGTTCCGTCCGGGAACCACGAGCCAATTTCCCAGTCCACTGACTTGCTCTTGAGCTCGGCCGGTTGAAGAATGGTTTGAGTCTCGCCTCCTTCGATTAGTTTGATATGCATCCCCAACCTGTCTACGTGCGCCAGGTATCTTCCATCGGGCGAGATGACACCGCCCCCCGCACCGCTGTCGCTGGAGTTACTGGTGAGTTGGCGGAGCTTCAAGTCCAGTGGAGGATAATTGGAAGCGCTTTGCCGTTTGGCAAACCAAGTTGCCGAACTGGCAAGGATGACAACGGCGACAACAGCCACGGCAACCCAGCGCCACCGGGAGCGAGGCTTCGGCTCCATACCGTGTTTAAGGGTCTCCAGGTCTGAACCGATTTCTGCCGCCCTCTGATAGCGTACCTCGCGGTCCTTTTCGAGCGCCCTGTTGATGATTGTTTCCAGCTCCGAAGGAAGTGAAGCGTTCAACTGCCGTGCTGCAACGGGTGTTTGCTTGAGGATGGCGTCATGAAGTGCTGCCGCAGTGTCACCCGAAAAAGGTTGTTGGCCAGTCGCCATTTCATACAGCACGAGGCCGAATGAAAAGAGGTCTGTACGTGCATCCAACTTCTCGCCCCGCACCTGCTCCGGCGACATGTAACCCGCCGTTCCCATCGCGGCTCCGGTCAGGGTGAGCGCCGGATCCGATCTCGCAGTCATCTTCTGTCCTTTTAGCGCCGTACGACCATTGTCTGCCTCAGCATCATTTTCGCGGGGCAAAACTCCAGCCGGGGGTAGGTTTGGAGTAAGCTTTGCCAAGCCGAAATCGAGAATTCTTGCTTCTCCGCGCTCTGTAATAAAAATGTTCGCAGGTTTGATGTCGCGATGGATGATGCCCTTCCCATGCGCCGCCTCCAATCCCCTGGCAATTTGAATGGCGATATCCAGCAGCGTGTCAGTCGTCAAGGGAGCCGCCCCGGCAATGCGCTCCCGCAGCGTTTCCCCTTCCAGCAACGGCATCACAAGGAAGGGCTGGCCATCGTGCTCTCCGAACTCATGGATGGCGCAAATATTGGGATGGTCGAGTGCGGAGGCGGCCCGCGCTTCTCGCTCAAAGCGCTCGATTGCCCTTGGATCATTTCCGAGTTCTTCGGGAAGGAACTTCAGTGCGACGCGGCGGCCCAGTTTCAGATCTTCCGCTTTATAAACCACGCCCATGCCACCACCGCCTAGGATCTCCAGTACCCGGTAGTGTGAAACCTTCTTGCCGATCAGGTTTGTCGCTGCGGGCGATAGCTGCTGCGGGGCGCGCTCGGCGTGAGTCACCTCATGTACGGGCGCCACAAACCGATAGCCGCGTTTGGGAACCGTCTCGATGTAATCCCGTCCGGGCTGCCATTCCCCCAAGGCCTTGCGCAAGAAAAAGATGTTCTTGTTGAGGTTGCCTTCCTCGACAAAGGCATCGGGCCAGACTCTCTGGATCAAAGAATCCTTATCCACCAAGTGGCCTGCCTGTTCCACGAGTACAAAAAGTATTTCCGTAGCCTTGGGGGCGAGAGGAACGGGTGTGCCATCGCGCACCAGTACGTGCTTCTCTGAGTCAAAGCGAAAGGGCCCGAACGCGTAGAAGTGCATGGTCTGCAACGTCATACGGTCTGCCAGAAATTTGCCGGAACTTTGGAAGGACTTCGAAACCGCAACCGCGCTATGGTGCGTCGCGAGTGGGGAATGGATCGAATGCGATCCGGAGCCGCCCGGCGCTAATTCTAGTCCGGCAGTGTACTCCAAGCAACCGAATGTTGTCATGGCGTCGGCAGCTCTCCAACCGAAAGTTAAACGAGGCAGACATGATGAGAAAGTATCTCCCGCTCATATTGTGCGGGTTGTGCCTGCTCAGTGGTTGCGGTGGCGGATCACTCGGCGGGTCACCCAGGGTCACTTTGTCACCAACCAACTTGACCTTTGGCGCCGAGCCTGAAGGCACAACTAGCGCAGCACAGAGCGTCACGTTGAGCAACTCCGGCACCTCGACTCTCAACATTGCGAGTATTACCGGGAGCGCCGACTTTGGGGTATTGAGTACTTGTGGTTTGACCCTGGCATCAGGAGCGAACTGCGACATCAACGTGACTTTTACGCCTAGCAGTCCGGACAGCTTCAGCGGCACAGTTTTGGTTACCGACAACGCTCCCGGCAGTCCGCAGATGGTGTCTCTCAGCGGGATGGGTACCGCACCGACTTGCTCAGTGCTGGGACAGGATTGTGGCTTAGGTTCCCTCCCTTGCTGCACTGGCCTAGTGTGCCCCGGACAAAATTGTGGGCGAGACAATCAGCCGTGTCACTGCCAGCAGTCTGGGAGCGCTCTGGAGAAACTGAAGTACTGATCTTCACATAGGGGAAGTTACAACAAGGAGAAGAATATGAAATCAAATGCATGGATGCGTCTCGTTACATCGATTTTGTTTATCGTGATCGTGATCCCGGTTCAGTTGGCCGCGCAAGACAAACAACGTCACCACCACAAGCACCATCATTACAAACTAATCGACATGGGCACATTCGGCGGGCCGACCGGAGGAATTTCAAACCCTTCGTCTCCCGCCCTGAATCGACGCGGTGCGCTCGTAGGTATATCGGATACATCCGTTCCCGATCCCTTCGCGCCAAACTGTTTCAACCCCGAATGCTTGGTGTATCACAGCTTTCTGTCGCGCAACGGCACCCTGACTGAACTGATGTCGCTGCCCGGCGGTGCAAGCAATTTCGCGGCTTCGATCAATGACCACGGGCAGATTGCGGGGGAGTCCCAAAACGGTGCTATAGATCCATTAACCGGATGGCCGGAAGGGGATGCCATTCTCTGGCAAAACGGCCTTATCAGCGACTTGGGGACGCTGGGCGGAAATCAGAGCAACGCCAACGCCAACAACAATCGTGGGCAAGTCGTGGGAGCAGCATTGAATACGACTTCCGATCCTTTTGCGAACAGCTTTGTTGCCTCGTGCGGGTTCTACTACCCTTCCGGTGGATGCGGGACCTTCTCTCAAATGTTCCTCTTCGCGCCTGCCGCGACCGAGACGCGTGCGTTCCTATGGACCAAGACTGCAGGCATGCAGGATCTGGGCACTCTGGGCGGTCCCGATAGTAGTGCATGGATCATCAACGAACGCGGACAGGTTGCGGGTGAGTCTTTCACGAGCTTTACTCCAAATCCGTCGAGCGGCGTTCCGACCATCGATCCCTTCCTCTGGGATCCGAAACAAAAAAAGATGATCGATCTGGGTGGCCTCGGGGGCACCTTTGGGTATCCGCTGTGGATGAACAATCGCGGCGACGTCGTTGGGTCGGCAAGTCCGCTCGGGGACACAACTCAGCACCCCTTCCTCTGGACCAAGGCTCGCGGTATGCAGGATCTGGGGACGTTCTTCGATCCGTCCGGATTTGGAGTTGCACTATCAGTGAACGAGGATACAGAGGTCGTTGGCCAAGTCTCGCCCCCGGACAATAATGGCCTGACCGCGTTCCTCTGGAAAAATAACGTGCTGACGAACCTTGGAACCATCGGTGCGGGCACTTGCAGCTCGGCATTTAGCATTAATTCGCGGGGAGAGATAGTCGGCGCCGCAGTCGAAAATGACCCTACGTCAGGTTGCACCAATGAATTGCGCGGATTGCTGTGGGATGATGGTGGGTCCCCTATCGATTTAAACACTTTGGTTGTTCCTGGCACGACGATGTTTGTTACGCTCGGCGTCATTATTAACGATGCCGGCGAGATCGGTTGCCTGGGCTCAGACCCCGGTGACGCGGACGGGCACGCCTGCCTGCTGATTCCGTGCGACGAAGATCACGCTGGGGTCGAGGGCTGCGACTACAGCCTGGTAGACCCGACCGCAGCGGTACAAGATGCTGTGCAGCGCGATCTTCCAAACGGAACGCAACGTATGCCTCTGTCCCGGCGGACCAATCGGTATCACACTCCTGGCACAGTATCGCAGAGTAGATAGTTCGGTGAAGTGACAGTTAGAGGAGAAGACTATGAAATTCGCAAAAGTGACGGCCTGCTGCTTGAGCGAGGCATTTATGAAAAGTTCCACCCATCTCGACAACGCAGCTCCCAGCCTTTACGAGTCAGTTCACCGGCGCCTCAACACGTGCGCAATCACGGCGATTGTGGCCGTGGCATGTTTCGCCTTGGCACAGCCAGTTGAGGCAAAGGTGGTTTACACTCCGGCCAATGTCGTCATCCAAGGCATCTACAATCTCGATGTCAACAATGACGGCGTAACCGACTTCACCATTCAGAACATAGGGAAATTTACCAACAGATGTAACGAGTACGCTTACGTTGACGAGGGCCCTGCTTCCGGGAACGGTGTGGTGCCCTACTACGATATAAATGGTGAGTGGCCTGCAGCATTGACGCAGGGCGCAAGGATCGGCTCGGGACCACAGTTTGAGGGCAGTCTCGCGACCATGGCCTTCTTTTCTGTGAACTGCCCGTTCGAGCATTCAGCGGGTCCATGGGTGGATGTAGTTCAACACTATCTGGGACTGCGGTTTCAGGTTAATGGTCTGACTCACTACGGGTGGGCAAGGCTGACCGTTCTGCTGCACTGTGGTCGTGGTGGTTGTGGTTCCTTCGTCGTCACGCTGACGGGGTATGCCTACGAGACCGTCGCCGGCAACTCAATCTTGGCGGGCCAGACTAGCGGCGCACAGGACGATCCTATTCTCAACCCAGAGGATTCCAGTCGCGGCGCTTCCCTGAACAATCCTGTTCACGACACTCCGCAGACCGCATCGCTCAGCATGCTCCCTTTCGGTACTCAGAGCGTCCCACTGTCGCGACGGAAGGAGGTGGCGCTCGAAGGCAGCTGATTTTCTCGCCCGATGTCGAAAAGACAATCCGTTTTTCAGTAAGTTTGGGCCAGCCAAGCCGATACCTTGGGCTCCAAGAAATTCTTTACAAGGACGGCGCCACAATGAAAACTGAATTGGCCTTAGCTGCTTCCAGTCGCCGTGTTAGCTCTCCACGTCAAACCAAGCGGATTAGCTGGCAATGGTTACCTTGTCCATTGGCGTTGGCAATCTTGCTTGGCACCGCCGTCGTTGCGGCCTTACCGGCGCAAGCGCAGACCTTCACCGTGCTCTACAGCTTTACGGGCGGGTCGGATGGCGCGACCCCGAACGGTGTGGTCCTGGACTCGGCGGGCAATCTATACGGCACTACCTTGAATGGCGGCAACGCAATCACAAGAGCCGGACGCATGCAAAGCGTTTTTCTGGAAAAAACGTAGTTATCACTAGACTCGGGAGTCTGGACAGGAATCCTCCCAGTTGTTCGAGTTCGACCAATTCGCCGGGTCAAATCGTAGGCGGGGTTTGGCAGACTGCTTTAACGAAACCATGGGGTCTTGTCGGAGAACGGCGGTCCCATCATCGATTTGCAGAGACTGGTTCCTCCTGGCTCTGGCGTGACATTGGTACGGAGCAGCGTCAGATTATGCCATGGTCGGCGAGAAGTATGCTGCCTTTGCGCGCTGGAGACAGCGTTTGTTAGCCGGGACGGAATTGTGGACATCCATGTTAGATTCTGTTCCCAATACCCCGAACTTGCACTTCCCGATCCTATGAGTAACGGGTGGTTAAAAGGTATACCGGGCTGACCAGCACATTCGCGAATTTCTTGGGCAATGGATTCACGCACTTGCGGCCGCCGCGTAAGAACCCTTTTTGACCACCGGGCTAAGCGCCAATTTCCGCCGGGGTCAACTTATCGGACTAGGTAAGGTTAGCTCGTCATCGGGGAGCGAAACAAACCCATCAGGACTTTTCATAAAGCACGCCGCGGTACACCGTTAGAGGAGCGCCTATTGCGGAGCCGCGATGTTGGCATTGCTGTTTATCCGGGAAACCAGAGATCTCCGCTTGGAAGACCTCGATGCGCGTCCAACATTGCACCACGGTTTCGCACAGCCGCAGCCAATGCCATAGCCTTCTCGTCATCCGGCAGTCAGTTCAGAATTCTCACGGTGCCTGGCGAGACGAAATTGACTGCCTGAGCCGCGCAGGGTAGGCTTACGCGCAACCACTGCGTGCCGGATACTGTGCCGAGTCTTTTGACAGCCGACAACGTGAAAACCCGAGATGTCAGAACAGGGGGTTCTGCTCGCAAGCCTCACTCATGAGACTTGCTACCAGAGACGAGTGGGGTGAGGAATGACACTCATCACGAGAAGACAATTCGTTCGGCAGACAGCCTTTTCCGCCGGTGCACTCTATGGGTTTCGACTCAACCTGGCCATGCCAACGGAGGGTCTCGAACACAGTGGAGAGAGGCCACCGTCGATCGATCCCGGTGCAATCCAGACGCTGGCCTCGAAGATTAGCGGCCATGTCATTACACCGGACGCTTCTAACTATGAGTCGGAACGCCAAGTTAACAATCACGCTTACGATCGGCATCCAGCGGTCATCGTGCGTTGTGCCAGCCCCGCTGACGTTGCAACGGCTCTCAATTTTGGCCGAATGCAGAGTTTGTCCGTGGCGGTGCGCTGTGGAGGGCACAGCTCCGCTGGATTTGGAGTGTGTGAAGGCGGGATGATGATCGATCTTGCTGGAATGAGGCGAGTCGAGGTCGACGTGCAAAAACGCATAGTTCGTGCGGAGGCAGGGTGCCTTGTTGCCGATGTAGACCGGGCGACGCAGCGCTTTGGCCTCGCAACCGTTATGGGTGGATGCCCGACTGTGGGAATTGGCGGGCTGACTCTCGGCGGAGGGATTGGGACCTTGATGCCAAAGTACGGTGCCGCCTGCGACAACATCCAATCCGCAGAAATTGTGACGGTGGACAGCAGGCAATTGGAGGCAAGCCAGCACTCCAATTCAGACCTTTTCTGGGCCATTCGCGGCGGAGGCGGGAACTTCGGTGTGGCTACCTCTTTCCAATACAGGCTCTATCCTGTGACGGAGGTCCTAGCGGGAGCACTTGAGTATCCGGTGGGGGGAATCTCAGAGTTGCTGCGGACATATCAGAAGTTCACTGCCACAGCGCCCGATGAAATCATGCTCGTTGCCATGATCGTGTCGTCGAAGCAGGGCCCGAGATTCCGGATTCGGTTTCGTTATTGCGGCGCCTCGAGTGTCGGAAATCAACTGCTAAGATCCTTGCGAGAGCCGATTAAACCGGAAGTAGACACGGTACAGGTGATGTCCTATCTGGAGGCGCAAACAACGGAGTTTCCGCAACCGCCGAAGCCCCTGCCTTATTTTGAAACGAGCCTCTTTCTTCCCGAACTCAACGAACCTGCTATTGCGGCGATCACAACTGAAATCCAGGATGCGCCCCAGGGAATGAGGGTGATGATGTGGCATATGCACGGGGCGGTAACGCGCGTACCCATCAGAGACATGGCATTCCCATTAAGAGAATCCGGGCATGTACTGCAACTCAGGGGCGACTGGGATACGCCCGGAGAAGAGGCGAGTGCGAGGCAATGGACGAACGCACTTCGCGCTGTGCTGGATCCCTTTTCGCGCGGGCTCTACGTCAATCACCTAAGCGAACCGAGCGACAACCAAATCAGAGCGGCGTATGGACCAAACTATGGGCGGCTGGCAGAAATAAAGACGAAGTACGATCCCAAGAATGTGCTGGTGCTCAACCCGAATATCAAGCCGGCCTGACGATTCGTGTTGCGTCAGTCTACTCCCGTCAGTACCGACACACGGTCGGTCTAGTCCCGTATAGTCGGCGACTCGGGCGCTCCGTCCCAGAAGCGCGTACCCAAGGGCTTAACCAGAGGTCAGCATCGGACTGGGTGTACAATTCCGAGGATTTTCGCAGCTCCCCAAGGAAATCCAAAATGACGACTCGCAATCCGAAGAGCGGGATCACGCGACGTGTTTTTTTTGAGCGCGGTGCGGGACTTCTCGCAACCGCAGGAATTCTTGCCGGTGTCAGCGAGGCAAAGGAAGGGCTCAACTCCGATAGGAAAGTGGATGTGGCTAGAACAGGCCCGGCGCCGATGACCGGGAAAATCGCGCTGGAGGAACACTTCGCCCTTCCCGAGGCTACGGACACGTACCACGTGCAACCAACGCCGGATTTTCAGCTGCAAATGCAAGACATGGGTAGTGGGCGAATCGCGGAGATGGATCGAGGCGGTGTGGAACTCTGCATCCTCTCGCACGTTGGACCTGGGATCCAAGCCATTCCCAGGACTTCCGAAGCGATCGCCACTTCGCGGCGGTGGAACGACTATTTGGCGGAGCACGTTGCAAAATATCCGAAACGACTGAAAGGTTTCGCGGCATTACCGATGCAGGACCCTCAGGCTGCGGCTCAGGAATTGACACGTTGCGTTAAAGAACTCGGTTTCTGTGGCGCTCTGGTAGCTGGGTTCTCACAAATTGGGGAAGCGGATTCGGCAGTGTTTTATGATTTGCCGCGATACCTGCCATTTTGGGCAACCGTCCAACAGCTCGATGTGCCTTTCTATCTTCATCCTCGCAATCCTCTGCCCACGCGCCAGCAGGCTTACGAAGGACACCCGTGGCTCGTCGGCTCGGCCTGGGGTTTCGCGGTCGATACGTCAACCCACGCATTGCGTCTGATGGGCAGCGGCTTATTCGACGAATATCCTAAGCTCAAATTGATTCTCGGACACCTCGGCGAAGGACTGCCCTTCCAAATTTGGCGCGTCGATCATCGCATATCCAAGAACGGCATTCACACGAAAGCGAATCTGTCTATGAGCCAGTACCTCCGGGAGAACTTCTACTTCACTACCAGCGGGACCTTTCGCACACAGGCGCTGATCGACGTGATCCTTGAAGCAGGGGCCGACCGCGTTCTGTACTCGGTGGATTACCCCTATGAGGACATGTCCGAGGCGACCTATTGGTTTGACAATGCTTCCATCAGCGAACCTGACCGCCGCAAGATCGCTCAGAGCAATGCACGGCAACTGTTCCGCCTTTAAGCGTCGTCACAGACGCGACGAGGCGGTTATTGAAATCTACAGAGTACGCCATTGAGATCGTCGAGGCGCTGGAGAAGGCGCACCGGCAAGGAACCGTCCATCGCGACTTGCGATTCTGGTGGATGGTCGGCAACTCTTACCTTGGGATTACTTCGGCCGCAATGTTCTCTGGTGCCGGAGGTCCAAGCCTTCTTAAGGAAATAGGGGTAGCTCGCGCTCGTCAGTTTCCGGCGCCAAGGTCATTTCTTCAGCTCCGCGTCCCAGTTGGTCACCAAATGCAACGGCTCAGGCGCGCCGGTCGTGGTACCCGCAACCACGACGAACCGGTTGCCGTCCCCCGTTACGTCATACTGGTTCACTCCCGCTCCCGTCAGATATATCGTCTGAAGCATCTCAAACAGCGGGCGGACCGAGGCTACCTGCAGCGAGCTTCCGTTTTCTTTGAGTTCCACGGCCATTAACATCTTGTCCGGCGCCATGTAGTAGAACTCTTTCCCGTCGTGCCTCCAGCGGGGCGTCACACCGCCAGCGCTTGACACCTGGAGTTTTCCCGTTGGCTTCGGAAAAGAGGATATATAGATTTCGTTCCGGCCCGATTCGTCCGAGCGATAGGCAATCCATCGGCCATTCGGAGAGATCATGCCCGAGTCTATATTTGCGCCTTTCACTTCCAGCAGAGGTTCGGCATCGCCACCGCTCGCGGCCGACAAAAGTGACACGCGCTGCTCACCCGTACGCTTGGGCCTTTCAGTCAGGACCAAGAACTTCCCGTCGGGTGTCCAATCATTCAAAGTCACAAAGTGGTCTTCGTTAGTTTCCCACCGCTCTTGCTCCGGCGTCATCTGGTTAACGGCTTTCAAGTAGATCACGCGACTGCCAGGCTTTCTTGTAGAAACATAGGCGACGCGTGTCCCGTCCGGAGACCACAAGGCCGAGTGCGACGCCAGGTCCATGCGATCGGTGGCTAAATGCGTACGGTTACCGGAGCGGGTATCCGCCACCCACAGGTCTACTGTTCCCGAGGTCAGAGAGATCACATCGCAGGTCAGAGCCCTTGCATCGGGCGAAAATCTTGGCGAAGCGGCAGGAGCTGATTCACCAAGACTGCTCAACTGCTTTCCATTTCGATCGAACAATACGAGGGAATGTGACACAAGACCATTTCCCTGCAGGTATATCAATTCTCCGTTCCCAGATACCGAAAAGTATCCATTGCTGAACTGGGGGTCGGACTGAACGCTCTCCACAAGGGGAACTGCTTCTCCCGTGAAATCCATCTTTTCCGGATTGAAAGGTCTTGCCATCAGGACACTCTGCGCAAGGTAGAGCAAATAACCATTGGCGTAAGCAATGGGCGAGCTGCCATGAAACAGAATCCTGCTCTCCTTTTCATCCAATGATCCCAAATAAAAGACATTATCCTCGCTCACAGGACCCAACAGCGCCGCCATGAAAAGAAAATGGTTCCCGTCAGGCAGGAAATAGGGCCAGCGATGCGTTCCTTCGTTTCGGCTGGCGTCCAACGTCGTGACGCTCTGTGGCGTTCCTCCAGACGCAGGGATGCGCTGGATCTCGCCGCTGACTCGTGCGAACACGATTACGTCACTGCGGCCCCAGCTCGCGCCCCGGTTCGATTCCGCGTCGCATAATGTTTGGGTTGGCCCTCCCGTCGCTGCAATTCGCTTCAATTTCCCTTGCGCAAAAAAGCCCAGATTCCGGCTGTTGGGGGACCAGAAGGCAAATGAGACCTCTTCGGTCCCCACAAGAGGCCGAGCCGAAAAGGAATCTAATGGCCGCACCCAGAGTTGCGTCACTCTTCCGACGCGGGCAATGAAAGCCATGCTCCTCCCATCCGGAGACAGAAAGGCGCCGCCGACTGGGCCGTCGAAAACAAATGCGCCGCCCTCGGGTGGGGGGATCACTGAACGAACCACGTGCACTTCTACTGGTACGTTGCGGAGGTACGCGATGCCAAGCAGAGCGGCTATAAGCACAGCAATCAGTGCCAAACCCCAGCTCATCCGCCGCCAGACTTCCTCTCTCGGCATCGGTGTTCCGGCTCCTATCAAGGGCCTCGACTCCACAATCCATTTCAGCTCGCTCTCTAAATCCCTCGCGCTTTGCCACCGATCGTCCGGTACCTTTGAGAGACATTTTCGGATGACGTGATCGAGCCCCAGTGGTGCCATCGGCTTCACGGCAGTGATGGGAGAGGGCTCTTTTTCCAAAATCGCAGAGGCTACACTGATGTGGCTCTTTCCCTCAAATGCCCGCTGCCCAGTCACCATCTCATACAGCACGGCCCCCAAAGAAAAAATATCGCTCCGGCCATCGAGCTCTTTGCCCTCCACTTGCTCTGGCGACATGTACTGAAATGTACCGACAATCGTTCCTTCTTCCGTCATTGCCACTCTCGGCGTGTCCGCCGTCAGCGTCATTCCACTCGCCAATGGGCTTACCGGTTTTGCCAATCCGAAATCCAGCAACTTCGCTCCCGTCGCCGCCAATACGATGTTCCCGGGCTTCAGATCGCGATGGACGATGCCGCTGCGATGGGCCTTATCGAGCGCGTCAGCGATTTGCGCACCGTATTTCAGCACCTGTTCCAAGGGCAGCGGACCTCTCTCCAGCCGCTTCGCGAGTGTTTCTCCTTCCACGCACTCCATCACCAGATAGTCGGTCCCATCTTGATGGCCTACGTCGTAGAGGACGCATATGTGGGGATGATTTAGGCTGGAAATCGTTTTAGCTTCACGCTCGAAGCGCTGCTTCCGGACAGGGTCCCCAGAAAGATGCGCAGGGAGAATCTTGATGGCGACGCTGCGCTCGAGGCGTGTGTCCTTAGCGCGATACACTTCTCCCATGCCACCAGCCCCGAGGGCTGACTGGATCTCATACGGCCCGAGTTTTGTGCCCGAGGTCAGAGCCATCTGTGCGCGCCATTATAGTCCCAGCAAAAAGCGTTGAAGCCGATCCGACGATTCTGGACAGACGGTCGGCAAACCTCACCTTACCCGGATTACGTCAGAGTTGCCCGTCATAAGTCCGGCTGAGGGCTGAAGGTAACAGACGAGGTCCACCGAAGGTATAATCGCGGCCAGTATGGCGTTGGCTCCAGGTACCCGACTCGGGCCCTACGAAATCCTTGCACCGCTCGGCGCGGGTGGCATGGGGGAAGTCTACCGCGCCCGCGACACGCGGCTGGAACGAACCGTCGCCATCAAAATTCTGCCTGCACAATTCTCCTGTGACCCTGTCCGGAAGCAGCGGTTCGAGCGGGAAGCCAAAACGATTTCCAGCCTGAATCATCCGCACATTTGCGTTTTGTATGACGTGGGTAATCAGGATGGCGTGGAATATCTGGTCATGGAGTGCATAGAGGGCGAGACGCTAGCGAAGCGGCTGGAGAAAGGACCGGTAACACTGGACCAAGTGCTGAAGTACGGAGCGCAGATCTCGGGCGCACTGGATAAGGCGCACCAAAATGGAGTAATGCACCGGGACTTGAAGCCGGGAAACATCATGCTGACTACGACGGGAGCGAAGCTGCTGGATTTTGGACTGGCACGGCCGACGGCGACACCAGCCACGCTTGCGACGGTGACAGCAATTGCGCCTGCGCAGTCTCCAATGACGCAGGAAGGGATGATTGTCGGAACGTTTCAGTACATGTCGCCGGAGCAAGTAGAGGGAAAGGAACTGGATGGACGGAGTGATATTTTTTCGCTGGGTGCAGTGCTGTACGAGATGTTGACCGGAAAGAAAGCTTTCGAAGGAAAGAGCCAGTTGAGCGTGCTGTCCGCGATTCTAGAAAAAGAGCCACAATCAATCAGCTCGATGAAGCCATTGACCCCGCCCGTACTCGACCACACCATTCAACGGTGCCTTGCGAAGAATCCGGAGGAACGATGGCAGCGGGCCCTGGATCTGGGGCTTGAGCTGAAATGGTTAGCCGAGTCTGGTTCAGGGGGGCGAGCGCCGACATCGCAAGAGCGGCTGAAACCGGGTTGGGATAGGCTCGCCTGGGTCCTTGCGGCAAGCTTTGCGCTCGTTGCTGTGGTTCTCGCGTTTACGCACTTCAACAACAGGCAGTCTCCCGAAGTGCACGTGGTTCGCTTCACGATCCCTCCACCGCAGAATGGGACGTATGTTTTCAACGGAGTGGAGGGTGGTGCAGTGCTTTCGCCCGACGGACGAAGTGTAGCGTTCATTGCCAGAGTAGATAAAGTCACGCAGCTCTGGATCCGGGCGCTCGATGCATTCTCCAGCCGGCCATTGCCCGGCACGGAAGGTGTGGTGTCTGCATTCTGGTCTCCGGACAGTTCGAGCCTCGGCTTCTTTACGCAAGATAAATTGAAACGTATTGCGACCAGCGGGGGCCCAGCTCAAATCCTCTGCGAAGTCCATGACAGCCGCGGTGGAAGTTGGGGTCAGCTTGATGTGATTCTTTTTAGCAGGGTGATCGGTGGGGTATATCGCGTATCCGCATCTGGAGGTATCCCAGAGAGAGTAACGACTCTGAACGCGAGCCGCCTGGTGGTAACGCATCGCTGGCCTTTTTTCCTTCCTGATGGAAAGCACTTCTTTTTCATGGCATCACCCCTAGGGAGTGTGAGCCCTGAAAACTCTATCTACGTGGGTTCGCTCGACGGAAAGGACCCTAAGCTCTTATTTCACGGAAGCTCGCCAGTCGCGTATGCAATGGGCCACGTTCTTTATATCGAGGATAAGGTCTTGATGGCGAGACCGTTCGATCTTAAGAAATTGGATTTCAGCGGGAACGCCTTTCCTGTTGCAGAAAACATCTTATTCAACCCAATTATCAGCAATGGAGCCTTCTCGGCCTCACAGAACGGTATGCTTCTTTATCAGCAAGGAAGCCTTACCGGCTCCGTTTCACAACTGATGTTCGACCGCGAGGGAAGGCAATTGTCCAGCATCGGCGACCCAGGAGCATACACAGGGCCGCGTCTCTCTCCTGATGGGAAGCGGCTGCTCTTCGTTCAGACTGACCCGCGCGTCGGCACGAGAGATCTCTGGATTCGCGATCTCACGTCCGGCCAACTCAGTCGTCTGGCCAGCATTTTTCGGCCCCTTGGCCCAGCGTGGTCACCGGACGGCCAACGCGTCGCTTACTCGGGGGTGAAAGGCAATGAAGCGGCGATCTATATTAAACCCGCCAATGTCGTTGGAGCGGAGCAGGAGCTATGGAGACCTACCGATTCGTTCGTTTACTCAATTGACTGGACATCCGATGCGAAGTTTTTGATATTTACAGAGTTCCTGTCCAGCACCGGCAAGTCACGTATCGCGAAGCTTCCGACTGCCGGCAATGCTGGTCCCGTACCGGTTCTAGAGGCATCAGGCACGAACTTCGGATACGCCCGAGTCTCGCCAGATGGCAAGTGGATCGCCTATCGCTCGGACGAGTCAGGAACGGATGAGATCTACGTTTCGTCGTTTCCGAATGTGGGGGGAAAGTTGCAAGTGTCAGTCGCCGGTGGCTCTATGCCTTGCTGGAGAGGCGATGGGAAAGAACTCTATTACCTGACACCGGACAATAAACTGATGGCCGCTGAGATGAAAGAGACCAATGGCTCATCGCAGGTTGTGGCCACGAAAACTCTTTTTCAAACAGCTGCAGCTCCGACGAGAACGGGCGGCAGCCCGTATGATGCGACTCCAGACGGGAAGCGGTTCTTGGTGGAGACACAGACATCTGATCAAAGGTCCGCACTGCTCAATGTTGTGGAGAACTGGACGGAGGAGTTTAGGAAGAAATGATTTTCGCGGCGGGAAGCAAGCTCAAGCCGTATGAGATTCAGGTGCCGCTGGACACTGGGGGGACATATAAATTCGTTCCTCTTTAACGTAAGTGTCAGAGCAAACACACGGTTGATAGATTGAATCCGCAGCCAGCGTGAGTTCGTCACTTGATCTCGAAATTCTCAAGCGGCCAGTCTTCGTCCCTTCGTTCAGAGCGGATTACGACCTGTCGCCCCGCCAGTCGACTTGGATCTGAATGCAAAGCAAAGCCGCCCCGCGGATCAGGCGGCTTGCTGTCTATTGTGATTGGTCACGGGTTCTGAATTCTCGTGCGTGTGCTACTTGCTCACGCTTCTGGCACAAGCACGCCCACCTGCTTTGTCACGGCAGCCGAAGGAAGCGCCATCGATCGCAGGCGTTCTGCGAACCGCGGGTCACCGCGCAGGCTGTCCCACTCCGGTGCGACCGCCAGGTGAACGAGTGCTGGGTCGCGGTACGCGATGGCCTGATCAAGGCAGTCGAACGCTTCATCGAGTCGGCCTGCCGCCCCATACAGAGCGGCGCGGAAGAATGCCATCTTCAGCAAAATGTCGAAGTCCAGTTGCGGGTTCGTGATCTGATCCACCATGAATCTTCTCACCCCGGCGAGGCCGGCCGTCGCGTACACCTGCTGCGTGTCCGCGGTGACCTGCTTCAATACCGCTACTCTCTCCTCGGAAAAGCCCCACGCGATGGCCTGGCTGACGGTCCAGGCCGCGAATCTATTGACGTCCCCGATCTTCCAATAGACGTGGTTAATGAATTGGCACGCCAGGACATGCTTCGGGTCGACGTCGAGCGCTCGCTGGGCCCAGACAAGCGTGTCGTCGTACTTCCGCTGATGCCAGTAAGAGATGGCGATCTGCACCAGAACGCCGGGCGATCGCGGATCGCGTGCGAGCGCCTGCTGCTTGCATCGCAGCCCATCGTCGAGCCGTCCGAGCGCTTCCTGGAGCGACCCATACTGTAGTAGCGCCTCGGTGTGATCCGGATTGATCTCGAGCGCACGGCACAGGCTGCGTTCCGCCGCCGTCCAGTCCCACTCGCTCAAAAAAAGGACAGTGCCAAGGGCAACTTGCGCGTCCGCCGAGGCGCTGTCCATCGCCAGCGCGCGCAAGGCGGACGCTTTCGCCTCTGTAAACGCTTCCTGGTGCGGCACCGCGCGAAACACTGCCTGCAGGCACCGTGCACGCGCCAAGCCGGCGTGCGCCGGTGCATAGGTCGGATCGATCTCGATCGCGGAACGAAAGGCGTCCACGGCGGTAGGGAGTTCGAAGTACGAGCCTGACAACAGGTGAGACCGGCCGCGGCCGACCAGCTCGTAGAGTTCGACGGGTCGCGTTATGGCGCTCGGTGTTAATGGCTTCTCGTCGGCCGGATCGAAGCTGACTCCAGCGATGAAGCGATACCCTGACCGCACGACGGTTTCGATGTAGGCCGGAGGCCGCGTGTCATCGCCGAGCGCCTTGCGCAGTGCTGCCACGTGAACATTGAGAATGCCCTCTTCGACAAACGACTCGGGCCAAACCTGCGCCAGCAATTCGTCCTTCGTGACCAACCGCCCCGACTGCCGCACCAACAGAACCAGCACATCGTAGGCCTTCGGTGACAAGCGAACGGGTTCGGCGCCGCGCAGCAGCCGTCGCTCTCCCACGTCCAGCGCGAACTCGTCGAAATGAAATACTTCCCGGCTAGCCATTGAGTTTTCGGCAAATCTTAACAAATCCTTCGGGACACGTCACGGCCCGGCTGCTACTGTGTGCACATTGATGAGGATTCACGAGATGAGCACACGATCGTCGATCGCCGTCATTCTGATCTGCGGATTCACATCACTATTGCTCGCACAAGCTCCACCAGCACCACCCAAGCCTGGTCCCGAACACAAGAAGTTGGAGTACTTCCTTGGCAAATGGACTGTCGAAGGCGAGATTAAAGCCAACGAGTTTGTGCCCGCGGGTAAAACTGTCAGCACCGAAACATGTACATTGGGGCCGGGGGGATTCTATGTCGAGAGCCGCGCTGAAGGGGGGCAATTACCGACGCGCCTCGCCATCATGGCCTACGACAGCCATGCGAAGGTCTACACATCCTATTACGCCAACAGTGTCGGACTCGTGGGTACCGCCACAGGATCGGTTAACGGAAATACTTGGACGTGGATGGAGGAAGACAAGTTTGCAGGCAATGCCATCAAAGGAAGAACTACAGTTACGATGTCATCACCCACTCAGTACACAATGAAGTATGAAATGGCCGACGGAAAGGGCGGTTACACAACCCTGGTAGAAGGCAAAGCCACCAAAGAAACCCGTTAGAGACGCAGGCGCCAGAGGTCCGGAATGAAGCAGAACATGGTCCTAATGGTAGAGTTCTGTTGGGCGGTGGATACGAGTTCTCGTCCTGCATGAGACATTAGTCGACGGCCGCGCGCTTAGAGCTGTTATCCTCGATGGGCTCCGATGGACCCGCAACAATCCGATAATTCGGGTGAAGATTCCGCGATTCGCAGCAGCGGAAATGGTGGATTTCGTGATCGCCAGGGCCAACCGGTCAACGATGAGCGAATAGGCGTTTGTCACCTCCAACGCAAAGCGCAGATAGTCTGTTCCGGCACCTGCAAGAAACTCCACCGATTCCGCAGGCACCCACAAATTTTCCCGACGAGGCAGTAATTGACGGATCGAGCATGCTCATAGAAATCGGAGCGGTGGAGGCAATCTTCCGGTACCCCGTGAAGTCCATGGCCGGCGAACGACTTGAGGCCACCGAGCTAGGCTGGTACGGCATCGAGGGTGACAGACGCCTGGCATTCCGGCGGACGGACGACCGCAGCGGGATGCCGTGGCTGACAGCAAGCAAGCTTCCCGACCTGCTCCTGTTTGCTCCGCACCGCCGTGAAGACGGTGCTCCGCGAGACCTTCCTACGCATATTCGCACGCCGGACGGCGAAGAGATGCCCGTTTTCGGGGAGGATTTGGCCAAGGAGGTCGGGCGTCGGTACGGGGCTCCCGTGCAGATGATGCAGTTGAGGCATGGCATCTTCGACGAAGCGAGCATCTCGGTGATTGCCTCCGATACGGTGCGCGAGATCGGACGCCTCTCGGTGCGGAGCCTGGACGTGCGACGATTTCGCCCGAATATTCTGGTTCGTTTACTGCGATCGGCTTCCTTCCAGGAGGACGAGTGGGTGGGTGGTGTGCTCTCCTTCGGCGAGGGGGACGACGCCCCCGCCATCGCCGTCACCATGCGAGACGAACGCTGCTCGATCGTGAACCTTGATCCCGAGTCGGCCAGTCCGGCGCCAGAAGTGATGAAGGCGGTCGTTCGTGCGAACCAGAACACCGCGGGAATCTACGGCGCGGTCACTCGCATCGGTCGATTGGCGGTCGGACAGACCATATTCCTCCGTGCGGCGACCGAGAAGAGGGAACGTGGGTGATCGAAACACAATGTCCCGGAACGCCGCCCAACCCGCGTTAAACCTGACGGGCGCTGTGAAGCGCGTACTCTCTCAAAACGCGATACGATTTCGGGAAAGACCGTCTCCTGAGGGAATGCAACCCTTATGACGCTCATTATTGCGGCTGCACAATCGACTTCGATTGCCGGGGAAATTGCAAGTAATGTCGTGCACCATCTGCGATTCGGCACCATCGCCGCCGAGCATGGCGCACAACTGCTGGTCTTTCCTGAGCTATCGCTGACCGGATACGAACCGGGCATCGCACGGTCGAATGCAGTCTGTCCGGAGGCCCTCGTCCTGGATTCTTTGCGGCGTTTGGCTCAAGGGGCTCATATGACGGTGGTTGTTGGCGCGCCAATGCTGAACGACAGAGATGAGCTGTACATTGCGGCGCTCGCGGTCCGTCCTGATGGTTCGACGCTGATTTACACGAAGGAACATCTCCATCCGGGCGAAGAACAGATTTTTGTGCCCGGCTCCGGCGGCCCTGCGTTTCTAATCGGGGATACGAATGTGGCCTTGGCGATCTGCGCAGACACAACACACTCGCAGCACCCAGCGGCCGCTGCGGCGCGCGGAGCGAACGTTTATGCTGCCGGTGTTCTGATCACCAGGAATGGGTACGATGCGGACACAACCCTACTGAAATCCTATGCATTGGAGTACGGGATGGCGGTTGTAATGGCGAACTACAGTGGTTTTACCGGGGGCTGGGCATCAGCAGGCAGGAGCGCCATTTGGTCCGAAGATGGGAAGTTGGTGGTTCCCCGAGTGAGGGCTGGAGCCTACGGTGGTTGTGAGCAGCTTTCGGGGGAGGGCTGATCGAACGAAGGAGCGTCCCGTGACTCGAAAGAGTTTGGGGCGCTTTCGTTCGTGTGCGCTCGCCAACGCGGGTTACTTCCCAGCTTGGCTGCCAGCGGACTTCCGTTTCGCCAGCTTCTTGATGTATAGGAAATACAAAAACTCATTTTGTACACTCGTGGGCGGCCTGCCCCAGAAGTTACGAACGGAGTTCGAGGAATAAAGATCGGAGAAATGATGAAACAGATGGGAGTGCTTCGTGCAGAGTTGGATCATTACACAGAGTCTGTGTAAATAACCCGTCTATGGGACTCTTCAGTTCACGCGGCCGACCTGCGGCGATCCTTCTGTGAAGGGTTGCTCTTCCGTGACCCGCACAGTGAGCTCTATTCGGAATTTCCTTCCAACAGGGTATTGAGCTAGGAACTCTTCTTCATTCAGACTCAGCAGATCAGCATGCACTTGGACCCGCGAAGCGCCAAGCCAGAACTCGTCGTCAATGGAAGCTGCAGGGTTGATTGAGACGGCTTCAACGATGTCGCACTCGGCAAACAAGCCATCATTATAGTTCACAACGCAGAGCAATGTTCCTTGGTACTGATCAAGCATTCAGCCTCCGAGTTTATACCGCGTTTACTTCTAACCATCCTGTCAACAGCCAGTTCGAGCCATCTTCCAACTGCGCTAGATGTCCGAGCGACCGTCGGCTAGCCCTTCTAATCCAGGAAGGGATTCCGGGCAAGCCGCTATTCCGCTATTAACTGTTCGACCGGCGCTCGCCGGCCAGCCCATTGCATGAGCTGACCTTGACTATCTAGCAAAGGGTCTGTACCAAAGGTTTTGATGCGGAGCCACCTCCACGGAAGTCGGGGAGGATAGGGTCGTCGCTGCTGATTTAACAGAACGAAGACGGCGGCCCACACTTGCGCTTTGCAACGGGGTGAAAGCAGCCCAAAATATCGCATTGCGTGCCCATAAGGGTGGGGGACATGTTGCGCGAGGGTGTCGACAAATTCCTCGTTTGTATACTGGACAAGAACACGCCGTTTATTTCGTGTGTCCTTTGCCAGGTACTCGACGCGATCAATTCCGATCCGTGCAAGACGATGTTGGGCAACTGGTGGTCGTCGTATGTACCGTCCGTCGTGCTTTAGCCGATCAGCCTTTGAATCCGTCCTACTGATAAAGACATTCCAATTGCGTCCATGTTGGGTCTCCAACATGGTTTGAAATTTCCCACTTGAGAGGCTGGATTTGAGGGCGCCCATTCTGTATGCCTGGGACAAAAAGACGCCGACCGCATAGCGCCACGCGAGCATTAGCTCCCGTCGATCATATTCAAGACGATGAATCCAACGCCCCGTGGATCCCCGCAAACCACCGGCTGAAACCATGATGTGGAGGTGGGGTACGAAGTTGAGAAGGCCGCCGAAGGTCTGCTGTACGACAATCACAATCAAGCGCACGCCATAGCGAACCTTTGCCCACTGTTGCACAGCTTCTGCTCCCATCGCCGGAATGCCGTGCAAGATGTGCGGGTTTCGCTGGAGGATTGTGCGGAACTCCATCGGCATTGTGAGTGTGATTCCAACGTAAGGAATGTCAGGGAGGACAGCCTCCAGGTCGGCCTGCCATGCTTCTGTCGCGCGTTGGCCACAGCTCGTGCAGAATCTCGACTTGCAAGTGTGGAACACCAGCTTGGATTCAATTTGCGATGCATAGACTTCTGCACCGAGGGCGATGGTCCCACACTTGATGATTTTCCAAAAGGTTTCGCGGACATGCACTGGAGTACCGTCATGGTCCCAGTGCGCTCGGGTGTCGAGCAGCAACTGTTTAATTGGGTGCTCACCACTCATATGCCAAATACCTCCTGCCGTGGTGTCAACGAATGAATCAGTTCTTTCGTTACAAAGATTGTTTTGCCCGGAGCATCAACTATCTCGACCTCGATAGAGGAGGTATCGTTCAAGAGTCGGACGAGATCCGATAATTTGATTAGCTGACGATCTCGCGTAGATGGCGAGACTCTCGCTAAATGGGCTGCAACGAGATTTCGTGCTTTCCTTCTTATGCCCCGTTCGATTCGCATTCGTCTTAGATATTCTTTCTGTTGTGCTTCTGGTTCTAAACACCACTTGTCGGCGCGGTTGATCGATACCTCTTCTTCTCGTGCAGCCTGCAGCAAGGACGGGCACGCATGCGTCAAAATGTTCTTCGCTTTTCGGACGTTTCCGGAAGAGACCCCGGCAATCCGAGCGACCTCTCGCCTCGTGTCCGCTTTCTGTTGAAAGTAAGGCTCCAAGTCAAGCGCGAGTTCTATCCGAACGAAGTCGGTCAAGCCGGGAGGAGGATCGTGGGTTCGTATCAGCTCTCCGAGAGCTTCTTCTAGGCCGAGTTCGTGTTCTATACAATTCAGCACTCGACGACCAGTGCGTTTCGCCAGTTCCCACCGTGCGTAGCCATCGATAACAATGCGGTCGCGTGTGATCACGATCGGATCGCAGAACGCGAGATCGCCACGTTCTCCTAAAGCTGACAACTTGAATGTGTCCACTGAGAGTCTGTGCCGAGCGAAGCTTGGGTGCGGGCGGAGCTCACCAACTGGGCAGGAAATTAGATGAGGTTTCCGGTTTTCTGCCCGCTGAGTTGACTCTGCTGGGTGAGGTGCATATTGAGGTGCATACAGAGCTGCCGAACACCCTGATTCTGCCCGACTAAGAGCATCTGAGGTGATCGCATCTGATTGATTCCGTGCAATAGGTAGGGGACGGGTTGAATTTGCTAAACCGTTGTACGGGCTAACACCAGTACCGAGGGTTCGAATCCCTCCCTCTCCGCCATTACCTTAGTTATCTAGCACTTGCAGGCTGGTGATACCTATACTGATTCCAAGTTGAATCGGAGGTCGCACCAGTGGCCAACACGCAATCCAAAGAAGTAAACCTCACCAAACGCGTTCAAACCTCAAAAGGCATGCGGTATTGCCCTGTCGTACTGTCTCCAAACGGCCGCGTCAAGCCTGATCTCGTTCTGGTCAATCGCAAACAGGAGCGGCACTCAGAGGGGGCCTATTATCTGGAATGGCGGGAGAACGGCAGGCGGGTGCGGCTCTCTGTCGGCAAGGATGCCCAGGATGCCGCCGCACGTCGCCAGCGCAAAGAGGCCGAGCTTAACGCGCTCAACAACGGCGTATCCGTCCTGCCCGAGAATGGGAACGGTCATCCTTCGGTCGCAACAGCGATCGCAAAATTCCTGGAGGAAACTGAGCTCACGAAGAAGCCGAAAACACTGGCAGCGTACACGACTGCGTTGAACTATTTCACCGAATCCTGCCGGAAGATTTACTTGCACGAGATCGATCGCCATGACCTGCTGAAGTTCTCCGGGTTCCTTCGAGAGCAGAAGAAGCAATCGCCGCGGTCCGTATACAACAAATTTGAAACGGTAATGACGTTTCTGAAGGCGAATGGGATTCGCGGTCTGGTGGGCAAGAATGACTGGCCGCGCTACACCGAAGAGGAGCCTGAGATGTATGAGCAGGCAGAACTCGACAAGCTTTTCAAAGCCTGCGACGCGGAAGAGCGGCTCTGGTATGAGTTCTTCCTAATGACAGGCATGAGAGAGCAAGAAGTGATGTACACCTACTGGTCAGATGTGAATTTCACGGCCAGCACGGTTCGCGTCAGCCACAAGCTTGACCGCGGCTGGACTCCGAAGGCATACAAAGAGCGCGAGATACCCATCCCTTCAAAGCTGGTGAAGAGTCTGAAGGCCTGGAAGGCGAAGTCGGACAAGACTTGCAGCCTCGTGTTCCCGACCGCGGGGTGCAACCCGAAACTCGACTTCCTCGACTGCCTGAAAGCAGTTGCAGAACGGGCGAAGCTCGACCAAGACAACTTCTGGCTTCACAAGTTCCGTGCGACGTTTGCGACGCGGTGCCTCTGGGCTGGAGTCGATCTGCGTACCGTGCAGCAGTGGCTGGGTCACTCTGATATGGAATCCACGATGCGGTATTTGAAGCCATCGCGAAGTCAGCAAACGAGGGCGAAGGTTAATGAGATTTTTGCCTGAATCGCGGCTGCCCATCACCGGATTTCAAGCAGGCCTGACTGCACTCCGGAGATGAACGCCGATTCTGCAGCAACGCCCGCAGGGGGTTGCGCTGGGTAGCGTGTTGGAGTCGCAAGCGCTTCCATAAAGAATGTCTGATTCTCTCGCAACTCAATCATCCCAACGTCGCTACCCTTCACGACCCTCAGCGCTTAACGAATCGACATCTCAACGGGTTCATTAAAAGGACCCCCATCACCTTTGAATAACTAACAGTGGGGCGCTGTCAGTGGTAGCCGAAACGGAATCTGGCAAGGCCGTGACTAGGCAGTCAACCGGCTTCGGCAGGAATCCACCGGAACCGGAAGTAATCACCTTCGTGCTCACAAACGATCATTCCCGGTCAAGGTTTGGGTTGAATTGCTCCGCGGACAATGTTGGAATAAGCAGACTCGCCATCGGCATTGATGGCGCGTACCCGGTACGCGAACTGCTCGCCCTTCTTGAGACTGGAGTCGTTGTATTCGGTGGCTGTGGCTGGGAGTTTTGCAACACGACTCCAGCTTCCTTTCGCGGCATCGCCCTCGTCGATCCGGCGCTCCACTACGATGCCCGTGGGACCACCTCCATGAACCTGCCAGCTTAGTTTCGCGTTGTTACTCGCAACCGAGAGCTTCAGCGAACTTGGGGCTTCAGGAAGAACCGGCCAATCGAAATAGCTCTCGTCGGCGACTGCCATGATGCTGTCTTTGACCGGCAGACCCTCCAGTGTGTCAGTGGTGCCCGGCTTCCACTTGACGGGTTTGATCTCGCCGGAAACAACATCGACCAGAACCGGACGCGTAATGCCAGTGTTCTTCAATGAGAGCGTGGCGTACAGCGGGGGAAATGTATTACCCGGAAAGCTATGTGCCGCCAGCCAGTACGCTACGATCGCTTTTCCGCTGTCCGATCGGAACCCGTACCCGAGGAAAGGGAAGCCAGCCTGTCGCCGCAGCGCCGGCAGGTCCGGACCGCCGACTTCGATCGACGGATCAAACTTGGTATCTGAGAACAGCGCGTTCGTGTTCTGCAATGCGGAAAAGACGGGGCGAGGCGTGAAGTCGTAGTCGTGATTGGTGATCCCGTGGATGATTCCAAAATCGTCGTACTCATTGCCGTCCGTACCGGCAGCCAGCAGCCAGACAAACGTCTTCACTCCTGCTACCAGGTTATACACGAAACCGCGCGGTACATACTTTGCCTGCACCGATTCATCGGAACCGACCCATGCAGGAATCGAATTGAACTCGTCATCGAAGAATGGGATGCCGGGTTTGACACCCGGATAATGCGTGACCAGGTCCCGCAACGCCCGTGGAGATTCCGTCTGGTAGGCGCCGTAATCCATGGTTTCCGGATTCATATTCTGACCGTAACCCGGGTAGGTGTGATATGCGTATACGTCGATTCCCGAGGCACACTGGCAGGAATCGAAAGCACGCTGCGTGAAGTCCCGCGAGGGATCCGCCTGACCGCCGTAGATCACCTTCGCCTTGGGATCGGCTTGGTGTACGGTTTCGACAAACGGACCCAGCAGCTTTCCAAACTGCTCGGGATTGCCCCACGGATTCCAATACCCAATGTCCTGCTCGTTCCACAAGGCCCAGTAGTGAATCCGATCGTGAAAATGATTGACCATCCACGCTGCGTACCGATTGAAAGCAGCGATCTGCTCTGGCGTAGTCGGTGGCCAGAAGACGGAATACAAACTCCGGTCATCATTATGAAATGACCCAGGTTCGGGAACGCTCACATCGGGCCGCTTGCCGCTCGGCGACGTGTACATCACGTTGCCATAAATCAATTGCACCTGAACGTCGATCCCGTTGTCGACGAGCGAGTCCACAGAATCTTCGAGTTCCGGCGAGCTGGAAAACACGCCGCGTTTCTGCTCGATCCAATCCCAACTGGTGCGGTCGGAGCTGTTCTCATATTGTCCGATGCGGGCCCACTTGAAGCCGGCGTCGAACATGCGCGTCCACCACCAGCGGTCCCATGGAAGATAGGGATCGCGTGGCATGTCAGAGTTGATACCAAAACCATCGTGAATTTGGGACGACCGCTTGGGAGGGACGTGGTCAGGGACTGGGCGCGAAGCCTGAGCCCACGAACTCAGCGGAATCAGAAACAGAAAAACAACAGAAGTGAAAATTACGACCCGGTGACTCCATAACCGCGCCCAGCATCTCTTCATTGTCTTCTCCTGTGTTCCCTTACTGCCGGCGGTAAGGCATTTACTCATTCCGAGGCTTCAGCCGTTTGCGTAACCAACGGAACCACGGTCGACTCAATCCACTCCTCGTTTTCTCCGCCGGGCACGTGGCCAAACAGCCACCAGTGCTCCACATGTTCCACAACTTCTCCCGGTTGCAATTCGACCAGAGGTCCAAGTGTTTCTAGTTCGAGGAAATCCGGGTTGGTGAAGACTTCAAAATTACAACCGAAATCGGGATACCGGGCGCCGCCGATCACCGCGGCTCGCTTTACAAAGAGATCGCCGCGGCAGAAGTAAGCTCCCCAGCCGGCCGAATTGTAGATGCCTCCCATTTGTTCTTTGAAACGGCCTGGGGAATTTGCCAGTTGCCGCAACTGGATATAAGAGGTGCCGAGCACCCACCGGGGGTCGGCAAAATCCGTGAACGACCACATGCCGAAAGCTCCTACCGGCAAGTAGTGATCTTTGTCCATCGCAATTCTGCGAGACAGGGGCAGGATCGCACGTCCCCCGGCCCGCATCATCGTGGGCGACCATGGCGCGAGCGTCGTCGAGCGCTCATCGTGATTGCTGATGCGATGTGTGATCCGAACCTGCGAGCCCGTTGCCGCCAACTCGATCTCGAGTTCTTTTTGCAGGTTTGTGCCGGGATTCAGTTCCTCTACCTGCGCCGTAAAGCGAACGCTGTGATTGTGCTGTGACACCGCCACCGGGGTATTGTCGGGATAATAAGTTCTCTCTACTTCCGGAGAAGCCCACAACCGGTGACCGCCGTACAAGCGGAACTCGGAACCGACGGTTTTGCTCGCATCTTCCGCGACTTCGTGAAGCTGGTTCTCGCCATTGCGAAAGCCGTAGAAGAGAATCCGAGGGCCGACGTCCGCGGTCACAACCAGCTCGACGAACCCGTTAGTCAGCTTGTAGGCATTGTTCCAGCCCCGGTATGAGAATCGCTCGAACATGGTCGTGAGGTTGCCGGGTCCTTCAGGCAAGCTCCTTGGCGTTCTTCTGGATCTTGGCCAGTCCGGCCGCGATTTCGTGCATGTCTTCTTCGTCTCCCAACAACGCCGGCTGCGGAATCCAGACCGTTTCCCAAGCCGCCTTCTGTGTCGCTGGGAATTTCTTCTTCAGGAACGAATGTTTCTGCTTCGCCTGTTTTCCGCTGAGCCGCTTGCGATACTCTCCATTGCGAAACATGTCCAACTCATGAAGTGGCGGATAACTTGCCTGGTTCGGAATGCCCTCTGCGTTCATGGCTGCGATAAAGCGTTCGGTAGAAATTTTCGCGAACTTCTTCTTGTTCACATGGAAAATGTAGGCATACTGCCCGTTCCGCGTGCACCGGTCGTCGAGCTTTTGCGGTGTGATGCCGGGGATCTTGCTCAGCAAACTGTCCAGCAACCGCGAGTTTTGATGGCGTCGTTTGGTCTGCTCGTCGAGGCGGCTCAACTGCACGTTCAGAACCGCGCCCTGCCACTCGCTGAGCCGGTAATTCGATCCATAAATAAAGTGGCTGTAGAACCATTTGCCCGGCATGCGGCCGCAGTCATGCACCGACCGCGCTTTTACCTCAAATTTGTCGTCATTGGAAATGATCATCCCACCTTCGCCCGCAGTCATCAGCTTGCTCGCTTGAAAACTGAAGGTGCCCGCGACGCCAAACGTGCCGATACGCTGCCCGCGCCACTCGCTGGCGTGCGCGTGCGCCGAGTCCTCAACCAGCGCCAGTCCTTTGCTGCTGGCGATTTCCTTTAGCCGATCAAGATCCGCGGGATGACCGCCCATGTGCACCGCGACGATGGCCTTCGTCCGCGGCGTGATCGCGGCTTCCACCAGGTCTGGATTGATGCAATACGTTTCGGGATCAACATCCACCAGCACCGGAAGCGCATTCGCAAACAGCACCGCACTCGCGGTGGCGACGAAGGTGAAGTCCGGCACAATCACCTCGTCTCCCGAAGTAATGCCCAGGCCAGCCATCGTGACTTCCAACGCAGCGGTTCCGTTGGTCACGGCGATCCCGTGGCGAGCTCCGTGAAATTTGGCGAATGCCTGTTCAAACTCCAGAGTCTTGGTTCCGGGCGTGCGCCACCAGACTCGGCTCTCCAGAACTTCCTTGAGCACGCGCTCTTCATTCTCGTCGTAGAACGGCCAAACGGGAAAAGGCTTGGTCTTTGCTTTCGTGCCCCCGAGCAATGCCAGTGCAGACATGCGGTCTCCTTGTTGCCCCTAGTACTGGTTGAATCCGGTGGAGTAGCGAAACGCCTCCACGTAGTGTCCGTCCTTGCGCGGCTGTTCTCGCCGCATTTCGTCCTTGGCCTTCTCCATGTCCTTAAGGTCCCAATCCGCCCGATACTTGTGAACTGCAGGTTCAAACTGGCTTACTTGTTTGCAGGCGGCATCGAACTTCAGCTCTGCGACGCTGTCAATGTTGACGAAGTAATTCGATTCCTGCGGCGAAGGATAGAAGAAATAGATTTCTGGCACCTGGTACGGTTCGAGTCCCATCTGCAGCTTCTGATTGGGGAAATAGAGCCAGAATTCCGCGGCACGCACCGCATCGATAGTGTTGAACGCGGCCATGCGATGGTCGGTTTTGTGCCAACGCTCGTACCATTCGCCCGGATCAACACTCAAGAGCACATCCGGCCGTATGCGACGAATAATGGCCGTTGCTTCCTCGGTCAGTTTCGGCTGGGGCGCATATTCCAGCATGCCGTCGTCGTATCCCATCCACAGAATGTTCTCTTTCGATGTGCCCAGCTGTCTTTCGGAAACTTCCTGTTCGGCGCGGCGGATTCGTGCCAGACGCTGCGAACTCATCTCCGGGTCGTAGGAGCCTTTGTCGTCATTGGTGTACACCACGATGTAGACCTTATTGTGATTGCGGTTCAGCAGGGCAATCGTGCCGCCCGCCCCAAACACATCGTCATCAGGATGGGGGGTGAACACCAGAATCGTCTTATTCTGCAGGTTTTCCAGGCGCGTTTGCTGTCCCTGAAGCCCCACGATCGACAAGAACACGAGAAAGAAACAAGCCAAACCGGTGCGCATAAGCGAACCTTTCGTCGGTGTAGTGAAATGGTTTATTAAAACGTTTCTAGACTGCTATACATTTGCTCTCGCTGTCAAGAGAAAGTCGATATTTATTCGGCATTGTTTGCATTTTTTCTTGACAGGCCCGTTGACTTGGCTCAGGATTTAAACGTTTTAATAAACCAATTCACTCGCCTACTCAAGTAGGCGAATTGAGCATGCGATGGGGGACCTATGCCGCGTAGTGTCTATGCCGTGGTTTCGATGTTGGCGTTTCTCGCTTCTCTTCTGATTGCCACCATACCCGCCCTAGCCCAAGTCGACCGAGGAGCCATTGTGGGCACGGTCACCGATCCCTCGGGAGCTCGCATTTCGAACGCGCGGATCACCATCACCAGCTTGGAAACAAGCCAGTCGGTTCATCTCACGACAGACGAAGAAGGGAGTTACAACGCCAACCTTCTCAAAATCGGTACCTACTCGGTCTTAGCCACCAAGCAAGGTTTTGGAAAGACGGTGCAGGCGAGCGTCGACGTTGCCGTGAATCAGAGCGTACGCGTCGATCTGATGCTCAAACTCGGAGCGGCTTCGGAGACTGTCGAGGTTACGGGTGCCGCGCCTCTGTTGCAGACGGAATCGTCTTCGCTGGGCACGGTCGAGACGGAGCGGCGAATTTCCGACCTGCCCCTCAATGGCAGAAACTTCATCCAACTCGCTTACCTTGGCCCCGGGGCGAATGGCGGTCAAACCGGAACCAACGTCAGCGGTGGTGTTTTCGAGAACGAACGGGCCAATGAAGCGATCTCCGTGAATGGGCTGCGAGTCTCGAACAATAACTTCCTCCTGAATGGCGTCGACAACAATGAGTTCGGCCTGGGTGGGGTCGTTGTGCTGCCGCCGCCGGATGCCATCCAGGAGTTCAAGACCGAAGAGAACTCCATGAGCGCGGAGTTTGGACGCGGCGGCGCTGCGGTGAACGTGGTGTTGAAGTCAGGCAGCAACCAGATCCATGGCGGGCTCTTTGAATTTATTCGCAACGACAAACTGGACGCGGTCAACTACTTTAACCAAGGCCAGCAACCGTTTAAACGAAACCAGTTCGGAGCCTTCCTGGGCGGGCCCATCAAGAAGAATCGCACGTTCCTGTTCGGCGATTATCAAGGATCGCGTTTACGGGCGAGTAACCCATTCTTGTCCACGGTTCCGACCGCTGCGGAGCGAGGCGGCGATTTCACCGACCGACTCACGGGACAGACGTTTTCGCCCTGTGCGACTCCAAGCCCGGCCGACACCTTCGACACGGGGACGATTTTTAACCCCTACAGTACGAATCCTAACTATCAGTGCGCGGACGGCAGCGTGGTTTCGTTGCGAACTCCAATCTCATACAACGGACAGGTCAACGTGATCCCGCCGCAGGGTACGTTGCCGCTGGGCATCAATTCTGTAGGGCAGAACATCGCGAACTTTTATCCTCAGCCCACCGATCCCACGGCGCTTACGAACAACTACCTCGCCAATCAAAACCAGATCAATGATCAGGATTCTTTCGATGTCCGCGTGGATCACCGCTTCCGCGAGCCGGATCAGATCTTTGGCTCGTACAGTTTCAGCGACGTGCGCAGCCAGCAACCGGGGCCGCTAGGGCCTCTCTGGGGAGGCTTGGATTGTTGCCCCAGCATTAGCGATTCTCGTGCCCAGCATGTGGGTATCGGGTACACGCATACTTTCTCCGAGCGGGTGCTGAACGATCTTCACGGTGGCTATTTCCGCTACGCCGTGAATGCTCTGCCGTTTAATTACGGGAAAGATGTAGGCGCACAACTCGGCATCCCGAACGTCAACCGCCCCGGATACCCCAATTCCACTGGTCTCACGAACATCGATGTTGCCGGTTTCAACCCTTTAGGGGACTCGCAGTGGCTCCCCGAGCACGTGTTCGAGAACATTTACCAGTATGCTGACACGTTGACCTGGATCAAAGGTCGGCATTCGCTGAAATTTGGCGTCGACTTTCGGCGTCAACAGCGGAATTTTTTCCAGCTTTCGAATCCGCGCGGATACTTCAATTTCGACGGCGGATATACCAACGACCTGACCACCGCCAACGGGGGCAACGCTCTGGCGGACGTCCTGCTTGGGGTTCCGATCAGCAATGAGCAGGACTTCCTGCCGGGCCTTTACCCTACGCGTTACTGGGATCTTGCCGAATTTGTCCAGGATGACTTCCGCGTCAGCAGCAAGGTGACCCTCAATTTCGGATTGCGCTACGAACTGACTTCCCCCGCCAACGGGAAGGTCGGGAACTTTGATCTCAACCGCGCCGTTGTTGTGACGTCTTACGGGCCGGGCGCGGTGTCGCATGCCGGCGTGCAGTTTGACAAGAACGACTGGGGGCCTCGCGTCGGTATGGCGTGGTCGGCGGCTAAGAACACCGTCGTCCGAGGCGCCTTTGGAATGTTCTATTCCGCAGAGGCAAATATTTTTGACGACCTCGGTCTCAATCCTCCTCAGTTGAGCTTCTACGCCGCGAACTTCAGTGCCAACGCCATTCCCTCCGGCTCACAACTTGTCTCCAGCGGGTTCCCGAGTAGTTTGCCAGTGGGCAGCGCCACGAACATCAGCGGCCCAGTTAAGACGACGGGGCCGAAACGCGTGATTCCGCGGATTCTGGAATGGAACTTGAGCGTGCAGCACCAGTTCGCGCAAAACTGGGTAGCGCAAATCGGCTACGTGGGCACCCGCTCTACCCGACTATGGAATCACGAGGCCAGTGACCTCAACCAGGCGCCGCAAATCCTCGATACGAACTTCTGTGGGCCCGACCCAACCAATTGCATCCCGAATTTCGGGCGGCGGTACTTTGCCCAGCAACCCAACATGACCCAAGTCCTACCCCTCGACTACGCTCAGTTTCATTCCTTTTACAACGCATTTCAGGCATCGCTGAACAAGCGGTTCTCGTACGGTTTCAATATGCTGGTGGCGTATACCTTCGCCAAGAACCTGGGGAACGCGGACGGCAACGTAGGTGGTTATGTGCAGAACTCCTATTTCCCCAACAATGAGTACGGACCCGTCGCTCCAGATTTGCGTCAGCGCCTATCGGTGAGCTACCTCTACGAGATCCCGGTTGGCCATGGTCGCCACTTCATGGGTGACGCGCATGGAATCGGCGAAGCAATCCTGGGGGGATGGCAGATTGCCGGAATTACGAGCGCTCAGACCGGCGAGGCCGTGAACGCAGCTATGTCGAACGACCTCAGCAATACGGGCAGTTTCAGCTACCGTCCAAACCAGATTGCCAATCCCTACAATTTCTCCTTCAATACGGCTTCGCAGGCAAGCGACTATGGCTGTTCCAACCCGGGACACCAGACTCTGGATTGCTGGGTCAACCAGGCAGCATTCGTCGCGCCGCCTCTAGTTAACGGGCAGCAATCCGCGCACAGCTTTGGCAATGCTCCGATCGGAGATCTGCGTGGGCCCAACCTGGTGGACTTCGATTTCGTTCTACAAAAGAGCTTCAAGATTATGGAGTCGCAGCAGATCGAATTCCGCTCGGAGTTTTTCAATGTCTTCAACCATCCGAATTTCGGTTTGCCAGGTGGAGGCTCCGTGGTCTACGTGGATGTGCCGGGAGGCGCCTCCATCACGAACACGGCAACGGACAATCGCCAGATCGAGTTCGCGTTGAAGTACACTTTTTAGATTCAGAGCATCATAACCGCCACCCGACGCGGTTATGATGAAGAGAATCGTCCGTAAACGGAGTCTGTTTCGTCCGGGATAGCAGCATGGATCGGGTGGATGGGGTTCAGAAGGATGATACCGTGACGCGATCCAAAGCGAAGACAGGTGCTGTGGTCACCATTCGGGACGTCGCAAAGGAATGCGGGCTTTCGGCAACCACCGTGTCCATGGTGTTAAACCACGCTCCCTTGGCAACGTATATCCCGGAATCAACCAAGAAGCGCATCATCCACGTTGCGGAAGGACTGGGCTACCACCCCAATCCTTTCGCGCAGGCTCTTCGGAGCCATCGCAGCCATACCATCGGCGTGATGGTGCCAGATATCGCAGATCCGTACTGCACTCAGATTCTGCGCGGGATCGAAAACAGCTTTTCGCGATCGAGCTATCTTCCGTTTCTGGTGGATATCCAAAACAACCGCTCGCTCTTCAAGAAATACCTCAATGTTCTGTTGGCACGGCGCGTCGAAGGGCTCATCATTCTCGCCAACTCACTCTCTTTTGAGACGGAGCTTCTAAGCGCCTTGGAAAGCCGGAAGATCCCATCTGTCATTTTGGGCCGGGAGCCTGAGACCGACGCCTTGAGCTGGGTCGCCACCGACAACGAAGCCGGCACCCAGCAGGCCCTCGAGTACCTCTATCGGATGGGCCACCGAAGAATTGCTTTTATCCGCGGGCCCAAGATGATTGTCGATAGCCAACACCAATGGGATGGAATTTGCTCCTTCGCTGCCTCAGCCCGATTGGAACTGGATCCCCGGCTGGTTGTGACATTGAGTGATCCTTTCTCGAGCTATGAAGGGGGTTACGAATGTACCAAGGAGCTGCTGAACCTGAAGCTTCCCTTCACAGCGCTGGTGGCCTTCGATGACATGACGGCCTTCGGCGCTATCCGAGCGCTAATCAGCGCCGGCCTAAAGGTGCCCGCAGACTGCTCGGTGATCGGGTTCGACGATATTCCCGCCGCTGCCTTCTACAATCCCGCCCTGACCAGCGTGCGCGAGCACATGGAACGTCTGGCTGCGATGGGAGCGGAAATCCTGATCGAGGCCATTCGTGCCCATCGCAAGAACACGACGGTCAGCCCCGTGCACCGTAAGGTCAAGCCGGAATTGATTGTAAGGGAGTCCACCGCCGCGCCCATTGATTTCCCGAGCATTCCGTAAGGGCACGGCCGGAATTGTTCTTGGTCGTGAGTTTCCCAGCGACCGCTGCGCCGAATCTGAAACTCGTCGATTGTCCGACCGCCCTGGGGTCGAATCGCCCGCACGTGCCCATGCGGAATGACGGAATCCTCCCGCCCTTCGGCTGCTTAAAAAGTGGTGATGGGACACCCTCATGCGATCTGCCATAATTGCTCGATGTGCGGGCGATACCGACTATCGCGGCGGAAGCAACTCGTCGCTGAATACTTCGACGCGGTTCCAGGGGAGGACGAGTGGAATCCTCGCTACAACATTGCGCCGACTCGGCCAGTTCCGATTATTCGTCAGCATCCCAAGGAACCACGCCGCGAGCTGTCGCTAGTCGGCTGGGGCCTCATTCCCTCATGGGCGAAAGACCAGAAGATAAGCTCGCACCTCGTGGCCGTCCGAAAACCCGAGAGCGTCCTGTCGTGGCGAAAAGACCTCCATCCGGATCATATCTCCCGGTTCTCCTCCAGCGCACTCCTTACCGCCGCGCCACCACTTGGGGCACGAGCGAATTGGAAACACGGTTGTATTCGGCTCAAGCGAGGGCGGAACGCCAAATCCTGCGTCGCCTGCTACAGGATAGTCGTGATTTGCTCAGGCGCTTTGAACGTGACAACGGAAGCACATAGCGGAGTCGACGCGGTCTGGAGGAGAGACTCATGTTGCTCACCTTTCTTGTCGAAAATCGCGAATCTCATGGCACCTCGCAACCGTCGAGACCCTCATGCGACAAGTTTTTTCGCCGGGTGGAGCAGGCTACTAGGTTGATTACCGTCGTAACGGCAGATACCCCACGAGGCTTGTTCAATCGAAGTGCGGGCTGCACTCTATTGCCAGAAGTATTTCTGCGGAGGAACTGTGTTACTGCCAGACTCACCTTCGTTCAAGGCCAAGCTTGCGGGCAAGCGCGTGATAGTGAAAGTTTCTCTTTTCAGCCGAGCCTTCCCCGGCACGGTTGCTGCCGCTGATGAAACTGGATTCTGTTTTCTGAGCGACGACATGCTGAGGGCTTTGCGCGAGATTACAGGCAGCGCAATGGCCAGCATGGATGCACCCACCGTTTATCTGCCATTCTCAACCCTGGAATGGCTCGTATTCTCGGAGCCTAAAACATCGGCGGCTTCAACGTAGATCTTGCGGAGAGCGTACTCGGCGAGAACAAACAAAAACGGAAAAACTCCTTTGCCCTTCTGCCCGGTCCGCACGATTCGCGCAATTCTCAATGTGAGGACCTGTTTACGTCAGCATTGCCAAGGTGTACATTCGTCCGCAACCCCGGTGGGCATAGAGCTATTCACAAACTCGGCCAATCGACTGTTGCGGACGTTCGCTGCGTTCTACCCCATTTCACCGTGGTGTGCCACTGCAAACTGCCTTAACTGTGTAGCGACTCGTGCTGTCCGAAGGGGTCGAATACTCGTGACGCCGACTGCTGCCCGCCCAACGATTGCTTAAAAGTAGGGCACCTCGTGGCCGTCCGAAAACCCGAGAGCGTCCTGTCGTGGCGAAAAGACCTCCATCCGGATCATATCTCCCGGTTCTCCTCCAGCGCACTCCTTACCGCCGCGCCACCACTTGGGGCTACGACGTGGATTTTGCCCAACGAGCCGCTTCGCGCGGCTATGTCGTCTTTCTGCAGGATGTGCGCGGTCGCTATACCTCCGATGGCGAGTGGTACCCGTTTCTCCACGAATCGGAAGATGGCTACGACACGATTGAGTGGATTGCCGCCCAGCCCTATTCGGACGGCAGAGTTGGCATGTTCGGCGGCTCTTATGTCGGAGCGACACAAATGCTCGCAGCCATAGCACATCCGCCGCATCTGGCCGGCATCTGTCCGGTCGTAACCGCCAGCGATTATCACAACGGCTGGACTTACCAAGGCGGCGCGTTCGAACAATGGTTTGACGAATCATGGACCAGCGGCCTCGCGCAAGACACGCTTGCACATCAGATCGAACGCATGCCAAGTCTTCCGACCGATGGCGGCAAGGCTCCCGAACTGAGCCTCAGTTGGAACTGGTAAGTGCCGTCTTTGTATGCAGTGCCCGAACTGCGGACATGTCTTTGAGGCGGGGAAGTAGTGCAGTTTGAATTTAATTCCTATATGGGGTGGTCGGCAGCTTGCGTGGGTATTTAGCGCACTTGTGATTGGCGAAATCAGTCTCAATATTCCCCGGCTGATCGCCCCCGAATTTTACTCGGGGAATTGACTGAGTCCACTCGCAAACCGTGCAAGCCCATCCCGTAAACTGTTGACTTTTGTGGAATACGAGTTTGCGTGTGGTCGGTTCCATGCGGACAGTCTCCCACAGACCGGACCTGATTGCTACCAATGTGATGGGGGCACGTCTGCAAAGGGCTAAGCGGTTCGATGATGAGCAACAATCAAGCTGCTATGTCTCTCAGAAAATAGTATTCGTCCCGCACATCGGGAGAGACACAAGGTGGCTCTGTCTTTGAGTCCAGTGTCGAAGCGTTCGTCGGGGATAATGCCGAGTTGTCGTCGAGAAGTTGCTGTATGCGTTCTTCAATCTGTTTCCGATCCTCATCGGTGAGCGAGTTCCTGAACTGAGCCCGTTCCGCATTCGCTGGCCGCTGTTTTCCTCTGGCCCACTCCCGCGTTGCCCGATCATCGTCTTTGCGATCCGCGTTAATTGCAGCCTGCCGACTGTTCATCCGTTCCCGTGCTTCATCGAGTTTCGCTTTTAGAGCTTCATCCATATTGTGCCTTTTCAGGTCCATCGGATTTAGGAGATTCACTTCTGGTTTGTGTTGCAAGTGCTTTTGCTGCTTTTGTTCTTCGTTTATCTGTCTGGTCCGTAAAGGAAGCTCCTGTCTATCGTTTACGCTCCTTCCCGGCACTCTGTTCCAGACAGGACAGGCTGAGCCGAACCATTGCTATTTGGAGTAGAGTTGAGATGCCTTAAGACGAAAGAGCGATGCTGAACGAATGTGAAGGCGAGACCAAAAAACTGTGTGGCGAGATGAGGAGTGGATGCATTCACTCAGCAACGTGTCTTGGCACTGAGACAGGAGATCGCCGCGCTTCAGCGCGAGAATGAGTCCTTCCGATGGCAAAAGCGCCACACCGCGTCAGAAGATACTGCTAACGAGTCGAGAAGGCTTCGTCTCCTGGCCATCAAAGAAGAACTGGTCAGAATGACTGCACCACCCGCAAGGGGAAAGTGATGAAATTTACCCCTCTACCCCTTCTGTTTCTTAGCAGCGGTGTGGGTTTAGCACAGGTTTGAGAACGACTGAATCGGACAAACCAGCCCAGGACCAAGCGCAAAAAGCACGGAAAGCAACAACATGCCTGACCTATATTGGTTCGGCGTTTCAATTCGTTTTGCCTGTCCCGCTTGTCATCGGACAAGTGCCGAGCAGTTGGCACTGAGCACGGACCGCCCCGATCCTGCGTCTATAAGTCAAGTCATCAACTGCCAGAAAATGACTTGTCAACTTTGCAAAGTACCTCTGCCAAACGGGACGGAGGTAAATTTTCGCGTTGAGCCGGGAACACCTGAACGCCTTCGACTATTAGGCTATCCTGTACCTCCCGCAGATTGACAGGTGAAAACGTAGCCGTATTGCCACTCGTCTTCCAAGGGTGACTGCAAACGGCCACAAGTAGGCGATACTGGCTGGCAGATTGAGCCAGTGGTTGAGCGCGTCGCTCTGGGTAAAGCATCAGATGGGCCCTCGGCGAGCCCTCTGCGACTGATCCGGCACTGGGTTTATCGAAAAAAACAAACGTGCAAGTACTCCAGCAGGTTGAACCGGAGTCTCCAGAGGCGGCAAGGCAACAACACATTCAAGGCCAAATCGTCTTGGAGGTCTACGTGGGGAAGGATAGCGCGGTGCAGCAACTTAGTGTGATTAGCGGTAACTCGATGCTGGCAACCGCTGCATCCGATGCGGTTCGCCAGTGGCGTTTCAAACCCCTCGTGCAAAACGGCCGTGCGGGCGAGTTTCAAACCCGAATCAAAGTCCATTTCGTACTGCCGTAGGCTATGTATTCATTCCGTAGCGAAGAGCTGCTACGGGCGTTTCTTTGCCACAAACATTGCCGCATCATGCAGATTATTCTTAGGGTGTGATTATCGTGCGGGCTTCCAACAAATTGCGTATGTGGATACCGAAACTGGGGAACTGCAAGAGCGGCGTATTCAACAGGCTGACGCTGGCCGCCTGCTCTGAGCGGCGAAACACAGCACTACGCTTCTAGACTGCCCTTCTCGGAACCCTCCCTCCGCCGCTGTGGAGTTGTACCGCATTGGAGGTAGAATCAAACTCTGCCGAGCAGTTTTCCCAGGGGGTTGCACTCATGGAAACGCTCAATGCGCCTGATACTGCCCGCGGGGAAATGACCCGCATCGGCAAGTCGGTAAGGATCAAAGGGGACGTCTCGTGCGGCGAAGACCTTTATATAGATGGCCAGGTAGAGGGCACGATCGACCCGCAAGGGAACCGTCTGATCATCGGACCGAACGGGAGCGTTAAAGCCAACATCAATGCTCGCGCTGTAATCGTGCAGGGCAAACTGGAGGGCACAATTCATGCGAGGGACCGGGTCGACTTAAAGCAGTCGGCCACTGTCGTGGGCAATATCACGACTCAGCGCATCTCCATTGAGGATGGCGCGCACTTAAAGGGAAGTGTCAACCTCCAGAAGGAGGCACCCAAGTAGGCAGGACCGGGGTGAATCCACTGTCCCGAGTGGTGTCCTGAAATTGACGAATGAGGTCACATTAGGTGAGTTTTGGTGCGTGAGTGCGATTGTAAGTAGCTGGCATTGCAGGGCATCGCAAGAGAGTCGACAATTGCTAAACCGTTGTACGGGCTAACACCTGTACCGAGGGTTCGAATCCCTCCCTCTCCGCCAGACCTTTAGTTCCAACGTGATAGAAGCCGGCTATCGTTAGCACCGCTGCCGAATCGCTGATATCCCCAAGATCCTAAGTGTTGGCTCCTCAGGAGTAGGAAGCCGATGGTTCCACCGGGCCGTTCTATTTGCGCTACCCAAATGGCAAGCGCGTTTGGAAGAGCCTAAGGCATGGGCCGAAGCTTTCCTGCTCGGCCCCTTGCCCTTCAACTTCTGCGGCATGAGGCGCGAGCCAATTGGCATTTGTGTCAACTAGTTTCTACAATGATCCGCGGCGATTTTCGTGAATGCACTTCTTGATAGCTGTCAACACATCCTCATAACGAAGGAGAAGGCTTGAGCGGTCGTCGGGATGCCAGCCTACCGGAGCATCTTGCAGTTCATCGCGATACTCGGTCCGGTGCCCCGCCAGCGACAGATGGTCACTGGGCCGCTGTACTCGCGGGTTTTCTGGGCTGGACGCTCGATGCCTTTGACTTCTTTCTGGTCGTCCTCTCTTTAACCGCCATTGCCAAGGAGTTTCACCGTTCGGACGCGGAAATTGCATTCTCCATCACACTTACCCTCGCCTTCAGGCCGGTGGGCGCATTCATCTTTGGACTGATGGCCGACCGTTACGGACGCCGCCTGCCGTTGATGCTCGACCTCATTTTTTATTCCGTGGTCGAAGTTCTCACCGGTTTCGCGCACAGTTTCACCGTTTTCCTCGTCCTGCGCGCCTTGTTCGGCATCGGCATGGGCGGAGAGTGGGGAGTGGGTGCCTCTCTCGCTATGGAAAAAGTTCCTCCCAAACTGCGCGGCTTCCTCTCGGGAATGCTGCAACAGGGGTACGCGCTTGGCTACCTGCTCGCGGCTGTTTGTTTCTATTTTGTCTTCCCACGCTGGGGATGGCGGCCGATGTTCTTCCTGGGAGGCCTGCCCGCCCTGCTCGGACTCTTTGTCCGTTTTCGAGTGAAAGAGTCAGAGGTGTGGGAAAAGACTCGTCATTCGGATTGGACCCATCTTGGCCGTGAGATCCTTTCCCACTGGAAATTGTTCCTCTATCTGACGCTCTTGATGATGATGATGAACTTCACCTCTCACGGCACGCAGGATATGTTCCCAACCTTCTTACAGCGCCACTGGGGTATGGGACCGACACAGCGATCGGTAATCACGGCGATCTCGATGGTGGGCGCGATCCTTGGAGGATTGCTGATCGGCTTGCTCTCCGATCGCGTAGGCCGCCGCAAGGCGATGATTGCCGCACTTGTGTGTGCGGTTGCACTTGTTCCTTTGTGGGCTTATGCCCCATCAATGACCTTGCTGGTGCTCGGTGCTTTTTTTATTCAGTTCATGGTGCAGGGAGCGTGGGGCATTATTCCGGCACACCTATCGGAGTTGTCACCCGACTCGGTGCGTGGATTCCTGCCGGGATTCGCATACCAGTGCGGCGTACTTCTGGCTGGCTCGGTCGGATATGTGGAGGCGCTCCTTGCTCAGCGAACCAGCTATGCGAATGCCATGGCGCTGACCGCATTTGTCGTGTTCATTTTGGCGGCGGCAGTGGTATCTATGGGGCGCGAGAAGAAAGGCATTCAGTTTGGTTCCTCGCGTTAGCGAGAGAGCAATTCACCCTTGACCATTACACGGCGCTTCTGGGATCGGGCGTTGCCCTGGTTGTCGGCGAAACACCGAGTCACAAACTCGGTTAGCGAGTTCGATTGTTGTCTCTACCTGCGATAAAGCACCGGTGATGAGCAACGCAAGGGGAAGCGACAAAGCCTTGCGCGTTTCCGGGTTCAGGAACGCGTGCACTACTTTGAGGGAGGGCTCGTATGCCATTTGGTACTCCTAAAGAGAATAAATATTTGTGAGGATTCGCCTCACATGATTGGATTCTCCAGCACAACCGAAGTGGCGACAATACCGTCGATACCCAATTACGAAAGTACAGTGTACTGTTGCGCAATTTTCGACCCGCCTCTGGCGATGCTTCCCGGCTCACAGCCGCGCTCGCACGATAAGATCAGCATTGCTGCCTGTCTATAGACGGGGAGCATCGGAGGTGAAGCAATGATTTCAGAAAGACGTTCCCGTTGGGTTTATCTCCTGCCTCTTCTTCACTTCGTCGCTTGCCTGATAATCATGCTGGGGTACGTCGTGCCGAGACTTCAATATCTAGTTGTGGGATGGAAGTACATAATCCTCATCGATTTCCCGGCATCGTTTGTGGGCGCTGGTCTGGCGTGGAGCCACCAGGTGGTTACCTTGGCGTGGTTTGTGGTCATTGGAACGCTGTGGTGGTATCTCTTGAGCCTTGCAGCGCGATCTTTAGTCCGTGCACTCATCAGCCATTATGCGGAGCGTGGTGGTCCTTCCAGTATCACGGGTCAGCGATAGCGACTTCAGTCTGGCAGTCACCGTGGTACTAACCCGGAGGGGTGTTTCCGGGGAGCTTGGCGGGGTAGTTTCGCCGGTTGCTATACGGTATCGGGGAAGATCAAAACCTGCGCCGCCTACGGCGTCGGGGGTAGGGAGATTGATCGCCTCGACCGGCACACTTACCAATGCGCCTTCTTCAGGAGAAGAAAACCACGTGATCCGAAGAATCGGCCAGCGGTTCTAAATCGCCGCCCTATGAATTGGCTCGCATATCGCTCGAAGTGCCTCCCGCCGCGGGAACATAGCATTTCAACGTGTAATCCATCACCATTCGATCGGCATTGAAACGCCAGCCTAAGGTGCGGATCGTTCGCTTCATGCGCTTGATCCAGCCTCGAGGTAGGCCGTCGCGATCGCGCTGATAGTACAGCGGGATCACTTCGTCGCGCAGAGTTCGCATCAGGTCTTCTCCGTCGCGGGCGTCGTGAACGTTCATATTGGAATGCGTTCTGCCGGTTCCGATGGCGAACCCGTTCACGCCGTCGAAGGCCTCGGCCCACCATCCGTCGAGAATGGACAGATTCAATCCACCGTTCAGCACAACTTTTTGCCCGCTGGTGCCCGATGCCTCCAACGGTCGCCGTGGATTGTTGAGCCACACGTCGACGCCCTGCACAAAGTGGCGGCCCACATTGATGTCGTAATCTTCCACGAACACAAACTTGTCGCGAAATTTCGGATCGCGCATCAACTCGGCAATCTGCTGCAGCACTCGCTTGCCCGGTTCATCCAACGGATGCGCCTTGCCCGCAAACACAAATTGCACGGGACGGTTGGGATCATTCACCATCGAAGCCAGCCGTTCAATATCGGTCAAGATCAGGTTAGCTCTCTTGTAGGTAGCAAAACGGCGAGCAAATCCAATGGTGAGCGCATCGGGGCTCAGCACACGCTCCAGTCGTTGCAAGACTTCGCGGGATTCTTCGCGGCGCACCGCTTGCGCGACCGCCCTTCGCCGTACGAACTCGATCAGCTGCGACTTGAGATTGAGGTGCGTCTCCCAAAGCTCGCCATCGTCTACGTTCTCTATCCCCAGCCAGATCTTGGCCTCGCTGCCGCGCTGGTGCCAGTCTGTACCCAAATGACGATCGTAAAGGCGGAACATTTCTGGCGCCAACCATGAGGGGACGTGCACTCCGTTGGTGATGTGTCCAATCGGAACGTCATCTTCCATTTGGTTGCGGAATAAACCGGTCCACATGGCCCGCGACACTTCCGCATGCAGCGCCGAAACTGCGTTGGCACGCCGTGACAGCCGCAGCGCCAGAACCGTCATGCAAAATAACTCATCACTGTTGGAAGGATGTTCCCTCCCCAACCCCAGCAGGCTTTCCGGAGACAAACCCAGGGCCTCGCGCAGTGGCCCGATGTGTTCGTCCACTAGCCCCGCATCGAAACGATCGTGCCCCGCCGGCACCGGAGTATGTGTAGTGAAGACTACCTCGCGCGAGACTCGTGGAACCGCTGCCTCAAACGAGATACCTTCGTCCTCCATCCTCATGCGCACTGCTTCCAGCACCGCAAACGCGCTATGGCCTTCGTTCAAGTGGAGCACTCCTGGAGAAATTCCCAGGGCCTTCAGCGCGCGCAGTCCACCCACGCCCAACAGCAGTTCCTGGCGAATCCTGATGCGCAAATCTCCGCCGTACAAGCGCGACGTCAACTGCCGGTCTTCTGGAGCATTGCCTTCCACGTCGGAGTCCAGCAGCAGCAGGTCGCGGCGTCCCACCTTCGCGCGCCAGACTTTTGCCCGAATGCGGCCGCTGCGGGTTTCGATTTCCACCACCACCGGCCGTCCGTCCTTGCCAATCGCAACTTCCATCGGCATTTGATTCACGTCGGTTTTGAGATACTCTTCGTGTTGCCATCCTCCAAGATCCAGCCGCTGTCGAAAATATCCCTGGCCGTAGAACAATCCAATTCCAACCAATGGAATATCGAGATCAGACGCGCTTTTGATGTGATCTCCCGCCAGCACTCCCAGACCGCCGGAATAAACCGGCAAAGACTCGTGCAAACCAAACTCCGCCGAGAAATAGGCCACTGGATGCGGCCGCAACACGCCTGCACGCTGCGTTCCCCAGGTTCGATCAGCTTCCAGGTATTCCAGCATGCGGCGATAGGCGTAGTTCACGCGGCTATGCAGCATGAGCTCCGCAGCCCGGCTCTCCAGTTTGGCGAGAGGAATTTCGTTTAGCAGGGCCACTGGATTGTGATTCAGATCGCTCCAGCGAGCCGGGTCGAGATCGAGAAACAGGCTGGCGGAATTGTGATCCCAACTCCACCACAAATTGCGCGCCAGCGCCCAAAGCCGCTCCTGCAGCGGAGCGATGAAGCGATCCAGCGTTCGCGCTTCGCTGACCACCGGAGCCACCTGCGTGGCGGCCTCAGTCAGCATTTGAATTTCTTGCTCGCTAAAGACGCGGGCTTCGATGGTTTGCACCACCAGAACGCCCTGCAACACGCCGCGATCGATCAGCGGAACACCCAGAAACGATTGGTAAGCATCCTCCCCCGCGGCCGGAAAGTACTTGAATCGCGGATGCTGCTTCACCTGTTCCACGGCTACGGGCCGCACCAACTCCGCGACCAGGCCAGTGAGACCTTCTTGCACTTCCATCCGCAGGTTGCCGATACATTCTTTGCGGAGTCCAACGGTGGCGGCCAAAACCAGATTGGCGCGATCCGGTTCCAGCAAGTACGCTGAGCACACGTCGGTCCGAAACCTCTTGGCAATCAGGGCAACCACATTCATGAGAGTCTCCGCCGGCTGCCCGCCATCCGCCGCCAGGTTCCCAATCTCTTCCAGCGTCAGCACATTCCTGACTTCGCTCAAACGCACATCTTGCTCCTCTGCTAGCTCTCCGTATCGGTCCAATCTGTTTCGCCAGCCTCCCTGGGGTTAGACTTCGACCTGCCGCACTGGTCAATGAATCGCAGGCGACAGCGGTTTCCTTATTGTACGGTGTGACCAAGAAAATCGTGAATGTGGCTTCGATTCTTACCTTAAATGCCGTAAATCGCGTTTTCCGATCCTTCAGACAGCGACTTGCGCTGGCGCAACCCGCCACTCTCGCATGTACAGTCCAAACATCGCCGCGCATCCGATCAGCGGCACCGCCAATCCTGCGTTAAGCGTGCCAAAATGAGTCGAGGAAACTCCCACAATCCACGGCAGCAGTCCGCCTCCGAGGTTCGACATCGTGAACATGACGGACCCAATCCGAGTGGATGCCGGTCCGAATTCCCGCGACAGCAGTGAAATCGTGATGGGATAGACGTAAGAGAGGCCCAATCCCGCCAGCCCGGCGCTTACTCCTACTCCCGCAAGGCCATGCGACAAAACCAGCCCCGCCATTCCCGCACACGCCAGAAGCAACCCCGCCCGCACCAGTCGAATTTCGTCCGTGACTCGCAGCAGCAGCGGCGCCAGCCATCTGCCCAGCATCAGCGCCGAATAGAAGAATGACGGACTCATGAAGGCCACCGTTGGCGTCAGACTGCCCAAGCTTTTCGCATACGAGGCAATCCATCCCCCGAACGCGTTTTCCACGCCCACGTACAAGAAAAACAAAGTGCCGAGAATGAGAATCATTCCATGCTTCCACGGAATGGCAACAACTTTGGCTGGAAGGACATCTTTCGCCGCGTACGGTTCGACAATGGACGAAGGCATCGCAGCGATTCCAATCGCTACCAGAACGGCCAACCCGGCGACCGCTCCCAGGAACCACGGAATCGCTCCGCTCTTCGCAGCCGCTGCCACCAGAAACGGACATGCTACGGCACCCAAACTCCAGCAGAAGTTGAGCAAGTTCAGCGTGGCGCTTCGCCGTCCCGGATTCACCTCCGCCACCAGCAAGTTCGCCGCGGGAACCGCCAGGCCCATCCCGAATCCCGAGGCGCCGATGCACACAATTCCCATCGTCTTCGGACCCGCCAAGAGCAAACCTACGCCTGCACTCATCAGCAGAAGGCCTGCCTTCATGGCGAAGCGAAATCCCCAGCGCGCGGCCAGCACTCCCGACAGCGCCACAGCCAAAGTCGACGCCAGATACTGCGCCGTGAACAGCGCCCCTGCCTGCGAATAGTTCAGTGACCATCGCGCCGACAAGGTCGGCAGCATGGGCCCGAGCAGCACGGTCGCGACCCCAATTGGAACGAACGACGCATACGCAGCGAGAGTCAATGCTTTGGCAGAAATTGACGCGGCGGGTGAGTCCAACGATGGCATCAATGGGGTGGCAAGCAACACCGCTACTATATCGGAAGGGAAATTGCCAGGTGTGATGAATCACGTAGGCCCGGACGCATTCGTCCGGGCCAATTGCTGAAGTTCGCGAGGCGGACGAATGCGTCCGCTTTTTACGTGATGTTTTCTGGCGCCTTCGCGGTGGATTCCCTCACCACCAGTTCAGGCTCGATAGCGATTTCCGTGGGATAGTCTTTTTGCCCCTCAATTCGTTCCAGCAAGCTCTGCGCCGCTACTACCCCCATGCGGTTCAGTGGCTGGCGCACCGTCGTCAAACTCGGCGTGTAAAACGCCGCACCCGGAATGTCGTCGAACCCGATCACCGACACATCCTGCGGAACGAGCAAGCCCTCCTCTCGCAGTGCACGGATCGCACCGATCGCGGAGATATCGTTGTAGGCGAACAGCGCGGTAAAGGGCTTGTTGCGCGCCAGCAACTGCTTGGCAAACGGATATCCCAGCATGGGCGTCGGATCATCCGCGTCAAGCTGCACCGTCAAGTCCGGATCGATCTTCATCCCAATCTCGCCGGCCACCTTGCAGATCGCGTCCCACCGATCCTTCGCGTCTGAACTGAGCGGATTCCCCTTCATGAAAGCGACGCGCTCGTGTTTCAGTTCCTTCAGATGGCCCAAGGCCAAAACCGCCGCGCGCTCGTGATCGAGAATAATGTTGGTCACGCCCTTCAGTTTCTTATGCCCGGCAATGGCAATCGTGGGCAGAAGCGGCGCCTCATGCACCGTCGTATCCACGGTGATGATGCCTTCGACTCCCCGCTCTGACAGCATCTGGGAATATCGGCTCAGCAACTCCGGATCGTGCCGGTGAACCACTGTCAGAAAGAAATATTCACGTTGCCGCAGATACTGTTCAATGCCGCTGATAATCGGAGAACTATAAGAATCGCCAATCTCCTCCGCAATCACACCAATGGTGTAGGTCCGCTTGTTGCGCAGAGTGCGAGCAAAAAAATTCGGCCGGTAGTTGAGTTCCTTGGCTGCCGCATGAATTCGGTTCTTGGTCTCTTGCGGAATGGATCGAGCCGAGGGCGAGTCGTTTAGTACCGCCGATACCGTCCCTGGGGTTAGTCCAATATGTTGCGCGACAGCCTTCAGCGTAATCACGACTGGCTTTTGGCCAGGTGTCTTGATTTGGCCCATGATCGCTTAAATCACTCTACTTAACTTCGCTGAAAAGTATCTTACAAGCTGTCGCGGTCCGTCAGTGATTGCCCGCACGCCTCGCGCTCAGTACGCTGTGGCGCCTTGTAGTCGCGCTAGGCCTTGGCGTAGCGCTGGCTGTTCGGACGCGAGCCGCTCAACGCGAAAAATAAAATGTACAGATAACAGAGGACGGGCAAGAAGAACGCGTGATGAATGCCAATCCGATCAGCCACCGCACCCTGCGCCACCGGAATAATCGCTCCGCCCACAATCGCCATAATCATGATTCCGGAACCATCCCCTGTAAGCGGTCCCAGTTCGGCTACTCCCAGCGTAAAGATGCTCGGGAACATGATGGAGTTAAAGAAACCGACCAGGAGGATGCTGTACATCGCGGTGTGGCCCGTGGTCAGCATTGAGATCGCGACCAACCCTGCCGCACACACCGCGCAGATGCCGAGCAACACGCTGGTGGTCGGAACTAACCGCCCGCCTCGAAGAACAAGGGCGATTCCCAAGACGGCACCCACAACCGCGATCAAAACAAAAAGAGGACGTGCAGACACTAAGACTGAGACCACGGCCCATAACACCGCTTGTAAACTGAAGTGGCCAACAGGCGCAGCCAGTTGGTCAGCCCAAGTACGAGCAATCCAAGAAGAAACGAAGAAGAGCAGAGCACCACCAACTGCAGCCATACCCATATAAGCCGCTTTGGCTCCGCTGAGGAGCGCGGATCCGAAGAATCGACCAATCATTGCGCCGCCCCAATAAAGTGCGACGAGGCTGGCTGCAACTTTTTCCGTCAGGCCGCCAATCTCAGGCTGGTTGAAGTAGTTCACCAGAAAGCTTCCGATGGAGACTTCGCCGCCCACATATACGAAGATGGCGATCGCGCCAAAAATCAGGTTCGGATGTCGCCAGATCGAGTCGTTTACTTTTTCTCCCACCTTGTGTTGCGCGTGCTCAATCTTCGGCAACTTGAAACTGCCGATTGCAATCGCCAGCAGCACCAGCGCAATCCCTAGTCCGACGTAGGGCATCTTGACGGTCGCGGCTTCGTGCAAACGGTAAGCCTGCAGGACGTCGGGCGCCATCGCGCGGATTTCCGTTATCGTCTTCGGGGCCGCGCTCAAAATCAGCAGCCCTCCAAAAAACGGTGCCAGAAACGTACCCAGCGAGTTGAATGCCTGCGTTAGATTCAGCCGGCTCGAGGCGGTCTCTGGCTTCCCTAGCACCGTCACGTACGGATTCGCCGCCACCTGCAGGCACGTGATCCCAGCAGCCAGCACAATCAGCGCACCCAGAAATAACGGATAGGACGGCACGCTCGCCGCCGGAACAAACAGAAAAGCCCCCACGCCCATGGTGAGCAGCCCCACCACCATTGAGCGCTGGTAGCCGATCCAGTCAATGAGCTTCGCTGAGGGAATGGAGAAAAGGAAATAGGCTCCAAAAAAGGCAAACTGGATCAGCATGATCCCCGCGTAGCTGAGATCAAAAATCGACTTCAGGTGGGGGACTAGAATGTCATTCAAGCAGGTCAAAAATCCCCACATGAAGAAAAGCGTGGTCACCGTAGCCAGTGCGGCGCCGTAACTTTGGGCTCCGCCAGGCGCCGTGGCTGTGGTAGTGGTAGAGGAATTAGGGGCCGCGATCGCCATGAGTGCTCAATCCACCTTCCCAAAAACAGTACAAACCTAGACCGCGCCATCATAGCATCGCCAGCGCGCCATTTTGCGCATTTTCTTCCAGCCCAATCGAATGGGTTATCCCTACAAAATCGTTTCTCTACCGACCGCGCAACCAACCGGAGGAACCTTGCTCGCAATCTCTCAACGAATCACGGTTTCGCCCAACTGTCCAAATTTGAAAGTCGGTGATCGGAATTGAACACAGGAAAAAGCTTTTGCTGCCGCAAGCTCAGCCCCGAAGGGCGGCACGTGAAAGCCCGGCACGGGAGTGCCGGGAGCCAGTCGAAAAATTCAACGAGTCCCGCAGGGACGGCACTCTTTCTACACTAACCTTGTTCCCGCGCCGCCGAAAACCTCTCCCGCACCCGCTTCCACTCGTCGGTCGAAAACAACCGCGGCCCCACCTCGATCAACCGCGGCGTCATGTTGAACAGCGCCACCCGCGTCCAAGGACGGCCGTTCCGCATACGAAACCCTTTCTCATTCAAGTCGCTGACGATGCTGGAATAAGGGAAGTCCTGCACCAGCAATTCCATCATCAGCATGAGCACGCGGTTCTCGATTGGATCGATCTCCAGCCGCTGGCAATCTTCCGAGATGCGCAGCCCGTAGGGAATGTCCTCGCTAAACGCGCCCTCGGTCGGCGCCTCCGACTCCGGCAGTTCGCGCCGCCATTCCAGTGACACCAACTGCCATCCCGCCGCTGTCCGCTGCCGCATAATCTCCGGACTAAACGGTCCCGAAATCACATCCCGAATCCGCTCAAAATGTGCCATGACAGCCTCCGTGAGTCGCGATTCCGAGTCGACTGTGGGCAAATCAAATGCCAAACTCGAGCCATGGAAGGGCGGGCGGCAACATAGGGATGTGGCTCGCTACGTCTCTGCGTGCACCACCCGATTCCCTGCGAGGAGAGTTAAATGTGGGCGACCGCTCTCTGCTCAGCCAGCTGCTCTGCCAGAAAACCCAAATACTCTTCCATCCCCTGACCGGTTTTCGCCGAGAGGCGAAAAATCTGCATTCCCGGACGCACCGACTCGATGCTCGTCCGCGCCGCATTCCAGTCAAACTCCACGGCATCCGACAATTCGTTCTTGGTCACCACCGCAACGTCCGCGCTGTTAAAAATCGTTGGATACTTCAGCGGCTTGTCTTCTCCCTCGGTTACCGACATCAACACCAGCCGAAGATTTTCTCCCAGATCGTAAGAAGAGGGACAAACCAGGTTCCCCACGTTCTCGATAAAGAGAAAATCCATCGTCCGCAGATCCCAGTCCTGCACTGCATTTTGCACCATCGCCGCTTCCAGATGACAAAGCGTCCCTGTTGTGATTTGTTTCACCGGAGCCTTGCTGCGCGCCAGCCGGACTGCATCGTTCTCCGTCGCCAGATCGCCAACCAGTGCCGCTACTCGGTAGCGCGGCTGCAATTGCGTAAGCGTCTTTTCCAGAAATGTCGTCTTCCCCGAGCCCGGACTCGAAACCAGGCTCACCACAAACACTCCGGCAGCGCGAAATTCTTCGCGCAGAGCGCGCGCGATCACGTCGTTCTGCTTCAACACATTCCGGCGCACTTCCACCAGACGCGGCTCGCTCATGGCTGCACCTCTTTTTCCTGCAAATCTTCTTCCTTCACTTCGAGCGCAAAGACCTCAAGCTCCTTGCCGTGACGCACGTCCATTGTCGGTGCGCCGCATTCCGGACAAGCAAACAACTGTACCGAGGGCAACTCCCGTTCTTGTTGGCACTGCGGGCAAAACACAATCACAGGAACATCCTCGACAATCAGTTGCGATCCCTGAAGTGGAGTATCCTGGCAAGCAACTTCGTAGGAGAACAATAGCGCATCCTTCACCACGCCAGAAAGCGCGCCCAACCTTAGATGCACAGCGCTAACCTCTACGCCTCGGCGCTGCGACTCGTCCAATGCAGCGTCCACAATACCCATCGCAATCGATAATTCGTGCATCTCTCGCGTATTCTATACCCGCGCGTGAGAGCCTGCGCCGTGCGGCTTCCCCCGTCATCTCCCATAGAATTGTCATCCTGAGCAAAGCGAAGGATCCCTATATCCGTTCCAATATACGGCCTACTCAAGGCTGAAAGTGAATCACGACTTTCTGCAGCACGTAAGCCTCGCTCGCTCCCTGCGGCATCTGAATTTCCAACTTCCCCAACCTGGTAAGCGCCGCTCCTTCCACGGACGAAATCTGCCCTGGATTCCAAACCTCCAAGGCGTAACGCTCTGCCGCCAATCCCGAGGTTTGCAGCGTGAGCTCGTTCTTCGAAGCGCTCCACGTTTCGGAAGGAAAGCGCAATCCCCGGCTTGCGCTTCCCAGAGGCGGCAAGTCGTTCGCCAGCGCCAATCCAAAATCGTTCTTCACGCGAATCGTCAAATGACTCGTCCCGCTGCTGGCGGCAAATCGCACGGACACATGCTGATCATTGCTGTTTGGCTCCATCTTGAATGGCATACGCTTTCCATTCATCTCCACGCTGAGCACCTGCGTGCGCAAACTGAACGCCGGAGAGAACTCAATCCAGCAATCTCCCGTTCCAGCTCGCTTGATATCGAGTTCCACGCTGTCGCTGGTTTTGCGATATTGGAAGTCCGCGCTCGCTTCCCCAACCCGCACGTTGTGAATCGCAAATGACGTCCAGTCCGCAGGCACATGCGGAGACAGCGTAATCTGGTGCTTTTCCACGTCAGTCTCCAACCCGAACATTCCCCGCAAGATGGGACTGATGACCATGGCTGCGGACCAGATCTGATGCGGCGAACTGGTCGCGAAAGACTGGTAGTAGTCGCCGGACAGTACTTCGGTGAAATGCCCGAGCGCACCGTCGGCGCCAAGCAGCGCATTGGCTCGCAAATTCGAGTACGCCGGAAACGCGCGATGGTAGCGATATTCACCCACCGAAGCCCATCCCGTGAAGAGCGGCCATACCGATCCATAGTGATAGCCCGAACCGTCATAAACTTTCGATTTCTGGGAAATAATCCGCATGCCCCAGTCTGTCTGATGATCTTCCGCCGCCAGTTGCGTGATGGTCTGGTCTGCGTGATTCGGGTCCGACAAGCCAAACCACATAGGAACAGTTGTCAGGACGCTGGCTTCGTCGCCACGCTGGTTGTCTGGCTTTAATGCGTACGCATAGGCCCTGAGTTCGGGCGACCAGAAGGCTTGATCGAGCGAAGGTTTCTTCTGCGCAAACTCTGCCGCAAGCTGCTTGCTGATGCCGTCCTTGCCGACAAGCCGGGCTAGATTGGAGAGCGCGTGCAGCGCCGCGACCGCAAGCCCTGCCTGGTAATACTCGTTCTTCACCGGCAGCAGTGGACCGCCTTCGATCCATCCATGACCGACGCCAAGATTTTTCGCGAAGCCTTGCTCGTCATAGGTCGAACGCATGAACTGGTAGGCGCGCCATAAGTTGTCCCATTTCTCGCGCGCAAAAGTCACGTCCCCGCTTTGCACTGCATAATCATTCATTGCAATGATGAATAACGGCGTCGCATCCGCGGACACATACGCGTACGGATAATCCTTGAACCACGGCACCAGACTCGCACTCTGCGAAATCTCGTGCGGAACCTTGCCGTCCTCCCGCTGATATTTGCTGAGGAAATCGAGGGCCGTGCGAGTCGTTGCGTAATCTCCCTCGGCATTGAGGGCGAGCGACGTCCACATCGAATCGCGCCCGAAGAACCACGCGAATCCCGGCCGCTGTCCCACTCCCGAAGTCCGATACCCCGCAACCAATCCCGAGCCAAGAAAGGGATTATTCACCATCCCCTGAATCGTGCTGATGCGCGCCCAATCGTAGGCCTGTTGTAGAGCTGGGTCCGGCAATTCGAGGCTCACCGTCCTATCGAGGTAAGCGCGGTAATAATCGGACGACTGCCGCACCCCGTCAGCATAAGAGTTCAACAGGCGTTCGTAGTTTTTCTCGGCATCGGCGCGGCCCGTCACCGATGCCGCGATCACCAGCACCTTGGTTTCTTTTCCTTTTTGCGTTACGCCTAAACGCAGAGTGTTCTCCTCCGACGCGGAATAATTCGTCTGATAGGAAAGATGTAGGTCCGCGGCAGTTGGCGACCCCACTAGCGCGGAATATTTGTGAGCCTCCTCGCCGAAGGTGACGGCATGTTCCTTCTCGTCCCAGTTCACGTACGTTCCACCGAGCGCGGCTGGCCATTCGAGTTGAAAATCGCCGATGAATCCGGCTTCTATTTCCAAAGGTTGCGCGGTCTCGACTTCGAGCAGAATGATCGCTCCCGCCTCGTTCACGGGCACGCATAAAGTTTCGCGCACGCGAAAGTTGTCGCCTGCGTACAGAATTGACGCGGACTCCGGACGAACTGTCAGCGTGCGGGCAAGACTCTCGGCAGGCAGGTCGCGATCGCCAACGTGAAACGTCAGATGAAACTCACGAAAAATCTTGAGCGGATAGACCCAGGCTTCGAATCGTCCCGCTTCGTTGCCGAACAATCCCGCGTAAGAGCCGACGACTGGAAGAAATTCCCAGGTGCGAATCGTGCGCGTCAATTCTCGCGATGACTGCGGAGTTGGGGACGATTGCTGGGCAACGGAGAATGCACCACACAGCATCAAGAGGAACAGGCAAACACCGAGTGCGATGCGAACTGAATGAGTAGAATGCCGAATCCAATGCAGGCGAACAGCACTAAGGTGAGAACTCATTGCGATCTTCTTTTTACAACGGAAGTCGGGCGCGGGCAGAACTTGCAAAGTCGCGGTACCCTGATATAAGAAGTAGGGGCGAATTTTAGCACGAGCCGAGTGGGCCAGGTAGCGACCTCTTGTTTCCTTCACGCCGCGTTTTTCTGAAATCTCTCAGCCGTTCGGCACTGGTGCTGTCGCTGGAAAGCGTGCTGGCCATGGCCCGTCCGCGCTGGCTGCGCGCGAATTCAGGCCAACAGCCGAAGGCGCTTTCTTCTAAAGACGGAGCGCCGAGCGGCGATCTGGGAGTGAGCTTCGTTAACATCGGCCGCGAGTCTGGGCTGAACGCGAAGACCATTTTCGGCGGCGAGCACAAAAACAAATACTTGCTCGAAACCACCGGTTGCGGCGTTGCTTTCTACGATTACGACAACGATGGATGGCTCGACATTTTTCTAGTGAACGGCACGAGACTTGAAGGTTTTCCCGCCGGTAGCGAGCCGACTTCGCATCTTTTCAAGAACAATCGCGATGGCACTTTTACCGACGTCACTGCGAAGGCAGGAGTCGCGCACTCGGGTTGGGGACAAGGAGTTTGCGTCGGCGACTACGATAACGACGGATGGGATGACCTGTTCGTCACCTACTTCGGCAAGAACGTTCTGTATCACAACAACGGCGACGGCACCTTCACCGATGTCAGCCAAAAGGCTGGCGTGGCGGGCAAAGGCACGCGTTGGAATACCGGTTGCGCCTTCGTTGATTACGATCGCGATGGCCACCTTGATCTGTTCGTCGCCAACTACATCGATCTCGACTTGGCGACCGCGCCCGTGCCCGAATCTGGTCCGTGCCTTTACAAAAGCGTGATGGTCGCGTGCGGGCCTCCGGGACTGCAAGGCGGCAAAAACATTCTGTATCACAACAACGGCGATGGAACCTTCACCGATGTTTCCGAGGCGTCCGGGATTCTCAATGCGAACGGCACGTACGGCCTCGGCGTGCTCACCGCCGACTTTGACAACGACGGATGGCCCGACATTTATGTAGCCAATGATTCCACCGCCAGTGCGCTTTACCAGAACAAGAAGAACGGAAAATTCCAGGACATCGCCATCGAAGCGGGATGCGCGCTCAGCCCCGATGGCAAGCCGCAAGCAGGCATGGGCGTTTCAGCCGCGGATTACGATCTCGACGGAAATCTAGATATTGTCAAAACGAATTTCGCCGGCGACACGCCTTCTCTCTATCACAATCAAGGAGGCGCAAATTTCGAAGATGCGACTTTCACCGCGGGACTGGGCGCGCACACGCAATTTCTGGGCTGGGGCTGCGGCTTCTTCGATATGGACAACGATGGCTGGGCCGACATTCTGATCTGCAACGGCCACGTCTATCCGGAAGTCGAGCAACTCAAGACGGAAGCAGGCTATGCGCAACGCAAGCTGCTTTATCAGAACTTGCATAACGGGCATTTTGCCGATGTTTCGTTTCAGGCTGGGCCGGGCATCTCGGAGCCAAGTCCCTCACGCGGCGCGGCATTTGGCGATTTCGATAATGACGGCGACATTGATGTGGTCGTCAATTGCGTCAACGATTATCCCCAGTTGCTGCGATGCGATTTAAAGCTCGATCACAACTGGATCAAGGTTCGCACGATCGGAACGAAATCGAACCGCAGCGGAATTGGCGCGCGCCTGATGTGCGTGACGCACGCGCCGGGGGAGTCGAAGCCGCACCAGCAGATTGACGAGGTGCGCAGCGGGGGCGGATATTTTTCGCAGAACGACTTGCGAGTTCACTTCGGACTGGGAAAGGCTGAGAAGGTCGACGCCCTGGAGATTCGCTGGCCCAGCGGGCAGGTCGATACGCTGAAGGACATCAAAGCGAACCAACTGATCTACGTTAAAGAAGGCGAAGGCATTAGTCGCACTGCGCAGTTCAGCGCCGCGAACCCCAAGAAGAAATAAACCACAGAGGTCACGGGGGAACACAGAGGCCTTCGGGAAAGTTGCTTCTGCTCAAGGCTTCTTCGCGGCGGACTCGCCTGTGCCTTCGGTCAGCGTGTGAATCTGATCCACCGGAAGGTTTGCGAAGCGCTCCGTCAAGCCGCTCGGCCAGCGAATTTCAATCCATTCGATCTTTGTCGCCGCTCCTAAGCCGAAATGCACCCGCCTATCGCTGTTCGAATCGTAACTGGCCCCGCTGCGAACCTCATCCACTAGCACGCGCGCGGCTGTTTTCACGCGGATCCGCGCGCCAATACCGTCATGATTGGATTTCGTGCCCACGGTATGAATGGCGATCCAATGATTCGCATTGTGAATCTGATTCACCAGCAGGCTGGGCCGATCGTTCATGTTGCTGATGACGATTGAAATCTTGCCGTCGTTCCACAAGTCGCCAATCGCCAGGCCGCGGGACGACGCCACCGTTGTTATGCCCGCGCCGGAAGAAGCGGAGATGTCGCTGAACGTGCCGTCGCCATTGTTGTGATAAAGAATTCTCGGTTCCTTGTAATTGCTGCCCAGGTGCTGGCTGTCCACTTCGGGATAAACGTGGCCATTCACCAGAATCAAATCAGGCCAGCCGTCGTTGTCCATGTCGAAAAACATCGTTCCCCAGCCCAGATATTGCGTGTAAAGGCCGAGGCCAGCGGCGGAAGTCGCGTCGGTGAATGTGCCGTCACCGTTATTTTTGTAGAGCGTGGAGGTGTCGTCGGAAAAATTTGTCTTGAAAATGTCGAGGTGGCCGTCGCCATTGTAGTCGGCGATGCTTGAGCCCATTCCGGCCTGTTCGCGGCCATCTTCGTTGAAAGCGGCTCCGGCCGTGACTGCGACGTCGGTGAAGGTGCCGTCGTGATTGTTGCGATAGAGAATGCTGGGCGTGCTGTCGCAGGCGACGAAGATGTCGGGCCATCCATCTTCGTCAAAATCGAGTGTGGACACGCTAAAGGCGTAGTGCCCGTCAGTTCGATCAATGTGAGCCTTGGTAGTGACGTCTTCAAACGTGCCATCACCGCGGTTGTGATAGAGAATATTCTTCGCTCCCGGCAAACCGCGCGGACCGCACATCACGGGAACGCCTTTCCAGATGCAGGTGGGGCGTTCGCCGGGCGCAGGCGCGGTCGAGAGATCGAAATCCACATAATTCGCCACCATCAAATCGAGATGGCCATCGCGATCGTAGTCGACAAACGCGCAGCCCGTGCCCCATGCTTTACCCGATCCCGCGACGCCGGCCTTCTCGGCGACTTCGGTGAAGACGCCATGCTGGTTGTGGTAGAGGCGGTTCTTGCCGTAGTAGGTGACGTAAAGATCGTCCCATCCGTCGTTGTCGTAGTCGCCAACGCAAACGCCCTGTCCCCACCCGGTCGCGGTGAGGCCGGCTTTGGCGGTGACGTCGGTGAAGGTGCCGTCATGATTGTTGCGGTACAGACGATTGCTGGGGCCTTTTCCGGCAGGAAACCCTTCGAGCTTCGTGCCATTCACTAAGAAGATGTCGGGCCAGCCGTCGTTGTCGTAGTCGAAAATCGCGACGCCTGTTCCGGTTGTTTCGATGATGTACTTCTTGGTGTCGACGCCCCCGAAAATGTTCTGCGCCGTGAGCCCCGCCTTTTCGGCGATATCGGTAAAGGTTGCAATGGGCGCCGGTGCGGGTGCCGTCGATTTGGCTTGCTCGGCCCTCAGGTTGTAGGCGGCAAGCAGCAAGGATCCACAGGCCAGCATCCGGCAAAAGTGATGGATCGCGCAAAAAGAAGGGAGTCGCATGGCCCACATCGATGGTAGGGTGCGCCTCGGCGGGGGGTCAAGCTGAGTTCTAGCGGCTACCGGAAGCTTCGGCGACGCCTACGTATTTGTCGGCGCCACCGTAGTAGAACAGATACTTATTTCCCTGCTTAACCATGCCTTCCACGAAAATCACATTCGGGACTTGCCCAACTTTCTCCCATTCTTTCTCAGGAGAAAATATGGGCTGATCGCTGCGCCACAGCAATTTCCGCGGATCGTTGCGGTCGAAGACGGCAATGCCGGTGCGATAGATGAGCTTGTCGTCCGCGCCGTTGTAGACGAGAACGATCCCGTGATCGGTGACGATGGGCGCCGGACCGGGTTCGGCAACTCGCGAATCGAAGCGGCCAGCCCTTACCGGCAATACGGGAATTTGAGTCGCGTCTGTCCAGTGCAGCAAATCGGTAGAAGATGCCAGTCCGCCTTGATCTTTGTTGTCGGCGCTCGTGCTCAGGTAATACATCCAATATTTCCCAGCGATTTTTTCGGGGACAATAGCGCCCGACTTCGTCCACTTCACATTCCAGGTTCCTTTGTTGGCAGGGAGGATCACGCCTTTGCGCTCCCAGTGAATCACGTCGGTTGAAGTTGCCAGGCAGAGTTGCGCGTCCTTTTTGTTGTATCCGGTATAAGTCAGATAGTAGGTGGCGCCGAATTGAACCAGGCGCGGATCTTCGACTCCGCCATCTTTTTCGTAGTCCTCCACCGGGCTTAAAACCGGATCGTCACGCCGCGTGAAATGCAGACCGTCCTTGCTCTCGGCGTATCCCAGGCGTGAAGTGCCTTGCTTATCCTGCGCGCGGTAGAGCATCACGATCTTGCCGTCCCGCACCACCACCGCCGGATTGAAAGTTCCGGCCTGTTCCCATCCGTCGCCGCGTGGAGTAATCACGGGCCTTTCGGAAGCGCGGTGCCATGCGCCGAACGGCAGCGAGGGCGCTGCCGATGCCGCTAGGAATGCGACGAATGTAACTATTTTTACGGGGAGAAGACGGATCATCTTGGCAAGTCCACGGTCAAAAAGTTGATGACAGCAAAAAACGGCAGGGCCGACCCCCTGCCGTTTGCTGTGAACTCCCTAAACTATTTCTTGTTGACGGCCTTCTTCAATTCGGCTCCGGGGCTGAACTTCGCGACTTTGCGGGCTGCGATTTTAATGGTGGCGCCGGTTTGCGGATTGCGCCCGTTGCGTGCTTTTCTCTGCGACACCGAGAAGGTGCCGAACCCTATCAAAGCCACTCGATCTCCTTTGCGGAGGGCGGAGGTGATGCTGTCCACGGCGGTATCAATCGCAGTCGTGGCCTGCGCTTTGCTGATTTCACATGCGCCCGAGATCTTGTCAACCAGATCGGCCTTATTCATGAGATTCTCCTCGCAGGTCTCGTTTCATGCCCAGCCGAAACCGGGAGGTGAAACTGGCTATGGCTGAGTTGGGAAACCTGACGGCTCGTATTCTCCTCCGTCTGGGGAGAAAGTCAACTGTGAAAATCGGCGCGGGTAGCCTGTTTCGCACTCCCATGACCCGAATTGGGGCTACCCGGGCGGCTTTTGAGGAGTAGCGGGAAGGTTTTCCGGCGTTCTCCACAGGGCATAGCTTTCCTTCACAGGATGTACACAGGCGGGCACGGTTTGCGGCTTGCGCGAAAGGCGCCGTCGGGTGCAAAGTCGAAACAGGAGAATTGGTTTGAAGATGATCGGTTCGAAGGTGGAAAGCACTCCGGCTGTAAAGGCCCCGGCTGATGTTTGCCCGCTGTGCGAAGGTACAGGATGGAAAAGCGTTGGCGCGAGCAGCAGCCCAAACGATCGCCGGGTGACGCGCTGCGACTGCCGGTTGCGGGCGCGCGGACAATCACTGCTGGCTGCGGCGCGAATTCCGAAGCGCTATGAGCACTGCGAGCTTTCGAATTACGATACGGATTTTCCAGGAGCGCATCCTTCGCTGGAGGAAGCTCACTTCATTGCCTCGGGCTTCGCGAAAAAATGCGACCCGCGGGGCGACAAGGGCCTTCTGATCATTGGCAAGATTGGAACCGGCAAGACTCATCTCGCGGTTGGAATCATTAAGGAATTGATCGTCAATCGCGGCATTCCATGCCTGTTTTATGACTATCGCGAGCTGCTGAAGGAAATTCAAAATTCCTACAACTCGACCGTGCAGACCACGGAATTGGATGTGCTGCGTCCCGTCTTCGAGACCGACGTGCTTGTCCTCGACGAACTGGGAGCTGTGAAGCCGACAGAGTGGGTTTGGGACACGGTCAGCCTAATTCTAAACACGCGTTACAACGACAACCGCACCACCATCATCACCACGAATTTTGATGATCAGCCCGCGGCGGGAGCATCTGGCTCCATCTCGCCTGCGCGGGCCGCCAGCCGTGGCGAAACGCTGGGCGACCGGATCGGCGAACGCATGCGGTCGCGGCTCCACGAAATGTGCCGCATCGTCACGCTCGAAGGCAGCGACTTCCGGCAAAAATTCCGAAGTGCCAACTTCCGCTAAGGCCTTCGCCACGGATCAAGACGGATTTACACTGATTAAGAAATGTAAGGCTCGCCGTGTTTCCTGGTTAATTCCAACTAGAATTAAGTTGTGCTGGCCGAGCGCCTGGAATTCGCACCAGAGCGGGATGTGGAGGTTTTCTCCGCTGTCCCGGCAGCCCCCGCAGTGTTTCTGCTGCGAGGAGCGGATGCACGCGCCGAACCATACGTCACCAAGACCGCGAACCTGCGAAAGCGCCTGCAGCGTCTGCTCGGGCCCGTGGAAGAGCGAACGAAGAAGCTGAACCTGCGCGATCGGGTGCGCACGATCGAGTACGCGCTCACAGGTTCCGACTTCGAATCCGGATTCCTCCTCTACAGAATCCTGCGCGCGACTTTTCCGAAGACTTACCAGGATCGGATGCGCTTCCGCTTCGCGCCCTTTGTGAAGCTGCATCTGGAAAACGAATATCCGCGAGCTTCGATTACAACGCGGCTTGGTCGGATGGGCGGGCGTTCACTTTACTACGGCCCGTTTGTTTCGCGGGTTGCCGCCGAGAAGTTCATGAACGATTCGCTCGACTTCTTCAAGATGCGCCGGTGCGTCGACGACCTGCATCCCGACCCGACTCTTCCTGGGTGCATTTACTCCGAGATGAAAATGTGCCTGGCCCCATGTTTCAAGGGATGCAGTGATGAGGAATATGCCGTCGAGGTAAATCGAGTGCAGGGCTACTTCGATTCTGGCGGCGACTCTCTAACTCGCGAGCTCTCGGCAGAACGCGAAGCGGCATCCGGCAGGCTTGCCTTCGAAGACGCGGCGGCGATTCACGCGCGCGTAGAAAAACTGAAGCCCATCCTGAGCCAACTGCCTGAGATCGTGCAGCGACTCGACCGGCTCTCGGCACTGATGATTCAGCCAAGTCACATCGCGGGCTCGGTCGCCTTTTTCCGCATCGATTCCGGAATGATTCGCGGCCCAATTCCGTTTGCTATCCAGTCTGCGGAGCACGCGAAGTCGCAGTCGATGGAATCGCGAGTACAGGCGGCGCTGGATTCGTTCCCCCCCGCGCCGTCGATACGATCGCTGGAAACAATGGAACATCTCGCTCTACTCAAGCGCTGGTACTATCGCGGTACACGAGTCGGGGAAATCTTTTTCGGCGACAGCAAAGGCGAGTTGCCCATGCGCCGCATCGTGCGCGGCATCTCGCGCGTGTTTCGGGGAGAGAAACCGGAACAGGATTGCAATCAGCCTCCCGAGACAACGCGCCCCCACCAGTCTTGAAAGAGTAGAAGGTCGAACCGCAGAGATCGCCAAGGACTCGCAGAGATCGCAAAGACGAACCTTGCAACGTCTTCCGTAAGCGATTACTTCGATATTTGAAGACCGTATAAAACAGACGCGTGCGGCCTGACACGAACGTGTACTCCGTCGTTTGCGCCCAGATCCCGGTGCTGCCACAGGTCGCGCACCTGGGCCGTTTGCGCATCAATCCCCAACTCCGGCCAACGCAGGTCTATGTTCTCGTCACCGTCCCCCAAATTAAATACGGCTACGTACGCTTTTCCCGGCTTGGCCCCCTCCGCCACCCAGGCGCGGACGTTGCCTCGATCGAGCGCCTGATGCCCGCCGTGACTGTTCTGGTCGACCTGCAGAACTTCTTCATTCGTGATCAGCGCGGTGGTGGCTGGGTCGTTGCTGGGCAGGTCGCCGCCGAAAATCAGCGGCGAACGAAAGATGCTCCACAGCGTCATTACCGTCCTCTGTTCGTCCGGTGTGAATTTTGTCGGGCCGCCGCCGCCTTCTTTCGCTGTCACTCGCAGTTTGCCGAGGGGAAGCATGTCCGCGTCCGGCCAGGTGTCGTTGTTGCCTACAAACGGCGCCCAATCTCTCGTGTAGTCGAACTGCCGCCGCAGCAGTTTCCAGTCGTCCCAGAAATCATCGGAGATGCGCCACATCTCAGCATACTTCGCGAAGAACTCCGCTTCGGAAACTGGAGCGGGACCGGGGGAAATGCTCAGCACCATCGGGCGTGCAGTCTTGCGAATCGCTAGACGCAGAGCCTTCATCTCGGCGGGCTGATACAGATGGCTGCCCATGTCGTCGGCCTTGATGAAATCGACGCCCCATGACGCATATAACTCCGCGATTGAATCGTAGTAGGCCTGAGCTCCCGGCTTGGTCGTGTCGACGCCCCACATGTCGGGATTCCAGCGGCACGCGTTGTCTTTGTCGGCGACGTCGGCGGCGTGGTACGGCGTTCCCTTGATCGGAAAATTGCGCTCAACTGCCTGCCGTGGAATCCCGCGCATGATGTGAATGCCAAACTTCAATCCTTTGCCGTGAACATAATCGGCCAGCAGCTTGAAACCTGCGCCATTCGCTGCCGAAGGAAAACGATTGACGGCAGGAAGCAGGCGGCCATATTCATCCATGGTGAGGGGAGCGCCCGGCTTGTAGTCGTGTCCCTGCGCATTGGGCGCGTACCACTGGATGTCGACGACGATGTACTTCCATCCATACTTTGCGAGATGTTCCGCCATCCAGTCTGCATTGGCTTTGACTTGCCGCTCGCGCACCGTCGTGCCGTAGGAGTCCCAACTGTTCCAGCCCATCAGCGGATTGGGAGCGGTAGGAGAATCAACTGCAAAGGCTGAAGCAGGTAGAGTCACGAGCGACAACAGGCAAGCAAGTGTACGTTGAACCATAACCCGGCATTGTAAGCCGTTGGCGCACGAATGCGTTCGCAAACAAAACGGGCGACCCGAGGGCCGCCCGAAATATTTTCTCTATGTTATCCGTGTGAATCCGCGAAGATCCGTGGCCAGCTTTAGATGTCCAGGTTCTTCACGTCCAGCGCGTTTTCTTCGATGAACTTGCGGCGCGCCTCCACGTCTTCGCCCATCAGCGTGGTGAAGATGGTTTCGCATTCCGCGATATCTTCGAGCTTCACCGAAAGCAGCGTGCGGCGCTCGGGATCCATGGTCGTCTCCCACAACTGCGGGGCGGTCATTTCGCCGAGTCCTTTGTAGCGCTGGATGGTGAAGTCCTTGCGCCCTTCATTGATGACGTAGTCGCGAAGTTCGCGCACGTTGGTCTTCTCCACGACTTCGACTTCGGTTTTGCGCTTGGCAGGCTTCGCGGTTTTCTTCTCCGAGTCGGCGGTCGCAGCTTCGCCTTCCGCGCCGTCGGCATTGCCATTACCGGCCGTCGGAGCAGCCTTGGCGACTGTCTCGACAATAAATGGCGGCTCCATGTAGGGTTCGATCTGCTTATACTTGGCGATCATCTGCCGGCATTCAGCGCTGGAAGCCAGAACCCAGTTGATCACGTGTTCCGCACCGTGTTTGTTGACGAAGTTTACTTCCCACAAATTATGTTCTTCGTCGAAGCGCGCTTCCACGCTCTTGAAGGCTTCTTCTTTCTGCATCTTCTTCAGTTCTTTTTCCAGGCGCTCAATCTTTTTTGGCGGCTCCTTCTTGTCGCCTTCAAAGTCGGCGCGCTTGGCTAAGTCGAGTTTCGGGATCAGCTCGGTCACGCGCTCGTTGCGCACGCGCTTGTCGAGCTTTTCGAAAAAGCCGAGATACTCGTCGAGCACGGTCATAAACCGCGAAAGATCCTTGCCTTCAATCTTGGCGGCGCCTTCTCCGTAGCGCACCGTCAGGCCATCGGCCGCACGCTTCACCATCACTTTGACGAACTCGCGCTCGTCCTTAATGTACTGCTGCGATTTGCCCTTCTTCAATGAGAACAACGGCGGCTGCGCGATGAACACGTTTCCGCGCTTGATCAGGTCCTGCATGTGTCGGAAGAAGAATGTCAGCAGCAGCGTGCGAATGTGGCTGCCGTCGACGTCGGCGTCGGTCATCAGAATAATTTTTCCGTAGCGCACTTTTGTCGGATCGAAATCTTCTTTCGAAATGCCGGTGCCAAGCGCGGTGATCATGGCGCGAATTTCTTCGTGCGCCAGCATCTTGTCGTAGCGCGCCTTTTCCACGTTGAGAATCTTTCCCTTCAGCGGAAGAATCGCCTGGAAGCGGCGATCGCGCCCCTGCTTCGCCGTGCCACCTGCGGATTCGCCCTCGACCAGAAACAATTCGCAGCGGTTAGGATCGCGTTCCGAACAATCCGCCAGTTTTCCCGGCAGACCTCCCGAATCAAGAGCGCCTTTGCGGCGAGTGAGATCGCGCGCCTTGCGGGCAGCCTCGCGGGCGCGTGCGGCGTCCACAGCCTTGTTGATGATCTTCTTGCCAACGGTTGCATTCTGCTCGAAGAACGCTCCCAAGCGTTCGTTGACGAATTGCGTGACCGTCCCGGCGATGTCGGAATTCAGCTTGCCCTTGGTCTGTCCTTCGAACTGCGGTTGGGGCAGCTTCACGCTGATCACGGCAACCAGCCCCTCGCGCACATCGTCGCCCGTCAGATTTTCTTTAACGTCTTTGAACAGCCCCATCTGCTGGCCCGCGTAATTGATGGTGCGGGTCAGGGCCGTGCGAAATCCCGAAAGATGCGTCCCGCCGTCAATCGTGTTGATGTTGTTGGCGAAGCTGAAAATCGTCTCCGAGTACGCGTCGTTGTACTGCAGGCCGATCTCCATGTGCACGCCGTTGCGGTCGTCTTCCATGTAGATCGGCTTGTCGTGCAGAACCTGCTTGCCGCGGTTGAGGTGCTTGATGAACTCGGCAATGCCGCCGTTGTACTTGAAGTCCGTCTGCTTGGGCTCGCCGGTCTTCGAATCGGTGGCGCGCTCGTCGGTCAGCGTGATGAGCAGTCCCTTATTCAGGAAAGCGAGTTCGCGCAGGCGCTGCGCCAGCGTGTCGTAGTTGTATTCCGTCGCGGTGAAAATGGAGCGATCGGGCAGGAAATGAACTTTCGTCCCGCGCTTCTTGGTAGCGCCGGTTTTCTTCAGCTTGTTGGTAGGCTCGCCTTTGGAATAATTCTGCTGCCAGGTCGCGCCGTCACGCCAGATCTCCAACTCCAGATCTTCACTGAGCGCATTCACGCACGACACACCCACGCCGTGCAGTCCGCCGGAAACCTTGTACGTGGAGGAATCAAATTTTCCGCCGGCGTGCAGCGTCGTCATCACCACTTGCGCCGCCGAAACTTTCTCGCCGTCGATCACCATGTCGTCGACGGGAATGCCGCGCCCGTCATCGATGACCGTGATCGAGTTGTCGAGATGAATGGTGACTTCGATCTTGGTGGCAAATCCGGCGAGCGCCTCATCGACGGAATTGTCGACCACTTCGTACACGAGATGATGCAAGCCGAGGTCGCCCGTCGAGCCGATGTACATCGCAGGACGTTTGCGCACCGCCTCCATGCCGCCTAACACTTTGATGGAGTCGGCGTTGTAATCGTTTCTGTTGCCGTTGCCTCCGCCATTCGTGGAGGTGATCGGCGTTACGATTCCGTTTTTTGTTTTGGTGTCTGCGATGGGAGTATGAATTTCTTTGGTGGCCATTCCGCTCCGCGAAAATGTCCCGATTTTTTTCGAACTTAGGTACCGCGAATTCTTGAAATCCGGCTGGAGTTTTCGCCCCGACCCAAGCGCCCAAAAACCCCATGCAAAAAGACTTCAAGTTATTGAAATTCCTAATACTTAGGGTTATCTTATGACTGGCTTAATTATACCACAAAAGAGCATTTTTTCGAGTCCTCGAAAGCGCCGAATCGAGGGAGTAACAGGGCGGTTTTCACGAGCAGCAGTGTGAGCATCAAGCGAGTCTGCTGATTGTAACCGCCTCTTCTCGACAGTTGGGCTGGCAAGTGTCATCATGCTGGCGAGGCCGTGGTATCGACCCAGACCATCTCGCGTTTTGCAGTTGGCACGCTGTTCATCATCGGCGGCGGTTTTTTGACGCTGGTATCGCTTTTAGGCGCCCCCAGCTTCTGGTATGTCCCGTGCGTTTGCGCACTGATTCCGCTGGGCTTCGCGTGGTGGCTGTGTCGGCCCCCGATTGCCGCGGCACTCGGCGTCGGGCCTCTCGTGGCGGCAGCGTCTTTGATTCGATTGCTGTCAGGGATGTGGTTTGCAATCTCGCTTATCTGTCTGATTGCTGCAATCACTCTAACCTTCGTTGCGCTAGATAACAGCCGTGGCTGGAAATTGCCACTGTTCATCTCTCTTACATACCTCGTTCTGGCATTCTGCACTGACCGATTATTCACAAACAGAGTGACCGTGAAGACGTTTCAAATGGGCGTAGCACTGGACGGCAAGGCACCATGGGGTGAGGTTGGCTCTGAGTGGCAGAATGGGACGCCACCACTCGTACTATATCGTCGCTTAGGTACAAGTTACTGCTATACGGCATTCAGGCCCCAAGAGTTGCGCGACCGCCTTGCGCAGAAGGGCGGGGATACGGTGACGGTCGAGTACAACGTCTTCAGTGATTTTGGTCATGATCGAAGCTACAGTGTTCGATCGGTAGACGGAGTCTTACTCGCGGACGGACGACACGTCGTCAAAGGTGCTGAACGATTCGGCGGTCAAATGTTGACTGATGGCTCTCGGCCCCCGAACTGCTGGTAGTTGCTAACTATTGAACAACCCCTCTATCACTCACAGCCGCTGGACAGCGCTAAAGCCTTCTCATCCGAGAAGTTTTTCACTCTATACTGGAAGGATATTGGGATCAGTATTGCATGCGCTTTTCGATCCCAACCTGCTTCAGAGGACTCCATGGCCGCGCTCATCGATGCGATTAGTGTCAAACGGAAGACGCTGTTTGAGTTTGAAAACACTCCTTTCTCCTGCCTGGAAGCAGACGTAAACACGCCTACCGCTCGCGGCGGCCAGACCCTCGTGCGCCTGAAGATGCGCAACCTGCTCACGAACGCGGTCTTTGAGAAGACATTCAAGGCAAGCGACAAATTCAAGGAACCGGACTTGCAGTCGGTACAGGCTTCCTATCTATATAGCGATGGCGATGGTTCCCATTTTCTGGATCAGGAAAGCTACGAAACCGTCACACTTAACCGTCAGATGGTCGGGGACGCATTGGACTTCCTGATCGAAGGCGCGTTGATTGAGCTGCGCAAATACAACGGCAATCCCATTGGTTTAGAGCTGCCTCTATTCGTTGAGTTGGACGTTGCCTACACGGAACCTGCGGTTCGGGGCGACTCGTCGGGCGGCGGGACCAAGACTGCCCGACTCGAGACGGGCCTGGAGATCCGGGTTCCCCTTTTCATCAAAGAAGGGGAAAAAGTGAAAGTGTCCACGGAAAGCCGGGAGTTTGCGGGCAGGGCATGAGTACCTATCAGATCGACTGCTGTTCGCGGTCGGAACATCCCCAATACTCTTGTTGGGGTAGTGTCGTGCCAGGTGACCCCAGATTTGCTGAAAATAAAAGGGCGGCCGTGTGGCCGCCCTGAGAGAGAAAATCTTGCTAACGGTTTCTTACGCCGTCGCTGGCCGCTCGCCGCCTTTGGCGCGCCCCGGCTGCAGTTCCGGCTTGATGACGTGCTGCACACCGTCGTCCTTGGAGGTCGGCGGCGGCTGCACTGGCGGCAGTTCCTGGCCCTCGACGAGCATCTTGATCTCGTTGGCATCGAGCACTTCGCGCTCAATCAGGGCCTTGGCAATCCGCTCGAGTACATCGCGATTGTCAGAAATGACCTGCTTCGCGGTGGTGTAACCAGCGTTCACCAGTTTCCGGACTTCCTGGTCGATCTTGATGGCTGTGTCTTCGCTGTAATCGCGATGCTGCGCAATCTCGCGGCCCAGGAAAATCTGCTCTTCCTTTTTCCCGAAGGTCATGGGCCCCAGATCGCTCATGCCCCATTCACAAACCATTTTGCGAGCCATCTCGGTAGCGCGCTCAATATCGTTGCCGGCGCCGGTGCTCAGCACCTTCAGGAACAGCTCTTCCGCGATGCGTCCACCCATCAGGATCGCGATCTCGGTCTCGAGATAGTTCTTGTAGTAGTTGTGCCGGTCGTCGGTCGGTAACTGCATGGTGACGCCCAACGCCATCCCACGGGGGATGATCGTGACCTTGTGCAGAGGATCGGAGTTCGGCATCTTCGCCGCCACCAGCGCATGTCCCGCTTCATGGTACGCCGTGTTCTTCTTTTCTTCGTCGGTCAGGAGTAGAGACTTGCGCTCCACACCCATGAGCACTTTGTCTTTGGCTAGCTCGAAGTCGTAGTGCAGAACGGCTTTGCGATTCTGCCGGGCGGCTGCCAGCGCGGCTTCGTTCACCATGTTGGCAAGATCCGCGCCAGAGAATCCGGGTGTCCCGCGAGCCAGTACAGAAAGATCTACGTCTTCAGCAAGAGGAATCTTCCGGGTGTGCACGCGAAGAATTTCTTCGCGGCCGCGCACGTCAGGACGGCTTACCACCACGCGGCGGTCAAAGCGGCCAGGCCGCAGCAGAGCCGGATCAAGCACGTCCGGACGGTTCGTGGCTGCCATCAGGATCACGCCTTCGTTCGACTCGAAGCCGTCCATCTCGACAAGCAACTGGTTCAAAGTCTGTTCGCGTTCGTCGTGTCCACCGCCGAGTCCGGCGCCGCGATGGCGCCCGACCGCATCGATTTCGTCGATGAAGATAATGCAGGGAGCGTTCTTTTTTCCTTGCTCGAATAAATCGCGCACGCGGCTGGCGCCCACGCCGACAAACATTTCCACGAAATCCGAGCCTGAAATCGAGAAGAACGGAACGTTCGCCTCACCTGCAACCGCGCGGGCCAGCAGCGTCTTGCCCGTTCCTGGAGGCCCTACAAGCAACACGCCTTTCGGAATGCGTCCGCCTAACTTCTGGAACTTCTGCGCTTCGCGCAGGAACTCGATAATCTCGCGCAGTTCCTCTTTGGCCTCTTCCACCCCAGCCACGTCTTTGAACGTGACTTTCTTCTGCTGCATGGAGAGCAGCCGCGCCCGGCTCTTGCCGAACGACAGTGCCTTATTACCGCCCGTCTGCATCTGCCGGATCATGAAGAACCATAAGGCGCCCAGCAAGATCAGCGGAGCCCAGGTGCCCAGCAACTGCAGAGGCAAGCTTCCGCTGTTCACATCGCGGAAGTTTACGTTCACTCCCTTAGCATGCAGGTCCTTCAGCACTTCGGGCGTGAAGTAGTTCATGGTCAGCGTCGTGTGGAAGGCGGAGCCGTCGCGATACTTACCGCGCACTTCCATGCCATTCACCGTGAGCTCGCGAATGTTGTTTTGTTCGGCGTCGCTCATGAACTGGGTGGCGTTAACTTCTTTGTCTTTCTGGCCATCGCGGGCGCCTTTGACCACCTCCCACAGCAGGAGGGCAGAGACCCCGATCAGCAACCAGAACAATACGGTTTTTACGGTTGAGTTCACCTAGAAAACTCCTCAATACGAGACGGGGACCTACCTATATTACCCCGAGGCTCCTACAACGATTAGATGCCCTTGTGCGACTTTCGATTGTCAAAATACTTTGGTACCCTATTCTACCTTTTCCTTGGGAAAAAGGCGCATGAATGAACTTGTTACTTAAGTAGCTAAGGTTCTTGGGTTTGCCGCCGCCAAATAGGGGAGATTCCGATTGGTTTGCTCGACCGCCCCGAGGCCATAGCCCACCAGAAACGTCTCATCGACCAGAAAGCCGAAATAATCGGGCTGCAAGGGCACCCGCCGCGCTGACTGGCGGTCGGCCAGCGTCACCAGTTTCACTGAAGCCGCACCGCGGGCGCGCAAGTCGCTCATCAGAAACTCGCTGGTAACCCCAGAATGCACCAGACCCTCCACCAGCAGGATGTGTTGTCCGCGGATGTCGGGCTCGTGGCTGAAGAAAATCTCCATGACATCGTGAGTAGCTCCGCTTGGGGGCCGCGTGTACTTGGGCTTGATGAACTGGCAAACGACCGGCACATCGACGGCCCGGACCAGGTCAGCCAGGAACATGAAGGCATTTTCCAACACCGCGAGCATTTGGATGGTCTGCCCCTTGTAATCGTCGGAGATTTGCCGGCCCAGTTCCTTGACTCGCTTCTGGATCTGATCGCTGCTGATGACCGGTCGAAGGGGCTCGACTCTCGAATTCATGAAAATTGCGTGCCTCCCCGGCACAAAGGTAAATCAAACTTCCAAGGTCTCGAGGCCGGCCAAGGGAACCTCGGCGATCAGGATTGCCGCTCGCCCGGGCTTCGGCCGAAGCGAAGCCGGAGTCGGAAACCCGCGCAGCCACACGATCTCATTCCCGCTGACGACTAAAGGCCAAAACTTGCGCTCCGCCTGCGCTACGTGACGTTCCTGAAGCAGTTCCTTGATCTTCTTGGGGGACTTCGTATGAGCCGGCCAGAACCGGTCTCCAGGACGCCAGTTCCGCACCCTTAACGGTCCGGGCAGGGATTCGGCATCGAGGAGGTGGTCTGAATTATAGCGCGGCTGCGCATCCGCTGGAATACGCTGTGCGGAGATGGATGAGCCTGTCTCGCAAACATTGACCTCGCCGGGAACCGGAAGCTCGTACTCGTAGTCATGCGGCGGTGCCGGCTCGCGCAGATCGGGAGTGACGAATACCAGTTCTTCCGGTTCGCGGATCAGCTTCCATCCGAGGGGAAGGGATAGTTCCTTGCCGGAGGCGTCATCCTGCGCCGCGAACCGCAGGATTTCTTCCACATGTTTAAACTCGAGCGGAATTCGAGCGTTCTCGCCGATCGCCTTTACCAGCCTGCGCTGCACGGCGATGGGCTCGCCGAGAAACCACATCCGGCTGACCGAAGCATTCAGGACCAGCCAGGGGGCCTCCTCGATTTTGGACCGGAGATCGGAGTCCTGGGAGCGTGCCGGGTGCCCCATTTCTCGCGCGTCTTTTGCGCGAGAAATGGGGCCTTTGACCGAACCTGATTCCTCGCGCGCAATTCCGGGCATTGCGATCTGAACCAGCCCATCCCTACCAGGCCATACACGGGCCCACTCCGGCTGCGACCAGTGAACCGTCGTCCCCATCCAACCCGAAATTTCGTTGTCCCAGTAATCTTCTTCGCCGCGCGCGATCTCCGCCAACTCAGCAAGATTTTCCGCCACCGCAGGATTGAATTCCTGCTCCAGCAATGGGAAGACCAGCTTGCGAACGCGATTGCGCGTAAACCGGCAGTCCGCATTGGTCGAATCTTCGCGCCAGCGTTGGTGGATGTTTTGGAGGTAGTGTTCCAGTTCGCGGCGGCGGATCCCGAGCAGCGGCCGGATAATCTCACCGGAAACATTTCCATCGTCGTCTTCCACGAAAATACGTGGGTGAATGCCGCCTAGCCCTCGCAGCCCCGCCCCGCGAATAATGCGCATGAGCACGGTTTCAGCCTGGTCGTCGAGCGTGTGGCCGGTGACGATCTTGTCTAGAAAGTGTGTTGGGGTTGGGAAGGGCACGGCTTCAGCCGTGCCATTAGGTGCCGCTAACGTGTCGGGCTTTAGCCCCTGAGGGTCAGCTGTCCGACCGTTCCCGAGCAAATGACGAAAGAATCCGTAGCGTAATTCCCGCGCCGCGGTTTCCACGCTGATGCGTTCCTCGCGCGCAAGCTCCGCAACATCGTCATGATCGACATGAAATTCCAAGTCGTGCTCGCGAGCCAAGCCGGCGACGAACTGCTCGTCGGCATCCGATTCCGCCCCCCGCAGCTTGTGATTGAAATGAACAACGGAGAGAACAATCCCCAACTCGCCCCGCAACTCCAACAACAGTCGCAACAGCGCGACGGAATCAATCCCTCCAGAGACGGCCACGCCCACGCGATCTCCAGCCCGCAGCAGTTCCTGCCGCCGAATGTGGGAAAGCACGCGCTGTGCCAGCGATTCCACGGGAACATGGTAACCCACGGCCTATGTGGGGACAGCCGCCCTCGGCTGTCCAGCGGAGCGAAGCTCCGCCTCGGTGCGAGATTTGGCGAGCTGGCGCTCGCCGGACAGCCGAGGGCGGCTGTCCCCACATGTCATCTAGAGGATCGCGCTCTTCTCCGCGATCAGCTTCCTGATCTTCTCCACGAACTCCGTCGCCGGCATGTCTTCGGTCTTTTCTTTCCCGCGCGATCGGACATTCACCCTTCCCGCTTCGGATTCTTTATCTCCGACCACCAGCAGGAAGGGCACTTTCTGCATGGCGTGCTCGCGAATCTTGGCGTTCATCTTCTCGTTGCGCGCATCCACTTCGACTCGGACACCAATCTCCTTGAGTTGTGAGGCCACCTTGTTGGCATACTCCGCGTGACGCTCGCTGATGGGGATCATCACCGCCTGCACGGGCGACAGCCACACTGGAAACGCCCCCGCGTAGTGCTCGATCAGCACGCCGAAGAAACGCTCGACCGATCCGTAGAGCGCGCGATGCACCATGACCGGCTGCTTGCGTGATCCATCTTCGGCAACGTATTCGAGGCCGAAGCGTTGCGGCAGGTTGAAGTCGAACTGCACGGTCGAAAGCTGCCAAAGCCGCCCGATTGCATCCACCAGCTTGATGTCGATCTTCGGCCCGTAGAATGCGGCCTCGCCGGGGATCGTCTTGTACTCGATTTTCCGCTCCTTCAGAACCTTTTCGAGCGATTCGGTGGCGTGGATCCATTGTTCTTCGCTGCCCACGAAGTTCTTGCGGTCCTCGGGATTCCAGGTCGAAAGCTCGACCTGATACTGATCGAAGCCGAAGTCCTTGAGGACATCCTGGGCGAATTCCAGGCAGCTCGCAATCTCTTCCTCGATCTGTTCCGGCATGCAGAAAATGTGCGCGTCGTCCTGGGTAAAGCCCCGCACCCGCAACAGCCCGTGCATTACGCCCGAACGCTCATAGCGATACACCGTACCCAGTTCGCCCAGCCGCACCGGCAGATCGCGATAGGACTTCAGCGAATCTTTGTAAATCAGAATGTGCCCGGGACAGTTCATCGGCTTCAAACGATATTCGGCATCCTCAAGCTCCATGGCGTCGAACATGTTCTGCGAGTAGTAGCCCTCGTGCCCCGAGGTAAAGAACAATTGCCGCCGCGCTACATGCGGCGTGTAGACCAGAGAATAGCCGCGCTTCAGGTACTGATCGCGCATCCAGTCTTCCATCTCTTTGCGGATGATGCCGCCCTTGGGATGCCAGAAAATCAGCCCCGGACCGGCGAGTTCCTGGATTGAAAACAGATCGAGTTGTTTGCCCAACACGCGGTGGTCGCGCTTCTTGGTTTCCTCGAGATGCTTCAAATAATCGTCGAGGTCTTTCTTCGAGAAAAATGAGGTTCCGTAGATGCGCTGCAGTTGCGGGTTCTTCTCATCTCCCAGCCAGTACGCGCCCGCGACGTTGAACAGCTTGAACGCCTTGATTTTCCCGGTCGACGGAATGTGCGGGCCGCGGCAGAAGTCGGTGAACTTGCCGGTGCGATAAATGGAAATCTTTTCATCGGACTTGGTGAATTGCTCGATGAAATGGCACTTCATGAAATCGCCTTCTTTTTTGAACTCCGCCAGCCCCTGCTCACGAGGCAGAAATTCGCGCGCATAGGGAATATTCTGCTGCACCAGTTCCTGCATCTTCTTCTCGATCTTTTCCAGATCCTCGGGCGTAAACGGAGTAGGGCGATAAAAGTCGTAGAAAAATCCGCTCTCGGTGGCGGGACCGTGTCCGAGCTTCGTCTCGGGAAAAAGTTCGAGCACCGCAGCGGCCAGCAGATGCGCGGACGAATGCCGGTAAACCTCGAGCGCCTCGGGATCCTTGTCGGTCAGCAGGCGCAGGTCGGTATCCTTTTCCAGTGGACGAGTCAAGTCGATCAGGTCGCCATTGGTTTTCGCGGCCAGCGCCGCGTCCGCGAGACGCGGACTGATGGACTTGGCAACGTCGAGCGCAGTAGTACCCTTGGGAACTTCCTTCACGCTCCCGTCGGGGAGCTTCACATGAATGCTGTCAGCCATAATGTCGAACCTGCAGGTGTTCTGAATCTCTCAGTTTATTGGAGCGCTCAAAGAGGGTCAAACCACCGGCGGCGGAAGTCGCTGAGCGCAAATCGTCTTGTTACAAGGAGTGTTCGAAAAAAACCGTCCTATTCGTAGCGCAATGCCTCGATCGGATCGAGACGTGACGCGCGTATTGCTGGAATCATGCCGCTGACCAATCCCACCAGCGCCAGAATTGCGGTAGCAACCAACACGCTAACCGGTGAAATGATGAGTCGAATGTCGCCCGCCTCTCCGTGCTGGGCAAGCGCACTGTAAAAGGTGAGATTTCCCGCAGAGAAGGAAATGATATAGGCCAATCCAATGCCTAAAACGCCGCCCATAAAGGTAATCGCGAGCGCCTCGGACAAGAACTGCAGGACGATATCAAAGCGCCGAGCACCCAACGCTTTCTCTACTCCAATTTCACGCGTGCGCTGGGTTACGCTCACCAGCATGATGTTCATGAGCCCCACGCCGCCAATCCCCAGAGTCAGAGTCCCGATAAAGGCAAGCATCACCTGCAGCGCCATCGTAATGATGCGAAATTGCGAAAGCTGCTCCATCATGCTGAACACGAACACAGCCCGCTTATCGTCAGAACGGAAATTGTGTTGTGCTGCCAGCGTACTGCGAACCGACTTCTCCACGCCTTCATAGTTGTAGCCGAGAAAATCCAGCCAGATCATGTCGATGTAGTACGTATTGCGGAAGTCGCTCAGCGTGGAGAAGGGGATGTAGACGACGCGGTTGATACTGTTCTCAGTGCCTTCCTGGGGTCTGGGCCGAAGCACACCGATTACTTCGTAGGGAATGCCGCTGATTCGAATCTTCTCGCCCACGGGGAAACGGCCGGAAAATAGTTTTTCCTTGGATTCCGAGCCCAGCACGCACACACGCGAGCGCAGTTGCAAATCTCCAGCATTGTAGAAACGACCGAGATCCATTTGCAGATTCTGGATCTCCTGGAGTGCGGAATTGCCGCCATGAATGCTCCAAACGTACGAACGGCCCTCGTAGCTGACGGGCTCATCAAGAAATGATTCGGGAGTGATGCGGGTCACCGCCGGCACATTCACCACAACACGATCAATGTCATCCACAGTGAGCCGGACACTGGTACCGGCCTTGTTTCCTCCGGCCTGCATCGAAGTGCGCCCGCCCGCGATGCCCATCGCCGCCATGCTGGCATAGCTCCTGAATATGTTGACAATGGCAGTTGAGAAACCCGTGCCATAGGCCAGCAACAGCACTACGGTGGCGATCCCCCAAGCCATGCCCAGCATGGTAAGTGCACTTCGCCGACGGTTGTTCCTGAGTGATCCATACGCTTCCGAGAACACATCTTTCGCGCGGATCATTCGCTACTCCTGACGAAGGGCTTCTACGGGCTGGAGCAAGGCGGCCTGCCGCGCGGGATAGAGTCCGGCGACAATGCCAGCCAAGGCAAGGCTACCCATGGCGAGCACCGCGGTCGCTGGGTAAATGTGGGGCAATTCGAATCCCTCGATCGGCGGCGCAAGTCCGAATAGCTTGGTGGCCACATAGGCTGCGCCCACGCCAATGGCGCCGCTGATTCCGGTAAGCATCAGCCCTTCGAGGAAGAACTGGAATAAGATGTTGCGTCTGGTCGCACCCAAAGCCTTGCGCAGGCCGATCTCCCTAGTGCGCTCCGTTACCGACACCAGCATAATGTTGATCACCCCGATTGCGCCCAGACCGAGTGTCACCAAGCCAACGGCTCCCAGGAACGTATCCATCGCATCCGAGATTTTGCCGACCATTTCTGCAGTCGCGATCGAGTCCCAATCGTCAAAGGCGTCGGGCGTCTCAGGATCAAAGTTATGGTTTCGTGCAACGATACTTCGCACGGCCTTCTTGGCTTGTGCGTGCTGCTCCCGTGTAATCGGCTGGTAGGCTACATACTTAATCGCTTTTGCGTTGCCTGCTCCCTGCATCGGGAAATAGGTAGCCATGGTGGTATAAGGCATGATCAGGCGCATGTTCTGGCCATTGTTGTTTCCGTGACCAACCTTCTCCATCGTCCCCACCACCTCAAACGGCACGCCATTGATAAGCAGCCTGGCACCGACGGCTGGCCGACCGGGGAATAATATGCGCACAAACTCGCTTCCAATCACGCAGACATTGTTGCGCTCGCGTTCATCGTTCCAATTCAAATATCGCCCCTGGTCGATTGGCTGGTGGCGAATGCTGGAGAACTGCGGCTCGGAGCCATCAACATATCCGTTGCTGCTGCCAAACTCGCTCACCAGGCGAAGGTCGCCGCGGTAGATGATTGGCGTGGCATTGCGGACAAACTGCGAGTTGCGAATGTCCAAATAGTCCTGATAGTTCAAGTAGTACTGGCGAGCCGAAAGCTGGCTGCCACCAATCGCCGGTACGCGTCCGTTGTAAATCTGCATGAAGTCCTCGCCGAAGCTCGCCATTTGCTTGGCGGTTCCCGCGCGAAAACCCTCTCCTAATCCAACCAGGAGCAGCAGCGACCCCACTCCCCAGGCAATACCAAACATCGTGAGGAAGGAGCGAAGTTTGTGCGTCCACATAGCACGCAGTACCTCGCCGAAGCTGCCGACAAATCGGCTCATAACCAAAGTTACGAAAATCAAAGCAGCAAAGTTCCTATTCACTCCCGCTCTTCACGCATGGTCAATAGGGCCAGAGCTGAGAGCACCGGTGACGCGCAGCACAAAGCACAGAAAGCCTCAAGATAAAGCCTCTTCGCCTCGGCTGCGTGGGGCGATGATGAGGGTCACGGTTCGGGGTGATGCTGAACACAGGAGGCCGTTACGTGCCGTATCGGCCCATTCCGCAAGGATAAGTACCAGCGACTGCGTGGGACAGCAACTCTAAGTTGGAATGGAATGGCCGGTCAATTGTCGTAACAGTCCTATTCCTCTCATTGGCGTGGAGGTTTTGACTGTAATCGGTAATTACATCATCCGAAAAACCCAAGCATGCCACTCAGCTCTGGAAATCCGAAAGCCGGCGTTCAGAAGGCGAACGCCGGCACTCACTTACATGGCGACATCTTTGACGTGAGTGGCGATGTACCACTTGTTCCCGAAGGCGTCCTTCACACCGGCATTGCGATCGCCGTAGGGCTGATCCGTCGGCTCCTGGAACGAAGTCGCTCCCGCCGCCAACGCCTGACGGTAGACTGCCTCCATGTTGGGAACGTACAGGTAAAACATCGCTTCCATCGGCTCGTACTTGCCATGGGCCTCGCCCATCTCAAGTACGGAATCGCCGACCTTCACCACAGCGTGATGCACCACGCCATCCGGTGAAGCGTACTTCGCCACCTCCTGCGCTCCAAAGGCTCGCTTCAGGAAGCCGATCAAGGGTTCCGCGCGCCGCGGATGCAGATACGGATTCACGCTATGCAGGCCCTTGGGCACATAGCTCTCACCCTTGGCGGTGGCGATACACCAGTAGTTGCCCGCCAGGTCCTTCACCGTGCTGGAGCGCTCACCATACTCCTGATCGCGCACTGCGTCGATGAGCGTTGCTCCCGCAGCAACGGCCTTTTCAGTCAGCGCATCCGCATCTTCCACGTAGATGTGGAGCGCGTTCGGCTGCAGCGTGCCGGGAAATTTCTTGCCGGGAAGACCGCCGCCCATCATCAGCGTGGTGTCGCCGAGGCGGACTTCGGCGTGCACGCCTGTGGGCATTACCGCGCGCATCATTTCTTCAGCTCCCAGGCCCTGTTTTGCGAATTCCAGAAGCGCCAGTCCATCGGCGGCAACGAGATATGGCGTGACCATCCGGAAACCGCGCGGAACGGGATTGACGCGCTTTTCTTTCTGCCCAGGCATCTCCCCGCCTTCCGGTCCGGTCGTCATTCCTTCCATGCGCCGGTGCATTTCTTCCACCGACATTTCCTCGACCACGGTGAGGGCAGTCCAGTTGTATCCAAAGGGATCGCGGAAGGTGACGTCGCGGCGGCCGTAGAACTGAGTTTTCAGCGGAAGAATGACTTCCGCGCCCGCCGAAACCGCATGTTCCGCGAACGCATCCACGTCAGGGACATGGATGACAATGCTGATCGGCGAATTGCCCAGCGTTTCGGCGCTGAACCTGCCTCCTTCTGGCCACTCATCGGACAAGATGATCTGTGAGTCTCCGATGGTGATCTCAGCATGTGGAATGCTCCCTCCAGCCTCAAAGCGGAAAATTTCTTTCGCGCCAAAAGCTCTCTCATAAAACTCAATGGCCTTCGCGGCATCCTTAAAGCTTAGTCTTGGGCTCGCAAAGGTGCGAGTCGCGGTGATTGGTTCGGCGACGGTAGACATACGCCTCTTTCCTCCTAATTCGGATTTCAATCGTGCCTTGAAACTCGCACTCGGCAGATTGCGCAAGTCCGCCGCGATGCGCACCAGTGGCTCAATCTCCGCCCCCGCCTTCGTCACCCGCCCGTCATCCCGGGCCAGCATTTTCTCGACAGCCTGGTTGAGCTGCTCGATCTTCTTGGTATCGCCATTTCCCGAATTCAGAGAGCGCTTAGGCATCGGCACCCTCCATGCGCGCCCGCAAACTGCTGAGCGCTCGGAACTGTAACTGCTTCACCGCGCCCTCAGTCTTGCGAATCTCGCGCGCGACATCCTTAATGCTTTTCTGCTCGACAAAGCGGAGCACAACCACGCGTTTCTGCTCAGGCGGCAGACTTTCGACTAAGCGAAAGATCGTGGCCCGGCGCTCTACCTCTTCGATCTCCGCCGGGCTCACTTTCACAGCATCGATCTGGCCCGAATCGTCGGGAACTTCCCGGCCGGAGCGCTGCCAACGGTCAGAAATCAGGTTCGCCGCAATCCGGAACAGCCATGCCGCGAATGGAATGCCTCGCCATTCAAATCGTTTCAGGTTCGCCAACGCCTGGTGAAACACCTCCGAGGTCAGATCTTCGGTCTCGGTCCGGTTGCCCACCCGCCTCACAATGTAGGCGTACACGCGCTCGAAGTTGAGTTCATAAAGATCGGCAAAGCGGGCGGGGTCCTGCTGTGCAGCCTCGATGAGAAGCCGCTCGTCCGCTTCTTTCTTCAGAGCCTTCAACGCATTCTCCGCGGCCTTGCCTTACATAAGGGTAACGCTGGCCGGCAGGGAAAGGTTACGGACATGTGAAAAGTGGTTCCAATATTTCAATGTAGCCTCGGACCGTGATTTCGCATCAAAAATTTCGGCTTGCGGCGATTTGTCCGCCACACTAAACTTCGCGGTCTACGAGGTCCCCTATGGAAACAGTGAGTGGAGTATTCAAAACGCGCGAGGCGGCAGAGCGCGTAGTGCTAGACGCATCGCAAGCGGGCATTCCAGCCGACAAAATCACGTTATTGACTCCTGGTAGCTTGGAACAGGTAGACCGCGAAATGCAGTCTGTGCCGACCGACACTGCCGAGCAGCCCGGCATGGGGAAAGCGATTGGCGCACTGCTTGGCGGTGGAGTTGGCATCACCGGAGGTTCTCTTCTGGTCGCCTTGATACCAGGCGTGGGACCGATCACCGCGCTGGGCTTACTGGGAGCGGCGATTGTGGGAGCGGCAGGCGCCACCGTCGGCGCGAGCGTGGGCGACAAAATGGAGAAGGCGACCACGGAGGGATTACCGGAGGATGAGATCTTTGTCTACGAAGACGCACTGCGGCAGGGCCGAAGCGTGGTTGTGGCGCTGGTGGAGAATGAGGAGTCGGCTGCGGCCCTTCGCGAACTGATGAAGACGGAGCGAGCGGAGTCGGTGGATGCTGCCCGCGAACAATGGTGGATCGGCCTGCGCAGCGCCGAGGAGAGCCATTACTCAAAAACCGGTAAGAATTTTGCCGAAGATGAGAAATATTATCGCCTGGGATTTCAGGCGGCGCTGCACGCGCGAACCCGCTGCATGGAATTTGACCAGGTATCCGGGGAGATGAATGCAGCGCTGGAAGATGCTCAGCGCGAGCATCCGGGTGTTGACCTCGAAGAAGCGTTCACGCGCGGCTACCAGCGCGGGCGGGATTATTATCAGCAGCTCTGTGACGAAAAAACGAAGGCCGCCTGAAATCGAAGACACTTTGCGGGTAACATCTCTACGAGCGGTAATACAGGTCTTCGACGGCTTTCTGCACCTTGGCGGAGAGCGCTTCTAAATCACGGCCTTTCAGGCCAACCGTCGAAATGGGCTCGCCCACACGCATTTCCAGCGGACGACTCTTGATGTGATAGGTATTCATGGGGAGCAATTCGTAGGTTCCGATCAGAGCTACGGGAACAATATCAACCTGCGCCTTGATCGCGAGAAAAAATGCTCCTTGCAGGAAGGGCTTGATCTCGCCGTCGGGCGTGCGTCCGCCTTCGGGGAAAATCACCAGCGGCAATCCCGCCTTCAACCCTTTCAAAGCCTTCCGAATACTGCTGACTGAGTGGGATGGATTCTGCTGGTCGATGCAGACTTGCCCCGATCGCTTGAGCTGCCAGCCCACCACGGGATAGGACAGCAGTTCCTTCTTGAAGGCGATGCGAAACTGAAATGGCAGATTCGCGTAGAGCACAGGAATGTCGAGCGCCGATGCGTGATTGACCGCATAGACGTGAGGCTTGGTAATGTCGATCTTGTCGAGCCCAGTGACCTTCACTGGCGAGAAGATGGTTCCCATGATCAGCCGCGACCATGTGGTTGAAAACCAGTGCAGCCGCCGGCCACTCTCGTCGAATACTCCACCCGGTAGTGCCAACAGCCCCATAACCAGCGTGTAGAGCCAGATCAGAGGGTCATAGAAGAAATAGGAACGCAGCCGGCTCAGCCAGCCATATTGCTTTCCCGGAATGGCGTGGGGGCTAAGCCGCGAAGCCGCGCCCGCAATGGGCCCGGGCGCACCGTTCTCGGGCTCATCTTTTTCCACCTGGTCAACCGATGAATTCACTTCCGGCACATTTCCATTCTAGGCGAAAGTGGGCGCGCAGGAATAGCTGGCGTTTGGCTTCGCTTACAGGCGGGACCGGTCTTCTGATTCCCGGCTTTAAAGACTTCCACAGTGTTCCTGCAGGAACATTTGTCATACAGAAGCATACATACAATCTCAAGTTTGGACTCCGAGCAGGCGCATCGCTCCCCCGACCAGATAGATTGAACCCGTCACCACCATAACCGTTTGCGGTCCCGAAAGGGCGCGAGCGCGCTCCAGGGCTGCTCCAACATCAGAGACCGTTTCAATCTCGGCTCCGGTACGCCTTCCTGCATCCTGGATTTCTTTCGGCGACGCCGCCCTCGGATTCTCCGGCCGGGTTGCAATCACCCGCTCGGCCAGCGGGAATAAGATCTCCGTCATCTCCGAGATTGCCTTGTCGCGCATGGCCGCGAAAACGAAAATCAGCGGACGGTTGTCATAACGCTCCGAAAGGGCGGAGCGGAGGGCCCACGCACCCGCCGGATTGTGCGCCACATCGAAGACGATCTCCGGCCATCCGTTCCTCGCGCAAACAACATGAAATCGTCCCGGCCAGCGGGTTTGGCGAATCCCACGCTCAATCGATTCAGGCGTGATCCCACGAAGGCCGGCATTGGCTAACTCCTCGGCCGCAGCGACTGCCAGAGCCACGTTACGCAGTTGATGTCGCCCAACCAAAGGTGACTCCACGAGAATCTGTTTGCCCATGACCTGAAGCGGATACCGGGAAAAGTAAGTGCCGCCGTCTTTCTCGGCGTTCTCCCTTTCCTCAGCGTGCTCGGCGGTTAAAAGCTTCTTCGCCGTCGGTACAAGGCACTCGCGACTGCCCGGCGACACGGGCGGCACATATTGCACCGCGCTCACTCCGCGCGCTCCCAGATCAAGTATCGTGTTCCCGATAACGTCATTGGCTTCTGGCTGTTGCGGCAGAGTGACGACCACGCCACCCGGCCGGATGATGCCGACCTTTTCACGCGCGATTTCCCCAACAGTGTTGCCGAGGAACTTTTGATGGTCGAGCGAAATGTCGGCGATCACGCTTACCAATGGCTCGACCACATTGGTCGCATCGAGCCGCCCGCCCATGCCTACCTCCAGCACCGCAATCTCGACCTTCTCGCGCGCGAAGTGGACAAAGGCAATTGCGGTCATCATCTCGAAGAAACTGGGATGCCAGGGCAACTCGCGGCGCTCGATCAGCCGCTCGGCCATTTGGTCGACTTCGTTGTGCAGACGGGCAAAATCATCGTCGCTGATTTCTTGTTCATTCACCCGGATGCGTTCGTTGATCCGTACCAGATGGGGTGACGTATAGAGGGCCGTCTTCAGCCCTGAGGCTTGCAGAATGGATGCCAGGGTCGCCGCCGTCGAGCCTTTACCGTTGGTTCCCGCAATCAGCACGGCAGGAAACTCCCGCTCGGGATGATTCATGGCGCTCAGCAGTATGCGCATGTGCGCCAGATCGAACTTGTTCGAGGGCGTATGGACTAACTCGTGCCCAAGCGCGAACATGCTCGCGACTGCGGTTTCGTAGGACATGGGGAGAAAGCTTTCAGCTGTCAGCTCTCATTGAGCTTTCAGATTACCAGCCTCGTGGACGACTGGAAATCTCGCGTGGCCTGCCGGAAAACCCCCACTTCTCGCAAAAAGCGCGAGAAATGGGGCACCCAGGCGTCAAAAAAATGTTCGATCGGTTTAGCTGACGGCTGACGGCTGATAGCTGAAGGCTGCTTTTCTTACGCCGCCATGAACTCCAGCGCCCTTGCTATATAGGGCTTAAGTTGCTTGCGGGAAACGACTGCGTCGAGCATGCCGTGTTCGAGCAGGAACTCGCTGCGTTGAAAGCCGGGCGGCAGCTTCTGGCGGATGGTTTGCTCAATCACGCGCGGGCCTGCGAACCCGATCAGGGCGCCGGGCTCGGCAATATTCAAATCTCCAAGCATGGCAAATGATGCCGTAACGCCACCGGTCGTGGGATCGGTCAAGAGCGAAATGAACGGAACTTTGGCTTTGTCCAGCTTGGCCAGAGCGGATGAAACTTTGGCCAGCTGCATCAGGCTGATCAATCCTTCCATCATGCGAGCGCCGCCGGATGCGGAGACGATGATCAGGGGCGTGCGCGAATCGGCTGAACGCTCGACCGCGCGGGTAATCGCTTCGCCCACGACCGCGCCCATGCTGCCGCCGATGAAGGAGTACTCCATGGCGCTCACGACTACCGGCCGCCCTAGCAGCTTGCCCTGGGCATTGATGATGGCGTCTTTCAGGCCGGTATCTTTTTGCGCCTGTCTCAGCCGCGAGGAATAAGGCTTCAAGTCGACGAATTTCAGCGGGTCGGTGGAAGACAGGTTTCCGTCGAAACTCTCGTATTGATTGTCGTCGAGCAGCTGCGCGAGCCGGGTACGCGCATCGATCCGGAAGTGCTTTTCGCACTTCGGGCAGACGTTCATGTTCTCTTCCAGATCCTTCTTCCAGATGATCTGGCGGCAGCCCTCGCACTTGACCCACAAGCCCTCGGTGCGGACTTTTTTCTCGCCCGAAGTGTCGAGCTCGCCGGATTCGCGTTTAAACCAAGCCATAAAAGAAATTGTTGATTTTGTGATTGCTGATTGCTGATTGAAAACCGCGTGCGCCTTAGGCTCTTCAATCTGCAATCACAAATCTTCAATCATCAATCGTTCAGTATTCGATTCCTCTCTGCGCCATGACTCCTTTTTCGTAGGCGTGCTTGACCTGGCGCATTTCGGTGACCGTATCGGCGGCCTCGACAATTGTGGGGTGCGCGTTCCTGCCCGTCAAGATGACGTGCACCATTTCCGGCTTCTTTTTCAAGCTGTCGACCACCTTGGCTGGATCGAGCATGCCATAGCTGATGGCGTAATTGATCTCGTCGAGGATGACCAGATCCCACTGTCCGGATTGAATGGCGCGATCCGCCTCGTTCCAGGCGTCTTCGACCATGCGGACATCTTCGGGATCCGGTTTCTCCGTTCCCACTTTCACGAAGCCGCGGCCCATCTGCTTCATCACGAAGTTGTCGCCGAAGGCTTGCACGGCATCCAGTTCACCGTAGTGCCATGAGCCTTTCAGAAACTGCAGCATCAGCACCTTCATCCCCTGGCCGACCGCGCGCAAAGCAGTTCCCATGGCGGCGGTGGTCTTGCCTTTGCCCGGGCCTGTGTTCACGATGATTAGACCACGACGGATGTCAGCCATGCTTCGAACGGAGGCTTGATTCTACTAGATGCCGAGCTTGTTCGTACCCATAAGGGACCCGGACTCAGCTGCAAAGAGAAAAGTTCACGTGGAAGATTTCCCTGTCCGATTTTGGACAATCCGGTTCCGGAGTGGACATACAAGATCCGGCCGAGGAGCGATCCGCTCCATCCTGTCAAGGATTTGGACGAACTGGATCGTGGAAGAGAAGTTGCAACGATATGTCCTAGTTCAGCGCTTGGAATCCGCAAAAGCTGGAAAGCTGTATGGCGGCTTAAGGTGTAGGCATCCGGCCACTGTTGCGGAAAATGCAAACGAAACGGCGTGCGGAGAGTCTGCACACCGGGGGCAATCGTCGAGGATGACTCGGGAATCTCGACACGTTAACAAAATTCGCACAAATCTCGACAGCGGGTGCTTTTTCCACGGAACTGCAGCATCCAAAGTTGCGTAGCTCGGTCAGGCGGATCTCTGTCCCCTCGCAAACTGCGGAGGTCTCATGGTGATCAACAAGTTTGGAGTGTTATTGTTCGGGCTGGTATTGGCGCTGCCATTGTTTTCGGCGCAGCCCGTATCAGTTCATTCCCGGCCATCGATTGATTCCGCGGACCAGGCGACGATCCGAGAGATTGTGGACATGGAGCGGCAGGCGCGCGAGGCCAGCATCCACCGCGATGCCGAGTTTTCGCGGCGTACGCTGGCCGATGACTACGTTGCGATCACGCCGCTCGGGCAAGTGACCACCAAGCAGGATACGGTTTCGGCTCGCAAGAATGGACAACTAAAATACGACACCATTGACGTCAGCGATATGGTGGTACGAGTCTACGGCGATACTGCCGTGGTTACAGCTCGGGCGGACGTGAAGGGCCATCAACTAGGAGAGGACTTCAGCGGACCCTATCGCTATACTCGCGTGTGGGTTCGCCATGCGGGTCATTGGCAGGCCGTGAGCTACCAGGCCACGGTGACGCAGTAAGCAGGCTTCTTCGTTGTACGAGCTGTTGTATGAGCTGCACTACAATGGCTCATGATCTCGCGTGAAAACTTTCGTCAAAATAAGCTGACGCCATTCGTCACAGCGGTCGTTTTCTGCGCAGTTTTTGCTGCCGGTTCTCAAGCCCAGGAACACAAACTCTCCCAGGAAAAGCGGACGAAGATCGAGGCGGCCGTCTCGGAGTTTATGGCTGACTCGCACGTCCCCGGCCTGGCGGTAGCGATCGTCGAGAACGGGGAGTACGAGTGGAGCGGCGGCTTCGGGCTGGCCGACATGGAGAATAACGTTCCCGCCAGCGAACATACTCTATTCCGGCTGGGCTCGATTTCCAAGTCGCTGACGGCTACGGCGGCGATGGAGCTATTCGAGCGAGGCAAACTCGATCTCGATGCTCCCGTACAGAAATATTGCCCGGCCTTTCCGCAAAAGCCATGGCCGATTTCGACGCGCCAGGTAATGGGTCATCTGGGTGGCATCCGGCACTACAAAAGCGATTCGCAGGATGATCCTGAGGTAGGAAACACGAAGCATTTCGAGGATACGATTCAGTCTGGGCTCGACTTTTTTAAGAACGATCCGCTGGTCTCGGAGCCGGGAAAGCAATTTCACTACTCAACCCAAGGCTACACTCTGGTGGGTTGCGTGATTGAGGGAGCGTCGGTGGAGAAATATGTGGACTTCGTGCGGCAGAATGTTTTCGTTCCCGCGCGGATGGAAACCACGCAGGCCGACAATCGATTCACGATCATTCCTTATCGCACGCGCTTCTATCAGAAGACTGATGCAGGCGTGGTGCAGAATGCCGACTTCCTCGATTCGAGCTATAAGATTCCGGGTGGCGGATGGCTGTCGTCGGCGGAAGACATGGCGCGATTTGAAGTTGCGATTCTGAACGACAAGTTGATGCGCCGGGCCACGCGCGATTTAATGTGGACGCCGTTGAAGCCTTCGGACGGATCCAAAGACGAGTACGCGCTCGGATGGGCGACCTCGACTGAGGATGATATTGCGGTAGCCGGTCACGCCGGAGGCCAGCAGGGATGCAGCACTCAATTCCTGATCGCGCCGTCACTGCGCGCCGGGGTCGTCGTGTTAACTAACATGGAAGGCGCCGACTCCGGCAAACTTGCCCGGGAAATTCTGAAGGTGCTGGCGACCAGTGCACATTGATCGTTCTCTGCGAACTCTGCGGATTTACTCGGCGTTCTCTGCGGATCTACTCCGCGTTCTCTGCGGTTTAGAGCTTTTAACCGCTGAGTGCGCCGAGAACTTCCGCAAAGAACGCCGAGAAATGCAAAGCCGTCCGGAAGAGCTCGCTGCCAGTGATTGTGGCCAGTGATTTGTGAACAACGAACCACTGGCCACTGATCACTGATCACTGCCTTCCTACTCCGCCATTTTCGCCACGTGCACGTCGAATCCCGTTTTCGGCAATAGGGAGGTCAGGGAGAACGCTTTGAATCCATCACCCGTCACTTCCGTGTGGCGGTAGACTCCGGGCTCGCTCTCAATCATCTCGCGTCGACCTTCCATGTCGGCGAGGAAGGCTTGGGCACGGCTCACCGTGACCTCAACTTCCTTGGCGCGCGTGACCACGGCTTCGGAGGCATAGGAGCGCACCAGTTTCGGCCAGTATTTTTCCAGCAGATCGGTGCTGGCAAAAATATCGGCCCAAATGATGCGCCCGTTCACCGCTACTACGACGCCGACTGCGTTGCGATCGCGAAGCTGGTGAATCAGGCTTTGATAGTTCTGCTCGATCGGCTTAGCGATTGCGTCCACGCGCTTCCTGACCTCCTGGTTTTCATTTACTTTGGCATAGGAACTGACTTGCGCCATCTCCGTGGCGACAGCCGGCGCCGTGGCGGTGACTTCGACCGTGACCTGCTCTTTTTGAGCGTTCACGGCGTCCCAGACTTCCTGTTGGTTCTTGTCGCCCATGGCCTTGGCTCGCACGGAGGGCTGCGCCATGATGGCCATGGGAGGGGAGGCGTGCGCGGCGCCTGCTGCAGCGCCGCCGTACATGGCTTCGGAGGCCCCGAAGTGTTCGCTGGTCGCGACCCAGCGTCCGGGCTCAACGCAAAAGACGCTCAGATCGACCGGATCACTTTCGGCGGGTACGATGCGGTCCTTCCCGATCACGCGATCCTGCTTGCCGCCGGAGACGATCTCTCCGGCAAGCAACAGCAGCGGACGTTTGGAATTGTTTACGAGCACCAGGCGATTTACCTGCGCACCGTCGTGGTGGATGGCTGGCCCGGGATGCCGACGGATCAAGCCTTGCACGTTGCCGGCTTCGGTGACCACGACTTCTCCAGAGCGCAGACCTTCGTCGAGAGTCAGAAATTCTCCGGTGGGATAGCTTTTCGCGGCGACCACGGGAAAAACGGTTAGATTGCCATGCGCAATCGGCTCCAGCACTTTGTAACCTGAAGTTGGGCTAACCTCGCCCGCTCGCGCGTCTCGCTGGTCCAGGATCACTACAGCAGCCATCATCAGCAGAAGGGTCAACGGCAGGAAAATTTTCAGGCTCATAGAGGCTCCTCCGAGGCGGACAAGCGCGTCTCGCTTACGGAATACAACGTGCCGGTGTTTCGTTTTCTTGACTTGCGAAACGAGAGGCCGTTTAGCGCATCGTCCGTCTCACTCCGGGGGAAGAACGGTTTGCAGCCTTGGGCTTGCGGGAAATTAATGGCTGCCGGAGGCCGATGAGCCGCGACTAGAGCGACTGTTTCGGGAATTTGAGGTGGGAAATCGGGGCGTGTAATCCCGTGGTCGGAGAAACCACTGTAAAATTGAGATAGCGACCTTGGAGCCACTTTCGTTTTGTCTTTTCTCGACCAACTGAACCCGCAACAGCGTGAAGCCGTAGAAACTACTGAGGGCCCGGTGTTGATTCTCGCCGGCGCCGGCAGCGGGAAGACCCGCGTCATCACCTATCGCATCGCCTATTTGATCGAGCATAAAGGGGTAATGCCGGAGTCCATTCTGGCGATGACGTTCACCAATAAGGCCGCTGCCGAAATGGGCGCGCGCGTCGAAAAACTGGTGGGCGGCTTGAGCATTGCCAAACCCGTGATCTCGACGTTCCATTCCTTTTGCGTACGGATGTTGCGGCGCGACATTGAAGCCATGCGGATTCCTTCGTCTACGCCGGGGCAGCCGCCGATCGGGCATACAAAGAATTTTGTCATCTATGACGAGAGCGACCAGCAGGCTGTAGTGAAAGGCGTGATGAGGCGGCTCGGCCTTGACGACAAGCAACTTACGCCGCGTACCGTGTTAGGCCGCATTTCGTGGGCGAAAAATCACATGCTCGATCCGCAGGAACTTTACCTGCAATCGGGCGATCCCAAGACGGAGAAGATTGCGCATCTATACGAGGAGTATCGCAAGGAATTGCGCAAGGCGAACGCGCTCGACTTCGATGATCTTCTGCTGGAAGCCGTGCGCCTGCTCAAGTCTTCGGCGACGGTGCGCGACTACTACAACCGCCGCTTTCAGTATCTGCTGATCGACGAGTACCAGGACACGAACCGTCCGCAATACGAACTCATGCGCCTGCTCGCCGGAGAGCGCCACAATGTTTGCGCGGTTGGCGACGAAGATCAGTCGATCTATTCGTGGCGGGGCGCCGACATTCGCAACATTCTCGAATTCGAGCAGGATTTCCCGGAGGCGAAGATCATTCGCCTCGAACAGAATTACCGGTCGACACAAAATATTCTGCAGGCGGCCTCGGCTGTAGTGGCGAACAATGTGCGCCGCAAGGGAAAAAACTTGTGGACCTCGCGGCAGGGCGGCACAAAAATTGGATACTACGAGGCGCCGGACGGCGAGAATGAGGCGCTGTTCGCGGCCGACTGGATTGCACGCTACATTCGTGAAGCGGGCGAGCGAGGGGAGACTCCGCGAGCCGCCGTGCTCTACCGCACTAACTCGCAATCACGATTGTTCGAAGAGGCTATGCGCCGCTACGGGTTGAAGTATCACGTGGTCGGCGGATTTTCTTTCTACGAACGCTCCGAGATCAAGGACATGATCTCGTATTTGAAAGTGATCCATAATCCGGACGACTCGATTTCGCTGCTGCGGGTGATTAACACGCCGACGCGCGGCATTGGCAAGGGAACGATTGACATATTGGAAAAGCTTGCGCTGGAGACGGGATTGTCGTTATGGGGCGCGATTGGGGAGGCGATCCGCCGGCAGCTGTTGCCGCAGAGGGCGCTAGCGTCGCTGCAGAGTTTCCGCCAGTTGATCGAAGACGCCCGGGCCATGCTGTCGGGAACATTCGTGGAGCAGTTAGAGGACGGTGTGGCGCGGGCGCCCTCACCCGCGGGCGCGGAACGGTCCATGTGGGGACAGCCGCCCTCGGCTGTCCAGCAGGGCGAAGCCCTGCCGCCTTCGGACGAAGATGCGACCGCATTCGACCCGAGCGAATTCGGGAATTTCTCTTTTGATTTTGGTGCCGCGGATCTGGAGCCTGCGGCTTCTGAGGTGGACACGGCAGCGGAGGCTGAGACCTTCAACGACAGCCGGCAGGACGCCGGCGCTACGGCGGATAGCGCTTCAGCGGAAGGGGCTCCCGACGCCGAACGGCCCGCGGAACCGGAGATTGGGGCGAGGGCTGATTCATCTCCTGCTCCTACGGTCAGCACAGCCGATATTCTGAAATTCCTGATCGACCGCACCGGATACATCAAGGTGCTTGAAGAAGAGGACACGCCAGAGGCCTTCTCCCGCATTGAGAACCTGCGCGAACTGGTCAACGCGGCCATGGACTCGCGCGACCGCGCGGAGACGCTTGATCAGTTTCTGGACCACGCCGCGCTGGTGGCCGACGACTACGATGCGCGCGCCCAGATTACGCTGATGAGCCTGCACGCCGCCAAGGGACTGGAGTTTCCCTTGATCTTTCTGAGCGGCCTGGAAGAAGGATTGTTTCCGCATTCCCGTACGATGCTGGTGCCCGAGGACATTGAAGAGGAGCGACGCCTGTGCTACGTCGGCATGACTCGTGCTATGGATCAACTGATCCTGACGCGCGCGGTTTATCGCAGGCGATACGGGACCGATCTGCCCGAGGCCAGCGTTCCGTCGCGCTTTCTGGAAGAAGTCCCCGCGCCCCTGTTAGAAGAACTGGGGGCAAGCAAAGCTCGCGTAGCGACGGGCGCATTCGCCCGTCCGGCGGGGCGAAGTCCCGCAGCTGCCGAGAGTGCGCATTATTCCTACGAGGACGAAGACCAAAGCGCGGCGTGGCACGGACGCGAGAGCGTCGCAGCGCAAACGCGGCAAAAGCCGACGGCCCCAGCACGCCCTTACAACTCCATTGAGAACATTGCCGAGTTTTTCGCCAGCCGCGGCAAGAAGTTTAACGTCCCTAAACCCGCAGCCGAAGAGCCAAAGGGCAAGCGCGGATTCCGCCCCGGCCAGCGAGTTCGCCATCCTAAATACGGCGAAGGCACCGTCTACCAGCGCGAAGGAGAAGGCGAAGAAGCTAAGATTACGGTACAATTTCCTCGCTTCGGCTTGAAAAAGCTGGTGGAGAAGTACGCGCAACTGGAGAGGGCCTGAAGGAATTGAGTCATTGAGCGACTGGGTGATTGAGCGATTGTCCTTCAATCACGCAATGACTCAATCACTCAATCTCACAATTCAAAAGGATTCATGGCAAACACGACAAAACTCAGCAAAGAAGATCGCAAGAAAGCGAAACGTACAGCTCGCAAGAAACGTAAAGCGGAGAAGCCGCTGAAGCCCCGCGATTATGCGCGCGGATCGAAAAAGCCCAAGGTCAAGAAACTGGCTCGCGGCCAGGCGAAGCGGTGAAGGCCGAACTTCGCTCGGTGGACAGCTGAGAGCGGCTGTCTCCACATGTTCAGACACTTGCATTCAGCCGGCGTCGTTTCTTAAAGCAGGAGAAGCGTTCGCTGGCTGAATGCCAAGTGCTATGATCTGACGGCTGAATTTCAGGAGATTCCAAAAGGCTTGTCACAACCGACCACGGAACCCGCCGAAGTCATCCGCACTTCCGACAACCAGCTTTTTTGCTGCAAATCGATTGACAAGCTGATCTCGGAAGCTGACGAGCCGGAACACCGGCTCAGCAAATCGCTGGGCCCGTGGTCGCTGACCGCTCTCGGCATCGGCGCCATCATCGGCTCAGGAATTTTCATCCTGACCGGCACCGCAGCCGCTGGCGAGTATTTCCGGGCTCCCTCGCTTCTGCACGCGCAGGCGCTCGACGTAATCATAAATTTCCTGCGCACCGGCAGCACCGCGGGAGCGCTCATGCACGGCCGCCCGCCGGCGGGACCATCGATTGCGATTTCGTTCTTACTGGTTGCTGTTGCCTGCAGCTTCGCCGGATTGTGCTACGCCGAACTGGCCTCGATGATCCCGATTGCCGGCAGCGCCTACACGTACTCCTACGCCACGCTCGGAGAAATTTTCGCCTGGATCATCGGCTGGGACCTGATCCTCGAATACGTGGTTTCGAACGTCGCGGTCGCGGTCGGTTTCGCCGGCTATACCAAAGCGCAGCTGGCGGTCTTCGGCCTCAACCTGCCGGAAAAATGGGCCAGCCCGGTCTGGGCGGGCGGAGAGTGGACCGGCGCATATTTCAATCTTCCCGGCTTCCTTATCGTTTTCCTTCTTACGCTGCTGCTGGTCCGCGGAGTGAAGGAGTCGGCCGAAACCAATAACATTATGGTGACGGTCAAGATTGGCGCCATCCTGACCTTCCTGGTCGTGGGCGGAATGCTGGTCAAGCCCGCCAACTGGGTGCCCTTCGCTCCTTCTGGCTTTGCAGGCATCGTCACCGGTGGTGCCATCGTTTTCTTTACTTACATCGGATTCGATTCGGTTTCCACCGCAGCCGAGGAATCGCGCAATCCTCAAAAAGATCTGCCCTTCGGCATCATCATGTCGCTGGTGGTCTGCACGCTGCTCTACGTCGGCGTTGCCATCGTCCTGCTCGGCATGATGAAGTACACGACCTTCGTATCCGGCGCTGCCGCGGAAGCGCCCGTGGCCTACGCGATGAAGTATCTGGGCGTGCACCCCTTCTTCCGATCGGTCATCGTGATCGGGGCGTTGACCGGCATGATCTCTTCGCTGCTCGTGTTTCAGTACGGTCAGGCGCGCATCTGGTACGCCATGTCGCGCGATGGCTTGTTGCCGAAGCTATTCTCCGCGGTGCACCCGAAATACAAGACGCCGCATTGGTCCACCTGGATCGCCTGTTTCGCCGTAGGAATTCCCGCCGGCCTCGTGGACATTGGAGACGCCGCCGACCTCGCCAACATCGGGACGCTTTTCGCTTTCGTTCTGGTTTCGCTGGGAGTGATCCTGCTTCGTCGCAGGCAGCCCGACCGCAAACGCGCCTTCCGCGTCCCGTTTGTGCCGTGGTTCCCGTTGATTTCGATTATTCTTTGCGGCGGCCTGATGATGGGCCTCACCATCATCACCTGGCTCCGCTTCGTGATCTGGCTGGGACTTGGATTACTGATCTACGTCTTCTACAGCCGGCACCGCAGCGAGTTTGCGCGGAAGTAGGCGGCAACTTTAGACACTCTCGCAAATCCTTCCCTAAGAATCTACAATCAGACGAATGAGTTCCGAGCCGGTGCGCGCGCCAAATGCTTTTATTCGTCAACTTCCAAAGGCGGAGCTGCACCTGCATCTCGAAGGGGCGGTTGAACCAGCTACGCTGCTCGAATTGCGCAAACGGCAGGGCGAGCGCGCGAATCTCGCGGAGGTGGAGGCCCTCTACGGATACAACGATTTTCAAAGTTTTCTGATGGCCTTCAAGGAAGTTAGCGCGCACCTGCGCGGACCCGACGACTACGAGTTCGTGACCTACCGCCTGATGCAGCAACTGAAAGAAGAGAATGTGCTGCACGCGGAAGTTTACGTTGCGGTAGGTGTGTGCCTTTATAGGAAGCAGGATTTCGCCGCTATTTTTGAAGGATTGGAACGGGGACGGACTCGGGGTACGCGCGATTTCGGCGTGTCGCTGCTATGGATCTTCGACGCCACCCGGCACTTCGGAGTCGAGGAAGCGCAAAAAGTTTTTGAGCTCGCGGCTCGCTACCAAGATCGCCACGTCGTAGGAATTGGTATTGGCGGCGACGAAATCAAAGCCCCTCCGGAACTTTTTCGCAGCGTCTATGCATACGCTGGCGATCACGGCTTGCACTTGACCGCGCATGCTGGCGAGACTGGGCCGCCGGAGTCGATCTGGGGTGCGCTTAACCTGCATGCCGAGCGGATTGGGCACGGCCTAACCGCGGCGCAGGACCCCGACTTGATCGATGAACTCGGCCAGCGACAGATTCCTATCGAACTCTGCATCACGAGCAACTTGCGCACCGGGGTGTGCAAGTCGATAGCTGAGCATCCGGCGAAAAACTATTTCGACCAAGGCCTGATGGTCACGCTCAATACTGACGACCCCGCGTTGTTCGGGACGACTCTGTCGCGGGAATACCAACTCGCCCAGGAAACTTTCGGATTCACCGACGAACACTTGCGCGAACTGGCGCGCAACTCGTTTGAAGCGTCATTCCTGCCGGCCGAAAAAAAGCTCGAGCTTTTGAGCCTATTCGACGCCGCCGCAGCCAGATGATGACGGAAGACACGTGGCGACAGCCGCCTCGGCTGTCGGAGTTACGGCACTCCGGCCTGCCGCCCGATGTTATAAAATCTCAGGCTCTGCTCTCGATTTTGCCTTAACTGGAATTGCCCGATGCCTGTCCGTCCAGTGCTGCAACTCGGCGACCCGCTGCTCCGGCAAAAAGCCGCGAGGATTGCAGACCCGACGGAGCATGAGGTCCACGGCCTCGTGCAGGATCTCGCCGACACGCTTGCGCACTGGCGCGCCGCAACGGGCTACGGGCGCGGTATTGCCGCTCCCCAATTGGGTGAACTGAAGCGCGTGATTTTTCTGAAGTTGCCCGGAGCCGACCCCCGGCCGCTGATTAATCCAGAAATCATCAAATGGAGCACAGAAAAAATCGTCGTCTGGGATGCCTGTCTGAGTTTCCTCTCGATCTTCATGCAGGTCGAACGACATCGAGAAGTAACGGTCCGATATCAGACTTTGCAGGGCGAAACTCGCGAATTCGAAGCGGGCGACGAGAGCAATCTCTCTGAGCTATTGCAGCACGAAATCGACCATCTTGACGGCGTTCTCGCGATCGATCGTGTCGTCGATGTGAAGACGATTTGCACCCGCGAAGAATTCGAAAAGCGCTACCGCGACGCCAGCCCCTACGCGGTCGGTCCGGCTACAATCGAAGGCGGGGGAATCGTCGAACAGACTCGACCATAAACCTCATACCTTAGACCTACGACTAACCGGCATGCTTCACATCGGCATTGTCGCCTGCAGCACCGAGGGAGCCGCGCTCTGCTACCGCACGATTTCGCTCGAAGGGTCACAGATGCTCGGACGCCACAATCACCCAGAGGTCTCGCTGCATTCCTATCCGCTGGCGCAATACATGAAGCACATCGAACGCAGCGACTGGGCGGGTGTGGCCGAGTTGATGATATCGTCTGCGGAAAAACTGGCGCGCGGCGGAGCGGATTTCCTGATTTGCCCCGACAACACAATTCACCAGGCTTTTGATCTGATCGAGCATCGCTCTGCCCGGCCGTGGCTGCATATTGGGCGCGAAGTCGCGTGCCAGGCGCAACGCTCCCAATTCAAACGCCTGGCCGTGCTGGGCACGCGCTATCTGATGGAAGGCCCGGTCTATCCTGAAGCGCTGAAGGCCGCCGGCATTGAGCACCGCGTTCCAGGCCCGGAGCAGCGCGAGCGCATCAATCAAATCATCTTCGACGAGTTGGTCAACGGTCAGTTTCTGCCGCGATCGCTGGCTTACTTCGTCGAAGTTACTCGCGCTCTGAAGGACCAGGGTTGCGACGCGGTGGTACTCGGCTGCACCGAGATACCATTGCTGGTCACGCCCGAATCGTCTCCTCTGCCCACGCTGGATTCCACGCGCATTCTGGCGAAAGCCGCGCTGCGCAAGGCGATCGAAGGCTGAGCGCTTTTTGTATGTGCGGACAGCCTGCCAAGCCTGCCCTGAGCGAAGTCGAAGGGGCTGTCCGCCGAGCGAAGCAAGGCAGTGTGGCGTGGAGAGGAATGAATGCGAGTCGAGGTCGATCCCTAGTGCAACGCCATCAACTGAAATTCCGCTCGCTGCCGGGCCTCTACGCCATCGTTCATCTCGCCCCCAACGCGCTCGTTCCCGACTGGGCAACCAAGAGCGGCCTCAGTTCGATCACCCGCACTTCAGAGGAACTTTCCATCGTATGTCCGATCGACAACGTTCCTCCAGAAATGCATTCTCCACACCGCTGGACCTGCCTGAAACTCGAAGGTCCATTTCCGTTCTCGCAAACCGGCGTGCTGCTTTCTTTCATCGAGCCCCTATCGACGAACGGCGTTCCCATCTTCGCCATCTCGACCTATGACACGGACTATGTCTTCATTCAGGAGGAGTTCGCGTGGTCGCTCGACCTCCTGCGGGAAGCGGGTCATGAATGTGTGCTCTAGGAAGCGGGAGTCAACTTTTCGCTCCGCATATGAGCCGTCTCATTTAACAGGCGGATTAATCTGCGCTCCTGACGAAGCCAGTTGCAACCTGGTTCGCGCCGCAAATGCTGGAGCCCTAGAGGAGCCGTTGAACATTCCTGTCGCGAATTTCTGCGGACCTAGCGGACGCTCGTCAACACTTGATAAATCACCACCCCAAACATGAAGACCAGATAGAACCGCAAAGCCCAGAAGAGGATCATCTCCTTGCGGCTGAGTTTGCGGCGAGGACAGTGATGCTTTTGTTTCGTCGAGATGAGTTGGTCGGGCTCAAGCGATGACACTACGGAAGCGAGATCTTCGCCGCTGATGTCGGCGCTCGATCCGGAATTGAATCGCGGGTCCATTATTTGCCTCCTATCAATACCAGCGCATGAGGCGCGACAACGCTAATTCCGAACAGAACGCCCGCGGCTACCAGTACGACGACTACGCCAAGCGCCAACACATTTGCCCACAATGGGCTGACCAGCTCTCCCATGATTTCGCGATCATTGACCAGCATGTACAGAAAAAGCAGTGCGGGCGGCATGGCCAGAACCGCGATGACGTTCACGACCAGCACAATGTAGACCAGCGGAATGCCGGGGATCAGGACGAGTCCCGCGGCTGCGGCGGCCTCGAGGATCAGCACAAGATAAAAAGATTTGCCCTGTTGAAAGGGAAGATTCAAACTGTGGGGCCGGTGGGCGACCTCTCCGAAGGCGTAGGCGGACGAGGTTGAAATCGTAACCGCAGCAACCATGCCTGCCTCGAATACTCCGAGTGCGAAGAGCGCGGAGCCCCAGTGTCCAACGAAAGGCTGCAGCGCCTGGGCGAACTGGGCGCCTTCAAAGTTGGCTGTAGACATACCGTGGGCAAATAAGGGCGCTGTAGCAACGATTGTCGCCAGCGCGGCCAGCGCGGCCAAAGCCGCGCCCAACACGGTATCTACGCGGCCGAAGCGAATGTCGGGCGTGGTCAGCCCCTTGTCGGCGATGGCGCTCTGTTGGAAAAACAGCATCCAGGGCGTGACTGTGGCTCCAATATTCGAGAGCACAATTAACACAGTGTCCTGTGTAAGCCCACCCGGAAGCGGCTTCCAAGTTAGCAGCGCGCTGCCGATTGCTCCCCAATTCGGGTGGCTCAGCAAGGCGACCGGGATAAATACCAGGTTGAACATCGCGGCCACAAGCGTGATGCGCTCCCAAGTCCAGTAGCGATGAGCCATCAGCGCGACGAACAACACAAGCCATGCGCCTAGAACCGCCACCACTGGAGGAACGCCAAAAAATCCCAGCCCCGCGCGGATGGCGATGAACTCGGTGACCAGAGTGAGAAAGTTGCCGACCATCAGGTCGATCATTGAGAACCATCCCCAGAAGGGACCAAAGCGGTCGAAGATGAGTTCGGCGTGGCCTCGGTGCGTGGCGGCGCCCAGGCGCACCGTCATTTCCTGAACCACGCAAGCCATTAGGAAGGTCAGGACCACGAAGGGAAGGAAGAAGCCGATGCCGAAGTGCGCGCCGGTGGCGGCATACGACAGCATGCTGGGGCCGTCGTTTTCCCCCAGCATGACGAGGATGCCCGGCCCAATGAGCAGCCACAACAGCCTGGCGCGGGACGACAAGCCACGCTGCGTCCGGGTGGTCAGGACGCGCTCCCGGTCGTGAGCGCGGTCGATGTCTTCGTGGGTGATAACAACGCTGTCAGAAACCGCCAGCTGTCCGGCCGTGGCTGGGGTCGGTGCTTCCCTTTGCGTCGTCGATGTTGTCTTCGTTTCCTTCATTTAGTTTCTAGCGGTCGGCGAGCGGGGAGACTCCCACGAAAAAGTATTAGCGGAAGTATACAACAGGAGATGAACTATAGTTAACTACTACGGAAGGACAAGGCAATCATGGTCGCCATGGACTACCGTTTTGGGCGAGCGGTTGGGACGAGCCACACACGCTCGGATGCGGCTGGCCCGAGAGAGACTCTCCCCGCCGGTGTGGATAAAGTCAGAGTCTGATCGTAGTTGCGTTCGAGAAGGCGCAGCTTCGCTCCCGGGCGCACGCCGCGGTGCTCCAGGAACTCCAGGAGACGGCGGTCGCGTTCGTAAATTCCGCTCACGCTATAGGTGTTTTCCAGATCGGCATCTGCGAGCAGAACCAGACCACGGCGGCGACGGCTGGCCGGGCCCTCGACTTCGCTCAGATTTCCGTGCGGGCAAGCGCCGCCAGAGCCCAATTTCGCCAGGAGTTTGGCTTCGAAATCAGGCGAGACCGCGTGCTCCAGGCGCTCCGCCTCGTCGTGAACCTTCCACCACTCCATGCCGAAAAGTTCGGAGAGCATTCGTTCGATCAGATGATGACGGAGAGTCAGTTTGCGAGCGATCTTGCGGCCAGTGGCGGTTAAGCGCACTTCGCCTTTGCTTTCGACGCGCACCAGACCATCTTTTTTCAGACGCCGGAGCGCCATGGTGACCGCGGGCGGCGAAACCTTCAGCAAGTCCGCTAGCCGCGCGGAGATCACCGTTTCGCCCTCGCTTTCCGCCTCGAGGATCGACTTGAGATAATCCTCTTTGGAGACCGTGATCATCGACACTGATTATACGATGATGGGTTAATTGTAGTTAACCGGGTAGACGTAGTTCAGTTCAAGAGGGCAGGAAGGTGGAAGACTGCGACTGCGGCGCTGCGTCCTCGCGGGCCACGCTAAAGACCGACCCCACACGAGCAAAGAAGTAAGGACAGCCCGGAGCCCCCGAGACTGCCCTTGAAACCCTCCCGGTTAGAAGGGTGCCGTGATGACCCTACTGTACTGCCGGTATGTTGCAAAGAGATTGCAGAAGCATGAATATCGGATGAATTCCTCGAATGGTGCGCTGTTATAGTAATCGCTTGCTGCCATTCGATTGGTTGACATCTTATTTCTCCCTGCCGAGAGGATTCGATGCCGTTTGTTACATTGCGTAAAACCGAGCAGTCACGCCGCCTGCAGAAGCGCGCCGAGAGCATGATTCCCGGAGGCGTGAATTCCCCGGTGAGAGCTTTTGGCTCCGTCGGAGGACATCCGCCATTTATCGTGCGAGGCAAGGGCTCGCATATCTGGGATGCCGACGAAAATGAATTCATCGATTACATCGGATCGTGGGGCCCGCTGATTCTCGGCCATGCGGAGCCGAATGTCCTGGACGCGATTGTCTCGGCCGCCTGCAACGGCACCAGCTTTGGAGCCTCGACTCCCTCCGAAGCCGATCTCGCAGAACTTGTGCTAGGGGCGTTTCCATCGGCAGAAAAAGTTCGCTTCGTCAGCTCGGGTACGGAAGCCACCATGTCGGCGATCCGGTTGGCCCGAGCTTACACAAAACGCAAATACATTGTGAAGTTTGAAGGGTGCTATCACGGGCATGCCGACGCTCTCCTGGTGAAAGCTGGATCCGGCGTTGCGACGCTCGGCATCCCCGGATCGGCGGGCGTTCCCGAGGAGTTCACGCAGTTCACCCTGGCACTGCCATTCAACAATCTTTCGGTGGTCGAACTCGCATTTCACAAATTCAAGCACCAGATTGCGTGCGTGATTGTGGAGCCCGTGGTGGGAAACATGGGATGCGTTCCCGCCGCGGATGATTATCTGGTCGGGCTGCGGCTGCTGACCGAGCGCGAACGGTCGGTGCTGATTTTTGACGAGGTAATGACGGGATTTCGCGTGGCCTTTGGCGGGGCGCAGGAACTATATAACATTCGACCGGACCTGACGACGATGGGGAAAATAATCGGAGGAGGATTACCGGTAGGCGCGTACGGCGGGTCGAAGGCAATTATGGATCTGGTGGCTCCAGTAGGCCCGATGTACCAGGCTGGAACGCTCTCGGGGAATCCATTGGCAATGGCCGCTGGATGCGCGATGCTGAAGCAGTTGCGCGATCGCAAAGAAGAGATCTATCCAAGACTGGAGAAACTGAGCGCTGCCTTGGTGGAGGGCGTTGCGGGGGCTGCAAAAGAAGCTGGAGTCTCGCTCTGTCACAATCGCGTGGGGTCCATGTTTACCTGGTTCTTTACTCCTGGGCCGGTGACCGATTGGGATTCGGCGTCGAAGTCGGATACGGAAAAATTCGGCAAGTTTTTCCGCAGCATGCTCGACAGCGGCGTCTATCTGCCGCCCTCGCAGTATGAGGCCGCATTTTTGGGCGCTACGCATACCGAGGAAGATGTGCAGCGGACAATTGCTGCCGCAAAGCAAGCGTTTGCGGCGATGCGCGGTTGAATCACTTGTGAGAAGGCAGAAGAGTCCATATTTCAGGATCTTCGGTGCCAAGCACCCACGAACAGAAACCTTGCAGGCCGCGCTCGCGGACTAGCGCTAGACGTTCCTGAAACCCGCGCTTGTCGGTGTAGAAAACCCACTCGCGCGTATCGTCCCGATAAAAATAAAACCAAGCGGTACGATCGACAGAATCCCACTCCGCGTGCGGATGATACGCGGCGACGTATTGATCGATATCCTGTTGTCCGATGTATTCAGCCGTTGGATTCGGCTTTTCCTCCTTGCCAGGATCGCCGGCGAACCAGTGGTAACCATAGAGGGGAATACCCAGCGACAATTTTTCTTTGGGAACGAATTGCAGCGCGTATTCCAGATTCTGCACAGTCCAGGGATAGCCAGCCACCGGGCCTGGTTCGGTCCAGCGCGTGTTCTGATCGTAAGTCATCAGACAAATCAGATCGGCGGACTGCGCCAGGGCTTTCAGATCGTAAGCGCCGCGCCAGTTGGCGTAGAGCCAGTGAGAATAAGGGCTCTCCCCCGGAGAACCGGGCGCATTGGGCACAGTCGCAATCGTGAGTTGCAGCCTTTGCTGGTGAAGGGCCGCAGCGGTTTCGGCTACCAGGCTCGAAAGCAGATCGCGGTCGGTCCAATTCACATTCTCGAAGTCAATCTGGAAACCGCCATATCCGTGCTTCCTGCATTCGCTCAGAAGAGAACCGATGAAAGAGTTTCGCGCTGAAGCAGTAGTCAACAGCTTATGCAGATCGGCTTGAACCATCGCGGCCACGATGGGCATGACCGGCACATGGTGCTCCGCGGCGGTCTTTAGCACGAACGAATTTGGACCGCCCCAGACCAGTCCGTTGCCATCGGCGGAATACCAGGCTGGCACCAGGTTGTCGATTTGGTCCACGTGCTGGGCGAAAGACCTCACCGAGTTAGGATTGTCGGTCATGTAGAAAAGGGCTTTGGGGCTCGCGGAGGCCAGGAGCGCGCTGGAAAAGAAGAATAGAAGCAAGCATTTCATCGATGATCCTCGCATGCTGGTGCAAGATTTTTTATTTGCTGTCTAGGATCTGTTTAAAACAGTTTCGGAGTTTTTTCCTTTTAACATCTGTGGAACGGTTACGAATTCGTAGCCCTCTGGTTTGTAGCGCTTGATCAGTCGGTCCGTAGCCAGTACTGTCTGCGAGCGGTCGGCGCCCATTTGTTTGTGGCCTCCGTCATGTAAAAGGATCACGTCGCCGCCGTGCATCTGCTTCGCCACCTTGCGTTCAATCACTTCAGCTGGAGGCGCGTTCCAGTCGTAGCCGGTCACATTCCACATCACCGACTCAAGCCCCAGTTCACGCGCGATGCGGAGTACCGCGGGGCGACGTCCGCCGAACGGAGGGCGAAACAGATTGGAATGCTGCCCAATGGTATCCTGCAGCGCGGCCCGGCAATTTGAAAGTTCCTGGCGAATTTCTTCTACGCTTTTGAAGATCAGCAAAGGATGCGTGAAGGTGTGGTTGCCCACGACGTGGCCGGCTCGAACGGTCTCTCGAACAATTTCCGGACGCTGCCGCACGTAGCGACCGATTAGAAAAAAAGTTGCGTGTACGTCGTACCGCGCAAGAACCTCCAACAGACGCAAGGTGTAGGGATCGTTGGGGCCGTCGTCGTACGTAAGAGCAATTTGCTTGCTGCCGCGAGCCAGGCCGGTAAACGTGCGCCCATACCACTGCCCGGTGGGCGCCATCGATTGATATCCCGCAGCGACCGCCGCGAGCGTGGCGCTACCAGTCAGGGCAAGGCCGAGCATGCAGGAATTGTAAAGGATTGCAGAATGAAGATTGCAGATTTCAGATTCAACGAATCCACTCTTGTGTCTTCAGTCTAAAATCTAAAATCTGCAATCTGAAATTGTTTTCCTGCTGTTAACTCATCCCGCAATTGCCAGTCAGCCGCATCCAAGATATCCTGCCAGTTCCGAGATTTCGCACGAACTCATGGCCAATCTTTTCGAACTCCCCCGGTACATTGCTGTGGAAGGGCCAATCCGCGTAGGCAAGAGCACGCTGGCGCGCATTCTGGCCGAACGCCTGAACGCGCAACGGGTGATAGAGCCAGACGCGAATCCGTTTCTCAACTCTTTTTATGAGGGCGAACGCGGGGCGGCATTCCAGGCACAGTTCACATTTCTAGTGCGGCGGTTCGAGCAACTGCAAGCGCTCGATCTGGGCCCGCGATCGCAGAAGACTGTCGTGGCCGACTTTATCTTCGAAAAAGACAAACTGTTCGCCTGCCTCAATCTTACCGATCAGGAACTCGACACTTACAACCGTTACTACAATCATTTTCGCGAGCAGTTACCTACGCCCGACCTGGTAGTTTATTTGCAGGCCACTCCCGAAGTGCTGAAGAAGCGGCTCAAGAAAAAGAATTCGCCGGGCGAAAAGGCGGTCAGCGACGAATATCTGGCGGAAGTAATCAAGGCCTACGAGCATTTCTTTTTTCACTACACGTCGTCGGACCTGCTGATCGTGAATACGTCGGAAATCGACTTCGTCGACCGCAATGAGGACTTGCAGGAACTGCTGCGCAAGGTGACGGAGCCGATTAAGGGGACGCAGTATTTCCTGCCGCTGGGCGGGCAAGATGCGGTCGGGGCGTAACGACTTTGCTCCCTCGTGGGCTCTGACCAGGACGCCGATCTCCAGGCAGCTGGAAACCATTGAAAACATTCACTCCCAAGTAATCGACGAACAACCCATTTCGGCCTACAATAAGCAAAGCTGTAGAAACTTGAAGATGTGTACAGGCTCTATCCGCCCGAGGCGGAGGGGCACTGGAGGACATCATGAGCATTACCCCGATTGGCGGACGTCTCTTCGACGGCTCCGGCCAAAAGACCACAACCGCATCCCTGCGGGAACAGAAACTCCGCCACGAACCCATCACTTGCATCACCGCATACGACTATGCCGCCGCGCGCCTGGTCGATGAGGCCGACGTCGACATGGTGCTGGTCGGTGATTCGCTGGCGCAAACCATGCTCGGCTACGAGAACACGCTCTCGGTCACAATGAACGAGATGCTGCACCACGTGAAGGCCGTGCGCCGAGGGCTGAAAAATGCACTGCTGGTGGCCGACATGCCGTACGGCTCCTACCAGATTGACTCGAAAACTGCGGTCGGCAATGCGGCTCGCTTTGTGAAAGAAGGCGGCGCCGAAATGGTGAAGATCGAGGGCGGCGAGAAACGCGCCGACCTGATCCGGCAGATTATTGACGCCGAGATTCCCGTGGCCGGCCACATTGGTTTGACGCCGCAGTCGGTGAATGTGATGGGCGGCTACAAAGTGCAAGGCAAGAGCTTGAGCGGCATCGAACAGCTCATGCGCGATGCTGTGGCGCTGGACCGCGCTGGGGTGGCCTGCCTTTTTCTGGAAGGCATTCCGCGAGAAGTAGCCGCAATGATCACCGGCGAAATCGGCGCACCCACAATTGGGATTGGTGCGGGACCAGATTGCGACGGGCAGGTATTGGTGTTTCATGACATTTTGAATCTGACGTTTGGGCCTCCGGCGAAATTCGTGCGGCGCTACGGCGATGCGGCGGCGCTCATCACGCATGCGGTGCGGGCGTTTCGGGCGGACGTGCGGTCGCACCAGTACCCGGCCGACGCGGAGTCTTATCATTTGCCAAAGGAGACCGGGGCCGACCTGGATGCGGTACTGGAGCGGAAGCGCGCAATGCGCCGGTAATGAAACTCTTACAGCCTGTTCTGCACCGAAGGGAACTCGGGCGACGGATTCTGCGTACCTTCAATTGGCAGTGGTAAAGTTTTCGCCCGATTTCAGTGTCGCCGTCGCGGCGCTGCAGTACAGTTCCAATAGTGCTACGCTATAGGAAAGGAGACCGGTCATGATTCTGTCAGCCTTCATTTTTATGCCGTTCTTCGGCTTCGGCTTCTTGATGTATTTTCTGCCGTCAATCATTGCCCTGGCGCGAAGCAAACGCGACCTCCTTGCGATCTTCCTTCTCAACCTGTTATTAGGATGGAGCGTTATTGGATGGATCGTCGCGCTGGTCTGGGCGGCCAAGAATGACGCTCCCGTGGTGGCGAGGTAATTTCGGCCTGTGATCGGCAAGTCCCTTGGCATGCGGTTGTTGTCGATTCTGCTCCTGGGGATCTCTCTCGTTGCCTGCACGGAGCAGAATGCTGCGCAGCCGCCTGCTCCCCAAATTTTGTTGCAGGCCATTCCCGCCGCGGATTCCGCGAAGGTCGAACGCATCCACGACATGAGGACCTGGCGCAACCCTTACCTTATCGTTCAAACCGACGGTGTGGCTTTGCTCGATGCCGCCGACAATGCGGAAATTAAGTTGAAGCCTGCTGAGTTGCTTCCAGCACTGGCGGCACTGCCAGCGTCGAATTGGCCTTACGGCCGCGTCGTGGCGGCCGCGGAAAATTCCGCGAAGGCTTCCGAACAGGATAGTATCGCCATTCGCCGCAATAAAGGCATTGTCGGCGGCATCCTCCAAGGTGCGCATATAGCAATTAAGTGGGTGCCTTCGACATAGCGCCGGATAGTCGCGTGATCCATCCTTGAGACTCTGCTCCACGATTCACGAAACGCGGAACGCTTCTCGCGAGCTTCGGCGCGCGGGCAAGCGTCTCGGCTTTGTTCCGACCATGGGCGCGTTGCATGAGGGCCACCTTTCGCTGGTGCGCGCGGCGCGCGCCTCTTGCGATGTGGTAGCGGCGTCCATTTTCGTCAACCCGACGCAATTTGGGCCGAATGAAGATCTGGCGAAGTATCCCAGATCGTTCGACCGCGACCGGGAACTGCTGGAGCGCGAAGGCGTGGACTTGCTATTCGCTCCGTCCGTGGAAGAAATGTATCCGGCCAAAGCCGCGACGTGGGTGATTGTTGAGGGGCTGAGCGACAAACTGGACGGGCGTTCGCGCCCCGGACATTTTCGCGGGGTCACCACCGTGGTCGCAAAGTTATTCCATGTCGTCGAACCCGATGCGGCATTTTTCGGGCAGAAAGACGCAGCGCAGGTGGCCGTTATCCGGCGCATGGTGCGCGATTTGAGTCTGCCGGTGGAGATTGTGGTTTGCCCCATTGTCCGCGAATCCGATGGCCTGGCTATGAGTTCGCGCAATGCCTACCTAAATCCGGAGCAGCGGAAACAGGCTTTGGTGCTGCATCGTTCGCTGGTTCGAGTTCAAGAGTTGGTGGATGCCGGGGAACGGAATGCGGAGAAGTTGGTGGCTACGGGACGCGAGGAATTTGCACAGGAAAACTCCGCGCGGCTTGACTACTTCGAGATCGTAGACCCGGACACGCTGGACCCTGTTCCGGATATTTCAGGAGGAGCGCTGGCAGCTGTCGCAGCGATTGTGGGAGGCACGCGGCTGATCGACAATATTTTGATCGGGAAAGCGCTGGTTGAGTAGACGCGGACTCACCGTACTTCCCGGTGAGAGCTTTGCATCTGTCCATGAAAGCTTGAACCGCCGGGATCGCAGAGAAAGGCCGCGGAGACCGCGAAGAAGAACAAGAGCCGCAGGTTACTCAATTTCCTAAATCCGGCTACAGCGTTGGCATTGCCCCGACTATTGTGGGTTGAGCCTCCATGCGTTGACGCACTAAACCCTCGACTTGGGACCAGAGGTTGGGATCGCAATCGCTCTGCATGTGGCTAGGCGTAAACAGATGCTGGAACCAGGAGGCTCCCTGGCACTGTACGGGGTGTTTCTGGTAATCGAACCGGTAGTTTCCCAGAATCTGGGTCTTTGAATCGTCGGCTGCCAGAATCTGTGCACGACCGTGGATCAGGCCATGCGGCTGGTAGAAGTTGACGGCCTCGGCGACGTTGTCGGGAATGACCTTGTCCCTCTGCCAAGGCTTCTCTACGCTATCGACCTGCACCGTCAGCAACACCGGAATACCCGCGCGATCCAGTTCACGAGAAAGCAACACTACGGCTGAAGCTCCCCAACTGTGTCCGAACAGAATGATGCGCGCCTGCGATTTTTCCTGGCTGCTGAGGACGCCGTCGTGATTGCTGTCGAGGAGCCGAAGAATGCTCTTATAGGCGGCCTTTCGGTGGCGGTTTTCAAACACCTGAATTGATCCGCCCTTTGGCAGTTCATGGCGAATTCGTTGCGCGAGGCGTACCGGCCCGTGCCGCGGATTATCGTGGCGCACAAATCCGCCGGCGAACCCAATGAGGATGTAGGACGCGGGGGCTGGTGCGCGACTTGCTACGGCGCCATCGGCTGCCATGAGCAGGGGCAAGCCCCCCACCCACATTGCGAATGCTGCAACCGCAACCGGATATCGCGCCAAGCGGGGCACGTCGCTCCTTACCAATCAGTAATCAGATGATGCGGGTCGTTCTAAGGGTTGCGGAAAACCGTCGCGGAGGAGGCAGGCGAAAAAGCTTTTCCAGCAAGGCTTTTGGACTACTTGACCCGAAGGCAAGTCTACACCCGCCTGTCAAGTCCTGCCGCTGGTTCGCGATTTTTGTGTGGGACCGGGTCTTTGACCCGGTCAGCCGGCCTGAAAGGCCGCAGGGGTTCCGTGGTGAGAATCCGGAAAACGGGAGTCTTTACTATTTCACTCCAACTCTCCGCCCAGACACGAATGCGTTCCCCGCGAGCACGTAGCGCAGCGGCCTGTCGGCGGCCTTAGTGATGCCGATGCGTGGAGTAGTGCGAATGCCGCGGGCGCGATATCCATCTTCGCCGATCCACAGACTGGTCTTGGCGCAGGTCAAATCGCAGCCATTATCCCGCGTGCGGCTAATGCCGAACGCCTCAGCCAGCCGCCCTGGTCCGCTGCTCAGTTTGACCAGATCTTTGGGACCGTGAATTTCAACGCCACGAGCCCGCGCCATTTCCTCAATTCCGCAAATTGGTTCGAGGGCGCGAATCAGAACAGATCCGGCCTGGCCCTCCGGTTCGCAGGAGACATTGAGGCAATAGTGATTGCCGTAGATGAAATACACGTAGGCGTGGCCGGGCGGCCCGAACAGCACTGCGGTGCGGGCGGTGTTGCCGGCGGCGGAATGCGCGGCAGGATCTTCCGTCCCGAGATAAGCTTCCACTTCGACAATGCGGCCGCACGGGCGCGCCGCGTCTTCCTGCCGCACCAGAATCTTGCCCAACAGTTCCCGCGCTACCCGTCGCGGATCACGGCTGAAGAAAGCACGATCCAGGGGACGAATCGGAATGGTTTTAGGCGAGGCTTGGGGCTTCCGCATCCCGCAAATTCTAACCGCAGCTTGACCGATTAAGCCGCCTTGCCGGATTCCTTTAAATAGTCCAGCACTTCCTCGGCGTGGACTTCCGGCTTCACTTTCTCGAAGATGTGCTGAATTTTCCCGTCCTGCCCAATGATGAACGTCGTCCGCGCCACTCCCATCACCTTTTTGCCATACATATTTTTTTCCTTCAAGACGCCGAAAGCCTCGGCAACTTTCTTGTCGGCGTCGGCCAGCAGGGTGAAAGGTAAATCGAACTTTTGCTGAAATTTCTTTTGCGCTTTGACAGTGTCGGGCGATATGCCAAGCAGCACCGCGCCCGTCTTTTGCATCTTTTTATATGTGTCGCGGAACCCGCGAGCTTCGATGGTTCAACCCGGAGTGTCGGCGCGGGGATAAAAATAGAGAACGACAGTCTTGCCGCGCAGATCTTTGAGCGCGACCTCTTTCCCGTTCTCGTCCTGCAAAGTAAAGTCAGGAGCCTTATCATTGACCTTCATGGGAATTTCTCCGGGCAAAACGGCCTTCCGTAAGCTGGCGTTCCAAAAGATTTTATACCGCGGAAGCTTTTTCGTCGCCTTGCTGCTCGGCGTTGCCTTTTCCGCCATGGCGAACGCGCAGGAGGAGATGCCCCAGATCACCCCCGGCGAGCGCAAAGCTCCGCGAAAGAAGGACGCTGGCCCAAGGGCGGTTGGCGTGCTCCAACTGGCGGCCAACGGCAAGGCTTCGCTGGTCCCGATCGCCATTCTGGTTGACGGAAAGTTCTGGGACGCGACCGCCTACAAGGCTGATCCCATTCCGATGGCGCTGGAGCCGGGCACAGTGTATGAAGCCGAACGCGCCGGCAATTCTCTGGGACTGTTTACCGTCAACAGCGCCCTGCACAGTAATGCGGTCAATGTTCAAAGTCCGTGGCTGGGGACGGGCTCCTGGGTTCCGGAAGGAAGCGAGAAACCGAAAACTGCGCTCACGGCGGAGAAGGCGCCGATAGGTATCGAAACAACGGATGAGCCTCCACGGCTGACTAGGAGAGAAAGCCCGCCTCAGCCGTCAGCGCCAACTGCGGCACCGGCTTCCGCGCCGCCGAATACTGCAGGAGGATCTGCAAGTCCCGGCAAGACCAGCAGTAAGACAGAATCGAATCCAAGTTCGCCTGCGCCAAGCTCGTCCCCTCCTGCGCCGGCGGGCAATTCCAAGTCTGGAGATGCGAAGCCGCCCGACGCCAAACTTCCAAGCGGCCCTTCGATCGCAGCTTCTGACAGCGGGGCCGACGAAGAGAGCCGGCCGAGATTACGCCGCGGGAAGCCGGTCGCGCCGTTCGCCGACGAGGATGTTCCCGGCTACAGCAAGCCGGGGACAACGGCCACATCCGCGACCGCCTCCAAAGACGGGGCTGCCGTCGCTGCCAACAAGGCCGTAGTCCAACTGATTCCTGCGATCTCCGACGCCAGTGGGCCCCAGCCGAAGTCCTTTGCGTTCGAGTGGCTCAAGGATGAAGAAGGGGAACGACTCAAGCAGATGACGGCGCTGGCCAAGGAACAGGTGCGGTCTTATATCGACGCTCGCGCCAAAGCAAAAATAATGCCTCCCCCCCCGTCGAAAGCCGCAGGCTCGCAAGCCGCGCGGCGCAAGTCCCCTTCGAGGAGTCTGGTAGCAAAGACTAAAGATCCGATTCTCGAGAACCCGCAGATGAAGGCGTACGACTTGTGGGGCAACAACCAGCCGGTGCTGATTTTCACTGCCGAAGCACACCTTCCTCCGCCCCCAGCGGGCACCGCGCACACTGACTCCGATCTGCAATACTCGATCCTTCTGGTAGCCAATCCCGACATCTACAACAACCTGCACAAGCTGTTTGTCAGCGTCACCGACAAATATCATCTCGACATCGCGCCGTGCCTCGAGTTGGTGGATGCGGTCGATGCCGATGGCGATGGCCGCGGCGAATTACTTTTTCGCGAGGCTTCTGACAACGCCAGCGGCTGGAGAATTTACCGCGCCACCGCCGACAAACTCTGGAAGATGTTTGACAGTCTGAGTCCGTAGCGAGACATTGCGGTGCGCCCCGCGGTCGACTCCGACGTTATCTGACCGAATTACTCAGCACGAATGGACCATGTGTGCTTCCTCTCCTTCCGCTAAAATCTCATCCTATGAGACGAATCTGGCTAACGCGTGCCGGTTGTGGCCGGCGATGATCATTAACCGTCCGTTGCGAATTATGGAGACCCGCCTGGCTTGCGCCTAACCCGCCGCAAATTTGTGCAATCGATGCTGGCAGCCGGCGCCGCCGCCGGAATCCCTGCCGCGTTTACGGCGTGCACCGGATCGTCCAAGGCGACGACCGCGGTTCCATTCAATGCAGCCCAGTTCAGCAGGGCTTCCACCGCGACATTCCCCAAGGGATTCTTCTGGGGCACAGCCACCGCCGCCTACCAGATTGAAGGCGCGTGGAACGAAGACGGCAAGGGCGAATCGATCTGGGACCGGTTCGCTCACACGCCCGGCAAAATCAAGAATGGCGACACCGGCGATGTGGCCTGCGATTCCTATCATCGCTGGCGCGAGGACCTGGCCCTCATGCGGGCGATGAATGTGAACAGCTACCGGTTTTCGATCGCCTGGCCGCGCATTCAGCCTTCCGGTTCCGGCGCCGCGAATTCCAAGGGGTTCGATTATTACAAACGCATGGTGGACGACTTGCTGGAAGCGCACATTCGGCCGCTGGTCACGCTTTATCACTGGGACCTTCCGCAGCCGCTCGAAGATGCAGGGGGATGGACCAATCGCGACACAGCCGCGCGCTTTGCAGACTACGTGCAACTGGCCGCGCAGACGCTCGGCGATCGCGTGTCTGACTGGATGATCTTCAACGAGCCTGCGGCATTTGTAGATCTGGGCTACCTCGAAGGTACGCACGCACCCGGACGCAGCAGCCTGCTCGATTTTCTGCGCGCCACCCACGTAGTCAACCTGGCGCAGGGCGCCGCCTTTCGTGCCCTCAAGGCCGTCCGCCCCACCGCTCGCGTGGGCACGGCGTTCAGCATGTCGCCGTGCGAGCCCGCAAGCGATTCCCCAGAAGATAAGCTGGCGGCCGAGCGCGCGCACGCCATGACCAACATTTGGTTTCTGGAGACGGCGCTCCACGGCCGTTATCCTGAAGCCCTTACGTTTTTGCCGGAAACCGCCATGGGGATCAAGCCGGGGGATATGGAACAGGTTCGCGCCCCGCTCGATTTCGTCGGCATCAACCTCTACTACCGCATCATCGCCTCCGCTCCCGGCGCGATTGAACGCGTCGCACACGCCCAGGACTGGCTCTTTCCGGTGAAGATGGACGGCGGACAGCAAGGTCCCAAAACTGACTTCGGCTGGGAAGTCTGGCCGAAAGCGCTCTATGATATGGTCCTGCGGATCACTCGCGACTACAGCCGCCCGGTCATTGAAATTACCGAGAGCGGATGTTCCTATAACGACGGGCCCGACGCGCATGGGGCGATTCACGACGCCCGACGCATCGCCTATCATCGCGAGTATCTCGCGGCGCTGGCCGGTTCCATCGCGGATGGCGCCGACGTTCGCGGATATCATGCCTGGAGTTTGATCGACAACTTCGAGTGGGCCGACGGCTTTAGCCAGCGTTTCGGCCTCGCCTACGTGGATTTCAAAACGCAGCAGCGAACGATTAAAGAGTCAGGTCGCTGGTACGCGAGAGTGGCCGCCGAGAACCGGGTGAGTAATTGAAGATTGCAGATTTCAGAAGTCAGATTTCAGAGGTCAGATTTCAGAAGTCAGAAGTTAGAAGGCAGAATGCAAAAGTCAGAAGTCAGAAGGCAGAATGAAAACCCTTTCTTCATTCTGCATTTTGACTTCTGCATTCTGCCTTTCAAATCTGCAATCTACAATCTGCAATATTTCAGATTGATGATTTCAGATTGATGATTTCAGATTGCAGATTGATGAGTGCTATTAGTCGTCGACGGCTGCGTCAGAATTTGCTTTTTTAGTTCAAGAAGCAGGTAAGGATTGGGTTCAGCAATCGGAAATCTAGAATCACTTCACCACCACGTCGGTCACGCGGATCTCCGGATACTGCCGGTTCCACTGCGCCGAGATGCTGTCGAAGGTCAACCGAAACGGCTCCGTCCGGCCTGGCGCCAGCGGAGAAACGCTCAGGTCCACAGGCTCTGTGTAAGCCCCGTTGCTTCGGACTACCTGCAGCGGCAATTCTTCGCGCTGCGCCATCTGGCCTATGTCGTCTTTGAAAATCACTTCCACCATGGCATGAGTGACAGTCTTGTCGCCACTGTTGGTAATCGCGCCGTCAATATAGCTAACTGTATGGCCGATGAAATTTTCCGCCGCGCTCATCTTGGAGTCAGAAAATTTCAGGTTGGCGATGTAGGGCGATGCAGTCCTCGCCGCCTTCGGAGGTTCGCGCAGCAAAAACGCCGCGGCCAGTGCACCCGCAATCACCGCAAAAACGGCGATCCCAATGATCAATCGGCTGGAGTCGCGTTCTTCCGCGACCGGAGTTGGCTGTCCCAGGCTGCCCATGAAGGAATTGTAGGCCCTTGTTTTTGGCTTGTCGATTTTTGGATTGCTGCGTGTTCCCGTTGTCGGGAGCTTGCCCTGGACGGAGCAGAAGCGTGTTAAGTTCTTCTCGCCGCTAACAGCCGCTCAGCATTATCGTGATAAACCTGCTTCAGGATTCGATCACTCAGGCCAAATCCATTCAGACTCCAGTGATACGAAAACTGATCGATCTCGTAGAAGTGCTCATCCAGCGATTCCAGGATGCGGAATGTGATCCGGTACATCGCCTTGTCGAAGCCCATATCGGTCCCGTAAACAAGCCGGTCGGCGTGCTTTTCGTAGAACTTCGCGGCGAAGCGCGGAATCGGCGCAGTCTCCGCATAGCGCGCGGAAATATCCGCATACAAATTCGGATTGCGTTCCAGCACCTCTCCCAGCCGCGCCAGGTCGTAATCAAGATTGGCGAAGTGGCATGCGATGAATGTTGTGTTGCGATGCCGCGAAGCCGTGCGCTCGAGAATGTCGACCATGCCCGACAGTCCGATGATGTTCGGCTGATTATCCAGTCGCCACTCGTAAGCATTCATCAGCCCGTCGTTGTAGCGGTCCATCTTCTGGTACATCCAGATTGGATCAGCCACGTGCAGGCTCACCGGCATCCGCAACTCACCGCACTTGTCCCACACCGCATCCATGCGCGGATCGTCCGGATGCATCCCCGGTGCCGTCGACTTTCCGGACCTTAGCCCCTGACCTTTATCGTGGATTTCGCCCACTCCGCGCGCCCCTGCCTGCTTGCAGCGTTCCAGTTCCTTCACCGCGGCGGGCCCGAATCCGGGCTTGTCATATCCCGCCAAGTCGAACCCGCACCACAACTCAAACCGTTCGGGATGCTTCGCATACTTCCGCTGAACCTCGTCAAATGCCGTGCCGGTCGACATCGTCAGGATGATTGTCTTCTCGATTCCGACTTCGTCCATGTTGCCGACCCACTCATCAATCTCCGCCGCAGTTTTGGCGTAAGGGTGCGAATGCATGTCGATGACCGGGAACTTCGCTTTCGCAACCTGCGTGACTGGAATCTTATAGATCGACTGAGGCCGGTAGTCCTTCAGCAAAAGCGTCTCAGGCGACGCGGCCTTCGCCACCGGCCGAGCGGCATGCGCGCCCGCCTTCGCGTCTTCGGCAATGGCGCCGAACGCACACGCAGAAGGAAGTCCCGCCGCCAGTCCCGCAAGGTTGGCCCACTTCAAGAATGATCTTCGATTGAATGAACTTCGTTTAACTGAACCTGGATTGAATGAGCTTCGATGCATGGAGCCTCCCGTCCTGAATCCACCGGACAGAAATGTCTATGCCGATGTGCGAAAGAAGGCAAGCAGAAACAGCACCCCGAGCAGAATGTCCACTCCGCCAAATACCAGGTCCGATGCGTGCAACCGCTGTTGCAAATAAAGTACGAGCAGGGTGGCCCCGTACCCAAACTTCTCCAGCACCGCGGGAATCATCATGGGCCGCAAGCGCACCGGATCGCGTGCGATCACGATGAACGCAACCTGAAACGCCAGACCCACGCTGATGAATCCGTAATAAAAACCGGGATGCGTAATCGCCGGAGGATCCTGCCGGCCAATCACGTCAAACATGAAATAAAGAGGCGCGAGAACCAGAACGCCCCAGATTCCGGCAATCCAGAAAACCACTTTGGCAAATTTCATTTTCCAAAAGGAGTTGGAGTTTTCTACTCGCCGCCCACGGTCAGTCCATCCACGCGAATCGTAGGGGCCGCCACCGATCCGCGGAACTCCAGATCATTCGCAATCTCAGAAATATTGAAAAACAATTCCTTCAGATTTCCCGCCACCGTGATCTCTTCCACGGGATAAGCGAATTCTCCACCGGAAATCCACATCCCCGAAGCTCCCCGGGAATAATCTCCAGTGACGAGGTTCACGCCTTGCCCCAGAAATTCGGTAACGTACAGCCCTTCTTTAATTCCGCCAATCAATTCTTTCGGAGTCTTCGCGCCCGGCTGCAGAAAATAATTGCCCGGTCCAATTCCCGGCGTTCCCGCCAGCCCGCGCGACGCGTTTCCTGTAGTCTGCAAGCCAAGCTTCTTCGCGGTGTAGGTATTCAACAAATAAGATTTCAGCACGCCGTTCTCAATTACTACAGTCCGCCGCGTCGGCACGCCTTCGCCATCGAACGGACTCGTGCCGAACCCGCCAGCGATCGTTCCATCGTCAATGATGTTGACGTTATCGCCCGCGATCTTCTGTCCCAGTTTTCCCGCGAGAAAGGACGCGCCGCGGTAGACCGAGTCTCCATTCACTCCTTCGAAAATGTGCTCCAGAATCGAGGTGGAAACCATGGGATCGAACACCACCGGCACTTGCGCAGTCTTGGCTTTGCGCGCTCCCAGCCGGCGCAGTGTGCGCTCTGCCGCAATCTTGCCCACTTTCTCCGGCGCATCGAGCTTCTTCAGCGTGCGCGCCACCGAGTACCAGTAATCACGCTGCATGGCGCCCGCCTCGTTCTGCGCAATTGGCACCGCGGCCACCGAACAATATGACCGCCGGTACTCGCCGACGAATCCGTGCGAATTGGCCAGGACCTTGTGCCCGGTCGCCGCGTCAAACGATCCACCTTCCGAATTCTTGATGCGCGGATCGAAATCAAGCGCCGCCTTTTCCGCGCGCCGCGCGTAGTCGATGCGATCCGCACCCGGTAACGAATAAACGTCCTCGTGATAAAGATCGAGATCACCCGACAGAGCCCCCAGTTGCGAGGCCTCCGGAATTCCGCCGAACGGATCTTCGGACGTGATCCTCGCCAGCTCCAACGCCGACTTCACCATCCGGTCAAGCCCCGCGCGTGAGAAATCGCTGGAGTAAGTGCTGGCCGCGCGCTGCCCGAAGAACACGCGCATCCCGATCGACTTCGAGCCGGATTCTTTCAGAGTCTCGACTTGCCCCATCCGCACCAGCGTGGAGAATTCGTCGCCTTCGCGCACCACACATTCGGCAGCGGTGGCGCCGCCAGCCATTGCGCGCCGGACGATATCCTGCGCAATCTCGCGCAAATCAGTTTCTAGTTTCAGTTTTTGAGTTTCAACTTGAGTAGAAGACATAAGAAAGCTTCTTTGCCGCGTTACTTCCTTCGTTCTTGAGGAATTAATCCGTGCAGATCCGTGTGAATCCGTGGCCCGGTTTTACTGCATGAACCCGCCCGGATCCTTCCTTGCCGTCCCGCCGACCGTCAGCCGATCAATCTTCAGCGTCGGAATGCCCACGCCCACGGGCACGGCCTGACCGTCTTTGCCGCAGGTGCCCACGCCCTCGTCGAGTTTCAGATCGTTGCCCACCATCGAAACGCGAGTCAAAACGTCAGGCCCGTTGCCGATCAGCGTCGCACCCTTAATCGGCGCCGTGATGTGCCCGTCCTCAATCATGTACGCCTCGGATGCCGAGAACACGAACTTCCCATTCGTAATATCCACCTGCCCGCCGCCAAAGTTCACCGCATAAATCCCGTGCTTGACTGACCGGATAATATCTCCCGGATCGTCCTGCCCGGCCAGCATGTAGGTATTGGTCATGCGCGGCATCGGGATATGCTCGTAGCTTTCCCTCCGACCATTGCCCGTATCAGAGATCCCCATCAGGCGGGAGGAAAGTTTGTCGCTCAGATATCCCTTGAGAATTCCATTTTCAATGAGTACCGTTTCCTGCGTAGGCTCGCCTTCATCGTCAACGTTCAACGACCCCCGGCGCCACGGCATCGTCCCATTGTCGACCACGGTGCACTGTTCGCTCGCCACTCGTTTGCCCACTAGCCCGGCAAATGCAGACGTTTTCTTGCGGTTGAAGTCCGCTTCCAGCCCATGCCCCACGGCCTCGTGCAGCAACACGCCCGGCCACCCCGGGCCCAAGACCACTTCCATTTCGCCCGCGGGAGCCTCGCGCGCATCGAGTTGCAGAATCGCCTGACGCGCCGACTCTTTGGCAAAAAACTCCGGAGTCTTCTCTCCGAAAAAGAAATCCAGGGCCACGCGCCCTCCGCCGCCCGACGACCCGCGAGCAGAGTTCCCTTGTGTCTTCGCGATGCACGACACGTTCATGCGCGCCAGCGGCTGAGAATCTTCCGCAAACGTTCCGTCCGATCCCACCACCAGAATGTTCCGCAATTCGTCAGCGTAGCTCGCCCGCACTTCCTGAATTCGTGGATCATAGGCGCGAGCCGCCTTGTCCGCGCGCATCACCAGTTCGACCTTGGCGCTGATCTCCGCGTCCACCGAAGGCAGCGTCACGGGATATAAACTGCGCGCCGCGGCCTCCTGAAAACCAGCCACTGTCGCCTTCGCAGGCGCGCTCGCGATCAACGCCGCGGTGCGCGCCGCATGCAGAATACGAGCCGCCGAAAGATCGTCCGTATAGGCGTAGCCCGTGCGTTCACCAGAAACGACGCGCACGCCGCATCCCGCGGAGATCCCCTGGGACGCCGACTTCACCATCGATTCATCCACCATTAGCGAAGTCGATGAAAGATATTCAAAGTAAAGGTCGGCGTAATCGCCGCCCGCGGAAAGCGCGGCCGAAAGGTAGCGTTCCAGGTCGTTCTCGGTCACGCCGTAATGTTCGAAGAAAAATCGTTGTTTATCCAACCTTTGTTTGCCCACGTAAATTAGATGCCGGCGAGTTCAGCGAAGACTCGAAGGAGGCACTCCCGTGCCCCTATTATCCCACACGCAAACCGGCCCGGACCGGCCGGGCCCGCTCTTCCACAAGTCCGCCGATAACCGTGGTCACTCGTCACAGACATCCGCCTTCGCGAAGGTGGACAATCCCCTGGTGACCCCAGATGCCCTTACCCGGACCGTCGAGGACTTTCTCAGCGAAGCCTCGGGCGCTGTCGTCCTGGAGGACGGCGCCGTCGCCTTCGACCTGGGCCAGTCCAAATACTCGATCTCGGGCGATTACAACAAATGCCTGCTGCACCTTTGGTCTGCCGAGCGCAACACCGTGCGCCGCGTGCTCGATGCCGAAGTGAAGAATGGCGTGTTGAAACTTGCTGTGCAGCGCCTCGGACAGTCGCGCCCTACCCGGCTTGAAATTTGCCGCGAACGCGACCGCCGCTCGCCCTCCGCGAAAAAGGCCGCCCGAATAAGTTATGAACAGAAACTGCGCCGCGCGTTCGACCGCCATTTCCCGGGATTCACCGTCACTCGTCTCACCACCGCCATCGACCTGGAAAAATCCTTTGGCCCCATTTACGCCCGTGGAATCCTGCGCCACGGCCAGTGCGCCTTCGCCATACTCGGAGTGAATGCCTCCGAAACGCAGGCCTCCATCGACGCCTCGCTGACCTTCGGCATTCTTTGGCTCGAAGTCTGCCGCCAGTCATCCGCAGGAAAATTTCTCGTCGAAGGCCTGCACCTTTTCGTCCCGCATGGCTGTTCCGCGCTTGTCCGCGAGCGCATGGCCAACCTGCATCCCGCCGCCGCGAAATGGAGCTTGTTTGAATTGGACGAGCGTCACGACGCTTTGCAGCAAATTGACTGCACCGACCGCGGCAATGTGGCCACGCGGCTGGTCCATGCTTTTAATGAAACTGCCGCGCTAGAGCGGTTCGCCGACTCGATCGCTCGGATCAAAACTCTCCTGCCCAACTGCGAGGTTGCCGTTCTTTCCCCTGCGGAACTCGCGTTCCGCTGGCGCGGCCTGGAGTTCGCACGCGCCCGCATGGGCGCCGAAGCCTCAACCTTCCGCAGCAAACAGGAAATCGTCTTCGGCGTGGGCGCCGAAGAACGCGTGCTCGAAGAGCGCAACTGGACATTCTTCGAGCAATTGCTCTCCGCGGTCCGCGACACTCGCCATCCCTACGGACCGCGCCAGCACCCGCTTTTCCGCTTGCGCCCCGAACGCTGGCTGGAATCCCTGGTGGTCTCCGACGTCAGCGTCATCGACGAGCAGCTCGACCCTCACTCACTCTATTCGCAGATACCCGCATTCACTGCCTCCGACCGCGCCATGCTCGACGTGCTGACGTGCACTCACGATGGCCGCCTCGCCGTCGTCGAACTCAAGGCCGACGAAGATATTCACCTTCCGCTCCAGGGCTTGGATTATTGGTCCAGAGTCGAGTGGCATCGCACGCGCGGAGAATTTCCCCGCTTCGGATATTTCCCAAGCCGCGAACTGTCGGCCGAGAAACCATTGCTGTACCTGGTCGCTCCCGCGCTGCACGTTCACCCGGCGACCGACACGTTGCTTCGCTACCTTTCCCCCGAAATTGATTGGGAATTCGTAGGCATTGACGAGCGCTGGCGCGAAGGAGTAAAAGTCGTGTTTCGCAAGCGCCAGGAGCACGGTACAAAACGTGGAAGCAAATTACTCAACCGCGCCGCCAGTTGACTCTGTCGGCGTATCTCGCTCAAGACTCCTCCTAACAAGCGTCTTCGCCGTCTATCGGGAACGATTTCCCCGCTGGTTCGCTATTACGGCTCCCACATCGCTATTGGCTGCTGCAGTTCTGTGGATGGCGGACCAGAGGATACGCGAACTTTTGAGAGGCATTCCGCCTCTGGAGTTGAGGCTTCACCCTGGTGTCATCGCGGCCGCAACCGCCGTGCGTTTTAGCGGCTATTTCCTGAGTTGGCTTCTGGGCTGTTTTGCCTTCGCGGCTATCGCCACCGAAGTAAACAATCTTGACCGAGAAGATGTCGACTCGGTTTGGAGACGCGACAGCCACCAACGGGCGCGAGAGCATTTTGGAGGGCTGGTTCTGGCTGCGTTATTCACCTCCTGTGCATTCCTCGCGGCTGCGACGGTGGCAGGATTTGTTGAGTCGGCCGCCATCAAAGTCATAGGTTGGCCACATTTTGCACGGTTCAATTATGGAATTTCACTCGCTGGAACGGTTGTTGTCGCCAGCATCGTTTCTTGGCTGGGGATGAGCATTCCGTTAATCGTCGCAGGGAACACCCGAGTTTGGGCTGCGCTCAAGAAAAGCGTGGGGCTTAGCAATGGCTATGAGGGAGCGCTATTCTGGTTGGTGGTTCAATCCGTGGCGGGTTCTTTTGCCGCGTGGTATGCCACCGTCTATGGCCTGCGATTGGTGACTCCCGTTCAGTTGCAGTACACCGTATGGTATGGCTGGCTCGTTTATATCGCTGCCATATTGGCGGGCGCTGCAGTCGAGCCGCCACTCTTCATCGGCTTGTCTGTGCTCGCCGATCCGAGCCGGCTAAAAATCTCAACCCTTCCACGCCCCTAACATTCTCCGCACATCCACGAACTGCGCCAGGTGATACGCGTTGTGATCGGCCATCAGCAACGCCTCCCGCAGAATCGTCTGCCCTTCGCCCCACGGAATTGGCGCGAACAAATCGGTGTTCGGGTCCGCTACCAACTCCTGCATGGCCTTCACATCGCTGCGAAATTGCTGCACACTCTTATTCCACGCCGTCGCATTCGGCGGCGCTGCCGTCTTCGGCCAATATCCCTCGGGCCATTTCGGCGAAACATGTTTCTCATTCCGGCTGAATTCCAGAATGTCCCACTGGGCGAGCCGCAGATGCTCGAGCAGCATCCACGGAGAATGCGGAAATTTCGCCGGCTTTTTGCCGCGCAGATTCACAGGCAGATCCTTGATGGCATCGTCGAACTTGGCGTGGGCTCCGCCGCCGGCAAGCAACTCGTCGAGATGTTTGCGCAACACTTGTTCGTGATCTTTCGTCATTCGTTCCTCCTCACATAACCGTCCAGTCTACGTGAGAGGTTCGAGGAGATGTCGCTCGCCTGGGAAGCGGTCGTGGGGGAACCCTATACGTGGAAGAGCGGCCCTTCGGGGCCGCGTTAACGTAGAAGACGACGTGGGCTTTAGCTCTGTTGTATTTCGCTGCCAGATTCCTGCCCGCTTACTTGTTCTGCGTGCTCGCGGTCTGCGCCGGCGCTTCGTCACCGACTCCGCCGATCGCATCGCCGGACAGCACCAACTCCACGCGCCGGTTCTGCTGCCGGCCCTCGGGCGTGTCGTTCGACGCAATCGGCTCGCTCTTGCCGAAGCCGCGAGCTTCAATCGCGTTGGCCGGAATCCCCTGCTGCACGAAATAATCGCGCACCGATTCTGCGCGGTGCTCCGACAGTTCCTGGTTGTAATCGTCGCCGCCCACGCTGTCGGTGTGTCCTTCCACCGCCACATGCAGGCTGGGATAGGCGAGAACGATTCCTGAAACCTTGGCCAACCGCTCGCGCGCGCCGGGCAGCAATTCAAAGCTTCCGCTGCGGAACAGCACGTCCGACATGTTCGCGATCAGGCCTCGAGCCGAATCGCGGGTCGCCAAAATCGAATTCAATTGCTGCAACAGCCGCGCCCGCAGTTCCTGCTTTTCCTTTTCCGCTTGCTGCCGCAGGCTGTCCGATTGCGCCGCCGCCGCGCGCGCCTTGTCCGTTTCTGCGGACAAGACCTGTTGCTGCGCCACCGCTTCCGCCTTGGCTTTTTCGGCCTCATCCTTTTGACGCGCGGCTTCCTGCGCCGCTGCCAGCGCTTCCTGCTTCATCCGCTCCGCCTCGGCCTTGGCCTGTTCCGCTTGCGCACGGGCTTGTTCGGCCTGTACACGAGCCTGTTCCGCCTGAGCCCGCGCCGCCTCCGCCTCAGCACGCCGCTTGGCTTCCGCGTCCGCATCCGCCCGCGCTTTCGCTTCCCGAGCCGCTGCGGCGGCCTGCGCTTCGTCTTCCGCCTTCTGCTTCACCGCCATCAGGCGCGCTTCTTCCGCAGTCTCGGTGGCTTCCTTGGCCGCCACTCCTACCGTTTCCTTTTTCTGCTTCTGCCGGTAGAGTTCTTCCGCATGCAGCAACTGCTGCTTGGCTTTCGGCAGAATGGCGCTGGCGTATTTGTCGCCCGCCGCAATCATCGCGATGCGCACCGCATTCCGCGCTTCAAACAGTTCCAGCGGGGTCTTGGTGTCGATTCCAAAAATCGCATCCTGAATGTGCGTGTTGGTCGACGAATACGTCCCCCGCGTCACCAGCTCATACCTGGCGTCGATATTCTCGCCGCCGCCGCTCACCGACGCGCTTTCCATCACCACCATATTTCCCGGCTGCGTCACCGCGAAATACGGCTCCGCGGTCACGATCATTCCAAACGTCTGCAAATCGGTATACGCCTTCAGATGCGCGCTGCCGTTGTGATCCAGCGTCAACTCCCCGAGATTGACGGGACGACCTTCCGGCGAAACCGCCCATGCCACATACGTCAGAAATTCGAGTCCGAACTTCGTGGCATCTTCCAGGCCCTGAAATTTCGCGTCGATCTCAAAATTCGTCTTCTTGCCTTCAACCTTGGCCTCGCCCGACGCGCGCTGCAACAGATCGGTTCCCTGAAAATCCACTTTCGTCGTACCGCCTTGCAGCCTGTAATGCACTGCCTTGGTGGTTCGCGATACGGTATTCGCGCTCGCCGGAGCAGCGACGCTCGTCCCAGAATTATTTTGCGTTTGCGCACACGCCAGCGTGGCCACCGCGTATACAACTACGGCCAGAGAAATGTTTTTCACAGGGTTCTCGATCTGGGGGAGATAAGAACGATTTAATGTTCCCAATAATTTTCGTTGATTCGTCCCGGCATGCAAAGAACAAGAAGGGATGGCCCTTTAGTAACTGCTTACTCCGTGATCTCTGTGTCCTCTGTGGTTAAGCCTTTATTTCCCGCTCAAGGCACAAACGCCATGGCGCCCTTGGCTCCCACCACCGGAGCTCCGCCTTCCGGATACGCGCTCACGGCATTGAACCGAAGCCCCCTCCCGCCAGCGCGCCTCGGATTGTTCGGCGGACGCAAGACGAATATAAAATCCTCCCCCACAATAAACAGGCGCTCCGGAGCAATCGGTTTCACGCGCACCTTCTTGCCAGCGCTTGCTGAAGCTGTCTGATTCACCCGCCGGTCGTAAGCAACCGCGGAAAAATACGCCAGCGGATGCAGCGGCGAAAGCGTCCAACTTTTGCCGCCATCCTCCGTAAACGCGAGGTTCGGACCGTCTTCCTTGGGACGCTTGTAGTCGCCTCCGGCAATGACCCCGTGAGTCGCGTCGCGAAAGGCAATCGAAAAAATTCCCGCCGAATCCACTCCGTGCACCAACGGTGTGTCGTAAACCTTCCAACTCTCTCCACGATCCGCCGAATGAAACACTCGCGCAACCTTGCCCCCGGTAGCGAACCAGATATTGGAATCGGAAGCTGACGGAAGAATCGCCAGGCTCGTATTCGAGGCCGCGAACGCTCCCTCCCCTTCCATCGCATCTGGCATTTGCGCCGTCGAAACAGCCCGCCAGTTCTGCCCATCGTCCGTCCGCAGAACTTCGAATTTGAGTTTTCCCGATTCGTCCGGGATGGGATCGCCCAACACCACTCCATGCTTCGAATCCCAGAACGCCATCGAATCGAGAAATCCTTTCGGATTCGTATTCTTGAACCGCAGTTCCCAATGCCGTCCCGTGTCGCCGGTGTGATAGATCCGCGATTGCTCCCCCGGTCCCGCCGACATGAGAAACGCTTCCTCGCCAGAAAAGGCCACAACCGCCCGAAAATCGAGCGCTCCCGCATCCGGCACCTGCGCCGGAGTCCACGTGCGTCCGCCATCAATCGTCCGCAGATACGTTCCGTGCGTACCGCTCGCCCACGCCACCTGCCGCGACACGGCGCTCACCCCCCGCAAATTTTCCGTGGTGTGCGAGAACTGAACTTGAGGCCCGGTCTGGCCCCAGGCAGAAGCCATCAGAATCATCAGCGTCAAACATCGCATAAGAAATTCTCGCAGAAATTCAAGATCAGGCCTATGTGGGGACAGCCGCCCCCGGCTGTCCAGTCGAGCGCAGCTCGACTCTCCTTGCCCCGAGCGGCATACCCAAACTACAATTTCCCGAAGCGCCGTCTCCGGGGTCCGGAATCTGTAGCCAGGTTACAACCATTATCCATTCGGCGAACTCATAGTCGTAAGCAGGCTTTTAGCTCGTCAAGATTCGCAGTCTCTATCATTGCCAGCAGGTCGTGCCGCCGGCTTCTCACGTCGCTTCGTCAGTTACGAACATAAGAATTGATTCACCGAGGACTCTTTATGCGCCGAGTTTCTTTGAGGCGGGCAGGATGTGTAGCCAGCCTGCTGCTTGTGGCTACCGGCTGGAGTTTAGCCCAAACCCTGAAGCTGCGTCCCCCAACGGGACAGCACCCGCAACAGGCAAAGCCAGAGGAAAAGAAGGATGCCATCATTGAGGTCGCTCCCGTCACCGTGCCCATGAGCGTCCCTTCCGGCACTCCCATCAAAGTCGCGCTCGATTCGGAAGTTCGCATCCGCCAGGTCGGCCAGCCCATTCACGGCAAGACCACCGATCCCGTCTACGCCTTCGACAAGTTGCTCATTCCGGTCGGCACCTCGGTCAACGGAAGAGTTTCAGCCATCGATCCCGTTCCCAAAAAGATTCGAACGCTGCAAGCCATGGACGCAAATTTTTCTCCGGTTCGCGCTGTCCACGTTCAGTTCAATGAACTAGTAATGTCCGATGGCCGCCGCATTCCCATGCAAACTGTCGCGTCTCCAGCGCCCGACGGCGTCCTTCGCTTTGTCCCGGCGAACGAGAAAGCCAAAACCAATAAAGTTCAAGATGCCGCCGCGAAAAAGGTCAGCGCCACGCGCCAGCAGATTCGCCAGCAATGGGCGAACCTGCAGAAACAGATTCACGATCCCGGAAAAATGCACAAGCTGAAACGCCTCGCCATTGCTCAGCTTCCCGTGCATCCGCAATACATCGACGTTGGCACCAGCTTCAACGCGGAGTTGCAGCAGCCTCTCGATTTCGGCACCGAGTCCGTCAAGCCCGAACTCCTCACCAACGTGGGCGCTCCCCCTCCTTCCGGCAGTTCGGTGCACGCCCGTCTGCTGACTCCGCTCAATTCTTCAACCTCTCACAAAGGAGATTCCGTTGAGGCCATCATCACGGAGCCACTGGTCTCCTCAGATCATTTAATTTTGCCGGAGGGCAGCATCATTCGCGGCTCGGTGATGCAGGTACAGCCGGCGCGCCGCCTGGCCCGCAACGGCCAGCTCCGAATTCTCTTTCATGAGGTGGTCCCGCCCAACGGCCTCGAACAAAAAGTTGTGACCAGCCTGGAAGGCGTTGCGGTCGCAAAAGGCGAACACCTAAAGCTCGACGCCGAAGGCGGAGCTCAGGTCACAACGCCTCGCACGCGCTATTTGACGACCGGCATTCAGGTTATGCTGGCTGCTGCCTCGGCTTCTCCTGACGGTGACCGGAATCTACATGGCGGCGGTGGCGGAGACATTGGCGGCAGCGCCGCCAATGGAGCCTCCGGCTTCCGCTTCGTCGGCATGGTTGTGGGCTTGATCGCCCGCAACCGCATGGTGGCCACCGGATTTGGCGCTTACGGGGCTGCTAGCTCGATCTATTACCACTTCCTCGCACGCGGCCGCGACGTCGTCTACCCCAAGGATATGGCGATGGTGATTGGACTGGGCACGCGCGAATCCGAGCCGAACGCATCAACCGCCCCGGAGCATCCAGCCGACCAGGCCGCGGCGAAGGAAAGTCCGATAGGACAATACTAGGAAGGGGGACTACAGACTTCTACACGCCTTACTTCGCAGTGAAGTCCGCGAACGCGGCAATCTTGCCCATATAAATCCGCAATGTGCAGCGCATGCCCACATGCGCAAACGCAACTTCCAGCGCCTGCGACGGTTCATCCACCTGCGCTGTTTCCATCGGTGCCCGCGCAATGTCTTGCTTCGGATCGTAAGCCGTGCCTGCCGTGACGTTCTTGTTCACCACCAGCGTCCACGCTTTTCCAGGTATGGCGTAAACCGAATACGCTCCCACCGGGATCATCGAACTCGCCAACGAAAGTTGCGCCTCGGTGAATAGCGTCATGGGCGTGCCCCCGGGTGCCCAGGGTTTGCCGTTAATCGGCCTCTCCCGTTTCACCTCTACCGCGTTATAGCGCACATACACTTGTCTTCCATCCTCCAGGTTGCAGGTGGTCGTGGAAGTGGGAGCGCCGCCAGATTGCGCGCATAGCCAAGGTGTCCATAGGAACGATAGAAGAACAGCTCTCCAGACGTGTGTGGCCGACATGTTGGGGAAAGCCTCCGCGCCAGAAGTGTAGCGCACGACACCAATTCCGCGGGGAAAATTTACAAGCGCAGCCGCCTTCTTGCCCCGGATGGCCCGTTCGTCGTGCGTCTTCGGTGACGTTTCCCCAAGTCCCCGCCGTTGCTACCGTGGCTTCTAGGTACGGGTGCGTCAGGTACCAGCACGATACAAATTCGAGGGGCAATCCATGGCGAAGTCAAAATTAAGAATTCTTTATGCCGAAGGCGATGAAGACATTTTGAAGGCGCAGGCTGCGGGTATGGAAAAAGCCGGACACACGGTTCAGCAGGCGCTGGGCCGCAAGGCGGTCGACGAAGCGATTCGCAAAAGCTCGTTTGACCTCGTCGTTCTGGGCGCAACTCTCACCCGCAACGATCGTCACCACTTGCCCTACATGGTCAAGAAGGTCAGCACCGAAACCAAGGTGCTGGTCATGCACGCCGATGGTAGCCGCCATCATTATGTCGATGTCTGCACCGACACCGGCTCGAGCCTGGAATCTGTGCTCAACCGCATCGACGCCATGAATCTACCCGGCTCCATGCGCGCCGCGGCAGCCGCAGCAACCGGCCGCTAGCTAAGGCCAATGGGAAAGGCTTCAGAACAAATCTGGGAGGGCAGGCCTCGCACTGCGAGAACCAGAGAGCATACGAATCCGATTCATCAACAGGTGGAAATCTCTCGCCCGTTAGGAACACAGAATTCAGTCTGAAGTGGGAAGAAACTATCATGTGGGGGACAGCCGCCCTCGGCTGTCGTCGAGCGCAGCTCGACTCTTTTCTCCGTAGCGCAGGGAACCTACTCAGTAAAAGGCGGGCGTTAGCAAGAAAATCCAGCACGGCACCTTGTTCATCGGGCCTGAACCAGATTGAAAGTGGGAAATCACGGCAAGGTTCGCGGTGCCGGCTTACCCGCGGCCTTGTAATCCTTGGGATATACCACTAAGCACCGCCGCATTCCCTCGCCCTCGCTCTCGGTGCGCAAATCTGCCTCCTCACGCAATGCCAGGTGAACAATCCTCCGCTCCCGCGACGACATCGGACTGAACTGATACGGCGTCCCCGTTTTCCGCACCTTTTCCGCAGCGACGTTCGCAGCCGTCTTCAATTCCTGGATTCGCAGCGACCGCTGATTCTGGCAATCGAACGAAACCTTCTCATGCTCCCCGGAAGGCAAGCGCAAAATCTCCAGCGCCAGCAGCTCCAGCGCGCGCAGTAATTCTCCACCGCGATCCAGCAGCAGCGCCGAGTCCGGCCCCGCGAAATCCACCAGAATCTCCGGCTTCTCCCAGTCCCGGTTCTCCGGCAACGGGGGATCCACGACGATTCGATACTTCAATCGAAGCCCACCGTGCGTCACCACGGCCTGCAGAAATTCGTTAATCTTCTTAGCGGCAGCATGTTTGTCGGGAATAGACATGGAATTTCAGCTCTCAGCTCTCAGCCGTCAGCTTTCAGCTAGGCCGATTAGGTTTGATATTCATTGCCAAGAAATCGTTACGTAAGATCCGCACATGCCCGCGATCGACGACGCTCCAGCTGAAAGCTGATTGCCGACGGCTGACAGCTATTTCTCCTTCTTCCGCGCCCGCTTCGCCAGCATCTCGCGCATCTCCCGCCCCAGCGATGTCCGGTTCATCACCGCTTGTTGCGCGATCTGAATCAGGTTCGATTCGGCATAATACAGATTCAGTCCCGCCGGCAGCCGGAAGAAGATGAACCCCATCATCAGCGGCATCATCACGGTCAGCATTTTCTGCTGCGCCGGATCCACGCCCGGTTGCGGCGTCATCTTCTGCGTGACCAGCATGCTCACCACCATGAAGATCGGCAACAAGAACAGCGGATCGGCCGCGGAGAGGTCGTGAATCCAAAGCCAGTGCGCGTGCCGCAAGTCCAGCGCCACCGCCAGCATTTTGTAATACGCCCAGAGAAACGGAATCTGGATCAACATCGGCAAGCATCCGCCCGCCGGATTCACGCCTTCTTTCTTGTACAGCGCGCTGATCTCTTCATTCATCGGAGCCTTGCGCGGATCCCGCAAGCTGTACTTCTTATATTTCTCCTGAATCGACTTGATCTGCGGCGCCACGCGCTGCATCTTCAGCATCGACTTCATTTGCGTGATGCGCAGCGGCAGTAGCGCGAGACTGATGATGAGGGTTTGCAGAACAATGGCCCAGCCCCAATTCGGGATCACGTGGCTGTAGGTCCATCGCAGCCACACAAAAAGCGGCTTGGCAATGATCCCGAAGAATCCGAAATCCACCAGCCCATTTAAATCGCTGTCAGCCCCCGCGACGCCTGGCACTGAAACCTTTTGCAGAACGTCCAACTCCTTGGGTCCCACAAAGATTCGCTCCGAGGTCGGCCCGTGCACGTTGCCTACCGCGGCGCCGACCACGTCCACGTTGCTCACTTCTTTTGAGTCCGGTTTCTGTGGATCGCGCGCCACCGATAACGAGTTCCTCAGTGTCACCATCGACGCCGTCGCCGGATCATCCGGAATAAACACCGCCGCAAAATACTGGTCGGTCGGCCCCGCCCAATGGAATGGCCCGGGGATCGTCGCGCCGCCGCTGACTTTCTTGATCGGCACGCGCTCTATGTTTTTGTTGAACTGGTAGTCGATCGCCCCCGCGGCCCAGAATGCGGGCGTAACCTGGTCGCCAAATCCGGAAGGCCAGGCTGGCAGCGCCCCGACTGCGCTGCCCTTATACATCACACTCGTATCGACCTTTACGATGTAAGTGTTATCGAAACTGAATGTCTTGCGCACCGCCAGATCCTGATCCGCATACTCGAACGTGATCGTTGCCGGCGATGTCAGCCTGCCTTCCTGCGAAGCCACGTACAGCACCGAACTCAGCTTCCCGCGCAGTTCCTCGTCGTAGGTCCACAACGACAGCGGGTAGCCATACTGGGCAGCCGCCGCGGGATTCACCAGATCGAGCGGACCATTCTGCGCGTCATTGTCAAACTTCTTCAGGATCCACGACTTCACCTGCGCCCCGCGATTGGTGAACGTGATGCGGTATAGATCATTCTCAATGACCGTCTCAGTTTCGCTAGTCGCCTGTTTGGTAACTCCCTTCGCGGGAGTCGCGGGAAGGACATTGGCCGCAGTCGTTGTAGCCGGCCCCGTGGCCGCATGTTGTGGCGGCTGCACGGCCTGGTTCTGCTGCTGCGGCGTGACAGGCTGCGGAAAATATTTCTTGAGTAACGGCTGGAATGCCAGCATCACGATAAACGTCAGCAGGAAAACCAGCATCAGCCGTTTCTCGCTGCCCGGTTCGTGTTGTGGATTTTGAATGTCTGGCAAAGTTACCGTTTCCTCAAATCGCGCCATGCTGCGCGATTACCGCTACTCGCGGGAAGGGCACGGATTTCACCCGTGCCAATAACGTGGAAAAAGTGATTGGGCTTGAGCCCCTGAGCGAATTCCGGGTGCGGCATCTCTCGCGCGTCTCGCGAAAAGTGGTGACCTTCACAACTCACCACCGGATCGTACCCGCCCCGCGCAAACGGATGACAGCGCAGCAGTCGCCACAATCCCATTAGCCCTCCGCGCACCGCTCCATACCGTTCCACAGCCTCAATCGCATACTCCGAGCAGGTAGGAACGTAGCGGCAAGCCGGCAAAAAAAGTGGCGAGATCGCCCACTTGTAAGCGCCCAAGAATCGCAGCACGAGGAATTGAGCGAAACGCCCCATAGAATTGGGCCTTTGCATTTTCCTTCTTGAACCTTCGTATCCTTGGTGGTCCAAGCTCGTGTCTTTCCTTCGTGAACCTTCGTGTCCTTCATGGTCCAAGCTCGTGTCTTTCTTTCGTGAACCTTCGTGCCCTTCGTGGTTCAAGCTCGTGTCTGTCCTTCGTGGACCGTCGTGTCCTTCGTGGTCCAAGCTCTTAGCTCTTGGTGGTTCAAGCCTTTGACTTACCCGCAAGCTTCTTCTCAATGACTACGAACGCGCGACGAACTTCGTTCACCAAGTCCGCAAAATCGACTGTAAGCACAGACTTCTTGGGATTGATGACCACGTCTGCATTGGCCCCAGTTATCGGACGCGTAAGCCGCACCGCTTCCCGCAGGCGACGTTTCATCCGGTTGCGCTGCACCGCTCCGCCGAGCGCGCGTCCCACCGTAAATCCGATGCGCAGCCCCGAACGCTCCGGCCGCTGCCAGTAAAACACCGTCATCGACGCCGAAAAATGCCGTCGTCCCTGCTTGTACACTCGTTCAAAATCGGCGCGCCGCAACAGTCGCGCGCTGCGGGGAAAGCCGCCGCCGGACCGCGGCGCGACATCTCGCTTCGATTCTCCAGGCACACTGGCAGTCAAGTGACCCTAAATTTCCAGATCGCTGCTGCCTCTCGCTCGCAACGGCACGATCGCAACATCACCATTGCAGTAGGACTGGCCACAGCGGGTGGGACGCGGCGTTCCTCCGCGCCAGTGAACTATTCGCGGAAACCTGGTTTTACTGAGACCCGCTTGCGCCCTTTGGCGCGCCGGCGGGAAATTACTTTCTTGCCGCCCTGGGTCTTCATGCGCGTGCGAAATCCGTGTATCTTCGATCGCTTGCGCCGGTTGGGTTGGAATGTACGCTTGGGCAAAGTAGCTCGTCCTGCTTTCTTCGTCAGTGTTAGGGCAAACCGTAAGTATAAATCACCCACGCAATTACCGCCAATCCTGCCCGCCTCAAGAGCTCTCTCCTGGAGACGGAGCTCGCTACGTCTCACTCACCCTGACCGCGACTGTTTTGGATTAGCAGACAACGACCCATCCACTTGAAAACTTTCCTCGCGTCGCGCGTCCCTGCACCGTCGCTGCGGCAGTTACCATCGCGCTACTTGACAGCACTCCCGAATCGGGTTCTGAATATTCATTCGCGAAAAATTGCTCGCGAACTTTTCCACACAACAAAAAATTTTGTGCTACTATGCCGCACTGATCCTGCTTCAAAAAATCTTTTTGCTTTGGGCAGCCGCGCTTGGTAACTCAGGTGCTTTCCGCAGTAGAATTGATCGTTCCGGCTACTTCGTAAAACGGCAGTTTTGAACAGGCGCTCTCTAACCAGCCGCCGGGGCGCCTCGGTGAATATTTCATATATGTCAGTTCCTAGCACAACACTCTCCCCCAACCCTTGGGCGCGCATCCTCGATGCGCTGGAAAAGAAAATCAACCGGCACTCTTACGATACCTGGCTCAAGCCCACCCGCTACAGCCACTCCAGCGGAGGCATCCTCTTCGTTCGCGTTCCCACCGTCGAGTTCCGCCACGCCGGCGACAAATATGCCGACCTCATTCAGGAAGCCATCGACAACCTGGGCCTCGGATTCGACGACGTAAAGTTTGTCACTCCCGAAGACGATCCTGCCGCAACTCCTGTGCGTCACGACGGCGGCCTCAGTTCTGCCGCAGCCTCTCCATCGCAGTCGCGCTTCGACTGGGACGGCGCCGCGCAACTGAATCCTCGCTACACCTTCGACGCCTTCGTCATTGGCAGCGGCAACCAGTTCGCCCACGCCGCATGCCAGGCCGTCGCCGAACGTCCGTCCAAGGCTTACAACCCGCTCTTCCTCTACGGCGGCGTCGGCATGGGCAAGACTCATCTCATGCAGGCCATCGGACACGAGATCAAGCGCCGCCTGCCGCAGGCTTCCATCTGCTACGTTTCCAGCGAGAAGTTCACCAACGACATGATCAACTCGCTGCGTTACGACAAGATGACCACCTTCCGCGACAAGTTCCGCAACATGGACGTCCTCCTCATCGACGATATCCAGTTCCTCACCGGCAAAGAGCGCACGCAGGAAGAGTTCTTCCACACCTTCAACGCTCTGCACGAGTCGATGAAGCAAATCGTCATCGCCAGCGACCGCTCGCCCAAGGAACTGGCCGAGATCGAAGATCGCCTGCGCAGCCGCTTCGAGTGGGGATTGATCGCCGACATCCAGCCTCCCGATCTCGAAACGAAAGTTGCCATCCTGCAAAAGAAGGCCGAGCAAGAAAAAGTAACTCTGCCCACGGACGTCGCGCTCTACGTCGCTTCCAACATTCGCTCCAACGTACGCGAACTCGAAGGCGCGCTCATCCGTCTCGTCGCCCACTCGTCTCTCATCGGCGCCGAGATCACGCTGCCCTACGCCCAGCAGGTGCTGAAGAATTTCATCGACTCCCAGGCCCGTAAGGTCACCATCGAATCCATTCAGAAAATGGTTGCTGAGCAATTCGGTCTGCGCCTGGTCGAAATCAAGGCCAAGAACAACTCACGCGCCATCGTCTATCCGCGCCAGGTTGCCATGTACTTGGCCAAGCACATGACCGAAGCCTCGCTGCCGGAGATCGGCCGCCAGTTCGGAGGCAAGCATCACACCACGGTTCTGCACTCTGTCGAGAAGATTGAAGAGCTCCGCAAGAACGACAAAGATTTAAACAGGCTGATCAACAAACTGACGGAGCAGTTGGGCGGTTGATTCGCGGATGCGCCGCGATTTTCCACGGAGCAGTCCAGTCTTCCTTCACCGGGCCTGTGAATGCGATGTGGAAGTTGTGCAAGGCAGGAATGAAATCGGAAATGGCGCCAGATTACACTGCTGCCTCCGCCAAGTTCGGGACCGATTTCTAACATCAAGGGTCCGCCGGGAACCCGGTGACAACAGGCGAGTTGTCCCAGTTTTCCACTTCTCCGCAGCCCCTTCTGTTACTGCTGGTTTTATAGGTTTTGTATTTGATATAAGGTAGTAACAAAAGTAGCAGAGCAAGTAGCGCGTATCGGGGAGACGTACTTTATGCCGGTCGAGGCCGCGGTTGCTGCGGGAACAATGGAGATCACGGTCAGCAAATTCGAGTTGCTGCGGGAATTGACGGCCACGCAAGGCGTGGTCGAGCGCAAGACCACAATTCCAATCCTTTCCAACTATTTATTTGAGGCCGCGGGCGACCGCCTCTCGCTCACCGCCACCGACCTCGATCTCAGCCTGCGCACATCGTGCAGCGCCAAAGTAAAGAAGGATGGCTCCTGCACCATTCCTGCGCGCAAACTTCACGATTATGTAAAGCTGTTGCCCGACGCCGACATTACCATCAAGCTGCTCGAGAATCACTGGGTCAGCATTCGCTGCGGCCGTTCCAACACCAAGATGGTGGGCATGGCCAAGTCCAACTTTCCCAGCCTGCCCGCGTTTCCAACCGCCGGCGCAGTGACCATTCCTGCCCAGGTTCTACGCGGTCTGATTGCACGCACCGGATTTGCGATCTCGAATGAAGAATCGCGCTACACGCTGAATGGCGCGCTGATGCTGCTCAAGCCCGAATCCATCACCATGGTCGCGACCGACGGACATCGCCTCGCCCACTGTGAACGTGCTGGTGAAAAATTCGACGGCGTCTCCGGCGAAATGAAAACGCTGGTCCCCAAAAAGGCGATGGACGAGCTCAAGTCTCTCTTGGATTCCACCGACGCCGAGACCATCGAGTTCGCCAAGGACGATTCCACGCTTTTCTTCCGCATCGGCAGCCGTTTGCTAACCTCGCGCCAACTGACCGGGCAATTTCCCAATTTTGAAGCGGTGCTTCCCAAAGACAACAACAAGATCGTCCCGCTGAATTCCGACGAACTGAATTCCGCAATCCTCCGCGTAGCCCAGTTCGCCGACGAACGTTCCCGCGCCGTCCGCCTGCGACTGGAAAAGGGCGAACTGAAAATTTCTGCCAGCTCCACCGAAGCCGGCGAGTCCGAAGACTCCATCGAAGCGCCCTACACCGGCGACCCTCTGACCATCGGTTTCAACGCCCAATACCTGGTCGAGTTCCTCAAAGCCGCTGGCACCAGTGAAGTCCGCCTCGAACTCAAAGATCCCCAATCCGCCGGCCAATTCCGCCCCGCCGAAGGCGACGACTACAAATACCGCTATATCGTCATGCCCATGCGCATCTGAGTGTCACTACTGAGGACCTTCGATGACTGAAGTGAACAGTTGCCGTTCGGCAAGGTTATCGTTTATGAGCGGCGGCGGCGACGCATTCCTATTCGCCCCAGAGATTGGGGTCCCTGGGGTCCATTCCCTCGGGTGGCTCGACCCAAGGTGCACCACCCCGCTCTTCAACAAACCATGTGCCAGCAGGCCCATCGTAAGTGAGCTTCCAGCGTGAGAGAACGTCACGCCCAAGCAGGCAATGGTAGAGGATGTCGGAGCTTGCAGCAGAGAAACCTCGATCAGCTAATGGGTGCGCAGCGAATCCGGGGACGCTATGTAGTTATTCTTGGATCCAGAGCCCTACATTGGCCCAATCCTTTAACATCAGCCTCGTTGATCTTTGAGAGATCGGCTTTTTAGGGCTTCGGTCTGCGCGGTGGCGCCGGGCTCTTGGGCAACAGCTTTCTTGTGAACCTACTCGCCAACAGGAGTTCGCTGCCGGCTGAAGATCCGAGGAGGGGAGGCCTATTGTGATTTAGCGAGGTCCGTGGAGCTGAAGACCGCGGGGTTCACGATATTCGTGATGATGGTCCTCACGACTCAGCTCATGAAGACCGGCGTCGTTTCCAGAATCGTGTTTGACGAGTCACTACGTTGCAGGTCCCATAAATTTTCTCCTCTGTTATGCCGGCCTTGAGTCCCATAGAAGCCTCGAAGTTGGTCTTCTCATACTACATATTGGCCAGCCTTCTGGGCTACCCATTTAGGCGCGTGCTGCCGATAGTAACCCAGTTCTACCGACAAGCGGGCTGACAGTTCCGCTTCCATTTCCACCTCTTGATAAACCCGCTGATTTATGCTCGCTCGGATCCCAATTCAAAGCATACACGGACTGGTATTCGAATTGGAATAAAAATTATTCCTACTAGCTTATAGCTCCATTCTGACTTAACTTAGACTCTGGCTGCCGAAGAAGTCTTTTCTATCCCATTTCGACCAGATCGCCTCAAGGCCCTTCGAGATGCCAAAAACTGGGGCCAAGACAATCTCAGCAAACATTCCGGGTTAAGCCAGTCTGTTATCGCAAAGAGTGAGAAGGGATGAAACTCCTGCGCGACGAACTTGAAAAGCACCTCGGCATTTTGAGCCGGAGCGGAATAATCTCTGGGTGGCATGACAGGTGCCGATTTCAGGTGGGCACTGGTTGAAGTGGGATCCCTAAGATTGACGAATACCTGAACAGAGCGGACATCATTCTGCTGCTGGTAAGTGCGGACTTCATTAGACTTGCTCTCAGACTACGCTATCAGAGGGAGATGAGGCGCGCCATCGAGCGTCACGAGCGCGGAGAGGCGCGTGTGATTCCGGTGCTTCTCAGACCTTGCGACTGGAAAGGGGCCCCGTTTCGCGAAACTGCAGGGATTCCCCAAGGACATGAGGGCCGTCACCAGTTGGCCTAGTCAGGACGAAGCTTTTACCGACGTCGCAGTTGGGTTGGAATTTCTAGAGCTTCCAGTCCATGCATTGATCGACACTGGCGCATCGCTAACTGTAATAAATTCCGCAAATTGCCAGCACCTGTAAGCTTCTCCAAACCGATTGGAACCGGATTACCACGGTGGGCGGTATGGCCGGCCGCTATCCAGCATATGCAGCAGCAGTTTCGTTTCCCGGAACAGATCTGCCAAGCTTTGATGTAATTCGAGTGGTAGCGTGTCCGATCATCGAGCAACGTTTCTTTTCCTGTCTCATCGGCCGCGACATTTTGCGCAGATGGTTGATGACGTACGACGGCCCGAACGGTCAGATTGAAATTCGAACATAGTTATACTGCAGATTGTAGATTACAGATATCTGAAATAGCTTTCCCACTCCTCCGCTACAATGATTTCGTGCCAGAAGTGAAACCATTTCGACTAACGGAGTCGGTGAAAGCTGCGGGTTGAGCGTCTAAGCTGAGTCCAGCGGCGCTGGACACGGTGCTTGGGAAATTAGCCCGGCAACAGGATCCGAATGTTCTGGTCGGCTTCGATCATGCCGACGACGCGGGCGTGTATCAAGTTGCGCCCGACCAGGCGCTCGTCCAGACGGTGGATTTTTTCACGCCCATTGTCGACGATCCCTATGCGTTCGGCCAGATTGCCGCAACCAACGCGCTCAGCGACGTGTACGCGATGGGCGGAAAGCCGTTGACTGCGCTGGCGCTGGTGTGTTTTCCGGAGAAGGCGGATCTGGAAATTCTGGAACGCATTCTGGCGGGCGGATTGTCGAAAATGATCGAGGCGAATTGCACCGTGATCGGAGGCCATAGCATTCGCGATGAAGAAACCAAGTTTGGATATTCCGTCACCGGCACCGTGCATCCGAAAAAAGTTCTGGCCAACGCCGGCGCTCGCGCCGGAGACTCGCTGCTGCTCACCAAGGCGTTGGGCACGGGCGTAATTTCGACCGCCATCAAGAAAGCGAAAGCCGCGCCCGCGTGGATCGATGCCGCGGTGCGCTCGATGACTACGCTGAACAAAGTCGCCGCTGACGTGATCCGCGAGTCTGCGTTTCGAATTCACGCGATGACTGACATCACCGGATTTGGATTGATTGGGCATGCGCGGGAAATCGCAATGGCCTCCGACGTTTCGCTAGAGCTGCGGGCTTCCGCGATTCCCTGGCTGGATGGAGCGCTCGAGTGCGTGCGCGCCGGCTACATTCCCCGCGGCCTCAACAACAATCGCGAATTCGCGGAGTGCGCGGCGGAATTCGGCGCGGAAGTTTCGCAGGAAACAAGAACGATGCTCTTCGATCCGCAGACCGCGGGAGGATTATTCATTTCCGTTGCAGCCGAAGACGCTGCCGAGTTGATCGCCGCGCTGGCGGCAAAACAGGTGCGCGCAGTGGAAGTGGGCCGAGTCGTCGAGCGGACCAAACCGCTGATCAAGGTCACGGTGTGAGGTTTAACCAACTTCAGTCTAAAAGCCATAAGCCGTTAGTTCGAGAGCGGACTACTTCGCGTGCAACAGTTCCCAGATTCGCGCCAGGTGATGATCGTCGTGCTCCGCAACAAAATACAAATGGTCCACGAGCCGCATCGGCGTCTGCAAACGCGGATGCGGAATGGAGCGCGAGAACGCTTTCGCATCGATTGTCTCGAGGCTTCGAAGCAGTTGAGCGCGGGCTGACCGGAAATCGCGAAGAATGGTTTCTAGCGGCTGAGTGTTGTGATTGGCCTGGTGAGTGGTTTGGTTCGTCAGGTCGGCAATGGTGAGCGCCGCAGATCCCGCGACGTAATCGCCGACGCGGGCTGCCCACAAAGATTCGAGATCGAGTAAATGCCCGGCATGTTCTTGAGCCGACCATTTTGTATCGGCCGGCTTTGTTGTCAGAAGTTTCTGACTACCCGCGCGCATGACTTCTTCAAGCCGCGATGGCGTCCCGCGCAATCGCGCACACAGATTCGGAAAAAGCTCCGCAGGGAACGAAAAGTTAAAACGCCGATCAAACCACGGTTGAAGTTGAGTCATGGAATCTCCGCCCGAGCTTTCGCCGTAAACGGCTGACCTGGGCTCTCCTAATTGGAGTGCGTCTGTCGCTACGCGGTCAGTTCGACAAGATTTGTTCGCACTCGGTCTCCGGCCTGCGCGCTCTTTAGCGTCGCCAGGAATTTCTTTGTGAAGTCCTGCTGCAGATGGAAATCCTGGGCTGCTTGCGATTTGTAAATCTCGTAGAACACGAATCGATTGGAATCATCTTTTCGTGCCGTCACGTAAAACGCCTCCACGCCCTGCTCCGCCCGCACCAGCGGCAGGTATTGGCTCACAGCCTCCACAAGCTCCGCGCGGCGCTCCGGTTGGATTTTCGCCTCGATCAGCATGATCACCTTTTCGTTCGTCATAGTGGATTGCTCCTCTCGATAAGCAACGCTCCCGAATCGGCTGATGAATGCCTGCGGTAACAGACGGGAGCTCGTGATACGAAGCTCCATTGTAGAAGTGAGTCACTGAATCTGTGCCGGAAGAATGTTCCTCGCCTTCGCGCATCAATCCACAAAAATCTGTCAATAGGCAGAAATTACACGAACGGGCTTAACTCCCTGAAAGCAACGACAATATAAAGTTGGAAATTTTGCCGGTTCACCCGTCCAATTTGCTATTCTGAAAATATAGACACAATTCTTGGCTAAAGGGCGCGACCTCCAAGTCGCGCCTTTTTTATTGGCCGAACCTGCTCACGTAGCGGCGGACGCATTCGTCCGCCCGTCAGGACGAAACTCGCCGCCAGAGCAACGCAATGAGAACGGGGCACGGGGATGAGCACAGGGAAAGCCAAGCAGAACGACTGGGACCAATTCAGCAACTTCAAACAGCGCGGCGAATGGGTCGAGTTGCAGTTCATGGCGCAGGCAGCGCGCCGCCGTTTCGCCATCAGCAAGCCGTGGGGCGACACCCAATCCTACGACGTCGGCATTGAGCACGCCCCGAACTTTCTCCGCGTGCAGGTCAAGTCCACTACCTCAAAGGTCGGTGCCGGATATCGCTGCATGTTCATGCCCAACCACAAAAAGAAGCACGACTACTCGCTTGAAGAAATCGACCTGTTCGCCGCCTACGTGATTCCGGAAGATGCCTGGTACCTGATCCCGGCGGTGTTACTGCTGGGCACCCGGAGACGTTGCATGGCCATGCTATGCCCCGTCCGCCCGCCGGCCAAAAAGGCCTGCTACCGCTACGAGTGCTACCGCGAAGCCTGGAAACTGCTCAACCAGAGCCGAGCCGAACTGGCGCGGTTCACATTCCCGCCCTCTCCGCGATCTCATCATCGTGGGCGCGCTCGCGGCGTCACGAAAGAAACACCCGTGCTTATCCGAGGACCCATGTCTGCCCTTGTACCACAGTAGCCGTTAATACCCGATAATTAGCGGGTCAAAACTGGGCGCACCCGAGCGCAACCAGCCCGGCGAACGCTTTGAAAGAGCATGATTAGCCGCCCAGTCTGTCGGTCTCCTGCAGCAGCCCGCAAAGCGCGGGATCTACGGGCGGAGCCCAGCGGAGATTCGGGTGGTCGATTCATCGAACGAGCCTTGGAGCGAGATTTCTTGAGCACCACAAGCTAAAAACAGGTGCAACCATCCGGCCTGGAACCAGGTTGGACGTAGAGAGCACAGAACGTAAGCGGAACGCCCCGATCGTTGAGGCGGCGGTCATTGACTTCAGAGTGCTACGGAGAGAAGGAGTGTCTCCCGACCGATTATCTGCGGGCCTGCGGTTTGGGATCGACCCACGAGTACCGCGCAAGCGGTCCCCGCGATCCATTCGATTCAAGCTGAACTCAGCATAAGCCAGGGAGCGGAGCCTAGTTCAACTGCTGCCGCCGCACCGATCGGCTGGCAATATCCGCCGACTCGATGGTCGCGCAATTTAGGTTGGATGGTTTTACTTTCAGCAAGCTTAACCCTGCACCAACGTGGAATGACGTGTCCTCTTCTGAAGCCCTTCGACTCTGGGCGATTCTACGTCAGGGTCGCCGAGCCTGCGGAGGTCGTCCGTGTCGCTGTAAGATATATCAATCGACTACCAGTTCCGCTACCCGCTCAGGTTCCGCAATTATCTGGCAGCTCCGCCTCAAGTGCCGCCGCCGATCGCAACAACTCCGGCAGTTCTTATGCCGGTTCGTGATCGATGATGCCCAGGCGGAACGCGTCGGCGGTCATCGTCCAGGCTTCGGAACCTCTGGTCGGCCCCCCGGCGATAACCTTGCTTATTGATATCGACGCCTTTTCTGAGAAGCTGGCCGCCGCACCTTTGAAGATCCAAGACTCCCCGAAATGTTCCTGCAGCTCAGAGATACTTAAGGAATTCAGATTTTTTTTGCCTCAATAACAGAAAGAACCAGGAAGATTTGCCGGAATTGACGATGACATCTGCAGGTACCCAGAGGGCCCGGCCTCATTAAGCCGATCGCGTTCGACCGGACAAAGCCCATCCGCTAAGCTACTTAGCAAATTACCCAAGGACATCCGCAAGCACCTGCTCACCAGCCTCGCGGTTAGTCGGACAACCGAATCCGCACTGTCCGAACTAAACGAAATCCGTTTAGAGGCCGCCCACCATGGATGGGATGGATATGGCGGAAGGCCCATGAGCTTCGACGCTTACCTGCACACTTCGAAGATTTCTGGAGGCTTTACCGACAACCGCACCGCCGCCCCAGGTGAGTGCAAACCCGGATGGGAAAGTTCCATTTGACTGGGTGTTTGGTCCGCGAAAAGCGCTGACGCTAAGCATTGGAGCGAACGGGAGGTGCTTGTACGCATCGATACGGGGCAAGAGAACATCTGGCAAGGCACGGAATGGCTAAAACGGGATGAAGTTCCTACGAACATTCTCAGCGCGCTTGGGCGGGCTTTGGTTTCGCGATGCTCAATCCCGCTAACGCGCGGGGCCGCGGCTGCCTTCGGACCACAGGAGATGGTATCCGTTCCGTTTACACAGAAAAGAAAAGCATCGAAAAAATCAGAAAAGAGGCCCAGGCCCAACGCGTTTGAACCTCCCTCCAGAAGATGAGGAACTCTCGACCGCGCACTCTACAAATCTTTCTAACGACGATATCTGGATGCTAGCCCGGAGGACTCTCGGGCCCAATCGGCGAAAGGTCTTCGCAAGAGCGGACCTGTTGGTACAGGACCTGATCGAACAAAGCTTGCGCGCGATCAGGGATGACGACCCGTTCGAGCGACACACAATTGTCGTCGGGTGGCCCGATTCGCCAGATGCAGACGAACAGAAGGCCAAGACCAAGGAAATATGTTTGGCTCTTTGCCACGCGCCGTCAACGACCATGGAGCTGCCTCCCGAAGTGATTGTGTGGTCGCCCCCCGCAGGCACCGCATAACCCTCCACCGGAACCGGCCTACTGGACGGGATTCCACCCACCTGAACTACTGGCATGTAGGACAGGGACGATGGCCCCTACTGAATCAGCGTGCCTCCGTTGCCGCCGTTCGGCTCCGCATCCGGTGCGATTACCACTGCTGCCGCTACGCGGTCGCCGGGTTCCATGTTCAGCAGTCTCACGCCCTGGGCGTTGCGGCCGGATTCGCGGATGGTGGTTGAGTCCATGCGGATGATTTTGCCGTAGTGGCTGATCAGCATGACCTCGCTGGTTTCGTCGACCTGCGCGATGGCGACGACTTTGCCGACGCGCTCGGTGGTCTTCACGTTGATCACGCCTTTGCCGCCGCGGTTGGTGAGGCGGTATTCGTCGGCGGGCGTGCGCTTGCCGTAGCCGTTTTCGGTGACGGAGAGGATCAGCGTGCCTTTGACGGCGATGTCAATTCGCTTCGCTTCGGTTCGCCTTCGACTTTTTCCTTGGCTGGCGCGGGAGCGTCCGGCTTGGTCGTCGTGGCCATGCCGACTACGTAGTCTTTTTCCTCGAGGTCGATGCCCCAGACGCCGTAGGCGGCGCGGCCCATGGGGCGGACGTGGCTTTCGTCGAAGCGCACGGCCATGCCCTCGTGGCTGGCGAGGAAGACGATCTGATTGCCGTCGGTGATGCGAACCGCGACCAGTTCGTCGCCGTCTTCAATGTGGATGGCGTTGATGCCGTTGGAGCGCACGTGCATGAACTCGCGCAGCTCCGATTTTTTTACCAGGCCTTTGCGCGTGGCGAAGAAGACATATTTATTTTCTTCTTCGAGATTGCGCACTGCGACCAGCGTCTTGACGGTCTCGCCGGGCTGCAGGCCGATCAGGTTGCCGATGTGTTTGCCTTTGCCGGCGGCGCTGACGTCAGGAATTTCGTAGACCTTGAGCCAGTAGACGCGGCCCTTATTGGTGAAGATGAGAATGTAGGCGTGCGTCGAAGCGATGAAGAGATGCTCGACGAAATCTTCGTCGCGCGTCTTCATGCCGGTGCGGCCCGTGCCTCCGCGGCGCTGCATGCGGTAGGTCGAGATGGGCGTGCGCTTCATGTAGCCGGAGTGGCTGACGGTGACGGCGACCTGCTCGTCGGCGATGAGATCTTCGAGAACGATTTCCGCGGCTTCGTCTTCGATGCGGGTGCGGCGTTCATCTCCGTATAACTTCTTGACTTCTTCCAGCTCTTTGATGATGACTTTGCGCAGCTTGGTCTCGGAGCCGAGGATGGATTCGTATTCGGCGATGTTGTCGCGAACCTCTTTCAACTCGTTCGAGATTTCGTCGATCGAAAGTTTGGTCAGGCGATGCAACTGCAACTCTAAGATGGCGTCGGCCTGGCGCGTGTGAAAGGCTTTTCGGCGTCGAGTTTGGGCGCGCGGCCAGTGATGTTGATGTCGATTTTTTTGCCGCCGAAGTAGAGCACCAAATTTTCGCGGGCGTCGGCGCGGTTGGCGCTGCCGCGAATGATGGTGATGACGTTGTCGAGATGATCGAGCGCGGTGAGGTAGCCTTCGAGAATGTGCTCGCGGTCCTTTGCCTTCTGCAGCAGGTAGGCGGTGCGGCGGCGGACCACGTCGACGCGGTGCTCGATGAAATATTTAATGGCCTGAACCAGGCCCAGCTCGCGCGGCTGTCCGTTGACCACCGCGAGCAGAATCATCGAGAAGCCCTGCTGCATCTCGGTGTGCTTGAAGAGCTGGTTCAAAACAATTTGCGGTTCTGCCCCGCGCTTCAGTTCGACGACGATGCGCATGCCGTCGCGATCGCTTTCGTCGCGCACGTCGGAGATGTCTTCGATCTCTTTGTCGTTGACCAGCGCGGCGATGCGCTTGATCAGATTCGCCTTGTTCACCTGGTAAGGAATTTCGGTGACGATGATGGCTTGGCGATCTTTGTTGATGTTTTCGATGGCGGCTTTGGCGCGCATCATGAAGCGGCCGCGGCCGGTGCGGTAGGCTTCGAAAATTCCGGCGCGGCCGTGAATCATGCCGGCAGTCGGAAAATCGGGGCCTTGCACGAATTTCAGAATCTCGGCGAGCTGGGCGTTGGGATTGTTCACCAGCGTGATGGTCGCGTCGACGATTTCTGTGAGATTGTGCGGGGGAATTTTTGTGGCCATGCCGACCGCGATTCCGTCAGAGCCGTTGATCAGAAGATTGGGAATGCGCGCGGGCAGAACGTCGGGCTCGATTTCGCTGCCGTCGTAGTTGTCGTGGAAGTCGACGGTCTCTTTGTCGAGGTCTTCGAGCAGCGCGGTGAAACCTGCGCGAGTTTCGCTTCGGTGTAACGATCGGCCGCGGGCGGGTCACCATCGACGGAGCCGAAGTTGCCCTGACCGAAAATCAGCGGATAGCGCATTGACCAATCCTGCGCGAGTCGGACCAACGCATCGTAAACCGCAAGGTTGCCATGAGGATGGTACTTGCCCATGACGTCGCCGACGATGCGGGCGCACTTGCGCGTGGCCCTTTAGGCTGCAGCCCCATCTGCTCATGGTGTAGAGAATGCGGCGGTGGACGGGCTTTAAGCCGTCGCGCACGTCGGGCAGGGCGCGGCCGATGATCACCGACATGGAGTAGTCGAGATACGACCGCTTCATCTCCTCTTCAATGTTGACGGGTTGAATGTTTGCGCGCCGGGGCCTTCGCCACCGGGAGGAGGAGTGAGGGGGAGTTCGGGGTTTTGATCGTCAGCCATGGGTCGCTCTTTGCTCTTAGCTCTCAGCTGTCAGCTTTCAGCCGTCAGCTTCAACGGGATCTTTTGTTTCTGCAACTCCGAAATGCTTGTAAATGATTGTTATTTGCAGGATGTTATGTGCCCTGGGAGCTGTGATTTATTATAGCACGCCGAAGCGGTTTTATTGAGGTCCGGTATTGATCTTCGGAATGCGGGATGCTCAAGTTCTAAGAGCGAGGGCGCGGAGAGTTGAGGCAGTCTATGCCTCCGCAGCGTGATTGGGATTTTCCTTAGATTCGAACGACGCCTTGTTCCACTTCTTTCCAGATGCGTGCTTTAAATTTTCAACGGTTCCCAGGTCGCGCCAGTAGTATTCGTCCGCCCGAAACGCGACAATTTTTTCCCCCGCTCCAGCCAGCCGAAGATAGGAAGTGATGATTGAGAAAACGCCGTCTTCCGTAATTCTCGCCAGCAGTCGTGGAGAAATCACATGCACGCCGGAAAACGCCAGCGCCTCTGGATCTGTCCCGAAAGTGGAACGATCGAACAATTTCTGGCTCCCGATTTTTCCCAGCACGACGGCCGCAGAGCTGGTTCTGCGCGTCGAACAGGAGATATCGCGAGCTCTCCCGCTGCTGCACCGCCAGCGTCGCCAGCGCCTCCTTCCGCCAGTGAAACTCCACCATCCCCTCCAGATCGATCGTGCTGAGGACATCGACGTTGTGCAGAATGAACGGCTCGTCGAGGATCGCTGTCTCAGGAAAAAACATGCGGCCTTCTTCAGCCCGCCGCCGGTGTCGAGCAAGATCTTCTTCCCGCGAGATCTCAATCCGCATCCCAAAATTCGTCGTTGCTCCTTCAGATACTCCACCACCATGTCGGCAAAGTGATGCACGTTGATGATCACTTCGCGGACGCCGAAGCTGCGCAGGCGGCGCAGCGTGATCTCCAGCAGTGTGCGTCCGGCGACTTCCACCAGCGCCTTGGGACGCTCGTCGGTGAGCGGACGCAGCCGCGTGCCCAGGCCGGCGGCCAGAATCATCGCCTTCATTCGTCTCGCCGCTCAGCTTTCTCGCCATTCTCCAGTTCGATGTTCCAACTCGCGATGCCGCACCACGACCTCCACGCCGTTGCGTGCCGCGCAGCTGTTTCGCCACCTGCTCCGCCAGATACACCGAGCGATGCTGGCCGCCGGTGCATCCGAACGAAACCATCAGATTCTTGAAGCCGCGGCGCTGATAGTTGCTCACGCTGGCGTCCACCAGCGACATCACGCTGGCCAGAAACTGCTGCACGCTCTCCTGCTGGTTGAGATATTCGATCACCGGCGCGTCCTTGCCGGTGAGCGTCTTGAAGCGCTCCTCGCGCCCGGGATTGGGCAGGCTGCGCGCATCGAAGACGAACCCTCCGCCGTTCCCGCTTTCGTCTTTCGGCAGCCCGCGATGAAAGGAGAAGCTGAAAATCCGCACCATCAGGTTGTCCGCGTGCCGAAGCCAGCGCCCTGCAATTTCTCCGAGGCCAGCATGCTGTGGAAGGCGTCCATCAGCGCCGGCAGCGCGATCGGCAGCGCGACATTGTGCAGCAGCCAGCGCAGATTTTTCAGCGCATAGGGCACGCTCTGCAGAAAATGCGCCTTGCGCTCGTAGAATCCGCGAAATCCGTACGCCCCCAGCGCCTGCATGATGCGCACGTACACGTAGGCGTAGTAGTGCTGCATGAAACGCTTCGCGGTCCAGCTCGATGAACCCGGCCAGCGAGTCGAGATAATGATCGAGCAACTGCTGGCGCAGCTCCGGCGGCAGATCGGCCTTGGCATCATACAGAAGCGAGGCGATGTCGTATTGCAGCGCGCCCTTGCGCCCGCCCTGGTAGTCGAGGAAGTACGGCTGACCGTCGCGCAGCATGATGTTGCGCGACTGAAAATCGCGATAGAGAAAGTAGTCGCGTCGGCGCTCAGCAGAAACTTCGTCAGCCGGCTGAAATCGTCTTCCAGCGCCTGTTCGTTGAAGGGAATGCCGGCCAGGCGCAGAAAATAATATTTGAAATAATTCAAGTCCCAGGCAATCGACTGCCGGTCGAAGCTCGCCGCGCGGATAGCAGACCTTGTAATTCAAATCGCGCCCGGCCTCCACCTGAAAGCGCGGCAGCATGGCCACCACTTTGCGATAGGCTTCGACGACCGGCGGAGCAATCTGATCGCCCGCGCGATGCTTCGAAAGAAACTCGAAGAGCGTCGTGTCGCCCAGATCCTCTTCGAGATAGGCGCCCTGGTCCAGATCCTCGGCATAGATCTCCGGCACCGGCAGGCCATGCCGGCGAAAATGCCGGGAGAATTCGAGGAAGGCCACGTTCTCTTCGCGCACGTCGTACAGAATGCCGATGGCGCTGATTTTCGCGCCAGACAGGCGGATGATCTTGCGCCCCGACCCGCCGAGCTGCCCTTGCACCGGCTGTACCCGCTCGACCGGCGAGTGGAAGTGCTGCTCGAAAAGTTTTTTTAGAACGTCCATGAAATGCGACCGCGGCCAGGTCTCAGACGTCACACCAAGATAACATCGAAGAGCAACGGCATTAACTGGCCAAAGTGCCGCCCGCATAACCTTAGTTTCTAGGGGAAAATGAAATCTGCGGCTGAGGCGGACCTTATGAAACTGGTGGCGGCGAGTGGACTCGAACCACTGACCTACGGATTATGAGACCGTCGCTCTAACCACCTGAGCTACGCCGCCAAACTCGGGGAAACGGTGCGAAAGGAACCTCGGCGCCGACGCGGCTTGCGCCGCACGGCACAACGAACCCGGAGCGTTACATCCAGTTTTCAATTCTAAGAGCGGCCGCGAAATAGGTCAAACAAAGGCGCGGAAGACAGATATACTCTGCGGCAGGTTTCGCGACGCCGTAAGTGCGCGGCGAGGCTGAGCCGAGATTGTCCGACCCAAGTTCGTTCAACCCACCGATGAAAGCGATCGCCGTCATTCCTGCCCGCCTGGCTTCCACGCGTCTGCCGCGCAAGATGTTGCGCGAGATTGCAGGCAAACCGCTGATCGGAATCGTCTACGAGGCGGTGCGATCTTCGCCGCTGCTGGCGGAGGTCGTCATCGCGACCGATTCCGAGGAAATCCTGCAAGTTTGCCGCGAGCCATGGCTGGAAGGCGCAGATGACTTCTGGCGCGCACCGCAGCGGCACGGAACGAGTACACGAAGTTTCCAGCCGCGAGGCCGCCGACGTCTATATCAACGTGCAGGGCGATGAGCCTTTGGTCCGACCGGAACAGATCGCGGCGTTGCTGAAAGTTATGGAGAACGCGTCCGCCCCCGTCGGCACGCTGAAGACGCCATGCGGCGGAATTCGACATGCAAAACCCGAATGCCGTGAAAGTCGTGACGGATAACGAGGGGCGGGCGCTGTATTTTTCCCGCGCAACTATTCCTTTCGATCGCGACGGGACGCGGCCGGTTTACTTCAAGCACCTCGGGCTCTATGCATATCGTAAAACGGCGCTGGACCGGTTTGTGAAACTGCCGGAATCTTCGCTCGAAAAAAGTGAACGCCTGGAGCAATTGCGTTTTCTGGAGAATGGCATCCCTATTTTTGTGGGGGAGACGCCCTACGACAGCATTGGAGTGGATACGGAAGATGACTTGCAGCGCGTGATCAAAATTCTGAGTGGTCAGTGATCAGTGGCTAGTGGTCAGCGAACCGGTTCACACTTGCGTCAGGTTGTGCTTTTGTCCCCAATCTTTTGCGGCTTCGAGACGGCGGGAGATGGCGGGATGGGAATGGAAAAACCATTCCACCCACTTGGAGGGCGTTCGCTCGGCCAGGTTCTGCTCGGCAAGTTTATTCATGGAAGAGATAAAAGGATCGACGCTCGAAATGGACTCGAAGGCGTAACGGTCGGCCTGGCGCTCGTTGAAGCGCGAGTAGGCATTCAAGGCGGGCATGAGCACGAACGAAAGAGCCACCGAAACCAGCGCCAGCAGCGGCAAATCGGCGAAGTCTGACATTTCCTCGAACATGTGGTGGTCGACCGCGTAGTGAAGCACCCAATTCGCCGCCCAGAAACCAAACAGCGTGATCGCCGCCTGGACAAAAATACTCTTCATGATGTGGCGATGCACATGGTGCCCGAGTTCGTGGGCGAGCACGGCTTCGATCTCATCGGCGGTGTAATTGTCGAGTAAAGTATCGGCGAGAATGATGCGACGAGTCGCGCCCAGCCCGGTAAGAGCAGCATTCGCTTTCTTGCTTTTTTCCGAGAGCTTCCAGCGATAGACGCCGCGTACCCGCGTGCCGGCGCGCTCGCTCAAAACTACCAAGCGGCGGCGCAGTTCCTCGTTGTCGAGCGGCTCGAACTTGTAGAAGATCGGAAACAAGATGACGGGCGCAAGCTGCGCCAGAAGTACGAACAAACCCATAAACAGAGCCCAGGCGAGCATCCACCAATGCTGCGGCCACTGCCGGATGGTCAGGTACAACACTTCCACCACAATGGTTCCCAGCACGACGCCGAGGAGAAAACCTTTCACTTCGTCCCAGACCCATGCGCTGAGTTTTTGGGTGGAAAGATGGAAGCGGCGCTCCAGCCGGAAACCGTAATATTCGAGACAAATTCCTAGCGTCTTGCTGATTGCCAGCAGAAGCAGCAGATAGATGAAAAGCGAGAGCGAGTAATTCTGGAGACCCACGCGATAGGCCAAATCGCGAAGCCACGCCGACCACCCTGTGACTAACAGGAGAATCAGGAACGCGAAGCCGACTACAAAATCGGTGACGCCCAGCCAACGCCGGATGCGATTGTAGCGACGCGCCTCAGGCGAATCGGAGGGAACGGCGTTGGATTCGTCTGCCATGGTGATCATTACTACAAGTTTATCCATAAAGCGCCGCGACGACAGGTCCGCCGCCCATTAACCGCTATTTTTGACGAAGTTCTCGCCGCTGACGAGTAACTCTTTGACCAACTCCGGCGATGAGCCTTCGGTATAAAGGCGCAAGAGCGGTTCGGTGCCCGAGGCGCGGAAGAGAACCCAGGCTTCGGCTCCCTTGCCGTTGGTGGGGGCATCGAGAAAAAACTTTGCACCATCGAGATGCTCTTTCCTGAGCACCTTGTACCGGCCTAGAGTTTGAGTGCTGTCGGCACGGGCGCGCTGAATGGCGCTTTGCTTCATCTCTTCGGGGATGTGCAAGTCGCGGCGCCCATAATAATGCGGCCCAAAGTCGCGTTGCAGATCGGCTACGAGTTGTCCCAGCGGCTTGCCTTCTTCCGCCATCACGTTGGCGAGCAGCAAGCAGTTGAGGACGCCGTCGCGCTCGGGTAAAAATCGCGAATAGCCAATGCCACCCGACTCTTCGCCGCCAATCAGGATTTCTCCCTCCATCATCAGATCGGCAATATATTTAAAACCAATCGACGTTTCGTGTAGCTTACGGCCGTAGCGCGCGGCGATGCGGTCGAGCATGCGCGTGGTGTTGAAGGCGCGCACCACGTCTCCCGGCCATTTTTTTCGTTCCAGAAGCCAGCGCAGCAATACGCAGAAAATTTTGTGCGAGTCGACAAAGGTGCCGTCTTCGGCGACGGCGCCAATGCGATCGGCGTCGCCGTCGGTCGCCAGGCCGGCGTCGCACTTCTCGCGGACCACCGTCTCTTGCAACATGGCCGTATGAGGCTCGATCGGTTCCGGATTGATGCCGGGAAACAACGGATTCAGTTCCTGCCGGATGGCAACGAACTGCACTCCGCGTTCGGCGAAAATTCCGGCTAACACGCCACGGCCAGAACCATACATGGCGTCGACGGCAAATTTGAACTTGGTCTTCGCGATCAAATCCATGTCGGCAAAATTGCAAACGGCGGCGACGTAGGGCTTCTTGAAATCAATTTCCTCGATGGAGCCCTTGGCCCCTTTTGGAGCGGCGCCCGCGGCCAATTCTTCTTCAATCTTTTTCATGATGGCCGGAGTGGCCGAGCCGCCGAACTTGCCCTTGAACTTCACGCCATTCCAGTTCCACGGATTGTGGCTGGAGGTGACCATCACGCCGCCAGCCGCGCCATGTTTTTTCACCGCATAGGAAACGGCGGGAGTTGGCGTGTAATCGTTGGCCAGTTTTACCGGAATTCCAGCGGCGGCAATCACCTCCGCGACCACCTGCGCCGCCCGAGGAGAAGCGAAACGCGCATCGTAACCTACGAAGACGCCGCGCTGCGCGTCTTCGTATTTCAATACGTAAGAAGCGATTGCGCCCGCCACCCGGCGAACGTTGTCAAAGGTGAAGTCATCGGCAATGATGCCTCGCCAGCCGTCGGTTCCGAATTTTATTTCCTGAGCCATAGAGATTCAGTGACCAGTGACTAGTGGCCAGCAAAAACAGCTAGGGCTTTTGCTAACCACTGATCACTGGCCACTTCTTCTTACACCAGCTTATGCAATTTTTTGTCGTCTAGATACTTCACGACTTTGCCTACATCCTGCGCATGCTGCCGGGTCGTGACCAGCAACGCGTCCGGCGTTTCTACCACGACCAAGTCGGTGACGCCGACGGCCGCGACGAACTTTCCCGGGGAATGAATATAATTTCCCCGGGCATTCAGCAGGAATACAGCGGAAGCCTCGACCAAGTTGCCTTCCGGTGGCGTCTTCTTGGCCGTGTGGTGCTCGTGCAGCGCGGTCCAGGAGCCAAGATCGTTCCAGCCAAAATCAGCAGGCAGGCAGTAAATGTTGGCTGCCTCCTCGCCCTTCGCCGAGCGTGGCTCGAGCACGGCATAATCCACGCTGATGTTTTCAGACTCGGGATAGAGCCGCTTGAAAGTGTTGGCAAATTTGCGCGTTCCATAACTCGCAGCGATTTTTTCCAGCAACGCCGCTGTCTTGGGGAGATGTTCCCGCAGAGCGTCGACTATCGTTTGCGCACTCCACAAAAACATTCCGCTGTTCCAGAAATAACTGCCTGCCGCAACGAACTCGGCTGCTCTCTCGGCGTTGGGCTTTTCGGTGAAGCGGCGTACTTGCAGCGCTTCGCCTTGAAATAATCCGCCCGTCTCGATGTATCCGTATCCGGTTTCGGCGCGATTGGGGCGAATGCCGAGCACGACGATATTCGGGCCTGACGCGGCAAGCTCAATCCCGCGCTCCAGAGTTTCCCGATATCGCTTCTCATCTCCGATTACGTGATCGGAAGGGAACAAGCCAATCACGGCGCTCGGATCTTCGCGCAGAAGCAGAAACGCCGCTAGACCGATCGCCGGCGCGGTATTTCGTCCCACAGGTTCGGCGAGGACTTGATCGCCAGGCAGCTTCGGCAACTGCTTGATGATGGCGGGACGCAGATCCTCGTTCGTGATGATCCAAAACTTTTTCGCAGGGGCCAGAGGCAACAGGCGCGCCACGGTCTGCTGGATCATGGTTTGCTTGCCGTCGAGCGCCAGCAATTGCTTGGCGCGCTTTTTGCGGCTAAGTGGCCAGAAGCGCGTGCCGCGCCCGCCAGCCAGAATTACGGGATAGAAATTGTTCTTCATGCCAGGGATTTCAGATTGTAGATTTCAGATTGCAGATTGAGAGCTAACCTTGTGTGCGGAAAGAAATCTGAAATCTAAAATCTTCAATCTGAGATGTTTTCTACATTCGCGTTTCCGGCTCGGGCAGCGGTTTTCCGGGCACGTAGGCGCGCAAACATTCCAACGCCCACTGCGGACGCACTCCGAATTTGCCGACACTGGCAGGAATTACGACCGCGTCGCCTTTCGCCAGCGTGACCGCATCCGCGCCCGGGGCCTCGATGACTCCGCAGCCTTCGACCGCCACCAGAATCTGCACCGAACTCTTTCCCGAATCGTCGTGGGTCGCCAGTTCCAGCGGTTCCTTGGCCTCAAACATGTCCACCACGAAGTAGGGAGCCCCAATGAGCGGCGCGTGGCGGTTCTTGCTGCCGTTCATCGCATGAGGCGCGGGGCGCACGACCTTCCCGGATTTCACTTTTTCCTTTACCGCCGCCATGCCGTCTTTCAAATGCAATTCCCGTGGGCGGCCGTAGTCGTACAAGCGGTAAGTGGTGTCGGATTGTTGTTGCGTCTCCACCACCACGGAACCCGGCCCCAGCGTGTGCACGGTGCCCCCGGCCACGTAGATCATGTCGCCGGCATACACGTTAATCCAGTTGAGAACTTCTTCGGCACGGTTTTGATGGATCGCTTCTTCCAGTTGCCGTGCAGTCACGCCCGGCTTCAGGCCTAAAGCAATTTGAGCTCCCGGCTTCGCGTGCGCAATGTACCAACACTCGGTCTTTCCCCAGGGTTGGCCGACGCGCAGGGCTTGGGCGTCGTCAGGATGAACCTGCACCGAAAGCTTTTCGTGAGGAAAAAGGAACTTCAGAAGCAGGGGAAACCGGCCCGCATCGCGCGCGGCCTCACCTACCAGTTCACGCTGGTACTGGCTGCTGAGCTGGGCCAACGTTTTTCCGGTCAAGGGTCCGTTGGCGACTTTGCAGTCGTCGCCGCTGAGCCACGCTTCGCCAATCTTCTCCTCAAACTTATGATTGGGATAAATGGGCGACAGATCCTGCGTGCCCCAAGGCCGAGGATCAAATGCCGGAAGCATTAAGAATGGATAAAGGTTTCCCATGCAAACTTGCGTGCACAAAAAAGACCGCTCGCTAGCGGAACGGTCTCGGGCCGAAGCCCTTATGACCCGAAATCCCGGCCTCTACAGCGCCCCAAAAAACTTCCGCATGCGTTCCAGTCCGCGGTCCAGCTCAGCTTTCGACGTGGCATAAGAGACCCGAATGTGCTCGCCAGTGCCAAAGCCTTCGCTGGGAACGGTGGCCACGTGGGCCTCCCGCAACAAGCGACCCGCCACATCTGATGCAGATTTCAGGCCTCCGCGACCCAAAAAAGAAGAAATATTTGGATAGGCGTAGAACGCTCCCTCCGGCACGGTGCAGGTCACGCCCGGGATGGAGCGCAAGCCCTTCACGACATGATCACGAAGCTGGATATACTCGCGCCGCATCTGCTCCACGCACTCCTGAGGGCCTTTGAGGGCGGCGACGGCTGCCTTCTGGACGATTGACGTGGGATTTGAGGTGGACTGGCTCTGCAGCTTCGACATGGCACTGACGACCGCCGCGGGGGCCAGCGCGTATCCCAAGCGCCAGCCGGTCATGGCGTAGGTTTTGGAAAGCGAGCCCAGTACGACCATGCGTTCCTTGTATTCGCACAGGGAGCCGACGGAGAAGTTTTTGCCGGTGTAATTCAAATAGACATAGCACTCATCGGAGAGAACCCAAATGCCGCGCTGGTGGGCCAGTCTCACAACCTCAGTCATATCCGCGGGGCTCATGACCGCTCCCGAAGGATTGGAAGGCGAGTTCAGGATAATGACCTTGGTGCGCGGCGTAATCAGGCTGGCCACCATTTCTGCGGTGACCCGGAAGCCTTGCGCCTCGTCCGATTCCAGCAGGACGCAGTTGCCGCCCGCATAGCGGACGATGTCCTTGAAGGAAACCCAGTAGGGTACCGGCAGGATGACCTCGTCGCCGTGATCCACCAGAACCTGGATGGCGTTAAACAGGGCATGCTTACCGCCAGTGGAAGCAATCGCCTCTTCGCGCCGGTAATCGGAGTCGAAGTCCACGTTATGACGGTGAACGATGGCGTCGCGCAATTCGGCCGTGCCCGCCACGGCAGTGTATTTCGTGAAGTTGCCCTGAATGGCGGCAATGGCAGCGTCCTTGATGTGCTGCGGCGTGGCAAAGTGAGGCTCGCCCGCGCCAAAGTCCACTACGTCGATTCCCTGCGAGCGCAGCTTATCGGCCTCGGCCACCACCGCCATGGTGGCGGAGGGTTCAATGCGGTTGATTCTTTCCGTGAGTTTCAGCGCTTCCGAGGTTGCCGTAGTCATGCCTTTTTCTTCCTTTTCTTGGTGACTTCCACCAGCTCAATATCGCGAAGTTTGTAGGCGGGATCCAGTTTTTCGCGCAGTTTTTGCTCGACCGCCTCGGGGACGAGGTCTTTGACCGGCCCGCCGGCCTGCGCCACTTCGCGCACTAGCCGCGAACTTACGTAAGAATACTTGACGGCCGGCATCATGAAGACCGTTTCCAGGCTAGGTTCGAGCTTGCGGTTCATCAGCGCCATCTGCAGTTCGTATTCGTAGTCGCTGATGGCGCGAATGCCGCGCAACACGCACATGGCGTCGATCGACTTGGCGTATTCCACCATCAGGCCGTCGAAGGTGTCGATGCGGACATTGCTCCAATCGGCGGTGAGGTGTCGCAACATTTCAAGCCTCTCCGGCAGACTGAACATCGGGGTCTTCTCCGAATTGCGCAGAATCGCCACCACCAACTGTTCGAACATCTTGCTGCCCCGCTCAATCAGATCGAGGTGCCCGTTGGTGGGCGGATCAAACGAACCGGGATAAACAGCGATGCCCTTATTCAATGGTCCTCACAGGAAGGCCGTGGTTTGAGCTATTTGAACAACAGCGAGCAATAGGAGATTTTATGCGGGTAGGAGTGACAATGGCAATCGCGGACTACGGGTGTTGCGTAGTAAGACATGGGGACCCGGACGCGGCATACGCCGCACCCGGGAGGCAAGAAAGAATGGACTGCTTAGCGCTTCGCCGCCACCGGGACCTTGACTGGCTCCGGCGGGGCACTTGGCATGGTGGTAACGCGGCTTGTCGAGCCGTTGGTCGGAGTGGCCGTCGCCGCCGGTGCCGGACTATGACTCAATCCCAGTGTCTTGCGTACCTCGGTGTCGAGCTTGGCCATAACGTCCTTGTTGTCTTTGAGGAACTGGCGGGCATTCTCGCGGCCTTGACCGATGCGCTCGCCTTTGTAGCTGAACCATGACCCCGACTTCTCGAGAATGTTGTTGTTGACCGCGATATCGAGCAAATCGCCTTCCCGCGAAATGCCTTCTCCGTAGAGGATGTCGAACTCTGCCTCGCGGAACGGCGCGGCGACTTTATTCTTCACCACTTTCACTTTGGTCCGCGAACCGGTCACCACGTCGCCTTCCTTGATGGCGGCAATGCGGCGAATGTCGACTCGTACCGAAGAATAAAACTTCAACGCGCGGCCGCCGGTCGTCGTTTCTGGATTGCCGAACATCACGCCAATTTTTTCGCGGATCTGGTTGATGAAGATGAGGCAGGTTCTCGACTTGGAAACCGTTCCCGTCAGTTTGCGGAGCGCCTGCGACATGAGGCGCGCCTGCAGGCCCATGTGGCTGTCGCCCATTTCGCCGTCGAGTTCGGCCTTGGGCACCAGGGCCGCCACCGAGTCGACGACCAGCACGTCGATCGCGTTCGAACGCACCAAAGCCTCGGTAATCTCCAGCGCCTGCTCGCCATAGTCGGGCTGCGAGACCAGCAGGTTGTCGACGTCAACACCCAACTTCTTCGCATAGCCGGGATCGAGCGCATGTTCGGCGTCGACGAATGCGGCCATGCCTCCGGTCTTCTGCGCCTCGGCGATGACCTGCAAAGTGATGGTGGTCTTGCCGGAAGACTCCGGGCCGAAGACTTCCACCACGCGCCCGCGAGGAAAGCCGCCCACGCCGAGGGCCGCATCGAACGAGATCGATCCGGTCGGAATCACCGCGATGGGCACGATCGCTTCCTTCGATCCCAGGCGCATGATCGAGCCCTTGCCGAATTGTTTTTCGATCTGCGAAACCGCCAGATCAATCGCCTTGCCGCGTTCGTCTGCCATGGTGGCTCCTTAAGAGTGCGGAACTAAATGAAATCTAATCTGGCCGGATTATACATACGAATCGAAGCGAATAAAAGGCGAATCAAAATAATTAACTGTGGATCGTTCCGAAATGGGCACTGTGGCGGGGCACTCCTCCTCGCGAAATCTATCCAGGAAGGGGTAGCAAGTGCTCAGCAATCCAATCGCGAAGCAAGGCAAAGCGAAACTTGCCGTCGGCGATCGTCTTGATCATGAAATCAGCCGCAGGCTTGCTGGAAAGCTCCAAATCGAATCCGTTCATCAACAAGAACGTGTGAGCGGCGGCAAACCCGACCCTCTTGTTACCGTCGACAAAGCCATGATTGTTGACCAGCGACTCCAGCAGTGCGGCCGCTTCTTCGCTCAGATCGTTGTAGTATCCGGTCTGCGGCCGGAACACCGCGGATTCCAAAGCTCCCTGATTGAGCATTCCGTGCTCGCCGCCGTATTCCTCGATCTGATGATGGTGAATGGCGGCGACTTCCGCCACGGTCAAGTAGACGCGCTCGTCGCTCACTTAGCCAGCTTCTTATAAAGCTCGCGGTACTTTTCGTTTGAACGGCGGTAGGCGGCCATCACTTCAGGCCTTACCATGCGCTGCGAAGGGACCACGTTGTGCAGGTAATGTTCCAGCGCCCTTTCCAGCACGAAGCGTTGGGACTGGCCATTCTCCCTGGCAACGGAGACGAGCTCCTCATAAAGTTTGGCATCGATTTCGGGGGCGATCTTGACGGAACGGGGCATGAACACACCTGATTCCATTCTAGTCGCGAGCGAATGGAAGGATTAAGACAACTCTAGAGATTTCTACAGACCACTGGAGAGTTCTTGTTCCGCAGCAAATAGAACTTGTTCAACTGCCAATTTGCTGCTTATGGACTGCGAATTTCTTAAATTCAATCGACAATGTGGAGCCGGAGGCAAAAAGCACTTCGTGTCGAAAGAGGCCGTTTTTACCAGGGGTCAGCTCATCGTATCCCCAATCGCCAAAGTTTGCGTACATGCCGACTGGGAAAAGAACCCGTTTGCCCGGAAAATTCACCTCTACCCGGGTAACGTCCTTGTAGTGCAGCGTAAAGACGCTCTCTCCATCCTCCGACAAAACAAGCAAGCGAACGGCTGCTCGCCTTTCGTTAATCCTACGCCGGGTTAGTGCCTCGTCTGGATTCTCAATGCTATCCCCAATTTCGAGTCGCGCGAGTGTGCAATCGTGCAACAGACATACTTCACGAAAAAAAGCCTGGGCCTGCGGATTCAGCCGGGGCAGCAACGCTTCCAACTTTTTTCGGTACGAGCGCAATCGCCGATCGTAGGTCTTGAACGCAGACTCTCGACGAGCGCTATTGAAGCCGATCCACAGCTCGGGTGTGAAGTATTTCAACTGAGAGTTGCCATCCTGTCCCGCTATCTTTGCTCGTCCTAGTCAGAGGGAACGACTGAGAATCCTCGGGAGCCGCATTGCTCTCAACGCTGCAGCAAGTCCACCGGTGCGGTCACATCGTGCACTCGGAAATATTTCGCCAGCGCCGGATACTTGCGCGCCACCGCCTCATACATTGCATACGCCACGTTGCGATACGAAACATGCCCGGCCGGCGTGGTGCGCAGTTCAGAAATGTAGACTGCCTCGGCGAAGTCCATCTTGAACAGCGCACGCTTGCGAAACGCCAGAGGGATCGCGTACTGGGAATTTTCTTCCGCCTCGGGAGTCTTGCGGCCGGCCAACTTCTCCACAGCGGCCTGCACGCGCCGCATGGCCGCGTCGAAACGTAAGTGCACGCCGGCATCTTCCATGTCGAGCAGCATTTCGTAGCCGTGCTGGGTGGTGAATCCCTGCATGACCTGGATGCAGCGCCGGTGCCGGTGCATGTCGCGAAAGCCGCCTGTGTCCATGAGGATATCGAAGCGAAACTGCTGCCCGGCGCGGAACCCGCGAAGCAGCTCGTCGTGACGGCCGCGGTGGCGCAGGCCGAGGTCGATGATCTCGCGTCGCCGCCGTTCGCCCGCCACCTGCACCGCCTGCCGAATCTGGCGGTAAGAATGATGAGAGTGTTCGTAGAGCAGCGTTGTCGCGATCTCCACTTCGAGCGGCTCTTCATCGAGCAAATCGACAATGGCTTTCGACGGTGCGATCGGCTCGGATGCCATCAACTCGCGTGCGGCCTGGCGCAACTCGCGGCGCGTTTCCATCTCGTAGGCATTCGGATCGGCGTACTTTACCAGCGTGGGCGCGACGCGGACTTCGCGCAGTAATTCCTGTTCGGCCCGCGCGCCCAGTTCAGGATTTACCGCCCGAATCTGATCGACCAGTTCGCGCAGAGAATCTGCATTCACGTTGTAAGCCGCCCCGGTTGCCGCCTTTTTCAGAGACTCGCCCAGCAGCCGCACCTCCCTGTGTGTGTGCGAGAGCAGATGCGCGACTTGCGTCTCCAGCGTGCGCGCATTGACGATCTCGCCCAGCGAAGTGTTCGTTGCCAACGGCAGCAAGTAGCGCGTGATGTCGAACGCACGCGCCTTCAGCGTGCGCTCGTAGGCGTCCTGCTTCATGTCGGCGGGCTTGGGCGTGATGTTGATCAGATGCTGCGTCATGTGCGCCGAAAACGCTTCGTACTCGGCGAACAGGAAATCCAGAGTCTCGCCATAGAGCTTGCGGGCTTCGTCGTCAGTGCCGAAGTCTGGGATGTAATAGCCGCTCTTCTTGAAATCCTGATAACGCGTCGAACGTTCCTGGCCGTCCCAGCGCTGCTCATCGGCCAGTTCGATCGCCGCCAGAATCGAGAGTCTCTCGACCGCCAGCGCGATGTGCGCCAGGTCGGCAATCGAACGATGGCCGTACTGAAAATAGAAAGTGTTGAGAAATTTCTCTGCCTTCTGGGTGCTGATCTCGCGCAAAGATTCTTTCATCGACAGCGCGGAGCGCGAATACTTGGCCATGGCATAGGCTTGGATCTCCGGCTCAACGCCAAACACCGCAAACACTTCGGTGGAGGGCGGATCGGGCGATGGCTTTTCGGGAGGGGTAATCGATTCCGCGGTCGACGCCCGCTGCGCGGAGCGATGCCCCGAACCGACCGCATCTGCCGGGGAAGAATTCTTGTTGGAAGGGTCGGGCATCACGATCACATTGTTGGTCGCAGTCTGAGGCATGGGTGTGGGAATGTTACTCGGCGGCTCTGTGGAATAGCAATGCGATTCGTGGAGTGTCTTTTATTTGCGACGCTCTGCCGCAAGCAAAAAAAGATTTTAACCGCGAGAACGCTGAGGATTCGCGGAGTACGCTGAGCACATCCTTCAATGGCGGCTTTTTGCCTTCGCCCCGCGTATAATTCGGCCTTCCAAACGTAGTATTCATAGGATTTATATTGGGAGAACTTTCATGTCCCTTTCAGGACGGGTAGCGCTGGTCACGGGCGCGTCGCAGGGCATTGGACGAACTTGCGCGTTGCGGCTCGCCAAAGAAGGGGCGATCGTGGCCGTGGCCGCGCGCAATCAGGAAAAACTGAACGAACTGGTCAGCGAAATCACCGCTGCCGGCGGCAAAGCGGGCGCCTTCGCACTCGACGTCGGCAACGAAGAGCAGGTCAAGTTGGCGATTAAAGCGGCGATCGCGCAGTTCGGCAAAGTCGACATTCTGGTGAATAATGCGGGCATCACTCGTGACCAGCTGGTCATGCGCATGAAGCGGGCCGACTGGGACGCTGTCCTGCAAACCAATCTCACTTCCGCGTATCTCTGCATTCAGCAAGTCATCGGCTCCATGCTCAAGCAGCGCTGGGGGCGGATCATCAACATCACCAGCGTTTTTGGCCAAATGGGACAGGCGGGGCAAGCGAATTACGCCGCCTCAAAGGCGGGACTCATCGGCCTGACCATGGCGATCGCCCGCGAGGTCGGCTCGCGCAACATTACATGCAACGCTGTCGCTCCCGGGTTCATCGAAACCGCCATGACCTCGGGTTTGGGAGACGAGTTCAAGCAGACTGCGGTCAAACAGATTCCGCTGGGCAGGGTTGGATCTCCGGAAGATGTGGCAAGCGCTGTTGTCTTTCTCGCGTCGGACGAGGCGTCCTATATCACCGGCCACGTGCTGAACGTGAACGGCGGCATGCTGATGGGGTAGCTCCCCAAAACTTCAACCACTGAGGGCACTGAGGAACACAGAGGAAATGCAAACTGAAGATACAGCTCCTTCCGCGTCCTCTACGTCCCTGGGCCTGGCGATGGTGCAAGCCGAGACGCCATTTCAGATTGCTCAAGCTCGGGAACTTTTTCTCGAATACGCTCAATCCCTCGGCTTCAGCTTGTGTTTTCAAAACTTCGACGCGGAGCTGGCAGGACTTCCCGGTGACTACGCGCCGCCCGACGGGCGGCTGCTGCTCGCCACGCTGGAGAACGAGCTTGCCGGATGCGTCGCGCTGCACAAGCTGGAGCCGAAAATCTGTGAGATGAAGCGCCTCTACTTGCGGCTGCCGTTTCGGGGAAAACGATTAGGACGCCTACTGGCCGACCACATCATCGCCGAGGCCCGGCAGATCGGCTACCAGCGCATTCGCCTCGACACCGTTGAGCCTGTAATGAAAGATGCGGTCGCGATGTATCGCCGAATCGGTTTTCGGGAAATCGCTCCCTATTGCGCCAATCCCATGGCCGGAGCGCTTTACATGGAACTTCAGTTGTAATTGCGCTGTCGCTTCGGCAAGATCGCCCATTAACGGAGAGGGTAAATGCCATGACGAAAATCCTTTTAGTATCACTCGCTATTCTGCTGACCACCATTTCCGCATTCGCTGCCGAAGGTAAGCCCGTCTCCTACAAAAGCGGCGATGAAACCGTAAAGGGCATTCTCTTCACCCCTGCTGGCAAAGGCCCGTTTCCCGCTCTGATTGTGATTCACGAATGGTGGGGACTGAACGACTGGGTTAAAGAGCAGGCCTCGAAACTGGCCGATCAAGGCTACGCCTCGCTGGCGATCGATCTTTATCGCGGAAAGGTCGCGACTACGCCCGATGAGGCGCACCAGATCATGCGCGGCGTCCCGGAAGACCGCGCCAAACGCGACCTTCACGCCGCCTTTGAATTTCTGAAGTCGCAACCCAACGTAAAGAAAGACCGCATCGGTGCGATCGGATGGTGCATGGGCGGAGGCTACGCGCTCGACGTTGCGCTGCAGGAGCCCGACCTTGCGGCACTGGTAATTAACTATGGCCATCTGGCAACGGACCCTGAAGAGCTGAAGAAAATCAACGCTTCAACCCTGGGAATTTTCGGGGGCCAGGATCGCGGGATCACCCCTGACGACGTTCACAAATTCGAACAGCAGATGAAACAACTGGGGAAAAAGGTTGAGATCAAGATCTACGACGACGCGGGCCATGCGTTCGAGAATCCCAATAACAAAGATGGATATCGCGCCGCCGATGCAGCCGATGCATGGAAGCGTACAGTCGACTTCCTGGCGCGGACCCTGAAAAAATAGCGAAAGAATTGTGAGCGGCTCGAAACGGGCCGTCGGGCAAGGGGTTCGAGCCAGCGCCTTATTATTTATACGACGTATAGATAATTTTCATCGCGTGTGATGGGTGACCTATTTTTGGGTAGCACGGACGGGCGGTGCCTTGGCACAAATTTCCTACTTGCCAGAAGATGCCGCTCTGGTTACTATGACCCATCCTGTCATGCTCCCAACCATGAATATCGGCGAGACCATCCGCAACTACCGGCTTCAAAAAGGCATGTCTCAGGGCGACATTGAAAAACGTACTGGCCTGCTGCGCTGCTACTTATCGCGCGTGGAAAACGGCCACACCATTCCTTCGCTTGACACACTTTCCAAGATCGCCGGCGCCATGGAACTTCCGTTGTCGCAATTTTTCGCCGAGCCCGGACACAGCAACGGCTCCAAGGGATTGCCCCAGCTCTCCGATGATGAAGTTCGCTTCCTCAGCCAGATCCGCCGCTACTCCACCAGCCTGAACGACAGCGACCGCAAACTGGTTCTCGCCATGGTCAAAAAGATGGCGTCGAATTCAGGGAAATAAGCTTCTAGCTCTTAGCTTTTAGCCTTTAGCCAAAACACTTCCGAGCAGTCGATCGAACCGCAGCATTTCAATTCTTGCCAGATAAACGTCCAAATCTACACCAAAGGACCAAGGTCTAAAAGGAAGAAGCTAAGAGCTAAAAGCTAAAGGCTAGAAGCTAGAAGCTATCCCTACCTTACTTTCGTCCAATGCCCCTTAGTGACCGATGGGCACCTCGTCCCTGCTATGTATCCTAACTACACTGTGGGTGGAGACATCTGTGACCACCGACGAAGAGCTGAATGTACTCGACTCGCAGCTGCGGCGATTGAAGATCGAGTACGAGATTTTCTTCAGCAATCCGACGAAGAGGCCGCCCACTGATGTTGAGTGGAAAGTTCTAAGCCTTTTGCGGAAATTTTCCGATGGCGGCCGTATGAACTTTTCCCAGCGCTACCGCTACAACGAAATGGCGCAACGCTATGCCGTCTACAGCGACCTGTGGCGCAAGAAGTCTCGCATTCGGGAAGAAGGTTATCGCCGGCCTCAGGACGCATTGCTTTCCGTGCAAGGCGTTCGCACCGCCGAAGACGAACACAAGCCGCATCATCCGGTGTATGGCGTCAGTCATGCCGCCGCAGCCGCCGCGGGCGCGGTTTCATCGCCCCACTTCACCCTGCACAGCGTCGACCAGGCGGAACGCGAACAAGTCGAACGCCTCTACAACACTCTCGTCGCAGCCAAGAAGAAGGCAGGCGAGAGCGTCTCCGGCAACTTCGATTCTTTCACTGCCTTCGTGCAGAAAAAGACTGAACAAATTCGCAAGCAGTATCACTGCGAGAACGTCGAATACTCCGTCGAACTCGCCAACGGCCACGTCAAACTCAAAGCCAAAGCCAAGACTTAAAGGAGAACGATATGAGGATCTTTCGACGCATTCTGCTCACTGTGATCATTCCCTGTGGAGTTCTGTTCGCAGGCGGATACTGGATTGCTCCTATCGCTCTTTCTGTTTATGCTGGGAAAACAGCGCCGGCTGCGGCCAGCGTTGTACCACGTGATCTTCCCGATCATTCGATATCGCAGGCTCCTGGATTGCGTCTGTCCTATGTCGGCTATGACTTTGAAGTTCCATGGAGCGATCTCGACGATACGCAAACCAAGCTTTATCCGCAGAACAGAGCGGAGAAAAATGAAGCGGTCATTACTTTCCATTCGGGCTTGCGGATGATGGTGATGGCAGTTCCCGCGAGACAATTCGTCCGCGAGTTTTCCAGTGATTTTAATATGGGGCCGCGCATCGTTAACACCTCCTTTGAGCGTGGCGGTGCGGCTTCCGATTACGTGGTTGCCAGCAATATCTACAATTTTAGCCCGGCCAAAATGCACTACTGGTCTCTTTCGCCGCAGGTTCATTACCGGGAGGACGTGATGCTCTCAATGAAGAGCATGTTGCCGGGGTCGGCGGAACATGGAATTTTCAACATCCAGAATGCAGGCTACCGAGGATTCCAGCAGGGCAATCCGCAAGTTCGCCAGGACACGCTGCTGCTGAATCTCTACTCTGAAGACGGCAGCGTTCAGATCAAGTTCTGGCAGAAGGACTATCGGAATCCCGTCGGTGTTACCCAGGCTGAAATCAATCGCGTCGTTCAGTCGCTGCAGCGTAAGGTTGTGCTCGAAAACCCGACCGCGATTGCGGAGTCGAGGTAAGCTGAGAAAAAGCTCTCAATGAATGATATTGCGGAGCGGCACGGATTTTAATCGTGCCGCTCGTAATTTTTGTGACAGAAGTCAAAACGCGTTTCAGATTCAACGACGAATTCTGGCGCGCAAATGCGTTGCCTGTTCCTATAGTCCCGCCATCAATCCTGCTAAAATCTTTATTAGACTTCTCGAAAACCACGCCTCATGTCCAAAGTTCAGCGCGCCATTCTCAGTGTCACCGACAAGACCGGACTGGTCGAATTCGCCCGCAGGCTCTCTGCCCTGGGAATCGAACTCATCTCCACTGGGGGCACCGGAAAACTCTTGCGCGACTCCAAAGTAGCGGTGAAAGATATTTCCGAACTCACCGGCTTTCCTGAAATGCTCGACGGACGCGTCAAGACCCTTCATCCCAAAGTGCACGGCGGGATCCTGCATCGCCGCGAAGATCCCAAGCACGTTGCCGCTGTAGCGGAACACGGGATCGCACCCATCGACATGGTGGTGGTGAATCTCTACGCTTTCGAGAAAACCGCCGCCAAGCCGGGCGTGGCGTTTGAAGAGCTGATCGAGAATATCGATATCGGCGGCCCGTCGATGATTCGCTCCGCCGCCAAGAATTTCCGCGATGTCGCCATCGTAACTTCGCCCGCCGAGTACGATTCTGTCGCCGATGAACTTTCCCGCTCCGGCGGCACGCTCTCGGCGGAAACGAAGTGGCGTCTCGCGCAACAAGCCTTTGCCACCACGGCAGCCTACGATTCCGCCATCGCGTCGACGCTGGAGCGTATTCCGGCGGATTCGTTCAAACTGCCGCCGGAAACCGCCGCCTTCCCCGCCATCCTGCGACTCAATCTCCACAAAACTCTCGACCTGCGCTACGGCGAAAACCCGCACCAGAAGGCTGCCATGTACTCCGACGGCTCCGGCGTGGGCGTCGCCAATGGGCGCCAGCTCCAGGGAAAGGAACTTTCCTACAACAACATCGTCGACCTGCAGGCCGCATGGGATCTCGCGCAGGAATTTGAGGAGCCGGTCGTCGCCATCATCAAGCACACCAATCCTTGCGGCACCGCAACTGGCAAGACGATGGCCGAAGCTTACCAGCGAGCCCTTGAGTGCGATCCCGTGTCGGCCTTCGGGGGAGTGATTGGTGTGAATCGGCCTGTCGACGCCGAGGCCGCCGAAGAAATGCACAAGCTATTCCTCGAAGTCATTGCCGCACCGGGCTTCGACGAAGCTGCCAAGGCGAAGTTCGCCTCCAAAAAAAATCTACGCCTGGTGCAGGTCGCAGCAGCGAATCAGAAGTGGGTTCTGAAAAATGTTTCCGGCGGAATGCTGGTGCAGGATGCTGACATTCGCCCCCTGCAAGAAGCCGACCTAAAAGTTGTGACCAAGCGCGTTCCTACACCGGAAGAGACGCGCGCAATGCTATTCGCCTGGAAGGTGTGCAAACACGTCAAGTCCAACGCCATCGTGTATGCGCGCGACGGCCAGACCGTTGGCGTAGGCGCCGGTCAGATGAGCCGCGTGGATGCGGCCAAGATCGGCGCGATGAAGGCGCAACTGCCGCTCCAGGGCACGGTTGCCGCCTCCGACGCCTTTTTTCCTTTTCCCGATGGCGTCGAAGAAATCGCCAAAGCTGGAGCTACCGCGATCATTCAGCCTGGAGGCTCGCAACGCGATGCCGAAGTAATCGCCGCCGCCGACCGGCTCGGGCTGACCATGCTGTTTACCGGAGTTCGGCATTTCCGGCATTGATGCAAATTGTTGATTTGTTGATTGTTGATTGCTGATTGTAAAGATATCTGTAAGGGCGAGTCTGAACGCGGGGGTTCAATTCTCAATGACATCGTTTCCCGCCAGTCCCTGACCTTCTGGTCGGTTCTGGCTAGAGCGCGAAGGGACTTTTTTTTGGTGCGCGGCGTTCCGCGGGGTAGAATAAAAGCACCTTTCCCCCGCGGGTTGGCATCCAAATAAGCTGAGGTTTCGGAAACGCGCTTCCAGCGCAGTCAGGTCAAGCATGAATCGAATTTTTCGCGCATTTTTAATGATCTCGGTGGCTGCAACCGCCGCGGTGAGCCAAACCACTGCCCCCTCACCTTCGGAATCGAATCCGACCGACGCCAAGACCCAGACTGCCACGCGCAAGGTCGATCATGCTGCGTCTTATTATCACTACGCCCTGGCCCACATGTACGAGGAGATGGTTACGGCGTACGGCCGTAGCGATCTGGCCATGAAGGCCACTGAGGAATACCGGCTGGCCATCGAGGCCGATCCTTCATCGGAATTCCTGACCTCCGCGCTTGCGGAACTCTACGTCAAGACCGGGCGAATCGCTGACGCGGTCAAGGAAGCGCAGGACATTATCAAGCGCGACCCCAACAATCTGGAAGCGCACAAACTGCTCGGACGAATCTATTTGCGGTCTCTCGGCGATATGCCCGGGGGATCGGGAACCGACAACATATTGAAACTAGCCATCGATCAGTATGAAACGATCGTGAAGCTCGACCCGGAGAGTGTGGACGATCACCTGTTGCTAGGACGCCTCTACCGCCTGAACAACGACCTTCAGAAGGCGGAGGGCGAGCTGAAAACCGCCATCAAGATCGATCCCAACTCCGAAGAGGCCGTGACGACGCTGGCCATGCTGTATACCGACGAAGGCGACACGGCGCATGCGCTGAAAGTTCTGGCGTCCATCCCGGATACGGCCCGATCAGCCAAGCTCTATGCCGCTCTCGGCGCCGCCTATGAGCAGCGCAAGGATTACAAGAACGCTATTGACGCCTACCAGCATGCCATCGTTCTCGATCGCGACAATCTGGACGCAATTCGCGGCCTCGCGGAGAACCTGGCCAACGACGGCCAGCTCGATGCGGCGCTTGAGCAGTACAAGGTGATTGCCGATTCCAATCCGGAAGACGCGCAAACCTACGTGCGCATGGCCGAAATCTATCGTCGCCAGGCCAAGTACGATCTGGCGCTCGAGAATCTGAAGCGGGCCGATACCCTTGTTCCTGACACCATGGACGTTCCCTACAGCATGGCCGCCGTTTACCAGGCGCAGGGCCGCTATGATGATGCGATCAAGCTGCTGCAGGGCTTGCTCAAAAAAACCGAGAAGAGCGAAACTGGATCGAGCCAGGCCGACCGCAACAATCGAGCCATCTTCATCGAGCGCCTCGGCATGGTCTACCGCGAGCAGGAGAACTACCCCGCCGCAGTCGACACCTTCCGCAAAATGTTGACTTTGGGCGATGAAAACGCGCGCAGCGGCTATCAGGAAATTATCGACACTTACCGCGAAGCCAAGCAGTGGCCGCAAGCCACCGCTGTAGCGAAGGAAGCGGTGCAAAAACTGCCCGACGATCGCGACCTTCGCATGGTGCTCGACGCGCAATTGGCCGATACCGGAGAGTTCGACAAGGCGGTCGCCGATATTCACACCTTGCTGAAGGGCGGGCCCGAAGATCGCGAAGTCTACCTGCGGCTGGCCATTATTTATACGCGCGCCAAACGCTGGAACGAGGCGTTGGACAATCTGGCCAAAGCCGAGCAGCTATCGAGCAAGACTGACGATAAGGCCTACGTTGATTTCCTTCGCGGCGATCTGTATCAGCGCCAGAAGATGTTTGATCAGGCCGAAGCGGAGTTCAAGAAAGTGCTGGCCATTACCGCCCCAACCGATCCGCAGGCTGCGGCGACCCTGAACTATCTTGGCTACATGAATGCCGATCGCGGTGTGAAGTTGGACGAGTCACTTAACTTCATCAAGCAGGCTTTGACCTACGAGCCCAACAACGGCGCCTATCTCGACTCTCTCGGTTGGGTGTACTTCAAGCTGGGCAAATACGATCTGGCGGAAGAAAATCTCACTAAGGCCGAAGCGCACATGGGCACCGATCCCACGGTGCAGGAGCATCTGGGGGATCTCTACCAGAAAACCGGCCGCCTGAAACTGGCCGCGGCGCACTGGGATCGCGCCGTGCAGGAATGGAACAAGACCGTTCCAGCCGAAGTCGATGGCGAGGCCTTTGCCAAAGTTCAGCAGAAGCTGGATGCGGCGAAAGTGAAGCTGGCGAAAGAAGAATCGAACAAATAGTACCTAGTCCCGAGTACTGAGTACCGAGAAAATTCCAAGGCCGCCGCTTTCGGACTTGGTACTCGCGACTCGGTACTCTGCTATTCTCCTTCCATGCTGGCCGCCTACGCGGTGCCTGTTGACCACTCCCGCGGACGACGTTTTCCCGAGCCACCGCACCCCTATCGCAACGACTTTCAACGGGATCGCGACCGGGTAATTCATTCTCGCGCCTTCCGCCGGCTAGAAGCTAAGACTCAAGTCTTCACACGTCGCTATTCCGACCATTTTCGCAACCGGCTGACCCACACGCTCGAAGTTTCGCAAGTGTCTCGCACGATCGCTGGAGCGCTCGACCTCAACGTTGACCTCACCGAAGCGCTCGCCTTGGTGCACGACATCGGCCATCCTCCTTTTGGACATGCGGGCGAAAAAGCGCTCAACGCCGCCATGCGCGAGCATGGCCTGAACTTCGACCATAACCTGCACGCCCTGCGTATCGTCGAAGATTTCGAACAGCGCTACGCCGCCTTCCGCGGCCTGAACCTGACCTTCGAAGTTCGCGAGGGGATCATCAAGCACTCGCACGACTACGCCGCAAAAGACCATCCCGAACTTGCGGAATATCTTCTGGACCAGCGTCCGCCGCTCGAAGCCCAACTCATCGACCTGACCGACGAAATTGCCTACAACACTGCCGATCTCGACGACGGATTCGAAGCCCATTTGCTCTCGCTCGAGGAAATTCGTGAAGGTGTTCCCGTCTTTGAGCGATTCTTTCGCGAGGTGGAACAACTCTATCCCGATGCACCCCCCAAGCTGCAATTCAACGAAGGCCTGAAGCGAGTTCTGAATCTGTTCGTCGACGACCTGATCACCAACACGCGTGACCGCTTGCAGATAGCGGGTATTCACACACTCGAAGAGGTACGGAAACATGCCGAACGCCTCGTTTCGTTCAGTCCCGCGGTCGAAGCGCAACGCAAACAGAGCAAAGACTTCCTCTATGAAAATCTCTATTTCAGTTCGGCGCTGGCGGGAGAAAAAGACGACGCCGAACGTGTCGTGGGCGAGCTATTCGCTTTCTGGATGACTCATCCCGAGACTCTTCCCCACCATTACCAGGAAAAAGCGAAAGAAGATTCGCTGCCGCGAGTCGTCTGCGACTACATCGCTGGTATGACCGACCACTTCATCTTCGAACAGCATGATAAGCACTGTGGTAGTTGATCACGTAGCGACAGCCGCCTCGGCTGTCGGCTTTTGCCTGTCTCGAACAAAGCTACCCCGGCTGTCCACGCGGCAGGGCCCGCCCGCCGAGGATGTTGAGACGGCCCTTACTTCTTGCGCATCCAGACACGCCACGTGATCGGCCCGGCATCCGCGTTACTGATCGGATGGCCCGCCATCTTGAGCGTCAGCTTTATCTGGCCGTGGTGGTAGCCTTCGTGCCAAATCATATGCTGGAGCAGCAGAATCGGGTGGTCGTAGTGAAGGTTCATGGCTTTGCCTCTCTGCACCCGGTCTTTCACCGCGTCGCGCACCGCCTGGGCGCTTTCATTTAACATCTGCGCGATCTTGGCGGTGTCCGCCTCGGCGGCCCATTCTTTCTCCGGCATTTTCCTGGCGAATTCGGGAGCATCCTCGGAAACGAACACGAGCCGCACATAATGAATGTGAGTGAACAACTCGACGACGGAGGGGCTGCCCTCCATCGGCCTTACCTCCAATCCACCCGGCGGGGTAGCGTGGAGCAGATTGACCAGGATGGTGTTGTTGCGGTCCCACGAGTCAAGAAGCGCCTCAAGCAAGCTCTGGTCTGGCGCATCGGGCCTTGGCTGATTCAATTTGACCTCCCTGCTACCTTGGTTACCACATCAAACAGAATTCTTGGCCCGCGCCGTACTTCTTCCACGCGAATGCGCTCATCGTTGCCGTGTTCGGTGTTGCCCTCTTCTTCCGTCGCGGTATAGGGATTGAATCCGTACGCGTTAATGCCGAGCGGGCGGTAACGCTGGTTCTCCGTATAGCCGCTGGTAATATGCGGCACCACAGGCGTTCCGGGAAAATACTTTCCCGCGACTTCGCGGATCGCCGCAAACAGAGCATTATCCGTCCCCGAATAATTTGCCACGCGGAACTCAGCGTTCAACGGTTCCACGGTCACATTCGGATCATTTACCGCACGCCGCACCGCCTCCAGCACTGCCTTGGGATCGCCTCCCGGCAGGATTCGCACATCCAGATTCGCCCAGGCCTCCGGGGGAATGACATTGGTCTGCTCCGATCCACCCAGCATGGTCAGCGAAATGGTATCGCGCAGCAGAAAGTTCAGCGACTCATCCCGCTCGACTTCTTCCTGGAAGTTCTTGTCCTCGAGCGCCTTTCGGATGTTGCGGTACTGGTCGGCGCGTTCTGGCGGTTCCTGCGGAGCCATATCACGAAGAAACTCGTCTACCACGGGTAAGACGCGCAACGGTGTGCGGTAGGCAATAATGTGGTCGAGCGCGCGGACCAAGCGGTTGGGCGCAGAATCTGGATTCGGCCGCGATCCGTGGCCCGGCCTGCCATGCGCCACCACATGCAGCCAATAGGTTGTTTTCTCGCCTACGTCCACACCCACATACTTCACCTTGCCGTCTTCGAGCAGGTTCTCTCCGCCTTCGTTGATCAGGAATTCGGCGTTCTCCAGCAGGTCACGCTGATGCGCGATGAACCAGTCGGTCCCGGATCCGTCCGCTTCCTCATCGGAGACCGCAAGAAAAATCACGTCGCGATCCAGCGCCACTTTCTCGCGCTTCAGCATCACCATTACGATCAGTTGCGCCAGGCCTTCATCTTTCATGTCCTGGGCGCCGCGTCCCCAGAGGTAGCCATCTTTGATTTCGCCGCTGAAGGGAGGCACCTTCCAGTGCGAGGCATCGCTGGTAACGACGTCCATATGGTTCAGCAGGATAATCGGCCGGAGTTGACCGGTTTCTGCCGCGTTTTGTCCGGCAGAAGCAGCGTTGTTGCTGCCTGTACGCGGAATTCGCGCCCAAAGGTCGCCTCGCCCCGGCGTGTACTCGAAAACGCGAGTTTCAATTCCTTCCTGATCCAGAATTTTCTTGTAGAACGCCACCGCCCGCATCTCGTTGCCCGGAGGATTGGTAGTGTCGATGCGCAGATATTGCTGCATCCACGTAACGGCCAAATCGGAATACTGCTGTAAATGCTCGGCTGAAATACGAGTAGTTGATCCGCAAAGCGTCCAGATAGCAAAAGCCAGCGCTATTCCACGGCAACACCAATGAGCACCCAATCTTGCCTCCCGAAGGAAAACTATTTCCCACGCAGTTTTTATATCAGGTTCGCCAAAATTACCCGGCCAGACTGGCTTAACCACCGGAATGTGACTACAATATGTATAGATATCAAGGGGTTAGCCCTTCAACCTTAATGAGCGATTTGGCATCTGACATGTAATAGGAGTGACAGGCGCTGCGAAACTGGCGCCCGCCCGCTGTAAAGGCAAGCGTCGCGTCAGCGCTGGCCGGCTCAGCGACATCGCTGGCTTTCTAATCTGTAAAAGGGGACGCAATCGAATTTACGCACGCCCCAGGGCGTGCCGGTGTGGAGCGTCATGCTCCCCCAACTTGGAGGAAGTCCTTTATGAACAACCGCCTACTTTTTGCCCTGCCTCTGGCCGCCGTACTCGCTTTCCCGGCCATCGCGCAGACCACCTCGTCTACCTCCGATCAGACTCAGCCTGCCGCCACTCAGCAGGCTCAGTCCAACTCGACTGACTCTAGCACCGCAAGTGGCAAAGCGCCTCTGGCCGCCCCGTCCCGTGAAGGCTTCTGGGGACGCGTGAATCCCTTTGCCCGCAAGAAATATGTGCAACGCCAGACTGAGCCCATCCGCGATCGCGTTAACGAACTCGATGAGCTGACCTCGACCAACAGCAAGGCCATCAAGGATACGGACGCGCGCGCCCAGCAAGGCATTAAGCTTGCCTCCGACAAGGCCAACGAAGCCGACCAGCACGCCACGGATGCCGGCAACAAGGCCACCGCAGCCCAGCAATCAGCGCAGCAGGTCACGGCTCGCGTGCAGACGGTTGAGACCGTGGTTGGCAACATCGACCAGTACAAGGCCTCAAATCAGACTGAAATCCGTTTTCGTCCCGGCCAGACCATGCTGAGCAAGAATGCCAAGGATGCCCTTGACACCATGGCCGGTGGCGTCAAAGGCCAGCGCGGCTACATCATCGAAGTTCAGGGCTTCTCGTCCGGTAAGGGTCAGACCGCGATCACCAACTCGCAGAAGATGGCCGAGTCAGTAGTTCGTTATCTCGTCCTCAACCATGAGATTCCCGTCTACCGCATCTACCTCGTAGGCATGGGCAACGCCCCTGCTCCAGCGGATGAGACGGCGAAGACCAAGCGCGTCAGCGGCGGACGCGTCGAAGTCAGCCTGCTGAAGAACGACTTGGAGCAACTCTCCAGCAACTCCGGAGCTCCCGGCACCACGGTCGATCAGCAACAGCAACCGAAGTAAAGTTTGGGACCGAAGGCGCCTCGCCTATAAGTCCCTCCCCCGGAAAAAGCCCCTCGCACAAGCGAGGGGCTTTTTCACATTGCAACGGCTCACCCTTCCGCTATCGTCCCGTCCATAAGCTTGGGGTGGAATTCGCTCATGTACGATCTCAAATTTGCGTTTCGGCAATTCCGGAAGTCTCCTGGGTTCGCCGCTACCGTCATTCTGACCATCTCGCTGGGTATTGGAGCGAACACCGCCATCTTCACTCTGGTGCACGCGATTCTGATGAAATCACTCCCCGTTGCCGATCCGGCGACGTTATACCGCATTGGCGATCTCGATGACTGCTGCGTCAATGGCGGTTTCGAAAACGACGACGGCGATTTCGATCTCTTCTCCTTCGACCTGTATCGCCATTTCCAGGAGACCACGCCTGAATTCGAACAACTCGCCGCCTTTCAGTCGGGACAAAACAGGATGAATGTCCGCGGCAAGGGCGAACCCAAACCTCAAACCGCCGAGTACGTTTCTGGCAATTACTTTTCAACTTTCGGATTACAAGCCTATGCCGGCCGCACGCTTCAGGCCTCCGACGATATCCCCGGCGCGGCCCCCGTTGCCGTGCTGAGTTATCAGGCATGGCAATCCGCTTACGGATCCGACGCCAGCATTCTGGGCTCGACGTTTTACATCCAGAACCAGCCGTTCACGATTGTTGGCATCTCGCCGCCCGGTTTTTTCGGCGATCGCATCCGCAGCAACCCGCCCGCTCTTTGGATTCCCCTTGCCGATGAGCCCTACATCGAAGGGGAAACCAGTATCCTGAAACAGCCTGAGACCAACTGGCTCTATATTTTGGGCCGTCTCAAGCCCGGAGTGAATCCCGGCAGCCTGCAGGCCAAACTCTCGACAAATCTGCGCCAGTGGCTCGCCACACAAACCGCCTACACGACTAATGGCAATCAGACTCAGATTCCCAAACAGCACGTCGTGATGACGCCCGGAGGCGCCGGAATCCAAAACTTGCAGCAGGAAGCCGGCAGCGGCCTTCGCTTACTGATGGCGATCTCGGGACTGGTGCTGCTAGTGGCCTGCGCCAATATCGCGAACCTGCTGCTGGCCAAAGGCGCAACCCGGCGCGGAGAGACGTCCATCAGCATGGCCCTGGGCGCGGCGCGATCCCGGCTCATCCGCCAGATGCTGGTGGAAAGCCTTGTGCTGGGCTGCGCCGGCGGTGCCGTCGGAATCGCTCTCGCCTATGCGGGTGCGCGCATGATTCTCTCTCTCGCTTTCCCCGATTCGCCTCAACTCCCGATCCACGCCACTCCTTCTCTGGTCGTGCTTGGCTTCGCTTTCGGTTTATCGCTGCTGACCGGCATTATCTTCGGCATTGGTCCCGCATGGGTCACCTCGCACTCTGATCCCGCCGAAGCCCTGCGCGGCGTAAACCGCAGCACACAGGACCGATCGTCCCTGCCCCAGAAGTCACTGATCGTCTTCCAGGCCGCGCTTTCATTGGTGCTGCTGGTCTGTGCTGGATTGTTGACCCAGAGCCTGCGCAACCTCGAGCATCAGAACTTCGGCCTCGCAACAGCAAATCGCTACGTCGTCCACCTCGATCCCGCGGGAGCCGGCTATACTGTCGCTACCGTTCCCGCATTCAACGAGCAAGTGGAGCGTGAATTCTCGTCCCTTCCGGGCGTGAAGAGCGCGGGCATTGCTCTTTACAGCGCGCTCGAAGGCAACAATTGGGGTGAGGGAATTTACGTGGAAGGGCGACCCGCTCCCGCACCCGATGCGCACAACGAATCTTCGTGGGATCGCGTGAGCCCGCATTTCTTTGAGACCATTGGCCAGCCCCTGCTGCGCGGTCGCGGCATCACCGACCAGGACACCGCCACCTCGCGCATGATTGCGGTGGTGAATCAGACTTTCGTCAAGAAGTTCTTTCCCAACGAAGATCCCATCGGCCGCCACTTCGGAACTTTCGAGCAGAAATATGCGGACAATTACGAAATCGTCGGGATCGTCGCCGACGCCAAATACAACAACCCGCATGATCCGGTGCGGCCCATGTACTTCCGCCCGATGACTCAGCTGAATACCACTTTAAAGGAGCACAGCGCGATCACGGCCGAAACCCGCTCGTTGTTCCCTAACTCCATCACGATCCGCTATGCCGGCGATGCCTCGAGCCTGGAATCGCTGGTTCGCCGCACGTTGGCTAGCATCAATCCCAATCTCACCGTCCTCGATTTCCAGTCGCTGGATTACCAGGTGGCGGGAAACTTCAATCAGGAACGCCTCATCAGCCGCCTGACCGCTCTTTTCGGAGTTTTGGCGCTCGTTCTGGCATCGGTCGGCCTGTATGGCATTACGGCCTACTCAGTGGCGCGCCGCACCAGCGAAATTGGCGTGCGCATGGCTCTCGGAGCGAATCGTGGCGATGTTGTCACTCTCGTGCTTCGGGGGGCCTCCTGGCAAGTAGGACTCGGTCTCGCCATCGGAATCCCGATCGCACTGCTGGGCGGCCGCCTGATGTCGAGTCAGCTTTACGGCGTGCGAACTTACGATCCTCTGACGCTTGCGGCTGCGGTCTTGGTCTTGTCAGCGTTTGCTGCGGTCGCGGGATTCATTCCCGCACGGCGCGCTGCCAGTATTGAGCCTATGCACGCTCTCCGCACGGAATAGCGGGGAGCACCCACGTCCCAATCGGTTCGCTTTTTGCGAGGCATCCAGATATTTGTCGAGAGGGATTTCAAAATACATCAGTTCGTGTCCTTGGACATCATCGACACCGGTGATTTCCATGTTCGCGCCGGCCAGCGGCGATGAGATCCCTCCGATATCAAAATAAAGAAGACCGGATTGCGTGCCGTGCGGCTCGACTGCCTTGGCCGCAAATTGCGAGGACTCGATCTCATCCATTTCTTTCCTGCCGATCGTGCCTTTCACCTTGCGCGGAAATGGAAGTGGAACCGGGCTCGGCCGCCCGCTGGCTTGTGGGTTGGAAAGTCGCCGGTATAAATCGCTGGGGGGAACGGGCGTCAGTTTCGAGTTGTGGGCCGTAACCAGGGTTATTTCCATGTTAGCGATGGAGACTGGCTGGTCTCCGTCGTTGGTGACAACGAAAAAGACAGGCAGGAAGCCATGGGCCGCGAAATTTACCGAGAATATTTTCGCCTTCTCCGGGGTGTCATAGGGATCGACGGCAATCGCTACCGCCGAATCGCGGTGGAAGTCGTGCGCGGGATAGTTGATGGCAGTTCGCGCCACCGGTTTCACAAAGTTCTTGCCGGACAACAGCACAACGGGAAAAAGCAGCGCGGCGCCAAGAGCGGCGGCGGCCCAATGATGGTCGATTCGCGACTGAGAGGACGGCATGCCGCCAATTATAGAAGCTTCGGACATCCAACCGATCGTGCGGTTTCCGCGAAAGAGTGGGGACGAGTTGCCGACATGGCGGTTTAGAATGGCTCAGCTTGATCTATTTTCTCTACAGCTTTGCGCTCGCGCTGGCCATGCTGGTGAGCCTGCCCTATTGGCTCTATCAGATGCTGCGCCACGGCAAATATCGCACAGGCCTCGCCCAACGACTGGGGAGAGTGCCGCAGGGATTGATCGAGAGCACCGCTTCGCAAAGCGAACCCAAAAGTGACGCCGCCGTCGCGGCGACTGTCGCGGGGGTGGTTCGCCCACGCGCCCAGCGGGTCATCTGGGTACACGCCGTCTCTCTCGGCGAAGTTCTCGCGGTCGGCGGGCTAGTCGAGCAAATGCGCCGGGACTTTCCGCATCACCGTGTTTTGGTTTCCACCACCACCGACACGGGTCAATCTCTTGCGCGCAAGCGTTTCGGCGACGCCAACGTATTCTATTTTCCGATGGACTTCGCGTTCACGATCCGGCCATATTTGAAAGCGCTGCAACCCGAACTGGTTGTTCTCGCGGAGACCGAATTCTGGCCAAACTTTCTGCGGCTGGCGCATGCCTCCGGGGCGCGGATCGCGGTAGTGAATGCCCGTATCTCCGACCATTCCTGGCCAAACTATCGGCGCTTTGGCTGGGCCTTGCGAAAAATGCTGGTGCAGGTCGACCTGTTTCTGGCGCAAACGCAGGCCGACAGCGCCCGGCTGCAATCGATTGGAGCCGACCCGCAGCGCGTGCAGGTCACCGGAAATCTCAAGTTCGACCTGAGCCTGCCTTCCTCTCCCGCCATTGTCGACCGCCTTCGCCAAGCGCTGGCGGCTGACCGGGCCGGGCCAGTTCTGGTGTGCGGCAGCACGGTGGAAGGCGAAGAGCCTTTGCTGCTTAAGGCCTTTGAGAACTTACGCGTCGGGCACCCGCGCGCGGTCATGATTCTGGCCCCGCGTCATCCCGAGCGCTTCGATGAAGTCGCAATTCTTGTTCGGCAGCTGGGCATCCCGTCATTCCGGCGCTCGCAATGGCAGGGAGAATCGCTGGCGGGCGGAGTGCTGCTGGTGGATTCCATTGGAGAGTTGGCCGCCCTCTACGCTCTCGCCGACGTTGCATTCGTCGGGGGAAGCCTGGTGCCGCGCGGCGGCCACAACATTATCGAGCCCGCGCAACATGGCGTCGCCATTGTGACCGGCAACCACACGGAAAATTTTCGCGACATTGTTGGGCTGTTCCAAAGCCGCGACGCGGTGCGCGTCGTGGGCATGGCGGAGTTGCCCCTGACCCTGATGCAATTGCTGGCGGACGACGCCGAACGCCGCGCACTTGGCCGTCGCGCACAGGAGACCATGCGCTCGCAGATGGGAGCTACATCACGGACGCTGGAAGCGCTGAAGGCTCTTGTCGATGATAAGTCCCGACCGGCGTCGGCACAGGCCGCCCATACAGATTGAACTTTCTCTCGGCCATTTACGGTGGCGTGGTGGGGGGGCGTAACGCGCTCTACGACCGTCAAATTCTGCAATCCCGAGGACTGCAAGGCCCTGTCATCAGCGTGGGAAATCTTTCCGCCGGAGGAACGGGAAAGACACCGTTTGTAATTCTTCTGGGCGAGTTGCTAAAAGCGCGCGGGATTAAATTCGACGTTCTATCGCGCGGCTATGGCCGCACTTCCAAGGGAGTGAGAGCAGTCGATCCGGCCGGCTTACCCGCCGAGTTCGGCGACGAGCCTCTGCTGATCGCACGCAAGCTGCAGATACCGGTGATCGTCGGCGAGGACCGGTACGCGGCCGGGCGCTTCGCCGAATCGAAATTCGGGCCGCAACTTCACCTGCTCGACGACGGCTTTCAGCACCGCGCACTCGCTCGCGACTTCGACATCGTTTTAGTTACGCCGCAGGACGCCGCCGACCACCTGCTTCCCTCCGGGCGTCTGCGGGAACCTTTGCATTCGTTAGCGCGGGCGGATGCTGTCGTGCTCGCCAGCGGCGCTTCCGCCGATTCCTTTCCGATCCATAAAAAGCTCGTGTGGCGCGTGCGGCGCGGCATTGTGCCAGTGAACGTTCCAGCTCGCCCGGTCGTCTTCTGCGGCATCGCGCGTCCCCAGAACTTCGTGTTGCAACTTCGAGCGGCGAACATCGAACCCGCCGCCCAAGCGTTCTATCGAGACCATCATGCCTACATTGAGAAGGACGTACGCGAATTGCTCGAACTCAAGCAGCGCAGCGACGCCGGAGGCTTCGTGACCACCGAAAAAGATGCAGTGAACCTGGGAGGGTATCTCTCGGCGTTCGACCCGCTGGCCGTGGTGCCGGTAAAAATGGAACTTGCAGATGCCGCTAACGTCCTCGATACCGTGCTGCACAAGATCGCAGAGCGAAAGCGCCGGCCATGAGAGAATCTGTTCTTCGTAGCGCCGGCATCTTGCCGGCTGTCGCGAGGGCGTCCCGCCCCCGCGCTCTCCGACGCGCCCAAGGCGCTGCGATTGAAACGCATGACCAAGCACCTCAAAGAAGCCGACCGCCTGAAAAAAATCGTTGAGGTTTTCCCCAAGATCACCGTGACGGTGCTGGGCGATCTGGTGGCGGACGAATTTGTATTTGGAGAAATCTCGCGTGTCTCGCGCGAAGCCCCGGTCCTGATCCTGAAGCATCGCGAGCGCACAGTTGTGCCGGGCGCTGCGGCCAACGCAGCGAATAATCTCGCTGACCTGGGAGTGAACGTCCTTCCCGTCGGCATTGTGGGCGACGATGAGCCCGGCCGGATGTTGCTGAAACATTTTCGCCACAAACGGATTCCGGTCAGTGGCGTGCTCAAAGACAAGAGCTACACGACAGTGACCAAGACCCGCATTCTGGCGGGCATGGCGCATACCTCCCGGCAGCAGGTGGTACGCGTGGACCGTGAGCCGCTGCAAGCGCCGACATCGCATTTGACGCGCGAACTCTACCTCGCCGCCCGGAACTACGCGCATGCATCGGACGCATTGCTTGTCTCGGACTATGGATACGGCGCGGCCACTCCGGCGATTGTGACTGCGTTGCGCGAGAAAGGCAAAATGGGGTCGACGCCGATCGTGCTCGATTCGCGGTACCGCCTGCTGCAGTATTCCGGGGCGACCGCCGCGACTCCCAATGAGCCCGAAGTGGAAGAAGCCTTGGGCATTCGCATAGGACAAGACTGGAACCAGGTTGTGGCCGCCGGTGAGCAAGTCATGGCGCGCATGAAGCTGCAATCCCTGTTGATCACGCGTGGGCGCGATGGGATGGTGGCCTTCGATCATAAGCATAAGCCGGTGGATATTCCGATCGTCGGTTCCGACCAGGTGGCGGACGTAACGGGAGCCGGCGACACCGTAATCGCTTCGTTCACCGCCGCCCTTGCGGCTGGCGCAACCACGGAAGAGGCGGCGCAGTTGGCCAACTACGCGGGCGGAATTGTTGTGATGAAGCGTGGCACGGCAACGGTCTTAAGGGAAGAGTTGCTGCAGGCCATTGAACGAACGCCGCCCCAGACGCGGCCTCATTGAAGTCACAAAGTTGAAAACACAAAAGTTGAAAGCGCACGACAAAATACTGAGCCGTGAAGAGCTGAGGGAACGCGTCGGCGAATGGCGCCGTGCCGGAGAGCGAATTACCCTCGCCAACGGCGGTTTCGATCTGCTGCATGTGGGACACGTCCGCTATCTGCGCGCAGCGAAAGCGCTGGGTGGAAAACTGATCGTCGCCATCAATTCCGATGAATCTGTACGCGCGTTGAAAGGCGAAGGCCGGCCCATCATGCCTGCCGAGGAGCGTGCGGAAATCGTGGCCGCGCTCGAGGGCGTGGATGCGGTCGTGATCTTTCCTGAACCTGACGTGCGGGCAATCATCCGCGAGATTCACCCCGACATTCAGGCCAAGGGGACCGACTACACTGCCGATTCTGTGCCGGAACGCGACGCGGTTGCGGAATATGGCGGGCGCATAGAGATTGTCGGCGATGCAAAGAACCATTCCACCAGCGACATCATCCGCTCGCGCCTCTCGCCGAGGAAATCTTGATCGAGGCGGCAGGAAGCGGAATGAATATCGAGCGCCTACTTATTGTGCGCCTGAGCGCGATGGGCGACGTCATTCATACTCTGCCCGCAGCGCAGGCCCTTCGCGACGCGTTTCCCAATGCGATGATTGGCTGGCTGATTGAAGAGCGCTGGGCAGAACTTTTGTACGCACCAGGAGCCCCACGCCGCGGACCTCGTTCGGCGCAACCGCCTCTTGTGGACTGGGTGCACACCGTTAACCTGACCGGATGGCGGAAGTCGCTCCCTACCATTTCGACGGTGCAACAAATTGCGAAAGTGTGGACTGACGTTCGCGCGGTCCGCTACGATGTTGCAGTCGACTTGCAAGGAGCGATTCGTTCCGCCGTGTTGGCGCGCTGGTCGGGTGCGCGCGTCATCTACGGCGCGGCGGAACCGCGCGAGTCTCCCGCGACTCTGTGGTATACGCGTCCGGTGATTGCGCGGGGAGCGCATGTGGTCGAACAAAATCTTTCCGTCGCAGAGGCAGTGACTCAAAAAAAAGTGGGGGCGCCGGTCGTGCAGTTTCCCCGCGATCCCGGCGCCGAGTGCCGCATCGAGCAGCAGTTGGCGGCAGCGTCGATCCGCGATTTTGCCATCCTGAATCCCGGCGCAGGATGGGGTGCAAAACGATGGCCTGCGCAGCGCTATGGCCAGGTCGCGAAGGCGCTCGCAGCAGACGGCGTACTTTCGATTCTCAACTGCGGTCCGGGCGAAGAGAATCTCGCGAGCGAGGCCGAGGCTGCAAGCGAGGGCGTCGCTAAGGCAATGCAGTGTTCGATCTCCGAACTGATCGCGCTAACGCGGCGGGCGAAGTTGTTCATTGGCGGCGATACCGGCCCGATGCACCTGGCAGCGGCGCTGCAGGTTCCGGTGGTGGCGATATTCGGGCCTACCGATCCCGCGCGCAACGGGCCGTATGGCACGCGCAGCGTGGTGTTGCGAAATCCGGTCAGTGCGACCACGCACGCGCGGCGGTCGGCGCCCGACGAGGGCATGCTCGAGATCAGCGCCCAAGGCGTGGTCGACGCGGCGCGCAGTTTGCTGGCAGAAGGACGCCGCGGCGGACAAGAGTGTCCGCCGCACACGGACGGTGCGCATCAGCCGCACAAGAACGGTGCACAGCTGCCCCACAGGGAGGGCGCGCATGGCTGAGTGGTCGCGCATTGCGCGCCGCATTCGCGTCCCCTTGGGCTTTGTGTTTGCAGTCCTCTACTTCTGGCTGGCCCGGCCTACATTGCGTTTCATCGCGTTCGGGACGATCCTGATTCTGCCTGGTCTTCTGATTCGCGCGCTCGCATCGGGGCATGTGCGCAAGAACGAGGCGCTCGCCACTTCGGGCCCGTACGCCTACACGCGGAACCCGCTTTATCTGGGCTCGCTGCTGATGGGCGTGGGTTTCGCGGTAGCGGCGCGCAGTTGGTGGGTGGGAGTTGCGCTGGTGGTGATGTTCTTCGCCATCTATGTTCCCGTGATCCGCGATGAAGAAACATTCCTGCGCCGGACATTTCCCGAATTCGACGAGTACGCACGCCGCGTGCCGCGCATGTTTCCGCGTCTCGCGTTGCAGTCCGCTACCAAAGAAGGGCCGGCATTCTCGATGGATTTATATCGGAAGCACCGCGAATACAACGCGCTTCTCGGTGCTCTCGCCATGCTGACGGCGCTGGTTGTAAAGATGATTGTGTTCCGCTAATCACTTCTTCGCCAGCAACTCCTTCGCCCGATTCAGTTCCGGCCGCGTCGAGGTCGACCCCGCGCAGTCTTTCAGCAGAAGGCCGTAATACTCATTCGCCTCGCTTTGTTTGCCGGCTGCTTCCGCGGCGCGGGCAGCGCCATAGAGGCCGTTGAAGCGGTTGGGATTGAATTTCAAATCTGTCTGATACTCCACCAACGCTTGCTGCGGACGCTTCGCCTCCAGCAGCATCTCCGCAATCATCTCGCGCGTGGGAATGCCTTGCGGTTCCTCGCCTAGCGCATCTTCTTTGTCGGCCATGGGACGCAGCATCCCGACCGCCTCGTCATATTTGCCTTCGGAAAAAGCCAGCCACGCCTGAGCTTGTTTCAGATCCGTCTCTGTCCCTTCAGCGAAGTCGGACTTTTTCTCCGAGACAAATTTCTGATGGATGCTCTCGATGGCGCTGACGTCCTTCTTGACCTCTTCCGTCTGATGAAGATGCGCAGCGCCGATTGCCTTGGCCCAGTAGCCGGTTGAATCCGCGGCAGTGTTTGGAATTGCCATCGGCGTAAGAGCGGCGGCTGTCGTCCAGTCGCGCATTTCCAGCGGATATAGCGCGGCGAAGTTCGCCTCGGTGGCCAGGTGCGGATCGAACCCTATGCCGTACATGTCGTGCATTTCAGGCATGGCCTTGACTTCATCCATCAAGGCTTTGGCGTCGGCTTCGCGGCCGCTTTGCAGGTACGCATAAAAGAGGAAATCCATGGCGTGAAACTGGTGGCCTTCGCCGCCCATGTGCATGGCGGCGGTCTTGCGCGTGGCGGCGATGGAGGCGAGGTTGGAGTTGATGTCGTCCTGCCACAGGCCAACACGCGCGAAAATGTGCGAGGGCATGTGCAAGGCGTGCGGTGCGGCGGGCGCGACCTGCGCGTAACGGCGGGCTGCGGGAATGCCGAGTTGCGCCAGTTGGGGCTTGTCGTAGGTGTGAATCAGATAATGCGCCACGCCGGGATGATCGGGTTCGCTGGCAAACAGCGGTTCGAGAATGGCTGCGGCCTGTTTGCGGTTGGCGAAAGTCTCGTCATGGTGCGGCTCAGAGGCAAGCAGCGAGAGCGCGTAGAATGCCGCCGCTTCGTGATCGTCGGGATACATCTCGTACACTTTCTTCATTGCATCGGAATAAGCTTTGGCGCGGGCGTCATGATCCAGTTTGTCGGAACCGCTATAAAAAGCGGAAATCGCCGCGATGTACGCCTTCTCGCGTGACGTGGCGGGATTCGCTGAATCGGAGGCCAGCTTTTCCGCGTCGGTCGCCTCACCCAGGCCGCGCTTGATGACGGCCGCGTCAGGCTCATTCCAGAGCTGATGCCACACGCTCATTGCGATTCCCCAATGCGCCATGGCGCAGTGCGGGTCGCTGTGAGTGATGGCCATGAATTGCTTTTCAGCCTCTTCGTACCAGAACGAGTGCAGCAGCGCGACTCCGCGGGCAAATGGCTGTTGCACCGACGCGGCGCAGGAGACGGGAAAATGCACCGTGCCCAGTTGGGTCGCGGTGAGATCTTCGTGGTGATGGTCCTTGTCGTCATCTGTAAAAGCGGTGTCCGCGAAGGCGGCGAACGTGGACAGCGAAAGCAGCAGCAGAAGGCACGCAAGGCGTTGCATGGCGACCCCCAGAATGGACGTGATCCGGATTCTAGTCATGGGGCGGGTTGGGGGTCAAACGGCCGTTCGGCTGGTCTGGGTGTGGGCGCATCACGCGTTCCCAGCAGCCTGGTGATCGCGACCGAAGGGACGGAATTTCGGCCTCTTGAAGCGCGCAGGTATTAACATTTTTGACACCCCACCCCCCTCCCCCCCCAAAAACCTAAAATATTCATTCTGTTGGAGTTAAGGGCGAGAGATCGCGTTTCGAGCTGCAAAATCTTGAGTTGTAAGGACTTATACGTAAAATCCGGCGCAATAAGGAGTTAGCTATGGTCTCCGTCGGTTGGATGGCTCGTGCTGTGCTGTCGCTGGGTTTCTGGTTATGGCGCACGGTTCAAGTGTGCGCTTTTTGAATTTCTCGGTAAAGGTTGTGCGTCACAGGAAATGAGATTTTTTCTGTGGAAGGTGTGGAAAGTTTGCGGAGTAAATAATGGGGCTCACCCGTCTGTCCCCAATTTCCCCAATTTCCTGTCCCGGCTTTGCACAGAAGGGCCCGTTTCGTGGCTAATTCTTGTAAGGGCCGGGGTTTTTGTGCAGGGGCGTATCCTTCGTAGGACCAGGGATAAACTCTTGGCTCTGCGGAGCGCGCAATGGAACTTAGACCATCTCTCTCCTTTGACGTTATTGGGATCGTTGGCATCATTCTCACAATCGTCTTCATTGTTCTCGACAAGGCGGGCAAATTGAAGGGCGGCCTGCTAATCGGGTTATTGTGCCTTGCCGGAGCAATGACATTGTTCTTGGCGGTAGGTAATAGTTTTGTGCTGGATGCGCCTATCAAATGGAAACTTTGGCGCGGATTGTTGATGTTCAGTCTGGTGGTTTTTACTTACAGCGGGCTGGCGATATGGATTTCGAGCGGCGAAGCGTCACCCGAATTTTCGGTAAAACGGGGCGATCAGCCAGTCAATCCTTCGAAGCCCAGTCTGGTATTTTTATTTGGTGCGCCGCTAGGAGATAACGATTCGGCCCAGTGGATAATGATGCTCAAACATTATGGGCCGGGTCCAGCACACAACTGCAACATAGGATTTTACGACGATGATCGGAAGAACATAGAGCACGAGTGGCTAGTTAGAAATCCTAATTCTCCGTATCCACCACCGGGGCTAGCGGGCGAATCGCAAAAGCAGTTCTATCTTGCCGAAGCTGGCCCAGAAGGGAACATCGGGAACTTTATTTGGAACCCCGTTAATCCGAACAATCAGCATTATACCGTTTCGATAGATTGCCGCGACGGTGTATTTACAGAGAAGTGGGAAATAACGAGGGTCAACGGCATCCTTCGCTCAGCAATCACAATTGAGCACAGGCCTCGATGGATCGAGAAAAATCCGGGTTTAGAGTCGGTCGTATTCCGATATCAAGACCCGGAATTTGTCAAAACGGCTCTCGCTACCGAAATGCCCAAGTCAACTACGGCAAAAGTGGTTCATCCGGGATGGAAGCCTGACCATAGATTCGAGGTTCCAGCGGCCATTATTGACCCTAATGGCAATCTGCAAGTCTTATCTGGAGTCAAATTACCAGACGGAAGCACACTGACTGACTTTGGGTCTTGGAATATCCTTACGAGACATTTTGGAGGTGACCAAGAGCCTAGGCAACCGTGAGTTCTCTTATTCGAGGGACGGGTGGCCCGGAGTTCTGGAGATCTTTCCTTCCCGTTTAGAAACTCTGGGTGCCCCGCTCCTGCGCTTTTTGCAAGGGCGGGTACGATGCTGACGATAGCATGGGATTTGTCATGCCCAGCGGTTTGCATCGTAGTACGGCGCTCATCCCCTGCACTTTATCACCTGCTCCTGCTGTCGACGATTGCCTTTTCTGAACACCCCGCGGAGCCGTGACTGTTTTCCTGGCGTCCTTGAACAGGTGCGCGTGCGATATCGTTTCGTGGTCGTTGGCTATGTCGTCATGCCCGAACCTATTCACCTGCTCATCTTCACCTGCTCATCTTCACCCGCTCACCCCCCGAGCCGGAGATCGGAACGCCTTCCAAGGTCATGCAGATTTTCAAGCAGCGTTTCGCGACCATGTGGCCGTCGGGAGGCGCTGACGAAAATACTCGCTGCAGGCGTCCGGAATTCCCGCACCGCATCCCGTCCAATCGCAAGATGCCGTTGAAGGGCTGCTCGTCAAGCATGGCATTGCCATATCGAAGTCGGGGCAAATGGATGCTGTCAAGATACGGCTCTCCGAGATCCCCTACCGAAGCTGGTAATTTCGGCGGGTGAGCAACCCGCGAAACCCCACTTCTCGCAAAGGACGCGAGAAATGGGGCACCCAGCCACACCCCACTCTGTTTCTTACTGAGATGAAGGGTCTTTGGCGATTGTAGCTATTAAAGGCAATAATTAACTAGACTCATCCACTGCGTGAGGATGAGCGAAGCATTGCCCTAAAAATCAATTGATTGCCGGGAAAAGAGAATAAATCCCGGTGAATTCGATTCCAATACGAGAAATCGGTGCTGCATTACATCCATTCCGAAGTCGCAGTCGGAGACACATATTGATCTTCAACTTCTTTTGCGACGAGAGTCACGATTCTCCTGCGTCTAGGCGGGCCGAACCGCGTAGCTACATGATGGCTGGTTTTTTCGCAGATGAGAATACTTGGGCAAAGGTGGAGCGGAGATGGGATGCTAAGAACAAGCGTGTTCGAGTACCGAGATACCATGCGGCTCATTTGAATGCGGGGACTTGGGAATTCGATGGCTGGACCAAACAACGCCGTCTTCGCTACAGCAAGGATTTACTTCAAATACTCAAGGACCAAAGGCAAAAACTGCATGGTATCAGTTGCGGGATTTATGTTGACGAGTACAGGAGAATCATCAGCGCCAATAGTCAAGTAAAGATGGGCCATCCATATCTCGTCTGCTTTAAGTCTCTGGTCGCTGCAATTGCAGAGCAGATGGATTACGGCTCATTCCCTCCCGAAGATAGATTTGCTGTGGTCCTCGACCAGAACAAGGAAGAATTTGATGGGAAGACACTTGAGATGTGGGCGGTACAGATATTTTACGGGATGAAGGACAACCCGAGCTTTCAGTATGGCCGTCGCCTTGCGTCGTGTATCCCTGGATCGGGGGAAGAATTTGTTTGCCTTCAACCAGCGGACTATGTCGCTTATGAGTCTTTTCGGTTGATGCACGATCAAAGGAAGGGCGTAACGGAAATGAGGGCCGCTCTAAATACTATGTTAGGGACAACCGGATTCTTGGGCTATATGTTTAACGAAAAGGTCTTTAATAGAATCAAAGACGATGTTGACAAAGATACGTCCCGGCCCAATGGATTTGTAATCGTGCCGCATTATCCCGATTAGAGCGGAGGGCCTCAACGTCGCCTCCGCGCGCTATGTCTCCATGGGCCTATCAGGCGGCCTGCCCACTCTCGCAATCGAAATAGAACCTCGGCTCAGTCCAAGAGCCTTGCGAATTTTCTATGGGAACCTGGGGAACCCGGGAGCTCATCGCCTGGCACGAGCTTTATAATCGCTGTTTATGGTCACAACGCCGGCCAAATCTATCGCCGCCCATACCAAATACGAGCCGGTTATTGGGCTGGAAGTGCACGTTCAACTGCTGACGGCGAGTAAGATTTTCTGCTCCTGCTCAACCCGTTTCGGCGCGCCGCCGAATACCAATGTGTGTCCGGTTTGCCTGGGGATGCCGGGGGCGCTGCCTGTGCTCAACCGGAAAGCGGTGGAGTTTGCCACGCTGGCGGCGATGGCGCTGCAGTGCCGCATCAACGAAACTTCTATTTTTGCGCGTAAGAATTATTTCTATCCTGATTTGCCTAAGGGCTACCAGATTTCGCAGTATGACAAGCCGCTGGCGGAGTTTGGGTTTATCGAGATTCCGGCGGCGAGCGAAGAGGCGAGCTTGCGCTCGCCGGACGGACGAATGCGTCCGTCCCCACACAAGACAGGGCTGTTCCCACACAACCAGTCCCCACAGGACGACGGCCGCAAGAAAAAGATCGGCATTACCCGCGTCCATCTTGAAGAAGACGCGGGCAAGAGCTTGCATGAAGGCTTTCCCGACTCCGACGAAAAGACGGCGATCGATCTGAACCGGACCGGCGTGCCGCTGATCGAAATTGTCAGCGAGCCCGACATTGCGTCGCCCGACGAGGCTTACGAGTATTTGACGCGACTGAAGGAAATCATCCTTTACACCGGCGTCAGCGATTGCAACATGGAAGAAGGCTCGCTGCGCTGCGATGCCAATGTCAGCGTGCGGCCCCGCGGACAGAAGGAATTTGGCACCAAGGCCGAGATCAAGAATGTGAATTCGTTTCGCTTCATTCGCGAGGCTTTGGAATACGAGATCGGACGGCAGATCGACGTGCTCGAAGCGGGCGGCAAGATCGCGCAAGAGACGCGGCTCTATAACGCGAACGAAGGCAAGACTTACAGCATGCGCTCGAAGGAGCAGGCACACGATTACCGCTATTTTCCCGAGCCGGACCTGCTTCCTCTGGTCGTGGACGAAAACTGGCGAACCGAGATTGCCCGCGCGTTGCCGGAACTGCCGGAGGCGCGGCGGGCGCGCTTGGTGAAGGAATATGGGATCACGGAATACGACGCGCAGGTGCTGACGTTTTCGAAATCGCTGGCCGACCAGTTTGAAGAGGCGGCGAAGGCGGCGAAGAATCCTAAGCGGGTCGCGAACCTGGTGCAGGGCGAGTTGATGGGCCGGCTCAAGGCCAAGGGGATCGAGATTGAGCAGTCGCCGATTTCCATGCGGGGCGTGGCCGCGTCCGCCGATCTGGTCGAGGCGGGCACGATCTCAGGCAAGATGCTGAAAGACTTGTACGATCTCGCCTTCGAGCGCGGGAAAGACTTTTCTGTCATTTATGAAGAGGAAGGGCGGCCGCAGCAGTCCACCGACACGTCGGCACTGGAGAAGATCATCGACGAAGTGCTGGCGGCGAATCCCAAGCAGCTGGAGCAGTACCGGGCGGGCAAGAAAACCATGCTGGGATTTTTTGTGGGGCAGGTGATGAAGGCCTCGAAAGGCCAGGCGAGTCCGCAGATCGTGAATGAGTTGCTGGGGAAGAAGCTGGGGTAGCCGGATTGCAGATTGCAGATTTTAGACTGCAGATAAATAGTTATCCCTAATCTTCCGCCCCTTGACCTCCCGCTCCCCCTGCCTTAAATTACCGAGCACTTCAATTTCGGAGGTCCGCCGTCATGCTAAGTGGATTCAAGAAATTCATCCTGCGTGGAAATGTTGTGGATATGGCTGTCGGCGTGGTCATCGGGGCGGCCTTCGCAGGCGTGGTCGCCGGACTTACTAAGGCATTCATCACTCCATTGATCGCCTTGATCGTCGGCAAGCCAGACTACTCCAGCCTGAAATTCGTAATCCGCGGCACGGAATTTCCGATCGGCGATTTCGTGAACGCCGGCGTCTCCTTCATCCTGATCGCTGCGGTCGTTTACTTCTTCGTCGTCCTCCCGGTTAATGCTTTGATCGCCCGCATGAACCGGGGCGACAAACCACCCGATCCCACCACGAAAAAGTGCCCCGAATGCCTCAGCGAAATTCCCATCGAAGCCCGCCGCTGTGCCCACTGCACCCAACCAGTCCTGGGCCGCGCCGCCTGAGCAATTGCAATCCGCTCTCGCTCTCCCACAGCGGGCGCACGTAGAGACGTTGCTCGCAACGTCTCTGTCTACTTGAAATACCTGTCCTCCCGAGCGCAGTCGAGGGACCTTAGTGTTTCGGGGGCAGCCACGAATTCCGCAGAATTCCGTTACCATCTCCCTATGCCCCGCATCCTCCTCTGCTCCATCCTCCTCATCGCGCTTGCGCTCCCCGCAATCTTCGCCCAGGATACGAGTTCCTCGGCGAATCCAAAACACACCAGGAAGCCTACCGAATCCACGTTGGACTCTGGTTCCACCCCCAACGGCGTGTACCACAACAAAACCTTGGCGCTCTCCTGCAAAATTCCCCCGGGCTGGGTTCTCCGCACCGAAGAAATGAACACCCGCGACGAACAGCCATCAGCAGACAGCAAATCCGCGCAGCCCAGCGCCAAAGTCCTGCTGGCAGCCTTCTCCCGCCCGCCCGAAGCCCGCGCCGAAGATGTGAACTCCTCCATCCTCATCGCCGCCGAGCCCATCTCCACCTACCCCGGACTGAAAGATGCCGCGCAATATTTTGGCCCGCTCACCGAGGTGGCCAAGGCCCAGGGCTTCACCGCCGATGAAGATCCCTATGACTTTGCGGTCGGCCAAAAGAACCTGGTCCGCGCAGACTTTCACAAAGATGTCGGCTCCCGCGTCATGCGGCAATCGACCCTAGCCCTGCTCTCCCACGGCTACGCCGTCTCCATCACCGTAATCGCCGGCACCGAAGAGGAAATTGAGGACCTGATCAACACCCTCTCGTTCGGGCCCACGAAATAATCCTGAGCTTTAATTCGCGGCTAATCCTCTTTGCTCTTTGCCGCTTCTGTCCCGCAGCGGGGCGCGGTTCCATGTTTGCGCAGGCTACCCGGCGTTAGAAACGCCGGGCTATTGTCGGAGCTCCCTCCGGGAGCAGCATCGGTACCGACAGGGCTTGTTCTCAAAGCTCCCTCTGGGCGGCCTCGCGCCCATACTTTCCCCATAGAGCTTCATTACCGGCGTAACCTTTGGAGGCGGTTACGATCTGCCTATCATGAGGGTAATGAATCTGACCTCCCTGTTAATTTGCTCGGATGATCGCGCGCTGCGCGTCTTGCGCAGTGTTCTGGGCGAACTCGAGATTGACGTGGAGCACTGCGCGGACCTGCGCAGCGCGGCGAAAGAGCTGTCGCAGCGCTCGTTCGGGGCGGTCATTGTGGATTGCAAGGACGAGCGCAGTTTCGGTCTGCTCAAGAGCGTGCGCACCGGCCAGCACAATAGCAAGTCGATGGCGATTGCCATCATCGAGGCCCGCACCAACCTGCAAGCGGCATTCAAGCTGGGCGCGAACTTCGTGGTCTTCAAGCCGATCTCGACGGAAAAGGCGAAATCCAGCTTTCGAGCGGCCCGCGCGCTGATGAAGCGCGAGCGGCGGCGCAGCGTGCGGCTGCAGGTGAAGATTGCCGCGTATTTCCGTTTCCAGAATGGCGACGGCGAGCAGGTTTCCATCACCAGCCTGAGCGAGGGCGGCATGGCGGTGCGGTTTGGCGGTGCGCCGGGCAAGCGAGTCAGCCTGGTGAGCTTCAGCTTTGCGCTCCCTGACACAACCACAGTGATTGAAGCTACCGGAACCATCGCCTGGCAGGACGCGCGAAATCATGCCGGCATCCAGTTCGCCGCGCTTCCCGAGAGCTCGCTGCAGAGTTTGAAAGAATGGCTGCGCCTGCAGTCGGGCGAGAAGCGCGATCCGCCGATCCGCTGCACGCTGGTCGCGCTCAGTTCCGTGGCCTGCTTCCTGCGCACCGCGTCGCCGTTTCCTCCCCAAACCCGAGTCGAACTGCTGCTTCGGGCTGCCGATCGCTCCGTCAAGACGCAGGGCAAGGTGCAGCTCATGGATCCCGAACTGGGCATGGGCATCGAGTTCCTGCCGTCAACCGCCGATCACCGCGAGCGCTTGGCGGAGTTAATCCGGCAAGTGACGGCCACTCCCGACTCCGTCTCGGAAGTGCTGGTCGAGCCGGAAGGCATGGATTGGGACTACGATGCCGCCCAGTCGGCCGAGCCGGCGCTGGCCGAAAATGTGGAAGCCGATCCCCTGCTGGAGTTGTTCCGCTGCGGCGCTTCGCTCAGCAAAGCGCAGTTTCTGATGGAACTCGAAAAGCACCAAATGGCGGTGACCCCGCCCGAAGCGGGGGATGTCGCTCTGGCCGAACCTTTTGCCTACCAGCGGCGGGAGCCGAGGATCGCCGTTTCGTTGCCGGTGCAGGTGCTGCCTCATGACCAACTAGTCCACGAACTCCAGCTCGACGATCTGCAGGAGGGCGAGCCTCAGAGCGGCGAATTTCAAGGGGGCGTTCTGCTTGCTGCTAATTCCCAAGGAACTGCTCTCCCGACTACAACTCACGTCATCGATGTCAGCCATCGCGGCGCCCGCATCGGTGGCGTCGCATTTCAGCTGCAGAAGGGGGAAGTCGTGAGTCTGGTGTCGGCTGGCGTGGAGGCGCGCTTTCTGGTGATCTGGGTGGGTGAGCGTGGCACGCCGCAGGAAGGCCAGATCGGCTTGCAGAGCCTGGCTGTCGACTGACGCGCACTCTGTCTGTGAAATCCCACATCTCTAACAATGTCGGCGGTGTCAAGCAGTTTTCGAACACACGACAGCGTGCACTCAGAGAAGAGCGCTATTTCGCTGTCGTAGATGGTTTGCGCGTTTCCCAACCCGGGCTCGCTTCTAATCGTTGGGGTCAGGAACTCAGTCCGACCCAGCCATCTCTTCGATCACCAACTGCGATCATTATGCTAAAACCCCTTCAATGAGCGGCTCAGGGCGTGTTTATAACAGTTGACCCCGGAGGCTGTCGGGCCGAGGGTCGACTTAGGTTGCAAGCCCGACAACCGCGAGGGTATGAGCGATCATCCAATTTCCGACGTTTAAGCTCAGAAGGTCCGGAGTCCAAGGTCCAAGCTTTGGTTCTTCAGTAACCATCAGGTCCGATGCCGAAAGTAACCGCAGCAGGTGCCTTTTCGGCGTTGACCCAGCCGAGGCAGCCGAGTACGATTTTGATAGAATCAACACCGGACTTTGAACGGCAGACGCACCTATCTCCTAGAGAAACATGCGATTAGTAAAACTCTATGTTCGGACCGCGGTGCTAGCCTCCATGGCGCTGGCCGGGTCCGCCTGCCAGACCGCGCAGAAGCCCGTTTCGCTTCTGCCGCCGGGCAAGGCGCCCGCGCTCAAGCCCGCTCCCGCTCAAAATCAGGAGAAGGCCTCCACTCCCGCTGCGACGCCCGCGCCGCAAGACGACGATCAGCCTCAAAGAGCTTCGGGCGTAGAATCGCTGGCCCAGCCAGATCCCGCAACGGCCAAGTCTTCTGACCCCGTCGCCGATCTGATCGCAAAAGTCGAAAAAGAATATCGCGAAGGATTGGCCAATCACGAAGCCGGCCGAACCGAAGAGGCCAAGCAGGATTTCGACAATGCCCTCAACGATCTGCTGAGCAGCAATCTCGATGTTCGTTCCGACGAGCGCCTGCAAAAAGAATTCGATCGCATCGTCCAAGGTGTGAACGATCTGTTTCCTGGCGGCACTCCCGCCGACGCCGACGCGCAGCAACAGAAGGCCGAACCCGCTCCCATCGACGAAACCAACGGCCTCACGCCCACGCCTGACGCTGGCGTCAAAGCCAAAGCGCAAGCCGACTTGAAGACCACGCATTCCGACCTGCCGCTCATGATGACCGACCAGGTCGCCGGCTACATCACCTACTTCTCCGGCCGGGGACGCGGCACCTTCGAGCGCGCCTTCTCCCGCTCCGGGCGCTATCACGACATGATTGTCGCCACGTTGAAGCAGGAAGGTGTTCCACAAGATTTGATTTATCTCGCGCAGGCCGAGTCCGGATTCCATCCGCACGCCGTCTCGCGCGTGGGCGCCCGCGGCATCTGGCAGTTTATGGCCAGCCGCGCCCGTGGATATGGCCTGTCCCACAACATGTGGGTCGACGATCGCCAGGACCCCGAGAAATCCACTCGCGCCGCCGCCCGCCACCTGAAAGATCTCTACAACCAGTTTGGCGACTGGTATCTCGCCATGGCCGCCTACAATTCCGGCCCCGGCACCGTGCAGGCCGCCGTCAAGCGCACCGGATACGCCGATTTCTGGGAACTCTACCGCCGCAACGTTCTGCCCAAGGAGACTCGCAACTACGTCCCTATCATTCTCGCCGTCACCATCATGACCAAGAATCCGTCGCAGTATGGCCTGGATTCAGTCGTAATGGAGCAGCCTACGGACTACGACATCGTGACCGTGAACTATCCGGTCGATCTGCGCCTGGTGGCCGAGTGCGTCAACTCCACCGCAAGCGAGCTGCAGGACTTGAATCCCAGCCTGTTGCGCATGACCACTCCGCGCGCCGGCAAGTTTGAGCTGCACCTGCCCGCGGGAACGAAGGAAGAATACGAAACCGCGATCGCTTCCATTCCACCCGACATGCGGCTCTGGTGGCGCTATCACACGGTTCATCCCGGCGACACGCTGGCTTCGCTGGCGCGGAATTACCACACCACGGCCAAATCGATCCTTGCCGCCAACCACTTGGACGACGCCGAACTCGAAGCCGACGCCAAGCTGGTTATTCCCGTCAAGCCCGGCAAGCATCCGCAGAGCGACACTGCCACCTACGCCCGTCGAATCACCCGCTATCACGTTCACTCGGGAGACACCGTCGAAAGCGTCGCCGACAACTTCGGCATAGCGCCGCAAATGCTGCGCCGCTGGAACGGCATCCACGGCGACAGCCTCCGCGGACGCCGCGTTCTCGCGCTGCACCTGCCCGTTTCTCCGAGCGAACCTGGCGCCGACGTCGCCGTCTCGCGCGCGAAGTCCAAACATCCGAAGGCTACCGAAACCGCTGCCGCCAAGCCGCCAGCCACCAAGTCGGCGCAGGTGCAGACCGTCCAGGCCGCAGTTGTCCGCCACAAAGTGAAGCACGGCGAAACGCTCTACTCCATCGCCAATGCCTACCGCACCACGGTCGCCGCCCTCAAGCGCGACAACCGCAATGTAGCCGTAATCCGCCCCGGCATGATCCTGACAATCCAAATCGCAAGATAATCGTAAGAAAAGTAAGAGAAGCGGGTGCCCCACCCTTGTCGCGGTGTTTGCGACAGGGTGGGGACTTTGACTTCCCGACCCGGGAACAAAATCAAGAAGTGTTCACTCATCACAGACAAAATCCAAACTGATCCCCTACGATCCCCATATGCCGTGGTCGCTCGAGCGGATCCAGCAAGCGAAGTGTCTCCACTTCCTGACTTTCAGCTGTCACTACCGCGACCCGCTCTTGTCCGACCCTCACGCCCGCGACGTCTTCGAGCACACCCTCGAGCAGGTTCGCCAATAGTACGGATTCTTCGTCTGCGGCTACGTGATCATGCCCGAGCACGTTCATCTACTCGTCAGTGAACCGGAACGCCGAACCCTCGCTCAAGTCCTACAAATGCTTAAACAGAATACCGCGCATCGGCTCCGCACTCCGGAAGGAAGCCCCTTCTGGCTGCCACGGTACTACGATTTCAACGTTTGGAGCGAGGACAAGCGAGTCGAGAAATTGCGCTACATGGATCGCAATCCGGTCAAACGAGGCTTGGTCAAGCGCCCCGAGGATTGGCCATGGAGCAGCTTCCGTCACTACGCCACGGGAGTGAAAGGTACCGTCGAAATCGAGTCGCAGTGGACCGCGCGCAAGCGCGAACTCGCCACAATCTCCAATCCTCCCCAAGTTCAAAACCCCCACCCTGTCGCTAAGAACGCGACAAGGGTGGGGCACCCAGAGTAGAACGAGAGGGCTAAGGTTCGAAGTCGGAAGTCCGCCTTTGAATTCCTCTTCCCTTTGCGCGCGCACTGTGATAACAGGATAGCCAGCAGTCTGTGTCGGTGGTCCTTGCAGCCTGCAGTGAATGTCGTGCTATAATCGCGCGCCGTTCCAGCAGAAGTTTCCGGTGGTCTTTTAAATTCTTTGTGCCCGCAGCCGGGATTTCCATCCGTACCCGGCCGCCACTGAAATCAGGAGGAGCAATGACGTTCTACGACCCCACGCTCTACGGACGTGATGAAGAAGAAGAATTCGGCGACAGCGGCGCCTACAGCGAATCGCTCGAAGAAGATTTTGAAGAAGAAGAGGAAGAAGAAGAGTCCGGCACGCCATCTGGCGAGATGAACGAACCGGAATCGATCTCCGTGCCTCCGCCTCCAGCCCCCAAGCCCAAACCCGCCCCATCCGCTCCGAGCGGCGGCGGCGGCAGGAAACCCGCAGCTAAAAAGAAAGCAGCCAAGCCTGCGAAGAAAAAAGCGGCGAAGAAGCCCGCCAAGAAAAAAGCAGCCAAGAAAACCGCAAAGAAAAAAGCGAAGCCGGCCAAGAAAAAAGCGGCCAAAAAAGGCAAGCGCCGCAGATAGTCGGCAGATAAAAAGCGGGCAGATAGATGCCGGCAGTTTAAATGTGGGGACAGCCGCCCTCGGCTGTCCGTCGGGCGAAGCCCGGTCGTGTAGCGCCACCATGGTTGAGAACATCAAGGAACCGCGCCCCGGCAAGGGACGCGGTTTTTAATTTCTGAGGAGTGCGCTTGCGCGACGCCTACTTCTTCGCGCCCACTGCGCCCAGACATTTGCCGTATAACTCGAGCAGGTGCGCGGCGTAGTCTTCCGGCTTGGCCGCGGAACCGGTGCCTTGAAATCCCACGCCCGACGAGGTGGTTCGCCCGTATCCCGTCGTCATGGCGATGAATTTCATCAGATCGAGTGCGATGTCCTCGTTGCGCCGCGCGGCGCCCGAACCTGTGGCCGGAGCTTCTTCCATGAATGCTTCTCCTCTTCCGGGAAGTATGGGTATTTCGTCGTCGTCGAAGTCCTGCATAAACGCGAATAACTCTGCCAGCGATGATAGCAGAGCAGGCTTTCCACTTCAGGCTGCCGGAAGCCGGAAGCCCTACCGCTTCACTTCGCTCATCAGCCCCATCAAATTCCCTTCCGGGTCAAAAAAGAAAACCATCCACAGATCATGATCCGGCATGCGCGCGATCATGTGCGGCTCGTCTTCAAACTTCACCCCTTTATCTTTCATGGCCGCGTACGCGGCCTGAATGTCAGGCACGGTGAAGTACAAAATCGAGCTGGGATGGTCGAACTCCGGTTTCTCCGGCCTGGTCAGCATCAGTCGCACGCCTCCGCAGTCGAAAAAAGCCAGCCCGGGGCCGGCTCTGAAGAGCAGCTTCAATCCCAGCGTGTCCTGATAGAAAGCTGCAGCCCGCTCCACGTCATGCGCGTTGATGGCAATCTGCCCGATACGCGAGATTCCGATCCCTGTGGTGGCGATAGTCATGGCTTGACCTCCGTCGACATATTAGTTAGCATAGCTAACTATAATTCCCAAACCGCGTCAACTGAAAAATGATGGCCCGCGAAAATTCCGTGCCCGAGCCAGATCCTTGGTCCCATCCTGGTTCGCATCCCGACGTGGTCGCCATCGCCGACCGGCTGCACTCCGCCGCCATCCACCTGCTGCGCCGCGTGCGCAAGCAGGACGTCGCCACCGGTGAGGGTCCAGCCCGCCTCTCGGCGCTCTCGGTGCTGGTGTTCGGAGGCCCCAAAACCCTGGGCGAGCTCGCCGCCGCCGAGCAGGTCAAGCCGCCGACCATGAGCCGCATCGTCGCCGGGCTGGCCCGCAGCCGCCTCATCCAGATCACTGCCGACCCGCAGGATGCACGCCGCATGCGGATCGTGGCCACCAGCAAGGGCGTCCGCCTGCTCCAGCAGGGCCGCCAGCGGCGCATCGCCTACCTGGCCTCCCATCTCGACCGGCTCGCCCCTGAGGAATTGGCGAAGCTCGGCGAGGCGGTGGAAATTCTTAAAAAGCTCCTCGAGGCATGGCTCTAAGTTTCCACTTGGCGGTAATGCCCTCTGGGTACTATGGTTACGTGATCGGGCCCACGTTATACCGGATACTAGTAGGGTCTCAGCCCGGCTGTATTGCCAAAAGGATTTTGTAATCAGCAACGTGGGCAGTCCAGCTCGATCCTCCCTGCGACATCATCTGTAAATACTTTTTTGGAGAAGGGGAAGGCTTTGCCTCGCAAGCTCCTTGTGATTGCCGTTGCCACCGTGTTGTGGCTGGCGCACGTGTTTGTCGTGGTTTCTCTCGGGACCAAAAACCCGGGCCCCTTCCTCTCTGACCTGATTCAGCTGACGCTAGGAATCGTGCTGATCTGGTCCATCTTCGCGGCCACCCGCCGATCCGAGGGCATGGCGCTCTCATTCTGGCGTCTCACTGCTTTCGCCTACCTGGTCTTGTTCGTGGCCCAGGGCTTCAGCGTCTATAACGATGTCGCCGCGTCCCCGATGGTAAGCGGCATCGAAAACTTTCTCTTCTGTTTCTGGTTCGCTCCGCTTGCCATGGCAATTTTTCTCGATCCCGACACCGGGACGGGAAAGCTCGACGCCCTGGTCGCGCTCGACTTCGTGCAAGCGGTCCTGGTTTGCGTCGCCGCGTACCTGTATTTCTTCTACATTCCGAAGTCGGATTCCGGAGAAATGGCCCACTCGGTATGGGCTCCATACTTCGCCGGATATGGCCTGGTCGCCGTCGCATTCATTCTGCGCAGCGCCGTCAGCCACTCGCGCGATGCTCGTGTCCTGTTCGGGCGTATGGGAATTCTCCTGGCCGTCTCGGGATGCGTGGACGCTTTGTACTATTACGGCCCGGGGCAAGGCCTGCACACTGGCGACTGGTTCGATCTGCTGTGGAGTGCTCTTCTGGTCGTTCCCATCATCATCGTAACCACTTGGTCGCAGGCTGAGGCGCCCGAAGTCTCGCTCGAGCCAACTCCCCGCGACACGCGAGTCTTCACCGAATTGTTCTATCTGCTCTACCCGCTGCTGGTCCTGTTCATGTCGCTGCGCATTGCGCGCGAACGGTTAGGACTGGCGGCGCTGGTTGTTCTCTTGTCGTTTCTGTGCTCGAGCGCCCGCCTGCTCGTCACCCAAAACCGGCTACTTTTGGCCAAAGAAGCACTTCGCCGCGAGGCTTCCCGCGACGGCCTGACCAGCCTGTGGAATCGCAAGGCTATTCTCTCGATTCTGGAGCGCGACCTGCTTCGCTCCGAACGCGATCATCAACCCGTCGGCCTGATCATGATCGACGTGGATCACTTCAAGGCCATCAACGACAGCCGCGGGCACGGCGCCGGCGACGCCGTCCTGCGAATTATCGCCAGCGGCATTGCGGCCGTGGTTCGCCCTTACGATTCCGTGGGACGCTGCGGCGGCGAAGAATTCCTCATCGTCGCGCCTGGCTGCAACCTCGCCGACACTTGGGAACTCGCCGAACGCGTGCGCAGCCACGTCGCGGGATGCAATATCGTCGTTGGCGGAGCCAGCGTGCAGGTCAGCCTGAGTCTCGGGGTCGCCATTGCCGACGCTGCTGCCGATATCGAGAAACTGCTTCACGCCGCCGATACCGCCCTTTACCAGGCCAAAAACGCCGGACGCAACCGCGTCGAACCCGCTATGGGCCGCGTCGCTGGCGCCAGCCAGACCCGGGCTTCGATCCCCGCCAGCGACTTCTGGCTCTAACTCTGCCCGCCTCAAATTTTCTTTCGCTCATCTGATTTGATCCATCTCACCAGTCTTGTGTCAGCCATGACACGCCACCGTCCACCGGAAGACCTGCGGTATTGTGGCTCTCGAATCCTTAGAAAAAAAGAAATGCCGCCGCTGCGACTGTTCCTACAGCGATAACTGCAGAATGCGCTAAGCCCTTGCGCCAGCAACTCTAACACTCTGTTTTTCAACCAACATGCGCCCCATAGCCGAGGCCGAGACATGGCACGGGAATTGCTCATTCCGGGGTGTAGTTGCACCAACGCCGGGGGACCGATAGGGGATTGCCGCCCGGCAAAATGCACTTATGGTGAAACGAATTGCATCCTTCGGAATTGCTGCTTTTTGCCTGTATGCGGCCGGCACAGCGCTGGCGCAGAGCAAAATCCCGGTAGCAAACTCGCGTCACCGTGTCGCGGCAAATGCAATTTCCACCCAGCAGCGTCAGCCGATCGACGCTACGGCGTCGCTGCCCGACGCTCCATCGGCACAACTACAGCACCCGGCAGAAACTCTGCAGCAGGCGAGCGAACTAGCGCGGTTGCCCCTCGCTGAGGTGGCGAAGCCCACGAGCGTGATGGGACACGAAACGCCCGCTGCGGCCGCCCTTCCCGAAGCCCCGAGCACGAGCATGGTCTTCCGGTCAGTGCCGGAGAAAAGAGAGTCCGCCGCATTTCTCAGCAAGTACCTGAATCCCTCGTATCGGCAGCAGAATTCGCGCTATCAGTCCTCGGCGAGCGATAAGGTGATGGCGCGAGCCAGCGATGCCGCGTCGCGAGTGTTTCTTATGCGCGACCCGACTGGAAGGCGCCACGTGAATACTGGATATTTTCTGCGAGCGCTCACCACAGTCGCCGCCGAGAATGCTTCGCGGCGCTACCGCGCACGGTCGGGCACGGCGCCGCTCAGCAATTTCGGCTCGACCGTCGGCAACGACGCGGGCATGAACCTCTTGCACGAATTCGCACCGGGGATCCGGCAAAAGGTAGCGGGCCATCTGCCCGAAGTTGTTTCGCGTATCGAGCAGCATCTCGCGCGCCCGAACCCTCGATAAATCTCTCGGTATACGCCCGGCCCGGCTTCCAATACTAGGGCTCTGCCCGATACCGCACTCCGCGGCGACGGCGTAAATTAGCAATAGGTGAAAGGTATGCTCTTGAAATCTGTAGCTAAAACAATTTCGCGCGCCGCCGTCGGGATTTTGTTGCTCTCGGGCGCGTTGCTGTTTGCTCAAAGCAAGCAATCTTCTCCCCGCAAGGCCGCCGGAGGCAGTGCGGCCGCTCGCGGAAAATATCTAGTGGAGGGCGTGGCCCGCTGCGGTCAGTGCCACACTCCGCACAACGCCGATGGCAGTCCCGACCGCTCTCACTGGCTGCAGGGGGCTCCGGTTCGCTGGAATCCCGCCAAGCCCGACGCGAATTGGCCTCTGACCGCCCCGCGCATCGGCGGCACTCCTTTGCCCGCCAGCGACGCCGACATGGTCAAACTGCTGACCACCGGCATTTGGACTACTGGCGCTCCGCTGCGCGCTCCCATGCCCCAGTTCCGCATGAATCGCGCCGATGCCGAAGCGGTCGTCGCCTATCTAAAATCGCTGAATGCGCAGCAGTAACCGCAGTCGTCGTGAGCGAATCGGGGAGCTAAGCGAGCGAGTAAGCGAAATGATTCCACGAGAGCGAAATGGCGCTCTTCTCTGAGTGCACGCTGTCGTGTGTTCGAAAACTGCTTGACACCGCCGACATTGTTAGAGATGGGATGTTACGCCAAGTACCGCGCCTTTACGTATAGGGCTGCATGTATGGAGGTGTTTCTAAAATGTCCTCGCCTCAGATCATGACAATCGCGCTAATAGTTGTCCTGACGTCCCACTTCTCGTGGACGCAGGACGGCTGCGGGGATCATACGGAACAGGAACATATAGCACGCATCAGTCTGCGGGATACTTCTGAGCGCGGTAGCCCAGTTCGCATTGCTGGATACGTGACGCTCCAAGACAACCCAGCAGAAAATATTCGCTCCTACTGGGTACGCGCGTCTGGCAAGAACGTCTCTAAGAAAGGAATTTCGGCTTGGTCTGCCAGCATTGAAACTACTGGCGGAAACGGTCCAGAGCTAAATCTAAATGAATCACACGACTTCTTCTTCACCGGAGATGTTGTCGCACCAAACGGCGCAGACGGTGTGACGTCGTGCCCCACCCGGCTGGTGCTCGGAGTCGGGAACGGCACTTCTTCCACACACACGGCAGATGCGGCCGCTCCCACTGCGTCGGTGCGTGTCATGTTCGTCCAGTTTAGCGATGGCTCGACCTGGGGCGATCCAGATGAGGCGGCAAAGGTTCATCAACTCCGACGTGAGACTCTGCAAAAAATCCAATCGCTACAACAGGTTTATTCGGAGCGAGGAGAGAAGGCTTTCATGGACGCGCTAGCGCAGCCCACCGCCCTGCCATGCTTCGAGCGGATCAAGACTCTCTGCGAAAACGAGAGCACCGACTCGATTTGCGCTCGCAGGGAAATTCAACAAATGATGACGACAGCCGCGCAGCAGCGGAGTCTAGAGGCTCAGTAGCTGACGCAATCACATTACACGTTTTGGCCGCTGGCTTATTGAGTAGTGAGGACATCGCGACAGCCGCACCCGTCCGGCCTGCTGCCTTATAAAGGGCGACGACCGCGGGGCGGGGTCTGAGTTGTAAAGTCCAAGGCCGGAGGTCCCTTTTCCGCTTACACTCGCCAATAGTCCGGCCGCCAGTTTTGGATCGCCTTTTTAATTTCAGTTCGAGACAACTTTTCGTTCATCGCGCGCTCCGCCAATTTGGGAAGCTCGGCGTCGGAGGCGAAGCGCAGACCGCAGAGCTGGCCTTCGGTCAACTCGGGGATACGGGCGCGCAACGGTTCCGGCAACAGGCGCATCAGGCGCAACTGTTCTTCCAGACGGATGACGCGGTCTTGAACCTTGAGCGAGTTGAGGCGAACTTTGAATGCCAGAATCAGTAAAGCGAGCGCCAGTAGGATCAGGAGAAAGGCGTGAAAATGATCTCGAAAATCGCCTTCGGTAATATGCGCGAAAAAATGGACGAGAGTCAGGATCAGTCCAAGCACAAAAACTGGAAGCACGAAGAAGTGAAACACTGGATCCCAGCGGGTGTGGTTGGCAAAAGTCTGGGGCTTGGTTTCGGCCATGAAGGCCTCCTTACGGGAAGACGTGCCAGTGTAGCAGACAAGTTCGGCGAGGGAACGACGCAGAATTAAAATGCAGCCGCTGGGAACGGAAACACAATCAACCACAGAGAGCACAGAGGTTCACAGGGCACGGCAGAGACGGCGCGGCTTCGAGGTCGTATTAGAGAAGAGCGCTGGCCAGGAAAGTCGAAATCGGTTCGCAAACAAGAATGGGTACGGGCGCTCCCCCCGAGCTCCCGTACCCACCTCGACTGCAAATCAAGCTACTTCAGGGCGAGTAATATCTCTTCGGCGGGCACGTTCCGGGCCTGTAACTCTGCCTCGGCCGAGCTCGGACGCGACTGGTACATGCTCCGGGAGCCTTCGACTTTCACCTGCCACAGGAAATAACGGTGTCCGTACTTGTGGAACACGAGCGCGGTGGTGGCGGCCGGAGCCTTCGCCTCGGCGCGGTCGAAGTTGACGAACATGTTGACCTTGGCCTCGCGGTTGCACAGGATGAGAGTGTCGTTGATCAGCCCGGCGCGCTTCACGGTAAGCTCGCCGGTGGGGACGATCTTCGATCCGATTGCGAAGTCGAACGGAACCTTAGCCTGGAGCTTGCCGTCGCTTTGAATCTGAGCGGCCGCCATCATGGGCAGCAAAGTCATAGTCAGCATGAGAATCCGAATCGTGTATTTCATAACGCACCTCCTAAAGTTTTGTTCCGCCCTCCGCGGAAGTGTTGCGATATTGCTCCCAGCCCGCGAAAAGGTCCATGGAGACAGTCTGAAGCGATCTCAATTGATCTGAAGAACTGAAAGAGGCTTGACAGGCAGGCTGAGGCAGACAAGAATTACTGCAATTTTGGAAGACGATTTCTGGCATGTCCGAGAAGAAAGTTCGGTTCGCTGAGTTCGAATTGGATTTTGGCCGCTTTCAGTTGTGCCGCGGCGGCAGCCCGGTGCGCCTCGAAGGCCTGCCCTTGCAACTGCTGATGTACCTGGTGGAGCGCCATCGCCAACTGGTGACGCGAGAGGAAATCGCCAATGCATTGTGGGGCAAGGATGTTTTCGTCGACATCGAGCAGGGCATCAATACGGCGATCCGCAAGGTTCGCATAGCCTTGGGCGATGATTCGGCGCAGCCGCAGTATCTGCAGACGGTCGTGGGAAGGGGCTACCGTTTCGTGCCGGAACTTGTCGTTGACGGAAACGCGAGCGCGGCGAACGCGGATGACCCGCAGGCTTTCAAGGTATCCGCAGAAGAGTTCGGGCGGGCGTTACTGGCTGCGGCCGGAATCGACGATCCCGAAACACCACCTAAAGTCCCCGAATAATTCTTGGTTGCATTTTGCTCCTCAGGGAATCCAAGCCAATCATGAAAGCCATTCAAGTGAAACAGCCGGGAGGTCCGGAGGCGATGGAACTGGTGGAAGTACCGGTTCCGCAGCCGAAGGCGAATGAGGCGGTGGTGAAGTTGACCGCCTCGGGCGTGAACTTTATCGACGTGTATTTCCGCGAGGGCCGATATAAGGCGGTGCCTCCGTTCGTGCTGGGACAGGAAGGCGCGGGCGTGGTGAACGCGGTCGGTGGTGACGTTACGTCGGTGAAGAATGGCGACCGCGTGGCCTGGACCGGGGTGATGGGATCGTACGCGGAATATGCGGCGGTGCCAGTGGACCGGCTGGTACCGATTCCGGAGGGCGTGACCGATCAGCAAGCCGCGGCTGCGATGCTGCAGGGTATGACGGCCCATTATCTGTCGCACGACACATATCCGCTGAAGCGCGGCGAGACGGCGCTGGTGCACGCGGCGGCGGGCGGCGTGGGGTCGCTGCTCGTGCAAATGGCGCATAACATTGGTGCGCGCGTGATTGCCACCGTCTCGACCGACGCCAAGGCGAAGCTCGCACGCGAGGCGGGGGCGGACGAAATTATTCTCTATACGCAATCGGATTTCGAGGTGGAGACGAAACGGCTGACCGGCGGCAAAGGCGTCGACGTAGTCTACGATTCGGTGGGAAAGACAACTTTCGAGAAGGGGCTGAACGTTTTGCGGCCACGCGGCATGATGGTGCTGTTCGGCGGATCGAGTGGGGCGGTGCCTCCGTTCGATCTGATTACCTTGTCGCAGAAAGGATCGCTGTACGTGACCCGGCCGACGCTGGTCAACTATATCGCCACGCGGGAGGAGTTGATGGCGCGGTCAGGCGCGGTGTTTGGCATGATCGCGTCGGGAAAACTCAAGTTGCGGATCGAACATACGTATCCGCTGGCCGAGGCGCAGCGGGCGCATCGCGAGTTGGAAGGACGGAAGACTACGGGGAAGTTGCTGCTGATTCCGTGACGCGTCGATGTTTCCGGCGGGGGTGCGAGTTTTGCTAGACCGCCGCTGCGTGGGCGAGACGCCCACCCGACAGCCGGCAGGATGCCGGCGCTACAAGGAGAACATGAAAGCGATTCGTGTGCAGCATACGGGCGGGCCTGAGGTTATGGAACTGGTGGAGGTTCCGGTGCCGCAGGCAAAGGCGGGCGAGGCCATCGTGAAGGTTTCCGTTGCTGGCGTGAATTCGATTGACGGGCAGTTCCGCGATGGGAGTTTGCGGACGCCGCTGCCATTTATCCCGGGGCAGGAAGGCGCGGGCGTTGTGACTGCGTTGGGCCCGCAGGCGAAAGCGGTGAAAGTGGGCGACCGGGTGGCATGGAGCGGGGCGCTGGGATCGTATGCGGAATTTGTCGCGGTATCGGCAGACAGCCTGGTGCCGGTGCCGGACGCGGTGACCGATGAGCAGGCTGCGGCGCTGATGATGCATGGGCTGACGGCCCATTACCTGGTGAACGATGCCCACAAACTGAAAGCGGGAGAGACGGCGCTGGTGCATGCGGCGGCCGGCGGAGTGGGATTGCTGCTGGTGCAGATGGCGCGCATGATGGGCGCGCGCGTGATTGGGACGGCTTCGAGCGAGGAGAAGGTCAAGCTCGCACGCGACGCGGGCGCGGATGAGGTAATCATTTTCACGCGCCAGGATTTTGAAGCGGAAGTGAAACGGTTGACCGGCGGCAAGGGCGTCGACGTGGTGTACGACGGTGTGGGCAAGGCGACGTTTGAAAAGAATTTGAATGTCATGCGACTGCGCGGGATGCTAGTTTTGTATGGCATGTCGAGCGGTCCGGTCCCGCCGGTGGATCCGGCGAAGCTGTCGGAGAAAGGGTCGCTGTACATGGCGCGCACCACGCTGGCGCACTTCACCGCGACGCGCGAAGAATTGCTGGCGCGAACGGGGGCGCTGTTCGCCATGATTGCCGAGGGCAAGCTCAAGCTGCGAATTGCGAAGAAGTATCCACTGGCCGAAGCGGTGCAGGCGCATCGCGACATGGAAGCGCGGAAGATCGCGGGGAAGCTGTTGCTGGTGGCGTGAAGGGCACTAAGAGCATTCACCACCAAGGACACGAAGGTCCACGAAGGAAACCAACGGCATCCACCACCAAGGAGACAACGATCCACGAAGGAAAAACTTGCGATCATTTACGGAAGGAAAATGAAAATAAGGTCCATCAAGCTTAGCTTGAGAATTCGTTTGTGAACCTTCGTGCCCTTCGTGGTCGAAGCTCTTCAGTTGCGCTGACGAGCGTAGTGGCAGACGTACTCTGGCGTTGTTCTTCCTGGCAGTAATCTCGCATCGTCAATCGGGTCGGCGGCCACTGTTTCCAGCGGAACTACTCCGGCCCAGGTGGGGAAGGAATAATCTTCCTCGTCGTCAATGGGTGGGCCGGTGCGAACCTTGGCGGAGAATTCTTCGATAGGGACGCGCAGCACCGATGTGGCTTTGAGTTCTTGCGAATTAGGCTGGCGTGCGTCGTCCCAGCGGCCGGGGAGGATGTGTTCGGAAAGAATTCGCAGAGCGGCAAGCTTTTCTTCCGGATCATCGACGAGGGTGGCTTTGCCCAGGATCACGACCGAGCGATAGTTCATGGAGTGATTGAAAACCGAGCGCGCAAGGACGAGCCCGTCGAGCAGAGTGACGGTGACGCAGACAGGCGCTCCCACGCCACTTTGAAGATGGCGGAGCATGCGGCTGGCGGCGGAGCCGTGGACGTAAAGGCTGGCGTCCTTGCGACCGTAGGAAGTGGGAATGACGAAGGGCTGTCCGTCGAAGACGAATCCGATGTGGCAGAGAAAGGCTTCGTCAAGGATGCGGTAGACGGTCTCGCGATCATAAACCGCGCGCTGGGGCTCGCGGACCACACGGGTGCGCGCGGTGGGCATTGATTCTTCAGGCATTTGGGAACGGACTCCGGGCAAGCGCCAAGGATGGGGGAAGTGTAACATCCGGCTTCCGGCTTCCGTCTTCCCGCTTCCGGATTGAGCTAATGGAAAAGGGCATTCACCCGCGCCAAGGTGTCGTTGACAACGCCGATTTCGTCATCCATGGTTCATGCTTTTTCTTGAGCCGGCAGTGCTATCATTTCATCCCTGACCGCATTTCATGCGAATTAGACGCGCTTTCCCCATTTCTCTGGCGCTCGTGATTGTGGCTGCCGCGGTGATCCTCGCCGTCCAGCTCCGCAAACACGCTCCCCCGGAAGCCGCCCGACTCCTCCCTGGCGCCGACGCCTTCGTCTACGCCAACCTCGGTTGGGCCCGCAAAGCCAATGGCGGAAAGCTTCTTCTCCCTGTCGCTCACGATCCCGAATACGACCGCTTCATCCAGGAAACCGGCTTCGACTTCGAGCGCGACCTAGAAGCCGCCGCCTTCGCCATTCATTACCCCGAAAAATGGCCCGGAGGCGGAACCGGCGGCGCCGCCTCCGAGCCCCGCTATTCCGAAGTCTTCACCGCAAAATTCGATGGCACCAAGTGCCTCGCTTACCTGAAGAAGATCGCCCAGTCGGTCGAGAACTACAACTCCATCGACATCTTTACGATCCCCCTCTACGGTCGTTCCTTCCGCATCGCCATCCTCGCCGTCGACACCGTCGCCGCCTCCAATCACGACGACCCCGCCGTCATCCGCGGCATCGTCGACCGTTCCCGCCGCCTCGCTTCCCCCTTTGGCGGTCCCGCTCTCCTCCGCCGCTATTACCGGCACGTCCAGCTCGCCAGCCCTTTTTGGATGGTTGCCCGCACCGAACCTTTGGCCCGCCAATTCGATACCTGGGCCGCGATCTTTCCCAAACCCGCCGACCTGGTCATCTCCGCCAGCTACAACCCGCTGCATTTCCCGCTGCGCGTCGACGCCCTGCACCTCCGCGCCGAAGCTTGGACCACGAGCGATGCCGATGCCCGCGCCATCGCCGACAAGGCCAACGCCTATCTCGCCATGTTTCGCACCGCCGAAATATCCGTCGGATCCGCCGGCACCGACGCCGACGTCAAGGCTCTTTTCGAAAGCCTGCAAGTCCGCCAGGAAGGAAGCCGGGCGGTTCTCGCGGCCACTCTCCCCGGCGGATTTCTCCGCAAGCTCAGCGAATCTCCCGAACAAACGTCCGCGCCCGCGCCCGCACCTGCATTGCCTTCGACCTCGCCTCGGCCCGCCAGGCGCCACTGATCTCACGGATCTGCACGTATGCAACAATTCATTTGTCTCAAATCCGTGTAAATCGGTGTGAATCCGTGGCAAAGCTCTGGTTCGGCATTTTGGAGATGCGAGAAGAACAGTCATGGATTCCGCTGATCAGCTCGTAATCTTGCAACTAATCTCCGCCCCGCGCGTCTTATCGAACGAGGTAGCGTTCAGCAGCTACAATAAAGAAGAATGAAGAGCCTGCCGCTCCCCATTGCCGCGTTCTTCGCCGGCCTGATTTCTTTTCTCTCGCCGTGCGTGCTCCCGCTGGTGCCGGGCTACGTCTCGCTCATCTCGGGCGCAGGCGTCGAGGAACTGAAGTCGCCGCAGGCCCAGCTCATGCGGCGCGTGATGATCAATTCCATCGGCTTCATTCTCGGCTTCAGCGTGGTCTTTGTAACCTTGGGCGCAATTTCCACGGAAATCGGGCAAGTAGCGGCGCGCTACAAACACACGCTGTCGATCGTGGCGGGCGTCGTTATCATTATCTTCGGCCTGCATCTCACCGGAATTTTTAAAATCAAGGCGCTCTACACCGACGCGCGGCTGCACAGCGTGAAGGGCAGCAGCACTCCCATCGGCGCCTTCGTCATCGGATTCGCCTTCGCCTTTGGCTGGACGCCCTGCCTCGGCCCCATCCTCACCGCCATCCTTACTCTGGCCAGCGAGCAGGACACGGTGGTGAAGGGAATCCTTCTGCTCGGTGTTTATTCTCTCGGTCTGGCTGTGCCTTTTCTGCTCACGTCGCTGCTCATGGAGCGCTTCCTTAAGTTTTACAGCCGCTTCCGCTCGAAAATGCACGCACTCGAAGTGGCCAGCGGAGGCCTGCTGATCGCCCTTGGCGTATTGCTGGTGATTGGCCGTTTCACGCTCATTTCAAGCTGGCTGTCGTTTCTAAATCGTTTTGCTTTGTAGTTGGAGGAGTTAAGTTATGTCGGAACAGGAAAAATCGGACGGGACGCCACAGAAGAAATCACATTGGCGCTGTCCAAGCTGCTGGAATATTCAAGAGAAGCCTCTGCGTCCCGACCCTGAAGCCGTTGCTGCCGGCACGGTCGCGTGCAACTTTTGTGGAGCGGCTTTCCCGGTATCGGACGTCTACGCCGGACAGTACGACGCCGACGCCCCGCCTCCTGCCGCCGCAAAACGCAATCCGCTCGCTCTCGTCGTGGTGGCCGTGGTCGTTGCCGTCATGCTCTATTTTGGTTTCCATATGGCGCGCCGCTCCGGGCCTTCTCCCACGGCCAGCACCAAGTCCGGCCCAGCGCCCGACTTCACGCTGGAATCGCTCGACGGCAAGAGCATGCGCCTCTCCGATCTTCGCGGCAAGGCCGTCTTGCTGAATTTCTGGGCCACCTGGTGCGGCCCCTGCAAAATTGAAATGCCCTGGTTTGTCGAACTGCAGAACCAGTACGGCGCGCAAGGCTTGCAAATCGTCGGCGTCGCCATGGACGATTCGAGCAAGGAAGATATCGCCAAATTCACCAAAGAAATGGGCGTGAACTATCCCGTCCTCCTGGGCAAAGAAGCCGTCGGCGAGGAGTACGGCGGCGTTCCCGCTCTGCCGGAAAGTTTCTTCATCGGCCGCGATGGCAAAATTGTAGACAAGATCATCGGCCTGAAGGGCAAGGCCGAAATCGAGGACTCGATCAAGAAAGCACTCGATACGCAAGCGGCTAGTTCCCAGGCCTCCGCCTCGCAGCCTCAGAAGTGACAATAGGAGACAGGCCGCGCCCGATCTACTATTGGATGCAGTTGAAAGTGATGTTGCATGTGCACAACTCGAAGCTCATCAGTTTGCTGATGCTGCTGGCCACCGCCGCCTCGGCGCAATCGGTGAAAGCGCCGTCGGTCTCGTTCGCTCCCGTTCCGCTAGTCACGGCTCCGCGCGCCAAGCAGACGATGGTCGATCTTGATTTCCGCGTCGCCTCCGGATTTCACATCAACTCCAATACACCCAAGTCCGAATTCCTCATTCCCACCAATTTGAAAATGGACGTGCCCACCGACATCATCCTCGGAAAAACCGAATATCCTCCGGGCAAGGATTTGAACTTCCCCTTTTCTCCCGACGAAAAACTTAATGTCTACAGCGGAGATTTCACGATTAAGGTCGCAGTCCATCCCCTGCATGCCGTGCAGCCTGGAAAATACGTGATGCATGGGGTACTTCGCTATCAAGCCTGCGACAATGCCCAGTGCTTTCCGCCCAAAAGCCTGCCCGTAAGTTTTGATGTGAAGGTAGTAAAGGAACCAGCCGGCCCCCATCACAATCCAGCCCAAAGCCCCCACGTGCACAACTAGGGATCAGCCGTCAGCCATCAGCTCTCAGCCGTCAGCTCCACATCCCTCTCATCCCGGGCGAAGTCGAGGGACCTTGGGTTTGGCTTAAGCTCCGCTCCGCCATTGACTTGCTCTCCGCCACAAACTACCATCCGCCGTAAGCCCCGGTGAGGGCATCATGTCTTTGAAGATCGACTCCCGCGAAGTTTCCCACGTCACCATCCTCGACATTCACGGCCGCATCATTCTCGGCCCCGAAATCGGCGATCTCCGCGCCGCCGTCCGCAACCTGCTCGCCGATGGAAAAAAGAAAATCATCCTCAATCTCGCCGGTGTCAACTACCTCGACAGCTCCGGCGTCGGAGAACTTGTAAGCTCCTTCACCGCCACCCGCAACGCCGGTGGCGAACTCAAACTCCTCCACCTCACGCAGAAAGTTCGCGACGTTCTGTTTGTCACCAAGCTCTACACCGTCTTCGACATCAAAGATGACGAATTCACCGCAGTAAAATCCTTCGACTACTTCTTCGCCAAATAAGCCAACGGCGATTCGCTCCCGTCGTACTTCTCAGCGTCCTCGGCGAACTCTCTGCGATCTCAGCAGTTAAAAAGCTTTCCCCGTTCAAGAAAGCTCCGGAACCCTTCTACACAACGCCCACTCTTCCGCTTTCAGAGTAAAATCCAGAAAAGAATTCATGGGCCATCGCAAGCGGCAGGACGGGGATCGCCCAGTTCATGGATCGCGTTACCGACACTCGCACACAACAAAAAATCATCAGGGAATTAGTCTGGACGTCCAACCATTCTTTCCATGGATGGACCTGCTCTCAGTGCGAATGGAACTCTCCGCTTCCCACGCTTCTCAATGATCCCGAAGCCAAGACCGCCTTCGACCGCCTGGCCTCCGGCAAATTCCGCGATCACAATTGCGCCGACCACCTTTCCCGCCTCGGCTCCGCCGACGATGCCGACAGCTTCACGCCGCGCATCCGCAAACTGGTCACTCAAGGCTTCAAGCCCAAAGACGCGGTAGAACTCTTCCTCCAGGAAATAGCCCTCGAGTACCGCAATCAACCAAAAGTACTCGCCCAAGCCAAAGCCGACGGCGAAGACTTCCTCCGCCGCGTTCGCGCCGGCCTGATTTAAAGGTTTACGTGGGACACCGGGTGCCCCACCCTTGTCGCGCTCTTTGCGACAGGGTGGGGACTTTGACTTTTGACTTTGACTTTTGACTTTGACTTTTGACTTTGACTTTTGACTTTGACTTTTGACTTTGACTTTTGACTTTGACTTTTGACTTTGACTTTTGATTTTTGACTTTGACTTTTGACTTTGACTTTTGACTTTGACTTTTGATTTTTGACTTTGACTTTTGACTTTGACTTTTGACTTTGACTTTTGATTTTTGACTTTGACTTTTGACTTTGACTTTTGACTTTGATTTTTGATTTTTGACTTTGACTTTTGACTTTGACTTTTGACTTTGATTTTTGACTTTGACTTTTGACTTTGATTTTTGACTTTGACTTTGATTTTTGACTTTGACTTTTGACTTTGACTTTTGACTTTGACTTTTGACTTTGACTTTTGACTTTTGACTTTTGACTTTGACTTTTGATTTTTGACTTTGACTTTTGATTTTTGACTTTGACTTTTGACTTTGACTTTTGACTTTTGACTTTTGACTTTGACTTTTGACTTTTGACTTTGACTTTGACTTTTGACTTTTGACTTTGACTTTGACTTTTGACTTGTGACTTTTGACTTTGACTTTTGACTTTGACTTTTGACTTTTGACTTTGACTTTTGACTTTTGACTTTTGACTTTTGACTTTGACTTTTGACTTTGACTTTGACTTTGAACTAACGCGAGACTAAGGAAGACCTACTCCTCAATCCCCATCTCCCGCAAAATATAAGCGTAATCAAACGCCGACTCATGCAGCCGGTCGTATCTTCCCGACGCCCCACCGTGTCCCGCCGGACTCAGATTCGTTTTCAAGATCAAAGTATTATGGTCCGTCCGCGTGGCCCGCATCTTCGCCACATATTTCGCCGGCTCCCAGTACATCACCTGGCTGTCGTTGAACGACGTCTTCACCAGCATGTCCGGATAATTCTTCGCCTCCACGTTGTCATAAGGCGAATAAGTAATCATGTAATCGAACGCGGCCTTCTCTTTCGGATTTCCCCACTCCTCAAATTCACCCACCGTCAGCGGCAAAGTCTCATCCAGCATCGTGTTCATCACATCCACAAACGGCACTCCCACCACCGCCGCCTTGAACAGATCCGGACGCATATTCAGCACCGCCCCCATCAACAATCCGCCCGCGCTCCGACCCTCGATCACCAGCCGCTCCTTCGATCCATACCCATGCCCCACCAGATACTCCGCGCACGCAATAAAATCGGTGAACGTATTTTTCTTGTTCATCATCCGTCCGGCATCGTGCCACGCCTTGCCCATTTCGCCGCCTCCGCGAATGTGCGCCACCGCCACCGTCACGCCCCGGTCGACCAGGCTGAACCAGTTCGGATTAAACGACGCGTCAATCGAAAATCCATACGACCCGTACCCGTACAAATACAGCCCCTCGTTCCCATCTAACTTCGCATCCTTGCGATGCACCACCGAAATCGGAATCTTCACTCCATCCGCCGCCGGCGCATAGATCTGCTCCACCACATATTTCGTCCGGTCATATCCGCCCGGCACTTCCTTCTGCTTCAACAGCGTCGATGTTCCCTTCTCCATGTCGTAGGCAAACACCGACGGCGGCGTAATCGGCGACTCATACGCATAGCGGAATTCCGTCGTGTCATAAACACGATTCACATACCCGCGACTCAGATAAGCCGGCTCCGGAAACTTAATCCGATGCGACGCCCCGCTCCTCAAATCCGTTACCTGAATCTGCGGCAACCCGTGTTCCCGTTCCAGCAGCACATAAAAATTCTTGAACATCTCCAGATGGGTCAACATCACATTCGGATCCTGCGCCACCACTTCTGTCCAATTCTTTTTCCCCGGATCTTCCACCGGCGCTTTGACCAGCCGGAAATTTCTCCCCGTATCGTTCACCCGGATATAAAAAAACTCTCCATTGTGGTCGGGATAGTACTGCACATCCTGCTTCCGCGGCTCGACTACCTTGAACTCTGCCATCGGCTGATCCGCCGGAATGTACCGCGCCTCGCTCGTGGTATGGCTCGCGCAAAATAAAAAGATATAAGCGTCGCTCCGCGTCTTCCCCGCATACACGTCGAAGCGCTCGTCTTTCTCCTCGTAGATCAGCGCGTCCTCTCCCGTCGTTCCCAACGTATGCCGGTAGAGCCGGTACTGCCGCTTCGACACTGCATCTTCCTGCGTATAAAAAATCGTCTTGTTATCGTTCGCCCACACCACCGATCCCACACGCTCCGCGTGATCCACCAGCGTCTTGCCCGTTCGCAGGTCCTTTACCGCCAGCCGATACTGCCGGAATCCCGTGTTGTCGTAGGAATACGCCAGCAGATTGCCGTCCGGACTGACTGCATATTCATTCACCGACATGAATGCAAGCCCCGTGGCCATTTCATTCACGTCCAGCACCACTTCCTCCGCCCCTTCCATGCTGCCCTTTCTTCGGCAGCGGATGCCGTACTGCTTCCCCGCCTCCGTCCGCGTGTAATAAAAATAATCTCCCTCGCGGTACGGCACCTCCACATCCGTCTCCTTGATCCGACCCAGCATTTCGCCATATAACTTTTTCTGGAATGCTTCGGTCGGCTTCATCACCGCATCCGTATACGCGTTCTCCGCCTCCAGATATGCCCGCACCTCCGGATTCGGCTTGTCACGCAGCCAGAAATAGTTGTCCTCCATCCGGTGCCCGTTCACTTCCGTCACATGCGGAACTTTCTTCGCCACTGGCGGCGTCGGCAACGTTCCCGCATCCGCCCCCGTCAACCCCATCACCGACCCCACCACCAACCCGCCCACTTGTACATGTCGCATGATTCTCAGATTCATATTCCCCCCAACAAGTGCGAATTAATTAACTCTCCAGCCCCAGATCCCTGCCGGCGCCCCATTTCTCGCCGGGTGCCGGGTGCCGGGTGCCCCATTTCTCGCGTCTTTAGCGAGAAGTGGGGCTTTTTCAAACCATCTCCCGTAATCCAGTAGGAAGTCCTACACAATTTCCAGTATTGGCTACCCCTGCTATGTTTGGCATCCTACCCAGCGACAATGTCCTCCGAAGAGTACATCAAAGATCTTTGTGCCCGTGCGATCACTGCCGAAGGCGACGACTTTGTCGCCGTGACCAAAGAGCTTCACGCCGCCCTCAAAGCCCATATCGAGAGCCTTCGATTCCTAGTCGCCGCCAGCCTCCTGCCCCCGCCGACTCCGCCCACCGATCTACCCCAAGCCTGAGCTTGCGGCCGGGCGTGGTCAACGATTGCAATCGGATGTGACGCCAACTGAGCGTGGCTCTAGGCTTCCTCGATCGGGTCCGAATAGACAACGATTCCAGCTCCGTTTTTAGTCGCACGCTCGTGGCAGTCACGCATAATCGCATCATCGCTATGAAAAGGCTCGACCAGCTTTTTCAGCTTCTGGATTGTTGGTTCACGCCAACCTTTCGATTGCAGCAGCGAACAGATGGCGTTTTCTGCATCCGATTCTTGCGCGCGCACCATGGCAAGGATTGCGTGCTTTGCCTGTGCCGAGTATTTTTGATCCGATCCGTCAGCACGCCCGGTACACAATGCGGCCCATACCGGCAAAGTCTTTGAGCGAACGCCTAGGAAACTCCCCCATCTCATAGCGGTGCAATCGTAAACCAACCGACATTGTCGATAGCGCAGCCGCGATTTTTCGCCCGCTATCGGACTGATACTTTCAGAATGACAACGGCGCACAGTCCAACGGCGGCAATTACGATTGCCGCCCAGAAAACGAGACGGCAAAAACGTGGCAGCACGCTCCGCGGGAACACAGCTTCGTAGGTGTTCAGCACATCATCGCCGCCGTGGAAGCTCAGCCATTCAATTCTGTCTTTAGTTGAATCCAGTCTTATCAACCGGATTCTCATGGTCCAATGGACGACAATGCTGACGAGGGCCAATATCACCATTGCAGACAATGCGATAGCGAACATGTTAGTGCGCACCCCAGGCCAAACCGTCAGAATCATATTCCAATTCGAGGATAACTGTCGTCATCAGGCCCATTTCACTCAGAATCCCTCGCGCGTGTCCCATCATAGCCGCACCCTTTGCGTCTAGGGTGGGGACTTTGATTCCATCTCGCGCAGTCCTCACAAAATCCGCTATATTCCCCTGATATGTCCCCGCTGAATCCCAACCGCCGCACCTTCCTGAAAACCGCCGGAGCCGCCGCAGCCGCCTCTCTCCTCGCTTCTCCGCGGTTCCTGGCCCAATCCCCCGCCGACTATACGCTTACGATTGCGACCAAGCCCCTCGAGATCGCGCCCAAGCGCACTCTGTCGGTGACGACTTATAACGGCCAGTTTCCCGGCCCGCTCCTTCGCCTCAAAGAAGGACAGCCCGTCACCATCGACATTCACAACGACACCGACATCCCCGAACAACTCCACTGGCACGGACAGTTCGTCTCTCCCGACGTCGACGGCGCCGCCGAAGAGGGCACTCCCTTCATTCCGCCACACGGCTCGCGCAGAATTTCTTTTACCCCCAGGCCCGCCGGACTCCGTTTCTATCACACTCACGTCCGCGCCGGAGCCAATCTCGACCTTGGCCAATACGGAGGCCTCGTCGGCCCCGTCTACATCGAACCCAAACAGCATCCCGGCAACTACGATCGCGAAGTCTTTCTCACTCTCAAAGAATTTCAACCCACCCTCAGCCACGGCGGCGACATGCCGCAGCACTTCCTCTCGCCCGCGCAAGCCGTCCCGGAACTCAAAGATTCCGGCGAGAGCAAAATGAAAGCCTCCCTCGCTCGCGGCCTGCCTCACGGATTCGAGGTCGGCTACGATTCGTTCACCATCAACGGCCGCATGCTCGGCCACGGCGACCCGGTCCGCGTGAAATCCGGCGAACGCGTTCTCTTTCACGTCCTCAACGCCAGCGCCACCGAGATTCGCAGCCTCGCCCTTCCCGGCCACACCTTCACCGTCATCGCCATGGACGGCAATCCTCTTCCCAAGCCCGTCCGCGTTCCTGTCCTCTGGCTCGGAACCGCCGAGCGCCTCTCCGCTATCGTCGAAATGAATCATCCCGGCGTCTGGATCATGGGCGACCTCGACGACGACGATCGCCGTCACGGCATGGGCATCGTCGTCGAATACGCGGGCAACAAAACCAAGCCCCAGTGGCTCGCTCCCGCCCCCTTCAAATGGAATTACAGCCACTTCGGAAATCCTGCAGCCAGCCCCGCCGCACCCGACGAAACTTTCACCATGCTCTTCGAAAAGCAAAATGCCGCCATCGAAGGCTTCAATCAGTGGACCATCAACGGCGCCGCCTATCCCCTCAGTCAAATGATGGCCGACCCCGCCTTCCATCTCCACGAAGGCAAGCGCTACCGGCTCCGCATGCGCAATGCCAGCGACGATATCCACCCCATCCACCTGCACCGGCACACCTTCGAACTCACAAAATTTGCGAGCGTCGCAACTTCCGGAGTAATGAAAGACGTAGTCATGGTAAACGGCTACCAGGAAGTAGAAATCGATTTCGTAGCCAACAACCCCGGCCTCACGCTATTTCACTGCCATCAGCAACTCCACATGGACTTCGGTTTCATGACGCTCTTCGCTTATGTCTAAGGCCAGATTGTGATGAAATGCCACGAGCGAATATAGGCCTTCCTTCGTGTGACTTCGTGTCCTTGGTGGTCCTGATTTTTTCTTTCCCTGCACCGGCAACTCCATGCCCCCAAACAGGCCGCGGGACTTGGCATTCACCGCATCTGCTTGACTCCATTACGGATAAATCAGAGTATCTAAGATCGCTTGGCAACCGGCCGAAACGCAAATAATTTTCTTTGGCCTTCCCCAGTATTTCCGTTATACAATTCCCGCCGCGTCTGTGGGGATTCCATGCGACTCCGCTCCTTCCTGGCTGTGCCTGCCTCCCTCCTTGCTCTACTACTCACATCATTCCTGCCGCACTCCGCGACTGCGCAAGCAATTCCCGATGACCACGCCGAGCAGCCTGCAGACTCGCAGAAGACAGATGCGGCCCCCGCAAAAGATTCGAACAAGGTTGAGAAGTACGACGTCCATCGCATCGGCCAACGCAATGTCGGACACGGCTTCAACCTCTATTCTCTCCGTCGCGAACGTGAACTCGGCGAACACCTCGCCGCTCAGTTCGACCACACCACCAAAATCATCAACGATGCTGTGGTCAACGACTACGTAAACCAGTTGGCGCAAAAAATCGTCCGCTACTCCGACGCCGACATCCCATTCACCGTCAAGGTGATCGATTCCGGCGATGTCCCGCATGCCTATGGTCTGCCTGGCGGTTTCCTTTATGTGAACAGCGCCCTGATCCTCGCCTCCGACGCGGAAGCTGAACTCGCTGGAGTCATGGCGCACGAGATCGCACACATTGCCGCCCGCCACGCGACCCGCGCCCTCACCCGCGAGCGGGTGTCCAACTTTTTGAATTCTGTGGCCTACATGGCCGGCCCTGCTGGTTTGGCCTGGCAAGACCTCGGCACCCCGCTGTCATTGAAGAAGTTCGCGCGCGATGCGGAGTACGAAGCCGACCTGCTGGGCATCGAGTATGCCTGGGCTGCGGGATACGATCCCAAGGCTTTGTTGGAGGCTTTGGAGAAACTCCACGCGATGGAGGTCAAGAGAAGCGCCTTGTACGCCAAGATTCCCGGGTATCGTTTGGCAACTAAGCTTCCCTTCCATAGCAAAGTCATCCAAAGCTTCGCCAGCTACCCTTTGACGGAGGACAGGATCAGCCGTCTCCAGTCCGAGATGTTCACCTTCCTGCCGGACCGCAAAGACTACATCTTGGATACCAACGAATTTCAGGAAGTAAAATCCCGGCTGCTGGCATCCCGAACTCCGGTGTTGCACCGCTCGGGTTCAGGGGACGACGACAAGAAGGGCCCGGTCCTCCGCCGCATGCCACAATCGGACCCGGAGTTTCGCACGCTCCCCGCCTTGACATTTTCTTCAGACGCCGCGCAACCGCGGATAGGGATAGAGAATTACTGAGTTCTACCGATTCTCAGGGGATCATCTTCAGTTGACAAGTAGCGTGGGCGTCCCCGCCGCCTGTCGACGTTTACAGTCGCGGTGGCGCGATGAGAATTCTGCTTCATCGCCCATACTCTTTCACCTTCCCATCCACTGCGACCGCGACATACTTCTGGGTCTCGAGATCGCGAAACTGCACCACTCGATGTCCCTCTCGGGCCAGCTTTCCCCACTGGCTCGGCTTCTCCGGATTCTGCTCGATCGCCTGATACTCTCTTCCACCCATCAAAAACCGCGCAGTCCGAAGCCGCTGTGCCCCCGTCCGCGTTACGCGCGAAACACGGTCCTCCACGACGACCTCAGCTCCCCGCATCATCTGCTCCGCAACCGCCTCCAGCACCGTATGATCGAGCACGTTCTCGTGCGGCATCCTGCCGTCCTGTATGAATCTTGATACCTGTATGAATCTTTATCGTACCTCGATGTCAGCGAAAAAACGTGGATTGGGGAAACGGCTTCAGCCGCAAAGCGGCGAAAGAATGCAGCCCACGGCGTAAGTCGGTGGGACGCTTAGCGGGATGGTCTAGAGTTGGCCCTCACGGCCGCTTTCCAGGCGGTAACTTCCGGGTAGCCGACAAACCGGGAGTTATCGCGTGGTTGCTCGAATCTACTCCCGAGTGCGGCTGCTTCCGCGGCTCCAAAATGAGTGGCGTCCTCCCTGGGACTATAATGACGCACAACGCATGGGGCTCACATCTGGGACCAAACTCGGGCCGTATGAAATCCAATCTCCGCTGGGCGCAGGCGGGATGGGAGAAGTCTATCGCGCGCGCGATACGCGCCTCGACCGAACGGTTGCAATTAAGATTTTGCCAAAACACCTCTCGCGCGATCGGAGTTCGGTCTGTGGGTATTTGAAATTCACAAACTAACGCCCACTCTGCTGTGCTAGCACCACCACAACGTCCGGTTTGTCCGCATGAAATGCGGAACTCTGGTCGCGGTCCGGGCGAGCCGGACCGGCGTTCTTACTTCAGATGGTCCCCGAGTTTCCCCGCGCCTAGAGGATTGGTCATCGCTTCCACCTCTTCAAAGTCTGTCTTTCCATCTCCGTCGGTGTCGGGATTGTTTGCGCTCGTGTTAAAGAACCGGATCTCCTGCAGATCGGACAGGCCGTCTCCGTCAGAGTCGAGGGAATAGATGTTAAGCCCGGGGATAAAGTCATAGTCCTCGATCTTCTGGAAACACTGCTCTTGCGCGTTGGGCATCATCTTGCTGTTCCTGATGGGCTCGCAGATCTTGGGATCGCCGATTAGATCGACTACGTCGAGCTTGCATTGCGTCTGCTGTATCTGAGTCTGCTCTGCGAAGAATGTTTTTTGCTCTGGCGGAACCAGACTTCCAATGCGGTCGCAGAGGCTGGCTTTCCGGCGAAGCTTGGCAAAACAGCTCCAATGCGTGCTTTCGTTCATCCATTGGGATTGCTTGTCGCCCGGAACAATGTTCTCCTGAGAAAAATTGCAATGGAACTGCACCCCTGCGTACTTCTGCTCGTGTGAGCTGTCAATCGGTTCAAGTATGGGGCGGGGATCTTCATAAGCAAAGGACTTCATCCGGTAAATCTTCCACTCCTCGCCGATTCCCTTGAACAAGACCAGCTCATACTGCCGCTTCCTGATGGGTTTGTTGTTGGCGATTCGGTAGCCCTTGGGCACCCGGCTTGGATCCACTTTCATTTCGAGGACGTCTCCGCGGCTGTAACCTTGAATAGCGAGGAATCCCCTATCTCCAACGATCTTTTCATTGACTATCTCGGGGGACTCTGGCTGAGTTCTGACCATCATGTCGTAGATTGCCTTCTGCTGCTTCTCGTCTTTCAAATCCTTCAGTTTTTCAAATTGCTGCTTGCTATCCTGATCCGACGATAGTGCCTGTAATTTATCTGAATCATGCGCCTCGAAGGCGATGAGATATTGGTGATAGAAAGGGAACAGGACGCTTGAATGCGAAGGCTCAGACTGCGCCAGCAGGCCTGGAACAGCGCTAACGAGAAACAGAATCAAGGGCACAGAAATCGACCGTCTCCGACGACCGACCAAATTCGGAAACTGCATATCCGCTAGCCTGAGCTCTACCTCCGATCTCCCGCGCCTAGGTGGAGAGTTCTCAGCCCGCAGTAGATTAGACATGCGCGAATGGTAGAGCAGACTGCGCGAGCCTCACAAGTTACCTCTGTACCAGCCGTTGGGCTAGTAAGGAGGCCATCGCACTCACGACTGAGGAGGGGATGGTCCGGATTCTGGTCGAGTCACGGGCTAACCGGAAGCAATTCTTAAGGAGCGCTTAATGTAACCAAGCCCCGAAGGGGCGAAAGAAAAGCTACAGCGCAAACTCGGTAGGGATACCAGGATCATACCCACGAACCACAGGTATAAACACGATCCGGCACACGTCTCGATGATCTCCCACGTGCGACCCAAAGGACGACGAAAAGCCGCACCGCATTCTCAAAAAAGGACCGTCCACTCCACTTGATAACGATCCTGATTCCCCCAACGACGAAGGCGGCCGCGAGGCCGCCTTTCTCTCGGTACTGAGTACTCGGTACTCGCTACTTCTTTCCTCGAATCATCTCCACCACCCGGTCATAATCATCCACCGTGTGATACTCAATCACAATCTTCCCTTTCCCCTTCCGGTCGCGGATCCGCACTCGCACTCCCAACATGCGCTCCAAGTCCAACTGCGCCGCCCGCACATTCGGATCCACCCATCGCGCCCCGCTGCTTTTCTTCGGCTCTTGTCCCGGCATCCCCGGAATTGGATCGAGCAGCCCGTTCATCCGCAGCACCAGCATCTCCACCTGCTCCAGCGACAAACCCTTCTTCACCGCATACAGCGCGGCTTCCGCGATCTTGTCATCGCCATTCAACTTGAGCAGTTCCTTGGCCTGCGCGAAGTTGATCTTTTTTTCGGCCAGCAACTGCATCACATCGCGAGGCAACTTCAGCAACCGCATGTAGTTCGTCACCGAAGCTCGCGAAAGCCCCACCCGCTCTCCGATCTGCGCCTGCGTCAGATTAAACTCGTTGCTCAATACCCGGAACGCCTCCGCCTGCTCCAGCGCACTCAAGTCCTCGCGCTGCAAATTCTCGATGATCGTCATCTCCGCCGCCTGCTGCAGCGATACCCGCCGCACCATCGCCGGAATGTGCGTCTTTCCTGCCTTCTTCGAAGCATGCAACCGCCGTTCGCCCAGGATCAGGACGTAGCGACCTTCATCTTCGTCTGAAGGACGCACCATGATCGGCTGCACCACTCCATTCGCCTTAATCGAGTCCGCCAGCTCCTCCAGCTTCTCGTCGTCCTCCACATAGCGCGTCTGAAACGGATTCTTGTCGATGTCCGCGATCGCCAGGTTCACTACCAGATTCGCCGGCATCCGCGACTCCGCCTGCGCATGAATCGTAATGGTCTCGTCCCCCGGTGTGTTGAATGTAGGCACAGCCGCAGCCGGAGTGTTAAATGTGGGGACAGCCGCTGTATTGAATGTCGGGACAGCCGCCCCCGGCTGTCCAGCCGAGCGCAGCTCGGCTTCCACGGGTGCCGCGGGCATGTATGCCGCAGTCACGTGCGGCGAGGGCACTCCAGCCCGCGACTCTTCCTCCGCTACAGCCCGAATCGTCCCCGGCACAGCCTCTCCGCGAATTTGGCTGTCGCCCGGCGCAACCTCGCTTCTGTCGCGGACAGAAGCTTGATTGAGAGAGCCCTGGTCCGGCGAGACATTGGGAAGAGGATTTGCTCCCGGAGTAGCTTTGTCCACAGAAGTGGCCTCTGCAGGGACTTTGTCATTCCGAACGAAGTGAGGAACCTGGGTTTTGCTCGCGCCACTCTGGCCAACGCCCCCCGGCACCACCCGAGGCCCCGGCAGCAACGACTCCAGCCCGCGACCCAACGCCCGCCGCTTCTCCACCTTCTCTTTGTCTTTCTCTCCTGCTCGCCCCGCCAAATTCTCCGCCGCCGAAGTAGTCATTGAAATGTTTCCCTCAATATTTTTTCTGTCGCACTAATTCTCTAGCGCCGGAGGCGCTTCCGAAAATAGCCCGGCGCTTCAACGCCGGGATAGACCATGAACGGTGAGCCCTGTCCCGGAAGGCTGAAACGTCCCGTCAAAAATTGAACATCCAATTACATGTCGACGCATATCAATATATAGATCGATGTACATCGATCTATGATCAAGCCGTCTTGTCCATCTCCGCGGCCGCAGCCGGCATCTCCTCCACCGCCGGAGACTCCGTACCCAAAGCCTGCTCCGCCCCGGAAGCCGCCACGACAGGCTCCGTGCCGATAGCTGAAGGCTGAGAGCTGACGGCCTGCCTCTCAATAATCTCCTTCGCCAGCCGTATGTAACTCTCCGCACCCTTCGACCGCGGATCGTAAACCAGCGCCGCCTTCCCATGGCTCGGCGCCTCCGCCAGCCGTATGTTCCGCGGCACAGTCGTGCGGCAAAGCTTCTCGCCAAAATAGTTCTTGAGTTCACTCATGACCTGCTGCGCCAAGTTCGTGCGGTCATCGAACATGGTCAGCACCACGCCCTCAATCCCTAACTCAGGGTTCAGGCCGGCGCGGATGCGCTCGATGGTGTCGAGCAGCTCGCTCACACCTTCCAGGGCAAAGTACTCGCCCTGCATCGGAATGAGCACCGCATCGGCCGCGACCAGCGCGTTCAGCGTCAGCAGATCGAGCGCAGGAGGACAGTCCAGCACCACAAACTGAAACCGCTCGCGCAGTGGCGCCAGTGCCTCGCGCAGGCGAAACTCGCGTCCCTCTGCGTCGACCAGTTCCAGGTTGGCGCCGATCAGATTTTTGTGCGCAGGAATCAGCCACAACTGCTCGAGTTCAGTTGCGAGCAGCGCCTCCTCAGCGGAGGCGTCCCTCATCATAAGATGGTAGGAACTGACGCGGTCAGGATCCTTGGCGAACCCCAAGCCGCTGGTCGCATTCGACTGCGGATCGCAATCGACCAGCAGTGTATTTACTTCAGCAGCTGCAAACGACGCAGCCAAGTTGATGGCGGTCGTAGTCTTACCGACGCCACCCTTCTGGTTGGCAACAGCGATTACGCGTCCCATTGATTGTCAGGAGAAGCAGAGCTACCCGGCAGCATAATCCGCTTTGCATTTACATGCAATGAGATTAGCTGTGCACGTCGACGAATTTATGTGCAAAACCAGTCCAATGTTCCTGCAGGAACACTAGTCAGACCAGCTGAAGGTTCCTGTAGGAGCACAAGTTGATCTTCGTCGTATCCAGCAACTCGGGATTCATGTTCTTGAAGGAACATTTCCGACGCGTCGTGATGGTTGATGTGCGCAGGAATCAACTCGAAGATCGAACCGAGGCTGTGAGGAACGATTTGACTTTGCGTGTTGCGTCAGCCAAGCCGTGCTCACTCAGAATGCTCCTCAAGGAACATTTCGTGGGATGGTCGCCAAAAGAAACTTTGCTGCTGTCACGATCTAAAGGAATGTTCCTGGAGGAACATCATGCTTGCGCAACTGTTGGCTATGCCCCGATCTGTCTTTGGGGAACGACGGCTGCAGCTACATTTTTGAGAAATGTTCCTGAAGGAACATTGTGGAAAACTCTCCCGGGATGGAAGTTGTGCAGTAGAGGCACGTTGGATTTTGATGCGATTGTTCCACTTTTAACTTTCATTTAGCATCTTTAAGGCATTTTTATTTCATGCCACCGCTTTATACGTCTGTTTTGTCCCACAGTTATAAGTTTGGTTCATATTCTCATAGCCACTCTCAGATGAAGGGGGCGAATGCGGGCGTCGTCGAGGTCCACAGGCATTCCCTTGCAGCAAGTCTGACTGGAATCGGAACTTATATTCCACTTTTGGCTAATGTCGGTGATGTTAATCAGTGTTGAAGACAAATTTGAGGTATATCTAGACCACTTGTTGTATTTTTGGTTCATCGAGAGAGGCGCAGAGGAGGATCCTTGAGTGCGAGTGGGGGATTGGGATGGGTTCGTGCCATGCGAGAAGGGGAAGAGTTTGGCGGGCTTGGGCGGCTTGAGACGTGGCAATCAGGAGGACGAGGCGGCCTGCTGGGGCCATGAGGCGGGCCGCTACCGGTAGGATGGATTGGAAGCGCTCGACGGCGCGTAGGGTGACGACCTGGAAGTCGCTGGCGGCGAGGGTTTCGGCGCGGGCGTTCTGTATATTGACGTCCGTCAATGTAAGAGCGCGCGCGACTTCGCGGAGGAAGGTCGCCTTTTTATGATTGGACTCGATCAGGGTGAGAGAGATGTGCGGGGCCCAGAGTTTGATGGGGAGGCCGGGGAAACCGGCGCCGGAGCCGACGTCGGCTACGGAAACAGCAGCCGAGCTGCGCTCGGCCGGACAGCCCCTTCGACTTCGCTCAGGGCAGGCTTGGGCGGCTGTCCCCACACAAAATAAGTGGCGGGCGGCGAAGAGGCTTTCGCCGAAGTGGCGGGTGACGATCTCGGCGGGGTCGCGAATGGCGGTGAGGTTGATGCGGGAATTCCAGCGGATTAGTATATCGATGTACGTCGATATATGATCGAGTTGCGCGGACGAGAGCTGGGCGGGAGCTTTCGAACCGACGATTGGAGCGCGGAGGAAGGGGTCGAGGAGTTCGGCGATGCGGTCACGATTCATGCGGTGGAGTCACGATTGTAGGGCTGGATTTGTATTTTGCGAAATTCCATTCTGTTATGCGGACTTAAAGCCTGTTGGATTTAAAAACCTGGGCGGACGAATGCGTCCGCCCCTACGTGATTTGCGAAAGCAGGCTGACGGGCCGATAATGGGCTTACAAGGGTTATTCGAAGCCGCAAATCGGAAAACGCGGCCTGGGGAATTGGCATCCAAGACAGCTATGAGAGCTCCGAAGGGTGCAATCTTCGAAGAGAAGTACCGGGTAGTGTCGGTGGAGAGCCAGCGCCTGACCATTCGGGGAGAGCGCAGCGGCAAGGTGCTGACCATCGTAAATCCTGACCCTAATACTCCGCTCACGCCTGCGGATTATCCGCCGGGGAAGCTGATTAAGTTAAGTGATCCTTCGGCGGCGCCTGGGAACTAAGGCTTTTCTTTTTCAAGAAAAAATCAAAGTCAAAACCTCGGCGGACGAATGCGTCCGCCGCTACGTGGGCTTCTTTGCGTCGGGAGATTCGTGGATGTGTGCTCGGCTTCGCCCCTTCGACTCCGCTCAGGGCAGGCTTTCGCTCGACACCCGAGGCGGGTGTCGCTACATGAGCAATTCCGGCTGGCGCTGGGTGAGGTTTGGTGGGGCGGACTTAAGTGTCCGCCCCACACCTTTTGTGGCGCAGTTATTGGATTGCGAAGGTTAGGGCGTTGGAGGTGCCTCCGCCGGGGGTTGGGTTTTTGACGACAACGGGCACCGATGCCGCAGTCACGATATCCGCGGCCGGGACGTAGGCCTTAAGTTGCGTCGAGGTAAGGTACCTGGCATAGACGGAGATGCCATTGAATGTGACCGTCGAGCCCGGCACGAAGTTTGTGCCATTGATCGTCAGCTGGAAGTTTTGACCTCCATGGGTGAGAGCCGCGGGCGACAGTGACGTCTCGGTGGGCACGCCGTTGGAAGTGGTGCTGGTGGTGAGGAACATGGTGGGACTCTGGACCAGCACGACCTGCGACGATTGATTGCCGCAACAGCCGGTTTGCAGAATGAAAGCTAGACCGTTGTTGCCAAACTGGATGAAGTTGGAGGCCTGGGGTCCATAGTTTGTGTTCAGCTCCGAGAGGTTGGTCACGGCCAGAGGGGTGTACTGAGACAAGTTGTAGGCCGTGATTCCCAGGGAATTGAAGAACGGCGTGATACCCAGGGCAAAGGCGCGGTTTATGGCGGCGGAGGGCAAGACTTCAGTCCCGTTGTTGCAGCAGGGTCCAACATCGTAGGTGCCAAGGAGCAGGCCGGTGGCAGGATTGAAAACCTCACCGTCGCCGCCGTAGATCAAGTTATTGGCGAACTGGAAGGTAGTTCCCTCGATAAAGCTGTACCACTCCTTGGCGAGAACTCCGCCGGTGGAAGAGACAGTGATCTGGCTCAGGGTGCCGTTTTCGTAAGCGTAGACGGTAGTGGCGGAGGGATAGACAATTTCGCTGAGGGGAACGGTGGTGACCGAGTTTGCGAGCTTGGTGGAATCGGTGTAGAACACGAGCGGTCCATAGCTGCAGCAGCCGCCGTTACCGAAGGCGACAGCATAAGCGTGAGAGTTGGAGGGAGAAACCTTGATATCGCCGGCTGTGTATGGTCCACCACCATTGGGGTTGCCGAGGCTGACGTCGATATCGTGAGTGAAAGCTGGGAGATTCAAGCGCTGAACGCTGCCCTCGCCGTTGAGGCCGACGTAGAGATAATTCGAGATAGCAGAGATCGCCAGCTTTGTGGGCTCGCTCCCGGCGTAGTGGTAGGCGGTGATAGCGCCGGTGGTCGGATTAATGACGGCGATGCTGTTGCCGTTGACGCCGTATGTGCTGGGCACTGTAGCGTAGAGGACTTGCGCGAATGGATCCCAGACAAGAGCGCTGGCGGGTAGATCCAAAATGTTGATGGTGGCGGGGTAGGTGACGTTGAAGGTGACGGGAGAGGAAAGGCCGCCGGGAGCAGGATTGCTCACCGATAATTCAACGATACCCGCGGTGGCGAACTGAGCGGTGGTCGGCTGAGCTTGCAGTTGTTGGGAATTGATGTAAGTGGTGGGAAGGTTGACGCCGTTCCATTGGACTTGGGCTCCGGCCATAAAGTTGTAACCGTTCACGACGATGGGGCTGGCGGCGGTTCCAGCGATGACAGAGGTCGGGGCGACGGAGTTAAGAGTGGGAATGGGCTCGATCACCTGAAAGGTGGCGGAGCCGGAACCTCCGGCGGGAGCGGGATTGGTCACAGTGAGGTAATCGGTACCAGTCTGAGTGAGATACGAGGCGGGGATTTGAGCCTTGATCTGAGTGGAGCTGACGTAGGTGGTGATCAGCGAGGCGCTCTGGATGGAGGCAACTGACGAGGAGAGAAATCCAGTGCCGTTGATGGTCATCGTGGTGGTTGGACTGTCAGCGTAAATGTTTGCCGGCGAGAGAGTCGTGATCGTCGGGATGGGATTTCCGCCACTGCCTTGCAGAGGAACACTGACGGGAGTAGTAACGCCGCTGACCGCGATGACGAGGCTCGCGACACGCGAGCCCATGGCGGATGGAGTGAAGATCATGGAGAGCATGCAGTAGTTGTTGCTGACAATCGTTCCCACACAAGGAGCGCTGCTGAAGACGTAGTCGGCCGCGTTAGTGCCAGAGACGGTAACACTGGTTATGTCGACCGTGTTAGCGCTGACGTTGCTGATGTAGACGGTGAGCGGATAACTTTGTGAATTCAGGGCAACGGCTCCGAATTGAATTGGATTGGGATAGACGGAAATTGGAACCTGGGCATGGGCAAGGGTCCAACCGAAGACGATGCAGGCGGCGACGACGGTGGTGCGCAACATACGGCTCATGTGAACTCCGGAAAAGAAATTCCCCCTCAGTGGCTCAACAGCGCAGCGAATTCTACATGGGCGGGGAAATTTTCCAATGTTTTTTTTCGGAGAATTCAAGGGTTGCAAATTCTTGCAAACCTTGCGTCCAGGACGAGGCGGAACGGCTGGAAGAGCGGCTGCGGCGGATTCATGAGAGAGTGACGACTTCGGAGGTAAGTCAAAACCTCGGCGGACGAATGCGTCCGCCGCTACGTGGGCTTCTTTGCGGCGGGAGATTCGTGGATGTGTGCTCGGCTTCGCCCTTCGCTCGACAGCCGAGGCGGCTGTCGCTCATGAGCACATTTCTTCGAGCGGTTGACTTGGTGTGGAATATCTGTATATTCAGTTTGTACTGAAAGAAACGATATGGCGGAACTTACGGGAGTACAGAAGCAGTACATCCTTCATTGGGGAGAGATGGGGACGCGGTGGGGGATCAACCGGACGGTGGCGCAGATTCACGCGCTGCTGTATTTGTCGCCAAAGGCGCTGCCGGCGGAGGAGATTGCGGAGACGCTCAGCGTGGCGCGATCGAATGTGAGCACATCGATCCGCGAGCTGGAGACCTGGGGGATCGTGCGGGCAGTGCACGTGCTGGGCGACCGGCGGGAACATTATGAATCGATGAAAGACGTGTGGGAGATGTTCCGGCTGGTGATCGAGCAGAGGAAACGGCGGGAGATCGATCCGACGCGGGAAATGTTGCGGCGATGCCTGGCGGATGTGGATTCGAAAGAGCCCGGTGCGGATTATACGCGGGAGCGGCTGGGGGCGATGGCGGGCTTTTTTGAGGCGGTGACGGAACTGCACGACCAGATGAAACAGTTGCCTACGGGCACGGTGCGGAAATTGTTGCGCATGGGAACGAAGATGCGGAAGAAGGCGGGGTAGGGCAGTTCTCAGTTTTCGTTTTCAGTTTTCATCTTGAGTGCTGGACGTTAGAGTCAAATTCTTTAATTAAGGACGACTGAAGGTGCGGGCGCGCTGGATAGGAAGTAACTGGAGGGTTAAAATTTCAAAAAGCTTGAACCACAGAGGACACAGAGTTTCACGGGGGAAGAGGGATGGAGGCTTATGAGCGAGGTGCAGGATAGCGGCGGGGCTGAGAAGATCTGGGTGACGCTGCGGGGATTGCCGCTGACGATCCGGCTGGAGTGGCCGTTTCACCAGTCGACGTCGGGTGCGGATTTCTGGGTGCTGCATGGCGACATCCGGCTGGAAGGGTCGGGAGGACTGCGCGCGCTTGTGGCGGTGAATCTTTCGCAAACCGTGCGCGAGGTGATGCCTTCGCTGGAACCGAAGGACGCGGAGGCTCCGGTGATTAACGCGCTGCGCAAGGAAGTGGACCGGAGGCAGATCGAGTTTGTGAAGTCGGGAAAATTGTTGCCCGTGCCATTTTCGAGCCGGCATTACGATTTCAAGCGGCAGCAGTGGATTTTTGGCAAGGCCGGCGACGATGCGATGGCGGAATTCATTGAGCGCAAGGTGTACTGGGAGACGGCGCTGACCGGGAAAAAAAGAGTGTGGATTGGCGATCCAGCGGAGGCGCAATATTTGCAGACGACGCCGGCGCATTTAATCGAGGTTGCGGCGCGGTTGGTTGCGGCGCAAGGATTGCTGCGCATCGAGGGCGAATGGGCGGTAGCGACGCAGGGACTGATGGGACAGGCGCAGCGATTCGAGAGCGTGCGGCGCGAGGCGGTGGAAGAGTTGGAGAAGAAGCACGCGTTCGAGAGAGGGTAGTGGAGTACCGAGAGGATGATTGGCATTGTTCGAAATCCCCTCAGAGGCTAAAGCCCGCGTTTCTGTGGTTCTTTGCGGCACGACTGAAGTCGTGCCCTTCCCGGTTCGACGTCAGCCTTTGTTTGGTGGGCGGAATGAGTCGTGCCATTCCCGGTTCGGTGGCAACATTATTGTCGAGACTCGCCAGAATCAGTTACGCGAATATTTGTAGTGGGGGGCATGCTTGCGCGTTGGCACGGCACGTTACCGGCAGGGCAGCCGGCGCCGGATTGTTTTGCTGCTCGGTTGTTTGACGATCGCACCCGCATTCGCGCAGAACGAACCGCAACAGCCTGCATCGCCAGCCGCGCCACCAGCAGGAAATTCTCAGCCGCAACCGGCGCCACAGGGCCAGCCGGAACCGGCACCCAAAGAAGAGAAGAAAGAGGAAGTTCCGAATCCCGCGCAATACGCCGCGGAAAAGACCGTGCACGCAGCCGTTGCCACAAAACACATGGGAAAGGCGGCGCTGTTCAAGGCGCGCGATTGGGAAAGCGGGTGGCTTACTGGAGTGTATGTGGGGCAAGGACAGCCGCTGCTTGCTGTGACAGCAAGCGAGCGGCGCGAGATCTATCTGGATCAGACGCTAGCCACGCCGGGAGCGTATATGAAGCGCATGTTCGCGGCGGGAATCGATCAGGCGCGCGGGGCGCCGTCGCAGTGGCAGGGCGGCTGGGGCGGCTACGGGGAGCGGTTCGCGTCGCGCGAAGGGCAATTCATCACCGCCAACACGCTAGCCTACCTGGGGAATGCGGCGCTGAAATACGAGCCGCGCTACGATCAATGCCGTTGCAGCGGTTTCCGGTCGAGGACCCGGCATGCGATTCTGCGGAATTTTGTGACTTATGACCAAAGCGAGAGTCGGGTGCGTCCGCAGTGGGCGCTGTATGGCGGTTCGTTTGGCGGAGGATTGGTTTCGACCGCGTGGAAGCCGGAGCCGCGCAACGCGTTTGCCGAAGGAGGACGCGCCATGCTGGGGCAGGCTGGCTATGGGGCGTTGCTGAATTTCTTTATCGAATTTTCTAATGACATCAACCGCAAGATTGGCGCAAAGGGGCGGCTGCGGCGCTAAAGAAGTAACCTCTGATTAAATTCCGAAAGCGCAAGCACAAGGTCCCTCGACTGCTTCGCTCGGGATGACAGAAATGAGCTTAAGAGAGGTTTCACCTTAAGCTTGATGTGGCTTGCGGACAGACTGAGACACTACGGCTCCGAGAGTGAGCAGCGACATGAGAGAGATAATGCCCAACGAGATTACGCAGTAGACGCACCAGACGCCGAGGATGTTTTTTTCGATGTTGGCGAGGTGCAGCGAGAAGGCGAGTCCGGCAAAGGTGGGAACCAGTAGCAAGCGGTACGAGCGGAGGAATGCGAGCGCGGCCATGAGGACGTATCCAGCGATGCCGATTGCGGCTACGGGAATTCCGGCGAGCATGGCATAAGAACTGTGATTGACTACGCCGCAGTCCCAGCGCTCGTTGATGCTGCAGGGAGCGTCACCATAAGTGCGGTAATGCTCGCGCAGGGCGAGGGAAGAAACTACTACCCCGAGAATGGCCAGAATCAGGAGCAGGTATTTCATTTTTCTACCTTTCGTTTGCCGTCCGGGAAAAGCTTTTAACCGCGGAGAGCGCTGAGGGATCGCTGAGTACGCTGAAAAAACCTTTCGTGCTAGCCTTTTGTTTCCTTTTCTCCCTTCGCTTCGGCTACGTCTCTTATTAAATCAGATGGCTGCCAATCGCTGCCGTGATACCACTTCACGATCTTGCCATCGGGAGCGATGACGGCGGTGCTGAGGCTGTGGATGATGGTGCCGCCTTCGGGCTTGACGGTGAGCGCGAAGAAATCGGCGAGGCGCGGCAAGTCGGCGGAGTTGGGAGCAGCGAATTCCCAATGCTTGAAGAGAGTGGGCTCGTGGGTGTGGGCGACGGAAAATCCGTAGTCGCGCAGAACCTTGGGCGTGTCATGCTCGGGATCGAAGCTGATGCTTAGGAGATGAGTGCCGGCAAGGCCGGCGCTCGTGCCGATCTGCTTGTAGATTTCCGCGAAGTTGCTGCTCACGCGCGGACAGAAATCTGGGAAGGGACAACGCGTGTAAATAAAAGTGACGAGCAGAAAGTTTCCGCGATACTGCTTGAGCGTGATGCGCTTGCCGCCCTGATTGGTAAAAGAAAAATCGGGAACGTCTTCTCCGGGTGCGGGCATATGGAGCGAATTGGCCCCGGTGGCGTGGGACGCGTCGATGTGCCCCGTGACTTTTACATTTTCCAGCCAGTAGTCGGGAGGAGCGTCGTCACTTTTGGATTGCACGACGACAACCTCGGCGGAAATGGAATCGCCGGGATGCAGATGGTTCAAGGTCGCGGCGGGCTTAAATTTGTAAGGCATGGGCATGGCGTCCATGAAACCGGGAATGGCGTCGCCGTCGATGACGGCGGACTGAGCCTGGGTGTCGATGGACACCACGCGACCGGTGAAGGGATAACGTTTGGTGGTTGCTTTCGAGCAGGAGGACAAAAAACATGCGCTCGAAAGAATCAGAGCGAGCAGAGTACGGCAAGTATGGTTGTTCACGTTGTAATTACTTTAACGCGGACCCAGAGTGCGCGGCCATAGCCGCCGTGGTTGCCGTCAAGCTTGGAGGTGGGGATGGCGGTCGTTGGTGAGAAGCTGGCGGGTGGAGCTTCCCAATCGTGCCGCGGATCGAAATGCAGGCTCGGAGCGCCGAACTACACAGCCGCGTGGCGCAAGGCGGCCGGCCGGGGCCGACGCTTCGCGTTGGCGCAATGGGTTTGTGCCAGGCGATTGGCCATGATGGTGTAGACCGAAGGATTGAAGGCCAATCCAATGTGCGTGCCGGAAACCTGAAAATCGGATTCGGCATAATCGGTCTTGCAACAATGCCAGTCCACGACCCCGTCATCGCATGTATAAATTGCGGTCTCAAGGACCGACGTGGGCACACTGTGCTGCAAGGAATCTACAAAATCGCAGGTGCAATGACCGGTATAACAAGCTGGTAACACCGCATCTCCGTGCTCTCTTAGAATGCGGGCGCGAACGGTCTCGGCGGCGCGCAGAATGCTGGGATGCAGAGCGGTGCCGCGAAAAGGGGCACCCAGGGTAGTGACGGAAGCAATCTGATGAGGCCGCTGTCCGGCGAGGGAGCGAGCGATGACGCCGCCTAAACTGTGTCCGATCAGGTGAATCCTGCGGCCAGTCTTGGCGAGGGCGTTTTCTACGGTTTCATTGAGGCAGCGTTCAATGAGGAGATTCGGACATTCCGCATTGATCTTGATCCCGGAAAAGAAAGGTTCGTATCCGATGCGCTTCAGCCAGCCATGCAAGGGAAACAAGTAATGGTCGGGGCAGAGGAAGCCGGGAATCAGAACGACCGCTGAGCCGTCGCCGCGCGGGGCTCCTAGACCGTAATAGATCGGCGCCGCATGGAGCAGAACCAATTCGAGCGCGAACAGGGCCTCGCTCCACATGGAAATATCAACTTCCTGATAATCGCGGATGAGTATTTGCGGCCCTCGATCTTGGGAGCGACAGTCGATTCTTTTCATGAAACGCACGCCAGTCAGTACATCGCACGGCGGATTGCTGCGCCATACATGCGAATCTCAATTGGAGGAGGGATAAGTACGGTGAGCTTACCCGGTTCGCCGTAAGGAAGTGTAAACCAATATATGCTTCTGCCAGGTAGATTACAGGGAAATATGGACAAAATCCAAGAGAATGCGGACGAACCGGGCCGCGCGCGATTTCTAGATAGAGAGCAAGCGCTGAAAGAATGAACGATAGCGCTGCAGGGCGATGCGCAGGTCTTCGGGGCTGGCTTGGCCGCGGTCGTGGCGGACCGGGACAGCCGAGGCGGCTGTCGCAACATGGGATCTAATAGTGGAAGCGGTAGCGGAGTTCTACGTAGACTTCGCGGGGATTGTTCCAGTGGAAGCCGCCGAAGGTGATGCTGTTGTCGAGTTCGACGCGGCGGTTGGCGAGGTTGAGGGCATTGATGGAGGCGGAGAAGCGCTCGCCGAAGTCTTTGCCCAGCGCGAGATCGAGTGTGGTGTGCTGCGGTAAATAGTCTCCGGGATAGGGCTGGCCCGGAAATGCATTGGTGAAACCGGAGCCGTAATAGACGTTGGTGGAAGCGTAGGCATGCCAGGGCAAAGTAAGATCGCCGCCAATGTTGAGGGTATTGCGCTGGTCGTGATCGAGCGGACCCCAGTCGAGAGAAGAAAAATCGGTCAGGCCGCCGTTGACGAATCCTCCCGCCCAGGCAACCTGGTTGGAGTAGGAGAGGTGGAGTTGGGCGCGATGGGCGATGCGGGGAGAGCGCAGCGTGAGCTCCCATCCGCGGACAATGGCGTTTTGAATGGTGAGCGGGAAGAAGAGATTGGATTCGCCAATGTTGTTGTGATCGAAAAAGTTTGAAGCATTGGTGCGAAAAAAATCAGCGTCCAGCACCCAGCCACGCCACGGAATGTTGACGCCGAACTGCTCTTCTTCGTCGCGCTCGCCGTGCAGCGGGATGAATGCAAGATTATTGCTATCGGCGAACTGCAGCAGCGGGCCGGAAGCAGTGATTAGCGGAGGCGCCTGATAGTAGTGGCCGTAGGTGGCGCGGAAGGTCCAGTTCAGGCGCGGCACATGGAGGGCGACGCCGAAGCGTGGGCTGATGGAGTTCTCGGTGACGCCGCCAGAAAAATAAGTAGGGCGAAGTCCGGCGGAAAGCGTCAGCCACGAAACAGGCTTGAATTTGTCATCCAAGAAAAATGCCGTCAGACTGCCGGAGGGACGCAGGGTTTCGGTCAACGGAGGAGCGCTGCCGTCATTAAAGACCGCGCCTAGAAGCTCGTCGTTGCGCTGGTAGAAGCTGTACAAACCGACCTGAAAATCGTTCTTATATCCATTCGCGCTGAAACTGACCTGACCGCCGCCATAGGTCGATGCGCGATGCTGGGTCGTGACGACAGGATCGGTGAGCGCACTGTCATAATTCGCACGGTTGTAGTGATAAAAGGGCGAAACCGTCAACAACATCCGCGAGTTGAAGGTGTGTACCCAGGAGAGACTCGTCACTGCGTCGGACTCGTGATCGCCATCGCGCAGGGTGAGGCTGGGATACTGCGCCATAAAGCCATTCCCGGCAATGGGCGCGTTTTCGATATCGTTCGGAAACGGATCGTAGGGAATCTGGTAATAGTCATGGCGCGCGGAAGCCACCAGTCGCAGCTGGTTCGAGGGATCGACGTTGAAAATGAGTGAGCCGAATCCGCCGTAGCCATTGGCGGCATCGTGTACTACCTGCGGGACGGGCGTTTGGATGCCGAGATTGCTGCGGTTGCCGTTTACGCTGGCGTAGTAGGCGAAGCGCTCGGTGTGGCTGCCCAGGCTGAACTGGTCGTTGGTCTGGTAGAAATTGCCGGCGCTCAAAACCAATTCGGCCTCGCGGTTGCGCTCGAAGCCGGTGCGCGGCACCACGTTGAAGACGCCATAGGTGCGATCGCCAAATTCCGCGCCGTAGCCGCCACGGCTCACTTCAAGATAATCGATATCTTTGGGATCGAACTGCGGCCCGAGATTGGAGGCGATGTTCGTGTTCGGCACGGGGACGCCGTCGATGAGCCAACTCGTTTGATGGCCTCCGCGGATGTGAAGTTGATCGTGAGTGACGTAAGATCCGGGGACGAAGTCGGTAATCATTGCCATGCTGTTGGAGCGATCGGCGCCGGGAGTGCGGGTAATCTCGATGCGATCGACGATGGTGGTTGGCGTTGAGGAATCGGTGGGAGCAGCCACGGGAGTGCCGGAGACGTTGATGGTTTCTTTGGTGCCTGCGATGTTGAGGGCGAAATGCAGCACGGGCTCGGATCCAGAAACAACCTCGAGGTTCTGCTGCGCCTGCTCGAAGCCGACGCCTACAACCGTGAGCACGTACTCTCCGAGCGGAACGGCGGTGAAAGCGAAGTTGCCGTTGGCATCGGAGTTGGCGGTGGCGGACCAGTCGGAGGTTTTGGCCTTGATCATGACCATGGCGTTCTGGACGGGGCGGTGCTGGGGATCGTGAATGACGCCGCGGACGGTGGCGACGGTCGCGGCGAAGCATGAAATCGCCGCAAGGCATGCTATGCAAATTGTGAGGCGTAGCAAACGCATGGAATCTCCCAGAACGGTTGGGTGGTCCGCCGAAAAGGGCAAGCCGGGCTTTGCCCGGCCGGACAGCCCCTTCGACTCCGCTCAGGGCAGGCTAGGGCGGCTGTCCCCACATTGAGAAAGCTAAGATACAGGCTGTATCAGGCGATGGAGAGGGACGGCGGAGCGCGGGGGCATTTCGCGGTAAGGAAATGGGTACTGATCGTTTGTGCGGGTAATTGCGCAAGGGCGATATCCGCGTGTAGGGCGACGATCGATGACAACGAGGGGAGCGGATGCGCCGACTGGGAGACATGCACTCCGCGGCAGCAGTCGTGATTGCAGCAACTAGTGTTGTAGACGGTGGATTGGTTTGCGTCTCCGAGCGAGTGGTGACACTGGTGTGCTGCCTTGCGGAGACAGCAAGCGTGCGGGGGCGCAATGGTGGTCGCTAACGCCAGCGGAAGGAACGTTCCGACTAACGCAAGCAACAACAAAAATCTGGCGATCAGGCGCTGCATGCTTTTCGTAGAGCAGAACCCCGAGTGAGGCAAGCATAGAACAAGGGGTTGAAAAAGTGCAAGCGGTGGCGGGCAAGAGCCTCGGGCCACACATTAAGCTTTGCCTTTGATCTTGGCCCACCACCAGCGGACGCCGACGAAGAGGAATCGCCAGTCGCTGAAGAATTCGGGCGGCTTGCGTTCGAAGGCGTGGCCGACGAATTGGAGAATCCATCCGAGCACGAAAAGAGCGAGAGCGTAGAGCCACAGGCGATGAAAGAAGAAGCCCGCGACGGCGACTGCAACTGAGAGCAAAATTGTGGGAATGCCGAAAGTGTGGCAGAGGCGATTGACCGGGTGCTGATGGCTGGTCGCGTATTGTGCGACCCATTGTTCGCTGGTGCGGTTGCCTAGCATTGCTGGGGATGATACTACGATTTGAAGTCAAAGTTCCTCTTCTCGCAAGAACGCTAGTCAAAATCCCCACCCTCTCGCACAAGACGCGAGAAGGGTGGGGCACCCGGACTGTCTTTCCGGACTGTCTTCCCGGATTGTCTTCCCTGACTGTCTTTACGACATCCGTGAACTCAGTGGTCGGTTGAGGCTTCCGCTTGCCGCGTGGTAGCATCCATAGTTTTGGCAGGGATGCTGGGTTGGCCTGTTCCGTCCTTATCCTCTTCATGGGCCGTTTCCTGCTTCTCGTACGCGCCTGCCGAAGGAGCTCAACTTGAAAGTCTATTCGGGAGCAAACATCAGGAATGTAGCGATGGTGGGACACGGGCATGCGGGCAAAACCACGCTGGTATCGGCCATGCTGTACACGGCGGGCGCAACCCCGCGCCTGGGGCGGGTGGACGACGGTTCCGCCACGACCGACCACGACGAGGAAGAGATCGCGCGCAAGATGTCGATTTCAACCGGCGTCGCCGTGGTCGAATGGGGCACGACCAAGATCAATATTCTCGACACCCCTGGGTTCAACATGTTCGTCCACGAAGCCAAGATGGCGCTGCCCGTGGTGGACGCGGCGATTGTAGTGGTCGACGGCGTGGCTGGGGTGGAGGTCGTGACCCAGCGCGTGTGGAATTATTGTGAAGAATATAAGACGCCGCGACTGATCGTGGTGAACCGCATGGATCGCGACCGCGCCAATGCCGAGCGCGTGCTGGAATCGCTGACGAATGCTTTTGGGCGGGACGTGATTCCGATCGAGTTGCCGATTGGCAGCGAGAAGAGTTTGAGCGGCGTGATCGACCTGGTGCGCATGAAGGCCTATACGTACGAGTTGGGCGGGAACGGCAAGGGGAAAGAAACTGAGATTCCGGCGAATCTGAAGGACCAGGCGCAGGAAGCGCATGAACGGTTGGTGGAACTGGTTGCCGAAGGCGACGACAAGTTGATGGAGAAGTTCTTCGAGGCTGGGACGCTGGGCGAAGAGGACCTGATTCCGGCGCTGCACAATGCGATCCGCGAAGACAAGATTTTTCCCGTGATCTTCAGTTCGGGGTTGGGGAACATTGGGGCGGACCGGGTGATGGATTTTATTATCGACTACACGCCTGCACCGTCGGAGCACGAGTGGGTGCAGGGCGAGGCCGGGGGCAACGGCGACGCGCCGAAGCGGCATGAGTCGGATGAGGAACCGGTGTCGCTGTATGTGTTTCGCACTGTATCCGACGCGTTCGCGGGGCGGATTTCGTATTTCAAAGTTTTTTCGGGAGTGCTGAAAAACGATGCCACGCTGCAAAACTTCAGCCGCGGCGGGCAGGAGAAATTCGCGCACATTCAGGCCATGCAGGGAAAGACGGCGATTCCGCTGCCGGAACTGCATGCGGGCGATATTGGCGCGGTGGCGAAATTAAAAGACACGCTCACGGGCGACACGCTGGGCGACAAGGCAGCGCCCATTCAGTACCCGCGGGTAAAGCTGCCGGAACCGGCGATCACGTTTGCGATCGAACCTAAGAGCCGCGCGGATGAAGACAAGCTGGGGCCGGGCATTCACAAACTGATGGAAGAGGATGGCATGCTGCGGTTCTTCCGCGATCCGCAGACCAAGGAATTTCTGATTGCGGGCACGGGGCAGCAGCACATTGAGGTGATCGTTTCGAAGCTGAAGAAGCGGTATCACACCGAAGTTGTGCTGAAGGCGCCGAAGGTGCCGTACCGCGAAACGATTCGCGGCAAGGCCGACGTGCAGGGACGACACAAGAAACAGACGGGCGGGCACGGGCAATATGGCGACTGCAAGATCCGGATGGAACCGCTGCCGCGGGGCGGGGAGTTCGAGTTCGTCAATGATATTTTTGGCGGCGCGATTCCGAAGAACTATATTCCGCCGGTGGAAAAAGGAATTCGCGACGCGGCGGCGCGCGGATATCTTGCCGGATTTCCCGTGGTGGATTTTCGCGTGGTGCTCTATGACGGGTCGTATCATGACGTCGACTCCAACGATCTATCGTTCCAGATGGCGGGCCGCATTGCGTTCAAGAAGGCGATGGAAGTGGCGAAGCCGACGCTGCTCGAGCCGATTATGGCGGTGGAGATCACGGTGCCTGACGATTTCGCGGGATCGATCATGGGTGACCTGAACAGCCGCCGCGGCCGCATCCAGGGCATGGACAATAAGGGCGGAAACACCGTGGTGAAAGCCGAGGTGCCGATGTCGGAGATGCTGACCTACGGCGTGGAGCTGACTTCGATGACACAGGGGCGCGGCAGCTTCAACATGGAGATGCATCACTACGACGTGGTGCCGGGGCAGTTGCAGGAGAAGATCATCGAAAAGGCTAAGGCGGAGCGGGGAGAGGTGAAGGAGGAGGAAGAATAACGAGACCGGAGTGCCGGGTCTCAAGAGGGCGGCCTGCCGGGCCGCCCTCTGTCTTTCGGGCGCGTTCGGAGGGCGTTGTGGACGGAAGCAGGAAAAACAGATTTTGGAATCCACCCTTGTGGAAATGGGCGCTGGTGCTGGCGTTCCTGGGTTGCGCCGAGTTTCTGTTCTTGTGGAAGTGTCCCGCTCCTCCGGTGAAGGTGGAACTGCTGCCGTTTACGGATTCGCCGCCGCCATGGGACGGATCGCAGCCGTGGCTGATTATTTCTCCCATCGCTGGCGAGGGTGCAATCCGCCTCAAAGCTTCCATTGAGATGGTGAAGCCGACCGTCAGGCATGACGCGCCCGTGAACGAATTCGTGGTGAATCTTCGGAACGGGAATTTCAAGCTACTGCAGACGGATCTTTTCGTTTCAGACGTCGTGCCCTTGTCGTTGACGCGATCGTATTACGCCTGGGACCCGCAGAGTCACGCATTCGGGGTCGGCACGAACCATCCCTATGACATTTGTCCGACAGGCACGAGATTTCCGTATACCTATCAGGTATTGAATCTTGAGGATGGCTCTCAGGTCTATATGCCCCGAGTCTCGAAAGGCACCGGATACGGAGATGCAGTCTTCCGGTATGACCGGTCTTCGTCGGAGTTCTATGGGGCGATGACGGCATGGAATGGGAGTGGCTGGACGATGACCTTTCGCGACGGCAGAAAAATATATTTTCCGGAAGCCTACTGGGCAAAGAATTATGCGCAAGGTGCTCCGACGGAGATGGTGGATGCTGCCGGGCACCGCACGCAACTGAAGAGAAGCAAGGTGAGGAATCTGGAAGAGTTAATTTCTCCGGGGGGACACACTATCGATTTCAAATACGACTCCGACGATCGAATTGTGGAAGCGCGGGACGACGAGGCTCACGTACGCCGCTATACCTACGGTCCGGGCGGGCATGTCGATACCGTGAGTGACGGATCTCACATCCAGTACAGGTTCGAGTATCAGCGGATCATGCCTGGCGCCGACAACGATCCGTGGCTTCTTACTGCGGTTCTTGACGGCGACTGGAACGTCCTCGTAAAGAATACGTTCTCAAATGGAAGAGTGATTGAGCAGCGGCTGGGGGATGGAGAGGTCTATCACTACGACTATGTGTTGCACGGAGCCGAGATACAGCAGACGACGGTTACACTTCCGTCGGGAGAGAGAAGGCAGTTCTTCTTTCGGAACGGACGGCTGGTTGAACAAAGGTAGCCGGCAGACGGTTGTTCTGGTATTTTCCGCGGTAGGTTTAACATGGAAACGCGCTGCGCGGCGAGAACGCCTTGCAACTGGCGCAGAGGATGGGACTCCATAGGGATCCTTCGACTGCGCTCAGGATGACATTTGAAAGTGAGAGGTGATGATGAAAGCGATTTTGATTCTTGGCTTTTCTGTTTTCTTTCTTCTGGCCCTGACGCCGCTTGGGAATGCAAGCGCCGAGCCGCAGGCTTTTCAGACTGCGGCGGGGCCGGTCAAGATCACTCCTCTCTACCACGCCAGCACGCTGATCGAAGCCGGCGGCAAGGCGATCTATCTCGATCCTGCCAAGCCCGCCAAACTCACGGGACTTCCGAAGGCGGACCTCATTCTGATTACCCACATTCATCCCGACCACATGGATCCCGGTTCGATCAAGGAAATCAGCAAAGCTGATACCGAGATTCTGGCGGCGCCGTCTGTCGTGCAGACCGTTACCAGCGCCAAGCCCATTTCGAATGGCGAAACGAAGAGCTGGCAGGGTTGGACTATCGAAGCGGTCCCTGCTTACAACTTGAAGCGCGGTCCCTCGCCGGGACAATTCTTTCATCCCAAGGGACGCGACAACGGCTACGTGCTCACCTATGGCGGCAAGCGGTTTTATTTCTCGGGCGATACCGAGGGCATTCCGGAGATGCGGGCGCTCAAGAATATCGACGTGGCGTTTGTGTGCATGAACCTGCCTTACACCATGCCGCCGGAAGAGGCTGCGGACGCGGTGAAAGCGTTTCATCCGAAGATCGTGATTCCGTATCACTATCGCGGATCCGATCTTTCAGTCTTCCAGAAGGCGCTGGCGGGGACAGGGATCGAGGTGCGGGTGCTCGACTGGTATCCGAAGTAGAAGTAGTTTCACTACGCTCGACGACCGGGCCAGTGGGCCCGGTCCCACCCGAGGAGGGCCCCCATGCGTGACATACGCGTCGATTTTTTTCTTGAGGTAAGAAAAAAATGGGCCGACCCTTGCGGATCGGCCCTTTTTTTCGGAATGCGAGCTTGGATCAACGGCTAGAATAGATCGGACATGACTGCCGTGCTCGAGTCGCAGGCATGGTTCAGGCAGGGAAGGCTGAAGCCTCCCTCCAGCGTGCGGAGCAGCGAGAAGTGAGTGTAGAACTTCGCGCTTTTTCTGCCGTGCGGGCCGAAGTTAGCGTCGACGATGGCAGCAACCTGATTGGTGTTGGGCGCCTGCGAGTAGTCGTTTTCATCCCAAATCACGACAATAACATTCTGCCCTTGGTTCCACACAGGGGAAGCCTTGATCGCGGCGACGATCTTCTGCACAGCCTGATCGCCCAGAATAATCAGGGCCGGATTCAGGCCAGCCTGGGTGCCATTGTCGGTGGGATCATAGTTGCAAAATGCCGTTCCGTTGCCACGACCGTGCTGGTCGTTGCACTGGTTGGGGGCGATGAAGGAGAAATTCGGAACCTTGCCGGAAGCGAGATCGCTGTACAGACCAGTTGCACCATCGAAGGGCAACGTCTGATTCAGGCTCAACATGGGATTCGTGCCTTCCTGTACGGCCTCAAAGTAGACGAATGGGTTGTGCTTGACGGCGTACAGTTGGACGATGTCGTTCGTGCTCAAGGGCGGCGTGAGCTGAGGGTTGATCTTGCTGAAGTTGGTGTTGTTGGTGAAATTGCCATCGCTGTAGTTCACCCAGTTCGCTCCGGTGAGCGGCAGACTTTCCTGGTAACTCTTCCAGGTCTTCCCCATAGCGACAAGCTGGTCGGCAATGGTTATGCCTAAAGTCGTCGTCGAAGCGGGATAGGAGACGGTGCCGTTCACGTTGATATCGCACGGCGGGCCGCTCACTTCGTTCGAACAATCCACTGCAGGCGTGGCAGCTTCCTTACCGCTGCCGGCGATGGGGCAAATCGCGCTCGGGGTCGATTCCAAGTTGGGGACTCCGGTCGCCAGATTGGTCATGCAGGAATTGTTGTGCCAGCGTGGGTTGTTGTCGTCGAGCACGCCGAAGTTCGATCCGCCAACGGTTTCCAGATAGTTCGTAAGGCTGGGATGGGCGACCGCGAAATAGTTGGTGGCCAGGTTCGCATTTCTGGCATACCAGTTGATGAACGGAGCATTCGGGTTGCCGATGACTTGGCTGTAACCATGATTTTCCATCATGATTACAAACGCATGATCGAGGTGGGGGACGCCGGACGGTATCCCACCCTGCTGAGCGAATGCCGATGCGGCGAGCGCGACGAACAGGCCAATGGCCAAAGTCTCTTTTTTCATTGTGTTCTCCTCGTGACTACTCCAGATGGGAAAAATGCTTAGGCTTGCAATTTCGAATGCCCGACGATAGAACCCGAGCCGGCATCGACGTTCCCAGCTCAGGTACATCGGAGACGCTAAGCGGAATTTGTTACAGTCCGGTAACAGAGCGATGAACATTATATGAATTCCAGAAGGGCTTAAACCCCCAGTAAAACCGCCCGATTCCAGCGATGCGTTCTGTGCAATTGCGCCGTTTCGCATTTCGTTCTACCATCCGGATCAGTGGCCGCCGCCAGGAACCATCCCAATCCGGACCCGAATCGCGAGCGCCTGGTTTCGGCTGCCCCGGTCGAGGACGATTCCTCGTTTGAGCTGAAGCTGCGGCCGCAACGGCTGGCTGAGTTTATTGGGCAGAAGAAAGTCAAAGAGAATTTGGCGGTGGCGATCGAGGCCGCCCGCTCCCGCGGCGAGGCCATGGACCACGTGCTGCTCTACGGGCCTCCGGGGCTGGGCAAGACGACGCTGGCGAACATCATCGCCAACGAACTGGGCGTACATTTTCAGCCAACGGCGGCGCCGCTGCTGCAGATCAAGGGCGACCTGACGGCGATCATCACCAACATGCAGGACAAGCAGGTGCTGTTCATCGACGAGATCCATCGCCTGCAGCCGGTGTTGGAAGAGTTGCTGTATTCGGCGCTGGAAGATTACAAGCTGGACATCATTATTGGGCAAGGACCGTCAGCGCGAACGCACACGCTGGAGGTAAAGCCCTTCACCTTCGTGGGCGCTACTACGCGGGCCGGGTTGATCTCGGCTCCCCTGCGGGCGCGCTTCGGCATTGTGTTGCGGCTGGAATTTTATACACCGGAAGATTTGCAGGTGATTGTGGAGCGATCGGCGGAGATTCTTGGGGTTGAGGTCGATGATGCGGGCGCGAAGGAAATTGCCAGCCGGTCGCGGGGCACGCCCCGAATTGCCAATCGCCTGCTACGCCGGGTACGCGACTATGCGCAGGTGCGGGGCGGGGGGAAAATTGACCAGCCCACGGCGCAGGCAGCGCTGCAGATGCTGGAGGTCGATCACTACGGGTTCGACGAAGTCGACCGGCGGCTGCTGCTGACCATCATCGAAAAATATGATGGCGGTCCGGTCGGAGTGAATACTCTCGCGGCAGTGTTGGCCGAAGAGCCTGACGCCATCGAAGAAATCTACGAGCCGTTTCTGATGCAGATCGGATTCCTGAACCGCACTCCCCGCGGCCGGGTTGCCACGCAGCTGGCCTATGAGTACTTCAAGATTGCACCCACGCGCCGGCAGAGCTCGCTGTTCTAAATTCCCATTTGCTGGCGGCTGTTAGGGAAAGGGAAACAGCACATGGCGAAACGGCCAATCTCACGGCGCAAGTTCCTATTGCATTCTTCTGGCGCCGCGGGCCTGATGCTGGCGGGAGGCCCTCTGACGGCCATGCCCGCTCCAGTTGAGGCTGAAACTCGGACCACGTCAGGAGAGCGACGGCAGACACCGACTGTGCGGACCCCAGCTATTCCATCCTGCGCCTGGAAGCGGACTCTCGGCGATTTACCCAAGATTGCACTGATGCCGGAAGAGGGCGTACCGCCGCAGGATCGGGCTGGACTAAATACGCTGGCCCGGGTCAAGAAAGGAATTCCGCTGGGTGGAATTGGCGCGGGAAACTTCATGTACAACCTCTGCGGCACATTCGGGCCGTGGCAGATGAAAGTGGGACGGTACGAGGAGCGATTTCTGGCGCAAGGGGCGTTTCATATCCGAGAGCAGGTAAAGGGAAAAGCTGCAACGGTGCGGACTCTTGCAAGCGATGACGTACTGCCTGCATGGACGCGACTGCAGCGCGGCGAAGGCGAGTATTATGCGCTCTTCCCGCGCGGTTGGTGTACTTACAGGCCCTTCGAGAGCAACATCGCCTTAGAGTTTTTCAGCCCGGTCATCAAAGACAACTACCGGGAGACCTCACTGCCCGCAGCGCTCTTCCAGTTCAGCATTCACAATCCGTTGACGTCGCCTGTCGAAGTCTCAGTCATGTTTACGTTTCCGAATGCGCCCTACACCGGACCTCAAAATACGCCCTTGGGAAAGACTAAGGGGGACGAGGTTTCGAAAACCGCGAGAGGGCGCAAGGGATTGACCAACGAATTGGTTCGCGACGCGCATTCAGGGATCACTGCAATCTTGATGAAGGCTCACGATTCAACGAATCCGCCGGAGACGGAAAACTCCGAGTGGTGCATGGCCACCAATGCCGCGGCGTCGCATACCACGACTTGGGACGGTGAAGGTGACGGAGCGGAGATTTGGCAAGACTTCACTGCCGACGGGGAACTGTCTGATAAGCTCCTGAGCCGGGAAAGCAAACTTCCGTCGGGAGCGCTGTGTGTGAAGGTTAAGGTTGCTCCGGACTCAGAAACGATTGTTCCGTTCGCGCTGACCTGGTTCTTCCCGCAAATTGAATTTGGACAGGGCACGCGATGGTGGCGCCGCTACACCGAATACTATCCGGCGAAGCCGGGGCAGGCGTTTGAAATCGCCAAGGAAGCCCTGGTCAAAACGCGGGAATGGCGGAGCGCGGTGGAGAGTTGGCAAACCCCGATCGTCCAGAATCCGGCGTACCCGGACTGGCTGAAGCAGAGCGTGCTGAATGAGCTGTACTACGCTACCTTCGGAGGCTCGTTTTGGGAAAACGGCTGCATCACAAAGCCGAAGAAATTCGGCAATCGTCCTGGTCAGCACCTCACGTCGGTGATGGAGTGCCAGGAGTACGAATTTGCCGAAACTTTCGACGTCCGCCATCACGCTTCTCGCAGCAACCGGGATTTGTGGCCACAAAACGAACGCGACATTCTGCTGGTTTTCTCCGATTTCATCAGGGATACGCCGGACGGGAGTTGTCCACACGACGCGGGCTCCATAAGCGGGGATCCATTTTTTGAATACGACGGCTACGGCCGCTGGTACAACAGCTCGCCGCTGGGAATCAAGGGCCGGATTACTACTCCCTGGTCCGAATTTTCGCCGAAATTCATCCAGCAGTGCCATGCCTACTGGCACAAGACCAAGGACGAGAAGTTCCTGGACGATGTCTGGCCGGCGATGGTGCGAACCTACCGCTACCAGAAGACCACCGACACCGACGGCGACGGCTTAAGTGAAATGAAGAGCTCCGAATATAAGGACAACAAGCTGTTCAACGCCATTCTCTGGGTCGGCGCCTTGGAAGCGCTTGAAGCGATGGCTGAACATAGGACGGAGAAAGCTCTGCTCGAGGAATTCATTGCAGAGCGGAAGAAGGCTCAAGCCAGCACAGAACAACAATTCTGGAACCAGGAGCTTGGCTACTATAAGTACAACGCGCATAACTCCGACATCATGGCCGACGCGACAGTGGGTGAGCGTTACGTCGATGTGACCGGCCTTCCGCCGGTGGTGAACGCGGACCGTCTCACATCGCATTACCGGCAACTGTTCAGGAGAGCGGTGTTGCCGCTCAGGGATTTCAACGGCGACGGGATTGGCGATATGGGGGTGGCGAATGCGCTTCACCCCGACTCGACTCCAGGGATCGGCGACAGCGAGTATGCGCATCAATTTGAGGTGTGGACTGGAGTCAGCTATTGCGCAGCCGCCAATCTCTATCATTGGGGGAAGCGTATTCAAGACGGCTCGCTACAAGCTGACGCTTTGCTGCTTGGCTGGGGCTTGTATTATCAGACTTGGGTGAACGAACAGGCAGCCTATTGGTTCAGTACACCGGAGGCTTGGAGACTTGAGGATCCCAGGAAGTTTCGAGCCTTGATGTACCAGCGGGCGCGGGGAATCTGGGAACTGGCGATGGAAGTGAGTGATCCTTATCGTTCGTGAGCGGGTAAATCTCAAACGCGAAGGCGGTTCAAAAACCCCACCCTGTCGCTAAAAACGCGACAAGGGTGGGGCACCCCGTTAACAACTTTCTCTCTTGCTCACGCACGGTCGAAGCGATCATGGTTCATCACCTTGGTCCATGCGGCCGCGAAATCTTTCACAAACTTCTCCTTGGAGTCCGCGCAGGCATAGACTTCGGCGAGCGCACGCAGTTGGGAGTGCGAACCGAAGATCAAGTCGACGCGGGTTGCGGTCCACTTCAACTGGTTCGTCTTCCGGTCTCTGCCCTCATATACCCCTTGGGAAACGCCTTCCACACTATTAGAAGGCTGCCATTGGGTATGCATGTCGAGAAGGTTGACGAAGAAATCGTTGGTCAGCGTTTCGGGCCGCTTGGTGAAAACGCCGTGTGTCGACTTCCCGGCATTTGCACCCAACACGCGCAGGCCGCCAACCAGGACGGTCATCTCGGGAGCAGTCAGCTTTAACAACTGCGCCCGATCCACCAGCATCGCCTCAGCCGAAATGCGCTGGGTGCCGCGTCCGTAGTTGCGGAACCCATCGGCTTTCGGTTCGAGCGGCGCGAAGGACTCGACGTCCGTTTGTTCCTGCGAGGCGTCCATGCGGCCCGGCGTAAACGGGATTTTCAGCTCGTGCCCGGCAGCCTTCGCGGCTTTCTCGATGGCCGCGTCGCCTCCGAGAACGATCAAGTCCGCAAGCGAGACCTTCTTTCCCTTACTGCCATTCGTCTGGGCGCTGTTGAACTCTTTTTGAATGGCTTCGAGCTTCTGCAGCACTTTCGCCAGTTCCCGCGGCTGGTTAACCTCCCAGTCCTTTTGGGGCGCGAGGCGAATCCGCGCGCCGTTCGCTCCGCCGCGCTTGTCGGAGCCGCGGAACGTCGACGCCGACGCCCAAGCCGTCGAGACCAGCTGCGAAACCGTTAGACCCGATGCCAGGATCTTCGCCTTCAAAGCAGCAATGTCCTGCTCCCCGATCAGTGGATGATCCACAGCGGGGATCGGATCTTGCCACGGTAGAGTTTCTTTAGGAACGAGCGGGCCCAGATAACGTTGGATCGGACCCATATCGCGGTGCGTCAGCTTGAACCAGGCTCGGGCAAATGCGTCGGCAAACTGTTCCGGATGCTCATAAAAATTCCGCGAGATTTTTTCGTAAGCAGGGTCGAAGCGCAGGGCCAAGTCGGTGGTCAGCATGGAAGGCGCGTGACGCTTTGAAGGGTCGTGCGCATCCGGCACGCTGCCGTTGCCTGCGCCATTTTTGGGTGTCCACTGGTGCGCTCCGGCTGGGCTCTTCGTCAGTTCCCATTCATAGCTGAACAGGTTCGTGAAAAAATTGTTGCTCCACTTCGTCGGCGTTGTGGTCCAAGTAACTTCCAGGCCGCTGCCAATGGTGTCAGCACCAAAACCTTTGCCGAATTTATTCTTCCATCCCAAGCCTTGATCCTCGATGGGGGCGCCTTCCGGCTCGGCGCCTACATATTGAGCGGGAACGGCAGCGCCGTGGGTTTTGCCGAAGGTGTGTCCACCGGCAATGAGTGCGACGGTTTCCTCGTCATTCATCGCCATGCGGCCGAACGTCTCCCGAATATCTCGCGCGGCGGCGATGGGATCGGGCTGTCCATTGGGCCCTTCCGGATTCACGTAAATCAGGCCCATTTGCACCGCGGCGAGAGGATTGTCCAGGTCACGATCCCCGGAGTAACGCTCGTCCGCGAGCCACGTGCCCTCAGGTCCCCAATAAATTTCCTCTTCGGGTTCCCAGGTGTCAGCGCGACCGCCGCCAAAACCGAAAGTCTTGAAGCCCATCGACTCCAACCCGACGTTGCCGGCGAGGATCATGAGGTCGGCCCAGGAGATTTTCCGGCCATACTTCTGCTTGATCGGCCATAACAGCCGACGCGCCTTGTCGAGGTTCACATTGTCCGGCCAGCTATTGAGCGGGGCGAAGCGCTGCTGCCCGGCCCCGGCACCGCCGCGGCCGTCGCCGATGCGGTATGTTCCAGCGCTGTGCCACGCCATACGAATGAAGAGCGGCCCATAGTGTCCAAAGTCGGCCGGCCACCATTCTTGCGAGTCCGTCATCAAGGCCTGCAGGTCCTTGATCACGGCCTTCAGGTCGAGAGTCTTGAACTCTTGAGCGTAATTGAACTCCTTGCCCATCGGATCGGAGAGCGGGGATTGCTGGTGCAGCACTTTCAGGTTCACCTGATTCGGCCACCAATCCACATTCGTGTGGGATTGGCGTGCGCCGTGGGCTACCGGGCACTGCCCTTCAGGTCGAGTGCTTTTGTCCTTAGCTTCGGGGGAAACGCTCCCCGATGAAGTCGCGATTGTATTTTCCATAATGTTTTCATCCTTCGATTCTTTGATTGCGTACCGCGTGAAAAACTACTTTTTGGCGCTACACCGGCGGCAGAGGCCGAAGACCTCGATCACGGGCTGCGTCAGGTCAAATCCATCAAGAGCGTGCTTCGACAACTGTTTGAAATCGATAAAATCACCCTCGATGTCCTGCACCGTTTTGCAGCGCGAGCACACGAGGTGATGATGCGGTTCGAGATTGCCATCCACCCGCAAGGTGGAAGCATGGGGCGAGACCTCTCGCAGCAAGCCACACTCGATGAAAAGGCGCAAATTGTTGTAGACCGTAGCGAGAGACACGGATGGAATGCGACGCCGGACCGCGGCGTAAATGTCTTCTGGAGAATGATGTCCGTGAGAGGCGACGACGGCTTCATAAACCACCTGACGCTGGTGGGTGACGGCCAAACCGTGCTTCAGGGCCAGTTCACGGAACTGTTCATGGGAGAAGCGCATAAATTATCGATTGATAATTAGTATAAACCATTGAGCGCCCTGTCAACCGAAACCTTTTCCGGACTGCTGTGCGGACCTTCAATGGGCTGAGAGGATCGGGGGGCGCAGGTGTGTTTGCGGATTCCTGCATTTCGAACAGAACATTCTTTTCTGTTTTGTTGCGCCCCGGATGGTGTATCTTGCTCAGTTCCCTCCGTGGGGGGCGGAGAGAAGCCGGGGGATTTTTGCGTTCGTATCGAGTACCGAGTCAGAGGGCACACTTTCTCGCGAAACTCGCGCTGTTTGGCCTGATCGTCCTTTTGCCTTCAGTTTCTGCTTGGCCTCAAGCTGCAGTGTTTGAAAACTCGGGAAGCCCGGCCCAGGTTTCCGGTTCAGCGCAGTCTCCTGCGAACCCGGCGGGGTCGCAGTTCACGCCGCAAAGTCCTTCGCAACCGAACCCGCAACAGCAAAATCCTCCGCCGTCGGCGCAACTACCGGAGCTGCCGATTAAGAACCCCGAGGTGCAGCCAGCTCCGTTGCCCGGGACGGCTCCCCCGTCGCTCACTATCCCGCGCCTGCCGGGCGCTCCTGCCCTGAAAGACTTCCTCAGCATGCAGCCGCAGGGGGCAGTTGCGCAGCAGATGGCCAAGGTTACCGGATTCAGCCAGCGCAATCCGCACGATGGAGAAAGTGTTTCAGAGCCGACCGACGCTTACCTGGGTTACGACCAGAAAAATCTCTACGTTGTTTTCGTGTGCTTCGACGACCCGCGGCAGGTGCGTGCCCGGCTTTCGACCCGGGAAGACGTCTACGACGACGACGAAGTGGAGGTTATGCTCGACACGTTCCACGACCGGCGCCGCGCCTATGCGTTTCAGACTACACCGCTGGGCGTGCAATGGGACGCTATCTGGACCGAAGCCTCGCGCGAGGAGGAAACCAGCGCGCATTTCGATACGTCGTTCGACACGGTGTGGGATTCGCGGGGAAAGGTCACGGATCGCGGTTTCGTCGTCTGGATGGCCATTCCGTTCAAGAGCCTGCGTTTCCCGGCAGGCAAGCAGCAGGAATGGGGAATCATTTTGTATCGCGGCATCACACGCAAGACCGAAGATTCATTTTGGCCTCACGTGTCGTACAAGGTGGAGGGACGCCTGGGGCAGGCTGCGACCCTCTACGGGCTCGAAGGAATTTCTCCAAGCCACAACATCGAACTGATTCCCTACAGCTTGATGCGCGGCTACCGGGCGCTCGACACCCGCGATCTCGCCAATCCGTATTTCCAGAAAGCCACCGTCCAGGGCCAGCCGGGAATGGACGCGAAGTTCGTCATCCGCGATCACTTCGTCGTAGACGCGACGGCGAATCCGGATTTCAGCCAGGTCGAATCCGAAGATCCACAGATCACGGTGAACCAGCGCTACGCCGTTTATTTCCCCGAGAAGCGCCCATTTTTTCTGGAGAACGAAGATTTTTTTCGCACGCCGCTGGATCTGTTTTTCACGCGTAGCATCGGCGATCCCTCGGCGGGAATCCGGCTCACCGGAAAAGATGGGCCCTATTCAGTGGGCCTGATGGCGACGGACGATCGCAGCCCCGGCCTTGCCGTGCCCGATTATAGCCAGTTCTCCGGCATTCGTTCATATTTCACAATCGCGCGCGCCAGCCGCGACATCTTCCGCCAATCCAGTGTCGGCGCGCTTTATACCGACTGGGAGTGTCCGGCGACCGGGGAATTCAACCGAATCGGCGGCGTCGACACCCACCTGAAATTCAATCCCAACTGGACTCTCGACGGGCAGGCGGTGACCAGCTCGAGCAACCTGAACTTGAATTGCGAAGACAATCTTTATCCGTTCAGCTCGGGCAACCACGGCAACAATAATCACTATGCCGGACCGGCCGAAAAACTGGAATTGCGCCGCGACGGCCTGCACTTTACCTACGACGGAATTTATAACGACATCAGTCCGGGCTTCGTGTCGATTCCCGGATTCATCAATCGCGTGGACATTCGCGAGACTCAGCAGCAGGCTGACTACCGGTTTCGCCCCAAGCACGGATGGATCGTGGATTGGGGACCGTCGCTGGTGACGCGTTATGATTTCGATCACGCCGGGCTGCGGCTTGACACCGACTACATACCCTACTTCGCGATTCAAGGGCGCGGACAGACTGTCATCATCCTGCGTCCCTATGAGGAATTGCGAGAGCGGCTGCGGCAGCAGGATTTTTGCTTCTATGGATTTTCTGTTTACTGTCCACCGACCGCACTCGGCGATCAGGACTATCACGAACACACCAGCGGCGCCTCGTTTCAAACTGGCTATTTCAAGAAGGCCACGATAATGGCGAGTTATTACTGGGGGAATAACATAAATTTCGTGGCGAACCCCGCCAATTTCGCGCCCTATAACCACCCGTTCCTGGCGCGTGAAGACACGGCGCAGGCCAGCCTGACGCTGCGGCCGGTGACGCCGCTTAAGATTGAGAACACGTATCTGTTCGAACGCCTGCGTCCGACCAGCCGTACTTATGCTTTCGAGCAGTCACAAGTTCCAGGGGCAGGACACGGAATTTTCGACGACCACATTCTGCGAAGCAAGTGGAACTGGCAGTTCACTCCGCAACTTTCGGTGCGCGTGATTCTGCAATACAACGCCTTGCTGGCCGGGACCCCAGGCGTAGGATCTCCGTACACGTATCTTCCGACGCAGAAGCAGTTCAACGCCGATTTTCTGGTGACGTATTTGGTGCATCCCGGAACCGCAATCTATGTCGGCTACAACAGCGACCTGCAGAACCTGAACGTGGAGCAAAACATAGGCGTGTTCCAAAGGCCGAAAGGCTACATCAATGACAGCCGGCAGTTTTTCGTGAAGGTCAGTTATTTGTATCGATTTTGAGAGAGCTGTCAGCTTGGAAACGCGGAAAACGCCTTTAATCGCGGAGTTCGCGGAGAAGGGCCGCGAAGTACGCCGAGAAAGACGAAATCATAGTCTTGCTCAGCGTTCTCTGCGGATTTTTCTCTGCGAACTCTGGGATTAAAGGCTTTTTGCTGAGAGCTGATGGCTGAGAGCTGACAGCTGACAGCTGTTGGCTGACAGTTGTTGGCATTGCTGAATCCTCGCGCAATCCGGTAGAATCTAATGATTCGAGTCGAGATTGGAACCCATATGAAACCAGCTATTCATCCCGCATACAACGAGGTGCGCGTACATTGCGCGTGCGGCAACACATTTATGACGCGATCCACCCACAAGGGCGACATCGGCGTAGAAATTTGCTCGAACTGCCATCCCTTCTTCACCGGCAAGCAGAAGCTGATGGACACCGCCGGTCGCGTGGAGCGCTTCCGCCGCAAGTACGCCAAGGCCGAAACGGCGAAGAAGTAAGCCACGGATTTGCGCCGATTCTCACGGATTGAAAATTAAAGCCCTCGCCCCGGCGGGGGCTTCGTTTTGCGACCGCAGGTAGAATAAGAGCGTGAAGAAGTTTTGGGACAACTCGTGTGGGACGGACTCCCCCTTCGACAAGCTCAGGGCAGGCTTTGTCCGTCCGGTTGCGCCTCTGCAGCCTGTCCCCGTCACACTCACGATCGGCAATGTCACGATCTCGCCCGCGACTGTCCTCGCGCCGATGGCTGGCGTCACCGACACGGTCTTTCGCCGCTTCATCCGCAATCTTGGCGGATGTGGCCTGATCATGACCGAGTTCACTTCGGCCGACGGCGTCCTCCGCAAAAAAGATCAGAAGGCCAAGCGGTATCTCCACTTCTATGAGGACGAGCACCCGATTTCGGCGCAGCTGTTCGGCAGCGATCCGCAGGTGATGGCGGAAGCCGCGCGCATGGTCGAGGGTCTGGGCTTCGACCTGGTGGACTTGAATCTGGGATGCCCAGCAAAAAAAGTCGTGAAGTGCAATGGAGGCTCCGGCCTGCTGCGCGATCTGCCGGCGATCGGCAAAATTTTCGAAGCCGTACGGGCGGCCGTGAAAATTCCGTTCACCGTAAAGTTTCGCGCCGGATGGAACGACGAAGAAATCGTTTGTGTGGAACTGGCGCGCATGGCGGAATCCTGCGGCCTGGCGGCGGTCGCGCTGCACGCCCGCACGCGCGAAATGGGCTACAGCGGCAACGCGCGCTGGGAGTGGATCGCGGCGGTAAAAGATGCGGTGAAAATTCCCGTGATCGGCAATGGAGACATCCGCAGCCCGGAAGATGCCTGCGCCATGGTTACGCAAACCGGCTGCGACGCGGTGATGATCGGACGGACCGCCCCGTCGAACCCGTGGATCTTCCGCCAGATCGAGCAGTATTGCGCAGCGATGAGCAATGCGAACATGGAAAGCAGTGTAGGTGGGGACAGCAAGATTTCTGTGGGGACAGCCGCCCTCGGCTGTCCGGTCGAGCGAAGCTCGACTGGTTTTGAACTCGGCAGCGAGTTAGATGGACAGACATCGGGCCTTCGGCCCGAAGGACAGCCGAGGGCGGCTGTCCCCACATGGGCACTGCCGACAACGGCCAAACTCTATGACGAGCCCAGCGAGGCTGACCGCTACCAGATGATCCGCACCTATTTCCAGATGCTGATCGAAGAAGAGCTCCCCGACGCCGTCGGCAAAATGAAGCAGTTCGCCAGCTGGTTCACCCATGGCGTCCCCGGCGGCGCCGCTCTGCGCAAAGCGATCTACGAGTCCAAAAGCGCGCCAGACATTCTGTCCCGCGTAGAAGAATTCTTCGAAGCCAAGTTGTGTAGCGCAGCTGCTACCACGGCCTGATCCCGTAGTCATGAATCAACCGATGCGGCGGATTTACAACCACACGCTGCGCAGAGATCACTGTTGCATTGTTAACCTTGTGAGCTGAATCGGCGAATGAAAACAGCATATAAGGTCCTCGGTCAATTTCGGTGAGTCGCGCAGAGCGGTATAGGGAAGTCCAGTTTATTATCCCTTTTTCCGCACCGGGGAAGGATACTGTCCTGAGAAACAGAACCGGGGATGGATACTGGTGAAGCTACATCATGTCGGGGATGCCGTCGTATGATGAATGCGAAATTTGCCGATCGAGAACACGGAACGCTTTGCCATGCTAAGACTCTCGCAGGCTTCGGCGACAACCCTAGCGACCGCGGCGCTCAATGAGTTGCGCCAGGGACCAGCGCATGGCCTCACGTGGGAGTCCTACGAACTCGCGCAGGACTTCAAAGCCGGAGGGATTCCCACGCATAGCCGACGCCGATTCGAGAAGAGTCGCCGCCGAGTTCTAGTCGCCGCTCTGCTGGCACTGGGCCCGCTTTGCAGCGTTCGCGGTTTGCTTGCCCAATCCGTCCCGGCCACATCGGACGCGGCGTCGACCCCACACCAGGCAACGCAGCGGCGTCCTGCGACTTCCGGCAAGGCGTCCCCGAAGACGACATTGCCGGCCGCGTCGGCGATTCAGTTCGAGAACGTCATCTCGCAATCGAAGATCAAGTTCAAACTCAGGAACAGCGTCAGCCCGCATCGCTATACATTCGAAACCATGGTGGGCGGAGTCGCGGTCTTCGACTACAACAACGACGGTTTGCTGGACATCTTCTTCACTAACGGCGCCGCCATCCCTTCTCTGGAAAAGAGCGATCCTAGTTACGCCAACCGTCTCTTCCGGAACAACGGGGATGGCACCTTCACGGATGTAACTGAGAAAGCCGGACTGCGGGGTATCGGCTATTCGATGGGAGTGGCGGCGGGCGACTACGACAACGATGGATTTGTCGACCTTTATGTGACAGGCGTCAACCGCAACCAGCTTTTTCACAACGACGGCGATGGCACCTTCACCGACGTGACCGAGAAGGCTGGAGTCGGCGGCTTCGTTCCGAAGCTTGGCAAGGCATGGTCGGTGGCCGCGGGATGGTTCGATTACAACAACGATGGATTGCTGGATCTGTTTGTCGTCAACTACCTCAACTACACCATCAAAACTGCGACTCCTTGCGTTCAGCAAGGACTTCCGGCTTATTGTTCGCCGGTCGATTTTCTGGGAACGCCGAACATCCTGTATCGCAACAATGGCGACGGCACGTTTACCGACGTCTCCGAACAGTCCCACATTTCCCAGTACGTTGGCAAAGGGATGGGTCTGGCTTTTGCCGACTATGACAACGATGGATTTACCGATATCTTCGTCTCCAACGACACATTCGAAAATTATCTTCTGCACAACAACGGAGATGGAACCTTTACCAACGTCGCGTTGCTCGCCGGGGTTGCCTATAGCGCTTTCGGGAAAGCCATCGCCGGCATGGGCGCTGACTTCCGGGACATCGACAACGATGGCAAGCCCGATATCTTCGAAACTGCAATGTTCGGGGAAGGGTTTCCCCTCTATCAAAATCTCGGCGAGGGTCAATTCCAGGATGTCACCGCAACCGCAGCACTAAGCGCTCTGACCAGCCGTTCAACAGCTTGGGGCGTGGGCGTTTTCGATTTTGACAACGACGGGAATAAGGATCTGTTCACCGCCAACGCCGACATTCTGGACAATGCCATGGAATTGGCGCACCGCCCTTTTCCGCTTCCCGATCGCGTATTGCGCAACAAAGGCGACCTCCGGTTCGAGGATGTGAGCGCAAAGGCCGGAGCGTCGTTTCAAATCCCCGCGCCCCACCGCGGCGCGGCCTTCGGTGACCTCAACAATGACGGCAAGATTGATGTTGTCGTCACCGTTGTGAACGGCCCGCCGGAGATATGGATGAACCGTTCCGGCACCCAGAACGGCAGCAACCGAAATCACTGGATCACTCTGAAACTGGTCGGCGTGAAATCCAACCGCGACGGTCTGGGAACAAAGATCAAAATAACGACCTCCCTGGGGACGCAATACAACCAGGCGACCACGACGGGGAGCTATAACTCTTCCAGCGATAAGCGGGTATATTTCGGGTTGGGCTCGGCCGGCGTGGTAGATAGTGTCGAACTCACATGGCCCAGCGGCATCAAGCAGGTTTTGAGAAACGTCAAAGCAGATCAGATCCTCACCGTGACCGAGAGCGCGTCGCCCTGAGCTGGAGGCATATTTATTTTTGTGCGAGATTGGCCGACAAGCGCTGCGCCAGCTCCGTTTGCCCATTGCGCACAAGAAACTCGTGCAGCTCCTTCATGAGCTTGGTGTTCCTTCTCCCGTAGGCCGCCGCCGCTTCGGCATTCAAGTCAGCGTCGGACACCTTCCCCATGTGAAAGTAGGAATCGCACAGCATATAAAGCAATTCCGGGGTCATGGTCCTCGATTTCGCCAACTGTTCCGCGGCATCGGACCAGCGCTCCTGGTGGTAGCGCACCTCGCCCATCTCGGCAATCGCCATCTGGGAGTTTGGGTCGCTGGCGAGTTCCGCCTTAAATTCTTTCTCGGCCCGGCTCAGGTCTCTCTCTTTCAGATCCAGTATTCCGAGATAGGTATGGGCTCCTGGAACGGTGGGCTGAATTTCTAGCGCATGATGAAGACAGCGCAGGCCATCTTCCTTTTCTCCCATGGTGAGATAGAGTTTTCCAGTAAACACATACGCATCCGAGTCGCCATTGTAATTATGAGGGCGAAACGACAGTCAGTGGGAGCCGGGCAGGTGGCTTCGGGATCCTTAAGAATCGCGCTACTGAAACTTGGAAACATTGTGCCAGGCGGTTCACATCGGTATTGGCCAAATGCTTGAAGTCATTTCCGCTCGTCGGGTCCACATTAGGAAATTCCTGCGTTCATGAAGGCGCTAGTTCAAATTTCACGATATGGGGGCAGAACACGCGAGAAATTTCAGCTTTTGCGCCCGTTCGGATTTCAGGTTTTTCGGGCCACTAAGTCCTAACTCCTTGAATCGTCACGCTCCTGAATTTCACTTTTCAGGCACACGCACACACACGAAGGTCTAGACTTCCCGCGCCGCCATTTTTCCCGACTCGTCCTGCTCCACGTAGGCCCATGGCGTTATTGGATCGTGCGTGAAAACTGTCAGCCATTTTTCCGGGAGGGCGCGCGCGTAATACTGCTTCTTGCTCTCGATCGTGTGCAGCGGATAGAGGTCGAAGGCCATGCCCCATGTCAGGTCGATGTGCGCCGTCGTGGGCATCAGATCGGAGATATAACACGCTGTCGGAACGTGAGAAGAATCCGGAGGGTGGGGATTTTGACTTCCCCGAATAATAATCGCCTGCATGTGCGCCGTGTGCCCGGGAAAGGTCTTCACCGAAATGCCTGGGACAATTTCCTCGCCGCCTTTAAGCAGCGTCATCTGCCCGCTCTCGACCAGCGGATCGTAATTGTCGGGAATGTAGCTGATGGCATCGCGCTCGCTGGGACGCCGCGCGTACTGCCATTCGCCCTCCGGGGCGTAATACTTGGCGCGCGGAAATGTTGGAACGATCTTGCCGTTTTTGTCGCGCACGGTGTTCCATCCGCAATGATCAAAATGCAGGTGCGAGTTGATGACGATGTCGATGTCCTCCGGTGCGATTCCAGCCGCCGCAAGGTTGTCGAGCAACTTCGCCGGCTGGCCGTAGAACTTGATCATGCGCTCGGAGAGCTTGTTGCCGATCCCGGTTTCGACCAGCACCGTCTGTTTGCCGGTGGGCGGCCCTTCCATGCGGATGAGCAGTGAGTTAAGCCCGGCGGTGACGTAATTTCTGTCGTCCGAAGCGACCTTGCGAGACCACATCACCTTGGGCACCACCCCAAAAAAAGCGCCGCCATCGAGTGGATAAGTCCCGTCAGAAAAAACAGTGAGTTCAAAATCGCCGAGCGTCAGCCGGTGCATAGGTTCAGTGTGCCACAACTGACGTGGTGACAACTGCGCGGTTCGCCGCGCGGGCAATATGAGCAGCTTCCCCTTGGCTGGGCGGACGAATGCGTCCGCCCTACGCGGGATTGGAACTTTTTGTGTGCAGCAGCATCCAATGTTTATCAATCGATTAATGCGGGGAGAACTCATGATTCACATTCGTCGCAGCCAGGATCGTGGCGGCGGAAACCACGGCTGGCTGAAAACTCACCACACTTTCAGCTTTAACGATTACTGGGATCCCAAATGGATGGGATTCCGCTCGCTGCGAGTCATCAACGAAGATTGGGTTGCGCCCGATACGGGCTTTCCTACGCATCCGCATCGCGATATGGAAATCATTACCTACGTTCTCGAGGGCAAGCTCGAACACAAAGACAGCCTGGGAACGGGATCGGTGATTCTCCCTGGCGATGGGCAGCGCATGACCGCAGGCAGCGGCATTCGCCACAGCGAATTCAATCCGTCAACGACCGACGCGGTGCATCTGCTGCAGATCTGGATTTTGCCGGAGAAGACTGCTTTGCCGCCGAGCTATGAGCAGAAATCCTTTCCTGACAACGAAAAGCGCGGGCAGTTGCGGCTCATCGCATCGGGCGATGGGAGTAAGGGGTCGGTGAAGATCAATCAGGATGCGAAGCTGTATGTCACGTTGCTGAAGCCCGGCGAAGAAATCGGACACGAATTCGGCGCCGGACGTCACGGATGGCTGCAAGTCGCACGCGGCGCGGTGGAACTCAACGGCAAGAAGCTGGGACAGGGCGATGGCGCGGCCATCAGCAACGAAAAGACTGTGAGCATCAAAGGCACCGAAGACGCGGAAGTGCTGTTGTTCGACCTCGCCTAAAAACTCTAACCACGGAGGACACGGAGAAACACAGAGGAGTACGCTGTGAGATTCTGTGCCCTCTGTCGGTTAAAGGGTTTGATTTCGCATGCAGCGGCCAGCGGTTGTAACTGCCATCTCGGCGCTCTTTTTTCTGGCCGCACTTTTTCTCTGGGTGGTTGGCCTAGTGAAACTGCTCGCGCCCAATGCCATCTCCCTGATGAGCGCGTCTCCGTTCATGTATGGACTCGAACTCGCCGGACCTTACATGGTCCTGTTGGTTGGGACTGGTTGGGCGTTGGTCGGTTGGGGCTTGTTTCGCTTGCACAACTGGGCGCGATGGGCTGCAATGGCGGTGATGGTGGCCCGCGTCGCGTCTCTTGTGCCGAAAATTTCGCAGGCGGAACTAGGCGTGCCGTTATTGTGGTACGGGCTGCAGATTGCCCTGCGGGTTGCGGCCGCGTGGTATTTGGCTCAGGCCCCGGCTGTCATCGAGAGCTTTAACTTGAAATAAGGGCGGTCGAGCTTCGCTCGACCCCAACCCTTACCGTTTCGCCTTTGCTGGTTCTTTCTCGCCTACGCGTTTGCTTACCTCGAAGCGCATCTTGCCTGTTTTCTTGTCGGCATCGACGACGACGTGATCGCCGTGCAGGACCTCGCCGTCGAGGATCTTGAGCGCGAGCGGATCCTGTATCAGCTTCTGGATGGCGCGCTTCAGCGGCCGCGCGCCAAAGTTCGGATCGTAGCCCTGCGTAAAAAGCAGGTCTTTGGCCGCGTCGGTAAGCTCCAGCGAAATCTTGCGATCGGCCAGAAGGCGGCGAACGTCTTCCAGGCGCAGTTCGATGATGCGCACCAGTTGCTCTTTGCCGAGCGGTCGGAAGACAATGATGTCGTCGACCCGGTTGAGGAACTCCGGCTTGAAATGCGTGTGCAGCAGTTCCTGGACCTGCTCGCTGGCTTTTTCGAACTCTTCGGGCGTACGAATATTTTCGGCCTGCAGATAACTCGAACCGATATTCGAGGTCATGATGATGATCGTGTTCTTGAAGTCGACGATGCGGCCTTTGCCGTCGGTCAGGCGGCCATCATCCATCATTTGCAGGAGGATGTTGAACACGTCGGGGTGTGCCTTTTCAATTTCGTCGAACAGGATTACCGCGTATGGTCGACGACGCACCTGCTCGGTGAGCTGTCCGCCTTCTTCGTAGCCCACATAACCGGGAGGCGCGCCGATAAGGCGTGCGACCGAGTGCTTCTCCATGTACTCCGACATATCGATGCGCAACAGGGCGTGCTCATCATCAAACAGGAATTCGGCGAGGGCCCGCGCCAGTTCGGTTTTGCCGACTCCGGTTGGGCCCAGGAAAATGAAGGAGCCGATGGGGCGCTTCGGATCGCTAAGACCGGCGCGCGAACGGCGAATGGCGTTAGCTACGCGCTCCAGCGCTGCGTCTTGTCCTACAACGCGCTGGCGCAGACGCTCTTCCATCGTGACCAGCTTCTTCACCTCGCCTTCGAGCATTTTTGAAACCGGGATTCCGGTCCACTTGGAGACGATGCGGGCGACGTCCTCTTCGTCGACTTCTTCTTTGAGCATGCGTGTGCCGCCCTGCGTCTCCATTTGCTTACTGAGTTTGGTCAGTTCTTCTTCGGCCTGGCGAATCAGGCTGTAACGGATTTCGGCGACGCGCTGCAGATTGCCTTTGCGCTCCTCGGCCTGTTCTTCGACTTTGAGTTTTTCGATCTGCTCTTTGAGCGCACGCACCCTGGCGATGAGATCTTTCTCTTTCTTCCAGCTGGCTTTGAGCGTGTTGGATCGTTCGCGAATTTCTGCGAGCTCCTTCTCGATCACCTTGAGGCGCTCACGGGAATTCGGATCGTCTTCTTTCTTCAATGCCTGCTTTTCAATTTCCAGCTGCATGGCCTTGCGCTCCAGCTGGTCGATGTCGGTTGGCAGCGAATCGATCTGGATGCGCAATGATGCGGCGGCTTCGTCGATCAAGTCGATTGCCTTGTCGGGCAGAAACCGATCGGTGATGTAGCGGTGCGAGAGCGTGGCGGCGGCGACAATGGCCGAGTCCTTAATGCGCACGCCGTGATGCACTTCGTATTTTTCTTTCAGGCCGCGAAGGATCGAGATGGTGTCTTCGACGTTGGGCTCGCCGACGAAGACGATCTGGAAGCGGCGTTCGAGGGCCGCATCTTTTTCGATGTACTTGCGATATTCGTTGAGCGTCGTCGCGCCGATAGCGCGCAGCTCACCACGAGCAAGCGCGGGCTTCAGCATGTTGGAGGCATCGATGGCCCCTTCCGCGGCACCGGCGCCCACCAGCGTGTGTAGTTCGTCGATAAACAGAATGACCTGGCCCTGCGAGTCTTCAATTTCCTTGAGGACGGCTTTGAGGCGGTCTTCGAATTCGCCGCGATATTTCGCGCCAGCCAGCATGGCGCCGAGATCGAGCGCGACCACGCGCTTGTTCTTCAAAACTTCGGGCACGTCGCCGGAGATGATTCGCTGAGCAAGGCCTTCGACAATGGCGGTTTTGCCGACGCCGGGCTCGCCGATGAGCACCGGATTATTTTTCGTACGCCGTGAAAGAACCTGGACGACGCGGCGGATTTCTTCATCGCGTCCGATGACGGGATCGAGCTTGCCGCGGCGGGCCTGTTCGGTCAGGTCCCGCGCGTAACGCTCCAGCGCCTGGTATTTGGCTTCGGGATTCTGGTCGGTAACTTTTTGCGATCCGCGAACCACGGTGAGCGCCTTGAGGATCGCGTCGTAGGTGGCGCCGTGACGGGCGAGGATCTGCTGGGCGGCGTCGCGCTTGAGATGCGTGACCGCGAGCAACAAATGCTCGGTGGAAACGTATTCGTCTTTGAAATTCGAAGCTTCCTTGAAGGCCTGGTCGAGCAGCTTGTTCGCCTCGTTCGAGATCGTGGCTTGCGCGGCGCTTCCGGAAACCTTGGGAAGTTTCTCGAGCTCGCCATAGACATCGGCGAGCACGGCCTGCGGGCCAATGCCGATCTTTTCGAGCACGGGCGGAACAATGCCCTCTTTGTCTTCCAGCAAGGCCGCGAGCAGGTGCAGCGGCAACAGTTCCGGATTGCCGTGCTCGGAGGCGAGCTCGTTCGCCCGCTGGACGGCTTCCTGCGCTTTGACGGTAAATTTGTCCCAACGGATGGGCATAGGAACCTCGGATCTAGTAATTGCGAAATTTAGTAATCGAGTAATTTGATTGTCCGAGCATTGCTTTCGGGTTCAAATTAGTCGAGTACGAAATTTCGGTCGTGAAAAAATTTAGGGGAGGCGGCCAGATTCTGCCGCCTCCCGCAGACCTCAGGGGGCTAAAGCCCGCTTCTAACGGACCTTGGCGGCACGATTGGAGTCCTGCCCTTCCCGGTCCTTTATCGACTGAAAGCGAGTCGAGCTTCGCTCGACTGGACAGCCGAGGGCGGCTGTCCCCACATGGCTTTCACTGACTACTGGCCACTGGCCACTGCTCTTAGGCGGCTTTGCTGGGGCCTTTGCTCTCGAGGGTCTTCTCACCCTTCTCGCTGCCCACGTTGACTTTAATCTGCTTGGGCTTGGCTTCAGCCTTTTTGGGCAGATTGATCTTCAGCACGCCCTTATCGTAGGTCGCCTGAACGTTGTCGGTGTCTACGGTGTTGGGCAGGGTGAAGGTGCGGGTGAAACTGCCGTACTGGCGCTCCACGCGACGATAGTTCTCTTCTTTCTCTTCTTTTTCGATCTTGCGGTCGCCGTGCACGGTAAGAGTGTTGTTCTCGACGCGAACGTCGATGTCTTTCTCGTCGATTCCGGGCACTTCGATCTTTAAGGTGACCTTGTGCTCGTCTTCGTAGACGTCAACGGCAGGGGCGAAGCTCGATGCAGTCAGCGATTCGTCGCGGCCTGCATCGTTATAAGATTCGCGGAACAGGCGGTTCATGCGGTCCTGCAGGGTGGAAAACTCACGGAATGGTTCCCAACGGGTTAAAACGGTCATGGCTAAATCCTCCTTCGGAAATTTGGGTTCAAAACGGTTGCGGACCGGCTTCCAAAGCTAAACTCTGGGCGGTCAGTTGATTAGACGCTTAATTAGCGCAAAAGAAGCATAAAACTTGAGCGTGTCATTGTCAAGACAAACTTCAGTTGTATTTTCATTATCTTACGATTGCTAGGACACATTTTAAATAGGCCGTTTCCGGTATATTCAACAGGATGGGGTGGTCCTTCGACTGTCCTCGGACTTCGAGCAGGCGGAGCGTTCGGTGGGCATCGAGGGCGGCATCAGCCAGCATTTCCAGGAAGTTGGACTGGCTGACGTGGTAGGAGCACGAGCAGGTCACGAGCAGGCCTCCGGGGCGAAGCATTTTCAGGGCGCGCAGGTTGAGCTCCTTGTAGCCGCGCAGGGCAGCGTCGAGGTCGCGCTTGGTTTTGGCGAAGGCGGGCGGGTCGAGGACGATAGTGTCATAGCGGCGCTCGGACGCCGCGTAATCCTTGAGCAGGTCAAAGGCGTTGGCCTCGATCCACTCGATTTCTTTTCCTTTGAGAAGCGAGGAGTTCTGCGCGGCATTCTGGTCGGCTACTTCAAGAGCGGGACGCGAACTGTCCACTCCAGTGACCTGCGAGCAATGCGCGGCGAGGTGAAGGGCGAAGCCGCCCTGGTAGCAGAAAACGTCAAGGGCGTCACCTTTGGCGTATTGGGCGGCTGCGGCGTAATTCTCGCGTTGGTCAAGGAAGGCTCCGGTTTTCTGGCCTTCGAGGGCGTCGAAGCGGAACTTTACGCCGTTCATCGTGAAGGTGGTCGCGGACTTCTCGCCCTGAAGCAGGCCTGAGGAGCGCGGGGGCAGGGATTCCAATTCGCGAACGCGGGGATCGATCCGCTCGATGATGGAGGCAGGGTGAAAGCGCGCGGTCAATTCCTGCAAGATCGTCTCGCGAGCAGGTCCTGCGTCTATCGCCTGCGTGAGGATTTGCAGGGACAGGATGTCGTTGTAACGGTCGACGATGAGGCCGGGAAGGAAATCGGCTTCGCTGAAGATGATGCGGTAGGCGTCGGTATCGTGGACGAGAGACTCGCGATAGGCAATGGCATCGGCGACGCGCTGGCGGAGAAGGGCCGGGAGATCCGCGACGGGGTCGCTCGAGAGCATGCGGATGGTGATTTGCGAGGAACTGGAATAGAGCGCGGTGCCGAGGATTTTACCACGGTGGTCGGAGACGCGGACGAGGGAGCCGGGAGGGACGTTGTCAGCGGAGACAACGTCAGAACGATAGACCCACACATGTCCGGTTTTGAGACGGGCGGCGCCGCGCGGGGAGACCTTGACTGTAAGACTCATGGAGGCATTGGGCATGCAGCCATCTTAAATGGATGGGGGTCGGATGCCGGGAAGGGCGCAAGCAGGTCTCGCTGCGCTCGATGACCGGGCCAATGGGCCCGGTCCCACACGAGCGCCGCCGCCCACACAAGCTCCGCCCACATAGGCCGCGCGCCGCGCTCTCGCAAAACCGAATTCAAAACCTCGACAGCCGAGGCGGCTGTCGCTACGTGGGGCCTGTCGCTAGGTGGATTCTAGCTGGCGGCTTGCTCGGTGGGGGTGGCGGGAACTGTTTGCTTGGCGTGCGAGGCGGCGGAGGCTTCGTGGCGCGCCAGGTCTAGGTCGAAGCGGAGCGAGTCCAGGGCGACCATGGGGAGTTCGGTGCCGAAGGAGTCGAGTTCATCCTCTGTCCATCCGCCATTGAGGCGAGTGGCGCCAGTGATGTCCTCAGGGAAGGCGTGGCGGAAGTCGCCTTCGCGGATCAGAATGTCGCCGATGAGACGTCCGGTGTGAACGTCGTAAACGCGGCGGCTGGCCTGGCCGTGAGCGTTGGTTAGACAGAGGAACACTTCGCCGATTCCGTTAAATTCCGGGCGGTAGTACCAGGCCTGCGAAGCGTCAATCTTGGGATGATGGCGTTTGGGACGAGTCGTCGAAGGCTTTTGTTCAACTAACTCCTCGGCCGGATTGAAATAAAGAATGCGCTGGCAGGAGTCGCAAACGATAGTCTGCTGGCCGGAGCGAACCTCGTTGTACGTCTGAGGACGGAGCATGACGCGGCAAGCCATACACTTCTGATCGCGAACTTCCGCGATGCCGCTGCCGCGAAACTTGGAAACGCGCTCGTAGTGGCGGAGGAGATCCTCATCGATGCCGGTGCGAATCTGATCGCGCTTGGCGCGCCATTCGGCTAGGAGCTTTTCGTCCTTGGCGGTAAGCTGGCGGGCTTCTTCTTTTTCTTTCTCGATCTCGGCAGTCTCGGCTTTGAGCTCGGCTTGCGCGGCCTTGACTTCCTTGTCGCGGGCGTCGGCATTGACCATCAGCTCGAGAATCTTGTCTTCGTTGGCAGCGATTTCCTTCTCGGCGAACTGGATTTCGTGCAGCAGGGCTTTGTACTGGTCGTTGGTCTTGACGTCGAGGGACTGGTCGCGGTACTTGGAAATCTTGCCGCGAAGATCGCTGATGGCGGTGTCGTATTTGCGGCGGGCGGCTTCGTCAGCTTTAACGGAGCCTTGGGCTTTCTCTAGCTGGGCCTTTGTGCCGGCCAGTTTTTGCTCGATCACGGCAACTCGTTTGGGGAATTCGGCGACTTCATCCTGCAGGCGGCGGATTTCCTTGTCGGTCTCCTGCAGCTTCAGCAGATTTTCTATGTCAGGAAGCATTGCTTATGCCTTGATTCTAGCATGGGTTCGAGTGGGGCTCTGGTCCGCGGACAACCCAAACGCGCTAACCACAGGGGACACGGAGTTTCACAGAGGCAGACCTCGGCGAGCGTGCAGCGGGACGTAAGAAACGTGTACACTCGATCGTTCAACCGCTGTGAATCCGCAATTAATTCTCGCCTGCGAGGTTAGTTCTTGAAAAAGCGCATTTCGTCCTTTTCTGGGGTTGTCCTGCTTGCAGTTATCTTCGGCATGGTCGTGTCCGCTGGGGCTCAGAGTGCGCCGACCAAGCCGCTTACGGTCGAAGCGATTTACCAGCCTGGAGGACTGGGGGGGCGCGGGCCGGAGACGGTAGAGTGGAGTCCGGACGGGACCAAGCTGACGTTTGTCCAGCGCAATGAAAAAGGCGAGAAGGGTGAGTTGTGGTATGTGGATGCGGCGACCGGCGATAAACGAGTGCTGGTCAGCGCGGCGAAGCTGGCGTCGCTCGATCCGGATTTAAGTAAAGTGGTGAAGAACGAGCGGGAGAAAGAGCGGCTCACCCGCTATCACGTGGCGGCCTATTTGTGGGCGCCGGATTCGCGGCATTTGATCTTCGACTCGCAGGGACAGCTATGGCTCTACGATCTCGCGACCGCGACGGCTGTGCAGTTTACGTCGGCTCCCGACCCCAGCGGCGATCCGAAGTTTTCCCCCGATGGCGGGCACGTGGCTTATGTGCGCAAGCACAACTTGTATGTTCGACCGGTGAACGGAAAAGATGAGAAGCAGGTGACCAAAGATACCGGTGACGATTTGTTTAACGGTGATATTGACTGGGTCTACGCGGAAGAGTTGGGAGTGCGCAGCAATTATTTCTGGTCGCCCGACAGCAAGGAAATTGTGCTTCTGCACATGGACGAGACCAAGGTGCCGACGTACCCGATCACGGATTGGCTGCCCACGCATCCCAACGTGGAATACGAGAAGTATCCCAAGGTGGGCGATCCCAATCCGGTAGTGAAGCTGGGAGTACTCGAGGCGGATAAGAGCAAAGTGCGGTGGATTTCGCTCCCCAGTGATGAGGATTCGTACATCCCGCGATTCGGATGGGTGCGCGAGGGAGTGATTTGGGCGGAAGTGTTGAACCGGACAGAGGACAAGATGGATTTGTATTTCGTCGACGCAAAATCGGGGAAGTCGCGCATCGTGCTGACGGAAACCACGCCCGGAGCCTGGATCGACTTCGAGCATGTGGAGGTGCGATTCTTAAAATCGGCTGCGCAGTTTTTGTGGCCGAGCTGGCGCGACGGCAACATGCATCTTTATCTCTACAGCTTTGACAAGCAGAATCCGATGGCGGCGGAAGCCAAGCTGGAGCGGCAACTGACGAAAGGCGACTTCGAGGTGATGGGGATCGAGGGCGTAGACGAAGCTGCAGGTACGGTGTTTTTTGCGGCGAACAAGGATGATCCGCGGCAGACACAGATTTGTTCGGTGCAGTTGGACGGCACCGGATTCAAGGCGCTGACCACGGAAGAGGGGATTCACTCCGCGAAATTCAGCGACGACGGCAAACACTACAGCCATACTTTTTTTGGTCCGCAGACTTCTATGACTACTACGCTGTGCGCGGTGGGTGGCGATTGCCATCCAGTGTGGAAGGCGCACGACGCGATTGCCGAATATGGGCTGCGCGCGCCGAAGTATCTGGAGTTTAAGGCCGACGACGGGACGACGCTCTACGGGCGATTACTGTTGCCGCCAGATAGCGTGCCCGCGACCGGCAAGATTCCGCTGATTGTGCACATTTATGGCGGTCCGGCCGCGCAAATGGTGACGAAGGGATCACCTGATCCGTTTGACGAAATCCTGGCGCGCAAAGGCTTCGCGGTTTTTGCGGTGGACAATCGTGGGACGCCGGGACGCGATCGCAAATTCCGGACGGCGATCCGGCATGAATTTGGTGCCATTGAATTGAAGGATCAACTGACCGCACTGGATCAACTGCTCGCGCAGTATCCACGGCTCGACAAGGATCGCGTGGCGATTTGGGGATGGTCGAACGGCGGATCGATGACACTCTATTCCATGACGCATTCAGACCGTTTTCGCGCGGGCGTGGCCGTCGCTCCCGTCACCGATCAGTTGAACTATGACTCGATCTATATCGAGCGCTACATGGGGCTGCTGAAAGACGACAAAGATGGATATCAGCAGTCGGACGTGACGCAGGACGCCGACAAACTGCATGGAGCGCTGCTGCTGGTGCACGGCACAAGCGACGACAACGTACACTTCCAGAACAGCGTTCAGATGGTCAATGCACTCATCAATGCGGGAAAACAGTTTCGGCTGATGATCTATCCCAATAAAACGCACAGCATTGCCGGGAAAGATGCGCGGGTGCATCTATTCACCATGATTCTCGATCACTTTGAGCGGGAACTGAAATAAGGCAGTGGCCAGTGGCCAGTGACTAGTGGGCAGAAATGCCGGCGGCTGCGGGAAGTCCGCAGCCGTTTTTATTTGCGACGACCGGAACCTTTGCGGGGGATCTCTTTAGACGAACTATCTTTCGAGGAGCCCTCTTTCGACGAGCTCTCCTTGGCTGCGCTTTCCTTGGACGAGCCTTCTTTGGCGCCATCCGACTTGGGCTTGTCGTCTTTCTTGTCCTTCGAATCTCCGCTGCTGCTGGGCGACGAAGACTTCTTCGCGTAGTCGGTGACGTACCAGCCGGAGCCCTTGAACTGCACAGCGGGGGCGGAGATCATCTGCTCGACCTGGCCGCCGCACTTGGGGCAGGTCTTGACCATCTTGTCAGAAAACTTCTGGATTTTTTCGAAGCGGTGGCCGCACTTCTTGCATTCGTATTCGTAAAGAGGCATGAGTGTGAGACGGTTGTGAGGAACAAACTCGGTTTCATATTGATTTTAGGGGCGCGGCGCGGTGGCGTCAATTCCAGGCCTTGATCGACTCTCAAAAACCGGAAGCGAAAACCACGAAGGGCACTAAGGTTCACCAAGGAAACCCGTGCCGTCGTCGCTGAGAGGAAAAACTCATCGGCGGTGGTAGACTCCGGCCATGACGGATACGGATCTGGAATTCGACGATTCGGAACCTGAGAGCGGGGCGAAATCCGGCCGCAAGAACGCCGGCACGTCCGCCGGGCCGGCCCTTTATCTGGTGGGCACGCCGATTGGGAATCTGGAGGACATCACGCTGCGAGCCTTGCGCGTGTTGAAGGAAGTAGACGTGATTGCCTGCGAAGACACGCGGCAGACGCAGAAGCTGCTGAATCACTATGCTATTGCGACGCGCACCACCAGCTATCACGAGCACAACGAGATGACGCGCTCGGCGGAACTGGTCAAGGAGATGCAGGAGGGCGCGAGCGTGGCGCTGGTGACGGACGCGGGCATGCCGGGAATTTCCGATCCGGGATACCGGCTGATCGCTCTGGCAATTCGGCATCGCGTGCCCGTGGTGCCGGTTCCGGGGGCGTCGGCGTTTCTGGCGGCGCTGGTGGCGAGCGGCATGCCGACCGACTCGTTTCGCTTCAGTGGATTTCTTCCAGCAAAGCGCGGAGAGCGGCGGGCGGCGCTCGAGGCAATCAAGACTTCGCCCCGAACGCAGGTTTTTTATGAGGCTCCGCACCGGGCCGTCGAGACGCTGGCCGATATTTGCGAGGTGCTGGGAGAAGCCCGCCACGTGGTGGTGGCTCGCGAAGTCACCAAGCTGCACGAGGAATTTCTGCGCGGGCGTGCCGGAGAAGTGCTGGAAGACCTGCGTTCGCGCGACGCGGTGAAGGGCGAGATCACGCTGCTAATCGGCAAAGCCGAGCCCGAAGATGCTCGCGTAGGGACGGACGCATTCGTCCGTCCTTCGGTACGAGAGCGAGTTGAGCAAATCATGGCCGAAGAGCAAGTCGACGAGAAAGCGGCGCTGAAAAAAGTGGCGAAGGAGCGGGGGGTGTCGAAGAGCGAGGCTTACCGGGAGTTGCAGCGGAGCAAGTGAGTCGGAAGTAATGTTGTCTCGCCGCCCAAGTTGACCTAGCCTTCCCTGTATGAAACGGGCACTCGCATTTTTTCTATTCCTTGCCTGCGCGGTTTCGTCCCATGCGCAGGGAGTTGGTGACATCGCCTGTCGCGCCTATCCCCCAACCACGGAGTCGTACAAAAAGAAACTCTGGGACCGTTACGAGATCTCGCTGGGGCCTGCCCGGAATGCGACGGGGGCCGGCGAGGATCAATGCACAGCAGCCATCTACAACTCTGTGGGAAAAGTCGTATTCCGCACAACGGGTTTCGGCGTCATCTTCGACGAGGACGTCACCGGAATGGACTTCGACGGCGACGGCAAAGGAGAAGTGGTCTTTCAGACCGACGAGGCGGGAGGCGCACAATGCTGTTGGGTCTATAACGTGGTGACGCTTGCCCCGAAACCTCACAAACTCTTCGACGTTGGTACGGGAGCCGCGGTCAATTTTCATAAAGACAAAGACGGGAAGATGGTCATCTGGGAGCTGGTCGGAGGACCCACCGGCTACACGTCGGGGATGGGTAGACCCTACGCCGAGCGGGTGTACCGAGTGAAGGCCGGCACGCTGGATGATGCGACGCCTGAGTTTTGTGGCGAGATTTTCGGAAAGACCCGCGAGGCTGACGATTGGAATCGTACACTCACTCCGGAGAATCTGAAGAAGTTGCAGTCGGCGAAAAAGTTCGATGGCGAGGGGAGCTTTGAATTTGATGATGTGGTAAGTGCGCTGCTATCCCGTGCCTTGCAGCGCGTTCTTTGTCGTCAGTACGACGAAGCGATGGCGGATTTGGATCTCTGGCCTGCCGAGAGTCGCGACGACATGAAAGACAATTTCGCGGAGTCGATCAAGACTTACAGCCCGGAGTTTGCGGCGCGGCTGGAAGGAGAACCGGCGCCAAAGTGAGATAGCCAATGTCGAGCTTCGCTCGACGGACAGCCGAGGGCGGCTGTCCCCACATGAGGTCGACCGGCGGACGAATGCGTCCGCCGCTACGTGTGCAACGCTACTTCCCCGCTAGTTCTTTCTTCACGATTTCGCTGACCATCTTTCCATCGACGCGCATGCCGGCGGCGTTGAACTTCGCCATGGCCGTCTTCATCACCGTGCCCATGTCTTTCATTGTGGGCGAGCCCATCTCCGCGATGGCGGCTTTGACTCCGGCGACTACTTCCGCCTCTCCTGCAGCTTTGGGTAGATAGGATTCGATTACCACGATTTCGGCGGCTTCTTTGTCGGCCATCTCCTGCCGTCCGCCTTTAGTGAACTGCTCCACGGAATCTTTGCGCTGCTTGATGAGCATGGCCAGCACGGCCTGGGATTCCTTGTCGTCGAGCGGCGCCATTTTTTCGACCTGGCGAAGGTGCAAGGCGCTTTTAACCATGCGCAACGTGGAGAGGCGCGCTTCGTCCTTCGCCTTCATGGCGGTGACGATATCTTTCTGAATCTGTTCTGTAAGGCTCATGAGGGGATTATAGACGGCGAGGCGGGAGAGTGATGCTCGAGTCAGAATCCCCACCCTTCGGCAAGCTCAGGGCAGGCTCCTCTCGCGAAACGCGAGAAGGGTAGGGCACCCGCTGGGCGGCATTCTTGCGCGACCAAACTTGTACAGGGAGCATCAGACACGCTGGAGGAAACTATCATGGGAAAGCTTGCAATCTGGGCGCAATTGGAATCTAAACCGGGGAAAGAAAAAGAAGTTGAAGAGTTTTTAAAGTCGGCGCTGCCGTTGGCGGAGCGTGAGCCGGGAACAGTCACCTGGTACGCCATTAAAATGGGGCCGGGAAAATACGGCATCTTCGATACATTCGCCGACGAGAATGGCCGCAACGCTCACCTCAATGGCGAAATTGCCAAAGCGCTTTTCGCGAAGGCGAAAGATTTGTTCGCCAAGGCGCCGGACATTGCCAAGCCGGAGATTCTGGCGTCGAAGACTGGACGGGGTTGAGAGCGCCTACTTATGGAAACGCCGGCAGAAAACATAACAACTACGGCCCCGGACGAATGCGTCCGGGGCTACGTGTTTTGTGCGTTTCGTGACGCGGATCACTGCACGTTATCCGGTTTTGCGGTACAAGATTGCCGCGTCCGAACGTGCTGCAATCGGGCGCTTCCGGTAAACTAATTACTTATCCCCACCTGTAAGGATGTGACTCATGCTGCATAAGAATCGTCTCTTTACTCCCGGACCGACGCCCCTGTTGCCGGCGGCGCAAACGGCCATGGCTTCCTTTACCGCGCATCATCGCACAGCAGACTTTCGCGCGCTGTACCAGCGGGTGCTGGCGGACATGAAGGACTTCATTGGTACCAAGAACGATGTGCTGGTGCTGGCCTGCTCGGGCACAGGCATAATGGAGGCGTCGGTGTCGAACCTGACGTCGCCGGGCGACAAGGTTCTGGTGCTGACGGCGGGCAAGTTCGGCGAGCGCTGGACGGGGCTGACCAAGGCATTCGGCTGCAAGGTAGATGTTCTGAGCGTTCCTTACGGCGAGACGTTTTCGCTGGACGAGATTCGGGCGAGGGTGACTTCCGACGTGCGTGCGGTGTTCGTGCAGGCGACCGAGAGTTCCACAGGAGCGCGGCACAACGTGGAAGGCATCGCGAAGATTGTGCGCGGCCACGGTGGCGATATTCTGCTCGTGGTGGATGCGATCACCGGACTGGGCACGACTCATCTCAACGTCGACGGGTGGGGCGTGGACTTCATTATTGGCGGATCGCAAAAGGCGCTGATGATTCCTCCTGGGCTGGCGTACTGCGCGGTGAGCGAGCGGGCGTGGAAGCGTATGGATACCACGACTTCGCCGCGCTATTACTTCGACCTGCGCAAGGAGCGGAAGTCGGCAGCCAAGGGAGAATCGGCATATACGCCGGCTACCTCGCTGTTTGCGGCGTTGGGAGCGGCGCTGGAGTTCATTCGCGCGATGGGTAATGGCGATCTTTCAACTGGCCGGGAAGAATTGGTCAACAACGCTGAATTATGTGCAGAGATGACGCGTGCCGGGGCGAAGGCTTTGGGATTGAAACTCTACGCGTCTGCGCCCGCCGCGGCGCTCACGGCGATTTGCGCGCCGGAAGGACTCGACTCCAGCAAGATCGTGAAAGAGTTCCGCGAAGCGTTTGACGCGGTCGTTGCCAACGGACAGGGCGAGATGAAAGGCAAGCTATTCCGCATCGCGCACATCGGGTACTACGACTACCTCGACACGATCGGTATTCTGGGCGCACTGGAGCATGTGCTGGCCCGGGTCACCGACCAGAGTGTGGAATACGGCGCCGCGGTGAGAGCCGCGCAGGAAGTCTATGCGCGCACTCAATCCGGCAAGCGGCAACTGGTCGGCGCCTGAGGGCCGTGCCGAGATTTAGCACGCCAGGATCAACTCACTGTAAGTGTGATTGGACCGGATGTGTCAGTTCGCATCCCAACGCCCACCAATAGTTGTCAAACGAATTTCAGGAACAGAAATCTCCTTCAAAGGAAGTCATACGTGAAAATCATCGTAGCGGAGAAAATCTCGCCGTCGGCCGTAGCACAGCTGCAGGAGCCCGGCTGGACGGTGCTTACGGCGGAGCAACTGGATGGCAAGCTGGAACAGCAACTGGAGTCCGCGGACGCGCTGATCGTGCGGTCGGCGGTGCAGGCCGACGCCAAACTGCTGGAGCACGCCAAGAAATTGCGCGTAATCGGGCGAGCCGGGGTCGGCGTAGACAACATCGATCTGGACGCCGCCACGCATCTGGGAATCGCGGTGATGAATACCCCGGGCGGCAACGCGGTTGCCGTGGCGGAACAGACCCTGGGGATGATGCTGGCCATGGCTCGCCATCTGTGCCGCGCCGACGCGCTCATGCACGCCGGGAAGTGGGAGAAGAAATCTCTGCAAGGAACAGAATTGCGTGCCAAGACGCTGGGCATCATCGGCCTGGGACGGATCGGCATGGAGGTGGCGCGAAGGGCGCGCGCGTTTGGCATGGACGTGGTGGCGCACGATCCGTTTGTTTCTGTCGCCGTGGCCAAGGAACAAGGCATCCGGCTGGCGGGACTGGACGAACTGTATGGCGCGGCGGATTACATCACGCTTCATGTCGGCTTGACGCCGCAAACTACCGGAATGATCAACGCGGCATCGATCGCGAAGATGAAGAAGGGCGTGCGGCTAGTGAACTGCGCCCGTGGCGAACTGGTGAATGAGGCCGACCTGGCCGAGGCGCTCAAGAAAAAGCAAGTTGCGGCTGCGGCGATCGATGTTTTTGCCGAGGAGCCTCCGAAGAATTCGCCGCTGTTGGCGCTGGAAAACGTTCTCCTCACTCCCCATGTGGGCGGCTCCACGTTTGAGGCGCAGGAGGCCGTGGGCGTGCAGATCGCGCAGCAGGTGAAGGAATATCTGAAGCACGGTGTGATTCAGAACGCCGTGAATGTGCCGTCGGTATCGGCCGAAGAGTATGCCATGATGCAGCCCTACATCGTACTCGCCGAACGACTGGGAGGATTTTTGTCGCAGGTGTCGGAGGGCAGCATCGAGGAAATTTCCATTCGCTATAGCGGGCACATTGCGGAATGGAAGACCGAACTGATTCGCAACGGCGCGATCAAGGGCATCCTGAACCAGGCGCTGGAGGAAAAAGCGAACCTGGTGAATGCCGCGACCATCGCGGATGAGCGCGGCCTGCGAGTGCTGGAATCGCACAAAGCGAAGGCCTCGACCGGAGGCGCGGGGAGCGTGCTCTCGATTTTTCTGAAGACTTCTACGGAAGAGCGCATGGTGAAAGGCGCGGTGCTGCATGGCAACGAGCCGCGGTTGCTCCACGTGGACGGCATCGACGTGGAAGCGCCGCTGGAACGCAGCCTGATTTACCTGCGGAACCGCGACGTGCCGGGCGTCATCGGCAAGGTCGGAACGATTTTGGGCGAGGAGTCGATCAACATTGCCGACTTCTCGCTGGGCCGACGCGGTATTGAGAAGGAAGTCCAGAAAGAATCCGACCAGCCGCGCGAAGCGATTGCCGTGGTTCACGTCGATGGGCGCGTGCCGGAAGAAGTGCTGGCGAAGCTGCGCCAAATTCCGGCGGTGCAGCAGGCGAAGGCTGTGCAGTTGCTCTGAGACGCTGGGCAGGTGAAGCTTGCGGGTCGCGGCAATCTACGACATTCACGGCAATCTGCCAGCACTCGATGCGGTGCTGGACGAGATTCGCGCGGTCGGCGTAGAGCAGATCGTGGTTGGAGGCGACGTGCTGCCCGGACCGCTGCCGATCGAGACGCTGGCACGGCTGGCGAGTCTCGAAATTCCCACTCAATTCATTCAAGGCAACGGCGAGGTTGCCGTGCTGGCCGAGATCGCGGGCGCCGAAGCCTACCCGCTGCCCGAGCAGGCGCGCGAAGTTATCCGTTGGACGGCGCAACAACTCTCCGCCGAGCATGCGCGCGAGATCAGCGATTGGCCGAAGACGATTCGCCTTGCGATTGATGGTCTGGGCGACGTGCTGTTCTGCCACGGCACGCCGCGAAACGAGAATGAGATATTTACTCGTTTGGCGCCGGAAGAACGTTTGCTGCCGATCTTTGATGAAGTCGACGCTGCGGTGGTCATCTGCGGGCATACTCACATGCAGTTCGATCGAATGATCGGCGAGACCCGCGTGGTGAATGCGGGTAGCGTGGGCATGCCGTTTGGAAAGCCGGGAGCCGATTGGCTCTTGCTCGGACCAACGATTGAATTGCGGCATACGAATTACGACCTTGCGCACGCGGCCGAGCGTATTCGGAAGACAGGGTATCCGCAGGCGGAAGAATTTATCGCGCGCAATTTACTGCAGCCTCCGTCAGAAGAAGAGATGCTGAAATTGTTCGCGCGGGTGGAAGTGACGGGGTGAGCATCATTGCGCGGATTTGCTTCGCCCCTTCGACTTCGGTCAAGGTAGGCTCTGCGCCCGACAGCCGAGGCGGCTGTCGACACTTGTTTAGATGTGACGGTTTACGATTCGGCTTCGTCGCGGCGGAGTTTGCGGCTTTCGGCCAGCAGGGCCATGGAGTGCATCAAATTCTGCAATGTAACGATGCCGATCAGGCGCTGGTCTTCCACCACAGGAATGATGCTGGAATTGCGGGCCGTCAGCTTGCGAAAGGCTGAACTGAGCGAGTCCTGGCGCAGAGAGACTTCGAATATCTTATTCATTACCGCCTGAACGTAGCCGTTTCCTTCGGCGCGCAACGCATCGAGGATGCGCTGCTTCGAAATCACTCCCACCATATCGCTGCCACGAACTACTGGAAAATCATCTTGCAAGGAATGAACTGCCTTCTCCAGCGCGTCTTCCAGCGTGTCGGCGGGCGAGAGCGTGGCGAAGTCGGTGAGCATCACTTCTTCCAGGCGAACGTTGTCGAGCACGGACTGGAAAACCAGCGCCCGCTCTTCAAGTTGGGCGGCCGAGAACACGATGACGCCGACCATGGTTAGCCAGCTATCGCTGAACAAGCCGGCGAGCATCAGAACCATGGCTATGGCGTTGCTGATGGAAACCGCGCGGCGTGTCGCGGAAGAAGCGTCGAGGGTACGAGCCAGAAATGCCCGCAAAACGCGCCCGCCATCGAGCGGATAAGCGGGCATGAGATTGAAAATCGCCAGATAAAGGTTGGCCCACACTAGGCTGCGCGGCAAATTGCTCGCCTGCAGAAAGGGCCACTTCCAAAGATCGATTCCAACTCCGGAGATGCTTACGACGGCGGCCGAAACGCCGGCCAGTGCGAGGCTCACCAGCGGCCCAATCAAAGCCAGGCGAATCTCGCGTTTCCATATCAGGGCGGGCGGCTGCGTTTTATCGACCCGGGATTCATCGTAGAGTGCGACGCCAGTCAGCGGCAGCAGGATTACGGCTTTCGGAATCATTCCAAAGCGGCGAGCAGCCAGCATGTGTCCGCATTCATGCGCTGCAACGCAAGCCAGTATGATCCCCACCAGCGCCAGATCACGAGGTCCGTTGGCGGATCCCTGGTGCGCGGCGTACTCCGTCCAGAAGATGAACGGGGGAAGTATGAAAAAGGTCAGATGGATGCGCACTTCCACGCCAAACAGGCGTCCAACCGGGATGGACCAACTCCGCATAGGGCTTTGCTACTTTTATTCTACATGGATGGATATAGTGATTGCGGGACGCGAGAGTACAGAGGCATGCGAGTAATCGCAGGGAAATATCGAAGCCGGACGCTGCGTACACTGCGCGGAATGGACGTGCGCCCCACCTCGGACCGTCTGCGGGAGACGCTGTTTAACGTGCTCACAGCGGGGAATCCGGGCGCGCTCGAAGGCAGCATCTGGCTCGATCTGTTCGCGGGAACGGGCGCGGTCGGCATCGAAGCCCTGAGCCGCGGCGCCAAGGAAGTTTATTTCGTCGAGCATTCAGCCGCGGCGGCCGATGCGATCCGCGCCAATCTTCAGAGTCTCGGCATCAACAGTGGCTTCAAGATTTTTCAGGACGAGTTGCCGCGGGCCTTCTGGCGCATGGAGCGAAAACATGTGGCGGCCGACGTGGTGTTCCTCGATCCGCCGTACCGCGTGGCGGATGCTTACGCGAAAACCTTGAGGGCCCTGGCGGATTCTTCGCTGGTCTGGGCGATGTCGGTCGTCATTGCCGAACATGAAAAGAAATTCGATCCGGGAGAGGAGTTCGGGCACTTGCGCCGGTTTCGTCACCTGGCGCAGGGCAGTGCGGCGTTGAGTTTTTATCGCATGGCCAGTGGAAGAGATCTGCGCATGTAGGCTTGCGGCTCACAGCTTGCTCCCGTCCTCCGTCCCTCTTACATAATCAGGTCGTCGGTGCGGCGAACGATGGGATGCTGCATCTCCTCCAGATCGTTCTTCACCATGTTCAGGCCGTAAACGCATTCTTCAAAGTTTTTGGAGAGGCTGGCAAATAATGGCGCGACTTTGGCGTACTCGAAGTGCTCGAACTTGGAGACGATGTAATAACTTTCCTTGCCGGCCTTGACCCACTCGACGAAATTTTCCAGACGATTGCGGCGAAGGCGGAAGTGATTGATGCTCTCGGGGAACATGCCCGCGAAGAACAGTGTGTAATCTCCAATATGTTTCCGCACCTGGCGCTCGCGGTCAAAGGACGGAGCCGGCCCGTAAACCGGATCGGATTCGAGCAGCATCTCGCCGACGTCGGCCAGCCGGCGATTGGCGGCATCCTGAATTCTATAAAGTTGATCGGCTTCGCAAAATTCTGCCAGCAGATGCGAGACGTAGGCGACGATTTGCGGATCGCGGATTCCAATTTGCTCGGCGTAGTGTCGTCCTACCAGATCCTGAAACAATTCCTGCAACGGATGCGATTCCGGAATCATTTTCGACCCCCCTGAACTCCGCACGGCAGGCGGAGTTTCAGCCACCTGCGCACTAGATACATTACTTCGATGCCGAAACGCAAGTGACTTTTGTTTATCGGCATGATTCATTTTTCGAATGAATTAGAAGTCGACGAATGGTTGGTGAGTTGTGCACGGTTTCCATTACGTCTTACAGGTTTGGAGAACGAGATGTAGCGGGATTTCCCTGTAGTTTGCTGGCAGTCGACGATGTCGGCTGCTAATTCTGAGCCGAAACGTGCGTTTCTCCTTGTTAGAATCAGGCCCGAACGGGAGGGATTGAACGTGCAACGACAGCCAAACCAGCGGCAGAACTTTTCCAGCGGCACAGCGTGGGAGCCGATCGTTGGTTACTCTCGTGCGGTAAAAGTCGGTTCCTACATTCACGTCTCGGGCACCACGGCCACTGGGCCGGATGGCAAGATCGTTGGCGTGGGAGACGTTTACGCGCAGGCGGTACAGACGTTGAAGAACATTGAGAGTGCACTGAAGAAAGCGGGCGCCAGCATGAAAGACGTGGTGCGCACTCGCATGTATGTAACCAACATCGCCGAATGGGAAAAAGTGGGAAAGGCCCACGGAGAATTCTTCGCCGACGTTCGCCCCGCCACATCGATGGTGCAGGTGAGCGCGCTCATCTCGCCGGAGATTCTGGTGGAAATTGAAGCGGACGCGGTCGTGGGATCGTAGTCAGCGGTTCAGCTGATTTCGTCGTACAATTCTGCGCCGGGGGAACTACGATGAATTTTTTGCGCCGGGTAGCTGTGAGTGTATTTTTCTGCGCTGCGGCACTGTTTGCTCAGACTCCCGCAGTAACTGTCATCCGCGCGGGCACGTTGATCGACGGCAAGTCCGACAAGGTTCGCCACGACCAGGTAATCGTCGTTCGAGGCAACAGGATCGAGAGTGTCTCAGACGGGGCAAACGCGAAGGTTCCAGACGGCGCAGCGGTCATCGACCTGTCGAAGCAAACCGTTCTTCCCGGCCTGATCGATTCGCACACGCACATTTTTCTACAGGGAGAAGATCCGGCGCAGGGCGGATACGACGCCAACATTCTGATGGCGCCGTTAGCGCTGCGCGCGGCGCGGGCCACCGTCTCGGCTCGGCGCGCGCTCGAGCAGGGCTTCACCACTCTGCGTGACCTGGAAACCGAGGGCGCGGGTTATGGCGACGTCGGCATCAAAGAGGCAATTGAAGGCGGATACATTCCCGGGCCCAGGCTACTCGTGGTGACGCGCGCGATCTCGACCACCGGCGGGTATCCTCTGGAAGGTTACGCGCCCGAACTGGAAATGCCGAAAGGCGTGCAAATTGTCGACGGACCGGTGGAAGCCCGCAAGGCAGCTCGCGAACAGCTCGACCACGGCGCCGATTGGATTAAGGTCTACATGACGCATCGCTCGTGGGTGGGCAAGCACGGAGAGCTGGTTTCGCAGCCGACCCTGACGGTTGAAGAACTGCACGCCATCGTCGACGAGGCTCACGGCTGGGGCAAGAAAGTCGCGTGTCACGCCTACGGCGGAATCGGGCTGCATCGCGCGCTCGATGGCGGATGCGACTCTATCGAGCACGGGCTCGATCTGGACGACGCCGCCATTGCTCAGATGCTGAAACAGGGCACCTGGTATGTGCCGACCCTGAGTGTCTATTACTCCGACTGGGCCGCGCCCGGCACGCCGGCGGGGCAGCGCGACCGCCTGCGCGCTTCGGTCCACGAAGTTTCGTTCAAAAAGGCGATGAAGTCGGGCGTCAAGATCGTCTTCGGAACCGACATGGGCGGAATCCCCTGGACGGAGCCGATTGCCCAGGAATTCTCGCGCATGGTGGAATTCGGCATGTCGCCAATGGATGCCATCCAGGCCGCAACTTCGCGCGCGGCGGTCATGCTCGACATGGAGGGCGAGATCGGAGTGGTGGCTCCGGGCGCGTTTGCCGACATCGTTGCAGTGCCAGGAGACCCGCTGCGCGATATCAAGACGCTGGAAAACGTGCAGTTCGTGATGAAGGACGGCAAAGTGTTCCGGGGGAAGTAGGTCCGTCCTGAATTTGGACAGTCGGCTTTCTCGAAACGGGCTTGTCCCCGCATTTTTGTCGCAAATTTCCTTGACTTCGCGCCTGCCGTGAGCATAATGCCTGCATCCGTTTTGCAAGTAAGACGGCCTCGGCTGTTTTGAAGGAGGGCTTATGAGCGTCCTGGATCTTTGTGATCGGGAAATTGCTGCGGTGTCGCTGGAAGCCACCGTTGCCGACGCCATTCATAAAATGCTGGACCATCACGTCGGCGCGGTCGCCGTGGTTGACAGCGAGTATCGCGTTGCCGGAATTTTTACCGAGCGCGACGTGCTGCGAAAAATGGCGCTCAGCCATGTGGACCCCAGGCAGACTTCGGTTCGCGAGCTGATGACCACCCCGGTCGAAATGGCCACGCGAGCCACGGGAGCCGGCGAAGCCCTAAGCATCATGCTGGAGCGGCACTTCCGCCATCTGCCGGTCGCGGACGACAACGGCAAACTCCTGGGCATTCTCTCCATACGAAATCTATTGGAGTGGCGTGTGGACGACCTGAGCCACGAACTGGACGCGCTGGAACAATACGTTTCCAACGACGGGCCGGGAGGCTAGGCTCTGCCCGCTCGCCGCAGCGAAACTCAGAATCCCGCGCGAACTAACCCCCGCCTGCCGTTGACAGGTTCCGGCGCAGCGGACGTCGTGTCCTGCGCCACAGCTCGCATTGGTATCCCATCGCTGTTATCCACCCAACATTTTTTAGGAGAGGGAAAGTCATGAGGAATAAGGTGTGCGCGGTTGTGTTTGGAGTGGCTCTATTTTTTGTGAGTGTGGCGGGAAATGCCCAGGCCTCGCGGCACGTGGTCGTGCATGCCGGACACCTGCTCGACGTAAAGACCGGCAAGATGCTGGCTGATCAGACGATCGTGATCGAAGACGGAAAGATCACGAGCATCGGCGGGGCTGAAGCGAAGATTCCCGCAGACGCGGTTCGCATCGATCTGCCGAACGCGACTGTGCTACCGGGCCTGATTGATGCACACACGCACCTGACCAGCGAACCAAAGTTTGGATACGACCGGCTGGCGATCTCTGTGCCGCGAGAAGCGCTCATCGGCGCCAAGAATGCTCGGACCACGCTGCTCGCCGGCTTCACCACCGCGCGCAATGTGGGAGCCCGGGGCTATACCGACGTAGCTTTGCGAGATGCGATCAACGCGGGCGACGTGCCCGGCCCTCGGCTACTGGTGAGCGGACCGCCGCTGAGCATCACGGGCGGGCATTGCGACAACAACATGTTGCCCTACGAATATCACGCCACCAGCGACGGCGCGGCCGACGGCATCGCCGAAGTGCAGCACAAAGTTCGCGAGAACATCAAATACGGCGCCGATCTTATCAAGGTCTGCGCGACCGGCGGAGTGCTTTCTCTTGGCGACAACCCGCAGCACTCGCAATACACGCTGGAAGAGATGAAGGCGATCGTGGCCGACGCGCACCGCCTGGGCCGCAAAGTCGCCGCCCACGCGCACGGCGCCGAGGGCATTCGCTGGGCAGCCGAGGCCGGGGTCGATTCCATTGAGCACGGCTCGTATATTGACGACGCCGGCATTGCCGCCATGAAGGAGCACGGCACGTATCTGGTGCCGACGCTTTATCTGGGCGACTGGATGATCGATAACGCCGGTCTTACTCACCTGCCGCCCCCTCTGCTCGCCAAAGCGCAGGAAGTCATCCCGGCCGCGCGGAAGAACATTGCGCACGCCTTCGCCAGCGGAGTGAAGGTTGCTTTTGGAACGGACGCCGCGGTCTATCCGCACGGCCTGAATGCCCACGAGTTTGCGGTGATGGTCAGGCTTGGCCTCACGCCGCTGCAGGCGATTCAGGCGGCTACGCTGAACGCAGCGGACCTGCTGGGCTGGTCGGGGAAGGTCGGCACTCTGGAGCCTGGAGCCTGGGCGGACATTGTCGCCGTGGACGGCGATCCTTTGAAGGACGTCACCACTCTCGAGCGCGTGAAGTTTGTGATGAAAGGCGGCGAGGTGGTGAAGAACGAATACGCGAAATGAAAAAGACAAAAAAGTGAGTTGTCATCCTGAGCGAAGCTGCCCGTCGAGCGAAGCGAGTCGGGCGGCGCAGTCGAAGGATCCCTACGCCACCGCGGTCGTGTTTTTCGACGGCTCCTGTGAAAGTAAAAATCTGCGGACAGCCGAGGCGGCTGTCCCTACATACGTAACTAACGCGCTCGTTCCGTGACCCAATCTGTCCAGAACGAGGACGCTCCGCTAGCTAGCAGCGGAGCTTTTCCTTCCATCGCATCCACAAAATTTTCCAGCATGGGATAGTGCAGGTTGGCGTGCGGCGGCAAACTCTCGCGGGCTCCGGGATAAATGAGGTCGGGGCCGTTCAACGGAGAGAGTTCCATCTCGCCATCAGTTCCACGGATGCGGCATTCGTCGCGCGAAACCTTGGAGTGCCAGCGCACATCGACCACGCCGCGAACTCCACCGGCATATTCGATCAGCACCGTAGCGTTGTCTTCGACAGCATAGTGATGCACCACGTTCGACAGTTGCGCGCTCACCCGCAGTGGCTGGCCGAAAAGAAAATTCAAAACGTCGATGCGGTGCGAGGCAATATCGAACAATGGCCCCCCTCCGGCCTTAGCGGGATCGACCAGCCAACTGCGGCTGCCTTGTCCGTCAAACCATCCATGGCTGGTAAGTTCGGCCAGAACCGGCGTGCCGATCGCGCTCGCGGCCAGCAGTTGTTTTGCACGCTGAACCTTGGGATAAGAGCGGCGGTAGTACGCGACTCCAAAAGTTTTGCCGCTCTGGTCCGCGGCCTGCAGCATGGTCCGAGCCTCGGCCTCGTTCATCGCCATGGGCTTTTCGCACAGCACATGCTTGCCGGCGCGCAGCGATTGAATCGTCTGCGGCGCGTGCAGAAACACGGGCGTGCCGACGTATACGGCGTGCACCGCGGAGTCGGCCAGAGCTTCCGCGAGAGTTGCGAAAACGCGCGCATCATAAGCCGCAGCCTTTGCCGGATCCCTCGTGACCAAGCCGTAGAGACGGCTTCGAGGCTCGGCTTGAATCGCAGGAATAACGCGGCGCGTGGCGATGTCGCCAATTCCGATGACGATCCAGTTGTAGTAGTCAGGTTTCAAAGTTTCAAAGTTGCAGGGTTTCAACGTTTCGGGTTTCGATTTGCCGCCTCTTGAAACGTTGCAACTTTGAAACCTTGAAACTCGCTCCATAAAAACAAAGGCCGGACGAATCCGGCCTTCGCAATCGATCTTTGCACGCAACTACTTCTTGGGGGCGATCGCGTCCTTCGCGGCCTTGGCCACGCGGAATTTCACCACGGTCTTAGCCTTGATCTGGATGGGTTCGCCGGTCTGCGGGTTGCGTCCCACGCGAGCCTTGCGGTGCGCCTTCACCAGACGGCCCAAGCCGGGCACTACGAAGATGCCGTTTTTCTTGGTTTCTTTGATAGCGGTGTCGGCCAGCTGTTCCAGGAACGCCGCCGCGGTCTTGTTCGGGAGCTCGGTCTTCTCGGCCAGATGCCGGATGAGCTGTGTCTTTGTCAAACCTGCTGCCATATGTTTTCTCCTCGACAGAAATCAGTTTAATACCAGCGGGGCCTATCTTATACCCATGGGCCTGTGGAAAACACCTTTATTTACAAGGGTTTTCTAATTTAGATACGCGAAACAGGGCATATTTACAGGGCTTCTGATGCGCCAAGTCGACGAAGTGGGCCTGCCATGCGTACCAGCGTGGTAACCGGGCGGATTTCAGATTGAAGATTGTAGATTGTAGATTTCAAACTCGACTCCTCTCGGGAGCTAGCTACCGTTACTCGTGCCCACAATCTGAAATCTGCAATCTACAATCTTAAATTCCAGCAGGATGCCATAATAACAATGCTGCAGGAGTGCCGAATTGGCTTGTGCCATCTGCGAAGTTCGCAAGGAAAAACGCTTTTGCCCCGCGGTTCACGGGCGTATTTGCCCGCAGTGCTGCGGCGAGCAGCGCGAAGTGACGCTCGACTGTCCAAGCGATTGCACCTATCTGCGCCAGGCACGCGAGCATGAACCGCCACGCTCCGCGGACCAGATCGATCCTGCGGGATTATTCTTGCAAATCCAGGTGTCCGATCAGTTCATGTACGAGAAAGAACACCTGCTGATGGGGCTGACCTATGCCCTGGCGAAAGCGGCCCACGCCGACCGCAGCCTGCACGATCCGGATTTGATTGACGCGCTCTCGACTTTGGCGACGAGTTACGAACGGTTGGTGAACTCCGGCCTTCACTACGAGCCGCCTCTGACCAGCGATTCGCAGCGCCGCGTGGCGGCCGAAGTCGAAAACATGGTGAAGGAATATCGCGAGGCTGAACAGAAGCACGTGGGCTATTCGACGCTTCGCGACTCTGACGTGCTGAAGGCATTAGTCTTTCTAGTGCGCCTGGCGTACGGACGGACGTCGGGCCGTCCAAAGTCGCGGGCCTTCGTGGAGTTCCTGTTCGCGCAGTTTCCGGAAAAAGAATCGGCTATCCTCGCCCCCCAGGAGGCTGGAAGCCGCATTATCCTGCCCTAAGAATCTGCCACGAATCCTCCCGGATTTTCACCGATCTTAAGTTTTTGATCCGTGATGATCCGTGTAATCCGTGGCTATGGTTCTGGCTGTTTCCGCACGCTCTGTCCAGCCGGCAACGCGTCGAGCAGTTCACGAACCGTCTTCCTCAGCACCGGATGCCGCGCTTCCGGCGCGATCTCCGCCAGCGGTTCCAGCACAAAACGGCGGCGGTGCATCGCAGGATGAGGAAGGGTTAGCTCGGGCGAATCGATGATCTGGTCGGAAAATAAAAGAATGTCGATGTCGATGATGCGTGGACCCTTTTTCTGAAGACGCTGCCTCCCCATTTCGCGCTCGATCTGAAGAATGCGCTTCAACAGTTGCTGAGCGCTCTCTGATGTTTCCAGCGCCAGCGCGCAGTTCAGGAACCACGCTTGATCGGTGAAATCGACGGGCTCAGTTTCATAGAATGAAGAAACTGACGTTACCGGCTCGCCCGCCATGAGCCGGGCGATCGCATCGCGAAGATTTTTCTCGCGATCCCCTATGTTCGATCCCAGCGAAAGATAGGCTAGATTGGGCATTCAGCGCTTATGGTGCGGCCATGTTTTTCAAACTGCACAGCATCATCCTACGCGTGTTCGGATTTCGTAAAAAATTCGAGCAGGATTCCGGTTCACACGCTGCAGTCTCTACAAAGGTTCCATCACCTTGGTCACTATCGTGCCTTCACCACACGCCCCTAGAATCAACGGTATGACGTTGGACTCGCTCGTTCTGAGCAAGGACCCGGAAGTGTTGCGCGTGATCCGGCCTACGCTCGAAAAATTGTCGATTGAGGTCGAGATCTGCAATGAAGCGCGGGCCGGTACCGATATTCTGATATCGGACAAGTTCGACGCGGTCATCGTCGACTGTGACGATCTGAACGGCGGATTGGCGGTGCTGCAGGGCCTGAAGTCCACTCCCAGCAACAAGAATTCGGTAGCCTTCGCCATCCTCAACGGAAAAAGAACAACCACCCAGGAAGCCTTTGGCATGGGCGCGAACTTCGTTTTACAGAAGCCTATCAGCGCCCTGAACGCAGCGCGCTGTTTTCATGCGGCATTGAATTTCATGATCAAGGAGCGCCGCCGCTACTTCCGCCAGCCAGTGAAAATGCTGGTCAAGGTCTTAGTTGACGGAAAAACCTTGAACGCGACCAGCACCAACATCAGCGAAGGCGGCATGGCGCTCATGATGCGGGGAAGCCTGCCCAGAAAGTCAGCTCCTATTCTCAAATTCTCGCTGCCCGGCAAGAACGTTCACCTCGAAGTGGAAGCCGAGGTCGCCTGGGTCGACGTCAAGGGCTTTGCCGGATTCCGTTTCCTCAATGTTCCAAAGAAACTGCAGACGGAACTCGAAACCTGGCTCGACGAGCGCATGGAACAGGAATTTCCCGGCGCCAAAGAGAAATTGGCAGCAGAAGCCGAAAACTCTAACTAGATTTTTCGGTCGCCACCCGCAGTATCCTCATCTCAATTTCATCCTCTCAATTTCATCCTCCATCCGATCTGGCTAGAATTCACTAGCGCCACAGGTACCTGACTTTAAACTTGCGCGCCGCTGTATGCGTGGCAATCTAAAAGATCATTCTTCGACGGGAGAGTTCTATGTTGAGCAATGATTTCCGTATTGCGAGAGTGCAACGAACGCTGCGCTGGTTTGAGCAGGATATTCCCCTGTTGAATATGCGGGTGAAAGAGCTGTCGAAAGAGCGGCAGGAATCCGCGCGGAAATTTGCGGCCGCCGTCATTGACTGCACCCGGGCGGAGCTCGAACGATTGCTGCAGGAGCAACTTCCGGATCGATCCGACGCCAGCGAAATCCCCTGCGAGCCCGCAGACTAGCGGTAAATCCCGGCCTGACAATCAGAGAGACGATCCGGCCGAGGCCTCAGAGCTGTGCGCCACGGCGGTGGCCCGCTCCTCATGCGGGAAAGTAACTTCTTCCCACAGCGTCTTGTCCCGCAGAATGCGCGAGACCAGCGCCGTATGCATGGCGTGACCGGCGCGGTCGGCGACCACATTGCCGAGAATCTGTTTTCCCAAAAGAGCCAGGTCCCCGACCAAGTCCAAAATCTTATGGCGCACAAATTCGTCGGCAAAGCGCAGCGGGCCATTCTCCACGCCATCGCGAGTCAGCACGATGCAATTCTCGCTGGAAGCGCCGCGAATCAATCCCATATTGCGCATCGCCTTCTCGTCCTGCCGCGAACCAAAGGTGCGCGCCCCCGCGATGTGGCGCAGATAGCTTCCGTTGGTCAGTTCCACCTGAAACGTTTCTTTGCCAATGAGCGGATGCGGGAAATTGATCGAATAGGAAACCGAATAGGTGTTGCCAGGATACACCGCGATGAACTTGTTCCCCTCGCGCATCTCCACCTCGCGGCGAATCTTCAAATACTTGCGCGGCCGCCGCTGCTTGCGGATTCCCGCCTTCTGCATCATCTCGACAAACGGCCGGGCGCTGCCGTCGAGAATGGGCAGTTCGAGATTGTCGAGTTCGACGATGGCATTGTCGATGCCCATGCCGATGAAGGCGGAAAGCACGTGCTCGGTGGTGGAGATGAGCACGCCCTTTTTCATCAGGCTGGTGGCGTAACTGACGCGGGCCACGTTGCGGCTGATGGCTTCAATTTCGAAGCCGTCGAGATCGGTGCGTCGGAAAACAATGCCCGTTCCCGACGCGGCGGGCAAAATACGCGCGGAAACGGGAGCGCCACTGTGGAGGCCGATGCCGCTGCACTCCACTGCGCAGCGAATTGTCTGCTCGGGGGTCACGGACAAATCGTTTGGCTGAATGCAGTAGATTACGCCAAGGTTACAAATCTCGTATGTGGTAAAAAAGCCACAGTAAATGGCTTGCCGACGAGTGCGAGATGCACACTCGGAATCCGATACGGTCGCCGTAAGTAGCTGCAATTGAGTGACTTACTGGAATGTAGCGAGCTCGTTTGATACGTGCCGTCAGAGTGAATCGAAATGCCCAGAAAATTTCTCGCTTGGGATCGTCAGCGCTTCCCTGTGGCTTTGTTCGGGTTGTAATGGGAATTCGGGTCGAACATGGCCTGGTCGAGCCCCTGATTGATCGTCACCTCATGCAGGAATCGCTGGCTCGCCATATCGCCGTTGAAGTAGCGTGTCACGTTATAGGGCGCCATGATGCCCGCCACGGGCTTGTAGTCGTCATAAACCTCTTCTTCAATATTCTTCTGCCGGTCGACGGGATCCCGCCACGAGAACGACTTCTTGATGGGCAAGTGGCTGTCAGTATCGAAATAAAGAGTGACGCTCTCGTTCTGGGCATTGATCAGCGTGACTTGCGCCGCCGGGTGTTGCGCCGCGACTGCGGGTCCTTCATACAACAGCACGACTCCGGGATCATTCACCCAAGTCCGCAAGATGGTGTCGAGCGAAAAGCGGCGCCGCCGCAGGTAGTCGTCGAGATCTTTCTGCTCGATCGGATGCGGGCCTTTGTAAGTAATTTCCCAGGCCTTATTCCCCACGTAAAGTTCAGCAATGTCGCGCTCCTTGGTGATCTCGACTCGTTCTTTGTCAGGAAATTCAGTGAAGCTCCAGAACAGCGCGCCCTCTCCGCTGGGCCGCCCGTGGTGGAAACTGTAAGCCCGTCCCTGCTGCTCGCGGTCGCGAATAGTGAGATACCTCTTTCCACCCAGCGCTTCGATGGCCTGATCGATCAGGGCCTTTGCCTGCTGATCATTTTCCTGGGCGACAGAAATTGCTGGCGCGGCCTTGGCCGTATTCGAAGAAGGCGGCGATGACGCCGGGCCCGCTCCGTTCGGAGTCTGCCCCCATACGAGGGAATGCCCCGAACACACCAAAACCAACATGGGGAGAAATCGTTTCATTCCTTAAGGGAGTGAGCGTGCAACCAGAATTGTAGCGTTTTCGGTGGACTTTCCGCCTGCGGCCGCAACGCTCCTTTCCTAGCTTGGATGCACGAAACCGCCGAAATGCAAGCTCTACCGGGGCCTTTTGGGCCTCTTTTCGCAGTTCTTATCCGGTAAGGACGGCTCCGCCATTGACGTTAAATACTTCCCCGGTAATGAAACTGGCGTGCTCGGTGCAAAGGAATAGCACAGGCGCCGCGATCTCTTCGGGCTTGCCCACCCGGCCCAGGGGGATGGTGCTGCGAATCTCCTCGCCGCTCTTTGGATCTTCCAGCGCCCCCGCGCTCATCTCGGTATCAACCCAGCCGGGCGCGACCGAATTCACGTAGATCCCGGCGGATGCGAGTTCCGTCGACAATCCCTTGGTCATGCTGATCAGCGCTCCCTTGGTCGCCGAATAATCGCAATGAAACGCTTCGCCCCGCTGTCCGCTCGTCGAGCTGATCAGCACAATGTGTCCGGCGGGACCCTTTTTCCGAGGCTGCGCTTTCATCTGCGCCACCGAGTGCTTGACCAAGCCAAACACTCCATCAAGATTAATAGAGAGCGTCGAGCGCCATTGCTCATCCGACATGCGGTCGATCGGAACGTCTTCCGGCGGCCACACCCCGTGATTGGCAACGAGAATGTCGAGCCGCCCGAAATGCCGGACGGTCTCGTCTACCAAGCCTCGTGCAGCTTCCGGAGTTTTTAGATCAGATTGAATGGGATGGCACGCGCTCGCGCCACATTCCTTGGTTAGCGCGTCCGCCTGCGCTCGCGCGCTGCGATAGCTGAAGGCGACTTTGGCGCCGGCGGCGGCAAACATCCGCACCGTAGCCGCTCCAATGCCGCGTGAACCGCCGGAAATGAGAGCTACTCTACCTGCCAGAGAGAGAGGGATCGACATAGCAGACTAGTTTCCAGTTTCCTGCCTGCCGTTGCAAGTGGTGGGTGGTGGCGAGTGGACGCCTCAGTCTCCGGTGCCGGAGGACATGCGCTCCGACTTCAGTCCCCGCAGCAGCAGGCGCACTAGCATGCCGTCGAAGCGAGTTCCGCTCATCTTGGAGAGTTCGTCGAGCGCCTGTTCGGGCGTCCGCGCCGCGGCGAACGATTGTTCGGTGACCATGTTGGCGTAAGCGTCGGTCAGCGCGATGATCCGCGCCCACAATGGAATCTCCTCGCCGCGCAAGCCGTCGGGGTAGCCGGAGCCGTCAAAGCGCTGGTGATGATGCTCAATCGCCTCCCGCATCATTTTGCTGTGAGGAATGGTGCCGACAATTTCCGCGCCCACATGCGCGTGCATTTTTACCTGCTGAAACTCGTCATCCGTCAGCGGACCGGGCTTGTTGAGGATCCGCTCGGGAATAAATATCTTGCCGACATCGTGAACCCGGGCCGCGTAAACCAGGTCGGCCGTTTCCTCCGACGACAATCCCAACGCCCGCGCAATCACCTCGGTATAGCGCGCAACCAGGTCACCGTGGCCAGCCGTCTGCAATTCGCGCGATTCCGCCGCCCGGCTCAGCGATTCAATCGCCTCCTTGAGCACCGGCACGTTGCAATCTTCCTCCCCGCCGCACAGCTTGTACAAGGTTGACGTCAGCTCCTCGAGATGCTCGGGCCCGGCCTGCTCGCGTTGCAGGAACCCTTCGATATACGCTGAGATTTGCTGCCGCTGGCGGGCGAAGTCCTGCCCTTCGACATATTCCTGCGCGGTGGAAACCGAATTCCCTCCCGAGCGTTTCGAAACGTACATGCCCGCATCGGCCACACGGATAATGTCTTCGATCGAAAAACCGTGCATGGGAAAACTCGCTACCCCGAAACTGCCAGTGACGCGGTGCTCCGCCAGCATGGGGTCGCTGGCCAGCCACTGCCGTAAGCGTTCCGCCAGCACCTGCGCCTGTTCAGCGCCAGTTTCGGGCATCAGCACGATAAACTCGTCGCCGCCGTAGCGCGCTACGACGTTCGATTGCCGCGACTTCTGCTCCAGCAACCGCCCCACCCGCGCCAGCACCAGGTCGCCCTCGAAGTGGCCCATGGTGTCGTTGACCTCTTTGAACTTGTCAAGATCAATGAGCACCACGGAGAACGGCCGGCCCGAACGCGAAGCGCGCTTCCACTCCGCCGACAGCGCTTCCCAGAAGAAGCGGCGTGTCTTGATTCCGGTCAGGCCGTCAGTGATCGACTGCTGCTGCAGCTTCTGAAAAACGAAAGCATTGTGCAGCGCCGTCGCCAGCAGGTCGGCCAGCGTGTTCAGGATCAGAACATCCTGCGGCGAGAATGCATTTTCGTTCCGGCTCTCAATGTTGAGCACGCCCAGCAGCGACTCACCATAAGTGATCGGAATACACAGGATCGCGCGCGAGTCCCCCAGAATTCCTGTCAGATTTCCCGGCAGCGCATGCTGCACCAGCGCGCGTTCGCCGCTGCGGGCCACGCGGCCCAGAATGCCCGCCCCCAGCGGAATACGTTTGCCCACGGAGTGTGCCGTAACTCCCGCTTCCGCCTTGATTTCGATCTCCTTGGTCCCATAGTCGAGCAGCCCGATGCCGATGTGATCGAAGCTGAAATTCTTTTGAATTTCTCCCACGATCTGGCTCAGCATGTGCATCGGATCGTCGCTGGAAATGGCGGTGCGCGAAACGTTATTTAGGAATGCAAGCTGGCGCGAGCGGCGCTGCTCATCGGCAAACAGCCGCGCATTCTCTACCGCGACCGAGACCTGTCCCGCCGCCGTAGCCAGCACATCCAAGTCGCGTTGTTCGAAGACGAATTCCCGGTCGGGATTCATCGCGACCATCACGCCGGCAGGCTTGTTGCTCAGGAAAATCGGCACCGCGATCAGGCACTTCGCCGGCCGGCCCGGAATATAGGCAATGCCCAGATTCTTCCGTGTAGTCTCCAGGTCAGAGCGTATGAGTAGCGGCTCTCCGGTCCGAATCACGTATTCGCTGAATGCATTTCTCAGTTCCCGTGCGCGCTTTGGCAGAACCACGTTGTCCCGCACCTCGAGTTCGAAGCGCAGCTCTTCTGCCTCCTGGAACGCGATGTAAAAGTGGCTGGTATCGAAAATCTGCCCCAGTTCGACCTGAATCGTCCGCATGATCTCGTCCTGATCGAGCCGCGAACTGATGGCCTTCCCAATCTCCGTTAATAGTTCGTATTCCTTGGTCCGGCGATGAGCGTCGTGGCTGACCACATAATTTTCCAGAGTGAGTCCTAGCTGTAGAGCGAGACCCACCATCAGTCGCGGCCCGGACGAACCGAAGGCTCGTCGTTCGGCATGGGGAAATAAAATCACTCCAAAATTGTGCTCGCGAGTCTGCAGGCTGACCGCAGTCAGATTACGGATGTCCGCTTCGGTGAGAATCTTTTTGAATTCCTCGAATGTTCCGCTCGACGAAGCTGGAAACGGTTCGGGCATCTCTGCCAGGTGCTGCACTGTGAAAATTCCGCTGCGGCGGTAGGCAAGCTCCGACAAGTACTCCCCCGCGCCGCTCTTTTCCAGGGCCTCCAAAAATCCGGCACGAAACCCATGCTGCACCGAAGGCAGCAGTCCACGCCAGCGCTCCGTAATGAAAATCGCCGCCCGGCCCATCGGCAAGGCGCTGCGCAACCGGTCTAGCGCGGACTGCATGCTGGGCACCAGGTCATCGGCAAACAGCAGACGCCGCGGATCTACTCCCAGCGTCGACAGCGCCAGCGTATTTTCCTGCACCGCGTTCCGCTGGTTTTCAAACAGCACCATCACCATGGCAATGCCCAGCAGCATTTGCGGTACCGGCCCAAACAAGCGGCTGGCGTTGCCGAACATCTCCGTCCATGGATTCTGCAATTGCCCTACGCCCATCAGCACGGCCCACAGCGCCAGTGAAACCGCGAGCACCCAAAAAGCCAAAGACTTGCGCCGGTGGCTGTTCAGGTAGAAGACGGCCGAGCAATAAAGCAGGATCGCCGCCAGCCCCAACCCCAGACGGACCGCCGGCTGCACGTCCGGACGGAACACCCCGTTGACGATGTGTCCGCGCAGAGTCAGCCCCGCGAGCGCCACGCCAAACGTCCCCACCGCCGCGTCGTACCAGCGGAAGTGATACGAATCTCGCATCAGCCGCGTCGACACGAAAATGCACAACGTCATGGCGACCAGGAAGAGCTCGCTCACAAAAAATGCAAAGGAAGATTTCGGAAATGTATCGAGAACGTAGTGCAGCGAATAGGCCGCCCATGCCAGTTGCCACGCGCGGAAGTAGGCCTGCCGGCTTTGCTCGTGCAGATACGTAAAGACGAGAAAGAGCAGAACCGAGACAAATCCCGGAATCAAAACTGTCGTGATAACTACACTGTTCATAGGGTCGGTAAAGACACCTCTGGGCCAAACTTACTGGCCCAGTTTCGGGGGGAAACAGTTCCTTAATGTTTTCACACCACGCCGCCGAAGACAATAGAATTTAAGTACAATGCCGGCATTCGATGCTTTTGAAATCAAAGGGTTGCACGCAATATCGTTTTGGCGAGCTCGCTTGACGGTGGTGGGACATGCCCGTACCATCGAAGGTCACTCGAATCTCAAAGATTGTGGCACTCGCGACCGAATCGTTTCGGTCGCAGCCGCTGCCGGATGCGGCGTTTCTCCGTACACCTTATGCCCGAAACTCTGAATTCATCGCCAGCCAAGCCGAGGGTGCGTTTTGCGCCGTCGCCCACCGGATTTCTCCACGTCGGCAGCGCCCGCACCTTCATCTTCAACTGGCTCTACGCTCGCCGCAACGGCGGCACGATGATCCTCCGGCTCGACGATACCGATGTCGAACGCAATACCGACGCCTCGGTCAATTCCATCTTCGAAGGCTTGAAATGGCTGGGCCTCGACTGGGACGAGGAATATAAGCAGTCAGAGCGCGGAGCCCTGCACCGGCAAACGGCAGAGGCGATCTTTCAAACGGGCCTCGCCTACCGCGACTTCACCCCCGCTCACACCGGAGATACCGAGCGGTCGGGCGCGCAAGGAACCTGGCTCTTTAATCCAGGCATGCGCGAACTGTCCCGCGAAGAAAGCGATCGTCGCGCCGCCGCGGGCGAGCCGTTTGCCCTGCGCTTTCGCGTTCCCCGCGACGCTGGCCAAATGATCCGCTTCACCGACGCCGTTTATGGCGAGCAGGTCAAAGCCGCTGCCGACATCGAGGACTTCGCCCTGTTGCGCTCCGACGGCATGCCCACCTATCATCTCGCCTCCTGCGCCGACGACGCCGACCTCCACATTACTCACATCATCCGTGGCCAGGACCATCTTTCGAATACCTACAAGCATGTCTTGATCTTCGAGGCGGCCGGCTTCACCTCGCCGCAGTTCGCGCATCTCCCGCTGCTGGTGGCGCCCGACGGCACCAAGCTCTCCAAGCGCCGCCACGGCCGCGTCGTAAGCGTCACCACCTACCGCGACGCCGGATTCCTGCCCGAAGCTTTCATCAATTTCCTTTGCCTGCTGGGTTGGTCGCCGAAAAACGATCGCGAGCAGATGACCCGCCAGGAACTCATCGATGCGTTTTCCCTTGAAGGGATCAACCGGGCGAATGCCGTGGTCAACTTCAAAGAGCCCGACACGAGTGTGGGGCGGGCGGATGTGGGGCGGGCGCCCTCGCCCGCCAACGCTTTCTCCGAAGAAATGTTTGACCCCAAAGCCCTCTGGCTCAACGCCGAGCACATTCGCGGCTTGTCCATCGAAGATTTGAGCCAGCGCCTGCTGCCGATCGTGCAGGAGGCCGGCTTCAATATCACGCCGGAACGGATGCTCCGCATCACGCCCCTTATCCGCGAGCGCATCAAACTGCTGCGCGACGTGCTCACCGCCGCCGACTTCTTCTTCGTTGAGCAACTATCGCCCTACGACCCCGCCGAACTCATCCCGCAAAAAGGCGACGCGGCGATGGCGAAGAGAGTTTTGGAGAAAGCGCAAGCCGTGCTCGCGAATGTCGAATTCAAGCACGACCCGCTGGATCACGCGCTGCGCGCCGCCGCCCAGGAACTCGGAATCAAGGCAGGCCAGATGTTTCAGCCCATCCGCGTAGCGGTCTGCGGCCGCAAAAACGCCCCGCCACTGTTCGAAACGCTGGAAGTGCTGGGCCGCGACACCACGCTGTTGCGGATCCAGCAGGCAAGGGACAAGATAATCTGAAACGCAAAATAAAACCCCGAACCGTCGTCGGCTCGGGGCTGTCAACCTGTCCAGTTACACTTCGATTATAAAGTGCGCCATCGCGAAGTCAAGATTACTCCGGTCGTTGGGAGAGCCTCCCTGTCCTAAGACTCTCCGCCAGCTTCCCTACCAAAGGCCCAGGGAGGCCGTGGACCCGGCGGGACTCGAACCCGCCCCTTCCAACTGGACAGGTTGACGTGCTCCCATTACACCAGGGGCCCCATACAAACCTAGAAGTCCCGCACCACAAACACAACGTTCCGGACGATAAAAATGACCTGCCGATTCCAAAACGGGACGTGGTTCATTCGAATGGGTACCCGGAAGCGTGAGTCCGGCTTTTTTAAATGCATCCATTCCGTCGCGTGCCTGATCTATTTGTTCGGAACATTTGGAGAGAGGCCTTTTATGAAAGCAGTCCAAATCAGCAAGCCCGGCGGAAATTTCGAACTCGTCGATCGTCCCATCCCCCAGCCCGGCCGCGGCCAGGTGCGCATCAAGGTGGAAGCCTGCGGCATTTGTCACAGCGACGCGCTAGTCAAAGAAGGAGTCTGGCCCGGGCTCCCATATCCCCGCGTTCCCGGCCACGAGATTGCCGGACGCATCGACGCCGTCGGCCAGGACGTGACTCTATGGAAGCAGGGCCAGCGCGTGGGCGTGGGCTGGCACGGCGGACACTGCTTCCAGTGCGATCCCTGTCGCCGCGGCGATTTCGTTCTTTGCCAGAACCAAAAAATTACTTCTATCCACTTCGACGGAGGATACGCCGAATACATGGTCGTGGGCGCCGAGGCCGTTGCGGCCATGCCCGACGATCTCCCCGCTGACGAGGCGGCGCCGCTGCTCTGCGCGGGCATCACCGTTTTCAATTCGCTGCGCAATTCGGGCGCGCGCGCCGGCGACACTGTTGCCGTCCAGGGAATTGGCGGTCTCGGCCACCTTGGCATTCAATACGCCCGCCAGATGGGATTCCGCACCATCGCCGTCGGCCGTGGCAAAGACAAAGAAGCGCTTGCCCGCAAACTGGGCGCGCACGAATATATCGACACCGGCGCTGGCGCTCCCGCCGAGTCGCTGCAAAAACTCGGTGGAGCGAAGATCATCCTCGCGACAGCTCCCGATTCAAAATCCATCTCGGCTCTGATCGATGGCCTCGCCAGCGATGGCACTTTGCTGGTGGTCGGAGCCGGTTTTGAATCGCTCACCGTCACGCCCTTGCAATTGATCGGCGGCCGCAAGGCGCTCCAAGGCTGGCCATCCGGAACGGCCAAAGATTCCGAGGACACGCTTCGCTTCAGTTCCCTGAGCGGAGTCCGCCCCATGATCGAGCGCTATCCCCTGGAGAAAGCCGCCGACGCCTACCAGCAGATGATCACCGGCAAGGCGAGATTCCGGGTGGTGCTGACGGTGAGCTAGCGCCGAAGGCGCGAAGGAGACGTAGTATCAAGAAGGACCTCGCCTGCGAATGATTTCCTTCGTGCACCTTCGTGTCCTTTGTGGTGATGGCCTTGGCCCTGGTCCGGAATGAAGGATTGACGCGAAGTACTTTGTACTATAAAGTATGAAGCATGATTCCCGACGATGAGCCCTTCCTTCGTCCCGTCGCCGCCCGCTGGATTCCTCGCGAGATGCTCGTAGCGCCCGCTCTCGATGCGGACGAACGAGGTGGGCCTATCGAGCCGCACTCCGCGCTGCTAATCAATCCTTTCTATCCCAAAGACGCGAACGCCAGTTTCGGCAAGCACGTGCTCACCCCCACGCTAGCGCTTACCAGCTTTGCGGCCACCACGCCTGAGCAGTGGCGCCTGCAGTACTGGGATGAGAACCTGCTCCACGGGCGTCCACCGTATCTTCCAATGCCGCAGGTTGTAGGCATTACCGTTCACCTCACCTTTGCGCGGCGTGCCTTCGAGTTGGCCGACTGGTATCGCGCCCGCGGCGCGAAGGTAATTCTCGGCGGGCTGCACGTGCTGTCGTGTCCTGACGAATGCGCGCCTCACGCCGACGCACTCGCGCTCGGCGATGGCGTGCAGCTTTGGCCGCGCATCCTGCGCGATGTCGAAGCGAATCGTCTGCAGCCGCGGTACGTCGCCACATACGAAAACGACTATCGCGACGATCCCGCGCCGCGACGGTCTCTCGTTCCGCGCCACAGCTTTCTTACCACGACCAGCCTCATCGCCACCCGCGGATGCCACAACCGGTGCGGCTTCTGCTATCTCGCCACCGACGGCCTGCGCATGCCCTATCGCATGCGCGATCCGCAGCAGATTGCATCCGAGTTTCAGGACAATGGCCAGCCCTACGCCGTCTTCATCGACAATAATCTGGGTTCGCGCCGCGACTACCTGCACCAGCTCTGCGCCGCCCTGCGCCCGCTCAACAAAATCTGGAGCGCCGCCGTCACCATCGACGTCACCGACGATACCAGCCTCATTCGCCACATGGCGCTCGCGGGATGCACCGGCGTGTTCATCGGCTTCGAATCGCTCTCCGACAACAATCTCGCCGACGCCCACAAGAAGACGCCCAAGACCAGCGACTACGCGCGCCGCGTGCGCATGCTGCACGACTATGGCATCCAGGTAAACGGATCATTCGTCCTGGGCTTCGATCACGACCGCAAAGACGTCTTCGCGCGCACCGCTGAATGGATCGAAGAGAATCGCCTCGAGTGCGCCACTTTTCACATCCTCACGCCCTACCCAGCCACGCCGCTGTTTCGCCAGATGGAAGCGCAGGGCCGCATCCTGCATCGCGACTGGAATCTCTACGACACAAGCCATGCCGTCTTTCAGCCAAAGTACATGACTCCCCACGAACTCGAACACGGCTATGCGTGGATCTACCAGCGACTCTTCTCCCACGCCTCGATCTGGAGGCGCAGACCGCAAGACTTGCAGGCGATTCCGCTCTACCTGGCCATGTCGTATCTCTACAAGCGCTCGAATCGCTTCTGGCACCTGCTGATCAAGCACGACTTGGTCAATCCGGTATGGAAGCCGCTGGTCGAGATGACGCGCTGGCGCCACGTCCATTACCGCCGCCGGCTCGCTCGGCAAGAGACAGCGGCCGGCGCGCCGGGACAGATCGTCTCCGCAGGAGTGTGATTATTTAAGAGACGTTCTATGATCACATCGGGTCCCGACTATTCGCCCGCCATCGCCGCAATCCAAAAGACGAGAGTCCCGATCGAGCCCGCCAGAGCGTGCCAGCGAAGTAAATTTTTCCGAACTGCTCCGAGGGAGCTCAGCGCAACTGCTATCAGGGAGAGCAAAAGACCGGCACCAAAAATCTTCAGCAAGCGCGGATCATAGAACGGGAATCCGCCTATCGAATATGAATACGCAATTGCTAGGAGCGCTACCAGGCCCGATGCAGTCGCGAATATAAAACCCGCGAAGGATAACACGATCGAATTATCTCGCTCTCTGGGTCGATTCAACCATCGTAGCCAGCCCCAAACGAAGAGACCAAGAGCTGCTACGAAAACGAGAGTTTCAAAAAGCTGCATCGCAATGCTCACGTGGGTCATTCCTCGAGACGCATTGTATTAGGCGTCTGCGCAGTCGTAAACGTGTCATGCTGCTTGGCGTTGCGCGGGCGGGGTCAGGAGGCGGCATCGCCGCGATTCGCAGAGTGAATGCGATAAGATCAATGATTATGAAAACGTCCAACGATGAGGCTGACACGGCCAGCAACGCGGCGCCTGAGCCTCGCCCGTCCAACTTCATTCGCGACATCATTCTCGACGACCTGAAGACCAATAAATATGCGGGCCGCGTGCAGACGCGCTTCCCTCCTGAGCCCAACGGATACCTGCATATCGGGCACGCCAAGGCGATCTGCCTCGACTTCGGACTAGCGGACGAGTTTGGCGGGCACACCAATCTTCGTTTTGACGACACCAATCCTGAGAAGGAAGAAACCGAATACGTCGACTCCATCATGTCCGACGTGAAGTGGCTCGGCTTCAATTGGGACGGTCTGTTCTACGCGTCGGATTATTTCGACCAGCTGTACGAGTGGGCGTTGAAGTTAATTCGTGATGGCAAGGCTTACGTGGATGACCTCTCCGCCGAAGAGATTCGCAAGTATCGCGGCACGCTGACCGAGCCGGGCAAGGACAGCCCGCACCGCAATCGTTCCGTCGAAGAAAACCTAGATCTGTTTCAGCGCATGAAGGCGGGAGAGTTTCCAGACGGCTCGCGCGTTCTGCGCGCGAAGATCGACATGGCTTCGCCCAATCTGAATATGCGCGATCCAGTGATGTATCGCATCCTGCATGCCGAACATCACCGCACCGGCAACAAGTGGTGCATCTATCCCATGTACGACTACGCGCATGGGCAATCGGACTCGCTCGAAAAAGTTACGCATTCCATGTGCACTCTGGAATTTGAGGACCATCGCCCGCTGTACAACTGGTTCATCCAGCAGCTGGGCATCTTTCCTTCGCAACAAATCGAGTTCGACCGGCTCAACCTGACGCACACGTTGCTGAGCAAGCGCAAACTGCGCCAGCTGGTGCAGGAGGGCCGGGTGCGCGGCTGGGACGATCCGCGCATGCCAACGCTGAGCGGGATCCGGCGCCGCGGCTACACGCCGGAGGCGATCCGCAATTTCATCGGATCGATTGGAGTCTCAAAGACGACTGGGTCGATCGAGCTGGCCATGCTCGAACACTTCGTGCGCGAAGACTTAAACAAGCGCGCCGCGCGCGTGATGGGGGTGTTGCGCCCGCTGAAGGTTGTGATCGACAACTATCCTGAGAATCAGGTCGAAGAGATGGACGCGGTCAACAATCCCGAGGACCCGACGGCAGGAAGCCGCAAGGTGCCTTTTTCGCGCGTGCTCTACATTGAGCATGACGACTTTCGCGAAGTGCCTCCGCCAAAATATTTTCGCCTGTCGCCTGGGCGCGAGGTGCGGCTGCGCTACGGCTACTTCGTGACCTGCACGAGCGTGGTGAAGAACGATAAGGGTGAAGTCGTCGAGGTGCATTGCTCCTATGATCCTGCGACGCGCGGCGGCAACGCGCCCGATGGACGCAAGGTGAAGGCGACCATCCACTGGGTGTCAGCCGCGCACGCGGTCGACGCTGAGGTGCGCATCTACGAAAACCTGTTCAGCAAGGCTGATCCCAGCGACGTGGAAGAAGGTCAGGACGTGCTCGACAATCTCAATCCCAACTCGCTGGAAGTGATCACGGACGCAAAGCTCGAACCTTCGCTCGGCAATGCCGCGGTGGGCGCGCGTTATCAATTCGAACGCCTGGGATACTTCTGCGTCGATGCTGACTCGAAGCCGGGCAAGCCGGTATTCAACCGCACCATCGCCCTCAAAGATACTTGGGCAAAGCTGGAGAGGAAGCAGGGCGGGAAGAGCTAAGGCAACAAAAACAAAGGGGTTGGCGGAGTTTTCCACAATGTTCCTGCAGGAACATTTCCAGTACATAATTGTATGTACAAATGGAGATAAGTCTTGTGTCTGCAGTGACTTAGCTTACCTCTTGTTCAATCGACAGCGTCATGCGGACAAGCACCCAAGGTCCCTCGACTTCCCTCGGGAAGACAATTTCGGGGGCGCTGGATTTCGGTCTGAGACTAGTTAGAGAGAAGACTGCGCGGTTAATGCGGTTAATTGAGATTGGGAGTCGCGGATTTCCTGGATGGCTGAGGTAATGATAGGCGTGGGGTATTGGGGGTGACGGAATTCGAGGTGCATGCCGCGACCGACATATTGCAGCTTCAGCATGGAGCCTCCCCAAGTGGAACCGGCGATCGCGACCTGAACCGGCCTCGGGCAGAATTCGGGATGACCGGAGAGGAGCGCTTCGCTGCCTCCCAGCAGAACCGCGGTGTAGCAGTGGTTCATGGTCTGGATTTGGAGGACTGTCGAAGGAGGAAGATCGTCGAGATATACGCCCCCTTCTATTTCCGACTGAATGATGCTGCGGTTCACTTCGTCGGCCAAGTTGGGGTGGGCGTTAAACATGCTGGTGACCAGAGATTAGGGTATCGGGTTTCGGGTGGGTGGACAAGGGTCCTTTAGGGCGGGCGTACATGGACCTTTAGAGGAAGGCGGAGCGGTGGAGGTTGCAGAGAATTGCGGAGTCTTGTCCGAGTCGGAAAGTCGGGACCCCCATGCTAAAAGGCAGCCGAGCTGCGCTCGGCGGACAGCCGGGGGCGGCTGTCCCCACATACCCCTCTCTCCCATCCCCACATAACCCTCTTCTCCATTCCAGCAGTTCCCCACATGGACCCTTCTTCCCAATTAGGCTCCTTCCCAATTAAACCCCACGGCTGTCGTTAGATACAGCGTTCTTTAACTCTTACCCGTGGCCGTGGTGGTGCTGGCTGGGGCGTCGCGAGGGGAAGCCTGATAAAATAGCGGGACAAGGGGTTCCTGATTTCATGCCAGTTCCTGTGTCACAAATGTGGACGGTCGCCAGCTATGTGCTGCGCCAGAAGCTTGCGGGGCGGAAGCAATATCCGCTGGTGCTGATGTTGGAGCCGCTGTTCCGGTGCAACCTGGCTTGCGCGGGATGCGGAAAGATCCAGTATCCGGCGCACATTCTGAAGAAAGACTTGACGCCGGCGGAGTGCTTCCGGGCGGTGGAGGAGTGCGGGGCGCCGATGGTATCGATCCCGGGCGGCGAGCCGCTGATGCATCCGCAGATCGGGGAGATCATTGCGGGGCTGGTGGCGCGGAAGAAATACATCTATCTGTGCACCAACGCGCTGCTGCTCAAAGAGAAGATTGACCAGTTCAAGCCGAGCAAATATTTGACGTTCAGCGTGCATCTGGACGGACAGCGGGAAGAGCATGATCTGGCAGTATGCCGTGAGGGTGGATACGACATTGCGATCGACGCGGTGAAAGAGGCGTTACGGCGCGGGTTCCGAGTTACAACGAATACGACGCTGTTTGACGGCGCGAATCCGAAGTCGGTGCGGGCGTTCTTTGACGAGATGATGGAGCTGGGCGTAGAGGGCATGATGCTCTCGCCCGGATACTCGTATGACAAGGCGCCGGACCAGAAACATTTTTTGGGGCGGGCGCGAACGCGGCGGATGTTCCGGGCGATTTTGTCGAACCGGAAAAAATCGTGGCAATTTAATCTGTCGCCGCTGTTTTTGGAATTTCTGATGGGGAAGCGGACGTATCCGTGCACGCCGTGGGGAATGCCAACATACAACATTTTCGGTTGGCAGAAGCCGTGCTACCTGCTGCAGGACGGGTACGCGGAGACGTTCGCGGAGTTGCTGGCGACGACCGAGTGGAGCAATTACGGGACGGAGTCAGGCAATCCGGCGTGCGCGAATTGCATGGTGCATAGCGGGTATGAAGCGTCGGCGGTGAATGCGACATTCAGCTCGTTGGGCGGATTTTTGGCTACCGTCAAAGGGACTCTGTTTCCGCAGTATCGCGACGAAGAAGCGTTGCGGATGTTGGACGAGCCGGTGGCGGCGGTGCATCCGCTGGTGCAGATTTCGGCTGTGGACGAGTCGATGCAGGAGACGCGGGTTTAGGTCGACGACCCCACTTCTCGCGCAAAAGGCGCGCGAGAAATGGGGCACCCGGCACCCAGCGTCGGGTTCGCAGGTAGGGATCCTTCGACTACGCCGTGACTTCGCTTCGCTGCGTCACGGCTCCGCTCAGGATGACAATTCAATTCTCATTCCAAGAGAAGATCTATGACTGGTAAAGAGGGCGGGCACGTGGATCATGCTGCGGCGGATGCGCCACCGCACGCGCGGGCGATGAATCCGGAGGCGCTGGAAGTTGCGCCGGGGACGGCGCATGAGCGGCTGGAGGGATGGATTCCGGAGCTGGCGAGTGAGGAAGAACTTCGCGCGGCTTTGGAAAAGGCGTTCGACTATCGCGGGGATGTGACCATCACGCGCAAGGATGGGTCGAAGATTGAAGGATATTTGTTTGACCGGCGGACGGGGACTTCGCTGAAGGAATCGTTTGTGCGGCTTTATCCGAAGACTTCGAGCGAGAAGGTTACGGTATCGTATGCGGACATTGGGGCGCTGGCGTTTTCCGGGCGCGACACCGCGGCGGGGAAGAGTTGGGAAGCATGGATGAAGAAGTACGCGGAAAAGAAGGCGGCCGGGGAGAAGGATTTGAGTCTGCACCCGGAGCCATTGGAATAGCCCTCCCTCGAGCGTTCAATTTGTTGTTTTCTCGTGAAAGTTTCAAGCGTCCCTCCGGGACGGAGGTGGCTTAGATACGGTGGTGGCTTAAATAATGTGTTTAAGACCCGACCTCCGGGATCTGTTCGTGTGGGCTCACCTCAATGAGGTCCCTCGCTTTGCTCGATGACAATCCCTGGGATGAAGGAATTCTTGCGAGGGACGAATCCCTTGTTCGGTTTTCGTAACAATTTCGTCGTCGGGCGCCAGCGCGACCTCTTTGGGTCTAACATGCGCCCTACTTCTTCCCCTCAGTAAATCCGGTGGTGAACTCGTGACTGCGGGTGGGCCCGGACTTTTTCGCACGGGGCAATTCCAAAATAAATTCTGAAATCTCGCCGAAGGGAGACTCCTATGGCTGTAAGAAAACTGGATTCTAAAGTGGTGGACGCGCGAGCGGGCGTCACCATGAAATCCGATCCGACGAAGATCGATCCCAAGAAACTCAAGCTGGGCAAGGGAGTGGCGCGGCACGATCCGCGCACGCTGCTACTGGCTTCCTATGTCACGCCAACGCTGCCCGCGCCGCCTGCGAGCGCCGACCTCACAAGCAAAGTGGGCGCTTCGTGGGGCATGATGGACAACGATCAGATTGGCGATTGCACCTGCGCGGCCGCGGGTCACCTGATCATGGAATGGACGGCGAACGCGGCCAAAAAAATGGTGACGCCCACCGACAAACAGATCGTCGGCGCGTATTCGGCCATCACGGGCTACAACCCCACGACCGGGGCCAACGACAACGGCGCGCAGGAGATCGACGTGCTCAACTACTGGCGGCAAAGCGGGATTGCCGGGCACAAGGTCGGCGCCTACGTGGCCCTCGAACCGACTAACCACATCCACATCATGGACTCCGTCTACATCTTTGAAGGCTGCTACATCGGAGTGCAGTTGCCCATCAGCGCGCAAGCCCAGGTGCAGAACCATCAGCCCTGGTCGGTGCCCCCGGGAGGTCCCATCGGCGACGGCAAGCCGGGTTCCTGGGGAGGCCATGCCGTTCCGGTGGTGGCTTACGATGCGCGCGGTGTAACGGTTGTGACCTGGGGAGCACTACAAATGATGACGTGGTCGTTCTGGGAAGCGTACTGCGACGAAGCCTACGCGATTCTGAGCAACGACTACCTGGATGGGAAGAAGCAGGCTCCGGCGGGTTTCAGCCTGCAGGAGTTGCGGGCCGATCTGGCGGATTTGAAGTAGCAACCGCGCGGCGTGGAGGGAGTCACGCGGGGAAGGAAGCAACGCCATGGGCGCTCTCACAATCGCATTCGACACGATTCTGGTGGGAGCGCTCGCGCTTCCCTGGGTGGTTCTGCTCATTCACTTATTTTGTTTCGAAGGCGAAAATCGGGTTGGAAGCTTTTTGAACTGGCTCAAAAAGCAGGAGCAGCCGGCCGCCGTCGGTGTTCTTCTGTTTGCCATGGCATACACGATGGGCTCGGCGGTGACCCGCGTGGCGCAGGATTTCTTCAATGACGGAGATCTTCGGCTGCAACTTGGCAGGCGCCTGCTGCACGAAAGCGTGACCGAAGACCGCATCCTCACCCGCGTTTATTGCTCCAGCTACGACAACCACCTGCTGCAGGCCGAGGGAAATCCCACGCTGGCGGAAAAGATCAAAGAGTTTCAGGCACAGCGGTCAAGGTGTTCGTTGCCTCTGGGTGGGTTGTCGTCGCACAAGTACGAGCAGCAAGACGACACCTTCATCGAAACGGTGGCCGATATTTTTGGTCTCCAGGAAAATGCGTTGATGGAAAAGGGCGGGGACTACACGGCGCGGCTGCGCCAGATTCATGACCAGGTGATGGTACTGCGCGGCGCCGCGTTTAACGGCGTGATCGGATTTTCGCTGTGCGTGTTCGCTCTGGGCGCGGCGCTCCGTCGTGAAAAGCCGGGCTCGTGGCTGAGTTTGGTCGTCATACCCGTGCCCGCCCTTGTCTTTGCCGTGGCGGTGATCGCCTTGAATAACCATTATCAGGAACACCTGCCTGCCGATCCACCCTACATGGAATTCACGCTCTTGCTCTTGTCGCTGGTTGGCGCGTGGCTGGTCTGGAAGCGCCCGTCGCCGCTTTCGCCTGCGCGCTTGCAAGGCCTACGTGACCGAGGCACGAAATGTTCCTGGCAGAAGGAGCAATGGGCGAAGCTGGTTCTACTTTCCGCGATTCTTACGCTGGCTGCGTTCCTGGGATGGTGGTCAAGCGAAGTGATTTATGGAGAGCAGGTGATCTATTCGTATGACTCGCAGGGAATAACAGCGGCGCAGAAGTAGCGCGCGAATTCCGGGAAGGTGCTCAGCCGATCCCGTCGATTGTGTACCTTTCAGTTAACGTCCAAATCAAATTCCAAGTCCCCATCCCTTCGGCAGGCTCAGGGCAGGCTCTGTCCCAAACCCCGCGACAAGGGTAGGGCCCCCCTGTTTAGCTCTGCCGCGCCCTCTTCGACGCAACTTATCTTGCGATTTTCGCTTTTCAGAACAGCGTACATGTTGAAGCCGCGTACGCAATATGTCGTAAGTGGGTTGTAATGGCGCGATCAAGAAGGCGCCATCGAAAGCGAGAGCCGTCAGTTTCGTCTTTCAGCTTGCACGGGGACACTTTTCCTGAATCGTGGATTTGTTGACTCGCATACTGGCGATCAGCGACTGGGTGGCAGCGGAGGTACTTGTGAGAGGAACGTTTTTCAAGTCGGTGCTGGGATGCAGGATGGACGCGCAGTATTTGACCTGGGAAGGAGTGAGCCGATCGAGCGCCGAACGATGTTGCATGGCCAGTGCCTTATCAATGCTTTCTCGGAGCAGGCGGCGCTTCTGGTTCTGGAAGCTGAAGATTCTAGCTTGCTTGAACTGGATTTGCCATGCGAGGCGGAGGCCGGCGGGCCTGCGGTTGGCGTGCTCCAGCAAATTCTTGCGAAGGGGTCTTCGCACGACTTTGTAACTTGTGGCCTGCAATGCAGTATGCGGCTTGCCGGTATCGGCTAAGTCGGGAAGATTTGCACAAGGCTACATTGGTATTCCAACCTTGACTGAGAAAATTCACAGCTATAGGATCGCGACATCCTAGAGGGCCCTATGCTCTACGGAAAAAAAGGAATGATGAGTCAACCAGGCGACTGGAATGAGGAGAAAACCTTCGGCGAATTTCGCCGGAAGATAAAGTCAGCGGAAGTGTTATCGGCATCGATGGAACATCTGTTGATGTCGCTGCACTTCACCGGACAGGTCAATGTGTTCATGCAAAATGGGCGCATACTCAAGTCGGGCTACCAGGAAAGCCACTTTCATCAACCGCAAGGTGGAGGTGGAGAGGACGAGAGCGCGCAAAAACTGTAAGTTCGTCGAAGGTTTGATGTAGTGGCGCGGATGTTGCACGGCAGTTTCAATTAAATAGCCCAAGCAGGTCGTCGTAAGAAAAACGAGCCCTGCGTTCGGTTCCCGTAGAAAAGGGGATCGGCGCAGGGCTTTTTGTTTGGCGTCCGGCTTAGGGAGGTCGTTGCAGGTTGCGAAGTTTTTCAAACTAACTTGGAGGAGCGATGAATAGCAATCATTCAGGCAAAGAGAAAAAGGAAATCGGGATGGAATTGAAGTATTGCGAGCACTGCGGCAGCTTGTGGGTACGGGAGCGGGGTGGCGGAGCGTATTGCGAGAAGTGCCAGCGAGCGATGGAGGAGTTGCCGGCTTCGAAGAAGAGGCCCGCGAAGGTCATGTTGCCGGTTCTTCCCCCGACCGCGATCGAAAGCTATGCGTTCCGGATCGAGACGAAAGGGATGAACCACTTGGAAGCGGCAGGAGGCCTGTCATGAGCAACGTGATTGCATGGATGGCGGCGGAGGCGGAGGGGACGCCGCAGGGAGCGAGCGCGGGCTTTCCGCGGCGGAAGCGGCATGAGCAGCCGGAGTATTTGTCGACGCAGATGTCCACCCAGGAAGTTCGCGAGCGCCAACTGGCGGAGCCGGGGGATTCACAGCGGCCGGAGGAGTTGGCGTTTCATTTGCGAGTGCGGGCAGAGGAGGATCGCGAGCGAACGCGGCGGACCTATCGGGGAAGGACAGTAGCGATGTTGCGGCGGTACATGCGGTACTCGATTGAGACGGGGCGGCTGCCTTCGTTGCTAGGGCGGGAGTTTTTTCGGGCCAAGGTGACTTCGTATACGGTGGCGACGTTTGAGGATCGCGTGATTTTCGTGCATGACATGGAGAAGTGCGTGGCGCGGCTGGATGATTTTTCGCAACAGCTGATTGCGCGGCACATCCTGCAGGAGCACGATCAGGCGGCGACCGCGAAACTGCTGCACTGCACGGAGAGGACGGTTCGAACTTACATGCCGGTCGTGCTCGACTTATTGGTTGAGATACTGCTGGATGTGGGGCTGATGAAGGCGATCGAGGTGGTTTCGGAGAATTCTTATCAAGAGGAGGAGAACGGCGAAATGCTTTCAAGTAGGGATGAGAAACATACAGTGTGATTTGTTGCCGTTTAATTGTGGCTGAGATTTAGAAAGGCGCGCTTATGGCGCGCCTTACTATCTTGAGTTCGACTAAGTGGCAGTTATGACGAAAAGCTTTGAACCACAGAGGGCACAGAGTTCACTGAGGAAGGCATTCGCTTATGGCGCAAGAACATCAAGTGGAGAACAAACATCGAGTGAATCAACAAAATAAAGCTTTGAACCGCAGAGTTCGCAGAGGAAGACACGCAGAGTTCGCAGAGAAAGGCAGGAAGTTTATGGTAGTGGACACCAATTCTTAAAAATTGTTGTCAAGGGGGGTAAATCGACGGAATCGGCGTAAGTGATTGTTACGAAGGGAAAAATAAAGTTGGATTTTTTGCCGGTTGCCCCCTGGCAATTTGCTATCCTTGAAATAGAGAGTAAGAAAAAACAGAAGAGTTCTCGCGGAGGGCGCGTCTTCGGGTGCGCTCTCTGCTTTTTGCGGTGACGATTTCATATTCCAAGGGAACCGGGTAGAACACTCATGAAGAAAAAGGCCAAGAGCAAGGCGGCGAAGCCGGGGAAGGCGAAGGGGAAGAGCGCGAGTCCGAGGGCAAAGAAGGACGCGAACCCCGCGGAAGTGCGGAAAGATATTTCGAAGATCGTGCAGTCGGGAGCCAAGAGGATTGCGAAAGCGGTGATGGAGCAGGCGACGACAGGGCAACTGGCTCCGGCGAAATATTTGTTCGAGGTGGCGGGAATTTATCCCGCGCTGACCGACGGAACATTTGCGACGGAGGACGAGGATTGCCTGGCGAAAACGTTGTTGAACCGGTTGAACCTTCCAGATAAGCCGATCGCGCTGGATGATGAGGACGAGATGGGGAGGGTGGCGAGTGCGACGGCGGAGGGAAGCGCAGGGCCGACTGAATCGGAGACAAAGCCGGAGAGTTCCGAAGGCGGCGAAACAGAAAGCAAGGACGCTCCTGCGCTGGTGCGGACGATACCGTAGAATGGGGCGGGTAAGTGGAACGAAGGGCTGGAGTCGCGGTTTGGGTTGGACCGGGGAAAGACAGAGTCAAAAACCCGATGCTGTCGGAATTTTCAGGGCAGAAAGTTCACCGAGATCTCAGAGTCAAAAACCCCACCCTGTCGCGGAAAACGCGACAAGGGTGGGGCACCCGGGAGATCAGAGTCAAAACCTGGGGAAAAAGATATAGGACAGGGATGGATATTACATGGGTGACCGACCGGATTGCGGTCGGAGGCGGGATTTGGACGTCGGACAACATGGCGAAGGTGGCGCAGGCGGGGATCACGCACGTCATCGATATGCAGATCGAGTTTGACGACCGTCCGCTGGGAGTAGCGCACGGAGTCGAGGTGCTATGGAATCCGACGGACGATGATTTTGAGTCGAAGCCGGCGGACTTGTTTCGGCGCGGAGTGGATTTTGCGAAGGGGGCGCTGGAAGAGAGCGACGCGAAGATATTCATCCATTGCGCGGCGGGAGTGCACCGGGCTCCGATGATGACGCTGGCGGTGCTGAGTTCGATGGGATGGAGCCTGGAGGACGCGATGGAACTGATTCAAATGCGGCGTCCGGTGGCGGATTTTGCCGAAGTGTATGTGCGGAGCGTGGAAGATTTTTTGGGGAATGGCGCTGGGTAGAGCTTGTGAGATTCCATAGGGAAACTCTGATCAGGTTCCGAAAGCGAAAACACAAGGTCCCTCGACTGCGCTCGGGATGACGGAGATCAGCTAAATCAGAGGGTCCCTGGATTTGAATCTAGACGGGAGACTGAGCAAGGTTCAATCGGTTCTTGAGAAGTTGTGGTGCGGCGGAAGAAGGCAGCGGACAGGAGAGTCCGCTCCACACCTGGGTGGATGGAGGAGACGATGTTTGACGCGGGCCGCCGCCCTATTGGGCGGCTTTTTTATTGGTGGTTGGCGGTACTGGCGATAGCCGTAGGTGCGCTGGCGGCGCGAAAAGCGGGCGCGGTTCCCCAGGATGGGCCGGCGACAACTACGATCGCGGATACCGTTTATCTCGCGGACGGAAGCACGGCGCAGGGGAATCTGATTATCACGTGGCCGCCATTTCTGACGGCGAGCGGAGCGGCGGTGGCTGGGGGCGTGAAGAATGTGTCGCTGGGCACGAACGGCGCGTTGAGCGTGGGGCTGGTGCCGAATGGGGGCGCGAGTCCTGCGGGAATGTATTACACCGTCGTGTATCAGGTTGGTCCGGGACAAGAGCGGACGGAGTATTGGATGGTGCCCACGACATCGCCGGCGAACCTGGCGGCAGTGCGCACGACGCCGGGGTCGGGAGTGGCGGGGCAGCCAGTGTCGATGCAATACGTAAATTCGGGGCTGGCGACGAAGGCGGACGATAGTGCCGTGGTGCATTTGAACGGGGCGGAGACGATCAGCGGCGCGAAGACATTTGCGGCGGCTCCGAACGTTCCGGCGCCGACCAGCACGGGGCAGGTCGCGAACAAGGCTTACGTGGATGGAACGGTTGAGTGTTTGAACGCGTCGACCTGGGCCAAGGGCGGCGCGGTGAAGACTTCAGATGCCAACTCCCAGCCGTGAACGAATCACGCTTCACACAAACCCATTCACCACAGAGGGCACAGGGGAACACAGAGTACCCTGCCTTTAGCCGACCTCTTCGCTCCAGGTTTCGAGAATCTTTTTGACCATCGCCATGAACTGGTCGGCGACGGCGCCGTCGATGAGGCGGTGGTCGTATCCGAGGGTGAGATGCACCACGGAACGAATGGCGATCGAATCGGCGCCGTCTTTGTCGGTGATCACCATGGGCTGCTTGGTGATTCCGCCGACGCCCATGATGGCGGAGTTCGGCTGGTTGATGATGGGGAGACCGAAGACGGCGCCGAACTGACCGGGATTGGTGATGGTGAAAGTGGAACCTTCGACGTCCTCGGGCTTCAGTTTTTTCGTGCGGGCGCGCTCGCCGAGATCGGAGATGCCGCGCTGCAGGCCGAGGAAATTCAGGTCTCCCGCATTCTTCAGGACAGGAACGATGAGTCCCCAGTCGAGCGCGACGGCGATACCCATGTTGATGTTGCGATGGTAGCGGATGTTGTCGCCTTCAATGGTTGCGTTGAGGATGGGCCACTGCTGCAGGGCGATGACGGCGGCGCGCACGAAGAACGGCATGAAGGTGAGACGTGCGCCATGGCGCTGCTCGAATCCCGTTTTTTGCTTGTTGCGCAGGTTGACGATGCGGGTGAAGTCCACTTCGTACATGCAATGAACGTGAGCGCTGGTGCGGCGCGACTCGATCATGTGCTTGGCGATCAGCTTGCGCATGTTCGTCATGGGAACGAGATCGCCGGGGTAAGGCGCGGGAGCGGCGGGGCGCGGAGCGAGCGCACTGGGCGCGGAGGTGGGCGCCGCCTCGCTGCGCTCGGCGGGACCCCTCGACTCCGCTCGGGGCAGGCTTCCGAATGCGTCCGTCCCTACGCGGCTCGGTTGAGATCCCTGGCCTTCGATGAACTGCATGATGTCTTGTTTGGTGATGCGGCCGCCGAGTCCGGTGCCGGAAACCTGGGAGAGACTGACGCCATGCTCGCGCGCGATTTTGCGGACCAGCGGTGAGGACCGGGCTTCTTCTTCGTCTTGCTGGGCGGCTGGAGCGGCGGCCGATGCGGGCGCTGACTTTTTTTCTTCTGTCTTCGCTTCGGGCTTGGCGGGCTTCTCGGCCGCAGGGGCCGCGGCGGCGGGCTTGCTGGGCGCGGCTTCACCATCGACGGCGATGGTTCCAACGATCGTGTTTACGCCAACCGTGGTGCCTTCGGTGACTTTGATTTCCTGTAAGACGCCTGAGGCGGGCGCGGGAATCTCGGCGTCAACCTTGTCGGTGGAGATCTCGAAAAGCGGTTCGTCGCGCTGAACCTTGTCGCCGGGCTTCTTCAACCACTTGGTAATAGTGCCCTCGACGATGGACTCGCCCATCTGGGGCATGACGATGTCAGTAGGCATATTTCCTTCCACGCGCCGACCCAGGTCGAAAAAGGGGCCGGGCGCAAATGGATATTATAGCGGGTGATAAAGATAAGGGAGCCATGCTCGCAGGCGAAAGAATCCATATGGTTTTCTGGGAACGCTCCGACTCCATCAGAACTGCTTTAAGATTTAACGTTCGTTTAGATATATGCAAATAAAGGCTTTGAGCAGTCCATTGACCTCCAGTGCGTTGCTCTGAACGGACCTTTGCCGATAGAATTGATGGTGGCCGGGTTGCGTGACTGGTTCCTCTCAGAGTACCGTTCTGAGACCCTCCCTCAACGATGCAATGTTTTCTCTTTGACACGAGATTCTCTTCGTGAGACAAAAGGTGCCGACTGGTCGACTTGAACCCTTTGGTCCCAAGAGTCATCTGAAACGATAGGACATATGTCAGAAAAGATAAAATCCGATTTCTTCGTAGCGGCACCGTCATTCGCTTCCGGTGCGGGCCGCTTGTTAGACTGGTACGGCCTTTATGACATTTACAACGTCAGCAAGAATGGGCAAGAGGCCGACGCGAAAGCGATGTTCTCCGATTGGCGTATTGTAGGCGAGGACATTAACGACGCGATGATGGAATTCGAGACGACCCACCCCGTGAAATAACTGTCGGCCCTTTGTGAGCAAGCGAAACCGCAATCGCGGGATGGTCCAACCTCAAAATACCGCGCTTCGAATTCAAGCCGCAGCGTTTTCGGGCCCTCTTCCGCCTCCGGATGCGCTGGAGCGATATAATCAAATACTGCCTGGCGCCGCCGAGAGGATTATCGCAATGGCTGAGAGTCAGCACGCGCATAGGCAAGATTTGGAAAAGCACGTCATTCATTCCAACGTCTCAGCCCAACGGCTAGGGACAATCCTCGGCTTCATCGTTGCGATGACCGTCGTAGTTGGTGGCATGTTCCTAGTGCATGAAGGTAAAAGCGGAGAGGGACTCGCCGCCATTTTGACAGCTCTCGCTTCGCTCGTGGGTGTTTTCTTGTACTCGAAGCATGAACAACAGAAGGACCTAGCGCGGAAGACGGAAGCCCTCACCAACGCAGCCCAGCGTTAAATACCTCTCTTTCGTGCTTTTGAACTTTACTCGACTGGCCCGTAGAAGACCCCTTAGCTAAGTACCCGCTTGGTAATTCGGACAATCCTAGTGGTGGTCGTGATCGCGGTCTTTCATTGGTTCTTTCTTCTCGACTTCCGGGGCGGCGTTGAAATTTGTTTTCCAGTATTCCTGTACGGCGGGAGGAAGCTTGTCGAGGTGGGAGAGCAGCATGGTGATCTTCCACATGTCCTGTTCACCGAGCGTCTTGTCCCAGGCAGGCATGCCGGTGTAACGGATGCCGGTGCGGATGGTGTAAAAGATGTGCCACTCGGGATCGTCGGGCGGATCGGAAATCAGGTTGGGCGGCGGCGGATAAAAGGAATTGGCCAGCGCAGAAGGCTTGCGGTCGAGGCCTCCGTGGCAGAGGGCGCAATTCATGGTGTAAAGCTTCATGCCTTCTTCGAGATTGGGATCGGTGGCCGTGAGCGGACTGGTGATGCGGGGAGCGTGGCGTTCCATGGAGGCGTCGACGGCGCCCATGGCGAGGCGGCGCTCGATGTGGGGAGGCTCGATGTTTGCGGCTGTTGGAAAAAAACCGAGCATGGCAAAGCCGAGGCCGCCGAGAATGAGCACCAGGAGCGTGACGATAACACCGAGAGCGAACTTTCCCATGAATCCTCCGGACGGGCTATTGTGGCAGATGGGCGGGGTTGGGCGCTAGCGTTCGCGAGTCATATTCGCAGGCGAGTCGCGACAAGTTTCAAATAATCGTCGAGCTTTGCTCGACTGGACAGCCGGGGTGGCTCTCCCCACCTAGGTTCTCCACACAAACTTTTATGATTCAAATTCACGGCGGACGAATGCGTCCGCCGCCACATGAGTCAATATGCTTTCAGGCGGCGGGCCTCGCGGACTATGTCTTCGAGCTTGGGCAGGTAGTGATGCTCTTGTGGCGGAGAAAAGGGGATGGCGGAATCAAGGCCGGCGATGCGGACGATGGGGCCGTCGAGATCGTCGAACGCTTCTTCGTTAATGATGGCGGCGATTTCTCCGGCAAGGCCGCCCGTGCGCGAGTGCTCGTGGAGGAGGATGACTTTATTTGTTTTCTTCACGGTCTGCGCAATCGCTTCGCGGTCGAGTGGCGAGACGGTGCGCAGGTCGAGGATCTCGAGATCGATGTTTTCTTTTGCGAGGATGTCGGCAGCCTCGAGCGCCGTGTGGACCATCGCGGCATAAGTAATGATGCTGAGGTCGCGGCCTTCGCGCGCGATGCGCGCCTTCCCAATGGGCACGACATAATCTTCCGTGGGCACTTCTTCCTTGATGCGGCGATAAAGATATTTGTGCTCGAAAAAAATGCAGGGATTGTTATCGCGGATTGCGGCTTTGATCAAACCTTTGGCATCGTAGGGCGTGGCCGGGCAAATCACTTTGAGGCCGGGATTGTGGACGAACCACATCTCGGGATTCTGCGAGTGGAACGGGCCGCCGTGGACGTAGCCTCCGCTGGGCCCGCGCAAAACGAGCGGAGCGGGCGCGCCCCAGAGGTAGTGCGTCTTCGCAACCATGTTGGAAATCTGATTGAAGGCGCAGCCGATGAAGTCCATGAACTGAAACTCAGCGACTGGGCGCATGCCCGTGAGCGATGCTCCGAAAGCAGCGCCGACAATGGCGGACTCGGCGATGGGGGTGTCGATGACTCGCTCGGGGCCGAAGCGGTCGATGAATCCGTCGGTGACTTTGAAGGCGCCGCCGTAAATGCCGATGTCTTCGCCGAGGCAGAATACGGTGGGATCGCGGTCCATTTCTTCCCAAATTCCCTGGCGGATGGCTTCGAGGTAAGTGAGTTGCATAAGGTCAGTTTCAGAGTTTCAACAAAATCTTCTGCCACGGATTGCACGGATTCACACGGATCTACTTCAAATGCGCAGCGGCTTCGGTTTCTTTGTAGCTGCTCGTTCCCTTCTTCACTTTTGGCATGCCGTACTTCGGCTTGATCTCGTGGCAGCCATTTTCACAAAAGACGCCGCCTTCCGCTGATTCTGGCGTCGGCATGGACGAGTTCACGGCAATCTCTCGCTCGGCTTCGATTATCCTCTCTACTTCGGCGATCAGGGCTTCATTTTCTTTCGCTGTCAGCCACTTTTTTTCTTTCACCAGGTAGTTTTCGAATCGGGCGATTGGATCACGCTTCTTCCAGAACTCGAACATCGATTTCGGCACGTAGCTGGCGGCGTCGTGGATTGCGTGGCCCTTCATGCGCATCATCTTCGCTTCGATCAGCGTCGGGCCTTCGCCGCGATGCGCGCGCTCAACGGCTTCGTGGGCGGCGTCGTACACCTGGCAGGCGTCGGTGCCATCGACGATCACACCGGGAATGCCGTATCCGATGGCGCGTTCGGCAAGGTCCTGGCAGCGATACTGCATTTCCGACGGCGTGGAGTAAGCCCAGAGATTGCTTTCGACGAAAAGCACGAGCCCGAGATTCTGTACGGCGGCGAAGTTAATGCCTTCATAGGTAACGCCCGTAGACTGGCCGCCGTCACCGATGTAGGTCATGACGGCGAGATCGCGCCCCTGCAGGCGGGCGCCCAGAGCGACGCCAGACATCACTGGGATGAGATCACCGAGCATCGAAATCGGCGAGACCATGTTGCGCTTTTCGATGTCGCCGAAGTGCGAGGTGCCGTCGCGCCCTTTCGTCGGCGAGTCCGCCTTGGCCATGTACTGCATCATGGTGTCGCTCGCACGGAATCCGCGGACCAGCAGTGATCCCTGGTTGCGGATCATGGGCGCGAACCAGTCGTCGTTGTCGAGCGCGTAGGCGGAGGCGCACGAGCACGCTTCCTGGCCGAGTCCGAAATAGACTCCGCCGACTACCTTGCCTTGCTTGTAAAGATTTTCGAGCGCGACTTCCATCTTCCGGTTGAGCAGCATGTAGCGGTAGATCTCGATCGATTGCTTCTTGTCGAGATATTTCGAGTCGCGGATGGGCGGGACAGGCGCGTCGAGATTACCTTCGACCTCGTAGCGGGCGTGCTCGGTTCCATCCCTGTCTTTCTCGATTACCTGGTGCACGGTGAAGTCAGGATGCTCGAGGCGGTAGTCGGGGATGGAGTAGGTGCGGAGATGCTGGTTGGGAGAACTTGTCGAGCCTCGCTCGACCGGGCGGACGAATGCGTCCGCCCCTACGTGAGCCTTGCTGGCTTTTGATCCGTTGCGCGGGTGGTTGCCGTTGGAGTTTGCCTTGGATTTCTTCTTGTTGTTCCCCATGTGAGGCCGCACTTTAGGGCGCGATGTATTGATGGTATCGCGAGAGCGGGGGCGAGGGCTAGGGCAGGATAGATCAACCCCTTACCTCGGCGCGAAGGAAACTGCCTATGCGAAGTGAATATCGTCTTCTTGGTGCAGTTTTCGGAACTCGGCAGGAGGCTTCATGGGCACGCCCACTGTGCGGCCGAAAAGCGCGTCTAGCGTGTCGACCCAGAGAATTTGAGATTGGAAGACCACGCCGAAGTTGCGGGAGATGGATTCGGCGACGGCGTTCAGGTCGAGCGGCTTGCCGAGTTCTTTCTGCATAGACGTAACGGGCTTGGTCGTGATGCCGCAGGGGACGATCAGGTTGAAGTAGCTGAGATCGGTGTTCACGTTGAGCGCGAAGCCGTGAGAGGTGACGAAGCGGGAGATGTGTACGCCGATGGCAGCGATTTTGGCTTCCGCGTGAGAAGAAAACGCAGGGTCCCTCGACTCCAGAGAACGATTCTGTAAATCGTTCTCTTCCGCTCGGGATGACAAGACAATATTGGGCGCGGTCCACACTCCGGTTAGGCCGGGCACTCGCTTTGTAGAAATGGCGAAATCAGCGCAGGTGCGGCTCAGGACTTCTTCCAGGCGGCGAACAAATTCCACCACGCCTAAGCGCTTTCCATCTGAGTTAGTAAATCCGCGGAGATCGAAGATGGGATAGCCGACAATCTGGCCCGGGCCATGAAAAGTTACGTCGCCGCCGCGGTCGCATTCGAAAAGCTCAACCCCGCGCTGGGCAAGGACTTCACGCGATGCAATTACGTTCGCCGCTTTCGCATTGCGTCCGAGAGTAATTACGGGCGAGTGTTCGAGCAGGAGCAAAACGTCGCCGATCTTTTCCTCTTTGCGTAGCGCGACCAACTGTTGCTGCAGGCGGAGCCCCGTGGCGTAATCGAGGGTACCGAGTTGGACCGGGGAGATCAAAATTCTTGGCCGATGAATTGCCCGCTACCGCGCGACTGTGCGCCTTTATTGCGCCCGCGCAGGTATTTCTACGTACGCAGAGTAGGTATGCGGCTCTGGAATTTTCTCGCCGCTTTGGGCCATGCCTTCGAGATGAAACGCAATCGCTTCTTGCATTTCGCGCTCCACTTCTTCGCGCGTTTTTCCGGTGGCCACGCAACCATCAAGATCAGGCGAGTACGCCGAATAGCCCGTCCCGGTTTTCTCGATCACAATCAGATATTTTTTCATTTCTTCAACCCCGACTGTTTCAGAATGCTGTTGAGCGTGCCTGCTCCGAGGCCATCGTTCGGCTTACCGGGGACCGTTACCAATCCCGGCTTTGTCGAATGCTTGAATTGGCGATGGCTTCCACGCGTGCGGTCGAGACGCCATCCGTCTTGCTCAAGCATCTTCAGTACGTCTCGCACTTGCATTTTACGCTACGCTTCAAAGCTCACGCATTGATCGCAATCCCGTACACGCTGTTGGAAGCGTCCAGCATGGCTTCCGCCAAGGTTGGATGAGCGTGGATGGTCCACATCAAGTCCTCGACGGTGGCTTCCAGCTCCATGGCCGCAACCGCCTCCGCAATCAACTCGGTCGCTTGCGGGCCAATGATATGCACGCCCAGAATCTCGCCGTAGTCGGCATCGGAAACGATTTTGATGAAGCCCTCGTGCTGGCCTACGATGCTCGCGCGCGAGTTCGCCGTGAAGGGGAACTTGCCGATCTTCACGTTGTATCCCGCCTCGCGGGCCCTGGTTTCCGTGAGCCCAACGCTGCCAATTTCCGGATGGCAATAGGTCGCGCCGGGAATGTGTTCGGGATTGATCGGCTTGCTCGGCTTGCCGGCGATCTTTGCCACGGCAACCAGCGCCTCCATCGCGCCGACATGCGCCAGTTGCGGCGTTCCGAGCACGATGTCGCCAACGGCGTAAACTCCCGGTTCGGTCGTCTGCATCCAGGAATCGGTCTTGATGAATTCGCGGTCCGGTTTGATTTTCGTGCGCTCCAGCCCAATGTTCTGCGTACGCGGCTTGCGGCCGACCGCAATCAGAATTTTCTCCGCCTCGATCTTCTGTTGTTTGCCTTCCGCGGTAATGGTTACGGCCACGCCCGACTTTGTTTTTTCTACCTTGTCGACTTTGGCGCTGGTATGGAAGTTGATGCCGCGCTTGCGGAATACGCGAGCGAGTTCCTTGGAAACCTCTTCGTCCTCCACAGGCACAAGGCGCGGCAGCATTTCGACGATCGTCACCTCTGTGTCGAACGAGCGGTAAATCGATGCAAACTCCACGCCCACCGCGCCTGCGCCCACAATCACGATCGACTTAGGCAATTCTTCCAGGCTGAGGATTTCAATGTTCGTCAGGATGCGGTCGTTAGCTTCGAGACCCGGTAGCATGCGGGCTTCCGAGCCGGTAGCGAGAATCACGTTCTTCGTCTTGAGTTGTGTAGCCTTGCCGTCATTCGTGACTTCGACCGTATGCACGCCATTCTGTGCCGGGCCGGTGAGCTTGCCGTAGCCTTTCACCGTCTGCACCTTATTCTTCTTCATCAGGAATTCGAGTCCTTTGGCGTGCTTGGCGACGATTTTTCCTTTGCGCTCCTGAATCGCCGCCCAGTTGAGTTTGCGGCTGTCAACACCCTCAATGCCGAATTCCTTCGCTTCCTTCAGGTGGTCCCAGAGTTCCGCGTTGAACAAAAGCGCCTTGGTTGGAATGCAGCCAACGTGCAGGCAGGTGCCGCCGAGGAATCCGTCTTTTTCGATGAGTGCGGTCTTCAGGCCATACTGGCCGGCGCGAATTGCGGCCGTGTATCCTGCGGGGCCGCTGCCGATGATAGCTACGTCGTATAGAGTGTCGGGCAAAGTAGTGATCCTCAGTAAGAAGAGATGACCAAAGGCAAACGAATGATTCTAGAACACGGGCATCGGAGCGCCCAAACGGCCAAGAGCATCCACCACGAAGGACACTAAGGTTCACGAAGGAAAACAGAGCAGAAAAAAGGCCACCCGCGGCGGCCTTATCTTTCAGCTTTATAAACTTTTAGTTATTTTCGTTGCTGGCGCGCTTCCACGAAATCAGCTCGCCAATCGTGGAACTCGTGCTGGAAACCGGCTGCTTGTAGGCTTCCACTTCCGATCGCGAAGCTTCTTCGCCCACGGCGCGGATGCTGAGTCCGACTTTCTTCTCTTCCGGATTCATCTTGATGATCTTGAAGTCGTGCTCGAACCCGGGCTCCAGAGCTAGTGGCTGGCCGTTCTCGTCGGTCGCTTCCGACTTGTGGCACAAGCCTTCCACGCCCTCGGCGATTTCAACGAACGCGCCAAACGCCGCGACCCGCAGCACTTTGCCGTGAACTACGTCGCCCACGTGATGCGATTGGAAGAACGACTCCCAAACGTCCGGCTGCAGTTGCTTCACGCCCAACGACAAACGCCGCTTGTCGGGCTCGATCGCCAGCACGATCGCTTTCACGCGGTCGCCCTTCTTCAGCACTTCCGAAGGATGTTTCACGCGCTTGGTCCAGCTCAAATTGCTGACGTGCACCAGCCCGTCGATGCCATCTTCAATTTCAATGAAGGCGCCAAAGTCAGTCAGGTTGCGTACGCGTCCCTCGACCGTCATGCCGACCGGGAACTTCTCATGCAACGAGTCCCACGGGTTGGCCGCCAGTTGCCGCATCCCCAGCGAAATCCGGCGCTCGGTGGGATTCACGTTCAGCACCACGCACTCCACCTGATCGCCAACATTCACCAGTTTCGAGGGATGTTTCATGCGCTTCGACCACGTCATTTCGCTGACGTGGACCAGTCCTTCGATGCCCTGCTCCAGTTCCACGAACGCGCCGTAGTCGGTCACGCTGATCACGCGCCCCGCCACGTGTGCGCCCTCGGGATAACGATGCTCGGCATCGAGCCAAGGATCTGGCGTCAGCTGCTTGAATCCCAGCGAAACCCGCTGCTTCTCTTTGTCGTACTTGAGCACCTTCACCTGAATCTGGTCGCCAACGTTCACCAGATCTTTCGGATGAGTCAGGCGCCCCCAGGACATATCGGTGATATGCAGCAAGCCGTCGAGCCCGCCCAAGTCGACAAATGCACCGTACTCGGTAAGATTCTTCACCACGCCGGTAAGCACCGAACCTTCTTCCAAATGCTCCAGCGTCTTCGAGCGTTTCTCGTTCTGCTCGCCTTCCAGCAATTCCTTGCGCGAGACCACGATGTTGCCGCGCTTCTTGTTGAGCTTGATGACCGCGACTTCCAGCGTCTGGCCCTTCATGCCATCCAGGTTGCGGATCGGCCGCAGATCGACTTGCGATCCCGGCAGAAACGCGTGCGCGCCAAGAATGTCGACCGTCAGCCCGCCCTTGATGCGGTCCACAACCACGGCCTTGATTGGCTTCTTCTCGTTGTAGGCTTTTTCGATTTCTTCCCAGGCATGGATGCGCTGCGCCTTCTGGTGCGAGAGGTTAATGTAACCTTCCTCGGCCGGACCCTTCTCGCGCATCACATCGATCTCGTCGCCGGGCTTGAACTTTGGCTTGCCCTCGTGATCGAGCACTTCCGCCAGCGGCAGCATGCCCTCCGACTTGGCGCCTACATCGACCACCACGTGCGTGCCCGTCAACTTGAGCACCGTGCCCTTAATGACGCGATCTTCACTCACCGCTTCTTCAGCTTCGGTGGTAAAACTCTCCAGCACCGAGGCAAAGTCCTCGGTGGCCGCGGTTTTATCGTCGGAAGAAACATCGGCGGAAGAAACGTCGGCGGAGTCAGCGTGCGCTTCGGTGGAATGATCGGTGGTGGCGGCAGCCGAATGCTCTTCAGACTGGTGCTGCTGTTCTGTCGTCGGGTCGTTCTCGGTTGCGACAGTGGAATTGGATTCGGAGTTGTGACTGGTGGTCTCGTCGAGCAAGGTTATGCCTCTCTGGTGATTGGATGCGGTTGCCTGCTCTGCGGACTGCTGGATGAGTCGTTTGGTTGTGGTGGGCTCACCCTGGCGAGTGAGCTTGGACAATCCCAGCTGTCGGACGTTTTTACAGAGAACCCGCGTCCAATGGGAACTCTTCGACTATAGCAACGGCTCGCGAACAGTGTCAAACGCAAATCGGAATTGTTACAGGAACGTTTCAATAAGAGGATTGGAACGAAGTTCGTAGCGCCGGCATCCCGCCGGCTGTCGCGAGGGCGTCACGCCCGCGGCTTCCATAGCCCGATAACAATACCCCGAGTTTTGCGTCGCCACGCGCATCTGCTACCCTGCCGAGCATGGATTACCTCTGGACCCCGTGGCGCTACGCCTACGTATCCGGCACGGAAAAGACCGTGGGCTGCATCTTCTGCGACGCCCCCAAAGAAACGGACGACGCCAAAGTGCTAATCGTCCATCGCGGCCAGCAGTGCTACGTCATCCTGAACGCTTTTCCTTACACGCCCGGCCACGTGATGATCGTCCCCTACTCGCATTTAGACGAACTGCGGAAGCTGCCCACTGAAGCCGCCAATGAAATGACGGCACTCTCGCAGAGGATGGAATCCGTCCTCCGCGAACTCTACCGCCCGGACGGCATCAATCTCGGCATGAACATCGGCAAGGCCGCCGGAGCCGGCATCGCTGGACACATCCACATGCACGCTCTGCCGCGCTGGGTCGCCGACGCCAATTTCGTCTCTGTCATCGGGGAGACGCGCATCCTGCCAGAGACGCTGGACAAGACGTGGAAAAGAATGCGCGAGGCTCTGGCAAAAGCCGCGTAGAAGGCTCGCGCTTCTCTACGGCGAGGTGATCATAAACGGCTGTAAGAAATTTCCGGGATTCGCCGGATCCTGGAAGCGAATTTCGACACCGCTCGACGCCATCACCAGATCTTGCCTCCCATCCCCGTCCATGTCTCCGGCGGCAACCCAACTCACAGTGCCGCTGTCGTTGTAATTGGTCGCAGTTTGAAATGTGCCTGCGGCATCGGGTTTCTGCAGAAATACGGAGACGCTGCCTCCAGTAAATGATCCCATGTTGCCCACCACCAGATCAGGCTTGCCGTCGCCATTCAGGTCCGCCGCCGTGATCGTCCATGAACGAATGCCAGTTGCGTAGCTGGTCGCTGGCAAGAAATTTCCCAGGCTGGCGGGATTCTGCAGAAGAACGGAAAGGCTAGCAGCCACGGTGCCGTCAGCACTTCCCAGATTCGCAACTGCAATATCTGGACGTCCGTCAGAATTAAGATCTTGGACCGCGACCGCATATGGCTGCGCTCCAACCGCGTAGTGTGCCGGAGCGAGAAATCTTCCGGCTGAAGCGGGGTCTTGCATGAAAACCATGAGGTCGGAACTCGTGGCCACAATGTCGGCCTTTCCGTCTGCGTTCAGGTCGACGATCGCGATGCCCGAGGTTCCGCCTCCCGCAACGGCAATCGTGGTCAAGGGCAAGTATTGTCCGACAGCCGTCGAGCTTTGTAGCAAAATCGAAACACCCGTCGTATCCGCGACCGCCAGATCAGGCCTGCCGTCGCCGTTCAAATCTCCAACGGCGACGCCGACTGGCGCGAATCCCGTCGGATAATTCATGGCCGAAAGAAATTGCCCCGGATGGGCCGGATCCTGCAGCAGCACCGAAACGCTGCTCGATCCCGTTCCTTTCGCACTCAGGATTGTGTTCACTGCGACGAGGTCCGGCTTGCCGTCGCCGTTGAGATCGGCCGCTACAAGAGCGACAGGGTCATTCCCCACGCTGTAATTCACTGGCGAGAAAAAGCTTCCTGCATGGGCGGGATCCTGGAGATAGATGGCAACCCTTCCCGGATGAGGCGGCGCACCTGCAATCCTCGAATAGCTCACCGCGATGTCCAGTTTTCCGTCGCCGTTGAAATCAGCGATGGCACAGGATGTGTACGAGTTGAAGGGTGGCAGCGCAGAAGCCCCATCTCCGCTCGCTCCTAAATGTCCGCAGCCAGTGAGACTGACAACAGTGATCAGGGCAAGAAGGCTAATAAGCGAACGCACGGGCCAGAGCCGGAACATGGACAGACTCCGAACAGGCGGGAGTTACACCATGATGTAAGCTCCTGCCGATGAGCCGATTTGTCTGTATGTTGGGACACAGCGGCGGGTGACCCGCATCACCCGGCCTTTGAGAATTCATTGCTCCCCTTAACCTGCCAACCGCTCCATCTCTTTTTCATCAATCACAGCCACCCCCAGGTCCTTCGCCTTATCCAGCTTCGACCCCGCATCCGCGCCCGCCACCACATAATCCGTCTTCTTGCTAACCGAGCCCGAGACCCGTCCGCCCGCGTCTTCGATCATCTTCTTCGCTTCATCGCGCGTGTACTTCGCCAGCGTCCCCGTAAGAACGAATGTTTTTCCCGCGAGCTTCGTTCCGCGCTCCTTCTTCGCGCCCTCGAACGCCAGCCCAGCCGCTCCCAGCCGCTCGACTAGCTTGCGGTTGGCGGGAACGCCGAAGAATTCCACGATGCTCTCCGCGATCCGCGGTCCGACTTCGTTCACGTTCTGCAACTCCTCGACTCCCGCCGAAGCCAGCGCTTCCATCGACCCGAAATGCTCCGCCAGAAACTGCGCCGTCCGCGCCCCCACAAAGCGAATGCCCAGCCCGTAGATCACCCTCTCCAGCGGCAGCTTCTTCGAAGCTTCAATCTCGTCCAGAATGTTCTGCGCCGACTTGTCTGCGAAACGCTCCAGGCTGAGCAGGTCTTTCTTCGTCAGGTCATAAATGTCGGCAACATTCTTCACCAGGCCGCGCTCGATCAGTTGGTTGACCAGCGCCTCGCCCATACCGTCGATGTTCATGACGCCACGCGAAGCAAAATGCAAGATCGTCCCCAACAACTTCGCCGGACAGTTCGCATTCACGCACCGGTAATCGACTTCGCCCTCAGTCCGCACGACTCTTGTGCCGCACACCGGACATTTCTCCGGCATGTGAAACGTCTTGTGCCCGCGCGGATGATCCTTGTCCTCGATTACCTTGGCAATCTTCGGAATCACGTCGCCACCGCGCTCCACCTGTACCCAATCCCCAATCTTCACGCCCAGCCGCTCGATCTCATCCATGTTGTGCAGCGTGGCGTTACGAACCGTCGTCCCTCCAATCAATACCGGCGCCAGCATTGCCACTGGAGTAAGTTTTCCCGTACGCCCCACCTGCACGCGAATATCTTCCAGCTTCGTGATCCCAGCCCGCGCCGCGTACTTGTAAGCAATCGCCCACCGCGGAGCCTTCCCGGTGAACCCGAGTTCATCCTGCAAAGCGATGCGGTCAACCTTCACCACGATCCCGTCAATCTCGTATGGCAGCGACTCGCGCTTTCCCTCCCACTCGCGGATAAATGCCCAGACCTCGTCCATCGAGTGAACCAGTTTCCGGGCTGGATTGACTTTGAATCCGGCGGTACCGAGCGCATCCAGCGACTTCGAATGTCGATCAAAATAAGTCCGCCCATTGACCAGCAGCATGTAGGAGAAGTAGTCGAGCCGCCGTTCGGCCGTCACGCGCGACTCCAACTGCCGCACGGTCCCCGCGGTCGCATTCCGCGGATTGGCAAACAGCGACAGCCCTTTGCTCTCGCGCTCTTCATTCATCTTCTTGAACGAGCTCAGCGGCATCAGCAATTCGCCGCGAACTTCAAAGTCCGCCGGAATCCCCGCCTTCTTCAACCGCTCCTTCGGAATCGACAGCGGCACCGAGCGCACCGTCCGCACGTTGAGCGTGACGTCTTCCCCCACGGTTCCATCGCCGCGCGTCACACCCCGCGCCAGACGGCTGTCTTCATACACCAGCGCCAGCGACATGCCATCGAGCTTCAACTCGCAAACGTAATCGACTTCGCTGCGCCCGGTAAGTTCGTGCACTCGCCGCTCCCACCCGCGCAACTCTTCTTCACTGTAAGTATTGTCGAGCGAGAGCATCGGAGTGGAGTGCCGCACCTTCACAAATCCCTCGCGCGGCTTGCCCCCCACGCGCTGCGTCGGCGAATCCAGCGTCACCAACGAAGGATGCTCGCTCTCCAGATCCTTCAACTGCTGCATCAGCTTGTCGAATTCCGCGTCGCTGATTTCAGGATTGTCGAGAACGTAATAAAGATGTTCGTGGTGGCGGATCTTTTCCCGCAGGGCTTCTATTCTTTTTTCAGCGTCTTTCATCGCAGGAAATTATAAAGAAACCACGTGGGACAGCCGCCTCGGCTGTCTAGCCAAGCGCAGCGAGGCGACGGGAAGCAGGTGTTTGACGCTTTCCACTTTGGCACTTGATAGCCGAGTGTTTTTCTTTGCTCCGGGGAGTTCGTGCGCTCCGCAGCTATCGCAGGTCTGCGGTTGAGCTTTGCTCACGCCGGACAGCCGAGGCGGCTGTGGCTACCTAGTTCTGTATGGCTTGTACTTACCAGTTGCCGGATTTTGCCCGAAGATGTTCGCTCGACCACTGGCCGGCAGAAATTGACGCAAAATTAATTCTTGGTTTTCCTCCGTCTTCCACAGAGAAGACACATCCTCCACAGTTTCTGCACAACGGTGCGGGTTTTTATTCTTGCGGGGCGCGACGAACTGGCTGAGAGTGTTCGAAGCGAAACGTGACAATTCCTGCGCTTGCCGGATGATTGCGGCAGAGCCAGCGGCAGCCGGTGATTCTCGAGGGTGAATTGCCGGGGGAACCCAGAGTGTGCGCGCGAGCGCGACTGGTACCCGGGCGTTGCGGCCTCCTCCCCCTATTCTGCTCCTCGGAGCAGGCGAGCCGCTGGCCTACCGTGGCGATTGTAGATTCGCGACCGCAAGGAACGAATCGGCAATTGGCTTTGGTGAAATGCGGCACTCCATTCGAGCGCTGTCGCGCTGAAGCGGTCATCGGACGCCCTCGCGGCAACGATGGCAACGCAGGAAACCACGTACGAATGCGGCCCGGGTGGCTGGCCTGGGCCGCATTTCTGTTAGCTCTCAGCTCTCAGGTATCAGTGTTAGCTATCGGCTATCAACTCCTCGCTCCCGCTTCTTGCTACTCCGTCTCACCTTGCTTGCGATTGGTGAGAAGGCTCGAACAATAACGGACCGCTTTTCTAAAGGTTTCCACAACATATCGCCGACCTTCACAGCTTGTTCACAAATCATTTGCGGCTTCGCTTTATATTCGCTTATCCTAGTTCTGACTTTGGGTCACAGTAGTCTCCGCAAATGGCAACTACCGATTACAGCATCAGCACTCTTCCGGCGAACGTAGAGGCCGAGCGCTCGATTCTGGGCGCCATCCTGCTCGACAATTTCGCTTACAACCAGGCGGCGGAGCATTTGCGGATCGAGGATTTTTCGCTCGACTCGCACCGGCGGATTTACTCGCGCATGGTCGATCTGGCGGAGTCGTCGCGGCCGATCGACATGATCACGCTGATCGAGGAACTCGACCGGCATAAAGATCTGCAGCCGATCGGCGATGTGGCTTATGTCTCGAGCCTGGTCGATGGCGTGCCGGACCGGCCGAGCATTGAGCACTACGTCAAGATTGTGCGCGACAAGGCTCTGCTGCGCGGGCTGATTTCCGCCGCCAGCACGGCAATCGCGCGAGCGTCGGATCAGGGAGACGCGGCGGAAGATGTTCTCAGCGATGCCGAGGCGGCGATTTTTCAGTTGTCGGAAAAGCGCATTGGGCGCGGCTTCATGGGCGTGCAGGAGATCGTGCGCGAGTCGTTTGGCTCGGTCGATGCGCTGCTGCAACGCGGCCAGCGGATTACGGGACTGGCGACGCACTATACCGATCTGGACGAGATGACGTCCGGGTTGCAGCGCTCGGACCTGGTGATTATTGCGGCGCGGCCGTCGATGGGCAAAACGGCGTTCGTGATGAATATCGCGGAGAATGCGGCGATCGAAGATCAGCAGGTGGTGGGCGTGTTCTCGCTGGAAATGTCGCGCGAGGCGCTGCTGATGCGCTTGCTGTGCTCGCAGGCGCGGGTGGACGCCCACAAGATGCGCACCGGCTCGCTGTGGCAGGACGATACGAAGAAAGTTGTGCGCGCGATGGAACAACTGGCGCACGCGCCGATTTTCATCGACGACACTCCGGGAATTTCGCTGAGCGAGATGCGGGCCAAGGCGCGGCGATTGAAGCAGGCGCAGGGCGGACGACTGGACCTGATCATTGTAGATTATTTGCAGTTGATGTCCGGCGGCGGAAAGCGTTTCGAAAATCGTACGCAGGAAGTGTCCGCAATTTCGCGCGGGCTGAAGGCGCTGGCCAAAGAACTCAGCGTGCCGGTGATTGCGCTTTCGCAGTTGAGCCGCGCACCCGAAAGCCGGGGTGGAGATCATCGTCCGCAACTTGCCGACTTGCGCGAGTCGGGATCGATCGAACAGGATGCCGACTTAGTAATGTTTATCTTCCGGGAAGAGGTCTACAAGCAGGACGACCCGGAGTTGCAAGGTAAGGCGGAGATCATTATTGCGAAGCAACGTAATGGTCCGATCGGGAAAGTGCGGATGGCTTTCCTGAAAAATAGCACCAGGTTTGAGTCGCTGGCGGAAGGCGGCTCGCCGGATGACGAGCAGGGCTAGCGCTACAGGAAACACCCTAGATGTGTCTTAGTAAGTCCCTTTAGGAACTTGAATTTGCGCGGCGTCACGAAAGAGAGGCTGGCCTGTGGAAAAGCTTGTGGAATTGAAAACCGTTTTCGAGTTGGTTGGAGCGGGCGACTGAACGGTCGGTTTCACGAAGGCGGATTTTCGCCCTTTAAGGCCATGAGTAGTAACCAGTTATGCAATTCATGCGGCATTAACATCAAGAACCTGGAAGCGATCTTGATTTCTTTCCGGATTTGAGATTTGCACATTTTCGGGTTTTGGACATGCGTTCTGACGGCAAGGTCTGCAGTTCTTCCGCTCCTCAATTGGGTCGCGCTCCGCTCGGAAAATCGAATCCGCGCGAACGATTTTCTGAATGCGATCGGTGACCGGTCAATCGAGTTGCCGTACCCAGATGTTGCGGAAGCTGATGGGTGGGCTGGGGTCGCCGTGGGCCTGGAGTTTGATTGGCGCGCCATCGAAAGCTTTGTAGAAGGGCGCGCCGATGTAACGGGTCTCGCCTTTTAATTCGAAGTGATTGTCGACCAGCACGCCGTTGAAGAAAACCGTGACGTAGGCAGGAGACTTCACGGTGCCGTCGGGATTGAACGTGGGGGCGGTCCATGCGATGTCGTAGGTCTGCCATTCGCCGGGTTTGCGGTTTGGGTTGGCGAGCGGGATGGACTGCTTGTAAAGACTGCCGGCCTGGCCATTGACGTAGGTTTTGTTGTTGTAGTTATCGAGCACCTGCAGTTCGTAGCCGGCGTCGCCGGGGCCGGTGGAGGCCAGAAAGACTCCGCTATTGCCGCGGAGTTGGCCGGAGCCGGTTACGTTCTCGGGAATTTTCCATTCGATGTGAAGCTGGTAGTTCTTGAAGCTGCGCTTAGTCTCGATGTTGCCGGCGGCCTTGTTGACGGTGAGGATGCCGTTGGCGACGGTCCACTTGGCGGGAGCGGAGCGGTCCTGGGCGGAGACCCATTCGTCGAGATTCTTGCCGTCGAACAGGATGATCGCGTCGGAAGGCGCAGCGCCGCAGGTTGCGCCGGGCGTGACGACCTTGGGCTCGGGCTGCCAGACCTCGGTGTCTTCGGGCTTAGGAGCGGGCTTGGCGGCGGGTTGTTGGGCGAGCGCGACGGCAGCGAGAGTCACCAACAGAAGCAGGGGAGTGGTTAGCTTGCGCATAGTGGAAAAGAATACACCCGAGGGAGGGGAATCGGTGAAAGTCGAGAAATCAAGGGGCCCCTGGGCGAAGAGCTAGATGGGCATGTTTCGCCAATCTAGACGGCTCCGATAGATTGCGGGTTTGCCGACGACTCGCCCCGGGGCTGTGAGAATGCTTTTTCAGGGGCCGAGCGTTAACCGTACGTGACGTCGGTGCTCTGTCCGACTTCGATGATATAGCCGTCAGGATCGCGGATGTAGCAGCGAATCTCGCCGTACTTCGGTATTGGCTCCGTGATGAACTCCGCTCCTCGACTTTTCCATAATTTGTAGCACGCTTGAATATCCGCAACGCGGAAATTCATAAAGCTGTTGATGTGATTCGGGTCGGGGACGCTGAGCGTTACAGTCGGCTTATCCTGGGTCGGTCCGCCCCCCACGTTCAGAATCATCCAGATATTCGCAAGCTGAAGGTACCCAGGGGCGTTGCCGTCACCCAAGCTCAGAATGCGAGCGCCGAAGACCTTTTCGTAGTAGCGAGCCGATCGCTCGATGTCGGCGACGGTGAGAAACTGCGCGATGCTGATCCCCTCTCGCGGGGGCATCTCATAGCTCTTTTGTTCGATTTGTACGCTGCTCATTGACAACTCCTTTCCGACAAACACTGCTCATCCGCTGATTCTGGTTGTTTCGTCCAAGTTCCACGGTTTACTCGTGCAGCCACCTTTTTGCGGCTTTTGCCCACGTCTAATTCTACTCAGTCGCTTTATATTCGGGGGGCCGTCAGCTGGATTTAGCGTCGGCGAGGAAGTCCCTTTGCCGAGGCCTCCGATCCAGCTGGTTCACGAAACGGTTCCACAGAAATCCGCTCGTAACACACTTCCAGCACGGTCAAGTATTCTGTACCGCCCGGCAATTGAAGGACTACGCTGTCACCCGCTGCCGACTTCATCAACGCGCGCCCCAGAGGTGACACCCAACTGATGTGGTTGCGGTTGAGATCGACCTCGTCGGTGCCCACGATGCTCACCACTCGCTCCACTCCCGCAGCATTGGCATAGCGCACAGTCGCTCCGAAGAATGCCCTCGTCGCCGCCTGCCCCGCTCTCGGAGCTTCCGGGTCCACCACTTCCGCGGCTTCGATTCGCTTCGTGAGAAAGCGAATCCGCCCATCGATCTGCCGCAGCCGCCGCTTGCCGTACCGATAGTCGGCGTTTTCACTGCGATCGCCGTTGCTCGCAGCCCACGCCACCACCTCCGTCACGGCCGGGCGTTCCCTGGTCAGCAGAAACCGGTGCTCATCTTTGAGGCGCTGCAGCCCGCTCGGCGTGATGTAGTTCTTGACTCGCGTCGCGGGCTCGTCCGCTTGTGGTTTTCTCGTAAACCCTTTTCGCATCTCATAGTCCTTCCAGCACAAATCCAGTGGGCGCCCCCAATGAAAGCGGACGAACGCCGATAGAAAACACTGTAAGTCATCCGGCGGGTGGCCTCGGCTTTTGATCTCGTTGGTAGCGCGAACACAAATGGGTGCCCCATCCTTCGCGCACTTTGCGAACGGTGGGAGTCCGAAATGCTGACATAAAGACTTCACAGAATCTTACGCTGGAGCATCGTCACCCGCCCTTGCAAAACGCAAGGACGGGGCACCCTCTCCATATTGTGCCTACCGGCAGACTCTTTCAAAACGGTGGGCCACCCGCCACCCGAGATCTGAGATTGAGATTTTTTTTCCAACTTCGGAAACACTTTCATAGAATTGTGGGCACAGTAGGTGGACGTTGTGTGTGTGATCATTCGGGCGTTGGCCTTGCCCGAGAGGGGATTTCGAGCCGAGCGGATCGCTATTGCTAAGGAGGAAGATTAGAATATGAGCACTACGACGCGAACTGATGCTGGCGTGCGAAAAAGGAGCCAGATTACCCGGCGCCAGTTTGTGGCCAGCGCTGCCGCTGTACTAGCCATCCCTCGCCTCGCCTTCGCAGAGCCGAGGAACCCTATGCCCCCCGGGCCTTGCCCAAGTATTTCAGCGCAAGAGATCGAGCACTTTCTTGACAGGTTCCTACCTCCGAAGATGAAGGAATACGCAGTGCCTGGTTCGGTGTTCGCGATGGTTCAAGACGGCAAGATGCTTCTTGCCAAAGGCTATGGCGTTGCCGACGTCGAAACCGGAAGGCCGGTTGATCCGGGGCAAACCCTGGTGCGCGCCTATTCGGTGTCAAAGTCTTTCACGGCGACAGGGGCGATGCAGTTGGTGGAAGCGGGCCAACTCAGCCTAACTGAGAATGTTAACCGCTATCTCCAGCTTTTCAAGCTTCCCGACACGTTTCCAGAGCCCGTTACCCTCGCTCATCTGCTCACCCATACCGCTGGGTTCTTCGATACGGGCAACGATTCACTCCTTGCACGCGGAAAACTTCGCACAATGTCACTTGGGGAATGGCTGAAAGCGTATCTACCGCCACGCAAAAAGCCTGTCGGTGCCGAGGTCCAATACTCCAATTTCGGCACATCTCTCGCGGGCTATCTTATCGAAATCACCTCGGGCTTACCCTACGCCCAATACATGCAGCAGCGAGTTCTTGATCCCTTGGGCATGGTAACGAGCAGCTTCCTTTGGCCCGATCAGCTTCCGGCCATCGACGAAGCCAAAGTTGCCATCGGTGATGCACGCATCGATGTAGGTTATCCCATCCGTCACATGACTTCGAATGAGGGCGACTTTGCCAATACGCCCGCCGCGAACCTGCTAACGACAGCGGAAGAAATGACTCATTTCATGATTGCGCATCTGAACGGCGGCGAATATGCGGGCAAGCTCGTCCTGAGCGCTCACGGGGTCGCGGCCATGCATGAGCCATATAAGCAGCCGGTGAACGACTGGGTCAAAGCGCCGAACATGAAGAACGACGTGGGCTACGGGTTCTTCTGGCGTGATATCAAGGATCACAAATTCCGCTGGCTCTTCCACAGCGGCGGATGGGACGGCTCTCTGTCGGACATGGAACTGCAACCGGAACACAACCTTGGCTACTTCTTCTGGAGCAACCAGGGCGGCGACGATCATCGCAAACTCCGGGTTGAGCTGAATGCCGCAATTGCCGATCGGTTCTTTGCTACGTGTTTGGGGTGAGCGGATCCTATAGGGCTTTCGGCTCATTGACTGAGACCAGGTGAGCGGCGCAAATTGCCAACCCACGCCGCGAACCGGATATATGCACTTGGCGGGTGGCCCATCTTTGCATTGCACCATTCCCACGGAGGTCGCCCCATCCTTGCGTTCGCGAAGGACGGGGCACCCGCAGCTGTGGTGGCTTCTACAGTTTGAAAGCCGGGCCACCCGCCCCGCCCACCCTTAGGTTTCCGGAACGGACCCGCGTTGCTTTACGTTCAGATCTCGCGCATGACAATCATCAAAACTCCAACTTGTTATTTCGCCTGCGCTAGCTTCGTAACAACTGCGGCAACTTTATCGAGTATCTGGTTCCAGCCCTCCATTTGACCGCTGTTTTTCGCGCTCTCCATGGGTTCATTTCCAATGAAGGTAAGTTTCGTCTGGCCGTTCCCGAGATCCTCAAAGATGGTCACGTCGTACGCACCGTCTATAGCCTCATGTTCTATTCCTAATTGCGCAGGCTCAACCTTGTTTCCCTTCGAGTCCGAAAAGTACATGGAGGAAACAATCTTCTCGTGCGGAACAATCTCGTGGTATTCACCCGCATTCCAGAACTCCTGCCCATCCGGCGCCTTCATGCAGCAGAGAAATTTTCCTCCCACACGAAAATCCATCTTGCAAACAGGCGAAGTAAAACCCTTCGGCCCCCACCACTGCATCACGTACTTCGGGTCTGTCCACGCCTTCCAAACCAACTCGCGTGGGGCATCAAAAATTCTTGTGACAACCATCCGCTCAATTTCGCTAACCGTGTTTTCTGCCATCTCTGACCTCCTCTTTCTTCATTTGATTTACAACTACTTCCAGTTTGTCGAAGCTCTCTTCCCAGAATCGGCGATAGCTGATCGCCCAGTCGCTGACCGTCTTGATCGCCGCTGGCCTAAGCGTGCACACGCTCTCTCGTCCGCGCTTCGTCTTGATCACAATGCGCGCCCGCACCAGGTAGGCGATATGTTTTGAAATCATCTGCTGCGAGAGTGCAAACGGTTCCGTCAATCCATGCACAGAGGCAGGCCCATGTGAGAGTCGTTCGATCATTGCCCGCCGGGTTGGATCAGACAAAGCGGCAAACGTTGTACCTAATTTATCCACAACCATATGGTAGTGGATTATCGGTCAATGTCAAGTGTGAATTTTGCGATCCCCCCAGCCTTTTCGAATCAAGCCTCCTTACGAGGTTGCCCCACCCTTCCCGCGTTCTTGGCGGGAGGGTGGGCTCTCACCACGAGCACGACACCCATCTGTTCTCGCCTCCGGGCGACGGAACCTAGGGGAACCTAGGACAGATGGGACGTTCCCCAATTCCAGTCATCGAAAAGTTGTGGGACGTTCCGCAGTTTTTCGGGAACCCAGTAAACAAGAACGCTGGGACGCGTTCCGGCTGTTGGGACAGTCCATCGCCTACTTCTCCCCCGCCCGCTTCTTCCCCTCCAGCATCACTCTTCTCAATATTCGGTTGATTCGCGTCTGGTAACCCGGACCTTTGGACTTGAACCAGTCGACCACCTCGGTATCCACGCGCAATGAAATCCTCCGCTTGCGTGGACGGTTCCAGCGCGCCTCTGCGCCCCCCTCCTCCTCCGCCAGAAACAACACGTCGTCCTCTACCGACGCTTGCAGTTCGATCACTTTCCCAGGCCGCGACCGCGCCTTTCGCCGCTTTGCTTTCTTGGGCTTAGCTGTCATGACACAATCGTACACCTCTTTCCGTCATGACGTTGCGTTCCCGCAGGAACATTGCGACAGGCGAGCGGATAGGGTTATTGGTCAAGCCTATCGGTTTGCTGAGCGACTAGTTGCTGCTCTCGCCGACCTTCAGGACGGCTAAGAATGCCTCTTGCGGAATGTCGACGCGGCCAATGCGCTTCATGCGCTTCTTGCCTTCTTTCTGCTTTTCGAGCAACTTGCGTTTGCGGGAAATGTCTCCGCCATAGCACTTAGCCAAAACATTCTTGCGCATGGCATGAACCGTTTCACGGGCGATGATTTTGGCGCCGATGGAGGCCTGGATGGGGACCTCGAACATCTGGCGGGGGATGAGTTCCCTCATCTTGGAAACCAGGGCCTTGCCTCGTTCGTAGGCGAAGTCGCGGTGAACGATGATGGAGAGCGCGTCGACAGGCTCTCCGGCAACCAGGATGTCGAGCTTGACCATGGGCGATTCCCAATATCCGGCGAGGTGGTAATCGAGGGAAGCATAGCCACGCGAGACGGATTTGAGGCGGTCGTAAAAGTCGAGGACGATTTCGTTGAGCGGCAATTCGTAGTGGAGCATGACGCGCGAAGAACTGACGTACTCGAAAGTTTTCTGCTTGCCGCGCTTTTCTTCGACCAGGGCGAGGATTCCGCCAACATATTCCTCGTTGGTAAGAATGGTGGCGAGGATGACGGGCTCTTCGGTCTTGGCGATTTCGCTGGGATCGAGCCAGCGGGACGGGTTGTCGATCTCGACCATCGTGCCATCGGTTTTATAGATCTTATAGCGGACGCCGGGAGCGGTGGTGATGAGGTCGAGATTGAATTCGCGCTCCAGACGTTCCTGAATGATCTCCATGTGAAGCAGGCCAAGGAAGCCGCAGCGGAATCCGAACCCAAGGGCGGCGGAGCTTTCAGGCTCGAAGAAAAAAGAAGAATCGTTCAGGCGAAGTTTTTCGAGGGCTTCGCGCAGCTGGGTGTGGGCGTGTGCATCGATGGTATAGAGCCCCGCGAAAACCATGGGCTTGATTTCCTCGAAGCCGGGCAGAGCTTCGAGGGCGGGATTGGCGTCGTGGGTGATGGTGTCGCCGATTTTCGTATCAGCGACATTTTTGATGTTGGCGATGAGGAAGCCGACTTCTCCGGCGACGAGCTGGTCGATCTCCACCGGCTTGGGCGTTAGCACGCCAAGCGTTTCGGCGTCGAAGGTGGTGCCGTTCCACCACAGACGAATTCTGTCACCCTTTTTCAGCGTGCCCTGAAAGACGCGGGTCAAAACGATGACGCCGCGGTAAGCGTCGAACCACGAGTCGAAAACCAACGCCTGAAGCCGGTTGTCGGGCGATCCTTTGGGCGGGGGCACGCGCTTCACAATCGCTTCGAGCACGTCGGGAACTCCCTGGCCGGTCTTGGCGCTGATGAGAACAGCGTCGGAGGCGTCGAGGCCGACGGCGCCTTCGATCATTTCTTTGGTGCGGGGAATGTCGGCGCTTTGCAGATCGATTTTGTTGATGACGGGAATAATTTCGAGCCCGTGATTGATTGCGAGATAGGAATTGGCGAGGGTCTGGGCTTCGACGCCCTGGGAGGCGTCGACGACGAGCAGCGCGCCCTCGCACGAAGCGAGCGAGCGCGAGACTTCGTAGGAAAAATCCACGTGGCCAGGCGTGTCGATCAGGTTGAGCTGATACGTCTGACCGTCCTGCGCAGTGTAGGCCATGCGGACGGCGTGAGCCTTGATGGTGATGCCGCGCTCGCGCTCCAGGTCCATGGAATCGAGCACCTGGGCCTGCATCTCGCGGGCAGTGAGCGACCCGGTAAGTTCCAGCAGGCGGTCGGCCAGCGTGGACTTGCCGTGGTCGATGTGCGCGATGATCGCGAAATTGCGGATGAAAGCAGCGTCCATGAGTGAGTCGGTAACTCTTGATTCTAACAGGGTGAAAGCTGGGTCTCGGCTTGGGCGGGGCGGTGGGACGCGGCTTCAAACCATTACAATTGAGGTTGAGCTTATGGTGGCTGCACGCGCAAAACGTTCTCCGCGATGGATTGGGATTGTGGTGCGCGTGGCCGTGGTGACGTTTATTGGGACGTTGCTTTGCTTCGCGGTGAGTTTGCTGTTCGCGATTTTGGGGACGGTGATTGTGTCGGCGCTTCGTGGGATGCATCCGGATATGCGGATTGCTTATCGCGTGATCGCGCTGCCGGCGGGGCTGGTGGCGGGCAGCATTATTTTTGTGCTGTCGCTGGTGATGGAAGTTCGGCACTACCGGCAGAGCAAGACGCTTTCGGCGATTGAGAGATTGGGGTAGGTGCTTGTGTAGCGACAGCCGCCTCGGCTGTCAGGTTTTGGAACCTGGACGTCCCCGCGGCTGTCGCCACGTCACATTACAATTAAGATCATGCTTCCTCGCATTGCGATTCCTTTGCCGCATTTCTCCGATCACGAGTATGCCGAGCGGGCGATTTCGCAGTATGAGCGTGCGGTGGAACTGGCCGGAGGACAGGCGGTTCGCGTAGTGCTAGACCAGACGGCGGACGAAATCAGGAAAGTGATGGAGCAGTGCGACGGCGTGCTGTTGCCGGGCAGCAAGGCGGATGTCGATCCAGCGAGATTCCACGCTGAGAGATCGGCACACACGGCGGCGGCCGACCCGCGGCGCGATGCGGTGGATGATTTGTTGCTGGAGAACGCCTATCGCGATCGCAAGCCGGTGCTGGGCATCTGCTATGGATTGCAGAGCCTGAATGTGAATCGCGCAGGATCGTTGATTCAGCACATTCCAGATTTTCTGCCGGAAGCGGCGCGGGCGAAAGTGGATCACGAGGCGGGCAGGAAGATGGCGATCGCGCACTCGGTCGATATTGAAGCAGGCTCAAGGCTGGCGGCAATCGTGAATGGCCAGTCGCATGGGACGCTTGTGTTGCCAGTTAACTCTTCGCATCATCAAGCCGCGGAGAGGATTGGGGACGGGTTGCGCGTGGTCGCGCGCTGCACCGAGGACGGCATTATCGAGGCGCTGGAGGGGAACGCACCGGATCACTTTGTGCTGGCGGTGCAGTGGCATCCGGAGCGGTCGGTGGATGACGACGCGGCTTCACGCGCTATTTTTCGGGCGTTCATTGAGGCGGCTGGATAAGGGTGCTGAGGGTTTCGGGATCGCCGGCGTATCTTGGCTGAAATCATCTCCGGCCGGCTTGTCGGCTTCAAAAACGAATGATTCAAGAAATCAACACTACTTCTTTTTCTTCTTGGCTTTCTTCTTCGGACGTGCGGATTTTTCCAGCAAGACCACGACGTGGGCGATGGCCGTATTATCGAGATTCAGGCCTTCGGGAGTTTTCGCTTTCAGGCCGACGCAGTCCGCGTGCAGGCCAAGCAATTCGGCTACGCGGGTGCGAATGACGGAGGCTCGCGGGCCGATCTTGGGCGCGGCCAAAATCAAACTGGCATCGACATTGGCCACGCTGTAACCGGCGTCGCGCACGCGTTTCAGCGCCTCGCGGAGAAAGACGACGGAATCCGCGCCCTTCCATTGCGGATCGGAAGGCGGGAACAATGCGCCGATGTCAGGCGCGGCGATTGCCCCCAACAGCGCGTCGGTGATGGCGTGTAGCAAGACATCTCCATCGGAATGCCCTCCTAAACCTCTGTCATGAGGAATGGCGATGCCGCCGATCTTGAGCGGAATGCCGGCGCGAAATTCGTGGGAATCGAAGCCGTAGCCGATCCTCATGCTAGAACCTTGGCCACGGATTCGCACGGATTTTCACGGATATTTTTTCTTTCATTGTCGAAAAGCAAGCGGCGAAACTGCGGCTTTAGCCCGAAGTTTAACAGCAGGCCCACCTCAATTTCGGTGGCGCGCAAATAGTGCAGAAGCTGTGCTTCGTGCGCTGGTTGGAGAGTCCGCGCGGCTTTCAGTTCGAGCAGAATCTTGTTATCGACAACAAAGTCCGCAAAATATTGCCCGATCTTTCTGCCGCGAAACCAGACTGGCACTGACAACTTTCGATGCGGCCTTAGTCCTGCTTCCTGCAACGCAACCACCATGGCGCCCGCATAAGTGGATTCGAGAAATCCATGCCCGAGTTCGTTGTAGACATCGTAAAAAACTCGAATAATCTGCGCTGTCAATTCGGAATGCTTCAGGTTGGTGCGCAACCGATCCATCACCAGCGACTGTACGCGGTGAAGTCGGTTTTTATCCGTGAAAATCCGTGCGAATCCGTGGCTCATTTCCTTAAATAGAACTCCGCCAATTCCATGTCGGCGGGGGTGGTGATCTTAATGTTTCGGGCAGAGCCCATGACGACGGCGACTTCGTGTCCGGAGCGCTCGGCCAGGGAAGATTCGTCGGTGCCCATGAATCCGTCGGCGGCGGCCTCGTCGAAGGCTTTCTTGATGACGCTGTAGTGAAATCCCTGCGGAGTCTGCGCGAGGACGATGCCGGCGCGGGGAATGGTCGCTTTAACGATGGCGCCTTCGGCGGTGCGTTCGACTTGCTTGACGGTGTCGACGGCGGGGAGGCCGGCGATGGCGGCGCCATATTTTTTCGCGGCGTCGATCACTTCCTGAATAATCTCGGCAGTCACCAGGGGGCGCACGGCGTCGTGCACCAGGACAATGTCATCCGGGGCGGCAGAGATCGCATTGAGCGCCTGCGCAACGGACTGCTGGCGATGCTCGCCTCCAGTCACCAATTCAACTTTTTTCTTTTTGACGACATCGCTTGCCTCCCGGGGCAGACGCTCGCGGAACGCTTCGATTTCATTTTCGCGCAGGGCAATCCAGATTTCGTTGACCGCATCGACGGCGGCGAACTTGCGGAGTGTGTGAATGAGGATGGGCGTGCCGGCCAGTTCGGTGAATTGTTTGGAGGGATGCGGCTTCTTGGCCTTGGCGTCGAGGGCGCTGGGCATGGGGGCCATCCGCGTTCCAAGGCCGGCAGCCGGAATGATGACGATCACCTTCATGGCGGGGTGTAAGTATACGAGGGGCGGCGGCGGAGTTCAAATCTGGCTTGCGGTGGCGAATTCAACGGCTCTACCACGAAGGGCACGAAGGTTCACGAAGGAGGAACTTACAAATATCCTCCGCCATGGCTCGTCGACATACAATGTCGAAAATCGTTTTCACTCGGGAGTGATTTCCATGCACTTTATCCTGCGATTTCTGCAGTGGATATTCTGGAACGCAGAACGAATCTCGAGCCTGCTGGCTGCCGCGGCAGTGCTGGGTGCGGTGCGCATCTATTACAGAAAAACCGCGCTGGAGAGAGCAACCTGGTTGTCGAGCCTGTACACGAAATTTTACGAAGCGCCCGACCTGAAGAGAATTCGGAAAGTGCTGGATGAGAGCCCGCCGGATTCTCCGGAAGTGGAAGAACTGGCGCGATGCGAAGATCCCGAGTTAACGGACTACCTGAATTTCTTCGAATTTATGGCGTATTTAGAGGTTCGCGGCGAACTGAGCAAAAAGGACGTGGCCGCGCTGTTCGATTATTACCTCCGACTTCTCTCCAAACACAAAGACGTGCGAAGATATGTGTGGGAAGACAGGAACGGATACGGCTATCTGAAGAAACTGATGGCGCGATTTCCGGCCGCCGACTCCGGAATCAAATCATGACTCAGCATCTTTTCGTGTATGGCACCTTGTCTCCGCAGCACGCGCCGCCGGAGATTGCGGCCACAGTGCGGCGTCTGCGTCCGGTGGGGCAGGCGACGGTTCGCGGTCAGCTCTACGACTTGGGAGAATATCCTGGGGCGGTGTTGAACGAGAAGTCGCGGTCGGTGATTCGGGGAGAAGTTTTTGAGCTTCCGGAAGATCGCGCCACGCTAACGTCGCTCGATAACTATGAAGGCTTCGAACCGAGTAAGCGGAATTCGAGCCTGTTTTTGCGGCGTGCCTGGCCGGTCACCATGGACGACGGCAAGCGCGTGCGGTGCTGGGTATATGTGTATAACGGAACCATGAAAGACGCGCATCCGCTAAGAACCGGCCGGTACTCGCGCCGGCGAATTGCCCGCCGCTCGGGGAGTGGGCGGGCGTCTGGCACGAAATAAAACCGGCCAATCTGCGAAGAAACCTGCTACGACGTGCCCTGCTTCGTCTCCAGAGAACTTGGGACGGGAACTCCCGTGGGGCCTGGTCCGGGAACGGGCACCGGCGCGGCCGCCACGGGCACGGGTGGAGACTGTCGCGAGTAGGCGGCCCGCTCGTCCCACTTGCCGAATATCATTTTTCCCGCAGTCGTCTGCAGCACTGACGTAACCGACACGTCGATGGTCTTGCCGATCATCTTCCGCGCGTTGTCGACCACGACCATGGTCCCGTCATCCAGATAAGCCACGCCCTGGTTGTACTCCTTGCCTTCTTTGAGGATGAAAACGCGCATAGTCTCGCCGGGAAGCACGATCGGCTTCAGCGAATTGGCCAGTTCGTTGATATTCAGGACTTCGACGCCCTGCAGTTGCGCGACCTTGTTCAGGTTGAAGTCGTTGGTGATGATCTTGCCTTCGTAGACCTTGGCCAGTTCGATCAGCTTGAGGTCGACCTCGCGGACGGCGGGAAAATCGTCTTCCACAATCTGGATTTGCAGATTGGCGACTTTCTGCAAGCGCTGCAGGATGTCGAGGCCGCGGCGGCCGCGGTTGCGCTTGAGCGAGTCGGCGGAGTCGGCAACGAGTTGCAGCTCGCGCAGGACGAATTGCGGGGTCACGATGATGCCGTCGAGGAAGCCGGTCTCGGCGATGTCGGCGATGCGGCCGTCGATGATGACGCTGGTGTCGAGGATTTTGTAGCTTTTCTTGCCTTGCTTCTCGCCGCCGAAGATGCCGCCCAAGGCCGCCAGGTTCAGCAGATCACCCTTGTTGGCTCCGACGATCAGGCCGACGTAGGCCATCAGCAGCATGACCAGGATCTGCAGGAAGCTTTGGGTACTGCCAGTTGGGATGCTGTTGCGGATGACGAGCGCGAACAGGTATGCGCCGCAGATGCCGAGAAAACTTCCGATGGCGGCGCCGATCAGACGCTTCAGGCTGACCATCCGCAGCTTCCATTCGAACATCACGATGGCTGCGCCGATCAAAGCGCCCAGGCCCGCATCGATAAAGCGAGTCTGCCCGAAGGGTTCGATGAGGAAGCAGGTGATGGCTACAACAACAATAAAAAGAAGACGTACAACAATAATATCCACGGTAAACCTCCCCGCGGATGCAGCTTGCCTGTATGCCCAAACAACTAGGCGATGCACCCGTGCCAACTCCCGCCGCCCCGGCGCGAGAACTGGCTTTCTCTTTCGCATGCAGGGCGCGCATGAATTAGGGGATGAATGTACGCCCCGTCCCGGCCGGTTGGGGCTCAGCCGGGGAAACAGTAAGCCAACGCCACGAGTATATACCTGCCGGGGGCCGGGGGGAATTGAGCAGGGATCTCAGGCTTCGGATCTCGGATCGGATCTTCGGAGTTCGGACCTTGGACCTCAGCCGTGTCGCTTAGTTCCTGGCGATCCTACCGTTTCGTCCTGCGCCTGGGTGCAGCAAAGACCTGAGGATGGGGGCGCGGCGGTTGGCATCTGACAATGGCACTTCTGCGTACTGCGGACCACGGCAGTTCGCCGGCCCGTGTGGTCCATCAAGAATTTCTTGGAGGATAGGATGCGAGCTTTGAGATTTTTAAATTTAGGAATTCTCGCGGCTTTGCTTGCGAGTTCTGCGGTCCTTTACGCGCAAGACGACAAACAACAAGACGAGAAACCGAAGCAGGAAGAGCCCAAGCGGCAACAAGAGCCAACGAAGCAAGACCAGGCCCGCCCCGAAACGAAGCAGGAGCAGGGCAAGCCTGCATCGAGGCAGGATGAAATGAAATCGCCGCGGCAGAACGAAGCCAAGCCTGCGCGCCCCGAGCAGCAGGGCCAGCAGAGACCCGAGCAGCAGCAGAGACCCGAGCAGACACAGCCGCGTAACGACATGAGGCCGGCGCAGCAAGAACAGAACCGGCAAGAACAGAATCGGCAGGAGCAGGGCCGACCGGAAGCGGGCCGTCAAGACCAAGGACGCCAAGAAGCAGGCCGCCAGGAAGCAGGCCGGCCGGAGGATCATGATCGCATGGGTGGAAACCGCGGGCGGATTCCCGACGACCGGTTCCGCGCTGAGTTTGGCCGCGAGCATCACTTCGCGGTGCATCATCCGCAGGTCGTGGAGGGTCGTCCGGAATTTCAGTATGGCGGCTACACTTTTGTCCTGGTCGATCCCTGGCCGCCAGATTGGGCTTACGATGACGACGATTGCTATATCGACAATGTCGACGGAGAGTATTTCCTCTTTAACGTGAGGCATCCGGAAGCGCGGCTTGCTCTGGAACTGGTGATGTAGCCACTCAGGTCTTCGGTCTTAGGCCTTAGGGATTGGGTGTTGGGCAAAGAGTGACCCAACACCCCACGCCCAACACTCAACACCCAAACTGCCCTGCCCTGCTAGACTTTTCCTCTATGAAAGCCCTGGTACTAACAAAGCTGTCTGGACCCGACGGGCTCGCTATCCAAGAGATTGCGGAGCCGCAAACAAAGGCCGGGCAAACTCTGGTTCGCGTGCATGCCGCGGGGATGAACTTTGCCGACCTGATGACCACGAAAGGTGGCTATCCGGGAACTCCGCCGCCACCGCTGGTTGTAGGACGCGAGTTTGCGGGAGTCGAAGAGAGCAGCGGGCGACGCGTGATGGGATACGCGCAGTGGGGAGCCTTCGCCGAAAAGACGGCGGCGTACGCCAACATGGTTTGGCCCATTCCCGATCGCTGGACTGACGAACAGGCCGCCGCCTTCCCCGTCAATTACTTCACAGCCTATCTCGGGTACTGGCAAGCGGGCATGACTCCCGGAGCCATGTGGGGACAGCCGCCATCGGCTGTCCAGCGGAGCGCAGCCCCGCCGCGTGTTCTTATTCATGCCGTCGCGGGAGGTGTGGGAACCGCGGCGGTGCAAATCGGCCATTTGCTCGGCGTCGAGATGTACGGAACCTCCTCCTCGGACGAAAAACTTGCGCGCGTGAAAGAACTGGGGCTGCAGCACGGCATCAACTACAAGCAGCGGGACTACGAAGAGATGGTCAAGAATTTGACGCACGGCGAAGGCGTCGACGCCGTTTTCGAAATGCTAGGCGGAGAGCATACCGCCAAAAGCCTGCGCTGCGTGCGCGACTTCGGGCGCGTTATCCAGTACGGAACGGCGACCGGAAAGGCGCCGCAGATCGACTTACGCGCGATGTATGCGAAGTCGGCGAGCGTGCAGGGACTATGGCTGAGTTATTTGTCGCAGAAGCGCGAGATCATGGAGCCGGCGTGGCATCAACTTTCAGCATGGATCGGAGAGGGTAAGCTGACGCCACAAATCGGCCACGTTTTCCCGCTGGAGCGAGCGGTGGAGGCGTTCAAGCTACTGCAGGACGGGAAGAATTATGGGAAGGTTGTGCTGAAGATCGCGTAACGATTTCAACCGCTGGGTTCGCGGCGAAACGCCGCGGAGTTTGCGGAGAGAACCTGCGAATTTACAAGGATCTTGGAGGCGTTCTAGCTGCTTTCGAAGACCCAGTTTTCGCTTAGCAGGAAATTTGCCAGCGAGCAAACACTGATCGCGATCGCGTTGCCGACGAGATAGTTCATATGCGCCTGGCCGACCAACACCTTCATTAAGGCCACATTCCCGACGATGGACACAGCTCCATTGCTCAGATGAAATCTCAAGAGCCTTGCAACCCGGCGCTGCTTCGCTCGATTCTCGCCGTCGGAAAGTTTCGTTCGGTCGGCCCAGGTGAACCGCTCATGCCAGACGAAGTTGTGCAGTACCGCGGCTTCAACTGCCATCGCCGTTGCGGCGAGATAGTGAATGTGCAGCCCGCCTTTCAGCAGTAAGAGAGCGGCGAATTGCACTCCGATTCCAATCCCGCCCACGAAGTTGAACTTGCACCAGCGCAGGAGCGTCGAGGGTAGCGCGTTATTTCTGCGCACGCGGTGTTCGCATGCAGGAGTCGTGATTCTTGTCATTGCAGAATCCTTTCCTGGCGATAGAGCCGCACGGTGTTCTGCAACGTGAAGACGACGAGCATCAGTGTCATGCCGGCCAGCCCGATTGCGCCGCCCACATCGAAGAGCCGGTAGCGTTCGCCGAAAAGGTGCACCAGCGGCTTCCAAAAAAGCGCCAGGTTCCCCACGGCGAGCAGGATACGAAGTTCGGTGGGACCGAAGCGCCAGAAGGACAGACGAAATTCGCCCAAGGTATGCGTCGCCAAATATGACTGAACCGACAGCATGAGAAAAGCGATGAGCAGGCCGATGGCGATCCACGGATGCATGTATCCCGAGATGGCCAGGCCTCCCATCAGAGCGAGAGCGCCGAAGCTGTCGACCATGTGGTCGACGTAGAAACCGTAGCGCGGACGCTGCCGCTGCCGTACCCGGGCGAGTGTGCCGTCGAGTGAGTCACCCAGCCAATTGAGCGCGAGGCACGCGATCACTCCGAGGAGCGCGTAGCGGTTGCGGGATGAAAGAGCGTAGCAAGCTCCAGCGCCAATCTGCGAGGCAAACCCCAACGCGGTAAGGTGGTCGGGGCCGATGCGATCCGGAGTGCGGACGGCGAGCCAGAGCAATGCGCGCTTTTCCGCCCAGGCTACCCAGCTTTCCTGCACCCGGAGCGTCTGTGGAAAGGAACGCGCGCGGCGCTTCTTCGCATTTTTGAGTCGAGTATCAAGAGGAGTGGTTGCTCTCGCCGGCTCGCGAAATTCGAATATCGGTTGAGAACCAAGATTTGCCATGTTTGCCTCCGCGCCGCTACGGCGCCTGCTGGAGGCACTTTGCCGCGGATGCAGCTTGGCGGCAATGCACCGGCGCTCATTCCGAGCTCAACTCGAGATCAACCGCAAAGTCTCTCTGGCGCATAGGCTTAGATGGGACGATCAACCGTCTCCCAGGCTCACTTGTAGGTTTCACAGCGATGTGTTTTCATCTCCATGCCGAGTAACCAACTCTACGTGCGAAACCAGCCCTCTCAAAAAGTGTTCCGGGAAGTATTTCTTTTTCTTTTTTTTATCTCCGGCTTTTGCAGCGTGCTTTACGAGTTGGTGTGGCTGCGCTTGTCGATGGCCCAGTTCGGCGTGACGACGGCCATGGTTTCGATCGTGCTGTCGGTGTTCATGGCCGGCTTGGGAGCCGGTTCATGGGCCAGCGGCGCCTGGATCCGAAAATACGGCGACCGCCTTAAGATTCCGGCGCTTCGTCTCTATGCGCTGATCGAACTGCTGATTGGGGTTTCGGGCATTCTCGTGCCCTACGAACTCAACTTGGGCCGGAGCCTGCTGGAACGACTCGATCTGGCTTCGTCAGCTGCGTACTATGTGACCTCTGGCATTTGGGTGACGTGCGCGTTGCTTCCCTGGTGCGCGCTCATGGGAGCAACTATCCCCATCGGGATGCGAGCCACTCGCCAGGCCATTCCCCACGAAGCGAGGCGTTCCTTCAGCTATCTGTACACCGCGAATGTGGCGGGCGCAGTAGTGGGCACGGTGGTGCCGCTGCTGGTGATTGAAATTCTTGGCTTCCATAAAACGTTGTGGGTCGGGGCCGCGTGCAACGGCTGCATTGCGGCGGCGGCACTCATGCTTTCGCGGAGTTCGTCACGCGAAACCCCGGCGGAAGGTTCGGAACCGTTCGCAACCCCAAGTGCATGTGCCCCGCAGACCGGCAAAGGGATCACCGTTCTGCTCTTCCTCACCGGCCTGACGAGCATGGGAATGGAGGTCGTCTGGGTACGGCAGTTCACCCCTTATCTCGGAACCGTGGTCTACGCCTTCGCGGCGATCTTGTGTGTATACCTTGCGGGCACTTTTGCCGGTTCGAGCATTTACCGGCGCTGGAGCGCGCGGCATCCGAGTGAGGGGGAGAGTGCAGTGTTGTGGACGCTGCTGGCGCTGGCCGCGCTGCTTCCACTGGTGATGTCGAGTCCCGATATCGACCTGTCGAAAGCTGCAAGGATGATTCCGGCCATTGCGCCTTTTACCGGCTTGCTCGGCTTTCTTACTCCCATGCTGGTCGATCGCCGCTCAGGCGGCGATCCCGGCAAGGCCGGACGGGCGTATGCGGTCAACGTGCTGGGATGCATTCTCGGGCCACTGCTGGCGGGATTCCTGCTGTTGCCTTTCCTGAGCGAGCGCTTGTCGTTGATTGTATTGTCGTTGCCCTGGTTGATTTTTGGTTTGCGGGCCGTGCGTCCAGGTTTCGGCATGCGGGCGCGTGCGGCCGCGTATGCCCTGCTGCCGTTGGCGGCCCTGATGATCTACATCGGTGGTGAGGGCTACGATGAGAGCTATCCGCAGCGACAGGTGCGTCGCGATTCCACCGCTACGGTCATCGCCAGCGGAAACGGCATGGATAAGCAGCTGCTCGTCAACGGATACGGGATGACGACGCTGACACCAATTACCAAGATGATGGCGCATTTCCCGCTGGCATTTCTCGACCGGCGTCCGCAGAACGCGCTCGACATCTGCTTTGGGATGGGAACTACGTTCCGCTCGTTGCTGAGCTGGAAGATCCAGACGACAGCGGTCGAGTTAGTGCCGAGCGTGCCGCGGTTGTTCAGCTACTTTCACAGCGATGGTGGCGAACTCATGCAATCTCCGCTGGCGCACGTGGTCATCGACGACGGCCGCCGCTACCTGGAACGGACCACGCAGAAGTATGACTTGATCACGGTCGATCCTCCGCCGCCCGTCGAGGCTGCCGGATCGAGCCTGCTCTATTCGGAGGAATTTTATGCCGCGGCCCGACAGCGCTTGCTCCCGGGCGGCATTCTGGCTCAGTGGTTCCCCGAAGGCGACGCCCCGGATTTCGCGGCAGTGGCTCGCGCCTTGCGAAACTCGTTTCCCTACGTACGCGCTTTCGGCAGCATCGATGGCTGGGGCTTGCACTTTCTGGCCAGCGAACAACCGCTTCCCACTCTCAGCCCGGAAGACTTGCTTCGCAAATTGCCGGCGTCTGCGGTTGCCGATCTCACCGAGTGGAACAGTCCCGGCGGGAGCGTGGCTGCTTTGGAGGCCTTCGATACCATGCTGCAGAACGAGGTCCCTATCGAGACCGTAATCGAGCGCTCTCCCTCCACGCCATCTCTGCGCGACGACCGGCCGATCAATGAGTATTACGCGCTGCGGCGTTCCTGGCACTAGACGAACGAATCGTTTCTCAATTCTGTGCATGCCTCGCGTACAGCGCCACGAAGCTGCTCCACGGCCCAGGAAATCTTGCTCGCTCGTGATAATGGGATCGTGCTTTGGTTGCATCCTGACATAGTGCGGAAGGAGAATGGCTCCGAATCTTCCCACCTTTTGCGGGTTCGAATCATCTAACTTAAAGCATGTGCAGGTTTGGAGCTCCGCCGGTGCAATGTTGCCGACGTTCTTGCAGGCCTGGATAAGGCCCCACCCTCGAGATGTTTCAGGGGAGCGTCCTTCGTCGTGAAAAAGCAGGTTGCAGGGTTTTTGAAAGGAACGGATATGAACAAATACGGATTTCTGACCATTGCAGGATTGTGTTTGGCGGTTTGTGGTTACGGTGTGCCCAGGCTCTCGGCCCAGCAGGCTTCGGGAGGAGTTCCAGCCCACATGGTGGTGACGGTTGAGCCGCATCATGGAAAGGACGTGCCAGTCATTCAACGCGAAGATGTGATGGTGTTGGAGGGCAAGGTTCGCGACACGGTGACCGACTGGATTCCAGCTCAGGGAGAGCATGCCGGCCTCGAACTGTTCATCCTGCTCGACGACGGCACTGGCGTAAGCCTGGGAACACAATTGCAGGATCTGCGGAAATTCATTAGCGAACAGCCGGCCTCGGCGAAAATCGGCATCGCCTACATGCAGAATGGCGTCGCAAAGATCGAACAGAATCCGACCAGCGACCATGAGCAAGCGGCCAAGGCGTTGCGGCTGCCGATGGGAATCCGCGGAGCGAACGGCAGCCCGTATTTTTCTCTGATCGACCTCTTCAGGCGCTGGCCGGCGAGCACGGCGCGCCATGAGGTGCTGATGGCCTCCGATGGGATCGACCGATATTATGGCACCGGCGATATGCTGGATCCGTATCTGGATGAGGCAATCACACAGGCGCAGCGCGCGGGCATTCTCGTGTCGGCGATTTATACTCCCGGCGTCGGCCACTTTGGACACAGCTACTGGCAGACCTATTGGGGCCAACTCTATCTCGCGCAGTTGGCGGACAAGACCGGAGGCGAGGCGTATTACATCGGATTCAACGGGCCGCCGGTAGCCTTTGCTCCTTACCTCGATGACTTGGCGCTACGCCTGAACCACCAATATTTCCTGGGATTTCTCGCCAAGCCTCCGAAGAAGCCGGGATTGCAGCCAGTAAGACTCCGGACAGAAGTGCGGAATGTGGATCTGGTGTCAGCAGATAGAGTCTGGGTCGAGCCACCGCCGCGATAACAACTGCCCACCCTTGTTTTTGGCGGTCCGGAGTTCGCTTTCTTTGTCGTTCGAGTCATAACGATTGAGGTTGCCCCACCCTTCGCGGTTTCGAAGGGTGGGTACTGCGAACGCCGGCGCAACCGGTCTATTTCCCACACAAATCCCCAAAGCTATCGACACTCCATGTTCATTCGTCACAGCGCAGAACGCCGTGCACATGGTAGAAGTCGATCATGCCCCCAAGACTCCACCGTTGCTACGGCGCGGGATACCTGCACTTCATCACGACGAGCTGTTACCAGAGACGTCCGCTGCTTGGCAGCCCTCAGAGTCGCGACTTGTTCCTCCAAGTGCTGGAGCGAGTTCGAAAGCGTTATCACTTTGTGGTCGTCGGTTATGTGGTGATGCCGGAGCATGTTCACCTGTTATTCAGCGAGCCCGAGCGCACCAACCCGTCGGTGGTAATGCAGGCTCTCAAGCAAGGCGTCGCCCGAGGAATTCTGCGCGAACTCCGCTCCGGCACCGGTGGCCGACAGGGCAGTTTGTGGAACGAAATCCCGCAAGCGGGACACATTTGGCAGCGCCGCTTCTACGACTTCGTAGTCTTTACTGAGAAGAAACGGATCGAGAAGCTACGCTACATGCATCGCAATCCTGTGAAGCGCGGACTGGTGCTCGAACCACAACAATGGCCCTGGAGCACCTTTCGTTGCTATGCGGAAGGAGAACGCGGACCCGTGCTGGTGAACGAACCGCAAAAAGCCGAGCTTCGTATCCGCAAAATCGCCTGATACCATCAGCTCAGGCGCCCACCCTTCGAACACCGCGAAGGGTGGGGCAGCCGAAAGTTGTGCTGATGCCGGCAGAGACAAAATCAAAGCTGGGCCAGCCCCAGGGACAGACGAAACCGACCGCCGCTTTTTGCACAGCCTTCCACAGTAAAAAATCTCTAGGTAATTATCCCTTGACAACAAGTAAGCAATGTGGCATAGTGCTTGCATGAACCGCCGTCAGACCATTCCCAAGGAACTCCGATACACCTTCAACGACTTCAACCGCGACTTTCCGACCGACGATGCCTGCCTTGAGCAGATCAAAGAACAGCGCTTTCCGGGCGGCGTCACGTTCTGCGCGAAGTGCGATAAACCGCGCAAACACTATCGCGTGAAGGGGCGGACGGCGTACGCTTGCGACCATTGCGGGAATCACATCTACCCGCTGGCGGGAACGATTTTCGAAAAGTCGAGTACCTCGTTACGCATTTGGTTCCACGCTATGTATTTAATGGGCAGCACGCGGTGCGGCATCTCCGCAAAACAGATTCAGCGCGAGACGGGCGTCACCTATAAGACGGCATGGCGCATGTTCAAACAGATTCGCTCGCTGCTCGGAGAAAATTTGCGGCTGGGCGGATCGGAGAGCGACGGCGTAGAACTAGACGAGATGTATCACGGCGGACGGCGCAAAGACGAAGCGGGGCGAATGCTGCGCGGAAATAAAGGCAAGCTGACAATGGTGCTCGGCGTTGTAGAGCGCAAGGGCCGGATCGTGGCACGCGCCACTGCCGACAAAAGCATGGCGGTTTCGAATGCGCTGGTGAAAGAATTTGTGCTGCCGAAAACTACGATCTTCACGGACGAAGCCCCAAGCTACAACGAACTGCCGCGTCTTGATGGGATGGGATACGAGCACAGGCGCATCAATCACAGCGCGAAAGTGTACGTCGCTGGCGAAGTGCACACAAACACGATTGAGGGATTCTGGAGTTTGGTAAAACGCGGAATCGGCGGCGTGTACCACTCGGTCAGTGCGAAATATTTGCAGTCGTATCTGGACGAGTATTCGTTCCGGTACAATCGCCGCGATTCCGGGAATCTGATTTTCCCCGCGATTTTGGCGCGGGTTTCTGAACTGGCGTCTTCGAAGCCTTCTCTATAAGGCTGAAGAAGTCAGTTCGCGTGAACGGCGGCTCTTCGATCTGCTGATTCTTCTTGGCGGGAGATTCAGAGCGAGTAGCCATAAGGAGAAACCTTCTCGTGAAATCCACTGTAGCATCGAAGGTGGCTGTGCTTCTAGCCCTAGCGACTGGAATATTTGCAGCGACTATTCAGATCAAGGGTAACGCAGCGCTGAAAGATTGGCTGCCTGCTGTTCCGTATCTCTGGGCGTTGTGCATTTTTTTCCTGTGTAGCGCGATCTATCTTGCCTTCTTTCGAAAGACTGACGAAGAACAAATCGCTCAACGTGTGCAGAGAAAAGCCGCCATTCGCAGAACCATACGCGACTTGAAACGCGAATACAGGGCTACCCACCACATTCCGACAGCGTTCACTCTCGGAGCCGAATATTATATCCAGCACACTTCTCTCGCGGACGCTGAGTTGATTCATGAAATTCTCGAAGAAGAAGGCGAGAAAGAGCTTTAAAACTCCTTACTTGTTCTGAAGGAATACTTACCAAATCTCTATTTCGTGTGACGAACGACCTTTACTGAGGATACAGAAAGCTCATAATTGATTCGTGACCCAGAAGTCTCTCAACTCGGAGTTCCGATTGCATCGCGGCTCCCGAGAGCCGATCGAAATCTGCGCCGTCCGAAAAGCCGCTAACTCCTTATTCGGCAAGATTTTACCTGTAACTCGTTTAAATGCAAGATCTTACGGGAATTGCTCAGATCAATCCTCGCAACTCACACAAAACAAGGATTTTACGGAAACCGTGCAAAAAAAATGTGAGGGATCGTCCTACGCGCTGTCTTCGGCCACTTCCGTCAAAGCGCGCTCGCGGAACTTCTCCACTTCCTCGGCCATGGCGTACTTCAGCTCTTCAATGCCCTTGCCCGTCACGGCCGAGATCTCGTGCAGCTTCAGCTTGTGCTTCTTGCAATACTTTTTCAGGGCGGCGAGCTTGTCTTTGTTGACCGCATCGATCTTCGACGCCGCCATGATCATCGGCTTGTCTTCGAGATGAGCGCCGAAGCTGCCGAGTTCGCCCAGGATCACCTCAACGTCTTTGGTCACGTCCGGTCGGCCGCTCGAGTCGGACACGTCAACGAGATGCACCAGCAAACGCGTGCGCTCGATGTGCCGCAGGAACTGCGTGCCCAGTCCGGCGCCGGTGTGAGCTCCCTCGATCAGCCCGGGAATGTCCGCGACTACGAAGCTGATTTCGTTTTTCGCGTCGCCCACTACAACCACTCCCAGGTTCGGTTCCAGCGTGGTGAAAGGATAATCGGCGACCTTCGGACGCGCCGCGGAGATGCGCGAGATCAGCGTCGACTTGCCGACGTTGGGATATCCCACCAGCCCCACATCGGCCAGCAATTTCAGTTCGAGCCGGTAAGTGTGTTCCTCGCCGGGACGTCCCGCCTCATGCTCGCGGGGCGCCTGGTGAACCGATGTGGCGAAGCGGGCGTTGCCGCGCCCGCCGCGCCCGCCGCGCGCAATCACGAACTTCTGGTCCGCCTGCGTGAATTCGAAGAGCTTGTCGCCGGTCTCGTCGTCGTAGACGATCGTTCCTACCGGAACTTTCAGAACCACGTTGCCGCCATCGCGGCCGGTCTTGTTCGAACCTTCGCCGTGGCGTCCGCGCTCGGCTTTGTGCTCGGGATTGAAGCGGAAGTGGACCAGCGTGTTGTGGCGCTCGCTGGATTCCATGACGATGTCGCCGCCCTTGCCGCCATCGCCGCCCGACGGTCCGCCGCGCGGGACGAATTTCTCCCGCCGGAACGCCATGCAGCCGTTCCCGCCGTCGCCGGCCTTAACCTTGATTTTTGCCTCGTCGATGAACATGCTGTTAACCACGAAGGACACGAAGGTGCACGAAGGAAAAACAAAAAGCCTCGACCTTAAGGCGAGGCTTGGTGACGCGAACGCTCCCGCACTGCGAACCGTCCGAGAGCAGGGACGCTACTCGATCTCCATCGGTTCGACCATCACGAATTTGCCCATCGAGCCTTTGTTCAGGAACTTGATGCGGCCCGTGATCTTGGCGAAGAGCGTGTCGTCTTTGCCGCGGCCGACGTTGAGGCCCGGCTTTACGCGCGTGCCCCGCTGCCGAACAATGATGGTGCCGCCGGGCACGACCTGCCCGCCGAATGCCTTGAAGCCAAGCCGCTGCGCGTTCGAGTCGCGGCCGTTTCGTGAAGTGCCTTGCCCTTTTTTATGTGCCATAAGACAGCTCTCAGTTCTCGGTTGTCAGTTCTCAGTTCAGACCACTTGTCAGTTCAGATCACGTGGGGACGGACGCATTCGTCCGTCCAGGTTTTATTTCTTCTTCGAATGCGATTTCTTTGCGGCCTTTTTCGGCGCCGACTTTTTCTTGGCATGCTTCTTGGCCTTTGCATGCGCTGCGGGCGTCTCGTGCTCTTCGGCGTCCTGGCCCTCGTGCGCCTTCACCTTTTTCGGCTTCGCTTCTTTCTTGGGCAATTCGGGAGCCTTAAAGCTCTGCCCGTCGAACGCGATTTCCGAGATGCGCACCGCGGTGTAGGCCTGCCGGTGTCCCCGAAGCTTTTTGTACTGCTTCTTGCGCTTGTAATGGAAGACCAGGATCTTCGCGCCGCGGCCTTCTTCGACCACTTCGCCGACCACACGCGCGTCGGACTGCAATCCAATTTTGCCCTCCTCGCCCGAAACCGCGACGACAGGAAACTCCACCTGCCCGTCAGTGCCAGTGCCGAATTTCTCTACTCGAATTACGTCTCCGGGCGCCACCCGGTACTGCTTTCCACCGGCGCGGATGACCGCGTACATACGTCTGCCTCCGTCAAATGTCGTGAAATTCAGCCCGTTTCTGGAACTCGTAAACAGGAAGTCTCGAACGGGACATTTCAGCCGAAACCCAGGGCGCACACGGGCGCGAGGGGCTTGCTGATCTTCCTGTGCTTGCTGTGTTTTCCGCCCCGGCGCTTCAGCAGCCAAAGCAGGCGTCCCCAGAACGGGTCGGCGAGTACAGGCAAACTCAACTATTCTAACGTGCGCTGTGGAAATCGGTCAAACGGAATGACGGTCGACGCTGCGTTCGCTTTGCGGGTTGATGTGCCTTTGTGCGAGAATTCCGCGGGATTGCTTGGAGGAAACGCTAATGCTTAAACGCCTTGTAGCCGTTTCGCTGTGCCTGGTCACCCTGACGCTGTGCAGTTTTGCCCAGACGAAGAAGTCGAGCGCGAAGAAAACTTCCGCCGGCTCCCCTCCGGACAAAGCCTACCTGCAGAAGATCTGGGACGGATGGTCGACCCTCGATCCGGCGAACGTCGCCAAGTTCTACGCGACGGGGCCGCATACCTTTTTCGATATAGCTCCTCTGAAATACAACAGCTGGGATGAGTATGAGAAGGGCGTGAAAGGCGTGCTCGCGGGCTACAAGAGCGCCAAGTTCACGGTGAACGACGATGCCGAAATTCATCCTCATGGAGATTTGGTCTGGGCCACGGCCACCGTCAAAGAAGAAATGACCAGCAAGGCCGGAAAAGTCGACATGGGGAATTTCCGCTGGACGGTGGTTTTTGAAAATGAAGATGGTAAATGGCTCATCGTTCACGAGCACGTCTCGGCGCCGTTGCAGTAGGAGCTTGGCCACGGATTTTCACGGATTCTCACGGATCAGAACATTTTGATTAATTTGTTCGGTTTAACATCCGTGAAGATCCGTGCTAATCCGTGGCTCAGTACGATTTCCAGAAGAAGTAGACGGTCATGCCCGCGCCTACCAGCACGACGAAGATCCGCACCCACTGCTGCGGCATTTTCATAGCGTAGTGTGCACCCAGGTAGCCACCGAGGATTCCGCCGACAATCATTACGATGCCTTGCTTCCAATAGACCGCACCGGCCACGATGAAGGTGACCACGGCGACGCCATTGATCACGAATCCCAACACGGTCTTGAGTGCATTCATGGCGTGAATGTCGGTCATGCCGAGCGCGGCCAGCATGGCGAGCATCACAATGCCCATGCCGCCGCCAAAGTAGCCTCCGTAGACCGCGACGCAGAGCTGAAATAGCGTTGCCGCGACGAGCGCAGTACCCGTCGCTTCGTGCTCGATAATCGATTTGCGTCCCCTGGCAATTTTTCTTCCGAAGGCAAACAGGAGAGTCGCTCCCAGGATCAACCACGGCAGGACTCGCATGAAAGTATGGGCGGGAGTCTTCAATAGCAGGAACGCGCCAACGAGTCCCCCCGCCAAACTTGCCGCCAGCAGCGGAATCATCATGCGTCGTGGGACATCCAATCGCTTGCGATAGGCGCCGCCGCTGGCAGCGGCTGCGGTCCACAGCGCAATCGTATTGGTGGCATTGGCAGGAATGGGAGGAACGCCGGAGAACAGCAGGGCGGGAAACGCGATGAAGCTGCCGCCTCCGGCAATGGAATTGAGAGCTCCGCCGAGTGCACCGGCGATGAAAAGAAAGATAGCGGTTTCGAGCGTCAAGCAGTTAGGTGTATCAGAAAGCGCCTTGCGCCGCCAATTGCGGACGCGTCGACTTTCGCAATTACTTCTGTAACGGTTGGTAACTGTTGGCATCTGGCCGAAACATCAGCTCTGCGGCAGGGTTGATATCGAGTGAGATCGTGGGGGACTCAGTTATGCGCAATCGAATCGTAGTCTTTGTGGGCATCTTGATCTGCAGTGTGGCGTGGGGACAAACCGCAAGCGGCCCGTCGAGTGCAGCGCAGTCGGGCGGACAGCAATCGATGCCGGGCATGGATATGTCTGGTCACGACATGTCGAAGATGAAAGACATGCCGATGGCCGCCGACAAAGATGCCGACAACGAAGCCAGCGCTCATGTCATGAATTCCATGGAAGGACACATGGACATGGGTCCGCACATGAAAATGACCGCGCTACGCCAGCCGAAACCGGGAGATGCGGCCCGCGCACAACGCGTGGCTGAAGAAGCACGCAAGGCTTCGGAGAAATATACGGACTACCACACCGCGCTGGCCGACGGTTTCAAGATCTTCCATCCGGAAATTCCGCAGAAGATGTATCACTTTACCAACTACGGATATGCCATCGAAGCGGCATTCCGCTTCAATCCCGAGCACCCGACGTCGTTGCTTTATGAAAAGCATGGCAACGATTACAAGCTGATTGGGGTGATGTATACGGCGCCGAAGCGTTTCACCGAAGATCAATTGGACGAGCGCATCCCGCTCAGTGTGGCGCAGTGGCACGAGCATGTGAATTTCTGCATACCTTCGGCCGGACGTAGAAAGGAAATGATGGAACCGCATCCGCAGTTTGGCTTGCGAGGATCCATCACCACGCAGGAAGCCTGCGATGCAGCCGGCGGAACGTTTCATCCCGTCGTGTTCAACTGGATGGTGCACATTTATCCGTTTGAGAAAGATCAGGCAAGCATCTGGTCGGTCGAGCGCCAGCACGGCGACGCGGACTGATTCGCACGCAACCGTAGAGACGCAGCTTGGTACGTCATGCCTGCGGCGACATAGCATGCTACGTCTCTACGATATTTTCTTGCACCAATGGTTCACCTGCCCTCACAAAACACACGCCTGCTGTTCTCTTCTCGAGAAGTAAACTCGCGGTGAATTCTTGCTACCGGAACGGCGCGGGCATCGTCCAAGCAAGTGCGCCAACAAAGTGCGGACCGATAAAGATTGAGGGAACTTCGAGAGCGTCGAGTGCGTAAGTTCTCAAAGCGGATGAGCCGGCGCAGAGGTGACGCTGGCCGGAAGTGATTGCGAAATATTTGCGGGGTCTGGGGATTCTCTCACGCTCGGTTTGGCGGCCCAGGTGAGAAAACCCCCATGGCGGCAGGGCAAGCGTGTGACTTGTCTGCACAACCCCGGCGGCAGCATTGTAGGCGATTCGCGGGAAAACCAGAAGCGTTTTCTCGCGCGGTCGCGAACCGGGCCGCCCTAACCGCTTCCCGACGTAAATTCGGGAAAGAAAAAAGGAGCAGCTATGAAGTTCGCGACGATTTCCAAGAGTGTAGTTTTGGGGTTAGCTGTGCTGCTGGCCTCCAGCGCGTTTGCGGCAAGCAAAGCCAACTTGACTCTGCAAAATCCGACGTCAATCAATGGAACTAAGCTCAAAGCCGGCGAGTATAAACTCGAGTGGGACGGCACGGGCCCAAGCGTGGAAGTGAGCATCCGGCAAGGGAAGAATGTGCTCGCAAAGGTGCCGGCGAAGCTTGTGGACCTGAACAGCGCGGCGCCGAATGACGCAGCCGTTGTGAAGATGAATGGCGACGGCACCAGCACGCTCTCCGGTGCTCGATTCCAAGGGAAGAAGTTCGCACTGGAAATTGGCGAATCCAGCGACGGCATGCAGGCGGGGTCGAGCAAGTAAGATATGCGCAAAGCAAAAAGAGGGAGCGCTTTCGCGCTCCCTCTTCAAACTGGCAACTGTTTTCAGTACTTGGGCACTTTCGGGTCCACGCGATCGGACCAGGCTGTAATTCCTCCGGCGAGGTTGTGGACTTTTTTGAAGCCGGATTGCTGCAAGAATGCGACTGCCTTGGCGCTGCGTCCGCCCATTTTGCAGTGAACCACGATTTCGCGGCTGGAATCGAGTTCGTTTACGCGATTCGGCAGATCGTTCAGCGGGATCAGGTATCCGCCGAGGTTGCAGATCTGGTATTCGTGAGGCTCGCGCACGTCGAGCACGAAGAGATCTTCGTTCTTATCCAAACGCTGCTTCAATTCTTCCACCTGAATTTCAGGAACTCCGCTGCTCACCGGTTTCTCCTCTCCTCGAATGCCGCAAAACTCGTTGTAGTCTATCAGCTTGGTGACGGTGGGATGGGTGCCGCAGACGGGGCAGTCAGGATTTTTGCGCAGCTTGAGTTCGCGAAACTTCATGCCCAAGGCGTCAATCAGAAGCAAGCGGCCAATGAGCGGCTCGCCGATGCCGAGAATTAATTTGATGACTTCGGTGGCCTGCATCACGCCGACGAGGCCGGGGAGAATGCCGAGCACTCCGCCTTCCGCGCACGAGGGAACAAGTCCCGGCGGTGGCGGCTCGGGATAGAGGCAGCGATAGCACGGGCCATCTTCGGTGGCAAAGACGCTGGCTTGACCCTCGAAGCGAAAGATCGATCCGTAGACGTTGGGCTTGCCGGAGAGCACGCAGGCGTCGTTCACCAGGTAGCGCGTGGGAAAATTGTCGGTACCGTCGGCGATGATGTCGAAGTCGCGAAACAGTTCCATCGCGTTCGCGCTGCTCAGCTTGGTGTCGAAGGTTCGCAGATTCAAAAAAGGATTGATGCCCTTCAGCTTGTCGGCGGCGGAATCGAGCTTCTTGCGGCCTACGTCGGCGGTCGAGTGAATAATCTGGCGCTGCAGGTTGGTGTAGTCCACGACATCGAAATCGACGAGACCGAGAGTGCCTACGCCGGCGGCGGCGAGATAGAGCGCCATCGGCGAGCCCAGGCCTCCGGTGCCGATGCACAGAACCCGCGCCGCTTTCAGTTTCTGCTGACCCTCCATGCCCACCTCGGGCATGATGAGATGGCGGGAGTAGCGCAGGATTTCGTCTTTGTTCAAGGTTACCGGAATTTCGGTGATGGTGGCCATAAAGTCCTCGGTTGAATTTTCAGTCTGCCAAGCTTGGAAGTGACGCGCTGTGAATCGACGATCCAGGCGCTAACAACAGGAAGGGCAACACATGCAACAACGCGTTAGAGAGGCAGCTTTCATTCTATGGTTCCCAGCGCGATTTCCCAGTCAGATCGCGCCCCCGGCAATGGAAGGCACGATGGAAATGTTATCACCTTCCTTAAGCTCGGTCGCTTCTTTGTGCAGGTAGCGAATATCTTCGTCGTTGAGGTAAAGGTTGACGAAGGCTCGAAGTTTGCCATCTTCGGTATAGAGGTGCTTGCGCAGGTCGGGATGCAGCGCCACCAGGGCGGTCATCGCTTCGCCGACCGTCGCTCCATTCACTTCGACCGAAGCTTGCTTGCCCACATATTGGCGCAGAGGGGTAGGAATGTGGATTTTGCTCATAGACCTAATGTAAGAGATGCGAGGACTGTGCGGCAAGATTCAGGGGAGCGGCTTGAGCCGTTATAGCAGGGATTGATCCGAAGTTTACCGGTTGCTCAAACTTAAATGCTAACGCCAAACAGCCTGCCGCGTGCCCCGGAAGCCACTTATTTCCTTTGCCTTCGCCACTTAGAATCGCTGCGAAGGAAACGGGGGAGAATGCGATGACGATTTTTGATCCAGCTCGCGGCAAAGTGATTGACGGCGGCGGGGCTGGCGGGGGCCTGCTTCGGTTGATTGGTTTGGGAATCGCGGCGTTCCTGCTGGTGATTTTGCTCTTCAGCGCCGTCACCAAAGTGGGCACCGGGCACGTCGGCGTGCTCACCTTATTTGGAAAAGTGCAGTCGGGAGAGACGCTGGGCGAGGGGATCCATCTCATCAACCCGCTGAAAACCAATAACGAGCTGTCCATCCAAACGCAGACGCTGAAGGAGTCGGCCAGCGTTCCGTCGAGCGAAGGCCTGATGATGAGCCTGGATACTTCGCTTATCTATCACCTGAACCCGGACCGGGCCGCGGAAGTATTCCAGAAGATTGGTGCGGATTACGAAAACGTGGTCGTGGAGCCCACGTTGCGGTCGGCGATACGTGAGTCGACCGCCTCGCATACCGCCAACGCGCTGTATACCGGTGAACGCGAAATGGTGGCGAAGCAGATTTACGACCAGGTGACCACGCAGCTCAACCAGCGCGGCCTGATAGTGGAAAACGTTTTGCTACGCGACATTCAGCTGCCCGCCACGCTGAAGGCATCCATTGAGGCTAAGCAACAGGCCGAGCAGGAAGCGCTGGCCATGAACTTCCGCCTGCAAAAAGAAACGCAGGAAGCCCAGCGGAAGCGCATTGAGGCCGCCGGTGTGCGCGACTTCCAGCAGATCGTGGCGCAGGGCATCACGCCGTCGTTGCTGGAGTGGAAAGGAATCGAGGCTACGGAAAATCTGGCAAAGAGCCCGAATTCGAAGGTGGTGGTAATTGGAAATAATAAGAACGGGCTGCCGCTGATTTTGGGACAGTAACTCTGGGCAGTGAACTGGGGTAGGAAGGTTCTTGCGGGGACAGCCGCCCTTGGCTGTCCGTCGCCCCTAGGGCGACGGTTTTTGTTCTCGCTGCTAACATGAAAAGTGTGCAGCCCCTGCTCGATGTCCGAAAATTGAACATTGAATTTCCTGCTCAGAATAGAGCAGCTGCCCTACGGGCAGTTGGACAGTCGGGGGCGGCTGTCCCCACACAAATTTCCCCATCAAACCTACCTGCGGTTCGTGATCTTAGCCTTTCGATTGCCGCTGGGGAAGTTGTGGGGCTGGTGGGCGAATCGGGATCGGGGAAGTCGATCACATCACTTGCCATCATGCGGTTGTTGCCGCCGCAGGCTCGCGTCTCCGGCGAAATCTTCTTCGCGGAAAACGGCGCGACGCGGAATTTAGCCGCTCTGAATGACGAGGCGATGCGGCAGCTGCGAGGCTCGCGCATCGCGATGATTTTTCAGGAACCGATGACGGCGCTCAATCCAGTGATGCGCGTGGGGGATCAGATCGCCGAGGCGGTGGTAGCGCACAATTCCATTTCGAAGCAGGCTGCGTGGCAGCGCGCGGTTGACGCGATGAATGATGTTGCGATCCCCGAGGCCACGCGCCGCGCCCGCGATTATCCGCACCAACTTTCGGGCGGCATGCGGCAGCGCATCATGATCGCGATGGCGATCGTCAATCGCCCGCAGTTACTGATTGCCGACGAACCGACTACGGCGCTCGACGTAACGATCCAGGCGCAGATTCTGGAATTGCTGGCCCAACTGCGAATCAAGTTTGGACTGGCGATGCTGTTCATTTCTCACGACCTGGCGGTGGTTTCGCAGATCGCCGATCGCGTCGCGGTCATGTATGCGGGAAGCCTGGTGGAGCTGGGGGCAAAGCGAGACATTTTTCAGGCGGCCGCCCACCCTTACACGCGTGGACTGCTGCGGGCCGTGCCCGATCTCAAGACGGACCGGAGCCATCCGCTGCAGACAATTGAAGGGACGGTTCCGGCGCTGCACTCGATGCCAGCGGGATGCGGGTTCGAGCCGCGCTGTGAATTCCGCATTCCTGCGTGCGCCCGTGATTATCCGCAGCTGGTGCAGGTTGCGGCGGAACACTGGGCCCGCTGCCCCGTGGTGAATGCCTAGGCCTGATAAGACCGTCGTGGTTCGATTTAGAAAATGGAGTGCGGAAAGCGTGGCTCATAAAAAGACCGGAATGCCCAGAAGGCATAAATGGTTTGCGATAATTTTCACTCTGATACTGGCCATCCAGTGCATTAGGGAGTTCGTCTTCGCTCTTGGTCAGCACCATAACGACACGAGGGTTCGTGGCTTCTTACTATCGGCGTTGTATGGGCTGATTTCCTATGGCGTCTGGCGAACCTTTCGATCTACTAATTCAAACTGAGGCGCTACCCCGGAAACACTCGACTCCATATTGCTGTGGCCCAGTCTATAATCGGCAGCTTGTGCGGTGACCCGTTTGCGCATACTTCTCCTAAGCGATATCCACGCCAATCTCGAAGCTCTGGAAGCCACGCTGGCCGCCGCTCCAGCATTCGATATCGCGGTGAACCTGGGTGACATTGTGGGCTACGGCGCGAGCCCGAATGAGGTGACGGCGCGGTCGAGAGAACTGGGGAAAATCTTCGTGCGCGGCAATCACGACAAGGCGGTCACGGGGCTGCTGGACCTTGATGATTTCAATCCCATGGCGGCCTCTGCCGCGATTTGGACACGCAACGCATTGACGCCTCAGAATCTCGATTGGCTGCGCGAACTGCCGCACGGGCCGGTTTCCTTGCCGGATTTTCCGGAGGTGCAACTGGTGCATGGCTCTGCCGCGGATGAGGATGAGTATGTGGTTTCGCTGGGCGACGCGCTGGCTCCGCTAATCACGCTGGCGACTCCATTAACTTTTTTCGGTCACACGCATCTGCAGGGTGGATTTTTCGTGAACGACACTTCGGCCGATGGCTTCCGCCCGGAGTACCAGACGGCGGGGCAGGCGGAATCGGTGGCGCTGCAGTTGAAACCGCATACGCGATATTTGATCAATCCAGGTTCTGTGGGACAGCCGCGCGACGGCGACTGGCGCGCTGCGTTTGCGCTGTTTGATACCGACGCGCAAATCGTCCACTTCCATCGCACGCCCTACAATCTGAAGGATGCGCAAGATCGAATTTTTGCGGCGAAATTGCCGCCGCGGCTGGCCACTCGGCTGGCGGCGGGACGTTGAGCTGAGCAGGTTGCTGGCGTTGTAAACTCGGACATGCCCGATTTTTCTTCTCGCACTTCCTCTCGCACTCCTGGAACCAAACATTTATTCGAGGCTCGCGAGAATCCTCCCGAGCACTACCTGGTTGCGCACAGCGACGGCGGAGCGCGGGGCAATCCGGGGCCGGCGGGCTACGGTGTGGTGCTGCAGGACGAGGCGGGACGCAAGGTCGCGGCGCTCAGCGAATATCTCGGCCACCAGACTAACAATTTTGCGGAGTATCAGGGACTGATCGCTGCGCTCGAATATGCGGTGCAGCACGGTCCCAAGGCGCTCAAGCTGATCAGCGATTCGGAGTTGCTGGTGCGGCAGATCAAGGGCATTTACAAGGTGAAGAACGCGACGCTGCAGGAACTGTACGGCCGGGCAAAGGATTTGATTGCGCAACTCGACTGGTTTTCGATCGGGCATGCACTGCGCGAGCAGAATCAGGAAGCGGACCGGTTGGCGAATGAAGCCATGGACAAAGGCACGGGACGCGGTTCGAGGGCGGCCGCGACGCCCACGATTCAGATGCAGCAAGAGTTCGAGGGCGTCGTGCGGAATGGCGTGGTGGAGATTCTGAATGGGAGTCTTCCTGAGGGGACGCGGGTGCAGGTGCGAGTGAAAAGGTAGCGTCGCGAGATTTGGCTTGATAAAGAGATGCGGCCTGGAGAGAGATTTGGTCAACGTGAAGTCAAAATCCCCACCCTGTCGCAAAAAGCGCGACAAGGGTGGGGCACCCTCGGGAGCTTTATTCGGCAGCGGAGGTGTGGTCGTGGACGATCTTCCAGCCGTCGGAGAACTTGCGGAAAACCAGCGTGAAAAGGCCGTGAGGCGTCTTGCCGTCGGGCATGGTGAGGCGCCATTCTCCTCGGACGAAGGCTGCGTCATGTCCCAGCATTTCAATGCGAAGGTTTGAAAACTCTAGCCTGCCCATTTCATGGCCGGGACTGTTGTAGGTTGCGCGGTAGCGATCAAGCGTCGCTTGCCAACCCGACGTTTGTTTCGCACCAGAAAAGAAAGTCAGTTCCGGCGAGTTCCAGTAGCCCGCCATGAAGCGGTCGAGATCGTGATGGTTCCATGCGTCTTGCTGGGCGCGTAGAACGTGTTCGATGGCGGCGGAGTTTTCGGACCTTTTCTTTTGGGTCTCCGCCGCAAGGGCGCAAGGCGCAACGAGTGACAAGCAAATTAGCAAGAAGAATGCGGTTGTGGTGCGCATGATTTCTCCGGGTTCATGAGATCTAGCGATTTCGGCCTCGCTTCCGCCAGCGAGGGCGAGACGCCCTCGCGACAGCCGGCAGGATGCCAGCGCTACTATTGCCGGCGCTCCTGGTCGCCGCGCTACTAATGGGCTTCTTCCGTTGCTGGGGCGGTGTCGGGCGTGTCTACTTTTTGCGCTACGGCGTGCGGGGCCAGCGGCGACGGTTGAAAATTGCCGGGATCTTTTCCGGCCATGGCGACGGTCATGAAGTTCATCCAGATGGGCAAGGCGGCGTGGGCCCCGGTCTCTTTGGCGCCCAGTGATTTCTTCTCATCGTAGCCAACCCAGACTCCGCAGGTCATGGTCGGAGAGAATCCCATAAACCACGCGTCGGTGAAATCGTTCGTAGTCCCGGTCTTGCCCGCGACTGGAAACGGCAGCTTTGAGGCGGCAATCCCGGTGCCATGCAGAACGACCTCGCGCAACATCGAAGTCATGATGCGGGCGGTGCGCTCGCTGACAACATCTTTTACGTCGGGAAAATCTTCTTCCAGCACGCGGCCTTCATAATCGGTCACACGCGTGATGTAGCGCGGGAGCACGCGCACTCCGTCGTTGGGAAAGACGCTGTAGGCCGAGGTCTGTTCCATCAAGGTGATTTCGGCAGCGCCCAACGCAACCGGTAAATAGGGAGGCAGCCTGGAGGTGATACCGAAACGTCCGGCGTAGTCGATGACATTCTTGATGCCAACTTTGTCAGCGAGTTTCAATGCCGGGATGTTGCGGGACTGCGCCAGCGCGCGGCGCAGCGTGATGATGCCTTCAAACTTTTCGTCGTAGTTGTGCGGAGCGTAGGTGCCGGAAGACGTTTCGAAGCTAACCGGCTCGTCGAGGATCGTGTCGTCGGGGCTGGCGCCCTGATCAATGGCCGTGGTGTAGACGTAGGGCTTGAAAGACGAGCCGACTTGGCGCAAGGACTGCGTGGCGCGGTCGAATTTCGACTCGTTAAAATCGCGGCCGCCGACCATCGCCTTGATTCCGCCGGTGGCATTGTCGATGGCGAGCAGCGAACCCTGAGCGCCGGAATCCTGCTCCAGGCTGACGCGGGCCGCGCCGTTCGTACCGAGCGAAAGGATCTTTACGTAGCAGATGTCGCCGGTCTTGAGAATGTCCGCAAGTTTGTGCTGAGTCCAGGCGACATCGGGCTGTGCGAGAGCGGCGGTATATCGTCCAAACTTCAGAGTCGCAATGCCGGTGCCCGCCGAGGTGACCAGGGCGTGGATGTAGCTGTTGGCTTCCGGCTCGTCATCCCAATCGGGATGAAAGTATTTATCGAGCGGGATGCCGCTGGCGACGACATTTTCCAGATGATTCTTCCAGCCGTGCCGGCGTTCGTAAGCGGCCAAGCCGTCGAGCACCGCCTGATTCGCGGCGCGCTGCAGATCGACATCGAGCGTGGTGTAGACCTTCAAGCCGCCTTCATGAACCTGGTCGGCGCCGTACTTGGCTTCGAGATAGCGGCGAATTTCTTCGACGAAGTAGGGAGCCAGCGAATTTGGGTCGTGCGCCAGTCGCAACCCCAGCGGCGCGGAGCGCGCATCGGCGGCTTGGGCGGCGGTGATCTTGCCGTCTTCCAGCATGGCATTGATGACCAGGTTGCGCCGCTTCTGAGCGCGATCGGGATGGTTGATGGGCGAGTACACGGTGGGGCCTTTGGGCAATCCCGCGAGCAGCGCCGCTTCCTCGAGAGTCAACTGCTTTGCCGGCTTACTGAAATAAAATTCCGACGCAGCCTCGAAGCCGAACGTGCCATGTCCCAGGGCGATCTGATTCGCGTAGAGGGTGAAGATTTGCGGCTTAGTGAAGCGGCGCTCAATCTGGATGGCGAGCATGGTTTCCTGCACCTTGCGGTGGAAGGAGCGATCGGGCGACAGGAAAAGATTGCGCGCCAATTGCATGGTGAGGGTCGAGGCGCCCTGCAGGCGGCCGCCCGAGGTAATATCGCGATAGGCAGCGCCGATGATTCGCCAGAAATTCACGCCGGAGTGACGGTAGAAATCTTTGTCTTCGATGGAGACCAGCGCGTCGCGCAATACGGGAGGGAAATCCTCGTAGCTGACGACCACGCGGCGTTGCAGGGCGAATGATCCGATCACGCGCTCGTGATCGTCGTAGAGTTCGGTGATCGAGCTGGGGCGGTACGCTTCCAGCGCATCGACCTGCGGCAAGTCCATGGTGTAGACGAGCAAGAGGCCCGCAGTCGCGCCCACCAGGATGGAAACGAGCACGAGCAGACCGAACAGGACGCGGCCAACCAGCCTGCGTCCGCCGATTTCCACCGGGGGCAGCGTTTCGTAGAAAGATTTCATCCGGAGACAAAGTCAGGATAGCACCTTGCGCGGCGATCCCCGGAACGGGTTTGCTGACAAAAGTAATCGCGCGCCCGGAGGCGCGCGATATGAATTGCAACGGGGGATGCGAAGTTAGCTGGCGTGGCTCTTGAGCACTTCCACGGCCTTGTTCAGCTGATCGTCCACCGGATTCTTGGGCTTGGCTTCCTGGTCCGGAGTGGCGGGGGTGTCCTCGTCGTCCGGTCCCACGGAATCGTCGATGGCGTCAGCGACTACGACGTTCGGCGTGATTGCCGTGTCTTGAATGGCTTTGCCGCTGGGCGAATAGTACTTGGCGATGGAGAGGATCAGGGCGCCGCCGTCAGGCAGGTCGATCGTCTTCTGCACGGATCCGTCGCCGAAGGTCTTGTCGCCGACAACGTCGCCGCGCGCGTTCTCCAGAATGGCGGCCGCCACAATCTCAGCCGCGCCGGAGGTTCCGCGATTTACCAGCACAGCGACCGGAAGAGTGGTGATTGCTTTGGCCGGATCGGCATTGAAGGCTTGACGCGGGAATTTCTGCCCCTGCAGGTAAGTGATGGTTCCGTGATTCAGGAACAGATTCGCCGTGGCCACACCTTCGCTCTCGTCGCCTTCGGCGCAGTTGCGCAGATCGAGCAGGATTTTCTTCGCGCCCGATTTTTCGAGCGACTTGACTTTGGCAGCGATCTCCTGCGGTTTACCCTTCGTGAGGGCCTCGACTTTCACATAGCCAATGCCGTCGTCCATCATCTTGTCAGTGACGGGAGGAATGCTGACGACGTCGCGAGTGATGGTTACCTTCTGAGGCTCCGCCTTGCGGGCGCGAACCACGGCGACGTTCAGAGTGGATCCGGGAGTACCTGCAAGCAGGCTGCGAATCTCAGGCAGCGACATTTCCCGCGTGCTCTGTCCTTCGATCGATTCGAAAATGTCGGTTTGCTCAATGCCGGCCTTCTCCGCCGGCGAACCGGGCAAAACGTCGACCACTGCCGCGTATCCGAAGCGCTTCGAGACGACGGCACCGATTCCGCCCTTGGCCTCGTTCTTGTGAGTCTTGTAGGATTTGTAGGCGTCGGCGCTCATGTACGCAGAGTTGGAATCGAGCGATTCGAGAAGACCATGCAGCGCGCCATCGGTCACCTTCGGAATATTGGGCTCTTCGACGTATTCACTGCGCACGCGCGAGAGCACTTCGCTGTATACCTGCAGTTGACGGTAAGATCCGTCGTTGGAGGAGGCGTGGACGCCTCCGAGCGAACCCACAACGACGAATAGCAATACAGCAAAAGAGGTGACGAGAATCGCTGCTTTAGTTTTCATGGACATCAGTTTTGGTCTTTTTCTGGAAGGAGTTACTTCCTGCGAAACTCTCCCTATTATATCCCTGTAGATGCAGTTTGCGACCCCTTGGCTGCATGATTTGAGCCGCGCAGGTAACGCGGTCAGACTCAAGCTTGCCTTCCGCTGAGGACCGGGGAAGGCGGCGGGATCCTCTTCAACAAAACAAACAACTTGTTGTCAGTGAGTTGACTTAGACTTGAACGTTAATGTGATGGAGGTCTGTACCGAGACCGGTCGCCCATTCAAGGTGTAAGGGCTAAACTTCCATTGCTTTACTCCATCGATGGCACTGCGGGCGAAGGCTAGGGATCCCTGAAGGAACTTGGCATCCTGCACGGTGCCGTCGCGGCCAATCAAAACCTGCAGGACGACTGTGGCTTGTCCCTTGACGTTCGCGGGATAGGCGATGGGGGGCTGGTCCGTGAGCAGCGCGCGTTCTGCGGCCTCGGGAACCTTTACCGGCTCAATGGAGGCCATGGCGGCCTCAGGCGCTTTGGTGCCGCTGGCATCGGGAGTTGTGGAAGCAAGTTGCGACCTCAAACTCGAAGGCACATTCCCGGGAACCGACGCATGGTGCGGCGGCGGATTTCTCGGCGGCATGGGTTGGATTGGAACTGCGCTCACGGGAGATGGGGATGACAAACTTGGAGGAATGGCAACCGAGGTTTCAGAGTGGGGCGTGGAAACCGGAGCAGCTACCGCCGGTGGCGACGCGATTCCAGCGGGTCCACTGGCGGGCTGCGCTGTTCCATTCGATGGAGCCAGCGGTTGTTCCTGAACCTGCACGGTTGGGGGAGTTGAATCGCCTGGCGATGTGGCAGTTCCGTCTGGCTGTCCGGTAGGCTGACCCGGGTTCGACGCATCGGGATTCGGCTTCTTGGCAGTGGGATCGACCACGGGCAAAACTTGAATCTGTGTGGGGTCGGTGGTCGCATCTGGAATCGGCTCCCCCACCGGCAGCTTGTATTCATCGCCGGGGCGGGCAAAATTTTCATGAGCAACCGTCTGAACCGGCGTGACTGGCTGCGGGTTCAGCCAGGCGTGCATCGTTTGGCGGCCGCGCGCCGAAAGTGCGCGGACTTGCGAGTGCCATGGGGCTTGCGGCGCGGCCGCGATGGCGAAACTGGCCAGAGCCAAAGCTCCTAGGATCGCGGCCTTTCCCAGCTTGGACTTCGGCCGAGGGACTTCCTCGGAAGAGTCCTTTTCGCCGGCCATGTAAGCAAAGAGCTCTGCCTCTTTCTTGCGTTCGGTGAGATTGTTCTGGCTCGATTTGGACTCGGGAACGACCGCCTGTTTTGCGATTGACTTCGATGGCGCCGGCCGGGAAGGGGGCGCAGGCGCTTCGTAACCCAATAATTCCGGCTTCGCGGGAACTGGAGAAACCGGAGGAGGGGACGCAGGCGGCGAAACAGCAGAGGCTCCCGCCCGACTTTTCAAATACCATTCCAAGCCCTTGGGACCGTCCGGCGGAGCCGGTGAAGCCGGAGTTGAAGGCGTCGGGGCCGGTTTTTCTTCTGCGGAGGTCGCGGCAATGGGCGCCATAGCTTTTGCCGGAACTACAACGTCGAGTGACGAAACAAATTCGGGCGCATGCGATTGGGCAGAGGGCTGAAGAAACTGGCTGGCGCGCGGTTTTTCTTCTGGCTGTACCGCGCTCGGCACTGCGACGCTGGAGGGCGGCGCGGCTGACGAACTCGCCGAGGCAGCCGCCGCGTGAGCCGACTGCGCCGCAGATGCAGCCGAGTCACGCTTGGCGCGCAGCAGATCGCGGGCAGTGGTCAACGTATCTTTGACTTGATTGATTTGAAGCGGCTTGCGCAAAATCGAATTCGCGCCTGCCTGCAGCGCTTTCGGAACGCTGGCATCATCACTCACAATCGCGAGGGTGAGTGGCCGTTCGGCAGCCTTTCTTTCTCTCGCGGCGGTCAATAGTTGCGCCGCCTGGGGTTGCTTGTCCCAGTCGATGATGACGATTTGTAAATTCTCGTGGGTGACGCGCTCGACCGCCTCGCCGGTTTCGGAACAGTGCTCTCCCACAACACCGAGGCTGGCCAATACCTGGTGAATAGGCTCGGCGGTTCCCTCATCCGAGGAGAACAAAAGGCAACGAAGGGCCATGCTTCTACAGACTAGGGGTAGTCCGGTAACTGGGGCAAGATTACCGAGGGGGAGTCGCTTCAAACGCAGGTGAAACCGAGGGTACATGTACCTTCGGGCGCGGCTGGGCTAAAATGCTCGGTTCGCGCAGGACCCATTTCCGGGTCTTGGGGGTCGATCGATCTCAATCCTATGGCTCTGCAAGAACAAAACTACTGGCTCACGACTGCAGAATTTCCCAAGCTCGACGCTTCCCGTCCTATCCCCGAAGTGGTTGATGTCGCTGTGATCGGGTCGGGATTCACGGGACTCTCGGCCGCCCGTACCCTGGCCAAGCGCGGCGCGAAAGTTGCCGTGCTGGAGGCAGAGACCATTGGATGGGGCGCCAGTTCCCGCAATGGGGGGATGGTGCTCACGGGGATGAAACTCGGAGTAAACAAGTTGATCTCCATGTACGGGCGCGAGCGGACGCAGCGAATGTACGCGGCCTCACTCGTGTCCATGGATTGCGTGGAACAAATCGTCCGCGAAGAAAAAATCGACTGCGACTTCGTGCGCTGCGGACATCTCGAAGTCGCCTGCAAGCAGAAGCACTTTGACGACTACGCCCGGCAGGCGGAAGTAATTGCGCGGGAATTCCAGCATACGCTGCGGGTGGTACAGCGGCATGAGTTGGGCGCGGAGATCGGCTCGACGATTTATTACGGAGGCATGGTCGATGAAGTCAGTGCGGGGGCCAATCCTGCGCGCTACGTTGCCGGACTGGCCTGCGCCGCCATGAAAGCGGGGGCGGAAATCTTCGAGCACGCGCGCGTCGAAGCTATCCAGCGCGATTCTCGGCAGGGCAACTCGGCATGGAAGCTGACGACCTCGCACGGCCCGGTGTGGGCGCAAGAGGTTTTCGTTGGGACCAGCGGGTATACGGGCAAGGCTACGCCCGGGTTGCGGAGGAAGCTCATTCCAATCGGGTCGTTCATTATCACGACCGAGGTTCTGCCCGAAGCACTCGCGCGCGAACTGAGTCCGCGCAACCGCATGATTTACGATTCGAAAAACTACCTGTACTACTATCGCCTCACGCCCGATCGTCGCATGCTTTTCGGCGGCCGGGCGGCGTTCTTCCCGGAGACCGACCAGACCGTGCGCCAGAGCGCGGAAATTCTGCGGCGTGGAATGATCGAGGTTTATCCGCAACTCAGCGATGCCAAGATTGACTACGTGTGGGGCGGCACGCTCGACTTTGCCTTTGACATCATGCCCCACGCCGGTCAGCTCGATGGCATGTACTTCGCGGTCGGGTATGCCGGGCACGGCGTGGCCATGGCCACGTACCAAGGCCAGAAGATCGCGGAACTCATGGCGGGAGAGAAGCCGGAGAATCCGTTTGTGGGAATTCCGTTTCCGGGCGCTCCGCTGGGCTTGTACAACGGGAGACCATGGTTCCTGCCGTTCGCGGGGGCCTGGTACAAGTTTCTGGACTGGGTGAGCTGAACGTGACGGGGAGACACAGATGCGACGAAGGAAATTAAGGGGTCGGCAAAGAACTTGAGGATTGGGTGCAACCCGGAAACTTATCGGAATGGATTGCGAATCGTTAAGCGATGATCAATGACCTGACCGTCCTGCATATCTTCCGAATAAAGGATCGTGCATCGCGATTCCAGGGCAGAGGCGACGATCAGAGCGTCATAAAATCGATACGCGTATTTGTCTGCGATTGCTAAAGCCTTCTTATGAGTATCAAGCGTAATCGGCGCCGGATCGGGACAGAGGATCTCGATGCTCTCTAGGGCGAGTTGAACTTCGTCCCAAGGCATATGCGTCTTGCGTCTCACAACCGCGGCAAACTCGTTCAAGACCTGCACGCTGATCCTTCCGCCGGCAGAAATTAATTCCTCCGCATCGTGGGAGCGCGGATCATCCTGAGCGATGGCATACACGAAAACGTCGGTATCGAGAAACGCCCTATCGCTCATTCGCCTCCTCGCGGTCGAAGACGAATCCGGGAGGGAAAGGCCGCCGGAGTTTGCGGAGGCGGGCCAGCGCCCGCTCGCGGCTACGATCGCGGCTCACTTCAAAGGCACGACCACCCGCTACACGAATCTCAATCTGGTCGCCTTCTTTTAGATCAAGTGCTTGGACCACCGCTGCGGGCAAGCGAACGGCCAAGCTGTTTCCCCACTTTGCAACTTGCATAGGTCCTCATGGATATACATTGTTATTGTATATCTACAAGGGTGCTTCCGCAAGCAAGAGCTCGAGCTGCGCTCGACGGACAGCCGAGGGCCGCTGTTCCCACATTGGAGTCGGGACTGGCACTTACTTCACAGGCACCGGATTTGCGGTTTGACGTTTGAGAATGTGATAGACGAGCGGGCCGGCTGCGATTGCGATCGCGCCGCCGATCAGGCCGAAGCGGTCGCTGCCCAGCAGGGCCACGAGGGCCATTACGACAGGCGCGCCCACTACGTAGAGTAATCCAGTGCGCCCGAATGGAACTACGAACGATCGTTTCAGGTCCGGCTGCGTGCGGCGGAGTTTCCAGCCTGAGAGCACAGTTAATACCGTGGTGGCCGATCGGAGGAAGATATAAATCGAGATCAGTTCAGCCAGGCTCTGCCATGCCAGGAGCGCGTAGATCGCTGCCGAAACCATGATTGCCACCCACGGCGTTCCGTAACGCGGATGCTTGCGCGTGAGGACCGCCGGCAAGTATCCGTCTTCCGCCAGGGCGAACGGCATGCGGGTGGTCGTGAGAATCGTACTGTTCAACAGGGCGATGTTTCCAACCATGGCAGCCAGAGTCATCCACGTGCCCAACCACCGACCGCCGATCATGCCGGCGGCATCGGAGAAGAATCCAGTATGCCAATTCTCCCAGTTGCCGGCCGAGGCCAATCCCGCAAACGCCGGCAAGAAGTAGGCGGCAATCGAAAGCGGCACCACCATCGCCAGCGCTCGCGGATAAGCCTGTTGAGGGTTCTCGACTTCTTCGGCGACTGTTGAGAGCTGTTCGTAGCCGGAGTAGAGCCACAGCCCGAGCGCTAAGCCCACGCCAAGGACTTTGAACGTTGGCTGGTTCGGCACGATCAAGGGCGAGAACGGATTGTGATGCCAGTGAGCCAGCGCGATGACGATCATGATCATCACTGGCACGAAAATAAAAATCTCCAGCGCGGTCGCAACCTGGCCGACCATCTGAATGCCGCGCACGTTGATCCACGTCAGCAGGGCGATCAGGGCGACCGAGACGAGGTAATGCTCCCACCACGTCATTTTGGGGAAGTAGTACGCCAGGTAGTCGGTGAACAGAACGGCGTAGACACCGCCCAGCAGAAACGACGCGGACCAGTTCCACCAGCCGGCAAGAAATCCCCAGAAGTCGCCGAAAGCGGCGCGCGTCCAGCGATAGAAGCCGCCCTCCACCGGCATGGCGGTCGTCAGTTCCGCCGAAACCAGTGACACGGGTATGCACCAGAAAAATGGCAGGACCAGGAGGTAAATCAGCGTCATCCCTGGTCCGGAGGTTGTGACCATGTCCTCGAGTCCAAAGGGACCGCCCGTGGTGTAGGAAAACATTACGAAGACGAGATAAAAGAGGCCGGCTTTGCGGAGCGCGGAGGATTGGTTGGGAGTGGTCAATCGATTTTTGATTGATGATTGTTGATTGCTGATTGGAAACCTCTTCAATCAACATTCAACAATTAGCAATCATGAAAATCGCGCGGCTAAGCTGCCAGGATTCCCGAGAGCGCGCCCTCCAACTGCAGCAACTGGCGTTTGATTTCGAGGCCACCGCCGTAACCGCAGAGCGATCCATCGGAGGCGATCACGCGATGGCAGGGCACGACGATCGCTACTGGATTACGGTTATTGGCCATCCCAACGGCGCGAAAACCCTGGGGACGACCAACAGCGCGGGCGATGTCACCATAGCTGCGAGTCTCGCCATAGGGAATCGCCAGAAGGGCGCGCCAACACGCGAGCTGAAAATCGGTTCCCCGCAGATCGAGCGGAACGGTGAATTCGCGCCTCTTGCCGGCGAAGTATTCCTCCAGTTGCCGCACGTATGGCTGTAGCACACAGCTCGATTCCTCGAACTGGAATCTCGGCTCTTTCCGTCGGCTCTCAGCCCTTAAATCCCGCGGGTCCGGTCGGGCGGTTTGCTGGCCGGGCAAGCGCGCATCAAACTCCAGCGCCACGAGACCTGCCGCCGAAGCGGCCAGGAACAATGGCCCTACGGGAGACATAACATTTGTAGAATGAATGATTTCCATGAGAATTGCGCCAGTTTTCGTGGGTTGTCCTGCGCCCATAACCATAGCACGAGCGATCATTCACGCGCGCCAACTGCAGGGTTCCGGTTGACAGAACTGCGTTTTTCGACGAAAGTGTGTCGTTACATCGAGTCCCAGCGGAACAAACTCAGGCATTGAAAAAAGCCCTTATCGTTCTTAGCGCCGTCGTACTGGCCCCGGTGCTCTTGGTAAGCCTGGTCGTTTTTGCGGCCGGGGACTGGCGCACCATCGGACAGACCGAAGCCGGCGATAGAGTGTCGGTCAGTTCCGTTCGCGTTCTCAAGAACAATCAGCGGGTCGCGCTGGTGCGCGTCGAATTCAAGGAGCCGGCACATCTTCCACAGGGCGGACCGTTCGTTGAGATGCGCTCGCGTGTGCGTTTCAACTGCGCGAGCGGCACAGCCGTCCCTACCACAGAATGGTTTTATTCCCGCGATCGCAGCGGACGCTTCGTGGTCAGCAAGAAGGCCACTCACGACGATGAGTTCGGCAAGGTTCCGGAAGGCGGCTTCCTGTCGCTCGTCAGCAAAGACGTTTGCAGCCAGAGTAAGTAGGGGAAGTTCTCAGCCGCGGTTCTTCGGCCCTCGATGGAAGAATTCTGCTCTATTTTTTCAGGGCAAAGGCGACATAGACTCCTCCCGATTTCGACTTCAGATCTTTGCCTCCTCCCGCAGCGATTACCACAAATTGGCGCCCTTGCACTTCGTAGGTCGCAGGAGTCGCGTTGCCTGAAAACGGCAGTGTCGTTTCCCAAAGAAGGGCTCCAGTCGTTTTGTCGAAGGCACGAAATTTTTTGTCGAAATTGGTTGCTCCAATAAAAAGCACTCCGCCCGCGGTGACGACCGGCCCGCCGTAGTTCTCGCTGCCGGTATTCTTGAGGCCGGCAGCGGCCAGTTCTGGATACTCACCTAAAGGAATCTTCCACATGTACTCCCCGGTATTGAGATTGATCGCGCTCAAGGTTCCCCACGGCGGCGCAACTGCCGGATATCCATCTGGGTCGAGAAAGCGGTGGTATCCCGTGAAGTGATACCTGATTGCGGGCGGCTCCGGGCCGGAGCTAACCACTTCTTTGTTTTCGCCGTGCAAGAGATACGACAGTAGCGCCGAGAACTGGTCGTCTTCGAGATTCGCAAATCCGGGCATACGTCCCTTGCCGCTTTTGATGATCGCCGCAATCTCCGCCGCCGAGTGCCGATTGCCGATTCCCACGAGCGACGGAATCGACGGAGGAGACCCGGCCATCTGTTCCCCATGACAAACCGCGCATTGGCTCAGGTACAGCGCTTTGGGGGTGCTCTGGGAAGTATTCTCGGCGAGGGCGCCCGTCCAAGCCAGGTCATTCGCGTTGACGTAAAGAATTCCGGTCTCGGGGTCAGCCGCCGCGCCGCCCCACTCGGCTCCGCCATCGAACCCCGGGAACACGACGGTGTCTTTGCCGACGCTGAAAGGAACAAATTGTCCTTCGCTACGAAGAGCGCGGAATTTTTCTACGGCCCAGAGACGAACCTCGGGCGTGCGCTGGCTCAAGAACTCTTCGGTCAGCGATTGCCGGGCAAAGGGTGCGGGCTTCGCGGGCAGACATTGCTGAGTCGCGGCCACTTCGCCTGGCACATTGCTAGGCCGATAGTTCCGGCACTCGATGGGAAACAGCGGGCGTCCGTTGGCGCGATCGAACAGAAATACGAAACCCTGCTTGGTGGTTTGCGCGACCGCGTCTACTCTCTTGCCTTCGCGCTCCACGGTCAGGAGCACCGGCGGGGCGGGAAAATCGCGGTCCCAAAGATCGTGTTTCACTCCCTGGAAATGCCAGATGCGTTCGCCGGTATCGGCGTTCAAAGCAATCAGGCAATTCGCAAAGAGATCGTCGCCAATGCGGTTGGCGCCGTAGAAATCAAATGCCGCGGAGCCAGTCGGAATGTAGACAATTCCTCGTTTCCCATCCACCGTCATGCCGGCCCAGTTATTGGCTGCTCCGCTCGTCTTCCACGCGTCTTTCGGCCAGGTGTCATAGCCAAATTCGCCAGGACGCGGGATGGTGTGAAACGTCCAACGCAGCTTTCCGCTGCGCACATCGTAAGCCCGCACATCGCCGTAAGATGCCGGCAAAGTTTCGGCTTCGCGGCCGCCGACGATCATCAGGTCTTTATAGATGACCGCCGGACTGGTCACATAAATGGATTGCTCCGCCGGTTCGCGATCCAAATTTTCGCGGAGATCAATACGCCCGTCTTTTCCGAAGCTCGCGATCGGCTTGCCGCTCGATGCATCGATGGCGTAAACGAAGTTCATGATTCCGACCACAATTCTGCGGTCCTTGCCATCGGCCCAGTAGGCCAGCCCGCGATCCGGTTGCGTCCCGCGAATGCCGGAATCGAACTTCCATAACAACGCTCCCGTTGCCGCATCCAAGGCGAAAACTTTTTGCGATGGTGTCAATCCATAAAGCACGCCGTTGACGATGATTGGGCTGGTCTGCAGGCCACCCGATTCTTCCGTGTCGAACCTCCAGGCGACACGCAGCCGCTTTACATTTTTTCGATTGATCTGGGTGAGGGGTGAAAAGTGATTATTGTCCGGTGTCCCGCCGTAGATCGGCCAATCATGGTTCTGTGTCGCATCCTGCTCTCTTCCCTTGGAAGAATGAGTCCCGGCTTGCGCCTCGGCCGTGCCCAGGGACGTCCAGAGAAAAATTGCCACAATCATCCTGGCCGCAAATCTCATTGGCACCTCGCGCATCGTTCGTTCGATATTCTGGCCGGGCGATTGTAGAACATGCCGTAAGTCTCCACGGTCAGAGCGGAGTTTACTTTTTCACAGGCGGGGCACCTCCGTAACCTTCCGACTACTTCCACGCATCTCGCTTTGGGCTTATTCTGATAACTAGAGATCGGCCACAACGGCTCGGATTTCAACCCACCTTAGTATGGATTCACTTCGACTGTATGGGCTGGTAACCGGCGGCGTCGCATTGCTGGCGGCCTACGCGCTGTCGCGGCGCAAACCCAAGTCGGCGGACGAACTCGAGCGGCACCGTCGCGCATGGCTGGAAACGACCGGCCGCATCACCGACGGTACCGTTATCGACGTGCAGGATCTGGCCGCGGCCAACAACCATCATGCTGCCACCATGTTGATCTACAAATACGACGTCGCCGGCGTGTCCTATGAGTGTTCTCAGGACGTCACCTACCTGCGGCACTGGATCAATCTTCATTCTTGCCGGCTGGGGCTGCCCACGTCGGTGAAGTACGATCCGCAGAATCCGGGGAATTCGCTGGTGGTCTCGGAAAACTGGATGGGATTGCGGCAGTAGCTACTGCCAGGTCAGACGCATGACGGTGTTGTGCTTCTCGAAGGTGACGTGCAGAAACCGTTCGGTGCCACCCATAAAATCCGCAGAAATGGTTTTAGAAAGGTCCGTCGTTTCGTCCGAAGAAAGCGCCCTGACGCGAAGGGAATGCTTACCCGCGGGGATTTTGAGGGTCTCTGAATCCACGCCGCGCACTCCGTTGAACACCACCATGCGCTTCTGAACGCCGCCGTGCAAGGGCCGCGTCAAGGCTAGCTGCTCATCGATCCAGACAAAGAGCGTGGCATCTTTAAACTGGTGTTGCACCGCGAGGTCGAGACTGCAGACTGGCGTCACCGTTTCTTTTTTTGAGACCGGCTGCGCGGATGCTGCGGTGTGACTTGCCGTCAGCTTGGATTTAGGGGACTTCCGCAACGAATGACGAGATGGGCCGGTAGTCCTTGTGGTAAGCAAATCGTTGGACGGTTCAGCTGAAGTTGGCTGTAAGCGTTCGACACTTGATGCCGCAGTAGGATTGGTGGCGCTCGGCGCGCTTACCGCCAGTCGGGGAGAAATCACCAACACCTTAGACTGGAACCCGGCGATTAGCAGGAGCAGCAGCACTGCACCCACTAGTACGTAGTTTCGCAAAGGCACGTCGCGAATCGCGTCGCGGACTAAATTGCGAGCCTGAGTGATCTCCGCCGCGGAATGTCTTCCGCTTGTTCCCGCAGCCGTCCTGCGGGTGCGCGTTCCCGTGACAGTGGATCTTGTTCCGGTTGCTATCACGGCCTGCAGGGAGGTTGTGGTTGATCCTGCATCAAACACCTGCTGCAGTTGGCGAATGTCATCGGCAAATTCCGCGCCCGTCTGGTAGCGCTGGTCCGGCTCCTTGGCCATGGCGCGCGAGATCACTTCGTCCAGTTCAGGCGGCACAGCCAGATCAAACGCGCTGGGCGCTACCGGTTCACGATTCGCCACCTTGAAACAGACCGTAGTGGCGCTATTCCCCTGAAACGGAGAATGGCCCGTGACCATCGCATACAAGATGACTCCCAGCGAGAACAGGTCGGAGCGGCCATCTACGCCTTCGCCGCTCAATTGCTCCGGCGCCATGTAGGCCGGGGTTCCCATCACGCGGCCGGGCAAGGTGAAGTGGGCGAGATTCAGCTTCGCGATGCCGAAGTCGGCAATTTTGGCATGACCATCTTCTGTCACCAGAATGTTTCCCGGCTTGATGTCGCGATGAACAACGCCCTGGGCATGAGCATAGTCGAGAGCTTCGGCAATCTCTTCGGCGAGTTGTAAAGCTCTGGGCAGCGGGAGCTTCTTTTCCCGCGCGATAATCCGGCTCAGGGACTCGCCCGAAACGTACTCCAGGATGATGTAGGGATCTTTGTTCTCGGGATTCTCGCCAACGTCAAAGATGGAGACGATGCCGGCATGGTGCAGGCGCCCTGCGGCCTGCGCCTCGTTCAGGAAGCGCATGCGGAATTCAGTTTCCTCTTCCTGCTCCTGCCTCCACATGGAAACGGTTTTGACAGCGACCAGGCGGTCGATCTGCGGGTCACGGGCTTTGTAGACCACGCCCATGGCTCCGCGGCCTAATTCAGCCACGATCTCATACCGGCCAAACCGCTTTAGTACCGGATTGTCCATGTAGTCCTTGCGCCGACAGGTTCCGACCAGCCACGGAATTGGGAGAGGTCCCTACATGGTATCGCCCTTCACGAGTTAATTTTGCACTCTGTTTGGCTCAAGCCATTACCCCGGTAACGTGCGGTAACCGGTCGTGGAATGACAGAGCTCAAGTGGAAATCAACTGAAGGTCAAGCAGGAAAAGTCTAGCTTCCGGGAGTGAAGCCGCCGTTGTGCGCGACGGTCATGCGGAGATACTTATAAGGATTTACAGGAGTGTCGTTAATGCGAACTTCATAGTGAAGATGCGGGCCCGTGGAGCGGCCGCTTGTGCCAACGTAGCCAATCACGTCGCCGCGGTGCACAGCTTGACCCACAGTGACGGCGAAACCCGAAAGATGGCCATAACGGGTGCTGATGCCGTTACCATGATCCAGCATAATCATCTTCCCATACCCGCCCATCACTTCGCTGCGGGTTACTACTCCGTCGGCCGGAGCGACAACAGGAGCGCCGTAGCTGCTGCCAATATCCACCCCGCTGTGGAACGCGCCTTCACCGTTGAAGGGATCAATCCGCTCTCCAAAACTTGCGGTCACCTGGCCTTCGACGGGCCAGAGATTCGGGGCAGAGTTAGCTTTAAACCAGTCCGCAGTCGTCGCATTGCGCGTCAGGCCCATGGTCAAGCCAACCATCGTGGCTCCAGTCAAGGCTGACGTTCGCAGGGCATGCAGTTGGTCCAGCGAAGAACTTACGTTCACGTCCTGAATCTGTTCGGAAGTCGCCGTCACCAGCGTGGGCTGTGCCTTCAGGCCGTACAGGGCGGAAACCTCTCCGGCAATCGAACCCAGGGAAGCCACTTGCACGTCGCGCTCTTTCGCGACCTGCTCGAGGCGGGAATAATTGCTTTTGAGCTGATCTTTTTCCGTGCGCAATTCGTTGTAGCGGGAAACCTTCAGCAGCATGCGGGTATAAGAGCTAGCAATACCGGTCAAACTCAGGAATCCGATCGCGGCGCCTACTACGAAGACGTAGAGGTAATGCACGGGGATGGAAATCTTTCGTAATTGCCCGTCGTCCCCGCGGGCCACAAATAGGATGTAAAAGCGTTTTTGCAAGTCGCTCCTCTTAAACCCTGAACAGCAGGTTTCTAACAAGGGGTCCGGAAATGCAGGCTTAGTTTCTTAGTTGCAAGAATCTGCAAAAAAGCCTGTTCGAACCACTTGCTTTTTCGGGCTACGCTCCCATTTGGGAATGGAAACTTTCGCGCGCCCTACGCCTACCCGGAACTGGGACCTGAGCCTGAAATTTGAAGCTGTCTGCAATTCCAACGTCTTGCAGAACTTAGCTCGGCCAAAGGTTATTGTGAATGACTGGTTAACGGTAACAAACTGGGTTCCCTGTGTCAACGACGCGCAAGGACATCTTGCGTTACCGAAGGATAGTAACCCGGAGGGTCCAGGGACGGGTTACCAACAGGTTTCTAGACAAGTTGGTTGGAATGGCCTGCTGGCCGTCGCCAAGTCCCGTTCGCAACCCGTCGAAAGACAATTTTCGGGCGAGCCCCGGCACAATCGCGCGCTCATCTTGCCCGGAACTGAAGGGCGGTATAGTAGTTGCGCCGTGCCGCTTCCAGAAAAGGCGCTTATTGCCGAGATACGCCGTATGGCGCGAGCTTCCCGCCGCGGCAGGGCGAACAAGAGTGTCCGCCCCACAAGTGCTCGCCCTACGCGCGGTGGCGTTTTCTCCGGAATCGGAGACGACTGTGCGGTGCTGCGCATGCGGCAGGGACAAGAATTGCTGGTGACGACCGATTTCACGCTGGAAGGAATTCACTTCAGGCGGGACTGGCATCCGCCGGAATCGGTCGGCCACCGCTGCCTGGCTCGCGGACTCAGCGACATTGCGGCTATGGGCGGCGAGCCGGTCGCAGCTTTTCTCTCGCTGGCACTGCCGCCGGATTTGCCCCAAGCCTGGGTCCGGCGCTTTGCTCGAAGTCTGATCAGTCTTGGGGAGAGATTTGGCGTTACTCTCGCCGGAGGGGATATTGCCGAGTCTCCCGACGGGATTCTCGCCGACATCATTGTGGTGGGAGCCGCGCCGAAAGGGAAGACCGTGCTGCGCTCAGGCGCCCGACCTGGGGACCGAATCTTCGTCAGCGGAGAACTTGGGGGCTCGGCGGCCGCCGTAGTCGAAATGAGAACCAAGCCGAAGAGGAAGCTGAAGGCGCGCGATTATCCGCGGCACTTCTATCCGGAACCGCGGATCGAACTTGGCCGCATTCTCCGCGAGAAGGGATTGGCCTCAGCCATGATCGACACCAGTGACGGGCTCTCGACCGATCTGGCGCACCTATGTGAAGAGAGCGAGGTGGGAGCCGAACTGGAATCCGTACTCATCCCACGCGCCAGCGTGGGCAAGCCCGCACGCGAGGTGGACCTTGACCTTGCGCTTCACGGCGGCGAAGATTACGAATTGCTATTCACGGCTCCGCCCGGCAAGCGGGTCCCAGCGCACATCGCCGGAGTTGCCCTGACCCCCGTCGGTCACATCACGCGCTCTTCCAAAATTCTCCTGCGCGACACAAAGGGTGCCCACGAACTTAGGCCGCAAGGCTGGGAGCACTTCCGTAGTTAACGAAATCACGCAAAGACAGCCGCCTCGGCTGTCCCGCCCTGGGCGAAGACCGGCGGTTCGCACGGAAAGTCAGAGCTTGTGCGCGATGTTGCCGCCCTTTGTGATCGCCGTTACCTCCGTCACTACTGTGTCTCTACCCTCGCGCGTAAAACCAGACTAGAGTAAAAACATGTCGTCCAGTAGATTGCTCCTGCTCACAGCCTTCGCTCTCTTGTTGACTATCGGCGCTTCAGCCGAAAAGAAGCAACCTCCTCCGCCTCCGGCCCATGCCAAGGCGCCGACGCCGGCGGTGACGGATGAATTCATTCACAAGCAGTTTGGCGATAATTGTTCGCTTTTGCCGGGGCCGCCGCAGTTTGTCGCCGATCTTGACGACGATGGCATTGACGACCTGGTCGTGGCCGCGCGATGCAAAAATCCCATGGCTGACAAAGACGAATACAGCTTCATCGTCGCCGACCCGTATGACACCTTTCTCGGATACACCGATATTAAAGTGACGTCGGGCTTCGGCTCCGATGAGCCCGCGCGCAAGGGTTTGAGCCTGCTCATCATTCATGGTGCGGAGAAAGATACGTGGCGCGCCGAAACACCCAAGGCCAAGTTCCTGCTCATCAATCTGCCTTTCAAGACTCTGACCGTGAAGAGACTCGCCACCAAGAAGAAAACGATTCTCGGAATTTACATGGAAGAAACGGGCGAGGGCGAAAGCACTTCTTCGGTGTTGTTTTGGGATGGGAAAAAGTACAAGTACCAGCAGCTGGGGTCGACGCTGGAGTAGGGCAATTGCAGATTTTAGATTTCAGAAGTCAGAATTCAGATTGCAGATTTCAGATTGAAAAGCGGGAGATCAATGAGTCGTCGAACAATAGTCTGAAGTCTGACTTCTCACTTCTGGAATCTAACTGAAATCATCAATCTGCAATCTGAAATCATCAATCTGCAATCTTCACCCGCCGCGCTTGTAATAAGGAAACTGCCCCGTCCCGGCCTCTTTCACGTGGGCTTCCGCAAATTCGCAAACTCGGTCGAGCGCGGCTTGTAGGTCTGCCGTGTAGCGCTCCAGATCTTCGTCAGAAGCATTCTTCGGGACGGGGATGAGTTTTCCCACGCGTACCAGCACCCGCGAGAAGGGCGCTGGAATCATCAGGCGATCCCAGGTATTCAGCACCCAGGCACGATCGACCGCCGCGTGGAACATAGTCATCGCCAGCCCGGCCGATCGCGCGAGCGCAACCGGACCGGGCTTCACCTTGTGCCGCGGGCCGCGCGGCCCGTCCAAGGTGAAGGCGACCGTCCAGCCTTCTTCCAGAGCGCGCCGCAGGCCAAGTAGAGCCCGTACAGCGTTGCGGCTGCTCGAGCCTTTGACGGCAAGGAATCCGAACTTGTGGATGATCCGTCCCATGTATTCGCCGTCATAGCTGTTGCTGCTCATCACGCGGATTCCCATGTCGCGAAAAATGTAAGTAGCCGGGATCATGCAGGAATGCCAGAAGGAGGCAATGAGAGGACGCTCGTCGACCGTCTTCTGCGCGCCCTCCTCGTAGGAAACCGCGACGCGCAGGGTGGGGCCGATCAGGCGAATAATCCGGTATCCGAGCCAGATGATGATGCGCAAGACAATGCGCTGGCGAAGCGTGTAGCGGCGGGCGTCGATGGATGCTAGCGCGGGCAATGCCGCGTTGCGAGTGCTGGCTGCGGGCACGAACCTATTTTAACGGGAGCGGGCTGCGGTTGAGTGCAAAGCTTTTAATCGCCGAGATCGCGGAGAACGCGTAGAAAAGAACGCGGAGAAGATCAGGGAGTGGGTGCAATGGAGGAAGGCCTTTAACCGCCGAGATCGCGGAGAACGCGGAGAAAAGAACGCGGAGGAAGACGAAGCAAGCCGGCGCACGATTCGCCTCTGCGCGTGTTTTCTCCGCGCGTCTTTTCGCTGCGAGCTCTGCGACCTCAGCGGTTCAATGCTTCTTTCTTGGGCGAGCAGCTCAGTTTTCCAGGTAGGAATCTATCCAAACCTTTACCTTCTGGCGGCGTTCGTCGGCGGCGTCGAAGCGCACGCCAAACGACTTGGGTTTATGCCAGCTCACAACTCCGCGAACATTGACACGCGGCAGAGTCATCAGTGAAAAACAGACCTCAACATTTGTGCCGATAGAAAAGTCTTCGGTGCTTTTCAAGGACATGCCGCCGCTGCTCATTTCGACGCTGGATGCGACAACTCGCCGGCCATCACCAATGACCGTAACCTCAGTCATCACCGGAATACGGACGTAGCGCCGGAATTCATGCAGCACAAGCATGCGCGTGGCTCGCACCAATTTCAGTGCCGCGGGGCGCTCCAACGGTTCGTTAAAAATGGCGTTAATTCCGTACTTGGAATAGCGCATAGCTTCCTGCGCGTTGCCGCCAATACCGTAAATAATGCAGCGACTGTTGGAAGGCGAAGAACGCGCCGCTTCCATCACAACGTCAGCTCCTTCGCCCAGACTGAGCACGCACGCCTCAAACTTTTCTTTGTGCAGGCGCTCGGCGGCCTGGGAAGTCATGACCACCGTGTCAATGTTGAATTGCCGAAAGCACTCGGCGAGCAGAGCCGTGGACGAAGGGTCCAATCCTACGACAGCGGTGCGGGCGGCTGCTTTCCGGGATGTACGGATGGGGGCGAGTGAGAGAGTAGTCGCGAAAGCTTTATCCATAAGGTCGGGGAAGACTCCACTTTCAAAACCATTGTGGAGGCACTCGTCAGGACTGAAAAGACACAAAGGACCAACACTGGAAGTACCAAAGTGTCGTTACTTTTTCGGAGATCGCGAGAGACGGGACATTACGTGCAGGAACTTTTGCGAAATGAAGAAGTTAGGGCGGTGCCAGAGGGGCCGGAATTTCCCCCGAACGATTTCTATTCGCTCCAGCGCCGGAAAAGCAGGGCGCCATTGGTCCCACCAAAGCCGAAGGAATTTGACATGGCGTATTCGAGTTCCGCCTTGCGCGCGTGGTTTGGGACTAGATCCATGCCGGCAGTATCGGGTTCGGGATTCTCCAGATTGATGGTGGGAGGCAGAATCTGGTCGCGCAACGCCAGCACAGTGATTCCGGCTTCGAGTCCGCCGGCTCCGCCCAGCAAGTGCCCGGTCATGGATTTCGTAGAACTGACGGCGATTTTGCGGTCGCCGAAAAAGTTGCGGATGGCATGCGCCTCAAGCGTGTCGCCGATGGGGGTTGAGGTGCCATGGGCGTTGACGTATCCGACGACATCGGGAGTAATGCCCGCATCGCGTACGGCGTTGCGCATGACGCGAAACCCGCCTTCATGTTCTGGCGCCGGCTGCGTCATGTGGTAGGCATCGCCGCTCATGCCGTATCCCGCAATCTCCGCCAGGATGGGAGCGCCGCGCTTGCGGGCGAATTCCAGTTCTTCGAGGATCAATATTCCTGCGCCTTCGCCGATAACGAAACCGTCGCGATCTTGATCCCAAGGACGGCTGGCTTTTTCGGGCGCGTCATTGCGCGTGGAAAGCGCGCGCATGGCGGCGAATCCGCCCACGCCCATGGGAGTGATTGCGGCTTCGGCGCCACCGGCGATCATGACATCCGCATCGTTGTGCTGGATGATGCGGTAAGAATCGCCGATAGAATGCGCGCTGGTAGTGCAAGCCGTCGCCGTTGCCTCGTTCGGTCCCTTAGCGCCGTAACGCATCGAGACCTGCCCGGCCGCAAGGTTGATGATGGCTGCAGGAATGAAGAAGGGAGAAATCTTGCGCGGTCCGCCCTCCATGAGCGCGGTGTGCTCGCGCTCGATGATGTCGAATCCGCCGATCCCTGATCCAATGTGAACGCCGACGCGCTCATCGTTCTCGGGGGTAATTTTCAGGCCCGACATTTTAAAGGCTTCATCGGCGGCGGCGATGGCCACGTGGATGAAGCGGCCCATTTTCTTGACTTCTTTTTTCTCGATGAAATTCAGAGGGTCGAAGTTTTTGACCTCGGCGGCAATCTGGCAAGCGTAGGTGGTGGGGTCGAAACTGGTGATGCGCGCCACACCGCTCTTGCCGGCAAGCAGGGCCTTCCATACCACGTCGGTAGAATTGCCCACGCCGCAGATCAAACCGAGGCCTGTAACTACGACCCTGCGTCCCAACTATTTCCCCGCTTTCGCATGCTTGGAGATGTAGTCGACCGCGTCTTGCACGGTGCGAATCTTCTCAGCATCCTCGTCGGGAATCTCAATGTCAAAGGCTTCTTCGAAAGCCATGACCAGTTCGACGGTATCAAGCGAGTCCGCGCCCAGATCGTCGACAAACGACGCGCTGGAGGTGACTTCGCCTTCGTCCACTCCCAATTGCTCCACGATAATCTGCTTTACCTTCTCGTCAACGGCTGCCATGTTTCTCCTCGCTTGCCTCGATTAGATTTGAATTCGGATCTATGGTTGCGCAATCGCAGGTTCCCGTTTTCTCTGGCCGTCAGGCATAGCCTTCCAAGATCTGGCACTCTTACGCACTGCGATACGAAAAAAGGCGAGTGTGTAGTGTAATTGTCACGGTGAATTAGTGTAAAGGAAGGGCTCTGCGGATTGCGGCAAAGCCTCGGTGGACTTGGGATTGCACAGTTGAATCCTAAAGGCTGGCCAGCGCCGGGGTCAAACGTTTGGCCGGGTGCGATGGCCGGGTATGATGGCGGCGTCTGGGTTGGTCTTCCGGGAAGCGAGGATATTTGTATGCGGGCCGTCGTGCAGCGCGTCAGCCGCGCCAGAGTCAACGTTAATCAGCAGGTCACCGGCGAGATCGGATTGGGGCTGCTTGTTCTTTTAGGCGTCGGACGCGAAGATGCCGAAGCCGACGCGGTGTATCTGGCGGAGAAAATCTCGGGGCTGCGCATCTTCGAGGACGTCGACGGAAAGATGAATCGCAGCGTTCTCGATGTGGGCGGCAGTGTGCTCGCGGTGTCGCAGTTTACTTTGTATGGGGATGTGCGTCGCGGAAAGCGTCCGTCCTTCGATGCAGCCGCGCCGCCGGATCAAGCACGCCGGCTGTATGAATTTTTTGTCGAGAGGATTCGGGCTACGGGCCTGCGCTGCGAGACTGGACGATTCCAGGAAATGATGCAGGTGGAACTGGTGAACGAGGGACCGGTAACGGTCCTGCTGGATTCCGGCAAAGCCTTCTAGGGCGGGGCGAGAAGATGAGCGTAACGGCTGATGGCGACAGTTATGGTTTCCCGGTGTCCGTGCAGCAGACGAAAGACAGGCCGAGAATCACGAACATGCAATCGAGGATGGTCAACGCGTACAACAAGGGAAATCCGGGTTTCTCCACTAAGGCACGCACTGCAAGCACGAGGGGAAACTGAAGAAGTGCCAGCGCACTAAGCGTCGCCCAAAACCTCCATTCGCTCCAAAACTCACGGAAGCCGATGATTGGGAGCACTACCGCGATCGCTGCGGCGAATGCGGCACCGCCCCAATGCAAGGAGTGGTCGAAGAAACCAAGTAGAAGTGCAACCACTAAAAGCGGCCCTTTGATAGGCCAAGTATTTATCTTCTGCCATCGCTTCAGCCGCATGCAGGACATTGTCTCAGACAGTTGATGAAAAATCGCCTTTACGCTCATTGACCTGACAATGCCGTAGGTGATTCGTCGGACTCCGAGAGCGGAGCAGCTCGTTATTTCAGTTTCACGAAGAGCAATACGAAAATCGCCCATACTCCGACTGTCATGGGAAACTGCGCCAGAGACGCGTCCCGCAGCGCACTTCCTCTGGGCAGGATATACGTCGCTGCCATCATCGCGAGAGCAGTAACCACTCCAAGAATAAGTCTCTTCCAGTTCATACGTGCTGGTCCTCCCTTTCCCGGTTTGGGACTTCGAGAACGGCAGCGATTGTACACGTGTTTCGCCCGATCCTGGGATTTTGAGTGAAATCGCCCTGCTAACAACAGCTACGAGTTGGGCGAGGTCTAGTCGAACAGGTCTCCGCACTGCCCACGTCGGTTTCGCAAACGAAGGGCAAGCCATTTCACCAAATTTCGCACATTGGAGGTCGAGTATCTTTTCACCGGACAGGTGAGTTTCAACCCGAGTCCCATCAAGTGATACTGCGAATCAACATCATCCTTGGGAATGAACACGGATGCGAAAGTCTCCACTTCCGTGGCGCAGATCGCACGCAACTCGATACCCAATTTGCGATCAAGACCCTTAGCGTATTGTTGGGCAGCATGTTCCTCGGCGTTCGCTCTCAACCTAATCCAGAAGTGAGTGTTGTTGTCCACCAGCAGGTCGCCGAGAGCTATCCACGAGACGTTCGCTGGGTAGTTTTGGAAGGCAAGGAAGGCGCTGAACTTCTCTTTGGCAGCCTTCAACGTCAAGGGCGGATCGAGCGCGGACTCAGTCACGTTCACAATTATCCACTCTGTTTCTCAACTGTTGCAAAATCGCCATAGCGCTCATCATGGGGTTGGCGCATGAATCTTGCGGGTTTACAATCGGGGCCAAGACTGGGTGATGGAAATGTACACAAACGAAGGCACGCACCGGATTCATTTGCTTGCAAAACGCATCATGCTCTTCGGTTCGCTCGCGGGTATTGCCCTTTGGGTCATACGGCTCGTTCTGAAGGGTGGAGGCTCGTTGGCGGAACTGTTCATGCTCGCAGCCACCCCCCTCGTATGTGGAGCAACCCTGTGGCTAATCGCATGGATTGTGGAAGGCTTTATGACTTCCTCAGGCCACCAGTGACAACAGCATCGTATACGCTCCGCTAATCTCTCACCCGTCGGAATACCTCACGGCTGTCAAACTAGAATTGTTCGTCAGCACCTTTGGCAAAAAATCGTGATTAGGCTCACCGATCCCAAACAACAATCGAGTGGCATAATCGATCTGGACAGGCCCTCAGATATGCGCTTACTAGCCGTAGCAATTGTCTGCCTCAGTTGGTGAACGGTCGGATTCGTAATGGCCTTTCGCCCCAAGCTCTTTCGTAAGTGGGCAGAAAGCTCGTGGACAGGACGACATATACCAAGAATGACCGAGCGATGGCTGCACCAACAGTGGAGTTCTCGAACCCTCGGGATATTGTTTATGGCCTTCGGCGTTTGTTCATTCATCGGTTTCGTGTTGTTAATGCGATAGCTGGCGTAATATCGCGATTGCACTCATCGACCCGCCTCGTCAGCGAACCTCCTGATTTTCGTCGAACCCCATGCCCCCGGCAGCTTCGGCTGCGCGTAGAATGAGAGGAAAGGCTCATAGTAAATGCGATGCAGGGGAGCGAGTGGCCATGGAAACACAGAGCGAACGCCATCCCGAATCAAATCCGGCAAAGGCAGAGGGGCATATCAAAAGTGCTCAACAGATTCTAAAGGCGCTGCAAGAGAAGATCGGAGAGCATCCAGAAATTGGTGCGGCCATTACCAAGCTGGAGATGGCGCTGAATGATCTGGCAATCCAGACTGGCGGCCTGCTGTAGCGCGGACGGGTGCGTGCATCTGAGGCGGCCAACCATTCATTGTTGCAAGATCGCGATTACACTCATCCTATGAGAGAGGATGTCAAGAAAAAACACTTCTCCACTCCTCTCCGTGAGGGCTGGATCGGTGCTTGCATCCAGGCCCCTTCTTCTTCGTGGAGAGGATTTTGGTTTTAACGCCTGGAGCGTCACAGAGTACAACAGGGATACGGAGCGCAGTTGCTGGTCTTCCTTGAGTGGTTTCATGCAGCGGTTCCGACACCGTCCGTTGCGAAGCTTCGCAAGCCAACCGTTGGCTTAAGTGCCAACCATCATCCTATGTGAGGCTCGAGGCCTATGGCTTTTTTGGGTTATCCGAGGGGGCATAGGATTGACCCGGAGACTGGGTGCTGATGGCAGCACCCTGAACGCCTAACGAGTGCATGGATACTCTCCCTCGAACCCGAGCATCGCCAGAACCGATGGGTCACCACCGAGGCGTGAAACCTGGAGACCACCTGAGCTCTGTGCCACGCTCAAGCTGCTTGCGGCTTTAGTTGTTCCGCGTCGAAACATTCCTCCTTCTTCCACAGTGTCAAAGCAATGGCTGCGATCTTTCGGGCTAAGGTCAGACGCGCCATGTCGGGCTTCATTCCCTTCGCCAGCAACGCCTCATAGAAGTCGCGCAACGGCCCCACCCCACAGCTGGCTCGAGTCGCGGCGCCCTTGAAGATCTCTTTCATCTCGTGGTTGTGATTCCGATTGAGACCACGAATCTGTTGCGGTTTTTTCGTATGTTGCAGTTGTCCGTGCACGTAGCGATATTGCGCACTGTCGCGGGTCTCAATGCCCAGTCCACTATAGGTCCAGAGTTGCCGTTTGCTACGGAACCGGTGTGGGGTCTGCATTAGCGCGATCAAGCGGGCAGCCCGAATCGGACCGATGCAGGGAATCTGACGTAGTAATTTCGCAGCTTTGTGTTTCCGGCTCTCCGCCAACAGCTCCGGGCGCAGGGTTCGTCGCAATGCCTGCAATCCATCCAACTGTTGGTACAGCAGCTCGGCACGCCGCCGCACCCCCACATGCTCGACCTTGTGTAACCACTCCTCGCGATAACGTGGGGCATAGACCTGAGTACCCGCACAGGGAATGCCCCAACCTCGATAGAGAGCTTTGATCCGGTTCATCACCCGGTTCAGATCTTGGCTGAGGGTCTGATAACTGCGCCCCAACTCGCGTAGCGTCCGCAGTCCGTGTTCTCCGTGGTAGACCGGGCGCAGCATTCCCGTGCGCAACAAGTCGGCCAGCTTGCGCGCATCCACCTTGTCGCTCTTGTTGCCTTCCTTTAACAACGCATTGCGCCGCGGATCGCAGACCAGGACCTGCCCCACCTGGGGTTGCAGCAGATCGTAGAGCCAAGCCGCCCAGGTCCCTTCTTCCCAGGTCACATGCAACTCGCCCCGCAGACCGTGGATAAACTGCAGAATGCTGCTGGCTTGGGTTTCGACAATCGACTCCATGACCAGCTTGCCACTGCTGTTGAGGACAGCGATCACCACCGCTTCCTTGTGCACGTCCATGCCGATATACTTGAGGTCGCGACTCATGCAGTTGCCTCCTTGAAGGAAAGATCATTCGCGCTCAACGGAGTCTTTCCCTCAAGGTAAAGTGTCATTCTTCAGCCGATTTGCCTATCTTCTCCTCTGATTCTTGCCTTCACATCCCCGCGGCATCCTCCACTCAATAGGGCCGCTCTCTCATAATGCATTGCTAGGCGAAATCGTGAACGTAACCCCGCCCCGCGAATTCAAAAGCCAACTGTAAGGAGTTTGCCGAGTACCAGCAAGTACGCCCCGATGGCAATAATGCCGTTCAGACGGATCGCGCGATAGGAAGCGGGCCAGGGAAACATCAGCACGCCGAAGAGGGGCTTCAATTGGTCCGGCCAGATGAGTCCGGCCACTCCGAATACCAGATTGATCTGGGCAATCAAGCAAACTACAAAATTTTCCATAACCGTAATTCTGGCGCGAGCGCTCGATCTAGTTAAAAACAGAACTGGGACTTGATGGGAGATTACAAAGGTAACATCGTTGGGCTCTTTGGCCAAGAGGCGCGATGGATGCGGACTTCAGAGCCTGGGCGAACGGAAAATTACCTTCGCCGGTATTAGATCCGGGACGGCGAATCTAGGGTCTGGAAATGGGACAGTTACCCGATTCCGCGTAGGCAGAATGTCGTCACTGCGGTCGAAGATTTTGCACTCGTTTTCGCCGTGCCCGCGCGATCACCTTTCGTTTCCAGCTTTTTCTTTTGGCCCGGGACGTGCAACTCGCATCTTACGATCGCGAGGATGCACTGTGGGGACTGGTAACTGCTGGGTAATGAACGGGGCGTTGGTTGCGCTGCTGTGTTCGGGGCTGGCTGCCCAAGAGAGGTCAACTCCGGCGACCATGCCACTCGACGCAATCGTGCAAGGCATGCAGAAAGCGCAAGCCACGATGCGCCCCCAAGCCTCCTATCAGGTTATCCGCGAGTACCGACTGAGTGGCGCGACCGATTCCAAGGCCGATTCCGAGGTGGTGGCGGAAATCAATTTCCGGCCCCCCTCGTACCGCGATTACACGATTCAGCGCTCCTCGGGCAGTAGCCGAGGTCCGCAACTGGTGCGCCGTATTCTGGATCACGAGGTAAGAGTCAGTTCTCAGGATGGCAAGGCCGAGAGCGCCATCAGCAGCGACAACTACAATTTCAGCTATCTGGGTGAAGCCACGCTCGACGGGCGTCCCTGTTACGTCCTGGGATTGAAGCCGCGGCGAGTCGAGAAGGACCTGATTTCAGGACAAGCCTGGGTCGACAAGCATTCGTTTCTGATTCGCCAGATCGAGGGTGAGGTGGAGAAGACGCCTTCCTGGTGGTTAAAAACGGTGCGCATCAAGCTGGTGTTTACCGATCTCGATGGAATCTGGGTGCAGAAGAGCATGGAAGCAGTCGCCGATGTGCGAATCGTTGGCTCACATACGCTGACGTCCCGCCTTCTGGATTACCGGAAAGAGCACGTGGTCGCCGCGACTTCCTTTTCGTCGCCCGCAATTGTCAGCCAGCCTTTACGCTAATCCTCGACGACTAGAAGCTAGATTCTGCCGGATGTACTCCTTGCTATTGAGCTTTTTCCCAGTGCTTTGGCCTGACATGTAACGGATCTGGCCGAAGATTAGGCGCTCAATGAGCCTTCTGCAAATCCTAGTGCGCCTGCAAAATAGCATCCGCCACACGGGCCGCCTGCAGCGCCGCCTTCACATCATGCGTGCGCAAGATGTGCGCGCCTTTGAGAATCAAGGCAGTCTCAGCCGCAAGCGTTCCATAGAGACGGTCCTGTGGCGGAACGTTGTCGCCGTCCTTGCGCAGCGTGCGACCAATAAACGATTTCCGGGAAGTGCCCGCCAGTAGCGGGAATCCCATCGCCTGCAATTCGCTGAAGCCCGCCAGTAGTGGGTAATTCTCGTCGAAGCGCTTTCCGAATCCGAATCCCGGATCGAGAACAATCCGTTCGCGCCGCACCCCAGCCGTGATTGCCTTTTCTGCCCACTCTTTGAGTTCTCGCTTCACCAGCAGGACGATGTCTTCCAGAGGCGGCAGGATGCCCCACTCCTCGGGGCGCCCGCGCATATGCATCAAGACTGCGCCACAGTTAAGCTCAGCAACCGCCTTCGTCATGCGTGCGTCCCAGCGAAATCCGCTGACATCGTTCACAATCTCCGCGCCGGCCTTCACTGCAGCCCGGGCGACTGCCGCTTTATAGGTGTCGACGGAGATTACTGCCGCGGGATGCTTCTTCTTCAATGCAGAAATCACCGGAAGCACCCGCGAGAGCTCCTCCTCCGCACTCACGGACAGCGCGCTGGCCCTGAGATTCGATGTTTTCTTGGTGGCCGCTGGCGCGGCGTCGGACGAACGCGGTACTCCGGCATCGACGCGCGCTCCCGGGCGCGTGGATTCCCCGCCGATGTCAAGGATGTCGGCTCCGTCATCCAGCAATTTTTGCGCATGCTCAACGGCACGGTCCCGATCAAGAAAGAGACCGCCGTCGGAGAAGGAATCCGGGGTGACATTCACAATTCCCATGATCAACGTGCGCTTGCCGAGTTCCAGCGAACGCTGTCCGAGGCTCCATTGAAAAACCGGTCGCATGCGGCACGATTCTAAATCAAGCGCTTGAGCCGGCTTGGGTTTCTGCGCGAGTGCAACTCAAGTTTGATTAGCTGCAAGCATGAGAGAGGCAGTGGGAGGCTTATCATTGTAGTTTGGTGCGGTAGATTGGTGTTGTGGAGTGGTTGCCGTTTATAGCCGGTTTCGAGGATGGCGGATGCAATTGACGGGAAGATGTTCGACAGAACAGCGGCCTAAAAATATTCGCGTGACAATAATCCTTGGAGTTGTTTTAGCGAGCGTTATGTTCTCGGCGTGCGACGTGGAGCGGCGCAAGTCCGACGCAGAACTTGGCTTGAACGCGCAGCAGGCCGCGGGGCGAAAAATCTACGACGCCAAGTGCGATCGCTGCCACGAACCTTATTCCACTCGCGGCAAAAAAGGTCCTGGCCTCAAGGGAATGTTCCAGAATAAATATTTGTCCCTGAGTGGGCTGCCCGCCAACGACGAGCGCGTCACCGACATCATTCGCCTCGGGCGCAATGAAATGCCCGGGTTCAGCGAAACGCTGAATTCGCAGGACATTCAGGACCTTCTGGTGTATCTGCACACGCTGTAGCCGCATTTGTGAGCTCGGGCCGTGCATGACTTCATGCGATAATCCGGGGATGAAAAGCGCGGCGAAGGCGGAACTCTTTCGCGAACTTCCCTCGGTGGACGAGTTGCTGCGCCTGCCCAGCGTGGCTGCGCTAGTGTCCCGGCAAGGCTCTGCCGCAGTCACCGACGCGGCCCGCACCGTGCTCGCTCGCCTGCGGGAAGAGATTGCTTCCGGATTGTTGGAAGAGTCTGCATTGCGACTCGCGGTCGGGGGATTGGGCGAAGCCGTCGAAAAATACGTTCGCCAAGCGCTTCGGCATTCCCTGCGCCCAGTCATCAATGCAACCGGCGTTATTCTGCACACGAATCTGGGGCGCGCTCCCCTTGCCGAAGCCGCGCTCGCTCATGCCACGGAAATTGCCGGACGGTTCTCCAACCTCGAATTCGACATTGAGGGTGGAGTTCGCGGCAAGCGCGACGTCCACGTCGATCGGCTGTTTCGCGCCCTTCTCGACGCCCACGAAGCGACTGCCCCGGCCTTCGCAGTTCAGGGTGACAACCCGAAAGGAAGAAGCAAAGCGGAAAATCCAGCCGCCGTCTCGACAATCGTCGTAAACAACAACGCGGCAGCAGTGCTGCTGGCGCTCAACACGCTGGCTGAGGGGGGCGAGGTTATTGTCTCTCGAGGCGAACTAGTTGAGATTGGCGGCTCGTTCCGCATCCCGGATGTGATGGCGAAGTCGGGCGCGGTGCTGCGTGAGGTGGGCACCACCAATCGCACGCGCGTGAGCGACTACGAAAAAGCAATTACGGAGCGGACGCGCCTGCTGCTGCGCGTGCACCGGTCGAATTTCGAAATCACCGGATTTACCGAGCAGGCCTCGACTGCCGAACTGGTCGCGCTCGGGCGGAAACGAGGCCTGCCCCTGATGGAAGACCTGGGCAGTGGGGCGCTCGTCGATTTGCAGAATTTTGGCATCGGTGGCGAACCCAGTGTGCTCGACAGCCTGCGTGCCGGGGTCGAAATTGTGACGTACAGCGGTGACAAGTTGCTAGGCGGACCGCAGGCGGGGTTGATCAGCGGACGCACTAGGCTGGTCAGCGCCATGCGCGCCAACTCGCTGTTCCGCGCGCTGCGCGTCGACAAGCTCACATACGCCGCTCTGGAAGCCACGCTGCTCGCCTATGTGAAGCGCGATCACGATGCCATTCCTACGTTAAGGATGATGCGGCTGAGGAAACAGGAAATTGGCTGCCGTGCCGAGGCGCTGGCGGCGCAAGCCCGGTCGTCGGCAATCAAGATCGAAATCATTGACGGCCAATCCGTGATCGGCGGCGGTGCCGCTCCCTCGTCAGTCCTGCCCACTCGTCTACTGGCGGTAAGTTCCGCCAGCCTGAGTGCCGACGAGTTGGCCGAGCGCCTCCGACTCTCCGACCCGCCCGTCATTGCCCGGGTTGAACAAGGGCGGGTACTGCTAGATTTGCGAACGGTACTCGCGGATCAGGACTCCCTCATCGCCGCCGCGCTCGGTCGAATCCCCTCATAGAGTTAAATTGGTTGGCGGTTTCTCTGCAACGGCGGGCATTCCGCTTGCCTCGACGAGTCTCCGCGTCTCAATGCGCGCGCGACCGGGCTTCCGGAATTATCGGATGCGCGATTTATTTACTCGAGATCACGAAGCTGACCGTGCTGACTTGATTCCCGCTCACGGTGACGGACTTTTCCCAGGTCTTGGGTTCGGTGAAGACGGGACGTTGCACGCTGCGTTCAGTGAGCACGTCGTAAGCCTGCTCTTTGCCTGCCAGCCCCCAGCCTTCGTGCCACGCCACGATCTGATACGTTCCCGGCGGGACGTTGGTGAATTCGAAGCGTCCGCTCTCATCGGTGACAGCATAGTAAGGGTGCCGCGCGACAAACATCTCCGCATTCATCCAGACATGGCCGCCGTTGCAGCGCAGGTGTACCAGTCCGGGCGTGGGCATATTACGGGTAGTGGGCCGATCGGTGAAGGGAAATGGGAGGTTGAAGCTGGCCGCGCCATCCATGTGAATGGTGTGCAAGGTGGCGTCGGAACTCATCATGGTAAGGGGACCGTTCTCCGGAACCAGAAGAATGTGCGGAATGTAACGGCAATGTTTTTGGTCCAGATGGCGCCGCTGTTCCGGAAGGTCCATCGCTTTTCCGCGAGAAATATCTTTGAGGTAGACGACGGTATTGGCGACGCCGCTCTGCGGCCCGATGATAAGCCGCTCCAGATCGACGTTTTTCCGGGAATCGGGATCGCAAATCTGCGGATCCTTCGTTACCGGAAACGCAAGTGGGCGCGGAACGCTGCCTGACCATTTCACCGTGCCCGAGATTGTGCCCCCATCGGTGACGGCGACGACTTTATAGTCGCTTTGCGAAAACGCCGCGACGGCAGCGGCGAAAAGAAAGATCAATAGTGATAGGTACTGCGAAACCATTCGGCGCATACTCGTCCCCTTGAGGCTCGTGACTCGCCGGCACCGCAGCCGGAGTCGGTCTTGCCGAGCCTGAGATTGGCCGTACTACTTACTCCTGCTTTACATCCAACCTGCGAAGAAAGGCGCTGCACAGCGCCCCGAAAGCTTTCCGAGGCAGCCCTTCAAATTGCAGGCGTTTTCGATTTCAAGGGGAGTTCCGCACGAAGGTGAGCGGCTTTGTGATTGAAATCACATTTAGATTGCGCCCATTGATGATGCCCGTCGAGATTACCAAGGTGGTGGAACAGGTGGGCGATGCGCCGGCAATCGGAGAGGCCAGATCGTAAATCTGGGAGGGAGACTTTACAATCATCGATCCATGACTGTGACGGTGCGATCATTCGCGAAGATCAACCTTGGCCTGCGCATTGGCGTTCATCGCGATGACGGTTTCCACGAACTCCTGACGGTCTACCAGACGATTGCGCTGCACGATGTGATTCGGATTGGCGTGGGACGAGGTGAGGGCATCGAAATTCGATGTGCCGATCCACGCGTGCCGACGGACAATTCCAACACCTGTTTCCGCATCGTCGAGAAAGCGATGCAGGCGCTGGGCGTGAAGCGGCGCGTGGTCGTCGAGATCGAGAAGCGGTTGCCCGTGCAGGGCGGGCTGGGCGGCGCATCGGCGAATGCTGTAGCGACCTTGCTCGGACTGGAGCAGGCACTGAAGAAATCTCTGCCGGCGGCGAAAAAGTTGCGGATTGCCGCGGAGGTTGGCTCGGACTTGGCGCTATTTTTGGTGGGCGGAACTGTTCTGGGTGTCGGGCGGGGCGAGCAAGTCTATCCGCTGGAGGATTTGCCGGCGATGGCGTGTGTGGTCCTGACCCCCGAAGTGGGGGTCTCCACGCCAAAGGCGTTTGCGGCGTGGGACCGGCTATGCGGAGTGAACTCGTGTGGTGCGGGCACTCTTGCCCGCGAGGCTTCAACTGGGCAGAGTCCAGTGGCCTTAGCCCAAGAGGCAGCCGAGCTCCGCTCGGCCGGACAGCCGTGGGCGGCTGTCCCCACACAAGTCAACCCAAAATCTAAAGCGGCGAAGTCTAAAGTGGCGAAATTGACGGGGTCGGACCCGTCCGATAGAATGAATTTGCTTAGCTGCGGTTTGTCGGCGTGGCTGAGTGAACCTTACTCCGGTGCTCCTTTTCGAAGGGGCCGGGCCGAGAATCACATTCTCGAGCTTGTCCGGGCCGGGATCAAGAACGACTTCGAAGAGGTCGTCTTTCCTGAATACCCCGAGCTGAGTGATGGCAAGCGTGCGCTGTTGCGCGCAGGCGCGAAGTATGCGTCGTTGTCGGGTTCCGGCTCTACGCTGTACGGGCTGTTCACCTCGCGGGAGGCGGCTGCGCAGGCGGCGGCCAGGCTCCGGAAGCACGGTTGGACGGCGCAGGCGACTGCAACATTGCCGCGGCGGGCTTACTGGAGGCGGATTGTCGTGTGAACGGCGAGGTAGTCGGGTGCACAGTAAAAAGATCAACCGTAGGAAAGAATAGGGTCGTGCTCGAGGGCGCTCGGCTTCGCCTTAGCTTGGACGGCCGAGGCGGCCGTCGCCACATGAGCCTTGGCAAATTTTTGATTGTTGATTTTTGATTGTTGATTGAAAATCTAAGAGACACCCGATGCTTGGGGTCAACCAACAACCGCAATTCGGCAATCGACAATGGCTTACTGGGCCGTCGACTAATGGTAGGTCAAGTGCCTTTGGAGCACTTTGTCTAGGTTCGAATCCTAGCGGCCCAGCCAGAAAAGTTCTCAGTTGCCAGTTCTTAGTTCTCAGTTGAACTGGCCACAAAATACTGGGAACTGAAAACCGGGAACTGAGAACTGCCTATGGCTACTTTGGTGACGCCGACCAATAAGACCGTTGAGAAGAAGAGCCCGCCCGTGACTGACGAAAAGGTCGATCGCAGGCCGCGCCCGCGAATCGACGAGAAGTTCAAAATTTTCAGCGGCACGGCGAACGAGCCTCTCGCCGACGAGGTCTGCAGCTTTCTCGGTATGCAGCGCGGGCAGGCGCAGGTGATTCGTTTTCGCGACGGCGAGTGTTACGTCCAGATCCAGGAGAACGTGCGCGGCGCCGACGTATTTGTGATGCAGCCGACGTGCCGTCCGGTTGACGAGCACCTGATGGAGTTGCTGTTGATGATTGATGCGCTGAAGCGGGCTTCGGCGCGGCGCATCACGGCGGTGATGCCCTACTTCGGGTACGCCCGGCAGGACCGCAAGGACAAGCCGCGCAGCCCGATTTCGTCGAAGCTGGTGGCCGATCTGCTGACTACCGCGGGCACGCATCGGGCGCTGATTGTGGATTTGCATACGCCGCAGTTGCAGGGTTTTTTCAATATTCCGGTGGATCACCTGTTCGCTTCTCCGGTGCTGGTGGATCACTTCCGGAAGCTGGCGCTACCGAATTTAACGGTAGTTTCGCCCGATGCAGGCGGCGTGGAGCGGGCCCGGTTTTTCGCGAAGAAGGTCGATGCGGCGCTGGCTATCGTCGACAAACGGCGCGTCGAAATTAACGTGGCCGAAGTGATGCACGTGATCGGCGATGTGAATGGCCGGACATGCTTGATCATCGACGACTTGATCGATACTGCCGGAACGCTGGTGAAAACCGCCGAGGCCTTGGTCGAGAACGGCGCTACTTCGGTATACGCCTGTGCGTCGCATGCGGTGTTGTCGGGACCGGCGGTGGAGAACATCACCAACTCGATCATCAAGGAAGTTGTGGTGACGAATACGATTCCGCTCACTGCCGAGGCGGATGCGGCGCGAACTCAAAAGGGAGGAAAGATCAGCGTCCTCTCGATTGCGGGATTGATTGGCCGGGCAATTCAGGCCAATCACGAAGAGACTTCGGTGAGCAAGTTATTCACTTGAGGCAGGTTTCCAGGTTTCAGAGTTGCAACGTTTCAAGGCAAATGCAATTGTCCTTGAAACCCTGAAACTTGAAACTTTGAAACTTGCAATAACGATGGACTGGATAGGAATTGGAATATATGGCGACTGCAATAGAACAGAACACACTCGAAGCGCAACCGCGTGAGGCGGGAACCAAGAACCATGCCCGGCGGGTGCGCCGCGAAGGAAAGATTCCCGCCGTAGTCTATGGAGCGGGTAAAGATTCGCTGCCTATTAGCGTGGATCCGCGGCACGTGATGCGCATTCTGAATTCGGAAACCGGCCACAACACGATTTTCGACCTGGCACTCAGCGGCGGCGAGCGCAGCAAGGCCATGATCGTCGACTGGCAGTACGAGCCCATTAAGGGCAAGTTGCTGCACATCGACCTGAAGCGCATCGCGCTCGACAAGGTGCTGCGAGTTAGCGTGCCTATTTTCCTGGTCGGCGAATCGGCGGGAGTCAAACAGGAAGGCGGCATCATGGAGCAGATGCTGCGCGAGGTCGAGATCGAGTGCTTGCCGGGAGATATTCCCAGCCACATCGACGCCGACGTCAGCCACCTCACATTTGGCAAGGTGTTGCGCGTTTCGGAACTGCCGCACTCGGACAAGATCAAGTTCATTACCGACGAAAACCAGCCCGTGGCGCACGTCACTTCGGTGAAGGAAGAAGTTGTGGCCACTCCTGAGGCGGCAGCGGCGGAAGCGGCTGCTCCCACCGAGCCCGAAGTTATCAAGAAGGGCAAGCAGGAGGAGGAAGAGGGTGAGGCTCCCGCTGGCAAGGCTGAGAAGGCGGAGAAACCCGAGAAGGCCGAGAAGAAGGAGAAGAAATAAATCACGTAGGGACGGGCGCATTCGCCCGTCCGGTCAAGCGCAGTTCGGGGGCTTGGCAAATACGAAAATCCGGGCGGACGAAAGCGTCCGCCGCTACGTGACCACGGAATGATGGCGTGAAACTGATCGTCGGTCTTGGCAATCCTGGCATCGAGTATCAGTTCACGCCGCATAACCTGGGCTTTCTGGCGATTGATCGAATCGCGGGAAACCTGGGAGTGGAAGTGAGAAACCGGCAATGCCGCGCGCTGACGGCGCGGGCCGTGATTGCGGATCAGCCCATACTGCTGGCCAAGCCGGAGACGTACATGAACTTGAGTGGCGTCTCGGTGCGGGAGTTGCTGGAAGAGTACGAGGCGGAGCCGGAGTCGGACCTGATTGTGATTCAGGACGAGCTGGATTTTCCGCTCGGCACGGTACGGATTCATACGCGGCGGAGTTCGGCGGGACATAACGGAATCGAATCGATCATCGGAGCGCTGGGCACGCAGGATTTTCTGCGTATTCGCATCGGCGTAGCGCCCGAACGGAAAGTGTCCGACGGCAAGGAATACCTGCTGGCGCCGATGCGCAAAGCGGACCTGCAAGCAGTCGACGCGGTGCTGGATACCGTGGAAGAAGCGGTGAAGGTGATTTTGAAAGAAGGTCCGGCAGCGGCGATGAACCGCTTCAACCGGAAAGAGCCGGAAGAGAACGCGAAAGATTAGCCACGGATCTGAACGGATTGTCACGGATCAAGAAACTTCTTTAGGGTTTTATCCGTGGAGATCCGTGAGAATCCGTGGCCAGGAATTTGGAGAAAAGCATGAATCGCATCTATGAACTGATGTTTATTGTCCGACCAGATATGACGGATGAGGATCTGGACAAACTGATTTCCACGCTGCAATCGGTCGTGCCAACTTCTGGCGGCACCGTGCAACGCGTTGACAAAATGGGGAAGCGCCGCCTCGCCTACACCGTGCGCCGGTTCCACGAAGGGATTTATATCCTGATGGTGGTGGAAGGCGGAGGGCCCGTCATTCACGAACTGGAGCGCCGGCTGCGTGTGTCCGAGCCGGTCATCAAATTCCTTACCGTGCGCATTGACGAAGAGCAGAAGCGGCTGGACAAGATTAAGCAATTGCGCGACGCGAAGAAGAGAGTAAGCGCACAGCCCGCAGCCCCGGCGGCGGCAGAGCCCGCGGCGCCGGCGGAAGCTCCAGCGACCGCGTAAAGATGCAGTGGTCAGTGGCTAGTGGCCAGTGATCGCATATATGAACAGTTTTACTGGCCACTGATCACTAGTCACTGGCCACTGATTTAAGGAGACATATGGCTGAAGAGACGAAAGTAGCAGAGCAATCGGCGCCAAGCGAGAGGCCGCGTTCCAGCGGAGATCGTCCGAGCGGAGATCGTCCGCGGTTTGGCGGCGGCGGACGCGGCCCAGGCGGACCTCCGCGCGAGGGTGGTGGTGGACGCAAGTTTTTCCGGCGCAAGAAAGTGTGCAAGTTCTGCGTCGAGAAAATCGAAGACATCAATTACAAGGACTACCGCATGCTTGGTCAGTTCGTCGCCGAGAGCGGCAAGATCGTGCCGCGTCGACTAACGGGCGTGTGCGCGCCGCACCAGCATCGGCTGTCGGCGGCCATCAAAAAGGCCCGCAACATCGCCCTGCTGCCGTTTGCGGGAAGAGCATCGTAGAAAATCAGCTTCTAGCTCCTAGCTTCTAGCCTCTAGCTAACCAGGGGCGAAGCTTTGATTGGCTAGAAGCTAAGAGCTAAAAGCTAGGAGCTATCATGGAAGTCATTCTGAAAGAGGACGTAGCGAAGCTCGGGTCCCGCGGCGACGTGGTGAAGGTCGCGGAAGGCTATGGACGGAATTATCTTTTGCCGCGCAAGCTGGCCATTCAGGCCAATGAGGGCAACAAGGCCGTCATCACGCAGATGAAGGCTGCGTCTGTGCGCCGCTCCGCCAAGGAAAAAACGCAGGCCGAGGAACTGGCTAAGCAGTTTGAGGGCGTGTCGGTGTCATTCCAGCGGCGCACCGGCGAGCACGATCAGCTCTTTGGCTCAGTCACGTCGAGCGACATCGGCGACGCGCTGATCAAGAAGGGCTTCAACGTGGATCGCCGCAAAATTCAACTCCACGAGCCACTGAAGACCGTAGGCGAGTTCAGCGTCCCAGTAAAGCTGCACAAGGACGTGACCGCACACTTGAAGGTAGTCATCGAGAAGGAAGCGGTGGCGGAGTAAGCAGGGGTAGAGACGTTGGGTGTAACGTCTCTACAACCAACTTGCCTCACACTCAGGGCACTTTCCCTGCCAAATCCCCGGTTGTGGTTGTCCACCATTGTTCTGTTTCCCCCTAAATCTTTATCCTAGAGGAACCTAGCTCCGTCAAATAATCCACGGCTGCCCTATAATTTCTGCTCACGGTTTCGTCGACGACTCGTCTATTCCTGTGCAAGCCCGGATATGGCATGAATACCGGGCAGGTAGAGGACAACAGAAATGCCGGCCGGTGTTTGGGCAATACCAATTGCCGTTGGCGGACGGGCCCACTCGCAAGCAAAGAGTGAGAGAGTAGACAGAGTCGACGATCTCCATGACCCCGCGCGGGGACGCATGGCTGGGCAAGAACGCCGCATAGACGACACGATGTTGATCCGAGAGGCCCAGCGCGGAAACCGCGCCGCCTTCGAGGAACTCGTCCGTCACTACGACCAGTCGGTGTTGCGGCTCGCGCTCCATCTCACCGGAACTGAGCAGGATGCACAGGACGTCTACCAGGACGCCTTCCTGAAGGCATACAAGAATATTGGAAGTTTCCGGTTCGAGTGTTCCTTCTACACGTGGATTTACCGGATTGTGACCAACTTGTGCCTCGACCACCTGCGCAAGAAGAACGTGCGCAAAGAGGACGCGCCGGTCGCGAAGGACCCGGATGGTGGCGAGTATGACCTGCTCGACCAGGTGCCGGACGGACGGGCGGGAGCGAATCCGGAGCGCGATTTGTTGCGCCGCCAGCTGGGAGCGCGCATTACCGGGGCGCTGGAGAAGCTGACGCCGCGCGAGCGCATGGTGTTTGAGCTGAAGCATTACCACGGCTTGAAGCTGAGAACCGTGGGAGAGATTTTGCATACCACGGAAGAGACCGCCAAGAATACGCTCTTCCGCGCCACGCAGAAATTGCGCGGGGCGCTGGCGGATATGAGATAGAGAAAGGTTTCAAGAGTTCAATGTTTCAAGGTTTCAGTGAGACCTCGAAACTTTGGAACCTTAGAAACCTTGAAACAGGGTTCTTATGAAATGTGAATGGGTTCGAGAAAATATCGTGCTTCAGGTTTATGGCGAGTTGGCGGATGACGCTCGCCACGAACTGGAGCAACACGTGGCCCGCTGTGCTGACTGCGCAGCCGAACTGAGGGCGGAGCAGGAATTTCACGCGCTGCTGGCGCAGGATCGGGCGGCCGATCCCTCGCCCAACCTGCTGGCGGCTTCGCGCATGCAGTTGCAGGAAGCGTTGGAGACGGCCAAGCAAGGCAGCATGTGGAGCCGGATGACGTTCGATCCGGCGATCTGGCTGCGGCAAGTACGATTCTCCCCCGCTCTGGCCTCCGCCATTCTCATCCTTGGCTTTGCCGGCGGAGTTACCGCCACCTACAAGCTCTACGGAGCGCGACCCACCCCCACGGCCGGCGTACAGAGCCTCTCCAACCCGAGTGCGGTTCCCAATGAAGCATCGATTACCGGCATTAGTTCCATCGTCCAGCAGCCGGGCACGAATCAGATCAGCATCAAGTACAACACGCTATCGACCCAGGAAGCGCAGGGATCGCTGAATGACGAGAAGATCCAGCAATTGCTGCTGTATGCGGCCCGCAACAATTACAACACGGGCGTGCGGGTCGACTCCGTCGACCTGCTGGCGCAGGAAACTGGAGACATGCAAGTGCGCTCAGCCCTGATGTACGCGCTGCAGAATGACACCAATCCGGGAGTGCGGCTGAAATCGCTGAGCGCGTTGGGCAATTACGTCAAGAATGACACCAATGTCCGCGACGCCGTGCTGCGGGCCCTGGTGAACGATTCGAATTCCGGAGTGCGCATTGAAGCGCTACGGCTGATTGAGCCGGTGAAGGCCGACGGAAGCGTTCGCGGTGTGCTGATGGCGCTGGCTGCGAAGGATCAGAGCACTTACATCAAGTCGCAGGCGCGCACGATGCTGGCGCAATTGCCGGAGATTGATTAGGGATTCGGAAGTAAGAGGTCAGAATGCAGAAGTTAAGACCAGAAAACAGCTTCTGCCTTCTGAATTCTTCCCTCTGCATTTAAGAGGAGAATTGAGGGGACTATTTTGAAACGCGCGCTACAAATCGTTGGGCTGGCCGGTGTGCTGGCCCTGCTTGCGCCACTGGCCGTGGCGCAGGAATCGCACATTACCCGCGAAGGCGGAGCCTGGGGTCAGGAGATCACAGGCTCGCTGGCAGCGGTCAAGAACTTGAGAGTGAAAGTGGACATGGGCTCCGTGGTCGTACGCGGCGGGCAGCAGCCAGGCATCAATTATGTCGTTCATACGCGTTTTGGCACTTCTTCCGAGCAAGAGGCGCGCCGCCAGTTCGAGCAGTACAAGATCACCGCTTATGTGAAGGGTGACACCGCATGGATCGTCGGAGACTGGCAGGGGGGCAGACAGCCCCGTCATTGTTCATCGGAGTTTGCCGTGATGGTTCCGCGCGAGATGGCTTTGGTCAAACTCGAAACTGACGGCGGCAACGTGGAGGCCTCGGGAGTCGCTGGCCGCGTTGAGGCAGGTAGCGGCGGCGGCAGCATGAAGCTCGATGATATTGGCGGCGGGGCCAACGCCGAAACCGGCGGCGGGTCGATTGATGTAGGCACGGTTGGTGGCGACCTTGGCCTGCACACTGGCGGAGGCTCCATCAAGATTCGCCGTGCCAGCGGCAAAGTCGTCGCCGATACTGGCGGCGGTAGCGTCGAATTGGGGCCTGGATCGCAGGGGGCCAGCATTGAAACCGGCGGCGGCAGTGTGGAAGTGCGTGAGTGTAACGGCAAGGTGAAGGTGTCCACCGGCGGTGGAAGCATTGACCTGAGCGACGTGGGCGGTCCCGCGGAGATCGAAACCGGAGGTGGCAGCATCCGCCTGAACTCGGCTAAGGGCCACGTTCATGCGGAGACGGGCGGCGGCGGCATCGAGCTGTACGGCGTGCCCTCGGCCCGGGCTGAAACCAGCGCTGGTGGAATTACGGTGAAGCTGGTGAATACCGGCACCGAGCGGAATGATTCCGATCTCGAGACAGGTGCGGGCGACATTACGGTGTATATTGCGGCCGACGTCGCGATCGATGTGCGCGCCAGTGTCGACATGGGCAATGGTCATCGCATTACTTCCGACTTTCCCGATATTCACATTACCAGCGAAGGCGACAAGTGGGGCCCGAAGTCTCTCACCGCCGAAGGCAAGCTGAATGGCGGCGGTCCGGTTTTGAAAGTGCACACCACGACTGGCGATATCAATTTTCGACGCGCCAGCCATTGAAGAAAGCGATTGCTGATTGTTGATTTTCTGATTGTTAATTGCAGGTGGGTTCTTCTGATTAGGGTCTTCAATCAACAATCATCAATCACGAAATCAGCAATTGCGATGCTTGACCATTAAGGAGCAAGTCCCAAAATGTCACGGTGAGGTAACCGTCATGCGCAAATACGTTGCAGCCAGCATCGTGTTAATGCCGTTGCTCATCAGCTTTTCGAATGCAGCTCAAAGCCGGATGGTCGATTCATCGGAGCAGCCCTGGGCATTCTCCAGCGAAGACAGCGGCACCAGTTCCTACCTCGGAGTCAACATATCCGACGTGACCACCGACCGCCTGGGCGCCCTGAAGCTGAAAGAAGAGAAGGGCGTCGAAATAACGATGGTCGACCAGGATGCCCCAGCGGGCAAGGCTGGCCTCAAAGAGCATGACGTTATTTTGACCATGAACAACACCGCCGTGGAGAGCGGCGCCCAGTTGCGCCGCATGATCCACGAGACGCCGCCGGGTCGCGTCGTCACCCTCGGCATAAGCCGCGACGGGCAGCCGATGACGGTGAAAGTGCAGCTGGCCGACGAGCACAAAGAGTTCGGCATGACCGGTCATGACATGAAGAACTTTCATTTCAACATGCCGGAGATTCATATTCCCGACATCGATATTCCGTCGATCAATATGGTGATGGTGACTTCCTCGGCGCGCAGCGGCCTCTCGGTGGAAAACATTACGCCGCAACTGGGCGAATTTTTCGGAGTGAAGAACGGCAACGGTGTGCTGGTTCGCGCCGTGGAGAAAGGCAGCCGAGCGGAAAAGGCGGGCTTCCGCGCCGGAGACGTGATTGTGAAAGTCAACGATCAGCCCGTGCACGATACTGGCGATTTCACCCACGCCGTGCGCTCCCGCAGTAGAGCAGCAATCAACGTGGGCGTGATCCGCGACAAGAAAGAACAGAATCTGAATTTGACTCTGCCCGACCGCAAGGAATCGGGCGACCTGCTGCAGGAAGAATCCGCCGACCAATCCGTAATCGACGCCGAATCTGCCGTGGAATTGGGCGAGGTCCAACGATACGTGGCGCAGTTGCAACCGCAGTTTGCGCTGGCCACCGAAGATGCCCGCGAGTCAGTGAGAGAGCTTCGGAAGGACCTGTGCTCCCAGCAGCGGAGATTGCGGCAGCAGGCCGAGAAGCTCAGGAACCAATCCCAGATCCAGCGCGAACAGCTAAAGAGGAACCAGAATAAGCTGAAGATGAAAATGGACGAACGGCGACGGGAATTGCGCTTTCGCGCATTCGATATTTAGGAAGATCGTCCGTTATTGGCCGCTGGCGACCATAAGCGCTGAGCTCGCGACGCAAACGCGATTCCGTCCCGCCTGTTTAGCGGCATAAAGTCCGCTATCGGCCGCCCGGACCATTTCGTCTCGGGTCTTGCCATCAGTTGGAAATGCTGCCACCCCGACGCTGATGGTGATGGTTCGCGGCACTCCCGGGAATTGAAATTTCTCTACCAGTCGCCGCAGTTTCTCGGCGATCGCAATCGCCTGCTGCGCGCTGATCTGGGTGAGCAGAATTGCAAATTCTTCTCCGCCGTAGCGGCAGACCACATCGACTTTGCGTAACTGCTGGTGAAAGAGCGAAGAGACCTGGCGCAGCACCTCGTCGCCCAGCAGATGGCCGAACTCATCATTCAGCCTTTTGAACTGGTCGATATCCGCCATGATCACCGCCATGCCGGTTCCGTAACGGCGGGCGCGCTCGATCTCTTCCATGATTCGCAGCTCGAAGAAACGCCGGTTAAAGATTCCGGTCAGGCCATCGAGATAGGCGAGTTGTTTTACGCGCTCCACATAGTGAGCGTTCTGAATGGAGTTGGCGCAAATGTCCGCAACGGATTCCAACGACTGCAGTTCCCTCTCGCGAAAAGCGTTGGGCTGCGAACTGTGCAGAGTCAGCACCCCCAGCGTTTGCCCAAAGGAAATCAGAGGGATGCTCATGCGAGAAGCAGATTCCCGGAAAAGCCTGAGAGGTTCCGGTAACCCGCTCAAATCTTTTTCGACGATGGTGCCGCTGGCCGAAATGACACGTGACCATGGTTCCTGGCTGGCGGGGAAGCGCCCGTTCGGAGGCGCACAAGGAGTGAGTATCCCCTGATGCGCTCGCATCACCAGGTCGCCGTCGTCGCGAAGCAGAAGCGACACGTGCGAGACCTGAAAGGCCTTCTGAATCACGCCGCATACGCGGACGAGAAGCTCTTCCAGTTCCATGACAGCGGTGCTTTGTTGCGCGATGGTATTGATTGCCTCCAATTGGCGCGCCCGTTGCCGTTCCAGCGAGTACAGACGCGCGTTCTGCAGCGCAATCGAAGCCTGCGTAGAAAATAGAGTCAGCAGTTCAATGGTTTCGGGGTCGAAGTGATCGAGGCGGTCGCTCTGACAGTCGAGTACGCCTACGACTTCATCGCGCACCATGAGCGGAATGGCCAACTCCGAGCGCGTGGATTGCGCGGCGCAGATGTAGCGCGGGTCCTGGGTCACGTCGGCTGCATAGACCGGCTGCTTCTTTAGAACGGAAGCGCCGGTGATCCCCTCATTCTCTCCCAGGCAGATTTTGTCCTTGCCGGCATCCCAGCCGATCTGCGAACGAACGCTCAGTAGCCCAGCCTCTCGATCGCGCAAGAGGATGGCCACGTTCGGCAGATGAAAAAAGTCGCGTGCGATTGCCAGGATTCTCTGTAACACCTCGTCCAAATCAAAGGTGGAGAGGACCGCCTGGCCCGCATCAAACAAAACCGCGAGTTTCGGCATGGTGCAAGGAGTGTACGAACGAGAGTAGCGGTTACCAAGGTTCCCAAAGTAACCGTTATGGAAGACTGCGGCCCCGGGCCATCTTCCAGCTATCGCCACTTCCTGGCGGTGCGGATCAATCCGTAGGCGACTACGCAGAAAAAGAAATCCACAAGCGTGCCTAAGTCCAACTGGAAGGGACGATGCCGAGCCGCTGGCGGCATTGACGGAAGCAGGGCGAAGTACACGACGTTGCCGAGTATGATCGCCAGCAGGGCCTGAAGAAAATTGACGAGCACCGTTGGCTTAGACACCGCAGCGCTCCTGCAAGTTTCGAACGACAATATTCACCGGGTTCATCGTTTCCTCAGGCGCCATGCGATCGCGCTTCAGCGCTCAGCCGTCCGCTCCTGCTACCATTCTTTTTCCACGTCCACGGACCTCTAGCATGCTCGAACTTTCCACCCCGGTTCAATACGTGAAGGGCGTTGGTCCGCGCATCGGTGAGGTTCTGGCCGGCAAGGGCATTCACACCGTCGGCGACCTCCTCCATTATCTGCCTTTTCGTTATGAAGACCGGCTGAATCCACGGGGGATTTCCGAACTCCGGCCCGGCGAGATGGCAACGGTAATCGGCGAAGTGCGCAACTCCGGGCTGTTCCGAACCCGCAAAATGCCGATTTTTCAACTGACTGTGGGACAGGGCCGGGCGCGATTGCGCTGCCTCTTTTTCAACGCCACCTACTTGCAGGACAAGTTCAAGCCAGGACAAATGATCGCCCTCTACGGCAAAGTCGAGGAAGACCAACGCAGCCGCGAACTGCAAATCATTCAGCCGCAATTCGAAGTCCTGGGCGATTCCGGCGACGGGGACAATACTGCCGAGAAAAAAGCGGCCGAGTCTTTGGAAATCGGCCGCATCGTTCCTATCTATGAAGCCATCGGAAGGCTTACCCCGCGCTGGTTTCGACGCGCCATTCGCACTGCCCTCGACGACCTGACGCCCGACTTGGCGGACCCAATTCCCGCAGCAGTGCGGTCGCATCTCGGCCTCGTGTCTCCGCGCGCGGCGCTGTGGGATGTGCATTGGCCCGAGCCCGGCGAGAGTTTCGAGGACCTGCAGTCTTCTCGCACGCCCGCCCACATTCGGATGATCTTTGACGAGTTGTTTTTTGTGGAACTCGCGTTGGAGTTGAAGCGGCAGCAGCAGAAGGCGCAGACCGGAATCGCATTTCGCCTGGATGATCGCGTGCGCGCGGCGATCAAGAAGATTTTGCCCTTTCATCCCACCCCCGCCCAAAAGCGGGTGCTGAAGGAGATTGCGGTCGACATGGAGAAACCCTATCCCATGCGGCGTTTGCTGCAGGGCGACGTCGGGTCGGGCAAGACCATTGTGGGCTTCGAGGCAGCCATCATCGCGATCGAGAACGGCTGCCAGGTGGCGCTGATGGCTCCCACCGAGATTCTGGCCCAGCAGCATTATTTTTCCGCAAGGCGAATTCTAGAGAATGCCGGCTATCGCATTGTTCTACTGACCGGCTCGCTTGAATCCGACCGCAAGCGCGAGGTTCGCCGCCACATTTCTCAAGGCAATGCGCAACTAGTGATCGGTACGCATGCGTTGCTGGAAGAGAAAGTGGAGTTCGGCAAGCTGGGGCTGGTCATCGTTGACGAGCAGCATCGTTTTGGGGTGCTGCAGCGGCTGAAATTGATGAAGAAGTCGGGAGATAGAGAGAATACTCATGTGGGGACGGCCGCCCAAGCCTGCCCTGAGCCCAGCCGAAGGGGCCGTCCGGCCGAGCAAGGCTCGGCAGCGTCACCATCAAACGAACCCACCGAGCCTGACGTTCTCGTCATGACAGCAACGCCCATCCCGCGCACATTGGCCCTCACGCTTTACGGCGATCTCGATCTCAGCGTGCTCGACGAACTCCCACCGGGGCGCACTCCGATTGCCACCCACTGTGTGGTGGACGACCAATCTCCGCGGGTATGGGATTTCGTGCGAAAACAGGTAGCAGCCGGACATCAGGCCTACGTGGTCTATCCGGTCATCGCAGAAAATGAGGAGAGCGAACTGAAGGCCGCGATCAAAATGTATCGTGAGCTAAGCAGCAACATTTTCGCCGACCTGAAAGTGGGTCTGCTGCACGGCCGCTTGGACGCCGACTTGAAAGAACAGGTCATGCGCATGTTTCAGCGTGGCGAGTTGCAGATTCTGGTCGCGACCACTGTCATCGAAGTTGGGGTCGATGTGCCCAACGCGACCGTGATGGTGATCGAGCACGCCGAGCGCTTTGGACTGGCCCAACTTCACCAGTTGCGAGGGCGCATCGGCCGCGGCGGCGCGAAATCCTACTGCGTTCTGATGACGGGAGGAAAAGTGAGCGAGGAAGGCCAAAGGCGCCTCGACGCCATGGTGCAGACCAACGACGGATTTAAGATCGCCGAACTCGATCTCGAATTGCGTGGTCCGGGCGAATTCTTTGGCACGCGGCAGGCGGGAATCCCGAATTTCCGCGTGGCCAACCTGATTCGCGATGCCAAGCTGCTGGAGGCCGCGAAGCGCGAAGCTGCCGCTGTCATCGCCGGACCCAACGGCGAGATTTCTGCGGAAGAAATGAGCCGCGCACTGGTTCACATGCGAGCGCTCTGGCAGCACACCTACGGACTGGTGGAAGTGGGGTAACTGATGTGGGGACAGCCGCCCTCGGCTGTCCAGCGAAGCGAAGCTCCGCGAGTTTTGCGGACGGCATCCGACCTACGCTCGGCCGGACAGCCGGGGGCGGCTGTCTCCACATGGGTGATAAAATCGAAATCGATGGCTGGCCCCTCCCAACTGATTCAGATTGAGCTTGGCGCTCCGCCGCGGCTGCCGAAACCGCAATGGTTACGGGCCAAAGCTCCCGTCGGCGATAACTTCCACAATCTGAAGAAGCTCGCTCGCGGCTTGTCGTTGCACACCGTCTGCGAGTCGGCGCAGTGCCCGAACATCGGCGAATGCTGGAACCACAAGACTGCGACCTTCATGCTGTTAGGCGATATTTGCACGCGCCGTTGCGGGTTCTGCGCGGTTCCCAAGGGACGGCCCGAGCCCATCGATCTCGACGAACCCCGACGCGTGGCCGAGGCGGTGGCAACTCTCGGACTCAAACACGCGGTCGTGACCAGCGTGAACCGCGACGATGACAATATCGGCAGCGCCAGAATTTTTGCGGAGACCATCCGCGAGATTCGGGAACTGACGCCCGACTGCCGCGTCGAAGTGTTAATCCCCGATTTTCAGGGTCTGGAAGAATCGCTGCGCATCGTACTGGATGCCAAGCCGGATGTGCTCAACCACAATACCGAAACCGTGCCCCGGCTCTATCGCGCGGTGCGGTCCGGTGCGCGCTATGAGCGAACATTAACCCTGCTGGAGAACGCCAAGAAATTTTCTCCTGGTACGCTCACCAAGAGCGGCGTGATGGTCGGCTTAGGCGAGTCGTCGGAAGAACTCGTTGAGGTGTTCCGCGACCTGGGCACGCGCGGCGTCGACATCCTCACCGTTGGTCAGTATCTGCGCCCGTCGAAGGATCACCTGCCGATCGCCCGCTTCTATGAGCCAGGAGAGTTTACCTATTTGCGCGAAGAGGCTCTGCGCTTCGGTTTCCGCCATGTCGAGTCGGGACCGCTGGTGCGGTCGAGTTATCATGCGCACGAGCATGCCGATGCCGCTGCGCAGCCGCGGATAGTTTCCTAGCCTGGCTGAGTCCTAAAAGATCAAAATCCCCACCCTCTCGCAAATGAACGCGAGAAGGGTTGGGGCACCCGCTCCAAGAGCGCGTCCTCTAGAACACGTGCAGCTTGATGCTCAGGTACTTCTTTGGGTTTTCCCGGATACTCTTCAGCAAGTTGCGGGTCTCGACCAGCATCTCGTTTGCGTTGTTATATAGAGTCTCGTCCTTGATGAGCTTGCCGGCTGTGCCTTGGCCAGCTTCCAGTTCAGTGGTTAACTCCGAAAGTTTGCTGATCGTGGTATCGAGTTTTTTGGCCAGTTCCTCATCCTTGCTCAGCTTGCCGAGCGTGCCCTTGCCGGCATTGATATCGTCGGTAACTTTCTTCAAGTTGGCGATGGTATCGTTAGCATTGTTGTACAGCGTCGGATCTTTCAGGAACTTTCCCGCGGTGCCTTTCCCCTGCTGCAAGTCGTCGATGACGGCGTTCATCTTGTCGAGGGTCGCAATGAACTTTTCGTAAGCATCGTTGCGGCTGATCAGGCGTCCTAAGCTGCCTTCGCCGCTTCCCACCTGCTGCACGATCTGCTGAAATTCCGCGATGGTAGAGGAGAAACGGTTGTAAAGCGTCGGATCATAAATTAATTTGCCGATCGATCCTTTACCGCTTTCGGCGAAGGCCAGAATGCGATCGGCTCGCTTTAGAAGGGCATCCATGTTCTCCAGGGTTCCCTGGCTGGCTCGCACCACCTGGTTAAAGTCGGGACGCACCTGGGTGGGCAGCGTATCTCCGTCATGGGCCGGAGGTCCAAGAGCCTGAAGGCTATCGATATCGAGAAAGGTTTCTCCCAATACGCCTGCCGTCTCCAGAGAGGTGACGGAATCGCGGTGAATGGCATAACTGTACTTGGTGCTGACTTTCATCAACACTTCGACGGGAGTCAACTGCCTGTCTTTGTCAGGCACAATGATGATCTTCGTCACGTTGCCGATGTCGACCCCGCTTAATCGCACCGGAGCGCCCGGACGCAAGCCTTGCGCATTATCGAAGTAGGATTTCAGGGTAATGCGAGATGTAAAGAGTCCATTGGTTCCGGACATCAGAAACAGCAGGAAAGCCAAGGTCAGAGTGGCAACAATCACCGTGATCCCAACCCGTAGCTGCGACCACTTGAGCTGCTTCTGGCTAGGCAAATAAATTCCTCATTGGTGCCAGTCTGGAGGGAATTGTGCCGGTTGCGCGAGAGTTCGGGATCGCAGCGGCTCCTCGCTCGAATGATAACAAAAAGTTGCCAGAGTCTAGACGGCTTTTGCTCGCAGTGCCGGCATGAGCAAGAGGGCGAGCAGGTAGGCTGTCGCTCCGGCAGCCAAAGTGATTGTCAACCCGAACTGTATGGCGAGGACCATAGCCAGCACCGAACCGAGAACGCTGGCCGCGGCATTCATCGCCCATGCCCATTCGATGAAGTCTTCGCGAACCCCTGACCCAGCCGAAAATTCCGAAGCTCGAATGGCTGCAAGCGCGCGCAAGCCAGTCGGGAACGGCATCCCCATGACGAATCCCAATGGGACAAGAAGAAGGCCACTGATCAGCAGACGGTATGCGAAGGCTAATCCAAACAGCCCCGACAGCCAGTTAGGCAGAAAAAATACGTCGGCGAGCAGGCCCACGATAACCAGCGTCAGTGGTAGCCATCTCAAATTTCTGCGGGGCAGCCAGCGCCGCGACATCAGACTTCCCGCACCGCTTGAGAGCATCAGCAGGAAAATCACCACGGTCAGGGCGTAAGTGGGATGGCCGAGAAACAGCACGAAGCGCTGGATGAAGGCGATCTCTACCAGGATGTAGCCGAGGCCGACGGCCACGAAATAGAGCAAGGGAACGGTCGACCCACGACTATTGCGGCTTTTGAGCGCGAGCGGCAATACCAGAAATGCGAGTACCGCAACCAGGGAAATCAGCAGCACAAGCAGAAGTACGAGGACTCCCAAATTCACCTTCCAATCGATGCCGCCGCGCAGGCCTTTCTCCCCAAGAATCTGCCCCGGTTTTAGGGTGAAAAAGAAAAACGGTGCGTTGTCGGTAACGGGCGCGGTGTTGTAGGCATATCCCCGCGCGAACGCATAAGGATCGTTGCTGGCGATGAGATCGGAAAACGAATTCTCGCCGCGATCGGACGGCATATACAGCGCCTTGAGCTGGGGATATTGGTCGAAGTGGGCGTTGATCGCGTCCTCTTCCGCCTGGGTAAACGCGGTCTTCTTGGCGAGCACCACGACCGGGATGCCATCCTCGTTGAGCGACCCTTGCGAAGCGACAATAAAATTGCCCGCAGGATTCTTGACCCCGAGGCCATGCAGCGCCTCCATTGCCACCGCGACGACGCGCAAGGCCTCGCGCGGATGCTGAAATTCCCAGCGTGTAATCGCAATCATTCCATCGGGCTTGAGGTGGTTGAAATATTCGCGAAACGCCTCGACGGTGTAGAGATTGTTTTCGCTCAGCGCAAACGCCCCGGCTGCGGTCGATGCCCAGGTGTCGACCAGAGTCATTTGAACCACGTCGAACTGTTGCGGAGTGGAGCGCAAGAACGACCTTCCATCGGTGACCTGAATATGGACATCAGGCCGTTGATAAAGATGCTGCGAATAGTCCGCATAGCGCTGGCGCATGATCGTGGTCGCGATGATGGGATTGATTTCGATCCCGGTGACGCTCGGACTGCCGTTGGCCACTGCGCGCAGTACGTCAACGCCTCCGCCCGGCCCGATAATGGCGAACTCCCCGTGCGGACGCAGCACATTGGCCAGCGCCGGTGGCGCCGACATTAGATCTCTCTCCCACTCGGTCTGGTGCCAGCGCGACACCTCCGCATTCATGATGTAAGTATTGGCGTCGGCATCGATGACCACGACTTTCGCCTGACCCTTGCGGTCGACCTCGACGCGCGAAAGCGCATTCCAACGGGAAAATTCCACCTGCGAAGGATCGCGGAACATACCCTTCGCATAAACCACATCGAAGAGTCGTCCGGAGTAGTTCGCGCCGATCAGTGCCAACAACGCCAGCGTCAGCGCGGTCGCGGTCCTGCGTTGAGAACGCCGTTCAGCCCAGATCGCCCCGGCAGTAGCCATGGCAGTTGCAGCTGCCAGCACTACGTTGGGCCCTCCGATCAAATTCAGCAATGGCACAACCGCCAGGCACGCCAGCGCCCCACCGCAAAGATCGGCGCCGTAAAGTCGGGGGATACGCCGCGTCTCGCGCGCGAAGACGATTGCGAACAGAAGTCCAGTGAGGAAGAAGGGCGCGGCGGCCGCCAGGTAGAGCGCCGTCAGGCGTCCGAAATTGCGCCACGAAACTTGCAGCGCGACTGGAACGTGCAACACAATCTCCAGCACCAGGACGACGACCACTGAATTGATCATGCACAGCCATGCCGCCAGCGATCGCGTGCCGGTGCCGGCGAGCCTGTGCTTCAGAAGATAAGCGCAGACGCCCCCGGCGCCGAGTCCCAGCAACGCAATCGAAATTGCGAGAAATGCAAAATGGTAGAACAGCACGACGGAGAACAGTCGAGTGAGCGCGAGTTCCAGCAGCAACGCGGCGAAACTGGTGAGCGCGAGGCCCGCCAGCACTGTCTTTTCGGGGATTTCCACCGGGCTCGACGTTGGGGTGGGAGTCACCGTGATCACAGACATGAAGGCGACAGTCTAGCAGATGACGGCGGGCCGTCGGCGCGGCCGCGCGGGACGTTTCAGCTTTCGAGAATCACCTGCGCAAGCGCCTGTTCCGCAGTGTGCGTGATCGACAGGGCGGCATTTTTCATTCCGAGTTTGGCCGCGAACTCTCTGGCCTTTCCGTGAAACGCAATAGTCGGCCGCCCTCCGGGCGTGCGAATTACCTCGCAATCGCGCCAACGCACGCCATGATTCCACCCGGTTCCCAAAGCCTTCATCGCGGCTTCCTTGGCCGCAAAGCGGGCGGCGTAACGTTCGAAGCGATTCGCCTTGGAATCGCAATAGCGAATTTCGCCTGGCGTAAACACGCGCTGCAGGAAACGGTCCCCGAAGCGCTCAATGGACTGGCGAATGCGAGGGACTTCGGCGATGTCGATGCCCGTGCCTACAATCATTGTCGGTCTTGCCTTCCGTCCCAGAATCTTACAGGCCCAACTCCGAAGATTTCCACAGACCTTCATGTGTCTACATTGCTCACTTAGCAACCGACTTTTCGATCCGCGACACTGAAAATCGCTGCGGGAGGCAGGATGTGAACTGTACCTCGTTAAGGTCAAGATTTGCCCCATGGAAAAAGAGGGATGACGGGTTTACCCGCGACGTTTGTAGAGAACGGCGAACTCGAAGCCGGCATTGGGCGGAAACCACTCTGCCACCCTTCGGAGGCGCTCGGCCAGCGCGGACGGCGCCAGCAACGGATAGTCGCGCTCCCGCAGATCGTAGTAGTCGACGTCGAGATAGAGCGACAGCAGATAAATGGAAATCGTGTCGGAAAAGGTCGCCTCGAGATATTCGTTCTTGTAACGCTCACTGTCGGGGCCACTGGCGGTGGCCAGTTTGCGCGCCTCCCATGCATCCAGGGACGTTTCGCCGCGAACTCCGGCTTCCACCTGGCTCCATGCCAACTCGCTGAACTCGCGCGATACTCCGGCCCGCTCGACCAGGGCGTGTCCGACATTGATGTAGAACTCGAAAGCTACCGAAAATTTGTCGTCCATCAACCGCGTGGAGATGAACACGTACTGCGAGTCGCCAAGGTTCAGGTTGCGATGGCAGACGGCATTGTCGCTGAGCGCCACGTCATAGCGGTCGGCGATGACCGTCTCGTCGCCTTGGCTCACCGTGAGCGGGACGAAGTAGTAAGCCTTGCGCTCGAGCGCGGCGGCAATTTTTGTGGGAACGGCTGCAACCATGCGCTCCAGGTCGAAAGAATTGACCGCAACCTCGCCGGCGACGGCGTAGCAAATTCCGTTTTGCGCCTGGGAAACCGGCGTGAGCCTGACGACTTCGGCGGGACTGCGCGTAATTGCGGGTGCGGCTTGCGACATTCAGCCTATTCTACACACCGTTGACCGGCTTGAAGGGGCTGGATTTAAAAACTGGGGTGCCTGCCTTGTCCGGACATTTCCCGCTCCACAAACTCTCGAAAGTGCTTCCGCTAAAATCTCATTCATGGTCGTTCTTGCTTCGGCCTCGCCGCGGCGCCAGGAATTGTTGCGCAACGCGGGTATTCCATTCATTGGGCAGCCAGCGGATATCGACGAGACTCCGCTCGCGGGTGAGTCGCCGCACGATTGTGCGGAGCGGCTGGCGCGCGAAAAAGCGGTCGCCGTCTGGCGCAAGCAGCCTCAAGACGCTGTGCTGGGCGCGGATACGATTGTCGTTGTTGATGAGACGATCTTCGGCAAGCCGGCTGATTCCACCGATGCCATTCGCATGCTGCGGCTACTCTCGGGACGCGTACATCAGGTAATCACGGGAGTGTGCTTGGTGCGAGCAGTGGCCAGTGGTCAGTGGTCAGGGTCCAGTAAGAGCGTGCCGATCCAATCGGAACCTGGCCCGTACCACATAGTGAGAACTGAGAACCAAGAATTGCGAACTGCTTCCGAGAATACGCTGGTGACGATGAGCGAGCTGTCCGATGAAGAGATTCGCCAATACGTCGCTACCGGCGAGCCTATGGATAAAGCCGGAGCGTATGCGATTCAGGGGATGGCCTCGCGCTGGATTCCGCGCGTCGAAGGCGACTACAGCAATGTGGTGGGGCTGCCGGTGGCGTTGGTTTACCGAATGCTGCGGGAGTCAGGAGAGATTTGATCAGCGGGCAGCTTCGCCTTCAGACTAGCCACTAATTGAGAAGCAAAGTGAAAGCTAGACTTTCTTTTCTTCTTCTTTCTTCTTCACATCGTCCTTATCAGTTTCGGGATCTTTCATTGCGGATTTGAAGTTACGGATGCCTTCGCCCAGACCCTTGCCCACGGCCGCGAACTTGCTGGTGCCGAAAACCAGGAGCGCGATCGCAACAATCAAAAGCAAGTGCAAAGGCTGAAATAGACCTTCACCCATAACTCCTCCACGGGACCACTAAAGAAAAGTTTAGGCTACCCGGAGTGCGGAGTCAAAGCCTGGCGGGCAAGAGTGCCCGCCTCACTGGGGATGAACGCTCACCACTAGCTCTGCCGAAAGTCTATTCTGGTAAATACGTTGTTTCCGGAGGCTCGGATGTCCACTCTTCGCATTGTCGCGCTCGCACTCCTGCTGTTACAAAATGTGTTCGCCATTTCGGCTCAAAGCGCGCCGGTTGCGCCACCCAGCCAACAGCGCAAAACCAGCGAGCCTTACACGGGGAATCTCTCGGTGTTCGATTCGCCTGGCCGAGAAGATCGATTGCAGATTAACCGCGTGATGGACATTCTTGGTCTCGCGCCGGGAAAGACCGTGGCCGACATTGGTGCCGGTTCGGGATGGTTTACGGTTCGCGCTGCCAAGCGTGTTGGAGCAGGCGGAGTGGTCTATGCGGTCGACATCAATCCCGAAGCCGTTCGTTACGTTGGCGATCGCGCTCGCAAAGAGCAACTGCAGAACGTGAAGACCATCTTGAGCCAGCCTGACAATGCGCTTCTGCCCGCAAATTCGGTTGACGCCGTGTTGCTGCTCAAGACCTATCACGAGGTCGCGCAACCCGTGACTTTGCTGCAGAATCTGCGTGCAGCCTTGCGTCCGGGCGCCAAGGTCGGAATTATTGACCGCAACGGCAATGGAGAGGATCACGGAGTGGGTCGCGAAATCGTGATTCGCGAAGCCAAAGAGGCGGGCTACAAACTCGCCAGTCAGTACGACTTCGTGAAGAGTGACAAGATGGATTACTTCCTCGTCTTCACCCGAGAACAGTAACTTCGTCCACCGCCGCCCAGGTCGTTCGAGTCAAATCGGCAAACGCGGGCAGATCGGCATCGGAAGCCGCGCCTTGCGGAGTTTCCCACGCCGCCTCCATGCTTGCCCAGTCGTCGAAATAAAGTTCGACGACGGCATCCCATCCGGGCTTGCGTTTGGGATCTTGGCAGGCAAAGTTCTGAACGTATCTCCGAAGCCCCGGCAAACTAATCGCCAGCGGTCCGTGAATCTCCTGCAGGTGTCGCCGAAATTCTTGCCGCGTCAGGTCCGGCCGCTTGTACAGAATCACAATAAACTTGAGCATGTGGCTGCCCGATTTCAAATGCTCTCGATCATTCCGGCCAAGAGCAGCGCTCGGCGCGGCAATTGGGAGATGACAATGTGTTCGTGAACGGCGTGCGCGCCATCGCCAACGCCTCCCATACCGTCGAGCGTGGGAATGCCGATGCCGGCGGTGAAATTTCCGTCCGAGCCTCCGCCCACCGCGGCTTCTTCGAGCTTCCAGTCAATCTCTTTTGCGAGCGCCTGCGCTTTTTTGTAGAGTGCGACCACGCCGGCGTTGCGCTCCATCGGCATGCGGTTGATCCCTCCCTCAATGCTGAGCTTACAGTGTTTGTCGAAGGGCTTCAGCGCCTGGAATTTGCGATCGAGAGTTTTTGCCTGTTGCGCGCTCTTGATGCGCGCATCAATTTCCACGGTGGCCTCGGCCGCAATTACGTTGGTGCGGGTTCCGCCGCGAATCACTCCCGGATTTACCGACATACCCCGACGCAAATCGTTCATCTTCGAAACCACGGCGATCTGGCGGGCGAGCTCGACGATCGCGCTGTGTCCCTTACCCGGATCGAGCCCGGCGTGCGCCGCCACGCCGCTCACCTTCAAAATGTATTCGCCCACCCCTTTGCGCGCAGTTTTCACAGCGCCGCGCGGTCCTGCAGGTTCCAGCACCAGCACCGCCGCCGATTCTCTGGCCAACGCCATCGTAATCTGTCGCGAAGAATAGCTGCCGACTTCTTCGTCCGATACCAGAAACACGGTAACTGGGCGGGGCAGGCCCGTGTGCCAAACCTGTAGCGCCTCAATTGTATGCAGCATCAGCGCAATTCCCGACTTCATATCGAGCACGCCGGGTCCGTGCAGGCGGCCGTCTTGAACGCGGCACGGCATAGTCGCCAGCGTTCCGAGTGGATAAACCGTATCAAAGTGGCCGAGCAGCAGGACTGGTTTTATCTTTTCTCGCCCCGGAAAATCGATCTGAATACTATCGGCGTAATCTTCGGCGCGATGCACGCGCGCCCGTCCACCGCGAGTTTCGAACCTCGCGGCCAACAGCGCGCCCATCCGGTCCGCAGCGAGTTTGTCGTCGCTGGGAGATTCGATCGCGACAAATTCGCGGATCGTCTGGACCATCTCTTCCTGCCGGGCTTCAAAGTAGCGCAGCCGCTCGCTCCAGCGAGAATTGGATGCAACTTGAGCGGATCGTTTCCAACCTACTGTTTTCCGGCCCGGCATCTCGTCGATGATCTCCGGCCCGGGGCAAGGGAAGCACCTGCGGGCGCAAGTCGTACAGTATAATCTTCAAGCCGTTTTCAGACGAATCGTTTTAGCAAAACCATGACCAGGAGCATCCCTGTGACGGAATCTTCGCCCGAGACGGCGAAAGCCGGGCTCGATATCCACCAGATTCTGAAGATTCTGCCGCACCGTTATCCCTTTTTGCTGATCGACCGCGTGCTCGATCTGGAACGCAAAAAACGCATCGTGGCGATCAAAAATGTCACCATCAATGAACCGTTCTTTAACGGACACTTCCCCGGACTGCCCATCATGCCGGGCGTGCTGATTGTGGAAGCAATAGCGCAGGCGGGCGGTGCGCTGCTGCTGACCGAAGTCGAAGATCGCAGCGACAAGGTCATGATGTTTACCGGAATCGATCGCGCCAAGTTCCGCCGGCCAGTCAGCCCGGGCGACCAGTTGCGATTGGAAGTCGAAGTCACAGGTTGGCGTTCGGTGCCGGGCATGACCGCGGCGAAAATGCAAGGCTACGCTTACGTTGGCGATAAGCGCGTGGCCGAGGCAATCGTTTCCTGTCAATTGGTCGACAGTTCGCGCGGAAGGGGATTGACTGGTAGAGATGGCAATGCAGAATAGAGCCCACCGGGCACTGAGCAATCCGCGAACGACTCGATGAATCCATCTCCCAAAACTTCAGCTTCCGGAAACGTGCATTCCACGGCAGTTATCGATCCGCAAGCGAAAGTTCCTGCCTCCTGCAAAATCGGGCCCTATTGCGTGATTGGCGCCGGCGTGGAACTGGGCGAGGACTGCCGGCTGGCCTCCCATGTGGTGATTGAAGGGCCCACGAAAATCGGCGCTGACAATGCGTTCTTTCCTTTTTGCGCCATCGGTATGGCACCGCAGGATGTCACTTACAAAGGCGAGCCGACGCGGCTAGAGATTGGAGATCACAACGAAATCCGCGAGTGCGTCACCATCAATCGCGGCACAGTCAAAGGCGGCGGGCTGACCAGGGTCGGCAGCCATCTGCTGATCATGGCGTATACCCACATCGGTCACGATTGCGTAATTGAGGATCACGCCATGCTGGTGAATGGCGCCACGCTGGGCGGCCATGTCACGGTCGAAGAATGGGCTGTAGTTGGAGCGCTGTGTCCAGTCCACCAGTTCGTGCGCATCGGGGCGCACTCTTATATCGGCGGTGGCACTACGATTACCCAGGATGTTTTGCCCTACTCCATGACCTCAGCCGCGCGCGGCACCCACGCTTACGGAATGAATAAAGTTGGCCTAGAGCGGCGCGGCTTCTCGAAAGAGCGGATCGCCAGGATTCATCACGCCTACAAGATTCTGCTGGCCTCGAAGATGAACACCACACAGGCGCTGGAAAAGCTGAAATCGGAGCCGGTGCGCGGCGAGGATGTCGACATGCTAATTCAGTTTATCGAGGCCTCGGAACGCGGGATTATCAAATAACGCGGCTCTAATTTCTATCTGCCGCCGTTCCCTTTTTATTCAGCAGTATCTCCATCTCATCCATCACGCGATTCATCTTCTTGACGGTCAGCTCCAGCGGCTCGTCGGTCGTCATGTCGACGCCGGCGTCTTTCAGCAGATCAATAGGATATTCCGATTTTCCCGCCGAAATGAACTTGAGGTAGCGCTGCGTACTTCCCGGTTGCCCCGCCAGCACTTTTTCCGAAAGCGCAGACGATGCGGTGAACGAAGTCGCATACTGAAAGACGTAATAGGAATTGTAGAAGTGGGGAATGAACGCCCACTCATTGGCGATGTAATCATCCACGATGCACACGTCCTGATCGTGCCCGTAGTATTTCTTGACAATCTCGCTGTACAGTTTCGAAAGCGAATCGCCGGTCAGGGGCTGCCCTTTTTCGACCATTTCGTGCATGCGCAACTCAAATTCCGCAAACTGAGTTTGCCGGAAAACCGTGCCCTTGATGCTCTCCAGATAGTTTCCCAGCAACGAAAGCCGCGTTGCGTCATCTTTAATCTGCTTGAGCATGTAATCAATGAGCAGCGCTTCGTTAAACGTTGAAGCCACTTCAGCGACAAAAATCGGATACGACGATAAAGGATACGGCTGAGTTTTGTTGGAGAAGTAGCTGTGCATCGTGTGCCCCAGTTCATGCGCCAGCGTGCTCATGTCGTCATACTTTCCGTTATAGTTCAGCAGCATGTACGGATGAACGTCGTACGCCCCTCCGTTGGAATAAGCTCCCGAAGTCTTGCCTTCGGTGGGATACATATCGATCCATCGCTCATTAAAGGCACGCTTCGCGCCGGCTGCATATTCGGGGCCGAGCGGTGCAAGAGCTTTCAAGATGTTTTGTTCGGCCACGTCCACCGGATACTTCGTGTCGACCGACGAAACGAGGGGAGCATACAGGTCGTAGTAATGCAGTTCGTTGAGCCCCATCATGCGCTTGCGAAGTTTCAGGTAGCGCTGGAAGGTCGGCAGGTTGCGGTTGACTCCATCCACCAATCTCGAATAAACCGTAACCGGAATATTATTTTGGTCCAGGGAAGCTTGCAGTGAAGTTTCGTAATTACGCGCAGTCGCGTAAAAAACGGAGGTCTGCACATTGGAATTCATCATAGAACCAAAAGTGGCGCGATATTTCCCCAGCGCCGTGAAAAAAGCTTCCATGACTTTCTGCCGGTCCTCGCGCGAGGGCGAAGCGCGGTAGAGGGAGAATGCCGCCTTATCGAGCTTCACCGTCTTGCCATCGCTAAGCGTGACCGTGGGGTAAGGAAAATCGGCGTCGGCAAAAATACCGAAGACGCTGGATGGGCCGCTCGCCATGACGGCGGAACTCGCCAGCAGCTTCTCTTCAGCATTGCTGAGCGTATGGGCGCGGCGCCGCGCAATGTCCTCGAGGTAGAAGCGAAAAACCTTCAGCCGCGGCTCTTGCGCGACAAATCGCTCAAGGGTCGTGTTATCCATTTTAAGAATCTCAGGTTCGATGAATGCCGATTCCGTTCCCAGAACCGATCCCAGTTGGATCATCTCCTGCTGCATGCCCTGGTAAGTGCTGACCCGCGTGTCCTGGTCCGAACTCATGCTGGCATAAACGAACAAGCGGTTGAGTTCCTTGTCAAAGTTACTTTGCGTCTCCAGCGCGTCCGCTAATCGCGCCGCGGAAGAAGCCAGCGTGCCCTGAAACTGGCGCAACTTGGGCAACTCGCCCGCCAATTTTTCTTTGGCCGCGCGCCATGCCTGGTCCGACGGATAGATCGCAGTCAGGTCCCACTTATATTCGTCCGGAACTTTGTTGCGATCGTGTTCTTGCGCATTCGAAACCAGGGTCGAGGCGGCGAACAACACAAGCGCGCCCGGCAGGTGGCGCAGGGTGGCGTTAATAGGCATTGGCGGGACTCCTTCGCAATTAGACGATTGCCGAAATCAAAATAAAGCTGGAAATATCAGAATATATAACTGTCGAGTTAAATGAACACAAATTATATCCATTGGCTTGCTTCGCCGCTTCTCGGTAACCGGCTGTGATGCCCGTTCAAAGCGCAAAGTGCTAGACTGACTCGTCATTCGTCTTAATTAATTAGCCCCAATCACATGCCAGCTCAGAACCAAAAACTTGGCCTCATCGCCGGCAACGGAAAGTTCCCCTTCCTCGTCCTCGACGCGGCGCGCGCGCAAGGATACGAAGTGGTCGTGGCCGCGATCCGCGAGGAGGCTTTCCCAGAGATCAAAGCGCATGGCGCTGCCGCAGTTCACTGGCTTTCTCTCGGAGAGCTATCAAAGCTGATCGAAACTTTCCAGCAGGCAGGCGTAAGTCGCGCCGTCATGGCCGGGCAGGTCCGCCATAAGCAGATTTTTTCCAGCATTCGTCCCGATTGGCGTCTGGCGAAGCTGCTGCTTTCGCTCACGACCCGCAACACCGACTCGCTGCTCGGCGCGGTTGCAGAGGTATTGGCCGATGAAGGCATCATACTCGAAAAGTCCACGTGGCTGCTGGAGCCCCTCCTGGCGAAATCCGGCATGCTCACGCATCGTCAACCGACCGAGCAGGAATGCAAAAACATTCAATACGGGCGCAGCGTCGCCAGCAAGTTGGCGCAACATGACATTGGACAAACTGTGGTGATTGCCGAATCGGCGTGCGTCGCGGTTGAGGCCATGGAGGGCACCGACGCCACCATCGAACGCGCAGGCCAGATCATGCGTTCTTTGGACAGCGACGCCTCTACCCTGAGCCGCGCCTTGACCGTGGTGAAGATTGCCAAGCCCAATCAGGATATGCGCTTCGATGTACCCGTGATCGGATTGAAGACGATCGAGGTAATGCAAGCGGCGGGAGCAAGCTGTCTCGCGGTGGACGCGGGGAAATGTCTTCTGCTCGACGGAGAGAAAATTATTGACGCGGCCAACGCTGCACAAATTGCAATCGTCGCAGAAGGATCTTAGATTCAACTCTATGAAATCGAAACGCCCCGAACCCGTATCCGAAGCGAGTCGCATCGCCGATCAGCTTCGCCGCGCCTTTGAAGGTAGTGCGTGGCACGGCCCTGCGCTGGTTGAACTACTCGCAGATGTAGACGCCCGCGCAGCCGCTGCCAAGCCCCTGCCCAATGTTCACAGCATTTGGGAGTTGGTATTGCACGTCGCAGTTTGGGACGATGCCGCTTTGCGCAGACTCGACGGAAACAAATGGCAGCCGACCGGCCTGGCGAATTTTCCGCCGCTGGCGAAGCCGACGGAAACCGCGTGGCGCAAGGCCCTGGCGCAAACAAAACGTACGCACGATACTCTCGTCAAGACCGTCGCCGCTCTGCCCGCGTCGCGCCTCGCCGACCGTGTTCCCGGAAAGCGATACGACTTCTATCACATGCTGCACGGCATCGCACAGCACGAGCTTTATCACGCTGGCCAGATTGCTATCTTAAAAAAGGCGTTGGGCGTCGGGGGCTAGGTGTAGGAAGTAGACTTCGGACTTCGGACGCAAAGACAGCCCCGGCGACCTATGTGGGGACAGCCGCCTAAGCCTGCCCTGAGCGAAGTCGAAAGGGCTGTCCGCCGGGCACAGCCCCGGCGTGCGGTCACCTCACCACTTTCTGAAGATCACCGCCACCGCGAGCACAATGAGCGCGAATCCTGCCAGGTAATTCCAGCGCAGAGGCTGTTTCAAATACACCACCGAAAAAACCGCGAAGACGGTTAATGTAATCACTTCCTGAATCGTCTTCAGTTGCGCGGCGGTGAACTCGTAGGAACCAATACGGTTCGCCGGCACCTGGAAACAATATTCAAAAAAAGCAATCAGCCAGCTCACCACAATGACTTTATAAAGCGGCACCTGGCGATATTTCAGATGTCCGTACCAGGCAATTGTCATGAAGATGTTAGAAATGGTCAGCAGCGCGATCGTCCTCGTGGGGCGATTCAGTCCTTTCTGCAGTTAATTTCTGAAGCGAAGCGCCGAACGACGAAGCTAATGCAGATGCCCTTTCCTGGGTTTGCGTTTACAATTTCTTTCCGGCAACCGGCCCTCGAGAATTTCTCCTGCCATCGCAAAACCCGATTTCCGTCGCCGTGGTCGGCGTGGGCGTCTTTGGACGCAATCATGCCCGAGTGTACAAGGAACTCGAACAACAGGGGGAACCGGTTCGCCTGCTGGGCGTGGTCGATCCGGATGCGGCCCGCGCCGACGCTGTAGCCCGCGAGTTTGGCTGCGAGGCCTTTGGATCGGTGGACCAGATGCTAACTCTGACGAGGCAGCGCGAGTTGCAGGCCGCGTCGGTAGCCGCTCCCACCGTGCACCACCTGGAACTGGCGCGTGAACTGATGCAGGCCGGAATCGATGTGCTGATCGAGAAGCCGCTAGCGGCCACTCTGTCTGAAGCGGAGGAGTTGGTGGCCATCGCGGCCCGGCACAAACGGATCGCGCAGGTTGGGCACCTCGAGCGTTTCAATCCAGCCGTCCGCGCGACCCTTCCTTTGTTGACGCAGCCCATGTTTTTCGAGGTACACCGGCTGAGTGTGTTCACCCCGCGCTCGCTGGATGTCGATGTCGTGCTCGATCTGATGATCCACGATCTCGACATTGTGCTGGCCTTCGCCAAGTCGCCCGTCAAAGAGGTGCGTGCCGTGGGACTGCCAATTTTGTCGGGCAAAGTCGACATTGCGAACGTGCGCCTGGAACTGGAATCGGGCTGCATCGCGAACTTCACGGCCAGCCGGGTGTCTACCGAGCGGGTGCGGAAGCTGCGGTTTTTTCAGCCTCGACAATATATTTCACTCGACTACGGACGCCAGGAAGTGCTGGTCTTTACGGTTGGTCCGGGTGGCGCGGAGTCCGGCACGCCTTCAGTGAACCCACAGATCGGCGTAAGCAAGCCGACGGTCGCCTCTGAAGAGCCTTTGCATGCCGAACTCAAATCGTTTCTGCGCTCCGTGCGCGAACGCTCAGCGCCCGTGGTTCCGATTGAAGACGGCCGCCGCTCTCTGGCTCTGGCGCTGGAAATTGTGGACGCGATTCGCTACCACGGGAAGAAAGTAAATCTCGCCGGCATCGCCCAAGCGAAACTCTAAACAAGCAGCAGACGACCTATGTGGGGACAGCCGCCATCGGCTGTCCGCCGGGCGTAGCCCGGCCTGCGGAAACTCGCTGAATCATTATTTACATATGTTTACACACCGAAATCACGTCCCATTTATTGAGCAGAATCCATTGAAAGATGCGAAAATGGAGAGAACTTGGTTGTAAAGCACGCGCGCATATTGCACGACTCCCTTGAAGGCCGGGATGCAACGGCGCGAGTGTATTCGGTGTCTAACGACAGACGGGTACAGCTAAGCCTTTTGCAGTTAACCCGAGCGCATGCCGATCACACAAATTCCATTCCAGGACCCGGTCGCCCCGCCTGAAAAGCCCCAACCGGAACAGCTTGGGCTCTACGATCAGCAGGATTGGGAGACCGCGTACCGGGATCTGGATGCGCATGTGCCGCATCTCCTCATCCAGTTGCAGGATGATCTGGAACGTTCCCGGTGGCGCGAGGCCCTGTGGCTCTCGATCATCGTGCACTTAGTACTCGCGATTGCCCTCTGGAACTTACCGTTGATCGAGAAAACGCTGGGATGGCATCGAGTCGTGGTTGTGCCGATGGACTCGAATCAGGACAAGAATCTGACTTTCCTCGCACTGCCGCCAGACCTGCAGAAACCCACGCGCAAGCCGAATACGAACATTGCTTCGGATAAAGATCGCATTGCGACTTCGCGTCATCCTGAGCTTGATCTGAAAGAATTACGCAAGAGTCTGGCGACACCGCCTCCCGGCGCACCCGGGATGAGCGGACCGCGCGCGCTGCAACCCGCAGCGCCCCCGGCCGTGGCGCAGAACCAGCTCCAGGCACAGCAAGGGCAACAGCAGCAGTCGATTCGTCCGCAGTTTCAGACCAACCAGCAGGCGCAGTTGCAAGTGCCTTCCCGACCGAACAACGCGTTCAGCAAGTACGCGGGCAGCATGAGTGCCGGCCAAGCGATTCAGCAAGCGGCGCAAGGGGCCGCAGCAAACCGCGCAGGTGGCGGTGGCCAGGAAGGCGACTTCGGCCTGGGCACTGGAGCCCACGGCCGTCAACTGGGCGCACTCGACATTCTGAGCGATACCCAAGGCGTGGATTTCGGCCCCTACCTGCAACGCATTGTGCAGGACGTCAGGGAGAATTGGTATCACCTGATTCCAGAATCCGCCGAAATGAAGAAAGGGAAGCTCGCGATCGAGTTTGCCATCACGAAGGACGGAAAAGTCGCGGACATGCGACTGATCGCCACCTCAGGCGACGTCGCTCTCGACCGTCCCGCGTGGGGCAGCATTACCGCTTCCAATCCGTTTCCGCCGCTACCTAGCGAATTCACCGGGCCCTATCTGGCGTTGCGCTTCCGCTTCTACTACAACCCTGACAAGGCAGACTTGCAGTAATTACCCCTCGCTCCCGAATCGCGACTGAGGGACTTCCTCGCGCCAGAACCTACCTGCTACATTTTTAGCGAGTGAATCCATCCGAAGAATACGTTCAGCGGCGAGACACTCGCCTGTCCCGGGTGGCGCATTACGAGAAAATTCATGTTCAGCTGGGGAATGTCCGGCTCCTCCTCGCCTGCCTCGCGGGAATCATCGCGTGGGAGTCATTGCACAGCCATCATCTTGCAATCTGGTGGTTAGCCGTGCCGGCCATGGCTTTCGTGTCCGTGGCTTATTTTCATTCGCAGATTCTCCGGGCCCGCGAACTCGCGCATCGTGCTGCGGCTTTTTACGAGCGAGGATTGGCCCGGGTCGAAGACCGTTGGGCCGGGTTGGGAGAGACGGGCGAGCGGTTCGATGATCCTCATCACGTATACGCGGCCGACCTCGACCTGTTTGGAGAAGGCAGCTTGTTCCAGCTCCTGTCGACCGCTCGCACGCGCATGGGAGAAGACACGCTTGCACAGTGGCTGCTTTCTCCATCGCCTTTGGAAAAGCTTCGCGAGCGCCACGCCGCTGTTACCGAATTGCGCGATCAGATTGACCTTAGGGAGGATCTCGCCGTGTTAGGCGAAGACGTTGGAGTGGGAGTGCATCCCGACGCGCTCGCGATGTGGGCGGAATCGCCGAACCAGATGAAGCCCCTATGGATTCGATGGGCCGCGCCCGTACTTGCCGCGCTGGCCGTTGCAGGCGCAATGGTGTGGGCAGTGTGGGGCCTGGCCGCACCGTTCGTGTTGATCATCGTCATCGAAGCGGTGCTCACCTACCGGCTGAAGAAGTCACTCGAGGGCATCCTGCATGGCACCGAGCACGCCTTCCACGATCTGGATTTGCTTTCAGAAGTTCTCGCCCGAGTCGAGGCGCACAGCTGCCAGGCGTCCCGCCTACAGACGCTTCAGCAGCATCTCGTGTCGAAAGGGGCCCGCAGTTCCCAAGCGATCGCGAAGTTGCGCGCCCTGGTAGACCTGATCAACTCGCGCCATAACATCTTTGTCCGCATCATCGATGCGCCGCTTATGTACTCTGTGCAAGCAGCCTTCGCGGCCGAGCGCTGGCGCCACGCTCACGGGCATGCGCTGCGATTGTGGACGAATACGCTGGGAGAGATCGAAGCGCTGCTCTCGCTGGCAAGCTATAGCTTTGAGCATTCCACGGATCCATTCCCGGTTTTCTGCGAGGGAGCGGCGTCGTTCGTCGGCGAAGAACTCGGGCATCCCCTGGTTCCGGCAAGAACCTGTGTGCGCAACAATGTCCGAATAACCGGCGAAGCGCGGGTCTTGCTGGTCAGCGGCTCCAACATGTCGGGCAAGAGCACGCTGCTGCGCGCTGTGGGGATAAACGTCGTACTGGCCATGGCGGGCGCGCCCGTCCGCGCCCGAGGCCTTCATCTCACTCCACTGCAGATGGGCGCCAGCATTCGAATAAACGATTCGCTGCGGGAGGGCAGTTCACGGTTTTATGCCGAGATCACGCGGCTACGCCAAATTCTCGATCTCGCCGGCGGCGATCCGCCGCTGCTGTTTCTCCTGGATGAACTGCTGCAAGGCACGAACTCGAAGGATCGCCGCATTGGCGCCGAGGGAATCGTACGCGCGCTGGTGAAACGTGGCGCCATCGGTCTAGTCAGTACTCACGATCTGGCGCTGACCGATATCGGTGAAGCGATCGAGGGCCAGTTGCGCAACGTCCACTTCCAGGACGAACTGGAGAATGGGCGCATGAGTTTCGACTACAAGCTGCGCGATGGCGTCGTCACCAAAAGTAATGGGCTCGCGTTGATGCGGTCGATTGGACTCGAGGTGTAGACAGCCGTCTTACCAGACGCTGCAGCGGTTCTGCTTCACCATGGGCGCGCCAGCCCTGCAGTGAAACGCCTCCTGAAACTGGGGCATGTTCGAAACCACGCCGTTCGTCCGGTATTTCTCCGGCGAGTGCGGATCGACTGTGGCACGCAGGCGCTTGGTCTCGTCGCGGCTTTGCCCGCACCAACTCTGGCCGTAGCCAACGAAGAAGCGTTGATCGGGCGCGAGTCCATCGATCGGTTCTAACTTCTGCCCTTTGGTGTCATCCTTCCAGGCGTTATAAGCGAGAATCAGGCCTCCGAGGTCGGCAACATCCTCGCCCAACGTCAGTTTGCCGTTGATTTTGATGTCGTCGATGATTGTGTAGGTCGAATACTGGTCAGAGATGCAGCTGGCCCGCTTCACAAATTCTTTTCCATCTTCCTCGGTCCACCAGTCGCGCAGGTTGCCCTGGGCATCGAACTGGCGGCCTTCGTCATCGAAGCCGTGCGTGAGCTCGTGTCCGATCGTTCCGCCGGTGTCGCCATAGTTGGGAGCCGCGTCGGAGTGGGGGTCAAACGCAGGAGGCTGCAACACGCCCGCGGGAAAATTGATGTCGTTCATCTGCGGGTTGTAATATGCATTCACCGTCGGTGGAGTCATGTCCCACTCGGAACGGTCGACGGGCTTGCCGATCTTGGCCAGTTGGCGGTCGAATTCGAACGTGCGCGCTCGTTCCACATTGCCCAGCTCATCTCCGCGGACAATCTCGAGCTTGCTATAGTCGCGCCACTTGTCGGGATAGCCGATCTTATTGGCCATGCCATGAAGCTTGGCGAGCGCCTGCTGCTTGGTGGCCGCCGACATCCACTGCAGACCGTCGATGTCTTTCTCCATGGCCGCCTGAATTTCCTTCACAATCTTCAAAGCCTGCTGCTTGGCTTCCGGACTGAAGTATTTTTCCACGTAGGCTTGGCCCAAAGCCTCGCCCAGGTCGCCGTCGACTCCGCGGGTGCAGCGTTTCCAGCGCGGCTGTAGCTCCTGTTGCCCGCGTAGCGTTTTTCCGTAGAAGGCAAAATTTTCGTCTACGAATGCCTTTGACAAAAACGGTGCATCAGCATGTGCCAGATGCCAGCGCAGGTAGACCTTCCAATCAGCCAAGCTTTCTTTTTGTATTTCCTCATTCATCGCCTTGAAGAAATTGGGTGCCGTAACATTCAGCGAGTCCAGCGAAGGCATCCCGACTTTGGAGAAGTAAACGGGCCAGTGGAACTCGGGAGAAATCTTCTGCAGGTCGGCGCTGGTCATCTTGTGGTCCAGAGCCTTTGGATCGCGGCGCTCCACCCGGGTCATGGAACCTTTGGCCAACGCGGTCTCGATGCGCATGACGGTTTGCGCTTCGGCAGCGGCGGTCTCCGGCTTATCGCCAAGTAGCTCAAACATTTTCTGCACGTGAGCGACGTATTGCTTGCGCAATTCGACAGACTTCGCATCGTCTTTGGTGTAGTAGTCGCGGTCGGGAAGGCCCAATCCGCCTTGATCGGCGTCGGCAATAACCTGGTTGGCGTCGCGGAAATCCTGAATTGAATCAAAACGAAAGAGCACGTTATCGTCGGTCATAGCCGCGGCCACGTCGGCGATTTCCACTTTGGAACTGATGTTTGAAATTTTGTCCAGTCTTGGCTTGAGCGGCTCGGCTCCCTTCGCGTCGATGGCCTTCTCATCGATACACGATGCATAGTAGTCACCGATCTTCTGATCGACAGCATTGCGTTTGGGATCAGGCGCCGCCGCGGTTTCCAGGATGCCGCGCAGCCGCGCCAGGTTCTCGTCCTGCATCTTGGAATAGGTGTCCCACGAAGACTGGTCGGGAGGAATGGGATTCTTCTTGAGCCAGCCGCCGCAGGAATAAGCGAAAAAGTCCACACAGGGGTCGATGTTGCGGTCCATAGACGTGACATCGAGCGCCGGTTCGGGCTTTTCGGTAGCCGGCTGCTGCGCACTGGCTAGGGAAAGAAAACATACGGAGGCAAACGTAATTAGACTGACGCGCAAAATTGCCATTGAGCCGCCTTGTTCTGGCATGAGTTTGAATTACTGAGACCCAAAAGTATAAGCCCGGAGGTCAAGCTGAATACAAGACCAACCACAGAGCTGAAGCCGAACACCGGTCCTAACCTTTCCTCAAATGAATCGATCCATCGCCCGTGCGGATGGTGAGCAGGCTGCCACCGCCGTTGAGCTTGCCTCGCACTTCGTTCTGGCGAACCTTGCCCTCGGTGGTGACGGGCATGTCGAGATCGATGTGGCCATCGCTGGTGTGAAGGTCGACGTCGGCAGCCAATCCTCCGGGGACTTCCAGAGAGACATTGCCGTCGCCGGTTTCTAGTCTCCAGCCGGCCGCGAGGGAAGAGCCTCCGTCGGCACGCACATCCAGGTGGCCGTCGCCCGTCTTGAGTTCAAGTTCATCAAAGCGACCGTGAGCCGTAATGTGCCCGTCGCCGGTGGAGGCGTGCAGCTTGCCGTCGACCGATTCCAGATTTTCGGAGCCGTCGCCGCTGTGCAGATCCATCTCGCCTTTTAATCCGGCGATGTCGATCTTGCCATCTCCTGTCCGCAAATTGACGTGGCCCTCTCGTGGCATCTGAACGATGATGTCCACGCGGTGGTTACTCCATCCAATGACGAAGTCGCGGTGCGGGTAGCGGACATCGATTTCAACCGAGTCGCCCGTCTGATGCTCTTCCACACGGATGCCGCCGTCGCCAATCTTGTAGTGCTCGGTGATGACCTTGGCTTCGATCGCATGCTGGTCCCAGGTCGTCACGCGAATGTTGGCGTCGGAGGTTTCGATCCGCAGTTCGGGCGTGCCGGTCAGGTGGTAGGTCTTCGACCATTCATCGGCGTAGGCGGGTAGGACGGCAACCAAGATGGTAGCCAGGGTGAGCAACGCGAGGCGCTTCATCGTGGGAAGTTTCATAAAATCCTCCAGGCGGGCGCACCTGCGCCCGTCTCTTAGACGTGGTTACGGACAATCGGTGAGGTTAGTTCCAGAAAATGCGCAGTTAGCTTACCCGCGCCCAATGTAGGCCATGCGAATCAGAGTTCGCTCCGAAAACGGAAGATACAGCAGAGCGGCACTGGCCGCGAACGCTGCACCCAAACCGATCTCCGGGGTTAGCAAAAAAGGGGCGACTGCCCACAACTCGTCCAGGGCTAGCACGAACGGAAACATCTGGCGAAATTTTTCGCCGAGCCGCTGGTAATCGAAGGCCACTGCCGACATCAGGTAACAGCGTAGCGGAATCCCCACGCCAGCCGTCACCAGCACAGTTACCGACAGGACCGTTGCCGCCCACATCGGCAAGAACGAATCCGCGACGGCCTGGACATCATGCAGTCGAAACAGGGCTATGAGATAGAAGATCAGATACATCAACTGAATCAATGCGAAGAGCCCGCGGGTAAGAGCGCGGCGGGGAATTGGGACTTCGAGTTCGGGATGGAGCGCGGGCGCGGTTGCGGCGCCGGATGCATGGCTCTTGCCGGTTTGGGTATCGCTGTCGGACGCATTTTCAGTTCGACTTTGAACAGGAGCGATGAAACGATACCCCCGCCGCGCGAGCGTTTCCACATAACGGGGACTGGAGGCGGAATCTCCCAGCGCCTCGCGAACCTTGTTGATCGCGGTATTCAGGCTGTGGTCAAAATCGACGAAGGTATCCGAAGGCCACAGTTTTTGCTGCAACTCTTCGCGGGTGACCACCTCTCCCGCGCGTTCCAGCAGCAGTGCCAGCACTTGAAAAGGTTGCCCCTGCAGCCGCAGTTTTACGCCGCTCTTGCGCAGTTCGCCCGCGCTGAGATCGAGTTCGAAGACCCCAAACTTCGCGAGTCTTTTTTGATTTTGCGGCAGAGCCATGGACGACGGGGTAGTGTAGCAGGAAGGTGTTGGATGGGTATGGGTATGCGAGATATCCGACGTCAGACCCCAGACCGCAGATTGCGAGTCAAATCCAACACCGCAGCCACCCCAGCGCTACAATATGCGCGTGCCCCCGCCTGCCATTCGCGTGCCGACCGCCGAGCAGAAGGCAGAAGATCATCGGCACCACCGGCATGCAGTCTACGCGTCGGAGACCACAGGTTTGTTATTGATCGCGCTCGTGTTGCTCATCCTCACGCTGGTCCGCTACTGGCACGACATCCATTGGAGCCTGCGCTGAACGTGGGCTCCGCACCGCGCGAAGTCGTTGCCCCTGAGCCCCTGTTGGTTGTGGTTCTCGGCCCGACCGCCAGCGGGAAGACAGCATTGTCCCTCGCGCTCGCCCAGAAGTTTAATGGTGAAATTGTAAACTGCGATTCGGTAGCGATGGTGCGCGAGTTTGATATCGGCACCGCCAAACCCAGTGCCTCCGAACGCGAAAGCGTGCCCCACCATCTTTTCGACGTTATAGCGCCCACGCAATACATTACCGCGGGCGAATATGCGCGGCAGGCACGGCAGGTGCTCACGGAAATCGACTCGCGGCGGCACATGCCCATCGTGGTCGGCGGCACCGGACTCTATTTGCGTGCGCTGCTCGAAGGGCTCTTTCCCGGCCCCCACCGTTCCGAGGAATTGCGCGACCGCTTGCGGGGGAGTGCCGACAAACGCGGCCCTAATCATCTTCACCGACTTCTTCGGAGGCTCGACCCCACGGCTGCGGAACGGGTTCATACCAAGGATGTCCCAAAGTTGATTCGCGCGATCGAAGTTTGTCTCGCATCGCGCCAGAAGATGTCGGAACTCTGGCAACAGGGACGCGACCCGCTGCGTGGCTTCCGCATTCTGCGGCTCGGTCTCGATCCCGATCGCGCAGCTCTCTACGACCGCATCAACCAGCGCGCACGCCGCATGTTCAAAAACGGGCTGATCGAAGAGACTCAGCGTTTGCTCCAGAAATACGGACCAAATGCGCGCCCACTCGCGTCTCTTGGATATAAACAGGCGGTTCAACTTCTCCGAGGCGAACTGACTCGCGAGCAGGCGATTCTGGCCGCCCAGCAAGCCCACCGCAACTATGCCAAGCGCCAGATGACCTGGTTTCGCCGCGAACCGGATGTGCAATGGCTGTCGGGTTTTGGTGATGACGAGAACGTCCAGAGCCATGCCATTCGCCGAGTAAAAATGTCTGATCACAGACCGAAATGTTTAAGCTGAAGGGAAGAGGCACCCATGTGGGACAGCGGCCCTCGGCTGTCCGTCGAGCGCAGTTCGACTCTTTTCTCCACAGTCCCCCACTCTGCTATCTTTCCTGCATGCCGCGAATCTGTTCTGCCATGCTCCTTGCCCTGACACTAACGCTGCCCGCATTCGCCAAGGACAAGCACGTGCACCCCCGTCCCGTGAAGTCTGCGCACGACAATAAGTGGGCTGAAAAAACTCTTCGCAAGCTTTCTGTCGAAGAAAAGATCGGGCAGGTATTTATGATCTGGTGCCGCGCCAGCTTTCTGAATGTGGAGAGCCCCGAGTACCTGGACTGGCTGGACGCGATGCAGAAGTATCACGTGGGTTCGTTCACCATGTCAGTCCACGTTGACGGTCCATTTCTTCTGCGCACCGAGCCCTACGAAGTTGCAGAACTGCTCAACCGGTTGCAACAGAAATCGAAGCTACCGTTGCTATTCGCGGCTGACTTTGAACGCGGACTTTCGAACCGACTGCTGGGCACGACCAATTTCCCTACTGCGATGGCCTTCGGCGCCGACGGCAATATCGCAGACGCAGAAACCTTCGGCATGATCACGGGCCAGGAAGCCCGCGCCATCGGCATTCACTGGAATTTTTTTCCTGACGCCGACGTGAACTCGAATCCTGCCAATCCCATTATCAACACGCGCTCTTTTGGAGAAGACCCAAAGCAAGTCGGCGATCTGGCCACCGCTTACATTAAGGGCGCGCGAGAGGCCGGAATGCTGACCACCGTGAAACATTTTCCTGGCCACGGCGACACCGCGACTGATTCGCACCTCGGCGTGGCCAGTGTGAACGGCGACCGAGCTCATCTCGATTCAATCGAACTGCCGCCTTTCCGTCAGGCCATTGCCGCGGGTGTCGACTCCGTAATGGTCGCGCACGTGACCGTTCCCGCGCTCGATTCAGATCCCAATCATGTGGCCTCGATTTCCCCAGCAGTCGTCTCCGATCTGCTCGAACGACAGCTCGGCTTCAAGGGCGTCATCGTCACCGATGCCCTCGACATGGCTGGCCTGACGCATCTTTTCGCCAACGACATTGGGCGCGAGGCTGTCGAGGCCTTTAAGGCAGGCAACGATCTACTGATCATTCCGCCCGATTTGCGTGCTTCTTACGAGGCGATGCTGAAGGCAGTTCGTTCCGGCGAGATTTCGCAGAAGCGGCTGGATACCTCCGTTCTGAAGATCCTGAAACTAAAGGCGGAGATGGGTCTGAACAAATCGCGGACGGTTGACATCAATGCGATTGCAACCAGCGTCGGCAGGCCGGAGAACATTGCCTTCGGGCAGAAAGTCGCCGCTGCGGCCATCACCCTGGTGCGCGACAACGGCAAAGTTATTCCTCTTAGATCCAAGGGAACCGCCAAGGCCGCCCTTCCGTATATGACCAGAGAGGAGACCCACAGCCAAACGGTCGCCGTGCTTTTTTCGGATGACGTGCGGACCGATTCCGGCCGTGCCTTCGGACGCGAGTTCCGCGCCCGCATTCCGGATGCGCGCGTAATTTACGTGGATCCTCGCATCGCTGCCGGTATGAGCGGCGAAGTCCTAAAAGCAGTCGACGAGGCGCAAACCGTGGTGGCGGCGGTCTACGTGATTCCGACGGCAGGGAAGGTGGGCAATTCAATGGCGATGGCCGATGCCACCGGCGTTCTGCTGCAGCAGTTGCTCGATCATGCTGCCGGAAAGACCGCTGTCGTCGCCATGGGGAATCCGTATCTGGCCAGCGCCTTTCCCAAGATCGAAAATTATATGTGCACATTTTCGAACGCGAGCGTATCGGAAGTGGCGGCGATCCAAGCCCTCTTCGGCGAAATTCCGATTCACGGGCATCTGCCTGTCACCATTCCAAACATTGCGCAGCGTGGCGCCGGCCTCGAACGTCCGGCGCAAGTAGCCAAAGGAGGTTCTTCCCATGCGCGGAACTAAATTGCAAAGCGTCAGCCTTTTCGCTTTGGGGATCGCCACCCTCATAGCTTTACTCTTGCCCGCTTGCAGCGTGAACGTCAAGAAACAAGGTGACGGAGAAGATAAGCAGGTCGATATCGACACTCCGGTCGGCGGCATCCATGTAAGCAAGGGCGCCAACGTCGCCGATGTTGGGCTGTCGGTCTATCCGGGCGCACGGCTGAAACAAAAGGGGACCGATGGCGAAGATAAAAGCGCTAACGTAAATATCAGCGGCTTCGGCTTTGGAGTTAAAGTCGTCGCCCTGGAATACGAATCCAGCGATTCCCCTGCCAAGCTGATTGCCTACTACAAGGACCAACTGCAAAAATACGGGCACGTGCTCGAGTGCCATTCTAGCCACATGGAATTCAATGCCGACATGAACGGCGCGGACCACGGTTCGCACGAGCTGACCTGCCAAGGATCGAGCGGCAGCAATGTCGAATTGAAAGTCGGCACCAAGGAAAATCAGCACATTGTGGCCGTACGGCCCGAGGGCCAGGGATCGAGCTTCTCGCTGGTCTATGTGCGCACTCACGGCAAGGACGCGGAAATTTAAACTGCCCCATCGTTTCAAGGAGACGTTTATGGCTAGTTATCGTACCTTCGCATTTGCGCTTGCCCTGTCTTTAAGTGTCGCGTTGCCCGCCGTGGCCCAGGATTCCAACAATCAGAATAAGAATCTTGATGTCCGCAGCTCCGTCGGCGACCTGCACGTTGGCAGCGACGCTGATGCTCGCAAAGCTGGGCTCCCGCTCTACCCTGGCGCGCGTCCCAAAAAAGATGATGAAAACAACAACCCTGCCAATCTCAGCGTCTTTACTGAGGCCTTCGGCATCAAGCTGATCGTCTCGCAATATGCCTCCGACGATGCTCCCGCGAAAATCATCGACTTCTACCGCGACAAACTGAAGAAGTACGGTAAAGTTCTGGAGTGCCATTCTCAAAAGCATGCCGACGATGTTTCGGTGAAGGACGACGACGATAAAGATTCCAAAGGCAGCAAGGAATTGAAATGCGACGAAAATTCAGGCCCAGTCACAGAATTGAAGGTCGGCACTGAGGACAACCAGCACATTGTTGGCGTCGAACCTCGCGACGGCAAGGGATCGAACTTCACCATCGTCTATCTGTACAGTCGCGGCAAGCGCGGAGAGATTTAAGCTGTACTGATGGTTCCACGAACAGCGGGTTGCGTCCTTGCTTCCCGGCCTCCTGTGCGTTACTTTCAGAGGCAGCGCTTCATTCTTGGATGGAACAAGCCTGCTACAAGTGCCGACAAGTTGTGGAGGAAGGCGTTGCCTTTTGCCCGCACTGCTCGGCCCCGCAAATCCGCGTAGTGATTTCTGAACCGGCGCCGGTGCCTGTAGCAATTGGCGCGACAGATTCGCGAGCCGCTACGGTTCTTCCGGCGTCGCAGACGGTCCCCGTGCTGGCCCTGCCCATGCAATGGTCGGAAGCGTTCAGGCCATGCGCTTTAGCGGCATTGGTCGCATCGTTGCTGATGGCTATGGGGTTGAACCCGTTCGTAGCCATGTTCAGCGTTGGATTTCTCGCCGTCGTTTTTTACCGCCAGCGCAGGCGCGAAGTCGTAGTCAGGGTCACAGCCGCGGCCGGGCTGGGCGCGCTCGGCGGACTACTCTGGTTCGCGATGTCGTCGATCTTGGAGACGCTGGTCGTAATTTTTTTGCATAAAGGGCCGGAACTTCGCGGCGCGCTTCTCGCCAAAATCCAGCAAGCTGCTTCTCAAGCCAACGATCCCCAAGTGCAGGCGGTATTTGAGCACTTCAAAACCCAAAGCGGACTCGAGGTGCTGATGTTGGCAGGCTTATTTTGTGCCTTGCTCGCTTCAATCGTGCTCGGAAGCCTCGGCGGTGCGTTGGGTGGCGCCATCCTGGGGCGCCGCGACAAATCGTAAATCTCCGGCAATGCCGCATGCGCGCCCTTGCGGTGCTTCCTTCCGCCACGTATGATGCACCGTTTGCCCTTTTTCGCCATGAATACGCCTGCACGCGGTTCACTGCTCGGGATTGAACACCTCGATGCGAAGGAAATTCTGGGCCTGCTCAAACTGGCCCGCCGCATGAATCCGCAGAAGGCCCGACCGTTGCTACGCGGCAAGCGGATTGTGTTTCTGTTTTACGAAGCTTCCACCCGCACCCGTTCGTCTTTCGAATTCGCGGCGAAGTCGCTGGGCGCGATGACCACGCTGGTGCAATCCTCGGGTTCGAGCATTGAAAAAGGCGAATCGATTTTGGATACCGGCTACACACTTCGCGCCGTCGGCGCAGACTGCATCGTGATGCGGCATCCCTCGGCGGGCGCGCCGCACTTGATGGCGCGCCATCTCGACATTCCCATCATCAACGCTGGGGACGGCATGCACGAACATCCCTCGCAGGCTCTGCTCGATGCCCTTACCATCCTCAAGCGCAAGAAGTCGTTTAAAGGCCTGCAAGTCACCATCATCGGCGACATCGTTCACAGCCGGGTCGCGCGCAGCGCCTGCCATCTGCTCAGTAAGTTCGGAGTGAAGCTGACGCTCTGCGGGCCGCCAGAGTTTGTTCCCGACGTAGCGGCCACTCTCGCACCGGGCGTGCGTGTTACGCGCCATCTCGAGGACGCGCTGCGCGGAAGCGACGTAATCATGCTTCTGCGCGTACAAACGGAAAGGCTTGCGGGCCAGAAGATTCAACTGCAGGACTACATTGCGCGCTACCAGATGACGGCGGCGCGCTTGAAGCTTGCCAAGCGCGACGCTATCGTGATGCATCCCGGGCCAATTATCCGCGGCCTGGAATTGACGGCGGAAGTGGCCGACGGGCCACAGTCGGTGATCATCGACGAGGTACGCAACGGCGTCCCGACACGAATGGCAATTTTGGCGCGGGCGTTGGGAAAAGCGAAATGAGCCACGGATTTTCACGGATCAACACGGATCTAGAAAACGGAACTTGCCAAGTGCTGAATGCTAACCACTAAGAACCAAAAACGCGAAACCGCGAGCCTGCTGATCAAAGGCGGCCACCTGATCGATCCTGGGGCGAAGATCAACACGCCCATGGACATCCTCCTGCGGGATGGCCGCGTGGCTGAGGTCGCTCTGCCGAATAAAATCCACGGTGGCGCCGACGAAAAGTTCGACGCGCGCGGCCTCATTGTTGCGCCGGGTTTCATCGACCTGCACGTCCATCTGCGTGAGCCCGGTCAAAATTACAAAGAGACTATCGCCAGCGGTACTGCCGCCGCTGCTGCCGGCGGGTTCACCTCGGTCTGCACCATGCCCAACACGGCGCCAGTGGTTGACACTGCGGAATGGGTCAGATGGCTGCGCAGTCCCGAACGCGCAGCCGTGGTCAACGTTTTTCCCATCGCCGCCGCCACGCTTGGCAGCAAGGGAGAGACCCTCACCGACTTTAAGGCGCTGCAACGCACTGGAGCAATTGCCGTCACCGACGATGGCAAGCCTGTCCTCGACGACGAAGTCATGCGCATGGCTCTGCGTCTGAGCGCGGAACTGAATCTTCCCGTGGTGCAGCACGCAGAGGACACGCGACTCACCCAACACTGTTCGATGCACTTCGGGCCGACCAGTTTTCGGCTGGGCCTGCGCGGCATGCCGGCAGCAGCCGAAGCCGGCATCGTCGACCGCGATGTCGCGCTCGCGCAGCAGATTCGCGAATCGCGCCTGCACGTGGCCCATCTCTCGACCGCGGACGCGCTGAAGTCGGTCCGCCGCGGCAAGCGCGCGAAAGCGCGCGTGACCTGCGAAGTCACGCCCCACCATTTCACACTGCTCGACGAGAATGTCGGCGAATACGACACGAACTTTAAGATGAACCCGCCGCTGCGTTCCGCGGCTGACCGCGAAGCGATTATCGTCGCGCTTGCCGACGGCACCGTGGACGCCATCGCTACCGATCATGCCCCGCACGCCATCCACGAAAAGCAGGTGGAATTCGAGCGTGCCTCGTTCGGCATCACCGGGCTGGAAACCGCGCTGGCGCTGGCCATCACGCAGCTTCATCGTGAGCACAAACTTCCGCTCGCGCGTATCGTGGAACTCTTCACCGCAGGGCCGGCCCGAGTTTTCGACCTTCCTGGTCGCGGATCGTTGGCACGGGGCAGCTTCGCCGATGTGACCATCTTCGATCCCAAGAAGCGCTGGACTTTCGACGCCGCGAAGTCGCGTTCGCTTTCGCACAACACTCCCTTCAACGGCTGGCAATTCATCGGCAAAATCGTTGCGACCATCGTCGCCGGGCAGATCGTCTACCAAACCGAATAACCGTAACTTGCTTTCACCGTAGCGTATACTCCTCACGAAATCGGGGAGGTGTGCATGCGTCGCGCCCGCTGCTTTGTTCTGCCAATTATTCTTTTCGTCTCCGTTCTCTGCCTCGGACAAGCTGGCAACTCGCCCGCTCCGGCCAGCAACTCTTCCGCAAATGCACAACAAGCGCCATCATTCGACATCAATGCGGCGGTGAACGCGTATCTCGCGAAGATGCCGCCAGCGCAGCGCGCTCGTTCCGACGCTTATTTTGAAGGCGGCTACTGGCTCATCTTGTGGGACTTCCTCACAACTGTCTTCATCATGTGGCTGCTTTTGCATTTTGGCTGGTCGGCGCGAATGCGAAATCTGGCCGAGCGCATCACTCGCTTCCGTCCGCTTCAAACGGCGCTCTATTGGATACAGTTCATCATTGTTACGTCCGTGCTCGGCTTTCCGCTCACGGTTTACGAAGGATATTTTCGCGAGCACAAGTATGGATTGCTCAATCAGACTTTCGGTCCGTGGATGCGTGACCAGTTAGTTGGACTGGCCGTCGGCTTGGTTCTTGGCGCAATCCTTGTAGTTCCGCTGTTCGGGCTGGTGCGCCGCCTCGGCGCCAGTTGGTGGGTGTGGGGCTCGGTTCTGATGATCGTGTTTTTCGCCTTCGTGAGTCTGATCGCGCCCGTCTACATAGCGCCGTTGTTCAACCAATACAAAAAGTTGGAGGATCCCCGCATCAAGGATCCGATTCTCAGCATGGCGCGTGCCAATGGAATTCCCGCGAGGGACGTCTGGGAATTTGACGCCTCGCGTCAGTCGAACCGGGTCAGCGCGAACGTCAGCGGCTTCGCCAACACAATGCGGATTTCACTGAATGACAATCTTCTGAAACGGTGTACGCTTCCCGAAATCGAGACCACCATGGGGCACGAAATGGGTCACTACGTTTTGAATCATGCCTACAAAGGATTGGTCATGATCGGAGTGGTGATCGTGATTGGCTTCGCCTTCCTGAATTGGGGAGTTCAGTACGCACTCGCGCGTTGGGGAGAGAAGTGGGGCATCCGCGGCATCACGGATGTCGCGGTTTTGCCTCTCGCGATGATCGTGTTCTCCGTATTCTTCTTTCTCATGACTCCCGTCACCAACACCATTACTCGCACCATGGAATACGAAGCCGACATGTACGGCCTGAACGCGGCACGGCAGCCTGATGGAGAGGCAAATGTGGATTTAATGTTGGGAGAATATCGCAAACTTGATCCCGGTCCGGTCGAGGAGTTCCTTTTTTACGATCACCCCAGCGGCCGCACTCGCATTACCGCGGCCATGCGCTGGAAGGCGGAGAATCTCGAGACCGCATCTCCGGAAGAAGTAGCGAGGAAAGTTTTCAGCGCCGACTGACGCTGGCCTTTGCAGTTTGTTTGTGGGGACAGCCGCCCTCGGCTGTCCGCCGGGCGAAGCTCGGCTGCTCGTCACATCCCCAGAATCCCCATGCGCTTCCCGACACTCTTGAGCACACTCAGTGCCTGGTCTAGTTCTTCCTTCGTGTGCGTTGCGCTCATGATGGTGCGGATGCGCGCCTTGCCCTCCGGTACTGTAGGAAACGCGATGCCCGTGCCCAGCACGCCTTCCTTGAACAACTCGCGGGAGAAGTCCATGGTGAGCTTGCCGTCGCCGATGATGATGGGAGTGATCGGCGTCTCGCTTGCCGGAGTCGCATGCCCGCCGATGTCAAAGCCCAACAGGCCGAGTTCCTTCTTCCAGAAGCGCGTGTTCTCCCAGAGTTTCTCCATGCGCTCCGGCTCATTCTCTAAAACGTCGAAAGCCGCGATGCACGTGGCCGCCACCGACGGGGGATGCGACGTCGAAAACAGAAACGGCCGCGCCCGGTGATAGAGAAAATCGATCAGATCGCGCGTCCCGCAAACGTAGCCGCCCAGCGCGCCGATTGCCTTCGAGAGTGTGCCTACCTGGATGTCGACGCGGCCATGCATGCCGAAGTGGTCGACAGTGCCGCGCCCGTTGCGGCCCAGAACGCCGGATGCGTGCGCATCGTCGATCATCATGATGGCGCCATATTTTTCAGCAAGGTCGCAGAGCGCGGGCAGGGGGCCAATGTCGCCGTCCATCGAGAAGACTCCGTCGGTGATCAGCAGCTTTTTGCCGGGTTCACGTTTAATGCTGGCCAGTTGTTCTTCGGCATGTGCCATGTCCTTGTGGCGGAAGACCAGAATCTTCGCCTTTGAGAGCCGCGCGCCGTCGATGATGGAAGCGTGGTTCAACGCGTCGGAGACGATGAAATCATCCTTGCCCAGCACCGCCGACACGGTGCCTGCATTCGCCGCAAAGCCCGACTGGAATACCACGCACGCCTCCACGTTCTTGAAGCGCGCGATCTTTTCCTCGAGTTCCATGTGGATCTTCATCGTCCCGGCGATCGTGCGCACCGCGCCCGATCCCACGCCGTATTTGCGCGTCGCCTCCAGCGCCGCCTCTCGCAGCTTGGGATGCGTGGTGAGGCCAAGATAATTGTTCGAAGCCAGATTGATGACTTTCTTCCCGTCGAACGTGCAGACCGGCGCCTGCTCGTCCTCCAGCACGCGCAACTTGAAGTGCGTGCCCTTGGCCTTAAGCTCGTTGAGCTGGTCGGTGAGATAAGAAAGTGGATTGGTGCGGGTCGCAGTTGTCATAAAAACCTCCCCACGGATTAGCACGGATTCACACGGATAAGTACGAGGAAGAATAAATCAAGTCTAAACCTCAACCTTGCCATCCAGGGCGCTCTTTCGCGAAAGATCTTCCCTTCACGCAAAATGAGAACGAAGGGCCGGAACGCCGGTCACCGCACTCCGTTGGGGTACACCAGAATCTTGCTAGCTTCCCCGGTTTTCAATCTTTCCATTGCCTTCGAGAAATCTTTCATAGCAATGCGATCTGTGATCACCGGATGCAGGTTGAGTTTGCCGCTCTTCAGCAGGGCGGTCATCTGGTACCAAGTCTGGTACATGCGCCGGCCGTTGATTCCCTGCACCGTGATTCCTTTAAAAATAATGTCCTCGGAAAAATTCAGCGAGATCGGCTTCGAAGTGAGTCCGAGAAGGGAAATTCTTCCGCCGCGCCGCACTATATCGAATGCGGTCCGAATCGAGTCGGGATGCCCCGCCATTTCCAGCACCACGTCTACGCCCAGCCCGCCCGTCTTTTCCATGATGATCGCGTTCACGTCTTCTTTCGCAGGATTGAGCACATAGTCGGCTTTCATCTCTCGCGCAATCCGGGCTCGGTGTTCATTCACTTCAATGGCGAACACCGAAGTCGCACCCACCGCCTGGGCCACGGCAATTGAGAACAGTCCAATCGGCCCGCATCCCGTGATGGCGACACTCTTTGCCGCGATTTCACCGGCCAGCACTGTGTGAACAGCATTTCCCAATGGATCGAGAATCGATGCGTACTCCTGTGGAATCGCAGGATCGAGTTTCCAGATATTCGATTCTGGAATCACGACATATTCGGCGAACGCGCCGTCGGCGTCCACGCCGATGATCTTTACCTTCTGGCAGATGTGACTCTCGCCCGTCCGGCACTGCAGGCACTTACCGCACGCCACATGCATCTCCGCCGAGACGAAGTCGCCCTCCTTGACGCTCGTGACTTCATCGCCAAATGCCGCCACTTCTCCGCAGAATTCATGTCCCGGAATCAACGGCGGATGGATGCGCTTCTGCGCCCAACGGTCCCAGTTGTAAATGTGGAGGTCGGTGCCGCAAATCGACGCGACTTTCACTTTCACCAGCACGTCGGTGCGCCCGAAGGCAGGAATCTTGACCTGGCGAACTTCCGCGCCTGGCGCTGCTTCTGGCTTAACTACCGCCAGCATTGTTGAAGCCATCATTGCCACCTATGAGGAACTGTGTCGAATCGAAAATTGGTAAAACACAAAACGTATGATTTTAGCACCCGGGCGATTCCACGCCTGATGGCCTCATCCACATCTTCGATCTTTGTCATCTTTGGCGGCGCCGCAAGTCCGCAAACCGTAAACCTGATTAGCGCATCGAAGGACCGGCCCTTTTTCAGGCCGGAGGTTGGAATCCTTGCGCGCTCGTTCTCTCGCGATTCTGCTGATCGTAGCCTGTGTTTGTTCCAGGTCCATGTCCGCGGCTCCCGTGGCCGTTCGTTACAAGGAGGGCTTACTGCACGGTTTTCTCGTCCTCAGCACGCTGGACGGAACTCCGCTCGCCGAAGGCGATCTCACCCAAGTCCTTCACGGCAATCGGATCACCAGCCATCTAATATTCCGTTTCAAAGACGGCTCGCGGCAAGAGGAAAGCGTCATCTTTTCGCAGCGCCATTACTTTCGCCTCGTCAGCTATCACCTCGTGCAAAAGGGCCCGGCATTTCCCCATCCCACAGAAATTAAGATCGCGCCTGCCAAGGGGCAAGTCACTGTCAATTACACCGATGACGACGGTAAAGAGAAAACAGCAAGCGAGCGCATGAAGTTGCCGCCAGATCTTGCTAATGGCATCGTTCTAATCTTGCTGAAGAACTTACTGCCTGACCCGGCCCCGATCGAGGTATCGATGATCGTGCCCACGCCCAAACCGCGGCTGGTAAAACTCGCCATCAGCAGCCCGGGGAAAGATCCGTTCGCGTTGGCGGGAACTGGCTTTGAAGCGCAGCACTTCGTCATCAAAGTTGAGATCGGCGGCATTGCTGGACTCGTGGCGCCATTGCTGGGAAAGCAGCCGCCCGATTCGCACCTTTGGGTTGAGGACGGCGAGTCCCCGACATTCGTCAAGTCGGAAACCGTCGCGTACCTGGGCGGCCCGATTTGGCGCGTTGAACTGGTGGCTCCGGTTTGGCCTCGAGCTGCAACACCCGAATCAAAGAACGGAAGTGCAGGGAAGCACTGAATCATGTGGCGACAGCCGCCTCGGTTGTCCTGCCCTGGGCGAAGGCCGGCAGCTCGGCGAAAATCTCTTTAACTCACGCTTTCGACTTCGGCGCCGCCTTTTTGAATTCTTCGGACTTTCCTCGCGGAATGCTCAGCGTCCTCCACTCGCCCGACCGCAGATGTTTCGCGAGAAATACGATCTGTCCAACGTGCGCCGCGTAGTGCGCTATCTGTCGATTGAGGGCCTGCAATACAGTGTGCGGCTCTCCGCGAATGGTGACTGTGCGCGTCACATCTTGCGGCGTCAGCGCGTCGATGGCGCAGGCAACGCAAGCCCAGCCCTCCTCCCACCAGCGCATCACGTCGGCCCGCGTGGTCGCGCCGCTCACTTCAAACTCATGATCGCGGAACCGGTCGGGTTTCTCGCCGTCGCTCTTCAGGAAGTCGGTAAAGCGCGAGCGCATATTTCCGGCGAGATGCTTGACGAGAATCGCCACTGAATTCGACTCTGGATCGAGCGTCAGGAAAAAGTCGTCATCGCGCAGTTGCCCCATCGCACTTTCGCCCATGCGCTTGTAGCCCCGCATCTGGCGGCGCACCTCATCGAGATATTGAGCAGCGAGATCGTCTGCCATCGCCTCTGCCTCCTCTGGGAATTTACTCTTCGCCCCAGCCTCCGCCGCCGGGAGTCTCAATCGTAATGCGCTCGCCTTTGCGTAGGCGAGTGCTGAACTTGCCGGGTATCGGCTCGATCGAGCCATCGTGACGTGTGATGAAAGTCTTCCCCGGTGCGCCGTCCGCTCCTCCGGCGAGCCCCCATGGTCCGCGCGCGCGCCGGTCGGACAGCAACGTCACTTCACAGTCGCTGAGCACCTCAATCTCCCGGACAATGCCGTCGCCGCCGCGAAACCTTCCCGCGCCGCCGCTTCCCGGTCTCAGCGAATAGCGCCGTACCCGCAGCGGATACGCATACTCCAACGCCTCCGCCGGAGTGTTGAGCGAATTTGTCATGTGGGTATGTACGCCCGAAACCCCAGCCTTGCCGGGCCGCGCGCCCATTCCTCCAGCGACCGTTTCGTAGTAAGCAAAAGGCTCGCCAGTGCGCGGATCGATGCCACCGACGGTCAGGTTATTCATGGTGCCCGAAGCGGCCGCCGGGATGCGACCGGGAATGGCCTGAGCCAGCGCCCGCAACAGCACGTCGACGATGCGCTGCGACGTCTCCACATTTCCCCCGGCTACCGCCGCGGGAGACCGCGCATTCACGATCGTTCCCGCGGGTGCGATTACATGAATGGGCCGCATCAGTCCAGCTGCCGCGGGGACATCCTCCGCCAACAGGCAGCGAAATACGTAGAAGCAAGCCGAATACGTAATCGCGGCGACCGCGTTCACGCTCCCCTCAACCTGCGGATCGCTGCCGGTAAAATCAACGGTGACGATGGGTCGCCCGCGAGTAGCGCCAGCGTCCTCGTCGGCTGTCGCGACGGCATCTTGCCGTCGCTTGGTCGGTGCTCGGTGAATCGTTACCGTTACCGCAATCCTCACCGCGCGCTCGCTAATCCCATCGCCATCCAACAAATCCTCTGCCCGATACTCCCCAGCCGGGACGCTTTGCAAAAACGCGCGCATCAGTTCCTCAGAATAATCCAGCAAATCGCCAGCCGCCCGCTTCGCCCGCTCGACACCATAGCGCGAGCACACCTCTCGTATGCGATCTGCGCCTGTATGGCAGGCCGCGATCTGCGCGCCCAAGTCGCCCTCGCGTTCCTCCGGCGTGCGGACGTTGTTCAGCAGCATCGCCAGCACATCCTCCACGCGCTCTCCTCGCCGCAACAACTTCACCGGCGGAATGCGGACGCCCTCCTGATAGATTTCGCGGCAAAGCCCCATCGAGCCGGGATAAGCTCCGCCAACATCGGCATGATGCGCCCTTGAAGCCACATAAAAATCGGGGCCGGTGTGGCGGGGCCTCCTGTGGCGCGGACCGGCCCTGAGCGGTCGTCGAAGGGGCTCTCGCCCGCGCTTGTTGCCGCCCTCTACATATACCGGCGCCACCAGCGTAATGTCAGGCAGATGCGTCCCGCCGCGGAAGGGATCGTTCAGCATCACCACATCCCCAGGCTCCATCGTGCCCGCGTCAATGGCCGCTCGCACCGACATGGGCATCGACCCAAGATGTACCGGCATGTGGTCTCCCATCGCGATTACCTCACCCCTGCCATCGAAAACCGCGCACGAGTAATCACGACGCTCTTTAATGTTCGGGGAAAATGCCGTACGACGCAGAGCCGCGCCCATCTCCTCCGCAATGGAGTGATATAGGTTCTTGAAAATTTCCAATTCGACCGGATCGCGCCGCATGAGGCGCAGTGTACTACCAGTGGTCGGCTGTTTGTCGTTGGTCGCTACCAGACATCGCAACATCGGCGCCATGTTTGCGGACGAAATGACGGCCGGCTGCCAAAGAGCGCACGTAATAATCACGGCAAAGTGCAGATTTCTATTGACACTTCGTTAACACTGCCGCAATATCTTGGGATATGGGATCGTCGCCTACAACAAGTAGGGTCGGTCCTTCAAGTATTAGGGCCCGTAGTCGAGTAACCTTTGCAAGGGAAAATCGTTCACGGAGGAACCTTCATGGCAACGAAGAAGAAAGCAAAAAAGAAGAAACACTAACCGTCGGCGAGACGATACTCGCATACGCCACGAAACTTCACTGGCCTCTTAGGAGAAGCACCTCTTAAGGGGCTTTTCCCTTTTTGGTAGTGGTTCTTAGCTTGTTCGTTGGCTCGGGAAGATTGCGCCCCCGTTGGACTCCGGGACGACGAAATTCTTAGAATGCTCAGCGTACGTGTGTCACAATAGGCAGACCACGCGGCTTCTTGGCGTGCACGACCAAATGGCGGACCGCAAAAAAAATTCGGCGAAGCACCGGTCGGATCAAATCCTCATCCCCGACAAGCTGTACTTTCGCATCGGCGAAGTGGCCAGCCTATGCCACCTGCCCGCCTATGTCCTGCGTTTCTGGGAGTCCGAGTTCCCGCAACTAAAGCCGGTCAAGAGCAGTACCGGCCAGCGCATGTATCGCAAGCGCGACGTCGAAGGCGTCTTGCGCATCAAGCAATTACTATACGAGCAGGGATTCACCATCTCCGGGGCCCGCCAGCAACTACGCGCGGAAACTAAAACCGACAAAACGCAGTCCGCAATTCCGTTCCCAACCAGTTCTGCGCCCGAGATTCAACACATCCGCCAAGGCCTGCGCGAAATCTTGAATCTGCTGTCAGTTCGCCGCACGGGATAGCGCTTCCGAGACATCCCAAACCGAACCCACTAACCGCGAAGGACGCGAAGTACTTTATAGATTTCCTTCCTGTTCCCTCGTGTCCTTTGCGGTCATTGCCTTTACGCCTCGACCCAGTTCGTGCGCTCCAGGATTGTCGGCGGCTCGTACGTCTTTCCGCGTGCCAGCCTCCGCTCCTCGCGCCGCGTCGTCCACAGCAGCACCGGGCCGAGCAATGCCGGCAGCATCTTCGAGACGACTCCAGACTCTTGTCGAAACTCGCGCCGCAACGCCCGAATCTTTTCGCTCACTTCACGATCCACTCTTCGGAATTGCCGCTCCATGGCCCACAGCGCCGAGCTGTAGACGCCGCTCAGCCTTCCCATTTCGCGCGCAAACCTCGTCCGTACGCGCGGATCTGGCGAGTCTTTGTAACGTTTCCATCCCGCCATTAAAGTTCGCGAGATGCGGTACAGGCTCGGCCCATTGAGCTGAAAGTCTCGCCAGAAAGCCCAATCCAGAAAGCGCTTGGAATCTTCCCGCGAGATCGCCGCGTGCTTGAAATTGAATTTGAACTGGCCGTGCACGTCGGCATAGTCCACATCGCGCAGCAGTCGGCCTTCTTCGGCCATCTGCTGGTAAAGCGGGGTTCCCGGCACCGGCGTGTACAGCATGAACTGATGAAAGTCCGTATCGTGCGACACCGCATGCTCGATCTCCGCCATGATGTTGTCCGGCGTATGGTGTTCCAGCCCGATGATCGTCGATCCCTGCACGCGAATTCCATGCTCGCGCAATTCCCGCGTAAGCTGGCGCGTATCTGCTCCCTGCAACTTGCTGTACCCGGCCTGCGGAGATTCCAGCCCCATCCAAAGCCACGACACGCCCAATTCCACCAACTCCTGCATGGTGTACTTGCGAATCGCGTTTGCCGACGCAAAAACCGAGAGCGCCCAACTTTTGTTTCCTTCTTTCATCAATTCCAGCAGGCGCAGCGCCCGCGCGCGATGAAGCAGAAAATTTTCGTCCATGACAAAGAAAGAGTTCACCTTCAACTCATCTTCCATCCGGCTCATAACTTCAAATAGTTCGTCGCCGCTCTCGAAAAAGTTGACGAACTTTCCCTTGCCTCCGAAAAATGCCGAGGTAGTGCAGAAGTTGCAGCCCATGGGACAGCCAACCGATGGGATAATGGTGGCCGCGGTCGCGCCTTTGCGCTCCGGGAGGCGAATGCCCATGATGCGAGTTCGCATCCCGGAAACGATTGCCGGATGCCGGATCGGCGCGCTTTCGTCTTCCCCGAGATAGCGCCGCATCCACGCAACGCCTTCGCCTTTCACGATGTGATCGGCGTCAATCATCGTTTCGATTCCGGGAATGGCTGCCACGTGCCCACCCACCACGATTACGGACTGCGGAGAGAGTTCCCGCGTCATGCGGCACATCTCGCGCACCTTGGCCACGTTCACGATGATTCCCGTGATGCCGACTACGTCATATTGATTATTTTTCAGCTGGCGCGCAAAGTCGTCGCGCGTAGGAAAATCGAGCACCGCACAGGGCGCGGAAATATTCGCCTGGATCATCATGATGCCCCAGGATCGATGAAACATGCGCAGCGAGAAGCTGCCCTGCGCCCGCGTCACTTGATTGTGATAAAGCTCCATCGGATTAATGGAGCGGCTTCCGAACTCGTCATCTTGCGCATACGGTCCGAAGACCGAACTCAGCAGGACCCGCGCCTGCGTTCCCTTCGGATGCCGTACGAGAGTGCCGGAGTGAGCACTAAGATGGTTGGTAGAAACACTGCTGGCATGAAGTTCCAATTCTTTTCATCATCCGTTTCCCCCCACATGCCGTTACTGCAATCGTAATCGTGCGCGACCGTGCTGCAACCACCAGCGCGCAGAAAACACAAAAAGATTACAAAGGCAGGACACTGTCCTGAAGTAACTGAAGAATCCTCATGAGTGCACCGGCACCCATTTAGATTTTTTTATTTCGTTCGTGTTCTTCGTGTTCTTCGTGGTGAACGACTTACCAATAAATTTTCATGGCGAACTGGAATTGACGGGGATCGTAGGCGGCGGTGGGTTGGCCGGCGTTGGTGAACAGGGGGCTGACCGCGGCTACGTTCATTTTGTTGGCGATGTTAAACATGTCGACGATGAACTCGGTACTGAAGCGCTCGCCCATGGGGATTCGCTTGGAGATCCGCATGTCGTCGAAGACGGTCCAGGGCTGGATCCCAGCATTGCGGCCGAGATTGCCGTCGAGTTGCAGCAGCGTCGGCGTGGTGAGAGTGGCGGCGAAGGCTTGAATGCAGGGTTCCTGCAGGACTCCCGTGGTCGAGTATTTCGAAGCGACCGGCGTGAAACCGGCAGCGGTGCAGATCGGGTTGACGATGGTGTTGGGACGGCCGGTGAGCGATGAGAGCTGAAGATTGTCGCCGTTGCCGGTAATGATGTTGAAGGGACGTCCCGAAGAAACATCGAGCAGGGGAGCCCATGTCCAATCACTTAAGACTTTGCCACCGAAGCCGTGGCCCACTTTGCCGCTCTGGAAGACGCCGCTGAACACGAAGCGATGGCGCTGGTCGAAGAGCGAAGTGGAGCGATCGAGGCCGGGATAGAAGCTGTCCTGCGGCGTGAGCGTGGCTTGCAGGTCGGTGGAGTCGTCGATGGCATGCGACCAGGTGTAGGAGCCGAGGAATTCGAAATGCTGGCTGAAGCGGCGGCGCAAGTTGGCGGTGAAGCCGTGGTAGATGGAGCTGCCGTTGGAATAGTTGGCATCCATGTCGCCGAAGGGAACGCAGCCGGTGTATCCGTTGAGGGTAGGAGCGCAAGTCGCATTGAAACCCTGGCTGGCCAGGCCAGCTTCCATTTGCTCAGCGAGGCCTACGCAAGCGCTGCCTCCGGCGAGGATTAAGGCTTGGGCGATGGAAGGATTCAAGCCGCCGCGGCGGTAAAAGTTCATCAGCGGAGAACTTACCCAGGGACCAAGCGGGCCGACTCCGCAAGGGACAGCGCCGGTGCCCACGGTGAAGGGGCTGGCCGGAGTCTGGCCCGCAGCGAGTGCGGCGTTGAAGTTGGCGACCATCAGGTCGCCGCGAATGGTGTTGGCATTGATGGGACGGTTCAGGTGACGCCCACCGTTGAAGTTGTAGGCGAGACTGAGGGCGAATCCGTTACCCAAATCGCGTTCGATGCTGACGTTCGCTTGCTGCGAGTAGGCGTAGACAAAGGGTTTGGACTGCGGATATCCGAAGGGTTGGAACGCGAGCGGGAGGAAAGTCGATTGACCCAGGTTGGAGGTGTTGAGGTTCAGGTAATTCTGATTCAGAAAAACGGACTGCGGAAAATTCAGAGCCTGAAATTGTTGCTGGTTGGGAAGGTATCCCATGTTGGCGTCGGCCAGCGGGAAGGGCGAAGGCGCGCAGGAGGCTTGTCCCAGCGTCCCTTGAAAAATATTGAACGCATTCAGATTGCTGGGATTGCCCGGACCAGAACAGAGTCCAGTGCCCGCAAAGGCAAGTTGCCCGCTGGAGGAGCCGTCGGAAGCATCGCCGAGGAAGTAGAGGCCGAGAAGGGGATGGTCATAGAACATACCGTAGGAGGCGCGGACGACCGTCTTGCCGTTTCCTGCTGGATCCCAGGCCAGGCCGATGCGGGGCTGAATGTTGTTGGTATCGGTCTGAATGCCTTTCTGCAATCCCAGCAAGTTGTAAGCGGGCAGAGCTAGGCCTTGCGGGGCCTTGAAGCTGGGAGGAATTTCCACGTCATAGCGTATGCCGTAGTTGAGCGTGACGTTGGGGCTGACGCGCCAGGAGTCCTGCCAGAACGCGCCGATGGGAATGTTCTTGAAAGAGTCGCTGGGGCTGCCAATGCCCTGAATGAAATCTCCGGGCAAGCCGGCGCCGTAAGCCTGCACGGGCGAGAGGTTGGGGAAAGGAGCGCCGGGAATCGGGGAAGTGAAGCCTAAGTTGGAAGAACTGAAGCTGCCGAAATCGTAGACGCCGCCGTAGTTGACGGTGAAGATTGCGGTGAGCGGAAGATAATTCACGTCCGCGCCAAACTTCGTATTGTGGCGGCCGATGGTCCAGGAAAAATTGTCGGTGAACTGGTAGCGCTGCTCCACGCGCTGGATGTAGGAGTAGGGTTCGCGACCGAAGTAGGCGAAGCCGGGAATGTTGATGGCGGGGTCAGCGCCTCCGGGAATTTTCGTGTTGTAGAAGTACGAGAGCCCGCGGCGGGCGTATTGAAAGCGGAATTCGTTGACCTTGTTGGTGCCGAGAGTCCAGGTGTCTTGAAAGACGCCGGCAACGTCGCGATAAGTCTGTTCCGAGGTGCGCGAATAAGCGTTTTGCCCGAAAGGCTGGTCCTGGCCGCTGCCTTCAATGCCGGTCACGGTGCTGGGGCTGACGTTGACGCGGAAAGTCAGGCGGTGATTGGATCCGACGTTTTGGTCGAGGCGAAGCGAGTAGAGGCTGGTGCCTTCAAAGACGGGGAAGTTTCCTTCCTGCGAAGCCAAGGTCTGATAAGAATTCGGGACAGGAACGCACGGTCCCGGCGGGGCACAACTTGTGGGAAAGCCCGCCCAGCTTGAAAGGAACCCTCCGCTTAAGCCTTGGACCAACCGAGTCGGCCATATTCCTTGAACGGCCTGGCCGGAGGATGCGCCTGCGAGAACAGCGTACTGGGCCACGCCTGCGGCGAAGGCTGGGCTAACGCCTTCCAAGGCGAGCACGCTGGGATTAGTGAGGAAGCTGACCTGGGCCGGAGTCATTTGCAGCGTGCCGAAAGGAAGCAAGACTTGCGAGGTGTCGAAGGGAACCAGGCCGAAATTTCCCTGGCCGATGCTGGAGAATCCGGTTTCATGGCGGCGCGTGATCTCGTAGGAAAAAAAGTAAAAAGACTTATCCTTTTTGAGAGCTCCGCCGAAGGCGACGCCAGCTTGCACGCGCGTGTAAGCAGGATTGGGAACGGTGCTGAAGGGGTTCACCGCCTGGAAGGCGCGATTACGAAGGAAGCCGAAGACGTCGCCGTGAAAGCCATTGGAGCCGGAGCGGGTGATGATGTTGACGACTCCACCGGCGGCGCGGCCGTATTCCGCCGCGTAGTTATTGGTAATGATTTGAAATTCCTGCACGTCTTCCTGCGAGACGGTGGAGCGGACGCCGTTGACGGAGTTGTCGGTGGCGTCGGCGCCGTCGACATTCACCAAATTCGAACGCGCACGCTGGCCGCTCATGTTGAGGCCGGAGGTGGGTGCAGCGCCGAGGCTGGGAGCGTTGTCACGGACGACTTGGGAATCGGTGAGGGTGAAGTTGATGTAGTTGCGGCCATTGATGGGAAGATTGTCGATGCGGCGCTGGCCGATGGTGTCGGTGGTGGAGCTGCGCGAGGTCTCGACGAGATCGGCCTGCGAATTTACTTCGACGACTTCGCGGCCTCCAGCAACTTCGAGCGCTACGGGAAGTTCGACCGTGCCGCCGACGGTGATGATGACGTTGGTGTTTTCAACTTTGGTGAAGCCTGGAGTTTCGATAGTGACGGAATAGGAGCCGGGAGGCAATTGGCGAATGCTGTAGCCCCCTTCGCCGTCGCCGGTGGCGGCGCGCTCCACGCCCTTTGCGACTTCGCGAGCGGTCACGGCCGCGTTGGCGACCAGGTTTCCCTTGGCGTCTTTGACCGTGACATGCAAATCGCCAGTGGCCACGCCGCCCTGAGCAAAAGAAATGGCGGAAAGAAACAACAACCAAAAACTCAAGGAGACGGCTTGAGCGATGCGGATCATGAGGTTCTCCCTTGGACTCGCGAAGGCGAACTTATGGCGGGGACATTCCCGCGGCAGATTGCCGATGTAGTCACAGAATGAACTGGGACGATTGAATCTCGGTGGTTTTATAACAGAACCACAAGCGAAAACAAGTAAGGAGTGAGGAACGTTGGTTTCTAAAGTTACCAGGGCGGTTGTTGAACTGGAGGCGGTAGGCGACAGCGAAACAAAACAACCATCGCCGGTCAACTCGGCGAATCGTGGTCGCGACCGAATCAGAAAGTGGCTGAAATGCGGACCGGGGCGGCGGGATTTTGCAGCCGTCCAAATAGCATGGCGGCGCCATTCAGCCGTTCGTAGCCGCGGAGGATGGGGGCGGCGGCCAAGCCGGAGTTGGGCCAAGCCAGCGCAACGTAAATCTTGAGAAGCGCGAAAGTGGCGTTACGGCGCAGGCGCAGGGCACTGTCCACCAGTTGCCGCGCGGCCTCGGCAGTCTGAACATTTCCGGTGAGGGTGTTAGCGGTCAAGGCGACTTGCCCCATGCGAACAAGAACGGCGGCGTTTTTGGCCGCGATCTGGATGTAGGCTGCCATCGCGCGCAGGCGCTCGCGGCGGACCAGGCGAAACTCCGCGGACGAAAGGCGCTGGCGCAGATATTCGTCTTCCGCGGGATCGACGAGATTGCGGAAAGCCTCAATGTCGATGGGGCGGATTTGAGATGCGAGGGCCGAGCTCGAGGAAATCTGCAGACTGCGGGACAGCGTGATGGTGGAGATTAAGGCTAACGCCAGTACGGCAGCGACAACGAGAATGATCGCAACGGTCATGGATGCACCAGGCGCTCCAGTTCGCGGTTCCAAACGTCGAGTGTATTTTCGGGCAGAGGGACGACGGCCTTTGCGGTAACTTTCCCGGGAACGAGCAGGTAATAGAACCAGAGCAGAACGCAGAGATGAAACGCTGCCATGTTGACGAAAACGAGGAGGATGCGGGTGGAGTGCGTAAGGCCGCCATTGTCAATCATTGCCCACGTCGCCAGGTGCACGCAGGCGGAGAAGCTCAGGCCGAGAGCAATTCCGAAAATCTTGCGGGGCCATTCGAGATGGAAATAGGCAGCGAAAAGGAAGACAGCTACCAGGACGCCGCACTCGACGATGTAGGTGGTTTGCTCCAGAAGATTGGCGCGGTAGACGATCGCGACGGAATCACTCTGTGGGGCGTAGGCAGCCGCCAAAACACCGGCAAGCAGTAAAATAGCGCCAATGCCGCGGAGAATGACTTTCCCTAGTTGAGCCAAAGAAGCGTAGGCACCGAAGACGAGGGCAAAAATTTCGCCGATGAGCAGAAGCTTTAATATTCCTTGGAGGGCTAAATCGGAGCAGTCGGCGTACCAATAACCCTTTGCGGAAACGGGCAGGACATCAGAGGCGTATACGAGCAGTTGACTAATACCGGCGAGGATGGCGTACGCAAAAAACGCAGGAAACTGGCGTGCGGTTCCACGTCTCCAAAGAATGCCTGCCAAAATCAGCAATAGGACATTAGGGGCGACCCAGAGGTAGTGCCAAAGGAATGAATGCGCCTGCAGCATAGCCGTAGTGGCAAACTATACAGCCAGCGGCTGCAGGCGGCAATGTCGAGTCGATCTTGTCCGGATTTTGTAAGACCGGCGAGTTCGTTGTTGAACTTGACGATCCTTCGTGCATACTTTCAGGATTACGGCTTGCAGATTGTGGTGCCGCAGCCGCCCCCGCTGCCGCCGCCATCAGCTTTAACCACGGTTGGAAGGACTAAAGTGTTGAGGAATAGGACAGCTGCGCCAAGCATTAAAAGAACACGTTTCACGGTGTTTTTCTCCTTGTGACTGCGAGTTAGACCGTGATAATTTCATGAGCGCTCCTGGGGTAACAACGTTACTAAAGATAGGGGGAGCGTTCGGAATTCGTAACAAAATGACGCTGAAATCTGCTATGCAGGACGTCAAAGAAACTACCCTGGCGGCGGTTTCAGGGCTGCTCGGGAAACTGGCGTATTTGGCTTCGTTGCGGCGCGCGCAAGGTCGGTACGAACACTGGGGGATGGAACTGGTGCACGGGGCGGAATCTTCCGAGCGCGCCTTGAAGACGGCGCATGCCGAGGTTGTGGCCGGAGTTCTAAGGACGCCGCTGCAGTCGCTGGTAGAAGATCTGGACGAATCGAGTCGGGAGAGCGGGGTTGCGGCCGGATCTTATGTGGAGCGTTTGCGCGAACACTTTGAGGATCTGCTGCCGGGGGATCGGCAGGACTTAGCGTCTGCAAGTCATCTTAGTTCAGTGCTGCTGGCGCTTTCGAGTTTGGAGAAGAATCGAGGGCGCTCCACTCGGTCAATTTCATAGCAACTCCCACGACTTGGCCGAGGACTTCGGCTTCCTGAGGGTGACGCAGGATGCGCACCGGAACGGGAGAGAGGGGGTGCGGTTGCAGGATGATCTCTTCGCGGCGCATGTTGCACCAGCAGCAGGTGTGGCCCTCGCGAGTTTCCACGAAATAAATGGGACGCTCATATTCGGAACGCCAGGAACCTCCCAGAACTTTGTTTCTAGATTCATCGACCTGAATGAAACTGCCCGGCGGCAGAATGGGGTACATGGTCAGATCGTGAGTGCCGACGTAACCATAAGTGAAGTCGGTGTTGGCAAATTGCGCGAGGTAGGCAATGGGTACGAGTCCCCATTGTTCGACCATGCGGCCGAGATTCGTGGTGCGGCGCTCGTCGAAGCCGGGATCCATGCGAACGGGAATTTGCACTGAAGATAGGCCCGCAAGAGCGTCGGAAAGGTGAGATTTTGGCGGCGCGACTAATCCCAAATCGGCAGCCATGTTGTTCAGGTCGACGCCATACCACGACATTAACTCGCGAAGATCGCGGCGATAAATAATGGAGAGAGTGTAGAGGCGGTAAATGCTGGGTAAAATACCTTTGGTCTCGATATCGGAGAGACGGCTGGGGGGGATGGAAAATTCTTCGTTGCGATATTTATCGGCAACACGCGCGCTCGAGGTTTCGACGTCGCGCATTGTAAGGCCGAGTTTTTCGCGAAGAGTGCGAAGGCTTTTTCCCGCCGGCAGCATCTCTTTGCCTCCAAAGAAAAGTGGAGGAATGATATCAAACACGAGGCGGGTTGTGACGGCAATTGTGTGAAAATTTGGTTCTACACGACTTGTTACGAAATCCGGACAAACGCAAAGCCGTGCCAGTCGCTCAAATTGGAGTATTGGTAGTCGGGAACTCTGCGGCCTGTGCGGAGTCGAAGGTGGCCTGAACAGTCGTTAATTGTTCGGATTTCGTAACAAGCAGCCCGACATCTCGATTTTTACCGATATTTTGACGATTCTTGCCCGATCCTCCCTGCGCGCTGAATCCTCCGCCAAAACCCAAAATTCGGAAATTCAAGGATGACATTTGTCACGCCAGCCGCGTGATGGATGGCACTGGTGCGTCCTTTCTTCTTCCGCGATGATCGACTCACGAAATGGAAACCAAGAATCAAGGGCCGTTGGACGAGGCCTAAACGCGGGGAGATAAAGATGATCGCGACATTAGAACAGACGGTGCGGGTGGACCAATCAGATGCGAACTTGGTTGTGGCCAGTCTGGAAAGGGTAAATAAAAACTACGGCAGCGTCCGGGCCCTGCGCGGGGTGGATTTCCGGGTGCGCGCGGGAGAAGTCGTAGCGTTGCTGGGTCCGAACGGGGCGGGCAAGACGACGGCGGTGAAGTTGCTGCTGGGATTGATGCCGCCCAATTCGGGAAGAGCGCGTGTTTTCGGTGGCGACCCCACGAATCCTGAAAACCGTATGAGAACCGGAGCGATGTTACAGGTGGGACGGGTTCCGGAAACGCTGCGGGTCGGTGAGCACATCGACTTGTTTTCCAGTTATTACAAAAGGCCGATGGCGGCGGACGAAGTGCTGGCGGCCGCAGGTCTGGAAAAACTGCGCGATCGAAAGTTCGGCGATCTTTCGGGAGGACAACGCCAGCGAGTGCTGTTTGCGTTGGCGATCTGCGGCGATCCAGATCTTCTTTTTCTCGACGAGCCGACGGTTGGTCTCGATGTGGAAGCGCGGCGCATGTTGTGGGACGAGATTCGCAAGATGGTAGGGCGCGGCAAGACGGTGCTGCTAACCACACATTATCTGCAGGAGGCCGACGCGCTGGCCGACCGAGTCGCGGTCATCAATCAGGGGGAAATTATCGCGGAGGGAACTCCGGCGGAGATCAAGGCGAAAACCGCGGGCAAGCGAATTCGCTGCATCACGAGTCTGGGGGTGAGCACGATTCGCCAGATTCGGGGCGTGACTGAGGTAAAAGAAGATCGCGAGGCGGTGGAAATCCACGGCGCCGAGGCGGAATCGATTGTCCGCGAATTGCTGGCGCGGGATGTGAATCTGTCGAGCCTTGAAGTCACGAGCGCGGGACTGGAAGAGGCATTCCTGGCGCTGACTGCGGACGCGACACGCGAAGGAAATTCCAACTGAGTCGAATTTACGCCGGAGGAATGCAATGAGCACAGCGACCATGGTGTTGGGCAACACGCAAGTTCAACGCACGCCGAGTCATACCGCGACGATTTATTTGAAGGAAGCAAAGTACGAATTTTTGAAGAACCTGCGGTTGCGAGTGTACACGGCGTCAGTGCTCAGCTTCCCGATCATGTTTTATGTGCTGTTTGGGCTGGTGCTGAATTCGAAACAGTCGATTGGGACCACGGGCGTGGCGACGTACCTGATTGCGACCTACGGCACGTTCGGAGTGATGGGCGCGTCGTTATTTGGAACGGCGGCCGGCCTGGCCTCGGATCGCGGACTGGGATGGTTGCAGGTGAAGCGCGCGAGCCCGATGCCGCCGTTCGCGTATTTCGCGGCGAAGGTGGCGACCAGCATGATCTTCAGCACGATCATCGTGCTTGCGCTGTTTACGCTGGGAATCACATTGGGCGGAGTGCGAATGCCGGTCGGCGATTTCGCGCGGCTGCTGGCAACGCTGGTGGCAGGTTCGCTGCCGTTCTCCGCGATGGGGTTGGCTCTGGGATATTTCACCGGGCCGAATTCGGCGCCCGCGACCATCAATTTGATTTATCTGCCCATGTCGTTCTGCAGCGGACTGTGGGTGCCATTCATGTTTCTGCCGAAGGTGGTGCGGCAGATCGCGCTGGTGTTGCCTCCGTATCATTTGTCGCAACTGGCGCTGGGGGTCGTTGGTGCGGGGAGCCACGAATCGAACGCGACGCATTGGGAAGTGCTGCTGGGGTTCACCATGATCTGCCTTGGCGTGGCCCGCATCGGCTTTCAGCGCGATCAAGGAAAACTGTACGGATAATGTTGCGGGGCCGCGGGTTGCTGCAGCAAAGGAGTGGCGTATGAGTACAAACTCGAAGAAATCAATGGGCTGGATGATCGTTCTGATCCTGCTGGGAATGGCAGCGCTATACAGTGGATCGAAGTGGCTGGGCCTGCTCGTTCCCGCGGCAATGTTCGTGTGGTTCGCCGCAAAACCCAGTTTTAGAACTGGCAGGAATTGACTGCGAGGTCGACAATAAAGACATGCCGTTCCTAGGTTCGCGTGAGTTCGACGAGAGTTCTGCGGCACGAGGTTGGTCGATGAAAATCCGACCGCTCGGTGCCGTGCTTCACGACAGGGATCACGGATGGGGTCCTTTGCTCTGGGTACTTTATCTCGGTTTCTTCTTCGTTCAACCCGTCGTAGAGCATGTCAGCCGCAGACAATGGATCTTCGACGGTGTGGGAGCCGCGATATTTCTCGTGCTTTACTGGGGAATTTTCTTGCTGGAGAGGCCTCGGCCCTTGGTGCACGTCGGCGGCATGATGCTTCTGGGCGTCTTGTATCTTCCCTTTAATCCGGGCGCTTGCACGTTCTTCATTTTTGCAGCCGCCATGGTTCCCTTCCTAGTCGACACGCAAAAGAAGGCAATCGCAGGCTTGGGCATCGTAGCGGCCGTCGCTGCTATCGAAGGATTTGTTCTCCACGTAAATGTTTGGGAGCTTTTTTGGGCGGCGGTTTTTCCCGTATTCATCGGCGCCGGTAACATCTTTTTCGCCGAACGCAACCGCATGCACCGCAAGCTGCGGAAGGCGAACGAAGAAATTGAAAATCTGGCAAAGGTAGCTGAGCGCGAGCGCATTGCGCGCGATCTGCACGACGTTCTGGGGCATACGCTGTCGGTGATCACGCTGAAGTCGGAACTCGCCGGAAAGCTGGTGGACCGCGATCCGCAACGGGCGGGAAAAGAAATCCGCGAAGTGGAGGAGATCTCGCGGCAGGCGTTGTCCGATGTGCGGGATGCGATTCGCGGATATCGTTCTAGAGGGCTGGTGGCGGAATTGGCGCAAGCGAAATCAACGCTGGAAACGGCCGGGCTGACGGTGCAATGCGACGCTGCAACCACCATGAAATTGCCGGCGGTGCAGGAGAGTGTGCTCTCTCTTGCGGTGCGAGAGGCGGTGACTAACGTCGTCCGTCATGCGCAGGCACGAACGTGCCGCATGCGCCTTGAGCAGCAGAACGGAAGTTGCCGGTTTGAGATTCACGACGATGGTTGCGGCAGTTCCAACGGCGAGGGCAATGGTTTGCGCGGCATGCGCGAACGAGTCGAGATGCTGGGCGGCACGCTCGATCGCAGCACCGCAGCGGGCACCACGCTGACTATCACACTACCTCTGAAAGAAGTCGAGTCGAAGAATGAAGGCTGCCGGAATTGAATCCGTCAAGCAAAGAAGGGCGTAAGACCATCCGCGTGGTGCTGGCGGAAGACCAGGGGATGGTGCTGGGAGCGCTGGCGGCATTGCTCGAAATCGAGGGCGACATTTCGGTAGTGGCGCAAGCGCGCAATGGGAAAGAAGCGATCGAGGCCGTGCTGGCGCACAAGCCGGATGTTTTCATCACCGACATTGAAATGCCGCACATGAGCGGCCTGGACGCGGCGGCGGAGTTGAAGCGGAGGCGGACGGGGACACGCGTCGTGATCGTGACGACCTTTGCGCGGTCCGGATATTTGCGGCGGGCGCTCGAGGCGGGCGCGTCTGGATACTTGCTGAAGGATATGCGGGCCGAGGAACTCGCCGACGCGGTGCGGCGCGTGCATCAAGGATTGCGGGTGATTCATCCGGAGCTGGCGACTGAAGCCTGGGGCGAGATGGATCCGCTCACCGATCGCGAACGGCAGGTGCTGCGGCTGGCGGGAGAGGGCATGGCAAGCGGCGACATTGCTGGTGAGTTAGGGCTCTCGGACGGCACAGTGCGGAATTATCTTTCCGAGGCGATCAGTAAGCTGGGCGCGAGCAATCGCGTGGAAGCGGCGCGCATTGCGCGAACCAAGGGGTGGCTTTAGCGCAGTGGCCAGTGTTCAGTGGGAGTCAGTGGGCGTTGTTTGGTGGAACCAAGAAGATCGCTTCAAATGCCGGGAACTATAGTAATCAACTCATTCCTTAACCAACCGCTCCATGGGCAGTTCTCGTGATATACCAGCCACAATGCTCGAAGTTCGTTTAAAACCGGCCGAATCCGGGCTCGCACAGCCCGAGCCATTTGGCGAGCGCCGATACCGCATGAATCGCTGGCTGCCGATCGCACCCGCAGCGGGGCTGATCGGAACCATGCTCGCGATTTTGATTTATCCTCCGCTTGAGCGGAGCTTTTACTCCGTAAGTGTTTTCATCCTTTTTGCGATCTGCATTGTTTTAGTTTCTCAACTGCAGAAGAGGCAGAAGCGTGGCGACGACGTCAGCTCGTTCTTCCCGATGATAACCTGGGCCGCCCTTGTTCCACTTGGCGTTGCAGCCGTTTTATTCGTGAATGGCGGGCTTGATCGTTCTCTCGTAGAGTCGCATCGTGTGCTGGTAATGCAGAAGACGATTCGGCATGGGAAAAGTTATTCGTACTATCTAAAAACGTCCTCGTGGCGAGCCAATCATTCTTCTGAGGAGCTGCAGGTTTCCTACCCGGTGTTTGGGCAATTTCAAAATAATGATATGGCGATCGTAGAAGTGCATCGAGGTGCGCTCGGCATTCCCTGGCTGGGAAACATTCGCACAGAGCGCTGAGATCGCGGTCTTGCGTCAGGGGCGCTGCGCTCAATCCCGGATTCTTGTTTGTGGATTGTTTTATAGGCGGTTCAGAAAGTTATCGACCTTGCGACGCTGCCAACTTTTGAATCGAGGAATCGGTTTCCGCGAAGCACATTCTTCTGAGACGAATCAGCACGAAAATGACTGCGGCACTGAGAACCGCGCCGCCAAGACCATAGTTGACGGTGTTCATTGCTGTGCGATGATAGGCTTCCGCTGGCGGTGTGTCCGAGTAGAGTCGCACCCGCGATCGTCCCTTCATTGCCGGGAACAGATAAATGGGAATCGATGTTCCGACGGGAACCTGCTCGTCGAGTTCTGCCTCACTGCGCGGAACGGTGGGCAGGTAAGGACGCAGGAGGCTCATCCACTCGCGCTGGCCTTCCACGATACCGCTGGCGTACGCATCGACGCCACCTTTTGAACCCCTTTGGTAGTAAGTGTGCGCCACGACGAACTCCGTGCGATGGTAAGGCTGTCCTTGATAACGATGCCAGTCGTTCCAGTTATTCACGAACATCACGAAACCGAAGAGCAGGGTCGAGAAGAGTACAAGCGAGCAGAACGCGATACCGAGACTCAAGACCTTAAATAGCGTCGGGTGAGATAAGGGTCTTTGCGGCGGGCGTGGTGCGAGTTGCTTTCGCTTGGCCCAGCCGGTGAGCGCCGTGCCGAGCACGATCATGACTCCGAAAAAGGCGATCAAGATCTTTGGAAATCGGAATACGAGCATAAAGGTCGTCATGAAGGCGAACTGAACGAGCGCACCGATCCAGAGGTTCGGGCGGCTCGCGATCCTTGCTCCAGATATGGCTCCGGAAATCGGAGTTGCGCACACCGGGCATACGGAGGAGGAAGTATCGGTCAGTTCAAAGCCGCACTTCGGACATTTTTGAATGGAAGGCATCCGCGCCGATTACAGCATGTGAGAGTGAGCCGAGCAATTGACCGAGGTAACTAAAAATCCGGGTCCGGCTTCAGGCTTCGGATTCGTAGAGGCCGCGTGACGGCTTTGCCGGCGACTGCACGGGTCCTTCGGCGCACAAGTCGCGCCTCACGATGACCAAGGTGGAACGCGAAGCAATCATGTTGAGCCGGGGCCGGAAGCCGAGGTCACGAGCTTTCGCGAATTACGCCTGCATCCTGCTGCTGGAGGGTCTTGTAGGCCCAGGCCATGCGGGGAGTGTTGTGGGCGATGCCGATGTGGCCTTCAGGGTTTAGCACGATGATGCCACCGTGGCCGTTCAGACGCTGCTTCAGATAGTTCATTGCCTCCTGCGCAGACCATTCGGGGAGATTGCCGGCGGAAATGCGGTCGGCAGTCCACTTCGCCAGAACCAATTTCATGATCGGCTCCCCCCACCCGGTGGTGGAGACGGCGGCGCTCTCGTTGTTGGCGTAGCAGCCGCAACCGATAAGCGAAGAATCGCCGAGGCGTCCGGGAGCCTTGTTCAGCGTGCCGCCGGTGGAAGTGGCGGCGGCGATGTTGCCGTTGCGGTCGAGGGCGACGGCGCCGACGGTGTCGTGAGAAATCGTCATATCGTCGTCAGGAGGTGGTGCGAACAATTCGCTTCCAGGTGCCGGGTGCCCCATTTCTGGCGCGTTCTTTGCGCCAGAAGTGGGGCTTTTCGCCTGGTAGGCGCGGAGGCGCTCGATTTCCCGCGGGATGATCAGATCTTGGTTGTCGCAGAGCGGGACGCCGTGTTCGGCGGCGAATTGCTCGGCGCCGGGGCCGACGAAATAAACGTGCGGGCTGTCGCTGAGAATCTTGCGGGCGGCGCGCACGGGATTGCGCAGGCGCTCGACGCATCCGACGCCACCGGCGCGGAGAGTGGCGCCGTCCATGATCAGGGCATCGAGTTGAACCTTGCCGTCGCGGTTGAGGAAGCTGCCGCGCCCGGCGTCGAAGGTCTCGTCGTCTTCGAGGATGACGACGGCTTCCTCGACGGCGTCGAGCGCCGAGGCGCCGCGCTCGAGCATGCGCCATCCTGCGGCCAGAGCGTTGTTCACGCCGCGCAGGTGGGCGTCGACCATGTCGTCGGGCATGGCCCAGGCGCCGCCGTGGATAACGAGAACGGGATTGGTTGGCAAAGAGGTGTGTCCTTAAAGTTAATGGTGCGACTCGGTAGGATAGCACTGTCAGGAAGAGAGAGTTTTTGCCGTGATTCGGAAAAAGTAAGGAGGTATATAATGAGGTAAGGAGAGTCCCCCGATGCAGAAGCAAGCGCGAATTACCAGCAAAGGACAGATTACGGTGCCACATGAGATCCGTAAATTCCTGGGCGTGAAGCCTGGTGATCACCTGGTGTTTGAAACCAGCGGAGCCGGTGCTAACGTCCGCCCGGTGCGCGCGAAGAGCCCATTTGCGCCGTATCGGGGAGTTGGGAACGGACTCACAAGCTCGGGCAGGAAAGCCATTGTGCGAAGTCTGCGAGAGCTGCGCGGGCAATGAGCACAGTCATCGACACGAACATTATTGTTGCTCTCTGGGACCGTGACGATGCGCTGAACGCCGCCGCCCAGGCGGCGCTGGATGCCGCCCTTTTGCGCGGAAACCTGATTGTTCCCGCACCGGTTTTTGCGGAATTGATGGCGTTCGCGGGGCGCACGGAAACGTTCCTCGACGCCTTTTTTCGGGACACAGGTATCGTTGTGGACTGGGAGTTGGAAGAGGCAGTATGGCGACTCGCAGGACAGGCTTTCCAGGCTTATGCGACGCGCCGTCGTAAACATCGGGAGGTTGGGCCACGCCGCATTCTGGCGGATTTCGTAATCGGGGGTTACGCCTTGAGGCGCAACTACTCGCTGCTTACTCTCGACGAGGGTCTCTATAAAGCCGCTTTCCCGACTCTTAGAATCGTCACTGTCTAGTTCGCGTACTCCAGGCGCCCCGAGACTAGAACGGGCCTCTTCGGCAAAAGAAGTGTCCTTAAAAAGCAAATTGTGACCGCGGAGTCGCAAGCGACGGTAACCGACACCGGGGGGGCGCCTTATGCGATTCGAGAACTGGCGACTTGGAGAAAGTGCGTGGCGCCGATGATTCGGAGAATGAGGCGGACCGGTAGCGGGAAGTGGCGGCAGGTATGGTCGTCGACTAGAGTGGGGGCGGAAGGGCGATATTTTGTGTGGCGGGTTTCGAGTTCGGCGCCGCCAGCGGCCAGGACGTTTTGAACCCCTTGGCTGTTGGGACCGTAGGTGAGGGCGATAAGAAATCCTCCGGGGGCGCGGAAGACGTTGACGGGAGTTCGGAAGAGGCGTGCTGACTTTCGTCCTTATTCGTTTCCGCGGTGAAATAAAGTTTGCCGCTCGCAAAGTCCAGCCCGTGCGTGGAATGCAACGCACCCAAATTGATCGGAGGCAAGGCTTTGCGTTTAATCAAGTCAACCACCGAAATAGTATTGAGCGTGCTATCTACTCCACCATAGTTCGAAACGTAGGCGAGCTTGCCATCCTCCGATGCGATGATCTCGTGCGGATCCGGGCCGGCGGGGATCCGAGCCAGAACTTTCAGCGTCGCCGGGTCAACGATCGCAACAGTATTGTCGCTCTTGGCCAGTATCAAAAGAGTCGAAGACGGCGTCTGTGCGAACGCGGCAGTCGCGATGAACGTCAACACAAACAGATAACAAATCGATCGTAGGAAGCTTCTGCTTCGGCTCATTCCGTTTCCTCCGGAAGAATTCTGGAAAATTAGTCTACACCGCCCTCCCAGCAACCGCTCCAGAGGCCCAAGCCCACTGAAAATTGAATCCCCCGAGTTGCCCTGTCACATCCACGACCTCGCCGATAAAAAAAAGACCAGCAACTTTGTGGCTCTCCATCGTCTTCGCGGAAAGTTCGTCCGTGTCGACGCCGCCGGCGGTGACTTCGGCCTTGTCATAGCCTTCGGTTCCTGCCGGTGAAATAGTCCAGGCGTGCGTCTGCTGCTCGATTTCAGCCAGAGCAGCATTCGTCCACGAGGCTGGCGCATGCAGGTCGAGCCAGCGGTCTGCAAAACGGACCGGCAGTGTTTTGCGGAGTTCCGCTCGCAGCGTCGTCATGGTTCGCGGCACCTTCGGGTCTTTGAAGATGCTTGTCACTTCGACATCCGGCGCCAGGTCGATTCGGATCTCTTTTGACATCTTCCAATACGACGAAATCTGCAGAATCGCAGGTCCGCTCAGCCCGCGATGAGTAATCAGCATTTTCTCTCGGAACTGTTGCCCGTCGCACGAAACCATCGCCTCAGCCGAAACGCCGCTCAAATCGCAGTAGCGCGTACGGTCCTCGCCGCTCAACACCAGGGGTACCAGGCCCGGCCACGGCTCCCGAATCCTCAGTCCAAACTGCCGCGCCAGGTCGTAACCGAATGACGTCGCGCCGATTTTAGGGATCGACAGGCCGCCAGTCGCCACGACCAGCTTTGGAGCGCGAAATTCCGCATTGGCTGTCCGCACAACGAAGTCCTGCGTTTTCGTTACCGCCACAATCTTCGTGTTCAGAAAAATCGTCACGCCCGCCGACGCGCACTCCTGCTCCAGCATCTGCAGGATCCCCCGAGCCGACCGGTCGCAAAACAATTGTCCCAGTGTTTTTTCGTGATAAGGAATGTGGTGCTTGTCCACCAGTTCGATGAAATCCGCCGGCGTGTAGCGCGCCAACGCCGACTTGGCAAAATGGGGATTGGCGCAAATAAAATTCTCCGGCTGGCAATGGATGTTCGTAAAATTGCAGCGCCCGCCGCCAGAGACGAGTATCTTTTTCCCCAGCCGGTCGGCATGTTCCAGAACCGCGACGCGGCGTCCGCGCTTGCCCGCCTCGATGGCGCACATCAAGCCAGCCGCGCCGCCGCCGAGAATCAGTGCGTCGAACGATTGGGTCACGGCTATCACATATAAAACAGGCTCAGTCGGGGCAGCTTGTATTTTTCCAGCAGGCGTTTGTGTACATACTGCCGTTGCAGTTGATCGATCTGCGCCGCCGACATTTTGCTGCGGTAAGGAATCAGGTCGCGGTCGGCCTCTGCCCGGACCGCAACCACCTCTTCATCCGGCGTGCACGCCAGCAGAAGGGCAAAAAGTTTTTCCTCCAGCACGGTGAGCCGGCGCTCTAGATCCTCCAGTCGTGTCGTATTTTTGTTTTCGATTCCTTCGGAAAGCTCGCGCAAAGTTTTCGCAGTCTCGTGCGCAAGCGCTGCAACTCCGCCCGCCTGTGGTAACTTCGCGCCTTCCAGCAACTCCGCATTTTGCCGCAAGAAAGCTGCAACTGTCTCCGCTTCAAACCCTTGCCCGCCGCGCGATTTCGCGGGGGCCTCCCCACTCGCCCCAACCGCGGCTTCCTTCATGTCCTCCGCCGCCGACAGCACCAGTTGCGAGCAGTAAGCCAGGCTGTTTACTTTTTTCGTTTTCGAGGGCCGCTGCTCATAGCGGTCGAAAGCTTCATCGATTCCGCGCAGCGCCGCTTCCAGCGGAATTCCGGCATCCTTCCAGGTCTCGATCAGCGCCCAATCCAGCGTCGAAAGCAGCAGGCCTCCGCCGCGTCGCCGCAGGTAGCGCTCTTCAATCTCACTGAAATAATTGAAGTAATTTTCCACGGCAGGTCAGCGAACCGATCGGGAAGAGGAACTCACGGAAGCAGCATTGCCATTCTTCGATTTTCCCTGCCCCGGCTTGGACGCCGCTTTCGACGCGGGATTCGTCCCCAGCGCCGAATCCTTGCGTGCCGATCCATTTCGCTCCCAGATAATGCGCAATCCTTCGAGCGTTAGAAACTCATCCACATTCTTAATGTATTTCGACCCTTTGCCAATCATCGGTCCAAGGCCACCGGTCGCGAGCACTCGCGTCTCTGCCCCCAACTCCGTCAGCAGCAGTTCGAGGATGCCGTCCACCAATCCAAGATATCCGTAATAAAGACCAGACTGCAGGCTGCCCACGGTGTTCGAGCCGATCACCCGCTCAGGTTTGCGAATTTCCACGCGCGGCAAGCGCGCCGTGCGTTCAAACAGCGCATCCGCTGAAATGCCGATTCCCGGGCAAATCACGCCGCCCAGATATTCACCCTTCGCCGACACGCAATCGAACGTCGTCGCCGTGCCAAAATCCACGATCACGCACGGCCCGCCATATTTCTCGAACGCCGCCACCGCGTTCACAATCCGGTCCGCCCCCACTTCGGCGGGATTGTCATAGTGCACCGGCATCCCAGTCTTAATCCCGGGTTCAATGTAGAGCGGACGCAAACTGAAATAGCGCTCGCACACCTGCCGCAGCACCGGATCAAGCGGCGGAACGACCGAGGAGATCACGATGCCGTGAATGCCTTTCGATTCCAGCCCGGCCATCGAAAATAAATTACGGAATAGCACTCCGTACTCATCCACGGTACTAGTGCGGGAGGTAGCCACTCGCCAGTTGGCCACAAGCCGCTCGTAGCGCGGAGTCTCCTCCGGCTCCGCAGCCGCGCCGTGCACTTTGGCCACCCGCGCGAAAACACCCAGCACCGTGTTCGTGTTGCCGACATCAATGACAAGAAGCATGTTTTTTGACTGTAGCGCCGCCGTCCCGGCGGCTGTCCGGCGAGCGTCCTCGCCCGCCGCGCCGAGAGCGAGACGCTCCAGGGACAGCCGGCAAGATGTCGGCGCTACTTCTCCCTTACGGTCCCGCTTAACACCGTACGGATTCCTTTCTGCGTTCGAACCTGCAAGAACCCGCGAGCATCCAGGCCCTCCGTCGTTCCCTCAAAGCCCGCTCCATTCTCATCGATGCGCACCGCCTTGCCCCGCACCCACGTAGAACTCTCCGCAAAGCGCCGCAGAATCGATTCCTGCGCATCGGAATTTTCCACGAGCTGCCGATACTCGCGATCGAGTGATTTTAGCAAAGCAGCCGCCAACTCGACCCGCGACCACTCGCTTCCGCTGGACAGGCGCAAAGACGTCGCCTGCAGTTCCTTCGGGAAACTCGCCTGATTTACATTGATGCCGATGCCCACCACGATGTGCCGCACGCGTGTAGCCTCGGCATTCATCTCCGTGAGAATTCCACAGACTTTCTTGCCGTCAACGAGCACATCGTTGGGCCACTTCAAATCAGCGTCCACGCGCGAATCGATTTGTTGAATCGCCGACTGCACCGCAAGCCCCGCCGCCAGCGACAGCACCGGCACATCCGACGGCGGCAGAGATGGCCGCACCACAACCGAACAATAAATCCCAGTCGAACGCGGAGACTGCCAGGTGTTCGCTCCGCGCCCGCGGCCGGCAGTCTGCTCTTCGGCAAGAAAAACGCTGCCCTCGGGCGCACCCTCTGCCGCGGCAGTCATCGCAGCCGTATTGGTCGATCCAATTTTGTAGAAATGGTGAAGATGCTCGTCGAAGATAGTGCCGCGCACCAGCGGCCGCAATATTTCCGGCAATAGAAGGTCAGGAACCGAACGCAGTCGATATCCCGTCGCCGGATGGCCCGCCACATCCACGCTCAAGCCGCGTAATTGCTGGATCAGACGCCACACCTCAGAGCGATGGCAAGAAATTTCCTGTGCAATCTTGGTCCCGCTCACAACGACGGTAGCGTGCTCCATGAGCAGGCGTACGATGCGCCCCAGTCGCAGATCGGTGGATTGGGGCTGATGCGCCGCCGGCGCCTTGGCTCGCGCCGCCCGCCCCCGAATTGTGGAGCTTTTAGTAATGCGGAGATTATGCGCGAATTGCCGCCAAACAACAATCGTCCCTCAGGCCGGAACCACCCGCATGCTCATATCCACGGCCTGGGGCGAATGTGTGAGCAGGCCCACCGAAATGAAGTCGACCCCAGTCTCGGCATAGGCTCGAACGTTCTCCAGGCGAATCCCCCCGGAGCACTCCACCGGGATGCGCCGCCCATCCTTCTGCACGTCTGGCTGCGAACATCGCACCACGGCGCGGCGCACATCTTCGACCGACATATTGTCTAGCAGAATCGCTTCGCCGCCGTGAGCCAGCGCCAGTTCGAGTTCCTCGAGCGTACGTACTTCCACCTCGATGATTTGCGACCCGCGGCGGTTACGCACCGCGCGCTCCAGGGCGAGAACAATCCCGCCCGCCAGTGCAATGTGATTATTCTTGATCAGCACGCCATCCGAGAGATCCAGCCGATGATTCTGGCCGCCGCCGCAGCGGACTGCGTTTTTGTCGATAATGCGCAGCCCGGGTGCGGTTTTGCGCGTGTCGAGGATCCTTGCCTTCGTGCCCGACACCGCCTCCACAAACTTGCGCGTCAGTGTCGCGATCCCGCTCATGTGTTGCAGGAAATTCAACATCACGCGCTCACAGGAAAGAATTACGCGCGCATTGTGGCGGATGACTGCCACCGATTGCCCTTTGTGCAGACGCACGCCGTCGAAAATTTCCGGATGCGTCGTGACTTCGTAGTGCGCGGTCACCGCTCCATCCAGCGCGGCATACACGTCGAGAATGCGCGCCACGCACCCAATTCCCGCGAGGATGCAGTCCTGCTTGGAAATAATCGTCGCCGATGCCCGCTGATTGGGATCGATGCAGGCGTAGCTGGTAGCGTCGCGCGTCGCCCGGTCTTCGAGCAGCGCGTTTTCCAGAACCGCCGTAATCCGTCGTGAGTTCCAATCCATAAATAGTTGCCGAAACCGCTCCGAAACATATTTCGAAACACGTAGGGACAGCCGCCTCGGCTGTCCGGTTTTGTTCCCGTGCTTCTACCGCAACTCTTTTAACTTACCGACAGTCTTTTCCTGAAGCACCAGCAATTCCTGTCCTCGCCTCCGCAAGCCTTCGACTACTTTCGCTGGAGCCTTCGCCAGGAACTGCTCGTTCCCCAATTGTCTCTGATTGTTCCCCAACTCTTTTTCGATCTTCTCCAATTCTTTCTTCAGGCGATCGGATTCCGCCCCCACATCGATTTTTCTTTCGTAAATCACATGCACATCAAATCGTGCCGTGCCACGCGCGCCCGGCCGGTTCGCCAGAGAATTCTCCACGAACGTAATTTTCTCCACGTTACCCAACCGCTCGACCGCGCCATGATTCGCCTCGATCATCTTGCGAATTTCCGCCTCATGCGCGAACACCTCTATCGGCACCTTGACCTTCGGTTCAACTTTCAACTCCGCCCGCAAGTTCCGCACGCCGACAATCAAATCCTGAAGGATTGCCATCTCGGTTTCCGCGGCGAGATCAAACTGCTTCTCATCTGCCTGCGGATACCCCGCCAAAGCAATCGACTTGTGCGGAGCCTTGCCCTCGTAGAGCGCCTGCCAGATTTCTTCCGTAATAAATGGCATGACCGGATGCAGCAGTCGCAGTGCCCCGTCAAACAAATTCACCAAATTCGCGCAGGCCGCTCGCGCCGCGCTCTTGTCGCCGCCCTCTTCAAAATTCAACCGCGGCTTGATCAACTCCAGATACCAATCGCAAAACTCGCCCCAGAAAAAATCATAGATGCGGTTGGCGGCCTCGTGAAATCGGTAAGTTCCGAGAGCATCGTTCATATCAGCCACCGCGCGATTGAATCGTGAAAGAATCCACCGGTCCTCAAGGGTCGCCGACCCAAAATTACCAACTCCCATGTGGAGACAGCCGCCCCCGGCTGTCCCGGGCCGCAGGCCGGGCTCGATCCTGTCCACATTCATGAACATGAATCGCGCCGCGTTCCATATTTTATTGGCAAACGCGCGGTAGCCGTCGGTGCGGCTCTCGCTGAACGCAATGTCGGTGCCCGGCGCCGCCATCGCCGCCAGCGTGAACCGTGTCGCATCCGTTCCAAAGCGTTCAATAATTTCCAAGGGATCGATCACGTTGCCCTTGGTCTTCGACATCTTCTGCCGCTCGGCGTCGCGCACCAGCGCGTGGATATAAACCTGCCGGAAAGGCACGCTATCGTCCTTCTTGTCTGCCCAGCCGCTGGCCCCCTTGATGGCGCGATCCTGCTCATGCCCCTCCATGAAGTGGCAGCCGAACATAATCATGCGCGCGACCCAAAAGAACAAAATCTCGTATGCGGTAATCAGCAGGGTTGTGGGATAAAACACCTCCTGATCCCGCGTCTTCTCCGGCCAGCCCAATGTTGTGAACGGAAGCAAGCCCGACGAGAACCACGTGTCGAGCACATCGGGAACCTGCTCCAGCGCCGCGCCTCCGCACTTCGTGCACTTGCTGGGCGCCTCGCGCGCCACAATAAATTCCTTGCAGCCCTGGCACGTCCACGCCGGAATCCGGTGTCCCCACCACAACTGGCGCGAGATGCACCAGTCATAAATGCTATTCATCCAGTTCAAATAAATCTGGCGATAATTCTCCGGAACGATCGTGATCTCGCCGCTCTCCACGGCAGCCTTCGCGCGCTCGGCCAGCGGCTTGATCTTGATGAACCACTGCTCCGACAGCCGCGGCTCGACCACCGTTCCGCAGCGGTCGCACTTCCCAATGGAGAGCGCATACTCCTTCTCCGCCACCAGAAATCCCTGCTCCCGCAAATCGGCCAGCACGCGTTTGCGCGCCTCGAACCGGTCAAGGCCCGCATACGCCCCAGCATTCGCGTTCATGTGCGCGTGCTCGTCCATCACATTAATCTGCGGCAGGTTGTGCCGCAGGCCAGCCTGAAAATCGTTGGGATCATGCGCCGGAGTCACCTTCACCGCGCCCGTGCCAAACTCCGGCTGCGCCAGTTCGTCGGCAATAATCGGAATCTCGCGATTCATCAGCGGAACCAGCACATGCTTCCCCTGCAGATGCGTATAGCGCTCGTCCCTCGCATTCACCGCAATCGCTGTATCGCCCAGCATAGTCTCGGGCCGCGTGGTCGCCACCGTAATGAATTCGTCCGACCCCACCACCGGATACCGAATCTCCCACAACTTTCCCGCAACCTCTTCGTGCTTCACTTCGAGATCGGAGATCGCCGTCTCGTGCCACGGGCACCAGTTCACAATGTAATTTCCGCGGTAGATCAGCCCTTCTTCATACAGCCGGACAAACACCTCGCGCACCGCGTGCGAAAGATTGTCGTCCATGGTGAAGTACTCGCGATCCCAGTCGACCGACGCGCCCAGCCGCTTCATCTGGTCGAGAATCGCGCCGCCGTAAAGCTTCTTCCATTCCCACACCCGCTCAATGAATTTTTCTCGGCCCAGCTCGCGGCGCTTCTTGCCTTCTCTTTCGAGCTGCTTTTCCACCATCATCTGCGTCGCGATCCCGGCATGATCGGTCCCCGGCAGCCACAGCGTGATAAATCCGCGCATGCGATGCCAGCGCACCACAATATCCATCTGCGTCTGGTTGAGCATGTGCCCCATGTGCAGCCGTCCCGTAACGTTCGGCGGCGGCAGCAGCAGCGTGAACACCGGACGCGTCTCGCCCGGCCCCGGCGTCTTCACCGAGAACAGTTTCTCTTTCACCCAGTATTCGGCCCAGCGCGTTTCAATCGCGCCCGGCTCGTAGGCTTTTGGCAATTCGTGAGGCATAGAAAGCAGTCAGCACTCAACCGTCAACAATCCGCCAGCCGAAATTCGTCGAAACTATTTCGCCTGCGCCGAATGCTGAATGCTGAGTGCTCCTTCGATCTTACAGGTCAGAGAAAAGAAGGGTCAAACCGGAGCGGGGGTAGTACCTTTCGGGAAAAATTCGGCTACCCCCCCCACCCCCGGACCCGGTTTTGACTTTGCCCGCCCCCGCGCGCGCGTCGCCGCGACGAAGCGCTTCGAAGGACTCGAACCCTAGCCAAGCTGCATTATGGGGATGCGCAGGAGGTATTTTGAGTGTAATCGCCTGTGGGTGTTGAAAAAGTCACTCGATTAGCAGGATGAGATTCGGCGGAAGCGTGTTAGAAGAAAGCATTCGCCCATGCTCTGTTTGATTCCGATTCTCGGAGGCCTGCTGATCATGATGGGGCAACACGACCGCTCCGAAGCGCTGTTCTATTACTTCCGCCTGGAAGATCAAGTTCCTGAAACCCATCTGCTGCGGCTCATCGATAAGCACATCAGCTTTGCCTTCGTGCGGGAGAAGCTGAAAGAGAGTTACAGCGAGGGTGGCCGTCCCTCGATCGATCCCGAACTTCTGCTGCGCATCCTGTTGATCGGCTATTTGTACGGCATCACCAGCGAGCGCAAGTTGGTGGAAGAACTGCGCATGCATTTGGCGTGGCGCTGGTTCACCGGCCTGGGCTTCGATCAGGAGATTCCGCATCACTCCACGTTCTCCAAGAACCGGCACGGACGGTTTCAGGAGTCGAAGCTGTTTGAGCAATTGTTTGAGCAGATCGTGCGGCAGTGTGTGGAAGTGGGACTGGTGCAGGGGACGCATTTATCAGTGGACGGCAGCTTCATCGAAGCGAATGCAGCTAAAGAGAGCCGGATTCCACGCGAGCAGTTAGCGGAAGCGGCCCAAGTTCATCACACCGTGCGGCAGTATCTGCGGGAAGTGGGAGAGCAGAATCCGGTGGAGGAGCCGGCGCATGAACAGGACCAGGTTTCGACCACCGATCCCGATTCTACCTACGCCACCAAGGGCGGCACACCGGCGCGGCTGGGATACTACGACAACTATCTGGTGGACAATCACAGTTGTGTGATCGTGGGAGTGCAAGCTACGGCGGCGCGCATGAGTCAGGAAACCGTTGCCGCGCAAGACATGCTCACCCGGTTCACTCAGTGGCAAGGACGAGAGCCGGAATCGGTGGCTGCCGATACAACCTACGGGAACGGGGAGTTCTTGCAGTGGTTGGCGGATCGCAACATCACCCCGTATATGCGAACCCGCGACAGTATCCACAGAAAGAGGAGTCCCTACTTCGGGCCCGCGCGTTTTACCTACGAGCCGGAACACAATCGCTACATCTGCCCCGCCGGCCAGTTCCTCAACTACGGTGGCCGAGTTTATCGCAATCGAGCCTTCAACTACATCGGGACACGCAAAAAGTGTGGCCCGTGCTCGCTCCGGCCACAATGCACCAGCGCTGCCTTCCGGGGCCTTATCATCCACCAGAACGAACCAGCCCGACAACGTGCGCGGGAGTTGGTCAACACGCCAGCGTTCGCCAAAGCACAACGGCAGAGAAAGAAAGTAGAGGCCTTGTTTGCAGAACTGAAGAATCAGATCGGATTGCGGCGCTTGCGTCTGCGGAGACTCAGGTTCGTGCGCGAGCAGTTCTTTCTGGCAGCGGTAGCTCAGAACATCAAGCGACTGGTGCGCTTCCTCAGTCAGCCGACAACACCGGTTGTGTCGGCCACCACTTAGTCGAACGGAGATAAGAAAACCGGCGACGGCATGCTCGCAGATGAAAAGCCGTTCTGTTGAGGCACTTTTTCAACACCCACGCCTGGTTACGCCAGTTACATGGACGCAAGGCTAGACCGTCATAGAATATGGGCATGCATCGCTCCATTCTGCACCTGCTGAGACGTGTATGTAGTGTCCCACTCTTAACTGTGTGCTGCCTCGTCGGTTCTGCAATAGCACAGGGGACTCCGGCGCGGCTGGACAGCTCCGACTGGTGGTCATACACGAGGCAAGAAGAGCTCCCGTATCACGAACCCCAACACCCCATACACTTTCAGAACAGAGAACCAGCGGAAAACAATTTTCAGATTGCTGGTGTTACGTTGGATGCACCGCGCCACGATTTCTCGGTCATTCGCTCCAAGTTTGGCGAAGGCACTGAAGTGGAACGCGGCGATGCGGCAAGTGGTCGAAATCAGATTTGCTATGTATCAACCTCGGGCAGCGTGCACCTGATTTTTGAATTCGGAGAAGTCAACTCAGTTCTGTACCTCTTCGACGGTGGTGCCGCGTGGAATGGAAGCGAGCTTTGCACACGTTCCAAATCGTTATCACCGAACAGTTCGACTGCTAGCGGACTGCGGTTGGGGATCGGGCCTGAGCAAGTGAAAGCCATCCTCGGCGATCCGAATATCGCCACTCCGAAGAAGCTTGTCTATTACTTCGGCTACAGAAAGAAAACCAGCGCCGAAACTCTGGCAGAGCTTCGAAAGAACTACTCCGATATGACTGACGCGGAATTCGGCAAGAACTTCGAATACGCTGACGGTGAGGCTTACGTCGAGGTTCGGTTCGCCTCAGGGCAGGTCAACTACTTGGCGATCTCCAAGTCCGAAACGTACTAAACTCGAACCCCGTTTTGGCTGTCAATTGTTGCAAAATCGCCATAGCACTCAAAATCCCCACGCCGCCATCACCTGGCGCGGCAGGGGATTGGCACATGAATCTGACGGCCTTACAATCGGGCCATGTACACAAACGAGGGCTCACGGCGGGTGGCCCAGGCTTTGGATCTCAATATTAAAAACACAGCGGGTGCCCGTCCTTCGCGCCGTTTGCGAGAGCGGGAGTCGGAATTTCTATTCGCTCTCAGTTGGCTCCCAAAGCTCGATCGCATTGCCATCTGGATCTTTAAGCCACGCGAACGTCCCCATGGAGGGATATTCCTCGGTCTTTTCGATCACCACGCCTTTACTCTTAAGATGGCTAAGAACTTCTCCCATGTTCTTCACTGTGTAATTAATCTTACCCGTTCGTGGTTTATCTCTGATGTCTTGATCGGCGGGCATAATCGCCCACGCTATCGTTCGCTTGATTTCCGGGTTGGCAAGATCCCTGTATTCGAACGATGCATAGATTGAACTGCACTCAGCATCTTCGCCCTGAGGAACTATTCCGAGGCAATCGCGATACCAGGCTGCCAGTCTCTTTGTATCGTTAGAAAACAGAAAAGCGCCGCCAATTCCGTCGATCATAAATTCCTCCCCTACGCCTTGACTTGGTTATTGTCCCTGGTTTCGATCTACTTGCGAAATTAAACCACTTCCTGGAAGCGCGGCCATCACAAATCTTATGTTAGCTCCGCATAATCAGAATCATCTTCCTCGTGGCGGCTGGCCCAGGCTTTTCGATCTCACTATTAAAAATACAGCGGGTGCCCCGTCCTTCGCGCCGTTTGCGAAGGGCGGGAGTCGGGAATGCCAGCGCAAGTTTGCTATCCATGTCGCGTCGTAAAAAATCAAATACCGCATGCAGCATCGCCGCCCACCCTTGCAAAAGCGCAAGGATGGGGCGCCCTCTGAGGAAATAGCTTACACGGAAATCAAACGTGGGATAATTCGCGGACAGACGGGACGCGCCCCATTTTTCAGGGCGGGCGCGGAGCTTTTTCCACAGCCCTCCACAAAAAAATTCCACCTTCTGTGACGAACAACCTTTACTGAGAAAACTAAAAGGCGCAAGCTCGATCCATGCGCGAAAGCTACCTCAGCCCGTTATCGGCCTCCGCTCCAGCGACCCGTTCCAAATCCGACCCTAAGTCCTTATTCCAGAAGATTTTAGCTGCAAGTCCTTTCGTTCCAAGATTTTGCGAGGATCCGACGAGATACCCCATAGCTAAGTTCTTTCAATTCAAGATTTTAGAGGAAGTAACAAAAAAATATTCAACCCCCACCCCAGATTTCATCCAGAGCGAAGCGAAGGACCTGCGCAACCGCCGGCAGCGTTGGCGCGATTCAGTTCGGGGACGACAGGACGTTCCCATATCACATGTGTTTAAGATTGGCTTGGGCCAGCGTGAGGGGCTTACTTTTTCTTACCCATCTTGCGCGAGATTTCTTCGAAAATCTTCGGCCGCAGATCGGCGAGCACGCTGTCGACAATGCTGGCAATGGCCTTTTCCAAAGTTCACGACCGACAGTAATGTATGCAACTCAGTTCTTTTGTGAGTACCATTGCGGAGCAGTAAGCTCCGCGCCAGTGTCCTTCCTTGGAGCCAACCTGTAAACGTGAGAAATACCTGCTATGGAACCGTGTGCCACCGAGCCGTCAGGAGCCAGTGTAAGTCCCACACTGGACTCATTGGGCCGTAAGCTCCACGCGATCGCCTCCTCCGAGTTGCTGATGTGGCTCGGATTGACTTTCGCTCTTACCGCGGTGCCGCTGTTTTTCATGAAGCACGCGCTGCTCGCGGATCCCGATATATGGTGGCACATGCGCGACGGGGAATGGATTCTTCAGCACCATGCCGTCCCGCACGTAGACCCATTCTCTTCGAGCACACTCGGCCGTCCCTGGGTCGACTACAGTTGGATCTTTGATGTCGGCTCCTACTGGATCGTCTCGCATTTCGATTTGGGAAGCATCCTTTGGTTCCAGGCGATCATGCGGGTTGGGGTGGCTGCGGTCCTTTTCAATTTGCTGCGGGGGCTCACCCCAAACTTCTGGAAAGCGGCCGGACTGACTGCTCTCGCCACGGTCGCTATGCTCTGGGTCTTGCAGCCACGGCCGGGGACAATCTCCGTTCTGTTCTTCGTCGTCGAACTTCACATCCTGATTTCGGCGCGAAAAGATCCCCGACTCTTGTGGATTCTTCCCCCTATTTTTGTACTTTGGGCCAATATTCACATCGAGTTCGTCACCGGGTTGTTTATGCTCGGCGTGTTCTGCCTCGAACCTATGTTGGACTGGCTGTTCAGGACAACTCCAGAAAGAAAAACGTCGCTCGATGTCTTCCAGCCCGAGCTTTGGACAGTCTTCCCCGCTTCGTTAATCGCAGTGCTGGTGAATCCGTTCGGCTACAAGCTGATTAGCAACGTCCTCCAGTACGCTCGCGACACTAGAATTTACAACCTCATCACGGAATTTCATGCCATGCACTTCCGCACCTACAACGACTGGGCGGTGCTGACTCTGGTCATGCTTGGCTGCTTCGCCTTCGGGCGCATTCGCCCGTTCCGTCCGGTGTGGGCCTTGCTGATCGGTTGGTCGGCATGGATGGGCTTCCGCTCTTTACGGGAAGTGTGGCTGGTCGCGATTTTGTCCGCCATGGTCATCGCGACTTTAGGCGACGAACAGAATGCCGAGCCCGCGAAAAAGCTCACGCTCTCCATGCGCCTTGCAATGCCGGTCACCGTCCTTCTCGTATTGCTTGCAGGCGCCAGCCTCTGGCCGTTTTCATCCAAGTTTATATTCCGGCAAGTGGCCGAAGAATATCCGGTCGGTGCGGCGGCCTACATTCGTCAGAATCATCTGCACGGCCCACTCCTCAACGAACTTTCCTGGGGAGGTTTCCTGATTTACGCGATGCCTGATGTCCCGGTTTCGATGGATGGACGTACCAACGTTCACACCCAAGACGAGATCCTCAATGCTCTCCCTCTGTGGAACGGAGCGTCAGGCTGGCAAGACCGTCCCGAACTCGAGCACGCCAATTTAGTGATCAGCGATCATTCCTGGCCGCTTGCGCTCCTCCTGCGAAAGGATCCGCGCTTCCGCATCGCCTACGAAGACGACAGCGCAGTGCTCTTCGAAGCGGTTCATTCGCAAAACACGGAAAATCGCATGATCCCGAATACCCCGTAACGCAGACCTCGGAGACGCGGCCTTCTCAGCAACGCCTATGACAGTCGCAGCCGACGAAAACCGTTTGGATCAACTCTCCGAGACCAGAGGCGGGCGTTTGCCTGCCGGGAGTCCAACGGCTGCATGGCCAAAAGAAGAATGTACAGCTTCCAGCCACTCGTTCCTGTTTTTACTCCTGCTCGCCTCCCTGATTGTGGCCGCCTTAATTCTGCGTATCCGTGGAACGCACAACGATCTCTGGCTGGATGAACTTATTTCCTTGCATCTGGCCCGCGGAGTCAAAACCCCGTGGCAGGTCTTTACCGCCATTCACAATGACAACAACCACTATCTGAACACGCTGTATCTGTTCTTTCTGAAAGAAAACGGAGACGGTCCTCTACTCCGGTCCTTCTCGGTCCTGTGCGGTGTTGCACTCGTCGGAGCAGGCTATTGGCTCCTCGCGAAACGCTCCCAGGTGGAAGCACTGATCCTCGCAAGCTTGCTGGCATTTTCGTATCCACTTATCCATATCTCTTCAGAATCTCGGGGATATGCCGGAGCCCTACTCGGGTCGGTTCTCGCCTGCGCCGCTCTTGAGCGCTGGCTCGCCGGTAAAAAACCGTCCTTCTCCTTGGGGTTGCTCTACGCAACTGCCTCGGCCTTCGCTATCCTGTCGCATTTGACGAGTTGTCTTGTCTGCCTGCCATTGTGGGCGGCGTCGTTGCTGATTGTTATAAATCGCCCGAAGCGCATCAAATGGATCTCGCTCTGGATCGCGCTCAATCTTCTCCCCGGTTGCGTTCTTGTGGCTCTCTACTTTCTGGACCTTCGGTTCCTGGTACCGCTGGGTGCAGAGCCCATGTCCGTGGCATACGGGTTGAGCCGCCTTCTTGCCCTCGGAGTCGGTTGGCCTGCAAAGGATGCAATTACGATCTGGATCCCCATGCTGCCACTGATCGCTTTAGTCGTGCGGCAACTTGCGCTCGAACATAAATCTGGTACTACGCTTCCAACGCTTATTGCGCCCATCTACCTCGTCCCGTTGGTCGGCGTCGCTCTCGTCCGCCCTCTGTTTTTCTCTCCTCGTTACTTCCTCGTGATCCTGCCTTTCATCTACGTTTACTTTGCGATCCTTCTTGCTCGGCTTACTGGCTCCCGAATGGGACGCTTCGCTCTCGCCGCCGTTCTGACGGTTTTCCTTGCCGGCCAAGTATTTCACTACCGCGCATTCCTGCAAGTAGGCCGCGGTCAACCCCAGGCTGCGCTGCAATACATCAGCAACCACACTGCTGCGCCCGAAATCAGCGTCGCCTCCAATCAGGATTTTCGATCGGCTATAGAGCTTGGCTATTTTGCTCCTCGCGTCCTAAAGGATCGTCAACTTCTCTTCTATGTGTCTGGTACTGATAGGACATTGCTGAAGCCCGAGTGGTACATCGTTCACGAAGAAGGCTCCGAATCTCCTGGCCCCGCAGTCCTTAACGAGTCAGGCCGTCCGATCTGGCGGCGAGCAGCCTATTTCGGGGCATCCGAGCTCTCCGGCCAAGCTTGGACGCTCTACCGTCGCCAACGCAACTGACCAATCGCTTCGACGCACCCTCCCGAATATTGGCACTGGGAACAGGATGAAGCCTTTGGTCAATTCGTGAAAAATCGCCTTAGTGTGGAGGACAGATGATTCGGAAAACTGTGGCTGTCCACTAATGCGTTGGAAAATTCGGGCAGGCGGAACGTTTCCCGATATCACCTGCGTTTGAGAGAGTAGCTTCGCGCTGGCGCTGGCCTTACTTCTTCTTGCCCATCTTGCGCGAGATTTCTTCAAAAATCTTCGGCCGCAGATCGGCGAGCACGCTGTCGACGATGTTGGCAATGGCCTCCGGATCGGACTCCGCTTCTGCGGACCCTTCTCCCGGACTCTTCTCGGCTCCGGCAGCGACCGCCATCGCCTCTTCTTTGGACTTCTGCATCGCGGACTCTTTCGACTCGCCCGACTCGCGAATTCGCCGCCAACTTGCCCACGCCGCTGCGGTGTTTGCGGCCTCATCGGATTCTTTTTTCGCCATTTCCCCGCTGCCTTCACTGGCGTGTAAAGCCTCGCCGGATTCAGAACCTTGACCTGCAGTTGAAGAGTCTTGCCCTGCAGATTCCTGCCGTGTCCCACTTTCCTCCGCAGACACTTCTTTTACAGCGGCTGGTGTAGCAGAATCCGTCGTTGCGGCGGACGCGTCCGGCGCAACGGCCGTCACCCCCGCCGCGACTGGCTCTTCAACTTGGTTCTCGTCTTTTCTCCGGTCTTCTTCTTTTCGATCTTCGCCCTGGCTCTCGCTCTTCATTTCCGGCTGCTCTGTCTGCTCCGGTTCTTTCGCAGCCACTTGCGGCGCTTCAGTCACCGGATTCTCTTTCGCTACCGTTTCGACACTCTGCGCCGCATCAGGCGCGGCGTCGGACTGGGTTGCGGAGGCAGATGCGGAGGAAGGCGCAGACTCCGCCGAATCCGCGGCTTTCGCGACAAACGATTCCGCCACCGTTTCAAGCTCTTGCACCGCTGCCCGGATCGCTTCGGTAGAAGCCGTGGCCAGCGCGCTCAACGACTGTGCCACTTCGGGCGCCGGTATCGCGGGAATCGACTCTGTCACCGCAGACTCAGATGCAGATGGCGGTGCCGGTTCAGCCGTCCCCGATTCAGTCATGGAACTGGCCGCCACCGCCGCGGCAAAACCGTTTTCCACCGCCGCGAAGGCGGCGTAAGCCTTCTGCATCTCTTGTTCGAGAGAAATCGCAGCGTCTTCCGGGTCGAGTGCCACTGAAACCGCCGTCCAGCGCGGCCCGTCCGCTCCTGCAACGGCCATGGTTACTGGCTCGCTGGCCTGCTCAACTGCTTCCTGGGATGAAGATCCCTTCGCCGGACCGCTTGCCGCTGAATCACCACCTTTCGATTCCAGGCCGGTAATCGCAGCCATCAGATCCGAATTGCTGCGCGCTGCTTCCGTCGCCTCGCTTACCTTCTCCTGCGCCGCGTCGACCTTTTCCGCGGATGTCTCTTCGAATTTCTTCTCTTCAATCTTTGGCGCATCTGAAAGCTGTTGGGAAGGCGCCCCAGATGCACCCTGTTGTCTTTCCTCAGCCCAAACCGGAACCGGAGGTGGCTCCAGCCCCCCGTTCTCCGCGATTTTCACCTGGGCAGCGGCCGCCGCCAGGGCAGCAATCTCTTCCGGAGTTACGTCCTTGGGCAAACCTTCCGGCGCCAGCGCGCCGAGATCGACTCGTGGTTCCACAATCTTCGTCGCGTCCCGCTTCGCCGGCTTCTTCTGCTCTTGGCTGGCATCATAATCCGGCGGACTTTCCGGCTCGGACTTTCCTTTTTTCTTCGGTGGAAAGGCGATCCGGTCCTTCCATCCCGTATCTTCTTCGAACGCTACAGTCTTGTCGTACCGTCCCTCGATCGCCGCCGTCACTCGCGCAAACCGGCCTGGCTTCGAGGCTTCCGCTCGCGGCACAACTTTGTCTTCGAGTTTGCTCAGGGCGCTTAGCAGTTCGCTAGCTTCAAAAGGTTTGACGATGAACCCGTCGGCGCGCACCCGCTTGGCTTCCTCGGGCTTGAAAGGCTCCAGTTTTCCAACCGTCAGCAGGATCGGAAGCCGCGACGTTTCCTGGGCTTCCTTGAGGCGTTGGCACACTTCCAGCCCGCTATAACCGGGCATGTAAACGTCAAGAACGATTAAGTCTGGCTTCTGCTCGGCTATCTTCTTCAGGGCAGCCGAACCATTATTGACAGTGATGACCTCGTATCCCGCATCGGCGAGGATCTTCCGCCCCATATTTTGAGCGGTCACACTGTCATCGGCGAGCAATATCTTCCGAGCCAAAGGGTCCTCTGATGGGAGATAACGCGAAGGTAACCCGAGACACACCCTAAGTCAATGATGCAAAAGGGAAGTAACCGGTTACCAGTGGTCAGCACCTACTGCGTGATCGTGGCAGACAACTTAGCGCGCGGTCGCATTACCGTTTTGCGAGGTGAAATGGCCGTCGCTCTTTTTGGCTGACAGCTGAAAGCTGGTAGCTGAGAGCGGTTCTAAAAAGGCACCAGCTTCTGCAATCCCTTCTTTTTCTTCTTTTTGCTGCTGGAAAGCTCCGCATCGCTGGCAGGAGTGTTGTCGGCGGACGCCACAGCAGACGGCGAACCGCCCTGCTGGATCTCATTCACCTGCGGTGGTGGGGGGAGCGCCTGATCGCCCGCTGTATCTGTCGGTTTCAGTTCGTTCGGATCGGCGCTGGCCGTCGGTTTCAACTCATTGGGATCGGGCCCAGGAGCCGCTGCACTCGAACCCGGAGTCTTTCCAAAAGTCGACCCGCCCATCGCACTCGCATCCGCCGCTGGCGCTCCAGTCGAATCCGCGGCTGGCAGATCGGGCTTCACCACTTCCACGCCCAGACTCTTCTCGCTGATGCCGGCAGCGGCGTATGTTTCGGAACGAACGACCGAAGTCGCTGCCACCGGCTCCGGATCGGCCAGCGACGGCTCACCCACTTTCGCGGCGCTCGACGTGTCCGGCCCTTTCCTGACCAGGCCAAGCGCCTTCTGTGCAACCGAGGAATCGCTCCTGCTGTTCATCTCCGCGCGGTTGCGCGCAACTTCTCCTCGCGTCGGCCGCGGAATCGGCTGCTTCAGCGCCGCCAGCCGCTTCTTGGCGTCATCCATGCGATCCATCAGCGGATAGCGCGTCAGGATCTGCGAATAAGCTTGACCAGCCTTCTTGCTGAGTTCCCCAATGTAACGCCCCTTCACCGCCTCAGTCGCGCAACCTCGCGGCAAGCCATGGACGTCGCAAGTCGGCGCGCTGCGCAGGCGCGCAATCTGTCCCTCATAATCTTGTCCCAGTAAATAAAGCGCCTCATCGGCGCGGCTGTACAGCGGATACTTTTCCACCAGCGACTGCAAGCGCGCAATCGACGCCGGATATGACTGGCGCAAGTAATAGAAGCGTCCAACCTCGAACTCGCGCTCGCCCAGCACTTCCTGCACCTCCAGCAAACGCACCTTCGCTTCGGGCACTAGCTTGCTGTCGGGATACTGCAGAATCATCTTGCGGTACTCATCCTCCGCGCGCTTGGCATGGGTATAGTCGCGGTCCGCCTTTTCCATTTGCTGGTAATGAATGTTGGCGATCTTCAACTGCGCTTCGGCCGCTTCCGGCATGTTGGGAAAGAAGATTTCGAAATCGTTGTATTCCTGCTCGGCCTGCGCGAGCGCAGCCGTGCCGCCCTCCGCGTACCAGGAATCGCCGACTGCCAGCTTGGCGCGCGCAATGTATTCCGAATCCGGATACGTATTGATCAGTGTCTGCAAGGTCAGTCGTGCCACGTCGAAGCGGTTATGCCGCATCGCGTCCATGGCCTTGTCGAACAGCACCTTATCGGGCTGTTTCGACCCCAGGTTCGCGAGCGGGTTCACCGACTTCTTGTTTGTGCAGGCGACAGTAAGCGCCAGCAGCATACCCAAAACAGCAATCACCGGAATTCGACGTGACATAAAACCCTCGAAATCAAAACGTCAAAGGTAAAAACTTCAAGAATCAAACTTCAAGAATCAAAATGCAGAACTTAAAATGTGGGGACAGCCGCCTCGGCTGTCCGCCGAGCGAAGCTCGGCGCTTTTGATTGCGCTCTCCGCAACGCTCGCCGTAGAACTAAACCTTCACCATCCCAGCTTCCGTCGCCATCTTCAACAGCGCCTGCGCATTCTGTCTTGGATCGCCTTTCCCGAACACCGCGTTGCCCGCCACCAGAATTTCTGCGCCAGCCCGCACCACGTCCGCAATGGTTTCCACCGCCACGCCCCCATCCACCTCGATGCGGTATTGCAGCCTGCGCTGGCTTCGAATCTCCGCCAACTTCCGCATTTTGTGCAGGGTGGACGGAATAAACTTCTGCGCCCCAAACCCCGGATTCACCGACATCACCAACACATAGTCGACCAGATCGAGCACTTCCACCAACGTTTCTACCGGCGTCGCGGGATTGATCACCACTCCCGCCAGGCAGTTGTGGCTTTTGATCAAGTGCAGCGTGCGATTCAAATGCCGGCAAGCCTCCTGGTGCACCGACATCCAGTCGACGCCCGCATCCGCGAACACGGGAATAAATTCGTCCGGATTTTCAATCATCAGGTGGCAGTCGAGCGGCAACTTCGTCGCCTTGCGCAACGACTTCACGACCGGAGGCCCAATCGTCAGATTCGGAACAAAGTGTCCATCCATCACATCCACGTGGATGACACTCGCTCCACCTTCGGCCGCTGCGCGCACCTGCTCGCCTAGCCGGGCAAAATCAGCCGAAAGAATCGACGGTGCCAGTTCGATCAAAAGTGACTCTCAGAACCAGGGCAATCGGGAAATGACGTGCTGAAATTCTATCACGCGCCCACCAGCGGCGCGGCTGTCATGCCTCAACAAAACGCGCAGCCAATTCTCGTTCACGGTGCCAGCGAAGCCACGTACGCGGCGAGCGCCACCATGTCATCGATCGTCAGATTCTCCACCACCGGCTTCATTTTTCGGCTAGCCACTCCCGCTCGCGACCCATGTTGCATGTCATAGAGTTGCCGCACGATGTAACTCGGGGACCGCCCCGCCAGTCGCGGCACATTCGCCAGGCCTTTCAAGTCGCGGCCGTGGCAGGTTGCACACCGAAGCGCTTTGCCGGTCCCAGTCGCAAACGCCTCTCCTTTTTTGATGCTGCCCACCGCCACGTACGCCATGAATCCGGAATGATCGTCGCGCAGTTCGGTTCGTTCCAGATTTTCCGGCGTCTCGATGATGCGTTCGCCAATCGCTTCCTTCTCGCCGACCTCGGACGTAACCAGCATCCAACCGGCAACATGCGTCTTGGGAACTGTGTCGGTTTCCACCACCCGAATCCATGGCCTCGGCTTCAGCGCGGCAAAATATTCCGCGGCCGCGCGTACCTCTTTGCCTTCGCTCGGGGATTCTTTCGCAATCATGGTGCTGGTCGGAGCGTGTCGTGGTTCGGAACTTTTGCGCCGTCCATCTTTGAAATCAGCCAGTTGCTGGATGATATACGCCTCAGGCAGCCCCGCCAGGCTGGCATTCTCCGGCCGGCCTTGCCCGCTCGGCAGGTGGCGGTAGCCACAAGCAAAAACGCCCGGCGCCTTGCCGTGCGCAACAATCTCGGGCATCGCCGGGTGATCCCCAGGATGCCAGTCTGGCGGGTTGAAAAGGTCCCTGGTTTGATCAATTGTGAATGCCGCAGCGCTATCGGGAACGTGCCGCGGCGCAGTGTCGAGTGGGCTCGTGGAATCGCCCTTACTGTCGTCCGGCGGCTTCACCACATAAGCCCAATAAGGCGGCGGTTCCCGCAATGTCGTTCCCGCGATCTGACCACGCGCCGCAACCTGCGCCGCCCCGCCGCGAACGACGAACGCACCCACGGCGAGAATCAAAATAATGCTTCCTGCAATCCCCGCCCTGAAGAGAACTTTCATTCTCACGATCCAAAAAATATCTGTCACTCCGAGCCAAGTAAAACAATGAGCGAAGCGAATCGTTTTGCGCAGTCGAGGGACCTTGCGTTTGCTTCTGTCATCCCGAGCGCAGTCGAGGGACCTTGTGTTTGCGGCATGTGCTCAAAACGAAAGCTCACACCTCTGAGCCTAGCAGCCTACAGCATCGATCGCGTTTAATCTATTGTTCCATTGGCTCGTGTTACGCTCGTCCGTGTCTCCGCTCACTCTTTCAGCGCCCACGGTCTGCAGTGTGGCCGCAGTCTGCATCTGGGGCGCCTCCGACTTCGCCGGAGGATACGCCTCGCGCCGCGCCAACGCCTTCACCTTCACCGCCTTCTCTCACCTCTGCGCCTTCACGCTCATGTTCGCCATCGCTATCCTCGACAGCGGAGAATTCCCTTCAATGGCAAGTATCGCGTGGGCGATCGCTGCAGGCTCGTCCGGTGGATTTTCACTCGCCATCTTTTATCGCGCCCTGGCCTCGGGACAAATGGGCTTGACCGCTCCCGTCGCCGCGCTAGTCGGCGCGGCCATCCCGACCATGGTCGACGTCGCCCTCGAAGGCGCGCCCAGCCGCTGGACCATTGCCGGCTTCACCCTCGCCATCGTCGCCATCTGGCTCATCACCCGCCCCGAGCCGCCGCGCGAATCCCAAGCCGACCGCCAAGACCACCATGAACCAGGGGTGGAGAATTCCACCCGCCGCCCCCCCGGCGTCGGAATGGCCGCTCTAGCCGGCGTCGGATTTGCCGGCTTCTACCTCTTCATCCACCAGGCCACAGGCTCGCCGTTGTGGATCGCCGCCATTTCACGCATCGGATCATTCACGGCCACGGCGATTGCGGTGATTGTGACCCGCGCCCCGCTCGCGCTCGACCGTCCCCGCGCCGCCCTCGGCGCGCTCGCCGGATTCCTCGACATCTCCGCCAGCACCCTCTTCATCTTCGCCAGCCAGCACGGACGCCTCGACGAAGCCGTCGTCATCACTTCGCTCTACCCCGCCATGACCGTGCTCCTGGCCCGCATCATCCTCAAAGAACACTTTAGCCGCTGGAAATTCATCGGCCTCCTCGCCGCCCTGGCCGCCGTCCCCCTAATCGCCGCCGGATAGTTGACCTGCTCGTATCCGTGCAAATCCGTGCCAATCTGTGGCTACGTTGCTGCTACCATCGCACCAATGCCCCTGATCGAAGTCCGCAACCTAACCAAAATTTTCCCGCATGCCGAGTCGCCCTTCGGCGGAAAGTCCCGCGGCGAAGTGCGCGCCGTCGATGATGTTTCCCTCGACATCCACGCCGGAGAAACTCTCGGCCTGGTCGGCGAATCTGGATCCGGCAAGAGCACCCTCGGACGCCTCATCCTTCGCCTCATCGAGCCTACTTCCGGCAGCGTGCGCCTCGACGGCCGCGACCTGCTCTCCGCCACCCGCGGCGAAATGCGCCGTCTCCGCCGCGACATGCAAATCATTTTCCAAGACCCGTTCGCCTCCCTCGATCCCCGCTACCGTGTAGAAGACATCATCGCCGAACCCCTCATCATCCACGCAGGTTCAAGTGGGGAAAGCCCACGGGAAGGTTTAGGTGTCCTCGGGCAAGTTTCGAGTGGAGACAGCAGCCCCCTCGGGCAAGGTTCAAGTGGGGACACTCCCCGGCAAGCTTTATGTGGGGACAGCCGCCCCCGGCTGTCCAGTCGAGCGCAGCTCGACCTTCGCGTCACCGAACTCCTCCGCGCCGTCGGCCTCGACGAATCCGCCCGCGCCCGCTATGCCCATGAATTCTCCGGAGGCCAGCGCCAGCGCATCGGAATCGCCCGCGCCCTCGCGCTCCGGCCCAAATTCATCGTCTGCGACGAGCCCGTCTCCGCCCTCGATGTCAGCGTCGGCGCCCAGATCGTCAACCTCCTCGCCCAACTCCAGCGCGACTTCGGCCTCACCTACCTCTTTATCTCGCATTCCATGCCGGTGGTGCGCTATCTCTCCACCCGCATCGCGGTCATGTATCGCGGAAAAATCCTCGAGGTCGGCGACACCGAGCAAATCACCGCCCGCCCAAGTCATCCCTATACCCGCACGTTGCTAGAAGCCACCCCAGAGCTTTTGGCCTAGCGGCTCATGTAGCGACAGCCGCCTCGGCTGTCCGACGAGCGAAGCGAGGAGTCCGGCGAACGGTCCGCGCTCCAAACCGTCCCGTCAGCGCCAACCACCATGCCATACTGACTCAATGTCCCGCTCCCTCCGCGATCTCCTCGAACTGCTCCTCGGCTACGGCCTAATCCTCTTCATCCTCTGGATCCCCGAAACTCCCCAGCGCCTCCTCTCCCCCTCGCGCTCGTAGTCACCCTAGCCGTCGTGCTAGTCCGCCGCCCCAGCCTCGACGACCTCGGCCTAGGCCGCCGCGACCTCGTCCGCTCTCTCTGGATTCTCCCCGCCGCCCTCCTCCTCGCCCTCGCCAGCGCGTTCGTGGCAAAACGAATCGGCACACTGCATCCGCTCTACAAAGGCGACCTCAAACACGTCACGGGATACGTCCTCTGGACCCTCTACCAGCAATTCCTGCTGAACGACTATTTCATGCCGCGCCTCACGCGGCTTCTTTCCATCGAGAACGCCGCAGTCGGCGTCGCCGCCCTGCTGTTCGCCGTCGCCCACCTGCCCAATCTCCCACTCACCGCCGCCACTCTGCTCTGGGGAGCGACCTCCTGCTCCCTCTTCCGCCGCTACCACAACCTCTACGCCCTGGGCCTGGCCCAGGGACTCCTCGGCCTGTGCTTCGCCATCTGCGTCCCCGACGCCCTGCACCATCATCTGCGCGTCGGGTTAGGATTCTTGCGCTATCACAACGCGCAACCGGTTCCGTAAGGAGTCGTAAATACTGAACTCCCAATTCAAGTTTTTGAGCTAGTGTTTCTATCTTCAGTTGTGCTGACCAAGGGAGAGCCGCTATATATTAGGCTCGACCGTGTTTGTTTGCGTTGGAGGCGTAAATGTGGAGGCTTTGCTCCGTGTGCTTTTTTGCTACCGTCTTCATTTCGGCACTGTGGGCACAAGACAAACAGTTCAAAGACGACTGGACAAAAGGCGCAAACTCTCCCGGCACTACCCTCATTCCCAAAGAAACGAGCCGCAAGGTCGTGGGCGGACGCACGGTTATTTCCTACCGATTATTTGCATCAGGCCTGCCTAAAGGCCAGCATTTCACCCTGTGGGGGTGGATTTTGGGAAGCGAGCCCCAGCCTGCTGCCGATGCATTTATCAATTCTGAAGGACTAATCGTAAATCGCTTAGGCGATGCCAAACAAAAAGAGGACCCGATCGACCTAAGGGTTTTCGCAGGTCGTGGTGAACGGAAGCGGTTCGCGCTTACATCGGATGATTGGTCGCTCCAAGCATTTGCCGAGGTCGTACCCTTTCCCATCGAGCAAACTGCGAACGGATGCCGGTTATCGGCCGAGATGTCTGCTCCAAACTATGTAGGCGTCATAGTTCGCGGTTCGGGTTTTCAACCAAATGAAGCGCTCAACCTCGACCTTGCGTCGGGCCCTGAGGGTGGCAAGCAGGCCACTGCCACGGCCGAAGGTACTTATACTGCCCTGATCTTCCCAGCAATCAAGGGTCAAAAATCAGGGATGTCCAGGATATCGATCGCAACCCCGAAATGCAGCGTAGCACTCCAATTTCCTTGGGGCGAGGGCAGCTACAAGATTCAATAGCCCAGCAGTCCGCCAACGTTTCGTGCATAATTCCCGGCGAGAGACTCGCATGAATATCAACGACCTGAAGCAATTCGTCGATAGGACAGTCACTCTCCGCATGACCCCGACGGCGAGACCGCGAAGGTGAAAGTAACTTTTGTCGATGAGGAGGCGACGATATAATCGCCGCCGTTGTTGAAACCTCGCGCCCCGAGCGGCTATCGCTCGCCTTGCCCGGTACACACCTTTGCCGCAGCAAACATCGTATCCGCCGAATTATGTGAGTAACCAGATAGGAATTCCGACTGGACGTGTGCAACGGCGACCGAACGATTGATTGTTGTTATTACTCGTTGGCCGCCGAAAAAGGGGTTTTGAGCGCTAACGCCATAGCGCTCACTGACGGCCACTGAGTGCAAAATGCAACGCAGGAAGTCGATGCCACTTCTGCGATAGATCTGGGACGAACTTTGATGCAGCGGTGCTCGACACTTTTTATCCCCGACCGCTTTTACACTCGCAACTCCACCACCGTCGCGCCGCCTCCGCCTTCGTTCTGTGGAGGCTCGGCCACCGAGGCTACGTGCGGATGCTGCTGCAGCAATTGCCGCAGGGCTTTGCGCAGGATGCCCATGCCGCTGCCGTGAACCACGCGGACGCGCGGCAGGCCCGCCAGGAACGCGCGGTCGACAAATTTCTCGACTTCGCGCGAGGCGTCGTCGACCGTCTGACCGATCACGTTGATTTCGCTGGGCACGCTGGCATCCTCGTTTTCGAGCGATACGGAGATTCCCCGCGATCGCGCCGCCTTCACGGGAGACTCGGTCGCCTGCGCTCGAGCGCCGCCAAGAACTTCGGCGATATCGTCGCGCGCGATCTTCATTTTCATCGCGCCCATTTCCACTTCGAAATGATTGTCGTCGATCTTGCGCACCACGCGCGCCGGACGGCCCGTCGACTTCAGCTTTACGGTGTCGCCCTGGGAGACGTGCTTCACCACCTGCGGTTGCGCGTGAGGATCGCCGTGATCGGCTCCGGTGGAGTGAGCCACCACGGTCGAATCGAACTGCTCGCGAAATTCGCGGCGCAGTTTCGCGATGCGGCGTTCCGCGTCTTTCGAAAGCTTTTGCGCCGCCACGCGATCCTGAACCGCGTTCACCGCCTCGCGCGCGTGATACTCGAAATCGCGCAGCAGACTGTCGAGTTTCTTCTCCATCTCGCGGACTTTGGCCTGCTGCTCTTTGCGGCCCTCGGCGGCCAGATGGGTTTTCTCGCGCTCCAATTCCTGCTCGCGCGATTTCAGGCGCAAGCGTTCGCTTTCGGCCTCGCGCAGGTTGGCATGAAGCTTGTCGAGAAATTGACCGACGTCGCGAGCCTGCGTCCCCAGCCGTGCCCGAGCGCTCTCAATGATTGAGGGATTCAAGCCCAGGCGTCGCGCGATGTTGATGCCCGCCGAGGCGCCGGGCACGCCTACTTTCAATTCATAGGTCGGCTGCAGCGTAGCCTCATCGAAGCCGACCGACGCGTTCACCACGCCGGGCGTGTTCGCGGCATAGACCTTGAGCGAAGTGTGATGGGTGGAAATCACGGTCATGCAGCCGATGATGCCAAAGTGTCCGGCAATCGCGACGGCTAGGGCCGCGCCTTCCTCCGGGTCAGTCGCCGAACCGAGTTCATCCAGCAGCACCAGCGAGTGCTCGGTCGCGGTGCGGGAGATGAAATCAATATTGGTAACGTGGGCGGAGAATGTGGAAAGATTTTGCTCGATCGATTGATAGTCGCCAATGTCGGCGAGCACGGCGTCGAATACAGGAAGCTCCGCGCGGTCGGCGGGAACGGGAAGGCCTGACTGGGCCATCAGTGCGAGGAGGCCGACCGTCTTGAGGGTGACCGTCTTGCCGCCGGTATTTGGCCCGGTGATGATGAGTTGGCGGCGGTCGGATTCCAGTTCCACGGTGACGGGAACGACAGTTCCTCCCTTCGCCTTTAGATTGCGTTCCAACAGCGGGTGGCGCGCATTATGCAGTAGGAGGCTCGCTGCGCTTGCCGGACAGCCGAGGCGGCTGTCCCTACATGAGTCGGGCCTAGGGCCGCTGTTCCCGCTTGAATCGGACAGTGGAGCGTGGCTGTCTTCAGATGAGTCGATTGCGACCCCGCTCAGCTTCGCTTCCACGCAGTTGTAGTCTTCGGCGAAGCGGGACTTGGCAAATTGCAACTCCAGTTCGGCGAGGACATCGATTGCGGCCAGGATCGCCTCGGCATGCGAGCCGATGCGTTGCGTCATCTCCAGCAGGATGCGGTGAATCTCTGCCAACTCCTCTTCCAGAAGCCGCACGAGTTCATTGTTCTGCTCGATGGTTTCGAGCGGCTCGACGAAGACCGTCTGGCCGCTTGAACTCGCGCCATGCACCACGCCCTGCACGCGGCGTTTCTGCTCGACCTTTACGGGGATGACAAAGCGTTCGCCGCGGATGGTGACCAGCTCGTCCTGCACGGTGCCGCCCTCGGCGAGCCGCCGCAAGTAGCCGCGGAGGGATTCCTGAATCGAGCGGCGCTGCTTTTCGATCTCGCGGCGAATGCGCGACAAGTCCGGCGAGGCCTTGTCTTCCAGCGTTCCATCGGGCTGAATTTTGTTGCGGAAGAACCGCAGAAATTCCGTGAAGTCGACGATGCGACCGGAGAGCATGCGCACTCCGCGCCAGTCGGACTTCATATTCGCGGGAGGACGCAGGGCAATTTCGCGCCACTCGGCTGCGCGGTCGGCCAGGAGAATCACGTCGCGAATTTCGGTGGTTTCCAGGGTCGCGCCCGCGATGCGCGATTTCTCAACCAGAAGATTGATTTCAGTCAGGCCGGAGAAATCGAACTGCCCGCCGACGCGGCGGAATTCGCGGATTTCACTGGCCAATTCTTGTTGAGCCTGAATCCAATGGCGATCGGTGGAGGGAGTGAGGGCCGCGATCCGCTGCTGCCCCAGGGGCGAAGAGGCGTAGGCGCGAAGCAAATCGCGGAGCGCAGGGAACTCCAATACAAGCGCCGAGTTGTGAGTGAGCGCCTCCGGCATCGCATTTCATGGTACAGGAGCAGAGGCGCGCACGCAGAGCGGAGGTCGGGCAAAGAACAAACGGGGCTGAAGTCTATGGTCCGAGGTCCGAAGTCCGAAGTCTGAGGTCTGAGGTCTGAAGTCAGAGATCCGAAGTTAGGTACTTAGTCTCCCACCGCACCGGCCACTTTCACGGACGCCTTCTGTTCCGCCGGCAGGCGCACCATGAATACCGCGCCACCTTCGTGCTTATTCTGGCAGGTGATCTGGCCACTATGATCCTGGATGACGCCATATACCGCGCTCAGTCCCAGGCCTGTGCCTTTGCCGACCGGCTTAGTGGTATAGAAAGGATCGAAGACGCGCTGCGGCTCGCGAATCCCCGGACCACTGTCAGCAAACTGCAGCACCGCCTCCTCGCCGTGACGATTTGCGGTAATCTCCACCGACCCGCCGCCTACTTCTTCCAGGGCGTCCATTGCGTTTTCGATAATTTCGACAAACGCCTGAAACAGCTGGTTGGCATTGCCATGCACCCTGGGGAAATCGGGGGCAATCGAGAGATCGACGCGGATTTTTCCAGGGAGCCGGCGCGACTCCAGCATTTGCGTGGCGCGCTGCAACAGCACGACGACGTCGACCGGAATCTTTTCCGCAGGAGACTGCTGCGCAAAACTCAACAAGTCCGATACCAGATCGCGAGTGCGCCGAGCTTGATTCATAATCTTCCGCAGCAGCGCGCTCTGTTCTTCGGTAAGCCGCTCCTTCGCCCACAGCTGCTCCGAATATCCCATGATGGCGCCCACGGGATGGTTAATGTCGTGGGCCGCTCCCGCCACCAGGTTGCCCAAGGTTGCGAGCTTTTCTTTCTGGACCAGTTCGCTCTGCAAACGCTTCTGGTTCTCGTATCTGCGGCGCGACTCTTGCAGCAGAGCCATCAGCGCTTGGTCTTGTACATATTGGCGCAGGAAAACCAGTGCTCCCAACAGCAACATCGCCACCAGGACCGTGCCTACACGGAACGCTCGGGAAGGAGCTGCCGATTTATCCAGCAGCACCGTCCACAAGCCCAGCACCGGCAGCGAAAGCAGCGTCGCCATCACGAGCCGCGGAATCACTTTCTTCCAGCGCGGGTCCAGGCTAAATTCGCGGCTCCCCAGATTCCACTCCCGCGCCGATAAGGTTGCCGCCGCCATCCACGCCAGGGTCGCGAGGAACGGAAGATCGTACAGGCTTCCCGAGTAATACCTGCCAGCCGTGACTGCCCGCTCGAGCAATTGCGAGCCCGCGGCGTACAGCAGAACAGCTAAGAAGAAGTGCAGATACAGACGCCGCCATCCGCCCGAACTGGTCCAGGCCGCCTGCCCCAGCACCGCCAGCAGCAGAATGTTTTCCAGCAGGTAGAGCCGGCTATAGCAGACGTTGTACAAGTCAACATTCAGCGCCACGTACTGGTGGGGGAACACGATAAAGGCGTAGAGAAAAATCCACCACCCCAGCAGCATCAGAAAATTTCGCAGGCTGAGACGGGATTTGCCTGCGTTCTTCAGCAAGTCTGGACGCCAAACCACCGCAGCAATCATGGGTACCGCATGGAAGAAAAGAATGATGTCAAAAAACGAGGCATTGGGAAGGTTGCGATGCAGCCAAATGTCGCGATAAGTCCAGGCCGCCTGACTGCAGGCCCATAGCGAAAACCCGAGAGCCATGAGCGTCCAGAAACTGCGTTCTTGTCCAGGACGAGCGACCGCATTGGCTGCTGCAATTCCGACGGCCGCAAGCATTAGCGCCAGTCCCGCCAAGTCGGCAAATTCCATGAGCGCGTCGCTGTTATGAGCAATCGCCGACACGGCTGCAAACGCCAGGGTAAATCCGGCCGCAACCGCAAACCAACGGTATCGCTGAAGCACACTCATCCGCCCTCATTCTATGGCACTGAATCGGTCATTCCGAGGACCCTTCGGGAAACCCAGGGTTACTTTCGTCATAGCTATCGAGGATGGTTCGGGGTGAAGACCTGCGGGTGCCCTACTCGCATCCTATGCGAGAGCGTGGGGATTTTAATCTTGTTCCACACTGGTCTGTTTGCACACTGGAATCAATCCTGCTCCCGTATCCCAAATAGTCTAGAATCGAAAGAGGAAGGGCATTGACCCAACTCTTCCTTCTGGTGACTCGCCATGGCATTCCCCATTACGCGACTTCGGCGCCTCCGCCGCACCGCGGAGCTGCGCAACCTGGTGTCTGAAACGCGGCTCACTCCCGACGCCTTCGTCTACCCCATGTTCGTGTGCCCGGGAGAGGGCGTGCGGAAGGCAGTCCGCTCCATGCCGGGTGTCTTCAATTTGTCGGTGGACGAAGCCGTGAGCGAGGCGCAGCAAGTTCATTCTCTGGGGGTGCCCTCGGTCATCCTGTTCGGCCTGCCCGACAAAAAGGACGAAGTCGCCACTGGAGCCTGGGCCGACGATGGCATCGTGCAGCAGGCCGCCCGCGCCATGAAGCGCGAAGTCCCCGGCCTGATTCTGATGGGAGACGTTTGCCTGTGCGAATACATGTCGCACGGCCATTGCGGGATTGTGAAGGCGACATTCACGCCCCAATCCCTGGGTGCCGCGGTTCGAAACAGCTTGACCCCGTCGCAGCGGATACTCGCGGTGAGAAACAAGGAAGAAGAAGAGAAGGCGATCCAGACGATGGTATCGGCAGCCGCGCGCGCTGCCGAGTCGAATTATGAAATCGACAATGATGCCTCTCTCGAACTGCTGGCCCGCACTTCGGTTTCGCTGGCCAAGGCCGGCATCGACATCATCGCCCCTTCCGACATGATGGACGGCCGCGTCGCCGCCATTCGCCGCGCCCTCGACGCGGCCGGCTTCATCAATATGCCGATCCTTTCCTACGCCGCCAAGTTCGCTTCGGGCTTCTACGGCCCGTTCCGCGAGGCCGCCGACTCCGCCCCGCAATTCGGCGACCGCCGCTCGTACCAGATGGACGGCGCCAACCTGCGCGAAGCCATGCGCGAAATCGAAGCCGACATTGAAGAAGGCGCCGATATGATCATGGTGAAGCCCGCCATGCCTTATCTCGACGTCATCGCCGCTGCCCGCGACCGCTTCGAGTTGCCCCTCGCGGCCTATCAAGTCTCCGGTGAATATGCCATGATCGAAGCCGCCGCCCAAAACGGCTGGATCGAACGCGACCGCGTCATGATGGAATCGCTGTTGAGTATCCGGCGAGCGGGCGCAAGCATCATACTCACTTACTACGCTAAAGACGCTGCCAAGCTGCTGGCGTAACTCTGACTCCGCGGTCACTCGACTAATCGAAATGCGCTTTGACGCCGCCGGCTGGGTTATTCTTGGAGATACTTCGCGGGTGGTGTTCAGTACCATCGTAAAGGCCTCGGTCAATAGCCGAGGCTTTCGCATTTTCGCCGGAGAGGTGTTGGCAAAAATGTCTTGACATGACCCTACGTCGTTAGAGACAGGATGACAGAAACGTAACAGCGTCGACGAACATCATTGCCACTTTTGCCTCCGCGAACATCGATACCACCCAAATCTGGCGTATGCGGCGGGGGTGAATCGGATCGGGCTGCTGAGTGAGGAGCGGCATGGGGTGGAGTGGATGAAAGAAAGCCGGGCTGTGCGCGGCGGACAGCCGGGGGCGGCTGTCCCCACATTCAAAACCAAAACAAAACCTGGACAGCCGAGGCGGCTGTCGCTACGCATTTTTCTATGAACCTCTGGCGCGGTTTTTGATCCAGATGGGGGTGCCTACGAAGCCGAAGGCTTCGCGAATTTGGTTTTCCAGGAAACGCTGGTAGGAGAAGTGGAGTTTGACGGCGCGGTTGGTGAACAAGACGAAAGTGGGCGGGGCGACCGAGGCTTGCGTCATGTAGAGAATCTTGACGCGCTGGCGCATGGGGACGGAGGCGCGTTCGAAGTCGACGCGCTCGATGAAGCGATTCATTTGCGAGGTGGTGACGCGCTTGCGACGCTCGGTGGCGACTTCTTCGAGCAGCGGAAAGATTTTTTCGGTGCCTTTACCCGTCTGGGCGGAGATGAAGACGATGGGCGCGTAGTTCAAGAATTTTAGTTCGTAACGCAGGCGCTGCTCGTAGGCGTCGCGATCGCCGGGACGCTTGCTCTCGCGCATGCGTTCGGCCTTGGTGGGGCGCGCGGCTTTTTCTTTGCCGCTGATTACCAGATCCCATTTATTGACGACGATGATGGTGGAGCGGCCGCTCTCGTGGGCGTATCCGGCGATGGAGGCGTCGAGCTGGCTGACGCCTTCAGTGGCGTCGATGACGAGCAGGGCGATGTCGGCGGCTTCGAGATGCTTGCGCGCCATCACGACGGAAAGTTTCTCGGCCATGAGGTGAGTCTTGCCTTTGCGACGGATGCCGGCGGTGTCGATGAAGCGGAAGCGGCGTCCGTTGCGCTCGACAACTTCGTCGACGGCGTCGCGGGTGGTGCCGGGAATGGGCGAGACGATGGCGCGGTCGGAGGAGGTGAGACAGTTGAGCAGCGTGGATTTGCCGACGTTGGGGTGGCCGATGATGGCAACTCTTACTTCGTGAACATCTTCAGCTTGTGGAGTCGCTTCTTCGGCTACGGATTCCTCTGTGGGCTCCGTGCCCTCTGTGGTTAGGCCTTCTGCCGGCAGAGCTTCGAGCACTGCGTCGAGCAGATCGTCGACGCCGCGGCCGTGCTCGGCGGAGATCGGGAACATCTTTCGGACGCCTAGGCGATGAAAATCGTCGATCAACGAAGATTGCTTTTCGCTATCGATTTTATTTACCGCGAGGAAGAGCGGGCGGTTGGCTTTGCGGAGCAGGCGAACCAGTTCGAGGTCGGGAGCGGCGAGTTCGGTGCGTCCGTCGACGACCAGGATGATGGCGGCGGCTTCGTTGAGCGCTACGCGGGCCTGGCGATAAATCTCGGAGGGGATGAGATCTTTTTCTTCGGGGAGGATGCCTCCGGTGTCGACGATGCGGAGGTGGCGGCCTTCCCACTCGGCGTCACCGTAGAGGCGGTCGCGGGTGATGCCGGGCTCGTCGCCGACAATGGCGCGGCGGGAGCCGACGATGCGATTAAACAGCGTGGACTTGCCAACGTTGGGGCGGCCCACGATGGCGATGGTAGGAAGGGCGGCGGTGGTCGAGTTGTAGGTGGGCTGGGTCAAGGTCGAGTTATGTGGGGACAGCCCCCCGGCTGTCCTTGGGCCGCAGGCCCAATGGTTTCTACATTTGTGGTGGCTACCGCCGACTCTCGAGTCGGCTGGACAGCCGAGGGCGGCTGTCCCCACATTAATACATTAAAACCTGAAAACCTGGACAGCCGAGGCGGCTGTCTCTACGGAAGAGGTGCCGATGCGGGCGGCCTGGAATCGTTATTATAGAGACTCCCGTGAATTTTGGTTCCCAACCCGTCTTGCCTGCTTCCGCGAACCGTCCTGCTGCCGGCGGCAAGGAGGCGTCGTTGTATCAATTTTTTGCGCCCGGCGGAGTTCTGTCGCGAACGCATCCGGCTTATGAATTCCGGCGCGGGCAATTGCAGATGGCCCAGGCGGTCGAGCAGGCGCTGGCGGAGAAGCGGCACTTGATCGTGGAGGCCGGAACGGGCACGGGAAAGACACTCGCATATCTGATGCCCGTGATTCAGTCGGGCAAGCGGGTGATCATTTCTACCGGGACGAAAAATCTCCAGGAGCAACTTTTTTATAAGGACGTGCCGTTTCTGGAGCAAGCGCTGTATGGTGGCGGCGAACAGCAGATTTCTCGCTCCGCTCGAAATGACAAAGAAATTCGAACTGACAAAGAAACTGCGGGGCGGCTTTCGGTTTGTTACATGAAAGGGCGCAACAATTATTTGTGCCGCAAGAAATTGTATGAGTTGACGGACCAGCCGGTGTTGAGCGGCTTGGAGGAAATTGAGCAGTACCGGGCGATCGCGGCTTGGGAGAAGACAACGAGCACGGGGGATCGGGCCGAGCTGGCGGAGCTGCCCGAGGCCAGCCTGCTTTGGCACAAGCTGGACGCGCGGGCGGACGCGTGCATTGGGCAGAAGTGCAGCGAGTGGGAGCGGTGCTTCATCACAGAGATGCGGCGGAAGGCGATGGAGAGTGACATCATTATTGTCAACCATCATTTATTTTTTGCCGATCTCGCAATCAAACTGCAGGCGGATGGAGCGCCGGATGCGGGCGTGCTGCCGGAAGCGGCGGCGGTGATTTTCGACGAGGCGCACGAACTGGAAGATGTGGCGGGAAATTATTTTGGGATTTCGGTGAGCAACCTGCGCATGGAAGAACTGGCGCGGGATGTGGAGAATTCGCTGCACCATCATCGCATGATGTCGGCGTCGCTGTCGGGGGCGCTGGGAAGTTTGCGGGAACGTTCGCAGTTTTTCTTTTCGTTGCTTCCGCCGGGGGAGGGGCGGTTTGCGTTCGAGACGCGGCGGGAATTTCTGGAAGAAAACGGGGACGAGTTTGTGGCGCTGAACCAGGCGCTCACGCGATTGGCGGGAGAACTGGAGGGATTGCCGCAGAAGCCGGAGGAAGTATTTAACTTTGTGCGGCGGGCGCAGGAGATCCAGGTGCAGCTGGGATTTGCGATGGAGTCGGAGGATCGCAACACGGTTTTTTGGATCGAGCGGCGGGGCGGGAGGTTTGGAGGGCGGGGCAAGGCGGTTGAGGCGGGACGCGGGCGACAGAATGTTTTTCTGCAGGCGACGCCGATTGATGTGGGTCCGATTCTGCGGGAATGTTTGTGGTCGAAGCTGGAGTGCGCGGTGCTGACGTCGGCGACGCTGGCGGTGGGCGGCGGATTTGAGTACATCCGGCAGCGGTTGGGGATGGAGCATGCGCGCGAGGCGGTGCTGCCTTCGCATTTCGATTACGAAAGTCAGGCACTTTTGTATGTACCACCGGATTTGCCCGATCCGCGCACGCCGCAATTTACAGTGAAGGCGGCAGAGCGGATCCGCAAATTACTTGAGATCACGCGGGGGCGGGCGTTTGTTTTGTTTACCAGCTACGCGCAGATGAACGATATTTACCAGCGGCTGTTGGGGGAAGTGGAGTTCCCGATGCTGCGGCAGGGCGACGCACCGAAAACGGCGCTGCTCGAGGAGTTTCGGCTGACGCCGAATGCGGTGCTGTTCGCGACGTCATCGTTCTGGCAGGGTGTGGACGTGCAGGGGGAACAGTTAAGTTGCGTGATCATTGACCGGCTGCCGTTTGCGGTGCCGAGCGATCCGGTAGTGGCGGCGCGGGTGAAGGCGATCGATGAGGACGGCGGGAACGCATTTTTTCAGTATCAAGTGCCCGCGGCGGTGATTACGTTGAAGCAGGGATTCGGGCGGTTGATCCGGTCGCTGCACGATCGCGGATTGCTGGTGCTGCTAGATAACCGCATTCTGAAGAAACAATACGGGCGAGTGTTTGTGGAGAGTCTGCCGAATTATAAGAAGACCACCGAGATGCGAGTGGTGGAAGGGTTCTTTGGGGTGGGGGAGTGAGCGATGCGGAGCGGAGATCAATTTTGCAAGAGCCTCATACCAGCGGCGACGGCATCCTTGTCGAACGTGAGCACGTATTGACATGAAGCTGCGTCGCCGCATCGCTCAATCAGGCAATCGGCGAAATTTGCGCGGCTGACGCGGAACGTACGCAGTGCCTGGGAGACGACTTCCGCCTGTTCCATGATAAGTTCCTGGCTCCGCAATAATTTCTCGATTATGAGTTCTATTTCTCGTTTCTTAAAACGATAGGAAAACTGCAAGACCCAAACTAATTCGGCGAGGACCACAAGGGACAAAAATCCGGGTAACTCGGCGGACAATGATTCGATGACTTTCACCGCTGCGGCGGACTGCGCAGGATGGTCGTGAGTAAAGTAGCGGACCAGAATGTTCGTATCGAGGCCGATCATCGAGAACGGGCAGCGCCTTTCGCAATCGCTCGGTCCATCTCTTTAAGCGAAACAGGTTTGGTTCTCCTGCCCTTAAACAACCCATTCAGTTCGCGTATCGAGCCTGTGGCGGGCACGATGGAGAACTCTTTCTCTCCGATTTCTACAAACTCGATTCGGTCACCCGCGTCCAAGCCGAGGGCGTTTCGAACTTTGGCGGGAATGGTAATTTGACCCTTGGACGTAATGGTTGCAGACGCCACAGCGACTCCTTACCAATATAGGAATTCCTTACATTGTAGCAAGGAGTATTCGAGGGCGTCAATCGTTCTCCACGGTCTTATTTACTGTTCTCGGCCATCGTCGGCGCTGGCAGTACTCCTACGACAATTCCGGACGGCTCGGTTTTTGTGTGGTAGACGCACTGGGTGGCTTTTACGAAGTCGGCGGGCTTGGCGTCGGGAATGTTGACGAAGGTTTGCGGATTGCGGTCGGTGAGCGGGAACCATGAACTCTGCACTTGCACCATGATGCGGTGGCCGCGGCGGAAGGTGTGGTTGATGTCCTGCATGGTGAAGTTGATTTCCTCGACTCTGCCCGGCGTGAACGGCTCGGGCTTCTCGAAGCTGTGGCGGAATTTTCCACGGAAGGGTTCGCCGCGCACCAGTTGCTGATAGCCACCCATGGCGAATGCGGGGACGGGCACGTCCTTGCGAGGCTTGTCGCGATCTTCGGGGCGAGCGTCCTGCTTGCTGTCGGGATAATCGGGCGGATAGACGTCGATGAGTTTCACGTCCCAGTCAGAATCGGTGCCGGTGGTCGACACGAAAAGGCGCGGCGAGATAGGACCGGCGATGGTGACATCCTCTTGCAGCACCGGCGTCTGGTAAACGACGACATCGGTGCGGCTGTCGGCGAAGCGTTGGTCGGAGAGCATGTATTCCTGCGGGACATTGAGCGCCGGATAATTTACGAAAGGCACGGGCTTGGCGGGGTCGCTGAGATATTCGTCGAAAGAAGAAGAGTCGGCGGTGGGCGGGTCGAATGAAAGTTCGCCATTGGCGCGGAAGAACAAGGTTTTGGGCTCCGCGTTCTTGGGCGGCCACGCGGAGTACTGGCGCCAGGCGTTGGTGCCGGTTTCGAAGACGTAGGCTTTGGGAAGTTTTGGGTCTCCGTTGCCTTTGAGGTAGTGCTCAAAAAACGGGAAGAGAATATTTTTGCGGTAGTACTCGCCGGTGTTTGAGGCGAACTCAACGCGTCCCAGGTGAGCGCCGTCGTAGCGGGCCCATCCGCCGTGAACCCAGGGGCCGATCACGAGCGCGTTGAAGATTCCGGTATTGTTCTTGTCGATGGCGTGGAACGTTGAGAAGGGGCCTTGCAGGTCTTCGGCGTCGAACCATCCGCCGACGGTTAGCACCGCGCAATGAATACTTTTCATGTGCGGAGCCAGGTTGCGCACTTTCCAGTAGTCGTCGTAAGTATCGTGCTGGACTTGGTCGTCCCACAATGCGCTCTTGCCTTCCAGATATTTTCGTAGATTCGAGAGCGGCCCAGCGTGCAAATAAAATTGATAGGCATCGGTGGTTCCCCAATCGAACGGGGCACGGACTTTGGACGGCAGTTGCGGATTTTGCTGCGGCATGAAGAAGATGTAGAAGCCGAAGTTGGCGGCGAGCATGAAAGCGCCGCCGTGATAAGCGTCGTCGCCCATAAAGAGGTCGGTCATGGGAGCCTGCGGCGACGCTGCTTTCAGCGCGGGATGCGAATCGATGATGCTGGCCGAGGTGAAGAAGCCGGGATAGGAAATTCCCCAGATGCCGGCGTTGCCATTGTTGTTGGGAACATTCTTCAGCAGCCAGTCGATGGTGTCGTAAAGGTCGGTGCTGTCGTCGACGTCCTGTTTAGATTTCTTGTTGTCGATGTGCGGGCGCATTTCGATGAACTGGCCCTCCGACATGTAGCGGCCGCGCACGTCCTGATAGACGAAAATGTATCCTGCCTTGTCGAAGTCCGGCGACGGACCGAGTTGCGCCCGGTAGAGGTCGACGCCGTAAGGGGCAACGCTATAGGGCGTGCGGTCAATCAGGAACGGGTAGGAGTGCGCCGTGTCTTTGGGCACGTAGACGGCGGTGAAGAGGCGGACGCCGTCGCGCATGGGAATGCGGTATTCATATTTCGTGTAGTGCTCTTTGACGTCGAATTCGGGAGGGGTGTCGGGGCGAGTTTGGGCGAGAAGAGGTGCGATCGCGAGAAGAGTAAATAGGATTATGGATTTTCGAGGCAGCATGCGCGCTCCTGGGCGGTTTGAGGACGAATATGGAAGCTATCGTCTGGTGGGGAATCGAGTCAAGCGTGGTGGTTTGGATTCTGATTTTCTTTCGCCTTTCCGGGGCTTGGTGTGAAATTGTGCAGGCGACCCACAGCTTGCGCTGTGGGCTGCATTGTTTCGCCGCTTCGCGGCTGCTTTCCGCGCGGGCACGAGCGATGAAGCAAGCGTGGGCGGTACAATATAGGTTTGGCCGGAGAGCGCAGTGGGGGCTGGATTCGCGCCGGAACGATTGAGGGACTATGTTCGAAGTCACAGTGGAAGACACATTTGCTGCCGGGCATTACCTGCGGAATTACAAAGGCAAGTGCGAGAATCCGCACGGGCACAACTACAAAATTCGGGTAACCCTGGCGGGAGCGGAACTGGATAAGGCCGGGCTGCTGCTGGATTTCAAAGATCTGCGCGAAGTGATGAAGCACGTCATTGAACGCCTGGATCACCAGATGATTAACGAGATCGAGCCGTTCACCGAGATCAATCCATCGGCGGAGAATCTGGCTAAGTATTTTTACGACCAGTCGAATACGAGGCTGAAGAGCGTGACCCAGGGCCGGGTCCGGGTGAAGGACGTGACTGTGTTCGAGACGGACACGACTACCGCGAAATATTCCGAATAATTGGTGATGGTCCGCGGATGCGGGCGGCGCCCGCACCAGACCCGTACGACAGCCGCCGAGTCGGCGGCGCTACTATGCAAATCACAGAAATCTACAAATCGCTACAGGGGGAATCGACTTATGCAGGGCTGCCGTGTGTGTTCGTGCGGCTGACGGGATGCAATCTGCGGTGTTCGTGGTGCGACAGCGAATATACGTTTCACGGCGGCCGCAAGATGGCGATGGAAGAAGTGCTGAGCGAGGTTTCGCGGCTGAGTCCGGGCAGTGGATTGGTGGAGATCACGGGCGGGGAGCCGATGCTGCAGGAGCGAGAGGTGGTGCCGCTGATGCAGCGCCTGCTGGACGCGGGATACAAGGTTCTGCTGGAAACCAGTGGAGAACGGCTGCTGGAGCGGGTTCCGGCGGGAGTGGTCAAGATCGTGGACGTGAAGTGTCCGGACTCCGCCGAGGGCGACACGTTCCGCGTGGAAAATCTGGAGGCGCTCGAGGCGCACGATGAAATCAAGTTCGTGTTGAGCAGCCGTGTTGATTTCGAATTCGCGCGGGAGTTCACCGAGCGTCATAAGCTGGCGGAGCGGGTGAATGCAGTTTTGTTTTCTCCGGCGTTTCGCAAAGATGCGACCGGGGCGCGCGACAGTTCGCATTGTCTGCTCGATCCACAGGAATTGGCGGAATGGATGATTGCCGAAAACGTGCCCGCGCGCCTGGGGCTGCAGTTGCATAAGTTTATTTGGGATCCGGCGGTGAAGGGAGTCTGAGAAGCATTGTTGATTGATGATTTTTGATTGGTGATTGAAAAGCCAGAGCGATTGCAGATTGATGACTTCAGATTGCAGATTTCACTGCCTGAGCCGATTAGGTTTTCAAATCAGCCATCAAAAATCAGAAATCGTGAATCATTCCTATGCCGACCTCGAAACAATCACGCGCAGTAGTGCTGCTCAGCGGGGGAATGGATTCTTGCGTTTGTGCGGCTTTGGCGGCGCGCGACTATGATGCGGCGGCGGTGCACGTCAGTTATGGTCAGCGTACGGAAGAGCGCGAGCGGCAGTCATTCCTGGCCATCTGCGAGCGCCTGGGCATTCGCGACCGGCTCGTGGTGCGAAATGAGGCGTTGCGAGCGATTGGTGGATCGGCGCTTACCGACGAGGCGATCGCAGTGCCTGAAGCTAAGGCGACGGGCAATGGCATTCCGGTGACGTACGTGCCTTTTCGCAATGCGCATTTTCTGGCGGTGGCGGTGAGTTGGGCGGAGGTGCTGGGCGCGAAAAAGGTTTATATTGGCGCGGTCGAGCCTGACAGTTCGGGCTATCCAGATTGCCGTCCGGCGTATTACGAGGCATTTAACCGCGTAGTGAAGATGGGGACGAAAGAGGGCGACATCGAAATTGTGGCGCCGCTCATTGCGATGAGAAAAAACGAGATTGTGCGCCTTGGCCTTGAACTGAACGCGCCCTTCGATTTAACGTGGTCGTGTTACAGCCGGGAAGACCGGGCTTGCGGAGTCTGCGATAGTTGCGGGTTGCGGCTGCGGGCGTTCGAGGCGGCGGGAGTGCAGGATCCAATTGCGTACGCGGCGAGGTAGAGATCGAGTGGAGATGGAGATTCGTCTTTTCGCTTTGAAGTCGGCCAGCAAAAAATCGAATTTGCCGGGAGGCAATATGAAAAAGCATTTCGCAATATTTTTATTCGTGATATTGGCGCTGGGACTGTGCGTGCCTCCAGTCTTTGCCCAGGCTTCGGGAACGGTGAAAGGGGTGTGCAAAGACACCCAGGGGAATCCCATAGTGGACGGAGTGGTGGTCTGGACCAATACGGATAATGGCCAGAAATATTCCATTAAGACCAACAAGAAGGGCGAATATTTTTCGCTGGGCCTGTCGCCGGGCAAGTACAACGTCACGTTGTACAAGAGCCAGGACGATATGAAGGCGGGCAAGGAGATGTTCCACCAAAACGGGTTCCCGGTGCAACTGGATGAGAACACACTGGACTTCGATCTGAAGAAGGAGCAGGAAAAGACCGCGAAGGGGCAGGGGTTGACTCCAGAGCAGCAGAAGCAGATGCAGGAGCAGCAAGCCAAGGCGGCCAAGGAAACCATGACCGTTAAGACCCTGAATGAGAAATTGAACGCGGCCAAGACTGCGGCAGACAGCGGGGACTTCGATACGGCGATCGCCGACCTGACGGAAGCGACTCAAGTAGATGCGACGCGCGATTTACTCTGGTTCAAGCTGGCAGATTACTACCGGCTGTCGGCGACCAAGCAGACGGATCCGGCGGAAAAGCAAAAGCGCCTGGCTTCGGCAATCGAGGACTATCAGAAAGCCATCGACATCAAGAAAGGGGTCCAGAACGATAAGGACCCGAATGCGGCCAAGAACCTGGCGGCATACTACAACAACCTGGCTGAAGCCTACGCGAAGTCGAACAAAGTGGATGACGCGGTGAAGACCTATGAGCTGGCGGCCCAGGCCGATCCGACCAATGCGTCGCAATACTACTTCAACACAGGAGCGGTGCTAACCAACGCGGGGAAGGTGGATGAGGCGCTGGCGGCCTTCGACAAGGTGATTGCCGCCGATCCAAACCGCGCGGACGCCTATTACTGGAAAGGCGTGAACATGATCGGCAAGGCCACGCTGAAGGGAGACAAAATGGTGGCGCCTCCGGGGACGGCCGAGGCCTTCCAGAAGTATCTGGAACTACAACCGACCGGGACGTATGCGGACGCAGCGAAACAGATGCTGACCAGCATTGGGGCGTCGGTGGAAACGACGTTTGGCAAGAAGAAACCGGCGAAGAAGTGAACACGATCATTGCCTGGATGCAGTTGCTGAGTTGGATGTTTGCAATTTTCTGTCGATCAGATATGCTGATCCCTCGTTTCACGTTACTTTCGTAAGGTGAAACCAGTGATCGCATCGGTCATGTTTACGATATGAGTTCAGGTCGCAAACCGCCGCATGGCACCGGGAGCCAAGACGTGAAATTCATCATGGAGACGGAACGTGAAAGCGATGGGCGCTGGATAGCGGAGATACCGCAGGTTCCAGGCGCACTGGCATACGGCGCGACAAGAGAAGAAGCTGTCAATAAGGCCTATGCGATAGCTCTCAGATCAGTTGCAGACGATGTGGAACACTCAAACGATGCCCCACCCAATTCAATAAGTTTGGAGCGCCATATCGCGTGAGCCAATGGTCGAGCACCAAAGCTTGAATCGTTTACAAGGCTCTTCTCAAGATCGGATGGACGTGCCTTCGCCAAGTCGGCTCCCACAAAAAATTGAGCCATCCAAACTTTCCCAACTATATCTGGTCATTTGGTGATGGCGACGAGCTGGGTCCGGCAATGCTGGCGCGAATCGCAAAGAAAACCGGCCTGAAACCCACCGACCTGTGAGGGACTAGCGCGTCAAGTTGAAGCGGCCGAGATAAGGTTATTGAATACAAGTACTTGTAGGAGAAGGCGGGTCCCCCAGGGGAGCCGCCTTTTTTGCTTTTAACGCTTGAGTTACGAAGGACTATGGACTTGCTTGTCCTACGCATCCCCCGCGGGGCGCGGTACAGTTAACTAACTGAGTTTCTTCCAAGTCTGTGGTGCGTGCGATTCTTTGAGGGGCGTGAGGGAGAATGGCAGCACCAACCATTGCACCGATTTCCGTTGTTTTAGAAGGCTTCTCGGGGAGCGGGAGAGTAGCGACTCCGGCGCTGCTGGGAGCGATGCTGCGCGCGTCGGATAAGATTAGCGATCTGGTTTTTTCGCCGGGGCGTCCGCCGCAGGTGCAGGTCTATGGGCAGATGATTCCGGTGCAGGTGCCGGGGCTCACGTTTCTTACCGCCGACGACACGCGGCACATTGCCGCAGACCTGATTGGCGACAACAAGCAGGCTGTCACGACCCTGCGCGAACATGGGGCGTGCGACATTTCTTTTGGGCTGCCGGGGTTGGCGCGTTTTCGGGCAAATATTTTTATCCAGCGAGGCAGTTGTGCGGTGGTGATGCGGGTGATTCCCACCGTAATTCCTGATTCTGCCACGCTGCGCATGCCGCCACAGTTAGCCGAGGTAACCAAGCTCAAGGATGGAATTGTGCTTGTGACCGGGGCTGCGGGATCGGGCAAGTCGTCGACGCTGGCGGTGCTGCTGGACGCTATCAACCGCGAGAAGTATTACCACATCATCACCATCGAAGATCCCATCGAGTTTCTGCACAACCACAAATGTTCGACGATTCATCAGCGGGAATTGCATTGCGATACGCCGAGTTTTGCGCATGCACTGCGCTCGGCGATGCGGCAGGCGCCCAGAGTGATTCTGGTGGGGGAGATGCGCGACCGCGAGACCGTTGAAATTGTGCTGGAGGCGGCGGAAACTGGTCACCTGGTGTTCTCGAGCCTGAATACGATGGATGCTGCGAAGACGGTGGAGCGAGTGATCGGTGCGTTCTCGCCAGTGGAACAGCAGCCCGCGCGGGAACGTTTTGCCAAGTCATTCCGCTACATCATTTGCCAACGGCTGATGTCGAAGGCGGACCGCAGCGGCCGAGTGGCGGCCTTCGAGGTTCTGAAGACGAATGCGCGCACGCGCGAATTCATCGAAAGAGGCGAGCACGAAAATAAAAGCCTGATCGAGGCGATGAAGGCGGGTTCGTCCGAAGGGATGCAGCATTTTGATGGGGAAATCGCGCAACTGGTGCGAGAGCGCTTGATCGACCTGGAGACCGGGCTGTCTTACGCCACCAATCCGGCGGCGCTGGGGCAGGAACTGGCGCGGTAATTCGGCCACCCATTCTATAGCTACTTCTCTGGCATTCCCTTTCGCAAACGCACTCGTTTCGTGTCGTATCATGACTCCATGTCCGGCGCGCCAGTGAATCCCACCGTCTTGAGCTTTGAAGAGGCTCGGCGCGTGGTCGAGCAGCAGGCTGCGTTGATCCGATCCGGTAGGGATTCGGAGACGGAGTCGGTGGAATTGCTGGCCGCGGCGGGGCGGGTTTTAGCGGAGCGAGTGGTTGCAGATCGCGATCTTCCGCCGTTTCCGCGATCCACGCGCGACGGCTATGCGGTGCGGTCCGCGGATTTATCCCAACTGCCTGGGATGCTCGAGGTAATCGGAGAGATTCGAGCGGGAGAAACTCTCGAAAAAATTCCGCGCAACATTGGCGCCGGGCAAGCCGTGTCGATTATGACGGGAGCCCCGGTGCCTGCTGGCGCAGATGCGGTGGTGATGGTGGAGTACAGTTCGGCGCGCGACAAGCACGTCGAGATTACACGGGGCGTAGCGGCTGGGGAGAATATTGTTTCGCGGGGCGCTGAGGCTCACGAGGGAGCGTTGCTGTTCGAGCGCGGCCTGCGCCTGGATGCGGCGGCGGTCGCTCTGGCAGCATCGGTTGGAAAGTCGCGGTTGAAGGTGTACCGGTGTCCCCGGGTTGCGGTGTTGACTACGGGCGACGAGATCGTGGATGTCGCTGCGTCTCCGGGGCCAACGCAGATTCGCAACTCCAACAGCTATTCGCTCGCGGCGCAGATCGAGAAGGCCGGCGGCGACGCGGTGTTGCTGCCGATCGCGCCCGATGAACTGCAACCGCTGCGGCGCTTAATTGAAGAAGGGCTCAAGTCGGACTTGCTGCTGATGACGGGCGGGGTTTCCATGGGACGTTACGATTTGGTGGAGCAGGCGCTGGCGGAGCTGCATGCGGAATTTTTCTTCACTGGAGCGAAGATCCAGCCGGGACGGCCCGTTGTTTTTGGCAAGTGTGGGGCGGGCGGCCGAGGCGTGTATTTTTTCGGGCTGCCAGGGAATCCAGTATCGACCATGGTGACCTTCGAATTGTTTGCGCGGCCCGTGCTGGAAGCGCTGGCAGGGCAATCGCCGCGGCAACTGCAATTCCTGCATGCGCGGCTGAAGAAAGAAATTCGGGTGAAGACGGGGCTAAAGCGATTTCTTCCCGCGTTGTTGTCTGGAGAATTCGAAAATTCCGAGATTGAGTTGGTGGCCTGGCAAGGATCGGGCGACATTGCGGCGACGGCGCGCGCCAATTGTTACCTTGTGATTCCGGCGGACCGCGAGCGGATTTCGGCGGGGGACTGGGTGGCGGTGATGAAGGGCGATTGAAGATTGCAGATTGAAGACTGCAGATTGAAGATTGCCATTCTCTCGGTCGAGGTTCTTGAGTCAATAATCAAAAATCAACAATCAGCAATCATCAATCAAGGCGGGCAGAGCCGTTCAACGCCGTCCTCTGCATGTAAGATAGAGCTACTGCATGGCGACGAAGCTTTCCCATTACGACCGCGGTGGACGCGCCCGAATGGTGGACGTGTCCGGCAAGAGTGCCACGCGGCGCGAAGCCGAAGCCAGCGCGTTTGTTGCGATCAAGCCAGAAGTGCTGGCGGACCTTCCGCAAAATCCCAAGGGCGATCCGCTGGAAGTCGCGCGCATCGCGGGAATCATGGCAGCCAAACGCACGGCAGAGTTGATTCCGATGTGCCATCCGCTACCGCTGGCCGTCGTTGATGTCGATGTGCGGCTGTGCGAAAATGGCGTCGCAATCACCTCGAAAGTCGCCACCACCGCCGAGACTGGCGTAGAGATGGAGGCCCTGGTCGCGGCCAGTGTCGCGGCGCTCACGGTCTACGACATGTGCAAGGGCGCGGACAAGAGCATTGAGATTCGCGAGATCATGTTGCAACGCAAGACGGGCGGAAAAAGCGGAGAGTACCGGCGAACGAAATAGCAACTGCAAACGACCATTTTAAATATGGCCAATAACGTCAAGCTGCTGGTGGTGGACGACAATCCGATGGTGCTGGCGATGTTGGAGCACGCACTGGCTCCGCTGGCGGTAGTGACCACGGCCACGGACGCGGCGGATGCATTGTTGAAGGCAGTCGATGACGTTCCGGATTTGTTGGTATGCGATTACAAGATGCCGGGCATGGATGGACGGCAGTTGGTTGAGAAATTGAGAAGCCGTCCGGCGACGGCAAATTTTTCCAGCGTTCTAATGGCGAGTAAGGTGGACATTGCGGAGCGGCTTTCACCGCAGGATGCGGCGGACGATTATCTGGAAAAGCCATTTTTCCTGAAAGACGCGACGCGGCGCATCAAGCGCACCATCGACCGCATAGCTCTGGAGAAAATGTCGAAGACCGCGCCCAAGGACGGAGTGGTGCGCGGCAGCCTGTCGCAGATGAACGTGATCGACCTGATGCAGTCGCTGGAAATGGGGCGGAAAAGCTGCCAGCTCTCGTTGAGCAACGAAGGCGACCAGTGCGAAGTGTTCTTTGTGGAAGGCCAGGTCAAACATGCGACCTATGGTGCGCTGGTGGGCGACGAGGCGGTCTTCAAGGTGCTGCGCTGGACGGGCGGAAATTTCCAGCTCGACTTTGAAGGCAAGACCGACAAAGAAACCACGCAACTGAATACGCAAGGGCTGTTGATGGAAGGGTTGCGGTTGCTGGACGAATCAGCCCGGGACAGCGGAACGGAACCGGAGCCTGCGCCGGCAGTCGCGTCTTCGTCTGCAGGCGCGGCAAGTGCGCCGCCGAGCGCGGGTCGGGGACGAAGGGAAGAAGAGGAAGATGTCCTCCTCGACGGCTGATGGGGCAGCGTTGACGGCAGCGGTGGTGACGGTCAGCGATTCCTGCGCTGGCGGGGAACGCGAAGACCGGTCGGGGCCGGCGGTCGCGCAACTGCTGGAGAAGTTGCACTTCTCGGTTGTTGTGCGTGAAGTTGTTCCGGATGATTCCATTCCAATTCAAAATCTTCTGATTCGGCTGGCGCGCGAGGTGAGACTCGTAGTAACGACCGGCGGAACCGGCATTGCTGCGCGAGATGTGACGCCGGAAGCGACGGTAGCGGTGTGCGAGCGGTTGTTGAACGGCGTGGCAGAGCGCATGCGGAGCGAAGGGGCGAAGAAGACTCCGTTTGCCGCGTTGAGCCGCGGAGTGTGCGGGGTGCGAGGCCGCGCGCTGATTTTGAATTTGCCGGGAAGTCCTGCTGGGGCAGTGGAATCGCTAGAGGCTGTGGCGAAGCTGATTCCGCATGCGTTGGACTTGCTGGATGGGAAGACGGCGCACTAGCGGGTGTCTTTTAAACGTTCTTCATTTCCTCTTTTAAAAACGAGTGCGCAGTGTGCGATACGCTTTCTAAATAACGTCAAAAAATCCCCACCCTCTCGCAAACTGCGCGAGAAGGTGAGGCACCCTTTCGACTGGGGGCTCCCTTTCGACTGTCGGTGTCCTTTCGAAGAGTTAGGCCCGGACTTTCAGGACCAAGGCGGTAATGTCGTCGCGGGGCGGAGTGCCCTGGGAGAAAGAAAAGAGGCCGTCGAAGAGGTGATCCAGAGATTCGCTTGCGGACTTGAACTGGCATTCGGCCCATAGTTCGGCCATGCGGGTGGAACTGAATTCAATTCCCTCGGGATTCAGCGATTCGTGAAGACCGTCGGTGGCGAACAGGACGGCATCTCCGGGAGAAAGTTGGACGACGTGCTGTTCGTACGTGGCCGTGGAAAGAAGGCCAGAGGGAAAGCCGCCTTGCCCGAGCGGTTGGCATTGGGTAGAGGAGGCGTGGAGGGGAAAAGGAAGTCCAGCATTGGAAAAAGCCAGAGTACGGCTAGAAGGGTCGAAGACGCCGTACAGCGTCGAGCAGAAACGGTCGGGCAAAGGACGCTGCAGAAGGCGTTGGTTGAGTAGGGAAAGAACGTCGCCCGTGTCGGTGTTGGCTTTGTGAATGCCTCGAAGGATTCCCATAACCAGGGCTCCGAACATGGTTGCGGGTAAACCTTTGCCAACAACATCGCCGAGGTAAAGGCCGATAAGGCCCGTTGGGAGCGGGAAGAAGTCGACGAAGTCTCCCCCGACTTCAAAGAAAGGCGTGAAGCGGAATGCGATCTCAACCGAGGGATGGCGAAAAGAGCCGGTGGGAATAAGCGAGGATTGGATGAGGCGCGCCTCGCGAATGTAATCATCGCAGATGCGGGTACAACAAGTGGTTTCGGCGTGCGTTACAGATTTAGTTTCGGGGAGGAGCGAAGTGAGTTTCAAGGCGCGATTGTCCTCCGAGAGTTTAGATCGGCAGAAGGCGGAAAAACTTGAGCGGGGCGAAATACGGGTGAGGATGTGCCGATTAGGAAAATTCTGATTGGGGAAGTTCTTGAGAGAGACATGGCAATCTCCAGAAAGTTCAAAATCCCCACCTTCTCGCAAACTGCGCGAGTAGGGTGGGGCACCCGGCGCGGGAATTACTGCGCGGGAGTGGGAGTTTGCGCCGGGGCTTCGGCGGTCACTTCGGGAGCGGCGATCGGATTGATCTTTACGGTGGCCAGGATTTTTTCCAGGCGGTCGAAGACTTTGTCGTGATCGACGTGCTTTATGACGCCGTCCTCGGAAGCGACGGTGGTCACGTTCAAGGCAAACTCGTAGCAGGCTCCATTCTGGAAGACATGGAAATACTTCGAGTCGCTCCGGCGAGTGCCTTCGCCGGTGACAGCTTCGGTGGCGCGCAGTTCGAGATCACCCAACATGAGCTTCGAGCCGGAGGCGGACTGAGTCTCCGACGTTGGCGTTGCAGTGGAGGAATCTGGCGTCACTGCGGTTGTAGAGTTGGTGCTGGAGGTTTGCGGCGCAGTGTTCGGCTGAGGCACGGCGAACTCGGTGCATTGATCGGCAGTGAGAGATTTGTTGATGCTCACATTGAAGAATGCGGACGAGAAGTCGGTGTTAGCGAAGCCGGTTTCGGGTAACTCAACGGCGGCGAGCGCGAGTCCGCCGGGCTGCACGAAATTCATGGCGATGGGATTGGAGGCCAGGAGTTCGGTGGCAGCATTGCCAGTTTCGATAGCGTAACGGCGGGGATATTCAAAAGTTACGCCATACGTCTTGTCGGTGTAATTTACGGTGGCGGGCTTTTTGTGGACGACTTTTCTTGGAACGGGCTTAGCCGCGGCTTCGACTACGGGCGCGGGCATGGGCGCGGTCGCGGTTTCGGGTTGCGGTTGCGGGACGCCAATCTGGTTGTTCGAGCTTACAGGCTTCGGTTTGTCGCTGGAGCAGCCGACGGTTACGGAGCAGACGATCAGCACGGCGGCGAAAATTAGCGCGCTGGTATTCTTGCCCCAGGTCATGGAACGGGTTTCTGCGGTGCTGCGGAATGCGTTGATACGGGTCATGGTTGGTCACCTCCTGCCGACGAGCGGCATCTTGGGGAATGCACGGCTGGCGCCAAGTGTGCGGATATTGATTTCGCGGGGGTTAGAGGGTAGATAGCTCAAACTGGGCGTGGGGCGCGGGACACGTTGTGGGATGGGGGACACGTCCAAAGCTTTTGACCGCAGAGCTCGCGGAGAGAGGCCGCAGAGTTCGCTGAGAAAATCCGCAGAGAAAGCTGAGAAAGGCTTTTGATTTCGCCCTTCTCGGCGTCCTCTGTGGTTTTTTCTCTGTGAACTCCGCGGTCAAAATCTTTTTCGCCTTCGGAAGCGCGGGTGACCGAGAGCGATACTAGTATTCTTCCTTGATGAGAATCCAATTGACGACGCTGTACAGGCCGGTGGGTCAGCTAGAGATGGATCTCATACGAGCCAGTGGATTCCGCAAATTTCCTCCGCGACTGCCCAAGCAGCCGATCTTCTATCCTGTTTTGACGGAAGCGTATGCGACTCAGATCGCGCGCGACTGGAATACAAAAGATGAACGCTCGGGATTCGTGGGATACGTCTTGCGGTTCCAGGTACGAACGGAGTTTCTGCGTAAGTACGATGTGCGCGCGGTCGGAAGTTCGGGTCACCGCGAATACTGGATTCCTGCCGAAGACTTGGCGGGATTGAACGAGAACATCGAGGGAGAAATTGAAATCGTGTCAGAGTTCCGCGGAAAACGTGAACTGGATGGAGAGGGAAAATGATTGGACGCGGAGGTGGCAAGGCGGTGCTTAGATGCATGCTCGTTCTGGCGATTTGCGTTTGGCCGGGGCTGATCTGGGCTCAGTACGCGGGGCATGAAGCGGAGAAGGTCATTATCGACACCGATATCGGGGATGACGTGGACGATGCATTTGCGCTGGCGCTGGCGGTGCGGAGTCTGGAGCTGCAGATACTGGGCGTAATGACCACGTTTGGCGATACCGAAACACGGGCGATGCTGACGGACCGGTTTCTCGCAGAAGCGGGACGGACCGAGATTCCGGTGCTGGCGGGGAGAGCGACGCCGCCGAAGATGCCGATGTCGCAACGGCGGTACGCGGAGCATCATTTCGCCAAGGCGTCGCATGGGGATGCGGTGGAGTTTTTGCTGGAACAGATTCGAAAATATCCCGGCGAGATCACGTTGATCGCGATTGGACCGCTGATGAATGTGGGAGCGGCAATCGACAAAGATGCGGCGACGTTCCGAAAGTTGAAGCGAGTGGTTTTGATGGGCGGCTCGATCCGGCGCGGGTATGGCGATTTGGGCTACACGCCTGCGGTTCCGCCGATGCCGGAATGGAATATTGTGAATGATGTAACTTCGGCGCAGAAACCGTTTGCTGCGGGCGTTCCGCTGTTCGTGATGCCGCTCGATTCCACACAGTTGAAGCTGGACGAGGTGAAACGCGCGTTTCTGTTCAGCCAGGGGACGGCGGTGACCGATCAACTGGCGATCCTGTATCACTTGTGGGGGCAGGAGACGCCAACGTTGTTCGATCCGATGACGGTGGTGTTTGTGCCGCGTCCGGATTTGTGTCCGGCGCAGGGGATGCATATTCGTGTGGATGAGAAGGGCTTCACGCGCGAAGAGCCGGGAGCGGCGAACGCGCAGGTTTGTTTGGATTCGAACGCGGAGCAGTTTTTCAAGTTCTATTTGAAGAGAGTGGCGGGAGTTGGTGGAGGATCATAAGTCAAAATCCCCACCCTCTCGCATAAAACGTGAGAAGGGTGGGGCACCCTGAATATTAGGAGACAAGCATGGGGCGCATGGCGGCGGTAGCGGTGCTGGTGCTGGCGATAGTTGTGGCAGCGCCCGCGCAAACGAAACAGGACGTTGACTTGATTGTCAGCGGCGGGATCGTCGTGACGATGGATGGCGCGCGCACGATCCTGCACGAAGGCAGCGTCGCGGTTAAGGGCGACACGATTGTGGCCGTGGGAACGGGGGCGGAGGTTGAGGGGCGCTATCACGCGGCGAAGATGATTGATGTTCACGGGAAGCTGGTGCTGCCGGGATTCATCAACGGGCACGTGCATGTGCCGATGACGCTGTTTCGCGGGTTGCACGACGACGTGACGCTGCACGACTGGCTCTATAAATACATTTTTCCGGCGGAAGCGAAGAACGTGAATGAGGAATTCGTGCGCTGGGGAACGCGGCTGGCGGCGGCGGAACAGATCCGAGCGGGAGTGACGACCTTCGCCGACATGTATTACTTCGAGGACGCGGTGGCTGAGGAGACGAAAGCGGCGGGGATGCGCGGGATTTTAGGGGAGACGTTCATCGATTTTCCCGCGCCAGATAATAAAACGAATGCGGCCATGTTGGCGTATACCGAAAAGTTTCTGCAGAAGTGGCAGGGCGATCCGTTGATTCAGGCAGCTCCCGCACCGCATTCGATTTACACGTGCTCGAAGAAAACAATTCAGGATGCCGCCGCGCTGGCGAAGAAATATCACGCACCGCTTTTGATGCACGTGGCGGAGATGAAAAAAGAGTGGGAGGACAGCGAGAAGGCGAACGGGATGTCTCCGGTGCAGTATCTGGATAAGATTGGGGTGCTGGAGCCGAATCTGGTAGCGGCGCATTGCATTTTTGTGGATGAGACCGATCGCAAGCTGCTGGCGGAGCGGCGGGTCGGGTGCGTGCATAATCCGTCGAGCAACATGATGATTGCGAGTGGCGTGGCGCCGGTGCCGGAGATGCGGGCGGCGGGAGTGGCCGTGGGGCTGGGGACGGATGGTCCCGCGGGAAGCAATAACGATCTCGATCTGATGGAAGAGATCGACCTGGCGGCGAAGCTGGCGAAGATTTCAAAGATGGATCCGCTGGCTTTGAATGCGAAAGCCGTAGTGGAGATGGCAACGATTGACGGAGCACGGGCGCTGCACATGGAAAAAGAGATCGGATCGCTCGAGGCGGGGAAGAAGGCGGACCTGATCGTGATCGATCTGGACGAGCCGAATGCCGTGCCGATGTACGACGTGTATGCGCAGATCGCCTATTCGCTGAAGGGAAGTGATGTGGAGACCGTGATTATTGGCGGACGCGTGGTGATGCGGGATCGAAAACTTCTGACGATCGATGAGCCTGCTGTGCTCGAGAAGGCGCGGGAGTATGGGAAGTCAGTTAAGGCCTCGCTGGGGATGGAGTAGGGAAAGGTCGAAAGTGGAATCAAAAATCCAAAATTCAAAAGTTAAAAGTTAAAAGTTAAAAGTTAAAATCCCCACCCTCTCGCGAATGGCACGAGAAGGGTGGGACACCCGCGAGCAATGAATTAGACTTTCCGGATGAGCGATCTGATGCGATTGTTCCAGTACGACGCGCGGTTTTCATTGCTACTTTTCCTCGCACTTGGTCCGATTTGTTCTGCCCAGAAGCTTGCCATCACCTTTGATGATCTGCCCTTGAATGGAGATCTTCCGGCTGGACTGAGCCGGGTGGAAGTCGTCAGGAATACGCTGGCCGTACTGAAGATGCGGCACGTGCCTCCGACATACGGTTTCGTCAATGGCAAAAAGCTGGAAAACTACGCCGACGCGGAGGCGGCGTTGAAGTTGTGGGCGAGCGAAGAACCGGTAGGAAATCATACATACGGACATATGGATTTGAACGCGAATCCGGCGGAGGCGTTTGAGCGCGAAATCGAAGAAGATGAGCCGGTGCTGGAGTTGGTTGCGCCGAAAGGTGCGAACTGGCACTGGCTGCGCTATCCCTTTTTGCGCGAGGGCGACACGGTGGAGAAGCGGCGCGCGGTGCGAGCGTATTTGCAGGCGCATGAATATCGCGTGGCGCAGGTAACGCTCGATTGGGAGGACTACGCGTGGAACAGCGCGTACGCGCGCTGCGTGGGAAAGAACGACGCGAAGTCAATCGCCTGGCTGCGGTCGAGTTATCTGAATACGGCGTCCGCTTATTTGGACATGGGTCGGGACGCGGCGAAACTGGTTTACGGGCACGACATCAATCACGTGCTGCTGCTGCACCTGGGGGCATTCAGCAGCACGATTCTGCCGGATGCGTTGGACCTGCTACAGAAGAAGGGATTCAAGCTGGTGACGCTGGAGGAGGCGGAGAGCGATCCGGCGTATGAGACAGATCCGGATGCCGGATCGAAGTATGGAGGCACGCTGCTGGAGCAGTGGATGGACGTGAAGCACATCAAGTATCCAGCCGCAGCGGAGAAGCCACTGAAAGAGTTAGCGCAGATTTGTAAGTGAGTTGCGCGAGCGTTGGTCGCGGAATCTAGAAGTCAACATCCCCACCCTCTCGCACAATACGCGAGAAGGGTGGGGCACCCGCTTCATTGAGGGTCACTGTCCTCATTCGGGGGCACCCTCCTCATTCAGGGCTCGGCTGGCTTGAGTCCCTTATAATCAAAAGATTCTATGGCTGCCATTCTGGAGAGGATTGTTGCGGCTACGCGGGCGCGGGTGTCTGAAGCCAAGCGCGGAGCGGATTTGCGTGAGTTGGAGCGGCAGGCGGAAAGGCACGTGCCGCGCGGGTTTCGGCGTGTGCTGGAGTCTAGGAGTCGCGACGGAGTGGCGGTGATTGCGGAATTGAAGAAGGCGTCGCCGTCGAAGGGACTGATCCGTGCTGAATTTGATCCGGCGGAGTTGGCGCGGGAATTGGCGGAGGCGGGAGCGGCGGCCCTGTCGGTGCTGACCGATGAGGAATTTTTTCAAGGGTCGCTGAAGAATCTGCGGGAGGCTTCGGCGGCGGTCGGGGTGCCGTGCTTGCGCAAGGATTTTATTGTCGACGAATTTCAGTTGCTGGAGGCGCAGGCGAATTGTGCCGACGCCGTGTTGCTGATTGTGGCGGCATTGTCGTCGGAGGAGTTGAGTTCTCTGCTGCGCGGAGCTCGGCAGCGTGGGCTGGATGTTTTGTGCGAAGTGCATGATGAGGAAGAATTGCAGCGGGCGCGGGATGCCGGATGCGATTTGATCGGTGTGAATACGCGCGATCTGCGGACGTTCAAAGTCGACCTGGAGACGGCGTTGGCTTTGGCCTCGAAATTTTCTTCTGGCGTGGTGCGGGTGGCAGAGAGCGGGATTCATTCCGCGGATGACATAGCGCAGCTGCGTGCGGCGGGGTATGACGCGTTTCTGGTGGGCGAGTCGCTGATGCGGGCGCAGCGGCCGGGCGAGGAACTGCGGGGGTTGATGCGAGTACCAAGTCGCGAGTACCGAGTACCGAGCGGGCCGTAGTCACAGTTACTGTGCGTCGCAGAGAACGCAGGAGCAGGGTGGGGTAGGGATCCTTCGACTGCGGTTTTGCTTCGCTTATCGCGAAGCAAAATCCTCGCTCAGGATGACAATGCTTTTATGGATTTTACAGGCCACTGACAACTGACCACTGGCCACTGGCCACTGATTTATGACTTGGGTAAAGATTTGCGGAATGACGAACTTGGAGGACGCGCTCGTGGCAGTGGAGGCGGGAGCGGACGCGGTGGGGTTTGTGTTTTATGAGAAGAGTCCTCGGTGCGTGAGCGTGGAGGCGGCAAAGGAGATTGTGAAGAAGTTGCCAGCCAGTGTGGAGAAGGTGGGAGTGTTTGTGAACGAGACGGTCCAAAGGGCCGATGACATTCTGCAACAGGTCGGACTGACAACTGCGCAGGTCTATTCGAAATCGATTGGTGAGTGGTTAGCATGGCATGCTAGCAGCGAACGGAGACTGATGGTTGCGGTGCCTGGCGAAGTTCTGATCGGCAATTTACTAATTCCGTTTGGTTCGGCAGAGAAGCCGGTTTCTGCGATCTTAGTCGATTCCGGAACAGGGGGACGGCCGGGTGGTACGGGAGAACGGTTCGACTGGGAAGCTGCGAAGGTTGGAATTTCGGACTTGCAAGAAGAAGTTCCAGTGGTTGTGGCGGGCGGACTGAGGCCCGGGAATGTGGCTGAGGCAATTGGGATACTGAAACCCTTTGGAGTCGATGTGGCTTCCGGAGTTGAAGCTTCGCCGGGAAAGAAAGATCCGGAAAAGGTGCGCGCGTTTGTGCGGGCGGTGCGGGAGATGGATCGGAAGAACGGGAGTTAGGCATGGCTACGGTTGCACGGACTGCGAAAGTCAAAACCCCCACCCTGTCTCGCAAAGTACGCGAGACAAGGATGGGGCACCCTCTGTTTGTCAAACCTCCAAAGAGTGCGCGGGCGGGTGCGTCCGCGCGACGGGAAGCGGGGAGGTTTGGGGTTTATGGCGGGCGGTATGTGCCGGAGACGTTGATGGCGGCGATCGAGGAGCTCGAGCGCGAGTATGAAAGGGCGAAGCGGGACAAGAAGTTTCAGGCTCGGTTGGATGAGCTCCTGAAGACTTACGCGGGGCGGCCGACGCCGCTGTTTTTTGCGCGGCGGCTCACGCAGAAATTGGGTGGTGCGAAGATTTATTTGAAGCGCGAAGATCTGCTGCACACCGGGGCGCACAAGATTAACAACTGTTTGGGCCAGGGGCTGCTGGTGGAGCGCATGGGCAAGCATCGCGTGATCGCCGAAACCGGGGCGGGCCAGCATGGGGTTGCAACCGCGACCGTTTGCGCGTTATTGGGTTTCGAGTGCGTCGTCTATATGGGCACCGAAGACATGCGGCGGCAGGAGCTGAATGTGTTTCGCATGCGGTTGCTGGGGGCCGAAGTGCGCGGAGTGGAGTCGGGATCGCGGACGCTCAAAGATGCGATTAACGAGGCGATGCGCGACTGGGTCACCAATGTGCGGACGACTCATTATCTGCTGGGCAGCGTGTTGGGGGCGCATCCTTATCCCACGATGGTGAGGGATTTCCATCGCGTGATTGGGCGGGAAGCGCGCGCGCAGATTCTGAAGGCCGAGGGCAAGCTGCCGACGGCGATTGTCGCGTGCGTCGGCGGCGGATCGAATTCGATTGGGATTTTTTACGATTTCCTGAAAGACAAGAAAGTTCGCCTGATCGGGGTGGAGGCGGGCGGGCGCGGCGAGACGCTGGGCGATCATGCGGCGCGCTTTCGCGGCGGTTCACCGGGAGTGCTGCAAGGGACCTATTCTTACGTGCTGCAGGATTCCGGCGGGCAGATTGCGTTGACGCATTCGATATCAGCGGGGCTGGATTATCCTTCGATTGGCCCGGAACACGCGGCATTGCGGGATGCGGGGCGTGCGGAATATGTCCCAGCGTCGGACGCGGAGGCGCTGGCGGCGACGACCTTGCTGGCGCGAACGGAAGGGATTATTCCGGCGCTGGAGTCGGCTCACGCCGTCGCCGAGGCGGTGAAGCGCGCGCCGAAGATGAAGAAATCGGAGGTGTTGATCGTGAATATTTCCGGCCGCGGAGATAAAGATATTGGGATCATGCGGGAGAATTTAAAAATCGATTGATGATTGATGATTTTTGATTGCTGATTGAAATCTTCGCAAAGGCCTGCCTCGATTTTCAATCATCAATCAGAAATCAACAATCATCAATCTCTTGCGATGCCTCTAACTTTTTATAAAAAGCCGGCGCTGGTCGCGTATGTGACTTGCGGGGATCCTGACCTCGCCACGACGCGAGAAATTGTGCTGGCCGCAATTGAGGCGGGCGCGGATGTGATTGAGTTGGGTGTGCCGTTCAGCGATCCGGTGGCGGATGGGCCCGTGATTCAGCGGGCCAGTGAGCGGGCGCTGAAGCACGAAACTTCGCTCGGACAGGTGCTGACGCTGGCGGCGGAGGTGCGGCAGCACGCACAGTCTACCGGGCTGATCCTGTTTTCTTATCTCAATCCGATCTTGCGATTGGGCATGGAAAAATTCTGCAAGGTGGCGCGGGCGGCGGGAGTGGATGGGGCGCTGGTGACCGATCTGCCGGTGGAAGAAGCGGCAGAATATTTGCGGGCGATGCGAGCCTACGATCTGGCTCCGATCTTTTTGGCGGCGCCGACCAGTCCGGATGCGCGGTTGAAACGGATTGCAGATGCGTCGCGAGGATTTGTGTATGCAGTGTCGCGAACGGGAGTGACGGGAGCGCGACAACAACTGGCGGAGGATGCGCAGAAGTTGGTGCGTCGCCTGCGGCGTGTAACCAAATTGCCGGTCGCGCTGGGATTTGGGATTTCGACACCAGAGCAGTTTGCTGAAGTGGGCGAGTTTGCGGATGCCGTTGTGGTGGGCAGCGCGATTGTCGAGACCGTCGAGAGGAATCGCGGGCGCGAGGCTGCAGCGGTGGGGGAGTTTGTGAGGAAGCTGACGAGTTCCCAGATGTCGGCTCCGGCACGGTAGGGTTGGAAACCGTCGATCGCGAATAATACGTGACGCGGGCGTGCACAGAATCAGGCGCGGCACGCAAAGTCAACCCCCCCCCACCCTCTCGCAAAGTGCGCGAGAAGGGTGGGGCACCCGGCAAAGTTTATGGACATCGAGGATTGGCGAAAGAAAATTGATCAGCTCGACCGGAAGCTTGTGGAGTTGCTAAGCGAGCGGGCGCGGGCCGCGGTCGCGATTGGGCGGCTCAAGCGGGATACTTCGCTGCCCATTTATGAGCCGGATCGGGAGCGGATTGTTTTTGCCAATGTGCAGGAAGCGAATCGCGGGCCGCTGGCGGGGCGGGATCTGGTGCGGATTTATGAGCGCATTATCGACGTGATGCGGAATGTGCAGAAGGAAGAGATTGCGCCCAAGAGCGAAGCCGCCGAGGCGGAGACGGAATTGGATTCGGAAGTGAACGACTGAAGCAGCTGTTAGCTATTAGCTTTTAGCCTTTAGCTAACCCGAGCGTGCCGCGCCTGACGCACCGGTGGTTGCGAGAAACAGCGGATTCCTCGCTACGCTCGGAATGACAGGGACCCGGTGGGGGCTGCAAAGATTCAAGCCAAAAGCTAAGAGCTAAGAGCTAGGAGCTAGGAGACTGTTTACATGATTGTGGCGATGCAGGAAGGCGCGGATGAAGCACTGATTCAGCAGGTGATCGAGCACCTGGTGAAGATTGGGTTTGAAGTGCACCGCTCGACGGGAGCGCGGATGACCGTGCTGGGCGCGGTCGGGTCGGGTATCGATTTTGATATTCGCAACCTGGAACTGCTGCCTGGGGTGCAGGAAGTTCACCGCATCAGTTCGCCGTATAAGCTCGCGGGGCGCAGTTTTCGTCCGGAAGGAACAATCGTCAAGCTGGCGAACGGCATTGGCATTGGCGGCGACGAAATTGTGGTGATGGCGGGCCCGTGTTCGGTGGAGTCGCGCGAACAGATTTTCACGACCGCGGAGGCTGTGGCGAAGGCGGGCGCAAAAGTGCTGCGGGGCGGAGCGTTCAAGCCGCGCAGCTCTCCCTATTCGTTTCAGGGCCACGGAGAAGACGCGCTGAAACTGCTGCGCGAGGCGGGAGAGAAATTCAAGCTGCTGGTGATCAGCGAGGTCATGGAAATTTCCCAGATCCCGATGATGATTCCCTACGTCGACATCCTGCAGGTGGGAGCGCGCAACATGCAGAACTTTAATTTGCTGCGCGAACTAGGCAAGGTGCGCAAGCCGGTGCTGCTGAAACGCGGGATTGCGGCAACGCTGGAAGAGTTGCTGCTGTCGGCGGAATACATCATGGCGGGCGGCAATTATGAAGTGATTCTCTGCGAGCGCGGTATCCGAACATTTGAGACCTACACGCGGAACACGATGGATATTTCAGCGATTCCCATCATTCACAAGCTGTCGCATTTGCCAATGACGGCGGACCCGTCGCACGGAACGGGTCGCCGCGACAAAGTGGCGCCGATGGCGAGGGCGTCGGTGGCGGCGGGCGCGGATGCGCTGCTGATTGAAGTGCATTGCGATCCAGACAAGGCGTTGTCCGACGGAGCGCAGTCGCTGTTCCCGGAGCAGTTCGCAAAGCTCATGGACGAGTTGCGGATGATTGCGCCGGCAGTGGGAAGAAAAATTGGGTAATTGAGTAATTTTGTAATTTGGTAATTTAAGGTCGGCAAGGAATTGGTTTCAAATTACCCAATTACAAAATTACTCAATTACCCAATTCTTTTTATGCCCATTCGGCAAATCACGATCATCGGCACTGGCCTGATTGGCGGGTCGCTGGGGCTCGCCTTGCGAAAGAAGAAATTCGCGGGGCGAATCGTAGGATGCGATCGCGCGGGAACGCTGGAAAAGGCTCGCAGGCGCGGCGCGATCGACGTTGGGACGGCGAATCCGGGCGACGCGGTGCATGGCAGCGACGTGGTGGTGCTCGCGACTCCGGTTCTGGCGATTATGGATTTGATCGAACGCCTGGCGCCGGCGCTGCCGGCAAAGACTCTGCTCACCGACGTGGGAAGCACGAAAGCCGCTGTGGTCGAGCGCGCGGTCAAGGTGTTTGGGAAGAATGCCGGGAAGCGGTTTCTGGCTGGGCATCCGATGGCGGGGAAAGAGATGAGTGGAGTCGACTACGCGGATGCGGATTTGTTTCACAAGGCGGTATGGTTCTTGTCTCCGCTGCCGGGACAGAGCATGAATGAAGGATTGCTCGCGGAGTTTGCGGGGTGGATCGATCAGATCGGGGCGCGAATTGCGATGCTTCCCGCGCAGGAGCACGACCGGCTCTGCGCGTGGATCAGCCATGTTCCACAGATGATTTCGACCGCGCTGGCAGCGGCGCTGGTGGAGGAGTTTGGGGATGAGGCTCCGCTGTTGCCGGCTGGCGGGCGCGCTTTGCAGGAGATGACACGGATTTCAGCGAGCCCGTATTCCATGTGGCGGGACATCGCCGTTACCAACAAGAAAAATCTGCAGCAGGCGTTGTGGAAGGTGGAGCAGCGGCTGGCGCATATCCGGGAGAACCTGGGAACGCGGCAACTGGCCGAGGAATTCGAGCAGGCGCACGCGTTGCGAAAGATTCCCGCGAAGAAGGCAATTGTTGATTGATGATTTTTGATTGAGTGAAGAACCTGACGACCATTCCTTTTTCAATCAACAATCAGAAATCAACAATCAACAGTTTGTTCATTTACAATTCTGACGCTATGAACAAAGTTGTGGCCAATGCGGATGAGGCCATCCGCGACGTGTTTGACGGCGCGACCATCATGATCGGCGGGTTCGGCCTGTGTGGCATGCCGGAAAATCTGATTCGCGCCCTGGTTCGTAAAGGAACGAAGAATCTGCGAACCATCAGCAACAACGTGGGAGTGGATGGGGTGGGGAACGGATTGTTGCTGGCGGCGGGGCAGATCGTACATCACATTGGATCGTACGTCGGTGAAAACAAGTTGCTGGAAGAGATGGTGTTGAAGGGCACGATCCGGCTGGACCTGGTGCCGCAAGGAACATTTTCGGAGCGGATTCGCGCGGGTGGGGCGGGAATTCCGGCATTTTTTACGCCGACAGGCGTGGGAACAATTGTGGCCGAGGGCAAAGAGACGCGCGAATTCGATGGGCGCACTTACGTGATGGAGCGCGGGCTGACGGCCGATTTCGCGTTGGTGAAGGCGTGGAAGGGCGACCGCGAAGGGAATCTGATTTACCGGAAGACGGCACGGAATTTTAATCCCATGATGGCGACGGCGGCCAAGATCACGATTGCCGAGGTTGAGCATCTGGTGGACGCGGGGGAGTTGGACGGAGACCAGATTCATACGCCTTCGATTTATGTGAAACGGATTTTTCAGGGGGAAGTGTACGAGAGGCGGATTGAGAGAAGGATGGTGCGGAAGGGCTGAGCGATAGTGAGGGTAGGGATCCTTCGACTGCGGTTTTGCTTCGCTGCCCGCGAAGCAAAATCGTCGCTCAGGATGACAAATGATTGGCTGACCGCAGGGACCATCGGCAGCAACGGCGAACGACTAACGACCAACGGCGGATATGAACAAACCGGGCAAAGATGTCGACAAGCGCGAACGTATTGTGAAGCGGGTTGCGCGCGAGCTGCGCGATGGGTTCTATGTGAACCTGGGCATCGGCATGCCCACGCTGATTGCAAATCATGTGCCTGCGGGAATCGAGGTCACGCTGCAGTCGGAGAATGGGATGCTGGGGATCGGACCCTATCCGGTGGAGGGGCAGGAAGATCCCGACCTCATCAATGCGGGGAAGGAAACGGTCAGCGAAATGCCGGGGACGTCGTATTTTTCGAGCGCCGATTCGTTTGCCATGATTCGCGGCGGGCACATTGATTTGAGCGTGCTGGGAGCGATGGAAGTGGACGAGTCGGGAAGCCTGGCGAACTGGATGATCCCCGGGAAAATGGTGAAAGGGATGGGTGGCGCGATGGACCTGGTCGCGGGAGCGCGGCGCGTGGTGGTCGCGATGGAGCACACGACGCGCGAAGGGGCTCCGAAGATTTTGAAGCAGTGTACGCTGCCGCTGACCGGGGTAAACGTTGTCGACACTATTGCGACGGAGATGGCGTACATTCGCGTGACGAAGGACGGATTGGTGCTGGAGGAAGTGGCGCCCGGATTGACCGCTGAAGATGTGCAACGCGCCACCGAGGCGCGGCTGATCGTGAGCCCGAACTTGAAGATGATGGAGAGCTAAATAAGCCGCCGCTGCGCGGCTGGACAGCCGAGGCGGCTGTCCCCACATGAATCCTGACAATGGACAGCCGAGGGCGGCTGTCCCCACACAAATCCTGACAATGGACAGCCGAGGGCGGCTGTCCCCACACAATCAAAACAGGCTTCTTACTTTCTCTTTTTATGCGGCAGCGATGCGGCGAATCAGGTCTTCCTGTTCTTGTTTGCTCTCGGCGCCTATGGTGAAGGCGTCGAGCAGTCCTAGCGACAGCGCGTATTTGATGCCTTCGTCTTGACGATTGCGCAGCGTGCCTTGCCCCAGAATCTTCATGCCGACTACCGCTTTTCCGGCGGTTTTCATTTCTTTGAGAACGGCCACGACCGTCGCGGGATCGGCGTCCATGTATGCGCCGACAGGATTGATGCGAGCTAGATCGATCTCCACCCAAGGTGACTTGGCGGCGGCGCGCAGGGCTTCAATGCTATGGCAGGAGCAACCGTGAGCGCGAATCGTTCCCTTCTCTTTCGCTTCGGATAAAACGTCCATCGCGCCGCGGAAACGGTCGGTCCAATCGCCCTCGGTGACGCAATGCATCATGCAAATGTCGAGGTAGTCGGTGCCGAGTTCGCGGCGGAAGCGGTCGAGATCGGCACGCATGCCGGCGGCGTCGCGAGCCCAGGATTTCGTGAGCACGGTGACTTTGTCGCGCTGCACGTGCTTCAGCGCTCCGGCAACATGCGGATGGCTTCCGTAAGAGTCGGCGGAATCGAAGAAGCGAAGGCCGTGATCGTATCCGTTGAGCAAGAGATCGGAGAGACCCTTGACGCCGAGCGCGGTCTGATGCGAGTGATGTCCGGAGCCGACCGTGCCCGTGCCCATGGCGAGGCGGCTGGTTTTAATGCTGGTTCTGCCGAGGGTAACCGTGTCGGAAGCGGAAAATTTTGCTGCGAGAGTTTGTTCTGCAAGGGCGTTGAGAACGGAAGTTGAACTCAGCCAAGCCGCTCCCAAGCCTGACGCGGAGCGAATGAGGAATTCGCGGCGACGCATGACGTCCTCCTAGATTGTGGCGCCTTGTATGAGGCTACACCTTTGGTGGGTCAAGGGGAAAGTTGCGGGGTCCACCCTCGGTAGCGGGCTCAAGCGAACAACGTCTCAATTCCGTCGCCGCTGGCCCACGCCAGGCTGTGACCTGCACAGGACGAAGCACGGACTCAGATGCGGAACGGCGCCGCCAGAAGACGAAACGGCAGCGTGATGGCGAGAAAAATTACCTCCAGCACGCCATGCACGGCAACTCCCACAATTCGAAACGGCAGCAGAAGCAGCCAGATGAACGGATAAGCGACCAAGGCTAACAGGGCCAGAGGCCAGCACAGAACGAAAAGGATGCACCAGAGCAAGAATGCGAACATCGCGGACCTCCTACTCCCTCTAAATCATTCTACGTTTTTGGCGAGGGAAAAGTTCCCTCGCGCCGGCTTACTCGAATTGCCTGCGGAAGGCGGCAAGTTGCTGCTGAACGTCGGCGACTTCCTGGCGCAGGCGGGCCACTTCTTCCTCCAGCGTCATCAAACGATCGCCAACCGAACTGTGGCGATCACTGGGTGGGGCAGCGGCCTGCCCAACGGCGGCTTCGGGCACCTCGCCGGAGAATAGGTGCGTGTAGCGAGATTCTTTGGTGCCGGGCTGGCGAGGAAGAACTCTGGCCAGCGGCGGCTCGCGCTGGGCGAGGCGGTCGAGGGTGGAGACGATGTCGTCCAGGGCCTCGAAATGGTACATCCGGTCGGTGCGGCTGCGGAGTTCGCCGGGAGTTTGCGGCCCGCGAAGCAGCAGCACGCAGACGATGGCGATTTCGCGGCGGTCGAAATTAAAGACTTCCTGCAGGCGCTGTTCGAACTTTGTGACGCGGCTGTCGGCGCCGCTGGCGGGACCGGCCAGTCGCTTTTCCTGCAGCGTGGAGAGGGCCCGGCGCACGGTTTCCTCGTCCAGAGTCATCACCGGGTCGCGGTTATTTTTCTGGTTGCACGCGTTCACCAGGGCATTGAGCGAGAGCGGATAGTAGTCCGGCGTGGTGGTATCTTTTTCGATCAGAGAGCCGAGCACGCGGGTTTCGACCTCGGTGAGGTTCACTGGACTGTCCGGTGTGATTTTAATGCATGGTTTGACGAGAAGATTATTCGAAGTCAAAATCCCCACCCTTCGACCGTGCTCAGGGCAGGCTCCTGTCGCAAACAACGCGACAAGGGTGGGGCACCCAGAGCTCAGGATGCTGGTATAGTTTCTCGATCAGGTCTTTCTGACGCTGTGGTCAGGAGCAAGGAGCGACCATGTTACGGCTGCTACTGCATTGGGTGCTGAGCGCGATTGCGGTGTGGGCCATGGCTCAGGTGGTGCCGGGAATCTCTGTCAGCGGCCCGCGGAACGCACTGATTGCGGCGCTGGTCATCGGGTTCATCAATGCGACCATCGGATTTGTGCTGAAGGTGATCACTTTTCCTCTGACGCTTCTGACATTGGGATTGTTCTGGTTCGTCATCAATGCCTTGATGCTTGAGTTTGCCTCCGCGTTGTTGTCGCCTGGTTTTCAAGTCCGCGGGTTTCTGGCGGCGTTCATCGGAGCGGTTGTGCTCAGCCTGCTGAATATGGTGGTGAAGGCGGTCATCTCGCCGCGGCGGACGCAATAGAAAAATCGCACTCCATAGGACAAGGAAGCAGGACGCCAAGAAAGCTGTCTAGCGACCTTATTTCTTCGCGGGGACTGATTTTCTTGGTTTGATCGCCTGCCAGTCTTCTTCTGTGAGGATGCGGCCGAGGTTGCTGAATGCTCCGGCGCCTTGCAGAAATTCGCCGCCGTCCATCCGGATCACTTCCCCATTGATGTAGCCCGACGCATCGCTCACCAGAAACGCCGCCAGGTTTGCCAGTTCTTCCACTGTGCCGAAACGATGGAGCGGATTGCGATCGAGCGCGACTGTTTCGAGTTCGGGACGCGGCAGCAGGCGCGAAAATGCGCCCTGCGTGGGAATTGGGCCGGGAGCGATGGCATTCATGCGGATACCGCGATTGCCCCATTCCACGGCAAGGCTGCGCATGAGGGCTTCGACGCCGGCTTTGGACACAGCGGAGGGAACGACGTAAGCGGACCCTACCGGCGCGTAGGTGGCCGAGATGCTGAGAACTGTGCCGGGGTGCCTGGTTTTGAGCCAGCGGCGTCCACAGGCCAGGGTGCAGTTCAAAGTTCCCATTAAAACGATGCCGATAACGGAGTTCCATGCGCCTGGAGAAAGCTCTTCCGTGCGGGCGATGAAATTTCCCGCGGCGTTGTTGACCAGAATGTCGAGCGGATCTTCGCTCCAAATGGAGTCGATCATGGCTTCGACCGCGTCAAGACTGCGGACGTCGCACGGGATGGCGTGGATTGTGCCCTTCGCGGCGAGTTCGGCGGCGGCCTCCTCTAAAACCTCCTCGCGGCGGCCGCAGATATGAACGATGGCGCCGAGTTCGAGGAAACGTTGCGCCATGCCCTTGCCGAGGCCGGTGCCGCCTCCGGTGATCAGCACGCGTTTGTTTTTGAGAAGATCAGGAGTGAACATAGGAAATTTGGTAATTGGGTAAATTGGTAATTTTGTAATTTAAGAACGAAAAATTAATCGCACGATTTTAAATCACCAATGGCGGAATCACTCAATCACTCAATCGGACCGCAGGCTACGCGGAAACCGTAGTCCGCGTACTGGAATTCTGGCGGGATGCTGGAGCGGGTGGAGCAGCTCGCGACCTTGATGTGGTGACGCCACGATCCACCGCGAGAGGATTTGCGCTTGGTCGTCTCGGGGCCGCGCGGATTGCGTTCAGGCGAACCGGCATAGTAGTTGGGATCGTACCAGTCGCTGCACCATTCGTGGACATTGTCGCAAATGTCGTAAAGCCCGAAAGCGTTGGGAGCGTACTGGGCAATGGGTTCGGGACCGGTTTGCCAGCGAATTGCATAGTCGGGAAGCGATTGCGGCGGGGCGTCGCCCCAGGGAAAATTCTTCTGTTCCAGACCGCCGCGGGCGGCGAGTTCCCATTCAGCTTCCGTCGGCAAGCGGTAGCCACGGCCTGTTTGCGAGGCCAGCCATTCGCAATACCGAACGGCTTCGAACCACGATACGCCGGTCACCGGTTGCCGAGGATGGCTGAAGTTGGGATCAGACCAGAACGGCGGAGCCGTCGCCGAGGCTGCGCGCAAGAAGCATTCGTACTCGGCGTTGGTGACTTGCGTGGCCGCCAGCAGGAAGGCGTCGACCCACACGCGATGGACCGGACGTTCACAGTCCTGTCCCGTGTTGGAGCCCATCAGAAACCACGCCGCGTGGATCTGAAGCAACGATGGTTCCCGGACCGAGGCCGGAGATTCTATTCGAGTTGGAGTGGCCGTCATGACGTGGGCTCTTCCCGGAAAAGTTTATCAGCGCAGGTCGGGGATGGCTCGCCACAGTTTAGCTACGCAACTGTTTCACGACTGCGGCAATGTCATTGTCCTGGAAGAGGCGGATGGCGGCAATCCCCGCGGCTCCTGCGGCGAGACAGGAATGGGCATTCGCGAGCGTGATCCCTCCCAGGGCCAGCACCGGGATGTTCGCGCGGCATGCCTCGTGCAGAAGGGTGAGGCCGGCGGAAGACGCGTCTTTTTTTTCGAAGACGGGACCGAAGACGGCGAAGGTAGCGGCGCTGGCCGCAGCTTCGGCTACCTCACTTGGCGAGTGACAGGAAACTCCGATCAGCGGATCTGGTGGTGAAACTTCGCGTGCGGCGCCCGCGCCACACTTCCATACTGCTCTTGCGTCTCGGGGGCTGATGTCGGCGGAGCGGAGGTGGACGCCGTCGGCCTGGACAGCCAGCGCAACGTCGGTGCGGGAGTTGATCAGGAGAGCAGTTCTCCGTTCTCGGTTCTCGTTTCCCGGTTCCGAACACTCGCGGATCGCAGCCATGGCGTCCCTCGCCAGCGATTCCAGTTCGCGCGTGGAAAGGTCTTTTTCACGAAGCTGGATGTAGTCGACGCCGGCGCACACGGCTTCGCGGACTTTTTCCAGGAGGTGGCGCCGGCGTGAGGCTTCGTTCCCGGGAAACGCGCTGCGGTCAGTAATGTAACAGAGGATGCACTCGGCCGGCATTCGTTATGCAAGTCTAAAGCACTTGCCACCCGGACGGACCAAAACCCTTAACCACAGAGGGCGCTGAGGGGCACAGAGTCACAGAGTAAAACAGTCTATGGTCTCGTCTTGGCAATTTCCGGCAGGACTTCGCCTTCTTTTTTCGGCGCGCCGCCCAAGTGATATTTGGTCAGGCCGTCGCGCAGAAACTCGAACGCATCGTCGGGTGAGTCGACGAGCTTGAATTGATTGACGTCTTCCGGCGCGATGGTTCCGGCGTCGACAAACGCCTGAAAGTTGATGACGCGGTTCCAGTATTCGCTGCCATAGATGACGACAAGAATTTTTTTGGCAAGCTTGTCGGTTTGCGCCAGCGTAAGAATTTCAAAAAGTTCGTCCATGGTTCCGAAGCCGCCGGGAAAGATAACAAGCGCCTTGGCGAGATAGGCGAACCAGAACTTACGCATGAAGAAATAGTGGAACTGGAAGTTCAGCGCGGGAGTGATATAGCGATTAGGGTTCTGTTCGAAGGGCAGTTGGATGTTCAAGCCAATGGTTTTCCCGCCGGCTTCGTGCGCGCCCAGATTGGCCGCCTCCATGATTCCGGGGCCTCCACCCGTAGTGACCACGAAACGGCGGCGGCGGGCCGGAATCTGAATGGACCACTTGGTCAGCATGTGAGCCAGGCGGCGCGCGTCTTCGTAATAGCGCGCCATGTCGACTCCGGCCTGCGCCAGTTTTAAATCCTTTTCAAGCTGCGCCTCGGGTGCGGCCCCGTGATTCTGCTTGATCGCGGCCAGAGTCTTGGCGGCATCTTTCTGTCCCTGAAAGCGGGCTGAGCCGAAAAAGACGACCGTATCCTGAATCTGCTCGCGGCGAAAGCGCGCTAGCGGTTCCTGGTATTCGGCCAAAATGCGCAGGATGCGCCCGTCCGGGCTGTTGAGGAATGCTGGATTTTCGTACGCCACGGGCGCGGATTTAAGGTGGTCGGTCATAAATAAAAACTCGCAATCAAAAAAAGCTGGTACAGAGCATAATGCTCAGGACCACGGGGACGAGTAATGCCAGGCTCGAGATCGCGACGGCCGAACTACGCATCCCCATGTACGGAAGCCGGATCAAACCTATTGAGGCTCGTGATAGTGCAGCGCCTCCCAAAAGCCAATCCAGATATCGAGCAGTCCCAAGCCGCTGCACAGGCCGCGGAAGAAGCCGTTGGAAATTACCGAGCGGAGGGCGGGGAACGAGAGCAGCAGATAGTTGTCGGTCCACTCCGGAGTCCACGGCAGAATGATGAGCAGTACTCCAGCCACAGCACTGACCAGCACGAAAAGAAAGACGGAGATGCGATGCATCCAGAGTTGTATTCCGCTCGGGCCGGGTTGTGCCGCGGACAGACCTGGAGGATCAAGCAGCGCGGTGCGCGTCTCAGCCTGCGGGGAGCTTCGTTCCTCCGGCTTCTGGGGGACGCCGGAAGACGGAGTGGGGTCGGTCATCGGCTGCTCCGGGAACAATTGGCGCGTAAACATCGGAAGCGAGCAGCGGACCCCGGATTGTGGAAATGGGGGACAAAAGCCATCGGGCTATTCTACGACTTCAGGGCCTTAATGCGCTCGGCGACGTCACGATAATCGATGTTGCTGCCGTAGACATCCATGAAGTGGTGCAGGGCGGAAGGCTTATCGCCGGCGGTTTCGTAAGCCGAAGCCAGTTCGTAATGGAGAGCAACGCGGGTTTCGCTATCGATGCCGGGAACGTTGAGAGCCTTGTCATACCAGCGGACGGCGGCCTCGGGCACGCCTTTTTCGAGGAAGCACTGCGCCAGCCAGGTGTAAGTCTGCATGATTTGCGGGAACGGTTTGCCGCGATCGAAAGATTGGCAGGCCTTTTGCAATTCTCCAATGGCCTCGTCGAGCAGGCCCATTTCGCGGAAGGCGATTCCGAGATTGTAGTGCGTCTCGGGATCTTCATCGGAGGAGGCGACATCAGCTTCGAGATCCTGTTTGAGTTCGCCAAACATTTCCGCGAGATCGACTCCGGCATCGTCGCCAAACGGAGAAACTTTGGCGGCGCCTCGAGGGGTGGGCGCATGAGAAATTGGGCTCGCTGGCGGTTGCGGCTTGGGAGCGCTGACTGCGGGCGCTTGCCAGGCTATGGACCCGGTCGCGGCGGGCGCGGACATCATGGGCGCACTCTGCGGAACCGGAGGCGCGGCATGGGGCGCGGCGGAGGCAGCAGCACTCGCGGCCATCGGCGGAGCGACTCTTGGAGCTTCGACCACCGCAGCAGCTACCGCCGGGGCCTGGACCGGAGGAGCGACGACAGGCGCCGGAGCTGGCGGAGCCGGTTTGGGCGCCGCTTTCGCGACAAGCGCAACCGCAGCGACGGGAGCAACGGGTTGCTGTGCGGCGACCGGTGCGCCCTTTAAGAAATCGTCCCCCAAGGACGCTTCGATGTCGGCGACAAATTCTCCCAGAACCGGGACGCTTTCTTCGGCGGCAACCTCGGGTTCGGCGTGTGCCGCTGGGGCCGCAGGGCGCGCGGTTGGCCGCGTTGCAGGCGCCGCTGGGGGCACGGTCTTCGCCTTCGCATCACGCGCGAAGCCGTCACCCAACGACGTTTCGAGATCCGAAACAAATTCCTTCAGAACGCCGGGTTCAGGCTCAGGTTCAGGCTGTGGAACCGCCGCAGCTGGCTGGGCCTTGGCTGGAGCTCGCGCGACGGCCGGCTCGGCCTCGACAACTGGAGGCTTCGCGGCAATAACCGGAGGCTCCTCGACGGCGGCAACTTCAAAGGCTGGAGGCGCAACAACCGGAGCCTCGGCAACTTCATCGACGGGAGCTTCTTCGACCTCAACTTCCAGAGTCGGAATATCGTCGGCGGTAAGTTCTTCCATTACCGGCTCGGCTGCAGCTTCTTCCTCGGCCGGCTGCATGGCAGCCTCGATTTCGGCGCGAAGGGCATCGAGCTGCGCCTGGTCGTTGGTGAGCGTCTGAAGTTTGGCCAACGCCGCCATGGCTTGCGCGGGCATGCCATGTGAAATATAAAACCGGATCTCGTCGACGGTCTCGATGGCCCTGGTGGATTCTGCCGTTCCTTGAGAGCCAACGGCGCCAACCTCAACTTCGGCCGATTCTGCTGCCGGCGCATCGGCCTCGACCGTGATGGCGTCATCCCACTCGGAAGAGAGATCGATTTCCGAGGAAGTGGCGGGCGCCTCCGCTGAGGCTCCGGTGGTTTCGTCGGCCACCGCAAACTCGGCAGGTTCGGCCTTGGGTCCGCCCTTGGCAATGGTCGGCCAAGGCGAAGCGGCTGGGGCTGCAACAGGGGCTTCCGGCGCTTCTTCCTCGACGGCGTTGATTTCCTCCGAAGCTTCCTCAACGGAAAACTCGGGTACTTCCTCTTCTGCTTCCTGATTCTGCGAAACGTGAATGTTTTTAGTGCCAGCGGACGAAGCAGAATCCAGAGAAACCGGAGCCTCATCAGCAGAAGCGCCCGGAATCTGAATCGAGGTCCGTTCCTCATAACGCTCGGCCAGTTCCCCGTATCGCGTAGCTTCATCGGGATGGTCCGCTTCGGAATAAACCCGCTGCAGGGTGCGGCAACAAAGCGCGGCCTCGGCAAAGCGACCGGCGCGCGTGTGCAAGGCTGCCAGGCGCTGGTTCAGGCGAAGATCGTTGGGTGCCAGGGGCACGGCCGCGACCAGCGGTCCGAGCGCCTTGGCCGGCATGTTATATGAGATGAAAAGCTCGGCGTCGGTCAAGGCGGAGCGGACCGCAAGCGAAACTTCATCCGAATAATGCTGATGAATCGAAGGCGCGGTCGCTTCCAGATCCTCGATGATGACCACGGCTTCTTCCGGCGTAATCAGCTTGTTTCCGGAAGTTCCGCTGATCTGACCGACCACCTGCTGGTAGTTTTGCACGTGAATCGGATTCGCCGGTTCCAGGCTGGCAAGCTTCTGATAAAGATCGCGTGCCTCTGACAGGTCCCCGGACTGAACACTGGCGTGGGCCAGGAGTTCCGTGACTTCGCTGACGTGGCTGGTGTCGCCCGCTTTGTGAAATAGATCCAGCAATTTCTTCAGCGAGTCCGGATTCTCGCGCACGTGCCCGATGATAGCGTGCAGGCTGTCGAGCACCTTGTCGGAATTTTCCGCCAGCAAGCGCTCGGCGTGCTGGTCGAACACCTGCAGCGCATTCTCGTACTGCCCAGCCTGCATCAGCGCGTCGGCAAAGCTGGAGATCGCGGCCAGATCGTTGTGCACGGTCAGCAGCTTGCTGGCGATGCCTCCAGCCTCCGAGAGTTGTCCAGTCTGCAAATACGCCTTCAGCAGATCGCGCAACCCGTCGGGATGAGAATCGATGTCGGGAATTTTTTGCAGAGCTGTGACTGCTCCGGCTGCGTCGCCGGACTCGATCATGTTCTTACCCTGCATGAGCAGGGCGTAAGTGTTGTTGGGATCGAGTTTCAGCATCCGGTGCAGGATTGCTTCGGCTTCGCTCAGCGAACCTTTGGAGCGCAGGCTTTCTGCCGCAGCCGAAAAAATCTGCCAGGCTTCCGTCTTCTTATTCAGACGAACATAAACTTCCGCCAGCCGCACTCGCATGTTGCTGTTTTCCGGATCCATCTCCAGAATCTTCTGGAAGATGCGGACCGCGTTCTCGAGTTCGTTGGCTTTCAGGAATTCTTCCGCAACCTGCAGATACTGCGCCCGGGCGTCATTGAAGAGGCCTTGTTGCGAGTACAGTTCCGCTAACTTCAGCAAGCTCTCAAGCGACGGCTGGAGCTTGCAGATCTTCTTGTACATCGCAATCGCTTTGACCGTGAAACCCTGGCTGGCATAGGCATCGCCGACGGTCTTGAAGCAGGTGGTTGCTTTGTCGGTCTCGCCCAGGCGGGTGTAGAGATCGCCGACGGTGTTGGTGACAGTCAGATCCTTGGAATCGTTCTTAAGGACTTTTTCGTATTCCGCGATGGCATTTTGGATCTTGCCCTGCTGGACATACTTCTCCGCATTGCTGAGAACCTTCTGCTTGTTGAATCCAAACAACGCCATAAGAGTGCGAACTCCAGACCCTGGTCTCGATACAGATCCCGCGGAGCGTGGGAAACCCCGCCAAGGCACTGCTCCGAAGGCCAACCCGTCAGTTGGCAGATGGACCTACCGGACAAGGCCAATTGTACGTCTGGACGTCATGAACCGCATGGTTACCAAGGGTTACCGGAAGGGAGTGTACGAACGGGTTACCAAGGGAACCGTGGCGGCCCAACGTAGCGCCGGCATCTTGCCGGCTGGCCCGGGGGCGTCTCGCCCTCGGCGCTGGCACTATTCGTGGCGCGGTCACAGTTCTAATATGAACGTGCTATTTGGCTCCGAGGGGGCGTGCGTGTATTTTTTCCAGAACGAAATTCTGGGACACTCCTAGCCCAGCAAAAAAGGAAACCATGACTTGGATTCGAACTGTTTCACTGCCTGAGGCCAACGAAAAATTGCGGCGTGCGATTGAGGGCGAAAAGCTGCTTTATCCCAAAGAGTATGGGGACCCGGTGCATCCCGATCCCTCGGGCGCGTCGTCCATCGTGGGCTCGCACACGCTCATTCCAGACGCCCTCTTTCACGCATTCAGCACCTTCGGGGCTCTCATGTCGCCCGACCTGCCACTCGCCCGGCGGCAGCACGAGATGATCGCCACTATGGTTTCGGTGACTAACCGCTGCGTCTATTGAATCGAGTCACACGCAGAGTTTCTGCGTAGGGTCACGTTGGATAGAGCTTTGGTCGAGGCGTTGCAGAAGGACTACACCACCGCGCCGATATCCCCGCAGGATCGGGTGATGCTCGATTATGTCGTCAAGCTCACCAAGGATGCGACCGTGGTTCGGAAAGACGATATCGAAGGACTACGCAAGGCGGGATTCGACGATCGCGGGATTCTGCAAATCACCCTGATTGCGTCGTGGTTCAACTACATCAATCGCGTGGCAGATGCGTTAGGAGTAGGACGAGAGTAGCGGGGCGCATTCACCTCGTTACGCCGGCAACGGTAGCGCCGGCACCCTGCCGGCTGTCCCGAGGGCGGCCTCGCCCTCGGCTCCGGGAGCGAAGCCAATGCCTCCAGTTCTGGTGGCCAGCCTCGGTGTATTAGGCCACTGTTCCACTAAACTTGAACGAGAGCATCTCCGGTCAAGCTATGGCCGAATCACTTGCAGAATTTTTCCTGAAGAATTTTCAGGCGCATCAGCACGAGTGCGCCTACCGCCAGCGTCGCGGATACCGGACCGAATCCCGCACCTACGGCGAAGTTCTCGACATGGCGTCCGGTGTCTCGCGCGAATTGGAGACGCGAGGCATCGCCAAGGGTGACCGGGTGATGCTATGGGGTGAGAACTCGGCCGAGTGGGTCGCCGCGTTCTTTGGCTGCTCTCTCCGCGGGGTTGTAGTTGTGCCAATGGATGACGGCTCCGCCTCCGATTTTGCGATGCGCGTGTACCAGAAGGTTTCAGCGAAACTGCTGATTGCGTCGCGGACTCACCGGCATGAGTGTGCGGAATCCGCGATCTCCAGTTTGAGTCTCGAGGACCTTGCGCAAGAGGTTGACCAGTCGGCAACTCCGCCGAACGTCGCCCTTGGTAGGGACGACGTCCTGCAAATCGTTTTCACCTCCGGCACGACCGCCGACCCCAAAGGCGTTGTCATCACTCACGGAAACGTCCATGCCAACATCGCTCCCCTGGAGCGCGAGATGTGCGCCTACCTCAAATACGAGCACCTCGTGCATCCCATCCGCTTTTTGAACCTGCTGCCGCTTAGCCACGTTTTTGGTCAGTTCATGGGAATGTTCCTGCCTCCGTTGCTGGGCGGGACGGTGATTTTTCAGGAAGAGATGAAGCCGTCAGAAGTGCTGGACACAATTCGTCGCGAGCGCGTGTCGGTGCTGGTGAGCGTCCCGCGCGTGCAGCAGTCGCTGAAACAGAAAATTGAGCGAGATCTGGAAGATCGCGGGCAAAGCCAAGCATTCCGACGCCGCTTTCTCTCGTCCGCCGGCCAGCACTTCCTGCGGCGGTGGTGGACGTTTCGCGTTATTCATCGCCAGTTTGGATGGAAGTTCTGGGCTTTTATTTCCGGTGGCGCCGCGCTCGACGCCGAGACCGAAGAATTCTGGGGAAGGCTTGGCTATGCCATGATTCAGGGCTACGGGCTGACCGAGACGACGTCGCTGATCAGCGTGAATCATCCCTTTCGTCTAGGGAAGGGATCGATCGGAAAAGTCCTGCCGGGGCGCGAGGTCAAGCTCGCCGAAGACGGCGAGATTCTCGTCCGCGGGGGCGGCGTTGCTTCCGGATATTGGAACGACAACGGCGCGGAGAAAGTTTCGGACCCGCAAGGCTGGTATCGCACCGGCGATATTGGCGCGCTCGATGAGGCCGGCAACCTGTATTTCAAAGGACGCAAGAAAGAAGTCATCGTCACGCCGGGAGGAATGAATATTTATCCCGAAGATCTGGAGGCGGCGCTGCGCAAGCAACCGGAAGTAAGAGATTGTGTAGTCGTCGGCATCGAGCGAGGCGGCAATGCGGAGCCGTGTGCGGTCGTGATTCTGCGCGGCGAGGTTCCGCTTGAAGAAGTGGTGAAGCGGGCGAATGAGTCTCTGGCAGAGTATCAACGAATGCGCCTCTGGATGGAATGGCCCCAGGAAGATTTTCCCCGCACGAATACACAGAAGCCGCGGCGCAATTTGATCCGCGAAGTGGCGCAAGCGCAATTATTCGAGCGGGCTCCAGCCGATAACGGGGATCGTCCTCTGGCGAAGTTGATTGCGCGGGTGACCGGCCGCGCTGCTGGCGGCTTGCGTGACAATGCGAGTCTCGACTCCGACCTGGGTCTGAGCTCGCTTGATCGAGTGGAACTTTTAAGCGCGATCGAGGATCGCTACCAGGTTGACCTGAGCGAAACCCGTTTCAGCACGGTGCGAACCGTGGGAGACCTGGAAAAAATGTTGCGCGGCGGCGCGGCGCCCGGCGCGGGATATCACTATCCGAACTGGGCATTGCGCTGGCCTGTGACCTGGCTGCGCTTTCTGGCGCATTACCTGCTGATGCGGCCGGCAATCTTCTTATTAGGCTGGCCGCGCATTGAAGGCCGCGAACATTTACGCGGAGTCAGCGGTCCGCTGCTGGTGATTTCCAATCATATCGGAGACGTTGATCCAGGATTCATTTTGACCGCGCTGCCGCCACGTTTTCGCCATCGCCTGGCGACGGCTACCGGCGGTGAGGCCCTGGAAGCGTTGCGCACGCCCGGCCCGGACCGTGGAATTTTTGGCCGTATCTATGACCGCGTGAGGTGGGCGCTGGGCGTTTCATTGCTGAATCTGTTTCCCTTGCCTCGCGAAGCCGGTTTCCGCCGCAGTTTCGCCTATGCCGGCGAGGCCGTGGACCGCGGCTACAACGTGCTGGTCTTCCCCGAAGGCCGTCACACGACGGATGGAAAGATGAATCCCTTTCGCGCCGGAATTGGGCTGCTCGCTGAGAATCTCAGCATTCCGGTCCTGCCTATGCGCATTGACGGCCTTTTCGAAGTGAAGCAGGCGGGGAAGAAGCTTGCGAAGCCCTGGACGATCCGGGTTCGCATCGGCAAGCCGATGAAGTTCGCACCGGGATCCGATCCGCAAAAAATTGCCGCAGAATTACAGAACGCTGTCGAAGCTCTCGGAATAGACGCGCCGCCGTAACGTAGCGCCGCCGCCCCGGCGGCTGTAGCGGGGGCGTCTCGCCCGCGCAGCCAAGTCGTCCGCGAAAGCGAGGGCGAGCTGCCCCTTCGACAAGCTCAGGGCAGGCTCTCGCGACAGCCGGCAGGATGCCGGCGCTACAGGTTCCGCTATTCTTCGTCTACCTGAGGTTCTTCCGGGTGCAGATCCGCCTCCAGCTTGACTTCCGGAGCCTTGGACTTACGCAGCATCTTATTGAGCGCGGGCAGATCCGAATTCTTGAAATCGTTCCAGCGCTTCATCACATCGGCGCTGTCGTGCTCCGTCGCCGACAGGGCTTCCATTTGAGCGGAGGTCGGTTCGGCGTCCGGCTGCCACACTTGCATGTAGAGCGTGCTGGCTTGTCCGTTGACTCGGCCCAGCGTTACATCCTGCGAAGGCGGCGCGAAGAATCCGCCCGGAGCGCCGAGCAGCGCCGTCAGCTTCTTCTGGAAATTTTCGATAGCGTCCTTGGTCGTCCCATTCGCTTGCGCGCTAACTTTCTCCAGTTGAGCGCGAATCGAACTACCCTGCAAAAGCGCTTGCGCCGACTCGGTCATCATCGCAGCCAGCCGTGTCTCCGCCTGGAACTTTTTCTGCAGCCCCGCCGCCGAAGTTTTGACGCGCGGGTCCATCTTGATGGTCAACGGCGCGGTGGAAGATTTTCCGTCAACCGTCAGCCGCACAGAATAAGTTCCCGGCAACACCGTTGGCCCCAGGGGCAAACGCGGCGTGTCGTGCGGAATCGCTGAGATCGGATAATCGTGCCGCGTCGATGCCGGAGCCGGGTAATGCAGGTCCCACACCCAGCGATGCATCCCAGCCTCGGTGGAAACCTGGCGCGGCTTGCGCACCCAGTACAGCGGAATCAGTTGCTTCTGCAATTCGTCTTCAGTGATGTCCGGTTTGTCGCTATTCGAAAAACGCCGGACGAGATGACCCTGCGCATCCAGAATCTCGATCGTCACGGTCGATGCCGCCGACTGCAGAAAATAATCCAGGATTGCGCCGTCGGGCGGATTGGCCGCCGCCGGCTCGTCGGGCGGCAGCGGCGTGTCGGTATAAGTGTCGCGTTGGATGCGGTAAGCAGGCGCCGGAGTGAATAGATGCGCAGCTTTCGCAGTCGTAGCCGAGGCTTCACGCAGTGGCGCGATGTCGTCGAGAATCCAGAACGAACGCCCGTGCGTCGCTACGATCAGATCGTCTTCATGGATCCACAGATCGCGCATCGAAGTGTGCGGCAGATTCAGCTGCAGAGATTGCCAGTGATCGCCGTCGTCGAACGAAACCCAAACTGCGTTTTCAGTTCCGGCGAAGAGCAAGCCCTTGCGCACCGGATCTTCACGCACCGTGTCCACCGGCCCGAAATCAGGCAGCCCGGCGGTGATCAACGCCCAACTCTTGCCCCCGTCGTGCGTGCGGTAAATGTAAGGATGATCATCGTTGATCCGGAAACGGCTCACCGAGGCATAAGCCGTTTCTTCATCGAAGTGAGATGCGGAAATTTGCGTCACCTTGCTCCATGCGCTCAATTCTTTTGGCGTGATGTTGGCCCAGTTCTTTCCGCCATCGCGCGTAATCCAAAGCTGGCCGTCGTCGGTCCCGGCCCACAGAGTGTTCGTCGTCTTGAACGATGGGGCAAGCGCATAAATCACGCCGCGCATCTTGTCGGCGCCCTTGGGAACGAGCTTGCCCACGCTCGCGGGCACGCCGGGATTCTCGCGCGTCAAGTCCGGGCTAATGGTTTGCCAGTTATCGCCGCCATCGGTGGTCTTGAAAAGCACGTTGCTTGCGAAATAGAGAACGTGCGGATCCACCGGAGAGAAGACAAGCGGTTCGGTGCGATCGGTGCGGTACTTAGGGCTGCGCAACGGAATCGGAGTTACGTTCTGCACTTGCCCGGTCGAAACATGGAATTTCGAAACTTCAGTCCTGCCGCCGCCGTAAATAACGTCCGGGTCCAAGGGATCGGGCGCAACGTAGCCATACTCGATCACGCCCACGGGATGCCAGTCGCGAAACGTGATGGCCCCATCGTTGCCGCGGCTCAGAGTGCACGCCGATCCGCTCTCCTGTTGCCCGCCGCACACCTTGTACGGAAAAGTGTTCGTCGTAATCGCGTGGTAGAACTGCGCCGTGGGCTGGTTGTACCAGGAACTCCAACTCGCTCCGGCGTTCACCGTGATGATGGCGCCCTGGTCGCTGACAATCAGAATAATGTTGCCGTTGTTGGGATTGATCCAAAGATTCTGGTAGTCGTCGCCGCCCGGCGCTCCGCGAAATCCTGACCAGGTTTTGCCGCCATCGGCGGAACGCATCGTGACCGTGCTGACCACGTAGAGCAGATCGGGATTTTTCGGATCAACTTTCGGAATGGGAAGATCTCCGCCGCCGATGCGCCCTGACGGACGTGGGTCGGTAGTGATCTGCGTCCAGGAATCGCCGGCGTCGTCGGAGCGGTAAACGCCCAGTTTGCCCGCAGCTGTCGACAAAGTTGCATAGAGGCGCCGCGAATCGCTAGGCGCGATTGCTACATAAATTTGCGATAAGTCCTTCGGCAAGCCGTTGCTCAATACATGCCACGTGCTGCCGCCGTCGGTAGACTTGAACAGTCCGCCGCCGCTGCCGTTGAATTCGTTGCCATCTTCCCACGGGCCTTCGCGCACCTCCCACATCGAGGCGTAAACCACGTCGGGATTTGCGGGATCAATCTCCACGTCAGATCCGCCCGTATTTTCATCCTTCGAAATCACTCTTTGCCAGTTTTGACCGCCATCGGTCGAGCGATAGATTCCGCGTTCCTCGCTCGGCCCATAAGGATGGCCAAGCACCGCTGCGAGAACTCGATTCGGATCGCGGGGATCAACGGCCAGCGCCGGTATCTGCTGTCCGTCGGCCAAGCCCGCCAGATGAGTCCACGTCTTCCCCGCGTCGGTCGATTTGTACATGCCATTTCCAACGGAGAGATCGGGACGATGCAATCCCTCGCCGCTGCTAACGTAAATGATGTTGGGGTCGGAGGGCGCCACCGCAATCGCGCCAATCGATTGCGTCGGCTCGTGATCGAAAATTGGATTCCAGGTACGGCCGTAGTCGTCGGATTTCCAAACTCCGCCGTTGACCTGGCCGATATAAAACACGTTGGGCTGGCTGGGCACGCCCGCTGCAGCGCGCGTGCGCCCCCCGCGAAACGGACCGATCATGCGCCAATGCAAATCCTGGTAAGTATTCTCCGGGACCTGTGACCAACTTGCGGTTGCGACCAAAATCGCAGTCAAACACGCTGTCAGACGAAGGACTACGTGCGTTCGATTCACTTGCGCCCCCTCACATGAAACGGCAAACTACGTAGAATAAACCAAAACCGCAGTGATCGGGGGGCCGATCCAAATAGTTTGGCGCTTAGTAGCGCTGCGTTTATGATGTCGAAGCTCTCACACACCATGCGCACTCCAGGTTCTGATCGATCTCGCAGCTTCCTCGCTTTCATCATTCGTCACCTGATTTTGCTCGCGATCTTGATCACAATGATCGGCGCGACCGCGCAGGCGCAGGCCGCCGCGCCGCAGACGGCTGCTCCGACGGGTCAGGGACTGAAACCGATTCTTACTTACATCGACTCCGCCTGGGGCACGCTGACTCGCTCCATGACGGAGTGTGTGAGCGTGGTCGATCCTAAGATCAAAGTGGCCCCGGTGCTGTATTTGCCTGCGGAAGTCGCCGAGCCCGCCGCCGTGCAAAAACTAGCGGCCGACTGCAACGTCCGCGTGGAACATTTGCCGCTCCAGATTCATCGCCTGGGAGAAATCGACACGGGCAAGATTCAGCCGCACGGACTGCTTTATCTCCCCGACAAGTACGTCGTGCCCGGCGGGCGCTTCAATGAGATGTATGGCTGGGACAGCTATTTCATCATTCGCGGTCTGCTGCGCGCCGGTCGCGTAGAACTGGCGCGGGGTATGGTCGATAACTTTTTCTTCGAGATCGAGCACTACGGAGCGATGCTCAATGCCAATCGCACCTATTACCTGACGCGCTCGCAGCCTCCATTCGTGAGTTCCATGTTTGTCGATGTCTATCGCGCGACGCAGCAAGCCAAAAAAAACAACGGGTCCCAAGATCGCGCCGGGGAAGATCGCGCATGGTTGGAACGGGCCTATGCCGACCTCGACAAAGACTACGGCATGTGGACGCGCGATCCGCATCTGGCAGGGCAGACCGGGCTGGCGCGTTATTACGATTTTGGCGAAGGCCCTCCGGCCGAGGCCGTTCAGGATGAGAGCGGTTTCTACCGCAAGGTCGCGCAGTATTTCTTTCTGCATCCGACGCAAGCCGACGATTATGTGGTCGAGATGAACTCGGCGCCGGCGCAGCCGGTCGCCGGTGCACCCTACACGCTGCAGGTGTGCGACGTTTCTACGACTATGGCACCGCCGAGCTGCGATAAGACGACGCAGTTCAAATTGAGCGCGGATTACTACAAAGGCGATCGCTCCATGCGCGAGTCCGGCTTCGACGTGAGCTTTCGTTTTGGCCCCTTTGGCGCGGCCACGCATCACTATGCCCCCGTCTGCCTGAACAGCCTGCTCCACAAAACAGAAAAAGATCTGGAGCAGATCAGCCTGTGGCTGGGCCACGCCGACGACGCCAGAAAATGGAACCAGCGGGCCGAGGCGCGCAAGCGACTCATCTCGCGCTACCTGTGGAACCAGGAGCAGGGACTATTTTTCGATTACAACTTTCAGACCGGCCGCATGTCGGATTATCGCTACGCTTCCACGTTCTATCCGTTGTGGGCGGGGCTGGCCACCCCCGAGCAAGCGAAGGCGGTGGCCGGCAACCTGAAAGTCTTTGATCGCCCTGGGGGGCTCCCCATGAGCACCTACGACACTGGCGCGCAGTGGGATTTGCCATATGGCTGGGGAAATATCGAAATGCTGGCGATCGAGGGATTACGGCGCTATGGTTTCAACGCCGACGCCGATCGCGTTTCGTACGAGTTCCTGTCGACAGTCGCGGATAATTTCCGCCGCGATGGCAACATTCGCGAAAAGTACAACGTCGTGACCCGTTCGTCGGAAGCCCACGTGGAACTAGGCTACAAAATGAATGTGGTCGGCTTCGGTTGGACCAACGCTGCGTTTCTCGAATTACTAAACGGCCTTCCCAAGGAGATGGTCGACCGCCTGGAGCAAGAACAGAACCAACCGCTGCCGTCGAAGTGAACCTCGTCAACGAAAAATAGCCGAGGAAAATAGCAAAAAAATGTCGTAGAGACGTAGCTCTTTACGTCTCCGCCGTCAGCACCGGCGCCGCAAGTAATGCCTCTACAGTTAATTGCTCGGCGCTTCCGCCACCGCATTCACCAGATCGCGCAGCGGCTTTGTCACAGTGAAGCGAACAAATGCTTGTGGCTTCTCCGCTTCATCCAGGGTTGCAAGTTTCGTGGCCTTCCAACCCGCCGCCGCGGGCGACCCGGAAGAAAGATAGGACACTGCTTCGAGACCCAGAGTGCCGAGTTCGGCGAGTTGCTGCGCTCTCGGCTCGGCTTGGGCGAGCAGTTGCGAGCCCGCCATCAAGCGCAGGATTCCCGGTTCCGCGCTGATCCAATTCTTGAACTCGGTGGTCAAGTCCATTTGCTCTTCTGTTTGCGTCGCAGGATTCTTCAGATAAGTACGCATGAGCAATTCAAAATTGTGGCGCGATGGCGGATCGGGGGGAAGCGCGTCGACCAGCAGATCAAGAGGAGTCAGTTGATTCAAGTGCTGCTGATGCGCCCGCTGATCAAACGTGACTGGCTCAAGAACGGAGGCCAGAACCTGCAGAGGCGCAATCTGCCGCGTTCCGCTCAACTGCCGCAGGCTCGCAGCTTCCTGTGAAATGTGCGTCAGGCCCAGGCCCTCCAGCCGCAGAGACTCATTTCCCAGCCGCCGGTACATATCATCCACGTCGTTCACGCTACGCGGCGACCATAGGCGCTCCGCAATGACCGCAGTGCGCGGCCAGATGCGGGAGTCGATGTCGAGCCCGTTCGTCTGTTCTTCCCACATGCAAGCTTCGCCGCCGAGAATGCGCGCCTGCTGTTCCGCGCTAAGGTCAGTGTTTTCGGGCAGCGGATCGACCTTGTAGTGCTCTTCCGCCGCGCTCATCAGATTCAAGTAATATCCGGCGGAAAGAATGCCGTTGTATCCATTCCTGGCGCCGGCTGCGAGCGAGTCGAAGCCCCGCCAGCTCTGCACCATGATGTCTTTCGGCAAGTCGGGAGTCAGAATCTCGTCCCACCCGACCATGTGCTTGCCGTGCTTCTCCAGAATTTTCAAAAGGTGCTGGTTGAAGTAGTTCTGCAGCGCGGCGGTGTCTTTTAGATTGTGTTCCCGCATAAAACTCTGGATGCGAGGATTCGCTTTCCACTCCACGCCATTGTTCTCGTCCCCGCCGATGTGCATGAAATGGTCGGGGAAAATCGTGGCCATCTCTGCCAGAAACCTGTCGAGAAACTTGTAGGTGCTTTCTCGCGTGGGATCCATCACCGGATCGAAGACGCCGAATTTTCTCTCGATGTGAAACGGCCCAGGCGCGCTCGCGAGCTCGGGATATCCTACAAACCAGGCGCTGGTGTGCCCCGGCATATCGAACTCGGGCACTACGCGGATGCCGCGATCACGGGCGTAAGCGACGATTTCCCTTGCTTGTTCCTGTGTGTAAAACAGTCCGTCCGAACCGAATTCGGTGAGCTTGGGAAAAGCTTTGCTCTCCATGCGGAAGCCTTGGTCTTCGCTGAGATGCCAATGAAAGACGTTGAGCTTCACCGATGCCATGCCGTCGAGCGTGCGCTTGAGAGCTTCGATGGGAATAAAGTGCCGTGCGCAGTCAATCATCAGACCGCGCCAGCGAAAGCGCGGCGTGTCCTGGATCTGCACGGCTGGAATGAAATATCCGCTTGCATCCGACTGGATGAGTTGTTCCAGAGTCGCCAGGCCGTGTATCGCGCCTATAACCGTCGTGGCTCGAAGATGAGCGTTCGACCCAGTAATTTCGAGCGAGTAAGTCTCATCTTCGTCCACAGACTGAATGGCTTCGCCGGCCGTCTCGACGCTGACGACCAGCGTCGCCGAAGTAGCATCGCTTGCCGGCGTCACGGGGATCGAGACGCCCGTCCGATTTTCGATGCGGCTGACGCTGCGCGTTATGGCAGCGTCGAGGCGGGCGTCCCGGAAATGATCCGCGGCAATCGTGAAGGATGGTGTGATCTCCAAGCGCCCGTCCTGCATGGTCAACTGCGAGGGCTCCGGCATCAGCGTGTTGATGAATTCGGCTGCCGGGTTCGGTGCCGGGCTTTCCTGCGCAGGGGCGACCGACAGCGACAAGACTGGCAGACTCGCGAAGATAAAAGCGATTGCGAAGGGACGTATCATGACGCCTCTTTGTATCAATATCGATGTCTCGGATGTTGCAGAGAAATATAAATCACTTTGGGAATTGTCGGCTGCAGAGGATTAAATGCGAACGCGAGGACCTTTCTAAGAGAACCTCTCTAAAATCTTTTGTTCTTCTACCCGAATTGCAAGCAGATTCTCCGGTGAAGGTGACGTCGTAGAGACCGCTACTTGCAACGTCTGCCTGGTGGCGCCGCCGATGCTGCTGGCGAGCAGACCTTGCAAGCAACCTCTCTGCGGTTTTAGTCAAGTCCACTCTGGTAGCTATTGGACGTACTCGAAAGTAGACATTTCTTCCACAGCCTAACTCCCTGCATCTACAAGGAGGTCCATTTCCGCTCCAGCGGAATCAATCACTTGGCGCACGAAAAATAATGCTTTTGCACAGTGTTCCTGCAGGAACATTAGTCCCCATCATGCGTTGACGACCTTCATCATCCCTCCTAAGATTGAAATACTGTTTCCTACCTCTGAATTTCTGAATTGATGATGATTAACCAGACCATCTCACACTACCGCATCACTGGCCAGCTGGGCAGCGGCGGCATGGGCATCGTGTACGAGGCGGAAGACCTGAACCTGGGGCGCAAAGTTGCGTTGAAGTTCCTGCCGCCACAACTGTCGCGCGATCAAAACGCGCTCGATCGATTTCTGCTGGAGGCGCGCACCGCATCCGCGCTGAACCATCCCAACATTTGCACCATCTACGCGGTCGAAACAGCCGAAGGCGAAAACACGCAATCGTTTATCGCGATGGAGCTGCTCGAAGGGCAGAGCCTCGACCAGAAGCTGCGCACCGGTCCGCTGCCCATCGACCGCCTGCTCGACATTTCCATTCAACTCGCCGACGCGCTCGACGCTGCGCACGCCAAGGGCATCATCCACCGTGACGTCAAGCCGGCGAATATTTTTCTCTCGCCGCGCGGCCAGGTGAAGGTGCTCGACTTCGGCCTGGCCAAGTTGACCCGTCCTGAAGTGCAGATGGAAACCATCGGAACGACATTGGATTCGCCGGCGCCGGCGCACCTCACCAGTCCAGGGGCCACCGTCGGCACCATCGCCTACATGTCCCCCGAGCAGGCTCGCGGCGAAGAACTCGACACGCGCTCCGACCTCTTCTCGTTGGGCACAGTCATCTATCAGATGGCGACGGGCAAGCTGCCGTTTTCTGGAGCCACGTCTGCCGTCGTGTTCCACGCCATTCTCGAACTTGATCCCGTTCCGGTGCTGCAGTTGAACTCGACGCTGCCACCCAAACTGCAGGAAATTATTGAAAAGCTTTTAGAAAAAGATCGCGACCTGCGTTACCAGTCCGCGGCCGACTTGCGCGGAGACCTGAAACGCCTGAAGCGCGACGTCGAATCGGGGAAGAAGAATGCGGCGGCGACCGCCGCGGCCTCCTTCACCACGCCCTCGGGCTCAGGTCAAGTCACGGCTGCGTCCGCGTCGGCCAGATCAGGTTCCTCGTCGGCGGTGGTCGCGGCTGCGGGTCGTCACAAAGTAGGCGCTGGCGCTACGGTTCTTCTAGGCCTCGTGATACTTGCGGCCGCAATTTTTGGAATTTACTCGCTGCTGATGCGCCAGACGACAACGCCGTTCCGCAATTTCGCAGTCAGCCGCGTCACCGAAGAAGGCAACATGCTCTCGGCGGCGCTCTCGCCCGACGGGAAATATATTCTGAGTCTGGTGCGCGACAACGGCTTGGCCAGCCTGTCATTGCGCAACGTGCCTACGAACAGCATCACCCAGGTGCAGCCACCGGCGGATGTATATTACGACGGCCTGCGGTTCTCTCCCGACGGCAATTATTTTTATTTTGTGCGCAGCGATCCCGGAAGCCCCGAGCTGAAGTTCCTGTACCGCTCTCCGCTGTTGGGCGGCACGCCGGAAAAGTTGGCGGCAGACGTCGACAGCAACATCACAATTTCCCCAGACGGGCGCAAGGTTGCCTTCATGCGCTACGACAATCCTGAGGAAGGCAAATACCAGTTGATCGTGCGCTCTCTCGACCAGAATGCGGAGATCGTGCTCACCAGCGGCGCCATGGGCCAGCGCCTGCTTGCTCCCGCGTGGTCGCCCGATGGCAAAACCATCCTGTGTGCCGTGAATCAGCCTGGGGACGCGCTTACGGGACTCGTCGCAGTGGACGAGAACTCCGGGCAGCAGCATCTGATTTTGAGTTCTGCCGACGCGTTAGATTTGCCAACGTGGATGCCCGATGGAAAGAGCTTGCTCGCTCTCGATGGCGACCGCTCCACCAATTACACCCGCGCCCAGATCGTATCCGTCTCCTATCCTGATGGAAAGATGAGCCACGTCACGCGGGACACCAACGACTATTCCGATCTCAGCCTGGCCGCGAACGGTCAGGTGCTGGCCACGGTACTCAGCGAGGGGCGATGGAATTTGTCAGTCATGTCGGCAACGGGCGGCGGTGCTGACGCCCGACCCGTCAGTTCGGTCGTCAACTTCACAAATTTCACCTGGACTCGCGACGGACGCTTGATCGACGACACCGACAACAGTCTCCATTGGGTGAACCCTGACACCGGAGCCAAAGGGGCATTCGTTACTCAGGAGAATTCGATCACCGGCGATCCTTGGGAATGTTCCGATGGTCGTTACGTAGTTTTTCTTTCTGGATCGGCGGGAGGCAAAGGCGGCCAGAGCGTATGGCGCGCCGATGCCGGCGGAGGAAATCTCAGGCAACTATCGAGCGGCAAGCAGGACAACTACCCTGTCTGTTCTCCTGATTCGCGCTGGGTCTACTACATGGATAATGCCGCGGGACGGATGATGAAGGTGTCGATCGACGGCGGCACGCCGCAGAAAGTTACCGACATGGCTGTCTCGGGTCTCTTCGACATCTCTCCGGACGGCAGCACGGTCGTATTTTCTACGATTGATCATGCCAACGGTCACGAAGAAAGACTTGTGCTGCTGGATGCGACTACAGGACAGATTCGTAAGACCATGAAGTTTGAGCGTGACCGGGTCGTATTTTTTGTCCGCTTCAGCCGCGACGGCAAATCAGTGGTCTATCCCGTTCGCGAAAATGGCGTGGACAATTTGTGGCAGCAACCGCTCGACGGTTCACCGGGCAAACAGCTGACCTCATTCAAGGCCGAGCACATCTGGGATTATCACTGGTCGCCGGATGGCGGCAAACTGGCGTTGGTCCGCGGGCACAACGACTCCGATGTGGTGCTGCTGCGCGATATGCAACAGTAGATCGGATTCGAGAAGCCGATTCTGAAAAGGGTTTGCGGAACGGAAAAGAAAAAAGTGTTGCAGGAAAACTAAGGGCGGCCATTGCTGGCCGCCCTCATTGTCGAATTGTCGCGGTGAAGCGGAATTAGACGCCCTTGACGTTCTCAGCTTGCCAGCCCTTGGGGCCTTTGACCACGTCAAATTGTACTTGCTGACCTTCCTGCAGACTGCGGAAGCCACTAGCCTGAATGGCGGAGAAATGTACGAAGACATCCTCGCCGTTCTGGCGGCTGATGAAACCGTAGCCCTTGGCGTCGTTAAACCACTTCACTGTTCCTGTTTCCATGATGGTGCAATTTCCTTTTTCTTTGATGTAGCGCTGAAACTTTCGGGTCTTCTGCAGGCAGGTCACGCGCTGGGTTAAGCGGAGATGCTTGTACTGCGAAGGAACTCTAAAGTCAAACGCAAGCTGATTGTATTAAAAGTGCCCTGAAATAGCTACATATTTTCATGTAGGGGGCGGCTAAACAATTGAGAGGCAGGATGTTATGGTTCGGCCTCGCTGTGCGAAAAATTCGTCGTCGCAAATCCCGCTTGGAGTTGGAACAGAAAAAATCCTGCACCACTAAGGGCAGAAGTGTCACGAAGGGATTGACTTGGAGGAGCTTCCTTCGTGTGACTTCGTGCCCTTCGTGGTAAGAATCCGGCGATTTGAGCCGCTCTCAGAATTCGCTCTCACTTGCTACCTTTTAGCAAACCAATCATCATCTACACATGGGCTTTCGAATACTCCTGGTTTGGCTCGTACTTACCGCCTCGGCATGGGCTGGGATTGTCGATACCGTCCGCTACGCGCTCGCGCAAAACAATTTTTCTGCGGCCGAGGCAGCCCTTGATTCCTATCGCGGCCAGCGGGGAGTTGACTCGGAGTATGCCGAGGCCTACTCGTGGCTCGGACGTGCCGCCCTGGATCAAGGGCAATACGAGCAGGCGGCCGCTTACGCCAAGCAGACAAAGGCGATGGTCCTCGAACAACTGAAGCAGCGCTCCCTCGATGCCGATGCACACTTGCCCATGGCGCTTGGGGCGGCCCTGGAAGTGCAGTCGCAAGTGTTGGCCGAACGCGGACAGCGGACGCAGGCGGTCGCGCTGTTGCAATCCGCGCTGCGAACCTATGGCAATACTTCGATTCACGATCGCCTGCAGAAGAACCTGAACCTGCTGTCGTTTCAAGGAAGGATGGCGCCGGCGCTGAAGTCTGACGAGTCTTTGGGAGCGAAACTGCCGGCGCCCGCGCAGCTCAAGGGTTCGCCGGTGCTGCTGTTTTTCTGGGCGCACTGGTGCGCCGACTGCAAAGCGGAAGCGCCCATCATTACCCAGTTGCGTTCGGAATTTGCCGCCAAGGGATTGCAGGTGATCGGGCCAACTCGCCTTTACGGGTACACGGCGCAGATTGAGCATGCTTCGCCCAGCGATGAATTGCGGTATATCGATGCGGTGCGGCATCGATTTTATTCCGGGCTGATGGACATGCCGGTGCCCATCAGCAAATACAACTTCGATACCTACGGCGCCTCGACGACGCCGACGCTGGTGCTGCTGGATCGTGCAGGGAAGGTTGCTTGGTACCATCCTGGGGCGCTGCCGTATGCGGATCTGCGTGCCGAGATTGTAAAAATCGTCGCTAGGTGATCGTGTGCGTAGGCTGCCTGAGCCGCGAATTCGTTCAATCTCATGGAGGTGGTTCGCTCGGTGGAAAGCTAAGCGGCGGTTCTTGAATGATCCCTGAAGTTATAGCGGAGAGTTACATATCAAATGGTAGGCTCGCAAACGTGTCAAGGATCGCACGTGGGAGAGAATTGCTGACTAATTGTGAAACGCCCTGTAGCTGACCTGCTTCGCATCTTTCAAGACAAACAAGCACGCGGTGAGCCCAAGGACGCTTATTGGGGCATTGCGCAAGAGCCGACTTGTATAGAGGTCTTGCAAGCGATCTGTCGGAACGAACTCACTCCGTGGGACGGAATAGGCGCTTGTCCAGCTGTACAGGGAGATCGAAAGTGGCATATCGGTCGCATTGCGTGGCTCGCTCTGAAATGGGAAGACGGACACGCCATCCGAGTCAACCGAACCGGTAATGACCTTGATGGCGGCCACCGAGTTTACGCGGCATTATTTCGCGGTATTTCCGAACTCGAAACCACCGACGACTTGCCGTAGCAGCAGACCCATTCGTACTCAACGGCCCAGTATGGTGCGGGGTGCAGTTTCGGACGCAGAGCCTAGACGACATATCGAATGGGTTTCGCGAAATAATCAGCTAGCGCGACTCAGCGTGACACGGGCACTCCTCGCTGGCGAAGCCGCCGAGCTTCGCTCCGGACAGTCAAGGCAGCTGTCCCCGATAGTTTCACTTCACTTCTTTGAGCTTGCCTGTCTTTACGTCGTAAACAAACCCCCGCACTGGAATGTGCTTCGGAATCCACGGGTGCGACTTCACTCTACGCATCTGCTCGCGTACGTTCGCTTCTAAATCGTCGAAGGCGTAGAAGTGGGCAGGTTCGCTGGCGACGGTGCCCATCTTTTCGGCCAGACGGGCTCTTAATTCGTATTCCTGCACCTTCAGCAGGCCGCAGTCGGTGTGGTTGATGATGATGAACTCCTGTGTGTCGAGCAGGTGATGCGAAACGATCAGGGAGCGGAGGGCATCTTCCGTCGCGATGCCGCCGGCGTTGCGGATCATATGCGCGTCGCCCGGCTTGAGACCGAGACAGTGCTCGAAGAGGATGCGGGAATCCATGCAGGAAAGCACGGCGACATGCCGCTTGGGGCGCACCGCCAGATCTCCCAGGGTGAAGTGGCGCGCGAAGGTTTCGTTCGCTATCAAGAGTTCGTCGGCTACGGACAAGGGACTGCTCCTTAACGTTTGTCAAAACCCCCACTTCTCGCAAAGAACGCGAGAAATGGGGCACCCGGATATGGTTTTACCAACGACTAACGGGCAAACGACCAACGACTAGTTTACCCGTTACAATCGGCGCGTGAACGTTGGTTTGAACCTCGAGGATACGATTGTCGCCATTGCCACGCCTGCGGGACGAGGCGGCATCGGCGTGGTGCGTTTAGCGGGAGGGCGGGCGCTGGAGATTGCGAAGCCGATGCTGCGGCTGAAGCATGAGCTTGAGCCGGGACGGGCGGTGTTTGGGGAACTGATCGAGCCATGTGGAGCGGGCGCCCCCGCCCGCTTGCCTGAGAGCGCAGAGGTGGCGGGAGTTGAAGTCAAAAACCCCACCCTCTTTCGCGAAGAGCGCGAAAGAAGAGTGGGGCACCCAGCGACTGGGATGGGGCACCCTGGGAATTCTCAGCGCATCGACGATGTGGTCGTTACTTACTTTGCTCGGCCGCATTCTTACACTACCGACGACATTGTTGAGATTTCTGCACACGGGTCGCCGGTGGTGTTGCGGCACATTGTGGAGCTTTGTGTCGCTGGCGGAGCGCGCGTGGCCGAGCCGGGCGAATTCACCATGCGCGCGTTTCTCAACGGGCGCATCGATTTGACGCAGGCCGAGGCGGTGCGCGACCTGATCGACTCGCAGACTTTGTATCAGGCGAAAGTGGCGGCCCAGCAACTGGAGGGAGCGCTCTCGCGGCGCTTGCAGCCGATCAAGCAAAAACTGGTGGAACTGATCGCGCTGCTTGAGGCTGGGCTTGATTTCGCGGAAGACGACGTGTCGGTGATGCCCGACGGGGCAATTCTCGCTCACATCGCCGCCGTGCGCGCGCCGCTCGAACAGCTCAACGCCACGTTTGCTTACGGAAAGATTGTTCATGAAGGATTGACGCTGGCCATCGTTGGCCGGCCAAACGTGGGCAAGTCAAGTTTGTTTAACCGCCTGGTGGAGCGGGAGCGCGCGATTGTCACGGCGACTCCCGGCACCACGCGCGATCTGGTCAGCGAAACCGTGGCGATCGGCGGCATCCCAGTCAAGTTGGTCGACACTGCCGGCATTCGCGATGCGCTCGACGAAGCGGAGTCGATCGGCATTCGCAAATCGATGGAAGCCCTGTCCGATGCGGACCTGGTGCTAGTCGTGCTCGATGCCTCGAAGGGCGAGACTGCGGAAGACGCCGAACTTCTGCGGCAGGCTGAGAGCCGGCCTGTGATCGTGGTGGGGAATAAGTGCGATCTGGGAGTCAGTGGTCGGTGGTCAGTGGCCAGTGGTCAGCAAGTTCTTACTTCGGCGGTTACGGGCGAAGGCATCGCGGAGTTGCGCGGCACAATCTTGCGTCACGTCGGCGGGGAAACTGGCGCACAGGCGGAGTCCGGCTTCCTGACTAACGTGCGGCATCAGGGGTTGATAAACGACTCATTGCTTGCGCTGGAAGCGGCGAAGAATGCCGTCGCCGCAAAAGTTCCGCACGAGATGTTGCTGATCGATCTCTACAGCGCGCTGCGTCCGCTGGATGCGATTACCGGTCAGACTACGACCGACGACATTCTGAATCTGATCTTCAGCACGTTCTGCATTGGAAAATAGAGCACAAAAGAAAAGGCTTCCACCACGAAGGGCACGAAGGTTCACGAAGGAAGGCGCTTACACCACGAAGGACACGAAGGAAGACGCTCCAATCATTCTATCGCCGAGCTTCCTATTTCGACAGGGCGGCCAGACTGTCGCGGAACATGGCATCGAACGATCCGCCTTTGCCATTTTTCGTAACCACGGCCAGAGCTTTTTCCGCCGCCGCTCGCTGGTACCCCAGATTCAGCAATGCAGAAAGCACGTCTTCCTCATTTGCGCTCATGGCAGAAATGGCGGGAGCCGTAGGCGGTCCTGATTCCGGCAGCTTGTCACGGAGTTCGAGCACCATGCGTTCGGCGGTTTTTTTGCCGATGCCGGGGATGCGGGTCAGGCGCGCTACGTCGTTGCCGCGAATCGCTCCCACCATTTCGTCGGCGGCCATGCCGCTTAAAATGGTGATGCCCAGCTTGGGGCCGATCCCGCTCACCGTGATCAGTTTCTCGAACAGCAATTTTTCGGCGGGGCGCAGGAATCCGTAGAGCGCAATCTGGTCTTCGCGCACGTGCGTGTGGATGTGCAGGGCGACCTCGGCGCCGACCGCAGGCAGGTCAGAAAATGTGGGCACGCTGATGGTCACGTCGTAGCCGACTCCCGCCGTTTCGACGATGGCCTGATTCGGATGTTTGGCCAGCAGCTTTCCGCGCAGATGGGCAATCATGTTCAGGCCATTGTAGCGGCAGGGCGGCTGCGGCGCAGCGGCACACGCGGGATGGACACTCTGCGCTCGCGCTCTTAGAATCTTGACTGGCGTGGGTCCTATGGGGTTGGGTGGATTTCAGTTTCTCGATCGAACCATGTTGGTGGTTGCGACGCTTCTCGTTTGCGCCGCCGCAGGCCGTGGGCAGGCTGCGCTCGATCTCGACGGCCGGACCGTGAATCCACTCGCCGGCGATTCCGGCAAGGTTGCGGTGCTTGTATTTGTGCGTCGCGACTGCCCGGTTTCCGGCCGTTACGCTCCGGTCATTCAGCAGCTCAGCAAAGAATATTCCGATCAGGCAAACTTCTGGCTCGTGTATCCGGACAAGAGCGATTCGCCGCAGGCGATTCGAAAGTATCTGCAGGATTACGGATATAGAATACCGGCGCTGCGCGATCCTGAGCATGCACTAGTCAAGCTTGGACATGCGCAGATTACACCCGAGGTCGCCGTGTTTGACCGCGATCATCAACTGGTCTATGACGGGCGCATTGACAACTGGTACGTCGATTTTTTCCGAGCACGTCCTGCGCCAACCACGCATGAACTGGACGATGCCATCCGCGCAGCGTTGGCCGGCAAGCCCGTGCCCAAAGCCGAAGTCAGGGGAGTGGGATGTTACATCTCGGACCTGCCATAGGCTCCCGGTTGCGCGGTGCTAAGTGGGCGCTGATTCTGCTGGTGGCGGCATGTGCGACGGCCACGTTCTCCGGCAGGCCCGCCGCGCGCGCGTCCGGTGACAGAGCCAAGCCGGAAGCGCAGGTTACTTTCAACCGCGATATCGCGCCCATCGTTTTCCGATCCTGCGCGACGTGTCATCGGCCGGGAGAAGCGGCTCCGTTTCCGCTGCTGAAGTATTCCGACGTTAAGAGACATGCCCGGCAGATTGTTGAAGTCACGCAGTCGCGTGCCATGCCGCCGTGGCTGCCAGAGCCGCAGAAGCTGAAGTTTGCCGATGAACTCCGTTTGTCGGATGCGGAAATCAACTTGATCCGGAGCTGGGTTGAGCAAGGAGAGGTGGAGGGCGATGCCGCGGATCTTCCGCCGACGCCGAAGTTCGTCGAGGGCTGGCGGCTCGGAAAGCCCGATCTGATTCTCACGGCGAGCCGGCCGCTCACGTTGCCGCCATCGGGGACCGACACATACTGGAACTTTATTTTTCCGGTTCCGATTCAGGGGACGCGTTGGGTGAAGGCGGTCGAGATTCGTCCCGGGGACAAGCGCTACGTGCATCACGCCAATATTCTTGTGGATCGGGGTGGATCGTCGCGCCAGCGCGAAACCGAGCCGGGCGCGGGTTTCGGCGGCATGGAGATTCGCATTGAGTCGCAGGTGTTCGATCCCGACAGCCACCTCCTTTTCTGGAAGCCAGGAACCATTCCCTACGTCGAGCCCGAGGGCATGGCGCTGCGCCTCGACAAAGGCACGGACCTGATTCTCAATACGCACCTGCAGCCTTCGGGGAAGCCAGAGGTGATTCAGCCGAGCATCGGACTGTACTTCACCTCGCATCCGGCGACTAAGCTGCCGATGCTGCTGCAACTGGAAAATGACGCCAAGCTCGACATCCCGGCGGGGCAGAAAGATTTTCTGGTCACCGACGAGTTCACGCTACCGATCGATGTTGAGTTGCTGGCTATTTATCCGCACGCGCATTATCTGGGAAAAGATATTCAGGCATTGGCGACGCTGCCCGACGGAACAAAGGAAACACTGATCCACATTCCGCAGTGGAACTTGAACTGGCAGGCGGTATACCGGTATGCGGAGCCTGTGCGGTTGCCCCGAGGAACGACGGTAAGCCTGCGCTATGTGTACGACAACTCGGAGGGCAATCCGCTCAACCCGAATCATCCGCCGGCGCGGGTCAAGGGCGGCAATCGATCGAGCGATGAGATGTGTCACCTGTGGCTGCAAGTGCTGCCGGTGAATTTCGACGCGGCGCAGGGCGATCCGCGAATGGCGCTGCAGGAGGCGCTGGCGCGGCATAATGTTGAAAAGAATCCCAGCGACTTCGAAGCTCACTACAACCTCGCGGCAATGTTGCAAGTCAAGAACAAACTCGACGCGGCGATTCGCGAGTACGAAGCGGCAGTGCGCCTGCAGCCGGGGGATGCGGTGGCGAACAACGCTCTGGGCGCGGCTTTGGTGGCGGCTGGACATCCCGAACAGAGCGTAGGATATTTTCAGACAGCACTGAAAGCGCGCCCGGATTTTTTCAACGCTCACTACAACCTGGGTCTGGCGCTGGCCGGGCAGAGCGATTTTGAAGGGGCGTCGCAGCAATTGGCTCTCGCGCTGCAGTTGCAGCCGCAAGATGCCAATGTGGAGGCGAACCTGGGCGCCGCTCTGGCGGAGTTGGGACACTTCCCGGAGGCGAAGTCACACTTTGAGCACGCGCTGCAGATCGATCCCAACCAGCCCATCGCGAAAGAGAATCTCGACGCGCTGCAGAAAGAAATGAACTCGCATTGATGCATGTGGGGACAGCCGCCCTCGGCTGTCCGTCGAGCGAAGCTCGACAGGTTTGTCAGTTGAGATCAGCAGAGTGAAAACACGACTTTGCTGATCGCCGGGTAGCCACCGCCGAGACTGTGCTCTAATCTTCGATATGCACCGCCGCAAAGCATCTTTCTTAATATTCCGGTTCGCATTCCTCGCCGTATTTTGTGGCGCTCTCTCTACCGTCGGATTCACGCAGCAATCGGCAAGTCCTGAATCGCCGGCACCGCAGACGCAGGCCGCTAACGGCGCGCCACCGGAGTTTGCCGAAGCGAGAAAGTTGATGCAACAAGGAAAGTTCGACGAGGCCGTCGACCAATTGCAAGCCGTCGAAACCCGCGATCCTAACGCAAAAGGCCTGGCGTTGGAAATGGGCGCAGCGTACTACAAGAAAAGCGATTTCCCCAAGGCGATCGACTACCTGAAAAAAGCGACGGCAGCCGATCCGGCGAACAGCGAAGCGATCCAATTGCTCGGGCTTTCGGACTATTTAGGCGGGCATCCCGCGGACGCAATTCCGCTGCTGGAGAAAGTGCAAGGCTGGTTTTCGCGGGCGAACGTAGATGCGTCTTACATTCTCGGCATCTGCTACATCCAGACGAAAAACTACGATCAAGCGCGACGGGCATTCGCGAAAATGTTCGATGTGCCCAACGACTCGGCGGCTAGTTATTTATTCACGGCGCGAATGCTGCTGCGGCAGGAGTACGATCCGATCGCGGAAGAGTACGCGCAGAAGGCGGTGGCACTCGATCCCAAGCTGCCTCTCGTGCATTTTCTGCTGGGCGAGTTGTATCTCTACAAGTCGCGGGTGCCGGAGGCGATCGCGGAATTTCAAAAAGAGCTGGCCCTGAACCCAGCAAATGCGGCCACGTATTACAAACTGGGGGACGCATATTCGCGGGTGCAAAAGTTTGAGGAGGCGGAGCGGGTGCTGCAACGGTCGATCTGGCTCGATTCAACGTCGACCGGGCCCTACATCTTGATGGGAAAAGTGCTCGAAAAAAAAGGCGAATTCGATTTAGCGGTGCGAGCGTTGCAGCGAGCGGCCACTATGGACCCCAACAATCCTACGACTCATCACTTGCTCGGCCAGGCTTACCGCGATATGGGGAAAAAAGAAGAAGCCGAGAGCGAACTCAAACTGGCCGAAGAATTACAAACCAAACAACCTGCGCGCTAACAGCGTCGCTGCTATAGTGCGGCGGCCTGGTCGCGGCGGCGGCCCTGGATTTCGATGTAGACATGCACCAGTGAAACCGCTGCGGGCGTTACGCCGGGAATGCGCGAGGCTTGGGCAATGGTGCGCGGGCGGACGTGCGTGAGTTTTTCCTGCATCTCGCGCGACAGTCCGCTGACTGAGCCGTAGTCAAACCATTCGGGAATGGAGTGCTGTTCGGCCTTCTTCAGGCGCTCCATGGCGCGTTGTTGCTGGAGGAGGTAGCCTTCGTATTTGATCTCGGTCTCGACCGACTTGAGTTCGTTTCTTACTTCAGAAGAAAGATTAACCACAGGGTACACAGAGGGCACGGAGGAATTTCTGAAGAAAAATTCTGGCGCCAGGTCTTGCAGGATGGGGACGAGTTGCTCAACCGTTACTTCGGGGCGCTTCATGAGTTGCGCCAGAGTCTGACCCAGGGCTGAAGAATAGGCGGTGGTGGGCGGGACCCAAGGTCCCTCGACTGCGTTCGGCTTCGCCTCACTCCGCTCGGGATGACACGTGTTTGCGTTCGGCTTCGCCTCACTCCGCTCGGGATGACACGTGTTTGCTTGAGTGCATACGCTCGACAACATTTCCGGAGTGATGCGGGTGCGCTCCAGCAGCGTCTTCATTTCTTGCAGGCGCTGCTGCTTCGATTGAAAATCTCGCCAGGCCCCATCCGAAATAAGGCCTACGCGGCGGCCGTGCGGGGTTAGACGGCGATCGGCATTGTCGATGCGGAGATGTAGCCGAAATTCTGCCCGCGACGTAAACATGCGGTAGGGCTCGTTCGTTCCTTTCGAAATCAAGTCGTCGATAAGGATCGCAGTGTAAGCTTCGGTGCGGTCGAGAATGAGCGGCGGCTGTGCCTTCACCTGCAGGGCGGCGTTGATGCCCGCCATCAAGCCCTGGCACGCGGCTTCCTCGTAGCCGGAGGTTCCATTGATCTGACCGCCGAGGAACAGGCCGGCAATCTTGCGGGTTTCGAGCGTGCGCTCCAATTCCGTGGGATCAATGGAATCGTATTCGATGGCATACCCGGGGCGGAGCATGTCGGCCGACTCGAGTCCGGGGATCGACTTCAAGATCGCCAGTTGCACGTCTACCGGCAGCGACGTGCTCATGCCATTGACGTAGATCTCGTGCGTGTTCAGGCCTTCTGGCTCCAGGTATAGCTGGTGCATCTCCTTGTCGGGAAACTTCACGATCTTGTCTTCGATCGAAGGGCAATAGCGCGGGCCAATCGACTGGATCTGCCCGCTATACATGGGCGAGCGGTGCACATTTTCGCGAATGATGCGGTGCGTTTCGGCCGTGGTCCAGGCAATGTAGCAAGGCACCTGTGAGTCGTGGTGGGCCACGCGTCTAGTGCGGAAGCTGAACGGCGTGGGATCGGCGTCGCCCGGTTGCTCGGGAAAGCGCGACCAGTCGATGGTGCGGCCGTCGAGGCGCGGCGGAGTGCCGGTCTTGAGGCGGCAACCACGAAGGCCTAGTTTCTTGAGGGCCTCGCCCAGCAGAACCGCGTTGGGTTCGCCGGAACGTCCCGCAGGATATTGCTGCTCGCCGCAGTGAATCAGTCCGTTGAGAAACGTTCCGGTAGTGATGACGACGGCCTGCGCGCCCACCGTGCGGCCGTCGCGAAGGCGAATGCCGAGAACGCGGCGAAGCGAGTTCTCAGTTCTCAGTTCTCCGTTCTCAGTAAAATCCGTGAATCCGTCCGGCTCAGAACTGCGAGCTGAGAGCTGAGAGCTGATCGCTGAGAGCTGAGAGCCTTCCACGATCAGATCGGCTACTTCCGCTTGCTTGATTTTGAGATTCGGCTGTGACTCAAGGACCTCGCGCATTTTCAGGCGGTAGGCCTGCTTATCGCACTGTGCGCGGGGCGACCATACCGCCGGGCCACGGGAAGTATTCAGTAGGCGAAACTGAATGCCTACCGCATCGGTGATTTCGGCCATGATGCCGCCGAGGGCATCCACTTCGCGCACCAGGTGTCCCTTGGCGATGCCGCCCACTGCCGGGTTGCACGACATTTGTGCAATGAGATCGACGTTGAGCGTATAGAGTGCCGTCTTCAATCCCATGCGCGCGCAGGCCATGGCCGCTTCGCATCCGGCGTGACCGGCGCCTACCACGACGGCATCGAATTGTTCGGTGAAGTGCATTTGAGCCTGTTGCAGAGAACCCCAGAAAATTTCTTTGGTCCGTTCCTTCTTTCATTCTAGCAACTTGGCGGGGTCGGTGATCGCGGTCACTTTGCGGGTGCCCGGTCTCGCCGTATATTGGGCTGTCTTACTCAGGTCCCGGGGGCATCATGAAGACCGCCGAATTTTTCCAGCAACTGGACGCCCGCATCGCAAAATATGACCTGCTTTGCCATCCCTTCTACAAGGCGTGGTCGGCGGGCACGTTAACACGCCACGATCTGCGCGAGTATGCGCAGGATTATTACCATCACGTGGAAGCTTTTCCTTCTTATTTGGCGGCTCTCGGGCTGCGCCTCGAGGAAGGCGAACTCCGCCAGGCTGTGCTGGCCAATATGTGCGACGAGAAAGGCGTGGAAGGGCGGCCGGGGCGGGACTCGGTTCCGCACTCGGAGCTTTGGCTCGACTTCGCCGAAGGAATGGGATCGAGCCGCAATCTGGAATGGCATACGCCGGTGCGGGAGATTCGCCAACTCATCCATCATTTTCACCAGGTCGCGAGCGAAGGCTCGGTTGAGGACGCGCTTGCGGCCTTCTACACCTACGAGTCGCAGGTACCGCGCATTGCGCGGGAGAAGGAACGTGGCTTGCGCGAGACGTACAGCGCCGACCACAAAACTTGCGGCTACTTCACGCTGCACGCGACCGCCGATGTGCACCACTCCAATGTGTGGCGCAAGCAACTGGAAAAGCGGATTGCGGCGCATCCGGAGAATGCGGATGCAGCTCTGAACGCAGCCGAGAATGCAGCCCGCATGTTGTGGAAGGCACTGGATGGGATCGAAGCGCGGCGCACGGCAACGGCAGTCGCTTAATGTAGGGTCGCTGAATGTAGGGACAGCCGCCTCGTGTCCAGTCGAGCGAAGCTCGACAGGTTTTGACTCAAGTTTGAGCCAATGATTCGTTAGAATCGTTGGCTCATTTCTTTTTGAGGCGATACTTGGCGAGAGAGATCCCTATTGGCGCGCGCGGCGAGGCCGAGGAGACGGTCGAGTTTAAGCACACGCTTACCTCGCACCACCCGGAATTGCCTCCGGTATATTCGACGCCCGATATGATCCGGTTGATGGAGACTGCCGCGTTCGGCGCCCTGCAGCCTTTCTGTGAAGGAGACGAGATCACCGTCGGGACCTCGATCAACATTGAACACCGTGCCGCCAGTGGCATCGGCGCCCGCGTACGAGCCGAAGCGGTACTCGAATCGTTCGACGGACGCTTCTATGTGCTGCGCGTGACCGCTCGCGACGAGGTGCAGGAAATAGGACGCGGAACCGTGGGTCGAGCGGTGGTCAGTGTCGGCAAGTTCATCGAACGCGTCAAAGAAGAAAGCCGCTAATCACACTCTCCAGTTATGACGAATCTCGAACAACAAAAAAAGGCCGAAGCGTTTCGACAGCTCCATTCGGGAAGTGAAGTATTGCTCCTTCCCAATGCCTGGGACGTCGCCAGCGCTCTGGTTGTCGAACAATGCGGTTTCAAGGCCGTTGCGACGACTAGCGCCGGCATCGCTTTTTCGCTCGGGCATGCCGACGGACAGAAGATTCCAAAAGAAGAAATGTTTGCCGCAGTGGCTCGCATCGCCAGAGCAGTGAAGGTTCCAGTTACGGCGGATGCCGAAGCGGGATACGGAAGCCGGCCCGAGGACGCCGCTCAAACCGCTCGCGCCGTAATTGACGCAGGCGCCGTCGGCATGAATCTGGAGGATGCCGCCGGCGACTCGGACCGCCCGCTTGCCGAGTTGTCCCTGCAACTTGAGAAGATCCAGGCGATACGGGAACTGGCGACAAGCCTTAAACTGCCGTTCGTCCTGAACGCGCGCACCGACGTCTACCTGCTCCAGGTCGGTGATCCGGGGAAGCGCTATGACGAGGCCGTGCGCCGGCTTCACGCTTTCCGCGATGCCGGTGCGGACTGCGTGTTCGTTCCCGGGCTGCGAGATGCTTCAACCATAGAACGTTTGGTTGCCGACCTGCGGTGCCCGGTGAACATGCTGGCAGGGCCAGGTTCGCCGTCCATTCCGGAGTTGAGCAAGCTGGGAGTGGCGCGGGTGAGCCTGGGCTCGGGCCCAATGCGAGCGACGTTGGGCCTGCTTCGACGTTTGGGCCAAGAGCTGAAGACGACAGGTACGTATGCGGCGATGGAGGGTGCGCCATCGCATGCAGAGATGAACGAAATGTTGAACCAAGTCATGAGATTAAATCGAAAATCCTAGCCTCTAACGACCAACGCCTAACAACTGAGAACGGAGAACTCCCATCCTGATCGGCGTCATCTCCGATACTCACGGCCTGCTTCGACCCGAAGCGCTCGCAGCTTTGCAGGGCTCACAGCACATCATTCACGCGGGAGATATCGGCGCGCCCGATATCCTTCCCACACTCGCAACCATCGCGCCAGTTACCGCCATTCGCGGCAACATCGACAAGGATGCATGGGCGCGCCAGTTGCCAGAGACGGAAGTTGTCGAGATCGGCGGCCTTTCCATTTATGTGCTGCACGACCTGTCGCAACTCGATTTGAAGCCGGAAGCCGCGGGATTCCAAGTCGTGATCTCGGGCCACAGCCACGTTCCGAAGCAGGAGACGCGCAACGGCGTGCTGTATTTCAATCCCGGCAGCGCCGGGCCGCGGCGATTCAAGTTGCCGGTAAGCGCTGGGCGCATGACGATCAGCGAGGGAAAGATCAAGGCTGAAATACTCGTGCTGGAGTGAGGAATCTTTAGGTAGCCCCGGACGCATTCGTCGGGGCGCATCCCGACGGCCAGATCTCACCCTCATGTGGCTGTCCGGGGCGGACGAATGCGTCCGCGCCCACATGCGAAAACCTTGGACGGACGAATGCGTCCGTCCCTACGTGAGCATTGCGGTTGCTACAATCGCAGCGATGTCGCTGCAATTCCAGATACAAAACACCGTTGCCAATGGCCGCGTGGGGCGATTGCTCACTCCGCATGCCGAGATCGAGACTCCAGTCTTCATGCCGGTAGGAACGGCGGCGTCCGTGAAGGCGGTCCCGCAGGACACGCTGGAAGAACTGGGCGCGCAGATCATTCTCGGCAACACTTACCATCTTTATCTGCGGCCTGGCGTCGATATCGTCCGGCGGCTGGGCGGGTTGCACGGGTTCATGAGCTGGCGCCGCGCTATTCTCACCGACTCCGGTGGATTTCAGGTTTTTAGCCTCTCGGAACTGCGGAAAGTCTCGGACGAGGGCGTGACTTTTCGGTCGCACCTCGACGGCTCATCGCATTTTTTCAGCCCGGAAAGCGCGATGGAGGCGCAGATCGGGCTGGGCGCCGACATCATCATGGCGTTTGATGAGTGTACGGAGTTTCCCGCGGATCCGGCGCGCGCGCGAGCGTCGATGGAGATGACTGCGCGGTGGGCAGCGCGCAGCAAAAAATATTTCGAGGAGCACAAGCACGAAGTGCCGTGGAGCACAGGCCGCGTAGGGACGGACGCATTCGTCCGTCCTGCACGGGATGGCGAAATGGACCAGTCTCGCGAAAACCTTGGACGGACGAATGCGTCCGTCCCTACGTGGGTCGATGGCACGCAGTCACTGTTCGGAATTGTTCAGGGGGGGATGGACCGCGAGCTGCGAAAAGAATCGGCTGAGCGGACTATCGAAATCGGGTTTCCGGGTTACGCCATTGGCGGGCTCAGCGTTGGCGAGCCGCGGGAACTCACGCGCGAGATCGTCGAGTCGACGCTGGAGCATCTACCCAAAGATCAGCCGCGCTATCTCATGGGAGTGGGCACGCCCGAAGAGATTGTCGAGTACGCCAGCCTCGGAGTCGACATGATGGATTGCGTTCTGCCCACGCGGGCGGCGCGCCACGGGCTACTGTTCACGTCCGAAGGAAAAGTCTCCATCAAGCAGGCGCGCTATGCTCAGGATGCGGGCCCGCTCGACGCCAACTGCGGCTGCCGCGTGTGCCAGCGCTACTCGCGGGCTTATCTTCGCCACTTGTACGCATCTAATGAAGTGCTGGCGCAAGTCTTGAATACGATCCACAACCTGAGTTTCTACCTTGACACTATGCGGCGGGTGCGGCATTCTATTTCACTTGGGGAAGAGTCGGTTTCTCTTTCGAGTGTCTGGTCAAAACCGAGACCGGAGACTCCATAGGAAGAACTCCCCGGATTCAAGCCTGAAGCCGAAGAACCCGGCCGATGTCGATCTAAACTCCGTGGTGAAATAACAGCTCCCCGCGGCGCTTCTGGGCGCGGGCGGTTTTTCGCGAGTCCATACGCTCTGATCTCATATGCATTTCTTACTGGCAGTTCAGCTCGGTGGTAGCGGCGGTATGGGGTGGCTGGGGATCGCGCCCCTCATCTTCATTTTCGCCATTTTTTATTTTCTCTTGATCATGCCCCAGCAGCGCCGCCAAAAAAAGTGGCAGGCCATGCTCGACCAGCTCAAAACCGGCGACAAGGTGACCACCAGCGGCGGCCTGCGTGGCACCATTATGGCGCTTAAGGATGATTGCGTGCACCTGCGCGTTCCTCCGAACAATATCCTGTTGGAAGTGACCAAAGCCTCGGTATTGCAGGTCACCACCACCGAGGACGAAACGAAGACGAAATAGTGGGCACTGGCCACTGACTTTATTATGAACAGAACTTTTCTCTGGAAACTCGGATCCATCGTCGGCATAGTGCTGTTTTTCCTGTTCGGAATCTTCGGCATCCCGAAGAGCCTGTCTGGACGGGGTCTGCTCGACGCGCTGAGCGATCACATCCATCTCGGCCTCGACTTGAGCGGCGGAACGCATCTGATCCTGCAGGTTCAAGTCAACGACGCCGTCAACGTCGTGGCGCAGAATGCCATGGAAGTTCTGAAGGAACAGCTGCGCAATCGCAAGATTGATTTCGCCGATATCACGCAGCCCGACGAGCAGAACAATCCCGACCACATCGTGCTGAAAGGTGTGCAACCGAGCGCGCGCGGCGATTTGCTCAGCATCGTGCAGGAACGGCTGCCTGAGTATGACATTACCGGCGCCCCTAACAATACCTGGAACCTGGCGATGAAGCCGTCGGCACTGAATGACCTGAAGAGTAGGGCGGTCACCCAGGCAATCGATACTATCCGTAATCGCATTGATGCTCTCGGCGTCAGCGAACCCACCATCGAGCAACATGGAGGAATGGGCCAATACCAAATCCTGGTGCAACTTCCGGGCGTGGACGATTTTGGGCGCGTGAAGGACATCATGCAGTCCACCGCCATGCTCGAGATTAAGCAGGCACTCGGCGGTCCGTATCCGAGCGAGCAAGCCGCGCTGCAGGACAAGGGCGGAGTGATTCCCTCGGACGCGGTGCTGCTTCCGGGGAAAAACATGGCTGGGGCAGCGAATGAAGGGCAGCCCTGGTACCTGGTCTCGCGTATTTCGGCGGTTAGCGGCAAAGACCTGCGCGATGCGCAAGCCAGCACCGACCAAAACGGACAGCCTAGCGTAAGTTTCTCGCTCACCGGCGAGGGCGGGCAGAGATTCTACAGTTTCACCTCGGCTCACGTCGGCGATAACCTGGCGGTGGTGCTCGACAATAAAGTCCAGGAAGTTGCGAGCATCAAGGAGCCCATTCGCGACCAGGGCTCGATCAGCGGAGGGCATATGACCGAGCAGCAGGCCAAAGACCTTTCCATGGTGCTGCGCTCGGGCGCTCTGCCGGCAAGCATTAAATATCTGCAAGAAGAAACTGTGGGGCCGTCGCTGGGCGCGGACTCGATTCGCTCGGGCGTGCGCGCTGCAGTGATCGGCATGGTCGCCGTGCTGATCTTCATGCTGATTTATTACCGCGGAGCGGGCATTAACGCCGACGTGGCGCTGATCATGAACCTGATCATTTTGCTTGGGTTTCTCGGTTGGTCGACGATCGCGGGCGTCAATGTCGCGCTCACGTTGCCGGGCATCGCAGGGGTGATTCTCACCGTCGGTATGGGCGTGGATTCCAATGTGCTGATCTTCGAGCGTATTCGCGAAGAGCTACGTAACGGCAAGACGCCGCCCTCGGCCGTGGATCAAGGCTTCAGCCATGCCTGGATCACGATCGTGGATACGCACGTCACCACCATCGTTTCCGCCGCGATTCTGTTCATCTTTGGCACCGGGCCGGTCAAGGGATTCGCCACCACCCTCACCTTCGGATTGCTGGCGAACCTGTTTACGGCGGTCTTCGTTTCGCGTTTCATCTTCGATTGGGTGCTCAGCCGCAAGCAACGCGGCGAAGCGCTTAGCATTTAGGAGCAAGGTTTCAAGGTTTCAGAGTTTCAAGGTTTCGAAGTGCGGCCATGTTGACCTTGAGTCTTTGACTTTGAAACCTTGAAACTCTGAAACTTTGCAACCTGGAGCTTTCGCTTGGAGTTCTTTCGCAATACCAACATCGATTTTCTGGGCAAGAAGTGGTACTTCCTCGCCTTTTCGCTGATCTTCAGCGTCGCCGGTTTGTTTTCCATGTTGTTCTGGCACCACATTCCGTGGGGCGTGGACTTCCGCGGAGGAACCCTGGTTTATGTGAAGTTTTCCCATACGCCCGACGAAAACGCGATCCGCTCCGAGCTCGATCATGCCGGCCTCAAGAATTTCAAACTTCAACGTCTGGGTGTCGCCTCGAACAACGAGGAATTGATCGACCTGGACGTTCGCGAGACCAACGAGCAGGCGCTCGATCTGGGCAAGTTGAAGATCATTCAGGCTTTGGAAACGCACACCCCCCAGGGAAAGACCGACCTGAATAACGCCAGCTTTTTGACCATCAAGAACTACCTGCTCGATAAAGACCCGATGCACATTGGTGCCGACGACCAAAAATACTCGGCCCAGGCGCAGGCTATTCTCGATTATCGAGACAAGGTGCAAGGCGGGGTGCTGAACTCTGCTGACCAATTGAAAAACGCTCCCGGGGTTGACCCGGCGGTGGTGGCCTCGCTTCCGGATGGCTTCTTTGTTTCCGACTTTGGCGTGCGCAACGTTGAGATCATCGGCCCCCAAGTCGGCTCGCAACTCCGCACCCAGGCTGGACTTGCCACCCTTTATTCGCTGCTGGGGATGCTGGTTTACCTGGGCTTCCGGTTCGAGTGGATTTACGGGGTTGCCGCCGTGGTCACGGTTTTTCACGACACTTTGATCACCGTCGGGTTCTTTTCCCTTACGAAAACCGATATCACCCTCACCGTGATCGCGGCCATTCTTACCCTGATTGGTTACTCTAATAACGACACGATCGTGGTATTTGACCGCATCCGGGAAAACATTAAACTCATGCGGCGCGAGAAACTGGCCGACATCGTCAATCGCAGCATTAATCAAACTCTAAGCAGAACCATCTTGACAGCGGGCTTAACCTTCCTTACCGTACTCGCACTCTTTTTGTTCGGCGGCGAGGTGCTGCGCGGATTCAGCCTCGCGCTGGTAATCGGCATCTTAATCGGCACGTATTCGTCGATTGCGATTGCGGCTCCCATCCTGGTGGCCTATCAGGATTGGCGTATTGAAAAGGGCAAGCGGCCGACCGCAATGGCAGGCCGTTCTAAGTAAGTTACCCGATGGCGCGCAGATATTGATTGCGTTAGCCCTTGTTATGTATGAGTTAGTGGTATTGGCTGAAAACGGCTTTCGAGCTCGGGAAGCCTGCAATGGCCGAGAGAAACTGGGAGCAAAAGGGAGTCGTCCGGTGTCAAAGTATACGTAGGGTCTGAAGAAGTAACGGGGAGAACTACAATGTTTGAAGACAGCCTTATCGAGTCCGGCGGCAAACTCAAGACCAAACGCGGATGGACGTCGATTGTCTCTTTCGGCATCCAGATCATGATTGTCGGCGTCATGGTTCTGATCCCGCTGATTTTCACCGAAGCCCTACCTAAGGGCACGACGCTATTTATGTTGGTGGCCCCCCCGCCGCCACCGCCGCCACCGCCTCCAGCGGCAGCGCCGGTTCGCATAGTCAAGCAGGTTCAGACTGACATCATCAACGGCGAATTGCGCACTCCGACCAAGATTCCCAAAAAAGTTGAGATGATTAAGGAAGACGAGGCCCCACCACCGGCGATGGCTACGACCGGCGTTGTAGGCGGCGTTCCGGGCGGCGTCCCGGGGGGATCGATGGGCGGCGTGATCGGCAGCGTGCTCAGTTCTACGCCGGTTGCCGTTCCGAAGATCGCGACTCCGCAGCGCGTACGCGTTTCCTCCGGCGTATCGTCCGGACTTCTGATCCGCAAGGTCAGTCCGACGTATCCGCCGCTGGCACGCCAGGCGCGCATTCAAGGCACAGTGATTCTGCAGGCTGAGATCAGCAAGGATGGCACCATCAAAAACCTGCAACTGATCAGCGGGCACCCGATGCTGGCTCCAGCTGCGATCGAAGCGGTCAAGCAGTGGAGGTACAAGCCGTACCTGCTCAACGGTGAACCGGTCGAGGTCGAGACCCAGGTGCAGGTGAACTTCACCCTCGCCGGGGGCTAGACTTCCAGCGCGGCGTAGTTCGTACTTTCCGGTAGATTTGTGCAATACCTTCCCGTCCCTGCCAGATTCATGGAGGGCGGGGAGGGCTTCGAAAGCCCGGCACGTTCGCTTCACAGCGAGATCAAGAGCCGGGTCCGTGCCGTGCGGCGAAAGTCGCAATTGCTGGCGATTTAATTCTTGAAGCCAGCGCGGGGCACCGCAAAGCGCATCAAAGTGTCCAAGTAAATGTCCAGAGTTCCGAGGAGGGAAAGCAACTCATGTTCGCAACTCATGTAGCAGGCGTCACTCTCAGTCACGTTATGGCCGCAGCCACCTGGGTCGTCCAGGAAGGCGGCGGGACCTTGGCCACCGATCCATTGGGCTTGTGGAAGGCAATGGGCTGGGTCGCCAGAACCGTGGTCATCATTCTCTTCATTATGTCGGGTTGGTCGATCGGCGTCATGATCGATCGCTGGATGGCCTATAGCGCAGCCCGCAAGCAGTCACGCGCGTTTGCCCCGGCCGTAGCCGGAGCACTGCGCGATGGCCGCATTGATGAAGCTATCAAGGTTGCCGAGCGCAACAAGAAGAGCCACCTGGCCAAGGTTGTCACCGCTGGCTTGATGGAGTTCAAGGCTCACCAGGATTCCCCGGGTGCGATCCCTGGCGAAACCATTGAAGCCTCCAAGCGCGCCCTGGAACGCACCGAAGCCATTGTCCACGCAGAACTGAAGCGCGGATTGGGTGGTCTCGCCACCATTGGCTCGACCGCTCCCTTCGTGGGGCTGTTCGGCACGGTGATGGGCATTCTGAACGCCTTCATCGGCATCAACAACTCCAAGGCCACCGGTCTGGCGGCAGTCGCCGGCGGTATTGCGGAAGCGCTGGTTACGACGGCCATCGGGCTGCTCGTGGCCATCCCGGCCGTGATGATGTTCAACTACCTTACCGGTCGCGTGGAAGCGTTCGACGTCGAAATGGACAACTCGTCCAGCGAATTGATCGACTACTTCCTGAAGAAGCGCGGCGATATTCGCCGGTAAGCGGTTCGCGGCGAGGTAGGGCTCGGTCTGGTTTCGTGCGAGTTGCTTAGTCCGGCGCCGGAGGGTTTCCGGCGCCGGACCTTCCCAACTTAAGCGCGGAGCGCTCTTCGGACCGGGACTGCGGCGAAAGCACGGGAGATACTAGCTATGGCATTAGCGAAACGCAACGAAGGAGCAAACATCAGCTCAGACATCAACGTCACGCCCATGGTGGACGTGATGCTGGTTCTGCTGATCATCTTCATGGTGGTCACACCCATGTTGCAAAAAGGCATCAGCGTGGATATGGCCCCAGTCAACAATCCGGAACAAATGCCGGATGCGGACAAAGAAGATGCGCTGCTGGTCTCCATTACTCGGGACGGCAAAGTTTATTTCGGCAGCGAACAGATGGCAGTCGACAACCTCACCGGCAAGGTGAAAGACCGCCTCGCCAACAAGCCTGATAAACGCGTGTACGTGAAGGCGGACATGCGCGCCCGGTTTGGCAGCGTAGTGCAGGTTGTGGACGCGGTTCGTGCTGCCGGGGTCGATGACCTTGGCTTGCTGACCGAACAGAAGAAAACCAGTACCCCGCCCCCGCCACCACCCTCGGCGACGACGCCCGGGCAAGCAGGGCAATAAAGGAGAACGACCATGGGTATGGCAGTTGGCCCTAAAGGCGGCCAAAATGCAAACATGAACGTCACGCCGTTGATCGACGTGCTGCTGGTGCTGCTGATCATCTTTATGGTCATCTCACCCGTGACCCCCAAAGGCTTGGACGCCCTGGTACCACAGCCGCCTCCGCCCAATGCTCCCAAGAACAACACGCCCGACCGTACCATCGTCGTGCAGTTGATCGACCTGGGCGCGGGGAATCCGCCGGGCGTCAAGATTAACAACGAGGACGCCACGTGGGACAACCTGCAGGGACGTCTTACCGACATTTACAAGCAGCGCGCGGAGAAGGTCATGTTCGTGAAGGGCGATGATTCCATTCCTTTTGCCAACGTCGCCAACGTCATCGATATTGCCCATGCCGCCGGTGTGGACAAGGTCGGCCTGATTACCGCGAAGATCGAAGCGGGCGCCTGATCCGCCCGTCCAGCAAAGCTCGGAGTTGCGAACTTTCGTATTCGGCCCATTGCACGGAAGCGTACCCGCTTCCGTGCTGCCGCGGCCGCGCTTGTCAATCCGCGCTTGTCAAATCGATGTCTCTGGGCCTAGGATGCTCTGTCGAGGGAGACTTATACCGCAATGAATAAGAACGCGAGATTTATCCTGCTGGCAGCCGTGCTGCTTGCACTCTTCTCCTCTGTAGGCTGCGACAAACTGCGGGCGCGCGACCAGCTCAACAAGGGCGTGGAATCGTACAAGAACAACCACTACGAACAAGCCATCGACCACTTTCAGCAGGCGGTTCGTCTGGATCCCAGCCTGATCAACGCTCGTATGTATCTGGCCACCGCATTCGTGTCGCAATATATTCCCGGGGTCGACTCGCCCGAGAATCTGCGCACCGCCCAGCAGGCCATCGACGAATATCAGCGGGTCATCGACGCCAATCCTTCGCGCGAACAGAAGGTGAATGCGGCCAAAGGCATCGCCTACCTTTATCTCAACGAGAAGAAATGGGACGACGCCAAGAAGTTTTACCGCATGGCATCAGATCTGGACCCTAACGATCCCGAGCCCTACTACTCGATCGGCGTTATCGACTGGACTGCGGCCTACCAACCGCGCATGGAAGAGCGCGCCAAACTGGGCATGAAGCCGGAAGAGAATCTGAATCCCAAGAACAAAGACCAGAAGAAGGTTTGCGAGGAGCTGAAGACGAAAAATGCCCCGGCAATTCAAGAGGGAATCGACAGCTTGAACAAGGCCATTCAACTGCGTCCTGACTACGATGACGCCATGGCCTACCTCAACCTCATGTACCGCGAAAAGGGCGATGTGGAGTGCGATGATCTGGCGGCGCGCGCTGAGGACTTGAAGACGGCCGATCACTGGGTCGACGAAACCCTGCGCGTGAAGAAAGCCAAAGCCGAAAAGGCCGCGCAAAGCTCTTCGGGCGGGATCACGATGGACAATAAGTAGTCGTAGGAGAAGCGGCGAAAGAATTCAGCCCATGGCGCAAGCTGTGGGCTTTCCTTTTGTGTGGTGGCGCAGCGCCTATTGTTTGCTGTACAACCGGACTTCAACCTTCGTAAATTCCCACGTCTGAATCTTAGAGAACGATCCCGCCAGCGTGCTCGTCATCATCAGGGTCGTGGGATCGGGATTTGCTCCGCCGTTGTTCATCAACATAATCCAGACGCGCGGATTGGTAGTCCCAATGCCTTGCAGAAACTCGGGCGCAGGCTTGCCGGTGAAGTCGCGGTAGTCGAGCCCCGCTCTGTGATAAGGGAATAAAACCTCGGGTCCGAATGGTCGAATGAAATCAGGACTGGCGGTGTTTTGCCCAGCACGCACCGAACGAAAGAATTCATAAGCAGCCCGGGTCGCGGGAATGTAAAAAAGAATTCCGTCCCCTGGCTTGGAATGATCGAGGATGAAGTCAGTCGCCGCACCCGAGGCGTCCCGTTCATTGTCGAAGTCGTTGCCGTAAACGAAAAAAATCCCCTGCAAACTAAAAAGCAGGATCACAACGAGCGCGGCGCCTAGCATCCACATGTGCCGCAGCCGTGCCAACCCTGCCGCCGCCAGAATCAGGAGTGCCGGAAGACAGAAGATCATGTAACGGCCTAGAAAGACGGGCCGGGCGAACGACAACAGGACGGTCAGTGCGACCGGGAAGAATAACCAGATCAGTAGGAACTGGGTTCGCCACGTTTCCCAACTCTGAGCGCGAGCGAACAGCTTCTTTCCGGCTGGCAGCACGGCAGCAAGGCAAGCCGCGATGTACAGAACGGGAAGAATCCAGGTACTGCCGCCGGAGAGATGTTCGTAGAACTCGAAAAGATTGCGCAGGCTTGGCCGTGTTATCCAGCGGATCGGCCCAGCCCCTGTCTTGGCCACAAAGACCAGTAGAGGCAACACTGCCAGGCCAATCGCGATCCAGCCTCGCCGAAGTTGCGAAGATGTTTCCTCGGCAATGTTTTCGATTGGCGCGAAGGTTCCAATAGCCAACCAATGGGTCGCAACCAACAGCAACGCATAGAAGTGCGAGTAGACCGCGACTACGCTTACGAGAATATATCCGAGCCAGTCGCGGCGTGTGGGCTCGCGCAGATAAGAAACGAGCAACGCCGAAGCAAGTGTGGCGAGCAGCAGAAACAGCGCGTAGCTGCGCGCCTCCTGTGAGTAACGAACGCTGTAGGCGTTGAAAGTGAACAGGGCTGCGGTAATCAAGGCAACCCGCCGGTCATAGAGTATTCGCGCCAGCCAGTAAATTGCCGGCAGGGTGACCGCCGCCAAAAGCACCGATAGACTGCGAACGAAAAATTCGCTTTGCCCCAATTGCAGCCACATCCGCAGCAGCAGGTAGTAGAGCGCCATGTTGGCCTCGCGCCACCAGAGCAGCCGCAGAAAGGTTCCCCAGTCGATGCGCGCGACTTCTACGCTGAAACACTCATCAAACCAGAAAGGCTTGCGAGCCAGGTTGAGGAGGCGAATTGCCACGCCTGCCGCCAGCAGAAGAAGCAGAGCAAGCCAGTGGGCGCTCCGGATCGGTGAAAAGCCTGCGCCTTGGTTTCCCGGAGTTTCGCTCGGCATGCGGAGGGTTGGAATCGGTGCGATTCCAGATGATACTATGCTAGAAATTCCGGCAACTTAAAAATGGCCATTCTTCAGACCGTACCGCAACATGAGCCTACCGTGAAAATCGACCGCGGCGGGGAATTCGTGTCGGTGATTGTGCCGGTATACAACGAGGCGGCACACCTGGACGAACTGTTGCAGGCGATCCACGCTTCGCCGGTCATGAAAGAAATCATTCTCGTCGATGACGGCTCGACCGACGGCACGCGCGAAAAACTGCAAGCGCTGCCCCCAACCGACGACATCACGGTTGTGTTTCACGATAAAAATTACGGCAAGGGGGCGGCCATTCGCACCGCCCTTGCCTATGCCCGTGGCGAATATGTGCTGATTCAAGACTCCGATTTGGAGTACGACCCGCAGGATTATCCCAAGCTTCTCGGCCCGCTCGCGTCAGGCGTCGCCAATGCGGTTTATGGAGTTCGCCCCGATCGCCCGGAGCGCGGATTACGTTTCTTTCTCGGAGCCAAACTCCTCACTCATCTCACCAACCTGCTGTATCGCGCGGGCATTCACGATGAAGCGACCTGTTACAAAGTCGTGCGCCGATCGCTCCTAGCGCAACTCCAACTGCGTTGCCGCCGCTTTGAGTTTTGCCCGGAAGTGACGGCAAAGCTGTGCCGCATGGGCGAAAAGATTGCGGAAGTCCCCATCTCGTATCAGCCACGCGTGGAAGGGAAAAAGATCCGTCATTCCGACGGGTGGCTGGCCATCTGGACTCTGATCCGCTATCGTTTTATTCCCCGCCGCCGTTGGCTACGTCGCGACAACGACCCGCCACCGCGAACCCCCTTCGCGGTAAGCTTCTCGCGTCCCCCGCAATCTTAAGCGTAAGAGTGCCCTACCTTGTTGCGCCCTTTGCGAGACCGTGGAAATGTGATCTCGTGTAGTTCGCGGGTTGGCCCAAAGTCCGCGGCAACCGTGTAGAATCTTGGGTTCTTGAAGCGGCGGCTGCACAAGATGTTCAAGAAAATTCTCATCGCGAACCGCGGCGAAATTGCGGTGCGGATTATTCGCGCCTGCCACGAATTAGGAATCGCCGCAGTGGCCGTTTACTCCGACGTGGATCGCGCCTCGCTGCACGTGCGTAAAGCCGACGAAGCGTATCCCATTGGCGAGCCGGCGGCATCGGAGTCGTACCTCAACATCCAAAAAATTCTCGATGTTGCCGCGCGATCCGGCGCGGATGCGATTCATCCCGGATACGGTTTTCTTTCCGAGAATGCGAAATTCGCCCGAGCCTGCGCCGATGCAGGGGTGAAGTTCATTGGCCCGACCGCCGCGGCCATGGATGCGATGGGCTCGAAAACCCGCGCCCGGCAAGCCATGGAACGCGCAGGCGTGCCCTTTGTTCCCGGCACGTCGCGAGGCCTGGAATCATTTGAGCAGGCTGAGCAAGTGGCCGCGCGCATCGGCTACCCCATCATGCTGAAGGCCGCAGCGGGAGGCGGCGGGAAAGGCATGCGGCTGGTGCAGGGGGCGGAAGACTTGAAGTCGGCGGTTGAGGGCGCGCGCAGCGAGGCTGAGCGCTCGTTCGGCGATAGCGAAGTTTACATCGAAAAGGCGATCGTTAATCCCCGCCACATCGAGATGCAGATACTGGCCGACGAGCACGGCAACACGGTGTATCTGGGCGAGCGCGAGTGTTCCTTGCAGCGCCGCCATCAGAAAGTGGTCGAGGAAGCGCCTTCGCCCATCGTCGACCCTGAGATGCGGCGCAGAATGGGCGAAGTCGCGGTTCGCGTGGCACAGGCAGCTGGATACACCAACGCCGGCACGGTTGAATTCCTGGTCGACCAGCAGAAGAATTTCTATTTCCTCGAGATGAATACGCGGCTGCAGGTGGAACATCCGGTCACTGAACTGATCACCGGCCTCGATTTGGTGCACCTGCAGATTCGGATTGCGGCCGGTGAACGATTGCCCTTCACGCAAGACGAAGTGATGATTCGCGGCCACGCGATCGAATGCCGCATTTATGCCGAAGATCCTGACAACAATTATTTTCCCAGTCCCGGCAAGATTACGCTGCTGCTATTGCCGTCGGGTCCCGGAATCCGCCGCGACAGCGGCATGTACGAAGGCTGGACTGTGCCCATGGACTACGATCCGCTGCTGGCCAAGCTGATCGGCTATGGCACCGATCGGGAACAGGCCATCAACCGCCTGACGCGCGCGCTGAATGAATATTTCGTAGGCGGAATCAAGACCAATATTTCGCTGTTCCGCCGCATCCTGAGCCATCCGGATTTTCGAGCCGCCAAGCTGGATACCGGTTTTCTGGATCGCCTCTTGAAGGAGCAGGAGGCTGAGGCTCCGGCGGACCCGGCGGCGACGGAGGTCGCGGTGATTGCTGCCGGAATATTTGCGGCTCTGGGTCCGGCGGGCGCCGGCCTCGGCGAGCGTCCGGTCGCGAATGGTTCCGCAAGCAGTCGTCCCAATACCATTTCCAACTGGAAGCTTGCGGCCCACAAAGAGGCAGCGCAATGAACCTTCGCCTCACGTACTGGCCACTGGTCACTGGCAACTGACCACTGTTTTTCATGACTTACGACATCGCCATCGACGGCAAGAACTACCGGCTCGATCTCAACCAGTCAGACGGTCGCTGGTTGTGCCGTCTGGGTGGACGCGAGGTGGAAGTCGACGCTGTGCTGGCGCGGCCCGATGTACTTTCTCTTCGCATTGAGAATCGGGCTTACGAAGTGAAGTGCGAACGCGTAGGCGGAGAGACGCATGTTTGGGTGGGCAGCGTCCGCTTTGCCGCCGAAGTCCGCGATCCGCGCTCGTTGCGCGGACGAGTCCGCGCCGTGGACGACCAGGGCCCCAGGAAACTTGCCGCTCCCATGCCGGGTAAGATTGTTCGCGTGCTGGTGAGCCAGGGCGATGAAGTAGAAGCAGGCGCAGGTGTGCTGGTTGTGGAAGCGATGAAGATGCAGAATGAAATCAAATCGCCGAAGAAGGGAACAGTTCAGAAGATTCTGGTCGGCGAGGGTGCGGCGGTGAATGCCGGGGACGTGCTGGCGATCGTGGAGTAGGTTCGCTCGGCGGCGCTCAAGCTCGATGCGCGTCGGGCGAAGACGCCCGCCGGACTGCCGCCGGGACGGCGGCGCTACCCGGCGCTATTTTTCAATGCCGTTGCTGTCGAGCACTTTCTTGGCGTAGTAATTCTCCACTTTGGCGGAATCCCGCAAGACTTCGTAGTAGGCGGCCTTCAGCAATTGTTCGCGGCGGTCGTGCAACTGCGATCGAATGGCCTGCTGCACTCGCGGGTCCGACAGTTCACGCTGGCCCGCAGGTTCCTTCGAAACCAGCTTCACAATGCGGTATCCCAGCGCCTGCTTGGTCGCGGGATTGACCACGCTGATGATGGGACTGTACTGCCCCGGCTTCAGCTTCATCACCGCGTCGCGCGTGCTCGGATCGGTGCCTTTCAGGCCGGACTCGGGCACGGTACCGAGATCGCCGCCGTTCCCGGCGGTCTCGGGATCTTCGGAGTACTTCATGGCCAGAGTGGCGAAGTCATCGCCACTGTCGAGACGGTTGGAGATCATCTGGATTTTCTTGCGCGCGTCGGCCTCATTCTGCGCCTTATCGTTCTGGTTGGGCGCTTGCGGATTGGGAGCCGGGGTCACCATGATCTGCGCCAGGTGATACTGCGGCTGAATCAGGTTGAATTCGCCTTTGTGCGCGTTGTAGTAATCGGTAATGTCCTGGTCGGTCACGTTGATCTTGGAGGAGACTTCCTTGTTCATGACCTTGTCGACCGTGATCGAGCGCCGGATATCGCGCTTGAAGTCGGCCAGCGTGATTTTTTTATCTTTAAGCCGCTGATCGAATTCTTGCTGTGAAAAAGGAGCTTTGATTTCGTTGTACCTGCGGTCAACTTCCTCGTCGGTTGCCAGCAGGCCAAGTTTTTCGGCGCGCCGCATCAGGATCTCGTCGTCGATCATCTGGTGCAGGATGTTGAGCCGTAATGCCGTGGCCTGCTCGCCGACGGGCGCTTGCTGGGCGGAGGCGACATTGTTGTCGTAATACTTGTCGACATCGGAGCGGAAAATCTTCCGCCCATCCACCGTCGCCATTACGTCGCCACTGGGTTGCTGATTACATGCGGCCAGAGTTGCCAGCAGGACGGCGGCGGAGAGCGCCGTGGCGGCCTGGGCAAAGCGGAATGTATTTTTCAAGCAGCTTTCTCCTGACTGCAACCACATTCGAAAATTCTACGGAGCGCGCGGGCGCGAAACGCGCCGCGGCTAAAAACTTACTTGGACGGTGGCGCCGAGGCCAACGGAGCATGCTGGGGCACTGGTTCTCCTGCGTCTCGCAGCGCGGCGTCCAAGGCCGCGCGCACTTCGTTGATGGGAACCGCCCCGTCAAGCTTCTGGCCGTTGATGAACAGCGCCGGAGTTCCATTCACGCCAAGATCATCCGCTTCTTTCATCGATGCTTTCACTGCGGAGTCGTTCTGGGCTTTCACGCAGGATTGCAGCTTCGCCGAGTCCAGGTTGTGCTTCTGCCCTTGCGAGAGAGTGATCTTGTCGAGCGCGTCGAAGCGGGCCGCGGGAGTCTGTTGCGAGTCCACATCCCGTTTGTTGGCGTGAATGTAGTCCGCGAAATCCCAATAAGCGTCTTCGTTTTGTGCAGCTAGGCAGTTGGCGTCTACTGCTGCATGGATCGCCCAGGGATGAATTTCCGATAGCGGATCGTCTTTATAGATGAATTCGACGCGGTCGCCGTATTCCTTGAAGATCTCGGGAAACAGAGTCTGGTGCATGCGCGAGCAGAACGGGCACTCGAAGTCGTCGAAATTAACCGCAACAACCTTCGCCGACTTGGGCCCGCGCGACGGCCGGCCCTTGGTGTCGATCTTACTCATTATCTGGACAAATGGGTCTTTGTTCAGATCGAACCGGGTCACGCGCAGCATCGTGTTGCGATCCTTCGAAAGCAGAAACTTGTAATCCTTGTGCTTGCCCTCGCCGCCGTCGATGTTCACCGTGACCGCATCATACCCCGCAATGTCGGAGTCAGGAACTATGGTGCCGACGACTACCTTCACGTCGGAAGGAATGTTGTAGAACGAGCGCACCTGGTGCTCGACCTTGCGAGCAACGTCAGGAGGCGTGGACTGGGCAACGCACCCCAGGCAAACCAGAAGCAGAACGAGGAACGAACGTCGAATTAGGATCAACAGGAACCGCCTCAACATCACTAGTTATTGCTTGATTACCTTGATTATCTCACAGCGGATACGGGTCGGCGCGGAAACGGCGGCCCCGTGCGCTCTATCCGGTGCGGCGGAGTTGCTCCAGCGGCAGCAGAGAGTTCATCGATCCGGAGCGGAAACCTTCCAGGTCGAGAGTAACGAACTTAAATCCTAGCGCCTTGAAGATCGCCGTGAACTGCGCTGCCATGGCAGGATCCAGAGCACGATGCAATTCCTCGCGGGCGATCTCGATGCGGACAATGTCGCCGTGGTGGCGCACGCGGAACTGACGAAACCCGAGGGCACGAATGGCGTCCTCGCCGCGTTCGACCACGTCCAGCGCCTCGCGCGTCACCGGTCGGCCGTACTCGATGCGCGACGAGAGGCAGGCCGACGCCGGCTTGTCCCAAATGCGCAAGCCAGCCAGCCGGGCAAGCTCACGGATTTCTTGCTTGGTGAGTCCGGCCTTCAACAGCGGAGCAGCCACATGGTGCAGCTTGGCGGCCTGCTGCCCGGGACGGAAGTCTCCCTGGTCGTCGAGGTTCACGCCGTAGGCGATGGCGTCGAACCCGCGCTCAGAGCGCAGTCTTTCCATCACGTCAAAGAGTTCGTCTTTGCATTGAAAGCAACGCTGGCCGTCGTTGCGCGCATATTCGGGGCGGTCGAGTTCGGAGGTAGAGATGACTTCGATCGGAATGGCCTGCTCGTTGGCAAATGCGATGGCATCGCTCAGGTGAGTGCGTGCCAGGCTGGCAGAATCGGCGATCACTGCCAGCATGTCAGCTCCCAGAACGCGGTGAGCGGCCCACGCGAGATACGCTGAATCGACGCCGCCCGAGTAGGCGACCAGCACGCGGCCCAGGCTCCGCAGCTCTTCCCGCAGTCGAGATTCTTTTGAGCCCGCGTTATTCTCAAGACCCGGCATATCTCTTATCGTACCAGCCCTACACGGAAGGGAAAAAGCTTTGAACCGCCGAGAACGCTGAGGAAGTTCGCGGAGTTCGCAGAGAAAGGCCTCGTGAGCTTAATACAGCCGCTCCTGCCTTCTCAAATTTCCGAAGGCGCCGATGTTGGCCAGGCTGAAAGTAAAGCGAAACAGATTCTCATTGCGCACGTTGGCAATGGCATATCGCCGATATTCCAGGGTCAAGCCACAGCAATCCCAGTTATAGGTGGTTTGCGCCGTGGCAAACTGCAGCTTCCGTGTTTCAGCATCGAAGCCCAGGCTAGCCGCTGCGCTCATTCCTCGCCGGGCAAGTCCGCCATATCCCAATGCTGCGCGGAACTGTTGAAACTTGCAGGTCGGTTGCGTGGTCGTACTGGTTGCCGGCGTGCACGTTCCTTCACTGGGAATGACCAACGTCGTCGTGGTAGGCTGCGGAATCTGCAGGAACGCGTCCCCGCCCCCAATCGTGAAAGGACCCAGATTGTAGTTGAACAACAACGTGCTGGCGTTGATTCGGCCTAATTGAAAATCATAATCGAGGTCCCATTCTGTGTCGGTACGGCTGCTCGTCGCAGCGCGCATTCGCGAGACCAGAGGAGAAAGATGGCGCGCCTGAGTCGCGAATGCGATGCCGGTCAGGGCCTCGGTGGTGGTGAACACATTTCGCTGGCCGGCCACCAGGGCTCCGCCGAAGTTAGGATCCAGAAAATACTTTTGCTCCACTTCCCATGTAGCCACTTCTTTAGCTGCCGGTCCCGGAGTGCAGGGGCGGTTCTCCAGATTACTGATGCGCTGCCAGGGAACGAGCTGTTCCGGTGCCGCGGAACCGACGGCAAGTCCCGTCATCGGCATATCGCACTCCTCAATGGGCGCGGACGACGATGATTTCGAGTAAAGCCGGGTGATGAAGCCATATTCGACCTCGTTGGTATCGCTCAGGATATCGCGCTCGTCGAAGTGCAACACGTTGGCGAAGTCGTTCACCCCAGTCACCCAGCGATAGGTTGCGCGCGGTTCAATGACGTGCTTCCATTTCCGGCCCAGGAATTCTTTGTCGAAGATTTTCTCCAGCACGGGCGCACGGACTTCCACCGCCGTTTCCAGCGCGTCGCGGTTAGTGGGATTGTTGACGGCGAGTCCGTCGACAAACCGCTCGGTGTAGTAAGTCTCGTGGAGACTAACCGCGGGGCGCACAGCCCAGCCGTGGAACTGCCAGGGCAGGGAAATCTCGGGACTCAAGTCGAAGCGGCCCAGCAGTTCTGCAGTGCGAAAACCGGGTTCGGTGCGGGAAAGCCCTGCCAGCGAAGCGTCGAACGACCAAAAAAAGGGCGAGCGCCAGAGTTGGCGGTCCACACTGGATGCATCCACGCTCGGAGTGTGCAGCACCTGAACGGAAGGATAGGACAGGGTGCCGTTCGGATTCGTGGTCTGAAAAAAGTTCTGATAGCGCTCCAGCATGCCACCCACAGAAAAGCCGTGGGCCTCTTTGGACAGAAACATCTGCGACTTCACCTCTGAGTTCACCGCCTGAGTGAAGACTTCGTTGAACGCTAAGCGGAACAGGAAAGAACTCAGATAGTCGACGTTGGAAACGGCGCGGAAACCGGCGAAATTCCCTTCCGCGATCAATCGCGCTTCCTGTCCGCCTTCGCGCAACGGTGGAACACCCGCGCCTTGGCTCAGTCCTCGGTCAATCACCCCAAAAAAATCAAGGCTCACATAAGAGTCTGCGGTAGGGCGTGCGCGGAATTCTCCTCGTTGCGACCAGCCTCGCTTGGAAAGATATTGTGCGCCAATGGTGGCGTCCATGCTGCGATTGATGGCCCAGTAGAATGAGTCGCCAATTTCGTTGCCGCTGGTAGATGAACGGCCGACTGTAGGGATCAGAAATCCGGTAGCTCTCACTTGACGCGCGACGGGATGCGTCGCGTAAGGGAAGTAGAAAACCGGAAAGCCATGCAGCACAAAGGTACTGTGATAGATGCTCGCATTACCGCCCGCGTCGACCACTACCTTGTGAGCCTCGAACTGCCATTTGGGATCGGGAAGTTCGCAGGTCGTGATGGTGCCGTCATATACCCGGTAGTGATCGGGACTGGTCTTTTCCACGATTCTGCCGGAAAAGGCAAATGGCGCAGTCGAGGTGAGCACCACGCGGGTACCTTGAAAGCGGAGCCCGGTGGTGGCGGTAACGTCGTAGAAGCGTCCGGTCTCGGCCGTGAGATTGTAAGTTCCATGACTGGCCTTAACGTGGTCGTCATTGGAACCGCCGTCGAGCCTGAAATGACCAGTGGCACTGGCGTCTCCGCTATCCGAGTCGTAGGTAACTTCATCGGCGCGCAGGACGTAAGTGCGGTAGTGAATTTCGGCGTTGCCGTGCAGTTTGTAGACGTCGCCGATTTTTTCCTGCTGGTCGGCGCATATGGTCGTCCCGTCCTTGAGTTGCGTCATCGCTCGATTGGCGCAAAGCTTGGCTGAATCCGGCGCTTCTGCGATTTGTGCACTCGCCGGTCGGGAGGAAGTAGTTGATTGGGCGGAATTTTCTGACGGCAACTGGCTGGTTACTAGCGCCGAAGCGAGAAGCTGGTGACAAAGAAACAGCGCCGTGATAAGGAATCTAGTGCGAAGAGTCATCGGAAGAAAATCGACGGATGAAGATCGTCCATCGAAGGCATATCTGCCCTTTCGGCTTTCTTGTCGCGGCTTCGTGAACTTAGCATGGCGCGGGCTGCGAGGCAAAGTGTCGAAAAAGGCTAGGATTCCCGTTGGTTCACTCCCGGTTGCACGTCGCCAGCGAACTGCTGCGATTTCGAGAGACTGCTATTCATGAATTGTCCGCAGTGTGGAGAAGTTTGCCGTTGCCAACCGGAGCCCCTTCCCGCTTCCTTGTTGCAATCGAATGGCGCCGCCGACGCCACCGGAGTACTGGCTGCAGCAACTGAAGTTGATTCGTCGGGCGAGACCTCCGCTGAGGCTGGGGACGCCGAGGCTTGGCGCGGTGAACTTGCGGCCCGTCTGAATCGTTATCGTGCGCGGCGCAAGGTGCGTCCACCGCGCTACCCGTCGTTGAGTCTGAGGTTTGAAGGATTTGAATCGGCGGCCAGCAGTTCGAGCAGCGCATCCTTGCCGCAATCAACCTTTGAGCCTATCTCAAACCACGCCCTCGCTCTCGATGGCATTCGGCGCGAGCCGTCGCCGGTCCCGCAGACGGATGTTCAATCACGGCCTTTGCCGCCACTCAACGCCGCGCAGACCATTGGCCACTCAAACTCCGGGCACTCCAACTCCGGATGCCCCAGCGCTGGATCCACCGCCATCGGGTCTACAAGCGCAAAGATTATCGAGTTCCCGCGATTCGCCTGGGGTCCGCCTCCGCCGCCCCCCGACCAACTCGCAGAGCCGGTGTGCGAAAAACCGCGAATCCTGGATGTGCCGGAGATGGAACCGCCGCCACCGGCTCTGGGCGGAATTACCATTGAAGCGGTTCAGCGCGAGGAAGCTCAGAAGCGCCCAGGCATCGACGTACCTTTGCAAAGCGCGCCGCTCGGGTTGCGCGTCGTCGCCGCCCTGGTGGACGGGATTATCCTCGCTGCGGCATCGGCACTTTTTGGCTTTGTCTTCTGGAGGATCGCCGCGGTTCGTCCGCCCCTCGCTCAAGTTCTGGGACTCGCCGCTGGGATTCCGTGCTTGTTTTGGGCAGCCTACCAATATCTGCTCGTCATCTATGCCGCTAACACCCCTGGGTTGCGGCTCGCTGGCCTGGAACTTGCGCGCTTCGACGGAAGCGCGACCACCCGCTCACTGCGCCGATGGCGCGTGCTGGCCGGTTATCTTTCCGCTGTTTCCCTCGGAATGGGCTATGCCTGGGTGCTGCTCGATGAGGATTCGTTGTGTTGGCACGACCGGATTACCCACACCTACCTTGCGCCTAAAAAACGCGGGACCGGATCGGGTGCCTCTAACACAGGCCCCCCGAGGGCGTGAGGCTTCCGAATGACTCGCAAGTTTCTCGTGTTGCTTGGCTGGATCATCCCACTGACCGCTGGCCTCAAGCCTCCTTCGAAACGCTGACGTCATATCCGCCGAATCCTGCTAATGCCGTGCCTGTGCTATCTTCAATGGCTTAGGCATAATCGTTTTTCCTGCCTTCATACGAAGTATGGCCACCGCCCCAGAGGGTACAAAACCGGCAGTAAAGGTCTTCGTCGCCACCACGGTGATGTTGACCTTCATTTCTTTCTGGCGTGCCGCCGCAATTGTTTTGTCCGACTTGGCCTCTTCGGCCTATTACGCGGGTGGCGACGCCGAGAAAGTCATCGGCAAGAGCGCTCCCTGGTTCATCCTCGCGGTCATGCTGTTCAGTTATGCGGTGCGCGCGCTGTATATCGAATCCAGCAGCATGTTCGTGCGCGGCGGCGTGTACCGGGTGGTCAAAGAGGCGATGGGCGGGACGCTGGCCAAGTTCTCCGTCTCCGCCCTGCTCTTCGATTACGTCCTGACTGGCCCCATCAGCGCGGTTTCTGCAGGCCAATATCTCGCGGGGTTTATCAAGGACATTGGGGTCTACCTTCACCGTCCGCTGCATTTTTCCGACGACCATTTTGCCGCCGGGATCGCCATCATCATCGTCACTTACTTCTGGTGGAAGAATACTCAGGGCATTCACGAATCCAGCCAGAAGGCGTTACAGATTATGGCCGTCACCACGGTGATGGTCGTGATCCTGATTATCTGGTGCACGATCACAGTTTTGCGTGCTCCCGTTCAGTTGCCACCAAGTCCGCTGCACCCTGGCGTGATTCCGCTGAATAAAGAATCGCTGGGCTGGCTTAACGGAACCTGGTTCAGCCACATCACCTGGATCATCCTGTTCATAGGGTTTGGCCACTCGGTGCTGGCCATGAGCGGAGAGGAAACGCTCGCCCAGGTGAACCGCGAAATCGAGCACCCGAAGCTGAAGAACCTGGAGAAGACTGGGCTGGTGATCTTCATTTACAGCCTGCTGTTTACCTCGCTCGTCTCGTTCTTCGCGGTCATGATCGTTCCCGACAAGGTTCGCCCCGATTATTTCGCGAATTTGATCGGCGGCATCGCCATGTACCTGGTCGGTCCGATGAGCCTGAGACTTCTGTTTCATGGCTTCGTCGTACTGGTGGGAGTGCTGATACTAGCGGGCGCGCAGAACACTTCCATCGTGGGCGCGAATGGCGTCTTGAATCGCGTGGCCGAAGACGGAGTTCTCACCAGCTGGTTTCAGCGGCCGCACAATCGCTACGGAACCAGTTACCGCATCATCAATCTCATCGTCGCCATGCAGTTGCTCACCATCGTCCTCAGCCTGGGCAACGTGTATGTGCTGGCCGCGCTTTATGCCTTCGGCGTGATCTGGAGCTTCGCCATGAAGTCGCTGGCGGTGCTTGTGCTACGTTTCACCGAGCCGGGAAACCGGGAATGGAAAGTGCCGGGCAACCTGCACATCGGGAAAACGGAAATTCCCGTTGGTTTGATTCTCATTTCAGGCGTGCTGTTTATTACTGCGGTCGTCAACCTGTTTACCAAGTACGAGGCCACCATCGCGGGGGTGATTTTCAGCGCAGCCTTCTTCACTATTTTTACCATCTCGGAGCACCATGTTGCCAAAGAACGTCACGGCAAGCCCGAGCAGCTTGACCAGTTCCGCGTATACGGAAATCAGGAATTGGGTAGCGGTGCCATGGGAGTTCGTCCCGGCAACATCCTGGTTGCGGTCCGCGATCCCCGCAATCTGTATTACCTGCGAAATGTGCTGAGCCATACCAACACCTCCAAACAGGATGTCGTGGTGATGAGCGCCCGCCTCTATCATCGTGAGCATAGCTTCGGTGGTAACACCGTCTTTGAAGCCAGCCAGGTATTCGACCATTACGAGCAGGAACTCTTCACAGCAGCCGTCGCGGTCGCCGAAAAGGAAGGGAAGCCGATCCACCTGCTAGTTGTCCCCGCAACGGACGTGTTCGAAGCGATTATGGTGACGGCGCAGCGGCTCGATTCCAGCCGCGTGGTGTGCGGGCTTTCGAACAAGCTGACAGCCGACGAGCAGGCCAAACTCACCGGCGATGCTTGGGAGCGCCTGCCCGAGCCTCGTCCACGGCTGATTCTGGAAGTGTGCGCTCCCGATGGAACCATCCGCGAATATGCCCTCGGGCCGCACACTCCGCGCATGCGGCCGCAGGATGTGGAACTCATGCACCGGCTCTGGCTGAACATAACCGCCGATCCAAAGTTCGCCGGTGCGCACCACTACCACATCATGGCCCTTGCCTTGGAAGAGTTGCAGCGCGAATTGAGTACGGAGCAACGCGCCCAGCTTCTGCAAAAACTTCAGGATGAGATGAACCGCTCCAACCCAAGTTGATCGGCGTTGGAAGGAGGATTCCCAATGGCGCGCATTCTCGGCGCTCCTAGCAATCAGGGCGGACCATTCCGACGAATGTTTGTGGGGCTCGTTTATGCCCTCACCCGACGCCGGCTGAACCGCGTCATCATGCCTGTACAAGTGACTGCGCATCATCCCAAAATTCTCTGGGGATATGTCCAGATGGAGCAATCGCAGGCTGGCAGCAAATTGGTCGATCCCAAACTGAAGGGTCTGGCGGAACTCCGCGTCGCGACGCTTGTTGGGTGCCCGTTTTGAATCGATATCGGCTCTGCCGTGGGCAGGGCGAGCGGGATCTCCCCAGAGCAGATTGCTAATCTCAATCGCTACCGCGACGACTTTAACTTCTCCGAATTAGAGCGGCTAGTTCTTCAATATGCGGACGGCATGACGCAGACTCCGGTTGAAGTTTCAGACGCACTGTTTGCCCGCCTGCGGGAGAAATTTACCGAGGCTCATCTCGTCGAACTAACGTCAGCGATCGCTTGGGAGAACTACCGGGCCCGCTACGATCACGCCTTCGGAATCGAAGCCGAGAACTTCGCCGACGGAGCGGTCTGTGCTCTGCCGGTGCTGACCGCGGAGACTAGGGCATCGACGTAAGCGGGCATACTGGGTTCCGAGCGGGCTCGCGTGCGTAGCGTTGACGACCCCCGCTACGAAAAAAAGCCCCAGCTGCAATCGCCGGGGCTCCACTTCTACTTTTGCGGACTGAGGTTTCAATCTAGCTGTGCAATTCGTCTTTTTTGCAGCATGACTTGGCCGTCTTTTCTGCTTTATTGCCGGCGCAGCAGGCTTTCCCGTCCTTGTCACAGCTGCTAGAGCAGCATGCCGATGCGGTCTTATCTTTGGCGCAACTATCCTTGCTGCAGCTTTCGTTGCAGCATGAGGCTGCGGCATTGGTCTTGCCGGTTCTCATGCACGACATCGCACCTTTGGCGCCGGACATCGCGCTCTTACCCGCGCAGCACGAAGTCGTTTCCTTACTATCCTTCGCGTTCATGTCATGATGCGTACAGCAGGCAGCAGCATCTTTCGTGTCGGTTGCGGCCATCTTGTCACAGCATGCGCACTTAGCCTTGTTCGTCGGCACCGTGCTTTGCTGCGGCGTAGACAACGTGGGTTGGCTTGCGGTTTGTGCCCAGGACGCGACCGTCAGGGTCAGGATTAGAGCTAACATTTTGTATTTCACGATTTTTATCCTCCGAAATTGTCAAATTCCGTTGCGGACTTGAGTCCAATCCAGGCAGACCAATCGGCTAAACTTTCTGCCTGGTTCTGAAGAGGCTGCGCTTCTCGCGTTAGGAAATGACTCAGATCCGAAGGATCGTGATTCGGCCGGAGTAAGCTTGGAAGGGATTGGTGCCCGCAACCTTCACGGGAATGCGGGCTCGGCTGCCCTGATTTTGATCAGCTATCGCCGTGGGTGCGCCGCTCGGGTTCGGTCTTTGCGTGCTGGTTGCAATTGGCAACGCCGGCGGATTTTCGGGTGTTTGCTTCGCGCAGCATGGATGCTGCTCACCACAAGGCATCGTAGAAACCGGCGTGACGATGAGCGGTACGAGCATGAGCGGCACAAACCGCTCTTGAGCATTCGGACAGCAAGAATGTTTGTGCGGACTGGAAACAGCTTGCTCGCGCGTCCTTGTCGCCGGCCCGGAGTGGAGAAGCGGTGTCGCCAGCGTTAGTGGCGTGTTTCCCAACGCCAACAAAGCTAACAACAATACGCCAATAAGCTTCCTTTTCATCCCAACTCCGCCTGCGAGCATGACAGCAGTTGGATTGGATCGCTGTGATCACCGTCACACCCAGGCGTGAGGCTGCTTAAGATTTGAGAATATTTTCCAGAGATGCCTGCAGGCTGCTGAACCGGAACGGGTATCCGCTCATCACCAGTTGCGTAGGTTCGACGCGCTGGCTGCCCAGCAGCACCGTCTCGCCCATTTCCCCGAAGGCAAGTTTCACGGCGAAGGCCGGGACGGGCAGGATGGCAGGCCGCGAGAGCACGCTGGCTAAAGTCTTCGTGAATTCCGCATTCGTCACTGGCTTGGGCGCAACCATGTTGACCGGGCCTTGCAGAAGATCGCTTTTCAAGATGTGGTGAATGGCCCCGACCATGTCCTGCACGTCGATCCAGCTCATCCACTGCCGCCCATCGCCAATTTTTCCGCCTACACCGATCTTGAACGGCAGAAGCATTTTGCCGAGTGCGCCCCCTTGCGGACTCAAAACCACGCCAGTGCGCATCTGCACGGTACGAATGCCCGCTTTCGCTGCCGCTTTTGTCGCCGCTTCCCACTCGCGGCAAACATCAGCAAGGAACCCAGCGCCGGGGCTGCTTCTTTCGTGTAACACTTCGCTGCCGCGGTCGCCATAGAAGCCGATCGCCGAACTGCAGACGAATACCTGCGGCTTGGTAGCCGCCTGTGCCAGCGCCTCCGCCAGAGCGGTCGTGCCCGCAACCCGGCTTTCGCGGATTTTCATTTTCTTGGTCTTCGTCCAGCGTCCGACAATGCTCTCGCCCGCCAGATGAATGACTGCGTCGAACCCCGAAACCTTTTCGGGCGCAATCGGCTGGGTTGGATTCCAGGAAATCTGGTCGCTACCGTTCGCCGTCCCTCGCACCAACCGGGTGACTTCATATCCGCGTGATTTCAGGGAAGGAAGAAGGGCGGCGCCGATTGGTCCAGAGACACCGCTGACAAGGATTCGAGAGATCATGGCGCGCAGGTTGTCACTCTATCAGCTTCGCATCGCAACACCAAGCCGGTCACGAATTTCGAAGCCTTCGATTTTTTTGAAACCGGCGCCATTCTGGTCCCATTGTGGGACCATTAAGTTGTTCGACTTTCTGTTAACCAACACTGCCAGTCTCGAACTCTGTTTCATTTGACGGGATACTTTTCGAAATGTACAGTTGAGACATCTGAAACGGAAACTTCGTGCCTGCCAATACTTCTTTGGGTAAGAACGGAACGATTGTGGTTTCGGCCCTTCGTGCTCGAGCAAACTTCGGGAAGCTTCTGCGCCGCGTCGATGACGAACGGCGCTCGCTCGTCATCGAGAAGCGCGGTACTCCAAAAGCAGTTCTGCTGAGCACCGCGATTATGTCAGACTGGCGGCTCCGGAACCTGAAGTTCTCCGCGTTATCGGCGCGGAAGCCGAGCGTAACGGAACAAGTGCGCTTACGTCCCGGGAGATTCACCGGATCATCAAGACCTCGCGGTCTCAAAAGCCCAAGCGGTAATGCTACCGCTTCGCCTTGTCATCGATACCAATGTCTTAGTTTCTGCTGCGATCAAACCTGCAGGATTGCAACGGACTGGCCCTAGTGCTTGCAATCACCAAACCGGCGCGGCTGTACATCTCCCGTCCAATCTTGGCGGAATACAGCGAAGTGCTTGCCCGTCCTGAATTGAAGATTCGCAAGGGTCTTCGGCAGCAGCTACTACAGTTGCTCAAAAACCGCAGTCACCTTGTGGTTCCGACACAGCCCGTTAATGTGGCATATGATCCGGACGACGACATTTTCCTGGAATGTGCGGATGCCGCTCGCGCGGACTACCTAATCACCGGCAACCAGAAGCATCTCCCGAGATTTTGGAAGAAAACCGCGGTGATCACGCCCCGAGAATTCATCAGCCTGGTCGCGCCGCATTTTGTCTAAGCCCGATTCGAGCCTTCCCGCTCGGAATCGGCTCCCGGCGCAGGATATAATCGCACATGGCGACCTTGCGCCAACAGATCGCGACTACCACCCTCACCCTGACCAAGTTCCGCGATCTGATGAAGCGGATGCAGGAGAACCGTCCGCAGGATGATCTCACCATCATCAAGAAAGCCTACGATTATTCCCTGAAAAATCATGAAGGGCAGAGCCGGGCTTCCGGCGAACCGTACCTCGTCCATCCCCTGGAAGTCGCCCTCGTCCTCTCTGAAATGAAAATGGATCCAGTCGCAGTGGCCGCGGGCCTACTGCACGACTCGGTGGAAGATACCTCAGTCACCATCGTCGACATCCGCAAGGAATTTGGCGAGCAGGTCGCGCACATTGTCGAAGGCGTCACCAAAATCAGCAAAATTGATTTCGCCACTCGCGAAGAGCAGCAAGCCGAGAACCTGCGCAAGATGATGCTGGCCATGGTCGATGACATTCGCGTCGTGCTCATCAAGCTGGCCGACCGCCTGCACAACATGCGGACTCTCGAACACTTGCCGGAGGATCGGCGGCACAAGATTGCCGAGGAGACGCTGGAAATCTACGCGCCCATCGCGCACCGGCTTGGCATGGGCAAGATTCGCGGCGAGCTCGAAGATCTGGGCTTCCGCTTTCTCGATCCGCTCGGTTACGAACAGGTTGAAAAATCGGTAAACGCGCGCCGCAAGGAGGGCGAAGCCTTCCTCGCCAAAATGCAGCAGACGATTGCCGACAAGCTGAAGGAGGCAGGCATCCAGGCGCGCGTCGAAAGTCGCATCAAGCGCCTGTTCAGCATTCACAAGAAGCTGCAGCGCCAGCGCATTTCGGTCGACCAGGTCTATGACCTCTGCGCCATGCGCGTGATCACGCGGTCGCTGCAGGATTGCTACGCCGTGCTCGGCATCATCCACAACCTGTGGCGCCCGGTTCCGGGTCGCATCAAGGATTTCATTGCCATGCCGCGGCCGAATTTTTATCAGTCGCTGCACACTTCGGTGATCACGGAAGATGGCACGCCGTTTGAAATTCAGATCCGCACCGAGGAAATGCACAAGATGGCGGAAGAAGGCATTGCCGCCCACTGGAAATACAAAGACGGCCCGGTTTCGGCGCAGGACGAGCAGCGTCTGGCCTGGTTGCGGCAGGTGGTCGAGTGGCAGCGCGACGTAAGCGATCCCAACGAATTTCTTTCCACGCTGAAAGTCGACCTGTATCCCGAAGAGGTCTACACGTTCACGCCCAAGGGCAAAGTTGTGGTGCTGCCGCGCGACGCCACGCCCATCGACTTTGCTTACACGATTCACACTGAGGTCGGTCACACCTGCATCGGGGCCAAGGTGAATGGACGGATGGTGCCGTTGCGGCACAAGCTGCACTCAGGTGACATCGTTGAAATTCTGACGCAGCCCGGACACAAGCCGAGCCGCGACTGGCTGGGTCTGGTCAAATCGTCGCGTTCCCGGAACAAGATTAAGCACTGGCTCAATGTGCACCAGCGCGAGCGCGCCATTGAAATTGGCCGCAAGCTGATCGAAAAAGAAGCGCGCAAGTACCGCATCGCCCTTAAGGAAATTAAGGACGAAGACCTGCAAAAGGTCGCTTCCGGCTACGGGTTAGGCAAAGCCGACGATCTTATGTCGGGAATCGGCTATGGAAAATATTCCGCGCGCCAGGTGCTGGCTCGCTTGCTGCCCGCCGGGGCTACGCACTCCATTGCCGGCGATATCGAATCCGAGGGCCTGACTTCGCAACCCGGCGGCATTGCCAGCGTAGTACGGCGCGTTTTCGGTGATCACAACGCGATCACGGTTCGCGGACAGGGCGACATGCTGGTCTACCGCGCACGCTGTTGTAACCCGATTCGCGGCGAAGGAATTGTCGGCTACATCACGCGGGGAAAGGGCGTCGCCGTGCATTCAATCAACTGTCCCAACGTAACGAATCTTCTTTACGAGCCCGAGCGCAAAATCGATGTCGAGTGGGCCCGCGACGAGAGCACGCCGACCGCATATCCCGTGAAACTGACCGTCTTCTGCGACGACCGCTTCGGGATGCTGAAGAGCATTACCGGCGTCATCGGCGACGCCAAGAGCAACATTCGCAATATCACCGCGCATACTTCCAACAGTCAGGCCAGCGTCGAAGTCGTTCTCGACATCGCCGACCTGAAGCACCTCGAGCAGATCATCGTCGGCCTGCGCAAAATTCCTGGAGTGCACGAAGTGCAGAGACTGCAGAAAATCTGAAAACAGTTCTCAGCTGTCAGTTCCCAGTTCTCAGTTAAAACCCTATGACAATCTCAATTACCGCTGTGTTACTCTGTGCCCTCTGTGGTTTAGCTCTTTGGTTTAGCTCTTTCTGAGAACTGAGAACCGAGAACTGACAAACGGGAACTGCCTTCATGCGCGAAATCATTTCCACTAAAGACGCTCCTGAAGCCATCGGACCGTATTCGCAAGCCATCAAAGCCAACGGATTCGTTTTCGTCTCGGGGCAGATCGCCATCGATCCCGCGACGCAACAAGTGATCGCCGGCGACGTTGCCGCGCAGACCGACCGCGTTCTGCGCAACTTGTCGGAGATTTTGGAGGCTGCCGAAACCGGCCTGGGGAAGGTCGTTCGGTCGACCGTCTTCCTGAAAAACATGAGCGACTTCGCGGCCATGAACGAGGTCTACGCCAAATACTTCAGCACGGCGCCGCCCGCCCGATCCACCGTGGAGGTTGCGCGGCTTCCCAAAGACGTGCTGGTAGAGATCGACGTGATCGCCCTGGCTTAAACAGACCTCAACCACAGAGGCACACGGGAACACAGAGAAACTAAAGACCTCTGTGAAACCCTGTGCCCTCTGTGGTTGAAGGTTTAGGCTTTGACGACTTTGCCGCTGCGCAGGCAGGACGTGCAGACGCGCATGCGCTTGGTAGCTGCGCCCACGCGGGCGTGCACCGGACGCAGATTGATGTTCCAGCGCCGCTTGGTGACGTTGTGAGCGTGGCTGATGCGGTTTCCCGCTTGCGGCTTCTTGCCGCAGATATCACATTGTTGTGCCATGACGACTCCCGACGAACTCAGACTCTTGTAGGGCAAACTCAGATTTTACAGGAACTTGGCCATATCCGGCAATTCGAGCGTGAAGCCGAACCCGCCCCGTGCGATACTGATTCCATGCAGTCCCCGCTTCAGGCCGCCACTGCGGCCACCGATCCCAAGTCGGTGAAGGTGAATCTCACTACAGGCACTGGGGTCGATATTGAATGGAACGACGGCCACGTTTCGCACTATAATTTCGTTTACCTGCGCGATGCCTGCCCTTGCGCCATGTGCGAAGATGAGCGCGCCAAGGCTGGACGCCGCCCCGGCGAGCCCGCCTCGGCCGCTCCTGGCGCGTTACTGCTCTTCAAGCCTCATGCCAAGCCGCTCTCCGCGGAGGGCGTGGGCAAGTATGCCATCAAGTTCTCGTGGAACGACAACCACGACCTGGGCCTGTATTCGTGGAAATTTTTGCGTGAAATCTGTCCTTGCCCACAATGCAAAGCGGCGCAGGCAACAGGGTAGAGACATACTCACGTTATGAGTGCGACCAAGCCGATTTCCGCTGTGCAGTCCCTGGTGAATGACCTGCTGGCGGATCTCTACGCTAAAGGCGGCTGCGAAAAAATTGGCCTCTCGCGCGAATCATTGGCTGTGATTCTTTGCGATGTCGGCGCGAAACACGCGACGGCCACAACTTCCGAGAGCGACCTCCGCGCTTTTTTTCTAACCATTCGTATCGACGAACTCGCGCTTGCCCGTGCATGCGCTGCCGGCAGCGATCCGGCCTGGGAGATTTTCATGACGCGCTACCGCGAAAAGCTCTATCTTTCCGCGCTGCGCATTGCGCGCGAAGATTCCGCCGCCCGCGAACTCGCCGACACTCTTTACGCCGATCTGTATGGCACGAATATTCGTGACGGCGCGCGTGTCTCCAAGCTTGCCTCATACACCGGGCGCGGATCGCTGGAGGGCTGGCTGCGTACCGTTTTATCTCAGGAATATGTCAACCGCTATCGGCGCACCAAGCGCCTGGTCAGTCTCGATGAAGAATCCGAAGAGGGCGTGCAATTTCGCGCGCCTGATCCTGATCCGGCTCCAGCCGCCGACCAGCGTTTGGCGCAGGCGACTGACGAGGCTATCGCCGCTCTAGCTGCCGAGGACCGCGTGGTTCTAAGTGCGTATTATCTTGATGGCCGGACGCTGGCCGAGATTGCCCGCATGCTGGGCGTTCACGAATCGACCATCAGCCGCAAGATTGATAAGTTGGCAAAGTCGCTGCGCAAGCAGATTGCGGCGGCACTGGTGCGCGGTGGAATGTCGCGGCGCCAGGCTGAGGAGGCTTTGGAAGTCGATGTCCGCGATCTGCAAATAGATATTCGCCGTTCTCTGGCGCAAGAAACGTCCGCTCCGGCGTTCTCTGAGAAGAGAGTGGAAGCCAGGGTTCGGGAAGGCGGGGGATAGCTTACAACCGCGCACGTTGCGATTGCTAAGTCCGCGCCTTTCCGGCGGTTAGGTCTCAACCGCGCAAGCTGGAAGCCAGGTGTAGAAGCCAGTAGCTGAAATGGAAAACGTACCCAAAATCGTCCGTGAACGCCTGAAGGCGGCAACTTACGATCAATCGGCGAATCACCCGGACGCTGATGTCCTCACGGCATTCGCCGAACGTTCGCTGCCCGGCCGCGAGCGGGACGGCGTGCTTGAGCATCTGGCGCGTTGCGGTGATTGCCGCGAAATTGTGGCGTTGGCCTTACCTGCGGCGGAAACGCTTGAGACCGTAGTTCGCCCGGCTGCACACGGATGGCTCACATGGCCCGCGATCCGCTGGGGGTTGGCGGCTGCGGGCGTCGTTGCCATTGCCTCTCTCGGGATTGTGCAATTTGAGCACAGCGGAGCACCGCGAAATATGGCCGCGAAATCGGCGGCCCCGGTTGAAGTGGCGGCCAATCAACCCAAGCCGCAGTCGTTGGAGACATCCGTTCCTACGGCACCTCCCCCGCAATCTGACAAAATCCAGCCTTCGCGGAACACCGCCCCGAGCCCTGCCGCCCCTGCCTTCGACAACGAGAAAAAGAGCATGGCCTTATCTCAACGGACGCGGTCTGAGCCTCAGGTTCCTTACGGAACTCCATCCCCGACCGCAGTCGAGCAATTGCCTCACGGCCCCAGGGTGGCGAATCAGTGGCAGCAAAACACGGCTCAGAATCAAGCTCCGGCCTCTTCTCCTTCGCCCGCCGCGAAACAGTTGGCCCCGGGCGACCAGTCAGCGCAGATGCAGGTTCCTCCATCCTCCGAGATGGTTGAGGTCGAGAGCGCCGCAGCTCAAGCCGACGCCCAAAATAAGAATCTGGAAGCAGGTAAGGTCCAGGATTTGCCTGCCGTCCGGCAGTCCGCCAATGAGGAGTACGCTTTAGCCCGGGTCGGCAAAGCGAAGCCCGCTATAACTCCTCAGTCTGAGTATCACGGCGCAGGGTCCATCGGAGGCCCATTGACTTCCGGAATGAGCGGGGCGACTCTTACAGCCTCAGCGCCTCTCCCCACTTGGTCCATCAGTTCGAGCGGTGCCCTGCAGCGTTCCTACGATCAGGGCGCTACTTGGCAGTTCGTCGATGTGACTGCAAATCTCGCCACGTTCGATGCAGTAAGCGTTCAGAGTACGGCGAAGTCTGCCCGCGCCGACACCAAGGACGCTCAAGCTCTCAAGCGGGACGCGGCTTCTCCCACCTTCCGCGCGGTCGCCGCCAATGCCGCTGACGTCTGGGCGGGCGGGTCCCACGGAGCCCTCTATCATTCGCTCGACGCGGGCGGCCACTGGACTCGGGTTCGACCTGCCTCAGCAGGCGCGGCTCTTACCGGCGATATCGTCAGCCTGGAATTCGTAGATACACAGCATGGAAGGGTTTCGACCTCTACTGCCGAGAACTGGATTACCAGCGACGGCGGCCAAACCTGGCAAAAACAATAACCTCCGGCCACCCGGCCTATCCTGAACTTCGCTCGACGAATTACCAAAGTGACGTTTACACGAAATGAGAAGGTCCTTACTATCCATCTCGTGGTTTGGCAGTTCTGGGGGAGGGCTGCCGAGGCGTCCTAGACTGAAAGGTCGAGGGCGCTTTTTCTTTTGATTCGGTCCCCATAGGGGGTGTGTGCGCCCCGCGGCAAGCGGCACAATACCCACCGATCTCCAGGCGCGTGATCAGAACCCGGAATCGGCAGTCTATCTCCACCTGTTGCTTGAGCCTTTCAAAACTGTCGCTCACAAACTCGGTGATCTTGCCGCAGCGCAGGCAGGCCATGTGGATATGGTCGCGCTGTAGTTTGCGCTCGTAATAATGGCCTTCGCCATTGATGTGCATCAGGTCGAGCTCGTCGATCAGACCTTGCCGTTTCAGAAGGCGCAATGTTCGATATACCGTGCTCCGATCGACACTGGCGTCGATCCTTTGGGCATTGCGCAAGATCTGACTGGCATCCAGATGCTTACTGGCCGTCTCCATCACACTTAAAATCGCGCGGCGCTGCTGCGTCATGCGGATTCCACGCTCCGCAAAGTGCGCCTGTAACCGGCCCGGCATCTCGGTTTGGGGAAGCGGCATGGCATCCTCGAGTGTCGCAACTAGTCGCAATGCGGTTGCGACGAATTCTTACGCCGGCGCTTGACCGCCATGCACTCGCTGGCAGTATCATCAATGTATCCCAGATGCGACTGAGTTGCAACTAGAAGGACATCGTTTTGACCAGAAATCTCGCCGATTTTGTCTTGCGTTTCTCGCTCCTCGCTCTTGGTCTGCTTTTTGTAGCTGTTCCGATTGAGTCACAAGAGAGTCCTTACATCGTGACCTATGACCACTACCTGGAGGAACCCGGCAGCCTCGAGATCGAGTATTTTTCCACCTTCGGCACCCAGCGCGGCGGCAATGACTTTCACGCATTCTGGGGCGAGTTCGAGTACGGTGCCACCGCATGGTGGACCACCGAGCTTTATCTCGACGGCCAAACCACGTTCGACGACAGTACGATTTTCACCGGCTTCCGCTGGGAGAACCGTATCCGCATACTTCAGCGCGAGCACTTCGTGAATCCAGTCCTCTACATGGAATATGAGCACATCAGCGGCGCGGACAAGATCCTCAAGGAGATCGAAGGCCATGATGTCGAAGCGGACAATTCTGTTCTAAATGCTCTGGCCCGCAAGGAACACAAGAACGAATTGGAACTCAAGCTCCTGCTTTCCAGGACGTTCAAGGGGTGGAACATCGCCGAGAATACCCTCGCAGCCAAGAACCTTGCGAATTCGCCCTGGGAGTTTGGCTACGCGATCGGCACCAGTCGCCCGTTGGGGTTGAAAGCTTCCGCCCAACGCTGCAGTTTCTGCCGCGAGAATTTCGTCGCCGGAGTGGAAATGTATGGTGGCCTTGGCGACCGTTATAGTTTCGGTTTGCACGATACTTCGCACTACGTCGCTCCAGTGGTCGCCTGGAACCTGCCCTCGGACTGGACGCTTCGCCTGTCGCCTGGCTTTGGCCTTAACAACAACAGTCACCGTTTCCTGCTGCGCTGGGGTGTCTCCCGCGAATTCTCCGGCTTCGGCAACGCGGTCGCTCGTCTCTTCGGAGGTCGCGAATGACAGAAAAAAGCAGGGCCTTGAAGCCATCAGGATACGTGAGCATTAGGAAGGCAACGTCTCGACGTGCCCGCATCTTGCGGACCGCCTCGATGCTGCTGTTGTTCACACTCTGCATGACGGCCACGCAAACGAAGGCCGCGGGCGCCGCCAAAGAGTCCGTCTATGCGGAACTCACGAAAGCTCCGAGGAAGGCAGTCGCTCGTCGTAATCCGCTGCAGTCAGATCCCGACGCGGTGGCGGCAGGGGCAAAGCTTTTTGCTTCGCATTGCGCGGAGTGTCATGGAGATATGGCACAAGGCGGGAAGAAAGCGCCCAATCTGCTTGCCCCAGAAGTGCAGCAGGCCACCCCGGGTACGCTTTTCTGGCTTTTGACGAATGGCGTGGTCCGCCGCGGCATGCCCGTTTGGTCCAAGCTCCCCGAACCTCAGCGCTGGCAGTTGGTTACCTTCATCAAATCCCTGACTCCAGCCGGCCAGTCCAGCACGAACGCCGAGAAAATGCCTCAACCGTAAGCCGGGCAAGTCTTGCGACCTTCTTGCACCCCTCGGCATCTGATTACAGTGGTACGATAATAAGTTCGATTCCCTGACGGGACGCACTTATAGAGATCGCGAGGGAGCGTCCGCCGACAGCGCGACGTTCACCACGAGGAGAAACCAAATGGCAGGTAACGGAATCGTCGAAGTCACCGATGCAAACTTCGACCAGGATGTTTTGAAATCGGAAAAGCCCGTTCTGGTGGACTTTTGGGCAACCTGGTGCGGCCCCTGCCGCGCTATCGCCCCCATCGTCGAAGAACTGGCCACCGAGTATCAGGGCAAGATCAAAATCGGCAAGATGGATGTCGACTCCAACAGCGCCACCCCGATGCGCTACAAAGTTACTGGCATTCCCACTTTGTTAGTGTTCAAGGGAGGACAAGTCGTCGAACAAATCGTCGGCTACCGCCCCAAGGACGCCATCGCCCAGGCTCTGAACAAGCACCTGGGGTAATCAGCTTCTGGCCACAAGCTTCTGGCATTTAGCTAAACACATTGAACGCACGCTGCCTCGACCGAGCAGCGTGCGTTTTTGTTTTCCGACTGAAAGTTGCTGGCTGATGGCTGACAGCTTCCTTCAGTACTTCCTCAGCACTCCAATCACTCGTCCCTGCACATCCACCGATGCCGCCGGAACGATGATCGGTTTCATGGCCACGTTCGACGGCTGCAGCCGGATGTTATCGCCTTCGCGGTAGAAACGCTTCAGCGTGGCGTCGCTCGAATCCACCAGCGCCACCACAATGTCCCCGTTGTGTGCCGTCCGCGCTTTTTCTACCAGCACATAATCGCCGTCGAGAATGGCTTCATCCTGCATGGAGTCTCCGCGCACCTCGAGCACGAATACTTCCTTCGAACGCACGAAGTCGGCCAGCGAAATCGTCTCGTTGCTCTGCACCGCCTCAATCGGCTGACCGGCTGCGATACGCCCCACCAGCGGCAGCACGACCGCGGTATTCACGCTCATCGCCTGCTTGAGCCGTCCCTTGGGAGGTAGCAAGTCGATCGAACGACTGCGATTGTAATCGCGCGTGAGCAGCCCCTTTTTCTCCAGATTGGTGACGTGCTTGTGTACCGTCGCCAGTGAGGTCAACTCCAGCCCCTTGCCAATTTCCTCGAACGATGGCGAGTACTGGTGCTCTGCCACGAATCGCGAAATGAAGTCGTACACTTCCCGCTGCCTGCGTGTGATAGCCATGTCGCCATTATTGGCGAACATAAGGCGAAAAAGCAAGCAGGAAATGAAAGCGCGCGCCGCATATGCACATTCGTAGAGACGTAGCTCGCTGCGTCTCCGCCCCGCAGCGGCCGACACCCGCTGAAACTTTTCGAGCCGTCGTCACTCCAATCCAGCAGATTGTTTTGCATTGAAGAAGGATTATCCAAATGCCATCTTCCCTTCGCCTTGCAGTACTTCTGTTGGCAGCTCTTGGCGGCACCATCGCCTGCAATGCGAAGGCTAGTCCATCGGCCGCAGTGCCGGCCCCGGCGCAAGACGCGTCACGCGCCGCCACAACCGGACAACAAACCGCAGTCCTTTCCGGCGGATGTTTCTGGGGAGTGCAGGCCGTCTTCCAGCACGTGAAAGGCGTGATCAGCGCCACCTCCGGCTATGCGGGAGGCTCCGCCAAGACCGCCGAGTACGAAACCGTCAGCACCGGTGAAACCGGACACGCCGAATCGGTGCAAATCGTCTACGACCCCGCGCAGATCACTTACGGCGAACTCTTGCGCGTCTTCTTCTCTGTGGCGCACGACCCGACTCAGCTCAACCGCCAGGGCCCCGACGAGGGCACGCAATATCGTTCCTCGATTTTCTACAACAGCGCTGAACAGAAGCGCATTGCCGAGGCCTACATCGCCCAACTCGACAATGCCAAAATATTTTCTCGTCCCATCGTGACCCAAGTCGTGCAGCTGCAGGCTTTCTATGCGGCCGAGGCGTATCACCAGAACTACGCCGCGCTGCATCCCAACCAGCCCTACATTGTCTTCAACGACGCTCCGAAAGTCGAGCACCTGCGCCAGGAGTTCCCCGATCTCTACACTGGAAAGTAGGACTACACATGCCTGAAGCTGACCGCAATCGCGATCGGGAAAAAGAATCATGTGGGGACAGCCGCCCGAGCTTGCCCTGAGCGCAGTCGAAGGGGCAGTCCGGTCGAGCGAAGCTCGACTGCGTCGCCACCCAACATGCAGCGCCGCGCCTTTCTCGCAACATCTGTAGCCACTCTCGCAGGCCTGGCCCTGTGGCAATGGAGAAAGCCCGCCGTGCTGCGAGCCGCGCCCGCAGCCAATCTCACGCCCAAGGAAGTCACCGTCGTTCTTTTTTCCGACGCCGGCCAGCGCCTGAAGCAAGCTCGAATGGCCAAGGTAATGAAAACCGAGGCGGAGTGGCGCAAGCAACTTCCCGCCGGAGTCTTCGACATCACCCGCAACGCCGACACCGAAATCGCGTTCTCTGGAAAATATTGGAGTCTGCACGACCCTGGCATCTACCGCTGCATCTGCTGTGATAACGCTCTGTTCGATTCCGCCACCAAGTTCGAGTCTGGCACGGGATGGCCCAGTTTCTGGGCGCCCATTGCCGCGGAAAACGTAACCGCAATCCGCGACGCTACTTTCGGCATGGTGCGCACCGCGGTCGCCTGCACCGAATGCGACGCTCATCTCGGCCACGTCTTTGACGATGGCCCCGAGCCCACTTATCTTCGCTACTGCATGAACTCCGCATCTCTGCGCTTCATCGCAAGAACCTAAACCGCATACAATGAAACCATGAATTCCGCGCTTCCCGTTTTCCGCGAACCGAGCGCTGGCGAAAAGATATTCAACCGCGTTTTCGGATTTCTTGTGGGCCTTGGGTTGGGCTTCTCCTACAACTACCTGCTCGAAGTTCGCGGGCGGAAAACTGGCAAGCTCTACTCCACTCCCATCGACCTGCTGGAACTGGACGGCAAGAAATTTTTGGTGGCTCCTCGCGGCCGAACGCAGTGGGTACGAAACGCCGAGGCTGCTGGGGAAGTTACGCTAAAGAAGGGAAGCAATCGGCAAAAATTCCACTTGCGTCCCCTAGCGGAGGAGGAGAAGTTGCCCATCCTGAAAGCCTACCTCGACACCTTCCGTCGCGAAGTGCAGCGATACTTTCCGATTCCGGCAGGTTCGCCGCAAGAATCTTTCGCCGCGATTGCCGGAAGCTATCCGGCGTTCGAACTTCTTCCCGTGTGAATCTGTGTAGTAAGAACTACTTTCTGCCAGCGTCGTGATCCACTTCTCCGGCGTTCTTTAAGGTGACCTGATCGTCTGAGAGTGCGCCGCTTTTCGGCGTCTGCACCAGAGGCTCCGACTTAGGCATCTCCGGCTTTGAGGGAACGTGCGCGGGGTTGGCGTGAGCGCTGCCGATTGGGTTGATCATGTTGTGGTCCTCTAAGGAATAGGATCGGCAGTCAACCGGCAATCTTTACCGATTCAGGCAGCATTCGCCATCGTGGTAAGAGTTACTCTTGGCGTCACGGATGTCCCGAAACACGTAGCCCCGGACGCATTCGTCCGGGGAGCCTTCATTTATCTTTACGATGCAATCGCCCGGTGAGATCTTTCAGAACCTTGCCTTCATCCGCCGGCGCTTCGAACCCAATCCGGCGCCGGTTGGGCTCTTCCGGAGTCATCAGTTCGCGGATCGCTTCCATCAAGTCCTGAATCTCGGCGTCATGACTTTCCAGGCGGCGCTCCAGTTCCGCCAGTTTTGTCAGCACGTGGCGGTTTCCGGCGATGGCCCGGCGCATTCGCACAAATGCCAGAACGACGAACACGCTCATTTCAATCGCGCGGTCCGAGTTCAATACGGTGGCCGCCATGATTGCCCCGTGTTCGGTAAAAGCCCAGGGACGGTAACGCGCGCCACCGTGTCCTTCACTTGAGATCACATTTTGTGATCTCAAAATCTTCATTTCGTGCGGCGATAGCTGGAAGCGAAACGCGGGAGGAAAGCGTTTCGCGTTGCGCTTGGCCTGCTGGTTAAGCTGCCGAACTTGCACACCATAGAGCTCGGCGAGGTCCGTGTCGAGGATGACCCGTTGTCCACGGAGAACGAAAATCTTCGAATCCACTTTCTTTGCAACCACGATCGCGGTTTTCGCCATATTCGGGAAGACGCCTCAAACTTGAGATCACAATTTGTGATCTCAAGTTTTTCGAAGGGACTACCAGCAGAATAGCAGTCGGCTGCCAGTCGTAGCACCGCGAAGGTTCATGGCGACGCATGGGCAGGCGTGTCGCGAGGTGGCAATTAGCAGCGTAATGAAACCGCGATCTCGATCGGGAAGGGCTTCCAATCTATGCGTCGGCTGCGAACGCATTCTCCTCAGGCTCGCCTCCTGATTCGTCAGGAGCCGCGTCGGCCGATACATCTTGGGCAAACTCCCGACGGCGTTCGGGGCCGTCACGCTCAATTTGGCGCACGCGCCGGGCGGGCATGGTGCTGGGTTCAAGATTGGTGATGCGGCCGTCGCGCACCTGAATTTGTGCGCGGAACCAGTCTGTGCGATACATGCGTCCCGCGGCGTAAAACGTCATCGACGCCGCAATCGGGCCTTCAAATTCTTCGCCCGTGCAGGAGAGAATCCGTTTGCCCATTTCCTGCGTCCACGTCATGCCGCCGACCAGGGGATCGTTCAGGCGGCAGCGCTCAAATGGCATGGCATGCGAAAGCTTCCGCAATTGCAGCAACTGCAGCAACACTGAGGTCTTTGCCAGATTGGTGACGATGATCCTGGCCTCGCTGGCGGATACGCGTTCCATTTTGATGTGGATGTCCGGCGACCATTCCCGTTCGAACTCCTCGCGGGCCAGCGCCAAACCCTTGTCGGTAGCCTCAACGTAGCGCAGCGTCGCGCGCGCCAGTATCACGCTGAAAAAACACGTCACCACCGTGGCAATCACAGGGATGTAATTGATCAGTATGCTGAAAGGAATGCGATTCAGATTGGCCAACTGCAAGTGCATAGACAAGTGGCTCCTGCGAATGTTCTTTCGGATGGGGAGCGAACTCGATGAGTCTAGCGAGAGGCGGGAGGCCGCTCCAGATGCGGATAGTGACAGGGGAAAAACCGGTGCAGGGCAGGGTCTTTCGTAACCTTAGTGAGCGTTGGCGCACGAAAAAGGGCGTCTCTGCCGGATGCCATCTGCCGCCTCAGCAGAATTCCTCCGCTATGGCCGGCGAAGCGCCGGCCGTACGAGTTCATTCCAACACGCTGTCGTCCAGCTTTTTCTTGCCCCAATCGGCGGCAGCCTGCACGAAAGCAAGAATGATCGGATGCGGCTTTTTTTCGGTCGACGACAACTGCGGCTGGAAGAGCGTAGCCAGAAAAAAGCGGTGCGTCGGCGACTCGATAGCCCGGATTTCGCCCTGAGGTCCCCGCGCGACAACGGGAAACCCGGCTTCCATCGCCGCCCACTCGAACTCCGGATTGATTTCGAAGTTGCAGAAGAATTCTTCTGTCACCACCTCTTGGTCTTTTCCATAAAAAGACTGCAGGTAGGAGCCGGGACGCAGGCGAATTTCCGGAACCGCGCCCGACAGCTTGGGAGCGTCGCCCTTGCGGTTGGGCACCGCGCAGGCTACGGGATAGATGATGATGTTCTTGGAGCCGGAATTGTTCTCGGCGCTGTCGGCGTCGGCAATATTGAGAACGTTGCGGGCAAACTCGATAAAAGCGTATTGAAACCCGCCGCAGGTGCCGAGAAACGGCCAATCGCGCCGGCGGGCAAACTCGATCCCTTTCAGCATGCCTTCAAAACTCTTATAGGGACTGCCCGGCGCCGCCCAGAGGCCGTCGAAGCTTTCCAGCTTTTTTTGCCCGGCCTCTGTGGTCAACGAAGGCGTCGATATCCACTCCGATTCCACCACTGTTTGGAGTTTGCGGGCGGCGTGCTGCAGCGACTCCGTGGTGGCGTGATGCGACCGAAAATCGGCATTAAAGTCGCCCAGAATTGCAATACGCACAGCGTCGCTCACGGGTTTGATTGTACTAGAGGCACCGCGGAGGGCTAGTCGGAGTCGCGGGCGCTCAGGTTAGAAATCTGGTGCGCCGCCAGCGGTTCAGCGCAGATGCTCAATCCCCAGGAAGAAGTATAAAGACAACAAAGCGAGCGCCGGTCCGCCCCAGATCATCAAGGCACATTTCCAGCCCAGCGATCGCGCCACCTCTTGCTGGCTGCGCCACGAGATCAGAAAGGTCTTGTTGTTGGTTCCTTTCATTAACACCACTGGAGGATGCGGATCGAAAGCGCCGTTTTGAGCCTGGTCGCCATTTCCGCCCGCCGTTGCAAGGTCAGCGACGGTTTGAACTACAGCACCGGTTTGGTCTGTCGCGGATACTCCAGCCGCGGCCCAGGCCGCGGGGCTCGAGATTCCCGCCTTCAGCAGCGCCGCCGCGATCTTTTGTTGCTGGCTCATCTCGGCGGTCGACTTGGGTGCGCGGTCGGGAGTCAGTCGGACTAGCTGTTGCGGAGTGGGTTCACGGCGCTGTGCCAACCAGGCAGCCTCGGAAGCCATTCCCGAATCATCCCCGCCGCGAGCAGAAAGCGAGAACATAGAGCCCATCGAGATCGAGCCCAGCGAGAATGACATTGCTCCGTGGGGGATTGATTCATCATCCCGCACCGGCTGCGGGCTGACTTCCACGCCCGGATTTTCACCCAGCGTTCCTAGAATAAACAGCGAATTCTTAGGCTTGATGCAATACTCCTGCACCTTGATTTTGTTGTTGGTAACAATGCCGTGCCGCCCGAGAAAATTCCGCACGTTGTCCGGCGCAGAATCCTTCACGGTAAAGAACGAATCGCAGAATTGCTCTTCGAAATCGCAATGCAAATCGAGATCGGCGCCGCGCGGATCGACCAGCATGCGCCCCGTGTTGTCATCGACAAAAAACGGCACATGCATGCACTCGCCCGCCACTTTGACCCATTCCTTATTTTTGCCGCGCTGTTTGTACTCCCAGACCAGCGTGCGGTAGTAGTAACAAGGCCGCGCGGTGATGGGCGCGATCATCGTGTAAGGGCCGACCGCCAGGCCACTGACCTCAACCATTCCCATCGCAGCGCTGCGAATCTTCGAGAGCGGAGTGTCGAGAATCAGCCGCCGGCGTTGCAGCAGTTTGAATCCGTAAATGAAAAGGCCGATCCCCGCGCAAAATCCGACCCCGCACCAGACCAGCAGTGCAGTCGGGTCCGACGAACGAACGATCAAGGCAGAAAGCATCACGGGCCGCCGGGACAGGTAAATACACACGTCCCCGCAGTCAGGCTAGCGAAAGGCAGGTGCAGACGCAGCTTACGTTAGTAATGAGATTGTGCGTGCGTCCGGCGCCGTGGGCGAGACGCGCCCGGCACGGCAGGCAAGATGCCGGCGCTACATTACCAGACCTCGCAGCGCTTTCCTTCGGGGCGGACCATGGGGGCGTCGGGCTTGCAGCTCCATGCTCTTTGGAATTCCGGGAGATTGGAGAGTGGGCCGATGACGCGGTATTTCGCGATCGGATGGGGATCGCTCTGCACCATCAGACGCTGAGCCTCGGGTCGGATTTCGTCGCCGCGGAACTGTCCCCACGCGATGAAGAATTGTTGTTCGGGAGTGAAGCCGTCGATGTCTGCAGGGCGCGGCTTTCCCTCCAGCGATTTCTGGTATGCGAGGTAGGCGATCTTTGCGCCGCCGAGGTCACCAATGCTTTCGCCGAGTACCAGTTTGCCGTTGTGGTGGATGTCTTTCTCGATGTAGTAGTTGTCGAACTGATTCACTACACAGGCGGCGCGCGCCTGAAAGTTTTTCAGGTCAGCTTCGGTCCACCAGTTGCGCAAGCGGCCGAGGTAATCGTATTGCGCGCCTTGGTCGTCGAAGCCGTGAGAGATCTCGTGGCCGATCACCACGCCGATGGCACCGTAGTTCACTGCATCGACCGCATGCATGTCGAAAGCGGGCGGTTGCAGGATTCCGGCTGGGAAGACGATCTCGTTCAGCAGCGGATTGTAGTAGGCGTCCGAGGTGGGCGGCGTCAATCCCCAGCGGCCGCGGTCGACGGGCTTGCCGATTTGGGCGCGGTCGTCTTCTTCGACGAACTTCCTTCCGGCGATCATGTCGTCAAAGAACGCGTCACGGCGAACCTCCACGTGGCTGTAGTCCTTCCATTTGTCGGGATATCCGATCTTGGGATTGAAGGTGGCGATCTTGGCCATGGCTTTCTCTTTCGTGTCATCGCTCATCCACGGGCGGCTGAGAATGTCGTCGCGCATGGCAGCGAGAAGATTGCGCACCATCTCCTGCATGCGGGCCTTGGCTTCGGGCGGGAAATATTTCTCCACGTATTTCTTTCCGAGCGCCTCGCCGAACAGCTGGTCGGTCGACTCGACGCAGCGCTTCCAGCGCGGCTTCATTTCGGTGGTGCCGCTCAGGTACTTGCCGTTGAAGGCGAAGTCCTCCTCCACGAAGGGCGCGGACAGCGAACTCGCGGTCGAATTCAGCAGCTGCCACTTCAAATAAACTTTCCAATCCGCCAGCGGCGTCTGCTGCATCTGCCGATCCACCTCTTGCATGAACTTGGGTTGATCAACATTCATGTCGACATCAGTGGGTATTTGCTTGTGCTTGAAGTAACTGGCCCAATCAAAATGCGGAGACATGGCCTGCAGCTGGGCAAAGGTGGTGTTGTGATCGGTGGCAGAGGGATCGCGCAACGCAACGTTGTCGAGCGATGCTTCGGCGAGTTTCGTCTCCATGCTCATAATGGACTGGGCCGCGGCTGCGGCAGACTTCTGGTCCCAGCCAGCCAACTTGAACATGGCCGTGACATGCTCCACATATTTCTCTCGCGCCTCCTTGAAGCGCGGCTCGGTTTTCAGATAGTAGTCACGATCGGGCAGGCTAAGGCCGCTTGCGCCCAGGTCGGCCAGCACCCAGGAGGGCTTATGCGGATCCTGCTGGCTGCCGAATGCGAACGGAACTTCTACGAGAATGTCGTGCATCTCGGCCATCACTTGCTGCAGGGCGGCCATGTCGTGGGCAGCGTCGATCCGCGCAAACCAGGGTTTGACTGGATCCATGCCACGGGCATTTACGCGGGATTCGTCGATGCACGAGCCATAGTAGTCCCCGATGATTTGTTCGGTGCTGCCTTTGGGCGCGCTCTTGTCGGCGGAAGCGGCCTCAAGAATTTCGCGCAGTTTGTCTTTGGAGGATTCTCCCGCCTGCCAGCGCTTGCTCCAGCGGGTCATCGAGGCTGGAATCGGATTGTTGGCGCGCCATGTTCCATTGGCAAAGTCGTAGAAATCATCGCAAGGGTCGGCCTTGCGATCCAGGTCGGCCACGTCGATGCCATGCAGGGACGAACTCTGGGACAGTGCGAAGGGAGAAGCAGAAACCGCTAAGACGAGCAGGGCGCAGAACGAGTCTCGCAGAGCGCGCATGAATTATCTCTCCAGAATATGGCGGAAATTGGCGGACAGCCATTGTAGATCAGGCATGAGGCAAGGTGCTGTTACGTTAGACGGAGTTTGGCGGATTTAGAGAGCGCGACTGAACGATTCGGGGATCGCAGGCTTGGCGGCGTGTTTTGGTCGATGAGCGTGATAGCGATATTACGACAGTTACGCGTTGGTTCAGACTGTCAAAAAGGCGCCAAGCCGGTGAGATTGTTTTTCCGAGGTGCCGCTTTTCCTAGTGAAGCAGGATGGTTTAGGATCTACTCGCTCACGAGAAGGTTTGTCATCGGTAATGATCTCCCCTTTTGATCGATTGGATTATCCCAGTCTCCGTCAAAGCGCTTACTTTAATCAGGCATCCTTGGGATTGATCGGTCAACCTGCCGTAACCGCAATGCACACTTTCATTGACAATGTTGCTAGGCATGGCAACCTCTACATGTCCGACAGCGATGAGGTGGCATACTGCGAAACGCTTCGCGAACGCGCATCGCGATTATTTCATTGCGATTCCAGTCGGGTCGCAATTGTCGCGAGCGCAAGTGAGATCTTGGGGCAGCTCCCGATGTTGCTTCAGCCAAGGCTAAAGAGCACAGTTCTGGCCGTTTCATCAGACTTTCCTGCGATAACTCGGCCGTGGCTTCGTCTGGCTGCTCTAAAAGAGCATGCGGTGCGCTTTGTTGATGACCAGCCTACGTGCGATTTGACCGATACACTCATCGAGGCGATTGATGAGAGTACTTCTGTGGTTGCGGTGAGCAGTGTGCAATACGCTACGGGGACGGTAGTGGATATTTCTCGCCTGCGCCAAAGCACTATCCAGGTTGGTGCACGTCTGATTGTAGACGCTACGCAAGCGGCAGGTGCAATGCGGGTGGACGCAGCAGCCTGGGATGCCGATGCCGTTGTTGCCAGCGGCTACAAATGGCTTGGTGGACACGGAGGCGTTGCACTGGCAATCATGTCGCCAGGCTTGCTTGAGAAAATCCCCCCTTTACCGGGTTGGATGGGCGCGGAGGACCCCTTTGGATTTGATGCGACCTCTGTGTCGCTTGCTAATGATGCGCGGCGCTACACGCAATCGACAATGTCGTATGCGTCTATGGCGGGTCTCGTGGTAGCAATTGAGCAGTTGTTGTCCTTGGGTGAAGGTCGCATTGAGTCACATGCACGGAGTTTGGCAGCAATGCTGGCTAGCGACGCCAGCAAGTATGGGTGGAAACCGTTTCGTAGGGTTGGCGATCCTGCCGGGTGTCCACACATCATTTCACTGGGCCACCCTGGCGAAAGCGTACAAGTAATTGTGGAAAGACTTCGCAGTCACAACATTGTGTGCGGAACACGTGGCGGACGCGTTCGGATCTCGCTCGCCCCTTACAACGATGAAAGTGATGTTAACGCCCTTATCGAAGCTTTTGCAGGAGCAGGTTCGTGATCCCGCGTCGGTATGGCAATCAGGGATTGTTGGCGTAACCAGATTACACTCACAACCGCGTAGACCAAAGAGAGGACGTTTGTCCATGCCCCGGCCGCGATTGGCTTGCTACTCTAGCCGCCGGCTTTTAGTTCGGTCAGCACTTGCTTGGCAATTTCCTTCAGCGTTTCGAACACACCGACGCCCTGGAAGGCAACCGCTTCGACGATGGGCTCGCTCTTCTTGCGCAGTTCGGTGGAGAGTAGATCGATCGGCAGAATGTTTGGCAGGTCGCGCTTGTTCAACTGCAGCACGTAAGGAATCTTGTTGAAGTCGTAGCCGTGTTCTTTCAGGTTCGACATCAGGTTTTCCAGCGCTTCCACGTTGGCGTCCATACGCTGTTCCTGGGAGTCGGCCACGAAGACGATGCCGTCCACGCCGCGCAAAATCAGCTTGCGGCTGGCATCATAGAAAACCTGCCCGGGGACGGTGTAGAGGTGGATGCGCGTCTTGAAGCCGCGCACCGAGCCGAGGTCGAGCGGCAGGAAGTCGAAAAACAGCGTACGTTCGGTCTCGGTGGCCAGCGAGATCATCTTGCCCTTCTGCTGGTCCGCCGTTTTCTGGTAAATCACCTGCAGATTCGTCGTCTTGCCGCCTAATCCGGCGCCGTAGTAAACGATCTTGCAATTGATCTCACGAGCTGCGAAGTTGATGAAACTCAAGACTTTCCTCAAATGCGGGCATGCCCCTCGGGGGCTGCCGCTGCATCAGTTCCTTTTCGGAGACTCGCGGTCTTTATATCATACGGGAGGTGCCTGCCGCAGGTTACTCAGGTGACCCCGGGTGTTCCCGGCCACGCTAACGCGCCGTCGGCACCGGGTAATATCCGGGTTTGGCGTAGATATTCAGCCCCTTTTTATCCACCAGCACCTCAATGCTGCGGTAAGAAGATGGACCAGTTATTGCCTTTGGGACGTACGCCAAGGTGTACTGGTTCCTTGCCTCAGATGTGATCTGCGCGTACGCCTCTTCCATGGAATTGCGAGAAAGTTCGGTGAAGACCTGTCCGCCTCCCGTGGCATTGACGTAGCGGGGCAGAATCTCGTTGAAGCCTTGTTTGGGTATGTGGTGGAGCCTTTCGATCTGCTTGTACCCGGGCAGCGCGCCCGTGTCGACCACAACCGCCTTCACCTGGATGTCGTGGGTCTGAAGCACTCGGAGCACGTCGCGGTAGCTGGACCGGCTACCCAATTCCTGTCCATCGCTGATCACAAAGATCACCTTTCGCCGGGTACGATCCCGCTTGCTCAGGTCCAGCGCCGCGCGCAGGATCGCATCATTCAAAACGTGCGACTCCCGGGGCGGAGTCATCACCGGCGCCACCGGCGGTCCGCCGACTGGCATCCCATTCACGGTTGGCCCCTGCGGTCCCAGCGGACCGCCCAACACCGGCGGCCCATTGTTGCGGCCGCGCACCGTCTTCAACTGGTTGAGCGCCGCCGTCAATTTTGTCGCCCGGCCGCTGAAGTCTGTGACTTGGGTGACCGTGCTGCTGTAGGTGTACAGCGCAACCTCATCGTACGGGCTGAAGGCGCCCACGAGCGATGCGTAGGTCTGATTTACTTGTTGCAGAACCACGTCCGCGATATTCGTATCGAGCACGATGGCCACCGAGAGCTCAAACGGATCGCTGGAGAAGTAAGTCAACGTTTGCTTCTTGCCGTTTTCGAGCACCGTAAAATCCTTGGGAAGCAATCCATCGACCGGCCGACCGTCAGAGTCCTTCACCATGACCGGGATCTGCACCACGTGAGCCGCTACCGTGATCGTATATAGGTCTTCCTTGGGATTAACCTGGTTCCTCGGCCTACTCCCGGCTGGAAGCGTTTCAACCGGAGGCATCGGCGGCGCTTGCTTCTGATCCGGGTGTGCCCCAGACTCTCCTGGATAGGCTGGAGGAGCGCTAGTGGTGTCTGGCCGCGCGGAGGGAAGTTTGGGCTCAGGCGGTTGCACGGTCGAGGGCGCATCCGGGATTTCCTGAGTCTGTCCGGAACTGGCTGGCGATTGCGTCTGGCCTCCGCCAGACTGTGCCGGCAGGCAAGGGGCGGCAGCCAAGATCGTTAAAATCAGGATAGTACAGACTGCTCCCAGCCCGGACCCTCTGCACATCCGCCATCCTCCCGTCACCGGCGCCATAATTGCCTCGTCTCGCGAAAAAACTCTACTTTTCGTCTCTAGGATGCCCGATCTACCCCGTTTGGTGCATCTAAGGGTTAGACTAACACTAAGCGAGAACGGGATTAGACTAACACTAACCCAGAGTCCCAAGAGAGTCCGGATGCCCAAGCTTTCCATCTCCCCGCGCCGAACCTTGCCGATTATCGCCCTGGTTGCCCTTGCCTCGGTTGCTTTTTTCCCGGCCTCGACAGTTACTGTGGCCCAGCAATCTCCAGCCCCGGCCCAGCAACCCTCGTCGCCCGACCAGAAATCCGACGACTCGCAGCAGCCCACCGAAACTCTGAAGGTCAACGTCAACGTCGTGCAGCTTTTCTTCAACGTGAAAGACAAGCACGGCGCCCTCATTCCCAACCTGACTAAGAGCGATTTTGAGATTTACGAAGACGGCAAGCCGCAGACCATCAAATACTTCACCGCCGAAAGCAATCTACCGCTCACGCTCGGGATCATGATCGATTCCAGCGGAAGCCAGCGCAACGTCATCGACATGCAAAAGGAAGTCGGCGGCGCCTTCCTGCGCCAGATTCTTACCGACAAAGACGAAGCCTACGTCATCAGCTTCGACATCTCCGTCGACCTGTTGCAAGACTTCACCCGCGACGTGCACCGCCTGCAGGCGGCTCTGAACAAGGCCCAGGTAAACGTCGACTACACCAGCGGCGGCATCCCCGGCATGGGTGGCGGCCCGGTTCCGCAGCAGAATGCGCCGGGAACGCTGCTCTACGACGCCGTCTACCTCTCCGCCCATGACATGCTATCGAAGGAAGTTGGCCGCAAAGCCATGATTCTGCTTACCGACGGGGAGGATGAAGGCAGCCGACTCAAAATTCAGGACGCGATCGAAGCCGCCCAGAGGGCGGACTCCATTGTCTATGTCCTACTCTGCGCCGACCGCGGATTTTACGGTTACGGCGGCTTCGGCTACTCCGGCGAGGGGGAGATGCGCAAGCTCACCGAGCAAACCGGCGGACGCGTCATCAACGTCGGCAACAAGTTCGACAAACTCCGCGCCGCTTTCGACCAGATCGCCGCCGAACTGCGCAGCCAGTACAACATCGGCTATACCCCGACCAACAGCAAGCTCGACGGCAGCTACCGCAAGCTAGAAATCAAAGATAAGCAGGGCTACAAAATCCAGGCCCGCGCCGGATATTACGCCGGCCGCAAACAGGACTAGCCCTCAAAAGAAACACGAACCACAGAGGTCACAGAGTCTTTGCCGCTGTGTGTTTATCTTCTAGCAAAACTTTTGCTTCAGCAGTTTTCCCCTGTGCTCTCGGTGCCCACTGTGGTTAAATCTCTTACTTCAGCAGTACAAACCGTGCCGGAGGTTTCCATGCCCCGTTTCTCGAGGCGATCGTTTCTGCATCTTTCGGCTGCCGCCTCGGCAGCAGCTGTCTTGCGAGTAATGAATGAACCCATGCTGGCTGCCTCCCACCGCCGGCCGCCGCATTCCAAGGATGCAGTGATTATCGACTCTAACGAGAACCCGCTCGGTCCCAGCCAAGCTGCCCGCGACGCGATGGCTGCCATCATTCCGCTTGGCGGTCGCTACGCCGACGATCTCACCGACAACCTGGTCAAAACTTTCGTCCAGATGGAAGGTCTCAATCCTGATTCCGTCTATTGCACCGCCGGCTCCACTCCGCCGTTGAGCCTCAGCGTGCTGGCATTCACTTCGCCGCAGAAAAGTTACGTCACCGCAGATCCGTGTTTCGAAACCGGCATGCACATGGCCGCCGTCGCGGGAGCGCGCGTCGTCAAGGTTCCGCTCACGAAGACCTACGCGCACGACGTCAAAGCCATGCTGGCTGCCGACCCCGACGCAGGAATCTTTTACGTTTGCAATCCCAACAATCCCACCGGCACGCTGACGTCGCACTCCGACATCGAATATCTTGTTGCGAACAAACCGAAGGACTCAGTCGTTCTCATCGACGAAGCCTACATTCACCTGTGCGAAGCGCCATCTGCTCTTGATCTCGTCAAAGCCGGCAAAGACGTCATTGTGTTGCGCACTTTCTCCAAGGTCTACGGGATGGCCGGCCTGCGCTGCGGTTTCGTGATCGCGCGCCCCGACCTTCTGGAAAAAGTAATAGCGCGCGGCGGACAGAACTTTATGCCCACCACCGCCGTCGCCGCCGCACTCGCCAGTCTGAACGATCCCGCACTCGTCCCTGAGCGCCGTCGTATCAATGCCGGCATTCGCCAGCAAACTTTCCAGTGGCTCGCGCAGAACGGCTACACCTTTATTCCGTCCGAGTCCAACTGTTTCATGGTTGACACCAAGCGCCCCGGGAAGGAAGTGCGAGAGGCGATGGCAAAGGAGAATGTACTGATCGGCCGCACCTGGCCCATCATGCCCACCTACGTCCGCATCACCATAGGCACCCAGGAAGAAATGGCCCGCTTCCAGTCAGCCTTCCAAAAAGTAATGAAGAGTTAGGTAGCGCCGGCCTCTGGCCGGCTGTCCTGCGGGCGTCCCGCCCGCGGAGCCGCCGAGACGGCGGCGCTACTGGCAATCTACTCCACCGCCTCATTCCACCCCACTCTCCGTCCCTCCCGGCTGCTCTTATGCGCCAGTAGAATCCCGCGCATGGTGCGCAACGCCTGCACCGGCGTCACCTCCAGCGGAGTGCCTTTTTCCATCGCGTCCCGCACGTTCTCATAGAATCCCCGATAGTCGCCGCGCGCCGTCTTCACTTTGCGCGTCTCGCCGCCGACTTGGCTCAAAGTTCCCCAACGGTCCTCCGGCTCTACTCCCCAATTCGGCCCCCAGTCCTTTCCGTCAGGACAGTTCTCGCTCCGCAGAATTTCCTCTTGGGGATCCATCCCGTACTTCACGAACGATCCTCCCGTCCCGTGAATCAACAGATGCGCCCCGGGAGCATACGCGATAATCCGCGCTCGCAGCGTCGCGCGCAGACTCGGATATTCCATGTGCACATCAAACGAATCATCGATCTTCGAATCCTTCCGCTGGCAGAAGGCCGAGGCCCAAATCGACTGCGGCTCGCCAAATAAAACCAGCGCCTGATCGATGAGATGCGGCCCCAGGTCCCACAAAACTCCAGCTGCGGGATGGTCCGGACGCTCCCGCCACGCGTTCGGCTTGCTCTGCAGCCGAAAGCGATCGAAGCGCGATTCGTACTCCGCCACCTCGCCGACCGCGCCCGATTTCAGCAACTCCTTTACCGTCTGGAACTCGCCATCGTACCGACGGTCTTGATACACGGTAATCAGGCGGCCTTGATCGGACGCCAGGCTCATCAATTGTTCTGCCTCAGCCAGCGTCGGCGTGAGTGGCTTGTCCACCACCACGTCCCGCCCCGCTTCCAGGCACGCCTTGGCGTAAGAGAAATGCGAGTCGTTTGGCGTGGCAACCACGATCAGCCGAAGCGTCTCGTCCGACAACATTTCTTCCAGCGTTCGCGCCACTCGTACTTCCGGATATTTTTCCTTCACCTTGTTCCCGTGCCGCTCCAGAATACATGCCAGGTCCATCCCTTGGACGCCGCGAATTACCGGCGCATGAAACGCCTGTCCCGCCAGACCAAATCCAATCAGCCCCACTCGCACCATGCTTTTCTCCGTTCGCGTTGCCGCACCATCAGCGGTCTTTCAGCCGCCGTACAAACTTCAGTCCCGACCAAGTCTCAGTCACCGCACACACCTTCACGTCAACTAATCCCGCCGCCAGCCCAATCTCACGTACTTTATTTCCATCCAGATCCGTAGCGACGCCCGAGCTTTTCTTCGGCCAACTGACCCACAGCATGCCAGCGGGTGCCAGCAGCTTGCTAATCCGGTCGAAATCCCTGGCCAGTCCGACTTGCGATTTCGTAAACACCATCGCGAAGTCAACCGGAGGCTTTCCGGCGCTCACGTTCTCGCAGCCGGCCAGCGCCGCCTTCAATTCCGTTCGCACCTCGGGTGGCGCCTCGATCAGGTACGTGCGGAACCCTGGTTTGATTCCGAGCTTTTTCGGTAGCGGCGTTCCGGAATATCCTGGCATAGACGGGCGGTCAGAACTGCCGCATTACGCGGTACAAACCCTTCAAAGTCGAGCGTCGCGAATCTACTTCGTGATTACGCCACAGGCGATTCGGTCTCCCGAATTCCCCGCCGGATCCGTCTTGTAATCGTCCCCTTTGGCGTGCACCACAATCGCTGCACCGTTGCTCAGCAACGAGTGAGGCCCGTCCTTCAGGGTGACATCGGCATCCTCGAGGCGGGCAGATGCTTTGCCCTTTGCATCGACGGTGAAGTTCTTCATATCGCCAGCGTGGTGCCCCTCGGGATTATCGAAACCGTGCTTCTTTTTTTCGGGATTGAAGTGTCCCCCAGCCGATTTGAAATCCGGGCCTTCGCATTTGGGAACCTGATGGAAGTGAATGGCGTGAACCCCGGGCGATAAATCGTGAAGTTTGAGTTGCAGCGCGACTCCCGTTCCCTGATCCCAGAGCAGCACTTCGCCCACGGACTTGCCCTGAGCATCTTTGAGTTCAACTTTGGTTTTGGCGGCGCTCTTTGACGGCAGAACAATCAGAGCGAGCAACAATCCGAGAAAAACAGAGGCAAGGCGTTTCATAGAATCGAGCCTCCTTGGCAGTGCGGAATTATATCTAAACTTCAACATGAGTTTGGAGGTTGTTTCTTCGTGCACCTTTGTGTCCTTCGTGGTGAAGGCTGTTGACTGTAGCCAGAGATGTTGCTGCGCCGTCCACAAAGATGTGGAGTATACTGCGAAGAAGTTTCAGAAATCCTGGTGGGGAAGAGTGCAATCATGGCTTTGGATGCGGTTGAGCAGGTGGCAGAGCAGGTTCCGGCAGACGATTTTCAGGCGCTGGAAGACAAAATTTATCGCACCATAGAGCTGTACAAAGCCGCGCGGCAGGCTCAGGCTACTGCCGAACGCGAAACTCAGCGCTTGCGCCAGCAAATGCAGGAACGCGAAGACGAACTGGGGACGCTGCGCCGGGAATCGGTGCGCCTGAAGAAAGAGCGGGAAGAGATTCGCGGGCGCGTCGAGAAGATGCTCGAGCAGATTGAATCGATTGCTGAGGCGAGCTAGGAAAGGCGATTGGCGCGGAAAAGAGTCGTAGCAAGCTACGTCTCTACCCGCGAACACAACCTACGACCCACGGAGAAACGTTTTATGGCGACGGCGACCAAGGATCAAATCGTAAAAGACCCGCAGAACTCCAGCGTACGGGTGGAGATTTTTGACCAGGCCTACAATCTGCGCGGCTCCGATCCCGACTACATTCTGAAACTGGCAGAGTACGTCGACGCCAAGATGCGCGCCGTGGCCGAGGCCACCAATACCATCGACACCGTACGCCTCGCCGTGCTCGCCGCTCTCAATATCGCCGACGAATACCACCTTCTCCTCAAGAAAAGGCAGGACGGCGGGGCAACCGATTATCTGAAGCGGGCGCATCTATTATCAAATGCGCTGGATGAGGTTTTGTGCGAACAACGCAAGGCTGGATAGTCTGCGGTCCGCCTGTGCAACCCTTCTCGCTCTGATTCTGTTGGGCAGCCTTGCCCTCTCTCAGGAAACCACTCTTCGTTCTGAATCTAACGTGGTGCTGGTTCCAGCGCTGGTCAAAGACCGCGATGGCGGAATTGTGTACGGCCTTCAGGCCTCTGATTTTCTCGTCGAAGACAACGGGATAGAGCAATCCGTCCGTCTGGATGAAGCGCCCGAGGGACAGCCGATCTCGCTGGTCGTAGTCATTCAGCGTGGACGCCGCGCCGCCGCCGAGTTCCCGCGCATGCAAGGTTTGCGCACCATGCTCGATCCGCTATTCGCGCTCGGAACCGCGCGCGTCGCGATCATTGAATTCGACAGCAACGTCGAGACCACGCGCAATTTTACAAAGGACGCCAGCCTGGCGGAGGACGATCTGCGAAACCTGCAACCCGGAGATGACGGAGTCGCGATTCTCGATGCCGTCAAGTCAGCGGTGAACTTGCTCAGCCAGGAACCGCCGGACCGGCTGCGCGTGCTCCTGCTCATCAGCGAAACCCGCGATCACGGCAGCCACACAAAAATCGAGGACGCCGTCGCGGCCATCGGGCAAAGCAATGCAGTAATTTACGCTCTCGCCTTTTCTCCCGCGCTTTCCAACATTCTCGACACCGGCCGCGGCACCAACAAGAACGAGATGCATGAAGGCGTCAACTTCCTCGACTTGATGTACCGCACCGTGCAGGCCATGCGCAAAAATGTTCCCAGCGCGATCGCATCGATGACTGGCGGCGAGTATGAGTTGTTCGCGACACGCAAAAAATTCGAAGTGCGCGTCAACGATTTCACCAATCATCTGCACAGCCGCTACCTGTTGAGTTTCGCGCCGAAGAATCCGCGCCCCGGTCTGCACCAGATTCGCGTGCGCCTGCGCTCCCAATCGCCCAATGCTGTAGACGGCACGGTGCTGGCGCGCACCTCTTACTGGGCCGAAGCAACTAGGCAATAAATCGATTCAACAAATTCGTGAAACTCAAGCACCGGCGCCGTGTCAAGAGATTTCCCGCATGGCAAGACCATTTGTGAACTCGCGGTTACTTTGGTAGCAAGCCGCCTGCCAACTTTTTGCGGTCTTCCTCTTGCCAAGCGCACGCCTTTTGCCTAGCATCCAGATTGAAAGCCGGCCTGCCGGGTTGGTGATGGCGGGTCACCGATATTTGAACCAATGCAGAATGAACGGGAGCTCGACTCGAACTAGGATCCGGTGAGCGACGCTGCGCCATGCGCAGATGCCTAAAGGGTCTCGGCGGGCGCCCAACGTCTACCGACGGGTTCATTCTCGGCCCCGTCACACGGCTCAGTGGGTCGGCTTGATAAAACCAGCAATTAGCAATTAGCTCTTGGCTTTTAGCTAAAGGCTAAGAGCTAACAGCTGCTTTGCTGCTAAACTTATCCAGGTAGCAAATCTCCAGTTTCGCGCATCTAACTTAACAGTGTTCCCACAACTTTTTCATATAGGTAAGTTTTTTCTTCCGACCTATGGATTCCTGGTCTCTCTGGGTGTCCTGATCGGCCTCTGGATCAGTGTGCGCAATTCCGAGCGCATGGGCATTGACGGCGATAAGGCCTGGAATCTGGGGATTCTGGTCGTCCTCTGCGGCATCATCGGCGCTAAGGTGCTGTACGTTATCAACGAGTGGAGCTACTTCTCGGCTCATCCCGGAGAAATTTTCAGCATTAACACCTTGCAGGCGGGCGGAGTTTTTTCTGGAGGCCTGCTGGCCGCCTTCGTGGCCGCAGCCTGGTATGTGTGGAAGCATCGCATGCCCGCGCTCGGCACTTGCGACGCCTTTGCCCCCGGCCTCGCGCTCGGCCACTCCATCGGCCGCATCGGCTGCTTCGCCGCCGGATGCTGCTACGGCAAAGAGACGCATCACTGGTGGGCCGTGACGTTTCATAACCCGCTGGCCAACTCGATTACCGGAACACCGCTGAACGTGCCCCTCGAACCGACACAACTGTTCGAGTCGGCAGTCGAACTTGCGAACTTCTTCTTCCTGATGTGGCTGCTCAAGCGCCGGAAGTTCGACGGCCAGATAATTGGCGCGTTCATGTTCATCTACGGGATCGCGAGGTTTTTCCTCGAATTTCTGCGCGACGATCCCGGTCGCGGTTCGGTTTTCGGTGGCGCCATGTCGGGCACGCAGCTGATCGCCATCGGCTTGGTCCTGGCCGGCGGATTGATCTGGTGGCTCCGCCCCGGCTCGAAAGCAATTCCGGCACGCACCATTAGCGCAACCCATTAATTTTCGTAAGCGCGCTTCTTGGTCGTCAAACTCCCCGCCGCATTAGCGGAAAGAATCTTTGCAACCAAGCCGGGGACGGCATTTGGAAGCTGCCGTCCCCGCCCGCCGCTAACGCCGCGCGAAAACTCTCTTTCCGATACTGCTGACCGCGATAATTCCTTGTTCCCCGCCTGCGCTGATAACCACGGCATCAATCTCCATACCGTCTTTTACCACCACGAAATTCGCCACCACGGGCGGACGCATATCCGTGAAGTCGAGGGTGAAAGTGCCTGTACAGTCGGGGTTTACGGAGTATGTGCCAGTGGCCGGAGTATGGGTAAAATCAGCGACAACCTTTCCCGCAACCGTCACCGTATCGATCTGAGTGAGACTGACGTCACCGTCGAAGTGGGTCATAGCGACGCCCACTTGTGGTCCGACAGGTCCGTTTCCGGCCAGTTTGTTTCCCGTGAGAATGAATCCATAGTTGCCGGCAATGAGTCTTGCGTTGCAACGATGTGACTCGTTCTGGGCGAATCCGAGATTGGACGCTGCCATGAGAAGCAGCGCCAAAGTAGCAAAATGTGCGACAGATTTGCAGTTCATACGCGCCTCGACTTTGAAAATTGGCTGCCCTCAGCAGCACGTGGAGGGCATATTGCCCCGTATTACCACGGGAGGCAATGGAGAACACCTGTAGAAATTCTTAAGACGAATCGTCAAGCTGGCAATCCGTGACCGGCTGCACGGGGTAAGATGTCTGGCAGCCCGCGGCATGGCCTTTGCGGCGCTAGCCTTAGGCAACAGTCGTGCTGAAATTCAACGATTTCGAACTCGATGAGCGCGCCTACGAATTGCGCCGCTCGGGGCGCGTCCTCAAACTGGAGCGCATCCCGATGGATCTGCTCTGCCTTCTCGTACGAAACGCGGGCCAGCTTGTAGGCCGCGACACCATCATCGAAAACCTCTGGGGCAAGGGCGTTTTTCTGGACACGGACAACAGCATCAACACCGCGGTTCGAAAGATCCGGCAGATTCTGGACGACGATCCGCGAAATCCCAGATTTGTGCACACCGTGCCCGGCAAGGGCTATCGCTTTGCAGCGCCGGTGACGGGCGGGTCAGTCGCTACGCCCGAACTGAGTCGTAACTGGGATATCAACGAGCGCGTCATGCTGGCTGTTCTTCCCTTCGAGAACCTGAGCAATGACGTGGAGCAGGAGTACTTCAGTGACGGGCTGACAGAGGAAACGATCTCGTACCTGGGGCAACTCGACCCGCAATCCCTGGGGGTGATCGCCCGCACCTCGTCGATGGTTTACAAACGAACAACGAAAACGATCGCAGAGATTGGGCGCGAACTTGGGGTGAACTTTGTGGTCGAAGGCAGCGTCCGGAAGGAGAAGGAGCGAGTCCGGATTACCGCCCAATTGATCCGGGTTAGCGACCAGACTCACCTGTGGGCGGAGAGTTACGACCGCGAGATTGGAAGCGTCCTGAGCGTTCAAACCGAACTCGGAGTATCGATCGCAAAGAAAATAAAAATACAGCTAGGCGGGAAGGAAAAACCAACCCTTGTCGTAGATGCGGAGAGAAATCCGGAAGCTCATGATGCCTATTTACGGGGACGATATCATTGGGCCAAGAGAACGCTCGCGGAAACCCGTAAGGCGATCGAATATTTTCGCAAAGCGACGGACGCGGAACCCACTTATGCGAAGGCTTATGCCGGACTGGCTGACTGCTACATTACTCTGCCTATAACCAGCGATAGGGAGCCGAAGGATTGCTTTCCCAAGGCCATAACCGGAGTGTCGAAAGCACTGGAGTTGGACCAAAATCTGGCGGAAGCGCATACGTCATTGGGCACAATTCGATTCTGGTTTGACTGGGATTGGTCGGGAGCGCACGAGTGCTATCAGCGGGCATTGCAGATCAATCCTAACTACGTGCTTGCCCGCCTTTATCGCGCGCATTGTTTCTCCAATGCGGGGCGGCATGCGGAAGCCATCGCTGAAATCCATCGCGCCGTGCGGCTCGATCCGCTGTCTCCGATTCTGAACACGCTTCTGGCGGCGTTTCTCTACCATGCCCGGCGGTATGACGAGGCTGTGGCGGGATTTCACAACGCGGTCGAGCTTGCACCAAGATTCTGGGTTGCGCATGTGAACTTCGCCAAGGTCTACGAACAGACCGGAGAGTACGACCGCGCTATAGCAGAGCTGGAGTTGGCTCGCACATTTTCCGATGGGAACACCGAGCCTATTTCCCTCCTCGGATATGTATGGGCGAAGAGTGGACGGCTGGCCGAAGCAGAAAACGTTTTAGCGGAATTGCTCACCCTGGCACGCCAGAAGTATGTTCCTCCGGTGAACATTGCCGTGGTGTACGCGGGGCTGGGAAAGCAGGATTCGGTGTTCGAATGGCTGGAGCGCGGACTTCAGGACCGCGATGTCCATATGACATTCCTGCGCGATCCCAAATGGGACGGATTGAAGGAGAATCTCAGATTCACAAAGATATTGAGGCAAGTAGGACTGGATGGGGACTGAGTTCGTCGATCAGCATTCACCCAGTTAATGTGGGGCACGCCTGTAGTATTCTTCCCTCCGAGTGCCGGAAGCATTTCCAATTCTCATTTCTGTTCCGCTTGACGATGCCACTAAACGGCTCGACCAGTTTCTAGTCGCGCATCTGGACGTCAGCCGCGCGCGGGTGCAGCAGCTTATCTCGGAAGAAAAAATTCTGGTGAATGACGCGCCAGCGAAGGCTTCACTCAAGCTGCGGGGCGGCGAGCGCATCATTGTTATCGGCGAGGCCGAGCGCCCTCCACTCCGCGCCATTGCCGAGGAAATTCCGCTCGACATCGTTTACGAAGACGATGACCTGGCCATCATCAACAAGGCCGCCGGAATGATGGTGCATGCCGGCGCCGGGGCGACCGGTCCAAACGGGGAAGATCAGCGCAATCGCGGGACGCTGGTGAATGCGCTGCTCCATCATTTTGCCACGCTGTCGGCGGTCGGCGGAGAGATGCGTCCGGGCATCGTTCATCGCCTCGACAAGGAAACCAGCGGTCTGATCGTGGTGGCGAAAAACGATGAAGCCCATCGCAAGCTGGCCGCACAATTCGCCCGCCGCGAAGTCAAGAAAACTTACATCGCGTTGGTTCACGGATGGCCGAAGAAAGATCGCGGAACGATTTCCTCCAGCATCAGCCGCGACCCCGTACGCCGCACCCGCATGACCACGCGCGGCCCCGGGGGCCGCGACGCCGTCTCGCACTACTCGGTCCTTCGCCGCCTAGACACGGCCTTCGGCAAGTTCACCTTACTCGAAATAAAGATCGATACCGGCCGTACCCATCAGATTCGCGTGCAGATGGCGTCATTAGGCCATCCTGTGGTGGGGGACGCTTTGTATGGAGCGCCGCGCGAAATGCGCGCCCGGCGCGGCCGCGCGACCGACGAAGGCGGCGCCATTTCGCTGCCGCGAAATTTTCTCCATGCCGCGCGCCTGGAACTGCTCCACCCTCGTATCGGGAAACCGATCGCACTCGAAAGCCCGCTCCCGCCGGAATTGCAGGCCTTTCTATCGACTATCGAAAGAGAACTTCCCGACGGCACTTCCGCGAAGCGAAGATGAACTGAACAAGGCCTCCCGTGCCCTATTGCGGATATAATGGTGCTATCGATGAAAACCCTGGGGACGAACTTCATCACCACCCTCGGACTGCTGATTGTGGCGCTCTTGGCGGGAAGCGCGTTTTCCCAGTCGCCCGCATCCTCCGCGCCCGCTGCTCAGGCTTCGGCCACTCCGCCACCCGCGCCCGACCAGAAGCCTCCTGATCCCAACACTCCCACCGGCGATGACGCCCTCACCACCATCCGCTCCACTACCAACGAGGTGAACGTCGTCTTCACCGTCACTGACAAGCACGGCCGCCGCATTACCGATCTCAAGCAGGGTGACTTCCGCATCCTCGACGACAACAAGCCGCCGCAGGAAATTCGGAGCTTTCACGCCGAGACCAACCTCCCGCTCCAGGTCGGCCTGCTCATCGACGCCAGCAACTCCGTGCGCGACCGCTTCAAATTCGAACAGCAATCCGCCGTCGAATTTCTAAACCAGACAATTCATCCCCGCATCGATCAGGCCTTCGTGGTGGGCTTCGACGTGACCCCCGAGGTCACGCAGGATTTCACCGACAACACCATGTTGCTGGCGCATGGCGTGCACGAGTTGCGTCCCGGCGGCGGCACGGCGCTTTACGATGCGTTGTATTATGCCTGCCGCGACAAGCTGATGAAGGCTCCGAAATCTACCACTGTACGGCGCGCCATTATTTTGCTAAGCGATGGCGACGATAACCAGAGCCACGTCACTCGCGAGGAAGCGATCGAGATGGCGCAACGCGCGGAGGCCATCGTCTATACCATCAGCACCAATGTGAGCGGCACCAAAGGCGCGGGCGACAAGGTGCTCGAGCGCATCGCCGACGCCACCGGAGGCCGCGCCTTCTTCCCCTTCCAGATTCGCGATGTGGCCAACGCGTTTGCGGAAATTCAGGACGAACTCCGCAGCCAATACGCCGTTGCCTACAAGCCCGCCGACCTCAAGGCCGACGGTCATTACCGCACCATTGAAATCGTCGCCAACGACAAAAAAAATCTCAAGGTCCGCTCCCGCCGCGGCTGGTACGCCCCCGCCAGATAGGTTGTGTAGCGACAGCCGCCTCGGCTGTCAAGGTTTTGCTTTTTCCTGCCGCCCTACATCGCACTCAACTTCAGCAACCGCCGCGCTGCTTCGTCCAGCGTCTCCGGTTTCTTGCAGAATGCGAACCGCACCTGCCGCGCCCCATCCTTCGGATCGCGATAGAAACTCGATCCCGGCACGCAAGCCACACCAATTTCCTGCACCAGATATTTTGCGAACGAAACGTCATCCTTAAATCCAAACCCGGATATGTCGGTCATTACGTAATACGCTCCACGCGGACGAAAACACTTGAACCCGGCCGCCGTCAGCGACGGCATCAGATGATCGCGCCGCACCCGGTATCCCTCGGCCAGCTTCGCGTAATATTCCGCCGGCAAACTCAACGCCGCCGCGCCTGCCTCTTGCAGCGGCGCCGGCGCTCCCACCGTCAGAAAATCGTGTACCTTGCGAATTGCGTTCGTAATCTTCTCCGGCGCAACCGCCCAGCCCACGCGCCATCCGGTTACGCTGTAAGTCTTTGACATGCCGTTGATGGTCACCGTGCGCTCCCGCATTCCGTCAAGCGAAACCATCGCCACGTGCTTGGTGCCTTCGTAGAGAATGTGCTCGTAAATCTCATCGGTAATCGCCAGCACGTCGAACTCAACGCACAGATCGCGAATCAGTTCCAGTTCGCGCCGCGTGAAAACCTTGCCCGTCGGGTTATTCGGTGTATTCAGGATGATCGCCTTCGTATGTTTGTCGAAGGCCCGCCGCAGTTCCTTTTCGTCGAATGTCCATTCGCCGCCTTCCGTCGTCGGAGGCCGCAGCTTCACGAACTTCGGCCGCGCCCCGCTGAGCACCGAGTCCGGCCCGTAATTTTCGTAGAACGGTTCGAAGATCACGACTTCATCGCCCGCGTTGCAAACCGCAAGCAGAGTCGAGATCATCGCCTCGGTCGAGCCGCAGCACACCGTGATTTCCTTCTCGGGATCAACCGTGATGCCTTGCCACACGCCCATCTGCCGAGCAATCGCATTGCGCAGATTCTTCGCGCCCCATGTAATCGCGTACTGGTTCACGTCTGCCGCAACCGCCTGCTGCGCCGCCTGTTTGATCTCCGCCGGAGCGGGAAAGTCCGGAAATCCCTGCGCCAGATTCACCGCGCCGTGCAGCATTGCCTGCCGCGTCATCTCCCGAATCACGGACTCGGTAAAGTGTCCAACTTTGTCGCTGAGAAAATGTTTGCCGCCGGCCCGGATAGAGGAGGGCGCCCCATTGTTCGCATTCTTTGCGAGATGTGGGGACTTCGGACGTGAGCCCGCTGAAGACTTTCGAGAAGATCGGGTCGCGGTTTTCTTATTTTTGACCAAAGTTCGTCGTGCCATATCAGGCAGACTAGCATAGCCAAAGCGGCCGACAAATCCGGTCTTAAGCCCATCTCCGGGGGCTTAAACCCATCTCCACCACGCCTCCCAAAGCCCGCACGGCTGTGGATTATTTTTCATCGGCATTTCATCTCCGTGTTACCTGCCCGTAACCGCCGTCCCTCAACCTTCTTGACTGCACGTCAATAGGAGGAAATTTCATGTTCGCACCAGGTTTCCTGGCGAAAGCCAGGCAGCACTTCGCCGCTGCCACCAGCCTCGTCGCGCTCATCGCCAATCTCGGAGCGCCTTTTTCCGCCGCCGCCGAGGATCACGACAAGCACTCCACCGCAACCCCCATCAAGCACGTCATTGTCATCATCGGGGAAAACCGCACCTTCGACCATGTCTTCGCCACCTACAAACCAAAGCATGGCGAGAGTATTTCCAACCTGCTCTCCAAAGGCATCGTGAAAGAAGACGGAACGCCCGGCCCGAATTTCGCCCTGGCCGCCCAATCGTCTGCGGTCGATTCCAAACCCAACACTTATCTTTTGAGTCCGCCCGACAATGTGACCTACCAGGTACTGCCTCCGGTTCTCGCCGGTGGATATACCACGCCGCCATTCCCCAGTGTCGCCGCCGCAAAGGCGGTTGAGAACGGCCTGCCCGACAGTTATTACGTTTACCTCACCACCGGCGGTACCGGACTGGCTCATGGCGCGGTGGACACTCGCATCCCCAATGCAACCACTCTACCCTCCGGCCCGTTTCAAATCACTTCCGCTACGCATCCCTATGACGCCTACGACAACAGCCCGGTGCACCGCTTTTATCAGATGTGGCAGCAGGAAGATTGCAATGCGGTCAATGCCACTCCGTGGAATCCCAGTGGATGCCAGGCCGACCTTTTCCCTTGGGTTGAAACCACCATCGGCGCCGGCTCCAACGGACTTGCTCAGCCTTCCGGCTTCAACGACACCAGCACCAAGGAAGGCTCGACGTCCATGGGCTTCTATAACATGTTGCAGGGCGATGCACCGTACTTGAAATATCTCGCCGACCACTACGCAATCAGTGACAACTACCACCAGGCGGTCATGGGTGGAACCGGCGCCAATCACGTGATGTTGGGCAGCGGCGATGGGATCTGGTTCGCCAACTCCGCCGGCCATCCCGCGCGTCCGCCCCACAACCAACTCGTCGCAGCGGGCAGTCCCAACGCCGGAGTCGTCGACGAAATTGAGAATCCCAATCCTCAAGCCGGCACCAACAACTGGTATACCGAAGACGGTTACGGCGGCGGTTCCTACGGATCTCCCTCCTACGGCGGCGGCACCTACTCCAATTGTTTCGATACCACTCAGCCTGGCGTAGCTCCCGTTACCTCCTACCTCGGTTCGCTCGACCGCCCGATCGACCCACATTGCGAAGCCGGCCACTACTACCTGCTCAACAACTACAATCCCGGATACTACGGCAATGGCGCCAACGCCTACGCCGACATCACCAATCCCAACCAGACCGTCTTTACGATTCCTCCTTCTCCGCTCCGCACTATTGGAGACGAATTGATCGCGAAGAACATCTCCTGGGCTTACTACGGCGACCAGTGGAACACCTATCTCGCGAATCCCGACGGCAACTACGTCACGGCTGACAATACCTACTGCAACATTTGCAACCCGTTCCAGTACGTCACGTCGATCATGACCAGCCCATCCGGTCGTTCGCACTTGCGCGACACCACTGACCTGTATGCGGCAATCAGCGCTGGCAACCTGCCAGCCGTTTCATTCGTGAAGCCCGACGGCTGGCTCGACGGCCACCCAGCCTCTTCGAAGCTCAACCTGTTCGAGGGTTTCGTAAAGAAAATCGTCGACGGCGTCCAAGCCAACAAAGAACTCTGGGATAGCACCGCCATCATTGTCACCTTCGACGAGGGCGGCGGCTACTACGACTCCGGATACGTCCAACCTCTCGACTTCTTCGGCGACGGCACAAGAATTCCAACCTTGGTAGTCTCCAAACACACCAAGCCCGGACACATCTCGCACACCTACACCGATCACGCCTCGATCCTGAAATTCATCGAAGCCAACTGGCACTTGTCCCCGGTGACCGACCGCAGCCGCGACAATCTGCCCAACCCAGTCGCCACCAGGCACAATCCCTACGTCCCGCTGAATACCCCAGCCATCGGCAATCTGATGGACCTGTTCAACTTCCATCACGACGATAAGAAGTAGTACAGGTGAAGTAAGAAGTAGTTCGGGTGCCCCACCCTTGTCGCGGTTTGAGCGACAGGGTGGGGTTTTTGATTTTAAGGTTTACCCTGTGTCCTCAGCGCCCTCTGTGGTGACTAGTTTTTTGCGTCCAGAATCCAGCAAGCCCACCGCCGCATCCTTTATCCTAGTACCTGCATTCCTATGACCCCGAAATCCAAGACTTCGAATGGCGGCTCCCGGGCCGCAGTCATCGAATCCACCAACGACTCCAATCCCGAACGCGAGCGCATCTTCAACACGTATCGCCAGTGGGGCTACCTCGAGGGCGATCTCGATCCCCTCGGCTTTCTCCGCCCCCGCGACACGCCCGAACTCGAACACGATGGCGAATACGCCCGTGAGGCTCGCGCCATCTATTCCAGCACGATTGGCGTCGAAGTGAATCACATCTATGCTCCCGAGCGCCGCCGCTGGATTTTCGAGCGCATGGAGGCCGGCGATTTCGAAGTCATGCCAGACCACCAGCAGCGCATCCTCGACCTGCTCATCCGGGCCGACGTCTTCGAACAAGTCATGCAACAGCGCTATCTCGGCAGCAAGCGCTTCTCGCTTGAAGGCGTCACCGCCCTGATCCCTCTGGTCGACGAAGTTCTCGACACTGCCGCCCAGCGTGGCGCAATCGAGTTAGTCATGGGTATGAGCCACCGCGGCCGTCTCAACGTCATCGCCCACGTGACCAAACGCCCGCCGCAGGAAATTTTTGCCGGATTCGAAGATGTCGATCCGCGCAGCGTCCTTGGCTCCGGCGACGTGAAATATCACATGGGCGCCACCGGAGAATACATAACGCGCAGCGGTGGCAAGGTTCACATCCATCTGGTCTCGAACCCGAGTCATCTTGAAGCCGTCGATCCCGTCACAGTCGGCCGCACCCGCGCCAAGCAAGATCGCACCGGCGAAGGCGGCCGCGAAAAATATCTTCCGCTCTTGGTTCACGGGGACGCCGCGTTCGCCGGACAAGGCATTCTCGCCGAGACCATGAATTACGCCGATCTACCCGGATACACCGTCGGCGGCACTATTCATGTCGTGGTTAACAATCTCCTCGGCTTCACCACCAGCTACACCGAGGAACACTCCACGCGTTTCGCGGCCTGCATCGCGCGCCGCCAGTCGATTCCCATCTTCCACGTCAACGGCGAAGATGTTGACGCCGTGGTTCGCGTCGCCCGCCTCGCTACCGAGTACCGCTACAGGTTCGGCACCGATGTCGTCGTCGATCTCATCGGCTATCGTCGACATGGACACAGCGAGGTCGACGACCCGACAATCACGCAGCCGCTTCTTTACAAAAAAATCAAAGAGCACCCGCCGCTCTGGGAAATCTACGCCGACGATATTGGCGCCGCCGACGTGCAGGCTCAAGCCGCAGCCATCAAAGCCGAGTTCGAAGCCGCGCAAAAGCAAGCCGGCAGCATTAAGCACAAGCCCCTGATGCGTGAGCTTCCGAAATACTGGAACAAATATTTCGGTGGCCTCTATCGGCCGGAGTACGAGGTCGAAACCGGACTGTCGCCCGAAGAACTATCTGAGTTTACGCGGCGCCTGACCACGTATCCCGACGGTTTCCAAATTCATCCCAAAGTAAAGAAGCTGCTCGAACAGCGCGCGGAAATGGGCGCGGGCAAGCGCCTCGTTGATTACGGCATGGCCGAGGCTCTGGCATTCGCGAGCCTCGTCAAGAACGGCATCCACGTTCGCATGTCCGGCCAGGACACGCGCCGCGGGACCTTCAACCAGCGCCACTCCGTCCTCATCGACACCGAGTCCGAAGACGAATTCGTTCCCCTGGAAAACGTCGCGCCGGGTCAGGCGCGCTGCGAAATCTATAACTCCACGCTCTCCGAGGCCGGAGTGCTCGGCTTCGAATACGGCTACAGCCGCGACTATCCCGAATCGCTCGTCCTTTGGGAAGCTCAGTTCGGCGACTTCGTCAATGTCGCGCAAGCCATCATTGACCAATTCATCAGCGCCGGCGAAGCCAAGTGGAATCTGCTCTCCGGTCTCGTGATGCTGCTTCCTCACGGCTACGAAGGCCAGGGACCGGAGCACTCCAGCGCCCGCATCGAGCGCTTCATCCAGCTCGCGGCCAAGCACAACATCCAGATCGCGCAGCCTTCCAACGCCGCGCAGTATTTCCACCTGCTGCGCCGTCAGGCGCTGCGTCACTGGCGCAAGCCGCTGGTTGTCTTCACTCCGAAGAGCATGCTACGCCACGCGGACGCGAGTTCGCCGATCGAAGATTTCACCCACAAAAATTTCCTGAACGTCATCCCGGACAACGAAATCGGAGAAGCCGATCGCATCCTGATCTGCACCGGAAAAATCGGCCACGAGCTCCAAGCCGAAAGAAAAAAGCGAAAAGACACCACCACCGCGATCGTCTTTCTCGAACAACTCTACCCATTCCCCGAGCAGGAAGTCGCTGCTGAATTTGAGCGGCATGGTAAGAACGCGGACATCGTCTGGGTGCAGGAAGAACCGGCAAACATGGGCGCGCTCTTTAACATGCTGCCCCGCCTGAAGCGAATCGCTGGCGAGCGCCCAGTGCTCTCGGTGAAGCGGTCGTCAGGCGCCAGCCCCGCCACCGGCAGCAGCAAAGCCCACGAAGTAGAACAAAAAACCCTGCTAACCCTAGCCTTCACCACGAAGGTATAAAAAACTCACGTAGGGACGGACGCATTCGTCCGTCCAGCGAGCAAAGCGAGCGAAGGGTGTGGCGCGGTCGCCCCGCCCGCGTATTTCCAGCGGTGCCGTCATCCCGGCCGCTCCGTCACCGCCTTCCCACCGGCTCCTGGCAGCTTCGTCTTCGTTCCGCCCGCCAACAATTCCTCCAAACTTCCATACGCATAAATCGTGGGCGCATGATTCTGCATCAGCCCGCCGGTATCCGCAGTCGGTCCATAATTGCTATGCAGCTCGCGACCCAGCATACGCAGCATGGCCATCAACTGTCCGCGATGATGCGACGTATGCGCAATTCGCCGCACCATAACCCAGGCCCGCGTGCGCTGCACGTCAAAGAACTTCGTATCGCCCTCCCACCAGGCCTCGTTTTTCGTCTGCAGCGACGCCAGCCGCTTCCCGCTGTCCTGCGCATAACGCTTCATAAACTCCAACCGCGTCTCCGAAGCCGGCAGCGGTGGAGCCCCCACGTCAATTTCCAGCATGTTCCGGAACCACAAATCCTCGCTCACACACTGATGCACCATCTGCTCTCGCACGCTGCGACCGCGCGGATCTCCTTCCCGCGGCCGCACCGGAAGATCCTCATCCCGGAACTCACTCCACACGCTCACCACCTTCACCCGTTCGGTTGCGTAAGTCTCCACCAGAAATGCATATCTCATAAGCCAAAATGTTACGCCACCTCTGCCGTGTGTGTGGCGCGGGTGCCCCCGCCCGCGTGCTGGTGCCCCATCCTAGCAGCGTTCTTTGCGGCTCGGGTGGGGGTTCTGACTTTCTTTCAATATCAGTCCAGGAACAGGCGCGGAATGTTACTCTAACTCTCCAATCCACGATGCCTCGCCGCCCTCAACCTCTCCGTATCGCCATCGACACCGGGGGCACCTTCACCGATTGCGTCTGGATCGACGCTGGCCGCGTACGCATGTTGAAAGTGTTTTCTACCCCAGCCGATCCTTCGCAGGCCATTGTCGAAGCTCTCCGCCAGATCGCAAAAGACGCCGCACACCACGGTGAACTCATCCTCCTCCACGGCACCACGGTCGGCACCAACACGCTGCTTCAGCGCAAAGGCGCGCGCACCGCGCTCGTCACTACCGCCGGCTTCGAAGACGCCATCGAAATCGGACGCCAGGCCCGCCCCAAACTCTATGATTTTTTCTTCGACCGCATCGAGCCGCTGGTTCCCAAAGATCTACGCTTCGGCGTCGACGAACGCACCGCCAGTGACGGCGAAATCCTCACCGGGCCTGATTCCGAAAAACTAAAATCTCTCGTCCAACAGATCGGGCAAGCCAATCCGCAATCCATCGCAATCTCATTACTCTTCTCGTTCGCCAATCCAAGCAACGAAAAGAAAGTCGCGGACGCCCTGAAACCTCTCGCCGTCCCACTCTCTATCTCGCACGAAATTCTCCCCGAATTCCGCGAATACGAACGCACCTCCACGGTGGTAATCAATGCCTACCTGCAGCCAGTTATGCAGAGTTATTTGGAAAATCTCGAGCACCGTTCTAGCGAATTGGTAGAAGAGCGCAGCCTTAGCGCCGCGAAGAACTCTGCCAGCGAATCGGTGGAAAAGCCGCGCATCGGCGCCGCGAACAGCGCTCAAGAAAAACATCGGGCTTCAGCCCCCGCCCCACGCATTTTCGTCATGCAATCCAGCGGCGGCATCGCCGCGCTCTCCACCGCCGCTCGCGAACCCGTGCGCAGCGTGCTCTCCGGTCCTGCCGGAGGCGTGGTCGGCGCCGTCGCCACCGCCCGCGCCAGCGGCTTTGACCGCATCATCGCCTTCGACATGGGCGGCACGTCGACCGACGTCTCTCTCGTTGAAGGTGAAATCAAGACCGCTAGCGACGCGCAGATCACCGGCCTTCCCATCAGTGTTCCCATGCTCGATATCCATACCGTCGGTGCCGGCGGAGGCTCGCTCGCCCGCTTCGACGCCGCCGGAGTTCTTCACGTGGGCCCCGAATCCGCCGGTGCCGATCCCGGCCCCATCTGCTACGGCAGCGGCACTCAGCCCACGGTAACCGACGCTAATCTTCTTCTCGGCCGCCTGCAGCCCACGCGTTTTCTCGGTGGCGATTTCACCCTCGATCTCGACCGCACCCGCCGCGTCACGCAAGAGTGGCTGAGAAAACAAAGTTCAAATCTGACTCTGGAAAAATTTGCCGCGGGAGTCATTCGCGTCGTCAACTCCACCATGGAAAAAGCGATCCGCGTAGTGTCCATCGAGCGCGGCCGCGACCCGCGCCACTTCGCGCTGGTCGCCTTCGGCGGCGCCGGAGGCCTGCATGCCTGCGCTCTCGCGGAAGCCCTCAGCATCCCGCGCGTCATTGTCCCGGCCCTTCCCGGGGCTCTTTCCGCCCTCGGCATTCTCGCCAGCGACGTCGTAAAAGATTATTCCCGTACTATCCTCTGGCGCGTCGCAGGAAAAATTCCCGCGCCGCAATTGAATAGCGAATTCGCAGCTCTGGAAAAAGCCGCCGCAAAAGATTTTCGCCACGAGTCGTGGCAGGGGAGCCCGCGCTACAACCGCAGCGTCGACACTCGCTACCGCGGCCAGGGATACGAACTCAACATCCCGTTCGCCAAAAATCTCCTCCGCGACTTTCAGCAAGAACACCACCGCCGCTACGGCTACACTCACCCCAACCGCGAAGTGGAGTTGGTAACCCTCCGCCTGCGCGCCACTGTGAAGTCCTCCACAACGTTAGCGGGGAGGGTGGACCATGTAGCAGAGGCCGACCATGTGGGGATGTTAAGAAAGTTCGACCATGTGGGGACGGCCGCCCCCGGCCGTCCAGGGCGAGCAAAGCTCGGCAGGCCTTCCGCGCTCGAAGCCCCGGTCCAATTCGACGGAAAGAAACTCAAAACGAAGATCTACTCCAGAGACGATCTCCAACCCGGTAAACAATACCCCGGCCCCGCCATCCTCACCGAATACAGCGCCACCACAGTCATCCCGCCGGCGAAAAGCCTTTACGTCGACCGCGCTGGCAATCTGATTGTGAATATTCGGTAAATATTCGCTGTATTACGGCGTCCGCTTCATCAAACTCGGCACTCGGTACTAGGTACTCGCGACTGCCTTCGTTACAATACTCCCGTGAAACCAAGTCTTTTCGTCGTTGAAGACGATCCCGACATTTCCCGTCTCGTCCGCCATCATCTCGAAAACGAAGGCTTCACCGTTCGCGTTTACCCCACCGGCGCCAATGTCCTCGCCGACGCCGAACGCCACCGCCCCGCTCTCTTCATTCTCGACATCATGGTGCCCGGCAAAGATGGTCTGGAAATCTGCCGCACGGTTCGTCAGACTCCTGGCCTCTCCTCGGTCCCGGTTATTTTTCTGACGGCGAAAAACAGCGAAGCCGATCGCGTTCTGGGCCTCGAACTCGGCGCCGACGACTACATCGCCAAGCCTTTCAGCCCGCGCGAGCTCGTCGCCCGCGTCAAGGCCGTTCTGCGCCGCTTCGAGCGCCCTCTGCCGCCCAGCCCCATGAAAGTCGGCGAAATCGAAATCGATCCCTCCGCCATGACTTTGACCGTCAGCGGAAATCTCGTGCCCACCACCGCCACCGAATTCCGCCTGCTCGACTATTTCGCCCGCCACAAAGGACGCGTCTTCAGCCGCGACCACCTCCTCGACTCCGTCTGGCGCGACACCGCTTACGTCACTCCGCGCTCCGTCGATGTCTATGTCCGCCGCATCCGCGAAAAAATTGAGCCCGACCCCGAGAACCCGCGCTACCTGAAAACCGTGCGTGGCGCCGGATACCGCTTCGAGTCCCCCAAATGAGGAGCACGTGAAGAACCGCATCTTCTTCAAACTCCCGGTCGATCACGAAGCAAAGGGTGCCCCACCCTTGTCGCTCTTTCGCGACAGGGTGGGGATTTTAACGTGGCCTCCAGCTTCTCCCAGTTCTCGTGCGTTTCATTTCCTTCAAATGAGGAGCACGTGAAGAACCGCATCTTCTTCAAACTCCTCGCCGTTTTCCTGATCGTCATCGCCGCCACCGCCGTTATTCTCGACGTCATGATTGGCGGCGCGTGGGAAGCCTCTCTGCGCGCCGAGATTGAGCGCAACCTCACTCAAAAAACCCTTCTCTTCGCGCATCGCGTCGAGGCCGACCGCGCCCACACTCTCGCCGAAATAGCCGCACAGGAGGGCTTGGCCGCCGGCGCCCGCGCCACCATCATCGACGCCTCCGGAAAAGTTCTCGCCGATTCCGAAGCCAATCCCGCGATCATGGAGAACCACCCCACCCGCAAGGAATTCGTTGACGCCCTCAGCGGCAAAGTCGGCGAGAGCGAGCGCCGCAGCGCCACCGTGGGCATCCCCTTTCTCTACATTGCTGCGCCGGTCTCGGGAGGCGCGGTCCGCCTCGCTTATCCGCTTTCCGATGTTGAGGCGGTGCACGCACAAGTTCAGCGCCGCCTCATTTGGGGATCTTCCGTCGCCTTCATCATCGCGCTGCTCATTGCCGCGTCCGCTTCTGTCTGGACCTCGCGCCGCCTCGAGCACATCGTCGACGTGGCTGTCCGCATCGAGCAAGGCGACCTCCACGCCCGCGTCTCCGACAAGCCGCTCGATGAGATTGGTCGCGTCGCCGCCGCCATCGACAAAACCGCCAGCCAGGTCGAACGCAGTTTTGCCGCCGTCCAGTCCAGCCAGCGCCAGCTCGAGACCCTGCTCAACAGCATGCAAGACGCTGTCATCGCCATCAGCCGCGACGGCCTTGTCCAGTGGGCCAATCAGCCTATGGATCGCCTCGTTCCCCAGCACGCCCGCCTCAACTCTCCGGTCGTCGAGACCATTCGCGATCCCGATTTTCTCGCCGCCGTGAAAGCCGCGACCACCACCAGGCAGGTCAAGACAACCCGCGCCACGTCCATCGTTCCCGGCCGCGCCTTCGATGTCACCGCCGCGCCGCTGCCCGATGGCGGCGCCGTCGCCGTGCTTCGCGATCTCACCGAAACCGAGCGCGTCGAGAAAACCCGCCGCGATTTCATCGCTAATGTTTCTCACGAACTCCGCACTCCCCTGACCTCGATTCAGGGATACTCCGAAACGCTTCTCGATCTCAGCTCCGACAATTCCGGACACAACCGCGAGTTTCTTGAGATCATCCGCAAAAACGCCGCCCGCATGTCGCGGCTTACTGAAGATTTGCTCACACTCGCGCGCGTCGAGTCGGGCGAGACCCGATTCGATACCGAAGCCGTTCCTCCTATCGAATTGCTGCACGATGCGGAAGAAAGCTTTCGTGAGATTGCCCGCAGTCAGGAAGTGGAGTTAACCATCGTCGAAACCAACGGCGACAACTCCTCCGTCGAATCCTTGCCGCTGGTGCGCGCCGACCGCGAAGCCATTCACCAGGTTTTTTCCAACCTCATCGACAACGCCATGAAATACGGGCGCTCCGGAGGACGCATTGTTCTCGGCGCCCGCCCCGCCCGTCGCGGCGTAGAATTCTTTGTGCAGGACTTCGGCGCCGGCATCGCCTCCGAACACCTGCCGCGCCTCTTCGAACGTTTCTACCGCGTCGACAAAGCCCGTTCCCGCGAATCGGGCGGCACTGGCCTGGGCCTCGCCATCGCCAAACACATCATGCTCGCCCACCGCGGATCCATCCGCGCCGAGAGCGAACTCACTCGCGGCAGCACCTTCCTCTTCACCTTACCCGCCGCCTAACCCTCGTAGCGACAGCCGGACTTTGAATTTGAATTTGACTCTGACTCTGTAAGACTCTGACTCTGACCCCGCTTGTCCCATTCCCCTCCACAACAAATGACCGAAAATTCACAGCCTGTTAACCACAAGCTGGGCGCCCGATTCTATGCTGAGTCGTTGCCGATCCCGCTCCACGCACGGAATCTCGACGACGAGTCCCGAAATTCCTTTCGTGGCCCGTATTCTTGCCTGCCCGAAAAAGTTATGAGCATTGCGACCAAAGCTCCCGATCCTGAACCGGCTCACGACTACATCGTGCGCCGCACTGTGGAAGCCTGCCGCATGGCCCAGGAAGCCGCTGGCGCTGCGGCCGAGGGCATCGCCACCGGCTCCAGCACCCTCCTCAATTCCCTCCGCCAGCGCGAACGCGAGCTTGACACCCTCGACATGGAAATCGACACCGGCGTCACCACCGCCATCACCGAGGTTGGTCCCGCCGAAGCCCGCGAACTTCTCGCCTGCATGAAAGTGATGATTGCCCTCGAGCGCATTGGCGATCTGCTGCTCAGCTTCGCCAATAGCGCCCTCTCCGTTAGCGGCCGCATCGACCCTGACGACACGCGCGACCTCACTCAGATGGCGACCGTGCTTGAAAAAATGCTGACCGACTGCGGGACCGCCTTCTCCGGCCGCGATGTGCCCAAGGCCCTCGACGTCCTCCGCGCCGACGCCGAGATGGATCGGTTACGCAATCTCATCTTCCTGCGCCACATTGAAAATCCGGAAGACATCCACCGCCAGGCCAGCCTGCAGGTCATTTTCATGACCCAGTCCCTGGAGCGCGCCGGCGATCACGCCAAAAATCTTGCCGAAGAAGTTTGCCACTTCGTCAGCGGACGCACCGTCCGCCACGTCTCTATCGCCTACGACAAACCCATCGAGCAGATGTTCATCGACTACCTGCGCCGCCGCGACCATCCCCGCTAGAGGTTTAACGCAAACGTGAAACGCGGACGGGGTGCCACCCGTAAACACGTAGCCCCGGACGCATTCGTCCGGGGGGAATCCCGCCAAAAATCATGTAGCGACAGCCGCCCTCGGCTGTCCGTCGAGCGAAGCTCGACTTTGCTCTCTGGCCTCAACCCCCCGCACCCCGGTTGAATCCCGCCTCCAGCGCGCACTATCATGAAAGGCAAATGGCATTCCCTATCAAAATCTGCAGCGTCTGCCAGGAAGAATTCGAACTAAGGCCCGATAAGCCCGGCTTCGCGGATCGCTGTCCATCGTGCAGCGCCGACGAGACAACTTCGCCTATCTCCAAGCACCGCATGGACGCCGACGAGCGCCGCTCCGCCTCCGAAGCTAACGCCGCCCGCCGCCAGGCCATGCGCGATCTGCTCTACCGCAAAGACAGCTGATCGCCATTATCGCTGGCGTTTTTTTCAAGTCTGATTAACGTTCTTTTTTCTGCCGCGCGTAAAACCGGCTCATTTTCGCGCGATTTCCGCAGCGCGTCATGTCGCACCAGCGCCGGTGATGATTCTTGCTGCTATCCAGGAAAAACCACTCGCAGCTTTTCGACGAACACGCCCGAACGTAGTCCAGTTGGTCTGAGGCCAGCAGATCCGCGGCCGCGCGTGCGATCGGCCAGAGCACAGTGTCAAAGTCCAGTTGATTGTCGAACGTCCACGCGAATCCATTCTTCACTGGAACCAACTGCATGTGCCGCGTCGCAGCCCTGGCAAAACTATTGAGGTCCGCCAGCGCCACGGGGGGTACCGGCCGCCTGTTGATAGTCGCCCAGAAAACATCGTGGATCGCCTCGCGGAGCTCTCTACCCCGCAGCAACGATTCTTGCGCCCGGTCCGCATTCGTATAACTGCGCTCAAAAAGCGTGTCCACCTGCGTCGGCCGAAGCACACCGGTGTCTTCGCCGAACCGCGCCAGGTCGATGTAGGTTTTCAGCAATTCTTTTGGCTGCTGCGTGTGCCGGTCGTCGAGCGTGTTCACAAAGTCGAGGCAGACGTTCCCCGCAATCAGGTCGAAGCGCGGAGGACGCCGCCGTTCAATCTTTTCGTGCTTTCGATTGTGGGCCAGGGTTTTTCCTTCCTTCACTATTATCTAACCATTAAAACCATCTTGACAAGTTAGCTTCGGTTTTGTAGGATCGTCCTAACCTGCAAACATTAATTTGAAGGTTAGACAATGATCAGCCATCAAGCGACGCAAATTCTGGAGCTCGTCCGCAGCGGCCAGCTCAAAAATATCGGAGGCAGGCCTGTGCTCGTGCAAAATCCAAGCTCGCCTGCAACGAAACCGAATCGCAAGTATGCCACCCGACTCGCGCTGGCCTTCGCCGCCATCTATTTCGTCTGGGGATCGACGTACCTCGCGATCCGGTACGCGGTCGAGACAATTCCTCCTCTGGTCACCGCTGGCATTCGGCATTCCGTTGCCGGCACGATTCTCATGATATGGGCATGGGCGCGCGGCTTTCGTCCCACGCGCGCGCACTGGATTTCTGGAATCGTTGTGGGAGCATTATTTTTCCTGGTTGGGCATGGCTCGTTGCATTGGGCTGAAAAATATGTGGGATCAGGACTGGCCGCGCTGCTCGTGGCGACCGAACCCATGTTCATTCTCGTGCTGGCGTGGGCGATGGGCCAGCAGAAGATCAGCCGCCTAAGCGCGCTGGGCCTGGGTTTGGGCGTGATTGGAGTGGCTGTGCTCGCCGGCGCCGAGCTCGCCATAAAAGGCTCCAGCTTGCTGGCGCTGCTCGCAGTGTTGCTCGGATCATTCGCCTGGTCGGCAGGTGTGGTCATCTCTCCCAAGCTGAAGCTGCCGACGGATGCGCTGGGACGCACTGCGCTACCCACGCTCTGCGGTGCGGCGATGCTGCTGGCCGCGGCCGCAGTGACCGGCGAATTTCACGCTACGCACTGGTCGAATATTTCTTCGAAATCAATTTTGGGTTTGGCTTACCTGATTCTTTTCGGCTCAGTCATCGCATTCACTGCTTACACGTGGCTGCTGCAGCGTTGTCCGCCCGCACTGGTGGCGACCCACACCTACGCGAATCCAGTGGTAGCTGTATTTTTGGGATGGCTGCTCGCTTCCGAACCGCTGACGCCGCGAGTGGTGCTGGCCTCAGTCGCAATTCTAGGAGCGATCCTGCTGATTCGTAGAGGGGAGCGCACACAGTCCGTGACGCTCCCACAGCATGCAAATACAAGAGCAATCCAAGCGCGCGCTGTCAAGGAGTGCGCTTAGTCGTTGCGCTCCACTGCAGAGCAGACGATCCAAAGATGATCCATATATTCGCCGCTCATGGAACGGAAGCCAGTGACGACCGTGCCGGGAGGACAGTGAGTCTCAGCGGGGCGGCCGCCGGGACGTGGGCGGGTGATGGATTCTGTGAACTCGATGCGATGTTCGTCGCGGCGGTCATCGCGCCGGTCGTCATCGCGGCGGTAACCACTGCGATCGTCACCACGCCTATCATCGACACGTCGGTCGTCGTCATGGTGCTCGCCGCGCATCTCCGCGATGTCTCTTAGGTCGCTGCACTCGCCAACCGCTTCATCGATGGAGGCGCCGGTGCGTCCGCGCAAGCCGACGAGGGCGCGGCCACCGCGGCAATGCGCGTCGTGGACGGGACGGCCGCCCGGGCTGCCTGTCCTGTCGGTCATTCTGATGTCGCCGCCGAGGTCGCCATCCGGTCGCAGGCGAGCGCAGTCGAGCCACGCCTGGTTGAAGAACTCGCCAGTCTGCACGTGAAAGCCGATGGCGACAAAGCCCGGCTCACAGAGCGCGTCGGGCGAAGGTCTGCCGCCGTTCCCGCCGCCGAAGTCGCGCGTGATGCGGTCGCGCGAGCGAACGTGAAGACCGTGGCGGTCGTCGCGGTCCCGATCGCGGTCGCGATCCTGAGGCGCCGCCAGCGCCGCGAAGGCGATCAGCAGCAGAATTGCGAACAAGGAAGCGACTCGCAGACTGCTGCTTTGCAGTGGTGCCTTGCCGTTGCCTGAACTACTTTTCGAGATTGCCATGTGCACGCCCCTTTAAAAGAATCGGCGCACCCGAGCGAGCGCCGATCCGATTTGATCTGAATCATAAAAGGCGATGGCAACGCTGACAATGCGAAGTCAGGTTCCTGCGTCTGAGCGAGATCCCTTTTTGGGCTGGGCAACGGAGGGAATCGACGGGTCGGCCGCCGCCGGTCTCATTCTCTGCGGGAATGTACGTACAATGTTCCTGCATAACATTGTACGTATCAATTTGTATGTTTCTGTACGGTAACGTTGGTCGTTTGCGTATTGACAGCTCTTATCGTCGGCCAAGTCCCTCAGCGGCTGAAGCCGTACAGGTTTATTGCGCCTTAGGGCACGACTGAAGTCGCGCCCTTCCACAGGGATTAGCGGTTACGACATGACCGAAGTCTGGCCCTTCCCGCAGGGGTCAGTCCTTGGCGTCGTGGATCAGGTCGATGATGAGACGATGGGCCTCGCCGACGTGCTTGAGGGCGCGATCGCGCAAGCCGCGGATGGCGGCATCATCTTCCTCGCGGGAGATATCGTGGTTGACCTTGTCGATCAACTCCAGGGCTTTCTTGTAGCGATCGCGATGGCCGAGTTTCATGTCGACGTGGGGATGATCCTTGAGATCCTTGCCATCATCGATGGAAGCCTTTTTGATCTCGGCGATAGCTTTGTCGATCTCGTCGATCGCGTGCTGTTCCAAGTCGTTTATATGGTCAGAAGGCGAGAGTTTGCCCAGCAGAGCGCGGGCATAGCGCAAGTCGCTCAAAGCATGCAGGTAGTAAGGATGTTTGCCCGGGGTGTCGGCCCATGTGAGAGCGGAGCAAATGGCGACTACAAACACCAACACAGAGCAATGTCGTACAGTCTTCATGTTCTCCTCTTGGCTTTTTTGGCAGAATGGTGCGAGTCCGGACGCGGAATTGTAGCAGAGGTGGAGTGCGATGCGGACAGAGAGAAGGCGCCCGGAGAATCTCGGCGAGCACTTCCATTTGGGCGACTCCGCTTCCATCATCGAAGGAACGCATTCGTCGCAGTGCCGCGCATCCTGATGTATGACTGCAAGGGAGTCGTCTGCCCGGAGCGAAGGCGGCAGGGAAAGCGGCGAAAGAAGTGTGGGGGAGTAGCAGTGATTCCTGAGAGACGCAGTTGTGTGCGGCACAAGGTGCATGGTCCGGTGTTTGCCAGTTTCGACGGCGTGACTGGGGGAATGATTCTGGACCTCAGCGAGCAGGGCGTGTCGATGCAGACCATCGTTCCGCTGGAGGCGGAGCGGCGCGTGCAGTTGAGGCTCGACCTGCCGGACTCCGATGGGCAATTGGAAACCACGGGCTATATCGCGTGGGCCGACGCGCTGGGCCGGGCCGGAGTGCGGTTCTCGGATCTTCCGGAGAAGGCGCGACAGCGGTTGGATGAGTGGCTGATGCTGAACGAAAAGGCGCCGAGCCGCAAGGCTCCGAAGCTGACGTTTGAGCGCATGCTGGGGCCGAACTTTGGAAGCAAGTTTTCCGGGACAGCCGAGGGCAAGCCGCGCTCGGTGAGTTTGGAAGGAGGCGGCTTCGAGGGAGAGGCTGCGACCACACAGCCACCCGCAGGTATTTCGAGCACTATTCAATACGAGTTCAACTCGCTAGGGCCGGATTTGAATAGCGGACTGAGGGTGATCAGTGAACGGGCGCGGACGCTATTGCGCGGGGATGGGGCGGCGATCGCACTGGTGGACCATGGTCCGATGATGTGCCGGGCGAGCGTGGGGAAGGGTGGGCCACCGCTGGGAACGCACGTCGACGTGGAGGCGGGATTCTCCGGCGAATGCATTCGCACCGGAACAGCGTTACGGTGTGATGACAGCGAGATGGATCCGCGGGTGGAGGCCGAAACCTGCCGCCGGTTAGGAATTCGCTCGATCGTGGCTGCGCCGATCCGGTACGAGCGGGACGTGGTAGGACTGGTGGAGGTTTTCTCTTCCCAGACCTTCGCGTTCGATGAAGGAGATGTGGCAGTGCTGGAACGGCTGGCGCAGACTGCATTGCTTATGCTCAGCCGGGTGGAGCGGTTTTATCGGCGGAGAAAGACGGAGAGTTAGCCACGGACCGGCGCTTCTCATCGAAGTCAAAATCCGCACCCCTTCGACTGCGCTCAGGGCAGGCTCTATCGCGAACAACGCGACAAAGTAGGGGCAACAGGTTCGATTACAATCGCGACGACGTTTTACGGGAAATTTCTGGGAGGGTCCGTGATCTTTCGCATTCTTGCGGTTGTGCTGCTGACAAGCTCCGCTCTGCCGCAGAACGTGGTGCACTACACCACGACCAACGCTAACGTGAAATATCTTTTCGCGACGGCTGAACCGGTTTTGCGTTTGAAGCCGGGCGACATACTGGAGACCAATACACTCGACTGCTTCGGCAACGGGTTGAAGAAGCCGGGCGACACTTTGAGCATGGCCACGGGGGACAACCCCCTGGCAGGGCCGTTTTATGTGGAGGGCGCGGAGCCGGGGGACACGCTGGCGGTGAAGATTCTCGATTTGCAAGTAGACGGCGACATGGGCGTGGGGGCGTTCGCTCCCGGATTCGGCGCCATCAACGAGACCAACTACACTCCTATGCTGCATGCGCCGCTGCCCGAGCGCGTTTGGTTTTATCCCATCGATCATGCGGCCAACACGGCGACTTTCAAGGCGCTGGACTCCGATTTCTCGGTGAAGATTCCGATGCATCCGTTCTTTGGATGTATTGGCGTGGCTCCGGCCAATGGCGAGGCGCGCAGTTCGGTGGTACCGGCGGAGTTCGGGGGCAACATGGATTCGCCGGAGGCCAGCGTCGGCAACACAGTTTACTTCCCGGTGAATGTGAAGGGAGGACTGTTCTACATTGGCGATGGGCATGCGGCCATGGGCGATGGTGAGATCGCGGGCACGGCCATTGAAGTTCCGTTGAAGGCACGGGTGCAGCTCAGCGTGATCAAAGGCCGGACGATCAGCTGGCCGCAGTTTGAGAACGACGACGCCATCATGACGGTGGGCGCGTATCGTCCGGTCGACGATGCGGTGCGGATCGCGTTTACGGAACTGGTGCATTGGATTCATAAAGACTACGGGCTGTCAGAGCTGGATGCGTATGAGTTGTTGTCGAAGGTGGCGAGGATTCATCTAAACGAGATGGTCGATCCGAATTATGTGGTGGTGGCTTCGATTGAGAAGAAATACTTGCCGAAGAAGAACCGGTAAGTTCGGGAAGATCGGAAGTCAGAAGATCGAAGTCAGAAGTCAGAAGTCAGAAGTCAGAAGTCAAAATCAAGATCAAGATCAAGATCAAGATCAAGATCAAAAAAATCAGAAATCAGAAATCAGCAATCAAAGTCCCCACCCTGTCGCGGAAAACGCGACAAGGGTGGGGCACCCTTTTGGGATTTTCTACGCGGCTTAGCCTTTTACGATTTTCTTGGCGGACGGATCCCAGACTGCTACTGATTTGTTGAAGTACGAGTAATTTGCCAGGTGGCAGCCGATGGCGGCATTGTTGCCGAAAACTTCGTTCTCGACTACCGGCTTGCGAGTGCGAACTGCGTTGTAGAAGTTGGCCTGGTGATCGACGGTGTCGCTATATCCCGGCGGGTTGGCGTAGGACTCGCCCTCGCTGTCGACTTTCCACCTCAACGCCTCGGGCTCCGGATGCTCTTCATGCCACTTCTGCAGGTATTGATCGCGAAGCGCCTTGGGCCAGCCGTAAATCGAATAGCTTTCGGGCTCGGGGCGGGTGTCCTGCGGCGTGTAGGTCAGGGTCGAATCCTTGATGATCATGGTGCCCTTGGTGCCGTAGAAGCCGATGAACTCGCCGCCATCGTTGTTCAGGTTGCAGCGCACGGTGACGCGGAAGTTGGGATAGTCGTAGAGCGTCTCGATCAGGTCGGGGAATTCGCGGCCATCTTTGAAATGGTAGAGGCCTCCGCTGGATTGCGCGCGCTGAGCGGGTTCATTGGTGCCGGTGATGAAGTGAATCCCAGAGATGAGGTGCACGAAGAGATCGCCGCCCAATCCTTCGCCATAGTCGGTGAAGCAGCGCCAGCGGAAGAAGCGGACGGGATCGAAGGGGCGCTTCGGAGCGCCGACGAGGAACGCATTCCAGTCGATGGTCTTTTCGCTGGCGTCGGGCGGAATGGGATAGACCCAGGCGCCGCTGGGAGAGTTGCGGTCCCAGTACGCATTGATGGAGAAGACTTCGCCGAGTTTGCCGGAATCGTAAATCTCTTTGGCTTTGGCGTAGAGCACGGAACTGACGCGCTGGCTGCCGACCTCGACCATGCGATTGTGCTTGTGAGCGGCGTCGACCATGGCGAATCCGTCTTCAACGGTGTGCGACAAGGGCTTCTCGCAGTAGACATCTTTGCCGGCGGCGCAGGCGTCTTCGACAATGCGGCGGTGCTGGTGGTCCATGGTGGCGATGAGGACCGTGTCGACGTCTTTGCGATCGAGAATGGAACGATAGTCGCGGGTGGCAGGGACACTGGGATTCTTTACCGCTTCCTGCGCGGCGGTGTGGCGGCTGTCATAGAGATCGCAGACGGCGACGCACTGAATGCCGGGCACGTCGAGGGAAGCCTGGAGGTGTTCACATCCGCGAATGCCGGTGCCGATGGAGGCGAAGCGAATGGTGTCGCTGGGCGCGACGGGGCGCGGCCGGGCGGAAAGCATGTGAGGCTGCAGGACGTTTTTTGCGACGGTGGTGGCGGCAATGGCGCCGCTGCCAAGGTGGATGAATTGCCGACGAGTCAGGGGATTCTTAGCCATGAGATTCCGTCCTCACTAGTGCTGCATTTAAATTTCCGCAGAGGCGAGATCGCCAGCGCAGAGATGATGCGGAGGAATTATTGCACAGGCGAGGGGTGGTTAGTAAAACGATTTTCTTCAGTACTCTTGAGGTTCATCCGCATTTGGAACTCAGGGGAGGGAAACTGCGGCATAAGCGACGAGCGGCAAAACGAGCAGCCGGGCGGCGTGGCATGAGCGGCGGAAGTACAGCAGGCGCACGTAGCCCCGGACGCATTCGTCCGGGGTTGGTTTGGAGATCGCTCGCTTGGTCCGCGGCTCAGGTTGGAATGGCTTGGATTCGAACGGCTCGCTTCGCTCGCGGGCGGACGAATGCGTCCGCCGCTACGAGTTTGATTTCTTGGGAAGCAAAAAAGGCGGGGAAAAATTGAAAGGGCCGTGACATTGGTTATGCTCTAGCCGCCAGCTCCTGCGAGGGAGCTAACGACGTGGAGGCATGTACCGTCACGACCCCTTGATGCGATCACTGCTTTCGCAGTCCCAAACCCCAACTGCCCCTCGCAGAGCCGTCGGTTTTTTCAGGTCTGGCCGCCTTGCGAGTCGCCTCGCCCGGCTGATCACTCAGTCTACTTCGGATCGGCTCAGTATTATTGTGCCAACCCTTTCGACCGTCGACGGAAGCTACCTTAACAGAGCGTTCACAAAAGTCAACGCAAACTTTTGGTGCAGCAGCAGAGTGCGAGGCTGTGCATAAACCGAAATGCAAACGACTGTCAGGAAAAACCTTAGGGCAAGCTACTGGATATTGATTCCAGTTTTGCACATAAAAACGCACAAGCCGCAAAGCGATGAAAGGGAATCAAATAATCGTCTTGACGCGGAAACAGGATTAGCGCATCTTGCAAATAGAAGAAACGAAAATCGCAGTGATGCCCGAACTGGTGGCGTATGTGGACGGCGGTTGCCTGGGGAATCCGGGACCGTCGGGCATTGGAGTGGTGATTAGCGGCTGCGCCAGCGGGCCGGTACGAATCGCCAAATGGATTGGGCATCAGGATAACAACGTTGCCGAATATGCCGCGCTGATGGAAGCCCTGCAGTACGCGGTATCTCTGAAAGCCCACAAACTGCACGTTTATTCCGACTCAGAAGTAGTAGTGCGGCAAATGACGGGGCAGTACGAGTGCCGAAGCCCGCGGCTTTATTCTCTGCACTGGACCTGCCGTAAGCTGGCGCGGGCATTGAAGTTTTCCATTTCGCATGTGCCACGGGAGAGTAACGCAGAGGCGAACGGGTTGGCGCAGTCTGCGCTGCGACGGCGGAAGAGGTAGCGCTCCGGCCAGTTTCCACTTTTTTACATTATTTCAGTCTCGGCAAGAGAGGTTGCGAGCAACGTCTCTACGAGGAGTTCTGAGATGGGATTGGGCACTTTTGGCTTAGTACTTCCGCGCGGGGAATTTCTTGACACCTCGCTCCGTGGGAGCGAGACTCAACCTACCTACATCCTTATCAGAGAGATGGGAATCGGCCGGGGCAATGCGCCTGGTCCCGGCTGAGTTTGAGGATGATGGTATGGGTCATGCAACCTTCCCCTAGTCGAGAAATCGCGGTGTCGTCGACTCCTTCCGCTTCGCTCAATCCTCCATCGTACGTGCGCTTCCCTGGAGACGATGGGGGACATTCGCTGGCGGAGATGGCGCGGCGTGATCTGGATGCGGCGCTGCAGTTACTGGCGGACCGGGCGCAATACATCACCGGCGCTACCGGGGCGGCGATTGCCCTGCGACGCAATGGGAAAAACGACATGCTGTGCCGAGCCAGCACGGGATCGAACGCGCCGGAACTGGGGGCTCTGCTCTCCACAGAATTCGGGCTGTCGGGGGAGAGCGTACGCACCCGCCGGCCTCTGCGCTGCGACGATGCCGAGAGCGATGTGCGGGTAAATCGCGAAGTGTGCCGCCAGTTGGGGATCGCCTCGGTGGTGGTGATGCCGGTGGTGAACGACGACGGGGTGCTGGGCGTTTTCGAACTTTTCTCAGGGCGGGTGAATGCTTTTGGTGAGCGGGATCTTTCGGCAGTCCAGCGGCTGAGCGAGATGGTGGAGACCGCCGTGCGGCTGGCGGAGGCTGCCGAGAAGCTGCCGGAGCGGTTGAAGGACTTGCGCGACGATGGTGTGGCGCAAGTTCAGCAGGAGAGTGCGCCGCAGGGTCTGGTGGCGCAGCCTGAGGCGGTTCCCGGCCCGGCGGTTGCGGCTGCGGGGGCTCAGGATCCGTCGCCGAATGAACAAGTTCTGGAAGATGTGGTCTTGGCAGGAGCTGTCCCCCAAGAGGAAGAAGTGATTCTGGAGGAGCCTGCGGCTCCCCCGGTGCTGAAGGGACCGGGAGAAGCGAAGGTCGAGAAAACAGCGGCGGACGATGCCACGGCACCAGCGACGGCAAAAGATACAAGATTGACTGCGGCAAAAGTGCCATTGCCATCGGCCGCGGAGTTCGTGGCGACGGTTGAGGCGGTGCTGACCCCGCACCAGCGGAAGGCCGCCGTTTCTTCAGCAGGGTCAGGGCAGGCTGTCGCGCCGACTGCGCCGACTGTTCCGGAGGAGTCCGGCCTCGCCTCCGTTGCGAGCGAGACAGTTGTGGCGGCACCCGCAGCGGCGCAAGGGGCGGCCGCTGAAAACCTCGCAGCCCCTGCGACAGTCCCTTCTTCGCCTCAGCCAGCGCCGTCCAAACCGGATGTTCCCGGGAAGAAATCATTGTTATTTTGGTCGGCTGCGGTGAATCCTGATGCCGCGAAGCCGGAAGAGGCCGACCAGAGCCATGTTCCACCTGTGCTGCGAAGCCTGCAGCAGTGCCAGGCGTGCGGATTTCCGGTTTCTGCGGGCCGATCGCTTTGCGTGGAGTGTGAGGAGAAGAAATGGCGGGGGCAGTTGAAGGTGCCGCAGAAGCAGGCTTCGGCTCCGGCAGTGGCGCCCGGGACGACCAGGGCGGAAGGGCGGGTGCTCGCGGCTACGGTTCGGTCGGTTGAACCTGGCATAGCTGGCCCCATGCAGTCAGCCGTTGCCGCAGGTGCGAATTCGGCGGGGGCAGCCCGAGCGACGGCTTTGAAGGAAGGCGCAGCTCAGCGGCAGGTTGCGGCGTCGAGCGGAAGCCGGTCTGGGTCCACTGCCCTTCAAAGCTCAGCTCTGTCCGCTTCCGTACCCTCGTCCGAGGCAGTGCAAGTCTCAACCACCAATTTCGTTTTAAGCGCGGGGCTGGAGCCCTCGCAATCATGGATTGCGGCCAATAAGTACATTATTGCAGTACTTTTGCTGGTCGCCCTGATTGTGGCGGGGTTCTTCCTGCTGCGCTAAAACATCGTTTTTCTGCCAATTTACTTGAGAGGAGCCGCTGAAACCCTTGACAACACAGGTAGGTCTGGTAAAGTGCGAGGATGGTTCGCAAACTCAAACGCAAGCAGCAGGTGCCATGGTTATGAAGAATGTATACGAAGTACTGCGGCAGAAAGAGATGGAACTGACTCGCCTGGAGAAGGAAGTGGAAGCACTGCGGGTAGTCGCTCCGCTGCTCTCCGAGGAAAAAGAAATGGCGTCGGACATGGCGAAGCCCGCCTTGGCCACCGCTGTGAACGGACCGCAACCCACGACCCGGATCCCGGTGCCTTCGTCGCCGTCGATTCCCGCGCCGCAGCCGGTGCGAGCAGCAGGCTGGGAAGATACCTCCAAGCGCTGGCCGTAAGGAATGGATAGAACTGTCCGCGATCCGCGCGCCAACGGCGGTGAGGACCGAGTGTTTGAGCAGCCCGGGATGCGTCCCGGGCTGCCTCTTTGTGGACGTAAGTTCCCGCCAGCCGATTCTTCCGAGAGTCGATACGGACACCGAAATTGGGGACTGATCGTTGACTAAGGCCCCGCGCTACCAGAGAATGTTCTGAATCGCTGCCTGATTCTATGCCCAAACGCAGGCTCATTCCGTCCCCGCTCGCCTGGACTATGATGACCAAGCCGGTCCCGCATCCTCCGCTGCCCGTGCTCGCGGAGCGCGGAGGCACGCAACTCCGCACGCCGTTGCCGGTTGCCATCATCGACACCCGCGAGCAGAATCCGCTGTCTTTCCGGAGATTCCGCGGATGGTTCGCCGACATCGAGGAACGCGCGCTGCCGCTCGGCGATTACTCCGTCGGCGGCATGGAGGACTCCTGCGTGGTCGAACGCAAAGATCTTGGAGACCTGATCTGTTCGTTCACCTCGAACCGGTCAGTCTTCATCAGCCGTCTGCGCCGCATGAGCGAACGTTCCCACAGCCTGCTTGTCATCACCGCCTCTTTGAGGGAGATCAAGTCCGAGTATCCGTATCGCGCGGCGAGTCCCAACCGCATCACGCAATCGCTCATCGCGGTGCTCGCCGGTCTGCGCGTGCCTTTTATCTGCACCGAAACTCACGAACTAGGCGAAGAGATCGTCGCTTCTTACCTCTATCAGACCTTTCTGTATGATTGGCTGGAACGCAACGGCCACGGCCACCATCTCGCCGACGGCGACCTGTAAGCGGATCCTGGAAAACGGCGATCGAAGAACGGAAATGGGAAGGCTACGGCCGCGGGTCGGCGAAAACCCCGTTTGCCGGCTTTGAAAGGGCGCGGCTTAAGCCGCGCCATAAGTCGTGCCAAATGATTTGCGGCTTTAGCCGCTGAGGAACGCTCTCTCCGTTCGCACAAATGACCGACCAATTCACCCTCGCCGATGCCGCCGCGCAATTTCTTCTCAAGCGCGCGGCCCTCCGCCCGAAGATCGGGCTCGTCCTGGGCTCCGGCCTCGGTGCATTCGCCGATTCGCTCGATGCCGCCACCCGCATTCCCTACGCCGACATTCCCACCTTCCCGCGCTCGACGGCCATCGGCCACGCCGGCCAAATGGTCATTGGCAATGCGGGAGACGTGCCGGTCGCCGCGATGCAAGGCCGCGCGCATCTTTACGAGGGATATTCCGCGCAGGAAGTCACATTCCCCCTGCGCGTCTTCGGACGCATGGGCATTCGCGCCGTTATCCTGACCAATGCCGCCGGCGGCATTAATCTTGGCTACTCGCAGGGCGCGCTGGTGCTGATCCGCGACCACATCAATTTGCAGGGAACCAATCCGCTGGTCGGTGCCAACGACGATCGCTTCGGCGTGCAATTTCCTGACATGTCGCGTGCCTATGACCGCGACTACCGGCAACTTGCGGGCGAGGAAGCGGGCAAACTCGGCATCCCGCTGCACGAGGGCGTTTACGCCGCATTGCTCGGCCCCAGCTACGAGACTCCTGCGGAAATCGAATACTTGCGTAGAATTGGTGCCGACCTGGTGGGAATGTCGACGGTGGCGGAAGTGATCGTCGCGCGCCACATGGAAATGAAAGTCCTGGCAATTTCCTGCGTCACCAACATGGCCGCGGGAATCCTGGACCAACCGCTCTCGCACGCGGAAGTGATGGAAACCGGCGAGCGCGTGAAGACAATTTTCGAGTCGCTGCTGCGCGCCGTCTTACCGCGCATAGCGAAAGACGTCGAGAGCCATCCCTAATCATGTAGAGACAGCCGCCTCGGCTGTCGCGCAGGCGAAGCCCAGCGGCGCAATCGCTGCGGGGTGCCCCATCCTTGTCGCGTTTTTTGCGACAGGATGGGGCTTTGACTTATGCGAGATGTTTCTGACTTCTGACTTCTGACTTCTGACTTCTGACTTCTGACTTCTGACTTCTGACTTCTGACTTCTGACTTCTGACTTCTGACTTCTGACTTCTGACTTCTGACTTCTGACTTCTGACTTCTGACTTCTGACTTCTGACTTCTGACTTCTGACTTCTGACTTCTGACTTCTGACTTCTGACTTTTCTATTCGCCTTTCGCGTGGCGGACGAATGCGTCCGCCGCTACGCGATTCACTTCGCACGCGGAATAAATAAGTCTGCCGGCGGCTTCACCCCATACGTCGCCGCAAAACTATTCTGATTCACAGCCATGGCCAAATGGCCGCGCGAGTCGATGTACAGCAACGGCTCATTCAGTGGCACGTCACTGAACGTCTTTACGAACTTCATCTTCATCTCGCGGCCACCGACGGTCACCGGAACTTCCTGGCCACGCTGATATCCCAGCTTCAGAAAATCTTCCGCATCCACGTTCGTGACCAGGTTGCCAAACGGTCCGTCGGTCGCAATGACGGTAGCATTCAGCCCGCGCTCATCCAGTTTCGCCGCTTTTAATTCCAGCCGCACCAGATCCTTCACGGGCATTTCCGGACCGACCTTGCTCCAATCATCGCCACGCGCCATGTGCGCGCCCACCGGCGAAAAAATGTCGCGCCCGTGAAACGTAGACGACAGCTTGCTCCCGATCATCCATTCCGGATTGGTAATCTCGCGGACGGCTTCAATCCCGTCACGCTGCTCAACCAGCGTCAGCAGCCCGTTATCCGGGAGCACAAAATACTGCCCGCGTTTCGAGCGGGCTACGATGGCCTTGCGCGAGCTGCCGACCGTAGGATCGATCACGACCACAAATACCGTCCCCGCCGGAAAGTACGGCGTCGCTCCATAAAGAAAGCGCGTTCCATCGAGAATCGAAAACGGTGTGACCTGGTGCGTCAGATCGACAATTCGCACCGTGGGCATCACGCTATACATCACGCCACGGCAGAGAGCGACCGAATCGTCGACCACGCCAAAATCCGTCATGAACACAATTGTTGGCGGATATTTCGCGTCGCGCTCGCTGGCCGCGTGCAATGGCGCTGCAATGCCGGAGAGAAACAAAACGACAGCAGCTAGAATAAAGTTTCTGCGGGGACCGGCCTCGCGTCTCCAGAAGCATGCAGTCATAGTTCGAGTTCACCTGCGGTCGAAATTGTTTGCTCGCCTGCCAGACCACTATAATGCTGAAATCCAAATTCCGGAGGCATTCATGTCGCAAGCTATCCCCGAAAAATATAAAGATCTGTTTCAGAAGCGCGCTTTCGCCAGCCTGGGGACGTTAATGCCCGACGGCCGCCCGCAAGTCACGCCGGTGTGGTGCGACTTCGATGGCGAGCACGTCATTTTCAACTCTGCCCGAGGACGCCAGAAAGACCGCAACGTCCGGCGCGATCCGCGGGTGTCGATGGCCATCATTGACCCTGAAAATCCCTACCGCTATCTCGAGATTCGCGGCCGCGTAGTCGAGATTACCGAAGAGGGCGCCGAGGAGAGTATCAACAAACTGGCCAAGAAATATCTTGGTGTGGATAAATATCCGTATGCGCAACCCAGCGAAGTCCGGGTGCTCTACAAAGTGAAACCCGAGCACACCACGGTGATGGGCTAAGAATGAACCGTATTGTAGAGACGTAGGTTGCTACGTCTGGGCCGGGGCACCGGTGCTTCCCTAGAGTCGAAATTTTTCAAGTAGCGCCGGCGTCCCGCCGGCTGTCGCGAGAGCAGCTTGCCCTCGCACCCAGCCTGCAAGATGCACCCGAGGAGATTCCCATCCGCATCCACAACCTCTGCTTCCTCGGCTACGGAAACGTCAACCGCACGCTGGTTCGCTTGCTCGCCGACCGCGAATCGGAACTCCGCGATCGCTACGGCATCGCCTTCCGGATTACCGGCGTTGCCTCGCGCCGCCTGGGATGGATCGCCGATCCGAATGGCCTTGATCCTGAGGCCTGTGTGGCGCGACCACCCTCGGCCGCGAAAAGTGAGGAATCTGAATTGCAGTCGGGCAACGTCCGCAACTGGCTGGCCGCCGCTCGCGCCGACGTCCTCTTCGAAGCCACTTCTCTCAACGTGCAAACCGGCCAGCCTGCCGTCGACCACATCCGCGCCGCGCTCGAACGTGGAGCCCATGCCATCACCGCCAACAAAGGCCCCATCGTCCACGCCTACCGCGAACTGCGCGAAGTGGCCCGAGCGCGTGGAAAGAAATTTCTGTTCGAATCGACCGTGATGGACGGCATTCCTATCTTTTCTTTGTTTGATCAACTACCCGCGATTCATCTTCAGGGATTCCATGGAATTCTCAACTCGACCACCAACGTGATCCTGAGCGAGATGGAGCAGGGGCTCACTTTTGACGAAGCCCTGAAGAAGGCGCAAGCCATCGGCATCGCCGAAACTGACGCCAGCCACGACATCGACGGCTGGGACGCCGCCGCGAAGACCGCCGCGCTGGTCACCGTGCTAATGGATGTCCCGGTGCGGCTGGAAGACATCGAGCGCGAAGGCATCCGCGATCTGACGCCGCAAGCGCTGCGCAATGCCCGTCGCGACGGCTGGCCGTTTAAATTAGTCTGTCGCGCGCAGCGCACAGGCAGTGGCGTGAAGGCCAGTGTGCGACCCGAGAAAGTTCTGAGCACGCAGCCGATGGCGCGCATCGCCGGGACATCGTCCTATATCTACTTCGAAACCGACATCTTCCCCGGCCTCGCGATTACTGAAGAAAATCCCGGCTTGTACGCAACGGCGTACGGGATGCTGGCGGATTTCGTCCGGACGGTTGCGACCGACAAGTAGCGCCGGCATCCTGCCGGCTGTCGCGAGAGCGTCACGCCCTCGCACCGTTCTCGAGTACTGCTGCAAATGCACTCGTGATAAAAATTAAGGATCACCATGCCGACCACTGAATCCACTCTCGCTACGACCCTCGACCTCGCCTACATCCGGTCCCAGTTCCCGTCGCTCGCGCAAACTGTTAACGGCCATCCTGCCGCCTTCCTTGACGGCCCGGGCGGGACGCAAGTTCCGCAGCGCGTGATCGACGCCATATCCAACTATCTTCGCCGCGACAACGCCAACACGGGCGGAGCCTACGCCACCAGCCGCCACACCGACGCCATGATTGCCGAGGCTCGCAGTGCCATGGGCGACTTCCTGCACTGCGGCGCCGATGAAGTCGTCTTCGGGCAGAACATGACCACGCTGACTTACGCGATGTCTCGCGCGATTGGCTGCGAACTCAAGCCGGGCGACGAGATCGTAGTCACCCGCCTTGACCACGACGCCAATGTGTCGCCGTGGCTGCAAATGGCAGAGGATCGGGGCATCACGGTGCGCTGGGCCGAGATCCACGACGAAGATTGCACGCTCGATATGGCCGACCTCGCCTCGAAGATAAACGCGAAGACCAAAGTGGTGGCCGCCGGATACGCTTCGAATGCGGTCGGCACGATCAATCCGGTCAAGGAAATCGTTCGCCTCGCGCACGCCGTGGGAGCGCTCGCCTACATCGACGCGGTGCACTACGGCCCCCATGGCCTGATCGACGTGGCCGCGCTCGATTGCGATTTTCTGGCGTGCTCAACCTACAAATTTTTCGGCCCGCATATGGGCGTGCTTTTCGGTAAGCGCGAACACCTGCAGCGGCTGCGCCCTTATAAAGTCCGGCCGAACACGAATGCGATTCCAAATTGCTGGGAGTGGGGCACGCTCAACCACGAGTGCATCGCCGGCATTGCCGCGTGTGTGGAATATTTCGCCGACATCGGCCGCCGCGTTCTCGATTCATGTGGGGACGGTCGCCCTTCGACAGGCTCAGGGCAGGCTCTCGGCCGTCCGTCGAGCGAAACTCGACAGTTGCCCCCAACCCGCCGCGCCATTGAAGCCGCCTACGAAGCCATCCACGAGCATGAAAGCGCGCTGCTGAGAAAAATGATGGCCGGCCTGCAACAAATTCTCGGGCTGAAAATCTACGGGATCACCGATCCGGCACGCTTCCACGAGCGCTGCGCAACCCTCGCGGTGCGAATCGAGAATCACACGCCTCTTGAACTCGCCGCGAAACTTGGCGAACGCGGCTTTTTTACCTGGGACGGAAACTACTATGCCCTGAACCTGACCGAGCATCTCGACGTGGAAAAATCCGGCGGCTTCCTGCGCATCGGCCTCGTGCACTACAACACGGTGGAGGAAGTCGACCGCATGCTCGCGGCGCTGCGAGAAATTGTTGCGGCGTAGAGCCTGCGATAATCAGAAACGCATTGTAAATCTGAGTCGCCAATTCTGGCGGCGATGAGATGTTCCTTGTGCGAGAACCCCAGCCAAATTCCCCACAGTCAAATTCCCCACCCTGTCGCCAAAGACGCGACAAGGGTGGGGCACCCGGTTGCTCATCCCAGGCGGACGAATGCGTCCGCGGCTGCGTGTCTGCTACATTGTTTCGATATGACGCAGGTTTTGAACAAGGCCACTCGCAATTTTGCCAGCGACAATAATGCCGGGGTGCATCCGGAAATTCTGGAGGCAATCGCGCGCGCCAACCAGGGACACGTGGTGGCGTACGGCGACGATCCGTTCACGCGGTCGGCGGTCGCGAAATTTGAAGAACACTTCGGCGCCGGAATCGACGTGTTCTTTACTTTCAACGGCACGGGCGCGAACGTGTTGAGTTTGCAGTCGCTGAACCGTTCTTATCACGCGGTGCTGTGCAGCGAATTCGCCCACATTTATACCGACGAATGCGGGGCGCCGGAAAAACATACGGGATGCAAGTTGATTCCGCTGCCGCACGAGGACGGCAAGATCACGCTGGAATCGGTGCGACATGCGTATCACGGGATCGGCGATCAGCATCATGTGCAGGCTCGGGTTATTTCGATCACACAATCCACGGAGATGGGGACCGTCTACCGCCCGGACGAGATTCAGGCGCTGGCCCGGTTTGCGCACGAGCACGAGATGTTTCTACATGTGGATGGCGCGCGCATTGCCAACGCCGCGGCTTCGCTCGGACAAACGTTGAGGCAGGGGACGCGCGACTTGGGAGTGGATGTGCTGTCGTTCGGCGGCACAAAAAACGGAATCATGGGCGGCGAGGCCGTGGTGTTTTTCAATCGCAAACTCAGCGGCGATTTTCTCTTCCTGCGCAAGCAAGGGATGCAACTGGCGTCGAAAATGCGATTCATTGCGGCGCAGTTCGAGGCGCTGCTGAGCAATGATTTGTGGCGCCGCAGCGCCGAGCATGCCAACCACATGGCGCAGTTGCTGGAGGCGGAATTGCGGCGAATCCCCCAAGTCAAGATCATGTGGAAAGTCGAGGCGAACGGAGTGTTCGCGCAAATTCCGCGGTCGGCGATCCAGAAGATCAAGGATCGGTACTTTTTTTACGAATGGATCGAAGAGGAGTGCATCGTTCGCTGGATGTGCTCGTTCGACACCACGGAGGAAGACGTCAGAGACTTCGCCAAGGTAGTGGCGGACGCGGTGAAGGGCTGACGCGAGGGGCCCTCGCGGGCTATTGATTTTTGGCTCGCCATTGACTAAATTGACCATTCCCCGCCGAGGTGTGTTCACCCGGCCACTCCGTCCCAGGAGAGATCATGACCCGGAAGTGGTTCGGCATAGCCGCGTTAATAGTCACTGCCTTAGTGCTGTTGAGTTTGTCGAGTTGTGCGCGAGACCAGAAACTGCAAGGCATCACTATCGCGCCACCGGCGGTGGTGTACGGTGCGGCTGTGCCTGCCGGAGTGACGCAGATTCCGGTACAACTCACCGCCTACGGTTCTTATATTCACCCGCCGGAGATGAAGGACATCACGACACAGGTCACATGGAAGACGGACGTCGCGAACGTCGGCATTGTCGATAACGCTGGCCACCTCACCGCTGGCTCCGACTGCGGAATCGTGAACGTGTCGGCTAGTGTCTACACCTCCGGGAATACCCAGGGGAATGTGGTGGTGGGTTTCGCGACGGTCACGGTAGACGGGCCTGCGAGCCTGGGCTGTCCCCAGGGGGGCGCGACGCACAACCTCTCTGTCAGCGTGATCGGAGGTGCGAACGGCGTCATTGTCAGCTCGCCCAGCGGCATCAATTGCGGAAGCACTTGTGCGGCCCCGTTTACGTCGGGGACCACGGTCGTATTGACTGCGACTCCGAACGCCGGCCACACCTTCGGCGCTTGGGCAGGGTGCGACAGCGTCTCCGCACTAAGTTGCAGCGTTACGCTGAGCAGCGATCGCATCGTCACGGCAAGTTTCAACTGAGAACGGTTGTGTTATTTGGCTAGTCGGACTCTTCCAGCAGTTTGCCCAGGGTGGGCTTGTGCTTCTCCGGTTTCTTTTTCTTCTCGACTACGATTTGCCCGGCGGGGGGAGTGCCGACGCGTTCGCGGGCTAATTCCTTGACCGCGGTTACGGCGCGAAAACGCTTCGCTCTTTTCTTTTTGGCCATTCGAAAACGCCGTGGTGCCGCTCGAAATGAGTGTAACCTGAGGCCGCGGCGAACGGCGGCGTTTAGCAATCGTATGCCCAGCAAATGTGCAATAATTCATACTTGGTCGGGAGCACGACGGTTCCCGTCCCCAAGATTATGGAAGAGCGCGATTTTTTTGACGAGAAGCAAGTGAAGAAACCAGCTTCGCTGAATTGTCCGCATTGCCATCAGGCGGCGGAATATGAAGTCACCTGGGTGGTCCGCACTAAGAAGCGGCAGCTTGCCGGGCGTGCCGATGAGCGCGACCGGGCGCGTTTTGCGAAATTCCGCTCGTACATGGTGCGCAAAGACGACATGATGGCCTGCAAGAACATGCGCTGCCGTAAACGGTTCGAACTTACCGGGCAGTCCACGGTGATCACCGAGTAGGGCGCTTTCGATCTCTAGGGAAAAGCACTCCTCAGGGGCTAAAGCCCGCATCGCCGATGAGTTCGAGCGGCACAGCTGAAGCCGTGCCCTTCCCGCAGCCGTGGCCTTCCCGAAAGCCGTGCCCTTCCCGAAGCGAATCCCGCATAACGCTTTTCAAAATCTTTCAGACCTTCGCAGACTGCTTTCAAATCCTCGCAGACTGAGTGATTCAGATCACACAGGGCGCATTTCCTCTCACAGCGGGTGCTCATTTATACTTCAAGGTTTTCCCGTGGCCTGAAAAGGACATGGGGAGGAGTCTTACACTTGAAAATCCTGGTTTGCATGAAGCAGGTACCGCAGAAAGACGCGCCCCTGAAGCTGAACGAAAGCGGCGCGTGGATTCGCGAAGATGTCTCGTACGAAGTGAACGAGCCTGACGCTTATGCGCTGGAAGAAGCGTTGCGGCAGCGCGAGAAGCACAAGGGCGAAGTCGTGGTGATTACGAGCGGCCCGGCGCGGGCGCAGCAGGTGCTGCGCGAGGCGTTGGCCAAGGGGGCAGATCGCGCCATTCATCTGGAAGATCCGAAATTTGTCGGGCTGGATGCGTTTAATACGGCCAAGGCTTTTGCGGCGGCGATTCAAGACGAAAACTTCGATCTCATCTTTACCGGACTGCAGTCCGACGATTATGGATATGCGCAGACGGGCGTGATTCTGGCTGAGTTGCTGGGGTTGCCGCATGCAACCATCATTATGCAGATCGAAAAGACGGACGGCGGGATTCGCGTGAAGCGCGAGTTGGAGGCGGGATATTTCCAGTTCGTGGACATGCCCACGCCGGCGGTGTTAACCATTCAGTCGGGCATCAACAAGCTGCGTTATGCCACGCTGATCGGCATTAAGCAGGCGAAGAACAAGCCGTTGCGCAAGGTGGCGCTGGCGGAAGTGCAATCGGCGATTGGGGAGAATCTGCAGAAAATCGAACGGCTGTACGTACCGCAGAAGACGAAGAAGACGGAGCACATTGAAGGGTCGGCGGGAGAAATTGCGAAGAAGTTGGTGGACAAACTGCGGAACGAATTGAGGGTTTTGTAGGTGTAGCCGCGGACGCATTCGTCCGCGCGGGGCCGGATCGCTTGGCGCAGAGCCGAGGCGGCTGTCCCCACATAAACATTCTTGGGAATTGAGAATTTATTATGGCTGATTCCATCTTGGTGGTTGTCGAACAGCGCGAAGGCAAACTGAATCGCGTTTCCTGGGAAACCATTGCGGCCGGGCAGGCGCTTGCCGCGGCAACCGGTTGGACTTTGGAAGCAGCAGTCGTCGGCGGCAGCGTAGCGTCTTTTGCCGCGGAAGTCGCCACAAAAAAAGTCGCGAAAGTTTATGCCGTCGAATCTCCAAAGCTCGAGCCTTACACGCCCGACGCTTTTGCCGCCGCTTTGAAGCAATTTCTCACCACGAAGCAGCCCAAACTGGTGCTGATGCCGCATACCTACCAGGTGCGGGACTTTGTGCCGAAGCTGGCGACCGCCATGGGGCGCACGGTCATCAGCGACTGCATCGGATTCAAGCACGAAGGCGGGAAGCTGATTTTCACGCGGCAGATGTTTCAAGGCAAGTTCGCCGCCGACGTCAGTTTTGCGAGCGATGCGCCATGGTTCGCGACCTTTCAGAATGGCGCGTTCCGCGGAGATAAGGCTGAAGCTGGAGCGAGCGCGGCTCCGGTTGAAACCTTTGCGGCTGAAATTGCCGACGGCGTGATCCGCAACAAGCCGCAGGAAGTTTTCAAGGAAGCTAAGCAGGCAGTCGACCTGACGCAGGCCGAAATTATTGTGGCGGTTGGCCGCGGGATCAAAGAGCAAAAGAATATCGAGATCGCGAAGCAGCTTGCCGACGCACTCGGCGGAGACCTGGCGGCGTCGCGTCCGATCTGCGACTCGGGTTGGTTGCCGATGGACCGCCAGATCGGATCGTCGGGACAGACGGTTGCGCCGAAACTCTATTTGGCGCTGGGCATCAGCGGGGCGATTCAGCATATTGTCGGGATGAAGGGCTCGCGCGCCATCATCGCCGTGAATAAAGATTCAGAGGCGCCGATCTTCGAGATTGCGGACTATGCGATTGTGGGGAATTTGTTCGATATCGTGCCGCCGCTGATTGAGGAAGTGAAGAAGGCGAAGGCGGGGGGGTAAAGTTTCAAGGTTTCACGTTTCAAAGTTTCAAAGAAGAGCGGTTTGCAATAAGCAAAAGTTGAGATTCTGTGCTCCGAGAGCCTTGAAACTTAGAAACTTGAAACCTTGCGAAACCTTGCGAAACCTTGAAACTGTCTTATGCTCGTTTTCCGCAAACCGATCGAAGGCGTGGAGCGGCCGCAGATGCCGGCCGACGTGGTCATTGTCGGCGGCGGCCCGGCGGGAATGGCTTGTGCGCTACGGCTGGCGCAACTGATTGACGCGCACAACGCGGCGCATCCTGACTCGGCGCTCAGCAAAGAAAACATTTACGTGCTTGAGAAGGCGCGCGAAGTTGGGCAGCACTGTCTTTCGGGGGCGCTGCTCGATCCGCGGTCGATGCGCGAATTGCTTCCGGGCTTCGAAAAAGAGGCGCCCCTTGACGCCGAGGTTACGAGAGAAGCTGTCTACTTCCTTACCGAGAAAAGCAAGTTCAAGCTGCCAATTACGCCGCCGTTCCTGCGCGACCACGGGAACTATGTGATCTCGCTGAACCGCTTCGTGAAGTGGCTGGGCGGCAAGGTGGAAGAGACGGGAATCACAGTCTTTACAGGATTCGCCGGGTCGGAACTTCTCTATGACGGCGAGCGCGTGACCGGCGTGCGCACCGACGACAAGGGCGTCGACAAAGAAGGACACCCGAAATCCAATTTCGAACCGGGCTACGATCTGCAGGCTAAAGTAGTCATCCTCGCCGAAGGGCCGCGCGGGTCGCTGACCAAACAACTCATCTCAAAGTTCGATCTCACCAGGAATGCCAATCCGCAGACCTACGGCGTGGGCGTAAAAGAACTCTGGGAAGTGCCTGCTGGACGGCTTGCGGCGGGTGAAGTCATTTACACCATGGGCTGGCCGCTGACCACGAAAGAATACGGTGGGGCGTGGATTTATGGTTCGAAAGATAACGTGGTCTCGCTCGGATTCGTGACGGGGCTCGACTATGCCGACCCGCGGCTCGATCCGCAACGCGTGTTGCAGGAGTTCAAGCGGCATCCGTTTGTGGCGAAGCTGCTCGAAGGCGGCAAGATGATTCGCTACGGGGCGAAGTCGATGCCGTACGGCGGCTGGTGGGCGATTCCGCCGGTTGCCGGCGATGGATGGATGATCCTCGGCGACTCCGCCGGCTTCCTGAACTCCGCGCGGCTCAAGGGAATTCATCTTGCGATCAAGAGCGGAATGCTGGCGGCCGAAACGGCTTTTGAGGCGCTGACGAAAGACGATTCGTCGGCCGCGACACTGGGGACGTTTCAGAAAAAAGTGGAAGCGAGCTGGATTAAAGAAGAGCTGTGGAAGGTGCGCAACTTTCATCAAGGATTCGAGCGGGGCATGTACGCGGGCATGTTTCATGTCGGGCTGCAGACGATCACTGGCGGGCGCGGCCTGCGCAACCGCTATCCCGCGAAGGCCGGATATGAGCACATGCGCAAGCTATCGCAGTTGCCCCCGGATGGAGGCGCCGAAGCTTATCTGCTCGGTCCCGCCAAGGGCGATGGCAAGCTTACTTTCGACAAGCTGACCGACCTTTACCATTCGGGCACGAAGCATGAAGAAGACCAGCCCGCGCACCTGGTGATTCACGACACCAACATCTGCAATTCGCAATGCGTGAAGGAATACGGCAGCCCCTGCCAGAATTTCTGTCCGGCGAACGTCTACGAAATGGTGGAAGATGCGAGCCAGCCAAACGGTAAGCGCATCAGTTTGAACCCATCGAACTGCGTCCACTGTAAAACCTGCGACATCGCCGACCCGTACCAGATCATCACCTGGGTGCCTCCAGAAGGCGGCGGCGGTCCCAATTATGATGGGATGTAAGGGCTGAATTGTCCAAGCCGGGGCCCAGTTGACGAACCAATCTTATCCCTCTAGCCTTCCGAACTAAGACTGGGCCTCGAAGACTGACAGCCAGAGCAGAATGGAGTCCGACCGATGCCAAATCGAAAATTCATCGCGGTATTTTGTGGACTGCTGGGCTTCTTTGTTTCCACGTTTGGGCAGGACAAACAGCCGGCAAAGAACACGGGCGTGCACATCGAGTCGCTTATGACCGTAGAGGAGTTCAAGAAATGCGGTCTCAATAAGCTCTCTCCAGAGGAAATTACCCACTTGGATTCTTGGCTCTCGTCCTTTGGCAAGCAGGCGGCTACTACCGGCGAGACCGCTAGACCGAGCGGGACGCCTGACGTCATCGAGAGTGAAATCGACGGCGAATTTCACGGGTGGGATGGCGAGACCATTTTTAAGCTAGCCAATGGCCAGATATGGCAACAGGCCGAGTACGACTACGATTACGAGTACGACTATCGACCCGAGGTAATGATCGTCAAGACGGCTGGAGGATACAAGATGAAGGTTGGGGGTGTGGAGGACACGATCTATGTGAGGCGCATCAAGTGACAGAGCTGAGACCAATCTACTCGGTGAGCCATTTGCCAAGGCGCTCTTCCACTTCTTCCTGGGAGAGGGTGCCGTTGATGCGTGCGTCCTCCAGTCCCCGTCGCACCTTGTCCAGGACATAGAGATGGTATTGGATGTCCTCGACTGAGGAGTTGTCTGGAAGCTTATTCAGCAGTGACTCGACGTCTTGTTTGGCGGTGCTCATGGCGCGTCCGAAAACAAGGATAACACTGCCCAGCGCCAGGCTGTGCATCCATTTCGGGAAGACTTGTTTCGAAAAATTATGGCCAGCGAAGCCACCAGCACTGCTCAGCGCTACAATTCTTTGCGAGACGCTGAAGTGGTTCTCGGTCATGCCGTACTCCAAAACCATCGTCTGCCTGGCAAATTCACGCAAGCTTACCGGACGCTGCGTGGCGGGCAAGGAATGGGATGGTCAGAAATTGGGCGAGTGGTGCCGTCCGGTGAGCGCGCGCGAACGAGGCGAACTGACGGCAGAACGATGGTATCGCAAGACCTGGCGCGATCCGCAGTTGCTCGACCTGATCGAAGTCAGTTTGCTGGGGCCGCGGCCGTCAGGGTGCCAAACCGAAAATCATCTCGTGGATACGAGTGTGCGCTGGAGATTTGCAGGGCGGTTGACGGCGCAGCAATTACTGTCTGCGCTCGATCGGCCACGGCCCTTGTGGATGAATGGCGACTCGACGGCGAGCGGCCATAACGACAAGGTTCCAGCCGCCGTCGCCGCGCAAGAGCAATATTCTCTTGTCCTGGCTCAGCCGGAAGTCTTGAAGATCACGGTCGCTACCGAGGGCGCGGATCGGGGCATGGCGAGACGGAGAGTGCGAGGACAATTTTCGCTTGCCGGCTGCGATTATGTGCTGGCCATCACCGATCCCGTAGTTGAAAAACCGATTCTGTTGCATCCGGACGGCTTCAGCACCGAGTTGCAGAAGCCCATCCTGTGTATTAGCCTCAGTGAAAAGTTCGACGCGCAGAATGCCTGCTACAAGTTGATTGCCGGCGTGGTTCGCGTTTCGCCATGAACGAGATCATATTCACAATAGGCCATTCCAATTGCGCTAGCGCGCGCCTGCTGGAGTTGCTCGACCAGTACGACATTACTGCTGTCGCCGACGTTCGATCCCGGCCCTACAGCCGGTTTAACCCTCAATTTAATCGCGAGACCTTGGCGAACGAGCTCAAGAAGTCTGGCCCGGAATATTTTTTTCTGGGTCAGGAGCTAGGAGCGCGTTCTGAAGATCGCACCTGCTACCGCGACGGGCGCGCGCAGTACGCGCTGATCGCAGAGACTCCGCTGTTTAAACTGGGAATCGAACGACTGCGGGCCGCAATGGAGACTTTTCGCGTCGCCATTCTGTGTGCCGAGAAAGAACCGCTCAGTTGTCATCGCTCGATCTTGATTGCGCGATGCCTGCACGAGAAGGGCATTCAAGTCCGACACATTCTTGAGGATGGAAGCCTGGAAGATCACGACGCGTTACTGGTCCGCCTCCTGGCTCTGCATGGCATTCAGGAGAACCATCTTTTTCATAGCCGGGACGAGTTGATCGCCATGGCCTACGAAAAGCAGGCGGAGCAAATTGAATATTCTGTGAGTCAAATATCGGTTTAGTGGGTGGAACCTGCGCCGATGAAAGTCTTCACGATTGGATTTACGAAGAAGTCGGCGCGCGAATTTTTTGGCAAGCTGCGGCGTCCGGGATTGCAACGTCTCATCGACGTGCGGCTGAGTAATGTTTCGCAGCTTGCCGGCTTCTCCAAGCGGGATGATCTGCAGTTTTTCTGCGACGCGATTCTTTCGATTCAATATGTACATCTGGCTGAATTGGCGCCGACGCAAGAGATGCTTGATGAATACAGGAAAAATCGTGGAGGCTGGCCAGACTACGAGACGAACTTCCTCTCATTGATGGCGAAGCGTAAGGTGGAGGACACGGTGGCGCGCGAGGTCATCGACGGCGGCTGCCTGCTCTGCAGCGAAGCTACCCCCGAAAACTGTCACCGGCGGCTGATCGCGGAGTATCTGAGCCGCAAGTGGGGCGATGTGGAGATTGAGCATATTCTGTAAATGGATTTGAATCCCTAAACAACGTAATTTCCTTTTGTGAGGAAGACACATTTCCGAGTCGAAAGGCCGCACCGAGGACAATTCGATGAAATCGTCTCGCTTCATATCGGCACTCGCATTGGTTTTATTGTTCGCCCTCACGGCAATCGGCCAGCAGGCCGCGCCGGCGCCGGCTATCCCCACTACCGGCTTCGCCGGGCTGGATCAATATCGGGCGAGGCGCATTGCCGTGTTTACAGATGACTTTGGACAACTGGCACGTTACCGCGAGGCGAACGCCGCGCTCAAGCCGCCGGCGCCCGGCGAGAACCGCGTCGTGTTTTTCGGCGACTCGATTACCGACATCTGGCACCTCGAGGACTATTTCCCGGGCAAGCCCTACATCAACCGCGGCATCGGCGGCCAGACCACGCCACAAATGCTGGTGCGCTTTCGCCAGGACGTCATCGACCTGCAACCCAAGGTCGTCATTATTCTCGCGGGAACGAATGACATTGCCGGCAATACCGGGCCGATGCGGCTGGAGGACATCGAGGCGAACTATGCATCGCTGGCGGAGCTCGCCCGTGTCCATAACATCAAGGTGATTTACTGTTCGGTGCTGCCGGTGCACAACTACACGCCGCGATCGCAGGATTTCTTTGCGCAGCGGTCGCCGGAAAAGATTCTGGCGCTCAACCATTGGCTGCAGGATTACTGCTCGGCGGCGGCCAACGGCTGTACTTATCTCGACTATTTCAGCGCCCTGGTCGACGACAAGGGACTGATGAAGAAGGATCTTGCCGACGATGGGCTGCATCCGAATGCGGCGGGGTTCAAGATTATGGCGCCGCTGGCCGAGGCGGCGATCGAAAAAGCACTGGGCAATCTAAAACCATGAATCTTCTTTTCGATCTGGCTCGTCCTATAATGTGAAAGTAAGTTTCCGACCGCTTCGGCCACTGGGCATACCCGGGCTGGGGCGGCTAGGGAAGACTTCTTAACGGTCTTTTCTCGGCTCCTTCCGCGATCGACAGCTTTTGACCGCTGAGATCGCGGAGGATTCGCAGAGATCGCTGGGGAAATCTTCCCGAGGGTGCTGGTGGAAACGCCGGCGCCTCCCGTGCTTCGGAAGAAGCGCATTGGAAAGGAAACGGCTGCCGGGATGATCCCGCCTGTTTGTTTTCTCTCCTGAAGCATTTAGCAATTAGCACTTGGCATTTAGCTGTCGTTCCTGCCCGAGGTGGCGATGAACGCGATCGGCTAAATGTTAACTGCCAATTGCTAATGGCTGATCTTCGCGACAAATTCGGACGCGCCATCACTGACCTGCGGATCTCCATCACCGACCGGTGCAACTACAAGTGTGTGTATTGCCGGACGGGGAATGAAGGGGCGCTCTATGGCGACCTGCCGTTTGAGGATTATCTGCGGATGGCGCGGGTGCTGGTGGGCTTGGGGATTTCGAAGATTCGTCTCACGGGCGGGGAGCCGCTGCTGCGCAAAGGAGTGGTGGAGTTCGTGCGCGAACTGGCGAAGTTGCGTCCTCCGGGGCTGAAGCCCGCTTCTTTTTCGAGAGCTAACGGCACGGCTGAAGCCGTGCCCTTTCAAAACGCTGACGCCTTTACGTTTCAAAATAACGACCCGCTGGATATTGCGCTTACCACGAACGGGCACATGCTGGCCGAAATGGCGCAGCCGCTGAAGGATGCGGGACTGACGCGGGTTACGGTCTCGATGGATGCGGTCGATCCCGACCGCTTCGCGCGCATCACGCGCGTGCCCAATGGATACGATCACGTGCTGGCAGGCATTCGGGCGGCGCGGCGGGCAGGGCTGTGGCCGCTGAAAGTGAACTGCGTGCTGATGCGCGGCTTCAACGAAGATCAGATTATTCCGTTCGGCATGTTCGCGCGGGAAGAGGGCGTTACGGTGCGATTTATCGAGTTCATGCCGTTGGAGGAGGGGCGAACCTGGGCGCCCTCGACCGTGGTCCCGCTCGAGGAAATTCTCGCGCGAATGGCGGAGTACCGGCCGCTGGTGGAGATCCCGCACGCCCGCTCGGAGACCGCGCGGCGCTACCGCTTTGAAGATGGAGTCGGAGAGATCGGCATCATCGCGCCGGTCTCGCATCCTTTCTGCGGACATTGCAGCCGCATCCGCATCACCAGCGACGGAAAAATTCGCACCTGCCTGTTCTCGGTGTGGGATCATGACCTGCACGCGCAGATGCGGCGCGGGGCTTCGGACGAAGAACTGGCGGAGTTCATCCGCGGCGTGGTGGCGAAGAAGGAAGAGCGGCACCATATTGGCGAGGCGGATTTCGTGCCCGCCTCGCGGACTATGGTCCACATTGGGGGGTAGTTGTCAGCTATCAGCTTTCAGCAAGAAGCCTGACCGCCGAGAACGCTGAGAAAAACGTCGATAACGCAGCGAACTTCGAGAACGCAAAAAACGTCGATAACGGCGACAATGCAGACATACTTGTTGGACTCCTTTCCATTTAAGATGAACGGGTGAAGGCTCGGCGAGTTACATCTATTGCTGCGGCGTTGGTTTTCGCTGGCGCATTCCTGCAAGCCCAGAGCACCTATCTCGGCTTTGATCGCAACGAATATCCCGGTGACGCCAGCCTTAAGACTCTGAAACAGACTTTTGCTTACACCGGATATTGGCTGAACAACCCTCCCGGAGCAAATTCAAATAGCTGGGCAGGGCATCGGGCTGCGGTCGAGTCCGCGGGGTTCGGATTTCTCGTGCTGTTCAACGGGCGGCTCGACGCCCAGTTAAAAACCGTGACAAATGCTACCCGCCTGGGGCGATCCGACGCGCGCGGCGCCGCCAAGGCCGCGCGGCGCGAGAGCTTTCCCCGCAATACCATCATTTTCCTGGACCAGGAACAGGGCGGACGCATGCTGCCTGAGCAGAAAGCTTACATTTACGCCTGGGTCGACGGCGTCGTTGCCGCGGGATTCCGCGCCGGCATTTATTGTTCCGGGATTCCGGCGGCGGACGATGGCAACGTAGTCACCGCCGAAGATATTCGGCAAAGCGCAGGAAACCGCGAGATCGTTTACTGGTCCATCAACGATGCGTGTCCACCCGCTCCGGGATGCGGATTTCCGCAGGCGCCGCCGAATCCCGCGGCGAGCGGCGTTTCGTTTGCGGAAGTCTGGCAGTTCGCGCAATCGCCACAGCGCAAGGACGTCGCGGGAAGCTGCTCGAACTACAATCGCGATGGCAATTGCTATCCTCCGGGAACCAGCCCCGCCCAAGGTCTTCACGTCGATTTGAATACAGCCACGTCTTCCGATCCGTCGCAGGGCAGAAGCCGCTGAAGCACTTGCCACGGATTCACACGGATTTCACGGATAAATCGGTAGTGAACGAAGTTAGCCCGCTGCTTATAAATCCAATAACCACGGCTCAAGCGCTGGCTGCGCTAAAATAGAACGAATCCTATGGCCGACCGTACTTTTACTCTTGACGAAGCGAAATCGCTCCTACCCGTGCTGGAGTCGCTACTGCGCACGGCGATTGCGGGCAAAAAAGTGCTGGAAGAAGTTGACGCCGAGTTGCAGGCGCTGGCTCACCGAGTCTTTCTGAACGGCGGCATGTTTCTCAATGTGGTCCCGCTCGCACGTCGCAAAGCGGAGCGGGCCAAGGCCGAGCAACGCGCCAAAGATGCCTTGGCGGAGATCGACTCGATTGGCGTGCAAGTGAAAGACCTCGACGTTGGCCTGCTTGATTTTCCGTGCGACGTGGAAGGCCAGATTATTCTGCTGTGCTGGAAGTTGGGCGAGAAGTCCATTACACATTGGCACGGAACGCAGGAAGGATTCGCGGGGCGCAAGCCGATCGATGAACGGATCGCGCGGGCAAAGAAGATTAATTAGTTCAGTTCTCAGAAGCTGTCTCATAAAACCAAGTTAGTAAACAGACCCGCTGCCTCGGATCAACGGAATCAGCGGTTTAAATCGGCGAATCAAGATCGCTAACCATATTGTGAGACATCTTCTCAGTTCTCAGTCGCAGAGTGCCGACCGGCCGAGATGCCGGCTTACGGTGCAGGGAAGCAGCATCGTCATTGTACGTGGTCGTTTTACGATTTCGGAAATTAGAAGTCTCGGATGTCTAGTGCTGCTCGCGCTGAGCGTAGTATCCGGTTCGCGTACGGGCCGTGAGTCCAGGTTTGCCAATTTTGACCTCAAGGCTGTGATACTCGTCAGGTTGGTCAGCCGGAGGCGATTCAAACGAGAGCGTGTAAAACACTTTTGCGTCGGTCAAGCAGGTTGAAAGCGACTTCGTCAGGTCGTTGCTGGAGTTGAGAACCCGCCCACCGCTTTGAACCGCGAGTACCTGGAGCCCGAGATTGCCATTCTGCACATCATTAGTGGATTTCACGCCTTTGAGGAAGCTCTCGTAATAAAACGTTCGGAACGAACCCGCATCCTCCACTCCCACTGGATCGAGGCTGTACAGCGTGACGCCAGCTTCTCGCAGCGCACGGGAGAACTCGACCACGTTTTTAAAGAGCCACTTGCGATTTTGATCGGTGAGTTCGACGTTCGCACCTGAGAGCAAGGGCCATCCTGGACTGATCCACATCAGAAGTTTTCTGCCCGGCTCGGTGGACAGATTAGAAGCGAATTTTTCCAGAGTACTAAGAGATATCTGAATGCGCTCCTGAGCGCCGTAGAATCCCTGGGATCTGCCGATAGTGCGCAGGCCGGATTGATTGGAGTTGAGAGCCTCCGCCAAAATGTTCCCGTCGCGAGTTACCACAGTCCGGCCCTGATACGTATCGGTCATGATTAACAAAGAGGTGGGCAAGGGGAGGTGACCGCCGTTCTGCTGCAGGAATTTATTGATTTGCTGGCGCTCGTAACTCACGCTGTGAAACGAAGTGTTAACTGCGTCGACCAGCAAAATGACCTGCACTGCCGCGTCTGTCGCGTCGCTGGTTCTGTTCGCTGCGAAGTCGGTCTCGCGAAAAGAGAGAATTTTCTGCGGCTGCTTGTCATCCAGAAGAGCGAAGTCTTGCTGCTGCAAGCCGGGCACCGGCTTACCGGACTTGTCGGTTACGACAACATCCAGCGAAATGTGGCGATCGGTCTGCGCCGGAGTGGTCGCGGCTGAGGAAAGTGGCGTGACCGAGGCCGGGGGTGCGCTTTGTTGCGCGAATCCTTGTTGCGTGAAAGCTGGAAGTGAAAAACCACAGAAGAGGGCGGCCAAGACGGCGGACGCGGAGCGCATACTCACCTCCCCTCGATTGTCCTAACTAAGAGCAGGTTACGCCACCTGTCGTTTCTGCTCCAGCATGGAAAAGTACTCCCCCACTAAATCTGCGTCCCAAAGTCCGCGGGCGGCCTCTTCGCGCATGGTCTGGGCGGCCCGTTCGTGGGTGAGCGGGGCTTTGTAGGAGCGCGCGGTGCGGAGCGCGTCGTAGACATCGACCACCTGCAGAACTCGAGGCAGCACCGGAATTTCCGCTCCGGTCAGACCATCGGGATATCCCGAACCGTCGGAGTGCTCGTGGTGGTGGCGAATGATGGGCAACACCAGCCGCAAGGAATGCAAGGGCCGGCAAATATTTTCTCCGGTCACGGGATGGAGTTTCATCACCGCCCACTCTTCGGGCGTGAGGTCGCTGCCTTTTTTGAGAATGTCATCGGGCACGGCAATCTTGCCCAGATCGTGAAGATATCCGCCGCGCTTCAGGGCAAGAATGGAATCCTCATCCATGCCAAGGTGGCGGCCGAGGTCCGCGGCGTGCACCGAAAGCCGTTCACAATGGCCTTCGGTATAAGGGTCGCGGCCTTCGACGATCAGCCCGAGCGTGCATAGAACGGAATCGGCGGTTTCCAGTTCGTCGGTAAATTCTTTCAGGCGGAGCAGCGATTTCACACGGGCAATCAGTTCCTCGGCGAGAACGGGCTTGTTGAGGAAGTCGTCAGCGCCGGCCTCGATGCCGCGTACTTTGTCGGTGCTATCGCTAAGTCCGGTGATCAAGACGAAAGGAATGAGGCGCGTGGCCGGATTCTCTTTGAAACCGCGACACAATTCATAGCCCGACTTTCCTGGCATCATCACGTCGGAAAGAATCAGGTCCGGCAATTGTTTGCGGACTTCTGCCTCAGCCTGCTCGGCATTGGCAGCGGTGACCACGTCATAGCCGCGCATGGTGAGGAGTTGGCTCATCAGGCCCGCGATGCTGGGCTGATCGTCGACTACTAGAATTCGAGGTGCGCGGTGGTGAAGCAAAAGATTACCCATACGTTGATAAGAGGCGACTTGCGTCTTGGCAGTTGTCCGCGCAAACGGTCCGGACGGAGAGACAGGCGCGACGCTCATAGTGAAATCGCTAACTTGCCCATGATTCTAAACCCATTTTCAAATTTTCGCCGAGAGGAGACAAATTCTGAAAGAGGCTCATCCCTTTTTGGGAATGCGCTATTCCCAGATTGGCACGCAGAATTTTGCGGATGTGATGCACGTCCTTGTTCTCAAACGAGTTCGGTGCCTACTCTCAGCACATGCGTGTTGCAAAAATCTGCGCGGCCGGCGTGCTGGTGTGGGCTGTGCTGTCGCCTAACGCCGCCGGAGCCACCGCCCCGAAAGTCCACGTCATCACGTTCGGAAAATGGACCGCAGTGCCGTGGTTGGCGGGGCGGGGCGCGGACGACAAGCCGGTGACCATCAAGATTCGGGCGCTGGTAGTGGATGGACGCGTTAAAGAATATGCCCTGGGTTCGCCACACGAGGTGACGGATCGGGTGTTTGTGGTGCGGCGCGCGTTTCGGGTGAACGACAGCCTCCCCGAAGAGTCCGGTCCGCGCTGGCAGTGGCAGCGCGGAGCCTGGCTGCTGGTTGATCGCGCGACCGGCCACGTTGCCTCCATCAATCTTCCGGAGTTCGACGTTTATTATTCCGCGGCCAGTTGGTACCGGGACTATGTTGCCTATTGCGGTGTGGCCGACGACGGAAAGAAAATTTTTGCGATTGTCGCGCAGATCGGTCGCCGCAAGCCGGTGCTGAAGAAGCCGATCTCCGATAACAGCGTCGCCGATGATGCGGCGCCCGATTCGGCCTGCCCCGCCCCGTCGTGGCAGCGCAATCCCGTGCGCGCCAGTTTTGAGTTGGGAGGCGCCGCGAAACAGACGTTCGCAATTCGCGGGCATGTGGTCGATGTGGTGGAGGACGCGGAAGAGGAAGAGACGAAGTGATTGCAGATTGTAGATTTCAGATTTCAGAAGTCAGAATGAAGAATTCAGAATGAAAAATTCAGAATTCAATGCCCGCGAGGCATTCAAACTGCAACGTCCAATCTGCAATCTGCAATCATCTGCAATCTGAAATCTGCAATCTGAACTCTGAAATCGCTGCCTAGTCGCCCGCCGCTTCCACGGCCGGAAGTTCCTCCGCCACAGTCTTCGCTTTCACCTTCGCGCTGGTTACGAGGATTACCGAGAGCACCACGATTGCGCTTCCCATCAGGATGAAGCGGTCGACGCGTTCGTGCAGAATCAGCCATCCCAGAAACACCGCGATCACGGGATTCACGTAGGCATAGGTCGAGACCTTCGCGGTGGGCACGTGCTCCAGCAGCCAGATGTAGGCGGTGTAGCCGATCCAGGAACCGCACACGACCAGATACATTACGGCGCCGACGCCGCGCACGGTCCAGCGCACGTGCGCGAGATCGCCATTGAAAATCGCGAACACGAAATTTCCCGCTCCTGCCGCAACGATCTGCCAGGCGGTGGCGCTGAATACGTCCATGCCCGACTGCCACCGCTTGGAGAGCACCGACCCCAGCGCCCAGCTGAACGAGCCAAAGATGAGGCTGATCGATGCCCACAACTCGCGGTGGCCGAGAGTTCCGGCTTGCAACTGCGGCCAGACCAGCACAAACAGGCCGACGATTCCAAGAAACAATCCAGCTTTGCCGCGCACCGAAATGTGATGGTCGCCGAGCAGCAGGGAATCGAGCACCAGAAACCACAACGGCGTGATGGCGATAATGAGCGCAGCCAGGCCGGACGGAACCGCGAGTTCCGCATAGGAAAGAGTGAGATTGCCGCCCATTAGTAGCAGCAGGCCAACCACGGCGGCCAGCGCGATTTGCCGGGGAGAATAAAGGATCCGGCGGCCAGTCGCCGCGCAGACCGCGAGCATGACCGTCCCCGCAATCGAAAAACGCACCCCGCACATGAGCGCCGGTGGGATGGTCTGCACCGCAATGTCGATGCCGAGATACGTCGAGCTCCAGAACAAGTACACCAGTCCGAAGGCAAGAATCACCATCCACGGTCGTGGGCGCTGAGCGGAAGGCATGGGCGTGAGAAGCAGGGGAAGTTAAAAGATATCAGACGCGTGGGTGGGCGGTAGGATTCTGCCGTACAAACGAAATCTCTGCGACAGGTCACTAGCCTCGCTGCTCGCTATGCCACAACAGCCGACCCTTTCACGACTGATTGCTTCGCGGGAGCCAGTGCGACCAGCACCACACCGACGATTGCGAACACCACCACCCCCGCGAGTTCTCGGCGCTCGATCACATTCCGGTATTCCTGCGCAGCCATTACCCCAGCATGCGCAAGATTTGCCCATCCGCCGAAGGTGATCAGGCTGCGATTCGCCGCTGGGTCACGCACCGCCAGCAGCAAGAAAATTCCGAGTGTGACATAGATGCTCATTAACATCGGCACCACAGGCTGTCGCGAGAAAAACATTGTCAGCGGAACAACTCCCGCCGTAAAAAACAATCCCACCACCACCAACACAGTCTTCAACGCACGTTCTCGAACCATACTGACCTCCTTATCGTCGCTCGCAGTCAGCCCATGATAGCGGATAGCTATTGCAACTTGGCATACTCCGCTTTGGCTTGCTTCAGGATTGGGATTTCTGGGTCGGCGTCTTTCCAAAGTGCGAGGAAGTCTTTGTAATCCGCCAATGCTCGTAGTCGTGCGGCGTCGGCATCGGCCCCCTGCGACGTTCTCGCTTGCAGCGCATTCGCCCGCGCCACTCCCAGGTGCGCTAACGCTCCTGTCCAGCAGTTCCAGACAATGCCATTGTGGTCGAGAATCTTCTGAAACTCGGCGGCGGCAGCATTGCCCTGTCCGGCTGCAAGATACGCTTCACCGCGAATGTAGGTTGGGTAGAGGCAGGAAATATTGGAGACGAACGGAATTTGCCCTGATTCTATCGGCGAAGCGGCTTCGAGGGTATTCAACGCAAGCGCGGGGTTGTTCCGATTCAGTGCTATCTGTGCGCGAATTGCGGGCAGCCACAAAGACTGAATTTGCGTATCGAGCGGGAAACGTTTATTCAATTCTTGCACCAGCGATTCGGCTCTTCCGGCATCGCCAGCTATCGAAAATGCAAGAGCGGCTTCGGGCATTGCGCTTGGACTCGCAGGGGCGAACTTGAGCCCATCGGTCGCTTCCTGCTTCGCTTTGATGGGGTCACCGAAAGCAGCCTCCCGCTGTGCGGCAATCTCCCGCCATACAGCCGCAGTCTCCTTGCTGTCGGCGCGGATCGCGGAATCAACCGACTGTTTGGTCAATTGTCGCGCCTTACGCACGTGCCCTTCGTAAGCTTCGGTATCGGATGAAAGGGACAACCCGAAATTCTCTTCTGGTTTGCCTGCAAACCACTGAAGCTCTTCCTCCATGGCTGGTACATCTGCCGCAAAGAAACCCAAGATATAAAGCGCGTTGTGATGTATGAAAATATCCCCTTTTCGCTCTTCTGCCTGATGCAGTATCTGTCGGGCTTCATCGAAACGCTCTAACGCCAGCAAGGTATTGGCTAGATCGCTGCTGGCACCAGCGTGATCCGGAGCTAGCTGTAGGCTTTCGATGAAAGCTCTTCTGGCTTTCTCATGCTGTCCCTGAAAGCTGTAAACGGTGCCGAGATCAAGATACAGCCTGTACTCTCGCGGGTAGGTTTGAATGGCTTCCTCATAGGTTTGCGCGGCTTTGTCCTGTTGTCCAGTCACATTCGAATAGTAGTCTGCGGTAATTGCCAGTTTTTCGCGATCACTGGTGCCCTCACGCAACTCGAACGCCTTGGTGAAGTATTCACTCGCACGTCCTGTCTCACCCAGAACGTAGTAGTCGTCACCTAGGCCCTGATAGGCAATCGCAAATCGCGGATCGAGTTCGACGGCACGCTGATGGAAGGGGATTGCCGCAGATGTGCCTTTTTCACGATGTGACTTCTCTCCGAGTGTGTACGCCTTCAACGCTTCGAGGGATGAGGTTGTCGCATCGGGCAGTGGGACATCGAATTTTTGCACTTCAGCAAGCGACTCCCCTAGTTCGCCGCGCAACTTCGATGCTGCACCTCCCAGCGCGTCCAAGACTTTTTCCTTGGAGGATGCCGTGACTTGTTCCAGTGCAAGCGGGTCTCCACTCTGACAATTCACCGCCTTCAACGCCAGCACGTATTCGCTGCTCAGACTAGCAATCGACCCAACTATGTATGCTTTGCTACCTGCCCGCTGGCAAAGCTCCCGCACCACTTCGGGCGTCAGTTTTGTGTCGGATGGAAGCGTCATCAGTTTTAACGTCGAGGCAATCTTGTCATCGGAGATGACGTTCAGAAAGGGCGACTGCCTCAAAGAAACGGTGAGCGCCGTCTTCAGCGCGTCATCGAACACGGGATCGCCCGTGCTGTTGGAGAAGTCCGCGAGAACGATAGTGTCCTTTTCGGTCAGATGCTTGCTTTGCTGATGGGAGCGATAGTAAAACCCGCCGCCTGCCACGAGGAGGGCGACAGTTAGACTGGAAACCGCAAACTTCCAGACCTTGCGATGCGGCACTGCGATCGTTCTGGAGCTTGCCGCCGTACTGTGCCCGCTCTCCCTGTCCCGCTTCAGCCGTTGCAAGTCGGTTCTGACATCGGCTGCATTCTGGTAGCGCAGATTGCGGTCTTTCTCCAGAGCTTTGCTGATAATCTCCTCTAGTTTGAGCGACACGTCGGGGTTCAGCCGCAAGGGAGGCAATGGAGCCCGGTTCAGGATGGCGTCGAAAACTACTCCTGTGCTTTCGCCACGAAAAGGCAGCATCCCCGTCGTCATCTCGTAGAGAACAGCGCCAAACGAAAACAAATCAGTGCGGGCATCCAATTCCTTGGCGCGGACTTGTTCGGGCGACATGTAGGCGATGGTTCCAACTGCTTGACCGGGACTAGTCAGGTGTTCTTCCAAGGTCACCGTCGATGCGGCGGTCGCGCCAGTCTCGCCCAGCTTGCTTGGGGGCGGCATCACCTTTGCCAGTCCAAAATCCAGCAACTTTGCGTGACCGCGCTTCGTCACGAATATGTTCGCCGGCTTGATGTCGCGGTGGATGATCCCTGCGGAGTGAGCAGCGTCCAGCGCATCCGCGATCTCGATGCCCAACGACAGCACGGATTCGATCTCCAACGGCTTTCCGCCGATCCGATGCTTCAGCGTCATGCCGTCCAAGAACTCCATTGCGATGAACGCCTCGCCATGCTGGTCGACAATTTCGTAGATCGTGCAGATATTGGGATGGTTCAGTGCGGAGGCAGCACGCGCCTCGCGTCGGAACCGCTCCAAAGAGTGCGGGTCTTTGGCTACGTCGTCGGACAGGAACTTGAGAGCTACAAGACGACCCAGTTTTACGTCTTCGGCTTTGTAAACCACCCCCATCCCGCCGCCGCCAAGTTTCTCGATTACGCGGTAATGCGAGATGGTCTGCCCCAGAAGTTGGGAAGATGTGCCCATTGGCGGGAATGTTATGACGCAATCGTGGCTAGGTCAATTGGAAGGACTTTAAGCACAAAAACGACTATTGCAGCTTCGCGTACCTTGGACGTTGAAGGTTGGCGCTTGATCGTATCGTTCTTGAAGTGAAAAAGGAGATTCCGGTCTAATGGAGGTTTGGTGCGTTCCGATTCGCTGCCAGCGAGGGAATGGAATTTCTGTTGGTCACGCAATCGTCCATCAATTGTCAGGAGCAATCATGAGTCAAGATGCCATCATTCCAGTTGCAAACAATGACACGTCGCGAAACGACCTCATCGAGCGCGGGTTCACTCGCCAGCCGCTCAGAATTGATGTAGACATAGCCCGTTCTCTGGAAGCGTTATCCCATGCAGCTTGGTCGATTCCAAAGGACAAGTACTATGACGGGGGTGACAGATTCCGTTCCTTAAATCGTGTCCGCGCCGAGATTGTTGAGGGCGGTGTAAACCTGTGGTTGAGCGAGGAGAACACACCTTACGTGCAGTTGAGAAAATACAACACCACGCTAGGCGACCAGCCGCGAGAGTATGCTCCGCTGCCCGCGACAATCGCTGCTTCCATGGGCGTTCGCAAGATGATTGCTCACCACCTGCATTACCTGCCGCTCTCGGCGGTTGGAACGAGGTATTTGGTCAACGTTCACCTGATAAGGTTCGCAGCTACGCCGGGTAGACCGTGCGACACGAGTCCACCGGGCTTGCATAAAGACGGGGAAAAATACATCGCCACGCATCTATTGAACCGCTGCGGTGCTCGCGGCGGAGAAGTCGTCATCACCGACAATGACAAGCACGAAATGGATCGCTTCACGATGCGCGAATGCGGTGAGTGTTACGTCTTCGATGATGACCGCATCTGGCACATGCTCACGCCAGTGGCAGTACTGGAAGGCAGTCAGTACGCCTACCGTGACACGCTGGCATTCGACATGCTGCCGGAGGGTTGGGAACCCGCGAAATGATTCATCACATCGCAGCGTGGAGCGGTGATGGACAGAGGGGAAAAATCGTACTGGTTTCCTGACCCACGAGGGTCGCTATTGCAGCCTCGCCTACTCGGCTTTGGCTTGCTTCAGGATTGGGATGTCGGGCTCGGCGTCTTTCCGGAGAGTTAGAAAAGTTCGGCTTGGCCCATATGTACATACAAATCCGTCCATCGTATGTAAGTTGGGCGCGTTGGCCTGGAATTGTTCTTTGCTTTGCCTCTACGATGGCCTTTCTTGAGCCGGAAACGGCCCTGGCATGGACGATTGTTGCTGGGATGAGGGGAATTGTCCTCGGCCGCTCGATTCGTGCTCTATCGAAGCGCATTCGCATTTCTACGAACTTTCAACGACTTACACCGGAACGCAATGACTTACAGGGAGCGTCAACAACTTACGAGGAGCTGTCGGCAAGACACAGCTAGCTGCATCTCTCCGAGGCGATTCATAACGGCCGTGTCCATCCGTTACCAGAAAAGGGTTCCGCCGTTTATCCCTTCCAGCTATAATCAGCTAGTGATGTCGACCGTTCGCGATGCTGCACAAAAATTCCAATTCGCGTCTTCCTTATTCGCCCAACTCATCCCGGGCCGAGTGCTGGCTGCACTGCCTGGTGTGTCCGCGGCGATATCGGGCGAACCTGCCTTCGCGGTTGCGTCCGAGCCTATTCGGTAGCGACTAGTACTTTCCTCCTCAGGGGCTAAAGCCCAATTCATGAATGCGCTTTAGCGGCACGACTCAAGTTGTGCCCTTCCCGAACCCTGGCACGACGTAAGTCAGGCCTTTCCACGAATCGTGGCGCGACTGAATCGGGCCTTGCAAGTACTCGTGGCACGGATGATGGTGCCACTCCCGACCCTGCGGCGCATGACGTTGTGCTACTCGGTCAACAGGCGAAACCAGACTCGGAAACGACTGGCGCTATCTTACGGAGGAATATCATGACCACCAACACCATGACCGCAATCGGTCCCAAGATCAAGACCGCCCTGCCTGGGCCGAACGCCAAGCGCGTGCTCGAGGGCGATGAGAAATATATTTCGCCGTCGTATACGCGTTCGTATCCGCTGGTGGCGAAGAGCGGGCGCGGCATCGTTGTGACCGATGTCGACGGTAACGAGTTTTTTGATTTCTCCGCCGGCATTGCCGTGACTTCGACCGGACACTGCCATCCTCATGTAGTCGCCGCCATCCAAAAGCAGGCGGGCGAGTTGATTCACATGTCGGGCACCGATTTTTATTACGAAAACATGGTCGACCTGGCGGCGCGGCTCTCGAAGATCGCGCCCATGCCGGGGCCGCATCGCATTTATTACGGCAACTCGGGAGCGGAAGCGATCGAGTGCGCTTTGAAGCTGGCGCGCTATCACACCAGGCGGCAGAACGTGATCGCATTTTTAGGAGCATTTCACGGAAGGACAATGGGGGCGCTCTCACTAACCGCGTCGAAGCCGCAGCAGCGCCGGCGGTTCTCGCCGCTGGTGCCGGGAGTGACGCATGTGCGCTATCCCGACGTGTACCGTGGCTGCGTAGGCGGACCGCAGGATGCGGACAATTTCGCGCTGGGCTGCGCCCGATTCATCGAAGAGAAGCTGTTCAAGACCACGCTGGCGCCGGAGGAGGTCGCCGCGATTTTTGTGGAGCCGGTGCAGGGCGAAGGCGGCTACGTAGTCGCGCCCAAAGTTTTTATGCAGGAACTACGGCGCATTTGCGATCGCCATGGAATCATGTTGGTGGTCGACGAGGTGCAGAGCGGCATTGGACGCACCGGGAAGTGGTTCGCGGTCGAGCACACCGGGGTTGAGCCTGACATGGTGTGCATGGCGAAGGGCATCGCCTCGGGCATGCCGCTGGGCATCACCATGACGCGCGCTGAGATCATGGACTGGGTTCCGGGATCGCATGCTTCCACGTTTGGGGGCAATCCGGTGGCGATCGCGGCGGCATTGGCTACGCTCGATGTGATCGAAAAAGAGAAACTGCTCGAGAACTCCGCGAGCGTGGGCAATCACATGATGAAGCGCATGGCGGAATGGCCCTCGAAGCTGAAACTGGTGGGCGATGTGCGCGGACGAGGATTGATGATCGGCGTGGATATCGTCAAGGACAAGGCCACCAAGGAGTACGGGAACGTGGAGCGCGACCGCATTGTCGAAATGGCGTTCGAGCACGGCGTGTTGTTCCTGGGCTGCGGGCCAAGCACGGTGCGAATCTGTCCGGCGCTGGTGGTCACGAAAGAAGAAGCCGATGTTGCTGTGAATGTGCTGGAAAAGTGCATTGCGGCGGTGGGCGGCGAATAAAGCGGCAGGCTGCCGTGCTTTAGCGAGGCTAGCGGCCCGATACTTCCGGGCCGCTGGACAGCCGAGGGCGGCTGTCCCCACATTGCTTCCTTGACGCTGGACTGCCGGGGCGGCTGTCCCCACATTGCTTCCTTGACGCTGGACTGCCGGGGCGGCTGTCCCCACATGCTTCCGTTTCTGGGAAAGAACCTGGCGTAATTGGCTCGACTTGTGAGTCAGATCACATCGCGCGACCGGGCCTTCCACTACAGTGAAGATTCCCTGTTTATTATGCTTCCCGTAGTTTTCACGCGCACGATCATTCACGGGCTGGATTGGCTTGCGGAGCGCGTTTTGCCAGCGGACCCGCGGCCGGTTCGCCATCGCACCGGCGCGCAGGGAGAAGAAGACGCCTACTTCCACTTGCGGAAGCTGGGTTATGTGATGGTGGAGCGGAATTTTCGCTCGCCGCGCTACCCCGGGGAAATTGACCTGATTGGGTGGGAGGACGATGTTCTTTGTTTCATTGAAGTTAAAACGCGGACGACGCACGACGTAAAGACCGCCGAGGCGGCGGTGGACCGGCACAAACGGCGCGAGGTTGCCCAGGTGGCGCGCGACTACCTGAGACGGCTACCACCATCGTGCCAGTGGAGATTCGATATTGTAAGCGTATACTATGACGGTCCCAGTTCCCGCCCGTTGATCGAGGTGTTTCGCAACGCATCCTTGTCGGCGTAAAATGAAAAATTTGCGCGACCGCATTGAAAGGATTCAGTAATTGCCTGAGCTTAGAAAAGATCCGATTGTTGGCCGCTGGGTGATTATTTCGACGGACCGGGCGAAGCGCCCAACCGATTTTGTCCGCGAAAATATGAAGATCAAGGGGGGATTCTGTCCCTTCTGCTACGGCAACGAAACCAAGACCCCACCAGAGATTCAAGCCTACCGCCCGAACCCAAACGGCGGACCGCCGCCGCAGCGCGACACGCCGGGATGGACCGTCCGCGTGGTTCCGAATAAGTTTCCTGCTCTGGGGATTGAAGGCACCTTGAACCGGCAGGCTGAAGGCATGTTCGATCGCATGAACGGGATTGGGGCGCACGAGGTGATCATCGAGACGCCGGATCACACTGCCAGCTTGGCGACACTGCCTCCGAAACGGATTGAAGATGTTCTGTGGACGTTTCGCGACCGCATCCTCGATTTAAAAAAGGATCGCCGCTTCAAATACATCCTGATTTTTAAAAATCATGGCGAGGCGGCGGGGGCGTCGCTGGAACATGCGCACTCGCAGTTGATCGCACTACCCATTCTTCCCATTAACGTGGTGCAGGAGCTAGAAGGGGCGAAGCAGTATTTTCTCTATAAAGAACGCTGCGTATTCTGCGACATCATCCGGCAGGAGATGGACAGCGGCGTTCGTGTGGTGACGGAGAACGAGAACTTTCTCACACTGGCGCCCTATGCGCCGCGGTTTCCGTTCGAGACCTGGATTCTGCCCAAGCAGCACGAATCGGCGTTTGAGAACTCGTCCTCGCACATGTTCGAGAACCTGGCGCGATCGTTGAAGGACCTGCTGGGGCGGGCGGACCGGGTACTGGATAACCCACCTTACAATTTGGTGATTCACAGTTCGCCGGCGCAGGACCCGACCAACGATCATTACCACTGGCACATCGAGTTCATGCCGAAGCTGACCAAGACGGCAGGATTCGAGTGGGGAACGGGATTTTATATCAATCCCACGCCTCCGGAAGAAGCGGCGAAGTTTTTGCGCGAGGCGAATGTGGAAGAAACGGCTGCTGTGCCGGTCGGCTAAGCGGATAGTGAAGAAAAAAAATGAGGGCACGGTTTGGCGCCGTGCCCTTTTCAATTGGCCGGTTAAAGAGAGAGTAGGGCCCACGATTTCTCGCAAGCCCAGTATCAGGAACGATAAGCGGAGTCGCAGGGACAATTGTCATGAAATTGTAAATTCCCGGACCGGGGCGACCGGCGTAGCTTTACTCGCCGTCGTTGTTCGTTAGTCGCTCGTCGTTGTTAAGTGACGTCTGCCGGGCGGGCCGAGGACTCTTGTATCACCCTTGGGTGCGATCCTGGACTTCTTCGTGCCACGCCATCTGGATCGCTTCGAGCTTGCCTTCGTTCGAGGCTTTGGGATCGCCGGCAAAATCGGGCAGTTCGCTGACGTAGCGATGCAGGTCGGTGAAGCGCAGGGCGAGCGGGTCGAGCGTCGGGTGGGTTTCGGAAAGAAGGATGCCGATGTCTTCGGCGTCGTCCCAAGTCAATTTCTTTGCCATCGTCTGTCCTCTCGGGGAAAGGTTTCAAGGTTTCAGTACAAGGTTTCAAGGTTTCAAAGGTTTCAAGGTTTCAGAGAATCAGAGCTGACGAGTTATGTTTTGCGTGACCTTGAAACTTCGAAATATCCCACCTTGAAACCTTGCTTCTAATGCTCTTCCGAGACGTAGTTGCGATTCCACGCGGGAATTTCGATCACGACTTTGCCGGGCTTGGTGATTTGCGCCTGGCAGCCGAGACGCGAGTTTAACTGCAGGTCGGCGGCCATGTCCAAGCGGTCGGCCTCGTCGTCGTCCATCTCGGAAAGATTTTCGGCGCCTTCCTTCACCCAGATGTGACAGGTGGTGCAGGCGCAATTGCCGCCGCAAGCATGATCGAGCGGGATGCCGAAGTTCAGGGCCACATCGAGCAGGGACTGCTCTTTACCATGATCTTCGTAGGGCAGCTTGCCATTTTCAAACTGCACCGTCTTGCCTTCGGGCAGGAAGGTTACCTGTATCGTGTTTTCGCCGGGAGCGTCTTCGGTGGCGGTGCCGGCGCCTTGAGTCTTTTCTTCAGCCATACTTACTCACCTCTAACTCTCAATCAATTTGTCGCGTTGTCATCCTGAGCGAAGCGGATTTCGCTCGAAGCGGGAAATCCACGCAGTCGAAGGATCCCTATACTCGCCCCAGGTGTACGGCACCAAAGGGATCCTTCGACTCCGTGCGACTTCGCATTCGCGAAGTCGCACTCCGCTCAGGATGACAACCTCTTGTGAGAACTCTAATCATTCGAATTCTGCCTTCGCCATGGGATGCGGGGCGGTAGGGCCTTCGCCCAGATCCGTCTCATCCATGTTCTTGCCTTTGAGCGCGCTGGAAACGGCGGTGTCCATCATGAGCTCGGCGAGGCGCGTGGTGCCCTGGTTCAGCGCGTCGATGGCTTTGCGGATGGCCTGATAATCGTTTTCGGCATTCACCGCGACCAGCGCTTTTTCCATTTTCGCGATCTGTTTCTTTTCGTCGGTCGTGAGTTGTCCCCAGGCCGGGCTCTTCTTTCCCTTCTCGAGGGCGGCGAGGATGGTCTGAGTTTCGCTGCGGGCTTCGATGAGCTGACGACGGCGGAAATCCTCTTCGGCGTTGTCGAACGAATCGAGAATCATGCCCTCGACCTGCTCGTCGGTCAGGCCGTAGCTGGGCTGCACCTGGATCTCCGCCTCTTTGCCGCTGCGCTGCTCGCGAGCGGAAACGTGCAGAATGCCGTTGGCGTCGATGAGGAATTTAACTTCAACTCGAGGGATGCCGGCGGCCATGCCTGGAATGCCTTTTAAGTCGAAGCGTGCCAGCGAGCGGCAATCTTTCGCGAGTTCGCGCTCGCCCTGCAGAACATGAATCGCGACGTTGGCCTGGCCATCGATCTGCGTGGTGTAAAACTGCGTGGCCGATGCGGGGATGGTGGAGTTGCGCAAAATGATTTTGTCAGTGACTCCGCCTGCGACTTCGATGCCGAGCGAAAGAGGCGTCACGTCGAGCAGCAACATATTCTCGGTAGCTTCGGAACCGCCGCCAAGGATGTTGGCCTGCACAGCCGCTCCGAGAGCAACTACTTCGTCGGGATTCAAGTCGGTGTGCGGTTCGCGTTGGAACAATTCTTTGACCAGCGCGCGAACTTTGGGAATGCGCGTGGAGCCGCCGACGAGCACGACTTCATCAATCTGTTCGGGCTTGAGGTTAGCGTCTTTCATGGCCTGCTTGCAGGGGCCGACAGTGCGATCGATGATGGGCTGGATCAGTTGTTCGTATTGCTCGCGAGTAATCTCGCGCTGGTAGCGCTTGCCTTCGGGCAGTTCGATATCGAGCTTCACCGAGGGCTGCGAAGAGAGCGCGATCTTGGCATCGATGACGGCTTTGCGGATGGCCTGGACGGCTTCTGCATTGCGGTGAAGGTCGAGATTGAGGTCGCCGCGAATATCGTCGAGCGCGATGGTGATGAGCAGATTGTCGATGTCATCGCCGCCCAGGTGCGTGTCGCCGTTGGTGGCGATGACCTCGAAGATTCCGTCATGCAGCTTCAGGATAGAGATGTCGAAAGTGCCGCCGCCGAGATCGTAGACGGCGACGATGCCATTCTGTTTTTTGTCGAGACCGTAGGCCAGTGACGCGGCGGTCGGCTCGTTGACCAGGCGAAGGACTTCGAGGCCGGCGATTCGTCCTGCGTCTTTCGTGGCCTGGCGCTGCGCGTCATTAAAGTACGCAGGAACGGTGATGACGGCCTTGGTGACCGGGCCGCCGAAGAAACGCTCGGCGCTGCGCTTGAGCTGGCGAAGAATGAGCGCAGAAATTTCCGGTGGAGTGAAAGTCTTGTCGCCCAGTTTGATGCGCAGAACTTCTCCGGGCTGCAGGTCTTCGGCGAGGCGGAACGGGAAGAGCTTTAATTCTTCCTGGATGTCCTCAACGCCGCGTCCCATGAGGCGTTTGATCGAGTAGACTGCCCGTTCTGGCGTTTCGATGAGCGCATTGCGCGCGGCATTGCCGATCACCGGCTGGTTGTTCGCGTCGAGCGCGACGACCGAGGGGAGAAGATTCAACCCGTCCTCGCCGGGAATCACGACAGGCGTATCCCCTTGCATAAAGGCCACCAAAGAATTGGTGGTGCCTAGGTCGATGCCGATGATGCGATCAGAACTCATTTGTAATTTCGTAATTTGTAATTTGGTAATTTTAAAAACCTTCGAGGTTCAAATTTACAAAATTACCCGATTACCAAATTACAAACTTCCTCACTCTTCCAGTGCCGCGTTTACATCTCTCAGCAGGTTGCGGATGTAGTTGCGGCGGTTCAGCACGTCCACCATCTTGCCCGTCACTTGCTCTCGCTCTGCGGACGCGGCCGGACTGCGATCAATCACACTGTCCCAGTCTTTCCAGTATGTTTGCAGTTCCTGCAGCAGCGCTTCGTGCTTGGCCTCGAGCGATTGCTTCTGCTTCCCGATCTCAGCGATTAGCGTGGGATCGTCCTCGCCTACTTTCTTGTTCATGCGCAGTTCTTCGAGTTGCATGTTCAACTCGAAGACTTCTTCGAGCAAATCCGGGGGCACGATTTGTTTCTTGATCTCTCCGGTCGCGCGCGCCTGCTCGGTGGCGCTCTTCGACTGCTCTTCAAGTACCACGCCTTCGAGATGCAAGAGGTAGGCGGTGCGCTTGATGGGATCTTTCAGCGTGCGGTAGGCGTCGTTGAGCAGGGAGCTCTGTTCCATGCTCCATTCCTGCTCCTGCGTGCCTGCGCGGGCATTCAAATCCGGATGAAGTTTGCGGCTCAGTTCGTAGAAATTCTTCTCCAGTGCCGCTACGTCGATATTCAGTTTCGGAGGCAACCCGAAGAACGAAAAATAATCGACCGGCACCGGCGGCTGCACTTTGCCGCAGGACTCGCAGAAGTGCGCGGCGCGCATGGATCCGCACGACCAGCAGGAATGAGTGTCCTCTGGCAGCGGCTTGGCGCTGATGGCGGTAAGTGCGGATTTGGTCGTCACTGCTAATTCCTCACACTTCACGGGCGAAATATCCAGCTCGCTCAGGGATTCTGGTGGCGCAGGCAGACGCGGACAGAAGTGTCCGCACCACGCAGACATCAGGCGGAGAACGAAGTCCCGCAGCCGCATGACTTCGAGGCCTGGGGATTTACGAATACGAAGCCCTGCTGCATCAGGGTTTCCTGATAATCCAACGTCATGCCGTGCAGGTAAATGAACGATTTTGGGTCCACGAAGACGCGCACGTCGGCGAACTGGAAGATGCGGTCGCGTTCGCGCGGTTGCGTGTCGAAACGAATGTTGTAACTCAGCCCGGAACAGCCGCCGCCTTGTACGCCAAGGCGCAAGCCGCCCTGATCGGGCGAAATGCCCTCCTTGGCCATCGCGCTGCGCACCTTGGCCAGGGCCTTCTCGGTGACGAGAATGCCTTTGGCGGGAGCAGCGGGCTTAGTCGTTTCTTCAGTCGCGGTCGTCATGTTTCTTTCGCCCCTTGCGGGGCTTTTCATTCCTGCTCGGTAATCTGCCCTACGGCTTTCGCCGTGGGCTGCATTCTGGCACTGCTTCGCGGCTTGGCCTCTCCTGCGGCGTCTCAGCGGCTAAAGCCACCAATCTGCGCCGCCTTGGGCGGCACGACTGAAGTCGTGCCCTTCCAGAACATCCCTCTTACTTCGCTTCGGCGGCGACGGGGGTCTGGACTCCCTGTTTCTTTTTCCAGTCGCCGATGGCGGCGCGGATCGCGTCCTCCGCCAGCACCGAACAGTGGATCTTCACCGGAGGAAGAGACAACTCCTTCACGATGTCCATGTTCTTGATGGCGAGAGCTTCGTCCACGGTCTTGCCCTTGACCCACTCGGTGGCGAGGGAAGACGAGGCAATGGCCGAGCCGCAACCGAAGGTCTTGAACTTGGCGTCTTCAATGACGTTGGTTTCGCGATTGACCTTGATCTGCAGCTTCATGACGTCGCCGCATTCGGGCGCGCCGACCAGACCGGTGCCGACGTCGGCGCTCTGCTTGTCCATGGAGCCGACGTTGCGTGGGTTATTGTAATGATCGATGACCTTGTCGCTGTAAGACATTTGAGAATCTCCAAGTTTTGAAAGTTTCAAGGTTTCAAAGTTTCAAGGACCGCCGCCGCTTGCGCACGATGAAGATTCCAGAGTGAACCTTGAAACTCTGAAACCTTATAACCTCGAAACCTGCTTCCAACTACTCGCCGGCCCACTTCACATCCTTCAGGTTGATGCCTTCTTTCGCCATCTCGTAGAGCGGTGAAAGTTCACGCAGGCGCTCAACCGTTTCGATGACGCGATCGGCTACGTAATCGACTTCGGCCTCGGTGTTGAAACGGCCGATGCCGAAGCGAATCGAACTGTGCGCCAGATCGTCGCCGGTGCCCAGAGCCTTCAATACATAAGATGGCTCAAGCGTCGCAGAGGTGCACGCCGATCCGCTGGAAACGGCAATATCGTTGATACCCATCAGCAGCGACTCACCTTCGACGTAGGCGAAGCTGATGTTCAGGTTGCCTGGCAGACGATGCTCGGTGGAGCCGTTGATATAAGCCTCGTCCAAGCGGTTCATGATGCGGTCGCGCAAGCGGTTGCGCAGGCCTGCCAGGCGACAAGACTCCTGCGCCATCTCTTCCTGCGCGAGGGCACAAGCTTTGCCCAAGCCGACGATGCCGGGCACGTTCAATGTTCCGGATCGCATGCCGCGCTCGTGGCCCCCGCCGTCAATGATGGCGGAAATCTGCACGCGCGGATTTTTGCGCCGCACGTACAAGGCACCCACGCCTTTTGGCCCGTACATCTTGTGTCCGGAAATGGAAGCTAGATCGATGTTCTGCTTGATCACATCCACCGGAACTTTGCCGACCGCCTGAGTGGCGTCGGTATGGAAGATCACCCCACGCTCGTGGCACAACTTGCCGATCTCGGCCACCGGTTGCAACACGCCGATTTCGTTATTCGCAAACATGATCGTGACCAGGATGGTCTTGTCATCCATGGCGCGCTTCAAGTCGTCGAGATCAATCAAGCCATCCTTCTGGACCGGCAAATAGGTGACGCGGTAACCATATTTCTCCAGCCGCTTGCAGGTATCGAGCACCGCCTTGTGCTCGGTGACCGCGGTGATGATGTGGTTGCCCTTTTCGCGGTACATTTCGGCAACGCCCTTGATGGCGAGGTTGTCGCTCTCGGTGGCGCCGGAGGTGAAGATGATTTCTTTGGTGGTCGCGCCGACCAGCTTGGCGATGCGCTCACGAGCCGTTTCCACGCCCTCTTCGGCCGCCCATCCGAAAGAGTGATTGCGACTGGCCGCGTTGCCGAACTTCTCCATGAAGTAGGGCAGCATCTCTTCCAGCACCCGCGGGTCCATGGGGGTGGTGGCGTGGTTGTCCATGTAGATGGGCAGCTTCACGGCCTTGTCATCGGGGTGGTGGGACTGCGTGCTTGCCTGGGGGATTTTGACCTCGGTGCTCATTTGATTGCTCTCCTGCTTTCTCTAAATTCTTGGATGATCGGGCCCACGCAACGGTTCAGGTGATGGTCACCAAATCCGCCGCTTTTTTGGACGCCTCAGTTCCAGTTTCTTCCGGCTCTTCCCGCATATGGGAAATCTTGATGCGCTTCAACACCGCTTCAATACTCTCGTTCACCTTGCGCAGCGGTTCGCGGATATTGCAGCGGTCGGTCTGGTCGCATTCCCCGCGCACGGTCACGCAGGAGGTGATGAACAGCGGGCCGTCGATGGCCTGAATCACCTCGAAAGCCGAAATGGTGTGCGCAGCCCGAGCCAAAGTGTAACCACCGTTCGTGCCGTGTTGCGATTGCAGCAGACCGGCCTTGGCCAAGCGCTGCAGAATCTTTGCCAGGGCCTCGGGCGGAATGCCATAAGCGTCGGAAACGTCCTTGGCGCTGCGAGAGCCCTCGGCCGCGTGTTCGGCGAGATGCTTCATCGCCATCAGCGCGTAGTCGGCTTTTTTGGTAAGTTTCAGCATGAATCCCTGTGCAAAATCCTAAGTCGGAGGACGAAAGCAAATTCCGACCTTTTCTGTCGTAATTCATTTTACGTTACCCCTGGGGCGAGGCGCAAGGGCTCACAGGCAGGGGTCCGAAAACCTGCTTAACGGTAAGTATCGAGGGCTGAGCGGCTTAGAGTAGTGCGACAATTAAAGTCGGAATTTGAAGTATCAGAGGTTCTCGAAGGCGGCCTACTCGGGGTACAGCGTCTGTTACGAATTTACGACGGTGTAACGGTTGGGCACTTGACAAGCGGCAAAGCGGGTCTAAAATACCGTGAAATTCCGGCGAAAAACAACCCTCCGCCATTGTAGTTGGAGACCTTCCGGATTTATGACCCCAAAGTCGACCTCTCCTCAAAGTCGTGAAGTGAAGCAGCCTTGCAAACATCCCCGCGTGCAAATCGTGAGCCGCGACGAAGATTCCGAGTTTGTGGAGTGCAAGGAATGCGGCGAGATCTTCGAATCCAGCGAATTCAAAGACATGAATATTGAAGAAGGCGCGCAGGAAAGCGAAATCTGATTGCAGGGGCTGTGGGGCCCGTGACAAAGGTAATCCCTGCTGGCGGTTTAGTCTTGGTGCGGTTCGGACCGTCTGCTAGTGTCCGACCGGGGGCGTGTGCGTGCGGGCCTCCGTCTTTTTATGCCGATGGTGGCTCTAGTAGTCGACGACTCGATGCTGATTCGCTATACCGTCTGCAGCTTTTTGGAGCGGCGGGGGTTTGCGGTGGAGTCGGCTGCCAACGGCGTGGAGGCATTGGAAATCCTGAGCCGCGTGCGGCCGGCGCTGATCGTGACCGACATGGTGATGCCGAAGATGGGTGGAAGCGAATTGATCAGCGCTGTGAAGAGTAAGCCTGAGACCGCTGAGGTTCCTATCATAATTGTTGCGCGTAAGGGGGGCGGTTTCGAAGAGTCGGAGACGCGCGCGAATTTCGCCATCTATAAAGACATCGATATTGAGGCGCAGCTAGCGAAAGCGCTGGATGCGGTGCTCAGCAAGGCGGACCAGCCAAAGGCTGGGAATTAGCCGGCTTCTTATCGCAGGGGCAGGCTGGCTTCCGCGGAAAAATCCATCGCGGCAAAGTCTTTCAGCAAAAATTTGGGATAAGCGGCAGCGGCTATCATGGCCGCGTTGTCAGTCGACAGAGGCCGGGAGGGGAAGTACACGGGCAGGCCTTCTTTGGCGCCCTCGCGCTCGAAAGTCTGTCGCAACTCCTGGTTTGCGGCGACGCCTCCGGTCACGAAAAGCGTGGCCACGTCGTAGGCACGGGCAGCGGCGAGAGTCTTTCCCACCAGATCTTCCACGATGGCGCGCTGGAAGGATGCGACGAGATCGAGGGTGAGCTTGTCGGTATGCGCGAGGTAATCTTCCAACTTTGGTTTCGCCACGTTCGCCAAGGCCTGGCGTCGTGCTTCCACGTTGGCGTGCATGGCGTGCGTTTCCACATAGCGCAGGATGGCCGTTTTGATCCCGCTGTAAGAAAAGTCAAAGCGTGGACGCCCGTTGTCGGGCGCGAGGGCTTTGCCGTCGTTTCTGCCGCGCCGGTCGGGATGCTTGATCTGCGCTGGCGGAAACTTTACCGCCTTGGGATCGCCGTAAGGGGCGAGGCGATCAATTGCGGGGCCTCCGGGATATCCCAGGCCCAGAAGCTTGGCGACCTTGTCGAAGGCTTCTCCTGCGGCATCGTCGCGGGTGTGGCCGATGTTCTCGTAGGTCCAGGCATTGCCCTTCTGCGCGGCCAGATACAAGTGGGTGTGTCCGCCGGAGACGACCAGCGCGAGCACTGGGAACTGCAATTCGTGATTGCCTTTCTGGCGCTCTTCGAGCAGGACAGCGTGAATGTGGCCTTCGAGATGGTTGACGGCGATCAGCGGTTTTTCGAGAGCGAAGGCGAGAGCCTTGGCGTAGCTGATGCCGACCAGCAAGGCTCCGGCAAGGCCGGGACCCTGAGTAACGGCGATGGCATCGACGGACTCGTAAGTATGTTTGGCCTCGGCCAATGCCTGGCGTACAACCGGGACAATGGCGCGAAGGTGCTCGCGCGAAGCTAGTTCCGGCACGACTCCGCCGTAGGGTTGGTGAGTGGCGATCTGCGAGGCAACGACATTCGAAATGAGTTGCTCGCCCGAGCGCACCACGGCCGCTGCGGTTTCGTCGCAGGAACTTTCGATGCCGAGGATGTAAGCGTCGGGCATGGGACGCACTTCCAAGTTTATCGTCTTCTGTTTGTCTGCGCTGACTGGCGATTTTGTTTCGCCGGTGAGCGGTATCATGGATTCAGATTCGCTGCTGACCGCCATGCTGAAGGACTTCGCCATATCAATCGTGCAAACCCTGCGCCAGCGGGGCTTTCAGGCCTATCTGGTGGGCGGATGCGTGCGCGATCTCTTGCTAGGGCGAGAGCCGAAAGATTATGACGTAGCGACCGACGCGACGCCAGAGCAGGTCATGAACATCTTTCCTGAGACCTATGCGGTCGGAGCGCAGTTTGGAGTAGTGCTGGTTCCGGCGCCAGAGACAGACGTGGCAAGCAACGTCTCTACCGAGAGTTCTGCGAAGTCTGGCGTGGTTGAAGTTGCAACTTTCCGGAGCGACATTGGATATTCCGACGGGCGCCATCCCGACGAAGTGCGTTTCAGCGGCGATCCTCGAGAAGATGTGGCCCGGCGCGATTTCACGATTAATGGCATGCTGCTCGATCCAGTCAGCGGCGAGGTGCTGGATTTTGTAGGCGGGCGCAAGGACCTGGAGGCGGGAATCATCCGCACCATTGGCGACGCGGAGCAGCGCTTTGGCGAGGACAAACTGCGGATGCTCCGGGCGGTGCGCTTTGCCGCGCGCTTCGAATACACGATTGAGCCGGGGACGTTCGCGGCGATGCGGAAACTGGCCGAGCAAATTTCGGTTGTGTCGCGGGAGCGCGTGCGCGATGAACTAACCCGCATGCTGACCGAGGGTCATGCGCGGCGAGCATTTCTGTTGTTGGATGAGAGCGGCTTGCTTGCGCCGGTACTGCCGGAAATTTCGGCAATGAAGGGAGTGGAGCAACCTCGGGAGTTCCATCCCAAGGGCGACGTGTTCGTGCACACCCTATTGCTGCTGGAGAACTTGCCGCATCCCTGCTCGATGACGCTGGCGTGGGGAGCGCTGCTGCACGATGTGGGGAAGCCTCCAACGTTTCGCGTGGCGCCGGATCGTATCCGGTTCGATAACCATGTTGAAGTGGGAGTGAAGATGGCCGAGGAAATTTGCCGGCGGTTGCGGTTTTCCAACGACGAGACCGAACAGGTTCTGGCGCTGGTGGACAATCACATGCGATTTGGGCACGTCTCGCGCATGAAGGAATCGACGCTGAAGAAATTTCTGCGAATGCCGGCGTTCGACGAGCATCTTGCGTTGCATCGCGCGGATTGCCTGGCGAGCCACCGCAATTTGAGCACGTATGAATTTATTCGGGAGAAGCGCGCGGAGATTCCGGAGGAGAAGATGCGGCCTTTGCCGCTGGTGACGGGGGATGACCTGATCCGCGCGGGGCATGTGCCGGGGCCGAAATTTCGCGAGATTCTGGGGGCGGTGGAAGATGCGCAACTGGAGGGACGGCTGGCTTCGCGGGAGGCGGCGCTGGAGTTTGTGCGGCGGGAGTTTCCGGTTTAGCGCTAAAAGCATTTAGCCGCTGAGTCCGCTGAGGATTCGCAGAGTGCGCTGAGAAATGCAAAGCTGAGGGCAATGCTAAAATCGTGGTTTCTCAGATTGCTTAGGTGTTCAAGAATCGAGGATTGCAGTTGGAGCAGGCAGGTTCGGGGCTGGAAAAAATCTTGATGCAGTCGTTGCGGCAGGCGCCACCGGCGGAGGCGCCGCTGATGGCGTGGCCAGTGGTTTGCGGGTCGGCGGTAGCGGAGCGCACGCGCGCGCTGAGTTTTGAGGACGGAGTGCTGCAGGTGGAAGTCGCAGGGCCGCGATGGAAATCGGAATTGCAGACTCTGGCGCCCAGGTATCTCGCGACGATCAACCGGTATACGACGGAGATGGTTCGCAGAATTGAGTTCGTGCTTGCGCGCGGGGAGAGCGTGGACAGGCAGACTCTCTGAGATCCAAGAATGTTTTTCATTTCATGAAAGTCACTGAAAAAGACGTTGCCTACGTCGCCGATCTGGCCAACCTGGAGCTCACCGACGAAGAGCGCACCGGAATGTTGCGCGACCTGAATTCTATTCTCGAATATATTGACCGGCTCAATGAGCTCGATACATCCGATATTCCGCCAATGGCGCAGGTTTCGGATCGCTATGGCGTGGACGATACGAAGCAAGGAAGCGCGCGATTTGCGTATGCGAGCCGCGAAGACGTTGTCGAAGGATTGCGCAAGTCGTTGCCGCACGACGAGGCGTTAGCCAACGCGCCGGATGCGGACGAACAGTTTTTCAGAGTGCCGAAGGTGATCGAGCGATAGCCGCAAAACTCCACTCGAATTAGACCAATGGACTTGAAATCACTCACCATCGATGCGGCGCGTGTCGCTATACAGGATCGCAAGACTACTGCGCTGGAATTGGCTGAGGCACATTATGCGCGAATCAAGCAGGAAGACGGGCAGATCGGGGCGTTCCTGACGCTTTCCAAGGAGCGTGCTCTGGAGCAAGCGGATCGCATTGACCGGATGGCGGCGGAGGGGAAAACCTTGCCTCCGCTGGGTGGAGTGCCCGTCGGTATTAAAGATGTGATGAGCACGCGCGGAGTGCGCACAACCGCGGGGTCGAAGATTCTGGAGAACTACATTCCTCCGTACGATTGCACCGCGGTTGCGCGCATGGAAGCGGCGGGCGCGGTGGTGCTGGGCAAGATGAATTGCGATGAGTTTGCCATGGGCTCGTCGAATGAAAACTCTGCATATCATCCGGTGCGCAATCCGCGGGATTTGGGCCGCGTGCCCGGAGGCTCTTCGGGCGGATCGGCGGCTGCGGTCGCGGCTGACATGGCGGTTGTAACGTTGGGCTCGGACACTGGGGGATCGATTCGGCAACCAGCGTCGTTCTGCGGCGTGGTGGGATTGATGCCGACCTACGGACGCGTGTCGCGCTATGGGTTGATCGCGTTCGCGTCGTCTCTCGACCACATTGGACCGCTGGCGAAGACGGTGAAAGACGCGGCGATTGTGCTGCGCACGATTGCGGGACGCGATCCCATGGATTCGACTTCTGCCGATGTGCCGGTGCCGGATTACGTTGCCGAACTCGAGAAGCCGGTTCGCGGAATGAAACTCGGCGTGGCCAAAGAATATTTTGGCGAGGGTCTGGAAGATGAAGTGCGCCAGGCCGTGGAAACGGCGATCGATAAGCTGAAGGAATTGGGCTGCGAGATCGTTCCGGTATCCTTGCCGCACACGCCGTACGCGATTCCGACGTATTACTTGATTGCGACGGCAGAAGCTTCGTCGAACCTGGCGCGCTACGACGGCGTGCGCTACAGCCGCCGGGCGCGAGCGGTGAAGACGTTAACGGAAATGTACCGGCGCAGCCGCGACGAGGGCTTCGGCGCCGAGGTGAAGCGGCGCATCATGCTTGGAACTTATGCGCTGAGCGCCGGCTATTACGATGCCTATTACTTGAAGGCGCAGAAGGTGCGGACACTGCTGACGCGCGATTTTGACGAGGCTTTCCGCAAGGTGGATGCGATTGTGACTCCGACGAGTCCGACAGCGGCATTCCGGTTGGGCGAGAAATCAAACGATCCGCTGGCCATGTATTTGGCCGATATTTATACGGTGACCGCGGATTTGGCGGGGATTCCGGGGATTTCAGTGCCGTGCGGGGAAACAAGAGAGAAATTGCCGATCGGGCTGCAAATTTTAGGCAAGCATTTCGACGAGGCGACGATTCTGCGGGTGGCGCACGCGTATGAGCGGGCGGCGTAGGAGTATGCAGCGACGGATAACAACAGCTTTGATGGTAATTCTCTTGGCATCTCCAGCAGTCGCGGTCGGGAGCCCTGATGCGCTCGTCGTGTCGGAAAAACAGCCGCTGAACAAAGAGTTGAACGGCGTGGACGGCTGGCTCCAGGTCATGATCGACGCGCGACTTTCAGAGAAGCTGAGAAAAGAGATGTGGGGAGTCGGAGACTGGGCGTTCGTAATCCCGGAGGACGATCCTCAGTACAAAGTTTTTTCCGCAACTCCGCCGCAGAACGCAGAACTGCAAATCGTTGATCCTCGGGGACAGTTGCTGGCACGCGAAGTATTGGAACGACCGTTGGCCAAAGTCGAGGAAGAGAGACTACGAGCCGGCAGGCCGACTTTCCTGGTGACGGTGGACTATTCGGCAGGAATGGGCTCGTACGCGGGCCCAGCGACGCTGTTGCTAGAGGTAGTGAATGGGAACCTTCATTGGCTAGAGGCAATGAACGCAGATACCGGGAAGCGCAAAATGATCCGGCTTCCAAAGACGCTCAAGTCCGACTGGAGGTTTTCGCCAACTGGAGCACAACAGGACATTCTCCAGGTTCTTTGTCGTCCCGACGACCTCGCGGGCAGCAGCGATTTCTCCGTTGTCTACATCCGTTACCACTTCGTCGAAGGCGCAGGGTGGCAGATGCGCAAACGGGTGAAGAAAGGACTTTGGCAGTCCGACGAGCCGTTCCCGCAGGCCAGATTGTTCCCCTAGCCAGCTACAACGTTCGATAATATTTCTCCCCCGCGCAAGAACGGCAGAGCACTTTCCCGTCGCGGTGAACTTCTCTGCGGAAGTTGATGCCTTCGCCGCACTGCTCGCAGACTACGCGGTCGCCTTTATATCCGGGAAATTCTTCCGGAGCTAATTCGACTTTCACCCATTGCGTGGTGAACAGATCATCGTCGGAAATTTCACGGTAGGCGCGCATCTGCTGCTGGTTTTTGTCGGCAATTTCGGGATGCATTTCGCGAGCTAGAGACTTGGAAGACTCCTTCGCCGCGATGCGGATCGCTTTGCCGCTATTCACGTCCACGAACGTGGCCGCAACCTTGCCCCAGTCGCGGAACTTGAGTGCGCGCTTGCCCAGTCGGCATCCGGTAACGACTGCGACGGCGTCGGTGGCACAGCGATCGATCTCAACGAAGGTGACGAGGCGCTTGCGATCTTTTCCGTGGGGATCGTCGATGCCGAGTTTTTGTAAACCGAGCATGGCAAGACGTACTCCGAGGACTTGGCCGGCGCAGAGATGTCCGTGGGCCTGCTCAGCATCGCGAAGATATTCGTCGAAGGATTTCACGGGAAAGCTGTCAGTTATCAGCTATCAGCTTTCAGCTTAACACTCTGTGGTGACGGCTTGCCGCGCTTCGAGCTTCGGCCGCAAAGGCAAGCTTCACTTCCTTCGCCAGCGGATTCCGTCTTTGGTGATCTCCACCAGGATGCCGGCTTCGGCGAGTTCGTTTCGGATCGCGTCGGAGGTTTTGAAATCGCGGGCGGTGCGGGCCGACTTCATGGCTTCGATTTTCGCTTCGATGTCGGCGTCGGAAAGTTTGCCTGACTGAATCGCCTCGCGCAGTTCGTTGCTGATGTCCTTCTCGCGTCCCTCGGCGATGGCCCAATCGAGAACGCGCTTCATTTTCGGGGCGTCGTCGTCGTTGAGCACGTCGAAAATTTCGTCGAACGTTGTCAAGGCTGCGAGCAGGGGCGCGACGTCCTCTTTCTTGATTCCACCGGCGTCGGCTGCGGCGTTTGCCTGGCGGACCATTTCGAAGATTGCGCCTTGTGTCTGGGCAGTGTTGAGGTCATCGTCCAGTGCGGCCTTGATGCGCGCGATTGTGTCACCGGCGAGAGACTGCATCTCAGGGCTGCTGCCGTCGGAAAAATTTCCGGCGCTCAAACGCAGGCGAAAATTCCGCAAGCGGTCGACCGAAACCGCCGCCTGCTTGAGACCATCGAAGGTGAAGTTCAACTGATTGCGATAGGGAACCGAGGCAAGCAGATAGCGGATGGACGAAGGCTTGTGCCCTTTGAGAACGAGATCGCGGAGGGTGAAGAAATTCCCCAGGCTCTTCGACATCTTCTCGCCCTCGACCAGGAGAAAGCGCGCATGAAACCAGAAATTCGCGAACGGCTTTCCCGTGAAAGATTCGGATTGCGCGATTTCATTTTCATGATGCGGAAAGACAAGGTCTTCGCCGCCGGCATGCAGGTCAAAAGTTTCTCCGAGCTCATGCATGGACATAACGGAGCACTCGAGGTGCCAGCCGGGGCGGCCGGGCCCGATTGCCGTGTCCCACGAGGCTTCTCCGGGTTTGGGAGCTTTCCAGAGAGCGAAATCGCGGGCGCTGTCTTTGTCATATTCATCGACGTCAACGCGGGCGCCGTCAAGCATCCCGCTGAAATCGCGCTTCGAGAGCTTTCCGTACTGCGGGAATTTGGCGATGCGGAAGTAATAGGAGCCGTCGTCGGTGCGGTAGGCGAAACCTTTCTCCACGAGCTTCGCGACGAAGGCCGCCATTTCCGGAATGTGTTCGGTAGCGCGGACCAGTGTTGGCTCTTCGATGCCGATCATGGCGGCATCTTCGAGAAATGCTTTCTCGTACTTTGCCGTGTATTGCCGCACGCCGACGCCGTCGCGGGCGGCGTTGCGGATAATTTTGTCGTCCACGTCGGTAATGTTCATGACGTGGCGCACGGAGTATCCACTCTGGCGAAGGAACCGGCGGAGGATGTCGACGGCGACGAAAGTTCGGAAGTTACCGATGTGTCCGTAGTCGTAGACAGTCGGACCGCAGGCGTACATGCGGACTTCGGCGTCGCGTAGCGGACGAAAGTCCTCGACCTGAGACGACATGGTATTAAAAAGACGAAGCGCCATAAGAAGCAGGAGCACCGATAAACGAACTTAAGATTCTAGGGTCGAGCGGAAAGCGGGTCAAATCGCGGTCAGGCAGCGGGAGTGCTAGCCGGGGGCAAGGCGTGAGTCGGTTCGCGCAGGCGTCTTTGGACGAGGATGACGTAATGCAGCGCGGAGATGATAGTGAAGAAAAAAGTGGCGCGCAGGAACTCGGTGCGGGCAATCCAGATTCCGCGCAGCGGTCGAACCTGATAGAGCAGGACGAAAAATACGGCCGCGATTTGCGAGACGGTGTTGGCTTTGCCAAAGATGCTGGGCCGGAAATTCCGCAGCCCTGCAATCGCGAATAGAACCGCGCTGGCGGCCAGAATCGAAATGTCGCGGCTGAAGACGACTACCGTGAACTTCCAGGGGATCTTACGCAGGATGGAGAGCACGAGGAAGACCGTGCTCAGCAGAAGTTTGTCGGCAATCGGATCGAGGTATTGTCCCAGCAGAGTTTGTTGATGAAGAGTGCGAGCCAGCAAGCCATCGAGCCCGTCGCTAAAGCCTGCAATCACGAAAAGCACAAGCGCCCAAAGATAACGGCCGTCGACAAGATGAATCACGATGAAGGGAACAAAAATCATCCGCAGCAAAGTGAGCTGGTTGGGAGCGGTAAAAATTTGGGAGAGCCTCACGCAGGTTCCTTCGAGCCGCGCGATGGGGGACCGGTGCTCGCGCCAGGTTGCGGGCCGTTGGACGGGGCAAGCGCCGCAGTCGGCTCCAACCCGGTCTTGGCGAGGAAGCGTTGCGAGAGAGAGGGCAGGCTGCCGTCGGGCAGATCCAGTTCGACGCGCTCCAGGCGATGCATGGGAAAGAAAACGACGGCGGGAGTGAAGGGTTCGCCGTCTCTGACCATTACCGCGAGATCCTCGAAGGAAGCTAGTTCGACGCCGCTCAGGCTGAGTCCCTCGGGTGCGAGGGCAAGAATCATTCCCCAGAATTTTTCTCTGGGATTGGACAGGGTCGCGATCACAACCGCGCCCGGGGCAAAGAGCTCGCGAGTGTTGGGGGCGAGGGAACTGGCGACGGCAGGCTGCTTTTCCACGCTTAAGATTGTCGCCGGGAAAAGCGTCGATTGCAAATCGAAGAAGTCGGACTCCACGCTGAAGCGGGAAGTCCGGTATGCTGGGCGGACATGCAAGCAGAGGCGGCGAATCCGGTAATTGAATTTCGCGATGTGTCGTATCGAGTTGCGGACACGCAGGTGCTTAGCGGATTTAATCTGCGAGTCGAACGCGGCGAGATGGTGGTGCTGCTGGGACGCAGCGGGTCGGGCAAGACGACGTCGCTCAAACTGGTCAACGGGCTGCTGGCGCCGACATCCGGGGAAATTTCCGTGAAGGGCGTGCCCAACCGCAAAGCCGATTGGATTCGCTTGCGGAGGAGCATCGGGTATGTGATCCAGGATGTGGGGCTGTTTCCGCATTTCACGATCGAACGAAATATTGGGTTGGTGCCGAAGATTGAAGGCTGGCCGCAAAGGCGGATTCGCGCCCGGGTGACGGAGTTGCTGCAGATGGTGGGGTTGGCGCCGGAGATTGCGGCGCGTTATCCGCATCAGTTGTCGGGCGGACAGCGGCAGCGGGTGGGGGTGGCCAGAGCGCTGGCTGCGGATCCGGAAATCCTGCTGATGGATGAGCCGTTCGGAGCGCTCGATCCGTTGACTCGCGACGAACTGCAACGCGAATTTCTTTTGCTGCAGCAGCGGCTGCATAAGACGGTGGTGTTCGTTACTCACGATCTGCGGGAGGCGCTGCGGCTGGGTTCACGGATTGCATTGATGGAGGCGGGGCGACTGGTAACGGTTCTGTCGCCGGGAGAATTTTTGCGATCGACCGATCCGTTGGCGGCGGCCTATGTAAGAGCGTTCGGCGAAGGATTGGAGTCGGCGGCCAATCGAGGGACGACATGAATGTTTTTCGATACATCCTGCACAATCGCGACCAGGTGCTGGAGCTTACGCTGGAGCATTTGCGGCTGGTTGGGTTCTCTACACTGTTTGCCATGTTGATCGGGATCCCGCTGGGCATTGTGATCGCGCACCGGCCGCGGTTCAACAAGCCGGTGCTGGCGAGCGCCAACATTATCCAGACGATTCCCAGTCTCGCGCTGTTTGGATTTCTGCTGCCGGTGCCGTGGCTGGGCGAACGTTCTGACCGGCTGGCGATTCTCGCGCTCACTCTTTACGCGCTGCTGCCCATCATTCGCAACACGTTCACCGGAATCCGTGGTGTCGATTCCGCGGTGGTGGAGGCGGGGCGCGGCATGGGACTGACGGAATCTCAGCTCCTGTTTCAGGTGGAATTGCCGCTGGCCGTGAGCGTGATTCTGTCGGGAGTGCGGGTGGCGATTGTGATTTCGGTGGGATTGGCGACGATTGCCGCGGCGATTGGAGCGGGAGGTTTGGGAGAATTTATTTTTCGTGGATTAGCGATGGTCGACAATCGAGTGATTTTGGCCGGAGCCATTCCGGCCGCGCTTCTGGCGCTGCTGGCCGATTTCGGCGTGGGATGGCTGGAGAGGCGCTTGCAGCCGCGATGAGGAGTTCTACGCGTTTTCGGCTCTCGGTCGTCGCGGCACTCGCTTTGCTTCTTTCGTCATGTTCTGCGTCGCACACCGACCGCATCGTGGTGGGATCGAAAAATTTCACCGAATCGTTTCTGCTGGGCGAGATGATGGCGCAGATGATTGAGGCGCGCACGCATCTGAAAGTGGATCGACGATTCTATTTGGCTGGAACCTATATCTGCCAGCAGGCGATTCTGGCAGGACGGATCGATGTTTATCCGGAATACACGGGAACCGCGCTGACGGCAATTCTGAAAGACAATTCGCATGGCGATAAACAGGAGGTGTACCAGCGGGTGAAGCGCGAATACCAGCGCCGTTTTGGGCTGGAGGTCGGTCCAAGTTTTGGTTTCAACGATACGTTCGCGATGGAGATCCGGGGCGACGAGGCGCGGCGGTTGAACATCAAGACGTTGTCACAAGCGGCTGCGTTCGCTCCGCAGTGGAGGGCCGGGTTTGGCTACGAATTCATGGAGCGGCCGGATGGATATCGCGGGCTCGCGTCAGCGTATGGGCTGCACTTTGCCGGGCCACCGCGCATCATGGACTTGGGGCTGCTGGCGCGGGCTTTGAAGGATCATCAGATTGACCTGGCTGCCGGCAACACCACGGACGGGCAGATTCGCGCGCTGGGGCTGTTCGTGCTGGAGGATGATCGCCATTATTTTCCTCCGTATGAAGCGGTGCCGATAATACGAGAGCAGACTCTGCAAGAACATCCCGAGGTGGGGCAGGCGCTGAGCGAGTTGGCGGGAAAGATTTCTGACGACGAGATGCAACAACTGAATTATGAGGTGGAAGGACAGCACCGCGATGCGGCAGAAGTTGCCCGCGAATTTCTCAAGAGCAAGGGCCTCGTGTCTTGAACGGCTCTCAATAGTAAATCAGATCTGTAGCGAGCCCTGAAGAGTTAGAATCGCGTTCCCTTTGAGGAGTACACGGCCGCCTGCCAACTCGCACCAGAGTTCACCGCCGCGATCCGAAATTTGCTGCGCGTACAGATTCTTCTTGCCCAGTCGGTCAGCCCAATAAGGCGTGAGTGCGCAGTGGACGGAGCCCGTCACGGGATCTTCACGAATGCCATAGCTTGGAGCGAAGTAGCGGGAGACGAAATCGGCTTCCTCCCCGGGTGCGGTCACCGAGACTGCAAAAGGATGCAACTGCTCCAGCGCCGCAAAATCAGGGCGGATGTTCTGGACGGCGGCTTGGTTTTCGTAAACGGCAATGTAGGTGTCATTCGCCTCTAAGAGTGCGGCTGGTCGCGGTCCGGGCCCGAGCGCATGCAGCAAGGCTTCTGCCGGATTGGCGCAGACTTTGCCAAACATTGCAGGGAAATCCATTACGAACATTGTGCCGTCTTTGCTGACGGTTAAGGCGCCGCTGCGGCGGGTTTCGAAGCGCACGGATTGGAGCCCGGATTGCAGGAGATTCAGCACGACATAAGCCGAGGCCAAAGTGGCATGGCCGCACAGGCTGACCTCGCAGCGGGGTGTAAACCATCGTAGGTCGTAGGTATCCGCGTGCTCGTCGCCTCGGGGTATAAAAAAAGCGGTCTCAGAAAGATTATTTTCGGCAGCGACCTTCCGCAACGAGGCGTCATCTAACCAGTCTTGTAAAGGGCAGATCGCGGCCGGATTGCCGTGAAATGCGCGGTGGGTAAAGGCGTTGACGTGAAAGAGGGGAATGCGCATCCGATTTATTTTACTTGCGAAACGGCTTGAAGCCTGAATCCTGGCGACTGGTCGTGCATCCCATCCAAGGATAGAAATCAAGAAGCACCACTGAATGATCTAGCACCGAACTGTTCACGAGGCGCAATGCTTGCTGCCCAGCCCCAGCCGGAGATCGCAGTCCGTCGCCAACTACTCGGGCGCGTCGCCGGAGCGCGTCGGCAAAGTGACGCCCTGTTCAACATCGTTCGGTCCGGTTCTCTTTACGAGCGGCCCATTCCTGAGCGTCATCGCATCATTTTTTATGTTGGGCACCTGGAAGCGTTTGACTGGAACCTGCTCCACGAAAATGCTGGCCTGAAGAGTTTTCATCCGGAATTCGATCGCCTGTTTGCATTTGGCATTGATCCCGTGGGCGGTGGTCTGCCTACGGACCAGCCGTCAGAGTGGCCGTCGGTCGAGGCAGTACGCGATTATGTCCGCCGCATCCGGGCGGGGCTGGATGAGAAACTGGTGGACGGAAGTCTCGAGTCGTACGGTCAGGGCCGCGACGGCTACTCGCTCGACACATTGCTGAACGTGGCAATAGAGCATCGCCTGATGCATGTGGAGACGTTGGCCTACATGTTCCACCAGTTGCCGCTGAAGCAAAAAGTTCCACATAAAGATCCGCAAGATTTTGTGAGTGCGCCTGTGAAACATCAGATGGTCGAGATTCCCGCCGGCGCCGCGACGCTCGGGCTTCAACGATCTGGCGAAAATTTTGGCTGGGACAATGAATTCGAGGCGCACGGCGTGGATGTTCCCGCGTTCGACATTGATCAGTACGAAGTGACGAACCGGCTCTATCTCGACTTCATGGACGCCGGAGGCTATGAGACACGCGCTTTCTGGAGCGACGATGACTGGAACTGGAAAACCGAACATGCGGTTGCGCATCCGGTGTTCTGGAACAAGAAGGACGGCGAATGGCTTTATCGCGGCATGTTCGAGGAGGTTCCGCTGCCGCTGGACTGTCCCGTCTATGTGAGTCACGCCGAGGCGATGGCGTACGCACGCTGGGCGGGCAAGGCGCTTCCGAGCGAGGAGCAGTGGCAGCGGGCGGCTTACGGCTCGGCGGATGGAGTGGAAAGATTTTATCCGTGGGGCGATGCCGAGCCCAACCTGAGCTTCGGCAATTTTGATTTCAGCTATTGGAATCCTACGTCGGTCAACGCGTTTCCAGCGGGCGCCAGCGCTTTCGGCGTTCACGATCTGATCGGCAATGGGTGGGAGTGGACTTCCAGCGTGTTTGCTCCATTTCCCGGTTTCGAAGCTTTCCCGTTTTATCCCGGCTACTCGGCTAATTTTTTCGACGGCAAACACTTTGTGATGAAGGGCGGGTCGCCGCGCACCGCCGCGTGCATGCTGCGCCCCACATTTCGCAACTGGTTCCAGGCACATTACCAATACGTGTACGCGGGTTTCCGCTGCGTGAATCCTATTCGCTGAGTTATCGATTTTTTTGGAGCAAAGGAGTGCGTCATGCTTGTTCATGCGATCCCTAGCGATGTTACTTATGATTTTGCGGCCGACGTTCGTGACGGGCTATTGCGGGCCGGACAAAAAGAACTGCCGTCCAAATATCTGTATGACGATGTAGGCTCGGCTTTATTCGAGGTGATCAGCCGGTTGCCACAGTATGGGTTGACGCGCGCCGACGAGCGTTTGCTGCGGCGACATGCGTCCGAAATTGTAGACCGGCTCGGCGGGCCGGTTGCGGTTGCGGAACTGGGCAGCGGCAGCGGCAAGAAAACGCGCTGGCTCCTGGAAGCGTTCTGCCGGCGCCAGAGAACTTCTTATTATCCCGTGGAAATATCGCGCACCGCTTTGCTGATGTGTGAGAGGGAATTGAGCGACATCGATGCCATCAGTATTGTGGGTTTTGAACGCGAATATCTGGATGGGCTGCTGGAGGTCGCGTCGTATCGCAAGATCGGACAACGGCTCTGCGTGCTGTTTTTGGGCAGCACGATTGGGAACTTCGATCGGCCCGCAGGCGTGACGTTTTTGGGGTCGGTGCGCAGTATTCTTCAGCAGGGAGATGCGCTGTTGCTGGGAGCGGACTTGGAAAAACCCATGGCGCAATTGCTGGGAGCATATGACGACGAACTGGGAGTGACGGCGGCTTTCAACCTGAATTTGCTGGCGCGAACCAATCGCGAACTGGGCGCCGACTTCGATCTCGGTGAATTTGCTCACGTCGCGAAGATCAATCCGGAGGCTCGCAGCGTGGAGATGCATTTGCAATCGAAGCGGCGGCAGGTTGTGGATATTCCAGCGGCCGAGATTGCAGTCGAGTTCGAAGAAGGGGAAACCATCTGGACGGAGAGCAGCCATAAGTATTCGGCCGGGGAGATTGTGGAAACGGCACGCGAAGCGGGGTTCCGCTGCGAGTGCCAGTGGATCGATGAGATGTGGCCGTTTTCGGAGAACCTGCTGATTGCGGAGTGAGGGCGTAGCGGCAGAAATAAATCGCGCCACTTTCGATCGGCCCGAGCGTAACCGCCCGCTGAGTGTTAGGAAGCTCGAGACTTGCGCCACTGGCGCAGATTAATCGCGCTCATCACCATGCAGAAGATGTTGGCGGGAATAAAGCCCAACTGCGCGGTTTGAAAGCCGATAATGCAAACGAGAACACTGTTGAGGCCGGCCAGCGCCCAACCTTCCCAATACCGCCGTCCCACCAGAATGGTGGAGGCGATGGTTAATATACAGGACAAATAATCTAGACGAAGCACGGATGAAAGGACCTCTAGAGACATTTTGAGTGAAAGCCGCGGCGGTTAACAGTGATTGTGGCCTTTCGTCACATGACCTAGGTCACTTGACCCGAAAATTCAATATTTCCCGGAGGAAGCGATGGCGAAAACATGCACACACCTGAATCAGATCAAGGTCACCGAAACCGACAAGCATGTTTGTGAAGAGTGCGTAAAAATGGGAGACCGCTGGGTTCACTTGCGCTTGTGCCTCATTTGTGGAAATGTGGGCTGCTGCGATTCGTCGAAGAACAAGCACGCCACCAAACATTTCCACAAGACGCAGCACCCGCTCATCCGGTCCAATGAGCCGGGCGAGTCATGGGTGTGGTGTTATGTGGACGAGATGGAAACGGGCGAACTGCGGGCCTAGACTCGAATTGTGCGGGCGGGGGATAATGCCGCGACCAAACGCCGCCTGTGCTATCTAATCTGTTTATTGGGGTTGCGTGTTTTCGGAGTAGGACTTCCAGCAAGAACGAGTATGGCGAAGCCAATCCTGTTGACCGTTGATGACGACGCCGACGTGCTGCGGGCGATCGAGCGCGATTTGCGGTCGCAGTACGGGGCAGTCTATCGCGTGCTGAGCAGCGACTCGCCCGAAGCCGCGTTGGACCTGCTCAAGGGGTTGAAGGTGCGCAATGACGGTGTCGCGCTGCTGCTCGCGGATCAGCGGATGCCGCGCATGGACGGCGTGGGTTTTCTGCAGGAAGCACGCAAAATATTTCCTGAAGCCAAACGAGCGTTGCTTACGGCCTACGCCGACACGAACGCCGCCATCAGCGCCATCAATCAGGCGAGTCTCGATTACTTTTTCATGAAGCCGTGGGATCCTCCCGGCGAGCATCTTTATCCGCAACTGGACGACTTGCTCGACGACTGGCAAGCTTCGTACCGGCCGGCATTCCAGGGAATTCGTGTGCTGGGGACGCGGTGGTCACCGAAGTCGTACGAACTGCGTGATTTTCTGGCGCGCAGCCATGTTCCGTACCAGTGGATTGACGTGGAGTTCTCCTCGAACGATCCGGAAACCAAGCGCCTGCTCGATGCCCTCGGGCCTGATGCCAGTGAGCTTCCGATCGTGCTCTTCGCGGACGGAACGAAGCTTCTAAACAGCGCTCCGGCGGAAGTGGCGCAGAAGGTAGGATTGCGAACCCACGCCGAAACTAGTTTCTACGATCTGGCAATTGTGGGCGGAGGCCCAGCCGGTCTGGCCGCGGCCGTTTACGGCGCGTCCGAAGGCCTGCACACGGTGATGGTGGAACGGGAAGCGCCGGGCGGACAGGCGGGAATGAGTTCTCGGATTGAAAACTATTTGGGATTTCCCGCCGGTCTTAGCGGAGGCGATCTGGCGCGACGTGCGGTGGTGCAGGCGCGGCGTTTTGGAGTGGAAATCCTGGCGCCGCAGGAAGCGGTGGGCGTGCGGATCGAGGGGCCTTACCGGATCATAAAATTGGCCGATGGCAACGAGATTTCCTGCCATGCGTTGATGATCGCGACCGGAGTGCAATGGCGGCGGCTGGACGCTCCCGGCATTGACCGCTTGCAGGGCGCGGGAGTGTATTACGGCGGCGGCGCAACTGAGGCGCTGTCGTGCAAGGGCGAGATGGTCTACATTGTCGGTGGCGCGAACTCAGCGGGACAAGCCGCCATGAATTTTTCCAAGTACGCGGAGCGCGTGGTCATTTTGGTGCGCGGCGACTCGCTTTCCAGCACCATGTCGCAATATTTGATCGACCAGATTCAAGAGACGCCGAACATTCAGCTGTGGACGCATGCCAGCGTAGCAGAGGTGCATGGCGAAACGCGGCTGGAAGAAATTTCTGTGTTGTGTTCCGACACGAATAAAGTGGAGCGTGTCCCGGCTAGTTCGATGTTCATTTTTATCGGCGCCTTGCCGCGCACCGATTGGCTGGCAGGCACGGTGGAGCGCGATGAGCGTGGATTCATTTGCACCGGACCTGACTTGATGCACGGAACGGAGAGACCGAAGGGTTGGACGCTTGACCGCGATCCGTTCCTGCTGGAGACGAACGTTCCTGGCATTTTTGCAGTGGGCGATGTGCGCCACGGTTCGGTCAAGCGCGTGGCCTCTGGAGTGGGCGAAGGATCGGTGGCGGTGCAGTTCATCCATCAGTACTTGAGCAAGGTATAAATGATCTCCACGTTGGAACTGCTCGGTCGCGTCCCTGCGTTTGCCGGTTTGCCCGACGACCAGATCGCCTGGTTTCTCAGCCAATCTCAAGAGTTGCAGCTCAAAGCCGGGGACACGTACGCGCGGCACGGGGAACCCGCCGACGCCATGTTCGTGCTGCTCGAAGGCGAATTCCAATGGCGCGGTGAGCTTGGCGGGGAAAGTTTTGTGCTTGCCGTGAAGGCGGGCGAAGTTACCGGAGTCCTGCCGTTTTCGAGGATGAAGCAGTTCACCTTGAGCGGCAGGGCAATCACCGAAGCCCGCGTGCTGCGATTTCCCTCCAAACTTTTTCCGGAACTGGTGCAGAAGATGCCAGAGCTGGCCACGCGCCTGGTCGGCGTGATGTCCGACAGGATTCGGGAAGCCACTCGCTTCGAACAACAGCGCGACCGGCTGGCCGCTTTGGGCAAGCTTTCAGCAGGGCTTGCGCATGAATTGAATAATCCGGCGTCGGCGGCAAAACGCGCCACCAGCCAGTTACGCGATCTGCTGAAACGCATTCGCGATGCCAGCCACGAACTGGGACGGCGCGACCTGACGGCGACGCAGAAATCAGAAATCGAAAAATTAGAGACCTCGCTCACGCAAGCGGACGGCCCGGCGCCCGATGCACTTGCGACCAGCGATCTCGAAGACCAACTCGATTCGTTGCTCCGCAGCCACGGGCAGAATGATTTGTGGCAGCTTGCCTCCGACCTGGCGCGCAAGAACTTCCGGCCGGCGGCGCTGGAGCAATTGTTCTCCTCGCTCGATGCCGATACCGCACGGGCGGCACTGGTGAGGATTTCGGCGTCCGTGGAGATCGCCGATTTGTTGAATCAGATTGAACACAGTACCTCGCGGATTTCGGAATTGGTGGGCGCGATCAAGGAATACACATTCATGGATCAGTCGCCGGTGCAAAATGTGGACATCGTGAAAACGCTGGAAACTACGCTGACGATTCTGAATCACAAGCTCAAACGCGGAGTCGAGGTGCAGCGCGAGTATCAGAAAATTCCGCTGCTGGTGAATTCATTCGGCAGCCAGCTCAACCAGGTCTGGACCAACATCATCGACAACGCGATTGACGCGATGGGCGGCAAAGGCAAACTTCAGGTTCGTACTTACCGCGACGACGACTGCGTAGTGGTCGAGATTATTGACGATGGTCCCGGGATTCCGCGAGAGATTCAGCCACGAATCTTTGAACCTTTCTTCACGACAAAGGGCGTGGGGGAAGGAACGGGGCTGGGCCTCGACACGGTGCAACGCATTGTGAAGAAGCATCGCGGGACGATTCAGGTCCGATCCAAGCCGGGTGAAACGCATTTTCTGGTATTTCTGCCATTGGCGGAAGCCGCCGACTACGCGAAAGAAGCGTAGTTGCGTGGAGGGGAAGTGATGAGTACCGGACTCGCTCTGTTTCTGGCGTTCGGCATCGGCGTGGTGGCGGGGCTTCGCTCGCTGACCGCACCCGCAATCGTGGCGTGGACAGCTTATTTAGGCTGGATCAACATTCACGGATCTCCGGTGGCTTTTATGGGCTCGGTGTGGGCGGTGGGCATTTTCACGCTGTTGGCGGTGGGCGAGATTGTAGCGGACAAGCTTCCTGCAACGCCGTCGCGCACGGCTCCGGTCGGGCTCGGAGCGCGAGTTGTTACGGGCGCGCTCTCGGGCGCGTGTTTGGCGGTTGCCGGGGACGCAAGTCTTTGGCTGGGCGCGTTGGCAGGCGCGGCCGGAGGAGTTGCCGGAGCATTTGCGGGCCATCGAGCGAGAGTCGGACTAGTGCGGGCGCTCCACGTTCCAGATTTCGCGATCGCCATTCCCGAAGACCTGATCGCAATCGGGCTGGGATTGTTTCTCGCGTCGCGATTCTGAATTGCTGTGAAGCGCTTGTCCGCACTGCGGGGAACCTACCTGAGGCACTTTCATGAATCAGTCGCAACAATACGATGCGGTCGTAATCGGCTCGGGACAGGGAGGGACGCCGCTGTCCTCGGCTCTGGCCGGCGCCGGAATGCGTACTGCTCTCATCGAGCGCAAGCATATTGGCGGCACCTGCATTAATGAGGGATGCACGCCGACGAAGACGATGGTGGCCAGCGGTCGCGTCGCCTACGTGGTGCGGCGGGCCGCTGATTATGGTGTGCAGACGGGGGCCATCCGTATCGATATGGCCAAAGTTCGGAAACGCAAGCGCGACATCGTCGATAACTTTCGCAACAGTAGCCAGTCGAAATTGGAAAAGACTGCCAACCTCGAATTGATCTTCGGTGAGGCCAGCTTCAGCGGTCCCCGCAGAGTTGTTGTCCGCTCGAAAGACGATAGCCAGCGCACCGTCTCGGCGAAGTACGTTTTCATCAATGCGGGCACGCGCGCTTCGCGGCCGAACATTGCCGGCTTGGAGAGTGTGCCGTTCCTTGACAATGTTTCGATCATGGAACTCGACGCACTGCCGGAACACTTGCTCATTTTGGGCGGAGGTTATATTGCTCTCGAGTTTGGCCAGTTGTTCCGGCGCTTCGGCAGCCGAGTGACAATCGTTCAGTCGGCGGGGCAACTTCTCACGCGCGAAGATGTCGACGTTGCGGAGGAGATCACCAAGATCTTGCGGGAGGACGGAATTGAAATCTTTCTGAATGCGAATGCGACTCGCGTGGGGCAGACGGGCAAGAATATTCAGTTGGATGTGCAGTCGAAGAGCGGTGAGACCAAGTTGATTGGCTCGCACCTCCTGGTGGCCACCGGCCGAGTGCCGAGTTCGGACAGTTTGAATCTCGCAGCCGCCGGAATTCAAACCGGCAAGCACGGCTTTATTCAGGTCAACGAGCGGCTGGAGACCACTGCGGAGGGAGTTTTTGCTCTGGGTGACATCAAAGGTGGTCCCGCATTCACGCACATTTCTTACGACGATTTTCGGATCATCCGCGCCAATCTTCTCGAAAAAAAGAACGCATCGACGAAAGACCGGCAGGTGCCGTATACGCTTTTTATTGATCCGCAACTGGGCCGCGTGGGATTGACTGAGACGGAGGCGCGTGCGCAAGGCCGTAAGATTCGGGTTGCGAAACTACCGATGTCGCATGTGGCGCGCGCGCTCGAAGTCGACGAAACTCGCGGCTTCATGAAGGCCGTGGTGGATGCGGAGAGCAAGCAGATACTAGGCGCGGCCATTCTTGGAATCGAGGGCGGCGAAGTCATGTCGGCGGTCGAGATCGCCATGATGGGGAAGTTGCCTTACACCGCATTGCGCGACGGGACCTTTGCCCATCCTACTCTTGCGGAATCGCTGAATAATTTATTTATGGCAATGGACGCCGGTTCCTAGTCAAAAATCTAGCGGCGATTCGGGAGGCGGTTGCATGGAAGTGCACCTGGTGGACGGAACATATGAATTGTTCCGGCACTTCTTTGCGGTCCCTTCCGCTAAGGATGGCAGCGGCCAGGAAATAGGCGCGGTACGCGGCGTCCTGACGTCAGTTCTATCGATGATCGAGCGCGGCGCCACTCACATTGGAGTGGCCACCGACCATGTAGTGGAGTCGTTTCGCAACAATCTCTACGCCGGATACAAGACGGCCGAGGGCGTGCCGCCGGAGTTGCTCTCGCAATTCCCGATTCTCGAAGAAGCGCTGGATGCAATGGGAGTCGTCGTATGGCCGATGGTCGAATTCGAGGCCGACGATGCACTCGCCTCCGCCGCCGCCAAAGCCGCACTGGATGCGCGTGTGAGTCAGGTGATCATCTGTACGCCCGACAAAGATCTAGGGCAGTGCGTGGTTGGTACGCGAGTCGTGCAACTGGATCGACGGCAGAATACGGTGCGCGATGAAGCAGGCGTGGTCGCGAAATTCGGAGTCGCGCCGCAATCGATTCCGGATTACCTGGCGGTTGTCGGCGACAGCGCCGACGGCTTCCCTGGCGTGGCCGGATGGGGAGCGAAAGCGGCGGCTTCAGTGTTGTCGCAGTATCCGCATTTCGAGTCGATTCCGAAAGATTGGCGCGAGTGGAGCGTTTCGATTCGCAAAGCGCGCTCGCTTTCTGAATCGCTGTTTAGCGCTTGGGACGAAGCGCTCTTGTTCCGCACGCTGGCCACGCTGCGAGTGGATGTACCGGTATTTGAAACCGTTGACGACCTACATTGGAAGCGGCCGCGTCCATCTTTCGAGGCGTACTGCGAGCGCCTGAAGGCCCCCGAACTGCTTCGGCGCACGATGGCGGCGATGTCGAAGTCTGAATGAAGACGCGAGCGGCACAGGATCAGCGTCTTCATCTGGACTATGCAGAGCGACCGACCCCTCTTCGATCCCCTGCCGCGCCGTTAACAAGGCATCGCTCGACCCGACTTTTGTCCGCCACCGTACACCGTGTGTACGATCACAGACACAAGGCTCCCACGAAAGCTATATTTCCGCCATAGCTAATAGTTTGGAATGGACCCAACGCCGCCCTCTTCTAAACCTACCACGGCATGAGGGCCGCGACAGGGGCGATGCACAAAGTCATCGCCCTTAGTGTCCCGATAATCCGGAGGCCGATCAATGCCGAAACCTGAATCTCCAAACCCTGACCCTGCAGACTGGAGGTCCCTCTATCGGGTGGCCATCTTCGAAACCAACGAAACTGAAAAGATGAACAGAATCTCCGACGCCGAGGAAGCAATGGTCGAGTGCTTCTGCCAGATCTTTCGCGACACCGGGAGCGCCGCCCAAGGCGAGAGAGAAGCCATCGATGACGCGATGTACGCCCCACGATCGTGGCGAGCATCGCTGGAGAACAGAACCACCGCGGCCTGAGAATGCAAAGCGCGGAAAAATCGAGCGGGGCCGGGTGGCGCGGGCTTTTGATCTTGCGGGCATTACCAACACGAAGATGCCCGACGGGATGCTAGCCCTCCAACCATCCTTAATTACATACAGTTACAAGAACAAAAAGGTTTTCCCAGCCCGTGATAAGCCCGTGGTCCCGCGGCAGGAAATGGGAGAGCAAAATACGAATACACGAATTCCGTACGGTCCACAGATACTCCCAGCCCTATAGCAAGTACGTGGAATTTTCGGTGGAGTAGATATTGGCGGGATTGTTTGAATCGTAGGCCCGAATGGACTCGAACCGCAGATTCCCCTCGGTAGAGAATCACTTCAATTCACTTTCATGGTATCGGAGGTTCTTCCATTCATTTGCTCGTCTGACCCACACCTCAGTGACCGTGACCGTGCCGTGGATTACCGTGCCATTGGGCAGCGTGCCGTCAGTCTCCGCCAAATACGTAGCCAGCGCCACGTTCGCGCAAAGGGCTCTGACTTTGAAGTCTTTCAAGGAATAACTACGAAGAGTTCCGGCACGCACCTCGCTTACGCTGGCTTGCTTGTCATGGGGACCTTCGCCATCTATCTCGACTGCCGTGAAATCATCAGCAAGCAGGTTCGCATATGCGCCCTCTTTCTTCGCCTTGAAGTCCTGCCAAGCTTCCCGAATTTTGTTCTCGACAACGGCCGACGACGACGAAAAGTCTGTCGATGGCGCTTGCTGGTTTATCTTGTTTGGTTGAGCTATCGTCAGCCAGAAGAGCGAGCAGAGCGCAATGATAATGGCGGCCTTCATTTCTTCCTCCATGACCAGCAAAAGATTAGCGGCCTCGTCCCGGCCCGATGCAAGTGAAGCTAGCAAACACAGCTAGGGAGACACAGCTAGGGAGACACAGGTAGAACATTTAGCTTGACGAAAAATGGTAGGCTCGGGGGGACTCGAACCGCAAATCAGTGATGGGAACAGCCCGAACCTCTATGGCGTTCCGCTGTCCCAAGCCAGTGACCAGAGCTTACCCATATTGGGCGTCACTCCATCAAACGGCAGACCGTCCCACAGCATGCGCTCTGCGTGGTTTGGATCGTTTACTACCCTCGATGTTAGTCCTAGCTCCATCGTTGCGTGTGTCTTCTCATCGTATCTCGGCTAAGGAAGGTCCGGTTGGCTAGGGTCGCCACTGCGAGCAAAGTTAACCCACGCCCGCTGAAGTTGATTCATCAAGGCTTCGCGGCGCGGGCCTCTCCCCGTGAAGACGATAACGTCCAAGTCGTCAATCACCCCGAACACGAAGGGAAGCTCCATTCCGTGGCACGAACCGTAGTTCTTGTAGCTGGAGGTGGAACGGTACGTAAACAGGTACATATACGTCGGCTGGTGCTGGCTGCTCGCCTCTGCAAAACGTATCGCAGGCAGCCGCATCAAGACATCCCCAAGCAGGTGGATCACTGAGTCGCCATAGTCTGCATCGGCTTTGCGGTAGGTTTCCATCACTTCGGGAGCCTTCGAGCCTACAATCCCCTCCAACTGCTTTCGGAAGAGAGTTTCTGGCTTCTGTTCCACGGGCACGTCATAAAGAGCGGGCCAAAAGCGGATTTCATCAAGATTCGTGCCGATAAGTACTGGGACGGAGGTTCCGCGCCCCGCCGCAATCGCCTGCATTGGCAATTCTTTGGGCACCGTCCCGTCAATGACTGGGCGGAACGCAGAGTAACCATAGCGCGTCTCGAAGAGTTTTCTCTGGGCGTCAAGCATCTGCGCCATGGTCACTTTCTGGAGTTCTTCGATTTTAGCGACGCCAGCGATTTTCATATACGTCCGCGAAACTTCGATGGCTCTTGCCTTGTCAGCCACTTCTTTGGGAGTCCCGCTCTCCAAGATTGCCTTGTGGAACAGACCGCGTGCGTCCGGCATGACCATCAGCAGGCCTACGCTCCCCGCTCCAGCCGACTGACCGAACAGCGTTACATTGTTTGCGTCCCCGCCGAATGCCCCAATGTTCGCCTTCACCCATTTCAAACCTGCAATCTGATCGAGAAGCCCTAGGTTCCCGCTCTGCGCGAAGTCCTGACCCGCTATGTCAGATAATTCAAGAAAACCCCACGCCCCCAAACGGTACTGCACCGTGACCACGACAACATCGCCTCGATCCGCGAGCTTCGCGCCGTCGTACCACGTGTTCCGCGCACTGCCTTCAATGAAGCCGCCGCCGTGAATCCAAACCATCACGGGGCGTTTTTTGTTGTCCGTCCCCGGCGTCCAGACGTTCACGGCGAGACAGTCCTCCGCCATCACCGAGTTATTGTTTTCGGTTGGATCAATCTCCACAAGCTGAGGGCAAGCGGGTGCGAAATCAAGTGCTGACCGCACGTCCGTCCACGCGCTAGGGGGAACTGGGGGACGGAATCGCAATGGGCCTATCGGAGGTGCAGCGTACCTGACGCCGCGAAATACGAAAACCCCTCCCTCACTCTCTCCCTTTACAAGTCCGAACGCGGTCTTCACGACCACGCCATCCGAGCCTTTCGATTCCACTCCAAAGGCGGCGATAGAAACAGCAGCACCGAGCATCAGCAGAATCAGAGTGCTCATCCATAGCTTGTTCGCAGTCAATGCGGCAACCTCGGCGGAAGATAGAGTGCAGGTGGTGTCAGTGTCTCAGCAAGCTCATGAACCGCGTGAACCTCGTGAATCTTTACAGCCGATGATAGCAACCGTCGGTACTTCTAAGGAAGGCAACGTCGGCGCGAGAATGGCTGCGGGGACCGCCAAGGAGCCGTCTAGGGAACAAAAATGCTGCGACCAGCCCTTCCCAGCACAAATCTGGACCACCGCTTCTCAGGGAGGCGGAGGAGACATGAGCAACAGCGCGCCCTATTTCTCACCCGAGGCGCGGCGGGCACGATCAAAAATGAGAACACAGGTAGGAGATCACAGGTAGAAAATGGAACGCAGATGAGCGACCCGAGACATAGGTAACAGATCGTACCGGACACATAGGTTACACTTTCCCCTTTTCTCAGGGGAGGAAAGTGGATGCCGTGGAGGGAGTGTTCGGTCATGGACGAGAGACTTAAATTCGTGGCTCGCCGGCTAGCCGGCGAGCCAATGGCGGAACTTTGCCGGGAGTTCGGAATCTCCCGCAAGACCGGCTATAAAATCTTCGATCGCTACCAGGAATGCGGCATTCACGGGCTCACCGACCGCAGTCGCCGTCCCTATCGCTACGCCAACCAACTTCCGTTCCAAGTGGAGAACTACATTCTGAACGTCAAGCACGAGCACCCCAGCTGGGGTGCTCGTAAAATTCGCGAGCGTTTGCTCCGTAGATTCTCCGAGATTCCCCTCCCCGCCAAAAGTACCATCCATGCCGTGCTGGATCGCCACGGCCTGGTCCAGCAGCGCGGTCGCCTGCGTCGTCGTGCGCAAGGTACGCCCTTATCTCTAGGCCAGCGTCCCAATGAGCTCTGGTGTACCGATTACAAAGGCGAGTTCCTGCTGGGCAATCGCCAATACTGTTATCCGCTCACCGTCACCGATCATGCCAGCCGTTTTCTACTTACTTGTGAAGCGCTTTCTTCCACCCGAGAAGACTACGCTTTCACGGTGTTTGAGCGACTTTTCCAGGAGCGTGGCTTGCCGGCCAACATCCGCAGTGACAACGGCGTGCCCTTTGCTTCCGCGCACGCTTTATTCAACCTGAGCAAACTCGCCGTCTGGTGGCTTCGCCTCGGTATTGGCATTGAGCGCATCAAGCCTGGCCATCCTCAACAGAATGGCCGTCATGAACGCATGCATCTCACCTTGAAGAAAGAAGCCACCAAACCGGCCGCCGCCAACTTCCTGCAGCAGCAAGCGCGCTTTGATAAATTCATTCAGGTCTTCAACCATGAGCGTCCCCACGAAGCTCTGGATATGCAATGTCCGGCCGAGGTCTATCAACCTTCGCCCCGTTGCGATACCGGGTTGCCCGACATCGACTATCCGTTCCACGACAAGACCATCGTGGTCACCCGCTGCGGCCGCATCTGTCTGGGTAACAAGAAAATCAATTTCAGCCAGGTCTTTGCCGGACAGGCCGTCGGCATCAAAGAAGTTCACGACGATATCTGGCTGGTCAGCTTTATGGATTATGATCTGGGATACTTCGATTTGGAGACTCGGGTCATCGAACCGTTGGAAAATCCGTTCGGCCCAAAAGTGTTACCTATGTGACCGGTACATTCTGTAACCCATGTCTCCGGGTTGGACCAGACTAGAAATGGTAGGCCCGAATGGACTCGAACCATCGACCTCCTCCGTGTCAGGGAGGCGCTCTAACCAACTGAGCTACGGGCCTACATGCGAACGGCTGCGGTTTCAATTCTAGCGGGCGGATGGCGATTCCGGCAACGTTGGTCAGCGGAAGCGATATGCAGGAGCATCTCGCTGATCGAAACCTCTACGGGCGGAAACAGTCTGCGTGCGGCAAGCGGGGCTGCGATTATCCGCCTTCAGTTCCAGGGCTGTGAGGGGATCGCCGCTCGTTTCATCTGCGCAGAGATAGCGGAAGATTAAGCGGCGTCGGTCCTTGTCTCTTTTTTTTCTCTTAATTCTGTACTGTTTTTATTCTTTCAGATGCGAAGCCGGGAGACGACCTGCTTTAAGCGGGAAGACTCTTTGCGCCTCTCATGAACTTTGGCGAAGATGCGCCGGAGCCCCTCAATCTCATCATCCTTCTCATCGGCCACATTTCTATGATGCGGCTATCTCTCGCATAGCTTTTATCGGGAGAGTTAAACGGGGCAACGGCGAGACAACTGCGGTCCGGCAATGAGAGCGGGCTCAAGCGAACGTTTTTTCCAGTCCGTGGAGATCCTTGAGGAGACTTGGCCGCTGGCAATTCGCCTGCCTGTTCTGGTAAGTTCGACTGCCTACGGAGGATGAGGATGAGCGGGAATCGTGGCGTGAATGCTTCACGCGTCGTCAATATCGAAGACTTGCGCGCGATGGCACAGCGCCGCATCCCGAAGTCGGTGTTCGATTATTTGGATGGTGGGGCGGAGGGCGAACTCACGCTACGTGAAAATTGCCGGGCGTTTCGCGATGTCTTGTTTCGTCCGCGCAGTGCGGTGGCGGTGGGTGAATGTCACTTGAAGACTCGCGTGCTCGGGCATGAACTTTCTTTTCCCGCAATGCTGGCGCCGGTGGGATACAGCCGCCTGATGCATCCCGGCGGGGAAGTTGCAGCGGCGCGCGCAGCGGGAGAGGCGGGCACGGGATACATTCTTTCCACCATCTCCGGTCACAAACTGGAAAATGTGAGGGCCGGGTCTTCGGGGCCGGTTTTTTATCAGCTGTATTTGCTGGGAGGACGCGAAGCCGCTGAGGGCGCGCTGGACCGGGCGCGGCGCTCAGGATTTTCCGCGCTCGTGATCACTGTAGATACGCCTGTAGCCGGTATGCGGGAGCGCGATCCGCGGAACGGAATGAAAGAGCTCCTGGGCAGTTCTCTTTTCGCGAAAATTCCTTACTTGCCCGACATTCTCGCGCATCCGGGATGGCTGGCATCGTTTCTGATGGATGGGGGCACGCCGAAACTAGAGAACATTGTGATACCTGGCAAAGGGCCGCTGGACTTAGTTGACGTGAGCGCTGCACTGGCGCAGGCCACGGTGACGTGGGAGGATTTGCGCTGGATTCGACAAACGTGGCCGGGCCCGATTGTGGTCAAGGGGCTGCTGACGGGCGACGATGCCAGACGTGCTGCCGATGAAGGCGCATCAGCGGTGGTGGTGTCAAATCACGGGGGGCGGCAACTGGATTCGGTGTTTCCCACGCTGCGCGCGCTTCCGGAAGTGGTGGCCGCGGTTAGCGGTCAAGTAGAAGTGCTCATGGATGGCGGAATTCGCCGCGGCGCCGACATCGTGAAAGCGCTTTGTATGGGCGCACGCGCAGTGCTTATCGGGCGGGCGTACGCTTACGGCCTGGCCGCCGGTGGGTACGAGGGCGTGGCACGGGCGCTGCAGATTTTGCGATCCGACGTGGAGCGCACGCTGCGACTGCTAGGCTGTCCATCGGTCGGGGCGCTCGATCGATCCTATGTGGAAGCGCCGCGCGCCTGGGGTGCTGATTAATCAATGTTACGGCAAGCCCGGTCGCAGACTAGGATGGCGCTGGTTTGTTGTCGGTGATGGTCTCGGTTTTCGCGTCCCAGAAAAGTTTTTTGCCCGTGAAATAGGATTCCGCGGCCATCATGCAAGCGACAGAATGCGTAAATCCATTGTGCACCGTCGCGTGCGGCTGCTGGCGCGAGCGCATGCACTCGAACCAGTTCGCCATGTGTTCCGTGGTCAGGTCGTCGATGCCGAGCGGTGGCAACTTGGTCTCGCCAGGCAAGAGTACGACCTGCGATTTTCTCTTCTCATCGATGTCTGCGTCATCTTCGTGCGTCCCTTTCTCCTCGACTAGACGATAACGCGGGCTGCCTTCGCCGCCATCATTGATGAGGCTGGCCTTCTTTCCCATATAACGCGTGAAACTTGGTGCGTCGTTACCGAAGCTGGTGGAGTAGCTGACCAGAAAACCCTTGGGATATTCGAGCAATGTCTGAAAGGTGTCGGCGGTTTCGCGGCCATCATGCCACGCGAAGACCCCGCCGTGGGATACGGATGAGGATGGAAAATCGTCGTCCATGAACCAGTGCACCATGTCGATGGCATGGCTCATCCACTGGTCGGGGATGCCGCTGGAAAATTCCTTATAAAGGCGAAACTCAAAATACATTTGTGGGTCGAACGGACGGGCGGGCTTGGTGAGCAGCCACTTGCTCCAGTCTGTATCCTGCTCGCGAATTTGCTTCACCTCTGGACGGCCGCGCCATCGTGGACCGTGATAGTTCCACACGATTTCGACTTTGCTGACATCACCAAGCGCCCCACTGCGCGCGATCTGGTGCGCAGCTTTCTGATAAGGCTCGCTGCGATGCTGAGTGCCCACCTGCGTGATGGTTTTGGCCTGAAGCACCGCGTCGCGCGCGGCTTTGGCTTCCGTCAGCACATTTCCCATCGGCTTTTCGACATATGCGTCCTTGCCAGCCTCGGCCGCCATCTTCAAAATTGGCGAGTGCGAATGTTCTGGCGTCGAAATCATCACGCCGTCGATCTCCTTCATGGATAAAATTTCTTCGACGTGCTGTACCGGGCGTGGGGCGCGGCCATAATATCCCGCGTTGGTGGCGGCGGCCCTCTCGCGGTTCACGGTCCAAAGATCGCAGACCGCAACCATTTCCACGTGGTGACTGTCCTTCAATTTGGAGGCGATCAGGTCGAGGTCGCGCCCGCGGTTTCCGATTCCAACGTGACCAAGCGCAATACGATCGTTCGCGCCAATGATTCTGTCGTAGGACAAGGCTGTGCGCGGCAGCAGGACGCCGCCCGCCATGACTGCGGCAGAATTGCCCAAAAATGCGCGACGGTTTGTCCGGGAGGATTCGCTCATGAGCTTCTCCGATCTCAAGTTGTTTTCAATCCGTTTGGTATCAAAGGCAGGGAGCGCAGGCGCACACCGCAGGCATCGAAAATAGCGTTGGCGATGGCCGGCGCCAGGCCGACCAGGGGACACTCTCCGGCGCCGGCGGACGGAAGATCTTTGCGGTCGAGCAAAACGGTTTCGAGAGTTGGAACGTCGCTGAAACGGGGCACGCGGTATTGCGACATTCGGCCGTTCAGAATTTTGCCGTTGTCGAATTGGATTGCTTCAAAAAGAGCGCCGCCTAATCCCTGCACGTTCGATCCTTCGATCTGATTGCGCAGGTTGTCGGGATTCACGATTGCGCCGCACTCAAAGGCGGAAACCACGCGAATGATTTTGACGTCGCCGGACTGGCGATCGACATTGACCTCGGCGAAGGTCGCGATGTTGCCAAGTTTCTCGTAGCCGCCGCCCATCCCGAATCCCTGGCCGGAAGACTTGCTCTTGCCCCAGCCGAACTGTTTTGCTGCCGCCTGAAACACTGCGCGCAGCCTCTCGTCCTTCAGATTCTTGAGTCGGAATTCGAGCGGATCCATCTTGACGGTATGCGCCATTTCGTCCATGTGTGATTCGCGCGCAAAATGATTGGCGGTCGCAGCGAGCGCGCGGTACGATCCCTGACGTAGGGGAGAATTTGTTGCGTGAAAGACGATGCGCTGGTTCGGAACCTCGTAGTAGGTGCGAATCCCGGCCGAACCGGAATTGTAATTGTGAAATTCCCAGGCGACGATGGTTCCGTCGTTGCGTGCGGCGCTGCTTACGTCAATTACTCCCGCTGGTCGAAAATAGGCCCAGGTGAACTCTTCTTCGCGGCTCCACTCTACTTTTACGGGACGCTTGGCTGCGCGCGCCAGCCGGGCGGCTTCGATAGCAGTTTCGCCAGTATGTTTGCCGCCGTAACCGGAGCCGGTGTCAGGCATCAGCACGCGTACCCCATCTTCCGGAATCCGAAATGCCTCGGCAAGTTGACCACGGACGCCGAAGGGGCGCTGCGTTCCGGTCCACACTGTCAGGTTGTCGCCGTCCCACTTGGCCAGCGCGGCGCGGGGTTCGAGCGGAGTGTGGGCGATGTAAGCGACGGTATAAGTCTGCTGCAAGCGATGATCGGCTGAGGCCGCAGCCTGATCCACATTGCCGACGTCAAAGCGGTCGCCATCGCCAGTCGGGTCTTTGCCTTCGGAGGTATTTTTACGTAAATAATCGAACAGATCTTTGTTGGAGGGCTGCGGGTCCGATTTCCATTCGGCCTGGATCGCCGCGACCGCAGCGGCCGCCAATTCGGTGCTCGCAGCGGCAACCCCCACAAAGTTGCCGTCGTGCACCACGGTCGCACCCATCTGCTCCGCTTTTTGCGTATCCACTGAAACCAGAGTGGCATTGAAAGACGTTGGCCGCGATACTTTGCCGTAAAGCATGCCTGGCAATTTCTGATCGGACGGATAGCGATGGCGGCCGGTCACAAAATCGCGGCCATCCACTTTGGCAGTGGATTGGCCTGCTACTTTCCAGTTGGCCGCGGGAATCAGCGGAGTGTCGGCGGTAACGCTCTGGGTCAACTGCTGACCTTTCGTGAGCGACGCATATTCCACGGAACGATTGTTCCGTGGATCGGTGATCTTTCCGTCGGCGGCGGTGAGACCCTTGGGATCGGCCTGCCATTGTGCCGCGGCCAGACCGATCAGCACATCGCGCGCCGCGGCCGCAACTTTGCGCAGTTGCAGATTCATGGTGGGCGTGGTCCGGCTGCCGAACGTCCCCATATCGAAAGGCGTGAGTTGGGTGTCGCCCATCACCATTTCAATATTTTCGATGGGCACGCGAAGCTCTTCTGAAACCGCCTGGCTGAGCGAGGTGCGAATGTTCTGGCCGACTTCGACTTTGCCAGTGTAGACCGTGATCTTGCCGTTTTCGCCGAGATGAAGCCAGGCATCGATATCTTTGGGAAGATCAGTGCGACGTTGCCTCCCGCCGCCTGACTCTTGCGCGGCCACCGCAGGTTTCAATATCGAAACTACCAACACGCCAGCGCCAAGAAACTTGAAGAATTCGCGGCGATCGAGATCGAAGCGGTAGGGATTAGCGGCGCGGAGTTCGTAGCGCTCCGGCTCAAGGGGAGTTTGCGCGTGAGTTTTGGCGCTCATCGTCCCACCCCTTTTCCCGCGGCTGCGGAAGTTGCGGCCTTGGACGCCTTTTGAATTGCGCTGACAATGCGCGGATACGTACCGCAACGGCAGACATTACCGTCCATGTAAGAAATGATCTCGTCTTCTTTTGGCGAAGGATTTCGCTGGAGCAGCGCGACCGCCGACATAATCATTCCCGAGGTGCAATATGCGCACTGCATGGCGCCAGCCTCGAGAAACGCTTCTTGCACGGGATGCAGTCGTTCGCCGTGTGCCAGACCTTCGATGGTCGTGATTTGTTTCTTGGAGACGGCGCTAGCCTTTGTGATGCAGGAGCGCTGCGCCTTTCCGTCGATCAGAACGGTGCAGGCGCCGCATTGGCCTTCGCCGCAGCCATACTTGCTTCCGGTGAGATCGAGTTGCTCGCGCAACACGCTGAGCAGGCTGGTTTGCGGGCCTACCTCGGCCTCATAAGGCTTTCCGTTAACAGTGAGATGTACGGTCGACATTTCTATGCTCCAGACTTGGGCGCTATGAAGTGGTGAGCGGAGCTTCTTTTAAAAATGATATACCTGTCGATAATTTGATTGAAGGGCATATTCGCCGGGCGTTCATGAAGGCAGCAGTTCTTTGCGTTCTCTGCTTTCTCAGCGGACTCTGCGGTGAAAGCCTTTGACCGCTAAGTTCGCAGAGAAAGCCGCTGAGTTCGCGGAGAGAACCGTTGGTATCGCCTCCCCGTAGAGTCAGGAGTTCTTTGCGTTCTCTGCGTTCTCAGCGGCCTCTGCGGTTAAAGGCTTTTGACCGCTAAGTTCGCAGAGAAAGCCGCGGAGTTCACTGAGAAAATCGTTGGTATGGCATACCTGGCGACTCGCGCCCGCGATTCTCAATCGTTGATTGCTTGATAGGCCAGGACGTTCACTTCGCGGTCCAAAGTTAAGTCGCCTGTGGGATGCAGTTGCGCCATGAAGACTACGATCATCTGCTCTTTCGGATCGATGGTGAAGGCGGTGTAGAAGAAGCCTCCCCAGCTGTACTCGCCCGGCGAGCCTAGTTCGGCGAGCGGGCTCTTTACGCCTGAGACTCCGAATCCCAAGCCGAAGCCTTGATCCGGACCGATCTTGCCGAGTTGATCGTGCGTCATCAATTCGACAGTTTTGCGGCTCAACAGCCGCGAGTTTCCAAACTTCCCGTCATCAAGCATCATCTGGCAGAAACGAGCGTAATCCATGACGGTAGAAACGAGTCCAGCGCCGCCAGAAAATAATTTCTTCGCGCCGTGCGAAGGATAATCCGCGGAATACGAGAAATTTCCTTCTTTAATAGGAGTGTCGGGAAAGCGGTTCAGTCCTTTGTCGGGATAGTACGTGTAGGCCGTCGCGAGACGATCAAGTTTGTTTTCGGGCGGATAAAAGTACGTATCCTTCATGCCAAGGGGTTCGAAAATGCGGGTGCGTAGGAATTCGTCGAGCGGTTTACCCGACACCACTTCCACCAGGCGGCCCAGCACGTCGACGCTCAGGCCGTATTCGAAACGGTCGCCAGGATTGAAGAGCAGAGGAATGCCTGCCAGTTTTTTCACGTTGTCGCCGATCGTCCCATCATATTGCAGCAGGCCGCTGGCAATTCCAGCCTTTTCGTACAGCGGGCCGAGGTCGTCGTTCCAGTTGTAGGTGAGACCGGAGGTGTGGCGCAGCAAATCGCGAATGGTGATCTCTTTCGTGGCCGGAATTGAATACGGCGCCCCCGTAGCCGGCTTGACCAGCACTTTTGGATCTTTGAATTCTGGCAGGTACTTCGAAATCGGATCGTCGAGCAGAAAGCGGCCCTCTTCGTAGAGCATCATGACGGCCACGCTGGTAATGGGCTTAGTCATGGAGCAGATGCGGAACATTGCATCCGGCTGCATGGGCTTGGCAGCCTCGCGATCCATCATGCCTTGCGACTTGAACCAGGCGACGTGACCGTGCCGAACGACCAGCGTGACTGCGCCCGCGATGCGCTTGTCATCAATGTCATGTTGTACGACGGTGCCGATTCGCTCCAGTCGTTCGGGGGACAGCCCGAGCGATTCCGGCTTAGCGGTGGGGAGATCCTGCGCGAGCGCGCAGAGGTTCAGAACAAGAACGCCGAGCAGAACCGGAATGGTGTTCCGGTTCCGCACGGCAAAAATGTCACGCATGTTTCCTCCGCTACGACTTGATGGTCTTCGAAGCCGCGTCCCAAGTGACAGGCTTCTGGCGGAAATAGGATTCGTTCGCCATGTGGCAGGCGATGGCGGCGTGGTTGCCGAAAACGGCGTCCTCGGTCACCGGCTTACGCGATTTCACTGACTGGAAAAAGACATTCAGGTGCGGACGCATATCGTCCCAGTCGTGGCCGCGATACAACGTGTCTTCGTGCACCGGCTCTTTGCCGAGCGGCGGGTCATGCTCGGCGTGCCACTGCTTCACATATTCCTCGCGCATTTTCGCAGGGAAACTGAAACTGTAGTAGCTGGGATCGGTATCTTCGCCGGACTGCGGAGAGTGCCGCAACTCGAACTCGCCGGCGTCGAGAATTCCTTTCGGCCCCATGAAGCGCGCCAGTTCTGGCGTTTCGCAGCCGAGGTCCAGGCGCACATAAACCGGAATGCCGTGGTAATCGAAGAGCACGGTGTGAAAGTCGGGCATATCGCGGCCGTCTTTGAAGCGGAAGATGCCGCCCATTGCGGTTGCGGAGCGCGGAATCTCGTTCCATCCCAGCGTGACCAGCATGCCGCTGATGAGATGCACCATCAGGTCCCCGGCGACGCCGGTTCCGTAGGCGCGCCAGCAGCGCCAGCGCGCGAAGTGCAGCTTGTTGAACGGAATTTTGGGAGCGTCGTTGAGCCAGGTATCCCAGTCCAGATTTTCCGGCGAGAGATCGGTGGGCGGCGGATATTCCCAGGCGCCGGTAGGATCGTTGCGGCCAAGCGTGAGTTCTACCATCTCGACATCGCCAATCGCTCCGCCGGAGTAGAGTTCGCGGGCCTTGGCGCACAGGACGGAACTGACCCGCTGCGAGCCAATCTGCACGATGCGATTATTTTTCTGGGCCGCTTCGACCATGGCGAGCCCGTCGGCCACGTTGTGCGACATCGGCTTTTCGCAGTAAATATCTTTTCCGGCGTTGCAGGCGTCGACTACCACGCGACGGTGCCAGTGATCGGGCACCGCGGCGACGATGCAGTCGATGTCTTTGCGATCGAGCAGGTCGCGATAATGGCGCGAAGTCGGCAAGCTCGTGTTGGCGGCAATTTCTTTGGCGAGAGTGTGGCGGCCGTCGTACAAATCGGCGGCGCCTACACACTCCACTCCGGGAATCGTGATCGCGCCCGTGAGTAGACCGGAACCCTGCATGCCAATGCCGATCATGCCAAAGCGAACACGATCGCTGGGCGCGACAGCTCGCGGAAAAGGTTGAGCCTCCAACCGAGTCGTTTTTGAAACCAGCAGGCCGCCCGCGGCAGCCGCCGCACTTCCTTGCAAAAATGCGCGTCGCGAAAGAATGCGTTTCATGCCAATCCCTCCGAATGATTTAATTGCAACCCCGGCGCTCATAAACGCCTACTTCTTCAGCGGTTTTATCGCCACTTCTTTGAAGAACACGATGTCGTTGTCGCTGTGATTCTGCAGCCCGAAATAGCCGAAGTTGGGGCGTGGACCGCGTTGCGGCTCGAAATCAAACTTCCGCGGCGGCACTGGATCACCATCCTTGTAGTCCGTAACCTTCACGTCGTTGAGCACCACAATCGTGCGCGGCCCGTCGAGAGTAATGTCCATGGTGTTCCATTCCGGCCCAGGCTTCCATGCTTTCGCGAGCGGCTTGGTGAGCGAATAGAGCATGCCAGTGGAATGGTATTCATCCTCTTTCGAAGTTTCGGGGTGGTTGTCGATCTGTACCTCGAATCCGTAGTGCACGGGCATCCATTCCTCGCGCGGCTCGATGGGAATACGGATGAAAACTCCAGAGTTGTCGTTCTCGTCGCGCATTTTGTAGACGACGTGGATGGTGCAATTGCCGATCTTGCCGCCGGTCCAGTAAAGCAAGCCCATGCCGCCGTGGGTGCGGATTAAGCCGTCTTCCACGGTGTCCCCGCCCGGGCCGACATGCTTCCAGCCCGTCAAATCTTTGCCGTTGAAAAGTTGTTGCCATGTGTTGGGATCGCCCTTGCAAGCGTTCTGATTTTCATTGGCAGCGAAGGCGAGTGTGGCCAAACCGGTCAAAAGAAAAATTGAAATAATAAATCGTTTCAGCATTGAGAATCTCCTCAGTTTTCTCCCTGAGCTATCGCGGGACAGACCACCATACTCGTACCCACGGCGGGAATCAAATGGGACGGAGTTGAATTCTTAATGGTGAGAGCGGGGTCTAAGTGGAAACTAAGGAGGTCAGCTCAAAATTCTGTAGGAGCAAAAAGGGTGCCCCACCCTTGTCCCGCCGTTTGTTGGCGAGACAGGGTGGGGATGTTGACTCTAGTCGATTTCTCGCCGCTGTCCTCCCAACATGAATAGGCCCGACGAGGCGCCGGAACTGCCTTCGGCTTCTCGCTTTTTCTGCCAGTCAGTTTCAGTGAGGACCGTAATGCTTTCGGCTTTCTTCTTTTTCAATTTCGCATTGATTTCCGGCAGCTCCTTCTGCGTGAGCTTCTGGAAATCTCCGATGACGTCCTCTAATTCATGTGCGAGCGAATCTTCCCGTGCTGCCTGATACTCCGCGGGACGCCCCTCATAGCCGTTGACCGCCCCGTAGAGCTGTCCGAGAAGTTCGCGAATGCGTTCTTCGCCCGTGATCATGCCACCTTCTTTTGTAGCTACGATCTTGGATCGCAGTTCGTCGCACTTCGCCGCCAGATCCTGCAATTGCTTGCGCAGCGCATCTTTTTCCGGCAGTTTGGCCGCCCGAGCATTGGCCGCGTTGCGCACGCCTTCGATCGCGTCGACGGCGAAGGTCATGTGCTCGATCGTGTGATAAATCTTCATCGCCAAATCGAACTGCGCCTTGCGATCTTCGAGCGAAAACTTTGCCCGCGGATCCAGAACGACGTTCAATTGTTCGGTATAAACGTTGTCGCCCTTGGTCATCTTCACCGTGTAGCTTCCGGGCAGAACGCGTGGACCCTGAGCCGCTTCAAACAGCGCGCTGGCTGCGGGTGGCACGGCAGGCGCCTTGATCCGCATCGACCAATTCGCGCGGTTCAAACCGCGGTGCTTGCTTCCGGCGACGCTATCGACCAGTTTGCCGTTGGAGTCGAGGATCTCAATCTTCAAGTCACCGAAAATATGCCGGCTTCGCTGGTAATAAGTAACTTGCGCCTCGTTGGGGCGGCTGCGACCGGTGAACGTTTCATCCCCTTCCGGCCATCCACCGAACGCATCGAAGTACTGTACGGCCTTGCCAGGAATCAAAGCCGCTTCCTTCGACATGAGGTCTGGAGTCAAAGCGCGGAGAGGAGAAATATCGTCGATGATCCAGATGCCGCGCCCGTGCGTAGCCAATACGAGATCGCCTTCGCGCGCCTGCACGGTAATATCGTCGACGGGGGCGGAGGGGAAGTTGCTGCCCTTGTACTGCGCCCAGCGCTGGCCGCCGTCGACGGAGATCCACAGCCCGAACTCCGTTCCCAGAAAAAGCAGATTCGGATCGGCGGAATCTTCTTTGATCACGTGCGCGAATCCGCGCGCCCCGCTTTGCTGCACCGGAAGCGCGGTCCAGGTCTTGCCATAGTCGGTCGTCTTGTACGCATAGGGCGCCATGTCGCCGAACGTGTGCCGGTCAAAGGTGACGTAAGCGGTGGCTTCGTCGTAGCGGCTGGCCTCAACAGTCGAGACCCAGGAATTTTTTCCCAAACCGGCCACATTGCCTACAACGTTGGTCCAGGTTTTGCCGCCGTCGCGAGTGATCTGCAGATTGCCGTCGTCGGTTCCGACCCAGATGATCTGCCCGTTCTTGGGAGATTCGGAAATCGAATAAATCGTGGTGTTCATTTCCGCCGCGGAATTGTCGACCGTCACGCCGCCCGATTCTTCCTGCTTCTGTTTCTCCGGATCGTTGGTGGTGAGGTCCGGCGAAATGCGGTCCCAAGTCTGCCCGTGATCGCGCGAGCGGAACAGGAATTGCGCGCCAATATAGATTGTCCCCCTTTCATTGGGGCTCATGTGAATAGGAGTGTTCCAGTTGAAGCGCAGTTTTTTCTCGCCGTAGTTGGGCAAAGGCTTGATCCCGCGAATCTCGTGGGTATAGCGGTTCACGCGGCCAATTTCGCCGCCTTGCGCTTCGGCGTAGATGTAATCTGGGTCGGCGGTATCTTCGAACATCCAGAAGCCGTCACCGCCGAACATGTTTTCCCAGCGGGAATTCGTAACGCCACCCGGATAGGAGGAATCGCCTACCCACGAACTATTGTCCTGCAGCCCGCCGTAGACGTGATAAGGATCGGCGTTGTCGGTGCTCACGTGATAGAACTGCGAGACCGGCAGGTTCATCTGATGTTTCCAGCGATTGCCGCCGTCTTCGCTGCGCCACAGTCCGCCATCGTCACCGGCGATCACGATGTTCGGATTCTTGGGATTGATCCAGACGTCATGGAAATCGCCGTGGTCCGAGCCGGAAACCACGTTGAATGACTTGCCGCCGTCGGTGCTGTAGAGCAGGATGAGATCGGGTTTGAAAATTTTGTTTTCGTCTTTCGGATCGACTATCAGATTGCCGAAATAAAAGGGGCGCCAGACCATGAAATTGCTGGCGTCAAGCTTGGTCCAGTTCGCGCCGCCGTCGTCGGAGCGGTACAGGCCTCTGCCTTTTTCGGCTTCGATGTTGGCATAGACGACCTGCGGCTTGGCGGGCGCAACCGCAATCGCAACGCGTCCCCAGGGCTTGGGCGGCAATCCTTTCGCGTTATTGTCGGCGATCTCGCTCCAGTGGTCGCCGCCGTCGGTCGACTTGAATAATCCGCTGCCCGGTCCGCCGGAACGGAAGGTCCAACCTTGGCGCCGGAAATCCCACATGGAGGCGTAGACGGTTTTCGGTTCCTGGCGGCTCATGGCCAACAGGGCGCAGCCGGACGATCCATTCTTGCCGGCCAGAACTTTGTTCCAGGTCTTGCCTCCGTCACTGGTCTTGTAGACGCCGCGCTCGTCATTGTCGTCCCATAGATGGCCCATGGCGCAGACCAACACATTGTTTCCATCGTTCGGGTCAACCAGGATCTTCGCGATGTGCTCGCTGTTCTTCAGGCCAACGTTGGTCCAGTTCTCGCCGCCGTCGGTGGATTTATAGACTCCGTCGCCGACCGAGACGCTGTTGCGAACCCAGCCCTCGCCAGATCCCACCCAGACGGTTTTCGTATTCGAGGGATCAATGGCCACGGCGCCAATCGATTGCACGCTCTCGCGGTCGAACACCGACTTGTAGGTGGTGCCGCCATTCACCGACTTCCACACGCCTCCGCTGGCGGCGCCAACGAAGACGGTGATGCGGCCGTCCTGCTCGACGGCATCCACCGCCGCGATGCGTCCGCTCATGGTGGCCGAGCCGATGTTACGCGCCGGAAGTCCCGAGACCGTGGCCGCGTCGAATTTATAATTTCCTTGCGCAAGGGCCAGAACCGCGCAACTCAGCAGTGCGATACCGAAACCCAACTTCATCGTCCACCTGCACCTGCGATCAGCAGCATTCATTGAGAAATCCTCTTTAAGCATAAGTTGTTCAGGTTGAGAGCTGCGGGCTTACTTCTTATCCGCTTCGGGTTTCGGCGCCTGCTTCAGGGAAGCCGGCAGGGCAAAGTCTGCCTTGTCGATGGGCACATTGACTTCAATTTTTTCGATAGTTGTGGTTTGCGCGGCTGGGTTTGCCTTCGTCCCCTGCGAAATGGAGTAGGGATACATCACTCCCGCGACCGGCTTGTAGGAGCCAAGGTCGGTCACAGTTTCGCGCACCGATCCGCGGATAAACTCCTGCACTTCCTTGCGAATTTCCAAAAAGGTGTCGGGATCGAGATAGTAGTAGACGATGTCGCCATCTTTCAGCGTGACTTTCAGGCGAAGTGCGTCGTCGCCGTCGACCACGTCGTGCCCCAAGAACTCAACCGTGTTGCCCTTTTCCTTGTAGTCCACCAAAGGGCCGTCAAAATCGGCGTCGAGCAGCAGGTCCTTCAAGTCGTCTTCGCCCATCAATTCAGGATCTTTGTGTCCCCCGAATGGCTGGATCTGCCAGCCGGTTGAACCGTCATAGGCGGTGACGGCTGTCATGCCTTGCAGGGTGAAGGTCTCGCGGATGAGATTCGGCCGCTCGTTTTCCTGCATGGAGGCGGCGACCATCCCGCCGCCGACATTCAGTTTGCCGGTCATGCGCACCGACTTAATTGCCTTGATTTTGTCGATGCCGCCCTTGGCCTGAATATTCTTGTTGACCAACTCTTCGGCACTCTGCCCGCAGGCCAAAACACTCAGGCAGGTAACTGCCGCCAGCACAATCACTGCGTGACGCATGGAAGGGACTCCTGTTGTATGGGACTTGGACCCTGGGAAATTAAGACGAACAGTACTCTACCCGTAAGTAGACGTAATTGCCAAGTCTTAGTGAGCAATTGTGGTGATGTTGCGCGCATTCACAACGTCACGCAGGAATACATCGCGCTCTCGGGGAATTCACGACCTCGCCATCGAGTCAACTGGTCAGCATGAGGATTCACGGGATCTACTAGGACTGGTGCTGTAAATCGACGAAGAAAGAGCGCCGCGTTTTGGACAAGGCCCACGTGGGGACAGCCGCCATCGGTTGTCCATCATGCCGCAGGCCCGACGTCTGTCCACCTAACTGGCTGCCGGGTTCAAAAACCAGTCGAGCGTTGCTCGACCGGACAGCCGATGGCGGCTGTCCCCACATAGACTTGATGGTTAGTGTCCAAAATGCTCGTGGTCATCGTCTTCGTGAGGAAGGCGAACCACGCCGTGGATGGGCTGCGGTCCGAAATGTTTGTTCGCCGCGGGTCCCGTCATCACCAACGTCATGTTCGAATACTGAACCTCCGAAGATCCGTCCGTCCCCCCGCTGATGCAGACTTGCAGGGTTGTTGGCCCAAGCGCCTCAAAAGGCGCGGGGTTTCCGTTGCCTGAGATGAAGTTGGCGGGACCGGTGACGACAAAACGGGCGGTGTTCGCCGGGCTAAAGGTCGGGCAAGTGCTCGTCTCGGAGGGGTCGGACGAGACGGTGGCATCCTTCATGACGATGTGGTGCGTATGGGCACTCCGGCTCTTTGGATCGGCCAGATTTCCGCCCGCCGCCGCTATACCAGAATCGGACAGTTCCATCGTCATGTACGCCGAGAAGTCAGACTTGCCAGAATTGCCTTTCAACTGCAAGGACCAGTGGCCGCGCATTTCCCACGGACCGGTCGGACTGAGGGTGGAAATCAAGGGCGTGTAATCACTGAGGATGCCGCTGAGATGATGTGGCATAGGAGCCTGGGCCAAAGCGGCGGCACCTACTGAAAACACCAGGAGCGCGAACATGCGTGTTGTCATCCACCTTTGTTTACTGCTCATGAAAAGCCTCCAAATTTGAGAATCGCGCGGTTGTTGCCGAGAGTCCCTCGAGCGGTTTTCTAGCTCCTGGCACAGATTCGTCATAACGCCTCCACAAATCACTGGCGCCGAGAATTGCTCAAATCTATCGGCGGGTCAATACAGTGCGGATGAAACGTAGGTGACACCGGAAGTCGTTGACTGGCGGGGCATACCGACCGGTGGTGACATGCCTATCCCGTCCGCCCGAGGCGGGATATACTGCGCCGAACGAGGAGCGCTGGTCAGAGTGGTGAGTCCAACCAAACCGAATATCGTCAGTTTCGGCGCCTACGAGTTCAACCCGGACTCCAGGGAACTGCGCAAAGAAGGAATGCGTGTGCGTCTGGAGGGCCAGCCACTGGCGATTTTGGAGGTCCTGCTGGAGCGACCGGGGGAAGTGGTTACGCGTGAGGAGTTGCAGAAAAGGCTCTGGCTGGACACGTTCGTCGATTTTGAACACAGCCTCAACGCGGCTGTTAAACGATTGCGGGCAGCGCTGAACGATTCCGCCGACCAGCCTCGCTACATCGAGACGGTGGCACGCCGAGGTTATCGCTTTGTTGCGCCGGTTGGCGGGGGCAGGCCGGGCCCGGAAGTTGAGTCGGCGGTCTTGGGTTCACCCGAGCCGCAACCGCAAATAGCCGTGCGATCTGGTCGCCGGTGGTTGTGGCTGGCCGTGGTCGCCGCAGTTTGCGTCCTCGGGCTGGCGGGTTGGGGATGGCGGATGTGGCGAAATCGAGCGGCGACTCCCGCGGCACCGCTGGTTCGTTCACTGGCCGTACTTCCGCTGCAGAACCTCAGCGGAGATCCTACTCAGGAATACCTGGCCGACGGCCTGACCGAGGAGCTGATCGGAAGGCTTGCTAACATCCATGGCCTGCGTGTGATTTCGCGTACCTCGGCGATGCACTTCAAGAACACCCAGCTCTCCGTGCCCGAAATTGCCAAGATGCTCGGCGTGGATGCCATTGTGGAAGGGTCGGTCATACGAGAGGGCAAGCAGGTTCGCGTCCATGCCCAGTTGATTCGCGGCACCAGCGACGAGCACATTTGGGCAGGAGAATACCAACGAGAATATGGGAGCCTGCTGGCGCTGCAGGATGAGGTGGCTCGGAGTATCGCCGAGCGAATCGAGATCAGCCTCACACCCCAGGAGCGGGAGACTTTGGCATCCACACGCCCAGTCGACCCTGAAGCTTATGAGAATTACCTGAAGGGTCGTTACTATTTCAACCAGCGAACCCACGACGCGCTCAATGAAAGCATCGGATTTTTCCAGCGGGCAATTACGCAGGACCCCGGTTACGCGCTGGGATACAGCGGGCTGGCCGATGCCTATGCCATGCTCGGATTCCGCGGTGGTTTCCCCTCGAAAGAGGCCCTGTCGCGAGCCAAGGCAGCTGCGCTGAAGGCGATCGAATTGGATGACACCTTGGGCGAGGCCCACGCGTCGCTCGCGTTCATTGCGGAGACGCATGAGTGGGACTGGGCAACGGCCGAGCGAGAATACAAGCGTTCCGTGCAGCTAAGTCCGGGGGACGCCCGAGATCACAACTGGTACGCAGGTTATCTGATGTACATGGGCCGATTTGAAGAAGGGATTTCCGAGGCGAAGCGGGCCCGGGATCTCGACCCGCTCTCGTTGCCAGTCAACAACGCTTTGGCGGGCAGACTGCTCGCAGCTGGCCGCTACGACGAGGCGCTGGAACAAGTGCAGAAAACGTTACAACTCGATCCTCATTTTGCGCCCGCTCACCAGACGCTGGGCTGGACATACTTGCATAACGGAAAGCGCGAGGAGGCCATTCAGGAGTTTCAAAGGGCGCTGCAACTCTCTGGAACCGACGACACAGACCTCATGCTGGACCTTGGTTTTGCCTATGCTACAGCGGGTGACCAAGAAGAAGCGCGAAAGATACTCGCCAGGTTGAAAACGCTTAACGAGCGGGGGCTCGTGCCGTCTGGTTCGATCGGAATTCTCTACGGAGCTTTAGGTGAGTTGGACGAAGCTTTCGCATGGCTGGAGAAGGCTTACGACGAGCGCGACCCTCAACTTACGTATCTCAAGGTGGGACGTCGATTCGAGCCACTCCGTCAGGATCAACGGTTTCAGCAACTGGTGCACCGCATGGGGTTGCCCGAGTAAAGTCGCTCCTATCTTGCTGTGCGCTGCCTCGGTTTAGTTCACGCAGATTGCTCACGATACGTTGTGAAATGCTCGGCGGCTGTCTGGTGCCGACGGTGCGGGCGAGGACGCCCGCACGACAGCCGGCAGGATGCCGGCGCTACGTTGCTTCGGGGAACGCCTAGGGGTTCGCGGGAACTGCTAGCGGGCGCGGGCTAGGACTAGGGTGACGTCGTCGGGTTGCTCGTTGTCCCCAATCCAGTCATCGACGGCCATGGTCACGATCTGGCTGATCTGGGGAAGAGGGAGATCGCGATTTTCGCGGACCAGATCGATCAGGCGCTGCTCGCCGAATTCGCCGAAGTCATTCTCCGGTTCGGTGACGCCGTCGCTGTAGGCCAGGAGAATTTCGCCGGGATGCATTTCTACCGCGCCCTCTTCGTAAGTCATGTTGTCGAACAAGCCCACAACGGTACCCCCGGCCTCCAACCTGCGCACGCTGCCGTCTTTGCTGATCAGGATCGGCGGTAGATGTCCGCCGTTGCTGTAGGTGAGATGGTGCGAGCGGCCGTCGTAAATTCCGAGAAAAAGCGTGGCATATTTTTCCGGCGGCGTGCTCTCGTAGAGCTGATGGTTGAGCAGGCCGAGCAAGGCCCCGGGAGAAACCTCGATGCCTTCGGGCCACGTCGCCATGATGCGGCCTTCACCCGTCATCGCACCCACGGCTAAAGGTTCGCGCATCTGCGGAAGATTTTCCATGCTGTACGCGCGCACCGCTGAGTGGATGGTGGCCATTAATAGCGCGGCGGAAATACCCTTTCCGCTGATGTCTCCAACCGCGAGAATCAGCTTGTGGGAGCTGGCGGTCAGAAAGTCGTAATAGTCTCCGCTGACCGTGCGGGCTGGACGGCAGAATCCATGCACTTCGAGCGATTCGAGTTCGGAAACCTGGCGCGGAAATAATTGTGCCTGCACTTCCTGCGCGATGACTAGTTCATTCTCCAGGCGCTGCTTTTCTTTCTGCTCCAGAATCAACTTCTCGATCGATGCGGTCATGGAGTTGAAGGAGCGTGCGAGATCCGAGAGCTGATCGTTGGACGTGACCGGGATGCGATGGCTGAAATCTCCGCGATCCACGTGCTTGGTGGCGTCGTGGAGCTGCGCAACTGCGGCGGTCACGGTGCGCGTCATGCGTGTGCCGATGATGAGGGCGATCAGTTCGATGATGGCGAAGAAAATTCCTACGCCCAGCAGGATGTAAGCGACGCCCTGCACGAATTCTCCGAGTGCGGCGAACAGATGGCTGTACAGGACGGAGGGACGAGTGCGCACTCGGACCAGCACATTTCGTTCAGGATTTCCATTGGCCCAGTCGATGGCCGAAAGAGAAGTACCGGCAAGCGGAATCTCAAGGTCGAAGTTGTCGGCGGGGCTGGGCACTGTCCCCACAGTGAAGGTGGGTTGCGCCCCTTCATGATCGGCCGCAGCTTGTTGTTTGGTGGAACTGCCGAGTTTCGCGCTATTCGCGGCGCCGCTCGCATTTTTTTCGGCAGCGGGATTGATCATGACGCCGGAGGGGAAGACAGTGATTTCGCCAAGATTGGATGCGATGGCGCCCACTAAATTTTTGTCGAAGGGCTCGCTGGTGATAACCATCAGAGTGTCGGACTTGATGGGAAGCGACGTGGCCGCGCGCAAATACAATCGGCCATGATCACGGACAATGTCGGCAAATCTTCCCTTGATAAACGTGGGCGGCGTAAGGGACGTGCCCTGGAATTCGGCGCAGAGCGGGAGCGGCTTCTGACCGTACCAGGCGCAAACTTGGCGGCGGGTCCAGGCGCGATCGCGTTTGCGCAATCCCGCGAGCGACTCTGCGGCGGGATTTTCTCCCCGCTCTAAACGAGCCGCCAGCTCGTTGCTGACTGCGGCATTGGCTGCTTCCAGACTTTTCAGTCGGGAGTCGATGTCGGAAGTCACCACGAAGACCGCAAATTGTCCGGCCAGACCGTAGAGAGTGACGAGTGCCATCGTGACCAGCAGCACCGCGGGGATTACACCGATGAAGACGTAGGTAACGATGAGCCGATTGCGCAGCCGCCACAAAACCCGCCGCTTCAACCAGCGGAAGGCAAGAACACTAAACAGTACGATGGCGAGGAAGGCCAGAAACTCGACCCATCCGCCTAAGTGGTCGCCCCAGGCTGCAGCAAACAAGCCGAGTAATTTTTGCAACGCGAACAACACCGCCGCCATAGCCGCCAGATAGCACGCCAGGCGGGCCATGCGGCCTTCCGGCCACAATCCGGCTTTGATCAACCGGAGCCGCAATTCTGGATAGGACCATTGCATGTTGTTCGTCGGGCCGTGCGCAGAAATCAGGATTATACGGCGATGGAAACTCGGCCTTGCCGCAAGCCGCGTGCCGATTGCGTCCCGCGACCCGCGTTCCGCCGATTAAATCTCCGGATAAAGGTCGAAGAACGCTTCCAGGCTCGTGCGCAACTGCTTTTCGATCTCTTCCTTGCTACCTTCGAGCACGTGCATGGTCACGTGGGCCTCGCGGCCGTTTGCCAGCTTCACGGGAGCTTCGCCTACTTCCACCACGTCTTCGGACGGCAACAACCTCATGCCATAAACCAGCGTCAGATTCGCCATAATTGATTTTACGACGTTACCGGTGAGTCTCGCGAACACGCTTTGGCATTTAGGATTCCGGGGGTTCTCGTTTAGAATTCCGCAGTGCTCAGAATTCTGGCTTCTACCATCTGGATCGGTCTCACCTCAGTCGCGCTTGCATCCTCCCCCGTCGCTTTGGCGCAAGAGCCGGCAGCCAACCCGCAGTCAAACGAACCGCAGGTGAAGGTCAACATGCTGAATGTATGTACGCCTTCGGCCGAGGAGCAGAAGGAAATTGCTTCGGCGCTGGCCCGCGTGCCTAAGCAGCCCTTGTTCGGAACCGACTTCGAAGTTTCCCGCGGGCGCTCGACCCTTACCGACATGCCTAGTTTCTTGAAGCCGGGGCAGGGCGGCCACGTGGCGGGAGAGCCGTCAATTGCGACGTATGTCCGCATTCGGCGCGAGTTTTCGGTGCAGGCACTTTTTTCCAGCGTGCAATACTCCTTCAGCAACGACGGGCAGAACATGGTGGAGACGCTGGTGCTGCACGTGCGCGATCCTAAAGATCTGATACAAGTTTCGCTGGAAGACAGTGCCTCGTCGGTTACGAGTTCGGAAGCCATGCTCGGGGCAAACACTCCGGTGACCCGGGTGCGACTGGAGCGCTTCGGCAAACCGTCGGTGGCGCTGGCCCGCTGTGCGGCTACCGAAGCTGGTCCGGCGCCTGATCAGAGTGCCTACGAGCCTCTGTTTCGCGACGCCTCGGACGTGCTGGCGAATTATCGTGGACTGCTGGGCGTTAAAAAAATTGTGCCGGAAGAGCTGGCGAAAATCGGTGGTGAGTCGAAGCCACAGTCAAAAGCTGCTCCAAAAGTGAAAGGAACCTTGAGGAAGCCGGCGAAGGGGACTTCGACCAAATAGCCAACTCTTTTTCGAGAGCATCAGGGAAGCCGGGCGGCTTGCATCAAAATCTGAAATCGGCCATCTAATCTTCACCTACACTTCATGAGCGAAACTCGAGACGTTGTCATCATCGGGTCCGGATGCTCCGGACACACTGCCGCTCTCTACGCGGCGCGCGCCAACCTGAAGCCGCTAGTCATCGAAGGCCATGAGCCCGGCGGACAGCTGTCGATGACCACGCTCGTCGAGAATTTTCCAGGGTTTCCCGAAGGCATTCTCGGGCCGCAGTTGGTCGAAAACATGCGCAAGCAGGCGGAACGCTTCGGCGCCGAATACCGGATGATGCACCTGACCAGCGCCGATCTGAGCAAGCGGCCATTTCTGCTGCATCTGGGAGTTCATCAGGTTCACGCTCAAACGCTGATCATTGCCAGTGGTGCGTCGGCGCGGTGGCTCGGCCTGCCGCACGAACAGCAACTAATCGGACACGGAGTTTCGTCCTGCGCGACCTGCGACGGTTTCTTTTTTTCGGGGAAGGAGATCGTCGTGGTCGGTGGAGGAGACTCGGCCATGGAGGAAGCGCTCTTCCTCACGCGCTTCGCGACGAAGGTGACCGTGATTCATCGTCGCGATATGTTTCGCGCGTCGAAGATCATGCTGGATCGCGCGCAGCATCACGATAAGATTCAATTCTTGCTGAATACGGTGGTGGAAGACGTTTATGACATTCACCACAAGGAAGTCACCGGACTGAAATTGCGCGATGTGAAAACGGATAAAGTCTGGGATTTCCCCACCAGCGCGCTGTTTCTCGGGATCGGGCACGAGCCCAATGCGAAAATGTTTGAAGGCCAGCTCGACATGGACACCGACGGCTACCTCAAAACTCACAATTACGTGTTCACGCGCGTACACGGCGTATACGCATGCGGCGACGTGCAGGACCGTCGCTACCGCCAGGCCATTACGGCGGCGGGCACCGGATGCATGGCTGCCATGGAAGTGGAAAAATTCCTGGAAGAGCAAGGCAAGTAGGTCGGCGCTCCCTTGAGGTGTGATCACGCGCCTATCTATAGTGTCCCCGGTCTGTGATACAAAACTCTGTGATCTTCCTACCAACGGCGCGCATTCCTTTTCTTCTCATCTCTGACCTGGCAGGTACCGAATGCTGAGGGCGTTCTTCGTCCACCTGTCTGAAAATCGGTCCCTACGCAGTTTTGCCGAGCGTTCGGCAATCGGCCGCCGCGTTTCTGGACGGTTCGTGGCCGGAACGGAAATTGCCGACGCGGTGCGCGTAACCCAGGCCGTCAACCAGGCGGGTATGAGCGTGAGCATCGACAATCTGGGAGAGAACACCACCAACGCAGAAGAGGCTCAGCATAGCGCACACCTCTATCATCAGATTCTCGACGCCATTATTGCCAACAAACTTGACGCCAACATCAGCCTGAAGCTGACGCACATGGGGTTGGACGTCGACGAAGCGATGGCGCGTGACCTGGTGGCCGGACTCGTGAAGAAAGCTGCCTCGATGGAGCGGGGTTTTGTTCGCGTCGACATGGAGGGCTCACCCTATACGCAGCGCACGCTCGACTTCGTTCACGAACTGCACCGCATGCCGGGGAACCAGAACCGCGTGGGTACGGTGATTCAGTCTTATCTGAAGCGTTCCGAAAGCGACATCGAAAACCTGCTGGCGGAAGGAATTCGCATTCGACTCTGCAAGGGCGCTTACAAGGAACCGGCGAGCATCGCGTTTGAAAGCAAAGCAGATGTGGATGCGAACTACATCAAGCTGATGAAGATTTTGATGAAGAGCGGCGTCTATCACGGCCTGGCGACACATGACGAAAAGATTATTCGCGAGGCGCAAGCGTTCGCGACGCGGGAAAAACTTGCGCGCGATAGTTTCGAGTTTCAGATGCTGCATGGGATTCGGCGCGACCTGCAGCAGAGACTGGTGCGCGATGGCTGGCGCATGCGAGTCTACGTCCCCTTCGGCACCGAGTGGTATCCGTACTTTATGCGCCGTTTAGGAGAGCGCCCAGCGAATGTGTTCTTCATCGCGCGGAACATGCTGCGATCATAGTGGACGGGCTCGGAGCGATATAGTGAATACATACGGCACTAGTATTCAAAGGGTTCAATGCCTTTTTCCATCCGACTTCCCGAAGAGATTGTGCGTCGCCTCGATGCTTTAGCGGAAAGGACAGGCCGCCCCAAGGCCTTCTACATCCGCGAGATGATCCTTAGCCACATCGGCGAGATCGAGGACTATTACCTTGCGGCGGATGTGCTCGAACGCCTTGGCAGAGGAAAGGTCCGCACTTTCAGTGCGCAGGAAGTGAGACAGGACCTCGCCTTGGATGATTGAGACGAGTTCGCGCAAATCGTTCGGAAGCCGTGAGAACTGAGACCCCCCTTACTCCTGCGGCCCGTTCTCCCCACCCTCTGGCGGCGCCAAAGGCAAGCGCGTTGCGCCGCGCATCATTTCGCGCTCCTGATCGGAAAACATGCCTTTGAATCGATCTGAATCGATGACAGCTTCGCGCTGATCCGGAGGCATCCCTCGCAAGTCACGCATGGCTGTCATTACCATGCGCCGCCGATCGGGAGGCAGTTGCCGCATCTGGCCAAAAATCTGCCGGGCTTGTTGCTTTTGCTCAGGAGTAAGGTGCTCCCAGGTCTCCATGCGATTCAGCATGCGCAATTGTTGTTGCGGAGGCAGGCTGGAGAAGTGCTGCAAGCGCTGCCGCAGGCGCTGCTGCCGTTCGGGCGGAAGACGGCGAAATGCGGGATCGCTCTGTAGTTCGCGCTCCTGTTCCGCAGGAGGCAAGTCCTTGTAGCGTCGAAGCCAGTCTCCGGCGTGGCCGTGGGGCCGTGCCGCGAACTGACGTTGGGGCGGAGGCGGAGGCGCCGAGTGTCTCTGCTGCGGAGCGCGGAAGACGCCTGCGTGTGCCGGGAAAGGGACGGAAATCGCCATAGTGATCGCCAAACCGGCGGTCGCCAGCCATCTCGTCCAATGATTTTCGTGCCGCATTTCCCCCGCCTTGCACTTCGCCCTGCTTCAAACCCAGCACAAAGCCGCGCGAACCGTCTACGGATTCGCTGGAATATCCTGCTGCAGTTCCAGATCGTCCAGCAAATCGAAATCCGAATACATATCGTGATTCTTTTCCAAAGATTGCAGATCGCTTACCGCCGTGCCGGGTGCCTCTGAAACCGAAGCTTCCGTCGTATGTTTGTACCGGGCGCTGTTTCGGGTATAGAACACGCCAACACCGACGCCCATCAGGACAGTAAGCGCCGCCGCTAGCAATGGCCTACGAAACCACTGTGCCCATCCCCTCTGCGGTTTGGACATTTCCTCGCGGAGCCGGGACTGCAGGCGCGTATCGAAATAGGGCGAGGGCTCCGGAGTCTTCCACTCGTCGAGCAGCGCCATCGTGGCGCGCATCCCGTTCAACTCTTGCGTACAAGAGCTGCAACTTTGCAGATGCTTTTCCTCGTCCGCTGTAGGCGGGCCGAATCCAGCCGCAAGGTCGGGCATTCTTTGACGAATTTGATCGCATTTCATAACTACTTCCCCTTAACTTTTTTCGCCAATGTCGTTCAAAAGCAACAATCATCTTGCTAAACGAATTGTTTTAACTGTTCCCGCAAAGTCTCATACGCCCGGAAGAGCAACGACTTGGTCGCCGACTCGCTCTTCTTCAAAACTTCGGCAATCTGCTTGTAGTCCATCTGCTGGTACTTGTGCATGATCACCGCCAATCTCTGCTGCTCGGGGAGCGCCTCTACCTTACGCCGAATCGCCATCAAACGTTCGCGGCGCACCATGTTTTGTTCGGCGGTCAGCGACGCGTCAGGCAGTTCCAGCGTTGTGCCGGTTTCTTCGTCGGGCTCGTCGAGGCTGACCGTAACCTCAGGACGCTCGTGCCTCGTATCGCGCGCATGGTTCACGGCCAAGTTGGTCGCAATGCGATAGAGCCAGGTCGTAAATTTAGCACTCGCCTCGTAATTTTGGCGCGAGCGATAGACGCGTAAGAAAACTTCCTGCGCCAGATCCTCGGCAGCGGCCGCGTTGCGCGCCATCCGGTACATGAAACTCACCATCGGGCGGCGATATTTCTGAACCAGGTAATCGAATGCCGACTGGTCGCCTGCCTTGGCGCGTAGCATAACCTCGGCGTCGGAATCCACACTCTCGGCCGAGAATGTCGCCCGCGGTGCGTTCGCCGCCATCAGCATGCCCCGTTCCATTGCGGCAGTGCTCACACTAGTTTCAACCCCGTTGCGGTCTGAAAGTTTCGACCTTTTCGCATCGGAGGAAGAGGTGGAAGTGCCGCCGCTTGAGGAAGATAGAGGAGGTCTCGGGGTTTCGGGGTCGGACTTCATGCAAACGGAAGAAGCGGTCGGGCGCGCTTGCGATGGAAGCCTTAGCGGCGTCCCCACCATCGATTAGGCTACCACACCGGTTCAGCCCTCCCCGAACAGTTAGGGCACGCCACGATGGTCGAAATTTCGCCCTTCATTGACTTGCGTGGAGCAATGAACGAAAGTCTTACGAGGTGACCGCATGCTATCGCGCCGCAGCTTCATGGCTGCTTTGTCCGCCCTGCCCGTATCCCGTCTATTCCGCTCGCATTCTCTGCTCAAGTCACTCTCGCCGGTAAGCTCAGCTGAACCGGCAATGCCAGCCCATCCGGATGATCTGACGCAGTACGTGAAAATTGCCATCGGCACAGGCGGTCACGGGCACACCTATCCGGGAGCGAGCGTGCCATTTGGCATGGTGCAACTCAGCCCCGATACTTTCAATGAGGGATGGGACTGGTGCTCCGGCTATCACTACTCCGACAGCTCAATCATGGGATTCAGCCACACTCACCTGAGCGGCACGGGCGCTTCCGATATGCTGGATTTTCTGCTTATGCCCGGTGTCGGGCCGGCGAAAACGGTCCCGGGCCTGCGGCAGAATCCGGGCGAAGGTTACCGTTCGCGCTTCAGTCATGACGAGGAAATCGCCGTACCGGGATACTATGCGGTCACGTTACGCGATTACAACATTCGGGCAGAGTTGAGCGCGACTGAGCGCGCGGGCATTCACCGCTACCGCTTTCCTGCCAGCGACAGCAGCCACTTCATTCTCGACCTGGTTCATACGTACGGGAACGCGCCCATCTTGTGGGTCGACCTGAAGATCGTGGGCAACGATACGATTCTCGGCGGGCGCAGCGTGAAGGGATGGGCGCCGGGCCGCGAGATTTATTTCGCGATGAGGTTCTCCAAGCCTTTTGTGTCATCCGAAATCGTCTCCGAGGAAAAGCGGCTCGACCCGAGCATCCGTGAGGCAAAAGGCAATTCGCTGAAGTGCCTGGTTCATTTCCACACCACCGAGGGCGAGACGATCCTGGTGAAGACCGGAATTTCTGGAGTGAGCGCGGAAGGGGCGCAGAAGAATCTGGACGCCGAGATTCCCGACTGGGATTTCGACAAGGTGAAGAGCGCGGCGCACACAGCCTGGAGCAAAAACCTTTCGCGGATCAGGATCACCACTTCGGACGCGCGGCACACGCGAATTTTCTATACCGCGCTTTACCACGTGATGCTGGCGCCGACGCTTTTTGACGACGTTGACGGCCAATATCCGGGAATGGATGGCAAGGCCCACCCGCTGCCCCATGGGCTGCATAACTACAGCACGTTTTCTTTGTGGGATACGTTTCGCGCGGCGCATCCCATGTACACGCTGTTCCAGCCCGATCGCGTTGCCGATTTCGTAAACTGCCTGATTCGCATGGGGAACGAGAGTCCTTCCGGCGTTCCCATCTGGCCGTTGCAGGCGAGGGAAACTTTCTGCATGACCGGATACCATGCGAGTTCGGTAATTGCGGAAGCACACGTGAAAGGTTTCGAAGGAATCGATTTCAGCAAGGCTTACCCTGCGCTCCGAAAACGAGCGATGGCCGACGACTACCGGGGACTCGGCTACTACCGCAAACTTGGATACATTCCTTGCGACAAAGAAGAAGAATCGGTCAGCAAAACCATGGAGTACGCCTACGATGACTGGGCAGTGGCGCATATTGCCGAAGCCGTCGGCGCGGCTGAAGACTCCAAAGCGCTGATCAAGCGGTCCCGCAATTATAGGAATCTTTTTGACAACTCAACCGGCTTCATGCGTTCGCGGTTGGAAAATGGGCAGTGGGCCGAGCCTTTCCATTCGACCGAGATGGGCTATTCGAAGAAATGGCGAGATTACACTGAGTCCGATCCCTGGGAAACCACGTTCACCGTGCAGCACGATCCGGCAGGGCTGATCAAACTCTGCGGCGGACCCCAGGCATTCGTCGAGAAGCTGGATGCCTTGTTTACGACTAGTTCGCAACTTCCTCCAGACGCTCCGCCAGACATCGCCGGAATGGTAGGCCAGTATGCGCATGGCAACGAGCCCTGTCATCACATGGCGTATCTCTACTGCTATGCAGGCGCCGCGCACAAGACACAAGATCGCGTCAGAAAATTGCTCGATTTGGAATATGACGATCAGCCCGACGGCCTCGCCGGCAACGAAGATTGCGGGCAAATGTCGGCGTGGTATCTGATCAGCTCGCTGGGCTTCTACGCGGTTGATCCGGTCAGCGGGAACTATGTATTTGGAACCCCGCTGTTCGATCGTGCAGAGGTTGAACTCGGAAACGGCAAGACTCTGGTGGTGGAAACGAAACGTAATGCCGCGACCGACCAGTACATTCAGTCCGTGGAGTTCAATGGCAAGCCGCACACGAAATTATGGTTTCGCCACGCGGACATTGCCAATGGCGCAACCATCATTTTCACCATGGGCAGCCAGCCTAACCCGGACTTCGGTTCCGCGGATGGGGCCACTCCGCCGTCCTTGGGCGTTTGAGACCCCACTGCCTATGACCAAGATATCTTCCGACCGTCCTAAAGCAGACCATCGTTGTGTGATTGGCGTTGACATTGGCGGAAGCAACTTGCGCATCGCCCTGGCCGATTCAAACGGAAAAGTATTAGGGAAGCGGTCCGCGTCTACTCGGGAAACTTCTTCTCCAGAAATGATTGTCGAGACGATCCGTGAGGGAGCGGAGCAACTACTTCAGGAGACTTCGCTTTCGCACTGCGCACTTGCGGCGGTCGCGGCTGGTGCGCCCGGCATTACCGATGCGGACTCGGGAGTAGTGATCGCGACGTCGTTTCTAAAAGGATGGAGGGAGGTTCCCCTTCGGAGCCTGCTGGAGTCGGCTCTGCGCGTCCCGGCGGCGGTAGAGAACGATGTAAGAGTTGCGGCGATCGGAGAGAACTGGGCTGGATCCGCGCGCGGGGTCCAGAATTTTGTGTTTCTTGCCATCGGGACTGGAATTGCCGCCGGGATCTTCGTCGATGGCAAGTTGGTTCACGGCCCAGACTGGGCCGCAGGAGAGGTTGGCTACATGCACGTTCCCGGTACGCCGGAGGACCCGGCCAAGCGCGGAGCGCCGGGATCTCTGGAAAGCACGATCGGAGGTGAGGGTATTCGGGAACAGTGGCAGCGTTGCTGCAGAGAAGCAGGGGTTTCTTCGACGCACGACCTTAACGCGACAGCAATTTTCGAACTGGCCCGCGCCGGGAATGTGCTAGCTGCGCGCGTGCTGAATCGTTCCGCACAAATGTTGGGCTATGCTGTCTACAACATCTCGCTCGTGCTTAACAGCAGGCTCTTTGTATTGGGCGGAGGAGTGGGGATGAGCGAGCCTTTGCGGGACGCGACGCAGCGTTTCCTGGATCGCTACACGGAACCGATACCGCCGAAATTAATCATCAGCGGCTTAGGGCAGGATGCGCAGTTGATGGGTGCGATCCGGCTCGCTCTCAACACGGCAGAATTGCGCTTCGAAGTGAAAGCCTAAGCGGAAAACCTTCCGACGTGTTGCTAAAGTTCCGTGCCTTGACCCGGCGAAACTCGAATGTTAGCTTCGGTTCCACACTCCACTCACCGAGGGAAATCATTCTGAACGGGGCAGGGAAGGCTCCTCAATTCGTCGACCTGCACCGCAGCGATTCTGAATCAGTCGATCGTCGCCGGCGCAAATTTCTCCTGAATTTTTGTCAGGGCGCCGCTGCGACTCTCATTCCGTCTCGCTTGTGGCATCTCCCGCTTCCCGCGCTCGAATCCCAAGGTTCTGACGGCGCGCTCGCGGGCCATGCCGGATTTCAACTGCATCCTCACTATCGCAGCGAACGTCCTCTGGATGCGGTGCTGTTAAAGGTGCAGCCCGGTCTCGACGATTTCATCAGCGAAAAATATGCCGACCAGATTGCGGCGATTCTTGGCGAATGGACCGCCAGCCTGCTGCGGTCTCCCCGAGAAACCCTGGCAATCGGCAAGGTCCTGGCTACGAACTTTTCCGGCACATCGCTTAAGCCTGTGGAGTCGCGGGTGGTGCGATCCAATGCCGGGCTCCAAGTCCGTAAGAACAAATTCGGGGCCCAACCGATGCTGAATCGCGACGAATTTCTTAGAGACTGGCAGTCCAGCCTCGGCGGCCTTGCTCGAATCGTGACTGCTGAATTTCAGATTACGCGAATTGACGCCGCGCCAATTCCAGCATCCGGTTCAGCGCAGCCCGAAACTCTTCGCACTCATATTCGCTACGAAATTGTTGGGGCCGGTACCGGATTTTACCGTGAGCAGCGTATCGGCAGTTGGGAGCTGACGTGGGCGCAGTCGTCTGCGGGCGAGTTTCGCATAAGCAATTGGCGCGCACTCGAAGAAACTCAGGCCCGCTCCACGTCGCCTGTCTATGTGGACATCACGGCGGCCGCGCTCGCCAACAATTCTTCCTACTCCGAACAGATGCTGCATGGTACGGATTACTGGCGCACCGTTCTCGACGGCGCCTCCGGCATTGACATCTACGGGCACAACGGAGTTTCCGTCGCCGACATCGACAATGACGGCTTCGATGATCTTTACGTGTGCCAGCCAGCCGGCCTGCCGAATCGCCTGTATCGCAATCGCGGCGACGGAACGTTTGAGGACATCACCGAGTTCTCCGGATTGGGCATCCTGGAAAATACGGCGTGCGCTCTGTTTGCCGACTTCAGCAATCGCGGACGCCAGGACGTGATCGTGGTCCGCGCCAACGGTCCGCTATTCTTCGTGAACGAGGGCGGCGGCAAGTTTCGCCAGCAGCCTGACGCATTTCGATTTGCGAATCCTCCGCAGGGAACCTTTACCGGAGCGGCCGCCGCCGACTACGACCGCGATGGCTGGCTCGATGTTTACTTTTGCCTGTATTCCTACTATCAGGGCACCGGCCAATACAAATATCCTTCGCCCTATCATGACGCGGAAAATGGTCCGCCCAATTTCCTGATGCGCAACCAGCGCGACGGAACGTTCAGCGACGTGACCGCGGCCTCCGGTCTCAGCCAGAACAATACGCGTTACAGCTTCTGTTGTGGGTGGGGCGATTACAACCGCGATGGCTGGCCCGATCTTTATGTGGTCAATGATTTCGGGCGGAAGAATTTATATCGCAATAATGGCGACGGAACCTTCACCGATGTTGCTCCGCAGGAGGGGACGCAGGACATCGGCGCCGGCATGAGCGTCTCGTGGCTCGATTACGACCAGGACGGGGCTGAGGATTTGTACGTTGGCAATATGTGGACCGCGGCTGGCGAACGCATCTCGACCCAGGGAATCTTCAAAAAAGAATCGCCGCAGGAAATTCGTAAGCTCTATCAAAAACATGCGATGGGAAACTCGCTGCTGCGCAATCGCGGTGAAGTTTTCGATGACGCTACGAATTCCGCAGGCGTGGGAATCGGCCGCTGGGCGTGGTCGAGTGACGCTTTCGATTTCGATCACGACGGCTTCCCCGATCTTTACATTGTGAATGGCATGGTCTCCGGGCCTTCTCCCCGCGACCTCAATAGTTTTTTCTGGCGGCAGGGCGTGGCCAATTCTCCCGATCAGGCAGGCGCCTCTCAACAATACGAGGAGGGATGGAATGCGATCAACGAACTCATCCGCTCCGACGAGACTTGGAGTGGGTACGAGCGCAACGTTTTCTACGCCAATAACCGCGACGGCACGTTCTCCGACGTGTCTGCTGTGGTTGGCTTGGACTTTGTGGAAGACGGACGATCTTTCGCCCTGGCGGATTTCGATCACGATGGGCGTCTCGAAGTATTCGTCAAGAACCGCAACGCTCCTCAGTTGCGGCTTCTGAAGAATGCGATAAACGACCTGCCGCCTTCGATTGCATTTCGCCTGCAGGGCACGAAAAGCAACCGCGACGCCATCGGGGCCACTGTCACCATTGAAACCAATAGCGGCAGGCAGACGCGCACGCTGCAGGCTGGCTCTGGATTTCTCTCCCAGCACAGCAAAGATATTTTCTTCGGCTTAGGGGAGGCGACGGGACCCGCGCGCGCGTCCATTCGCTGGCCCAGCGGCTTGGTCCAGGAGCTTTTGAACCTGCCCATCAATCACCGAATCTGGGTGGAAGAAGGAGCGGAGCCATCGCGCCTTAAGCCGTTCAGGACGCCTGCTCGGGCCAAGGCCATGATTGAAGTGCCCTCGCAGGGAAACGAGAAACTTCCGCCGAACGTCGAAACCTGGCTGCTCGCTCCCATTGCGGCTCCGGATTTTTCGCTGCCCGATTTGTCGGGTTCTGTTAGAACACTCTCTGCGATGCACGGCAAGCCTGTGCTACTTCACTTTTGGACAACGAAGTCGCCAGGCTCGCGGGAAAGATTGAGAGTGCTGCAAAAATTCTCTGCAGCATGGGCCGAGAAAGATCTGCAGTTCGTCGCTGTGAACCTAGACGATCCTGCCGTCAGCCAAGTCACCACTTTCGCGACGGGTCTTTCGTTTCCGATTCTGCGCGGCTCAGACGACGTTGCCGCGATCTATAATATTCTCTATCGCCAGTTGTTCGACCGTCATCGCGACCTAAGTCTGCCTACTTCTTTCTTGATCAATCGCGCTGGCGAGATCGTCAAGGTGTATCAAGGCTCTATCATCCCTCAGCACGTGGAACACGACTTTCAACATATTCCTCGAACGGACGCCGAGCGACTGGCGCGGGCGTTGCCGTTTCCCAGCGCTACCTATTCACTCGAATCTGGCCGCAACTATCTTTCGTTGGGAGCCTTGTATTTTCAGCGTGGATATCTCGAGCAGGCCGGAAATTCATTCGAGCGAGCCTTACGCGACGATCCTGCAAGCGCCGAGGCCCTTTACGGCATCGGCAGCGTCTACCTGAATCAGAACAAAAACGCCGCCGCGCGAGAAGCCTTTGAACGCGCCGTGAAACTTCCGGCGAACTATCCGGGCACGCTGCCTGACGCCTGGAACAACCTGGGAGTCCTCGCCACTCGTGAAGGCCGAATCGAAGACTCGGTCCACTATTTTCAGCATGCGCTTCAACTGGATCCGGGGCATCTCTTGTCGCTGGACAATCTAGGGAATGCCTATCGCGTGCAAAAGCGTTGGGATGATGCGCGCAAAGTTTTGGAACGCGCGCTGGCGGTCGCGCCGCAAGACCCCGAGGCGAACTACAGTCTGGGAATGGTATTCGCGCAAACTGACGACACCACCAAGGCCTACGAGTACTTGCAGCGCGCGTTGAAGGCTCGCCCCGTGTATCCCGAAGCGCTCAATAACCTGGGAGTGCTCTATCTGGTGACCCAGCGCCGTGACCAGGCCGTCGAAAGTTTTGAGCAGTGCATTCGAGTGGCTCCGGAATTCGACCAGGCATATTTAAATTTAGCGCGTATCTATGCGCTGGAAGGCGCTCGGGAGAAGGCGCGGGCGATCTTGCTCGATCTGCTGAAGCAGCATCCCGATCATCCCCAAGCCAAACAGATGCTAGACCAACTATAGAGACATTCCCGCAACGTCTCGCGGTCCAAGCAGAATCCTCGCCTCCTGTGCAAGCGTATTCCGACTAGTCAAGGTTTGGGCGTAGGAGCAGTCATCAGCTCGACGAACAGCTTGTAAAACTTGTCAGTATCAAGATCGTCCTGAACCTCGACGGGAGGGCCTACTTGGGCTGGTTTGTCCTTCTCTGTCCAGCTCAGCGTGTTTCCATAACTTGCGCCCCGGCTGAGGTCCACGTCCATGTATAGAGTTTCCTTCGCTGTAATGACACTCGGTTCGAGCCATGCGATCGCGGCGAGTTCGTCCCACAAATAATTGTACTGGCCAAACAGGCGCGTGTAGGACCCCACATACCGAGCTGCGGGCGTATTGCCCACCTTGATCCGGTCGAGCAAGGCCTGAGTGACCCGAGTCTTCACAGAAATGTCCACGGTCGTGCAAACCATTTTCTTCCACGGTGCACGCAGTACGATATGCGCCGCCTCGGGATCGAACCAGAGATTGAATTCGTGCCGGGGAGTATTTACGAATTCAGGATCGTCAGTTCTGGGAATCAGGCTTCCGCCCATGAATATGAGCTCTTTCGCCAGCGTGACGAATTCAGGGTCGATCGATATGGCGAGCGCGAGGTTAGTCATCGGGCCGCCTTCATAGATCGTGACTTCGTGTGGATACTTGTGGACCATGCGCAGCAGAAAATGCGCGGCATCGTCTTGTGCGGGCTTGGTGGTCGGTCTGCCCTCCGGCATTTCGCCGAGTTGGTCTGCCGGATGGTAGCGCGGCGGAGTCCATGCGCCGAGCCACGGGAAGGAGCCGAATTCCTGCTCCCACCGTTCGGTTTCTTCTTTGCGTCTCACCAGCGGTAGCTCCGCGCCAGCTACGACTGGGATATCCGTTCGCCCGATAATCTCGAGCGTGCGCAACGTGTGCGCCACCTCTTCTTTCAGCCAGCCGTCGCCGGTCACAACGGTGATGCCAAGTACTTCGGTTTGCGGCGACTGCACCAGCGACAGGATTGACTGCTGGTCCGATCCACCCGGCCCGGCAGCGTCCTGATCGATGATGATTTTTCGCTTTGACAAAGATTGCTGACTCCAGCCTGAAAGACAACTTGCCAATACCGTCATTCCTATTAGTCCCACTCGCAGCCATCTCATCTCGTTGCCCCCATGTACCTTCGAAATGCGCGGCCCACTCCCGTGCTTCCCGCGATTGCCACAAAGCATTGCATTCTATTTTGTGATGCTCCCGCTTCGCCAGCGGCATTCTTCGCGGGATCGGAAGAGGCCTCGGTTGCGAGCCGCGATGCCGGCAGATAGAATTCCCGGCAAGGCGCCTCCACACCGTGCTGGTTCGGCCATTTCGGTAGCGCCAATCTTCATGGGACTCTACATAGTGTCGCCGCATTGCAGATCGGCTCGCGCCTTTGCCAGTTGTGTCCTGCTCGGATTGTTCGGCTTGCTCTCCTTGAGAGTTCAATCTCAGGACGTGGAAATGACAGCGTCCTTGCGCGGCGCCGTACGCGACTCACAAGGCAAGCCGGTCGCAGGAGCAAGTATTCGACTACGGGGTAATGAACCGATGCTGGAGCAAACCACTTATTCTGATGCCCAGGGGAACTATACCTTCATAAAGTTGCGCGCGGGAGTCTACGCGCTTCGCGCCGAAATGGCGGGATACAACAACACAGAAATCCCCTCACTGTTCTTCGCGGCCAAAGAAGCGAAGAACGTCGACCTCGTTCTGGTGCCTCAAAAAAGTCCGGCATCCCGACCGGCCTCGTCGAAAGCGCCGCAATTTCTTGATGAGCCGCGGTTCGCGGTGGCGGGCGTTACCGACACCACGAGCCTCGGAGGCCACGGTTCCGACACGATTGTGCGGACCCGGGAAGCGTTGGCCAAGGAAACTGTGTCCCTGAGCAAGAGCTCTGCGCCAGCTGCCGCCGCCGAAAGCGAAGAATCACTCCGCGAGGCGGTGCGGCGCGAACCTCGCAGCTTTGAGGCAAACCACCTTCTAGGCAGAGCGCTCGACGACGATGGCAAGGCGCTCGATGCCATCCCTTATCTTGAGCGCGCTCGACAACTCAAAGCCGGCGACTACGAAAACTCTTTCGACCTCGCCCGCGCCCAAACGCACGCCGGCAACTATCAGCAGGCGCGCGAAAGTGCACAGGCTCTGCTGGTACGTCGCGACACCGCCGAACTGCATCACCTGCTCGGCGACGTGCAGGAAAAACTGGGCCAGTCCCTGGGAGCAGTGCGCGAGTACCAGCAAGCAGTCGCGCTAGATCCGCGCGAGCCCTATGTGTTCGATTGGGGATCGGAACTTTTGCTGCATCACGCCCCTGAGCCAGCTCTCGAGGTTTTTAGCAAGGGCAATCGTCTCTACCCTCGCTCCGTGCGAATGCTGATCGGAGTGGGCGCAGCCGAGTTTGCCCGCGGCGCTTACGAGCAGGCAGTTGAGCGAATTTGCGAAGCCTCCGACTTGAATCCCAACGATTCGATGCCGTATTTATTTTTGGGAAAAATGCAAAGCGCGACACCGGCCGCTTCCGAAAAAATCGTCGAAAAGCTGCAACGCTTCGTCGCTCAGCAGCCGGATAATGCCGAGGCGAATTATTACTACGCCGCCAGCCTTAATAAGATGCGGCAGGGATCTCAGGATGTGAACCGAATAGCGCAGATTGAATCCCTGTTGGATCGCGCCGTTCATCTTGATCCGAACTTCGCTGCTGCCTACCTGCAACTGGGAATTCTGCATTCCGAACAAAAAGATTTTCCGCAAGCCATCGTCGATTACCAGCTGGCAATTCACGCCGATCCGAAAATGCAAGAAGCGCATTATAGGCTTGCGCAGGCATATCGGCAGGCCGGCGACGCTTCCCAGGCGGAGGCGGAACTCCAGCGCTGTGATCAACTCGCGAAAGAATCAACGCAGGAAGTAGACCGCGAGCGTCATGAGATTCGGCAGTTTGTGTACATCCTTCGCGATCAGCCCCCGGCGCAAATCCCTTAGCGGCCCGCATCCACCACGCCTTTCCCTGTGTTACACTTTTTGATTCATAAAATAAACCGTTGCACGCAGGACGCCCAATCCACAGATGCTTCTTTCCAAAGAATATGTGGGCTATCTAGCCCGTGAAGTCACCAAGAAACTGATTGCCGGCAAGTTCATCGAAACCTCGGCCGTTCCCGCGGTGACCGAGCGCGTGAACGCTGCGCTGGTCGACGAACTGACCCTCGAGGATCGCATCAACGACGAAGTGCGCGTCATCCTCGAAGCCTACTCGGAAGAAATGCAGAAAAGCGGCGCCAACTATCAGGAAATGTTCCGCAAGGTGAAAACCGAACTCGTGCGCAAGTACAAGGCGGTGCTGTGAGACTCAGCCGCGACAAAGTAAATGTACTGGCGCGGGCAGTTTCCGACGTGCTCAAGCAAATGGACGAGGTCGAATTCGTCGAAGACCCTAACACTATTCGCCAGGAAACCCGCAAGATTCTCGAAGAACTCCTGAATCAGGAAGCAAGGATTGACGTCGCCGCCCGCCAGAAAATCGAGAGCCAGAAACGCACCATTCTCGAAGGCTCGCAAGAATGGGATATCCTCTACCGCAAGTACTACAACGAGGAAGTCAAGAAACTCGGCGTTTAGCGCTTCCTCTCCATCCGCATTGCTTCAGAGGTGATCGATGGCAAGCTCCATCAGCGACGTGAAAGCCATCGTCAAGCGCGCCGCTGAAGAGGCGGGCTTCGACCTTGCTGGAATTGCGCCCGCAAGCGATGCTCCTGAGCTCGAACATTTTCCCGAATGGATTGACGCGGGCCGTGCCGGCGAAATGAAATACATGGCGGCGCGCGATGACCGCGGCGATCTGAAGCGCGCCTCGCTCTCCCGCGTTGCCCCATGGGCGCGTAGCGTGATCGTTTGTGCGATCAACTACAACACGCGGAATCCTTATTCGACGCAGGTTCACGAGCCCAGCCGGGGATGGATTTCGCGTTATGCCTGGAGTCGCGAAGATTATCATGAAGCGGTACTCCGCCGGCTCAAGCAAGTGGAATCCGCTTTGCGCCAGGCCGTATGTGGCGGGCACTCCTGCCCGCCGGCTCTCACCACGCGCTCGTATGTCGATACAGGGCCGATCGTCGAGCGTGTTTTCGCCAAGTATGCCGGCGTAGGATGGATCGCCAAGAACACCTGCATCATCAACCAGAAAAAAGGTTCCTGGCTTTTCCTGGGCGTGATCCTCACCTCTCTCGAACTCGCGCCCGACCTGCCCGCTCCCGACCGCTGCGGCACCTGCACGCGCTGCATTGAAGCCTGCCCCACCGACGCAATTGTCGCGCCCTATCAGATCGACTCCAATAAGTGCATTTCTTATCTCACCATTGAAAAGCGAGGATCCATTCCTGAAGATCTGCGAGCCGGCATGGGCCCGCATGTTTTCGGTTGCGATATTTGCCAGGATGTCTGCCCCTGGAACCGCAAAGCCCCGTCCTCGAGTGCGCCGGAGTTTGAAGCACGTCCGGGCCTTGTAAACCCTGCGCTCACTTGGCTCGCAGAAATGACTGATGAAGAATTTCGCGAAGTGTTCCGGGGATCGCCCATTCGACGAACCAAGCGCTCGGGTCTTCGCCGCAACGCTGCGATTGCCATGGGTAATAGCGGAAACTCGGAGTTCCTGCCCTTGCTCGAAAAACTGACAGCCGATGAGGATGAATCCGTTGCCGAAAGTGCACGGTGGGCAAGAGAGCGGTTAACTGTATTGCTGTGATAGTCAAAGCCCTCTTCCGCAAAATCTCGATTGAATCCCAGATTCGCCGCCTATTCGCCAAAGGTCGACCGTTATCCACCCCTTGGCTCTCTGCACTTCCGTAACTGGTTTTTCCGATTACCTGCAACTAATCTTTGCTTACGGGGTTCTAATTAAAAGACTTAGACTTAGTCGTCGGGGGGAGTATGTTTCCACGCCACATTCAGCCAATGCGGCGCGTTTTTATCAGATTAGTATTGATGCTTTTGGCTTCGGTTTCTTTTGCAAGCGCCTCAGCCACCTTGCTGTTAGAAGAGCCCTACGGCGGGATGGGATTCTTCACCGCCACCGGCCATGCCGCGGTTTATCTTTCCGGTGTATGCGCCGAAACTCCCCTTGTTTTGCGCCATTGCGCCCCCGGTGAAACGGGAGTTGTTATCAGCCGTTACGATGGCGTGGGAGGTTACGATTGGGTTGCCATTCCCCTAATTCCATATTTGTACGCGGTTGAGCGCCCAGAGGATGTACCCCTGTTTGCCAATGCCAAGATGGCATTGTTTCTGCGCGATCGTTATCGCCGCAAACATCTCGAAGCCGTTGTTCCCGATGTTAAGAATGGAGAAACGCCCGGCGGAAACTGGTACCAACTCGTTGGCTCGTCCTATGACCGGACTATCTACGGCTTCGAAATCGAGACTAATCCCGAGCAGGACGAAGCGTTCATCCGTAAATACAATTCGTCGCCGAACCGCTCGCATTTCCACCTGGCTACGAATAACTGTGCGGATTTCGCTAAGGGCGTGCTGAATTTCTACTATCCGAAATCGCTGCATCGCAGCCTGATCGCCGATGTGGGCATCACCACCCCAAAACAGATTGCGAAAATGCTCACTAAGTTCAGTGCACGACATCGCGAGCTGAAATCTTCACGGATCATCATCGCGCAGGTCCCCGGCAGCATGCCGCGCAGCAGCAATGTGCATGGCGTCGTCGAATCGTTCTTTAAGGCCAAGAAATACATCGTTCCTAGCGTTGTGATGAGCCCAATCTTCGCGGGGTGCGTGGCCGCGGTTTATGTGAGCACCGGCGCCGGACACTTCGAGCCCGGCCGCGATGCCATGGTGTTTGTGGTGGGTGGAGAGCCCGAGCGGCCTTTGGGGGCTGAAGATCGCCGCGCCTACCAGTTGCAAATGAAACATTTTCTCGCGGGCGCCTACCCGGAAGAACCTGGACGCAAAATGGATAGAGTATGGGCCAAGCTGCAGTCCAAAGCCCGGTACGGCGTCGACGATCAGGGACGGCCGGTTCTAGAAATGCACCTTGGAGAAAATGCGGTTCAGATGGGTGCGACTGCCAATAATATCTTGAGCGGCACCGCTTCGCCTGAAATGGAGCGCGAACTTCTTGAGGCGCGTCTGCAGTCGGAGTTACGGCGCGCGTCGCAGAAAGGCCTTTCAGAAACCGAGGTTGCACGCGACTGGGATTTGCTGCAGAAGACCATGGCTGAGGGCTTTGTATCAGCGGAACCTCGGCTCGCACGCCGCTCTGAAAAAGGCCTTGGCAACCGTCCCTAGCTTCCAGAACAGCTAATCAAATTCACTGTCACCCCGTCAACAACGGAGATTTATTGTTGCTGCTGTGGAGGCGGCGGCTGCGGCGGTACACCCTGCGGCATGGGCGGCTGGCCGGTCTGTTGCTGCTGTTGTTGGAGCTGCATTTGTCGCTGCTGCATCTCCTGCAGCATCTGCTGCGGCGTCTTTACCGTGTTTTGGTCTGGAGACGGCGGAGGCTGTTCGGCTTCGGCAGCGGCCTCGTCTGCGGCCGCGTCCTCTGGGGCGTCATTTGCCGATGGCATGTCATTCGCCTCAGGTTCTGGTCCCATGTTTCCCGGATTACCCGAGCGTTGAACCATTCCCGGCTGCTGTTGCTCCGCTATCTGTGCAGGGTTTGGATGCGTCTCGGGTGCGGCTTTCGCCACCAGCACAATGCGCGTTAGCACGGAATTGTCCGCCGGAGATCCCAGTAAAACATAGTTAAAGCGCGACCCATTCAACAGTTCCGCCATGACTTCGCGCGCCGGACCCGGTCCTAGATGGGTCACCACGCGCTCGTTCGCAGGAGGGATTTCGATCTCCGCGCCGGTCTGCTTGCGAACCGCGCGCAAAATGTCTCCCAGCGTGGAGTTGGGCGCGTTTATGGTTAACTGCGAGTTCTGATAGCTGACCTGCGGCGCTACGGGAGCCATTGAATCCAGCGGTACCTGTTGCACTGGTCCGGTCGGCCCTGAGGGCAGAGGCGGAAGCTGCGGCTTCTGCACTTTCGCCGTCTTCTTGAGCCTCTTGGGTTTCGGGTGCACAGTGGGCTGGCTTTGCTGTCCCCCGGCACTCCCAGACAAAACGACACCGAGGCACAACGACCCCAAGCACAGGACGAGAACCCGCGAAATCTTCTTCAATTTTTGCCCCGTGCTCATACTCACCCCTCCCAATAATTGCCTCTGGGACATCCCAGGACTCACTTCCACCAAGAGCAATTTTAGCACCGCGCGCTGGCGGAATCTGCAGCCTGTGCCGATTCCCACTTCCACTCCAAAGAACGTCTTACACCGATCCCCTTGCGCTGGAATGACACTCCGGAAAAAATTCGTGAGTTTTATACAAGTCGATTACAGTCAACCATTTCGGTGGGCGCTAAATCTTAACTGAGTAAGGCTGAAGCAGCGTAAACTGGAACCCAGCCTTTTCAACCCTATGAAAGTAAAGGCGGAGTTCAATATGAATCTGGCCCGCGGCCTCGCCCCAACCTTTTGGTTTGCCGTGTTAACCTTGGCGCTCTCGCCCCTAACCGCCGGCGCGCAGAGCTGTCAGACCGCGAGTGACCTCGATGATGCCACCCGAACGGCCATCACATCGGCCGGACAGCGCTTCTTCGCAATGGCCGCAAAAGGAGATTCCGCCTCCTTGCGACAGAACTCTATCCCCAGCCTGGCTGCCGATTTTGGGGGGATCGAGAATACGATCAAGGACCATGAGAAGGACCTCGCGGCCGCGCAAGCGACTGTAAAGGGCGTCTTTCTGCTTGATGGCAGCACTCCCAGCCCACACGCCGAGTTCTATTGTGGAGTCTTCGGGAAAAACGGCCAAACCGCCAATAGTGCCGTGTTTTATCTCGACAATCTCCCCGCCGGCAAGTACGGAGTAGTTCTTTTCGACGCAAATTCGCCGCAAGGAAAGACTATGTTTTCCTTGATCCTGCAGCAGGCTGGCACCGACTGGAAATTGGGTGGCCTCTACATCCTGCCCGGACAGGTTGCTGGACACGACAGCGACTGGTTCTTGAACAAGGCCCGCGAGTACAAAGCCAAGGGCCAGCTGCATAATGCTTGGTTTTATTTCCTGGAGGGCCGCAGCCTGACCAGTCCATTGTCCTTTATGAGCACCTTGGCTACCGATAGGCTCTACGACGAGGCGCACAGTGTGCAACCTCCTGACGTTCCGGTGGGTAAACCCGTGGACCTCCAGGCCGGAACCACAACCTATAAGCTGATTTCCATGTTTCCGCAAATCGTGGGCAATGATCTCGATCTGATCGTAAAGTATCAGGCTGCCGACATTTCCAATACCAACTTGACCTACCAGGGCAACATTAACGTGATCAAGGCCATCGCCACAAAATATCCCGAGGTGCGCGACGCGTTTGCCGCCATCGTAGCCCGCGCCGTCGATCCAACCGGCCGCGACTACGGCACACTTCTGGCCATGAAGGACATCAAATAGCAGAGCGCTGCAACGGTTATCCGGCGGAAGAGAACAGAGTCAGCAGCACTATCATCCCCGTCCGAATGACAGTCGTTTCACGATCATCCCGGAGGGATGCCTGAAAATAGCCCGCCACGTTCAGTGGCGGGGAAGGGCATGCTGAATACGCGCGTCCGTGGGGACGCCTGAAAGGTGACCGAGAACTAATTCGGAGCATCGTCGAGCGTGCACTCTTTCGGATCCTTGTCGTCGCGCAATCCTAGGAAAACCGGCGCGCGCAACTTCGGCCCGCTCCCTGTATTGGTCCCGCCCGTCCACTCCGCATATTCAATTTCGGCCACCAAGTCCGGCTTCACGAAACTCACCTTGCGAAGCGCTTCAACGTCGCCGAAGAACGGATTTTTCGTGGTTTCCAATTTTTTCAACACGCCCGCAATCTCGCCCAGCGATTTCTGATTGAAGCCGCTCCCCGCCTGCCCCACGTGAATCAGCCGCCCTTGCTTGTCGTACAACCCGAGCACCAGCGAACCAAAATGCGTGCGGCTACCTTTGGTTTCGGTATAGCCGCCAACGACGGCTTCCAGGCGGTGCCGAATCTTGATCTTGAGCCAATCGGCGCTGCGGCGCTCTTCATAGCAACTGGCTCGCCGCTTCGCAACAATTCCCTCCAGCCCTTTGCTGCGCGCAATCTCAAACAACGCCTTTCCGTGCTCTTCATAGTGATCGGAATAACGCACTCCGTCACCCGTCACCAACACTGACGCCAGCTTTCGCTTGCGCTCTTCGAGCGGCACACGCCGCCAGTCGTAGCCGTCGAGATAGAGCAAATCAAAGGCGTAATACATCACGGGGACGTCAGTATTCCCCGCCGACCGATGTCCGCCAGGACGAAATCCCGTTCTCTGCTGCATCAGACTGAACGAGGCCTTTCCCTGATCGTCGAGCGCGACCACCTCGCCGTCAAGGATCGCGGTCTTAGCCTTGATCAGCCCAGCCATGTCCTTCAACTCCGGATAGCGTCCCGTCAGTTCATTCTGATTGCGCGAAACCAGCCGCACCTTGCCATCCTCGATGAATGCGATCGCGCGATAGCCGTCCCACTTGATCTCAAACAGCCAGTCCGCCCCGTCAAATGGTTGGGTAATCGATTCCGCCAGCATGGGATGGATCGTCGCCGGCATAGGTCGCTTCACCGGACGTTCCGAAGAAGCTTGAACCGCAGAGGACGCGGAGGAAGCCGCAGAGGACGCTGAGAAAACCGTAGTTGCTACAGGGGAGGGTTTTGATTGAGTCTGAAGTTTCGGGACAGGAGGAAAAGAAGTTCCTTTCGGGACAAGAGGAAAAGAAGTTCTTTCCGGATCTGCTACGCGCTTTTCTTCGCTTTTCTCCGCGTGCTCGGCGCGGGTTTCTTTGCGCTCTCGGCGGTTCGCTGTCCCTTTTTTTTTAACCCGCCCGCCGCTTTTTTCTGATCAAGCCTGGCCACCGCGTCGGCCAGCCATGCCGCCTTCAATTTTCCGCGACCCGTGGGCCGGCTCTTCCACTCGCGCGAGCCCGAGTCGCCCGCTACCTCATCGAGGTTCCGTCCGCTGAGCACGGACTGATCAAACTCCTCGATGTCGTATCCCTCGACGGCGTGATCGTCGTGCTTCTTGATCAGCAACCACTCGGTGCCCTTGCTGCCCGGACGCCGCCCGCGCATCTTGATCAGCGCGAAGTCTCCCTTCAGCCGTTCTCCATTCAAACGAAACTTCAGATCGCCCTTGGCCAGCATCGCTGCTGCTTCTGCTTCCGTGCCCGGAACGTACTTTCCATTCACCGGAACTGGCGAGAGCGGCTGCCACGTGCCCACATCCCACACAATCACCGTCCCGGAACCGTAATTGTTTTCCGGAATATTGCCCTCAAAATCGAAATAAGATACGGGATGATCCTCAACCTGCATCGCCAGCCGCTTGTCGGCGGGATCGAGCGACGGTCCCTTCGGCACCGCCCACGATTTCAGCACGCCTTCCATCTCCAGCCGAAAATCGTAATGCAGCCGCGTGGCGTCATGTTTCTGCACCACAAACCGATTCCCGGCCTTCTTCGCCACTTTCGGCGGAGGCTCCGGCGTCTCTTCAAACCGCCGTTTCCGTTTATATTCTTCGAGCGCCATAGAAACACTATTTAACCACAGAGTTGCTGAGTCATACCTGCATGCGACGCGAGTGGTTGTGTAGGGACGCGCGCCATCGCCCGTCCATGCCGAGCAACGCTCGGCTGCTCCCTGAACGACGATTCCAGATTCGATTTAAAATCCTCCCACCATGCAACGCGAATTTCCCGAAGTCCCCCTCGTCGGCGTCGGCGCCATCATCATCGAGGACTCCCGTGTCCTGCTGGTGAAGCGTGCGGACCCGCCGTTGCAGGCCGAATGGTCCATTCCCGGAGGCGTCCTCGAAGTCGGCGAACTGGTGCGCGAAGCCGCCATCCGCGAGGCTCGCGAAGAAACCGGCCTCACCGTCGAGCCCAGCGAACTTCTCGGCGTCTACGATCGCATCCTGCGCAATCCTGCACAGCGCGTCCAGTATCACTACGTTTTGATTGATTTTTTATGCCGCCGGGTTGCGGGTGATCTTTCCGCCGCCAGCGACGCCGCCGAAGTCCGCTGGTTCCCACGGGAGGAGTTGCCCGCGCTGCGCCTTGCCGAGGACACGCTCGATGTGATCTCGAAAGGATTTCAAAAGCTAGGCTTGTGATTCGGCGCCTGAAACACCCTCGTCCTGCCACTCCGCATCGCATGAGCGGCAATGCCATCCCGGACGCTGCACGGGTAACGGAACGCGCAGGAATGCGCTCATGTACGCGATGGGGCGATCCAAAGGCTGAAAGTTCACATCGAGCGATTGGCACTTGGGACAGCGCGGCTGCTCATAGAGCCCAACTCCCTGCACGTAGAGGCCTTCCAGGATCGGTTCGTCGAGAATCTTCTGCGCGTTTTCTGCGTCTGCGGCTCTGACTTTGAGTTTGATGCCGCCAATGAAATTCGAAATGAACCAGTCCAGCCGGACCAGGTTGTCGTCCCCCAGAAAGCATTCAATCCCAACCGACTCCAAACAACCCTTCGCCAGCAACGCTTCCGGCAGATCGCGAAATTGACGGACGGTCACCAGTGGCTGTAGCACCAGTTCCTGACGCTGCTCCGGCGAAGGATCGTCGGGACATTTCAGATGCCGGCGCTCCATCTCGTCTTCGAGCGTTTCCCAGGCCACTTCGGTCAGCGATTCCGCATTCTGCGCCAGCCGCTGCAACTCCCCGTCAGTCATGCCGGCGTAATTGTCCGCTAGCCGGCGGCGCTCCTCTTGCTGGTTCAGATCGGATTCATCTAGGTACGACATTCGCTTAAGCTTACTTGGACTGACTGCCGCTGGCCAACTGTCTTTCCGCGCCAGCCAAGGCAGCACACGAAGATTCGGGGAAAAAAAACAAACGGCTCGCAAGTCGAAACCTGCGAGCCGTCCGGTGGACTGTTTGGGATTGACCAAGAGGTGGTCACTCTAACGTGGCCTCTACGGCAACTCCGGGTTCGTCATTTCGACGATCCTGACCGACCTGCGTCAGGCGGATCCAATCCTTAAATCACCGGTAGTGTGCGGGCTGTAGCTTCGAGCGCGCTTTCTTTGACTGCGCCGAAGCCCCGCTTAGAGCAACCGCTCTAAGTCTCAGCCACCTCACCTTGTCTTTGAGTACATCTACTACTGCCTTCAGAACTTGTCATCCGACCACCTCCTTTCCGGTGTATTCGCAGATTATTATGAAACCGGCGTCAGCGTCAATCGGGGGAAAGCCGGGTAATCGGGGAAGGTAATAGAGAACGTTGAATACATCGAGCGGTGGCTTCCGGTTTCAGCGGTTGGCCAGCGTGGAAATTTCTCCAAGCCCCAGCAGGTTGGCGTCGGCGGTTACCAGAGTGAGGCCGAGAAAGATGTGCGGTCGCAGCCAGAAATCGCTATGACAGGGGCCTCAGTCGCGGAGGACCTCCCAATCACTCTCCTCGCTAGCCGGAGAAACAATATCGCCGAGGATCTGCATAGTGTCTTTCATAGAGCCCATCCAGTCTGTTGAGCGAATCTTAGGGAAGGCTGGCACGATCTCCGCCACCGGATTTCCCCAACGGGTTATCCGAATCGGCGTCTTCGTCTTTTCCACTTCGACGAGAAGGGCCGAGCACTTTCTTTTGAACTCAGAAATAGTCACTTCTTTCATAGACTTTCACTAAATCACAGCTCAACGATGGTCAATTACTGCAGGACTCTTACGGCAGCCCAAACGTATACAGCGCGCTGCCCGCCGCAATCGCCACATATTCTTTCCCGTCGACCGCAAACGCCATCGGCGGTGCATAAACGGCCGCTCCCATTTGGAAATGCCATAACGGTTTACCCGACGCCGCATCGAACGCGATGAAATTTCCTTCCGCGTCGCCGCTGAACACGAGTCCGCCCGCCGTCGAAAGCACTCCCGACCATGTCGGCGACGTATGCTCGAACGCCCACTTTATCTGCCCCGTTGCCGGATCAATTGCCTTCAAAAATCCACGGTACGGCTCCGCCTCCTCCGATGGAAAATATGCGCTTCCGTAAAACGCGTGGCCAGCCTCATAGGGCTGCGGAGCCGTGCTGAAAGTGTCGCATTGATCCCGCGCCGTCACGTAGAACAGCGACGTCTGCGGATCGTAAGTCGGTGCCATGAAGTTCGTTGTCCCTGCCGCCCCGGGACACACCGTTCGTCCCTCCAGCGTCGGCGAAGCTTCCTTCTTCGCCACCGGGCGCCCAACCGCATCCTTCGTGTCGCTCCGTGTAATTTTGCCGTAAGCATTCGCCGAGATGAGCTTGCCCGATGTGCGATCGAGTACATAGAAGAATCCGTTGCGGTCTGCCTGCGCAATCAGATGCTTGCCGCCCGCGTCCACCATTACCGGAACCTGCGTCGCGTCCCAGTCGTGCTCGTCGTGCTTGGTGAACTGGAAATACCAATTCATCTTGCCGCTGTCGGCGTCCAGTGCCAGCAGGGAATTGCTATAGAGGTTGTCGCCCTCCCGCCCCTCGCCGCGATTGGACGGTGAAGGATTTCCTGTCGGCCAGAAAATCTGATTCGTGACCGGATCGTACGTTCCCGTATTCCACGCCGGAGCTCCGCCCACTTTCCACGAATCTCCCTGCCAGCTCTCATGACCGGGCTCGCCCGGCCCCGGCACCGTATAAAAGCGCCATTTGCGTTCGCCGGTCGTGGCGTCATAAGCGTCGATAAATCCTCGCACTCCGTACTCCCCGCCGGAAATGCCGATCACGATAAAATTCTTCACCGCCAGCGGCGCGACCGTGAAACTGTTACCAGTGCGATAGTCCGCGGCGGCCACGTCCCACGCCACGTTGCCAGTCTTCGCGTCGAGCGCGATTACGTGCGCGTCCAGCGTCCCCAGAAAAACCTTGTCACCCAGAATCGCCAGTCCGCGATTCACCCGCCCGCAACACGGACGAATGTCTGCCGGCAATTCCCGCTGGTACATCCAGATGGGCCGCCCGGTACGCGCATCGAGCGCAAAGGCGCGGTCATCCTGCGCGGTGGCGTAAAGAATTCCGTCGACCACCAACGGAGAAGTCTCCAGCTTTCCGGTCCCTGCCGTCTGGTATACCCACATCGCGACCAGGTGTTGCGCATTCGTCAGGTTAATCTGATCAAGCGCGCTGAACCGCTTTCCGGAATAGTCGCCCGAGTAAGTCATCCAGTTCTGCGGTTCCTTGGCTGAATTCAACAATCGCTCGAACGTAACCTGCGCGAGGGCCGAAGCCGCTAAAAGCCCGCAAGCCATGCAGGTCAAAGCAGCCCTTCTCAGCGACCTCAGCGGCCATTCTCCGCGATCTCGGCGGTTAAAAGCTTTTCTCGCCATGTGCCGCCGAATCATTTCGCCCCCAAGCTGGTCAAGTAAGTCACGATGTCCTCAAGATCCTTATCGCTCAAAAGATCCGCACCGTACACCGGCATCGCCGACTGCCGTGTCTTCTGAAATGACTTCAGCTTGTCTTTTTCCAGCAGGTGGACCTGCTCGCTCATGTCCATGATTTGCACGCTGAAGCCGTCTTCATTCAATGTGACGCCCTTGATTTCCTTTCCGTCGGCGGTCACCGCGGTGACGCTTTCATATTCCTGCGGAAACTCCTTGGTCGCCTCGGTCAAACCCCAAGCCAACCGCCGGCTCGGATTGCGCACCGAATCGATGATCGCCGCCCGCGTGCGCGACCCGCCCACTCCCGTCAAATCAGGCCCCAGGCGTCCGCCCTTGCCTTCGACCATGTGGCACAGCGAGCAGTTCGCATCGCCATAAAACAACTCTTTGCCGTGCGCCGCGTTGCCCGCCGGATGAGCCGGAGCCTTCACTTCCTGGCTGCGAATGTAGGTGATAATTTGCCAAATCTCCTGATCCGTCATGCCAACGCCCTGCCCGTTGGTTCCATTCGCCGGCATCGCAGTTCCGGGGATTCCATTGCTGATCACCTGAAACATTTCCGCGTCATTGTGGGTATGTTTCTTCACGGCCCGCGTCAAATCCGGCCCGCGCCCGCCGCCGCGCGCCCCAAGTCCATGGCACAACGCGCAGTTGATGCGGAACTCATACTCGCCGGCCTTCGCGGCCTTGGCGCTTCCTGCAAGAGGATTCCGCTCGTCCGCGGCAAACCCTTGTGTCCCCGAAAGAAGGAGCGCAATCAGCAGCGGCACTGCATAAAAAATAACTCGTTTTTGGTCTCGACAGGTTCGAGGGACCGATCGTTTCTGAAACATAGATTGCTCGCTGCCTCAGGGAAATGACTAAAGAGAGATCAAGCCTGAGATAGTAGCATCGTGCCGCGACGGCTTCTCAGAAAATAGTCACTCACGAAGCATGAGGGACTTCAGGCGTCCGCACATGTTCCGGACGAAATCCGATCCCGATGATGCGGGCAGGAATGCGCCGCAGATAGGGCCATCGGCGCAGCAACTTGAGCGCCAACGGCAGCGTTAGTGCACGAGAACTGGAGAGAACCCGCCGGATCACCCGGTTTTGCACGACTACCTGCAGTTTCTGCGTGGCACGTGTGGGAAATTCTCTGCGCCGCTGGACAGCGTGGAGATCGTTGTCGCTGAGTTTGCCCGCTGCTAATTTCTTGTACAAAAGATTCGCTGCGGCTACCGCATCCTGAATCGCAAGATTGATTCCCACGCCGCCTACAGGCGACATAGCGTGCGCAGCGTCGCCAATACATAGTAGACCGGCACGGAACCACTGCTTTAGGCGGTCGACCTTCACCGTTAGCAAGCTAACGTCATTCCAATCCCTCAGTTCGCCGACGCGATCACGCAAGAACGGTTGCAAATTCGCGATCTCCTCGCGAAATTTTTCAATCCCCCGCTGGCGAAGCGCATCTGCTGCACCTTTTGGAATTACCAGGCCACATTGCCAGTAATCCTTGCGGTAGATCATCACAAACACTTTGCCAGTTTCGGCGCGCCCCAGAGTTTGACCGGGATCGCCCTCGCGATGGCTCAATCTCATCCACAACACATCCATCGGAGCACCCAAATCGATTACCTGAAGCCCGGCACGTTCGCGCACAGTGGAGTGCCGGCCATCTGCGCCAATAGTGAGAGGCGCGCGAATCTCTACATCTCCATTGGGAGTCTTTGCCTTCACGCCGGCAATCCGTCCGTCATTCTCAATCAGGTCGGTCGCCTCCGCCTGCATCATCACTTGAAATCCTGGATACTTTTTAGCCCGTTCAACGATGAAGTTCAGGAAGTCCCACTGCGGCATGAACGCGAGGAATTTGCAATGCGTGGGAAGATGCGTGAAATCGCCTATTTTCACCGTCTCGTTGCCCACTTGCCCAGCCAGTTCGCGCTCTTCCTGATGCGGACGTTTCAGGAAATCTTCCAGAATCCCGAGTTCCCACATCAACTCCAGGGTCGAGGGATGAATTGTGTCTCCCCGGAAATCGCGCAGAAAATCGGCGTGCTTCTCGAGCACGATGACGCTTACCCCCGAACGAGCTAGCAAAAATCCGAGCATCATTCCAGCGGGCCCGCCGCCGACAATGCAGCACTGGGTCTGAAGGTTCGTGTTCAAGCGGCGCTCCGGTCACCAGCCCAGTTCAAATAGATGGCAGTTCGGAACCTTAGGACAGAGAGTTTTTCTGGGCCGTTTCCCTGGTCCCGCCGTTGGGCGTCCCCGCCCGTACATGACCGTCGGGCATCTGCCCCCGGCACTTTTGGCTCTCTACACTGAAATCCTAGGCTTACCGAGCCGATATTACTGAGTGGGCAAAGAATTTTTACCGATGCTGGCAAGTAATTGATTTATCAGCCCTTCCAGCGAAAAGCTGCGGGCTGCGGAAGCCCCAGATGAGCCAGCACGCGATAGGCAAATTCGCGCGCCATCTCATCTAAAGAAGCAGGACCGTAATAGAACGCCGGGATTAGCGGGAAGACCGTGGCTCCGGCGTCGGCGGCCCGATACATGTTGCGAATATGGATTTTATTGAGCGGCGTCTCGCGCACGCACAGCACTAGCGGACGCTTCTCTTTGAGAGCAACGTCGGCTGCGCGCTCGATCAGTTGCGAGGCCACGCCGTTGGCGATACGGGCCAGAGTGCCCACGCTGCATGGGAGCACGATCATGGCGTCGGCGGGATAAGAACCGCTGGCCACGTTTGCGCCGATGTCGGCGTTCGATTGAACTTTGATTTTGCGGGAAGTGCGGCCGAGCAGTTGGCCGACCAGGTTGGAGCGGCCTTTCAGACCCAACTCTTCGGCCATGACGCGCAGCGCGCTGTCGGAGGCGATGAAGTTCACGGTCTCCACGCGCCGGTCGCCTTCCACGGCAAGCAATAACTGACGCAGAAAAATGGCCCCGCTGGCCCCGGTGGTAGCGACGGTCAAATTCTGCGGCGGATGGTTGGGCAAGAAGCCTCCGGGATTCAGACGGAGCATAGGGAGTCGATGAACCGGAAGTCAAGATGAACGGCTAGAAGCCGGTAGCTAGTAGCTAGAAGCTGATCATGGCCAGCACCGCCAATCTTCGGTCCCGTCGCAGCGCTGCGCAGTTGCACGCGCTGGCAGGAGTGGAACGCGAAATCCGTGCCCAGGACTCGCACCACCGCCGCAAATATCTTCGTGAGTTCAATCAGGCCTTTCGTACTTACGATTCGCTACTCGACACTTCGCAGATTCAAAACGCGCTGCAGGCCGCCGACGTGGTCCTCATTGGCGATTATCACGCATTGCCTGCAGCGCAGCGCCATGCCGCATCGCTGTTCGAGCAGCGAGCATTGGCGGGCGATCGTCCGGTCGTGCTCGGGGTCGAAACCATCTATGCCCGCGACCAGCACATTCTCGACGAATGGTGGCGCCGCGAGATCGACGAGAACGAACTCCGTCAGCGCATCCGCTTCGACCTCGACTGGGGATACGATTGGGCTCCATTTTATAACTTGCTGGTCACGGCCCGCGATCATGCCGAAGCAGTTTACGGCCTCGACTGCATGCCGCGCGAAGACCTGCGCAAGATTGGCGCACGCGATCGCCACGCCGCCGCCAAGATTTCCGAAACGCGACTGCGCAATCCCGAGGCGGTGATTTTTGTTTTGTTTGGCGAATCGCATCTGGCCCCCGGGCACCTGCCTCGCGAGTTGCATCGGTTCATGCCGGGCGCAAACATTCTCACCGTCCTGCAGAATATCGACGCGCTATACTGGCGCGCCGCCGGAGAACCCGCTCACAAGGTAGAAGCGGTCCGCGTCAACGACGAGGTGCTGTGCGTCTTCAACGCCACTCCTCTGGAAAAATACGAAAGCTACCGCCTGTTTCTGGATCAGTGGAGCCGCTTTGACGAAGGCCCGGACTTTGCTCCGACTATCTACAACCTGATCGACAGTCTGGTGCGCTTTCTTGAGATCAACCGCTATTCTCCGCACAATAGCACCCAGCCTAAATTCCTGGTCGACATGCTACCCGAGGTCTATGGCGGTTCGTCGGAAGCAATGTTGCGGCGGCTATTATCGCGCAAAGGTATCGACGAAGCGGAACGCGAAGCCATGCTCGCGCAAGTTGAAGAGCGCGGCAGCGCCTATTTGCCGCAGGTGAATGCGTTTTATATTCGCGAATTCCAGATGCTTCATGCGGCGGAAGACGCTACTCGCTTCCTGCATCAGGCCTGCCAGGGTTTGCCGCAGCGCCTCAACGGGCGAGCGGGCGAAAATGGAAATGGCGCACGGAAGAGTCCGATCGACGATTTCTACGGACGCGTCATCGAACAGGCGGTCGCCTATTTCGGATCGCGCGTGCTCTATCCTTCTCGTCCCGCCCCGGAAGACTGCTCGCTCATATCGCGCAGCGCATGCGAAAAATTGGCACAGGCCGCCGTTCGCGCTGACAAAGACAAGTTCGAGGGCATCGCGCAAGACTTGGGCTATCGCATCGGTAGCCAGATCTATGACGCCTACCTCGCCGGAAAAGTCGCGCCCAACGGCCTGCGCCGCCTCTTCCTTGCTCACCTCGACGAGCCCGGCCTGGCGCGCAAAGTCTGCTACACCGTGATCGCCAAACTGCGCGCAATCTCTGGCTTAGCGTCACGCTTGCCTCGCTCCTGACCTCGAAAAGTTCTCAAGATGCTAATCTAAACTCCGGCCCAGCTGAATGCTGACTGCCGAATGCTGAGTGCTTTCTTGAACGCCGACTCCATCCGCAAACTTTTCGAGCAAGTTCGCAAGGGCAAACTCACGCCTGACGATGCCGTCGCCCGCTTGCGCCATTTGCCCTTCGAAGACCTTGGGTTCGCCAAAGTTGATCATCACCGCGCGCTGCGCAATGGCATGCCTGAAGTCATCCTGGGAGAAGGGAAGACGCCCGCGCAGGTCGCGGGAATTTTCGCTCGCCTCGCCGAGCACGGCGGTAACATCCTGGCCACGCGCTCCAACGAAAAACAATTTGCGGCAGTTCGGAAAAAAGTTCGCGCCGCCGAATATCGCGACCTTGCCCGTGCCATCGTCCTGCAGCGCGATCCCACAAAGTATGGCAAGGGAATCGTCGCCGTCGTCTCTGCCGGCACCAGCGACATCCGGGTGGCCGAGGAGGCGGTCGTTACCGCCGAAGTCATGGGCAACGAGGTCCAGCACTTCTACGACGTCGGTGTTGCCGGCATTCACCGCCTGCTGGCCAATCGCGAAGCCTTGACTCGTGCTCGAGTCGTCATCGTCTGTGCCGGAATGGAAGGCGCGTTACCCAGCGTCGTCGGAGGCCTGGTCGGCGTTCCCGTGATCGCGGTGCCCACCAGCGTTGGCTACGGCGCGTCATTCAAGGGAATGGCTGCTCTGCTCGGCATGCTCAACTCCTGCGCGTCGAACGTAAGCGTGGTAAACATTGATAACGGATTTGGCGCCGGATACGTTGCCTCGCTGATCAACCGGCTCCCTTGATTCTGCGATTCGCGAAGGAGTACCCATGTCCGAACTGACAACCGAAGCCAAGGATTTAATCGACCGTCCGAACTTCGCCCACCTGGCCACGCTCATGCCCGATGGGTCGCCGCAGTCCGTGCCCGTATGGGTTGGCCGTGAAGGCGAGCACGTCGTAATTTGCACCGGAGAAAATTCGCTCAAGGGAAAAAACACGCGCCGCGATCCGCGAGTCGCGCTCTCCATTGTCGACTTCCATAATCCCTATGAAGAGGTTCAAATCCGCGGCCGCGTCATCGAGCGCCGTCCCGATCCCGACCTGAAGACTATGGATCCCATCTCGCACAAATACACCGGAAAGCCTTTTCCCTTCCGCAACCCCGAAGCACGAGTCGCTCTGATCATCGAAGTTACGAAGGCGCGCTACGCCAAGCTGCCCTTCGAACACACGCCGCCGAAATAGCGATAAAAACAAAAAGAGGCGCGGCCCCCCGCCGCGCCCCTTCCTCGCTACATCAACCTTACAAGCCCTGCTGACCCGACTTCCCTTCGATCTGCAGCTTGTTGTCCACGCTGAAGGCGCCGAAGAGTTGGTTGGCCCTGATTCCGGCAACTTCCTTGTCCATCTTGTTGTCGACCGAACCGTACAGCGTCAGGTGTCCGTTATCCACGATGATGCGAATGGGACGCGCCGGATCAATCGCGTACTTGCCCAATACCGAGTCGCCGTAAATGACTCGCATCGCCCGCAAGCGCAGCCCATCGTCGAACTGAGAAACCGGCTCCAGCGAGATGTTCTCGATCACATCCTTCACCCCCGGCGTAGTCGCGATGTCGGCCAACGCTTCGTCGCGGCCCAGGCCGGTTCTGTCCTGGCCTTCAACCGTGACCACTCCATTCTTCACACCCAAAGCGAAGTAATCGAACGTAATGTCATAACCCACACGCACGTAACGCAGCTTCTTGGCTAGCTTCTGCTCAAGCTCTGCGTCCGGCACATTCGGCCCGGCCACGTCTACGAGATTGCGTACGCCCTGCGCGTGTCCAACCTTGCGCGCCACTTTCGCCGCGTCCAGCTTGCCCTGATAGAGATCGACCGTGCCGGTGAGGGTTACGATTCCTTCCGCCACGCTGGCCTTCACGTTGCTGAATTCGCGTTTGGCCGCCAGTTTCTGCGTCACCGTCGTTTGAATCTGATTGTCGTACCGGGAAGCCGTGTCCGTATCGGCCATGAGCGTTGCGCCCAACAGCCCCACTACCAGCAGCGTTCCCATCGCTTTTACTAAGCTTGTCTTTCTTGCTACTGCCATAAGGTCACCTCCGACCCGTTGACAAATGTTTACGAATTAACCATCTGGTTAATTCATTCGATGCGGAGGTAGGGAGGAGAGATGCATCGCACGGCAGTCAGGCGAGTCCGTCAGCGGCAATTTTTCGCCGAGCGCAACTTCTTCTTTCGCTGTGGGTTTATAAAAGCAGCGGGCCGATTCCTTCCTTGCCGACGCTGCGCTTATTTGCCGATCGCAGACCAGTTGGTGAGCAGCTCGGGACGCCCGTTTTTCACTACCGTGGGATATACATGGTCGAATCCCTTATGATCCTGGGGACCATAAGCCAGCAACAACTTCGATCCCAAACCAACGTTTAGGTCGTGAATGGATTCGATGGCCGAAATAAACTTCTCGCGCGTCACATCTTTTCCCGCGCGTTTCAACCCTTCGACCATCACCATCGCGTCTACAAAACCTTCGAGGCTCACGAAGCTGGGTGCCGTGTCCGGATAGTATTTCGTCAAGAACCTGCGATACAGCGCGACCGTCGGATAATCGGTGCGATCATATGGCGGAACGACCTGCGTGATGATCGTGCCCTCCGCGTCCTGACCGGCCTCCTTGATAAATTCTTCAGTCCCCACAAACGAAACCGTCAGAAATTGCGGCCGCCATCCCGCCGCGTGCGCCTGCTTCACGATTGCAGCCACCGGAGCGTAGGGCCCGACTACCACGACCGCCTGCGGATGCGCCGCCATCACGCTCTTCAACCCTTCCTCCACGTCGAGCGTATTGCGCGGGAACGCGCCCGTTGCTACCGGAGCGGAGTTGTGTTTCTGCAACGCCTGCTTCATCCCGTCGAGAACGGTTTTGCCAAACGCGTCGTCCTGATAGATCACGCCAATCTTGCGGACGTTCGCCTCCCAGAGCCTGTCGACCTGTTCCCTGGTCTCATCGTAATAAGAGGCGCGGACGTTCACTACGTAGTGCTTCAGCGGTTCGTACAGCATCTGCGCGCCGGTGAAAAGGCCCACCACCGGAATTCTCTCTTCCTGCGCCATGGGTACGTAAACTTTGGCGGTAGGCGTCCCCACAAAAAAGCCCAGCGCAAACACGCCCTCCTTGGTCATGCGCTTGAAGCACGCGGGCGCCTTGTCCGGATCATAGCCGTCATCGAACGCCAGCAGTTGCACTTTTCGGCCAAACACTCCGCCTTCGTCGTTGATGGAATGCAAATAGGTCGTCGCGCCCAGCACCGTCTGATTCCCGAGGAAGCGAGCCGGACCATCCAACGCCGAGCACGATCCGATCAAGACGCTGTTGTCGGTAATGCCAGGCGTTTCTGCCCCCGCCGTTAAGAGCCCAAGCGCGAGCATGAAAAACAAAAACAGTATGACTCGCGCAAGAAAACGCACAGCCCCTCGCTGATTCATCCGCAAGCTCCCCTTGGCAAGTATTCTTCCGCACGGCCGCGATTCTCAGCCGATACGCATGTGTGAGTTAGTGTCGCGAATGTGGCACCGACAAGTGGAGTCAAATGATCGCAGCGCCCCACTAAAGTAACTTGGCGCGATTGCGTTTTCGGCGATCCATCTGTTAAAAGGCCGCAAGATCGCGCTCTTTTGAACTGTCAATTTTGGGAATTACCCCGGTAACCTTTCGAGCCAGCACCTCGCGTTCTACCATCCGCTTGGACTGCGTATTCGGAGGGGGAATTCGCGGATGGGTGATCGTGTCACCCAATCACGGCGGGCTGACCTTGCCCACGCTAACCGGCTCAAAAAAGCGCTGGACAGCGGAGCTCCGCCTGCCTTCGTCCAGCCCGGAAACGGCAAGCCCGGAAACGGCAAGCTTCCAAAGGGGCAGAACGCAAATGGCGACGCACCCGTTTATGGGGCGTGCACCGAAACTTCTTGCCCTCTGCCTCCGCTTCCCGAGACTCACAAGAAAAGCTCTGAAAGCGCCGAGACCCGCCTGCAATTTCTGGAGCAAATGTTCCAGGCATCGCCCGACGGATTGTGCATCGCCGACGTCAGCCACCGCGTTCTCCTTGCCAATGAAACGTTCGTGCGCATGTTCGAGTACGAAGCGTCCGAAGTAGTCGGACAGCCGCTGGAAAATCTGGTGGTTCCTCCCGATCGGCTGGCCGAGTCGAAGTGGGTGACCGAGGCGCTCGCCAACGGACAACGTATCACTCTGGAAACCCAACGCCGAAAGAAAGACGGATCTCTGCTCGACGTTTCCATGTCGTGCGCCCCTCTTCTGCTGGATGGAAAGATGGAGGGTTTTTACGCGGGCTACCATGACATTACCGATCGCCGCAGGGTTGAGGCGCTGAGCTCGGCGCTGTACCGCGTCGCGGAAAAGAGCAGCAGCGCGCACGACCTGCAACAGTTTTTCGCCGCCGTGCATGGCATTGTGGATGAGTTGATGTACGCGCGAAATTTCTACATCGCGCTCTATGACCCTGCTTCCGACTTGCTCACTTTCCCTTATTTCGTCGACGAGCAGGACACGGCCCCCGCTCCCAAGAAATTGGGTCGCGGGCTCACCGACTATCTCATTCGCGCTGGTCAACCGCTGCTGGCCACGCCCGAAGTGCTGCAGGCCATGGAAGAACGCGGTGAGGTCGCGCGCAACGGGTCGCGCTCTCTCGACTGGATGGGCGTTCCGCTGAAAGTCAACAACCATACCTTCGGCGCGCTGGTGGTGCAGACTTATTCCAAAAATATCCGCTACGGCGAACGCGACAAAGAAATTTTGACCTTTGTAGCGCGGCAACTTGCCAGCGCAGTGGAAATCAAAAGGAACGAGCAGACCTTGCGCCGCTCCGAGGCACGCTACCGTTCGCTGGTGCAGAGTTCGGTCTACGGAATTTACCGGTCTAGCCTGGAAGGCCGGTTCCTTGACGTCAATCCTGCGCTGATCACGATGCTGGGCTACGATTCGGCGGAAGAAGTGCTCCTGCTCGATCCGACGAAAGATGTATTTGCGCACACCGAAGAGCATACCCGCCTCATCGAAGAGTTCCGGCGCACCGGACGTCTGGATGGGATCGAGGTGAAATGGAAGCGCAACGATGGCAAGACCATCACTGTGCGCATCAGCGGCCGCGCCGTGAGCAGCGCGGATGAACCTGCCGACGCATTAGAAGCCATCGCCGAAGACGTAACCGATCGCCGCGTGCTCGAGGACCAGTTCCGCCAGGCGCAAAAAATGGAAGCAGTCGGGCGCCTTGCTGGAGGCGTCGCCCACGACTTCAACAATCTTCTGATGGTCATCAGCGGCTACGCAGAGGTCTTGCTCTCCGCGTTAGACTCCGACCACCGGCTGCGGGAGAAGGCGCTTGCCATTCAACAGGCCTCGGACCGCGCCACCACTTTGACTCGTCAGTTGCTCGCCTTCAGTCGCAAGCAGTTGCTCGAACTGAAAGTTGTCGACGTCAACGCTATCGTCGCCGATATGGAGCGCCTGCTGCGCCCGTTGATTGGCGAGAACGTGGAGTTCGTTACCAATCTTTCCGCCGAAGCCGCCCACACCCGCGCCGATGCCGGTCAGTTGGAGCAGGTGCTGATGAATCTTGTGGTCAATGCTAAAGACGCGATGCCTGGCGGCGGCGCACTCACCATTCGGACAGAGAAAACTGTTGTCGATGAGAGTCACCGCCGCGGTCCGACTTTCATCCGTCCAGGCCACTACGTCACGCTCTCAGTCAGCGATACCGGGATGGGCATGGACAAGGAGACCCAATCGCGAATCTTTGAACCCTTCTTTACGACCAAAGAAAAGGGCAAAGGTACCGGGCTCGGATTATCCACCGTGTACGGCATCGTGAAGCAGAGTGGCGGATACGTAATGGTGCAAAGCGATGTGGGACGCGGCACCACTTTCCAAATCTATTTGCCACGCGCTGAAGGTGTGGCCGAAAAGCACACTGCGCCCGCCGCGCCCACGGCCCTGGGGGGCACCGAGACCGTGCTGTTGGTCGAAGACGAGGAATCTGTTCGCCAACTCGTTCGCGAAACTCTTGCCGCCAAGGGTTACCGCGTGATGGAAGCGTCAAACGGCGAAACCGGGGTCGCCGCCGCCGCGCAACACGATGGCAAGATCGACCTCGTCATCACCGACGTGGTCATGCCTGGAATGGGTGGCCGCGAATTAGTCAAGCAGCTCGCCCAGACGCGTCCGGAAACGAAAGTGCTTTATCTCTCCGGCTATACCGAGGACGCGATTGTCCACGAAGGAACCATGGAAAGCGGCGCAGCATTCCTGCAGAAGCCCTTTACACTGCAAAGCTTGGCACGCAAGGTCAGGGAAGTGTTGGGATAGGCATTGCCAGACCGTAGACCTCAGACCTTAGACGTCAGCCCCAAATTCAGACGATCTTAAATTTTGCCTTCTGCCTTCGACTTCTGTCTTCTGCCTTCTGCCTTCTGCCTTCTGCTCTGAAACTTTTTTCCGCCGCACTCGTCCTATCTGATGGAAGATAGATACAGGGCGGGTCCGTTTGCGACGGATTGGGTCAAGAACAAGGGGTTCCCCATGCTTATCAAAAAAGCGCAAGATATTCCTTCATCTGAGATTACTCCTAAGAGTTTGTATCTGAACCGCCGCAAGTTTCTGGCGGGGGCGGCAATCGCGGGAACCGCAGCCGTCACGGGTTTGGGCCTGGGTGAGATAGTTTCCCCTTCGACGACTGCGCTCGCCGGCAACAAGATTGACGGAATTCAGAAGAGCCCGTTCAGCACTACCGAGACCATCACTCCCTACAAAGACGTCACCAACTACAACAACTACTACGAATTTTCCACCGACAAGGACGGCCCCGCCAAACTTGCGCAAAATTTCCGCACGCACCCGTGGACAGTGAAGATCGATGGCCAGGTAGAGAAAAAACAGCAACTCGATGTGGACGCGATCCGCAAGATGGCCGCTCCGGAGGAGCGCATTTACCGTCATCGCTGCGTCGAAGGATGGTCCATCGTCGTCCCCTGGGTGGGCTTTTCGCTGAGCGAATTGATCAAGCGCGTGAATCCCACCAGCAAGGCGAAGTTCGTGGAGTTCACCACGATTTACGATCCCAAGCAAATGCCCGGCCAGCAGCGGCAAGTCCTGCAATGGCCGTACGTGGAAGGCCTGCGCATGGACGAAGCCATGCACCCGCTCGCCCTGCTCTGTTTTGGTATGTATGGGGAGGACCTACCGAATCAGGATGGAGCGCCCATCCGCATGGTCGTGCCCTGGAAGTACGGCTTCAAAAGCGCGAAAGCCATCGTGCGCATCCGCTTCACCGAAAAGCAGCCGGAGAATACCTGGAATCTTTCCGCTCCCAACGAGTATGGTTTTTATTCTAACGTGAATCCGAATGTCGACCATCCCCGCTGGAGTCAGGCCAAAGAACGCAGGCTCGGCGAATTCTTCAAGCGTCCGACCCTGATGTTCAACGGTTACGACCAGGTCGCCAGCCTGTACACGGGCATGGATCTGAAGAAGAATTTTTAGGAGCAGTGGCTAGTGGGCAGTGATTAGTGGCCAGTTGCACAGCCAAAACGTTCTTCGCTGACCCCTGACCACTAGTCACTGACCACTGATTTCATGTCTCGTTGGCTCAAACCCGTGATCTTTCTGGCGTGCCTTGCTCCGCTGGCCGACCTCGTATGGCGAGGCCTCCATGCGCAACTCGGCGCCAATCCCATTGAGGCCATCACGCATCGGACCGGTGATTGCACCCTGACCTTCCTGCTGATCACCTTATCGGTTACGCCCCTGCGCAAACTGACGCGTCAATACTGGCTAATCGGATTGCGCCGCATGTTCGGCCTGTTCGCCTTCTTCTACGGCACGCTCCATCTGATGACTTATGTGTGGCTCGACAAATTTTTCAACGTTCATGAAATGCTGGCCGACATTGCCAAGCGCCGGTTCATTACCGCAGGCATGACTGCCTTCGTGCTGATGATTCCGCTGGCGCTGACTTCCACCAAGTGGGCCATTCGAAAAATGGGCGGCAAGCGCTGGTCGGCTCTGCACCGCCTGATTTATTTCAGCGCCGCCGCCGGAGTCATTCATTACATCTGGCTGGTAAAAGCCGATTTGAGGAAGCCTCTCGAATACGCCTCCGTGCTCGCCGTGCTGATGCTCTACCGCGTTTTCACCTGGACAGCATCGCGCAGCCCGCAACCGGCAAAAGTACGCACCTCAGAAAGCTAGGTAGCGTCGGCGTCCCGCGCGCTCTCGAGGGGGCACGCCCCTTACTCGGAACGCACGTGCGATCGCTTCGCTCTCCATCTGGGGACGGCCGCCCTCGGCCGTCCAGTTCCCGTGGCTTGTGCAACGGTCAACGACAAACAACTAACGACGACGGGCAAAATAAGGGCGCGGCGTTAAGAAAATCCAGGCCGCGCCCAATATTTCTGGCGATACTTCCGCGTTAGTTCTTCTTCTGCCAATGAATCGCGTGAGCCTGTACCGATGGCCGCACGATGAACATATGCGGTTTCGCAATCGCGCCAGCAGCTCCTGCTGTCGGATTCTGTAATACAAATACTCCAGCCGCGACCTGGCCACTATCGGTTTCTATAAAGGGGAAGGTCGTGCCATCCACCGGATAGAAAGTCAGCGCGAACCCGCCGTTGAGGGTGAAGTTCGAATTGTTGCCGGCATTGGCCACGATTTGGCCGCGGCCGTTCGAACCCGGCGCAGCATAGGTTCCGCTCAGCGCAACACCAAACGCCGATCCCGCGCCTCCGCTGGAGTTCTCGTCCACTATGCCCGTGACCGTCGACCCACTGCTGGCAGCAGTGAACTCTGCAATGTCATCCACTTCCGCTGCGGAACTAAATGTTGTTCCCAGGTTAACGCCCGAAAGGTTCAACGCATATCCTTGCGATGCCGTAAGCGTAGCTCCAGACGTCTGCGGGTACGCCGCGCCAAGCATAATTCCAGAATTGTCTATCTCCAGCAGCAGCAGCCCGCCGCTGGACGGATACGCTACATACCCGGAGCCGTTCGAGAAACTCGTCAGGTTCAACATGTACCGGCCTGTACCACCCGCGTAAGTGCCCGTGAAGGTGAGCGGAGATGGCGAAACCGTGCCGCCATTGTTCGCATCTACGCTGGAAGCGTTAGTGATGTTGCCCGAACCGTCCGTCACCAGAAAGCCGCCGGCCACTGCCGAGGAGTTCGCCCCCGGGAAAGATCCCGCCAACGTGAAGGCCATGGTGCCCGACGGCATCGACGTGCTGCTTTGCGAGTAGGCGTCTCCCAGCAGGGTTGCGAAAGCATCCATCTCAATAAACTTTAAGTGGGAAGCGTCAATGGCAAACACATCGTAGGTCTGCGCGCCGAATTGTGTTGTACTCAACGTGCTCCCTGGCGTCGCCGAAGGCCCTGGAACCACGGTGCCTGTCAGAGTTTGACCGGGGTACGCAAAGCCTCCATCATTGAAGTCTTCGTTGCCGGCGGTGAATGCTCCACCCGTTCCCAGCGTGAAATTGCCCACCGTGGCAAAAAAGTTTGCAGTCCCGCTGCTTACGTCCGCGCCGGAAAAGATAAAGGCATAAGGCCCGGCGGGCGTCACGCCAGCCGTCTGCGCATCAATCGTTCCGCTGCCCGTAGCATTGCCGTCGAATTCGATGATGAGTCCCCGAGAGCTGTCGGCCAGAACAAAATCGAGGACAATCTTCCCCAGTGCCGTGTTTGTATTTAATGTTGCTCGTCCCCGTCCATCCACCGCCACCGTGTACGTGCTGCTGCTGGCGATCGCAGCATTGGCCACCGGTGCAGAGAGTGCAGCGTCATTCAGGTCAATCGTTCCGCCGGTAATGCTGCCAATGCCGTTGCCGCCGCTTCCGTTCGTCGTGAAAGTCCCTAGCGCGGAATAAGGCGCGCCGCTCACGTCGGTGCCCGACACCGAGAAAACGTAAGTGCCATTCAGATTGCTATTGCTGAACTGTCCGCTCGGCGGAGGCACGGGATTGGCAATGCTTACGCCGTTCCCCCCGCAACTCGCCAGAAGCGCAAGGCTAGAAACAAGGATCGGCAAAATCAGATAATTGCGTGACGACATAAACATCCCCCTGAGGTCTTGGTGCGGAGTCGAATCCCCTTAGCACAAATGCCACTTAGGAGTGGCCGCTAGAGTCAACCCCATTCTGGATAAAAAGTAGCGTGGAAAGTGCAAAAGTTTTCCGGACTTTACATCTCTTTACGGAACTCCGTAACGAACTGACGATAATGTTCCGGAAGGCGCTACTGGCGCACCTCAGCCTCTTGCCCCGCCAGTTTGCGGAGCGAATCTTCGTAGGGGGCCCGCGCGATTCCTTTTTCCGTAATAATCGCCGCCACATATTTTGCCGGAGTCACATCGAACGCCGGGTTCGCCACGCCTACGCCATTCGGAACCATCTGCTTGCCGGCAATGTGTGTGACCTCCCGCGCATTCCGCTCCTCAATCGGAATTCCGCTTCCATCAGCGCAGGCCAAATCCACCGTCGAAGTCGGCGCGGCCACGTAGAACGGAATGCCGTGCTCCTTCGCCAGAATCGCAACCGTGTACGTTCCAATCTTGTTGGCTACGTCGCCATTCGCCGCAATGCGGTCCGCTCCTACCACAATCGCACCAATCTTGCCTTGCTTCATTATCGCCCCGGCCATGTTGTCGGAGATGACGGTCGTCGGAATCCCGTCCTTCATCAGTTCCCAGGCAGTCAGCCGCGAGCCTTGCAGGAACGGCCGTGTCTCGTCCGCATACACATGAATTTTTTTCCCTTGCTCGACCGCCGCGCGAATCACGCCTAGCGCGGTGCCGTATCCAGCCGTCGCCAGCGCTCCGGCATTGCAATGGGTCAGCACTCCGCCCGAACTCGGCATAAGCGTCGCGCCGTGGCGTCCCATGGCCTGGTTCGCCGCGATGTCTTCTGCGTGCATGCGCTTCGCCTCTTCGATCAATTCCTGCTTAATCTGCGGAACAGGACGAATGCGGATGCGCTCGAATTTCTCCTGCATGCGCTGAATCGCCCAGAAAAGATTCACCGCAGTCGGCCGTGTCTTGCCGATAATGTCGCAGATCTGGTCGAGATCGCGCTTCAGTTCGCCTGTGGACTCCGCCTTGGAATTACTCAACCCGAGTGCGATCCCCATGGCCGCGGCTACGCCAATCGCCGGCGCCCCGCGCACCACCATATTGCGAATGACGTCGGCCACCTCCTCGTGCGTCTTGCACGTGACATACACCTCTTCCGTCGGCAGCTTCGTCTGGTCGATGAAGCGCACCCCATCTTCAGTCCATTGCAGAGTTTGAATCATAAGATTTTAGTCATTGAGTGATTCGGTGATTGAGCGATTGAAAAACGCCAAATGACTCAATCACTCAATGGCTCAATCTCTCAATCCCGATGGGCCTCGCAGCGGTTGCGTGGATTGTTGGTCGCCGCCGGACGCTCGCAGATCTCACACGTCGCCGCCACGGCGAAAACCCCAGGCTGCGTATCATCATTCTGCAGAATGTGTTCCTGGCGCACATCGTTCGCGGTAAAGATGGAAACAAACGGCACCGCTCCCGCCGCCTTCTCCACATTCGGACGCCCCTTGGCTTCTTCGCGCTCCACCAGGCACATCACGCCCACAATTTCGAATCCGAAGTCGCGCGCCGCTTCAATTGCCTGAACTGTCGATGCCCCTGTGGTACACACATCGTCCACAATCACCACGCGCGCGCCTTTCTCGCGAAAGCCTTCAATGCGCTGCCCCGTGCCGTGCTGCTTCTCGGCCTTGCGCACCAGAAATCCATCCACTTCGCCACTCATCACGGAGACGGCCACCACAATCGGGTCCGCGCCCATCGTCAACCCGCCGATTGCCCGCGGCTTCCACCCGCGCTGCTGAATCTCCGCCAGAAAAACTTCGCCCGTCAGGCGCGATCCTTTCGCGTCGAGCGTGGTCGTGCGGCAGTCAATGTAGTAATCGCTGGTCCCACCGGAAGAAAGTTTGAACTCTCCCAGCCGAAACGATTTCTGAGCCAGCGTGCTCAGCAATTTCTGACGCGCAGAGGACATGAAAATCTACGATAACACGCCTGCAGACTCCGCGCCCTAGCGCTCGACCGCCGCCCTATCGACCCTGTCTGCGTGTTAACCTGAAACTTCCGCTAAACGAAGTAGGTCCGCTCTAATCGCGGCGTGATATTGAATCGAGGTATGACATTGCCGAGTTCGCATAGACTTTCCCGTTTCGTGTTCGTCATTTTCTTATGCCTGGCCATCAGCGTTGTCGCACCGTCCCTATTTGCCGACGGCACCCGCACCTGGGAGCAATCCAAATTCGAGGACCTCACCAAGGGCTCGGCGACGGGAGTGGCCATTCGTAGTTCCGGCGGCCTCGAACTGGCACCCTCGTTCAAACTGCTCTACGCGACGCCATCAACTTACATCTGGGCGGTCGTAGCCGACGAATCAGGAAATGTTTATGCCGCAACCGGATCGCCCGCGCGTGTCTACCGCATCACTCCCGACGGCGCCGCCACCATCATTTTTGAGCCGCAAGAACTTCAGGTCCAGACGCTGGAAGTGGGAGCGCGCGGGGTGATCTATGCCGCGACTGCACCTGACGGCAAGGTCTACAAAATCGAACACCGGCCGCAAGAAAAGGGCGTCGGCAAAAGCGCGAAGAACTCCGAGAAAGACGCCTCCAAGGCCGCCCCGAAAGACTCCGCGAAACAAGATCCCGCGAAGCCAGCCCTCGATCCTTCCTGGACTTCCTCCGAATATTTCGCGCCGGGCACGAAATATATCTGGGATCTCATTCTCGATAAGGCCGGCAATCTTTACGTCGCCACCGGAGATCACGGCGAAATCTACAAAGTCACGCCCAAGGGAGAACACTCGCTTTTCTTCAAAAGCGACGACACGCACATCCGCGTGCTCGCGCTTGATGCTCAAGGCAACCTGATTGCCGGTACCGACGGCAGCGGCCTGGTGTATCGCATCTCTCCGGCTGGCGATGGATTCGTCTTGTACAGCGCCCCCAAAAAAGAAATCACCGCTCTGGCGCTTGATCGGCAGGGCAACATCTACGCCGCCGGGGTTGGCGAGAAGCGCGCGACTTCAACCGCGCCCGCCGGATCGTCGTCGGTGCTCTCGCTCGGACCGGGTTCCTCGGAATCTTCCGGCCCTCCACCGACCGGAATGTCCCTCACTCCCACGCCCAGCATTTCCCACGTAGGCGGCGGATTCCCATTTCCCGGCGGCAGTTCGAACGGTGGATCCGACGTGTACCGCATCGCCGCCGACGGTTCGCCTTCGCGCATCTGGACCTCGCACGATGATATCGTCTATGCGCTCGCCTTCGATTCTCACGACACTCTGCTTGCTGGGACCGGAAATCGCGGGCATGTTTTCGCCATCAATGGTCAGGACGAATTTTCAGACCTGCTCAAAGCTCCAGCTTCGCAGGTCACCGGTTTTGCCAAGGCCCCCGGCGGCGGTCTCTACGCCGTCAGCAGCAACCTGGGAAAGATTTTTGTGTTGGGTCCGGGTCCCGAAAGAGAAGGCACCTATGAGAGCGACGTATTCGATGCCAAAGTTTTTTCCCGCTGGGGACGCGTCGAATTTCGTGGCGCCGGAAACGTTGATGTGCTGACGCGCAGCGGAAATGTCGACAATCCCGACCGCAACTGGAGTCCGTGGAAGCAAGTCGATCTCGGCAAAGATTCAGAGATGGCCGTCCCACCCGCCCGCTATGCGCAGTGGAAAGCCGTGCTGCACGCCGGTAACACCGAGCCCGTGGTCGACACCGTCACTCTGAATTACCTGCCCAAAAACGTTGCGCCGGAAGTCGAGGATGTCTCGGTGCAGATGGGCGTCCGCTATCAGCCGCTCTTGAAATCCACCGGCCTCACTCTGGGCACGGACCTCAGCGGTTCCTCCGGCGGCCATTTTGAGTCCCCGGTTCCGAGTACTCACGATCGGGACTCCATCGGCGTCAAGTGGAATGCGCACGATGACAACGACGATCAACTGGTTTATTCCGTTTACTACCGCGGCGACGGAGAAACTCGCTGGCTGCTGCTGAAAGACGATTTAACCGACAAGGCTTACTCGTTCGATGCCAGCCTGCTGCCCGACGGAGGCTACACCATTAAAGTCGTCGCCTCCGACGCGCCTTCGCACTCGCCCGGTGAGGCCCTCACCGCCAGCAAGGAGAGCCGCCGCTTCGAGGTCGACACCACCCCCCCTCGCGTCGAGAACCTCACTGCATCGGTCGAAGGCGATAAGATTCACCTGCGTTTTCGCGCGGAAGACGGCTTCTCCAACATCAAGCGTGCCGAATTCTCCGTGGACGCCGGCGACTGGAAATACGTCGAGCCCACCGGCCAGCTGTCTGATTCGAAGATCGAAGATTATGACTTTACGGTCCCGCTAGAAGCCGCGAAAGACGCCGGCTCCGAACACGTAGTCGTAGTCCGCGTCTACGACAAATACGAAAATATGGGCGCCGCCAAGACGCTATTGAAAGGAAAGTGAGCCAGGAGGAAGGGCCGCAGGAATGAAGAGTAATCCGGAAAATTGCGAGCTATAGACTCTTGACCCTCATTCGAAGTTAGCCGCGAAGCGGCGAAAGAATGCAGCCCACAGCTTGCCCTGAGCTTGTCGAAGGGGCGCAAGCCGTGGCTGGTTCGAAAGAAATCCTACCCGGCCGCCAAATAAACGTACCGCAAAATAAACAACACGGTCAGAATCCAGATCACCGCACTCACTTCGCGAAACTTCCCCGCGGCCACCTTCACCAAGGTATACGAGATCAGCCCCAAACTCAGCCCAGTCGCAATGCTGAACGTCAACGGCGTGGCCACCAGCATAACGAACGCCGGAATCGCCTCCGTAAATTCCTTCCACTCGACCCGGCCAATCGATTCCGTCATCAGCGCGCCCACCAGAATCAGCGCGGGCGCCGTCGCGTATCCCGGAATCGCCGCCGCCAGCGGCGAGCAAAATGCCGCCAGCAGGAAAAGTCCCGCCACGAAAACATTGCTGAGCCCCGTCCGCGCTCCCGCCGCCACCCCCGCTGCGCTCTCAATGTAACTGGTCACGGTCGAGGTTCCCGCCAACGCTCCGAAGATGGTGCCCACCGCGTCGGAAACCAGCGCCCGCCCCACTCGCGGAATCTTCCCGTCCTTCACAAATCCGCCCTGCTCGCAGACGCCCACCAGCGTGCCCACGTTGTCGAACAGATCGACAAACAGAAAAACGAAAACAATCTCCAGCAGGCCTAAGTGCATAGCGCCGCGCAAATCGAGTTGCAGCCAGGTCGACGACGGATGCGGCCAGGAAAAAATTGCCGTTGGCCAACTCGCCATCCCGCGCAAGATCCCCATGACCGTCGTCGCAACAATCCCGATCAGAATCGCTCCATTGATCTTGCGCGTCATCAGAATCAGCATGACCGCCAGCCCAATGCACGCCAGTTGCGCCTCGCGATTCGCAAACGTGCCCAGCCCCACAAACGTCGCCGCATTCGCCACCACCAGCTTCGCGTTCCGCAGCCCAACGAACGCGATGAACATCCCTATGCCGCCCGCAGTCGAATATTTCAGGCATTCCGGAATGCCGTTGACAATCTGTTCCCGCATCCGCGTAACCGTCAAAATCAAAAAAAATACACCGGAAAAAAAGATCACGCCCAGCGCCGTGCGCCACGGAACGTGCATGCCCTGGCAAACCACGTACGTGAAGTAGGCGTTCAGCGACATCCCCGGCGCCAGCGCAATGGGATAGTTCGCGTAAAGGCCCATGACCAGCGTTGCCACCGCCGCGGCCAGGCACGTCGCGAACAACACGCCATCGACCGGCATGCCCGCTTGCCCCAGGATTTGCGGATTCACCACCACGATGTACGCCATGGTGATGAACGTGGTCACTCCGCCAAGAAATTCGCGGCGCACCGTGGTCTGGTTTTCCGCAAGACGGAAGTAGCGTTCGATCAAGCCTGTTCCTTAATCACGTTGAGAAGGTTGTGAATGAAACCGACATTCTACACACGGAGCGAAACACGTAGGGACGGACGCATTCGTCCGTCCCTGCTTTTCACGAAGTTCGTCCCTCATTGGCGAGCCACAGTATCCTCGACGGCCCGTAACTCGTCGCTGCGAATCGACGTCAATTCCCCCGCATGCCGCAGTTCCGGAAACAGCCACGCCCACACTGCGATCACCACCAGCGTTCCAACTCCTCCCAGAATCACCGCCGGCACGGTGCCAAACCACTGCGCCGTCACACCTGATTCGAATTGCCCAAACTCGTTGGATGTCCCAATAAAAATCATGTCCACCGCGGTGACGCGCCCGCGCATTTCATCCGGCGTGGCGAGTTGGGTCAGCGTCGCGCGAATGATCACGCTGATCATGTCGCTCGCCCCCAAAAGCAGCAGCGCAATCAGTGAAACCGTCAAGCTGCGCGACACCCCAAAAATGATTGTGAAGATTCCGAATCCGGCCACCGCCCACAGCAGCGTCGGTCCCGACCGCCCGCGCAACGGTCGATGCGCCAGCAGCAGGGCCATGAGCGCGGCTCCCACTCCCGGCGCCGTGCGCAGCAGGCCAAGCCCCCACGGCCCCGTATGCAAAATCTCCTTCGCATATACCGGCAGCAGCGCCACCGCCCCTCCCAGCAGCACCGCGAACAGATCCAGCGAAATCGCCCCCAAGATCAACTTCTTCCTCCAGATGTAGTGCAGCCCCGCAAACACCGTCTTCAGCGTCATCGGCTCCCGCGCTGCCACCCGGGTTTTCAACTCCGGCTTAATCTGGAAAGACGAAACCGTCGCGCCGATCGCCGTTACTAACGCGACCGCGTAAACAACCGACGGGCCGTGGGAAGCCGCGTAGAGAATCCCGCCGAACGACGGCCCTAGAATCGTCGCCGCCTGAAAAATAGTCGCATTCCATGCCACCGCGTTCGGGAAGTGCTCCTCAGGAACCAGTTGCGGCAAGATTGACCGGCTGGCCGTCGCGTTGAACGATCGCACCACTCCGATCAGGATCAACACCGCATAGATCGATTCCATCGAATACACGCCGCGCTCGGCTATTGCCAGCAGCAACGCAAAACATACCGCATAGCCCGCATAGCAAACCGAAAGCACATGCCGTCGCTCGAAGTGATCCGACGCGTGGCCGGAGATAGGGAACAGCAGAATGCCGGGCAAGAACTGTGCCAGGCCGACGTAGCCAAGATCGAGCGGCCGCTTCGTGATCTCATACACCTGCCAGCCCACGGCGACCGCCTGCATCTCCACTGCCGACACGATCAGAAAGCGAGCGACCTGGAACAGCACAAATCCGGGATGAGTGAAGGCGGCGCGTCCGGCCCTGGCGTCGGAAGTGGCGGGCATGAACTTCTAATTTGACACAGAAAACTGGAGGGTGCAGCGGGGATCTTGCCAGAAATGTTGATTAGCTGCGCGAGGCGCTGCTGGATCGCGCCAGTGACGAGAATATCTCGACGCGGTTCCGGCCATTCTTTTTCGCGGCGTACAGGCTCATGTCGGCTTCGTGCAGCAGTTCGGTTACCGAGCCTCCACGCGTCGACGGGGTGGCCGTGACGCCCATGCTGACCGTCGCCAAGGTTGTTCCCGAAGGTGTCTTCAGTGGATCCCTCGCCACCAGTTCCCGAATCTCATTCGCGCGCCGCGCGCCCACCTCCAAGCTGCAGCCGGGCAGGATGATAATGAATTCCTCTCCACCGTAGCGTCCCACCAGGTCGTAAGGCCGCAAGTCCGCCTTCAGCCTGGTCGCCACCTGCTTCAGAACCTCGTCGCCGGCGGCGTGTCCCATGGTGTCGTTGACGCGTTTGAAGTGATCGATATCCACCAGAATCACCGTGGCCGGCTTCTCTTCCCGTCCGGCGCGCGAGAATTCCCGCTCCACCGCCGCGATAATTTCCGAACGGTTTAGCAGGTTCGTCAAGAAATCATGGGTCGCGGCGAAACGCAGCGATTGCTGCAGTTCCAGAATTCGCTTGCCCACCATAATGCGGCTGCGCAACTCGGCTGGATCCACCGGCTTCGACAGATAGTCATCCGCACCCGCCGCCATCGCAGTCAGAAGATCATTCTTGCGATTCTTCGCGGTCAGCATGATGGTGTAAATATAGTTCCCCTGGGTGAGCCGGCGAATGTGGCGAAGAACATCGATGCCGTCCTGCCCTGGCAACAACCAGTCAAGTAGAGCCAGGTCAGGCGGATTGGGCGCATCCACTAATTGGATCGCTTCTGTCCCATTGCCCAGCATGACATAATCGAGTCCCCACTCGGTCAAGTAGTCCCCGACCTTGCGCCTCTCGATGTAGGAATCTTCAACCAGCAGAATTTTCATGCCCGCCCCATTGGAAATGGTGGCAGCGTCAGAGGGCATTCACAAGATTACGGGCTTGAACCGAGGGACATGCCCCTCAGTTTCGACCTCCTCTGTATTAGGGGTTCCTCACGCGACCAGCGGGGCGTTCGCGATTCCCGCCGTCCCAAATAGCTTTCGGTATCGCTCGATCTCTTCCGGCGGACCCAGCGCCTTGGAATAATTGTCGGAAAGTTTCACAGCCGGCCGCCCTTCCACTCTTGAAACCTTGCAGATCAAGCTGATCGGATCAAAGCCTCCGCCCGCATTCGGATTGCATCCTCGAAAGTCGTTCGTCAACAGCGTGCCCCAGCCTGCGCTGAACCGAATCCGCCGCCCCGGTGTCCACTTGCTGCGATCGTGGAAATCCGTAGCGCTGAAAAAATCCCCCGGCCCAACTCCATTCCCTAAACTTCCGCCAAAATATGCGTGCAGTCCCAGAATCTGATCCACATCCAGCGTGTCGGAGGCGATCAAAAGTTTTTCCGCAGGATCTTTCCCCTTCGATTTCAGCCAGGCAATATATTCGTCGCCTGCAACGTAGGGATCTTTGCTGTCCACGCGCTGCCCGGTCCACTCCGCGACCCAGTCGGGCGCGCCGCGCAAAAACTGCGTCGTCCCAAACGTATCCGGAAGCAGCACGCGCAACGCGCCTTCGTACGTCTGCTGCCAAAGTTCCAGCACGCGGTATTGCGATTCCCTCAGCGCTACGTCGTCGGGCGCGAGCGCGGCCATCACCATCGGAATCTCGTGCGCATTGGTTCCAATCGCTTCCAGATCGTGTTTGTGCGCCAGAAACGCGTTCGACGTTCCGATGAAATTGCTCCCCAGATTCGCGGCCATGGCTTCCACCACATACTCCTGCCAAAGAAAACTATGCCGCCGCCGCGTTCCGAAGTCGCCCACGCTCAGCCCCGGCACTCCGCGCAGTCGCTCGATCTTGCTCCACAATTTAGTTTTGGCTCGCGCATACAGAATGTCGAGTCCGAACTCGCTCAGCGTCTTCAGATTCGCCCGCGTCTTCAACTCATCCAAAATCGCCAGCGCGTACAACTCCCACATCGTGGTTTCTGTCCATGCGCCTTCAAAGGTCAGATGGATCTGCCCGTCCTGCACCCGCAGCCGATAATCGGATAAGCGAAAGTCTCGCTCAAGCCACTCCAGAAATGCCGGCTCGAATATTCCACGCCGCCCATAAAAACTATTGCCCGCGAGCCAAACCAGTTCTGATTTTCGAAACCGTTCTCCGCGCACGTGCTGCAATTGCACCTTGAGTTCTTCAATGTGGATGATGTCCGCCATCCGCACCGAAGGATGCCGGTTAAACAGCGAGAACTCGACTCGCGTGTTGGGAAAATGTTTCCAGATAAACTGCAGCATCAGCAGCTTGTAAAAATCCGTGTCCAGCAACGACCGAATCACCGGATCGAGTTCCCAATTGTGGTTGTGTGCGCGTTCTGCGAAGTTAACGATCATCTCAGGTGAGCGGCCCCTCACTGTCAGTTTAGAAGAGATTCCGAAGACGACAGTCTAGAGGATAAGGGATTAAACTCGGCTCTGTCCTGTTCTCCTGATGGGCTAGGACTTTAGTGCGGTTTTCTGTCAGGGCGGCTGCGTCATAATCAGCTTGCCCGAATCGCTTTGTCGCGGAGACTATCGACCATGAAACGCCTTGTTCCCGGGTTCGCCCTATGTTTGTTTCTGTGCTTCAATCTTGCAACCTTTGCTCAAGAAAAACAAACCCTTACTCAGGATGTAGCTGCTGTGCGGACCACTGTGACCAACTACATCGAAGCCTATTACACCGGCGACGCCCGCCGCATGGAGCAGACCCTCCACCCTCACTACTTGAAGCACATGATCCATGGCGATCTTCCGATGCGCGAAAAGACTGCATCGGAGATGGTGAACGAAGTACGCTCGCATGGCATCCCCGACATTCCCCAGGCGGCACGCAAAGAACAGGTAACCGTGCTCGACATTGCGGGAACCATCGCCTCTGCCAAACTCATCACTCCGGGCTGGGTGGATTATTTGACGCTCTCGAAAGTCGGCGGCCAGTGGAAGATTCTGTCAGTCGTACAACGAATCGACAACTAGAAGCGACCTCATCAGAACCGATGTCAAAGTCCAGCGATTTCAGGAATGGAAAGTACGCTCTTCTCGGCGTGCTCCGCAGCCGTGCTCCGCGTTCTCTGCGGTTTAAGTCTTGAGGTTCTTTCCTTACACCTTAGCTCCCACAAACTTCCGCTCCAGCCCTTCGTACACTTCCTCGGCGCGCCGCAGCGCATCCTGCACGTTGTCGCAAATATTTTCTTCGCCGATGACTTCCGCGAACTCCGCCTGATGAATCAATTGGGCCGGCTGTTCCCGCGCCCCGCACAGAATTAATGTTCGCTTGCTTGCGTGCAGCTGCTTAGCAACCTCTTCGATCGCGAACAGCCCGGTCGCGTCCAGCGCCGTCATATTTCGCAGCCGCAGAATCACCACCGGCGGCAGGGTGTGCAAATGCTCTGTGACGGACCAGATCTTGTCGGTAGCCCCGAACAAGAACGGCCCGTGGATGCGGAAGATCGTCGCGTAATAAGGAATGTCCTTGTCCTGCAGAATGTGCACTCGTCCATCTTCGACATAATCCTCGGTCACTTGCGATACCGTAGTAGTCGACGCCACTCGGCTGATGAACAACAGCGCCGCCAGGATCATTCCCGCTTCCACCGCAACTGTTAAGTCTGCAAATACAGTCAGCGCAAACGTCACCAGCCAGATGCTGATGTCGGTCTTGGTTAACTTCAGCAGTTGCGGAATCTCGCGCCACTCGCCCATGTTGTAGGCGACCACCATCAGAATTCCCGCCAGCGCCGCCATCGGCACATAGCTCACCAGCGGCGCCGCAAACAGCAAAATGCACAGCAACGTCAGCGCATGGATCATCCCCGCTATCGGCGACTGCGCCCCCGAGCGAATGTTAGTCGCTGTGCGCGCAATCGCTCCCGTCGCCGGCAATCCGCCAAACATCGGCGAAAAAATATTCGCCACGCCCTGGCCAATAAGCTCCACGTTAGGATTGTGACGGTCGTTGCTCATGCGATCCGACACCACCGCCGACATCAGCGATTCAATCGCGCCCAGCATCGCCACCGTGAAAGCCGGGCCCAGCAACCCGTGGATCAGGTCGCTGCGAAAATGCGGAATTTGCCAATGCGGCAAGCCGCTTGGGATTCCCCCAAATCTCGTCCCAATCGTCTCCACCGGAAGCTTGAAAAAATAAACCGCCGCAGTCGACAGCAGGAGCGCTACGATCGGTCCCGGAACCCGCGCCGAAAGTCCCCGGCAAATGATCAGCGTCAGCAGCGTAAACACGGCCAGAGCGGTCGCCTGAAACGACAGTGTATGAAAATTGCCGGCCAGCGCCTCCACTCTCAGCCAGAACACGCCCGGAACTTTATCAAGATGCAGTCCGAAAAAATCTTTAATCTGCGTGCTCGCGATCAGCACCGCAATTCCGTTCGTAAATCCGATTACCACCGGCCGCGGAATAAATTTCACCGCTGTGCCCAGGCCCGTCACGCCCATGATCACCAGCAGCACTCCGGCCATCACCGTGCACATGAACAATCCGTCCACTCCGTGCACCGTGACGATTCCCGCCACCACCACCACAAAGGCGCCCGTCGGGCCGCCAATCTGCATCTTCGAGCCGCCCAACAACGAAATCAGAAAGCCGGTGACGATGGCACAATAAATTCCCGCTTGCGGCGTCAGCCCCGACGCAATTGCAAACGCCATTGCCAGCGGCAACGCCACCAGCCCCACCGTGATTCCCGCAATCAAATCGAGCAGAAATTTGTGCCGGTTGTAGTCGCGAAGACAAAGTACTGACTTCGGAAGCCAACGATCATCCAGGAAAATACGCGCCATTTTTACATTATCTCTCCATCTCGGGGAATCAGATAGAGCCCGTACCCATTTGGCAATAAACGAAAGAACATGCACACGTAGCGGATGAACGTAAATCACGTAGCGGCGGACGCATTCGTCCGCCCTGGCAAGAAACTGGTTCACGTAGCGGCGGACGCATTCGTCCGCCTCGCGAGCTTGGAAAACAAGCCCGAACAAATACGTCCGGGCCTACGTGACTTCCACCCTTTAAAATCAATTCATGCGCTGGTTGCGAACTCTCGGATGGCTAGCCTGCGTTGTCTACTCCACCATCCCGCTTTTCTGGCTGATGGTTCATCCCCACGCTCACCGCTGGCGTGAGAGCGACCGCTCGCCCTTTCGTGTGCTGGTTCCCGCTTGGATCGTGATGTGGATCGGCGTTGCCGTCATTACAGCTCCGTGGCGCGACACAGCCTTCTACTCGTCTCCCTTCGCATGGATTCCCGCCGCTCTTCTCTTTGCCACGGGCATCTCGCTTTATTTCAACGCCGGGGCGCACTTCAGTTGGGCGCAACTCGGCGGTCTGCCCGAAGTTCGCGCCGGCCACCACGACGACCGTTTAGTCACGACCGGAATTCGCTCTCGCGTTCGCCATCCTGTCTACCTCGGACACCTCTGCGAAATGCTCGCCTGGAGCCTGGGCACCGGTCTCGCTGTTTGTTACCTCCTCACGGCCATGGCAATCGCAACCGGCACGGTCATGATCCACATGGAAGACGCCGAACTCGAGCGTCGCTTCGGCGCGGAATTCGTCGCCTATCGTCGCAGAGTGCACGCCGTAGTTCCGAAACTGCGTGCATGACCGCCTTCGCTTACTTTCCGAAGCTGTCGTTATAATCCAGTTTTGGCTGAAAGCTGAAAGCTGAAAGCTGACAGCTGATAGCTTTCTTCATGCGCTTCGAACTCTTCATCGCGACCCGCTACCTGCGCGCCAAGCGCCGCCAAGCTTTCATCGGCATCATTACCGGAATCTCCATCGCCGGAGTCGCCGCCGGAGTCGCCTCCCTTGTGGTTGCCATGGCCATCACCAACGGTTTTCGCCAGGATCTGCAGGAGCGCCTGCTAGGCTCCACGTCTCACGTCAGCCTGCAACGCATTGCCGACGACGGCATTCAGCACTGGCCCGCGCTCATGGAGCGCCTCTCCCGGCAACCCCACGTCGTGGCCGCCGCCCCTGCAATCTTCGAGCAGGTTCTCATCGCGCGGGGTCCGCGCGCCCGAGGCGCCGTGCTCAAAGGCATGATCCCGCGCTACGAACGCAAAGTCGGCGATCTTTTGAATTCCGTGAAGGAAGGTTCTGCCGCTCCGCTCGAAGACACCAACCCAGCCCCGGCAGAGTCGCCATCACCCACACCGGAAGCGTCTCCTGACTCCCTCGCATCCGTCCAGCAACGCGTCGCCGCCATGCCTCCCATCGTTCTCGGCAAAGACATGGCCGACAACCTCGGCGCCGCCGTCGGCTCAGTCGTGCTCGTCGTCAGCCCCCAGGGCGAACTCACTCCCTTCGGCACCGTCCCCAAATACAATCGTTTCCATGTGGTGGGAATTTTTAATTCCGGCTTCTTCGACTACGACTCCAGTTGGGCCTTCGTGCGCCTCTCCGACGCGCAAAAATTATTTGGTCTCGGCGACCTCATCTCCGTCATCGAGTTCAAAGTCGACGACATCTATCAGGCCCCTGAAATTTCCCGCCAACTCGAAGACGCCGCCGGCAAAGGTTTCATGGCCACGAATTGGGAGGACCAGAACAAAGCCCTGTTTCACGCCCTTCGCCTCGAGCGTCTGGTCACTTTCATTACCATCGGCCTCATCGTCTTCGTCGCCGCCCTCAACATCCTCATCTCTCTCATCATGATGGTCATGGAAAAAACCAAGGACATCGCTGTGCTCATGTCCATGGGCACGCGCCGCGCCCAGGTGCGCAATCTGTTCATCGCGCAAGGCGTGCTCATCGGCGCAATCGGCACTGCCATCGGCCTCGTGCTGGGATACGTCGTTTCCTACGCCGGTGGGCATTATCATGTGCTGACGCTGTCTCCCGAGGTCTATTCCATTGACTATGTGCCCTTCGCTCCACGCGCAATCGACGGCGTGCTGGTCGCTCTAGTCGCGGTTGGTATCTCTTTCGTCGCGACCTTGTATCCCTCTTGGTCCGCATCCCGCATCCTCCCGGCCGAGGCCCTTCGTTATGAGTAAGCGAAGCGTCTTTCGGAGGCCCTGCGCTATGAGCAAGCGAAGCGCCTTTAACCGGTCAGCTGAACGTAAGCCGTGGTGCTTCGAACCGGCTGCAATCGCGACGCAGCCGCGTGATCCGAAAACACTCCAGCCGCGAAGCGGCGGAATGGGAAAGCCCGGCACGGAAGTGCCGGGTGGGTCGGAGTGCACGCAAACGGAGTCCCGCAGGGACGGCACACACGCACTTGCAATTCGCACGCCCGAAACGATTTCACGGGACTACGCACTACAACACAGCCGGCGATTACTGGCTAAACCTTAGGTTAAGCTCGTTCATCCTTTAGGCGTTGGAACGAAAGCCACACAATATGCATCTAACGGAACAAGACTCGATGCTTCGGGTGGAAGGCCTGAAGAAGGTTTTCCGGTCCGGTGAAGCGGATTTGGTGCTCTTTGAGAATCTGTCGTTTGAGGTGAAGCGAGGCGAAATGCTTGCCATCGTGGGCGAATCCGGCGCCGGCAAGAGCACTTTATTGCATATCCTGAGCGCTCTTGATCGCGCCTCCGCAGGTGACGTATACTGCGCCAACTTGCGATTGAATTCTTTATCGCACGACGCGGCTGCTGACTTTCGCAATCGCGAGACCGGCTTCGTGTGGCAGTTCCATTACCTGCTTCCGGAATTCACGGCGGCAGAAAACGTTGCCATGCCGTTGCTGCTGCGAGGGCGCTCTTGGCAGCAGGTTGAGCCAGAAGCTCTACGCTGGCTGCGCGAGGTCGGACTGGAGCAACGCGCGCATCATCGCTCAGGCGAGCTTTCTGGCGGAGAGCAGCAACGCGTGGCGTTGGCCCGCGCACTCATCACCGGTCCCAGGCTGTTGCTGGCGGATGAGCCCACGGGAGATCTCGATGGCCAGACTGCCGAAGCGGTTTTTGCTTTGATTGCGAGATTGCATCGCGAGCACCAACTTACCTCCCTCATTGCCACGCATAACTTGTCTTTTGCCCGCCGCTGCCATCGGGTCTTGAGGCTGCAGCGAGGGCACGTGGAGGAGATTCCGCCGGACTCATTGCCGGTATGAGGTGAACGATGCGATTCAGGTCAACATTTGCAGTTGACGGGAGTGAGCAACATTAGTAAGACAAAGTGCAGAAAGTTGGTGCCAGCGCTCGATGGTACAAGCCATGGCAACCGTTCCTTCAGTAACGTGATCAAAGGTTTGTAAAAACGTTTCAGTACTTGGGTTTCAGGCCCTTTGATTGCATAATGGGGGGTAGAATCATGTAGGAATACAATAAAGGGGAGCGATTCAGCGATCGCGTTTGAGAGGTCGGCCGAGCAAATTCTTAACGACCACGAAAGTCAGGGGGAAGGCATTATGTTTGAACGCTATACGGAGAAAGCCAGGCGCGTCATCTTTTTCGCTCGCTACGAAGCCAGCCAGTTTGGGTCCCCCTATATTGAGACTGAGCACTTGCTTCTCGGACTCCTGCGCGAAGATAAGGCCCTGACCAATCGTTTCCTGCGCTCCCACGCTTCGGTCGAATCCATTCGCAAGCAGATTGAGGGACACACCACCATCCGCGAGAAGGTCTCGACGTCGGTCGATCTCCCGCTAAGCAATGAATGCAAACGGGTTCTGGCCTATGCTGCCGAGGAAGCGGAGCGCCTTTCGCATCGTCATATTGGTACCGAACATTTGCTTTTGGGATTACTGCGAGAAGAGAAGTGCTTTGCCGCCGAAATCCTGCACGAGCGCGGCCTGCGGCTCTCCACTATCCGTGAAGAGTTGGCCCGCAGCACCCAGGAAAAGGCTCAGCCCCAACGCCAGCGTGAAAGTTCGCTGCTGGCCGAGTTTTCGCGCGATTTGACCCAGGCCGCCATGGACAGCCAACTCGATCCCCTGGTCGGCCGCGAAGGTGAAGTCGACCGCGTCATCCAGATCCTCTGCCGCCGCACCAAGAACAATCCAGTTCTAATCGGCGAGCCCGGCGTCGGAAAAACTGCGATCGTCGAAGGTTTGGCTCAGCGTATCGCCGACGGCGAGGTTCCGTCCTTCCTCGCCGACAAGCGCATCCTTGCCCTGGACCTCTCGCTCATCGTCGCCGGCACCAAGTATCGCGGCCAGTTCGAAGAGCGCCTCAAGACCATCATGAAGGAGCTGATGGAGTCGCAGAATTCCATCATCTTCATCGACGAGTTGCACACGCTGGTTGGCGCAGGTTCGGCGGAAGGTTCGCTCGACGCCGCCAACATTCTGAAGCCCGCGTTGTCTCGCGGCGAAATACAGTGCATCGGCGCCACCACGCCCGGCGAGTATCGCAAGTCCATCGAAAAGGATCGTTCGCTCGAGCGCCGTTTCCAAGCCGTGAAAGTTCCGCCGCCGAACGAGATCGACGCGATCAAGATCCTGTTCGGCATCAAAGACCGCTACGAAAAGTTTCACGCGGTCACCTACACCGACGAAGCCATCAACTTCGCGGTCTCGCACTCGAACCGCTATATTCCGGATCGGTTCTTGCCAGACAAGGCAATCGACCTGGTCGACGAAGCTGGAGCTCGTGTAAAGCTCCGCCAGACCTCCCTGCCCGAAGAGTTGACAGAAGTGCAGAAGCGCATCAAGTTCATCGTGCATCGCATGGAAAACGCCATCGCGAATCACGAGTTCGAGAAGGCACGTTTTTACTCCGACGAAGAGCGTAAGGAGCGCGAGAACCTGCGCACCCTGCGAGAGAAATATCATCTCGACGAATCTTCGACGGGCGTGGTCAACCGCGAGGACATCGAAGATGTCGTCTCGCGGTGGACCGGCGTGCCCATCACCTCGATCAAAGAAGAAGAAACTCAGAAGCTCCTGCGCATCGAGGAAGAGCTGCACAGGCGCATCATCTCGCAGGACAAATCCATCAGCGCCCTGGCCCGCGCCATTCGCCGTTCGCGCGCCGGCCTGAAAAATCCCAACCGCCCCATTGGCTCGTTCCTGTTCCTGGGCCCCACAGGCGTTGGCAAGACGGAAGTCGCGCGTACCTTGGCGCAATTTATGTTCGGCACCGAAAAAGCTCTGGTCCGCTTCGATATGTCCGAATTCATGGAGAAGCATTCGGTCTCGAAGCTGATCGGTTCACCTCCGGGATACGTCGGCTACGAAGAAGGCGGCCAGCTTACCGAGCGCGTGAAGCGCGCTCCCTACTCGGTCGTCCTGCTCGATGAAATCGAAAAGGCGCATCCGGATGTGTTCAACATCCTGCTGCAGGTTTTTGAAGATGGCCAACTGACCGACGGCCTCGGCAACACGGTCGACTTCAAGAACACGATCATCATCATGACTTCGAACATCGGCGCGCGGCACCTTCAGAAGCGCGAAGGCCTGGGCTTCCAGTCGTCGAAGGAAGACATGATCTCGGATAAGGTGGAAGAACTGGTGAAGGGCGAAGTCAAACGCACCTTCAACCCCGAGTTCCTGAACCGCCTGGACGAGGTCATCCTGTTCCTGGCTCTGGGCGAGTCGGACCTGATTCAAATTCTCGAACTCATGGTCACGCAGCTCAACACGAACCTGGCGCAGAAATCGATCACGGTCACGGTTGCCGACGATGCCAAGAAATGGATCCTTAACCAGACCCTGACCGACCGCAGCTACGGCGCGCGCCCGCTCCGCCGCGCCCTGCAGAAGTACATCGAAGACCCTCTGTCGGAGGCGCTGATCCAAGGCACCATCACCACGCGCCCTGCCTTCATCGAGGTCTTCCTCGAAGACAACAAGCTGTTCTACCGTCCAGTAGATTCCGAAAAGGCGGAAGGCGTCCTGTTGTACGAGAAATAGCTCACGTAGGGGCGGACGCATTCGTCCGCCCCGCGAAGCGAAGCGAGCGCGCCAAAGCACACACCACCCCGGACGAATGCGTCCGGGGCTACATGTTTTTTCCCACTCCAGCCGTCCGAATCACCATGTTCGCCTCGGACGCTTTACCCCGCTGCCAAGCCCACCGATACTGCCGCCAATCGGCCACCAATCCCTTTCTGACGGGATTCTGCAATACGTACTGAACTTTGGCATCAAGGCCTTCCGAGCATCGCAGGACATGATCAAACGATTCTTCCTGCCAAACCGCCACGTGTCGCCTCATTCGCTGATTGATCTCTCGACCTGCTGCCCCCTTAATGCCGCGCATGATCTCGATCAGCGAAAATATCTCCTTCCGTCGTTCATCGATCAGCGGCGTGAGAATCAGGTGAACATGATCCGGCATCACCACTGCTACGTATAACTCGTACCGCTTGCGATGATCATGGCAACACGAGGCCAGAGCGATATCGCGAGCCCAATCCGGCAGCACCCACCGCAATTTACTAATAAACGTGATGAAATGCGGTTTGAAATCCCGCTGCAAATGCGGCAGGTTCCGCCGATAGAACTGCATAGCCAGATATTGCCACACCGAGAGAAGAACTAATGCGTATTAAAGATGGAATCTATAAGGCAATTCCCGCCACGGGAATCCACGTAGGGGCGGACGCATTCGTCCGCCCCGCGAGCGCAGCGAGCGCGCCAAAGCACAGACCGACCCTCACAAACCACCCCGGACGAATGCGTCCGGGGCTACGTGTCCGCCTCCAAATCCCCCCCATTCCCCGCCCAGAAGCCCTTCTCAGCCCAAAACCTTATTGACCCCGCCCCGAAATCTGTGATTAGATTCGACCCACACGTAGTAGGCTGTCCCGCGGCCTGCGAATCAGCAAGCGATCGATCGAGGTGAATTCTATGAACTCTCGCCTGTTGCACGCCGCCCTAGCTGTGTCTGTGCTAGGCCTTTCGGTCTTCTCCTTGAGCGCCAGCGCCCGGGACATCGTCCTGCCCGCCGGCACTCTCCTGCAGTGCACCCTGAACGAGCCCAATCTTTCCACCGCCACCGTCGACGTCGGCGACCCCGTGCTCTGCCACCTGCGCGGCGTTACCGAGTTCGGCCAACAGGCTTTTCCCCGCGGAAGCTACTTAGTCGGTCACCTCGACTCAGCCAAGGATCCTGGCCACTTCTGGGGCAAGGGATACCTGAAACTGCAGTTCGATCGCATCGGCCTGCCCACCGGAGACCTGCCGCTTGAGGCCAAGGTCATCTCCACGCGCGGCTACAGAGTCGACAAGCAGGGCAAAATCGACGGCAAAGGACATCCCAAGCGTGACGTTGTCGAATGGATGCTTCCTCCACTATGGCCCTGGAAGGTGATCATGCTGCCCGCCCGCGGCCCGCGTCCAACTTTGAAGGGTGAAACCGTACTGAGCCTTCGCCTGATGGACGACGTCCAAATCCCGCAGGTGGCGAAGACCTTCGGCCCTAACTGGCACTTCTTCAGCCGCGATCAGAGCCAGAACTATCAGCCCTCGGTCTACGACAACAAGCCGCAGGTCATGTACCGCAACGCTTCGCTGGACGGTTCTGTCTCCACCCAGATGGCAACCGGCCAGGTTCAAGCTTCCTACGCCAGCGTCGTCACGCGAATCGTTCCTGCGGTTCCGAACGCGGCTCCCGGCATGCCGGTTTTCGTTCTGAATAACGGAACCGTGCTGGCGGTCAGCGGCTATGGATACCAGGACAGCCGCATCAGCTATAGCCTGGTCGACGGCGGCAGCGGCGTCATCAGCACAGGCGACGTGGACTGGAGCACCACGACGCGCCTCAACGAAAAGCGCGGCGTCCGCCTAAGCCTCCACGCCGCCCACACAGCCCAAGGAACCCCCGGCTTCTGAGGGCTGCCGGGCCGCCGGTGTGGAGAGCGGGCACCCTCGCCCGCTTCTTCGCGCGCCGCGAAACCCGTAGCCCCGGACGCATTCGTCCGGGGCTTCTCTTCTGCTAAAATCCCTGCCGTGAAACGACGAACCCTGCTCCAGTCCATTCCCGCTGCAGCCCTTTTCCCGGCTGCTCTTTGGGCCGCTGCGAAGCATGACAACGCTGATCAGGCCGCAGCCACCGGAGTCTATGAACTCCGCGTCTATCACGCCGCCGCAGGAAAATTGCCGGACCTGCTGGCCCGCTTCCGCGAACACACCATCACAATCTTCGACCGCCATGGAATGAAAAGCATCGCGTACTGGACCCCCGTCGACGAGCCCGGCAAGAGCAACACCCTCGTCTATATCCTCTACCATCCCAGCCGCGAAGTCGCCGACGCCAACTGGAAATCCTTTCGCGACGACCCTGAATGGAGGAGCGTCCAACAAAAATCCGAAGCCAACGGCAAACTAGTCGACAAAGTCGACTCCACCTTCCTAGTCCTGACCGACTTCTCACCAAGCTTGAGCTAAAGAAGCCGCCCGAGCCAAAGAAGATTTTCGCCTTCCTTAGTGAACCTTAGTGTCCTTCGTGGTGAATGCTTTTCCGATTTTGCGACCGCGATCCCAGAACCCACATCCTAAAGAACTGCCCGCGAATCGAGAACAAGGACGCCCATGCACAAGATCAACATCGCCGAAAAATTCGACAAGATTTCCGAATACTGGAAGCCCTACATTGCCGCCAAACTCAACGGCCAGCATGTCAAGCTCGACAAACTCAAAGGCGAATTCATCTTCCATCACCACGAACACGAAGACGAACTCTTTCTTGTGGTCAAAGGCCGCTTCCGCATGGAGTACCGCGACGAAGACTCTCGGGAGCAGCACCAATGGATCGAAGAAGGCGAATTCATCGTCGTTCCCCGTGGCGTCGAGCATCGCCCGGTCGCCGACGAAGAATGCTGGATCCTTCTCTTCGAGCCCGCCTCCACGCTGAACACGGGCAACGTAGTCAACGAGCGCACGCAACCCCATCTGGAGCACGTCTGACGGAGCACCTTTGATGGAACCTGCGGACAGCAGCCTCTCGTCCCCTCGCGTCCTCTAAAATGAGCCCATGGAACTGACCGTCTATTCCTCTGCCTGGTGCCCCGATTGCCGCGAGGCCAAGCGCTTCCTCGCCAAGCACAATATCCCCTACAAAGAGATCGACGTCCAAACTACACCCGGCGCAGTCGACGAGATTCTGAAACATACTGGCAAGCGTGCCATCCCCCAGTTCGTAATCGACGGCGAATGGGTCCAGCCCTACCGCCCCGGCGAAGGCTTCCTCTACGAAGCCATGTCCAAACGCCTCGGCATAAAGAAGTAATTAGCCCTACCCTGTGCCCTCAGCGCCCTCCGTGGTGAAATCCTTTGATTTTCTGAAGTGCCCGCGTACCGCACGGCCATCATCTTCAGTACCGTAGCCAACCGCCCCCAGAGGGGAGAAGATAAGCACTCCAAGTTCCTAGCCCGCCCCTGTTCAAGGCTTAAATGGCTGAAACAAAATAACTTGGATCGAGTTGAAACCTCATGGCCGAACCCCAAATGCTCGAGCCGCCGGCTGCCGAAACCCCGCAAACGCCAGCTTCCACCGCAGTCTGTGATAGCTGGCAACAAGCCGTGCAGGCCGTCCTCGGAGTAGTTCTGCTTTTGGGCGCAATGGCTCTAGTGCACTATTACTCGCCGACCGCTGAGTTCGCCCAGCAGCCCAGCGAAGCCAATCTTCAAAATCAGGTTCATGAACTGACGGCCGAGGTCGAGCAGCTTCAGCAAGATCAAGCCATGCCGGCCACGGTCCTGAACCACTATCGCAATTCCATTGGCTACATCTATGGCGTCTACCAGGTCGGTTTCGCGAACCAGCGCCCGGTAGTCCGCGCGCGCGTTTCCGGCACAGGATTTCTCGTCGGCACCGGCCTCATCGCGACTAACCGTCACGTCGCCGAGCCGTGGTACGGAGACTCCGAAGCTCAGAAACTCATCGATGAGGGCGCCACCGCCATGCTCGAGAACCTGGTCATCTTTTTCCCCGGCTCGCCCACGCCCGTCACCTTATCCTCGGGATCCGTTTCCAAGAGCTCCGATCTGGCAATCCTGCGTATCGAATATCGTGACGCCGTCCGTGGACTTCCCATCCTTCCGCTAGCCAAGTCGCCCGGCTCTCCCGGACAACTGGTCACCGTGATCGGCTATCCCATGGGAATTGCGGGAATGGTGGCCAAGTCGCCCACGGGAATTTACGAGCGCCTGGCCTATCGCCACAACGACATCAGCGCCGCCAGCGAACTCGCTGCACTGTCCTTGATTCGCCCCTCCACCACCTGCGGCCATCTCGGCGATGTCGTCGGCGAAAAACTTATCTACGACGCCCCCACCGCCCACGGCGGTAGCGGCGGCCCGGTCTTCAATGCCCGTGGCGAAGTCATCGGCGTCAACTCCGCCTACATGGACGGATTCACCGGCGGCACCATCGGCGTCTCCGTAGACTCCCTCCGCCCTCTCCTCCAAGAAGCCCAAAAGTCGCAATAGAGTTTCCGCAGTAGCGCTCATCTTGTCGCAGTAGCGCCGGCGTCCCGCCGGCTGTCGCGCGGGCATCCTGCCCGCGCCCCCGACGCATACTAATCACCCGCCAGTTCTCAAATCGAATCTCTCCCCCATCTCTTTCCGTGCATAATCATTCCGTGGCCCAACTCGAAAACTTCCGCCTCAAAGTCTTCCGCACAGTTGCCGAACAACTGAACTTCCGCAAAGCCGCCGAACATCTTTTCCTCACCCAGCCCGCCGTCACTCTCCAAATCAAAGCGCTCGAAGACGACCTCGGCATCCGCCTCTTCGATCGCGCCGGCAACCGCGTCTCGCTTACTCCGCAAGGCACGGTTTTGCTCGCTTACGCAAAAAAGATCGCTGCCCTCGTTTCCCAGGCCGAACAGAACCTGACTGCCGAAGACGGCAAAATTTCCGGCGAATTATCGCTCGGCGTCTCCACCACCATCGCCCAGTACGTTCTTCCGCACTTGCTCGGAGCATTCCTCGACGAACATCCCCGTGTTCAGTTCTCGCTTCAGAGCGGCAACACCGGGGGGATCGTCCGCCTCCTCCTCGACGGCCACGTTTCCATCGGCCTGATCGAGGGCCCGGCCCGCGATCGCGGCATTCACACCGAGCTCTTCATGCAGGACGAATTGGTCCTCATCGTGCCCCCGCACTATGAATCCGACTCCATGTCTCGCGCCGAACTCCTCGCCTCCAGCCTGCTCATGCGGGAACACGGCTCCGGTTCCCGCCGCGTTGTCGAGATTGCCCTGGAAAAAAATCGCCTGAAACTCAAATCGTTCAAGAAAGTGATGAACCTCGATTCCACCGAAGCCATCAAGTCCGCAGTCGAAGCCGGACTCGGCGTCGGCTTCGTGTCGCGCTGGGCCCTCTCCAAGGAACTGGAGCTAGGCGCTCTGAGAGTCGCGAAGGTTGCAGGCCTCGCCATGGCCCGCCAGTTTTCTCTCATCTCGTGCACGGGACCGGAGCCCCAAGGCCCCGCCGCCGCTTTCCGCACCTTCGCCCAGGGGCGCGCCCGTCTGTTGCTAAACACTCCTCGAAAAGCCGCCCGCACCAAATCTGCTCCCGATAAGTTTTACTAATCGCCCATCAAAACTACTGCTTGGACGCAGTACTCTCCGCAGCGCACACTCGGTTGGTGAGCAAGAATATTTTTTTCCTGGCGATTATCCTGGCGGCAAGCGGCTTGGTTTCCCCACCACTCGCTTTATTAGGCGGCCTCATCTACGGATTCACCTTCGCTCATCCTTTCAACCTCGAAAGCAAGCGCCTGGCGAAATTCCTGCTACAAGCGTCCGTCGTCGCCCTCGGCTTCGGCATGAACCTCCACCAGGTTCTTCAAGCCGGACGCTCCGGCTTCGTCTACACCGCCGGCAGCATCACCATCGCAATGCTGCTCGGCCTGAGCTTTGGCTATCTGCTGCACGTGGGAAAGAAGTCTGCCTTCCTCATCAGCGCAGGGACCGCCATTTGCGGTGGCAGCGCCATCGCCGCCGTCGGCCCCATCGCCGACGCCAGCGAGGAAGAGATGGCAGTCTCCCTGGGCGCCGTCTTCATTCTCAACTCCATCGCCCTCTTCCTCTTTCCTCTCGTCGGATACGCCTTGCACATGACCCAGTCGCAATTCGGGCTCTGGTCGGCCCTCGCCATTCACGACACCAGTTCCGTCGTAGGCGCAACCGCCAAATACGGCGCCACGGCACTCGCCGTCGGCACAACTATCAAACTCGCCCGCGCTCTCTGGATCGTCCCTCTCTCGCTCGTAACCGCGGTCGCCCTGAAGAGCAAAGCCCGCATCCAGTGGCCCTGGTTTATTCTGTTTTTCTGTCTGGCCGCGTTGCTCAACACCGTATTGCCCACCTTCAATTCGACCTTCGGCATCTTTAATCATTTGGGCAAGATCGGCCTCACCGTAACTCTTTTCCTGATCGGCACCGGCCTTAACAAGGAAACGCTCAGGCGCGTCGGCGCCCGCCCCCTTCTACAAGGCCTGACCCTCTGGATCATCGTAGGCTCCGCCTCCTTGGCCCTGATCATCTTCAACTGGATTCACGTCTAAGGATTTGCTGCGCCTAAAAATAAAAAAGCCGGGAAGCTATGCTCCCCGGCATGTGTTGCCCTTCAATCTGAAATCAACAATCTGAAATCATCAATCAGAAATCATCAATTCCCTAAAACCCCCACCGTAACGAAAACTGAATCAGCCGCGGATTCCCCGTGCTCTGCAGAATCTTTCCAAATGGGCTGTTCGTCGGGCTTGCCAGATACGCCTCGATATCGGTCACCGACGGATCTCCAAAATTCGTGTGGTTCCACAGATTGAAGAAATCCGCCGCAAAGCGGATGTCTTGGCGCTCTCCAATCTTGAAGTGTTTCAGGAACGATACATCCCAGTTCTGCTGGAACGGCCCGCGATAAAGATTGCGTCCCAGGTCTCCAAACCCGGTTGTGCAGAAATTTGAATCCGAGAGGCATCGTGTAGGATAAAGCTGCGGCGCCGGCGTGAACGCCGCCGGATTCAAATATCCATTGGCCACCCGCGAATGGACGCCGCCGCCGGTCAATCCGCTGGCAATCGTCGCCCCCGGAGCCAGGCTTGCGCCGAGTAGCGGAGTGCTGCCTTGTCCCAGGAATCCGGTCCCCGCGCTCGAATCATAGATCGAGAACGGCAATCCCGATTGGAAAATGGAAACTCCGCTCACCTGCCAGCCGCCCAGCGCCGTCTTCCGAAGGCCGCTGGAGTGCGCGAAGATTGGCAGATCGTACACGTAGCTCACCGCCAGCCGCTGCGGCCGATTGAAGTCCGAAATTCCCCGCGACGCATGAATGTTGCTCTGATCGTTGTACGCCGTATTGAATGCGGTGTTCCCGGTGGACGTGGCGTCAATATTCTTTGAGAACGTATACGCCGCCTGGAAATATCCCTGTCCCCACCGTCGCGACACCGTCGTCTGCAGCGCGTGATAAATCGAGTAAGCGTCGTTGGCAAAAATCTGGTACCCGCTATATCCGTTCAACCCGGGTGTCGGCGTTCGTGCGATCGCATTGGCAAACGTGTTAGTCGTGATCGAATAACTGTTGCCGCTCGCGTCGGTGACGGTAAACGGATTCGCCGGAGTCGCATTCACCGACTGGATCGCGTCCCGCGTCTCGCGTAAATGGATTCCCCGCGTGCCGATATATCCCACTTCCCACACCCAATGCCGTCCCAACTCGCGCTGCACTGTCAGGTTCCATTGTTGCGTGTTCGGCACCACAAAGTGCCGCGGCACCTCGAGCACAAATAGATTCTGCGTCGTGTTCACTCCCGGCCCGGTGCATCCGCCGTAAGTAGCCGCCCCATTCGTATCGGGAAAGCTGGTCAGCTGCGCCAGACAGGGAAGCCACGCGCCCGAAAGCGACCCCGCCGCCGGCACCGCATTCGGATTCGTCGCAGGCGTCCCCGTAAAGAAATCCGACATCGTGAATCCCGGAGTCTGTCCAAAGAACACGATCGGAATAAATGGCGATTGGAAGCTCAACTGGTCCACCGCGCCCACGTCTTCGCGCACGTAATAAATGCCGTAGCCGCCGCGCACCGTCGTCGTGTGCCTCCCCAGCATGTCCCACGCGAACCCGAACCTCGGTCCCCATCCCGTCGAAACGCTGTTCTTGAACGTCGATCCCGCCGCCGTGCCGGTCAATCCCGTAACACCAAGCTTGTCGACGCACTTCGGATAAATGAATGGATACGTCCCCGACTTGGTCAGGTCCGATTCAATGTTGCCGATGTGGCAATCTCCGTCCGTCCACGCCCCGAGAAACTCCGTGCGCAGCCCCAAGTTCAGCGTCAGGTTCGACGTCACCTTCCAGTCATCCTGCGCGAATACCGCCGAATTGCTTTGCCGGTACTGATGGTTATAAACACCGCCGCCACCGAAGCTGAACTCCGGCGTGCCTCCCACAAAGTTCCCGAAATCGGTCGCGCCAGTCGTATTCGTCAGGAAAAGTTGGCCATTGAATACCTGCGGAAATTGCTTATTCAGGTTAACTTTCGTGTACTGCCCGCCGAACGTCAGCGTATGGGCTCCTCGCACCCAGCTCAGGTTTTCCACGAAGTTGTAATTGTTCTGCTTCTGGGATTGATTCGCCTGTGGCGTTGGTCCAAACTGAAATCCCGACGTCAGGAAAGTGAACTTGTAAATGCTGCTCGTCAAATTATTAGTCGGCCGGTCGATTCCTGCATCCGTCACCGTAACCGGATTCACGTTGATCGCGCTGTTGTTGATGTGCACCAGCCCAAAGCGAAAATCATTCACCAGCCGCGGAGAAAACACGTGCGTCTCCGAAACGATGAACACCCGGTCGTGAATCGGCAATAGATACGGGAAGTTCAAATCCGTCTGGCTGGCCGCTCCGCCCAGAGACGCCTGCAATCCTCCAGCCCCGAACGGGATATCCTGCTCCGAGTTGGAAAAGAAAAATCGCGCCGCCACCGAATCCCGCGAGTCGCGGAACTCATGATCCCAGTTCGCGGTCAGCTGGTCATCGCTAAATTTGCCCGGCTTGCTCACCGTAAACGGGACCAACGATCCCGCCGCAGTTCCTGCCGGCACATTATTCGGAAGGGGGAATAAATATCCATTCGCCGGCGCTCCAAACTGGTCGCTCTTGAAGGCCAGCAAATTCACCGCCACCGGGTCGGCACTGGCCACTCCGAAGTCCGCCGCCAGGTTCGCTTGCGCCGCCGCACTCGTTCCCCGGTCCGCCGCCGGCACATACGGAATAAACGTGCTGATCAGCGTCCCCGGAGAATCTCCACTCCGTTGCCGCGTCCCCTGGTAGTTCACGAAAAAGAATCCCAGCTTGCCTCCTGGGACAACCGGGCCGCCCAAACTCCCGCCAAAAATATTTTGTTGAATGACTGGCCGCGGTGATCCGCTCCCCTTCAAAAAATATTCATTCGCATCCAGCACCGTATTGCGGAAGAACTCGTAAACATCCCCATGCAAGGTATTCGTTCCCGACTTCAGGATCGCATTGATATTCCCGCCGCCATTCCGCCCCTGGCTGGCGTCGTAAAGCGAAGTCTGCACCTTGAATTCCGCCACCACATCCGGATTCGGCAGCGGCGTGTTGGTCAACTCCGCAACGTTGTAATCGGTCACGCTGATGCCTTCGATCAGATAATTATTGTTGTCTTCGCGCTGGCCGTTCACCTCAATTCGTACGTCGCCTCGTCCCAGGCTGGCAGCTTTATTCAGTTCGCTCTGCGCCCCCGTCGACAGCGTCAGCAACTGCTGAAAGTTCTGCGTTGCCAGCGGCAGCGCACGGATGGTGTCGCTCTCAATCGCCTGCCCGGTCGTCGCGTCCGTTGTATCCACTGCCTGCACTTCCGCCTGCACTTCAATCTTCTGTTGCACCGATTGCGTCGTCAGCTTCGCGATCATCCGCGTAGTCTCCGTCACGCGCACCACGATGTTGGGAAACTTTCCCTCCGAAAATCCCGCCGCCTGTACGCTCACGCTGTAGGTCCCCACCGGCAGCAGCGGCGCCGTAAAGCTGCCGTCCGCGCCCGTCCTCACCGAGCGCTCCAGCACGCTCGTATCCTGGTTCGTGATCCGCACCTCGGCGTTGGCAACGTACGCCCCGCTCGGATCCTGCACCGTTCCCGTGATCGCTCCCGTGGCTCCGCCCTGCGCCCAGCCCTGCACGCTCAATCCCAACGCCATCAGACTCAGACCCACCAACCGTATCCACTGAACCCGCATGCTCGTCTCCCGTGTGTCTAAAATTGCCAGCTTGAAATGTATTAGCAGCGAAGGATCAAGAACCCGCAACTTCTGTCGTCCTCATTGGATACGACTCAGTCTGGAACCTTGATGTGGGAATTCGGAAGCTTACCGAAATTCCCCGGCACTTTTCAAGAAATAACCGTCACCGAGCTAATAACTCACGGGTGCCCACATTTCAGGACGCGGGTGCCCCAGATTTCAGGACACGGGTGACCTATATTTCAGGGCGCGGGTGCCCCACCCTTCTCGCGCCTTTTGCGAGAGGGTGGGGATTTTGACGTAAAGATTTTGACGCTGCTACAGCCGGCTGTTGTGAAGTGTTGTGTTGCGGTTCTAGCTCTCCCCAAACTCCCGATATCTCTCCAGAACATCCCTCTGCGAAATGACTCCCTCGAGATGTCGCACATCTGCCCGGCTCACCACCGGAACCAGCGGCCACCGATCCACATATCGCAGCGCTGTCTCCAACGGCAAATCGGGATGCAAGAACGGAATCTGCCGGATCGGCAACTGTGACCCCAAATTCGCCCCGCCCTTCCCCTCATCCACCAGCGCGCGAAGTTGCTGCTTCGAAACGCTGTTCCACCCGCTCGGACTCAGCCGCACCAGAAACTCGTCCCCCTCGGCCCGCTCCGCCTTCATCCAGGCCTGCTCCACCGTCTCCTGCGCATCCAGCACCAAACCCTCTACCGCCCGCATCGCATCTTCCACGTGCAGCACGCCTTCTTCCCGCTGCTCCTCCATCGACGGCAATTCCAGCCCATCCTGCCGCGTCAGTACGTCGAAAATTGCATTGGGCTGCAGCCCTCGCGAAATCACATAGGCGATCGTGTTCGCAACAATCACCGGAAGAATGATCGAATAATTTCCGCTCACCTCCAGCACCATGAACACCGACGTCATCGGCGCGCGCAGAAATCCCGCAAACAACACTCCCATCCCCACCAGCGCGTACGTCCCCGGCGACCCGGTCAAATGCGGCAGTACCACGTGCTCCACACCGCCGACTGCCGCTCCCAGCATTGCTCCGATAAATAATGTCGGCGCGAACATTCCTCCCGGCGTTCCGCTCACAAACGAAAACAGCGTAGCCACAATCTTCAGCACCGCCAGGATCGCCAGGAATTGCCATGTAAACCGGCCGTGCATGGCCTCATCCATCGCCTCGTAGCCCGCTCCCATTACTTGCGGCGCCCCCAGCCACGCAATAATTCCGATCAGCAATCCCGCCAGCGCCGGCTGAAAATATTGCGTCCACAACGGCAGCGCCTTGAACTTCGGCCGGAACGTCGCGATTCCCATCGAAAACACCACCGACGCCAATCCGCCCACTATTCCCAGGATGGCGTACGCGATCAGTTCCGAAGGCCGTTCCAGTTGCACCGCCGGAATCCTGAACAGCGATTCCGATCCGAGAAACAACCGCATGACCACTACGCTCGACACCGCCGACAGCACCACCGACCCTAAAATTCCTGCCGACCATCGCCCAATCACTTCCTCGATCACGAACAGCACCGCGGAGATCGGTGCATTGAACGCCGCTGCCAGTCCCGCCGCCGCGCCCACTGGAGCAATCAGCCGCATCCGGTCCCGCGATAGCCGCATCTGCCGCCCCAGCATCGACGCAATGCTCGCGCCAATCTGCAGCGACGGGTCCTCCGGCCCCAGCGATTGTCCCGATCCGATCGCCAGTGCGGCAGTTATGAATTTTCCGATTGCCGTGCGAAAAGGAATGTATCCGTTATAGATATACAGCGCCGCCTTCGTCTGATTCACTCCGCTCCCGCGCGCCAGTGGAAACACATGAATCACCAGCACCGCAATTACTAATCCTGTCAGCGTGGGCGCCAGCAGAAGACGCGTTGGCGAAAGCACCGCTCCTGTCCCCAACAAATAAAGCCGGCTCCAATCAATCGCAAATCGGAAGCACACTACTGCCAGCCCCGAAAAAATTCCAATGAACACCGACAAAATCAAAAAGAAGCGGTCTTCCCGAAATACCAATTTCAACAAGGTCTTCGGAGAGCGCCCGTTGCCCGCCTTGGCCCCCATGGGTTGCTCGTTTACCGCTTCCGCTAAACCCGTCTGCGAGTTCAACTCCGGCTCCACTCTTAGTTCCCCTCGTGCGATTGGGAGATCAACAGCAGCGCTTCGTCCGCCCCAGTCGGAGCTCCGCACGTCGCCCTGGTCTGGCGTTCAATCTCAAACACCAGGTCCATTGCCTCTTCCGCCAAATCCGGATTTCGTTTCAGTTCCTGCTCTCGCATTCGCGGCTTCATCTTCGCCCAGCTGTCCGCCAGATTCGGTTGCCCGGCATTGGATGCCGTCGCAGCTTTCGGCGTGGCGCACGAACTCAGCCGTTGACCTGCGATCCCAAACGCCTCCAGCACGATCCGGTTGCGCTCCTCCATTGTGATCCCGTGACGAAACGGATCCATTCGCAGCACTAGTTGCGTTGTTTTCAGAAGTTCTGCACTCTGGGTGTCGCCGGGATTTTCTGCCACCGCCGCCTGCAGATACCGCTCCGCCAGCGGATACTGCCCCAACTCAAACGCCGCCCGTCCCGCCCCGGCTAGCGCTGCTTGATTGTGCCGGTCCGCTTTCAAGCTCAACCGGTACGCGGCCAGCGCGTGTTCGTAGTCCTGCGCCCGCAAAAACAGATCGCCCACGCGTCTCTGCTGCGCCGGATCGTCCCCCAGATTTTCCTGCAGCGCAATCAACTCCGCCTGCGCCTCCGCCCTCGCGTGAATGCTCAACAGGTACTCGATCAACTCCAACCGCGTCTCGCGCCGCTTTCCTTCCTGATCGCTCGGCCAGACCGCATAGATCGCATTGTGGTAGTAACGCTTCGCCTGTTCTGTTTGCCCGCGCTCTGCCGCGATCCGAGCCAGTTCCAGATTCACCACTCCATTTTCCGGCTGCTCATCCCACAGGTTCACCAGGTAGGAATACGCCTCGCCGGTCCGCTTCAGCCCGATCAAAGCTTCAGCCAGATTCAACTGGTAATCGTAGTTGTCTCGGGAGTAGAGGAGCGCCGAACGGAATTCGGTGACCGCACTGTCATAACGCTTGGCGTTCAGGTCCGCCACTCCGCGGCTGAACCACCGTTCCCCAAGTGCTTCCCGCCGTGCGTGATAGGCCCCCGACAACCCCGCCACCGCCACAAAAAACAAAACTCCCAGCGTCGCCAGCAGCGCCAGCATCACCGGCTGCTGCTTGATATAGAGCCGCGGATCCATTCTCTCGGTCGCGGCGGTTTTGTCTTCTTGCGTTTCGACCATCCCTTGATACTATGCGAAAAAGAAGAGTTGAATTGCAATCCCGCGGATTGAGTAGAAGAGTAGAAGTGTAGAAAAGGCGGCCCAGGTTTTGGGCCGCCAGTGTGCTCGTTTAGCGTGCGAATGCGAAGTGATCCACTCGATTCTGCTGCCAGCACTGATCGTTTTCCTGCGTACACAGCGGCTTTTCCTTGCCATAGCTGACCGTCTTGACGCGATCTTCGGAAACTCCCTGCTGCAGCAGAGCATGCTTCAGCGATTCTGCGCGGCTCGTTCCCAGCGCCAGGTTGTATTCCTCCGAACCCCGGTCGTCGCAATGTCCCTCGACCAACACTTTGATCGATGGATGTTGCAACAAAAAGGTCGCGTCGCCTTGCGCGTTCGGCGCCTGATCCGATCGGATGTCGGATTTGTCATAGTCGAATAACACGTCTTTCACATTCTTCGCGAACAGATCTTCGTCCGATGGCGAAGGCGTCGCATCGGCAACCCTCTCGTTCACCGTGACGCGTGCGGTTGCATCTTGCGTTCCTCCCGGCCCTTTCGCGACCAGCGTGTATGTCGTCGACGCGCTTGGCGTCACCGTTTTCGAGCCCGACGCCGACAGCACTCCTAATCCTTCAATCCTGGCTTCGGTTGCGTTTGTGGTTTCCCACGTCAGCACTGTGCTTTGCCCCGGCTGAATCACCGCGGGGTTCGCTGCCAGAGTTGCTGTTGGGGCCACCGGTGCTGGCGGAGGCGGCGGCGTGGCCTGGGCTGCTTTCTTGTTGCAGGCCGCAAACGTCATCGCTCCCGCAAGAATCGCCGTTAGCGTAAATCCCTTGCATGTTAATGGTGTCACTCGAATCCTCCTTAATACGAAATAGAGTTAAGTCTGAAATGGCGGAACGACTTGCTCAAAACGTCGCCGCATGCAGGAGAAACGCCCGCCCAAAGCGAAAAGCCCTTTGCAAATGGCGACGGAGATTGGAAAGAGTGGGATCGACAGAAGAATCAGCAGCGAAGAATTGAATCGGAACCTGGGACAAACCCACCGGTCGGAACCCCAAGGGCTGCAACTGCGGTGCGGAACAAGGGAGCCGTCGCGAAGAGCGCGAAGTGAGACGACTCCGCACTGCGTCGAGCATTGCCCGCACCATCGCCCTGCGCAAACCCGCCGCCGCCCGTATCGACAGCAGCGCCGTGACTGGACCGTGCACCACCGAATACGGCCCCTGCATCGCCGGAAAAAAGAAAATCGTCAGCACGCTCAGAGCAGCAATTACCACCAGCGTCCCTTCGATTCGGCCAGAGGTCATGGAACCATAATTATACTTTGCCCAGCTAAATTTTCTGCCGCATGATCGTCCTAGTCCTAAGGTAACCAGCGAACCCAACCGAGGGCAGCAACCAAGTACAAACGACGAACGATACTACCCCAGAGGGCGTCATCCGGAACGGAACCGTGCCGTACGCGGCGTTAACCGCCGCAACGCCGCCACCAGGTCTGGCGCCGTACTCCGCAACTCCTCATGATGATGCAGCGCCAGTTCCTCCAGCACCCGCTCTCCCTTCGCCGTCAGTCCCAGCAACACCTCACGCCGGTCGTTCCGCCCTCGCTGCCGCCGCACGTACCCGCCCGCCTCCAGTCGGTTCACCAGTTCCACCGCGCTGTGATGCTGAATCTGCATCCGGTTCGCCAGTTCCCGAATCCGCGGCCGCTCTCCCTCTGGCATTCCTTTAATCGCCAGCATCAGCTGGTATTGCCGCGTCTCCACTCCCGCTGCCCTCACCGCCCGCTCGCTGAACCGCAAAAACTTCCGAATCTGATACCGAAACTCGGCCAGAGCCCGATAATCCGACAAAGAAAGTTTCCTCATGCGAAGATTCTATCGTGCCGCGACACTCTAACCGTATTACGTCGTGGAGGGACCTTAGTGTTTCCCCGACCCCGGGTGCCCCACCCTTGTCGCGCTTTATGCGACAGAGCCTGCCCTGAGCGGAGTCGAAGGGGTGGGGACTTTGACCTACGCTTTCGACGGAACGCCTCACCCTAGCCTCTTTCCTCGCGCCCATTTAAAATCCTTAGTCCACAATTTCACCGCGACCCACAGGAGACCCGTGATCCCGCGCTACACACGTCCCGAGATGGCCCGCATCTGGAGCGACGAAAACCGCTTCCGCACCTGGCTCGCCGTCGAAGTCGCCGCCACCGAAACCCTCGCCGAGGCCGGCCTCGTTCCCAAGGACGCGGCCCTCGCCATCCGCGAGCGCGCTGACTTTCGCGTCGAACGCATCCACGAGATCGAAGCCGAGGTACGCCACGACGTAATCGCCTTCACCACTGCCGTCGCCGAGATCGTCGGGCCGCACGCTCGCTGGTTCCACTACGGCCTCACTTCCAACGATGTCGTCGACACCGCGCAGGCTTTGCTCATTCGTCAGGCGTCGCAAGTCATCGCGCAGGATCTCGAACGCCTCTCCGAAGTCCTCGAGCGCCGCGCGTGGGAATTCAAAGACACGCCCATGGTCGGCCGCACGCACGGCATCCACGCCGAGCCCATCACCTTCGGCTTTAAAATCGCCAACTGGTATTCCGAAACCCAGCGCAACATCTCGCGCTTCATGGCTGCCGCGGAAGACATGCGCGTGGGCAAGTTCTCAGGCGCGGTCGGCATCTTCGCTCACCTCACGCCTGAACTCGAAGAAAAAATCTGCGCGCGCCTGGGATTGAAAGCCGCAGCCGTTTCGTCGCAGGTCATCCAACGCGATCGTCACGCCCACTATCTGGGCACACTCGCCGTGATCGCCTCCACGCTCGACAAGATCGCCACAGAGGTTCGCCACCTGCAGCGCACCGAAGTGCGCGAGGCTGAAGAATATTTCAGCGAGAAGCAAAAGGGATCCTCTGCCATGCCGCACAAGCGCAACCCTGTGACCGCCGAGCAGATCAGCGGCCTGGCGCGCGTGGTCCGCAGCAACGCCCAGGCAGGACTGGAGAACGTTGCCCTGTGGCACGAGCGCGACATCTCGCACTCGTCCGCCGAGCGCGTCATCCTGCCTGACTCGACCACGCTTGTCGACTATCTGCTCAGCAAGAGCGCCAACCTCATCGAAACCATGTTCGTCTATCCCGAACGCATGCGCGCCAACCTGGAAAGCACGCGCGGCCTCATCTTCAGCGGACAGTTGCTGCTCGACCTGGTCGAGCATGGCGTCTCTCGCGAGGACGCTTACCGCCTGGTGCAGTCCCATGCCATGCGCGCCTGGAAAGAGGGCCTCGACTTCCATCAACTGGTGCTAGGAGACAAAGAAATCACCAACAAAGTTCCGCGCCAGCAGATCGAATATGCCTTCGACCTTCCTCGCCAACTCAAAAACGTAGACAAGATTTTCGCTCGCGTTTTTGGCCAGAAGAAGGGGTCCAAGCCGCCCAAGCCTGTGGGGAAGAAGCGTAAGCGTTGAAAGTGGAGAAATGTTCCTGCAGGAACATTCTGAGTACAAAAATGTACGTACAAAACGATATGATGTGGCTTGGAATGTTGGGGTTACATGAAATGGGAGATTCGGGATATTTCTATGGAAAGGTGTATTTCGAGGCGTTCGAAGGGCTCGTTTTGCACTGAGAGTTGTGCATTCGCCCGACGAAGCGGGAGCCCAGGGACGAGACAAAATAGCCCAGGACGTCAGTCCTTATGCCTTTGATCCCGCTGGCAGAACCCCAGCGGGTTAGTCACCGCCGAGTGTCGGGTTAGATGCCCGCCCCGTCAAGAAATCATGAAACATTGCTAGAATGACCTGCAATGGCAGGCGTCGCGATTCTCAACTCAAATCTGCAGCGGGCGTCCCGCGAGGCGGCCCTCAAGCGCGACGAATTAGATAGACTGCTCTCAAAGAAAATCGGACGGTACACGTCCCATGACACGAGCCTGGTTGTATTCGGATCGCTTGCAAGAGGCGAATGGACTTCCGGCAGCGACCTCGACTGGACTTACCTCATAGACGGGGAGGCCAATTCCGACCATCTCGTTATTGTCCAGCAAATCCAAAACCTCCTGCAACTGAAGCACAACAAGAGGAGGTTTCGCCCGCCCGGCCCTACCGGAACTTTTGGAAACATGGCATTCAGCCATGACATTATCCACCAAATCGGTGGCCAGAACGATACCAATAGAAATACCACTTGGAGAATCCTGCTCCTCCTCGAATCGCGAGTCATCGGCAAGAATACCGAAGCTTATGAACGCGTGATTCGAGCCGTCATCGGTCGCTACCTTGCGGAGGACAGTCATCCTTTAACCCATGACTCGAAGAGATATAGGGTTCCTCGATTTCTCTTGAATGACATCGTTCGCTTTTGGAGAACGATGGCCGTCGATTTCGCAAGTAAGCAGCGGGACCGCGCCGGAGAAGGCTGGGGACTGCGTAACGCGAAGCTCCGTATGTCAAGAAAGTTGATCTTTGCCTCAGGGCTTCTGGTTTGTTTTGGCGCCCATCTCGATTTAGTTCTACAAAGCAAGATTTCCACCGACAAAAATGGTATAAAGCTCCACCTGCTCCAACACATCAGGGATCAAGTGAAACTGTCACCTCTGGAAGTTCTAGCAAAATCGATGGCGCTTTATCGCATCCCAAAGTCGATAAGCAACGAATTGTTTGAGTCTTATGCGAGGTTCCTAAAGCTGCTTGACGATAGAGATGCTCGTAAAAGGCTCGAAAACCTTCGATCAGAAGACTCTCGAACTGATCCAACATTCAAACGCGTTAGAGAAATCAGCGCGTCCTTTGAGCACGCCCTCGACTACGTTTTTTTTAAGAGTCCACAGATAGCACCACTCACCAGGAAGTATGGGGTCTTTTAATGAAATGCATTGGATTCTCCACCGGCGCACTAGCGAGAGGCGACTTCCACGGAGCGCTCCGGATGTTATCGGACAAAAAGGTTAATGCAGTGGAATTGTCTGCTCTCAGGCAGGAAGAATTGGCCCCATTGGTACAGCACTTGGGACAATTGGACCTGAGCCGCTTCCGGTACATCTCCTTTCATGCCCCAAGCGCCATGGAGAAATCCTACGAGCCGGCCGCATTAGCGCTTCTTGAGCAAGTCGCCGCTCGCGAATGGCCAATCATCGTGCACCCGGATGCGATGCATACCCCTTCGGCGTGGGCCTGCCTCGGAGATTGCCTCTGTATTGAAAATATGGATAAGCGCAAGCCGATCGGGCAAACGGCATTAGATCTCGGCAAATTCTTCGACGCGCTGCCGAATGCGCGCCTCTGCTTCGACATCGGCCACGCCCGCCAAGTCGATCCCACCATGAGCGAAGCATGGGCAATACTCCAGAGATTTCGCAGCCGGATCAAGCAACTTCACGTCAGCGAAGTAAACACCCAAAGCAAGCACGATCCGATCAGCCTTGAATCGATTCTCGCCTTCCAGAAGGTGTCCCACCTTGTTCCTCCGGATGTTCCGATAATTCTGGAGAGCAGAGTAGAGGAATCAGAAATTGACGAAGAAATCGAGACTGCTCTTGCTGCGTTGAATCCTGCAACTCAACTCGCGGTCGCGGGTGACTAGGGAAGACCATGCCGCCCCAGTCGCGGATCGAGGGCGTAAGATAGCCCAGGACGTAAGTCCTGGGTCGGCGCCAAGAAAGGAATCGAGTCCCGTAGGGACGACAGAAGCGCCTCGCGATTTCGAAATAAAACGCATCGGCAGCATCGGTGCCCGCCCTTGCAAAGAACGCAAGGACGGGGCACCCACAGTTGTGTGATTGGAGGGAAGACCAAAACCAAAAGGTGGGCCCCGCCGAATTTCACATCCGCGATGAGTTGTCCGCTCATACGTATCAACCTTCTCTGAGTCGCATCTACCCCCATTTCACCTTGTAACTGATGGAAAACTCGTGCTTCCCGAGACGGAGGTTGGAGATTGGGATTCGGTCCATAATTGAGCTCTGTCGCGCTTTTATCGCTGCCAGCATAGGTGAACAGGAATGCCTCAGGGATCATCTTGAACAATTCTTTGCCTTGCTCCGCGTCGGGAGGAACCCCGCCCAAGTCGGGGGACCCTTAACACTGAAGACGTAGACATGGTTACGAGTCCTGTCTAATTGCTTTTGTCCCGCATTCGTCCCATTCTTTGTGCTGGGAGTCGCGGTTGCTCGCATCGATCGTGCGGCTCCACAGCATTTGCTCCTGGAATCATTTGTTCTATGAGAAATGGAGAAATGGAAAGAGAGGGACACTCCTAAATGGCTCACTGCGGCAGTCTTAATACTCAGTCAGTATCTGACGACATTCACGATGTGCGTGGCGCAACAGTTCGCGGATCAGACGGCAAGAAACTCGGCAACGTGGATGACTTGATCTTTGATCACGATACCATGGAGATTCGCTATCTCGTGGTGGATAGCGGCGGCTGGTTGGAAGCTGGAACCTTCCTGCTCCCTGCGGAGAGCGTCTGTCTTGACGAAACCGACGACGATGGTCTGGCTGCGAGCGTTACCAGACAGCAGATCAACAATTCTCCACCATACGATAAGAAATCGTTGCAGTCAGAAGATGAATGGAGGAAATACGAACAGCTCTACAAGCAATATTGGGAAGAGAAGCCGGTGATGCACCTGAAGGGTTCTGATCGCATAGTCACTCCGGCCGACGAACCCCTTCCGGCTGCGGCAAGTTCGTCTCCAGCAAGTTCGGCACGGCAGGACGGCGGCCTATCAGCAGAGCGCCAAGTGAGCGCCGCCGATCTTTTCCCCAGCCGGATCAGCGAAGTATTCTCTGATCCCGCCCCGGGGAGCGGCAAGGTGACCCTGCGCCCCAAATCCGTCGCCCGCGCGGAGGCGGCTGCATCCGGAGTCGCTTTGCTGAAACCCCGCTGGTGGGAATCCTTCGAAAACTACTTGCGCGTCAACAAGGACGACATCACGGCCGACTGCGCGCAATGCAAATCAAAAGCCGCCTGAAGGCGGGATCGCGCGCAATTCAGATGAGGCAGTCGTCTGGCTGTGGGTGGCCGGCGCTGCTGCATGCACTGGATTGCGACGCGACATGGATCAACCAACTTGCGCCTGCATTTCCGGCACCCGCCCCTTCGCAAAGGGATGTCTGGGGACGAGACAAAAGAATGCGAAGGACGGGGCACCCACAGTTGTGCGATTGGTGAAGAAACGAAAGCCAAAAGATGGGCCACCCGCCTTTTGATTTCAGGGGCAGAGTAAGAGTAGTAATGAAAGTATCGTGACCAGAAGGCTGGGCAGCTGCCTCATATCCGCATTCGTTGACGCTCGGCGGCTTCTTCAGCCGGACGAATAATCGCGGATTCAATTGAAGAAATCAGGTGCGTCGAAGAGCCGTACTTGAAGATTGGAAGCACCCAAGGATATCGCGTGAGATGTTCGAACATGCCGTACTCAGAAGCGCCAGATTGGATGATTGGCTGAACTGGTACCGACGGGAGGTTTGGGACTATTACTGACAACTCCTGAGGGATGCTCCGGGCGTCTGTAATGTCCGCGACTACAAACCTTGAGAGATGCGCAAGGGTCGAGATCGTCTCTGTCAGATCTCTTGCTAGCGGCCCTTCAAAGTCAAATAAGACGGGCGAGTATCCTAGAAACCGCAGCTTGGATTTGAGCTGGTCCAAGATATCCTTCCTCTGGGTAGCAAAATTGCCTAGAATCAGCACTACCTTCGACGTAACTGTGTCAATCACTTGCCTGATGCGCCTATTGTCCAACAATAAGTAGATGAACTGCGCCACCTCCAGATTATCGACCGTGATTCTCGATTGAGTTCGACGTGTGATCACCAGATCCGTCTGCTTTGCCCCTTCAACGGAGACATTCCAGGCCGAAATCCCATAGATGTAGGCGCCGGAGAGGTCGGAGTCGTTCAAGTTACAAAACACCAAGTTGGCGCCTTGGAGAGTGGCCCCGATTAAGCGAGCACCGGAAAGGTCAGCATGCCAAAGATTCGCGCTCCGGAGAGTTGCCCCCCTCAGGTCCGCACCCCGTAGGTCTACTTCCGCGAGATTGGCGCCCGTTAGGTCCGTCCTGGACAGCAGCGCCTTTCCGAGATTAGCCCGACGTAGATCAGCACTCGCCATTGCCGCCAGCCAGAAATGGCTGCCAGTCAGGTCAGCGGAAAAAAAGTTAGCGTCATCGAGAAAAGCCTTGTTGAAATTTGCGTATTGCAACGAGCTGCAACTCAGGTCCGCGCTGCCCAGGTTAGCGCCATGGAAGTCAAATTTATCGAACTTCCTACCAGCAAGGTCTGCTTTATAGAGGTCCGGTGTAACGCGATCCCGCCTACGCCGGCTCTTTCGTCGCCACTCGTTCCACGCCTTTGCGCCTTCCTTCAAGAGAGCGAGATGACCTTCATTTGCCATCGGAGTGGATTGCCTAGCTCCTTTTCGCTGCAGCGCATTCGATTGCCGCAACGATTTCGTCTAGTTCCCAACCCGCAATGGGTGCGGCGACCTGCGTCAATAGGTCCGGAGTTCGCCCGTGCGAGCCCTTGAGGCGAACCCCGCACACGCCTTTCCCGAGTTTCAGAGCTGTCTCCAGTTCCCATTCGACCCATCCCCGCCACGCGGTCCCGTTGCCGATCAAGCAGACGACCACGGAGCACCCCTTAATCTTTTCGCAGATCACCCGTTTCAGGTACGCCGCCTCTTCGCTGTTGATCGCGGCCCTAACGCTGACGTCAGCGAAGTCGATGGGCAAATTCGGATTGTGTGCCATCAGACGAAACCCATTTACTTGGTCTCGGTCCTCGTAGTGAAAGCTGAGGAACAGCCTCCGGACACGGGCCGGCTCAGTGAGTTGGCCACGGGCGGCCTTTATGAGCTGCGATTGCGAATCGAAGCCACGCCTTCTCAGCAAATTGCCCAGCCTTGCATCGCCCCGGGCATTCAAATCTATCCCGTAGGTGCCCTCGACGTTCTCAACTTTCGTGTTTGAGTTCTTCCTGCGAAACATTGCTCTCCTCTATCTGCTGCTCATGTCCTGTCCCGCCGAGCTATCCACAATGTGTGTTCGCGCGAAATGGCGTTCTCAGCATCGCTGACGAAATCAGAAAACTCTTGTTCACCCTTCATGTGCCGTGCCTTTTCCTCAATAAAGCCCAACTCGAGCTCCGCGATCGAGTAGGACTGAGCCAGTTCCCTATGCTGTTTTAATTGGAGCCATGCCATCAAAGAACCCGCGAGCGATGCGAATAGCCCCGTTACTTTAACGCTGGACGCCGGCCAGCGCGCCAGGGCGAGAGCGGCGATGAACGCAAAGAACTGGCTAGCGACGACGGCTTTGAAGTAACTGTTTCCGGCAGCGCGATTTCGCTTAGCCTCGTTGCCATACCATAAGCGCTGATCAGAAATGCGTTCCGCCAGATATTCGGCCCTTCTCTCTTCCAGATCTCCCGCCCGCACCGCCCGCATGCGCTCCGATATCTGCGGTTGCTGGGAAAACTCGCCGCCAAAACCGAAAGCCAGTTGCTTCCGCTCCTTAAAGATCGATTCGAGGTCTGAGACAAACCTGCCGTCCGCCCCTGACGGCGCAAGATTAGACAGATACGGGGCCGCTCCTGTCATGTAACGCCAGGCCATGCTCTTCGCCGATTCCGCTACGGCACGTCCGCCGTACCAGAGTTGCTCGGGCTTCGCAACCTTTAGGTGGACCGTGATTGACAAACTGACCACTAATAAAACTGCGCTCGCGAGAGCCACAGCAGCCTTAACAGCGTCGCACGCGAAGGCGGGTGAAGCCGCAGCAAGGCCGGCGCCCGTAACGAGAAAGATGAGAGTCCATCGCGTGGACCTAAGATACTTGGCCTGAGCGGCGCTGGACGCTCCGTCAGCCGCTTGAAAGAGTGCGGGATAATCGGCCTTCGCGAATTTCAATCCATTCCCCTCATAGACCCAAGTTTTTGTACACCTCGTCAGAATAGTACCGCGGCCCCGATGCGGATGCCTGTATCCGGCTGTATTCGTCGGGGAAATTGTCCAGAGCGTGCTGGATGATCTTTGCCTTAAACGCTACGTGCGCCGCGAGCGAACTGCGCAAGCCCGCAGGGCAGCGGTCAGGATCCATTTGTCGGCTCCCATTGAGGTTCGCAACCACGATCGGCAGATCTAGTTTCTGCGAAATCTCGATCTCCCAGGGCACCCACTTCCGCAGGTTCTTCGTCTGTTCACCAACAAGAACGATGGCCTGTTTTGCGTTCGAAAACCGCTCTCTCAGTCTGGACTTAATCGTCTCGTCCGACGCCTTGTCGGTGAGAGGTCCGATGTCGTGGGCGTCGTGGAAGTTGAAGTTCATGTTCTCGTTAGATTTCCAGCCATTCATGTAGGCGTATGCCCATCGGTCATTGTCGCCGTCGAAGATAACGTAGGTCTTGTTTCTGTAACTCACACACGCCTCCAAAATAAAAGGGCCACGGCGCGCCGTGACCCCTTCACAGTACGTCTCTACACGTTCTGCCTGTTAACCTCAGCGGCTAAAGCCGTCGAGGTTTGTTCTTGTTACGGCATCGTTGAAGCCATGCCCTTCCCAATACCGCTAGCGCCCTTCGTGCCGTGCGGCCTACGCTTTGGCCCGGCGCACTGCTCGCTCGACCGCCTGCGGCAACCGCGCAGGCACGAAATAATCCTCCGGATACAAGTAGTCTTCGCCGGACTCGTCGATGACGCGAAGCTGATGAAGTCTCGACGCTGCCTTGTCTGGGATGACCTGGTAAATCTTGCGCAACTCCAGCGATGCGGGGTAGCCCTTGTTCCCGATGCAGATAACGAATTGGGGTTCGCGTTTCATGTGATGCAGAGGTCCTTCGGCGGGCAAAAAGCGCCCGCCTCAGGATGACAATCCAAAACTAACAATCCAAAACCGACAATTCAAAACTGACAATCCAAAACCGGCTATCCAGAACCAATGATAATTTCAAAACCTGGGGCGGACGAATGCGTCCGCCCCTACGTGAGTTGTTTAGCTGCAGCCGCTGGTGCTGCCGCAGCTCATGCATCGGTAGCAACTGCCGTTTCTGGTCATGATACTGCCGCAGAAGCTGCAGGTGGGGGCGTCGCCGAGGTCGACCAAGCTGGAGAGGGCGTCGGCGGCGTGGACGGAGCCGGAACCAGTTCTCGATTCTCGATTCTCAGTTCTCAGTTGGTCCGTGCTGCCGTTGGCATCTCCCACTCCTTCTGGACTGGGAGTGGCTCCCGCTGGCCGAAGTCTCAGATTCTCGAACAACATTTGCTGCTGGCCGGTCAGGAAGCGCAGCTGCAACCAGCGGAAGATGTAGTCCATGATGCTCTTGGCGTAGCCGATGTCGGGATTGCCGCTCCATCCGCTGGGTTCGAAGCGGGTGTGGGCGAACTTTTCGCAGAGCAGGCGGAGAGGAACTCCGTGCTGCAGGGCGATGGAGGCGGTCAAGGCGAAGCTGTCCATGAGGCCGCTGACCGTCGATCCTTCTTTCGCCATGGTGATGAAGAGTTCGCCGGGCTCGCCGTTGGGATAGAGGCCGACGGTGATGTAGCCCTCGTGGTCTCCGATTTTGAATTTGTGAGTGATGGAGGCGCGCTCTTCCTGCAGGCGATGGCGAACGGCGCGCGGGGGAGCGTTCATGTCTTCTTCGTCTTGCGGGCGGACGAATGCGTCCGCCGCTACGCGAGTTGCGGAGCTTTCGGCTGTTTTGGTGCCGGCTGCGCTTAGAGGCTGCGACTTCTTGCAGCCGTCACGGTAGACGGCCACTGCCTTCAGGCCGAGCTTCCAGGCCTGGAGGTAGGCTTCCATGATGTCTTCGACGGTGGCGTTCTCGGGAAGATTGACGGTCTTCGATATAGCGCCGGAGATGAAGGGCTGAGCGGCGGCCATCATGCGAAGGTGTCCCATGTAGGCGATGGAACGCGTGCCTTTGGCCGGCTTGAACGAGCAATCGAAGACCGCGAGGTGCTCGTCCTTGATGTGGGGCGCGCCTTCGATGGTGCCGGTGGCGTCGATGTAGCTGACGATGGCGTCGGCCTGATCGTGGGAGTATCCGAGTTTGAAGAGCGCGGTGGGCACGGTATTGTTGACGATCTTGATCATGCCGCCGCCGACCAGCTTTTTGTACTTGATCAGGGCGAGATCGGGCTCGATGCCTGTCGTATCGCAGTCCATCATGAAGCCGATGGTGCCGGTGGGGGCCAGGACTGTTACTTGGGAATTGCGGTAGCCGAATTTTTCGCCGTGGGCCAGGGCTTCGTCCCAGCATTGTTTGCTGGACTCGTAGATGCTGGCGGGAACGTTGGCTTTGTTGATGCCATTGACGCTGGCGCGGTGCATGCGGATTACGTCGAGGAAGGGTTCGCGGTTGATGTACCAGCCGGGGCAGGCGCCGCCGGGCATGGTTTGAGTTTCCGAGGGGCTCCCCTTCGCTTCGCTCAGGGTCGCTGGACGGACGAATGCGTCCGTCCCTACGTGGGCTCTGCTTGCGCCTAGATTTGTTTCGGACAAGTTCTTCTTTGTTGGTTCCGTTGCAGGAACTAATGGTGGGCATTGTTCGGCTATGCGGCTGGACTGGAGATAGGCTTCGCCGCACATGATTGCGGTTACGCAGGAGGCGTAGTCGCGGCCGGCGTCGCTGTCGTAGGGGAGTCCTGCGGCCATTAACAGAGCGCCTAGATTTGCGTAGCCTAGACCCAGGGGGCGGTAGTCATGCGAGTTGCGCATGATCATTTCTGTGGGATATCCCGCGTTGTCTACCAGGATTTCCTGCGCGGTGATTAACACGTCTACTGCGTGACGGTACGCTTCCACATCGAAAGTGCCGTTGGGGGCGAACTTCAGCAGATTCAGGCTGGCGAGGTTGCAGGCCGAATCGTCTAAGAACATGTATTCGCTGCAGGGATTGCTGGCGTTGATGCGATCGGTGTGCTTCGACGTATGCCAGCGGTTGACCGTGGTGTCGTATTGCATGCCGGGATCGCCGCAGTGCCAGGTGGCTTCGGAAATCTTGCGGAGCAGTTCTTTGGCTTTGTAGGTCTTGACCACCGAGCCGTCGGTGACGGTTTTGGTGGAGAAGTCTACGTCGCGAACTACCGCGTACATGAAGTCGTCGGTGACGCGGACGCTGTTGTTGGCGTTCTGGAAAAAGATGGAGGAGTAGGCGTCGGAGTCGGGATGGGAGCCGTCGTATCCCATGGCGACGAGGGCGTGGGCTTTGGCTTCTTCTTTCTGCTTGCACTCGATGAACTCGATGATGTCGGGATGGTCGACGTTGAGGATGACCATCTTGGCAGCGCGGCGGGTCTTGCCGCCGGACTTGATAACGCCGGCGAAGGCATCGAATCCTTTCATGAAGCTGAGCGGGCCGCTGGCGGTGCCGCCGCCGGAGAGGGTTTCGGTGGATCCGCGCAAGGGGGAGAGATTGGTGCCCGTGCCGCTGCCCCACTTGAAGAGCATGCCTTCGGTCTTGGCGAGAGTGAGGATGGAGTCGAGCGAATCTTTGACCGAGTTGATGAAGCAAGCGGAGCATTGCGGCTTCGAATATCCTGTGACGCCGAATTCGACTTGCTGGGTTTGCGGGTTCCAGTGCCAGTTGCGGCCGTCGGAGTTGGGTTCGATGCGGTCGCATCCCACGTTGAACCAGACGGGCGAGTTGAAGGCGGCGTACTGGCGAACGAGGATGTGAACGAGTTCATCGTGGAAAGTGGCGCCGTCTTCGGGAGTGCGGAAGTAGCCTTGGGCCATTCCCCAGTCTCGAATGGTTTCGGCGACGCGGGCGACGAGCTGGCGGACTCCGGTTTCACGCTCGGGGGTGCCGATTTTGCCGTGCAGATATTTGCTGGCCACGATGTTGGTGGCGGTCATGGACCAGTCTTTGGGGACTTCGACGTCCTTCTGCTCGAAGATCACGTTGCCCTGGGCGTCGGTGATCTGAGCGAGGCGGAGATCCCATTCGACCTCGTTGTAGGGGGAGACGCCGGGCTTGGTGAAGAAGCGGCGGAAGGAGAGGCCGGAGGTCTTCTTCTTGGGGGCCTGGACGGTTGTCGCGGATTCGGTACTGGTCTTGAGTTCGGGCATTGGGCTCTCCATTAATTAGATTCTATGCGTGTTGCGCCGATTCAGGGCGTCCGGGCGGGGGCGGGGAATCGGGGTGTTTCAAAGAGCGGATCTTGCATGTTCTTCAGGCGTCCCTTTGGGACGCGGAATCTCTGGTTCGACACCCGCCACTGAAGTGGCGGGCTATTTTCGGTCGTCCCTCCGGGACGAAAACCTTGGTCCCTTCGGGACGAAAACTGTGGTCCTTCGGGACAAAAACTTTGGTCCTTCGGGACGAAAAATGCGCTGGCGCTCTCCGCGCCGGCTCGCTCCTTCCGGTTAGAAACCTGAGGGGAAGGGGTTAGGGTGATGAATGTTGGTGGCGGCTCCGGGGTCTAGGCGCGTGGGGGCCGGGACCGGGGCCGAGGCAGAAAAACCACGTTTTGCGCCGGAACCGCTCGCTTCGCTTCGCGGGACGGCCGAGGCGGCCGTCGCCACATGGTCCGAGGTGGAGCCCACAAGAAGCGACTCCTGGGCGGCTGCGGCAGGGCGGACGAATGCGTCCGCCCCTACGTGGACACCGGTAGCGCCTGCAAAGAGCGGCTGCTGAGCGTCGGCGGCAGCGGGAACGTATTCGGTGGCGGAGGTCAGTTCCAGGGATGTGGCGAAGTGGGAGCCGATGCCGGTGACTTTTTCGGCTGCGGTGACCATCCATTGATTGAGGGCATTGCAGATGGTACGGCGCTGGGACTGGTCCTCGATGACCACGAAGCGAACGAAGTAGCGGCCCGAGACGAGGCGGGCGCGCATTGGATTCTGAGTGGAGAGCATACGGTCGAGGACGAAAGCCATGTCGTCGTCTTCGAAGAATTGGGTGACGGCGAGCATCCGGCGGGGGGTGGGCGTTCGGCTATCGGATGCAGGGATGGAGCCGCTGCCCTTCGCTTCGCTCAGGGTCGCGGGACGGACGAATGCGTCCGTCCCCACATGGGGTCTGGTGCTATCCAGGTCCATGATTTCTTCGGCTACGGCGAAGACGCCGGGCTTGCTGGGGACGAACAGGAGGCTGTGATGGGATTCGCAGCGGAACCAGCGCGACCAGTGCAGACGACGGTAGTCAAGGGGACGGTCGAAGCCGTGGCGCGCCAGAGATTCGGAAACGAGTCGAGTCAAACCTTCCATTGAGGGCTCCTGTGTTTTTGCCGCGCTGGAGGAAGGAGTTCCCTTATCGCCAGCCGCGGGGGATGCGTACCGCACCTTCAACCGGTAGTCGCGCCCCGGGGGAGGGGTCGGGGACGATCACCGCACTTCTTTCTGCTTCCGGCGTTCAGCTTCCGGAAAAGCAGCCGTTTTGCTAGAGGTTTGGGGCGCCGGGCTAACGGATCTGAAAGCCCGGACGCCTTCGCCTGTTGCTGGAAGAAAGCGCCAAGTCACCTCTGGCTGGGCGCCGTCTTCCTGTTTTTTAGTACTGCTTGTTCTTTCCGCTCCATTCCCGTGGGGCGGAATTTGTGTGCTTGGGATTGCAAAGTTACTCCCGCCAGTTGTAGCTGTCAAGAGAGAAACACAATAGGTTGTACCCCTAGCAATGACGGCCCTGATGCGGGGTTAGCGCCCCGTTTTCCACATTGGGGAAAACCGGGGCGGCCGAAGTTGAGTTGCGGGTCGATAAAGATTCCCTTTTTGGGACTGTTTTCCGGCGGCAGGGCTGGGTTGCCGCCAAGAGATCTGTCATTACTGGGCTACAGTGCCGGACTTAAAAATGGCCGGTTGCCCATCCGGTTTGCAAACTACATCAGGCGCATGCGCTCGAACGAACTGCGCCGCTCGGACTGGGGAAGCTTTCGCCGGAGGGCTGTCCCATCGCTGCGATTTGGGACAGATCGGGAGAGGCGAGCAGCGGGCCTCTTGGGAAACTTGACCTGTTCAATTTCGAGGGCCTCTACGTTGAGGCGATCGAGAGAAGTATCAGCGAACTTGGAAACGTCCGTGCCCGGCTGGCTGGCAGAGGGTGAATGGGCGGAGGGCATGTGAACGTAGATGTCCTCGAAGATGTGGCGCGGAGCAATGCTGATGACCCCGTCGGAGGATTCGACTAAATAATCGCCTTTGCGGCCGCGATGCTGACGGCCGAGATGGTCGACGAAGCTGAGGGTGGAGCTGAGTTGTTTGGCGTTGACTAAGAAACGGGTGCGATACGTTTTCCATCCTTCTGATTTCATGTAGCCGTCCTGAAAATTTTATTGCGTAGAACCCGGCTTCGCCGCCGGGGGAATGAAGAAAAAATTTATGAGAGCGAAAGAGAATGTACGGGTGAAATGGACGCGGGTCAATTCAGTATTTTTGGTGCAGTTGAGGAAAAGACTGGCCACGGATTTACGCGGATTCGCACGGATGAAGCACGAGCTCAGATGCGCGCAGTTGTGCTATGGAATGGCTCAGTTTTCGCGTGCGAGCTGCGAGGCGAGAAAAATCTGGTAGAGTGGGCAGCCGGAATGTCCACAGGGCGTGCACAGGAAATGCAGAAAGGCAGTGGGCAGTGATCAGTGGGCAGTGGCCAGTTTTTAGTTTTTAGTTCTCAGTTCTCAGTTCTCAGTTCTCAGTTCTCAGTTCTCAGTTCTCAGTTCTCAGTTCTCAGTTCTCAGTTCGCGAGGAGGCTCGCTTGATTAGAAAGGTTGCTTGCGGTTTTTTGCTCGTCTATTTGACGGCTTCGGCTTTTGGACAGACTGCTTCCGCAAATAAAGTTATTGCCTTGCGATGCGGGAGCTTGTTTGACGGGCGCGGCGATTCGCTGCGCCAGAATGTTGTGATCGTTGTTGAGGGCGAGAAGATCAAAGAGGTTGGCGCTAGCGCGCCGGCGGGAGCGGAAGTGATCGATCTGTCGCGGGAGACTTGTTTGCCGGGGCTGATCGACACGCACACGCACATTTTGCTGCAGGGAGACATTACGGCGGCGGATTACGACGAGCAATTGCTGAAGCAGTCGCCGGAGTATCGCACCATCCTGGCGACGGTGAATGCGCGGCGGGCGCTGGACTACGGTTTCACGTCGATTCGCGACGTGGAGACGGAAGGCGCGGGCTATGCCGATGCGGATGTGAAGAAGGCGATCAATCAGGGAGTGATTCCGGGGCCGCGCATGCAGGTGGCGACGCGAGCTCTGGATGTGACGGGAGCGTACCCATTGCAGGGATACGCACCGAATGTAGTGGTGCCACATGGCGTGCAGTTGGTGGACGGCGCGGATAACGCGCGCCAGGCGGTGCGGGAGCAGATCAGCCACGGCGCGGATTGGATCAAGGTATATAGCGACCGGTCGTATCGAGTGCGGGACGACGGCGTGCTCGATGATATTCCGACGTTCACGCCCGAAGAGTTGCACGCGATTGTGGATGAGGCGCACCGGGAGCGGCATAAAGTTGCGTCGCACGCGATGGCGCTGAATGGAGTACACAACTCGGTGGAGGCGGGCGTGGATACGATCGAGCACGGAAACTACATTGCCGAGGAAGATTTGAAGACGATGGCGGCGCGGGGAATTTTTTATGTGCCGACAATTTTTGTGGGGGAATATGTGGCGCAGGGGCGGGCGGCGGCAGGGGCTCCGGTGTGGGTGAAGATGATTCAGATTCATGAAGAGACCTTTCGGCGGGCGATGAAGGCGGGAGTGAAGATTGCGTTTGGCACGGATGCGGGCGGTTTTGATTGGAAGATCAATCCGGCGAAGGAGTTTTCGTCGATGGTGAAGTTTGGGATGACTCCGGCGCAGGCGATTCGCGCGGCGACGGTGACCGCTGCGGAATTGCTGGGGATGAAGGATTCACTAGGAACAGTGGAGGCGGGGAAGTTGGCGGATGTGGTGGCGGTGCCGGGGGATCCGTTGAGCGATGTGTCGGTGATGGAGAAAGTGGAGTTTGTGATGAAGGGTGGAGTGGTGTACCGGAAGCCATAGCTGATTTGCGTCCGCGGCTACGTGGTTCGGGATTGCGCGGTTCGGGATTCGGACTCAAAGTCAAAGTCCCCACCCTGTCGCATAGAACGCGACAAGGGTGGGGCACCCTGCGCGGTCTCGGCTACGGGAATTACCCGAGCGATAATCTTTTGGGACAGCGAGACAATCTACTTAACGCAAGAAAATCTATACGGGAGAGTGATGCTCATGACGAAAGACCCGGTTTGTGGAATGAATGTGGACGAGAATAATTCTCAATATCAGACGCAGTATGGTGGGAAGAAATACAACTTCTGCTCGGGTCAATGCAAGCAGAAGTTCGATCAGCAACCGGAGCAGTATGCGCGGTCGGCGGCTTAGAGCGCCAAGCGGCGATCGCTGCCCCGATCATCGCTAAGGTTCCGCGATTCGACGGCGCTCAGTGATCCTAGAAAAAAAGCCCCGGACGAATGCGTCCGGGGCTACGTGTTTGTGGGCGATTCTTAGCTCTAGCGGTGGGCTAGTTCGGGTTCGTGGACCGACTTGCCAGACTTGAAGGCCGCGTAACGCTTGTTGATTTCGTCCCAGTTAACGACGTTCCACCAGGCGGCCAGATATTCGGGACGGCGGTTGTTGTATTTCAGGTAATAGGCGTGCTCCCAGACGTCGTTGCCGAAGATGGGAAACAGGCCTTGCGAAATTGGGTTGTCTTGATTCGGCGTGGTGACGATTTGCACTTCGCCTGATGATTTGCCTGCGAGCCAGACCCATCCGCTGCCGAATTGCTTGGCGCCGGCGTCGTTGAATTTGGTCTGAAAATCCTTGAAGTTGCCAAAGTTTTTTTGAATGACTTCGGCGATAGCGCCGTTGGGTTCGCTTCCGCCCTTGGGCTTCATAATCTTCCAGAACATGGTGTGGTTGACGTGGCCTCCGCCGTTGTTGCGGACGGTGGCGCGGATGTCTTCGGGGACCGCGTTGAGGTTGCGCAGAAGATCCTCAGCAGATTTGCTGGCCAGGTCGGGATGCTTTTCGATGGCAGCATTCAGATTTTTCACGTAGGCGCCGTGGTGCATATCGTGATGCAGGGTCATCGTCTGCTTGTCGATGATCGGTTCGAGGGCGTCGTATCCATACGGCAGGGGGGGTAGTTCGTGAGCCATGATTAATCCTCCAAGCTTTTGAGATGACGTGAAGAGGCGTTTCGATGCAAGGGAAGATTATAGCGCTGGGAGGAGCCTTCACCACCAAGGGCACGAAGGTTCACGAAGGAAAAACTCGGGGGACGGTTTCGGGGCGCGGTAGGGATGCTTCGACCGCGCGGGAAGGATCGCTTCGCTCTCCTTCCCGCTTCGCTCAGTATGACAATACTTTTTATATCTCGCTTCGCTCAATTGGGCGCGGGTTATTCTTGCTTTAAGGGCAATCCTCACTTGTCATGCTGAGCGGAGAACGGGCGGAGCGGAACGCGAGGCTCGTTCGGAGTCGAAGCATCCCTACCGGCTGAAGACTCTTTCATCCAGGGATACCATTCGGAGGCCAGATCCAACCAATGAGGATTGCGGCGGACGATCAGTGCGATTTTCTTCGACCGCTTCCATCCCTTGAGTTGTTTCTCCCGGGCTAATGCTTTGTGCACGTCATCGTAGGACTCCCAATAGAGGAGGCGAACGACGTTATAGCGGTCGGTGAATCCTTCGAAATGATGGAATTTGTGCTGGAATACGCGGCGGTGGAGGTTGCCGCTCACTCCAATGTAAAGCGTGCCAGTGAGGCTGGCCATGATGTAAGTGCAATAGTATCGGGGGTCGCGTGGCATGATGAATCGTCGGAGCTTCTGAGTGAGCTGGCTGTGATGGACGTCACGTTCTGAGCGGTGGTTCCCTAAATGGAACTTGGGTGAGGTAGGGATGCTTCGACTGCGCGGGAAGGATCGCTTCGCTCTCCTTCCCGCTCCGCTCAGCATGACAATGCTATCTCCCTCCATCAATGCTCTTTCTCGCTTCAGTCAGCATGCTTTCTCCTCGCCCCTTCTTTCATCATGACAATTACATCTGGCTACTTGCGGCCGAGGAGGCGGATGCGGGAGGTGAAGGCGCGGCCTTCGCAGGCGGTGAAGGTGGCCTGGGGATGGGTGGAATCGATGACGTTATCGACTACGAAGGGATTGCAGCGGCCAGTGATGTTGTCGAAGCCGCCACGGAGGGCGAGATAGTAGCCGAAAAGATGAAAGCGCTTTTCGAGTTGCAGGTTGAGCGCGACGAGATCGGGATAGCGCTGTGCGCCCGGCGATCCGATGAGTTGTTGCTGGTCGGTGAGCAGGTTGAAGGGAAAACCGGTGCGGGCTTCCATGGAATAGGCGACTTCGAACTGATGGAAGATGGGAAGCTTGAAGAGCGGGAAGTATCCCCAGGAGAGAAAGCGGTTGGGAGCGTCCCAGGGATAGGGACCAGCTTGTTGCGGGCTGAGGATGGGATTGTCGACGTTGAAATCGAGAGCTTGACTGGAGTGGGCGCTAGAGCGGGTGTAGGAGCCCATCAGCATATAACCTCCGCGAAAGTTGTGGCGGAGGCTGACTTGCAGAGCGCGGTAATGATCGGCGCGAGTGTTCTCGAGAAAGTAATTTCCGCCGGGAGAATTGTTGAGCGTGTCGTAGACGAATCCATTGGAGCCGCGGCGGTCGAGGAATTCGGCTTTCAGATAAACGGCGGCAGGAAGCTTCTTTTCGAGGGCGAGGCTCCAGTTGAGGAAGCGAGGAACCTGGAGCGTGTTTTGGTTGACAGTAAAAGTGGTGGTGACGGGGCCCGTGGCGGTGACACAGTCCGCAGTGCAGGCGGGGTTCGAGATGGAGTAGAAGATATCTTCGCGCGTGCCGGCGTAGGGACGGGCGATCAGGAAAATGGGAGTTGCGTCATAGACAAGGCCGATGCCGGCGGAGAGTTTGGTGTTACCGGAAGCGTCGAGCACGTAGGTTCCGGCGAGGCGAGGTGCGAGGGCGGCGTCGCGGACGACCTCATCCCAATCCAGGCGAATACCGGGAGCGATCAGTAGGCGATCGGTGACGAGCCAGCGATCTTCGGCATAGGCGCTGATTTCGGTGTTGAATTGCTGGTGAAACGGGGCGGGGCTGAAGGTGGAGTAACGAGAGCAGGGAAATTTCGAGTTTTGAGTCGCGGTGAAGCAGAGGTCAGGCGAAGTCAACGTGTTCGTTCCGCTCAGGAAAGAAATCGGCTGGCGCGCAAAACGCGCATCGTAGGAAATGCGGTCGAAATCGGCGCCGACTTTGAAATCGTGGCGGCCATGCCACTGGTGAGGTGGAAGAAATAAATTGGAGATAGCTTGCCAGCGGTGGGCGTGAGTGTCGTCGTCGAGGTAGTAGCTGCCTCCGGCGGTGGTGGGATTGAGGAAGTAGGGAAGAGAGCCGTAGGGATTGAGTTCGGCGCTATATTCGGCAAAAGCGAAACCGTTCTCGAGGAGTTGGCCTCCGGCGAAATAGTGCTGATCCTTGGCGCTGCCGACGTAGGCGGTCTCAACGTTTCTGGGATTCGACAGTTGCGGACTTTGCGGTGACAGGAAGGCGTACTGATCGTGAAGGTAGTTGGCCAGAAAGCTGCCGGTAAAAATGTTGCGGTTGGTGATATTGGTTTGAAGCTTGGTGAGATTGCCGAGGCGCCAGATGTGATCGTTGTCGGCATTGACGGGTAGTGCGACGTAGACGAGGTTGTCGTACTCGCCGTCGAAGGCGTTATAGAACCAGATTTTTCCCTTCTCGATGGGACCGGAGAAGGTGAAACGCGGGAGGAACTGGTCGAAGCGCCATCCATGTTTGTTTTGCAGGGAGGGAAGAAAATCGGTGGCGGCGAAGCGGAAATGATCGTCGCCGATGCCGGTATTGAGGCTGAGCAGGCCGCCGGAGCCTTTGCCATCTTCGGCGGGCTCGCGCGAGGGCTCGACCTGAATGTTGCGGAAAGCGTCGGTGCTGACGCGGACCACGAGTTGTCCGTTGGCGGGTTGCGTGACATTGAAACCGTCGAGCAGAGTGACGGTCTGGTAAGTCTGGGCTCCGGCCACGTGGGGCTGGCCATATTGATCCTGCACGACGCCGGGGATGAAGTTGAGGACGTTGCGATAGTCGTGGGTGCCGGGATAGACGATGTTGATGACGTCGAGTCCGCTGATAGTTTCTTGCGCGGCGACTTGCGCGGGGTCAATGGCGGGAGGCGATTCGTGAACGTCAACGACCTCGCGTACTTCCTGCTGGTGCGAGATAACAACGTCGATGAGAGAAGAGGGCGAAATCTGCACGATGGGTTCGACGGCCTCGTAAAAGCCTTCTTTTTCGACGCGGAGCTGATAAGTGCCGGCAGGCAGAGAAGGAAAAGAGCAACGGCCTGCGAAGTCGGTGAGGCAGCGGAGTGTGGGGAGAGGCGGGGACTGGAGGAAGACGCGAGCGGAGGAGACGGCGACTCCATTTTCGTCGGTGACGGCTATGGTAGGAACGGTGATCGACTGGGCTGCCGCGGTGCAGGCCAGAGTGAGCGTAAGAAAAAGAGCACGCATGCGGGTGAGAGCTATTTTAATGTCGGACGCGGAGAAAACAGCTGCGGTTTTGAGATTACAGGAAGGCAGCAGGATGGCGACGGGCGCTTTATTCTTTAGTTTCCGCGAGATCCGGTTTCGTGGAGGTATGCCTACCCACGTCTGGCGAAGTCGTGAGAAGTTTGGCGCCGTTTTATTGGAAAGTGGCAGCACGGGAATTTGTGTTACGAAATCCGAACAAACTCGTCCGAAGCAATCTCCGACTATAAGTTTGTTATAAGTAATAAGTGAGTTCGCCTATGAGGGGGGCGATGGGGGTTGTGTCCTGTCCGCTTTGGAAGCGCGTTACACAGATGACTGCGTCCGCCACGTGTCCCGGTGCGGCCGTTGCCGGGTAGGTCACCGGCGAGACAGAGCCGCGCAGAAGTTTCTGCTGAGTTTGGTCTGCACTCTCCTCTTCGTCTTCATCCCCGGAAGTCCATCCGCATTTCCCCGACAGCAAATTCAGGCGAGACCCGTCTATCGGATCAAAAGTTTTTCTGATGAAAATGTAACCAATTCAGTCAGAGAAAAGAATCCAAGAAATTGTTTCGTGGGACGCGACGCAAGTTCGGTCTCGTGGACTGAGGTGTCCTGCTATGCCGTATGATCGATCCGCCGCGAACGCAGGCGATCAGTTTGGGTTCGCCCACCCTGAAGCTCTCATCGAACCGGAAAACTTACTCGCTGCCTGCTTCAGTTCATCCAAAGTAGGGTTGTGCATCCTGGACTCCGAACTGCGCTATCTTGCGATTAACAGCATATTGGCAAACATGAATGGCATGCCTGCCGCCGATCACATTGGCAAAACCGTGCGAGAGGTCTTAGGCGAGGCTGCCGGAGTAATCGAACCCGGGGTGCAACGTGTATTTATGACGGGGGCAGCGGTTACGGATCACGAAGTTTCTGTGCTGCTCCCCACCAGAACCGAGGCGGGCCACTGGATCGAGCACTACTTTCCCATCACGGATGATGAATCTGAAAAAGTGAGGCGAGTCGCGGTCGCTGTCGTCGAGGTTACCGACCAAAAGAAGTTGGAACAGTTGCTGGAAGCTGTAGGCGGGAAACTCGGTAAGCAGTCGAAGCGGCTGCAGATGTTATTCGATGTAAGCACAATCCTGTCGTCAAACTGGAACCTGCAGCAGGTTTTTCCACGAATCTCGGCGCGGTTGCGGCGCGTGCTGCGCCAGGAATATGCGGGCTTCGAGCTGTACGACACCACTACCGGGCTCCTGGTCCGTCAAGCCGAAGACTTCCCATTAGGCAAAGGACTGCTTTCAGGCCTGCCGGTGAGTCCCCATAATAGTCCGGGAGGTCTTGCCCTGGAGGCGGGCTCCCCTCTGATTTTCTCGAAGAAACAGATGCAGGGCTTTGAAGCCGAGATTGTAAGAAATCTTTTGGCGGAAGGACTTCGATCCTTGTGTTGCGTCCCGCTTGTGCGTCCGAGCGGTCCTCTCGGAGTGCTCGTCCTGGGCAGCACTCGCGGGGATGCATTTCACCCAGAGGATCTGAATCTGCTCCATCAGGTCGCCGCCCAGTTCGCGGTGGCTTTGGAAAATCGTCGTGCGGCGGCCGAGATCGAAATCCTGAAACAGCGCCTGGCTGAAGAGAAAAAGTATCTCGAAGGCGAGATCCATTCCGAAGGGTTATTCGAAGAAATCGTCGGTGACAGCCCGGCGCTGAGGCAGGTGCTCGATCAGGTTACGACGGTAGCCCCCAGTGAAGCGACGGTGTTGATTTTAGGGGAGACCGGAACGGGTAAGGAACTGATTGCCCGCGCAATCCACCGCCTGAGTGGCCGCAAGCATGCCCCATTCATCAAGCTGAACTGCGCTGCCATTCCCACGGGCCTGCTCGAAAGTGAATTGTTCGGCCATGAGAGAGGAGCTTTTACCGGAGCGATCAGTCAGAAGGTTGGACGCCTGGAACTGGCGGACGGGGGAACGTTATTTCTCGATGAGGTCGGCGAAATTCCTCTCGAACTGCAACCTAAACTACTGCGTGTTCTTCAGGATCATGAGTTCGAACGGCTGGGCAGCAACCGCACGGTCAAAGTGGACTTGCGCCTGATTGCGGCCACGAATCGGGACTTGGCCCAGAGCATGGCGCAGCACGAATTTCGCACGGATCTTTTCTATCGTCTCAGCGTTTTTCCTATCCGCATACCTCCCTTGCGCGAGCGCGGGGATGACATTCCTCTGCTTGTCCGATACTTCGTTCGCAAGTTTGCCACGCGCATGGGACGCAAGATCGAAACCATTCCCAAAGACACGATGAAAATGCTGGTTGCATGGCCATGGCCGGGGAATATCCGCGAACTCGAGAATCTGATGGAAAGGTCAGTCATCCTCAGCGACGGGAAGGCGCTGCGTGTCCCTTTAACGGAAATGCGGAGCGAAGGATGCCCACCGGTTGCGCCTGGCACTGCAAGCCCAGATCAAAGCTTGGATAGCGCTGAGCGCGAGCACATCCTGCGCGTGCTCCGCGAAACCGGAGGCATGCTCTCGGGACCGGACGGAGCGGCGCGGCGCCTGGGTTTGAAACGCACTACGCTGCAATCCAAAATGCAACGCCTCAAAATTAAACGCCAGGATTACTCGGATCCCCATTGAAGCTCGATCGCCGCAGGCCAATACTCCGCGCGTCGATGAAAAGAACGGTGGAAAACGACGACTAATCGGCAGAGTGCCGATTTTGCAGCGGCTGTGCAAAGTAGCGCGGAAATTTCTATTTTGGAACCTGTTCCAAACAGGGAAGTTCCGCTGGTCGGCAGTCGTTCCGTTTTTGGCACACGGCGTGCGTTGTAGGTTTGTTCTTCTGACTCTGGCCGGTCCCAGATCTTCTCGGCAATAGCAGAGGAAATACGTTCTTCCAATAAAAGTCATACACCTCATAGGCTGTTCACGGAGTAGAAGTGTTATTAACAAGTAAGTACCAGAGTGCTGTCTATTCAGGCCAATTCCTCGAAGCTATTCGCCCGGTACCGAAAACACATTCGGGCGATCATTCCAACCTTGCCGGCGGGTGGAGCGAGTTGCCGGTCGAGCTGCCTCTAGCCGCCGCTGACGTTCAACCCAACCCGCAGATTCGCCCGAAGGAGATTGATCCCCTCTATTTGTTCTCGTGTTATCTGGCCTGGGAACAGGAGCAGGAACCGAGCGCCGCGTGGGAGTTGCTGGCGGCGGCGCAGAGCTTGAACCTGGAGACGCGGGCGCATGCGCGGGCCCTGCTGGCAAGTTCGCGGCATTTCAGCGGGCTCAGTCCAGGCTCGGCCTCGTGCCGCGCTGCTAAACAGAAGCGACTCTTTGCGATGGAGACAGATATGGCCCCTTACGGACTTGAGATTATTGACGACTGCAGAGACTGTGAACAAACCACGCCCGGATTTTTTTGCGGGCTCTCCCCGTCGGCGCTGCAGGCGCTCAATGAAATTAGCCATAAGAGCATCCTTCCGGCGGGGGCCATCCTGTTTGTCGAGGGGCAGAGCCCGCGGGGTATGTTCGTCTTGTGCTCGGGCAAGGTGAATCTTTCCACAACCTCGCGCGAGGGCAAGATTCTGATTCTCAAAACCGCGGACGAAGGAGAAGCCCTGGGCCTGAGTGCTTCGATCTCGGGAGCTGGGTATGAGTCGACGGCGGAGACCGCGACGCCGTGCCTACTGAATTTTGTGGACCGCAATGATTATCTGGAACTAATGCAGACGCACAGCGAGATCGGGCTGCACACGGCGCAGTCGCTGAGTCGCGATTACCAGTCAGCCTATCGCGACATTCACGACCTGGTGCTGACGCGATCGTCGGCCGGCAAGCTTGCCCGATTGTTGTTGTCAAACTCGTCCACAAACCATTCAACCGACGGAGTGGATGCGGCCGAGAGTCGCATCCATTCCACCATGACCCATGAAGAAATGGCGCAACGCATCGGCTCGTCGCGCGAAACTGTCACCCGGCTGCTAAGCGATTTGAAGAAGAAGCAGCTAATACGATCGGATGGCCCGACGCTAGTGATTCGGGACCGCCCGGCGCTGCAAGCTCTGGCTGTTTAGCTCTCCCCCCTCGACCGGAGGATGGTTTTGTTTCACTATCCTCCGGGTTCGTTCTGGCCCTTTCCGCCATTTTTTGCGGCGGAGAGACGAAATGCATTCTGGTACGCTGATCAACGATTTGTTCGCGGTGGTGGAACGAACTCAAAGATTCGGCCACTCGCTGCCTACTCCGAGCGCTGCGCTAGTTTCCCAACTTGTGCTGCAGGGCAGGGAAGGTGATGGCAGAGCGGACGGCGCGCGGCAGGTTAGGCTAGAGTCCGAACAGTTCGCGCAGGCGTTTGGTCTGGGCGCGGCTGACTGGAATCTCTGTTTGCTTCTTGTCATCCATGCGCAACTGGTACGAGCTCTTGAACCAGGGAACGACTTCGCGGATGCGGTTGATGTTCACCAGGTAGGAGCGATGCGCGCGCCAGAAAAGATTTGTGTCTAAGCTGTCGAGCAGTTCCTCGAGCGTGCGGCAGTTGGATTGTCCTTCCATGCCGGCGGGGCCGCCGGTCACAACCGTAATCACGCCGTCTTCGATCCAGGCATAACAGATATCTTTCTGGTCCACCAGAAACATGCGTCCCACGGTCTTAAGCAGAACTTTGGACGCGGGCTGCTTCTGCGATTCGATCATGCGAACCAGGGTTTCGATCTTCTCTGAAGGCAATCCGTCGGCGTCCTGCTTGGCGCGGGCTTTCTGGATGGCTTGGGCGACACGCTTCTTGTCGAACGGCTTCAGCAGGTAGTCGACGGCGTTGACCTCGAACGCCTTCACCGCATACTGGTCGAAGGCGGTGGCGAAAATAATTTTCGGCAGTGGAATTTTCTTGTCGAGTAGCTTCTTGATGACTCCGAAGCCGTCGAGGCCGGGCATTTGCACGTCAAGAAAAACCAGATCGGGATTGTGTTCTTTGATCAGGTTGAGGGCTTCCAATCCATTCTTGCCCTGGGCGACGACATTCACATCGTCGGCATGCTTGAGCAGGTAAGCGAGTTCATCGCGGGCGAGTTGTTCGTCGTCCACGATTACTGCGGATAACGCCATGGTTGCTCCGAGGAAAATGCCAGCGGATGACTGAATCGAGTATAGTGCCGGGATTTTCTCCGTGCAACGTAGCGCAGCTCAGCCAGGGGCTTGAGGCTCCACTTGACGAACCATCACCACGAAGGACACGAAGGTACACGAAGGAAGAATATCCGAATTGAGCCATCGCCCTCGCGACGCGATCTAGCGCCGCTGATTCATCATGGCGCCCATGTCGAATTTTGTGTAGCCCGACGGAACTTCGAAAAGGCTTGCCGGCTGCGAGCCTTCCTGAATGTTTTTCAGTTCGAAGCCGCCGCTGCTTTCGTCTGTCTTGACGACGCAGTGTAGTTTCGTATCGACCCATACATGAGTCTTCTCTCCCTTTTTTGAGACGCCTTCGTACTTGACCGTCTCGCGTCCGTTGACCGTGTCGCTGCCAAGCTTGGTACAGCTGCCCCAGTTCTGGTCGGTTCCCGCTTGCTGGGCAATATTCTTCCATTGCGAGCAGGCATCGTTGGGATCCTGCACGCGCCAGAACTGAGTGATCAACGGTTTCACCATCGGCGCCGGGGCGTCCATGTACATGTGCCGCTCGGCCATGAGCATGATGTACTTGTGCTGGGCCTCATCGAGGATGAGGGCGCTGGGCCCCATCGCGTTGCCGGTCTGAACCTCGAACCGGACCTTATTGTCTGATGAGTAGAGTTTGTTCACACTCGCATTGCTCTGCCTTTGACTCGTCACGTCGGCAGAAAACTGTTGCGCCAGTGCCCGATGGCCGATCACCAGGCACGCGATCAGAGAGAAAAAACCTACGATGCGTCGCACCACATAGTCTCCTTCGATCGCACGCCGGTAGGGTCGCGGGCGATCTCCCAGGGTGAAGAGCGCGAAAAGCATAGCAGAAGTCAAGGGGGAATGTCCGGGGTTCGTGTAGATTCGCAGCCTTGAGGGACTTCTTCAGTGAGCGCGTTGCTGCGTCTATTTGTCGGGCTGAGCTCGCTTCTTCCGCGCTGCCGACTTGGCTTCGAGCGTCGCGAGATTCTTCTTCATTTCTTTAAGGCTCGCGTCGATGCGCTTCTCATTTTTCGCCCAGCGGGCTTGAGCTGCTCGCCTTGCCGATTCAATACGCTCTTCAACCGTTTGATTTTGAACGCGCGCTTTTCCGCCGCGCCTTCCGAGTGCTACGGCTGCTGGATTTTTCGGAGTCACGGCGACAGTTTTATCACGTCCGTATATGGGTTGATGCGAAGCGGTTCGCATAGTGTAACCTCATACTCGACGGAGGCGAAAGAATACCGAGGGCAAGGGCTGGACCGGCTAACAGCACTGGTGGAACGAATGGCCGAGCGCAGCGAGGTGGTCACTCACAGCGTTGAACTTCTCGCGTCGATGCAAATCGAAGCCGAAAATCGCGTGAAACGGCTGGAAGACAAAGTCGCGACCACGGCGGATGGCATGGCATTGTTAACCCGCGTCGTTCTCGATCACGAACAGCGTATCGGGAATTTGGAAGGGAATCGCCCTCAGCAGTAAAATCGTCTGTTGTTTGCGCAGTTGTCTTGCACTACTCATCGCGGCCTGAAACAGCAGATTATTTTTGTACGAAGAACTCTGCCATGGACGGCGCGGTGGCCGCGGCTCCCGGGGGATTGGCTAACTGAAGCGCTTCCATCATGGTGCGCAGCATGCTCGGGTGCTGATAGAGCGTGCTTGAAGTTTGCGTGTAACCCACCTTTATGTTCGGTCCCCAGAAAACTGGAGAGACGTGTCCGCCGCCGTTAGTGGTGTCGGTGTCGAGGGCTTCGTCGAAATCTACGATAAGAATGCCGTCGCCTCCAGACGCAAACGCGGAGTAGTTCGACAAAGGGGCGACAACGTTGGTCTGCAGCCAGGTGTCCGCCTGCTGCGGAGTTCCGTTGTGCGCATCGTCGTTGACGTCGGGGACGATAAAGGAAAATTCCGGTAGGGCGTCGCTGGCCAAGTCGGCGGCGAATTGTGAAAACGGCCAGATGACGGCATTCGCCACCTGAGCGTTGTTGGCGACATCGGACAGCATGGCAAAAGGATTGTGGCGAATGACGTAGAGGCCGGTGTCTCCGCCGAGATAGCCCTGAGTAATGCCCTCGGCATAAATCTTGAACGAAATTCTGGCGGCGAGCATCCGGCGGGCCAGGTTGTCGACATTCCAGACGGTGGTGGAACTGTCGTCGTTGGTGAGAATCTGCCCGGTGGTCAGCATGAAGTAGTTCCCGATCGACGGATGAGTGTTCGCGTAGTAGTTGGTGGGAAGAGCGCCATTGGCGATGAGGCTGTTGAGATTGGGCCAGTCGGTGCTGTTGCCCACCACCGTTGCATAGGTCTGATTTTCTTCCATTACCATCACGACGTGCTTGCTTTGCGCGGTTTGTAGCTGCACGGTAACGGAGGCAGTTCCTGATTTGGTTGTGTCTTGCGTGCTGGTCGCGGTAATGGTGACCGATCCTGGAGCGGCGGGCGCGGTGAAGAGTCCGCTGGTGTTGATTGTGCCTGCGTTGGCTGACCAAGTCACGGTGGAGCTAAAGGCTCCGGTGCCTTGGACGGTTGCACCGCACTGCGAGGTTGCGTTCTCGCCGATGGTGGAGGGAGTGCACGTTGCCGCGACGGAGGTGATCGTGGGGGGAGGCGGAGGCAGTTGCACGGTAACGGAGGCGTTTCCCGATTTTGTGGTGTCTTGCACGCTGGTCGCGGTGATGGTTACGGCTCCGGCGGTGGCGGGGGCGGTGAAGAGTCCGGTCGAGTTGATGGAGCCAGCCGCGACGGACCACGTGACTGCGGAACTGAAGTTTCCCATTCCCTGAACCGTCGCTTTGCACTGCGATGTGGCCTGCGCCGCAACTGTTGAGGGTGTACACGAAACTGAGACGGAAGAAATGGACGAAGAAGGCGGAGGTTGGCTGCTAGAACCACCGCCGCCGCAGGCTGTGGCGATCGGCAGAATCACGCTCAAGACCAGCGCATATAGGAATGGAGTCTTCACAGACTGCGTCGGCTTTTGCCCGCCGCCGGCGAAACCGGCAACGACACTCGAACCGAAAATGAGCCTGCAAATAGATGGAGCCAGCGGCCTTGGGGTTGGCTGAGAACGGAGGATCTGGAGCGGGTTCTTGCGTTCAATGTCCGTGGCGGCCTTGTGGTTTGGAAAAATCCTGGGCAATCCATTTCGACAGGAAGGTGCTGGCGTGCTCGACGAAACCGAGCTTCTGGTAGATCTGCAAGGCTGCGGCATTCTCGCGCATGACTTCCAAATGCAGGGTGCGAATTCCAGCCGAGCGCGCGGCTTCTTCCACGAATTCCAGCGTCTTCCGTCCCCAGCCGCGTCGGCGATATTCCTCGAGCAGGTAGAGTTCGTCGACGAAGGCATCGCGGCCGAGCCATTCCAGGCTGTAGCTAAAGCATAGGACGACGTAGCCGACGGGTCCGCCGCCGTCGAGAATCAGCCAGGCGCGACCCAGGTTCTCATCGCGCAGCAGCGCGCTCAGGGCGACGTGCGCTTTCGGTTCTTCGAAGCCGTGTCCGTCGAAGGCATAGTACTCGCGCATGAAGCGCAAGAGAGTGCCGGCGTCGGACTCAACCGCCAGGCGAAAATGAGGCTCGTGATTCATCTCGTCGAATTTTCCGTGCGAACTTCGAAAACTTTCGTGCGGGGGTTATTCCAGAACCCGCCGTTCACACCACATTTTCCAGGGCGAGCGCCATGCCCATGCCGCCACTCACGCACAGCGTGGCCACGCCCCGCTTGGTATTGCGTTTAAGCATCTCGTGCAGCAGAGTGACGGTAATGCGCGCGCCAGTGCAGCCGATGGGGTGCCCCAGCGCGATCGCGCCGCCATTTACGTTGAGCCGGTCGCGATTGAAGTTCAACGCGCGATCGCAGGCCAAGACCTGCGCGGCGAACGCTTCGTTCAACTCGATGAGCCCGAAGTCGTGGGTGCGCAGATTGTGTTTGTCTTCCAGTTTCCGCAGAGCCGGGACGGGACCGATGCCCATGGTGCGCGGATCGACTCCCGCTGAAGCTACCGCAACGATGCGGGCCAGAGGTTTCAGATTGTTCTGCTTCACGAAATGTTCACCGGCCACAACTACGGCGGCCGCGCCGTCGGTGATGCCGGAAGAATTTCCCGCGGTGATGGTTCCCGTTTTCGAAAATACAGGAGGCAGTTTGCCCAGCTTTTCCATGCTCGCGTCGGGGAAGGGATGCTCGTCGCGGGCGAAGGTCGTAGCGCCCTTCTTTCCCTCGATCGTTACCGGAACGATTTCGGCGTCGAAGCGTCCAGCCGCAATGGCGCGCGCGGCGCGGGTTTGCGAGAGCAGGGCGAACTCATCCTGCTCGTCGCGCGAAATTTTGTATTGCTCGGCCTGCACCTCGGCGGTTTCACCCATCACCATGTTTGCGAGCGGACAGAAAAATCCGTCGCGGTACATTCCGTCGACTAGTTCCTGGTTGCCCGGTCGGTATCCCCAGCGCGCCTGGTCGAGATAATAAGGAACGCGCGACATGGACTCGGCGCCGCCGGCGAGAATGCAGTTAGCATCGCCCAGCAGAATCGCCTGGTACGCGAGCGCGATGGATTTCATCCCCGAGGCGCAAGCCTTGTTGACGGTGTAGGCGGGAACCTCCTGGGGCACGCCGCTGCGCACTGAAATCTGGCGCGCGACGTTGGGGCCACCGCCTGCCTGCCGCGCGTTGCCGAAGATCGTCTCCTCGACCTGCGCGGGCTCGATGCCGGCTCGATCCAAGGCAGCGGTCGCCGCCACGACGCCCATGTCGGCTGCGGTCAAAGAGGCCAGCGTCCCGCCAAATTTTCCAATGGGCGTGCGCACCGCCGAAAGAATATAGACTCCTGGCAAGCTTCTCCCTCCAAACAATCGAGTTTAGCAGGAGGCGCGCCTAGCAAAAATTCACAATCTAAAACGCATCCTCCAGCGCTTCTCGGCCATCTAGGATTACAGCACACCAAAATCTTCACAGTTAACCTGTCAGCTACGTTCTCAATCACCGCTTATTAAGGAGGATCTATGCCGTACGTTGATGTGGGCAAGGAAAATTCCGGCGCAATCAGTCTCTATTACGAGGACCATGGTTCGGGTAAGCCCGTCGTCCTGATCCATGGATATCCGTTGAGCAGTTCGTCGTGGGAAAAACAGATTCCGGTGTTGTTGGCTGCCGGCTATCGAGTCATTGCCTATGATCGGCGAGGATTTGGGCAATCGAGCCAGCCTACTTCGGGCTATAACTACGATACATTCGCCGAAGACTTGCACAAACTAGTAACGCACCTGAAGCTGCGCGACTTTGCCCTGGTCGGGTTCTCCATGGGCGGCGGCGAAGTGGCGCGCTATATCGGAAGGTTTGGATCGAAAGATGTCAGCAAAGCGGTCATCATGGGAGGCGTTCCGCCGTTTCTGCTGAAGACCGCGGACAATCCGGAAGGCGTGGACGGCAGCGTATTCGAGGGGATTGAGAAGGCGGTGGCCGCGGATCGTTACGCGTTCTTCACCGAATTTTTCAAGAACTTCTACAACACCGACGTGAATCTCGGCAAGCGCGTCAGCGAGCAGGCAGTGCAGGCGAGTTGGAACGTAGCTGCCGCAGCGTCGGCCACTGCCAGCCTGGCTTGCGTGCCTACCTGGGGTGAAGATTTCCGGCAGGACGTGGCTAAGATCGACGTCCCTACGCTGGTCATTCACGGTGACGCGGATCGAATCGTTCCTTTCTCAGCCGCGGGCCAGCGCACGGCCAAACTGATCAACGGCGCCGAACTCGTGGTTATTAAGGACGGCCCGCACAACGTCGCCTGGACCCACGCGGACGAGGTGAACAGCGCGCTGACGACCTTCCTGGCGAAGCCGGGTGCCAAGGGTCAAGCAAGTGCGCCGAGAACGAAAGCCGTCGCCTGATTTTGTAGGGCCAGTTTTGTGTGGGGACAGCCGCCCGCGGCTGTCCAGTCGAGCGCAGCTCGACAATGCACGCGCCCCATCCTTGTGCGCCTTGTGCGCAAGGATGGGGATCCTGCCAACGCCGGGCAATCGCCCGGCGGCGACTCTTGCCATTCTACCTAAGCTCCGGCATAATAAGAGTTTGCCTCGATCTCACCGGACTCTTCCGGAACAAGGATATAAGACCTGTGTTAATGATTCGACTGGCGCGCCGAGGTGCGCGTAAACAACCGTACTATCGCATTGTGGTGATTGAGAAGGCGCGCGCACGCAACGGCCGTCCGGTGGAAGTCGTGGGGACGTATAATCCCCGCACCAATCCGGCGAGTGTCGAACTGAAGCGCGATCGCGTGGAGTACTGGGTGTCGAAGGGCGCTCAGATGTCGGACCGGGTGAACAAACTGTTCTCCAAGGCGCCTGCTCCGGCCGCCGTTCCTGCCGCTTAGTTTTTGCGGCCGCCGATTCTCATCCTCTTCGCAAAACCGCGAAAGGATGGGCACCCTCATTTCGAAACGCACCGCGGGAATTACACGATTATGACAGAGCCTTCTGGAGATGTGCGTGCGCTGGTTGAGATGATCGCGAAATCGCTGGTCGATACTCCCGACGAAGTATTCGTGGAGAAGTTCGACGACGGCGTGATCGAACTGGAAGTCGCCGAAAGCGATGTCGGCAAGGTCATTGGACGCCAGGGACGCACCGCCCGAGCATTCCGGGCGTTGCTGAGCGCCGCCGGACACCGGGCGCGGACGCGCTACACGCTCGAGATCATCGAATAGAAACGAGTTGAGCGCTGAAACAAACGGCGAGTTCATCACTCTGGCCCGTGTCGTCAAGACGCAAGGGCGGCACGGGGAAGTTGCCGCCGAAGTTCACAGCGACGTTCCAGAACGTTTTGCGGCAGGCATGAAGTTGTTTGCGCTGCCGAAGGCACACGAGTTGAAGGCGGAAGACGCGCGGCGCGAACTGGAAGTGGAAGATTTGTGGCCGCACAAGGGCCTGCTGGTTCTGAAGTTTCGCGGTGTGGATTCGATTTCCAAGGCGGAGCCGCTGGTCGGATCGGAATTGCAGGTTCCAGTCGCCCAGCGCGCGGAGTTGGAAGCGGGCTGGAACTATGTGAGCGATTTGGTCGGCTGCACGGTGCTGGACCGCTCGCGTGAGATTGGCCGCATTGAAGATGTTCAGTTCGGAGCGGGCGAAGCTCCGCTGCTGACTATTGCGAACGCAGCCGGAAAAAAGTTTGAAGTGCCATTCGCGGAAGCGTACCTGGAAGAGGTCGACGTAAAGCGGCGTCAGGTAAGTATGAATCTTCCCGAAGGCATGCTGGAAATTAATGCTCCGCTGACAGCGGAAGAGAAGCAGGAGCAGCAGTCGGAAAAAAAGAAAAAGCATTGAGGTTTCCTTCGTGAACCTTCGTGCCTTTTGGTAGTTCAAGGTTTAAGGTTTCAGGTCCCGATGAAAGCCGATATTCTGACGATTTTTCCCGGCTTCTTCCATGGACCGTTGGATCACGGTATTACCCGCCGGGCCTGCGAGATGGGGCTGGCGAAAATCGAAGTCCACGATTTGCGGCAGTTCACGCACGACAAGCACCGCACCGTGGATGACCGCCCCTTCGGCGGCGGCGAGGGCATGGTGCTCAAGCCGGAACCGATCTTTGAATGTTTGGAGACGTTGCAGGTGCCCTCGCGGGAGGACCGCATTAGCGGACGCGTAAAGCAGTCGGTAGTTCTGCTTTCGGCGCAGGGCCAGCGCTTCACGCAGCAGATTGCCGCGGAATTGGCGGCGCTCGATCGCATCGTGTTGCTCTGCGGCCGCTACGAGGGCGTGGACGAACGCGTCGCGGATTTTCTCGCGGACCGCGAGCTTTCCATTGGCGATTACGTGCTCAGCGGCGGAGAGTTGGCCGCGGCCGTAATCATCGAAGCGGTCACGCGGTTGCTGCCCGGAGCGGTCGGGAACGAAGCTTCCACGCGGCAGGAATCCTTTACCGCGCATGTCCAGAAGGACGCGGGCGGGGCGGATTCAACCTGCGGTTCGGGCGGATTGCTGGATTATCCGCACTACACGCGTCCGGCGGAATTTCGCGGGTGGACTGTGCCGGATGTTCTGCTGAATGGGGATCACCAGGAGATCCGCCGGTGGCGACGGCAACGGGCGCTGGAAAAAACTTTGCGCAATCGTCCGGATTTGCTGGAAGGCGTGGAGCTTAGCGAGGAAGACAGTAAGGTTTTGTCCCGCATCAAAGGCGGCGGATAGTACTTGAGTGCGAGGCCCTGAAACTTCTGGTTGAGATTTAACGACGAAGGAAAACAACAATGTCAAACTTAATCATTGAAAAACTGCTGGCGAAATCGCAGCGCACGGATATTCCGGCGTTCCGTCCCGGCGACACAGTTCGGGTTCACGTGAAGATCAAGGAAGGCGACAAGGAACGGCTGCAGGCCTTCGAAGGCGTGGTCATCAAGCGCGACAACGGACCGCAAGCCAGCTTTACTGTGCGCAAGATCAGCTTCGGCCAGGGCGTGGAACGCATTTTCCCGATCCACTCCAAGGTAGTCGATAAGGTCGAGTTGCTGCGCTCTTCAAAAGTTCGGCGTGCCCGGCTGTTCTATCTGCGCGGGCTGCGTGGGAAAGCTGCACGCTTGCGCGATGTGGAGAAGGCTTAGAGTTTCTGTTTACTCACGTCGGATATTGGATTGCTAGATCAGCCAGCGGCGAGGCCGCTGGCGCGGCCTGACCGGGTCAGAGGACCCGGTCCCACACACTCAATCTAACCACACCCCGTCTCACACTAAACCTGAATGGGCGATTCCACTGGAGTCGAGACTCCGCCCGAGTGGCTCTTCTTGTTCTGCTCCGCCTCGTACTCTTTTCTGCTTCCTACAAAGAACTCAATCTTGCCGCCGATCGGAATTCCGTCGCCCGTTTTGAAAAGAAAGTGCGAATAGCCCCACACCGCGCCCCCGCTGGAATTCTGAAAAGTCGCGTGGGCATTCGTCAGGAGAGTTGAGGTGCTGACCTTGCCGCTCCTGGGAACGGACACCACATAGGCCTCGCCACGTTTCTCGAGCGGGGGAGCATCCTTGACTCCCATCTCCAGCAAGAAGTTTCCGCTGAAGCCCGATGGGATCTCGACGATTACTTGAGGCGCGGAATTCTGCTTCGTGCACGCGCTCGCGGCAAACAGAAAGATTGCGCAAACCATGGTTGGCCAGATCTTCAGATTCATCCTTTGACCTCTTGCATTCTGGGCGGAGAAATTTGTTGCGTGTTTTTTTTAGGTATGGGCACGCGTGCGACGATTTCGGTCCCGATGGCGCTGGAGTTGACTTCCAATGTGCCGCCGATTTCGCGGATGCGTTCGGTCATGCCCGCCAGTCCAACGCCACCGCCGGAACCATTTTCCCGAAGACTGTGCACGACCGCCGGAGGCATACCGCTGCCGTAGTCGCGCACGCGCAAGATGACCTGATTGCCCGCGGTCTGCAGGCTGACATCGGCTCGTTTCGCTCCGGAGTGGCGGTGCACATTGGTCAAGCTTTCCTGCAGCACGCGGAATAATACCAATTCGGTCGCTTCCGGAAAGCGGCCCGCGCCATCGCGAATGTCGAGATTGACATCGATGCCGCTGCGCTTTCCAAATCCTTCGACGAACCAACGGGAGGCCGAGTTCAGGCCGGCTTCGTCGAGCAGAGGAGGGTGCAAAAGATGCGAAATCGTGCGCGTTTCGGAGATGGAGTCATCGAGCAGCTTGAGGCAGTCTTGCAGAGTGTGATCGCCGGGCAATTTGTTCAGTAGAGTGGAGATCGCCATCTTGGTTGCCGCCAGGTGCTGGCCAACGGAATCGTGCAGTTCGCGCGCGAACTTTCGGCGTTCTTCGTCTTGCAAGGTTAACAACTTGGCGCTGAGCGCCCGCTGTGCGAGTTCGGCTCGCGAGCGCCCCGCCACCTGCTCCATCAGCAGGCGGTGGTGAAGAATGAATAACACGAGCGCAAGGAAAAGGCTGGTCAGCAGAATTTCCGCGGTCAACATGGTGAAGCGGCTGGCTCGCGCCTGGCGCTCGCCCAGCAACTGGTCTTCGGCATCGTACATGTGCTGCAGAAGTTGGTCGGTTTCATCGGCGGCAGCGAGGCTTTGGCGGCTGATGGATGCCTGGTCCGCAGTGGTCGACTTCCCCGTTTTCTTGAGGTCGATGGCCTGATCGAGCAGAGCAATGCGGCGCTCCTTCAGATCCGAAAGTTTGGCGCAATTGGCCTGCTGCTGGGTGTTGTCGGCGGTAAGCCGGTAGATGGCGGCCGCGGAATTCCTGATCTCGCTCACTACCTCGGCCTGCTGCTGCAAGAGCAAGTCGTCGCCGGTATCGAGGTATTCAGAGCGCAGTCGCCCCGCGCGCGCGGTTGCCATGGAAAACTGCGCCAAGGCGTTCTGGACATCGCGCGTATGGCGAACCCATCGCTGACTGGAGTCCATGCTGGTGAAGGCGAGATAGGCGGAGCAACTGCTGAGAAGAAGGAAGAGTATGGCGGCGGCCAGCGCCGCATTTACCTTTCCAATTGAGGACATGCTCGACCCGAGGAGAATCCGCAAGCACTGTAAACGAAGTGCCTGTGAACGGGATGCGAAGTCTGTGGTACGCGACTCAGGTCGGGTGGCCGGGGCCCAGTTCAGAGGTTGGAACTTAGCCCGCGGCAGAGGCCAGGGGCTGCACGGGCATCTGCCCGTCGACAAATTCCTTGACGCGGTTCCCTCGCAACTTGCTCAAGACGTAGGTAAGCAGAGGGCGATCGCCGCGACGGATCTCACGGAACTCGACGCCCATAGCCAGGTTGTTGACTAGATACTTTACCTGGGCCTTGACCGCGAGGCTGACGTCAAAGATGTTCAGTGACAGTCGGCAATCGGTTCCGGGACGCAGAATTTCGGTGGACGCGATGCGCGCTCCGAATTCCGAAATCTGCTGTACCTGGCCTTGAACCCGCTGGACTCCGTCGATCACCTGCGCCTGACCGTCAACGTAGAACCGCGGGCGACGCCGCCGATTCGCAGGCGCCTGTTGACCGCTGGACGCGCGCGTAAACTTGCCGTGCTCCATGCTATCGAGATCGATGGGCTGGTACTGCTCCTCAATCTGGCGCAACTCTTCGTCCCAGGGCGTTCGGCCTTCGACGCATTGCACGGTGAATTGACCGCGCAGGGCGGAAGCAGCATCGCCCGCCCACACGACCTGACAAATAGCTTTGTTGCGGCCACGTTCCACCAACACCATGTCGCCGATGTTGACCTCGCGCGTGCCCAGAAGGCGCGCGCCGTGCGGGTGAATGTCGTAGGTGCAGGCCATCTCGGCGCGTCCTTCCTGGCCGATCAAACTCCAACGCACTGGAAGCGCCAGGTGCACGAGTTTTTCAGTCAGCAGGCCATCTTCCGGCGACTGTTTGCTAAGGCTCTGCAAGAATTCCTCTCAGATTGAGCGCGACTGAGGACAAGTTACCAGTACATGTCCTAACGGGCAATGTACGTGGGTAATGGTGCGGGTGGTTACCGGCGGGGAGACGGCTTCCGGTTTCGGGCTTCCGGCGTCCGCAATATCAATGAGTTGAAACTCGGCTTGCAAGAATTTCCGGGGTGGACGAAGATGGGGACGAGTTATTCTTTTTGTGAAGTCGTCGTGATGAAATTAAGTTCGACACGAGCACTCTCGCCCTCCGCAGCCAAGTTGCGACTGCTGAAAAAGCTGCGTTGCACGCTGCGCCACGAGAAAAAAGCATGGGCAGCGGGAGCGAGGTTGGTGGCTGGGGTGGACGAAGTGGGGCGCGGATCACTTTTCGGCTGCGTAGTGGCGGCGGCGGTGATCCTTGACCCGGCTTACCGGGTGCGCGGGCTGCGCGATTCCAAGTTGCTGCCCGCGGAGCGCCGCGAAGTGCTGGCAGAGCGCATTCGCGAGCACGCGCTGGCTTGGGCCGTAGCCGCGGTCGATGCGGCGCGAATCGATCAGATCAATATCTATCATGCGTCGCGGCTGGCCATGCGCGAGGCGGTGGCACGGCTGGCGCCTGCCGCGGATCACTTGCTCGTCGACGCGCTGCGCATTGACTGCGAGCAGCCGCAGGTGGCGATCATTCATGGGGACGCGCTTTCGGCCTCGATTGCGGCGGCTTCGATTCTGGCGAAGGTGGAGCGGGATCGCATAATGTGCGAATGGGATGTAGTGTTTCCTGCCTACGGGCTGGCCTCGCACAAGGGATACAGCACGCCGCGGCATCTGGCCGCGCTGCGCGAGTTGGGGCCGACGCCGCTTCACCGTCAATCGTTCGCGCCAGTGTGGCAGAATCCGGTGCCGCAGGAGGTCTTCGCTTTCCTGGACGATGACGATATAGCGCTGGACGAAACTGCCGCAGGATGAGCGAGTTGAGAGCATTCGCGGGAAGTTTTGCACAATGTTCCTGCAGGAACATTTTTGTGACGGTTGTGTACATACAATAATATAAGTATAATGAGGTATATGAAACATAAAGCAAGAGTTGCGAAAAGCGGGAAGCGTGGTGGCAGGTCTTCCACAGGATCGCGGCGGAAGAGCAGACGGAGGAAGGCCATTAGCCTGAAGGCCTCAGCCGAATCCTCGAAGCGGGGTTCGGTGTCGATGCGCGAGGTAATGGAGTTTTACAAGCCGATCAAGAAGCCCGTGACATTGCGGCTGGACGCCGACGTCCTGGCGTGGTTCCGGCGGGAGGGCCGGCGGTATCAGACGCGGATTAATAGCGCGCTGCGGCGGGTGATGGAACGGGAGATGAAAGAGGCGGGAGTCTGAGTGGGAGCCTTCCGCGGATTGAGTCGCGGCGAGTCAAAATCGTTCTGCGTGTGACGGCGATTGTTGGATCAAAATCCCCACCCTGTCGCTGAAAACCGCGACAAGGGTGGGGAACCCGCGGTGCAGCGGGAAGAGAGACCCCAGACGAATGCGTCCGGGTCTACGTGTTTTGGGGTGGAATTGAACTCCGAAACCCAGGTGTTCTGTGCGGATTCTTCTTATCGGCGGGAATGGTTTCATTGGGCGATTTGTAGTGGACGCGCTCAAGAGGCAGGGGCACGCGCTCGCCGTGTTGCATCGGGGACCGTCGACCGTTCCTGCAGGCGTCCAAGAAATTCGAGGTGAGCGAAATCAACTGAATGCGGGCGCGGAGCAACTCAAAAGTTTTGCTCCCGAGGTGGTGGTGGATTTCGTTATCAGTTCGGGGCCGCAGGCGGAAGACTTGATGAGGATCTTCCGGGACGTGGCGCAGCGCGTGGTCATGTTGAGCAGCATCGACGTGTATCGCGCGGTGGGCGTTTCGCACGGGACAGAGAGCGGACCGCTGCAGGAGTTGCCGCTTACGGAAGAGTCGGAGTTGCGGCGTAGGTTGCATCCTTACCGCGCAGAGGCGATGCAGGTGCTGCGCAAGATTTTTCCTTGGATGACCGACGATTACGACAAGATTCCGGCGGAGCGCGTAGTGATGAACGACGGGAAACTTCCCGGGACAGTGCTGCGGTTGCCGATGGTATATGGTCCGGGGGACCGGTTACATCGTTTCTATCCCATGGTGAAGAGGATTGCCGACGGACGGCGGCACATTCTATTCCCGGAGACGCTGGTAGCCTGGCATTCGCCGCGGGGCTACGTAGAGAACGTCGCTGCAGCCATTGCGCTCGCTGCGACCGATCAGCGGGCGGCGGGGCGGACCTATAACGTATGCGAGGAACCGTCGTTCAGCGAACTGGAGTGGGCGCGGAAAATTGCTGCCGAGATGCGATGGGATGGAGAGCTCGTCTTGCTGCCGGTGGAGCGGACGCCGCAACATTTGTTGAGGCCGGACAACGCGGCGCAGCATTGGACGGCAAGTTCGGCGCGCATTCGAGCGGAGTTGGGGTACGAGGAGCCCGTGGGGATGGAGGAGGCGATTCGGAGGACGATCGCGTGGGAGTTGGAGAATCCGCCGGATGTGTTGGCGCAGTTTGATTATGCGGCGGAGGATGCGGCGGTTGCGGGACAGGAGCAGTGAGAGTTTGCGGACGTTCGCAGATAAGAGAATACTCATCACGAGTCAGAGTCCCCACCCTGTCGCTGAAAAACCGCGACAAGGGTGGGGCACCCGCGAGTTTAGTTTTCAAAGTGGCAGTTGTGGAAGTTTAGCGAGGCGATCCAGGTGGACCAGGCGAAGGAGCCATCTACTGGATAGAACTCGTTGGTGTACCAGAACGTGCAGGAATCGCTGCCATCCAGGGCCATGCTCGAATAGTCTCCCCAGCGGCTAAAGGAATGCATCTGCGAGCCTCCGCCTTGTTTGATTACGGCTTCGGTCTCGGTGGTTCCTAACGGATCGCCGGCGGTTTGGCCGGCAAAGTAGAGTGACGGGTAATCGCCAGATTGCGCACTGGAGCGGGAGTATCCGACCGCAATGTCTCCAGCCTGATTCATGGCGACCGAACCCATCCAGCGGTAATGGCCGTCATCGGGAGTTATGCCGGATTGATGGAGCGACAACTTCGTGGCGTCGTGCTCGTTAGAACGGAATTCATACCACGTTGTTGCCACCGCCGAACTATTATTCACGCTGTGCGCCACCAGGAAATGATGGGTGTCGTGCCTGTCTAAGTGAGCCAGGCGATACATGAGGCGATCGCCGAGCGTGTCGAGCATGTCAGATCCCGGAGTCGGTTGAGGAACGCAGTAGGTGTTCGGGAAAGGGCAGAAGGCCAGATCGAAGGCAGGCACGCTGATCGGCATGCTGCCATCGACTCCGGCGAGTTTCGAATTCCCCGGTTTGCGGAAGTTCACCGAAAACACGTACTCGTAAACGTGCGTGTCTCCGGGCAGAAAGTTGTCGATGGATCCGAGATAGACTTCGGCATCGGAAGGTTCGTCGTCCTCTGGGGGCAGGAAGTTGCCGATGGATTCGCCATAGTGATCGTGTCCAGAAGGAGTGTCGTCATCAGCGGGTAGCATGCTGTCGTCGAACAACGTGCCGTTGGAATTATCGAGTATGCAGACTTGCTTTGCATTCGGGTTTCCGTGCCGCATGAGATTGGCTTGGTAGGCACAGACGTTGACGCCTAAGAAGCCGGTGCTGCCGAAGACGTTCTGTGATTGGTAATAGGTATTGGGCTGGAGGCCCCACTTCGGATAGTCGGGAAAGCCAGCGGACTGGGGGAACATGTAGCGGTAGTAGCTGCCGGAAGCGTCGGAGGTTTGCGAGACGGCGACGCAGGTGTAGTAGGGAGGCCCGTTAAACACATTCTGGGCTGCGATCCAGCGGTGATTCGCTTTGTCCCACTGGATGATGGGATCGCCATCATTGTTGGCTTCGCACGGTCCCCCGAAACCTTTCCAGAAATTGGTGCCGGCGAAGGGTCCGGCGACTACCGCGCCGCTGGACTTATCGAAGACGGCGTAGCAGACGTTCACCCATTGCACGATTTGGGTGTCGCCGACGGCGGCGTTAGTGTCGGGGGGCACATAGAAAAAGCCTGTGAGAGGCGGACAAGAGAGAGAATCGCCAATCTGATCGACGCCCTCGAAGCCGAGTCCGACTGTCGCGCTGATGTTGGCGGTGACCGCTGAAATTGGGGCCGCGGCTTGGCTGTGAAGAGCGCCGATGGAGAGGAGAGGCTTGGTCCTCAAGGGGGCGTGAGTTTGGCGAATACCCTGTGGAGCCAGGGTTTCCGTTGCCAGCTCAGATAGTGGGCGCGAAACGTCGAAGTGAACGGGTTGGTTTGCGACGGCATTGCCGATGACCTTAGGCGCTTGCTGAGCGGCGCATAGTGCGGTAAGAGTCAGAGCGAGCGTTGGGAGACACAAAATTCTCTTTCCGTTTTTCATGATCCAATTCCTCTGCATGAATTTTTGAACATCGTCGAGATGGCCCAGCAGGAGGAGTAACAGGGATACCCACCCTGCACTTTGATTAGGAGCTGGTCGAGGCCGAGACTGCGTACGCTACGGCATGGCTTGCAAAATTGAGAGGGATCATACGCCGATCCGGCTGTTTCGGAAACTGTGAAAAGATTTTCATATGCGGACACCGAAGAACCCTCAAACCCTGCCCCACGTAGGGCACCAAGGGTGCACGAAGGCTGCAGCATCGAAGGCACATAAGGTTGACGAAGTGAATCGCTAGTACTGGGTTTCGGCTAGATGATTTAAAAGTTCGGTATTCGTCTGCAGGGCGCGCTGGAGGATTTCTGCTTGCCGCTGCGCAGTTGGCCAATCTTGTTTTTCGACGGCTTCGGTCAGGCCGGGTAGTTCCAGGTGAGCGTAAGTGAAGCGGGCGCCGTAGAGCGTGTGTTTGAACCAAGCGCGACCGGGGATGCCGTCGGGGTTGAGCCAGTTGCGTTCGACTTGCATCATGCCGTGATTCAAAGTGAATGCTTGTTTAGGATCGACTGAACCGGAGGCGAGTTGCCGGATCAGGGAGGTATTCAGTCGCTTGCCGGCGGCTTCGAAGGCGTCGATAGAATCGAGGATCGGCTTGAAGTCGAGGGACTGCCGGGCAGCCGAGGGCGGCTGTCCCAACATAATCTTCTCGTTGGCTTTCGCGAGGTCGTTGACGAAATGGCGGACGTTGGTGGCATAGGTGGCGAAGTCAAAGGGGAGCAGGTCGGCGTTGGCGAGGCGGAGGGCGGTGACGCCCCACAACTGTGACATTAACGTGTGATAGCGATAACCGGGATCTCCGAAATGATTCATCCAATAGAAGTCATCATAGGCGGAATGATAGACGCCATAGTCGCCGACGAATCCGAGGCCGAGGACGGGCACGCCAAGGAAATTCAGAAACACGGTGTGGTCGGAGCCGCTGCCGATGCGGGTGTCGGCGAGATTGTCGTCGACGATGCCCGAGTCGTTGAATTGTCCGGATTGCTTGCCTTCTTTTTTCTCACGCTCCACGCGGGCCTTCCAGGCCTCGTAGAGACTCTTGCCGGAGGGATCTTGTAGCGAGCGAGTGGTCTCGACCAGCATAGGCGCTAACGAGGCGACGGCTTGGCCGTAGAAGTCGGGGCCGGAGGTGGCCTCGTCGACGTTGATGTAGGCGACGGCCTTGGCGCGGAGGTCGTCGGCGAATTGCTCTCCCCATTCGGTGGAACCGGTGAGGCCGACTTCTTCGCCGTCCCAGCTGCAGACCACGATGGTGCGACGGGGGCGCATGCCTTGCTTCGCGAGCGCACCGAGAGCGCGCGTGAGTTCCATCATGGAGGCGGTGCCGCTGGAGGGATCGACGGCGCCGAAGACCCATGCGTCGCGATGATTGCCGAGCACGATCCATTCGTCGGGCAGTTCGGCGCCGCGAATGCGGCCTTCCACAACGTAGTAGGGCTGGAGGCCGTTCTCCATCTCGATTTTCAGATGGACTTTCACGCGGTCGCCGCCGAGGCGATAGGAGATGGGCAGTCCGCCTTGCCAACTTTGTGGAGCGGGCGGGCCGTCCATATTTTCGAGCAAAGGCTTGGCGTCGTGCCAGGAGAGCGGGAGGGCCATGATTTTGGGTGCAGACTGTGCCTGCTCGATTGGAATGCGCTTTGCGCCGGGAACCGAGGCCCAGCCCGGGGTTTGCGGATCGCCGGGGACGATGAAATCGTAAGTGATGGCGCCGCGCTGGATTTTATATTCCGGGCCCCAGGGACCATCGGGATCGACTTTCCCTTGCTTGTAGCCGTCTTCGGCGGGATCGCTGTAAATCAAAATTGCAGCGGCGCCTTCGCGCTGGGCGGTGAGCGCTTTGAATCCGCGATAGCTGTAGGGATTGGAGTAGCGCACGAGGACGATTTTGTTTTTGACGCTGATGCCGTTCTGGCGAAGCAGATCGTAGTCTTCGGGATTGCCGCTGTGGGCGTAGACGACGGGCGCGGTCACTTCGCCGGAGATGGACATGCCAAGCCAGGCGCCGCTGATGGCGGGATTTTTCGAGTCGGGATCAGGGTCGAGCGGGGCTTCGCGGAGCGTGGCCCGATAGTGGACGGGGGCGATCATCTCTAGCGAGGCCGACTTGGGATTGGTGCCGTAAACGTCATAGCGGTGGATGACGACGTCATCGAGCCCTTGCTTGCGCCATTCGGCGGCGATGTAGTCGGCGAGTTCGTTGTTGCGCTTCGATCCGGCGACGTGGGGCTCGGAGGTGAAGATGCGGTGCTGGCGGCGTTCTTCGTCGGAAGTGGGAATCGATTTGAACTTGGATTCGATTTTGGCTTCGGTGGTGGAGTGGGCGGGAGTGAAGCCTAGGATGGATGTTTGGGCGAGAGCGGGGAGTGTGAACAGTAGGGTTAGGCTGAGGGAGATGAAAAGTTTCATGAAAGTGGGGTTGGGCGTTTTCGCGTGCAAAGAGTAACACAGGCAGCGGTGCTGCGCACCGCCTGACCGGGTCATGGACCCGGTCCCACACAGGCAAAGCAACACAGGCGAGACCATACAGACGGGTTCGACACTGCTATGATTTTGCTTCATGTCGCGACGCGGGAAATTCATTACATTCGAAGGGCTTGATGGCACGGGTAAGAGCACGCAGCTGCGCAAGCTGGCGGCGGTGGTGCGGGCCTCGGGACATAAGGTGGTGGAGACGCGCGAGCCCGGGGGAACGCTGACGGGTGAGAAGATTCGCAAGGTGCTGCTCGACTCGGGGACGGCGGGGCTTTCGCCACCGGCGGAGATGGCGCTGATGTTTGCGTCGCGGGCACAGCACATTGCGGAGGTGATCGAGCCAGCGCTGGCGCAGGGAAGCATCGTGCTCTGCGACCGGTTCACTGATTCGACTGAGGCTTATCAAGGCTATGGGCGCAGGCTGGGGAGCGAGGCGGTGCGGGAGTTGCATCGGGTGCTGTGCGGGAATCTGCAGCCGGATTTGACGATTCTGTTGGATTCGGATGCGGCGGCCAGCGTGCATCGGGCGCGGCAGCGGAATAAGCGCGATTCGAAAAATTCGAGCCGCAGGCACGACGAGAACCGGTTCGAGCAGGAGACGCGTACGTTTTTTACGCGGGCGCATGAAGGATATCTTGCGATTGCGAAGCGCGAGCCGGGAAGGGTGGTAGTGGTCGATGCGCGGGGCACGCCTGGGCAGACGCATCAGAGGATCGTGGAGTTGGTGCGGAGGAAGATGAGGCTGGTGTGAGAAGCAGCAGTCAGCACTCAGCACTCAGCGGACTTCGGGGCTGAGCACTTAGCATTTAGCAATTAGCACTTGGCCCTCAAGCGTTATCGTAGTCGTTGGGGGAAGACCCGGACACGTGCTTGGCTGAATGCTGAGTGCTGAATGCTAAGTGCTAAGTGCTAAGTGCTGCTCTTTATGTTCTCTGACTTTCATGGAAATGCCGAGACGGTGCATCGCTTGCGCGACATGCTGGCGCGCGAGCGGTTTCCGCATGCGGTGATGCTGGCTGGCGGGCGGGGATCGGGCAAGTACACGCTGGCGTTGATGCTGGCACAGACGCTGAATTGTCTCAACCCGGTCAGGACGGATGGGCTGCCCGATTTTTGCGGGAAATGCGCGAACTGCACGCGCATTGCGCAGGCGGCCGATCTGGATGCGCGCTTCGCCGAGGCGGTGGAGGCGCGGGAGAATCTGCGCGAGACGGACAAAAAAGAGACGCGGCTGTTTGTGCAGACGCATCCCGACGTACTGGTCATCCCCCCCGATCCTCCGCAGATGATGATCAAGGTCGATCAGGTGCGGCGAGTGATCGAGACGATTTATTACCGTCCGGCGGAGGGCAGGGAACGGGTTTACATTTTCACTGACTCGGCTTTTATGAAAGAGGCGGCGAACTCGCTACTCAAGGTGTTGGAGGAACCGCCGGAGTTTGCGACGATTTTTCTGCTGACGGAAAATCCCGGCGAGTTGCTGCCGACGATCCGCTCGCGGTCGATGGTATTTCAGCTCGGGGCCTTGTCGGGGGAAGAGATCGAGGCGTATCTGGCAAAGCATCGTCCGGAGTGGAAGGCGGCCGAACGGGCGCTGGTGGCACGGCTTTGCGAGGGGGCGGTGGGACGGGCGCGCAGCTTCGATCTGGCGGCATACGTGGTGGCGCGTGGGCATGCGCTAACAATTTTGAAATCCGCGCTGGCGGGCGGGGAACACAGCGAATTGTTTAAGGTCACGGAATCGTACCGTGCGGGGGCGGAAGGGCGGGAGAAGACCGAGCAGTTGATTCGCACGTTATATTCGTTGTTGCGCGATTTGGCGTCGATTGAGGCAGGCGCGCCGGAGTTGGTCCGGAACACGGATATTGCATCGGAATTGAAGCGGTTGGCCGAGACGGCGGATTTTGAATGGATCACGGCCGCATCGGACCGGTTGGCGGAGGTGGAACGCGGGATGCGGAGGAATTTGTTACGCTCGCTTTCGCTGGACGCGTTTGCGGCGGCGCTGGAGAAGGGGTAGGGTGCCGAGTTTAAGGCGTCCCTCCGGGACGCGGTTCACGTTTCTTTGCACGCTACCCGGCGTTGAAACGCCGGGCTATTTTCGGATATCCCTCCGGGACAAACATCGCCGGACTCACACAGCTTTTCTGCGCGACCCTCCGCGAAACTTCGGCGACCTATTTCATCTTTTCTGCACGGGATGAACATCCCATGTGCGACTGCGGTCATTTGTTTAAAGCTTTACACCGCAGAGTCCGCAGAGTTCCCGCAGAGGACGCAGAGAAAACCCGTCTCGGTGCCGTAGGGGCAACCGCACAATCGCGGGCAATAGTAATCTCACAATGGTTACTGGGGATTGCGAGCGGAAATCTTATGGTTATCTAATCTTCACAAACTAAATGATTTATCTCTATTACTCCGGTGGTTCTACTCCCTTCGGAGAGATTGTACGGTGGGAGAACTCACGCCTATAATCGTCGTACTCTGGTTCAGGATTCTCCGTCAGGTTGCGGGTGGAAGGTGAAAGGGCAACGTATGTTTGGGAGCCCTTCGATGAGGTTTGGGGGAAAGGAAAACGCCCGGACTATGCGAAAGCGCCTGCAACTCGCACTGATGCTGACGGCCACGACGGCAATCGCGACCTCCTTTTCATCGCTAGCAGCGCCCCACCTGTGGGCGGCGGAGAACGATCGTTCCTCGGAGGCGATCACTACCACCGAAGAGCACGGGCGGAAGGTGTATGTGAACGAAGCTGGCCCGGCGCAGAGAGTTGTAGCGGTGGCGGCCCCTGCCAAGCGCTCGTCCTTGGTGTATTGGAGCAGCAAAGAAGGCCGGTGGAAGCCGGTGGCGTCGGCAGGCAGGGTCTCGATGCAAGCGGCGCGATCGGCCGCGGCAGAGGTCACGCAGTATTTCGGGCACGACTCGGTGCAGTCGGCGAACGCGAAAATTGTGGCGGCGAACTCGCGCGGACATCAGGCTTCGCAGGAGGAAATTGACCAATCGATCGTAATGGCAGCCGCCCGGCACAATGTGGATCCGAACCTGGTGCGCGCAGTAGTGAAAGTGGAATCGAATTTCAACTCCAATGCGGTTTCGCGCAAGGGAGCGATGGGGTTGATGCAACTCATGCCTTCGACCGCGCGCTCGCTGAAGGTGAATAATCCGTTTGACCCCGAGCAGAACGTGGATGCCGGGGTGCGGCATCTGAAACAACTGCTGGAGAACTATGGCGGGGACGTGAAATTGACGTTGGCGGCGTATAACGCGGGGTCGGGGGCGGTGGCGCGGAGTGCGGGTGTGCCGCACTTTGCCGAGACCCAGAACTACGTTCGCCGGATCACCAACCTTTATTACGGCGGCTTCGATCTGTCGCCGTCGGGTGCGAACCATGAACCCGTGCGGGTTCAACGAGATGCACGGGGAGTGCTATACATCAGCAACACCGACTAAGAATCGAGCATCTGTTTAACTTAGAATTCTCTCAGGTACCAAGGCAGTTCAACTGCAAACGGCGGATCGAGACAGTAACGGACCGGCGACTGTGAAAAAGAAATCGAGCCAGCGCGGGTGGCGCTGGGGAGCGCTGCTGCTGTTTCTGGCCCTCTCCGGAGTGCCGGCCCATGCCCGCGTGCATCATGGGGAAGCGTGGGCGCGGGAACGCTTTGCCTCTGCGGAGCGGATGCGGGAAGCGCTCAACGGACGTCCTCCAGCCGAGCGCACGCGGCGCGACTACCAGCGGGTCATCAACTCCTATCGCAATGTTTATTATGGCGCGCCTACGTCGACCAAGGCGGACCCCAGCGTAGTGGCCGTGGCGGAGACGCTCGTGGAAATGGGGCGGCGCTTCGACGATGACAAGATCCTGAATGGGGCGATTGCGCAGTACAGGTTTCTGCGAAAGGAGTATCCCGGCAGCAAATATCGCTGCGACGCGCTTTTCACCATAGGAGAGATCTACAAGGACGACCTGAACGACGCGGAGCAGGCGCGCGCCGCTTTTGAGGAGTTCCTGCACCGCTATCCGCAGCAGCGGTTGGCGGAGGATGCGAAGCGAAAGATCGCTGCCCTCGCTCGCGACACGGAGGGTGAGAAAAAGGCCGAGGCGCAGAAGCAGAAAAAGACTGGCAGAGAGGTTGCGGTCAAGAGCAAAAATGCCGAAAGGTCCGCTGACGACGCTGATTCGGAGGATGACTCGACGGCTGAGGCGAAGCCTGCCGAAGGTCAGCGCAGCGAAGGCAGGAGCGACGCCGCGCCGGAATCATCGGAGGCGCATAGCGGGCGGACGGCGCGGGTGACCGGAATCCGGCACTGGTCTACTCCGGATTACACGCGCGTAGCAATTGATCTGGAAAACGAGATCAAGTTTGGCTCGCAGCGCATTTCTCATCCCGACAGAATTTTCTTTGACTTGAGGGGCACGCGGCTGGCATCGACGCTGGTTGGCAAGAGCTTCGACGTGGATGACGGGTTCCTGAAGAAGATTCGGGTGGCGCAGTTTCAACCGGGGCGCACGCGGGTGGTGCTCGAGGTCGCTAACCTTTCGGATTACGAAGCGTTTCTGCTGCCCGATCCCTACCGCCTGATCATTGACATTCACGGCAAAAACAATCGCAAGAACATGCACGCCAAGTTGATGAAAGACAGCGAGGCGATGGCGGATGTGGAGGCTCCACCGACGGCGGGATCAGGGGCGGCCGACGCGAGCGCCGATGAATTGACGCCGGAGGAGGCATTAAGAGAAGCGGAAGCAAAAGTCAATGGGGAACTGCGCGCCGAGGCAGGAAAGGCGCCCGTGACCAGCGAAGATGTAGGCGACGAAACGAAAATTGTGCCCAAGGCGAGTACGGCTGCAAGCGATGCTTCGCAACTGAAACGCGCTGCGAATGCCCGGACCACGCCGGCGGTTAAGAAAGTCGTGGTCGAAGCGGACGATGAGGATGAAGAAACTCCTGCGCCGCCAAAGCATGCGCGTGGAAAGGCATCGTCGTCGCGCTTGGCTTCGAACCGGAGGCGGGACAATGAGAATGACCTGGATATGCGCGAGGCAAAGCCCACGGCCAGCGGCGATCGGTCGCTGATTCGCGCGCTGGGGCTGAAGATTGGCAAGATCGTGATCGATCCCGGGCATGGCGGACATGATACTGGGACGATCGGTCCCAACGGGCTCGAGGAAAAAGATTTAGTGTTAGAGGTCGGGCGGCGGCTGGGAAAACTGCTGCAGACGCGGCTGGGCGCAGAAGTCGTCTACACGCGCAAGAACGATACGTTTATTCCGCTGGAGACGCGCACCGCCATCGCCAACCAGCAGCGCGCTGACCTGTTTATCTCGATTCACGCCAACTCGAGCCGCGATCCGGATGCGCGGGGCGTGGAGACGTATTACCTGAACTTCACTTCTTCGCCGGAAGCGCTGGAAGTAGCAGCGCGGGAAAACGCGGTTTCGGAACAGTCGATTTACCAGCTTCAGGATCTGGTAAAGAAAATCGCGCTGAAGGAAAAGATTGAAGAGTCGCGAGAGTTTGCCGGAGACGTGCAGGAATCGCTGCACAGCGGGCTGGCGGCGAAGAGTCCGGCTATCCGCAACCGCGGGGTGAAGAAAGCGCCTTTCATCGTGCTGATTGGCGCCAATATGCCATCGATATTGGCGGAGATATCATTTGTCAGCAATCCCACCGACGAGCATCGCCTGGAAACCAGCGAATACCGCCAGCGCATCGCCGAATCGCTGTACCGGGGAATCGCGAAGTATGTGGATGGATTGAGCGGAGTGAAAGTGGCCAGCAAGCTGGACAAAGCCGCGGGACAATAACTTTCAACTTTGCTTCGCGAGCGGAGTAGGGGGAGCCGCTTACTGGATCGAGCTGCCGACCTGCGAGAAGACGTTGGAGGCGTTGGAGCCAATCAGGCGGACGGTGCCCACGACGATCACCAGCACGACTGCCAGCATGACAGAGTATTCGGCGATATCCTGACCGTCTTCATCTGACCAAAGATTGCGTAAGTTGTAGTTCATGGTTGTTCCTTTCCCGTTTTATGCTCCTGCGCTGCTTAAGACCACCGATGGCGAAGCGGGTTGGCGTTTATACTCCGGAAAACTTAGCCCCCAGACTTCACTATCGTGCGTAACGGCCTGCAGCCCGACTTGAAATTCCGACGTACCCTCGAGCTTTTTCGTCCAGACGACGCGAAACTGAATTCTTCGCTGGCGATAGAAAACTGTAAGTTCATCGAGCACCTTCAACTGGTGTCGCACGGAGCCTAACCGCACTCCATCGGGAGTCACGTCGAGCGTGTGGACCAGTTCGTCGAAAGCCTTGCCGGCGCTGTCTTTGCCTTTCACGCGCACCGGAAGAACGGCTTTGGTACGACTTCCGCGCCGCTGCTCCACAGTTCCTGACCCCATTGCTATCACCTTGAGTTAGTGTGCAACAGGGGCGATGCGGGGGGAATGGCCCCGATGTGTAGCGGGGGAGGCACGAAGGTAACATGGTTCTGGGTAAGACTATGGCGGGAAGCGAGTTAGCTCCCTGGTTTTTGCGGGACCTCATATACACCGATCCGGTCGTGAGTGATGGCCTTATTCTGGGTACAATATTAGCCAGTATTTCCGGGTTCATCATCCGTAAGCAGATATGGCTGGCGCTCCTAAATTTACTCCCCATCCGAATTGCGTGCCGGGTGACTTCTATGTTGAAAAAGGGCAGTGCCTCGCCTGCGGAGTTCCTCAGGTCGTAGCGCCGGACCTAGTGGGCTGGACAGACGAGAAGATTCCACATTGTTTTTGGAAAAAAACGCCGGGGACCCCGGCAGAACTCGAACGCGCCATCAAGGTGCTAGAGGCTCAGGAACTCGAATGCCACCGCTACGCCGGAACTGACCCGGCAATTCTTGACCAGCTCTTGTCGACTTACTGCGACTATCCCATGCCCGTGCAGCGAGACGTAACTGAACTGGTCGATCCGACGCCAAACTTCGCGCTCCTCGATGGCCCCGGTATTCTGATCCGGATGTGGCGGTCAATTCGCGGGTGCAATAAGTAAGCTGAAAACGCGGCGTTTCAAGAATCCATCCGGCTATCGGGTGCTTTACGCGAACCCCCCGGACGAATGCGTCCGGGGCTACGTGTTTGGGGTTTGTGAAACCTTTCTTGCGGCTCTGTGGTCTAATTAGTAGAGGAGTTTTGCGCCTGCGGGGCCATTCCATGAGATTTTTCCAGTCTGTTGCTATTGCGTTTACATTGGCTTGTTTATTGGGGCTCACCTCGGTGGCGGGCGCTGCAGTTCGGTCTGACGCTCAGGCGTCCGACGTTCATTCTTCGAGCCAGAATTCTTCGAAGGAGAATCCTTCAAAACAGGCCGCGCTGCTTCCGCAGCAGTTTGGCGGATGGGAGCTGCAGAGTTCTCCGCAGACGAGCCTCGACCCGGCGGCCGCTGATTCGACCAATGCTGCTGTGCTCAAGGAATATCGCTTCACCGATCTGGCTTCTGGTACTTATACGCGGGACGATGGACGCACGTTGAAGATCCGGGCGGCGCGGTTCGCGGACGCTTCCGGTGCGTTTGGAGCCTACACGTTTTACCTGGAGCCGGCGATGACGAAGGAGCAGATCGGCGATCAGGGCGCGTCGCTGGGACAGCGAGTGCTGTTTTACCGCGGGAATGTCCTGGTGGATGCGCAGTTCAGTAAGGAATCGGCAATGTCGGGAGCAGAGTTGCGCGAACTGGCGGGAGCGCTGCCGCGTCCCAGCGGAAATTCGGCGAACTTGCCGACGTTTATCGAACTCATGCCCCGCCGCGCCTACGTCGCCAACACGCAGAAATATGTGATGGGACCGGCGGCGCTGGACGCGCTGGCGCCTCCGGTTTCGGCTGACCTGGTGGACTTCAATGCAAGTTCAGAAGTGAGTCTCGGCCGCTACAACACACCGAGTGGTGAAGCCACATTGATGCTGATTTCTTATCCAACACCGCAACTCGCTGCCGATCACTTGCGACGCATCGATGCCGCGCATCATCTGACTCCATCGCAGGGCGGGGTTTCGAGCATCGAAAACGCAGGTTCGTTCTTCGATAAGCGCACTGGCCCGATCGTTGCGGTCGCGACCGGACCGGTTTCCGACAGCGACGCGAAATCTCTGCTGAACATGGTGAATTACGAGGCCAGCGTTACCTGGAACACGCCGACCGATAACCCGCAGGCGCGCGATCTTTACAAGCTGATTCTCAACATTGTGGTCTTGTGCGCAATTGTCGGCGGACTGGCGATTGTGGCGGGCGTGGCGTTCGGGGGAATCCGCATTTTGATGAAGCGGTGGTATCCGGACCGGGTATTTGACCGGCCGGAACAGATGGAATTCATCTCGCTGCACCTGACCGAAACGATGGTGGAGGAGATTTCCCTAACCGGGACGGAAGGGGGCGACAGGCCCCCGCAAAACCCGGCCTGAGGCAAGTAAGTAGCTTTGAATAGATTGTGTTAGAGGGTTAGGCAGGGCGTTTTGTCTCAAATTGCTACACTCTTCAGCTTTGTTAATTCATTTTGTAAGCCATTGAAAACAAAGACATTTATTTCCGAAAAATCCCTTGACACCCCCGTTTTTAGACTCATAAGATTTGTCGCAGAAAGTTTTGACGGATTTTAAAGCTCCGTTGGAACTATTCTCCCTTGAAGAAGAGGCCACCCTGTTGCCGGGTGGCCTTTTCGTTTTTTGAATTTTCAGCGCATGCGACTCCGCATGAGGTTCGCGCGAGACGAACGCGCATTCACGGAACTGTTCCGCAATGTTTTCGTATCATCATCTGTTGAAAGTTGAATGAAAGCTCGCGGGAGGAAAACGCGAACCGCGAACGCACCGGGGGACGAAAAACATGTTCTGCGATGGATGCGGCACTGAGGTACAGCCGGGACAGGCATTCTGCAGCAAATGCGGCAAACAGATCCTGGGAACGATCGCGCCGCGGGCATTGCCGGGAAAAGTGCAGCGGCATGTGCATCTTTTGGCGATCTTATGGCTGGCGTTTTCGGCGTTCAACACATTGGGCGGGTTGGTGCTGCTGGTTCTGGGGAATGCGCTGTTTCCACATCTGCACGAGATGAAAGATGTGCCGCCGGATGTGCCCACCGGCTTTCTGACTGCGCTGTTCACCACGCTCGGATTCATTGTGCTCGCCAAGGCGGCCTTTGGATTTCTGACTGGATGGGGCTTGCTGCAGCGGGAAAGCTGGGCGCGCACCATGGCGCTGATCCTGGCGTTCATTTCGCTCTTCACCAATATTCCGCTAGGTACCGCGATGGGCGTTTATACGATGTGGGTGCTGCTGCCGGCGTCGTCGGAGCAGGAATATGAGGCGCTGGTGAAGGCGCGCGCGGTGTAGGGTTTTCGGTTATGTCGCGGTAGAAAATCGCGAACTGCAGGTGGCTTGAGTTCTTGGCGCGCGGCGATCCGTGCGATCAAGGCAGGAATCACGCAGATGGGGATTGTGGCGGAAGAAAATTGGGCTGTTTCCGTTCGAGCGAAGGATTCTCGCAGGCCATCTCTTTAGAAGAGTGTCCCCGCCTGATTCTGCTCCTATTCGGCGGCATCCCTAACAGCCCATGAAAATGGGGCAGGTCCTGATTGCAGGCTAGCAGGGGACGCGGCGGGGGCGTAGTTACGGAGGGAGTTGACCTGAGCGCGAGAGACTAGGGGCTCGCAGACTTCAAGCCGGTTGATCGCGTCGCTCGGAGCGGCTTATCGCTTTACGGTTTCTAGCCTCCCATTTAGAATCGAGAACAGGCCGACGTAGCTCAGTTGGTAGAGCAGCCGATTCGTAATCGGCAGGTCACCAGTTCAAGTCTGGTCGTCGGCTCCAGCTTTTTTGAGCAATTCTCACATCAACCAGTCTTCGGCACCGTGCGGAAGTTCAATACTCCATGAATGCGAAATACCGCAGAGCCCCCAAGGGGTTCTGTTCCTGGCGTCGTTCCTTATTTTTCAATCACTTCCGGCCGAGGTTCTTTGGCTACCACGTTCGTGCCATGCATGGCACTGGGGAGCCATTTACCGGGAATGGGGGCGGAGTTAGATTGTCTTTGAGCAGCACTTGGGGGAGGGCTGATCAACAAACGCCTCTTGGACTCTTACGAGTCTGGGGCGTTTTGTTTTTTGTTGAAGTTTGCTCTCGCCCTGCGCTTACTACCTTCAGTTTCGCAGTTCCCGCCGTCCCCTGCTACGCCCTTCGTCAAGCTCCGGTCGGTCTCCGTCAGCGTGTTGGCATACGGAGAGGAGCTTGGAGTAGTACGTCTTCGCCTTCTCGTCATCTCCTGAAAGCGTTGCAGCTCGCGCAGCGCCTGCGAGAGCATTGAAGCGATTTGGGGCAGTTCGCAAGACGGCTTCAAACTCGTTCATCGCTTGCGTGGGTTGCTTCAGTTGCAGCAACATATCGCCAAGCATCTCGCGAGCAGGCATGATGACGCCCGGCGTGACGGCGTGCTTGTCAGTCCTGTCTTCGTGCTCAGCGGCAGAACGCATCTGGCGGAGAGCTTGGTCGCTATTGCCCTCTGCCAGCGTAATCCAGGCTTCCGCGCTCTCGCGTTGGATTTCCAACTGATCTTCCCAGTACTTGTCGCCGATCCCGGTGAGCGTGTCACGAAGCGATGTGAGCTTCAGCACTTCCATCCGAGCGGCTTCGGTTTTACCGGTGTGCGAAAGTCCGAGGCTGCGTGCGAAGTGTAAATTCGCTTCCGTCCACGCCCACTGCCCGCCCGGAAACGTGTTTGTTGGCACTACTAGAGCGGCCGCTTCTGCCCACTCCTTCCGTTCAACAGCATACCGGGCAGGCGATGTGGCCATGGCGTAGAGCCAAGTCATGTACGCCGGGTCACTGGTACGGCCCGGCGGTGGTGACTCCAGTAGCTTTTTCGCTTCTCGATCCTGAGCACCTTGCAGATAGGCATAGATCAAGTAGTCTTTTGCGTGAAGCTCGTCCCCCGGCGCATTGTTTTTCTTCGCTGAGGCTACGGACGCGAGATTGGAATCAATAGACTCCTGCCACAGACCGAGCCTGGTAAAAATGTGAGAGGGCATGTGAAGCGCGTGTGGCGAGTCGGGCGCGATCTGGGCATAGCGCCTCGCCGCATTCAAAGCTCGCTGCGCTAGCGGCGGATAGTCATACGCGTGGATGATGTAATGGGCTATGCCGGGATGCTCTGGCTCTTCCGAAAACAACGACTCTAAGATCGCGCCAGCCCTCTTCTGATTCACATAGGTCTTGTCGTTAGAGGATGCAGTGGCGAGCAGTGCCAGGGCATGAAAGATTGCAGCTTCATGGTCGTCTGGGTAACGCGATTGAACCTGTTCCATCGCTCGTTCATAAGCCAGTGCGCGACTGGCATGGTCAAACTTGTCTGAGTCCTTGTAAAACGTCTCGATGGCGACGATATAGTCCCGCTCACGCTGCGTCTTGGCACTAACGAGCTTTGCTTTCTCAATGAATGTGCCGCCCGCCTTGAGGTCAGCGGAATCGGGAGGGTGCCACAGAGGATGGTAATAAGTCATGGCAATTCCCCAGTATGCCATGCCGCACGTCGGGTCTTTGTCCGCTACAGCGCCGAAGGTTTCGCGGGCTTTCTGGTACCAAAAAGAATGGAGCATCGCCACCGCGCCGCTGAATTGCTGCTGAACCGATGGAGCGCAGGAAACTGGGAACGTGACCTTGCCGAGTCTTGCCGCGTCGCCCGCAGGATGTTCATGTTGGGCAAAACCCGCTCGCAGGAACGAGGAGTACGCTCCGATAAACAGCACCACGAAAGCGAAGCTGAGTCGCGTCATGCTAGCCTCCGCACACCGACAAGCTGGGAGGAAGGTGCCATTGGCGGAAATACTAGGTCGGACGGGAGCGAACGTCAAATGCGACGTAGCGGCAGGATTGCAAATTCACGTATTCCTCCGGGCTGAGTTCCTTTGCCCGCGCTTCTCGCCGAAAAGTAAGCGCGCTCCGAAAAACGTCAAATTAGCTGCCCAGCCCAACAGCCGCGCCCAGAGCCTCGTTCAACGCATACTTTCAGAGTTGCTGAGCATCAGATGTGCAGACCGGGGCGCAAGCCTACCCACCGCCGTTTCGATGGTGGTAGATTTTGATTACGCCTTATCTGCGAACGAGGAGGAGGAAGCCATGCCGGTTGAGCTTGCGCGCCGCGAATTTCTTGCGGGGATGGTGGCTATGACGGCTGCGAAAGCCACGTCGCGATTTGCGCCGCGGGACGATGCTGATTCGCCATTCCGCGTTGCGGTCATCAACGACGAGATTTCCCAGGACTTCGGGCACGCCTGCGAGGTGGCGTCGCGCGAATTCGGCATGCATTGGATCGAACTGCGTGGCATGTGGAAGAAGAACATTGTGAATCTCGACGAAAAGGAGGTGGCCGAGGCGCAGCGCATCCTCGAGAAATATCAGCTCAAGGTGACCGATATTGCCAGCCCGCTGTTTAAGGTCGACTGGCCGGGAGCGCCGAAATCCAAATTCAGCGAAGCCAAGAGTTTTGGCGCGAACTTTACGCTTGACCAGCAGGACGAAGTTCTTGAGCGCGCGATAGAGATGGCGAAATCGTTTCAGACGGAGCGGGTGCGCTGCTTCGACTTCTGGCGGCTGGACGATCAGGCTCCGTATCGCGCGGCCATCAACGACAAACTACGGGATGCAGCCGCCAAGGCGGAGAAGAAGGGAATCATTCTGCTTCTGGAAAATGAAATGGCATGCAACACGGCGACTGCGGCTGAAGCGGTTAAAGTTTTGGGCGCGGTAAAGAGTCCGTCGCTGATGCTGAATTGGGATCCAGGGAACGCTGCCGCCAGCGGAGAAATTCCTTATCCCGATGGCTACAAGCTGTTGCCCAAGGAGCGCATTGGGCATTGCCATTGCAAAGACGTCGTCAAAAGAGGGAATAAGTATGACTGGGCGCCGATGGGCGGAGGAATCATTGACTGGGCGGGACAATTCAAGGCGCTGAAGCGAGATGGCTACCACTATGCTGTCAGCCTGGAGACGCATTGGAACGGCGGAGGGTCGCCGGAAGAATCGTCGCGCCAGAGTTGGGCAGGGATGAAGAAACTTCTGCAGCAGGCGGATGCGTTGTAAACCGCGGCTGTTGAGTAGAAGCGAGCCACATTCGAAGAAGCCAAGGCAATGACGCCGTAATCCTCTCGGCAAATTCTGAGCAAGTGCTGAGCGAGAAAACACAAGGTCCCTCGACTGCGCAGAATTGCCGAAAGACGGCAATTCTACTTCGCTCGGGATGACAGAAATGAGCTCAATCAGAGGTTCCTAGCCTCATTGCCGCGGAGGTGGCGAATGAAAGAACTGAGTGAGAAGTTGCTATCCGTGATCGACACGGCGGAGCCCAGACTGCGCGCATTTAGCGCGTCTGAAAGCACCATTCCTCTATTGTCCGGAGGCTGGTCGCGCAAGCAGGTGATTGCACATCTGATCGACTCGGCGTCGAACAACCACCAACGCTTTGTTCGCGCGGCCTTGCAGACTTCGCTGGAATTCCCCGGTTACGATCAGGATGGCAACATACGTGTGCAAGCTCCTCAAGATGCCGATTGGCTGCTGCTGATCTCGCTGTGGGCGGCTTACAATCGCTACCTAGCGCATATCATCGCGCATTTGCCGGCCTCCAAGCTTGAAACTCCTTGCCGCATCGGTTCAGGTAAGCCAGTCACTCTTGAATTCTTAGCTACGGATTATGTTACGCATCTGGTTCATCATCTCAACCAGATCGGCGCTGCGGATTCAGGCTAGGACACCGCGACAATCTGAAGGCCAGCACCGCGAAGGACACGAAGTTGCACGAAGGAAGCGCCTCAATCCCTTCGTGATACTTCGTGTCCTTTGTGATTCATGATTGTTCTCATCTAACGTCAAACTGATCCGTTCCACACTACGCAGCCTTCCAGTTCCTCCACCGATCTGTTAGTGTTTTCAGTTCGCTTTTTGTGGGTTGATGTGAGGCACGCGTGATCGTTGGAGTTCCGAAAGAAAGCTATCCCGGGGAGCGGCGGGTTGCGCTCGTTCCCGCAGTGATTCCCAACCTCGTCAAAGCGGGACTCGAAGTCATCGTGGAAGCGGGAGCTGGCGAGCAGGCCGGTTATCCCGACGCCATGTACGTCGAGAAGGGCGCGAAGATCGTGCCCGATCGCGCCGCCGTATTCGGCACCGCCGACATTGTGGTGCAGGTGCTGTGCTACGGCTCCAATGACATTACGGGCAAGGCCGATCTCCCGCTGATGCGGCGCGGGCAGGCCCTGATCGGATTCCTGCGTCCCCTCGGCTCCGCGGAAGTTGTACAAGAGATTGCTCAGGCGGGCGTCACCTCTTTTTCCGTGGAACTGATGCCGCGCACCACACGCGCCCAGAGCATGGATGCACTCTCCTCGATGGCAACGTGCTGCGGCTACAAGGCCGTGTTGCTGGCCGCCGAAACCTCGCCGCGGATCTTTCCCATGATGACGACGGCCGCCGGCACCATCACGCCTGCCCGTGTGTTCGTCATTGGCGCGGGAGTCGCCGGACTGCAAGCCATCTCCACGGCCCGCCGTCTCGGCGCCGTGGCTTCTGCGTATGACATGCGTCCCGCAGCCAAAGAGCAGGTGCAGAGCCTGGGTGGACGATTTGTGGAACTTCCCATCGAAGCACAGAACGCCCAGGATGCACGAGGCTACGGAACCGCGCAGGACGAAACGTTCTACGCGCGTCAGAGAGAGTTGCTGACCCGCGTGGTCGCGGAGAGCGACATCGTGATTACCGCCGCAGTGATCCCGGGGAAGAAGTCGCCGGTATTGATTACCGGGGAAATGGTGAAAGGAATGGCGCCCGGATCGGTGATTGTCGATCTCGCGGCCGAACGCGGCGGCAACTGCGAGCTGACGCGCACGGGCGAAACGGTGCAGGCGTACGGAGTGACGATTATCGGCGCGATTAATCTCGCCACCAGCGTCCCCTACCATGCCAGCCAGATGTATGCACGCAACGTAACCACGTTCCTGCTCTACATGGTGAAAGAAGGCAAGCTGCAGCTGAACCTGCAGGACGAAATCATTCGCGAGACCATGATCACCCAGGGAGGCGAAGTGGTGAACGCGCGGGTGCGCGAATTCTTCAAAATGCCGGCGCTCGCGCCGCAGCACTGAAACATGCAAAGGAACCATCATGCCAGCAGATTTCATTTCTAACCTTTACGTTTTCATCCTGGCCGGCTTCGTGGGATTTGAGGTGATCAAACGTGTTTCGCCCCTGCTGCACACCCCTCTCATGTCGCTAACGAACGCCCTCGATGCCATCGTCGTAGTCGCGGCCATCATCATTGCGGGGCGCCATGAAACGCGGCTCACCACCGTGCTCGGCGCCATTGCGGTGGCGGCCTCGTTCAGCAACATGGTTGGCGGATTCGTGATTACCGACCGCATGCTGCGCATGTTCAAGTCCGGCAGGTCGAAACAATCATGAACGCGGCCGCGCTGCAGCAGTATCTCGATTTCGCTTACATTGCGGCCGTTGTCCTCTTCATTCTTTCTCTCAGATTCCTGAGTTCGCCTACCACTGCGCGCATGGGCGTTCTGGCGGGAGAGATCGGCGCTGCCCTCGCGGTTGTCGCCACGCTGTTCAATCCCGAGGTGGCGCAGTACAAGTGGGTCCTGATTCCCCTGATCATCGGCGCCGGAGTCGGCATCCCGCTGGGCATGGTGCACATGACCGCGGTGCCGCAGCGAACTGCGTTGAGCCATGCCTTCGGCGCCCTTTCGGCGGCCATGATCGGCATCGCTGAATTTTACGTAGGCACCGCGCCGGTCACGCGGTTTCAAATGGGCGAGATCGGGCTGGAAGTTATTATTGGCTCCCTTACATTTACGGGCAGCCTGATCGCCGCGGGAAAGCTGCAGGAGATACTTCCGCAGCGCCCCATCGTCTATCGCGGGCAGAATATCGTCAGTCTTTCGGTGCTCGGAGCGGCGCTCGGGCTGGCAGTAGCGCTGGTGGTGAATCCCGCGCACGCCACCCTGTTTCCTATCATGGTGGTTGTGGCGCTGATTTTTGGCGTGTTGCTGGTCACTCCGATTGGCGGCGCAGACATGCCCACGGTCATCTCGCTGCTGAATTCCTACGCAGGTTTTTCGGCAGCGCTGCTGGGTTTTGTTCTGAACAGTAAAGTGCTGGTCGTCGCCGGTGCGCTGGATGGATCGTCTGGCTTTATTCTCTCCCTGATTATGTGCAAGGCCATGAATCGCTCCTTCACCAACGTGATGTTCGGAGCGTTCGGGCAGGTTCAAGCCTCGACCGCCGCGGCGAAAGAAGAACGAGTCGTGCGGAGTGCTACGCCGGAAGAGGCGGCTGCGATTTTGTTGGCTGCGAATAAAGTCGTCATCGTTCCTGGCTACGGTATGGCCGTGGCGCAGGCGCAACACAAGGTGCGGGAACTCTATGACGCGCTCACTAAAAAGGGAATAGACGTTCGCTTCGCTATCCATCCGGTCGCTGGACGCATGCCGGGCCATATGAACGTGCTGCTCGCCGAAGCCGACATTCCCTACGACCGGCTCATCGAAATGGACGAGATCAACGGCGACTTCCCGCAGACCGATGTTGCCCTGATCATCGGCGCCAATGATGTGACCAATCCGGCCGCCCGCACCGATCAATCGAGCCCCATCTTCGGCATGCCTATACTCGACGTGGACAAAGCCCATACTGTGATGGTCATCAAACGCAGCATGAATCCCGGCTTCGCCGGCATTGATAATCCGCTTTACTATCTCGACCGGACGCTGATGCTGTTTGGCGATGCGAAGCAGTTTGTGGGCGGGATCGTGCGGGAGTTGGGCGGGGGACACTGAATGGGGCCAACCGAGACAGCCTCGGCTAACCCTCGTGACGCGGAGTTTTGCAACGCGGGATGTCTGCTCGCGAAAGTCCCGAAGGGACTTCTGACAATAGCCCGGCGTTTCAACGCCGGGTGGAAGCCGGAAATTTAGACCGTCCTGGAGGGACGGCGGAAGTTCGCGGAGCCGCTCGCGCGATTCAGCCGTACCTCCGGCACGGGACTGCGAACGGGCCATGGCTTCCCGCCACTGAAGTGGCGGGCTATTATCAGAGGTCCCTTCAGGACCAACTCACCCGCAATATTATTCATAAGAGGCTTATGCGAACTCTGGGAATCGTTTTGTTGCTTCTTGCACCTTTTGCAAATAGTCAATCTCAAACCCAACCTCAACTCAACTTGATGCCCATGCCTGCGAGCGTGCAGCAGGGCACTGGGCAATTGCCAATCAACCAATCGTTCTCCGTCGCGGTCACTGGTGCTCGTGACGCTTCGCTGGACGGCGCGGTCCAACGATTTGAGACGCAGTTATCCAAGCAGACGGGAATTCCATTCCGACCGAGAGCCGGAGCCACGCCAACACTGCAGATCCATGCGGATCATGGTATGGAGCCAGTGCAAAAACTGGGCGAGGACGAGTCATACGAGTTGATCGTGGCCGACTCGGGCGCGACGCTTACCGCACCCACCGCGCTCGGGGCGCTACGCGGTTTGCAGACATTTCTGCAGTTGGTGCAAATCACGCCCACTGGATTCGCCGCACCCGCGGTCACCATCAAAGATCAGCCGCGATTCCCATGGCGGGGCCTATTGATCGATGTGAGCCGCCATTTCATTCCCATCGACGTGCTCAAGCGCAACATCGACGGCATGGCGGCGGTGAAGATGAATGTGCTGCACTGGCATCTTTCGGATGACCAGGGCTTCCGCGTGGGGAGCAAGAAATTTCCCAAGCTCACCCAGGCCGGATCGGAGGGCATGTTTTATACGCAGGCGGAGATTCGCGACTTCATCGCCTACGCGCATGATCGCGGCATTCGCGTCATGCCGGAGTTTGATATGCCCGGCCATACGCGGTCGTGGTACCTGGGATATCCCGAACTATCCAGCGGGCCAGGGCCATACACGCTGGACGGCGGGGGGATCGATCCGATCATGGATCCCACGCGCGACTCGACTTACAAGTTCCTGGAAAAATTCGTTGCGGAAATGGCCAAGCTTTTTCCCGATGCCTACTTTCACATTGGCGGCGACGAAGTTGACGGCAAGCAGTGGGACGCCAATCCGAAAATTCAGGAATTTATCAAAGCGCACGGCATGAAGAACAATCAGGACCTTCAGGCCTACTTCAACCAGCGTCTGGAGAAGATTGTGGCCAAGAACCACAAGACGATGGTCGGCTGGGACGAGATCCTGCATCCGGATTTGCCAAAGACAGTGGTCGTGCAGTCGTGGCGCGGGCAGGCGTCGCTGGCGGCGGCCGCCAAACAGGGCTACCGGGGCCTGCTCTCGTACGGATACTACCTCGACCTGATGTGGCCGGCAGCGCGCCACTATGCGGTTGATCCGATGGCCGATGCCGCCGCTGACCTCACTCCGCAAGAGAAGAGCCTAATTCTCGGCGGCGAGTCTTGCCAGTGGGCCGAGTGGGTCACCCCCGAAAATATCGATTCCCACATCTGGCCGCGCAACGCAGTGATCGCCGAGCGGCTGTGGTCTCCACAGGAAGTGAAAGATGTCACGTCGATGTACCCGCGCATGAATGCCATCAGTTATGAATTGGAATGGCTCGGCCTGACTCATAATTCGGCCCGAACCGAGATGTTGCAGCGCATGGCAGGGAACGCGGACATTACTGCTCTGCGCGTTCTGGCGGATGTGGTCGAGCCCGTGAAGGACTACAACCGCTGGGACGATGCCAAAGGTCCCATCGACTTTCACGCGCCACTGACGCGGATGATCGATGCGGTCAATCCGGAGAGCGATACGGCGCGGCGGTTCAGCGATCTGGTGCAGGCGTTTGCGCAGAGCGGATACAAAGACCAGGTGGCCGAGGCGCAGATTCGCAGCTACCTCGCAACCTGGCGGGATAACGATGCCCGGCTGCATCCGGTGCTCGAGCAATCCGTTCTTCTGCAGGAAGATGTGCCGTTATCCCAGAGTCTGTCAGCGCTGGGAGCGGCGGGGCTGCAGGCTCTCGACTATCTCGACAAAGGCCAGCCTGCTCCCGATTCGTGGAAGGCGCAGCAGAATGCAGTGATCGACCAAGCTAAGACGCGCCAGGCCGACCTGCTGTTAATGGTGGTGGCTCCGATACAGCAGTTGGTCGACGCGAGCGCAGGACAGGGGCAGAACAAATAGCTATGGCGAAAATGACGCAGCAATGATATCATGATATCACTTTAATGGGAGGCGCGATGGCTCAGCTTGTCGTTCGACATTTGGAACAAGGAGTCAAGGCCCGGTTGCAACGGCGTGCGAAACGCAACGGGCGCAGCATGGAGGAGGAAGTCCGCGAGATTCTCCGCGCCGCCGTGCATGAAGCCAATGCTCCGGCTGGTGGCCTGGGCACTGAAATCGCAGCGCTGTTCGCTGGATCAGGAATCGATTTCGAGATTCCTGAACTCCGCGGTTACACGATAAAGCCACCTACGTTCGAGGAGTAGCGGGTGCGATGATTATCCTCGACACGAACGTGCTCTCCATGCTGATGCAGCTTTCCCCGGACGCGACGGTCCTCGCGTGGCTCGATCGCCAGCCTCGAACCTCGATCTGGACAACCTCCATCACGGCCTTTGAAGTCCGCTTCGGTTTGCAGATCATGGCCGCGGGAAGACGAAGATCTGTACTGCTCCAGGCATTCGAGGCATTCCTTGAAAAGATCGACCATCGCGTCGCCCCGTTCGACGGCGAATCCGCCAGTCACGCGGGCGATCTAATGGCATCGCGGCAAGGCAAGGGGCGTCCCGTCGACCTGCGCGACACCATGATCGCCGGGATCGTGCTGGCCCGGCAGGCGGCGATTGCCACGCGAAACACTGCACACTTTAGTGATATTCCGGCTACCATCATCAATCCTTGGGTCGCGTAGATCGAGCCCCGGCGTGATATTCTATTAACACCAGCTGCGCACCGTCTTGGCGGAAATTTCCTCGCAGGTCCTGAAGAAGTTACAAAGAAAACATGCTTTCAGTCAGCAATGTGTCCATGCGCTACGGCGCCAAAATTCTGTTCGATGAAGTCTCCACGGCGTTCACGCCGGGCAAGCGGTATGGCCTGACCGGGCCGAACGGGGCGGGTAAATCCACGTTTATGAAACTGCTCAGCGGCGAACTCGATCCGCAAAAAGGAACGGTGGTGCGTCCCCGCAAGCTCGGAGTGCTGAGCCAGGATCAGTTTGCCTTCGACGCGTACTCGGCAATCGACACTGTCATCATGGGCAACAAGCGGCTGAGGGCGGCCATGCAGGAACGCGACGCCATCTACGAGAAGCCAGAGATCACCGACGCTGACGGCATGAAGCTCGGCGAACTCGAAGGCATTGTTGGCGAGGAAGACGGCTACACCGCCGAGAGCGACGCGGCCATTCTGCTGCAAGGGCTCGACATTCCCGACGAGTTGCATACTCGGAAGATGAGCGAATTACAGGGCGGGCAAAAAGTTCGCGTGCTGCTGGCGCAGGCTCTATTCGGGCATCCGCAGGCGCTACTGCTCGACGAACCTACGAACCATTTGGACTTGGATTCGATCCACTGGCTGCAGGGCTTTCTCAATGTGTATGACGGAATCGTGATCGCGATCTCGCACGACCGGCATTTCCTCAACAGCATTTGCACGCACATCGCCGACATCGATTATGAAACCATCATCACTTATACGGGCAGCTACGACGACATGGTTGTGGCCAAGACGCAGGTGCGCTCGCAGATTGAGTCGCAGAATGCGCAGCGGGACAAGAAGATTTCGCAGTTGAATGAATTCATTGCGCGATTTGCGGCGGGCACGCGCTCGAGCCAGGTGCAATCGCGCCGCAAGGAAGTCGAACGCCTGCAGGTGACGGAACTGGCCAAATCCAACATCCAACGGCCCTTCATCAAGTTTGAGCAGAAGCGGCCCTCGGGCAAGCACATTCTCGAAGTCCAGCATCTGAGTAAAGCCTATGGCGACAACCACGTCATCAAGAACTTCACAGCCAGCATCATCCGCGGCGAGAGGATCGCACTCATGGGACGCAACGGCGCAGGCAAGACCACGCTGCTGAACGCGCTGCTGGCCAATTCTCCCACCACGCCGGACGCCGAACTGCGCAAGACCAGCGGCTACGACGGACCGTTCGTCGACTCCGGCAAAGTGATCTGGGGACATGAGGCGTCGATTGGCTATTTTGCGCAGGATCACCGTAGCCTCATCGAGGGCGGAATGACCGCGATCGAGTGGCTGCATCAGTGGGACGGAGCGGCGGTGACCGAGGAACTGCGCGGGATTCTGGGGCAGATGTTGTTCGCCCGAGATGAGGCCACGAAGTCCACCAGCGTGCTCTCCGGCGGCGAGGCCGCGCGCCTGCTCTTTTGCAAGCTGATGCTGCAAAAGCCAAATGTTCTGGTGCTGGACGAACCCACGAACCACCTGGACCTTGAGGCCATCAACGCTCTGAATATCGCCTTGCAGCGTTATCAGGGAACCGTTTTCCTGGTCACTCACGATCACGATTTGATTGACGAGGTGGCAACGCGCATCTGGCACTTCGAAAGCGACCACAAGATCACCGATTTCAAGGGCACATACGAGGAATACCAGGCTGCAGTCGCAGTTTAAAAGGACCGGAACTCAGATGGCGCAGAGCCCTCAAGAATTATTCAAGGCAAGAAATTGGGCCATAGTAGTTCTAACGGTGCAGGAGGAGACTATGGCGATCTCACCACCAGCCGCCTTCCTTTTTGTTGCGCTGGCATTCTCCCGGATCGCCTGCGGTCAAGCAGACGCAGAGAAGGCCCACCTGTCCCCAAGAAGAAGCCAGCAGCCGGTGCTGGCGCTCGATTTCAAGAATAATGGGCAACAGCTAGCCGCGCGGGTGGGTCAACAGATCGAGATAACCTTGGGAACAATCGGCCCGAAGCAATACGGCGACCCGCAAGTTTCTTCCAATGCGCTCAAGCTCGAGAGCGTGGCCCTCGACTGGCCGGCAAATCCCGGCGGCCCGACGTTTATCTATATTTTCGAGGCGATGTCAGAGGGCGAGGCGCGTGTCGAAGTTCCTATTATCAATTGCATGGACGATCCCGAACTGGCGAAGAGACTTGATTTTAGTGTGACGATTCGCGTTGGATCGCCCGCCGGTACGCAGTCCGCCGTGCAGGTTTTGATGAGGCCGGATCAGGCGAACCCTGCGCCGTGGACGGGAGCGTGGACGAGTCTCTTCAACGTGCTGCGCCAGGCCTTCACGCCCTCGCTGCCTCGGTTGACCGGTGTCGAGGTCGAAATGGTGGTCGCCAATCCCGGCCCAAAGACTGCCGATCTCAACCTTACCGTGATAGACAAAGAAGGAGTCGCACTCGCAGTTGTGTCCAAAACAGTGCCGCTCGACGACTGTAGTCACGTTCTGTTCATTCTTCCTCGCGGCGGTCTGCCAGTTTCACCCGGGCAGGTTTACACGATCGGCCTGAGCAGTGTCGATAGTCCCTTCGGATGGAAATATGTCGTGGGCGGCTATCGGAGCGGGGATGCGTCATTCAACGGCCAACCGCTCTTACAAAATGCGCGCAGCACATTCCTGTTTCGGACATTTGGCACGAGGTACACGAGGTAGAAGACGCGCGGTGAAAACCGCGTTGCACCATTTCCGCTGCATGTAAATCAACCAGGTTCTCCACAGAGTTTCACAGCATTTGCAGTTGCGTTTCCTGCATCAATTTGCAGATAATGGCGGCAGCGTTGTTGCAGGCGGTTGAGTGTACAGTCGAGCCGATTTACTTAGAATTCTCCACGTAACACCGCGCCAGTTGATCAGCTGGGAGCGGGTTGGCCTGGTACTGTCCGCCGAAGCGTATTCTTTTTCCGATCTGCTGGAAATCAAAAAAGTTCGCGATTTGTGCGCCATGAGGGTGCGTCCGGCAGTAATTCGCCAGTCACTGGACGCCATGCGCAAGCAGGCTTCGGGAGTCGAGAAGCCGCTGCTTGAAGCCGGGGCGTGGTCCACGGCAAAGCATCGGGTAGCGTTCCGCCATGATGGCAAGTTACTGGAGCCGATCGCGGGACAGTTCCTGATGGATTTTTCCGAGCGCGAAAAAGTCGTGACCAGCACTCCCGTGCCGAAGTCCGAGCCCACGCCGCGGGATGATGAAGTTGCGGGATGGTTTGCGCGCGGCATCGCGCTGGAAGAAGATCCCAATACCCAGGCTGAAGCGATTTCCGCCTATCATCAAGTGCTCGCGATCGATCCGGCGCACGCTGCGGCGCACATCAACCTGGGCACTCTTTACTACAACCGGCAGGAGTTCGCTTTGGCGGAAAAACACTACCGCCAGGCCATTGAAGCCGACCCGCGGTATTCGCTCGCTTACTTCGATCTCGGCAATGTGCTCGACGAGACTGGACGCGTGCACGAAGCTATTTCCACTTACAAGACCGCTCTCCAGTTGGCCCCCACCTACGCCGATGCTCACTACAATCTGGCGCTTGCGTACGAAAAGGTGCGTGAACCGCGCAAGGCGCTCAAGCATTGGCAGGCCTACGTGAAGCTCGACACCGCCGGTCCGTGGTCGGTGCATGCCCGCAGCCAGATCAAGCGCATCCTGCAGGCCGACACGCTGAAGTTGGTTCATTCCCGTCCGCGCTAACCTATGTTCCTCCGAAGTCCAAACGTGCGGTGCTGCCTTCAAAACCGCCGCGTGGATGAATCCATTTAATGTTGAAAGACAAAACCATGAACCACGAAGGACACGAAGGATGACTAAGGACTTCATTCTTTGTATTTTCCTTCGTGTAACTTCGTGCCCTTCGTGGTTTAGGGATCGTCGTCCTGCAGAGTGCTAAAATCCTTGGTTTGCCATCTTGACCGTTTGAAGGTGTTCTCATGCCCGAAACCACGCTGCAGGCCGCTGCTCCCCCGCCGCTCACGAACCTTACCGAAGATGAAATTCTTTTTCGCGACAACATCCGCCAGTTTGCCGACGAGAAGATTCGTCCGCTAGTGAAAGAGATGGATGAGAAGGGCGTCTTCGAAAAAGATCTCATTCACGATTTCTTCCAGCTCGGACTGATGGGGATTGAGATTCCCGAAGAGTACGGGGGAGGCGGAGCTAAGTTCTTCGATGCGATCCTGGCCGTGGAGGAACTGTCGTGCGTGGACGCTTCCTCAGGCGTGATCGTCGACGTGCAGAATACTCTGGTCAACAACGCGCTGCTGCGCTGGGGAAGCGAAGAGCAGAAGAAGCGCTATCTGCCGAAGATGGCCGCCGAGATTGTCGGCGCCTATGCCCTCAGCGAGGCGGGATCGGGCTCGGATGCATTTGCATTGCAGACGCGCGCTCAGCTGAAAGGTAGCGAGTATGTGCTCAACGGGCGCAAGTTGTGGATCACGAACGGCAAAGAGGCGGGATTATTCGTGCTCTTCGCCACCCTCGATCCCAGCGCGGGATACAAAGGCATAACGGCATTCCTGATCGAGAAAAACTTCCCCGGATTCACCGTCGGCAAGAAGGAAGACAAACTGGGCATCCGGGCGTCGTCCACTTGCGAGTTAATTCTGGAAGACTGCCACGTGCCCAAGGAAAACGTGCTAGGCGAGCCCGGCAAGGGATACAAGATCGCCATTGAAACTTTGAACGAAGGCCGCATCGGCATTGGCGCACAAATGATCGGGCTGGCCCGCGGCGCCTGGGAATTCGCCTGCAAATATGCCGTGGAGCGCAAGCAGTTCGGCAAGGCGATTTCGGAATTTCAGGGAATTCAGTTTCAGATCGCGCAAATGGCGACGGAGATTGAGGCGGCCCGCCTGATGGTCTACAACTGCGCACGCATGAAGGATGCAGGCGTGAACTTCGTCAAGGAAGCGGCCATGACCAAGCTCTTCGCCTCGCAGGTGGCGGAACGTGTAACTTCGCTGGCCATCGAGATCTACGGCGGCTACGGATTCACCAAGGATTATCCCGTAGAGAAGTACTGGCGCGACGCCAAAATCGGCAAGATCTACGAAGGCACGTCCAACATGCAGTTGGCGACCATTGCCAAGCTGGTGCTGGGCAAGTAAGTCCCCGGCACAGCTCCAGTTTACGGAGCGAAATGGACTTCAATAATCTCGCGGGATTCCCCCCCGGAGGCGAATTTCCATTTGGCGACGGCATCTTCCGCAGCCTTGAGAAGGATGGGGCTGCCGCCCTTGGGTTCGACCGCCTTTACGTCGCCGTCCGCCGCCACTACTGCGACTACTTTCACGGTGCCGCCAAGATTCATTTTTCTCGCAAGTTCCGGATACTCAGGCGTCAACTTTCGCACGATTTTACGGCCATTTTCAGTGGAGGTTTGCTGGCCATGGGCGGTTGCCATGGATCCAAAAGAGAATGAGAACAGAAGAAATAATGCCAGAACTAGGCGCACTTGCATGATGTCTTTTCCCTGAGATAGAGGAGTTTGTACTTCTTAACTTCTGATAGACCGATAGTAAAAGCTCGATCCTTGTGGGGAAAGTGACGAGGGTAACCGCAGGACTACACTTCTAGGTTGCGCTTTTGCCGTACCGCTAAGTCATGCGAAAACAGGCGCTTCCGGCCAATGCAGCTTGCTCATAATGTGCATCGAGTTGCACATCAAGGTGCCTGCGGTGGGCGGTATGAACGCAGATAAACCTCCTAGGATCATCTGCTTAACAGAAATCTGCATGTTGGTTCCCAGGGTGCAATTCGACCAGTGTGCCTGTGAGATCGGGCCAAGGACCGGGGTGCCATTTGACGAACCTATCAGGAAACCAAGTCGTATCGATTTCATCCGCGCCGGAGATCGACGCTCCCGCTGCTCATAAGAAGCAGAGCTGGTTGCCGCTATTGACGGTGCTGTTCTTGATCTCTTACGGCCTGATGACCATGCTGATTGTGGAGCAGGGTCAGACGATCGAGTCGCAGCGCTCGCTGATTCGCGGGCTGTTTCGCGATAGCCAGGAGCTATCCGCCATAAAGAAGGCTCAGGGAGCCCAGTCTCAGGCGACCCAAACCCCGGCGGCCGAGAACCGCTCATCGCAGAATCGATCGACCCAGTATCCGTCCAACGAGATCCCGTCCACCCAGGCACCCACCGGGCACGCCCCGTCTTCCCAGGCAGGGCCGCAGGCGGCGCCGCAGCGTGGTACGGAGAAAGAAGCTTCCAAGCAGAAACCACAGTTCCGGATGCCATCGAAACAAGCGTCAGACCTGGTGGATGACGTCCGAAACCTGGTGGCCATCTAGCGATTGAACGATCGCCAGCAGGGTGGAAGTAGAGCAAGGGTGTAAACACTGAATATTGAAGATTTTCGTTCTGTGGTTGAGCAATAGAAACAAAAATTGTAAGTAGCAAGCAGGAATGCAATGAAGGTTCTGACCCTAGCCCTGTTGTTCAGTTTGCCCGCCACTCCATGGTCGCCGCAAAAACCGCTACGGCAACCATCCAGCCAGATCACAAAACGTGCCAAGGGTGGACGCTGGTACTTTGCCGCATCCGGCCACGCCGTCTACTGCTACGGTCCGGTAATGACCGTGCCGCGCGCCAATGGCGACCTGCAGAGAGTCGCCACCCTGTGCCGCGATGGCAGCGCGGTGGTGCCGCTTAAAGACTAGTAGGGCAACGACCGCCGCCGGGACCGATTGGTTGACGTGTTTCTTACCGCGGTCGTTGAGCAGCGCCGATCGCACCTCTCTCCAGCTTTTATCTCGTACCCGAGACCGGTCGCCTAGGGAGAGGGAACCACGGCCTGCGTCTGGTTCGAATAGCCGCTCTCCACTCCCGAGGAGTCCACTGCTGTCACGACGTAGTAATACGTCTGGCCGCCAATTACCGTGTTGTCGGTGTCATAAGGAGCCGCATCCAGGGCGGAATTGATTCGTGTATAAGGCCCGCCGGAAATCGTCCCACGATAGATGTTGTAGCCAACCACACCGCTCGATGTGCTCGTGTTCCATCCCAGATTAACGCTGTGCTGCGGCATGACCCCTGTGCCGCTTACGACCTCCACGGACGGAGAATTGGAGGCGTTGCTCGCAAAGCTGACGTTTGCGGATGCGGAACCGGAAGTCTGCGGCGCGAATGTCAGCTGGAACAGAACACTATTTCCAGCGGAGATGGTCACCGGTAATGTAATGCCGCTGACGGAAAATTGAGATCCGCTCACTCCCAGCGATGTCACGGTCACAGACGAGTTGCTCGCAGTGAGCGTTCCCGACTGATTCTGGGGTGTTCCAACAGTGACGTTGCCAAAATTGACGGTAGCAGGGGAAACCGCCAGCGAGCCGGGCAGCGTGCCCGTTCCGCTCGACGGTACAGTCAAACTAGGATTCGATCCATTGGAGCTGAATACCAGACTCCCCGTCACGCTTCCTGTGGTCTGAGGCGCGAAGGAAGCGTTGAACGTAACGCTCTGAGCCGCAGCCAGCGTGAGTGGCAAAGTGATTCCACTAAAGGTGAACCCAGCGCTCGGAGTGATCTGCGAGATTGTCAGGGACGTTCCACCAGAGTTCGTCAACTTCTCCGCCAGGGTGGAACTGCTGCCGCTAGTGACATTTCCAAAGCTAAGGCTCGTGGGGCTTGCCGCCAGCTGGCCGGGCAGCGTGCCCGTTCCGCTTGACGGTACAGTTAAACTCGGATTCGATCCATTGGAGCTGATGAGCAGACTCCCTGTCACGCTTCCTGTGGTCTGAGGCGTGAACGAAGCGTTGAACGTCACGCTCTGAGCAGCGGCCAGAGTGACTGGCAGGCTGATTCCACTAAAGCTGAACCCCGCGCTCGGAGTGATCTGGGAAATTGTCAATGCAGACCCACCCGAATTTGTTAGCTTCTCCGCCTGGGTGGAACTGCTGCCGGTGGTCACATTTCCAAAACTAAGGCTGGTGGGGCTGGATGTGAGTTGGCCAGGGACGGAGCCCGTCCCCGACAACGGTACATTCAGAGCCAAGTTGGATGCGTTCGACGTGATCGCCAGGTTGCCGCTGGCACTGCCACCCGACGTCGGCGTGAAGATGACGCTGAAGCTTACGCTTTGGCCTACGCTCAAAGTCATCGGCAAGCTCAAGCCGCTGGCACTGAAGCCAGAGCCAGTTGCACTCGCTGCAGAAATCGTGACGGTTGCCCCGCCCGAGTTGGTGAGAGTTTCCGTCATCGTGTGGGAATTGCCGACTTGAACGCTGCCAAAAGCGAGACTGGTCGGGGACGGCGCGATTTGGCCAGAAGTGGTACCTGCGCCCGATAGAGGCAAAGCAATCGTGCTCGCGATGAGACTACTGCGTTTGCGATACTGAGTAGTGAATGAAATCGAGACCATGCCACTGGCGGTGCCCGAAGATGTCGGAGCAAACATTACCTGGCCGGTTACACTCTGCCCAACGGCCAGGGTCACGGGGTAGGTTAAACCACTAAAGGTGAACCCCGTCCCTAAAAGGTTGGCCTGAGTTACGGCTAACCGATACCCGCCTGAATTTGTCAGCGTGACTGATCGCGTCTGGCTCGTGCCAACCGAGATGCTGCCAAAATTGAGGGTTGAAGGATTGAGCGTAATCTTTCCGCCGGCACCGAACGCATTTGAAGTCAGGAAAAGAATTGCAGCAAAGAAGACCAACAGACGAAATCCGCACGGGATTTCGCTCCAACAGGGGGAGGAGTTTTTCACGGTACAACCTCATGTACCGCGCGAGAGCTACGCGGAGGGGGATATAGAGCCGCAGCCCCGATTCTTATATGGCTGCTCTACTCGGAGGTGCGGCACTTTCAGTTTGCTGGGAATGACGGAGGCTTGACAGATCACAGAGGGTCATAGTGGAAGTTCGAATGCATCACAGCAGGACCTGTACCTCTGACATAGTCCTAGTCATTATTGTTTTCTCATCGCGTCGGATTGCGGGTGTGCTGCGAGACGTGCGTCCGATTGCCATCGAGCCGCATCAAAAGCACAAACACTTTGAGGATCTCTTATGTCCATCCGTCCGGTGAAGCGACTCATTAAATCGAAGCCGACATTGGAGGGCGCCGGTGTACATTTGCGCCGTGCCTTTGGCTTCGGAAACACGCACGACTTCGATCCATTTCTGCTGCTCGACGACTTCCGCAATGACGTGCCCGAGGACTACCTAGCCGGATTCCCGTGGCACCCGCATCGCGGGATTGAGACCATTACCTACGTTCTTGCCGGAACGGTCGAACATGGCGATAGCATGGGCAACAAAGGCGCCATCGCCGCGGGCGACGTGCAGTGGATGACTGCCGGCAGCGGCATCATTCATCAGGAGATGCCCAAGGGCGATGCCACCGGCCGCATGCATGGCTTCCAGTTGTGGGCGAATTTACCGTCGGCTTTAAAGATGACCACGCCGCGTTACCAGGAAGTGAAAACCGGGGAGATCCCGCAAGTCACCGACGACGATGGCACGCATGTGCGCATTGTCTGCGGAAATTTCTGGGGCAAATCCGGCCCGGTCGAAGGAGTCGCCGCCGATCCGATCTATCTTGACGTGTCGGTGCCGCCGGGAAAGAGAAAAACACTACCGGTCGAGACCACGCGCCACGCTTTTGCCTATGTCTTCGCGGGCGATGGGAAATTCTGCAACGCCTCTGGACCGCTCGCAGTGCCCACGGAAAGCGTGGGATGGGCCGATACGAAGCCTCCTGCCGACGCTGAGAATCGCTCGCTTGTCGTTTTCGACCGCGGAGATGAAGTCGAAGTGCAGGCGGGAGAAGACGGAATCCGGTTTCTGCTCGTCTCAGGTAAACCGCTGGAAGAGCCGGTCGCGTGGTACGGCCCGATTGTGATGAACACACAGCAGCAATTGCAGCAGGCGTTTGAAGAGTTGCAGCAGGGAACGTTTTTGAAAAAATAGCGAAGGAAAAATCAGAAGGGGATTTTTGATTTCCTTCGTGAACCTTCGTGCCCTTCGTGGTGATTGCTTTTTGACCTTTAGTTCCCATGCCCGAACTACCAGAAGTCGAAACCATCGCACGCGGCCTGGCAAAGCGTGTTACCGGAGAACTAATCGAATCTGTCTGGCTTGGCCAAAAGAAAGAGCCGCTGAAATCTCCTGCCTCTCAAATTGCGGCGACGCTGGAACATAGCCGCATCGCGGCGGTGCACCGCATGGGCAAGCACATCGTCTTCGATCTGGAGCATGTGGCGCGGGCGCCCTCGCCCGCGAAACGCCAGAGGCCGAGTCGGAAGGGGAAGGGAACTGGGTCGAAGCAATCGGGATCGATTGCACAAGCAGAGGCGGGCGAGGGCGCCCGCCCCACGAAGGCGCAATGGATCGTGCACCTCGGCATGACCGGCCGCATGCAGGTTTGCGAACCGCAGACTGAAGTCGAGAAACACACTCACGCGATTCTCAAACTCACTTCGGGCAGGGAACTGCGCTTCATCGATCCCCGGCGTTTTGGTCGGCTGAGCGTGGCGCAGGCCGGGGACTTCGACGCCACCGGGACAGAACCCCTGGAAATCGAATTCGACGCCTTCACGAAATTATTCCGCGGCCGCAAGACTCCCATCAAGAGCGCACTGCTGAACCAGAAACTCCTGCGCGGCGTGGGCAATATCTATGCCGATGAATCTTTGTTTCGTGCCGGCATCCGCCCGCGCCGGAGAGCCGCCAGCATCACTCGAGAGCAGCTTCGCAAACTTCATTTCGCCATCCAGGAAGTCCTGAAGGAAGCGATTGCCCTTGGCGGTTCTTCCATCTCCGATTATGTGAACTCCGACGGCGAAGAAGGGTTCTTCCAGCTACAGCATCGCGTCTATGGCCGCGAGGCGGAAGCCTGTCTCGTTTGCAAGACTCGGGTCAAACGAATCGTGATCGCTGGGCGCAGCAGCCATTACTGCCCGAAGTGCCAGAAGTAGGCCGATTTTAGATTGATGATTTCTGATTGCAGATTGAAGGGCGCACAATTTGCCGCGGGTTTTCAATCATCAATCAACAATCATCAATCAACAATTAACAATCAACAATTAACAATGGGCACGTCCGTCCGCAATTCTGGTAATCTTTCTGCGGATGCCTGACTTTTCCATCGGAGTCGATCTGGGCGGCACCAATCTGCGAGTCGCAGCAGTCAGCACTGACGGGCAGCTTCTTGAAAAAATTACGCTGGGTGTGAAGGTGGCCCTTGGCCGCGACCACGTCATTGGCGAAATGTGCGATGCCATTCACCGCCTGATCGAGCAATATGGCGGCGGCGGCAGGTTTGTGGGGGCGGGCATCGGCGTCCCTGGCATTATTGACATGGAAAGCGGCATGATGCGCATGTCCGCTAATCTGCCAGGCTGGTCGGACTATCCGGTGCGCGATGTGATCCAACGGCGTCTCGGCCCGGGGACGCGCGTGTTCCTCGACAACGATGCCAAGATGGCGGCCTTAGGCGAAAAATGGATGGGCGCAGGCCGCGACGTCGACAACATGGCGATGTTGACGTTGGGCACCGGCATTGGCGGCGCAATCATTTTGAACGGAAAAATCTTTTACGGCAGGAACGGCATGGCAGGCGAATTCGGCCACGTCACCATCGAGCCCAACGGCGTTCCGTGCGGCTGCGGCAACCATGGTTGCGCCGAGCGCTACGCCTCCGCGACGGGCGTGGTCCGCATGGCGCGCGAAGCGATCGAATCGGGGCAAGCGTCGGCGCTGGCGAAGGCGGCAAATGCCGATCCGGAGTTCAGCGCCAAGTCGATTTACAATCTCGCTCTGCAGGGCAATGAAGATGCGCAACGCATCTTCCGGCGGTTCGGCGTGGCCCTTGGCATCCTGCTGGCCGATCTCATCAACGTCTTAAACCTGGAGATGTTCGTCATCGGCGGCGGCGTGGTCAGCGCCTGGGACGCGTTTGCCCCGTCGATGTTCGCCGAGATGCGCGACCGGTCGCTGGTCTACGCTGCCACTGCGCCGGATGATCCTGTGAGCAAGAAAGAAGGGGCGTCGGCGGAAATCGCCGGCTACACGTGGAAGAAGACGATCATCACGCGTGCTTTGCTGGGAAGCGATGCAGGGCTCTACGGGGCGGCTCGAATTCCTGCGTCTTAGCCCGATCGCGAACTCTCAAGCACACTCGGCAGGTCGATGCAGGCGATCTATGCGCGCCGCACTAAGCCGCGAGACTCCCAAGATCGACGCTATTAAGTCCGTTTTGAATCCTGGTTGATGAGTGGGGATGTTTCGCCAATCATCACTGGGAACTATAATTCCGCCGTGGTCAGACACGCCAAAGCAGAGCCTTTACTGCGACCGTTTAAGGGTTCGGGACGCACCGTGAGCGCGGTTCCGATGCTTGGTTTCCGATCGAAACAAGCCAGCTTCTCTGAACCCCTGTGACCACCTGGCGATTGCGAGTTACCTGGTTCGTCCCCCTTGAGATGGCGACCACAGTCGAAAGGCCCTTTGTGCGACTGGTCACCTTGAATCGTGACGTGGGTCATACCACGAACAGGATATTCGAGCCTAATCTACGCCAACTGCTCGCCAAGGAAGTAGCTTATGGCTGGCGACACCCCTTCCGCTAATCTCCAGGCCTCTCTAGAACAGCGTTGTGAAAAAGTCCGCAAGCCAAGGTTCACCGTGCTGTTCCGGCGCGGAGACAAGGCGTCGGGCATGTTTGTCGTTCTCAGCGGCAAAGTGAGTTTGGGTTTTGAGGTCAATTCGGCTTTCGACCGTTCCTATGGTCCAGGTGCGTTAGTGGGCCTGCCGTCTGCGCTCACCCGGCGCAACTATTGTATGACCGCGACAGTGGCCGAGGACGCCGAACTCGTTTTTTGGAGCCCCGAGGCGTTGGACTCGTTATTGCACAGCCGTCCCGACCTCTGCCAACAATTACTGGTGATCCTGAGAGAGAAGATGGCTGAGAATGATGAACTGGAGGCAAGCATCGCTCAGGAAAAGCAAAAAGCGGCCCTTCGTCCAGCAAACTGAATCTAGCTCGAAGACAAGGAGGTCTCCCATGGCACAAGTACGTGGTCTGAGCCGGGGCACAACACAAGTCGTGTCATTGCCCTCGCCCTCTGGAACAAAACGGCGGCGATTGGCTCTCTCGTTCGCAGTCGCCGGAGCGCTCAGTTTCTGGTTGCCCGATGTGGTTGTCCATATCATTGCAGGACCGAATTTTGATTCTCGGCACGTATGGGTATGTACGATCCTTATGCCAGCAACATTCTTGTTGGCTTATGTGGTCGCACGAAGGTTTGGGATGAAGCGGGATTTCAAATGGGTCGGCCCTGTGATGCTGCTCGGTGTATGGCTCACTGGCGGACTATTCATGACGCTCCCGGGCAGCGAATTTGTTGGTGTCGACGGAGTTGGGCGACTGCTCATAATTGTGTCGTCGGTAATCCCGGTAGTCACCTTCATATTGGCGGGCTACGACGGCAGCTTGTTCGCTTTGCTTGCGGTGACGCTGGGCGCACTCCTTCTTTGTGGTGTGCGGGCGAGTTGGATACTTCTCACTTGCGTTCCGTCGCACCGAGGAACAACTAGCGACGAACCCGTATTGCAGCAACGTCCCAAGGTCGCTTGATCTGATCGCGGGCCATGACACAGTGTTGCGCCGCGTGGGGTCCTCCTGCCCCCTTTCGACCGGGACGCAAGCCCAACCGTTACCAGAGCAGCCAGGCGTTACGCGGCTGCAGGCTTATCGCGGGCTGTGACTGGCGCTGCCGACCTTGCCCACGGCCCACACGATCAGGCAGATGAGCAGAACAAGGGGAGCGGGGGAGTAAAAGTCAACTGCTGTAATCAATTACACTTAAAACCCTTCTGCGCATGATGCAGCTTGGCTAGGCTTCCTGTCCTTCGAAGCGCAGCCCTGCCCCGCGCGGGCGGCGGGCCCGGGCCAAAGTTAAAATCGGGGGTTCGTGGGGTATGGGGGCCGCGTCAAGGCAGTACAGTCACTTGCAGCTCTCTGGATGTCCCCTTACATTACCCCACGCGCCGCTTCCAAGGCGTTGCGTCTTTGACCCGTGGGTGCTCGGCGCAAGCGTGGGAAGCAAACTCTGCAGAGAGTTGCGTTTTGAACGTCCGCTTCATTTCATCTAGCTGTTCATCAGCGGGCGGGCCTGAAGGGTTAAACACCCAAGCGCATTCAGAGCAACCCCACCTCTCGACATTCTGTCCTTCGATCCATACCAATTCGCGGGACGAATTTTCTTCGTGAAGCATACGGCCTCACACACCTACACGAAAATTGTACGCCCACTCATTGAGAATTAACGGCAAATCGCTTTGCTACCCTGTGCAGCCTTGAGCAGCCAGCGGCGCGAGCCCCCGCACGCTAGCGCAGGAGCCTGCCCACGCGCAAGGGGCAGGCCCCGGCCAAGGTCAAAATCGGGGCATGGACGCAGGGGGGAGGGTCCATTTTGCCCTCCGTATACACCTACCCCGGCCCGGGTTTGACCCTCCGCTGGCAAGACCTTAAACTTATGGGAGTTCTCCGCCAATTCTGAGCCATCCTGCGGGAGGGATTCCTGAGCCGTTTCCTGAGATGTGAGCTTCGCGCTGGGCTTTGTGCTTTGACGGTAGCAGCGTGTCTGGGGCTGCTGACGCCGTGGTGTGCTGCCGCGGACAATAATCGCATCACGCTCGATACGAACGAGACGCTCTTCGCCGTCCTGACCGCGATGAACACGTGCGGCTATAACGTCGACCTGAATCTTTCCGACAAGCAGCGGCTCAACATTCGCGCCGAGGTAGAGCGAAACCTGCGCAACTCGGCCGATGCACAGACCGTCACCAACACGATGTGCGAGTGGTACCTGGCGCACCAGGCAAGGGATGCGCAGCACGATCTGTCGCAGTACATCTCGCTGGCGCTTTACTTGTCGGGGCCTCCCCATTTTCTGCCCAAAGTGAAGGAGGAAGACTTGCCTCCGGATGCGGCCCCGCTCGCTTCGTTTGGAGCGCTGTTGGAAGATTTCTATGACAAGGCCGGACTGCATTCGATTTGGGAGCGGCATCGGGCAAATTATGCCGCGCTGGTCGAGCGCTATCACGAACCGCTGGCCAAGATGGTGTTCGACACCGATATCTACCTGAAGCTGCAGTCCGGCGGCTATCTGGGCCGCTCGTTCACTATTTACCTGGATTTTATGGGCGATCCCAGCGAGGCCAATGCGCGCAATTACGGCTCTGACTACTACGTGGTGCTGTTTCCGTCGCCGGACCCCAATTCAGTCGATCCGTTGAAGATGCCGCAGATCCGGCATACCTACTTGCATTACCTGTTGGATCCGATGGCCGACAAGCATGCCGCCTCCATCAAGCGATTGGAGCCGCTCCTGCAGTCTGTAAGGCGCGCGCCCCTGGAAGAGAGCTTCAGGCGAGATATTTCTCTGCTGGTAACGGAGTGCCTGATACGCGCCATTGAGATTCGGACGACCGGCACCAAGCAAACTGCCGAGGCCATGCGTTTGCAGGCGGTCGATGACGCCGTGAAGCAAGGGTACATCCTCACGCGCTATTTTTATACCTCGCTGCTGGCGTTTGAAAAAGATCCGGCCGGGCTGCGTAGCGCCTATTCAGACCTGATCAACAATATCGATGTGAAGGCGCAGCAGAAGGCGGCGAACGAGGTGCAGTTTGCCGACGTTACCTCGCCGGAGGTGGTGCAATTGTCGCGCATGGAGGACCGCAGGATTCTGGTGACGGCCGAGAAGCGGCTTGCGGCCAACGATCCTAAGGGTGCGCAGGAGCTGGCGCAACAGGCTCTCGACAGGAGAATTGGCGATCAAGGGCGCGCCCTGTTCATCCTGGCGCAGGTGGCCGTCGCCAACAAGAATCGGGAGGGCGCGCAGGACAACTTCCAGAAGGCGATTCAGGCCACGAAAGATCCCAAGGTCGTGGCTTGGTCGCACGTCTTTCTGGGAAGGATTCTCGACATGAAAGAAGACCGCGAGGCCGCGCTGAACGAGTATCGCGCGGCTTTAACCTCGGGAGCAGAACTGCCGGAGGTGAAAGCGGCGGCCGAGCGCGGACTGCAGCAGGCATACGAGCCTCCAGCGAAGCCGCAGTAAAAGGCTGTCTGTGGTAATGGACTTGTTGTAAAAGCTGCTGCAAGTCCATCGGGCACGATAGAATGCACGGTTGCAGACTTCACGGGTCGAAGTGAAATCAGAAATTGCAATTCGAGGAGAGGGCATGAAGCGAGTAGCGGTGTTGAGCGTTGTGCCAGGTGCTGTTCTGGGTGTAGGGCTGTTGATGTGCGCCGCGACTTTCGCGCAGACTAACGCGGCGCAGAATCCGCCCGCTGGGCAGGCGGCGCAGCCCGCTGGACAAGAGGCGCCCACGGGGAAACGTCCGCCGAAGGTCAACAGCCAGGAGGAATTCACCGCTTATAAGGCGGCGGCCGCGTTAACCGACCCGGCGGCGCTGGAGAAAGCGGCAGACGATTTTGCGGCGAAATATCCAGACAGCGAGTTGCGGCCATTGTTGTACCGCGCCGCCATGCAGCACTATCAACAGGTCAACAACGCCGACAAGATGATGGATATGTCGAAAAAAATTCTGGCTATCGATCCTGACGATCCGGAGGCGCTGGTCGGCGCAGCGCAGGTGCTGGCCGAACGGACCCGCGACACCGATCTGGATCGAGACCAGCGTCTAGCCGAGTCACGAAAAGATGCGGAGCGGGCCCTGGCGACGGTTGACACCGACATTCCGACCTCTGGGTATCCGCCCGAACAATTGGCTTCGTACAAGGGATATTTGCGCTCCGAAGCGTATGCCGTGCTCGGCAAGCTTTCTTCCGACGCCAAGAACTGGTCTGAAGCGGAGAGTGAGTTGCGCAAGTCGATCGACGCCTTTCCGCAGCAGGTGGATTCCATCGCCGTGCTGCGCCTGGCGGTCGCTCTCGACATGCAGAATAGGATTCCGGAAGCTTTGAAGTACGCCGATCAAGCGGTGGAGTTGACCAAGGACCGGCCAGACTCGGGCGCCGGCAAGGCGGCTCGCGATGAAAAGGATCGGCTCACCAAACTGAACGTGGGTGCGGCGCCCGGACCGACTCCACCGAAGAACTAGATTCCGAACGGCCGGATATTCGGCCAGAGCCTCGGTATGAAGGAACGGGAAATTACGGCGCTGGAACAAGGACTGGGCTACCATTTCCGGCGCAGGGCGGTTATTGAGCAGGCAGTTACACACAGTTCGCAGGCGCGGGAACAGGAAGCGCAACAGACGGGTGATAGCAAGTACACGGTCAGCGACAACGAGCAACTTGAGTTTCTAGGCGATGCGGTGCTGGCGCTGGTGACCAGCGAAGAACTTTTTCAACGCTTTCCGCATTTTCGTGAAGGCGAGCTTTCAAAATTGCGGGCGCACCTGGTCAGCGAGCGCCATTTGATCCGCGTGGCGCAGCAACTGGAACTGGGCCACTACCTGCGGTTGGGGCGTGGCGAGGAAAAAAGTGGCGGCCGTGGCAAGACAGCATTGCTCGTAGATGCGCTTGAGGCGATTCTGGCGGCGATTTATTTGGATGGCGGGTTGCAGGTGGCGCGTGATTTTGTCATACGCAATGTAATTGCTCCGGAACTGGAGCGCATGGAACGGGGCGGGGGCACGCTGCCGGTCACCGATTTCAAGTCCGCTTTACAAGAGGCGGTGCAGAGTCTGGGCCTGCCCCAACCAGCGTATGTCCTGGTGGAAGAAGCCGGTCCGGAACACAGCAAGACTTTTACGGTCGAAGCGCGTCTACATACCAGGAATGGCAAAAACTCTGAGTTCGTGGGGCGCGCTCAGGGCTCGACCAAAAAGACCGCCGAGCAGGATGCCGCACGCCAGTTGCTGACTTTCCTGGCCTCCCGCTCGAAGGCCGGAGAAGCGAAGGCGGATGCGCGAGACTCGCGCCCAGCGGATCAGTAACCGATAATTAGAGTTCATGGATTTGTCGAACCAGCCCGTAGTTTCGCCCGAGCGTCCTCCGATTCCAGGGGGCTCCACGGTTCCCCCGGTCTCACCTGTCGGTCCGACAAGCGCCCCGGCCGCGATGTCACAGCGCCAGGTTGTGGCTTCGATTAGCCGCGACCTGATCAGCTCCGCGCAGTCCCTGATGGGAACTGTGGTGATCGCGATCTTCGTCATCACCTTTATTGTGCAGGCCTTCCAGATTCCATCGGAATCGATGGAGAATACGCTGCTGGTCGGCGATTATCTGCTGGTAAATAAGCTCTGCTATGGCGGGGGACACGGGCTGGGCGATCATCTTTTGCCTTACCAGAAGATCGCGCGCGGAGACATTATCGTGTTCCACTATCCGGTCGATCCGACTCAGCACTTTGTCAAGCGTGTGATCGGAGTGCCCGGCGATCGGCTGCGGCTAATCAACAAGAAAGTTTGGATCGACGGCACGCCCATCGACGAACCGTACGTGCGCTTTCTGGAACCGCCGAACAACATGTTTCGCGATAATTTCCCGCGCACCGACATCCCCGCCTACGGCCTGGAAGGGAAGTGGTGGCTGGAAATGCGAAAGCTGGTGGAAGATGGCCAGTTGATCGTTCCAGAAGGACACTATTTCGTGTTGGGCGATAATCGCGATGACAGCCAGGATAGCCGCTATTGGGGGTTCGTACCCCGCGAGAATATCATCGGTACCCCGCTCGTGATTTACTGGTCGGTGCGCGATTGGGATAAGAATCCCTCGGCTTCGGTGCAGGGCAGGTTATATCACCTGGCGTATGCCGTCACTCACATCTTTCAGATCACGCGCTGGAACCGGACCCTCCGGCTGGTACACTGAATACTTCCAGTAGTGTTCGCAACTCACGTGGCTGGAAACTTCCTAAAGGCTGAAAGCATCGCTTGATTACAGAGAAAAAATTGGCGAAGAAAGAAGTCGTCGTAGAGGATGTTGCCGAAGAGAAACCTAAGGAATCTACGGTTGAGTTTCTCGCCTCGCTAGCCGCTGTGCTGGTGACCGGGCTGTTCATCATCACGTTTGTGGTGCAGGCCTTTGAGATTCCGTCAAGTTCGATGGAGAACACGCTTCTCATCGGCGATCACGTTTTCGTAAACCGCATCCAGTTTGCGCCCAAATCATCGTGGATCGGGCCGCTGCTTCCGTATCGCGACCCGCGGTTTCGCGACGTCGTCGTGTTTTTGTCTCCGGCAGAGCCCGGACTTTTTATTGTAAAAAGAATCATCGGTTTGCCCGGCGACCGGATTCACTTGCGCAACGGTGTCGTCTATCGCAACGGCGAGGCCCTTGACGAACCCTACGTGTTGCACGATAGGGATACGCTCGATCCCTACCGCAACAATTTCCCAGCGGTGCCGCCCAACGATGATCCCAATGTGAATCCCAACTGGATGGTGGATTTGCCCTCCTACATTCATGGCGACGACATCGTGGTTCCACCCAATCACTACTTCGCCATGGGCGACCATCGCGGCGTGAGTCTCGACAGCCGTTACTGGGGATTCATTCCGCGGGAAAATATTATTGGACGCCCCATGTTCATCTATTGGTCGTTTGAAACTCCGGATGATCAATACCGGAAAACTGCTTGGGGTGATCGCCTTCTCTTCATGGGCAAAGTCGTGCTGCACTTTTTCGATCAAACACGCTGGAAGCGTACGTTCCGCTTTGTGCGATGAAGATGAAGCCTCTCGAAGGTTCAGTTAGGGCGCGGTGAAGCTCTTTTCCTCCAAGCGGCGAACGGTAGTGGCGGCGGCAGTGATCCTGCTGGCCCTGTTCATTTTTCGGCCCGGCGCCTCCCGTTTGAAATCTCGCATTATCGTCTCCATCAGTTCAGCGTTAGGCCGTTCCGTCGACATTGGCTCGGTGCACCTGCGCTTGCTGCCGTGGCCAGGATTCGACCTTCAAAATCTCGTGGTCTACGACGATCCCGCATTTGGCGCCGAGCCTATGCTGCGCTCCGGAGAAGTTACAGCGGCGCTTCGGTTGACCTCCTTGCTGCGCGGGCGGCTCGAAGTCGCGCGCCTTGACCTGACCGAGCCCAGTCTGAATCTTGTTCATGCCGAGAACGGACGCTGGAACGTGGAAGCTTTGCTGGAACGCACGGCTCACAGCCCACTCGCCCCGACCGGAAAAACTAAGTCGGAACCGCGTCCGGGTTTTCCCTATATTGAGGCCACATCGGCGCGCATTAATTTCAAGAGCGGCGCGGAAAAAAAGCCTTATGCCCTGAACAATGCGGATTTTTCTTTGTGGCAGGACTCCGAAAACAGTTGGGGTCTCCGCCTGAAGGCTCAGCCTTTTCGCACCGACTTGAATTTGAACGATCTGGGACTGCTGCAACTCAGCGGAACCTGGCAGCGGGCGGAGGCCCTTCGCGACACTCCGCTGCAGCTTACCCTCGAGTGGAACCACGCGCAACTTGGCCAATTCACGAAACTTTTCACCGGGAACGACCAGGGCTGGCGTGGCGAGATCCTTCTCGATATGACGCTGGCAGGAACTCCGGCACACCTGCAGATTGCCAGCGACGCCTCGATTCAAGATTTTCGGCGGTACGACATTACCAGCGGCAAAGCGCTCCGCTTAGCCGCTCATTGCGACAGCGAATATAGCTCGCTCGATCATGCATTTCAGCAGATTTTCTGCGGCGCTCCCGTGGGAACCGGGCTCATCAATTTGAAGGGAAACGCGGGGCTTCCCGGAAGTCATAATTACGATCTGGCGATCTCGGCGGAGAATGTGCCCGCGAGCGCAGCCGCGAACTTGGCGCAGCGAGCCAAAAGCAACTTGCCCGACGATCTGGTGGCGGACGGAACCCTGAGCGGCGCCCTCCGAATCGCGCACAAGGCAGGGGCCGCATCGAAGTTGCAATTCGAAGGGCGCGGGGAGATTGCTAACTTTCGTTTGACGTCGGCAGGGAACAAGGCCGACATCGCGACCGACATCCTTCCCTTTTTCTTGACAGCTAGAAATTCCGCCGCGGGACCTCAGACGACTCATAATAAGACGCCGGCGATGCGCGTTCCGGAGGGTCCGCGCGTGGAATTTGGCCCCGTTGCGTTGGCAATTGGCCGAAACGCGTCTCCCACGGCTCGCGGATGGTTCAACCGCAACGGCTACGGTGTTTCGGTTGCGGGAGAGGCTGCGATTCCCAAGGCCCTGCGCATTGCACGAATGATCGGGATTCCGGCCTTGCAATCATCCAGTACCGAAGGCACAGCTCAGATTGATTTGCAAATCGCAGGATCGTGGGCGGCACGCGGCAAGGGCGTGGCCTCCGGTTTCTCGGCGCCGCAATTGACGGGCACGGCGAAGTTACACAATGTTCGCATCGCGCCGCGGGGCGCGGGCACTACCGAGGTCGTCTCGGCCGACATGCAGCTTTTACCGGATGAAGTTCGTGTCACAAAGCTCAAAGCCAATGCCGCCGGCGCCGTGTGGACAGGCTCGCTCGCCATGCCGCGCGGCTGCGGAACGTTCGGCGCATGCCAGGTGCATTTCGTTTTGAACGCAAATCAAGTTGACCTCGCTGGCCTACGCGAATGGGTGAGGCCGACCCCTGCGTCGAAGCCGTGGTATCTCGTCTTGAAAGCGAATGCACCATCCTCGTCGTCGTTTCTCACCAATGTGCGAGCGTCCGGTCAGGTTACCGCCGGGAGCTTGCGCCTGCAAAACCTGGAAGCAACGAATGTTTCCGCCAGGATGAGTCTGGAAAACGGAAAAATGCAGCTTTCGCAGCTAACCGCAGACTTCCTCGGCGGGCGTCACCGGGGCGAATGGCAGGCCGATTTCAGCGTGAAGCCTGCGATCTGCAAAGGAAGCGGAACGTTCACCGCGGTTTCATTGGCGGACGTTGCCGATGCGATGAATGATGGCTGGATCGCCGGAACGGCAAATGCTGCCTACGCGCTGAAAGGTCCATGCCCAGCGAATTTCTGGAGCTCCGCGACTGGCACACTACAGTTTGAAATGAAAGACGGATCGTTGCCTCACGTCTTTCTCGCGGATGATTCGGAGCCGTTGAAAGTCGTCAGCTTTGCGGGAGAGGCACACTTGGACTCCGGCACGATCAAGATCAAAGATGCCGAGTTGAATTCGCTGGATGGACAATTTCAGCTGAACGGCAGCGCGTCTTTGAAGGGCGAACTCGATCTGAAACTGGCGAGAACGCCGAGTGGCGCAACGGCCCCCGGGTATACGGTCACTGGAATGCTGGGGACGCCCCGCGTCGTTCCCTTGGCGTCGTCGCAGACCGAGGCGAAGCTGAAACCCTAATTTCGTTTTTTAACTTCGAAGTTGAAGCGGAAATCTAGGGCTCATATCCTGGGCCACGCAGTACCTTGCCCGGCAGCGCTCCTGTCATTTTCCCCTGATCGATCACCGGAACGCCGTTGACCAGCACGTACTCTATTCCCTCGGAAAGCTGATTGGGGTTGTCAAAGGTGGCGCGATCATGCACCGTCGCGGGATCGAAGATCACCACGTCGGCCCACATGCCGGCTTTTAGAACGCCACGGTCCGTCAGGCGCATGCGTTGTGCCGGCAACGCCGAAAACTTACGAATCGCATCTTCCAGAGTCAGAGCTTTTTCTTCGCGGACATACTTGGCCAGAATGCGCGGGAAGGTTCCATAGGCTCGCGGGTGCGGGTGTGCCTGCCCTAACAGTCCCTCGGGCGAAGTGCCCTCGGAATCATTATCGATGGCGACCCATGGCTGTTGCAGCGCCAGCGTTACATCGGGCTGCGACATGGCGAAGACCGCAACTCCAGTCGATGGATCCTGAATTAAAAAGTCAAAGAGCGCATCCATGGGATCTTTATTCCACAGCTTGGCGATTTCTGAGAGGCGCTTTCCTTGCATGGGCAGCAAATCTGAATTCTCGACTGCGCCGATCATGATTGCATCGGGGCCGGGAATTTCCTGCCACTCGTTATCCCAATCTTTCGATGGGGTCAGCATGTCTTTGCGAATGCGCGCGCGCGCGGACGGGTCCTTCAGGCGCTCGACAAGCTTTGCGGTTCCGCCATCGTGCGCCCATGGCGGAATGAAGGCGGAGAAATCGTTGTACCACGCGGTGTAGGCGTAGGTGTCGGCTGTTGCATCGTCTCCGGCGGCGCGGGCGGCGCTAATCTTCGCCACCACCTGCGGCATGCGTCCCCAGTTGTTCTTGCCCGCGACTTTAATGTGCCAGATCTCCACGGGAATGTGGGCTTCGCGGCCAATGCGCAACGCCTCGTCGATTGCCTGCAGAACTGAGTCGCCCTCGTTGCGCATGTGCGTTGCGTAAATGCCGCCGAACTTTGCCGCTTCGGCAGCGAGCGCGATCAATTCTTCTGTCTTCGCATACGGCGCCGGAGGATACTGCAGCGCCGTTGAGACGCCCACCGTGCCATCCTTCATCGCGTCGCGCACCAGCGCCTTCATCTGCTCGAGTTGCGCGGGCGTCGGTTGCACGTCGTCGTCGCCCAGCACCATGCGCCGTACTTGCGTCGCGCCCACGTAACTGGCGAGGTTGATGCCCATGCCTTGTTTTTCCAGCCGCGCAAAGTATTCGCGGAAGTTGCGCCAGTCAGGAGTGATTTTGAAATGTTCGTAGCCGCTGCGGTCCGACTGGATGATGGCGTCGTTGAGCGGGGCAATCGAATTGCCTTCGCCGGTAATTTCCGAAGTGATGCCTTGATAGATCTTCGAGGGCAGCCGGGGGTCTACGAGAATCGTGAGTTCCGACTGCCCCAGCATGTCGATAAATCCCGGCGCAACGACCTTTCCGCCTGCATCGATGGTGCGCTTGCGGGGTGCGTCCGCGAGATTGCCGATGGCTGCGATCTTTCCATTGCGAATGCCGACGTCTCCCGAATACCACGGCGAACCTGTGCCGTCGATGATGTGGCCGCGGGTGATCACAAGATCAAACGGGGACTGCGGCGTTTGCGCGTGCAGCGATAACGCGAGCAGAAGCAGGAAGAGGCCGAGCGAGCCGGCGCGCGTCCTCGCGGCGGTCCGAATTGCGCTATCCCAATTTTCCAAGTTCCTCTCCTTTTCTTCCGACAACATTGCTACCCTGCACGTGCTCTCCTGGCCATCGCCGCGACCACACCCAATGCAATCCAGATCGCGAGCGCCAGCCATTCGTAGATCGTGAAATGCCCCGGAACGAGCGGGATCAACTTCATCAGCGCCAGCGCGACTCCGACCGTCAGCGCGAACCAAGCGGCGCCCCGCTCTCCCACCGAGAGCCGCATTCCATCCCGCCGCGCGTGTGCTAAGGCGAGGCATGCGGCGCACGTCGCCGACCAGCCTACGGCACACGCCACCGATCCAACTTCAGTGATGGGAACCAGTATCGCGTCCCCGAGCAGCATACACACTGCGGTTGCCACGCCAGTGCACAGAACCGCGGTCGACGGAGTGCGAAAGCGGTTGTGAATCGTTCCGGCCCGTGCGGCTACCATCCCGCGGCGTCCCAGCGCAAACAGCAAGCGGCTGGCGGCCACGAAATTTCCGTTGAAGCATTTAAACAGCGACAGCAATGCAGCCGCAAGAATGATTTGCACGATCCAGCGCGAGCCGAAGTGCGCGTGACCGAGGGCCTGCTGGAACGCGACGGCAGTCATAAACTTTTCCCCGGTCAACTGCCGCCACGGCGCGACAAATGCGACGGCCGCCACGATGCTGGCGTAGAAAACAATCCCGATGAAGATTGCCATCCAGATCGCGCGAAAGAAGCCTTGCGCGCGGAACTCGGGACTGGCCTCCTCCGCCGCTTTCCCCACAGACTCGAAGCCTGTCATGAAGTAAGGCACAACCTGAATTACCAGCAGGATCGAAACCAACGGAGTGTGCGTGAACAGCGGCTGGATGTTCGCCGGCGAGCCGCGGCTGACGCCTAATGCCACAAAGATTACAAACAGGCCAAGGGTGCCGAAGCTGGTCCAGTTCTGAAACGTCGCGCTTAGACGAATGCCGCGATAGTTCAGCAGAGTGAGCAGCCCCGTTAGTGCGAGTCCGATGACAAGGTGCGGAAGATATACCGGACGGCCGGCGATGCGGTAGAGTTCGATCGTATCGAGCCCGGGAATGATGTAGCCGGCGATACGGCCGACCGCCACGGCCTCCCATGGGCAAACGATGAAATAGGCAAGTGTCATCATCCAGCCGGTGGCAAAGCTGATGCGGCGTGAAAAAGTCGCGGACGTGTACGCAATTTCTCCCGCGGCATCGGGCATGGCGACCACCAGTCGCCCGTACACCCATCCGATGGGAAACAGCAGCGCTCCGCCGATCACGAAGCCGAGAAGCGCCCCCAGCGCACCTCCGCGGAGCAGCCAGTCATCCATAACGACCAGCCAGCCCACTCCCACCATGGTTCCCCAGCCCAGGGTGAAGTAGTCGGTGGCGCGGAGTTGGCGGGCGAGCGTGTTCACGAGGTCAGAGGCATCTGGGACAAGCGCCGCGAATTATAAAGCATCCGGTGGACCGGCTTCCGGTTTGCACGATTGACCGGTGCATCGTTTTCCGAAGGCCGAGCGCTCAAAGCCCGAAGCCCGCCGTGTTAGTATCGATATTCAGTCTCGAATGATATTTCACTACCCGATTCGTCCCGAAAGCCATACATCCGTCAGCGGTGCAGCCCCTGAGAATTCCTTCGTGAACCTTCGTGTCCTTCGTAGTGATTGTTTTTCAGTAGCGAAATGACCCCAACCTCCAAATCTCGTAAACGAGTGCTCAGCGGCATGCGCTCGACCGGCAAGCTGCATCTCGGCAACTACGTGGGCGCGCTGCAGAATTGGGTGCGCATGCAGGACGAGTACGAATGCTTTTTCATGGTGGCGGACTGGCACGCCCTCACCACCGATTACGCTGACACGTCGCGCATCAAAGAAAACTCCCTCGAAGTCGTGCTCGATTGGCTGGCTGCCGGCCTCGATCCGGAAAGGTCGGTCATTTTTATCCAGTCGCATGTTCCGGCGCACGCCGAGTTGCATCTGCTGCTTTCCATGATCACGCCGCTGGGCTGGCTGGAGCGCGTTCCCACCTACAAAGAACAGCGCGAAAATATCAAAGACAAAGATCTCGGCACCTATGGATTCCTGGGTTATCCCGTGCTGCAGGCCGCCGACATTCTGGTCTACAAGGCGGATTGCGTTCCGGTGGGCGAAGACCAAGTGGCGCATGTGGAACTGACGCGGGAGATTGCGCGGCGGTTCAATCAGTTTTACCCGATAACGGTTGAAAGTGAAAAATTAAATCCAGCTCAACGGGCTTGGTGTACGGCGAAGTATGGCGAAGTTCTTTTTAATACCCTCTACGTGGTAGGGCCCGTTTTTCCCGAGCCGCAAGCGCTGCTCACTCCCGCCGCAAAGTTACCCGGCACTGATGGCCGCAAGATGTCGAAATCCTACGGCAACACCATCCTGCTGACCGATCCCGAACCGATTGTGCGGCAGAAGCTGAAGACCATGGTTACTGATCCCGCGCGGGTGCGGCGCTCCGATCCGGGTAATCCGGATGTGTGTCCGGTCGGCGATCTGCATAAGATTTTCAGCAGCAAGGAAACCCTGGTCAAGGTGAACGAAGGCTGCCGCTCGGCCGGCATCGGATGCATCGAGTGCAAGGGCTGGGCCGCGGATTCACTCGTCAAGCTGCTCAATCCCATGCAGGAGCGCCGCAAGAAATTTGAAGAGAATCCGCGCCTCGCCTGGGATATTCTGGAAGCCGGTACCGAACGGGCGCGCCGGGTCGCGGCTGAGACCATGAACGATGTGAGGGCGGCGATGGGGATGTCGCTCGAATATGAAGGACCGAAGCAGTAATTGTCGCCGGCCTCAGAATGACATGGCTTGAGCAATGACGGACAATGCAAAGCTCGACGCGCTGAATGAGCGGGTTGCGACAGCGCCGCCTGCAGTCGTTGCCGGCGCGAATGCCGGCGACGACGCTGCGAAGAAAGACGCCACGAAGAAAGACGCGACGAAAAGAGAAGAAAGCGACTCCCCCTTCGCGGTCGCAGTCACCGACGTCTACGAAGGCCCTCTCGACCTACTGCTCGACCTGATCCGCAAGCAGGACATCGACATTTACGACATTCCCATCGCTCGCATCACGGAGCAATATCTCGCATACGTAGAGAAGATTCGCGAACTCGATGTGAACGTGGCCGCCGATTTCATCTACATGGCAGCGGTGCTGATTCACATCAAGTCGAAGATGTTGCTGCCGCGCGATCCCGCTGCCTCCGCGGAGGAACAGGAAGATCCGCGCAGCGAACTGGTCAACCGCCTGCTCGAGCATGAGAAGTTCAAATCGGCGGCGCAGATGCTGTTACAAAAACAGCAAATCGAAGACGCGGTGCTCTCCAATCCGTCGCTGAAAGAATTCATGGAAGCGGAAGGCACCGAACCGGAAATTGCCGCGGACGTCATCGACCTGGTCAAGACATTTCAGCAGGTGCTGGAGCGGGTGCGCACGCGTCCTGTGCTCAACGTCGACGAAGAAACGGTCACGGTCGGCCAGATGATCGATTACCTGCGCCGCCGCCTCTCGTTGGAAGACCGGCCGATCCGCCTGAAGCAGTTGCTCATGCGAGTTTCGTCGCGCCACGCCCTCGTGTGCCTGTTCCTAGCATTGCTGGAGATGGTTCGGCTGCAGGCGATCCAGGTCCGTCAGGAAAAGATGTTTGGAGAGATCGCCATTCGCAAGCACACGCACTTCGATGAGATCATGAACCAGCAATCCGCGGTGCGTGACGACTGGAGATGAAAGGACAGTGGCCAGTGATCAGTGGCCAGTGGCCAGTAAAATCCGATGAAGAGAGAGGCTAGAGCCCGGTGAGTCCAGTAAATCGAACAAACTGAACACTGATCACTAGCCACTGACCACTTTTTAACATGTCTCTGATAGCCCAACTCGAAGCCATTATCTACGCTGCCGAAACGCCCATCACGCTTGAGCAGATGACGCAGCTCGTCAAAGAAACGGTCCTTGCCGACGGAGCAGCGGACGAGGGCGAAGTGAAATCTCGCGTCCGTTCCTGTCTCGAAGAACTTGTCGGCGAATACGGCGCGCCTAGCCATGGCATTGAGATCCGCCAGGTCGCTGGCGGATATCGCATGTCCACCAAGCCCGAGCAGCACGAAGTTGTGCGCTCGTTTGCCAAGAGCCTGAAGCCGCCGATTCGTCTTTCGCTGCCCGCGCTGGAAACGCTGGCCGTCATCGCTTACAAGCAGCCCGTTACAGTGCCAGAAATTAACGAAATTCGCGGCGTCGATTCCGGAGGCGTCATCGGCACCCTGCTTGATCGCAAGCTGATCACGACCGCGGGTCGCAAACAGGTGATCGGTCGCCCCATTCTCTATAAAACCACCAAAGAATTTCTGATGCGTTTTGGGCTTAAGGATGTGAATGAATTGCCCAGCATGGAGGAATTCGAAAAGTTGGTGGCAGAGTCGTTTCAGGCAGAGCTGATTCCGGCAGAGAGTGCGGCGCCGACCGAACCTGCGCAGCCAGAATCTAGCGATTCGACGGACGCTGCCGATGTGCCTCAACTTGGCAACGCGCCCGAAGCGGCAGCGTCGAACGAAAGTTTGTCAGAGACAAAAAAGGCTGGCTGACGCGTTTTTGTGGAATTCCGATGCCTCTTGAACGCCTGCAAAAAATCATCGCCGCCGCTGGAATCGCTTCCCGCCGTAAGGCCGAGGATCTGATCTCGTCCGGTCGCGTGCAGGTGAACGGCACAACCGTCACCGAACTGGGAACCAAGGCCGATCCCGACACCGACCACGTGCGCGTCAATGGCAAACTCTTGCACGGCGCCCAACGCCATGTTTACTTGCTGCTTAACAAGCCCAAGGGCTACGTCACGACGATGAGTGATCCGGAAAAGCGGCCTACGGTTATGGATCTGATTCACGGCGTCAAGGGCCGCGTCTACCCCATCGGCCGCCTGGACTATGCCAGTGAAGGCTTGCTGCTGCTGACCAACGATGGAGAACTTGCGCACAGCCTGATGAAAGCTGCCTCGCACGTTCCCAAGACGTATGTCGTGAAAGTCGCAGGCACGCCCAAAGAGGATGCCATCACCAAACTGCGCGCGGGAGTTTCGATCGCCACCGACGACGGCAAGCGGGTCAAGACCGGTCCGGCTTTAGTGCGCGTAGTAAAAGAAGCCGCCAATCCGTGGTACGAAATCACGCTGATCGAGGGGCGCAATCGTCAGATTCGGCGTATGTTTGAGGCGGTCGGCCATCACGTGGAAAAAATCAAGCGGGTGAAATATGGCCCGCTCACGCTCGATGTTCCGCCCGGAAAGTTTCGTCTGCTGACTGCGAAGGAAGTGGAACGCTTGAAATCCGCCACCCGCACCGGCGCCGCAATCGCCAAGAAATCCGCGTCCTGATGTGCGCCGAGCATGAGCCGATTTTCTGATCTGATCTTGAAGCACGCACGCGAGTTGCCCGGATATTTCCCCGCGCCCCCCGCCGCGGCCCACGATTCGCACCTCATCAAGCTCGACTCCAACGAAAATCCCTTTGGCCCATCGCCGCGAGCACTTGCCGCCATGCAATCCGCGTTGAGTGCTGCCAACTTTTATCCCGACGACAATTGTCTTGAGTTGCGCGCACGGTTGGCCGCTCATCACGACATTGCCGTCGATCAAGTTCTGGTGACGGCGGGCTCAACAGAAATGCTGTCGCTGCTGTGCCAGACGATGCTCGCTCCCGGCCTGAACGCCGTGACCAGCGAGCGGTCGTTCATCATTTATCGAATGCTGGTCCAGGCCACGGGAGCGCGCTTGATCGAGACCCCCATGCGCGAGGACACCTTCGATCTCGATGCCATCCTGTCAACCATCAACGACGAGACCCGCCTCGTGTTCCTGGCGAATCCCAACAATCCCACCGGAACCATGCTGAAAGCCGCCGCGGTCGACAGCTTCCTGGCAACCGTTCCCGCGCATGTAGTAGTCGTTCTCGACGAAGCCTATTACGATTTTGCGCTTCCGTTCGCAGCCCAGCGCGGCCATGACTATTCACATTCGCTTGAATACCTGAAGCGGGAATCCTGCGTGATTGTCCTGCGAACTTTTTCCAAGGCGCACGGACTGGCCGGGCTCCGCATCGGCTATGGCCTGGGTCCGGCGGAACTTCTGGCCTATTGTTCCCGCATGCAAAGTACTTTCTCGGTGTCGTCCATCGCACAGGCGGCGGCCCTGGCCGCGCTCGAAGATCACGACCACATCGCACGAGCCGTCAACAACAATACCGCGCAGGCCCAGATTCTCAGCGAAGGGCTGGCTCGTCTCAAGCTCCGCGTGGTTCCTACGTCCGCGAACTTTCTGTACTGCGATGTAGGGCAAGATGCCTCGAACGTCGCTGCGCACCTGCGCGCCCAGGGCGTCAGCGTGCGTCCGCTCAATGTGTGGGGCGCCCCGAACTGCATCCGAGTGACGATTGGAAAGCCGGAGCAGAACACCAAGTTTCTAGCCGCCATGCGCACAATCCCCGGCCATTCGCCCGAACCAGCGCCTGCCCCACCCTCCAATCCTCGGTAACCTGCGGCTGATGACCTTCGCCCCAACTCCTATCTCTTCGCTCGAAGCCTGCGGCCGCAACTGAAAATAAATCACTTACAGCCTGGAACTCTGAACAGCCCCGCGGAGTCTATGTTTAGTGAGAGTCGCGGCTCCGCTTGCACTTCGCCGGACTTGGCCCAGCCGCAAATTTTCTGGGGCGCAGTAGGGTGGAAAATCCTATAATCAGGGGACGCCATTATGGCGGGAGCAACCACCTTGGGTGATTTGGCAAGCGCAATCGGAATAAGGTCGCAGGAAGAAGCGGCCATTGTCGCGGAGTTGAAGGCTGGGTCGGAAGCGGCCTACGCCTGGCTCATTGGCGAGTTCCAGCAGCCGGTTTATGGCTTGGTATATCGCGTGGTTAATGATCCGGCGGACGCGGCTGACACTACGCAGGACGTATTTCTAAAGGTGTTTCGCGGCATGAAGCATTTTCACGGCGGGTCGAGCCTGAAGACCTGGATCTATCGCATCGCGCTCCACGAGGCGGCAAACCGGCGGCGGTGGTGGTTCCGGCACAAGGCGAAAGAGACATCGATTGAGCCGTCGGAATCCGAGAGTCCGAGCGTTGCAGAGAGCGCACTGCAGATGGCGCTGACCGATCATTCCGATTCACCGTTCGACAGTGTTGCCCATCGCGAGGTGCAGCACCGGGTCGAAGAAGAATTACGAAAGGTTCCGGAGCCCTATCGGACCGCACTCATTCTGCGCGATCTGGAGGAGATGTCCTACGAAGAGATTGCCGAGGTGTTGGAGATTTCGCTGGGAACGGTGAAATCTCGATTGACCCGCGGCAGAGACGCACTGCGGCAACGGTTGGCGCCCTACGTGCGCGAGGTTGGTAACGAACTGGGGTTGACCGCTCCGCTGTCGGATACAAAAGAACAACGGACTTCGCGGTCGCAGGTGGCTGGAGGGGGTAGAAGGGTCGAGGTGATGCCATGAAGGGCACAAGGAACGTGATGGGATTGCAGTGCCCCCAGGCGAAGCGTTTATTCTCGCCGTATTTGGATGGAGCGGTGACGGGCGCGGAGATGCTCGCGCTGCAGCAACATTTCTCGGACTGCTCGGCTTGCAACGACCAGTATCAGGGCTTGCGCCAAACCCAACAGCTGTTGATAAGCATGAAGCGCCCTAAGGTGCCGGCCGATCTCGGCCTGAAGTTGCGTCTTGCGATCTCGCGCGAGACGGAACAAGCTAAGCGCGGCCAGTTTGAGGGAATGATGGTGCGCCTGGAGAATGTCTTCGAGGCATTCATGGTTCCCGCTACCGCCGGATTTCTGAGTGCCCTGATTATTTTCGGAATCGCAATGGTTTATTTCGTGGCGCCCTCGTCGCTACGGGCGGGCAATGATGTCCCGTTGGTTATGGTCAACACCGCGCCCCAGTTGGAGCAGAGCGCATTTGGCATGACTCTCGACACTATTAACTCCGAATCGCTGGTTATTGAAGCCTACGTCGACGCCAATGGCCGCGTGCAGGATTATCGTATTCTTTCCGATCCCCAGGATTCGAAGGAAGTGTTGCCGCAAGTGAAGCGCATGCTGATCTTCACCACGTTCCGTCCCGCTCTGTCGATGGGACGTCCTACGCCGAGCCGCGCGGTCCTTTCATTCTCGAAGATCAGCGTACGAGGGTAGGGACCTTCGATTGCAGCTTGGTAGAGCTAGATGACAAAGGGCGGAACGCATGCGTTCCGCCCTTTGTACATTTCCGACTTAGCAACCATCACCTCTGACAAGATTCGCCGATCATGCGGACGTGGGTTACCGTCAGGTGTCCGTGCTCCGTATCGCTCTTCTTCATGCCACTGTCTTTCGCGGCATCCTTTGCATCTTCCTTCATGTTGTGCATTTTGCTGTTGGAAACCACACCTTTGGCTTCAACGGTGTGACCCACCTGACTCGCCAGGTCAACTGAATTGTTGGCGTGGACTTCCCACGTGCTGCCGTCGTTCCCGGTCAACAAATACTCGTTGGCACTATCGCCTTTGGTCAGGCATCCGGTGATACTTCTCACCTCACTTTTTGATTTGTCGGTATCTTGCGCGAGGGCCCATGCCGAGGTCAGACCGGCAAGCATCACACACAAAAGCAAACGGCTCCATTTGTTTGTCATTCAGATTGCTCCTTATGGCGCCCCGCAAAGTTGTAGAGGGGGCATTCGAGACTTGGTGGCTGAGATTAGTTGCGCTTGCTGTGGGAAGAGTTGTCGCCAATGCGAGAAAGCGCCCCGCACTTTGTTCCTCCGCTATCGTCTGAACTCCGCAGGCGCGCCCCAGCTAATGCATCTCAGAAGGTAGAAAGGAGTTGGCACATTGTGGTTGGCAAGAACTTCAGAATGTGATGACTCTTCATCATGTGCCACGCTCGATTCTCACTTCGCGAGTCCCACTGGCACATCGAGCCCCAAATTGCGAATGATGCGTGCCAGCGCTGTGAGCAACGCCTCGCTCCCCTTATCCAAACCCAACTCCGCTTTATCCAGAAATGCGCACGCCCCGTCCTGTTCTAGACGAACGGCGTTCTTGTGGGACAGACCGGTGAAGGCGACCACCGCAATTCCCGCCGTCGCCGGGTCCTGCTTTAAGGCCTTCAAGACGTCGGGTCCTGTCATCTTAGGCAGCAGCATATCCAACAGGATCAGGTCCGGCTTCTTTTTTCGAGCAATCTCCAACGCATTCGCCCCATCCGGTGCCGTGCTTACATCGTAGCCCGCGCGCGCCAGCGCCCGCTCCGTCGCCAGCCGCAGAAATTTGCTGTCATCTACCAGCAGTATCTTCGTCATTCGAGCCTTCGTTCGGAAAAGTCTTCCCATTTCTTATCGGCAGATTTGGGGCAATTAATCAGCAGAAGGGTTTCGAAAGGCGAACCACATGCATCGAACCAGGTAAGAATGCTCTCAGACTTTCCCACGGCCTTAGCGCGTGCTGCGCCACCGTGACCAGCGGGCGAAGCGGTTCGGTGATCACCGGCGAGTCTTCGGGCCGCGTTTTCCATCCCGCTTTTCCGGGAATCCCTTCGCACCCTCGATCAGCACCTTGACGGCGGCGCGGGACGCCGCACGCAACTCGGCCTCGTGGCCTTCGGGAATCGATTTCGAAAGCAGCAAGGTCGCGGTTCCGTGCAGCGTAGCCCACAGTGCCAAGGCCAGTCGGGTGTGATCGTCGGGGGTGCCGCCGAGGCGCTGCGCCAGTTGCGCTTCCACGAATCCGAAATTCGGTCTCGACTCCCGAATCGGCCGCCCCCGACCCTGTCCTCTAGGCGGGCTAAGCTCGCGCCCGTAGGCATAAAAGAGTTCATACTCATGCGGCCGCCGCAGTGCCTCGTCGACGTATGCCTCGGCCATCTGTTCCAGTGTTTCGCCAGCCTCGAAGTGCACTCGAAGGCGAGCCACTCCGCGCAGCAGCAGGCCGCGGATGAGGTCCCGCCGATCCTTGAACCGGCGGTAGACGGCGGGCGTGTTCGTCCCTGCCGCCCGCGCCACCGCTCGCATGGTGAGCGACTTCTCGCCTCCCCGATTCCACAGCGTCTGGGCGGCGTTCAGGATGCGCTCTTCAAGGCCGGGATCGGGCTGTCGCGGCATGGTTTCCTCTTCCTCTTCCTCTTGTCGCCTTAATGTGTTGACGACGTTAACATAACAGTGTATATCTAATCATACTCGTTCTCCCCGGTTCCTACCCAGGTTCGGGGGGGAGAAGGGCGGCCGAAAGACCGCCCTTCACTTTTCGCCACCCATCCTGGCTGGGCCGCGCAAAGCCGCTCTCTTATTTCGTTGACATCGTACACATTACGATGTATAAATAACATAGTACCTGGGCCCCCTCCTGCAGTGTTCCTATTTCAGATTCAGGAGTGCGTTTACAGATGTATTCGTACGACAAAACCGATGACTGCCGCTCGATTGTGCAGATGAATTCCGAACTCCAGCATGCGCACCTGGAGATCCTTAGCGCGCATTGCGCCGTCCATCAACTCCGCCTTCACTACTCCGCCGAGGATCTCGCCCACTTCGGGCGCCGCGACATTCTGCGTAAGTCTGCTGAAGCCGCCAGCGCGCTCAGCGACTTTTACTCGTCGATCGAGAAAAAGGTTCCCCGGAACCCTCGTTCTCAGCCCGAGCCTCAATTGAACGGCGCCCAGATCGCGCTGGCCATCGAATACGTGTCGACTTACCTGCGCGAGAAACGGGAGCGTTATTTTCCGGCGGCCTTGCCGCTCAGCAAGCAGTACAAGGCCCGCATGTGGCCTTACTTTTCTTCCGAGTTGCTTGATCAGATTCGAATCGTCGAGCTCCACGGCAAACGCGTTCCCGCGCCTGCGTTCTACGCCCAGGCGCGCGCTCTGGGTTTCGACAACCTTCCGCAAGTCACTCACATGGATTCTGTGACCTTCATCGACGTGCTGGTCTTTAACCAAACCCTGGGCGAACGTTCGTTGTTCCATGCCTTGGTGCACGCCGTCCAGTTTCAAGCGCTCGGACTCGATCGCTATACTGAACTGTTTGTGCAAAGTTTCGTGAAGACAAAGGCTCATTTCAGCGTCCCACTCGAGGCCCATGCCTTTGCCCTCGAGTCGAAGTTCAAGCGTTCGTCGGCAGAGAAGTTCTCCGTCGAAGACCAGGTGCAACGCTGGGTGAAGGACGGACGCTATTAAGCGCATCTGCACCGGCCCGCAGCGACAAGTTGTCCTCCCCATCACGCGAGGGGCGGCGGTAAGCCGTTTCGGCGTGAACTGACGTTTTTTCACCCCCGCGCGAAAAAGAGGGGCGGCTAAGTACCGCCCCGCAACACCTCCAGGTCCGCGCCGCCAGCCCATATGTCTGAGTCATATTTTTTTTGGTACCCTAGACCCAGATTCTTAATTCCATTGGAGTTAGTGGATGGGGATACGAGGGTATCCACGCAAAATCTTGGAAACGCAGGACTTAGAGGTAAAATATTGTGGATTAAGGACTTAACGAAGCCAGTGGCCATGTGGGCGGTTAATCGGCGCGTGGGATTCGCTTCTGAGGAGTCCGAGGCCTGCCCCTGGTCCATTGCTTTGCGGCTGCCCGGGCTGGGTGCGTTGCGCATATCCCGATTTAGCGCCTTTTGAAATTCTCAGTAAAGGTTGTTCGTCACATGAAATGAAGAAAAACGTTGAGGAGCGCTGTGGAAAAGAATTGGAGTGTCCGCGGCGGCAATTTAAGCTGATGCCATGGTTCGTCGTGCCCACGCTTCGAAAATCGCGAATGTGGGGCAGCCAGGTTGCCGTAGTGCCCACAAATGCTGCGGGGATTAGTCCCGGGTAGCTCGTGATGCAGAAGTTTTACTGGCGATTGCGGCTGACAAGCCGACTTCCCATTACCAATCCGTGGATACTCCGGTTATTTCCGAGTTGCCGACAAACTGTCAACAATGATCGTGTTCGCTCCTTGGAGAGGTTTCTCCAGCAGCCTCAGACGAAAGGAGCCGAAGATAGACCGGGAGCGCTACTTGTATCTCAGGCGCGTAACATTCCTTCTATTTCAGCCCATCCACGACGTACAAGTCAGAGAGGATTCGAAAATAGTCATACGCATAGGATTTTCGATCGGAACTGAAGCGAACGCCCCCCACGGTAACAACCCCGGCTGGATCGGAGGGCGAGAAAGTCTTTACCTCCTCGATTTTTGAGGACTCGAGATATACACGCAAAACCTTCGCCGGAACTCCAGTTCTCAGCACGAGGACGGTCTTCCCATCTTTCTCCCAATCGATTATCTCGTCACTTGGCGCGAGCGTGATAGTAAACGGCTGCCGATCGCCGCCATCGAGGGGATATAACCAGCGCTTTCTCTCCTGATCTCTGGCCAGAACAAACTTGCCATCGGGTGTTACTAAGAACGCCAGAGTGCCTTCAGGAGTTACGGTTCGTGTTTTGCCGCTGTCCAAATCCATGACGTACGTGCGCGCACGGTGATTGGGTTCGGAGGCGGAGAACATAATGCCGTGTCCGGATGGAAGCCACCTCACCCGAGTGTGCTCCAGAGAATCGTTAGTGACCACCCTAGGTTGACCAGCGCCGGTAGGCAGGAGTTCAATCTGTGCCGGAGAAGCAAGATTTATCGCAGCCACCCACTTTCCGTCCGGCGAGAGCGCGGGAAACTCACCGCTGCCCAAACGTACTGCCGGACTTCCGTCCATCCCCCGCATGAACACGGAATAATTGCTGCCTACACCTTCTCCACTTTCGAAAAATATCAGGTTCTTGCCGTCTGGCGAGACGTCGGCGATCAGGCTCCAGTCGAACCAGGATAGGTCTCGTTCATTTTTGTCGCCATCATGGAAACCAAGAATCCCGAAATGATCGCTCTCGACAGTTAACAAGGCTCGACCGCTCCGCGTAAGATCCTGCAACGTGAGCACCCCCGGGACGCGCAACACCAGACGCTCCCGACCGGAGAGATTCATTGCATAGAGGGCACGCGAGGCACCCTCTTTGGAAGCTGTGAACCAGACTTCGTTTCCCTGCGGGGACCAGGCCAGACCTTGAACGGTAATAAAGAAGCTAGACGCGACCTTGATGTTGCCCTGGCGGTCGAGAATGACAACTCGACCATCGTCGCCGTTTGGCACATGGTCTTCGATGGCAATTAAGTCGCCTCGCGGAGAGAAACGCACATGGCTTAGCCAGCCCCGAGGCTCGTAAATAACTTTTCCCACGGGGAACTCAAGGTTAATGCGACGACCGGCGACTTTGGCCACCGCGAGATCAGAACTGTCGGGCGTCCAATCTGCCCACGTGACTTCGTCCGCAACTTCCCGCGGCGCGCCGCCCGCGAGCGGGACTCGTCCCATCGTCCCCGCTGCCGTGAATGGCGACAATTGACGCTGATCCATGCCCACGGCCAGTTCGCCATTAGCTGACACGCTCAGCAGTTGCGTCTTATCCAAACCGAGAGAGCGGGAGTCGGTGCTGTCGAAGCGAGTCGTGAACAATTCCGTCGGTCGGCCTTCGAGCGCTGCGCCATAGATGATCGTCTGACTATCCGGCGAAAACCGCGCAGAGAGAATCGTGCCACGCCGGAAAGTTAGACGATGAAAGTGGGGGATCGAAGTGCTGGCCGAATGTTGACCCGCAAGGTAGACCACCGCCAATGCAACCCAAAGGGCAATTGCAGCACCTACCGGCAGCAGCCATCGTGGTCGCTGAGGTATGGGAGCTACTCGCTGTGCGCCTGACGTGGTCGTGGACGAGATACCCGTGAGAACTTCCAGACCAAACGCGACATCGCTAATGGAGTGAAAGCGCTGTGCCGGATTCTTTTCCAGGCAGTGCCGCACAATACGTTCCATCGCTGGCGGAACATTGAGGGCAGTTTCCGCGAGTTCCGGCGGTTCCTCTTTGAGGATGGCGCTCATGGTATCGGCTGCTGTTTCACCATGAAATGCGCGTTTTCCGGAGATCATCTCGTAAACAATGGCGCCGAAGGAGAAGATGTCAGAGCGAGCATCTGCGTCTTTCCCTCGGACTTGCTCAGGGGACATATAGCCGACCGTCCCCATGACCACCCCCGGTTCAGTGAGGGCCTGGATGGTTGGCGCATCGCCGCTTTCCCGCGCTGACTCGGGCCGCGTCAATTTTGCCAAACCAAAATCCAGGATTTTAACGCGACCGTCGTCGGTGATGAACAGGTTTTCAGGCTTCAGGTCGCGATGCACGATCCCCTTGTCGTGGGCAGCTGCTAATCCCCGTGCAACCTGCAATGCATGATCAATGGCTCTTCGGACTGATAGCGGGCCACGTCTCAGGCAGTCTCGTAGGGTCTCTCCCTCCAACAATTCGGAAACGACATAGGGCGCACCGCGGTTATCGCCGATATCGAAGATGGAAAGGATGTTGGGATGATTGAGCGCCGCCGCGGCGCGTGCCTCTTGCGCAAAGCGCTGCAGCCGATCGCGATCCGCTGAATACGAAACCGGCAGAATTTTGATTGCTACTGTGCGGTCCAGCCGGGCGTCATGGGCGCGATAAACCTCACCCATACCCCCAGCACCGACCAGCGACTGTATCTCATAGGGCCCGAGCTTGGTACCTGGATTGAGAGCCATAGATTCGCTGGGATTATAGTCCAACCGTAGGGCGGGAGAATTGTCTGAGGCTCAGAATGCGGGACTCAGCCATAGGTCCCGAATCACGGGCAATCCAGATGTCAACTTACCAATTGCCGACGAACCGCGAACTGACCAGTGGACCCGTAAAATTGTGAGCTCTTACTCAGCATCTAGGACTTACCGCGCGCCAAGGCCCTTTCGACGAGATGCAAACTTGTACGAACGTGGTTCACTCCGCCCGGCGTCAACACCGTCGCGAAACCACACGTTTACCCCGCCGGTCTCCCTTCAACCCTCCTCGGCGCCCTTCCAGTCGGCCTTTCGCATATCCTCACCCGCCCACAACCCGTCCTAATCTCGCCCGAACTTCAGTTAATCTCCGCCTGCATCTTCTGCAAACATTGGACTTCATTGTTAATCAACGATTAGGCCTCACTTAGCTTGACTTCCCCACCGACCTCCCCCAATGTCCCTTCTGAAGCGCAGTCCCCAACGCCTTCCGCCTTCAAGGAGGATGTTCCATGTCATTCAGTAGCAACGCCGCCAAAGCATTAATAGCAGCTGTTCTAGCCGCGATGCTCAGTCCCGGAGCCCGATCCCAACAGGTACCACCATATCCCGGCACCGACCCCAACAACGCTCCCGTCCAACTCATCACCCAGGCCCAATATGACCAGATGATTGCCGATGGTCAGCTCAAGGCAAACAACCCCAATGTGGTTCTCAAGCAATTCGTGAATCGCCTGCTCCAAGACCTGAAAAACGGCGCCACCGTGGAAACTTTCATGCGCCAACATCCTGATATTCCTGGATTCCGGGACCTCGTTTTCGCCACCCCCAAAAATCCCAATACGTTCCCCACGCTCGACGGCAACTACCGCACGGACATCACCATTAATGGTGTCTCACAGACCATCGAGACCTTTGGTCCAAGCGTTAAACTCGGTCAGCTCGCCAAGGCAATCGTCACTTCTACGGATCCTCAATACCAACTCGGCCTTTACAAACTCGCCTACTCTCAATACACCTCAACCTACAATCAGCTCTGCAATCCCAATCTCCCTCCGCCATCGAATACCGACATCCCACCGGGCGGCATTAGCATCGTCGGCCCTCAATCCGGGTGCCAAACGCTTGTCGCGCCTTCGTCGCTCGTCAGCCCCGCTTCGCTGGAAGGTGCGCCCATCGATCAGATCTACACGGCCATGCGCAACCTTGGCGCCAACGGCCCAGCGCTCATTCACCTGGTGCCGACCGGTGTCGGTCCCGGCCCCGTCGCCTGCAATCAGGAACTCGGTTCTAGCTTCACTCCTGGCGTCAACGGCTCCGTTTTTGGTGACATGGTGGGCAGTGCGGGTACACCCTCTTCAACGGGTCTCGTCGCCAATTTCAACTTCCCCGCCAAAAACCTGCTGACCTGCATCCGCAATCAGGGTAAGCGCGGCACGTGTCACATTTTCGCCGCCATTTCGGCCGTCGAAGAGATCATCGCGCGCGACACCGGCGTCTACGCCAACCTCTCCGAGCAGGACCTCATGGAAAATTTGAAACTCATTTGGGCACCCGACTACTACAACGACGGCGGCTCGTCGGGGCAAGACCTTGAGAACGCCCAGTCGCATGGTTACAAATTCGCCTTCGAGAAAACGTGGGACTACAACCCTTCCCTCTCTCAGCCCGCGCCGCCGAAATACAAATACATCAACAGCTGCTCGGGCTATCCTTCGACGGAACCTGGATGCTCCGCCGATGCACCTCAGGCAAATGGATTCTGCGTTCTTGCCCTCCCCTTTGCCTGCGGCCTGTCCCCTTTCACAAATCCCAGTCCTTCGCCTTATTCGTCCGCTGGTGTCCACTACCTTTGGAGCCTCTTCGACAAAGATATCTCCGTCTCCATGATTCAAATGGTGCTGGCTGCGAATGACGCTGTGATTGTCGGCTTCAACGCGACCCAGGCTTTCCAAAACGCCGCCAACACCGACGGTTTCATTCAATACTTTGCGCCTAGCCTCTTCTTCATCGATCCCTCGATCGGTGGCCATGAAGTGCATATCGTCGGCTACGTCAGCAACGAAGACATCGCCGCCAATCTGAACACTGCATCCGTAACCCCAGGCCCGGGCGGCGGATACTTCATCGTCAAAAACAGCTGGGGTGCCGCCGGCGACGCGGGATACATCTACATGCCGGTCGACTACCTGAAGGACAACGCCACCGAAATCGTAGCCGTCAGCTCCGTGAACTTTAACTAACCGCATGTCACATCACCACAAACGCAGCAAGGGCTCCGAAGCCCTTTCCAGCCTCGGAGCCCTTGTCCTACTCATCCTCTGGTAACACCTGAATATTCGGTTTGCTTTGTCCCGGAATGGCACTTTTCCGTTGATCTTGTCCACCATCTCCAACGATTCCTGATTCATTCGATGCGCCGAAGCATGAATCATAAACGGATAACCGGGATAGTACTTTGCACCGCTCTCATAAATTCTCAAACGCGATTCACAACGTGTGTCTGGCAATCGACGGTCAAAACGAAGGCGGCGACGCTAAGATAGACCGATGAGCCCAGTCTTCAATCAACTGACTCAAGTCCCGATTAACGGACAATCCGGAAGTAATCAATTTACTTTTTTGAATTGGTAACGGGAATCGCCCTTGTGACCAGTAACCGAGCGAGTTCCCTAAATGATCGGCAATTCGGAAGTTACCACCAGAAACTGGCCGGAAGGATCGACCTCTCGGTTGACATCGTTAAGTTACCTTATATGGTGGTGCCCGTTTCCCGACGGCCTTATGCGGGTGCGGGACAGTTGGGATACTTCGAGGGGTAAAGGCGGCCCGATACTTCCGGGCCGCTGGACAGCCGAGGCGGCTGTCCCCACATGAGCATCGGGGCGCTGTCCCCACATGCAGCATGGGCGGCTTTGAGAAAAGTCAAAGACCCCATCCTCGCCGCAAAGAACGGGGCTAGGATGGGGCACCCGGCTGTGGAAAAGAATTGGAGTGTCCACGGCGACAACTTAAGCTGATGCCATGGTTCGTGCACGCTTCGAAAATCGCGAATGTGGGGCAGCCCGAATGGTGGTGGTGCCCCACAAGCGCTAACTTCCGCGTAGCTCGTCATCCGGCCCCCAAATGCTGCCCAGCTTTGAATCAATGAGTGGGTCATTTCTCCAAGTCGCGGATCAGCACCACGTCGGCTTCACGGTGGCCGCGGATGATGGCGAGTTGTTTGCCGTCGTAGGAGTAGTCGAAATCGCGGATGAATTCCGACTTGAAGTCGGTGAGCCCCTTTCCGGGAGTACCGTCCAGATGTTGCAGCCACAGATTGTCGGTCTGGCCCTCACGAACCGGATAAATGATGCCTGTACCGTCACGCTTGAACAGGATCGGTTCGTCGCCCCACAGTGCGCCGTACGAGACTCGGGGCCGCTCGAAATCGAGGAAGCGAATAGGCTGGCTGAAATCCGGCGAGAAGAGCGCGATCTTTTCCTTTGTTTCACCCGCGCGATTCGTGATCATCGTCACAATCTTTCCATCCGGTGAAACTGTAAAGCGCCCGAAGTTGGCGTATTCGCGAAGCTGCTGCGGGACGCCGCCATCGATCCCGACTTTCTCAATTTTCGAATCTGCATCGGCGTATAGCACGATCTTCGACTCGGCAGAGCAGACCGGCATGAAATCGAATTTTCCCTTCGTAAGTTCTTGGACGTTCCCACCATCTGCATCCGCGCGAAACACATGCACTTCGTTCTTGCCTTCGGGAACGGCCGTGAAGACAAGGTGTCCATCGGCGCAGGAACGGGCGAATCCGGGGATGCGGAGCTGCGAAAGCAGCGGAGTTTTTGTCCCGGTGTTGGGATTGAGCAGCGCGACACCTCCGCGAAAAACCGATACCAGGAGTTGACCGTCGGGGGTCCATCCCAATTCATATCTCGGGAACCCCTCTGTTGGGAACTCGCGCGCTTGTGTGCTGCTGGCGCCATCTGCCAATACAGAAAGGCTATTGTGGATCTGTCCCTCAACTGTGGCCAGGGTGCGCCCGTCGCTGGCGAGGCTCAGGTCGCTGTATGCGTTGGTATCCCGGGTTACGGGAGACACTCTGCCGGAGGGATAAGAGACATAAACGATCTGATTCTGTCCTGCGATCGGGGCTGCCAGCGCCAGCAGGCCGCTGCCATCGGGCAGCCAGACCGGCCGCGAGAAGTAAAGATCCTTCGAGATCAGGAATCGCTTTCTCTTGCCGGTCTCCGCGTCGATCGCATCCATGCCGCCGAGTGCATCTCCCGGCTGTGCCAGAGGCATTACGACGATCTTTCCATCCGGCGACCACGCCACATCGGTTTGCAATTCGTTAATCGGACCTGTACTGATGGTCTTTTCCTCGCTGCCTTCCACTGACCGGATGATCACGCGATATTCGCCCGGCTTTGGATTGTTGCCAAGGATGTATGCGAATCGCTTGCCATCGGGAGAGAAGGTGATGTTGGAATCGATGTCGGTTACCAGTTTCTGGGGCGTCCCGCCCAGCACCGGAGCACGATACAAGTACTTCAGAGACCGGCTGCCGGGCTCCATACGCAGGAAATACAAGTAATTGCCGTCCGGCGAAAAGCGCAGTCCCTGATAGTCCACCGGCGCTGGTCCTACGACCTGAGTATTGCTGTTAGTGGGAATGTTTTGCAGCCACAAGCTCTGCTGCCCGCCCTCATCAATAACGTGAAGCAGGTATTTGCCGTCGGGTGAGATGGCGACGCGCGTCACCTTGCCACTCTCCGTTGCTTTACTCGCCGTAAAGTTCTGAAACGGTGCAGGCCGGCTCCGCGACAGAAAGGCATAGATTCCATAACCAGCCGCCGCAACCAACAAAATCGCAATGATGCTGCCAATGCCCAGCCCTAATTTGTGTTGCTTCGCAGCAGTAACGACCGCGGAACTACCCGACGTTTGTGAAGGCCGGGTTGTCGCTGATGCTGAAGACACAGCATCGCCGTTGGCCGCCGGCACTTGGCGGCTGGAATCTGTATCGCGCTTCAGACGTTGCAAATCCGTCCGCATCTCGGAGGCGTGCTGGTAGCGCAGGCTGCGGTCTTTCTCAAGGGCCTTGTTGATGATGTCTTCCACCCGGGGCGGAAGATCGGGATTGAGCCGAATCGCCGGCGCAGGAGTGCGGTTCAGAATTGCCTCAAAGACAGTCGCGGAGCTTTCGCCGCGGAAAGGCACTGTTCCTGTCGCCATTTCGTAGAGGACGGCTCCAAACGAGAAAAGATCTGAGCGGCCATCGAGATCTTTGCCTCTGGCCTGCTCGGGAGACATATACGCGACGGTGCCAATCGTTGAGCCTGGATTGGTCAGTTGCTGGTCTTCGATCGGCGACGCCATTGAGTGGGTAGCCGTGTTGGTTGACGCAATATGGCTGGACGATCCCCCGGCGGATGCAACCTTGGCCAATCCGAAATCGAGAATTTTGGCGTGCCCGCGATCGGTCACAAAGATGTTTGCAGGCTTGATATCGCGATGGACGATTCCCTTGGCGTGCGCTGCATCCAGAGCGTCAGCGATTTCAATCGCCAGTAACAAGATCTCCGACGTTTCCATGGGACGTCCGCCGATCTTGTGTTTGAGCGTGATACCTTCGAGAAACTCCATGGCGATGAAGGCTTGTCCGTCTTGCTCGCCAATGTCGTGAATCGTGCAGATGTTGGGGTGGTTCAGTGCCGATGCCGCTTGGGCTTCACGCTGGAAGCGGGCAAGAGCCTGTGGGTCTCGGGCAACATCGTCGGGCAGAAATTTAAGGGCAACGAAACGGTGCAGGCGGGTGTCTTCGGCTTTGTAAACCACGCCCATACCACCACCGCCAAGTTTTTCAAGGATGTGATAGTGGGAAATGGTTCGGCCGATCATGAGCGATGGCAGCTTTCTGGTCGCCTCATCTTATGGAGGAAGGAATCCTTAGTCAATCAAAGGCTTGGCGCTCAAGGCCGAGCGTCGGTCGTGGTTCGGGTGTGCGTGGGAACGCTTGGGATCTGCACTCTGGGTCTCTGCGGCAGCAATCAGACCCGAATTGTCGGCAATTCGGAAGTTACCCAACAGAAACTGGCCGGAAGGATCGACCTCTCCGTTGACATCCTTAAGTTAGCGCTTATGTTGGTGGTGCCCCGTGTCGCGCCGGCTCACGCGCGCACGAGTCGGTAATCAGCGAACACGTTCCAGCACACGCCGCCACGTTTTGCCATCGCCGATTTCCAGTCGATCGCCTTCCAGTTTGAAGGGACGGGGCTGGGCCGTGTTGGTGAAATCCGGCGCCAGGCTGCCCTCGACATGATGCGTCACCACATTTTTCTCCGCGTCTACGGTGTAGGTGCCGAAGTATGCGACATAGGCGGCGTACGCGGCGAGGGCATGCTCGGGTGAGGGTAACGTCCCGCTCTGGAGGTTCGCTTCGGGAAAAGGCGCCAGGGGCAGTGCCTTCATAATTTGAATGTGCACGTGCCCGGTTGCGTCATATACGAAGTAACCTCTTGGATGTTTGCCGAAGCGATACTGCCAGTTGCCGTCCTTATCGAGAGCGGCAAAGTCCATCAGTTGCCATGTGCCAACCAGGGCGTGAATCGTTTTCATTTTCGTGCCTCGAGGTAGGGTGGGTGTTCACGGCTGATTCTACGGGGTAGGGGAGAGTTGGGGATACTTCGCTGAGTGAAGGCGGCCCGATACTTCCGGGCCGCTGGACAGCCGGGGGCGGCTGTCCCCACATAAGCAGCAGGGCGGCTGTGAAAGTCAAAGGCCCCACCCTGTCGCAAAGAACTCGACAAGGATGGGGCACCCGATTCTCACTGACCACTGGCCACTGCTGCTACGTTCCTTCGCTCCAGCCTGCCAAATATTCTTCCTGCTCAGGGGTTAGGCGGTCGATCTTGATACCCATCGATTCGAGCTTCAGCTTGGCTACGCGCTTGTCGAGTTCGTCGGGAACTTTGTAGACCGTCTTTTCCAGCTTCTTGCTGTTCCTCACCATGTACTCGACCGAGAGCGCCTGGTCGGCAAAACTCATATCCATCACCGACGCGGGATGCCCTTCCGCGGCGGCAAGGTTGATCAGGCGGCCTTCGCCCAGCAGGTTGATCTTGCGGCCGTCTTTCAAGGAGTACTCTTCCACGAAATTGCGCGTGGTGCGCTTCGACGACGACATCTTCTCCAGTGCGGGGATGTCGATCTCGACGTTGAAGTGACCCGAGTTGGAGATGATGGCGCCGTCTTTCATCAACTCAAAGTGTTCTTTGGTGAGCACGCTCTTGTTGCCAGTCACGGTGCAGAAGACGTCGCCGAGCTTGGCGGCTTCGGTCATCGACATCACGCGGAAGCCGTCCATCACGGCCTCGAGCGCTTTGGTGGGATCGACTTCGGTGATGATCACTTCCGCGCCGTTGCCGCGCGCGCGGCTGGCCAATCCGCGGCCGCACCAGCCGTAGCCGGCGACCACAAATTTCGATCCCGCCAGCAGGAAATTCGTGGCGCGGATGATGCCGTCGATGGTGGACTGTCCGGTGCCGTAGCGGTTGTCGAACAGGTGCTTGGTGTCGGCGTCGTTGACGGCAACGATGGGAAACCTCAGCACGCCTTCCTTGGCCATCGCGCGCAAGCGGATGACTCCGGTCGTGGTCTCTTCGGTTCCGCCAATTACGTCTTCGAGCGCATCGGTGCGCTTGGTGTGCAGAATCGTGACCAGGTCGGCGCCGTCGTCCATGGTAATGTGCGGCTTGTGGTCGATGGCGGCCAGGATGTGGTTGTAGTAAGTGTCGTTGTCCTCGCCCTTGATGGCGTAGACGGGAATGTTGTGGTCGCGCACCAGGCTGGCGGCAACGTCGTCCTGGGTGGAGAGAGGATTCGAGGCGCAAAGCACGACCTCGGCGCCGCCATCACGCAGGCAGATGCCAAGGTTTGCGGTCTCGGCGGTGACGTGCAGGCAGGCTGAAATTCGGATGCCCTTGAGCGGCTGGTTCTTGATGAATTCCTTGCGGATAATCTGCAGCACTTTCATGGACTGATTCGCCCACTCAATGCGTTTCTTTCCCAAGTCGGCCAGTTCTACGTTCTTGATATCGCAATTCACCGCTGCTGTTGACATGCTTCTCCTATATGGCGCGCGAAAAGCGCGGAAAACTTAAGTTGATTACCTATGAAAGATCGAACGTTGCATCTTGCGTAATATACGTCGCTTAATTCTTGCCTCTCAGCTGCCAAAGCTCTTAACCGCTGAGTTCGCTGAGAAAATCCGCAGAGGTCGCTGAGAGAAACTGGGTGCCCCATCCTTCTCGCGTTTTTCGCGAGAGGGTGGGGATTTTGAATTTCATTTGCGAACTGCTTGACCTACCGGTTCCCGGAGGCCGGCATCGCTGGCGAGCTTTGCCGCTTTGTCGGTCGCTTCCCAGGTGAAGTCAGAGTCGCTGCGTCCGAAGTGTCCGTAGGCCGCGGTCTTCCTGTAAATCGGGCGGCGCAGATTGAGCGAATCGATGATGCCGCGCGGCGTCAACTTGAAGTGCGAGCGAACCAGGTCCGGGATAATTGCCGGATTCACCTTCTCCGTTCCGAACGTTTCGACCAGCACGCTGACTGGATCAGCTACGCCAATGGCGTATGCGAGTTGCACTTCGCAGCGTCCAGCGAGCCCGCCCGCGACTACGTTTTTGGCGATGTGGCGAGCCATGTAGGCCGCCGAGCGGTCCACCTTCGTCGGATCTTTTCCGCTGAATGCTCCACCGCCGTGCCGTCCCATTCCGCCGTAAGTGTCGACAATAATCTTGCGGCCGGTGAGTCCGGTATCGCCCATGGGTCCGCCGATTACGAAACGGCCAGTGGGATTGATGTGATACTTCGTGTCTTCGTCGAGCAGATGCGCCGGAATCACGGCCTGAATCACGTGCTTCAAAATCCCCGCGCGCAGTTCGTCGTTGGCGACAGTCTCGGAATGCTGTGTTGAAATGACGACCGCATCCACGCGCAGCACTTTGCCATTCGCGTCGTATTCAACTGTGACCTGGGATTTTCCGTCGGGGCGAAGGAAGGGAAGGGTGCCGTTCTTGCGAACCTGCGAGAGCCGCATGGTCAGCTTGTGGGCCAGAGAAATTGGAGTTGGCATCAACTCCTCATTCTCGTTCACGGCATAGCCAAACATCATTCCCTGGTCGCCCGCGCCGCCGGTGTCTACGCCCATGGCGATGTCGCCGGACTGTTTGTTGATGCTGGAGATGACGGCGCAAGTGTTGGCATCGAAGCCGTAGAGGGCGTTGTCGTAGCCGATGGAGGCGACGGTGCCGCGAACTACGGATTGGAAATCCACGTAGGCTTTGGTGGTGATTTCGCCGGCGATGACGACGAGGCCGGTGGCGGTGAGGGTTTCGCAGGCAACGCGGCTTGTGGAATCTTCGGCGAGGCAGGCATCGAGGATGGAGTCCGAAATCTGGTCGGCGATCTTATCGGGATGGCCTTCGGTCACGGATTCGGAGGTAAATAAGTAACGATTCTTTGAAGCCAAGTTGTGTTTCTCCTTAAGTGCACTTGGTGTGCAGAAAGATTATGAACTCTGTGGTCTGGGGGAACCGGAAATCCACGCGGCCGCTGCGGGGCGACGCCTCGAGAAGAAGTCCTATGAAAGGCTACCAGAGGGTCCACGCGCATGCAACGGTTTTTGCCGTAAATGTATGTGGATGAATTGAATAGCGCAATCATCGAGTTAGACGGGAAAGATCGGTGGGCGAGCGGAAGTTCAATCTCATTGAGATCGATCTCCCATCATCGGTCCAGCAAAGACTGCCGCCGGTCGAGAACGTGGGGACAAGACTGGATACTTTCTGTTCGACGGCGTACTGACAAGGTTGACAAGAGAGTGTATAAGTATTTACATCCCTGGCCGGAGAGTGTCGATTTCTGTCGTAAAGTTAGGCAGAAAATTGGATAGAAAGCCCTCCCCCGCGCTATCTGCTGCTAGCAGTGTTTCTACGCCCCCTTCGTCTTTGCAGCTGAAACCTTCCATTATGCAGAATCAAGCGCGAGTGAATTCCACTGCCGACTCGGCGGGAGCTCAGGGACTGGGTAAAGTGATATCTCATGAGTCTGGTCGTCCAGAACATCGAATTGGGATTCTGATGTCACAAACGGGGCGTTTTCTGGAGTGCATCAGTTGTCGATTGAGTTTTGCGTTTCCCCCGGGGACGCAATACGAGACGGTGGCGAAACAGTTCGAGTCGCATATTTGCAGAGCGGTAACGCCCGGCAGCGAGGGGTGAGGATCACAGCAGTCTCGTTTTGCGGCCCCGGTTGCCCTTAAGTGACCTGTCAGCGGTCCCGAGACTCCTTAATCACAGAAGCACAAGGTCCCTCCACTCCGCCGTCGCGGGAGCTCCGACTCCGGTCGGGATGACAGGGTGGCGTGCTCGGCTGGCAACAGTCTCTTTCGCCGCTTCGCAGCTGGACCCGTTTCGAGCGAGCATTGCGGGGTATCTGTGATCATTCATAACGCAGGGCGGTCATGGGGTCTGTTTTTACTGCGCTTCTTGCGGGGGCGGAGCACGCTAGCGTTGACACTGCGCTTAACAGGACGGTCACGGCCAGCAGGACTAAGGGATCGCGCGAACTGCCTTGGGCCCAGCGCGCCAGCAGTTGGTTGAGGGCGAGCGTCAAGATTACGCCAACGATAATTCCACCTCCCACGCTTACCACTGTCGAAGAAAAAACGATCCGCAGCACGTGCGTGCGTTGCGCGCCCAGAGCGATACGAATGCCGAACTCGTTGGTGCGCTGGGCAACGGAATACGAGACGACGCTGTAGAGTCCGACCGCGGCGAGAGCCAGGGCGAGTAGGGCGAATGCGCCGAAGAGCCACGCCACCAAATGCTCCTGCTCATATTCCTGCTGGCCGGTGATCCAGTGATCTAGATCTTGAACCTCGCCATCGACCTGCTGATCGGGATCGAGCGTGTTGACCTGCACTCCGATGGCATGGAGGAGCGTGAGCGGCGGCACTTCGGAGCGGACGAGGATTTGTACATAGACCCGCATAGATAGGGTGTAAGGGACGAAGATTTCGGGAAGAATCGGATTGCGCAAGCCGTCGTCGCGTTTGTCAGCCATGATGCCGACAATCTGCAGCCAGGAGTTCGCGCCCTCGGCGGCAGTGTTGTAGGGAGGCTCATCTTTAATGCCGGGAACTTTCACGGAGTGGCCGATCGCGTCGCCGTTGGGGAAGTAGATGCGAGCCATGGTCTGGTTGATGACGGCGACCTTGGCCGCGTTGTGATTTTCGCTTTCGTCCCAAATTCTGCCCTGGGCAAGGGGAATACGGAGGAGCGGGAAGTAGCCGGGGCCTACGAAGTTGACGCGAACTTTCTGCTCGTCGCGCGGCAACTGGCCGAGCACTTCGACGGCAGTCTGCCAGCCGTTGGAGGGCGGAGTGGCGTTGGAGGAGACTGCGGCCATGGTTACGCCGGGAACGGTGGCGGCGCGGTTACGGAGTTGTTCGAAGTAGGATTCACGCGCCTTCCATGTTGGATACGCCCCGTCATGAACGGGGATTCCAACCGACATCGCGTTGTGCGGGTCATAGCCCAGAGGCGTATGAATCAGGCGCAGGAAGCCTTCCATGGCCGCGCCGGCACCGGCGAGCATGACCAAGGTCAGCGCGACCTGCGCGCCGGTGAGAACGCTGTGAGTGGCGCGCCCGCGAACTCCGCCGACAATCTTGCGGGTGCTGGACTGCATCACCTGACTGACTTCGGGCCGCGACATCTGGAGCGCGGGCCACAAGCCAAAAAGAATTCCCGTGAGAAGAGCGAGGCCCACGCTGAAGGCGAGCACCGGCAGGTTGATCTGGATGGCAGCCTCGTGCGGAAAGGAATATTTGGGCAGCAGAACGATGATGATGGCGAGTGCGCGGTAGGCGAGCAACACGCCCAGCGCGGCGCCGGTGAGCGAAAGCAACAACGCCTCGGTCAGGAGTTGGCGGACGATGCGACGGCGGCTGGCGCCGATCGCGGTGCGAACGGCGAGTTCATGCTGGCGCGCGGTGCCCCGGGCGAGAAGAAGGATGGACACGTTGCCACAGCCGATGGCCAGCAGCAGGCCCACGGCGCTGAACAGCAGGTACAGAGTGCCGCCGAGATCCCGAACAAACTGTTCGTTCAGGCCGACCACGTGGAATTGGAACTTGGTCGTGGGAAAATGCTGAGGTGTTTCCTTGGCAAATTCCTCGATCAAGGGCTGCAACGCGGCGTTGGCAGCCTGATGAGTGACGCCCGGCTTGAGACGAACCCCAACGTAAAAAGCCTTGTTGGGATCCTGCGTGATTTTGAGCGGGAGGTAAACATCACCATCTTCCCAGGTGAAGCGTGGAGCGGCGACGCCGACGATGGTGTAGTTCTTGCGAACGAGCTGCAGATTCTTACCGAGCACGTTGGGGTCGGAGTTGAAGTGGCGCTGCCAGAATTTGTAGCCGAGCACGGCGACGGGCTGAGGTTCCTGACCGTCGATGGCGTCGGAGGGGATCAGTCCGCGACCCAGAGCGGGAGGGACGCCCATGAAGTTAAAGCTGTTGGAGCTCATGTAGACGCCGTTGAGGTCTTCGGGCAGATCGCGGCCGGTGACGGTGAGGTTCCAGTCTTCGACCATAAAGGCGTCTTCGACGACGGGCGATTTGCGGATTTGCTGCCACTGCGGGCCGTTCAGGCCGAACCCCATGTTCGGATTCGCTTTGTCGGCGAGGCGCATGTGGACCATGCGGTCGGGGGCGGCGTAGGGATAGGGATTCATCAGGATGGCATAGACGACGCTGAAAACCGCGGTGGTGGCTCCGATGCCGAGGGCGAGCGAGATGACGGCGGTGAGGGCGAATCCCGGATTCTTTCGCAGCTGCCGGAGTGAGTAGCGGAAATCCTGGAGCAAGGTCTGCATGGGCGGTTCTCCCCGCAAGGATGGACGGGGGAAGGGCACGTCTGTCACCAACGGCGAAGGGCGGCAAGGCGTTTAGTTTTCAGGGGGAAATAATTTGTTGGGAGGGTTGGGGGTGTTCGATTTTGGGTGGAGGGTGTTCGGGAGTGGACAGGGGAAAATTGGTAAGTGGGGGCGGACTGGAGATGATGAGTGCTATGGCGCCAATCAATCTTCGCAGACGCTGCCAAGCCCGGCATTTGATCTTGCCTACTATTCATATCTCAGCGCTACGGTAGGCTCGACGCGCATGGCCCGACGCGCCGGAAAGTAACAGGCGAGAGTGCCAGCCGCGAACAATATAGCCGCTGCCAGGCTGAGGGCTACGACGTCTACCGGCTTTACACCGAACAACAAACTCGCGATCCACTGGCCCGCTCCAAAGATCGCGGGGATTCCGATGCCCACACCGATCACGATCAGCAACAGGGATTCGCGCAGAATGAGCCAAAGAACGTTCTTGCGCTGCGCCCCCAGCGCGATGCGAATTCCGATCTCGCCGGTGCGGCCGGTGACCGCATAGGACATAACACCGTAGAGCCCGATGCAAACCAAAATCATCGCGAGTGGACCGAAGACTCCGGAGAGCTCGGTTATGGTGCGATCGGTGGTCAGCGATTGCGAGATGCGCTGATTCATGGTTTCAATGTCGAGCGGGGGCAAATTTCCGGCCACCTGTTTCACAGCGGCGCGGATCGTCGATGCGGCGACGGCTGGATCGGCAGCTGTGCGGACCAGGACATTCGCGGAGTTCGCTTCACCAATGGGATTGAAGAACGGAATGTAGAACCGCCGCTGTGGCTTCTCCCGGACGCTGCCGTGTTTGGAATCCGCCACGACGCCGATGACTACAAAGTCTGATGAACTCAACGTCGTCTTCACCACGATGCGCTTTCCGATTGGATTCTTATCGCCGAAGAAATAACGAGCAGCCGTCTGATTGACCAAGCCAACGCGCTGGGCGCGTCCACTGTCTTGCGGTCCAATTTCGCGTCCGTAGAGTATCGGAATCCCCATGGTTGAGAAATAATTTGGGCCAACCATGTCCCAGCGCGAGTCCTGCGCTCCGGCGGTGGTGGGTTTGCCCTCCACAGATATGTCAGAGTTCGAGTCTCCGCCCCCGAATAAACCGTTGTTCATCAAGGTCGCTCCGCGTATGGAAGGAAGCGCATTTAAGCGGTCCATCATCTCGTGGAAAAGTTGAGTGACCTCCGGCCTCTTGTAGCCAGCGGAGAGCGGACTGACGCTGAAATACAACAGGTGATCATTGTCGTATCCCATCTGCACTCTCGCAAGATTCTTAAAGCTGCGGAGAAACAGACCGGCCACAACCAAGAGCACTAACGACAAGGCGACCTGCGCCACAATTAGAATCTTTGCAACGGGCACGCGCCCTGCTTGCGAGCCTCCACCGGCGATGCCGCGCGATGTTCCTTTCAGAATTGGGTTGAGGTCCAGCCGAGCGGCACGGAACGCAGGCACAAGGCCGAACAGGATTCCGGTCAGGACGGCAGCGGACAGCGTGAACATCAGTACTCTGGAATCCAGATGGACGTCGAGCGGGATCAGATCGGCTCCGCCGGAGACCAAGCGAACCAGAGCGGCATCTGCCCAGCGCGCCAGAAGAAGGCCAAAAGCGGCGCCGATGGTGGCGAGAAGAATGCTTTCCGTCAGCAACTGACGGATCAGTCTCCAGGCCCCGGCTCCCATGGTGACGCGGACGGCTAGTTCTTTTTGTCTCGCGACGGAACGAACCAACAAGATGTTCGCCACATTGGCGCACGCGATCAGGAGAATAAGGCCGACGACGGCCATCAGAATCTGCAGCGGCTTGGTGAAGTCTCCACGCAGCGTCGAGGCCCCGCGGCTGCCCTCGACGACGGCCAAGTGCTGATTCATAAACGTGCGCCGGTCCTCGGCAGACATCTGATCGGTTTGCGACTGCAGCATCTGCTGGAAGACCGCATTGAGATTGGCGTTCGCCTGGCCGATCGACACTCCTTGCTTCAGGCGGCCGATTGCCTGCAGCCACTCGGTTTTGTGAAAGGGCTTGGATTCCAATGAGAGGTAATCGCGGCCCGGATAAATCTCAGATTGCATGCTCAGCGGAACCCAGACGTCGGTTGAAAATCCAACCGTCTCTCCGCTAAAGGCGGGAGGCGTGACGCCAATTACGTCAAACCATGTGCCGCGTATCCGTATTTTGCGTCCAAGCGCCGCGCGGTTTCCGTCGAGTTGGTCCTGCCAGAAACGGTAACTGACCACCGCCACAGGATTGGCGTCGCGCACAGCATCAACTTCGGTAGTGAACAGGCGACCAAGAATAGGATCTACGCCCAAGACGGAAAAGTACGATCCGCTCACCAAGCCGATCTGGACAGGGCTGCCCTCGGAAATCTGGCCTTGATTCTCAATGCCGACGCTGAGCTTCGGTCCCTCACTCGCCGAAGCAGTCAAACCGGACAGAACATCGTTATTTTTCGACAGCTCCTGAAACTCGGTGTAGGTGAGAAAGTCGCGGTTCCCATCGCTAAAACCTTGTTCCATGCCCTGGTTGTCGGGGTTGGTGAGAAAGACGAGCTGCTGAGGTTCTTTGACAGGCAGGCTTCGGATCAGCACCGAATTGACGACCGAGAAGACCGCAGTATTCGCACCAATGCCGAGCGCTAGGGTGAGGACTGCGACGAGAGTGAATCCCGGGTTTCTTCCCAGCATCCGGGCGGCAAACCTGAAGTCCTGCCAGAAAGTAAGCAAGGGACACCTCCACGAGGATGAATCCAGAGCAAGTGCGATTCCTAGAATTGTGTCTTCCGGAGGCTGAAAAGCAACGACTTAAGAGACCCAGATGCGAGGCACGTGTTCGTTCGCGGACAAGACCGGCCGTAATTGGACAAACGAAGGAGTGACGCCACATATTCGATCCACCCGACCCAGCAGAGCCAGCCACATTGGCGGGTGGCCAGGCTTTTAATGATTTCTGTGTGCACCAGTTCTATAGAGAGTGTCATCCTTGCGTTTCGCAAGGGTGGGCAGAGATGCTGTCTGCCCTACTTGACCTAGTGCGCAGCGGCGTGATCTAACCCAGTTGTGCACGCATTCTCAATTCCCGCCCCTTCGACAAGCTCAGGGCAGGCTCTTCGCAAAGATCGCGAAGAACGGGGCACCCATTTTGTTGGTGTGCCGGCGAGATCAAAAGCGTGGGCCAGCAGCCTCGAATTCGGGTTCGAGAGCCGAGATTTCGGCCTAGTGGTCTTGAGTCGGCAGGGGGGCGGTGGGGACGACGCGCATGCCGTTGGCATCGAAGACGAAGGTTTTGACTTCGGCTTCGGCGCCGTTGGCGGGGATTTCCTGGCCATTGAAGATGAAAGTGACTCCAGCGGCGTTGCCGATGCGGGCGACGATTTCGTGGCCGGCGCGGATGGAGGCGTGGGCGGGGGCGATGAGAGTTTCCTGGCTAACTTGTTGGCCGTCGGCCTGGACCGAGATCCAGGAAGTTTCCTGGGCGCGGATCACAAGAGACAGAGACGCGGCGGGTTTCGCAGGCGGCGCGGCCACCGGCTTGCCGAAAGTTTTCGTAGTCACGTCCTTCGATTCTGTAATGACTGGTGAAGCAGGCGTGGAAACAGCGGCGGCAGAGTGAGTGATTTGCGGCGGCTGCGATTTTGAAGTTGAGGCGGAGGCCGGCGCAGGCTTTGACTGTGGCTTGACGGGCGATGCGTTTACGGGCGCGGGTTGCGGGGCGCTTGCGACGGGAGCGGGAATAGTCTGCTGAATTGGCGGCGCCACGGCGGTCGCGGCCTTTGCGTGGTGGGAGTGACGGATCCAGAGTATCGCTGCCAGGACGATGACGACTGCAGCGACGGCGATGATTCTCCAGGGAATATCGGGACTGGAGGTTCCGCCAAAATCTTTTTGCGAGGGGCGAACGTGCTCGGCGCGCGGAAGTTGCAGGTCGGGGAGTTCCTCGACTTGCACAGGCGCGTGGGAGTTCGCAGCAGTCTTGGCAGGCTCGACGAGAACACGCTTATGTGGCGGCGCGACACGCGCCGCAGCGACTGGCCGCGTGGCCGGTTCCGGTTCCCAAACTTCGTGGGCGTCAATCTGCGCCTGACGGAGACAAGCCAGATATTCAGTGACAGCTTCTTCCGCGTCGAGGCCGAGATGCTTGGCATAGGCGCGAATGAATCCCTTGTTGAAGACGCCGCCGGGGAGTTGGTCGAAGTGTTCTTCTTCGATGGCGCGAAGCATGCGCGAGCTGATCTTGGTGACGCTGGAAACGTCGTCGAGCGAGATTTCCTTCTTCTCGCGTGCCTTGCGAAATTTGTCTCCGAATTCGCCCACGTTGCCCTGCCAAGCGGGCGAGTTCCGCCCGATGATGACGGGAACATCATAGGACAAGAGGAAGGGGCGCGCCACCGTCAAGAGGACTAGAAGAGGGTAACCGGCCAAACCCCCACCCCAGCCGCGAAAGACGCGAGCAAAACCCCCACCCTGTCGCAAAAGACGCGACAAGGATGGGGCACCCGCTGCAATTTCTTACGGCTTCTTTCGGAGGACTACGGTGAATTGCGTTTTGCAGGTGGTGGCGGGATCGTCGAAGGCGGAGGCGGTACGGTCACCTTCGGAGGCTTCGAAGAAAAGGCCGTGCTTGACGCGCTCGGGAAGACCGGTGAAGCGGGCCTTGCCGTCGACGTTGGTCCCGACCTCGAGGTCGAGCTTGCGGGCGTACATGAATCCGTATGCAATGTGGACCTTGATTTTGGCGGCGTAGACGGGAGCGCCGGCGGGATCGTTGACGGTGAAGTCGGCGGAGCAGTCGCCGATTCCGCCGTCGATTACGGGAACGTCTTTGGGGTTGGGGCGTGTGGGAGTCGTTTGCGAGAATGCCCCGGCGACGACTGCGAGTGCGAGAACTACCAGGGCCGGAGTGCGTTTTTTCAGTGTGTTCTTGTTCTGACTCATGGCAGTTTAAGATTACGCCGTTCGTGAACTGGGCGCACGCATGTTGACGGATCGCACATCGATAGTGTTGCAGCTTGCCGAGCTTAACCGAAAAACCTGGTCGAGCTTCGCTCGACCGGACAGCCGAGGGCGGCTGTCCCCACATTAGGGCTTCCCACATTCCTAGGGCGCGGAACGACTTCATCCCGTTGGCTTTACAGGTACAGGTTACTAACGGTCATTGCGAGTGCACGAAAGTGACGAATATAATTTTTGAACACCACCCGTACCAGCGAGGGACAAACGGAATTTCTGCATGCCTGAGGCCGGCACTCAATTGACGCGGCAGAATCAGGAACTGACGATCTTTCACGACGTGGCCAAGGCGCTAACGTCGTCGCTGGATCTCGACTCGATTCTGCAGACCATCATGGACAAGATGGCGGAATATTTTCGTCCAGACACCTGGTCGCTCTTGATGGTGGACGAAGCGCGCGACGAACTCTATTTTGCGATTGCGGTGGGGGACAAGGCAGAGGCGTTGAAGAGCGTGCGCCTGAAAATGGGCGAAGGAATCGCCGGGTGGGTGGCGAAACACGGAGAGGCGCGCGTGGTGCCGGATGTGCACACCGATCCAGTTTTTGCCAGCCGTGTGGACGACGCTACGCAGTGGCAGACTCGGTCGGTGATTTGCGTGCCGCTGCGGTCGAAGTTGCGTGTGCTGGGCGTGATTCAGTTGGTCAATGTGGATATGGAGCAGTTCAAGGATGCGGAACTGTTCTTCCTGCAGTCGCTGTGCGACTACGCGGCGATCGCCATTGAGAACGCGCGCTGGGTGGAGAAGATTCAGGAACTGACCATCACCGACGATTGCACGGGCTTGTATAACGCGCGGCATTTGTACAAGACGCTCGACACCGAGGTTTACCGTTCATCGCGATTTGGGTACGAATTCAGCGTTTTGTTCATTGACCTGGATCACTTCAAAGCAGTCAACGACACGCACGGGCATTTGATTGGGAGCAAGCTGCTGGCGGAGATTGGATATTTGATCAAGGCGCAACTTCGGTTGATTGATTTTGCGTTTCGTTACGGCGGAGACGAGTTTGTGGTGCTGTTGCCGCAGACCGGAAAAGATCAGGCGCTGGTGGTGGCAAGAAGGTTGCGCGATGCGCTGCGGTCCAGCAGTTTTTGTAGAGAAGAGGGGCTGAATCTGAATGTACGGGCGTCGATCGGACTGGCAACGTATCCGCATGATGCGCGCACAGCGCATGATGTGATCCGGCAGGCGGATGGAATGATGTACGTGGTGAAAAATTCCAGCCGGGATAATATTGGAATTGCGCAGCGGGGGACTTTGAAAGAATAGCGGCTTCGGAGAGCGGACCTCGGAGCTCGGACCTCGGACTTCAGACCTCGGACTTCAGACCTCGGACTTCAGACCTCGGACGTTAGACTTCACTCGTTCGACTTTTTATCCGTCTCGGATTTTCCTTCCGTAGGAGAGGGCTTCCAGGGATTCGTGTTGGCGGGGGCTTTGGGGTTGACGCCGAAATCCCAGACGTAGAGGTTCATGCCTTCTTTGCCGATTTCTTCCTGCGGCATCATTTCGACCACGACATATTCGCCGGGCGCGAGACTTTCGGTGGGAGTGAGTTTCAGCCAGCCGCCACCAAGGCGAGTGGTCGTGGTCTTCACGAGATGCTGTTCTTGGCTCACTTTCCCGGTGACCTTGCGTTTCATGTCGCCGAGGATGCGTTTGCCATTTTTCACCTCGGCGCGTACGATGCGAAAACGGTCAAACCCCGCAACCGGCTGTTGCGGCTGTTCGGGCTGCTGAGGAGATTCAGCGGCGTGGCTGGAATCTTTGGCGGCGGATTGGTCGGCGTCGAACCTGATGTAGAGCGATGGAACGTCGACGTGAGCCTGCACGGGAGCGTGGGCACCGTCCAGCTCGATAGTTTGCTTCAGGCCGGCGACGGGATTGATGGCGCCGCGAAAAATGTTGGCTTTCGTGTTGCGGTTCACGTCGCCGGCGGTCTGTTGGATTTCCAGGATCTGCGGTTCGCCTTGAAAACTGTCGAGCAGAAATACGCCTGAATCTTCGGGCAGGCGGAGCCCGGGAGCGACTTGCGGAAGCAGGGTTTCTTCGCGCTCCCGCTCGAGTTCGAGTTCCTTGTCGAGCTGCGCGGCTTCAGGTACGGACGCGCCGGCAGCGCGATCCTTCTCGTACTTTTCGGTGGCAGGCCAGTCAACCAGCGACTCGGGGAGTTCCTCCCATTCGTTGCGTTCGGCGCTCATGTAGCGCACTCGATTGCCCTTGACCTCATATTTCGTGACCAGCTGATACGAACCATCTTTGAGGATGAGGCGGCGGGCCAGTTCCTGGGCCGGGGAAGGCGTGGCAAAGGCCGTCAAAAGCAGCAGCACGCTGGCGAGCAGCGTTGCCGGAAGGAATCTGCTGTTTCCCCTCATAGCCCCATTGTACGATCGCGAGGCTGAGGATTGAGTGCATTCATGATGCGATGGACTTGGCCTGCGAAGTGCGCGGGGCTGCGGGATGGGGACTTCCAAAATTTCGGCTCGGTCCGGAACGGCAGGACTTCTTTGTGGCAGAGCTTCCGATCCGAGCTGCATTTCAGATGGATGCTGATGGACGAGTGACGGGAATTTTGGTCTATCCGGCACGCGGACAACATGATATCGCCGCGCGAAGAGTGCCTTCTGAGCAATGAGGCGCACGGATAATTGAGTGCTCACCGAAATGAGGGAAGCAGACGTCGGGTAAATGCCCGATCTACCAGAGGTCTCACGATGTAGTATTCTTGTTGGTCGCGAACGCCACCGCTCGAAAAACAATGAAACGCACTTTTCTGTCGGCAACTCTCTCTTTTCCATTCTGGATGGCAGTGTGCATCGCGCCCGCGCTGGGCCAAGGCGGCCCCGTCCAGGGAACGCAGCCGGTTTCGTACGCGTCGATGACGGAGTTGAATGGAATGCTGACCCAACTGGAAGCGGCTTCCAAGAGCACGCAGGGCGACCTCTCCAAGTTGCGGATCGACCGCTGGAAGATGGATGGGAGTTCGAAGAAGCAAATGCTGGCGAATATAGATTCGATTCAGCGCAACCTGCAGGACGCGCTGCCCGAGATTATTTTGCAATTGCGCGCGCAGCCTGAAGACTTGCCGGCAACGTTCAAACTCTATCGAAATCTCGATGCCTTATACGACGTTCTTGGGAACGTGGTGGAAGTAACGGGGGCATTTGGATCGAAAGATGATTTTCAGTCGGTCTCGAACGATCTGAGCGGTTTTGAGAGCGGGCGAAAGCAGTTAGCGCAGCGGATCGACACGTTGTCATCGGCCAAAGAAGCGGAAATTGTGCGACTGCGGACGGACCTGAAGACGGCACAGGCGGCCATCCCGGCGACTCCACCGAAAAAGATCGTAGTAGACGATACCGAGCCGCCCAAAAAGCCGGTGAAGAAGAAACCGAAACCGAAGACTCCGCCCGCGAACACACCGCCGGGACAGACTCCGCCACCTGCGCAGCAGGCGCCTGCCAAGCCACAGTAGCGGGAGTCGCTCGCGAATCCGAGAGTCTGAGAATCAAAAACCCCACCCTGTCGCGAAAAACGCGACAAGGGTGGGGCACCCTTGACTGAATCCCGTCCTTAAATCTGAATCCCGTGTTTAACTCCGAATCTGTTAATCTTCCTGCCGCATCTCATTTGAATCATTAGCTGGGCTGAGGTCGGAATTGGCGCTCTTCATAAATTCGCACGGCAGCGTTGTGGCGACGGTGTTCGGGCTCATCATCATTTGGAGCGTCTTGCTGGATGCGTTCGAGACGGTGGTTTTGCCGCGCCGAGTATCGCGGCATTTCAGGCTGACAGCGTGGTTCTATCGCCGGACATGGGTTCCATGGCGAGGAATTGCACGACGCATCAAGAAGCCTTCAAGGCAGCAGAACTTCCTCGGATATTTTGGGCCGCTGTTACTTTTCATGCTGCTGGGATTTTGGGCTGCGGGACTGATCTTAGGATTCAGTCTCATCCAATACGGGATCGGCGGTCACGAGCAGCTGAATCAGGAGCCGTTGACGTTCGGGCGAATCCTTTATCACAGCGGAGAAACATTTTTTACGTTGGGGTACGGCGATATTGTGCCGACTTCGGGAGGGGCGCGGGCGCTTTCGGTGATCGAAGCGGGGATGGGCTTTGCTTTTCTGGGCGTGGTGATTGGCTATATCCCGGTGGTCTACACTTCGTTCTCGCGGCGGGAAATTCAAATTTCAATGCTCGATGCGCGTGCGGGGTCGCCACCGTCGGCGGCCGAATTGCTGGTGCGGTTGGCTGGCAGGTCGGAGGATCCGGGAGTAGACCAGAGAGTTCTTGATGAGGTTCTGCGGGACTGGGAGCGCTGGGCGGGACAGCTGCTGGAAAGTCATATTTCGTATCCGGTGCTGAGTTTCTTTCGGTCGCAACACAGCAACCAGTCCTGGGTGGGGGCGTTGACAACGATGCTCGACGTGACTTCGCTGGTGCTGACCGGGATTGAGGGAGTGCATCCGGGACAAGCGAAACTTACGTTCGCCATGGCGCGGCACGCGGCAGTGGATTTGGCGCAGGTGGTGAATGCGAGATACGATCCCGGCGCGCCCGAGCGGCTGAGCGATACGCAGATGAATGCGTTGCGCGAAGCTTTGACAGCGGCCGGATTGCGGCTGCGAAACGACGACTATGGCCGGGACAAGCTGACGAAACTGCGCTCGATGTACGAACCGTATGTGCATTCGATTGCGCGCAACCTGATGCTGACGCTGCCACTGTGGAGGTACGAACAGAAGACGCGTGACAACTGGCAGGCGGGGCCATGGGACCGGCTGATCCAGGCGCGCGGACTGGGTACGCTGGGAGCGAAGTCGGGGGCGCCGGTTCAACCGCCGACGGGCGAGGATCACTTCTGAAGTTGTTGAACGTGCTCCCATAGCTGACGTTTCCGGATGTGCCGGCAAGACGTAGCGAGCTGCGTCTCTACGAAGAGGTCCATAAAGAAGGCGAATCTGCGCGTGCTAACATCGGGTTTCCCGGATTTCCACGAATGGAACATACTGGCGAGAACGTGGTGCGCATTGAGGCGGAAGCTTTGCGCGCGCTCGCCGATCGCATTGCCGGGCCGATGGCCGAGGCATTTCGGCAGGCGGTAGAGTTGCTGTTCTGCTGCGCGGGACGCGTGGTGGTGACGGGTATGGGGAAGAGCGGGCTGATCGCGCGCAAGATTGCGGCGACTTTCAGCTCGACGGGAACTCCGGCGTTGTATCTGCATCCGGTGGAAGCCCTACACGGGGATTTGGGGATGGTCGTGCGCGGGGACGTGGTGTTGGCGCTCTCGGCATCGGGGGAGACCGAAGAGATTTTGCAGTTGCTGGCGACGATCAAACGGCTTCGGGTGCCGTTAATTGCGATGACGGGGGATGAGATTCGCGAGAGTGAAAATCCCCACCGTGTCTCGCCCAAATCGCGAGACAAGGGTGGGGCAGCCAAATCAACTTCAACCCTTGCGGCGGCGGCGGATGTGGCGTTGGACTGCTCGATCACGGAGGAGGCTTGCGCGCTGGGATTGGCGCCGACGGCTTCGACGACGACCATGCTGGCGCTCGGGGATGCGCTGGCCGTGACTTTGAGCGAGCGGCGCGGATTCAAGGAGGAAGACTTCGCGAACCTGCATCCGGGAGGAAAGCTGGGGAAGAGGTTGGCTCGGGTGGAATCGTTGATGCACACGGGTGAGGCGCTGCCGCGGGTTTCGCCACAGACGAAAATGCCAGATGTGATTTACGAAATGTCGCGCAAGAAACTTGGCGTGACGGCGGTGGTGGAGGGGGAGACGCTGGTGGGGATTATCAGCGACGGAGATTTGCGGCGGTTGCTGGAGAAGCGGGGAAAAGACGTGATGGATCTGGCGGCGGGAGAGGCGATGACCCGGAATCCGAAGACGATCGGGTCGGGCGAGTTTGCGGCAACGGCGCTGGCGCTGATGGAAGAGAAGAAAATCACTTCGCTGATGGTGGTGGACGGAGGCGGAAAGCTGAAAGGGATCGTGCATCTGCACGATCTGTGGAGCACGGAACTGGTCTAGGATTGAGTCATTGGGCGATCGGGTCATTGCGCGATTGGAAAGCAACATGTTTTTCAATGGCTCAATGACCCGATTCCTCAATTACTCAATGAGGTTTCCATGTATCACTACGATCCTAAGACGGCGTTAGAAGAATTGACCGAGGATGCAACCTTGCCGAACCCAGTGCATGTGCGGGATATGATTTTGCGCAAGAAGCTGACGGCGGACAAGTCGCTGGAGCTGAACCGGTTGTTCGTCGAGTATCAGAAGTTTTTTGGCGAGGCACAGAAACTGGGGAAAGAGATTTTGAAGCAGTTGGCGGGGTAGTAGTACCTCACAATAGACAGTGAGGGTTTTGCCGACACGGTCCGATTATCGTCCTGCCAGAAAATCGAGTAACTCCTCGCGGGTGAATCCTGCTTCTCGCAACAATGACATCAGAGTTCCCTTGGGCAGATCGCGATTATGACTGGGAACCACTGCGCGGCGGCGGGTGATGGGATGGTAGAAGATGAAATGGCTGCCAGAGGTGTGGTCCAGAACGAATCCGTTTTGTTCGAGAAAGCGGATGACCTGGCGCGGTTTGATCGCAGGGAGCTTCGGCATTTACGACCCTTATATCAAGCGCAAGATCAATAAAACCAGCAACAACAGCCGGCGCTCCGAAAAAGTGGAAAACCTTGCTGAATTTGTAGTGAGCTGAATTTGTAGTGATAGGAGTTGAGCGCCGCGGTCCTGGAGACGCTCCTCAACGAGAATACTCAAGATCCAAAGTAGCGACCAGCGTATTGTCATCGGTGGGAATAGGGTCCTTGTGCTTGCGCAAGCTGGCGATGTAGCCGGAGATTGCGTCTCTGGCCATTTGTCGCGCCTCGTCTACGGTGCGGCCATACGTAACGCAACCGGGCAAGGCGGGAACGAGAGCGGTGTAGCCGCCTTCGGGTTCGGGGCGGAGCATGATGTTGTAGTGGTAGCGAGCCTTTGCCATAGGTTACGGTCATTCTAGCAGGAGGACGCCAGCAGAGGAGGCCAAACCGCTTCGTCCTTGCGATCGGTGCAATCTGATGGCGGAGTTTCAATTTGCCTGTGCGATTGGAGAGCTGAAACCACGAAGGGCAAGAAGGTCCACGAAGGAAAACTATGCTCACCGGCGGTGGAGTTGGTCCCGGGCTGCAATCATTTACAATCGAAAATTCCACTTTCAGTTGGGGACTCAACTATGCATCGATGGTCTGAACTTTTCATTCCTACATTGCGCGAGGCGCCGGCGGATGCGGAGGTCGCCAGCCACAAGTTTCTGGTGCGGGCGGGATACATTCGTCAACTCGGGGCCGGAATCTATTCGTACTTGTTTCTAGGGAACCGTTCGTTCAACAAGATCATGCGGATCGTGCGCGAAGAAATGGACCGGATCGGGCAGGAGTTTTATTTGCCGGCGCTGCATCCGCGGGAAGTTTGGGAAGCCAGCGGGCGCTGGAGGCTGATGGGGGAGAACCTGTTCCGCCTGAAGGACCGCAAAGGAGCGGACATGTGCCTGGGCATGACCGAAGAAGAGGTCATGACTTCGATCGCGCTGAAGGAACTGCGAAGCTACAAGCAGTTGCCGCAGATCTGGTACCAGATTGCGCCGAAGTTTCGCGACGAGCCGCGGCCAAAGTCCGGGTTGTTGCGGGTGCGGCAGTTCATGATGAAGGACGCGTACTCATTCGATATCGATGCCGCCGGACTCGACGTTTCTTACAAGAAACATTACGAGACCTATTGCCGGATTTTTGACCGGTGCGGGCTCAAGTACATGGTGGTGGAGGCCGACTCCGGAGCGATGGGCGGGAAGGAATCGCACGAGTTTATGGTGCGGACTCCGGCGGGCGAAGATCAGATTGTCAGCTGCGATGGATGCGACTACGCGGCGAACGTGGAGAAGGCGACCTCGAAACTGGAGGCAGTGGACGATTTGAAGCCCGAAGGGGATGGCCAGCCCCTTGAAGTGCATACGCCGGGGCAGAAGACGATTGAAGACGTGGCGAAGTTTCTGGGAGTGTCGCCGAAGAACAAGATAAAAACGCTGGCATATATGGCGGATGAGGTGGACGAGAAAGGCAAGAAAAAGTCGCGCGCGATTGTGGTGCTGATGCGCGGTGATCATCAACTAAACGAAGCAAAGTTCAACGCCATGGTTGCTATAGCTACGCGGCCGATGGAGGAACCGGAGATCGAGGCATTGTTCAATTCTCCGGCGGGATATTTGGGACCGGTCGGGATTCAGTGGGCGTGCGATTTGAAGAATCACGGTGGGGAGCCGGTCCTGGTGGTGGACAAGGCGCTCGAAGGACGTACGAATCTGATCGGTGGCGCAAACAAGAAGGACTATCACTTGAAGAATCTGACGCCGGGGAAGGATTTTCACGCCACGGCGTATGCGGATTTGAGGAGCGTGACGGCGGGAGAAGCTTGTCCGAATTGCGGCAAGCCGCTGCGGATCGACACTGCGGTGGAGGTCGGGCATATCTTCAAACTGGGCTACCGGTATACGGAGTCGATGGGCGCGCGGGTGCTCGATAAGAACGGCAAGGAAGTGACGCCGATCATGGGCAGCTATGGGATTGGGATCGAGCGGATCCTGACGGCAGCTGTGGAGCAGGGCAATGACGAAAATGGATTCTGGCTGCCGCCATCGATTGCGCCGTTTGAAATCGTGGTTGCTCCGGTCAACATCAAAGATGAAACGGTGCGGGCGGCCGCCGAGGATATTGCAAAACAGTTGGAAGCGGCGGGTTATGACGTGATCCTGGACGATCGGGATGAACGGCCCGGGGTGAAATTCAAAGACGCGGATCTGGTTGGAATTCCGTTCCGTATCACGGTGGGAAAGAAGGTTACCGAAGGCACTGTCGAAGTCGTTCTACGCTCGACTCGGGAAGTGCGCGATGTTAGGATCACCGCGATCGTAGAATCTTTTGGAGAATTGCTCGGCCGGGCGGCATGAAGTTGGTCGCATTCGCGGCCGAGCGGATCGTGGGACATGAGTACTTTCAAGGCACTGGTCGGGCTTCTGGTGATCATCTACGTGGTGTATGCCGGATTCCAAATTCTTCCGCCGGAAATGAACAACTATTCGTTTCAGGACGATTTGCGGAACATGGCGCTGATGGCGGGAGCGAATCCGCACACTACGGAAGAGGAATTGCGCCAAGAGATCATTAAAAAGGCCCAAGAGCATCAAATTACGCTGGCCCCAGAAAGCGTAACAGTGCAGCGAATCGGAACACCGGGAGCGCCGGCTGTCTTCGTAGGGGCCGATTACAATGTGCCGGTCAGTTTGCCGGGTTATTCCCTCACTCTGCATTTCACTCCTTCGAGCGGAAACAAAGGTTTCTAGGCGGTTCTGCGTCAAAATTCAAGACCACTCAACACCAAGGACACGAAGGTTCACGAAGGAACCCAATCAAAAGAATCTCAATGTTAAGAAGCCTCCGATGCGCTCGGAGGATGACGCCGGGAGAGTGCCTTGAGGCTTACTTTGTATCGGTCTTCCTTCGTGAACCTTCGTGTCCTTGGTGGTGAATGCCCTTGCTTCGCTTCTCGCCGACGAACCCGCATTAAGATCATCCATCGCGTCCCGAAACTTTGCCCTCCGGGTGTCGAGAGTGATCCCGCGAATGACGTTCGTAACTTGTCATTCGGTTACGAGGGCCCCTACCATCGGCGTGGGAAAAGAGTTTTTCGTGGCAATCTGCGAGGCCCGATCCGGAAATTTTTGGGAGATGTTTATGTCGACAAAAGCTCGAGTGTTCCTCAGTTCCGTTGTGGTGCTGACCTTGATGTGGCTGGTTGGGTGTGGCCATTACACTTGTGGAAATACCTTTGGAAGCGCAACGTGCAGTTCGGGAGGTTCGGGCGGTCTTGGGCAGGGCGGAGGCGGCAACATCCAGAACGCGGTGGCGTTCGACTATTTTTTTGAAAACGGAAACCTAAACGCAGCCTTCCTCAACACATCCAGCAGTTTCACTCTGATCCCTAATTTCGCGAGTCCGGGACTAGGCCTCTCCGCCGTTGACGGCATGGTGATCGTGCAGAAGAAATGGTTGTATGTGGACGAAGGTGTAAAGGTCGCGGCCTTCTCGATCAATGGTGGGAGTGGAGCACTAACCGCTCTTACTGGAAGTCCCTTCGCCGCGAGCAGCACAGAATCTGCGGGAATTACCAGCGATCCCGCGGGAAAGTTCTTATTTTTGACTGCTGCAAACGACGCACAAGTTGTGGTTTTCGCGATCAACCAAACGGATGGAACGTTGACTTCAGTGGGCTCGTTTCCCACTGGGTTCTTCGCGGGTGGGGTTACGACCGACGGCCTGGGTAAGTATCTTTATGTGACGGAAGGTAATCTCGGCACTCAGGTGGCTGTCTACGCGATTGGTGCAACTGGCGCTCTCGTGCCGGTGTCAGGGAGCCCATTCGCCATTAGCATCGCGGAGCTCAAAAGTGAACCCACTGGAAAGTTCTTGTTGGGTGTTACCGGCAACGGAGTCAATAACGGCATCGGCACTGACAACCATATTTATGTTTATGCCATAGACCAAACAACGGGAGCGCTCACGCCGGTGACGGGATCACCTTTCGCGACGGTATATATTCCAGGCCACCTGGAGGTATATCCGAGCGGAGGATATGTTTACACGTTCAACGGAACGGTCTCGGGTACCGATCCCGTTGAAGGCTACCAGTTCAATACTACGACCGGTGCCGTAACTCCGGTAGTGGGGTCACCTTTCACCGCAGTGGAAGCAACGGACGGAGAGTTCGATCAAAGTGGCGCCTTCCTGTTCACGCATCCCGGCACCACGCTGGCCGTATCGGCCGTCAGTAGTACGACTGGCGAATTGAGCAGCGTTGCACCGCCCATAACGAATATCGGACAGGCATCATTCTTTGCTGTAACGGATACGCACTGAGAGAGGGGCAAAAGGTGTTGACGGACTGGAGACTCGCATGTACTGCGGGTCTCTTTCCATTTTTGCGGTAGCGGTACAATAAGGACATCCCTGGCTGGCCATGACGCCGTGGACTGTTCTGTGCAAGTTTGCGGCATAGGCGGAGGATTGGCGATTCAAACCTTTTTAGCCATCCCGACGTCTGAGAAAGTAAGGAGTTGTTTCACGGGTAAAGCATTCAGGCTGGCAAAAGTTCTCGCATTGTGACGATCAAAATTAAAATTCCGAAGGGACGAGGAGGGAACGCCGGTGCGGCCGTTTCCTGGCTGCCTCGTGACCCCCTGCTGCGTGCCGCGCTACTGGCGTTTCTAATCTTGGCAGTGTCGTTTACCGTGTTATTTTCTTACTTTTACATTAAATACGACCGCATCATCGAGAAGCGGTTCCGCACGCCGGTATTCGCCAATTCGGCGAAGATTTTCGCCCTGCCGAAGACAGTTCGGGAGGGCGAAAAGATCGAGACGCGGGAAATTGTCACAGAATTGCGCCGCGCCGGGTATACCGACGAGAAGGAAGGCCAAACTAGTCTTGGGACCTACCGCCTGCTGAAGGATGGGATTGAGGTCACGCCGGGGCCAGAGTCCTACCATAGCCCGGAGCCGGCGCGCATCACCATTCATGATGGGCAGGTGGACCAGATCACCAGCAATGGCAGCGACCTCTCCGCGTATGAACTGGAGCCGCAACTGGTGACCGCGCTGTTCGACGCAGAGCAAAGGTCGAAGCGCGAACTGGTGAAGTACAGCGAGATTCCTCCCATGATGGTGCAGGCGGTGCTGGCGATTGAAGACCGGCGATTCTTTGAGCATAGCGGGGTAAATTTCCTGCGCATGGCGGAAGCGGCTTATATCGACGTGGTGCGAGGCCGTCACGAACAGGGTGGCTCGACGCTGACCATGCAACTGTCGCGCGGATTCTTTCTGACCCCGGAAAAGACGATTCGCCGCAAGCTGACAGAGATGCTGATCGCCGAGGAACTCGAACAGAAGTTCAGCAAAAAGCAAATTTTCGAGTTTTACGCGAACTGGGTGGATTTGGGGCAAAGGGGATCGTTCTCGATCAGCGGTTTCGCCGAGGCGTCAAAAGCATATTTCAACAAGGATTTGAAGGACATCACGCTTCCCGAGGCGGCCTTGCTGGCGGGATTGATTCAGCGGCCGAGTTATCTCTCGCCCTACCGGCATCCGGAGCGCGCCATGGAGCGCCGGAACCTCGTGCTGGAATCGATGGTGGAGACGCACGCGATCACGCGCGAGCAGGCGGATAAAGCTAAGGCTGCACCCTTGAAACTGGCGCCTCCGAATGTGGAAGCCAGCGATGCGCCCTACTACGTCGACATGTTGCGGGATCAACTGATCAGCAAATTCAACGAGAACGAGTTGAACGATCAGTCGTACCGCATTTATACGACGCTCGATCCTGAGTTACAGAAGGCGGCGGCGGAGGCGGTGGAGTCGGGCATGAAGCTGGTTGACGCCCAGGTGAAGAAGTTACGCACCAAGAAAGTGAAAGTCGGGAAGAAGTATGAGATCAAGGTACTGCCCGGCCCGCAGGCGCAGGTTGCGATGGTCGTGCTTGATCCGCATACCGGAGCGGTGTTGGCGCTGGTGGGAGGACGGGATTATGGCTGGAGCCAGCTGAATCACGCGGTGGCGAAGCGGCCGACGGGATCGATCTTCAAACCGTTTGTGTACGCGGCGGCGGTGAACAGCGCCCTGGACGGATCGCAAACGGTGCTCACCCCGGCGTCGACGGTAACGGATGCGCCATCGAGTTTCGCTTATGGCGATCAGATCTACGAGCCGCGCAACTACAAAGAGGAGTATCACGGGGATGTCTCGCTGCGTTACGCGCTGGCCATGTCGTTGAACAATGCGACGGTGAAGGTGGCGGAAGAAGTCGGATACGACAAAGTTGCGAACCTGGCGAAATCGGCGGGGATTATGTCGGTGAAGGCGACTCCGGCGATGGCGTTGGGATCGTACGATGCGTCGCCGCTGGATATGGCGGGGGCCTATACGACGTTCGCGAATAATGGCGTGCGCTTGTCGCCCATCCTGCTGCGATCGGTGCGCAATGGCAAGGGCGACGTGATCGCCAACTACAACACGGACCAGCGGCAGGTGCTCGATCCGCGAATTGCGTACATCATGACGAACATGATGGAAGGCGTGATCAACAACGGGCTGGGATATACGGCGGTGCGGCTGCGAGGGTTTACTGAGCCGGCGGCGGGCAAGACCGGAAGTTCGCACGATGGTTGGTTCGCGGGGTATACGTCGAACTTGCTGTGCATCGTGTGGGTGGGGTACGACGATTACAGCGATCTGCGGTTGAGCGGCGCGATGACAGCGGCGCCAATCTGGACCGAGTTCATGAAGAAGGCCGCCGCACTGCCGCAATATTCGGACATGAAACCGTTCCAACAGCCGACCGGCGTGGTAGATGTTCAGCTCGACAAGTTCACGAACCGGCTGGCTACTCCTACTTGTCCGGATGACTACGTTTCCGCGTTCGTGGCAGGTACGGAGCCGCGCGAAACCTGCGACGCTCAAGAAGGCATGAAGGGCTTCTTCTCGAGGATTTTTGGGGGAGGGAATAAGCCACTGCCTCCTCCTCCAGTTGCAGGAGAGACGGCGATCCAGGAAGATCCGAATAAGCCGGACGATGCCAAGAAAAAGAAGGGATTCTTCGGAAAAATTGCCGGAATGTTCAAGGACGACAAGAGTTCCACTCCGGCGCAGAAACCCCCGCCACCGGATAACGCGCAGCCTGTGCCGCCACATTAGAGTTTTGGAGGCAGGTCTTAGGTTATGCAGTTGCAATACCTTACAGCTCGGTCAAGGGACTAAGGAAGTCAAAATCCCCACCCTCTCGCGAAAGGCGCGAGAAGGGTGGGGCACCCGGTTTCTTCGACCCGGTTTCTTCTAACCGGTTTCTCCTAACCCCGCTCTCCTCTAACCTCGGTTTCATCTAGCGCGAAAATCCTTCGCCGGCGGGGCAAAACTGTGCCAGAATGGGGGCAACTAGCTGGGGGTGGCCTATGTCGTCCTGCCCGAGATTTTCGCTGGTTCCTGTCGCGCTTTTCATCGTTTGTATTTGTGGCCTGTCGAGTGTTTCCCTGGGACAGGCTTCTCACTCGGAACAAGTTCAGATCAAGCCGCCGCTGTTGCGAACCATCGATCCTCCGGCGCCCGATGCGACCGCGGCCGACCTGGAAACGCAGGCGGATCAATTGCGTGGCGTGAAACTTTATCTGGACGCGCTCGACTTCTATCGCGCAGCGCTGGCGAAGAAGCCAAGTTCGGCCGGATTGCTGAATAAGATCGGCATTACCGAACTGATGATGCAGCGTTATCGCGAGGCGAAGAAGTCGTTCGATCAATCGATCAAAATGGACCGCAAGCACGCGGATGCCTACAACAACCGCGGCGTCGTTCTGTATGAAGAACGTAAATATGGCGCTGCGGTGAAGGACTACCGCAGGGCAATCGCTCTCGATGGAAATTCAGCCTCGTTCTTCAGCAATATGGGGGCTGCGCTTTTCGCCAAGAAAAACTTTGAGCCTGCGGTGAAGGCCTACCAGCGCGCCATGGAGATCGATCCCGATGTATTTGAGCGCACCTCGCGCGGCGGCGTGCAGGCGCAGCTGCCGAGCCCGGGTGATCGCGCTCGCTACGATTTCACGGTGGCTAAACTCTACGCCAAGATGGGCTATTCCGACCGGTCGCTCGAGTACCTGCGGAAGGCGATGGAGGAAGGGTACAAAGATTTTGACAATGTGTATAAAGACGCGGAGTTCGCAGGATTGCGAAAAGACAAGCGCTTTGCGGAACTGATTGCGTCGAAGCCGGCCGCGCTATCCGAATAGATTAGCCGTTGAGTGACTTGCGGCGAAAATCTAAGTGCTGTTGCAGTTTGCAAGCGGCAGCGGTACTTTTTTCGGAATTTCAGATTTTACAAAGGTTTACAAAATTAGACGAAACGCGGCCCGAGTTGGGTGTTTAATTTTCTTACATACTCCTGAAAACAACAGGGTGAGTAAGGAGAACGGTAGCCCATCGGATGCTGACCCGAGCACGCCCCAAGCAAGCGTCCGGTGGGTTTTTTTGCGAGCTTTTGGCTTTTAGCTCTTAGCTTTTAGCTAAAGACCCACTCCCAACCTGCCCACGCCCCAACTCAACGTTCCTCGCCCCTACTTTAAGCAGAGCTGCGATATTTTGCCTTTGAGCAAAAAGCAAAAAAAAGCTAAAAGCTAATGGCTAATGGCTAAGAGGTTCTTTTACTCCCCGATGTAATCTTCCAGGGTCTTCTTCCATTTGCCTTGCGCCTTGAGGATGAACTCGACGGCGTCGCGGAGGCCACCTTCGCCGCCGCCGTGGGGCGTGATGTAGTGGGCTTCCCGCTTGACTTCGGGGCGAGCGTTTTGCACAGCGATGGCCAGACCTGCAGCGCGCATGGCGGGGAGGTCGACGACATCGTCGCCAACGAAAGCGGCCTCTGTGGACGTGAGTCCTTCTTCTTTGACCATTTCCTCGAGGGCGGCGCGCTTGTCTCTAACTCCCTGGCGGATATGCTCAATCTTGAGGTCGCGAGCGCGGAGGGTCACGGTTTCCGAACTGCGGCGGGTAATAAGTCCGGTTTTGAGACCGGCGATGCGCGCCAGTGAATTGGCGACGCCATCATGCGCATGAAATCCTTTGACTTCGATCTGGCCTTGAGCAGTCCTTTCGGCGGCGGCGACGTTGCGCGGCTGCGCATGTTCGGGAAGAAAGAAGAGTTTGCCGTCAGTGAGGACGCCGTCAACGTCGAAGAGCAGCAGTTTGATTTTGCGGGCGCGGGCGGTGACAGAAAGTTTGGGCATCGGCGGGATTTTAGCAGCCCGGCGACGCATTCACTGCATTCACCACGAAGGACACGAAGGTTCACGAAGGAAACCCTGGTCATGGTAGGGGACGAAGAGTCCATCATTACGGAAAATACCTACAGCGAATGGTTGGCGAAAGTGCCATTTCCAGCTAGAATATCCAGATGCATTCCCTCCCTGATTCTCTGGCGTGGGCTCACCCTCTGGTGGCGGAGTGGTTCGTGGGTGAATTCGGCACTCCTACCGAGCCGCAGGAGCAGGGGTGGCCGCATATTCTGGCGGGACGGACTACGCTGATTTCTGCGCCTACCGGGTCGGGCAAAACTCTGGCAGCCTTCCTCGCTTGCATCGACCGACTGGTGCGCAAGGCGCTGGCTGGGAACCTGACCGACCGCACGGAAGTGCTCTACGTTTCGCCGCTCAAGGCGCTGGGCAACGACATTCAGAAAAATCTGGAAGGTCCGTTGGGAGAGATTCTTGCGTTGGCAGGTGAGCGCGGGCTGCTGATGCCGGAGATTCGCACCGCGGTGCGCACCGGCGACACGCTGGCGCATGAACGGCGGAGCATGCTGAAACGGCCTCCGCACATTCTGGTGACCACGCCGGAGTCGCTCTACATTCTCCTTACCGCCGACAAGAGTCGCGCCATTCTGCGCGATGTTGAAACCGTGATTGTCGACGAAATTCATGCGGTCGCCGACGATAAGCGCGGCGCGCATTTGACGCTCTCGCTGGAGCGGTTGGACGCACTGTGTTACCGACCGCCAGTGCGTATTGGATTGTCTGCGACACAGAAGCCGATCGAAGAAGTGGCGCACTTTCTTACGGGCAATCGAAGCGGTGGGACGGAGAGCGGAACCTCAGCGGCTAAAGCCGTCGATCATTCAGGTGTCATGACGGCACGACTGAAGTCGTGCCCTTCCCGGTCCGCGCCTGAGTCTGATTCCGCCCCGGTAGTTTCTGATCCCGTGATAGTCAACATCGGGCACAAGCGCAAGATGGATTTGGGAATTGAAGTCTCCCCCATGCCGTTGGGCCCGGTAGCGTCGAATGAGATGTGGGGCACGATCTACGACCGGCTGGTGGCACTGGTGGCGGAGCACCGGTCGACGCTGGTGTTTGTGAATACGCGGCGGATGGCGGAGCGGTTGTGTCACGAGTTGGGTGCGCGTATCGGGGAAGAGAATGTGGCGGCGCATCACGGCAGTTTGTCGCGCAAGCTGCGGCTGGCAGCGGAAAAGAAATTGAAAGAGGGACAGGTGCGAGTGTTGGTGGCGACCGCCTCGCTCGAGTTGGGAATCGATGTGGGCACGGTGGACCTGGCGGTGCAGATCAATTCGCCACGCTCGATTGCGGTGGCGCTGCAGCGCGTGGGTCGCTCAGGACACTGGCGCGGCGCGGTTCCGAAGGGACGATTTTTTGCTACGACTCGCGATGATTTGATGGAGTGCGCGGCGCTGGTGCGGGCGATCAAGCAGGGAGACTTGGACCGACTGATGATTCCGGAGGCTCCGCTGGATGTGCTGGCGCAACAGATTGTGGCGACTTGCGCTTCTGGAACGAATCCGGCGAGTGTATCGTGGGGGACGGTGCGCGGCCAGGATGGCGGCGCTACTGCGGACAGCGGATCGTCCAGCGATGGGTGGGATGAGGATGAGCTTTTTGCGTTGGTGCGGCGGGCTTATCCGTATCGCGCGCTGAAGAGAGAGACGTTTGACTCGATCCTCGAAATGCTTTCCGAGGGGATTGCCGCACGGCGCGGGCGGTATGGCGCGTATGTGCATCGCGACCGGGTGAATGGAAAATTGCGGGCACGGCGTGGAGCGCGGCTGGCGGCCATCACCAGCGGCGGCGCAATTCCCGATAATTCTCTTTACACCGTCGTCGCTGAGCCCGATGGCGTCGTCGTGGGAACTGTGGATGAAGATTTTGCGGTGGAGAGCAATCGCGGCGACATCATGCTGCTCGGCAATACCTCGTGGATGATTCATCGTATCGAGACCAACGCCGGGCGGATGCTGGTGCAGGATGCGCATGGGGCGCCGCCGAGCGTACCTTTTTGGCGCGGCGAGGCTCCGGCGCGCACCCAGGAGTTGTCGGCGCACGTGGGCGAGTTGCGGCAGAAGATCAGCGAGTTGCTGCCCAGCACTTCTCCCGTGGGATTTTCGGCAACGCAGCCGGACGTGGCCGCGGCGGTGAGTTGGCTGAAAGAAGAGTGTGGGCTAGATGATTCCGGCGCGGAGCAGATGATCGAGTACGTGTTGCAGGGGCGTGCTGTGTTGGGCGCGGTGCCCACGCAGACGACGGTGATCGCGGAGCGCTTCTTCGATGAAGGTGGCGGGATGCAATTGGTGATCCATGCGCCGTTCGGTGGGAGAATCAACAAAGCCTGGGGCCTGTCGCTGCGCAAGCGATTTTGCGTGGGATTTAATTTTGAATTGCAGGCGGCGGCGACTGACAACGGTTTGAATATTGCGCTGGCGGAGCAGCACAGTTTTCCGCTGGGTGATGTGTTTCGTTTTTTGCAGGCCGATACGGTGCAGCCGATTCTGGAACAGGCGGCGCTGGATTCTCCGATTTTTGCTACACGCTGGCGGTGGGATGCGAACCGGGCGCTGGCGTTGCTGCGTTTTCAAAATGGCAAGAAAGTTCCGCCACAGATTCAGCGCATGCGGTCGGACGATCTGCTGGCGTCGGTGTTTCCGGATGCAGCCGCATGCTTTGAAAATATCGAAGGCGAGAGAAAGATTCCGGATCATCCGTTGGTGGGCGAGGTGATGAAAGATGTGCTCACCGAAGCGATGGATGTGGAGGGATTGAAGGCGCTGCTGCGCGGAATGGCGTCGGGAGAGATTCGCGTGATCGCGGTGGATACTCCGGTGCCGTCGCAGTTTTCGCACGAAATTCTGAATGCGAATCCGTACGCGTATCTGGATGACGCGCCGCTTGAGGAGCGGCGGGCGCGCGCGGTGAACATGCGGCGAGTGCTGCCGGAGTCGGTGCTGGAGGAAGTTGGAGGACTGGATCCGGGAGCGATTGCGCAGGTCCGGGAAGAGGCGTGGCCGGATGTGCGCGATGCGGACGAACTGCATGATGTGCTGCACACGCTGGTAGCGCTGCCGGAGGAATTTTCAGTGTGGGGACAGCCGCCATCGGCTGTCCGGTCGAGCGAAGCTCCGTGTGTCGTTGATTCCGGCATGTCTGCGGTCTTTGAGGAAAACCGTTCAGCTGCGCTGAGCTGGACGGCCGAGGGCGGCCGTCCCCACATGGATATTGTTCAGGCGCAGTGGTCAGCATACTTCGAACGGTTAATAAACGAGGGACGGGCTGGAGTTGCGGTCATCGCCGAGGGCGGGACGCCCTCGGGACAGCCGGCGGGACGCCGGCGCTACTGGGTGGCGGCGGAGAGAGCCCGCAGTTTTCAGACGCTTTTTCCATCGGCCACGTTTGCGCAGAAATTGGCCGACGTGGAGAATGCTCAGGTTTCTCGGGATGATGCTTTGCTTGCGCTGGTGAATGGATGGATGTCGCATCTGGGGCCGGTGACGGCTTCGCAAGTTGGTGAGTCGTTGGGACTGGCTGCTTCTGATATTGAGAAGGCACTGCTGCGGATGGAAGCTAGCGGGACTGTGCTGCGGGGAAATTTTACAGGCGGGACAGGCACGCGGGCGGGGGCGTCCGCGCCACACGAAGCGCCCGCGGCACACCAGGCTGTCGAGCTTCGCTCGACTGGACAGCCGGGGGCGGCTGTCCCCACACAGGCTATCCCCACACAGGGTGTCCCCACAGAGACGGAGAGCTCACAACCATTTTCCACACAAACACACGAGACCGAGTGGTGCGAGCGGCGGTTGCTGGCGCGGATTCATCGGTTGACGGTGGGCATGTTGCGCAAGCAGATTGAGCCGGTGACCGCGGCGGCGTTCATGCGCTGGCTGATGCGGTGGCAGCATGTTGCTCCGGGGACGCAGGTGACGGGCGAGCGCGGAACGCTTGAAGTGTTGCAGCAGTTACAGGGATTTGAGATTCCGGCGAATGCGTGGGAACGGCAAGTGCTGGCGCGGCGAATTGCCGATTATGATCCGCAGTGGCTGGATCAGCTTTGCCTGACCGGAGCGGTGGGCTGGGGAAGACTCTCACCGCATCCAGCCACGGTTGACGCGGGCGGAACGGGCAGTCGGAATGGCACGCCGGCAGGCGAACTGTCAGCGCCTCGCCAACGGCGGGTGATTCCGACCAGCGTTGCGCCGATCACGTTTTTCGTACGCGAGGAAGCCGACTGGATGATTCCGCGGCACGCCGCTGGCGATGAGGCCGAGGCGCGCGGGCTGAGCCACGGTGCGCAACTCGTGCTGGAGTTCCTGCGGCAGCGCGGCGCTTCGTTCTTCGCCGATATTGTACGTGGCACCGGCAAACTCAAGGCGGAAATCGAAACTGGTCTTTGGGAATTGGTTGCGGCCGGGCTTGTCACTGCCGATGGCTTCGACAACTTGCGAGCTCTGATTGATCCCAAGCGGCGTGGGGGACAAGGAAGCGGCCGCAGCACGCGTCCGCGACACAGTTCGGGACGTTGGGCGCTGCTGCATCCCGATGTGGCTGCAGAGAGAAATCGTGCAGTGGAAGCGGCGTGTTGGATGTTGCTGCGGCGTTATGGAATCGTAATTCGTGACCTGTTGGCGCGCGAGTCCAACTTGCCGCCGTGGCGCGAATTGCTGATGGCATTCCGGCGGCTCGAAGATCGCGGTGAGATTCGGGGTGGCCGGTTTGTGGATGGATTTCTGGGCGAGCAATTCGCTCTACCCGTCGCAGTCGAATTGGTGCGGTCGATGCGGGGCCTGCCTCTTGGTGGGGAGACTTTGACATTATCGGCGGCTGATCCCCTGAACCTGGTCGGGATTCTAGTTCCGGGGGAAAGAGTGCCTGCGATTTCCGGCAGGACGGTTAGTTACACGGATGGAATTGCCGTTTCAGCAACGGACTCGATCGCGTCGGTTCAGAGTGTGGCGAGCGAGGCAGCGGCGAGTTAGCCAGCTCTTTTGGAAGCGGGACGGCGTCCCTGCCTCGATTGAAATCCTGCCAAGTCTCGATTGACGAATTGCCGGGGCGCCCAAAAGAAAAAAGTCAGAAGCTCGATGAGGGGGTCCCCCGAGCTTCTGACAGCGATCTCGGCGAAAACTGCTTGAAAGCGCTTCCCCCGTCGCTTTTTGCCAAGAGACCGCAATTCTCTTCATCGCATGCGGAATTCCATTCTGAAGCGGCACGCTCGCATTTTCGAGACATTGCCATAATCCTTTTATTTGTAATTACTTACCGTTGGCGACTCCGGGCGGGCGACGCTCGCAACCGGGGTGTAAATTGCTGAAAAGCTATCCGATCAGATAGTTGGACTAGCCGTTCGGATAATAGAAAACATGCCGACCGGACATGCATTTCGGCTCCGGCTGTGATAAGAAGTTCTGCACGGAATGGGAGACCCCGCTTGCGTCCTAGACTCCTGGTGATTGCCGGACCCTTAAAAGACGCGACCATTCCGTTACCCGACGGAGAAGCCACGCTTGGCCGTGATCCAGCCAACGCGGTTTCGGTAGCTGACGCGTCGGTTTCGCGAAAACATTGCCTCCTGCGAAAAGAAGAAGACGGCCGTTTTCAGATTCGGGATCTGGATAGCCGCAACGGAACTTTGGTGAACGGTGTTGCGGTGAAAGAGCAGTGGCTGCGCCACGGCGACGAAATCGGGACTGGAGACTCGGTATTTCTGTTTCTGGTGGAAGAGCAGGATCAGGCCGTGGCTGCCAGCCGCGTCGAGTTCGAGGACCAAGTCTCTAGCGTTGAGACCAAGCTGATTTATCCCCGCGAAGTCGTCTACCTGCATCCCGAGCGCTTGCAGCGCGAACTGCCTGAGACATCGGAAGTGGCGCGCAATTTGGGCGCGCTTCTCAAGATCAGCCGCGTGGTGCACGCGATTCGCGATCTGGAGGAGTTGCAGGCGCAGTTGCTGGATTTAATTTTTGAAGTGGTGCCGGCCGGACGAGGCGCGATTCTTCTAGCCGAGGGTGCGGGGCAAGAATTCAACTGCCTTTATGCGCGGACGCGGCGCGCGGGTCAGCCGCAACTGGTGCGCGTAAGCCGTACCATTGCCCGGCAAGTGATGAAAGACAATGTCGCGATTCTGGGAGTGGACGTTCCCGCCAGCGGCAAGCTGCGCACCGTAGAAAGCCTGGCCGCCTCGGAGGTGCGAACCCTGTTGTGCGTGCCGTTGACGGTTTTTCAGCGAGCCATCGGATGCATCTACCTGGATAGCACCAATGTCGGCGACCGGTTTCGGGAAGAGCATCTGGAACTGCTGACGGCGATCGCCGGGGTTTCCGCGGTAGCGTTAGACAATGCGCGGCGGTTGCAATGGCTGGAGCAGGAAAATCAGCGGCTGACGACCGAGGTCCGCCAGGAACAAAGCTTGGTGGGAGATGGCGCCCGCATCAAAGAGATTTATCAGTTTTTGGCGAGGGTCGCCCCTACCGACTCGACCGTGTTAATCGAAGGCGAGAGTGGAACGGGCAAAGAATTGGTGGCTCGCGCCTTGCATCGCAACAGTCACCGCGCGACCAAGCCATTTGTGGCGATTAATTGCGCGGCCATCCCGGAATCCCTGCTGGAGAGCGATTTGTTCGGGCACGAGCGCGGTGCCTTCACCGGCGCGGCCGTGCAGAAAAAGGGCAGACTTGAAGTTGCCGATGGCGGCGTGGTGTTCCTGGATGAAATCGGCGAACTGGCTCCCGCCCTGCAGGTGAAGTTGCTGCGTGTCTTACAGGAGCGCGAATTCGAACGCGTGGGCGGCACGCATGCCATCAAGATTGACGTTCGATTGATTGCTGCCACTAACCGCGACCTGAATGATGCGGTGCGCAATGGAGAGTTTCGCCAGGATCTTTATTACCGGCTCGCCGTCGTGAAGCTCACCATGCCTCCGCTGCGGGAACGCCGGGAAGATATTCCCATGCTGACGCGGCACTTTTTGCAGAAGTATGCCCAGCGCTGCAAGGTGAAAGTGAAGCCGGTATCGCGGGAAGCCATGGCCGCGCTGGTGACTTACGAGTGGCCCGGTAATGTGCGCGAGCTGGAGAATGCGGTGGAGCGCGCGCTGGTAATGGGAGCATCGGACATGGTGCAGTTAGAAGATTTGCCGGAATCGTTGTTGGAGCAGGCGCCCGCGGCGGAGACTCACGAAGGGAAGTATCACGCCGGCGTAAAAGAATTGAAGAAACAATTGATTCTCGATGCAGTCGAGCAGACGCGTGGAAATTATGTGGAGGCGGCAGGAATTCTGGGCGTCCATCCGAATTATCTGCACCGCCTGATTCGGAATTTGGGATTGAAAGAGTCGCTGCATGATTTGCTGCGGGCGCGGAGCAAGTTTTTGGCGTAGGACTAAGTTTCGCGAGAACTTTGCGATTCGACTACGGCGTGGCGTGCGCCTCGGCTAATGCGTTCCTGACTGCCAGCAATTCCTTCAGCACTCCGCGCAGCTTCGTAGACTCCAGCGCGTTCGCACCATCCGACTTGGCCTCTTTCGGATTGTCGTGGACCTCCATGAACACTCCATCCACGCCGGCCGCCACAGCGGCGCGCGCCAGCAGAGGAATGAATTCGGGCTGTCCGCCGCTGGTTGCCGGTCCGTTGCCCTCGGATTGCGACGATGGCAGTTGCACAGAATGGGTCGCGTCGAAAACTACCGGAGCAAATTTGCGCATGATGGCGAGCGACCGCATGTCCACGACCAGATTGTTATATCCGAAGCTGGCTCCGCGCTCGGTCAGGAATACTTGAGTGTTGCCGGCGTCGCGGCACTTCTCCACGGCGTGACGCATGTCCCACGGCGAATTGAATTGCCCTTTCTTGATGTTTACCGCTCGTCCGCTCAACGCTGCAGCAACGACGAGATCGGTTTGCCGGCTGAGAAATGCGGGAATCTGGAGTACGTCTGCGACCTCAGCCACCTTGCCCACATCCGCCGTTTCGTGCACATCTGTGAGAACCGGCAGATTGAGTTCAGCCTTAATCTTTTTCAGAATCCGCAAGCCTTCTTTCAGACCGGGCCCGCGAAAGCTGCGAATCGATGTGCGGTTTGCCTTGTCGTAGCTTGCCTTGAAAATGAAAGGAAGCTCCAAGGCTCGCGTTACTCCCTTAATGATTTCCGCCATTCGGATGGCGTGCTCTTCGCTCTCTATCACACACGGGCCGGCAATCAGGAAGAGATCGCCCGATCCGATGTGAACGTCGCCGACTTGAAAGGAGGTTTGCATCAACCAACAATCACCACGGATCGCACGGATTTACACGGATAAGCAAATAGGAATGAGAGAATCCGTGTAGATCCGCGAAAATCCGCGGCGCTCTTTAGATTCTGACTTTCTCTGGCCGGTGGAACATTTCTACCGCCGCGGTTTCCTTCTGAGCGCGCCGCTGCAACCCGTATTCATACGCCGCGCCGACAAAGGTGCTGAACAGCGGATGCGGCTCCAGCGGCTTCGATTTGAACTCGGGATGGAACTGGCAGCCGATGAAATGCGGATGGTCCGGAAGTTCCACCATCTCTACGTAAGTGCCGTCCGGCGTTGAGCCAGAGATGCGGAGTCCGGCCGCGACCATCGGCTCTTCATATTCGCGATTGAACTCGTAGCGATGTCGGTGGCGCTCGCTGATCTCCAGCTTGCCGTATATCCTGTGCGCCAGCGTGCCGGGCTCGATCTTGCAAGGCCAGGCGCCCAAGCGCATGGTGCCGCCAAGTTCCTCGACTCCGCGCAATTCGCGCAGCTTGTAGATCACGCGATGCGGCGTTGCCGGATCGAACTCGCTCGAATTCGCTTCGGCCAGTCCGACGACGTTACGGGCGAATTCGATGCACGCCGTTTGCATCCCAAGGCAAATTCCGAAGTATGGAACTTTTTTCTCGCGCGCGTACCGGATCGCCAGCAGCATGCCCTCGATGCCGCGTTTGCCGAATCCGCCGGGCACGAGAATCCCGTCATAGCCTTCGAGTTGCGCCTCGTAGCTCTTGTCTCCCTCCTTGCTCTCCAAGCCTTCGGCTTCAATCCAGTTGAGTTGCAGTTTCAGGTTGTGAGCCAGCGCCCCGTGTACCAGCGCTTCCTTCAGCGACTTGTAGGAATCTTCGTACTCGACGTACTTGCCGACGATGCCAATCGTCACCGTATCTTTGGGATTGTAAACGCGGTGCACAATGTCTTCCCACTTCGACAGGTCGCGGTCCTTCGCCTCCATGTGTAGGCATTTCAGCACCAGCGTGTCCACGCCTTCATTGGCGAACACCAGCGGCACTTCGTAAACTGAGGCCACGTCCTTCGCAGTAATCACCGCCTCATCCGGGACGTTGCAGAACAGCGCAATCTTCGACTTGATTTCTTTCGCGAGGAAACGGTCGGTGCGGCACAGCAAAATATCGGGTTGAATTCCAATGCTGAGTAACTCTTTCACCGAGTGCTGTGTGGGCTTGGTCTTGAGTTCCTGCGCGGCCGCGATGAAGGGCACCAGCGTTACATGCACAAATAATGTGTGTTCGCGTCCCAGTTCCTGCCGCATCTGCCGGATCGCTTCCATGAAGGGCAGCGACTCGATGTCGCCAACGGTGCCGCCAATCTCCACGATCGCAATATCCACGTCCTGCGCGACCTTCTTCATCGCAGCCTTGATTTCGTTGGTGACGTGCGGAATCACCTGCACCGTTTTGCCCAGATAGTCGCCGCGCCGCTCCTTGGCGATGATCTGCTCGTAGAGACGGCCAGTCGTCCAATTGTTGTCGCGAGAAAGTTTGGCGTGAGTGAAGCGTTCGTAGTGGCCCAGGTCGAGATCGGTTTCGGCGCCATCGTCGGTCACAAAAACTTCGCCGTGCTGAAACGGCGACATGGTTCCTGGATCCACATTGAGGTAGGGATCGAACTTCATGATATTGACCTTCATCCCCCGGCTCTCCAGCAGGCAGCCGATGGAAGCCGCGGCCAATCCCTTGCCCAGGGAAGACACAACTCCGCCCGTTACAAAGATGTACTTCGCTGGCATCTCTTCCTCGCTTTAAATTGTTTTTGAAAAATGGTGCAGGTGGGGTGCACGATCAATTATGGCAGAAGTTGCTGTGGAAAGAAACGGAAGAATTTCGCCGTACTTAAGGCAATCACCACGAAGGGCACGAAGGTTCACAAAGGAAACCCAAGAATCAAGGCCTTCGTGACACTTCGTGTCCTTTGTGGTCAAACTTTTCAGTCTCCACTTCGAATTCATCCCGGGATCGACTCGCGTTGACTATCTGCGCCCACTCAGCGAGAATACTTAAGGCCGTCCGCAACGGATAGCCTGTAGTGTCCCCTCAAAACAGTGGGCCTGTGGCGCAGCTGGGAGCGCGCTTCCATGGCATGGAAGAGGTCGTCGGTTCGATCCCGACCAGGTCCACCAAATCCTCTAACTACTTCGGTGACTGCGACGTTTGCGGACCTACCTACGCCGCTAAGGCCGAATTTCAATCGGCGTTCCATTCGGGACCGCGCGCCAGATTTCGTCGATCTCCTCATTTGTGACGGCCACGCAACCGTCCGTCCAGTCCTTCAGCCGGTGCGATGCACCAACCCAGCCATAGTGATTCGGCAGACCATGCAGAAACACGTCCCCACCCGGAGAAACGCCTCTTTGTCGGGCCGAGGCGCGATCTCTCTCGTTGGGATACGAAATATGGATCGACTTATAGAATTGGCTATGCGGGTTCCGAGAATCCAATACGTATGTTCCTTCCGGGGTCTTGTGATCCCCCTGCCGTGATTTCGGGCCGATGGGGTCTCCGCCGAGAGCAACGTTGTACGTTTTGATCACTTTTCCATCGTGAAGAAGCTGAAGGATGCGCTGCTTCTTGAGAACCACAACTCGATCAGCGCGAGGCGGAGCCTGGGCCAAACTCAGGCTGTAGAGCAGAGAGATGCTCAAGCCAACTAGAACCCAGATCTTCACGCCCGGAATTATAGCGGCGTGATTCTCTGGGATGCTACGCTGTTTGCGTGCATTCTCTGTTTCGAAACACGTTCCTGTGGAGACGGCCGTCCCTTGGCAAGCTCAGGGCAGGCTCTGGGCTGTTCCGCCAACGCGAAGCCTGTCGGCCTTGGGAATGCTGTGCGCCACTCATCCTCGTGTTCTTGTGCGCGTCGCTGCCCGCTTTCGCCGCCCCCTGGAGCGTCCGCGCCGAGCCCTCGAGCCTGGTCAACGGCGCGCCCGTTCTGTTTCGGGTGAAACCTCCAGCAAGACTGAAGTCCCTCAGCGGCAAATGGCTGGGTCATCAGCTGGACTTCAGTTACGACGCCGCCAGCAAAACCTGGTTCACACTGGCTGGCGTGAGCTTCGAGACGGCTCCGGGCAAGTATCCGATCGAATTATCTGGGGAACGCGCCGCTACAGGAACGCCGCTGGCCTTCACGCGTACCTTCGCCGTCGCTCACGCAAAATATCCGCAGATCAAAGTGGAGCTTACGGTGGAAAAGAAATTTACCGAGCCTTCCCCCGAGCAATTGCAGCAAATCGCAGACAGCGTGAAAGTAAAGGACGACTACCTGAATCGCGTGAGCCCCACCCGCGAATGGGACGGAAAGTTCGTCGCTCCCGCGGAGGCCGCGATCTCCGATGTCTACGGGTCGCAGCGAATCTTCAACGGCAAGGCCCAGCGCCCCCACTATGGCTTGGACTTCCGCGTTCCCACTGGCACTCCCGTTGCCGCCATGAATTCAGGAACCGTGCTGCTGGCCCGCTTTCTCTATTTCGAAGGCAACTGCGTGGTCATCGATCACGGCCAGGGACTGCTCACGCTGTATCTCCATCTTTCGGAGATCAAAGTGAAAGAAGGAGATCCGGTGAAGCGTGGCCAGGAGATTGGTCTGAGCGGTGGCACCGGACGCGCCACCGGCCCTCATCTCCACGTGGCGGTTCGCTGGCAAGGCACCTATCTCGATCCGGCCCGTTTGCTGCAGATGTCGCTGCCTTAAGCAAACGTGAAGTCCTGGCAGCCAAGCACTCACCATTCAAATCATTATTCAAGCACCACAATGTTTTTCTTCGCGCACATCTCCTTCAGCACTTTTGGCCACACTGTGACGCTAACTTCGCCCAGATGCGCCTTGCGCAACAGCAGCATTAAGGTGCGGGACTGTCCGATGCCGCCTCCAATGGAGAGCGGCAGTTCGTTGTTGATGATGCCCTGGTGATAAGGAAACTTAAGATTGTCGAGCAGGTGCGACATTTCAAGCTGCCGGCGCAGGGTCTCGGCGTTGACCCGGATGCCCATCGAACTGAGTTCGTGGCGCCGCTGGGTGACGTGATTCCACACTAGAATGTCGCCGTTTAATCCGTGCGTGTCGCGCAGCGTCTGACGACTGGTATCGGTGACCCAATCATCGTAGTCGGCAGCGCGATTTTCGTGGGGAAGGCCGTCGAGCAGCGGCCAGCCGATGCCGATAATGAAGACAGCAGGATATTTTTGCAGGATCACGGTCTCCCGCCGTTTGCGCGGCAGGTCGGGATACATGGCGAGCAGTTCTTCCGCGTGAATGAAAGTGAGTTCCTCGGGCAGGTTGGGATAGCGCGGGCGGCGGAGTTCAGGAAACATGTTTTGCGCAAACTTCTCGGCTCCCACCAGGACTTTCCAGATCTTGCGCACGATCGATCTTAGAAATTCCAGGTTGCGCTGCTCGGCGGTGATCACTCGTTCCCAGTCCCACTGGTCGACGTAGGCCGAATGGTCGTGGTCGAGAAAATAATCTTTGCGCACGGCGCGCATGTCGGTGCAAATGCCTTCGCCGGGGCGGCATTCGAACTGCTTCAGCGCCATCCTCTTCCATTTCGTGGCTGCTTGGACAACCTGGGCCTCGAGAGGATGTTTATCGTGATCGTTAGAAATGTGGAATTGAATCGGAGTGCGGGAGCCGTCGCGATCGAGCATGTCGTTGACGCCGCTTTCCGCATCAACGATCAAGGGCACCTCAACCATCATCAGGTTAAGTTCCTTACATAGATTGTCTTCGATATAACGCTTCACCTGAAAGATGGCCTGCTGCGTCTCTTTTGGATTCAGCAGAGGGTTATAGTCACGAGGAAGAATGTGTTGGAGTTGGTCGTAGTCGCCGATGCCGGGCCCGGCCAGGTCGGCCTTCTTGCTGAATTGCGAATCAGCTGGGAGATGGTCGAAATCTTCGGCACGATTGTTCCCAAGAATCAGGGTACGGATGGTGGCACTCGGTGAAGTTGGATTGCTCATAAAATAGGCTCCTTGCAGAGCATAGCAATGCGCTCGCAAACCATAGCGGCTACCATTGGATGAGTGTCGAGAACACGGAACAATGACTGAGATCACAAGGGTGTGTGCGTGGGTCGAGGCCGTTGGCGGAATTGTAGGTTCGCCCATGTCGGACGACTATGCTTTCGTGTGTTAGATTGAAATCCTTGCGATGAAACATATTGCCAACTGGGCTTTGAACGTTGCCTCTCTGCGCGGTGCCAGCTACGCGGACGTCCGCGTAGTGGCGCATCGCAGCCGCGCGCTCGGCACAAAGAATGGCAAAGTTGGGAGCGCATCCGACGCGGAATCCGTCGGCATGAGCGTTCGGGCGATTGCGGACGGGGCGTGGGGATTCGCGGCGTCTGCCGAACTTGGGCGCGGCGCAGTGGAAGCGAGGGCTGCGAGGGCCGTGGAAATTGCGCGCGCCTCCGCGCGAGTGAAGCGGGAAGATGTGCGGCTTGCCCCAGAGAAACCTGTGGTTGCCGAGTGGAGCACACCGTATAAAATCGACCCTTTTACGGTCTCCGTCGAACAAAACATTGATCTGCTCCTTAAGATTGACGCGGAATTGCGCGCGGTCGCCGGGATCACGCTCGCCGAGGCCAACCTGAACTTCAATCGCGAAGAGCAATGGTTTCTGTCGTCGGAGGGCGCGGACATTCATCAGACCAAACTCTCGACAGGAGGGGGATACGCGGCGTATGCGTTTGCCGGAAACGAAATTCAAAAGCGGTCGTATCCCAATTCTTTCGGCGGACAGTGGCAGAACAAAGGGTATGAGCTGATCGGGGAATTGAAACTGGTGGAAAACGCGCGGCGCATTGCGGAGGAGGCAGTGGCGCTGCATCGGGCGGATCAATGTCCGGAAGGGAAGTTCGACATCATTCTCGATAGCTCCCAACTCGGGCTGCAGATTCATGAGTCGGTGGGACATCCCATTGAACTGGATCGCGTGCTGGGGATGGAGGCAAATTTCGCGGGCACTTCATTTCTCACCATCGATAAACTGAGGAAGCTGCGGTACGGCAGTGAACTGGTAAACGTGGTCGCGGATGCGCGCCAGGAGCACGGTCCGGGGCTGGGCACTTTCGGATTTGATGACGAAGGAGTCGCGGCGCAGTGTACGCCGGTCATCACCAAGGGATTGTTTACCGGCTATCTCAGTTCGCGGGAGACCGCGCACACGATTGGCGAAAGCCGGTCGGGCGGAACGCTGCGGGCCGAAGGATGGAACCGGCTGCCCATGATTCGCATGACGAACATCAGCCTGCTGCCGGGAGAAAAACCTTTGAGCCAGGAGCAGTTGATCGCGTCGACCGATTGCGGCATCCTCATGCAGACCAACCGTTCGTGGTCGATCGATGACAAGCGCTACAACTTTCAGTTCGGCTGTGAGATTGGTTGGGAGATTAAGAATGGCAAGCGTGTGCGCATGGTTAAAAATCCGTCGTACTCGGGAATAACCACGGAATTCTGGAATTCGCTCGACGCAATCTGCTCGCGCGATGAGTGGATATTGTGGGGAACTCCGAATTGCGGGAAGGGACAGCCGCAGCAGGTGATGGGAACGGGCCACGGCGCGGCGCCGTCGCGCTTCCGGGGTATCAAAGTGGGAAGCGCGTTCACGGGGGCGTGATATATGTCACAGAGATTATTCCTCGAATAGGCTAGCATTCAGCACTCAGCACTCGGCATTCAGCCAGTGAAAGGAGTTGCTGCGTGAAGAACTTCAGAGACTTAAAAGTCTGGGAGAAAGCTCACTTGTTGACCCTTGACTCATACGGAGTGACGAATTCATTCCCGCGACAGGAGTTGTTTGGATTAACCAGTCAGATCCGTCGGGCTGCTGCATCGATCGGCGCAAACATTGCGGAAGGATGTGGGAAGCGCGGGAATGGGGAGTTCCAGCGGTATCTAAATATTGCAGCTGGCTCCGCAAGCGAGTTGGAATACCACTTTCTTCTGGCTCGCGATCTCCATCTTTTGGATGATGCGGCCTACGCGCGCCTGAGTGCGTCTGTAATTGAAGTCAAGCGCATGCTTTCTGGGTTGCTTCGAAAGATCGAAATTGAACGTTTCGCAGGCTGACTGCTGATTGCTGACTGCTGACTGCTGAGTGCTGAATGCTATCGAACGAACAAGCCGCCGATATATTCGCCCGCATTCGGAAGCTCTCGACCGGAGACGAAGTCGAAGTGCTTTTCTCTGGCGGACGCTTTGCGCTCACCCGTTTCGCCAACAACACCATTCACCAGAATGTCGCCGAAGAGAACCATGTGGTTTCGGTACGCGCCGTCTTTGAGGGAAAAACGGCGCGAGCCTTCACCAACAAGTTTGACGATGAGAGTCTGCGGCAGGTGGTGCGGTCGGCCGAAAGTCTAGCGAAAGTGCAGCATCCAGATCCCGATCTTCATCCCATGCCAAGTCCGCGAGAAGCCGCGGGCGAGAGCGCCCGCAGCACGCCAGCACTTTCTCGTCACTTCGAACAAACGGCAGCGACTACGCCCGAACTGCGGGCGACGGGCGTACATAAAATTGTAGAGGTCGCGGAAAAGCACAAGCTCACTACCGCCGGAGTCTTTTCCAGCGCAGAATCTTTTGAAGGAATTTTCAACTCACGCGGCCTGAGTAACTGGCACACGCAAACGTCGGCCGAAATCTCGATCACCATGCTGGCAGACGATTCGTCGGGCTGGCAAAAGGCGAGTTCGCCCGACGTGGCGAATCTGAATCCGCTGCCGCTGGCCGAGACAGCCGCGCAGAAAGCCGTGGATTCGACGCATCCCCGTGAGATTCCAGCAGGGAAGTACACAGTAATTCTGGAGCCAGCTGCGGTGCTCGACATCGTGGGCTTCATGTTCTGGGACTACTCGGGTATGGCGATTCTTGACCAGCGGTCGTTTCTCACCGGACGCATCGGTACAAAACTGTTCGGCGACAACATCACCATCTGGGACGATGTGGCGCACCCTTTGCAGAGCGGCTCTCCGTTCGACGGAGAAGGTGTGCTGCGGCAGAGATTACCGCTCGTTGAAGATGGAATCGTGAAGCGTGTGGTCTACGCCCGAGCGACGGCAGAGAGAATGAAACGCTCGGAATACAAAGACAAAGTTGGTCCCATTGCAGCTACCGGCCACGGCTTCCCGCTGCCTAACGAAATTGGCGAGATGCCCCTCAACATCGTGTTTGCTCCTCCGAACGATCCGCAAACCATCGAGCAAATGATTGCTTCGACCGAACGCGGAGTGCTGGTGACGCGGCTGTGGTACATCCGCGAAGTCGAGCCCTTCGAAAAAATGCTTACCGGAATGACGCGCGACGGAACATTCCTGGTGGAGAATGGGCGCGTGCAAGGGGGGGTCCGAAATTTCCGCTTCAATGAAAGCTTGATTCACATGCTGTCGAATGTGGACGCCCTGAGTACACCCGCCCGCTCCTGCGGTGAAGAGTCTTTCGACATGGTAGTTCCGGCGATGAAGGTCCGCGACTTCAACTTCACTGAGGTTACGAAGTTTTAAGAGAACAGTCGAAGTTGGTATTCCGTCGGTCGGCGAGGTCGACACTACGAAAATCTCGCTCCGAACATCGCCGGAGATTGACCTGTTTTAGCCGCGACTCGAAGGCTGCGGCAGGCTCGTTCAGGCCTCTTTTCAGCCTTCAAAATCTCTCCTAATCCATTCAAAAAAAAGCAGTTATCCCCGCTTGTTCCATGACTTCGGTAACTTTATTTGGCCTGTCTGCAGGTGTACGCTGCCCTTGAGTTCGACGAAAGTCCGGAAGCCGAAGCGGTCCTTCCAAAATGAAAGGTTCTTCACAACGTGGCCACTGAAGGCACAGCACCGATGACCGAGAAGCAGTCGAGCGCGGGGCAGTACGAAGATATGCAGAGTGCTGCGCGCTTTCCGCTGCATCTGGCCGCGTCGTTGAAGACGCAAGGCAGCGCGTATTCAGCCGAGACGGAAAATATTTCCGCTAACGGTGTGCTGTTTGCCATGGACAACGATGTTCCGGTTGGATCGCTGGTGGACTTTACGATTCTGCTGCCCGCCGAGATTGTGGGTTTGCGGCGGAATGTGCAGATCGACTGTCGTGGCCGGGTCGTGCGCAGCTTCGAAGATCGCGGCCGCCGTGCAGTCGGCGTAGTGATTGACGAATACCATTTCGAGCGGGCGTAGGCGCAAGGAATTGAATGGCTACCATTCCAGTGAGCGTGGAAGAAAAACTCGGAGCAGCAGAAGATGGGGGCAACGGCCAGTTTGTCCGAGTGATCCTTGCCGACACGCAGGCCATCTTTCGCGCCGGCTTGCGCAAAGTCTTCGCGCTTGAAGACGACATTCGCGTAGTCGGCCAGGCGGAAACGCTGGCGCAGACGCAATCCGCGGCGGCGAAATTTTCCGCCGACGTTCTGATCTTCGAAGCCGCCCTCACACCCAATCCCGTGGAAGCCGTGGCCAATCTGCTTCGCCAGAATCCGTCGCTGCGGATCGTAGTGGTGACTCCTGGCGCCGATGAAGATCTGACTCTGGATTTATTCCGCCGCGGAGCCCACGGTATCGTGTCGCGCGAGGTGGAGCCTGAACTTTTAGTGGAGTGCTTGCGCAAGGTAGTGGCGGGCGAACCTTGGCTCGATCCTCAGGCTGTGCGCTGGGTGTTGGAAGCCTATCGCAACCAGAATAACCGGCCGACCGGATCGCGTCCCAAGGTGCAATTGACGCCCAAAGAAATGCTGATCGTTTCGTGCGTGACCCAGGGCATGAAGAACAAAGAAATCGCCCTGCGCGTGGGCACTACGGAACAGGTCGTCAAGAATTATCTGCGCAAAGTCTACGACAAACTCGGAGTGGCAGACCGATTGGAGTTGGCGCTGTATTGTCTGAATCATCATGTGGTGGATAATACGAAAGTGCCTCCGCTGCCGGTGTCCACCGAAAACAATCTCGCAAAAGCCGCCGCGGCCGGTGCCTCGACCGCTGGCAGTTCGTCCAGCGAGTCCTCTCCGGTGAGCGCCGACTCTCCTGAAGACAAATCGTAAGACGTGACAGCCTCGCGGTAGCGTTCCTCTGAAGCGATATTTCTCAAGTTGCGGTTTCGACGACTTCACCCATAGAATTGAGAAGCACCAATCCAGCCCCAGGATCGCCGAAAGACGCGACTGCGGGGGTGAATGCTTCTGTAAGGCTGTTCCTTCCAACCGATTTTTCGCCGGAGAGATGGCCGAGTGGCTGAAGGCGCACGCTTGGAAAGCGTGTTTACTCGAAAGGGTAACGTGGGTTCGAATCCCACTCTCTCCGCCAGTTTTTTGTTGATGCCAATAGACTTACGCGACGGGCTGACGTCCACTGACGTCCATTAACGCGCCATCGCCTGCTTCACTACTCTTCCATGCGCTTCCCGCATCGATTCCATCATCCCTCCGCCATAGGTATTCAGCGTGGTTTGAATGGATGCGTGCCGCATGAGTTCCTTCTGCACCGTAAGCGGCTCGCCATTATCTCCCAGCCACGCCCGGTAGGTGTGGCGGAGCGTATGCCAGCCGATGGGTCCTAAGCCGGCTTTGACTGCGGCCGGGCTCAGATGGTTGTGCTGCATGTTCCAGGGTGTGTACGGTTTTTCTCCCGCCATGTAGGGCGATGCGAACAGGAAGTCCGATTCGGCAGAAAACTCGGTCCTCCGCCTCCACTCGAAAATGACCTCCGCCAACGCTGGATCGAGCGGCAGGGGTGCCTCCGAGTATTCGGTCTTCACATCGTCCACACGACCAGCGACAATCGCCCGGCGAATGTAGACGGAGAGATTTTCCCAGTCGAAATCGCTCCACTTCAGGGCGACCAACTCCGAGCATCTCACCCCGGTACAGAGGGCGAGGATCACCATCGTGCGACACGGTTCCCGATTCACCGTGGCGACCAGCACGGAGAATTCCTCGGGCGTGAGGACTCGAGGCTTCTTTCTTCGCTTCGAACTGCCCTCGATTCGCACCAGAGACATCGGATTGCGGTCCGGGGGCAGGTACTCCCACAACATCGCACAATCGAAGATCCGGTGCATGAGCCCCTTGATGTGACCTCTCGTTTTGCTGGCCAATGGACGCTTGCCCTTCTTGTCCAGGATTGTTTTGAGCCAATCCCGGACGGCCAACGGTTTTACTTGGGTCAACGGGAATTCGCCCCACTTGGGACGAATGTGATTGTTGATGTAGGAAAGGTATGCGTGCTTGGTCGAGAAGCGCTTGGGGATCTCTTCCTGGACATACCTCTCAAGGACAACGCCAAACCTCTCATCCGGTTCTGCCGGTTGGTCACGGTTGACCTTCATTCTCAGGTACGCGACCTTGGAACACCGATCAACCGCGGACCTCGTTTTATATTCAATCGTTGTGCCGATGTCCTCGGACATTCTTTTGCCGGCTTTATCTCGCCAGCGGAATTGCCAGATTGCAGGACCTCGGGCGCGCTCCTTCAGTTCAATGGTTCCATGTTGATATCTCGTCCTCACTGATTACCTTTCCTCAGAAGGACGCGAATGGCAAATCAATGCTAGCTGTTCTTCCCGCCACCTGACAATGGCAGAAGCGGTAGATTTCCACCGGTAACCAATTCGAAATACGGGGATCTTCTTTGCCTCGGCGAGGCGCCGGCACTGCTCAGCCGAACAGTTCAAGATCTTGGCGACCGCCTTTAGCCCGATCGTGGGTTCATACGTACCATCGAACTGCTCGAACTCCTCTCGCCGACCGATGCCGGGAACAATTGATATTTGTGAATGTTGGCTGGTTGACATCGCACACTCCTTGTCATTCGAGCCGCAGACCGGGCTCTGTAGGTCACGATTACCAACAGCTTTTACATCGGCTTTCCGTTTTGGTCAAAATCCGCGAAGGAATGGCAATAAACCCTCGCTCGACCGCGCGGAGCCACCTGATTTGACCGAAATTTCATTCGGGCATACGTTTCTGACGTTCGCCACCGAGAAAGTCGACGCGGGCAGAGGAGTACAAGTGTTTTTATCTCTTGAAGAAGTCAACGTACGACTCAGATCCACTGGCTACATCGCCGATTCGATTGCCACGACCACGGTGTACTTGGCGGCCAAACTGCGGAAGCCATTACTGCTCGAAGGTCCTGCTGGCAGCGGCAAGACGCAACTCGCATATGCGGTTGCCGAAGCTGCAAACACGAGTGTCGAGCGCCTGCAGTGCTACGAAGGTATCGACGAAGAGAAAGCAATTGGGAAATTCGATGAGCCACTGCAAAGGCTTTGCGTCGATTTAAAGGCCAAGTCCAGCAATGTCGACTGGGAGTCCCTCCGGACCGAACTGCACGGCCAGCAATTTTTTGGTGCCGGTCCACTTTTGCGCGCGTTGCAGTGCGAAAGGCCTTGTGTCCTGCTGATCGACGAACTGGACAAGGTAGACCACGCGTTTGAGGCCTTGTTGCTCGAATTGCTTAGCGTTTGGCAGTTGAGCATTCCGAAGCTCGGCACCATCAGAGCCAGAAGCATTCCCTTCGTCGTGTTGACATCGAACGAAGAGCGGCGCATCGGCGATCCCCTGCGCCGGCGCAGCTTCTACCTTCGTGTTGAACACCCCACCGCGGAGCGTGAAGCAGAGATTGTTGCGCTGAGAACGCCTGATTCCACGCACGAATTCCATGCCGGTATGGCGGGACTCGCCAAGGCTTTGCGTGGATGGAGCATGGAGAAACCGCCCTCAGTCTCGGAAATCCTGGATCTCGCCCAGGCACTCAAGGTTCTGGGAAGTGAACAAATTACGCCGGAGATGAGAGACATTCTCCTGCCTTTGCTGGCGAAAACCGAGGCGGATCGTCGCAAACTGCTCCTGCGGGATGGGTTTGCCAGCTTGATCTTTGACGCGCAGCAGTACAGCGCCGAGGCTCTTCGAGGGTTAGCGGCATGAGGCCAGCACTCATCTTCGCGCAGGTGCTTTCGGCAATTTTGATTTGCTGGGCACGAACGCCCACACCACAGGAACGGATTGAAGCCGAGTACTACGTCACAGCCTACGCACAACGTTATAAAGTGCCCGTCGCGTTGGTGCGTGTCATTGTCGAACACGAGTCGAACTGGCAACCATGCGTGGTCTCACCCAAAGGCGCGGTAGGGCTGATGCAGTTGATGCCTGCGACGGCCCGGTGGCTGGGAGTAAGAGACCGCTGCAACCTCGAACAGAACATTTCCGGAGGCGTGCGCTACCTCTCGTGGCTGATGCGAGTGTTTCACGACGATCTGAGGCTTGTGGTCGCCGCCTATTATGCCGGCGAAGACGTAATCGGCAGACAAACCCTCGCCTATCGGAATCCCGATGTGGTCGCCTATGTAGCAAGGATCAGAACAGCTTACCTTCGCGAAACAAGAATCAACCCAAGAACTACGAACACCAGTTCGGAAAGAGATGTGAGATGAAAATTTGTTTGAGTTTGGTGCATCTGATAACGATAGGGCTCCTGCTGCCACGCATCACTGTTGCGCAAACCGAGCTTCCGCAGGCGCGAATCGTGAACTTGAATGTTGACCCGGAACAGGTTGTGGTCCTGCATCTCCGGCCCGGATATGTCAGTTCGGTACGAGTACTCGAGGAAGTCAGCTCGGTCGTGTTGGGAGATCCGGGATCCTTTAAGGCTGAACACTCCGATGCTGAGCCGCAGTTGGTGTTCTTCAAAGCAACCAGCGCGAAACCCGCGGAAACCAACGCCCTGATCACGACCAGAGGTGGACATGAGATCTCGCTGAGCCTGGTGAGCCAAGGCAAGTCAGACCGTAGTGAACCTGTGGACTACGTTCTTTACTGTGAGCGTCCCCGCAGCTTCCTAATTGCATCGACTCATCCCGTCTTTGTGGTCGGGGAAACAGAGAACGTTGCTACAGAGAGTCATCCAGCCAGTACTCCCCAAGAGAAGATCGGCGGCCCGAAAGAGGATTTGCTCAGGGCGGAACGGATTGAGAATCCACACTGGGAAGGAAAGCAACTGCAGGTCGCGGTAGGACAGGCGATAGAGAAAGAGCAACAGATGGCTGTGCCGTTCGCCGTTCTGAACTCTTCTGCACGGACCATTGAAGTACTACCGGCGCAAATACAGCTTGCGGGGACATCAAAAGGCAAGCATCGAAAAGCGATAAAGGCTGAGCCTGTGGCGATCAAAGACTATTGGATCACCTCGCGTAGGCTCGCGCCTGGAGCTAGGGCCGATGGCATCGTCGTGTTCGATCGCCCCACTTTCAAGGAGTCCAGCGAAAGGCTCCTGCTTGCGGTGGCGCAGGCAGAAGAAGTCGATCGTCCTGTGCTGGCACCGATTGCGTTTGTGGCGCCGGTCTCGGGAGGTGCAAAGTGACTCGTCCCAAACCGCACAGCGACAACGGCAACGCCGGAGCGATTCAGGAAGCAGCCGGAGATGAAGCCCTCAACGATGTGCAACTTCCCCCTGCGCCTGCGTCCATCCCACTGCCAGAGGTTGCGACAAGAGCAAAACAGAGAGCCAAGCAGCAGATCCAACAGAACCGTTTTGTAATCATCGGAGCCGGAGCGATCGTCATCGCCCTGCTGATCTTCGTTGCTACATCGATGCCCCATCGAGGCGCGCCGCAGAAAGTGAAGAGTCGCGGTACCACTGCTGCTGATGACTTGGCTTTGGAGAACGGCAACGCGAGCAACGACAAGAGCCTGTTTCCAGTCACCGATTCTGGCCGGCCCGCCACAAGAGAATCTCACGAGGGGTTCCTCAACGAACGAGACCTGCAGCGAACTGCAACCAAGTCGGCAGCGAGGGTGCCGGGGGTGGGCGCGGCGGGAACGTTGGGATCGATACCGCCATTCGGAGAACAGCAGGCATGGCAAGCACCACCCTATCAGGCAGGCTCGGGTACTGGCGGTGCCGAGCCTCCAGACTTGGGTAAAGCAGAGCGCGAGGCCATGGAGAAGGCTTCGTTGATCTACGTGCGAAACGTCTCTGCCAACTCAGCCAGCACTCAGGCCCGGGATATCAATAATTCAACGCCGGAACTGGGACTGGGTCTGGCGACGGGTACGCGATTGCGTGCCCGTCTGGAATCAGCGGCGAGTACAGCTGTGCGAACACCTGTCCTGGCAGTGATCGAATACAACTATGAGCGGGAGGGAGAGATTATTGTCCCAGCGGGTGCAAAAGCGGTTGGCCACATCCGTAACGGAGATCGTTCAGGTTACGTTGACATCCAGTTCGATTCTCTGCTGATGCCGGATGGTGGAGTCGTTCCCATTGAGGCCGCGGCCACGGATTTAGACTTGCGACCGCTCAAAGGAAGAGTTGAAGGGAAGAACACGGGAAAGAACGTCCTGGTCAGATCTCTGTCAGGAATCGGCCAAGCTGCCTCGATGTTGGTGGGACAAGGCAGTCTGAACCAGCCGCTGAGCGAGTCGGATCTCATGCGGGAGCGTGTCAGCAACAATGTCGGCGAGGCTGGAGATGAGGAGGTTTCCCGATTGGCAATCACCCAGCACATCGTCGTGACTATTTCGGCGGATACTCCGGTCTACGTGGTCCTCGAGCAGACCCCCAAGCCCAATCGGGCCTACCTGCAACCAAGTGCGCGGAGCGTTCCGACATCCAACTCCGCCAATGTTGAGCAACTGCGTCAACTGTTGCAGTTGCAGCAAGAGCTGAACCAACCCACAGCAATTAGCCAACCGCAGTAGACAGGTGGTTCTCAGCTATGAAGATTCGGCGGGAGCGTTGTGTCGGCTACCTCAGTCCAGGGTTCAGGCGCGTTCCCCGCAATTTAACTTCCGCCTCGCCCATCATCCTGGAAGAACTCAAGAAATCCTTGCTGCCAGGGGCCTTTTCAACGAATCGCCGACTTATCGGTCAGTAGCCGACGGAAGCTCCATCGGGCTCAGCCCTTGGTGCAGCGGGCGACATCGCACCAGTATGGCCTACGCTTGGAGCGTTAAAGGTTTATGCGTTTGAGGAGAGTTGTATAGCGTGGATCTCGGCGAAGAGTGTCCATTTGAGGATCGACCTTTAGGTACGACATCCATTCCGCGCGAGATTGATAGCATTCTTCGAGAGCGGCAAACGCGGCGTCGATCCGGCCGAGCGCGGCATAAACGGCGGCTCGATCATAGCTCGAAACAAACTGCTCCGACCGCCCGACGACGGAAGCCATAGTGGCAGTCGCGGCTGCCTGGTCCCCGGCAAGAGCTTGTGCTCGCGCCAACGCCAAACCGGTCCACGGGCTCGCCTGGCGCTCCATGGCTTGCTTGCAGGAATCCAGAGCTGCTTTCGTGTCGCCTTGCGCGTCGAGAGCCCAGCACAAAATCACGTAGTTGGGAACGAACGTGGGGTCAAATGTGATGGCTTGACGAAGTTGATTTATGGAGTCGTCATATCGCCTCGACCAGTACAAGACGGCGCCGAGATAAGCATTGATCTCACCCGAGAGGGGGTCGAGTTCCTGCGCCCGGCGGAGTTCTGAGATCGCGCGATCAAAGTCGCCGAATTGCGCGCGATACACACCGAACCATAGATGAGCAGTCGCGAGGCTGGGATCTATCCTCAGTGCCGCTTGGAACTCTCGTTCCGCTACGTCCCAATTCCAATCGTACTTGGAGGCGATCAGTCCGAGGGAAACGTGAGCAGCAGCCAGAGACGGGTCGAGTCCAACGGCTCGCTGCGCTGCGGCTTTCGCTCTCGGCATGGCTTCGTTCGGAGGAAAAACCAAATTCGAGGTGTCGTAGTAGGTGTCGGCCAAGCCGCTGTAAGCCAAGGCGTATGCCGGATCGTCATCGATGGCGTTTTGCAAGTAGTGAAGGGACTTGCGGTACCCGTCTTCGGTGTAGTAATTGGCCGCGAAGTATCGGCCGCGCAAATAGTTGGCGTAGGCGGAGGCATTTGCGGTGGGGCGTTTGTTCAGAGCACGTTGCTGTTGGCCAGTAAGGGAGCCGGAAAGATTCGAAACGACGCGTTCTGCGATGGAGTCTTCGAGCGTAAATGTATTTTCGGCGGCAACCTCGAAGGTTTGTGCCCACAAAGGCTTGGCGTCACGCACGCGTAGAAGGCGAACAGAAACTCGAATGCGGTTGTCGGCGGTCTGGACGCTTCCTTCGACGACCGCATCGACGCTAAGATCGCGACCGCTTTGGATGGGATCGTGGTCGGCGAATCGATTAACAGTTGCCAAAGGACGGACGATAAACTGCATGTTCGCGAGTCGCGTGATTACGGCGTCGGTTAGTCCGAGGCCTAGATAGTCGTTCTTGGAGTCTGGATTGAGGACGCTGAAAGGCAGAATGGCGACGGAGCGTAGGGCTTTCGGCGAGAACCAGTTTGGGGTGAGCCATGCGATCAGGCCGTAAGCGGAGAGAGAGGCCAAGAGGGCTCCTGCAATGAAAAGGTAGACCGTTCGGGATCGGGGAAGGGGTGCGGTGGTTGCGGCAATTTGTGGACTTGTTTCGGCGGTTGGCGGATCGCAGCGCACTTCTCCTACGAAACTGTAGCCACGACCTGGGATTGTAACGATCCGTCTGGGGCTTGCCGGGGTCTCGCCGAGAGCTTTTCGCAGAGACGAGATCGCGACCGTAATATTGTTCTCTTCGACGGCAGTATCCGGCCAGACCTGACGCATCAGGGCGTCTTTATCGACAACCTCGCCTCTCTGCTCAAGCAGAACCCTAAGGATTTCAAAGGCTTTACCCGAAAGCGCGACGGCCTGCCCTTCGCGCTCGAGAGATCGGCGAAGAACGTCGACACGAAACTGTCCGAACTCGAAGATCTCCCCCCGGTCGCTCATTTAGGAAAGTTTAGCTTTTTTTAAGTCAGGCAGTAAGGACTTTTAGCTGCCTCTGCGGGCATGATCGCGTCAGTTGCGGTAATCGCAACCAAATGAAATGAAAGGGACAATATCCCATGAAACACAACGCAATGGCAATCGACGTCAGAACACGAATTATCTACGGTGTGCTGGCGATCATGACAATGATGTTCAGCATAGGAGGAGATCTCATGGCACAAACAAACGCATCTAAGGCAGTGAAGAATATTGTTCTCGTTCACGGAGGCTTCGTGGACGGATCCGGATGGCAGGGCGTGTACAAGGCGTTGAAGAAGAACGGATACAATGTGACCGTCGTTCAGAATTCAACCACGTCTCTCGCCGAAGACGTCGCCACCACAAAGCGCGCGATTGCTACGCAGGACGGCCCCGTCATTCTCGTCGGTCATTCGTATGGCGGCGCGGTCATTACCGAAGCTGGCAACGATGCGAGGGTGGTTGGGTTGGTGTATATCGCCGCTTTCGCGCCCGACAGGGGTGAATCGGTTTCCTCGTTACTCAAAAATCCGCCTCCCGGTGCGCCTGTACCTCCGATCTTGCCGCCTGTGGACGGCTACCTGATGCTCGACAAGGCGAAATTCCCCGCGTCGTTCGCTGGCGATGTGAGCCCGGAGGAGGCCGCTTTCATGGCTGATTCGCAAGTGCCATGGAGTGTGAACGCGCTTGGCGGCGCGGTCACCGAGCCGGCATGGAAGGCGAAACCCAGCTGGTACCTATTGACTACCGAAGACAAGATGATTCCACCGGATGCCCAGCGGCAGATGTCGAAGCGCGCCGGAGCAACGGTCGTTGAAGTGAGAGGCAGCCACGCTATATATGTGTCGCAACCACAAGCGGTCGCTCATATCATCGAAGCGGCAGCAAAGGGTGCCTTGGTGGCGGATAAAGAAAAGGGCACAACCAGTGCCGCTGCAGACTAGGGCTCTACGTACAAACGGGATTCGACGAGGCGGTTTCGTACCATCCTCGTCGAATCCACCTAAAACTCCCCGCAACGATTGGAAGCGCCTCTTAGACCGTCTCTTTCACTTGTCCCCACCGTCGTTTGACCCTACTCTTATGCCTTTTAGCCTGTGCGGTTTTCACCAATCTGTGAGTCAATTCGTGGTTGGTCGGCGACTCGGAAGTTGAGCCTCAATCCAAAACACGGTGCCGCCATGGGTGTCGGCCGACCGGGGAGCGATTTGGTGACCGCCGAATCGAGGTTAAGTTTTGGGGTGTTGGAAACTGAGAAGTTGACTATCTGAACCGCCTGATGAGTGTCCAACCGAGCTTGTGAGATGCACCAAACTCAAACATCTGTTCATCGCACAACTCTTCTGCTCACACGCGCCGACGGCGAGCCTCGTCCTTTGAAATCAATGGGCATCGCAAGACTCGCGAAGATTCGAAACACCGATTCTGTAGGCTGCAAGCCCGCGACACGGTTCTGAAAGCAGGCCCACCGGCCATCCCGATTTGTCCGAAATCTTAAACGACCGTATGTTCCTGCATGCAACGCGGAAATCAAACTCACGCGCGATCGCGACAGAGGAGCATATGAGATTGCCAGATTGGAGAAACACCGGCCGCAGTTTTGTTCTCGTCTATCTCCTGATGATTTGTTTGCTCCAGTTTTCTCCCTTGGTGTCCAACGCCCAAAACCTTGGGCAGTCGCCACAGACGGGCCAAGCCGTACAAGGTCAAACCGCGGCCCAACCCGAAGGAACAGTTCTCAATCTCGTGAACTGGGTCGGCAATGTGATCTCTCCTGTCGGCGCGGCCCTGGCGGTGGTCATGGCAGTCGTCTCCTATTCCCAGGGGCGCGGTGTGATGCGGTGGGCGGTGACAGCGGCGGGACTGCTGGTGATCTCGGGCCTCACTCGCCTCATCGAGTTCTGGATTCAGAACGGTACGGCGGGCGTGCAGTAAGAACTATCACTGCGGAGTGCTCAGGCAATGACGCTACCCCAAATCATCGTCGATCTGATGACACTGCTATTCGACATGGCAGTTCCGGCCGCCATCTGCACGATGGTGTTGGCAGGAATCGCGTTGCGCCAAGAAGGGGGCGTGAACTTTCAGACGGGCGGCAGGTTCCAGCGATGGGCCCTGTGGTCGGTAATTCTCTTGACGCTTCCGCAGTTGCTCTCCTGGTTTGCGGCGCAGGGTATTGCCATGCCTGCGCAAGGCGGAGGCATCAGTAGTTCGTGGGTCGCGAGTTTGCAGACGAGCTTCAGCGGTTTCGTTTCGAACGTCGTGGTTGCCCGGTTGACCCCCGTGCTCGCCGCTTTCTGCGTGCTGAAAGCGGCGCTCGATGCGGCCGAGGGGTACAGTCCGCTCGGTTCCGTCGTCTCCGCCATTTTTCTAATGTCCGCGTCAGGCACAGTCCAGCTTTTCCAGAGTTGGAACAGCGGGTCACAGTTCGCAACCACAGACATGCTGACCGCAGCCTGGAACTTTCTCGCAGGAACGATCCTGCCGGAAGCAGCGGGATTGGCGATAGTGGGAGCGATCTTTAATTACGCGCGCCATCGGCCATTTATGCCGCTGGTGGGGTCGGGTCTTGCGTTCTTGAGTGTTTCGGCCATTTGGAAGCTGGTCCAGGCCATGGCCGGCTGATGAGGATTGGAGGTGATCCTGTGAATCTTTCAAACGGATTGCTCAACCTGACGAACTGGCTGGGCAACGTCATCATGCCGACCATGGCAGGTCTGTTCGCCGCCGCCGCGATTTACCGCTTCAGTAAGGGGCAGCAGTACCAACAGCTCGGTTACGCGGCGCTGGCTTCTTTGATGTGCTCTGGGTTGTTGCGCGTCATGGAGTCCTTCAGCAATCAAGCGTCCTGGAACAACCCAGATCGCTACTGGATCTCAATCCTGACGCTCGTGAACTGGGTTGGGAACGTTCTTCTGCCACTGTACGGAGCTGGCCAGGTTGTGCTCGCGGTCGTGCACTTCGCGGGATTGCTCGAACGCATGACGATCGGCGAAGCCTGGGTGCGCAACCTGGTCGCGGCGATGTGCTGTTTCGGACTGTCGGGGCTGTTGCGCTTAGGGGAATTCTGGATTCAACACGGAACGGCAGGTGTGCGCTAGGAAGGAGTCATGAGATGCCGTTGCATGTAACACCCGTGAATCGCAATTTACAGACGAGAGTGACATTCATGCTTCTGGAATTGGAGGACCTTTTCATCGTGCTAGGTGCGGCAGCCATCATGAACGTGGTCGGTCATTTCGTGGGAGGTGAGGTCGCGGGAATGCCAATGAGCATTGTCCTGCAGTACGGTGTGCCACTGCTCATGGTGCCAGTGCTGATGGCCTTCAAGTATGGCAAGCCGCGGGGCTACGTTCGCGATCTTGCTTGCTGGTACATGAAACCTCATGCCTACTGCGCGATCGCACGCGACCGCGAAATCCGGTCGGCGTACCTGAGGGAGGAATAGCAGTGCCAGTAACTCTTGAACAACACGAACGAAAACTCCACGATCCGGCATTGTGCGAGCAACTGCCGATCCGCGACTACCTGGACAACATTGTCGTTCGCACCAATGGCGCCTTGGTTGCGGGTTACGAGTTGAAGGGTCTGGCATCGTATTTCGCGAGCGACGAAGGCCGAGACCGTGGAAAGTTGATGCTGGAGGCGCTCCTTCGCTCTCTGCCGGAGCAGAGCATGAGGGTACAGTTCCGCTACGAAGTAGTGGAGGATATCGGAGATCTGCTTGAGCGTTATGCCGAAGCGCAGCAATCGGAACGCTTGGAAGTAATTGCACTCGACGAGGTGCGCGTCGAACGATGGCGAATCAAAGAGGCGAATGGCCACTACATGCGGCCTCTCTTGCACGTTTACTTCATCTGGGACCCGGTCGTTCATCGCCGTATTGCCGGTAAACCGCTCAAGCCGACGGGCAAACCCTTCAGCTTATCGGCACGGAAATGCATTGAGCGCAGTCATCAAGAGCATCAGCAGCTGCTGGCAGAATTCGAGAGTCTGCTGCGTGGCCTCGAAACGACGCTCGAAGCGGCGGAACTCGGCGCACGCCGGATGACCGACGAGGATCTGTTTCTTGAAGCAAAACGAGCTCTCAATCCCCTGTCGCCGGATCGTCGGCCTTACAGGCGTGGTGAGGAGCAACTGGAATACAGGAGCGCACGGGAGCAGATCGTTGACACGAGTATTGCAGATGAAACGGACTCCTATCTCAATGTCGGTGGAATCCTCTATTCCTTTGTAAGTCTGAAGGACCTCCCGGATGCCACTTTCCCCGGAATCCTCAGAGAACTGATCGGTCTTGATTTCCCGCTCATTGTCAATGCGCAGATCGCGATTCCTGACCAAGCGAAGGTGCTCAAAGGCTACAAGAGCCGATTGCGCAAGATGCAGGCCGTGCAACGCGACTCGAACGGTGGATTTCGGACAAACGTGGAAGCGCAGGTTGCCGAGTCACAACTGGTCAGGGTGCAACAGGACATCATCTCGAGTTCGGTTAAAACGGCCAAGCTGAGCCTGGTCATCGGAACGCGCACTTCACGCCCAGCTATAACGACCAAGGAACTGGAGCAATCAGAGCGAACCATCGACAACCAGCGCCAACAGCTTCTCTACGCGATCTCCCGTATGAACGGCGCGAAAGCGGTAGCTGAGTCGTTGGCCAAGAAGCGCTTGTTTTTCAGTTCACTCCCAGCAATGGCGGAGCCCGACAAGCGAGACCAGGACTTGCTCACCTCGAATGCGGCGGATCTTGTGCCGGTAGAGACTCCTTGGCGCGGAACACCGCGGTCACCGCTGTTCCTGCTGGAAACTCCCTACCGCCAGCTCATTCCATTCTCGCCCTTCGATCCCGGCTTGAGCGACGCGAACATGCTGGTGATGGCGAAAACTGGCGGCGGAAAGACGGTCATGGTGCAGCAGTTTCTTCTGATGGCCGCCCGGAGTAACCCGCTGATTTCGATCCTCGAGCGCGGCGACTCTTATCGTCCACTGGTCGAGTTGATGGGTGGACGGATGATCACCATGTCGCTCGATAGCGACCAAACGATTAACCCATGGGATTTACCGGAGGGCGACAAAGAGCCGAGCAAGGATCAAGTCGCGTTCCTGAAAAATCTGACCCGGCACATGCTCGGCGAGGGCGGGGCCGAAGACACGCAACTTCTTGACAACCTCATCACCGAGGCCATTCTTCGGACTTATAAAAGGACGGCAATCCGGCCCTCGATACCCATTCCAACATTTTCCGACCTTCGCGACGAACTCTCACAGTGGCGCGACGAGGAAAAGAACCAGCGCGTCATGGACGAAGCCCACCTGGCGGCGATCAAACTGCGTAGCTGGACCGGCGAGAAGGGGGTGTATTCGAAGTTGTTCGACCGTCCCACAACGATCTCACTGGACAATCCCTGGTTGTTTTTCAACGTGGAGCAATTGAGCGACGATCGGCGCCTCGAAACGGCAATGAGCCTTCTCATTGCTCACGCCACCGCTCAACGAGCAGCCGGCAACGCGGGCAGGCGGAGCATCACGGTTCTTGATGAATGCTGGTTCCTGCTGGATTCTCCGGTGTTGGCACCCGAAGTGGTCCAACTGTTTCGTACGGCGCGCAAGCGTAACGCCAGCGTCTGGGGAATGAGCCAAACAGCGGAAGATTTTGTGGGGACGGAATCGAAGCCCAGGCCGCACGGGGCGGGCATCGTAAAGAACTCGACGACCAAGATCATCGGTCAGCAGCCGGGAGACATGACCGCCCTGCGGGAGCACCTGCACCTGAACGAAACGGCTTTGAACCAGATCAAGCATTTCAGCGCTCCCATCAAAGGCAAAAGCGCCGACGCGCTCATCGTGATTGGTGAGAAGGCCGAAACTACTCACACAATTCGCATGTCACCGACAACGGTCGACTACTGGATCATGACGACGTATTCGCGGGAACGTGTGTATCGGTCGTGGTGGCTGGAGCAGAGGAAAGCCGCGCCTTTGATTGAGGCCTATCGCGAGCTGGCCGAAAAGTTCCCAGCAGGGCTGGCCGATGTTGATCCACTTCCCGAAGAAATCTCAGGAGAGGTCGCAAGAGGTACACGCATATGAAGACGAAAACTTTGGAACTCCTTCGCAACGCTCAACGAAGACTGAGTCGCGGCAAGCGATGGCTGGTCGTGGCCGTAATTACCATGTGCTTGATTCCCTCGAACACGCAAGCTCAAGGAATCGCAGACATTCTGTTGCTGCTTCATACCATCACAAGCACCCTCCAGGGCCCGATTGGCGACGTATTGAGCGAAATGCGGAAGGTGAGTGCGGCGGTGAACAATTTTCGCCAGGAGATCATCTGGCCTTTGGCCCTGATCAACCAGACGAGATCGTTTGTCGGTGCAACGCGGGCGCACTACACCGGCTTGATGTCTCAGATTGAGGGCCTCAAGAACAACAGCGCGACCCTTGCTCTCCCCATGCAGTTGGAGTCGATGTTTCGAGGCGCGCAGTCAGGGTCCATCAGCCAGGTCCCTTCGCTGTTCACGCAGGTCTACCAGCCGGTTGCGCTGGCTGGGATTGCCCAGCCGGGTCAGCGCAACCTCATGGACATCGACGATGCAATGGCCATGGATTCGCTAAAGACTTCCATGGTCTCCGACCAAACGACTCAGGGGATGCTGACTCTCGCCGATTCTCTCGAACAGCAGGCGATGACTGCGGCTCCCGGATCGGCGTCCATGGTCGCCGCCCAGGCCCGTGTCGCCGATCTTGTAACTCAGGCGCAGCTCGCGAAAATGCTTGCCGCTCAACTGCGCCAGGAAGCAACGAAACTCGCGCACCAGAATGCGACGCTCAAACACAGCGCCACCACGACGCAAACTCTTTTCAACCAGATCCAGAAAGTTCTAGCTCATCCATAAGGAGTCCGAAAATGAATCGACCCACACTCTCTCGTGTTTGGAAGTTCTTCCGGAACGCGCTGGTCGCGGCATGCGGCCTTGCTATCGTGGTCGTGCTGTTACCCTCCAAGGCCCGCAGCCAGCTTGGACTTGATCCCTGCTGCGCCATGATGTCCGTTGGACTCAACACGATCTCCGGCCTTTTGCGGAGCGTCGTGGCTCAGCCGCTGGGTTCCATTCAGCAGAACCAACAGCAATCCGCAAACTTCGAGCAGCAGGTAGTGTTTCCCATGGCCGCGATTAGCCAGGCCAGAAACATGGCCGTCCAATTCCAGAGCCAATTTGTCCAAATGCGTCAGCTCTTCCAGTTGCCGATATCGAGTGCGACTCTGCGCACACCGCAACTGCTCGAACAAAGCCTGCTCTCAGGCAATCCGGGCGCAATGCCGCAAATCACAAGCAACTACTCCGCTTTGTACGGAACCGTGATGCCGCCGGCGAACGCGCCCCAGTCGGTCCGGAACATGGTCGATATAACCGACGCGGAAGCACAAGCCGCTATGAAAAAGGCTGTCGAGATCGATGCCCTGGCCAACCTGGAGCTTCAGGCGGCCGAACAGATCAATCAGCAATTGCAGAGTGCCGCGCCCGGCAGTTCCACAATTTTGGAGGCCGAGACCGCGGCATGGCTGGTTCGGGCCAACGCATACACGCAATCCGCCATGGCAGAACTCGTACGAGTGCGCTCGATCGAGTTGGCGAACTCGAGCGGTCAGCTCAAGCTCAGCGCTTCTCATGCGTCAACGCTCCACACTTCGGGCAACCAGGTCTTGCAACCGGGGGTTCAGTAGCCGTGTTTTATTTCCAGCAACTTTTAAACACGGCGCTAGCCGGGATCGACGGCACTGCGATCATCTCGACGGTCACGAACATCGCATTCGCGATCCTGCTGATTGGCTTTCTGATCGGCCTCTATCAGGCGGCGTTTCGCGGAGGCGATCTGCAGGCGCTGGCTGGAACCGCGATCAAGTATCTGGTGGTTGCCATGATCGTTTCCAACTGGGCAACCGTGTTTCGCGGCGTCAACGGCTCCTTCAACACGATCGCAAATTCCATCGGCAGCAGCTCCGGTGCGGGAGACATGTTTCAGAGCTGGATGGGACAACTCCAACAACAGTTCGCCAATAACCCGTCCTTGACGCTCACGGACATCATCACGGGCGATGCAGCCAGCACCATCACGGTGGTTCTGCTCGTGGTTGCTTATCTTCTCTATGCCCTCGCGATGATCGTGTTCTGTTTCTTTTACACCTTGTTTGGAGCGATCCTCTACGTGGTCGGCCCGTTGGTACTCGCGCTCATTCCCATCCCGGGGGTCGGCCAGCTGGGGAAGTCGTATGCCGTCAACGTGATGATCTGGAATGCCTGGGGAATTCTCTACGCCGTGTTCGGCGCACTCATTACCGCCATTCAGGTCAACCAAGTGAACAATATCCTTGGCAACGGGTTCCTTGGTTTTCTGAAGGGGGCGGGGGACTCGATCATCCTAGGGCTGGTCAGCATCTTTTACGCACTAGCGATCGCGCTGATTCCCTTCATCGCGAAAAGAATCATCTCGGGCGATGTCGGATCAACAGCCTTTGCGCTGGTGAGAGCAGGCGGGGTTGCGGCCGGCGCCGCTCTTGCTGGAGTCAGCGGCTTTGCGGCCGGAGCGAGTCCGGCTTCGGCGGGCGCTACGGCCTCGGGTGGTGTGGGCGCTTCGTCCACGTCTACTGTTCTGGCGTCGTCCACGGCGCCCCCTACTCCCTCGATGACCGATTTCATCCGCTCGGGAGTTGCGAGCGCAATGAACAGCAACAGTAGTCCGGCGGTGCCTGCATCTAACCCAAGCAGCAACGAAAGTTCTGGCAAACGAGACTTCGCCGCTGCCGTGTCGGGCAGCGGTGGCCGACAGGGCTCCAGCTATCGACCCCATTCTGTAACCCAAGTCGTCAGTTTCAACGTGGGGAGAGCGCTCGGAAGAGCCGCTGGAAGGAACAATGCCGAGAACAACTAGCTCTGGCAGAGGAGGTTTCTATGTGGAGGCAGCCACCAATCTGGGAGCCACAAGGGACGAAGTTCCGGCCGTACAGCATCATCACGCTGATCTTTTTCTATATCGGAAAGTTCTTTGGAAGTTTGTTCGGCCGGCGTCATTGATTGTCGTTGAACACTAAGAAGGTGCGCGAACATGTGGTTGAAAAAGAAAAACCCATCTGAAGAAACCGATGCGCCGGAAAAGTTTCGCTACGCCCGCTATTACGAGCACGACGGAGTGTTGCGTGCGTACGCTAACCGGGCGATGGTGCTGGCATTCTTGTGTATTCCGACAACGATGCTGGCGCTCGCCTTCGCCGTCTATGTCCGCCTGCAGCCTCCAACGGTCATTCGTGTGGATGAACACGGCCTGGCGACGATCTTGGGCGTAAACAAACCGGCCATTTCGGTGACGCAAGGAACGGGATCGGAGCCGACCGAATTTGAGAAGCGGGCTTTCGTGCGCTTGTTCCTGGAACGCTATCTGAACTTCTCGCCCACGAATGTGAGCCGCAACTGGGCGGACAGTTTGAACATGATGACTGCCAATCTGCGCCGCACGGCATACACCGGCATGCAGAAGGATGACTTCATTGGAAAGATTGAAGAGGATCAAACAACCTCGGAATTTCAGATGCGTTCGCTTGAGGTCTCGAAGGAAGATCCACTCACCTATACGGCATTCGGGGTCAAAGAGGTCCATCACATTCACGACCACAACGAAACCATCGACAAGGTGGTCAGCGAATTCCACGTAAGGCTGCTAGTCGAGAAACGGTCGGAGCAGAACCCCAGCGGTCTGCTGGTTGGAGAGTATTGGGAGCGCGCGATCGAAGGTGAAAAACGCGATTGGGTGCTGCAGCAGGCCGGTCTGAATAGCCCGCAATGAGGCAGATGGGAGGAGTTGGAAACATGGAAACCAACGTACCAAACAATTCTGCGGAGCCGGTGAGCAGAAGCGTCAGCAGCACAAATACACGCCGCAGACACCGCAATGGTAGTGACCCAAATCTTCGTTACTTTCTCCCCAAATCAGGGTCGTCTCTGGCCAAGCCGGAGTTAGGCCAGGAGATGGCGAGCGAGGGTGAAGCGTTAATCGAAGCGTTCAAGAACGGCCAGCCGTTCTATACGTTGACGGCATGGAAAGCGGCTCCGGAGATGAATGGCGGTAGTCCTGTGATTGTGAAACAGGCTGTCGCCCAGAAGCCGACTCAAAGCTAGTTCGAAAAGATCAGCACGAAGAGATCTCAGATGACCAACGTTGATGTTAGGTCCTTTGAGCGCCCCGCGGCTTTATGTGGGGAAATGTGCTGACCGGGGCTTTCTCACTTGAAGGCCTGGCCGAGCGAACCCTAAATGGGGGCCAGACTGGAGCGAGAAAGCTTGCGGTCACGCAAACTCCTTGACTCTTTCCGGCCTCCCGGAACGAACAGTTCAAGGAGAACAAAAATGACGAAGAATACTACGAGGAACAATTACAGAATTCGGGCCGATCAGCTTCAGAACCTTGAGATCGACCGCAACGGACGGGTCACGCCGCGGTTGCACGATCTTGATCCGTTCCAGAACACGCTGCTTAGCGTTCTCTACCCCGGAATCAAGGTAGCGAGCGTGAACGTGCCGGCTGGGCCTCTCGACGATTACGAAGAAGCACAAGTCGAGAATGCCTTGGCTCGGCTCGTCTGGAACGGCGTTCACTACAAATTAGTGGGCGCCAGCGGGTCTGCAAAGAAGGGCAAGTTCTACTTTGTGGACCAGGAGCACAGCCGGGCGATCGCCGAGCGGTTTCAGCATTGGCCGCAGGCGGCGATCGTCTACTTCGGAATTCTCGTCTCGCCCTGCAAGGTAATGATGGAGGAGGACGAGGCACGTGTGCTCGTCGTTCCCGATCGCAAATTAGGAACGAACGACTGCCGTGGCTGGATCAGGCGATCGGTGTTCCAGCGTCTGAAAGAAAAGCACGATCGCGAAATCCTGTCAGTCCAGATTGAACGGCTTCGCCGCGAGCGGCACGGACAGGTAAGCGACGAAGAACTGGACCGGCATCAACAATCGGCTCTTCTCGACGACGCGAAACGGGAGATTGCCCGGAAACGTCTTGCAGAAGGGCGCTTCTATCAGTTCCGCATGGCCTTCGCCGATACCCAGGCGAAAGGCGCATTCAAAATCATGGAGGATGATGTTGCCGACGCGCTGGAAGCAGATTTTGTGCTGCCGGATAGCGCGGTCAAACCAGGGCTGAAGATACCGGCGGTAGTGTATTCGATCTTCGGGCCGGGCAGAAGATTTCGCGGCGACGTGGTGGTCGGAATCCGCGAAGTCTCCCGCCAGCTCGAGTTTGAGTCCAGTTACACGCTGGTCGAGCATGCTCCTGAAGACTCAATTCAGCTGGAAATTTTACCACAGGCGATGAAGCAGGTGGCCAAGCTGAGTGAGGCGGTAGGCGAAGGCCGCTACGAGGACCTCCTCGAAATCCTCGGGCACCATCCGGATAGGTCTTTGCCGGATGGACTTGGGCAGGACACCAACGAAGAATTCCGGGTCGTTGAAGGACTGCTTCTGGCCGATGCCAGCGGCGAAATCGTCCGTCATCCTTACGTCAACAATCAACTCAACAAACTCCTTGCGCGCTGGGCGTTCAAGGCAGCGACAAGTGGAGGTTTTCGTCTTCCTGCATTTGCTTTGATGGACGACGGTTATCTCTTCCTTAAAGATGGCGAAGTGTTTTGCGGATCCGATTGGATTCCCGAGCACAAGGCCATCGTTGCACTGGCTTCGAAACGGGGCCTGTGTGTCCGCTACCCCATACGCATGGTTGACGATCTTCTCCCCTTCGGAAACCTCTCTGACGAGGAGATGATCGCGCAGCTCGACAGGGATCTTTGCCGCCAGGAGTGCGCTCTGATTGAGACAGAGCTTCGTGACCTGGTCACGCAGCAACTGCGATTGGAGGGCACCTATGTTCTCCATTCCGAGACGGCAAAGAAGAACGGCGGTGACTTTGATTTCGACTGGGTTTGCGTGGTCGAAGAGGACCGGTTCCCACGGTTTGTAAAAGACCGGTTCTCCCGAGGCCTCGGACAGCAACAGGGGAAAAACAAGGCCAACAAGGCCAAAGACCCCTGGTTCAATCTGGAGCACGTGGCCATGAAGGCCAGAGGAAATCACATTGGCTCGATCACCGATCTGATGACCTCCTGCCGCGCAGTAGGCCAGGAAGAACTGGCTGCGCAATTGGCCAAGGAACTTCAGAACGCGCTCGACAGCCTCAAGTGGCAGGTCCAGCCCGATCTCAAATTGGTTGCCGAAATACGCCAGCAGATACGTCAGGCGCCCTGGCTTCGCTACAAGAACGAACGCCGGTGCTCTGATTTACCACTCCATCTGGAGGTGGAGAAGACCGACCGCGTCGGCCACCTCTATAACCATGTTCGCAAGCAGATCGAGGATTTGCTGATCAACAAGGCTCCGATTGAGGCATTCAAGGCGCTCGTGGTGGGCGAACAGGTCACCCGCGAGATGCTGGAGGATTGCCGCTTCATCAATCGGGTCTATGCCGCGATGGTCGGCAAGATCGCCGAGAGGCGAGAACAACTCAAACAACAACTGGAGAAGACACAGGCCGAGTGGGACACGGTACGGCAGAGCTCCGACAAGGAAGTCCGGCGACAGAAGCTGTTCGCCATGAACCAGGCACGCGGCACATGCCGTTGTGACGAGGAACGTGGCAAATACGAGATGAAGGCTGTCCTGGCCTACATCCGCATCTGGGCGCAGAACAAGGCAGAGAACCGCATGGGCTGGCTGCAGGCGCTGAACCGCGTGGTATGTAACGGTGAGCGCTCCAGCGGCTCGATTCTCTTTCTTGCCTTTCCTCAGGAATTGATCCTGAAGCTGGCGGAGCGCACGGGAGGCAAGCCCGTTCGCGTGCACGTCCCCAGGCTTTACGAGGGGCTCGTTCGTACTGACTCTTCCGGCCGAACCTTCCTGGTTGATCCACTCAAGGGCGGAGGACAGAAACACACATTCTTGTTCAAGTACAGGGATGGAAAAGTCCTCCTCGACGACGACAAACCCGAGCAGGCCCAAGCACAACCTTCAAGCGAATCTTGCGCTGAAACAGACATCGCAGCCGATCGCGCAATACCGGCTGCAATTGTCGATGAAGCTGTGGAGTTCATTCCCAGCACCTTCAGTGATGAGGATGCGAGTGATGCAGCTTGGGTCATGTGAGGCAGCAACCGCTTTGAGCGGAATCCTTTCGGATTCCGCTCAGGGCCTAAGAAGGAAATATGAAGAGAACTGTTCCGCTCATCCTTATATATAGCCTCTGTGCTATCGCTGCATTGTCCCAACAGTCCGGCCCTCCCAACCCAAACGCTGTCGTGCATGTGGCGACCGCCCTGAACCACCTGACGGTTCTGGAATTTCACGAGCCGGTCACGATGGCTGCCGCCGGTAGTTCGGACTTTCAGATCGAGCGAGAGGCGAACAAGGTCTTCGTCAAGCCCGTGAAATCAGGGGCCGCGACGGATCTGTTCGTTTGGACGGCTTCCCGGCGCTTTGCCTACGAGCTCGAAATCACCCAAGAAGTGAAGAACATGAATTTTGCCATCGACAGCGCCCCACCGGCTCCGGCCCCGCCCCCCAAGCCCGTCGTGGACAGCACGACAGATCAGTCTGTCGACGTAATGCTGACCCGACGCTCTCTTGGGGACCGAGGAGATCAAACACACTCGTGCACGTGCACCGAAAAACCAGGTCAGTCTGCGCGTGGACCAAGTGTTTCGCACTCGCGGTATGGTCTTTCTCCGTTACACGATTGAGAACCACAGCGATCTTTTCTATCGCGTAAATACTCCGGGCGCGTACGAACTAAAGATAGGCGACTCGCCCATTTCGCTCGCGAGCCTGGCCCACACCCAACTCGATCGAGTCCATGCTCGAACAGCTAGGCGATGCGCAGGAACTCGCCCTTCCTGTCGCTGGTGCCGAAGCCGAGGCCGACGATCTTCACCCCGGAGAGACTACCCAAGGAGTGGTTTCCATTCGGCAGGATCTGAAATCACCGGCAGTTGTGCAGTTGGTGTTTCGCGATGGAGTAAAAGCGACCGTCGTTCTCTGAGATGAAAGCGAATACACAACTCGACGAGATGCATGATCGGTTCATTGAATTCCATTTGAGCAACCCGAAGGAGCGCATTGGCGATGTGCTGCTGAGGTGGGTGGAGGACCCCCTGAAACCGCGAGACGAGCGCGGTCGTCTCCGCGTGAATCCGATTCTGCTGCTTCTGGCAATCGTGTTTGCGCTGGTCTTCGGGACATTCCTGTTTTTCAGCATGGTTCAGTCATGACCGCAGAAAACGAATATCGGCTCGGGCGGCGCGCCTTCCACCAGAACCAGGAAGAGAGCGTCGCCGCTGCCATCGCCATCGTTGCTGTCTTGCTGCTCGCCGGCGGCTCCTACGTTCTGGCAAGCCGTTTTCACGTGCGCTCGGTGCAACTGGTGGAAGGTTCGCTCTATGCGTTCTTCGCCTTAGTTGCAGGCATCTCGGTCGTCTGGTACCTGCTAACGCTGCGCAGACGGAGGGAGATAACGTGGCCTCACCCTCCTTTATATATAAGCCAGGCAAAAGACCGCGAGGCCGTCGAGGCCGCATACGCACGGAACGCAATCGTGCTGGGCTACGACGTCCATGGCAAGCCCTGGTTGTGGCCGGACGCGACGCGGGTGATGCAGTCGGTGGTTTTCGGCGCAACCGGTTCCGGCAAGACCACGCTTCTGAAGAACATCATCACCCAGGACCTGTTCCGAGTACTCGGACCTCCCGAAGACCAGCACCGCATTCCCATGCTGATCTTTGATGGCAAGGGAGACCAGGATTTTCTCTCCGGCCTTCTGCCGGCCGTCGAAGCCGCGGGCCGGATGCACCAACTGAGAGTGCTCAGCCCCTCGCGGCCAGACATCTCCGTTCGCTATAACCCCTTCTTCAGTGACGCTGGACTGTACGAAGAGCATTCCAATCTCGTGTTCGAATCGTTCGATCAGGAAGAAGATTTCTTCCGCGGCCATCAGGGCAACTATCTCACCGACATCTCGCGCGTTCTGACCTACACCGGCAAGCGGTACAACTTTTACGACGTGATGGTGATGGCGCTTGACCCGGTCGTCCTGCGGGAACAGGTTGCGATTGCTCGCGCCAGGATACAGACGCTTGACGGCCTCAGCAATCAGCGTCGCCTGAACTTCGACATGTCAGCGAAGATGTTGCTGCAGTCGCTGCAAGACCGCGAGCGAATCACCAAGGTCCAGGGGCTGCTCAACCAGCTAATGACTTTTCTCCAGGACGAACTCTCCATCATCACTGGCGCCTACGATGAGATGCTGTCGCTCGACGAAGTCATTGACCAGGAACTGATTCTGTTCGTTTCGCTAAATACCAACAAGAACTCAAAAGCCGTCACGGCTCTTGGCCGGATGCTCCTGCAGAACATGCAATTGATGATTGGCAAGCGTTACGAGAATGAGCAAGAGCGCCGACGCGAGAACCGGCCGATGGTCAGCGTCATCCTGGACGAGTTTGCTCCATTTGCTTATTCGAACTTTGCACAGATCTTGCAGACGGCGCGCGGAACGAACACCGCGTTCCTGTTCGCCCTGCAGGCCCTGCCGCAGCTACTCACTGTGGGTCGCGGCTTCAGAGATGACGTGTCCTCGGCGCCCAATACCAACATGTTATTGCGCACCAAGGATGAGGAGACGGCGCAGTATTTCCTGAAGGCATCGGCGCGTGTTCCGCAGAAGCGGCGCACGTTGACCGTCCAGCGCACCGGAGTGTTTGAGGACAAGTACGAACCCGTCGGATTTGGCAGTGAAACCGACATCAAGGACACCCGGGCGCAGGACGAGCACATCAAGAACCTGCCCGTAGGCCAGATGGAGGTCCTGATGACCGACAACCGGCTCGGGACACTCCATTCCCATTTGCATGTCCGGGTGCCACGCCAATACCGGTTCCCGGGACTTGAACCGCGAATTTATCCCAGGCTCCACGCAGCTTCGCATGTCGAAGGCGCGAACCTGCGCTTCAAAGACCCCGAAGTCGTTCGCCGCAATGGCCGTTTGGCCGCGCGTACTGGGCGCTTGACATGGATGTGAGCCGTCCATCCCGCATTGTCGATTGTCGGCCTCGTTTTGGCCATGATGCCGTTGGTTTGCCTCGCCCAAGAGCGCCGTCCCAGCTACGATCCTACCGGCCAAGCGCAGTCTTCAAAGCCGAAGGATGGCTTTGTCGATTTCGCCTTGAAGAGTATCAATCCCGCCGACAAGGACTACGGACAGTGTCTTGACGAGGGCCGCAAAATGCTGCTCGAAGAAACCGTGAGGAACGGCTACTTCTGGTCGAACCTGGTTGCGTTAGGGCTGCTGGCGTGCCTGTTCGTCATCATTGTGTATCAGCACAGAGTGCAAGCCTGCCGGGAATGGGCGCGATGCGGAGACGCTTGCACAGTATGAGCACAGCCTCTCGCGAGCGAATGCCCAAGTGGAGGAGGCCACAAAGAGGAATCGCGGCTTGATGGAGGCGTTAACCGCGCTGCGAGATTCCGCGCTCCGTTCCCAATCGACACCTGCAGAGGCGCAGGACCGTCCCGCTGTCGAGACCGTCAGCAGCCGAGCGTCCGGCATACCGGCGAGCCAAGTGGCGTCAATCAAGAGCAGCGATACCAAATCGGCTCCCGGCCGTTCCGCGAGGGCAGCGATCGCAGCACCACCAGCCAATCAGATCGGACTGTTCAAGCCGGACGTGGACCTAATCATGAAGGTCAATTCTCTGGAGCAACAGTTGGGCCGGTCCCAGGACGAAGCCAAGCTTTTGCGCCGTCAGCTGAATGAGTCAGACCGGCGACTCCAGGAGGAACAACAGAGGAACCGCAGCCTAAAAGGGGCGTAGCTCGGCACGAGGAAATCAAGAAGGAGTTGCCCAAGAGATGTCGAAAGACGAACAAGAGAACCGGTCGAAGCGAAGGTCCGGTGCGCTCGACAAGTTCGGACCGTGTGGCGAGTCCGGACCGATCGACGACCGTAACGAGTACGAACAACGGCTGAATTCCTTGCCTGCTGAGCAAAAGGAATTGGCAGAAGAAAGCACGCGCTTTGCCGACCTGTGCCAGTACTTCTCCCAACAGAAGATGGATATTCCGCCGTCTGTCGTCGAGAGGGTGGGAGGTGTTTCCAAACTTCCAGTGCCAGATCGCATTCGCGCCATGAAAGACATCAACCGCGAACTGATGGAGTTCCTCAATGATGTTGGTCAAGATCCTGGAATTCGGCAGTAACTGGTGGGCACGATTCGGCCGCGATCCGCACGACCGTTACCGCTACACGAGACATGCAGCGTACTTCAATTCTACGGGTGTGCGATGCGGAAGCAAGATGAGACGCTACTGGCTCGTTCCTGGCTTGATCCGGTTCAACGGTGTGGGAGACTTCAACCCGCAGTTTCCCGGCCGCGCTCTCGGGGAGATCTTCGAATGCACCGATCTTGTCTTTGCGTGCGGCGGCAATCGGGTGCTGTTTCGAAGGAAAGTCGGACAATCGTGTCGGCCTGATTACTTTCTGTCGGTCGTATCGAGCGGCAGGTTCGGCGCGGTTAGCTTCGAAACTTCTGACTGGAAATCAGAGTCTCTGATCCCCATCGCGGTGAGCCATATCCGTGAAACGCAGGAAGCAATGTTACTCATGAGGGCTGGCGACTGGATCAGAAGCACACTCGGGCATCTGGCAACTCACGGTTGCGCCAAATCTGCGCCATGGCGCTGCACTCGAATTAGTTTGAGACGTGGTTCTCGACTGAGGATTACCGTTCATGCGCTACGCCAAAGGTGGTTTGGTCATCAATCCGGAGCGTGACATCCCTCTGTTGCGTCAGGTCCGTAACTCGCGGTTCGTCAGCCACAGCCAGTTGTTTGAACTGATGAGGTTTGGCGGCTCGGATCGTTCCCGAGACAGCTTTAACTGGCGTGTCAGACGGCTGATTAAGTCTGGTCACATCGGCATCTGTAGTGGAGTTTTTTGCGCCGGGTCGGCGGTATATCGGATCACCAGAGAAGGCCTTATCCTGCTCGAACATCATGGCCAGTTCACCAACGTCCTACATTCGAATACACAACACCTTCCTCACGCCTCCCAGGTGTTTCACGCCCTTGAATTGAACGCAATCCAACTTGCCCTTGCGCACAAGAATCAGCTTGCCAGTTGGCAATCGGAAATCGAAATTGCTTCCTTCAATACGATTTCGCGTTCTCCTTACGAGAAGGACTACGACGCCATAGTCGATGTATGGGTCGGAGATAATCGAGCACGCTTCGCACTGGAATATGAGCGCACGCTGAAGAGTTCCAAGCAGTATGAGCGGGTACGCGCCGCACTTCAGGCGGAGCGCCAAATCGCGTGCATCTTGTATTTGACGTCTGGAATGGAAGTCTTAGTTCATCTTGTCCATGAGCTGGACTCAGTGCCCAAGAAGCTCGCATTTGCCAATGCCAAGGATTTCACCCAGACGCTTCTTGAAACCAGGGTTTTTGTTCGCGGGAACGGCCCCGGCACCAGATTCCGGGAGCTTCTTCAATGAAAGTCCGATTGGTCGCCTCGGCATCGCCATCTTTTTGGCTCGTCATTGCCGTTTTCTCGCCGTCTTTAGCCCGTCTGGACGTCGTAGGTATGCCTTTTTTGGAGGTTCGATAACATGCTGCGGTTCAGCCACTTGCGTTCTGACTACCCCCTGAATTTGACTTTGCTTGAACGTCTGCATGCGTGTCCATCGACCTGGTTCTATATCGCTGGAGTCACCCCTCGCACGATTCTTATTTCGCCGCTTCGACATCACGATCCGGTTCTCATCAGTTTCTACTCCAGGTCCTGCGCTAACCCTAACGCATCCGTGTTCGCCGCATTGGCAAATAGATCGACTTGCGGATTGACACTGGCACATGCCTCGGTCCGCGTGTACCAGCTTCATATTGACGAGCTATTGACTACTTCGTCGAACGTCGATGTGCACATCCGCGTGCCAGCACTCAACTCAAAATCTTATGGTCGCTGGCTTCGTTGTTGTTGCACTTCGCTGCCGTGTGTCGTTTGTTGGGTTCCGTTTTCAAATGGTAACGGACAGAAGGAGTGCACTCGGTTGTGTCGCCCTGTGTTGCGCTGTCCGTGGACATCGGAGCAAGTTAAGTCAGACGAGGAGGAACACATGATGTCTCAAAGCAGAGGAGCAGTGAGTTTTGAACCGCTGTTTACAGCAGAGGAAATTGGGTTGGGCAAGGAGGCCCATGTCGAACACGTGATGAAAGTCTTTGTCACCCTCGGAGAGGGGCTGGCGTCTCGCTGGATCGAAATGCCGAGGGGCGTTCTGTTACTGCAAACTGTGCCAGACGATCCCGCGTCCGGTGCAATCTACCTGTACGATCGCGAGCTGCAAGTTTTCTACTTCGTCGTCTTCGACGAAGGGCGGGACGACAGCCTGACCACCGCCGAATTCGATGAGCTTGTCGCCGAGTACAACCTTGTCTCGTGGACGGCTCATCCCGCGCTTCTCCGCAAGGCTATTGGAAAAACTGCGATGGCGTAACGGGCACATCGCGGTACGCGGACGCATTCCCAGACATCACTGCAAATGTGAGAGGAGACTTTATGAAAGGAGTGGGCCAGGTGAACGCGGAAATGGCAGAGCGGTACTTTGCATTGTTCGTCAATCGCCTGGCCTACACACTGCAATCGCACAAACCAGGCACGAACGGGAAGCACTATTACTATCGCCCAAAGCAGGATCGGAGGCTTTCGCCCCAGACCATTCGCCAGCATTTGAACGGTCAGCAAACCGTTGGCCTTTACGCACTGAATCCGACGACGCAGCGCTCCAAGTGGGTCGCAATTGACGCCGACTACGACAATGCGCTGGAAGATCTTCTGAAGTTGCAGTGGGAGTTAGGTCAGGATGGAGTTGAGGCAGCGCTCGAAAAGTCTCGTCGCGGCGCTCACCTCTGGATCTTCGCGGACAAACCATTGCTCGCAAAGCACTGCCGGATCTACATCTACAATCTGGCTCTTCGGCTGAAAGTGCCAGTAAAGGGCGGTTCTGGTTTGGCGGAAGGAATCGAGGTATTTCCGCGTCAGGATCAACTCGGCCCCGACGAATTCGGCAATGCGATCCGGGGGCCGCTCGGAATCCATCGTGCTACGGGAAGGCGCTACTGGTTCTATGGTGCAGACTACCGGCTCGGAGCGCAACTCGACTACCTGGAGCGCCTGCGAAAGATCACAGAGACCGAAATGGGCGGGTTCATCGATGGACTCGAAATGCCGGAAGAGTTTCGCCCGAAGGCAAGAGTTGAGTTGCCGCCATACGATCCCGCTCGACCCGAATTTCGCATTCTCGATCACGTCCGGCCGACGTCCACGCGTGCCGGGAACTACTGGGCACGTTGTCCATCATGCGCGGATCACGGACGTGACCGCAGCGGCGACAATTTAGCCATTTCAGTTTCGGATCCGCGCAAGTACAAGTGCTGGGCCGGGTGCACCAAAGAGATGATACGAGCGGCGTTGGGACATCCGATTCGAGTCAGGAGGTCAGTTGAATATGGAGTCTCAGCTCACGACGCACAATAGGCGAGTGGAAACCGAGGTTCTGGCACGACAGGGACTGCGGCTGCCGCCAATCACGTTGAAGTGTCTGCGAACAGCGGGCATCTACTGTCAGCCTTCGGTATCAATCGAGCATCAACACTTGGCAAAGAAGTACGTGCTTCGTGGAGTCGAATCAGGCGGGGCGGTAGCGGAGGTGGGCGCGTATGCGAGCTTCGTCGGTGAACAAGGCGACGCATTGCCCTGGCTTCAGCGCGTGGACAGCATCGGTGTAAACGGTGTGCACGCGGTTGTCGTCGCACCGGTACTGATCCGGATACAAATGCTTCGGATCGAGCGGACCTACGATCTGTTAATTACGCGGCACGAACTGGCGAAGTCGAGGCAAGGCCAGAGACCACGGCTAGAAAGCTCGATCCTCTTTTATGGCCGCAGGGGCGGCCTGGAGATGGAGCTGTGGGGCAAGGACGCCGCGTTCCGCGGTACTGTCTGTCCGGTTTTCTACACGCGATCGGGGGAACGTGTTGCCTTGCCAAACGACCTCCAGGATGCGGCCACGCGAATGACAGCTGCCGTGTGCTGCGTCGGCTGCCGTCATTGTCACTTGCTCGAACCCAATCTGATTACCACGGAGCGAACGGAGAAGCCCAACGGTCTAGATGTAAACGACGAGCGAAGCGCGAGCGTCGATGCAGTTGTGAGCGGAGCGGCGTGAGGAGCTTGGAATGGGCGACGGCTTGAGACCGGTTGATCTGCCTGACATTGACGAGGTTCTCGTCGACCCTGCCGCTTCCTATTGGCTTAAGACGGCGCTTCGTTCCGCGCTTGTGTCGCGATCCGGTAGACGCCGCGAACGATTCCGAGATTCTGGCTCGACTGCTGAAAGAACGGTGCGACCGAATCCTGTCTGAGAGTTGACTACATCTATTTCGCTGATTCTGCCAGTCATTCCGCGCTGCCCATCTCGGGGCTTCTCCGGCTATTCTGCCTCTGCGCTCGGCAGCATTTTCGGCTTCGTAGCGCAGTCCACAAAATACAAGAATCCGTTGCCTTTATAATGTGCCGTCCACAAATCGGGCAGCTCACGTGGCCGCACACCCAGGTCGCGGGAAAGAAGGACCAACATGCCTGATAACACAACCCGAAGTCGCTTACGAAATAGACAGAAGATCCCCCGCATCGGATCGAAAGAGGCCGCGCGAGTCTTCGCACAATGCGAGCATCTGCTAAACAATTCGCCTGTCTTCGCCGAAAACATGCGGCAGGTTGGTTTCGCCCGATTCCTAGCTCCGCTGCACGATCAAATTCTGGAACTCGCGGTGCAGCCGGACTCCTGGGGCGAGCGCACCAGAGCCCGCCTGATCGCTGAAGTCTTTGCCAGCCTGAAGGGAATTCCAGCCGAACAGGCAAGTGTGGAGGAAATCGCACACGTTTCAAACGTTGTGGTGCCGTGCTTCCTTCTGGAACTGGGACGCCGTAGACGGCATATTGAGATCGAATTTCCTGTTGATCCCTGCGATTCCGCTGCACGGTTTGGCCTCCGTGTGGGGCCATCCTCTCCCAACCATTCCATCAGCAGTGACGAGCTGATTCGGCTGGTCGCCGAGGCCGGCGAGGAACTGGTCGGCCTTTGCTATTTCGGCGACCAGCAGAGCCGTGAAGGCATCGAGATGTGGCTCGCTCGCACGGGCCCTACGATCGCTTCCACCACTCAGCCACGCCGGTCATCTCCTTCCGAAAAGAAGCATTAGAGACATTCGGCCTGGCACCGCTCCCACCGTCTCCATCAGAACCACGCGTACCAGTAGTGAGTCTTTCGCTTGGAGTTCTTGAAACCAGCTGAAGAGGAAGGAGGAAAACGTGTTTATCGAATTGATGCCAATGCTCAAAGAGCGAACTGTGTTGATCACGGTCGCGCTGATTGAGGGAAAACTGAAAGTGAACGTGATCCCCACAAAGGCCAAGGACTCAGAAGATCAGGCGCTAACCACGCCGCTAAGCTACACGGGATCGCCTGAGGAATTGGATGCGGAACTGGGCAAACATCTGGCCAGCTACGTGGATTCACACGTGCAACTCGGGAGCACCCTGGCCGAAGCGAAGGCGGAAATGGATGCGGCGGCGAAGGCCGCTCGTCAAAGAGCGAAAGCAACTCAGCAGACACCGAAGTCTGACCAGACCACGTCCAAGCAGGACACTCCAGCCGCCACGCCGACCACAACAGAAACAACGCCCAGTCTATTCGGTCCGCAACAGCAAACTGGAGAACCGCCGGCACAGGCGGGCAGCTAAGAAGGGAGAAATGCCACGTCATGATTGAAGCAAAAGTGATGTCCCGCAGTTTTTCGTACAACGGCGTGAAGCTTCCGGACCCTGATCCGAGGTTGACAGCTGAAGAAGTGAAAACCATCTACAGCAACCAGTACCCTGAGCTGGCTACAGCCGCGATCACGGGGCCTGAGGCCTCCGGCGAAAACTTGCAGTACAGCTTCGTTCGCGCGATTGGGACGAAGGGGTAGACCCCGAGAGCGGACACGGGAACAACATCACGATCTCACAACAGAACAAGCCGCCGTCTCAGCGAACGATTTGAGGCCGCGGACGGCGGCTTGACCCCCTCAATACCAAAACAAGTGCACGTTAGGATGCCCTACGCCATGGCAGTTCGACGCGCCTTCTTCCGATCCGGTCTAATTCTTGGTACAGGATCTTGATCTTCTCAGCACGCATGCGGTAGTCCAGGAGTTCAGAGGATGTCAACGCTGACTCTTGCCTGAGAGTTTGGATCTGCAGTTCTACCAATTGGCTTACTTCAAGTTTGATAGCGAAGGCTGGGTTCGTCATCATCGGAATTCTCCGCGCGAATTGTAGCCGATCTAGGACAGGGCTGCCCAGAGCGTAATTGATCCGCTGAGCGGTTCCATAATTCCTGTGGAAAAGGTGCCCCATTGAATTTCCAGCCACGCCAAGTTGCCCCAAGCCACGCTACTGCTAACCGCGACAGAATTATGAAGACGACCAGTGCAGACCGAAGGATTTGCCCGAGAGATAGCGGGAGAAGAATGGTTCGTGCAGGAACTGAAGGAACTAGCTGCGGACCGCGACTCGCGGAACCACGCTGTACTTGGGAGGTTCTTGCAATGTCAGGAACTGCAGGCGTGCTCAGCCTTGTTGGGGAAAGCGATCGAACAATGTTCGCGATGGCACCGTGGGCGAGCACTTCCACCTCCCGGAGGGTCCCTACCGCCGAGCAATTGATGGCGCCAGAGTGTGGCGTGGTACTACCGCGGCTGAACGAGGTGCCGGTTGAGCACCGGTTCCTGGCGGATGATCGGGAAACGATCAGGCTGGCAGAGATCCTCGTGACATTGGGTATTGGAGCAGTCGAAGACTGGAGTCAAAGCGGAAGGGATCCCACCAAGTACGCGTTGCTGACCCTCCAGCGGTGGATTCGCAATCATGGCGGGGCTACCATCGACCGCCGCTTTGATCTCGACGTTACCCTCAGCGACCGGTTGGTTGACTACTCGGACGAGCGAGGACCGCGGGAAACGCTCTACCTGATCGTCGACCCGGAGGCCGCGGCGTTCGCGGTGCTAAAGCCGACTCTAGAGTTCCTGGAAAAGATACATCCGCGCCTCCCCGCAACATTCTTCACACATTTCGTGGGGTCACTCAATCGATGGGTGCGCGTGTACGACTACCACGATGCTGAAGAACGGGTCGAAATGCTTCGCGAGTGGTACGAGGGTGAGGCGAATGCGGAGCAATACGAGGTACCCGACGTAGAGGGATGCGTCCCGCAGTGCCTGAAGGAACGCCCTCTGAGCCTGCGAAGTCTCAGGACGATAGGCGACACGATACGGCGCGACGAAACCAGAGACCTGGTCAATGGCTTACTGGATCTGTGCCGGATCTCAAAACGAGCCAAACGGCCGGAGTTCACGGAGGAGATGGGTGAGCAACTCATGGACAGCAACCCGCCTCTGCCGTGTTTGCTGGCGGCCTTCTCGCCGGGCGATGCCGTCGCCGGCTGTTTTGACGATGAGGCCGAGACCGCATTGGAGACGACACCCCAACCAAACCTCATCATTCCGCTCAAGCTCACGGAACCGACTAGCGTGCGCCAAGGCTTTCGGACGCTCGGCGTGGTGTGTGAGACGTTGGCCGCCGCGAGTCGACTGATCGACCTGATGCCGGGGAACGACGACGGAGTGATTGGACGTGAGAAATAGCCATGACTTCCCATGTACGGATTGGAGACAACCGGATCTTCACGCTTAAACAGGCTGTGCTGTTGTATCAGGATGGGAGCACAACTTTTGCAACTCTGCATGAGGTGAAGAGTCTGCACGAGGGTGCGCCGTATTTGGGTGCCGGCCAGTCGGTCACCACCGGGTTTCTGGAGAGGCTGGCAAGAGGGTTGGGAGCGAGCCTGGCACCGGAGGTGTTGCCGGCCAACATACTGTCAAGGACGCCGGAGCTGATCGTCTGGTGGAGTCCGGAGAAACATCGACTGATGTTCTTCGGTGACGGCAACAAAGACACAACGGAGTTGAACGGCCGAATGTATCCACACCCTGCGTTGGTGTTCATGCTTAACGGCCGGGAATTGTTGGTGCGGGCATTGGGGGAAAATCGGCGGCCGACGGCAGATACACGCCTCAAGAATGCTCCCTACTGGAACACCGACGCGCATGGACGCGTTTGTCTCGGAAGCATGCGCGTTCCAGAAGAAGTAAGCGCCGGCTCTCTATCGGGTTGGGAGGATGCATATTTTGCCAGCGAATTTACTCATCCGAGTGGTGCTGTTCATCTGACCACCCACCCCGGCGGGTTTCTTGGACTCTGGTCAAAGTTTGGCAGGGCGAGATCGCCGGTTTCCAGTCAAGTTTCTTGCCGATGCGAACCAAACGCTGCAGGAGTTTGTGCAGAAACGCGGGGAACCATGAAGCCATGGAAGCGCACCATATTCATCCAGAGTTGCTGAAGCACAAGGTACGTGTGCTGGTGGTGGGCTGTGGCGGGAACGGGAGTGCGATGGCGGCCGGGTTGCCGTACCTGCATCAGGCCCTCCTCGCATACGGCCACCCGGAAGGCCTCCACGTCACTTTGCTGGATGCAGACGTGATCTCTCCAACGAACTGTGTACGGCAGCCCTTCAGCCGGTCTGAGATTGGCCTCTACAAATCTGTCGTCCTCGCCAATCGGCTGAATCTGTTTTGGGGTCTGGACTGGGCCGGGATTCCCGAGCACCTTGATACGAAACGCAGGCTGGATGGTGTTGACATCGTGATCGGCTGCGTCGACACACGGGAGGCACGCGCGGCAATCGCCAAGTGCGCGGAGGATTGGAGTGAAGTCGATTATTGGCTGGACTTGGGTAATAACGCCGATAGCGGACAATTCGTGCTGGGAGAGCCGCTGAATCGAAGGAACCGGAGGCGCAGGCTCCGGCTACGAACAGTCTCGGAGCTCTTCCCTGAAGTTATCCAAACCGAACTGGACGGAGATGGTCTGCCGAGCTGTAGCGCGGCGGAAGCGCTCGACCGGCAGGAGCCGTTCGTCAATCCGACATTGGCCAATCACGCACTCGCACTTGCTCGCGCGATTATTTCGCTACGGAACGATTTCCTATCACGGAGGATTCGTCAGTCTGTCCTCGTTATCTAGCGTTCAGGCATTACGTGTTGATCCCAAGCATTGGCAATGGTTTCGCAGCAGAGGCCGGCTCTCCAAGAACCTTTGAAACCAACGCCCGTGCTGGTAAAGCCTTTGCCTCAGCGGGATAAGGATTGGAAGGCTCCCACCCCTGTCTGGCCTTGCCACCCGGAACAAGTAAGGGTTAAAATAGTAGGTAATGGACATTCTGTGAGGTAAGGATATAACGATGCTGCATTCTACGGTGACGAGTAAGGGACAAACGACCATTCCCGAGAAAATTCGAAAGGCTTTGCGAATTAAACCGGGCGACAAGTTGGAATACGAAGTGGAGGGAGACCGAGCTACCATTCGTGTGCATCCCGGCATTCGGTCGCTCAAGGGCGCGCTCGCCAGCAACAAGGGAAAGGGGATGTCTTTCGCTGAGATCCGCGAGGCCGCCGCCGAGGCAGCGCATCGTGAGGGTACCCGGTGAGCAAGCAAAGACTTGTCGACACGAATCTGATTGTCCGCTATCTGGTGCAGGACCACGACAAACATGCACGAGCAGCCGGCAAGCTGTTCGATGCCTGCGATCGGGGCGATGTGGTTATCGTGGTATTGCCGGTCGTTCTGGCAGAGTGTGTGTTTGTGCTTGAGTCTTTTTACCGGCACCCACGCGCGGCTATCGCCTCCGCACTCGGAGGCTTGATCTCCAGTCCTGGCGTCGAGATCGATGAGGTGACGGTCCACCTGGACGCTCTGAACCGCTATAAGGGAACGAAGGCTCACTTTGTCGACTGCCTGATCGCCGCCACCGCGGTGGCTAAGAACTTACCAGTCTCGACCTTTGATCAGGACTTTCGAAAGTTTGGCGACGTGCGCGTAGAAACTGAATAGTTGCACGCGAATCGCTACTCCAGCCCGCGATCGCAAAAGGACGAACACGTTTCCCGACTCTATACCGAACCTACCTGCAAAACAGCGAAAGAACCTGCAAGGCAACCTGCAAAAGCATTAAAGCGAGAACTACTTTTTCAAAACGGGTCATAAATAGACCTCCTGACCCTGAATCAGGTAGTTCGTTTATTGGTTTTCATTGTCGAGATTTTCGCCTTCATCTCCTCGGATGGATCGTAGATCAAGCCTGAAACAGTCTCAACACTTCCTAGAAAGGATCGTGCGATGGAGCAGACGCAACAGAACAATGGCGAAGCACTTGAGCCAGAACAAGCCGTGGCCAAGGCCGCCCTCTTGGCGGAGTGCGACAGATTAGCCGCAGCGGGAGTCACCTTTGTGGCGGTCCACTTTGACGGTTACGGCGATGACGGAACCACCGAAGAGGTGAAGTGCTATGACGGCGAGTCTTATGCGTGGGGCGAGCGCGAGCCTGTCAAGCATGATGGTTCGCATCTGCAGGAACACTTCGAAGATCTCGTGCCCTTCGGATACGAAAACGACTGCGGCGGCTTTGGGGATGTAGTCCTCGATGTTGCCGCTCGCAAAGTGACGGTCGAGCGCAACGACCGATTTGAAGACTACACGACGTCCACGTACGAGGTGTAGGTATGGCCCATCCACTCAAACACGCACAGAACAGCGCGAGAAAGTTCGGTGGGAAGCCGGAAGACTATCTCCCGATTCATAATTGGTTTGATGAGTCGAAAGCATTCCTTGCAGACTTCCGTCACCGAGCCCTTCGCCATCATGCCGAGGGCATTTTTCTGGCCGAGAAGCTGTTTGGTGTGGCCATCGTGAACAGCGCTGGAACGCAAGTTCCCGTGCGCTATGTGGGAGAACAGCACGTCAAGGAAGACCTGGGTCGGATTCCCACAGCCCAGGATTGGCTCCTGCAAATCACTCCACAACGCTGGATGTACGGCCAGCATCTGGACGAAGAAACGTCAACAACCAGGGAGGCCCCGTTATGAGCGCCGCAAATGGTCATGCACACGAGAATGGTGGGCCTATGACTGGTCCGCCCACCGCCTTAGAAGTACCTATCACTTCTCCGCACTCAGCGGAACGGGTTACGGAATTGGTAGCGGCCTTGGAAGTGCCTTTTGATCCCGCGCAGATCGAATGGCGGGTGACCAACACAACTCAGAATCAGCAGCCTGTTCGCGGCCAGGTGATCCCGTATGCTGACCAGCGGGCCTACACCGATCGTCTCAACGCACTGCTTACTCCAGCGGGTTGGACACGCAGGTACACAGTCCATACCAGCGCAAACTTTGAGCGGGCCAAGGACAAAAGGATCGTAGCCAAAGTGCTCGTTACCTGCGAACTCACGATCTTTGGACTTGGTTCACACTCAGCCACTGGGGAGGAATGGGCGGACAACGATAACGCCGGCACGGCGGCCGAGGCGCAGGCATTCAAGCGCGCCTGCTCCTGCTTTGGGCTCGGCCGTTATCTGTACTACTTCACAGGAGCATGGGTTGATCTTGACGAGCGAAAGCGACCGAAGAACACTCCGCGGCTGTTTGGCTGGGCAACTCCGCAGGGCTGGCGGGAGGGATTGAGACCCGGCCAGGAAACGAAAAGCGCGTCGTCCAACCCCAAGCCCGCGCCAGGTGGGCGAGATGTAAGCACCGAAGACGCAAACGCGCTCGTCCGTCAGATCCGGGAGATGGCAGAACCGCTAGGCTGGCGCCTATATCGCGGGCTATTGAGGACCGGGGCAAGAGTCTGGAATCCGACCGACATTCGCGACGCGAATGTTCTGCGCAAGGTATTGGCGCAAATGCAGTCAGCGGAACGCGGCCTGCGGCGCCTGGAGGCTGCTTTGAATAGAGTTGGACCCGAAGTCGTAGTTCCGATTCTCCGCTCCTTGCGACTCAATTCGCTCGCACAAGTGAACAATCTGGAGACTCTCAAGAGAGTCGTGCTCGAGGTTGAAAAAGCGGCTGAAAGCACCCACTGAACGTTCCGCAGCCTCAGCTGATGGGGAAGCACCTTAGGCAAGGCGCAAGAGCAGAGACGCAGGGCATCGAATAATATAACAATATGTGTTATATTATTCATAGCCTTTGGAGCGAAGTAAGGATCACCATGGACGGGAACCTGTTGAAAGAGGCGCGATTGGAGAAGCACTGGACTCAAGAGCAAGCTGCCCTGGCGCTTGATGTCACCCAAGCCTACTTGTCGATGATGGAGAAGGGGCACCGTCCCCTGTCGGAACGATTCGTGCGCAAGGCTCTCAAGGTGCTGAATCTACCGGCTACAGCGTTGCCGTTACGATCCGAGGAAGTGGCGATGCCCGTGTCTTCGCACAAGCGCGATTTCAGCGCCGAACTCGGGGCGCTCGGTTATCCGGGATTCTCCTATCTTCGAAGCAGGAGACGACGGAACCCCGCGGAGGTCCTGCTGGAGGCACTGAACGAACCAAACCTTGACGCCCGTGTTGCTGAGGGGTTGCCATGGTTGGCTATGACCTACGTTGATATGGACTGGGACTGGCTGGTTCGCAACGCCAAGGTCCATGATCGGCAAAACCGATTGGGATTTGCTGTCTCTGTGGCGACTGAGGTGTCTGAGGGCAGGAATGAGAGCGAGCGGGCGAGAAAGCTTCGGTCGTGTTTGGAGGTCTTGGAGAGAGCCCGGCTTGCGCGCGAAGATACCTTCTGTCACGACTCGATGACCCAAGCCGAGAGAGCATGGCTGCGAGAGCATCGTTCGCCCGCAGCGGCCCACTGGAATCTCCTGACCGACATGAAGGGAGAACATCTTGCCTACGCATCAGAATGAAAGCATTCCGGAACCATGGCTCTCGTTCCTACGCGAATTGGATTCGGCGGTGCACGAGGAAGTTCGGCTGGATTGCATGGGAGGGTTCGTCGTCACTACGGTGTACGGATTTTCACGGCCAACGGGAGACCTGGACGTTCTGGAAATCGCACCGCGGGATGCTGGCCGGGCCATGCTAGAACTCGGTATGCGGGGTGGTTTGCTACACAAGAAATACAAGATCTATCTTGACCACGTTGGCGTCGCGCATGTACCCGAAGACTACGAAGATCGGCTCACGGAGATATTTCCGGGAACCTTCAAACATCTTCGGCTCTTAGCCCTCGATCCCTACGACCTTGCCTTGTCGAAGCTGGAACGCAACATCCAACGTGACCGAGACGATGTGCTGCATCTTGCGCGAACCGTCCCGCTTGATCCGGAGGTTCTTAAAGATCGATATCAGAAGGAACTGCGCTGGCAGCTGGGCAATCCGGAGCGCGAAGACCTTACGCTCCAACTGTGGATTGATGCCATCAAAGAGGAACGGTCAAAGCAATAACTAGCCACATACGAACCGCTGGGATGTCCTAGCAATCGGTAAGGCTCCCCGGCACACTCTCTTTCTTTCCCTCCTCGACGCGTCTCGAAAGTCCCTGCTCGTTTATTTCTCTCCAAATTCCATATCCGGGAGGTGCGTGTGACTCCGTGCATCTCGGCCGTCCAACACCTGCGCAGACTTCGGGGTGGAGCGCAATCCCATCTGCTGCGGGCGTCCGATGGCGCATTCTACGTAACCAAATTCCAGAACAATCCCCAGCACATCCGAGTGCTTGCGAACGAAATGTTGGCTACACGGCTAGGCCTGGCACTGGGGCTGCCAATGCCAAGTGTGGAAGCGATTGAAGTATGTGACTGGCTCATTGACCACACCGAGGATCTGAGAATCGACTTGGCCGGCAGAAGAATTCCTTGCCGGAGCGGCAGGCAACTGGGATCGCGATACCGCGATTCTCAGACTGCTGGCCTAACGCTCGACTACTTGCCTGACCCTCTGCTCGAGAAAGTGCTCAATATCGCCGACTTTGCCCGAGTTCTCGTGCTCGACAAGTGGACTTGCAACAGCGATGGGCGGCAGGCAATCTTCTGGCACGAAAAGCCACGAAGCGAGCGATACACCGCAACGTTCATTGACCAAGGATATTGCTTCAATGCCGGCGAGTGGAGTTTTCCCGACTACCCGTTAAGGGGAGTGTATGCCAATAATTGCGTTTACCAGGATGTTCGGGGATGGGATGCGTTCGAACCCGCCCTGAGTCGGGCCGAGCGTATGGATGCGAATCGAGATTTGGCAGCTTGCGGCCGATATTCCCGAGGAGTGGTACGAATGGGATAAGGATGGCCTGAATCGGTTGGTAGAAGCGCTCTATGCTCGCCGTTCCATGATTCGCAATCTCATCAGCGGCTTTCGCAATTCCAGTCGGAATCCCTTTCCGAACTGGCCCGAAATCGTTAGATCCTGAACCTCAGTCACCTTCAATCCTTTCCCTCCTTATTCTTTTCCCTCCTTCCACAATCACGATATTCGGCAGGTGCACAATGAGGCCACATGGAAAAACGAAATTGGGATTCTACCCACTGCCCGTCGCGGAAGCCGAGCGCCTTCGAAATTGCCTCGCCTTCCCACCGGAGTTCTCTGCGCTCGATCCGTGCGT